>CAVVGU010000001.1:0-4290878 GCA_963747875.1 uncultured Solirubrobacterales bacterium
CGCCATCGCAATCAGCGGCGCGCTCTTGCCCTGCCCAAACACGTTCCCCGGCTCCGAGCCGACGGCCTGCGTGGTGGCGGTGCGCGCGGCCGGCGGCGTGGCGCCCGAGCGCTGCACGCCCGTGTTCATGTACGCCTCGTTGTCGTAACAGATGTAGAGCACGTCATCGTTTCGCTCGAACATCCCCGATAGGCACGCCATCCCGATATCGACGGTGCCACCGTCGCCGCCCTGGCCGACGACCCGGATGTCCTCGCGTCCCTTGGCGCGCAGCGCGGCGGCGATGCCCGTCGAGACGGCGGGTGCGTTGGCGAACAGCGAGTGAATCCACGGTATCCGCCACGAGCTCTCCGGGTAGGGCGTAGAGAACACCTCCAGGCAGCCGGTCGCGTTCGCCGCGATCATCCGCCCGCCGGTGGCGCGCATCGCGGCGTCGAGCGCGTAGCGTGCGCCGAGCGCCTCCCCGCAGCCCTGGCAAGCACGGTGCCCGCACGTGATCGAGTTCGTGCGCTGCTCGCCGGCCTGCACCGAGCGCTGCTCGGGGTCGAGTAGCCGGTTGCCGACCGCGAAGCTGCCGGTCTGGTAGAAGCGAATCGCGGGCGCGCTCATGCTCGTGGGCTCCTCACACCGGCCCCGCCGCGACCGTGCCGAGATCGCGCAGAATGTTCTCGGCGTGCGGACCCGAAGCGCGCGAGGCGTCGATCCGCGCAAGCTCACGGTTCACAACATCCCAATCCATGTCCAGGAACGTCAACGCCCCCAGGCGATCGGCTGCCGCATCGCAGAACAGGCTGTACAGCGAGGACTTGGTGATCGGCCGTCCGCCGAGGCCCGCGATCACCGTGTAGCAGTGCAGCTGGATGCCCGCCAGCGACATGCGCACGTTCGCGGAGACGATCCCGCCGACGCCAACGGCGAGGGCCTTCTCGAGCACGAGCACACGCTGTGCTTGGCCGCAGCGCCGTCCGCATCGCGTCCAGTGGAAACGGGCGGAAGGATTTGATCCCGACGACACCGATCTTCACGCCCTCCACGCGCAGCTCATCGACCGCGTCCTTGATCGTGCCGAGCACCGAGCCGAGCGCGACAACGACCGTCTCCGCGTCATCGCTGCGGTAGGTCGTGATGAAGACCACCCGAGCCCCGTCCGAAGGCGTCCTGGAAGTCGGCCGCGATCTCGGGGATCACCTCAAGCGCCTGCATCTGCTTGGCGTGCGCGAGGTACTTCACCTCCGTGAACGCCTCCGGGCCAACCATCGCGCCGATCGTGACCGGCTCGTCAGGGTCGAGCAGTTGCCTGGGCTCAAACGGCGGCAGGAAGACATCGACCAGCATTTGCGTGGGCATCTCAACCCGCTCGACGGCATGCGTGAGGATGAAGCCGTCCATGCACACCATCACCGGCGTGGAAAGCTCCTCGGCGAGGCGGAACGCCTGGATGTGCAGGTCAAGCGCCTCCTGGTTGGTCTCGGCGTAGAGCTGTATCCAGCCCGAGTCGCGCTGGGACATCGAATCCGAGTGGTCGTTCCAGATGTTGATCGGGGCGCCGATCGCACGGTTGGCGACCGTCATCACGATCGGCAGGCCGAGCCCCGAAGCGTTGTACAGCGCCTCGGTCATATACAAGAGCCCCTGGCTGGCCGTCGCCGTGTAGGCACGGGCGCCCGTCGCCGACGCGCCGATCGCCACCGACATCGCGGCGAACTCCGACTCCACGTTCACGAACTCGCACGGCGAAAGCTCGCCCGTCTTCACCAGCTGGGAGAGGTTCTCCACGATGTGCGTCTGCGGCGAGATCGGGTAGGTGCAGATGACCTCCGGCCGGCACAACGCCACCGCCTCCGCCACTGCACGCGATCCCTCAACCTGACGCAGCACCGCTCAGCTCCCTGCGCTCGTCCGCGACCCAGGCGTAGGCTGCCATCGCCGCCGCCACATTGCCCTCGCCGACCTTTCCGGTGAAGCGCTCGCGGATCGCCCTCACAACGGCGTCCAACGAGACCAGTCCGCTGAGCGCCGCGAAACCACCGAGCAGCGCGGCGTTGGCGAGCGGCCGACCGGCGTGTTCGCGTGCCAGCTCGCCGGCGGGCACGGTCAAGAGCCGCTCGTGACGGAACGCCGCCACGAACTCGCCCAGGCCGAGCTCGTCAAAGCTCCGTGTGGTGTTGATGAGGATGAACCCCTCCGCGGTAAGGCCGCCGAACACGTCCACCTGGTGCAGCAGCGTCGGGTCGACCACGATCAGCACATCGGGCGCCATCACAGGCTCCCGGACACGAATCTCACGATCGGCGATCCGGCAGAACGACACCACCGGGGCGCCCATGCGCTCTGAGCCGAAGCTCGGGAACGCCTGCGCGTAGCGGCCCTCATCGAAAGCCGCAAGCGCCAGCAGCTCCGCGGCCGTGACGACACCCTGCCCGCCGCGACCGTGGATACGGACCTGCAACATCACCCGGCCCCAACACGCGCGTCGGGACCGGCGGCCCGCGCAGCGGTGTCGTACGCGCGTGCGAAGTCGAGCATCACGCGCTGCTCCGCCGCGGCCACCAGCGCTCGCGTCCGGTCGATCACATCGACGTTGACGGAGATCGCGTCGATCCCCGCGCGCACCAAAAGCTCTGCGTACTCGGGGTGCACCGACGGCGCCTGCCCGCAGATCGAGGTCCGCAGCCCCAACTCGCGGGCACGCGGGATCAGCTCCCGCAGATACGTCGTGACCGCCGGGTCGCGCTCGTCGAACGTTTCAGCCAGCACCTCGTTGTCACGGTCGGCGCCGAGCAGCAGCTGCGTGAGGTCGTTGGAGCCGATCGAGATGCCAATCACGCCGAGCGCCGCGTACTCGGCGAGGTTGAACAGCACCGAGGGGACCTCCGCCATCACCCACAGCTCGAAACCGGGCCGCTCAAGCAGCCCCGACTCAGCGATCAGATCCCGGCAGCGGCGCAGCTCGCGGGCGGTGCGCACGAACGGCAGCATCACGTGCAGATTGCGCTGGCCAGCATCCCACACCCTGCGCACCGCCTGAAGCTCAAGCGCGAAGACATCCGGCTCGCGGGTGTAGCGCAGCGCGCCGCGGTAGCCGATCATCGGGTTGGCCTCCTTGGGCTCAAACCGCTCACCGCCGCGCAGCCCGGCGAACTCGTTGGTACGAAAGTCGATCGTGCGGTAGGTCACTGGCCGCGGCGCGAACCCGGTTGCGAACGCGCTCAAGCCCTCCGCCATCCGAGAGACCAGCTCCTCGCCCCGGCCCTCCTCGAGCAGCGTGCGGGGATGATCGCCCGCCAGCGCCTCCAGCACCATCATCTCCGCCCGCAACAAACCAACACCGTCGACCGGCAGGTCCTTGACCCGCTGCACCTGCGAGGGCTCAGACAGGTTCACGAGGATCTGCGTCGCCGTCACGACAGCCGCCGAGGATGCACCCAGGCTGATCCTCGTGGCCCGCTCGCCGCCGGAGGGCGCCGGCGTGGGCTCGTCGGGTGCCAAGGCGCCCTCCAATACGAGCCCGCGGGTCGCGTCGACGGTCACGATCTCGCCGTCGCGCAGGCGCTTGGTCGCCTCGCCCGTCCCGACGACGCAGGGGATGCCAAGCTCGCGTGAGACGATCGCGGCATGGCAGGTCATACCGCCCGAGTCGGTGACGACAGCAGCCGCACGGCGCAGCAGCGGCAACCAATCAGGGGAGGTCATGTGGGTGACGAGCACATCCCCGTCGCCGAGCGCGGCGGCGTCCGCGAGCGAGGTGAGTACCCGAGCGGCGCCGCTCGCGCTGCCCGGCGCTCCGCCCAGCCCACGCAAGAGCACCATCTGCGGCTGCTCAGAGGACGCCACGCCGGCGCTGGGTGCGGGCGCCTGCTCGTCGCCATCGCGGAGCGTGGTGATCGGACGGCTCTGCAGCATCCACAGCTTCCCGTCGGGATCAAACGCCCACTCGGTGTCCTGCGGAGAGCCGTAGTGCGCCTCGATGCGAAGACCCAGCGCTGCCACAGCCATGACCTCCCGCTCATTCAGCGTTGGCCGCAGACCCTCCTCGTGCGAGAGGGGCCGCGTGCGAGTGCCACCCTCAGCGTCATACTCGATCACAAGCTCCTTGCAGTGAACGTCGCGGCGGCGCAACCAGAGCGGGTCCTTCTCCACCACGTAGCGATCGGGTGACACCGAGCCGGAGACGACGGCCTCGCCGAGACCGAAGGACCCCTCGATCACGAGCTCGTTGCGCTCACCCGTCGCGGGGTTGACCGTGAACATCACACCGGCGCGCGTCGAGGCTACCTGGCGCTGCACAACGACCGCGATGTCCATATCCGCCTGTCCAAACCCGTTCAGGCCCCGGTAGTAGATCGTGCGCGTCCCAAACAACGACCGCCAGCAGCGGCGCACCGCGTCGATCACCGCGCCTGAGCCGCGGACGTTCAGGAAGGTCTCGTTCATGCCCGCGAACGAGGTCTCAGCGGTGTCCTCGGCCGTCGCTGAGGAGCGCACGGCCACAGGCCCCTCGGCGTCCTCGCCGACAAGCTGCTCGTAGCGCGAGCGTATCTCGCGCTGCAGCGCCTCCGGCATCGGGGCGGCGTCGACCATCTCTCGCGCGGCCACACTCGCCGTCTGCAAAGCCGCGGTGTCCTCGACATCCACGCCATCGAGCAGCTCCGCGAGACGGTCGCGCAGCCCGCTCTCAGCGCAGAACGCCGCGTAGGTGGGGGCGCCGACGACGAAGCCCTCTGGCACGGGCAGCCCCGCGGAGGTCAGCTCGCCCAGGTTCGCGCCCTTGCCGCCCGCGAACTGCACATCCTCGCGGCCGAGCTGCGCGAACGAGCGGACGAGCTCCAGGCCGGACATGGCAGGTGCTGGGGGCGAGACGCTCATTGTCGCTTCCTCCTGTGTCGTGGATGCTCGATCGCGGTTGCTCTGACCGCTTACAAGTCAACTCGCCGCCGGCGCGGGCGCCTACCGCACTCCTCCCTGAACGAGCTCGGTAGTTCCCACCCATGACCGCGCTCGCCGCCGGCGCGTAGTGTTGATCGCCAGATGAAAGTGATCTCTCAGCGCGCTTTGCACACCGCGCTCATCGCGCTGAGGGACGGCGGGCCGCGGGTCGTCGCCAGCGGGAACCTCGGGACCCCACGTGTTCTGCTCGACGCCCTGGAGGGCGCGGTGGAGCGCTACCGGCTTTTCATGCTCGCTGCCCAGGCCCCGCTGCCAGCCCGCGAGGGCGTCATCTTCGAGACGCCGTTCGTGGGGCCGGGGATGCGTGACACCGGCGAGCGGCTGGACTACTTGCCGATGCGCCTGTCACTCGTCCCCAGGCTGTTCAGCACGCTGCGCCCGCCCGACGTGGTGCTTCTGCACACCTCCACACCACACAAGGGGAAGGTCTCGCTCGGGATCGAGGTGAACATCCTGCCTGCGGCCGTCGAGCATGTACGCGCCCGCGGCGGGCTCGTCATCGCCCAGCTGAACCCTGAGATGCCCTACACGCTCGGCGACGGCGAGCTGGACGAAGACCTCATCGACCTCGCCATCGAAGCCCACCAACAACTCCCAACCCCTGCAGTCAGCGCCAGCCACGACCATGCGCAGACAATCGCCGAGCGAGTCGCCGAGCTCGTGGGAGACGGCGCCACCCTGCAGCTCGGCATCGGCAGTGTCCCCGATGCGACGCTGCGCGCGCTCGCCAGCCGACACAACCTGGCGATCTGGTCAGAGATGATCTCCGACGGGGTGATGGACCTCGAGCACGCCGGGGCACTCGACCACGAACAGCCGATCGTGTGCTCTTTCATGTTCGGCTCCCAAGAGCTCTACGAGTGGGCTCACCACAACCCCAGGCTTCGCATGACGCGCACCGAGACCACCAACGATCCCTCCAGGATCGCGGCACGAGCGCAGATGATCTCGGTCAACACCGCGCTGCAGGTCGATCTTCACGACCAGGCCGGCGCGAGCCACATCGGCGGGCGCGTGTACTCCGGCTTCGGTGGCCAGCCCGACTTCGTAGAGGGCGCCCTGCACTCGCCCGGCGGGCACGCCGTGATCGCGCTGCGCTCCTGGCACGAACGCAGCGACACCTCGACGATCGTGCCCCACCTGGACAGCCCCGTGACCTCCTTCCAGCACTCCGCGGTCATCACCGAGCAGGGCGCCGCGCACATCTTCGGGCGCAGCCAGCGCGCCCAGGCACGCCTCATCATCGAGCACGCTGCACACCCCGACGCCCGCGAGCAGCTACGCGACTACGCAGCCATGCTGGGCGCGAACCCAGCCGCCGTCAGGACGTGACCGCGGCGCCCGGATCGCCCGACCGGTGCTGCTCGGGAAACCGCTCGCTCGCAGTCCGCCATGCCGAGGTCGGGAACTCGACCGTCTTCTCCGATCCCTCCCGCCGTATAACGCGCCCATCGAAGCCCTCACGAAAGACATCCAACATCGCGTGGTTCTCAGAGAGCACCTCAGCGACGAAGTGTGTGATCCCACGCTGCTCGGCGACCAGCGCCAGCCGCTCGATCAGGATCGTGCCCAGCCCGCGATCGTGCAGATGATCGGCGACCTCGACCGCGACTTCCGCCCGTGTGCGATCGAGCTGGATGTACAGGGCGTGAGCGATCAGCGCCCCCAACTCGTCGTGGGCGACCAGCCCGAAGCGCCCCGTGCTGGTGTCCGCCGCCAGATGGGCAGCGCAGCCGATGTCCACGGCGCCGCTGAAGAACCGCAGGCGTCGGGCCTCCAGGCACAGCCCCGCCAGGAACGAGCGCAACGCGGGCTCATCGGCGGCTGTGGTGGGACGCAGCGTGACCAGCGAGCCATCGCGCAGCCGAACAAGCTCAGGCTCGGCTGATCTCACCGGCGGAGCGATCGCCATAGGCTGCTGGGAGACTTGCCTGGACACGATGTAGCAAGTCTCGATCACCACAGGACCCTTCAGCATCCGCGCTTGTCCACCTCCTGCCGCGGGAGTAACTACGGAGTGTTTCCTGGCACAACCGAGACCAAGCAGGTAGACGGCGCAGCGTTCCACAAGCTCAAGCTTGCCGTGGTCTATCCATAGAGTGCCCGCAATGCGTTGAGGATCACGGCGAGGTCGATCCCCTCCTGCAGCAGCGCGCCCGCGACCGGGGGCAGGTAGCCGAGAGCGGCGACGAGCATCGCTGCGAGGCTGAGACCCATGCCGCAAAGCACGCTCTGGCGGGCGATGTGAAGCGCCCGCCGGCCTGTGTGCAGCGCGTCGGCCACCCGGTCCACCCGGTCCACGGTTATCACCGCGTCAGCCGTCTGCGATGAGACGGTCGCGCCGGCGGCACCCATCGCAATCCCGATGTCCGCGAGCGCCAGCGCGGGCGCGTCGTTAACGCCATCGCCGACCATCACCACCGGCGCCAGCCTGGGTTGCGCGCGCAGGCTGCGCACGACCTCGAGCTTCGCCTCGGGAGACTGTTCGGCATACACGCGGTCCACGCCGAGCTGGCGGCCTACGCGCTCGGCGACCGAGCGGCGATCCCCGGAGACCATCGCCACATGGCGCACGCCCTCGTCGCGCAGCCGCTGCACCATGCGATCGGCGTCGGGGCGCAGCTCGTCGGCCATCACGATCATCCCCGCGAGCCGACCGTCGAGCCCGATCAGGACGTGTGCCTCGCCGGAGTCGTGGCCGCTCATCGTGCTCGCCGAAGTGAGCGCCTGCGCGGGCACGCCGGCGCCCGCCAGGAACGCTCGGCTTCCCACCGCCACGCAATGACCCTCCACGTCGCCCTCAATGCCCTGGCCCGGCTCCTCGCGGATTCCCACTGGCATTACGAGCTCAAGCTCCGCCTCTCGTGCGGCGACCACCAGCGCTTCGCCGAGCACGTGCGCGGACATCGTGTCCACCGAGGCCGCCAAGCGCAGCAGCTCGCCCGGCGGGGTGTGATCTGAGCTGATGATCTCGCGCACTTCGGGTACGCCGACCGTGAGCGTCCCGGTCTTGTCGAACAACACCGTGCGGGCCTGCCCGAGCGTCTCGATCGCGGCGGCGCCCTTGACGATCACCCCGGCTCGCGCAGCACGCGAGAGCCCTGAGACGAGCGCGATCGGCGCGGCAAGGATCAACGGGCACGGCGTCGCAACCACGACCACCGCCAGCGCACGCACAGCATCGCCGCTGGCCGCCCAAGCGACACCAGCGAGCAGCAGCGTCGCGGGCAAGAAGAACCCCGCGTAGCGGTCGGCCATCCGCACGAACGGGGCGCGCTGTGACTGCGCCTGCTCAACCAGGCGCACCAGCGCCGCGTAGGCACTCAGCGCCGCCGGCCGGTCGGCTCGCACCTCAAACGGGCCACCCGCATTCGCAGTGCCACTGAGCACTCTCATCCCATGCGCGAGCGTCACCGGCAGCGGCTCCCCGCTCAGCGCGCTCGTGTCCACCACCGCTTCTGAGCTCAGCACAGTGCCGTCGACGGGTATCACCTCGCCGGTGCGCACAACCAGCACCTCACCCGCCTGGATCTCCTCGACGGGGACCTCCTGGATGCGCCCGTCGAGCTTTCGCTGAGCGACCCTCGGAGCGCGCTGCACGAGCGCAGTCAGCTCCCGTCGAGCCCGCGAGGAGGCGATCTCCTCGAGGCTCGAGCCGCCCGTGAACATGATCCCCACGATCAACCCCGCGAGCTCTTGGTTGAGCGCAAGCGAGCCGATCATTGCGACCAGCGCGATCGTGTCCACCCCCATGTGACGTTCCAGGAAGATCGTGCGGAGCACCTCGAGGGCGAGCTCGGCGGAGAGCAGCACGACCGCGCCGCGCCAGATGTCATCGCCCAGCCCGCCGCTGCCCGCAAGATGCGCAAGCCCACCGGCCAGCAACGCTCCCACCGCGAGCGTCGCTAGAACCCATGCGCGACGCTCGACCAGGGCACGCCAACGACTATCCCGCTGCGGACTCTCGCTCTGCAGGCTGCTCATGGCGACTGCCCTTCATCCTGCGGCGTTGTGCGCACCGTAAAGCCGCAGAGTGCGAGCGCTCCGATCACCGCCGCGCTGGCCACCACAGAGGTGACGATCATTCCCGTGTCCGGGATGCTCAGCGCGAAGAAGTGGCGTGTGGAGGGCACCAGCACCGCCGCCGCGTAGGCTCCGGCCAGCACCGCGCACATGCCCCCGACCAGCGTTGAGCGTCGTAGGGAGCCCTCGGCCTCAAGCGCCAGCACGAGATACAGTCCGCACGCGATGAGCGTCGTTACCGCGACCGTACGCGCCTCAGCAACAGTGAGATCGAGGTCATGTAGCGCGAACAGATAACCACCCACGACCCCCGCGCCCACGAGCACGCCGGCGGGCACAGCGAAGCGTGCGACGCCGCGAACGAAACGCTCCGGGCTCCACGGGCCGCTGCTGGGAGCGAGCGCGAGAAAGAACGTCGGGATGCCGATCGTGAGGCTCGTGGCGAGCGTGAGGTGCCGGGGCAACAGTGGGTATGCCTCCGAGCTGGTCCCGATCGTGAGGATCAGGAACGCGGCGAACGCCGACTTGGTGACGTACAGCTTGCTGACCCGCTGCAGGTTACGAAGCGCGCGGCGGCCTTCGGAGATCAGCAGCGGCACCGTGGCGAAGTCACCGGATACGAGCACGAGATCGGCGACGCTGCGCGCCATCTGCGTGCCGCTGCCCTGCGCGATCGCAAGCCGCGAGGTCTTCATCGCCGGCACATCGTTCACACCGTCGCCGATCATCGCCACATAGCGCCCCATGTCGCCCAGGGCCTGCACGAACGCCTGCTTGCCCTCCGGGGAGATGCGCCCCACGACGCTCGCCCGAGCAGCGAAGTCGCCCAACTCGCCAGGGTCCGCAGGCAGCTCACCGCCATCGCTGAGAACCTCCACCGGGATACCGACGTCACGAGCGATCGACGCCACGGTCTGCGGGGCATCTCCCGAGAGGACCCTGACTTGCACTCCTTCGCGGTGAAGGAACGCGATCGTCTCGACCACACCGGGACGTAGCTGCTCGGCGAGCACCACAGCACCGAGGGACTCAAGACCCTTGGGCACAAGCTCCCCAGGGTCCTCGGCCGGCAACGGCGCCTCGCCGGATGCGAGCGCCAGCACGCGCCGCCCCTGTCGCTGGCGCTCCCGCACGCGCGACTGAAGCTCCCCGAGCGGCAACCGCTCTGGTGCTCCAATGAACAGCGCGCCCTCCGGCAGCTCGACTGCGCTCCAGCGCCTGGCGCTCGAAAAGGGAATCTGCGCGACCGGCGCCGACGCTGATGCCGGGAAGGCGTCCGCGATCGCGTCAAGCGTCGCGTTGCGAGCCGTGGTGCTCGCCGCGAACGTCGCCAGCGCCTCTCGCAGTCGTTGCTTGCCGACTCCGTTTGCCGGCAGGATCTCAACGACGCACAGCGTCTTCTCGGTGAGCGTCCCGGTCTTATCGACGCAGATGGTGTCCACCGAGGCCAGCGACTCGATCGCGTTGAGCTGCTGCGCAAGAACGCCACGCCGCGCCATGCGTACCGCTGCGACCGCATAGGTGAGACTGACGAGCACGACGAGACCCTCGGGGATCAGGCTCACGACCCCCGCGGCGGAAGTCGAGACCGCGGCGTGCGCGGCGGCGTGGCGGTGGTAGAGGGAGAAGCCAAGCAGCGCGCCGAGCAAGACCACGAGCGCAACGAGCGCGTAGAGCAGTCGGTTGATCGCGCTCTCAAGCGGCGAGCGCGGATGACGAAACGAGCGCGCCTGCCCCGTCAGGCGCGCGGCAAAGCTCTCATCGCCAACGGCGCGCGCCTCGCAAATCCCGGTCCCGTCGGTGACAAATGCGCCCGCGAGAACCTCCTGGCCGACCGCGCGGGCTACCGGCTCAGACTCGCCGGTGAGCATCGACTCATCCAAACGCAGCCCGTTGGCCTGGAGCAGCTGCCCGTCGGCGAGAACCTGATCACCGGGCGCCAGCAGCACCACGTCGCCGGTCACGATCTCCGTAACCGCGAGTCTTCTGCTCGACCCGCCGCGACGGGCGGTCGCATACGGGGCCACGATCAGCGAGAGCCGCTCCAGCGCGCGCTTGGCGCGGACCTCCTGGGTGATCCCGATAGCCGAGTTCGCAACGATCACACCCAAGAACAACGAGTCCCGCCAATCCCCGAAGATCAGCGTCACGGCCCCGAACGCGGCGAGGATCGCGTTGAAGACCGTCAACACGTTCGCGCGCACGATGCTCACATAGGAGCGACCCTCGCTGCTGGGACGCACATGCCCACGCGCCGCGAGCCGCCGCGCGGCCTCATCCTCACTCAAGTCCACAAGAAGAGCCCCATCGCCAACGGGCTCCGGCGATGTTGACCCGCGACGCTGTTCGAGCTCGACGCTCATCCCTAGCGGGCTCTCAGGTAGATCCGAACCGCTCGCGCTGCGGCCTACGCTGATAGCGCGGCGCAAGTGTCCGAGGAGAGAGCCAAACACTCACGCCGATCGACCCCCAGCGCTGGCCGGGTGATGCACGATCGCCTCGTGGTCTGAGGGGTAGACGATCGACTCGTGTCCCTCATCCCAACGAACGAGGAAGTGGGGATGCTCAGGGCTGCCGAGCACCTCCCTGATCTCTCCACGCCGCGAAGGGCGCTCGGCGACGCCCCTAACCTCAAGCCAGTCGCCGGCGCGAGCGCAATAGATATCTCGATCGTAAGGCATCGGGTAGATCAGATCACGCACGTACAAGCCGAGCATCGGTCCTCGCTACTCAACCGCGACGTGGGGAACTACCCTCCCGTCAGCGTCTCTCACACCGGAGGAACGACGACCACAGGTGCTCCCGCGCTGCGTGGGCAGCACTCGCTACAGCGGCCAGTAGTGGCCCATGTGAGCGGCGGCACGCGATGTCAAAAGCGGCTCTGGCGCCGCCGATTGCGGCGGCTCATCGGAGGCGAGCGCGACAAGCGTCTCCCGTACGCACTCCGCCAGCGCAACCGGCTGGTAGCCACCCTCTAGGACTGCTCCGAGCGGCACCCCGAGCGATACGGCCAGCCCGCGCACATGACGGGCCATCTCCGCGAATGAGCTCGCCTCCAGGCGACAGCCAGCCAACGGGTCTTCACGGTGCGCGTCAAAGCCCGCGGAGACCAGCACGAGCTCCGGCGCGAAGCTCTCCGCTATCGGGAGCACGATGTGCTCGATCAGCGACAGCCACAGGTCCTCCTCAGAGCCGGCTGGGACAGGCAGGTTGATCGTGTAGCCCTCGCCCGCACCCGAGCCGACATCGCCCATCGAGCCCGTGCCCGGATAGATCCCCGCCTGGTGGATGCTCACGAACAGAACATCCGAGCGCTGGCGGAACGCCTCGGCCGTCCCGTTGCCGTGGTGCACATCCCAATCCAGGATCAACACCCGCCGGGCGCCCAGCTCGCGGATCGCCAGCTCCGCGGCGATCGCAACGTTGTTGAACAGGCAGAAGCCCATTGTGCGATCCGGTTCGGCATGGTGGCCAGAAGGACGCACGCCACAGAAACCGAGCGTCGCCTCACCTGCCATCAGCGCTCTGGTCATCTCGCACGCGCCGCCGGCGGCGTGCAGCGCCGCACGATAGGAAGGCTCGCCGACGAACGTGTCCGGGTCAATCGCGCCGCCGCCAGCCAGCGACAGCTCCATGATCCTCTGCACGTGCCTGGCGCTGTGGATCAACTCTAGCTGCGCTACCTCGGCTGGCGGCGCGGCACGCCGCTCCCAGCCCAACCAGTCGTGCTCGTCCAGCATCCTCTCGATCGTCTGGAGGCGCTCAGGCGTGTCCGGGTGCTCAGGCATGTATACCCGCGGATCGTGTTCGAGGCAGGCTGGGTGATGGAAGTAGAGGCCCATATTGCTCCTGCGATCGCGAAGGGTCAGATGCGTTCAAGGGAATGATCGTCCATCGTCTTGCTCGCCGGAGGGAGCCTGAACTTCGTGGCACTGTAGGACCAGCCCCACGACACTTTGTCCGTCATCGAAAGGAAGTCGTCATGATTGCCCCCACAGCCGACTCGAATGAGGATCTGCTCACCGCGGCCGAGGTCGCGTCGCTGCTTCGCATGACTTCGGGCTGGGTCTACGCAGAGACCCGCGCGAACCGAATCCCGCATCTGCGACTCGGACGCTACGTACGCTACCGGCGCTCCGCGATCGAGCGGTGGATGGGGGAGATCGAGACGGGGAAGACGCTCCCTTCAATCGTGTCTCTGTCGGCTCGAAGGACAGGGTCCGTAGGGCGGCCCAGAGTACGCGTGTAACGACCCGACCGGGGGCGTATAACACTGTGTCATGGGCAAGCGCAAGTACGGCACGGGCCACGTCTACATCAAGTGGGGCTCCTACTACGGGCGCTGGCGAACACTTGACAGGCGGCTCGTCAATCGCAAGCTCGGCAAGGTGCGCCCGGTCGGGCAGCGCAGCGGCGGCCTCACCCGTGTTTCAAGCTGAGCGCGAGATGGCGCGCAAGCGCGAGGGGGTTTAGGACCCAGCCGCACGGTATCGCGCGGGCTGGGGGCCGGGCGGTCGCTGGTTCGAAACCAGTCTCCCCGATGAGCAAAAAGCCAGAGTTCTTGGGCTTTTTGTGCGTATAGAGAGCGCGGCCAGGTTCATTTGGGGTCCAATGTTTGTCGCACGACGTATCGCTGGGGAGGCGCGAGCATGACCGGCCAGCGTCGCGCAGGAAGCTCAAGTATGTGGGCGCTATAGCGAGCGCTGAGAGGGGGGTGCGCCAGGCCGATGCGGGAGCCGGCTTGCCCGGCCATTCTCGCATCCCCCTTCGGGGGCTGCGGCCGGGCTGCGACTGGCTCCGCATCGGGCGGGGCCACCCATCCAAAGGAGGGCGGCAATGTCCGCTGGACTCACATCCTCAGACTCGATGTTCTCTGTCTGCGTTACCCCGTGGCACGGTCTTGGGGCCGTGCTGGATCGGCCACCGGCGAGTGTCGCGGAGGCGATCGAGGCGGCGGGCCTCTGCATCGCGTGCGCCTGCTCGCCGGGCAGGATCACCGGTTCGGGGAAATCGGAGGCGAACATCGGGACCCCGTCACCGCAAGCCTGAGCTAACTACTCGATCATGGTCGGGACCGGGAAGTCCAGTTTGACGGGCGGACGCGGTCCGCGGCGACGGTGCTCCGGCTCACCGTCTTGGCAAGCTCGGGCGGTAGGTGGTCCCTGACGTCGAGAGTGCCCGTGATCTCTAGTGGCGCGTCCGCTCCCCCCTCGCCGCTGTCGGCGAATCGGGTCAGGCTCGTGCCATAGCCGCCGTGTGGGGTGTCGGCTCAGTAGCTGTTGTTTACGCCCGGCTTCAATAGTGGGAAGAAGTGGAAGCCGATGTCCCTGACCACCTCGATGATGAGCTCCGGCGTGAGCTCAGCGGAGGGGTCGGCCAGTTGTGGCGGAAGGGTGACTTCGAGCTCTTTGGCCTTCTCGATGACGCCAGCTCCGATGTTCTTGCCCAGCATGCTGATGGCCTTGCCCACGATCTCGGGGTCCATGTGCCAACTAGGCAGGGGCTGAGCCGTGAATGTCGCCCAGGTCTCGGGGTCACGAGCGATCTCGCGGCTGAAGACGTGGTCGAAGGTGCGTGCCGATGCGTCGCGTTGCGTGAACGGCTCACCGAGGTTCCAGAGCTTTCGTAGGGTCGCGATCAGCGAGGTGTGGCGGTATTCCTCGTTGTAGCCCGAACCCGGCTCAACCCAAGGCGACGCGATGATCGCGGGAACTCGGTAGCCGGAGCGGTCGAACTTGAAGCCGAACTCGCCTTCGGGAGCGGTCGGGTCCGGTGGCGCAGCGGGTCCTGGCGCTACATGGTCGTAGGTTCCGCCTGGCTCATCCCACCCGATCATGAGGGCGGTGTTCCAAACGTTGGCACCAGACTCTGAGGTCATCGAGCGGTAGGCGTTGAAGATCCGCTCCAAGAAGGCCTCGCCGCCAAGCACGCCAGAGGGCGCGTCCAGTCCTACATCGACGTTGGCGCCGATGAACGATCGACCAAACGCCGGGTGGTAGTCGGAGTGGCCCGATGCCATGTCCGGTTCGATGAACGAGAAGTCGGGCAGGGTTCCGGCGGCAGCGTCCTTCTCGAACTCGGCGAACGGCACGAAGTGCGTCGCGAGCCTGTCCTTCAACCGCGGATAGTGGATGATGCCGGCGAACGACACGCACATCGGTTCGCCGACGTAGACCTTCCAGCTCTTGCCGTGCGCCTCGAGCCGCTCGAAGATCGTTTCCGCGTCGTTCTTCGTAAACCACTTTTCACCGGACTGTTGACGACCAGCCCCGACGATGTCGCCGCCGTCCAGAACGAACGGTTCATGAACGTCTGGGACGGAACCTCGCAGAACCAGTGGTCGAACACCCCAAACTCACGGGCGATACCGCTAAGCACCGGCACCTGCTCGGGCGTGTAGCCGGTCATTATCTGCGCATACTCTTCATATGTTGGCTGGCGGCCGACCTCGCCAACGAAGGTGCTGATGAAGTCGGTCACGAACCCATCCATCGTCGGCTCAGCACCGGGCGGCGGGACGTTCCACGGTGCAGTCACCGCCTCGCCGATCTTGAAACGGTTGTGCTCGTCCAACGTGTTGTAGAGCTGGGTGTTCGTGTGGTAGTACTCCTCGCCGGAATCCGGGTTGGGAGAGTCCAAGTCGGTCGTGATGTTGTAGGGCACGACCTTTCGCTCGGAGTCGTGCTCGGCCCACGCAGGGATCGGGTTGCTGAGGTCCTTGCCAATGACCCCGTCAAACGTCTTGCCGTCATCCGGCCCGTAGAGACGCCCCAGCATGTTGTCGAGGGAGCGGTTCTCGAACAGCACGAGCACCACGTGATCCATCGCGTGAGAACGATCAGGGCTCATCGCGCGCCTCCTTTGATAGGCACGCCAGAGATCGGACTGCCCCAAAGCCCCGCGAGAGCGATATAGCCGCCGCGGCGGCGTCTTGGAGGCGGTCGTCTCCCCAGAAGAGCTCGTCGTCGATCGCGATGGTTGGCACGCCGAATACACCGCGCGCGTGGGCGGTGTCGGTGGCGGCTCGCAGTGCGAGCTTGATCTCGGGGTCGCCCGTGGCTTCGTCCACTGCGCTTGGGTCGAGGCCGGCCTGCTCGGCTGCGATGAGGACGTGCTCGGGGTGCGCGAGGTCGTGGCCGTGGGCGAACGCATGACGGAAGGCCTGCACCGCGAAGGGCCGTCCGTGTCCCGTCCGGAAGGCGTACATTGCGGCTCGCATCGCATATAGGTAGTTCGTCGGCCAGGGGTCCGGCCAGCGGATGGGCGCGAGGTCGTAGAGCTGTGCGCGGCGCTCCACCTCGGCCATCCCAGCCTCGCGGCTTTCGGGGCCGCCGAGCGCCCACGAGGAGCGTCCGTTGAGCTTGAACAGCGCGCCCAGTGATACCGGCTGCCAGGTGGTGGGCTCCGGCAGGAGCTTGTGCACGCGCTCCGCCGTCAGGTAGGCGAAGGGTGATCCGAGGTCGAAGTAGAAGGTCGCTGAGAGCATCGCGGTCGCGCAGAGTTCGGGCGCCCGTGTGTGTTCCGCGCACGGCACCGTGGGGATGTGAGAGCAATCTACAGAGTGCGCCCCGCGGTTTGCCCGCTCGCCATCCTGTTTGATGTGGCGATGGCGATCGAGGTGTGGACGCGCGACGGTGAGCGGCGCGACGCGATGGGGCCGCTGCCGGAGGGAGTGCGCCTGCGCGTGATCCCGCGCGACTCCCCGCCTCCGGAGGGGATCCTCGACGCCGAGTTCCTCGTGCCCCCACAGGGAGCTGCGGTATTGGAGCTGCTCCCCCAGATGCCCCGCTTGGCGGTCGTGCAGACGGTCTCGGCGGGCACGGACTGGCTACTTCCGTGGGTGCCGCGGGGAGTAACCCTGTGCAACGCGCGGGGCATGCGGGACACCGCGGTGGCCGAGTGGGTCCTCGCGGCGATCCTCGCGATGGAGAAGCGCCTCCCCCTGTTCGCGCAGGATCAGGCTCAGCACCTCTGGCGCCCCGAGTCCCTGGGGGAGCTCGCGGGCAAGCGCGCGCTCATCGTTGGCTACGGATCGGTGGGACAGAGCGTGGGGCGCAGGCTGAGCGCGCTGGGAGTCGAGGTGCAGGGCGTCGCCTCCAGCGAGCGCCCCGGCGTCCACGGCGTGGAGGCGCTCCCCGAGCTGCTGGGGAGCGCGGACGTGGCCGTGCTGGTGCTGCCGCTCACCCCTCGCACCCGCCACCTCTTCGACGCGCGGATGCTCGCCCGGATGCGCCCCGGCGCGCTCCTCGTGAACGCCGCGCGGGGGGCCGTGATCGACACCGCTGCACTGTTGGAGGCGTTGGCCGCGGGCCGGATCCGCGCGGCGCTCGACGTCACCGACCCCGAGCCGCTGCCCCCCGAGCATCCGTTGTGGGACGCCCCGGGGGTACTCATCACCCCGCACCTCGCGGGGGACTCGCCCGAGGCCGAAGGGCGCGCGTATCAGTTCGTGGGCGAGCAGATCGGCCGCTACGCCCGCGGGGAGCCGCTGCAGAATGTGGTTCCACGTGAACCACCTCAGTGAACGATGCCCTGCGGGCCGTGAGCGAGCCACCGACGCGGGGCATGGAAGCCCCGCGTGGGCCTGCCCGGGCGAGCGTCTCAACCCGCGTGGACGATCCCAAAAAAGGAGCGCAAAACCAGACTCTGCGCTATACTATACAAAGTAAAGTGATGGTGGGCTGTACGCTGTCGCTTTACGGCGACCCGCAAACTAGGGGTGTGAGCAGAGTTATGGCGGACATCGAGAACACGATCATCATCGGCAGCGGCCCCGCGGGTTACACCGCCGCGCTGTACACCGCCCGCGCGAACCTCAACCCGCTCGTGATCGAGGGCTTCGCGTGGGGGGGCCTGCTGCAGCAGACCACCGACGTGGAGAACTACCCGGGCTTCCCCGCGGGAATCATGGGGCCGGAGCTGATGGGACACCTGCGTGCTCAGGCGGAGCGCTTCGGGGCGCGCCTCGAGACCGACCAGGCTGAGCGCGTGGAGCTCGCGCGCGGAGCGGATCCCACCCACCCCGAGGTGCACAGCGTGTGGGTCGGGGACACCGAGCACCGCGCGCGCACCGTGATCCTCGCGATGGGCGCCGAGCACAAACGGCTCGGGGTGCCCGGCGAGGAGGAGCTCGGGGGGAGGGGCGTGAGCTACTGCGCCACCTGCGACGCCGCGTTCTTCAAGGACGCCCCCACGATCATCGTGGGTGGGGGGGACTCCGCGATGGAGGAGGCGATCTTCCTCTCCAAGTTCGCCGCGAAGGTCACCGTGGTGCACCGCCGCGCGGAGTTCCGCGCGTCGAAGATCATGCTCGAGCGCGCGCGCGAGCGGGAGAACATCGAGCTGCTCACCCCCTACACCGTGAAGCAGCTCAGCAGCGGGGAGAGCGGTGCGCTGGGCCACGCGGTGCTCCTCAACACCGACACAGGCGAGGAGCGCACCCTCGAGATCAGCGGGGCGTTCATCGCGATTGGCCACGAGCCCCAGTCCGAGCTCGTGCGCGGGCAGGTCGACGTCGATGCGAACGGCTACGTGATCACCGAGGGGCGCTCCACGCGCACCAACCTCCCCGGGGTGTTTGCCGCGGGGGACCTCGTCGACCACACCTACCGCCAGGCGATCACCGCCGCGGGCTCCGGCTGCCAGGCCGCGCTCGACGCGGAGTGGTACATCCGCGACACCCCCCACGTGCCCGTCCCCGCGGGGATGCCCCTGGGGGACCCCGCCGAAGCGCAGTGGGCGCCCGCGGCCGCGAGCGAGTAGCCCTAGAGCTCTCCCCGGCGCAGCGCGGGGGCCATGCGGTAGCGCTCCTCGCGGTACTCCTCCCAGAGGACCTCCAGCGTCGCGGTCACGTGCTCCAGGCCGATCGTGTTCGCCCAGGCGAGGGGCCCGCGGGGGTAGTTCATGCCGAGCGTCATGCCCGCGTCGATGTCCTCGGCGCTGCCCACCCCTTCGCCGAATGCGAAGGCGCACTCGTTGATGACCTGGCAGACAATCCGCGGGAGCACCCCGACGGCGGATGGCTGCACGCGCGCGGTGTGCAGGCCGAGTCCCGCAAAAGCCTGCTCGCCCGCATCGCCGGTGACCTCGACGAGCCCAAGGAGCGGGGGGTGGCCCGGGTCGTGGTTGGCGCCTGTGTCGGGGCTGGTCTGCCCGCGCGCGGGGAGGGGGAGCGCGTAGAAAGGCTCGCCGTCCACAGTGCCGCCAAGTCCTTCGACTGCGATGTGGGGCCCGGAGTCGCCGGGGGCGAGGGCGCGCAGCGCCTCGGCGAGGGGGCCGGAGCCCCGCACCTGCGCGTCTGCGCTGCGGGGGGGTGGCTCGGGGTCGGGCGGCCGGTGGGGGCCCTCGCCTGAGTAGTCGTAGTAGCCGTGCCCGGTCTTGCGCCCATGCAGACCGGCGGCGACGCGCTGCGCCTGGATCGGGGAGGGCCGCCAGCGGGGCTCGCCGAAGGAGAGCTCGTAGAAGGAGCGGGAGACGTCGAAGCCGGTGTCGACCCCCACGAGGTCGGAGAGCTCGAAGGGTCCCATGCGAAAGCCACCGCCGAGGCGCACGATGCGGTCGATCGTCTCGATCTCAGCGATCCGCTCGCCGAGCAGCCGCAGGGCCTCGAGGCCGAAGGGGCGGTTGCAGCGGTTGACCAGGAAGCCGGGGCCGTCGGTGGCACGGATCACGGTCTTGCCCATCGCGATGCCGGTGGCATCGGCCACGGCGAGCGCGCGCTCACTGGAGCGAATCCCGGCGATCACCTCGACGAGGGCCATGAGGGGGGCGGGGTTGAAGAAGTGCATCCCCACGACCCGCTCGGGGTTGGTGGCGCCGGCGGCGATCCCGGTGACGGGCAGGGAGGAGGTGTTGGTGGCCAGGACGCACTCCGCTGCGACGATCTCCGAGAGCCGCGCGTAGATTTCGCGCTTGAGCTCGGGGAGCTCGGGGGCGGCCTCGATCACGAGCTCGCACGGCGCGAACGCCTCCATGTCCGCGACCACCTCCAGCCGCCCGGCTGCGGCGCGCGCCTGCGCGGCGGTGATCCGCCCCTTGGCGGCTTCCTTCTCGAGACCCCCCCGCGCCCGCTCGGCCCCCCGCTGGAGCGCCTCGGGGATAGGGTCGTGCAGCAGCGTGCGCGCCCCGGCGCGGCAGGCGAGCTGGGCGATGCCAGATCCCATCGTGCCTGCGCCCAGCACCCCGATGACCTGCGCGGGCTGTCCCGGGGTGCTCATTTGGGATCGTCCGCGCGGCGGAGTTGGGCAACGGGCGGGTGGGCGCGGGGCTTCCTGCCCCGCGACGGCGCGCCCCACCTCGGTCGAGCGGGACTCACGGAGTGCCTCCGGTCGCCGCGAGTATCAACGGGGCCGGCATTGAGGTCTGCGTGGAGCGCGTCATCTCAGGAGGGCACCAGCGCGTTGATGCCGGTGAGCGCGCGGCCGATGATCAGTTTCTGGATCTGGGAGGTGCCCTCGTAGAGGGTGGTGACGCGCACGTCGCGGAAGTAGCGCTCCACGGGGTGGTCATCGACGTAGCCGGCGCCGCCGTGGACCTGGATCGCGGTGTTGGAGCACTCGACGGCGGCCTCCGTAGCGTGGAGCTTGGCGATCGAGGTCTCGGTCGTGTTGGGGCGCCCCTTGTCCTTGAGGAAGCCCGCCCGCCACACGAGCATCCGCGAGGCCTCGGTCTTGACGGCCATGTCGGCGATCATCGCCTGCACGAGCTGGAAGCTCGCGATCGGGCGCCCGAACTGCTGGCGCTCCTTGGCGTATTTGACGGACTCCTCCACGCACCCCTGGCAGATCCCCACGCAGCCCGCCGCGACCGAGTAGCGCCCGGAGTCGAGCGCCGACATCGCGACTTTGAAGCCGTCGCCGACCTCGCCCAGTACGCCGTCCTCTGCGACCTCGACGTCGTCGAGGGAGATCGAGGCGGTGTCGGAGGCGTGCAGTCCCATCTTGTGCTCGATCGTCTGGGGCTGATAGCCCGGCTGGTCGGTCTCCACGAGGAAGCAGGCGAGGCCGCGGTGGCCCTTCTCGGGGTCGGTCTGGGCGAAGATCAGCGCGAGTTTGGCGTAGTTGCCCATCGAGATCCACATCTTGGCGCCGTTGATCTGCCACCCGGAGTCGGTCTTGGTCGCGCGGGTGCGCTGGTTGGCGGCGTCCGATCCGGTGTCGGGCTCGGTCAGGCCGAAGCACCCGAGCCACTCCCCGGAGCAGAGTTTGGGCAGGTAGCGCTGCTTCTGCTCCTCAGTGCCCCACTTGAGGATCGCGGAGCAGACGAGCGAGGTCTGCACGGAGATCACGGTGCGCACCGAGGAACAGCCACGCCCGATCTCCTCCACAACGAGGCCGTAGTCGAGGTAGCCGAGGCCCGCCCCGCCGTACTCGCGGGGGACGATTGCGCCGAGGTACCCCTGGTCGGCGATCTTCTTGACGAGGTCGAGGTCGAAGTGGTGTTTGCGCGCGTTTTCGCGCGCGCGCTCGACGATCTCCTTGTCGGTGAACTCGCGGGCGGTGTCGCGGATCAGGCGCTGCTCGTCGGTGAGGTCGAAGTCCATGGCTCTACTTTCTGGGTAGCTTGGGTGTGGTCCACGGCGCCTGCACACGCCGCTGTAGTTCCTGCGCGAGCCCCTCGATCGGGAGACGCTCCTGCGTGAGGGAGTCGCGCTCACGCACCGTGACGGTGCCCTCGCTCACGCTCTCGTGGTCGATCGTGACGCAGAAGGGCGTCCCGATCTCGTCCTGGCGGCGGTAGCGCTTGCCGATCGCGCCGCCGTCGTCGTACTCGGCCTGCACAAGGGGGCGCACAGCGCGATAGACCTCGTGGGCGAGCTCGGGCTGGCCGTCCTTCTTGACGAGCGGCAGCACCGCGACCTTCACGGGCGCGAGGCGAGGGTGCAGGCGCAGCACCGTGCGCCGCTCGCCCTCCCCGGTCCCCTCGCGCTCCACGACTTCCTCGTCGTAGGCATCGACGAGGAATGCCAGCGTCGCACGGTCGGCCCCGGCGGCGGGCTCGATCACGTGGGGCACGTAGCGCTCCCCGGTGGCCTGGTCGAAGTACTCGAGCTTCTCCCCGGAGAACTCGGCGTGCTGAGTCAAATCGAAGTCGCCGCGGTTGGCGATCCCCTCGAGCTCCGACCAGCCGATCGGGAAGAGGTACTCCACGTCGGAGGTCCCGGAGGAGTAGTGGGAGAGCTCGTCGGGGTCGTGGGCGCGCAGGCGCAGGTGGTCGGGGCGCAGGCCGAGCTCGGTGTACCAGCGCATCCGCTCTGCGAGCCAGTGCTCGAACCACTGCTGGGCCTCGGTGGGGGGGACGAAGAACTCCATCTCCATCTGCTCGAACTCGCGGGTGCGGAAGATGAAGTTGCCGGGGGTGATCTCGTTGCGGAAGGACTTGCCGATCTGGGCGATCCCGAAGGGGGGCTTCTTGCGGGAGAACTGCAGGACGTTCTTGAAGTTGATGAAGATCCCCTGGGCGGTCTCGGGGCGCAGGTAGGCGGTGGCGCCGGACTCCTTGACGGGGCCGATCGTGGTCTCGAACATCAGGTTGAAGTCCCGCGCCTCGGTGAGGTCGCACTCCTCGGCCTCGCCGGGATGTTTGGAGGGTTTGCGTCCGCACGCGAGATCCCCGAGGTGGTCGGCGCGGAAGCGCTGCCCGCAGGTGCGGCAGTCCACCAGCGGGTCGGTGAAGCCGGCGAGGTGGCCCGAGGCCTCCCACACCCGCGGGTGCTGGAGGATCGCGGAGTCCAGGGCGACGATGTCCTCGCGCTCGGAGAGCATCGCGCGCCACCACTCGCCCTTGACGTTGCCCTTGAGCAGCACCCCGTAGTGGCCGAAGTCGTAGGTCGAGCCGACCCCGCCGTAGATCTCCGAGGAGGGGAAGATGAAGCCGCGGCGCTTGCACAGCGCCACGACCTTGTCCATGCTCACGACGTCAGCGGCCGTCGGCTCGCTCTGGGGGGGGCGCTCGGTCATCGCCGCTGGATGGTATTGGAGGCACCCGAGACTTTGGCCCCGGTGTCCCCACGGGCGAATCGGTCGGCGCTCGCGGGCCATGAATCGGGCGCCCCGTTTGGGCCCCGACGACCTCGCGAATGATGCCGCTCGGTGCCCGCAGGCTCTGTATCGGGTGCTCTTCGAGACGTTTGGCCCCGGGCGTCCACCGAGTGGCCCCGATGCAAAAAAACCGATCTTGACATATCCCTCTTGACAAGTCTCGCTTTTTGTGTTTTCATCAATGACAGATGAAGTGGCTGACCCAGAGGGACAGGCAGACGGGGACCGCGGCGGACTGAGCGTTGCGGAGATCCGGAGCTTGCTCGAGCGCCGCTACCCATACCTCTCCGGTGGCGCTCGAGGAAGCCTCGGCATCTGACCGAAGCTCAGTGCCGGTCTCCTCACAGGGCGCCGTGGCCACGGCCACGGCGCCCAGTTTATTGTTTGGGGCGCACTGCTTCACTCATTGTGCGGGTCGCGGTGTTCATTCGCTCAGCAGGTAGCGGAGCGATTCTCCCGGCCACCCGGCCACTGGGGAGGCTGCGGCGGTGGCGCGGGTCGCGGTGGTCGATCGCCCAACCGGTGGCGCAGCGATCCTCCCAGCGCCCGGATACGCTGCGGCGGTGGCGCGACTACTGATCGTGGGGGGCGGCTGTCGGGGATTGGAACTGGCGCAAGCAGCCTCCCGGGAGGGCCACGCGGTGCGCGTGGTCACGCGCACACAGACGGGCCGCGCCCCGATCGAGGCAGCGGGGGCGGAGTGTTGGATCGGTGACCCGGATCGTCTGGGTACGTTGCGGGGGGCCCTCGCCGGCGTCGCAATCGTCTGCTGGCTGCTCGCGACGGCGAGCGGCCCGGAGGAGCAGGTGCGGGCGCTGCACGGGGATCGCCTGCGCGCCTTCCTGGAACAGGCGATCGATACGCCGATGCGCGGCTTCGTATACGAGGCGGCGGGTACGGTGGATGGCGGGTTCCTCGCCGCGGGAATGGAGCTGGCTAAGGCCGTGGCGGGGCGCAATGAGATCCCGCTAGAGGTGCTGCGTGCGGACCCCGGAGACCCCGTGGGATGGCTGGCGGGGGCGCGCTATGCTGTGGCCAATCTCCTAAAAACCGATCAGGATTAACGACACAGGAGGCTTGCCTTGTCCGGTTATGTGAACGACGTGCTCGTGGAGCCGGAGTGGCTCGAGGAGCACCTCGACGACGAGAGTATCCGCATCGTGGAGGTCGACGAGAACCCACAGCTTTATACCGAGGGGCACATTCCAGGCGCGATCGGGTTCGACTGGCAGCGGGACCTCCAGGACCAGGTGCGACGGGACTTTCTCGGTCCGGAGGACTTCGGCGCGCTGTTCGGCAGCCGGGGAGTCTCCAACGAGCACACGATCGTGCTGTATGGGGATCGCAACAACTGGTTCGCGGCGTACACGTACTGGTACCTGAAGTACTATGGCCACGACAAAGTACTGTTGCTCAACGGCCCGCGTGAAAAGTGGATCGCCGATGGCCGGCAGACGACGAGCGAGATCCCGTCGCACTCACCGGCGAGCTTCACCGCGAAGGCGGGGGACGACACGATCCGGGCGCGGCGCGAGGAGGTGCAGGCGGCGATCGGGGACTCGGTCAAGCTGGTGGATGTGCGCTCCCCGGCGGAGTTCGCGGGGGAGATCATCTCCCCGCAGGGCTACGAGCAGGAGGGAGCCCAGCGCGGGGGCCACATTCCCGGTGCGGCGTCGATCCCCTGGGCGCAGGCGGTACAGGAGGACGGCACATTCAAGTCGGCCGATGAGCTGCGGGAGCTGTACGGTGGCAAGGGCGTGCTGGATGGGGCGCCGATCATCGCGTACTGCCGTATCGGGGAGCGCTCCGCGCACACGTGGTTCGTGCTGCACGAGCTGCTCGGGCAGGAGCGGGTCAAGAACTACGACGGCTCGTGGACCGAGTGGGGCAACCTCGTGGGGGTCCCGGTGGAGGTTGGGCCCTGAGCGGTCTCCATGAGCGAGTCCAGACGCTCGTACAGATCGTCGAGGATCCGCGCGGTGGCCCCCCAGATCAAATGCTCGCCGACTATGTAAGCATCAGTTTCAAAGTTGACTCCACGGCGTTTCAGGCTGGTGCGCGTCCTGCCTTCGCGCAGGGCGCGTAGCGGGAGCTCGAGCACGGCGTCGACCTCGCGCGGAGAGAGACGCCACGCCTGCCCAGGGGGGATGACCCCGACGAAGGGGTGGATGATGTAGCCCGTGACGAAGGTGGACACGGGGGGAGCTCACCCAGCAGGGAGACCTCGGTACGGGGGAGGCCGATCTCCTCTTCGGCCTCGCGCAGGGCGGTATCGCGCAGGGCGCGGTCCTCGGGGTCGCGGCGGCCACCGGGGAATGAGATCTCCCCGGCGTGGCGGCGCAGATCGGCACGCCGCCTGGTGAGGACAGCGTGGGGCTCCCCCTCGGCGCCGGCGAGGAACAGCGGGACGAGCACCGCCGCAGGGGTCTGCCGGGGGCTCAGCTCGGAGTCTCCGGGGTCACTTAGGGTCTGGGGCTGAGCGTTGTCTTGGCCCCGGTGGGTCTGGGGCTGAGCGTTGTCCTGGCCCCGGTGGGTCTGGGGCTGAGCGTTGTCCTGGCCCCGGTGGGTCTGGGGCTGAGCGTTGTCCTGGCCCCGGTGGGTCTGGGGCTGAGCGTTGTCCTGGCCCCGGTGGGTCTGGGGCTGAGCGTTATCCTGGCCCCGGTGGGTCTGGAGTCGAACGTTGTCCTGGCCCCGGGCTTCGCCGGCGCTCGGCGCCGGCGAAGGATCGTTGGGGCCCCCGGCCAGGGCGCTCAGGCGGTCGGTCCGGCGGTGGCGTGCAGGGGGGCGATGCGCTCGAGGCGTTCGGCGAACATGACCTCGCCGTCGAGGGTGCGGTGGACGGGGCACTTGGCGGCGATCACGCGCAACCGCTCGACCTGCTCGGGGGGCAGATCCTCGGGGAGGCGCACGACCAGCCCGAAGCGGGTGGGACAGCCCCGCTCGGCGGGGGTGTACTCGACGGTCACCTCCACGTTGCCGATCTCCCAGCCCTTGCGGGCGGCGTACATCTCCATCGTGATCGCGGTGCAGGAGGCGAGGCTGGCGGCGAGCAGCTCCTGGGGGTCGGGGCCGGCGTCGTCGCCGCCGGCGTGGAGGCGCTCATCGATGGTGAGCTGGTGGTCGCGTATATAGAGGGTGTGTTTGAACGTTCCGTCGATGCGCTTGGCTGTGGCGGCATTCATCATGGTGAGCCTTCCAATCCGGTCGTGAACCTACCACCCCTCCTAACACCGATGGTAGTTGTGCGGAGCGGCCTAGCAAAGGGCACGGCGGTGGAGTCAGAGGGGGTTGAAGAGCAATCCGGTGAGGAGCTTGGGAAAGAAGAAGGTGGACTTCGGCGGCATGTTCTCGCCCGCGGCGGCGACGTCTCTGACCTGGGCGACCGGGGTGGGTCGCATGAGGAAGGCGAGGTCGTACTCGCCGCTCTGCACGAGCTCGAGCGCCTGCTGGGTGTCGCGGGCATAGCGGAAGTCGTGCAGGTGGGAGATGTCCTCGTCGGAGAGGCCGAGGGGACCCTTGAGCAGCAGTGCCTCGAGTACTCCGGTGTCGAGCTCGCGGTAGGCCGCGGAGCGCCCTGGAAGGACGGCATCGGCGATCCCCTGATCTTTGAGCGTTAAGCGCAGGGGGCGCTGGTGGTGGGAGTCGATGTAGCCGAGCTGCAGGGGGCCGGAGCCCGGTGGGGGGGCAAGCTCCTCGAGGGGGACCTCGGAGATCTCGAAGTCCCGCTGCAGGGCGTCGCGCAGAGCCTCGCGGCGGGCGTCGTCGAGACCCTTGACGAGGCGGTGGGTGGGGAACACGGTGAGCCCGGGATCCTCGAGCGCGACGAGGCACATCAGCACATAGCGGTGCTCGCCCTCACCACCGATCTCCTCGGCGTAGGCGCGGGCGGTCTCGTAGCGGTGGTGGCCGTCGGCGATCAGCAGCTCGGAGTGGCGGGTGGCGGCTTGCACGGTGGCGATCGCCCGCCGGTCGGCGACCCGCCAGAGGCGGTGGACGGTGCCCTCGGCGTCGGTAGCCTCACCCCAGGGGTCCTCCGCGGTGAAGGGCTCCAGGGCATGCCACGCGGCGCGCGTGGGGTCGGAGTAGAGGGAGAAGATCGGCGACATGTTGGCCCGCGTGGCACGCGTCAAGCGCAACCGGTCCTCGCGGGGTCCGGGGTGGGTGCGCTCATGGGGCCGCACGCGCCCGGGTCCATACTCCTCGATTCGCACCCGGCAGAAGAACCCCCGCCGCGTCTGCTGGCGCCCGTCGGGCCCGGTGTACTCCTGGGTGTGCGCCCACACGGCGGGCTCGCGGTCGCGCACGAGCGCCCCCTGCAGCTGCCAGGCCTCGAACAGCTCCCCAGCAACCTCGTAAGGATCCCGCTGCGCCCCCTCGCCCTCTCCACCGGGCTCGATCTGGGGGAGATCGACAGCGACCACGTTGTAGGGCGAGCGCGCCGCCAGCTCGGCGCGCTGCGCCGCGTCGACCACGTCATACGGCGGGGCCACCACATCCGCAAGGGAGCCCACGACCGAGAGGTCGTAGTGCAACGCCTGGAGGGTCACGACATCGGCCATAACGGCCGCGGACCCTAGCACCGCGCCCGGGGCGCCGGGGTGCTGGGTGTGTGACGGGAGGCACGACCCTGGCGGAGGCCCGGCGCGATCCCTACTCTTAGAGGCCGACGGGGCGTGGCGCAGCCTGGTAGCGCACTCGCTTTGGGAGCGAGAGGTCGCTGGTTCGAATCCAGTCGCCCCGATCGACTTATCGCCTGTGTGGGAGCGGGTTCTGGCCTCTTTTGGCCTCGGGCTCGACGGCGTTTTTGGGCTCTCCGGCGCCCCGTACGCCCATATGCGCCCAAATCGGCGCCCTCCACGAGCGCGCGCAGCTGCGCGCGCTCGTCCTCGCCGCGGCGCATTGACTGGCGGTAGACCCTGAGCGCGAGGCTCGGGTCGGTGTGGCCCATTTCGTCCATGACTACGCCGGGATCTTCCCCGAGCGCATACAGCAACGAGCAGAACGTGCGGCATAGCGAGTGGGGCGTGATCCTCTCGGGGAGCGGTTGTAGGTCGCGCTGGGCGAGGTTCTTGTTTGCCCGCATCACCGCGGCCTTGAGAGTCCGTGAGCGAAAGTTGGCCTTGTTCATCCGACCTCCGGTGCTGGTGGCGAATATAAACGCGTCCTGGGCGGGTGAGCGGCGGGCGCGAAGGTCGAGCAGCACGTCCCGGAGAGCGCTCCTGATCTTCACCTGCCGCCATCCGGCGTCCGTCTTTGAGCCGGTGTGCAGCCATCCTCCGGCGAGGTCCAAATCACGCCAGCGCAGCGCGACGAGCTCGCTGATCCGCAAGCCCTCGAACATGAGCGTCGCGAGCATCGCGCGACGCTCAAGGTGTCGGTGATCGGCGCGGGCCTCGCGGTCCAGTTCGCCTGCGGCGTCCAGAAGCGCCCTGATCGGCTCGGCCGCGTCCAGGTGGGAGCGGATGGGCGCCCGTTCGCGGGCTCGACGACGCTTGCCGCGCGCCGGGTTGCGGTCGATGAGCCCGCGTTCTTCGGCACCCTCGAGGATCGCGCCGAGGAGCGTCGCAGTCATGTTGATCGACCTGGAGGAGAGTGACCGTACCGGACGCGTGAGCTTGCGACCATGCTAGTCGATCAGTTCCTTTGTAATCGGCTGTCCCTGCGCCGGCTACGCATCCGCTGGGAGCGCGACCCCCAACAACACCTCGCACTTCTCTACCTCGCCGCTACCATCATCTGCTGACGACGCCTCAACTCATTATGAAACCCGTTCTAAGCCACGAGCCGCTTTCTCTACCTAGTAGTGCTCCGTTAGGTTAGAGGAGTGTGGGCCGGGGTCTCGAATCTTCTTGTCGATGCTGCTGTCGATTGGGGAGGTCAAGATGCAGGCCGTGGCTGGTTTATCGCCGGGTGAGCTGGTGTGTGTGCGGGATCGTTTGGAGGGATTTGCTAGTGAGATGTTCGAGTCGATGGCGCGGAGGGATCAGCGGCGTTGGGGTGGGGTGTATCTGCGTGGGTTGATGTTGGACGGCAAGCGCAAGTCGATCGAGCCGATGGCCTCGCGGTTGGAGGATGGGGATGAGCAGTGTTTGCAGCAGTTCGTGAACCAGTCGCCGTGGGATTGGCAGCCGGTGCGTAGGGCGTTGGCGGTGCGGATGAGCGCTGAGATCGAGCCCGAGGCGTGGATCATCGATGACACGGGGTTCCCGAAGTTCGGGAAGATGTCGGTCGGGGTTGCGCGCCAGTATTCCGGTGCGCTGGGGAAGATCGGTAACTGCCAGATCGGGGTGTCGATCAACGCGGCGAGCGAGGAGGCATCTTACCCGGTGGATTGGCGGCTGTTCATCCCGCAGGAGTGGGACGAGAAAAGCGAGTTCAACCATGATCGGCGCTTGAAAGCCAAGCTGCCACAGGACATCCACCACACCGAGAAGTGGCGTCAGGCACTGGAAATGATCGACGAGCTGATCTCCTGGGGGATCAAGCCCCCGGTCCTCCTCGGTGATGGCGCTTACGGCGGTATCACCGAGTTGCGCAGCGGCTTGGAGGAGCGCGGGCTCGAGTATGTGCTCGACGTGAAGGGCAACACGTCGGCGTACAGCGAAGACGTGGAGCCCGAGCGTCCGGCGTATGAGGGTCGCGGTCGTCCGCCTGGCGGGCGCTATCGCGAGGATCCTTCCTCGCTGCGGGAGCTCGCGCTCGCTGCCGGCAAGAAGACCGCGGTGACTGTTACTTGGCGGGAGAGCACACGCGGCAAGATGAGCTCACGCTTCTTGGCGCTGAGGGTCAGACCGGCGAACATCCAGTTGCGTCGCAGGGCGCACAAGGCCGCTGGCGAGCTGCCCGTGCGCTGGCTTGTGTGCGAGTGGCCCCCGGGCGAGCCGGAGCCCGTCAAGTATTGGCTGTCGAACCTACCCGCCAGCACACCATTGAAGACGCTGGTGAAACTCGCAAAGCTGCGCTGGCGGATCGAGCAGGACTACCGCGAGCTCACGGACGCGCTCGGCCTCGACTACTTCGAGGGCCGCACCTACCGCGGCTGGAACCACCACGTCACCCTCGTCTCGATAGCGCACGCATTCCTCACCCTGGAGCGAAAACGCCGTCCTCCAGCCAGGGCGGCAGCCTGACCCTCTTCGGGATCGTCCGGGAGCTACAAGCACTCCTGGCCTGCTGGCAAGGCACCTGCCCCACCTGCCGCAGAGAGCTGCCGCCCAACCACCACCTACGCCCACCATCAACATAACGGAGCACTACTAAGGGCTTGTGGCCTTATGGCACGTTACACACAACTTCGACATCCGTGCTCCAGCCCGCCTTGGTTTCGACTGGGCTCGACTGACACGTCAGACTGGGCTCAAATGCCGGATGTGCCATTACAACGTACTCGCCCGGATCGACCGTGACGTCAAATGTATCTTTTGGCGCAACGGCTTGGGTGACGACAACTTTCCCCTGATTGTTTAGTACTTCTACGGTTCCTGCTAGTGGTTCGAAGGACGTTTCCATCTCCTTGCACGATGTCGGCGGTGGACCACCAGACAGATAGATTCCCCCAACAAGCGAGGTTGGGCCAACACTAGGTGGAGGTAGTTGTGGTCCCGGCGATGGTCCACATCGCAGGGGCGGAGGGCTGACGGGAGTAACGGGCGACGGATTGGATGGCTCTGGCTTTGGCGGCGCGGGCGGGGAAGCCGGACTAGGTATAATTTCCTTAGTTACGATGAGACGCGCTTTCAAACGATGGCGCCGTCTCAGTAGCTGCAGGCCAAATTTGTTCAGCTTGATTACAACAATCTGCGGGTCACCACCCCGTAGTCGAGTGTGCACGCTCCCAATTGTAATTCGCCAAATGCGTGTGGTCTTCTTATCGGAACCTCGCCTCGAGCTTACTATCGCATTCAGTTGTAGGGTGACTTTGCATCCCAGTATCATGTGACCACATGATACGGATATCGGTAAATTGTTGTGGTTAACAGTAACTCGTCTCCCGTCGGTATTACTTGCACCCGCATCGCTATTCCATACCGCCGCGATAGCTGGCGCAGAAGACATCACTACTATGAACGCAAAAATAGTATAACGAGTTCTCATCGCGGTTGAGGACCGTGAGTTCTGTTGCCGTAGTGCCATATCTGCTCCTTGCCATGCGAACACAGCATCGACATGTCTACATCGTATGTACAAGCTGCACCGGCCACCCCAGCATCCTATCACATCCTAGGGCGGCCGGGAACAGCTCGCGACTCCTTAGGTTTATTCGATGACTTTTACGCCAGATAGGCCCTGCGGGTCCTTATTGGCGACATGTAGACCATCGACCTCTCCGGTATGGGCATCAACAATCACATCCAATACGGTCCCAGATGGTGCGGCAGCGCCAGCCGGCACTGGCTCACCGGACAACACAAAATCTCCATGCAATACGAGCAGGTATGTGGGGCTCTCTAGCCAGTTTGCATATCCCGAGGTAGGACTAGACGGGGGTATGTTCGTCGGGTCGATTGTTTCGATAGAGTGCCGGAGGGAGCCTTCGACGACTTCAATTTTTGACGGGGTTTCCGTGTCGCCAGCGTTCTTAGCGATGGCACTGATTGTCGAGCGGAGTTGTGTATTCGACAATATTCCTCCTGAAGGCACGGTGTAGTTCGCCTCAACTGGAGCTGACTGTGCCTCAAGTTCTGACGTGCCGTTGCCAGGAGGTGTTGGTGGTCCGCCAGAACCATCGCTACCATTCACAGAAGCCTCTTGGTCGGGTAGACAGCTTGGATTGTTGTTTGGCGTGCCGAAGGCGGCGCCTTTTTCCCAGGAACTAGCTTCAACGGGGAAGATACAGTATTTGTCGTATTCCCTTTTGCCGTTTCCATTAAAATATGTGCGATTATGCCAGGTGCTCCAATCGCCGGTCCCGAGTTCCATCCCCCATCCATAGGTTGTGCCATAATTATATGGCTGAACATTGGCTCCTACCTCTAGGCCACTTTCCTGCTCGGTGGAATAGAGCGGCAAGCCCGCGATGCAGTATACCTCGCCACCATTTATAAATGCGCACCAAGTCCCGTTTCCCTCATCCTGCTCCTGCACGTAGAACCATTCTCCATCTTTTGGCCCAGTGGAGAAGAAATATACATAGTAATGTTCAAACCCCACTGGATACTCCTTGGCATAAAAATAACGTAGGTATTTACCGTTACTTTCATTTTTGTTCGAGACTTCGTCGCCATCCTCTACCCAGCCACCACCTTCGAACGAGGTCCACTGCTCATTATCCAGAAAACTGCCTTCTTTCCAGTCGTATACTTCCGCAGCACTCGTAAGAAGATCGACCCACGTGCCCTCAAAGGTGGCATGATTTTCAACGGTCGCGTAACAATGCTTGCTCACTGTTCGTTCACACACCGCCGCCGACGATGTCGACGGTCCAACTAGAGAGGCCATTATGACAATGCCAATCATACAGCTTAAGGCAATGGCGGTCCTGGCGGTAAAGCTCGGTCGGTTCATTGTTACGGTCACCGTTATCCCTCCCAGTGTGGTTAATTAATAGCCCCGAAGATCGGCCGCACAACTCCCTCGGTTGTGATTATGAATCATCGAGCAAAGGGGATGATGGGAATAGCATTTTCGCGGCCAATTTTAGCATAGTCCTAGCAGTTAGACAAGATTAGGGTTCGATATAACAGGTTGATAACAAGACTGCGTCCGGGTCATTCACGCCATTGCGAGCCTGTTTGCCACGCTAGTGCTGGGATCGGCGAACTCGTGACGGCGTTGCTCGTAGTGGGGGCCGGGAGGTCGAATAACTTGTGGGCGATTTCACCGACTGGCGGTTGAGGCGGCGCACTTGTTCGTCGGTCTCTTTGACGAACTCTCCAAACTCGGCGACCTTGGCTGAAGCTGCGTCGCGCATTGCCTTTCGTGTGCGCTTCGGCATTTCATTGAATTGTTCTTCTAATGCGAGATGCTCATGCCGCAATCCTTTGACTACATATGGTCCACCGATGCCAAGGTTGATGACGACATCTCTTTGGGCGTCGTGGTCATGCCAGCCGATTTCAAAGAGTAGGAGGAGGATGGTGAAGAACGTGTGCAGTGGTGGGGAATATGTCCCGCCAGGTGCCCCACTACCAAAATCGTGTGACATATTTGCGAGCTGTTCGTTCGTGTCTCCCCACTCTCCGAACAAGCCTTTGCGCAGGTATGGTACGAAGCCTGCTGGCACAATGAGTGTGGCTTTCATCTACGGTCGTTCTCCTGCGGTTGTGTCAAGGTTGGTTATACCGGCGACTGTCGTGGGACTCGTCCTCGCGCCTGTAGCTCAAGCGGGCCGATATGCGGTCGGCCGTAGATATGAGGTGCGGAGCCAATCCGGAGACCAGTTGCTCAATACCGATGAGCCTCTTGTTCGCAACCAGATTGATGGCGGCGACGACCTCGCGTGACTCGCAGCGCACCGGCGCAGGTCCGTCGAGGACTGCGAAACTGGTGGTGTAGCCGGTTCGCTGACGTAACTCTCCGAGCAGGGGGCTGGGAGTGGTCCCGGAAAGTCATGCTGTTCATCGCCCCCATACTCGAGATCGATCGCCGACAACGCGAGGCAATACTTGCGCTTCTTCACTTGTTTCAGATAGCCAAGCGCCATGAGCGTTATAGCGTAGCGGTGGGTTGTACTACGGCTCATTCCCAGCATGTCGGCGAGGTCCGCAATTCCTTGCACGGGTGAATCGGGCGTGAAACAGCTCAAGATCGCTACGCCACGCTCCAACGATTGCGAGTAGCGTTGATTGGGAGTCGGGATCGATGGCAGCAGTTCACCGGTAGCATCAACCCTGGATCTTGGCGGTGTCCTCTTGGGCATTCGAGTGCTTCACTTACTGACTGAGTGATAATTCTGAGTGGGGCGCCGCTGGGTCTCCATCAGCGGCACACCCACTCTGTTCCTCCCCTACCCCTGGTATGGGCGCCAGGGCGGTGCCGATGGTGCCTGTCCCTCGAAGCGGCGGGCCGGGCCGAAGGCAGGAACGACCCGACCCGACCCAGCCCAGTTACCCTGGGGGACCTACGTATGGTGACTGACTTGGTGCTCTCCGAGCCTTCCGGTAACGAGTGGGCTACCTGCCCCTCGCCATGCCGATTCAATAGTCCGGTTCGCGCCTCGTCGGTCATCGCACGAGCCAGCTTGACGGAGTTGGGTGCTGCTGTGAAGTCCCTAACCGGGTATACCGTCACTAGGTATCCGTAATCGGATACTCCACTCGAAGGATTGCGATTTTTAGAAGCTGGCGTGCGCGAGTCGGCGGGCGCGAAGCACGAGCAAAGCCGGCGTCCCCAGCTCACCGAGCCCATCGAGGATGCTTTCGGCGGCGGGCCGCGCCGCGGGTATCCATGCCTGCGGGTCGGCGATGTACTGGCTCGCCATACCTGCGAGGATCAGGCTATGGTCGATCCCAACACCCAGCGCGAGGCGGACGACTTCGGCCGTGAGGAACCCCATCCGCTCGGCGGTCTCGTGTGGTGAGGTGTACAGGTCGAGCAAGTTGGGCCGTCGGTTGGCCGCGTCGTCGGCGTTATCGATGAGGCAGTCCAGGAGCCCGTGCAGGGAGCCGGCCCACGGCCAGTACAAGGCATCGATGGCCTGCGCGTCGCGGTCTTTGGTTGCAGGGTCCGCGGCGGCAGCCAAAAGCGCCAGGGTATCCAGCGATGATCCGCAGGAGGCCCATGTCTCCCACCACCGCAACGAACAGTGCGGAGCAGTCTGGGTAGCCCATTGGCTGAGCGCCGGATAGTCCTGCTCGGTGGAGAGACTGATGCGGCACTGATACTCGACGCCGCGCTGCGCGCTCTCGATGGCGGTAGCGGCCAGAAGCGGGTAGGCGGGCAGCTCGGCGACCACGGCGCGGCAGCCGTCCACTAACCGGGCGAGGTAGCCGCCATCACGGTCGCATACGTGATGGCGGTAGTAGTCTGGTTGGGGACGGTCGGGTTCGAGGATGGCGAGGAGCGCAGCGTGGAGCTGCCGGGCGTTGGCGGCCGGCGCATGGCTCGGCTGCTCCATCAGCGTGTCGGCGTAGTCGAAGGCAGCCTGATAGCCAACCAGCAGACGAGCTACGGCGTCTCGGCACGCGCGCGGGACGAAGGCGGCGAAGACTGCTGCGCCCTCCAGGTTCGCCCACTTGCCCTCGTGCGTTTCTAACGCTAGGCGTCGCAGGGTTGGGTCAGGAATCCGACCGGCTTCGATGCGCAAGCGACGCTGCTCCCGACAAACGACGGGAAAGACATCCAGCCAATAGCTGCGCGCGGCCGATGCGAAGGCCGCGGCGCTGGCCACCCGCCGGGTCAGTGCACAGGACACACGATATGGTCCCGCGTCCAAGCCGGGCGCGCAATATCACTCCTGGAAGCTGACCTGTGTATCGATCCCGGCCGCCGAGTAGCCCGGCAGCGCGATCACCACCAGCGTGATCCCCACGACGACGAGCAGGGTAAGGATGGCCTGCGGCGCACCCAACGAGAATGGCGCCGGAAAGCCGGTGCCGAGCCGTAGGTAGCGGTCGGCGAGCGCGTGCCCGTACAACCCGAGCACGACGCCGTCAGCGCAGCCGATACCGAGGATGACGCCGCTCTCCAACAGCAGGCCGCGCCAGAGCTGGCGTCGGTCGAAACCATCGGCCTTGAGTGCAGCCAGTCGTGCGCGTCGCTGGTAGATGGCTGTCGAGAAGGTGGCGGCCAGCGCCAGCGCCGCCGTCAACAGCAGCAGCGTGGATATCTCCCTGAGACTTTGCAGACCCTGGCTTGCCACGCGGTCGAGATAGGCGATGCGCTCATGGACGGTCAACACCTGCAAACCGCTCTGGGCGCCAACCGCCGCTGACACCGCACGCTTGCCGGCCTTGAGACTCACGCCTGGTTTGAGATCGACCGCCAAAGCGGTGGGGTCGGTCGTGTTCCACCAGCGCTGGTAATCCGTGGTGCTGAGAGTTATTGCGCCGGGTGGCCATCCGAGGTTGGTCGTAATTGCCGCCACGCCGAAACGGGTGGTCCCCGCCGGGGTCGGCAGGGTGAACGTGCCGCCGACGCGCAGGTGGTGTTCATCGGCGAACGCGCTAGAGACAGCCGTCCAGCTGCCGCGGCGGAGCAGCGCCAAGGCGTGTGCGAGGTTGCCCTGCAAGAGCTGGCTGGAGGGAATGATCGCCGGGCTGTTGGGAGGCCGTGCCCGTATCCACAGCAGCCGTGACCCGTCATCGAGATAGGCCCCCTGGTATACGCTGACCGCGGCCACCCCCGGCGCGTGAGCGATGGCAGCCGCCGCTCCGCCAGCCTGGAAGCCATCGGTGATAAAAGGGTTCTTGTCGTTACCAAAAACCCAGATCGGGGCGTACTGGTAGGTCTGCTGAGAGAACTGGTCAACGCCGTGGACGAGGTCGTGGCTTGCGCCGCCCACCGCGACCGAGCCATAGATGGCGAGCGCCGCTATGCCGGCCAATGCTGCCGAGCGGATCGCGGTGCCGTCCAGTTCGATGACTGCGACGGCCAGCATCCCGCCGTGATATTCCCGGCCGATGTAACGCATGAGCCAGCTCGTCGCGCGGAAGGCAAGCGGAATGAAGCAGAGCGCCGCCGCCGCCAGCAGCACCCCACCACCAGCCGTCAGGCCCGAATCAACCAGAACGATCACCGTCACCACCGCGACCAAAGCGACACCCACGATCGCGGCCCGGCGGGCCGTCTGCGGGCTGATGTTCTGCCCCGGCTCACCGGGCTTGTGCAGCACGGCGTCTACGGGCTCACGGGAACGCAGATCAAAAATGGGGGCCATCGACGCCAGCAGTGCCGCCAACACGCCACAGCCGAGCGCGATCAAGACCGCGCTGACGTGCACCGTTTGATGCCCGCTTGCCGGGAACGCAATAGCGATGTAGTCCGGCACTTCATGAAACAGCGTGTGGGCCAGCCCGTAACCGACGAAGATTCCCACCAGGGACGCAACGATGCCAAGTAGCCCGGCCTGAAACGCGAGGATGACAAGCACCTGCTTGGAGTCGAAGCCCTGGACGCGCAGGTCCGCGATCGTTCGCCTGCGCTCGGGGGCGATCAACAGCATCGCGTTGAACGCCAAAAGCAGCCCCACCATCACCGAGATAGCGACAAAGAGCGCCGTGGACTGTGTGGTTGGCGCCGCGGCGCCCTTGACTAGCCGCAGTTCGTTATCCGCCGGGACCACATTAAGCCGATTGCCCGTGAGCGCACGCAGCTCGGCTGCGACCTGACGGGTTTTGCCCGCCTGGGTGCGGATGAGCACGCTGGTCACCCGGCCCTCCTGCCCGGTGAGTGTCTGCGCGTAGGGCAGCAGCGCGACGGTTATGCCGCTGCCGGCGAGCACGCCGATCGTGTCTTCACCGAGCACCGCACGGACCCTGACGGTATGGGCATACCCGTCCACCAGCAGCCGTGCGCTCGATTCCGGCTGCGCGCCGATCGACTGCGCCACGCCGGAGGGCAGGCCGATCCCGCCCGCGATCAGCAACGCGCCCGAGCCGAGGTTCTGCGTCGCCGCGCCTCCCATACCAACAATGCCGGCAGTCACCCCGTCGAGCTGTACCGTTCGTTCCCCGGCCCGCCCCCGGATGATCGCATTCTGCCTCAGCAGGAACGCAGAATCCTTAACACCCGGCACATCCACGGCCCGCTTTGCCAGCGTCTCGCTGAACCCCTGCGGGGAGCGCGCCGCCAGTTCGAGCGAGGCGTTGCCGTCAACGGCGTGGAGGGTTTCGCGGACTGAACCGACGATGCTGGTGTTGGCGACCAGCACACCGAACACGAGTGCCACTCCCACGGCTATCCCGGCGCCGGCCAGTAGCTCGCTGCGGGCGTGACGCCTTAGCCTCTCCCAATACATGCCGAACAGGACGCTGACCCGCAGCCTAAAGATCAGCGGGTCGAGCGAGAACCGGCTCATCAGGATAGGGAGGGGGACACCTGTAGATCGGCGCTGAGGCCGTCGATGACCTGCCCATCGCGCATGGTATGGACGCGATCGACAAACGAGGTTGCCTGCGCGTCATGCGTGACGAGCAGCACCGGGATCTCCTGTTCGCCGCCGATCTCCTTGAGCATCGCCAGCACTTCGCCGCTGCGCTTGCTGTCCAGGTTGCCGGTCGGCTCGTCAGCGAGTAGCAGCCTGGGGTTGCTCGCCAGTGCCCGCGCGATCGCCACCCGCTGACGCTCACCCATCGACATTTCGGCGGGCTTGTGTTCAAGGCGGTGGCCGAGTCCGACCCGTACAAGCCACGGGCGGGCAGCACGGGCGGCCTCGCCCATTTTCATTCCGAGTGCCAGCAGCTTGAGGCCCGCGTTGTCGAGCGCTGAGGCGCCCATGACCAGATGGAAGGACTGGAAGATGACTCCCACCTGCTCGCGCCGGTATCGCGCGCCCTCGCTCGGCGAGAGGTCGCCCAGCTCCAGGGCACCGAAGCGGACACTGCCGCTGTCCGGGCGGGTGATCGCGGCGGCCATTAGGAGCAGCGTTGTCTTACCCGAGCCGCTTGGGCCATACAGCGCTACGAACTCGCTAGGTGCGATCGTTAGGGAGACACCATCGACGGCTCGTACCGTTTCATCGCCGGCCCGGTAGTGCTTGACGACCTCGACGAGTTCAAGGGCGCTCACGATGCCGGCCTTGAGCCCCGGCCGGGGCGCAGCTCCACAACCTTGCGGCGCGAGTCAGTGGAGTAGAGCAGCCCGTCGAGGTTCATCACGCGATGCGAGCCGCGCACGGCCGTGACCTCTTCGGAGGCGATGATGAGTGCAAGCCCGAGCTGCTTGGGGAGCCCGTGCAGCAGCTCGAAGAATTCCCGCGCATCACTCGGCCGGGGTAGCACCGCCGGCTCGTCAACCAGCAACAGGCGCGGCTCACGGACCAGTGCTCGCGCCAGCTCAACACGCACCCGTTCGCTCACCCCGAGCCGGTCGGTCATGCGATGCCCGAGCTCCGGTGCCCGCACCCATTCCAGTGCTCGATGCGCGCGCCGTTCAGCCTCCCTGATTTTCAGGCCGTCGCTGTAGAGCGGGGTAGCAACGTGCGTCACAACCGGCCGAGACGCTATCTGCCGCCAATCGCACGAGGCGAGCGCGATCCCGCGGCTACGCCGACACCGCGCTCGGTGATCGACGCTCATCGGTGCAAGGTCGTGACCTTCCCAGCACACCGAACCCGAGTCCGCGGGCTCAAGGCCAGCGGCGACCTTGAGCAGTGTCGTCTTGCCCGCCAGTCGAGCGGCGAGCACACCGATCGTTTCGCCCGCGTCGATCTCGAACGAAACGTGATCGAGTACCAGACGAGGGCGCAGCCCATCGCTGTAGCTCTTGCAGACCTCTCGCAGCGCCAGGAGCGTCATCGCGCCGGCCGCCCGGAGATCCACTCTTCAAGGTCGGCACGGAGACCATTGGCCCATTCAATCTCCGCCTCGCACTGCTTGTCCACCTCGGCCCGCAAATGCTCGATCGCGAGCCCCCGCCACGATCCCTTCGGTGCCGCCCACGTCACAGCGTTCTCCTCGATCGCTTCGAGCAGGTCCGCCCGGTATTCATGGAGGGCCCGTACCAGCGCCGGCGCGTCCTCCGGCTCGGAGAAGGCAAGGCGAGCATGGATATCCGCCCGCAGAACACTCATCGCCGGCGGACTGCCAAACCAATCATCGCGCGCTCGCAGTGCCGCGTCCGTCGGGTAGTAGACCCGCCGATAGCCCGGCGGCTCGGGGATCGCTTCCCTGCGCGACTCAACCAGACCCATACGTTCGAGCTGCCTCAGCGGGTCGTAGATGTGCTTCGGATCGACCGCCCACGTCCCCAACCGGCGGTTGATCCGCTTCGCCACGTCATAGCCGTGCCCCGGCGCTTCCAAGAGCACCGCGAGCGCGGCGGCCTTGATCGGGGCCTTGCCTTCTAGCCGGCCCGGCTTGGAGTCCTTACGTGTCTGTCGTCGTCCTCGGGCCATCTTCCAGTCCCCCGAATCGTACATACACGACGCACGAGCTGCTACGACCAGGCAGCTGTAGTTTCATTCAAATGTTTCCGATCCTCATTGACAACGTCACGCCCCCGTACGCCCGCACCACTCAATAGACTGTTCAAGCATGTGGACCCTTCGCTCGTACCGGTACGGTGTCTTGGTCGCTCGCTGTCGGCTCCTCGCGCTGGCGTTCGTCCTGGGACTCGTTGCCCTTCCGCGGGTCCACGCAGCTCGCGCCGCAATGGTTCGCGCGCACGCCTCGCGCACCCTCAACGTGACCGACGAAGCGCACCTGCACCTCGTCAGCACGTCGGGCGAAATCCTTGAAGAGGAAGGCCCTGCCACCGGGGCGCTTCCCGGCAAGGTCAAGGCGCGGATCGACGTGAGCACGTCAATCACCGGCTCCTATGTGTTCTACCCCCGCGGCGGCGGGTCGATCACCGGCCACGGCTCCGCCCGGCTGCACTCCACGGGCACGTACTCCAGCTTCGGCGGAACACTCGCCGTAAGCCACGGCACCGGCCGCTACGCCTACGCCCACGGCAGCGGCGGACTCTACGGCACCGTCAACCGCCGCACCAGCGCCTTGGTCGTCCAGACCACGGGGAAGCTCTCCTACTGACCGTGCGAGCGCCCCGGCCTTGCGTCCTGACCATAGTGCTCGCGCTCCTGGCCTGTACTTGCCTGACATCCGCCCCTGCGAGCGCGACGGTGCCCTCCCCGCTGGCATCGGCGGGGGCTGTTGTGCGGTTGAGTGCCGCGCTGCGACCCGAGCACCTCGGGCGGGACACCACGATCGAGTTCGGGTTCACCGTCACCGCCCGCAACGGCCAGGCGCCCTCGCCGCTCACCGGGATCGACCTCTACTACTCCGCCAACCTCGGGCTCGCCACCAGTGGCCTCGGCCTGGAAACCTGCACCGCCGCCATCCTCGAGCTCGTCGGACCAGAAGGCTGCCCCTCCCAGTCGCAGATGGGCTACGGCACCGCCACCGTCGAGGTCCCCTTCGGCCCCCTCCTGCTGCACGAGGCCGCCACCACCACGATCTTCATGGCGCCCCTCCACGACGGCCGCCTCGGGCTCCTATTCTTCGCCGCCGGCGCCACCCCCGTCTCCGCCGAAATCGTCTTCCCCGGCCTCGTGCTCCCCGCCCACGGACCCTTCGGCGGAGACCTCGCAACCACCGTCCCCCTCGTCCCCACCCTCCCTGGCGCACCCAACGCCGCGCTCGTCAAGCTCGCCACCACGATCGGGCCGCTCGGCATCACCTACTACGAATGCATCCGCGGCCAGTACCGCCCCTACCACCCCAAGGGCATCGTCCTGCCCCGCACCTGCCCCCACGGCGGCTTCCAGTTCGCCGCCCACCTCAGCTTCGAAGACGGCAGTCATGCAGAGGCCCACACCGCGGTGCCCTGCCCCGCATAGTCAGTTCTGTGGGGCGTTGGTGCGCTGCGTGCCGGGTCGGCTCTTGGCGGTTTGGTTCTTAGCGCGTCTCTGGGTGTTGTAGAGCGTGGCTCGGGTTACTCCGGCGTGGCTGGCAATCTCGTTCATTGATAGGCGCGCGGCGCGGGCGCGCTCGATGGCGTCCGCGAGTTCCCGGTCGATCTTGGCGCCTTCGGCGTCGTGCTTGCGTAGGCGGGCCTTGAGCGACGAGAGATTTGGGCGCTCGACCACGAACGCCTCGAGGGAGTGGGGGGTAGGCAGATCGGATCGAATGGGCGTATACGCCCAAACTCCCCAGAAATGCCCGTAAACTGGCGCGAACTTGCGCTGGGCTCCAGAGCGGCAAAGGGGGCGAATCACTAGCATCCATACGGTGATTTTCCCTCCAGGGCGCCTAGCGCTGAAGTGCTTTGGGAGCGAGAGGTCGCTGGTTCGCATCCAGTCGCCCCGATAGACTTATCGCCTGTGTTGGAGCGGGTTTCTGGCCTCGTACGGCCTCGGGCTCGACGGTGTTTTTGGGCTCTCCGGCGCCCCGTTCGCCCATATTCGCCCAAACCGGCGCCCTCCATGAGCTCGATGGCTCGAGGCTGTCGCCTTGAAAGGCGGGCAGTGGCTGCAGCTCCGCCGGACGCCGACGCGCAAGTCCGAAGCGGTCTTCGCCTGGCGAGCCGAACGCGCTCGGACCCAGGCCGATCGTGACCGTTAGCCGAGCCGGCCCCAGACCGATCGCCTCCCCGGTATCCATTGGTGGCTCGTCTAGCTCCTGCGCGGCCGATTGATAGGGCTCCCCGGCGGTCAGCCGTGTCGCTGCGACAGTCCACTGTTCAAGGACGCTCCGAAGGTCATCGGCCGCCTCGCTGATGACATCGAAAGCGGCAAAGTGCAGGTAGGCTTGAGCCGGTGTAGCGATACCCATTTGGCGAGGTCCGTAGGGTGCGAGCGCTTCGCTTGACGACCCTGCGGTAGCGGTACTCCCCGTCGAGGCTGACTCAACGACGGTCTCCAGTCCTGCGCCGATACCCAGCAGGGCCGCGCCAGCGAGCATCTCTCTCCGTGTGAGCCTGATCCTCATCTCAGGATCGCCGTCAGCCATCGGTTGGTCCAGCTCGACTGAGCCGCACGACACCCGGCGACTCGCTCACGGTCCGAGGTCCGCCCTGAACAGCCGCACGATAAATTCTGAGCACTAGGACTCAAGACTTGTTCAGCTAGCGCCGATAAGTCCATCATGACCTGCTGGCAGGTGCTTTCAAGCACGCGCCAAACCTCGCTCCGAGGCCGATGACTCGCCTCATTGCCACGCTCGGCGTGCTGGCTATGGCCACTGGACTAGCGACGGGCTGTGGCGCTTTGGCTGACCCAAGTGGCGTATCGAACTCAACGAGGGCTTCTGCAAGTTCGCTATCTGCATCGCGAGTCCGAATTCCACTCAGCCGGAAGCAGGCCATTGCCTTTGCCCAGGCAGTCAACCTGACCATCCGTGACGTTGGCGAAGCAAGGGCCATGCCGGCGAAAAAAGAATCAGTGCTCAATCCGAATGAGCAACGCCAGCTTGCCCAATGCGAACACCGCGTAAGCGAACCCCACGCTCCGCTAGCAGATATCTCCTCGCCGCGATTCGTGCGAGGCTCGCGGCCGGATCTTGAATACCTATCATCGACAGTTGCCGTGCTTCGAAGCGCACGCGTAGCTGAAGACCAAGTGAGGTCGGCGTATAGCCTCCGCGCACGCAGCTGTCTAACGAACATCCTTCCCCCTCTCTATCCCAAAGCACAGCTCTCTATATTGCCGCTCCCTGTGCACGCGCCGGATGTGACTGCTAGCGGCGGGCAACGGCTTGTGGCGATCGTCACTTCCCGCAACGGAGTCGCGACTACCGTCTACGAAGACGCGATGGCCTTTGTCGTTGGGCCCGTCGAGGTTACCCTCCAGACCTCTAGCATAGTCAAACCAGTCCCGGCCGCACTCGAGAATCATTTGCTGTCGCTTCTCCTTCACCGAGCCGATAGCTATCCGTTGTAGTCGGCCTCTCAATCCCGGAGACTACAATAGGTAGGATGCGATGAGGCTGAGAAAATGGGGGCTCTTTCTGTCGGCGGTCGCAATATTTGGTATCGGCTATCTGATGATGCAGGGTATCGATCCTGCCGTCGGTCGCTGGGTGATGCTTGCCGGTCTCATCCTCTTGATCGGTTTCCGTATTGCCTCCTTTTGGGTTGGCTTGTCGACAAGTGAGTGTCGGCCCTCGTGAGACGAGACCAAAGCGATCAAGGGCTCACGACTTGGCAAATGAAGCGATGCACAGACCGCATCCCGTAATCAAGCCGCGTGCTTCCCATGTTTCAATGTTCAATACCAGGCCCCTTTTCTTTTTTATCAATTTCGCAGGCCGCCTGAGTCGCCACCATTACGACGGGATCGCCAGGTATGACATCGGAAACGTCGCATGCGACTGTGCCCCAGCCGCCTGAGCCTTTAGGTGCTTCAAGATTGACCGGGGGTGCCGGCCCCCCGGCTCCCGGAGGCCGGCCGGCTTCTTCGTTTTCGAGTTCTTTGATCCTTTCGCCAACCTTGCCTGGAAGTGTTTCAGTCGGCTCATATGTCGTTCCCAGGGGATCGGTTGCGTTGGTGGGATCATCGCCAGTATAAAGATAGAGATTGGGTCCGTCAGCGGCCTGACCGAGCGGGTCCTGGCTGAGGAAGCGAGCGGCTGTCAGACTGTAATAGCGGGCGCGGTCGTAGTAGATGTTGTTGCCGTCGTTTCCTGTCCGGCATACTGAGTGGTGTTTTCGCTTGCGGTGCCTTCGCGGGCAGTTGCGCCGAATGGGTCGTAGGTGTAGGTCGTTTCGACGCCGCCTGTGCTGCCAGCGAGGCCGATGGTGCTCCCTAACTGGTCGGTAAGCACGTTTTCGGTGGCTTTGCTTGTAGTTCGGGCGAACACATTATCGGGGAGCAGGCCGGTCAGGAGGTTGGCCGTGGCCGAGCCTCCTTGGATTTCTTGGACGACGTTCGGGCCGTCGTAGAGGAGTTCGGTTGTCGTGCTGCCGAGGGTCCGGGTGGTGCGGCGCCCGAACGGGTCGTAGCCGTAGGTCGCGCTAATCGTGCCGGTGATGTTGGTGAGTTGGTTGCGAGCGTTCCACTTGTATTCGGACGTCCCGTCGGACGTGAGGTTGCCGTTGGCGTCGTAGGTAAATTTTTTGCTGCCGCGTTCGGCCTGCTCATTGTCGGCGTTGTATGTGGCTGAGCTGAAGGCTTCGGGTAGCGCGGTACGAGCGTAGCTTCCCCAGACGGCTTCCTTCCGGCCATCGAGGTCATAGCTGTAGTCCAGTTCGCTGAGGGTGGTAGAGCCTTTCTTGTACGCAATGGACGTGAGCTCATTCGCTTCGTCATAGCCGTCTTGCTCTTCGATCCCGTCGGGGAGTGCTGTGTTGGTAGGGAGGTTGGCTTCGTTGTATGCGAAGGAGACGGTCTGGCTGCCCCGTTTGAGTTCTTTGAGGCGGTTTGCTTCGTCATAGGTATATTTGACCGCTTCCTGGCCCGGAGCCGTCATGCTTGTGCGGCGATTGGCTTCGTCGTATCCGTATTTGATCGTGCCCTGCGGTGTGGCGAGGGACTTCAGCCGATTCAGTTCGCCCAGGGACGCGAGCTCGCCACGCTCATCCAAACGAAGCTTACCCTCGTTGTTGCCGTGGCCTCCGGCCACAACCCCGTCAAGGCCTCGGGCCTGCTCTTCGCCTACCTCGCCGGCATCTGTCAGCGCACAAGCGTCGAACGGGCTCAGGTATGGCGACTCAACGCCGCCAATCGCGCCCACGAGGAGCCCTGGGATTTCCTTAAGCGATTCGCTGCGCACAACGACCGCTCGACTGACGACGCTTGGGCGCAGTTCAAACTATCGGCCGCCGATCTGGCGCGCAACCCGTTGTTCTGAGTCTTCGCCGGATATGTCGCCCGCACGGTTGACCCGATGTCGGCGTAGCTACGCTAGGACGTATCGTCCCGGTGCTACGCGGACAAGTTGCGGTGAGGGCCCCGAGGTGTTGGCGATCAGCGCAGTCTTGATCGAGGACGCCGCCACTCGCTCGCCCAGCGCGGCCTCGACGGCTGCATGGATGTCCTTGACCCGCATCGGCTCCCCCTGTGCGGCCATGACGCGGACGATGGCCTTCAGGACCCACCCTGGCCGGCGCGGCCGCTGCCGGCAGATCGTCGGCTGCCGTCGAGGTTCACCATTGGCCCGCACGGCGGCCAGCTTCCTTGCCAGACGGGCCAGGGACACCTGGAGGTCTTGGTTCGAATAGTGTCCAAGTAGGTCGATTATTGCGTGCTAATCGAACCAGGACGCTGGTTTGGTTGCTCAGCGGTTGGGACGGAGTGCCGTGTTCCGTCTCGGCCGCAAGATTGGACGATTTGGGATACGGTGGCGCCGTGGACTCGGCGCCGCGCATTCCGTCCGTCAGCGAACTGCTTTGGCCCACACTGCGCGCGGTTCGCGAGATCGGCGACTCCGGCACGAATGAGGGATCGTCGAAAGGGCGATCGAGATGGAGGGTTTCACCGAGGAGCAGCAGGCGGTCCTACATGGCGACGGGCCTCTGACGAAGCTCGAGTACCGCCTGGCGTGGGCGCGCAGCCACCTGAAGGGCGTGGGCGCCCTGAACAACAGCGAGCGGGGCGTGTGGAGTACGACCGAGGCTGGCCGCGTCGGCCAGGACGCGGACGATGGCCTTCAGTACCCAGCCCGGCCGGGGTGGGTACTGCCGGCAGGTTGTGGGCCGGCGCCGAGGCCCGCCGCCGGGCCCGTACGGCGGCAAGCTTCCTGGCCAACCGAGCCAGGGACCCCTGGAGGTCTTGGTTCAATAGTGTCCAAGTAGGCCGATTTGTAGGTGGTTGGAGTCAGGGAGATGTTGGGGGACTCCCTAGCTTCGGGATTTGGCTCTGGGGCACGGATTCAGAGGCATTCGGGTCGATGTTGCGGGGTAGCCTGGAGTGATGGCACAGAAGCCGACCGCACACGGACAGCACACGAGGGATGGATGGACCGCACACGACTTGGCCGATTCGTCGCAGACCCAGGTCCTGTCTCCCCGGCTAGATGCTCGTTGGATGCTGGTAGGGGCTTGGGGCGGCCTGAGTTTCGGGGATTGGCTTTGGGTGGCGTGCTCCTGCTCAATGCTCGCGAGCACGCGGTGGTAAGTCTCGGCAAAGTTCGCGAGCGAGTGCGGTGAGCCGAGCACGTCGCGGCCGTACGAGGTCCCGGTTGGGGCGATCCCGTACACCGCCGTGTGCTCGCCGACCGCGTTGGTGACGTCCTCGCCGATGGGGGCGGGCTGATGCGGTTGGTGCTCAGGCGGCGGCGAGGACGGCGGCTAGCTCGTCGGCGTCGGGCTCGATCAGGCTGGGCACCGTGATCGTGATCTTCCCCTCCTGCGCCAGAAGCCACTTGGCGTTGACGATCGTGAGCCCGATGACCTCGCCCTGCTCGTCAAGCCGCACCGCGTGGCCCTCCGGCGTGCCGAACGTGTCCGCCGCCTCACGCTGCTCGCCACGGCGTAGGTATAGGACATCCCCGTCGCCGTCGTAGGAGACGTGATCGAACTCGTATGGGCCGACATGAACGCTCATCGCTTCCAGACTACCGTCCTCGGGTCGTTGGACTGCGGAAACGCCGTCACAACCCGATCCACGCCAGTATCGACCAACTCAGTCACGACCCTGATCCAGCGCAACGGCCCACCACGGCGAAAGTAGCGTTCACGACCGACACGCGCATCCGGCTCACGATGATCCGGCGCCCGCACCGCCGCCATCGTCTCCTCTAGATAGCCGCTCATCTCGACGTGCTGCTCGAGCACATGCCTCCATGCCACCTCGTCCATCTGGACCAAGTGCCCCTCCGGGTTGCGAACCTCAGCGATGACATTGCGCTGCGCCACGCTCCAAGGCTAGGCACCCAACCGGACAAGCGTCCTCCGACGCGACCATAGGCACGCACCGCCCACGAAACCGCCCACAACCCCAAGAACCACCAGCACCGGAGCCAAACACCACCAGTCGCCCCGACTAGTGGTTGCTAATCGCGCCTTCGGCCTCTCGTCGATCGTCGCGCGCGCCCGCCAGCACCCGCCAGGATCTCCATCGTGACGGGCTCGGTGACCGCCACGGGACCGTCCGCTTCGATCAGCTCCCGCATCACGGCCCCTGTATAGTGGCGCTTCAGTTCGAGCCACTCAGCGGCACCCCGTCAAACCGCCCCTGTCATAGAAGCGAGAGGCGAGAGGCACTCGGCAATGATGTACATGGACGCAGCACCCCCCTCCCCGGCCGGCCCCGCCGAGGCACAGGACCCCGTTTGCTACCCCCCCGCGATCCCGCATTCGCGGGTGGTGCAGACGCTACGCTTTAGTCAGCGCCAGATCGAGTTCGTGTTCCGCGCGCGACGCGAGCTCGGGGAGGTCTTTTTTATGGACGCCGGGATTCCCGGCGGTACGGTTGTGAGCGGTCACCCCGATCACGCCCGCTCGGTGTTCGCTGCCAGGCCAGAGCACGTGCCGTCGTTGACCGCCGAGTCTGCTCTGCGCCCGGTCGTGGGGCCCGCCTCGGTGCTGACCGCCAACGGCCCCAGGCACCTGCGCCAGCGCAAGCTGCTGCTCCCCCCGTTCCACGGGGAGGCGATCGAGCGCTACCGGCAGATGATCGCCCGCGTCACCGAACGCGAGCTCAACTGCTGGCCTATCGGTCGGCCGTTCGCGCTCGTGCCGAGGATGCAGGTGATCACCCTCGACGTGATCATGTCCGGCATCTTCGGCATCGAGGACCGGCCCGCCCGGGGTACCGCCGAGTATCGCCTGCGAGCCACAGTCAAACATCTGATGGCCCTCTCCACCTCGCCAATCGCCAAGCTCGGAGAGTTCTCCAACACCTCACGTGAGGAGCCCGTGGGTTTGTTGCGCGCCGGGATCGCCCTGCTCGATCGCGCCACCTATCCCGTGATCGCCGCCCGCCGTCGCGCTGCTGACCTGTCAGAGCGCAACGACGTTCTCTCGTTGCTGCTCACAGCCAAGACCGAGGACGGCGAGCTGCTCAACGACCGCGAACTGCGCGACGAGCTGCTCACGGTTGTGATGGCGGGCTTCGAGACCACCTCCAGCTCGCTCTCGTGGACGTGGGAGCGGTTGCTGCGCACCCCGCTCGCGTACGAGCGTCTTCGCGACGCAGTGCGCTCCGACACGCAGGCTCCTGAGCACCTCGAGGCCGCAATCCTCGAGGGCATGCGGGCGCGCCCCATTATCCCGATCATCGGCCGCCGCGTCACGATCCCGTGGCGGTTCGGGGAGTACGTCTTCCCCGCGGGCACCGCAGTCAGCATCAGCATCCTGTTGCTCCACCACCGCGAGGACCTCTACCCCGAACCCTTCGCCTTCCGCCCCGAGCGCTGGATGGAGCGCAAGCCCGGGACCTACGAGTGGATCCCCTTTGGCGGTGGCGCCCGCCGCTGCCTGGGGGCGGCGCTCGCGATGGCCATGCAGCGCGTGGTACTCGAGGCGATGACCCGTCGCCTCGACCTCGAAGCCGACCGCCCCGAGCCCGAGCGCGCGCAGCACCGCAACGTCACGATGATCCCCGCCCGCGGCGCCCGCGCGGTGTTGCGGGCGCGGCTGTAGCCCTACCCCGCGCCCTCCGCGTAGGCGCGCATCGCTTCCACGATCGGCGCGAGGCGCTTGCCCCGGGTCGTGAGACGGTATTCCACCGTCGGGGGGCTCGAGGGGATCACCGTGCGCTCGATCAGCCCCGCCGCCTCGAGGTCGCGCAGGCGCTCGGAGAGCATCCGCGGTGAAATGCCGCTGACCGCGTCCGCGAACTCGCTGAAGCGCAGCGCCCCCGTCAGCGCCGCGTAGATGATCGACAGCTGCCAGCGGCGCTCCAGGAGGTCCGCCGTGCGGCGGACCTCCACGGGAACGGGGTTACACCTGCGAGAGCTGCTGGGGGACATAATCGTGGTCGAGGGTCTCGTCGCGGTGGCACAGGCTCCTAGGAGTGGTGGTGGGCGACGACCTCGCGCGTAGGCTCCAGTGCGCGGTCGAGCACCTCCTGGACCGTCATCACCGGGTGGAACGTCATCTGCTCGCGCACCTCCTGTGGGATGTCGTCCAGGTCGCCCCGGTTGCGCTCCGGCAGGATCACATCCGTGAGGCCCGCCGCGTGGGCCGCCAGCACCTTCTGCTTGAGGCCCCCAATCGGGAGCACCCGCCCCTGCAACGTGACCTCACCCGTCATCCCCACCGTGTGCTTCACCGCCCGCCCGCTCAGCAGCGAAGCCAGCGCCGTGACCATCGTCACCCCCGCGCTCGGGCCGTCCTTCGGGATCGCCCCCGCCGGCACGTGCACGTGGAACTCCTGTCCCTCGAACGCGCTCTCATCGATGCCGATCTCCTCCGCGTGGCCCCGCACGTAGGAGAGCGCGATCCGCGCCGACTCCTTCATCACGTCGCCCAACTGGCCCGTCAGGACGAGGCCGCCTCCACCGCCCGAGCCGGAGCTCTTCATCGCGGTGGCCTCCACGAACAGGACGTCCCCGCCCGTGCCCGTGACTGCGAGGCCCGTGGCGACACCCGGGGTGGCCGTGCGCGACGCCGACTCCTGGAAGAACTTCTGGCGGCCCAACGCCTCCCGGACCGTCTCCAGGTCGATCGTCACCGGGGTCTCGAGCGCCGGCACCGTCCTGGTGACGGGCTCGGCTGCCCCTGGCTCCGTTGCGGGATCGGCCGCCCCCGGCTCCTGCGCCGGCTGGCTCGCATCCGACTCCCCAGTTGCCGCGGGGGGGACCCCCTCGGACTCCGCGGTGGGCTTGGCCGGCTCGGGCTCGGGGGCCGACTCGGCAGTCGCTCCCTCGGTCTCGACCGCCTTCGACTCAGCCCCCTCGGGCTCCGCCGCCGGCAGGCTCGAGGCGATCTTCGTCGCCGTCTTGCGCAGCAGCGTGCCCAGCTCCCGCTCCAGGCTGCGCACGCCCGCCTCGCGGGTGTACTCCGCGATGATCGTCCGCAGCACCTCGTCGGAGATCTCGACCTCGCCCTCCAGCAGGCCGTTGCGGTCGCGCTGGCGTGGCCACAGGTAGCCCTTCGCGATCGCCAGCTTCTCCTCGCTGGTGTACCCGTCGAAGCGGATCACCTCCATGCGGTCGAGCAGCGGGCCCGGGATCGTGTCCGCCACGTTCGCCGTCGCGATGAACATCACCTGGCTCAAATCCAGCTCCACGTCCAGGTAGTGGTCGCGGAAGGAGTGGTTCTGCGCCGGGTCCAGTACCTCCAGCAGCGCCGCCGACGGATCACCCCGCCAGTCCGCGCCCACCTTGTCCACCTCGTCCAGCAGGATCACCGGGTTCATCGTCCCCGCGTCGCGCAGCGCGCGCACCAGGCGGCCCGGGAGCGCGCCAATGTACGTGCGCCGGTGGCCCCGGATCTCCGCCTCGTCGCGCACCCCGCCCAGCGACATGCGCACGAACTCGCGGCCCAGCGCCCGCGCGATCGACTCGCCGATCGAGGTCTTGCCGGTGCCCGGGGGGCCGATCAGGGTAAGGATCGCACCCGACTTCGGGTCCGCCTCGATACCCCTGTCCTGACGCAGCTTGCGCACCGCCAGGTACTCCGTGATGCGGTCCTTCACGTCTTCCAGGCCCGCGTGGTCGGCGTCCAGCACCGCCCGCGCCCCCGTCGGATCGAGGTGCTCCTCGGAGCGCTTACTCCACGGAACCGCGATCAGCCAGTCCAGGTACGTGCGGATCATGCTCGACTCGCCCGTCTGCTCACCCATCCGCTCCAGGCGACCAAGCTCCTTGAGCGCCTGCTTCTCGACTTCCTCGGGCATCTCCGCGGCCTCGATCTTGGTGCGGTACTCCTCCACGATCGAGCCCTCGTCCTCGTCGAGCTCCTTGCGGATCGACTCCATCTGCTTGCGCAGGAAGTACTCCCGCTGCTGCTTCTCCGCGCCCTCCTGCACGTCCTCGCGGATGCGCTTGCGCACCTGCAACTCCGCCAAGCTCTCGCGCTGCAGCTTCACCGCCAGCTCCAAGCGGTCGCTCACGTCGAGCGTGCGCAGCAGATCCACCTTCTGCGCGTAGGAGAGGTTGGGGGAGTAGCCCGCCGAGTCCGCCAGCGGGCCCGGCTCCACGATCGCGCGCAGGAACGCCGCGATCCGCCCATCGTCGCCACGCAGCTCCAGGATCTCCTCCACGATCGCCCGGTACTCCCGCTCCAGGTTGCGCGTGCGGCCATCCGTCGGCACCGCGTCCGGGCGCTCCTGCACCGCGACCCGCAGCTCCCCGCTCGGGCCCGTCTGCGCCGCGCCGATCAGCGCACGGTGCTGGCCCGAGAGCGCCACCGCCCGTCCCCCGCCCGGTAGGCGCAGGTGATCCTCCACCTCCACGATCGTCCCCACCTCCAGGAACTCGTCCTCGTGGCGGGGTACCAGCACCACCCGCTCGTCGTCCCCCACGTCGACCGTCAGCGTGATCCCCATATTCGGGAACACCACCGTGTCGTCCAATGGGATCAACCGCAGGAGTGCCCCGTCCCCCGACCCCGGTGCGCCCCCCGCCGGGGAGACCGGCTCGGGAGTGACTGGCTGGGGGGAGTCCGGCTGGCCCGGCTTGAAGTTTCCGTTGTTATCTGAGCTTGTAGGCATAGGTATACGCTCCAATAGAAGCTTACGAATCGGAAGTAAGTATAACAAGGGACCGATCGAAGTCAAGGGGTCTCATGGAACCAGCGCGGGGTCCGGCCACGAACGCCGCGCCGGCGCCAGCCGGCCATCCAAAAAAAGACTTCTCCGGGCCTCAGAAGATGTTTCGGGGCCACAACCGCTTCGCGCGCACCACGTTCACCTCCGCCGCCAACACCGTCACCTGGCCCCCCAGGTACAGCCACGTCAGAAGGCCCAACACGAACGCGAACAGGCCCGACGTATCGCGCGCGTGACGCACCACGTGGTCCACGTAGAAGCCCCCCGCGTGCTCCAGGATCTGCCACAGCACCGCCGCCACGATCACCCCCGGGATCAGATCCCCCGTCTCGATCTCTCCCACAGTCAGCAGGCGAAACGCCATGAAGAACAGCAGCAGGTTCGCCGCCAGCGCCACCACCACTCCCCCCAGCGTTTCCAGGGGGCCCGTGGTGGCCGCCGTCACCAGACCCGCCGCCCCTGTCGAGACGATCGCCAGCGCCCCCAACGCCGTCAGCAGGCCCAGGCCCCGCAGCCGCCACGCCACGAAGTTCGGGCGCTCCCCCCGCGGGATCTCCCACACCACGTTGAACGCGTTCTGCGTCGCCCCCGTGATCCCCAACCCCGCCAGCAGTGCCCCCACCAGGCCGATCGCCAGCGCCAACCCGCTGCCTTTCAGCGAGTGCACGTTCTGCTGCAGCTGCGTCCCGATGATCGGGAACTGGCTCAGCGTCGAGTGCAGCACGCTCTCCTGCGCCCCCGCATCGCCCTGCAGCACGAACCCCAGGATCGTCACGAACACCAGCAACAACGGGAACAGCGAGAAGAACCCGTAGTACGCAATCAGCGCCCCCAGCTGGCTGCCCTGGTCGTCATCGAACTTCTTCAACACCCCCACCACGAACGCCGCCCCGCGGCGGCGCTGCTGGAAGCGGTCCACCGCCGCCAGGCCCTCGCGCACGCTCATCGCGGCTCCCGCATCTGCCGGGGGGGTCTCCGGGTCAGTGGGAGCGACCCCTGCATCTGCCGGGGGGGTCTCCGGGCCCGTGGGAGCGACATCCCTGCATGTCTACTCCATTCGCGCCCCCGAGGCCCGCCCCCCACAGCCGTCCCCACATCGAACGCTCGCACCCCGATCCCGCCGAGCGGGTCGCGCTCGTCGCCCGCGCCCGCCGTCCCGGGCTGCTCCGCGCCCACCGCCGTCTCCTACGGCCCGAGGATCTCGAGGACTGCTTCAGCCAGGCCGTGCTCGAGCTGCTCGCCGGCGCGCGCCGCGGGCAGCGGTTCTCCAGTCGCGCCCACATCGCCCACGCACTCGAGCAGCGCTTCCTCTCCCGCGTCCACGATCGCCTCCGCGCCGTCCGCGGGCGCAGCCCCATGCAGGCCGCCCTCGAGGGCGCCCTTCCCCTCGACGGCTCCAGCGAACGCGGACTGCAGCTCGCGGACCCCCGCGCCGAGCTCCACCCGCTCGTCGCCCGCCGGTTGCAGCTGCAGCGTGTGCGCGAAGTCGCCCCCCGGCTCACCCCCGATCAGCGGCTCATCCTCGGGACCCAGGTCTTCCTCGAGATCGACCGCGCCGAGTTTTGCGCCCGCTACGGCTGGTCCTTCGAGAAGTACCGCAAGGTCGCCCAGCGCGCCCGTCGGCGGTTGCGGGGGCTCGTGGACGAGCCCAAGGATCCGCTGCCAGCGGACGCAGGTAGCGGCCCAGTAGCGGCGGGTAGCCGTCGGGGAGCGGGTGGCAGCCAGGGAGCGGGAGGCGGTCAGAGGGTTACGGGTAGCCGCCGGGGAGCGGGAGGCGGCCGGGGAGCGGGAGGCGGCCCGGAGGCCGGCGATGTGGGTCTCTGCGTCCCCGGGTCGCCCGTCCCACCTTTGCCGGTGGGTCGGAATAAGGAGACAGGGACCCACCTATGAACATCCCCCACTACCCCCATAGGCGCGTCCCCTGGGACGCCACAGGTCGGTTGCAGGCGCGACCCCATGGCGATGCCCATCCGCGCGCTCGCGGCCGGGAGCCAGGTATCTCCCCACCTTGGCCCCCGGCCGCCCGCGTGAGTGCTCGACCTCCTCGCCGCCCATGACGCTCCTGCCTCAGTCCTCTCCTCCTGGATGCGCATGACCTTTCTGGGTCACTCCCCCCGACCGGTCTACCGCATCTACGCCGAGGAGGAGTTTCTCGCCGCCGCGGATTGGCGCCAGGAGCCACAGCCCGCCCCTGTCAATCGCTGCACGCCTGCCCGCCCGTGGGGACGCCTTGCGGGTGTCACCGCTCTGAGCGCCACATTCGCCGCGCTGCTGGGCGTCGTTGCCCTCGATGCAATGCGATCCACCTCACCTACCCGCAGACGCATCGCGTTTGTCAACACCGCGCGGGGGTCATCTCTCCAGCGTCGGGCGCCCAAGGCTCTGCGTACCGCGCTCCAAGTTCCCCCGTCCTCCTCCGTGCCCCGGTACACGCCTCGCCGCGCGCGGGCTCCCCGTGTCCCCCGGGTTGCCCCTCTGGTTTTCCCCCGGGTTGCCCCAGGGGCGACTCGATCCGGGGAGCTTCCTCTGGTTATCCCTCGGGTTGCCCCAGGGGCGGCTCGATCCGAGGAGCTTCCCGCGTCCACACCGTCGCCGCCACCTGCAGTGGGGGCTGCCCCTGCTGCCACCGCGGCCGCCCCGGCAACGCCTGCGACCGCGGCAACCGTGGTCGCCGCGAAAGCGGCTGCCGCTCCACCGCCCGCGGCACGCCACGAGTTCGGGTTCGAACGGTAGGCCCCGATGAGTCCCGCCTCACCTCAGCACAGGATCTCCTCCGCGCGGGCGCGCCCAACGGTCACCATCACCACCCGGCCCCTCTGGCGGATTCGCCTCGCCCGTGACTGGCCCCGCCATCTCCTGTATGCGGTGGCGGTGGCCGGGCTACTCGCCAGTGCCCGCCTCGCGATCGACCCTCCGCGCGCCGTGTTTCCGGCCGCCCTGTTGCGGCGCCCCGTCCAGCAGGACCTTGCCGCTGAGGGGTTCGCCACCCTGTTCGCCCGCAGCTACCTCACCTGGGAAAGCCAGAACCCAGAAGCCCGCGAACGCGCCCTCGCGCCGTTCGTCGGCACAGGGATGGAAGCCGACGCCGGCCTGCAGCCCCCCGCCGGTGGCCAGCAGCGGGTGCAGTGGACGCAGGTCGTCCAGGAACGCGAACCCCAGTCCGGCGAGCACATCTATACCGTCGCCGCCCAGACCGACCCCGCTGGGCTGCTCTACCTCACCGTCAGTGTGCTCCGCGCTCGGAGTGGCGCCCTCGCGCTGGCCGGCTACCCCGCGTTCGTGGGGGCACCCGCCTTTGGTCCCGCTCGGACCAGCGCCCCTGGTCGCCTGCGGCAGGTCGCCGAACCGGAACTGGCGACCGTCGTCGAACGTGCCCTGCGCAACTACCTCGCCGGCTCCTCCTCCGAGCTGCTCGCCGACCTCGCCGCCGGCGCCCGTGTCTCGTTACCTGCGCTCGAGCTCGCCCTGCGCTCCGTTCAGAGCCTCCAGTGGGCTCCCGGCGCGGGCGCCGTGCTCGCCACCGTCGCTGCCCAAGACCAGCGCGGCGCCCAGTACACGCTCGCCTACGAACTCGACGTCGCCCGCGAACAGGGCCGCTGGGAGATCTCCGCGATCCAAATGGACCCCGACGGCTGACACATGACACCCGATTCCACAAGGAGGAGCGCCCCATGAGCACCGCCCCACGTCCTCGATCGTGTCCACCGATCAAACCCGGCGCACGCACCCTCCTGCTCGCCTGCTTCGTCGTTGTCTACTGCGCCTCCCTCGCGCTGCTGCCGCTGGCGGCCCGCGCAGCGGTGAGCACCGCCCCGCCCAGAGGCTCCTCAGCTGCCGGTGTGGTTGGGGGGAACGGCGCGACCGGGGTAGGGGGATCTGCGGAAACGGGCAGCACCCTGGAAGCCGCTGCGACGAAGGCGGGGAACACGGGACGCAAGGTCGCGATGAGCTTGATCGGGCTCGCGTTCGCGATCGCTGGAATCGTGCTCGCCTTCCGCCGCGACTTCAAGGAGGCCGCGGGGGTGTTCGCCGTCGGGATCGTGGCGGTGCTACTCGCCACGCCCGCGGGCATCAGCCTGCTGCAGGACACGGTCAACTCCCTGTTCGGGGCCTGAGATGGAGATCCGCTCCTACCGCGCCGTGTTCGACCTCGAGCGGCGCATCTACCGGATCGACCGGCTGCGACTCAACCCCGGCGGTATCCCCGTGCGGGGCGCTGTTTACTGCCTGGCGATCCTTGCCGTGCTCGCCTTTGCCGGAGCCCTGCCGCTGCTGGGGGCCGTTGTGCGGGCGCTCCCCTGGTACCTGCGCGACCTCGCGCTCCCCGCGGGCGGCGCCGCTGTGCTCACGATGATCCGCGTCGAGGGCCGGCCCTTTCACCTCGCCGCGGGTGCCCTGCTGCGCCACGCCCTTGGGCCGCGCCACCTCGCGGGCCTACTGGTCAATCCGCGCTTGGCCAATCCGTGCTCGGCCAACCCGCACTCGGCCAATGCCCACTCGGCCAATGCCCACTCGGCCAATGCCCACTCGGCCAATGCCCACTCGGCCAATGCCCACTCGGCCGATCCCCGCGCGGCCGGCGGAGCCCGCGGGTGCGGCTGGCGCCCCGAGGACCTGCTGATCCTGCCCGACGGCTCCGACGCCCGCCTGCGCCGTCTGCGCTACAGCGGTCCGGGGGCGGTGCGGGTGACTGCCGGCAAGCAGGTGCTCGCGCTCGAGCGGGGCGCCGAGCTGTTGGTGCGCTGAACCGGTGCGCCCACCGCTCAGCATGGTCTACGGCAACCTCGTGTTCGGCGCCGGGCTGGATGACTGCTGGGCGGCCTTCGCGGTACCCACGGCCTCCTATCAGTGGCTCTCCGAGGATGGCAAGCGGGGGCGCTTCCTGGCGTTGCTCGGCGCCTTGGAGGCGGTCGCGGCGGACGTGCAGATCCTCCGTGTCAACCGCGGCTGGGAGGTCTCCGGGTACGCCCGCGAGATGACTGGCGGGATACCGGAGATCGACCGATCGAAGATCGATCGATCGCAGATCGGCCAGCACGCCCGCGCCCGGGGGCGCTACGTGGCCGAGCATGTCCGGCGCCTGGAAGAGCTGGATGCGCAGCGCCCGACGCTGTATGTCGTGGTGAGCCTGCGCGACCCCGAGCGCGACGTGGCCTCCTACGTTTCGCGCGCGGCGGAGCGCCATCCGCGCGAGTGGGTGCGGGCGCTCGTGAGCCTCGTGAGTCCCCACGACCGGCGGCTGCTGAGCGCGGTGGATCTGGAGCGTGCGCGGGTGCGCGCCGACCAGGCCCATGCGCGCCTCGCGGACTATCTGCAGGCGCGCCCCGCCGGCGCGGCGGAGCTGCAATGGCTGGTGCGGCGCGCGTTCTGTCGCGGCCTGGGGGAGCCGCAGGTGGACGGCCTGCACGAGCCGCGGGCGCTCGTATTCGAGCGCAACGGCGAGGCGGTGCTGGCGCCGCTGGAGGGCGACGTGCTGCGCTGGATGGACAGCTGGGTGGAGCACCGCCCGCGTGCGTTGCGAGTGGAGTCGGAGCTCGGGGAGTGCTGGCAGGCGCAGCTCGTGCTGGGGGCGCTCCCCGAGCAGGTCCACTTCCCGGGGGCGAGGGCCGAGCTGATGTTCGCGCCACTGGAGAGCCTCCCCTTCGGAGTGGATGTCTCCCTGAACGCGCGCTTCCTGCCGAACGAGCTTGCGCTGCGGATCGCGCGGCGGCGCATCCAGGATGCCGACCAGATCCTGCGCGCGGAGTCCGACGGCGAGCAAGGCGCCACCGACCTCGGCTACCGGCGCACCCAGGAGGCGCGGGACCTGCTCGCGCACCTGCAGTCCTCCAGTCGCCCCCCGCTGTTACGGGCGACGCTGGCGCTGGCGATTGCGGCGCCGCGGGAGGAGGAGCTCGAGCGGCGCGTGGAGATCTGCCGACGGGCCTACGGAGAGATCCGTCTGCACCGTCCGCTGGGGGATCAGTTGGAGCTGTTCTGTCAACACCTCCCGGGCCAGCGCACGCGGGTGGCGGGCTACGACGACACGCTGACGACCGAGCAGGTCGCGGCGATGATGCCGACGGCGACCCACGAGGCGGGCTCGAACAGGGGCTTCTACCTCGGCCATACGCTCAGCGGCTCGGCGCGCCCGGTGCGTCTGAACCTCAGGGAGGGCTCGGAGAGCGACCGCAACACGACGATCCTAAGCGTGGGGGCACTGGGCTCGGGCAAGACGACGCTCGACGAGAAGCTCAAGTACGAGGGCTTCCTGCTGGGGGCGCGGGTGATCGATTGCGACCCGAAGGGGGACCACCGTTTTCACCTGCTCGAGCAGGTGGCCCCGCACGTGGAGTGCATCGCGCTGCGCCCCGACCCCGCGCTGCGCGGGGTGCTCGACCCGCTGCGCGTGGCGCCCGAGCACCTGCGCCAGGACACCGCGGTCTCGTTCCTGCGCGACCTCTTGCCGGGCCGCGCGGAGCCCGCGTGGGAGACCGCGGTGGTGGGGGCCGTGGACCGCGTGGTGCGCCGCGCAGCGCAACCGACCTGCCTGGCGGTGGTGGGGGCGCTGCGGGAGGGCGACGAGACGGACCGCCAGGTGGCCAAGACGCTCGAGGTGTACGCCCGCTCGGGGCTCACACAGCTCGGCTTCGCGGACCCCGCGGTGAGGCTGCCCGCGGTCGGCCACCGCCAGGTCACCTACCTGCCGATCCGCGACCTCCCGAGCCCCGACCCCGGGGTGCCGCGCTCCGAGCACTCCCAGATGGAGCGCGTGGGGGAGCAGCTCGTGCGGCTGATCGCGATGTTCGCGATGCACCTCCTCGGCGCCGAGCGGGAGCGGCTGAAGCTGTTCAGCTTCGACGAGGGCTGGCGCCTCCTGAAGGACCCGGTGGGCCGCACGCTGCTGCTCTCGCTGCAGCGGATGGGACGCTCGGAGCTGGCGGTGCCGATCATCTCCACGCAGCTCGTCACCGACACCCTGCTGGGGGAGCGGGAGTCGCTGGAGAACCTGCTGGGGGCGACGTTCGTGTTCGGGATGCGCTCCGACGCGGAGGCCAGCCGCGCGCTGCAGCTGCTCGGCCTGGACCCCGAAGACCGCGGGATGCGCCAGACGCTGCTCGAGCTGGACGCGGGCCGCTGCCTGTTCCGCGACCACCACGGGCGCATCGAGGCGATCCAGGTCGACCTCGTGGTGCCCGCGCTGCTGCGCGCGTTCTCGACGACGCCCGGTGTGGCGCGCGCGCGTTGAGGGTGCCGGTCACAGCTGTGACGCTCGTGGTGTGCGCGCTCGCGTGTGGAGTCCGTTCCGTCGGAGCGGACGCCGCAGCCGGTGGGGGAGGGTCAGCGGGGTGTCATTTGGGGATCGTCCGCGCGGGCGGACCAACTCCCAAGCGGGTGGGCGCGGGGCTTCCGTGCCCCGCGACGGCTGCTCGTGCTGCGCCACGTGCCCCCAGCGGGCTACCACTCACGTCGCCCACCTCCACCGCCGGCCAATCCGCGAGTGAAGGCGGGGAGGCGGTCGCGGGCGCGGACGCCTCCGCCTCGGCGCCGGCGAGTGGGGGGGACCCGCTGGTGGAAAACGGCCTGGGCAGCCCGCTGTGTGGCGAGGGAAGCGCGCTGCCCGCGGCGGCGCGGCGCAACTGCTCGACCTCGGGCTTCGAGGCGGCGGGCGCGCCGACGGGGGATTACGCGCTGGACGTGCACATCGACACGGCGCAGCTGAGCTTCCAACTCGACGTCGATGCGCTGTTGCAGGACTACCTGGTGGAGCCGGTGTGGATGGGCCTGGTGTGGGTGGTGCACACGCTGGTGGTCGCGCTGGAGTGGTGCTTCACGCTGGATCTGCTCGACAGCTCCGCGCTGGGGGGCTTGGAGCACGCGCTGCGCGAGACCCAGGCGGCCTTCACGGGGCCGTGGCTGGTGCTCGCACTGGCGCTCGCTGCGACCGCGGCTGCGTACAACGGCCTCGTGCGCCGCCGTGTGGCCGAGACGCTGGGGCAGGCGGCGCTGATGCTCGTGATGATGGGGGGTGGGCTGTGGGTGATCGCCGATCCGGCGGGGACCGTGGGGGCGCTCGGGCGGTGGGTGGACGAAGCGAGCGTGGGCACGCTGGGCGCGGTCGTGCAGGGGACCCCGGCGCGCGCGCCGCAGACGCTCGCGCAGAGCCTGGGAGAGCTGTTCGCGGGCGTGGTGGGGGCGCCGTGGTGCTACCTGGAGTTCGGGAACGTCGACTGGTGCGAGCAGCCGGTGCGCCTGCAACCGCGCGTGCACGCCGCGGGCCTCGCGATCGCGCTGCTCGCGCGGGGTGGCGCGTGCACGGGCGGTGAACCGTCGAAGGTTCTATGCGGGGCGCTCGAAGGCGAGCCGCCGCGCGCGCTCGCGCAGAGCGCGGAGCTGCTGCAGGCGGCGCACACCAACGGCGAACTGTTCCTCGCGCTGCCCGCCAACGGGCCTGCGCGCAACTCGCTGAGCGACATGGTCTCGCTGTTGCGCGCGCTGTGCGGGGGCGGTGAAGGCCCGGCGGGCTGCCGCGGCCCGAGTGCTGCGGAGGCCGACTTCCGCACGCAGAGCGGGACGTACCCGCGCATCGGGGGGCTGCTGCTGATCGCGATCGGGGCGCTGGGGATGATCCTGCTGTTCGGCTTCATCGTGGGGCACCTGCTCGGGGCGGAGATTCTGAGCCTGCTCTACCTGCTGCTCGCGCCCGCCGCGGTGATCGCCCCGGCGCTCGGCGATTCCGGGCGCGCGGCGTTTCGGGCGTGGGGGACACGGCTGCTGGGGGCGGTCTGCTCGAAGCTCGTGTTCTCGTTCCTGCTCGGGGTGGTGCTGCTGCTCACCCGCACGCTGCTGGACCTCGATGCGCTCGGCTGGTGGACGCGGTGGCTGCTAGTGGATGTCCTCTGGTGGGGCGCCTACCGCGAGCGCCACCACGCGCTCGGGGCGATCCGCGGGGAGCGCCGTTGGGATCGCTCCCAGGGCGCTCAGAGCGTGCGCCCGCGCTCGCTCGCACGGCGCGTAAAGGAGCGCCTGGAGACCCCCACCGCGGTGTGGCCGGGGGCGCAGTGGGTATACAGAAAGCACGCCGGCGGGTGGGGTGTGGCGCCCGGTGTGGAGCGGCGCAGCGCGCTCGAGCGCGTCGGTCACCGGCGCGCGCAGGCGGCCGCGGGGGAGCAGGCGGCGCGGATGTTAGAGCGTGAGCACGCCGACGCGAGCGCCCGCGCGCGGGCGGCCCCCGCGCAGCAGGCGGAGCTCTCCGCGAAACGCACCCAGCTACAGCGCGTGCGCGCCGCCCAGCAGGCTGCGAGCGCGGGCGGCGACACCCGCAGGGCCGCCCACCTGGGGGTGCGGGCGCAGCGCATCGCGGGGGAGATCGAGCACGGGCAGCGGGCGTTGAACGAGGCGCGGAGCACCGCGGCGGAGGGGGAGCGTGCGTACCGCCATATAGGCCGCCTCTACACATCCGAGCAGGCGCGCGAGCGCGAAAGCCTGCTCGACGCCCAGGCCGCGTTGCCCGCCGCCGCGCGTCGCCGCGGGGTCGCGGGGGAGCCGGCACGCGACTACGCCGCGCTTGCGGGCCTCGCCGGTCATGGGCGCGAGCAGTACGAGCACCTCGACCCCCGCACCCAGCGGGAGGCGCGCCTGGAGATCGACCGCGAGCTCGCGCTGCGCAGGGAGCTGAACGCGGCAGTGGGCGACCTCGCTGCCGCGGGGGAGCCGACACCTGGCCGCCGCGAGCGCCGCCGTGCAGGCAAAGCGTTCGACCGCGCGCTCGAGGAGCAGGTGCGCCGCGGAGGGCACGCCCCGCCGCGCTCCAGAGGGGGCACTCGGCGTTGGGGAGAGTCGCGCGAGGGGAGCTCTCGCGGAGGCGAGCCGGGCGAGCGGGGGAGCCGACCGGGAGCAGGAGCGCCGCGCGGGGGAGGGGCAACCGACGCGCACCGGCACGACCCACGGCCGCACACTCCGGCTGGGGGCCGCGAATCGTCGGTGATGCGCGATGCCCGCGAGGTCGCGCGGAGGCGCAAACGCCAGCTGGGAGGGTGATGGCGATCTCGCGGGCAGCGGTGACACGGTGAGGCGAGCGAGGGCTTGAATGTGTCGTTCCCCCGAGCCGCCGCGCCGCGCCGTGTGAGGGGACCGGCGATCGCGGTTCTCGTGGGCGTGGGCACGCTCGCGGTGGCGCTCACGCTGGGCGTAGCGAGCCTCGTTGTGACGATCGACGCCCAACCCGCCGCGCTGAGCGGCGGGATCGAGAAGTCCGAAGGCGCGGCCGCGGGGATCGGGGGAGAGGACGTGTCGGCAAGGGCGCGCGTGGAAATCCCACCGCTCTACCTGCGCCTCTACCTGGAAGCGGCCCGTCGCTACGGCCTCGACTGGGCGGTCCTCGCGGGGATCGGCAGGGTGGAGTGCGATCACGGCCGCGACCCCGCGCCGTCGTGCACGCAGGAGGGGGCGGTCAACTCGGCGGGCGCGGGTGGCCCGGCGCAGTTCCTGGAGTCGACGTGGCGGGAGTACGGCGTAAGCGCCTACGGCGACGGCCCGCCGGACCGCTGGAACCCGGCGGACGCGATCTTCAGCATGGCCGACTACCTGCGCGCGTCGGGCGCCCCGGGCGACTACCGCGAGGCGATCTACGCGTACAACCACGCGTGGTGGTACGTCGCCGAAGTGGAACGCTGGGCGGCGATTTATCGGGGCCCGGAGGCCTCGAATGACCGGGGTTCACTCACCCCGGAGTTCGCGAGTACTGCGGGAGGGGCCGGCGCTGTGGGAGGTATCGGCACCGCAGGACGCGCTGGCTCAGCAGAAGGCGCCGGCGCGCCGGCGCACGCGGCGTCCGGGGCGCTGCCCGGCATCCGCAGCACGGGCACCGCGCCGGTGGAGCTGATCGCGGGCGAACGGGCGATGCTCTCCCCGGGGAACGGCCACGTGGCGCTGATCCCCGCGGGGGTGCCGGCGGCGGTACAGGCGCTGGTGATGGCGGGCAACGAACTGCAGGACCTCCCGTATGGTCCCGCGGGGCACCCAAATCCGCTGGGGGCGCTGAGTGAGGACTGCTCGAGCACTGTCAACTACGTGCTCTACCGCGCGGGGGTGCGCCCGTTGTCGGAAATCGTGCGCGAGAACCCCCTCGCCCAGGACTACGTCGACTGGGGCCTGCCCGGCCCGGGCCGCTGGGTGACGATCTACGCCACGACGAGTCCGACCGATCATGTGTTCATCGTGATCGCGGGCCTGCGCCTGGACACGAGCCACAACGGCACCGACGTGGGCCCCAACCGCGACGAAGGCGGGCCCCGCTGGCGGATCCTCGATCAGATTCCCGCATGGGCGCACTGGGCGGTGCGCCACCCGCCGGGGTTATAAGGTGACCCCTGTGGCATCGCGCAAGGTGGACTACCTGCTGGTCGGCGGCGGCTTGGCGTCGGCGAACTGCGCGCGCTGGCTGCGCGAGGAGGGCGCGGAGGGGAGCGTGCTGGTGGTGGGGCGCGAGCCCGACCCGCCGTACAACCGCCCGAACTGCTCGAAGGGCTACCTGCGCGGGGAAGAGGAGCGCAGCGAGGCGTTCTTTCGCCCGCAGGAGTGGTGGTCCGAACAGGAGATTGGGCTGCTGACGCGCACGAGTGTGACTGCGCTGGACGTGGCGGCGCACACTGCGAAGCTCTCGAACAAGGAGGAGCTCGAGTTCGGCCAGGCGCTGCTGGCGACGGGGGCGAACGTGCGGCGGCTGAACGTGCCGGGGTGTGAGCTCGATCAGATCCACTACCTGCGCACTCTGGGCAACTCCGACGCGATCCGCGAGGGGGTGCAAGATGCGGAGCGGGTGGTGCTGATCGGGGGCTCCTACATCGGCTGCGAGGTCGCGGCCTCGTTGACGATGCTGGGCAAGCAGTGCACGATCGTGATGCAGGAGGGGGTCACGCTCGAACGGGGCTTCGGCGCAGCGGCCGGGCGCTTCTTCGGAGAGCTCCTGGAAGAGCACGGCGTCACGATCCACGGGCGCGACGAGCTCGAGCGCTTCGAGGGCGAGGGCCGGGTCGCGCGGGTCATCACGAAGAACGGCCTGGAGCTGGCGGCGGACGCGGTGGTGATCGGAGCGGGCGTCGCCCCCGACGTGCAGCTCGCCCAGCGCGCGGGCCTCGCGATCGGCGAGCGTGGGGGGGTGCGCTGCTCGGCGCGCCTGGAGAGCTCGGCCGCGGGGGTGTTCGCGGCGGGGGACATCTGCGAGTACGACTCCTCGCTGCACGGGGGGCCGGTGCGGATCGAGCACTGGGACGTGGCCTTCAACCACGGCAAGACCGCTGCGCTGAACATGCTCGGCCGGAACGTGCCCCACGAGGTGGTCCCCTACTTCTACTCCGTCCTCGGTAACTGGGGCGAGCTCGAGTACGTCGGGCCGGCCTACGGTTGGGAGGAGGAGATCCTCCGGGGCTCCTTCGCGGAGGGGTCGTTCACCAACTGGTACCTCCAGGACGGGCGCGTAGTCGCGGCGCTGACCTGGGGTCGCTCCGATGACCTCGACCACGCCCGTCGGCTGATGACGGAGCGCCAGCTGCTCGACCCCGCCCAGCGCGGCGCGCTGGCTGACCCGGACAGCGAGCTGGACTCGGTCGGGCGGTAGGCGCTCCCGACGCGGGGCCCGCGGTGAGGGGGCTCGGGACATTGCCGGCGCGGCGGGGATCCGCGTGAGCCGGGGCTCAGGGGCCTGTCGGCCCGGCGCTCGCGTTCCAGCTCGGCGGGCGGTAGTATCGGAGGCGTTCATACGGTCAGTGGTCGAGGGAAGCCGGTGGGAATCCGGCGCGGACCCGCCACTGTGACCGGGGATGCCCCCCGCTACACGTGTCTTGGAGAGCGTGAGCCACTGATCGGCCATCGGCCCTCGGGAAGGCGCGGAGGGTAGGCCCGGGAGCCAGGAGACCTGCCCCTGACCGCAAGCCCACAAGCCCTCGTGGAAAGGGGTGGCTCATGCCAATCGCGTCTCGTCGTATGTGGCCGGTGCTCGCCGGCGTACTGCTCTCCTTGCTTGCCTTCGGTGCTTTCGTGGCGCCCGCCGCACTCGCCGGTGCACCGGCGACGGTCACCGTCAGGGTGGTGGTGCCAAGCACTCCCCAGTACGAAGGCTATGACACGTTGACCCCCCTCACCACGGTCACCACCACGATTGCGCAGGTGACCAAGGATGGTGGCTCCTGCCCAGGTACCAGCGCCGGTGGCGCCCTCGAACTGGGCACCAAAGGCAACTGGGAAGGCGTCTGGAGCAGCAAGTACAGCGATTACGAAGTCATCTCGATCGACGGCAAGAGCTACCCCTTCGAACCAAGTTCGCCGGCCAACTACTACTGGAGCTTTTGGCTGAACAACAAATATGAAGAAAAGGGGATCTGCGAAGCGGAACTCGAAGCGGGCGACCAGGTTCTCTTTTTCCCTTCCTGTTACGGAGCGAGCTGTCCGACGTCCCCGGGACTCCTGGAGATCGAAGCTCCCACAACGGCGGAAGTCGGCAAGCCCGTCACGGTGACCGTCAGCCGCTTCAACTCGGAAGGCAAACGCGAACCTGCGGCCGGCGTCACGGTCGGCGGTGGGGGCTCGAGCGCGGAAACAAACCTCGAAGGTCACGCCAGCCTGACGTTGCCCGGTGACGACACCTATTCGCTGACTGCCACCGGCGCTGCCGGGGAAGAGCCGAAATCGGTTCCCGCGGAAGCCTCCATCTGTGCCCACGAAGGCGACGACGGCGAATGCGGTACACACATGCCGTCCAACGCCCCGTTGATCCAGACCCCCAGCAGCTCCACCGTCGCCGCGCCCGACACCGGCCCCTATGCACTCGTAGCCGACGCAACCGGGATCCCGGACGGGCACGCCTACACCCGCAAAGACGCACCGCGGGTGCTATCGGGGACTGTGTCCGCGCACGCGTCGGTCACCTCGATCTCCCTGCGGTTGCGCCGCACCTACCGTGGGCGCTGCTGGGCATACAACGGCGCCAGCGAGCGGTTGGGCCACGTGCGCTGTGGCCAGGGGAGCTTCTTTCAGATCGCCTCCGGGGGTGACTCCTTCTCCTACCTGCTCCCCTCGCGCCTGCCCCCGGGGCGCTACGTGCTCGATATCGAGGCCAGCGACGCCGCGGGCAACCACACGCCGCTCGACCGTGGGAGCTCGCGGATCGTCTTTTATGTCAAGTAGGAGACGCCTGCTTCCCGCCCTCGCCGCGGCCGTCGTGCTGGGCGGCTGCGGCCTCGGGGCGGGGGCCACTCCCGGTGGGGTGCGCCTGGAGGTGACCCGCGACTTCGGTGCGCAGCCCCAGCTCGCGCTGCGCGCCCCGAAGGCGCAGGGGCAGGAGACGGTGATGAGCGTGTTGATGCGCAACGCCTCCGTCAGCACCCGCTACGGGGGCGGCTTCGTGGAGAGCATCGACGGCCACTCCGGAGGCTCCGAAGGGGGGCAGTCGCGCGACTGGTTCTACTACGTCAATGGCGTCGAGGCTCCCGCGGGGGCGGCCGACACCAACGTCCACCCGGGGGACCGCATCTGGTGGGATCTCCACGACTGGAGCCAGACCGACACCATCCCCGCCGTCGTGGGCTCGTTCCCCGAGCCCTTCCGCAACGGGATCGAAGGGCTGCGGCTGCCCGTGCGCCTGGAATGCGCCCAGCCCGAAGACGCAGCGTGCCGCACCACCCAGGCCCGCCTGCGCGCAGCCGGCGTGAGCTCGGCGCTCGCCGAGCTCGGGCCCGCGGGGGAGGTGCCCGATTCGCTGCGTCTGCTCGTCGGCACCTGGCCCCAGGTGCGCGCGGACGTCGCCGCCGAGGGGCTCGAACAGGGCCCCCGCGCCAGCGGGGTGTATGCGCGCCTGCCCGCCTCCGGGAGCACCATCGCGCTGCTCGACCCCGAGGGCGCCACAGTGCGCACCCTCAGCGGGACCGCGGGGCTGATCGCCGCGACCCGCTACGGCGAAGGGGATCCCGAGTGGCTCATCACCGGGACCGACCCCGCGGGCGTCGAGCTCGCCGCGGGAGCGCTGCGGGAAAGCGTCCTACACGACCGCTTCGCCCTCGCCGTCGCCCCCGGCGGCGACCTCCTGCCGCTACCCCAGCCGAGCCCATGAACCCCGCGGGACTGCCAGTCCTCTACCGCCGCATCGGCAGTCCCCTGCACGCCGCGCGCCCCGGCGTCGGGGCGCTGTGGGCGCTCGCGCTCACCGCGGCCGTTGCGCTGCTCTACCACCCCCTCGGGCTCGGGGTGCTCGCGCTGGCGATCCTCGCCGCCGGCTGGGGTGCCGGCGTCGGGCGCGAGCTCCTGCGCCCCCTGCGCACCGCGCTGATCGTCGCGATCCCGATCGTGCTCGTCAACGTGCTTGCCTCCCGCGACGGCCTCACCGTGTTCGCCCGCCTCGGCAACCTCGGCCCCCTCGGGCAGGGCGACCTGACCGTCGAGGCGCTCGTTTACGGGGCCGTGATCGCGCTCAAGGTCACGATCCTGATCCTGATCGCAGCTCTCGCTTCGCTCGCGATCGACCCCGACGCGCTGCTGCGGATCTTCCGCCGCCTCTCCTTCCGCTCCGCTCTCACCGCATCCCTGGCTGTGCGCATGCTCCCCGTGCTCGCCGCCGACGCCCAGCGGCTCGCCGAGGCCCAGCGCACCCGCCCCGGCGGGGCCCCCGGCGGTGCCCGCGGGCGCGCCGCCCTGATCGGCGCCGTCGTCGCCGGCTCCTTGGACCGCGCGATGGACGTCGCCGCCACGCTCGAGGTCCGCGGCTTCGCCGCCGCGCCCCGCGCCCCCCGCCTGCACCGCCCCTGGTCGCGGCATGACCTCGCCTTCGCCGCCTCCGCGCTCGCGATCCTCGGCCTCGCCCTGCTCGGGCAGTTCACCGGCACGGCCTCCTTCACCGCCTATCCACTCCTGCGCCTCTCTGCCGGCGTGGGGCTGTATGCCCTCTGCGGCGCGCTCGTCATCGCCATCCTGCTGCCGTTTTGCGATCGCCGGGGGATCGAGCCGTGAGCAGCATCCTCGCGCTGCACAGGGTCACTTACCACTACCCTGGCGCGGCGCGGCCTGCGCTCGAGGATGTGAGCCTCGAGGTGCAGGCGGGGGAGTTCTGTCTGCTCGCCGGGCTCTCTGGGCACGGCAAGTCGACGCTGCTGCGCGCCGCCTCGGGGCTCGTGCCCCACTTCCACGGGGGGCGCTTCGCCGGGCACGCCACGCTCGCCGGTCTCGACACCCGCGAGCACGGGCCCGCGCGCCTCGGGACGCTCGCCGGCTCGCTCTTCCAGGACCCCGAGACCCAGCTCGTGATGAGCTCCGTCCGCGCCGAGCTCGCGCTGGCGCTCGAGAGTCGCGGGCACGGGGCCGGGGCGGTCGCGCGCGGCGTCGAGGAGGTCGCGCTCGCGCTCGGCGTCGATCACCTCCTCGACCGTCCCACCCACGAGCTCTCCGGCGGCGAGAAGCAGCGCGTGGCCCTCGGCGCGGCGCTCGCCGGGCGTCCCCCCGTGCTGCTGCTCGACGAGCCCACCTCCCAGCTCGATCCCGTCGCCGGCGATGAGCTCATCGGGCTGCTGCGCCGCCTCAACCAGGAGTGGGATACCACGATCCTCCTCGCCGAGCACCGCCTCGAGCGCTGCCTGCCCTCCGCCGATCGTGTGCTCGCGCTGCGCGACGGCCGCCTCGCCTACGACGGTGAGCCCGGCGCGTTCCTGGCGTGGGCTGCGAGCGAGTCTCCCGCCCTGCAGACCCCCGGGGCGCGGCTCTTCGCGCTCGCCGGGTTGAGTCCCCCGCCCGTCGGCGTCAAGCAGGCCCGCGCCACCCTGCGCAGTTGCAGTCTCTTGTCATCAGAAAATCCTGTATGCTCGCCCCGGCCCCCTGCCAAGTCCAGGAAAAAAGACAACCGCCGGCAGGGGGCCGCTCCTGCGTTGCACGTGCGCGGGGTGTGGCATGAGATCCACCGCGGGCCCGCGATCCTGCGCGGTGCCGAGCTGCGTGTCGAGGCCGGGGAGAGCGTCGCTCTGATGGGGCGCAACGGGGCCGGCAAGTCGACTCTGCTGCGCCACGCCGCCGGGCTGCTGGAGCCCACCCGCGGGCGCGTCGAGCGGGCCGGGCGGGTCGCCCTCCTGCTCCAGAATCCCGGCGACTACTTCATCCACGACCGCGTCGACCGCGAGGCCTCCCCCCGCGCGCTCGCCCTGGCCGGCCTCGCCGAGATGGCCGACCGCAACCCCCGCGACCTCTCCGGCGGGGAGCGCCAGCGGCTCGCGCTCGCGATCGTCACCGACGGGGATTGGGCGGACCCCAATTGGGGGGAGGAGCGCCGCGGGGGAGGGGGCGATGGTCGGGCGGACCCTAATGGGGTGGAGGAGCGCCGTGAGGGGGAGGGCGATGGTCGGGCGGACCCCGATGGGGTGGAGGAGCGCCGTGAGGGGGAGGGCGATGGTCGGGCGGACCCCGATGGGGTGGAGGAGCGCCGTGAGGGAGGGGGCGATGATCGGACGGACCCCGATGGGGGGGCGGGCGTGGATGGAAGGTGGGGCCTCGATCGGGGGGAGGAGCCCGCCGTGCTCGCCCTCGACGAGCCCACCCGTGGCATGGACCGCCTCGCCAAGGCCCACCTCGCTGAAGAGCTCCATCGCCGCACCCAGCGCGGACAGGCGGTGATCGTCGCCACCCACGACCCCGAGTTCGCCTGCGCCTGCGCCGAGCGCGCCGTGCTGCTCGCCGACGGGCGCGTGATCGCCGACGGTCCCGCCCACGAGCTGCTCGCCGGCGGCTGGTACTTCGCCACCGAGACCGCTCGCATCCTCGGCGGCGCCGGCGGTGCGCTGCGGCCCGAGGAGGGCGCCGCGCTGTTGGCCGGGCGATCCGCCGCGGCACACCCCCCGCTGGAGCTCGCCGGATGAGCTGGCCCCTCGCAACCTTCGCGATCGTCGGCCTGATCCTCGCGGCGGGCTGGATCGCCTACGAGCGCTCGCCGCCCTCTGCGCGCATGGCCGCGGTCGTGGCGACCCTCGCCGCGGTGGCCGCCCTTGGGCGCGACGCGTTCGTGGCGCTGCCCGAAGTCAAGCCGATCACCGCGATCGTGCTCGTCGTCGGCTACGTTCTCGGCCCGCTTCCGGGCTTCACGGTGGGGGCGATGGGGATGCTCGCCTCCAACATCATGCTCGGCCAGGGCTCCTACACACCGTGGCAGATGGTCGCGTGGGGGATGGTCGGGCTCGCGGGAGCGGCGCTCGGAAAGCTCACGGACAGGCGCCTTGGACGCCTGTCCCTCGCCTGCGCCTGCGCTCTCACTGCGCTCGCCGCCAAGGAGGTCATGAACGTGTACACCTGGACAATCGGCGCCACCCACACCCCCGCTGCGTTCCTGCTCATCGCCGGAGGGACGGCTCTGCCGTTCGACCTCGTGGATGGGGGCGCCAGCTTCTTCTTCGGCCTCGCCTTCGCCCCCGAGCTCGCGCGGGTGCTCACGCGGATGCGCGCACGCATGGACATCCACTGGGAGGCCGCCCCCGCCTCCGGGGATGGGGGGTCCTCTGGAACCGGGGAGCCCGTTGGGGTTGGCGGGGTGGTTGGGGCGGGCGGAGCTGCGCGGGGCGGCACCGCCGCGCTCCTCGCTGTGCTGCTAGGCCTAGTTGGCGCGATGTTGCTGCCCGGGGGGTCGGCCCGTGCGGGTGTCTCGCGAATGGTCTCCCACTCCCCCGAGGTGCCGTGGTCGGAGCGTGGGTCGGCCCGCGCCGCCACCCCGCACCCGGTCGCCCACGCGGCACGCGTGAGCGTCTCCCCCGAGATCGCATACCTCGCCTCCGCCCAGAACGCGGACGGGGGGTGGGGGAGCACGCAGGGGCAGTCGAGCAGCGAGCTGTACACGGCGTGGGCTGCGATCGGCCTGGCCGCCGCGGGGCGCGACCCGCAGCAGGTGCGTCGCGCCGGCCACACGGCGCTCACCGCCCTGCGCGCCCAGGCGGGCACGCTCTCGGGGCCGGGGGACGACGAGCGCACGATCCTCGCGCTGCACGCCTGTGGCGCCCCGGTGGACTCGCTCGGCGCGAAGCATCCGCTGGCGGACCTCGTGCGCTACCGCGAGGGCAACGGCTCGTTCTCAAACCAGGTCGACACCACCGCCTTCGCAATCTTCGCGCTACGCGCCGCGGGGCACTCGGCGGGCGACTCCGCGGTGCGTGCCGCGGGCGTCTGGATCGCGCGCCAGCAGGACCGCGACGGCGGCTTCAACTTCGCCACGCGGGGAGGCTCGAGCGACGTCGATGACACCGCCGCGGCGCTCCAGGGTCTGATCGACGCGGGCATCCACGGCGGCGCGGTGGTCACCCGCACGCTGGCCTTCCTCGTGGGCGCCCAGAACCTCGACGGCGGCTTCCCCGCCGAGCCGGGGGGCGAATCGAACGCGCAGTCCACCGCGTGGGCCGTGCAGGGCCTCACGGCCGCGGGGTACAACCCCGAAGCGCTCCACCGCCACGGCAGCCGCTCCCCGGTGGGCTATCTTGAGACGCTCGTGGCCCCCAACGGCAGCGTGCGCTACTCCCGCACCAGCGCTCAGACACCTGTGTGGGTGACCGCCCAGGCACTCACCGCGCTGGCGGGTGCGCCATTCCCGGTTGCCTGAACGACCGCGCACCGAGCGATCGAGCACCGTCTGGGCGCTGTGGACGGCCCTCCTGTGCGCTGGGGGGATGGCGCTCACGTGGGGGCTCGCGGAGCACGTGCCCGCGCTCCAATACCGCGACGCCGTGCTCCTCAACGACTTCGGCAAGCTCGACAGCTTCCGCGTCGACCAACTCGCGAAATTTCTCCTGCACCTGCTCGATCCGCTCGACTACACCCTCTGGGCGATCCTGATCGTCGCCACGGCGCTCCTGCGCGGGCGCACCCGTCTGGCGATCGCCGTGGCGGTGGTGTTGCCGGCGGCGCCGGGCGCGGCGGAGCTGCTCAAGCCGCTGCTCGCGCACCCGCACTACAGCGTCGGCTGGCAGGCCGTCGGCCCGGTGTCCTGGCCGAGCGGCCACGCGACGGCGGCGATGACGCTCGCGCTGTGCGCCGTGCTCGTCGCTCCCCGCGGCCTGCGCCCGCTCGTGGCTCTCGCGGGCGCCGCGTTCGTCGCGGCGGTCGGCTGCGCGCTGCTGATCCTCGCCTGGCACATGCCCAGCGACGTGCTCGGGGGCTACCTGCTCGCCACCCTCTGCGTCGCGCTCGCCGTCGCCGCCCTCGGTCGTGGCTGGGATCAGCCGGGTCGCCTGGGAGTGCAGGACGCCGCTGGGGTCGTGGATCAGGGCGCGGGCGCGGCCCCGTGCGCCCCGGGGTCCCAGAGCGACTCGGACTCGGTCTCGTTGGCGGCGCGGGCGAGGATGAAGAGCAGGTCGGAGAGCCGGTTGAGGTAGCGCACGACCTCGGGGTTGGCGTCCTGCACCGCGAGCGCGCGGCGCTCCGCGCGGCGGCAGACGGTGCGGCAGACGTGCAGGTGGGCCGCCGCGGGGGTACCCCCGGGGATCACGAACGAGCGCAGGGGGGGAGCTTGGCGTTGACCTCGTCGCACGCCTCCTCCAGCCACGCGGTATAGGGGGGGCCGATCCGCAGCCGCTCGCGCTCGGAGTCCTCGCTGGGGGGCACCGAGAGGTCGGCGCCGAGATCGAGCAGGTCGTTCTGCACGCGGCCGAGCCACTCTGCGAAGCGGGCGGGCAGCCCGGGCTGCAGGAGCGCGACCCCGAGCGCGGAGTTCAGTTCGTCCACGGTGCCGTAGGCCTCGACGCGGGGGTGCAGCTTGGAGACACGGCTCATGTCCCCGAGGTGGGTATCCCCGGAGTCCCCGAGCTTGGTGTAGATGCGGGTCAGGTTGACGGTCATGAGGGTGATCGTGTGGGTCGCCTCATGGTGACATGTCCTGGGCTTCTTGGATGGGATGGGCCTCCGGCCTGGCGGCCTGCGGCGCGCGGGTTGCGGGGTGGCGCGAAGATGCGAAGTGGGAGGTCGTGGGCACGGCTCGCACACCGCGCCACGGAGGGCGCTGACGGGGGGAGGTGGCGTGCGTCCGCTCGATCGGATACGTTCCCGGCCCTCATATGCGGGTTGGTGTTCCGAAGGAGACCGCCGCGGGCGAGCACAGGGTTGCGCTCGTTCCCGAGGTGGTCGGCAAGCTGAAGTCCAGGGGCCTGGAGGTCCTCGTGCAGCGTGGCGCGGGCGCCGATGCGCTGCTGCCCGACGCGGCGTTCGCGGAGGCGGGGGCGACGCTGAGCGACGATCCCGCGGAGGTGTGGGGCGCGGAGGTGGTCGTCAAGATCGCGCCTCCGAGCACCGAGGAGATCGGCCTGCTGGGGGCGGGCTCGGTCCTGATCGGCTTTCTCGCGCCGCTCACGAGCCCAGGGTCCACCAGTGCGCTCGCGCAGGCGCGGGCGACCGCGATCGCGATGGAGGCGATCCCGCGGATCTCGCGGGCGCAGTCGATGGACGCGCTCTCCTCGCAGAGCAACGTCGCGGGCTACCGCGCGGCGCTGTTGGGAGCGGAGAACATGGGGCGCTTCTACCCGATGTTGATGACCGCCGCGGGCACGATCCCCCCGGCGAAGGTGCTCGTGCTGGGCGCCGGCGTGGCGGGTCTGCAGGCGCTCGCGACCGCGAAACGCCTGGGGGCGCGCACGACCGGCTACGACGTGCGCCCCGAGGTGGCCGAGCAGGTGCGCTCGCTGGGCGCCCAGTGGCTCGACCTCGGCCTGGAGGCCAGCGGCGAGGGGGGCTACGCGCGGGAGCTAAACGAGCAGGAGCGCGCCCAGCAGCAGCAGGCGTTGACCGATGCGATCAAGGGTTTCGATGTGGTCATCACCACCGCGCTCGTCCCCGGGCGCCCGGCCCCGAAGCTGGTGACCGAGGAGGCGGTGCAGGGGATGAAGCCGGGCTCGGTGGTGATCGACCTCGCGGGGGAGGCGGGGGGCAACTGCGAGTTGACGGAGCCGGGGCAGACGGTGGTGCGCCACGACGTGAGCATCGTGGCCCCGCTCAACCTGCCCGCGACGCTGCCCGAGCACGCCTCGGCGCTATTCGCGCGCAACGTGCTCGCGCTGCTGGAGCTGCTCGTCGGCGAGGACGGGGAGCTGCACCTGGACTTCGAGGATGAGATCGTCGCGGGCGCGTGCATCGTGCGCGCGGGGGAGATCGTGCACGCGGGGGCGAAGGCCGCGGTGGAGGCTGCGGCGGGAGGGGGGACCGAGGCATGATGCGCATGGGCGCTGTTACCACCTGCGACCGGCACCCCCGCTCTGTGCGCCCCATCGTGGGGCTGGCGTCTGGGGGTTTCGCATGATCCTCGCGAGTGTCCTCACGACGAACCTCGCGATCCTCGTGCTCGCGGGGTTCATCGGGTTCGTGGTGATCTCGAAGGTCCCCAACACCCTGCACACCCCGCTGATGTCGGGCACCAACGCGATCCACGGGATCGTGCTGCTGGGGGGCTTGATCCTGCTCGGCCTCCCCGGTCTTGATGGCCTGAGCAAGGCGCTGCTGGTGATCGCGGTGGCGTTCGGCACGATCAACATCGTCGGCGGCTTCCTCGTCACGGACCGGATGCTCGAGATGTTCAAGTCCCGGCCCAAGCCCAAACAGGACGAGTCGCCGGATGAGCGGGAGCAGGACTCATGAGCTCCGCGCCGCTGGCCACATCCTTCATCCAGAGCGAAAGCTTCATCTACGTCCTTTACATAATCGCCTTCGCGCTCTTCATCCAGGGCCTGCGCGGACTCTCGGGGCCGACCACGGCGGTGCGGGGCAACCGCATCGCGGCGGTCGGCATGGGGATCGCGGTGATCGCGACCCTGCTGAACCCCGGGGAGGGCAACTGGGGCCTGATCGCGCTCGGTCTGGCGCTTGGCATCGCGGTGGGGGTGCCGGCGGCGCGCAACGTGAAGATGACCGCGATGCCGCAGATGGTGGCGCTCTTCAACGGCGTCGGGGGCGGCGCGGTGGCGCTGATCTCGTGGGTGGAGTTCCGCCACTATGGCTCGACCTACGGCTCGCACACGCTCGCGGTGGGCAGCGAAGTGGGGGTCGGTGGCCTGATCGTCCAGCGGGGCGCAGCGATCCAGATCGGTGGGGTCCCCACCTACGTGGCGATCTTCTCGGTGTTCGCCGCGATCGTCGGCTCGATCTCCTTCTGGGGCTCGAACATCGCGTTCGGCAAGCTCCAGGAAGTGATCCCGGGGCGCCCGATCTCCTTCGGCTCGGCCCAGCAGGTGGTCAACCTCGTGCTGTTGATCCTCGCGCTCGCCGCGGGTATCGACCTCGTGGCGGGGGCGCACTCCGAAGCGCTGTTCATCGGCATGTTGGTGGTGGCGGCGCTGCTCGGCAACGCGGTGGTGCTGCCGATCGGGGGCGCGGACATGCCGGTGGTGATCTCGCTGCTGAACGCCTTCACGGGGCTCTCCGCGGCGGCGACGGGGATGGCGCTCAACAACCCCGCGCTGATCGTCGCGGGGATGATCGTGGGGGCCTCCGGCACGATCCTCACGAACCTGATGGCGACCGCGATGAACCGCTCGATCCCCGCGATCGTCGCCGGGGGCTTCGGCGGGGGCGGCGCCGTGGAGGGCGCTTCGGGCGCGGGCGAGCACGCGGGCACGGTGCGCGCCACGACCGCCGCGGACGCGGCGATCCAGCTGGCCTACGCGAGCCGCGTGGTGGTGGTCCCGGGCTACGGGATGGCGGTCGCGCAGGCCCAGCACGCGGTGCGTGAGCTGGCCAGCGAGCTGGAGTCGCGGGGGGTTGACGTCAAGTACGCGATCCACCCCGTGGCGGGGCGGATGCCGGGCCATATGAACGTGCTGCTCGCGGAGGCCGACGTGCCCTACGACCAGCTCAAGGAGATGGACGACATCAACCCCGAGTTCCAGCGCACCGATGTGTCGCTCGTGATCGGGGCCAACGACGTCACCAACCCCGCCGCGAAGAACACCCCCTCCTCGCCGATCTACGGGATGCCGATCCTCGAGGTCTCCGACAGCACGTCGGTGATCGTGATCAAGCGCTCGATGAACCCCGGCTTCGCGGGGATCGAGAACGAGTTGTACTTCGCCCCCGGGACCTCGATGCTGTTCGGCGACGCCAAGTCGGCCGTCAGCGAGATCACCGCCGAGCTCGGCCAGATCTAGGGCTCATCGATCGGACGGCTGCGGTCCCGGTGGGGTAGCCCGCGGTCCGCGATGGGGGGGATCGATCGATCGGACGGCTGCGGTCCCGGTGGGGTAGCCCCGTGCGGATCGCGGTGCGCGGTCGGGAGGGCTGGAAATCTTCGGCGCGGGGGATTGCGCCGGTCCCTAGGGAGTGCGTACCCTCGCTCGACGGCGATCCTCACAACCGTAGTGTTTTTTCATCGCCAGGGTTGCGCGTTCGTCGAATGTACTCTACTCTCAACTGAGAGGGATGAACGGTCACGGTACCGCACTCCAGCGTGTCTGCGCTGCGGGGGCGGTGGCGACCGTGCTGTGGGTCTTGGGAGTGGGTGCGGCCGACACGACGCTTGCGCAGGGTGGTCTCCTGCGGCCTTGGAGCGGCCCAGCGGTGGCCCGCGCAAGCGTGGTCAACGGCGCGGAGGCCTCGATCTCCGAATTTCCCTTCCAGGTTGCGCTGTATGACCCGCGGGCGGGAGTGCCCGCCAAGAGCTTCTTCTGCGGGGGGGTAGTCCTTGGACCCAGGAGCGTGGCGACCGCTGCGCACTGCCTGATCGGCGAAGGTGGACGGCGCAGCTCCCCGGCCGAAATAGAGGTGCTCGCGGGCTCCACGTTCCTCGAACCGACCGACCCCGGGAGCGTGCGGGACCCGGTTGTGAGCGCCGCGGTCGATCCCGCGTACAACCCCGCCACGAGTGACTACGACGTCGGCGTGCTGCAGCTGGAGCGCCCCCTGTGGAGCGGCCCGTCCCCGTCGCTCGACGGCCATGACGCGATCGCTCCGCTGGCTGCAGACGCGGCGCTCGCGACACGGCACTCGGCGAGCGCCCTCGCGGGCCAGGCGGGTGCGGTACCCCCACAGGCGACGGTCAGCGGCTGGGGCGAGATGAACCCTCAGCCGGGGGGCTCTCCAAGCTATCCGGTGCGTCTGCACAAGGCGCAGGTACCGCTCGTCTCCACGGGACTGTGCGAAGAAGCGTACGCCACGATCGAACAGCCGATCACTCCACGGATGCTGTGCGCCGGAGGTTCGCAGCCGGAAGGGCAGGGCCGCACCGACTCCTGCTACGGGGACAGCGGGGGACCGCTGATCGCGCCCGCGCAGGGCGACGGTCAGCCGGCCGGCGATGTGCTCTTGGGGCTGGTTGACTTCGGCAACGGCTGCGCCCAGGCGGGCTACCCGGGGGTGTATGTGCGGGTGGCGGACCCCGCGGTCGCGAACTTCCTCGGCGGCCCCCCGCTGGCCTCGGCGGGTGGTGTCAACCGCGGTGTCTGCCCAAGGGCGGTGCGCGGTGGACACACCCGGCGCTCGCGTAGGCCCGGCCACCGCCGGCGTCGCTGCAAGGCTGCCTGAGCTCCGTCCGCCGGCGCGGGTACGCCACTCGGCGACGTGGGTCTGCTCTTGCCGTCACGTCGGCCTCGCCCAGCTGCCACCTTGCGAGGTGAGGTGGGTTCAGCGCCGTCGCGTCGGCTCGACAACGCGTGGCACCTTGCGGCGGGGGCATGGGCTGCTCAACCTCTGCGAGACTGGCGCTCGTGATCGATCGCGATGAGGCTCTGGAGGCGCTGGCGGGCAGCGAGTTCGATGTGCTCGTTGTTGGTGGGGGCATCACCGGGGCGGGCGTCGCCTTGGACGCCTCCACGCGCGGCTATAGCGTGGCGCTCGTGGAGCGTGCGGACTACGCGGCCGGCACCTCGAGCCGCTCCAGCAAGCTGGTGCACGGGGGCTTGCGCTACCTGCAGAACTTCGACCTCGGGCTCGTGCGCGAGGCGCTGCTGGAGCGCCAGCTGCTGGTCAAGCTCGCGCCCCACCTCGTGCACCCGCTGCCGCTGGTGGTGCCCGCTTTCGATGGCGCTCGCCCGGACCGTCTGATGGGGGTGGGGCTGAACCTCTACGACGTCATGTCCGTCGAGCGGGGTAGCCGCCGACGGGGACGTCGCGGACGTCGCGGGGGCGCCGGCGAGGGGCCCCGGGGAAGCGATGGGGCCGGGGAGGCAGGCGCGGATCGCTCGTGGAGCCCTGAGCGCCACCGCATGATCTCCGGGGAGGAGGTGCTGGAGCTGTTGCCCGCGCTCTCCCCGCGCGATCCCACGGGCGGGTATCTCTTCTACGACTGCCAGACCGACGACGTGCGCCTGGTATTGACCGTGCTCGGGGAGGCCGAGCGCTTCGGGGCGGTGTGCGCCAACCGCGTGGGGGCGGTTGGGCTGCTCGAAGGCGACGGCCGCGCGCAGGGGGTGCGCGCGGTCGACCTGGAGAGCGGCGAGGAGTTCGTCGTGCGCGCCGCGAGCGTGGTGAACGCGACTGGTGTGTGGGCCGATGAGCTGCGTCCGGGGGAGCTCCACGACGAGGCCGAGGTGCCGCGCATCAGGCCGAGTCGGGGCACCCACCTGACGATCGACCACGCGGACCTCCCGCTGGTGGGTGGCGCGATCGTGCCCGCGGGGGAGGGGCGCTCGATCTTCGCGCTGCCGTGGCTGGGGCGCACCCTGGTGGGCACCACCGACAACGACTACGAGGGCAGCCTGGAGCATGTGCAGCCATCGGTGCAGGACATCGAGTACCTGTTGGAGGCGGTCAACTCCTTCTTCGCGACCTCCCTGGGCGCGGGGGACCTGACCGGGGCGTACGCCGGACTGCGGCCGTTGATCTCCACGGGGGACTCGCGCAAGTCGGTGGACATTTCGCGCAAGGCCGAGCTGTACGAGACCTCGAGCGGCATGATCACGATCACGGGGGGCAAGCTCACCACGTGGCGGCGGATGGCGAAGCTCACCGTGGACCGCATCGTCGAGCGCGACGCCCGCGAGGCGCCCTGTCGCACGCACGAGATCCCCCTCGGGCAGGCGATCGATGCGGGTGAGCTGCCCCGCGTCGAGGGGGTGCCGGAGGAGTCCTACGCCGCGCTCGCGGCTCGCTACGGGTACGCCGCCCACGACGTGCTCGCACTCGCCTCCGAGCGGGGAGAGCTGGCTCAGCCGATCGTGCCCGGCCAGCCCGACCTGCTCGCCGAGGCCGCCCTCGCGGCGCGCCGCGAGCAGGCGCGCGCCGTGGGCGACGTGCTCCTGCGCCGCACCCGCCTCGGGCTGCTCGCAGCACGTGCGCTGACGTCCGACGCACGGGGCGCCGTCGCACCGGGCGCAGACGTGCGGGGCGCCGTTGCACGGTTCGATCTGGCAGGCGATCCTCCGGGGGACCGTGGCGGACCCGGCCTCGCGGGGTCGCTCGGTGCGGCCGAACCCCCCCTTGCCGAGGCCCCCGACCCGGTGAGTCGTGTCGCCGACGTGCTCGCCCGCGAGCTCGGTTGGAGCGCGGAGCGCACACGCGCGGAGATCGAGCGCTTCGCCGAGGAGGCCCGCGCGGAGGGGATCGTGCCGGGGTGAGCGGCGCCTACCGCCTGCGCGTCTGCGATCGGGTGCTGGAGCTCGGGAGGCGCCCGCTGCTGATGGGTGTGGTCAACGCCTCCCCCGACTCCTTCAGCGACGGAGGGCGCTACCGCGATCTGGAGGCGCGGGTCGCGCTCGCCCGGGAGCTCGTGGCCGCGGGTGCGGAGATCCTCGATATCGGTGGTGAGTCCGCCACCACGGGACGTCCCCCGGTGACGGTGGAGGAGGAGATCGCGCGGGTGGTGCCACTGATCGAGCGCGTCGCGGAGGACCTGGACTCCGCTGTCGGGGAGAGGGAGGGCCCGGGCTCCGCTGTCGGGGAGCCGTCCTCGTCCGCGGTGGCGCGTGATGCCGGGGACGCCGTCCCCCTCCACCCCGCCGAGCGGGCGCGCGATCGGCTCTGCGCGCGGCCCGTGATCTCCGTGGATACCTACAAGCCCGCCGTCGCGCGTGCCGCGATCGCCGCGGGGGCGGGGATCGTCAACGACGTCAGCGGCCTGCGGGACCCCGGCCTCGCCGAGGTCTGCGCGCAGACCGGGGCGGCATTGGTGCTGATGCACACCGCGGCGCCCCCCCGTACGCGCAGGCAGGATCCGGATCTGTACACGGACGTCGTGGGGGAGGTGCTGGCCTTCCTGCGGGAGCGTGTCGCGGTGGCGCTGCGTGCGGGGGTCACGCGCGCGCAGCTGATCCTCGACCCGGGTCCCGACTTCGCCAAGACGCCCGCTCAGACGATCGAGCTGCTCGCCGGGGTGGGGCGCCTGCACGAGTTGGAGCTGCCCCTGTTGATGGCGATCTCGCGCAAGGATTTCATCGGTGCCCTCACCCACAGGCCCCCCCGTGAGCGGCTCGCCGGGACCTTGGCTGCCCTCGCCCACGGCGTCGACGCGGGCGCCCACATCTTCCGCGTCCACGATGTCGCTGCGGCCGCCGACTTCCTGAAGGTGAGGGCTGCGCTGTCCGGCACGGCCGGCGTTCCAGGGAGGGACCTGGCGCTCGCCGACGAACTCAGGCACCAACGCGCACTCTGAGCCGAGAGCCGGCTCGGGGAGCGCGCTGAGAAGCGACGTTGTGCACTGGCGGTGCCGGCCTCAGACCGTGATTGGCGGATTCGGGCTAAGCTGATTGTGCACTGACGGGTGCCGGCCGCTGCACAACGCGGCCGGGCGCCAACCGCCCAATATTCAATTCCAGGAGGAGAGACCCATGACTGTACTCGAGCGTTCCGAGCTGGACGCGAGTCCGCTGGCAGACCTGCACGCGATCGCGACCCAGCTGGGACTCGACGGCTTTCGCCGGCTGCGCAAGGCCGATCTGATCGATGCGATCCTCGAGCGCTCCGGGGGCGAGGTACCCAGCGGGAATGGTGCCGCGAAGGATGGCGAGGAGGCCGCCGCCGAGGATGGCGAGCAGCGCACCACGCGCCGGCGCCGTCCATCGCGTGCCCGCCGAGCCAAAGCGTCGGTTGAGGTCGAGGAGCAGGACGCAAGCGAGGGCGCGGTCGAGGAGGAGGCGGCTTCGAAGGCCGGCGAGCAGCAGACTGGGCGAGGCTCGCGGGGCGCGGGCCGGGGCGAGCGCGCGGGTCGGAGTTCGCGAGGAGATGGTGGCGAGGAGCTTGGGGGGCGTGGCCGCTCGCGTGCGGAGGGTGGCGAGGAGCGTGGGGGGCGTGGCTCGCGTGCGGAGGGTGGCGAGGAGCGTGGCGGACGAGGCTCGCGGGGCGAGGGTCGTGAGGAGCGTGGGGGGCGTGGCTCACGTGCGGATGGTGGCGAGGAGCTTGGGGGGCGTGGCCGCTCGCGTGCGGATGGTGGCGAGGAGCTTGGGGGGCGTGGCCGCTCGCGTGCGGAGGGTGGCGAGGAGCGTGGCGGACGAGGCTCGCGGGGCGAGGGTCGTGAGGAGCGTGGGGGGCGTGGCTCACGTGCGGAGGGTGGCGAGGAGCGCATCGCCGAGGGCGTTGTCGAGCTGCTTGGCAACGGCTCCGCCTTTCTGCGCGTCTCCCCACCCGAGGCCTCCGACGAGGACGTCTATATCTCCGCCGCCCAGGTCCGCCGCTGCGAACTGGTCTCGGGTGACCGCGTGAGTGGGCCCGTGCGCACACCGCGCCACTCCGAGCGCTACCCCTCGCTGGCGCGGGTCGACACGATCAACGGTGCCTCCGCCGAGTCCGTCGCAGAGGGCACCCGCTACGAGGATCTACCCGCTGCCTACCCCGCCGAGCGCCTGGAGCTCGACCCCCAGGACCCAACTCTCGGGGCGATCGAATGGCTCACCCCGATCGGCCGCGGCTCGCGTGTAGCGATCGTCGGCGACGCGCGCTCGGGTAAGACCGAGACGCTGCGGCGACTGCTGGGTGCGCTGGCCGGCCGCGATGGTCTGGAGGTCGTGCTCGTACTCAGCGGCACCCGCCCCGAGGAGATCGCTGCCTGGCGCGAGGGGCCGGTCGCGCCCGCCGCCGCGCTCGACCTCGCCGCCTCGCCGGACCTCCAGGGCCAGACCGTCGCCCACGTCGTGGACACCGCCAAGCGCGTCGCCGCGCGCGGCGGCGATGCCGTGGTGCTGATCGACTCGCTCGACAGCCTGCACCCCCATGTCGCGCGCAGGGTCCTCGCCGGTGCCCGCAATCTCGCCGAGGGCGGCTCGCTCACAGTGATCGCCACTTCCACCCGCCCCCTCGGGGGGGAGAGCACCGTGATCGCGCTCGACGTAGCCCTCACCTCCACCGGGCGCATACCCGCCCTGGACCTCGCCAAGAGCGGCACCCTGCGCCCCGAGCTACTCGTCGGCGAGGACGGCGCCCGCGCGATCACTGAGGCCCGCGCCTCGGCGATGGCGGGCTGAGGTCGCTCGGTTTGCCCCGGCTAACCCTCTAGGACGGCCGGTAAGCAAGCGAGGCAAGGACGCAAGGAGCGAAGTGTGCTCTGCTGGCCGAAACGGGGATGCGAGCCAAGGCGAGTGTCTCCCGCTTTCGGTGAGCTACTGAGGACGCAGCATCGCGCCGCTTAGCGGCCGTCCTAGCGCAGGTAAGCGACTCGGGCCCACGATGGCTCGGGCGAGAGCTCGATCGGTGAGCCGCCGCCGGGCAGCCGTGGGTCGGCCGGCTGCACGTACGCGAAGCTGCAGGTCTCCTCCACGAACGCCACCTCCAACTCCCCCTCGTTGACCCGCTGGTCGAGCCACGCGCCGCGGAAGACCAGGCGGCGCAGCCAGTGCACCAGCGAGCGCTCCGCCGGACCCACGAGCTCTGCCCAGCAGTCGTTCACGTGCTCCCCCAGCGCGGAGGCTGGGTCGTGGATCTCCCCGTTGACCGCCAGGTTCACCAGGTCTTCGAGCTCATCTTCACCGAGGCGGCCACCCACGAACCCCAGCTTCAGCGCCGCCTGCTCGCAGCGCTCCCTGAAGTCCTCCTCGTTGAAGGTGAAGCGCAGCTCCCCGTATTCGAGGACGAAGTCCTCACCCGAGTCGTAATTTCCGCGGCGTGTCTTGTCCATGACGTGATTGCCCCGGGAGTTCGTTTCGGGTCCCTGGCCGTCGGAATCATAAGCCCGGTTCCTGCCTATGTGGAGGGCATGAATGGGAACTTGCATGAGCACTGGCGTATACGCTCCGTTTTAGATGGCACGCCTCAGCGAGCACGGTTTGCGACGGTCGGTCGGGGTTCCCGGCCTGTTCGCGACCGCCTACGGCAACGTCGGCTCCTCGATCTACTACGCGTTGGGGCTCGTCGCCGGCTACGCCCTCGGGCTCACCCCCGTCGTCTTCATGTTCGCCGGCGGGCTGTTCGTGCTCACCGCCAAGACCTACGCCGAGGGTGCCTCCATGTTCCCCGAAGCCGGCGGCTCCTCCTCTTTCGCGCGCCACGCCTTCAACGACGTCGTCTCCTTCTTCGCCGGCTGGGCTCTCAGCCTCGACTACATCATCACGATCGCGATCTCCGCGTTCTTCGTGCCCCACTACCTCGGCGCGTTCTTTCCCAGCCTCACCCACAACCCCGGGGACATCATCGGCGGACTCGTCACGATCGTGCTGCTCGCCGCGCTGAACATCCGCGGCCTCGGGGAGTCGGCCAAACTCAATCTGTTCCTCGCCGTCGCCGATCTCTGCACCCAGGTGCTGCTCGTTGGGCTCGGCGTCGTGCTCGTGCTGAATCCCGCCCTGCTCGTCGACCAGGTCCACCTCGGGACCGCCCCCACCTGGTCGCGCCTGATCTTCGCCTTCTCCGTGGCGATGGTCGCCTACACCGGGATCGAGACCGTCTCCAACATGGCCGAGGAGGCCAAGGATCCCGGCCACGACATCCCCAAGGCCGTCAACCTCGTGCTGTTCGCCGTGCTCGGCGTCTACGCCGGCATCTCCATCGTCGCCCTCTCCGCGCTGCCCGTCGTCTTTCACCCCGCCGTCGCCGGGCACGCCGCGCACTACGCCACCGAACTCGGGACCACTTACGAAAACGACCCCGTCCTGGGGATCATCTCGCGCCTGGGCCTGCACGGGGCGGTGCTCACCGTGGCCAAAGACTACGTCGGGGTGCTCGCCGCCACCATCCTGTTCATCGCCACCAACGCCGGCCTGATTGGGATCTCGAGGCTCTCCTGGTCGCTGTCGGAGCACCGCCAGCTGCCCGGGATCTTCTCGCAGCTGCACCCCACCCACCGCACCCCCTGGTTCACGATCGTGTTCTTCTCGATCCTCGCCGGCATCCTGATCCTCCCCGGCGAAACCGCCCTGCTCGGCAACCTCTACTCCTTCGGGGCGATGCTCTCCTTCACCGTTGCCCACGTCTCCGTGGTGGCGCTGCGCATCAAGGACCCCGACCGCGAGCGCCCCTACAGGATGCCCTGGAACGTGCGCATCAAAGGCGCCCAGATCCCCCTCACCGCGGTGCTCGGCGGGATCGGCACGTTCGCCGCGTGGTGCGCCGTCGTGGCCCTGCACACCGAGGCGCGCACCGTCGGGATCCCCTGGATGGTCGCGGGTATGGCCGGCTACGTCTTCTACCGCCGCCGCCAGGGCCTCGATCTGCGCAGCACCTACCGCATCGCCCGCGCCGAGCGCCCCCCCGACTTCGAGGAGCTCGGCTACCGCACCGCGCTCGTGCCGATCTTCGGCGAGGACGTCTCCGCCACCGCGCTCTCGAGCGCCGCCAAGCTGATCGGCGAGGACGGCGTGCTCTACGCCGTATTCGTGCTCCCCGTCCCCTCCCAGCTCTCGCTCGACGCCGGGCTCGAGGAGGAGGAGGCCCAGGGCCGCTCCGTGCTCGAGAGCGCCCGCATCCAGGCGCGCCGCGCCGGGATCAAGATCCACACCGGGCTGATCCGCACCCGCAATCCCGGGGCCGCGCTCGTCGAGGAAGCCCGCCGGGTGCACTCCGACGTGATCTACTGGTCAACCATCCACGCCCCCACCGGCGAGCGGCGCATCGGCCCCACCGCCGTCTACCTGCTCAAAACCCGCCCCTGTCGCGTCATCATCGAGACCGACAACTCCCACCCCGAGCCCCTGCCCGCGCCGTTGAGCACCCCCGGCACGGGCTGAGCGGCTCTGTCCCGCAAGTCCCTCGCCACGCGCGTTACAGGCCCAGCACCAGCCGCGCCCGTTTGACGCCATTGGACAGCGTCTCCCCGCTGCCCGCCGTGACGAGGCCGAGCGGTTTCACCGCGGAGGCGATTCCCGAGAAGCCCGGCGCCTGGCTCAGCCCCAGCGATTCGATCAGGCCCGAGAACGTGTGGACTTCCGCCAACACACTCGGCTGTAGCCCCTGGCCCAGCGCGCTCGCCGCCGAACTGTAGATCGACGAGTTCGCCAGCGTGCTCTGCGGGCTCAGCGCTTCCTCGATCGAGGACGCCCCCAGGCCCGCCACGAACTTGCCCTGGCCCACCGCCAGCGTCAGCTCCAGCGGGAAGTTCGGTAGCTTCACAGTCGTCGCCGCTTCTGTGCCCGGGACCGAGGTGGAGGCTGTTTCCCCGCCCGCTTCGCGGTAGGCCTGCGCCAGCTTTCCGAGGGCCGCGCGCGAGCTCGCCGGATCCTTGGAGGTGATCACGATCGCCGCCTGCAGGTTCAGGATGCTGCTCCCACTCACATAGATACCCGTCGCCCCCATCCAGCTCAGCAGGTCCCGCTGCACATCGAGCGAGTGGGAGCTCAGCGGGGCGAACACCTTCGCGAAGCTGATCGTGCCGAGGTTCACCGCCGAGGCGAGCGAGGCCAGCGCGTGCAGGCCCGCCGCGCTGTTGCCCAGCGCTTTGCCGAGGTCACCCACCCCGATTCCCAGCCACGCGCTGCCGGGGAGCTCGCGTAGGACTTCCGCGCCACTCGTACCCACTTCTTCTCCTGTGCCGGTGGCTGTGGACAGCGTGTCGGCATCGATCGCCAGCGAGTTCGCCGTGGGGATCACCGATAGGTAGATCTGGTTCGGCTTCCCGAGGATCCCTTCCACCAGTCCCAGCAACGATTCCCCGTTTGCCGATTTCCCGTTTGAGCTCTCGAGGGAGTGTGCGAGCGCTTGCGTATCGAGGTATGCGTTGGCGAGCCTGCCCGCCTCAGCGGTCGAGGCGAGTGTCGAGTAGGCCGTCGCCTGCGCCAGCGAGGGTCCGCCCGCCGCCGTGTCGATCACGCTCTTCAGGCCCGCTTCGCTGCCGATCACCGCGAACTTGTGGACGATCCCCTCCGCCACCCCATCCGGGGCAACCTCGAAGGAGACCCCGCGATAGCTCACCGTGTGCGCCCCCACGCTGTGCGCCTGGGCTTCCAGGAACGACTGCGCCGCCGACACGTTGGTGGTGTCCATCACCAGCGCCCCCTGCGCGGAGCTCGAACTCAGCTCTGCCGCCAGCCCGCTCTGCCCGAGTAGCGCCGCTTCCACACCGCTCAACCCTTCCGAGAGGATCTTGCCCAGGGCTTCCCCGCCGAGCAGCCCTTCCACGCTGGCGAGGTCGATCGAGCTGAGGAAGACCCCCGCGTTTGGCCCCAGCCACGGCTTGACTTCGCGTGCGTAGTTTGGTGTCTTGCCGGTCGGGCCCTGCAGGAGCTTCAACAGCCCGGTGTACGGGCTCGTGCGTCCGCTCAGCGACTGTCCCGTTGCGAGCGCGTCGGTCTTGAGGGTGCCGTCGGGCTGCACCACCGCGTCGATGTACAGCGGCGCCGAGCTCGGGGTCACAGTCGCCGGGCTCGCGCCCGTGCCGCTCGGGCTCGAACCGCAGCCCCCAATCGCAACGGCGAGGAGCGCGGCGGCGAGTGCCAGCCCCAGTGTCGCTCGCACGGTATGTGGCGCGACCTCTAGTCCGCGGCGGATCCTGGCAGCAGGCGCATGGTGGGGCGCGGGGGTGCAGGGTGAGGACAACGTCTGAGTCCTTTCTTGTCGCCTAGGGATGCCCTAGGAGTGCCAGGCAGATTTACGAGCACGACGATCGTATGCCCAGCGACGGCGTTTGCGCAAGTCCCATCGCAAATCGGCCCCCTGCAGCGCAATTTGCACGTTCCGGCGCTCTCCCACCCCACTTGGGCGGCGCCTTGAAAACCAGCTCTGAGCAGGGATTTTTGTGCGCTTGGAGGGGGTCGGGAAAGAAAAGTGGGGAAAAATGTGCAATTGGGGTTGCGTTGTGGGGGAAAGTGGGATACCTTGCCGGAAACGAGCCGAGGTGGAGGGGCTCCTCCCACCTCTCCACCTCGGCTCAAACAATCTTCTGAGGAGCCAAAGGACTGTGGCCTTCCGTGGGACCTTCGACCACACGCTCGACGCCAAGAACCGCCTCACGGTTCCCGCCCGCTACCGGGCGACGCTGGCGGAGGGGGTCGTGATGGCGATGCCCGTCGACCTCGAGCGCTGCGTGGGGGTGTGGCGCCCAGCGGAGTACGAGCGCTACACCGAGCGCGCACTCGCCGACCTCCCCCCGCTCTCCCCGCGCCTCTCCGAGCTCGAGCGCTTCTTCTACGGCTCCTCCCAGGACGCCGAGCTCGACGCCGCCGGGCGGATCATGGTCCCCGGCTTCCTCTCCGAGCACGCCGGGCTCAGCAAGGACGTAGTGGTCGTCGGCGCCGGGGATCGCCTCGAGCTGTGGGACCGCGAACGTTGGAACGAACATCGACCGACGCTGCTCGGCGGCGTCGCGGAGATCACCGCCCGTGTCGACCATCCTGCTTAGAACCCTCAACGAGATGCGCACACGTCTCGCCACCGCCGTGTGCGCTCTTACGACCTCCCGACCGATCGAAGATCGGCCCGCCTCCCAGTCGTGCTAGGCACTCTTGACATGACCAGCGTCCACATCCCCGTGCTCGCCGGGGAGCTGATCGGCGTGCTTGACCCTCAACCCGGTCAGGTGGCAATCGACTGCACCTTCGGCGGAGGCGGCCACGCGCGCCTCGTGGCCCAGCGCCTCGGCGCCGGTGGAACGCTGGTCGCGATCGACCGCGATCCGATCGCCGAGGAGCGCTTCCTGGAGCTCGCGGCGGAGGTGGAGTGCGAGGTGCGCTTCATCCGGGGAAGCTACGCGGAGGCGCTCGAGCTGCTCGCCCGTGAGGGGCTGCGCGCAGACATGGCGTACTTCGACCTCGGGATGTCCTCGATGCAGGTGGACACCCGCGAGCGCGGCTTCTCCTACTCCTACGAGGCCCCCCTCGATATGCGCATGGACCCCGAGCAGGAGCTCGACGCGCGCGCGATCCTCGCCACCTGGGAGGAGCGCCGCCTCGCAGGGGCACTGCGTGAGCTCGGCGAGGAGCGCCACGCAGGCGCGATCGCCCGCGCGATCGTGCGCCGTCGCGCCCACGCTCCGATCGAGACCACCCAGGAGCTGGTGGACACGATCAACTCCGCGATCCCCGCCCCCGCGCGCTTCGCCGGGGGGCACCCCGCCAAGCGCTCCTTCCAGGCGTTGCGAATTGCGGTCAACGACGAGCTCGGCCAGCTCGACCGCGCGCTGCCGCTCGCGTGGGGTCTCCTGCGCGAGGGCGGCGTGCTCGCGGGGATCTCCTTCCACTCCCTCGAGGACCGCCGCGTCAAGCACTTCCTCGTCGAGCGCGCCCGCGGCTGCATCTGCCCGCCGGACCTCCCCGTGTGTGCCTGCGGGCGCGAGCCCGAGGCCGCGCTGCTGGGCCGTCGCGCGATCACCCCCTCCGCGGGCGAGCTCGCGCACAACCCCCGCGCCGCCTCCGCGCGGCTGCGCGCCGCGAGAAAGCTCGGCGACGGCCCCTCCGGAGGCACCTCGTGAGCGGCTTTGCGCCGTGGCGCCGGCGGAGGTCCGCCGTGAACATCCCTGCAGGGCGCTCGCGCGTCACGTTGAGCGCGGCCGGAGAACGCGCATGACTCCGCCCCCCGCAGTGGCGGCCACCGCTCCCGCTGTCGCACCGCGGCGTGCCCCCAATCGTGGCCGTCCCACCCCGCCCCAGCGGCTGAGGCCTCCGCGGCGGGTCTCAGGACCCGCCCGCCCCGCTCGTCGTCCAGCCGGCGCGGCTCGCACGACTTCCCGGGTGCGTACCGGATTGGTGGGGGTCCACCTACCGGACCGTCTGCTGGATCGCCTGATCGGTGGGCGCGCGTGGATCGCGGTGGTGGCATTGGCGCTGATCGGGATCGTGGCCATGCAGCTGTGGGTCGTGAAGCTCGGGGTGGGTATCGGCCGGGCGTTTGAACACGAGTCGCTGCTGCAGCGCGAGAACTCGGTGCTCGCCGTCGAAAACTCCTCGCTGGCCTCCGGCGAACGGATCGAACGTCTCGCGCTGGCCCAGGGCATGACGATCGCTCCGCCCGGTGCGCTGCACTTCGACACGCTCCGTGGTTCGCTGGATGTGCATCTCGCGGCGGCCGCACTGGCGCGCCCAGCGCAGACCTCGCCCGCAAGCGCGGTCGGCACGAGCACCGCCGCAACCAGCGTCGAAGCAAGTAGCGCTGCGGTCGGCGTCGCAGCAAGCACCGCCGCAACCGCCGCCGAAGCCAGTACCGCCGCAACCGGCGCCGAAGCCAGCACCGCTGCGGCGGGCGTCGAAGCAAGCGCTGGGGCACCCACGGGCAGTGAAACCGCCCCGGGAGAAGCGAGCTCGCAAAGCGCCCCGGTGGCGAGCACGACGCCCGCGTCCACCCCGGAAGCGTCCACGCCGACTCCTTCCGCGACGGGTGGCGCCTCCGAAGCTGCAAGTGTGGCGACGTCGGGTGGGGGCACTCAGGCCGCCCCCGGGGGCTAGCCGGTGCTGGGGCGCGCGCAGATCGGAGATCGCTCTTGCTTCGCCCGACGGTCGCACCGTTCGGGGGCTTAGCCGGTGGCGAACGTGCAAGCGCGGGTGGGGGTCCTGTTCGCGGGGTTCTGCCTGTTGTTGGCGGTGGCGGCGGCTCGCACGCTGTACCTCGGAGTGCTACACGGCGCGGCGCTGCGCAAGGTGGCGCACTCCCAGCAGGTGACGATGCAAGAGGTGCCCGCACAGCGGGGCACGATCACCGATCGTAATGGGGTGGTGCTGGCAATCTCAGAACCCGCGGACGACGTCTCGGCGACGCCATACCTGGTGAAGAACCCCCTCGAAGCGGCCGGGCGCCTGGCCCCCCTGTTGGGTCGCCCACGCGCGCAGGTGCTCACCGAGCTCAGCGAGCGCAGCGGCTTCGTGTACCTCGCGAAGGCGCTGCCCGCGGCGCAGGCGAAGGCGGTGCTGGCGCTGAACATTCCCGGTGTGACGTGCACCCCGACGATGCGCAGGGTGTACCCGCGGGGGGCGCTGGCCGGTCAGGTGCTGGGGATGACGGGCCCGAAGGGAGGCCTCTCGGGCCTGGAGTACGCGGACAACGCGATCCTCGACGGGCATACCGGGGAACGGCGGGTGGTAAGCGATGCGCGAGGTGAACCGATCTCGATCGCAAATGTACATAGAGAGGCCCCGGGGGCGCGTTTGCAGTTGACGTTGGATGCGAACATACAGCAGCGCAGTGAAGCGGTGCTGAGCGCGGTGGGAAGGGTGTTTCACCCGAAGGACGCAACGGCGATCGTGCTGAACCCGGACACCGGGGCGATCCTCGCAATGGCGAACTGGCCGCAGTTGAACCCCAACAATTCGGAGATCCTCTCAGAAGGTGAATTGGAGAATCGGGCCGTGAGCTTCGACTACGAACCGGGTTCGACCTTCAAGGTGGTGGCGGTGTCGGGAGGTTTGCAGGAAAACTTGATCACGCCCAACACCGAATTCAACGTGCCCGACCAGATCCAGGTCGCGGATCGCACGATCCACGACGCCGAGGAACACCCCGAAGAGATGTTGACCACCGCGCAGATCCTGGCGCAGTCGAGCAACGTGGGGGCGATCGAGATCGGCAAACTGGACGGTGAAACCCGCTTCAACCAGTGGGTGCATCGCTTCGGCTTCGGGGCGCGCACGGGGATCGATCTGCCGGCCGAGGAAATGGGCCAGGTGCTGAACCCCCATGAATACTCTGGCTCCTCGATGGGCAATCTGCCGATCGGGCAGGGGGAGCTGGTGACACCGATTCAGATGGCGGAGATGTATGCGGCGATCGCCAACGGGGGCATCCTGCGCACCCCGCACGTGATCGCATCGATCGACGGTCATCCAGCGCCGACGCCCGCGGGACACAGGGTGATCTCGCCAAGCGTCGCGGCCCAGGTGCGCGACATGCTGAAGGGGGTGCTGGCTCCGGGGGGCACCGCGAGCGAGGTATCGGTCCCGCACTACACCCTGGCCGGCAAGACGGGCACCGCGAGCAAGATCGATCCCCAGACCGGCAAGTACTCCGAAACGGCTTTCGTTGCCTCGTTCATGGGCTTCGCCCCAGCCTCGAACCCCAAGCTCCTCTGCGCCGTGATCGTCGACGAACCACAGGCCGGCTCGATCTACGGTGGTACCGTCGCCGCCCCCGCGTTCGGCCAGATCATGGCCTTCGCACTGCCATATCTGGGGATTCCGCCGGGATAGCGGATCCCCACCGGAGTAGGTGAGGCCGAGTCCTGCGGGGTTGGGGTAGGTCTTGTTGGCTATGCGAAGCGGGAGCGCACACGCCCGCTCGAGAGGTTTGGTGCAGTTGGGATGCCGCCGGGAGATGCGCCGCTCGGCCTCAGCCGATGGCGTCGCCCCGCGTGGGCGGCAGCAGGGCGCCGATGATCCAGAACAGGGGAATGAAGATGCCGATCAGGAACATGATCCAGTGTCCCTTGCGGATCGACATGATCCCGAGTGTGATCAGCAAGACGAGGTACAGCGCTCCAAAGAGGACGTACGATCCGCTGGCGACGGCGAGTACTGCTGGCATTGCTGAGCTCCTTCCTAGGACCTGGCCAAGCGCACGCTAGTTCTGCGGGTGGTGGCATCGCCTCACCCGCGGCGGATGAAATCGCGCCGCGCGGGAGCGCTTGACCGTTGTCAGGGAGCGCTTGGACCGGCTGTCGGGGGAGGGGGCGCCGATTTGGGACGGGTGTCCAGTGCGCGCGGGGCGTGAGCGGGCGAAGATGACGAGCATGAGTTCACCGCGACCGCAGGAGGGCTAGAGCGAGATATGCACGGACACGCGGGGCCAGTTGAGCGCAAGATCCGACTTTGGATCGTGCAGCAGGAGCGCAACCGACGCAAGCAGGGGCCGCCCAACCGCGCGCAAGTCGGCGCCGAGACGCCCACCCAGCGGGGTCGGCGCGCAGTGGATTTAGGGGGACGCACCTAGCGGCGAAAGGAGTCGGAAGCGGCGAAGGAGTCGGCTGCGTCCTGGTTTTCGGAACCGCAGTTGGGCCAACGGGGTGGGTGCGCTACCCTGGATCTATGCTCACCCAGGCAGATCGTGCGGCAGAGCGACGCCGGGCGAGGCTGGAGGAGATCGAGAAGCAGGTCAAGGATGGCTCGCTCACGATTCGCGAGATGACCCCGGAGGAGCGTAAGCGTTATCCCCCGCGGCCGCCCAAGGCGCGCCGCAAGTGACGGCGTTCTTCGTCGCCGGCATCGAATCTCACGGCGAGCCCGCGGAGGCGGCTTACCGCGATCTGCGGGAACGTTCGGAGATCGCCGTTGGGTGCCCGGCGCGATCGCGGCGGATCTTCAAGTTGAGCTGCCGACTCGAGGGACGCGACAGCGAGATCGAGGTGGGCAGGCCGCTGCCCAGCGGAAGCGACGTGGTGGCCGCGATCCTCGACCATGGTCGCGAGGAGGCGTTTGTCATTCACACAACCCCCGCTGGTACGGGTACCCCGGTACGGGTGGGGCGCCCGGTGTACTCCGTGACCGAGTTCTCGTAGGCCCGAGCGTCGGGCCGAGGCGAGCTCGCTCCCCCGACCCGCGCCCGGGGGCTGAAACCGGATTCGGGACTCGGTCTCGGCGGCGGACGGGTTCGCTAGCGGCTTCGGTGGCCGCGTCGGGGGCTGAAACTAGACTCAGGCGGGTGTCGACGAGGGCGATTCAAGAATGAGGCTAGGGGACCTGATCCCCGCCGCGCTCGGCGCGGTTGAGGCCGCGGACGTGGACGTGGAGATCACGGATCTCGCGTACGACAGCCGGCGGGTGCGCCCGGGAGCACTGTTCTTCTGCGTGCGGGGTGCGGCGAGCGACGGCCACGACTTCGCGGCCGTGGCGGTGGCTGCGGGAGCGGCGGCGCTGGTGGTGGAGCGCCCGCTGGGGCTGGGGGTAGCGGAGGTGGTGGTGCCCTCGGCACGGGCGGCGATGGGCCCGGTGGCGGTGCGTTTCTTCGGAGACCCAACACGGGAGCTCGCGGTGGTGGGAGTGACGGGCACGAACGGGAAGACCACGACGGCGTTCCTGGTGCGTGCGCTGCTGGAAGCGTGCGGCCGGCGGTGCGGGCTGCTGGGCACAGTCACCTCGGTGGTGGGGGGAGAGGAGCGTCCGGTGGCCCGCACGACCCCAGAGGCGATCGACCTGCAAGGCGCCTTCCGGGCGATGCAGGAGGGGGGGGATGAGTGTTGCGCGATGGAGGTCTCCTCGCACGCATTGGAGCTCGGGCGCACCGCGGGGGTGCGCTTCGCGGCGGGGATCTTCACGAACCTGACGCAGGACCACCTGGATTTTCACGGGACGATGGAGCAGTACTTCCAGGCCAAGCGGCGGCTGTTCGCACCCACTCCCCCCGGGGTGAGCGTGATCAACGTGGACGATCCGTACGGGCGGCGTCTGGCGGGGGAACTGGCGGGGGCGGCGACGTTTGCGATCGACGGCGAGGCCGACTACCGCGCGAGTGAGGTGCGGGTGGGCTTCGAGGGCTGCCAATTCCACGTTCTGACCCCCACGGGCGAGCGCGAGGTGGCGTTGCCGTTGCCGGGCCGCTTCAACGTAGCCAACGCGCTGGGAGCGCTCGCGGCGGTGCACTCGCTGGGCGGGGATCTCGACACGCTGGTGGCGGCACTGGAGCGGGGGGTGCGGGTACCGGGGCGCTTCGAGCGGGTCGACGAGGGTCAGGGCTTCGCGGTGCTGGTGGACTACGCGCATACGCCCGACTCGCTGGAGAACGTGCTGCGCGCCGCGCGGGAGCTCGCACGGGGGCGGGTGATCTGCGTGTTCGGCGCGGGCGGGGATCGCGACCGCGGCAAGCGCCCGTTGATGGGGGAGATCGCGGCGCATCTGGCGGATGTGGTGGTGGTGACATCGGACAACCCCCGCTCGGAGGCTCCCGAGGCGATCATCGGCGAGATCCTCGAGGGCGCCAGGCGGGCGTGCCGCCCAGCGGGGGCGGCGCTTCCGGTGATGGACATTGTGGATCGCAGGGCCGCGATCGAGCGGGCGATTGCGCAGGCCGGCCCGGGGGATGTGGTGGTGGTGGCGGGCAAGGGCCACGAGCAGGGCCAGGAATTCGCAAATGGCAGCAAGGTGCCGTTCGATGACGTGACGGTTGCCCGCGAATCGCTGCAGGTACACGGGCAGAGTCATTCCGTCTCACCTCCCGTGGGCGATGTGAGCGCCGGCAAGGCGGAGGGAGCGGCGGGGTGATCGGATGGTGCTCGCATTGCGAGGCGATCGAGTGGCGTGCACCGGTGGCGGGAGCAGCGGCGTGATCGAATGGGACGCGGTCCAGGTCGCGGAGGCCGCGGGGGCGAGTGTGGTGCGCGCCGGCGCTGGAAACCAAGTCGGCCCGCGCGCGGCGTGCGTGGACTCGCGCAATGTGCAACCGGGAGATCTGTTCGTGGGCCTGGTTGGGGAGAACGTGGACGGGGGGGCCTACGCGGGGCAGGCGCTGCGGGCGGGTGCGTGGGGAGTGCTGGTGGCGCCGGAGCACGCGGCGGCGCTTGAAGGTGGTGTGGTCACAGAGGGTGCGGGGTCGCTGGAGAGCGCGGTGAGGCCGGCGCACGGTGCGGTGCTGACCCACCCAGACCCTCTGGCGGGCTTGCAGTCGCTGGCGGGGGCGTGGCGGCGGGAGCTGGGGCGGCGGGGGGCGCGGGTGGTGGGAGTGACGGGCTCGACGGGGAAGACCTCGACGAAGGACATTCTGGCGGCGGTGCTGGCGCAGCGGCTGCGCACTGTGGCGAGCCCTGAGAACCTGAACACGGAGATCGGGTTGCCGCTGGCGCTCCTGGGGGCGCCGGGGGATACGGAGGCGTTGGTGCTGGAGATGGCGATGCGGGGACCCGGCCAAATCGCGGAGTTGGTGAGGATCGCGGAGCCGGAGGTGGGGGTGATCGTAAATGTGGGCCCGGTGCACCTCGAGCAGTTGGGTTCGGTGGAGGGGGTGGCGGCGGCGAAGGCGGAGCTGATCGCGGGGATGCGGCCGGGGACAATGGTGGCGATCCCGGCGGGGGAGCCGCTGCTGGAGCCCCACGTGCGGGGGGACCAGCGGACGGTGAGGTTCGGGGAGGGAGGGGACGTGGAGCTCCGCGAGCGGGGGGCGGACGGGGCGGTGACGATCGCGCTGCGCGGCGGCGCGCGCGGCCTGGCGGGGGCCGGCTCCGAGGAGGCGCGTGCTCACCATCGCCGAGCAAGGCGCCGGCGCTCCGGCGGCTCGGCGGGAGCCGGCGCGGGGGAGGCGAGTAGGGGGGAGGAAGAGGGGGACGAGCTGGTCGTGGTGAGGCCGTCGTTCGGTCAATCGCATAACCTGCGCAACCTGCTGGCCGCGGTGGCGGCGGCGCGCGCGCTCGGGGTGACCCCGGAGGGACCGCTAGAGGTGGAGCTCTCGGCGCTGCGCGGCGAGCGGATCGCGCTGGCGGACAACATTGTGCTGATCAACGACTGCTACAACGCCAACCCGATCTCGATGCGCGCGGCGCTGGACGACCTCGCGCAGAGCGCTCCGGGTCGTCGCGTGGCGGTGCTGGGGGACATGCTCGAGCTGGGTCCGCAGGAGCGGGCGCTGCATCGTGAGATCGGAGCGTATGCCCGGGAGCGGGGGGTGGGGCTGCTGGTGACCGTGGGACCGCTGGCGTCGGGGATGGGGGAGGATTTGGACGCGCCGGTTTACCGCGTCCCGGACGCGCGCGCGGCGGCGGCGGTGCTGCCGGACCTGCTGCGGGCGGGCGATACGGTGCTCGTGAAGGGCTCTCGCGGCGTGGGCCTGGAGGTCGTGGCGCAGGCTTTGACAGGCACGGGAGGCTAGCGGTGGGACGCGTTCTGATCGGGGGCACCGCGGCGCTGTTGATCTGCATCTTCCTGAGCCCGAAGTTCATCAGCTACCTGCGCAAGCGGGAGTTTGGGCAACAGATTCGAGAGGAGGGCCCGGAGGGGCACCGCCAGAAGGCGGGCACGCCGACGATGGGGGGCATCATCGTGTTCATCGCGGTGGCGATCCCATTCTTGATCCTGACGGGCTACGAATGGCGGGCGTTGGGGGTGTTCGGAACGATGCTGGCGTGCGCGATGCTGGGGTTCGCGGACGACTACACGAAGCTCGTGCGGCGCCGTTCGCTGGGCCTGCGGGCGCGCACGAAGTTGGCGGTGACGATCGCGATCTCGCTGGGGCTGTGGTTCGTAGCCAGGCACCTGGCGCACCTGCAGCCGACGTTGCGGCTACGGGTGGTGGACTACCAGGTCGATCTCGGCCCGTTCTATCCGCTGCTGATCTATCTCGTGGTGGCGGGCACCACGAGTGCGGTCAACCTCACCGATGGCCTCGATGGGCTGGCGGCGGGCTGCGCGGCGATCGTGCTGCTGGCGTACGTGGGGATCACGTTCATCACCTCGGAGTACGTCTCCCCCCAGAACGACCTCTCGATGCTCGCGGGGTGCCTCGTGGGGGGGTGCATCGGCTTCCTGTGGTTCAACGCGTTCCCCGCGACGATCTTCATGGGGGACACCGGCGCACTGGGGTTGGGGGGCGCGATCGCGGGCCTCGCGGTGATGACGAAGACGGAGATCCTGCTGATCCTGCTGGGGGGGATCTTCGTGATCGAGGCGCTCTCGGTGGCGATCCAGGTGCTGTACTTCCAGTTGCGTCACAAGCGCGTCTTCCTGATGGCCCCAATCCACCACCACTTCGAGCTGCGCGGCTGGTCGGAGACGAAGATCATCCTGCGCTTCTGGATCATCGCCGCGATCTGCTGCGCGATCGGCTTCACGATCTACCGCCAGAGCATTGCCTGAGCGCGCTCCGGCGAGCAGACCCCGACCGCCGATCCCGGAGGGCCCGTATCTGATCGTGGGCCTTGCACGCTCAGGGGCGGCGGCGGCGCGGGTGTTGCGCGAGCGGGGTGAGCGGGTGATCGGCGTGGACGCGGGAGCGCCGCGGCCCGGCGCGGACGACGCGCCCGCCGGGGTGGGTGAGCTTGGGCAGCTGGGCGTGGAGGTGCACCTCCGCACCGACGGCGTCGCGCAACTGGCATACCTCGACCAGGCGCGGGCCGTCGTCAAGAGTCCCGGCGTTCCCGCCCAGGCGCCGGTGATCGTGGCAGCGCGAGAGCGGGGAATCCCAGTGCTGGGCGAGCTCGAGCTCGCGTGGCGCCTGCTGGCGAACGAATTCATCGCGGTGACCGGCACGAACGGGAAGACGACGACGGTTCAATGGATCGGCCACATCCACCGCGAGGCGGGTCTGCCGGCCGTCGTGGCGGGCAATGTGGGCGCGGCGCTGAGTGGCCTAGTAGGGAGCATCGAGGAGCGCGCGATCGTCGTGTGCGAGGCCTCCTCCTTCCAGCTCGAAGACACGCTCGCGTTCGCCCCCGAGGCGGCGGTGCTGCTCAACATAACTCCCGACCACCTCGACCGCCACGGCACGCTGGATGCCTACCGGGAGGCCAAGCTTCAGATCTTCGCCCGCCAAGGGGAGGGGGATGTGGCGGTGATCCCGGCGGGACCGACGGTGATCGCGCTCCCCCTCGGTGTGCATCGTGTGCGCGTCGGCGTCGGCGCCTGCGACCGTACCGAGACCGGTGCACAGACCCACACCGATGCACAAACGGGCGCCCAGGTCGACGCCCACGCAGAGTGTGTACTGCACGATGGGCGCCTATGGTGGGAGGGTGAGGCGCTGGTAGAGGCCGAGGATCTGCGCCTGCGCGGCGAGCACAACGTACAGAACGCGATGGCCGCTGCTGCTGTCTGCCTCGCGCGCGGGCTCGACCGCGGCGCTGTATGCGCCGGCCTGCGCAGTTTTGCGGGTGTACCGCATCGTCTCGAGGAGGTGGCGCGCCGCGACGGCGTGCTGTACGTCAACGACTCCAAGGCGACCAACGTCGCGAGTACGCTCGTCGCGCTGCAGGCGTTCCCGGAGGGTGGCGTCCACCTGATCCTCGGCGGCCAGGGCAAGAGCCAGGATTTCACCCCCCTGCGCGAGCCCGTCGCGGCGAGTTGCCGGGGCGTCTACCTGATCGGCGAGGACGCCCCGAGAATCGCCACGGCGCTGGAGGATGCGGCGGTCTCACTGTGCGACTGCGGCGATCTGGAGCGGGCCGTCGCGGCGGCAAGCGCGGCAGCTAGTGCGGGTGAGACAGTGCTGCTCTCGCCGGCCTGCGCGAGCTTCGACCAGTTCGCCGACTACGAGGCCCGCGGCGAGCAGTTTGTTGCGCTCGTCGCACGGGGGGTATAGGATGGCGATGGCAAGGGTATGAAGCGTTCTTCGACGCACATTGCACGGGGTCTCGGTTGATGCGCCATCCACTTCGTTGGCTGATCGCAACGGGGTGCGCGTCACTGGTCTTTGCCGTCCTGCCCGCCGCGGCGCTCGCGGGTGGTCCGAGACCAACGGTCGAAAGCGAGTCCGCCACGAACGTCACCGAGACCGACGCGACGCTCGAAGCGCAGATCAACCCGGGCAGCGGCGAAGATGGATTTTCGCTGGAAACCATGTACGAATTCTTCCTGGAATCGCCCTGGTGCGGCTCGCTGCGTCCATTCGGCAGTTGCGAAGCGTCAGGCGGAGTGTTGGTCTACAAAGGCACGATCCCCGGTGGCACCACCTCGCCACAACTAGAGCGCGTGGACCTGGGCAGCGTCGGTCACGAACTCTCGCCCGACACCACCTACGGCTACCGGGTGGTGGCCCACAATGAGGTGGGGGAAGCGTTTGGCGGTGAGAAGACGTTCACCACGCCCGGTCGAAGCTCTCCATGCGTGGAAGATCCACAGGACTGCAACAACCCGCCGAGTGCGCCTGTGATCGAATCGGTGACGGTGTCCCACATCACCAAGACCGACGCCACACTGGAAGCGACGATCGACACCGAGGGGCTGGAAACGGAATACGCCTTTCACATGATCTCATCCCCCTGCAGCAAAAAAGGCGATGGCTGTGAGCTGATCGTGCTGATCAAGCTTCCCAAAGGTGGGAAGCTGTTTGGTTCGTTGGAGCCGCAGACTGTCAGCCTCGATCTGAACAGCGCCGGCGTGGTGCTGGGCGAAGGGGAATACATCTTTGGCGTGACGGCGCAGAACCGGGAAGGCGAGACGAGCAAGAGCGGTGGTGTGTTCGAAGGACCCGAAGAACCCAAGGCCGAACCGGAAGCCGCAACACAGCACAACGTCGAACTGGAAGAACAAATCCAAGCCGAAGCGTACATAGACGAGGGCAACGATTCAGGGCCTCCCGAGTCCACCTCCCCACATTCGACCGCCAGCGGTGGCTCGCCATCCCCCCTGGGCGGCCAGATGAAAGTCGGCGTGATCTCGAAGCCGACGCACGGCAAACAGAGCAAAAAGCACCACAAGCGCAAGCACCACGGCACGACGGCTGCGCCGCACCACCCGAAGGTCAAGCGACACAGGTAGTCATACACGAGCTCTGAAGAGGGGCCGCGATGGGCCTCGCGGGCAGGTGCGTCGCCAGGGTGGGTCGCACTGCGAGAAGGCATCCGCGCGTGTGCGTCGAAGTGGCTTGGGATGCCATCGGCCGCGCGCGGCGCAAAAGCCAAAGCCCAAGGACCGCGCAGCGCTCGTCGCTCGAAGCCGTCCGCTGGAGAGGCCGCCGCGCCGCGCCGCGCCGCACGGGCTGGGGAGCAGTCGCTCGAGCATCGCATCCTGCTCACCGCGACGCTCTGCCTGCTGGCGTTCGGGGCGGTGATGGTCTACAGCTCCTCCTCGACCAGTGCGCTGCTGCTCGGCCAGGGCAACGGCAGTGGGGACCTGATCAAGTTCATGATCTTCGGTGCGATCGGGCTCGCGCTCATGCACTACCTCGCGCGCGACGGGGTGGCGCGTGTGCAGCGCCTCGTGGCGCCCCTGCTGGCGGTTTCGTTCGCGCTCGTGCTCGCGGTGCACATCCCCCACGTGGGGGTCAGCGTCAACGGGGCGCGGCGCTGGATCGGCCCCGGCGTCTTGCAGTTTCAGCCCTCGGAGCTGTTGAAGCTCGCGCTGGTGCTGTACGCGGCGACGCTGCTCGCCAAGCGCCCCGAGCGGGTCAACGATCTGCGCGAGCTCTCAAAGCCGCTGCTGATCGTCGTCGGCGGGGCCTGCCTGCTGGTGGCCACCGAGCCCGACATCGGCACCGCCATGGTGATCGCGTTCACCATCACCGCGCTGCTGCTCGCCGCGGGCATCCCGTTGCGCAACCTCGCGATCGTCGCCGGCTGCGCGCTGGCGGTGGTCGCGCTGTACGCGCTCGCACGCCCCTACGCCCGCGCGCGACTGACATCCTTCATCGACCCCTGGGCCCACGCCTCGGGCAGTGGCTTTCAGGCGGTCCAGGGCCAGATCGCGGTCGGCTCCGGGGGTCTGCTCGGGGTCGGTCCGGGCCAGTCGGTGCAGAAGATCTTCTACCTCCCCGAGGCCCAAACCGACTTCATCCTCGCCGTGATCGCCGAAGAGCTGGGGGTCGTGGGGGTGTACGCGCTGCTGTTCCTCTACGGGCTGATCGGGTATGCGGGCCTGCGCGCGGCGAAGCGCGCGCGCAGCCTCTACAGCGCCCTGATCGCGGTGGGGATGACCTCGCTGATCCTCTCCCAGGCGCTGCTCAATGCGTTCGCGGTGCTTGGCCTGGCCCCGCTCACGGGGGTGCCGCTGCCGTTCGTCTCCTACGGATCGAGCAGCTTGATCGTGATGCTCGCCGCGATGGGCCTGCTCCTGAATGTCGCCTCCGGCACCAGTGCGCACGTGCGCGCAGTGGGCGACACGCGCGCGCGCAAACCGGCAGGATTGGCCCGTGAGCAACGGGCCGAGGAGGATCGTGATCGCCGCCGGGGGTACCGCCGGGCACGTCGTGCCGGCGCTCGCGGTGGCTGACGCCCTGCGCGCGCGCGGGGCTGAGGTGATTTTCATCGGCGGCGAGCGTGCCGAGGCGGAGCTCGTGCCCGCGGCGGGCTACGAGCTGCATACGATCTCCGTCACCGGCCTGCCCCGCGGCAACCCGCTCGCCGCGCTACGCGCCCTCGTGCAGGCAGGGAGGGCGTTCTTGCGTACCCGCAGGCTGTTGGGGCGGCTGCGCCCGCACGCCGTGATGGGCGGCGGCGGCTACGTCGCGGGCCCCGTGGGGCTGGCCGCGGTAACGCGCCGCATCCCGCTCGTTCTCACCGAGGCCGACAGCCACCTCGGCCTCACCAACCGCGTGCTGGCTCCGTTTGCGCGGCGGGTCTGCCTGGCCTTCCCGATCGCGGGCCGCTCGGGGCGCCGTTACCGGGTCACCGGCCGCCCGATCCCCCCCGTTCAGGATGACCGCGCGGGGGCGCGCACGCGACTGGGGGTGGGGCCGGGGGAGACCTGTGTGCTGGTCTTCGGGGGGTCTCTGGGAGCACACTCGATCAACCTCGCCGCGCTGGAGGCGTTCGCCGAGGCGGGCTTTCACGTGCTCCACGTCTGCGGCCGGCGCGACTTCCCCGAGCTCGCCCCGCGGCCGCGCCCAGTGGGCTACGACCTGCGCGAGTATCTGGAGCTCGCCGACTTTGCTGACGCGCTCGCCGCCGCGGACCTCGTCGTGGCTCGCGCGGGGGGCTCGGTGTTCGAGATCGTCGCCCACGGCCGTCCCGCGATCCTCGTGCCCTACCCCCACGCGGCCGCCGACCACCAGAGCGCCAACGCCCGCTGGATGGTCCAGGGAGGCGCGGCGGTGGCGATCCCAGACGGGGAGCTGAACGCCGCACGCCTGGCCCGCGAGACCGCCGCGCTGCTCGCCGACCCGCTGCGCCTGCGCGCGATGGCCGCCGCGGCCCGCCGCCTCGCGCGCCCCGACGCTGCGAGCGATATCGCGGATGAACTGATGGAGGCCGCGCAGCCATGAGCGGTGAGTGGAGCGGACGACGGCTGCACTTCGTGGGCGTCGGCGGGGCGGGGATGAGCGGCTACGCGCGCGCCGCCCACGCGCTCGGGGCGGAGGTCAGCGGCTCCGATCGCGCCGACTCCCCCTATCTGGAGCGTTTGCGCGCGGACGGGGTCCTGGTGGCGAGCATCGGCCACGACGCCGTCAACGTCCCTGCGGGGGAGGGCGTGGAGGTCATCTACTCGAGCGCCGTACCGCCCGAGAATCCCGAGCGGGTCGCGGCGCGCGAGCGGGCGGGCGCAGGCGAGGAGGGTGTGCGCGAGCGCCCCCGCGCGGAGCTGCTGGGTGAGCTGACCGCGCTGAAGCGCACGATCGCCGTGGCCGGCACCCATGGCAAGACGACTACCTCTGCGATGCTCGTGCACGCCCTGCGTGCCGCGGGTGCGCGGCCGGGGTGGCTGATCGGCGGCACGCCCGGCGAGGGGCTGCCCAACGCCCACTGGGGCGAGGGCGACCTGCTCGTGGTCGAGGCCGATGAGTCCGACCGTTCGATGCTCGAGCTGGTGGTGGAGATCGCGGTGCTCACCAACGTGGAGCTCGATCACCACGCCACCTTCGGCTCGCTCGGCGAGCTGCGCGACGCCTTCCGCGAGTTTCTCTCGCAGGCGCCTGTCGCCGTGATCTGGGATAGGCCCGAGTTGGTACAGCTGGGTGTTCACAAAGCCAGCCGCTATGACGCGAGCCCGACCTTCACGACTGGCGGCTCCCGTTTCGAGTGGCACGGTAAAGAGGTGCGACTCTCCGTCCCCGGCGCCCACAACGCGATCAACGCCGCGGGCGCGTTGGAGGCGGCGCTCCTCGCGGGCACCGATCCCCAGCGGGCGATCGCGGGCATCGAGGGCTTCCGGGGCGCCGGCCGGCGCTTTCAGCTGCTCGGGCAAACCGCCCGCGGGGCGGCTGTTTATGACGACTACGCCCACCATCCCACCGAGGTCGCCGCCACGCTCGGGGCGGCACGCACCCTGGAGCATCGGCGGCTGGTGGCCGTGTTCCAGCCCCACCTCTACTCCCGCACCGCGCTGCTCGCGCGCGAGTTCGGCGCGGCGCTCGCCTTGGCCGATGTGGTAGTCGTGCTCGACATCTACCCCGCCCGCGAGCGCGCCGTGGAGCACTCCGGCGTCAGCGGTCTGCTGATCGCCGAGACGGCAGCGGACGCCGCGCGGGGTCGCCCCGTCTACTGGCTGCCAACTTTCGCGGCCGCCGAGCCCGTCCTACGGAGCTTGCTCGGCGAGGGGGACGTGTGCCTGATCATGGGTGCGGGGGACGTCGACGCGCTCGGACGTCGTCTCGTGGGGTCGTGACCACCCTGCTGGAACGCCGCGCGGTGGGGTTATTCCCCGCGGTGGGGTCGTGACCACCCTGCTGGAACGCCGCGCGGTGGGGTTATTCCCCGCGGTGGGGTCGTGACCACCGTGCTGGAACGCCGCGCGGTGGGGCTATGACCGTCCCTGCGGCGCCCCCGAACGTGCAGCGGGACTTCCCGATGGCACGTCTCGCCACGGTGCGCACGGGCGGCCCCGCGGAGTTCTTCGCGCGCGCCGGCTCGGAGGCCGAGCTGCTGGAGCTGCTTGCGTGGGCGCGCGCCGCCGCGGTCGCCGCAGCCGTCGTGGGCTCCGGCTCGAACCTACTTGTCGCCGACGAGGGCGTGGGGGGGCTCGTGCTGAAGCTCGACCGCGAGCTCGCCCGCATCGAGCCGGCCGGGGAGCGGGGCCTGCTCTGCGGCGGCGGGGCGCGGCTGCCCGCTGTCGCCGCCCACGCGGCGCGCGCGGGACTCGCGGGCATCGAGTTCGGGGTCAACATCCCCGGCACCGTGGGCGGCGCGGTGCGGATGAACGCCAACGCCTACGGCGGCGAGCTCGCCCGCACGCTGGAGTGGGTCGAGCTCGCAACCGCCGACGGAGTCGAGCGCCGCCTCCCGGAGGAGCTCGGGTTCGGCTACCGCCACTCCGAGATCGGCGCGCAAGAGATCGTCGCTTGCGCCGCCTTCCAGCTCACGACCGAGGACCCCGCGGTGCTGAAGGCCGCCCTCGCGGAGCTCCGCGCCCGCCGCCACGAGGCCCAGCCCCAGGGGATCAAGACCTTCGGCTCCACCTTCAAGAACCCCGACGACCCTCGCGCCGAGGGCCGCACCGCCGGGCTGCTGCTCGCCGACGCCGCCTGCAACGGCCTGAGCGTCGGCGGCGCCCGCTTTGCCCCCAAGCACGCCAACTTCATCGAGAACACCGGCACGGCAACCACGGCGGAGATTGTCGCGCTGATGGCCCAAGGCCGCAGTCGTGTACTGGAACGCTTCGGCATCGCTCTGCAGCCCGAGGTCCAGACGCTCGGGCCGGTGCGCTGGCCTTGGCGCACAACATAAGGGGCCCGGTTGCCCGGACCCTCGGCATGTCGACAAAGTCGCCGTGCTAGCTCCTACACCATAACGCGTCCCAAACGGGACACAAAAGCTGCGGTAGGGGTTCGCGGGCCGAGGTCGAAGACCCAAGGGTGGATCGCTCCTTCGCCGCCCGCCCCGGCTCTTCGCGCTGGGCCCCCTCGCTCGGTCGTCTCTCCCGTCCGATTTCGTTTGCGCTCCCACGCTGGGCGATCACAAAGAGGCTATGTATGGTCCTCGCCGCGCTGCTTCTGCTCGGCGGGGGCTGGCTGTGGCTGCGCAACTCGCCGCTGGTGGCGGTGCAGCGGGTGCAGATCAGTGGGGTGCACGGGGCCGAGGCAGCTGGCATCGAGACCGCGCTCGGCGGCGCCGCACGGCGCATGACCACGATGAACGTGAATGTCGCCGCACTGCGCGCCGCCGTGGCCGCCTTTCCGGTGGTGCGCGATCTGAGTGTGAGCACCAGCTTTCCCCACGCCCTACGCATCCGCGTCATCGAGCAGCCCCCCGTGGCGGCGTTGACCGTCGCGGGGGTCCGCACCGCGGTCGCCGCCGACGGCGTGGTGCTCGGCGCGGCGCTGGTCGCGGGCTCGCTGCCCGCGATCACTCTCGCCGGGGTACCCCCGCGCACCGGCTGGCGCGTGCAGGACGCCACCGTTCGTGCCGAGCTCAGAGTGCTCGGCGCCGCCCCTCGCGCGCTGCTGCGCTGGGTCGCCCGGGTCTACATGTCGGGTCGCGAAGGGCTGACCGTGGCGATGAGCAACGGCCTGGCGATCTACTTTGGGGACGCCACACGCCCCCACGCGAAGTGGCTCTCCGCGGCGCGCGTGCTCGCCGACCCCAGCTCCGCGGGCGCGACCTACGTGGACGTGCGCGCCCCCGAACGGCCCGCCGCGGGCACCACCGCCGCGGGCGGACTCGAAGGTGGCGCCACTCCCGCCCAGGTGAGCGCCTCCGATCCAACGTCCGCCGCGATCGCCAACGTGCTCGCGGAAGCCGTCAGTGGCGGATCCTCCACTACGAGTCCGTCCGCGGGGTATGTCGCTGCCGGCCCTACGACCGCCGGTTCGACGGTCGCGGGGGCCGTCGGGGCCACCGAATCGAGTGCCCCAGCCGTCCCGGGGACCGGTGCAGCCGCGACGGGCGCCACCGAATCGAGTACTCCTGTCGCCACCGGCCCCGCCACGGCCGGGACTTCCCCCGTGCTACCGAGCGCTGGGGCTGCGGGCAGCGAAAGCCCGAGCCAAGGCTCCACCCCCTAACTCTCAATCTCGACTTTAGGTTGAGGTCCACGGAAACGCATTCCTCGGGTGCTGGTCGAGGGTCGGGGGTTCTGCAAGCGATCCTGCAAAAGTCGTCGCGCATGTTGACAGGGCGAAGTTCCCTGCATAACGTGGTCAAATCTGGTTTCCTCCAGGAGACCGGTTCTTAACCCTCAATCATTACTCAAGGTCCCGGATGGAACTCGGGGCGCGACGAAAGCGCAGAGATCATGGAGAGCGGCGTAGGCAGCTATCTGGCGGTTATCAAGGTCGTGGGTGTCGGCGGCGGCGGCACCAACGCGGTGAGCCGCATGGTCGACGCGGGGTTGCGCGGGGTGGAGTTCATCGCCGCCAACACCGACGCCCAGGCGCTCGCGATGTGCGAGGCCGACGTGAAGCTCAACATCGGGCACGAGTCCACCCACGGCCTCGGCGCGGGCGCGAACCCCGAGGTCGGCTACGCCTCCGCGGCGGAGTCGCGCGACGACATCAAGGAGGCGCTGAAGGGGGCGGACATGGTGTTCGTCACCGCCGGCGAGGGGGGTGGCACCGGCACTGGTGCGGCGCCGGTGATCGCGGAGATCGCGAAGAACGAGATCGGGGCACTCACGGTGGGGGTTGTCACGCGCCCCTTCGAGTTCGAGGGCACCCAGCGCGCGCGCTCGGCCAGCGAGGGCATCGATCGGCTGCGCGAGGTCGTCGACACCCTGATCGTGATCCCCAACGAGAAGCTCCTCGCGGTCGTGGAGCGGCGCACCTCGATGCTCGACGCCTTCAAGGAAGCCGACGATGTGCTGCGCCAGGGGATCCAGGGAATCACCGACCTGATCACGATCCCCGGCCTCATCAACCTCGACTTCGCGGACGTGCGCACGATCATGCACGATGCCGGCTCCGCCCTGATGGGGATCGGCGCCGCCGCCGGGGAGAACCGCTGTGCGGAGGCCGCCAAGGTTGCGATCTCCTCCCCGCTGTTGGAGGAGGCCGTGGACGGGGCCACCGGCATCCTGCTCAACATCACCGGCGGCAAAGACCTCGGCCTGTTCGAGGTAAACGAGGCCGCCGAGATCATCCAGGCAGCCGCGGACCCCGACGCCAACATCATCTTCGGCGCGGTGATCGACGAGAGCATGGGCGACGAGGTCCGCGTCACCGTGATCGGCACCGGCTTCGATCGCCGCGTGGGCGGCCTGCGTACGAGCGTGCGCCGCGAGCAGCGCGGGCGCGCCGTGGATCGCGGGCCCCGCATCGGCGACCGCGAGCGCTCCAACCTCGAGATCTCCGACGACGACATCGACGTTCCCCCGTTTTTGCGCTGATGTAAGCGTTGGGGGCGCACGCGCCTTGTTTGAGCGGGTGTTCAGGGGCCGGCATGTGCCGGCCCCCCGGACCGTGCATGCACGGTCCGGGCGAAGCCGCGCATGCGCGGCTTCGAGGGAACGCACATGTGCGTTCCCAGACACGCCGCATGCGGCGTGTCTACCGGAGGGCGCATGCGCCCTCCGGCGACCTCGCACATGTGCGAGGTCGAACAGAACCAAACAGATCGCTAGCCTGAGCCCCCATGTCTTCGGCTCCAAGTCGCACCGCCCTGTTCGAGCGCCACGTCGCCGCGGGCGCGAAGCTCGTGGAGTTCGCGGGCTGGGAGATGCCCGTGCAGTACGCCGGGGTGCGCGAGGAGCACATCGCGGTGCGCACCGACTGTGGGATCTTCGACGTCTCGCACATGGGGGAGATCGAGACCTCCGGCCCCGACGCGCTGGCGCTGCTGCAGCGGCTGCTCTCCAACGACGTCGCCCGGATCCCCGTGGGGGGCGCGCAGTACAGCGTGCTCTGCCGCGAGGACGGGGGGGTGCTCGACGATCTCTTCACCTATCGCCTCGCGGCGGAGCGCTTCCTCACCGTCACCAACGCCGCCAACCATGCGAGCGACCTCGAATGGTTTCGCGCGCACGCCACCGGGCTCGACGTGGAGGTGCGCGACCGTATTGCGACCTACGCGATGCTCGCCGTCCAGGGCCCCCGCGCGCGGGAAATCGTGCAGGCCGTCGCCGACTCGCCCCTGCCCCCGCGGATGACCGCCGCGGAGGGCCGGCTCGCGGGTGCCACCATGCTCGTGTGCGGCACCGGCTACACCGGCGAGGACGGGGTCGAGCTGCTGCTCGCCCCTGGCGACGCCCCCGCCCTGTGGGATGAGCTCGTGCGCCGCGGCGCCACCCCCGCGGGCCTCGCCGCGCGCGACACCCTGCGCCTGGAGGCGTGCTTTCACCTCTACGGCAACGACCTCTCCGTGGATCGCGGCCCGATCGAGGCGGGGCTGGGGTGGTGCTGCAAGGAGGACACCGGCTTCATCGGCGCCCCCGCGGTGCGCGCGGCGCGCGAGCGCGGGGTGGGGGGGGTCTCAGGAAGCGCCGCGCGCGAGCGCGGGGTGGGGGGGGTCTCAGGAAGCGCGGCGGGCGAGCGCGGGGTGGGGGGGTCCTCGCAAGAAAGCCTGGTCGCGTTCACGATCGACGGCCCCGGGATCGCGCGCCAGGGCAACCCCGTGATCGGCGGCGGGGTCGTCACCAGCGGCACGCTCTCGCCCTGCCTCGGGGTCGGGATCGGCCTCGCGTACCTCCCCGTCGAGCGCGCCGCTGTGGGAGCCCGCATCGAGCTCGACGTTCGTGGCAAGATCCGCCCCGCGATCGTGCAGGAGAAGCCGCTCTACCGCAGGGGCCGCGACTCTGACACGGTCGCCGGGCCGGCCGGCCCGGGATCGTGAAGCCGCACTTCGTGACATCGCTCGACCGAAAGGGCCCGTGAACCGATGGCCGCCGCCGCCAGCTACCCCGATGACCTCCTCTACCACTCAGAGCACGACTGGGCCCGCCTCGAAGGCGAGCACGCCACGCTCGGCATCACCTGGTACGCCCAGGACGCCCTCGGCGAGGTGGTCTTCTGCGAGCCGCCCCACGTGGGCAGCACCCTCACCCAGGACGAGCCCTACGCCGAGGTCGAGTCCGTCAAGGCCGTCTCCGATGTGATCGCCCCCCTCTCCGGGGAGATCGTCGCGGTCAACGACGCCCTCGCCGACTCCCCCGAGGCGATCAACGACGACCCCTACGGCGCCGGCTGGCTCGTCAAGGTGCGCCTCGCCGACCCCGCCGAGGCCGAGGCGCTGCTCGACGCCGACGCCTACGTCGCGAGCCTCGTCTGAGCGCTCAGAGGCGTTTGAAGCCCAGCTGCTCGGCGACCGTCGCCTGGTGATCGTCGCGGGAGGCGAATGCGATCTCCTCCTGCGCGGGTGCCGCGAGCGCAGGCACCGTCAGCGATGCGACCGCGGGGGCTCTCTCTCGATCTCGAACTCTCTGCGCGATGGCGCCCCGGTTTGACCCCGCCCCGAGTAGAGATGTTATAATGACATGATGTCCGAGTACGAGCTGACCCGTATCAGTGTGGCGGAGGCGAAGCGCCGGTTTGCCGATGTACTCGGCAGCGTCCGCTATCGCGGCGAGCGCTATGTGGTCGAGCGCAACGGCACGCCGATGGCCGCCCTGGTTCCCCTCGCCGACGTCGAGGCTGGAGCGGGCAAGGCGGCACCTCCCGGCTTCCTGGCGCTCCTCGGCGCCTTCGCGGACGAGCCGCGGTACGCCGAGGAGCTCGCCGACGCCGTTCGCGGCCGCCGCACCCAGCGCTCACGGCCCGCGCCGCGACTCTGAGCGACGCAGATCCCGTGGCACTCGTCGTACTCGATACCGACATCGTGAGCGACCTGATGCGCCCCCGGCCCGCTCCCCAACTGGTCGAGAGGCTCGCCGGGACAGCTGCGTCCGCGCAGGCCACAACCGCTGTCACGATCGGCGAGCTCGCCTACGGCGCCCAGCGTGTGGATCGTCCCGAGCTGTTCGAGCGCGCGATGCGCCTGCTGTCGGGTGTCACCGTGCTGCCGTTCGACCGCGCTGCGGCGGAGCGCTACGGGAGCATTCGCAGCGAGCTCGAGCGCGTCGGCAGGCGCCTCCCAGACCCCGATCTGCGGATCGCGGCAACTACCCTCGCGCACGGCGCCCTGCTGATCACGGGCAACATCCGCCACTTCGAACGCATCCCCGGCCTCGCCTGCGAGGACTGGCTCCGCGGTTGATCCTTCGCGCGATGCTCCGGGGTTGAGTTGAGCGTGACAATAAGGGGACCAGCTATCTTTTAAGCGCGCGGGGGGAGCATTCGTCGGCACGCCCTGTCCGCTTTAGTCAACGCGTCTACCCACGATGCTGTGTGGGGTGAATCTCCAGTATCTATCTGGGTTCGTGGCGGTTTGCGGGAGACTGGCGGGCACCTTGACGACGGGGTGTGGGTGGTTTTCGTGACGGTTTGCCCTTGACAAGAAGTGACGGCTGTGCGTATGATGGTGTGGTCGCGGCAGCCAGGGTGGTTGCCGGGCACAAACATAGAGTCTGGTTGGGGTCTACCCCTGGTGGTCGACCGTTTCAGAAGCGCATCGAGGGTTTTTTTGGGAGTGGGCCGGGTCGAAACGATGAGGGAGCTTGTTTAGCGTGGTTTCTGGAGGGAGATACGTGCCGGTTATGGACGCCGCCCGTTCGGGGGGCGTACCTAGATGCGTCAGCAGCCTGACGCATCTCTCTCTCTCTCTCTCTCTCTTGTGCCCTAGAGGGCACCGCTAGCTCCAGTCGTTTGGCGCCTCGGCGCCGCCCGTCTCCTCCATTCGCGGGGGCGGGGTTTTCCGCGTCCGCGATCGGCTCGCCGGCCGGGTCGTCGCGGGGGGCGGAAGTGTCGCTGCGGGGGGTGGCTTGATCGTGCGCGCGCGTGTTCGTGAGGGCGCGGCGGCGCGTTCCGGCTTGGGTGGGCAGCGGCGCGTGGGGATGAGCTCGGGTGCGGTGAGGGCCGGTGGCGGCACCCGGCGGGATGCGCTGCAGCCGGGAGGGGACTCCCCGCGATCTGTACGTCCAACGGGTGGTTCCTCGCGGCCGGCGCGGATTCCTTCGCGGGGGAGCCTGCCGCGGGGGGAGGTAGCGGCGATTCAGCGTTCGCGGCTGTTGACCGGTGCGCTCGGCGCGATCGAGGAGTACGGGTACGAGCACACCACCGTCGGGCGGATCACCACGCGGGCGCGGATCTCGCGGCGCACGTTCTATGAGCTTTTCGAGAATCGCGAGGCGTGCCTGGGGGCGTTGTTCGAGGACATTCTCGGGGTCGTCGAGCGCGAGGTCGCCGCGGCGGGCTTGGCGGATCTCGCGTGGCGTGAGCGGGTGCGCGGTGGCCTGTGGGCGATTCTCTGTTTCTTCGATCGCGAGCCCGCGCTCGCGCGAGTGTGTGTGATTCACGCGCTGCGCGGCGGCGCAGGGGTGCTGGAGCGTCGCGAGGCCGTTCTCGCGCGGCTGGCCGGTGTGCTCGACGAGGGGCGTGGGGAGAGCGCGCGGGGCGCGGAGTGCACGGTGTTGACGGCCGAGGGCTTGGTGGGTGCGGCGCTGGCGATCGTGCACGCGCGGCTGCTGCGGGGCGAGCGCGTGGCGCTCACCGGCCTGTTCGGTGAGTTGATGGGGATGATCGTGCTGCCCTATCTCGGTCCCGCGGCGGCGCGGCGTGAGCAGGCCCGTCCCGCGCCCGGGCCGGTAGCGGCGGCGAGCGAGGCGAGCGTCGGGGGTGTGCCGGTGGTGCGTGTGGGGGAGGGTGACCCGTTGGCGGAAACCCCGATGCGTTTGACCTACCGCACCGCGCGGGTGCTCGAAGCGATCGCCTCCCAGCCGGGTGTCAGCAACCGCGTGGTCGGCGAACGCGCGGGGATCGCGGACCCCGGGCAGATCTCCAAGCTGCTGCGGCGGTTGGAGCGCCTCGGTCTTGCGATCACCACCGGTGGGGGACATCAGAGTGGTGAGCCCAACGCATGGGAGCTGACGGCGCTCGGAGCGCAGGTCGCGCGGCGGCTGAGCATCGGCGCCTGTGGCCGGGAGCAGGTCGCGTGATGTACCAAGTCCGATCGCAGTCGAGGGATCTCTCCCGCGCGCCTGCCGATAGCTCCGCTGGACACTTGGTTTGCGGTTCCATCGGACCTTCACATTTTCAGCAACATAACCAACTCGCGTGCGTAGCGCTGGGCGCCGGCACGCTCGACTCCCCAAGGAGGAGAGATAACCCATGATGTTCTCAGCGTTGCGTAGAAGGGTGCACGCCAGTCCTGCGACCGCGATCGCCACGCTTGCGCTGGTGTTCGCGATGAGCGGGGGGGCGTATGCCGCGAGCCGGTATGTGATCACTTCGACGAAGCAGATCAGCCCGAAGGTGCTGAAGGCGCTGCAGGGGAGGGCCGGCGCGCAGGGCCCCACGGGTGCGCAGGGGCCGGCCGGGCCCGCGGGTGCCGCCGGTCCGCAGGGTCCCGCGGGCGCGAAGGGCGAACCGGGTACGGCGGGTAAAGAAGGCGCTCCGGGGAAGAACGGGGAAAACGGGAAGGATGGGACGACGGGGTTCACTGAAACGCTGCCCGCGGGAAAGACGTTGAAGGGCGATTGGGGTGTGACGACCACGGTGCAGGCGCGCGGCGCGCCCGAAGGGATCGTGTCGAGCTTTGTGAGCTTCGGTATCCCGCTCGCGGAAGCTCCCGTTCCCCATCTGATTCCGGCGCCCAGCGAAGAAGAACTGAGCAAAGGCGAATTCCCGGTCCCGCCGGCCGGCTGCACGGGTAATTTCGAGCGGCCCGGTGCGGAAAAAGGCAATCTCTGTGTGTTCGCCGGCGAAGAACATAACGTCTTGGTCACCCTCAAAAAGGTTTGCGCGACGAGTTCCGCGACGGTGGCTCCGCTGGAATGCCTGTTCGGGGGCGCAGCTACGCCCGAATCCAGCGACCCGTACGGGTTTGGGGTCCTGATGGGTGCCGCGGCGAAAGGCTTTGTCGGGATCGCTGGGACGTGGGCGGTGACTGCGAAATAGCTGGGGAGGTTTTGTGTGGCCAGGTGTACACCCGGGGCAGGTCGTTGGGGGTGCCCCGGGTGGCTGGGAGGGCTCATCACCATGTTCGCAGGGAGCGGCGACTGCGGGTGAGGGTGACGGTATGCATCGTATCTACGAGAAAGGCACGACAGTGAATCCCATTGAGCAGAGCGTTCAGAAGCCGTCTCGCGAGACCGGTATCTCCGCGACGCTTCACGGTCTGGTACGTGCCGCAAGGGTCGGTGGGCCGCTGGTCGCGGCCGTGGCTGTCCTCGGGGGGGCGTTGCTGCTCGCGCCCGGAGCACTTGCGGCATCGCCCCCCAGCATCATCAAATCGCAGATCGGCGAGGAGGTCTTCTCCACGCGGGTAACGATCGAAGGGCAAAATGTATTGAGGCTCGGTGAATTGGACACCGAATGGAAGGCGGAGTACAGCAGCGTCAGCAGCAGCGGACCTTGGACAGAAGTCAACACAGAACACGCGATCGCTGGCGCCGACCTAGATTCTTTATTTATCGGGGCTCGGGATAATACATTCGGCACCTTGGGCATTGGTCGCTACTGGTTGCGCCATCTCACGCCTGGTACCTCGTATTTTGCGCGGTTTTGGGCCAAGAACGCGGATGGAGAAGCCGAAGAAGTCATTCCGTTCACGACGCTACCCGTCAGCAAGCCGGAAATTCCCATTTTTGTTGGTAAATCGAGTTCTGATACGATGGCTGAATTCAAAGCGACGGTCGAGGGTAATGGCGCGGAAACGGTGTACAGTGTTGAATATGCTCCCGCGGAAACAGGGGGTGGGCGGCCTGCCGATAGCAGCGCTTCGTGGAAGCCGTTTACTTCAGGTGCGACGGGTACGGTGAGTGTCGCCGAAGAACACGCGGTGATCGAAGCCGGCCTGTCGGGGCTCGCGCCCGAAACGACGTACTACGTCCGTATCAAAGCGAGCAACAGCCAGGGCGAAATCATACAATCCAAGTACGTCAACAACGGTGAATTGGAATCGTTTACGACCGGAACGGCGAAGCCCACCGTCACTCAGCCTGAAGTGCGTAATAGGACGATCGACTCGGCCCATGTTACGAGCGGGGTTCGTCCGCATGGCTCGGAAACGCACTGGCGTTTTGAATACGCGGAATCGGCGCTCGGGCCGTGGAATATTGTCCCCGGCGGCGGTGGCACGATCACTCAGGAGCAGGCTGAAGCGAATCCGTATCCTTGGGGACTGAGCGTTGAGGTCGGTGCGGATCTCGGTGGTTTAAGTGCGTCGAAGGAATACTATGTGCGTCTGTTCGCGGAAAACGCGGCGGGTGAAGGCGAGTTCTGTCTTGACCACGGCACAGGAGTGGTCTGTGAACCCGTCTCAAGTGAGACCGGTGGTCTTGCGGTGTTTGAAACGTTTGGTCCGCCGTCTGTGACGACGTTCGCGGTTCATGGTCTTGTGGGTGAATCGCTGGGGTTGTTCGGTGCGGTGAATCCGGAGAGTACGCCGACGTCGGCAGAACAGACGATCACGGTTGAAGGCGCGCCGACGGGTGGGACGTTCACGCTCACGTTCGGTGGTCATACGACCGAGCCGCTCGCTTACGACGCCCCCGCCGCTGAAGGCGAAGGGTCCGGCAACGTCGGAGAAGCGCTCCGTGATGAACTCGGTCTCGACGTGAGTGTCGAAGGTCCTGCGGGTGGCCCGTACACCGTGTACTTCGTTGAACCTCGTGGTGTGAGTGAGCCTGCGATCGCGGCGGATGGGTCTGCGTTGACGCCGTCGGGCGGGGTCTCGGTCCATAGGGATTTCAAGGGTGGCGAAGCGACCGAAGTGCACTACCGTTTCCAGTACGTGAGCGCGGCGAGTTTCGCTGCGAGTGGCTGGGCGGGCGCGCAGGAGACGCCTGAAGTGGTGGGGCGTCCCAGTGCTGAAGTGGAAGTCGTGAACGCTGTGCTGCCGGCGTTGAGTGCGGGTGAATCCTACCGTTATCGTATCGTGGGCAGCACGAGCGCGGCCGGTGTGGGGTTGGTGTATGGGGCCGAACAGAGCCTGTCGGTGCCGGCTCCTCCGGTGGTCGCGCCGGGTGCGGGTTGTCCGAATGAGGCGCTGCGGACGGGTCTGTCGGCGCGTCTGCCGGATTGTCGTGCCTATGAGCAGCTCACGCCGGTGGAAAAGGCGGGTTCGCAGGAACCGTTCCAGTACGGGGTGGAATTGGGGGGCGCGAACCTGCATCCGGGTGGGGATGGTGAACATGCGGTCTTCGAAGGGTTGACGGTCAGCTGGGGTGCGGGTCCGGGTGCGGGCGGCAGCCCGTACTTCTTTGCGCGTGAAGCGGGGAAGGGTTGGCGGATGACGGCGGGCTCTCCGCAGCCGGAAACGGGTCTGGATAACCTCAGGCCCGAGCTCTACAGCGCCGATACGGATGCGGTCGCGTTCGAAGCGAAGTACGACTCTTCGCAGCTCGGCGAATCGGAAATGGTTGAATACAAGGTCGGGCCGGCCGGTGGCCCGTATACGACGGTCGCGTCAGTTCCACAGAGCGCTGTCGGTGACAGCGAAGGCTGGGTCGCTGCGAACGGCAGCTTCTCGAAGCTTGTGTTCGCGACGCAGGACCGCGGGCTGTTGGGTGGGTCGACGGGTACGCGTAGTGGGGCTGACCTGTATGAATACACCGAGCAGGGCGGGCTGCGGCAGTTGAACGTGAGCGGCGAACAGGACACCACGATCGGCCAGTGCGGTGCGCGGATGGTGTATGGCGTCGACGAACAGGGCATGAACAACCCTCGCCGCGCTGTCAGTGGCCCCGACAGCGTCTCCGCGGACGGGTCGCGCGTGTTCTTCTACGCCGGGCGCGGACGCGAATGCCCCACCCCGGGAGAATTCTCGGCACAGAACGTCGGTGAGATGCCGCGTGTCGATCTGTACATGCGTGTCGATGGCAGTGAAACGGTCGATATCGGCGCGTACCGTCTGCTCGGCGCGAACGTCTCGGGGTCGCGGCTGCTGCTGGAAAACAGCGCGCGGGAAACGCTCGGCTACGACGTCGCGACGGGAGCCACCGACGCGCGCTCGGGCGGCGAACTGGGCGAAGCGCGGGAACTGGCGCTGCTCGGTATCCCCGACAGAGTCGAAGCGGGCGAAGGCGCCGAAGCGTTCTCGCATCCCCGCTACACCTACTGGGGACAGCGTAATCATCCCGTTGGCGAAGATGGCCAGGCTTATCGTTATGACAGGGTCGAGCATCTCTTTGAGTGCATCTCGTGTGCCTCGCCGTATGCCCCGGACCCGAAGCAGCCCGCGTTCGTGATCAGCAACGTCGGCGAAGAAGTTCAGGGCGGCGTGCAGGATTCCGCGACGGCGTCCGCGAACGGCGAGTTTGCGTTCTTTACGACTCCGGCGGCGCTGGTCGCGCAGGACGTCGACGGCGAAATCGGGATCGAAGCGAACGAAGGGGCTTGTTCTTCGTTGGGGTGCGTTGGTTCGCGGGAATTCGAGGATGTGTCAGGTACGACCTCGCCGTCGAGCGATGTGTATGAGTGGCGTGCGCCGGGGGTCGATGGTTGCGCGCGGCTGCAGGGCTGTGTGGCGTTGATTACCAGTGGGCGTGGCGGCTTTCAGAATATTCTTTTGGGTAGCGCGGATGAAGGGCGTGATGTGTTCGTCTATACGCGCTCGACGTTGGTCGCGCAGGTTGGGCGGCCCGCAGGGAGTCTCGGCGAAGGCAATATCTACGATGCGCGTATCGATGGTGGGTTCGCGCCGCTGCCACCGCGGGCCACTGAATGCGAAGGGGATGCGTGTTCGACGCCGCCGGACGGGCCCAACGACGCGACGCCGTCGAGCCTGACGTTCACAGGCGCGGGCAACATCCCGGTGCTACCGGCCGGGAAGCCGACGGTGAAGTCAAAACCCAAACGGCCCATCAAAAAGAAGGAGAAGACGAAGCGTCGGGCCAGGCGCGGAAGGAATAGCAGGCTCGGGCGCCGGGCAGCGAAGGCGGGCGGAGTGTCTACACGGACCGGGACGGCCGCTGGGTCTCAGAGGAGGGTGAAATGAGGACTGTCAGGGTACCGGTTGGGTTGGTGGCGCTCGGGGTGTGTGTGGTGTTGGGCTGCGGCGGGTTGGCAGGGGTTGCGGGTGCGAGGCCGAGCGAACATCCTTTCGGGATCGTCCCGGGGTCGTTTCATTTCGTGCCGTCGTCGTTGCAGGCGGGTGCGCATGCGGATTGGTTGACGTCGTTCGCGTTTGAGCCCGAAGGCGAAGGTGGCCCGACGTACAACGATGCGCGGAACGTCGGCGTGGAACTCCCGGCCGGTTTCGACGCGTCCGATACGGCTGTCCCGACGTGCACGCAGGAGCAGCTGCTGGCGATCAACCAGATCGGTGACGGTGAAGTGCCGAGGTGTCCGCTTTCGAGCCAGGTCGGGTTGATCACGCTTGAAATCCTCACGGTCGGGACCTCCCCGGAGCAGCTGACGGTGCCCTTGTACAACATGGAAGTCACGACCTTTGGTACGACTGCGGAGCTTGGTTACAAGACGGTGATCTTCGCGGGACTGTTGCAGATCGGGGTCCGTGCACGGGACGTCGGGCTGACGTCCTCGACGGTCAATATCCCGAAGGCCGGCGAAATTCACAAAGTGTCGGCCACGGTGTGGGGTGTCCCGGCCGCTAAAGAACACGATGCGCTGCGTGGCGCGGTCTGCGGTGACCGCGGGGAACACCCGGCGCAATGCCATTACGAATACGGTGGGCCGCAGTCGGCGAATATCGCTGTCAGGCCGTTCCTGTCGAACCCGACGAGCTGCGGGGTATCGGAAGCGCGGATGGAAGCGGATTCGTGGGAGGAACCGTTCAACTGGAGCAGGGCGAGCTACATGGTCGGGCCGATCGGGGGGTGTGAACGGGTGCCGTTCGAACCGTCGATCGAAGCGCAGCCCTCGACGCGCTCCGCGGACTCTCCTACCGGCCTTGAAGTCGGGATCGTCGTCCCGCAGACGTGGGAAAACCAGTTCACGATCGCTACCGCGAACCTCAAAGACGCCAGGGTCACCCTGCCGGAAGGGATGACCGCGAACCCCGGTCTCGCTGAGGGCCTGGGGGCGTGCACGCCGGCGCAGTACGCCTCGGAAACGAGTGGCTCGCTGCCGGGCGAAGGGTGCCCGGCGGAATCGAAGATCGGCTCGATCGAAATCGAAACGCCGCTGTTGAACGAGAAGATCCAGGGCGCGATCTACATTGCGACACCGTACGACAACATCCCGGAATTCGGGGACGCTGAACACCCCGGTGGTTCGCTGCTCGCGCTGTATATCGTAGCGAAGGACCCCGCCCGCGGGGTGCTGGTCAAGGCCGCGGGGAAGATCACGCCGAACCCCGTCACCGGGCAGCTCGTGACGACGTTCGACGATAACCCTCAGCAGCCGTTCAGTAAGTTCACGCTACGGTTCCGGCCCGGGGCGACAGCGCCGCTGATCAGCCCCGCGGCGTGCGGCCCGTACACCGTGCAGGCCGAACTCACACCGTGGTCCGCGCCCGAAGAACCCAGGTTCGTCTCAAGCCAGCCGTTCCAGATCACCCAGGGCACCCACGAAGGACCGTGCCCTACCGGTGGCGTCCCGCCGTTCAAGCCGCAGGTGGTATCTGGGACGCAGAACAACGCGGGTAGCGGCTACAGCCCGTTCTATCTGCGGATCCTCCGCGAAGACGGCGAACAGGAAATCACCCGGTTCTCGACCACCCTACCCCCGGGGTTGACGGGGAACCTCACGGGGATCCCGTTCTGCCCCGACGCCGACATCGAAGCCGCGCGCGACCTCACCGGCCTGGAAGAGGAGGAACACCCCGCCTGCCCCCAAGCATCGGAAATCGGGCATACGATCGTCGGCGCGGGCGTCGGCCCGGTCCTCGCCGAGAACCCCGGCAAGATCTACCTCGCCGGCCCCTACCACGGCGCGCCGCTGTCGGTCGTGTCGATCACCGCGGCGAAGGTCGGCCCGTTCGACCTCGGGACCGTCGTGATCCGCTTCGCGCTCGATATCAACCACACGACCGCGCAGGTCGAAGTCTCAGGCGCGCAGTCCGAAGCGATCCCGCACATCATCAAGGGCATCGTGATCCACGTCCGCGACATCCGCGTCTACATGAACCGCGACAAGTTCATCATCAACCCCACCAACTGCAACCCGCAGCAGATCACCGAGACGATCGACGGCGCCGGCGCGAACTTCGCGGACCCCGCCGACCAGGACCCCGTGACCGTCACCGCACCATTCGAGGCCGCGGACTGCTCGAGCCTCGCGTTCAAGCCGGTGTTCAAGGTCTCCACCCCCGGGAAAACAAGCAAAGCGAACGGTGCCGGGCTCAGCGTCAAGCTCTCCGTCCCCGCGCCCGTCGGGACGCAAACGAACATTGCGAGGGTCAAAGTCGAACTCCCCAAGGCGCTGCCCTCGAGGTTGACGACACTGCGCAAGGCCTGCGTCGCGGCGACGTTCGAAGCGAACCCCGCCGACTGCCCCGCGGACTCGATCGTCGGGCACGCCACCGCGACCACCCCGATCGTGCCCGAACCCCTCACCGGACCCGCGTACTTCGTCTCCCACGGCGGCGAAGCCTTCCCCAGCCTGATCATCGTCCTACAGGGCTACGGATTCACGATCGACCTCGTCGGCTCCACCTTCATCAACGAAAAGACCGGGATCACCAGCAGCACCTTCAAGGCCGTCCCCGACGTCCCCGTCGGCACCTTCGAACTGACGCTGCCACAGGGCCCGTTCTCCGCGCTCGCCGCCAACCGCAACCTCTGCACCGGCAAGGGCCTGACGATGCCGACCGAATTCCTCGCGCAGAACGGCGCCGCCATCCACCAGAACACCAAGATCGCCGTCCAAGGATGCGCCAAGAGCAAGCACCGCAAGAAGGCCAGACACGCGAAGGTCAAGCGCTCGAAGGCAAGGCACTCGACCAGGGCCAACCGCCGCAAGCGCGTCGCTTAACCGTTTAGCCGCCTGTCGGCAATCAGATAGACGGTGAGCGCGTTGGACTCCTTGGGGTGGTGACGCACCCCGAATGCCAAGAACACAAGGGTAGGTTTGTCCTCCTGGAGATCGATCGTAAAGATCATGCCGAAACGTCCGTTGGGGTGCGGGAGGTAGACCTTGAAGCATTGCGGGAGGTTCGTTCCGTCACGTCCTTCGGTTTCACAGGGCTTCAAGTGCGAGGGCGGGATACCACTGGATTCATAGGCGAGGCGGGCAGCTTCCGCCGCTTGGTGTCCGGCGGGAGTGGTGCGCGCAAGATCCTCCTCCCATGGATCGGGGGCAAAGCGCGCTGGGAAGCGCGGCTCGGGTGGGCTCACGGCCTAGCCCTCGCCGTCGGGTGGCTGCATGTGTGGCCCGTGCTCGGCCATGAACCTTTCGAACTCTGCCGAGGTCATGGCGCGGGTGCCCAGTTGTTTGCGGATCGCGGCGATGCTGGTATCGCGTACGAGCACGAGACGCCCATCGGGGCGTTCCTCCTCGATGACATACTCCCCAGTCCGATCGCCGCTGAGCGTCACATGCGGTTGCGCTGCCACGGCATTCATGATGTCAGACCCTCTTTCGAGCGTAAAGTGTCCTGGTTCGATGCATGCCAAGAACGCTACGCGCCGCTTGGGACGGCACGCTCGGGTGCCTGCGGCCACCGCCCGGCGAGCGGTCTGGGCCGCAGGCTAGGCTGGGAGGCGGGATGACCCGCTACACCGCCACCACCGACGCCGACCGCGCCGCGATGCTCGGCGCGATCGGCGTCGGCTCCGTCGCCGAGCTGTTCGAGCGCCAGATCCCCGCGCCCGTGCGCCTGGGCCGCGCGCTCGAGCTACCCCCCGGGCTGCCCGAGCAGGAGGTCTACGAGCACCTGCGCGCGCTCGCCGCGCGCAACGTCAGCGCTGAAGATGAGCTCACCTTCCTCGGGGGTGGGATGTACGACCACTACGTCCCCGCCCTCATCGACATGCTGATGGAGCGCTCCGAGTTCCTGACCCCCTACACCCCCTACCAGCCCGAGGTCTCCCAGGGGGGCTGCAGGTCATGTTCGAGTACCAGACCGCCATCTGCGAGCTCACCGCACTGCCTGTCGCCAACGCCTCCGTGTATGAGGGGCCCTCTGCGGTTGCCTCCGCCGGGTACCTCGCCAAGCTCCACAACGGGCGCACCCGGTTCGTCGCCAGCGCCGGGCTGCACCCCCACACGCTCCAGACCCTGCGCACCTACGCCCACGGCTACGGCGTCGAGGTGATCGAGGTTCCGCTGCGCGACGGGCGCACCGACCCCGACGCCTGGGCCGCGGCGATCGACGCCGACACTGGCGCCGCCTTCTTCGCCCAGCCCAACTTCTACGGGGTGGTCGAGGATGCCCCCGCGCTCAGCGCCGCCGCCAAGGGCGCCTCCGGGGGAGCCGCCAACGGGGCGGTGGTCCGCGAGACTGGCGAGGCCGGGTCAGCAGCCGCAACCAACTCGCGTGCCGACGCTGTGGGGGGGAGGGGGCCCGTGGTCATCGCCCAGGTCGACCCGATCACGCTCGGCATCCTCGCCCCCCCTGGAGAGTGCGGCGTGGACGTCGCCGTGGGGGAGGGGCAGTCGCTCGGCAACCGCCTCGACTTCGGCGGACCCTCCTTCGGCTTCTTCGCCGCCCGCGAGGAGTACCTGCGGCGGATGCCCGGGCGCATCGCCGGGGAGACACTCGATCTCGACGGCCAGCGCGGCTTCGTGCTCACCCTCCAGACCCGCGAGCAGCACATCCGCCGCGAGAAAGCGACCTCCAACATCTGCACCGCCCAGGCCCTCAACGCACTCGCCGGCGTCGTCTACCTCAGCTGGCTCGGGCGCCGCGGGATCGTCGAGCTCGGCGAGCTGCTGCTCGCCCGCACCCACTACGCCCGCCAGACCCTCGCTGCGCTCGACGGTGTGCAGGCCGCCCACGCCCAGCCGGTAGTGCGCGAGTTCGCCCTGCGCCTCGACGCCGACGTCGCCGCCGTCCGCGCGCGCTGTGCCGCCCACGGCGTCAATCCCGGCGCCGATCTGCACGCCCTCACCGGGCGCGCGCAGGATCGCGGTGGGCTACTCGTCGCTCTCACCGAGCGGCGCACCCGCGCCGACATCGACCGGCTTGCCCACGTGCTCGGTGCCGCCGTCGCCGCTGAGCGCGAGATGGTGGCCGTCGCATGAGCACGCGTCCGTCTGCTCGCTGCGCCGCGCCGCGGGGCACGATGCCCCGCGCCGATGCGCATGTTCCCGGGCCGCGCCGCGCGGACGATCCCGAAAAGAACGCCTCCGCATGACCGACATCCGCACGATCTTCGAGCAGGGCGCCCCCGGGCGGCGGGCCTTTTACTGCCCCGAGCTCGACGTTCCCCCCGTCGATCCCGCCGAGCTGCTCGGCGACCTGCTGCGCGCCGAGGGGCCACGGCTGCCCGAGGTCTCCGAGCCTGAGATCGTGCGCCACTACGTGCGTCTCTCCAAGCGCAACTTCGATCTCGACTCCGGCTTCTACCCCCTCGGTTCGTGCACCATGAAGCACAACCCCCGCCTCCACGAGCGCGTCGCCGCGCTGCCCGGGCACGCCCGCTTGCATCCACTGCAGGACCCCGCCCGCGCGCAGGGGGCGCTCGAGCTGATGTGGAACCTCCAGCGCGCCCTCGCCGAGATCGCCGGGCTGCCCCACGTCTGCCTGCAGCCCTCCGCCGGCTCCCACGGCGAGCTCGCCGGCGTGCTGCTCGCCCGCGCCTACCACGAGGATCGCGGCGAGGTCCGCCTCGAGGTGCTCACCCCCGACACCGCCCACGGCACCAACCCCGCCACCGTCACCATGGCCGGCCTGCAGGTCGTCAAGCTCGCCACCAACCCCGCCGGGGGCATCGATCTCGACGATCTGCGCGCCAAGGCCGGCCCCGACGTCTCCTGCCTGATGCTCACCAACCCCAACACCCTCGGACTCTTCGACCCCAACATCCAGGAGATCGCCCGCATCGTCCACGACGCCGGCGCCGTCCTCTACTACGACGGCGCCAACCTCAACGCCGTCATGGGGCTCTCCCGGCCCGGCGACATGGGCTTCGACATCGTCCACTTCAACCTCCACAAGTCATTTACCCAGCCCCACGGTGGCGGGGGACCCGGGTCTGGGCCGATCGCGGTCTCCGAGCGCATCGCGCCGTTTCTGCCGCTGCCCGTCGTCAGCCGCAACGGGGACGGCGCTTTCGGCCTCGACTATGGCAGCGCGTACGTCGGCTCCAAGTCGATCGGGCGTCTGCGCGGGTTCCAGGGCAACTACGGCTGCTTCGTGCGCGCCTACGCCTACATCTGCTCGCTCGGCGCCGAGGGTCTGCGCGACGTCTCCGAGAACGCCGTGCTCAACGCCAACTACCTGCTCGCCCGCCTGCGCGAGCGCGGCGTCGCCGAGTATCTGCCGCTGGCCTACGGGGATCTCTGCATGCACGAGTTCGTCCTCTCGGGCGCGCCCATGAAGCGTGAGCTCGAGGTCAAGACCCTCGACCTCGCCAAGCGCCTGCTCGACTTCGGCTTCCATCCCCCCACCGTCTACTTCCCCCTGCTCGTCGAGGAGGCCCTCATGGTCGAGCCCACCGAGACCGAGACCAAGGAGACCCTCGACGCCTTCGCCGACGCCATCGCCGAGATCCTCCGCGAGGCCGCCGCCGACCCCGAGGTCGCCCGCACCGCTCCCCACACCACGCCCGTAAGACGCCTCGACGAGGTCGGCGCGGCAAAGCATCCGGTTATCCGGCAGTCTCTCTGACGTGCGCATCTTCTCCGGCATCCAGCCCACCGGCAGCAAGCACCTCGGCAACTACATCGGCGCGATCCTCCAGTACGTCGCGGGCCAGGAGCGCGGGGAGGCGCTGTTCTGCATCGTCGACCTCCACGCCACCACCGTCGCCTACGAGCCCCACGAGCTGCGCCGCAGCCTGTACGACCTCACCGCCCTGCTGCTCGCCGCCGGCCTCGACCCCGGGCGCTGCATCCTCTTTCGCCAGGGCGACGTCCACGAGCACACCGAGCTCTGCTGGCTGCTCAGCTCCGTCACCGAGCTCGGGCGCCTGCAGCGCATGCACCAGTTCCGCGACAAGTCCCTCGCCCAGCGCGAGCTCGTCTCCGCCGGGCTGCTCGTCTACCCCGTCCTGCAGGCCGCCGACGTGCTCGCCTACCGCGCCCACGAGGTCCCCGTCGGGGAGGACCAGCGCGAGCACCTCGAGCTCATGCGCGACGTCGCCCGCCGTTTCAACGCCCGCTTCGGGGACGGCCGCGAGGTGCTCGTCGTGCCCGAGCACCGCATCCCCGCCGTCGGGGCCCGCATCATGGATCTCCAGGACCCCACCCGCAAGATGTCGACCACCGGGGGCACCGCAGAGGGCACCATCTACGTGCTCGACGAGCCCGCAGCGATCGAGAAGAAGCTCCGCCGCGCCGTCACCGACTCCGGCAGCGAGATCCGCCGCGATCCCGCCAAGCCCGGGGTCTCCAACCTGATCGAGATTCTCGCCGCCGCCCGCTCGACCACGCCCGCCGCCGTCGAGGCCGAGCTCGCCGACGCCCGCGGCTACGGCGATCTGAAGGCCGCCGTCGCCCACGACGTCGTCGCGATGCTCGCCCCCGTGCGCGAACGCTACGTGCAACTGCGCGCCGACGAGGACGCCCTCGAGCGGATCCTCGCCGACGGTGCCGAGAAGGCTCGCACGATCGCTGCCGCCACGCTCGCCGACGTGCGTGAGTGCATGGGTGTCGGGTCGCCACGTCGGGTCTGACCGCTACCGTGACGGCGTGAGCATCGCCTCCCTCCAGCTCGACCTCGATCTCTTCAGCGGGCCCTTCGATCTGCTCCTCACGCTGATCCTGCGCGAGGAGATCGATCTGCTCGAGCTCGAGCTCGCCGACGTCGTCCTCGCCTACCTCGACCACCTCGAGGAACGTGGCGAGCTCGACCTCGAGACGGCCACCGAATTCATCGTGCTCGTCGCCGCCCTGCTGGAGCTCAAGTCACGGCTGATGCTCACCAGCGAGGAGGACGAGCAGCTGCTCGACATCGAGCCCGGCGAGGCCGCCGAGGAGCTGCTCGCACGGATGCTCGACGCCAGCCGCTACCGCGCCGCCGCCGGGCACCTCCGCGAGCTGCTGGGGCGGGAGGCAGGCGTGCGTTTCCGCAGTGCTCCCCCGCCCTCCGCGTTGCTGGCGGCGGCCCCGCCCGACTCCTCCGAGGAGAGCTACGAGCCGGCCCTCCTTGGGAAGGCCGTTGGCCGACTGCTCGTGATGCCCCCCGCCATCAGCCTGCGCCATCTCACCGTCCCCCGCGTCAGCCTCGCCGAGCGTCTCGGCCACCTGCGCACCCTCCTGCGGCGTGGACGCTTCACCTTCGACGAGGCCGTCACCGGCGCCGACCGCATGACCGTCGCCATCACCGTCTTCGCTCTGCTCGAGCTCTACAAACGCGGCGAAGCCGCCTGGGAGCAGAGCGAGTGCTTCGGCGAGATCCACGTCCACGCGCTCGCCGAGCCCACCCCCGCTATCGCCGCCGCCGGAGGGGCGTGAGTGAGCGACGTGGACGAGGGCCAAGCTCCCATCGAGCTTGCCCGCATCGTGGAGGCGCTGCTGTTCCTCAGCAACGAGCCCCTCGGGGTTCGCGAGCTGGCAGCCGCCGCACAGACAACCGAGCTCCAGGTCGCCGCCGCCGTGGAGCTACTTGCCGAGCAGTACGCCCCCGGGCTGCGCGGCATCCAGCTGCGCGAGCTCGGCGGTGGCTACACGCTCGCCACCGACCCCCTTGCCGAGGATGCCGCCCGGCGGCTGCTCAATCGGCCGCGTGCCGCCACACTCACCCCCGCGCAGGCCGAGACACTCGCGATCGTCGCCTACCTGCAGCCCATCTCCCGCCCCGAGATTACCCGCATCCGTGGCGTCTCCGCCGACTCCGCCACCTCGACGCTGCTCGAGCGGGGCCTCATCGAGGAGGCCGGACGCTCCCAGTTCGGCGCTGTCCTCTACCGCACCGGCGCCCGCTTCCTCAAGCTCTTCGGCCTCAACTCGCTCAAGGAGCTCCCCGACGTCGCCCAGTGGGACCCCACCCCCGAGGAGCAGGCCGAGCTGCGCGATCGGCTCCTGCGCGCCGGCGAGGCCCGCGCCGGGGGCGGCCCCCCGATCGAAGGTCCCCCCGCCGTCGAGGAGTGACGTAGGGCGGGACGCCTATGAAGGCCGGTGTGAGGTGGCGAAGCGGGTGTGAGGCGGCAACGAGGGACGGATGTGAGACAGGCGGCCGGGTCGATATGCCGGCCCTCGAGTTGAGTATCTTTTTTTGAAACTGCGTCCGACAATGGTATCTATGTAAGCTACTTGGAGGCCAGCTGGCCGCACGCTGCATCGATCTCGCGACCGCGGGTGAGGCGCACTGTGGCTTCTACCCCCCGCTCCAGCAAGGCCGCCCGAAAGGCCGCGATCGCCTCCCGGCTGGAGCCCCGATACCGATCCCCCTCATGCATCATGGCCGTCCCGCTTGCGGGACGGCCATGGGGTCCGGGGCTCCCGCCGATGGGGTTGTAGGGGATCAGGTTGACCTTGAACATCAGCGGAGCCTCCGCGCCGGCCGGCGCGAGCAGCTTCGCGAGCGCGATCGCCTGCTCGTAGCGATCGTTGACCCCGGCCAGCATCACGTACTCCACGAAGATCCGCCTGCGCTTGCGGGCGTAGAAGGCTTCACACGCCTCGATCACATCCGCCAGGGGGTAGCGTTCGTTGACCGGCATCAGCTCCGAGCGCAGCGCCTCCTCCGCCGCGTGCAGCGAGAGCGCGAGACGTAGCGGCAGCTCGCACTCCGTCAGGCGTTCGATCCCCGGGATCCAGCCCACCGTCGAGATCGCCGTGCGCCGGTGGGTGATGCCAAGATCGGGCAGCCGCTCGCACGCCCCCAAGACCGCGTCCAGGTTGAGCATCGGCTCGCCCATGCCCATGAACACGCAGTGGTCCACCCGGTCCATGCGGCGAAAGTGCAGCGCCTGATCGAGAATCTCCGAGGTGGTCAGGTTGCGCGCGAACTTCATCGCTCCCGTGGCACAGAACGTGCACGTCAACGGGCACCCCGACTGCGAGGAGACGCAGATCGAGCGCCGTCCCGAGCCACCGCGCGGACGGACCCCAGCTCCCGGAGGGCTACCACCTCGCGCAGGGTTGGCGCTGCCCGGAGGGTTGGCGCTGCCCAGAGTGTTGCCACCTCTCGGAGTGTTGCGACCTCTCGGGGTGTTGCCACCTCTCGAAGGGTTACCACCTCCCGGAGGGTCGCGATAGCGCATCAGCACCGCCTCCAGCGGCCGGCCGTCCGCGGTTGCGAACAGCGCCTTCACCGTTCCGTCGCGCGCGCGCTGCTCGCTGCGCAGCTCGAGGCTCGAGAACGGTACCTCCTGCGCCAGCCCCTCGCGCAACGCGCGCGGGAGGTTCGTCATCGCCTCGTACCCCGCCACCCCACCCGCTGCCCACCGCCACACCTGGCCCGCGCGGAAGCCCGGCTCCCCGCGTGCCGCAAGCGCCTCGTTCAAGAGCTGAAGATCCATCCCCCTATCGTTGCAGCCCGTAGATGCCCACGCCGGAAGATCCGTCTGTCGGGCTGCACCTGAGCCACCATCTCTATCCTGCGAGTGCCAATGCGCCTGGCCAAGCACCTCGCCCATGCAGGGGTCGCCTCCAGGCGCGCCGCGGAGGGGCTGATCGCAGAGGGGCGCGTACGCGTCGACGGCGAGGTCGTGCGCGACCCCGCCCGCGATGTCGAGGAGCACAACCGCGTCGAGGTGGACGGGCGGACCCTCGCGGGTCCCGAGGCGCACGTGGTGTACGCCGTGCACAAGCCCACCGGCGTGCTCTCCACCGCGCGCGACCCCCACGGCCGCCCGACCGTTGTAGAGCTGGTACCGGGGGAGAGCCGTCGCCTGTATCCCGTGGGGCGACTCGACGCCGACAGCAGCGGACTGATCCTGCTCACCAACGACGGTGAGCTCGCCAACCTGCTCACCCACCCCCGCCACCAGGTGCCCAAGACCTACCGCGTACGCCTCTCCGGGGCGGCCGTGGGGGAGGCCGCGCTGCGCGCACTGCGCAGCGGAGTGAAGCTCGAGGACGGGCCCACCGCCCCCGCCCAGGTACGCCGCCTCAGGGGGGATGAGCTCGAGCTCACGATCCGCGAAGGCCGCAACCGCCAGGTGCGTCGCATGTGCGAGGCCGTCGGCCACCACGTGCTCGCCCTGAAGCGCGTCGCCTTCGGCTCCCTGCGCCTCGGCGAGCTGTCCCCCGGCGCCCACCGTCGCCTCAGCGACGCCGAGGTCGAGGATCTGCGGCGGGTCGGCCGCGGGTATTGAGAGCGGGCTCGGGCGCGATCGGCACGTTCTGGCAGAATCGCCACCCATGCGCCTCTATGCCCTGCGGGGCGCCATCAGCGTTCAGCACAACGACGCCCAGGACATCCTGGACGCCACAACCGAGCTCATGACGGAGATCATGGAGCGCAACGCCCTCGTCCCCGAGCACGTCGTGAGCTGCATCTTCACCGCCACCAACGACCTCAACGCCGAGTTCCCCGCGGTCGCCGCGCGCGCGCTCGGCTTCGAGTCCGTGCCGCTGCTCTGCGCTCGCGAGATCCCCGTGCCGCGCGCCATGCCGCGCGTGATTCGGGTGCTGATCCACTACTACGCCGAGGAGGGGCACGAGTCACGACATGTCTACCTCGGTGAGGCCGTCAAGCTGCGCGCCGATCTGGCGGCCGCTCAGTAGCCGGGACTCGATCAGCCACAATACGCCGGTGCCCTTCGAGTTCTCAGCGCGCGTCCAAAGGCTGCCCAGCTACCCGGCGGCCGGTGGCTACGCGGACGCCGCGCCGCCCGTGCGGCTCGCGAGCAACGAGTCGCCGTGGCCGCCGCTGCCCGCGGTCCGGGAAGCGATCGAACGGACGCTCGCGACACTGAACCGCTACCCAGACCCCGCGTGCACCGCTCTACGCAGGCGCATCTCCGAGCGCTACGAAGTACCGCCGGAGCGGATCGCAATCGGCAACGGCTCCTGCGACATCCTGCTCGCCGCAGGTGAGGCGCTGCTCGAGCCCGGGGCCGAGCTCCTCTACGCATGGCCGTCGTTCTCGATCTACCCCCACCTCAGCGCGGCCTCCGGCGCCCGTGCGATCACGGTCCCGCTCGACGGGCACGAGCGCCACGATCTGCCCGCGATGCTGCGCGAGGTCACCGTCGCCACGCGGATGGTGATCGTGTGCAACCCCAACAACCCCACCAGCACCGCGCTCCCGCTCGTTGAGCTCGCCGAGTTCCTCGACGCGGTTCCCGCGCACGTATGTGTCGTGATCGACGAGGCCTACTGCGAGTTCAACCTGCTCGAGGACCCCGATGCGTCGGTGGGGCTGCTCGCCGAACATCCCAACCTCGTACTGCTGCGCACCTTCTCGAAGGTCTACGGCCTCTGTGGTCTGCGCGTGGGCTTCGCCCTCTGCGGCTCGCAGGAGCTCCCCCGGGCATTCGACCAGGTGCGCCAGCCGTTCTTCTGCAACGCCGTCGCCCAGGCCGCCGCGACCGAGGCGCTGGCTCACCAGGACGCGGTCACCGAGCGCGTCACCCGCACGATCGCCGAGCGCATCTCCGTCGCCGAGCGCCTGTGCGCGCTCGGCCTGCGGCTCGCCGACTCGCAGGCCAACTTCTGCTGGCTGCACCTCGGTGAGGAACGGGACGAAACCGAGATCATGCGCGGCCTACTCGAGCGCGGCGTGCTGGTACGCGGCGGCGCCGCGCTCGGACAGGAGGGAGCGCTGCGCGTCACGTACGGCACCCCCGCGGAGAATGCAACCTTCCTCGATGCGCTTGCCGAGGTCCTTTGAAGATGCTATACACCCTTTGAGACGATCTCATGTCCGCATCGGCCATCACATCCCGCCGCACCCCCGCGCCTGCCGACTGGTCGTACTCCTGCGCCTACGCCTGGCGATTTAGCTAGGCGCTTCGGCCCGGCCCGTCCGTGAGCGGGTCTGTGGGCCGCACCGGGTCCCCGGACCGAGCGCCACTCCGCCGGGCGCCATGCGCCCATCACGATTCGCGGCTCTCCGCGTGGCCCTACGTAGTTGACGGGGCGCCACGAAATGAACACAACCGCAGGTGAGTAGCGCTAGCCGAGCAAACCGCAGATGAGCGGCGCAGGCAGATCGACGCAGACGCAGACGAGCACCCCAGGCAGCCGAACACCTAAGATTCCAAGCACAGAAAGGAACGACACATGATGATCGTGATGAAGGAGTCCGCCACCGAGGAGGAGATCGCGGCGGTCGCAGAGAAGATCGAGCGAGCCGGGGCGCGCGCGCATCCCAGCCGCGGCGCGCGCGTGACTGTGATCGGCGCGATCGGAGACGTCGAGCAGGACGCCTCCGTGGAGAGCATCGGCCTCGAGGGCCTCCCCGGGGTCGACCGCGTTGTGCCGATCCTCAAGCCCTACAAGCTCGCCTCCGCCCAGTTCCGCCACGGGGAGCGCACAGTCCTCGAGATCGAAGGGCGCAAGGTGGGCGGCGATCACTTCGCGCTGATCGCCGGTCCCTGCACCGTCGAATCGCGCGAGCAGACACTGCAGACCGCCCGCGTGGTGCGCGACGCCGGGGCCACCCTGCTGCGTGGCGGTGCGTACAAGCCCCGCACCTCCCCCTACGCCTTCCAGGGCCTCGGGGTGGAGGGGCTGCGCCTGCTTGCCGAGGCCAAGGCCGAGACCGGCCTGCCGATCGTCACCGAGCTGATGGACGTACGCGACCTCGAGGCCGTGCTCGAGGTAGCCGACGTGATCCAGATCGGGGCACGCAACATGCAGAACTATCCCCTGCTCACCGAGATCGGGCGCTCCGGGCGCCCCGCGCTACTGAAGCGCGGACTCTCCGCGCCGCTCGACGAGCTGCTGATGGCCGCCGAGTACATCCTCAAGGAGGGCAACCAGAGCGTGATGCTCTGCGAGCGTGGCATCCGCACGTTCGAGAACGCCTACCGGCGCATGACCCTCGACCTGATGGCCGTCCCGATCCTCAAGGAGCTCAGCCACCTGCCGGTGATCGTCGACCCCAGCCACGCCGCAGGGCGCCGCGACCTGATACCCGCGCTCTCGCTCGCCGCGGCCGCGGTCGGCGCTGACGGCATCATCGTCGAGGTGCACCCCAACCCCGACGAGGCCCTCTGCGACGGCCCCCAGGCGCTCCCCACCGATACCTTCGCCGAGTACGCCGCTACCGTCGAGCGCGCCGCTGCGCTCGCCGGCAAGGCGCTCAGCGCCGTCTGATGGAGCCCGCCCGTTGAAGGTCGGGATCCTCGGAACCGGCCTCATCGGGGGCTCGATCGGCTTGGCGGTACGGCACGCGGGCGAGGAGGTGTGGGGCCACGATCCGGATCACGACGCGAGTCGCGCCGCGCTCGAGTTGGGTGCGATCGATGTGCAAGCTCCGGACGTCGCCACCGCTGTGAATGGGGCCCAGGTCGTGTTCGCCGCAGCGCCGGTGGGGGTCCTGGCCGAGACGGTACGCCAGGCGCTCGCACTCGCAAGCTCGGACTGTGTGATCGGCGACGTCGGCTCCACCAAGCTCACGTTGGATGAGGCCCGCAACGATCCGCGCTTCGTCGGTGGCCACCCACTCGCCGGTGCAGAGACCGCCGGGGTGGCGCACGCGCGGGCGAATCTGTTCAACGGCTGCACCTGGTACCTGACGCCTGGGCCGGCCGCTGATCAGCGGTTGTATGAGCGAATGCGCGATCTGATCGAGCGCCTCGGTGCCCTGCCCGTGGCGATTGAGCCCGACGCCCACGACCGCCTGATGGCGAACGTCTCGCACCTCCCGCACGTACTTGCCAACGTGCTCGTCACGCAGGCTGCTGCTGCCTTCGCGCATGAGGGCTGCCAAGCGCAGGGCGGCACCGGTCCAAGTTTCCGCGACGCGACCCGCGTGGCGGGCGCCAACACCGCAGTGTGGGGGGATATCTATCTCGCCAATCGGGAGGCGCTTTGCACGGCGATCGATCAGGCGGTCGGGCGCCTCGTCGAGGTTCGCGCTGCTCTGCAGGCCGGCGACCGGGAGGCGATCGCGGTGTGGAACGAGCGTGCGCGTGCGGACCGCGAGGCGCTGCAGGCGGGTGAGGCGCAGGTGACTGCGGCGGGGAGTGAGCTTGCCTGTGCGGACCGCGAGGCGCTGCAGGCGGGGGGTGAGTCGCAGGCGCCTGGCGCGGGGAGTGAGCGTGCCTGTGGGGACCGCAATGCGCCGCCGGGCCCCGACTCGTAGGGTGCGGGGACCATGAATCGTCCTTGTGGGAAACCATGAACCTGCGCTTCGAGCCATCCGGCCCCCTCACCGGCGAGCTAACGGCCCCTGCGGACAAGTCGATCTCCCATCGCGCCGCGCTGCTCGGAGCGATGGCCTCCTATCCGGTGCGGGTCGAGAACTACCTGCACGCGGCGGACACCAACTCGACGCTCGACGCGGTGCGGGCATTGGGCGCTCTGGTGGAGGTGCACCCGCGAGAGGTGATCGTGCGCGGTACCGGTCTGCGTGAGGCGCGCGAACCGGATGCGCCGATCGACGTGGGCAACGCGGGCACGCTGCTACGCCTGCTCCCCGGTTGGCTGGCCGCACAGGAGGGCCGCTCGTTCACGCTCGACGGCGACGCGTCGATCCGCCGCCGGCCCGTCGATCGGGTGGTCGAGCCGCTGGGCTTGATGGGCGCTGAGTTGCACACCACGCAAGGCCACTTTGCGCCCTTGACGGTGCGCGGCGCCCGGCTGCACTCGATCGCATATGAGATGCCGGTGGCGAGCGCCCAGGTGAAGTCGTGCGTACTGCTCGCCGCGCTGACCGCCGACGGCGCGACCACTGTCACCGAGCCGGAGCGCAGCCGCGATCATACCGAGCGGATGCTGCTGCAGGCAGGCGCCACGATCCACCGCAACGGTCGGCGCGTGACCGTCACCAACGCGGATGAGCTCGTGCTCGAGCGCGTGACGGTCCCGGGCGACCCGAGCTCGGCGGCGTTCATGCTCGCCGCGGGGGTGCTCGTGGAAGGCTCGCGACTGTTGATCCGCGACGTCGGTGTGAACTGGACCCGCACCGGTTTCGTGCGGATCCTCATGCGGATGCAGGGGATCGTGCTCGGCGACCTCGAGGACGAGACCGGCGAGCTGATCGCAACCGAGCCCGTCAGCGATCTCGACGTCGCCGCGGGGGGGCTGGAGGGGACGTTCGTGGGTCCCGAGGAGGTGCCGCTGGCGATCGATGAGCTGCCGCTGATCGCGCTGCTCGGCTGCTTCGCCGAGGGGGAGACCGTCGTGCGGGGAGCGCAGGAGTTGCGCCTCAAGGAGTCCGACAGGATCGCCACCGTCGTCGACGGTCTCCGTGGCCTCGGCGCGGACATCGAGGCGACCGAAGATGGCTTCGCAGTGACTGGTACAGGGGGACTGCGTGGTGGCATGTTCGAGGCCCATGGCGATCATCGCCTCGCGATGCTCGGCGCCGTCGCCGGTCTCGCCTCCCGCGAAGGGGTCGAGGTGCGTGGCATGGAGGCTGCCGCGGTCTCATATCCCGGCTTCGTCGAGGATCTCGAAGGGCTCGTCGCCTAGTGGTGATCGCGATCGACGGCCCCGCTGGAGCCGGCAAGTCCACGGTCGCTCGCGCACTCGCACGCGAGCTGGGCTTCGACTACCTGGACAGCGGCGCGTTGTATCGCTGCGTGGCGCTGCTCGCGCTCGCCGACCCCGAGGTGGAGCCGCGGCTACTGGCTGCGGGCGCCAGGATCGAGCTCAGCGAGCGCATTCAGTTGGACGGCCGGGATGTAACTGCGGCGATCCGCGCTCCGGAGGTCTCCGAGAAGGCCTCCCAGGTGGCAGCCGACCCGGGGGTGCGCGAGGCGCTCGTGGCCAGGCAACGCGAATTGATGGCCGCCGGCGACTGGGTTGCGGAGGGCCGCGACATCGGCACGGTCGTCACCCCCGAGGCAGAGCTGAAGGTCTTTCTCACAGCAGATCCCCAGGAGCGTGCACGCCGGCGGGCGCTGGAGCTTGGTGTCGATCCGGGGGAGGTGCACGGGGAGTTGAGTGCCCGCGACGAGCGCGACCGCACCCGCGCCCACAGCCCGCTGGAGGCAGCCCCCGATGCGGTGGTGCTCGACACCACCGGTAGGAGTGTCGGAGAAGTCGTTGAGCGTATCGCGATAGTATTAACGAAGCTCAAGGACGGCGTGGGGGGCCGCGGGGAAAGGTCACGGCGACGGTCATACTGAGCTGATGCTGAAGGTCGCCGTGGTCGGCTATCCAAACGTGGGCAAGTCATCGCTGGTGAACCGCTTGAGCGGCAGCCGAGAGGCGGTGGTGCACGAGCGCCCGGGGGTGACGCGGGACCGCAACGAGGTGGAGTGCGAGTGGAACGGGCGGAGCTTCACGCTGATCGACACGGGCGGAATGGACTTCCAGGACGAGGACCCGTTGGCGGGCTCGATCCGCGAGCAGGCACGGGCGGGCTTGGCAGAGGCACAGGTCGCGGTGCTGGTCGTGGACGCGCGTGCGGGGCTGCGCGGGGGCGACGAAGAGCTCGCTGACCTGTTGCGCCGCTCGCCGCTGCCGTGCATCGCGGTGGCCAACAAGTGCGACACGGTCAGGGACGTGCCACTGGCGGCGGAGCTCCACCGCCTCGGCCTGGGGGAGCCGCTGGCGGTGTCGGCGGCGCAGGGGCTCGGCACGGGCGACCTGCTGGACAGGATCGTCGAGCTGCTGAACGACGTCGAGTCGGCGCTGGGGGAGGGTACGCCCGGAGAGGGGATCGACGGGGCGATCGACGGGAGGGTGCCAGGGGTGCAGATGCTGCGTCTGGCGGTGATCGGTCGCCCGAACGTGGGCAAGTCCTCGCTTGTGAACCGCTTCCTGGGCGAGGAGCGCGTGATCGTGTCAGAGCTTGCGGGCACGACCCGCGACGCGATCGATACGCCGTTGATCGTCGACGGACGCAGGGTGACGCTGATCGATACGGCGGGGATGCGCCGTCAGTCGAAGGTGGCGGACTCGGTGGAGTACTACACGGCGCTGCGCTCGCAACGGGCGGCGGAGCGAGCGGACGTGGCGCTGGTGGTCTGCGATGCCACCGAAGGGGTTACCGCCCAGGACCTGCGTATCGCGGAGCTCGCGATGAAGGCGAGCTGCGCGACGGCGGTCGTACTGAACAAGTGGGATCTCTTTGCGGAGTCCCACCCCGAGGTCCAGGACGAGCGCGCACGCGAGGCCGCACTGGCACACGAGCGGGCGCGCGTGGCGGAGAAGCTGCGGCTGCGCCCCCGCGTGCTGACGGCGAGCGCGAAGACGGGCCGCCACACCCCACGCATATTGACGGAGGCGCTGGCCTTGGGGGATCGCATGGCGGGGCGCATCCCAACGCCTGAGCTGAACCGTTTCCTGGCCGAGGCGGTGCAGGCGCGACAGCCGCCCGTGGGGACCCGCCGGGGCTCCTCGCAGCACCGCTTGAAGCCGATCTACATGACCCAGACCGGGGAGCGACCCCCGCGCTTCGCGATTCAGGTCAACTCGCGCGAGCGGGTCACGCGGGACTATGCGTACTTCCTGGAGAACCGCCTGCGCAGGCGCTACGGCATGGACGGGGTGCCGCTGATCATCGACTTCGTGGAACGGGGGCAGCGGGCGCATGGTGGCGGGCGCCGGGGACGAGCGCCCGCACAGGTTGAGTCGGGTCTTTGAGGATGGGGCGGGAGGGGCATGACAGTGGTCGTCGGGGAAGGAGCGCCGGTGGAGGTTGAGTCGGGGCTTTGCGAAACGGGGGAATGACGGCGGACGGCGGGACGAGTGCCTACGCAGGTTGAGCCGGGACTCCCACAGACGGGGCCGGCGAGTTCCATGAGCACTCGAAATGCGTCTAAACTCTGGCCACTTCCCTCAGCCCACCGCGCCGGCGCTCGACCGTCGGCAGGGCCTGACCTGACCTGGAGTGGACGACGCTATGCGCAAGGACTCTGACAACGAATACCTGTTCACCAGCGAGTCGGTGACGGAGGGGCATCCGGACAAGATCGCCGACCAGATCTCCGACGGGGTGCTGGACGCGGTGCTGCGCGAGGACCCGTATGGCCGCGTGGCGTGCGAGACGCTGGTGAACACGGGCCTGATCGTGGTCTCGGGGGAGATCACGACGGAGACGTACGTGGACATCCCGCAGGTGGCGCGCGAGACGGTGCGGGGCATCGGCTACGACAACGCGGCGTTCGGGTTCGACTGCAACACGTGCGCGGTGGTGAACGCAATCGACAGGCAGTCCCCGGATATCGCTCAGGGGGTGGACACGGCTTACGAGACGCGCCGCGATCCGCTCGACGACGACCGCTTCGACGTCGCGGGCGCGGGCGACCAGGGCATGATGTTCGGGTACGCAACGAACGAGACCGAGGAGCTGATGCCGCTGCCGATCCTGCTGGCGCACAAGCTCTCCAAGCGCCTGGCGGAGGTGCGTAAGGCGGGCGTGCTGCCCTATCTGCGCCCGGACGGCAAGACCCAGGTGACGGTCCGCTACCGGGATGGCCGCCCGGTGGCGGTGGAGAAGATCCTGATTTCAACTCAGCACGCCGACGGGATCGACAGCGAGACGTTGATCAAGCCCGATCTGTTCGAGCACGTGCTGCGCCCGGTGCTGCCCCCGGAGCTCTATGAGGAGAAGAGTCTGCTGCGCGACTTCCTTGTGAACCCCACGGGCCGCTTCGTAATCGGAGGCCCGATGGGAGACTGCGGTCTGACGGGCCGCAAGATAATCGTGGACACATACGGCGGCATGGCGCGCCACGGCGGGGGGGCCTTCTCGGGCAAGGATCCCTCGAAGGTGGATCGTTCGGCGGCGTACGCGGTGCGGTGGGTGGCGAAGAACATCGTGGCGGCGGGCCTGGCCGACCGCGCGGAGGTCCAGGTGGCGTACGCGATCGGGGTTGCGCACCCGGTGTCGGTGATGGTGGAGACGTTCGGGACCGAGAAGCTCGGGCGGGCGCGGATCATGGAGCTGGTGCGCGAGCACTTCGACCTGCGCCCGGGGGCGTTCCGGGAGGAGCTCAAACTGCACCGCCCGATCTACCAGAAGACCGCGGCATACGGACACTTTGGTCGCGAGGATCACGATTTCACGTGGGAGCGGACCGACAAGGCGCAGGCGCTGCGCGAGGCCGCTGGGTTGGGAGCCACGGCGCAGGTATAGAGGGTGGCGCAGTCGGCCGGAGGCCGACGAGCCGGGCCCCTCTTCATCGATCAAGCGGGTCACGTCTTTTCAAGCCGTGCTCGCGGTGTCTAGCGGTCCGACACCCCATCTAGGGTGATGGGGTGTCGAGTGCAATTGCCCAGGTGGAGCCGCTGACAAGCACCCGTGCGCTGCGGGGTCCGTTCGACTACCGCCTGCCGGAGGAGCTGCAAGACGGGGCTGTGAAGGTGGGCTCGATGCTGGTGGTGCCGTTCGGCCGGCGCGAGGTTCTGGGTGTGGTGACGGGGCTCGCGGAGCGCAGCGAGGTGGCGGATGAGAAGCTGCTGGCTCCGTTGCGAGCGCCGGATGAAGGCCCCCCCGCCCTGCCGGTCGACCTGGTGGTGCTGGCTGAGTGGATCGCGGCGGAGTACTGCTCGACGCTGGCGCGGGCGCTGCGGCTGGTGCTTCCGCCGGGCGTGACGAGTGGGCGTGGTGCGCTGAGCGCTCGCAAACGCCGGCCACGGGCCGTTCCCCGCCCGCGGCACGAGCCGGTGGGGGCGCTCCACGCCGAGCCGCCCGCGTTGACAGAGGAACAGCAGGCGGCTCTGCGGGAGATCCGCGAGGCGCTGGAGGGGGAGCGCGTGAACGGGGGAGCCCTGCGCGTCACCGAGTCCGACGCGGAGCGGTTGCGGAGCGGAGGCTCCGCGCATGGGCAGGTGTCCGGGGAGCGCTCGCGGCGACTGCTGCTACACGGCATCACGGGGTCGGGCAAGACGGAGGTGTACTTGCGGGCGGCGGCGTGTGCGCTCGAGGAAGAGCGGGGGGCGATCGTGCTGGTGCCGGAGATCGCGCTGACGCCGCAGATCGTGGGCCGCTTCGTGGGGCGCTTCGGGGAGACGGTGGCGGTGCTGCATTCGCGCCTGACGCCGGCGCAGCGCCGGGAGGAGTGGCGGCGGTTGCGGATGGGAGAGGCGCGGGTGTGCGTGGGCCCGCGCTCGGCGGTGTTCGCGCCGATTGAGCGCCTGGGGCTGATCGTGGTCGACGAGGAGCACGAGTCCTCGTACAAGCACGAGGGGGATCCGCGCTACGACGCGCGGGAGGTGGCGCAGAAGCGGGCGAGCCTGCAGGGGGCGCTGTTGCTGGTGGGTAGCGCGACGCCGCGACCGGAGAGTCGCCACGCGCTGCCCCGGGTGCGCCTGGCGCGGCGGGTGGATGGCCGTCCGCTGCCGCCGGTGGAGGTGTTGGACATGCGCGAGCAGGACCACGGCCTGCACGCACAGACCGCGCAGGCGCTGGCGGACGTCCGCCGGAGCTCCGGCAAGGCGATCGTGCTGTTGAACAGGAGGGGGTGGTCGAACTTCCTCTCGTGCCGCTCGTGCGGGAAGGTGTGGAGCTGCCCGCAGTGCGACGTGGCGCTCGTGCTGCACCGTGCGGAGGGTCGGGTGAGGTGCCACCACTGCGGTCACACCGAGCGGGCGCCGGCTCGCTGTGGGTGCGGCTCGACGGCGGTGGCGCGCCATGGGGCGGGGACCGAGCGCGTACAGCACGACCTGCAGGCGGCGCTGGGGGATGAGGAGCGTTTTCCGATCTTCCGCCTGGATGCGGACGTGCTCGCAGGCGATCGCCCAGCCGCACAGGGTTCGAGGGCCCCGGTTGCAGGCGGGCAGTCGACCGAGGTGGGGGCCCTGCTGAGGCGCTTCGCGGCGGCCCCGGCGGGGGTGCTGATCGGTACGCAGATGGTGGCCAAGGGCCACGACTTCCCCGATGTGAGCCTGGGCGTAGTGCTCGACGCGGATTGCACGTTGCGCTTCCCCGACTTCCGCGCGGAGGAGCGGACGTTTGGGTTGATCGCGCAGCTCGCGGGCCGCGTGGGACGCGGGGGGGAGGGGCGTGTGCTGGTGCAGACGATGGACCCACAGGCGCGGGCGATCGCCTACGCCGCGCGCCACGATAGCGAGGGCTTCTTGGCGGGGGAGCTGCAGCGCAGGGAGGCGCTGCGCTATCCACCGTTCGCGCACCTGATCCGGGTGGTGTGTGCTGCGCCGCAGGCACAGCGGGCGCAGGCGGCGGCGAGCGTTGTACGGGAGAGCCTGCGCGAGCGGCTCCCGGCAGCTGCGGCGAGCGTGCTGGGACCGGCTGTGCTCTTCCGCCTGCGGGGGCGCGAGCGCCGGGTGCTGATGATCAAGGCGTGGGATCGTCGCGCGGCGGTGGGGAGTGTGGGCGCAGCGGTGCAGCAGGCGGCGGCGAGCAGGGCGCACGGCGGGGTGAGTTTCAGCGTGGATGTTGACCCGCAATAGAATTGGTTGACGATGAGCACACAGGCGGAGAGCGAGCGGGAGCTCGAGGAGCCCTCAGCCCAGCTTCAGGAGGAGCCACCCGAGCACGCGGAGGAGCTGGACGAGGAGACGCGGGCGCGTCGCGACGCGGCGCTGCGCCACGTGCGCAAGTTGGGGGACCCGGTGCTGCGCGCGAGCGCGGTGGCGGTGGAGCATTTCGACGAGAGCCTGCGGGGGGAGATCGAGCGGATGGGTCGCCTGATGGATGACGCCCTGGGGGTGGGCCTCGCGGCGACCCAGATCGGGGTTCTGCACCGGGTGTTGGTGTACAAAGCGTATGTGGACGATCCGCTTACCGCGCTGGTGAACCCGGTGCTCGAGTGGAGTAGCGAGGAGCGGGAGTCCGCGGAAGAGGGCTGTCTGAGCATCCCGGGGGTACACGTGGAGGTGGAGCGCGCGGCGCGCGTGCGGGTGCGCGCACGTGATCCCTACGGAGAGGAGCTCGAGGTGGAGGCCGAGGGCCTGCCGGCGCGGGTGATCCAGCACGAGATGGACCACCTCGAAGGGGTGCTGATCCTGGACCGGATCTCGCGCGATGCGCGCAAGGAGGCGATGCGCGCACTGCGGGAGGCGCGGGAAGGCAATGTGGATGGGGCCGCCTCGAGGGCGGCCGATCGCGCGGCGGCGGGGGCGGAGACGGAGGTGGTCTCGGACGTGCCGGCGGGGGACGCGATGAATGCGGGGCACGCGGGCGAGCCATCGCGGGACGCGGCGCCCGCGTAAGGTCTTTTTGCGCACGATCTTCCTCGGCACATCGGACTTCGCGGCGGCCATCGTGGGGCGCTTGGCAGAGAGTGGGCACCGCCCCGAGCTGGTCCTGACGCGCCCAGACCGCCCGCGCGGCCGGGGGCGCAAGGTGGCGGCTCCGCCGGTGGCGCAGGTGGCGCGGGCGCTCGGTATCGCGGTGGAGCAGCCGGCGAGCATCAACGACCCGGCGATCTGCGAGTTGATCGAGCGCGCCCGGCCGGAGGTGCTGGTGGTGTGCGCCTTCGGAGCGCTGATCAAGGAGCCCCTGCTGTCGGCGTACCCGCTCCTGAATGTGCACCCCTCGCTGCTGCCGCGCTGGCGCGGGGCGGCGCCGATCGAGCGGGCGATCATGACGGGGGACACCGAGACGGGGGTGTCGATCATGCGCCTCACCGAGGGTCTCGACAGCGGACCTCTGTGCGCCACGGCGTGCGAGGAGATCGCCCCGAAGGACACCTATGGCTCGCTCGCGGAGCGCTTGCGGGGGCGCGGGGGAGATCTGCTGGTGGAGGTGCTCGACCGCTGCGCGGCGGGAGTGACGCCGGAGTTCGTGGAGCAGGCGCAGTCGGGTGTGACGTATGCGGAGAAGATCACCGCCGCTGAGCGCCTGCTGGATCCCGCGCGTCCCGCGGTTGAGCAAGAGCGCAGGGTACGTGCTCTGCACCCGCACATCGGCGCGCGGATCGCGCTGGCGAACGGGACGATGTTGGGCGTGCTGCGGGCGCAGGTCCCCGCCGACGGTCCGCCGCAGGCCCCGCCACCGGGGGCGCTCGCGGGCTGCGATGGGCGCCTGCTATACGGGACGGGAGCGGGCGCGCTCGAGCTTCTGTGTGTGCAGCCACCGGGTGGGCGCCCAATGGACGGGGCGTCATATCTACACGGGCATGCTCTCTAAAGCGCGCATCTGCGCGTACACGGTTCTACGCCGGGTATTCGAGGGGGGCGCGTACGCGGATCTCGCGCTGCGCTCGGAGGCGCGCGACCTGGACGCGCGCGACCGCGCGTTGGCGATGCGGCTGGCGTATGGGGCGGTGCAGCGCAAGGGCACCTTGGACTACCTGATCGAACGTCTGGCGGGGCGCCCGGTGGGCAAGTTGGACGCCCCGCTGCTCGCGGCGCTGCGACTGGGGCTGTACGAGCTGCTGTACCTCGGGGGCGCACCGGACCGGGCGGTGGTGGCGGACGCGGTCGAGCTGGCCAAGGCCGGCCGTGGGGGCCATGGCTTGGTCAACGCGGTGCTGCGCCGCGCCACGCGCGAGGGGGCGACGCTGCTGGCGGAGCTCGACGACAGCACGCCGCAGGGGGCGGCGCTCAAGCACTCCCACCCGGAGTGGATCGCGCAGCTGTGGTGGGACACCCTGGGTGCGCAAGCGGCGCGGGCGCTGCTGGCGTTCGATAACGAGCCGGCGGAGTTGGCGCTGCGCGTGAATACGCTTGTCGCAGACCCCGCCGCAGTGGCGGCCGAGATCCCAGTTGCGGTGCGCCGTGACCCGGAGATCGCGGAGGCGCTGGTGCTCGAGGGCCGCTGGGATGTGCACGGCTCGGAGCTGTGGCGCTCCGGGGCGGTGCTGGCGCAGTCGCGGGCGGCGATGCTCCCCGCGCGGGCGCTGGACCCGCAGGCGGGGGAGCGGGTGCTCGATCTGTGCGCGGCGCCGGGCGGCAAGACCACGCACCTCGCGGCACTGATGGGGGGCGTGGGCGAGGTGGTGGCGGTGGAGCGCAACCCACGCCGCGCCGAGGAGCTCCGGCGCACGGTGGCGCGCATGCGCGCGGAGTGCGTGCGCGTGGTGGTGGGGGATGCGGCGCGGCCCCTGGCGGAGAAGCCGTTCGATCGCGTGCTCGTGGACCCGCCGTGCACGGGCCTCGGCACCCTGCAGGCGCGGGCGGACCTGCGCTGGCGGGTAGGACCGCAGGACGTGGCGCAGCTCGCGCGCACTCAGGCGGAGATCCTCGCGGCGGGCGCACGGGCGCTCCGTCCGGGCGGTGTGCTGGTCTACTCTACGTGCACGATCTCCCCGACCGAGAACGAGCGCCAGATCTCCGCCTTCCTGGAAGCCAACCCCGACTTCGCCCTGGGTGAACAGGTGCTGACGCTGCCCCACAGGGATCGCACGGCGGGCTTCTTCATCGCGCGGCTGAGCCGCGGGTGAGGGGATCGCGATGAGCGACGGTGAGCGCGATCAGGCGCCTGCGGTGGATCTTGGCCCGGTGTGCCCGAACTGCTCGGAGCCGTGGTTGCGCCCTACGAACCTCGCGGGTCGCTACCGCTGCGTGTACTGCCTGCACCGCTTCGAGCTCGCCTCGGTGTGCCCCAACTGTGGGGAGCACTCCACGATCGTGCGGATGTCCTCGACGGCGATCCTCAAGTGCAACAACTGCGGCGCCAGTATGTTGCAGCCAATATGAGTGCCTCAACGCTAGAGCTCCTGCGGGGCGTGTGGGTGGCGCCGTCGATCCTCTCGGCGGACTTCGGGGCGCTGCGGGCGGAGGTGGAGGATGTCCTGCAGGCGGGCGCGCGGGTGATTCACGTGGATGTGATGGATGGGCACTTCGTGCCCCCGATCACGTTCGGCCCGAAAGTGGTCTCAGCGCTACGCGAGCAAGTCGAGGCGGTGGGGGGGGTGCTGGACGTGCACCTGATGATCGAGCGCCCCGAGCGCCTCGTGGGTGAGTTCGTTCGCGCGGGGGCACACGTGGTGACGGTTCACTATGAGGCGACCCCACACGTGGAGTACGCCGCAGAGGAGATCCGTGGGGGCGGGGCGTGCGTGGGTGTGGCGATCAATCCCGCAAGCCCCGCGGACGTGCTCGTCGAGCTCGCGGGGTCGATCGACCTCGCGCTGTGCATGACGGTCAGCCCCGGGTGGGGCGGGCAGCGGTTCATCGCCCGCTCTCCCCCGAAGATCTCACGGCTGCGGGGCCTGCTCGACGACACGGCGGAGGGCGGGCCGGGGCACCGCGTCACCGCGAAGGGCGGGCCGGGGAACCCCAGCAAGGCGGAGGATCAACCCGAAGCGGACGGTTGCCCCGCGGCGCTCGAGGTGGACGGCGGAATCGATCCCGCCACCGCGCCCCTCTGCCGCGCGGCCGGCGCGACGCTGTTCGTGGCGGGCTCCGCGATCTTCAACGCCCCCGAGCCGGGCGCGGCCTACCGCGCGATCGTGGAGGCCGTGGGCGGCTGACGGGCTGCGTCTGGGCTGATCTGCTTCGTTGGCTGATGGGCCCTGTTTGTTGCGCGGAAGTTTCCAAGCTGTTACCGATCACTCGTATAACTCTGAGTGCTCGACGCATCTAAAGGGCCGCTAGGTTAGGATGCGCCGCATGAGCGGTCGTTTCGTAGCCCAGATCCCTGCGACTCCGGACAACGAGGTTCTCTTCGGTACGCGCCGGGACTTCAAGTCCCGTCTCGAAATCGTCGCGGACCATCTCGCGAAACCGCTGATCACGGGCGAGCTGTCTCCCTCGATGACCTTCGCGATCTACGGGCATTGGGGGTCGGGCAAGTCGACCACCCTGGGGATCATCGAGGATCTTGTCCGACGACGCGCCGCGGCGGCGACTACGGAGTCTGGCCCCTCTGCTGGCTCGGAAGATCCAGCTGAGGTTGGCCCACCGGATGGCGCCGGTGAAGGGGGGGCGACGCCGAACCGCCTTTTCACGAGCTCCTACTATGTGGCGCCGCTCTGGGAAGAGGTTCCGGAACCGCGCATGAGCCTCACCCAGGTGATTGTCGGCGACCTGCTGCCGGGTAGCCTCGCCGAAGTGGTTCGTGTGCTGCGCGGCGTACTCGGCGACTCGGAGGCGTCGGTGACACTCGAAGATGAGCGGGAGATGAAGGAGACCGTCGAGCTTCACTACGCCCTGCGGCAGCTCGCTCCAGCGCCGCCGCTGTTGGAGAAATGGATCACCGAGATCAGCCGCAAGCTCGCCGCACCCGCTCGGGGTGAAGCGGTTGGAGGATCTGGGGCCGGAGGTCATCAGAGCCATCTGCACGTTGTGTTCATCGACGACCTCGATCGGTGCTCCCAGGGCTTCACGGCCCAGCTGCTCGCTGCAACCACGTTCTGGTCACGCGTCGAGAACCTGTTCTTCGTGATCGCCGCGAGCGAGGAACACCTGCTCAACTCGCTCAAGGCGAACCTGCCATTGGGGGCACGCGGGGCGAAGGAGGCGCTCGAGAAGTACGTCCACTTGAGCGTTGAGGTTCCGCCATTGCTGATGAGCTCCGACGAGGTGGCGGGCTACCTGGAAAAGCTGATCGATGAGATCCGTCCCGATCAGGAGGATGAGCAGAATAAGCTCAACGAACTCAAGGTGGTCATCAAGCGCTCGGCGGAACAGTATCGCGGCGACAAGGGCTGTGTTCTGGCTCCGGTCCTGCGTCCTGCGCCCCAGCAGGCGGCACGGCTCACGCCGCGGGCGGTCAAGGATCGTCTCAACCGTCTCCTGGCCGAGTTTCGGCCGCAGGCGGCGGTCAGTGAAGATGACCTGAAGCGGTGGATGATCGTTGCGTTCTGGCCGGGATTCTGGTGGAACTACATGGATGACGTGGAAGGCCGGATTCCGGAACGTCGTGACGATGAGTGGGCGCGGCGGGTGATGCAGATCGAGGATATGGTGACACTTGGTCGTGTGCTGCGCCCGCTGTGGGGCCTCCCCGCCGAGGAGCTACGATCCGCGCTGAGCCACAGGGCCGACGAACGCGGGATCATGATCGACTCGGCGATCGATCCCGATCTGGTGATCTACCTTGCGATGGCGCCGGAGTGGAAACGCCCACCGGATGGCGGTCGCAGCGAAGTGATGCCCTCCGTCGCCACCGGCGGCGGAGGAGCTCGTCCTCGCTCTGAGCCCAAAATCCTGCCGGTGCCGGCTGCGCAGGCGCCTTTGGAAGCGGAGATCGAGACCTCCGTTGGCGCGGCCGACTCTGCTCTACTCTACTACGTGCTCGCCCAGCAGGCCCTCGAGAAGGGGGACATGGAGGAGGTGTTGCGCAACCTCAGAGCCCTCCGTAACACCGTCGGTGATGCGAGGGTCGAGGCGAGCGCCGCCACCCTCGGCAATGGGGCGCTGATCGCGGAAGATCTCGACGGCGAGCTCGCCCGCGAACTGCACGAGGCGGCGCTGCGCGCCGATCCCCATCACGCGAACGTGACCCAGAATTTCGTCGACTTCATCCTCAAAGAACACCTTGCGGATCAGTATGAGCGCGCCGAAGAGCTGCTCGCCCCGTTGTTGAAGGAAATCGAGCGGGTCGAGCGCCCCGAGCGGGTGCGGGGCCTCTCGCTCCGGGTTCGGCTTGCCCGCGGTACGCCGGTGAAGGAGCTCGAACCTGAAATCGAGGCACTCACGGGAAGCTTGACCGAAGAGCCGACCTTGCAGCGATTGCTCGCCGTCTCCTCGCTACTGCGAGAGGCCGGCGCGATGGACCCGATCAGGCGGGTGGGGCGGGCGGTCACCGAGGCGGCCGAGGATGACAGCACGCGCTATAGGGCGCTGCGCGTGGTCGCCGATGCACTCGCCAACTCTTCGGTTCGGACCGACGAGCAGGAGGCGGCGGATATCCTGTTGTTCCTCTTGCGCAAGGGCCTGCCCGGGGTGCGTTCCGAGGCGGACGTCGTCGCGGTCAAGCACAACTTGGCATCGCTGCTCGCCACGATGAGCTTTCCGCACACCGCCGCGAGGCTGTGGCTCGAGGCGTACCGCCAGGACCCCACGGACTCTTCGATTCGGCGCAGCTTCGCGGCCGATCTCAACAGCCTCGATCTCAACGCCGCGGCGGCGGCGGTCCTGCTCGGGCAGAGCGTGGAGCTCCCGGAGCTGGCGGCGGAGCCGATCCCGCCCCACTTCCGCGCCGATGGAGATCCCTGGTGGGAGCGTTTGCCGATCGAAGAGCACCCCTCGAGTGCCTCGTTCCTGACAGAGGTTTGAGAGCCTGCCGGCGCTCGAGCCCAGATGGTACGACACTCGATTAACAGGCTGTTGAATTATCTGACGGGACGGCGGCTTGCGGCCTGGTTGACCGTTATCGGTATAGGGCTGTTGGCGGGCGCCTATTTCGTACACGACGAGTATGCGCAGAGCCTGATGCTCCACGTCGGGGTGGCGCTTGCGCTTGCGGCCGTCCTCTTCGCGATCGAGAAACGCTTGGAGCGCAAGATCCTGGGTCTCTCGGAGACCCAGCAGCTTCTCCGCAGTGCCCTCATCGCGAGTGCCGGACGAACGAAAACGAAGCGCGAAGCGATCCTCGAAGCGGTCGCCACAGCGGGCAAGACGATCGTCGACGCTGGCTTCCGGCAGGAGCAGGATGCCTGTCGGGGGGGCGAACTTCTGCTCGTCTACCACGGCACCCCAGAGGTGAGATGGCGGATCATGTGGGCAGACGGGGACGGGCTTCGGCAGCTCGTCACGGTCGAAGGCCGAGAGCAGCGATACACCAACCGGAAGCACCCGGGCGTTGTATTCAACGACGATCCCTCAGATGCAACGGACGCGCAGAGTGTGAGGGCGTTTCACAGTGAAGTCAACGAGCTGCTGCTGCGTGTGCTGAAGCTCGTGCAGCAGCATGAATCGGGCACGTGGGTGTGGTTGCGGAAGATCCGGCGCTCGGAGTCATCGACGCAGGTGAGGTGAGCGGACCTCACCGCGACAGCGGGGTGTTCCGCGGCGGTATGGGGCTGCGCTTGCTGGGTGTAAGCAGGCTAGGTCTGTGGTCTTGCCCGAGGCCCCCGCCTGTAGAGGGCGGCGAGCAGGGCGGCCAACAGGATGGTTGCGCCGCAGTAGCCGATCTCCGCGCGCAGCACCTGTTCGCTCACAAGGGGTGTGAGCATCCAGGCGAGGAACGCGATCGCCGCTGCCAGCCAGCAGAGCGCGGCGGCGCGTGCGCGGTTGCGGGCGAGGGCGGCCTGGTTGAGCGTTCCGGATGCGAGGTGCATGCCCATCCCGAGGCCTACGAGGGCGAGGCCGAAGCGGTTGTAGGTGTAGCTCTGGCCGAACAGGATGTGGCTCATCACGAACGGACCGACGATCAGCAGCCCGAGCGCGACAGCCGCCGCGAAGGCCGCGATTGCGAGCACGGTGAGGCGGATCGCGCGCGCGAATGCGGTGTGGCCCTCCTTCGCCTCGAGGCCCGTGAGGTGGGGCAGCAGGGAGGTCTGGATCGCCTGGAAGAGCTGCAGGGGAGCGCGTGCGATCAGCATCACGTTGAACACGATTCCCGCGAGCGCGCGGTCGGGGGAGAGCGCATCCACGGTCAACACCGCCGCATTGAGGAGGGTCTGCTCGGAGAGCATGATTCCGGAGACCCACAGCGCGAAGCGTCCGCCGCGCGTGAGCGAAAGCTCATCGTGGGCGGCCACCTCCTGCACGCCCTCCGTGCCCGGCCCCGCGAGCGCTGCATCGGCCTCGTCGATGGTGAACGGCGCCGGTTCCGTCTGTGGGGAGGATCTGGGTGCTGTGTCGGCCTCGCCCACGGCGATCGGCGTCGGTGCGCCTTGTCGGGACATGCGCAGGGCCGCGTCGGCCTCGCCCACGGCGATCACGGGGGGTTCCCCGGCTGGCTCGCCGGCGTTCCGGCGCTCGTTGCGGGAGCGCGCGAACGCGGTGGGTACCACGACGAGGGAGATCAGCGGCGCAACGGCGATCCCCAGCGCCACGGCGGTCTGCCCGCTGGTCACGCCGAGCGCGGCGGCCAGCGCGAAGCAGATGCGGGAGGTGGACTCCATCAGCACGAGCGCTCCAAACAGCCCGAAGTACTCGTGCCCGGCGAGCCACCCGCGGGCGAAGTAGGAGCCCGCATATGCGAGCGTGCCGACGACGAGCACGTAGTAGAGCGCGGCGTAGCCGTCGAACACGTGGTCGATCAGCTCATCGCGCAGGGCGAGCGCGACGAGGAGAAAGAGCAGCGCAAAGCTCGCCTGGAGCGCGATCGGCACGCGCAGCGGGTGCTCGGCGTGCCCGTGCGCGCGACGCTCGGCGATCGTGCGCGAGAGGAGCTGTTCGACGGGCCGGTAGATCACTGAGATGACGACGAACATCACCGACCACAGCACGTCGAGGCGCTGCGCCGCTTCGGCGCTGAGTACGTGGCTGGCGATCGAGAAGTACGCGAACGTCAGCAGGCCCGTCGCGGCGATCCCGATCGAGAGGATCCGCGCGCCGCTGCCATACGAGCGGGTCTGCGCGTTTCCCGACGGTGCCGGCGTCGGGCGGTCGCCGGTCACGGACCCGTGTGTGCGTGCACGGATCGCCGCGGTGGCGGGGTCAGGTGGGTGGGGAGGGCTCGCGGGGGCGGGGGGTGCGTCTGGGTCGGAGGCGGACACGCCGTCTCAGAGGCGGACGAGCAGCATCGTCCACGGGAAGGGCGAGCGCACCTGGGTGACGGTCCCGTAGCGCGCGAGCAGGGCCGTGAAGGAGCGCTTGGACCAGTGGTTGAGGTGCCCGGGGGTGTTGCCGAGGTCACGCCAGTAGGCGCCGCGGGCCATGTTCAAGGCCCGCCATAGCGGCTCGCGGGGGACCGAGACGAGCAGGTGGCGCTCGGCGCAGCGCGCCATCTCGGCGAGCGTGTGGGCGGGGTCGGGCACGTGCTCGAGCACCTCGATCGCGCTCGCGAGGGCGAACTCGTTCGCGGCGAAGGGGAGGTTCTCGGCGCGCATTACGCGGTATTCGAGGTTTGGCGCCTGGCGCTGCTCCCAGCCGGCCTGGATCGAGTCCTCCTCGAGGTCGATCCCCACGATGCGCCGCCCCGGCAGCCGCCGCGCCCAGCGCTCCACGAGCACGCCCTCCCCGCAGCCCACGTCGAGTAGCGAGGCGGGGTCGGCGAGCCCCAGCAGCTCGTCGAGACTGCGCTCGAAGCCCGCCATCATGCGCCGCACGAAGGGGTTCGTGGAACCGTACTTGTCGTAGGTGTTGCCCGTGACGATCCCGTCGCGGGAGAGCGTGACACCTGCGCCGCTCATGTGCGAGGGGTTCTCATTTGGGGATCGTCCGCGTGTGTCGGGTCGGCAAAAACGGGTGGTTGGCGTGTGGCTTCCCTGCCACACGTCTGCGCGTGGACGGCCGGCGCAGCGCGCTCAAGCCCGCACCGCCTCGCGCTCCCCGGTCGGACTGCCACCCGCAGCGGCGCCGTCGGTTGGGGTCGAGGAGGGTGCAAGCGGAGCCCCGCCCGGCTCGTAGTGGGAGGGGGGGACCCCGAGTTGCAGCTCGATCCGGCGCACGCGCTCGAAGGTGCGCTGGGTCATCACGCGCTGGGCGGCGAGCAGGTCGCCGATCACGCCGAGCGCCCACAGCACGATTGCGGCGATGAACAGCACCGCGCCGAGGATCAGCGACTGCACGTGGCCCTTGCCGTTGCCTTCCGCGTAGGCGACGACGAAGCGGATCCACACTCCTGTCGCGGCGAGGCCGATCACCGCGGCGAGGCTCCAGAAGATCCGCAGGGGCTCGTACTGCGCGTAGATGCGGAAGATCGAGACCGCGTTGCGACGCACGTAGGCGCCCATCGAGGGGAACAGGCGCGACGCGCGCGTCGCGGGGTTGGTGCGGATCGGGACGTGCTCGACCGCAACGAGCAGCTTGCCCGCCTGGATGATCGTCTCCAGGGTGTAGGTGAATTTCGAGACCACGAGGATCTGGAGGGCGGCCTCGCGGTTGTAGGCGCGAAAGCCGGAGGTGGTGTCGGGGACCGTGGTCGAGGAGGCCTGGCGTACCACCCAAGAACCGAGGCGCTGGAGCGCCTTCTTGAGCGGCGAGAAGTGCTCCACGCTGCCCACCTCGCGGTCGCCGACCACCATGTCGGCGTTGCCTTGCAGGATCGGTCCGACGAGCCGCGCGACGTCGGGGCCGTGGTACTGGTTGTCGGCGTCGGTGTTCACGATCACATCTGCCCCCAGCTTCAAGCAGGTGTCGAGCCCCGCCTGGAAGGCGCTCGCGAGGCCCTTGTGGTTGGTGAGGCGCACGATGTGATCGACCCCGTGGCGGCGCGCCACCTCGATCGTCTCATCCTCCGAGCCGTCGTCGATCACCAGCCACTCCACCGCCGCGAAGCCCGCGAGCTCGCGCGGCAGCTCTGCGAGCGTCAGCGGCAGCGTCTGCGCCTCGTTCCAGCAGGGGATCTGAATGATCAGCTTCATCGCAGGCGGGGTCCTCGCACGGGCTCACAGCGTACCCCGTCGGGCCGCCTGCCCGGTTGTGCCCGTTCGCTCGCGTGTGGCCCTCGCCCGGTCCCGGATCGAGGGCGCTCGCCGCCCGGATAGGCTCTAGGACCGATGCAGAGCGCCGCGCTCACCCGGTCCCACCCGGGCCACGCCACCTGGCGCGAACGACCGTTGCAAGCGGTTCCCGGTGCTACCTGGCCGCGGCTGGGCTTCGCCGCGCTGTGCGTGGGGGCGCTGGTGGGCTACTTCGCCTTTCCCACCTACCCCACCTACGACTCCTTCTACGCCCTGCTGTGGGGGCGCGACCTGCTGCACCTGCACCTGCCCGACTTCAGCGTCTACCGCGGTCCCACCGAGCACCCCCTCGCGATCGCCTTCGGGGCGCTCTGCTCGGTCTTCGGCCAGGGCGGGGCGCGTCTGATGGTGCTCGGCTCGATCGCCTCCTTCGTGGCGCTCACCGCCGGCATCTACCGCCTCACCCGCCTCTGCTTCGGGCCGCTCGTGGCGGTGCTCGCCGCGCTTTTGATGCTGACGCGCCTGTTCGACGCCAACCTCGCCGCCCAGGGCTACCTCGATCTGACCTACATCGCGCTGATCGTGTGGGCCACCGCTCTGGAGATCGAGCGCCCCCGCAGGGGTACCTCCGTGTTCGTGCTGCTCGCCCTCGCGGGCCTCCTGCGCCCCGACGCGTGGGTGCTCGGGGGGGCCTACTGGCTGTGGTGCGCATGGCCGACGCTCGTGTCCGCGGGTCGAGGGCGGAAGGTTGGAGCGGAGCCGCCTTCCAATGGCCGGGGGCGGACGGCCGGAGCGGAGCCGCCTCGCGATAGCCGGTGGAGGCGGGCGGGTCGAGCGGAGCCGGCTCCCGATGGCCGGCAGGGAGCACTTCCCGAGTCCAGCGGGGATGGCCCCGCACGGGCGCCCCAGCCTTCGTTGCGCAGGTTGATCCTGTACCTCGCGCTGACTGGGATTGCACCCCTGATGTGGGTCGCGCTCGACACGCTCGTCACGGGGGACCCGCTCTACTCGTTGCACTCCACCGCTGTGCTCGCCGCTGAACTGGAACGTACCCAGGGCTTCACCAGTGTGCTCTCCGCGACGTGGCGTTACATGGTGCGGATCAACAAGCTCCCGATCGTGCTGGGCAGCATCGCCGGGATCGTGCTCGCCGTGTGGCTCACCCCGCGCCGCGCGCGCACCCCGCTGGCGGTGCTCGCGCTGTTGCTCGGCGTCTACGTCGCCGAGGGGGCTGCGGGGGCGTCGGTGATCGACCGCTACATGATGGGCGCCGCTGCGCTCGCGCTGCCGTTCTGCGCGCTGGCGATCGGTGGCTGGTCGCTGCTGCGCGCGGGCTCGGTGGCGCGCCGCGTGTGGATGGCGGGCGGTGCGGCGCTGATCCTCTACGGCGCCGTCGCCGCCGTCTCGGTCACGAGCCTCACCAATGCGCGCGCCACGCTCGCCTACCACGACGACTTTCACGAAGGGCTCGCCGCCGCATTGCACGCCCCCGCGGTGCGCGCCCAGCTCGCGCGCTGCCCGCTGCTCTCGCTGCCCGACAACAAGCTGATCCCCGACGCCCGCTGGATCCTCGACACCACCAACCAGCGTGACATCGTCGCCCGCAGCGAGGCGCGTGCGGACGAACATATTGGAGGCCCACCCACCCGTCCGACACTCACCGAACGGATCGCGCGCGGCAGCGTCGCCGTCTACCCACTCGGCGCCGCCATCTTCCAGGAGGCGATCGTCGACGTCGGCGACAACCCCCTCGACCAGGTCCCCCTCCCGGGCTTCAGGCGCATCTACGCGAGCCGCTACTACGCGGTCTATGGCAACTGCTGAGGAGCACCGCGCGACGGACTCCCGACGCCACACGCCGGCGGCCGGGGAGGCGCGTGGGCGGGGGCGCCGGGTCGCGTGGGTGGCGCTCGGGCTCGTGCTTGCGGTGGCGCTTGGGCTGCGCCTGTGGGGCATCCGCCAGGGCCTCCCGTACGCGTACAACTCCGACGAGGACGCCCACTTCGTGCCCCGCGCGATCGGGATGCTCACGCTGGGGTGGAACCCCCACTACTTCGCCAACCCCCCCGCCTACACCGATCTCTTGCGTCTCGTGTTCTCCGTTTGGTTCGGGGGGCGCGCGGCGGTCGACCGCACGTTCGCAACCAACCCCACCGCGGTCTTCACCGCCGCGCGGGTCGCCGCCGCGCTGCTCGGCACGCTCGCCGTGTGGCTGCTCTACCTTGCCGGCGCCCGCCTCTTCGACCGCGGCGTCGCGCTGCTCGCCGCCGCCCTCGAGGCTGTCGCGTTCCTGCCCGTCTTCTACTCCCACCTCGCGCTCAACGACGTCCCCACGCTCGCCCCCCTAACGCTCTCGCTCGTCGGGACCGCCGGCGTACTGCGCAAAGGCCGCAAGCGCGACTATCTGATCGCGGGCGTCGGACTCGGGCTCGGCTGCGCCACCAAGTACACCGCGGGGATCGTCTTCCTGCCGCTGCTCGCCGCAGCCGCCGCCCAGTACCTCGCCCCAACTCGACCCCGGGCCCGAGCGCTCGGCGCTCCGACGCCGCTGGACGCGACGCCGCTGGACGCGACGCCACCGGACGCGACGCCACCATCGCCGGCCCGAACGGCCGGCACCCCTCAGCCAGGCGCGGCGCCGGCCGCCTTACGTCCCTCCGCGAGGCCGGCCTCCTCACGCCCCCCCGCGGCCCGGCCCTCTGGGGGGCCGGTGGTGGTTGGCCTGGTGCTCGCCGGGGTCGCCGCGCTCGTCGCATTTCTCGTGGCCGACCCCTACTCGGTGCTTGACCTGCACGCCTTCGAGCAGGGCATCGCCCATCAGTCATCGCTCTCTGGTGAAGCCCAGGGCAAGCTCGGCGCGCCCCACGAGGGTGGCCTGCTCTACTACCTCTGGTCGCTCACCTGGGGCCTCGGCTGGGTCCCCGCCCTCGCCGCGCTCGGTGGCGCCGTGACGATCTGGTGGCGCGAGCGTGCGCTCGGCTGGATGCTCGTGCCCGGGCCCCTGCTCTACCTCGCCTTCATGGGCTCACAGGGCCGCTACTTTGGGCGCTGGTTGCTGCCGATCTTCCCGCTTCTCTGCCTGCTTGCTGCTTGCTTCGCGCTGCAGCTGGTGCATGTCTTAGCCCGGCGTGCTCCGGGTTTACGGACCGCCCTGATCGTGGTTGCGGTCTTTGCCCTCTGCGCCCAGGGTGCCATCTACAGCGTGCACTCCGGGCTCGTCCTCGCGCGGGCCGACACCCGCGCGCTCACGCGCACCTGGATGGAAGCCCACATTCCCGCCGGCACCCCGATCGTCGTCGAGCCCGTCGTGCCCGACGAGTGGGTCCAGGACGTCGGCCACCCCACCCTCTCAAGCGTTGACGGCGATCGCTGGCCCAAGTATCAGTCGCTGCGCTCTGAGATAAACGCCGCCGGCGAACTGCGTCCCAGCGAACCCCACGAGGTCAGTCTCGAAAACTACGAGCTCACCCTCAGCCCCGCGCTGATCCCCTACTACGAGCGCAACGGGTACTGCTGGGTCGTAAGCGGCTACGCCGAGTCCGGCCGCGCCTTCGCCGACCCCGCCCGCGCACCGAACGCCGTCGCCTACTACCGCGCCCTCGAGCGCGAGGCCGAAGTCGTCTACCACATCTCCCCCTACCGGCCGGGCGCGCGACCCGTCGCCTTCAACTTCGACTGGACCTTCGACTACTACCCCCTCGCCTACCACCGCCCCGGACCCGAAATGACCGTCTACCGCCTGCGCGGCGGGCGCTGCGGGCGGGCGTGAGGCGCTGCTCGTCGCCGTGCGGGGCCATTGCCCTGCACGCATGAGTCAACTTTCACGTTCGACACTTTGGCGCACCCGCGGCGGTTATCCTGAGCATCCGGGATGACCGTCAGCACCGAGACCGACCAACTGCACCTCGCGCGCGCGATCGAGCTCGCCGGGCGCGGTGTTGGTGCGGTCAAGCCCAACCCCGCCGTCGGGGCCGTGATTGCGCGCGACGGCCAGGTGCTTGGAGAGGGGTGGCACGAACGCTTCGGCGCCGCCCACGCCGAGGTCAACGCGATCGAGGCTTGCGGCATGGCCGACCTCGCGGGGGCCACGCTGTATGTGTCGCTCGAGCCCTGCTGCCACGAGGGCAAGACCCCCCCCTGCACCGAGGCGATCGTGCAGGCCGGCATCCGTCGCGTGGTCGTCGGCTCCGACGATCCCACCGAGAAGGCCGCCGGGCGCGGCCTCGGGATCCTCCGCGACGAGGGCATCGAGGTGGTGCTCGCCGACGGCGAGCTCGCCACCCGCGCGCGGCTACTCAACCAGGCCTTTCGCAAGCACGCCCGCGTGGGGCGCCCCTGGGTGCTGTTCAAGTCCGCCATGACCCTCGACGGCAAGGTCGCCACCCGCGCGGGGGACTCCCAGTGGATCAGCGGCGAGGCCTCCCGCGAGCTCGCCCACCGCTGGCGCGCCTCGGTGGATGCCGTCGTCGTCGGGATCGGCACCGCGCTCGCCGACGACCCCCAGCTCACCGCCCGCCCCGACGGGACCCCCTCCTGCCCCTCCGAGCAGCCCCGCCGCGTCGTGTTCGACTCGCTCGCCCGCCTCCCCTCCGACTCGCGCCTGCTCGCCGCTGTCGCCGAGATCCCCCTCACCGTGATCGTCTCCCGCGCCGCCGCCCGCGCCGACACCGACGCGCTGGAGGCCGCCGGCGCCCAGGTGCTGCTCGCAACCGGCGAGAACGAGCCCGCCCGCGTGCGCTCCGCGCTCGATCAGCTCGGCCAGCTCGGCGTCGCCTCGCTGCTGCTGGAGGGCGGACCCCACCTCGCCGGCGCCTTCCTCGACGCCGGCGAGATCGATGAGATCCGCCTCTTCCTCGCCCCCCTGCTGCTCGGCGGGCGCACCGCACGCGACCCCTTGGAGGGAGAAGGCGTCGAGCGCATCTCCGAGGCCCTGCGTGCCCTCACCTTCGAATGCGCGCGCATCGGCGAGGACCTGCTCGTCAGCGCCCGCCTGCGCGAGTGGTGAGCGCCGCGGTGGTTGCACGCGTCGGCCCGCGACGCCCCCTCGCCGACCGGCCGCCCGTGCAAACCACGGCTGCGGCACCCACGGGGAGCAGATGTTCACCGGCCTGATCGCCGACCTCGGTGCCGTGCTCGCGATCGAGCGCGATAGGGACGGGGCCACGCTGCGGGTGCGCACCGCGCTCGCGGGTGAACTAGCGATGGGAGACTCGATCGCCGTGAACGGCGTGTGCCTCACCGCGACCCGCGTCGGCGGGGGGGAGTTCGAGGCCCAGGCGATCCGTGAGACCCTCGAGCGCTCGACGCTCGGTGGTCTGCAACCCGGAGACCCCGTCAACCTGGAGCTTGCCCTACGGGCAGACGGGCGCCTCGGCGGCCATATCGTGCAGGGCCACGTCGACGATGTCGGGAGCATCGCCAAGGTGCGCGAGGAGGGGTTCTCTCGTGTCGTGGCGATCGACGCCCCCGCCGTGCTGCTGCCCTACGTCGTTGAGAAGGGCTCGATCGCGATCGACGGCGTCAGTCTCACCGTCAGCGCCCTGCACGATGGCAGCTTCGAGGTCTCGCTCATACCCGAGACCCTCGAGCGCACCACGCTCGGGCGCGCTACTCCTGGCGCCCGCGTCAATATCGAGGCCGACATCCTCGCCAAGCACGTCGAGCGCCTGCTCGACGTACGCGCCGCACTGAGCTGAGCCTGCGCATCCAGCTGGAGGCGATCGGCGCGCGGGCCGCGGTCTAAGAGCCGGGAGTTGCCACGGGCAGCCCGCCGGCTCGCGCAGCGGTGAGAAGGCGTGCGTCGTAGGCAATGAGGACCCCGAGGTCATCGCCGAGGCTGAGCGCGGTGGCGAGGTGGATCGCGTCGAGTGAGCGCAGCGAAGCTGGGGGCAGTGCGGCGGCGTGGTGTAACACCTGCTCGTCGATCGGTAGCAGCGAGAGCCGTTGCAGGTCGAGCCTGGCCTGGTCTGCGTAGACCTCGCCATAACGAGCACAGGCGCGGATCGCCTCCGTGACCAGCAGCATGCTCGACACGCGGTCCGGCCAGCGTTCCAACTCGAGCGCCAGCGCCTCATGCCCGGGCTCGCGCAGCGGCAGCTTGATGTAAGCCGAGCTGTCGAGATATGCAAGCTGGCCCGCTACAGGCGCTCCTCGCGCAGTTCGCCGAGCACAACCTCGCTGGGTGGACCTGCGGCTGGCGGCGGCGCCTGGCCGGTGGAGTAGGCCGCCAGGAGATCTCCTTTGGCGAGCGTCGCGCCGCGCTCGCAGACCAGGCGAGCGATGGCCGAATCGGGGGGTCCAGAGGGTACGAGGCGGGCCACCTCGCGTCCCCGCTCGGTCACCGTGAAGCTCTCTCCATCCTTGACACGCTCGACGTAGCGGGAGAGGTTCTGGCGCAGATCCCTAATGCCGACGGCAGCCATAGTGCGTCACTGTAGCACATGATGGGATCGACAGTGTCCCGTTGGCTGGATGGCTAACCTTCCGTAGAGCAGCCTCGCCCCGAGGCCATTCAATGAGTTCACCGCCGGAGGCCCGAGCATGAGCGCACCCAGGACGAGCACCACCGCCACTGCCACCACGCCAGCCACGCGGCAGCCCACGCCCCCCGGTGGCGCCGGGACGAGCACGAAGATCCCCTTCGCCACGATCGAGGAGGCAATCGAGGAGATTCGCGAGGGCAGGATGGTCGTGGTCTGCGACGACGAGGACCGCGAGAACGAGGGCGACCTCGTGATGGCGGCGCAGTTCGCGACGCCGGAGGCGATCAACTTCATGGCCAAGGAGGCGCGCGGCTGGATCTGCCTGGCGCTGAGCCCCCAGCGCTGCGAGGAGCTGGGGCTGGAGCTGATGACCGCGAAGAACGAGTCCGCGCTGCAGACGCCGTTCACGGTCACGATCGAGGCCCGCCATGGGGTCACGACGGGGGTCTCCGCGCACGACCGCGCGCACACGATGCAGGTCGCGGTCGATCCCGCCACCAAGCCCGAGGACCTCGTGCAGCCCGGGCACGTGAACCCGCTGAAGGCGAAGGCCGGGGGGGTGCTGGAGCGCACCGGGCACACCGAGGCGAGCGTCGACCTCGCGCGCCTCGCGGGCCTGATCCCGGCGGGGGTGATCTGCGAGATCATGAACGAGGACGGCTCGATGGCGCGCGTGCCCGACCTCGCGGGCTACTGCGAGCGGCACGGGCTGAAGATGGTCACGATCGCCGACCTGATCGCCTACCGGCGACGCAACGACCGGTTGATCGAACGCGTGGTGGCCACGCGTCTACCCACGGCCTTTGGGGATTTCGAGGCGGTCGGCTACCGCTCGCTGATCGATGAGAAGCACCACGTGGCGCTCGTCAAGGGCGACGTCTGCGGGCGCTCCGACGTGCTCGTGCGGGTGCACTCGGAGTGCCTCACCGGCGACGTCTTCCACTCCCTGCGCTGCGACTGCGGAGAGCAGCTCGAAGCGGCGCTCGCGATGATCGAGCGCGAAGGCGAGGGGGTGCTGCTCTACCTCTCCCAGGAGGGCCGCGGGATCGGCCTCCTGAACAAGCTGCGCGCCTACCGCCTGCAGGAGGACGGCCTCGATACGGTCGAAGCGAACGAGCGCCTCGGGCTGCCCGCCGACCTGCGCGACTACGGGATCGGGGCCCAGATCCTCGCCGACCTCGGGCTCTCCTCGATCCGCATCCTGACCAACAACCCCAAGAAGATCCGCGGACTGGAGGGCTATGGCCTGTCGGTCTCCGCCCAGGTCCCGATCGAGCAGCCCCCCAACGAGCACAACGCCGCCTACCTGCGCACCAAGGCCCAGCGCATGGGCCACATCCTCCACCACCAGGGGCTCAACCTCGACGCCGAGCTGCTGCACTCCGAGCGCGAGCACGACCGCGAGCAGGAGCACGAGCGCCGCCGCGAGCAGGAGCACGGGGGAGACCCCGGCGCAGAAGTGTGAGCGCGCACGCGGGCTCGAGCACCCGCCAAGGGAGACCCCGGCGCAGAAGTGTGAGCGCGCACGCGGGCTCGAGCACCCGCCAAGGGAGACCCCGGCGCAGAAGTGTGAGCGCGCACGCGGGCTCGAGCACCCGCCAAAGGTGTTCGGGAGACGTTACATGAGTCCTTGTGGGCGAAAGCGCAGCGGACGTTGAACGATCGAGGTTTTGCGATCGTCGTAGGTCGCTTCTACGAGGAGCTGGCCGAGCGGCTCGTGCGGGGCGCCCAAACGGCGTTCGTGCGGGCCGGCCGCGCAGCCGCCGATGTGTTCGACGTCCCCGGCGCCTTCGAGCTGCCGCTCGCGGCCTCCTACGCGGCCCGCAGCGGGCGCTACGCCGGGGTGGCGTGCCTTGGGGCGGTGATCCGCGGGGAGACCGATCACTATGACTTCGTCTGCGCCGAGGCGGCGCGCGGCATCCAGCAGGTCCAGCTCGAAACCGGTGTGCCCTGCGCGCTCGGGGTGCTCACCTGCGCCACCATGGAGCAGGCTCTGGCGCGCGCCGGGGGTGGCAAGCGCGACAGCGGCCGCCACGCCGCCGAGGCGGTGCTGCGGATGGCCGAGCTGCACACGGAGCTGCTCGAGGGCGCTTGACCGTGCCAGCTCACCGCGCCCGGCAGGGGCGCGACGCGGCGCAAACGGTGCGCGCGTGGGAGACCACACAAACCGAGCCGCGCAGGACCCCCTCGGGGGGTCCTCATAAAAAATCCTCTAAACTCCCCTCCCGCTATGGCCAAGGTATGCCACAGCTGCGGCAAGGGCCCCGCGTTCGGCCAGAGCCGCAGCCACTCGATGGTCGCCACCAAGCGGCGCTTCGAGCCCAACCTCCAGAAGGTCCGGATCGTGGTGGGCAAGGCGCCGCGGCGCGTATATGTCTGCACCCGCTGCCTGAAAGCGGGCAAGGTCGTCAAGGCCCTGTAGGGCGCCTGGGCGGCGCCATGCTGCGTCCTCGGTCGCTCGTGTGCTGAGCACACTTCGCTTCCTGCGTCCTTGCCTGGCTTGCCCAGCCACCCTACAGGGGCCGAGATCCTCGTTGCACAGCGTTCGCGGGGACCGTGGCGTAACCTTGACGGGGGTTTCGCGTAGCTGCACCCACATGCTGCTCGTGGCGCCCCCCAGCGGACAGGGATGATGCAGACCGCAGTGACCGACACCAACCTGCTTCGCTTCCGCGCCGCTGTCGCCGGCGGTCTCGCCCACCTCGAGTCCCGCCGCGAGGAGGTCAACGACCTCAACGTGTTTCCCGTCGCGGATGGGGACACGGGGGACAACATGGTGCTCACCCTGCGCGCCGTGCTCACCGAGCTCGACCGCCTCCAGGGGGCCGACGCCTCCCGCACGATCGACGAGATCGGCCGCGAGGAGATCGTGCAATCGGTCGCCCGTGCCGCGCTGCTCGGTGCTCGGGGCAACTCCGGGGTGATCCTCTCCCAGCTGATCCGCGGCGCCGCGGAGGAGCTCGTCTCGCGTCCCGGGGAGCTGATCGACGCCGCGCTGATCGCGGCGGCGCTCGCGAACGCGGCCGACCGCGCGTACGCCTCGGTGCGCAATCCCGCGGAGGGCACGATCCTCACGGTCGCGCGCGAGATGGCGCGACGGCTCGCGCAGGAGGTCGAGCGCGACCCCCACAGCATCCGCGTGCTCCCCCACGCCGCCCCCGAGGCCCAGGACCGCGCGATCGCCTCCGCGTTGGAGCGGGCTGTGGCCGCGGGCGAGGCATCGGTCAAGCGGGGCCCCGAGCTGCTCGCGATACTGCGCGACGCCGGGGTCGTCGATGCCGGCGGCTACGGGCTGGTGGTGATCTTCGCGGGCGTCGTTGCGGCCCTCTGCGGCGAGGAGCCCCCGCCGCTCGATCACCACGCGCCGGCCCGCATCCACCACCCCGAGCACAACTCGCTCACGTTCCGCTACTGCACCAACTTCGCCGTCAGCGCCCTTCCCGGCGCGGCGCTCGATCCGCAGGGTTTCAGCGAGCCTCTGGAGGCCCTTGGAGACTCCGTGCTCGTCGTCGGGGACCCCGCGACCCTCAAGGTCCACGTCCACACCGACCACCCCGAGCGCGCCACCGCGCTGTTCGAGGGTGTCGGCGAGGTCTCCCACCTCGACGTCGCCGACATGCGCGCCCAGGTCGCCGAGCGCGACGGGCGGCTGGCCGCGCCAGCGGCCCTCGATTTCGGGTCCACCCACGGCGACGGCACCTCCACCGCGCGCTGCGGCGCGCTCGCCGTGGTCAGCGGGGATGGGCTGAAGGCCCTCTATACCGAGCTCGGCGTGAGCACCCTCGACGGCGGCCCCACGCTCAACCCCTCGACGTACGAGCTGCTCGCCGCGATCCACGAGGTGCCGGCGGAGGAGGTGCTGGTGCTGCCGGGCAGCCCCAACGTGGTGATGGCCGCCGAGCGCGCCGCGGAGCTCTCGGACAAGCAGGTCGTGGTCGTGCCCGCCCTCAGCCAGCAGGCAGGTCTCGCGGCCGCTGTGGAGCTGCTGAGCGACCGTGCGCTCGAGCAGAACGCGCAGGCGGTGGGCGAGGTGCTCGCGCGGCTGCGCACCGGCGCCGTCGCACCCGCGGCCCGCGCCGACGCCCAGGGCCGTTTCGCCCCGGGGGAGGCGGTGGGCTTCATCGGCGATGAGGTCATCGCGTGGGGCGAGCCATCCGTCACACTGCGCGCGGTGCTCGCCGCGCTCGCCGCGGGGGCGGAGCTGATCAGCGTGCTCGCCGGGGAGAACGCCCCCCTCGACCCCTCCGCCGTCGCCGCGCTGCTCGACGGCGACCTTGGTGGCGCCGAGCTGGAGCAGCGCCACGGTGGGCAGCCCGCGTACTGGTGGCTGCTCGCCGCCGAGTAGCCGCTCAGCTCGAACACGCATCCTGCGGATATCCCCCAGGCATGGCGGGCGCCCGGACGCACCGTCTATTTTGAAAACCGGTTCTTGTGCCACCAACTTGAATCATGCCCCCGAACCCGCGACATTCCGGCGATTGTCGAGAGTTAAATCGGAAACAAAATAGTCGGAAACGGTGGTCCACCTCAACGCTGACGTCGGATAGCGTGCGCTCGCAGCCTCGGAACAGGTCGCTCGCCGAGCATCGGTTCGCGGCCGAGGGGTAGATGCACAACATGAACAAGGGCCGGGGTCAGTGCGTCTGCGCTTCGATGCCGGGCGTCTCGGCACGGTCCACTTATCCCAAACGACAAGGAGCAACTGTATGCGAAGTGTAAAGTTGGTACTTGGACTCGCCGTGGCGGTTGGCCTGATGGCTTTCGCAGTGGCACCTGCCCTCGCGGCACCGAAGTGGTACAAATGTACGGAAAACGCTGGAAGCGGCACCAAATATGAAGACAGTGCTTGCACAAAAGCATTGCCAGCCGGCAAATTTGAATGGGTAGAAATCAAAGCGGCGACCGCAGTAACGGAGGAAGGGGAACTCGAATTCGAAGACTCCAAAACCTCCCTCGGCGCGGTGCGGCTCAAGTGTAAAGTCGTGAGCGTCGGCACGGTCGGTCCCGGTAGCGAAGACACGATCGAAAAAGTGACCACATCGGGATGCAAAGTGGTCAAAGGCACCTGTGGCTCCCCCACCGTGGAAGCCATTCATCTGCCGTGGAAAACCGAACTCACAGAAATCGGCGGCGAAATAAGAGACATACTCAAGAGCGGTGGAACGGGACTGCCGGGTTACAAGTCAACCTGCACCGTGATCATCAAAATCTCAGATACATGTGAAGCCGAAACGAACGCGGCTGTTCAATACAACCTGACGGGAGGCGTTGCAGAAGTCAAGTTCGATCCCAAATCACCGAAAGCGACATGCACCCAGAGCAAAGCCGCAACGGGTTCGGTCGAAGGCACCCTCACGGGCACAACCAAAGGCATAAGGGCGATGTAGCTGCCACGGGCTATGTAGCTGCTGGGCATACCGCATTTGCGGTGAAACATTGCAGTGAACCAGTGGGGCCGCGCTGAGCGCGGCCCCACTGGCGCTGTCCGCCAGGGTCAGCGCCATGGCGGTTGCGATGCCAGTCACCGCCCCCGCAAGGCGCACACGCCGATGCCGGTGACCGACCGGTGTCGACGGCGGGATGGCTGGTGTTGAGTGGAGGGTGCCGACGCCGCGAACGGGACGCCCCGCCGCGATGGGGGATTCGCATTCGCCGACCGTCGATCCTGGGAATCGTGTCAGAAACAGCTCAGCACCTTCCCGTCGCGGGTGGGTAGGTTCTACCAGCAGGGTCGCTGTACGGGTCGTCCGTGCGGCGGGGGTAGGTATCCAAACGATTCGGTCCTCGACCGGAGCGCTTGCGCCTGCCCGTCAATCAATAATACAAACGGGAAAGGTAAAACAGATATGAAAGGTATCAAGATCGTGGGACTTGCTCTCGTCGCGATTTTCGTGATGAGCGCGGTCGCCGCGACAGGCGCGTCGGCGGCGCCGGAACACATCTACAAGGTTGAACAAGTAAAACTAGAAGCAGGGGAAACGAAGGAAATTAGATCAAGCGCAAAAACGGAATTCGTCCTCAAAGGCAAAGGCATACTAGAAGTAGAATCGGTTACAAAGTGTAAAAAAATAAAACTCAACGCGGCGTTACACCCCGTGATCGTCGGTGGTACACCAGGCACGTCCAAGAATGAGGCGATCGAATTCGAAGAATGCACAGCTACCGTTGGTGGATCCAAATGCGAAAAAGTTGCGATCACCAGCGCGACGACCAACAATGAACTGGTAACAATCGTAAAACCGACAGCGAAAGCGGGCAAATTGGCGACGTTGTTCACGCCCGCCACGCCCCCCGTGTTCTCGACCATCAAACTGACCAAATGCGGTCTCTTCGGAAGTAGAGAAGCAAAAGTAGAAGGCACCACCGCCGCATTCATCACCCCCGAAGCGGTGGATGAAGTCAAAGGGACGCTGGTGTGGAACGAAAAAGAAGAAGTCACAGAAGTGGAAAAGCAAGGCGGTACGAAGGTAAAAGTTGGATTGACCGCCGAAAGCAAACTGGCCACGCTCAATGGGGAAGCCACGGTGGAACTCCTCAGCGGGCAGGTGTGGGGCGCCTTCTAGTCCCAGCAGTGAATCGTCATATGCAAGTAGCTCTACTGGGGCCGCGCCGTGCTGGCGCGGCCCCAGGTGCTTGCACGGCCTCCGTCCGCCACCGGGTGCATGATGTGTAGCGGAGATGCCCACGGTGACTGCGCAGCCTCCGCCGGCCGGAGCGTCGGACGGCGAGGCACAGCTGGCTGCAATCGGGGTCGCGGTGCAGCGTGCCTTCGCCGCAACACGCGTGCCAGCGAGGGAGGAGCTGCTGGCGGCGCCAGTACGTTCGCCGCGGCCCGCGCGCTTGGAGCGGGCGCTGGAGCGCCCTGGGGGCCAGCGGACGGTGGAGGGCCTGCGGGCGCTGGGAGTGGAGACGGTGGGGGACTTGCTGGAGCATCTACCGCGGGAGCGCCGTGAGGTGTGCACGATCGCAGCGCTACAGCCGGGCGAGCAGGCGATGGTGGCGGTCGAGGTGCGATCGATTGCGAGCAAGCCGGTGCTGCGCCGCGGGATGCGCCCGCTGGTGGAGGCCACCGTATTCGACGCGACTGGGACGCTGGGGGCGGCGTTCTTCAACCAGCCCTGGCTGGTGGAGCGCTACCCCCCGGGAACGCGCCTGCTGCTGCACGGTACCCCCCGCGCGGGGGGGCGCTTCTCGGTCGCGCGTCACGCGCTGGACGCGCCCGGTGGGGGCGGAGCGGGGATCGACGAGGAGGCGCGCGCGATCGGTCACTATCCAGCGGCGGAGGGCGTGAGCTCGATCCAGATCGCGACGCTGGTGCACGAGCACCGGGGGGCGCTCGCGGATGTGCAGGAGCCGATGCCGGCGGCGGTGCGTGCGGCGGAGCGTCTGCCCGACCGTGCGGCGGCGCTTATGGCGATGCACTTCCCGCGCAGCGCGCAGGAGGCCGAGGGGGCCCGCCGGCGCCTGGCGTTCGAGGAGCTGCTGTTGATGCAGCTGGCGGTGTTGCGTCGGCGGGCACTGCGGGGCTCGGGGAGTGCGGCTGCGCTGGCGGAGGGTGGGGAGCTGACGGGGGGCTGGCTGGCGGGGTTGCCGTTTGCGCCGACGGACGATCAGCGGGCGGCGATGGCTGCGATCGACGCGGACCTGGCGCGGGGGCGCCCGATGCAGCGCTTGCTGATGGGGGAGGTGGGCTCGGGCAAGACGGTGGTGGCGCTGTACGCGCTGCTGCGCGCGGTCGAGTGCGGGATGCAGGGTGCGCTGATGGCTCCCACGGAGACGCTGGCCGAACAGCACTTTGCGACGCTGCAGACGCTTGTTCCCAAGGTGCAGTTGCCCTCGGGTGAGCTCTCGGCGGAGCTGCTGAGCGGCTCGACGGCGCCGGGACGTCGCGCGAAGTTGCTGGCGCGGTTGGCGGCGGGGGACCTGCAGCTGGTGGTGGGCACGCACGCGCTGATCGAGGAGGAGGTGTGCTTCGCACGGCTCGCGGTGGCGGTGGTCGACGAGCAGCACCGCTTCGGGGTGCGCCAGCGCGCGGCGCTCGACCGCAAGGGGCGGGGCGCGCTCGCCCCGCACGTGTTGCACATGACCGCGACGCCGATCCCGCGGACGCTGGCGCTGACGGCGTACGGGGACCTCGATGTGACGCGCCTGCGCGGGCTGCCGCGGGGGCGGCGACCGATCGCGACGCATATCGCCTCGAGCGAGGCGGAGCGGGCGCGGGCGTACGAGCGGATTCGCGAGGAGCTGCGGGCGGGGCGCCAGGCGTATGTGGTGTGCCCGCTGGTGGAGGAGTCCCAGGACCGAAGCCGGGAGACACCGGCCTCCGGCCGGAATCCCCGTTTCGGCCAACAGGCGCGGGCGGCGATCGCGGAGTGCGAGCGGCTGCGGGGGGGAGAGCTGCGGGACTTCCGCGTGGAGTTGCTGCACGGCCAGATGCGCCCGCGCGAGAAGCAGCGGGTGATGGGGGCCTTCGCGGCGGGGGCGGCGGAGGTGCTGGTGGCGACGACGGTGATCGAGGTGGGGATCGATGTGCCGAATGCGACGGTGATGCTGGTGGAGGACGCGGAGCGCTACGGGATCTCTCAACTACACCAGCTGCGCGGTCGGATCGGCCGGGGGGAGCACCCCTCGGTGTGCATCTTGCTCGGCTCTCGCCACCTGCGCCGGCTGCAGGCGGTGGCGGAGCACGGCGATGGCTTTCGTCTCGCCGAGATCGATCTCGCGCTGCGGGGAGAGGGCGAGATCGCGGGCATCGGCTCGCGGGTGCGCCAGCATGGCCAGGCGGAGCCCCGGGTGGCGACCCTCCCGCAGGACGCGCAGCTGCTCGAGCGCGCGCGGGAGTGGGCGAAGCGGCTGCTCGCGGTGGACCCGACGCTGGCCCTGCCGGAGCACGCGCCGTTGGGCGAGGCGCTGGAGCGGGCGCTGGGCGCGGAGGCGCACGAGCCGATCCCGGCGTGATGCGCGTGATCGCGGGCAGGTTCGGGGGTCGGCGGCTGCGGGCTCCGCGGGGCCGGGGGACGCGCCCGACGAGCGAGCGGGTACGGGAGGCGCTGTTCTCGATGCTGGGCGCGGGGGAGGGGGCGTTGGCGGGGGCGGTGGTGTTGGACGTGTTCGCGGGCACGGGGGCGCTGGCGATCGAGGCGCTGTCGCGGGGCGCGGGGAGGGCGGTGCTGGTGGAGCGCGACCCGCGCGCGCTGGCGGCGTTGAGGGCGAATCTGAGCGAGCTGGGGGTGGGTCCGGAGGAGGCGGAGGTCCGCGCGAGCGAGGCGCTGAGGGCGCTGCGCAACGCACGCGAGCGCGAGGAGACATACGATTTGGTCTTCGTCGATCCGCCGTACCGTCAAACGGGTGTGCTGGGACGTGAGCTGGAGGGGGCGCTGCCGCCACTGCTCGCCCCGGGGGCGCGGGTGGTGGTGGAGGGGGATCGGCGCACAGAGCCGCCGGCGCTCCCCCTGGAGATCGAGTTGCGGCGCCGCTACGGAGACACGACGATCACGATCTATCGCCAACGATGACATTGAACAAGTCCACAGCGGTGCTGCCGGGCTCGTATGACCCCGTTACGAACGGCCATCTGGATGTGATCCGGCGGGCGGCGGGGCTGTACGAGCACGTGGTGGTGGCGGTGGTGAAACGCTCGGTGCGCAAGAGCGAGACGCTGTTCACGATCGAGGAGCGGGTGGGCTTCATCGAACGAGCGACGGCGGACCTGCCGGGGGTGCGGGTGGAGCCGTTCAGCAACCTGGTGGTGGAGTTTGCGCGCAATGTGGGGGCGAAGGCGATCGTGAAGGGACTGCGGGCGATCTCGGACTTCGAGTACGAGCTCGAGCTCAACCAGCTCAACCGCCGGCAGGACCCGGAGATCGAGTCGGTGTACCTGATGTCGAGTCCGCAGTACAGTTTCCTTTCATCGAGCGGCGTGAAGGAGCTGGCGACATTCGGGGGTAGGATCGAGGATCTGGTCCCCGAAGAGGTGGCGAAACGGTTGCAGGAAGAGCTTCGGCGCTGACGAAAGACAGGATGCGAGGCGTGGTGATGTCGAACTTTGCACACAGAATCGCGGGGCTGGACGCCTCGCGGAGGTAGCTCGGCTATGGACGTATTGGTGTTGATAGACAAGCTCGACGACCTGGTGCACAACGCCAAGCCGGTGCCGCTGACCGATCAGGTGCGGGTGGACAAGGAGGAGATCTACGACCTCCTGGACCAGATGCGGGCGACGATCCCGGAGGAGATCAAGCAGGCGCGGTGGATCGTGAAGGAGCGCCAGGAGATGCTCGCGGAGGCGAAGCGGGAGGCGGAGAAAATCGTCAAAGAGGCGCGGGAGCGCCAGGAGCGATTGGTGGGCGAGGAGGAGGTCAGCAAGCAGGCGGAGCGGGCGGCGGAGGACATCATCGAGGATGCGCGGGCGCGGGAGCGCGAGATCCGCCTCGGCGCGGAGGACTATGCGGATGAGATCCTCAACACGCTGGAGGTGAACCTGTCGAAGTTCATCGCGGCGGTGCAGCGCGGGCGGGAGCGGTTGCAGGGCAAGGACGAGCCGGCGGGCGTGAGCGCGCGGGGGGACTGAGCAGGAAAGCAGTTGGGGATGGGGCCGCCTGGAGGGCGGCCCGGCGGGGTTGGTATGCGCGCCTGAGAGCGCGCGGTGGGGTCGGCGGCGGCGCGCGTGTGAGGTGGGTGGTGGGCGATATGTGCGCCGGCAGCGCGGCGTGTGCTCACTAACCTGGGGTCGAGATGGCGGCGGAGACCCACACACTGGACCTGGGTAGCCTGCGCTTGGCCGCGGGGGAGGGACGGCGCCTCGAGCTGACGGTGGGGATCGAGCCGCTGGAGCTCGGGGGGAGCGCTATGAGGCGAGCCCGCACTGCCCGAAGATGGTGCTGGAGGTGTCGCGGATGGTGGGCCAGGGGTACGCGCTGCGGCTGCACTTCGCGGCGGCGCTCGAGGGGCCGTGCATGCGCTGCCTGGGGGAGGCGGCACCGTTGGTGGAGGTGGATGCACGGGAGGTGGACAGACCTGGGGGTGGGGATGAGCTCTCGAGCCCATATGTGCAGGAGGAGGTGCTCGACCTGGGGGCGTGGGCGCGGGATGCGTTTGCGCTGAACGCCCCGGTGCGGGTGCTGTGCAGGGAGGAGTGCGCGGGCCTGTGCGCAGTGTGCGCGGCGAACCTCAACGATGTGGACCCGGCGGGCCCGGCGCACAGCCACGAGCGCGAGCCGGATCCGCGCTGGGCGAAGCTGCGGGAGCTACGGCTGGAGTAGCCGGCTGCTAGCCTTCCCGAACCGATGGCCGTCCCCAAGCAGAAGCAGTCGCACAGCCGCACCGCGAAGCGCCGGGCGCAGCACAAGGTGAGCCCGCCGGCGCTGCGGGAGTGTCCGCGCTGCCACAGCCCGAGCCGCCCGCACCGTGTGTGCCCGGTGTGCGGCACATATGCGGGCCGCGAGGTCGCCGTTCCGGTCGAGCACGCCGAGGAGCACCACCACGACGAGTAGTTCGTCGGTGGTCGCGGGCGATGCCGATGGCGCCGGCGTGGGCCCCGCGGTGCCCGCGGGCCCACCGGTTGTAGCGGTCGACGCCAACGGCGCGGACCTGGGCGCGGCGGAGGTGGCGGCGGGCGTGGCGCTCGCGGCGGGGCGGGGTGCGCGGGTGCTGCTGTTTGGCCCGGTCGCGGAGATGGGCGCCGCGGTGGCCCTCGGGGCGGAGGTGGAGGTGGTGGACGCTCCGGTGTCGATCGCCAAGAGCGCGGATCCTGCGCGTGCGGCGCGGGCGCACCCGGAGGCCTCGATCGTGCAGGCCGCGTGCGCGGTGGCGGAGGGACGGGCGCAGGCGCTGGTGTGTGCGGGGAGCACGGGGGCGGCGCTGGCGGCGAGCCTGTTCAACATCAAGCGCGCGCGGGGCATTTACCGCCCGGCGCTCGCGCTGCCGCTGCCGGTCCCGGGCCATCCGGTGACGCTGCTCGACGTGGGCGCCAACGCGCAGGCGCGGGAGGAGCACCTGGTGCAGTTCGCGTTCATGGGGGCGGCGCTGGCGCGCACGGTGCTTGGGGTCGCGCGCCCACGGGTGGGGCTGCTGTCAAACGGCGAGGAGCAGGGACGGGGCAGCCCGCTGGTGGTGGAGGCCCGTGCGGAGCTCACTCGGCGACTCGCGGGCGGGGGGCCGTTCTTCGAGCTGGTGGGTAACGTCGAGGGGGGCGACCTGACGAGCGGGGCGGCGGATGTGATCGTGACGGATGGGTTCACGGGCAACATCGCGCTGAAGGTGATGGAGGGGGTCTCGCAGACGATGCTGCGCGCGATCCGCGACGCGGCGCTCTCCTCCCCCCGGGCAAAGCTGGGGGGGCTGTTGCTGCGCCCCTCGCTGCGCGCGTTCCGCGATGAGATCGACCCGGAGGGCCAGGGGGGCGCATACCTGCTGGGGCTGCGCCGCCTGGGGGTGGTGCCTCACGGGAGCTTCACGCGCAATGGCTTCGCGGAGGCGATCCTGCGCGCCTCCCGGGGAGCCGAGGAGGACCTCGTGGGGCGCACCCACGCAGCGCTCGAGCGGGCGGGGGCGCTGCGTTCGAGCTCCCCATCCGCAGCGACCGCTAGCCTGCGAAGCTCAGAGAGATGAGCGAGGCCTTCCTTCCCTTCCGACACCCCATGCCCGCGCGCTGCCACCTCCTAGCCGCCGCCTGCCTGCCTGGATGGCCCCGACTATGAACCGCGAGCAGGTATACGAGCTGATCCGCGGGCACCTCGCGGACGAGCTCGACATCGACCCCGAGGAGATCCGTGAGGAGACCCGCTTCAAGGAGGATCTCGGGGCGGACTCGCTGGACCTGTACACGCTCGTGCAGGAGCTCGAGGACAGTTACGGGGTGCGCATCGCCGACGAGCAGGCGGCGGGGATCCTCACGGTGGGGCAGGCCGTCGACTTCGTGCTCGCCGAGAGCTCGAACGGCGGGGTGTGATGGGCCCCCATGGAGCTGCTGAACGAGCTGCTGGAGGAGCTACCCGAGGAGCTGGCGCGCCAGATGTTCACCCACGCCTCGTGGAGCGAGCGGCGCAGCGACTCTTATGTGCGCCTCGCGTTCCTCGGGGATTCGGTGCTCGCGCTCGCGGTGACGACTCACCTCTACCCCCGTCTGGAGGCGGAGCGCTTTGGGGCGGGGCGCCTCACGAAGATTCGCGCGCAGGCGGTCTCCGGCCCCTCCTGCCGGGCGGTGGCCGAGCGCCTGCAGGTGCCCGAGCGGCTGCGCGCGGCCGCCCCGGAGGGCTTGGGGCAGAACGCGGCCGCGCTGGGAACCACGGAGCGGGTGCTGGCCTCGGTGATCGAGGCGGTGATCGGGGCGTGCTACCTGCACGCGGGTTACGAGCGCACCGCGGAGGCGGTGGTGGAGGCGTTCGCCCCCGAGATCGAGCATGCGTTGGAGAACCCGGTGGACTACAAGTCGGCCCTCCAGGAGCTCCTCGCGCAGCGGGGGGAGCTCGTGACCTACACGGTGACCGAGGAACACGGTCCCGCGCACTCGCGCACGTTCGAGGTCGCCGCCACCGTGGAGGGGCGCCCGCTGGGGAGTGGGGCGGGGCGCAGCAAGAAGCACGCCGAGCAAGAGGCTGCGCGGGTGGCCGTCGAGGGGCTGCAGGCGTGATGCCTACCCCCACCCTGGGTTCGCAGGGCAAGCTGGTCAAGGACGCAGTGAGCGAAATGTGCTTTGCTGGCCGATCTTCGATCGGTGAGCGATCGAGGACGCAGATCCAGCGCAGCCATGCGAACCCAGGGCGCAGCAAGAAGCACGCCGAGCAAGAGGCTGCGCGCGAAGCGGTGGAGCGTCTGGGGGCGTGAGCGCTTGCATCTGAAGTCGCTCACGCTGAAGGGGTTCAAGTCGTTCCCGGATCGCACCCGCCTGGACTTCGGCCCGGGGGTCAGCGTGATCGTGGGGCCCAACGGCTCGGGGAAGTCCAACGTGACCGACGCGGTGCTGTGGGCGATGGGCGAGCAGTCCCCGCTCGCGGTGCGGGGACAGTCGATGCAGGACATCATTTTCGGCGGGGGACGCGGGGTGCAGGCGCGTAGCGCCGCGGAAGTCGAGATCGTGCTCGACAACTCCGACGGCACCGTCGCGCTGCCCCTCACCGAGATCTCGATCGCCCGCCGTCTCGACCGTTCGGGGGAGGGGGAGTACCGCCTCAACGGCGCGCGCTGTCGCCTCGGGGATGTGATCGAGGTGCTCTCCGACACGGGTCTCGGTAAGGAGACCCACTCGGTCATCTCCCAGGGCCGGGTCGAGGCGATCGTCTCCTCCAAGCCCCGCGACCGACGCCTCTTGATCGAGGAGGCAGCTGGCCTCGGCAAGCACCGCAAGCGCCGTCGCCGCGCTCAGCTGAAGCTCGAACGCACCCAGGAGAACCTCGACCGTGCCCTCGATGTGGAGCGCGAGGCCCGTACCCGCCTGCGACCCCTCAAGCGCCAGGCGGAAGCCGCCGAGCTGCACGAGCGCCTCGAGCGCCAGATGCTCGAAGCGCGCCTGGAGCTCGCCCGCGACGCCGTGCGTGTCCGCCGTGAGGAGCTCGCCGATGCCGAGGCCCGCGCCCAGCGTGCGCGCACCGCGCGCGAGGCGGTCGAAGGGGGCCTCCAGGAGGTGGTGGAGCGCCGCAGCGAGGCCGAGCGTGCGCTCTCCGAGCGCTCCGCGCGCCACGACGCGCTCGCCCGCCGCGCGCTGCACGCGAGCTCCGCCCAGGAGCGCCTCGGACTGCGCCGCGAACAGGCGGCCGCCGCTGCGGAGGGCGTCGCGGAGCGCATTCAGCGCGTCCAACGCGACATCGAGATCCTCACCGAGACCCTCTCCGCGGGCCAGGGTAGTGGGGTGGGGCTCGAGCGGTCGAACGGGGACCCTGCGGGGGTCGATCCCGCGGAGATCCCGCGCCAGCGCATCGCGGTACTCGAAGAGGAGCTCGCGGGGTTGGAGCGCGAGCGCGAGCACGAGCTCCAACAGGAGCTCGCGGAGCTCGATCGCGCCCGCGAGACGGCCACGGGGGAGGTCGCCGAGCTTGAGGCGGCGCTCGCCGCGGCCCGCGCGGAGCGCGAGCAGGCCGACGCGGTCGCCCACGCCGCCCGCGCGGCGCTGCGCGAGGCCGAGCGCGCCGTCGAGGCGGCCCGTCGCGAGGCGGCCCGCGTGGGGGGGGAGCTCGCTGCGGTCAACCAGTTCCTGCGCACCCACACTTCGCCCGCCCTCGCGGCGGGTGCGGAGGCGCAGACCACCACGGGAGTCCCGCGAGCATTGAGTGAGGCCCTGCGTGTCCAACCCGGCTACGAGCTCGCCCTCGCGGCGGCCCTCGGGGGGCGCCTCGATGCGGCGCTCGCGCCCGACCTCCCGGGCGCGGCGGCCCTGCTGGATCGCGCGGGACCCGACGGCGCCACCGTGCTGCTCGCCGACCTCGCCGATCTCGCCGTCCCCACGGACTTAGACACCGCCACGGACCTCCCCGCCACCGGTCAGGCGCCCTCTGCTGCACCAGCTCCTTCCGCTGCCCCAGCGCCCTCCGCTGCCCCAGCGCCCTCCGCTGCCTCAGCGCCCTCCGCTGCCTCAGCGCCCTCCGCTGCCTCAGCGCCCTCCGCTGCCCCAGCGCCCTCCGCTGCCCCAGCGCCCTCCGCTGCCTCAACGCCCTCCGCTGCCCCAGCGCCCTCCGCTGCCCCAGCCCCCTCCGCTGCCCCAACGCCCCCGGTGCCCGGCGCCGAGCGGCTGATCGAGCTCCTCGACGGGCCTCCCGCGGTGGTGGCGCTCGCGGCGCGGCTGCTCGGGGACGCGTGGGTACTCGAGAGCCTTGACGAGCTCCCCCGGGACTTCTCCGGGATCGCGGTCACTCCCCGGGGGCGCGTGTGGTTCGCTGCGCTGGGGGAGGTCCGCCAGGTCACAGAGGGGGGCGCCGAGCGCGTGCTTGCGCGCCGCAACGAGCGCGAGGAGCTGATCCTCGCGGCCGCGGCTGCCGCAGGTGCCGAGCACGCCGCCCGCACCGCAGCGGAGCGCGCTCACGAGGACTCCCGCGCCGCCGATCTCACCCGCGAGCGGGCCGAGGAGGCGCTGCGCGAAGCTGACCGTAACCACGCGCAGGCGCGCGAGCGCGAGCGCCACGCGGGGTGGCTGATCGAGCAGCGCCGCGCCGCGCCCGAGCAGGGGCCACTCGCGGTGCGCCGTGCTCAACTCGAGGGGGAGCTGGCTGCGGAGCGCCGCCAGGCTGAGCGCATCGCCCGCGAACACGCGGAACGCCTCCAACGCTTGCAGCGGCTCCGCGCCCAGCTTGGCGCCGACACCGTCCTGCACCCTCTCGCCGAGCGGTTGGCCGCGGCGCTGGCGGCAGCGGGGGAGGCGGTGGGGGAGCGCGTCGCGGAGCTCGAGGGCGAGCTCGCACGCCACCGCGCGGCGGGCGAGGAGATGGCGGCCGAGTTGCGTGCGTGTGCTGCCCAGGAGGCCGACATCCAGGCGCGCTTGCGCGCCGAGGGGGAGGCTGTCACCGCCGCCGAGGTAGCGGCCCAGCGCCTCCGCGATCAGGCCGCCGAGGCGGAGCTCGAGCTCGGCACCGTTCGCGCCCAGTTGGAGGCGCCCGCCCCCGGGGCCGCCCCCGCACAGGAGGACCCCAGCGAGGAGACCGAGGAGCCTGCCTCGGATGGCGAGGAGATCGTCCACGAGGGGGGGGTCGAGCCGCACGGGGAGGGGTTTGAACCGCACGGGGAGGGGTTCGAACCGCACGGGGAGGGGTTTGAACCGCACGGGGAGGGGATCGAGCCGCACGAGGAGGAATTCGAGCGGCTGGATGTGGAGCAGGTGCGTACCCTGGAGGCTCGCGTGGAGCGGCTGCGCCGCCGGCGCGAGCAGCTCGGACCGGTGAACCCATTGGCTCAGGAGGAGTACGCCGAGGCGCTGGCCCATGTGGAGGAGCTCGAGGCGCGGCGCACCGATCTGGAGACCGCGCTGCGCGAGCTGCGCACCGTGATCCGCGACACCGACCGCCAGATCCACGAGACGTTCCACGCCACCTTCGAGGCCGCTGCGCGCAACTTCGAGGAGCTCGCCCGCCACGTGTTCCCCGGCGGTGGGGGCCAGCTGCGGCTCGTCAAGGACGCGATCGCCCCCCGGCCGGTGCTCGGCGGCCAGCCGCTGCCGGACGATGGCAAGTCCGCGCGCGCGTCCGCGCGGGCCGAGGGGGCAGGCGTGGGCAGTGCGGGCAACGGGGCAGCGGGCGACAGTGGAGCGGGCGACGCGGAGGCAGCCGCGGAGCTCGAGGCCGATGCGGAGGCCCAGCGGCGCGAGCTCGGCGAGGGCGGGGAGGAGGAGCTGCTGGGGGTGGAGATCGAGATCGTCCCCGCGGGCAAGTCCACGAAGCGCCTCTCGCTGCTCTCGGGGGGAGAGAAGTCGATGACCGCGCTCGCGTTCCTGTTCGCGGTGTTCCTCGCGCGCCCCTGCCCCTTCTACATCATGGACGAGGTCGAGGCGGCCCTCGATGACCTCAACCTCGACCGCTTCCTCTCCCTCCTGCGCCGCTACTCGGACCGCGCGCAGTTCATCGTGATCACCCACCAGAAGCGCACCATGGAGGCCGCCGACTGGCTCTACGGGGTCTCGATGGCGGACAACGGGGTCTCGAAGGTCCTCTCGCGGCGGCTGCCCCAGGAGGTGGTTGCGGCTCCGGCGAAGGCGGGGTCTCCGCCGGCAGAGTTGTTCACCGAGGAGGCGGGGGGGCCCGCCCCAGAAGAAACGGTCGATTCGCTGCTCGGTCCGGCGACAGGCATGTACACCGAGGTGGCGGGAGGGCCCGCCCCCGAAGGAACGGAGGGACGCAGCCCGGAAGCACTCCCCCGCGATGTGGCCAAGGCCGCTGCCCCCGAAGCCGATGCACCCGTGCATGTGGCCGAAGCCGACGCCTCCGTACATGTGGCCGAAGCCGACGCCTCCGTACATGAGGCCGAAGCCGACGCCTCCGTACATGAGGCCGAAGCCGACGCCTCCGTACATGAGGCCGAAGCCGATGCACCGCTAGATGAGGCGACCTCCCTTGACACGGCTACAAACGGCGTGGGTGCGGCCGCGCTGGAAGCGGATGACGCCCCCGCCCGCGAGGAGACCCGCTCCGCTGCGCCGCTCGACGCTACGCCCTCCCCGACGGCACCCTCGCTCGTCGAGGTGGCGTAGGCTTCGGCAGGATAGTCCCGGTACTCCAAATGATCGATTCGGTGGGCCCAGTTCAAGCTGTGGATCGACATCTGTTTAGGAAGAGGTCTCGCGGGTAAAGACTGTTCCGTCAGGTCGCCGGCCGGCGCGACTCCCACACAGAGTTGCATGGGTGGATGGCCTGAACCTGTCATGGAGAGGCGGCATAGCCAGGTACGTGTGTACCGATGCGCACGGCTGGTGCCGGGGCGCCTTGACCTGAAAAGACGAGTGCCCCGGCACCGGCCACCAATCCACGCCGATCGACGACCAGCGAGGTTCTATGAGCATAGCCCAAAGAGCGCTGTTAGACAAAGAGAGTGTGCTCATTAGGAATCCTCTCGGCGACCGTGAGCTCTGAGATGCCCACCAAACTGTGGCGAGCGGCACGGCGCTGGGTCCTGAGCTTTATGTCTGATCCTGGTGGGGGTTGATGGTGTGTCGCCTCATTACGTCAACAAACCTCCGACGATTCTCAGTACCCGGTCCCCTCGCATATGGATATGCGGGCGTCGTGGGTCGCCGCATCCGTAAACGAGTCAGAAACACTCCCCCAACGAATTTTGTCTTTATGGTAAAAGTGAAAATGCAGGGAGTAGTTCTCCGTGATCGCGTAGTGCGATCGACGGGTTTGGGCACGTGGCCCATAGACCTGAAAGCGAACGAGCCACGAGTCTGAACAACCAATCCACAGATCACAGACGACATACAAGGAGTATCGATGATGCGTAGCGTAAAAGTCATGTTGTTGCTGGCTGCCGCGGTATGCGCGTTCGCCAGTGCCGCCGCGTCGGCCTCGGCCGCAGAATGGTTCGTCGGCGGTAAAGCGTTGGGTGCGGGAAACAAAAAGAATATTGCCTCCGCAGTGACGGTAATCAAACACCCGATTCTCAAGGCGGAAAGCATCGAAATTACCGTCGAATGTGAAGAAATCGTTGCCAAAGAAGGAGAGATCGAAGGACTCAACAAAGGGGAAGTCAAAAGTCTCGAATTCAAGGAATGTAAGGTTACGCACCCAACTGGCTGCGAACTCGTCGGCAATGAAATCAAAACAAAACCCGTATCCGCCACCCCAACAACGGGTACAGCCCCCGCCGATTTCATTACGTTTGCACCTGTAACCCCCAAAATATTTACCGAACCGGTCTTCAAAGGGACGTGCGGAGGGGGTATCGAAGGCAAAACGCCAATCAAGGGTACCTGCAAGGTCGAAGCGCCTGGTGGGCAGACCGAAAAAGTCAAACAGAAGGTTGTCGCAAACTGCAAAAAAGAACTCGAAATCGGCGCCAATAAAGCCGAATTCACGGGTGAATTCGAAATCGAACTCGAAACGAAAGAAGCATTTTCATATCACTGATGCGACGTAGGAAAGCAGCACACTAAGCCCAGACTTGCCAGTCGTACCACGCTACCCTTCGCGCGGTGCGACTGGCAGCAATACCTGCGGCGACCTGAAAATTGCTTAAGAGCCAATCTTGTGCTGAAAACAAGAATACTAATCCGTGGTAGTGCAAGTTTGCCCTCGTGTGCTCAGGTATGAGTCAGCCGAGGTTCTACCAATAAGATCGAAATTGGCGATTTACGAAAGTTTAGGATAGGACCGCGAAGGGTATCGGAAGTGAAGGGTACCGGAAGATGCGACGAAAATGATTCAAACAAAATACAACCTGCTGTTATGCCAAACCTTGACGCTCCTGGCACTGGCTCTGACCGCGATGTTGCCTACCGTCGCTAACGCCTCGGAATGCGCCAACGAAGCACGGCGCGTCGAACAGGGAAGTACCCTTCTCCCTGAATGTCGGGCGTATGAGATGGTGACTCCGCCATATAAAAGCGACAACGTGGTTGTGCCCGTTTCCACCGGGGCAGGCGACGGAGACGGCGAAGCATTGATCGGTGGCAGTGACGGGGCCTTTGGTGGAACCGAATCTGAGAACTCCGCCGAATCGCAGGGTAGCAATATCGTTCTCATGCGACGCGGCGTTGAAGGGTGGGCGACGCGGTCGATCAATCCGCCGAGTCCCGAATTCAGCGCCCAGGAATTCGTTTACGCGGACCCTGAATTAGGTATTTCTCTATGGCGGTCACACGCGCCCGATCGGTCCAAGGTAACAAACGAATTATATATTCGCCGAGAAGCCGAACCGGGCACGAACGGTGGAGCTAATATGACCAAGGTTGGGCCGCTCGTACCGCCCGAACTCGCAAAGGGTCCACCGGGGGAAGAATTCCCGCCCAGTGGTCTCATTATCGCCCCCCAGCATCTCGAAGTACGCGGCGCGAGTACCAACTTTGAGCATGTCGTCTTCAGTATAGAAGCGAGCTCCACTGGATCGTCCTACCAGTGGCCAGGGGACGGCACGCTGGGAGGTCAGACACTATATGAATATACCGGGGTGGGCAACACAAAACCCTCACTTGTCGGAGTAGACGCGAGCGGAGAACTGATTGGCGAGTGCGGTGTCTACCTAGGAGGCGCGGGCTCCGCCTACAACGCAATCCCAGCCGAAGGAAAGATGATCTTTTTTACGCCGACTCCGGCCAATATCGCAAGTTGTGAAGCCAGGCAGCCCAGCGCGGCAGAAATATATGCACGAATCGGCGGAGCAAGGACCGTCGACGTGTCGGCGTCAGAGTGCACGCCAGGTGAATGTGAAGGCCAACCAGCGGCCGACAGTAACTTCGCCGGCGCGACCGAAAACGGCACCAAGGTGTTCTTTACTAGCACCCAGCGACTTCTCGATAGCGCCACAGAGGATGCAAGCGACAGTGCCACGGTAACGAAGGGCAAAGGATGTCGGCGTGCAAAATCAGCTGGAGGGTGCAACCTATATGAGTATGACTTCGAAGCCGAAGCGGGACACAACCTTTCGCTAATCGCCGGGGGCTCCGAAGTGTTGGGAGTGTCACGCATCTCCGAGACCGGCCAGTATGTGTATTTTGTCGCGAAGGGTAAATTGACGGCAGAAGAAGATCCGTGGCTAACAGAAGGTCACAGAACTGCTGTCGCCGGCGACGATAACTTGTATGTCTTCGACACGTCCACTGGAGAAACACATTTTATCGCCACGCTGGCGCCGCAAGATGAAACGGATTGGCAGTTGGAAGACCGTCGACCCGTTGACGCCACACCCGATGGAAGTCGCATGGTCTTTCCCAGCGTGCTGCCCCTTACGCCTGATGATCATTCGATCGAAGAAGCACCACAGCTCTTTGAGTATGACGCAACGACCAAGGAACTCGCAAGGATCTCAATTGGTGAAGAAGGGTATAACGAGGATGGCAATGTCACCGCCTTTTCTACGGAACAGGAGCTCAGCGAATACGGTTCGTTTGCGGCTGATCGAAACCTGAATTACTCAGCAACATCTTTTCATCAGGCCGCGCAGTCTTCCAAGTTCATATCTAACGATGGTTCGACTATTGCGTTCGAAAGCCCTGCACCACTGAGTCCCATGGCTCTAGCGGCCGAAGCCGGATGCACCAGTGTCTATATATACCACAGCAACGGTGCAATAACGACGGGTGGGGTGCATCTGATCTCCGATGGGCTCGACATCGCAAAAGCCGGATCGGCGTTCTGCGGCGCAACGTTCGTTGGTATGGGAGCCACTGGGCGGGATATTCTCTTCTCAACGGCAGACACACTTCTACCGAGCGACATCGAGGGGCAGAGAGATATATATGACGCCCGCATAGATGGCGGTTTCCCAATTCCAACCCAACCGACGGAATGCAATGGGGATGCGTGTCACGGTCCGCTCGCGGCGGCGTCCTCGTTGCCAGAAGCGCAGAGTGTGTTGCAACCGGTTGGTGAAAACGTAGGAGTGGTGCCGCAACCGGAGGGTAGAATCAAGGTGTTGAGGCATGCGGTAAACGCTCAGGCTGTAACCATCAGTGTAGCTGTGCCGATGGCGGGTCAGCTATCGATCGTCGGCGGTGGCGTGGTTGGTGTTCGCAGGAGCGTTGGTGGCGCGGGTTCGTACACCTTTAGAGTACTGCTTACGGCGAAGGAGCGAAAGGTGGTAAGGCGTGGACACGAGATGCGCTTCAGCATAAGTATCAAATTCACGCCTTCCCGCGGAGGCGCCTCATCAGCGAAAATTTCGATTACCGCGAGGCATTAGATGAGGCGGCGACGAATCAGCGGAACGTTGAGAAGCGGGCGGGTTGGAAGGACCGGGTGCGGGCTTGGTGTGGTGGTGCTACTCATACTCGCCTGCGCAGGTCCCACCTTTGCTGCGGCGGCCCGTCCGGCGCTGCGTGTTACGCTTACTCCCATCCCGTCCATCTTTTCGCCCCTGCATGGCACGGGGCCCTTCTATAGGGACACGTATATCGTGGCTGTGCACAACGTGGGCGCTGCTCCAACCAGCGGTGAAATTACGATCTCGGCTGCGCTGAAGGGCGATGATGAAGTATCGGAGATATTCAGGTCCAATATCGAAGGGGCCGAATTTCCATGTACTCCGGCGGTCGAAACGACGCCCCCTCCTGGCACCAAAGCGGTGAGCTGCACGTCCTCGAATGCAATCCCATCAAACGGCTGGGCGACGATTATTTTCAACCTGACCGTTGGATCGAATACGGGGGGTATGGTCGAAAGCGAAGCGTCCGCGTCTGGAGGTGGCGCCGGACCGGTATCTATGACGGTGGATACACCCGTAACAGCGACAAATAGCCTTCCCGAATTCAGCATGGAAAATCTGTCGTTCGATGCAACGGGCCCCGCCGGGGAAATGGACACGCAGGCGGGCAGCCATCCGGACCTCCTGACAGTCAGCGCATTCGTGCCGAGCAAGTTCGACCCTAGCATTCAGCAGAGTATTGAACCCGTCGACCTCTTACGGCGGCTCGTGTTCTATCTCCCGCTTGGATCGCTCGGGGACCCGTTGGTCGCCGAACGCTGTCCTATCACTCTGTTGGTGGGCAGCAACATTGAACAGTCGGGCTGTCCCAATAACAGTCGTATAGGCGCGGCAGCTATATGGAAAGAAAATGGTGGAGGCGGACCGGCGTTCCCAATTGCCAACATGATACCCGAGAACGGCTATCCGGCTGAGTTTGCTATCAATTATTTGAATATCCCTATCATCATGTATGCGTCTGTGGTACGACGAGCGGGGGCATACATGCTGAGGGTGGCGATCCCAAGCCTCCCTCACTCGGCAGGAATCGTCGGTTTCGTCGCCGGCTTCTTGGGTAATATCACGCAGCGAGTCCGCGAAAGTGAAGGTCGGGAATCGGTGCGTTCCATCGGCTCCTTTCTAACCAATCCAAGCAACTGCGAAGGCGGACCACTCAACGCAACCGTTGAAGGCGACACGTGGGGCGGGCATGTATTCTTGAAAACGGTGGAAGCGTTTCCGACAGGAGTCACCGGATGTGAACTACTCCGTTTCGCTCCGCGACTGACGTCGCGCCCGGAAACGACACAGGCAGACGCGCCATCGGGATATGAAGTAGATATAGCGGTACCGCAGGCGCCCAATGAATATCCGAGCCTTGCAACTCCTCCACTGCGCAACGTGAGCATCACACTGCCCGAAGGCACAACGATCTCCCCCGCTGCGGCGGACGGCCTCGGCGCCTGTCAGGCCACGGGTACAGAAGGGATCAACATCGGTGAAGAACGCGAAGGCGCCGATGGGTTGAGTCATCTGGTGGCGGGCCACTGCCCGCCCTCGTCACAGCTGGGGACCGTCCGTGCTAGCTCCCCGCTGCTCTCCGAAGAGCTTGAAGGTCATCTCTTCCTCGCGGCTCCGAAATGCGGCGCCGCCGGGCAGCCGGAATGCACAGAAGCGGATGCAAGCAACGGTGATCTCTTTAGTTTCTACCTTGAACTCGAAGCTTCCAAGGAGGGCGTGAATATCAAGCTTCCTGGTCGGGCTTCTGTCGATCCGAGCACCGGTCGGATTACGGCGACGTTCGAAGAAGCCCCGCAGTTTCCTGTGAGTGATATTGCGGTCAAGATGTTCGGTGGCCCGCGGGCGCCGCTGGCCAACTCGCAGAGTTGCGGTCCTGCGGTTACAACCGGTGAGTTGCTTTCGTGGGGAGGTTCGTCAACGGCGAATCCGGTGGATTCCTTCGATGTAGACTGGAACGGGGACGGCGAAGCATGTCCGGCGATGGCACCGTTCGCCCCATCATTTGTGGCTGGAACAACTCGCCCACTTGGCGGCACGTACAGTCCGTTCACGCTGACCTTCATTCGCGGCGATCGTGAACAGAATGTGGCATCGATTACAACCGAGCTTCCAGAGGGATTGCTAGCGTCGATTTCAAAAGTGGCGAAGTGCCCTGAACCGGCGGCGTCTCGGCCGGAGGGAGACTGCCCCGCATCAAGCCAGGTCGGGACAACGCTTGTGGGCGTTGGTTCAGGTAGTCATCCATACTATGTCACCGGGAAGGTCTACCTCACGGGACCCTACGACGGTGCGCCCTTTGGACTTTCGGTGATCGTCCCTGCTGTCGCCGGGCCGTTCAACCTGGGCAATGTGCTTGTGCGCGTTGCTCTGTTCATTGATCCTCATGATGCTCGGGTCACGGCTGTCAGTGGTGCATTCCCGCAGAAAATCGATGGTGTGCCGCTACGCATACGCACGGTGAACGTTATGCTCAACGCGCCCGAATTCACATTCAACCCGACCAATTGCTCACAGCTGTACATCGCGGCCACGATCGTCTCGAATGAGGGCGCGACCTCTCACGCCGCGAGTCCATTTGCGGCCGGTGGCTGCAGAAATCTCTTATTCAAGCCGATGTTGAGTGCGTCGACCGACGCAAAATCGACTAAACCCGATGGCACGGGGGTGAAGGTCAAGCTCGTTTACCCGAACTTGGGAGAGGCAAATATCGCAAAGGTTACCATCGATTTTCCCAAGCAGCTTCCGGTTCGCCAGACGACCCTTCGGCAGGCCTGTTTGGCGAACACGTTTGCCGCCAATCCGGCTTCCTGCCCGGTAGGCGCAAATATCGGGACAGCAACTGTGCATACTCCCCTTCTCGCTCAGCCCCTCATCGGCCCCGCCTACTTGGTTTCCAACGGCAGCGCGAAATTCCCCGACGTCGTGTTCGTGCTGCAGGGGGAAGGCGTGACGCTAGATGTGGAAGGCCAGTCATTTGTATCGAATAAGGGTGTGCTGAAAGTAACCTTTGCATCCGTCCCAGATGCACCCTTCTCCACGTTTGAATCGGTTCTTCCAAGCGGTCCGCACTCCCAGTTTACAAATGCAAAGACGACGTCCAAAGCTGTGGTAAGCCAGTGTGGAGAGAAGCTGATAGCGCCGACGACGATAGTTGGCCAGAATGGTATGCAGATTACTCAATCCACGAAATTCACTGTCGTGGGCTGTGGAAGGGCGGCAAAGGTTCGGAGAAAGTCTCAGAAGTCTCGGAAGATCCGAAGTAGAAGAGGGAAGTGATCTCAATTGCTCGTCGAATGGAAAGGATTGCATCGTAATGACTAGGCACGCGAGGATTGTCGCGTTGATTGTTGTTGCTGTGGCGGTGGGAGCATTGGCGGTGGCCGACGGCGCATCCGCGCATTCGGGTAGATTTGCGGTGTTTGACCAGTGTCCCTCAACAAATCCCGAAGTCAAGCAGTGTCTCTACAGTGTTACGACCGGAGGAACCGTTGTCCTGGGGAGTGCTAGCACGCCGATTAAAAATCCGGTTGTTGTCCAGGGAGGCTTCAAATTTAATTTTGAAGCCGAAAACTATACATTCTACGATGCCAGCAACGGCCAGACACTGGTCCCTACGCCCCAGCCGGTGCCGGGTGGGCTATTGGGGGTAGTTAAGCCCGAAGAATTTAGCGAACCGTTGAAGGCGATTCTGGAAGCCGTCTTGGAAAACGGCTTTACGGGCGTCAATGCCACGCTTGAACTAGCGTCTAGCACAGTCGGCTTCAGCGAGCGAAACCTCCTTGCTGAAGAAGGGGTCGCGCTCGAACTGCCAGTCAAGGTCCACCTTGAAAACCCGTTCCTTGGCAGCAATTGCTACATCGGATCAGATACCAATCCGATGATGTGGAACTTGACGACGGGCACGACGAGCCCTCCGGCTCCCAACGAACCCATTGCAGGCAAAACGGGCTTTCTCAACGGAGAAGAAGAAGGAGGGCTGATCACGAAGATCACGGGGGATGAATTGGTCGACAATGCGTTCTCGGCGCCAGGGGCGACGGGATGTGGTCCGTTGCCGCTCTCGGAAATCATCGTTGATCCTGTCATCGACGCCAAGCTGGAACTTCCATCTGCGAAAGGCAAAAACTCAGCGGTTCTGAAGAACGAAATCGAAGTGGCGGAAGCAAGGGTGGTGAACGCACACTGAGCTAGCGGCGAAGCTTTGTGGAATGAATGGCTTGGGGCCGCTAGTAATGGCCCCAAGCCATTTCTTGTCTGAGAGCTCTGCCTAAGCTTGCCCCTCGCTGGTATCCTCGCGCGCTGCCCCTATGTCGCGAGAGTGGAGCGATCTCTTCATCACAGACGAGCAGGACCCCGGCGGCGCCGGGGAGGTGGGCGATCGCGGCGAGCGCCGCGGCTTCTTCCGGCGCCTGCGCGAGAACCTTTCAAAGACCCGTCAGGCGCTCGGCGGAGAGATCCACGCGACGCTCTTTCAGACCCTCGACGAGCACACGTGGGAGCGCCTGGAGGAGGCGCTGATCATGGCCGACGTGGGCGCCTCCGCGACTGCGTCGGTCGTGCAGACGCTCGAAGCGGAGGCGCTGGAGGGCGGTCTCAGCGGTGGGGAGGCGCTCACGGAGCGGCTGATCGGGCTGCTCGCCGAGAGTGCCCGCGTGGGGGAGGGGCGCATCGATATCCGCGCGCAGCCGACCGTGATCCTCGCCGTGGGCGTCAACGGGACCGGGAAGACCACGACGATCGGCAAGCTCGCGTGGCATCTGCGCGAGCGGGGGCGCACCGTGCTGCTGGGTGCGGCCGACACCTTCCGCGCGGCCGCCACCGAGCAGCTTGAAGGGTGGGCGCAGCGGGCGGGCTGCGAGATCGTCACCGGTCCCGAGGGCTCTGACCCCGGCGCCGTCGCCTTCGAGGCGATCGCCCGCGGCCGCGCCGAGGGGTTCGACGTCGTAATCGTGGACACCGCCGGTCGTCTGCACACCCAGGACGACCTGATGGGCGAGCTCGGCAAGGTGCGCCGCGTGATCGCCCGCCAGCTCGAGGGCGCCCCCCATGAGACCCTCCTCACCATCGACGCCACCACCGGCCAGAACGGGCTGCGCCAGGCCCATATCTTCGCCGAGATGGTCGACGTCAGCGGGGTTGTGCTCACCAAGCTCGACGGGACCGCCCGCGGTGGGATCGCGCTTGCGATCGCCCGCGAGCTCGCCCTCCCAGTGAAGCTGATCGGGATCGGCGAGTCCCTGGAGGATCTGCGCCCGTTTGACCCCGAGGACTTCGCGCGCGCTCTGATCTCCGACGAGTAGGCGCGCCTCGGCGGCCTCGCCGGGTCGGGCTCAGCGCTCGCGCGGTGCGATAATCGGATTATGGGCGCAACCGTGATCTGGATCGTGGCAGCCTGCGCATTCGGCCTGGGCGAGATGCACACCGGGGGCTTCTTCCTCGCGCCGTTCGCGATCGGTGCGCTGCTCGCGGCGCTCGTCAGCGTCGCCGGCGTAGGTCTGCCACTGGCGCTCGTGGTGTTCCTGCTCGCTTCGCTGCTCGTACTGCTCACGCTGCGCCCACTCGCTCGCCGCCACCGCCAGCTGCCGCCTCGGATCCGTACCGGCGCCGCTGCCTTGGTCGGACGCGATGCGGTTGTGCTCGAGCGGATCGCCAACGATGAGGCCGTCGGCTGTGTGCGGATCGACGGCGAGGTCTGGACCGCTCGCAGCTATGACGACGATGAGGTAATCGACGCCGGCGAGCGCGTCCAGGTCGTCGAGATCCGCGGTGCCACCGCGCTTGTGATGCACTAAACCCCCGATAGGCAGTACTAGAAAGGCAAGGGAACTTCCCACATGGTCGCTCTCATCATCGTCGCCGTAGTGATCATCTTCCTGCTCGGCGTGGCCTCGCGCACGATCCGGATCATTCCCCAGGCGCGGGCGGGGGTCGTGGAGCGTCTCGGCCGCTACAGCCGCACGCTGGAGCCGGGTCTCGCGATCGTCACGCCGTTCATCGAGCGCGTCAAACCGCTGGTGGACCTGCGCGAGCAGGTGGTCAACTTCTCCCCGCAGTCGGTGATCACCGAAGACAACGTGGTGGTGGGCATCGAGACGGTCCTGTACTTCACGATCACGGAACCCCGCTCCGCGACCTATGAAATCGCCAATCCCCTGCAGGCGATCGAGCAGCTGACGGTGACCACGCTGCGCAACGTGATCGGCGGGCTCACCCTGGAGGCGACGTTGACCGCCCGCGAGAACGTCAACACCGAGCTGCGCGTCGTGCTCGACGAGGCCACGGGCAAGTGGGGCATCCGCATCAACCGCGTCGAGATCAAGTCGGTCGATCCCCCGCAGGACATCAGGGCGGCGATGGAGAAGCAGATGCGCGCCGAGCGCGACCGCCGCGCCGCGATCCTCACCGCCGAAGGCGAGAAGCAGTCCCAGATCCTTACTGCCGAGGGTGCCAAGCAGGCGGCGGTACTGACCGCGGAGGGCGAGCGCCAGGCGGCGATCCTGCGCTCCGAGGGGGAAGCGAAGGCGATCGACACTGTCTTCAAAGCGATCCACGAGGGCCGCCCCACGCGGGATCTGCTCAGCTACGAATACCTCCAGATGCTCCCCCAGCTGGCCGAAGGGGACGCCAACAAGGTGTTCGTCGTCCCCTCCGAGTTCGCCCAGGCCTTCGGCGGCATCGGCGAGGCGCTCACCCGCCGGATCCAGGAGGAGTCCCCGGGCGAGAAGGGCTGATCGCCGCCGATGTTCGATTCGCTCGCCGAGAAGCTCCAGGCCACCCTCTCCGAGGTCCGCCAGCGGGGGACCCTGACCGAGCAGGACATCGATCGCGCACTGCGCGAGATCCGCCTCGCGCTGCTGGAGGCGGACGTCAACTTCAAGGTCGTCCGCCAGTTCACGGCAGAGGTCAAGGAGCGCTGTCTCGGGGCGGAGATCGTCGGCAAGCTCAACCCCGGCCAGCAGGTCGTCAAGATCGTGGCCGAGCAGCTCACGGAGCTGATGGGCGGAGCAGCGGACGGTGAGTCGTCCACCCTGCGTTTCGCTTCCAGCCCCCCCACGGTGATCCTGCTCGCGGGCCTGCAGGGCTCCGGCAAGACCACCGCCGCCGCCAAGCTCGCGCGCCACCTGCACGAGCACGGGGGCTCCTCGGTGGCGCTCGCCGCGTGCGATACCTACCGTCCCGCTGCGGTGGAGCAGCTCGTCAAGATGGGCGCCCGTGCGGGCGCCGCGGTGTACGAGCGGGGCACCGAGCTCGACCCCGTGGAGATCGCCGCGTGGGCGCTGCAGCGTGCGCGGGAGGAGGGCAAGGACGTGCTGATCGTCGACACCAGCGGGCGCCTACACGTCGATGAGGCCCTGATGGCGGAGCTCGTGCGCATCCACGCTGCGGTGGAGCCCCACGACACGTTGCTCGTGGTGGACGCGATGACGGGCCAGGACGCGGTCAACGTCGCGGAGCAGTTCGCGGCGGCGGTCCAGTTCGATGGGGTGATAATGAGCAAGCTCGATGGGGACGCCCGCGGTGGCGCGGCCCTTTCGGTCAAGGCGGTCACCGGGAGGCCGATCGTGTTCGCCTCCACGGGGGAGCACCTGGAGCAGTTCGAGCGCTTCCACCCCGACCGCATGGCCCAGCGGATCCTGGGGATGGGCGACGTGATGAGCCTGATCGAGCAGGCTGAGCGCCAGTTCGATGAGCGCGACGCGGTGGAGTTGCAGCGCAAGCTGCGGCGCAACGAGTTCGGCCTCGACGACTTCCTCGATCAGCTCAAGGCGGTTCGGAAAATGGGGCCCCTCACAAGCATCCTGGGCATGATCCCCGGACTCAGCGGCGCCCAGCTGAGCAACATGAAGGTGGACGAGCGCGAGCTCGATCGCCTGCAGGCGATCATCCTCTCGATGACCCCCGAAGAGCGCCGCCGTCCCGAGTTGATCAAGGGCTCCCGGCGACTGCGCATCGCGCGGGGCTCCGGTACCAACGTGCAGCAGGTCAGCCAGCTCATCAAGCAGTTTGCCCAGATGCGCAAGGTCATGCGCCAGGTCGGCCGCGGCAAGATGCCCGACATCGGCGCCCTCATGCGCCAGGCCCGCTGAACCGCTGGGCTCGCGGATCGCCCGGAGCTGAGCGGATCGCCCGGAGCTGACTCACCGCCCCCGGGCACGCTGAACCGCGGGAGGCCCGCTGAACCGCGGGAGGCCCGCTGAACCGCGGGAGGCCCGCTGAACCGCGGGAGGCCCGCTGAACCGCGGGAGGCCCGCTGAACCGCGGGAGGCCCGCTGAACCGCGGGAGGCCCGCTGAACCGCGGGAGGCCCGCTGAACCGCGGGAGGCCCGCTGAACCGGCTAAGCTTCATCGCGTTCAGTTCTGAACAAATCGTTGAATTCAGAACAAAAAATCAAAGACAGTTCCCAAGACTTCAAAGACAACCAAGACCGAGAGGGATCAACACGTGTCGGTAAGGCTAAGGCTCACGCGAGTGGGCGGCAAGAAGGACCCGATCTGGCGAGTCGTCGTCGCCGATCAGCGCTCTCCCCGCGATGGGCGGGTGATCGAGACGATCGGCAATTACAACGCTCAGACGAACCCCTCGACCATCAAGATCGACGAGGAGCGCGCCCGCAGCTGGCTCGCTCGTGGCGCCCAGCCCACGGACACGGTCCGCAAGCTCCTGCGCATCCAGGGCATCTCGAGCTAACCCACCCGATGGCGGTCCAGCAGGTAAAGGAGCTGCTCACCTACTTGGCCCAGGGTCTGGTCGACCGTCCCGAGGATGTGACGGTGGAGCAGTTCGAGGAGGACGACGGCACGGTGGTGCTGGAGCTTGCCGTCGCCCAGGACGACTACGGGAAGGTGATCGGCCGTGGCGGGCGCACCGCCCAGGCGCTACGCACAGTCGTGAGGGCCGCCGCGGCGAGCGACCGTTCGGAGAGCGGCCCGCGCCGGGTGGTAGTTGACATCGTCGACTGACCAGCCGCTGCAGGCCGGCCGGGTCGGTCGCGCGCATGGCCTCGACGGCAGCTTCTACGTGACTCGTGCCCGCCCCCGTCTGCTGACTGAGGGCAGCGAGGTGACAGTTGCGGGGCGCACCTTGCGGATCGTGCGCCGCGCGGGCGTCGAGGAGCGGCCGATCGTCCGCCTGGAGGGAATCGAGGACCGCTCTGCCGCCGAGGTGCTGCGTGGGGAGACGCTGACGGTGCCGTCCGCCCAGGCGCCTGTGCTCGGAGAGGGGGAGTGGTGGGGGCACGAACTGGAGGGCTGTGCGGTGCTCGACGGGGAGCGCCGGGTGGGTACCGTCAGTGGCCTGCGTGAGCTCCCGTCCTGCGAGGTGCTCGAAGTGCTGTGCGACGACGGTCGGGAGTTGCTTGTGCCGATGGTCGGAGACGCTGTGCGCGATGTGGATGTCCCCGCGGGGCGCATCCAGGTGAGCCTCGAGTTCCTGGGGGAGACCTGAGGTGCGCTGCGTCGAGCCAGACGGCGCCCACGGCGGCTGTGCCATCGAGCGCCGCTCCGGGTGTGGAAGCACCGAGGGTTCGCGAGCGATCGTGAGGGGATCGCGATGGAGATAGACGTTTTCACGCTGTTCCCCGAGTGGTTCAGATGGTTCTCGAGCCAGCGACACGTGGCCAACGTGCTTGCGGAGGGCAGCCGCCTGGAGTACGTGAACATCCGCGACCACACTCCTCTGAGCGCGGGGCAGGTCGACGACACCCCGTTCGGCGGTGGCGCTGGAATGGTGCTGCGAGTTGACGTGATGGAGGCTGCTCTGCGCGCCCACTACGGTGTCGATCCCGTCGAGCTGCCGCGTATGCGCCGCGTGATCGCGCTCGCACCGACAGGGCGGGTGCTCGATGAGGCATACGTGAGCGAACTGGCCGCTGAGCCTGCGTTGACACTGCTATGCGGCCGCTACGAGGGCTTCGATGAGCGGATCCTCGAGCACTTCGCGGGCGAGACGCTCTCGGTGGGACGCTATGTCCTCTCCGGGGGGGAGCTCGCGGCGATGGTGGTCTGCGACGCCGTGCTGCGCAAGCTCCCCGGGGCGCTGGGGCACGAGCGCTCCGCGCTCGAGGAGTCCTTCAGCGAGGACCTGGGTGGCAACCCCGAGTACCCCCACTACACCCGTCCCGCCGAGTACCGCGGCTGGCCCGTCCCGGAGGTACTGCTCTCCGGCCACCACGAGCGCATCCGCCGCTGGCGGCTCGAGCGCAGCAGCGAACGCGGTCGGGGCACCTGACGCCGCGGACCCTGGCGCTGAGCGGGGGACCCTGGCGCTGAGCGGGGGACCCTGGCCGCTGAGCGGGGGACCCTGGCCGCTGAGTGGCCCCTGCCGTTGAGTGGCCCCTGCCGTTGAGTGGCCCCTGCCGTTGAGTGGCCCCTGCCGTTGAGTGGCCCCTGCCGTTGAGTGGCCCCTGCCGTTGAGTGGCCCCTGCCGTTGAGTGGCCCCTGCCGTTGAGTGGCCCCTGCCGTTGAGTGGCCCCTGGCGTTGAGCGGACCTCTGACGCCGAGTGGACCCCCGTCCGCTACCATTGCGGTCCGCGCCGCGGCGGCCCCACGGGAAGCCTGTGTGCGCAATACCCCCCTTCCTGCAGAGACCTTCTTCCTTTACGTTATGAGCAGCGTCATCGACACCCTCGAACGCGCCCAGCTGCGCCGCGTCCCCGACTTCGCGCCGGGCGATCGCGTGAAGGTGCACTTCCAGGTGATCGAGGGCACCCGCCGGCGCGTCCAGGTATTCGAGGGCGTGGTCATCAAGCGTCAGGGCCACGGGGTGCGCGAGACGTTCACGGTGCGCAAGCAGTCCTTCGGGGTCGGTGTGGAGCGCATGTTCCCGGTGCACTCCCCGAAGATCGAGCGCATCGAGGTGGCGGCTCGCGGCGATGTGCGCCGCGCGAAGCTCTACTACCTACGCGACCGCGTGGGCAAGCGCGCTCGCGTACGCGAGCGCCGCTACACGGGACCCGAGGAGGCGGTCGAGCCGGGCCTCCTTCACGAGCAGGTACCTGCCACGGAGGAGCCGGCGGCGGGCGGCGAGTCGGCGGATGTGTCTGCACTGGGGGAGTCCACGGCCACAGCCACGGCCGGCGATACGGAGCGATCCGACGCCGAGTCGCAGGCCACGGACCAGGCCGATATCTCCCCCGAGGCTGGCGAGGATGCCGCCGGCGACCCCGCGGCGTGAGCGTACGCTCGCCCAAGGGCTCGGACTCCGCCGGCGGTTCGGGTAGGCCCGGCACTCCCGGGTCCACCCCCCAGAGCTCCGGCTCGCCGCAGGACGCCTCGAAGTCGAAGTCGACGACCAGCTCGCTGTTCGAGCTGGCGGCGATCATCGTGATCGCTGTACTCCTCGCGCTGGGAATCCAGGCGTTCCTGGTCAAGCCCTACAAGATCCCCAGCGGCTCGATGGAGCCCACGCTGATTCCTGGCCAGCGGGTGCTCGTGAACCGCATCGGGATGAGCATCAATGGACCTTACGTTGGGGAGGTCGTGGTCTTCCACCCCCCCAAGGGCGCGAAGGAACAGAAATGCGGCCCCCGCCAGTACGAAGTCACACCCGGCGGGACTGCTTGCGACCAGACCTATCCCGAAGCGGCCGAAGAAAACTTCATCAAGCGCGTCATCGCCGGGCCTGGAGACACCCTCTCGATCCGCGAAGGGCACGCCTACCTCAACGGAAAACGCGAGCAGGACTCCTATATCCGGTCCTGTGGGGGGGTCCGCGAGTGCAACTTCCCGACCCCGATCAAGATTCCGCCCGGTCATTGGTTCATGATGGGGGACAACCGTGGCGAATCTGACGACAGCCGGTTCTGGGGACCCGTCCCCACAGGGTGGATCATTGGTGGAGCATTCTTCACCTACTGGCCCCCCGACCGCATCGGCTTCCTCTAAGCCCCCCGAATCCCCGATCGCGTCGGGTTCCTCCAGGTCTTCGAATGCCCCGGCCGCGTCGGGTTCCTCCAGGGCGACGAGTGCCCTTGCCGCGTCGGGTTCCTCCAGGGCTACGAGTGCGCTGGCCGCTTCGGACTCTTCCACGGTGCCCAGAACCTCGGCCGCTGCGGGCTCCTCCAGGGCCCGCCGCAGGGCACGGCGGGGAGGGAGCGGCCGGCGGCTGTTCGCCTTCGACCGCGGTCTGGGGGTGCGGCTCGTGGCGGGCGCGGACGAGGCGGGGCGCGGCTGCCTGGCCGGACCGCTGGTCGCCGCCGGGGTGCTGTTCGACTACGAGCGCCTCACCGCCACGGAGACCCGTGCGCTGGCGACGTTGAACGACTCCAAGCAGCACACCGCGGAGGCGCGCGCGGAGCTCTACCCGCTCGTCCTGCGCAGCGCAGCGCGCGTCACCGTGGTCTCCCGCTGCGTGCGCGGGATCGACTCCAGAGGCCTGCACGTCACCAACCTCGCCGCCCTGCGTGATGCGTTGCGCGGGGTCACCGACGGCGTGCGGGGCGAGGTCGCGTGTCTCGTCGACGGTTTCTCGGTACCCGACTTCGGGCGCCCCCAGCGGGCGATCGTCGATGGGGACGCCACTAGCGCAGCGATCGCTGCGGCGTCGATCGTCGCCAAGGTCACCCGCGACCGCTACATGTGCCACGCCGATACCCTGCACCCCGGCTGGAGTTTCGCCGAGCACGTCGGCTACTCCACGCCCGCCCACCGCGAAGCGATCCTCCGCCAAGGCGTCTCCTCCCTGCACCGCCTCTCCTTCCAGTCGCTGGCGTATCAGCAGCTGGCGCTCTAGGGAGCCGAGCGGCGGAACAGCAGGATCGGCGTCCTCGCGTCCTCACCAGGCGGCTTCGATGTGGTCCAGGGATACGAGCCTGTTGGCTTCGTCGACGACTACGCCGATGCCGTCGAAGCGGATCGTGTGGGCTTTGGGACGGTTGCCGGACTCCTTGTAGAGCCAGGCCGCGGCGAGGCGGCGCAGCCGCGCCCGCTGACTCGTGCGCAACCACGCGAGCGGTTGCTCCTCGGGTGTCAGCCGCCAGCGCTTGCGCGCGCGCCGGGTCTTGACCTCGGCGAAGACGATCACATCCCCATTGAAGGCGATCAGGTCGATCTCGCCGTAGCGGGTGCGGGCGTTGCGCTCGATGACCGCGAAACCGAGACGTTCCAGGTGCTCCGCTGCGAGCTGCTCGCCAAGGCGGCCGAGCGCGCGGCGAGGGTCCTCACGGCGCGTGGTGGTTGGCTGGTTTGAAGCGACTCTGGGGGTGGACCGCATGAGGGCCACACTAGGCCGGCGAGTGTGACTTTGGACAGCAGTGTGTGCCAATACTGTCGCGGGTCTGTGACATTTGCACGCACCCCCAAGAGCTCCCGGCGACTTGCCGTCTTGTTTCGGTCAAAAAGGGGTCACGGGGACGCTGATCGGACCCAGCAGGCCGGTATGTCGCAACGGTTCGCCTCTCCGAACGGTGCTTGACCACTGGCCGCAGCCCTAGCCCGAATCAATCTCCCAGGGGTTGGAACGGGCGCGGCGGCGACGCCCGACGGCGATCCGGTTTTGCGTCCCCTGCGTTTTGGGTATAGAGGCCAATACAGCTCAGAGAAGAGAATGGTTGAGGGCCCTTGCCATGTGCCTGGCCATCCCCGGTCAGATCATCGAGATCGTCGACGAGCAGCATCGGCTCGCGTTGGTCGAGGTGGCGGGTGTGCGGCGTACGGTCAATGTGGGACTGCTCGACGCCGACGGTGAGGCTGCCCGACCGCGGGATTGGGTGCTGATCCACGTCGGCTTCGCGCTCTCGAAGGTCGACGAGGATGAGGCGCAGGCGACCCTCAGGCTGCTCGAGGGGATGGGCCGCGACTACGAGCAGGAGCTCCAGGAGCTCAGGGCGAGCGCGATCGAATGAGCGTCCGAGGCTGAGATGAGCGCGAGCGCCGACCTCGCCCCGCACTGCCAGGTTGAGCACTGCATCACCTGCGGGGACGAGGCTGTGGCGATGCGCGTGCTGGTGCTCGACCCCGACCGCGGGCTCGCCCTGTGCGAGCGCGCCGACGGCCGCCGCGAAGCGGTCGAGACGGCGCTCCTCGACGGGGTCGCGGTGGGTGAGCGCGTCCTCGTCCACGCCGGCGTCGCGCTGGCCCGAGGGGACCCACCCGTGAGCCGAGGGGACCCACCGTGAGGTACGTCGACGAGTATCGCGACGCCGAGCTCGGCCGTGCCCTGGCGGGGCAGATTCTCGCGACCGTTGCGCCGGGCCGCCACTACAAGGTGATGGAGGTCTGTGGCGGACACACCCACTCGATCTACAAGTACGGGATCGACGACCTGCTGCCCGCCAACGTCGAGCTCGTACACGGCCCCGGCTGCCCGGTGTGCGTGATCCCGATGGGGCGCGTCGACGATGGCATCGCGCTCGCCCGCCGCGAGGGCGTGATCTTCACCTGCTTCGGGGACATGCTGCGGGTGCCCGGCTCAGCGCAGACGCTGCTCGACGCCAAGGCCCAGGGGGCCGACGTGCGCATGGTCTACTCGCCCCTGGACGCCCTGCGCATCGCCAAGGCCAACCCCGAGCGCGACGTGGTGTTCTTCGCGATCGGCTTCGAGACCACCGCCCCCTCGACTGCGCTGACGCTCAAGCGCGCGCGTGCCGAGGGCGTGGAGAACTTCCGCTGCATGTGCAACCACGTCACGATCGTCCCCCCGCTGCGCGCGCTGCTGGAGTCCCCCGATCTGCGCCTCGACGGCTTCGTGGGGCCGGGGCACGTCTGCACCGTCGTGGGGGCGCGTCCGTTGGAGTTCATCCCCGCGCAGTACGGGCGGCCCGTGGTGGTCTCCGGCTTCGAGCCGCTCGACATCCTGCAGTCGATCCACATGATCCTGCGCCAGCTCGCCCAGGGGCGCTGCGAGGTCGAGAACCAGTACAGCCGGGTCGTCCCCCACGAGGGCAACCCGCGCGCGCTGGAGGTGATGGCCGAGGTCTTCGAGCTGCGCCCCCATTTCGAGTGGCGCGGCCTCGGCTTCATCTCCCAGAGCGCCCTGCGCCTCTCCGACGAGTACGCCGAGTTCGACGCCGAGCTGCGCTACGAGGTGCCCGGCGTGCGCGTCGCCGACCCCAAGGCCTGCCAGTGCGGCGAGGTGCTCAAGGGCGTGATCAAGCCGTGGGAGTGCAAGGTCTTCGGGACCGCCTGTACTCCCGAGCACGCGATCGGCACCTGCATGGTCTCGCCCGAGGGCGCCTGCGCCGCCTACTACAACTACGGACGCTTCGCCCGCGAGCGCGAGGTGGTGTGAGCGTGGCTGAGAGACCGCGGGGTGGTGGGAGCGTGGCTGAGTCTCGGACCGGCGACACCGCTGCGGTCCCCGAGGGCAACGGCGTTGCCGCGCAACGCGCCGCCAAGGCCCCCGTCACTGAGCGTGAGCAGCGCATCCTCAGAATCATCGAGACCGCACGGGCCAAGCGGGCCCGCTTCCGCGATCCGCACATCACGATGGCCCACGGCGCCGGGGGCCAGGCGACGAGCACGCTGATCGAGGGCCTGCTCGTGCCCGCCTTCGCAACGACCGCCGAACGGTCCCCCGACTCGGACGCGCCCGCGGGCGATGGGCTCGTGTCGTTGGGCGCCGACGGGGTCGCCTTCGAGGGGCTCGCAGCGCTTGCCGACGCGGGCGGCGTGACAGTCGACGGCGTGGAGCTGGCGCTCACGACCGACTCGTTCGTGGTCAAGCCGATCCGCTTCCCCGGCGGCTCGATCGGGGAGCTGGCCGTGAACGGCACCGCCAACGACCTCGCGATGGCGGGAGCGCTGCCGCTGGCGCTGACCGTCTCCCTCGTGCTGGAGGAGGGGCTCGACGCGGAGGTGCTGCGCGGGGAGATCGAGGCGCTCGCCGCCGCCGCGCTTGCCGCGGGCGTGGAGGTCGTGGCTGGCGACACGAAGGTCGTGGAACGTGGGCACTGCGACTCGATGTACATCTGCACCACCGGTCTCGGCCGCCGCGACGCGCGCTCGTGTCTCGCCCCGAGCGCGCTCGTGCCGGGCGACCGGCTGCTCGTGTCTGGCCCGATCGGCGACCACGGGACCGCGATCATGCTCGCCCGCGGGGAGCTCGGGCTCGAGGCCGACATCGTCTCCGACACCCGGCCGCTGTGGCCCGCCGTCGACGCGCTGCTCGACGCCGCAGGTCCGGCGCTGCACTGCCTGCGCGACGCCACCCGCGGGGGCGTGGCCTCGGTGCTCAACGAGCTCGCGCGCGCCTCCCAGGTCGCGATGGTCGTGCGCGAGGCCGACGTGCCCGTGCGCCCTGAAGTGGCGGGCGCCGCGGAGCTGCTCGGCATCGACCCGCTCTATATCGCCAACGAGGGCCAGTTCGTCGCCGCGCTCGCTGCGCAGGCGCTCGAGCCCGCGCTCGCCGCACTGCGTGCGGTGCCCGGCTTCGAGGGGGCGCGGGAGTTTGGAGAGATCAAGCGCGAGCCCCCCGGAATGGTGCTCGTGGAGACCGCGTTCGGCGGCAGGCGGGTGATGGACCAGCTCGTCGGCGACCCGCTGCCGCGCATCTGTTGAAGAAATCAAAATATACACACACACGAAGGGAAGTGAGAGCATCACATGGCAACCACCGAGTTCGCACCCAAACAGGCGCAGACGGAGGAGCTCACGGCGCACGTCCTGTGGATGACCACCGGCCTCTCCTGCGAGGGGGACTCGGTGGCGATGACCAGCGCCACCAACCCCAGCCTCGAGGACATCGTGCAGGGGACGATTCCCGGAATGCCCAAGGTCGTGATCCACAACCAGGTGATCGCCTTCGAGGTCGGCCAGGAGTACATCCAGGCGTGGTATGAAGCCGAGGCGGGCAAGCTCGACCCGTTCGTGCTGGTCGTCGAAGGCTCGATCGCCAACGAGCAGATCAACGGCGAGGGCTACTGGAGCGGCTTCGGCGTGAACCCCGCGACGGGGCAGCCGATCACCACCAACGAGTGGGTCGACCGCCTCGCCCCGAAGGCCGCGGCGGTCGTCGCGATCGGCACCTGCGCCACCTACGGGGGGATCCCCGCGATGAAGAACAACCCGACCGGCGCGATGGGGCTGCCCGACTATCTGGGGTGGCGGTGGAAATCGAAAGCGGGGCTGCCGATCGTCTGCATCCCCGGCTGCCCCGCCCAGCCGGACAACATGACCGAGACGCTGATGTACCTCGTCTTTCACCTCGCCGGGATGGCGCCTGCGCCGGAGCTCGACGAGCAGCTGCGCCCGAAGTGGCTGTTCGATCGCACCGTGCGCGAGGGCTGTAACCGCGCCGGCTTCACCGAGCAGGGCAACTTCGCCACCGAATACGGCTCCGACCACCGCTGCTTGGTCAAGCTCGGCTGCAAGGGGCCGGTGGTGAAGTGCAACGTGCCCGTGCGCGGCTGGGTCAACGGAATTGGCGGCTGCCCCAACGTGGGGGGCATCTGCATGGCCTGCACGATGCCGGGCTTCCCCGACAAGTACATGCCGTTCATGGACCCCGACGCCTGGGGCGAGGCGGCGGCCAACTTCCAGCGCTTCACCTACGGCCCCGTGTTCCGCTACTTCCGCAAGCGCAACTTGGAGCGCAAGTACGACATCGAGCCCGAGTGGCGCCGCCGCGGCCCCACGTTGAGTAGCGGATACGCGAAGCGCTGGTGAGCCGGCCACGCAACCCCGCCCCAAATCCAAAAAAATCTTCAGCGAGACAAGCGAGGCAATGAAATGGCAACCGTAGAGACACCCGCAGAGCGCAAGATCGTCGTCAAGGAGATGTCGTGGGACCCGATCACCCGGATCGTGGGCAGCCTCGGCATCCACACCGAGATCGACTTCTCCAACCAGCAGGTGCTCAAGTGTTACAGCACCTCGATGGTGTTTCGCGGTTTTGACATCTTCATGAAGGGTATCGACCCCCGCGACGCGCACTTCATCACGAGCCGCATCTGCGGGATCTGTGGGGACAATCACTGCACCTGCTCGTGCCTGAATCAGAACATGGCCTACGGCGTCAAGCCCCCGGCGCTGGGCGACCTCGCGTTCAACCTCGCGGAGTCCGCCGACTACATGTTCGACCACGCGATCTTCAACGATTGCATGGCCAACGTGGACTTCTGCGAGCAGATGGTCAAGGACACCAACCCCGCGCTGCTCGCCAAGGCCGAGAAGACCTCTGCGCCGCACGGTGACATTCACGGTTACAGGACGATCGCCGACATCATGCGCGGGCTGAACCCATTCACCGGTTCCTTCTACATGGAGACCCTCCAGGTCGCGCGTTACACCCGCGAGATGTACTGCCTGCTCGGCGGGCGCCACACCCACCCCTCGACGATCATGCCGGGCGGCTGTAGCGCCGACATCACCCACCAGACGCTCACCGACTACTACGTGCGGCTGATGCGCTACATGGATTACGTCAAGCGCACCGTGCCGATGCACGACGACCTGTACGACTTCTTCCTGCAGGAGCTCCCCGGCTACGACATGGTCGGCTACCGCGAGACCAACCTCGTCAACTGGGGTTGCTTCGACGACCCCGACTACGTCGATTACAACTACCGCACGATGACCGAGTGGGGGCGCAAGCGCTACATCACTCCCGGTGTGGTGATCGGCGGGGAGCTGATCAGCACCGATCTCGTGGAGATCAACCTGATGATCCGCATCCTGCTCGGGAGCTCCTACTTCGACAGCTGGGAGAACGAGCCCACGTTCGTCCGCAGCGACCCCCTGGGCAACCCGGTGGACAAGAACCACCCGTGGAACAAGCAGACCCTGCCCAAGCCCCAGAAGCGCGACTTCGCCGACAAGTACAGCTGGGTGGTCTCGCCGCGGATCTATGACAAACGCACCGACACCCACGTCTGCTGTGACACCGGTGGCGGTCCGTTCGCGCGCCAGTGGTGCACCGCCAAGGCGGGGCTCGTCGACTTCGGCTATCTGAAGGCCACGGGGCACAGCATCCAGATGACGATCCCCAAGACCCCCGGCCTGCCCGAGACCGAACTCGAGTGGCACATCCCCGAGAAGTCGAACGCCGTCGAGCGCGACCGCGCCCGCTCCTACCACCAGGCCTACGCGGCGCTCGTCGGATTGCACTGCCTCGAGCGCTCGCTGCGGGAGGTGCGCGCCGGGCGCACCAAGAGCTGGCGGGAGTTCAAAGTGCCCACCGAAGCCGTCTCCTGCGGCTTTCACGAGGCCGCCCGCGGTGTGCTCTCACACCACATGGTGATCCGCGAGGGCAAGATCGCCAACTACCAGCCCTACCCCCCGACCCCCTGGAACGCGAGTCCGCGTGACGTCTACGGGACCCCGGGGCCCTACGAGGACTCGGTTCAGAACACCCCGATCTTCGAGGAAAACGGGCCCGAGAACTTCAAGGGCATCGACATCATGCGCGCCGTGCGCAGCTTCGACCCGTGCCTGCCCTGCGGGGTGCACATGTACACCGGGGGCGGGCGCGTGCGCAAGGTCATGCACACCCCCACCGGGTTGAGCTGAGCCCCGGCGAGAACGAAGTGGCAGATCACGCACATCCACACAGACGGTGAGCGAAGAGAACGGACGGCATGGGATGAAGAACGGACGGGATGGGATGACTGCGATGGACACGAACGACACGCCGCTCGCGACCGACCCCGATGAGCTGGTGGAGCGCGTCCAGCGGCTGAGCGAGCGCGTGGGGGAGCTCCGCGACGAGCGGGCGCGCGCGCTCGTGGAGGAACTGGTGGACGCCGTCGTCGAGATGTACGGGGATGGCTTGACGCGGATCGTGGACACCATCGAGGCGGCCGGCCCGGCTGGCGTGGAGCTCCGCCGACAGCTCGCCGCGGACGGCTCGGTGGCGAGCCTGCTGCTGATCCACGACCTCTACCCCGTCGCTCTGGAGACCCGCGTGGCCGAAGCGCTCGACACGGTGCGCCCCTACATGGAATCCCACGGTGGCGACGTCGAGCTGCTGGGCATCCACGACGGGGTCGCGCGGCTGCGCCTGCAGGGCAGCTGCGACGGCTGCGCCGCCTCGCGCTCGACGCTTGAGCACGCCATCAAGGGCGCCCTCGACGAGCACGCCCCCGACCTCGCCGGCCTGGAGGTCGCGGGTGTGCAGGACGAGCACCCGCCGCCGGCCGGCGGCTGCGAGCTGCCGCTGCTGAAGCCATCGCTGTTGCCGGTCGCCTCGGTGGAGGAGGAGCGCTGTGAGCTGTGCGGCGCGTCGGTGCCGGGCGACCACCGCCACCTGTTGCATCTGCAGGAGCGCCGCATCCTCTGCTCGTGCGAGGCCTGCTGGGCGCTGCGTTCGGGGGACCCCGAGTATCGCCCCGCGGGGATGCGCACGGTGTGGCTCGGCGCGACCCGCGTCCCCGACGAGCTGTGGGCCGCCCTGCAGATCCCGATCGGCCTCGCGTTCTTCATGCGCAGCGGCCTCAGCGGGGGGATCGTCGCCTTCTACCCCAGCCCCGCGGGAGCGACGGAATCGGAACTGGAGCTCGGCGCGTGGGAGGAGCTCGTGCGCGCCGACTCGCGGATCGGGGAGCTCGAGATCGACGGGGAGGCGCTGATCGTCAACCGTCTCGATGAGGAGCCCCAGTGCGTGATCGCTCCGATCGACGACTGCTACCGCCTGGTCGGACTGATCAAGGCGCGCTGGGAGGGCATCTCCGGGGGCTCCGCCTTGGAGCGCGCGGTACCGGAGTTCTTCGCTCAGCTGCGCACCCGTGACGGCACGCTCAATACTGAGGAGACAGAGCTCGGGCGGGCGCGCGTCGGTGGTCTGCGCGGCGCGCAGCGCGCCGGACAGCGGGAGGCTCGCGATGGGGTTGGATGACCTGGTCCAGACGCTGCTGTACGAGGGGTATGCGCTCTACCCCTACACCCCGGACGTGGTCAAGAACGCCACGCCGACGCCCTTCGGGGTGGTGTACCCCCCGATCTACGCTCAGGAGAACCCCGCGACGTTCGACCACGCGCGCGTGCAGTGTCTCGCCGCGCCGGCCCCGGGCGCCACGCTGAGTGCGACGCTCTGGTTCCTGCGCCCCAGCGGCGAGCGCAACGAGGCGCACGCAAGCCGTCTGGAGATCCCCCCGATCGCGCTCGCGGAGCGCGTGACGGTGCCATTCGCCGAGGGTCGTGTGACGCTGCGCTCGGAGGTACGGGACGGAGGGTTGGTGCGGGTCTCGATGTGTGTGCACAACACGCTGACGGTGCCGGAGGGGCTCGACCGCGCGCGGGCGCTTGCGGTGGCGCTGGTCTCGACCCACATGGCGATCCACATCTCCAGGGGGCGCTTTTACTCGCCGCTCGACAGCGAGGGCTGCGCGAGCGTCAATACCTGGCCGGTGCTTGCGAGCCCCGCGGACGACACGATCCTGGCGGCGGCGATCGTGCTGCCCGACCACCCCCAGCTGGCGCCGGAGAGCCGCGGGGAGCTGTTCGACAACACCGAGATCGAGGAGGCGCTGCTGCTGCACGTGCAGACGCTCAGCGATGTCGAGCGCGAGCGAATCGCCACCCACGACCCGGCGGTGCGCGAGATGCTGGAACGGGCGCTCGCGGTCACACCGGAGGAGATCTTCGACCTGCACGGGCGACTCAGCGAGGTGCCCGATGAGTAGCGCGAAGCCACCGGAGGTCCCGGGGGGTTGGCCTCCGGTCCCGGGCGGTCCTCAGATCCAGGGTGATCCTCAGACCCAGAGTGGTCCTCAGACCCAGGGTGGCCCCCACACCTCGGGCTGGGATCCGCACATCCCGGGGAGCGCCGGCGACGTCCCGGGCGAGGAGCGGGCGACGGTCGCTGGGGTGACCTTCCGCCGCGGCGCCAAGCTCGTGCTGAGGCCCGGGGTGGAGCGCGATCTGTACGACCGGATGTTGGACGGGCGCGTGGCGACGTTGGAGCGCATCTACCTCGACTACGACGATCGCGTGTACCTGGGTGTGACGGTCGATGACGACCCGGGACAGGAGTTGATGCGGGAGACGGGGCGCTACCTGTTCTTCTTTGCGCACGAGGTGCAGCCGGTGGCGGTGGGGGAGGGATCGTCGAGGTGAGCGCGGTGGACAGGAGCCGCGGTGCTCCCAGCGCCCCGGATGCTGGCGCGGGCCAGATCCTGGTCGCGGGCATCGGCAACGCGTGGCTGCAGGACGATGGCTTTGGGGGAGCGGTGGCGCGCCGCCTGGAGCAGCGGACGCTGCCGGCGGGCGTGACGGTGCTCGATGCGGGCACGGGGGGCCTGGACCTGGCGTACGAGGTGATGCGCGGCTACGAGGCGCTGGTGCTACTCGACGTGAGCCGCCAGGGGGGAGCGCCGGGGAGCCTGTATGTGATCGAACCCGAGCCCGAGGAGGTGGGGGGGCAGCTGGAGGATGGCGAGCGGATCGACCCGCACGGGATGGACCCGCTCACGGTGCTGCGCTTCGTGAAGCTCGTGGGGGGCTGGCCGGGCAAGGTCGTGGTGATCGCGTGCGAGCCGAGCGAGGTGGAGGAGGTCGGCCTCGGCCTGACCGCGGCGGTGGGGGAGGCGGTGGAGCGCGCGGTGGAGCTCGTGCTGGCGACGCTCGGGCGGCTGCGCTCGGCGGCGGGGAGTACGGGCGCAGGCGCCGGTGGCGATGCCGTGGAGGCGGGCGCGACGGTCGAGGCGAGCAACCGGACTGATGGGGCGTGAGGCCGTGCACGAGCTGTCGATCTCGAGCGCGATCCTCGACACCGCCCTGCGCCACGCCGAAGGTCGGCGGGTCACGGGGGTGCAGCTGCGGGTGGGCGCGCTGCGCCAGGTGGTCGGGGACTCGCTGGAGTTCTACTTCGAGATCGTCGGCCGCGACACTCCCTGCGCGGGGGCGCGCCTGGAGATCGAGCTGGTGGCGGCGCGCCTGGAGTGCGAGCCGTGCGGGCGCGGGTGGGAGCTGGAGCTGCCGGTGTTCCGCTGCCCGGAGTGTGGGGGGACCGAGGTGAGCGTGGTGGCGGGGAACGAGCTCGAGATCGAGTCGATCGAAGTCAGCGAGCCGGATACGCAAGCCGCACGCGTATGGTCGAGCGAAGAGGAGGTGGAGCGGTGCATCGGATCAAGGTGAGGGTGCTCGAGGACGCGCTCGATGCGAACACGACGATCGCCAACGCGAACCGCGCGGACTTCGAGCGCGCGGGGGTCACGGTGGTCAACATGATGAGCGCCCCGGGGGCGGGCAAGACATCGCTGCTGGAGCGGGTGCTGCCGGAGCTCGCGAGTGCGCGCGGGGTGCGCGCGGGCGTGCTGGAGGGCGATGTGCAGGGCAGCCTGGACGCCGACCGGCTGGCGGCACGGCACGTGCCGGTGGTGCAGCTGAACACCGACTCGGGCTTCGGCGGGGAGTGCCACCTCGATGCGAACATGGTGCGCAGCGCGCTGCCCGCGCTCGCGCTGGAGGGGCTCGACCTGCTGGTGGTGGAGAACGTGGGCAACCTCGTGTGCCCGGCGGAGTTCCGCATCGGGGAGCACCACCGGATCATGGTCTCGGCGGTGACGGAGGGCGAGGACAAGCCCGCGAAGTACCCCTTGATGTTCCGCGCGTGTGAGCTGGTGCTGATCAACAAGATCGACCTGCTGGAGCACCTCGAGTTCGACCTCGAGCGCTTCCTCTACCACCTCGACGCGGTCCACCCCGAGGTGGAGCGGATGCTCGTCAGCGCGCGCACGGGCGAGGGGCTGGAGGAGGTGCGCGAATGGCTGCGACGAGCGGCCACACGGGCGCCAGCGCCGGCGCCGGCGTGAGTGGCGGGGCCGCTGGGGCCAAACCGGGTAGCACGGCGGGGTCCGTGCCAGGTGTGCGGGCGAACGGGCCTGTCGAGGCCACCCCGGCTGCCGAGCGCATCGCGGAGCTGCTGGCGCTCCGCGTGGAGTGCGGCGAGCGCTACTTTGCGGAGCAGGGGGAGCGCCTTGCGCGGCTGTGCCATCTAATGGCGAGGCGCTTTGCGGCGGGTGGGCGCCTGCTCGCCTGTGGCGTCTCCCCGGCGGCGTGCTCGGACGTGCGACACGTGGCGGTCGAGTTCGTGCACCCGGTGATCGTCGGCAAGCGCGCGCTGCCCGCGCTCGGGCTGGTGGGGCCACGAGCGATGCTGAGGCGCCGCTTGGACCAGGTGCTCGAGCCGGCGGACATCGTGTTGGGATTTGGAGAGGAGTGCGATGTCGAGGTGGCGGAGGCGTTGTGGCGTGCGCGGGATGGCGGAGCGCTGACGATCGCGTTTTCGTCTCTGGGGGCGGAGTGGGAGCTGACGCCGCCGACCGCGGACCCGCTGGTGCGCCAGGAGTTGACCGAGACCGCGTATCACGTGCTGTGGGAGCTGGTGCACGTGTTCTTCGAGCACCGCGGGCTGCTCGAGGGGCGGGTGGGCGGTGTGCGACACGATCCGGGGGCCTCCGCGTTCCTGTACCCGTTCCTGGGCGAGGCGGAGGACAACCTCGACGCGGTGCTCGCGGACGTGCGCGCCTCGGTGGCGATGAAGGCGGCGGAGATCGGGGCGTTGCGCGCGCAGACGTTGAGCGAGGGGGCCCCTGCGCTCGCGAGCACGGCGACCGTGCTGCGGGGCCGTCTGGATAGCGGCGGCACGGTACTGGCAGCGGGCAACGGGGGCTCGGCGACCGATGCGATGGATGCGGTCGCCGATCTGCGCTGTCCGCCACCGGCGAACGGCTGGCCGGCGCGGCGCGCGTTGGACTTGACGGAGGACCCGGCGATCCTCACCGCGATCGCCAACGACGTGGGCGTGGAGTCGATCTTCGCGCGCCAGGTGATCGCCCACGGCCGCGCGGGGGATGCGCTGTTGACGTTCTCCACGAGTGGGGGCTCGAGCAACGTGATCGCGGCATTGGCGGAGGCCCGCCGGCGCGAGCTCGAGAGCGTCGCGTTCGTGGGCTACGACGGCGGGCGCATCGCCGCGGAGGGGCTCGCCGACTACGTGGTGATCACACGCTCGCAGCACATTCCCCGCATCCAGGAGGCGCAGGCCAGCGCGTGGCACGTGCTGCGGGAGTTGATCGAGCGGGAGTAGCCCGCGCCCTGGTCGAGCGGGGTGAGACTCACCTCCCGCCGGCGCCCGGCGCTCGGGCCGCGGCGGACCAGCGCTCCTCGATGTGCCCGAAGCGCCAGATCGCCAGCGAGACACTCCAGGTGAGGACGAACATCGCGACGATGATGTAGCCGAGTTGGTTGATGTTGATGTTGATGAACCAGCTCCAGAAGGCGCCGCGCGCGCCGGCGTGCTGGGCGACGATGCCGGCCAGCTCGATCGTGCCGACGATCAGCGCGACGGCGACGGAGAGCCCGGTGATGGTGATGTTGTAGTAGACCTTGCGTACGGGCTTGGAGAAGGCCCAGCCGTAGGCGAAGTTCATGAACGAGCCGTCGATCGTGTCGAGCAGCGACATGCCTGCGGCGAACAGGACGGGCAGGCAGAGGATCGCGTAGAAGGGCAGCCCGGCGTCGGCGCCCGCGGCGGCGAGAAACAGCAGGGCGACCTCGGAGGCGGTGTCGAAGCCGAGCCCGAACAGGATGCCGATCGGATACATCTGCCCGGGCCGCGTGACCGTCCCGGTGAGGCGCCCGTAGAGGCGCATCATCAGTCCGCGGGTGTTGAGCCGATGCTCGAGCTCCGCCTCCTCGTAGCGGCCCCGGCGCATGTCCGCGAAGACGTGCACGATCCCGATCAGGATCACCACATTGAGCGCGGCGATGATGTACAGGAAGAGCCCCGAGACACCGGCCCCGATCCAGTTGGAGAGGTTGTGCAACTCGGAGCGTCCGTGCTGGACCTGGCCGTTGAGGGCCCTGATCCCGATCGCGAACAGGAGGGCGAGCCCGAACACGATCGTGGAGTGCCCGAGCGAGAACCAGAAGCCGACGCTCAGCGGCCGCTTGCCTTCGGACATCAGCTTGCGGGTGGTGTTGTCGATTGCAGCGATGTGGTCGGCGTCGAAGGCGTGGCGCAGGCCGAGCGTGTAGGCGGTGAGGCCGATCCCGATCGTGAAGCCTCCGGAAGCTCCGAGGCTGTAGTGGCGGGGCGCGACCAGGGCGATCAAGAGGAAGAAGCCGAGCGCGTGGAGGCCCACGATTACCGCGACCATCCCTGCGACCGTTTGCCGCTGGCCGCGATCGAGGCGCCAGCTTCCGCGGTGTCGTAGCGGTGCCGGCGCGGAGCGATGGGCGATGCGCAGCATGGGACGCTCCTCCGTTCCTCGCACGCCCCCTCACGCCGCCGGGCGCGCTGGTGCCCTTGATTCTATCGTTGCCCGCCAGCCAATACCGTGCAGATTGTGACATCGCAGGCACACACCCCGAGGGCGCTGTCGATTGCGGGGTCGGACTCCGGCGGGGGCGCGGGCATTCAGGCCGATCTGAAGGCGTTCGCGCGCTGCGGGGTGCACGGGATGACGGCGATCACGGCGATCACGGCGCAGAGCACGGTGGGGGTGACAGCGGTGGAGATGGTGCCCCCGGAGATGGTGCTCGCGCAGGTGCGGGCGGTGGTGGCGGACATCGGGGTGGATGCGGTGAAGGTGGGGATGCTGGGAACGGTCGAGGTGATCCGCGCGGTGGCGGTGGCGCTCGATGAGCTGCCGCCCGGTACGCCGGTGGTGGTGGACCCGGTGATGGTGGCGGAGTCGGGCGCGCGGCTACTGCAGCCGGAGGCGCAGCGGGCGCTCGTGGAGGAGATCTTGCCGCGGGCGACGGTACTCACCCCGAATCTGCCGGAGGCGCGGGTGCTGGCGGGCTGGCCATCGAGGCACGGAGTGGACGCGGGGTCTGGGGGTGCAAGGGCTAGAGGTGCAAGGGCTAGAGGTGCAAGGGCTGAGGAGGGGTGGGTTGAGGGTGCAGGGGCTGAGGACGCGGATGGGGAGGCGCAGCCGACGGACGCCGAGGTGGCGGAGCTCGCGCGGGCGGTGCTGGCGCTGGGGCCGCGCACTGTGGTGCTCACGGGGGGCCATCGCGCGCGGGCGGTGGACCTGTTCGTGGACTCAGAGGGAGACGGTGGGGCGGTGGAGATTCCGGGGGTGCGCTACGCGGATGGGGCGGCGCATGGCTCGGGGTGCACGCACTCCTCGGTGTTGGCGGCGCAGCTGGCGCAAGGGCATACGCCCCTCGAGGCGGCGCGCACAGCGCGGGCGCTGGCGGGGGAGGCGGTGGCTCGTGGCCTGCGCGACATCGGCGCGGGGCCGGGTCCGGTGAACATCCTCTCCGCGGAGCACCTCCGGAGTGCCATAATCGATGGGCGATGAAGTTGCTGGCACTCAAGCTTGGTTATCGATGAAGCTGCTGCGTATGAAGCCGGGCCATGGGGAGATTCTGCTCGTGGAGGGGGATGTGGATGTGCCCGAGCAGGAGCGTGAGCTGATCGAGGCGTTTCGCAGGGAGCTGGACGCGGGGATGTGGGCGGCGGTGCCGACCCAGCGGCGGGATGGCCGCCGCGAGGCGGAGATGGTGCGGGACTTTGGGGACGTGCCGCGGGACGCGGAGCGCGTGATCTTCTTCCCGCGTGCTGCCGGCGGGGCTCCCAGGGTTTAGCGCGGCGATGCTGCTCGCGCTGAGTGCCACCGCGATCATGGCGGCGGTGCTGTTGTGGGAGTTGGCGCTGCCGCGGATGCGGGCGGAGCTGCCGCGGGCGCAGAGCGCGGTGGCTCGTCACCGGGCGCGCCGGCGACTACCCGAGGTGCGCTACGACCCGGGTCGGGAGCTGCGTGCGGAGCAGAGGGCGCGCGAGCTGCTGCGCTCGTGTGTGAACGAGGAGGAGTGGGCGATGTACCGCGACCTGGGTTTCCTGCGGGTGTGGCGCCCGCGCGCGGGTGGGCGGGCCCCCACTCCCTCCGCGGAGGAGGCCACGGGGGCGCCGTACGCGTATCTGCTCTACCCGCACCGCCCGATCGTGGCGTACGTGCCGCAGACGGGGGCGCTGCTGAACGAGTACTGCGTGGCGTTCCCCGACGATACGCGCCCCTACGGCAGCGCGCGGCTACCGGACGCGGACGACGTGTTGGCGAAGTGGATGGCGCTGACGGCGGACGAGCGGCGGTTGATAGCGGACGCGAATATGCACTTGCCGGGCCGCCAGGTGGACCCGGAGCAGGTGCGGGAGGATCTGGCGCGGTTGGCGCGCTGGGAGCGTGAGCGGGCTACCGATCGTAGGGGGACCGGGGTGGAGCGCGGACTGGGGACGGTGCCCGCCTCGTGAACGCCTGTGCGCCCGGCGGCCCGCGCCGCGGGATGTGCTCGCCTCGTGAAGGCCGCTGTGCCCGGCGGTCCACACCGCGGGATGTGCGGCGCGCCGGATAGTGTTCGCGCACAGTGAGCACCTTTGACCTCAAGCACCGCAGCCGCGCGCTGACGGAGGGACCGGAGCGGGCGGCGGCGCGGTCCTACCTGCACGGGATCGGCTACTCGGCGGAGGATCTGGCGAAGCCGATTGTGGGGGTGGCGCACTCGTGGATAGAGACGATGCCGTGCAACTTCAACAACAGGGTGTTGGCGGCGAAGGTGAAGGCGGGGATCCGGGCGGCGGGGGGGACGCCGATGGAGCTGAATACGATCGCGATCTCGGATGGGATCACGATGGGGACGGCGGGGATGCGGGCGTCGCTGGTCTCGCGGGAGGTGATCGCGGACTCGATCGAGCTGGTGGCGAGCGCGCACTGCTTCGACGCGCTGGTGTGCATCTCGGGCTGCGACAAGACGATCCCGGGGACGGTGATGGCGCTGGCGCGGCTGAATATCCCTGGGTTGATGCTCTACGGCGGCTCGATCCGCCCGGGCCACTTCCACGGCCAGGACGTGACGATCCAGCAGGTGTTCGAGGCGGTGGGGCAGTTCGCGGCGGGGAAGATCTCCGAAGGCGAGCTGCACGAACTGGAGGAGGTGGCCTCGCCGGGCGCGGGGGCGTGTGGGGGCCAGTTCACGGCGAACACGATGGCGATGGCGTTCGAGGCGCTGGGAATCTCCCCGGCGGGCTCGGCGATGGTGGCGGCTGAGGATGGCCGCAAGCTGGAGGTGGCGGAGCGCTGTGGGGAACTGGTGATGGATGTGCTGCGCCGGGGTCAGCGCCCGAGCGAAGTCATCACGCGGGCGGCGCTGGAGAACGCGATCGCGGCGGTGGCGACGAGCGGGGGCTCGACCAACGGGGTGCTGCACCTGCTCGCGGTGGCCCACGAAATGGGGGTGCCGCTGGAGATCGACGAGTTCGACGGGGTCTCGGAGCGCACGCCGCTGCTGTGCGATCTGCAGCCGGGGGGGCGGTATGTGGCGACGGACCTGTACGAGGCGGGGGGCGTGCCGCTGGTGCTGAAGCGCCTGGCGGAGGCGGGGGTGCTGCGCGGGGAGGCGATCACGGTGACGGGCCGGACGATCGGCGAGGAGGCGGCGGCGGCTCAGGAGACCCCGGGCCAGCGGGTGGTGCGTCCCCTCTCCGAACCGCTGAAGCCGACGGGGGGCTTCGCGATCCTGCGCGGCAACGTGGCCCCGGAGGGCTGCGTGGTGAAGCTCGCGGGCCATGAGCGCCGCCGCCATGTGGGCCCGGCGCGGGTGTTCGATGGGGAGGAGGCGGCGATGGCGGCGGTGCTGGCGAAGGGGATCGGGGCGGGCGACGTGGTGGTGATCCGCGGGGAGGGCCCGGCGGGGGGCCCGGGGATGCGGGAGATGCTGGCGGTGACGGCGGCGATCGTGGGGGAGGGCCTGGGGGAGACGGTGGCGTTGATCACGGATGGGCGCTTCTCGGGCGCGACGCACGGCTTCATGGCTGCGCACATCGCCCCGGAGGCGGTGCGGGGCGGCCCGATTGGAGCGCTGCGCGACGGGGACGAGCTGACGATCGATGTGGAGACGCGGCGCATCGACGTGGCGCTCTCCGACATTGAGATCGCGGCGCGGCTGCGCTCCTACGCCCCCCCGACGCGGGCGGCGGGAGAGGTGGAGGTCGCGATCCAGAAGTACGCGAAGCTGGTGGGCAGTGCCTCGTTGGGCGCGGTTGCGCGCTGAGACGCACCGGATCGCTGGTGGGCCGAGGTAGCGGGGGGGTTGTTGTGCGGGGGATTCTTTGAGATCGTCCGCGTGGGCGGTTCGTGAACGAGGGTTGTAGGCACGGGGCTTCCGTGCCCCGTGTCCGCGTGCCTCGTGTCCGCATGCCCCGTGTCCGTGGCCGGCGGGCACCGCGATTGCGCTACGCCAAGAGACCGGCGACGGGAGTGCCGTCGGCGGGCTGCTCGGGTGGTCGCTCGGCGCGCCGGGCGACCTGCTGGCCGCGATGGCGGGGGCGCCATACGCGCATGTATTGAGCGAGGACGTAGGAGCCGAGGACGAGCGCGAGCGCGATGAACTGGCCGATGAAGGTCTCCCAGTTGTTGAACAGCGAGAACCAGGTGCCCATCCAGCCGGGGATGTAGAGGCCGTGGACGGGGGTGGTGCCGATCCACCCGGCGAGCTGCATCTCGTTGACCTCCTCGCCGACGGAGACGAGCAGCACGAACAGGAGCATCACCCCGGTGATGATCAAGAGGCGCTTATAGGGAAGGCGCTGGTGCAGCCCGAAGGTGAGCACGCCGGCGGCGGCGGTGAACAGGCCGCCGATCACGACGCCCTCGAGCACGACGCTCGAGCCGTAGAGCTCGCGCAGGAGCTGTAGGAAGATCACGATCTCAAAGCACTCGCGGTACACGGAGGTGAAGCCGAGCAGGGCGAGGCCGAGCAGGATGCGTTGCTTGTTGGATTCCTCGCTGCTCTCACCCGCCGCCGCCTTCCCGCCGGGGAGCAGGCCGCGGCGGCGCCTGTTGTGGTGGGAGATCCAGCCGGTCCAGTAGACCTTGTGGAAGAACCAGTTCATCACGAGTAGGAGCACGATCAGCGAGGGCAGGCCGGTGGCGGCCTGCACGTCGAACTCGCCGCCGTGGAAGCGCCCGATCAGCCATACGACGAAGAACCACGTGGCGATCCCGGCCCCGATCGCGAGCCCGCCGCCGGTGGCGACGGGGCGGCGGTAGATCTGGTTGGCGCCGCGGAAGCTGGCGGTGACGGCGGCGAGCACGAGGATCGTCTCGAGGCCCTCCCTGAAAACGAGGATCGCGCTGTCGATCACGACGGTGGTGTGGCTCAGGCGATGGCTGGGGGCCAGCGCGGTGGGGTCGGTGGTGCCGCCTTTTGCGTGCCAGCCGAGGATCACGACGAGCACCGACACGCCGAGCGCGATGGCGGTCCACACGTAGAAGTTCGCGCGCTCGTTGAAGCGCCGTACGTTCGTGTGCGGGTGTGGCTCCGCGGTTGCCTGGTCCTGCGCCATCAAACGCCTCTCCTGTGATACCCGACCTGGGGACTCGGTTATAGTTGCGCTGAGCGTATCACAGGTTAGGAGACCCTAATTAGGGAACCCTAATATTGACTCTTTTCCCACGTTCACGCCCGTTGTGGCGGGGGCGGTGGAGCCTCTGGTGGGGGTCTTTGGGTGGGGGTCTTTGGGTGGGGGTCTTTGGGTGGGGGTCTTTGGGTGGGGGTCTTTGGGTGGGGGTCTTTGGGTGGGGGTCTTCGGGTCGGCCAGGTGCCCCCTCTGGGAAGGTGCGGAGTGTCTGTGGGGCGGCCGGGATCGTGCTGCTCAGACGGCGGCGAACAGGCCGGAGCCGACCCAGTCGGCCCCGCCGCGGGCGCCGGGGGGCGCGAAGAAGTAGCCGCCGCCGACGGGCGTGATGTAGTCGATCATCGGCTCGGAGATCAGCCGCTGCTGGATCGTCGCGAACTGGCGGGCGGGGCTCTGGTTGAAGGCGACGAACATGAGACCCTGGTCGAGCTGCCCGGCGGCGTCGAAGCCGCGGGTGTAGTTGAAGCCGCGGCGCAGGATGCGCTGGTCGGCGGTGGGGGGGGTGCGGGGGTTGGCGAGGCGGATGTGGGCGGTGAGCGGGATCCGCGTGCCGTGGGGGTCGAGGTCGTAGCGGGGGTCGTCGAACTCGTTCCTCTCGCCCAGCGGTGCGCCGGTGGTGCGCACGCGCCCGATCATGTTTTCCTGCTCACCGAGGCCAACGCGGTCCCAGAACTCGACGTGCTGGCGGATGATCCGCGCGACTTGGTAGGTCCCGCCCGCGGCCCACGCGGGCTCGCCGCTGCCCACCCACACGAGTTCGTTCATGAGCGCTGCGTCGCTCGTGGGGGGGTTCGCGGTGCCGTCGCGGAACGCAAACAGGTTGCGGGGGCTGTTGTGCAGTGAGGGGCCGCGCGCGGCGCCGGAGAAGCCATCGATGCTCCAACGCAGCTGCAGCGAGCCGCGCACGGTGCGCAGCAGCTCGCGCAGCGTATGCACCACGGTGTCGCGTTGGTGCGCACAGATCTGGAGGAGCATGTCGCCGTGGCTCTGCGCGGGGTCGAGGTCGTCGATCGCGAACGTCGGCATGCGCACGAGCTCACGGGGGCGCTGGGCGGCGAGCCCGTAGCGTCCGTCGAACAGCGAGGCGCCGAAGGCGACGGTCAGGGTCAGCGCGTCGGGGTCGTTGACGGGCCCGAGGGTGCCCGAGTCGGCGGGGGGATCGTCGACCTCGAACAGCGGTATCGGGCTGCCTGAGGTCAGTTCGCGCGCGCGCCGGCTGAGCGCCCGCAGGGCCTCTTCGAGGGTGCGCCTATCGGGGGCGAGCGAGTCGAGCGCGGCGAACGTGGCCTGCGCTGGGGCGGGCGTGAGGATGCCCGCCTGGTGTTGTCCGTCGAACGGCTCCTGCTGGGCAAGCTGAGCCTGGGAGACGTTCCATTCCTGTGCCGCGGTGGGGGTCGTCGGGGTGGGCGCTCCCTCTGCCTTGGCGCTCGCGCGGGCGATCGCCCCAACCCCCCCGACGCTGCCGGCTCCGAGGAGCGCGGCCGAGCGGGTGAGGAAGGCCCGGCGGTCGAGCGGGCTCACGGTTCGATCCGCTGCTCGCGTTGGGGGACCTGGGGAATCTGTGGGGGGAGTTCGGTCTCCAAGGCTCCGGGCACCTGGGAGAGCGCCTCGAGCGCCCCACCGAGCGTCCCGTCGAGCTGCTCGGACTGGCGCTGGGTCAGCTGTCCGTTGGCGGGCAGGCGTCCGCTGTGGGTGGCAGCGAGGGAGGCCATCGTCGAGCGCAGGGACGCCAGTTCGGTGGCGACGGTGGAGAGCACGTTCTCGCGCCCTTTGAGCAGGGGGTGGAGCGTCGCGATGACCTCTTCGGTGGCGCTGAGTCCGGCGGCGGTCGCGAGCACCCCTTCGCCGCTCCAGGGTACGTTCGCACCGCTGAGGAAATCGCGGGCTGCGTCCTCGAGGATCTCGTGTGCGCGGGTCGCGTATTCGAGTGGTGTGAGCGAGGCGTGGGGCAGCACGGATGCCAACCTGTGCACGTCGGCATCGAGCGCGCGTGCGAAGCCGACGAGCGTGCGCGGTGGTGCGGCGCTCCACAGTCCATATTCGATCCGATGCAGACCGGTGAACTGGGGGCTGGCGGTCCCTTTTGCCAGACCTCCGGGGTCGCTGTCGATCTGCTGGTTGAGGCTCGCGAGATGTTCGTCCAGGGCGGTCTGCCCATCTAGGTAGACGGCGCCGAGCCGCAGGTAGTGGACGTAGGCGGCGCGCCAGGCTTCCTGTGCCGCCGCGCGGTCGTTCGCGGTGAGCGCGCGTTCGAGGCGTTCGATCTGCGCCTCCATCAGGCCGAGCTGGTGGGTAGCGTAGGCGCGGTACTGGGCGATCGGCTGGTCGAAGGCGGCGGCGGGCAGTGGCGGGAGCTCGGACGGCGGCGTGGTGGGTGCCCCGCGGACCGCGCCCTGCTCGGACTCGACCACGATCGCGCTCAGCACGTGCGGGGCGCGGGCGCGGTAGGTCGCGAGCGGTGTCAGCACGTTCGGTTGCGCTGCGGTCCCCACTGAGTGGTGGCGTGCGCCGAGCACGGTGAGCGCGAGAAAGACACCGAGTGCGACGCAGAGTGCCGCGACGGCGCTCGGAATCCAGCGTCTTGTTACTGATCTAGGCATCTCCGAAAAAACGATGACGGTCGCGCAGCGCTTGCATCGAAGCGGGCCTCAGCAGCCGCGATGGGGCGGTGTTACTCGCTGAGGAACTCCTGGAGCAGCGCGTTGAACTCGGCGGGGCGCTCGAGCATGGCAACGTGGCCGGTGTCCTTGAAGACGACCTTGCGGGCACCGGGGATGAGCTCGGCGAAGAGGTCGGCGTCGCGCACGGTGATGACGCGGTCGTGGTCGCCCCACACGATCAGGGTGGGACAGACGATCTCCCCGAGGCGGTGGCGAAAGTCGTAGCCGAGGTTGGCCTGCAGGCCCTGGAGGAAGCCGGGCTTGCCGGCGCCGCGGATCTGCTCGGCGACGAGTGCGGGAGGCAGTTGGCTGGGGTGACGGGCGACGAATCCGAAGGTGAGGTTGCGCAGCCGGGAGCGGCGGGCGACGCTGTCCGCGTGGGCGGCGACCCAGCCCGCCTGGGCTCCGACGAGACGCTCGGCACGGCGTATCCGTGGCAGGGCGCGGGTGCCCTGGGGGTGCTGAAAGGTGCTGAGGCCGGCGGCGGACACGAGCACGAGACGCTCGACGCGCTGGGGAAAGTTGATCGCCAGCTCGGCGGAGACGAAGCCTCCCATCGAGTTGCCGACGACGGCCGCGGCGCTCACGCCGAGCTGATCGAGCAGGGCGTCCACGGTGCGGGCGTAGGCGGGGATGGTGATCGGCCAGGTGGGCATCGGCGAGCGCCCGAAGCCGGGCAGATCGAGGGCGATCACGCGGTGGGACGCGGCGAACACGGGCAGCTGCTCCAGCCAGTTGGGCCAGGAGCCCGAGAGCCCGTGGATGAACAGCAGCGGGGGGCCCTCACCCAACTCGATGACGTTGATCGGGGAATCGTTTATAATTGTCCAGTGCTGGTGTGCGCGCCAGTCGACGTCGATCCAAGGCGAGCGTCCCTGGGGCCCGTAGGCGGAGTGTGCAGAGGGCGTGGAGGGTGAGGTCACAGTGGTCATTAGGGCCATATCGGAGTTCGAAGTTGGGCCACGGCGTAACACATCGGGGTATCTGTCCGTTGTGTTACAGGGGTAAGCTATCGGATCGGGGATTAGGCAATGAGGATCGCGGTTGACATCGACTCAACGTTGTATCACCACTGGGAGACGATCTCGGCGGTCTCTGTGCGGCGCTTCGGCGTGGAGTTGCCCTACGAGGAGCAGCTGACGTGGGGCGTCACGCGGCTACGCCCGGAGCAGCTGGAGGTGTGTGTGCGGGAGAGCCACAGCGACGAGCGGATTCTCGCGGGCGTTCCCTATGCGGGAGCCGTGGAGACGGTCGGGGGATGGCACGCCCAGGGCCACTTCGTGCAGATTCAGAGCAACCGCGCGGAGTGTTGCAGAGACGCGACGGGGGCTTGGCTCGAGGCGATCGGTCTGCGCTTCGACGAGCTGCGCTGCGAACCTCAGCGCGCGCAGCTGTGGGCGGAGCAGGGGATCGAGCTGTTGGTCAACGACAGCCCGCTGAGCATCCTGGGGGCACTCGAGCGGGGCATTGTGGCGGCCACGATCTTGCACCCGTGGAATGAGGAGGTGTGCGAAGAAGAGGATGTGATCTGCGCGCGCGACTGGCACGAGCTGGCGCGGCTGCTGGCGCCGCTGACGAGCTCCTCCACGGCGACCCGGCCGGTGGGCGCGAGCAGGGCGTAGGGCGCTGGGCGGCGTTCACGGGATGGTATGAGGGGACATCGAGCGCTGGGCGGCCTCGAGGGAGTTGGTATGAGGGGGCAGCGGGCGCTCGGCGGTATCCAGCGGGCGGGCGCGAGCAGGGCATAGGGCGCTCGACGGCGAAATAGCACGGCATATGGCTGCTGATGGGATGGTCGACGTGGGTGAGGCGGGACGTCTGAACACGGAGTGGACAGGGGCGCTGGAGCTGCTGCAGGATGACCTGCGCCGGCGCAATGCCGCTGAGCGGACGCGGCGGGCGTACGGGGTGGATCTGGGGCAGTTCGCGCTGTGGGCTCAGCAGCGGGGCCTGACGCCCGCGGATGTCGATCCACGGGAGGTGCGCCGCTACGTGAGGGAGCTCTCGATGCGGGGCCTGGCCCCAGCTACGACGGCGCGCAAGCTCGCGGCGCTGCGGGGGATGTTTTCGAGCCAGCGCGAGCATGGGCGGATCGCGGGCAGCCCGGCGGATCTGGTGGCGACCCCGCGCCAGCCCTCGCGCTTGCCGCGGGTGCTGAAGGCGGGCGAGGTGGGGTCGCTGCTGGAGAGCATCCCCGCAAGCAGCCCTCTGGAGTTGCGCGACCGCGCGATGTTCGAGCTGGCCTACGCGTGCGGCCTGCGCGTGGAGGAGATCGTGACGCTGTGCACGACCGACGTGGACCACGACGGGGAGCAGCTGCGGGTAGAGGGCAAGGGCCGCAAGACCCGCTATGTGCCGGTGGGGGAGGTGGCGTTGGCGGCGTTGCGGGACTATCTCGAGCGGGGGCGCCCGGCGTTGGCGGCGGTCAGTGGCCGGCTGTTCCTGAGCAAGTCGGGTTGCGCCTTGAGCACGAGCGATGTGCGGCGGCGGTTGAAGGTGTGGACGGCGCATACGGGAGTGGGTGGGGGGGCCTCGCCGCACGCACTTAGACACAGCTTCGCGACCCACCTCCTGGACGGGGGCGCGGACCTGCGCACGATCCAGGAGCTACTTGGACACGCCAGCGTGTCCACCACGCAGGTCTACACTCGGGTAGAGTCCGCCAGGTTGAAGAGTGCCTATGCGCGCAGCCACCCTCGAGCCTGAGTAGCGGACGGAGATAGATCGTGGAGACAAACGTCAAGACGGTCGAGCTGCGCGACCTGTGGAAGCGTTACAAGGCGGACGGCGACCAGCGTGCACGGGAGCGGCTCGTGGTGGCGTACTCGCCGCTGGTGAAGTACGTCGCGGGGCGCACCGCAGCGGGCCTGCCCCCGCACGTGGAGGAGGCGGATCTGATCTCCTACGGGCTGGTGGGCCTGATCTCGGCGATCGAGCGCTTCGACCCCTCACGCGAGATCAAGTTCGAAACGTACGCGATCACGCGCATCAAGGGGGCGATCATCGACGAGCTGCGCTCGATGGACTGGGTGCCGCGCAGTGTGCGTGCGCGGGCGCGGGAGATCGAGCGGGCCAACTCGAAGCTCGAGCACCGCCTGCAGCGGGCGGCCACCGATCCCGAGCTGGCCCAGGAGCTCGGGATCTCCGAGGACGAACTGCAAGCTTCGCTGCTGGCGATCTCGCACTCCTCGATCGCGGCACTGGACGAGCTGTGGAGTGTCTCCGACGCGAGCGGGGACCAGGTCTCGCTGATGGACACGCTGGAGGACCCCGGCGCGCCCGACCCGGCGCGGGCGCTCGATGTGGGGGACATGAAGGACCGCATCGCGGATGCGATCGCGCGCCTGCCCGAGCGCGAGAAGCTGGTGATCGCGCTCTACTACTACGAGAACCTGACGCTCAGGGAGATCGGGGAGGTGCTGGGTGTAACCGAGTCGCGCATCTCCCAGCTGCACACCAAGGCCGTGCTGCGCCTGCGCTCGCGGATGCAGGGCGACTCCTTCGACTGACCCGCGGGGCATCGCCCGCTCAGCATCTCTGTTTGGGATCCGCCGAACGCAGTGTTCGCTCGAGCGCTCCGAATCGCCCGCCGCCCACTGATCGGGCGGCACGCGCGTACCCGTCGACATCGGCGTGGGGCACAACAGGCTGGAGCGCCCGCCGCTCACTGGTCGGGCGGCACGCGCGTACGGTTCGGTTCTCCGTTGGAGGCTCCACCGGGAACACCCCTGGCGCGGGCCGGCTGGGCGCTGTATGTTGATCGGATCACCGGGTAAGGAGAGATCACATGCACACCGCCGCGGATCGGATTCGCAACGTTGCCCTCGTCGGCCATCGCGGGGCGGGGAAGACGTCGCTGCACGAGGCGCTGCTGTTCGAGGCGGGGGTCACGAGCCGCCTGGGCACGGTGACGGATGGCAACACGGTCTCCGACGCGGATCCCGACGAGCAGGCACGGGGAATGTCGATCTCGGCGGCGTTGAGCTCGTTCGCGTGGGAGGAGCGCAAGATCAACCTGCTCGACACCCCGGGGGAGCCGAGCTTCGTGGCGGACGCGCTGGGGGCGCTGCGGGTATGCGAGTCCGCGATCTTCGTGGTCAACGGCGTGATGGGCGTGGAGGTCTCAACGGCCCGTCTGTGGGCACGCGCCGCGGAGCTCGACATTGCGCGGATGCTGTTCGTGAACATGCTCGACCGCGAGCGCGCGGACTTCTTCAGGACTCTGGAGCAGCTGAAGGGGGCGTTCGGGGCTCATGTGGTGGCCACGGAGATCCCGATGGGCACAGAGCACGAGCTGAGCGGGGTGATCGACCTCGTGGACATGAAGGCCTTCCGCCAGGACTCCGCCCAGCGCCGGGGGTGGACGGAGATTCCGATCCCCGACGAGCACGCGGAGCTGGCGGCGGAGTACCGGGAGAAGCTGATGGACGAGGTCGCCGAGGTCTCCGACGCGCTGATGGAGCGCTACCTGGAGGGGGAGGAGATCTCCCACGAGGAGATCGTGGGGGCGCTCAAGGAGGGCACGAACCACGGGCGCATCTTCCCCGTGGTGTGTGGGGTTGCCACGGGCAACCTCGGCACGTCGCGCCTGCTGGAGGCGATCGTCGAGGACCTGCCCTCGCCCGTCAAGCACGGGGCGCTCAAAGTCGGGGAGGTGGACCTGGAGCCGGTCGCGGACCGCGAGCTGTTCGCCTACGTCTTCAAGACTCGCGCGGACCCTTTTGCGGGGCGGATCAACCTGCTGCGGGTCTACCAGGGCACGATGCGCCACGACACCCACGTGCTCAACACCCGCGCCCACGCCAAGGAGCGGATCGGTCAGCTGCTCACGTTCGCGGGCAAGGATGTCGTGCACGTCGAGGAGTTCGGTCCCGGAGACATCGGGGCGGTGGCCAAGCTCAAGGAGACACGCTCCGGGGATTGGCTTGCCGCGAGGGATGAGCCGATCGAGATGCCCCGCCTGCAGCTGCCCGCAGCGGTGATGGCGTTTGCGATCGAGGCGGAGAGCAGGGGGGAGGAGGACAAGGTGTTCTCCTCGCTGCGCCGTCTGCAGGAGGAGGATCCCACGATCGATCTGCACCGCGACCCCCAGACGGGCGAGCAGATCGTGGCGGGCCTCTCCCAGGTGCACGTCGAGGTGGTCGTCGACCGTCTGCGCCAGCGCTTTGGGGTGGAGGTCTCCTTGAAGCCCCCGCGGGTCCCCTACCAGGAGACGATCCGCGGTAGCGCGAGGGCGCACGGGCGCCACAAGAAGCAGTCGGGGGGTCGGGGGCAGTTCGGCGACTGCCACATCGAGATCGAGCCCCTCGGCGACCCCGCGAACTCCGATGGCTTCGAGTTCGTCGACCAGATCAAGGGCGGTGTGATCCCGAGCTCCTTCATCCCCGCGGTGGAGAAGGGGGTGCGCGAGGCGATGGACGCGGGAGTGCTCGCGGGCTACCCCGTGAAGGGCGTGCGCGTGCGCCTCTACGACGGCTCCTACCACACCGTGGACTCTTCGGAGATCGCGTTCAAGTTGGCGGGGGTGGCCGCGATGCGCCAGGCCCTGGAGCAGGCGGACCCGGTGCTGCTGGAGCCGATCATGCTCGTCACGGTGTCGGTTCCCGAGGCGTGCGTGGGAGACGTGATCGGCGATTTGAACGGCCGCCGCGGGCGCCCCCAGGGGATGGAGCCGGTGGGGGCCATGACCGAGATCAAGGCGGAGGCCCCGATGTCGGAGATGCTCAGCTACGCCCCCGACCTGCGCTCCATCACTGGCGGCCAGGGCGACTACACCCTGGAGTTCCTGCGCTACGAAGAGGTTCCCGCCCACCTCGCCCAGAAGATCGTGGAGCAGGCCTCCGGGGAGCGCGCGGCGGCACACGCGTAGGGGGAGCACGCGGCGGCACACGCGTAAGGGGAGCGCGCGGCGGCACACGCGTAGGGGGAGCACGCGGCGGCACACGCGTAGGGGATCGCGCGGCGGCACACGCGTAGGGGGAGCACGCGGCGGCACACGCGTAGGGGATCGCGCGGCGGCACACGCGTAGGGGGAGCACGCGGCGGCACACGCGTAGGGGATCGCGCGGCGGCACACGCGTAGGGGGAGCACGCGGCGGCACACGCGTAGGGGATCGCGCGGCGGCACACGCGTAGGGGGAGCACGCGGCGGCACACGCGTAGGGGAGCGCGCGGCGGCACACGCGTAGGGGGAGCACGCGGCGGCACACGCGTAGGGGAGCGCGCGGCGGCATGCGCAGGCGGCGACGCGCGGTCGCGGGGCATGGAGGCCCCCGCGCCCACTCCCGTCGTAAGCGGCAGGCCCACGCGGACGATCTCAAAGGACCCCTGGAGATCGCTCGCTGCCGGTGGCATCGGTTTTCCCGCCGGGCCGCCACCCATAATCGAGCGATGCTCTACGTGCTCGCCCTGCTCCTGGTCGTCCTGATCGCCCTCGTGGTGGTGCTGCTCCTGCGCCAGGGACGCGCTGCCGCGGCGCAGCTGGATCCGGGCGAGACCGAGCGGATCGTCGCGGCCCTGCACTCCAACCTCACGCGCGTACAGGGCGAGATCCAGAAGGCCGGCGTCGAGCAGCTGGTCGCTCAGAACAGGGCCGAGCTCGAGCGGGAGACCGGCCGCGGGGAGGAGCAGCTCAAGGCGCGCCAGAGCGAGATCGACAAGGGCCTCGCGGAGGTGCGCAAAGAGCTCGGCACGTTGCGCGAGCTGGTGCGCGACGTCGACTGCAAGCGTGGCGAGAGCATCGTCAAGCTGGAGGCGGTCACACGCGAGAGCAAGCAGCAGACCGAGCTGCTGCGCTCGGAGACGGGCCGTCTCAACGAGGTGCTCTCGGGCTCACAGACGCGCGGTCAGTGGGGCGAGCGGATGGCCGAGGACGTACTGCGCGTCGCCGGCTTCATCGAGGGCGTCCAATACCGCAAGCAGCAGCAGATCGCGGGCGGCTCCTCGCGCCCGGATTTCACGTTTTTCGTGCAGGGCCAGCTGCTGAACATGGACGTCAAGACGCCGATGGTCGAGTACACCCGCTACCTGGAGAGTGCCACCGAGCCGGAGCGCGAAGTGGCCGCGAAAGCGTTCAGGCGTGACGTGCGCGCCCGGATCAGGGAGGTCGCCACACGCGACTACATCGACCCCGAGGGCGGCACGCTCGACTACATGCTGATCTTCATCCCCAACGAGCAGGTGTACGGGTTCATCCACGAAAACGACCCCAACCTGCTCGACGAGGCGCTGCGGGGCAAGGTGGTGCTCTGCTCCCCGCTGACGCTGTTCGCGATCCTCGCGGTGATCCGCCAGGCGAGCGAGAACTTCAAGCTGGCCCAGCAGACCAACGAGATTCTGCGTGCGCTGGGGGGCTTCAACAAGCAGTGGGGCATGTTCAAGGAGCAGATGAGCAAGGTCGATCGCGCCCTGGAGACCTCGCGCAAGGCGTACGCCGAGCTCATGAACACGCGCACGCGCCAGCTCGACAGGCAGGTCGAGCGCGTGGACGACCTGCGCGTGACGGCCGGCCTCGATGGGGGCGGTGAGCCCGTGGATCCTCCCTTGGAGGCGGTCACGGCGTCAAGAACGCTGCGCGCGGTCGGCGTCGACGCGTCCTAATGGTCCTCGGCTGGCCCGCGGTCTACTGGCCTATGAGCCCTCGATCAACTGGCCTGCGAGCCCTCGATCAACTGGTCTGCGAGCCCTCGATCAACTGGTCTGCGAGCCCTCGATCAACTGGTCTGCGAGCCCTCGATCAACTGGTCTGCGAGCCCTCGATCAACTGGTCTGCAAGCCCTCGATCAACTGGTCGGGTGGCCCCTGATTAGGCTGGCCGGCGCGCCTTGTCCGAGATCACGAGCAACAGGGCGAGCAGCACGAAGTTCATCACCACGGAGGAGCCCCCGTAGGCGACGAACGGGAGGGTCACCCCGGTCAGGGGGATCACGCGGGTGACGCCCCCGACGATCACGAACACCTGGATCGCCACAATGAACGACAGCCCGGTGGCGAGTAGCTTCGAGAAGGAGTCCCGCGCCAGCATCGCCACCTTGAGGCCCCGGGCCACGAACAGGAGGTAGGTCAACAGCAGCGCCGAGGCACCCACGAGCCCGAGCTCATCGGTGATCACCGCGTAGATCATGTCGCTTTCGGGGATCGGCAGGAGGCCCACGAGCGAGCGGTCGAAGCCCGTGCCCAAGAGGCCCCCGTCGGCCTGCGCGAACAGCGACTGCGCGAGCTGGTAGCTGCCATTGGTGCGCTGTTCGTAGAGGGATTTCTCGAATGGGTGCTCCCACGCGAGCACCCGCGCGTGCACGTGGCTCACGTGGGTCGCCACGAACCACGCCCCCGCCGCGAACAGTACGAGGCCGATCAGCGGGAACGAGAGGCGTCCCGTCGCCACGTACAGCAGCGCGAGGAAGGCCCCGAAGAACATCAGCGAGGTCCCCAGCTCGCGCGTCAACAGGAGCGTCGCCATCGCCGCTCCCCACACCGCGAGCATCGGTCCGAACTGCTTCATCGGCGGCAGCGTCACCCCCAACACCCGCCGGCCCGCGGTGACAAGGATCTGGCGGTTGTCGCGCAGGTAGCTCGCCAGGAAGATCACCAGCGCGATCTTCGCGAGCTCCGCCGGCTGGAAGGAGACGCTGCCCAGGTGCACGTTCAGGTAGGCCCCGTTGACTTCCTCCCCGATCCCGGGCAGCCGGGGCAGCACCGTCAGCCCGATGCCGACCGCCACGATCGTATAGCGGTAGCGCTCCAGTACCCCCACCCCGCTGCGGCGCAGCAGCAGGATCGTCGCCGCGAACAGCACCAGGCCGAGCACCATCCACTGCGCCTGCTGACGCGCGAGCGTGGGGTTGATGCGGTACACCATCACGATCCCCACGCTCGCCAGCACCGCCCCCAGGGGGAACAGGTAGGGGTCCGCATTGGGCAGCGCGAAGCGGATCACCAGGTGCCCCGCGAGACACAGCCCGAGGAAGATCGCCCCGTAGGTCAGCGACACGCTGGAGGCGTGGTTGAGCGTGAGCGTGGGGTTGGATGGAGCGACGGGGGCGTTCTGCTGGGCCTGGATGAAGATCGCCAAGAACCCCGCGCTCACCAGCAGCGCCGCCGGCACGAGGCCCAGCAGCTCGCGATTGCGTGGACTGAGCACACGCCGAGCGTATCGACCCCGGCGGTCTGGAGTCTCATACGCGCGGGAGACGATCGGGTAGCTCAACCTGGCGGGTAGTCGCCAGCGGCCTTGGCCGGCAAGCCCGCACGTGCCGCGGTCATCTACGCGCCTGGTGGCGCAACTCCGGCACCCATACGCCTCGTCCCAGGCCCGGCGTGGCACGCCGACTGCGCAGTCGGCGTGGCACGCCGACTGCGCCGATACCCTCCCCCGTATATGGATAACGAGCGACCGCCACGGCTGTGGCTGGCCATGTGGCAGCGCTTTGCGCTCGCGGGAGTCCTGATCGTGCTGCTCTGCGGGGGCGCGACCGCGGCGGTGACGCTGCGCACCGCCAACCAGCTCGCGGGGGACATCTTTCCCAAGCTCAACCAGATCCACGTCGCCAAGGGCGTGATCGCCTCGATCTACACGGGGGGCCCCAAGACCTTCCTGATCCTCGGCTCCGACAAACGCTACGGCTCCAAGAACTCAGAAGAACGCCAAGCCGCGGCCCACAGCGACACGATCCTGCTGGTGCGCTTCGACCCCGAACAGGGACAGACCTCCGTGCTCTCCGTCCCCCGCGACCTGCTCGTCTCGATCAAAGCCCCCAACGGCCAGATCTACTACCCCCACAAGATCAACTACGCCTACACCCTCGGCAGCGAACTGCACGGCTACGGGCACGACGAGGCCGCGGCCCTCGCCGCGGAAACCGTCGAGCGCGTGTTCCCCGGCCTGGGCAAGCTCAACGGGATCATCGACGTGACCTTCACGGGGTTCATCCGTCTCGTGGACAGCCTCGGTTGCGTGTACGTCAACGTGGACCACCGCTACTTCCATGAAAACAACGGGACCCCCGAAGCGGACTACACCGCGATCAACGTCCAGCCTGGCTACCAGAAGCTCTGCTACGAAAACGCCCTCGACTACGTGCGCTACCGCCACACCGACTCCGACTTCGTGCGCGTCGCCCGCCAGCAGGACTTCCTGCGCGACCTGCGCGAGCAGATCTCCCCCGAAGACATGCTCGGCAAAATCGAAATGGTCGCCAAAGCGGTGGGGCGTGCGATCAGCACCAACTTCCCGCCGTCGGCGAGTGTCCTGGTGGAGCTCACCAAGCTGATCGCCTTCTCCCAGGAAAAGCCCCTGCGTCAGGTCGAATTCAAACGCAGCAACGTCGACTACATGCTGAACGGGGAATCCTACGTGACATCGACCCCCGAACTGGAGCAGGAAACACTGGAGGACTTTCTGCACGGCGACCAGCATCTGCGGGCCCCCAGCTCCGGCGCCCGCGCCCATTCGAGCTCCCACCACGGCGCCCATCACGGCCACGTCTCCTCAGGCGAAGTCTCCCCTGCGAGCATCGATCTTTACCCGACGCCCACCTCCGCTGAGGAGCAGGCGGTCAACGCCGCCGTGCAGGTGCCCTTCCCGGTGCTCTATCCCAGACCTGCAGACCGGGCCAGCCACGCAGGAAGAGGTGCGCCCCTACGCCCTGCGCGACCCCGAAGGCCACCTCCACCACGCCTACACCGTGGTCTTCCAGCAGAACATCCTGGGTGGCTACTACGACGTCGAGGGCACCGATTGGCTCGAACCCCCGATCGTCGCCCGCCCCCAGGAAACCCGCCAGATCGGGAGCCGCACATACATGTTCTTCGCCGACGGGGAACACATCCACATGATCGCGTGGCGCGAACACCACGCCCTCTACTGGGTCATCAACACCCTGCTCGAGGAACTCTCCAACCAGCAGATGCTCGCGATCGCCCGCTCCGCGCTGCCGCTGCGGTGAGTCTCGCCTACTCCCGGGGGCTGTCTGGACGGGAGGTCGCCGTGGTTGGGGTGCAACCGCACCTCCCGCGAGCGGGCGCTCCCAATCAGCCCCCCGCGGCGGCCCGCGCCTGGTCGAGCGCTGCATTGACGAGCGCGTCTGCGTGGGCGTTCTCGGCGCGGGGGACAGTACGGATCGACCACCGCTCAAACGCCTTCAGCGCTGCCAGCGCTTCGCGGTGCAGGGGGCGCATCGCTTCGTGCTTGACCTTGTAGATCCCCTGCACCTGCTTGGCGATCAGCTCGGAGTCGTTGACCACCTCAACCTCCGTGGCTCCGAGCGCGTGGGCGCGCTCCAGGCCGAGTAGCAGCGCCCGGTACTCCGCTACGTTGTTTGTTGCCCTACCCAACAGGCGCGCCCGCTCCTCCAGCACTTCCCCCTCGGGGTCGGACACCACGCACGCCGCCGCCGCCGGCCCCGGGTTGCCCCGGGCGCCGCCGTCCACGTGCACGATCACCTTGCTCGTCATCGACGCGCAGTATCGCGATCGGCTGGGACGGTACGCTCGCGCACCGTGTCACCCGGTGGGCTTGTCATCGACGCGCAGTATCGCGATCGGCTGGGACGGTACGCTTGCACTGTGCCCGCGCCTGGCGTCGCGGGACCCTCTTCTGGTGTACGTGTTGCTTCGGGTCAGGGCTGCGCCAAGACGGGCAGCTCGCCGGGCACCCGCGCGCGGCGGCGCTCCCGCACGACGCGCTGCTGGCGTACGCTCGCGTCCGTCGAGGTGCCCTGCCGGGCGCGCCGATCGGCGTGGCGGCGGTCGACGATCACGGTCACGTTCTCGTCATCCTTGTAGTACTCCACCAGCTTCGGGTACAGCTCGTCGGCCAAGGGCCTGGGGACCACGCTGTAGATCATTCGGCCACCCATCCTAGCTGAGCGGGGGGCGGTTTTGGCTCTGAATCCCCGAACGGACGGATGTACGATCGGGTAGTTGGGCGATTTGCAGGGTGGGGATGGGGGTTGGGTCCGTCGAGACGAACCTTTACCCGAGCAGCGACAGCTCGCCGCGCTCGTCCGCGGCGGCGTTCGCGATGCGGTCCTCGGCGGGGAGTTCTACGAGCTCCATGCCCTCCGCCGCGAGCCACGCTCCACGGGACTCGTCGCCGAGGTCGATCTCGTAGCGATACCAGCAGAGCTCCCAGGAGACCACGATCGCCACCGTGGTGGCCGCGTCGGCGACCGGGGCGGTCCTCACGCAGGGCGCACCCAGAGCGCGTGCGACGCCCGCGACGCGGCGGGGGTGCTCGCCGGCGTTGAACACCACCAATGCGCGCTGAATGCCCGGCGCGTGACGCACCCCAGTGTCCCCGCCTGCCGGCTCGACCGGGGTTGCGCTTGTTACAGCATCCACCGCATCAAGCCCAGCGGGTGGCGCTCCGTCGCCGGTGGGGCGCTCCGTCCCCTCCCAGCTCACACTCGTGTCGGCCCACTCCTCGTCGATCTCTGCCCACTCGGCCTCCCCCGTGAGGTTCGGCTCCACGTCTGCGTGCTCTACGCGCACGGGCCGTGCGGGCTCGCGCAGTTGGCGCAGCCGTCCCAGGAGCGAGCGCCCGCGCTGGGGACGCTCGGAGCTCGATCGCAGCGTGTGCGCCTCGGTCTCCCTGCGCCACCCCTCGTGCGTGGCGCGTGTGGTGCACAACTCGCACACCAGGCGTCGCTGGCCGCCGCCGAGGAAGGTGTCGGGCTGCTCGCCGCGCAGCAGGCGCCGCCCACACACGTCGCATGCCACGTCGGGGTGGGAGGTAACGATCGTCTTGGCTGCCATCGCGGCCACCCAGGGTAGACGACCCCGCCTGCGCGCGTCCCCTGGGGCGCTTTGTGGAGGTTTACGTACGCAAACCTCCGCATAAGCGCTCACTCCGCAGGGGGAGGGCTGGGCGACGGCGAAGATCACCGGCACAGATGCACAGCTCGACGATCGCCCTCACCCCCCGTTTCGTGCTGCGCGACCAGCGCGGGTCGATCGCTGGGCGGTCGCTTGCCGGAGGTGCCCGCCGGCGTTTCCCAGAGCCGGCCCAGCCGCCCGGTACGGGCCTCTGCTCGCCCGCGGGCCTACATCCCTGGCCGTGGCTTGGGCGTCTGCGCCGGGCGCTGCGTGAGGGGCTGTTCGAGTTGCACTACCAGCCGATCGTCGATCTGCGCAGCGGGGCTGTCTCCCACCATGAGGCGTTGGTGCGGCTCGTCGACGAGCCCGGGGGGCCGATCACGGCGCCGGGAGCGTTCCTGCCGGCCGCCGAGCGCTACGGGCTCGTCCGCGAGATCGACCGGTTGGTGGTCTGCCACGCGGTCGCCGCACTCGCGCAGCACCGCGGATCGGAGGGCTTGGGGCGCGTGGCGGTCAACCTCTCCGCGCTGTCGGTCACCGATGAGGGGATGCTGCCCCACATCGAGCGTCAGCTCGCGCGCCACGGGGTGGACCCCGCGCGGCTGGTGGTGGAGATCACCGAGACCGCCGCGATCTCCGACATGCGTCGTGCCGAGGACTTCTGCGAGCGGGCGCACGCGCTCGGCTGTGCGATCGCGCTCGATGACTTCGGCGTGGGCTTCGGCTCGCTCTACTACGCCAAGCGCCTGTCGTTTCGCTACCTGAAGATCGACGGCGACTTCGTCCGTACCCTCACCGCGAGCGACCGCGATCGGGTGATGGTGCGCGCGATCGTGGAACTCGCCCGCGGCATGGGCCGGGAGACGATCGCCGAGTTCGTCGGTGACGAGCCCACGATGGATCTCCTGCGCGAGCTCGGCGTCGACTACGCCCAGGGCTTTCAGGTCGGCCGTCCGCGGCCGCTGCTCGCTGTGTAGTACACCGCGGCGCGAGCCGATCCAAAGGTCGTCCCCAACTCTCGTATCGGCAGTATCCCGCCAAGGGCGGGGGCCTGATATCTCTCGCTGGGGTGTCGGCGGAGGAGGCTGGTAGGGGGTCCGCTTGCATGGCCGAGGAGCCGGCCGAGCGGGGAGGAGGGTCCGCTTGCATGGCCGAGGAGCCGGCCGAGCGGGGAGGAGCTACTGCGGCTGGGGAAACTGGCTGCGCATCGCGGCGTCCCAGGCGCGGTCTGGGAGCAGGCGACGCTGCAGGATCGAGAGATGGGCTGAGGGCGTGACGGGCACCCGCGTGGGTGCACGGCGGCGACCGATGGCCTTCTCGATCGCCTTGGCCACCACGTCGGGGCCGCCGCCGAGGTGGCGCATTGGGCCCTCGTAGACGCCAACCGTCAGTGCGGCGAGCTTCGTGTTGAACTCGCCATAGACGTCCCCCACTGTCGCGTCAGTGTCCTCTGCGGTCGCGTCAGAGTCCGCTGCGGAGTCTGTGCCCGGTGCGGTGGCGACGGAGGTCTGGGCAAATTCGGTGGTGATCAGGCCGGGCTCGATCAGCACCACGTCGACCCCGAAGCCGCGCACCTCGAAGCGCAGCACGTCGCTGAGCGCCTCGAGGGCGTACTTGGTGGCGTGGTAGATCCCGCCGCCGGGGAACGTGAGGCGTCCCCCCATCGAGCCCACGTTGACGATCTTGCCCCAGTGCTGGCGGCGCATCGCGGGGAGCGCGAGCTGGGCGAGGCGGATCACGCCGAAGACGTTGGTCTCGAACTGACGGCGCACCGCCTCTGGGGAGATCTGCTCGATCGGCCCGCTCTGGCCGTAGCCGGCGTTGTTGACGAGCACCCCCACGGCGCCCTCGGCCTGCTCCACGGCCTCCACGGCGGCGCGCATCGAGTCCTCGTCGGTGACGTCCAGGGGGAGCGTGCGGCAGCCGGCATCCGCGAGGTCGGCGATCGACTCGGGCCGTCGCGCGGTTGCGTACACCGTCCACCCCGAGCGCGCCAACCGCAGCGCGGTGGCGCGGCCGATGCCGGTGGAGCAGCCGGTGATGAGTACGGCCTTGGAGACGTCCGACATGGGAGCAGCATAATTTGAATTGAGAAGAGGGGCTCGGCTCGCTGGCTAGGGCCGGCTGCGCCACCCTCTAGTAGGGTGCGTGCGCGATGCGCGCCGTCACGTTTCAGGCCCCCGGGAAGGTCGAGGTGCAGGAGGTCCCTGAGCCCGAGTTGATCGAGGCTGGGGATGCGATCGTGCAGATCGAGGCGACCGGGGTCTGTGGGTCGGACCTGCATATCTACCACGGCCGAGTGCAGATCGAACCGGGCTTCACGATCGGCCACGAGTACGTGGGCACCGTGATTGCCGCTGGCGATGAGGTCCGCGAGGTGGCGGTGGGGGACCGTGTGGTGGGCTGTTTTCAGACTGCGTGCGGTCACTGCTTCTTCTGCCGTCATGGCTGGTTTCACAAGTGCGAGAGCTCGCGGACCTTCGGCCACGGCGCGACGCTGGGCTCGCTCCAGGGCACGCAGGCGGAGCGGGCGCTCGTGCCGAGCGCGGATCTCGTGCTGCGCCGGGTGCCGGAGGGTATGAGCGACGAGGCGGCGCTGTTCGCGGGCGATGTGATGGGTACGGGCTTTCATGCGGTGACCGACAGCGGCTTGCAGATGGGGGATGTGGCCGCGGTGCTCGGCCTCGGGCCGGTGGGGCTGTGCGCGGTGCAGGCGGCGCGTGCGGCGGGGGCGGCGCATGTGATCGCGGTGGACTCGGTGCCCGAGCGCCTGGCGATGGCGGAGTCCTTTGGCGCGCAGGCGGTGCACCTGGAGGAGGATGACCCGCGCGCGGCGGCCCGCGCGGCGACCGAGGGTCGCGGGGTGGACGTGTGCATCGATGCCGTGGGCCACCCCAAGGCGCTCGATCTCGCGCTGCGCCTGACCCGCAAGTGCGGCACCGTCCAGGCTGTCGGGGTGTATGCGGAGCGTGCGGAGGTGCACATGGGGCTCCTCTGGATCAAGGCTCTGCGGATGTGCTCGGGCCACGCCAATGTGATCGGACACATCGACCGCGTGCTCGCGCTGATGTCTGCCGGTGTGCTCGACCCGGGGCCGCTCGTCACCCACCACATGGCCCTCGATGAAGCCGCGGAGGCGTACGCTCTATACGACCGCCGCGAGGCGCTGAAGATCGTCCTCCGACCGTAGGAGATGGATATGAGTACCACGACTATTTCCGAGTTGCCTGACGCGCTGGGCTCCGCGGCGCGCACCTTCATCGGGGGCTCGCACGCCCTGCTGATCGGATCCGAGCGCCCGCAGGCCGCCGCTGGGCGCACGTTCGCGACGCTCGACCCCGCGACGGGCAGGGAGATCGCAAGCGTGCCCCAGGCGGGCGCGGAGGATGTCGATCGCGCGGTGCGCACGGCGCGGGAGGCGTTTGCGGTGGGCCCATGGCGGACGCTCCCACCCAGCGGGCGTGAGCGCGTGATGCTGGCCCTCGCGCAGTCCTTGGAAGAGCACGCGGAGGAGTTGGCGGAGATCGAGTCGTTGGACAACGGCAAGCCGGTGAAGCTCGCGCAGTTCGTGGACGTGCTGGGGAGCGCGGCTCACCTGCGCTACTTCGCGGGGTGGCCGACGAAGATCGAGGGCAACGTGCTGCCGGTGACGGCGCCGAACACGCACTGCTACACGCGGCGCGAGGCAGTGGGGGTGTGCGGGCAGATCGTGCCGTGGAACTTCCCGCTGCTGATGGCGATCTGGAAGCTCGCGCCGGCGCTGGCGGCGGGCTGCACGGTGGTGCTCAAGCCGGCGGAGCAGACCCCGCTGAGTGCGCTGCGCCTGGGCGAGCTGGCGCTGGAGGCGGGGCTGCCACCGGGGGTGCTGAATGTGCTCACCGGTGACGGTGAGACGGGCGCGGCGCTGGTCGATCACCCGGGGGTGGACAAGATCGCGTTCACGGGCTCCACGGCGGTGGGTCGTGAGATCGGGGCGAAGGCGGGCCGTGCGCTGAAGCGGGTGACGCTAGAGCTGGGGGGCAAGTCGCCGAACATCATCCTGCCCGACGCCGATATCGAGGCGGCGGTGGGGGGGTCCTACCAGGCGATCTACTTCAACTCGGGTCAGGCGTGCAACGCGGGCTCGCGCCTGTTCGTGCCGAGGGAGCGTTTCGATGAGGTTGTGGGCGCGCTCGCGGAGCGCGCTGCGGCGACCCGGGTGGGGCCGGGGCTCGACACCGCGACGCAGCTGGGTCCGGTGGTCTCGGCGGAGCAGCGGGAGCGGGTGCTGGGCTACATCGCCAGCGGCCGCGAGGAGGGCGCGGAGCTCGTGACTGGAGGCGCTGCGGCCCTGGCCGACAGCGGGGGCTACTTCGTCGCGCCCACGCTGTTCAGTGCGACGGGCGCGGGCGCCGACGATCTGCGGATTGCGCGTGAGGAGATCTTCGGCCCGGTGCTGGTGGCCTCCCCGTACGACACGTTGGAGGAGGTGGCGGAGCGCGCGAACGACAACGAGTATGGCCTGGCTGCGGGGGTGTGGACGCGGGACGTGAGCTCGGCGCACCGCCTCGCGGCGCTATTGCGGGCGGGGTCGGTATACATAAACGGCTGGGGCAGCGTCGATCCGTCGGCCCCGTTCGGCGGCTTCAAGGCCTCGGGCGTGGGTCGCGAGCACGGCCACGCGGGCCTGGAGGCGTATCTAGAGACAAAGAGCGTGTGGACCGCGATATGAGCGCGCATGGCGGCGCTGGACCGAAGCCGGGTGACACGCGCCTTCGGCGCGAATCCCCGTTTCGGCCAGCGTCCTCGATCGCTCATGTGCTAAGCACATTTCGCTCACTGCGTTCTTGACCAGCTTGCCCTGCACACTCATATCGGAGCAGATGTCCGAAGGTGGGACCGCTCTGGCTGGATATCTCCTAGAGTCCCGCGCATGAGCGACTCCTCGCCGCTGGGCGGTTTGACGATCTCGAGTGCGGTGGAGGATGGCACGATCAGCCTGAGCCTGACGGGTGAGCTCGATCTGGCGGGGGCGCGGCAGATGGAAGAGAGCCTGGCGGCGGTGGAGCGTGAGAGCCCTGCGCGCTTGATCGTGGACTTGGGGCGCTTGCAGTTCATCGACTCCACGGGCCTGCGCCTGCTGTTGCAGGCGGATGCGCGCGCCAAACAGGGCGGCTATGAGATGGTGCTGCGCCCAGGGGAGGCGGCGGTGCAACGGGTGTTCGAAGTGACGGGGGCGCTCGAGATCCTGAGCTTCGAGAGTGCGCCGGGAGAGTGACCGCGACCGGTCCTCGCTCACCGGTCGAATGTCAATCGACGAGCCCCTCGTCCTGAAGCGCGGGGAGCGAGCACTTTGTCCAGTTCATCGGTAGTGCCACACGCGATCCCGCTAGGGGGGCGGGGGGCGCGCACTGCGACGCGGAGCGCGCCGCCCCGGGCCGCTGGACGCTGGGGCTGGCGGGGGTGTGCGCTGTGGTGATGCTGGCGGCGACGCTGGAGGTTGTGCTCGACGCGGCTGTGGGCCACTCCCCGTTGACTCCGGGCTCGCCGGGAATCGCGGGCTGGCTGGTGGGAATCGGGGAGCGCCTGGGCTTCCGGGTGTTCTTGATCGCGCTGGTGAGCTTCACGGTGGCGTACGCGCTGCTGCTGGCGCTGACGCTGTCCGGACGGTCCTCGCTGGGTCGCCTCAGCGCCGACCGCCGCTGGCCGAAACGGGGACCGATTGGGGAGACGCTCGCATCCCCAAATCGGCCAGCGCCAAAGGCGAGTGTCACCTGGCTTCGGCCGGCGTGGGCGATCGCGCTGGTGGGGGCGCTGAATGTGATCGTGTTCGCGGGCCCGATCCTGTTTTCGACGGATGTGTTCAGCTACATCGCGTACGCGCGGATGGGGGTGTTGCACGGGATCGACCCCTACCTGCACGGCCCGATCGCGATCAGTGGGGACGGGATCTTCAAGTACGTGGGCGAGGATTGGCTGCGGGTGGCGACTGCGTACGGCCCGCTGTACACGCTGCTCTCGTACCCGTTTGCGGTGCTGGGGTTGAAGGGGGCGGTGTGGGGGGCGAAGGTGGAGGCGCTGGCGGCGAGCGCGGGCACGCTGGCGCTGACGTGGCGGTGCGCGCGGGCGCGGGGGTATGACCCCGTGGTGGCGCTGGTGGTGGTGGGCGCGAACCCGCTGTACGTGCTGTACGGGCTGGGGGGCGCGCACAACGACGTGATCATGACGTTCTTCATGATGGCGGCGGTGGCGCTGGTTTTCACTGAGGAGAGGGATCCCACCGGCCTCGCCACCGGCCCGGCGACCGGCCCTGCCACCAGCCCCGGGACATCGTTGTGGAGCCGGCTGCGCTATGGCCTGGGTGGCGGCGACGCGCTGGCGGGCGCGTCGGTGGTGGCGGCGGGACTGGTGAAGGCGACGGGGGCGGTGCTACTGCCGTTCATGCTGCTGTCGCGGCGAAGGTGGCGGGCACTGGGGGGCGCGGTGGGGGCGCTGGTGGCGGTGGCGGTGGTCTCCTACCCGGTGTTTGGGCTGCACGGTCTGGACGTGATCTCGGCGCTGAACCGCGACGCGGCGCTGGTCTCGACGGACAGCTTCCCAACGGAGCTCGCGCACCTTGTGGGCAAGCCGGGGGTGTTCCCGGTGGACCACGATCTGCTGAAGGTGGCGCTGGTGGTGATTGTGCTGCACCTGCTGTGGCGGACGTGGCGGGGGTACGACTGGGTGTCGGCGTCGGGGTGGACGCTGCTGGCGATCACGGTGACGAGCACGTGGCTGCTGGCGTGGTACACGCTGTGGGCGCTGCCGCTGGCGGTGGTGGCACGCGACCGGCGTCTACTGGTCGCGGTGTTCGCGGTGCAGGGCCTGTTCATCATCCACCAGACGGCGCCGCTGTTCTCGCCGGTGTCATCGTGAGCCGCGCGAGCACGGGCGCGGGCAGCGTGCGGGACGAGGACTGGGAGCGGGTGCGGTGAGCGGGGCGGCGGGCGGCGTCGAGCGCAGCGGCGGCTGGGAGCGTCTGCCGGAGCGGCTGCGCCCGCGCGAGTCCGAGCGCCGCGGTCGGGGCGACTTGCGCCGGATCGAGAGCACGCTGCTCGTACTGGCGTTCCTGGTGCTGGGGGTGGCGGTGATCAACGATGTGGTGAAGCAGGTGCACGTCAACGAACGCCTGACGGTGGATCTGCATACGTGGCGGGTGGTGACGGGCCGGAACTACAAGAACATCTCGATCGAGCAGGACCTCAAAACCCATACGACGCGCGATGTACTGTGCGGCAACACGTGGCCGGCCCCGCCGGGGACGACGGCGCAGGTGTGCCTGATCGTGACGGGCCCCACGGTGCATGGGCTGCGCGCGGCGAAGGGGGGCTTCTACCTGCTCCCGTACTTCCCGGATAAGCGGGAAAACCGCTATGGGTGCTTCGGGACGGCGGTGGGCGAAGCTCTGTGCAGTCTGCCGCCTCTGCCGGGCGCGCCGGACGAACCGTTGACGGATGGCTAAGCCAGTCGCGCGGTGGTGGCCGCTGGCGGCGCTGCTGGTGCTGGCCGCGGGACTGCGCTTGGGCACCCTGAACCTGCAGAGCTTCTGGTACGACGAGGCGTTCACGCCGGTGCACGTGCTGCACGCGAGCCTGGGGGCGACGCTGCGTGCGGTGGTCCACCACGAGAACACGCCGCCGCTGTGGTACGTGCTGATCTGGGGGTGGTCGCGGCTGTTCGGCACGGGGGAGGTAGCGCTGCGGCTGCCCTCGGCGCTGGCGGGGACGGCGACGGTGGCGGTGGCGTGGGGGATCGGCTCGCAGCTGGCCGGTCGCAGGGCGGCGATTGCGACGGCGGCATTTGTGGCTGTGAACCCGCTGTTCATCTGGTACTCCCAGGAGGCGCGGGCGTACGGCCTGTTCGTGTTCCTGGCGGCGCTGGCGATGTGGTGCTGGCTGCGCGCCGATGTCGATCCGACGCCGGGGAGGCTGGGGGCGTTCGCGGCGAGCGGCGCGGCGGCGCTGGCGACGCACTACTTCGCGGTGTTCCTGCTGGCACCGATGTGCCTGTGGCTGCTGCGGCGCAGGGAGCGCTGGAGGGTGGTGTTACCCGCGGTGGCGGCGGTCGGTGCGGTGGGCGTCGCGTTGATCGCGCTGGCGTCGGCGCAGGGGGGGCATGGCACGCAGTGGATCGGGGAATGGGCGCTGGCGAGCCGCTTGGAAGCGATTCCGCAGTACTACCTGACGGGCTACTCGGGGGCGCCGCTGGGGCACGGAGTGGAGCTGGGGGTGGGACTGCTGATCCTCGTGGGGGTGGGCTATGGCCTGTGGCGGGCTCCCACTCCCCAGGAGAGCGATGGTGCGCTGCTCGCGCTGGGGCTGGCGGCGTGCGGGGTGCTGATCCCGGCGGCGCTGGCGCTGGCGGGGGCGGACTACCTGGCGCCGCGCAACGTGGTGGCGGCGATGATCCCGCTGACGGCGGGGATTGCGGTGATCGTGGTGGTGCGGCGCACGGGCCGCGTGGGGATGGCGCTGGCGGGGGCGATCGCGCTGGCGATGTTCGCGATCAGCGTCGATGTCGACTTGAGCCCGCGCCTGCAGCGGGGCGATTGGCGGGGGTTGGCGCAGGCGATCGGCAGAGCGACGGGAGGCCCGTCGGTCGCTGGGCCCACGCGCTCATCCGCGGTGGCCGGGGCAAGCGGTGGGGGCCGTGTGATCACGACGGTGGAGCTGGGGGCGGCCCCGCTGGAGTACTACCTGCCCCCGCTGCGCAACCTGCCGCAGGGCAGATCGGTGCGGGTGAGCGAGATCGACGAGACAGGCTACCTCCCCCTGCGCCCGGGCGCGGACGAGCCCCCGGCACCGGGCTTTCGCCTGGTGGAACGCCGCAACATCAACGGCCTGATCCTGTACCGGTTCCGCGCGGCGACTGCACGCGTGGTGTCGGAGGCGCAGTTGCGCGAACATGTGATCACGGAGGCGCACCGTGAGGTGTTGGTTCCCTGAGCACGGCAACCGGTCCCGGAACCTGATATCACGGCGCGCGCAAGCGTTCCTTTATGTGAGAAAGGACTGAGCTCGCGGATCATGCTGATGTCAGTCGTTGAGACCCACAGCGAGGCACGGATCGCGTTGGAGCGCGCCTGCGAGCACCTGCTCTCCCTCCAGGACGATGAGGGGTGGTGGCGGGGGGAGCTGCAGACGAACGTGACGATGGACGCGGAGGACATGCTGCTGCGGGAGTTCTTGGGGATTCGCCGCAGCGATGAGACGGAGCGCTCGGCGGCGTGGATCCGCTCGCAGCGGCGTGAGGATGGGACGTGGTCGAACTTCCACGGTGGCCCCGGGGACCTCTCGACGACGATCGAGGCGTACTGGGCGCTGCGTCTGGCGGGCGACCCGGCGGAGGCGGAGCACATGCGCGCGACGGCGGAGTGGGTGCGGGCGGCGGGGGGGATGGAGGGGGCGCGGGTGTTCACCCACGTGTGGTTGGCGCTGTTCGGGCTGTGGCCGTGGGAGCGGGTGCCGGCGCTACCCCCGGAGATCGTGCTGCTCCCACGGTGGGTGCCGCTGAACATCTACGACTTCGGGTGCTGGGCGCGCCAGACGATTGTGGCGCTCTCGCTCGTGATCGCCCACCGCCCCAAACGCGCGCTGGCGTTCGATCTGCGCGAGCTGCACGGCACACACCCGTGGACCCCGGGGTGGTTGCGGGCGCCCGCGGGCAGGAGCGCGTGGTTGATGCGCTTGGATGGGGCGCTGCGCGCGTATGAGCGCCGGCCGCTGCGCTGGTTACGCCACCAGGCGATGGCACGGGCCCAGGCGTGGATCGTGCGCCGTCAGGAGGCGGATGGCTCGTGGGGAGGGATTCAGCCGCCGTGGGTGTACTCGCTGATGGCGCTGCACCTGGGGGGCTACGGGATCGACCATCCGGTGATCGTCAAGGGCTTGGAGGGGTTGGAGCGGTTCATGGTGGAGGACCGCGGCGATCCGCCGAGCCGGCGCCTGGAAGCGTGCCAGTCGCCGGTGTGGGATACGGCGCTGGCGATGGTGGCGCTCAGCGACGGGGGCCTGGCGCGTGAACACCAGGCGCTGGCGCGCGCGGCGCGGTGGCTGCTGGGTGAGGAGGTGACGGTGCGAGGCGACTGGGCGGTGGCGCGCCCGGAGCTCGCGCCGGGGGGGTGGGCGTTTGAGTTCGAGAACGACAACTACCCCGACGTGGACGACACGGCGGAGGTGGTGTTGGCGCTGCTACGCACGATCGAGTTGGAGCACGAGCAGCAGCGGCGCGCAAAGCGCCACCGCCGCCGGATCGGGGATCTGCGTGCGGCGGAGGGCGCGGAGGGGGTGCGGGAGCGCACGCAGGACGCGATCGACCGGGGGATCGAGTGGCTGGAGGGGATGCAGAGCGAGGACGGCGGGTGGGGGGCGTTCGACGCGAACAACACCCTGGCGCTGGTGCGGGAGCTGCCGTTCTTGGACTTCGGCGAGGTGATCGACGAGCCGAGCGCGGATGTGACGGCGCATGCCCTCGAGATGCTGGCGGCGGTGGGCCGTGCACAGGGCGAAGTGGCGCAGCGGGGCCTGAGCTGGCTGCTGGCCCGTCAGGAGGCGGACGGGTCGTGGTTTGGGCGGTGGGGGATCAACCACGTCTACGGGACGGGTGCGGCGCTGCCGGCGCTGATCGCGATGGGAGTCGCACCGGATGACGGGCGCATCCGCCGCGCGGTGGGGTGGTTGGAGGAGCACCAGAACAGCGACGGGGGTTGGGGCGAGGACCCGCGCTCCTACGACGCGCGGGAGTGGGTGGGGCGCGGCCCCTCGGCGGCCTCGCAGACGGCGTGGGCGTTGCTGGCGTTGAACGCGGCGGGGGAGCGGCTGGAGAGCTCGAACGCGGTGGAGCGCGGGGTCGCGTGGCTGGTGGCGACGCAGCGCGCGGATGGGACGTGGGACGAGCACCAGTACACGGGCACGGGGTTCCCGTGTGACTACTACATCAACTATCACCTGTACCGCCTCACGTTCCCAATTACGGCGCTCGGTCGCTGTCTCGGGGCGAGGGCCCGGGGGTGAGCACGGCAACGGTGGACCCACCCACGGGCGTTCCCGCTCCCGCGGCGGTGATGGCGCGCGTGGGCGGGGAGAACTTCACGGTGGCCAGCCGCGTGCTGCCGCGCCAGGTGCGGGGGAGGTTGCTGGCGATCTACGGCTTTGCGCGACTGGTGGACGAACTCGGGGACGCGGATGGGTGCGGGTTGGGTGGGAGCGAGGACCGCCTGGCGGCGCTCGACTGGCTGGAGGGAGAGCTCGACTGCGCCTACGCGGGGCGGGCACGCCACCCGCTGCTGGTGGGACTGCAGGAGACCCTGCGCGAGTGTCCGCTGCCGCGGGAGCCGTTCACGCGGCTGATCGAGGCCAACCGTGTGGATCAGCGGGTGGCGCGCTATGCGACGTGGGAGCAGCTGCTCGGCTACTGCCGCCTCTCGGCGGACCCGGTGGGAGAGCTGGTGTTGGCGGCGTTTGAGCGGGCGACCCCGGAGCGGGTGGCGCTCTCGGACAGGATCTGCACGGCGCTACAGCTCGTGGAGCACTGGCAGGATGTCGCCGAGGACCTCGCGCGCGGGCGCGTCTACCTGCCGGCGGAGGATCTGGAGCGCTTCGGCTGCGGGGAGGCGCAGTTGCGCGAAGCGCACGCGGGCTGGCGGCTGCGGGGCGTGCTGGCCTTCGAGGTGGCGCGCACACGAGCGCTGATGGACGAGGGGGTGCCACTGCTGGAGACGCTGCACGGTCGCGAGCGCCTGGCGGTGGCGGCGTTCGTGGCGGGGGGGCGCGCGGCGCTGCGCGCGGTGGAACGGTCCGGCTACGACGTGCTGGCGGGGCCGCCGCGGGCGAGCCGTGCGCGGCGGGCGGCGGCGCTGGCGAGAACGCTCGTGGAGTGGCGGCGATGAGGGCGTTGGAGAGCGCGTGAGTCCACTCCCCGCCCACACGGAGCTCGCGTACCGGCAGTGCGAGTCGCTGACGCGCGCGGCGGCGGGCAACTTCTACTACGGGATCCGCCTGCTGCCGGCGCCGAAGCGGCGGGCGATGTGCGCGGTGTACGCGTTTGCGCGGCGGGTGGACGACATCGCGGACGGGACCCTGGAGGCGCAGGAGAAGCTGCGCCGCTTGGACGCGGTGGCGGGGGCGCTGAAGCAGCTCTCGTTGCACGACGAGGACCCGGTGATGGCGGCCCTGGCGCACGCGAGCGCACGCTTCGATCTGCCGGGGGACGCTCTGGGGGACCTGATCGAGGGGGTGCGGATGGACGTGCGGGACACCTCGTATGGGGATTTCAAAGAGCTCGAGCTCTACTGCCGGCGGGTGGCGGGCTCGATCGGGCGGCTGTGCCTGGCGATCTTCGGCACCCGCCGCCTGCGCCGCGACGGTCGGCCCGCGAGTGAGCTGGCGGACGAACTGGGGGTGGCGCTGCAGCTGGCGAACATCGCGCGCGACCTGCGCGAGGATGCGGAGCGGGGGCGCGTGTACCTGCCGGCGCGGGATCTGGTGCGCTACCACCTGCACGACGACGGCCCGCTGGATGCACCCGCGATGCAGGCGCTCACGCGCGAGGCGAGCACGGCGGAACCGGCGATGGTGGAAGGCTTCGAAGGTGGTGACGTGGGCCAGCTGTACGCGCTGATGCGCTTTCAGTGTCTGCGCTCACGGGATTGGTTTCACCGGGGGATGGAGCTGGTGGAGCTGCTGGATCGGCGCAGCGCGGCTTGCGTGCTGGCGATGGCGGGCATCTACTGGCGCCTGTTGCACCACATCGAGGAGCGCCCTGACCGCGCGCTCGCGCGGCGTACGCGGCTGCGCAAATCGGAGAAGGCGTGGGTGGCGGGACGCGCACTGCTGGGCAAGGGCATTCCCGAGCGCCACCCCGCGGAACGCCTCCAGGAGGAAGATCCCTGAGCCACGTGGCGGTGATCGGCGGCGGCCTCGCGGGAATCGCGGCGGCGCTCGACTGTGCGGATGCGGGGGCGCGGGTGACGCTGTTGGAGGTACGCCCGCGGCTGGGTGGGGCGGCGTACTCCTTTGAGCGGGAGGGCCTGCGGATGGACAACGGCCAGCACGTGTTCTTGCGCTGTTGCACCGCCTACCGTGCGCTGCTGGAGCGAATGGGCGGCACGCGCGGTGTGTTGCTGCAACCGCGCCTTGAGATCCCGGTGGTGAGCCCCGGCGGAGGGGTGAGCGTGCTGCGCCGCTCCAACCTACGAGCGCCGCTGCACCTCGCGGGGGCCTTGCTGCGCTACCGCCACCTCACGGTGCGCGAGCGGGTCGGCGCGGCGCGCGCGGCACTTGCGCTGGGCCGCCTCGACCCCAGCGTGCCCGAGCTCGATCGGGGGACGATGGGGGAGTGGTTGGCCGCGCACGGCCAGGGTCCACGGGCGGTGGCTGCGCTGTGGGACCTGATCGCGCTCCCCGCCCTGAACCTGCCCGCCGCGGAGGCGTCGCTGGCGCTCGGTGCGTTCGTGTTCCAGAAGGGTCTGTTGGAGCGCGCTGACGCGGGTGACATCGGCTTTCACCGCCGTCCCCTGGGCGAGATCGTGGGCGAGCCCGCTGAGCGGACCCTGCGCGCGGCGGGGGTGGAGCTGCGCCTGGGGTGGCGGGTGCAGGGTGTGGAGGCGAGTGGGGGCGGGTTTGAGATACGGCGCGGTAGCACCCGGGCGCCGGAGGTGAGGGGCGAGGCCGGTGGGGAGGCAACTGGTGGGGCCGTTGGTGGCGAGGCCGCTGGCGGGGAGGGCATGAACGGGGACGCCGTCGGTGGGAGGAGCATCGCGGTGGATGGTGTTGGCGGGGAGCGTGTGGGTGCGGATGCGGTCATCGTCGCGCTGCCGCACGCACGCGCGGCGAACCTGATCGAGTCTCTCGACCCGCGCGCGGCGGCGGGCGCGAAAACGTTGCGGGACTCGCCGATCGTCAACCTCCATGTGGTGTACAACAGAAGAGTGTGTGAGCTGCCATTCGCGGCCGGGGTGGGGACTCCGGTGCAGTATGTATTCGATCGCACCGAGGCGGGTGGGGTAGGGGAGGGGTATGGGGTGGGGGAGGGGTATGGGGTGGGGGAGGGGTCCCAGTACCTCGCGGTCTCCCTGTCGGGCGCGGAGCGGGAGATGGGGATGAGTGCGGACGCCCTGCGCGAGCGCTATCTACCGGCTCTGGCGGATCTCTTCCCACGCGCGCGTGAAGCCCGGGTTGAGTGCTTCCTGGCGACACGCGAGCACGCGGCGACGTTCCGCGCGCAGCCGGGGGTGGGGGCGCTGCGCGCCGAAGCGAAAACCGCTGTCCGGGGGTTGGCGCTGGCGGGGGCGTGGACGGACACGGGCTGGCCGGCGACTCTGGAGGGCGCGGTCTTGAGCGGCCACGCGGCGGCGCGCTGTGCGCTGAGTGCACTATGAGCGGCCTCGTGATCGCTGCCCCGTCGCGGATGGCCGTCGAGCTGTTCGTGAGTGCCTGGGTGGGCAAGTGAGCGGCCTCGCGATCGCTGCCCCGTCGCGGATGGCCGTCGAGCTGTTCGTGAGTGCCTGGGTCGGCAAGTGAGCGGCCTCGCGATCGCTGCCCCGTCGCGGATGGCCGTCGAGCTGTTCGTGAGTGCCTGGGTGGGCAAGTGAGCGGCCTCGTGATCGCTGCCCCCTTGCGGCTGGAGGCGACGATGATCAGGTTCGGTGCGCAGGGCGCAGTGGTGCACAGGACCGGTATGGGTCCCCGCCGCGCGCGCGGGGCGGCCCCGGGGCTGCGCGGTCGGCCGGGGACGGCGCTCGTGGTGATGGGCTTTGGGGGCGGCCTAGACGAGCACAGCGACGTGGGGGACGTCGTGGTGGCTGATGCGGTGCTGGGACCCGACGGTGAGCGCATCGAGTGCGCGGGAGCGCAGGCGCTGAGGGACGCTCTGGAGCGGCGCGGGCTGAGGGTTCGCACCGGTCCGATCGCCTCGGTGGCGCGCCTGGCGATGGGGGAGACGCGTGTCAAGCTGCGTGAGGCGGGGGCGATCGCGGTCGACATGGAGTCGCTGTGGCTGGCTCCTGGGGCCGGTGAGCGGCCATTTGCGGTGGTGCGGGTGATCTCCGACACCCCCGCGCGGGAGCTGACGCGTCCCCTGCTGACGATCGCTGGGGTCGCGCGCGCATCGGCTGCACTGCGCCGCGCCGCAGGGGCGCTTCACGAATGGGCACCAGGTCTCTAAGGTGATCTGATGGCGGCTAAGGTGGCCTGATGGCGGCGCGGATCAGACAGAGCACGCGCATGGGCCTCTACCTGGCGCGCCAGCGCTTGGCGGGCCGCGAGAAGTTTCCCCTGATCGTGGAGCTGGAGCCGCTGTTCCAGTGCAACCTGGAGTGCGCGGGATGCGGCAAGATCCAGCACCCCGATCATGTGTTGCGGCGGCGGATGTCGGTGGAGCAGGCGGTGGGGGCGATCGAGGAGAGCGGCGCGCCGATGGTCTCGATCGCCGGCGGCGAGCCCCTGATCCACCCGGAGATCCACCTGATCGCGGGGGAGCTCGTGCGGCGCAAGAGGTTCGTGTACCTCTGTACGAACGCGATCCTGCTGGAGCGCAAGCTCGAGAACTTCAAGCCCAGTCCCTACTTTGCGTGGGCGATCCACATGGATGGTCTGCGCGAGCGCCACGACGCCTCGGTGGAACGCGAGGGTGTGTTCGACAAGGCCGTGGCAGCGATCAGGGCGGCGAAAGCGCGCGGCTTCCGGGTGACGACGAACACGACGTTCTTCACGCAGGACTCCCCCAAGACGGTGCGGGAGGTGCTGGACTTTCTCAACGACGAGCTGGGGGTCGACGAGATGATGATCTCCCCCGCATACGCCTACGAGAAAGCGCCCGACCAGGAGCACTTCCTCGGGGTACGCCAGACTCGCGAGCTCTTCCGGGAGGCGTTCGCCGACGGGCGGCGCAAGCGGTGGCGCTTGAACCACAGCCCGCTGTTCCTGGACTTCCTGGAAGGGAAGGCCGAATTCGACTGCACCGCGTGGGGGATTCCCAGCTACTCGCTGTTCGGGTGGCAGCGCCCGTGTTACCTGATGTCCGACGGCTACGCGGAGACCTACAAAGAGTTGATCGAGACCACCGACTGGAGCAAGTACGGGCGCGGACGGGACCCCCGCTGCGATAACTGCATGGCGCACTGCGGTTATGAGCCCACGGCGGTGCTGCAGACGACGCACTCGCTGCGCCAGTCGTTGCGGGCGCTGGTGAGCTAGGGGTCCTAGATTGCGGGCGGTCGCCGCGCTTTTGGCCGCCAACGAGCGAGGCGTGTCGATACTCAGGGCTCCGCGCCGGTAGACCCCTCGATGCTCGCTCCGGAGCGGATGTCGCGCCAGGTCATGCCCTCTCCGAGCAGCGCGGGCAGCCCCAGTCCAAGTGCGGTGACGACCTCGACCGCCTGGAGGATGATCCCGTAGGCGAGCGCGGGGCCGGCGGCGACTTCGTAAGCGGCAAGCACCACCAGGCAGGCCGCCTGGAAGACTCCCACGTTGGAGGGTGTGGCGGGTAGCACAGCGGAGACGTTGATGGCCAGCAGCACCGCCGCCGCCGCGATGAGGCCGCCGTCGTCCTGAAGACCCAGCGCGCAGAGCACCGCGTAGCACGCGAGCCACTGTAGTGTCCATGCGAGCAACTGCAACAGCACCGCCGGGGGCCCATGGCGAGGGTTGGCGAACACGGCGAGCCCCTGCCGGGCGAGGCGCAGCATGCGCCCGAGCGCGGCTGCGGCGAGGCTGATGCGCAGCGAGGGCGAGTGCTGAGCGAGTCGCAGCAGGCGCGGGCCGAACACCACCAGCAGACAGATCACCAGTGGCACGATCAGTGCTGCCAGCAGCCCCGAGACGTGCTGACTGAAGAGGTTCAGGCTCGTGAAGGTGACCGTCGCGAGGATCGCGAGCGCAAACAGGTTGATCAACGTCTGCGAGAACACGGTGCCGGCGACGATCGGCAGCACGCGCCGGGAGGGTCCGGGTAGCCGCCGCGTGAGCACGAGCATCCGCGTGGGCTCTCCGATGCGCCCGGGGAAGACCGCCGAGCCCATCACCCCGATCATCGTCGCGCGGATCACCGGTGCCCACGGGATCGGGGTGCCCGGCAGGGCTGCGCGCAGCACCTCGTGCCAGGACCCGGCCCGCAACAGGAGCGAGAGCCCCATCAGCGCGAGCGCGAGCACGATCCAGCCCGGCTGGGCGGACCCGAGTGCGTGCCAGATGCGGTGCAGCCCCAGGCGCGAGAGCGCGAACGCGAGGATGCCGGCGAGAAGCAGGACCGCGACCACCAGCGCAACGCGTCTGCGCAGTCGTGGCGCCCGTTGCGAGACCGTATCGTCCATCACCGCTGGTGTATCAGAGTGCCGAGCGTCGCGGGTGTTTGATGCGGGAGACAGAGTGGGCAGAGTGCATGAATCGCTGCATCTGGACGTACGATCTAAAGCGCTTCCAATAGTTCGCCGATAGCCCCGGCAAAGGACACGCCAGGTGTCCACGATCAGTGTCCAAAAAAATCCTAAAGGGGGCTCGAAGTGTCTATGCGTATTGGCAAGCGAAATTTCGCTAGCCGCAAGCGAAAGATAGCGGGCCTGTGCGCACTTGTGCTCGCAGGCGTGATCGGGGTGGGCGCGTACGCGTTCACTGCGAGCAACACGGTTGAACCCGTTAAGGCTGGTGCCGGCAGCGCGACCATCAGCGGTTACACCGTCAAAGAACCGGAAAACTGGACCTTCTCCGAAACCGGCGAAGACATGACCAAAGTGACGTTCGAACTCAGCGAAGAAGCCACGGATGTCGCGGCCGCCCTGAGCGAAGGCGCACCGAAAACAGCCGACTGGAAAGATTGTGGAGCAACGGCGGCAAAGAAAGTCACCTGCACGTTTGCGACCCCGGTGGAAGACGCGAAGGGCGACAAGCTGTCCGTCGCCGCCGTCAGCCACGGCACTGTAACGATCGAATAACAGGACAGTCATGGGCGATGCGGAGCGGCCGCGCACGGCCGCTCCGCGCCCACTACGACCGTGCGCACTTCCCGACTCATCATGCGCATCCCTCGAACAAAGAAGCTTCTCTCCTGCGCCCTGGGACTGATCGTCCTGGGGTGTGCGTGGTTCTATTTCGCGCCTGTCGGTCTCGGCGGCTCAACGAGCTACGTCGTCACCGACGGGGTCAGCATGGAGCCCCGCTTTCACACGGGCGATCTGGCGATCGTGCGCAGTCGGAGCAGCTACCAGGTGGGTGAAATTGTTGCCTACCGCAACAAGATGCTCCACACGATCGTGCTGCACCGGATCATCGGTCGGGCGGGCACGCGGTACATCTTCAAGGGTGACAATAACCACTTCGTCGACTTCGAACATCCCGCTGCGAGCCAGCTGATCGGCGCGCTGTGGCTGCACGTTCCGGGTCTCGGCAGCGACTTGCAGTCGCTGCGCTCGCCGGCGCTGACAGGAGCGCTCGTCACCGTCGGCATCCTGCTCCTCCTCGGGACCGCGTTCAGGCAGCGCCGGCGACTGCGGCGCAGAGAGAGGCGCACAGGTGCGCACCCCCGCGTGCAGCGAGCGCCCGGGCGGCTGCCGCGGCGCGCGGCGGAACCTGTCGTGGGTCTGCTCGCGCTCGGCGCGCTCGGGCTGATGGCGTTCCTCGTGCTCGCGCTGCTCGCTTTCACCCGACCCACCACGGCGCCGCGTCCCTTCAAGGCCCCGTACAAACAGAGCGGCACGCTCTCCTACTCCGCCAGCACCGCGTCTGGACCCACTTATCCGGGTGACCGTGCGGTGACCGGCAACCCGCTCTTCACCCACCTCGTCAACGTGGTGGATCTGCGCTTCGACTACCTCTTTCACGCCGCGGACCCGCACTCGCTGCGGGGAACGGCCGCGCTCTCTGCGACGGTCGCCTCTTCGAGTGGCTGGCAGACGACCTTGCAGCTCGGGCCTGCGACGCACTTCCGAGGCGATCACGCCACGGCCACGGGGCACCTCGATCTGGCCTCGCTGCTTGCGCTGCTGCTGCGCGTCGAAACGATGACAGCGGTGCGCGGCTCCGCCACGCTGACGATCGTCCCGCACGTGAACACGACCGGGAGGCTCGATGCGATGCCACTGCGTGCCACTTTCGCGCCACCGATCAAGTTCCTGCTCAGTCCGCTCGAGCTGCAGCCCGCGGGCGCGAACGGCGACGTGCCGGCCGAAGGGCAGTCCTCGCTGGGCCAGCTCGCTCCCTCCGCCTACGGTCTGGCGCAGGGTACCCGCTCCCAGCCGCTGTCCCTCTCCTTCGGGGTCGCGCAGATGTCGGTGCAGAGCGCGCGGCGGATCGCGCTCTACGGCGTCGCGATCGCGGTGCTCGCGCTGTTGGCGATCCTCGCGTGCATACGGCTGGCGCTCGCCCACGTTGCACCGCGATCGCGGGACGAGTCAGCAGCCATTCGCGCACGGTACGGACGGATGCTCGTTCCCGTCGCCCGTGTCTGGCCGCTGCCCGGGGTACCGGTGATCGACGTCGCGGACATGGAGGCGCTGGGGCAGATCGCCGAACACTATGACCGTTCGATTCTGCACGAGATGGCCGAGGATGGCGAAGCCTTCTGGGTGGCCGACGAGAGCGGACAGTTCCGGTACGCGCTCGGCGCGTGGGCGAGCGCTGGCGACGGTGAATTCGCCGAGGGGTTGTCGAACGACACGCTCGTCGACGAGGTGTACGCCGAGTTCGAAGGAGCCGGCGCGGCGCACGGTGCGCCGCCGGCAGGGCCGGCAGAGGAGCCCGATCCTGTCATCCAGGGCGACTGGACGCCGCGCCATGACAGCGGACGCGGTCGCACGGGAAAGCCACGACTGGTGTGATGGGATGCATATGGAATCTAGGGCTTCCTAGTTGTCCGCCTATCTGACGGGTAATCGCCTAAACAGCGGACCAAGCGCAGGCGCAACCTAGCCTGCGGCACTCTACAAGCGTGACCGACATTTTCCTGGGCTACTTCAGCGCTGCGTCGAGCTTCTGTCGAAATACAGACGGGTCGATCGCTGGGTACCGATAGAGCGCCTGTTCGATCGCCTCGTAGAACGCGCTTAGTTTGGCCGGTTCTATGAGACCACGGTCGATCATGGTGCGCACGTCTTCGAGATCTTGCCCGAAGCCGCGCTCGATCTTGGCGAGGGCCTGGGAGTAGAGGTCGAAGTGCCGAACCTCCACGTTGCCCTCTCGAAAGGCCAGCGGACTGCGCTCTCGCCAGCCGGGGAGTTCGGGTATGAAATCGGGTGGCGAGACCAGCTCGATGTTGACGCCCAGGTGCTCCTTCAGCATCGGCAGCTCTCGGAGCAGCGCATCTGTGTCGGGCTCGAACCGCAGGTCGATGTCCACGGTCGTCTTACGCCAGCCCTCGAGCACTGCGGTTGCTCCGCCGGTCAAATAGATTCGTGTAGGAACGCGCGCGACGCGCGCGAGCCGGCGGGCGAGCTCGCGCAGGCGTGGCTCGTCAACGGGAGGACGCATGCTCCGCGGCGTGGGCGAAGCTCACCATACGTGCCACCAGTGCGTTGTAGCGGCTGTGGGCGCCTCGGTCTGTGTCGGAGAGCAGTTCATAGAGGCGGTGAGAGGGCCGCTCGCCGCCGCCGTGCGGTACCTCGAAGCCGAGTGCTCGGAGTCTCGGAGCAGCCATCGCGACCAGCAGCGCGGGCTCGCTCTCGCGTCCCGCGTCAAGGTCGGCTAGCCCTTTGCTCACAAGCTCGTGACCCGGAAGGTCATTGGGGATCTTTGGCACATGCTCATGGTAGGCCGATCCAGCGCCGCTCAGTTCATGTGCACATAACCGGTCGCTTCCGTCGGCGTACGCACGTTGGCGGCGACCTTGTTTTCGTAGTTACCCTCGATCGTCGCGATGTCCCCGTTGGGGAGCACTTCCTTGACGATCCCCACGTGCTCGTCCCCGAATACGATCAGGTCGCCCGGCTGGGGTGTCACACCCGGTCCGTTGGGGATCGCGCGGCCGGAGCTCTGCGCCCACGACCAGATCTGTCCTACCGATCCCAGACCTTCGCCGCCGGCGCCCAGCGGCGCTCCCGCCTGGCGTGCGGCCCACGACGCGAAGTACGCGCACCACGGTGCCCCCGGGACCGCGCCCGCGGTGGCGGTGCGGTAGATCGCGATCGCCGGCGATTCGTTTGAGCCCGGGGGCTGCTCGGTCTGGCCGATCTGGCTTTCCGCGATCCGCACGATCTGCGCCCCCGTCCCGCCCGCCGCTGCACCCGGGACCCCAAGCGCGTTCGACGCTCCCACACCCGTGGTGAGCGGGTAGCTCGCGGACGCTACAAGGCCCGCCGTTGCGGACTCCGGGTAGGTTGCCGCGGACCCCGGGTAAGTGGCCGCGGACCCCGGGTAGGGTGCCACGGAGCTCGGGTAGGTGGGGGTGCTCGCGTCGGTGTACGGCGCGAGGGTACTCGGGTTGGTGGAGGGCGCGGTTGACGCGAGTGTGGCACCGTTCACCGTCGCTCCGTTTTCGGCGCCCGCGCTTGCGCTTTGCAGCGCCTGGGCAAATGTGGCTCCCCCGCCCGTGGAAGATTCCGTCGCGACGGGTGCTGGTGTACCCCCCGTGGCTGCGCTGTTCGCCGCGAGCAGTGACACGGGGTTGGCGATGGCGTGCTCGATTGTGGCGACGCGCGCGAGGACGGATTCCACCGACATCGCACCGGGTAATCGGCAGCGCGGGGCGGAGGTTGAGCAACCGAGACGGGGTGGGCCGGTTTCCCCGTGGGGAGCAAGAAAGAAGGGGTGGGCGGGCTTTCTAGCTGCGCCGCTGTGCGTGGTGTCGTGCGCTGCGGGTGGGGGCTTGCCACCTGTGCGGTGTGGGGGTGAGGGGGTTCTGGTTTTGCTGGTGGCTGTGGGTGTGGTTGACGGCGGGGGTGGGTGGGGGCGGGAAAGAAGGGGTGGGCGGGCTTTCTAGCTGCGCCGCTGTGCGTGGTGTTGTGCGTTGCGGGGTGGGGGCTTGCCACCTGTGCGGTGTGGGGGTGAGGGGGTTTCGGTTTGCTCGTGGCTGTGGGTGTGGTTGACGGCGGGGGTGGGTGGGGGCGGGAAAGAAGGGGTGGGCGGGCTTTCTAGCTGCGCCGCTGTGCGTGGTGTTGTGCGTTGCGGGGTGGGGGCTTGCCACCTGTGCGGTGTGGGGGTGAGGGGGTTTCGGTTTGCTCGTGGCTGTGGGTGTGGCTGACGGCGGGGGTGGGTGGGGAGCAAAAAAGAAGGGGTGGGCAGCCGAAGGCTGCCCACCCCGACCACCGTTCCCTCGATGAATCGGCGGTATATAGCTTCGTGCCGGCCTTCCCTGACCGTCGGAAGCGTTGTAACCACCCCCGGGCGGGCGGACCCGCCCTGGGATGGCTTCGCTGCAGTGGTGGCGCTTACGCGCCACCACTGAGGAAGGTCTTAGTATCAGCCGCCGACCAGCTTCAACACGGCCTGGGGCAGCGAGTTGGCCTGGGCGAGGATCGCCACGTCGGCCTGCTGGAGCACCTGGGACTTGGTGAAGTTGCTCATTTCGGCCGCCATGTTGGCGTCCACGAGTGAGCTCTGGGCAGCGGAGAGGTTCTCCCCGTAGATCGCCTGGTTGCTCTGGGTGTACTGGAGGCGATCCTGGACCGAACCGAATTCGCCAGCGAGTGTGGCAACTTTTTCGATCGAGGCTTCGATCGTTTTGATTTCTTTGATTTTGATGCCTTCGGTGTCTTTCTTGAGTTCGGCGGTTTCGACTTCGATCGTTTCTTTTTCGTTGGCGCCGACCTGGAACTTGATTTTTTCCGCTTTGGCCAGGAGTTCAACGCCGTTGAACTTGGTCGTTTCACCGACTCGTGTGAGCTCTTTTTCGAGCTGTTTCCCCTCGTTTTCGATCGCTTCTTCGTCCGATTTCGAGTTCGTGCCGTTGGCCAGCTGCACCGCGAGCTCGCGCATCCGCTGGAGCATCTGCTCCACGTCGTTGAGGGCGCCCTGCGCCGTCTGCACCAGTGCGACGGCTTCCTGGGTGTTCTGGGCTGCCTGGGCAACGCCGTTGACCTGGCCCTGCAGGCGCTGGTTGGCGGCATAGCCCGCGACGTCGTCGGCGGCCGAGTTGATCCGCAGACCCGAGGACAGACGTTCTGTCGACTGGGTCAGCATGCCCTGGCTGGTGTTCAGGTTGCGCTGAACGATCAGCGAGTCGATGTTGGTATTGATGCTGAGGGACATACGTTCATCTCCTTGATGACGATTGTTTGTCAGTCCCGGGCCGACTCCCTGTCAGCCCTTTGGCTTACGCCGGTTTATCGTCATCCGCGGGTGATACTTGAGAGGGGGGGAGGAATAGCTGGACGACGGGTATCGAGTGGGGACGTTCCGTGGGGCGCACTGCATGGGGGCGCACTGCATGGGGGCGCACTGCATGGGGGCGCACTGCATGGGGGCGCACTGCATGGGGGCGCACTGCATGGGGGCGCGGTGGGCGGGGGGTGTCCGAGTGATGGTACGTTCGCGTGGAAGTGGATGTCGACCCGTCCTTCAGGCGCGCACGTCGATGTGCCTGCCCTCGGGTCCATCCTCGTCGGGATCGTCAGGCTCATGCGGTGACTCGCGGCGGGGTCCGAGCTTTGGGTCGTTGGACTTCCTGCGACGCTCGCGGGTGAGACCCCGCGTCTGCTCCGCCGCCAGCTCGGCGATCCAGGGGGGGCGGGGCCCGATCGGTTGGATGGGATCCATCTCGTCCTCCGGGGTTCGGGGTCCCTACACCGTTGAACCGTGCCCGTCGGGCGAGGGGGTTCGATTCAGCTTGGCGAGCTCCGTAGCGAGCGCCTCCTGCTGGGCGTGGCGGAGCTCGGCGACCACGAGGTGGCGCCACAGGAACACCGCGGCGGCCCACACCGCTACATAACACACCACTCCTGCCGCTAGAGCCCGCAGGCCGGCTCCGGCGAGCGTCTGGGTGGGTAGCGAGAGATACCCCCCGACCAGGAATCCGCTGAGGCCGCCCCACGCCTTGGCCCGCGCGATACTTTGCACCGCGCGGGGGTGCTCGGCGAGGACGAGATTCGAGCCCCCGGCGCGCCCGTTGGCGACTGGGGCCGCCTTGCCCTTCGCGGTCTTTTCCCCCTTGGGGGCCTTGGCAGTCTTGCTCGGCTTGGCGTCCTTGGCGCTCTTAGCTGCCACGGTTGCCATCCTGGTCTTGGGAGAGTGGATTCCGCTCGCTCTGGCGCGGCGGCCTTTGGGCATCCTTAGCGGCCACGACCGCCACCCTGATCTTGGGAGAGTCGATCCCGCCCGCCCCGGCTCGGCGACCGATCGGAGATCGGCCTGTGGCCGCCTGCGCCACCCTCAAGGCCGCGGCGGCGTTCGGCGCGTTGGCACTCGAAGATGAAGTGAACGAGGCGGCGGTGTTCGCCCTCGCCGATCTCATCGAAGCAGAGCGCGCGGCGGCCCTGGGTATCGGCGCGCACGACCGTGCCGACGCCTGTGATGGGGGGGTCTCCCTTGGCGATGGTGAGCCGGAACTCGACCTGCTCGCCGACCTTCAGCGTGGTGGGCCCGGCGAGCAGCATCCCGCCGCCGCTGATGTCCACGGAGTAGGTCTGGACTGTGCCGTGAGCGCTCCCAGTGATTACGAGCACGGGCCGGGTGGATTGAACGCGGACGTACTCGCGTTGCTGGATCAGCTCGACCGAGGTGACCTCGCGGAAGCGCAACAGCTCGCGGTCCTCGAGGGTGACTGTGCCCTGCAGCCGGATCCGCCCGCGGGGGTTGGTGAACTCGAGCTGTAGCTCGTCGAGCCGGCCATCCTCGAGCGGGCGCTCGACACGGAACATGAGGGCGACCAGCAGCTCCTCTCCGTTGCGCTCGGCGATCCGCGCCTGCACGCGCTCGCCGCTCGGGCGTACGATCGTCACGGCGTCCGAGCGCTCGGGGAGCGTGAGCTCGGGGCGGTCCTGCTCCTTTGCGCGGCGGGGCTTCATCGGTGGGGGAGCAGCCTCGCGACGAGCTCGGAGGGGTCGATCTGTGCGATCCGCGCTTTGCTACTGCCGCCCTCCAGCAGGTAGGTGGGAGCGAGGCCGAATGTGTATGCGGCCTGGATCGCCACCCCGAGTTGGTCGGTGGCGTCGGCGTGGGTGATTACGAGCGCACTTGCACCCAGGGGGCGCAGCGCCTCCAACAGCTGGCCGGCGGGCCTGGCACCGAGGGTTGCGGGGAGCGCAAGCACCACGCGGTCGGGCTCCAGCAGGGCAAGCTGCGCGGCGAGCGCGCCGATCGAGGCGGGGTCGGCGCAGGAGACGGGGGGGGTGTCGAGCAGCAGCAGACCGCCCTCACGCGCCTCCCGCAACGTTGCGGCGGCGCCTGGGTCGGTGAGGGTGAGGGGCTCGGGGCTGCGCGCGTCGAGCAAGTGCAGGTCGGCCAGCAACTCGCCCTCGTCGCCGGCCGGGTGGGTTGGCCCCGATACGAGCGTGGCGCATGTGGCGGGCAGCGTGCTGTGCTCGCGGTATGCCTCGAGCAGGGCCGTGCAGCAGGCGCTCTTGCCGCTGCCGCCCGCGCCGACCACGGCGATTGCGGCGCCTGCGGCCGGCAACGGGGGACACGTCGGGATTCTCTGCATCAGCGCGATGCGCACGGCTTGCGCGAGGCTTGTGGAGGGGGGTGTGAGCGGCAGCACGTGGGCGATGGCCCCCGCGATCAGCTCGTGCACGAGGTCCGCTGCGATCCCAACGTCGAGCAGCGAGCGCTCGATCTCCTCGCGCGCGCTCGCCTGCGCAATTGACGGGGGAGTCACGGTGAGAGCCTCGGCGACAGGGGGGAGCTCATCCAGGGGCCCGGCCGCGGGGGGGAGTGAATCGACGGAGGCTGCCTCGACGGCGGGAACCTCGAGGGTAAGTGCCTCGGGCAGTTCGGGGTGGATGGTGGGCTCGGGCAGTTCGGGGTGGATGGTGGGCTCTGGCAGTTCGGAGTGGATGGTGGGCTCCGGCAGGTCGGAGTGGATGATGGGCTCGGGCTGGTCGGGGTGGATGGTGGGCTCGGGGGGGAGGCCCGCGGCTTCGGCTTCGGCGAGCGCGGCGGCGAGTGCGGCGTCGAGGTCGGGTGGGACGGTGGGCTCGGCGGCACGCACCGCGGCCTCGGCCTCGGCGAGTGCGGCGGCGAAGGGGTTGGTAGCCCAAACCTCCCTGGGCTGCTCCCAGTTGTCGGTCTGCACTGGCGCGTCGTGCGAGGGGTCGATGTGCGCACCCCCGACTCCTCGGGGCTCATCCCAATCGTCGGTGGCGATCGGTGCGTGGTAGTCCTCGAACTCCCGGGGCAGCGCGGGGGCGGCGTTGTCCTCGAACTCCCGGGGCAGCGCGGGGGCGGCGTTGTCCTCGAACTCTCCAGGCAGCGCGGGGGCGGCGTCGTCCTCGTCGTAGCGATCGAGCCGTTGCCCCCCGTGGCTGCCGCGGCAGGCCTCGATTTCGACGAAGGGCTTCTGGAAGAAGCCGGCGAACCCGCCGCCCAGTCCGGTGTGGTGGCGCAGCACGATCGCGTCCTCCCCGAGCTCGGCGACGATCCTGGGGATCAGCTCATCGACGGTGCGTCCGCGGTAGAGGCGGGAGCGCTCCTGCGGGGCGGCGTGGGTGATGTATGGGTCGGACGGCTGGGGAAGATCGCGCTCGCGCGCGAGCGCGCGGGGTCCGCCGAGGTCACGGGCCTGGGGGTCGCGGGCGCCGAGGTCACGGGCCTGGGGGTCACGGGCCTGGGGGTCGCGGGCGAGGTGATCGTGGGCTGCGTGGTTGCGGGTGGGGGGCTTGCGGGTGAGGGTGCTCATGCGTGGATTACTCCAATCGTCTCGACGTTGATGCCGGGGGCGATCTCGTTGTAGGAACAGACCGGCAGGTGTGGCTGGGCCTGGGCGATCAGCCTGCGTAGGTGGCGGCGCACGCGGGCGGAGCAGAGTAGGACGGGATTGCGTGTGCCGCGGGCGGAGGCGTGTTCGACCTGGGCGCGTAGCGCGCCCACGATCGCCTGCGCGCGGGGGGGGTCGATCGCGAGGTACTCGCCGTCTGTGGTCTGGGTGATGGAGGTGGCGACCTCCTGCTCGATCGCGGGGTCAAGGGTGATCGCTTGCAGGCAGAGCCGCTCATCCAGATGGGGGGCCGTGATCGCGCGGCCCAGTGCCTGGCGGGCGTACTCGGTCAGCAGGCTGGTGTCACGTGTTATTCGCGCCTTGTCCCCGATCGCCTCCATGATGGTGCCGAGATCGCGCACGGGTACGCCTTCGGCGAGCAGGGAGCGCAGGACGCGCTGGATCTCCCCGAGGGAGAGGGCCTCGGGCACGATCTCCTCGACGACGGCGGCGTTGGTCTCCTTGAGGCGGTCGAGCAGGGTCTTGACGTCTTGGCGGGTGAGCAGCTCGCAGGCGTGGGTGCGGATGGTCTCGGTGAGGTGGGTGACGATCATCGCCTCGGCGTCCACGACGGTGTAGCCGAGCGCCTCGGCCTCGGCGCGGTCGGAGGAGTGGACCCACACGGCGGGGAGACCGTAGGTGGGCTCGGTGGTGGGGATCCCGCGCAGGCCGCCGGCGGCGTCCCCGGGGTCCATCGCGAGGAGGTGCCCGGGCATGATCCGCGCCCGCGCGACCTCGGAGCCGCGGACCTTGATGACGTACTCGTGGGACTCGAGGCCGAGCTCGTCGTGGATGCGCACCGCGGGGATCACGATCCCGAGCTCGCCGGCGATCTGGCGGCGGATCATGGAGACGCGCCGCAGGAGGTTCCCCCCGGAGGAGCCGTCGACGAGTGGGACGAGGCCGAAGCCGACGGCGAGCTCGAGGGCGTCGACGGAGAGCCGCTCCATCGCCTCCTCTGCGCCCTGCCCGCCGGTGGGCAGCGCCGCCTGGGGGTCGCCGGGGAGAAGACCGGCGCCCTCCTCGGGGCGCTCCTCGCCGGGGAGCCCGTGGCGCACGCTCCAGCCGATTGCACCGAAGATTGCGGCGATCATCAGGAAGGGCAGCTTGGGGAGGCCGGGGACGAGCGCGAACAGCCCGATCACGGTGGCGGCGACGAGGGGGGCTTTGCGCTGGCGCAGGATCTGGGAGGCGATGTCGGAGCCGAGGTCTTTGTCGGAGGTGGCGCGGGTGACGATGATGCCGGTGGCGACGGAGATCAGCAGGGCGGGGATCTGCGCGGCGAGGCCGTCGCCGACGGTGAGCAGCGAGAACTGGTGGGTGGCTTCGGTGAAGGAGAGCCCGCGCTGCGCGACGCCCACGACGATGCCGCCGACGAGGTTGATGGCGGTGATGATCACGGCGGCCATGGCGTCGCCTTTGACGAACTTGGAGGCGCCGTCCATGGCGCCGTAGAAGTCGGCTTCGCGGGCGATCTCGGAGCGGCGGTTGCGGGCCTGCTCGTCGGTGATGAGCCCGGCGTTGAGGTCGGCGTCGATCGCCATCTGCTTGCCGGGCATCGCGTCGAGGGTGAAGCGCGCGCCGACCTCGGCGACGCGCCCGGCGCCGTTGGTGACGACGACGAACTGGATCACGATCAGGATCAGGAAGATCACGAGGCCGACGACGACGTTGCCGCCGACGACGAACTCCCCGAACGCCTTGACCACGGAGCCGGCGTCCCCGGTGGTGAGGATCAGACGTGTGACGGACACGTTGATCGCGAGGCGGAACATCGTGGTGAGCAGCAGGAGGCTGGGGAAGGAGGCGAAGTCGAGGGCCTTGCCGAGGTACATCGTGGCGACGACGATCGTGAGCGCGGCGGAGATGTTGAGCGTGATCAGCAGGTCCAGCAGCGCGGAGGGGAGGGGGACGACGAGCATCGTCACGACCATCACCACGGCGACGGCGGCGAGCAGATCGGTGTGGCGCAGCAGGCGGCGCACGGTGTCGAGGTTCATGGCAATACCACCAAGCGGCCGTCGATTGCGAGGGGTTTCTCTTTGAGATCATCCGCGCGGGCGATCTCGGCGCCGAGGTGTTGGGCGTGGGGCTTCCTGCCCCACGGCAGCGGGTGGCGGGCGAACGTGGGGGGTCTCATAGCGCGTACCGCTTACGCCGGGCGAGGCGGTAGACGAAGGCGAGCACGCGCGCGACGGCGGCGTAGAGCTCCTCGGGGATCGCCTGGCCGACCTCGACGGAGGCGTGCAGCGCGCGGGCGAGTGGGGGGTCGGAGACGATCGGGATGTCGTGCTCCTCGGCGATGCGCCGGATCTGCAGGGCGATGAGATCCTGGCCCTTGGCCACGACCTCGGGGGCGGGGCGGGTGCCGTCGTAGCGCAGCGCGACGGCGAAGTGGGTGGGGTTGGCGATCACCACGTCGGCCTCGGGGACGGCGGCCATCATGCGCTTGCGGGCGGCCTGCGCCTGGCGGCGACGCAGGGCGGATTTGACCTCGGCGGGCAGCCCGTACTGGCGCTGCTCGTCCTTGAGCTCCTGCTTGGTCATGCGCAGCTTGCGCTCGTTGCGGTGGCGCTGCCAGGCGTAGTCGATGACGGCGATCGCGAGGTATGCGAAGGTGGCGTGCTGGGCGATTTCCATCCCGCGGTGGCCCATGATGAGGCCGAGGTCGCCGGGGGGGATGCCGACTTCGCCGGCGAGGGCACTCATGCCGGGGAGGATCGCGAGCGCGGCGACGCCCCCGACGACGGCGATCTTGGCGACCGCCTTGAGGGCCTCGAAGAGGAGGTTGGGCCCGAACAGGTTGCGCGCCCCGGAGATCGGGTTGATCCGCTTGAAGTCGAGCCCGAGCGCCTTGGGGGCAGGGCGGAAGCCGACCTGGGCGGCCCCGGCGAAGAGGCCGGCGCCGAGACAGATGGCGGCGATCGGCCCGACGGTGACGGCGAGCGTGGAGAGCCCGACCTCCATCAGCGAGTGCAGCCCGGCGGCGGTGGTGGCCTGCTTGGGCGTGGCGATCTCGGCGAGGATCTCGCGGAAGGCGGCTTGGGCGGAGCCCACCACGGCGGGGCCGAGCAGGGCGATCGCGAACAGCCCCCCCGCGATCACGAGCGAGCCGCCGACGTCGGCGGAGCGCGCGACCTGCCCCTTCTTGCGAGCGCGCTCGCGGTGCTTGGGGGTGGCCTTCTCGGTGCGGTCGTCGTGTGCCACGGCTTACCCCCGGGGGCTCCCCGCCGTGCGGATCGCGCTCGCGGCGCCGTTGCGGGGAGGGGCGTTGCGGGGAGGGGTCGCGTTCGCGGTGGTCATCTGCATCGCGCTCACCCCTACGCGACGTGTAGGGCGCCGAGCGCGGCGGCGACGGAGGAGGACATTTGGTTGGTGATCCAGCCGGCGACAAACGGCATCGAGGCGCCGACGAGCAGCAGTGCGACGGCGACCTTGGCGGGGAAGCCGATCGCGAACACGTTGAGCTGGGGCACGACGCGGGAGACCACGCCGAAGGCGACGTCGGTGATCATCAGTGCGATCAGCACGGGCGCGGCGATCTCTAGGGCGGAGGTGAAGACGGTGGCGAAGACCCGCTCCGCACCCCCCACGAGCGAGACGATCTGGGGGGCGGAGGTGAGGGGAACGAGCTGGAAGGTGCGGGCGAGGCCGCGCAGGACCCAGGCTTCGCCGCCGATCACGAGGAAGACGGCGACCCCCACGAGCGAGTAGACGTGGGTGAGGGCGCCCCCTTCGTTGCCGTTGACGGGGTCGATCAGGCCGCCGTAGGAGAAGCCCGCGCCGAGGTCCGCGAGCGAGCCGGCGGATTCGACGGCGGCGAAGAGGACGGCGAAGGAGAAGGCGAAGCCGAGGCCGACGAGCATCCCCTCGACGATCAGCGCGGCGAGGGTGAGAGGGTCGGTGGGGATGTGCTGCCCGTGCAAGGCGATCGGGGCGAGACCCATGGAGATGCCCACCGCGATGATCCCGCGCACGCGCGGGGGGACCATCGGCGAGGCGAAGGGCGGGGCGAGCAGGAACAGGGGGGAGACGCGGGCAAGCACGAGGATGAAGCCGGCCAGCTCGTTGCCCGCGAGCTGGTTGAGGATGTGGGGCAATGCGTTCATCAGCTGACGAGGGTGGGGATCGCGGTGTAGAGGTTGGTGGTGTAGGCGACGATTTGATCGAGCATCCAGGGGCCGAGTACGACGGCGATCACGGCGATCACGGCGATCTTGGGGATCAGCGTGAGGCTCTGCTCCTGGATCTGGGTGACGGCTTGAAAGATGGAGACGAGCAGGCCGACGATCATCGCTCCGAGCAGCAGGGGGCCGGCGACCTTGAAGGCGAGGGTCATGGCCTGGGAGGCGAGGTTGATGACGGTGTCTTGGTCCATGGTGTTCTCCTAGTGAAAGTGAAAGCTCTGCACTAGCGCCTTGATAACGAGGTCCCAGCCGTCGACGAGGACGAATAGGAGGATCTTGAAGGGCAGGGAGATGAAGGTGGGGGGGAGCATGATCATTCCCATGCTCATCAAGGTGGAGGAGACGATCAGGTCGATGATGAGGAAGGGCAGGAAGATCAAAAAGCCGATTTGAAACGCGGTCTTGAGCTCGGAGACGATGAACGCGGGGATCAGCACCTCGGTGGGCACTTCGGCGCGAGTGTGGGGGGTTTTTGCTTTGGCGAGGGAGACGAACAGGGAGATGTCCTGGACGCTGGTCTGGTGAAACATGAATTCGCGCAGCGGCTGCTCGGCGCGGGTGATGGCGGTGGTGGTGGAGATGCGGTGCGCGGTGAGGGGTTCCACGGCGTCGCGCTTGATCGCGCTGATCGTGGGGGCCATCACGAAGATGGTTAGAAAGAGGGCGATCCCGACGAGCACCTGGTTGGGGGGCGCGTTGTTGGTGCCGACGGCGGTGCGGATGAAGCCGAGCACGATCAGGATGCGGCTGAACCCGGTGACGGTGAAAAGTACCGCGGGGATCAGCGAGAGCCCGCCGACGAGCAGCAGGATCTGGACGGCGTTGGAGGAGTTGAGGTTCATCGGCTCATCTCCCAACCGTTCCGGGGTCCGCGGGGCAGCGCTGCGGGCTTCGGGTTCATCGGCGCACTGTCCGTGCGCGCAGGCGGTCGAGCGCGTCGGAGAGCGCGCTCGGAATCCCGGAGGCCCGCGCCTGGCCGGGGATCTGGAGGAGACCGGAAGAGGTCCCGCCGATCCCGTCGGCTGCGCCACCGTCGGTGGGGGGCTCGGGGAGGTCGAGGAGACCGGCGTCGCGGGCCTGTTGCTCGGTGTAGCGGTGGATGGGCGCGACCCCGTGCTCTGCGGAGCCGACGAGCAGGTAGTCGCGCCCGGCGCGCACGAGGTGCAGTGTGCGCCCCGACCCGAGCGTCAGCGTGGCGAGACTCGTGAGGCCGGAGCCGGCGCTGCGGGTTTCGCGCCCGGTCTTGACCTGCTTGAGGATCCAGGTGAGCCCCCAGATCACGGCGATCACGATCAGGAGGCCGACGATCGTGCGCACGATGCTCGCGCCCCCAGAGCTCGTGTGCGAGCCCCCGGTGGAGGGTGAGAGTTCGAGGGGCGTCCTTTCTCCGCCGCTCTTGGAGGTCGGCGTGAAGGCCTGCGCAGGGCAGGCGTAAGCGAGCGCGGTAAGGCCGATCATGGCCATGCCGAGCGCGGGAAGGGCGGCCCGTGAGGCCGCGCGCGAAGGCGTTATAAACCTATTCATCGAGGGACGACTCCGAGGAAGAGTCGCTCCGGTTATCGGCGCCGCCCCAGATGGCTTTAGTGTTGCCGGGCGGCGGCTCAGATCACATCCGTCAAAGAGCCCGACAGCGCTGTGCGTGGGGTGGGAGTGGCCTGCCTGCCCGCGCCCTGTGGCTGGCTGGGAGCGGGTGGTACCGCATCCGTCAGAGAGCCCGGCAGCGCCGCAACGTGCGGTTGGGAGTCGGCCCGCCCATCTGCGCGTGCGCGGGCTTGCCGGCGTGGGTGGGGCTACACCAGCGTGTCGATCTGCACGGCCCACTCCCCCTCGGCCCCGAGGAGCAGGGTGCCGTGTGCGAAACGCATGCCGTTGACGAACAGCTCGATCGGAGACTCGGCGCCCTGGTCGAGCTCAACGACGGTGCCAGGCGGTAGCTCCAGAGCCTGGCCCAGCGGTCGCATGGTGCGACCCAGCTCGGCCCACACGCGCACTGGTACACCCATCATCCGCGTGAGGCTCTCGCGCGTGGGCGTCGCCTGACCACTGCCTGCGGCCGCGCTGCCCTGGAGCTGGCCTGCCGGGCCGTGTGCCCCGGGCCCAGTGTCCGCTTCGCGATCGGAGTGCGATGCGGCGGCGTGGGTATCCGAGTGCACAGCCTGGACCGTGCTGGCCCCAGGGGCGATGGCCTCCGTCAGCTTGACGGCGCGCCGTGTGCCGCGCAGACCGGGCCGGCCGCGACCGAGGGGGACGCCCTCGGCAAACAGCAGGATCCCCTCCTCGGCGCGATCTTGGAGCGCGAGCAGGGTGCCGGGGGTGAGCGCGAGCACCTGCTCGACGGGCATCTCGCGCGCGCCGACCTCGGCGCGCAGGCAGATGTGGGCGCCGGCGAGTCCATCGCGCATCGCGCGGGCCTCGTGGGAATCGCTGTCCTGTAGTCGGGGTCCCGAGCCGAGAATCTCATCCGCGACGGGCCCGATTGCGGACCAGGGGATCAGCAGGGACATACTGGAGGGCAGGGAGTCGATCCGGCTCTCGAGCGCGAGCGCGAAGGTCGGTTCACCGATTGGGGCGAGCACGCCGGCGTCGCCCTCGAGGTCGACTGCACCGAGACTCAGCTCGAGTCCGCCGAGATCGCGCCACGCGGGGCTGAGCTGGGCGATCAGCGATTGCAGGAGGCGCCGGGTGAGTGCCCAGTCGACTTCGCTGAAGCGCCGTTCGGGGGCGGCCTGGGAGGGGTGGCCGCCGAGCAGGCACTCGAGCGCTTGGAGGACGAGTGGGGGCTCGATACAGAGCAGCATCTGCCCCTTGATCGGCTCCACTTTGAGCGCCACTGCGATCGTGTTCGCCGACAGCTGCGCCTTGGCGGCCACCCAGGTGAGCTGACTGGAGTCCGCGACGGTGAGCTCTACCGGAGCGCGCAGCTCGTTGGAGAGCCGCAGCGCGAAGGCTTCGCAGAAGGAGCCGAGCGCGCGCAAGATCCTGCGGCGCAGCTCGGCGGTGAACTTGGTGGGCTGGGAGAAGTCCACCGTCCTGATGAGGTGCCCCCCGCTCGAGGGGATGTCCTCGGCGTCGAGGCCCGCCTCGGTGTCGACGGGATCGCCGGGGTCTCCGGGCGGAGTCTCTTCGAGCTGGTGGTGCTGCTCGGTCTGGCTCATCGTGGCATCCCGCTCACTCCTGCATGGCGGGGTCGGCTTGCGCGGGGTTGGTCTGTGCGGGGTCGGGCGGAGTGGGTTCGGACGGCGCGGGGATGGAAGGCACGGGATCGCCGGCGTCGATCGGGTCTGTGCTCTCCCACGCGCCGAGGTTCGTAGCGACCGGGTCACCCTCGACGATCTCGGTGACGCGCAGGCCAAACTCCTCGTCGACGATGACGACCTCGCCGCGGGCGATGGGGGTGCCGTTGACGAGCAGGTCCACGGGTTCGCCGGCAAGCCGCTCGAGCGTGACGATCGAGCCGGGGCGAAGCTGCAGTGTCTCGCCAACGGTCATGCGCGTGCGGCCGATCTCGACGCTGAGCTCCATGGGGACGTCGCTGAGGCGGCGCAGGTCGGCGCCGTTCTGTGGGGTGGGCGGGACACCAACTGCCCCCGCTGGCTCCGTGCTCTGGTCGAGCTGCTCGTAGGCGACTGCTTCGCTCATCGTTCTCTCGCTCCTACTGGACCGTCAATTCGGGGAACAGCACGGCTTCGACCTTGACGTCGGTCTGACGTTGGATGCTCGTGAGGATGTGGTGCTTGATTGCGCTACGGCCTTGACTGGCGGTGAGCGTGCTCCCGTTCTGGCCGGTGACGGTGTTGGTCACGATTTCGCGGATCAGAGCTTCCTCGGGGAGCGTTCCCGCGCCTTCCCCTGAGCTCGAGGCGCCCGCGGCGGATGCCCCATCGCTCTGCCCGGGAGCGAGCTCGAGTGCGACCGAGACCTTGGCGTAGTGGCCTTCGTTGAGGTTCAGCAGGAAGGGCTGGGGCATCACGTAGATCGTGCCGGGAACCTTCTGCTTGACGGTCTTCTTGGGCTTGCTCATGGAGTAGCCGACGCCGAGCACGAGCAGCAACACGAGGGGGATGAGGAGCTTCTTTTTGGACATGGTCGCCTGGGGGTCGGGTGTGGTGTTTTGCAGAGAGAGAGGATGTGGTGGTATGTATCGGCTGGGCGCGGGGTTTCAGTAGAGGCGCTGCAGGACGATCTCCACGCGCCGGTTCAGTGCGCGCCCGGCGGCGGTGGCGTTGGTGGCGATCGGACGCTGGTCGGCGTAGCCGGTGGCGCTGAGTCGTTGGGGGTCGACACCCTTGGCGATCAGGAAGCGCACGACGCGGCTCGCGCGGGCGGTGGAGAGCTCCCAGTTGCTCGGGAAGGGGCCGCTGATGGGCACGTTGTCGGTGTTGCCTTCTACCGCGATGGGGTGGATGTGATCGACGTTCAGGAGCGCCGCGATCTCCGTGAGCAGGGGCTGGCCCTGGCTCTCCAGGGCGGCGCTGCCGGAGGTGAAGAGGAGGCTGTCGGTGAGCACGCGGATCGCCAAGCCCCGTCGTTCGATGGAAACGTGGACAGATTTGGCGAACCCGTGCTTGGCGGCGTATTCGTTGAGCTCACGCTGGAGTGCTTCAAAGCTGCTCTGCTCCTGCTGGGCGGCGGAGACCTGCACGCTCGCGGCGCTCGTGGCAGCGCTCTGCGCGCTGGCTTGCGCGCTACCCGACTGCCCGCTGGCCACGTGTTCGAGTTCGGAGGTGACGTTGGGGGTGAGCCGCACGATCGCGGGCGTATCGATCGTGGTGGGGGCGCGACTGGAGTTGGCGCTCGCACCGGGCTGCTCGATCGACTTGCCGCCTGGCAGGATGTCCCCGGAGAAGGCCGCCTTGAGCGCCATCTGGAGGGTCTTGTACTTTGAGATGTTCACCGAGGAGATCGAGAACAGGACCATGAAGAGCGCCATCAGAAGCGTGATCATGTCCGCGTAGGTGAGCAGCCAGCGCTCGTCGTTCTCGTGCTCGGCGGAGTGTCCGCGGCGTTTGCTCCCGTGCCCGCGCGCCATGGCTAGCGGCTCCTTCTGAGAGCCCGCTGGCGCTCGGGGCCCGCGTCAAAGGAGATGGTGGCTGTGAGGTGGTCGGGCCGTGTCATCAGGCTGCCTCAGCCTGCGCGCTTTCGCTCGGCGCCGCGGTTTCCGCGCCGTCCTCGGCGTCACGTTCGGCGGGGGGGAGGTAGGACATCAGCTTGTCCGCGACCAGGCGCGGGTTGTCACCCGCCTGAAGCGAGAGGATCCCCTCGAGCGTCATCATGCGCAGCTCGACCTCTTCGGCGGAGATCGCCTTGAGGCGGTTGGCGATCGGCAGGAAGATCACGTTGGCGGAGCCGACCCCCATCAGCGTTGCGAGGAAGGCGGCGGAGATCGATGGCCCGAGAGTGGAGGGGGCGGCGAGGTTCTGGAGCACGTGCACGAGCCCGAGCACGGTGCCGATGATGCCCATCGTGGGGGCGAAGCCGCCGGCCTTCTCGAAGGGTGCGGCGGCGGCCGCGTGACGGGCCGCCATACCATCTATCTCGGCCTCCATGATCGCGTGCACCATCTCGGGATCGGTGCCGTCGACCACGAGTTGCAGTGCGTTGCGGGTGAAGCCGTCCTCAACCTCGGAGAGCTGCGCGTCGAGCGCGAGGAGGCCTTCGCGGCGGGCCTGGTCGGCGAGTGAGACCAGTAGGTTCATGCGACCGCGCAGGTCGGGGGGTTCGGCTGAGAAGGCAAGCTTGTAGAGGCTGGGGATGCGCTTCATCGAAGGCATGCCCACGCTCGCCAGCGTCACCCCGCCGGTGCCGCCGAGGATGATCATCAGCGCAGAGATGTTGATGAAGGAGGCGGGACTGGTCCCGTCCATCATCGCGCTGAGCAGCAGGGCGCCAAAGGCAACCCCGATTCCGATCGCTGTTGCAGCCTTCATCGCCCTCGTTCATCGGCCGGGAGGCGCGATCCTTCAACTGGTTCTGGACGCTTGGTCTGACTTGCGGTGGGGCGTGGTCGGTCGAGTGACTCTGGACGTCGGCCTGAGCTCTTGATCGGCGTGGGCGGGGTATCGCTTGTGCCGGGGCCGATCCCCGGCCCCCCGCGGCGGTTGCGCATCGCCTCGGAGAGCACGCCGACGCGCCATTCGCGTACCGCGGAGGCTACCTCGTCGGGACTCTCGGCCACGACGACCTTGGCGGTCGTGGCAAGCGTCACGACGGTGTCGGGGGTGGACTCGACGGTGACGATCAGATCGGGATTCAGCTGGAACGGCTCGTCGGTGTGCCCGAGCCTGTGGAGGGTGATCATGGTGCCTTCTCTCTGTTGGGGCGCATCTTGGTGGTACGGCTGCTTCAGAGCACGTTTTATGTTTCGTCGGGCGCTGGACTGAACACGTTCCTGTGTGTGTCGCCCGGCGGTGGCGCGCGGCGCGCTGTCGCGGCCACGCGCCACCGGGGCTCCTCGGGTGTCCGTCCCTGGGTCCCCGGGGCGCTGAGCCGTGCGGACCCGGGGAGGGTTCGCGGGAGCTCTGAGCCGCGGTGGACCTACGACATTTACTGGACCATCGACACCACCGTCTGGAGCATTTCGTTGGCGGTGGTGATGACCTTCGAGTTGGCCTGGTAGCCGCGCTCGGCGGTGATCATGGTGGTCATCTGGGTGGCGAGGTCGACGTTCGACATCTCGAGCTCCCCGGCCACGGTCTGACCGAAGCCGCCGGTGTTGGGGGTGCCCACGATCGGCGCGCCCGAATTGGTGGTCTGGCTCCACAACGACCCGCCGAGGCGCTCCAGGCCGTTCTGATTGGGGAACTGCGCCAGCGAGAGGTAGCCCGCGGTGACCTGCTGTTCGTAGGTTGGGGATTTGGGGTTCTCGTCGGTGTAGCTGACCGCGCCGTCCTCGCCGATCGACACGTTGGCGGACCCGGGGGGGATCACGATGTAGCTGTCTTTGGCGCCCGGCGCGTAGGTGGTTCCGGCTGCGGTTGTGGTCGCTACCGCTTCGCGGCCGATCACGTAGCTCCCGGCCTGGGTGGTGAGGAAACCTTTGGTGTTGGTCGTGAGGTCGCCCTCGCGGGTGTACTGGAAGCCGGAGGGGAGGTTGGCCGTGTAGGGGGGTTCCGTGGGCGGCGTACCGTTGCCGACGCGCAAAAACCCTTCGCCCTGGATGGCGACGTCCAGGGGGTTGTTGGTGGACTGGAAGGAGCCCTCGGTCATTTCGTTGTCGGTCGAGGAGACGACCACGCCGAGCCCCACCTGCATGGGGTTGGTGCCGCCGTTGCTGGTGGTGGGCCCAGAGGCGCCCCGCACGATCTGCGCCAGGGAGTCGGCGAAGGTGGCGCGCTGGGACTTGTAGCCAATGGTGTTGACATTGGCGAGGTTGTTGGCAGTTACGTTGAGCATCGTCTCGTTCGCGTCGAGGCCGCTGATTGCGGCGTACATTCCACTCATCATGGTTTGGGGTCACTTCCTTTCGCGGCCTCCTCGAAGAGGTCCAGCCGTCTTGTGTTTTGCAGAGAGTTTCGGCGTGCTCGGGTTAGGTGTCGTCTCGATGATTGCTTCGTCTCGATGTTCACTGCGTCTCGATGAATTTTTGGTCTGCCTGGGTGGGTTGTCGGCTTGGTGGGACTCCTGTCTGGTTGTGGTGTAGGGGTGAATCGGGGTGGGTTGATCGTCAGGCGATGACGGCGCTGTCGATGTTGGTGAAGATGTGATCGCGCATGTGCTCGGAGCCGACGGCCGTGATGACGGTGCGGTTGGGAACGGAGACCACGAAGGCGGTACTGTCGACAAGCACAAGCGAGTCGCGGGAGCCCTTGCCGGCGGCGCGTCCCACGCCCTCCTGCAGCCGGCCGACGGTGGTGGGGTCGAGCGCGATCCCGCGTCGTTGCACGCGCTCGAGGGCGTGCTTGGAGAAGCGCAGTGGTTCGGCCCCGGCCGTTCCGTTTGCGCCCAACCCGGGCCCACGCGGCCCAGCTTTGTGCGCCCCGGCTGCACCCGCTCCACCGGTTGCCTGCGTGAGGACATCGGCGAACGACGGCCCGGAGGAGCGTCCGGTGTCCGCCACCCGTTCCGGGGCCGGGCTCTGCCCACCCGTCTGCGGGCTCCCGACGGGGATCGAGGCGGGTCCAACCAGCAACGCGGGGTTGAGCTCTACGCTCACGAGACCTCCGTTACACCGGCAAGTTCGATCCCGGGGGTGCCTTCGACGGTGAGGGTTGCGCCTTCGCTGGTGATCTCGACACTCTGCACGGCACCGCTCTTGGTGGCGCTGGTGGAGGGATCGGTGTAGGAGACGGTGTGCCCGACCAGTGCGACCGCCTGGGCGACGCGCTGGGCGGTGACGGATTGGGAGCTGCTCTGAGCGATGTTGGTGGTCTGCTCGAGCTGGGAGAACTGGGCGAGCTCGCTGATGTATTCGGTGCCGTTGCTCGGTTCCAGGGGATTCTGGGCCTGCAGCTGGGCGATCATCAGTTTGAGGAAGTCGTTCTTGCCGAGTTCGCCGCTCGGGTTTGTGGGTTCCGCTTGGGCGGAGCCCGTGGTCGAGCCTGTCTTGGTAGGGGTGGTGGCTGTGGGGAGCGCCGTGGTGGTGGGAGATGGGGTGACGGTCATGTGGATTGCCTCGCTCTCGTGCTTGGTGTTACGGGTGTGGGTGCTTGCCAGTCGCTCGGGGTCGGCGTGGGGTGGCTTGCGCGGTTATGGGTTGCGTATGGCTGTGAGTTCAGTGGTGAGGGTTGGTGTGCGGGTGTGGCTTTCGCAGTTGGGGTTGGCGTGCGGGTATGTGGTTTTGCGGCGGTGTCTGCGGGCGTGTCAGGCGAGCACGTCGACAAGCGCCCCGTGTGCTGGCGCGGGCTCAGGTTGGGTGTCCTCTTCGGCTCCGGTCTCCGCGCCGGGATCGGTTGTGGCAGGAGTGGGGAGGCTCTGCCCGGAGCGATTGCCGCGGGAGGAGGCCTCGCCGCTGCCGGCGGCGCCGTCGTGGCGATCGCTGCCGAGGGCCGTACCTCCGCCCTGGGCGCTTGATTGACCGTGACGGCCGATGGCGAGGCGCGCGAGGTTGAGGCCGAGCGAGCTGAGCGATTGGCGTAGCTCGGCGTGGGCGGCGGCGAGCGCCTGCGCGGCGGCGGGTGTCTCGGCGGTGACGCGGGCGAGGAGTCCCTGGGCGGTTTGGGTGAGGTGGATGCGGATCTCACCGAGCCCCGCGGGCTCGAGCGCGATGCGGGCCTGGGAGAGGCCCTGGCGGGCTGTGAGCTCGATGGTGCCGTGGAGGGTCTCGATGGCCTGCTGGAGGCCCACGCCAGAGTCGAGCAGGGGCCCTTCTTGTGAGCCGCCGGCGAGCTGCGCGGAGGCCTGGGCGGAGTCGCCGGCAGCGGCGAGGCCGCCTGCTCCACCGGCGCTTGCGCCAGTGTCGGCAGTCCCCATGGAGGCCTGGCCGGGATCGGGGACCCACAGCTTGTCGTGGGCGGTCCCATCTGCCGAGTGAAGGCCCTGCTCAGCCGACCGGTGTAGACCCGCCTGGGGAGAGCTTGCATCACCACCGTTGTTGTTGCCGGCGGTGCCCAGGTGTGCGGGGGAGCCGAGGGTGGCGCTAGGAGCGCCAGGGCTTGGCAAGGGCGGGGAAGTCTTCAGGGGATCGGAGCCTGCCCTCCCGGGATCGGAGCCCGTGCGCCCGGGATCGGAGCCTGCCCCCTTGAAAGCGTCGGCATCCACGGCGGCATTGGAGAGCGTTCCGGGAGTCGCCGAGGCGTTGGCAGTGGCCGATGACCCATCCAGCCCGATCGCGAGTGGGAGGCCAGAAGCGTTGTGCGTGGCCGGGGTGCTGGGGGGCGTCACTGCTCCCGTAGCGCTAGGGGGTGTCGCGGCTTCCGGCATGCCTGGGGCGGTTGCGGCTCCCGGTGTGTCACGGGGTGTCGTGGCTCCCGGGGTGTTAGGGAGTGTCGTGGCTCCCGGCGTGTTAGGGGGTGTCGCGGCTTCTGGCGTGCCTGGGGCGGTTGCGGCTCCCGGTGTGTCACGGGGTGTCGTGGCTCCCGGCGTGTTTGGGGGTGTCAGGGCTCCCGGGACGCCATGGGTCCCGCCGGCGGGGACATCCGCGGACTGCGCGTCCGCGCTGCTCATGACACGGGTGGGGGTGACGTTCGCGGGGCTGGGAGGAGCGGATACGGCAGCACCGGCGTTGGTGTCTGTGCCTCGCTCCCCGCGGGGACGCGTTTCGCGCGGGGTCGCACGGGTAGGGCTCTGCGAGTGGCTCTGCTGGTGGCCTTCCGCGTTGGCGGTCCGGGCCCATTCAGCTTCGAGTGCGCTGTGGAAAGGCGCTCCCCCTGGTGGAGCGCCCGGTGGAGCGCTGCTGCTGGGAGGGGGGATGGGTTCGGGCCCACCTGAAGCGACGGGGGTTGCCTGGGCGGCGGGGCCGGTCATGCGATCGCCTCGGTGGGGGTGGTGAGTGGTGGTGCCTGTACCCCACCCCCGGGGATCGCCGTGGTGGTGTCGATCTGCGCCGGTCCATTCGCTGCGCTCTGGTAGGCGGCGGCGTAGCCAAGTACTTTGGTGACGTACTGCTGGGTTTCGGGGTAGGGGGGGACGCCCCCGTACTGCTGGACCGCCCCGGGTCCGGCGTTGTAGGCGGCGAGGGCCTCGGGGGTGTTGCCGGCGAACTGGTGGAGTAGCTGGGAGAGGTAGCGGGCCCCGCCTTCGATGGACTGGACAGGGTTGAGCGGTTCGGCGACGCCGAGGGAGGCTGCGGTGGAGGGCATCAGCTGGGTGAGCCCGAGTGCTCCCGCGCTGCTGCTGGCGGCGGGATTGAAGCCCGACTCCTGCTGGATCAGGCCGTAGAGGACAGAGGGGTTGAGCCCGTAGCGGGCGGCGGCCTGGTTGATGGTGGGCACGTATGCGCTGGCGGTAGTGCTCTGGCTGGTCTGCGCGGCGTCGAGCGCGGCGGCGAACGTCGAGCCGGTGGCGGCGGTGGTTTCAGTCGCATTGGTGGCCGCAGTTGCATTGGTGGCCGCGGTCGCATTAGTGGCCACACTCGCGGGGCCGCGTTCGACTTGCGCGATCAGCGCTTGCAGTTGCTGGACGCGTTCGGCGGCGGTGGGAACTCCACCGACACCGGCGATCGGGAGGGTCTGCGTACTCATGCGGCGCTCCGGCGGAAACGGTTGAGGGCGATCTCGTCGAGGAGGCCGACTTCGCGGCGTCCGGCTTCGCGCAGGTGCTCGGCGCGATGGCGCTCCTTGAGACGCTCGAGCATCTGGTGCTCGCGGGCGGCGCGGCCGAGCTGGGCGTCGCGGTCGGCGACGTCGGCCTCGTGGCGCTCGAGCTCGCGCATACCCATGGTGCGTTGGGCCTCGACGTGCTCGACGAAGGCCTGGCGGGCGAGTAGCTCGGCGGCGCTGACGGTGGGGGATTCGGTGGCGGCGAGGCGCTGGTCGGCGCGGGCCTGCGCGAGGTGGTCCTCGACGCTGCGCAGGCGGCTCTGGCTACCTGCGCGCTGGGTGACGGCACGGGCGAGCTCCTGGCGGGCGAGGTCCTCATTGCGTTCGCGCAGGGCGCGGACGCGCTCGAGGCGAAACCGGAACGAGGGGGCGGTGCTCACGGCCGCGTAATCGGACGGGATGGGCGGTTCTTGAGGAGTGGACTGGAGAGCTGGGGGAGTGGGACTCCTGCGTGGATCCCCCAACGCACATCGCTAGGGCCGGCTGCATGCGGCAATGGTTACCCGTCTACGGGGCGCTCTTGGGCGTGTTTGGACTCGGAGCCACCTATTTCAGCTCAAGCGCTCTCGATGGAGCGTTTGCGCACTTTGGGCTGGTCCCGTTGGTCCTCGAGTGTCGGCCCTATTGATCATTGGAGCCGGGATCTATGTAAGATCTTGTGTATGCACCACAAAGGTGCACCGGCGGAACGCGCGCTCCCCGTTGCGAGCGGCTGCGTGGTCGCCCCGTGCGGGGCCTCGCCGGATCTCTGTGCGAGCGCAATTGGGTCAGCGATCGTTTTTCTCGGAAAATGGAGCCAAAACTTCCACTGAAGATTGGATTTGTTCATGGATTATGATCCACTCCAACCAACGATTCGCAGATAACGATGGATACACAAGACAAAAATGGTCCCTGTCATTCACGCCAGAGGGGACCACAGTGAGCAGGAACCGTGTGATCGACGAGGCGCGGCTAGGACAGCCTGCGGCGATCGACGCGGTCGGCAGCCGATACCGCAACCAACCCTGGGATGAATCGATATGACCAAAAAGAAGTCGGATGAGATAACAATCACGCTCTCCCCGTTGCAGGTTGAGCAGGTGATGCGCTTCGCGGGCCGCAACCGCAATGGGACGGTGTCGAACCTCCTGTTGGCGGCGCTGGACCACGCCTACCAGCCGGGGGACGAGCCGGGGAAGAACGGGCGCGCTAAAAACGGGCGCGCGAAAGCGAAACCGTCCTCGCTCCAGAAGGCGACGCGGGCGGCGCTGGAGGAGGCGCTGGAGGATCCGCAGCTCTCGCAATCGCTGCTGCGGGGCCTCGCGATCCTGGCGTCCTATGGCCCCGATCGCCCGTGGCGGGCAATCATCGACCTGGCAGGACAACTGGGGATGTCGCCTTCCACGACGCATCGCTACGTGAAGACGCTGCGGGCGGTGGGCCTGCTCGAGCAGAACCCCACGACCCGGGAGTACCGCCCAGTGGCGGTGTGATCGGTGGCGGTGTGATCGAGGGCGGTGTGATCGAGGACGGTCTTGCGAGAGCAGACCAGGTTGCACGTCAGAGATCGAGCCCAAGGGCGGGGATTGCGGGCGGTCCGAGATCGGATGGGGGGAGACCGGCGGCTCCCACACTCCGGGCGGCGGTGATGACTCCAGGGTGCGTGAGGTCCTCCCCCGTGAGGTCGTCCCCGGGGAGGACCTCCTCGGCGTCGAGGATCTCGCCGGAGCGCTCGGCGAGGGAGTGCTCGAGCGAGGCGGCGAGCTCGAGTAGGCGCCGATCGGAGCTGGCGGGGTCGTTGGGCTCGTGCACGGGCTGACGGAGGAAGGCGTCGATCCGGGAGCGGTGCTCGAGGGCGGCGTCGAGCGGGGGATCGCTCCCGTGGTGGTAGGCGCCGATGGCGATGAGATCCTCCTTCTCGCGTAGCGCGGCCAGCGCGGCGCGCAGGCGTTGCCCGGCGGTGGCGACCTCGGGGGAGACGATCTCCCCTGTGAGGCGGGAGACGCTCTGGAGCACGTCGATCGCGGGGTAGTGGGCGGCGTGGGCGAGGGAGCGCGTGAGGACGATGTGGCCGTCGAGGATCGAGCGGACGGCATCGGCGATGGGCTCGTTCATATCGTCACCGTCGACGAGCACGGTGTAGAGACCGGTTATGGAGCCCTGGGGGCTGGTGCCGGCGCGCTCGAGCAGGCGGGGTAGGGCAGCGAACACGGAGGGTGTGTAGCCACGGGTTGCGGGGGGCTCGCCGATTGCGAGGCCGATCTCGCGCTGAGCCATGGCGAAGCGGGTGACGGAGTCCATCATCAGCATCACGTGGTGGCCGTGGTCGCGGAAGTGCTCGGCGATGGTGGTGGCGGTGAGGGCGGCCTTGATGCGCACGAGGGCGGGCTGATCGGAGGTGGCGACGACGACAACGGAGCGCTGGAGGGCGTCGCCGAGGTCGCGCTCGACGAACTCGCGGACCTCACGGCCACGCTCGCCGACGAGGGCGATGACGTTGACGGTGGCGGAGGTGGAGCGGGCGATCATGCCGAGTAGGGAGGACTTGCCGACACCGGAGCCGGCAAAGATGCCGAGTCGCTGCCCCAATCCGCAGGGGACGAGGCTGTCGAGTGCGCGTACCCCGAGCGCGACGCGCTCGCGAATGCGGGGGCGGAGCAGGGCGGAGGGGGGGCAGCGACAGTTGAGCGATAACCCACGCGGGCTTCTGCGTGGGGACCCGAGTGGGCTTCCGTGTAGGAGCCGAGGTGGTCCTCTGGAGATGAGCCCGGGTGGGTCGCCGTCCGGTGATCGGGGGGGGCCTGCGCGGCCATTGCCCCGAGTGCGTCGAGGGGGACGCCGAGCCCGTCGATGATGCGCCCGAGCAGGTGGTGGCCGACGGGTACGCGAAAGGGGGCACCGGTGGGGAGGACCTTGGTGCCGGGGCCAATGCCCTGGAGTTCGCCGAGGGGCATCAGCAGGGTGCGGCCTTCACGGAAGCCGACGACCTCGGCGGGGACCGCCTCGCGGTCGCTGGCAGATCTTCGATCGGTTGCCCCCACCAGGCACACCTCGCCGACCTCGGCCTGCAGGCCGGTGGCCTCGATGATGAGCCCGATGAGGTTGTTCACGCGCCCGTAGCAACGGGCGAGATCGGCGCTGGCGAGCGCGACACCGGCGCGGTCGAGGACCTCACCGCTCATGCCGGCCTCGGGGATCCCGCAGGGGATGGTTGACGGGATCGTCTTTGGGGATCGTCCGCGCGGGCTTGTAGGTGTGAGGAGCTGGTGGGCGCGTGGCATCGTGCCCCGCGGCGCAGGTGGGTGGGTTCACGGGGAGTGCTCATGGCGCGGGCTCGGTGCTGCCAAACTCCGCGTGGATGACCTCGCGCGCGCGCTCGAGCTGGGTCTCGACTGTCGCATCGACCTCGCTCTCGAGCGTGCGCACGATCGCGCCGCCGGGCCCGACGCGGCGGTCGGCCTGTACGTCGCAGTGCTCGATGCCGCCGACCTGGGCCCCCAGTTGCGCGATCGCGGAACTGACGATCTCGAGATCGGAGGGGTCGACGAGCACCGCGACGCGGCGGCGATCGGTTACGCGTCGCAGGGCGCCGCGGACTGTGTCGAGGACGCGCTCGGGTTGGACATCGAGCGTGCCGGCAAGAATCTTCGCGGCGAGCGCGAGCGCGAGCGCGACGGCGTCGCGCTCGGTCTCCTCGGCGAGCTGCTCGCGCAGTGCCAGTGCCTCGGAGAGCGCCTGATCGAGTGCCGCTGCGGCGGAGCGGGCCTCGGCGATGCCGTCCTCGCGCCCCTGCGCGAGACCTTCGGCATGGCCCTCGGCGCGGGCGAGCGCGCGGATGTGCTCGGCCTCGGCGGCGGCGTCGGCGAGGATGCCGGCGGCGGTGCTCCGCGGTGGATGCGCGGAGGGCTCGAGTTGCTCGAGTGGGTAGCTCACACCACCGCTTCCTCTTCGCTCTCGTCGTCGCCGGTGGCGAGCACGATCGTCCCGGCCTCCTCGAGACGGCGTACAACGGCGACGATGCGGCCCTGGGCGGCCTCGACGTCGCGCCGGCGCTGGGGCTGCTGAATCTCCATCTCCTCCAGGAGCATCGCGGCGCCGCGCTCGGACATGTTGGCGAGGAGCTTCTCCTTGACCGGCTCGGGGACCCCGCGGAGCGCGAGCGTGAGGTCCTTCTGGTTGGCCTCGCGGAGGATCTGCTGGATGGCGCGGTCCTCGAGGGTGACGATGTCCTCGAAGACGAACAGCATCCGGCGGACCTCCTCGGCGAGCTCTTGGTCGGTGTCGGTGAGGTGGTCGAGCACGACGCGCTCGGTGGAGCGGTCGGCGTGGTTGAGGATGTCGGCGAGTGCCTTGGCCCCGCCGGCGGTGGAGTACTCCTGCTCGACGACGGTGGTGAGCTGCTGGCGGATCACCTCTTCGACCCGCTGGATCACGGAGGGGCTGGTCTCGCCCATGCGCGCGATGCGCAGCGCGATGTCGGGCTGCACTGCGTCGGGCAGGCGGGCGAGGACCTGGGCGGCGAGCGCGGTGTGGAGGTTGGCGACGACCAGGGCGATCGTCTGCGGGGCCTCGGTGCGCAGGAAGCCGACGATCTGCTCGGGTGGGATGCGGCTCAGGAACTCGAAGGAGCGCGCTTCGTTGGCGCTGGAGAGCCGCGCGAGCAGCTCCTCGGCGCGCTCGGGCCCGAGCGCGCGCTCGAGTACTTCGCGGGCGAACTCGATCCCGCCGACGACGTCGCCCGGGCCGCCGGTGCCGGCGGCGGCGGCGAGCTCGCCGAGGATCGCCTCGGTGGTCTGCTCCTCGATTGCGCCGAGCTTGGTCATTTCGAGGGAGAGGCTCTCGATCTCCTCCTGGCGGAGGTGCTGAATGACCTCCGCGGCGAGCTCGGGGCCGAGGGCGGCCATCAGCACCGCGGCCTTGCGACGGCCGCCGATGCGCCCGGCGGGAACCAGTGTCCCTGCACCCTGCGCGGGGCTCGGGACCTCGGATGCGGGGGGCAGCTCGATCGCCATCAGGCGTGCCTCGCGCTCGGGCTGGCGCTGACGGCAGCGCGGGCTCGCGGCGTCCCGATGCTCGATGCTCGCCGGGGACTGCGAGTGTCCCGGTCAGCCGGCGCGATCCCTACTCTGCTCATCAATCCTCCTGCATCCAACTGCGCAGCTGCTGGGCGACGCGGTCGGGGCTCGACTCGGCGAGCTGCTCGACCTGGCGGCGAATCGGCGCCCCCGCCCCGTTGGCGGCGGCTGGAGCGGCGACCAGGGTGGGCGAGCTATCGGAGGGCCGCGGGGGGGTTTCGCGTTCGAGCTCGGAGAGGCGAATCGGCAGCTCGAGCTCACGCAACCAGGGAGGTTCGTTGTCGATCCCCTCCTGCTCACGGCGGCGCAGGGCGCGGGTGGTGAAGAACAGGAAGAGCAGCGAGGCGATCCCGATGAGGGCGTACTTGGCGTCGCCGAGGATCCCGCTGGAGGCGCCTTCGGCGGCTGGGGTGGTGGACTTTGCGAAGGCCATCTGGGCGACCGAGATCGTGTCTCCGCGCTTGGGCTGGAGGCCGGCGGCGTTGGTGACCGCTTCCTTGATCGCGGTCACTGAGCCGGCGGGGACTGTGTGATCGAGCAGCACTGAGACGTGCTCGGTTTCGACTTCGCCGGGAGCGACGGTGGAGTGGGTGACGGTCTTGTCCACCCCGAGCGAGGATCCGGTGACTTCGTGCTTGTAGTTGGACTTGCCCGAGGTTCCGGTCTGGGCGTAGGCGGGGATGTTGGCGGTGCCCGTGGCACCCGCCCCCCCGCCGGACCCGGTGAGGGTTTCGAGGTTCTTGCTCTGTTGGAGGGGCACGCCGGTCTTGCCGTATGTGAGCGATTCTTGGGTGGTCTGGTTGGTGTTGAGGTTGGCGTACACCTGGACCTCGGCCTTGCCGGCGCCGATCGTCTGGGCGAGCATCTCGTCGAGGCTGGCCTCCATCCCGTCGTCGTAGCGTTCCTCGGCGGCCTGCTTGCCGGTGGCGCCGCCGCCTGCTTCGCCGTTCTGGGCGGGCCACAACAGCTGCCCGGCGCCGTCGGTGACGGTGACCTTCTGCAGTTGCAGTCCGGGCACCGAGGAGGCGACGAGCTGGGCGATGCCGCGCACGGAGGTGGAGCTCAGCGAGGTGGTCCCGCTCAGCAGGACGGCCGCGGTGGACGCGTTCTGGCTTTCGCCGAAGAGCTGGTTCTGGGGATTGGGGAGGACGAGCTCGACCTGTGCTCCGGAGACCCCTTGGATGTTGTCGATCGTCTGCTCGAGTTGGCCCTGCAGCGCGCGCTGGTAGGTGACCTGCTGCTGGAAGTTGCTTTCGCCGAGGCTCGATTTTTCAAACAGTGAGAAGCCGGGCTGGGCGTTGCCGAGCAGCCCGGCGCTGGCGAGCGCGACGCGGGCCTTGGCTGTCTCGTTGGATTGCACGGCCAGCGCGGTGCCGTTGTTCTGCAGTTCGTAGCCGATCCCCTGCTGGTCGAGGGTGCTCGTCATCTTTCCAGTCTGCGCCGGTTCGAGGCCGGTGGCGAGGGTGGAGTAGGAGGGCTTGGAGACCATGTGCACAAATAGGTAGATAAAGAGGATGCCGGCGATTGCGCCGGCACCGAGGATCAGCCATCCGCGGGGGGTGAGTCGAGTGGCGAGCTGTTTTACGGGCATGGGTGGGGTGTGTGTTGGTGGGAGGGGGATTGGGAAGGCCGGTGGATCGCGCGGGTGGCGTGAAGCAAATGTGGTTTGCGTAGGTGGAGGTGGAGGTGGATGTGACTAGGGGAGAGGGTGAGCATGCACGTGGGTCGGGTGGGGGCGGGCTGGGAAGGAGTTTGCACGTGGTGGGGGTGGGCTGGGAAGGGGTTTGGGCCGGTTACACCTGGGTCTGGAAGATCTGCTGGGTGGCTTCGACGGCCTTGGTGCGAATCTGTGAGGCGAGCTGCATCGCGAGCTGCGCGTCCTCGACTGTGACGACGGCGCTCTCGGGGTTGGAAGCGGTGCCGGTGGCGAGCGCCTGCGCGGCGCCGTCGGCGCTCTGCTGGCTCTTCTCGAGCGAGGAGATCGCCTGGGTGAGCGCGTCTCCGAAGCCGCCGGATTCGCTGCCCCCGGCACCTTCGGCGCCGCCTGTGCCTTCGACCCCGCTCGGAGCGGAGGGGCTGCCCACTTCGGTGACCCCACCGATCCCGCTCGTGCCTGCGCCGGCGCCGCCGGCTTCCATCTGCCCCGCAACGGGGGCGCCAAGGCCGAGGCCGGGGGAGGCCCCGGTGGGGGTGCCTGCGCGGGCGATGCCCGACGTTTCGCCCGGACTGAGGCCGGCGCCACTCTGCGCGAGCACGCTGCCGATTGCACCAATCGGGGCCAGCGTCACTTGAGAATCCCGAGGGTGGCGGTGAACATCGACTTGGCGGTCTGCATCGCGGTCACGTCGGACTGGTAGGAGCGCGACTCGGAGATGAGGTCGACCATTTCGGTGACGGTGTTGACGTTGGGCATCTTCACGTACCCCTGTGCGTTGGCTTCGGGGTTACCGGGGTTGTAGACCTCTTGGTCGGGGGTTTTGTCGGCGACGATCCCCGCGACCTCCACGCCGCCCGCGGGCGGATGAGTGAGAGCTCCCGCACTCTCGGTGGCGCCCGAGCCGAGCGCTTCAGAGAGCGTGGCTTCGAAGTTGGAGGAGGGAGAGCCGGTTTGTTGGAGGAGCACCTCCTGGCGCTGGTAGGGCTGTCCGTTGGCGGCTTTGGTGGTCTGCGCGTTGGCGAGGTTCTCGGAGGTGACATCCATCCGCACCCGTTCCGCGCTGAGGCCGCTGCCGGCGATGTCGATGGCGTCGAAGAGGCCCATCAGCAGACCCCGCAATGGGGGGAGCGGGAGGCGGTCGGGGTGGGGGAGGTTGGGCGCGTGTTGGCGCTGGTGGTGTGTGTGGGGGTGGGGCTCATGAGCGGACTGCGCAGTGGGGGGAGCGGGAGGCGGTCGGGGTGGGGGAGGTTGGGCGCGTGTTGGCGCTGGTGGTGTGTGTGGGGGTGGGGCTCATGAGCGGACTGCGCAGTGGGGGGAGCGGGAGGCGGTCGGGGTGGGGGAGGTTGGGCGCGTGTTGGCGCTGGTGGTGTGTGTGGGGGTGGGGCTCATGAGCGGACTGCGCAGTGGGGGGAGCGGGAGACGGTCGGGGTGGGGGAGGTTGGGCGCGTGTTGGCGCTGGTGGCGGGTGTCGGTGGGGCTCATGAGCCGATCCCCATCGCGGAGCGCATGATTTCGTTACGGGTCCCCATGACCTGCACGAGCGCCTGGTATTCGAGGCCGTTCTCGGCGAGCTGCGCGGATTCCTGGTCGACATCGACCCCGTTGCCTTCGGGTCCCACGACCTGGGAGCTGACTTCGGGCTGGAGCTGCACCTGCGCGGGGGACTCCCCGCTGGCGAGCGCCGCGCGCAGCGCGCCCTGGAAGTTGAGGTCCTCACGCCGGTAGCCGGGGGTGTTGGCGTTGGAGATGTTGTTGGTGAGCAGCGTTTGGCGTGCCCACGCGCCGCGCATCGCGCTTTCCAATGCGAGTTGGGTGGTGTCGATTAGGGACATCGGGGGCGGTGAGAGCGGGGACGGAGAGGATGGGTGCGTGGCCGAGTGGTGTCGAAGGTCGTGCTGTCGCCCTCCGTGGGCCAAACCCGACTCCCATCCATGTGAGTCGCCCCCCAGGCACGGCCCGGGTCGCCCCCGTCATCGGCAAAGCTTCCGGGACCTTTAGCGCGCGCCATCCCCACCGCACCTGGGGTGTCGCGCGCCGACTACTCTTTGCGGGGTTCTCGAGATGGAGGAGGGACCGATTCGACGCCTCACGCCAGGGCAGATGTGGGCGCTCGCCGCCGTAGCGGCGCGGGAGCTGCTGTGGGGTCTGCGCGCAGTCGGCGGTGAGGTTGCTCGCTGGCAGATTAGGGCGGGGGTGATCCCCGACGCCCCGTTACGCGAGGACGCGCTCGACGCGCTGATCCACAAGCGCGAAAACATCGACGGCGCCGCCCTCTTCTGGACCCTACCCCGGCGCCGCAATCCTCGCCTGTTGGCGTTGCTCGTGCGTTACGAGACGATGGCCGACTTCCTCGACGGGGCCGATGAGCGCGCCGCCTCCGCGGGCGCCGGTGGGAGTCGGCTGCTGCAGCGGGTGCTCACCGACGCCCTCGACTTCAATGCCTCGAGTATCCCCTACTACGGCCGCGATCGCGACGACGGGGGCTATCTGGACGCTCTCATGGAGGCCTGCCGCATTGGCTGTGGGGCTCTGCCCGCCTTCGCGCCGGCGCGCCCGCTGGCGGTGCGCGCCGCAGCTCTTGCGGGCGTGCAGGCGCTCAACCACGAGCCCGATCCGGCACGGCGAGTCGCGCTGTTGCAGGCGTGGGCGGCCCGCGAGCTGCCGTGTGGGGGGGAGTCGAGCTGGTTCGAGCGGACTGCCGCGGCGAGCGCGTGGCTCACCGTTTTGGCGCTGCTCGCGCTGGCCGCCGAGCCCGCACTGACGGTGCGCGAGTGTGAGCGGATTAGCGCGGCCTACCTGTGGATCTCGATGACCGCCACCATGCTCGACAGCTACACCGACATGGCCGAAGACGCCTGCCGCGGCGGGCACAGCTACATCGCCTACTACCCCAGCGATGCGATCGCGGTGCGTCGGACAGGGGAATTGGTGCGGCGCGCGTGTGGCGAGGCGCACGCCCTGGGCGATGGCTCGAGGCACACCGTTCTCGCAGCCAGCATGGTGGCTCTGTACCTCTCCAAGGAGAGCGTCCACTCGCCGCGCCTGCGCCCCCAGATCCGCACCATCGCCCGCGCTGGGGAGCCCCTCACAATGGTGTTGTTGCCCATCCTGCGAATCTGGCGGGCGGCCTACGCCCTGCGCTCCGTGTAGGCCCGCTCCGATGGCGGGGGTTGTGCGCGGCGCGGCAGAGACGAGAGCGCTGAGCGGCGTGGTCGACGTTGTGACGCGGTGGGGTCACAAGGTGTCGTAGCCGTAGGCGGCGCGGGGGAGCGAGCGCTGAGTGGTGTGGTCGACGCGGTGAACGCGACGGGTCACAAGGTGTCGTAGTTGTACGCGGCGCGGGGGAGCGAGCGCTAAGCGGCGTGGTCGACGCGGTGAACGCGGCGGGGTGTTTGAGTGGCGTAGCCGTGGGCGGCGCGGCTGGCACGCGCCGTGGTGCGCAGATCGCACAACAGCGCCTCGCGTAGGCACTGGAGTGTGGCACTCGTGCGCTCGTGCAGAGCCGCAGCACGTTCCAGGGGAGTTCGCGCGGAGGCGGGTGGCTGGGCGGGGAGGTCCGCTGTGAGCGCGTCCCACTGGGACGCCAACGCGCGGAGGTCCTCGATGCGGCCGTCTCGGGCGAGCTGGAGCTCGCGCTCGGAGAGCTCGAGGAGCGCGGTGTACGGATCGGGCGAGTCGATCCCCACCCTGGGGTTGGCAGCGGGCATCGTCACGGCTGCGAGCCGCGGAGCGGTGAGCGCCACGGGAGCGGACGCGATGGCGGCGGCAGTGGTGTCGGTGTCGCGTTTGGTGTCCACAGCGCTCACCTGTGTGCGATCTCCACCCAGGACTCGCGCAGTTCACCCAGAATCTCGGACACCTCGTCGACCTTGTCCGCCTCCAGGCTCATACGCGCGCGGTTCAGGTGGGCTAGACAGAACTGGTAGATCGCGTGTAGCTGCTCGGAAATCCCGGCACCCTGTTCGTGGTCCAGGACCCCGTCGAGGTGCGCGATGATCTGTTCCGCTTGGCGCAGCTTGTTGTGGGAGCGCTCAACTTCACGTGCTCGCATTGCATCTGCGGCTTGGCGCAGGAAGCGACGTGCGCCGTCATAGAGCATCACCACCAGCTGCGCAGGGCTCGCACAGAGCACGGCGTTCTCGCGGTATGCCTGCGGTGATGCGGTAAGGGGGGTCATGCGTTTCTCGCTCGCTCCTTCGCTCGGGGCTTGCCGGTGGGCTGCCCCTGGTGATCGGTCGCGCCCGCCCGAAGTTGAGCGGAACATGCGATCAGCTGGAGGAGGATGTGGCGCTGTTCGAGGTCTTCACAGCGGGTCGGGTGCGGGTGGGCGCGAGATCAGCCTGAGGAGGATGTGGCGCTGTTCGAGGCCTTCAGCGCGGCGGATCGTGCGGGCGGGGTGTGAGATCAGCTCGAGGAGGATGTGGCGCTGTTCGAGGCCTTCAGCGCGGCGGATCGTGCGGGCGGGGTGTGAGATCAGCTCGAGGAGGATGTGGCGCTGTTCGAGGCCTCCAGCGCGGCGGATCGTACGGGCAGGGTGTGAGATCAGCCTGAGGAGGATTTGGAGCTGCCGGAGGAGCTCGAGTCGCTGCCGAGCATCGAGCTGAGCTGGGCGCTCAGCCACGCGGACTGAGACTGGCTCTGGGCCATGACTTTTTCCATCGCCTCGAATTCGACCTCGAGTGTTTTCTGGCGGATTGCGAGCATTTCGTTCATGGTCGTGATCCTGCTGCCCAATTCCGAGGTCTGGGTGGTGTCGCCGCTGATGCGCGCTTCCAGCGAGCCCCCCGGGCCGGCGTTCGCGCTGACCAGTTCCTGAAAGCCCTTCGAGAAGCCCTGCAACATCTTCTCCACGCCCGCTGGGTTCGCCTGGATCGCACTTTCCAGCTGCGCGGTGTTCAATGTCAACTGTCCTTCCAAGGTGGCCTGCGAGGGGGATGCGTTGCCCGTCGGGGCGCCCGTGCTGATGCCGATGTCCGCGAGGCTCGACATTTCCGCGGGCAGGCCCGACCCCGGCTGGTAGATCGCTTGGCGCATCCCACTGAGCAGGCTCGTCAGTTCGAAATCCCCGAACAGCGTGCCCGTCTGTAGTTCGGCTGCGCTCCCCGGATCGGTCGGGGGCTTGGTGGTCAGCTGTGTGTTGACCGTCCCGATCGTCGAGTTGTAGAGCTTCACGAACGCCTGCACCTGCGAGACGATCGCGCTCGCGTTTGGCCCCGGCGGCTGCACGTCGACCGTCACCGGTCCCGTGGTGGTGGTCAGCGCCTTGAGTTCCAGGGTCACCCCGGGGATCGCGCTTGTGAGCTTGTTCGAAGCCGAGCTTCCCACGACCCCGTCGATCGTGTATTCCGCGTTCTGGCCTTCTTTTGCCAGGCCCGCCTGTTCGACGAGCGTGCCCCCCGGATCGGAGACCGCGATGAAGCCTGCCCCGGTGGCGCCGGTTTCGCGTGTGGAGAGCACCACCGTTTCCGTCCCCACCGCGGCCGCGTACACCGTCGCCGTGGAGTCCGAGTTGATCGCCTTGACCAAATCTTCGATGCTCGCGCCCGCCGCCACTTCGATTTCCTTACCGTCGATCGTCAGTGTTTCGGCGGCTGCGGGGCTTTTGAATGTGAACGTGCGCTGACCCGAGTTCGCGAGCTGAGTGACGTTTACCTCGTAGCCCCCCACCGCTGCGCCCGCCGTGGTGGCGGCTGTGACGCGAGTGGGTTCGCTGGAGGCGACGGCCTGAGAGGTGTTGAATAGGGTCGGAGAGCCCAATTCTTGGGCGTCGAAGGTCAGCTGGGTGAGGTTGCTCTGGATCGACTGCAACTGCGTGCGCTGACCTTCCAGTGTGATCTGCTCGTCGGTAAGGCGCGTGATCGGCGTACGTTCGACTCCCAGCAGCGCGGAGATGATTTCGCTGGTGTTCAGTCCCGAGGAGAGGCCGCTGAAGCTGATCGGCGCGCCCGAAGTGGATGAGCTTACGGTGGTCACGACACGTCTCCTCTACCCCAGTGGCGCCCCGGCTGCGACTTCGAGCGCCTCCGCGGGGGAGAGCGTCCGAAGCACGTTGCCGCCGCGGTCGCGCACCTCGATCCTCGTGCGTCCACTGTGCTCGTCTCTGGAGAAGCGCAGTTCGCGACCCTGGGCGCTCAACGCCGCATGGGTCTGCGCCGCGCCGGCCATCTGGTCGAGGACCTCCTGCGGGGGGCTCGATGGGATGGCGTCGAGCGAGACGGCCGGATGGTCGAGCACCTCTTGCGGGGTGTCCGGTTGGATGGCGTCGAGCGAGGCGGTCAGCTCGACTGCGAAGGGTGTGCCAGTGCCTTTGTGCGCCACGGATGGCGCGGTCGCTCCGGCGGGGAGCACCGGCTGCCCGGCTGTCTGTGGTGGCGTGATCGGCGAGCTCATGCTGTCTTCCTCCTGAAGGCATTCTTCACGGTCCCGTCCGTGGGCCGCTTCGCTCTTTGGTGTCTTCATCCCTGATCGGCTGGTGGTCGAAAAACTTTAGGTCCTGCTCGACATCGGTCCACGACTGCGGTCATCTACGTAGTAACGGTCATCGACCGCTGCACCCGATCCGTGAGTCGCCCCACCGGATTTGTGAACCGCTACCAGCGCCCGCTTGCTTGCGAGCGTTGGATGACGGCTAAAGCTCGCCTACCGACGTGCCGATTAGGGCGGGGTCTTGTGAAAATCGGACGCCCCGGAATCCTGAACGGGAAGCCGGAGCCGATTCTCGCAGACGCACCACTTTCCCTCGAGAGTCGGAGCACCAGATGAAAACTATGGCCCAAAGCCAGGAGACGTTCGCCTCCGGCTCAAATACCCGTATCGACCGAAGCCGGGGGACACACGCCTCTGACCGAAGCGGGGAGACACTTGCCTCCGGCAAGCATCCCCCGTTCGACCAGCATCCCCGTTCTGGTCAGCGCGCCGCCAGGATCTCGGCCACCGAGGTGCTGTCGCTATGGCAGGAGTACAAGCGCACCGGGGATCTCAGGGTACGGGATCGCCTGATCTTCACCTTCACCCCGATGGTGCGCTACATCGTTTATCGCAAGGTCCGCGAGGTACCAGCGCAGTGCGATGTGGAGGACTTCCTCTCCTGCGGGCTGGAGGCGCTGATCCACTCGATCGAGCGCTACGACCCCGCGAAGGGCGCGACCCTGGAGCAGTTCGCGTGGACGCGCGTCCACGGCGCCGTGCTCGACGAGTTGCGCCGCCACGACTGGGCGCCCCGCTCACTGCGCCGCGCCGAGCGCGCGATCAACGGCGCCCGCGAGAGCTTCGCCTCCGAGCACGAGCGCCGGCCCACGCGCGAGGAGCTCGCAGCTGCGGCCGGCATGAGCACCACCGAGCTGGGCCGCCGCCTCGACGAGCTCGCCCTCGCGGATGTCGGCTCGCTGAACAAGACGATCCGCTCCGAGGACAGCACCACGATCGAGCGGATCGACACGCTGGAGAGCGAGGACGAGTGTTCCGACCCCGCCCTCAGTGCCGAGCGCATGGAAGCCAAGGACCGCTTCCGCGCCGCCTTCGCCCAACTGCCCGCGCGCGAGCGCCAGGTGGCGGTACTGCTGTATGTGGAGGGGCGCACTCTGCGTGACATCGGCGTGCGCCTCGGGGTCTCCGAGAGCCGCGTGTCCCAGATCCACACCGAGTTGCGCCGCCGCCTGCGCGAGCGCCTCGCAAGCGACGAGTCGCTGTTCACGGCTGTCTGACATCGGTGTGCGCCTCGGGGTCTCTGAGAGCCGCGTCTCCTAGATCCGCACCGAGTTGCGTCGCCGCCTGCGTGAGCGCCTCGCAAGCGACGAGTCGCTGTTCACGGCTGTCTGACATCGGTGTGCGCCTCGGGGTCTCTGAGAGCCGCGTGTCCCAGATCCACACCGAGTTGCGTCGCCGCCTGCGCGAGCGCCTCGCAAGCGACGAGTCGCTGTTCACGGCTGTCTGACATCGGTGTGCGCCTCGGGGTCTCTGAGAGCCGCGTCTCCTAGATCCGCACCGAGTTGCGTCGCCGCCTGCGTGAGCGCCTCGCAAGCGACGAGTCGCTGTTCACGGCCGTTTGACGCTAAAGAATCCCTCTCTGCGGGCGATCACCCGCACTGAGATGGACCTCGGCCTCTACATCGCTGCCTCCGGAATGGTCGCTGAGCAGACCCGCCAGGCGCAGCTCTCCAACGATCTCGCCAACGCCTCAACCCCTGGCTACAAGCCCGAACAGACCCCTCAGCACAGCTTCGGGGAACTGCTCCTCGCCAACACCTCCACCGGCCAGAGGATCGGCTCGATCAACGGCGGGGTGCAGCTCGGCAAGAGCGTCACCGACATGGCTCCCGCCGGGATGCAGCAGACTGGCCAGTCGCTCGACTTTGGGATCGTTGGCACGGGCTTCTTCGCGGTCAAGACCCCCCAGGGTGTCCGCTACACCCGTGACGGCCAGTTCACCACCTCCACCCAGGGGCAGCTCGTGGACGGTGCTGGCGCCACAGTCCTCAGCCAGAGCGGCGCTCCCATCACCGTCGGTGCCGATGGCACCGTACCCGCCGGTTCGCTCGGGCTCTTCAACGTTCCCGGCGCCGTCAAGCAAGGCGAAAACCTCTACACCGGCGCCCCCTCCGGGCGCGCCACGGGGACGGTGCACCAGGGGGTGCTCGAGGAATCGGGCGTCAATCCCGCACGCACCATGGTCGAAATGATCGGCTCCCTGCGCACCTTCCAGTCCGGCCAGCAGGCCATCCAGGCGATCGACCAGACACTCCAGGCCGCCTCCACCCAGGTCGGCTCCCTCAACGGGTCAAGCTGACGCCGACCGCCACCACCCACCGAGACATGCCCACCCCCGCATCCACATCCACCGACCGCCTCGGACGCAAGTCCCACTAGAGGAGGCACACGCGATGCTCGAAGGACTGTACGCCGCCGCATCCGGGATGGAAGCTCAACAGCAGCAGCTCGACTCCGTCGGCAACGACCTCGCCAACGCCTCCACCACCGGCTACAAGGCCGAACGCGTCGGCTTTCGCGACCTGCTCTACAGCCAGCTCAACGTCGCCGGCACCACCACCTCCGTGGGCGCCGGTGCGGCCGCGCAGGTGATCGGCCGCGACGACGCCCAGGGGGCGATCCAGAGCACCGGCAACCCCCTCGACATCGCGATCGAGGGGCCCGGGTACTTCACCGTCAAGCGCTCCGATGGCACCGTCGCACTTACGCGCGATGGGTCCTTTCAGGTGAACTCAAACGGGCAGATCACGACCGCCGAAGGCAACCGGCTCGATCCTCCGATCACCCTGCCCAAGGGGAGCTCTCCTAGCGAAGTCGCGATCGCCTCCGACGGGACCGTGCGTGTCGGTACGAAGACGATCGGCAAGATCGCGCTCCTCACCGTCGCCTCGCCCGACCACCTGCTCGCCGCTCCGGGCAACCTGTTCACGAGCAGCGCCGCCAGCGGCAGCCCCCGACCTGCCGCTGGCGCCACCCTCCAGCAGGGGGCGTTGGAGGGCTCCAACGTGGACGTCGGCAACGACATGGTGCAGATGATGGGCGCCCAGCGCAGCTACCAGCTCGAGAGCAGCGCGATCCAGACCGAAAACCAGATGCTCTCGATCGCCAACCAGCTCGTCACCCCATGAGCTACCTCGCCCCGATCGGCGCTGCACCGGTTACGGCCCTCTCGGTCAGCTCGACTCCCGTCACGGCTGGGGGAGTGGGCTCTGATACAGCGGCCGCCGCTCTGCCCATCGTCGACGAAGCGCGTGCGCCGGCCTCCGTTCGTAACGGCTCCGCGGCCGTCAAACAGGCCTACTCCTCCGCCCAGGGTTTCGAAGAGATGCTCCTCCAGCAGCTCTCCCAGTCGCTCGTACAGAGCAGCGGCCTCTCAGAAGAAGGCGAATCGAGTGGCGCTGGGACTGAAGCAGGCTCCCCGCAAGGAGGCGGCGAAGGAGGTAGCAGCCTGCTCTCATCCCTGCTCCCCCAAACGCTCACCGAAGGAGTCATGCGCGAGGGTGGCCTCGGTCTCGCCGATCAGCTGATGAGCTCGCTCGACCCGTCGGCGTCCTCGACCAGGATCTCCAAATGACCACCCTTGTGGCAATCGACCCCCTCGCCTCCGACCCCCTCGCCTCCGACGTCCTCGGCTCCGACTCGCTCGCGTCCGACGTCCTCGCCCATCTCGACACCCAGATCGCCTCCGTGCAGCGGCTCCTGGAGATCGTGCTCGAACAGGGGGCCGCTATTCGCGCGCGCGACGTGCACACCGTCGTGCGCTTCGCTGGGCTTCTCCACGGCGAGCTCGCCTGTCGCGGCCAGATCGAGCAGGCACGCTCGCAGCTGCTCGAGCGCGCCGGCGCCCAGCTTGGGATCCCCGCTCACGCCGTGACGCTCAGCCGTCTCTCCGTTCTCCTCGCTCCCGCCCATGCACAGCTCGCCGCTGAGCGCTCCGCGCGGTTACGCGGTCTGCTCGAAGAGCTCCGCCGCGAACACGCCTGCAACCGCGCCCTCATGCAGATCGAGCTCTCATTCCTCGATCACCTCATGCGCTCCCTCTCACTCGACGCCGGCGTGGACGGCTACGACCCCCGTGGCTCCATCATCGGTGGTACGGGCGGGGGTGGGCGAGCTCCTGTCCACGCGCTGCGCGTACTCGACCTCCAGGCATAGACCCGCGATCACCATCTGAGCTCCACCATCGATCCCGCATCTGAGCCCACCATCTCAACCCCACTATCGATCCCCGCGTCTGAGGCCGCCCGAGTGGCGCCACTGGCTCGCGCAGGACGGCATCTCAAACCCACTATCGATCCCCGTGTCTGAGCCCCATCTCCATCGTCGATTCCCGCACTGATTCCCGCACTGAGCCCCCACCATGTCCATCCCCACCCTCCTCGGACTCCAGACCGCCCTCTCCGGCCTACAGGCCGAGCAGCAGGCCATCGACGTCACCGGCCAGAACATCACCAACGCCAATACTGAAGGCTACTCCCGCGAGACCGCGGTCCTGCAGACCAAAGAACCCCTGCGCATCGCCGACCTCTCCTCGGTCACCGGCGAGGGCGGGCAGCTCGGCACCGGCGTCACTGTCGCCACCTACACCCGCATCCGCAACACCTACCTCGATGCCCAGTACCGCGCTCAGAACACCGCCCTCGGTGCCGCCTCCACCCAGGCCGAAGAGCTCGGGCAAGCCCAGGGCGTCTTCGGCGAACCATCCTCCACCGGGCTCGCCTCCCAGCTCTCCGCCTTCTGGAGCTCCTGGAGCGAACTCGCCGAAAACTCCTCCTCCGAAGCCGCCAAGATCACCGTCGTCTCCGCCGCCACCCAGCTCACCGGCACCCTCCACCAGCTCCAATCCCAGCTGCAGTCGGTCGAAGGCCAGGCCGCTGCCCAGTACGCCGCGATCACCGGCCCCACGGGCGAAGTTCAGAGCGACGCCGCCCAGATCGCCCAGCTCAACCACCAGATCAAGCTCTCCCTCCAGGCCCACCAACAGCCCAACGACCTCGAAGACAGCCGCGACCTGCTCCTGGACAAGCTCTCCGCGCTCGCCAACGTCACCGTTACCAAGGAAGCCGACGGCACCGACACAGTCACCTTCGGTAACGCCCCCAAGCCACTCGTCGAAGGATCCAACGTTAACTGGCCCCAGGCCCTCACCGCCGCCGCGGGGGGGCAACTCGGAGCGCTCCTCGAACTCTCCAGCCCCACCGGCGCCCTCGCCTCCTACCAGGCTGGCCTGAATGAAGTCGCAAAAACTCTCGCCACCTCCGTCAACGCGATCCACACTGCCACCCCCTTCTTCAGCGGCACCACTGCCGCCACCATCGAAGTCGCAGTCACCCCCGCCCAGGTCCAGGCCTCCTCCGAAGGTACCCCCGGTGGCAACGACGTCGCGCTCGCCCTCGCCGGCCTGCGTGGTGGCGCCACCGATCAGCGCTATGCCGCCCTCATCGCGCAGGTAGGTGCCGGCGTACACAACGCCAAGACCACCCAGGAAACCGCCCAGGCGGTTCTCAGCGCCGTCTCCAATCAACGCCAGTCCGTCTCCGGGGTCTCCCTCGACGAAGAAATGACCAACCTCGTCACCTTCCAGCGCGGCTACCAGGCCTCGGCGCAGGCGCTCAACGTGATGGACGAAATGCTCGACACCCTCATCAACCACACCGGACTGTGAGCGCCCCATGAGCAATCGCATCACAACCGACATGGTGATCGGCTCCACGCTCGCCAACATCAACGCCGCCCAGGCCGCCATGACCCGCACCGAGGCCGAACTCTCCTCCGGGCGCTCGATCATCGAACCCTCCGACAACCCCAACGGCGCGAGCCGGGCCATCACCTTGCAAAGCGCCCTCGATGGGCTCACCTCCTACGAAAAGGGCGCCCAGGACGGTGTCTCCTGGATGAACACCGCCTCCGGGGCCCTCTCCTCGATTGACTCCCAGGTGCAGCGCGTGCGCGAAATCGTCCTCCAGGCCGCCAACGGGACCAACAGCCCCGCCGACCTCGCCGACCTCGCAGGCGTGGTCGAACAGCTCACCGAAGGGGTCAAGCAGGACGCCAACACCCAGTACGCCGGCCAGTACGTCTTCTCCGGCACCCTCACCAACACCCCCCCCTACCAGCGCGGGGCCGAAGACAAATACGAAGGCAACACCGCCCCCATCGCCCGCGCCCTCGGTCCCGGGTCCTCGGTGAATGTCGCCCTGAACCTCTCCTCCGCGCTTGGTAGTGGCACCGGCGCCGCCGACGGCAAGCTGCTCGACACCCTGCGCACCATCACCAAGAACCTCCGCGAAGGCAGCCCCGCCGCCGTCGAAGCGCTTCGCACCACCGACCTCGGGAGCCTCGACGCCAACCTCAACTCCCTCACCACCCTCCAGGCGCAAGCCGGGGCCACCATCGATCAGCTCAATCTTGCCCTCAGTCGCATCTCCTCCCTGCAGACCACCGACACCGAGCAGCTCTCCAACATCCAGGACGCCAACATCGCCAAGGTCTCCATCGAATACTCAAACGAGCACAATGCCTTCGAAGCCGCGCTGAAGGCCGGCGCCTCGATCGTGCAGGAGTCCCTGCTCGAATTCCTCCACTAGCCGGTGGGCGGGGGCTTCGTGGGCCCTCTCCCGATACCCCTGCCCGTGTCGATCGAATGCACCTCACAAACCTCACAAGCCTCCCTCACCGAGACGCACTAGCCTCATGTCCGTGACCGCCGCCACCACCATCGAGAGCTCCCGCTTCGGGACCCTCGAGATCCCCGCCACAGAGGAGATCGAGTTTCCCCTAGGGCTCATCGGTCTCGGGGGGCTGCGCTACGCGTTGCTCGACCGCAACCCCGGGAGCGGCTTCTACTGGCTGCACTCCCTCGAAGACCCACACCTCGCGCTCCCCGTCGTGGACCCCCGCGGGTTCTTCCGCCCGTGCCCCCTGGAGCTCTCTGGCGAGGATCGCGAGCGGATCGGAGTCCCCGATGCCGCCGCCGCGCAGGTATACGTCACCGTGCGTACCGCCCCAAACCCTGCCGATACCCTCGTCAACCTTCGCGCTCCCCTCGTCGTGTGGGAGCGCCGCGGCCACCAGGTGCTCAATACCGCACCCGGCGCCGAGCTGCGTGTGCCGCTCTTCGCCCCGGCCCCAACGGATGGGGGGGGTACAGGCGGCGCAGGCGTGGTCTCCCCGGGGGCGCCCCCGGCGGATGCGGCATAATCTCGCGCCATGCTGATACTTACGCGCCGCGCCGGAGAGCGCGTCGTGATCGGCGACGACGTGCTCGTCACCGTCATGGAGGTCAGCGGGCAGACCGTCCGCCTCGGAATCGCCGCGCCCCAGGGGCTGCCCATCTACCGCGAGGAGATCTGGCTTGCCGTCAAGGAGGAGAACCGCGCCGCTGCCGAGGTCGCCGTTGACGCGCTACCCGCTGGACCTGCTCCGCCGAGTGGGGACAGCCAAGCTTAGGGTTCGTCTGGGGGCTCCGGGCCCGGCTGGGACACCCGTGGAGATCCACCCTACGGCTCCGTGGAGACCCGCGGTCGCCTTGTAGACATTCGGCGTAGACAGCGTCTGGCCGGACGGGACTAGTTATGTAACCCACACGATGTCCCCGATCTGCAGCATCGGGAACACAGCGGCAGCCCTTTCGATCGGCAGCTCCACGCAGCCGTTGGACTGCGGGAAGCCATACGAGGCGCGAGGATAACCGTGCACCGCATCGCCCCCATTGAAGTAGTTGACCCACGGCACATCCGGAGCCACGTAGTGGACCCCATCGGGGTCCGTCCCCGTCATCGTGGTGGACACATAACGTGCGTAGATCGGGAAGATCCCCTGTTCGGTTTCAGCGCCCGCGACCCCCGTGTTGGCGGGTGTGGTCAGGGCCACCCGGTCGCCGCGGTGCACCTCCAGTGTCTCTGGCAGCGACTCGGAGACCGACACCCACGTGTAGGGCTGCGGGTTGCGGTGGTTGAGGGTCTCCACGATCAGCAGCAGCCGCCACGTTGCCGCGTTTGGTTCCCCCGTCGGTTCGAGTTTGTGATCCTCCTGGAACACCTCCAACCCCCCTTTGGTCGCCTCATCCAGCTGACTCACATCCACAGGAGGTGCATCCGTGGGGTCTGGGGCGAGCCTCCCATGGAATGGGCGGTACGCGTGCACCGCCGCTTCCCGCGGGGTCTGCGCACCCACCGGGAGGTGCACGCGGTAGACCGGGTGTAGCGTCGCGCCCAGGTAGCCCAGGCGCGCCAGCGCCTGCTGCAGACCTGCGATCGGCGGGCACTGCACGTGTAGCTGCAGAGTGCGGCGGTGACCAACCGGCGCGTGGCCCGTGGCGAATGTGTGCGCCCACACCGTCAGCGTGTATGTCGAGCACGGCGCCAGAGTTGAGGCCGGGGTGAAGAGCTCCGAGTTGCCCACCGTGCTCCACGTGCCCGCCACCGCGGGGAACAGCGTGGGCCGCGGCGAGCGTCCCGCCGCGGGGGCCGAGAGCGTCACCGTCACGGGGTCCGTTCCGCTGGTAATCGTCCGCCCCGGTAGCCCCACCACGAGCGTCGGGGTCAGCGGCGCTGCCGAAGCCGCCGACGCCGCCCCGCCCGCGGAGCCCGAGCTAAGCAGGGTGCCCACACTGTGGTTGCGCGCCACCACCGCTCCCACCGCGACCACTGCGACTAGCACCGCCATCAGCAACGAGCTCGCCGGTAGCTTCCGCCCTCGACCCGCTCCCCCTCGACGCGCCCCCCGGCGCCCGGCACTGGGGCCAACGGAGTACCCGTCTGCGCCCGACAAGCGCCTGCCCCCCAGTCGCCCACGTTTAGGACGCACGCTCATGGAGAGGAAGGCTAACGCATCACCCCGTTGCTGCTCGGGAAAACGTTCGGAGGGCTCGACCCGTCTTCCAAGGTCGGTCCACCTTCCCGGTCGCGGTGGGGCGCAGCTCCACCGGTGAGCGCGTATCCTTCAGTGTTTATGCGATCCGCCTCAATCCTTCTCGCAGCGTTCGTGCTCGTCGCGCTACCCTCCGCCGCGCTCGGCAGCTCAGGGAACGCCGCCGCCACCCGAGCCTATGTGCAGGCCAACTACACCCTCGTGCGTGTCGCCCGCGCGAACCTCGTCACCGGGGAAACCGCCATCAAAGGCCTCGCTAACCAGCTCGCCGGGCAGTGTCCCCTTGCGGCCGCGGGATCCCCGGAGGACTACGACTCCGAACAGCTCGGCAACGAGGTCGCCGGCACGATTACCATCGACGCCTATCACGCCGACGCCGCAGCGATGACCGACTTCGCGCGCACCGTCAGTGGCCTGCACTGGAGCAACCCCAAGCTCACCCACATCGTCCGCACTTACGCCACCCAGCTCAAAGGGCTCGCCACCCTTGCGATGCCAGAAATCTGCGGGGACGTAGAGGCCTGGGCCGCGGGCGGCTACCGGACGCTCCCCGCGAGCTCCGTCCAGTTCGACAACGCCTACTACCGCTTCGACATCCAGGCCGAAGAGGTCCCCCTGCGGCTGCTCGCGCCCTACGAGTCCGCCCACACCGCCTCGCTACTGCGCCGCACCCAACGGCTCGAAGCCCCCCTCGCGCAAGCCGAAGCCAACGCCGTCGCGGACTACACCAAGATTCTCGATGCCCTCAACCTCAGCCCCTGAGGTGGCACCCGGAGACAGCCCACCCTAAGGTCGGTCCCCGTTGTCGAGGCGCGCGACTCTCGGCTGTCTATCTCTCGTTTCGGTATTCCGCGACCCCAGTGGCTAAACTGCCCCCTCCCGCCGGAGTAGCTCAGCTGGTTAGAGCAGCGGAATCATAATCCGCGTGTCGGGGGTTCGAGTCCCTCCTCCGGCATTGGAAAAGGCCTGCAAATGCGGTGGTTTGCAGAGTATCACGGCGGCGGCGGATTTCCCCAGGGATTTCCCTATGGGGCGTCGGGCGGTCACCGACCAGAGCGTCCTAACGCACGGGCACACTTGGACGCGTGAAGATCGACGCGCAGATAGCGGCTGTTCGGGCGAGCCAGGGAGCTCGCGCGATTGAGCAGCAGATGCTCAACGAGGCGTTCGCCGGCCCTCCGGTGCCCACGACCTCTCCCGGCGTGAATGCGACGAAGCAGCTGGAACTCGCCAGTGGAGCGATCGTGTTCCACAAGCCGTTCTCCGGCGTGCATGTCGCCAACGCGATCGCCTACGGACAGACCGACGAGACGCCGCCGCTGCACGAGGCGGCCAGCTGGCGGCTCGCCGTGGCGCTCGGGCCACCGTGGGATGAGATCGTCGTGCCATGCGTGCTGCGCGAATACGCGGGCGAGGATGGCTCGCTCTCGCTACGCGCCATTGGATGGCCACGCGATACGGCGCCGACCTTGAACCCGACCTGGTGCCTGCCCGCGGCGTTCTTCGACTCGCTGATCGCCCAGCAGGACCGTCACGACGGGAACTGGCGCTGGGACGGCGAACGGCTGACGCTGATCGATCACGGCTACGCGTTTGCGCTGCCACGGGCCATCCTCAATTACTCCGACTTCGTCGTTGCCCGCCACCGGCACGGCGCCGCGAGTCTGCTCGCCGAGGAGCATGACGCGCTCAGTCGCCTGCTCAGCGACTCCGACCTGCTCGGAATGGCGCGGTTCCTGTTGCCCGACCGCGCGCAGGCGCTGGCGGACAGGGCGCAGTTGATGCTCCAACGAGGCGAGGTTCTGCGCCCTGGCGAGTTCTGAGATGCCGCCATGCGTTCCGCAAGTCGTGGTAGCATCATAACTCAAGAGGTCAACTCTCGCACCCGATATCGAAGGGGAGCCTCATCATGATCCAAGTCAACTTCACGACCTTCGAGCGCGACCCAGACACCAAAGAGTGGGTGGAGTTGCCTGTCGCTCAGCTACTCGCTGATGGCGACGACGTGAGCATCAGCGGGCCGCACGCCGACTGGATCAACCCCGACCTCGCGATCGTCGACCCTGAGACCGCGGAGCGCATTACGCGGACTGATGGCGCCGAGCGCTGGGCACGACTGCAGCCCTTCGGCTACCGCAGCGGAGACCTCCACGTCAATGTCACCGAGATCGCCGCGGCTGAGCCGGTCGCCGCGAGCTTCCGCTACTCCACCGCCGCCTGAGTCCGTGCCGCGAACCGCGGTATCCGAGATCCACGCGAAGGTCGTCGGCCGCGAGCTCAAAGACACCCGCCAAGCGCTCGGACTGACCCAAGCCGAGGTCGCCGAGCGCCTCGGAGTCTCCCCCTCCTACATCTCCGCCGTCGAAGCGGGCCGTCGCAACCTCACACTCGGCCAGCTGGCCAACATCGCCAACGCGATGCGACTCGGGATCGACATCTCGTTCATTCGACCCGACGGTTCACCCCTGCGCACCGATCGGACCTTTTGATCCGTGGTCAACCAGAGCGACTCATCCGTCCAACTCGCCGCCGAGGCAAAGATCCTCAAGGTGCTCCAAGCCACGTTCGGTCCCGGCCTCAAAGAAGACACCGTTCTTCTTGACGACACAGCACCCGTCCAAGTCGACGCCGTTCCCCCAAGAAGACGGTCTTCATCGAAATCTTCGCCCACCAAGGTCTGCTGAAGAGCGGGCAGAAGCGCAAGGTTGCCCTTGATGCTCTGAAGCTCATCACGATCGGGCGTGAGCACCCAGGCGCGGAGCTAGTGATCGCACTCGCTGACGACGCCGCGGCGGCGAGCCTGAAGTCAGACTCGTGGCTCGCCGTTGCGCTTCATGCGTGGAACGTCAAAGTTGTGGTCGTCACGCTCACAGATGACACGCGAGCGCAACTCCGCAACACACAGGTGCAGCAGAAAATGGACAACGCGGGGGTAGCGGGGCCAGGTAGGCGTGACTCGGCACGAGCTGGGTGTTGCCGCCATCCGTTTGGTGTAGCCTTGGATCGTCGTTCCGGCCTGCGGGCCGGTTTCTAGAAACGAAGGCGATTTTTCGGAAGCGGAGTCAATGTTCTCAAAACACCCTTTGGCCATCCCGTTCAGCGTGGCCGCACTGGCAGTCAAGGCCCAGGCAATCGGCGATGTCGGACTCGCGATCGTCGTAGGACTGGTGTTCATCATCGTTGTCCTCTTGGCCTCCAACAGGGACGCTTCGTTCCGCTCGAGAAGCCCTCACGGCACGACGACCTACACACTGAGCTTCCCCAGGCGGACTGCCGCAAGGCGGGCTCGGAAGCGGCGGAGGCGCTCATGAGCATCGTCAGCGACAACCTCCGGCGTGCACTGCAGGACCCCAACGCTCGACGGAACCAGATCGTCGCGGTGTATGAGATGAAGGCGACCGGGGGAAGCCTGTCCGAGTCGAGCTGGCTCCAAGAGCTTGCGTACTTTTACGAGGTAGTCCTTGGGATCGCGGATCGATCTGACGAGATGCGGGATCTTCGTGTATTCGGTCCTCGCGTATGGATCTTCTATGAGTTTCTCCCGCCCCACACCGCATTCCTCGATGCACGTCAAGCTAACGAGCGTGTGAGCCATGCCTGGGAGAAAGTACCGTGGTCGCTAGGCACCGGCATCTGCGCCGGCGAGTGTGTCGCCTTCGAAGGACCGAATGGGCTGACCGAGCTGGCCGGCGGCCCGATCGAGCGCGCCCTTGCTCTCGCCGAGGAAGCCTCGACCGGCGAAGTGTTGGTCGACGCTGGACTCGTCGATCGGCTCTCCGCAGACAGCTCGATGAGCTTCGGAAGTCCGCGCCGAGCGAGCGCGCGCGATCTAAACGCGGGGCTCGCCTACCGAGAGCTCCTCTGGGCAGGCGAAAGACAGCACAAGCAGAAACGGCCATTGCGGCGAACCCGTCGGGGAACGCTGGTGCGATGGGATGCTGAACAGGGTCGCGGGCTGATCATCACCGATGACGACGCGCGGTTCTACACAGATCGACGTTATCTGGCGGTCGGATCGAACCCCGAGCAAGGGCTCAGCATGCTCTTCCTCGACGAGGATCCAGTTGGCGGTCCTGACGGCAACCGCCTCGCTGCTGCCGCCCTCGTTTTGGGCGACCAACTGAGAGGGCTCGTGACCTCTGTCGACCTCATCGACGGCAACGCCTTTATTGAAGTTCGCGACCGGGCGGGATTCTCACAGCAGCTAATCACCGCGAGGGACGTCGATCTCGAATCGCTGAGTGTGGACGCTACCGTCGAGTTCTTCGTGGGGGAGAACGCACGAGGAGCGACGGCCTGCGCAGTAAGGGTGCTCGATGCCCTGAGTCCAGTCTTGCGGGGAGGGCAGCCGGCAATCGCCGGCATCTTCCTGGAGGCACTGATCAACCAACTTCGCCGGCAGGGAGCATCGGGAGCAGCCGCGACGGTGATGCGACACGCGAGCCTCGATTGGGTGCCATCAGACACGCCCCCCACACAGCGCCGTAAAGAAGTGATGGCACTCGGGAAGTTCGCCGTTGATCATTGGGCGCGTCGAGGCGTGAGAGCGGTCGGTGAGGGGACGCTCGCACTGCATCTCTTGCAGGAAGCCGAGGGGCCGTTCAATCCGGTCAGCGCCGAGCAGACCATCGGAGCGATCCGCAAACATCTCAGAGCAAGGCCTGACTACTCGACCGCCGGACCTAATCCGATCACGCCGCAGGCGGTCGATTCAATGCTGGCCGAGATTCAGCTTGGCCTTCGCAAGCTAAGCAGTCTGGACGAAAATACCTCCGGAGCTCTGAGCTCATCAGAGGCGCTGGCCACCCAGCACTTCGGCTTCGCTCTCTTCCGGGCATTTCGCGGCGGCATCGTGACATCCCTGCCCCCAGAGGCACAGGAAGCATTGGCCGCATTGCGCGACGCCTAGGCAAGGTCAGTATCAAGAGACAACTCAATATCTGGGCATACTGAAGCGTAATGAGCAATTCGCGTACACACCAGCCGGTTCGTCTAGGCATGCACGACGGGAAGTCCATTTTCGAGCAGGCCGCTGGGCTACACGAGCCAGTCGCCGGCTTGGCCGTCGTCGGGTCTCCCAGTGGTGCCGACCCGGAGGTCATGTTCGAAGAGCATGGTCGGGATGCGACGTGCGATTACTTCGAGATCCTGGTCGACAAGGAGCTCGACGAGAGTATCGGGGAGACTGAGGCCAGGCCCGAAACCCGCGAGCGGATGAGCAGCTCGGATGAGCGCATTGCATGGACCGCGATGCGCGCCGCCTTCCTCACAGAGCAGCCCGCCTTCGTCAACCAGATGATCAGGGAGTGCAAGCAAGCACTGGAGCCAAACGGGGGCGCGGTGACCTTGATCCAGGTCTCCCCTCGCTTCCAAAGAAGGATGGCCATTATTCGTATGCTGCATACGGCTCAGGCTCAGCCCGAGCGACCCTTTGCGGACATCCTCGGGGGTCCTTATCCGCTTCAGCACCATGCGAGCGGCGTGGACATCTTGCCGGCCTACCTGTATTTGCCGCTGGTGCTGTTGGCCTCGCCGTTCTCCAGGGGATTTGTTGCCAGCCGGCCAATCTTGGAGGTCACGAGAACGCTCCTTCTGGTTGTACTGGTCAACCGGAAAGCAGGCATCCCCATGAAGGACGCTGATGTGACATGGCTACAGGTATACAACGATGCCCTCCCCGATCTTCGCGAGATCGATGGTGAAGGAACGACATGGCTGCGCAAGACGAACCATCATGCCGTCGATCTCGACGGTCCCGCTCTGATCCGTTGGTGGACAACCCAGCTCAATGCGCTTTTCACGGAGGCAACCGACCTTGGACGCTTTCGGCGTGACGACGGACTGTTTGACGCCGGGAACGCTTACCGGGAGCTCCGATCGCTGGACCGCATCATCAGCAACTGCGTCCGGATCCAGACGCATCCAAGTGATCACGTGATACGCGTAGGTCTAGCTTTTGAGTTCTTTGACCTTCTGCCAAACATCCTCGATCGTCAAGTTAGTGTCGATCACATTTGGGAGAGGCTCGCCAATCCCAAGACAGCGAGCAAGATCCTCAATGCGGCCTTCGCGAGCACACCCGTCGAGATTAGGCGAATGCTTCGAAAGCGGACCGACGAGGTGCTGTCGGTCCTTCGCCGGGAGACACTCGAGCACATCATGCCGGGCCGGCGCGCGAAAGGCAAAGTGACGCTTGGAACTGGCGGACGGCCGCCTCTGCAAGAGGACGTATTCATCGCGAAGCTCCTGCATCAGCTGCGCAACACTCATCATGGTTACGAGCTTGAAGAGCCGAGCCAGCGCGACCTCATCAATATCCACACCGGACACATAAGCCAGGCATTCCCCGAGCTCGTCGTCCTCTACGTGATCGCCATCCTCGCCCAGTCGGACGAGGCGCTGGCAGGCAACTGGTTCTAGCCTGGGTGGTAACCAGATAGCTATCCGGCTAAGGGCTGCATAGGGCCCGGGTGGGTCACGATCCACAGAAGCGTCCCATGCTCGGAGTACGGTGTTTGGTATGGATGGAACTTCGATCAACGCGGACCAGCTGCCCACCCGCTCACAGCGGGGCGGAGGCACTCACAACGTGCCCGATCGCAGACACCGCGCGGCGATGTGCCGGCGCTGGGCGGTGCGGTGAGCAGAGGTAGTAGAGGTACGCCATCATGGGTCGATGAGTCTGCTCCTGTTCCAGCTGGACCCTGAGTCGGTCATCGTCGCTACCGACACCCTGGCGACTCGCGTCGATAGTCGCCCGTTCCTCCTCGTCTCGAAGTGCACTGTGCTGCCTCACCTAGGGAGCGTCATCGCGTTCACGGGGACTGCGGCCATAGGACAGCGATGGGCAGCGATGGTGCAAACCAACCTGCTCTGTCGTGACTTCGACATGCTGGATCAACACACGCCGGAGAACCTTCGCCGCATCGCAGCGGAGGTAGAGGAGGAGCACGGACCCATCTCCGGGTCATCAACGGTCTACCATTTTGGGCACTCCGACATCGATACCAAATACGTTGGCTATGCATACAGATCGGAAAAGAACTTCGACTCGGAGAGGCTTGACTACGGCTTCGGCATGAAGCCGCCTCCAGCTGCTATACCCGCCGATAACCCTGCCACGTTTGAGGAGATCGTAGAACTCGCCGATCAGATTCGTAACGAGCAGAATGCGCTTCCTTTGTCTGAGCGACTACATATAGGAGGCGATCTTGTTTCTACTGTCCTTGTGGAAGGCGCCATACATGTAACCAAGGTCCATCGGTTCGCTGACTTCGATACACAATGGCAAGCGATGAACGACTCTCTCAGAGACGACAGCGAAAGGCCTACGACATGAGCTTTGCGGTAAAGAAGCGGGTTGGATTCTGACTACGCCGCCTCGCGGGTGGCATGAATGATCGTGATCGTCAGTCGGAGCTTTTGGACACTGCTCGCCGTCTTCTTGACATCGACCTTCATAAGCAAACAACTGACATCCTGGCTGAACCGTCACGCGCGTTAGCGCAATGACTTTACGAGAGGGTCGCGTCCCGTTTTCCGGGTGAATTGTGCGGGTGTAGCTTCCGCTGGGTTGGGATGTTATGCGGCGATTGCCTCCTGGGTGCTCGTCGTTGGTGGCTGGGCTGGTGTGGGGTGCAGTTCGCGGCGTAGCCGCTCGATCTCGGCGACGGTCTTGGGGGTCATCTTCACGCCGCGCCAGCCGCGGCTGGAGAGCTCGAGGACGGCCCAGATGAGTGAGAGGGCGGAGGTCTCGCCGGGGAACCGTCCGATCACCTTGGTGCGCCGGCGGACCTCCACGAACGTTCTCTCCAGGAGGTTGGTAGTACGGATCCGCTTGCGGTGCTCGGAGGGGAACCGTAGATGCGCGACCAGCGCGTCGAGGTCGCGTTCGATGGGGAGCATCGCTGAGGGGTATGCGGCCTGGTAGTCGCCGATGAGTGCCTGGAGTTCTCGGCGGGCCTCGCCTGGGGAGCGGGCCTCATCGAAGGTCTTCCACCAGCGTGTCTTGACCTCCTGGTGGTGGCGCTCGGGCAGCTTGCTGGTGACGTTCCGTAGGGCGTGGACTGTGCATCGCTGCTGGACCGCCGCAGGCCACAGCTCCCCGACGGCCTTCCAGATTCCCGGTGCGCCGTCAGCGATCACGAGCGCCGGCGCCCGCAGACCCCTGTCGATCATGTCCCGTCCGAACGCGAGCCAGCTGTCGTAGCTCTCACGCGATCCGAGCGCCAGGCCGAGGAGTATTTTGCGGCCCTCCAGCGTCACGCCCCAGCACACCAGGACACCCTCGGCGGGCTCATCGTCGGGGCGCAGCTTCAGGTAAATCGCGTCCAGGAAGCAGTACACGAGATCGTGCTCCTCCAGCCGCCGCTCACACCACTGGCGGTAGCGCTCCCGGGTGTCCTCGCAGATCCTGGAGACCGTCGACTTCGACGCGATCGGCTCCTCGAACGTCTCCGCCAGCGCGGCCTCCACGTCACGGGTGGACAGACCCCGCAGGAAACTGCTGATCACCAGCGACTCCAGCGCGTGCGTCCGAGTCACGCCCTTGCCGAGCACCAGGCTCTTGAACCCCAGCTTGCTCGCGTCACGGACCCGAGGACGCTCCAGCGCCACCCGGCCACTCGTCGTCTTGACGGTCTTCGGTTCATGACCGTTGCGGTGGCTGACCGTCTCCTCCGCACGCTCGTAGCGACGACGCCCGAGAAACTCTGTGACCTCGTCCTCCAGCGCCTGCTGCAAAATCAACCGCGCTCCCAGACGGCCGACCGTCTCGATCGGATCATCCTCGCCGGCCACACCGGCCAGCACCTCATCCAGCTCTCGGCGAAACCTCTCGCTCGGGGCTACCTTCTCCATGCGGGCGTACCTCCATCTTCGACTTGTTCAGGGTCAAAGCGGAGGCTACGCCCGCAACCTCAATCCCCCCGGCTCATGAGACGCGACCTACGAGCGGAGGGCGCTGAGGACGCCCGCCCGCTCCAGCGTTGTCTCCCAAAGGAGGGCGTATGGTGTGGAGGGGCAACCGGCCCGGTCGATCGAGGTTTTCGTCGCGGGTGAACGCGTCGGTCGTCGAGTTCGAGACGCCTGAGTTGAACGAACCGCGAGAGCCAAGCTCGCGCCTTCGCACACGGCTCCGTTCATCCAGGGGCAGGAGCTTGCGTCAACTCAAGTGAACGGCATCAGGTCTGCGCTTCGGGCTGCGCGCCGATCTCGGCGTAGAGCCGCTGCACCTCCCGCAACCACTTCGCCGGGATCTCCTCCTCCAAGCGCTCGAAGAACTTGGCCCCCGCATCGGGGGAGGCAGGACGCGTCGGTACTACGTTCGCGTGCTGGCTGTGCGGATCGAGCGCACGAGCGATCTGATCCGCAAGGTCTGGCCGCGGCGAGTAGGCCATGTACTGTTCGGTTGTGCTCAGCCGGTCGTGGCGCATCAGCGCCTGGACCGTCCTGATGTCCACGCCGTTGCGCGCCAGCGTGGTACCGAATGAGTGCCGCAAGTTGTACATCTTGATCGGCTTCAGGTCCGCCTCCTGCACAGCGATCTTGAATGCGTCGCGCAGCGGCCGTTCGGACGTCGGTGAGTCCCGCGTGAGGTCGCTCACGAACACGAAATCCTGGTCGCCGATCGCGTAGTCCCGCTTTTTGAGCTGTGCCAGCGCTCGCGTCAGGCGGGGAGTCATCGGGATCGCCTCTGAGTCGGACGTCTTGGTGGTGTCCATCTCGTTGCGCACCCAGTTGTCGTAGGGTCGCATCACGCCGGTCTGGAAATCGACCGCGCCCCAGCGGAGCCCGAGCGCCTCGCCGGGCAGCCGAAGGCCCGCGTGGGCGCCGCAGAGCCAAAACGCTTCCTCGAAAACGCTGGGGGCGTGGCGCAGGAGACGGTCGACCTCGTCGGGGTCGTAGAAGTCGTCCCGACGGAGGATGCGCTCGTGATCGTGACGTCTGCTCGCGCGTTTGACGGCGGCCAGCGGGTTGGCGTCGAGCCAGCGCTCGCGCACCGCGTAGTCGAGGGACGCGGCGAGGATGTCTCGGTAGGTGTTGCGCGTCTGCACAGCCGCTGGGGTCACCAGCATCCATGGCTTCGTCGTGCGCCGCGTGACAATCCAGCCTTCCGCCTGAAGCGCCATCGCTGTGGCCCACGAAACCCGCCGCGGGCGCTGAGAATCGAGCGGCACGACGCGGTAGGCACCGCGCCGCCGGTGCTTCCACGTGCCCGGCAACTCGTCGGCGAGCCGCACCGCCTCATCCTTCGTCGTGACCTCGACCGCCTGGCTGTCCGCGGGCTGCGCGGTCCAGCGCTCTATCGTCAGCTGCTGGACGCTCTTGCCTTCGGCCCGCGCCTCGCGCGCCTTCTTCTCGCTCAGCACGCGGTAGGACTTGAAGTCCGCGAAGTACGCCCGCAGGCGCCCGTCGGCGAGCGAGCGCACCGGCGTGTCGGCGCCGAGGTCGCGGAACAGGCGCTCGAACATGTCCTCGTAGCCGGCGATCGTCGATCGCTTCAGACCCCGCTCGCCGTTGCGCTCCGTGAGCCAGCCTTCGACTGCCTGTTGGAGCGTGTGCTCGGGTGCACGGTCCACCTCGGCCGCCGTTCTCAACTCTTCGACGATTGTCTCCAGGCACGCCTGCGCCTCCTTGGGCGTCAGGTACTCCGGGCTCGGCTTGGGGCCGTGCCCGGCCCGCCAGATGACCGCGCCGCGCGCCGTCTGCCTTCCGGAGTCGCGTACATGGGCGGGGCCGAGGCGCCGCCCGCCCTTCTTGTCGTCGCGGTCGCGCCAGAACGCCCAGAAGGAGCGTGTGCGACCGTTCTTGTCGATCTTGACCTGCAGGTGGCCCGTGGGCCTTTTCGAGTGGTTCATGGTGCTATAGACCCCCAGGGGCTCGGACCGGCCAACGAGCTGCGAGGATGGGGCCGGGATTTCCCCAGGATTTCCCGAGAGGGCCGGGCCTGCTCGCAAATAGGCCATATTTCTTGGGCTAAGATCCGCTTGGCAGAGCCAATCCGAGGTGCCGATTGGAGATCATAATCCGCGTGTCGGGGGTTCGAGTCCCTCCTCCGGCATCTGGCAAAATCCCCTGCTCAGGTGGGGTTTTTGTGGCTGTGGGAGCCGTCGGGGAGTCTTAAAAGGGCCAAGGTGTAAACAGAAGTGCAAACACGTTGCTGCAGCCAAGTGGAGCGTTCGCTATCCCCGGCCGGTCGGGAGTCGATGAACTCGGCCAGTGCCCTCGTCTTCGATGTCGCTCTCATGGGCGCCCCCATTGGACACTGTGGCGTCGGCGGCACGCAGGATGCCATGCTGCACAAGCTGGCGGGCGAGCGCCGCAAGGTCTAGGACGCCGAAGACAAAGAGGAACCCCACGACGCCGAAGGAGGCATGCTCGATCCACTTGGCGACATCGCCAGATACCAAGCGATAGGCGACCGCCAGAAGGATGATGGCGATTTGTGTGCCGACGGCGACGAGGAATGGGTCGAGGAAGCGGCGCATCCCGCCTTCAGGCGTCTGCCCCAGCATTCGTAGATAACTCGCGGAAGGCAAGGAGACGACGATGGCGAGGGCGGTAAAGACGACCGCGAGGAACGCGCCAGCCAGCGCAAGCACATTGCCCATCACGTCGGCACGTTCCGCGGGCGTCGTGACCCCAATCGCGAGAGCCGACCCGCCAGCGCCAATCACGACTGCGCACAGACCCTCTGGCCAGATGGCATCCTTCAGCTTGAAATCGCCAAGGGCACGCCAGATACCGACGGGGCGAGCGAGGTCGTCACCGCTCATGCGCTCGATTTTCGTCGAGGAAGCGCCGCAGACGACCCTTTAGAAGCTCCTTGATCAGCGACCAAATGCTGTCCCAATCCTGCGGCAACTCGTCAACCCGTTCCTTGGCCACGGCATCGGTCTGGCGGTACCGAGTCTCTATTCCATCGCGACGACCCTTGCCGCTCAGCGTCGCAAAGCCCTGCTCGCCCATCGCGATGGCCTGTCGAACGTCGCGATCCTCCGATTCCGCTCAGGCCCTCCTCGCGCTCCGAACTGATTGTCTCCGTAAACACCGTCGCTCGTCGCTCTGTCATACGTTCTGCCAGGTCGCGGAATGCGTCTCGCGGCTCCGGGTTGGGCAGCTTCGCCCTGAACGAGACCGAGGTTACGATGTCGAGCGCTTTGAGCCAAGACAGGAAATCCTCAGCATCGAGCACCGGCTCCACGCTCCACTCCGTGCTGCGCTCCTCGATGGGCAACTCACGCTCATTTTCGCGCAGGATGTGCTCGAACACCGCAGCGATGGTCAAAGGTGTCGAGGTACGATCATGCAGGACAGTCAGGAGTCGCGTGTCACCGTCGAAGCCAAACGGCACAATGCGGCCGCCTCGCGGCGTTGTCGTGCTCGACACCCAGTCCTTCTCATCCTCCGACCACTCGGGCACTACCTCCTCTCCACGCGGTAGCCACCCGAGCTTGCCCGTCAATGTTCGCTCGATCGCATCCGCGCGCACTCCGCCGACACGCCATGTGCGCTGGTGCTGCCGGCCGGTATTGACCTCGAACCCCGGGGTGAGCATCCGCACGAAGTGATTAAAGGCGTCGCCAGGCACCGTGGTCGGTGAGAACAATGTTGGATCTACGAGCGGGCGGCGGTTCACCCGGAAGACGAGGAGCACGCCAGCCTGCAAAGCGAACCAGGGTGTCTCTATGGGCTCAGGCACTCCGCAACGGTATCGGGACGAGGGGACGTTGGTCGTGGCGCGGCATGTACCGGCTACGAGATGGAGCCGGGCATGTAGAACAGATAGCGCACCCTTGAGTCGTCAGATCCGAGGGTGATCTTGTTCCCCCATCACGGTGCCGAGGTCGCTCACGGTTGCGCCGAAGGCCCCGACGCACTTCAAGCGCGGGCGACTCGCACCCAAGGCGGTGCAGCGATGATCCCACGGGAGCCCGGGTGTCCGTCTGGGGTATCCGTTTGGGGCGAAGGGTGTTCGTTTGGGTGTATGTCTATAAGGCGAATACCCCAGGCGGATACCCCTGCTGCCCGCTCGCGGGCGAGATTTGGCTCTGCGCCTGGCATTGAGGAAGGGGGTCCCCGCCTTTCCGCTTCGCTCCAACCCGGGGACCCCCTTCCTCGACCTACCACATCACAGATGTTTTGGTGGGGCCAGGCGCAGAGCGTGGGAGGGGAGCGAGCGGGCGGCAGGGTGGAACGGAGAAGAACAACAGCGAGAGATTCGAGAAGGGCCGTGAGACCGTGGGCGGGACGAGTAGCGGGCGGGATGGTGTGGGTACCGGGTTCGGTGGGCGTCGAATGACGATGGACGGCTTGTGGTGTGGAAGCGATGACGCCGCGTGGCTGGCATGGCGGCTGGTGGGGGCGGGAGCGTCCCGAAAGGTGCCGGGACGAACCGGATGCGGGATGCAGCGACGAGTCGGGTCGAAGGTGGATGCCGGCGAAGTCTGCCGGCGGCTCATTGAGGGCTTCAGGGCGCGACGTCCTCGGATGCTCCTTGTTCGCTGGTGGAAGTTACCCGGCGGCGGCGCGCCGGGAGACGGGTAGCAGGTCGTTCCCCCGCTGTAAAGCAAGTTCGAGCCCCCGCCTGCGGCGGGGTACTGCTGTTACTTGCGAACTTGCTTGACAGCTCCTCCACGACCTGCAAAGGCGGCAATCAGTTGGGCAGCCGCCCAACTGGCTCGAAGGAGCCCAACCTTGGGGGACCATGAGGCGCACACAGATACGTGACCTATCCAACCGCCGCCGGTTCGGCCGGTATCGCGTCGCGCCGGCATTGCGGCACGCGAGAGATTCGCTTGCGCGGCAGGGGCGGTGCTCGGCTTACTTACAGAGAGCCGATGCGATTTCCCAAGCACAGATGAACATGAGCGCGGGCACCTTGGAGCTGCAAGTCCCTGATGTGTTCGTGCAGGCCATCGCCGAGCGTGTCGCCGAACTGCTCGCCGACAGCCTCGCGGGAGGCAGTGCGCCGGAGCCCTGGATCGGCGTGGAGCAGGCCGCGGAGCACCTTGCCTGTCCGCCGAACCGCATCTACGACCTGGTGAGCCTCACGCCGCGCCGGGACGGGCGCAGGCTGCTGTTCAAGCGCTCGCACCTTGACGCGGCGATCGAAGCCCTGTCGTGAATCCCACCGTCCGCGCCCAGCGCTACAAAAGGAGAAACCCCTGATGGCTGCTCCGACAATCAAGACGAAGCACCCCGGCATCTACAAGCGGGGTGCCCGCTACATGATCGCGTACCGCGCGAACGGCAAGCAGCGGTACGAGAGCTTCAGGACTCTCGATGAGGCTCGCCGCGCGAAGGCCGCACGGACCACCGACATCGAGCGCGGAGAGTTTGATGAGCGCTCCCGCGTCACGCTGCACGAGTACGCGCTGGAGTGGGTGGAGCGCTACCAGGGCCGCGGTCGGCGCGGGTTCCGGGACGGTACGCGCGAGGACTACCGCCGCCAGCTCAAGCAGTACGTGCTCAGGCACTTCCCCGAGCGGACACGATTGACGGAGGTCACGCCGTCGAGGGTTGCGAGGTTCGTCGCGTGGCTGTGCGACGAGCAGGCACAGGGAAGGGCGCTGTCGGACGCAACCGTGCGGAACATCATGGCGCCACTGCGCGCGTGTCTCGCCACGGCCGTCCGCGAGGGCCTGATCCGCTCGAACCCCGCCCGGGACGTGGATCTGCCACACCGGCCGACCGCAGAGGACTCCGAAGAAGAAGAGATGCGGGCGATGGGCACCGCAGAGCTGTCCATGCTGCTCGGGCTCTTTCCCGGGCGTTGGCGGCTGTTCTTCTGGTTCCTGGCGGCTACCGGCCTGCGAATCAGCGAGGCGATCGCTCTCCAGTGGCGGCATCTACAGCTCGACGGCTCCACACCGCACGTCAAGGTCCGCCGGGCGCTTGTGAAGGGTCGCATTAGGCCGCCCAAGAGCCGCTACGGCCGCCGGGAGGTCCCGTTGGACCACGCACTCGTGCTGGCGCTCAGGGAGCGCCGGACGGAAACGGAGTGGGCCGGGGAGGAGGACCCGGTATTCGCTGCGGCCAACGGCTCGCCGCTCATGCCGAGCAACGTCTTTCGCCGCGTGCTCCAGCCCGCCCGTGAGGAGGCGTGCTTGCCCTGGGTGGGGTTCCACGCCTTCCGGCATACATGCGCGTCGATGCTGTTCGCGCAGGGCCGCAACGTGGTCCAGGTCCAGCGGTGGCTCGGCCACCATTCCGCCGCGTTCACGCTCGCCACGTACGTCCACCTGCTCGACGGGGACATCGGACAGCCGCTCGCCCTGGACCCTGCCGGGGACGCTGGTCATACGCGGATGGCTAGCGACTGGGCTCCATGACCCGCAGCCAACGGGCGAAGTTCTGCAATGCATTCTCCTCTGGCGAGGTCAGGGGATCGGGGCTGAAGTGCATTACCTCGTTGCGGATGCCCCTTACGACTGTCAACGCGCTGATGAACTCAGCTCGGTCAACTGGCCAGCCTAGCCGCTGCCAGTTCGTTCGATCCTCGATACACCGAGCTATCTCGCCAAGTGTGAGGTCGTTGACGGACGTGATTGTCCGACCGGTGTCGGCTGGATCCCGGACGTTTGCGAGGTCTGCTGGCTGAAAATGAGCTGAAAGGACCCGACGGAGGCGTCGCTCAATCTCGCCGATGAGCAGAAACGGCTTGGCGACAGTTCCAAACTGGCTGCTTAGATCGGCAGTTGTAACGATACCGCCAAGAGTGTGATCTGGTCGGGCGACGAAAACGAAGCCGTGGTCGATTATCGTCGGGATCAGCGCGATGAGGTCGTCATCCGGTGCGACCGATCTCGTCGGCACGGTTGCGTCGCGCAGCGTGAAGTCGCGGTCACGAATGGCAGCTCTGGCCATCGACTCCCAGCTAATTGCGCCGACGAGCCGGCGCGGACCAGCCATGACCGCAAGCTGGGAGTAGTCGTAGCGCAGCATGAGGGCGCGTGCGTGGCCTAGTTCACTGCCCTGTTCGATGCTGACGGGGTCTCGACTGGCCGACTTCAGGCTGCTGACCGTTAACGCAACTTCGGCTGATTCCGGCGAGTCCCCAGCGTCTTCAGATTGAGGTGCCTGATCGCTTTGGGTTGAGGAGACAGCCGAGGCCGGACGGAGCAGGACGGAGCTGTCGATCCAACCGGAGCTAAACGAGGGCTCAGTGATTAGTCCGTGCCGGTCAAGGGCCAGCTGGATTTCTTCTGTGACGCGTGCGCCTCTGCGTTCCGCGCCAACATACGAGAGTAAATCTCGAATTCTGATCTCGACAGGCGACCCGCCGGTTGCCTCGTCGTGGGCTTGAGTTAGAAAGGTCTGGAACTCTGGCCACGCGGGCTCCGCTTCGGCCTCGGTGGCATGCATCGGCGCAGTGTACCGTGGGAGCGTCTCAGCCATCGAGATCCGCTCGCGGTGCCTACCCACGATCCTCACTCGCCTTGGACCTTGCCGGGGATGCGCCAACCCAGCCGCACCGCGCGCTATCCTTGACCTATGGTCGTAGATGTAAAGAAACTAAAGGGGGAGGGCAGGCGCAGTGCAGGTCGCTCCCGGGTCTCCGGCAAGCATCAGATCACGATCCCGATCGGGGCCTTCAGCGAGGCTGGGTTGCGCGAGGGTGATGTCGTGCAGGTCAAGGCCCAGGGACGTGGGCGTGTCTTGATCGCGCGCATGGATGACCTCGTAGATGAGTACGCGGGCTGCCTGAGCACGGGTGGCGAGCTTGGTCGAACCGTGCGCGGGCTGCGCCAAGAGTGGGACTGATCCTGCTCGACTCGACAGTGATCGTCGGCTTCCTGGACGCAGACGATGCCCTTCACGAGACTACCGTCGCCAGGTTCAAGGAGATCGTGGGCAGCCATCCCCTGGTGGCCTCGGTCATCAGCTACGCGGAGGTCATGACCGGAGTTTCGCTTGGGCACCATCCCAAGGAGAACGTAGACGGCTTCTTCGACGCCTTGGTCAAGGATCTCCTGCCGGTCGATAGACCCGTCGCGGCACGCGCCGCGATATTGCGGGGCAAGCGCAAGTCGCTGTCGATGCCCGATGCGCTGATCCTCGCCACGGCGGACCTCCAGCCGGAGATCGAAACGGTCCTCTGCGCCGACGGCGACTGGCCGAAGGTCAAGGGGCTCGGCTGCAAGGTGGAACTGTTGAAAGTCGATACGCCCGCAGGCGACGACTCCGATGATCCTGCCTGACGGGAGCGGCCAGGGGCGCAAACAAAGTGCAAACACGCCCCACGCCACCGCGCCCAATTTGGCCGGAGCGAGGGGGGACGGATTCCCTGCCGTAGAGCCAGATAGCTGACTCGGCGACACTCCACGCCACCACCCGGGACGAATCATAATCCGCGTGTCGGGGGTTCGAGTCCCTCCTCCGGCACTGCCGAAACACGACTAACTAAGCGATTTTGACTGTATCACGGGCTGCGGACGGGACGTCTTAATTGCCCCACTGATTTCCCCAGGGGGCGTCGCGGGGGCGTGGAGGGTCGCTACATGGCGAACAGGGCGTCGATCTCGCCCGCCAGGAGGTCGAGCACGCGCAGCACTTCGTGCGGCGTCGTGAGGTGCCGGATGCTGATGTGCGTGGTCTCGTTGCGTAGGTCGCGTAGTCCGTCCCAGCGCTCGCGCTTCGCGGCTGGGACGACGCCGGCCTCGATGAGCCAGTTCACGCGGCGCATCATGTCGGGCCAGCGCAGCTCGCCTTCGGGTCCGGGCTTCTTGTTCGGCGGGCCGCCGGCCTGCTGGTAGCGGTGCAGGACCGCGGCGTCAGCGACGCGCCGCAGCTCGTGTTCGCCAATCGCGTAGATCGCGTAGTAGAACCAGCCGTAGAGCAGCAGACCGCGGGCGGCCTCCCACATGTCTCGTACCTCGCTCGGCACAGTGGGCGCGAGGTCGATGGCAAGGAACCGCTCGGCCCAGCCATCGCCTGTCGGCGGTCGGCGCGCTGCGGTGGCCAGGTCGACCTCCACTAACTTCAAGCAGATCGGGTCGGGCTCCAGCCAGTTGCCGGTCGTCAGGTGCTTTACGCCATCGTCGGGAGCTTGCGGCTCGCTCATGGCCCTGGATCGTGCCAGTCGGATAGGACCCGATCGCCGGGGCGCGCGCGCCGAGCCGTCGCTGGACTAGAGATGCCGCCTGTTCTGTAGAGGCAGAGGGTCGGAATTGGTCCGCACCCAGCTCTATAAAGGAGGCAAGCAACATGCCCATCGTCAATGGCCCAATCGACAATCGCTGGCGCCCGGACCTGGAGTCCAGCCAGCGACGTATCCGAGACGAGGAGCTTGAAGACCTGTCGGGGAAGGTCGTCTACAGCCGCGAGCTGTCGTTCGTGCCCGCGCGACGCAAGGCTTTTGAGCCGCACGGCGCGCAGACTCGCGCGCTGATCCGCCGCCTACAGGAGCTGGAGCGTCTGCCACATGGCGAGAGGGTCTCGGCGCTGCTGGACACGTGGCAGTGGGTTGACCGGATGAACACCGCCGAGCAGAAGCAGCGCTTCCTTGGGCCGATGATCGAGGCAGCCCGCCGCGACCCTGCGAGCAATGAGCACCTGCTGATCTTCTTGATGCTCGTCTTCGAGCCGGTTAGGCGCAGCGTCAGCAAGGCGTTCGTCTCCGCGCACTTCGGTATGTCGCCCCAGGCACGCGATGTCAATTGGGCCAACCGCGAGGAGGCGCGACTGATCCATGTCGTCGAGCGCGAACGGCTGTATGACGTGACCAGGGAGGCAGCGCTGGAAGCGGTGTTTCGCTACCCGTCTGACCCGCCCGAGCGGTTCTTCCCGTGGCTGCGGGAGACGGTCGCCCATCGTGCCATTGACCAACTGCGCGGCGAGCTGCCGCAAGCTGAGACCTGCGGCGCCGGTGTGCCGGAGGCCGAAGCAATGCAGGCGGCACTCGCCGGGTTCGAGGGGGTCGATGCACCCACGATGCGCGATCGGCGCGGGCTCGCGGAGTGGCGGGTGCGTATCCGTATGCGGGACGTGTTCGATGTGGTCGAGCGGTTCTTCGCCCACGACCCCGTGCGCGAGGCGTGCAAAGCGGCAGTCGGGCGGCTGCCACGAGTACAGCGGGAGGTCATTAACCGCTACTTCTTCGATGAAGACTCTGTGCCGGATATTGCCGAGAGTCGCAACGCGAGCCCCAGCACGATCTACAACCACAAGGCGGTCGCGCAGAAGGCGATGCACGCCGATGACGTGTTCTTCTCGGCGCTGAACGGGATGAGCGTCGTCCGCGACCGGGCTCGCGTACAACGGCTCGCAGAGACGTACCCGGATGGGGTCATGCCTGACGGTCGGCGGATCGTCGTCATCGCAGCGTAGGAGGAAGTCCAATGCTTGCGGACCTGGCGTTGATCGTGGCGATCGTCAACGGCTGCGCGACCCTCGCCAGCCGATTCGCGGAGGCTCGGCTGGGTTGGCGAGGCCGCAGGAGGAGCGGACAGGAGCGGCATCCCTCGGCGTGATCGTGTTCGCGCAAAATCCGTTGGCCGGTCGAAGGCGTTGGGGGTCTGTATGGGCGTATGCAAGGACCAACGACAGAGCAGCAGCCAGCGGTCGCCCTGAAGGAAGACCGGCTCCTTCGCCCTGAGCAGGCCGCGTGGTATCTGAACGTCAAGACGAGCTGGGTCTATGAGGCAGTGCGCAGCGGCCTACTGCCGTGCCGGCGAGTAGGCCGGCACATTCGCTTCACGCGCCCAATGCTTGACGAGTGGCTGGCCGAGCAGCCGCGGCGGTAAGGCTTCCGGGAGCCCTCCGTGGCTATTGCTCCGCCGTCTTCTGGACTGTGCAGGTGTAGTAGAGACCCAGCAGGAAGCGCTCAGTTGCAACCGGCCCATAGATAGCGAGATCGTCCCACGGCCGCGAGTAGGGATCGCCTGGGGCGAGCTTCTCCAGAAGGCGGGCGACGAGACCGAGCGCACGGCGGTGGCTGGGGTTGGTCAGTCCCATATCCATCACGACGAGCCGAGCGGCTGGACGCAGCAGCTTCCAGCCCCGTGCGAGTGCGGGACCGGGTTCGGGTATGACTGAGTAGCTGAGGCTAAAAAGCACAGCATCAACGTCCCGATCGAGTTGCAATTGAGCGGCGTCTTGGCGGAGCAACTTGACATTTGACCAGCCGTGGCGCTCCACGAGCTTGCGCGCCTCGACCAGCATCCCCTCGGAGGCATCGACAGCGATGATGGTGCCAGTCGGACCAACCGCGTCGACCAAGTAGGGCAGGTTGCGCCCGGTGCCGGCGCCGATCTCAAGAACAACGTCGCCGGCTTTCACGTTGAGCGCTGCGACTGCCTTGCGTCGGGCGGGCGGGAAGATCAGGTAAAGCGGCTCCAGGGTGCTGTAGAGCCGGGCAACTCGGTCGTAGCTCTTGACGATCTCTCCAAGAGGTCGGCGGTTGGGGTACTCCCCAACGACAGGCCGGGACCGCTCCCCGTCGATGCGTCCCACGACGACCGGCGTACCGTGCTTTGGGACGAGTGTGATCCCGCGCATGACCACTGGTTCGGGATCGTGCCTCGTCGGCTTCAGATCGGCGCTTGAGACGACGGCGCGGATTACCTCAGCCATCTCGGCCTGGGCGAGCGACGCACCGATGCAGCGACGGATGCCGCCGCCAAAGGGAAGCCAAGCGTAGGACTCCGCTTCGCCGTCGATGAATCGCTCTGGCCGGAACTCGTGGGGCTGCGGGTAGAGGTCCTCGCGCAGATGAACGACAGCAATCGCCGGGTAGACATGGATACCGGCTGGGAGGTCCCATCCTCCGATCGTGCGGGGCTTGGTAAGCGTGCGAGCGTTGGCGTCGATCACCGGCCGCAGCCGTAGCGTCTCGCTCACGACGGCATCGAGGTAGGTGTCGTCTCCGGTGCTCAGTTCTTCTCGCAAGCGATGAAGCACGCGGGGATTGCGCAGCAACAGGTCGAAGGCGAAAGCGAGGCCCGTGGCGGTCGTCTCGTGACCGGCAAGCAGCAGGGTCATCAGCTCGTCACGAAGCTCGACATCGGTCATCGGCTGGTCGTCCTCGTCGCGGGCGCGCAGCAACAACGAGAGAACATCAGTGCGGTCCTCGAGGTCCGGCTCGCAGCGACGAAGGGCGATCTCCTCGTAGATCAGCGCGTCCGCTGCCTGCAAGCGACGTTGAAACTGGCCCCACGGGCTATAGCGACTGAGATCGCGGCGGAGCATGTCCGGCAGAAAGAGAACGGCCTGCGCATCGAGCACGGAGACGAGAGTGCTACGCAGCAGTTTGATGTGGTCTGTGTCAGTTACTCCGAAGACGGCACGGACGATCACCTCGAAGGTGAGTCCCCGCATCCGCTCGCGCATGACAAAACGCTCGCCCTCTCTCCATCTGCCGATGTCGGCTTGCGCGACATCGCGGATGATTGTGCGGAAGTTCTGGATGGCCGATCCTTGAAACGGCGGTAGCAATAGCTTTCGCTGGCGCAGGTGCTCGCGTCCGTCGAGGGTCAGGACTGAGCGGTCGCCGAGCACCGCCGACAGGGGCGCGTTCGCCTCGCCAGCGTGAAGATCGGATTGCTCGCCAGTCAGCATCTCGCGGATCGCGCTCGGATCGCAGACGTAGACACCTACGCCGAAGACGAGGAGTGGCACGGTGAAAACGTCTCCGTAGCGCTCACGCCACCCGAGCAAAGACTGCAACGGTCGTTGGACAAGACGGGCAGTATTGACGGATGCTGGGGCGCGAGGACCCGGCGGCAACGGCCTGTAGGCATGACGGCTCATAGCCCGAGCATACACGACGAGAATGTAGTAGAGTCCCGCCGATGGCAGGAAGGCCGAGCAATGCAAGCCGAGGGTTTGCTCCCCTTGAGTCCGAGGTAATGGATGCGGTTTGGGACGCGAGTCGGCCTGTGTCTGTTCGTGAGATCGTGGATGCGCTCAACGAGCGGCGACCTGAGCCTTTGGCCTACACGACCGTAATGACGGTGATGAACCGGCTCGCCGCGAAGAGCGTCCTTACACGCCAGGGTAAGCGACGAAGCTATGTGTATGAGGCGACGGCCCCGGACGCCGCTGGGATCGCGGTGCGGGACGTGATCCGTACCTATGGCGACGCGGCGGTCGCTCATTTCGTGGATGAGGCGCGCGCCGATCCTGGCGCTCTGCGCCGCCTGCGTAGTCTCCTTGAGGAGGACGCATGAAGCTCGACAGCGCCAACCGCAGTTTCCTTGCCCTGATGTCCCTCGCGCTGCTGCTGGGTATGTATGTGCTCTGTGGCGCCGTGGGGAGCGTACTCGTGCCGCTTGTCTTGGCGCGGGTTTCTCACGAGGGGATTGCTGGGCTCTTGCACAGCAGCGGTGCGTTGCTGCCTGTTCTCCTTTTCATTGTCCTGGTGGCGGCTGGTCTAGCGTTCGGAGCCCGGTCGGCTGCCCGTCAGATCATCGCCTCTCAACGGCTTGCCCGCCGCGTGCGTGGGCTGGCGCTTGAACTGCCCGACGAGCTGGCACTTACGGCATCAGCGGTCGGGTTGGGTGGGCGCGTGGTTCTCCTTGATGCCCCCGAGCGGTTCTCCTTCGCCTACGGCGTCCTAACTCCGCGCGTCGCGGTCAGCCGCGGGCTCCTTGAGGGCGTCTCCGATGATGAGCTGCGGGCGGTGCTTGAGCACGAGCGCTACCACGTATGCAACCTCGACCCATTGAAGGTCGTATTGGTGCAGGCGCTCTCGGCCGCGTTCTTCTTCCTGCCCGCGCTGGATTCTCTACGCGCCCGTTATCTCGCGGGCCGGGAGCTTGCCGCCGATCGTCGGGCAGTAAGAGCGTGTGGGCGCCGGCCCCTCGTCGGCGCGCTACTGAAGGTTGTCCGTGGCCCCGCCTGGAGCGAGCTGGAGGGGGTCGCGGCGATCGGAGGCCCCGAGCTGCTGGATGTTCGCGTCGCGCAACTGGAGACCGGCATTCAGCCAAAGCTCGCCACGCTCAGCGTCACCCGTGCCACGGTCTCGCTCGTCGGCGCGGCGCTGTTCGCTGCCATGTTCCTCGCATCGGTATTTAGCTTCGGCGGCCCTGCGGCGGTGTATCGGGCGACCGGCACGGGGCTAACTACCGCCGATCTGCTCAGCGGGCTGACGTGCGCCGCCCCATTCGCAGGCGCAGGGCTCGTGGCGTACTGGCTCATAGCGCGACGCGCGAGTCGGCCACTCACGAGGAAAGGGAGAGCCGATGTCGGGGCTTGACGCACTAGGGATCTGTCGGCCGTTTACTCGATCTGAGCGATCATCAGCTCATAACCGTCGGGGTCCATGACCTGCATCTCCTGACGCGGGCCTGGCGAACCGTCCTCGATCTCCCCGGCCTCGATGCCAGCGGCTAGGAGCTGGTCGCGCAGCGCCGCGAGGTTGTGGGTGTAGAGGTAGAACAGGATGCCCTGTCGCTCGTGGTGGATCGGGTCGCTCGTACCCTCGAACATGACTTCTGCCCCGTCGCTCTCAAGCGCCGCCCAGGACATTCGACCGCGATACTTGAACACGCTGGTCGGGGTGAACCCGAGATGGTGATAGAAGGCGACCGAGCGCCCCACGTCAATCACCTTGACGAACGGGACGAGCCGGTTGACGCGCTGCTCAGGAGGCTCGACCACCACGTCGGGAGGCTGGACCCCGACGGTTGCCGGAACGTCGGGCGCTTCTCCGGTCTGTGCGTAGGTGACGGCGGTGGCTCGGTCAGCGCACCCCTTCAACTCGATTATCTTGCCGTCGCTGATCGTGACCACCATGTACGCGATCCCGTCGTCCAACGGCCGGTCCCCTGCGTCGGATGGCTGCTCGGGGCGGAACGCGACGAGCACGCGAGGGCCGGTCTGGATCGTCTCCTCGATGCGTCCTCGCAAACGACCGGGCAGGTTGCGTGTCATCAAATCGAGAATCTCTGTGCGGCCGGCACAGAGCTGCCCTTCCTCTATGCCATGCCATTTGGCGTCCTCGGTCAGCGACTCCTCGAGGACGGCGAAGTCGCCCCCGGTCATCGCCTCCCAGGCGCGGCGCAGCAGCTCGATCTCTGGGTTGTCGCTCATCGTGGTCATCGTTGCTCAGCTCCTCTCGTAAAGCGACAGGCAAACCATGTCGCGCTCGAAACCCTGCGCCTGCCAAAACGCCTGCGCCTCATCATCTTCAATGCATACGAGGTTGTGGATCACCCCAGCGCCGCGCGCCCGTAGCTCCGCGATGGTCGCCTTGGCGAGCGCCGACTTTGTCCCTCGTCCACGCGCCGTCGGCGTCACGTACAGCGCGTCGATTTTGCCCACGAGACCCCGGCGAGAGTCCCGTGCCGGCGTCGATGCTCGCGCACACGAACCCGACGACCCGCGCATCATCGATCGCGAGGAGGCACAACTGGCGCTCGTGCCACGCGGCGATGTCGAGCGTCCGGGTGATGTTGCGCCGCCCGCGCTGGCTCAATGGGCCACCACGCCCACCCACACACCGGGCCGCACGAACATCACTCTCATCACCACCACAAGCATCGCCGCGAGCACGAGCACGGTCACTCTCACGGCCTCGTCGACGAGAGCATCAAGCGCTCCTGCGAGGGCGTCCGGGCCGTCGCGCTCGCGCTCGCCATCCTCACTGTCACGGCCGCGGTGCAGGCGGGGGTGTTCGTGCTCAGCGGCAGCCTGGCGTTGCTGCCGATCTGATCCATAACGGCGGGGACGTGCTGGCCGCGATTCCGCTCGGTATCGCTTTCGCGCTGCGCTCCCAGCACGCGGAGCGACTAGCCGGCCTGGCGGTTGTGGCCGCCATCTTCCTATCCGCGTGCGTCGCCGCATACGAGTCGATCCTGCGGCTGCTGCACCCATCCACGCCCGGCCACCTGCTCGCGCTGGTGCTCGCCGGGGCCGTCGGGTTCGCTGGCAACTGGCTCGCTGCGCTGGTACGCAGCCGTGCCGGGCACCGGCTGGAAAGCCCGGCGCTGATCGCAGACGGCGATCACGCCCGCGCCGACGCATACGTCTCCCTCGCCGTCATCGCCAGCGCCATCGCAATAGCCGCCGGTGCCCCGATCCTCGATCCCCTTATCGGCCTCGGCATGACCCGAAGTCCGAGATCGCCCGCTGAACCGTCGGTGCCGCAGATACGATCCAGACCGTGCCGTTCGATCTTCCAGTCGGCGAGCCGCTCAATTGGACTGCGGCCAAGCCACCGAAGTGCAGGCTTGGCTCTCGCCCTCCGAGAACTTCGACAGCGACGGCAGGCAGATCCGTTCCCGAGCTGACCGCACGAGCATGTCTGAGGGGCGAGCGGTGACTCGTCTCGTATTTCGCAGCGCGACGGACCAGGACATCGAGCAAGTCCTCGCGTTGTGGAATGCGGCAGGGAGCGTTGAGACCGTGACCGACACGCGCGACGGCGTGCTGGGGCTGCTCGACGCTGATCCCGAGGCGCTGCTCGTCGCGGAGTCAGATGGCGGTGAGATCGTTGGGTCGTTGATCGCCGCGTGGGATGGGTGGCGGGGCAGCTTCTACAGGCTTGCCGTGCATCCCGAGCAGCGGCGAGAAGGGATCGCGACCGCCCTGCTGCGTGAGGGTGAGCGTCGTCTGTTGGCACGCGGCGCTGCTAGGTTCACAGCGATAGTCACCGACGACGATCTCGATGCGATGAGCTTCTGGACGGCGACCGCATACGAGCGCCAGCAGAACCGAGCCCGGTTTGTGCGCAACGTCGAGTGATCCGTGGGAAGCGTGGGCTTGCCCGCAGCCAAGATCGTCCGGTGATCGCGATGACCGCCCCTGTATGCCCGATCAGTGCAGCTCTGCCTTGACAAGTCGCAGCCCCACGTCGAGCGTGTCGAGCGTGCGTAGTTGTCCGTAGCAGCGGTCCCACTCGCCGCTGTCAAGGTCGTGGCGTAGCCGGTCCAAGCCGTTCTGGATGGCTGCGGGTTGCAGTCGGTGCCAGGCGGAGGAGGCGCGGCGGACGTTGGGGTTGAGGTGAGCCTCGGGCCGGCTCCAGAGCGCGACGAGGAATCCATCGGTGCAGTCGGCGGGCACAAGGACCGTCTCGACCTCGATGTTGCGAAGGACGGTTTGGAGGTACGCGATCGTCGGGAAGACCTTGCGGTCGTGCTCGATGATCTCGGGCAGGTAGTTGCGGCAGAACCACATCTGCGCGGTTACGTCGAGGTCGAGGGTGAGGAAGACGATCCGCTTGCGGGTGACGCGGAGCACCTCGGTGAGCCCACGGTCGACATCTTCCCAGTGCTGCATCGTGAAGACACCCATCGTCGCATCCACGCTCTTGTCATCGAGCGGGATGGCCTCGGCGACTCCCTGGATCGCCGGAGCGGCGTCCGCACGGCGCTGGGCGATCATCACCGGCGATGGCTCAACCGCGATCACTTCGCGATCCTCCGGCTCATAAGAACCAGCGCCTGCTCCGATGTTCAGGACGGTCTGTGCGTCACCGAGCGCTTCCCAGATCGCCGCCTCGAACCGCGGGTCGGCGCGCCGAACGTCGCTGTAGCTGACACCAATGCGGTCGTAGGCGGGAGCGCTGTCCGTGGTCACGAGCGGGCGGGATCGGTCACACGACTCTCTCGAAGCTGACTTGTCGTGAACAGCGCGCGCAGGTCAAGACCCTCGGCAGCGAGGTTCTCACGGCCGCCGGCCTCGCGGTCGATCACGCACAGCACCGCCGCGATATCGGCTCCGCGGTCACGTAGCTGCCGACAGGACTCGATCACCTGGCCGCCGGAGGTCACGACGTCCTCGATGACCGCGATCCGGCGCTCGGTGACTTCGCCGCCCTCGGCCAAACGGCACGTTCCGTAGGTCTTGGCGGCCTTGCGGACGAACACGGTGGGCAGCCCCGACACCTGGGAGACAGCGACGGCCACGGGCACACCGCCAAGCTCAAGACCAGCGAACAGTTCCACCCCGGTGGGCACCAACCGGACAAGCTCCTCGGCGATCTCGCGCAGGAGTCGAGGATCGGACTCGAACAGGTACTTGTCGAAGTATTCGCTGCTCGTCGCGCCCGAGCGCAGCCGAAACTCGCCCGTGAGACGGGCGCGCTCGTAGATGCGATCACCAAGCATCGAATAGCAGCTTATTCACCGGCCTGGTGTCCCAGCCGCGCCCGCCTCCACGAAAACGGCGGACAGTCCTGCTGCTCATCCAACTGCGGGTTGATCACGTCGGGCATCGCGCTCACGCAAACCTAAGTCGGCGGCAAGCGAAAGCCCGAGAGACGACGGAAACCGAGCTGTTCATAGAACGGGTCCGCGCAGGGAGATCACGTCAAGCCGCAGACCATGTGTGCGGGCACGCGCCTCCTCGACCAAGCGCCGCGCGACACCCTCACGGCGGTGCTCGCGGGCGACCACAAGGACCGCGAGGAACGCTTGAACCTCACCGTCGCTGAGAACCTGCGCGATCCCGATGACCGTCTGCTCGGACGAGAGCGCCACAACGCTCAACGTTCCGGGCGCAGTGAGCGCCCGCCAGGTCCTCTGCTTGTCATCGGCATAGCTCCAGCGCTCGCCGGAGAACAGCTCGATGACGCCAGGCAGATGCTCGCGCTCCAACGAGACGACCTCTGGACTGGATGCCATCAGCGGGAATCTACGTGACCGAAGTCACGCCGCGACCAGATGGCTTGAGCGCGCGACTGCTGACCGAGCAGGCTGCCGCGCCGACGGTTTTACATTGGGAGTAGGTCCAAGAGCTTCGGGAGGTCGTCCAGGGAGCGGACGATCTCGGCGCCAGCGTTGTGAAGGGCGCGCTCGTCGCTGTCGGCTGCGTAGCCGACAGCCCGCATCCCGGCGGCGACGGCGGCCACGACTCCCGAGGGGGTGTCCTCGATGACCACGCAAGCCGATGGCTTGGCGTTCATTGTGGTGGCCGCGTGTCGAAAGAGAGCGGGGTCGGGCTTGGGGCGTGGCACGTCGTAGGCAGAGAACAGCGCGTCGGGCGGGAACAGGTCGCGCAGGCCGGTTAGCCCGAGCGTCAATCGTGTCTTGGTCAACTGGCCCTGAGACGCAACGCAGACCTTCAGTCCGGCTGCCTTGACGCGCTGTACCGCCTCGGCTGCGCCCTTTATCGGCTTGAGTTCGCGGTGGAACGCCTCGTTGCGCTCGTGTTCGTATTCGGCGATCCAGTCCGGCGGAAAAGGTCGGCCGAGCTTGACCTGGGCTCGGTCGCGGACATCGGTGAGCAGGCGCCCTTGGCAGGCGCGGCGGGCCTCGGCGAGTGTGGTCGGCAGGCCCTCTCGGGTGAGCATCCGGGCGAGCACTTCGTTGGAGATCACCTCGGAGTCAACGAGCACGCCGTCGCAGTCGAAGATCACAAGCTCGTGCATGGCGGATCGGGCACTCTACAGCCCGCCCTGGCTGCCCGCCAGCCGTGTTCGATCGTGACCTGCGTTCGGCTGCTCAGAGGCGAACGTCTCGCACGCGCCCGCGTATGCTACGGCCGAACGTGTCCGGTGCAACGGTGAGAGATGCGAGTGAGGATGACGCGCCCGCGTGCGCAGCGATCTACGCGCCGTACGTGAGCGAGACGGCCGTCAGCTTCGAGAGCGAGCCGCCGACGCCTGCGCAGATGGCCGAACGCATTGCGGCGGCAACGCGCACGCACGCCTGGGTCGTACTCGAAGACAAGGATCGCGTCGTCGGCTATGCGTATGGCGGGCCGCACGCGCAGCGAGCGGCCTACCGTTTCTCGTGCGAGGTCAGCGTCTACGTAGAGCCGGGCCGGCGACGCACAGGCTCGGGTCGCGTACTGTACGAGGCGCTGTTCAAGCGTCTCGTGGCTCGCGGCTACCGGATGGCAGTCGCGGGCATGACGCTCCCGAACGAGGCGAGCGCGGGCCTGCACCGAGCAATGGGCTTCGAGCCGGTCGGCGTCTACAGGCGGATCGGCTGGAAGTTCGGCGCGTGGCACGATGTCGCGTGGATGCAGCGAGCGATCGGCGTCGAGCAGGACCCTCCCTCCGAGCCGCGCTGAGGCGACCGGGCGTCTCCGGGCCGACGCTATAGGGTCGCGGCATGGAGTTGCGCGTCATGAGGACGGGCGACCTGGCTGGGGCGGTGGCCGCGTGGCACGCGGCCAACATTGCGCGGGGAAAGCCGCCAACGCCGCAGCGCGTGCCAGGGTCATCGAGAAGCTGCAAGAACCCGACGCGCTGCCCTATGTAGCGGCCGAAGGTGATGCCATCGTGGGTATGGCCCGGGTAGAGCCGTGCCGCAAAGATGATGGGGCCGGTGCGGTCATTCCTGGCGCACTTCACATTTCGATGGTCTTCGTCTTCCCGTCGTCCCAGGGGCTGAGCATCGGCGGTCGCCTCATGCGCTACACCCTCGACGCGGCTCGCGCTGCCGGCATGTCACGCGTGCAGCTCTGGACCGGGCAAGAGAACGCGGCTGCACGGAGGCTTTACGAGAATATCGGCATGAAGCTGACCAGCACCCGACACGTTGATGAGGCGACCGAGTGGGGCCGCTACGAGATAGACCTGTGAGGACAGTCGGCTTGCGCCCGCTCAGACCGCCCTCCAGACCGATCTCACGTGCCTGATGATTCCGCGGTGAGCGCTGCCGCGCCGATGGTAGATAGTGTCCGCGCAGAGATGTGGGATGGCTTGGCAACGCGCTTGGAAGGCGAGATCGTCGTATTGGAGCTGCTGGACGCTCGTCACGAGAAGGGCTTGTGGATGGCCTGCCAAGACCCGAGGACTCGGACCTGGACCCTTCCGCGCGGAAAGAGCCCCAGGCATTTTCGGGCGTGGTTTCAGGCGAGCCTAGCTGCGTGCGAGGCTAGCGAGGAATGTGCATTCGCAACGCTGGGTCGTGCCACCAGGAAGGTGATCGGTGGGACCGGCTATCACGCGTTGCGCGAGGCTCATCGTGGTATTGAGGTCGGCGGCACATGGCTTGAACCATCGGCGTGGGGCACGGGAGCCAATGTCGAGGCGAAGCTCCTGGTGCTGGAGCACGCGTTCGAGCGGCTCGGTTGCATACGCGTGGAGTTCAAGACCGATGCTCGCAACGAGCACTCACGTGTGGCACTTGAGGCGCTACCCGCCCAGTTCGAGGGGATTTTTCGCCAGCACATGATTATCGAGGATGTCGGTGTACGCGATTCTGCCTTCTACAGCATCACCGACGACGAATGGCCAGGGGTGCGCACCAACCTGGAACGCCGACTCGCCGCAGCACACGCATGACCGGAGCGCAGACCTCGCCGAACGTGTGCGCTGGGCCGTTTGGCGCGGTCTATGACTTCTACATCGAGCGTGGCTGGCTGATGCGTCTGATCGGTCGTGTCGTGTGGGGGATCGACGCGTCGGTGTTGTACACGAGCATGGCGGCGGTAAGCCAAGCGGGAGATGGGACCACAATCCTCGACGTGCCGTGCGGCGGCGGTGTCGCGCTGCGTGCCCTTCGCCCGGATCAGGACGTGCGCTACATCGCTGTGGACGTGTCCGAGAAGATGCTGGAGCGCGCGAAGCGGCGCGCAAAGAGACGCTCCTTGGGGCAGGTCGAGTTCGCCGTCGCAGACATGCGCGCCCTGCCGTTCAGTGACGGTGAGGCGGATCTCGTTGTCTGCTACAGCGGCCTTCACATGCTCGAGGACCCAGGGCCTGCTGTAAGAGAGCTGGTGCGCTGCTTGAAGCCCGGTGGCGAGCTGGTCGGCACCACGTTTCTCGCTGAGGCAAGTCGACGGCAGCAGGCACTCTTTGAGCTTGAGCGCCGTCGCGGCAATCCCACGCCCCCATGCCGCGACGACCTCCGCCACTGGCTCAACGAAGCCGGAATCGCAGATGTGGTGATCGAGCCCGAGCGTGGGTTTGCGGTGTTCCGTGGACGCAAGCGGGCAGAGTGACGCCGAGAATGTCTGTCCCGCAACACCGAACACCCAGGGCTAGCGGTCAATCGAGGCCGCGAGCAGGTCGTGCCGGAAGTCCCAGGCCGACGCCAGAAGTCCTGTGCTCAATACCGCGGTGAGGATGTTGATCGCAAGCTCGATCACGCCGCCGTGGCCCTTGGCGTAGATGCCGTGCTCCAGGTCGTAGAGCACGTCTATTGCGCATAGATAGACGCCCGCTCCGTCGAGCACCAGAAGCCACATGAGGGCGCTCGGCCGGCACCGCGAGAGCTGGAGCGCGGCGATGAGAGCCGCTGTGAGCAGCCACCCATCCGCGAGCGGGAAGGACTGCTCGAAGGCGATGTACTGCGCGGTGTGATCGCTGGCGACGATGCCACGATCAGTGGACCAGGCGACCCAATATCCCACCACCAGCGCCGAGGTGAAGATCAGCAGCACAATCACGCGCGGGCGCCACGCCTCGAAGTGACCCAGACCCAGCAGATGGGAGCCCGGCAGCCGGCTTGTCTGGCCGAGATCAGTTCGCGGCGCGTTCATTGTGGGGAGCTTTCATGCGAGCTTTCGCATCGCCTCGGCGGTCGCCGCGTCGGCGGGGAACGTCAACTCGATCGACAGCTCGGAGGTCGTTACCTCGACGGCGGTGCCGAAGGTGGCGACTGTGGCGAAGAACGACAGCTCGTCGCCCTTGGGGGACCGCATCCGCATCAGCGGGGTGATGATGTGACTCGCGGATGTCTCGCCGGTGGGCTGGTGCTCGGGCGCGGGATAGTACGTCACCTCCTCTAGCAGCGCGACGAGAGCCTCGTCCCCTGTGATCGCGACTTGGCGCGCCAGCCGCCCGAGGAAGTACGCGCGTACCTCGCCCAGGTTCACGGTCCAGCGGGCCAGTCCCCGCGGGTGCAGGCCAACGCGCATCACGTTGACCGGAGGCTCCAGAAGCGCCGGGTCAACCCAGGTGGCCATCGTGGCCATCGCGGAGTTGGCGGCGACGAGGTTCCAGCCGCGGTCGACGACGACCGCTGGGTAGGGGGCGTGTCCGGTGAGGATCAGATCGAGCGCCTCGCGCACCGGCGCCAGCTCGGGGTCTGCAAGCGAGCGCTCCGGGATCGCCGGGGCATAGCCGGCAGCGAGCAGCAGCTGGTTGCGCTCTCGGAGTGGGACGTCGAGCCGCTCTGCGAGTAGCAACACCATCTCGGGACTCGGCTTGGAGCGACCGGTCTCGACAAAGCTCAGATGGCGGGCGGAGATCCCCGCGTCGAGCGCCAGCTCCAGCTGGCTGCGCCGCTGCCGCTTGCGCCACTCCCGCAGCAGCGGCCCGACCCGTGGTTGGGAGCTTATGGTCGCCATCTCGCGGTAGCCGACTCTAACTGCCGGGTGCCCGCCGCGCGATTACCTCTCAGGTAATCGACAGCACAACCTTTCCCTGGAACCATGACCGTCCAAACGAAACGGAGGTAGGGCGTATGGCGATCACGACAGGCGAGCAGACCGGAAGCGCCACGTACAGCGCGATCAAGCTTGCCGGCCTCGCCGGTATCTTGAGCACCGCGCTCGGAGTCGCCGGAGTAATCGTCGATCAAATGTGGACGATTCCAGGGACCGGCGCGACGGCGGCCGAGATTGCGGGCTTCGTCGATACGCATCGATCGGCGCTGCTCATTGCCCTCGTCCTGACCACGATCGGGGTGTCGCTCTGGCTGGTCTTCGGTGTCGGCGTCTGGCTGTCGATGCGAGCGACGGCCAGCGACGAGAGCTTTCTAGCGGCGTGCTTTCTCGTTGGGTTCGTCAGCTTCGTCACGCTGCTGTTCGCCGGCTTCACGTCCTTCTTGGTGCTCGTCTATCGCGCACCGGCGGCGTCCGACCCCCGGCTGCTCTACGACCTCTCGTTCGGCCTGCTCGCGATGTCCGGAGTCCCCACCGCGCTGGCGCTCTGCGCGTACGCGACACAGGTCTTCCGCGACGGCCGTCTGCCCGACTGGACGGCGTGGGTTGCCGTCGCGGCCGCGTTGGCGAACCTCATGCTGCTCGCCTCGCTCGTGATCAGAAGCGGTTTCTTCTCACTCGAGGGAGGAGTGACCATTGCGATTCCCGGCACGCTGTTCGTCTGGATCATCGGCATGAGCGTGACGATGATGCGGACCGACCGATCCGCGGCGTCGATCGGAGGATGAGATGGCGCGAAATGGCGCTGCAGCGAGCCGCACCTGTGTCGTGGGACCCCGGGCCCGCGGGCCTGGCGATGACACGGGCCCTGATGCGACACGGGCTGGACTTCGACTGCTTCGAGCGCCACCACGACATGGGCGGCATTTGGGACCAGTCCAACCCAGGCTCGCCGATGTACGACTCGGCGCACCTCATCTCCTCAAGGGGACTGTCCGGGTTCCACGGCTACCCAATGCCCGAGGAGATGCCCGACTATCCGCACCACTCTCATGTCCTCGCTTACCTGAGAGACTTCGCGACCGCTTGCGGCCTGCGTGAGCGGATCACCACCTCGACGGAGGTCGAGCGGGCGCAGCCAGACCCGCACGACGGCTGGAGGGTGACCCTGAACGGCGGCGAGACACGCCACTACAACAACCTGATCTGCGCCAACGGCACGACCTGGTCGCCGAACCGCCCCGTGCTGGAGGGGAGTTCTCAAGCGAGCTGATCCACTCCAGCGAGTACCGCTCCATCGATAGGTTTTCCGGTAGGCGGGTGCTGGTGGTCGGGGCGGGCAACTCCGGGGTTGACATCGCCTGCGACGCGGCGCAGACGGCCCGCGCTGCATGGATCAGCATGAGGCGCGGCTATCACTTCATCCCCAAGCACATGTTCGGGATACCAGTTGACGTCCTTGCCGAGACGGGACCCCAGCCCCCGATGCGCGTCGCCTAGTGGATGATGCCGCTGCTGATCCGCCTCCAGATCGGTCGCCAGGAGCGCTACGGAACAAGGACGGCGCCAGTCGCGCCCGGCTCGAGAAGCTGCGTCGCGAGCGTTCCCCCGACGTAAGTGGTGGGGTCAGCCACGTCGCTTCGAACCGCCACGCGTCATATCTTCATCTGCCCGCCTCCCGGAAGGCGGCTGGCAAGCTCCGCAAGCGCCTCGGCTGGGGCCGCTTCGACGCCTCCCTCTATAGAAACGCGCCTGGAAGGAGCCCATTAGAAATGGGGAATACCGAAACCCTGATGGTTGGCTGGCACTTTCGACGTGAGCTGCTCGGGAACTCGACTGCTCGCTAGCCTCGGCGACCAAGGCCATCCCAAACTCGCCGAGGCGCCGATAGCCCGGTCGTGCTCGCGATAATCGTTAGGTCAGGCGCGGCGTGCGACACCGAGCACATGTGGGTCGGATGGCAGGAACGGTGCGGGGCTGTAGCGGAAGCGCTCGAATGTCTCGATCTGAAACCCCGCCCGCTCGATCGCGGTTGTCGTGTCGCGCGCCAGGTGACAACCGCCCGCGAGGTGGGGCCAGAACGTCGCATCGGAGAACCGTTGAAAGCGAGCCTCCCATCTGGAATGAGCGAGCACATGCTCGTAGAAGCGCAGCTCGCCACCGGGGCGGATCACACGGTAGAGCTCCGCGAGCGCTGAGTGTGGATCGGGCACAGTGCAGAGCACGAGCGCTACAACCCCAGCATCGAATGACTCCGCCTCGCCGGGAAGACGTTCGGCGAGACCGTGCGCGACAGAGACCGAGACGGAAGTCTCCCGCGCTGCGTGCTCAGCACGCTCACACAAGTAGGGCTCAGGCTCTACCGCGATAACTTCGTTGACCGAGGTCGGGTAGTGCTGGAAGTTCGCACCGCTACCGGCGCCCACCTCCACCACTCGGCCCTGCAGACCGCTGAGCAGCTTGCGGCGATGCTCGGCGCCACCACGACGCTCGCTCATCTCCGCAACCCTCGCGTAGATGCGGGCGAACATCGGATGCGAGGCATGTTCGGTCATAGGTCGCCAAGCAGCGTAGCCGACAGCGCATTGTCCGGCGGGGCGCGACAGCGCGATGCAAGCGTGCCGCCCAGCGAGTCGATCAATCGCCCGCGCGACACGCAGAGCACGCATCAGGCATCGAGGAGCGCCAGCACATCGCGTAGGTCCTCGGTATCGAGAACATGGGTCGCCACTGCGCAAGCATCCAGCGTTGCATTCAACGCGATCGACATGCCCACGCGACGAAATAGTGGGACATCCGAGCGGGAGTCACCAATGGCGGCGACCTGACCCATCGAGTACCCATTCTGTGCACACCAATCCTCGACGAAGCGCACCTTGTCGTGCTCGTCGAAGTAGCGGCTGACCGCCCCTGACAGAACTCCATCATCTGCCTGCATCTCGGTCCCGCTAACCGCAGCGAAGTTGTGGTGCTGACGCAGCATCTCGCCCGCGAAGCTCCAAGTAATTGTTCCCAACAGAAGGCTTACTCGGGCAGCGGTGAGCGTCTGGAGGGTCTCGGTCATCCCGTCGATCCACGGGCCGTCCATTAGTACACGCCATGCCTCGTCGATGTTCCGCCCCGTGAGCCACGCCCCCGACGTGTCGGCGACCACGCTGTGGGAGATCTCGTGCGCTCGGAAAGCTCGCTCAAGCTCTGAAACCTCGTTCTCCCGTCCGATCCACTGCGCGAGTGAGGAGAGACACCGTGCGCCACGCAGCAACGTACCGTCGAGGTCGAAAACGACGACGGATAGTGGCTCATCGCGCCTCAGCGCAGAGCCAGTCGAGCCAGCCGCCGGCGAGAACGAGACGAGCGAGAGCGTCGTATCCCTCAGCGCCCGGATGAGCGCCATCCCCGGCAGCGACCTGCTCCATCCAGACGGGTGAGGCGACCAGCGGCTCGATGACGCTCACGTACGGCACCTCGTGCTCCGCACAGAGCTCAGCGAACGAGACGGAGAGACTGTGGATGCGCCGGTTCTGGTCGGAATCATCGACAGGCGCGGGGCCGAGAACGAGCGTCGGCAGGCCGATCGTGGCCGCTTCATCCAGAATCGTGGCCAGCGCATCCGACGAGCGATCGGCGTCAACTCGCACCCGGTCGTGTTCGATACTCGTGTCGTTGGCGCCGAAGGACAGCACGATCCGACAATCCGCTCCCGCCAGCAGCCGTGGGAGCGCCTCCGTGCGCCAGCGCGAGGCGATCTGCAGGGAAGTTTCTCCTCTGATGCCGAGGTTGTGAGCGGTCACCGGCAGCCCTGACGTGAACGACGCGGCCACGACTCGGCCGACCCAGCCTCTGCCGCTAGGATCGCCGACGCCGGCGACGAGGGAGTCACCGAAGAACAGCAGCCGCCGATCGGTCACAGTCGTCCGTCCCCTTCGCGCGCCGAAAGCTCGACGCCATCATCGAGCGGGACGGTCATTGAGAAGTAGCCGCAGGCCGGCTCGCGGACGTACTCCAGGTACGGGAGAAGGTCTGGATCGTTGGCGCTGAGGTCGGCGACCACGAGGCCAGAGGGCAACAGACGCGGCTCGAGGAGGCGAAGGATCGGCAGGTAGAGGTCGTTGCGCCCGTCGAGGAACACCAGGTCGATCGGCTCGGCGATGTTCTCCAACGTGTCAAGCGCATCGCCGGAGCGCAGCTCGACGAGATCGGCGAGACCAGCGTCGGCGAGGTTCTGCGATGCAAGTTTGACCTTCTGCGCGTGGTACTCGCTTGTGATGAGTGTTCCGCTGCCACAGTCGCGGATTGCGGCGGCGAGATAGATGGTGGAGACGCCGAGCGAGCTACCGAACTCGACGATCTGCCGCGGTCTCGTGCTCAGCGCGAGCAAGTAGAGGAGCTGCCCGACCTCGGGGGTGATCGACAGCGGCGCCTCCCTGTAGAGTTCGTATCGCTGGTCCTGCGCGAGCCGGTGGCCGATTTCCACCTCGCGTGCGCGGACGCGCTGTGCGGCCAGCGAGTCCTCGTCGTCGGCCTGGGCATGGAGCCTTCGCAGGACGTTCGCCACGACGGGCGATCTCAGCGTGGAAGGCATCGGCTACGGCTTCACCGTGTCGACTGAGTGGCGCGTTGCGTGGAAGTCAGGCGCGAGCACGTCATAGCCTACGAACTCGAACAGCCGTACACCGGCATGGAACGGTTGCGGCGAGACGCGCAGGCGGTTGGCGCCAACACCGAACGGGGGAGAATCGACGAAGGCCAGCTCGTCAAAGCCAGCGTGCTCGAACATCTCACGGATGAAGGGCGTGAGGTCGGGCGGATGACGATGGCGTGTCCAGATGACCGTGGCCTGCGGAGCGCTTAGCTGCGGGAGGTGGTTGATCGTGTTGGTGACGTCGATCTTGCTGATGTTGCCGAACACGCCACAGAGCAGGATCAGGTCGGCTGGCACGGCGCCGTGGTATGCGTCGGTGACGGAGGCATCGCCGACGACAGACTCGATGCGGTGAAGACCCGCTGCTAGCGTCCCCTGTCGCGCAAGCGTGACGTTGTGCTCGTCAAGCTCCACGAGTCGAGCTGCGACATCTTCGCGGCGAGGATGCCCGGCGAGCGCTCCGATCAAGTCATGGCCCTGGCCCGCGCAGACCCCGATCGCGCGAATAGGGCCAGGAGGCGCGTGATCCAGCATGGCGCGAATCTGCGCCTGGACGACCACCAGCCGGCGGCCGAGGGCGGAATCCGGGTCCGTGTAGTCTCGATGCCACGCCTGCCAGTCCATGACGCCTGGGAGACTACGACACGGCGGTACTTGCTCCACCGGCGCGGCAGTCAGCCGTCTCGATAGCGCAGTCCGCTGGCTTAGAGTGGCCGCACCGACACCCGAGAATTGCCGAGCATCTGCGCAACGAGCAGTCCTCGCACTTCGCAACTCAGAGGCAGCGCTCGGCCTATCGCCTGCTCGACCTTCCCTACGGTCGCTCGGTTTGCGCCCCGGCATACCGTCAGATGGATGCGCCATTGCTCATCGACTTCATCTGGAGCGCCGACCGCATCGAGGATGTCCGCTCGCCAACGGAGAGCCACAGCGTCGTCTGCGGGTAGCAGGCAGATCGCGCCGCCGAGCGTTCCGACGGTGCTGAGTGTGTAGCGGGCTCCACGGATCGCGCTGGCCAGATTGCTAAGCGCTTCGATCGGGATGCTCACGGACAGGGGCCACGGCCCGGCGATCGTCATGTGCGCCGGGATGCCGTGTGCGCTCGACCAGTCGCCGACTCGGCGAAACGGCTCCACGAGCGCTTCAGCCTCCGCCACAGGCAACAGCACCGATTGGAATGAGGGCGACGACCCAACGCCTCGGTCAGATGCTCGCTGTGAGAGGTCAATGCTCACCGCAATGAACGACCGTCGACTCCTGGCTCGACCGGCAGGATGTTCATCGCCCCGAGCAGCGAGCGGGTAAATGAGGAGAGATCCAGCCCTTCAAGCTCGGTCTCGGAGAACCACCCCACCGCAGAGGTCTCGTCATCATCGGGGCGAGGCGTCCCGTCCAATACGTACCCGTCGAACACCGTTGATACATAGGCGACCTGATCGCCGTTGGGATAGGTCATGCGGAAGGCCGGCCCGCCGACAACACCACGGATGCCGGCAAGTCCGACCGCGACCCCGGCCTCCTCGCGGGCCTCTCTGAGCGCTGCCTCCTGCGGTGACTCGTCGGGCTCGATCGCACCTCCAATCGTCTGCCAGTGCCCTGTATCCGCATCGCGCACTAGCAGTAGGCGACCATCCCTGTCTCGCGGGAGCACAGCCACGGACGGCACGAGCACCAACTCACGGCCAACGGCCTCGCGCAAGCGACGCAGGTACGGGGAGATGCCCACCAGCCGATCCTATCGGCGTCGAGTGGGCTCGCGGGGAGCCATAAAGCTATGCGTAGTTCAGTAGCCCCGTGTGCGCGATGAGCTTCCAGCGCCACTGGGAAGGTCTCTGGCGACGGCTCGCCGCTCGGCCTGCTGGCCGACTCGCGCCCACACCGAGCAGCCGCGGCGCTCGGGCTCGCGCACAGATAGACCGCGGGCCGTTGCGGCGCGTCTGGGAGCTACGACTTATGATCCTACGGGTGGGTGAGCCGGGCTTCTACCCAGTGATCGTCTTCGATCTGGACGGGACATTGCTGCGCGGCACGACCGTGTCGTTGCTCCTCGCGCAATGGCTCGGGCAGGCAGAGGAGATGGCAGAGCTCGAGCGGGCGTTTCACGCCCACGAGATATCCAACAGCGTAGTTGCCGACAGGTCTGCGAGATGGTTGGCGGGACAGAGCACGGCCGACGCCTGGGCGGTCCTGGTGGACAGCACCTGGATTGACGGCATGGCCGAGACCCTCCGAGCGCTTACCGCTGCCGGGGCCAGTCTGCTATTGGGAACGGTCACATTGAGATTCGTGGCCGAGATGTTGCGGGAGCGCTATGGTTTTGCTGCGGCTAGCGGGACGGAGATGCAGGTGACCCGACGGGGTGCTCTCGGGCACCGTGACTCGCTACTTCGATGAGTTCGACAAGGCGCGCTTCGTAGAGGAATGGTGCACGAGCAACGGTTATTTGATGAGCCAGGTGGCGGCGGTGGGCGACTCTCGCTCGGACGTTCCGCTGTTTGAGCGCGTTGGCATGTCGATCGCGCTGAACGCCACGTCCGACGCTCGGGCAGCAGCGACCCATACTCTCGATACTGACGACCTCCGTGATGTGCTGGCACTCCTTCGGCCGGTGAGCGAAACGGTCTGATGGCGTGAAGGAACCGGCGCCGAGGGTCTACGCGGGTTCGAGCTGGGCTCGACACAGGGCTCGACCGATGATCGAGCGGCCAATCAGCTCACCAGTGAGCGCTGTTTCTTGAAACATGCACCGATTGGCCGCACTCCAGACCACTCCAATCAGCCCGCAAGCGTGACTAGCAAATTATCGGTTGGGTTTCACTCGATCGCGTGCGAGGTAGGATCGACCTGTCTGGCTCACCCGCGGGAGGAGAAGGCATGACCGAACAGTTGACGGGGTTGCTCGCCGAGCAGGCTCGGTACTACCGTGAGCGGGCCGGTGAGTACGACGACTGGTGGTTTCGCCGCGGGCGCTACGACCGCGGCGCCGACGCAAACGCGCGGTGGTTCGCCGACGCAGCGGAGGTCGAGGACGCCTTGGAGCGCTTCCAGCCGTCGGGGCAGGTGCTGGAGTTGGCGTGCGGGACGGGCTTGTGGACTCGCCGACTGGTTGAGCACGCCGACACCGTGACCGCTGTGGACGCCTCGCCAGAGGTGATCGAACTGGCACGCGCCGGGCTGGACGATCCGAGGGTGAGCTACGTGCCCGCAGACTTGTTCGCATGGGAGCCATCCGCGAGCTACGACGTGTGCTTCTTCAGCTTCTGGCTCTCGCATGTGCCGGAGGCGCACTTTGAGGTCTTTTGGGAGAAAGTCGGGCGGGCGCTTCGTCCTGGGGGGAGGGTTTTCTTCGTAGACAGCCTGCCCAGCGAGTTGTCCTCCGCTGCGGATCATCGGCTGCCCGATCGTCGGGAGGAGACGATGACCCGGAGGCTTGCCGATGGCCGCGAGTTTCGCATCGTCAAGCGCTTCTACGAGCCCCACGGACTACACCAGCGGCTTGCCGGCCTCGGGTGGGACGCGCAGGTGCAGACAACGCCGGAGTTCTTCATCTACGGGCAGGCCACTCCCAGCGCATAGCCTTGGCGCCTTGAACCACTCGGATCGCGAACTCGACGGTTTGCGCCAAGTGTCGAGGCTTCCAAGCGGCCCCGCTCTAACCTGGGTTCATCGACGCTCTCACCGCATTTGACGCCACGCTGCTCGACCTTGTTGAAGCCGTACGGGCATTGCCGTATGGCCGCCCGAGTGATCGCACAGTGGAGGGGATGTTGCGTGAGCACCGCGGTACCTGCTCCAACCAAGCACTTGTTTCTCGCCCGTGCTCTGACTGAACGGTTCCCCGAGACAGAGCCGCGGATCGTTCACCGTGTCTACGCGCTGGATCGCGCTCGTGCGCGAGAGCTGTTCGGCGCTACGGCCGCAGCGACCGTTCCTGACGACGGACTCGTTGACGTTCACCGATACCTGACAATCACATTGGACGGTAAGCGCATCGAAATCGACGCAACCTTCCCAGGTCCCGCATGGGATGGCCGCTCGTCCCTGCCGCTGGCGTGCGGTGCGGGGACCCGACGTTCCGGCTGGCGATGTTGGGTAGCGGCCGTGAAGCGCGACGACTGCGCCCCACATCTGCTGGCGCCATTCGCTGTCGCCGCCGTAGGGCTCAAGCCAAGGTGCGCGCTCGATACCGTTGCCGCCGACGAGGACCGGCGCGGGGCGCAGCGGTCAGACCTTGCCGTCCTTGGCGGCGAGTGCGACACCAGCTTGCACCATCTGCGCGGCGAGCGTGGAGGGTGGCGTGTCGGCGCTGGCCGCCAGCTCGCGTAGCTGGAGGTCTACGGGATCGGGCAGGACGATCTGTCGTCGTTGGCTCATCGTATTCGCTCCTGTGCTGATGGGTTGACGATGCGGTTGATCGTGCGGACGATCCCCGGTATGCGGCTCGTGCGGCTGGGCGCGATCGAGCGGTGGAAGTGCGTGCCGTAGTCGCGGTCTGCCAGCTCGGGGTGCGCAAGCGATGGCGTCTGTGCGTGGCTCGCTGCATGTTCTCGGCAAGGCGCTGGATGCCCCGATGATGCAAATCGTATGTGCATACCATCTGGTAGCGTGGACTCGCTTCCTCTACAACAGAAAGTGAGACCCGAACATGCGTAATGATTGCATTACTCACCGAGCGGGCAGGCACGTGCTCGCGATCGCCGCGCTCGCGGTTGTGGTGCCGGCGATGGCGCTCGCACTCGCGTCGCCAGCCCTTGCTGGGACACCGCCGAAAGGCATCTTCAAAATTTTCACCGAATGTCCTTACGAAGACAAAGCAGTGGAACAGTGCCTCTATGCCGAGACGACGAGTGGTGAGTTCTCACTCGGCACGGATACGGTACCCATCACCAAAACGCTCATCCTCCAGGCCGGCCTGGCTGAAATCAGCGGACACCCGAGCGAATATGAACTAATCGCCGCCACTAACGGCGAAACCCTATACGCACCCGCACTGAGCGTGCCGGGCGGGCTGAGCGGGATGATCGCTTGCGCGGGACTCACAAAACCTGAACGTGAACAGTGCGAAACTGTATTCGAAAATAGCCTCACCGGCGTGACCGCGACGCTCGAACTCGTGGCCAGCTCGAAATCAATCCTCGACGAGGAAAACCTGATCGAAGAGACGGGAGCAGCGTTGACGCTGCCCGTCAGGATCCACCTGAAAAACGTCCTGCTGGGGAGCTCATGCTACGTCGGCTCAGCGGCCAGCCCCATCACACTGGCGCTGACGACCGGAGAGACCAACCCGCCGGCCGGGTTCACGCCAATCCAAGGTGCGTTCGGCGCCCTGGAAGTGCAGGAGGAGTACAGCCAGGAACTGCTGCGCATCACCGAAGATTCCCTGGTCGAAAACAGCTTCGCCGAGCCAGGCGCTGAAGGATGTGGAGAATACGCCGGCTCGAAAGGCTTCCTGGACTCGATCATCGACGCGAAGCTCAAACTCTCCAACGGAGCCGGCGACAACACGGCCATCTTCGATGGTGAACTGAACCTGGCCACTTCGGCGGCGGTGATCGCCAGCAAATAATCGGTCAGAGCGCTCCAAGCAGTTTGGCGCCGGTCTGCAACCGGCGCCAAACTGGCGCCCTCGTGCGTTGAGCCGGGAAGTGGAGCCAACCGAAGTCAACGCGAACCGGGCTTCGAGTCGGTCGGCGTCTACCGGCGGATCGGCTGGAAGCTCGGCGCGTGGCACGATGTCGCATGGATGCAGCGGGCGCTCGGCATCGAGCACGACCCTCCCCCCGAGCCCACTGTGGCGACTCACATCCCAGTTATCCCACGCCTCTCTCGATGGAGAAGGATCGCCGACTGCTCGGACCACGAGGTCGGCGAGTACGCCACGCACAATGTTGGTCCGCAGATCGGAGAATGCCCAGCGCCAGAAGTCGCGAACGCGGACAGGTATGTGTGCGAAGGGAAGATGGGCGCCGAGTTCGATCCCCTTGGCCGTTGCCGCGGGCTGCCCCCAGCCTCGCCAGTGCAGGTCTGCAAGATTGGCATCTTCGGAGAGCGCTTGGTGAGGTCCCAGGGTGCTGCAGCGCGTCGGTTTGACGCGGGGCACGTGGGCTGGCGCCTTGAGTTGGCGAGTCCTGCCGCCAGCGTTGCCAAGCAAAGAGCGTTTCGCATGGGGGATTATGTCGCAGACCATGGGGGATTATTGTCGCAGACAATAGGTGTCGCCGCAAGGTAGCGTGCTGCGCTGGATGGCTCAACGACTTCGCTCAATCGTACTTCTGGCCCTACGCTGTATATCGGAACTACGGCGCCTCTCAATGTCTTGCCGAGGCAACCCGATGAGGGACCAGGGATGAAGACGCGTCGATATCAGCCACAGCGACCACACCGTGCGATGCCGAGCCGGCCTACAGGTACGTCATCTAAGGGGGGCCTCGCGCGCCGAGCCGCAAAGCTGCTGCTCACGCTCGGAGTCGCGGGCTTCTTGTTCTTGCCGCCAGGGGCCTTCGCGCGCGCGAGGACTCACCGCCACGCCGGAGGCCAAGCGGACAAACAATCTGCGCGGCGCCGCGCGCCGAGGCGATCGACGCTTGCTCACGCGGCGGTCATCGGCGGATCTCCGGCGGCCAGCGGCACTTTCCCGCAGCTTGCATTCATAAGCGACACGACCGAAGAAGAAGGCTTCCGCTGCACAGGAACGGTCGTTGCATCGAACCTGATCCTGACGGCTGCGCATTGCGCTGAGAACGTCGAAACGGGCATCATCGACGAACCCGGCGGCTACACGGTCATCACCGGCAACGTTGATCGAAACGCGGTGTCGAGACAGGTCTCGGCGGTCTCCAGGGTGGTCGTGTATCCAGGCTTCGCGCCCAGCGTGCTTTACGGCGACGCTGCGCTGCTCGTTCTATCCACGCCCACGACCGCGCCGGTGATACCGCTGTGGACAGCGAGCAACGCAGGCACGCTTGAAGCAGGTCGTGCCGCAGATATCGTCGGATGGGGCCAGGAATATTACGAACAGGAAGGTCTGCCCGAAACCCTGAAATGGGCGGGCACCGCGATTCAGAGCCCGGAATGGTGCGCTAATCACGCCCTGAACTTCTATGTGCAGGGCGAGCTTTGCACGATCGACCCGCCTTCCTATGGCACCGGCGCTTGCCACGGCGACAGCGGTGGTCCGCTGCTGGCTTCAAGCGCCGAAGGTCTTGTCGAGGTCGGTATCACCAGTCATATCTACGGCGAATGCCTCACCACGGAACCGACTGTCTTTACACGCACCGACATTCTCGTCTCTTGGATCCATGAATGGGCTGATGCGGTAAAACCGCCGGCCCCACCTCCGGCACCGTCCCCAGCGCCGTCTCCTCCGGCGCCGGTTGCGAAAGTAGCGCCGCCGCCCGCCGTGGTGCCGGCACAGGCACCAGCGCCGCCGCCGGTGGAAGGCGTGTATCGGGGTTCTACCAGCCAGTCATCGACGCCGATCAGCCTCTTGGTGGGCTCTGGTGGGCACCGAGTCACCGGGATCGCCACCAAGATCATCTATCGCTGTCGCGCCGGGCACACGATCAGCGAGCCGCTGGAAGGTTTGAGCAACGGCGAGTCCGAACCGATCACTGCGAGCCATACGTTCACTATCACGTTCTCGGGGTCTGAAAGCGAGAGCATCGCCGGTGCGATCAATACGGCGGACGGCGCGATGTCCGGAACGCTGGTCGCCAAGTGGCGGACGCATCGCCACGGACTGTGCTCGACGGGCCGGGTCTCGTGGACTGCTCAACGCATAGCACCGGCGCTTTCCACGATGGCCCTGGCTACTGCCGGCAGCTACCACGGCTGGACGAGCCAGGACGGTCAGATCCTGATGACGGTTGCGCCCGGCGGGCGACAGCTCACTGACCTTGAATTCTCCGCGGTGTATGGGTGCCCTCACCACCACAGCGTTCACCTCACCGAGTCATTCCTCGGTCCCACGGAACCGTGGGCGCTGGAAGGCTTCGGCAGTTTCACGATCGGCCTGGCGGGACATAACTACAGCGGGCGGGTGGATGGCACGTTCGGCCTTGGGATGAGTGCCCCGGCTTTTGGGACGCTTGAAGCGTTGGCCGTCACTCGGTACGGCCATTGCCGCACTGGAGTGGTCCCGTGGGGAACCTAGCGCGGCCGAACTCGACGGGAGCCATCCACGTGCGCGGCACCCGCGGCACCGACTATGATTCCGAAGCTCAGGATCATGGGCAGACAAGTCGTGCACATTACGCAGCGCCCCCGGCGAGGAAGAGCCCTCGGCCTCGCCACCGCGATCCTCGCCGCCCTAGCGCTCGCCCCCGCCTCAGCGCCGGCAGAGCAAAGCGGCCCACCGATGATCGAAAGCGTCGGGTCAGGCGTCGGCGGCGAAGTAACCCTGAGCGCGCACATCAACCCCGACGGCCTCGAAACCAGCTACGAAATCGGATTGGAATGCTCCCCATGCGGACCAGGGGACCAATGGGCCAAGGGGGCGCTCCCGGCTGTCGATGAAAGCCGCACCGTCACGCTCACCCTTACGGGAGTGCAGCCAGGCCGCCACTGGTTCGCGGTGCGCGCCAGCAACACCGACGGCGAAACATCCCAACGCAGCGACATACTCGAAATTCCGTCGTCCCCAGCTCCATTCCCCGAAGGCACAGCCCCAAACCACATCGTCGAAGCCCCCTACCTCGGCGCCGCCACCGAACAGCTCAAAAAAATCGCCGAACAGGAAGCCGAACGCCGCACCAAAGCCAAAGAACAAGAAGAACAGAAAGCAAGGGAACTGAACGCCCGCCTCCCCTCCGAACTGCAGCACACGGAAGAACAGGCGCCGGCCCACACGCAAACCGAACACCCCGCCTGCCACGTCCCCGCCCTCAAAGGCGACACCCTCGCGGTGGCCCGGCGCGCTCTTACCAATTCCCACTGCCAGCTGGGCAAGGTCCACCGGCGCTCCCATCACCACTCCACGCTGCGCGTCACCCACCAGAGCGCCCCGAACGGAAAGAAGCTCCCAGTGGGAGCTGCCGTCGCGGTGACACTCGCTCCCCGCTAAGCAAGTGAGCACACCACCGGCGAGGAGGACCATGCGCCCCGGATACGCAGGGGGCCACCTCTAATCGACCGGTGTGCGTCGGAGGTCCAGCGTTTGAGTCCCTGTACCCGCACCGGGAATTATTGTTTGTTACGATATGGCCATGAGAAAAATAGTCGTTCTAACCTTCGTTAGTCTTGACGGCGTCATGCAAGCCCCTGGAGGTCAAGAGGAGGACCCTTCGGGGGATTTTAACTACGGTGGCTGGACTGTCCCGTACTCTCTAGGTAATACCATGAGCGAACAAATGAGCGTGCCGTACGACTTGCTTCTAGGCCGAAACACATATGAGATATTTGCTGCTTATTGGCCGAAACGGAAAGATGGGGTTATAGCCACCTCACTTAATAAAGCTAAAAAGTATGTGGTATCCGATAGCGACATAGACCTTACGTGGGAGGGGTCAGTACGGATTGATGGCGACGTCGTCGGTAATATCAAAGCCCTGAAGGAACAAGACGGACCAATGCTTCAGGTGCATGGTAGCAGTGTGCTGATACAGACCCTCCTAAAAAACGATCTAGCAGATGAGCTGTGGCTAAAGATATTTCCTGTCACACTTGGTAAGGGAAAACGTCTGTTCGCAGAAGGAGCGATTCCAGCTGCTTTTGAGTTGATGGAATCCAAAACTTCGCCAAGCGGCGTAATTGTGGCTTCATACAAAAGGGCAGGCGAAATAAGAACAGGTTCGTTTGACTAGGGCCTATCCCTCTAGGCTCGCACGTTTGGATACGTCCGCTACTCCTGCGGATCGGCTACTCCTGCGGGATAGCGAGTCGTGGGTTCCAGAGGATCTCCCATAGGTGTCCGTCTGGATCGCGAAAGTAGCCGGAGTAGATCCCCCATGGACGGTCGTGCGGCCGGTCGGTGAGTGTGGCTCCGGCGGCTTGGGCTTGGGTGAGTATGGCGTCGACCTCGGCCTTGCTTGCGACCGCGTGTCCGATGCTGAACTCGCCTGTCCGCGGTGGGCCGAGGGGAATGTTGGCGTCCTTCGCCAGCTCCGTGCGGGGGTAGAGCGACAGCATCAGCCCGTTCCTGAGCTCGAACAGCGCGACAGCCCCGGCCGGGTTGACCTCGTCACCGGCGAACTCCGTACCGATCACCCCGCGCGACTGCAATCCGAGGCCGTCTCGGTAGAAGGCGTGCGCACGCTCCAGATCCGTGACAGCGAGCGTGATTATGTCGATTCGGGCTTGCATCCTCTCTCGCCTGGCGCCGGCTCCGAGCCCCCGGCGTGGGCCTTTAGGCTATCGCTCGAGGAACGCGGGGAGTGGCCATCCGCGATACACCGACTGCCGCCGATGCTCGTGCTCGAACTGCGCCGAGTTGTGGGGTAGACGGGGGGCGGGCCGCTCCGCGGGCGCGGGCGAGCAACAATGGTTCTGCGATGAGCGAGTGGACCGCACGTCTGGAGGCCGGCCGCAAACCCCATGCGCGGGAGTTGTTCGCGCCGTTGCCGCGCCACTACGACCGTGTGGCGGCGGTGCTGAGCTTCGGGCAGGACCCGCGCTGGCGGCGGGCGATGGTGGCCGCGGTCGACGCCCACGCGGGGGAGCGCGTGCTCGACGTGGCCACCGGGACGGGCCTCGTGGCGGCGGCACTGGTGCGCCGCTATGGGTGCACGGTGGTGGGATTGGACCAGAGCCCGGAGATGCTGGGCGCCGCGCGGGCGCGTCTGGCGCGGGCGGGGGATCTGGCGGCGCGGGTGTCGCTGCTGGAGGGCGAGGCGGAGCGGCTCCCGTTCGAGGCGGGGTCCTTCGACCACCTCACGTTCACCTACCTGCTGCGCTACGTGGAGGACCCCGGGGCCACGCTGGCCGAGCTCGCCCGGGTGGTGCGCCCGGGGGGACGGATCGCGATGCTCGAGTTCGGGGTTCCACCCAACCCCCTCTGGCGCGCGGCGTGGGGGCTGTACACCCACGTGGGACTGCCCACGCTCGGCCGGGTGGCCTCGCGCGAGTGGGTCTCCACGGGGCGCTTCCTCGCGCACAGTATCCCCGACTTCTACGCCCGCCATCCGCTGGAGGAGATCGTGGCGATGTGGTGGGCGGCGGGGATCGAGTCGGTCAACGTTCGCCGCATGAGCCTCGGGGGTGGAGTGGTGATGTGGGGCGAGCGGAGCGCCTCCGATGCGGGGCAGGGTGAGCGGAGCGCCTCCGGTTTGGGGCAGGGTGAGCGGAGCGCCTCCGGTTTGGGGCAGGGCGAGCGGAGCGCCTCCGGTTTGGGGCAGGGCGAGCGGAGCGCCTCCGGTTTGGGGCAGGGTGAGCGGAGCGCCTCCGGTTTGGGGCAGGGTGAGCGGAGCGCCTCCGGTTTGGGGCAGGGTGAGCGGAGCGCCTCCGGTTTGGGGCAGGGTGAGCGGAGCGCCTCCGGTTTGGGGCAGGGTGAGCGGAGCGCCTCCGGTTTGGGGCAGGAGGAGCGGAGCGCCTCCGGTTTGGGGCACGGCGTGCTGAGCGCTTCCGCTCTGGAGCAGGGCGATCGGAGCGCCTCTGGTTTGGGACGGGGCGAGCAGAGCGCCTCCGACGCGCGGCGGGGCGGGAATCGATGAGTAGCTCGGGATCGCCGGCGGGCTCGCTGGAGCGCCCGGCGTTCTATGCCCTGCGACCGGGGGGCTGGCGTGACCTGATCACGCTACTGCACCCTCCCTACACGGCGTGGAACCTCGCCAATGTGGCGATCGGGGCCGCGGTTGCGCCGCACCTGTACGGGAGCCGGCTGGCGGCGACGCTGTTCGCGTTCCTGTTGGGGGTGGGCGTCTGCGCGCACGTGCTCGATGAGCTGCACGGCAGGCCGCTCGGCACGCAGCTGTCGACCCGCACGCTCGTGGCGCTGGCGGGGCTCTCGCTGGCGGGCGCGGTGGCGATCGGGATCGTGGGGGCGGTGAATGTCTCGCTCACGTTGATCCCCTTCGTGCTCGTGGGCGCCTTCATCGTGCTCGCGTACAACCTCGAGTGGTTCGGGGGGCGCTTTCACACGGCGTTCTGGCTCGCCGCCTCGTGGGGGGCCTTTCCGGTGCTCACCGGGTATTGGGTCAACTCCCAGCAGTTGCGCGCCCCCGTGGTGCTGGCGGCACTCGCGTGCTTCACGCTGACCCTCGCCCAGCGGCGTCTCAGCACCCCGGTGCGCGAGCTGCGCCGGCGCACGGTGTCGCTCAGTGGTGAGCAGCACCTCGCGGATGGCTCCACCGTCCCGCTCGACGCGGCTCGCCTGGCGGCACCGATGGAGGGTGCCCTGGGAGCGTGCGCATTGGCGATGGTGTTGCTCGCCTCGGGGCTCGTGGCGGCCCGGCTGTGAACGCATCGACGCTACCGCTGCTCGCGGTCCCAAATGTCTCGGAGGGGCGGGACGCCGACACGATCGCTGCGATCGGGGCGGCCTTCGCGGCAGGCGGCGAGGCGAGCAGCGGGGCAGCGGGCGGGGAGGTAAACCAGGCAGCGGGCGGGGAGGTGGCGGGCGGTGAGGTGGCGGGCGGTGAGGTGGCGGGCGGTGAGGCGGGCGAGGTGGCGGGCGGCGAGGCAGGCGGGGCGAGCGGCGAGGCAGGCGGGGCAGGCGGCGCGGTCTTCGAGGCAGGTGGCGGGGCGGGCGCGGTGCGGCTGCTGGACGTGCACGCGGACGTCGACCATCACCGCTCCGTGTTCACGCTGGCTGGGGACGCGGGATCGTTGGCGGACGCGCTCCTGGCGGGCGCGGGGGAGGCGGTGCGGCTGATCGACATCGGGGAGGAGGCCGCGGAGGGATCGAGGATCGGCCAGCACCCCCATGTGGGGGCGGTGGATGTGGTCCCGATCGTGTATCTGGATCCGGGGCTGCGCGGCGCGGCGTGCGCGGAGGCGCTGGTGGTGGCGGACCGGATCGGGGAGGAGCTGGGGGTGCCGGTGTTCCTCTACGGGGAGCTGGGGGGAGGACGATCGCGCGCGGCGCTGCGCAGGGGGGGCGCGCTGGGCCTCGCGCGGCGGATGTTGCGGGGGGAGGTGCGCCCGGACTTCGGCCCGCGCGAGCCGCATCCCACGGCGTGCGCGACACTGGTGGCGGCCCGGGGCCCATTGGTGGCGTTCAACCTCGAGCTCGCCCCCCCGGCCACGGTGGAGGACGCGCGCGCGATCGCGAGCCTGATCCGCGAGGGCGGGGTGGAGGGCCTGGAGGGGGTGCGCGCGATCGGGATCGGCCTGCGCCGGGGCCGGCGGGTGACGGGCCAGGTCTCGATGAACGTGGAGCGTCCCGCGGAGATGCCGCTGCGGGAGGTGGTGGACGCGGTGCGCAGGTACGCGGAGGTGACGTGCGCGGAGCTTGTGGGGCTCGCCCCCGCGGCGGCCCTGGAGGGGTTCCCCGAGGACGTCCCGATGCCCGACTTCGACCCCGCGCGCCAGCTGATCGAGCGGGCGCTCCGCTGCTGAGGCCGCACGTCGCGAGCCTCGCGGTGGTTGTGGGAGTGGCCGCGCGCACGACCTGCGGTGCGACCCCGGGATCGGTGGATTCAGTCTGAGAACGCCCGGGGGGAGAACGCACTACGCTTGTAGGCGATGGCCCAGACAAAGCGCAAGACCAAGCACCGGGGCAACGCTGCGGGGATGGTGGAGTCGCGCGGGCGCACCGGCCGGCGCCCGACGGCAGCGGAGCGCAGTGGGTCCGCGCGGAAGAAGGAGAACGCCCGCGAGCAGCGCCTGCAGAAGTACGAACGACCCCCCACATGGCGGGGAGCGTTCGTCCGGGCGATGGCGGCGGCGGTGCTGATGCTGCTGATCGGGATCCTCTTAATCAAGAACTCGACCGAGGCGGTGCTGTTGTTCCCGCTGGTGCTCGCGATGTACGTCCCGATCAGCTACTACACCGACATGTGGCTCTACAAGCGCCGCCTGCGCCAGAAAGCCGAGGCGGGCGCGCGGTGAGCGCCCCGTTGAGCTCCGCCGCGAGGCCGTGGGGCAGGAGGCCCCACGCCGACCACCGACTTGCCCCTACGCCCTGCGCGGAGGCGCCCCAAAAAGACGCAATACAGACTCCCTCGCGCCTGGTGAGGCGGTCATGAGCGGGGTGGATGTGCGGATGTTCACGGTGGGCGCGGTACAGGAGAACGCGTACATCGCGATGGCCGGCAGGGAGAGCGGGCGGGCGGTGATGGTCGACCCGGGGGACGAGCCCGAGCGGCTGCTCGCGGCGGCGGGCGCGCTGGGGGTGGAGATCGAGGCGATCCTGATCACCCACTGCCACTTCGACCACATCGGGGCGGTCGCGCCGGTGGCCCGGGCGACGGGCGCGCCGGTGTACTGCCCCGAGCTGGAGCGCCCCCTGCTGAGCGACATCGCTGCGTGGACCCCCAAGGGGTTCGGCCCATTCGAGAGCTGGGAGCCCGAGCACACGGTGGTAGGTGGGGAGCGGCTCACGCTGGGGGGCCTCGATATCGAGGTGCTGTTCACCCCCGGCCACAGCCCGGGGCACGTGACCTACGCGATCGCCCTCGCCGGGGAGGCCCCGGCGCTGCTCTCCGGGGACGTGCTCTTCCAGGGCTCCGTCGGCCGCGTGGACCTTCCGGGGGGCAGCTGGAGCGTCCTGGAGCGCTCGATCGGGACGCTCATGGAGCGCTTCCCCGAAGACACCACGGTGTACCCCGGCCACATGGGCGTGACCAACCTGGGGCGGGAGCTCCAGAGCAACCCGTTCCTCGCCGAGCTGCGCGCAGCGCGGAACGACGGCGCGACGCCGGTGAGCGGCCCGGTGAGCGGCCCCCAGAGCCGCGCGGGCGAGCCCGTGCTCGTGGATGTGTCGCACACCCCGGCCGCCCGTTGAGCGCCCCCCAGATCAAGGCCCCGCGGGGCACCCACGACCTACTACCCGAGCAGGCGCCCGCGCGGGCACGGGTCGAAGAGGCTGCGCGGAGGGTGCTGGAGGGCGCGGGGTACGAGCGGATCGAGACCCCCACGTTCGAGGCCACGGAGCTCTTCGCGCGCGGGGTGGGGGCCTCGACGGACATCGTGCAGAAGGAGATGTACACCTTCGCAGACGGCTCGGGGCGCTCCTTGACGCTGCGCCCCGAGGGGACCGCGCCGGTGTGCAGGGCGTATGTGGAGCACGGGATGCACAAGCTGCGCCAGCCCGTGAAGCTGTGGTACCTCTCGAGCTTCTTCCGCTACGAGCGCGCCCAGGCGGGCCGCCAGCGCCAGTTCTGGCAGGTGGGGGCGGAGGCGCTGGGCTCCGAGGAGCCGGCGGTGGATGCGGAGTCGATCGTGCTGCTGGCGCGGCTCCTGGAGGAGCTGGGGGTGGGAGAGCTGCGGCTGCGCCTGGCGAGCCTCGGGGGCAGGGAGGCCCGCGCGCAGTACAGGGCGCACCTGCAGGAGCACCTGCGCGCGCACGCGGGCGAGCTCTCGGAGGAGGTACGCGAGCGCATCGAGCTGAACCCCCTGCGCGCGTTCGACTCCGAACACGCGGGCACGCGCGCGGTGATGCAACGGGCACCCCGCCTGCTCGATCACCTCGGCGCCGAGGACGCGGAGCACTTCGCGGAGGTCCGCGCGCTGCTCGCGGAGGCTGGGGTGTCCTACGAGCTCGACCCCACGCTGGTGCGGGGCCTCGACTACTACACCCGCACAGTGTTCGAGTTTACCTCCGACGCCCTTGGGGCCCAGAGCGGGGTGGGCGGGGGCGGGCGCTACGACGGTCTCGTCGCCGAGCTCGGCGGCCCCCCCACGGCGGGGATGGGCTGGGCCGCGGGGATCGAGCGGATCCTCCTCGCCGGCCGCGCGCCCGCGTCGGGGACCGCGGCGATCGATCTGTACGTGGCGTTTGAGAGCAACGTCCAGAGCAGAACTGCCTTCAAGATCCTGCACGACGCGCGCGGGGCGGGCCTCACGGCGCAGATGGAGCTGGGGGGCCGCTCGCTGAAGAACCAGCTCGCGCACGCGGCGCGCCTCGGCGCCCGCTATGTGGCGATCGTGGGCGCGGGGGGGAGTGCGGGGGGAGCGCGGGGGAGACGGCACTCAAAGATATGCAGGCGCGCACCCAGCAGGAGATCCCCACGGAGACAGTGGTGCACACGGTCCTGCGGGGGCTGCGGGACCTGTGAGCCGTCCAAGGCCCCATGCGGGGCTCAACTCGGATCGCCCGGATGCCGAAGTTGGGGGAGATGGCACAGCTTTCGCGTCCCTTTCAGATCGCGCTGCTCGCCCTTGGCGCGCTCGTGCTGGTGTGGTTCGCCGCGCTGCACCGCCCCGGTAGCGGGTCCTCCACCGGCAGCGAATCGTCCCCGTCTGCCGCGAGTGTGCACGTCGCGAAGACGCACGTCGCGGTGAAGTCGCATATGGCGGTGAAGTCGCATGTGGCGGCGTCGAAAGCGCACGTCGCGAGCTCCCACACCACGGTGAGCCGCACCACGGTTGCTCGCACCGATGGCGCACACGCCACCGTGTCCCACGGGACGGTGTCGCATGGGACGGTCTCGCACAGAACCGTTTCGCCCGCGACCCAGACCAAGGCATCGCATACAACGGTGACCCACGCTACGGGGTCCGCCGGCACGAGCCCGCACACCACCGTGTCCACGAGCCCGCACACCACCGTGTCCAAGAGCTCGCACACCACCGTGTCCCGTACAACGCTGACTCACAAGACGGTGACCCACGCCGCGGGATCCGCCGCCGCGGGCTCGCGCGTCGCCACGTCGCATACGACAGTGTCCTCTAAGACGGTGACCCACACGACAGTTTCTCGCTCCACCGGGTCCTCTAGCGAAGCTCCCGCGATGCAGGCGACCGTCGCGGCGGAGCTGGCACAAGGCAAGACGGTCCTGCTGCTCTTCTGGAACCCCCACTCCTCGGACGACGTCGCAGTGCACCGGCAGGTGCTCGAGGTGGAGCATCACTTCAAGCGCCGCGTCGCGCTGCACACCGCCTCCGCCGCCCAGGTGGGCTCGTTCGGCTCGGTGACTCAGGACATCCAGGTCTATCAGACCCCCACTCTGCTGATCGTCAACCACAGCCGCCAGGTGAGCACGCTCACCGGTTACAACGACGCCTTCGCGATCGAACAGGCGATCGCCGAAGCGCGCGGGTAGGCCAGGCTCTCGCGGGGCCGAGCGCCCACAGGGGGCCAAGCGCCTACGGGGGGCCCGAGCGCCCACCGCGCGATGTGGGGACACACCGCTCCCCAACGCGGAGCGCGGGTGGATGCCCTCGGACTCCCCGCGCGCAGGCGCGAGGCGCTTGGATCGGACCGGGTGCCGGCCCCTACACTCGACGGATGGCCGTCGAGCAGCTCGCCACCCATCTGGAGCGTCCCCGCGGGCGCGGGCACACGCCCCAGGACGCCTTTACCGGCGCCGCGGGGGGGGCTGCGTGTGGGGACCTCGTACGCATCTCGCTCGCCCTCGACCCCGATAGCCCGGAGGGGTTGATCTGCGACGCGGGCTTCGACGCCTCCGGCTGCGGCGCGGCGATCGCCGCCGGCAGCGCCGCGGTCGCGCTAGTCCGGGGCGCCCCCCTGCTGGACGCCGCGCGCGTGGGGGTCGATGAGATCGCCGCGGAGCTCGGGGGGCTCTCCCCCGCCAAGCGCCACGCCGCGGAGCTCGCAGCGGACGCCCTGCACCGCGCGCTCGGCGGGGCCGCGCGCGCCCGCTCCGCGCTCGCGCAGTGCGCGGAGCGCACGCTGGTCGCGATGAGCGGCGGCGTGGACTCCGCGGTCGCCGCACTGCTCACGGCGCGCGCGGGGGAGGAGGTGGTGGGTGTCACATTGGAGCTGTGGGCCGACCCCGAGAATGACGGCGAGCGCAGTTGCTGCTCCGCGCAGGCGGTGCGCGGCGCGCGCGCACTCGCCCATGGGTTGGGCATGCCCCATCTCTCGATCGACCTGCGCGAGGAGTTCCGCGCGGGCGTCGTGGAGGGCTGGCTCGCGGGCTACGCCGACGGGCACACCCCCAACCCGTGCGTGCGCTGCAACGGCAACGTGCGCCTCGACGCGATGCTCGATCTCGCCCGGCGCCTCGGCAGCGAGCGGCTCGTCACGGGGCACTACGCACGGGTGCACTTTGACGGGGACACCTCGCTGCCGCTGCTGCGCATGGCGCGTGACCCGATCAAGGACCAGAGTTACGTGCTCGCCGGCCTCGACCCGGGCTCGCTCGCGCGCTTGCGCTTTCCCCTGGGGGGCATGGCGAAGGTCGAGGTCCGCGAAATCGCCGAACGGGAGGGCCTCGCGGTGGCGCGCAAGCCGGACTCCCAGGATCTCTGTTTTCTGGCGGGCACGGGCCTGGAGCGCTTCCTCGCCCGTCACGGGGATGTCGCAGACTCCGATCGGCAGGGCAGCATCCTCGACCGCGCCGGGCGCTCGCTCGGTACCCACCGGGGCGCCCACGCGTTCACCGTTGGGCAGCGTCACGGCCTCGGTCTCAGCGGACCCGCCCCGCTGTACGTGCTGGGGACAGACGCCCACGCCAACACGGTCACCGTTGGCCCCCGGGAGGCTCTGCTCACCAGCACCGTCGCGGTCCGCGATGTGACATTGCGCCGCCCCGGCGCGCGGGTCAACGGGGTCAAGGTTCGCTCCCGCGGGCAGCGCCATCCCTGTCACCTCGCCCACGACTCCGGGCCGGGGAAGCATCTCGCGGTCGAGGTCCAGCTCGAGCAGCCGATCGAGCGCACCGCCCCCGGACAGATCGCCTGCCTCTACGAGGGGGACATAATCCTCGGCTACGGCACCATCGCGGCATAGCTCGCGGCCGCGCTCGCGCTCTCGGCGGCGCTCTGCAGTCTCGGCCTCGCGCTTCGCGGCGGCGCTCTGCGGTCCCGGCCTCGCGCTTGGCGGCGGCGCTCTGCAGTCTCGGCCTCGCGAACGGAGGCCTCGGGGAACTCTAAGATCATCCGACCATGACCTCAGATGAGATCCGCGAGCGGTTTCTGGCCTTCTTCGAGGAGCGCGGGCACCGGCGCCTGGCCTCGGCTTCGCTCTTGCCACCCCCTGAGGACCGCTCGGTGCTGCTCACGACCGCGGGGATGCAGCCACTGAAGCCCTACTTCCTCGGGCGCGAAGCTCCGCCGGCGCCGCGGCTGACGAGCTGCCAGAAGTGCTTCCGCACGCCCGACATCGAGAAGGTGGGCTCCACCCTGCGCCACCTCACGTTCTTCGAGATGCTCGGCAACTTCTCGATCGGCGAGTACTTCAAGCAGGGCGCGATCGAGCTCGCGTGGGAGCTCTCGCGTGAGGTATTTGGCTTCCGCGCAGAGGACGTCTGGGTGACGGTCTTCGAGGGCGACGACGCGCTCGGGCTGGGCCCCGACGAGGAGGCGATCGAGCTGTGGGAGGCGGTCGGGGTCCCGCGCGAGCGGATCGTGGGCTGTCCGCGCTCGGAGAACTTCTGGGAAGCCGGGGCGGTCGGCCCGAGTGGGCCGTGCTCGGAGCTCTATCTCGATCGCGGCCTCGATTTCGGCGCGCCCGACGATCTGCCCGGGGGCGAGAACGAGCGCTTCCTGGAGTTCTGGAACCTCGTGTTCATGCAGTACAACCAGGAGCCGCACGACCATCTGAGCGCGCTCCCCACGCGCAACATCGACACCGGCCTCGGGCTCAACCGCATGGCCGCGATTCTCCAGGGCAAGGAGTCCGTGTTCGAGACCGACCAGTTCCAGCCCCTGATCGACCTCGGCCAGGAGCTTTGCGGGCGCCGTTACGGCGAGGAGCCGCCCACCGATCGCGCGCTGCGCATCCTCGCCGACCACACGCGCGGGATGTCGTTCATGGTCGCCGACGGCGTCGTCCCCTCCAATGAGGAACGCGGCTACGTGCTGCGCCGCGTGATGCGCCGCGCGATTCAGCAGGGCCGCAGCCTGGGGATGGAGGGCGGCTTTCTCGTGCGCTACGCCGCGGTGGTGCGCGAGCTGATGGGGTCTGCCTACCCCGAACTGGTGGAGCAGCGCGAGGCGATCGAGAAGTGGCTCGCCGCCGAGGAGGAGAGCTTCGGGCGTACGCTCGAGCAGGGGACCGGGCTGCTCGAGCAGCTGATCGAGCGCGCGCTCAGCGAGGACGCCGAGGGGATCGCGGCGCAGGACGCCTTCACGCTGCACGACACCTACGGCTTCCCCTTCGACCTGACCAGGGAGCTGGTCGCCGAGCGTGGTCTCGGGGTCGACACCGAGGGCTTCGAGCGGCTGATGGAGGGCCAGCGCACCCGTGCGCGGGCCGCCGCCGCGGGCGCTGGCGCGGGAGCGGGCGAGGATCCGCGCGAGCGCGCGCGCGAGCTGGCTGCCGCGGCCGGCTTTCAGACGCGCTTCACCGGGTATGAGACCGAGTCGCAGCGCACCACTGTTGCGGCGCTGGCCCAGGAGAACAGTCGCTACCTGGTGAAGCTCGCCGAGTCCCCCTTCTACCCCGCCGGCGGGGGCCAGATCTCCGACGTGGGGGTGATCGAGTGCGAGCGCGGTGACTGCCGCGCGCGGGTGGAGGGCGTCTTTCGCCTCGGCGACGACCAGGCGCTCGCCGTGGTGCTGGAGCGGGGCGCGCTCGATCCCGCGGAGCCCGTACTCGCCCGCGTCGACCACGCCGCGCGCCACGCCACCGAGTGCAACCACACTGCGACCCACCTCCTGCACGCCGCCCTGCGCGAGCGTCTGGGGACGCACGTGCGCCAGGCCGGCTCCTACGTCGGTCCCGACAAGCTGCGCTTCGACTTCAGCCACAGCCAGGCGCTGAGCGCCGAGGAGCTGCGCGACGTCGAGGACCGCGTGAACGGGTGGATCCTCGCCAACGACCCCGTACGTCCGATCACCACCACCTTGGATGAGGCCCGCAAGCTGGGCGCGATGGCGCTCTTCGGCGAGAAGTACGGCGACGTCGTGCGCATGGTCCAGATCGGCGCGGGGGAGTACTCGCGCGAGCTGTGCGGTGGCACCCACGTGCGCTCCACCGCGGAGATCGGCCTCTTCCACATCCAGAGCGAGACCTCGAGCGCCGCCAACGTGCGCCGCATCGAGGCGCTCACCGGGCCCGCCGCCGTGCAGCTGTTGCGCTCCCACGATCGCTGGCTCGCCGAGATCGCGGCCACGCTGCGCACCCGGCCCGAGGGGGCGCCCGAGGCCGTCCGCGAACGGGAGCTCGAGCGCAGGCGCTTGGAGAAGGAGCTCAAGGACCGATCGAAGATCGGCCAACACAGCGGGGGAGCGGGTGGCCTTGCCGATGGGCAGGGCGCCGCCGCCGGGGCCCCCGGAGGCGGCGGGGTCGATCTCGACGCGCTCGCGGCACAGGCCACGGAGCTCGACGGCGCCCATGTGCTGAGCGCCACGCTCGAGGCTCCCGATCCCAAGGCGCTCCCCGAGCTCGTCGATCGCCTCAAGGGCAAGCTCCCCGACGCCGCGATCGTGCTTGGTGGCGCGCTCGACGGGCGCGTGCACCTGATCGTGGGGGTCGCCCCCTCGCTGGTCGCGCGCGGGGTCAAGGCCGGCGCGATCGTCAAGGCCGCTGCGGCGGTCGTCGGCGGCGGTGGCGGCGGACGCGACACGCTCGCCCAGGCCGGCGGACGCGACGTGGAGAAGCTCGGCGAGGCGCTCGACGCCGGGCGGGCGGCGATCGAGGCCGTCCTGGCCGAAGGTGGGTCCGGGGGCACGCGCGCGCTTCGCGCGGACGATTCCCACGAACCGCGCCGCTGATGCGCGTGCTCGGCCTGGACTACGGCAGCGCGCGCTGCGGCTGTGCGCTCAGCGATCCGAGCGGCACGCTGGTCACCCCCACCGACGTGGTCGCGCTGCCCGCGACGCGGCGGGGGATGGATGCGCTCGCAGCGCTCGTGCAGCAGCGCGAGGTCCAGCACGTCGTCGTCGGTCTGCCGCTCGCACTCGGCGGCGAGGACACCGAGCAGACACGCGAGACCCGACGATTCGCACACCGCCTCGAGCGGCGGCTCGGGGAGAGCGTGCCGGTCGAGCTGCACGACGAGCGGTTCACCACGCGGATGGCACAGCGCTTGGCCCAGGGCGCCCCGGCAGCGGCGCCCGAGGACTCCCGCGCCGCTGCGCTGATGCTCGAGGACTGGCTCGCCGCCCAGCGGCGCGAGGGTAACAACCCGGCTGCCTCCACCCTCTAGGCTGGGGACGCCTTGTCCACCGAGCCCCGCACAGCCGAGGAGCGTGAACGCGCCCGCGCAGAGCGCGCACAGCGCCGTATCAAGGCGAATCGGCGGATCGGGCGCGGGACGGCGTGGGCGCTCGGGGCGGTTGCGCTCGTGACCGTGGGGGCATTCTTGCTGGCCAGGGCGCTGCCGAGCTCCAAGCCCCCCCGCCGCCGCCCGTGGCGGCGCCCGTGGTGAAGATCACGATCCCCGAGGGGGAGACGCGCGCGCAGATCGCGCGGATCGCCAAAGCGAAGGGGCTGACGGGCAGCTATCTCGCGGCGACTGGCCGAGCTTCGATCGATCGTCACTCGCCGCCCCTCGACCCCGCCCGCTATGGGGCGCCGCGGGGGACGCCGAACCTCGAAGGCTTCCTGTTTCCCGCGACCTATGACCTGTACGCCGGGTCCTCCGTCGCCAAGCTGGTGTCCGAGCAGCTGTACGCGTTCGAAGAAAACTTCGGGGCCGCCGAGATACACAGCGCGCACGTACTTCACATAACCCCCTATCAGCTGTTGATCGTGGCCTCGATGGTGGAACGCGAGGCGCTGCTGGAGCGCGACCGTCCGCGCGTGGCGGCCGTGATCTACAACCGCCTGCGCCTCGGGATGGCGCTGGGGATCGACGCCACGATCCGCTACGCCCTGCACGACTACACCCAGCCGTTGACCGAAGCGCAGCTGCACAGCGACTCGCCGTTCAATACTCGCACCCACACCGGTCTGCCGCCGACCCCGATCAGCAACCCCGGGGTGGCCTCGATCGAAGCCGCCGCACACCCCGCGCACGTCCCCTACCTGTACTACGTAAACGGCGCCGACGGCTGCGGGGAGCTCGTGTTCTCCACCAGCTACGCCCAGTTCGAACGCAACAGCGCCGCCTACCAGCAGGCGCTCAGCCGCAACGGTGGGCGCGTGCCCACCTGCCGGAGGTCCCCATAACGCGCCTCGTCGCCACATCCCCAGTTCCGGCAGGAACCCATGCCTGCGTGGGATACCCGCAGGTGACCTCGCCCGGGGCGCCGAGGCGCGCCCGCTCGGGGCGCTGAATGCCGCGCCTCGGCGTGCTCGGCTGGCCGGTGGCGCACAGCCGCTCGCCGGCGATGCACAACGCCGCGCTCTTCGAGCTCGGCCTCGCGCAGTGGCGCTACCAGCGGTTGCCTGCGCCGCCGGCGCTGTTCGCGGAGATCGTGCGGGCGCTACCGGGCGCGGGCTTCGTGGGGGCGAACGTGACGATCCCCCACAAGCAGGCCGCGCTCGCCCTCGCCGACACCGCGAGCGCAGCGGCCCGGGCGATCGGTGCGGCGAACACGCTCAGCTTCGACTCCGATGGAGTGATCGCCGCGGAGAACACCGACGCCCCCGGACTGATCGCCGCGCTGGAGCGCGCCGGGTGCTCGCCACGGGGTCTGAGCGCGACGGTGCTCGGCGCGGGCGGCAGCGCGCGCGCGGTGGTGTGGGCGCTGCGCGAGGCGGGCGCGCGCGAGGTGTCGATCTACAACCGCACGCGGGCGCGCGCAGTGGAGCTCGCGGACGCCCTGGGCGCGCGCGTCACCACATTGCCCGAAAGGGCCGACATCCTGATCAACTGCACATCAGTGGGCCTAGTACGACCGTCCGGTGGGGGGGACGACGACCTCAACCAGCTTGGACTTTCGTTCGATCTCGTCGGTAGGTACTCGTATGTGGTCGATCTTGTCTATACAGAGGGCGATACCCAACTGCTCGCCGCGGCGTGCGCACAGGAGGTGCCCACAATCGACGGCCTCGAGATCCTCGTCGCCCAGGGCGCGCTCAGTCTCGAGCTTTGGACCGGCCGGCCGATCGTCGAGCAGAGGCGATCGTCGGACCGGCCCACTCCGCTCGATGCCATGCGCGTGGCGGCCCGCGAACCGGCCGGGGATATCCAACCCGACGAGGACGAGTTCCCGGCGGACGGCGTGGGGAGCTAGGCCACAGCGCGGCGATCGGACGCCGGCGTTGGCGTGGGTGACGGCGTGGACGCCCACGTGGGGGTGGGCGCGGTGAGCGCCCGGCAAGGCGAGGAGCACCCCGACCTGCACGAGATCTTCGGGATGGAGACCCAGGAGTCTCCCGTGGTGGTGGCGTTCCCCGACCGCGGCGCCGGCGAGGAGGAGGAGCTCGGCGATCCCCTTGTCGCCGCGGTCGAAGTAGCACCGGGAGGCGAGGACGTGGATCTGTCGGATGACGCCAGCGTGGGCGTCAACGGTAACGGCAGCGGTGCCGGTGGTGAGCCTGGGGAGGTCCGCGTGGGTATCACCTCACCGACGCGCCGCGGCTCCTCCTCGCGCTTCTTGACCGACGTGATCGTGGACATGGGCCTCGTCACGCGCGAGCGCGTGGACGACGCGATCGCGACCTCGCGCAGCTCGGGCACCACACCCGAGCGGGTGCTCGTCGAAGATGGGGTGCTCAGCAACGACGGTCTCGCGCGGGCGCTGGCCGAGCGCTACGGCCTCGACCACCTCGATCTGGGGGTCTTCCAGGTCGACATGGGCGCGGCCAACCTCGTGACCACGGCCGCTGCCAAGCGCTACCAGTCGGTGCCGGTCGCGTTCGTGGACAAGCGCACGCTGCTCGTGGCGATGACCGATCCCTCGAACGTGCTGGCGGTCGACGACATCGCGATCATGACCGGCTACGAGGTGCGCGTCGCGGTCGCCGCCCCGGAGGACATCGCCGCGCTGATCTCGCGCCTCGATCGCCTCGAAGACGTCGTCGCCTCCGGGGAGCTCACAGACAGCGAAGCCCAGGAGGAGGGCGCCGAGGTCGTCGACCTGCGCGAGACCTCCGACGACGCGCCGGTCATCAAGCTCGTCAACCAGATCGTCGCTCAGGCGGTCGAGCAGGGCGCCTCCGACGTGCACTTCGCCCCGGACGGCAAGGAGACGCGGGTGCGCTTCCGTGTGGACGGAGTGCTGCAGGACATCACCACCGTTCCACGGCGGATGGGGCCGGGGGTCGTCTCGCGCGTGAAGATCATGGCCGAACTCGACATCTCCGAGAAGCGCGTCCCCCAGGACGGCCGCGTGGGGCTGACCGTCGACGGCCGCCACGTGGACCTGCGCGTGGTGACGCTGCCGAGTGTGCATGGCGAGTCGATCGTGATGCGCATCCTCGACAAGGAGTCGGTCGTGATGAAGCTCGAGAAGCTCGGCATGGGGGAAGACGAGCAGGAGCGCTTCGAACACGGTTTCCATCAATCCCATGGCGCCGTGCTCGTCACCGGCCCCACGGGCTCGGGCAAGTCGACGACGCTGTACGCGGCGCTGCAGGCGTTGAACACCCCGGACAAGAACATCATCACCGTCGAGGACCCCGTCGAGTACCAGGTCGCGGGCCTCACCCAGGTGCAGGTCGCCGTCAAGGCCGGCCTCACGTTCGCCGCCGGCCTGCGCGCGATGGTGCGCGCCGATCCCGACGTGATCATGGTCGGGGAGATCCGCGACCGCGAGACCGCCCAGATCGCGGTCGAGTCGGCGCTCACCGGCCACCTCGTGCTCTCCACGCTGCACACCAACGACGCCCCCTCCGCGATCGCGCGGCTGATCGAGATGGGCATCGAGCCGTTTCTGGTGGCCTCGGCGCTCGAGTGCGTGCTCGCCCAGCGGCTCGTGCGGATGCTCTGCGCGCACTGCAAGCAGCGCACGATCATCTCCGCCGAGGTGCTGCGCCGGAACGGCTACAAGGCGCTCGTCGACCTCGAGGCCTACGAACCGACCGGCTGCCGGCGCTGCGGCGGCTCGGGCTACCGCGGCCGCGGGGGCATCTACGAAGTGATGAGCATCACCCCCGAGATCCGCCGCCTCGCGCTCGAGCGCCGCCCAGCCGACGATCTGCGCGACGTCGCGATGCAGCAGGGCATGCGCCGTCTGCGCGACGACGGCCTCGACAAGGTCCGCCAGGGCCGCACCTCGATAGCCGAGATCGCCCGCGTGCTAGGCACCTAGGGGCGTCGCTTCTGCAAGTTCTCGCCCACGTTGACCCCGCGACTCGAATTTTCGTCCAGTGCGCCGGTGCGGCGCACGTAGTGGGGCCCGCGGGGGTCGATGGGCACCGCGATGAACTTCGATTTCGCGGATCTGCTGATGGAGGTCGTCTCGCGTCGCGCCTCGGACCTGCACATGGCCGCGGGGGCGCACCCGACGGTGCGCGTGCGCGGTCGCCTGACGCCGCTGGAGGACTATCCGGTGCTCTCGGGCACGGATACCCGCGAGGTCGTCTACTCGATCCTCACCGGCGACCAGCGCCAGCGCCTGGAGACCGACTGGCAGCTCGACTTCGCCTACTCGGTGCCCGGCCACGCCCGCTTCCGTGTGAATGCCTACTACCAGCGCGGCGCGATCGGCGCCGCCTTCCGCTTGATCCCCGTCGGCCTGACCTCGATCGACGAGCTCGGGCTGCCTGCGACGGTCCATGAGTTCACGCGCCGCCCGCGGGGCTTCGTGCTCGTGACCGGGCCCACAGGCTCGGGCAAGTCCACCTCGCTGGCCGCGATGATCGACGAGATCAACCAGACCCGCGACGAGCACATCATGACGATCGAGGACCCGATCGAGTTCCTGCACCCGCACAAGCGCTGCCTGGTCAACCAGCGCGAGCTTGGCTCCGACGCGCACAGCTTCGCGGACTCGCTGAAGGCCGCCCTGCGCCAGGACCCCGACGTGATCCTCGTCGGCGAGATGCGCGACCTGGAGACGATCTCCACGGCGCTGACCGCCGCGGAGACCGGCCACCTCGTGTTCGCGACCCTGCACACCCAGGACAGCGCGCAGACGATCGACCGCATCATCGACGTGTTCCCCTCCCACCAGCAGGGCCAGGTGCGCGTGCAGCTGTCGGTGGCGCTGCAGGGGATCGTCACCCAGCAGCTGATCCCGCTCGCCGACGGCTCCGGCCGCGTCGCCGCGTGCGAGGTGCTCGTGCCGACCCCCGCGGTACGCAACCTGATCCGCGAGGGCAAGACCCACCAGATCTACTCCACCCTGCAGACCGGCTCCGCCCAGGGGATGCAGACGATGGACGCCTCGCTCGCCACGCTCGTGCGCTCCGGCAAGATCTCCCAGAAGCTCGCCGAATCGCGCTCCTCCACCCCCGAAGAGCTCCGCCGCCTGCTCGGCGCCGGCTCGCTGGCGGCATAACGATGGGCCCGCTCGGTCTGCCCCGCAACGCTCCGTCGACGGACAGGATGTCCGTCGCCCACACGCCCGGTGCCGGGCTCACACACGCGGACGATCTCAAAAAATGAGCACTTACGTCTTCAAGGCGATGGATCTCGCCGGCGCGAAGGCGCGGGGGGAGGTCGAGGCCGAATCCAAGCAGGCGGTCTCCGATCAGCTGAAGGCGCGCGGGCTGATCGTGCTCGACATCGCCGACAAGCACGCTTCGCGCGAGATCGAGCTCAACTTCCTCAAGAGCGTCGGCGCGCAGGACCTCGCGGTCTTCTCGCGCCAGCTCGCGACGATGACCTCCTCGGGGATGAGCATCCTGCGCGCGCTGTACGTGCTCGAGGAACAGACGGAGAACAAGCTCCTGAAGGAGACGATCGTCGCGGTGCGCAAGGACGTCGAGGCGGGCCTCTCCCTGAGCGACGCGATGGAACGCCACCCCAAGGTCTTCAACCCTCTGTTCGTCTCGATGACCCGCGCGGGGGAGACGGGGGGATGCTCGAAGGCTCGCTGCTGCGTGTCGCCGACCAGCTCGAGAAGGACGCCTCGCTGCGCCGCCAGATCAAATCGGCGATGATCTACCCGACGCTCGTGATCGTGTTCGCGGTCGGCGTGATGCTCGCGCTCGTCGCGTTCCTGGTGCCGGTGTTCGTCAACGTCTTCAAGGAATTCGGGGGCGAACTGCCGAAGATCACGCAGTTCTCGGTGATGCTCTCGCACATCGTCACCCACGACTGGTACCTCATGTTCGGGACCTTCGGGGCGATCGTGTTCCTGTTCCTGAAGTGGAAGAGCAGCACCCGCGGGCGCAAGCAGTGGGACCGCTTCCGCCTGCGCGTCCCGATGAAGATCGGCACGATCGTGCAGGAGGTCGCCGTCGCACGCTGGTCGCGCACGCTCGCCGCGCTGACGGGCGCCGGCGTGCCGCTCCTGCAGGCGCTCGAGATCACCGGCAAGACCGGGGGCAACATCGTCGTCGAGGAGGCGATGGAGAGCGTGATCGCGTCCGTCAAGCGCGGTGGCACGATCTCCGCGCCCCTCGCCAAGATCCCGGTCTTCCCGACGATGGTCACCCACATGGTCGGCGTCGGCGAGGAGACCGGCGCGCTCGACGCGATGCTCGACAAGATCGCCGACTTCTACGAGGACCGCGTGGACGCCTCCGTGAAGGCCCTCACTTCAATCATGGAGCCGATCATGATCATCGTGATCGGCGCGATCGTCGGCTTCATCGTGATCTCGATGTACATGCCGCTGTTCACGGTTTACAACCACATTGAATAACCCCCCGACCCGCCGCGGGCGGGTCGGAGCCCGGGGGCGGTGAAGGGAGTGGCGACGGCCCGCAGGGTGGGCCGAAGCGGAGTCTGGGTCGGGCCCTACCGCTCGATTTTGAGCCGCCCGCGGTGCACTGAGAGCGAGACGCGCCCGTCGAGCAGTTCGAGCAGCTCGCCGCCGACGAGCTCGCGACGCCAGCCGCGGAGCGTGCGGACGTCGGGCTCGGACTGATTCGTGCGGGCAGCGAGGACGATCGCGTTGAGGTCGGCGCGCGCGGCGATCAGCTCGTAGGCGAGGTTGGCCTCGCGGGCGCGGGCGCGGACGAGCGCTTCGCAGAGCGCGACGAGCGGGGCGTCGGCGGGGTCGGGGGGGCCGCCGCGCTCGGTCTGGGGCAGGACGGGGCGGGGGCGCTCGGCTCCGCGGCGGACGACCTCGAGCAGCTCCTTGCTGCGGCGGCGCAGGCTGCTCTGGGCGAGGCCGCGGATCTGCTCGAGCTCGCGCTCGCTGGTGGGGCGGCGCTTGGCGAGCTCGATCAGCACGGGATCGGCGAGGATGCTCTGCACGGTGCGGTCTCTGGAGGCGGCGGTGTGCTCGCGCCAGGCGACGAGCTCGCGGGCGACGGCCTGGGAGACCGCGGTGAGGCCGCGGATGCGGGGCAGGCGGGCGAAGATCGCGTCCTCGTCGCGCTCGTCGCTGGACTGCTCGAGCGCGCGGCACTCCTCGCGCGCCCACTGCAGGCGCCCGAGTGCGGTGAGGCGTCGCTGGAGCTCCTGGGCGAGCTCGAGCAGGTGCACGACGTCCTCGCGCGCGTAGACGAGCTGCTCGCGCGAGAGCGGGCGGGTGTCCCAGCGGGTGAAGCTGGCGCTCTTGGAGACGCGCACCCCGAGCAGCTCGCCGAGCAGCGTCTCGTAGGAGGTCTGGGCCGCGAGCCCCGCGAAGCCGGCGGCGAGCTGGGTGTCGAAGACTCCCAGCACGGGGGTCTGGAAGCGACGGCGCAGCAGCGCGATGTCCTGGCGGCCGGCGTGCAGGACGAGCTCGACCTCGGGGTCGGCGAGGACCCCCGCGAGGGGCGCGCCGTCGAGATCCTCCGCGAGGGGGTCGATCAGCTCGATGCGCAGCCCGGCGGTGTGGTCGGGCACGGCGAGCTGCACGAGGCAGAGCAGCGTGCGGTAGCGGCCCTCGCCCATGAACTCGGTGTCGAGCGCGAGCCGCTTGCTGCGCTGGGCCTGCGCGGCGACGTCGGCGAGCACGGCGCTGGAGTCGAGCTGGCTCATGGCGCGGGCGGCTCCGCTTCGCCGAGCTCCTCTGGGGCGGCGGGCAGCCGCAGCCTAAACCACGCCCCGGGATGCGTGCTGGCCTCAGATGCGGCCCCGGGTGTCTGGCCGGCCTCCCCCGCGGATGCCTGCGGGGGAAAGCCCGCGCGGGTGGGTTCCGCCCGGGCGAGGTCCCCGTCGAGCAGCTCGAGCGTGCCGTCCATGCGGGTGGCGAGCTCGCGGCCGATCGCGAGGCCGAGGCCGAAGCCGCCCTGCCCGCCGGTGGTGGAGCCGCGCTGGAAGCGCTTGAAGATCAGCTCGCGCTCGGCGGGGGGGACGCCGGGGCCGTGGTCGCGGACGTCGATCTGCGCCCAGGGGTCGCGGACGCGGGGCTCGAGCTCGACGGTGGAGCGCTCGGGGGCGGTGCGCAGAGCGTTGTCGAGCAGGATGCGCACGATCCGCGCGACGGCGCCGGGGTCGCCCTGCGCCCAGCAGGCGTGGGTGGGTGCGCAGGTGCGCACGGTGACGTGGCGCTCGCGGGCACCGAGCTCGAACTCGGCGGCGACGGCGCGGCAGAGCTCGGCGAGCTCGAGGGGCTCGCTGCGCAGCTGTACGTCGGCGTCGAGGCGGCTGAGGTCGAGCAGGTCGGAGGCCAGGCGGGAGAGCCTACGCGACTGTTCGCGCGCGCGGGCGGCGCGCGCGCGGGCGTCGTCGAGGTCGGGGTGCTCGGAGGAGGCGAGGTCCTCGGCGAGCAGCTCGAGCATCCCGTCGAGCGAGGCGAGCGGGGTGCGCAGCTCGTGGGATGCGGTCGCGACGAACGCGCGGCGGGCGGCCTCCTGGGTGCGCAGCCGATCCTGCATCCCGGCGAAGGCGCGGGTGAGCTCGCCGACCTCGTCGCGGCTGCGGTCGCGGGGGAGGGGTTCGGCGTCCGGCCCGCGGCGCTCGAGCTCGCGGGTGGCGTCGCGCAGCCGCTCGAGGCGCCGCAGCAGCGTGGAGGCGAGCCCGAGGCCGAGCAGCAGGGCGACGAACAGGCCTGCGCCGGCGGCCTCGAGGAACGCGGTTTGCACGGTTTCCACGGCGGAGGCGACGTAGTCGAGGCGCTTGGTCAGCGCGACGACGTAGCGGCGGCCGGCGATCTTGATCGGCTCGGCGACCACGAGGTCGTTGCCGACGACGGTGTGGACGGGCTTGCGGGTGCGCAGCGCGCGGCGGACCTGGCCGTAGTAGTCGGGCACGTTCTGGCTTGTGCTGGGGGTGGCGTAGAGCACGTAGAGGTCGTTGTCGAGGATCGCCACGTTGGCGTCGGAGCGCCGCCGCAGGGTTTCGGCGGCGCTGCGCAGTTCACCTTCCGCGGGCCTGCCGGTGGCGGGGTCGATGTTGATCTCGGCGAGCTCGGGGTGCGATGCCCCGATCGCGGTTTTGACGGTCGATTCGCCGTCTTCGCGCAGCCGCTGCTCCAGTGGGGAGAGCAGCGCGAGGGCGGCGACGGCGAGCGTGACGGCGCTGGTGAGCAGCAGCGCGGCGAGCAGCCGGGGGCGCAGGCCGACGATCACGGTTCGGCGACCGTTGCTGTGCGTGCGCCCTCCCGGTGTTGCGGCGCCTCCGCGCTCGCCGCTGCCTGTGCCCCCTCCCGGTGTCGCGGCGCCCTCACGCTCTCCGTTGCCCGTGCGCCCTCCCGGTGTCGCGGCGCCCTCACGCTCTCCGTTGCCCGTGCGCCCTCCCGGTGTCGCAGCGCCCCCGCTCTTGTCGCTGCCCGTGCTCGCCCGCGGGCTCACGATCACTCCTGGAAGCGGTAGCCGGCGCCGCGCACGGTGAGGATCAGGGTGGGCTCCTCGGGGCGCTGCTCGAGCTTCTCACGGAGGTGGCGGATGTGGACGTCGATCGCGCGGGGGTCGCGGTAGGCGGAGTCGCCCCAGATCGCGCGCAGGAGCTCCTGGCGGTTGAACAGCCGCCCGGGCGCGGACATCAGCTGGGCGAGGAGCTCGAACTCGGAGAAGGTGAGGCGCACGGGCTCGCCGTGGGCGCTCACCTCGCGCCGCCCGCGGTCGAGCGTGACGGGCCCGATGCTGAGCAACTCGTGGCCGATCGCGCGGGGGCCGGAGCGGCGCAGCACGGCGCGCACGCGGCTGCGCAGCTCGGCGAGGCCGAAGGGCTTGGTGACGTAGTCGTCGGCGCCCGCCTCGAGACCCTGCACGGCGTCGGCCTCGGTGTCGAGGGCGGTGAGCATGATGATCGGCACCACGTTGCGCCGCTCGCGCAGGCTGCGGCAGACCTCGTACCCGTTGGGCCCGGGGCCGAGCGCAACGTCGAGCAGGATCACGTCGAACTGCTCTGTGGAGGCCCGCTCGATCGCCTCGACGCCGGAGGTGACGGCCGCGACCGTATGGCCCTCGCGGGTGAAGGAGCTCGTCAGCGTCTCGCGCAGGGTCTCCTCGTCGTCGACGACGAGGATCCGCAAAGGTGGGGGGGTCTCGATCGTGGTGTTCATTTGGGATCGTCCGCGCGGGCCTGTCACGCAACCGGCGCACGGGCGCGGGGCTTCCTGCCCCGCGGCTGTGGTTGGAGTGTCGGTCCGGGCGTGCGCACAACGCTACACGTCACGGAAGCCGCCATAGCATTCCGGTACGGGGCATCCCGGCCTGTGTGGATACATCTGTGCCATGCGCCTGTACCCAGCGGGCGGGCGCGGAGCAGTCGGCGTCGGTGGCGGGAGAGTGGGGGCCACAGAGGCTGTCGAGAAAGGCGTAGCGGACCTTCCCGGCAGCAGCGAGCGCGCGCAGGCGCGCGACGGGCGTGAAGAGTTGGCCGTTCAGGGTGGTGAGCACAAGGATCGGGCGGGCGTCGCGGACCACGAGTTCGCCCATCTTCGTCCCCGAGTCGAACGCCGCCTCGTAGTAGGCGGAGCGCTGGTGGCCGCGCAGGTAGGCACTGAGCGGCTGCAGCTCCCCGGGGTGCAGGACGCCGAGGGGGGTGGTGTCGGACACGTTCAAGCGGACGCCGCGCAGGGAGGCCGACAGCGGGATCGCGAGCAGGCAGACGAGCGCGAGCGCGAGCACCGCGAGCGACAGCCACCCGCGCGAGCGCGGTCCGGGTGGGAGCTCTGCACCAGTCGCGGGCACTGCGCCGGGTGGTGGGGGCGCTGCTCCCGTCGTGGGGGGACCGTCCCGGTCGCGTATCCGCAGCGGCCCGATCCACGTCAGGGCCAGCGCCCCGGCGGCGCCGGCGGCGGTGATCCACCATACGGCGGTGGTCCCGAACAGCAGCGGCTCGGCGTAGATCGCGACCGCGAGCAGGGTGACGGTAAGCGCGAGCAGCCGCGCGAGGCTGCGGCGCTCGGTGGCCCAGGCAAGACCGATCCCGAGCATCGCGGCGACCGCGGGGGTGAAGCCCTCGGTGTAGCGGGGGTGCAGGCGGCCCATGTCGCTGAACAGCGCGATCCCGGTGAGCAGCCAGAGCATCAGGCCGGCGGCGAGCGCGAGGCGCAGGCGCTGCGCAGAGGACTCTCCCTCGTGCTCGGAGCTCTGGACCTGCACGGAGGGGACCCCATCGCGCTTGGGTTCCTCGCCGGCAGACCCCCCCTCGCGCTCGCGTTCGGGCACCCCCTTGGCGCGAGCATCCACGGGCGGACCGCGCCGCCGCGTGCGCCGTTCCCACAGCAGCGCTGCGAGCATCGTGCCCCCGAGCAGCAGCCCGGCGAGCACCTCCAGCCCAAGGCGCTCGCCGGAGAGCGGTCCGACGCGCCCGAGCAGGCGCGTGGGGGAGGGGGGCAGGATCGGGATCGCGTCGCGCTCGGCCTGGGTGGCCTCGGGGTAGTGGCGGCCGGGCTGATAGGCGCCCTGGGGCCCTTCGACGGCCTTGCCCTCGATGCGGTCGAGGCCGTTGAAGACGAACGCGGCGTTCCAGGCGCTGCCGTTGGTCGAGCCGTACGCCCAGGGGCGCTCGTGCGCGGGAAACAGCAGCGTCGCGGTCAGCCAGGCGAGGGCGACGACGACGAACACGAGCCCCGCCAGCGCGAGCTGCGCGGCGCGGCGACGCCGAGCGCCGGGCAGGCCGAGCCAGGCGAGCAGCGCAAGACCGGGGAGCGCGACGAGCGACTCCAGCAGCTTGACGTCGAAGGCGAGGCCGAGCGCGGCGGCGGCGCCGAGCAGCCAGAGCGTGCGCCCCGTCCGCGCGGCCTGCACCGCAAGCAGCAGCGCGAGCACGGTCAGCGCCATCATCACCGCATCCATCGTGTCGCTGCGCGCAGTGATCACCTCGATCGGCAGCACCGCCAGCGCAAGCGCCGCGGCCAGCCCCGCGCGCACCCCGAACACGGGCCGCACAGCGAAGAACAGCAGTGGCACGGCGAGTGTGCCGGCGAGCGCCTGCGGCAGCTTCAGCGCGGTCTGGCCGAAGCCGAACAGCTTCGCGCTCGCGACCTGCAGCCACAGGTCGAGCGGCGGCTTGTCGATCGCAACCGCCCCCGAGGGCTCGACGGCCCCGAAGAAGAAGTTGTGCCAAGAGAGCCCCATGCTCCGCACGGCCCCGTCATAGAAGGGGTCGCCGCCGACCTGCCCAAGGTGGGCGAAGCGCAGTGCCGCCGCGCCAAGCGTGATCAGGGCGACGCCGATCCAACCGCCGCGCCAGGCCCGGGCAAGCGCTCCCGGGCCTGAGTCGGCGGACGCCGCAAGCGGCTCGGTGTGGTCCGGGACAGCGATCGAGTGCATGGTCGAGGGGCCTGCGCGAGCGATTATCGCGCCTTCCAGAGACGGCCCGCCGCGCTAACCGGTGCCGGGGCGCTAAGCTCGCCCGCGATGGCCAAACACGATCCACAGCCCTGCATGCCCTGCCGCGGCGCCGGCAAGGTGATCTCAAACCTCGGCGAGACCACCCAGGAAGTCCCCTGCCCCTGGTGCGAGGGAGGCGGCACGCGCCTGCCGGCAGTCGATGCCCAGTCCGCGTGGCTCGAGGGCGATGGCTCGGGTAGTGGGGGCGGGAAAGCTGCCGCTCACGCGGCTGGGTAGTCGCCAGGCATTGATTGCATGGCCCAATCGGCCAGCCATTCCTCAAGCCAGGTGTCCAGACGACCGCTAGCGGGCCCCTCAGCGGACCGCTGCGCACCACGGGACTATAAGAGCGGGTTCGTGCTCAGCTCCGACGGCAGCAGCTCGTTATGGGTGTCCCATCGGTTGCGCTCGGGGTTCCAACGCCAGGCGCCACAGTCGATCGCCTCGATCCACCAACTGACCATCTGGCCGAGCGACTCAGCCCGCGGCTTGAAGAATCCATCGACGTTCTGCCAGTCAATGAACCTGATCGGTGTCGGCTCCCCCTCGGCCACCGAGCAGTCGATGACGATCGGGAGCTGGGGGCCCGTGACCGGCAGCCACGCAGGGTTCCATCGATAGTCGGGATCATCCAGGGGCGGAAGATTGGGTACGACCAGTAATTCGGCCGAAGTCCGGCATTTCCGATACTGCTCTACGGCATCCGCGAGAGATAGAAAGTTCATCCCAGGGCCGATGACCTTATTCCGCCCTTTGCGAGTCTCGCCATCGTGCCACCCCCACCAAGCATGCCCCTCGACGGGAAGACGAAGCCTCAATGGCGCCAGTGCAGCCTCTATTGCCTCGACGCTCAAACCGGGGCTTGCCCATTGATCCACGGGTAGACCCTGCGAACGCAGTCGCTCGTCGAAGGCATGAAGTATTTGGGATTCGAGTAATGGCACTGACGGATGTTCGTGACTCTGCATCTGGGGCTCAGTTGCACAAGTAGAAGGTTGGTATTTTTAGTATTGGCAGTTGCGGGACCGCGAGGAAGGCGTAATCCGTTGCGCTGCGTTCCGCCATTTTACAAGACGAAACAAAGTTACCGTATTTTCCACCTTGCCGTTCATTATCGATAGCGTTGATCCATTCTATACTTGGGGTGGGTATCGCTGCTTCTCCACCCTGCTGCGTCGCAAAGAAGGGATACTCATCGCAGGAGTCGCCTTCGGTTTTTTCCGTTGAACAGCCACCTAGGCCTTCATACCACTTACGGTTTTCTTTTCTTGCTTCTTTCGTTTCAGCGCTTTTCGTAATTGAGCATTACCCATTTTGGATATCCGGAGATCGGCGAGATCGCTTTCAGGTCGTGTTCAGTCGCCGACGGGACATCGTTTCCCGATGCAAAGATAGGCAGGGATTCGCATTTGCTTGGTCCTTCGGCTATTTCTGCAAGTGCCGTATCCTGTAGACAGCTCTCCGCAATCCTCTTTGCCTCTATGCTGGTGAGTTCAGTTTTTTCGGAGTTTTTCGCCTGGAGGGCTTCCCCAAGTTTATCCGCCGCGGACGCTTCGGGATTGGGCCTAATCGTGATGGTTTTACCCGTTTCAACTTCGGTTCCTTCTGCGGGTTCGGTCTTGACGACATCTTCGGTTTCGACTTCAAGGTTCGCTGTCGCCCATTCCAATGGGGTCACGGTGAATTTACTGAACCCAGCTTCTTCCGTAACTTTTTCGCAGGAGGACACAGTGAGCGTACGGCAGTATGGAACAACTCCGGGCTCTGGAGGAACCGTCCTTTTGACCGCGATCTTCTCCGCATGGTCGACGAGGTGTTCGGCCTCTTTGTCTTCGTTGCGTTGGAGGGCTTCGGTCTGCGCGTTGAGTGATTCTTCGAGCGCTTTTGAGCCGGTAACCGGAGTTCCTGTCGCGGGGGCGATAGTAGCCCCTTTGCCTTCGATTTCGCTTTTTTTACCGGGGTTGGAGAAACTGGCTTTCATCTGCGAGCCAGAACGGTAAATATAACCAGCGCCGCTTGTTCCTTTGTTTTTCTCTCTAATAAGTTCTTTTTTTTCGCCTTCGACATACCATTCGCAGGACCAGGTTTCGCCATTCAGGGCGAGATGCTCATACGTATTGGCAGTCTGCCAAGGCTGCCCATCGATGACATTCCATCCGTAGATGCTTAGGGTTTTTGCGCCTATACCGCCACATTTGGAGGACAGGTTGTAAATAGGAACGATGGATCCTTCTGACGTTTCCTGGGGAAAGGTGCTGCCAAAATAGTATTTATTGCTTTCTACGTGGTAGCCAAGTACGTACGCCCCAGGTAATTTGTGCCATTCTTTGACATTGTATCCGATAGGTTCAGGGCTATAGCCATAGGGTTCACCTTCGTAATTACCGTAATAACCTCCCCACGGTTCAGGAAAACCGTGTTCCATTTTTTTAACTTCGGCAGCATGCTGTTCGGAAAGGCAGTTATGGAGGAGGCCTTTAGAGCACTGGGCAGCATAGCGCCAGACGCCACCGATCGGTACGATCGCGTGGCCTTTGATGCCGTGCTCAGTAGGTTCAAGCTGTTCCGTTTCCTGCGTGCCGAAAATATCCGCAATGGTTTCGGAAAGCGGGTTAGTCCCATTCTTGATATCCAGATAGGTAAGTGTACCTAGAGTAAAGACGGGCGCAATTGAGCCAAGCGTTGCGCCGACAACGCCATCCACTGCCCCCGAGCTAACGGCGAGGTCGCCAAACTCGCCACCGGCAACATCTTGCGTAACGTTGCCTGCTGCCTCCACGTCGCCATCGACGTCCTCCCCCATCCGTTCGGCAATCTCCGAGTTGGTTTCACCGGAGTGTTCGTATTCCTCTTCGAGGACGTCTTTCATCGAGTGGTCTTCGGAGATGCCAAGGTGTGACATGAGACCCGATAGCCCACCGTCGGCGCCGTACTCCTTGTCCACCGCGAGCATCTCCCCAAGATAGCGGTCCAGATCGATCGCGTCTTCGGTATCACCGGTATGTTCGCTCAGATATTTCGCGTACCCATCGAGCGAGCCGCCGTCTTCGTGGATGCCGCCCTTGAGCTGTTCGAGAGCTTCGCGTAGATCGTAGTTTGATTCGATGACGGTGGGTTCTTCAGCCTGTGCCGCCGGAGCGATGATCCCCATGGCCGCAAGTGGGAGGAGGCAGGCGAGGACAAGGGAGCAAAGGCGAGCGCCACGAAGATGATCCCATGCGATCACGCTCGCACTCTGTTCGCCCTGCAACGTGGCGAAACGCTCACGGTTGCGATCCTGGCCCTTAGCCATCTGCCATGGCCTGCTCATCATTCGGACCGGCCTCCCTCCTGTTGCGGCCACGATCGTATCGCCCTACCACAAAGGCGGTCACGAACAGCGACGGCCGACATCGTTGCTGAATATTGAGAAGCTTTGCGATGCGGCGAAGTGCGATGCCGCGAGGGGCACGAGTCTAAACAAGCAAATGGAGGCATGTCAATGATTTCTGCCTTTGAACCCGGAATTTCCGGCTTTTTATGCTCTTTAGACTCCGATCGAGCGGGGAAGGATTGGGTCGCGAGCCCCTACGCGCCGAGTGCTTTGGTATATGCACCACACATTGGCCGCACAAAGGTTGAGCTGGATGATGCGCTGGTAGAGCGGGTGATGCGAAGCCGATGAGTCGCGAGGAAGCGCTGGCGTTGCAAAGTACCGGGTGGGAGGGCGGCCTGGATGAGCTGTGCGGTGGCTGGGCGCTTCAGGCCCAGCTGGCGCCGTGATCCTCGTTGGCAGCTCGGCATGGATTGAGTTCCAGCGGGCCACGGGCGGTCAAGAGCACCTGCGTCTCAGGGCGGGGATGAGACCCTCGGCGCTCATGCGTCCAACCGGCCCTTGCGCGATTCAAGCATTTCGCGGGTGGACCGATGCAGCGGCTAACAAGAGCCAGTGCCGCGGCGCCAGGGCAGAGCGTCCAGAGCGCGTAGCAAAGCCGGCGGCCTCCAGATATACCGGGCGGTGAAGACAAAAATCGGCCGGGGGGACGCACCGCCATAGGGCGGTGGGGTCGAGGGCTGGCGCCCAATAACGGATCCTAGGAGGATCACATGCTGTATCGACTGCGCCAGCGCACCCAGGATGAGGGTGGTTTCACCCTCATCGAATTGCTGGTCGTTATCCTGATCATCGGCATCCTTGCCGCGATTGCCATTCCCGCGTTCCTCAGCCAGAAGAGCAAGGCTGTGGACTCGGGCGCCAAGACCCTCGCCAGTACGGGTGAGACGACCGCGGAAACATTTGCGAGCGATCACAACGGCGAATATACGGGCATGACGCTCGAAGAATTGAAGAAATACGAACCGTCGATCAACACTACAAAATGCGGTACCGGAGCGCCAGAAGCATGCCTGAAGGCGGTTGAAGCCACCGCAACGTCTTTCAAGGTTACCGCGGAAGCTGCGAACACCGCCACGTTCTCCATCGAAAGGAACGAAAAAGGAGAACTGGTACGCACATGCAACAAAAAGGCGGAAGAAACCCACGGTGGCTGCGTGGGTGAAACATGGAGCTCGTAAGCGAGTGATCGCAAGAAGAGCACTGATGCTCCCGAACTAGCGGGCATCGCGTGATCTGACGACGGGGGCGGCATCTGCCGCCCCCGTTTGTCGTTCGGCCACCTCAGGCCCCGGTTCTAACCTCCGACGTCGCTCAAGGCCTCCTTGCAACGCCAGCGCAAGCGCTTGGCTCGCAGCGACCTGCGCCACTCAAGCTCAGCCTGCAACGACCGTCTGCGCTCAAGCCCCGGTCCACCCTGGCCGATCAGCACCCCATGCAGGTTGCCTTCGCCGGAGTGATGGGCGCCGTGTTCGGCTCGTTCCTGAACGTGGTCGCCTACCGACTGCCCCGGCGCGAGTCGCTGATCAAGCCGCGCTCGCGGTGTCCTTCGTGCGGGGAGCATGTGCGGCCCTACGACAATGTGCCGGTGCTTTCGTGGCTGATGCTGCGGGGGCGGTGCCGCAACTGCTCGACGCGGATCTCTCCAAGCTACCCGTTGGTGGAGGCAGGGACCGCGCTGCTGTGCGCGGGCGCGGTGCTGACGCATGACACGGCGGCGGGGATTGCGCTGTCGGTGACGCTGGTGCTGCTGCTGGTGCCGGCGGCGGTGATCGACCTGGAGCACCGGATCATCCCGAACAAGCTGACGGGGATCGGCGCGCTGCTGGCGCTCGGGCTGGGGACGGCGCTCGATCCGGCGGGGGAGCCGACGCGGCTGATCGCGGGGGCGGCCGCGGGTGGATTTCTGCTGGCCGCGGCGCTGGCCTACCCGGGGGGGATGGGGATGGGCGACGTCAAGCTGGCGGGTGTGATGGGGCTGTTCCTGGGCGCGGCGGTCGCGCCGGCGATCCTGATCGCGCTGATCTCGGGAGTGCTCGTCGGTGCGGTGATCGTCGCCCGCAAGGGGGCACGCGCCGGGCGCAAGACCGCGGTGCCGTTCGGGCCGTTCCTCGCGCTGGGGGGGATCGTCGGGGTTCTCGCGGGGCAGCCGATCGTCAACTGGTACCTGCACACCTTCATTCACTGAACGCGAATGAGCTGCCGCCAATTCCCGATGACCTGCCCCTTTCAACCCCAGACCACGCCGACCGGCCCGCTAGCACGCTCGTCCGCGATCCGGGCGCGTCCTGGACGAATCGGCACACGCTCTTGCGGCCCCTTTAGCCCGAGGCCGTTGCCGTCGATGACGGGTTGTGTCCAGGTCCACCGTCCCAACGTGGGACGTCCAGTGGGGCTCCGCCCCCGGGGATGCAGCTAGCCCATGCCATCGATGCCATCAATCAGCGCGCTGAAGCCCGCCCTCAACTTCAACCTCGGCCGTCGCCGGGGTGTGGACCTCGTGGGCCTGGACATCCAGCCCGGCTACATCGCCGCGGTGCAGGCACACGTCAACGGGGGGATCGTCGTCGAGCAGGCGGCGGGAGCGCCGTTGCCGCCCGACGCGGTGCGCGAGGGCGAGGTGCTCGACGAGCAGGTGCTCGGGGACGCGCTGCGGGAGCTGTTCGAGGATGGCCGCCTCGCCAAGCGCGTGCGCGTCGGACTCGCCAATCAGCGCACGGTGTTGCGCACGCTCGAGCTGCCGCCGGTGACCGACCGCAAGGAGCTCGACGCCGCGGTGCGCTTCCAGGCTGCCGACCAGGTGCCGATGCCGCTCGCGAGCGCGGTGCTCGACTTTCACTCGCTGGGGATCTTCGAGACTCCCGCGGGTCCGCGCCAGCGGGTGATCGTGGTGGCGGCGCAGCGCGAGATGGTGGAGCGCCTGCTGCGCGCCGTGGATCAGGCCGGCCTACGCGCGGAGGGCGTGGACCTCTCCGCGTTCGCGCTGATTCGCTCGCTCTACCGTCCCAGCCCGCAGGCCGCCGGCGCACCCGTGGATGCGGGAGAGCCAGGCACCGGCGGGGACGCCCAGGCGCAGCGCACGCTCTATCTGAACGTCGGCGGGCTCACGAACATGGCGATCGCCGAGGGCGCGGTCTGCCGCTTCACGCGTGTGGTCGGCGGGGGCCTGGAGGCGATGGCCAGCGAGGTCGCCGAGCGGCTCGGCGTTCCGCTCGTCGACGCCCGGGCGCGGCTCGCCGCATATGAACTGAACGCGCCCGTCGTCGCGGCCCCGGCCGAGCCCCTCCCGGCTCCGAGCGCCCCCGTGGCTCCAGATCCCGAGAGCGTTGAGACCTGGGCGCTCGCCCAGGATCCCGGTGCGACGGTGGCGCCCCAGGACGCGTCTGTGTCGGAGGGGCAGCTCGCCGGCCAGCCGCCGGCCGCCCGTTCGCTCGACCCGGACCCGCAGGTACGCCTCGTGCTCGAGAACGGCATCCGCGAAATCGTGGGGGAGGTGCGCAACTCGCTCGACTTCCACCGCTCCCAGGAGGGCGGAGGCGAGGTTCAGGGCGTCGTGCTCAGTGGCCCGGCGCTCGAGCTGCGCGGGTTCTCGGAGGCGCTCGAGGCCGATCTCGGGATGGCGGTGCGCCGCGAGGCGGTGCACTTCGCCGACGGGCAGGGCGCCGGGGCGATCGGCGTCTCGGCCCACCACCTCGCGATCGCCACGGGCCTCGCGACCGAGGAGGCACCGCGGTGAAGGCCGTCAACCTGATCCCCGCCGAGCGGCGCTCGGGAGGCACGGTCGGGGCGCGCTCGGAAGGCGCGGCGTTCGCGGTGCTCGCGCTGCTCGCGGGCCTCGCGGTTCTCACGCTGCTCTACGGCATGGCTCACCACCAGCTCTCGAGCCGCCGCGCCGAAGCGGCCACGCTCGCCGTGCGCGCGCAACAGGTCCAGGCGCAGGCGGCCGCGCTCGCCCCCTACACGAGCTTCGTGGCGCTGCGCGAACAGCGTCTGCAGGCGATCTCACAGCTGATCGGCGCGCGCTTCGATTGGGCGGGCTCGTTCGGCGAATTGAGCCGGGTGCTGCCCAGCGACGTGGCGCTCAGCTCGCTCGAGGGAACGGTCGGCTCCACGACGACCGGCTCCAGCTCCAGCTCCAGCTCCTCCTCCTCGTCCTCTTCTGGATCGTCCTCTTCCTCATCTTCCTCGTCGTCGGCGGGCGCCTCGACCGGTGCCGCCGCGGCCGCCTCGGTCAGCTCGGCCACTCCCCCCGGAGCGACACCGACCTTCACGCTCAGCGGCTGCGCCGCGAGCCAGGCGGTGGTTGCTCAGATGCTCGTGCGTCTACATCTGATCAGCGGCGTCAGCGCCGTCAGCCTGCAGAGCTCCACCGAGTCCGGCTCGGGCGGCGGCGGCTCGGGCAGCGGCTCATGCCCGGCGGGCGACCCGGTCTTCGCCGTGCAGGCGAGCTTCCAGCCGCTGCCGACCCCGCCTGCCACCGATACCGAAAAGCTCGAGTCGACCGCCGCCACCGCGGGCCAGGGCGCCCGTAGCGGCGCGACGAACACGACGACTGGAGGCAGCCGATGACCGGTCGCGACCGCATCGTGCTGATGGTGGTCGTCGTACTCGTCGTGCTAGCCGGCGGCTGGCTGCTGATGGTCTCGCCCGAGCGCAAGCAGGCGGCCACCGAGCAGGCCCAGGTGGAAACTGCCAACCAGCAGTTGCAGGCCGCGCAGAGCCAGGCCGCGACCGCGCGTGCGGCGAAGCAGCGCTACGCGAGCGCCTACAGCTCCGTGGTGAGCCTCGGCAAGGCGGTGCCGCCGCAGGAGGAAGTGCCCTCGCTGATCTACGAGCTCAACCAGGCCTCCAACGAGCGCAACATCAACTTCAACTCGATCACCACCGGGGCCTCCGGCAACTCGACGGGCGCGGGCGCCACCAAGGGGGCCGCCGGGGCCGCGACGTCGGCGGGCGCGGCGCCCGCGGGCTTCACGCAGATGCCGTTCACGTTCGTCTTCAAGGGGACCTTCCAAGGTCTTTCCCACCTGCTCGGCGGGATCCAGGGCTTCGCGGTGCGCACCACCGCCGGGGGCCTGGTGGTGAGCGGCCGCCTGCTCACGATCCAGGGCGTTGACATAACGCTCGAAGGTGGGGGTGGGGTAAGTGCGGGCGGCGCGGGCGCGAACAAGGTGGGAGGTGGCTCCGGCTCCTCCTCCAGCGCGGCTAGCAAGATCCCGCTCACCGCGACGATCACGGCCACCGCCTACGTGCTACCTGCAAGTCAGGGGCTAACGGGCGGCGCGACAGCGATCGGCCCGAGCGCCTCGTCGAGTGCCGCCGGCACCAGCTCTCCGACCACCCCCGCGCTCGTGAGGGTGGCGCCATGAGCGAGATTCTGCAATCGCTGAAGTCCGACCTGCTCGACCGGCGGATGCTGCCGATCCTGCTGTTGCTCGGCCTCGCGCTGGCGGGCGGGATCGCCTACGCCGTGCTGGGCGGTGGCTCCTCCGCGAGCCCCGTCGCGGCGGTCGCCCCGACGCCTCCGCCGAATCTCGCCAAAGGTCCCGCCCTGGCGGTCACCCAGGCGCCGCTGAACCCCAACGCGGCCGTCTCCGAGACGACCGAAGGCGTGCGCTACCAGCACCACGGCGGCTCGCACAACCCCTTCACCCCACTCGCCTCCGCGAAGACGGCGAGCACCTCGACTGGTGCGACCAAGTCCGCCGCGTCGAGCTCCTCGCCCTCCACGCCCTCCTCCACAACCACCGAAAGCAAATCGGGCTCGAGCGGCTCGACGGGTGGGAGTACGACGACCCCGACGGAAACCTCCACGCCGATCGCTCCGAAACAGAAGCCCAAGCCCAAGCCCGTATACCTGGTGAGCATCCAGTTCGGGCTCGTGCCCGCCACCCCCGGGGAGCTCTCCCAGTTGACCCCCTACTCCGACCTCAAACGCCTGCAGCCGCTGCCCTTCGAGGACAACCCCCTGATCGTCTTCGCGGGCGCCCGCAGCAATGGCAAAGGCGCGATCTTCACGCTCAGCCGCGAAGCGATCGTCAAAGGCCAGGGGACCTGCCTGCCGAGCGCCACCCAGTGCGAAGCGGTCGTGCTCGCCGTCGGGCAGTCCGAGGAACTCGACTACCTCGAACCGGACGGGCAGAGCATGCCCTACGAACTCAAGGTCACGAGCATCACGAAGAAGGAAGCGACGGCGGCCACGGCGGCGCGGCTGGATCACGCCAGCAAGCGGGATCGCAAGCTGGTGGAGGGCCTCGACCTGCAGGTGCTGAGCCACCTGCGCTTCTCCTCCGCCAAAGGCACGCTGGTCTATCTCACCCACCACGGCGCCTGAGGACAGGCCCAAATAAGCTAACGCGGAGATGATCCTCCGCCTGACCACCGCCGGCGAGTCCCACGGGCCCGGCCTGACCGCGATCGTCGAGGGACTGCCCGCCGGCTTGGAGCTGCGCTCCGAGGAGATCGACGCCGACCTCGCACGCCGCCAGCTCGGCCATGGGCGGGGGGGGCGGATGAAGATCGAGCGTGACGCCGCACAGGTGACCGCGGGGGTCCGCCACGGCCGCACGCTGGGAGGACCGGTGGCGTTGCAGGTCAATAACCGCGACTACGCCAACTGGGAGGAGCGGATGAACCCGTGGCCTGTATCGGATCCCGCCCATCCCATCCCCGAGGTCCACCTCCCGCGCCCCGGCCACGCGGACCTGGTGGGGACGTGGAAGTACAAGCAGAGCGACGTGCGCAACATCCTCGAGCGCGCCTCGGCGCGCGAGACCGCGGCGCGGGTGGCGGGCGGGGCGCTGGCCAAGGCCTTCCTGCGCGCGCTCGGCGTGGAGGTGCGCTCCCACGTGGTGCAGATCGCCTCCGTGCGCGCTCCCGCGCCCGTTGCGGCGCTGGGCGTCGCGGACTTCGCGGCGGTCGACAGCTCGCCCGTGCGCTGCCTGGACGCCGAGGCCTCCCGTGCGATGGTCGCCGAGATCGACACACTGCGCAAGGCCAACGAGTCGCTGGGGGGCGTCTTCGAGGTACAGGCGTTCGGGCTCACCCCCGGCCTCGGCTCGCACGTCTCCTGGGAGGAGCGCCTGGACGGGCGCCTGGCGATGGCGATCCTCTCGATCCAGGCGCTGAAGGGCGTCTCGATCGGCGAGGGCTTCCAGATCGCGGGCGTCCCTGGCTCGGAGGCCCACGACGAGATCTTCCACTCCCCCGAGCGCGGCTACTTCCGCGAGACCAACCGGGCGGGTGGCCTGGAGGGGGGGATGACGAACGGCGAGCCGCTGATCGTGCGCGGCGCGATGAAGCCGCTACCGACACTCACGCGGCCGCTGCGCTCAGTGGACATCGCCACCCACGAGCCCGCTGAGGCGCTGCGCGAGCGCACCGACTCCTGCACGGTCCCGGCGGCCGGGGTCGTCGGCGAGGCGATGGTCGCGCTCGTGCTCGCCGACGCCTACCGCAAGAAGTTCGGCGGCGATCACATCGACGACGTGCGCGCGGCGCTGCGGGCCTACGAGGAGCGGATCGATTGGCGGCGCTGAGGGAGCCGGTCGATTGGCGCCGTTGAGCCGCGCGCTGATCTTCATCGGCTTCATGGGGGCCGGTAAGTCAACAGCTGCCGCCGAAGTCGCCGACGTGCTTGGCGGCGAGGCGATCGACAGCGATCGGCTGCTCGAGGCGCGCCTCGGCCACTCGATCGCCGAGGAGTTCGAGCTCCACGGTGAGGCGACCTTTCGCGGACACGAGGAGGAGCTCGTATGCGATCTGCTCGCCCGGGCCGGTCCGGGGGTCGTGATCGCGCTCGGCGGTGGAGCGGTGCTCTCGGAGCGGGTGCGAGCAGCGTTGCGCCCGCACGTGACAGTGCTGCTGGACATCGACTCGGTGCGCGCCTGGGAGCGTGTGGGGCGAGCTTCGATCGGTGGGAGTGGCGTGGACTCGAGCGCTACGGCGAGCGCTGGACTCGAGCGCCCTCTGGCGCGCGACCCCGAGGCGTTCGCGGCGCTGTACGCCGAGCGCCGGGTGCTCTACGAGGAGCTTGCCGACGCGATCCTTCCAGCGGATCGCCCCGGGGTCGCGGTGCGGGCGCTGGCGGCGCTGCGCCTGCTTGCGGCGGACCGGAGCGCGACCATGCGGCTGCTGTGGGCTGGCGCCGCCTCGGGGGAGTACCCCGTGCTGGTCGGTCGGGGTCTGCTCGAGCGGATTGCCGAGCAGAGCCGCTGGCCGCTCGACCGCGCGGCCTCGCGCCCGTTCTGCATCACCGACGAGCATGTCGGGCCGCTGTATGCGGGGCGCCTGGGCGAGCTGGGCGAGCTGATCGCGATTCCCCCGGGCGAGTCGGCCAAGACATTGGCGACGGCGGAGCGCGTGTGGCGCGAGCTCGCCGGCGCGGGGATGACGCGAGCCGATCACCTGGTCGCGCTCGGCGGCGGCGTCGTCGGCGACCTCGCCGGCTTCTGCGCGGCGACCTACCAGCGCGGTGTGCCGATCGTCCAGATCCCGACCACGCTCGTCGCGCAGGTGGACTCCGCGTATGGCGGCAAGACGGGAGTGGATCTCCCCGAGGCGAAGAATTACGTCGGCGCGTATCACCAGCCGGCGGCGGTGATCGTCGACCCCGACACTCTGAGCACCCTGCCCGCGGCCGAGCTGAGTGCCGGCTGGGTGGAGGTGCTGAAGACCGCCCTGATCGCGGGCGGGGAGCTGTGGGAGTGGGTCGCGGCCGAAGCGCCCGGAGCGCCGCCTGACGAGCGCACGATCCTCGCCTGTGCGCGCCTGAAGCTCGCGGTCGTGGCCGAGGACGAGCGCGACGGCGGCCGCCGCCAGGTGCTCAACCTCGGACACACGGTCGGCCACGCGATCGAGACCGCCACCGGCTACGGCCGCTACCGCCACGGCGAGGCCGTCGGGCTCGGCCTGCTCGCCGCGCTACGCCTCTCCGGCCGAGAGGAGCTGCGCGCCCAGGTGCGCGAGCTGCTGGCCGCCCACGAGCTGCCCGTGACCCTCGAGGGTGTCGAGGTCGAGGAGGTCGTGCGCGCCGTCGCTCACGACAAGAAGCGCCTCGCTGGATCGACGCCGTTCGTGTTGCTCGACGCCCCCGGCGAGGTCAGGGTCGGCTGCAAGGTCTCCGAGGCGGACCTCCGCACGGCCGTCGCGGAGCTCGAGTGAAGAGGTGACGGCGCCCACGGGCAGGCGCGTCTATCCGCGGCGACGCGGACACCGCCCGGGCTGACCCTGCCGGAGAGATAGGCTCTGGCGCAATGGGCGACGCCGCTTACCGGATCGAGGTCATGCACGGGGTGAACCTCGACATGCTCGGCTACCGCGACCCGGCGCTGTACGGCACGCTCAAGCTCCCGGAGCTCGAGCAGCGGATCGACGGATTCGCGGCCGAGTTCGGGTTACGCGCGCGCTTCTTTCAGACCAACTCCGAAACGGAGCTGATCGAGCGTCTGCACCTGCTGCGCGAGGACGCGGACGGGATCGTGCTGAATCCCGGGGCGTGGACGCACTACGCGTGGGCGATCCACGACGCCCTGGAGATCGCCGCGCTGCCCACGGTCGAGGTTCACCTCTCCGACGTCAAGGCGCGCGAGCCGTGGCGGCGGATCTCGGTGATCGAGGATCTCTGCGTCGCCTCAGTCAGCGGGCAGGGTGTCGATGGTTACCGCGTGGCGATGGAGCGGCTGCGCGCCGCGCTCGAGGGGGACGAGGCGTGAAGCTCCCCGGAGGAGCATCGTGAGTGCAGCTGCGAGTACCACCGCGGAGGTGGTGCGCACCCGGCGCGTGGCGTCGCAGCTACTCGAGCGCGGAGTCGATCTGCTGCTTGTCAACCACCCCGTCAACCTCCGCTACCTCACCGGCTTCACGGGCTCCAACGGCATCGCTCTGATCGCAGCTCGCGAGGATGGCGCACATCGGTTCCTGACTGACTTCCGCTACGAAAGCCAGTCGGCGGCTGAGGTTCCGGCGTTATTCGAGCGGCAGATCGTCTCCACGGATCTTCTGGAGGCGGTTGCCCGGCTCCTCCAGCCAGATGAGCCCGACCAAACCCCCGTCGTGCCCGCTTCGAGCGGCGCAAGGGGGGGCTCCGATCGCGTCTCTGCGCCTACGGGCGGGCGCCTGGGCTTCGAAGAGGGCGTGCTCACGGTCAAGCAGCACGCGCACCTGCGCGAGCTTCTGCCCCCGACCTGGGAGCTGATCGCCTGTGGGGGTCTGGTGGAGGCGCTGCGCGAGGTCAAGGAGCGCTCCGAGATCGCGCGCATCCGGGCCGCGGCGGAGCTCGCGGACGAGGCCCTGCGCGGGGTGCTCGAGGCGGGGCTCGTGGGGCGCAGCGAGCGCGAGGTGGCGATCGAGTTGGAGCTGCGCATGCGCCGTCTCGGTGCGCAGGCTCCAAGCTTTCCCTCGATCGTCGCAGCGGGCGCCCACGGGGCGCTACCGCACGCGCAGCCGCGCGCCGTTGCGATCCCGCGTGACACGTTGGTCACGATCGACTGGGGGGCGCTGCACGAGGGCTACTGCTCGGATTGCACCCGGACATACGCCACCGGCGAGCACCTCCCCGAGGGTGCCCGCGAGGTGTACGAGCTCGTGTTGCGCGCCCAGCTCGCCGGTCTCGCCGCGGTGCGCCCGGGGCCGACGGGGCGCGAGGTGGACCACGCCGCCCGTGAGGTGATCGAGGCCGCCGGCCACGGCGAGCACTTCGGCCACGGGCTCGGCCACGGCGTCGGCCTGGATGTCCACGAGGCCCCGCGCCTCTCGCGCACGGGTAGCGAGCAGCCGCTGCGCGCCGGCAATGTCGTGACGATCGAGCCCGGCATCTACGTTCCGGCCCACTACGGCGTGCGCATCGAGGACCTCGTGGCCGTCACCGAGGACGGCGGACTCGTACTGAATGCGCTCGACAAGCAGCTGACGGTCGTCGGTTAGCGGCGGCGCCTGCGACCCTTCCATCGCTGGCGCGGTTTGTCGCTCGCTCAAACCACCCACCACAGTCGTACAGCGTGTTGGGCTTCCGGCGTCGCCTTCCGGCGCCGGTTTGTCACCCCGCTCATACTCCGTCACAGTCGTACAGCGCCGTGGGGCTTCCGGTGTCGCCTTCCGCTTCCGATGGTTGTGTGCAGTGGGTGTGGATCCAGAGGATCCGCGGATCGTCGCTCTGGACGGGCACGAGGAAGGCGCGGACCTGTCCGGAGGCTATGTAGCGCTGCAGCTGCGCGAGGGTTGGCGCGGGGACCCCGCCCTGAAAGCCTCCGATCGGCAGCACCTCGTGTCCGGTCGCGAGGATGAAGGGGGCGGCGAGGATCGCGGAGTCGGTGGCGAGCGAGATCGGGGTGCCGTAGGTCGAGGAGAGCTGCGCCACGACCTGTTCGTCCACAAGGCGGGTGTGCTGCGCGGTGGCGCGCGAGACGGTGGCGGAGGCCGGCTCGTAGGGCGCCGCGAAGGGGCCGAGGCCACGGATGACAATCAGTACGGAGGCGACGGCAGGGAGGAGTAGCGCGCATGCCACCGCGAGCACCAGCGAGCGGCCTGTGAGCGCGCGAGTTGGCAGCGTATCGCCTGTGGCGGAAACGCTCGACTCGTCGCTGTTTGCATCTGGACCGCCGGCCACGCCGTCGGCCACGGCGGGCGCCTCCTGCCCGCCGGCGGTGGGGGCACGCCACGGTGCAAGCAACACGAGCGCGCCGCCCACCCCGGCGCAGGCCGCCACTGCAACCAGCCAACCCGGGACCGCGGTGCCTCCCTGCAGCAGGTAGATCCCGTAGCCGACGCAGCCAAGCAGCGCGCCGGCGAGCCCGAGCGGTGCGAGCGCATGCTCCCGACGCCGCCAGGCGAGCTCGACGCCCGCTCCGCAGAGGGCCCCGATCGCCGGTACGAGCGCGGCGACGTAGTACGAGTTCGGGTAGCCGCCGGCGCTGAAGAAGGCACCCAGGGTCAGTAGCCACACCCCCCACAGCACGACCAGTGCCCGGCGCGGGTCGCGACGCCCCGTGCCGCGGCGCTCGAGCAGCAGGCCGAGCGTGGCGATCAGCGCGGCGGGCAGCAGCCAGCCGTCGTCGCGCCCGAACACGCCGCCGAGTAGCCGGTGCCAGCTGGGTTTGACGCTGTGGGTCGGAGCGGCACCGGCTTCGGAGAGGCGCACGAGGAACTGCGCGGGGTGCCCGGCGCCGGCGAACACGTTGCTGCGCCCGAGGCGGGCGATCCCGTTGTAGTCGAAGGTCTGGCTGAACAGGGAGTCGTTCTGGGTGCCATCGACGTAGGGGCGCTCGTGCGTGGGCACGAGCGAGACGATGCTGATCCAGCTCAGCGACACAATCACGGTCACGGCCCCGGCGAGCACGAGGTGCCCGATGCGGGCGCGTGGACGGGCGGGGGCGGCGAGTAGGTAAGCGGCGGCCAGCGCGGGCAGCACGAGCCAGGCGACCAGCATCTTCGTTTGAAACGCGAGCCCAACCCACAGCCCAGCGAGCAGCAGGGAACGCAGCCCCCCACCGGCCGAAGCCGGGGGAGATGCGCCCTCGGCGGGCATCCCCGTTTCGACCGAAGCAGGGAGACGCTTGCCTCCCGCGGGCATCCCCGTTGCGACAGAAGTCGGATACTCGCCTCCGGCGCGCATCCCCCTCGCGGCCAGCGCCGCGGAGGTGGCGTCGGCGGCCAACACGAGCAGCAGGATCAGCAGCGAGTCGGCCACGTTGCCGCGGTTCAGCGCAACGCTCACGGGGCTTGTAGCGAGCACGGCGGCGGCAGCGATACCCGCCACTGGACCGGCGAGGCGGCGTACGGCGCGGTAGAGCACGAGCACGGTCAGGACCCCCTCGAGCACCTGGGGCAGCACGATCGCCCAGATGTGAAAGCCGAAGATCCGCAACATCAACGCCTGTGGCCACAGTGCGCCGGGTAGCTTGTCGACACTTACGGTGCCCGCGGGATCGAAGGCACCGAAGAAGAAGTTGTGCCAGCTCAGCGACATGCTGCGGGCCGCGGCGCCGTAGAAGACCTCGAGCGCGGCGCCGTTCATCCCCCACGCGTAAGTCACTGCGGCCACGGCAGCGAGCGCCAGCAGGGCGGGCCGAGCCCAATGCGGCTGATCGGGCGGCGAGCGCCAGATGCGTCCTTTCGAGCGGAGGGATCGAGGAGCACGCGACAGAAGCTCCTCGAGGCCCGTGATCTGGTCCCGGGGCGATGCGGTCGAGCGCCCGGTCGACTCGCGCATCCGCGGATGTTAGCCCCGTGGGGCTGCTCACCGCTTTCCAGATACTCAGGATCGCTCCATCGCTCCGATTTTGCGGGCCGGCTCCATCGCTCCGACTTGTGGGCCGGCTCCATCGCTCCGACTTGTGGGCCGGCTCCATCGCTTCAGCCATGGGCCGGCTCCATCGCTCCGACTTGTGGGCCGGCTCCTCGCTCAACGCACGGGATCAGGCGCGGCGGGACGGGAGCGCTCTGCCAGGCCCTCGAGCGTCGGAGCGTGGCACTCAGGCGTTGAGCCTGATCGGCTCGAAGTCGAGCACCTCGGCTAGCACGTCGTAGTGGCGGTCGAGGTGGAGCACGGCGGCCTGGTGCTGCTGGGCGCAGGCGGCGATGAGGAGGTCGGGGATGGGGAGCCGGTGACGTCCCCTCGCCCCGAGCTCGCGATGGGCCGACACCGCCGTGGTGATCGTCTCGATGTCCATCCTCAGGTCGCGGAAGGTGGCGAGCTGCCCCTCGATTTCGCTGTAGTCGACGGCATCGCGAGCGCTGTAGAGCAACTCGAGACGCACCACGGCGCACAGGCAGATCTCGCCGAGCTCGAACATCTCGGGCGTGCTTCGTTCCAGCGCAGACTTATCGGCGAGGAGCAGTCGCGCTAGCGCCACGCCTGGTCGTCTCTGATCGCACTCCAGTCGACGAGCCGCTGCAGTCTGGCAAGCGCAGCCTGCTGGCGCTCACGGCGGTCATTCGCCTCTGCCTCGGCGCGGTCCAAGCGCAGTGAGTCATGTCCAGCTCGTGCCAGCCGCAGCAGCAGCTCCTTGCGATTTCCAACGTCAGGCCACTGGCGCTGGGCGTCGTCGAGCAGCTCACGCACGGGGCCAATGTCGGTGATCGTGTAACGGGGATGCGTGGTGGGCACCGTGGAAGTGTAGCACCTGCAGGTATCGGTGTCGCACCGGCCGTTGCGGCAAATTGAGTAGCGGTGTCGGACCGCCTTTTCGTGGGATGCATCGAGGTGATGGGAGGGGCAGATCCATCCGTGACCCGTGGTCGGGCGGGATCCAGGAAGCCAAGTCGATCGCTTCCGGCTCGGTGCTCACTTGGTGGGCGTGTGGCGCCGTCTAGTTCGCCTCGCATGCGGGTAGTGGGCGTGCCTCGGAGTCAGTCAGCGAGGTGGCTGACGGCGACTACGTGAGCAGCTCGGAGCCTCAACAGCAACTCTCCGTCCACGGCGTTGCGCTGGCCAAACCGTTCGGCGTGCGCATCGCCCATGTACCGTGCTGCGATCCGGATCGCCCACGGGAGCATCTCGTCAAGGTTGGTGCTGATGGCGACTGGTCCGCTGACTGTCACGAACGAGAAGGGTGGGCTCTCGTCATCGACGCAGAGACATGCTCAGCCGGTTCTGAGCAGCGACCGTCCCTTGACGGTGTCGGCCCCTGTGGTGAAGACGAGGTCGTCGCCGTCGAGTATGAACCAGATCGGCACGACGTGCGGGCGACCGTCCGGACGCGTCGTCGCAAGCTTGCCTGTGCGCGTACCGGCGGCGAGAAACTCCCTCCATTCCGTCTCCGTCATCCGAGGCAGATCGTTACTCCTCCCAAGCTGGACCGATTGAATGATAAGCACCTCTCGGAGCATTCTCACTAGTCGAGTGTCCCGCCGATGGCAGTATCCAGGCGTCCTGCCTAGAGGATCGGTTCTTGATACCGGACCATGACTACCCTCACGGCAACCTAGACTAGACACCAACCGCAGCATCCAAGAAAGGATCCGCCAATGTGCCGCTGGCTACCTCGCATGGTCGGCCTCGTGCCGGGCGCTCGCGCTGTGGTGCTGACCACGGACAACCTGGGCGCGCCGTTGCGGGTGGCTGTGGGCAGGTGAGGATTCTCGCGGCACGTCTGGCGCTCGGCCTGGTCGTCTTGATGCTGGTCGGTTGGGTGGCTGGGGCGCTCGTGACCTCGCTGGTCGGGTCAGGTGGGTTGGACGTGGTGCAGGACGTCGCCGGTGAGCGCTCGGCCGGCCTGAGCGCCGCGGCGCAAGTGGTGACCTGGGCGGGCAGCGCATTCGTGTTGGTCCCGCTCGCTCTGGTCTGCTGTCTGCTGCTCGTCCGGGCGGGACTGCGCGGGGAGGCCTTCGCGGTGGCGCTGAGCCTCGCCGGCGCGATGCTGCTCTCGAACATCATCAAGCTGCTCGTGTCCCGACCGCGGCCCCCTTGGGCGCCTGCTCCTCGAGGCGCTGCCTGATCTCGAGCAGCGCTTGGCGCTGTTGGCTGGTGACGGGCGGGAAGCGAGGGTCGATCTCCATCAGCGCGTGAACCAGGACGGCCGCGGCGCCGATCCGCGCGAACCACTTGCGGTCCGCCGGGATCACGTACCACGGAGCCCACTCTGTACTCGTGTTCGAGAGGGTTTCGGAGAATGCCCTCTGGTACTCATCCCAGTGCTCACGCTCCCTGACGTCGGCGGTGGAGAACTTCCAGTTGTGGTCGGGAAGGTCGATCCGGCGCAGGAAGCGGGCGCGCTGCTCCTCCTTGGAGATGTTCAAGAACAGCTTGACGACCCGGATACCGTTGTCGGTGAGGTAGCGCTCCCAGTCGTTGATCTCCCGGTAGCGCCGCCGCCACACGTCGCTCCCCTTCGCTGCCTTTGGCAGCTTCTGGCGATCGAGGTTCTCCGGGTGCACCCGCACCACAAGCACCTCCTCGTAGTGGGAGCGATTGAAGATGGCGATCTCGCCGCGAGCAGGGAGGCGCTGCGCGTAGCGCCAAAGGAAGTCGTGGTCGAGCTCCTCCGCCGAGGGCACCTTGAAACTGTGTACCGCGACACCCTGGGAGTTCACCCCACTCATCACGTGGCGGATCGTCCCGTCCTTACCGGCCGCATCCAGCGCCTGCAAGACCGCCAGCACCCCCCACCTATCCTGAGCCGCAAGCCGAGCCTGGTACTCGGACAGTAGCCGCACCCCCTCGGCGAGCAGAGCGCGACCCTCCCGCTTCTTCTTCACGCCCCCCTTGAAAGCGGGGTCGAAGTCCTTGGCAAGAGTCACCTTCGCACCGGGCTTGACCCGGAACGGCTCGATGAATCCGGCCACCCTCTTTTGGCGCTTGTCGGCCATCCACCTTCCTCATCCGACTTCGCTATCACCAGCCTAGCCGGTCTCGATCCAATCTCCCCGCGTCGCCAGCGGGCGACTGGGAAGTCTTATGCCAGCAGAGCGCATGGCGCCGGCGAGTGAGGCTAAGCTAGCGATGCCGCAAGAACGGCAACCACATCCAAAAGCAGCACTTTTGCAGGGAAAATGCCGATATCAACCAACCAGTTCAAGAAGGTGTCTAGACCGTACCGGCGGCGTCAGGGTAGCGACTCATTCGCACGCTGACGAAGCGCGCCCAACTCTGATCCACAGGCTAGGCCGAGATCGCCCAGCATTGAGCCACCGAAGCGGAGCGACAGGCTGTCTGAGAAATGGGAAAGAAGCGCCAACGATCCCGCCGTCGCACGAAGCAAACGCTGGCTGCGCCGCGGCTCATGCAAGACCTGAGCGACCTCGATCGCGCACAGAAGTCTCAAGTGCTGGCAGAGGCACATGGGTGGCAGGTGCAACGGTCGGCGCCGCTCGACGTCGCGTTCGGAGACGACGGAAACGTCCGGGGCTTCTCGGTGCTGCGCGAACCCGAAACGCGACGCTCGGACGGAAAGCGCATGCTGACGGGCTACTGCAATGGCCTGCTCAGGCGCCACGACGCTCGGCAATGGGCGGGAATCGTTGCGCCGTTCCAGCCAACCGGACCGATCCAGTGGATCCCCCTGCGTCGTGCGGCGAGGGCAGGGGTAAACGATGATATTGTATGCTTGATGGTACCGAAGTACCGAGTGATCCATCATGCGTGCGCAATCCCCTATTAAGGTTCATGAGGCCACCAAGGAGAAGGTCCGCTACGCGGCGTTGATGGCGGGCCTTAAGCAGGCTGAGCTCGTCGAGCGTGCGGTCGATGAGTACGTCGAGCATCACCGCGAGCTGTTTGCGCTGCGTATGGAGCGCGCACACGAGGCGCTGCTGGGCGGAAAGACGTCGACGCTCGTGTACTCGGTGGGAGTCGGCCAGGCCGATGTCGAGCGGGTCGGTGGTGTCTCTTCCGATCAGCTCGGTGGCTCGCGCAGGCCGAGGCGCGCGACCTCGAACCACGCCAGTTCACCCAAAGGCCAGTCAGCTCGGAGCTCCCACAACTCCGCTTCCGCGGCATCCAAGACCAAGCCGAAGAGGACATCTCGAAGTCGCTCCTCGACGAAGCGCCCGTCGGTCGCCTGAGTCGCGAACGCGACCCAAACCTCCTCGCCGGGTGCGGTGACATGCAGGCGCGCGTCGACCAGGCCACCGAAGCAGGCCGTGACATCGTGGTCTCGATGGTTGAAGGCGTCCGCGAGGAGAGAGGGGATTGAGTCCGCAGCATCGTTGATGATGCGGGCGTTACGCTCGAGCTCGTCTCGAAGCCTGTCATCGTCATTGGGCAGGAGTCGACCGGTTCGATGCAATGCGGCGAAGACATCATAGGCGTCCTCGCCAGAGCCCTCCTCGCGCTGCGCGCCGGCACAGAGCCAAAACCGCGCGGCCTCGGCCTCCAGCCACGTTGCGCCACGCCACCGTCCGCGGCGCAGCCGGTACACCGGCGGACGCTCGATCGAGAGGATGCGCCGCTGTCCCCGCGGTGCCGCCGGCGCAAGACGCCGAACCTCAGCGAGGAGCGGGTGGTCGAGACTGCCGAGGTCGATCTCGACGGATGGCACCTTCACGTCGAGATCCTCGCGCAGGCAACGCCGGTTGGGGCGGGCGGCAAGAACGCTTCGAAGAGGCGGACATCTCGGGCTATGGAGGTCAGCAAAGCGCCTGGCGACGGCGAGTGAGGCTAAGCTAGCGATGCCGCAAGAACGGCAACCACATCCAAAAACAGCACTTTTGCAGGGAAAAACTTGCTATCAACCAACCAATTCAAGAACGGAAATCACATCGAGGTGGACGGGACGGTCTTCAAGATCGTGGAGTTCCAGCATGTGAAGCCGGGCAAGGGAGGGGCGTTCGTACGTACGAAGCTGCGGCGGGCCGCGGATGGGGCGGTGATCGACCGCACGTTCAGGGCGGGAGAGAAGTTTCGCGCGGTGCGCACGGAGTCGCGCAAGATGCAGTTTCTCTACGCCGATGGCACGGAGGCGCACTTCATGGATACGGAGTCCTTCGAGCAGCTGGCGGTGCCGCAGGGGAGCGTGAGCGAGCCGCTGCGCTGGATCAAGCCCTCGACGGAGGTGGACGTGCTGTTCATCGACGAGCAGCCCTCCGACGTGCAGCTGCCGAGCGCGGTGGATCTCGAGGTGGCGGAGACCGAGCCGGGCCTGCGCGGGGACACCGCCTCGGGCGGGGGCACCAAGCCGGCGACGCTGGAGACGGGCGCCACGATCCAGGTCCCCCTGTTCGTGAACGTGGGCGAGCGGGTGCGGGTGGACACGCGCTCGGGCGAATATGTCTCCCGCGCTTGAGCCAGGGGGAGGCCCGGAGGCTCACCCGGGGTGGCCGAAGCAGCGCGCGGAGCGGGAGCCTCACACGGCGAGGCTGGAGCGTGACGCGCCCATATCCGCCCTCCGCGGCGCGGGCGGTTAGGGTGCGTCGCTCCGAGCAGCGGCGGGCGGCGGTATTCGCGCTCTACCAGCACGACCTCACGGGTCGCCCGCTCGGGGAGATGTTGCCGCGGGGCTCCTCGCTGTTGACGCGGGCGCTGGCGCACGCTGCGGCGGACCGGGCGCCGGAGCTCGACGAGGTGATCGACCGCCACGCCCACGGGTGGTCGGTGCAGCGCATCCAGCCCCTGGAGCGCAGCATCCTACGGGTCGCGCTGATCGAGATCCTGCACCCCGACGCGGCTCCCGGGGAGACCCAGATCCCAGCGGAGGGGGCGATCGAGGAAGCGGTGCAGAGCGCGAAGGTGTTCTGCGGGGCGGACGCCCCGGCGTTCGTCAACGGGGTGCTGGCGGCGGTGCTGCGCGAGGTGCGAGAGAATGCTCCGATCTCATGAACGACTCCGCGCCACCCATCGATGTGGACCCCCTCGATGACCTGATCGGCCGCCTGGAACGGGCGGCGGAGCAGCTGCGCTCGGGGGAGCTCTCGACGGACGCGGCGGCGACACTGGTGGATGAGTGCGCGGCGCTGGCGAACCGCGCGGGGGCCGAGCTGGAGCGGCGGGCGCGTGCGGAGCCGGTGGCTCCGATGCCCGGCCAGGACTCACTGTTGTAGTGGGGGAACGGGTCGCCCAGGGGGCCTCCTACCCGGAGCATCTGCGGGTTGAGGTGGAGCGCTATCTGGAGGGGCTGCGCTTCTCGGAGGAGCCCCTGACGGCGGGCCTCGATGAGGCGATGCGCTACTCGCTGCTGGGGGGGGGCAAGCGGATCCGCCCGGTACTGGCGCTGGCGACGGCGCGCGCGGTGGGTCTGGCGCGCGAGGAGGTGCTGCCGCTGGCGGGAGCGATCGAGCTGATCCACACGTACTCGCTGATCCACGACGATCTGCCGGCGATGGACGACGATGCGCTGCGTCGCGGCCAGCCGACCTGCCACGTGGCGTTCGGGGAGGACGTGGCGATCCTCGCGGGGGATGGGCTGTACGCGGAGGCGTTTCGCCATCTGCTCACAGAGCAGCGGGCGCCCGCGGAGCTGGTGCTGGCGGCGGCGGCGGAGTTGGCGGCGGCGACCGGCCCGGCGGGGATGGTGGGGGGCCAGTTCGTCGACATGCGCGACACCGCCCCGCGCGGGCCGCAGGGGCTGCGGCGCCTGCACGAGCTCAAGACGGGCCGGCTGATCGGGGCGGCGGTGCTGTGCGTACTGAGGTTGGGTGGGGTGGACGGACCTGCGACAATGGCGTTCAGCCGCTTCGCCGCTGAGTTGGGCGTGTTGTTCCAGATCGTCGATGACATACTCGATGTGACGGGAACGGAGGATGCGCTCGGCAAGCCCCAGGGAAGCGATGAGCGTCACGGCAAGCGCACATACGTGAGCGAGTTCGGAATCGACCAAGCGAAGGACCTGGCCGGGGAGTCCCACCGGATGGCAAGGGCGGCTCTGGGGGAGGCCGCGGAGGCGGGTTTGGAGCCCACCCACGCACCGCGGGACATCGGGGAGCTGGAGCAGATCACGGACTTCATCTACACCCGCACCTCATGAGCGAGAAAGCCGCCAACCACAACAGCGCAGCGGGCCGGAGCTCCAAGCGCTCTCTGCTGAATCGGGTGGATGGCCCGCGGGACCTGGAGGGCCTCTCGGAGGAGGAGCTCCAGCAGTTGGCGCAGGAGGTGCGGGAGTACATCATCGACACGGTGGGGGAGATCGGGGGGCACTTCGGGGCGAACCTGGGGACGTGCGAGCTGGCGGTCGCGCTGCACTCGGTGCTCGACTCCCCCCGGGACAAGATCCTCTGGGACGTGGGCCACCAGGCGTACCCGCACAAGGTCCTCACGGGCCGGCGGGACCGCCTGCACACGATCCGTCAATACGGGGGCCTGGCGCCGTTCTGCTCGCGGGAGGAGTCTGCGCACGACATCATGGGCGCGGGCCACGCCTCCACCTCGGTGGGGTACGCGGTGGGGATCAAGGAGGGGATGCGCCACCTCGGTCTGCGGGACCAGGGCAAGGTGGTGGCGGTGATCGGGGATGGCGCGATGACTGGTGGGGTGGCGTTCGAGGCGATCGGCCAGGCGGGGGGGATGGGGACGCCGATGGTGGTGGTGCTGAACGACAACGGGATGTCGATCGCGCCGAACGTGGGGGCGCTGTCGCGGTACTTCAACCGGGTGCGCTTGAACCCCAAGCTGTGGCACGCCCGCGAGGGAGTCGAGGGCGGCCTGGCCCGCCTGCCGGGGGGGATCGGGGCGGCGTTCGAGCGCCTGGGCCCGCAGCTGAAGGAGTCCTTCAAGGCGTTCTGGGCACCGGGGCTGTGGTGGGAGGAACTGGACTGGGCCTACATGGGGGTGATCGACGGCCACGACGTGCGCGCGCTGCGCGAGGCGCTGCGCGAGGCGCTGGCGGCGGGGCGCCCGGTGGTGGTGCACATCGCGACGGTCAAGGGCAAGGGCTTCGCCCCGGCGGAGGATGGGGGCTTGGAGGGGATGGAGAAGTGGCACGCGGCCAAGCCGAAGTCGATTTTGAATGGAGTGCCCACCAGCCCCGCTGCGGCTGCCTCGGCCGGCCCTGGGCCCACGTCCAAGGCCGCCTCGGCCAACTCCCCCTCGGCCAACTCCCCCTCGGCCAACTCCCCCTCGGCCAACTCCGCCTCGGCCAACTCCGCCTCGGCCAACTCCGCCTCGGCCAACTCCGCGCACCAGCCCCTGGCCGCGGCGGCGCAGGCTGGGAGCGTCGCGGTGGGCGGCGTGGGGAAGCCCCCGCCGCAGTACACGCAGGTCTTCGGGGAGGCGCTGGTGCGGGAGTGCGAACGGGATCCCAGGGTGGTGGGGATCACGGCGGCGATGAACTCGGGGACGGGCCTGAACATCCTGCAGAAGGCGCTCCCGGAGCGCTACTTCGACGTGGGGATCGCCGAGCAGCAGGCGATCCTGTTCGCGGCGGGCCTGGCGCTTGAGGGGGTCAAGCCGGTGGCGGCGATCTACTCGACGTTCCTGCAGCGCGCGTACGACCAGATCGTGCACGACGTGTGCCTGCAGAAGCTGAACGTGGTGTTCGCGATGGACCGCGCGGGGCTCGTGGGCGACGACGGCCCGACGCACCACGGCGCGTTCGACATCGCCTACCTGAGGTGCCTGCCGAACATGGTGCTGATGGCCCCGCGCGACGAGGCGATGCTGGTGCGCATGCTGCGCACCGCGCTGCTCTACGACGAGGGGCCGATCGCGCTGCGCTACCCCCGCGGGGAGGGCGTGGGGGTGCCGCTGCCCGCGGAGCCCGCGGCGATCGAGATCGGCACGGGGGAGATCCTCGTGGAGGGCGCCGGCGCGCAGGCGGCCACGGCCCCGGGGCGGCGGGTGGCGTTGATCGGCTACGGCTCGGGCGTGCAGAAGGCGCTGGAGGCCGCGGCGCTGCTGGGTGAGCACGGCCTCGGGGTGACGGTGGCCGACGCGCGTTTTGCCAAGCCGATCGATGCGGGTCTGATCGCGCAGCTGGCCGCGGAGCACGATCTGCTGGTGACCGTCGAGGAGGGGGTCCTCGCGGGAGGCTTTGGGAGCGCTGTGTGGGAGACCCTCAACGAGACCGGGGGCCTGACCGCGCGGCCGATCCTCCGGGTGGGCCTGCCGGACCGCTACATAACGCACGGCAAGCCGGCGCTCCTCCACGAGGAGATCGGCTTCACGGGTAGACGGATCGCGGAGCGGATCGAAGCGGCGATCCTCGACCGCGACTCCGCCCCGGTGGGCGCGTAGGCGAGGCGCGTAACAGGGGGAGAGAGATTTTTTGATGAGATCCCCTCCGGGGATCGGTGGGCGTTCGCTGCCGCTCACCGCGCTTCACCTCAGCAACAGGGTGGGCGACTCGGGGTCACGCGAATCCCCGACGATCGAGCCAAAACACCGGGAGTGTGATCACACGCACACACAGGCGGGGTTGGAGTCGGCATTATGCATTTAGACCCGAAGTACAGCAGCATCCCTCCTCCCTCGAAACGGCCCGTCTCCCCAAGGCGGGCCGTTTCATTTAACTGCTCCCGCTGCTGGGTACGGCACGGGGCTCCGAGCGGATACCGTTCCGGGCGTGCCCAAGCAGCGTCTGGACACCCTGCTCGCCGAGCGGGGCCTCTTCACCTCGCGCAGCCGCGCCGCGGCTTCGGTGATGGCGGGGGAGGTGCTGGTGGGGGCGGGAGCGCGGCGCGCGGAGAAGCCGGGGGAGATGGTGGACCCCGAGACAGAGGTGACGGTGCGCGAGCCACCGCGGTTCGTCTCGCGTGGGGGGATCAAGCTCGAGAACGCCCTCGCGCGCACCGGCATCGCCGTGGCGGGCCGCCACGCGCTCGACGTGGGGGCCTCCACGGGAGGGTTCACCGACTGCCTCCTCCAACGCGGGGCCGCACGGGTGACGGCGGTGGACGTGGGCTACGGGGAGCTCGACTACCGCCTGCGCACCGACCCCCGTGTGCGGGTGCTCGAGCGCACCAACGCACGCACCCTCACCCCCGCAATGCTCGCCGCTCCATCCGCCCTGGCGGGCTCCGCCGCGGATGGGCAGCCCGCCCTCCCCCTCGCGCGCGGCGCCGAGGGCCCGCCGCTGGAGAGCACCGCCCCGCGGGAGGGGGCTGCCCTCCAGGGTGGGGCCACCCCCCCGCCGCTGGAGAGCACCGCCCCGCGGGAGGGGGCTGCCCTCCAGGGTGGGGCCATCCCCCCGCCGCTGGAGAGCACCGCCCCGCGGGAGGGGGCTGCCCTCCAGGGTGGGGCCACCCCCGACCTCGCGGTGATCGACGTGTCCTTCATCTCCCTCACCAAGGTTCTACCCGCGGTGCTCGCCTGCTTGGCGGAGCCCTACGACGTGCTCGCGCTCGTCAAGCCCCAGTTCGAGGTCGGTCGCGAGCGCGTCGGCAAAGGGGGGGTCGTGCGCGACCCCGCCGCCCGGCGCGAGGCGCTGATCGCGGTTGGCCTCGCCGCCCTGAGGATCGACACCACCCCCTCTGCCGCCCGGAGCATCGATGCCACGTCCTCTGCCGCCCGGAGCAGCGACACCACGCCCTCCCCGCCCGCTGTGCTCGGCTTCTACTCCTCCGGCCTGCCCGGCCCCAAGGGCAACCGCGAGACTTTCATCTGGCTCGCCGAGCCCACCCGCGCGGGCGGCGCCCAGAGTGCCGCCGACGTCGAGCACATGGCTCTGCGCGAGGAGCCGCTTGCATGTGAGCCCTCGGGTCGACGACAGGTCGTGCGAGAGGTCGGTCCCGACGGCACTCGCGCGGAGTTGGGGCAACCGGGTGGGCAGCTGTGAGCGTCGAGGAGGTCAAACATCGCCGCGGGCGCCCGGAGGGCGCTCATCCAAAAAAATCTCCCGCCACCATGAAGGAGCCCGACATCTCCACTCATCCGCAGCGCGTCGCGGTGCTCACCCACCGGCGCACCGAGGAAACCCGCGGGGCCCTGCGGCGGCTGCGAGAGATGGCCAACGCTGCGGGTGCCACCCTCTGCTTCGGTCCGGAGGAGACCGCCAAGCACGGCCTGCGCGCGGGGCCGGGAGTGGAGGTCGACGTCCAGCTCGGAGTCGGGGAGGAGCTCTGCATCGTGCTCGGGGGGGACGGCACCATTCTGCGCGCCCTGCGGCTCTACGCGGGCACCAACGTGCCCGTGTTCGCGATCAACTTTGGGGAGATCGGGTTTCTCGCCACCGTCGAGCCCCAGGACGTCGAGGACGGCATCGCGCGCGCCCTCGGCGGGCGCTTCGAGTTGCTGCGCCTCCCCGGGATCGTGCTCGAGACCCCCCACGGAGAGGAGACCGCGATCAACGACATCGCGATCCACCGCCGCGTGGGGGAGCGCGTGGCCGAGCTCGCCTACGCCCTCGACAGCCAGGAGGTCGGCTCCGTGCGCTGCGACGGCCTCGTGCTCGCCACCCCCGCGGGCTCCACCGGCTACAACCTCGCCAACGGCGGCCCCGTGATGGCGTGGGGGGTCGAGGGTTTCGTCGTCTCCTTCATCGCCCCCCACTCGATCACCGCTCGCGCGCTCGTGGCCGCCCCCGACGATCCCATCACGATCCACAACCGCTCGCGCGAGGCCCTCGACGTCTCCGTCGATGGGCGCCCCGTGTGCGAGCTCCCCGCGGACGAGCGCATCCGCGCGCACTTCGTCCACGAAGTCGGCACCATCGCCCAGCTCCCCGGCTCCTCCTTCTACCGCAGACTCCGCGATAAGTTCGGGCGCCTCGCCCGCTGAACCGCCGCCGGGGCTCCGGCTCATTTCCTCGGCGCGCGCCGACGGGGCGGTGCCATGGACTCTGTCGAGACCGTCAACGACGTGGCCCGCGGCGCATGGCCCGCGGCGCGCCGCTCTCGCGAGACCTTCAGGCGGCCCGCTGCGTGGGGTGCGCCCCGAGGTCGCTCGTGCGGTCCAGCGAGTCGACGAAGCCGTCCAGCTGCTCGCGCGAGAAGCGCCGCTGGCCCCCCGGGGTGCGGTAGCAGCCGAGGTGACCTGCGTCCGCCCAGCGGCGGATCGTCGCCAGCGAGACCCCCAGGTAGCGCGCCGCCTGGGAGCTCGTGAAGACCAGCTGGCGGTCGGCGTGGGGGAGGTTGGGTGCGAGGGGCATATGTCTTGGGTCCTCTCTTCGATGGGCACTTGCCCGTCAGGAGCGGCCCAAGGGCCGCCCCTGCGATGGGTAGGGGTGGTTGTGGCGTCCGGATCGCTCCCCGGCGCGCCTCTATGAGTCGAGTTTCGGCTCGATGGCCCCAGAAGTTGAGCGCGGGGCACCTTTGTGGACCTTTCGTGGCCGATCCCGCGAAAAGTGGCTCTCAGCGGGCCCTCGAAGCCGCCGTCCGTACTCCCAGACGGCCACACCACAACTCCCAAAAGTCCTCCAATTGCAATTTTTACTGCAAAAAGGCCCCCAAAGCTTGTCCAACGTGGACAATTCGTCTAGTCCTGGTACTATCCTTCCCAAACCTACTCATGCGAGTAGTGCGGCGGTTGTCCTGGAGAGGTATGTGCCGGGGGGCCGCGAGCCCCCACCGCGGCCCCTGCGCCACAAATGAAGGAGTAGAAAATGGGTTGGAAATAAGCCGACTGCTACTCAGAGATCAAAAAGTTTGTTGCGGGTCGGACGCTCTCGACCCCAGGCACCGGGCGCCGCCATACGCGGCGCCCTTTGCTTTTGTAGGGGCCTGGAGGCCCTCCGGGGGCCTCCGCTCAGGAGACCGGCTGGGCGATCGCCCGCGCGCGCCGCTCGAAGGCGAGCTCCGCCTCGAAGTCGGCCTCGCCGTCCTGGGCGAACTTCCCGGGGCCGTCGCGTTCGAGCATCGCGACGAAGCTCTTCACGAGCTCCTCGTCGAACTGGCGCCCCGCCATCCGCCGCAGCTCGACGATCGCGTCCTGGGGGATCAGCGGCGAGCGGTAGGAGTCGCGCGAGGTCAGCGTGTCGTAGGTGCTGCAGATCGCGAGGATCCGCGAGACCAGCGGTATCTCACTCCCGATTAGGCCCGCGGGGTAGCCGCTACCGTCGACGTGCTCGTGGTGGTAGAGGATCGCGTCCGCCACGGGGCCGTACCCGTCGAGGCGCCCCACGAGCATCGCTCCATCCTGGGGGTGGCGGCGGATCAGCGCCCAATCCTCGTCGGAGAGGACCTCCGCGCCCAGGATCCGGTCGGGGAGCGCGAACTTGCCGATGTCGTGCAGTAGGCCCGCGGTGTGCGCGGTCTCCTGCTCCGCCTCACTGCACCCCACCTCGCGCGCGAGCTCCCGCGCGTAGCGGGCTACCGCGGCGGCGTGGCGCGCGGTCATGCGATCGCGCAGCGCGAGGGTCTCCACGAGCGTCACCAGGACCCCGAGCTGCAGGGACGCGAGGTGCATCGAGCGCGCCTCCAGCTGATCCGCGCGGTCCTCCGAGCGCAACAGCGCGACCGCGAGGTACTGGAAGATCAGGAGCACCAGCACCAGCCCCAGGAGCACCGGGTAGCCGAAGTTCGTGTACGCCACCGCCACCAGTGCCGCCAGTGCACCCACAGCGACTTGGCCGGGCAGCATCGGCATCAACAGGTAGCGCGTCTGGCTGACCAGGCCGCTACCGCTGAAGACCCGCTGGTGGAGGGCGATCATCGCGAAGTTGAGTAGGTTCGTGCCGATGAACACCCCGAAGACCACCAGTGCGAAGGTCGCTTCGCGGCTCGTAGCGAGGTTGGCGGGGTCGTGGACGTCCAGCAGCCAGCGTGCGAGCAGCCCCCCGACGACGGGGAACACGGCGTAGGTCGCCAGGTTGTTGACCCAGCGGGCCGCGGGGAGCCGGCGGATGCTGGCATCGACCACCACCACCACGAGCCCGATCGCCGTCGCGGGCAGCGGGCCGAGCAGGGTCATCGCCAGGACGAGCGCGACGAACGCCGCTGAGAGGTTCTGGTTGCGCACCGTCACCGCCAGCCGGTCCCCCGCCACGCCCAGGATGAAGAGCAGGATGAAGAGTTTGATCGGGTCCCATTCCACGGCGTGGGAGAACTTCACCGCGACCGCCAGCGCGCCCACGAGCAGCACGCACTCGAAGGCCGTGTAGAGTCGTTCGCGGCGGGTATCGATCATGGCTTTCCAGCCCCGGCCATGTCGTTCTTAACGGCCCACCGCGCGTCGTACTTGAGGAGCCTGGGGTGGGGCGCTGGAGGGAGCCTCGCTTGGGGCGTAGGAGGGAGCCTCGCGTGAGGCGTCGGAGGGAGCCTCGCGTGGGGCGTCGGAGGGAGCCTCGCGTGGGGCGTCGGAGGGAGCCTTGATTGGGGCGCTAGAGGGAGCCTCGCTTGGGGCGCTAGAGGACGCCGGTTGGCGAGGGCGCGCTTTCGAGCTCGCTCACCGGGGTTGGGGCGACGTTTCCCGGAAGGTGGAAGCTCTGGCGGGCGATCCTCACGAACAGCACGGTGATCGCGGTGGCCGCCACACCGGCAGCGAGCATCGCCCCGCGGGGGGAGGTGAGCGTGGTGATCGCTCCGCCCAGCGCGAAGCCGATCGCGGGGCACAGCGAGCCGATCGATTCGACCGCGCTCATCAAGCGCCCGTGTAGCTCTTTGGGGGTGAGCTGTTGCACGGCGCTGATCAGCGCCGGCCACTGGGCCCCGTTGCCCGCTCCCCCGATCAGCGCCGCGGCGCACGCGAGCGCGAGCGTGGGGGCGGCCGCGAAGCCGAGGTAGGAGAGGCCGACGAGCAGGGTGCCCACCACGAGCATCGGCCCGAGCGGGCGGCGAATCGCGCGGGCGAACACGATCCCACCGAGCACCATGCCGATCCCCCACACGTCGATCAGGAGGCCGAAGCCGCGGTCGCCCACCCCGAGGGTCTGCTTGGCGTAGAGGACCTCGACGGGCTCCACCGAGGCGAAGAAGACGACCGCCAACGCCTCCGTGAGGAGCAGGCTGCGCAGTTGCGGCACTTCGCGCAGGTAGCGCCACGCGGCGTGCAGGCGCGAGCGGACCGATCCCCCGACGGCATCCGCCACGTGCGAATGGAAGGCCCTCAGCAGCGCCGCGCAGATCAGGAACGTCGCGGCGTCGATCAACAGCGCCGTCGGGGCGCCCGCCACAGAGACGACCACGCCCGCGATCACGGGTACCACCGCGAGGGAGCCCGTGAACGAGAAGTTGAGCGCCGCGTTGGCCGCGCGCTGGGCGACCGCCACCGCGTTGTCGTCCCTCGCCCGGGCCACCGCCCGCGCGTCGAGGCTCTCGGTGTTGTTGAGCGCCGCATGCCGCTCCCCGACGCCGTTGAGCGTCGCATCCGGCCCCCCACCGCCGTTGGGCGTCGCATCCGGGTGCATATAGGGCGTCGCATTCGCGTTGAGCGCCCCATCCGGGTCCACGTGGAGCGCCACATCGGTCTTGAGCGTCGCCTCCGCGTTGAGCGCTGCACCCGGGTCCATGCCGGTGTCGAGCTCCGCGACCGCGGCCTGCGCCGCGGCGGCGCGCAGCAGGGCGCTCGCCGCCAGCGCCGCCGTCCCGTCGATCGCCACGAGGAGCAGCAGTCCGGGAAGCCAGAAGTGCCACACCAGACCCGCTAGGGCGAGCGTCGCGACTGCCTCGACGAGGTACAGCCGGCTGATCCTCCCGTAGCGTTCGGAGAACTCCGCCGAGGCCACCAGTGCGGGGGCGAGCAGGGCCGGCAGCCCGCGCGCCGCGATGAACATCGCCGCGACCGCCAGGGCGCTGTGGGTGTGGTCGTACACCCCCAGGGAGAGGGCGAAGTACCCGAACCACGTGCCCACCTGGTTGATCGTGTAGGCGAGCAGGATCCTCCGCAGCTGGGCAGACTTGGGAAGCGAGAGCACGCCGCCACGCTAACGGTTCGCCGAGACGTGACCCGGTGGGCTGGCCGATTTGGCCGAGTTCGTGCATCGGCGCCCGGCGCTGCTGGGTGGCCTGGCGGCCGGCGGCATCGATGTGAGAGCTCGATGCCGGCTGGGAGTCGGGCCAGCGCTGCTGGGTGGCCTGGCCGCTGGCTGCATTACTGCGAGAGCTGGACACCGGCTCGGAGTCCGGCCGGCGCTCACCAGCCCAATTGGGCTGGGGGTTGGCCGGTGGGGCAGTGCAGGGGTGGGCCGAGAGCGACCACGGGGAGCTTGGGGTGGCGCCTGCCGAGCACCTCCATGAGCGATTCCGCGGAGATCTCTCCGAGGTCGCCCGCGAGCATCACGACGCTACTTGAGGGAGCCTGCTCGAGCACCTCCCACACGGCGCCGGCCTCGCCCAGTTGGGTGCTCGCAGGCAGCGACTCGCTGAGATCGTGGAGTACGGCGGCGCGCTGCTGCGCGTCCGCGCCCGCCACGAGGATGCGCGAGCGCGGTTCGGTGTGGAGGGTCGCGGGGCTCATGTCAGGGAGCTCATTTCATGTAGCTCGTGTCGATCAATTCCGCGTCCCCGACGATCCCGAGCTCCGCCTCCATCTCGCTGTGCGCGGTGACACGCGCGAGTACTCCGAGCACCAGGTAAGCCACAGTCGCGATCGCCAGCCACGCGAGTACGACGCTTAGGATGGTCATCGCCCGCCACCCCCGTTTGCCTGCCAAATCCGTGTCGTGCGCATTTTGTCCCCGTGCCTTCCTTGGTGAGGCCTGCTCCGCGTTCCATGCGGGTCGTAGGTCCGGGCCTTGTTTGGATTGTTCGCTGCACACGACATGATGCGCCCCGCGGGGGCGTTTGTCTGCCGTGCCGATGGTGCCGATCGTGTCGTCCCAAAGGTGCCGATCCATGTCGTCCCGAGGGGGCGTTTCGGGGCCACTCCTGCCTCGGGCGCGAAACGGTTGGTGTTGTTGCACCCCACAGATGAGGCCCGAATCCCTCGATTGGGTCACCTGTGAGTCCCGCCACGGCCGGTGCAGCCGCTACGGTGTGCGGGATGCAGCCTGGCACACCGGGGGTGGACAGACCGATCGAGGTGATCATCGCCGACGACCACGCGGTGGTGCGTGACGGCATTCGCACGGTGCTCGAGCGGGAGGCGCAGGAGTTTCGCGTGGTCGCCGAAGCGGGGGACGTGCCGGCGACGATCCGTGAGGTCCGCGCCCACAGGCCGGATCTGCTCACGCTCGACCTCTCGATGCCGGGTGGCTCGAGCCTCGCGGCGCTGCCGCAATGCTTCGTCGCGCACCCCACGCTCGCGGTGGCGATCCTCACGATGCGCGAGGACCCCGAGTACGCGCGCCAGGCGCTCAGAGCGGGGGCGCGTAGCTACGTCCTCAAGGAGGCCGAGCCCGCCGAGCTGCTGCAGGCCTTCCGGCTCGCGGTGGCGGGCGGCAACTACCTGCACCCCCGGCTGGGAGCGCTGATGGCCACGGGGGGGGAGTCCCAGCAGGATGGGGTGGCGCTCTCAGAGCGCGAGCGTGAGGTGGTGCGCCTGATCGCGCTCGGCCACACCAACCCGCAGATCGCCGAGCAGCTGCACGTGGCGGAGCGCACCGTGAAGACCTATCGCGCGCGCGCGATCGAGAAGCTCGGCTTCTCCTCCCGCGCAGAGATCACCGCGTACGCGCGGCGCCTCGGGCTGGTGGATTAGCCCACCGAAGCGGGGTCGCCGACGGGCCGGCCGGCGAGGGGGACGGTGAGGCGCACGGTGGTGCCGCGCCCGGGGGCGGGGGCCAGTTCGAGCTCGCCGCCGACGAGCTCGGCACGCTCACGCATGCCGGACATGCCGAAGCCGCCCTCGAGGCCGTCGCCGCGGGGGCCGAGCCCGGCGCCGCCGGGGGGGAGGCCGCGGCCGTCGTCGGTGACGGCGACGCGGATCGAGGATCCGTCGCCGGCGGCGGCGATGGAGACGACGGCGCGGGTCGCCTGGGCGTGGCGGGAGACGTTGGTGAGGGCCTCCTGGACGACGCGGTAGACGGTGCTCTCGAGCTCGGGGTCGAGGCGTTGGCGGTCGGGGTCGAGCTCGATCTGGGTCTGGACGTCGAGGCCGTCGATCGCCTGGGCGCGGCGAGCGAGGGCCTCCAGGGCGGGGACGAGGCCGAGGTCGTCGAGGGCGGCGGGGCGGAGCTCGGTGATGAGGTGGCGCAGGCCGTCGATCTCCTCGCCGAGACCCTCGAGCACGGCGTCGACGGCGGCGTCGAGGGTGTGCGCACCGCCATCGCTGGCGCCGGCGCCGTCGGCCAGCGAGCGGTTGCGCTGGTCGCGGGCGTCGGCGAGTTTGAGGCGCAGGGCGCCGAGGCCCTGGACGGTCTCGTCGTGGATCTCGCGGGCCCAGCGGGTGCGCTCGCGCTCGCGGGCCTCCATCCCGTAGCGCAGCCGCTCGATCTCGACGGAGCGCTCGGCGGCGAGCCGCTGGGCGACGCTGGCGGCGAACGCGTGCAGGGCCTGGCGATCGGGTCCGCGAAAGCCGCCGCCGGTGCGCAGCGCGATCACGAGGCCCCCGCCGTGGCCCTCCATGGTGAGCGGCTCGAGGAGCGCGGCGCGGACCTCGAGCCCGAGTTCGTGCAGCCACGCGGCCTCCGGCCCACGGGGGCGGTCGAGCGCGACGGGCTTGCCGGCGAGGAAGAGCGCTCCGAGGGCGCTGCCCTCGACGGGCATCACGCGCAGCCGCGGGGTCACCGCGCCGGAGGCGGCGGCGAGGCGCAGCTCGCGACGCTCCTCGATCACGATCAACAGGGCGTCGGCGTCGAGCAGCGCGAGACCGCGGTCGGCCATCAGGCGCAGCAGCCAGAGCTCGGAGCCGGAGAGCATTCCGGAAACCTACCCGCTCGCGGGGCGCCGGGCCGTTTACGCAGGCTCGGCGACGAACTGCGGATCGGCGAGACCGCCATCGGGGTCGTACGCCCCGGAGCCCTCCGGGCCGTGGGCTCCCGAGCGCTCGGGGTGCGCGGCAGCGCGCGCGCCGGCCAGGAGGGCGCCGGCGCTCATGCCCTCGTGCCAGTGAGCGAGGCCGACTGCGATCCGCAGCGCGCGGCGCTGCCCGTGCTCCTGGAGCTTGATGGCGCGCAGGCGCGCGAGCAGGCGCCGGGCGACGACCTCCCCACGGGGCCCGTCGGCGCCGGGGAGCACGACGAGCAGTTCGCCCTCGGCCGGGCTGCCCACGCGGTCGAAGCGGCGCAGCTCGCGGCGCAGGGCGAGCTCGACGTAGGCGATCGCGTCCTCGGCGAGCTCCTCCCCATGCAAGCGGCGCACCTCGCGTAGATCCTCGATCGCGATGAGCAGGCAGCTGAGCGCGACGTGGTGGCGCCCGGCGCGGTTGACCTCCTCCTCCAGGCGCTCACGCAGGGCGGGCGCAGAGAGGTATTCGATCGACCCCCGCAGGGGACGCTCATGCTCGTCGAGGGCGTTGGCAGCCATGCCGTGGGCGAGGGTGGGGGGTGGGGCAACCATCTTGGTCCACCCTAATGAACGCAGGTCCAGGGCCTGGCCTCGCGCGGGGAGTCCGGTCGCATGCGGGCACCCTCAGTGACGGCCGTCCCGGGCCGGGGGTGAACAGCGGCGTTTGACCCTCTTGGTTTGGTGACACGTGGTAGACAGGGTGTGTTGGTGGGCGGGGCTTGGGGTGTTTGGTGGGTTGGTGGCGTTGGGCGCGGTGCGGGTGGGGAGTTGTCGGTGGGCGTTGTGGATTCTGTGCATTGGTGCGGGATTTTGGTGGTCGGCGGGGCTGCTGGCGGAGTGTTCGCGGCGGGCTCTGGTCGGTGTGGGTGTGTTTGGGGCTTGACAGGAAGCTCGGGTTGTGCGTATGATGGGTTGGTCTTGGTAGCCGAGGTTGGCTTCCGGGCACACATAGAGTCTGGTTGGGGTCATCGCCGCTGTGGTCGACCTTTCCAAGAAGCGCTTGACAGGGGTTTTTTGGGATGGGAGAGGGGCCGGGTCGTTTTCGATGAGGGAGCTTGTTTAGCGTGATTTCTGGAGGGAGATACGTGCCGGTGGTGTACGCGACCCGTGAACGGGCCGTACCTAGATGCGTCAGCAGCCTGACGCATCTCTCTCTCTCTCTCTCTCTCTTGTGCCCTAAGGGCAGCCGCTAACTCTCGTCGTTTGGCGCTGCGGCGCCGCTCTCGGCTCCCCCTCACGGGGGTGGGGGTCTTCGCGGGTCGCAGCGGGGTTCGCGTTGGGTGTGTTGGGGGGGCCGCGTGATGGCCGGCGCACGGGGTGCGAGCGTGCGGCGCGTGGTGTCTGGGCAGCGTGGTGAGTCTGCGCGTGGTGTGGTCTCGGGGCGAGGTGTGTCCTTGGGGCGGGGTGTGGGTGTGGCTCGCTCGGTGGTGCGTGATGGGCGTAGCCCCGGCAGGAGCGCGGGGCGACGGCCTGTGCGGATTCCTTCGCGTGGGGGGCTGCCGCCGTCGCAGGTGATCGAGATTCAGCGCTCGCGGCTGCTCGCGGGTGCGGTCAGTGCGATCGAAGAGCACGGGTTCGCGAACACCACCGTCGCGCAAATCACTACACGTGCGCGGGTCTCGCGGCGCACATTCTATGAGCTCTTCGAGAACCGTGAGGCGTGCCTGGAGGCGCTGATCGAGGACGCGGTCGTGATGGTGCAGGAGGAGCTCGCCGCGGCCGATCTTGGGGGGCTTGCGTGGCGGGAGCGGGTCCGTGGGGGGCTGTGGGTGATCCTCTCGTTCTGTGATCGCGAGCCGGCCCTGGCGCGGGTCTGTGTCGTTCACTCCCTGCGTGGAGGTGCGGCGGTGTTGGCGCGCCGCGAGGAGGTCCTCGCGCGTTTGGCGGGGGTGCTCGATGAGGGTCGGGGTGAGAGCTCGCGTGGGGCCGGTTGCACGCCGTTGACCGCGGAGGGGTTGGTCGGTGCGGCGTATGGGATTCTCCATGCGCGGCTCTCGCGTGGTGAGAGCGGCCCGTTGGGTGAGCTTTTGGGTGAGTTGATGGGCATGATCGCGCTGCCCTACCTCGGTGCGGCGGCCGCGCGTCGCGAGCAGGCCCGGCCTGCCCCTGCCACCGTGCCCGTGGCGCGGGGTCATGCGCCTGCGCTTGTGTTGGCTGAGGATGATCCGTTGCAGGGTTTGCCGATGCGTTTGACGTATCGCACTGCGCGGGTGTTGGATTGCATCGCGCGGCGACCTGGTGTGAGCAATCGTGTGGTCTCCGACCACGCGGGGATCTCTGATCAGGGTCAGGTCTCGAAGCTGCTGGCGCGTCTCGAGCGGCTGGGTTTGGTGGTCAACGGCAGCGATGGGCATGCCAAGGGCGAGGCGAATGCGTGGCGGTTGACAGCCACGGGTGTGCTGGTAACACAATCGATCCGCGCTCACGCGGGCAACAACAGGGAGGTCGCGTGATGCGCCTGCAGAGATTGAACCCCGTCGGCATTGTGGGCCGGGTGGTCGTGCTGTTCGCGGTGCTGGCCGTGACGCTGTGCGCGGCAGGCCCCGCGCTCGCGCTGCCGGAAGGCAGGGTGTATGAGAAGGTGACTCCGGCTTTCAAGGGCGGCTACGGCGCAGCTGGCATAGTGGGTGTCGAATCCGGTGGGGAAGCCGTCGCGTACGATTCGGCTGGGGTGTTTGCGGGGGAGCCTGCCGATAAAGGCTTCGTCGACTATGAGGCGGTGCGCTCGGCGTCGGGCTGGTCGACGCTTCCCTTGATGCCGGCTGCGGGCTTCGCGCCTCACGGCGTGTTGAGGGGTTTTTCGTCTTCGCTCGGCGCTTCGTTGTGGGAACTCGACCCGGGTGCGCCGAACAACCTCACTGCGACGAATGAATTGCAGTTGGCTGGGCACGCGCCTGGCACTGCGGATACGGAAGCCGGCTTTCAGCCTATCGGCTCGGTTCTGAAAGCGATCTCCGAGCGGCCGCTTGTCGGCAACCTGAACATCAATGGTTTCAGCGGTGATCTCTGTCATGTGGTCGTTGAATCTTTTGGCGACCAGCCGTTGTTGGCGGAAGCTGTCGGTATGGAAGCGCAGCTGTATGACGTTTCGGCGGGTTGTCATGGCGAACCGTCGTATCTGCGTTTGGTGGCGTTGAATAGCTCGGGTGGCTCGATTGCTGGCACATGCAAACCCGCATTGGGAGAGGGGGGCGGAGAAAGCCAATTCAACGCTGTCTCGGAGAACGGCGATGAGATCTTCTTCACAGACGCCGCATCGGAATGCCGGGCGCCTAGGCAGTTGTTCGTGCGTGTTGGGGGAGTGAGAACGCTTGAAGTTTCAAAGCCTTTGGTTGACTGCCAGGGCGGTGAAGTGCCGTGCGGCGGTGCCGCGGGTGCTCCGGCTCATTTTTGGGGTGCCTCTGAAGATGGGTCGCGGGTCTTCTTTACGACGGCCGCGCCGCTTGATCAGGCGAGCGATCTCGACTCGGGGAGTGACCTGTATATGGCGAGGATCGGCTGTCCGGGGGAAGCGTCGGGGTGCGGGGCCGCTCAGCGTGTAGTGACGGGCTTGGTGCAGGTTTCGCATGATCCTCATGCCGGGCAGGCCGCCGAAGTGCAGGGTGTGGTCGGTTTGGCGCCAGATGGTTCGCACGCCTATTTTGTCGCGCGTGGCGTCTTGAGTGGAACCGTCGGCCCGCAGGGTCTCGCCGCGGTGGACGGCGCGGATAACCTGTATATGTATGACAGCGTTACGGGTCAGGTTGGGTTTGTGGGCGATCTCTGCTCGGGGCCCGAAGAGTCAGGCGCGGTCGCGGACGCGGCGTGTCCGAACGACCTGGACGACCTGGACGGGGAAGTGGCGCGTAATGACACGCAACTGTGGCTGGGTTTTCCGCACGCGCCCGCACAGACCGCTGGTTTGGATGGAGGGTTTCTGGTGTTCTCGACATATGCGCGGCTGATCACGTCGGGCCCGGAAGCAGACGCGGACGATGCGCAGGACGTCTATCGCTACGACGCGCAGACCGGCACGCTTATGCGGGTGTCGATAGGTGAAGGCGGGTATGACGCGAACGGCAACCGCAACGACGGCGAACAGATCGTTGGTAAAATCGGCAACGCGCCGGTCAGAGCGGGGGACGCATGGATCGAATCCGATGTGACGGCCGAGATCGGGGGGGAAGAACGGGGTGGGGTTCGCCGTGCGATCAGTGATGACGGTTCGCGGATTGTGTTCATGTCGGTGGAGCCGCTGTCGGCGAATGCGACGAACGGCCAGGTGGATGTGTATGAATGGCACAACGGGTCGGTGTCGCTGGTCTCGTGCGGCTGCTCGACCGAACCCGATCGGGAACCTGTGCTCACCCCGTCGGGGCGGGATCTGTTCTTCAAGACCACGGCAGGGCTGGTCGTCGGGGACAGCGACGGCGCGCCCGACCTTTACGATGCGCGGCTCGGTGGTGGGTTCACGCCGCCGCAAGCGCCGCCGGAGCGCTGCGAAGGCGATGCCTGCCAGGGCCCGTTGACGAACCCCGCGCCGCTGCTCGTGCCCGGCAGCGCGGTACAGGCTGCGGGCGAAAACGCGCCCGCACCACAGACGACAGCGCCCTCGCTAAAGACTAAGAAGCAGGCAACGAAGAAGAAGACAACGACGAAGAAGCAGGTGAGGAAGCGGGGTTGCGAGAAGCGGCGATCGTGTGTGAAAAAGGCAAATCGGCGAGTGGCGGCGGCGCGACGTGCGCATCGGGCTCGAAGGGCCGTTGTTGGCGAGAGCGGAAGGGGAGGACGATGAGGGGCGATGGGCTCGGCCTGCGGTCGATCGGCGCGCTGGCGGCGGTCGCGATGTGTGCGTGCTCGGCGCTGTTGCCGGGGAGTGCTGGTGCTGCTGGGCGTAAGCCGTTTGCGATCGAACGCTTCACGTTGCAGACGACGCTGCCGAAGCAGGTTCCAGCGAGTGGGGGGTTCGATGTCCTCAACGAACCGTACGCGTTCACGCAGGCCGGCGGTCACCCGGCTGCGGTGACATTTACGATCAGCTTCCCGACCGAAGAAGCCCCCAATAACGGCGGCGTGACTGAAGTCATACCGACGCAGGAGCCGAGGGACATCATCTCGATCCTGCCGCCGGGGCTGCTGGGCAACCCGACGGTGGTGCCGCGCTGCTCGCTTACGGTACTGACCGGCGAACACGGGGTGTGCGCACCGGACACCCAGGTCGGGCAGGTGCGAATCAAGCTCGGCGCGAACAGGGGAGCGCTGGGCCCGATCTACAACATGGTGCCCGAAGCCGGCCAGTCAGCCGAGTTCGCAACACATATTCAAAGCACGAACTTCTTCTTGACGGCGCACCTGATACGCACCGGGCAGGGCTATGGCATCACGGTCATCGACAACGGCATCCCCCCGATCGGGATACACGAAGTGGAAGTGACGTTCTGGGGCACTCCGGCTGAAGCGCGGTATGACTGGATGCGCGGATTGGAATGCAGCGACCCCGAAGGGGGCGGAGGGAGGCTGTGTGGTGTGTTCAAGAATGGTGGTGATGAGAGTGCAGGTGTGGTCCCGGAGCCGTTCTTGACGATGCCAACGGACTGCTCTGTGGGTACTGAGATTGCGGGTGCGCGGGCGGATTCGTGGGAGGAACCGGGGACCGTTGGTGTGAATGACACTTACAGTGCTGGTTACAAGTCGGCGGTGTGGCAGATGCCGGGTATGACGGGCTGCGGGCTGCTCGGGTTCGCGCCGGAAGTGGAATCGCAGCCCGATTCGCTGCTGGCGGACGAGCCCGTCGGGCTGGGTGTGGACGTGAAGGTTCCGCAGTCAAACGAACCGGGGACGTTCGCTACGCCGCAGTTGCGCGATGCGACGGTGACGTTGCCCGAGGGGATGTCGATCAGCCCGGGGATCGTCGACGGGCTGCAGGCCTGCAACGCGTCGGGCCCGGAAGGGATCAACTTCGAAGGCCCAGAATCCGAAGAACGAGGGCTAAACGGCGAACTGCAGCTCGCACCGGGACACTGCCCGAACGCCTCGACGGTCGGGACCGCGGAAGCCGTCACACCGCTACTCGGCGCCCCGGTACGCGGCCATATCTATCTGGCGCGCCCAGGCTGCGGCGGCACGGGACAGGCCGCGTGCACTGAAGAGGACGCCCTGGATGGCAACCTCTACCAGCTGTATATGGAACTGGGCGGCACGGGGGAATTCGGCGATGACGGCGTGCAGATCAAGGTTCCAGGGTTCACCGAGGCGAACCCCGCGACCGGACAGATCACAACACGGTTTCTGAACGATCCGCAGTTGCCGTTCAGCGAATTGAAGATCCACCTGGACGGTGGGCCGAGGGCGCCGATTGATAATCCTGCTGTCTGCGGCCCGGCGAGCACGACCTCGGAGCTGACACCGTGGAGCCTGCCCGGAACCACCCCAGAGGGTCTGGCGATGGCGGGCACCCCGGACGCGACGCCGTCCTCCTACTATACGGTGACGGGGTGTACGCCGGGGGTGTTCAGCCCGGGGTTCGTGGGGGGCACGGTCTCGCCGCGGGCGGGTGCGTTCAGCGCGTTCACGGTCGACTTTTCCCGTCAGGATCGCGAACAGTTCATCAAGGGCATCCAGGTCCACACCCCACCAGGGCTCCTGGGTCTGCTCTCGAGTATCACGCTCTGTGAAGAACCCGCAGCCGACCAGGGCAGCTGCCCCGTGTCGTCGCAGATCGGCACCACCAGGGTCGCGTCCGGCGCCGGGTCGCACCCGTTTGAAATCGAAGGCCGTATCTACCTGACCAAGAGCTACGGGGGAGCGCCGTTCGGGTTGAGTATCGTGACGCCGGCGGTCGCGGGCCCGTTCAATCTCGGTCTTGTGGTGGTGCGTGCGCGGATCAGTGTGGATCCGGAAAACAGCACGCTGACGGTCACGACTGATGAAACCGGTCCGCATGCGTTGCCGCAGATCATCTTTGGTGTTCCGTTGCGTTTGAAACGGATTACGGTCGATATCGACCGTCCCGGGTTCATGTTCAACCCCACCAACTGCGCCGCACAGCAGGTCAGCGCGCAGCTCTCAGGCACAGAACAGGCCGTCGCGCACGTCGCGAGCCCGTTCGCGGCCGCGGGCTGTGGGAGCCTCGCGTTCGAACCGAAATTCGCGGTCTCCACAACCGGGCACACAAGCCGGCTGGATGGTGCGAGCCTCGATGCGCGGGTCTCCTACCCCGCGGGTGTGCTCGGTAAGGACGCGAACATTGCGAGCGTCAAAGTCTCGCTGCCCAAGCAGCTCCCGGCGCGACTGACGACACTGCAGAAGGCATGCACCGCCGCAACGTTTGCAGCGAACCCCGCGAACTGCCCCGCCGCATCCGTCGTCGGCATCGCACGCGCAACCACACCGCTGCTGCCGGTCGGCCTCACGGGCCCCGCCTATTTCGTCTCGCACGGTGGTGAAGCGTTCCCGTCGCTGATCGTCGTCCTGCAAGGTGACGGTGTGCGTGTCGATTTGACGGGTTCGACGTTCATCAATGAAAAGACGGGGATCACGAGCAGTACGTTCAAGACGGTCCCCGACGTCCCCGTGAGCACGTTCGAGCTCTATCTGCCGACGGGCCCCTACTCGGCGCTTGCTGCCAACGGCAACCTTTGCAAAACAGCCGGCAAGCTCCTGATGCCGACTCTCTTCACCGCGCAGAATGGCAGAACGCTCAAACAGAGCACCAAGATCACCGTCACCGGCTGCACCAAAGCCAAGCGCGCGAAAGCGAAGCAACGAGCCAGCACGAGCAGAGCCGGGATCAAACAGGCCAGAAACGTCAGCGAGCGGAGGACGAGCAGATGACCACCAGCTACACAAAGAGCATTCTTCCTCTCCTGGCCGTCGTAGCTATGCTCGGGGCGTTCGGAGCGACGACTGCTCATGCCGCACCGTTGCCGAGCAAGTTCGTGCTTTCGAGCAGCTTCGGCTGGGATGTGAACGAAACCACCGGCGGGGACATCTGCACCGTCGTGTCCAAGAATACCTGCCAGCTGTTTGGCAAGGAAAGCAGCGAACCCGGCGGATTCAACTATGCCAGTAGTGTCGCGGTCGACAACGATCCGGCGAGTGTCTACTACGGTGACGTGTACGTGGCCGACGGAGACAACCGGCGTGTGCAGGTGCTTGCCCCGACAGGTGCGTTTGTGAGCATGTTCGGCTGGGACGTCAACAAGACAGAGGACGAAACACCAGGTGCGACACAGGCCGAAAAGAACGTCTGCACCGCCGAATCCAACGACACATGCGGGGCGGGCGTCGTAGGAGGGGTCCCAGGGCAGATCGCTGGTGGGCTCAGCATCGCTGTCGACGCGAACAGTGGCAACGTGTACCTCTTGGAACAGGTGGTTGGTGAACCGGGCGGCGAAACGGCAGTCGGTTATCGTGTGCAGGCGTTCACGGCGGCGGGTGCGTGGCTGCTGGAGATCGGCAGCGATGTCAACGAAACCAAGAAGACCAACGTCTGTACCGAGCGGGAAGTCGAAGAAGCCGGGGTGAAATGCGGAGGTCCCACGTTGATCCCGGTCCGTGTCAGCGCCGTCAGCACCGGACACGGCGCGTTCAACCCCGGCTTCGGAGGCAATCTGCTTGCCGTCGGTGGCCCTGAAGACCTGTTGTATGTCGGCGATGAAGACCGTGTACAGGAGTTCAACACGGAAACCGGTGAATGGAAGAACGAAATCCCGCTAACATCGGTCTCCTCGGCGCTGGGTAGCCGGGTCGTGGCGCTTGCGGTCGATGAAACTGGCGATGTGTATCTGGCCTACAGCATCGGCGGGGGTCCTACCAATCTGATCCGTAAGTTCGACCCGAGTGGCGTGCAGGTCTCGGACTTCGAAGTGGAAGACCGATATTCGCATATGCTTGCGTTGGACACATATGGGCGCCTCGCGGTGGATACGAGCCTGTATAGCTCCACGGGCGCGAAGATCAGCGAATTCGCATTTGCCGGTGAACATCGAGGTCTGGCGTTCGCTGCTTCGGATGAGCTGTATGTCGCTGGTGGGAGCGCCCGGGAGGTGGAGGCGTATGCTCCGGTGCTGTTTCCGGAACCGGCGACGTGCGCTGCGAGCGAAGTCACGGCGACGAGCGCGGTGCTGTGCGGAGCAATCAACGCGAACGGGGTGAAGTCCCGTGGGATCTTCAACTTCGCACCGCCGGCCGGTGCGCAGACCCCGGTGGCGTTCGAAGGCGAAGGCATCACGCCTGAAGCGGTCGCGTGGCATCTCTCGGGGCTCGTGCCGAATGAGACCTATGGGTATGAGATGACCGCCGAAGCGGAAGTCGCGGGGGAGGAGGCGACAGGCAGCGGCGAACAGGTCGCGTTCCATACCCCTACGCCGCGGCCGGAAGTGCCGGGCGCACCGTCCGTCTCGGATGTCACGAGCGCGTTCGCGCTGCTGAGCGCGCAGGTGAACCCCGAGCACGCACCCACCCGCTACCACTTCGAATACGGTCCCTGCCCTGCGCTCAAAGGATGCTCCGCGGTGGCGAGCACCCCCAATCAGGAATCCTCGGTCTACGGCACGACCGGCGCGATCCAGGAAGTCGTGGGCCTCCAGCCCCTGGGCACCTACAGCTACCGGCTCGTCGCGAACAACACGCACGAAGAAGCGGGTGTGAAGCAGGGCGGGGAAACAGTCGGGCAGGAAGGGCACTTCACGACCGGTGCGCTGCCGGTGCCGGCCGCGCAGACCGGTGCGGCGAGCACGGTCGGTGCGACGAGCGCTGTGATCTTGGGCCTGGCCGACCCGGATGGTCAGCCTGCTGTGTACACGTTCGAACTCGGCGTGTATCAGGGTTCGAGCACGCGCTACGGAGTCGCGTTCTCCGGGCTGGCCGGGGCGAGCGTCGTCCCGGTAGCGGAGAGCTACGCCCTGACGGGTCTGCAGTCCGGGACTACGTACGCCTACCGGATCGTGGTCAAGAGCGGCTACGGCGAAGCGACCGGGGCGACCATGACGTTCACGACCGCAGGGCTGCCCGCGGTCCTCGCCGTGCCGGTGTCGCTCGCGCAACTGCCGGTGCCGAGCATCGCGTTCCCCACACTCACCACCGGCACTGGCAAACCCGTTACGCGCAAAGCCAAGTCCAAGTGCGGGTCCGCGAGCGCGAAGAGCGGACGATGCCCAAAGAGCAAGCCGCGCGCTCGGCGTAAGCCCAAGCACGGGCAGGCGAGCCGCCGCGGGCGCGGGGGGAGCGGCGCAGGCGGCGGCAGTGCCGGTCACGACCATCAAACACACGGCTAGAGAGGGAGTCTCAGGATGTTCTCGATGATTCGCAGACGTGTCACGTTCGTGAACGTGATGCTCACATTGGCGCTGGTGTTCGCGATGAGCGGCGGCGCGTACGCCGCGCAGCGCTATCTGATCACCTCGACCAAGCAGATCAGCCCCAAGGTGCTCAAGGCGCTCAAAGGCAGCGCGGGCAGCGCTGGAACGCAGGGTGCAACGGGGGCACAGGGTGCGCCGGGGCCACAGGGCCCCCAAGGCGCGAATGGAGCCAACGGCGAAAAAGGCGAAAGGGGCGAAACCGGGGCAAAGGGTGAACAGGGACCGAAAGGCGAACCGTGGCCCGCGGGTGGCACGTTGCCCAAAGGCGCAACCGAGACCGGAAGCTGGTCCGCGCACCCCCCTGAAGGCGAAGTTCAGTTTCTCCCGATCTCCTTCCCGATCCCGCTCGCCGGGGAATTGGAAGAATTCCAGACCCTGATCGCGCCGAACGCCAAGTGTCCGGGCAGTGCCGCGAACCCCACGGCCGAACCGGGATACCTTTGTGTCTACACCGGGGGAGCCATCGGTGTGGAACTTCAGGGGATCGACAAGGTTTCCGGTGGTCTCTCCGGTGGTGCGAGCACCGCGGGAGCGCAGCTCAAAGTCAACTGGACAGAATCGCCGGCTCTCGCCTGGGGTACCTGGGCCGTAACCGCCGAATAGACGCCCGACAGGTCGATCGGGCGTAGCGCCGACGCGGGGCACGGAAGCCCCGCGCCGACGCGCGTCGCCGGCCCGCTACGCCGCGCGGACGATCCCCAAAACACAACCACAACGCTCGCTGCCCGCCCTGCTCCCCGACCGGCCCCGTGCGATCGAAGTAGTAGTCGAGGGCGCTCCTTTCGTCGTGTCTCGCTCAGCGCGATCCGGTGCCGAGCAGGGTGTCGAGGAGCGCCTCGAACCGCTGCTTGCGGGGGTCCTCGGCGCCGACGATGCGCTCCAACCAGGCGCGTATCTGTGTGATGTCGAGGTCCTCGACGCAGACGAGGATCTGCTCGATGTCGAGCCAGTCCTTGGGGCGGTCGAAGATCGCCTTGCAGACGAGCAGGTGCTCGGGTGCGAGGACCGGCAGCCGGTCAGCTCCGAACGGCTGCACGCGGGTTTCACGGCGCATCGCGTCGTGGAGCTCGTCGTAGGCGAAGAACAGGTCCACCGGGGTGCGGCCCCAGAGCACGCGGCACTGCCCGTCGCGCTCGAGGGCGCTGCGGTCGATGCGCCCGGTCTCGACCCCGAGCGGGGTCAGCGCGTGCTCCACGGCGTGGAAGTCGGTCGGTGCGAGGAACACGTTGACGTCGATGTCGTCCGTCGCGCGCGGCTCGGCGTAGTAGGCCAGCGCGAGCGCTCCCCCGAACGCGTGCGCCACCCCCTCATGCTCGAAGCGCTCGTGGATCGCGACGATCTTCTCCGGGAGCGAGGGCTCCTCGCTCATGCCGGGCTGGAGCACACGCGGGGGAACTGGCCGGGGGCGACGCGCCCCGCCGATCCCCGCCGGGTTGGGGGGAGCCGGTCGGCGAGCAGCAGCAGATCGCGCAGCGTCTCCCCGCGCCGCGCCGGCGTGGCTGTCGCCCAGCGCGCAGCCGCGCGGGCGCTGTCGGACATTCGCCGGCGCCCGGGTTCGAGCGCGTCGAGGAGCAGCTCACGCAGCACCGCCCGCGGCTCGTTGCCCGCCGCGAGCGCGCTCAGCAGCTCGCCGCCCGCACGGTCGGCCTCCGCGTGTGCGACCGGTGCCCCCGCGCGCAGCGCGGCGTGGCGGAGCTGCCGCGGGTCGAGGGTCGTGGCCGAGCGCGCCCGCGCGTGTTCGACGATCTCGGGCGTGAGCGTCCTGAACGTCGCCAACGTGCGGCTGCGCGGACCCGCGGGGGTCGAGCGGGACTCCCGCACCTCCCAGCTTCCGCCCCGGCGGGCAACCACGTAGGCCATAGTGGGTCAGTTTACCACTATATGTCCCGCCATGCTGAGGGCGGTGCGACAGTGGTGTTACACTGACTGGTCGATGTCGACGATTCATCCCCGCCTAGCGCTGACGCGCGATCCGGAGCTCGATGCGGCACTGCGTGTCGGGGCGTCTCTGCTTGGCCCCTCGCAGCCCACCGCTCGCGTGGCGCGGGAGCTGATCCTGCGCGGCGCCAGGGATCTCGCTGCCAACTCTGGCCCCGAGCTGGACCGGTGGCTCACTGCGCGGGGCGCGGCACCGGCTACGCGCTCCACCGTCGAGCTGCGCTCGACCGTCGCGAGCCAGGGGGCGCCTGACCCGCGCAACCCCCGCCCGCTATCGGACGCGCTCGCCGAGATGCGCGCAGAAGAAGACCACTAGCGCCACGTGCCCCCCGCCGAGCTCGTATACGTGGATGCTTCGGCGTTCGTCAAGCTGGTGCTCCCCGAGCCCGAGACCCCGGCCCTGCTCGCGGCACTCGACGGCGCGGCACGGCTGGTGGCGGCCGAGGTGATCGAGGTCGAGGTGCTGCGCGCGACCCGTCGCGGCGGCGGGGATCCCGCCGTGGCCCGTGCGCAGCTCGCCGCGTTGCGCACGCTGCCACTGAGCAGCGAGATCCGCGCCCGCGCGTCACTGCTCGACCCGCCCACGGTCAGATCCCTGGACGCGATCCATCTTGCGACCGCATTGAGCCTTGGCGAGCGGCTCGACCGCCTCTACACCTATGACGAGCGTATGGCCCTCGCTGGGCGCCAAGCCGGACTTGACGTACTGGCGCCCGGGCAGCCGTAAGGACACGCTGCCACCCCCGCTAAAACGTCCTACTCGACGGGGAGCGGTTTGGTGACATGTGGTAGACGGGGTGTGAGTTTGGAGGGGGGAGCGGGGTTGCTGCTGTAGTTGGAGGTGGTGGTGACGGACAGAGTCAGGTGTTGGTAGGTGCTGCGAACCCGCCTGTATTAGAGCGGGATTGGGGTGGTCGTGTGAGGTGTTGCGGTGGTGGCAGAGGGGGGGTTCTGTTGGGTGTGGGTGTGTTGGGGGCTTGACAGGAAGCTTGGGTTGTGCGTATGATGGGTTGGTCTTGGTAGCCGGTGTTGGCTTCCGGGCACACATAGAGTCTGGTTGGGGTCTTCGCCTCTGTATGGTCGACCTTCAAGCGGGTGCTTGATAGGGGTTGGTTGGGAGAGGGGCCGGGTCGTTTCGATGAGGGAGCTTTTTAGCGTGGTTTCTGGAGGGAGATACGTGCCGGTGGTGTACGCGACCCGTGAGCGGGCTGTACCTAGATGCGTCAGCAGCCTGACGCATCTCTCTCTCTCTCTCTCTCTCTTGGCTTCTAGGGGCAGCCGCTAGCTTCAGTCGTTCGGCGCTGCGGCGCCGCCCTCGGCGCCCCCTCGCGGGGGTGGGGGTTTTCGCGGGCCGTGCTGGGGTTCGCGGTGGTTGTGTTTGGGGGGGCGCGTGATGGCGGGCGCGCAGCAGGGTGCGGTCTCTCGACAGGGCGCGGCCTCGGGGCGGGGTGTCCTTTCCGGGCAGCGTGGCGAGTCCGCACGCGGTGTCGCCTCGGCGCGACGCGTAAACGGTGTGGTCTCCGCGGCGCGCGATGGGCGGCGCCCGGGCGGGGGCGGGCAGCGGCGGCCTGTTCGGATTCCCTCGCGCGGGGGGCTACCGCCTTCGCAGGTGATCGAGATTCAGCGCTCGCGGCTGTTGGCGGGTGCGGTCGGCGCGATCGAAGAGCACGGGTTTGCGAATACCACGGTTGCGCAGATCACCGCGCGGGCGCGCGTTTCGCGGCGCACTTTCTATGAGCTGTTCGAGAATCGCGAGGCGTGCCTGGAGGCGTTGATCGAGGACGCCGTCGCGATCGTGCAGGAGGAGATCGCCGCGGCCGACCTTGAGGGCCTTGCGTGGCGGGAGCGGATCCGCGGGGGGCTGTGGGTGATTCTCTGCTTCTGCGATCGTGAGCCCGCCTTGGCGCGGGTCTGTGTCGTTCACTCCCTGCGCGGCGGTCCGGCGGTGCTAGCGCGCCGCGAGGAGGTTCTTGCGCGCCTGGCCGGGGTGCTCGATGAGGGTCGGGGTGAGAGCGCGCGCGGGGCCGGTTGCACGCCCCTGACCGCGGAGGGGCTGGTCGGTGCCGCGTATGGGATTCTCCATGCGCGTCTCTCGCGTGGTGAGGGTGAGCCGCTGAGTGAGCTTCTGGGGGAGTTGATGGGCATGATCGCGCTGCCCTACCTCGGGGCTGCGGCCGCGCGTCGGGAGCAGGCGCGGCCGGCGCCCGCCGCGGTGCGGCGTCATCCGCCTGGGCTTGTGTTGGCCGAGGAGGATCCGTTGCAGGGTCTGCCGATGCGTTTGACGTATCGCACCGCGCGGGTGTTGGAGTGCATCGAGCGGCGGCCCGGTGTGAGCAACCGTGCGGTCTCCGATCACGCGGGGATCTCCGACCAGGGCCAGGTCTCGAAGCTGCTGGCGCGCCTGGAGCGCCTGGGCTTGGTGGTCAACGGCAGCGAGGGGCATACCAAGGGCGAGCCCAACGCGTGGGAGCTGACAGCGAAGGGTGTGCTGGTAACGCAATCGATCCGCGCTCACGCGGGCAATAACAGGGAGGTCGCGTGATGCGCCTACAGAGATTGATCCCCGTCGGCGTCGTGAGCCGGGTGGGCGTGCTGCTTGCGATGTTGAGCGTGGCGCTGTGCGCGGCAAGCACCGCGCTTGGGCTGCCGGAAGGCCGGGTGTATGAGAAGGTGACTCCGGCTTTCAAGGGCGGCTACGGTGCGGCTGGCATAGTGGGTGTCGAACCCGGCGGGGAAGGCGTCGCGTACAACTCGGCTGGCGTGTTTGCGGGGGAGCCGGCCGATAAAGGCTTCGTCGACTATGAGGCGGTGCGCTCGGCGTCGGGCTGGTCGACGCTCCCTTTGATGCCGGCCGCGGGTTTCGCGCCTAGCGGAGGGTTGGAGGGTTTTTCGTCTTCGCTTGGCGCTTCGCTGTGGGAACTCGATCCGGGTGCACCGAACAACCTCACTTCGACGAATGAATTGCAGTTGGCTGCGCACGTGCCGGGTGCTGCGGATACGGAAGCCGGCTTTCAGCCTATCGGCCCGGTCCTGAAAGCGATCTCCGGGCCGCCGCTTGTCGGCAACCTGCGCATCAATGGCTTTAGCGGCGATCTCTGTCATGTGGTCGTTGAGTCTTTTGGGGAACAGCCGTTGTTGGTCGAAGCTGTCGGTATGGAAACGCATCTATATGACGTTTCGGCGGGTTGTCATGGCGAACCGCCGTATCTGCGCTTGGTGGCGTTGAATAGCTCTGGTGGCTCGATTGCTGGTAATACATGCAAACCGGAATTTGGAGAGGGGGGCGGAGAAAGCCAATTCAACGCTATCTCGAAGAGCGGCGATGAGATCTTCTTCATAGACGCCGCATCGGAATGCCGAGCGCCTGTGCAGTTGTTCGTGCGTGTTGGGGGTGTGAGAACGCTCGAAGTTTCAAAGCCTTTGGCTGAATGCCCGGGTGGTGAAGTGCCGTGCAGCGGTGCCGCGGGTGCGCCTGCGCATTTTTGGGGTGCCTCTGAAGATGGGTCGCGGGTCTTCTTTACGACCGCCGCGCCGCTTGATCCGGCGAGCGACCTCGACTCGGGGATTGACCTGTACATGGCGAGCATCGGCTGTCCGGAAGAAGCATCGGGGTGCGGAGCCGCTCAGCGCGTCGTAACGGGCATGGTGCAGGTTTCGCATGACGCTCACGCTGGGCAGGCCGCCGAAGTGCAGGGGGTGGTCGGTATAGCGCCCGATGGCTCGCGCGTGTATTTTGTCGCGCGTGGTGTCTTGAGTGAAACCGTCGGCCCACAGGGCCTTGCCGCGGTGGACGGCGCGGATAACTTGTATGTTTATGACAGTGTTACGGGTCAGACGGAGTTCGTGGGCGATCTCTGTTCGGGGCCCGAAGGATCGGGTGTGGTGGCGGATGTGGCGTGTCCGAGTGACCTGGAAGGAGGAGAAGGAGCGCGTAACGACACACGGCTGTGGCTGGGCTTTCCTCATGCGCCCGCACAGACCGCTGGTTCGGATGGAGGGTTTCTGGTGTTCTCGACATACGCGCGGCTGATCGCGTCGGGTCCGGAAGCGGACGCGGATGACGCGCAGGACGTCTACCGCTACGACGCGCAGGCCGGAACTCTCAGGCGGGTGTCGATAGGTGAAGGCGGATATGACGCGAACGGCAACCGCAACGACGGCGAACAGATCGTCGGCGAAATTGACAATACGCCGGCGAGGACGGGGGATGCGAGGATCGAGCCCGATGTGACGGGCGTGATCGCTGGGGAAGAACGTGGTGGGGTTCGTCGTGCGGTCAGTGAAGACGGTTCGCGGATTGTGTTCATGGCGGTGGAGCCGTTGTCGGCGGGTGCGACGAACGGTCAGGTGGATGTGTATGAATGGCATAACGGGTCGGTGTCGCTGGTGTCGTGTGGCTGCTCGACCGAACCCGATCGGGACCCGGTGCTCACCGCGTCGGGGCGGGATCTGTTCTTCAAGACGGCGGCTGGGCTAGTCGCGGGGGATAGCGACGGCGCGCCGGATCTCTACGATGCGCGACTCGGTGGCGGGTTCACGCCGCCGCAAGCGCCGCCGGAGCGCTGCGAAGGCGATGCCTGCCAGGGCCCGTTGACGAACCCCGCGCCGCTACTCGTGCCCGGCAGCGCGGTACAGGCCGCGGGCGAAAACGCGCCCGCGCCGCAGACGACAACGCCTGCGCCGCAGACGAAGAAGCAGGTAACGAAGAAGAAGACAAGAGGGAAGCGGCGTTGCGTGAAGCGGCGATCGTGTGTGAAAAAGGCAAACCAGCGAGGGGCAGCGGCGCGACGTGCGCATGGGGCTCGGAAGGCCGGTGTTGGCGAGAGCGGAAGGGGAAAGCGATGAGGGGCGATGGGCTTGGTCCGCGGTCGCTGCGGTCGATCGGCGCGGTGGCCGCAATGGTGATTTGTGTGTACTCGGCGGTGCTGTCGGGGAGTGCCGGTGCGGTGGTGCGTAAGCCGTTTGCGATCGAACGTTTCACGTTGCAGACGACGGTGCCGAAGGAGGTCCCGGTGAGTGGGGGGTTCGATGTTGTCAACGAACCGTACGTGTTCACGCAGGCCGGAGGGCATCCGGCTGCGGTGACGTTCACGGTCAGCGTTTCGACCGAAGAAGCCCCTAATAGCGGTGGCGTTACTGAAGTGATACCGACGCAGGAGCCGAAGGACATCGTCTCGATCCTGCCGCCGGGGTTGCTGGGCAATCCGACGGTGGTGCCGCGCTGCTCGCTGACGGTGCTGACCGGCGAACACGGGGTGTGCGCGCCGGACACTCAGGTCGGGCAGGTGAGGATCAGGCTGGGTGCGGCCAGGGGAGCGGTGGGTCCGATCTACAACATGGTGCCTGAAGCGGGGCAGTCGGCGGAGTTCGCGACGCATATTCAGGGCACGAATTTCTTCTTGACGGCGCACTTGGTTCGCACCGGGCAGGGCTACGGCATCACGGTCATCGACAACGGCATCCCCCCGATCGGGATCCACGAAGTCGAAGTGACGTTCTGGGGTACCCCCGCCGAAGCACAGTATGACTGGATGCGCGGATTGGAATGCAGCGACCCCACAGGGGGTGGAGGGAGGCTGTGTGGTGTGTTCAAGAATGGTGGCGATGAGAGTGCGGGGGTGGTCCCGGAGCCGTTTTTGACGATGCCGACGGATTGCTCTGTGGGTCCTGAGGATGCGGGTGCGCGGGTGGATTCGTGGGAGGAACCGGGGACGGTTGGTGTGAATGGGGCGTATAGCTCGGGGTTCAAGTCAGCGGTGTGGCAGATGCCGGGTGTGACAGGCTGCGGGCTGCTGGCATTCGCGCCGGAAGTCGAATTGCAGCCCGATTCGCTGCTCGCGGACGAGCCGGTCGGTCTCGGTGTGGATGTGAAGGTTCCGCAGTCAAACGAACCGGGGACGTTCGCTACGCCGCAGTTGCGCGATGCGACCGTGACGTTGCCCGAGGGGATGTCGATCAGCCCCGGGATCGTCGACGGACTGCAGGCCTGTAACGCTTCGGGCCCTGAAGGGATCAACTTCGAAGGCCCCGAATCCGAAGAACGGGGGTTGAGCGGCGAATTGCAGCTCGCGCCGGGGCACTGTCCGAACGCCTCGACGGTCGGGACCGCGGAAGCCGTCACGCCGCTGCTCAGCGCGCCGGTGCGTGGCCATGTGTATCTGGCGCGCCCGGGCTGCGGCGGCGCGGGGCAGGCCGCGTGCAGCGAAGAGGACGCGCTCGATGGGAACCTCTACCAGCTGTATCTGGAACTGGGTGGCACCGGGGAATTCGGGGACGATGGGGTGCAGATCAAGGTTCCCGGGTTCACCGAGGCGAACCCCGCGACCGGACAGATCACAACACGGTTCCTGAACAATCCGCAGCTGCCGTTCAGCGAACTGAAGATCCACCTGGACGGCGGGCCGCGGGCGCCGATCGATAATCCCGCGGTCTGTGGGCCCGCGAGCACGACCTCGGAGTTGACGCCGTGGAGCCTACCCGGCACCACACCCGAGGGTGTGGCGATGGCGGGCACCCCGGACGCGACACCGTCCTCCTACTACACGGTGAGCGGGTGTACACCTGGGGTGTTCAGCCCAGGGTTCGTGGGGGGCACGGTCTCGCCGCGCGCGGGTGCGTTCAGCGCGTTCACGCTCGACCTCTCCCGTCAGGACCGCGAACAGTTCATCAAGGGCATCCAGGTCCATACCCCGCCTGGGCTGCTGGGGCTGCTCTCGAGCGTCACGCTCTGCGAAGAACCCGCAGCCGACCAGGGCAGCTGCCCGGAATCCTCGCGGATCGGCAGCACACGGGTAGCCTCCGGTGCCGGGTCGCACCCGTTTGAAATCGAAGGCCGCATCTACCTGACCAAAAGCTACGAGGGAGCCCCGTTCGGGCTGAGCATCGTGACGCCGGCCGTCGCGGGCCCCTTCAACCTGGGGTTGGTGGTGGTGCGTGCGAGGATCAGTGTGGACCCGGAAAACAGCACGTTGACGGTTACGACTGACGAAACCGGGTCCCATGCGTTGCCGCAGATCATTTTTGGTGTGCCGTTGCGTTTGAAACGGATCACGGTCGATATCGACCGGCCCGGGTTCATGTTCAACCCCACCAACTGCACCGCACAGCAAGTCAGCGCACAGATCTCAGGCGCAGAACAGGCAGTCGCGCACGTCGCGAGCCCGTTCGCCCCCGCGGGCTGCGGAAGCCTCGCGTTCGAACCGAAATTCGCGGTCTCCACAACGGGGCATACGAGCCGCCTGGATGGTGCGAGCCTCGATGCGCGGGTCGCCTACCCCGCGGGTGTGCTCGGCAAGGACGCGAACATCGCGAGCGTCAAGGTCTCCCTCCCCAAGCAGCTCCCCGCGAGGCTGACGACGCTGCAGAAGGCGTGCACCGCCGCGACGTTCGCAGCGAACCCCGCGAACTGCCCCGCCGCGTCGGTTGTTGGTGTGGCACGCGCGACTACGCCGCTGTTGCCGGTCGGTCTCTCCGGCCCCGCGTATTTCGTCTCGCATGGTGGTGAAGCGTTCCCGTCGCTGATCGTCGTCCTCCAAGGCGACGGCGTCCGCGTCGATCTGACTGGGTCGACGTTCATCAATGAAAAGACGGGGATCACGAGCAGCACCTTCAAGACCGTCCCCGACGTCCCCGTGAGCACGTTCGAGCTGTACCTGCCGACCGGCCCCTACTCGGCGCTTGCAGCCAACGGAAATCTCTGCAAGGCGGCGGGCAAGCTGCTGATGCCGACTCTCTTTACGGCGCAGAACGGCAGAACGCTCAAACAGAGCACCAAGATCACCGTCACCGGCTGCGCCAAGACCAAGCGCGCAAAAGCGAAGAAACGGGCCAGCACCAGCAGAACCAGGATCAAACAGGCTAGAAACGCCAGTGAGCGGAGGACAAGCAAATGACCACCAACCACACACACCGCATCCTCCCGCTCCTGGCCGCTATAGCTATGCTCGCGGCATTCGGAGCGACGACTGTTCATGCCGCGCCGTTGCCGAACAAGTTCGTGCTTTCGAGCAGCTTCGGCTGGGACGTGAACCAGACCACCGGCGGGGACATCTGCACCGTCGCGTCCAAGAACACCTGCCAGCTGTTTGGCAAGGAAAGCAGCGAACCCGGGGGATTCAACTATTCCAAAAGTGTCGCGGTCGACAACGATCCGGCGAGTGCCTACTACGGTGACGTGTACGTAGCCGACGGAGACAACCAGCGTGTGCAGGTGCTCGCCCCGACGGGTGCGTTCGTGAGCATGTTCGGCTGGGATGTCAACAAGACAGAGGACGAAACACCAGGTGTGACACAGGCCGAGAAGAACATCTGCACCGCCGAATCCAACGACACATGCGGGGCGGGCGTCGTAGGGGGGGCCCCGGGGCAGATCGATGATGGGCTCAGCATCGCCGTCGACGCGAATAGCGGCAACGTGTACCTCTTAGAACAGGTGGTTGGTGAACCGGGCGGCGAAACGGCAGTCGGTTATCGTGTGCAGGCGTTCACGGCGGCGGGTGCGTGGCTGCTGGAGATCGGCAGCGATGTCAACGAAACCGCGGAAACCAACGTCTGTACCGAGCGGGAAGTCGAAGAAGCCGGGGTGAAATGCGGAGGTCCCACGTTGATCCCGATCCGTGCCGGCGCCAGCAGCACCGAACACGGCGCGTTCAACCCCAGCTACGGAGGCAATCTGCTTGCCGTCGGTGGTCCTGAAGGCCTGTTGTATGTCGGCGATGAAGATCGCGTGCAGGAGTTCAACGCGGAAACCGGTGAATGGAAGGGCGAAATCCCGCTCACGTCGATCTCCTCAGCACCGGGTAGCCGGGTGGTGGCGCTTGCGGTCGACGAAACCGGCGATGTGTACCTCGCCTACCGTATCGGTGGGGGTCCTACCAATCTGATCCGTCAGTTCAACCCGAGCGGCGTGCAGGTCTCGGACTTCGAAGTGGAAGACCTATATTCGCATATGCTTGCGTTGGACCCATATGGGCGGCTCGCAGTGGATACGAGCCTGTACAGCTCAACGGGCGCGAAGATCAGCGAATTCGCATTTGCCGGTGAACATCAAGGTCTGGCGTTCGCTGCTTCGGATGAGCTGTATGTCGCTGGTGGGAGCACCCGGGAGGTGGAGGCGTATGTTTCGGCGCTGTTTCCCGAACCGGCGACATGCCCGGCGAGTCAGGTCACGGCGACGAGCGCCGTGCTGTGTGGAGCAATCAATGCGAACGGGGTGAAGTCCCGTGGGGTCTTCAGCTTCGGGCCCCCGGCCGGTGCGCGGACCCCGGTGGCGTTCGAAGGCGAAGGCACCACGCCTGAAGCGGTCGCGTGGCATCTCTCGGGGCTCGTGCCGAATGAGACCTATGGGTATGAGATGACCGCCGAAGCGGAAGTCGCGGGGGAGGAGGCGACCGGCAGCGGCGCACAGGTCACGTTTCATACTCTTACGCCGCGGCCGGAAGTGCCGGGTGCACCGTCCGTCTCGGATGTCACGAGCGCGTTCGCGCTGTTGAGCGCGCAGGTGAACCCCGAGCACGCACCCACGCGCTACCACTTCGAGTACGGGCCCTGTCCTGTGCTCGAAGGGTGCGGCGCGGTGGCGAGCACCCCCGATCAGGAATCCTCGGTCTACGGCACGACCGGCGCGATCCAGGAAGTGGTGGGGCTGCAGCCCCAGAGCACCTACAGCTACCGGCTCCTCGCGGACAACGCGCACGAAGAAGCGGGCGGGGTCAAGCAGGGCGGGGAAACGGTCGGGCAGGAAGGGCATTTCACGACCGGTGCGCTGCCGGTTCCGGCTGCGCAGACCGGTGCGGCGAGCGCGGTCGGCGCGACGAGTGCGGTGATCGCGGGACTGGCCGACCCGGATGGTCAGTCCGCTGTGTATGCGTTCGAACTTGGTGTGTATCAGGGTTCGGGCACGCGTTACGGGATCGTGTTCTCCGGGTTGGCCGGGGCGAGCGTCGTCCCGGTTTCGGAGAGCTACGCCCTGACGGGTCTGCAGTCCGGGACCACGTACGCCTATCGGATCGTGGTGAAGAGCGGCTACGGCGAAGCAACGGGTGCGACGATGACGTTTACGACCGAAGGGCTGCCCGCGGTCCTCGCTGCGCCGGTGTCGCTCGCGCAGCTGTCGGTGCCGAGCATCGCGTTCCCGACCCTCGCCACCGGTGGGGGAAAACCTGTTTCGCGCAAAGCCAAGTCGAGGTGCGGGTCCGCGGGCGCGAAGAGCCCGCGGTGCCCCAGGAGCAAGCCGCGCGCTCGGCGCAAGCCCAAGCACGGGCAGGCAAATCGCCGCGGGCCCGCGGGGAGCGGCGCAGGTGGCGGCAGGGCCGGTCACGACCATCAAACACACGGTTAGAGAGGGAGTTCCAGGATGTTCTCGATGATTCGCAGGCGTGTCACGTTCGCGAACGTGATGCTCACGTTGGCGCTGGTGTTCGCGATGAGCGGCGGAGCGTACGCTGCGCAGCGCTATCTGATCACCTCGACCAAGCAGATCAGCCCCAAGGTGCTCAAGGCGCTCAAGGGCAGCGCGGGTCCCGCCGGCAGCCCGGGGGTACAGGGCGCAGCTGGGCCACAGGGCGCGCAGGGGCCGCAGGGTACGAGCGGTGTCAATGGTGAAAAGGGTGAAAAGGGTGAAGCTGGGCCGCGGGGTGAACCGGGGCCGAAGGGCGAACCGTGGCCCGCGGGCGGCACGTTGCCCAAAGGCGCGACCGAGACCGGCAGCTGGTCCGCGCACCCCGCTGAAGGCCAGGTTCAGTTTCTCCCGATCTCCTTCCCGATCCCGCTCGCCGGCGAACTGGAAGAATTCCAGACTCTGATCGCGCCGAACGCCAAGTGTCCGGGCAGCGCCGCGAAACCCGCAGCTGAACCGGGATACCTCTGTGTCTACACCGGGGGAGTCGTCGGTGTGGAACTTCAGGGGGTCGACAAGGTTTCCGGTGGTCTCGCGGGGGGTGCGAGCACCGCGGGAGCGCAGCTCAAAGTCAACTGGACGGAATCGACGGCTCTCGCCTGGGGCACCTGGGCTGTTACCGCCGAATAGACGCGCGACAGGTCGGGTTGGGCGCGATCGGGCGTAGCGCCGACGCGGGGCACGGAAGCCCCGCGCCTGCGCGCCTGGTCGCTCCCCGCTGCCCCACGCGGACGATCCCGAAACCAAACCCACATTCCGCCACCCGCACCCTCCCCGACGGGCCGCGCGATCGATCCGTCCCTACCCGCTGATACACCTGCGGGCGTGCTACTTGAGCTGCGCGTCGAGAATCTCCTGCTGATCGAGCGGGCCGAGCTGCGGCTCGCGCCCGGGCTGAACGTGCTCACGGGGGAGACCGGAGCCGGCAAGACCGTGCTCGCCCACGCGCTCGATCTGCTGCTCGGGGGGCGCGCCCGGGCGGGAATCGTGCGCCCAGGCGCCGGGGAGGCGTACGTCGAGGGCGTCTTCGCGCCCTCCCCCGCGCTGCTCGGGGAACTGCGCGCGAGAGAGCACGGGGAGCTCATCGCGCCCGACGCCGAGGAGGTCGTGCTCGCGCGGCGCGTCGGCGCCGACGGGCGCACCCGCGCGTACGTCGACGGGCGCACCGCCGCCGTCGCCGATCTGCGCAGCCTCGGGGAGCGCCTGCTCGCCTTCTACGGCCAGCACGAGCACCGCAAGCTCACCCTCGCCGCCGCCCAGCTCGAGATCCTCGACGGCTACTGCGGGCCCGCCCAGGCCGCCCGCCGCGCCGCCTCTGCCGCCGCCCACCGCGAGCTGCGCGAGCTGGGGGAAGAGCTGGCGCGGCTACGCGAGCTGGACAGCGCGCGCGAGCGCGAGCTCGACCTGCTCCACCACGAGCTCGCCGAGATCGACGAGCTTGCGCCCCTCGAGGGGGAGCCCGAGCGCCTGCGCGCCGAGCGCGAGCGCCTGCGCAGCCTCGACGCCCTGTTCTTCGCCGCCGCGCACGCGGCCGAGGCGCTTGCTGGAGGACGGGGCTCCGAGGGTGGGGGGGACGCCGACTTCCCCGGGGCCGTCGCCCTCGTCGCCCAGGCAGCCGGGAGCCTCGATGTGGTGGCGGGCGTAGACCCCCGCCTCGATGCGCTCACTGGGCGCTCCCGTGCGCTCGCGATCGAGGCCGAGGACCTCGCCGGCGAGTTGCGTGGCTACGGCGAGCAGCTCCAGGACGAGGCCGCCGGTGGGGTGGGGGAGGGCAGTGGTGCGCCCGGGGAGGCCCCTGCCCTGCACGCCGTCGAAGAGCGCCTCGCCGCGCTCGAGCGCCTCGTCCGCAAGCACGCCCCCACGCTCGCCGCCGGCACCGAGATCGCCGCCATCCTCGAGTACGCCGAGCGCGCCCGCGCGCGGCGCGATGAGCTGCTCGGCGCCGCCGTTGCGGTCGAGCACACCACCGCCCGCCTCGCCGCCGCCGAAGCCGCGCTCGATCGCCACGTCGAGGGGTTGCGCGCCGCCCGCCGCCGCGCCGCCCCCCGGCTCGCCAAGGCCGTGCGCGCCCAGCTCGCCGCGCTCGCCATGCCCGACGCCGCCTTCGACGTCCAGCTCACCCCCCGTGAGCCCGGACCCACCGGTGGGGACGCCGTCGAGCTGCTCATCGCCCCCAACCCCGGGGTCCCCGCCGGGCCCCTGCGCGAGATCGCCTCCGGCGGGGAGCTCTCCCGCACCATGCTCGCCCTCATGACCGTCGCCAACCTCGGCTCCGAGGCCACCCTCGTCTTCGACGAGGTCGACGCCGGTATCGGCGGGCACACCGCCCGCGCCGTCGGCGAGCGCCTCCGCGACCTCGCCGCCGCCCGCCAGGTGATCTGCATCACCCACCTCCCCCAGATCGCCTCGCTCGCCGCACGGCACTTCTCGATCGTCAAGGACACCGCCGCCGAGCCCACCCGCACCCGCGTCGTGCAGCTCGGCGAGCCCGACGTCCTCGCCGAGCTCGTGCGCATGCTCGGCGCCCCCGAGCAGGACACCGCCGCGCGTCGCCACGCGCGGGAGCTGCGCAAGGCCGCTTGACACGGATCGGCCGGGGGCGCAGGGCGCGCGGGATGCGGAAGCCCGCGCCGGATCGCATGAGGCGGGCTGTGTGATGGCTTGGGGTTGCAAGCGCGGATCCCCAGTCACAGACACGCCTCCCCGATTCCGGGGACCCGGGGGCTAGACTCCTCTGACAGGACCACATGAACCTGCCCCTGCCCGACCGCCACACCGATCCCCCCGCCAAGACCCGGTTCATCTTCATCACCGGGGGCGTCGTCTCCTCTCTCGGCAAGGGCATCGCCGCCGCCTCCATCGGGCGCCTACTCGTCGCCCGCGGGCTCACCGTCGGGCTGCAGAAGTTCGACCCCTACATCAACGTCGACCCCGGCACCATGTCCCCCTACCAGCACGGGGAGGTGTTCGTCACCGAGGACGGCGCCGAGACCGACCTCGACCTCGGCCACTACGAGCGCTTCACCGACGCCAACACCTCCCGCGCCTCCAACGTCACCGCCGGCGGCGTCTACGACACCGTGATCCGCCGCGAGCGCCGCGGGGACTACCTCGGCGGCACCGTCCAGGTCGTCCCCCACATCACCGACGAGATCAAGCAGCGCATCGCCCTCATCGCCCAGTCCTCCGATGTGGACTTCGTCATCACCGAGATCGGCGGCACCGTCGGGGACATCGAGTCCCTGCCCTTCCTCGAGGCAATCCGCCAGTTCCCCGTCGACGTGGGGCGGCGGCGCTGCATGTTCATCCACCTCACCCTCGTCCCCTACATCGGCCACGCCGGCGAGCTCAAGACCAAGCCCACCCAGCACTCCGTCAACGAGCTGCGCCGCATCGGGATCGCCCCCGACATGCTCATGTGCCGCTCCGAGGGCTCCCTCTCCCAGGAGATCCGCAAGAAGATCGCGCTCTTCGCCAGCCTCCCCCCGAGCGCGATCGTCTCCGCCTGTGACGTCGACAACATCTACAAGGTCCCCCTCACCTTCCACGAGCAGGGGGTCGACGACTTCATCCTCGAGCACTTCGCCCTCGACGCCCCCAAGCCCGACCTCGCCCGCTGGCAGGAGCCGATCGAGCGCGCCGAACGCGCCGCTGTGAACGGCCGCACCGTACGGATCGCGATCGTCGGCAAGTACATCCAGCTCGAGGACGCCTACCTATCGGTCTCCGAGGCCCTGCGCCACGCCGCCGCCCTGCAGGATGCCCGCGTGCAGATCGAGTGGGTCGACTCCGGCACCCTCGAGGGCCCGGGCGCGGGGGCCACCCGCGAGTTGCTCGAAGACGCCGACGGGATCCTCATCCCCGGAGGCTTCGGCGGGCGCGGGATCGAGGGCAAGATCGCCGCCGCCCAGATCGCCCGCGAACGCCGCATCCCCTACCTCGGGATCTGCCTCGGAATGCAGGTCGCCGTCGCCGAGTTCGCCCGCCACGTCGCCGGCATGGAGGGCGCCAACTCCACCGAGTTCGACCTCGAGACCCCCCACCCCGTGATCGACCTGCTCCCCGAGCAGAAGGAGGTCGCCGATCTCGGCGGCACCATGCGCCTCGGCGCCGACCCCATCAAGCTGCACCCCGGCACCCGCGCCCTGGACATCTACGGCGAGGCCGTCGTCTACGAGCGCCACCGCCACCGCTACGAGGTCAACAACCTCCTGCGCAAGCGCCTCCAGAGCGCCGGTCTCGGGATATCCGGCACCTCCCCCGACGAGCGCCTCGTCGAGGTCATCGAGCTTCCCAGCGGTGAGGGAGGGCACCCTTTCTTCGTCGCCTCCCAGTTCCACCCCGAGTTCAAGTCCCGCCCCGAGCGCCCCGCCCCGCTGTTTCGCGAGTTCGTCGCCGCCGCGCTCGAGGGGGTCGCGGGGGTAGACAGCGTGGGGGACGCGCAGCGGGCGGACGGGGTGGAGAGGGCATCTGACGGGGCCGGCGCAGGCGGGGTGCCTGCGGGCTCCACGGCGGACGCCTCGCGGACGCTCGCTCCGGGCCGGTGAGCCCGCCTCGACGCGCCGACGAGCTCGAGCGCCGCTACCTGAGCGACATCTTCGCCGAGCTCTGCCGCATCGAGAGCCCCTCCGGGCAGGAGCGCGCCTGTGCGCAGCGGATCGCCGAGGAGTTGCGAGCGCTCGGCGTTGAGGTCGAGGAGGATGACGCCGGCGCCGGGGCCGGCTCGGACTGCGGCAACCTACTCGCGCGGGTGCCCGGGGGGCCCCCCGGGGAGCGGGGTGGGCGGGACTCGATCTTGCTCTGCGCCCACATGGACACCGTACCCCTCCAGGCCCCCGTGGAGCCCGTGCTGAACGATGGCTTCTGGGAGAACGCCAACGGAGGGATCCTCGGGGCCGACAACAAGGCCGCCATCGCCGTGCTGCTCGCGCTGGCCCGCCGCGTGCACCGCGAGGGAGCGCCCGTGGACCTCGAGCTGCTGTTCACCGTCGGCGAGGAGCGCTCCCTCGCGGGCGCCCACGCGTTTGACGTTGCGCGTCTGCGCAGCCCCTTCGGCTACGTCTTCGACCACTCCTCCCCCGTGGGAGAGGTGATCCTCGCCTCGCCCAGCCACCACCGCCTGCGCGCCGACTTCCGCGGGGTCGCCGCCCACGCCGGTGTGCGCCCCGAGGAGGGCCGCTCGGCGATCCTCGCCGCCGCCCGCGCCGTCGCCGACATGCGCCTCGGGCGCATCGACGCCCAGACGACCGCCAACGTGGGCACGATCACCGGTGGAACCGCACTGAACGTCGTTCCCGAGCACTGCTCCATCCTCGCCGAGGTCCGCAGCCACCGCGACGAGCGCGGCGAGGAGATCATCGCCGAGCTCCTCGACTGTGTGCACGAGGCCGCCAACCTGCCCGAGTGCGAATGCGACGTCGATGTCTCCGTCGAACGCACCTTCAAGGGGTACCGCACCTCCCCCTCCGCCCCCGCCGTGCGCGCCGCCGAGGGCGCGTTGCGCAGCTGCGGCTACGAGCCCAAGCGGATCGCAAGCGGCGGAGCCTCCGACGCCAATGCGCTCATCGCCGCCGGCCTGCTCGTCGTCAACCTCGCCAACGGCACCGAGTACAACCACGAGCCCCGCGAGCGCGTAAGCGCGCAGGCGCTCGAGGCGATGCTCGAGGTCGCGCTTGCCCTACCCGCCGAGGTCGCCGCGGTTTTGTAGGGCACGTTTCGCAGGAGTCCCCCCGTCGAGGGCGAAGCCTGCGGACTGTGAGCACGTCCACCGCCAGCGGGGAGATGGAGCACCTCTCCCTCGACTTCCTCGCATACCTGGAGCTGGAGCGCGGACTCTCGCGCAACACCTTGGAGGCCTACCGCACCGACCTCCTGCAGCTCGGGGAGTTCCTGCGCTGCCGCGGGGTGGGCGTGCTCGACGCTCAGCACCGCGATCTCGCTGCCTACCTCTCGGAGCTCGCCACCGGCAGCGAAGAGCGCTCCGCCGTCGCGCCCGCCACCCTGCAGCGCAAGGCCGCTTCACTGCGCTCCTTCTACCGCCACCTGCGGCGCGAGGGTCTGCTCGAGCACGATCCCACCGCCGAGCTGCGCGGGCCGCCGCGCCTGCAGCGCCTGCCCCAGGTCCTCACGCGCGAGGAGGTCACCCTGCTCCTGCGCCAACCCACCGGCGGCGAGCGAGCGCAGACCGGCCCCCTGGCGCTGCGCGATCGCGCGCTGCTCGAGATCATGTACGCCTGCGGGCTGCGCGCCTCCGAGGTCATTGGCCTACAGCTCGCCGACGTCGACCTCGAGGAGGGGATGCTCCGCGCCCGCGGCAAGGGCGCCAAGGAGCGTCTCGTGCCGGTCGGGCGCGAGGCGATCGCCGCGCTGCGCGCCTGGACCCAACGCGCGCGCGCGATCCTCGTCGGGGTGCGCCCCGAGAGCGCCCTGTTCGTGAACCGCCGCGGGCGGCCCCTCACCCGCCAGGGCCTCTACAAGATCGTCCAGGGCCACGCCCGCAGCGCGGGGCTCGACGAGCGCATGAGCCCCCACACCCTGCGCCACACCTTCGCCACCCACCTCCTCGCCGGTGGCTGCGACCTGCGCTCCCTACAGGACATGCTCGGTCACGCCGACCTCGCCACCACCCAGATCTACACCCACCTCTCCGCCGCCCGCCTCAAGGACGTCTACTTCAGCGCCCACCCCCGCGCGCAGCAGTGATGGCGTCCCCGCGTCAGCTTTGAGGCGGGCCACCACGTAGGCGAAGCCGATGTGAGGTCGAGCTGAACCGGCGGGTCGGACGCGCGGCCGGGTCGAAGGTGCGTTCAGGTCTAAGCTGGGCGTCTTGCCCGAGCTTCCCGAGGTCGAGACCATCCGCCGTCAGCTCGCTCCCCTCGTGGAGGGGAGGCGGCTGCACAGCATTGAGATCCTCGACCCCCGCTGGTCGCGTCCCCTGGAACCGCGCGAGCTCGCGGATGCAGTTCTCGGGCGGCGGATCGAGCGCCTCGACAGGCGCGGCAAGTACCTCGTTTGGGCACTTCAGGATGAGGTCTTCCTCGTCCAGCACCTACGCATGACCGGCGCGGTGCTCTGCGAGCCAAAGCCCGAGCCGGGCCACGTGCGGGTGCGCATCGAGCTACGTCCCCGGCGGCGCCTCGTGATCGTCGATCCCCGCCGCTTCGGCACCGGAGAACTGCTGTTGGGAGCGCCGGCGCTCGAGCAGTTCTTCGCCGCCCGCCTCGGGCTGGAGCCCCTCGATGAGAGGTTCACGGCCGCGCATCTACGGGCGCTGACGCGCGGGCGCAGCGCTCCGATCAAGGCGCTCCTGCTCGATCAGCGTCGCATCGCCGGGGTGGGGAACATCTACGCCGACGAGGCCCTCTTCCGCGCGGGCATCCACCCCCGCCGCCCCGCGGGTCGGCTCACCGGCGCACAGTGCGCGCGCCTGCGCGAGACCGTGATCGAGGTCCTGCTGGAAGGGATCGATGCGCGGGGTGCCACGATCGACGACTTCCGCCACGTCGACGGCGTGCGGGGCTCATTTCAGGACCGCTTCCTCGTGCATCGCCGCGCGGGCGAGGCCTGCCCGCGGTGTGGGAGGACGATCGTGAAGATGGTCGTCGCGGGCCGGGGGACCTACGTCTGCGAGCGCTGCCAGCCCCGGCCGCGGGGAATCACGCAGCGAGCAGCTCTTCGAGACGGCCACTCTGCACGGCAGCCCGGGTCTCGTTGAAGCCTCCCACGAGCTCACCGTCGACGATCACCTGGGGGAAGGTCATCATCCCCGTTTTCGAGACCAGCTCGATGCGGCCCGCGGGGTCCTTGGAGAGGTTGATCTCCGAGAACTCCAGGCCGCGAGCCTGCAGAAGCCCCTTCACCCGCGCACAGTACCCACAGGGCTCAGTCGTGTAAACGGTTATCCGACTCATTACTTCATAAAGTATAGCATTGGCTGTGATGCAAAACCGGCCCCACCGCGCGGAAACGAACGTGCCGCCGCCGGCGATCCTACACTCGCCCGATGCCCGGGCCCGTCAAGACGGAGGCGGTGGTGCTGCGCTCGATCCGCTACGGAGAGGCAGATCGGATCCTGCACGTGTACACCCCCCAGCGGGGGCGGGTGGGCGCGATCGCCAAGGGGGTGCGGCGCACGCGCAGTCGCTTCGGGGGACGCCTCGAGCCGTTCTTCCGCCTGCGCCTGGAGCTGCACGAGGGGCGTGGGGAGCTCCTCACGGTCACCGGGGCGCAGACCGTCGCAGGGTATCCGCGCCTGCGCGAAGACGCCCGCGCACTCGACGCCGCCGCGCGCGCATGTGACGCGGTGGGTCGCCTGTTCGAGACCGAGGAGCCCCACCCCGGGGTGTTCCACCTGCTCTGCCGCAAGCTGAGCCTGCTCGACGAGCACGCCGGGGGCGTGGATCGATCCGCGGACCAATCGGTACAGGACCAACCGCCACACAGCCCAGCGCGCCAGAACGGACACACGGCCCCGAGCGCCGGGGCGAGCTGTGTGCCCCCGATCATCGGTCGCGCGGGCGCTCTGCAGTTCCGTCTGAAGCTGCTGCACGCCGCGGGCCTCGCACCGCAGCTGGGGGCGTGCGCGTGCTGTGGGGAGACCGAGCACCTGGTCGGCTTCTCCGGTGCGGCGGGGGGCGTGGTCTGCGGCGCCTGCGAGGGAGCGTCGTTCCCGCTCGGCGAACAGGCCCACGGCTTCATGGCACAGGCCCTCGCGCAGGCGCTGGCGGAGACGCCCACCGCGCCCCAGCAGTCCCTCGGCCAGGTCGAGCGCGCGGTCTCCGAGACGCTCGAGCACCACGCCCATCTGCGGCTGATGCCACTGGGGGTGCGCGCCGGTTGACCGACACCGGTATCGTGCTCGCCGTGGACGAGGGGTTGCCGATCGCCTACCAGCTGCTGGATCGCGGCGTGCCCGTGCTGGCATCCGACGGCACCCAGGTAGGGACCGTGAAGGCTGTGCTGGCTGCCCCCGAGAAGGACGTCTTCCACGGGCTGCTGATCGAGACCTCCGGCCGTACCGTCCACTTCGTCGAGGCAGCCGGCATCGCTTCGCTCCACGAACACGGCGTCGATCTGAAGATCGACGCGGCCGCCGTCATGGGACTCCCAGGACCGGAGCACAGCGCGCCCGTGTTTCACGAGGATCCCGGCGATCGGGGGCGGTGGCGCCACTGGGCCCACCATCTCACCGGGCGCGGAGACTGGAAGCGCGAGCGCTGAGGGCGGTGGCCCCTCCGGGCGGGGTGCCACAATCGCAGGATGAGCGTTGTGGCGCATGGGGACACGGTGGCGGCGAGCTTCGCGGCGCGCCGGGCAGAGCTCGAGGAGCTGATGCTCGCGCCCCAGGCGGTGCGCTCCTACCCCGCACGGCGAGCGCGCGAGGAGCCAGCCGACGGGGGAGCGGCCAGCGGGCTGCGCACGCCCTTCCAACGCGACCGGGACAGGATCGTGCACTGCAAGGCGTTCCGACGCCTCAAGCACAAGACCCAGGTGTTCGTGGCGCCGATGGGAGACCACTACCGCACCCGGCTCACCCACACGCTGGAGGTCACCGGGATCTCGCGCACCGTGGCGCGGGCGCTGGGCCTGAACGAGGATCTGACGGAGGCGATCGGCCTCGGCCACGACCTCGGACACCCCCCGTTTGGGCACATCGGTGAGGAGGTGCTCGACACGTGCGTGCGCGAGCGCTTCGGCGGTGGCTTTCGCCACTACGAGCACTCGCTACGCGTGGTCGAGCATCTGGAGCGCGAGGGGGCAGGGCTGAACCTGACCGAGCAGGTGCGCGAAGGTATCGCGCACCACTCCAGTCGCTCGCCGGAGCCGCTTACGCAGGAGGGGCGGATCGTGCGGATCATGGATCGCGTGGGCTACATAAACCACGACATCGACGATGCCGTACGCGCGGGCCTGCTGCACGAGCAGGACCTGCCGGTCGGCCCGATCGCGGTGCTGGGACCAACGGGCTCGGCGCGGATCGACACGCTGGTGCACGACATGGTGGAGAGCTCTGAGCGGGCGGGGGAGATCGTCCAGGGGCAGGACGCGGCAGCGGCGATGGGGGCACTGCGGGCCTTCATGTTCGAGCGCGTCTACCTCGGCCCCGAGGTGCTAGCTGAGCGCGAGCGCATCGAAGGGGTCGTGCGCGCGCTGTTCGAGCACTACGTGGAGCACCCCGAGCTGCTGCCCGATCATCCTCACGGAGAGCTCGCCCAGCGGGTCACCGACTACATCGCGGGGATGACCGACCGCTACTGCATCAGGGAGTACGAGAACCTGCGGGTGCCCCGCGCCTTTGCGGGCCAGTAGCGTAAGACCCGATGGCGCGTTACACACAGGCATCGAAGGACAGGGTGCGCGAGGCGATCGACTTCGTGGAGCTGGTCTCCGCGCGCACCGACCTGCGCCGGGCGGGTCCGAACAGCTACGAGGGCCTCTGCCCATTCCATGACGAGCGCAGCCCGTCGTTTGGGATCAACCCGTCGAGCAAGGTGTACTACTGCTTCGGCTGCCAGGCCAAGGGGGACCTGTTCACGTTTGTGCAGGAGACCGAGGGGGTCGATTTCAAAGGGGCGCTGGAGCTGCTCGCCGATCGCTGCGGGGTGGAGCTCGAGCGTGAAGCGGAGGACCCCCGTGAAGCGGAGCGCCGCCGTCGCCGGGAGCGGCTGCTGGAGCTGCTGGAGCGCACCACGACCTACTACGAGCGCTGCCTATGGGAGTCCAAGGAGGCGGGCCACGCGCGCGAGTATCTGCTGGGCAGGGGCCTGAATGAGCAGACGCTGCGAGCGTTCCGCGTGGGCTACGCCCCGAGCGCCTGGGACAAGGTCCTGCTGGCTTCGCGTCGCGGGGGCTTCTCCGAAGCCGAGCTCCGCGCGACAGGTCTGGCGCAGCGCTCCCAGGAGAACGGGCGCCTCTACGACCGTTTCCGCGCGCGGATCATGTTCCCGCTGGCCAACGTGCGTGGCCAGGTGTTGGGCTTCGGGGCGCGGGCCCTGCGCGAGGGCCAGAGCGACGGGAGCAGACCGGCGGCAGGGAAGGCGCCGAAGTATCTCAATACCTCCGACAACGAGATCTACCACAAGGGCCGCCACCTCTACGGTGGGGACCTCGCGCGTGCCCCCGCAGCGCGCGCCGGCAGGGTCATCCTCTGTGAGGGATACACCGATGTGATCGCGATGCACCAGGCGGGCCTGCCAAACACGGTGGGTCTGATGGGCACGGCATTGACAGCCGAGCAGGTGGGGGAGCTCGCGCGGATGGCATCGACCGTGCTGCTCGCCCTGGACGCTGACACCGCCGGCCAGGAGGCGATGTTACGTGCCTCGCAGTTGGCCGCGCGCAGGCGCCTGGAGCTGCGGGTGGTCAGCCTTCCCGGGGGCATGGACCCCGCGGAGCTCGTGCAGCGTGCTGGCCCGGAGGGGATCGCGGCGGCGGTTGAGGAGTCCTCGCCGTTCGTGCGCTTCCGCGTCGAGCGGGTGCTTGCCGCGGGCGATCACGCGAGCCCCGAGGGCCGCGATCGCATGATCGACGCACTGCGCCCCGTCTTCGCCACGCTGCCCCCGAGCGCGATGCGGATGGAGCTCACACGCCTCGTGGCGGGGCGCCTCGAGCTATCGGAGAGCCTCGCGCAGAACCTGCTCGCGGCGCCCCCAGCAGCGTCCGCGCCCAGCAGCGGAGCCCCGCGGGCTCCCCGGGCAGGCGGAGCGTTGCCGCGCTGGGAGGAGACCGAGCGGACATTCCTCGCGCTCTGCATCGCCTCCACGCAGGACGGCGCGAACGCGCTCCAAACGCTCGACCCCGAGGAGTACTTCACCAGCGAGCGTCTGCGCCGTGCCGCGAAGCACCTGCGTGCGGGCCGTCTCGGCGAACCGATGGCGGACGTCGCCGCAGATGACCCAGAGCTGACCGGCGTGCTCGCGGAGCTGGTCGTGCAGGCCGGTCGCGAGTCGCCTGCGCCCGCGATGCTGGAGGTGCAGCGGATGCAGTTGGAGCTCGCCAGGATCGACCGCCGCATCCAGGGCGCGCGCGCGCAGGGCAAGGGCGACGTCAACGAGCTCGCCCAGCGCCGGGGTGATGTGAAGCGCGCCTTCGAGCAGGCCTACGAGCGCGCGCTCGCGGAGACCGGGGGGTAGCGTAAAGTAAGGCCTGAAGGTTCCGATCTGGGGTAGCTCAATCGGCAGAGCATTCGGCTGTTAACCGAAGGGTTGTGGGTTCGAGTCCCACCCCCAGAGCCTCAATGAGGGTGGCGGCTGCATCCGCCGAGTCGTGCGCCGCCGACCACGCGGCGAGCTCGCGGGCGTGGGCGCGGATCGAGGGGTCATCGAGGGCGCGCTGCACGGCGAGGCGCAGGGGGCGGGGGGCGATGAAGCGGCGGGGGAGACGGACGCCGGCGCCGGCCCAGTCGAGGCGGGCGGCGTTCTCGCTCATGTCGCCCGCGGCGGGGCAGGCGACGACGGCGCAGCCGCTGGCGAGCGCTCGGGCGAGGGTGCCGTGGCCGGCGTGGCAGACGACCACGTCGCACTGTGGCATCGTGCGGGAGTAGGAGAGCCACTCCACGATGCGGGCGTTGGCGGGCACGGGTAGGGGTGCGGGCGGCAGACGGCGATTCCACGTGGCGAGCACCCGCACGGGGGCATCGGCGAGGCCACGCAGTGCGGCGCGCAGCAGCCGGTGCTCGGGGTCCTGGGCGGTCGATGGTGCGATCAGAACCAGTGGGTCAGTGCCGGGCGGGAGCTCCACGTCGCCGGTTGGGGGCTCCCACATCAGGGGTCCCACCACGTGCATGTGGGCGGGCCACTGCGAGTGGGGATACTCGAGCTGGGGGAAGGTCCCCACCAGTGCGAGCTCGCGGCTGGTACCGCCGTGGACATACTCCAGGGGCGCGAGGCCGAGCTCCGTACGCACGGCGTTGAGGTCGCGTCGGCCGCGCTCCAGGCCGTTCTCCACGGGCCGTGCGGCGCGCCTCCAGAAGGCGCGCCCGAGCGGCGTGCGCGGCAGGCGAGCCCCGATCGAGTAGATCGGTGCGCCCGCCGGCGGGTGAGGGTTGACGTGGGGGATCAGGGTCGCCCAGCGGATGCCCTCGAGCTCGGCTGCGAGCGCGGGGGCGAGCGTGAGGATGTCGGCGACCACCACGTCGGGTTCGAGCTCGCGCACCAGCGGGATCGTGTCGCGAGTGGCGTGAACGACCGCCTCGTAGAAGTCCAGTGGCTCTGGACCGTTGGGGAATACGTGGTACTCGGGGGCGCTCGCGAAGCTCAGGCCCTCCGCCTCCACGGGCTCGCGCCAACGGGTCCACGTCTGCAGGGTCACCTCGTGTCCCCGCGCCCGCAGACCGCGCCCCAGGGCGATCATCGGAAACGCATGGCCGGGGTCGCCGAAGGCGCCCAGCAGCAGGCGCATGGCTAACTTGCGGCGAGCTCGGCGATGAGGCGCAGCTGGGTGAGGCGGTCCTCCGCGGTGAACGCCACCGGGGTGACCCCCAGCGTGCCCACCCCCGCGTCGCGGTACACCGCGAGGCGCTCGCGGACCACGTCCGGGGGGCCACACAGGGCGACGGTGTCGATCAGTCGCTCCGGGATCGCGGCCATCGCCTCCTCGCGCTTGGCTTCGAGATAGAGATCCTGGATCTTCTTGGCCTCGGCCTCGAAGCCGTAGCGCTGGACGAGGCTGTTGTAGAAGTTCTGCTTGCGCGAGCCCATCCCCCCGACGTACAGCGCGATGAAGGGCCGCATCGCATTGCGCGCGGCGTCGATGTCGTCGGTTACGAACACGCTCACCTGGGGGGCGATGTCGAAGTTCTCGAGCGAGCGCCCCGAGCGGGCGGCGCCTTCCTCCAGCAGGGGGCGCAGCTCGGAGACGTGCTCGGGTGAGAAGAGGGTGGGTATCCACCCGTCGGCGATCTCCCCGGCGAGCGCGGTGTTCTTGGGACCGATCGCCGCCAGATAGACGGGGATGCGCTCCTGCACTGGGGAGATTGTCAGCTTCAGTGCCTTGCCGGGGCCGTCCGGAAGGGGCAGTTCGAGGGTCTCGCCGTGGAAGTCCACCCGCTCGCGCGCCAGCGCCATGCGTACGACCGCAACGTACTCCCGGGTGCGCTGCAGCTGCTGGGCGAAGCGCTGCCCGTGCCAGCCCTCGGCGACCTGGGGGCCAGAGGAGCCGATCCCCAGGATCATCCGCCCGTTGGAGAGCTGGTCGATCGTGGCGGCGGTCATCGCGGTCATCGCCGCGGAGCGCCCCGGCATCTGGAAGATCCCCGAGCCCAGGCGGATCTTCGAGGTCTGGCCCGCCAGCCATCCCAGCACGGTGGCGGCGTCCGAGCCATACGCCTCCGCGGTCCAAACCGAGTCGTAGCCCAGCCGCTCGGCCTCCTGGACGATGTGCAGCTGCTCCTGCGAGGTGAGGCCGAGGCCCCAGTAGCCGATGTGCACCCCGAGCTTCATGGTGCGCCTACCCTACAGGTTGTCGCCGGGTCGCACGAGGCGCCCGGCGCCCAACGGTGTACGGCGGCCGGCGAGCCGGCTGCGCCTCTTGGCGCTCACAGGTTGTCGCCGGGCCGCACGAACATCATCTCGGGGACCACGCACGTGGGGGAGACCCGCAGCATGAAGCGCACTGCCTCGGCGATGTCCTCGGGGCGGATCATGTCCTCGGCCTTGACCTCGCCCTTGACGAAGTCCGTCATCGGGGTGTCCACGAATGCGGGGCACAGCGCGATCGACTTGATCCCGTCGGCCCCGAGCTCCTTGTTCATCGCTTCCGTCCAGCCGACCACCCCGTGCTTGGAGGCGGAGTACACCGACAGCCACGCCTCTGCGCGCTTGCCCGAGATCGAGGACGTGTTGACAACGAGCGCGCTGCGGTGCTCCCCCGCCGCCTCGCGCAGCAGATCGAGGCATTCGCGGTAGAAGATCACGATCGAGCGCAGGTTGATGTCCAGCTGCATGTCCAGCCGCTTGGTCTGGATCTCGGCGAGCGGTGCGCCGATCCCGATGCCTGCGTTGTTGACCAGCACATCCAGACGCCCGTAGCGCTCTCGGTGGGCTGTCACAACCCTCTGGATCTCCTCCTCATGGGAGACATTGGCGGCCACGCCGTGCACCTCGAGGCCCTCCGCGGCGAGCTCCGCCACGGCGCCCTCCAGCTTCTCCGCGCGCCGCGCCGCCATCGTCACCGCGTGCCCCTCCTGCCCCAGTACCCGCGCGATCGCCAGCCCGATCCCGCTCGAAGCTCCCGTCACGATCGCCGCCCGTTCCGCCATGTGCACCACCACCCTCCAGGTTGTGTTTTGACATGCGCAATCAAACCATCCCCGCGGCCGCACCGCAACGCGGGGTCCGTGGCGGAGTGCTCCGAGCTCCTTCTCCGAGCTCACGCAAGGCCACCAACGCCGCACCACCCGGCGCCCGCTGCTTGGTAGCGTCTGTCCCACCGCGCCCTCGCCTGCGCGGGGCGGGCCCGTAGCTCAGCTGGTTAGAGCTGGCGACTCATAATCGCTAGGTCGCAGGTTCGAGTCCTGCCGGGCCCATATCATCGAGCGGGTGTACCGGACATCCCGATTGGGGGACGGGGTGCGATGATGTGGGATATGGGTAGCGTTGCCGACCTTGTGAATCCCTTGTGAATCCGCCGACGGCTGAACTCCCGCCGATCGACTCGCTTCGCTGTTTGCGCGGTGGCACGCCTCGAGATCGCAGCGGCGAACCGTTTTATCAATGAGATCATCTGGTCACCCGCGACGCGCAGGCGTCTGATCCAAGCTTTGGAGCCACACGGGTGACAGTCAGGCAGACCGCTCATCGGGGCGACGGTGCGGTTACCGGCAGACGCGAGGTCGTCTTTGTGTTCTCGGGCCACGGCGCGCAGTGGGAGGGCATGGCGCTCGAACTGTTGGACTCCTCGCCGGTCTTCGCCGAGCAGATGCGCGTATGCGACGCGGCGCTCGCGCCCCTCTGTGGTTGGTCTGTTGTGGATGTGTTGCGGGGGCAGGAGGGGGCCCCGAGGCTCGAGCGGGTCGAGGTGGTGCAACCAGCGCTATTCGCGGTCACCGTGTCACTGGCTGCGGTGTGGCGTGGTTGCGGGGTGCGGCCGGCTGCGGTAGTGGGTCACTCCCTGGGCGAGGTCGCCGCTGCGTATGTGGCGGGTGGGCTCACGCTGGAGGACTCCGCGCGCGTGGTGGCGTTGCGTAGCAAGGCGCTGGGTGCGTTGTCGGGCAGGGGGGGCGTGGTGTCGGTGCTGCTCGAGGCAGATCGCCTTGGTGGACTGCTCGAGCAATGGGGCGAGCGGATCGTGATCGCGGCGGTCAACGGCCCCGCCTCGGTGGCAGTATCGGGTGACGGCGATGCGCTGGGGGAGCTACTCGAGCTGTGTCGTGATGAGGGGATCGGGGCGCGGAGGGTCCGGATCGACTATGCGTCGCATTCGCCCCACATCGAGGCCATTCGCGATGAGCTGCTGGGCGCCCTGTCTACGGTCGCTCCGCGCTCGTGCGATGTGCCGTTCTACTCCGCTGTGACAGGTGGGATCGTGGATACCGCCGAGCTGGGCGCTGAGTATTGGTATCGCGGCGAGCGCGAGATCGTCCGGTTCGAGCGGGCGGTTCGTTGTCTGCTCGACGACGGACACCGAGTATTTGTCGAGATCGGCCCGCATCCGGTGCTGACGGTTGGGATTCAGGAAACCATCGATGGTGGCCTCACAGAGTGGGGTGGCGTCGCGGTGGTCAGCTCTCTGCGGCGTGGCCAGGGCGGCTCGGTGCGCTTCTCGACCTCGTTGACAGAGGTCCATGTGAGTGGAGTTGATGTGGACTGGGAGGCGGCGGAACGTGAGGGGTTCCAACGATCGACCGACACGTTCGAACTCGACGGTGCGAGTCGCCCCGACCAGCCAGGCGAGATGCCTCCGGGCGGATCGCTGGCGCGACGTCTGGCAAAGATACCCGCGAGTGCCCGTCGTCGTGTGGTGCTGGAGATGGTCCGAGACCAGGTGGTGGTCGTGTCGGGCAACGACTTGTATGGCGTGGTCCCGGCGACGCGGGCGTTCAAGGAGGTCGGGCTCGATTCGGCGGGGGCGGTGGAGTTGCGCAACCGGCTGAAGACGCTCACCGGGCTGCAGCTTCCCGCCACGCTGCTGTTCGACTATCCCACCCTGGCTGCGCTGGCGGACCACCTGCTGGACGAGGTCACCGGCGCACACCGCGCAGTCACGATGGCGGTGCGAGCGCCGACGGTCGATGAGCCACTCGCGATCGTCGGAATGAGCTGCCGCTACCCGGGCGACGTGCGCTCTCCGGAGGAGCTATGGGAGCTCCTCGCGTCTGGCACCGATGCAATCTCCCAGTTCCCGACAGATCGCGGGTGGGATCTGGAGGATCTCTATGATCCCGATCCCGATCGCCTCGGTAAGAGCTATACCCGTGAGGGCGGCTTCCTCCATGACGCCGGCGAGTTCGACGCCGATTTCTTCGCGCTGAGCCCGCGGGAGGCGCTGGCGATGGATCCGCAGCAGCGGCTGCTGTTGGAAGCCTCCTGGGAGGCACTCGAGGATACGGGCATCGACCCTCAGTCGCTGTATGGCAGCCAGACCGGGGTGTACGTCGGTGCAACCTCTCAGGACTACGGTCCGCGTCTGCACGAATCGCCGCAGCACTCAGAGGGTTACACATTGACGGGTAATACGGCCAGTGTCATGTCGGGCCGCCTCTCCTACGCGTTTGGTTTGGAGGGGCCATCGGTCACGGTTGACACCGCTTGCTCCTCATCGTTGGTGGCGATCCATCTCGCAAGTCAGGCGCTGCGCTCGGGGGAGTGCGAATTGGCGCTGGCGGGCGGGGTGACGGTGATGGCAAATCCGGGCATGTTCGTGGAGTTCTCACGCCAGCGCGGGATGGCGCGGGATGGCCGTTGTAAGTCGTTTGCTGATGCGGCGGATGGTGTGGGGTGGGGTGAGGGCGTGGGTTTGGTGGTGCTCGAGCGTCTTGCGGATGCCGAGCGCAATGGTCATCGGGTGTTGGGGTTGGTGCGTGGTAGCGCTGTGAATCAGGATGGTGCGTCGAATGGGTTGACGGCGCCGAACGGTCCTTCGCAGCGGCGTGTGATCGAGCGGGCGTTGGCGAATGCGGGTTTGCGCCCGCACGATGTCGGTGTGGTGGAGGCGCACGGTACGGGGACGACGCTCGGTGATCCGATCGAGGCGCAGGCGTTGCTCGCGACGTATGGGCAGGATCGTCCGGAGGGGCGTCCGCTGTGGCTGGGGTCGGTGAAGTCGAATATCGGTCATACCGCCGCTGCGGCCGGTGTGGCGGGTGTGATCAAGATGGTTGTGGCGATGCGGCATGGGGTGTTGCCGAGGACGTTGCATGTCGATGAGCCCTCGCGGCACGTGGATTGGTCGGCGGGTGCGGTGGCCTTGTTGACCGAGGAGGTGCGGTGGGAGGGTGGTGGTGAGCCGCGCCGGGCGGGGGTGTCGTCGTTCGGGATCAGCGGTACGAATGCGCATCTGATCTTGGAGGAGGCGCCTGTAGTGGGGGGTGAATCCAGCTCCAGTGAGGCTTCTGTGTTGGCGGGTGGGGGTGTGGTGCCGTGGGTGCTTTCGGGCAAGAGTGAGTCGTCGTTACGTGCTCAGGCTGGGCGTTTGCGGGAGTTTGTGGAGGGGTCTCCGGGTATCGGGGTGGCTGATGTGGGTTTGTCGTTGGCTGGTCGTTCGGTGTTTGAGCGGCGGGCGGTGGTTGTGGGTAGTGAGTGTGAGGGGTTGTTGGAGGGTTTGGGGGGGCTTGCGGGTGGGGAGCCGGGTGCTGGTGTGGTCGAGGCTGCTGCTGCTGCTGGTGGTGGCCTGGCTGGTGGTGGGGTGGTGTTTGTGTTTCCGGGTCAGGGGTCGCAGTGGGTGGGGATGGCGGTTGAGTTGTTGGATTGCTCGCCGGTGTTCGCGGGGTTGATGGGGGAGTGTGGGGAGGCGCTTGCGGGGTTTGTGGATTGGTCGCTCGAGGGTGTGTTGCGGGGTGTGGAGGGTGCTCCGGGGTTCGATCGGGTTGATGTGGTGCAGCCGGTGTTGTGGGCGGTGATGGTGTCGCTGGCGGGGTTGTGGCGTGCCTGTGGTGTACATCCGGATGTGGTGGTCGGTCACTCTCAGGGCGAGATCGCCGCGGCGTGTGTAGCGGGGGGGCTCTCGTTGGAGGACGGTGCGCGGGTCGTCGCGTTGCGTAGTCGTGCATTGGCCAGGCTGGCTGGCCGGGGCGGGATGGTCTCGGTCTCCCTCGGGGTCGATGAGCTGGGGGGATTGCTGGGGCGTTTTGGCGATCGTCTCGCGCTTGCGGCGGTCAATGGGCCGTCTTCGATGGTCGTCTCGGGTGACCCGGGGGCGCTCGAGGAACTGCTCGTTGCGTGTGAGACTGAGGGTGTTAGGGCGCGGAGGATCCCGGTTGATTACGCGTCGCATTCGGCGCAGGTTGAGGGTATTCGTGGGGAGTTGATCGAGGCGTGTGCTGGGATCGCGCCGCGTTCTGGCGGGGTGGCGTTTTATTCGACTGTGACGGGTGGGTTGTTCGATACTGCGGGGTTGGATAGCGAGTATTGGTATCGCAGTTTGCGTGAGACTGTGCGTTTTGAGGAGGCTACGCGGGGGCTGCTCGGGGATGGCCGGCGGGTCTTTATCGAGATGAGTCCGCATCCGGTGTTGGCGGTCGGTGTGCAGGAGAGCATCGAGGCGACGCTTAGTGACCCCGGTGGTGCTTTGGTGGCCGGCTCTTTGCGGCGTGGGGAGGGTGGCGCGGAGCGTTTCTTGAGGTCGTTGGCTGAGGTGTGGGTGCGTGGGGTGAGTGTGGAGTGGGGTCGGTTGTTTGAGGGTGGGGGCGCGAGGCGTGTGTCGTTGCCGACTTATGCTTTTCAGCGGGAGCGGTTTTGGTTGTCTTCGCGGGCTGGGGCGGGTGATGCTGGTTCGTTCGGGCTGTCGTCGGTGGGGCATCCGTTGTTGGGTGCGGCGGTCGAGTTGGCTGGTGTTGAGGGTTCGGTGTTTACTGCGCGGTTGTCGCTGGAGAGTCATGGGTGGTTGAGGGATCATGCTGTGTTGGGTGTGGTGTTGTTGCCGGGGACGGCGTTTTTGGAGTTGGCGTTGCATGTGGGTGGCCGGGTTGGGTGTGGTGTCGTCCGGGAGTTGACGTTGGAAGCGCCGTTGGTGTTGCCTGAGGAGGGTGGGGTGCAGTTGCAGGTCGCGGTTGGTGAGAGCGAGGAGTCCGGGCGACGCTCGATAGCGATCTACTCGAGACCCGAGAGCACCACTGACGAGGGTGTGCTCCCCACGGGTGAGTGGACCCGTCATGCTGGTGGCGTGCTTGCCCCTGAAGGGGCTGTATCGGGTCGCGGGGCAGCGTTGGATGGCGCGGTGTTGGGCGACGGAGATCAGTCGGGGGGCCAGGTGTTGGGTGGTCGTGTGGGTTTGTTGGCTGGGGTGTGGCCGCCTGAGGGTGCGCGGGCTGTGGATGTCGATGGTCTTTACGATCGTCTCCTGGAGCGGGGTTTTGAGTATGGGCCGGCCTTTCAGGGGTTGCGCGCGGCGTGGGTGCGAGGCGGTGAGGTTTTCGCCGAGGTCGCTCTCTCCGAGGACCAGCAGGCGCACGCCGGGTCCTTCGCGGTGCACCCAGCGCTGCTCGACGCCGCGCTCCACGCGGGCGGACTAGACCCTGATGCTGCGAGTGGGGGCCAGGATCGAGGTGGGGTGCGGCTGCCCTTCGCTTTTACCGAAGTGGAGCTTTATGCCTCGGGGGCGTCTTGCCTGCGGGTGTGCTTCTCGCCAGGGGGCTCGGATTCGATCTCGTTGGTGGTCGCTGACGAGACCGGCGAGCCTGTTGCCTCGGTCGGTTCGCTGGTGGTACGGGAGGTCTCCCAGGAGCAGTTGGATAGCGCGCGGGGTACTGGCGGCGATTCGCTGTTCGCGATGGACTGGGTCGAGGTACCCATGTCGGAGGGCGCGGAGCCTGCCATGGGGGAGTTGGGGCTGTTGGGTAGGGAGGAGGGCGTGCTTGCCCAGGCTCTTGCGGGGGCTGGGTGCTCTGTCAGGGCGTTCGCTGATCTCGAGGCGCTGGGTGCGGCCGCGCAGGGCGGCGAGCTCCCAGAGGTACTGCTAGTCGACTGCGCGATGGCCGAGGTAGTAGGCGGTGGGGTTGTCGGGGTGGTGCATGGGTCGGTGGGTTGGGTGTTGGGGCTGTTGCAGGGTTGGCTTGGGGACGAGCGGTTTGCGGACTCGCAGCTGGTGTTTGTGACCAGGGGCGCGGTCGCTGTGAGGTCCGAGGATAGTGTCCAGGGTCTGGCGCAGGCTCCACTATGGGGTCTTGTGCGCTCGGCGCAGTCGGAGCACCCGGGGCGCTGCGTGCTCCTCGACTTGGATGAGCAGGACACTTTCCCCGCGGCATTGGCCGGTGCGCTCGGGCGTTACGAGCCGCAGCTCGCACTACGCGAGGGTGATGTGCTGGTGCCGCGGCTGAAGCGGGCGAAGCGTCGAAGGCGCGAGGGCTCGACCGCGCAAAGTGTGAACGCGCTTGACGCCCAGGGCACAATTTTGATCACTGGTGGCACGGGTACCTTGGGGGCTTTGTTGGCGCGGCACCTGGTGAAGGTGCACGGTGTGGGCCATCTGTTGTTGACAAGTCGGAGGGGTCGCGAGGCGGAGGGTGCGGTCGAGTTGCAGGCAGAGCTCGAATCGCTGGGCGCGGAGGTGAAGATCGCTGCCTGTGATGTCTCGGAGCGAGAGTCGCTGAAAGCGCTGCTCGACTCGATCGCCACTGAGCATCCGCTGAGCGGGGTGGTACATACCGCGGGTGCGATCGATGATGGTGTAATTGGGTCGCTGACGGCGCAGCGCATGGATGGGGTGCTCTCGCCGAAGGCCGACGCGGCATGGTATTTGCATGAATTGACCGAGGCCCTGGGTCTCGAGGTGTTCGTGCTGTTCTCATCGATCGTGGGCACGGTTGGTGGCCCGGGGCAGGGTAACTACGCCGCGGCGAACGCGTTCCTTGACGCTTTGGCGGCGTATCGCCGCGCACGGGGCATGGCCGGAATCTCGTTGGCGTGGGGACTGTGGGAGCAGGCGAGCGGGATGACGGGGGAGTTGCGAGAGGCCGATCTGATGCGTATCGGCCGCTTGGGGATGGGCAGGTTGTCCTCTGAGGAGGGGTTGGGTCTCTTCGATGCTGCACTCGGCGGGGGGGAGGCTCTGCTGCTGCCGGCTCCTTTCGATATGGGGGTGCTGCGCGCTCAGGCGAGGACGGGGGTGCTACCGGCGATACTCGGTGGCTTGGTGGCAGTGCCCGCTCGCCGCGCGAGCGAGCGTGGCGCCTCGCTCGCGCGTCGGTTGGCGGCTGTGCCCGAGGCGGAGCGCGAGGTAGTCGTGCTCGATTTCGTGGGCAGACAGGTCGCAACCGTGTTGGGGCACACCTCAGCGGAGGCGATCGACTTGCAGCGCGCGTTCAAGGAGCTCGGGTTCGACTCGTTGGCTGCGGTGGAGCTGCGCAACCGTCTGAACGCGACTACGGGGCTGCGGCTACCGGTGACACTGGTGTTCGATTACCCCACGCCGGTGGCGCTGGCAGGGCATCTATTGGAAGCGGTGTCGGGCGCACAGGGGAGTATCGCCCCGCCGGCGGTCGCACACGTCGCTGCAGAGGAGCCGATCGCGATCGTGGGGATGAGCTGCCGCTATCCGGGTGGGGTGCGTTCTCCGCGGGAGTTGTGGGAGCTGCTCGCCGCAGGTACCGATGCGATCTCGGGCTTCCCTGTGGATCGCGGCTGGGATTTGGAGGGCCTCTATGACCCTGATCCCGATCGGCCTGGCACGAGCTATGCGCGGGAGGGTGGTTTTCTCTATGACGCTGGGGAGTTCGATGCTGGTTTCTTTGGTATCAGCCCGCGCGAGGCACTCGCGATGGATCCCCAGCAACGGCTGCTCTTGGAGGCATCGTGGGAGGTCCTCGAGGACGCCGGGATCGACCCGATGTCCCTCAGGGGCAGCCGGACGGGCGTGTTCGCCGGCTTGATGTATCACGACTATGGCGCGGGCCTGTCCGGGTCCATGTATGACGGTCTGGAGGGTTATCTGGGTACGGGCAGCGCCGGGAGTGTGCTGTCCGGGCGGGTCGCCTACACGTTGGGGTTTGAGGGCCCGGCGGTGTCGGTTGATACGGCGTGCTCCTCCTCGCTGGTGGCGATCCACCTCGCAAGTCAGGCGTTGCGCTCGGGGGAGTGCTCGATGGCGCTCGCGGGTGGCGTCTCGGTGATGGCCCTGCCCGGGGTGTTCATGGAGTTCGCCCGCCAACGCGGCCTTGCCCGCGACGGCCGCTGCAAGTCGTTCGCCGATGCCGCGGACGGCGCCGGCTTCTCCGAGGGTGTGGGCCTGCTCTTGCTCGAGCGCCTCGCAGATGCTCAGCGTGACGGCCATCGGGTGCTGGCTTTGGTACGCGGCAGCGCGGTCAATCAGGACGGCTCCTCAAACGGCCTGACGGCCCCCAACGGCCCCTCCCAGCAGCGGGTGATAGCTCAGGCGTTGGCGAATGCGCACCTGTCGGCCAGCCAGGTCGATGCTGTCGAGGCGCATGGCACGGGCACGACGCTCGGCGATCCGATCGAGGCGCAGGCGCTGCTCGCCACCTACGGTCAGGGCAGGGAGCGTCCGTTGTGGTTGGGCTCTGTCAAGTCCAACATCGGTCACACTCAGGCCGCGGCCGGGGTGGCGGGTGTGATCAAGATGGTGCAGGCGATGCGCCACGGGGTGTTGCCGAGGACCCTGCACGTCGACGTGCCCTCGCGGCAGGTGGACTGGTCGCTGGGCTCGGTATCGCTGTTGACCGAAGCGACTCCCTGGCAGAGCAATGGCTCGCCGCGCAGGGCGGGAGTGTCTTCGTTTGGGATCAGCGGCACGAATGCCCATGTGATCTTGGAGGAGGCTCCGCTCACACCAGCCTTGGCGGAGGCGCTTGTCGAGGGGGAGTCGCTCGGCCCCAGGCCAGCGGTCCTGCCGCTGCTCGTGTCGGCCTCGAGCCAACGGGCTTTGCGTGAGCAGGCCGCTCGTCTCAGCGCATATCTGAAGGCGGAGCCAGAGCTCGAGCTCTACGAGGTGGCAGCGATGCTCGCGCTCGGTCGCGCATCGCTCGAGCACCGAGCGGCCGTCATCGGCTCAGACCGCGAGGCGATCGTCGGCTGCCTGGCTGCCCTCGCGCGCGGCGGCCCGACAGATGGGCTGATCCAGGGCGTGACGCATGCCGTTGGCAAGGTGGCGTTCCTCTTCTCCGGGCAGGGAAGCCAGTGGGCGGGTATGGGCAGGGAGCTCGCCGAGACCTTTCCGGTATTCCGCGATGCGCTCGAGGCGCTCTGCGCCGAGCTCGACACGCACCTCGAGAGACCTCTGCGGGAGATCATCTTTGCGCCCGTCGACTCACCGGAGGCTTCGCTGCTCGATGAGACCCAGTACACCCAGGCGGCGCTGTTTGCCATCGAGGTGGCGATGTACAGGCTCATTACCTCCTTTGGGCTCACACCCGACTACCTCCTCGGCCACTCGATCGGGGAGCTCTCCGCAGCACATGTGGCCGGTGTGCTCTCGCTGCGAGACGCCTGCGCCCTGGTGTGCGCGCGCGGGCGCATGATGGCTGAGCTGCCCATCACGGGCGGGATGCTCGCGATCGAGGCCTCAGAAGAGGAGGCCCTGGAGTGCCTCGCGGGCTTCAACGGAAGCCTCTGCCTGGCGACGGTGAACGGCCCTGCAGCGGTCGTCATCTCAGGCGATCGCAAGGCGCTGGACGAGCTGAGCAGCATCTGGAAGGCGCGCGCACGTAAGGCCACCGCACTGCAGGTCTCGCACGCTTTTCACTCGCAACTCATGGAGCCGATGCTCGATCGGTTTCGCGCGGTGCTCGAGCGCCTCGACTTCTCAGAGCCAAGTCTTCCGATCATCTCCAACCTCACCGGCGAGGAGCTCTCCGCCGAAGAGGCCTGCAGCCCGGACTACTGGGTGAACCACGTGCGTCACACAGTGCGCTTCGCAGATGGGGTGAGCCGGCTGGGAGCGGCAGGAGTGAAGACCTTCCTCGAGCTAGGCCCAGACGGCACACTGAGCGCGATGGCGGCCCAGTGTCTCGGCGAGCGCGGAGATGAGGCCCTGATCGCGGCGAGTATGCGCGCGCGCCGCCCGCAGGTGGGGGCGCTGATGAGCTTCCTGGCGCAGGCCCACATCCGCGGCCTGGATGTCGACTGGCGAGTGCTCTTCTCCGGCAAGCGTGAAGGCGACATCGAGCTTCCCACCTACGCCTTCCAGCGTGAGCGCTACTGGCTCACCGCTCGAGCCGGAGTCTCAGACCCAAGCTCGCTCGGCCAGTCCTCGATCGAGCACCCCCTGCTGGGCGCCGCTGTGGAGTTGGGCGACGGTCAGGGCTGGATTTTTACGGCCAAGCTCTCGCTGCAGAGCCAGCCGTGGTTGGGGGACCACGCGGTCATGGACAGCGTGCTCCTACCTGGGACCGGTTTCCTCGAGCTCGCCCTGGCGGCGGCCCAGCGCTTCGGCGCGGAGGCGCTCGCGGAGCTCACGCTGGAAACCCCACTGTCGCTCGAGGATGGCGCAGTCCAACTGCAGCTTTCGGTCTCCGAGCCGGACGCGCACCGGCGCCGGCAGTTGGTCATCTACTCGCGCCCGCAGCGCTCCTCGCAGGACGATGGTGACCAGGAGAGCTGGACCCGGAACGCCACCGGCGTAATCGCCGGGGATGGGGCGGTGTCGTACCCTGAGCTCGAGGGCCTGGCCGCCCAGCCTTGGCCGCCCGAAGGCGCCGAGGTGCTCGATCTCGCGCTCGCCTACGAGCGTTTGGCGGAGGCTGGCTACGGCTACGGCGCGGCCTTCCAAGGTCTTCGCTCGGCCTGGCGATCGGCGGACGAGATCTTCGCAGAGGTGGCCCTCGCGGATGGGCAGGCCTCTGAGGCGTTCGCTTTCTGTGTGCACCCTGCACTGTTGGACGCGGCGCTGCACGCGCCGCTGTTGAGCGCGCTCGCGGGAGATCGGACCAGCGAGGTTGCGATCCCCTTCTCCTTCAGTGGCGTGCGCCTATACGGACGCGGTGCCGCGTCCATCAGGGTGCGCCTGAGTGTGAGCGCCGAGACGGTACGCCTCATCGCCCTCGATGCCTCCGGCTCTCCCGTGGTGGCGATGGACTCGCTCGTCAGCCGCCCGATCGACGTCAGTGTGCTGAAGGCCGCCAGGCGCCAGGGCCACGATTCACTGTTTTACCTCCAGTGGGCTGAAGTGCCCGCCTCGGCGCCCGCCGGCGCTGAGCCACGCGTTGCTCTGCTGGGCGCAGGTGAGAGCCTTGACCTCGGCGCCCTTGGAGGCCAGGTACAGCGCTACGCCGACCTGGACTCATTGGTCGACGCGATCGGGGGCGGTACGGACCCGCCCGAGCTCGTGCTCGTCGAGAACGAGGTTGGGCGGGGCGAGCTTTTGCCGGCGATACACGCTCAGGCCAGGTACACGCTCGAGCTGCTCAAGGCTTGGATCGCGGCCGAGTGCCTGCAAGACTCAAAGCTCATACTCCTGACGCACGGCGCGGTGGCCACGCGGGCGGGTGAGGCGCCGGAGCTCTCGCAGGCGCCACTGTGGGGCCTTGTGCACAGCGCCTCCTCGGAGCATCCAGGGCGCTTTGGCCTCATCGATCTCGACCGCTCGGCCGCATCCCTGGATTCGCTATACGGCGCACTTGCGAGTTCCGAGCCTCAGCTTGCGCTCCGTGAGGGCACGCTCTACGCGCCGCGGCTTGGACGGGTGAGGTCTGAGGAGTCGCTGCGACCTCCGACCGGTGCACGGGCCTGGCATCTCGATAGCGGGTCCACGGGCGTGCTGGAGGATCTTGCATTGATCGCCGACCCCAGGGCCACAGAGCCACTCGACCCAGGGCAGGTGCGTGTCGCGGTGCATGCGGCGGGGCTGAACTTCCGCGATGTGCTGATTGCGCTGGGGACCTATCCCGGTGAGGCGCCGCTCGGTGGCGAGGGGGCCGGCATCGTCATGGAGGTCGCCCCCGACGTCGGCGACCTCGCTCCTGGGGATCGCGTGATGGGTCTCATGCACAACGCCTTTGGCCCGATCGCGGTTACCGATGAGCGTCTGCTTGCGCGTATTCCGGAGGGCTGGTCGTTCGCGCAGGGCGCGTCGGTGCCGATTGCGTTCATGACTGCCTACTACGGTCTGGTGGAGCTTGCCGAGCTCGAGGCGGGGGAGTCGGTGTTGATCCACGCGGGTGCCGGCGGGGTGGGGATGGCCGCGATCCAGCTCGCTCGTCACCTCGGTGCGGAGGTGTTTGCGACCGCGAGTCCGCAGAAGTGGGGGAGCCTCGTGTCGTTGGGGGTCGAAGAGGATCACATCGCGTCCTCGAGGGATCTGGGTTTCAAGGACAGGTTCTTGGAGGTGACGGGGGGTGGGGGTGTGGGTGTGGTGTTGAACTCGTTGGCGGGCGAGTTCGTCGATGCGTCGTTTGCGCTGTTGTGTGGGGGTGGGCGCTTGATCGAGATGGGCAAGACCGATATCCGCGACGCGGGTGCGGTGGCCGAGGCTCATCCGGGGGTTCGCTACCGGGCATTCGACCTGACGGAGGCAGGCCCGCCGCGTATCCACGAGATGCTCTCAGAGGTGGTGGCGCTCTTCGAGCGGGGTGTGCTCCAACAACTGCCGATTCGCGCGTTCGACGTGCGGCGGGGGAGGGAGGCCTTTCGCCTGCTCGCAGAGGCCAGGCACATCGGCAAGGTCGTGCTGAGAGTGCCTCAGGCGCCGGCCCCCCAGGGCACGGTCCTGATAACCGGCGCCACGAGCGGTCTGGGTGCGCTGATCGCACGACACATGGCAAGCGAGCACAGGGCGCGCCACCTGCTGCTGGTGAGCCGCTCGGGGCTGAAGGCGGAGGGCGCGATCGAGCTCGAGGAGGAGCTCGAAAAGCTCGGTAGCGAGACCCACATAGCCGCCTGCGATGTCTCAGATCGCAAAGCGCTTTCAGAGCTCCTCGCAGCGATTCCCAGAGAGCACCCCCTGACCGCGGTGATCCACGCCGCAGGTGTCGTGGACGACGGCGTTATCTCCTCACTCAATGGCGAGCGCCTGCAAGCGGTGATGGCGCCCAAGGTCGACGGCGCCCTGCACCTGCACGAACTGACCGAGCACGCGAATCTCGCCGAGTTCCTGATGTTCTCCTCGGTGGTGGGCACCCTCGGCAGTCCAGGTCAGGGTAACTACGCAGCGGCCAATGCCTTCCTCGATGCCCTGGCGGCTCACCGCTGCGCGAAGGGTCTGCCGGCGACGTCGCTGGCCTTTGGCGCGTGGGCCGAGGCCACGGGTATGACCGCCGGCCTCGGAGCGATCGAGCGTGCGCGCTGGGAGCGCAGCGGGCTGGTCCCGCTCACCGACGCGCAGGGCCTCGAGCTCTTCGAGGTGGCACGGGGAAGCGATGAGCCCCTGCTCTTGCCGGTCGGCCTGGACAGAGCCGCCCTGCATGTGCAGAGCAGAGAGGGGGTGCTGCCGCCGCTGCTGAGCGGCCTTGTGAAAGCGTCGACACGCCAAGTCCGCGAGGCGCCAGACTCACTGGCGCGGAGGCTGGGAAGCTTGCCGGAAGCCGGGTGGGATACGGCCGTAGCGGAGCTCGTGCTGAGCCACGTGGCAGCGGTGGGGCACACCTCCCCGGAGCTGATCGATGCCGCGAAGCCCTTCAAGGAGCTCGGCATCGACTCGCTGGCGGCGATGGAGTTGAGAAATCGCCTCAACCGGGCCACCGGGTTGCGACTGCCCACTGCACTTGTCTTCGACTACCCCACACCGCAGGCGCTGACCGCGCTCCTGCGTGAGCGTGTTGGAGGCGAGGAGCGCAGCTTCCCCAGCGTGGCCAGGGCGTTGGTCGAGGTGGACGAGCCGGTGGCGATCGTGGGGATGAGCTGCCGCTATCCGGGTGGTGTGCGCTCTGCGCAGGAGCTATGGGAGCTTCTGGCCTCGGGCACAGACGCGATCTCAGGCTTCCCCGCGGATCGTGGCTGGGATCTGAAGGGTCTCTACGACCCGGATCCCGATCGGCCTGGGACGAGTTATTCACGTGAGGGTGGTTTTCTGTATGACGCCGGCGAGTTCGACGCCGGTTTCTTCGGGATCAGCCCACGCGAGGCACTCGCGATGGATCCCCAGCAGCGGCTGCTGCTGGAAACGTCGTGGGAGGCCATCGAAGACGCCGGCATCGACCCCGCGTTGCTGCGAGGTACACAGGCCGGTGTGTTTGCGGGGATCAGCGCTTCGGAGTACGACGTGGGGATTTTGGGATCGGCGTTCGGGGATCTCGAGGGTTACCGATTGACGGGCACGACCAGTAGCGTCGCGTCGGGTCGGGTGGCGTATACGCTTGGTTTGGAGGGGCCGGCGGTGTCGGTCGATACGGCGTGTTCGTCGTCCCTCGTGGCGTTGCACATGGCGTGCCAGTCGTTGCGCTCAGGGGAGTGTTCGCTGGCGTTGGCTGGTGGCGTAACGGTGCTGGCCTCACCGGGAGTGTTCGTGGAGTTCGCGCGTCAGCGTGGTCTTTCACCGGATGGTCGCTGCAAGTCGTTCGCGGATGGTGCGGATGGCACAGGTTTTTCGGAGGGTGTGGGCGTGTTGTTGCTCGAGCGTCTCTCAGAGGCGCAGCGCAACGGTCACCGAGTGCTGGCGTTGCTGCGCGGCAGCGCGATCAACCAGGATGGTGCGTCAAACGGATTGACGGCACCGAACGGTCCCGCACAGCAGCGGGTGATCGCGCAGGCTTTGGCGAACGCGGGTTTGCGCCCGCAGGATGTCGGTGTGGTGGAGGCGCACGGCACGGGGACGACGCTCGGTGATCCGATCGAGGCGCAGGCGCTCCTGGCGAGCTACGGGCAGGGTAGGGAGCGTCCGTTGTGGCTTGGGTCGGTGAAGTCGAATATCGGCCATACCGCCGCTGCGGCAGGTGTGGCGGGTGTGATCAAGGTGGTGCAGGCGATGCGCCACGGGGTGCTGCCGAAGACGTTGCACGTCGATGAACCCTCCAGGCACGTGGACTGGTCGGCGGGCTCGATCTCGCTGCTGACCGAGAGGACCCCGTGGGAGCGCAATGGTGTACCTCGGAGAGCGGGTGTGTCGTCGTTTGGGATCAGCGGCACCAACGCGCACGTGATCTTGGAGGAGGCTCCGGTCACCGCGGAGGAGTCCCCGGTGGCCGCAGCGCCCGGCGCGCTTGGCGATGCTGCTGTTCTTGTCGAGGGCGGTGTGTTGCCGTGGGTGCTTTCAGGGCGGAGTGTGGGAGCCCTGCGTGGGCAGGCGGAGCGTTTGCGGGAGTTCATGGAAGGGGCGCCGAAGATAGGGGTGGCGGATGTTGGGCTCTCGTTGGCTGGTCGTCCGGTGTTCGAGCAGCGGGCGGTGGTTGTGGGGGAGGGGCGTGCGGGGCTGCTCGAGGGTCTCGAGGGCCTCGCGTGCGGGGAGCTCGGGGGTGGTGTGGTGCAGGGCGCGGCTCTCACCGCGGCTGGCGGTAGTCGGAGTGCGGTGGCGTTTTTGTTCACCGGTCAGGGTTCCCAGCGCGCGGGTATGGGCCGAGAGCTCTACGAGGCATTCCCGCTCTACAGGGACGCGTTGGATGAGGTATGCGAACGGTTTGATGGCTTGCTCGAGTACCCGCTGCGGGATGTCCTCTTCGCAGGAGAGGGGCCTGGTGTGGGGCTGCTCGATCGGACGGCGTTTACGCAGGCTGGCCTGTTCGCGATCGAGGTAGCGCTGTTTAGGCTCATCGAGAGCGTCGGGGTCCACCCCGGGTTCCTGATGGGCCACTCGGTCGGGGAGCTCGCTGCCGCACACGTCGCCGGGGTCTTCTCGCTCGAGGACGCCTGCCGGCTGGTCGCGGCACGGGGCCGGCTGATGGGCGCGCTACCCGCGGGCGGAGCGATGCTCTCGATCCAGGCATCCGAGGAGGAGGTCTGCGGAACGCTTGAAGGATATGAGGGCCGCGTCTCGTTGGCGGCTGTGAATGGACCCTCATCGGTCGTGATCTCCGGTGACGAGGACGGTGTACTGGAGCTTGCAGGGGCGTGGGCCGAGCGGGGCGCGAAGACGAAGCGTCTGCGGGTCTCACACGCGTTTCACTCACCGCGGATGGACGGGATGCTCGAGGAGTTCACACGGGTAGCTGAGAGCATCGGCTACCAGCCACCCAGGATTCCGATCGTCTCGAACGTCACGGGGGAGGCGTTGTCCGATGAGCTGGCGTGCTCGCCCGGGTACTGGGTGCGCCATGTCCGTGAGCCGGTGCGCTTCTCCAGCGGGGTGCGGTGGCTCAGAGCGAACGGGGTCAGCAGCTTCATCGAGCTGGGCCCTGACGGTGTCTTGAGTGCTCTTGCGCAGGAATGCCTAGCCTCTGCCTCCGAGTCCGGTGCCGGCGAGGCCACGAGCGACGGCGCCGTGAGTGACGGTGGCATGAACGGTAGTGGCGTTGGCGGTACAGGCGGTGAGGGCACCGACGTGGTGGTGGCGCTGTCGCGTAGTGAACGTCCGGAAACGCAAACACTGTTCAGCGCTCTGGCCGAGGCGTGGGTCAGTGGTGTAGATGTTCAGTGGGGCAAGCTGTTCGAGGTCTCGCACGCGAGGCGGGTTGCGCTGCCGACCTACGCTTTCCAGCGGGAGCGTTACTGGCTTGCAGCTCGGGCCGGGGCCTCGGACCCGGCTGCGCTCGGGCAGTCTTCGATCGGGCACCCACTCCTGGGAGCCGCGGTGGAGCTGGGCGACGAGAAGGGTTGGCTGTTCACGGGACGGCTATCGCTGGAATCTCAACCGTGGCTTGCCGGCCATGATTTGATGGATGCTGTCGTGGTTCCCGGGACGGCGTACCTGGAGCTGGCTCTGCACGTCGGCAGGCGGGTTGGCTGCGATCTGGTGGAGGAGTTGATTCAGGAAGCTCCATTGGTACTGCCCGAGCACGGGGCGGTTCAGATCCAGCTGGCGGTGGGTGAGTCCGATGAATCCGGTTGCCGAACGCTGAGCGTGTACTCACGGTTGGAGGACGGCGAAGGCGAGCGCCTACCGGCGCAGAGCGCATGGACTCGCAACGCCAGCGGCGTTCTCGCTCCGCATGAGCAGGAGGTACCGCAGGAGGGATGGGCTGGGTCGTTCGCGGCAGGCGCGTGGCCTCCCGAAGGCGTGGAGACGGTTCCGATCGACGATCTCTATGAGCGTTTGGCTGAGATGGACTTCAACTACGGGCCAGAGTTCAAGGGGCTGCGGGCGGTGTGGCGCCGTGGCGATGAGGTGTTCGTGGAAGCGTGCCTGCCAGAGGATTACCAGATGCAGGCGGGTCTGTTCGGTCTGCATCCGGCGCTGCTCGACGCTGTGCTTCACGGCATCCTGATGAGAGCGATCAGTGACGCGGAGGACGCAGTCGGGGAGCGGCGCCGAGCGCAGCTTCCGTTCGCTTGGAATGGGGTCAGCCTGTACGCGTCTGGCGTGTCCCGCTTGCGTGCGCGTATTGCACCTGTGGGGAGCGATGCAATCTCTCTGCTGGTCGCTGACGAGATTGGCGAGCCGGTCGCCGCGGTGGGTTCGTTGGTGTTGCGTACGGTGACCGCCGCGGACCTTGCCAGTGCGCGTGAGAGCGACAGCAGGTCGCTGTTCCGCTTGGACTGGGTCCCGGTCACGTCATCTGCGCCGCCGGTGTCAACCGGCGAGTGGGCGCTGCTGGGCGCTGAAGGGGCGGGCTTTGCTGCGATTGGTGAAGCACTGCTCCCGGCGGGAGTGTCCCTGCAGGTGTATCGAGATCTGGATGCGCTTGGCGAAGCGGTGGATGATGGCGCCGGGCTCCCCGAGATGGTGCTTGTGAGCTGCGCGCAGTTGGATGAAACTGGGCTGCTCGACGATGTCGGCGGCGGCGTGGCAGAGAAAGCGCATCGGCTCACGCATGGGGTGTTGAGGCTGCTACAGAGTTGGCTCGCGCAGGAGCGCTTCTCCGCCTGCCGGCTGGTGGTGCTGACCGAGGGCGCTGTGGCGGTGCGAGCCGACGATGACGTGTCCGGCCTGGCAGCCGCACCTCTGTGGGGACTGGTGCGCTCGGCGCAGTCTGAGCATCCCGGTCGCTTTAGGCTGATCGACCTCGACGGTAAGGAGCCCTCATGGCGTGTGCTGCCTGGGGCGCTGGCGCACGATGAGCCCCAGCTGGCCATACGACAGGGGGACGTTTTTGCTCCTCAGCTAGCTCGAGCCAAGTCCTCGACCCACAAGAGCGCCCCTGTATTCAACGCGCAGGGCACGGTCCTGATCACCGGCGGCACGGGCGACTTGGGTGCTCAGGTGGCCAGGCACCTGGTGACTCGGCACGGGGTGGGTCATCTGCTGTTGGCAAGCAGGGGGGGTCTCGAGGCGGAGGGTGCGGTCGAGCTTCAAGCCGAGCTGGAATCGCTCGGGGCGCAGGTCACGATTGCGGCATGTGACGTGGCCGATCGCGAACGGCTGGCGATGTTGCTCGACTCGGTGTCGGGGGGACACCCGCTCAATGGAGTGGTACATGCCGCTGGGGTGCTCGATGACGGCGTGATCGATTCGCTGACCAGCGAACGAGTCGATCTGGTGCTGCGTCCGAAGGTCGACGCGGCGTTGCTTCTGCACGAGCTGACCGTGGGCCTCGAGCTATCGGCGTTCGTGCTCTTCTCGTCGGCTACGGCGACGCTGGGGGCTCCTGGGCAGGGCAACTATGCAGCGGCAAATGCGTTCCTGGATGCCTTGGCTGCGCACCGTCGGGCGCTGGGTCTGCCTGGGACCTCGATGGCATGGGGGCTCTGGGCCCAGGCCGGCGGTATGACCGGTGCGCTCGAGGAGGCCACTCTGACACGGGTGGCGCGCTCGGGCATAGCTGCCCTGTCGGCTGAGGATGGCCTTGCGCTCTTCGATGAGGCGAGCGCCGCGGACGAGGCTCTGGTGCTCCCGATGTGCGTTGACGCGGCGGCATTGCGTGCACAGGCCAAGAGTGGAGTACTGCCGAGGTTGTTCAGCGGGCTGGTTCGTGCGCCTGCGCGGCGCCCCAACAAGCAGGTCGGGTCGTTCGGACAGCGTCTGGCCAGCGCGCCGGCGAGCGAGCGCAGGAGCGTGGCGCTCGAGGTCGTGCGCAGTCAGATCGCGATTGTGCTGGGGCACGGCTCGCTCGATACGATCGATGAGCAGCGTGCCTTCAGGGAGCTCGGGTTCGACTCTCTGGCTGCGCTGGAGTTACGTAACCGCCTCAATCGTGTGACTGGGCTGCGCCTGCCGGCGACGCTCATCTTCGACTACCCGACCCCGGCTGCGCTTGCCGGTTACATCGTGGACGAGATCTCAGGAGCGGATGTGAGTGTTCTCACGCCGTCGCTGCCGCTGAGGGCAGTCGATGAGCCGGTCGCGATCGTGGGGATGAGCTGCCGCTATCCGGGTGGCGTGTACTCACCCGAGGACCTCTGGGGTCTGGTGATGTCGGGCGCCGACGCAATCTCGGAGTTTCCGACAGATCGCGGTTGGGATCTGGAGCGCCTGTTTGACTCCGATCCCGACCATCCCGGCACCTCCTATGCGCGCGAGGGAGGCTTCATCTACGACGCCGGTGAGTTTGACGCCGATTTCTTCGGGATCAGTCCCCGCGAGGCACTCGCGATGGATCCCCAGCAGCGACTGTTGCTGGAAGCCTCGTGGGAGGCGCTCGAAGATGCTGACATCGATCCCGCGTCCTTGCGCGGAAGCCAGACCGGGGTGTTTGCGGGGGTCAGCTCCCAAGATTTCGGTGCCGGCCTGTGGGCGGCACCGGAGGGTCGTGAAAACTTGGCGGGTTACTGGCTGACCGGCAGTACGGGGAGCGTTGTATCGGGCCGTGTGTCCTATACGTTCGGGCTCGAGGGGCCGGCGGTGTCGGTCGATACGGCGTGCTCTTCTTCGTTGGTGGCTTTGCACTTGGCGTGCCAGGCGGTCCGTTCGGGAGAGTGCGAGCTGGCGCTGGCAGGCGGTGTGACGGTGATGGATGTGCCGGGGCTGTTCGTGCAGTTCAGTGGGCAGCGCGGGATGGCGCGCGATGGTCGTTGTAAGTCGTTTGCGGATGCGGCGGATGGTGTGGGGTGGGGTGAGGGCGTGGGTTTGGTGGTGCTCGAGCGTCTTGCGGATGCCGAGCGCAATGGTCATCGGGTGTTGGGGTTGGTGCGCGGTAGCGCTGTGAATCAGGATGGTGCGTCGAATGGGTTGACGGCCCCGAACGGTCCTTCGCAGCGGCGTGTGATCGAGCGGGCGTTGGCGAATGCGGGTTTGCGCCCGCACGATGTCGGTGTGGTGGAGGCGCACGGTACGGGGACGACGTTGGGTGATCCGATCGAGGCGCAGGCGTTGCTTGCGACGTATGGGCAGGATCGTCCAGGGGGGAGTCCGCTGTGGCTGGGGTCGGTGAAGTCGAATATCGGTCATACGGTCGCTGCGGCGGGTGTGGCGGGTGTGATCAAGATGGTTTTGGCGATGCGGCATGGGGTGTTGCCGCGGACGTTGCATGTCGATGAGCCCTCGCGGCATGTGGATTGGTCGGCGGGTGCGGTGGCGTTGTTGACTGAGGAGGTGCGGTGGGAGGGCGGTGGTGAGCGTCGCAGGGCGGGGGTGTCGTCGTTCGGGATCAGCGGTACGAATGCGCATGTGATCCTGGAGGAGGCGCCGGTCATCGAGGAGGAGTCCCCGGTGGTTGCAGGGCCCGTCGCGCCTGATGGCGCTGTTGTGCTTACGGAGTGTGATGTGGTGCCGTGGGTGCTTTCGGGCAAGAGTGAGTCGTCGTTACGTGCTCAGGCTGGGCGTTTGCGGGAGTTTGTGGAGGGGTCTCCGGGTATCGGCGTGGCTGATGTGGGTTTGTCGTTGGCTGGTCGTCAGGCGTTTGAGCGGCGGGCGGTGGTTGTGGGTAGTGGGCGCGAGGGGTTGCTCGAGGGTCTTGGCGGGCTTGTGGATGGGGAGCCGGCGGCTGGTGCTGCGGTGGTGCAGGGCAGCGTCCCCGCCACTGCTGGCGGGGGGGGTGGGGTGGTGTTTGTGTTTCCGGGTCAGGGGTCGCAGTGGGTGGGGATGGCGGTTGAGTTGTTGGATTGCTCGCCGGTGTTCGCGGGGTTGATGCGGGAGTGTGAGGAGGCGCTTGCGGGGTTTGTGGGTTGGTCGCTCGAGGGTGTGTTGCGGGGTGTGGAGGGTGCTCCGGGGTTTGATCGTGTTGATGTGGTGCAGCCAGTGTTGTGGGCGGTGATGGTGTCGTTGGCGGGGTTGTGGGAGGCGTGTGGCGTGTCCCCGGATGTGGTGGTCGGTCACTCTCAGGGCGAGATCGCCGCGGCGTGTGTAGCGGGGGGGCTCTCGTTGGAGGACGGCGCGCGGGTCGTCGCGTTGCGTAGTCGTGCATTGGCCAGGCTGGCTGGCCGGGGCGGGATGGTCTCGGTCTCCCTCGGGGTCGATGAGCTGGGGGGATTGCTGGGGCGTTTTGGCGATCGTCTTGCGCTGGCGGCGGTGAATGGGCCGTCTTCGATGGTCGTCTCGGGTGACCCGGGGGCGCTCGAGGAACTGCTCGTTGCGTGTGAGGCCGAGGGTGTTAGGGCGCGGAGGATCCCGGTTGATTATGCGTCGCATTCGGCGCAGGTTGAGGGTATTCGTGGGGAGTTGATCGAGGCGTGCGCTGGGATCGCGCCGCGTTCTGGCGGGGTGGCGTTTTATTCGACTGTGACGGGTGGGTTGTTCGATACTGCGGGGTTGGATAGCGAGTATTGGTATCGCAGTTTGCGTGAGACTGTGCGTTTTGAGGAGGCTACGCGGGGGCTGCTCGGGGATGGCCGGCGGGTCTTTATCGAGATGAGTCCGCATCCGGTGTTGGCGGTCGGTGTGCAGGAGAGCATCGAGGCGACGCTTAGTGATCCCGGTGGTGCTTTGGTGGCCGGCTCTTTGCGGCGTGGGGAGGGTGGCGCGGAGCGTTTCTTGAGGTCGTTGGCTGAGGTGTGGGTGCGTGGGGTGAGTGTGGAGTGGGGTCGGTTGTTTGAGGGTGGGGGCGCGAGGCGTGTGTCGTTGCCGACTTATGCTTTTCAGCGGGAGCGGTTTTGGTTGTCTTCGCGGGCTGGGGCGGGTGATGCTGGTTCGTTCGGGCTGTCGTCGGTGGGGCATCCGTTGTTGGGTGCGGCGGTCGAGTTGGCTGGTGTTGAGGGTTCGGTGTTTACTGCGCGGTTGTCGCTGGAGAGTCATGGGTGGTTGAGGGATCATGCTGTGTTGGGTGTGGTGTTGTTGCCGGGGACGGCGTTTTTGGAGTTGGCGTTGCATGTGGGTGGCCGGGTTGGGTGTGGTGTCGTTCGGGAGTTGACGTTGGAAGCGCCGTTGGTGTTGCCTGAGGAGGGTGGGGTGCAGTTGCAGGTCGCGGTTGGTGAGAGCGAGGAGTCCGGGCAACGCTCGATAGCGATCTACTCGAGACCAGAGCGCCGTGTGGGGCGCGGGGGCGTGGAGGATGCTGCTGGTTGGGAGAGTGCTTTGGGGGGTGGGGAGTGGGTGCGCCACGCGGGGGGTGTCCTTGCTCCCGGGGCGCGAGCAGTGAATGGTGCGGCAACGCTCGGCGGAGCAGCAGTGAATGGCAAGGCAGCGCAGGATGGCGGGATGTTGGGTGACGTGGCTGTGTTGGGTGGTCGTGTAGGGGTGTTGGATGGGGTGTGGCCGCCTGAGGGTGCGCGGGCTGTGGATGTCGATGGTCTTTACGATCGTCTCCTGGAGCGGGGTTTTGAGTATGGGCCGGCTTTTCAAGGGCTGCGCGCGGCGTGGGTGCGAGGCGATAAGGTTTTCGCGGAGGTCGCTCTCTCCGAGGACCAGCAGGCGCACGCAGGGTCCTTCGGGGTGCACCCAGCGCTACTCGATGCCGCGCTACACACAGGTGGACTGGGCCCTGATACTGCGGGCGAGGGCCAGGATCGGGGTGGAGTGCGGCTGCCCTTCGCTTTTACCGAAGTGGAGCTTTATACCTCGGGGGCGTCTTGCCTGCGGGTGTGCTTCTCGCCGGAGGGCTCGGACTCGATCGCGTTGGTGGTAGCTGACGAGACCGGCGGGCTTGTCGCCTCGGTCGGTTCGCTGGTGGTGCGTGAGGTCTCCCAGGAGCAGTTGGCCGGCGCGCGGGGTACTGGTGATGATTCGCTGTTCGCAATGGACTGGGTCGAGGTGCCCATGACGGCAGGCGTGGAGCCTGCCATGGGGGAGCTGGGGTTGTTGGGTAGCGAGGAGGGGGTGCTTGCCCAGGCGCTCGGTGGGGCTGGGTGCTCTGTCAGGGCGTTCGATGATCTCGAGGCGCTGGGTGAGGCTGCGCAGGACGGCGGACTCCCCGAGGTGCTGCTAGTCGATTGCGAGACAGTTGGCGTAGCCTGCGATGGAGTTATCGGGGTGGTGCATAGGTCGGTGGGTTGGGTGTTGGGGTTGTTACAGGGTTGGCTTGGGGATGAGCGGTTTGCGGACTCGCGACTGGTGTTCGTGACGCGAGGCGCAGTCGCGGCAGGGGCAGGGGAGGGTGTCCAGGGTTTGGTGCAGGCGCCGTTGTGGGGGCTTGTGCGCTCGGCGCAGTCGGAGCACCCGGGGCGCTTCGTGCTCATCGACTCCGACGAGCACGACGCTTCCCGTACGGCGCTGGCCGGCGTGTTGACAAGTGATGAGCCGCAGTTCGCGCTACGCGAGGGTGACGTCTTGGTCCCGCGTTTGGTGCGGGCTGGCGCCGGAGGTTCTGGTGGTGGTCTGGCTGCGCCTGTGGGTGTCGGTGAGTGGCGTTTGGATGCCGGCGGCGGGGGGAGCTTTGAGGATCTCTCGCTTGTGGCGTGCCCGGAGGTACTGGAGCCGCTCGGGCCGGGGCAGGTCAGGGTCGGGGTGCGCGCGGGAGGCGTCAACTTCCGCGATGTAATGGTGACGTTGGGCCTTGTGTCGCAGGGTGGGGCGATTGTGGGTACCGAGGGCGCGGGAGTGGTACTGCAAACAGGACCAGAGGTATCCGGGCTCGCTGTCGGGGACCGTGTGATGGGTTTGCTGGTCGGTGGTCTCGGGCCGGTCTCGGTGACCGATGAGCGTCTGCTTGTGCGGGTGCCTGAGGGCTGGTCTTGCGCGCAGGCCGCGTCGGTGCCGATCGTATTCTTGACGGCCTACTACGGCCTGGTTGACCTGGGGGAGCTCGAGGCGGGGGAGTCGGTGCTGGTGCATGCTGGGACGGGCGGTGTCGGTATCGCCGCGATACAGCTGGCGCAGTATCTCGGCGCAGAGGTGTTCGCGACGGCCAGCCCGCAGAAGTGGCAGACCCTACGCTCCCTCGGCCTCGACGAGGATCACATTGCGTCCTCCCGCGATCTCACCTTCAAGGAGAAATTCCTGGAGCACACCGGCGGCCGGGGCGTGGATGTCGTGCTGGATTCGTTGGCGGGCGAGTTCGTTGACGCCTCGCTCGAGCTCCTAGCCGGCGGTGGGCGGTTCATCGAGATGGGCAAGACCGACATCCGCGACCCGAGCGAGATCGCTGAGCGGTACCCAGGGGTGGCCTACCAGGCTTTTGACTTGATGGAAGCTGGAGCTGAGCGTATCCAGGAGATGCTAAGCGAGATCCTCGGTCTCTTCGAGGCGGGGGTGTTGCACCCGTTGCCGGTAGCAGTGTGGGATATCCGCCGTGCGTCGCAGGCGCTGCGTTTCATGAGCCAGGCGCGTCATACGGGCAAGATCGTGCTGAGTCTCCCCGCCAGCATCGACCCCCAGGGCACCGTTCTAATCACTGGCGGCACGGGCACCCTGGGCGCCACGCTCGCACGCCACCTCATCCACACGCACGGCACAAGGCACCTACTCCTGGCCAGCCGCAGCGGCCTCGACGCGACCGGTGCTCCCGAGCTACAGGCAGAGCTCGAATCGCTGGGTGCGACGGTCGCGGTGGTGGCGTGTGATGTCTCTGAGCGTGAGGCTTTGAAAGGGCTACTCGAGTCGATCGCAGCCGAGCACCCACTGAGCGCAGTGATTCACGCGGCGGGCGTGATTGACGATGCGCTGATCGACTCTCTGACGGTCGAGCAGGTGGATCGGGTGCTTTCGGCGAAGGCCGATGCGGCGTGGTATCTGCATGAGCTGACCCAGCACATTGATCTAGGGACGTTCGTGCTGTTCTCCTCGCTAGCCGGCACGATCGGTAGTCCGGGACAGGGTAACTACGCCGCAGCGAACGCATTCCTCGATGCGCTGGCAGCGCACCGCCAGGCGCGGGGGCTAGCCGGTGCCTCGATGGCGTGGGGGTTATGGCAACAGACCAGCACGATGACCGAGAGCCTCAGCGAGACCGACCTGACGCGGATTGGCCGCTCGGGGATCGGCACGCTCTCGAGCGAGGAGGCGCTCGAGCTCTTCGATACAGCCCTCAACTCAGGTGAGGCGTTGATGTTCCCCGTGCCGCTGGATCTGGGGGTGCTACGGGCTCAGGCAACGAGCGGGGTGCTCCCGGCGCTCCTTGGCGGCCTTGTGCGTGTGCCCGCGCGCCGCGCAGGTGGGCAGAGCGCCTCGTTCGCTCGTCGCCTGGCCGGCGTGCCTGACGCCGAGCGCGAGTCGATCGCGCTCGATCTCCTGAAAGGACAGGTCGCGGCCGTGCTCGGACACGCCTCTGCCGAGGCGATCGACTCGCAGCGTACGTTCAAGGAGCTCGGGTTCGACTCGCTGGCCGCGGTCGAGCTGCGCAACCGCCTGAATACGACAACGGGGCTGCATCTACCCGCGACACTGGTCTTCGACTATCCCACACCAGTCACACTGACCGGGTACCTGCTGGAGAAGGTCTCAGGCGCACAGACAGGTATCGCTTCCAGTTCGATCTCGCGCACGATCTTGGATGAGCCGATCGCGATCGTGGGGATGAGCTGCCGCTACCCTGGGGGAGCCAACTCCCCACAACAGCTATGGGAGCTCCTCACCTCGAGTGAAGATGCGATCTCGGGGTTCCCTGCGGATCGTGGCTGGGATCTGGAGGGACTCTACGACCCCGACCCCGATAAGCCCGGTACGAGCTATGCGCGTGAGGGTGGTTTTCTGTATGACGCGGGCGAGTTCGACGCCGGCTTCTTCGGGATCGGCCCACGCGAGGCGCTCGCGATGGATCCCCAGCAGCGGCTGCTCCTTGAAACGTCGTGGGAGGCCATCGAAGCCGCCGGCATCGACCCCACATCGCTGAGAGGCACACAGGCCGGAGTATTCGCAGGCATCAGCTCTCGGGATTATGGTGCCGGGGTTGGTTCCGTGCCCGATGGTCTCGAGGGATATTTGGGTACTGGTCTTTCGGGTAGCGTACTGTCAGGCCGGGTGGCCTTTACGTTCGGGTTCGAGGGTCCCGCGGTGACGGTGGATACGGCGTGCTCATCCTCGCTTGTGGCGATCCATCTTGCGAGCCAGGCGTTGCGCTCGGGGGAGTGTTCGCTGGCTTTGGCGGGTGGAGTAACGGTGATGGCCTCGCCTGGCATATTCACTGGTTTCAGCCTCCAGCGGGGATTGGCAGCGGATGGGCGCGCCAAGTCCTTTGCGGATGGGGCCGATGGCACCGGTTTCTCCGAGGGTGTGGGCCTATTGTTGCTGGAGCGTCTGTCGGAGGCGGAGCGCAACGGTCACCGGGTGTTGGCGTTGGTACGTGGCAGTGCAGTGAACCAGGACGGTGCGTCAAACGGATTGACAGCGCCAAATGGGCCCTCGCAACAGCGGGTGATCGCGCGGGCCTTGGCGAACGCGGGTCTGAGGCCGCAGGAGGTCGACGTGGTCGAGGCGCACGGTACGGGCACGACGCTCGGCGATCCGATCGAGGCGCAAGCACTGCTTGCCACCTATGGGCAGAGTCGGGAGCATCCGTTGTGGCTTGGGTCGGTGAAGTCGAACATTGGGCACACGCAGGCCGCGGCTGGTGCGGCGGGGGTAATCAAGATGGTGCAGGCGATGCGCCATGGGGTGCTGCCGCGAACGCTGCACGTCGATGAGCCCTCCAGGCACGTGGACTGGTCGGCGGGCTCTATCTCGCTCCTGACCGAGAAGGTGTCCTGGAAGCGCAACGGGGCGCCGCGCAGGGCCGGGGTCTCGTCGTTTGGGATCAGCGGCACGAACGCGCACGTGATCCTCGAGGAGGCCCCGGTCACTGCGGATGAGCGCAGCACCGATGACATCGGGGTGGGTATCGATCCCGATACAGGCCACCGCGATCGTGTCGGTGGCGCTGCTGTGATGGGGGATGCTGTGGCGGCCGGTGGTGGTGTGATGGCTGGCAGCGGGGTGTTGCCGTGGGTGCTATCGGGTAGGAGCGCGGGGGCGTTGCGTGCGCAGGCTGAGCGTTTGCGGGAGTTCGTGGCCGAGTCGCCGGCGGTCGGGGTGGCGGATGTGGGGCTTGCGCTGGCCGCGCGGTCGGTGTTCGAGTATCGCGCGGTCGTTGTGGGGGAGGCGCGCGAGGGGCTGCTCGAGGGCCTGGAGGGTCTTGCGCGTGGTGAGTCGGGTGCTGGCGTGGTGCAGGGCACCGCGCCCGCCAGGGCTCCTACGGCTCCTGGTGGTGGGGTGGCGTTCTTGTTCACGGGTCAGGGCGCCCAGCGCGCAGGGATGGGCCAGGAGCTCTACGAGGTGTTTCCGCTCTTCAGGGGCGCCCTGGATGAGATATGCGACATGTTCGATGGGATGCTCGAGTACCCGCTGCGGGATGTCCTGTTCGGTGAAGATGGGCCTGGTGTGGGGCTGCTCGATCAGACTGCGTTCACGCAGGCGGGCTTGTTCGCGATCGAGGTAGCCCTGTTCAGGCTCATCGAGAGCGTCGGGGTTCGCCCTGGGTTTCTGATGGGTCATTCGGTCGGGGAGCTCGCTGGCGCGCATGTTGCGGGGGTCTTCTCGCTCGAGGATGCCTGCCGGCTGGTCGCTGCCCGAGGGCGGTTGATGGGCGCGCTACCCGCGGGCGGGGCGATGCTCTCGATTCAGGCATCGGAGGAGGAGGTGGTTGGAACGCTCGAGGGGTATGAGGGCCGTGTTGCGTTGGCGGCTGTGAATGGGCCCGCCTCGGTCGTGGTCTCGGGTGATGAGGATGGTGTGTTGGAGCTTGCGGGGGTGTGGGCTGGGCGGGGTGCGAAGACGAAGCGTTTGCGGGTCTCGCACGCTTTTCACTCGCCACGCATGGATGGGATGCTCGAGGAGTTCACGCGGGTGGCCGAGAGCATCGGCTACCAGCCGCCCGTGATCCCGGTCGTCTCGAATGTCACGGGGGAGGTGTTGTCTAGTGGGCTGGCGTGCTCGCCTGGGTATTGGGTGCGTCATGTTCGTGAGCCGGTGCGCTTCTGTGATGGGGTGCGGTGGCTCAGAGCGAATGGGGTCAGCAGCTTCATCGAGCTGGGCCCCGACGGTGTCCTGAGCGCTCTCGCGCAGGAGTGCCTGGCCCCAGAGTCGGGCACGATGGTGGCGTTGTTGCGTGGTGGGCGTTCGGAGGCTCAGGCGTTGATCGGTGGGTTGGCTGAGGTGTGGGTCAATGGTGTGGATGTCGGGTGGAGTGAGCTGTTTGAGGGTGTGGGTGGGGAGCGGGTTGGGTTGCCGACGTATGCCTTTCAACGGGAGCGGTACTGGCTTCCATCCGGAGCCGGGGCAAGGGCCGGAGTGGGTGTTGGGGCTGCGGGTCTGTTTGGGTTATCGGCGGTGGAGCACCCGTTGCTGGGCGCGGGGGTGGGGTTGGGCGATGAGAAGGGATGGCTGTTCACGGGGCGCCTGTCGCTGCGAGAGCCCGCATGGTTTGCCGAGCATATGGTGCTCGGGCTGCCGGTCGTACCAGGTACGACATGGGTCGAGATCGCGCTGTACGCCGGTAGCCAGGTCGGTTGCGATGTTCTCGATGAGCTTGTGATGGAGCTCCCGCTCGTGCTGGGCGAGGTGGGTGGTGTGCAGCTGCAGGTCTCTGTCGATGAGCCCGATGAGACGGGCCGGCGCCCGGTAAGGATCTTCTCGCGCGCAGATAACGGGCTCGGTAGCGGTGATGCTCTGCACTCCGAGGCAGCGTGGACGCGGCACGCCAGCGGCGTGCTCGCCGCCACCGGGGAGACCGGGGTTGATCAGGCAGCGTTGGATGGTCGGGTCGCGCTGTTGGCCGGGGGGGTGTGGCCTCCACCCGGTGCGGAAGTGATCGATGTCGAGGATTTGTATGACGGGCTGGCAGTGTTGGGGTTGGAGTATGGCCCGGTCTTTCGGGGGATCCGTGCTGCGTGGCAGCGCGAGGGGGAGGCGTTTACCGAGCTCTCGCTGCCCGCTGGGGAGCAGCCGCAGGCTGGCCAGTTTGGTTTGCATCCGGCGTTGTTCGATGCTGCGTTGCAGGGTGGTGCTGCGAGCTTGAGTCTCGGTGGGGATACTGGCGCGGAGGGTAGCCGGTTGCAGTTGCCGTTCTCGTTCAACGGTGTCCGGTTGTATGCGCGTGGTGCGGGCACGTTGCGTGTGCACCTCACGGCCGCAGTGGACACCGGCGGGATGTCTGTGGTGGCAGTCGATGAGAGCGGTGCGCTGGTCGCTTCGATGCGCTCCCTCGTGCCACGAAAAGTCTCCCCCGAGCAACTCGCAAACGCACAAGCAAACAACCAAGAACCACCACTACTACACATCGACTGGGTTGATCTGACGAGCGCGGCGTCCGTACGGCGTATCCCTGTGGGAGAGTGGGCGCTGGTGGGTGTTGAGGGCGTCGGACTCGCTGGGGCGTTGCAAGCAGCCGGGGAATGCCCGGGGGTGTATGGGAGCTTGGAGGCGTTGGGTGTGGCTGTGGATGGTGGCTTGGCTGTGAAGGTGGTTCTCGTCGATTGCGGGGAGTCGGGTCAGCCGGCGTTTGCCGATGGCGAGGGCTCCGGTGGACTGAGTTTGATGCACGAGCAGGCGCATTGGGTGCTGGGGCTGTTGCAGGAGTGGCTCGCGGATGAGCGTTTCGCGGATTCGAAGCTGGTCCTCGTGACGCGGGACGCAGTCGCTGTGCGTGCTGGGGAGGAGGTGCAGGGTTTGGCTCAGGCGCCGCTATGGGGGCTTGTCCGCTCAGCTCAATCCGAGCACCCGGAACGGCTCATGCTCATCGACCTGGACGATCACGACACCTCCCGCACAGCATTGTCTGCTGCGCTTGCGAGCGATGAGCCCCAACTCGCCCTCAGGCAAGGCGAGATCCTGGCCCCCCGCCTGGCACGAGTCACGGCCACGGGCAACGAGATACCAATCAGTACGATCTCGACTGGCAAGGCACGAGCGGGCGGCGTGTTTGGTCCCCAGGGCACTGTCCTAATCACGGGCGGGACGGGCACTCTGGGCGCCACGCTCGCACGCCACCTGGTCCAGGCCCACGGCATCGAGCATTTGCTGTTGGCCAGCCGTAGCGGCCTCGACGCGGCGGGTGCCCGGGAGTTGCAGGCCGAGCTTCAAGGGCTGGGTGCGACGGTCACGGTCGTGGCGTGCGATGTTTCTGAGCGAGAGGCGTTGAAAGGGTTACTCGATTCGATCGCGGCTGAGTACCCGCTGTGTGGGGTCGTGCACGCGGCGGGTGTGATCGATGACGCTCTGATCGACTCCTTGACCGTGGAGCAGTTGGACCGGGTGCTCTCGGCGAAGGCCGACGCGGCGTGGTATCTACACGAGCTGACCCGGGAGCTCGAGCTTGGGGCGTTCGTGTTGTTCTCCTCGCTGGCGGGCACTCTTGGTGGCCCGGGGCAGGGTAACTATGCGGCAGCGAACGTGTTCCTCGATGCGCTGGCAGCGCACCGTCGGGCGCTGGGGCTTGCTGGTGTCTCGATGGCGTGGGGGCTATGGCAGCAGGCCAGCACGATGACCGAGGGCCTCAGCGAGACCGACCTGACACGGATTGGCCGCTCAGGGGCCGGCACGCTCTCCGCCGAGGAGGGATTGAAGCTCTTTGATACCGCCCTCGCCGCGGGGGAGGCTCTGACGTTCCCGGTGCCTTTGGATCTTCGGGAGTTGCGTGCCCAGGCAAGGAGCGGGGTGCTACCGGCGATCCTCGGCGGCCTGGTGCGTGTGCGCGCTCGTGGAGGCGAGCGGGGCGCTTCGCTTGCTGGTCGCCTGGCCGCAGTGTCCGAGGACGAGCGTGAGGGAGTGCTCCTGAATCTCGTTCGGGAACGGGTCGCGGCAGTGCTGGGACACGCCTCCGCGGAGGCGATCGACGCACAGCGCGCGTTCAACGAGCTCGGCTTCGATTCCCTGGCCGCTATAGAGCTACGCAACCGCCTCCAGCAAGAGACCGGGCTGCCATTGCCGGCGACGCTCATCTTCGACTTCCCCACACCGGCCGCGGTAGCAGAGTATCTGCTCAGCGCGGCCGCTCAGGATAGTGCGTCACCAGGACCGTCTGTGGAGGCAAAGCTCGTCAGGGTTGAAGATGAGCTTTCGCTGATAGCGGCGGACGATGACACACGCACAGTGATCGCAACGCGCCTGCAAGCATTTCTGGCTCGCCTGGCTTCTGGAGATGATGCCCATGCCCCCGATGCCGATCTCGTCTCGGCTACGGCCGATGAGCTCATCGATGTGATCGACAGAGAGTTTGGCGCAGTCACTACCCAAAGTGATGAGGCATAGACCGATGGCAGACGATCAGAAGATCCTCGAGTATCTGAAGCGGACCACCGCTGATCTGCGTAAGTCCCATCGGCGCATACAAGAGCTCGAACGGCAGGGTCATGAACCGGTCGCGATTGTGGGGATGAGCTGCCGCTACCCGGGGGGAGTGTGTTCCCCGGAGGGCCTGTGGAATCTGGTGATTTCGGGGAGGGATGCGATTTCGGGGTTCCCGGACAATCGTGGCTGGGACCTCGAGGGTCTCTATGACCCCGATCCGGATCGACCCGGCACGAGCTATACCCGTGAGGGCGGTTTTCTCTACGACGCCGGCGAGTTCGACGCCGATTTCTTCGGGATCAGTCCTCGCGAGGCGCTCGCGATGGACCCCCAGCAACGGCTGCTTCTAGAAGCCTCGTGGGAGGCGTTGGAGGATGCGGGTATCGATCCGGTCTCGCTGAAGGGCAACCAAGCGGGGGTTTTCGTCGGGGTGAGCGCTTCGGATTACGACGCGGGCTGGCCCGCGCTGAGCTCTGAGGATCTCGAGGGTTACCGTCTGACTGGTGCGACCGGCAGCGCTGCCTCGGGGCGCATCGCATACGCGCTCGGCTTGGAGGGGCCGGCGGTGTCGGTCGATACGGCGTGCTCCTCTTCGTTGGTGGCGTTGCACCTTGCGTGTCAATCGCTGCGTTCGGAGGAGTGCGCGATTGCGCTGGCGGGTGGCGCCGCAATCATGTCTTCGCAGGGCGTGTTCGTCGAGTTCGCGCGTCAGCGCGGGCTTGCTCCTGATGGTCGTTGTAAGTCGTTTGCGGATGCGGCGGATGGTGTGGGGTGGGGTGAGGGCGTGGGTTTGGTGGTGCTCGAGCGTCTTGCGGATGCCGAGCGCAATGGTCATCGGGTGTTGGGGTTGGTGCGCGGTAGCGCTGTGAATCAGGATGGTGCGTCGAATGGGTTGACGGCCCCGAACGGTCCTTCGCAGCGGCGTGTGATCGAGCGGGCGTTGGCGAATGCGGGTTTGCGCCCGCACGATGTCGGTGTGGTGGAGGCGCACGGTACGGGGACGACGCTCGGTGATCCGATCGAGGCGCAGGCGTTGCTTGCGACGTATGGGCAGGATCGTCCAGGGGGGAGTCCGTTGTGGCTGGGGTCGGTGAAGTCGAATATCGGTCATACGGTCGCTGCGGCGGGTGTGGCGGGGGTGATCAAGATGGTTTTGGCGATGCGGCATGGGGTGTTGCCGCGGACGTTGCATGTCGATGAGCCCTCGCGGCATGTGGATTGGTCGGCGGGTGCGGTGGCGTTGTTGACTGAGGAGGTGCGGTGGGAGGGTGGTGGTGAGCGTCGCAGGGCGGGGGTGTCGTCGTTCGGGATCAGCGGTACGAATGCGCACGTGATCTTGGAGGAGGCGCCGGTCATCGAGGAGGAGTCTCCGGTGGTTGCGGGGCCCGGCGCGCTTGATGGTGCTGCTGTTCTGAGGGAGTGTGGTGTGGTGCCGTGGGTGTTGTCGGGTAGGAGTGTGGGGGCGTTGCGTGGGCAGGCTGGGCGTTTGCGGGGGTTTGTGGAGGGGTCTCGGGGTGTCGGTGTGGCTGATGTGGGTTTGTCGTTGGCTGGTCGTTCGGTGTTTGAGCGGCGGGCTGTGGTTGTGGGTAGTGGGCGTGAGGGGTTGCTCGAGGGTCTTGGGGGGCTAGCGGGTGGGGAGCCGGGTCCTGTGGTTGAGGATGCTGCTGCTGCTGGTGGTGGCCTGGCTGGTGGTGGGGTGGTGTTTGTGTTTCCGGGTCAGGGGTCGCAGTGGGAGGGGATGGCGGTTGAGTTGTTGGATTGCTCGCCGGTGTTCGCGGGGTTGATGGGGGAGTGTGGGGAGGCGCTTGCGCCTTATGTGGGTTGGTCGCTCGAGGGTGTGTTGCGGGGTGTGGAGGGTGCTCCGGGGTTTGATCGTGTTGATGTGGTGCAGCCAGTGTTGTGGGCGGTGATGGTGTCGTTGGCGGGGTTGTGGAAGGCGTGTGGCGTAGTGGCGGATGTGGTGGTCGGTCACTCTCAGGGTGAGATCGCTGCGGCGTGTGTAGCGGGGGGGCTCTCGCTGGAGGATGGTGCGCGGGTTGTGGCGTTGCGTAGTCGTGCGCTTGGGGGGTTGGCTGGCCGTGGTGGGATGGTGTCGGTCTCCCTCGGGGTCGATGAGTGCGGTGTGATGCTCGAGCGTTTCGGTGATCGCGTTGCGTTGGCGGCGGTGAATGGGCCGTCTTCGATGGTCGTTTCGGGTGACCCTGGGGCGCTGGGGGAGTTGCTGGTGGCGTGTGAGGCTGAGGGTGTTAGGGCGCGGAGGATCCCGGTTGATTATGCGTCGCATTCGGCGCAGGTTGAGGGTATTCGTGGGGAGTTGATCGAGGCGTGTGCTGGGATCGCGCCGTGTTCTGGCGGGGTGGTGTTTTATTCGACTGTGACGGGTGGGCCGCTGGATACTGTGGGGTTGGATGGGGAGTATTGGTATCGCAGTTTGCGTGAGACTGTGCGCTTTGAGGAGGCTACGCGTGGGCTGCTCGGGGATGGCCGGCGGGTCTTTATCGAGATGAGTCCGCATCCGGTGTTGACGGTCGGCGTGCAGGAGAGCATCGACGCGGCGCTCAGCGACCCTGGTGGTGGTCTGGTGGTTGGTTCTTTGCGGCGTGGGGAGGGCGGCGCGGAGCGTTTCTTGAGGTCGTTGGCTGAGGTGTGGGTGCGTGGGGTCGATGTTCAGTGGGAGAGGTTGTTTGAGGGTTGGGGCGCGAAGCGGGTGGGGTTGCCGACCTATGCGTTTCAGCGGGAGCGGTTTTGGCTGTCTTCGCGGGCTGGGGCGGGTGATCCTGGTTCGTTTGGGCAGTCTTCGATGGGGCACCCGTTGTTGGGTGCGGCGGTCGAGTTGGCGGGTGTCGAGGGCTCGGTGTTTACTGCGCGGTTGTCGCTGGAGAGCCATGGGTGGTTAAGAGACCATGCTGTGCTGGGTGTGGTGTTGTTGCCGGGGACGGCGTTCTTGGAGTTGGCGTTGCATGCGGGTAGCAGGGTTGGGTGTGGTGTGGTCCAGGAGTTGACGTTGGAAGCTCCGCTGGTGTTCTCTGGGGAGGGTGCGGTGCAGTTGCAGGTCGCGGTCGGTGAGAGCGATGAGTCCGGTCTGCGTTCGATAGCGATCTACTCCAGGCCAGAGAGTCGTGTGGGGCGGGAGGCGGAGGGTGCTGCTGGGTCGGAGAGTGCTTTGGGGGGTGGGGAGTGGGTGCGCCACGCGGGAGGTGTTCTTGCTCCGGAGGCGCCAGCAGTGAATGGTGCGGCAACGCTCGGCGGAGCAGCAGTGAATAGCGGGGCGGCGTTGGATGGCGGGGTGTTGGGTGGGGTGTGGCCGCCTGAGGGTGCGCGGGCTGTGGACGTCGATGGTCTTTACGACAGTCTCCTGGGGCGGGGTTTTGAGTATGGGCCGGCTTTTCAGGGGTTGCGCGCGGCGTGGGTGCGAGGCGCTGAGGTTTTCGCCGAGGTTGCTCTCTCCGAGGACCAGCAGGCGCACGCGGGGTCCTTCGGGGTGCACCCAGCGCTGCTCGATGCCGCGCTACACGCGAGTGGACTAGGCCCTGATGCTGTGGGCGAGGGCCAGGATCGGGGTGGGGTGCGTCTGCCCTTCTCGTTTACCGGCGTGGAGCTTCACGCCTCGGGGGCGTCTTGCCTGCGAGTGTGCCTCTCGCCGGAGGGCACAGACTCCATCTCGCTGGTGGTCGCTGACGACGCGGGTGAGCTTGTCGCCTCGGTCGGTTCGCTGGTGGTGCGAGAGGTCTCCCAGGAGCAGTTGGCCGGCGCGCAGGGTACCGGTAGTGACTCGCTATTCGCAATGGACTGGGTTGCGCTGCCGGCCTCGACGGACGCGGAACCTGGCACGGGGGAGCTGGGGTTGCTGGGTAGCAAGGAGGGCGTGCTTGCCCAGGCGCTCGGTGGGGCGGGGTGCTCTGTCAGAGCGTTCAGTGATCTCGAGGCGCTGGGCGAGACCGCACAGGGCGACGAACTCCCAGAGGTGCTGCTGGTTGACTGCGCGATGGCTGGCGTAGCCGTTGCTGGGGCCAGTGCAGCGGTGGATGGGGCTGGCGGCGGCGATGGGTTGGCTCGTGGTCGTGAATTTGATGGGTTGGGTGTGGTGCACGGGTCGGTGGGTTGGGTGTTGGAGTTGTTGCGGAGTTGGCTTGGGGATGAGCGGTTTGCGGACTCGCGACTGGTGTTCGTGACCAGGGGCGCGGTCGCGGCGAGGGCTGAGGAGAGTGTCCGGGGTTTGGCGCAGGCGCCGCTGTGGGGGCTTGTGCGCTCGGCGCAGTCGGAGCACCCGGGGCGCTTCGTGCTCGTCGACTTGGACGAGCAGGACGCTTCCTGTGCGGCGTTGGCTGGTGCGCTCGAGCGCGATGAGCCGCAGTGCGCGCTACGCGAGGGCAACGTCTTGATCCCGCGCTTGGTGCGGGCTGGTGGTGGGGGTGGTGGTGGGTTGGTTGTGCCTGTGGGTGTCGGTGAGTGGCGTTTGGATGCCGGCGGCGGGGGGAGCTTCGAGGATCTCTCGCTCGTGGCGAGCCCGGAGGTTCTGGAGCCGCTCGGGCCGGGGCAGGTCAGGGTCGGTGTGCGTGCGGGGGGCGTCAACTTCCGCGATGTAATGGTTACGTTGGGCCTTGTGTCGCAGGGTGGGGCGATTGTGGGTAGTGAGGGCGCGGGGGTCGTGATGGGTGTCGGCCCGGGAGTGGAGGGTCTTGCTGTCGGTGACCATGTGATGGGCTTGCTGATCGGTGGTCTCGGGCCGGTCTCGGTGACCGATGAGCGTTTGCTTGTGCGGGTGCCGGAGGGCTGGTCGTTCGCGCAGGCGGCGTCAGTACCGATCGTCTTCTTGACGGCCTACTACGGACTGGTAGACCTCGCGGAGCTCAAAGCAGGAGAGTCGGTCCTGATCCATGCGGGGACAGGCGGGGTCGGTATCGCTGCGATACAGCTGGCGCAGTATCTCGGCGCGGAGGTGTTCGCGACGGCCAGCCCGCAGAAGTGGCAGACCCTACGCTCGCTCGGCCTCGACGAGGATCACATCGCGTCCTCCCGCGACCTCACCTTCAAGGACAAGTTCCTGGAGCACACCGAGGGCCTGGGTGTCGACGTCGTGTTGGACTCCCTAGCCGGCGAGTTCGTCGACGCCTCGCTCGAGCTCCTAGTCGGCGGCGGACGGTTCATCGAGATGGGCAAGACCGACATCCGCGACCCCGGTGAGATCGCCGAGCAGTACCCAAGGGTCGCCTACCAGGCCTTTGACTTGATGCAAGCCGGAACCGAGCGTATCCAGCAGATGCTCACAGAGATCCTTGGTCTCTTCCAGACGGGGGTGTTGCACCCGTTGCCGGTAGCAGTGTGGGATATCCGTCGTGCGCCGCAGGCGCTGCGTTTTATGAGCCAGGCGCGTCATACCGGCAAGATCGTGCTCAGCCTCCCCACCAGCATCGACCCTCAAGGCACTGTCCTGATCACGGGCGGAACGGGCGCCCTGGGCGCCACGCTCGCACGCCATCTCATCCACACGTACGGCACAAAGCACCTACTCCTAGCCAGCCGCAGTGGCCTCGACGCGGCAGGAGCCCCAGAGCTACAAGCAGAACTCCAAGCACTGGGTGCGACGGTCACGGTCGCAGCGTGTGATGTCTCTGAGCGCGAGGCAGTAAAAGGGCTACTCGATTCGATCGCGGCTGAGCACCCATTGAGTGCTGTGATTCACGCGGCGGGTGTGATCGATGACGCACTGATCGGCTCTCTGACGGTGGAGCAGTTGGATCGGGTGCTTGCGGCGAAGGCCGATGCGGCGTGGTATCTGCACGAGCTAACCGAACACATCGATCTAGGGGCGTTCGTGTTGTTCTCCTCGCTGGCGGGGACGCTTGGTGGGCCGGGGCAGGGTAACTATGCGGCGGCGAATGTGTTTCTCGATGCGTTGGCGGCTTACCGTCAGGGGCGGGGGCTTACTGGTGTCTCGATGGCGTGGGGGCTGTGGCAGCAGACCAGCACAATGACCGGGGGTCTCAGCGAGACCGATCTGACGCGGATCGCCCGCTCGGGTATCGGCGCGCTCTCCTCTGAGGAGGCGCTTGGGCTCTTCGACACGGCGCTCAACTCGGGCGAGGCGTTGATGTTCCCCGTGCCGTTGGATCTACGGGTGCTGCGCGCCCAGGCAACAAGCGGGGTGCTCCCCGCGCTCTTTGCTGGCTTGGTGCGTGTCCCTGCGCGCAGGGCTGGAGGGCGGGGTGCTTCGTTGGCTCGTCGCCTCGCCGGGGTGCCTGAGGCCGAGCGTGAGGGGATCGCGCTGGAGCTTCTGAAAGGGCAGGTTGCGGCTGTGCTGGGGCATGCCTCTGCGGAGGCGATCGGCTCGCAGCGTACGTTCAAGGACCTTGGGTTCGACTCGTTGGCTGCGGTCGAGCTACGCAACCGCTTGAACACGACCACGGGGTTGCATCTTCCGGCGACACTCGTCTTTGACTATCCGACGCCAGTCACGTTGGCCGGGTATCTGCTGGAGCAGCTCTCAGGCGTACAGACAAGCATCGCGACACGAGTGGTTTCGCGCACGACGGTGGATGAGCCGATCGCGATCGTCGGGATGAGCTGTCGCTACCCCGGGGGAGCCAGCTCTCCGCAGGCGTTGTGGGAGCTCTTGGCTGCGGGTACGGACGCGATTTCGGGGTTCCCAGCGGATCGTGGCTGGGATTTGGATGGTCTGTATGACCCTGATCCGGAGAAGTTTGGGACGGCCTATGCGCGTGAGGGTGGCTTTCTCTATGACGCCGGCGAGTTCGACGCTGATTTCTTCGGGATCAGTCCGCGTGAGGCTTTGGCGATGGACCCCCAGCAACGACTGCTACTGGAAGTGTCGTGGGAGGCGGTTGAGGATGCTGGTATCGACCCGGTGTTGTTGCGGGGTGTGCAGGCTGGGGTGTTTGTGGGTGTTAGTTCGTCGGAGTATGACGTGGGGGGCGTGGGGTCTGGGTTTGGGGGTCTTGAGGGTTATCGGTTGACGGGTGCGACGAATAGTGTGGTGTCGGGTCGGGTGGCGTATATGCTTGGCTTGGAGGGGCCGGCGGTGTCGGTTGATACGGCGTGTTCGTCGTCGCTTGTGGCGTTGCATTTGGCGTGTCAGTCGTTGCGTTCGGGGGAGTGTTCGATGGCGTTGGCTGGTGGTGTGACGGTGTTGGCTTCGCCGGGGTTGTTTGTGGAGTTCGCGCGTCAGCGTGGTCTTGCGCCGGATGGTCGTTGTAAGTCCTTCGCGGATGCGGCGGATGGCACGGGGTTCTCTGAGGGTGCGGGCTTGCTGTTGCTGGAGCGGCTTTCGGACGCGGAGCGTAATGGGCGGCGGGTGTTGGGGTTGGTGCGTGGTAGCGCGGTGAACCAGGACGGTGCGAGTAATGGGTTGACGGCGCCGAATGGTCCTTCTCAGCAGCGCGTGATCACACAAGCCTTGGCGAACGCCAGCCTCGCCCCACAAGAAGTCGACGCAGTCGAGGCGCACGGCACAGGCACCACACTCGGCGACCCGATCGAGGCTCAAGCCTTACTAGCGACCTACGGGCAAGACCGGGAGCGTCCGTTGTGGCTTGGGTCGATCAAGTCGAATATCGGTCATGCGGCGGCGGCGGCTGGTGTCGCGGGTGTGATCAAGATGGTCCAAGCGATGCGTCATGGGCTGCTACCCCGAACACTGCACATTGATGAGCCCTCCAGGCACGTGGACTGGTCGGCGGGCTCGGTCTCGCTCCTCACCAGGGAGACCCCCTGGCAGCGCAACGGGACACCCCGCCGCGCCGGCGTCTCCTCATTCGGCATTAGCGGCACAAACGCACACATCATCCTCGAAGAAGCACCCACCACCAAGAGTGAGCGGAGCGCCGGGGGGGTTGGGGTAAGGGACGATCCCGCGACCGGCGATGGCAATGGCGATCGTGCCTTGGCGAGTGCTGGCGTCTTAGCCGGTGGTGATCTCTTAGCAGATGGTGGCTCCCTGGCTAACGGTGGCTCCTTGGCCGATAGTGGGGTGCTGCCGTGGGTGCTGTCCGGTAGAAGCGAGAGCGCGTTGAGTGCGCAGGCCGCGCGTTTACAGAGCTTCGTAGACGGATCACCTGGGGTCGGGGTGGCAGATGTGGGGCTCTCGCTGGCCGCGCGTTCGGTGTTCGAGTACCGCGCAGTCGTTGTGGGAGATGGGCGCGATGGGCTACGAGAGGGTCTCGGGGGTCTCGCGGGCGGGGAGCCAGGGGGTAGTGCGATCCAGGGCGCTGCTCCCGCCGCCGGTGCTGGGGTGGCGTTCTTGTTCACTGGCCAGGGTGCCCAGCGCACGGGTATGGGCCACGAGCTCTACGAAGCGTTTCCGCTCTTCAGGGGCGCGCTGGATGAGGTATGCGAAGGGTTCGATGGCTTGCTCGAATGTCCGCTGCGGGATGTCCTGTTCGAGCGGGAGGGCTCTGGTGTGGGGCTGTTGGATCAGACTGCGTTTACCCAGGCTGGCCTGTTCGCGATCGAGGTAGCGCTGTTCAGGCTCATCGAGAGCCTCGGGGTCCGCCCCGGTTTCCTGATCGGCCACTCGGTCGGGGAGCTCGCTGCCGCACATGTCGCGGGCGTCTTCTCACTCGAGGACGCCTGCCAGCTGGTCGCAGCACGAGGGCGGCTGATGGGCGCACTACCCGAGGGCGGAGCGATGCTCTCAATCCAGGCACCGGAGGAAGAGGTGGTTGGAACGCTTGAGGGGTATGAGGGCCGTGTTGCGTTGGCGGCTGTGAATGGGCCGTTGTCGGTTGTGATCTCGGGTGATGAGGATGGTGTGCTGGAGCTAGCCGGGGTGTGGGCTGGTCGGGGTGCGAAGACGAAGCGTCTGCGGGTCTCACACGCCTTTCACTCCCCACGCATGGACGGCATGCTCGAAGAGTTCACACGGGCGGCTGAAAGCGTCAGTTATCAACCGCCCACGATTCCGGTCGTCTCGAACGTTACGGGTGAGGTGTTGTCTGGGGAGCTGGCGTGTTCGGCCGGGTACTGGGTGCGTCATGTTCGTGAGCCGGTGCGCTTCTGCGATGGGGTGCAGTGGCTCAGAGCGAACGGGGTCAGCAGCTTCATCGAGCTGGGCCCCGATGGCGTCCTGAGCGCTCTTACCCGGGAGTGCTTGGCTTCAGAGCCAGACACGACGGTGGCGTTGTTGCGTGCCGGGCGTCCTGAGGCTCAGACGTTTATCGGTGGGTTGGCGGAGGCGTGGGTCGGTGGTGTTGACGTCGAGTGGGAGAGGTTATTCGAGGGTTCAGGTGCGAAGCGAGTCGGGTTGCCGACATACGCATTTCAGCGGGAGCGGTTTTGGCTTGCTTCTCGGGTGGGGGTGGGGGTTGCGGGCATGTCTGGGTTCTCGGCCGTTGCGCATCCGTTGCTGGGTGCGGGGGTGGGGTTGGGCGATGAGAGGGGATGGCTGTTTACGGGGCGCCTGTCGCTGCGAGAGCCCGCGTGGTTTGCCGAGCATTTGGTGTTGGGGCTGCCGGTCGTACCGGGTACGACGTGGGTCGAGATCGCGTTGTATGCCGGTAGCCAGGTTGGCTGTGACGTGCTCGATGAGCTCGTGATGGAGTTCCCGCTGGTCTTGGGCGAGACGGGTGGCGTGCAGCTGCAGGTCTCTGTCGACGAGCCCGATGAGACGGGTCGGCGCCCGATAAGGATCTTCTCGCGTGCGGATGAGACTGAGAGTCAGAATTTGCGCTCTGAGGGAGCATGGACGCGGCATGCCAGCGGTGTGCTCGCCACCGTGAGGGAGAGCCCGGTTGACCAGGCAGTCTTGGACGGTCGAGTAGCGCTGCTCGCCGGGGAGGCGTGGCCTCCGCAGGGGGCAGAAGCGCTCGATGTCGAGGGTCTGTATGACGGGCTGGCTGGGCTGGGTCTCGAGTATGGCCCGGTCTTTCAGGGGATCCGTGCAGCGTGGCGGCGTGGCGAGGAGGCGTTCGCCGAGCTGTCTTTACCCGCGGGTGAGCAGTCGTACGCCGGCCGGTTCGGTCTGCATCCGGCGCTGTTCGATGCCGCGTTACAGGGCGGCGCAGCGAGCTTGAGCATCGGCGGGGACAGCGGTGCGGAGAGTAGTCGGTTGCAGCTGCCGTTCTCGTTCAACGGTGTCGAGCTGTATCGGCGTGGCGCGGGCGCGTTGCGGGTGCATCTCTCGCCGGCGGGCACCGATGGGATGTCGCTGGTCGCCGTCGAGGAGAGCGGCGCGCTGGTCGCTTCGATGCGATCGGTGGTGCCGCGCAAGGTCTCTCCCGAGCAGCTTGCGGGCGCGCGGGGTGGTTTCCGGGATTCGCTGCTGCGCATGGATTGGGTCGATCCGCCGAGTGCGATCCCCGTGGGGGAGTGGGCGCTGTTGGGTGCTGAGGGCGTTGGCCTGATTGGGGCGCTGCAAGCAGCCGGGGAGTGCCCGGGGGTGTATGGGGACTTGAAGGCGCTGGGTGTGGCTGTCGATGGTGGCTTGGCTGTGAAGGTGGTCCTCGTCGATTGCGGGGAGTCGGGTCAGCCGGCGTTTGCCGATGGCGAGGGTTCCGGTGGACTGGGCTTGATGCACGAGCAGGCGCATTGGATGCTGGGGCTGTTGCAGGAGTGGCTCACAGATGGGCGTTTCGCGGGCTCGAAGCTGGTCCTCGTGACGCGGGACGCGGTCGCAGTGCGTGCTGGGGAGGGTGTGCGGGGTCTGGCTCAGGCGCCGCTATGGGGGCTTGTTCGCTCCGCTCAATCCGAGCACCCGGAACGGCTCATGCTCCTCGACCTGGACGACCACGACACCTCCCGCACTGCGCTGGCTGCTGTGCTTGGGAGCGATGAGCCCCAACTCGCCCTCAGGCAAGGCGACGTCCTGGCACCCCGCCTGGCACGAGCCACGGGCCCGGGCAACGAGATACCAACCAGCACGATCTCGACCGGCAAGGGACCAGTGGGCGGCGTGTTTGGTCCTCAGGGCACCGTTCTGATCACTGGCGGGACGGGCACGCTGGGCGCCACGCTTGCACGACACCTCATTCACACGTACGGCACAAAGCACCTACTCCTAGCCAGCCGTAGTGGCCTCGACGCGGCGGGTGCTCCGGAGCTGCAGGCAGAGCTCCAAGCACTGGGGGCGACTGTCACGGTCGCCGCGTGTGATGTCTCTGAACGCGAGGCGTTGAAAGGGTTACTCGAGTCGATCGCCGTCGAGCACCCATTGAGTGCTGTGATTCACGCGGCGGGTGTGATCGATGACGCTCTGATCGGCTCTCTGACGGTGGAGCAGTTGGATCGGGTGCTTGCGGCGAAGGCCGATGCGGCGTGGCATCTGCATGAGCTGACCGAGCGCATTGATCTTGGGGCGTTCGTGTTGTTCTCTTCGCTGGCGGGGACTCTTGGTGGCCCGGGGCAGGGTAACTATGCGGCAGCGAATGCGTTCCTCGATGCGCTGGCAGCGCGCCGCCAGGCACGGGGGCTTGCCGGTATCTCAATGGCGTGGGGGCTGTGGCAGCAGGCCAGCACGATGACCGAAGGCCTCAGCGAGACCGATCTGACGCGGATCGGCCGCTCAGGGATCGGCACGCTCTCCGCCGAGGAGGGACTGAAGCTCTTCGACACTGCCCTCGCCGCGGGAGAGGCTCTGACATTCCCGGTACCGCTGGATCTTCCGGTGCTGCGCGCCCAGGCGAGGACAGGGGTGCTTCCCGCGGTACTCGCTGGGCTCGTACGTATGCCTGCGCCGCGCGCGAGCGAGCGGGGCTCTGCGCTCGCTCGCAGCCTCGCCGAGATGCCTGCGGCTGAGCGTGAGGGAGCGCTCCTTGGTCTCCTCCGGGAGCACGTCGCGGCTGTTCTGGGGCATGCGTCCGCTGAGGCTATCGACGCGCAGCGCGCGTTCAACGAGCTCGGGTTCGACTCACTGGCCGCGGTGGAGCTACGCAACCGCCTCAACCAGGCCACCGGGCTGCGTCTACCGGCGACACTCATTTTCGACTACCCCACACCAGAGGCACTTGCGAGGTATCTACTGGGGGAGGTCTCAGGGGTACAGGCGAGCACCGCGACGCGTTCGGTCTCACGCGTCTCTCTGGAGGAGCCGATCGCGATCGTGGGGATGAGTTGCCGCTACCCCGGGGGAGTGCGCTCTCCGGGGGAGTTGTGGGAGCTGCTCGCGTCCGGTGCCGATGCGATCTCGGGCTTCCCCGCGGACCGTGGCTGGGACCTGGAGGGCCTCTATGACCCCGACCCCGAGCGGCCCGGCACCAGTTATACCCGCGAGGGTGGCTTTCTATATGACGCCGGCCAATTCGACGCCGGATTCTTCGGGATCAACCCACGTGAGGCACTCGCGATGGATCCTCAGCAACGGCTGCTGCTGGAAACCTCATGGGAGGCCCTCGAAGACGCCGGTATCGACCCCGCATCGCTCAGAGGCACCCAAACCGGAGTCTTCGCAGGAGTAAGCGCCTCAACGTATGAAGCCGGCATCTATGGATCGGCCTCTGCGGGTCTCGAGGGCTATCGCTTGACCGGTGCAACCAGCAGCGTCGCCTCGGGGCGGGTCGCCTACATGCTTGGCCTGGAGGGGCCGGCGGTGTCGGTCGATACGGCGTGCTCCTCTTCGCTTGTGGCGATGCACCTTGCCAGTCAGGCGCTGCGCTCGGGGGAGTGCTCCATGGCCCTTGCCGGGGGGGTCGCGGTGATGGCCTCGCCCGGATTGTTCGTGGAGTTCGCCCGCCAGCGGGTCCTCTCACCGGACGGCCGCTGTAAGTCGTTTGCAGATGGGGCTGACGGCGCCGGCTTCTCCGAGGGTGTGGGTCTGCTTCTGCTCGAGCGTCTCGCGGATGCTGAGCGCAATGGCCATGCGGTTTTGGCGTTGGTGCGTGGTAGCGCGGTGAATCAGGATGGTGCGTCGAATGGGCTGACGGCGCCAAATGGTCCCTCACAGCGGCGGGTGATCGAGCGGGCGCTGGCGAATGCTGGTTTGAGGCCCGGCGAGGTCGACGTGGTGGAGGCGCATGGGACGGGTACGACTTTGGGCGATCCGATCGAGGCGCAGGGGTTGCTTGCGACGTACGGGCAGGATCGTCCGCAGGGGCGTCCGTTGTGGCTGGGGTCGGTGAAGTCGAATATCGGGCATACCGCGGCTGCCGCCGGTGTGGCGGGGGTGATCAAGATCGTCGAGGCGATGCGTCACGGGGTGTTGCCGAAGACGTTGCACGTCGATGAGCCCTCCAGTCACGTGGACTGGTCAACGGGCTCGGTATCGCTCTTGACCGAAGCGGTTCCGTGGGAAGGTAATGGTGCGCCTCGTCGAGCGGGGGTCTCCTCGTTTGGGATCAGCGGCACGAACGCGCACCTGATCTTGGAGGAGGCTCCGCTCAGCACAAATGAGCGCGGATCGGCGGGAGCCAGCTTGAATATTGGTTCCATCGCTGGTGAGGGCGACCGGGCCAACGATCCGGCCCTGGATGGTGGTGGTGGGTTTGGCGGTGTGACGCCATGGGTGCTGTCGGGAAGGAACGTGGCGGCGCTGCACGGGCAGGCTGAGCGCTTGCGCGAGTTCGTGGCTGGGGCGCCGGGGATCGACGTGGCTGATGTGGGTCTCTCGCTGGCGCGTCGTCCGGTCTTCGAACACCGGGCGGTGGCTGTGAGTGCTGGACGCGAGGGGTTGCTCGAGAGCCTGCGAGGACTTGCGGGTGCAGAGCACCTGCCTGGTGTGGTTGAGGGCTTCGCTCCTGCGCTCGCCGGCGGTGGAGTCGTGTTCTTGTTTCCCGGTCAGGGCTCTCAGTGGGAGGGGATGGCACTCGAGTTGCTGGAGTGCTCGCCTGTGTTCGCTCGGTGGATGGTGAGGTGCGGGGAGGCGCTTTCGCAGTTTGTCGATTGGTCGCTCGAGGACGTCTTGCGGGCTGCGGGGGGTGCTCCAGGGTTCGACAGGGTTGATGTGGTTCAGCCGGTGCTGTGGGCGGTGATGGTGTCGTTGGCGGGGTTGTGGCGTGCCTGTGGTGTGCGTCCGGATGTGGTGGTGGGTCACTCTCAGGGTGAGATCGCCGCTGCCTATGTGGCGGGTGGGCTTTCGCTCGAGGACGCTGCGCGGGTGGTTGCGTTGCGTAGTCGTGCGCTTGCTGGGTTGGCCGGGAGGGGTGGAATGGTGTCGGTCTCGCTCGGGGTCGAGGAGTGCGCTGGGCTGCTCGAGCGTTTCGGTGATCGCGTTGCGCTTGCGGCGATCAATGGGCCTTCTTCGGTGGTGATCTCCGGCGATCCCGGGGCGCTGGAGGAACTGCTCATTGCGTGTGAGGCTGGGGGTGTGCGGGCGCGTGGCATCCCGGTCGACTATGCGTCGCATTCGGGGCAGGTTGAGCGGGTGCGTGAGGAGTTGATCGAGGCGTGTTCCGTAATCACGCCGCGCGCTGGAGACGTACCTTTTTACTCAACGGTCACGGGGGGCTTGCTGGGTACTGAGGAGTTGGATGGTGAGTATTGGTATCGGAGCTTGCGCGAGACTGTGCGTTTTGAGCAGACCATTCGCGGGCTGCTCGAGGAGGGCCGCCGAGCGTTTGTCGAGGTGAGTCCGCATCCGGTGCTGGCCGTCGGAGTGCAGGAGACCGTTGATGAGGCGCTCGACGATCCTGGCGATGCTGTGGTGGTTGGCTCTTTGCGTCGCGGGGAGGGTGGCTCGGAGCGGTTTGTGCGGTCGTTGGCTGAGGTGTGGGTGCGTGGTGTGGGTGTTGAGTGGGGTAGGTTGTTTGGCTCTGAGGCGAAGCGCGTGGGGTTGCCTACGTATGCGTTTCAGCGGGAGCGGTTCTGGCTTGCCGGCGATGCTGAGGTGACCGCTGTGACCTCGGTCGGCGTAAGTGACGTGGAGGCCGGATTCTGGGCGGCGGTCGAGCGAGATGACCTCGAGGGGTTGGCGGGTGCACTCGGGGTTGGGGACGTAGATGGGGATCGGCGATCCTCGTTGAATGCGATGCTGCCGTTACTCTCCGCATGGCGCCGCCGCAATCACGAGCAGACGACTGTGGAGGAGTGGCGCTATCGGGTCCAATGGAAGCCGGTGGCGGAGGTGTCTGCTGGGGGGCTTTCGGGTGTGTGGCTCCTCGCGGTTGCAGCGGGTATGTCGGATGGTGAGCTGATCGCAGCCACGGAGGAGGGTCTCAGGGTGCGGGGTGTGCGCGTGGTGAGGATCGAGTGCGATCCCAGTTCGATGGATCGCGGGGTGCTGGCCGAGCGGTTGCGCGAGCTGGCCGTAGAGGAGTCCCCCGCCGATGGGACGGAAGCTGGCTTGGTTGTGGATGGCGTGTTGTCGTTGCTGGCGCTGGACGACGAGCGTGATCCCGCCTGGACTGGTGTGCCGCGGCGGCTGGCCGGGTCGGTGGCGTTGTTACAGGCGCTGGGGGATGCCGAGATTGCGGGTCCCGTGTGGATCGCGACACGTGGTGCGGTCTCGGTGGGGCCATCCGATCGGCTCGGGAGCCTCGTTCAGGGGATGCTGTGGGGCCTGGGTCGGGTGCTGGGCTTGGAGGCACCACGGCGGTGGGGTGGGCTTGTCGATCTGCCGAGCGAGCTCGATGAGCGTTCGCTGAGCAGGCTGTGCGGCGTGCTTGGCGGAATGGGTGACGAGGATCAGGTGGCGGTGCGCTCCGCGGGGTTGTTCGCGAGACGTTTTGTGCGTGCCGCGTCGGGTAGGCAGGCCGCGGACGGGGTATGGCGGCCGCAGGGCACGGTGTTGGTAACGGGTGGCACGGGCGCTGTGGGCGGCCATGTTGCGCGTTGGCTGGCGGGCAATGGCGCCGAGCACATCGTTTTGGTCGGTCGTCGCGGCCGGGATGCCCCTGGTGCCACCGCGCTCGAGGATCAGCTCACGAAACTTGGTGTGCGGGTCACGGTGGCGGCCTGTGACGTGGCCGATCGCGAGCAGCTTGCTGTGCTGCTGAGGTCCATATCTGGGGAGTGCCGGCTGTCTGCGGTGTTTCATGCAGCCGGGGTGAGTAGCGTCGATTCGGTCGATTCGCTGACGACGCAACGCCTTGCCGGGGTGCTGGCCGGCAAGGCGAGTGCCGCTTGGCACCTGCACGAGCTGACCCAAGATCTCGATCTCTCGGCGTTTGTGTTGTTTTCCTCGCTCGCGGGCACTTTGGGCTCCGGCGAGCAGGCCGGTTACGCGGCGGCGAACGCCTTCCTGGATTCCTTGGCCGTGTATCGCCGTCAGTGCGGTATGCGTGGGACCTCGATCGCTTGGGGTCAGTGGGCAGGGGAGGGGATGGCGTCGGAGGCCGCTGAGTGGCTACGTCGGCGTGGTTTGAACGAGATGCCTGCGGGTCTGGCGCTCGCCGCCCTGCAACAGGCACTCGACCAGGATGAGACCTATGTTGCGGTTGCCGATTTGGATTGGGAGCGCTACGCCCCGACATTTACCTCTGCGCGCCCGCGGCCGTTGATCGGCGATCTGCCGGAGGTCCAGCGGATCCTCCAGGCGCAGATCGACACCGAGAACGCCGGTGCAGCCGGCCATGGGCTGACACGGTGGTTGGATGGTGTGCCTGAGAGCGAGTGGCAGGCAACGGTCCTGCAACACGTCCGCTCCGAGGTCGCCGCCGTGCTGGGACACGCCTCCGTCGACGCGATCGATTCACAGCGGTCCTTCAAGGATGCGGGCTTCGATTCGCTCACGGCGGTTGAGCTGCGCAACCGCCTGAACCGGGCGACGGGGCTGCGTTTGCCCGCCACACTGGTGTTCGACCACCCCACCCCGTCTGCGGTTGCGGATCATCTGCTGGGCGAAGCGCTCGGCACACAGATCGCCACCGTCACGTCTGCGGCGTCGGTGGTGGCGCTCGATGAGCCGCTGGCGATTGTGGGGATGAGCTGCCGCTACCCGGGGGGCGTGTCCTCGCCGCAGGAGCTGTGGAACCTCGTCGCCTCGGGTAAGGATGCGATCTCCCCGTTCCCCGCAGATCGCGGCTGGGATATCGCGCGTCTCTACGATCCCGATCCCGACCATCCCGGCACGAGCTGTGCGCGCGAGGGTGGCTTCCTCTACGACGCGGACGAATTCGACCCCGGCTTCTTTGGTATCAGCCCGCGTGAGGCGCTGGCGATGGACCCCCAGCAGCGCCTGCTGCTCGAAGGCGCCTGGGAGACGTTCGAGTCGGCGGGGATCGACCCGCGCGCGCTCTCCGGCAGCCAGACGGGGGTGTTCGCGGGAATCATCTCCTCCTACTACGGTGCCGGCCTGCTCGGGTCGGCCGCGGCGCAGAGCATCGAGGGCTATGGAGCGACGGGGGGCTCGGGCAGCGTCATCTCTGGTCGCATCGCCTACACCTTCGGCTTGGAGGGTCCGGCTGTGACGGTCGATACGGGGTGCTCCTCTTCGCTCGTCGCGTTGCACCTGGCGAGCCAGGCACTGCGCTCTGGCGAGTGCTCGCTGGCGCTGGTCGGCGGGGTGACGGTGATGGCGTGGCCGACGGCCTTTGTCGAGTTCTCGCGCCAACGTGGCCTTGCGCCCAACGGGCGATGCAAGTCCTTTGCCGATGCCGCCGACGGCACGGGGTTCTCCGATGGAGTGGGCCTCGTCCTGCTCGAGCGCCTCTCCGAGGCCCGTCGTAACGGTCATCGAGTGCTGGCGCTCGTGCGCGGTAGCGCCGTCAACCAGGATGGCGCCTCGAACGGCCTCACGGCCCCCAACGGCCCCTCCCAGCAGCGTGTGATCGCCCAAGCGCTTGCGAATGCCCGTCTTGGGCCGCAAGATATCGACGTCGTCGAGGGCCACGGCACTGGCACCACCCTCGGCGATCCGATCGAGGCACAGGCGCTACTTGCGACGTACGGCCAGAACAGGGAACGTCCCCTGTGGCTTGGCTCTGTGAAGTCCAACATTGGCCATACCCAGGCAGCCGCCGGGATGGCCGGGGTGATCAAGATGGTCCAGGCGATGCGCCATGGTGTGCTGCCGAAGACCTTGCACGTCGATGCGCCATCCTCGAAAGTGGACTGGTCGAGTGGCGCGGTTAGGCTCTTGACCGATGAGGTGCCGTGGGAGAGCAATGGGAAACCGCGCCGCGCGGGGGTCTCCTCGTTCGGGGTCTCGGGCACCAACGCGCACGTGATCCTCGAGGAGGCTCGCGAGGAGCAGGCGTCGTACACCGATCGAGTTCTGGGCGAGTCGCCTGAGCCCTCGGTCCTTCCGTTCGTCCTCTCGGCCAAGAGTCCGGGTGCGCTCACGGCTCAGGCCGAGCGCCTCTGCACGCACCTGGAGACACACCCGGAGCTCGAGCCGCTCGAGCTCGGAGCGACACTCGCCCTGCACCGCGCGCGTTTCTCCGAGCGCGCGGCGGTCCTTGCCGCAGACCGCGAGCAGCTGCTCGCGGGATTCAAGGCGCTCGCAGACGGTAGGCCGGCGGCGAACCTCGTCCAGGGAGCTGCGCGCGAGGGTCGGCTCTGCTTCACCTTCCCGGGTCAGGGCTCGCAGTGGGAGGGGATGGCGCTGGAGTTGCTCGCCCAATCCTCGATTTTTGCCCAGCGCATGTACGCCTGCGAAGAGGCTCTCGCTCCATATGTGGATTGGTCGCTCAGAGAGGTGCTGAGCGGTGCACAGGGCGCACCATCCTTGGCTAGCGTGGAGGTCGTCCAGCCGGCGCTGTTTGCAGTGATGGTCAGCCTGGCGGAGCTCTGGCGCTCCTATGGAGTAACGCCCGATCTGGTGATCGGCCACTCCCAGGGTGAGATAGCGGCTGCAACGGTGGCCGGTGCGCTCTCCCTGGATGACGGTGCTCGCGTGGTGGCGTTGCGGAGCAGGGCGCTGTCGAGGCTGGCGGGGAGGGGTGGCATGGTATCGGTCTCGCTTGCGCGAACGGAGCTCGAGCGGCTGCTCGACGAGCTCCCCGCAGACATCTCACTGGCGGCTGTCAACGGCCCGCGTGCGATGGTCCTCTCGGGTCCATCCGAGGCGTTGGATGAGCTGGTGGCCCACTGTGAGGCAAACAACATCCGTGCCAGAAGGGTTGCCGTCGACTATGCCTCGCACTCGGCCCAGATCGAGGCGATCCACGATGAGTTGCGCGCGGCGCTGGCGCCGATCAAGCCCACGCAGAGCAGGATCCCGCTCTACTCGACCCTGACAGGCGCGCGGATCGATACCACTGAGCTCGATGGTGAGTACTGGTACCGCAGCCTGCGCGAGATGGTTCTATTCGAGGCCGCAACGCGTGCCGCAATCGCGCAGAACGCGACGGTGTTCATCGAGGTGAGCCCGCATCCGGTGCTGACGATGGCGGTGCAGGAGACGGCCGAGGCGCAGATCGGGAGCCCCGACGCGGTGGCTGCGATCGGATCGCTGCGGCGCGGTGAGGGGAACACGGAGCGCTTTGTGAGGTCGGTGGCAGAGGCTCACATCCACGGCGTGGAGGTGGACTTCAAAGCGGTATTCGGTTCGAAGTCACGCCAGGTCGATCTGCCCCCCTACCCCTTCCAGCGCAAACGGTATTGGCTCGAGAGCACGGCAAGTTCGGGGAGTGCACAAGACCTTGGCCTCGACGCCACCGAGCATCCGCTCCTGGGGGCAAGGCTCGAGTTGCCCGACGGACAGGGTTGGCACTTCACCGGGCGCATATCGCTTCAGGGCCATCCCTGGCTCGCCGACCATGTCGTGGCCGACACGGCGATTCTGCCTGGCACGGGCTTTGTCGAGCTCGCGCTGCAAGCCGGCGCCGAGGTCGGCTGCGAGGTAGTGGAGGAGCTCGTGCTGCAGGCGCCGCTCGTGCTCGGGGAGCAGGACGCCACGCAGATCAGGCTCTCGCTCACACCGCCCGACGATCGCGGACGCTGTGAGATTGGAATCTACTCACGCACCGTGCAGAGCGTTGCCGATGATCTCGGGGGTCGAGCCGAGTGGGTCCATCACGCAAGCGGCACACTCGCCCGCGGCGAGCCCGCGCAGGCCACCGAGCTGATCGAAGAGGCTTGGCCTCCGCAAGGAGCCGAGCCGGTTGAGCTCACCGACCTATATGGGCGCCTGGCGGATGCTGGACTCTCCTACGGTCCCGCCTTCCAGGGATTGCAGGCCGCCTGGCGTCGCGGCGAGGAGCTGTTCAGCGAGGTCGCGCTCGATTCCTCCCAGCAGGACCAGGCCGGGCGCTTCGGTGCGCATCCGGCACTTTTCGACGCGGCGCTACAGACGGTTTTGATCGCCGACCCAGAGATAGAGCTTTCAGGGCTTGCGCTGCCCTTCGCCTTCTCAGGTGTGCGCCTTCGTCGAAACGGGGCCGCGAGTTGGCGGGTGCGGGTCGTGCTCGACCAGGGTGCGATCTCGCTGCAGGCGATCGACGAGTTCGGTGCGCCCGCACTGGAGGTCGACTCGCTGCGCATGCGTCCCGTCGATCCCTCCGAACTGCGCAGGGGAGCCACGGATAGCGCCTCATTGTTCGCGGTGCACTGGGTCGAGATCGACGCTCCAAGCGAGGGCGCGCCGCAGATCGCCGAAATTGGGAGCCCCGAGGAGCTGCAGGCGCTCGAGCTCGTGCCCGACGTGCTGCTGTTCCGCGTCCCCGCGGGGGAGGCCGACATCGCGGTGCCTGCCTCTGCCCGTGAGCTGACAACTCGAGCGCTCTCGCTCGTCAAGGCCTTTCTCGCAGACGAGCGTTGTGGCGATGCACGGCTCGTGTTCATCACCAGCGGTGCGGTGGCGGCAAGGGCGGGCGAGGATTCCAATCTCAGGCAGGCGCCGGTGTGGGGCCTGCTCAGGAGCGCCTCCTCGGAGCACCCAGGGCGCTTCGTCTTGATCGACACCGACGAGCGTCACGCCTGCGAGCAGACACTCGTGGGGGCACTTGCCAGCGGTGAGCCCCAGCTCGCGATTCGCGAAAGTCGGCTCTTGGCGGCGCGCCTGGAGCCACTGGAGGGGGATGGCCTGCTGCACCCACCGGCCGGGGCGCTCGCCTGGCGGCTCGACATCGCCAAGCGGGGCACCTTTGAGGATCTCGCGCTCATGGAGGCTCCTGACTTGCTCGCACCCCTTCAGGCCGGCGCGGTACGCGTCGGCGTCAATGTCGCGGGCGTCAACTTTCGCGATGCGTTGATTGTGCTCGACATGTACCCGGGTGAGGCCTCGATGGGCAACGAGGGCGCGGGAGTCGTACTGCAAACGGGACCCGGAGTGTCCGAGCTGGCTGTCGGCGATCGTGTGATGGGCATGATGGCGGGCGCCTTTGGCCCGATCGCGGTTACCGATGAGCGTCTGCTTGCGCGTATTCCGGATGGCTGGTCGTTCGCGCAGGGCGCGTCGGTGCCGATTGCGTTCATGACTGCCTACTACGGTCTGGTGGAGCTTGCCGAGCTCGAGGCGGGGGAGTCGGTGTTGATCCACGCGGGTGCCGGCGGGGTGGGGATGGCCGCGATCCAGCTCGCTCGTCACCTCGGTGCGGAGGTGTTTGCGACCGCGAGTCCGCAGAAGTGGGGGAGCCTTGTGTCGTTGGGGGTCGAGGAGGATCACATCGCGTCCTCGAGGGATCTTGGTTTCAAGGACAGGTTCTTGGAGGTGACGGGGGGTGGGGGTGTGGGTGTGGTGTTGAACTCGTTGGCGGGCGAGTTCGTCGATGCGTCGTTTGCGCTGTTGTGTGGGGGTGGGCGCTTGATCGAGATGGGCAAGACCGATATCCGCGACGCGGGTGCGGTGGCCGAGGCCCATCCGGGGGTTCGCTACCGGGCATTCGACCTGACGGAGACCGGGCCCAAGCTGATCTCCGAGATGCTCGCAAAGCTTCAGACGCTATTCGGGCAAGGCGCACTCGAGCCTCTACCGACCACGACGTTCGCGTTGGCCGAGGCGGCCGCGGCCCTGCGCTACCTAAGCCAGGCCCGCCATACCGGGAAGGTGGTTTTGCAAATGCCTCCCCGCCTTGATCCCAACCGGACGGTGCTGATCACAGGCGGCACGGGCACGCTGGGCTCGCTGCTTGCCCGCCACCTGGTTGAAGTCCACGGCGCTAAGCACCTCCTACTGACGAGTCGTCGTGGGCCAGGGTCGGATGGGGCAGCCGAGCTCGGGGCACAGCTACGAGAGCTCGACGTTACTGCTGACATCGTCGCGTGCGATGTCTCAGACCATGAACAGCTACGGGCCCTGATCGACGCGATCCCCAAGGCCCACCCCCTGGGCGCAGTGATCCACGCGGCGGGGACACTCGACGATGGCGTGATTACTTCGCTCGACGGCGAGCGTATCGATCGCGTCTTTGCCCCCAAGGTCGATGCTGCAGACCACCTTCACGAGCTGACGCGCGAGCTCGAGCTTGCGGCCTTTGTCATGTTCTCCTCGGCCGCAGCCACGCTTGGCTCGCCGGGCCAGGCAAACTACGCGGCCGCCAACGCCTACCTGGACGGCCTGGCGGCCCATCGCCGAGCTCACGGCTTGGTTGCTCACTCGATCGCCTGGGGTCTGTGGGAGCAGGCGAGTGCACTGACGGGCGATCTCAGCGATGCTGACAAGGCGCGCCTGGGTGGGCTGGCGCTCTCCTCGCAAAGGGGCCTCGCGCTCTTCGACCAGGCGCTCGCCACTGTCGAGCCACTTGTCGTGGCGGCTCCGATCGACAACGTGGGGCTTCGTGCGGCCGCGAGAGCGGGCATGCTGGCGCCGATTTTCAGTTCGTTGGTTCGCGCTCCCGCACAGCGCCGACGCCAGGACAGCGCCGCGTTCGCAAAGCGCGTGGCAGAGACTCCCTCCCCCGCGCGCGAGGCGCTCGTGTTGGAGTTGGTCCGCTCGCACGTGGCAGCGGTGCTCGGCCACGACGCCGTCGAGGCGGTCCAGCCCGAGCGATCCTTCCAGGAGCTCGGCTTCGACTCGCTCAATGCGGTCGAGCTGCGCAACCGCCTGAATGCCAACACCGGCCTGCGGCTGCCTGCGACGCTGGTGTTCGACTACCCCAACTGCGCGGCCGTGGCCGGATATGTGTTGGGGCTGGTGGCCGGTACCGGTGGGCCCAACGAGTCGATCGATGTCGAGTTCGCCAAGCTGGAGGATTTCCTGCGGTCGGTCGCCGCGGATCGAGACGAGCGAGAGCGACTCGAGACGCGCTTACAGGCCTTCAACTTGCGAGTGCAGACCCTCCTGTCGGATCGCTTCTCCCGTGATGGGATGGAGGCGGATGCAGATATCGACGACGACCTCGAATCCATTACCGACGATGAGGTGTTCGAGCTCATCGACAAGCGCCGAGAGGGACTCGATCAGCGTGCAGACGAGGGGCGGTTGGGATGACCGACGAAGAGAAGCTTCGCAAGTATCTGAGGAAGGCGACCGCAGATCTCGCCAAGGCGGATCGTCGTATGCGGGAGCTCGAGTATCGCGAGCACGAGCCGATTGCGATCGTGGGGATGAGCTGTCGCTATCCCGGCAAGGTCTCCTCTCCGGAGGACCTTTGGGAGTTGGTCGCCTCCGGCGGAGATGCGATCGGTGGATTTCCAGATGACCGCGGTTGGGATCTGGAGGGTCTGTATGACCCAGATCCCGATCACCCCGGCACGAGCTATACCCGCGAGGGTGGTTTTCTCTACGACGTTGGGGAGTTCGATGCCGGTTTCTTCGGGATCAGTCCACGTGAGGCGCTGGCGATGGACCCTCAGCAGCGGCTGTTGTTGGAGGTCTCGTGGGAGGCATTTGAAGGCGCCGGTATCGATCCGGCGTCTCTGAAAGGCACTCCGGTTGGAGTGTTCGCGGGGGTGAGCTCCTCGGACTACGGTGCGAACCGGTCCGGGTCGGCGTTTCGGCATCTCGAGGGCTACCGGCTGAGCGGTGTCGTGGGCAGCGTGGCCTCGGGTCGGATCGCCTATACATTTGGCTTGGAGGGTCCAGCGGTCTCGGTGGACACTGCCTGTTCCTCGTCGTTGGTGGCGATCAATCTGGCCTGCCGGGCGCTTCGTTCAGGAGAATGCAACCTCGCCCTGGCGGGTGGGGTGACGGTGCTCTCGGGCGCCGGTCTTTTCATCGAGTTCGCGCGTCAGCGCGGCCTTTCACCGGATGGTCGCTGTAGGTCGTTCGCAGATGCGGCCGACGGCACCGGGTTTTCCGAGGGCGCGGGCCTGTTGTTACTCGAGCGTCTCTCGGATGCGCAGCGCAGCTATCACCGGGTGCTGGCGTTGGTGCGTGGCAGCGCTGTGAATCAGGACGGTGCGTCGAATGGGCTGACGGCACCGAACGGGCCCTCGCAGCAGCGGGTGATCGCGCAGGCCTTGGCCAACGCGGGTCTGAGGCCGCAGGATGTCGATGTGGTCGAGGCGCATGGGACGGGCACGACGCTCGGCGACCCGATCGAGGCGCAGGCGCTGCTTGCTACCTACGGGCAGGGTAGGGAGCGTCCACTGTGGCTGGGCTCGGTGAAGTCGAACATTGGGCATACGCAGGCGGCGGCTGGTGCGGCAGGGGTAATCAAGATGGTGCAGGCGATGCGCCACGGGGTGCTGCCCCGGACGCTGCATATCGATGAGCCCTCTACGCATGTGGATTGGTCGGCGGGCTCTGTCTCACTAATGACCGAGGAGATGCCCTGGGAGAGCGACGACGCGCCTCGGCGGGCGGGTATCTCGTCGTTTGGGATCAGCGGCACGAACGCGCACGTGATCTTGGAGGAGGCGCCGGTCGCCAAGGGTGAGCGGGGGGCGCGGGAAGTTGGGGAGAGCGGTGCTCCCGTCATTGGGGATGGTGCTTCGGCGCACGTTGGGGTCCTGGCTGATGGTGGTGTCGTGGCTGACGGCGGTGTGGTGCCGTGGGTGCTGTCTGGTAGAAGCGAGAGCGCCCTGTTCGCGCAGGCTGGGCGTTTACGGGAGTTCGTGGCCGGGTCGCCTGGGGTCGGGGTGGCGGATGTGGGGCTTTCGCTGGCGGCGCGTTCGGTGTTCGAGTACCGCGCGGTCGTCGTTGCAGGTGAGCGTGAGGGGCTGCTCGAGGGCCTGGGGAGCGTTGCGTGCGGGGAGCCGGGCGATGGTGTGATCCGGGGTGCCCCCCCGCGACAACTGGTGGTGTGAGCGGTGGGGTGGCGTTCTTGTTCACGGGTCAGGGTGCCCAGCGCACGGGTATGGGCCAAGAGCTTTACGAGGCGTTTCCGCTCTTCAGGGGCGCACTGGATGAGGTGTTCGCTGGATTTGATGGGCTGCTCGAGTGTCCGTTGCGGGATGTCCTGTTCGAGCGGGAGGGTTCTGGTGTGGGGTTGTTGGATCGGACTGCGTTTACGCAGGCTGGCCTGTTCGCGCTCGAGGTAGCGCTGTTCAGGCTGCTCGAGAGCCTTGGGGTTTGCCCGGGGTTCCTGGTGGGTCACTCGGTCGGGGAGCTCGCTGCGGCACATGTCGCGGGCGTCTTCTCGCTCGAGGATGCCTGTCGGCTGGTCGCGGCACGGGGGCGGTTGATGGGCGCGCTACCGGAGGGTGGGGCGATGCTCTCGATCCAGGCGCCGGAGGAGGAGGTGGTTGGAACGCTTGAGGGGTATGAGGGTCGTGTTGCGTTGGCGGCTGTGAATGGGCCTTTGTCGGTTGTGGTCTCGGGTGATGAGGATGGCGTGTTGGAGCTTGGGGGGGTGTGGGCTGGTCGGGGTGCGAAGACGAGGCGTCTGCGGGTCTCGCACGCGTTTCACTCGCCGCGGATGGACGGGATGCTCGAGGAGTTTATGCGGGCGGCTGAAAGTGTCAGTTATCAGCCGCCCACGATTCCGGTCGTCTCGAACGTTACGGGTGAGGTGTTGTCTGGGGAGTTGGCGTGTTCGGCTGGATATTGGGTGCGTCATGTTCGTGAGCCGGTGCGCTTTTGCGATGGGGTGCGGTGGCTCAGAGCGAACGGGGTCGGCAGCTTCATGGAGCTGGGCCCCGATGGTGTCCTGAGCGCTCTTACCCGGGAGTGCTTGGCTTCAGAGCCGGGCACGACGGTGGCGTTGTTGCGCGGTGGGCGTCCTGAGGTCCAGACGTTTATCGGTGGGTTGGCGGAGGCGTGGGTCGGTGGTGTTGATGTTCGGTGGGAGGGGTTGTTTGAGGGTGCGGAGCGTGTTGGGTTGCCGACGTATGCGTTTCAGCGGGAGCGGTTTTGGCTTTCGTCTGGGGCTGGGGTGGGGGATGTGGGTTCGCTGGGGTTGTCGGCGGTTGCGCATCCGTTGTTGGGTGCTGTGGTGGGGTTGGCGGGTGTTGAGGGTTCTGTGTTTACTGGTCGTCTTTCGCTGGAGAGTGATTCGTGGCTGGGTGATCATGCGGTGTTGGGTGTGGTGTTGTTGGCGGGGACGGCGTTTCTGGAGTTGGCTTTGTATGTTGGTGGCAGGGTGGGGTGTGGTGTGGTTTCGGAGTTGACGTTGGAAGCTCCATTGGTGTTGGGGGAGGCAGGCGCGGTCCAGTTGCAGGTCGCGGTCGGTGAGAGCGATGAGCTGGGGCGCCGCTCGATCGGGATTTACTCCAGGCCAGAGAGCGCCGTGGCGCCTGAGGGCGCGGACGGCGCCGCTGGGCTGGAGGCTGCTTTGGGTGGGGAGGCTGGGGAGTGGGTTCGTCATGCGGGGGGCGTCCTTGCTCCCGAGGCGCCGGCGTCACGTGGTGGGACTGTGTTGGGTGGCGGGGCTGTGTCGGATGGTGGGGTGTTGGTGGGTCGTGCGGGGTTGTTGGCTGGGGTGTGGCCGCCTGAGGGTGCGCGGGCTGTGGAGGTTGATGGTCTTTACGATCGTCTCTTGGAGCGGGGCCTGGAGTATGGGCCGGCTTTTCAGGGTTTACGCGCGGTGTGGGTGCGAGGCGACGATGTGTTTGCCGAGGTCGCTCTTGCCGAGGATCAGCAGGCGCAGGCGGGGTCGTTTGGTTTGCACCCGGCGTTACTTGACGCTGCGCTGCACGCCGGTGGCCTGGACTCTGAGGAGGGCCAGAGCGGGGGTGGGGTGCGGCTGCCGTTCTCTTTTACCGACGTGGAGCTCTATGCCAAGGGGGCGTCCCGTTTGCGGGTGTGCCTGTCGCCGGAGAGCTCAGGCGCGGTCTCGTTGGTGGTCGCTGACGACGCTGGTGGGCTCGTCGCGTCGGTCGGTTCGCTGGTGGTACGGGAGGTTTCCCCCGATCGGCTGGGGGACACGCGGGGTGCTGGTGGCGATTCGCTGTTCGCGATGGACTGGGTCGCAGTGCCAGCCTCGACAGGCAACGAGCCTTTCACGGGGGAGCTCGGGTTGCTGGGTAGCAAGAAGGGCGTGCTCGCCGAGACTCTTGCGGGGGTCCGATGCTCTGTCAGGGCGTTCGGTGATCTGGAGGCGCTGGGTGAGGCCGCGCAGAGCGGCGAGCTCCCAGAAGTGGTGCTCATTGACTGCGAGAGAGCAGGCGTTGCCGATGGTGGGACTGCCGACAGTGATGGGGTTGCCGGTGGTGGTGGGGCTGTGGGTGGGGATACAGGCGATGGGTTGGCTGGTGGTGGGGACGTCAGGTTTGGTGGGCTGAGTGTGGTGCATGGGTCGGTGGGTTGGGTGCTGGGGGCGTTGCAGGGTTGGCTTGGAGATGAGCGGTTTGCGGACTCGCGACTGGTGTTCGTAACGCGGGGCGCAGTCGCGGCAGGAGCCGGGGAGAGTGTCCGGCGTTTGGCGCAGGCTCCGCTGTGGGGGCTTGTGCGCTCGGCGCAGTCGGAGCACCCGGGGCGCTTCGTGCTCATCGACTCCGACGAGCACGACGCTTCCAGGGCGGCGCTGGCTGGTGTGTTGGCGGGTGATGAGCCACAACTTGCGCTACGCGAGGGTGATGTGCTGGTCCCGCGTTTGGCCCGGGCTGGCGGCGCCGGTGGTGTTGGTGGTGGGTTGGTTGTGCCTGTGGGTGTCGGTGAGTGGCGTTTGGATGCCGGCGGTGGGGGGAGCTTTGAGGATCTCTCGCTCGTGGCGTGCCCGGAGGTACTGGAGCCGCTCGGGCCGGGGCAGGTCAGGGTCGGGGTGCGCGCGGGAGGCGTCAACTTCCGCGATGTCTTGATCGCCCTGGGCATGTACCCGGGTGAGGCATCGATGGGTACCGAGGGCGCGGGAGTAGTACTACAAACAGGACCAGAGGTATCCGGGCTCGCCGTCGGTGACCGCGTGATGGGAATGATGCCAGGCGCCTTCGGCCCGGTCTCGGTGACTGAGGAGCGTTTGCTTGTGCGGGTGCCTGAGGGCTGGTCGTTTGCACAGGCGGCGTCGGTGCCGATCGTTTTCTTGACGGCTTTCTATGGTCTGGTTGACTTGGCGGGACTCGAGGCGGGGGAGTCGGTGCTGGTGCATGCTGGTACGGGCGGGGTCGGTATCGCCGCGATACAGCTGGCGCAGTATCTCGGCGCTGAGGTGTTCGCGACGGCCAGCCCGCAGAAGTGGCAGACCCTACGCTCGCTTGGCCTCGACGAGGATCACATCGCGTCCTCCCGCGACCTCACCTTCAAGGAGAAATTCCTGGAGCACACCGAGGGCCGGGGTGTGGACGTCGTGTTGGACTCGTTGGCGGGCGAATTCGTTGACGCCTCGCTCGAGCTCCTAGTCGGCGGCGGACGGTTTATCGAGATGGGCAAGACCGACATCCGTAACCCCGACGAGATCACCAGGCAATACCCATGGGTGGTCTACCAGGCCTTCGACTTAATGGAAGCCGGAGCTGAGCGTATCCAGGAGATGCTCTGCGAGATCCTCGGTCACTTCGAGGCGGGGGTGTTGCGGGCGCTGCCCGTCACGGTGTGGGATATCCGCCGCGCACCACAGGCGCTGCGTTTCATGAGCCAGGCGCGTCATACCGGCAAGATCGTGCTGAGCCTCCCCGCCGGCATCGACCCGCAGGGTACTGTCCTGATCACGGGTGGCACGGGCACCCTGGGTGCCACGCTCGCACGCCATCTCATCCACACGCACGGCACCAAGCATTTGTTGTTGGCTAGCCGTAGTGGCCTCGACGCGGCAGGTGCCCCAGAGCTACAGGCAGAGCTCGAATCGTTGGGTGCGACGGTTACGGTCGCAGCGTGTGATGTCTCTGAGCGCGAGGAATTGAAAGGGCTACTCGATTCGATCACGGTCGAGCACCCATTGAGCGCGGTGGTGCACGCGGCGGGTGTGATCGATGACGCTCTGATCGACTCTCTGACGGTGGAGCAGCTGGACCGGGTGCTTTCTGCGAAGGCCGATGCGGCGTGGTACCTGCACGAGCTGACCGAACACATCGATCTTGGGGCGTTCGTGCTGTTCTCCTCGCTGGCCGGGACGCTCGGTGGGCCGGGGCAGGGTAACTATGCGGCGGCGAACGCGTTCCTCGACGCCTTGGCGGCCTATCGTCAGAGGCGGGGGCATGCCGGTGTCTCGATGGCGTGGGGGCTATGGCAGCAGGCCAGCACAATGACCAAAGATCTCAGCGAAGCGGATCTAGTACGGATCGGCCGCTCCGGTATCGGCACACTCTCGACCGAGGAGGCGCTTGGGCTCTTCGACACAGCGCTCGACTCAGGCGAGGCGTTGATGTTCCCCGTGCCGTTGGATCTAAAGGTGCTGCGCGCGCAGGCAACAAGCGGAGTGCTCCCCGCGCTCTTTGCTGGCTTGGTGCGTGTCCCTGCGCGCAGGGCAGGTAGCCAGGGCGCTTCGTTGGCTCGTCGCCTTGCCAGTGTGCCTGAGGCCGAGCGTGAGGCGATCGCGCTCGATCTCTTGAAAGGGCAGGTTGCGGCCGTGCTGGGGCACGCCTCCGCGGAGGCGATCGGCTCGCAGCGTACGTTCAAGGACCTCGGATTCGACTCGCTTGCTGCGGTCGAGCTACGCAACCGGCTGAACCAGGCGAGCGGGCTGCATCTCCCCGCGACGCTGGTCTTTGACTACCCGACGCCGGTGGCGTTGGCGGGGTATCTGCTGGAGCAGTTCTCCGGTGTGCAGGCAAGTGTTGTTACGCGTGCGGTTTCGCGTGCGGTGGTGGATGAGCCGATTGCGATTGTGGGGATGGGTTGTCGTTATCCCGGGGGGGCTAGTTCTCCGCAGGCGCTGTGGGAGCTTTTGGCTGCGGGTAGGGATGCGATTTCGGGGTTCCCGGTGGATCGTGGCTGGGATCTGGATGGCCTCTATGACCCTGACCCCGAGAAGTTTGGGACTGCTTATACGCGTGAAGGTGGGTTTCTCTATGACGTGGGTGAGTTTGACGCGGGTTTCTTTGGGATCAGCCCGCGTGAGGCTTTGGCGATGGATCCTCAGCAGCGGTTGTTGTTGGAAGTGTCGTGGGAGGCGGTTGAGGATGCTGGTATTGACCCGGTGTTGTTGCGGGGTGTGCAGGCTGGGGTGTTTGTGGGTGTTAGTTCGTCGGAGTATGACGTGGGGGGTGTGGGGTCTGGGTTTGGGGGTCTTGAGGGTTATCGGTTGACGGGTGCGACGAATAGTGTGGTGTCGGGTCGGGTGGCGTATATGCTTGGCTTGGAGGGGCCGGCGGTGTCGGTTGATACGGCGTGTTCGTCGTCGCTTGTGGCGTTGCATTTGGCGTGTCAGTCGTTGCGTTCGGGGGAGTGTTCGATGGCGTTGGCTGGTGGTGTGACGGTGTTGGCTTCGCCGGGGTTGTTTGTGGAGTTCGCGCGTCAGCGTGGTCTTTCGCCGGATGGTCGGTGTAAGTCCTTCGCGGATGCGGCGGATGGCACGGGGTTCTCTGAGGGTGCGGGCCTGTTGTTGCTGGAGCGGCTTTCGGACGCGGAGCGTAATGGGCGGCGGGTGTTGGGGTTGGTGCGTGGTAGCGCGGTGAATCAGGATGGTGCGAGTAATGGGTTGACGGCGCCGAATGGTCCTTCTCAGCAGCGTGTGATTGTGCAGGCTTTGGCGAATGCGGGGTTGGCTGCGTTGGAGGTTGATGCGGTCGAGGCGCATGGTACGGGTACGACGCTTGGTGATCCGATTGAGGCGCAGGCGTTGCTTGCGACGTATGGGCAGGGTCGTCCGCAGGGGCGTCCGTTGTGGCTTGGGTCGATCAAGTCGAATATCGGTCATGCTGCTGCGGCGGCTGGTGTCGCTGGGGTTATCAAGATGGTCCAAGCGATGCGCCATGGGCTACTACCCCGAACGCTGCACGTTGATGAGCCCTCGAGGCATGTGGATTGGTCGGCGGGTTCGGTCTCGCTCCTTACCCGGGAGATCTCGTGGCAGCGCAACGGTTCACCACGCCGCGCCGGCGTCTCCTCATTCGGGATCAGCGGCACAAACGCACACATCATCCTCGAAGAAGCACCGGTCACCGAGAGCTCAACAGGCGCGGCTCACGAGCCGGGAGGTCGTGGCATTACTGGTCTCGAGAAGGCGGGTGTGGTGCCGTGGGTACTATCCGGTCGCAGCGAGAGCGCGTTGAGTGCACAGGCCGGGCGCTTACGGGAGTTCCTAGATGGGTCGTCGGGAGTCGGGGTGGCAGATGTGGGCCTCTCGCTTGCCCAGCGTTCGGTGTTCGAGTACCGCGCGCTCCTCGTCGCAAGTGAGCGCGAGGGACTGCAAGAGGGCCTCCAGGGTCTTGCGGACGGAGAACCAGGGAGCAGTGTGATTCAGGGCGCCGCCCCCGCCGCCGGTGGTGGGGTGGCGTTCTTGTTCACGGGTCAGGGTGCCCAGCGTGCCGGTATGGGCCATGAGCTCTACGAGGCGTTCCCTCTCTTCAGGGGCGCGCTGGATGAGGTATGCGACGTGTTTGACGGGCTGCTCGAGTGCCCGCTGCGGGATGTCCTCTTCGTAGAAGATGGGCCTGGTGTGGGGCTGTTGGATCAGACTGCGTTCACGCAGGCTGGTCTGTTCGCGATTGAGGTAGCGCTGTTCAGGCTCATCGAGAGCCTTGGGGTCCGCCCGGGGTTCCTGATGGGTCACTCGGTCGGGGAGCTCGCTGCCGCACATGTCGCGGGGGTCTTCTCGCTCGAGGATGCCTGCCGGCTGGTCGCTGCACGGGGGCGGCTGATGGGCGCGCTACCCGCTGGTGGGGCGATGTTCTCGATCCAGGCACCGGAGGAGGAGGTGGTTGGATCGCTCGAGGGGTATGAGGGCCGTGTTGCGTTGGCGGCCGTGAATGGGCCTTTGTCGGTTGTGGTCTCGGGTGATGAGGATGGTGTGTTGGAGCTTGCGGGGGTGTGGGCTGGGCGGGGTGCGAAGACGAAGCGTCTGCGGGTCTCGCACGCGTTTCACTCGCCACGGATGGATGGGATGCTCGCGGAGTTCACCCAGATGGCTGAGAGCATCGGCTACCAGCCGCCCAGGATTCCGGTCGTCTCGAATGTTACGGGGGAGGTGTTGTCCAGTGAGTTGGCGTGCTCGCCCGGGTACTGGGTGCGCCATGTTCGTGAGCCGGTGCGCTTCTGCGATGGGGTGCGGTGGCTCAGAGCGAACGGGGTCAGCAGCTTCATCGAGCTAGGCCCCGACGGCGTCCTGAGCGCTCTTACCCGGGAGTGCCTAGCCTCAGAGCTGGGCGCCGGCGAGGTCATGAGTAGCGGTGGCATGAGCGGTGATGGTGCTGAGGTTGATGATGGTGTTCTGAGTGAGCGCACTGATAGTGCTGTGGTGGTGGCGTTGTTGCGCGGTGGGCGTCCTGAGGTCCAGACGTTTATCGGTGGGTTGGCGGAGGCGTGGGTCGGTGGTGTTGATGTTCGGTGGGAGGGGTTGTTTGAGGGTGCGGAGCGTGTTGGGTTGCCGACGTATGCGTTTCAGCGGGAGCGGTTTTGGCTTTCGTCTGGGGCTGGGGTGGGGGATGTGGGTTCGCTGGGGTTGTCGGCGGTTGCGCATCCGTTGTTGGGTGCTGTGGTGGGGTTGGCGGGTGTTGAGGGTTCTGTGTTTACTGGTCGTCTTTCGCTGGAGAGTGATTCGTGGCTGGGTGATCATGCGGTGTTGGGTGTGGTGTTGTTGGCGGGGACGGCGTTTCTGGAGTTGGCTTTGTATGTTGGTGGCAGGGTGGGGTGTGGTGTGGTTTCGGAGTTGACGTTGGAAGCTCCATTGGTGTTGGGGGAGGCAGGCGCGGTCCAGTTGCAGGTCGCGGTCGGTGAGAGCGATGAGCTGGGGCGCCGCTCGATCGGGATTTACTCCAGGCCAGAGAGCGCCGTGGCGCCTGAGGGCGCGGACGGCGCCGCTGGGCTGGAGGCTGCTTTGGGTGGGGAGGCTGGGGAGTGGGTTCGTCATGCGGGGGGCGTCCTTGCTCCCGAGGCGCCGGCGTCACGTGGTGGGACTGTGTTGGGTGGCGGGGCTGTGTCGGATGGTGGGGTGTTGGTGGGTCGTGCGGGGTTGTTGGCTGGGGTGTGGCCGCCTGAGGGTGCGCGGGCTGTGGAGGTTGATGGTCTTTACGATCGTCTCTTGGAGCGGGGCCTGGAGTATGGGCCGGCTTTTCAGGGTTTACGCGCGGTGTGGGTGCGAGGCGACGATGTGTTTGCCGAGGTCGCTCTTGCCGAGGATCAGCAGGCGCAGGCGGGGTCGTTTGGTTTGCACCCGGCGTTACTTGACGCTGCGCTGCACGCCGGTGGCCTGGACTCTGAGGAGGGCCAGAGCGGGGGTGGGGTGCGGCTGCCGTTCTCTTTTACCGACGTGGAGCTCTATGCCAAGGGGGCGTCCCGTTTGCGGGTGTGCCTGTCGCCGGAGAGCTCAGGCGCGGTCTCGTTGGTGGTCGCTGACGACGCTGGTGGGCTCGTCGCGTCGGTCGGTTCGCTGGTGGTACGGGAGGTTTCCCCCGATCGGCTGGGGGACACGCGGGGTGCTGGTGGCGATTCGCTGTTCGCGATGGACTGGGTCGCAGTGCCAGCCTCGACAGGCAACGAGCCTTTCACGGGGGAGCTCGGGTTGCTGGGTAGCAAGAAGGGCGTGCTCGCCGAGACTCTTGCGGGGGTCCGATGCTCTGTCAGGGCGTTCGGTGATCTGGAGGCGCTGGGTGAGGCCGCGCAGAGCGGCGAGCTCCCAGAAGTGGTGCTCATTGACTGCGAGACAGCAGGCGTGGCGGTGGATGGGGTCGTCGGTGTGGTGCATGGGTCGGTGGGTTGGGTGTTGGGGGCGTTGCAGGGTTGGCTTGGGGATGAGCGGTTTGCGGACTCGCGACTGGTATTTGTAACCCGGGGCGCAGTCGCGGCAGGGGCAGGGGAGAGTGTCCGGCGTTTGGCGCATGCTCCGCTATGGGGGCTTGTGCGCTCGGCGCAGTCGGAGCACCCGGGGCGCTTCATGCTCATCGACTCCGACGAGCACGACGCTTCCCGCCCGGCGCTGGCCAACGTGTTGAGAAGTGATGAGCCGCAGCTCGCGTTACGCGAGGGTGATGTGCTGGTCCCGCGTTTGGTGCGGGCTGGTGGCACTGGTGGTGTTGGTGGTGGGTTGGTTGTGCCTGTGGGTGTCGGTGAGTGGCGTTTGGATGCCGGCGGTGGGGGGAGCTTTGAGGATCTCTCGCTCGTGGCGTGCCCGGAGGTACTGGAGCCGCTCGGGCCGGGGCAGGTCAGGGTCGGGGTGCGCGCGGGAGGCGTCAACTTCCGCGATGTCTTGATCGCTCTGGGCATGTACCCCGGCGAGGCATCGATGGGCACCGAGGGCGCAGGAGTAGTCCTACAAACAGGACCAGAAGTCACCGGGCTCGCCGTCGGTGACCGCGTGATGGGAATGATGCCAGGCGCCTTCGGCCCAATCTCGGTGACTGACGAGCGTCTACTAGCGCGGGTGCCGGAGGGCTGGTCATTCGCGCAGGCCGCGTCAGTACCGATCGTATTCTTGACCGCTTTCTACGGACTGGTAGACCTCGCGGAGCTCAAGGCGGGAGAGTCGGTGCTGGTGCATGCTGGGACAGGCGGGGTCGGTATCGCCGCGATACAGCTGGCGCAGTATCTCGGCGCTGAGGTATTCGCGACAGCAAGCCCGCAGAAGTGGCAGACCCTACGCTCGCTGGGCCTCGACGAGGATCACATCGCGTCCTCCCGCGATCTCACGTTCAAGGACAAGTTCCTCGAGCACACCCATGGGCGGGGTGTCGATGTCGTGTTGGATTCGTTGGCGGGCGAGTTCGTCGACTGCTCGCTCGAGCTCGTGGCCGGTGGTGGGCGGTTCATCGAGATGGGCAAGACCGACATCCGTGACCCGAGTGAGATCGCCGAGCGGTACCCAGGGGTTGCGTATCGGGCTTTTGACTTGATGGAAGCCGGAACTGAGCGTATCCAGCAGATGCTCAGCGTGATCCTTGGTCTCTTCGAGGCGGGGGTATTGCACCCGTTGCCGGTCGCGGTGTGGGACATCCACCATGCGCCACAGGCATTTCGTTTCATGAGCCAGGCGCGTCATACCGGCAAGATCGTGCTGAGCCTCCCCGCCGGCATCGACCCGCAGGGTACTGTCCTGATCACGGGTGGCACGGGCACCCTGGGTGCCACGCTCGCACGCCATCTCATCCACACGCACGGCACCAAGCATTTGTTGTTGGCTAGCCGCAGTGGCCTCGACGCGGCAGGTGCCCCGGAGCTCCAGGCAGAGCTCCAAGCGCTGGGTGCGACGGTCACGGTCGCTGCGTGTGATGTCTCTGAGCGCGAGGCGCTGAAAGGGCTACTCGATTCGATCGCGGCTGAGCACCCGCTGTGTGCGGTGGTGCACGCGGCGGGCGTGATCGATGACGCACTGATCGGCTCTCTGACGGTGGAGCAGTTGGATCGGGTGCTTGCGGCGAAGGCCGATGCGGCGTGGTATCTGCACGAGTTGACGGAGCACATTGATCTGGGGGCGTTCGTGTTGTTCTCCTCGCTGGCGGGGACGCTTGGTGGGCCAGGGCAGGGGAACTATGCAGCGGCGAATGTGTTTCTCGACGCGTTGGCGGCCTACCGTCAGGCGGGGGGGTTTGCTGGTGTCTCGATGGCGTGGGGGCTGTGGCAGCAGGCCAGCACGATGACCGGGGGTCTCAGCGAGACCGATCTGACGCGGATCGCCCGTTCGGGTATCGGCACGCTCTCCTCCGAGGAGGCGCTTGGGCTCTTCGATACAGCGCTCAACTTGGGCGAGGCGTTGATGTTCCCCGTGCCGTTGGATCTGGGGGTGCTGCGCGCGCAGGCAACAAGCGGGATACTCCCTGCGCTCTTTGCTGGCTTGGTGCGTGTGCCCTCTCGCCGAGCAGGTAGCCAGGGCGCTTCGTTGGCTCGTCGCCTTGCCGGTGTGCCTGAGGCCGAGCGTGAGGCGATCGCGCTGGAGCTTCTGAAAGGGCAGGTTGCGGCTGTGCTGGGGCATGCCTCTGCGGAGGCGATCGGCTCGCAGCGTACGTTCAAGGACCTCGGATTCGACTCGCTTGCTGCGGTCGAGCTACGCAACCGCCTGAACCAGGCGAGCGGGCTGCATCTCCCCGCGACGCTGGTCTTTGACTACCCGACGCCGGTAGCGTTGGCTGGGTATTTGCTGGAGCAGCTCTCAGGTGCACAGACAAGCATCGCTTCCCGTGCGGTCGCGCGCGCGACCGTGGATGAGCCGATCGCGATCGTCGGAATGAGCTGCCGCTACCCCGGGGGAGCCAGCTCTCCACAGGCGCTGTGGGAGCTCCTGGCCGCTGGCACGGACGCGATCTCGGGGTTCCCAGCGGATCGCGGCTGGGATCTCGACGGCCTCTACGACCCCGACCCCGAGAAGCCCGGCACCACCTATACCCGCGAGGGCGGCTTTCTCTATGACGCCGGCGAGTTCGACGCTGATTTCTTCGGGATCAGCCCGCGTGAGGCTCTGGCGATGGACCCCCAGCAACGACTGCTACTGGAAGCGTCGTGGGAGGTCCTGGAGGATGCTGGTATCGACCCCGGGTTGTTGCGGGGTAGTCAGACTGGGGTGTTTGCAGGGGTGGGCTCTTCGAGCTATGGGGCGGGTGTATTCGGGTCGGCCTCTGCGGGTCTTGCGGGTTATCGCTTGACGGGTAATACGAGCAGCGTCGCCTCGGGCCGAGTGTCCTACACGTTTGGGTTTGAGGGGCCGGCCGTGTCGGTAGATACGGCGTGCTCTTCATCGCTTGTAGCGATTCATCTCGCGAGCCAGGCGTTGCGCGCGGGGGAGTGCTCGCTGGCATTGGCCGGTGGGGTGACGATCAATGCCTCGCCGGAGGGTCTGGTGGAGTTCAGCGCGCAGCGGGTCTCGGCCCCCGATGGGCGCTGCAAGTCCTTCGCGGACACGGCGGATGGCGCGGGCTGGGGCGAGGGCGTCGGCTTGCTGCTGCTGGAGCGCCTCTCAGACGCACAGCGCAACGGTCACCGGGTGCTGGGGTTGGTGCGCGGCAGCGCGGTCAACCAGGATGGCGCCTCAAACGGGCTCACAGCACCGAACGGCCCCTCCCAGCAGCGCGTCATCACACAAGCCTTGGCGAACGCGAGCCTCGCCCCACAAGAAGTCGACGCAGTCGAGGCACACGGCACAGGCACCACACTCGGCGACCCAATCGAGGCTCAAGCCTTACTAGCGACCTACGGGCAAGGCCGGGAGCGTCCGTTGTGGCTCGGATCGATCAAGTCGAACATCGGTCATACCGCCGCCGCAGCTGGGGTTGCCGGGGTGATCAAGATGGTCCAAGCGCTGCGCCATGAGCTGCTACCCCGAACACTGCACATCGATGAGCCCTCCAAGCACGTCGACTGGGCAGCAGGCTCCATCACACTCCTCACCCACAAGACCCCGTGGCAGCGCAACGGTTCTCCGCGTCGTGCCGGCGTCTCCTCGTTCGGGATCAGCGGCACAAACGCACACATCATCCTCGAAGAAGCACCTACCGGAGGGTCCACGGGAGCGGCTCACAAACCGGGCCACGGTGACAGCACTGACCTCGTGGAGGCGGGTGTGGTGCCGTGGGTGCTGTCCGGTAGAACCGAGTCGGCGCTACGTGCGCAGGCCGAGCGCTTACGGGAGTTCGTGGCCGGATCGCCCGGGGTCGGGGTCGCGAATGTGGGGCTTTCGCTGGCCGCGCGTTCGGTGTTCGAGTACCGCGCGGTCGTCGTCGCAAGTCAGCGCGAGGGGCTGCTAGAGGGCCTCGAGGGACTTGCGAGCGGGGAGCCCGCGGGAAGTGTGATAAACGGTGGCACTCCCGCTACCGGTGGTGGGGTGGCGTTCTTGTTCACCGGTCAGGGCGCCCAACGCGCAGGGATGGGCCGGGAGCTCTACGAGGCGTTCCCGCTATTCAAGGACACGCTGGATGAGATATGCGCAGGGTTCGATGGGCTGCTAGAGCGCCCGCTGCAGGGTGTCCTGTTCGGAGAAGAGGGCTCTAACTTGGGGTTGCTGGATCGGACTGCGTTTACGCAGGCTGGCCTGTTCGCGATCGAGGTCGCGCTGTTCAGGCTCATCGAGAGCTTCGGGGTTCGCCCCGGGTTCCTGATCGGTCACTCGGTCGGGGAGCTCGCTGCCGCACATGTCGCGGGCGTCTTCTCGCTCGAGGACGCCTGCCGGCTGGTCGCGGCCCGGGGCCGGTTGATGGGCGCGCTACCTGCGGGCGGAGCGATGCTCTCGATCCAGGCACCGGAGGAGGAGGTGGTTGGTTCACTCGAAGGGTACGAGGGCCGCGTCTCACTGGCGGCTGTGAATGGGCCCGCCTCGGTTGTGATCTCAGGTGATGAGGACGGTGTGTTGGAGCTCGCGGGGGTGTGGGCTGGGCGGGGTGCGAAGACGAAGCGTCTGCGGGTCTCGCACGCCTTTCACTCCCCACGCATGGACGGGATGCTCGAGGAGTTCACGCGGGCGGCTGAAAGCGTCAGTTATCAGCCACCCACGATCCCGATCGTCTCCAATGTGACCGGGGAGGTGTTGCCCAGTGAGCTGGCGTGCTCGCCCGCGTATTGGGTGCGCCACGTCCGTGAGCCGGTGCGCTTCTACGATGGGGTGCGGTGGCTCAGAGCGAATGGGGTGAGCCGCTTCATCGAGCTTGGCCCCGACGGCGTCCTGAGCGCTCTTACCCGAGAGTGCCTAGCCTCAACGCCCCCCAGCGCCGAGGCCCCGCGCGATGGCATCGGGAGTAATGGCGTGAGCGGTGGCGGCGTGAATGATGGCGGCGGGAACGGTGGTGCCCGTGGCGGTGAGGGCACTGACGTGGCGGTGGCACTGTTGCGTGGTGAGCGCCCTGAGACCCAGACGTTGCTCAGTGCTCTAGCCGAGGTGTGGGTCAGCGGTGTCGATGTCCAGTGGGGCAGGATATTTGAGGGTTCGCGCGCGCGGCGCGTTGCGCTGCCGGCGTATGCGTTTCAGCGGGAGCGGTTTTGGTTGGGGTCGGGGGTGGGCGTTGGGGATGTTGCGGCGCTGGGTCAGGTGTCGGCCGAGCATCCGTTGTTGGGCGCCGTGGTGGGGTTGGCTGGCGAGCGGGGCTGGCTGTTCACGGGTCGGGTTTCGTTGGCGAGTCACTCGTGGCTTGCGGATCATGTGGTGTTCGATGTGCCGGTAGTGCCCGGGACGGCGTTCGTGGAGCTCGCCCTCCACGCCGGCGGGCAGGTTGGGTGTGAGCGGGTGGAGGAGCTCGTGATGGAGGCTCCGCTGGTGCTCTCACAGACAGAGGGCGTGCAGCTGCAGATCTTGGTGGATGACGCCGATGAGGCGGGCAGGCGGCCGGTCGGGATCTACTCCCGCCCGGAGGATGGTGTGGGGGGTGGGGGGTGGACGCGTCATGCGAGCGGGGTACTCGCCGACGGGCGGGAGATCGTGCTGGAGGCTCACGCCGGAGAGCTCGCGGGGACGTGGCCACCAGAGGGCTCGGAGGTAGTGGATCTCGATGGCCTATATGACCGTGTCGCGTCTTACGGCTTTGACTATGGGCCAGCGTTCCAGGGCCTGCACGCTGCTTGGCGGCGCGGCGAAGAGATTTTCGCCGAGGTCGCGCTAGCCGGCAGAGAGCGAGACGAAGCCGATACATATGGGGTGCACCCGGCGCTACTGGATGCTGCACTGCACGGGATCGCGGCAAGCTTGACCAGCGTCGGTACGGATGCCGAGAAGACAGGTCGATTGCGGCTTCCGTTCTCGTTCAACGACGTCAGCATGTACGCAGCGGGCGCCCCCACATTGCGGGTGCGCCTGTCGCCGGCGGGCACGGATGGAATGGCTCTGGTCGTGGCCGACGAGAGCGGCGCGCTGGTCGCTTCGATCGGATCGCTGGTTATGCGAGAGGTCTCCCAACAGCAGTTGGGCAGCGCCCGCAGCGCTTATCACGAGTCGTTGTTCTGTGTGAGGTGGGAGCCGCTCGTGTTGGCGTCTGGTTCGTCGGTCTCCGATGCGGAGCCTCCCGAGGTTGTGTTTGTTGATCTTGCGGCTGAGGTTGGGTTGGAGAGCGCCGGTATGCCGGGGGTGGCTCATGCGGCGGCGAACCGTGCACTCGCTGCCGTTCAGGGTTGGCTTTCGGGTGAGCGTTTTTCGGGTTCGCGGCTGGTGTTTTTGACGAGGGGCGCGGTAGCTGTTGGGGCCGGGGAGGGTGTGGCGGGGCTGGGTATGGCGCCGGTGTGGGGGTTGGTCCGTAGTGCGCAGTCTGAGAACCCGGGCCGGTTTGTGCTGGTCGACATGGATGAGCACGAGGCCTCATTTGAGGCGCTGCCGAGAGTACTGGCGGCGGCTGGTGTGGATGAGCCACAGCTGGCGCTGCGCGAGGGTGAGGCGTTCGTCGCGCGGCTGGGGCGGGCAGGGGCTGGGAGTGTTTTGCAGGCGCCAGCGGGTGTGGAGCGCTGGCGGCTTGATGCGGATAGTGGGGGCACGCTCGAGGGCCTCTCGCTTGTGCCTTCCACTGAGGCAGCTGGGGAGCTTGGGGTAGGAGAGGTCCGTGTCGCGTTGCGGGCCGCGGGGTTGAATTTTCGTGATGTGCTGATCGCGCTTGGCATGTATCCCGGTGAGGCGATCATGGGCGGCGAGGGAGCAGGCGTAGTGACCGAGGTCGGGCCGGGCGTCGAAGGGCTTGCGGTCGGGGATCGCGTGATGGGCCTGTTCACCGGCGCGTTTGGTCCTGTCGCGGTAGCGGATCGTCGGCTGATGGTGCGGATACCCGACCGCTGGTCGTTTATCGAGGCTGCATCGGTCCCGATCGTGTTCTTGACCGCGTACTATGGGCTGGTCGATCTCGCGCGCTTGAAAGCGGGTGAGAGGCTGCTCGTGCACGCGGCTGCCGGGGGTGTCGGGATGGCCGCCGTGCAGGTCGCTGAACATCTCGGTGTCGAGGTGTTCGCCAGCGCGAGCCCGGGTAAGTGGGGGGTACTGCGCTCGTTGGGGTTCGATGAGGCGCATATCGCTTCCTCGCGCTCGCTGGAGTTCAAGCAGCGATTCCTTGACGCTACAGGTGGCGGGGGCGTGGATGTCGTGCTCGACTCGCTCGCGGGAGAGTTCGTGGATGCATCGCTGCAGTTGCTGGCGAGCGGCGGGCGTTTCATCGAGATGGGTAAGACCGATATCCGTGACCCCGGGGAGATCGCCGAGCGGTATCCGGGTGTGAGCTATCGGGCGTTTGATATGACCGAGGCGGGACCAGGGCGTATCCAGGAGATGCTCAACGAGGTGCTGGCGCTGTTCGAGCGCGGCGTTTTTAAGCTGCTACCGCTCACAGCGTGGGATATCCGCCGTGCACCGGAAGCGTTCCGGTTCATGAGCCAAGCACGGCACGTCGGGAAGATCGTGCTCAGCGTCCCCGCACCCCACGAACTACAGGGCACGGTCCTGGTTACCGGCGGGACGGGCGGCCTGGGGGCCCTGGTAGCCCGCCACCTGGTCACCGAGCATGGGGTCCAGAGCATTCTGCTGGCCAGCCGGCGTGGTCTGGGGGCCTCGGGTGCCAGCGAGCTACAAGCAGAGCTAGCGGACCTCGGCGCACAGGTGAGCGTGCAGGCGTGCGACGTCAGCGACCGCGAACAGCTCAAAACACTCCTAGGGCTGATCCCGGGGGAGTATCCGTTGTGCGGTGTCGTGCACGCAGCGGGCGTCCTTGATGACGGCGTGATCGGCTCCCTGACGCCTGAGCGCCTCGACCGTGTTCTCGCGTCGAAGGTCGACGCCGCGTGGTACCTGCACGAGCTGACCCGGGATCTCGACTTGCCGATGTTCGTGCTGTTCTCCTCAATCGTCGGGGTGTTCGGCGGACCCGGCCAGGGCAACTATGCGGCAGCGAACGCGTTTCTGGATGCGCTCGCTGGGTACCGCCACACCCGTGGTCTCGCGGCGAGTTCGTTGGCGTGGGGGCAGTGGGCGATGCCGAGCGGGATGACGGGCCAGCTCGGGGAGGCCGATCTCGAGCGGATGGCACGAACAGGTGTCGCGGCGTTGAGCTCCGAGGAAGGCCTCGCGCTGTTCGACGCGGCCCGCCAACAACCCGACGCTGTGCTCCTGCCCGTGCGCCTCGATACCACCGTTTTGCGCCAGTACGCAAAGGCGGGGATGACACCGGCACTGCTGCGCGGGCTGATCCGTACACCCACCCGGCGAGCCAGTACTACGGGTGGGTCGCTGGCGCGGCGCCTCGCCGATACTCCGAGCGACCAGCGCGCGCAGGTCGTACTCCAAGTCATCCAAAGCGAAATCGCCGCAGTCCTCGGACACACCACACCCGACATCATCGATCCGGCGCGCGCCTTCCCCGAACTCGGGTTCGATTCGCTCGCTGCCGTAGAGCTACGCAACCGCCTGAACACCACTACCGGACTACGTCTCCCTGCCACCCTGGTATTCGACTACCCAACACCCACCGCTCTGGCGCATCGCATCGTCCTGGAACTGGAGGGATCTGCAGCTCCAGAGGTGCCCCTTCCCCAAATGAACGGCGATCCGGAGCACCGGTTCGACCCGTTCCCGCTAAACGATATCCAGCGCGCCTATCTCGTGGGACGGGGGGAGTCCTTGCCCTTGGTCAAGTGTCTACTCACGTCTATTTTGAGACGGAAATTCCGGGGCTCGACCGGGATCGCTTCAGCTCCACCCTGCAACACTTGATCGATCGCCACGATATGCTGCGCGCGGTCATTTCCGAGGATGGTGAGCAGCGTATTCTGAGGTCGGTACCTCCGTATGAAGTGAATGAAGTCAACTTGACGGAGGCAACGGCAGACGCGATCGCACGCCACGTGGGATTCGTACGGGATGAGTGCTCGCATGAGGTCCGTCCAGCGGATCAGTGGCCACTGTTCGAGCTGCGCATCACGCGTTTACCCGGGGGCACCGCATTGCTGCACGGCAGCCTCGATATGTTGGTGATGGATGTCACCAGTATTCAGCTTCTAGTCTCGGAGCTGACCCTCCTATACGGAGATCCTGCGCACGACCTGCCGCCTCTAGATGTGACTTTCCGCGACTATATTCTTGCCGAGGCGCGCCTCGAGGAGACCGAGCTCTACGACAAGTCGAAGACCTACTGGATGGATCGGCTCCCATCGCTGCCCGCGGCTCCCGGCCTACCCCAGGAGCGATCGCCGGCCGCGCTGGATCGACAGGTCTTCGTGCGCCGCTCGCACACGGTGAGTGCGGAGTCCTGGGCGCGGATCAAGACGCGCGCTGCCGCCGCGGGCGTCACCCCTTCGATGGTCGTTTTGAGCGCGTACGCCCAAGTGCTGGCATACTGGAGTACGAACTCATCATTCGTTGTGAATGTGACAGTCAGCAACCGCCTTCCGATGCATCCGCAGGTCGATGCGTTGATCGGGGATTTCACGACAGTGGAGCTGCTCGAGGTGGACCTCGGCGAACGGCGGGGTCTGCGTCAGCTCGCAAGCGCGCTCCAAAGTCAGTTGTGGCAGGATTTGGAGCATCGGTACTTCAGTGGTATCAGGGTCCTGCGGGAGCTCGCACGCATGCGCGGCGAAGGCGTATTGTTGGCCCCCGTTGTGTTCACAAGCGCACTCGGCACCAACCTAACCGAAATGAGCGCCGCGACGTATGCAATATCGCAGACACCCCAGGTCCTGCTCGATCACCAGGCGTTTGAGATCGCGGGTGAGTTGGTCCTACACTGGGACAGCGTCGACGAGGTGTTTCCCCCAGGTATGCTGGACGACATGTTCGGGGCGTACAGTCGGTACATGGAAGCCATAGTCGACGACGATGGGCTGTGGGACGATGTCTGAGTATCAGTGGCTTCCGACCGATCACGGGACCATTCAGGCGGAGGCCAATATGGCGGTGACCTCGGTCGAGGATGCCGTACTGCATGCCGGCTTTCTCGCCCAAGCCGAAAAGCAGCCAGATTGCGTTGCGCTGGTGTGGTCGGGAGGCTCGATGACCTACGGGGATCTCGCCAGCAGCGCCGGTCATCTGGCTGGGAGACTGCGTGCTCTTGGGGTTGAGCCTAACGATCTCATCGGCGTCAGCGTGGCGAAGGGTTGGCAGCAGGTCGTCGCGGTACTTGGCGTGCTCATGGCGGGAGGTGCCTACCTACCGATCGATCCCGGGCTTCCAGATGAACGTCGACACTACCTGGTGGAGCATGGCGAAGTACGGGTTGTCGTAACAGCGGATGAGGAGATCGGGAGGTGGCCAACGAGCGTTGCACAGGTTGCCGCGATCGCCGACGACACGACGGTCCCCGGTGACCCTCCCGCCCAGCCGCCGCAGGCGCCAACCGACCTTGCCTACGTGATGTATACCTCCGGCTCGACCGGTACGCCCAAGGGTGTGGCGATCACACATCGTGCCGCTTGGAACACGATACGAAACATCAACGATCGCTTTGAGGTGGGTCCCGCAGACCGCGTCCTGTGCCTATCTTCATTGAGCTTCGATCTCTCGGTCTACGATCTGTTCGGCCTGCTCGCCGCTGGAGGAGCCATCGTGCTGCCGGACTCCGATGCCGCACGGGATCCGCGACATTGGCTCGAGTTGTGCGAGGCCCATCGCGTAACAATCTGGAATTCGGTCCCGGCGCTCATGGAGATGTCGGTCGAACAGGCAGAGGTCGGCCCGCCCATCTCCTCGACACTTCGCCTCGTTCTGCTCAGTGGGGATTGGATCCCCGTCGGCCTGATCGACCGCATCCGCGGAGCGGCGCAGGCGGCCCAAGTGGTGAGTCTTGGCGGCGCCACCGAGGCCGCGATCTGGTCGATCTTCTATCCCCTGGACCAGGTGGACCCGATGTGGAAGAGCATCCCCTACGGGAAGCCCTTGGGAAACCAGTTCTGGGAAGTTCTCAACGAGCGGCTCGAGCCTTGCCCTGTGCATGTGCCCGGTCATCTTTACATTGGCGGCGCTGGGTTGGCAGAGTGCTATTGGCGGGATGAGGAGAGGACTGCGGCGAGCTTCATCCGCCACCCGCGCTCCGGTGAGCGTCTTTACAGGACCGGTGACTTGGGGCGATATTTGCCCGATGGGAACATCGAGTTTCTCGGCCGCGAAGACGCTCAGGTCAAGATCGGTGGCTATCGCATAGAGCTAGGCGAAATTGAGGCCCACCTGGCGACCCACCCGCAGGTACGCGCCGGGGCGATTGCGGCCGTCGGAGAGCCACGGGGCCACCGTCGCCTGGTTGCCTATGTGGTACCCGCGGGCGCGGAACCGACTGCCGGCAGTGCATCGACGCTGCCCAGCGGCATGGCTCCGGAGCCCGCGCCTGTGATCGCGCAGGATATCCCCACGGCGGTGGTCGATGCGACTGCGATCGGCGAGGCGATCGAGATCGTCGTGGATCCACTGGAGCAGCTCGAGTTCAAGTTGCGCCGCCACGGGCACCGTCGGCTGGAGGATGGGGGCAAAGTCGAGCTGGCTTCAGTGACAAGCACCGAGGAGCGCGAGCTGCTCCACGGTGCGCGGGGGAGTCATCGAAGCTTCGGCTCGGGAGCGGTGTCGTTCGAGTCGCTGTCTGCGCTGCTGGAGACGCTTCGCCCGACAGCGACACAGGGGCTACCGAAGTACCGCTACGGATCCGCCGGGGCGCTGTACCCGGTGCAGGTCTACGTTGGGGTACGCCCGCAGCGGGTGCGGGGCGTAGCGGCTGGGACGTACTACTACGACCCCGACGCTCACGCGCTCCGCGCGATCGCCCCAGATGCGTCGCTGGAGACGGGCGTCCATGTAAGCACAAATGAGCAGTTGGCTGCCCAGTCTGCATTCACCATCGTGCTCGTGGCCGAGCTCAACGCGATCGAGCCGCTTTACGGACCTCAAGCGAGGCATTTCTGCGTGATCGAGGCCGGCCTCATTGCGCAATTGCTGGAGATGGAGGCGAGCAGGGCTGGGATAGGCCTCTGCCAGGTTGCCTTGGGTGACACTCCCAGCTTGCGCGAGGCGCTTGCGCTCACCGAGAGCCACGCTGTGCTCCACGGACTAGTGGGCGGGCATCCAGATCATGAGGTTCGACCAGAGTTGAGCGCGGCGATCTCGGGCCATGATGAGCTCTGGGAGGAGCTTCGAGCGTGGCTGACGACAAGGTTGCCGCATTACATGATCCCAGGGGAGTTCGTGGCAATTGAGCAAATGCCCCTCAGCGCAAATGGCAAGGTGGACAGAGGTGCACTGCCGGCGCTCGGACCGGTGCTCACCGGCGTTCCCGTAGCGGACGGTCCGCAGGGTGACGCTGGGGTTGGCGAGACACTCGCTACCGAAGCGCTCAGGCTGCAGCTGTTGGCAGCACCGGCCGAGGAGCGCTGGGAGCTCGTGCTGGAGAGCGTTCGCGCGACCGTGGCCACGGTCCTTGGCGACGTAACGCTGGCGATCCAGCCCGACAAGCGCTTTGTCGAGCTCGGGTTCGACTCGCTGCAGGCGATTCAGGTACGTAACCGGCTTGAGAGCGCTACTGGCGTTTCACTGCCGGCGACCTTGATCTTTGATTATCCAACGACGAAGCTGGTCGCCGAGCGAGTCATGGAGACACTCGTCGGGGCCGTCGACGGAGGAACCGTATCGGCTGAGTACGAACTCGCCGAGATCGAGCAGCGGCTGCGGACCTTGGCGTCAGCTGAACCGCTGGGACCGAACGTCGCGTCTCGTCTGCGCGCGCTGATCAACGCCCTCAGCGGGGAGGGGCAAGACGCAGCAGCCGCCGAGAGCGACTTGACTGAGGCCACGGCCGAGAACGTCCTCGAATTGATCGACCGAGAGCTCGGCGGGTCATAGCGCAGTCGGTTGGCGCCGCGGAGGTGATGAAAAGGCGATGTCAGACGAGGCTACATATGTCGAGTATCTCAAGCGGCTAACCGCTGAGCTACGCAAGACCCGTCGGCGCTTACAGGAGCTGGAGGACAATCGGTACGAGCCGATTGCGATTGTGGGGATGAGCTGCCGTTACCCCGGAGGGGTACGCTCGCCCGAGGAGCTGTGGAAACTGATTACTGCGGGCACAGACGCGATCTCCGCGTTCCCGGGCGATCGAGGCTGGGATTTGGAGGCTCTCTATGACCCCGACCCAGATCATCCGGGTACGAGCTATGCACGGGAGGGCGGTTTCCTTTATGACGCTGGGGAGTTCGATGCTGGTTTTTTTGGGATCAGTCCCCGTGAGGCGCTGGCGATGGATCCACAACAGCGACTGCTGTTGGAAGGGGCGTGGGAGGCATTTGAAGATGCGGGCATCGACGTCTCTTCGTTGCGCGGCAGCCCGACGGGGGTGTTCGCGGGCTTGATGTATCACGACTACAGCGTGGGTGCGCAGTTGATACCCCACCAACTCGACGATCTGGAGGGCTATCTCGGCACGGGAAACGCGGGTAGCGTGCTTTCGGGCCGTGTGGCCTATACCTTCGGTCTCGAGGGTCCTGCGGTGACGATCGACACGGCTTGCTCATCGTCGCTGGTGACGTTGCATCTTGCCTCTCAGGCGCTGCGTTCTGGCGAGTGTTCGTTGGCGTTGGCTGGGGGCGTGACCGTGATGTCCACGCCGGCCACTTTCGTCGTTTTCTCCCGTCAGCGTGGTCTCGCTCGCGACGGTCGGTGCAAGTCATTTGCAAATGCGGCGGACGGTGTTGGGTGGTCTGAGGGTATGGGCATAGTGGTCATGGAGCGTCTCTGCGACGCGCAGCGTCTAGGTCATCGGGTGCTTGCTGTTATGCGCGGTAGCGCTGTGAACCAGGATGGTGCAAGCAATGGTCTGACAGCCCCCAACGGGCCCTCGCAACAGCGGGTGATCGCCGCGGCGTTGGCCGGCGCCGGCCTTGCGGCCAACCAGGTCGACGTGGTCGAGGCTCACGGCACGGGTACCCCCCTCGGCGATCCGATCGAGGCTCAGGCATTGCTTGCGACCTATGGCCAAAATCGGGAGCGGGGAGCGCTCTACCTCGGCTCGGTGAAGTCGAACATTGGCCATAGCCAGGCCGCCGCAGGTGTTGCCGGGGTGATCAAGATGGTGATGTCGATGCACAACGGGATATTGCCGAAGACGCTGCACGTCGATGAACCTTCGGCTCATGTCGACTGGACTGCCGGGGCGATCGCGCTGCTGACTGAGGAGACCCCGTGGGAGACGCGCGGGGAGCCCCGACGCGCCGGGATCTCCTCGTTTGGTGTCTCGGGCACCAATGCGCACGTGATCCTCGAAGAGGCTCCGGTATGGGAGCCGACTGCGGGGCCCGACGCGGTCGCGTCGATCGATGGCAGCGGAATCTCGAGCGTTAGCGCCATTGCCGTGTTGGGCGAGAGCCTCGCTTCAGATGCCGCGCTGCCCTGGCTGCTCTCGGCGAGAACTGGACCGGCATTGCAGGATCAAGCCCGGCGCTTGGCAGCGCACGTTGAATCCTCTGCTGGGATCGCTGCGCTCGATATCGCTTTCTCCCTGGCCAACCGTCCGAGCTTCGAGCAGCGCGCGGTGGTGTTTGGCTCCGGGCTCGACGAGCCGCTGTCGAGTCTCGGCGCCGTTGCGGCGGGCGCGTCCGCAGCTGGGGTGCTAACGGGTGTCGCCCCGCAGGAGGCCAGGGAGGTCGTCTTTGTGTTTCCTGGGCAGGGCTCGCAGTGGGAGGGTATGGCACTCGAGCTGCTTGACACTTCGCCGGTGTTCGCCGAGCACATGAGGGAGTGTGGTGAGGCGCTTGCGCCCTATATCGAGTGGTCGCTTGAGGGCGTACTGCGAGGCGATGCAGGTGCGCCGGCGCTCGATCGGGTCGATGTCGTCCAGCCGCTGCTCTTCGCCGTCATGGTCTCGCTGGCGGGCCTGTGGCGTGCATGTGGCGTGCACCCGGATGTTGTGGTTGGGCACTCCCAGGGGGAGATCGCTGCAGCACATGTAGCCGGTGCGCTTTCGTTGCAAGACGCCGCGCGTGTGGTCGCATTGCGTGGTCGGGCATTGGCTGCGTCAACTGGAGTGGGGGGCATGGTGTCGGTCGCGCTCGGGGCTCAGGATGCGCTCTCGCGTATCTCCCGGTGGGGCGATCGAATTTCACTTGCGGCTGTGAATGGGACGTCTTCGGTGGTGGTCTCAGGCGATCTCGATGGGCTCAACGAGCTAGTCCGCGAGTGTGAGGCTCGAGATGTCAGAGCGCGGTTGATCGCGGTAGATTACGCGGCGCACTCACAGCAGGTTGAGGCTATTCGCGAGGAGCTGCTGAATGGGTGCTCCACGATCGCGCCGAAAAGTAGCGACGTGCCATTCCATTCGACGGTCACGGGAGAGCCGCTCGACACCGCCGAGCTCGACGCGGAGTACTGGTATCGCAACCTGCGTGAGACCGTGCAGTTCGAGAGCGCGACCCGTGCCTTACTGCAGCAGGGATACCGTGCGTTCATCGAGATGAGTCCCCACCCGGTACTGACGGTCGGGATGCAGGAGACGGTCGATGACGTTCTCGGTGGACCGGATGATGTGGTCCTCGCCGGTTCGCTGCGTCGCGATCAGGGAGGCTATCAACGCTTCCTCGCTTCGTTGGCGGAGGCGTGGGTTGGTGGCGTGGGCGTGGAGTGGGGCAGGATCTTCGAGGGTTTGCGCGCAAGGCGCGTTGTGCTGCCGACGTATGCGTTTCAGCGGGAGCGGTTTTGGTTGGGGTCGGGGGTGGGTATTGGGGATGTTGCGGCATTGGGTCAAGTGTCGGCTGGTCATCCGTTGTTGGGTGCGGTGGTGGGGTTGGCTGGTGAGCGGGGCTGGCTGTTCACGGGTCGGGTTTCGTTGGCGAGTCATTCGTGGCTTGGCGATCATGTGGTGTTGGATGTACCGGTGGTGCCGGGGACGGCGTTCGTGGAGCTCGCCCTCCATGCCGGCGGGCAGGTTGGGTGTGAGCGGGTGGAGGAGTTAGTGATCCAGGCGCCACTGGTGTTGGCGGATGCGGGGGGCGTGCAGTTGCAGGTTTTTGTGGATCAGGCCGATGAGGCGGGTCGTAGGCCCGTCGGGATCTACGCTCGCTTGGAGGGTGCTGCAGGGGCCGGTGGGGGGGACGGTGTGGTTGCTGGCGGGTGGACGCGTCATGCGAGCGGTGTGCTGACCGGTGGTGGAGAGGTTGTCGGTCGCGAGGTGGAGCTTGGGGGAGTGTGGCCTCCGGTGGGTGCGCAGGCGTTGGATCTTGATGGCTTGTATGACCGTGTTGCGTCTTACGGGTTTGATTATGGGCCTGCGTTTCAGGGGTTGCAGGCTGCTTGGCGTCGTGGCGAGGAAGTGTTTGCCGAGGTCTCGCTGGCGGGGAGGGAGCGGGATGAGGCTGGTGATTTTGGTGTGCATCCGGCGTTGCTCGATGCCGCGCTTCATGCGGGGTTCAGTTCGCTGGGGGTCGTTGGGGGAGAGGGTGGCAGGGGGGATGGTGGTGTGGTTGGTGAGGGTCGGGGGGGCGGCGAGGTGCGTTTGCCGTTCTCTTGGAGTGGCGTATCTTTGTACGCTTCTGGTGCGTCTTCATTACGGGTGTCACTCGCGCCGGCGGTTGGGGATTCTGTTTCTTTGATAGTCGCTGATGAGGTCGGTAGGGCGGTCGCGTCGGTCGATTCGCTGGTAGCGCGGCCTGTTTCGGGGGAGCAGTTCGGTAGCGCTCGGGTTCGTGATGAGTCGTTGTTTCTTGTTAGGTGGGAGCCGGCGCTGGCTCCGGTGGTCGGCTCGCCGGCGCCTGGTGGCGGGTGGGCGTTGTTGGGGGACGTTGAGGGTTCTGGGATCGCTCGATCTTTCGGTGAGGCTGGTGTCGCGGTTGAGGTGTATCGCGACTTGGAGCGCTTCGGGGCCGCGATCGACCAGAGTACGGATGGTGCTCCCGAGGTTGTGTTTGTTGATCTTGCGGCTGAGGTTGGGTTGGAGAGCGCCGGTATGCCGGGGGTGGCTCATGCGGCGGCGAACCGTGCACTCGCTGCCGTTCAGGGTTGGCTTTCGGGTGAGCGTTTTTCGGGTTCGCGGCTGGTGTTTTTGACGAGGGGCGCGGTAGCTGTTGGGGCCGGGGAGGGTGTGGCGGGGCTGGGTATGGCGCCGGTGTGGGGGTTGGTCCGTAGTGCGCAGTCTGAGAACCCGGGCCGGTTTGTGCTGGTCGACATGGATGAGCACGAGGCCTCATTTGAGGCGCTGCCGAGAGTACTGGCGGCGGCTGGTGTGGATGAGCCACAGCTGGCGCTGCGCGAGGGTGAGGCGTTCGTCGCGCGGCTGGGGCGGGCAGGGGCTGGGAGTGTTTTGCAGGCGCCAGCGGGTGTGGAGCGCTGGCGGCTTGATGCGGATAGTGGGGGCACGCTCGAGGGCCTCTCGCTTGTGCCTTCCACTGAGGCAGCTGGGGAGCTTGGGGTAGGAGAGGTCCGTGTCGCGTTGCGGGCCGCGGGGTTGAATTTTCGTGATGTGCTGATCGCGCTTGGCATGTATCCCGGTGAGGCGATCATGGGCGGCGAGGGAGCAGGCGTAGTGACCGAGGTCGGGCCGGGCGTCGAAGGGCTTGCGGTCGGGGATCGCGTGATGGGCCTGTTCACCGGCGCGTTTGGTCCTGTCGCGGTAGCGGATCGTCGGCTGATGGTGCGGATACCCGACCGCTGGTCGTTTATCGAGGCTGCATCGGTCCCGATCGTGTTCTTGACCGCGTACTATGGGCTGGTCGATCTCGCGCGCTTGAAAGCGGGTGAGAGGCTGCTCGTGCACGCGGCTGCCGGGGGTGTCGGGATGGCCGCCGTGCAGGTCGCTGAACATCTCGGTGTCGAGGTGTTCGCCAGCGCGAGCCCGGGTAAGTGGGGGGTACTGCGCTCGTTGGGGTTCGATGAGGCGCATATCGCTTCCTCGCGCTCGCTGGAGTTCAAGCAGCGATTCCTTGACGCTACAGGTGGCGGGGGCGTGGATGTCGTGCTCGACTCGCTCGCGGGAGAGTTCGTGGATGCATCGCTTCAGTTGCTGGCGAGCGGCGGGCGTTTCATCGAGATGGGTAAGACCGATATCCGTGACCCCGGGGAGATCGCCGAGCGGTATCCGGGTGTGAGCTATCGGGCGTTTGATATGACCGAGGCGGGACCAGGGCGTATCCAGGAGATGCTCAACGAGGTGCTGGCGCTGTTCGAGCGCGGCGTTTTTGAGCTGCTACCGCTCACAGCGTGGGATATCCGCCGTGCACCGGAAGCGTTCCGGTTCATGAGCCAAGCACGGCACGTCGGGAAGATCGTGCTCAGCGTCCCCGCACCCCACGAACTACAGGGCACGGTCCTGGTTACCGGCGGGACGGGCGGCCTGGGGGCCCTGGTAGCCCGCCACCTGGTCACCGAGCATGGGGTCCAGAGCATTCTGCTGGCCAGCCGGCGTGGTCTGGGGGCCCCGGGTGCCAGCGAGCTGCAAGCAGAGCTAGCGGACCTCGGCGCACAGGTGAGCGTGCAGGCGTGCGACGTCAGCGACCGCGAACAGCTCAAAACACTCCTAGGGCTGATCCCGGGGGAGTATCCGTTGTGTGGTGTCGTGCACGCAGCGGGCGTCCTCGATGACGGCGTGATCGGCTCCCTGACGCCTGAGCGCCTCGACCGTGTTCTCGCGTCGAAGGTCGACGCCGCGTGGTACCTGCACGAGCTGACCCGGGATCTCGACTTGCCGATGTTCGTGCTGTTCTCCTCAATCGTCGGGGTGTTCGGCGGACCCGGCCAGGGCAACTATGCGGCAGCGAACGCGTTTCTGGATGCGCTCGCTGGGTACCGCCACACCCGTGGTCTCGCGGCGAGTTCGTTGGCGTGGGGGCAGTGGGCGATGCCGAGCGGGATGACGGGCCAGCTCGGGGAGGCCGATCTCGAGCGGATGGCACGAACAGGTGTCGCGGCGTTGAGCTCCGAGGAAGGCCTCGCGCTGTTCGACGCGGCCCGCCAACAACCCGACGCTGTGCTCCTGCCCGTGCGCCTCGATACCACCGTTTTGCGCCAGTACGCAAAGGCGGGGATGACACCGGCACTGTTGCGCGGGCTGATCCGTACACCCGCTCGGCGAGCCAGTACTACGGGTGGGTCGCTGGCGCGGCGCCTCGCCGATACTCCGAGCGACCAGCGCGCGCAGGTCGTACTCCAAGTCATCCAAAGCGAAATCGCCGCAGTCCTCGGACACACCACACCCAATACGATCGATGTACAGCGGACTTTCAAGGAGCTCGGGTTCGATTCGCTCGCTGCCGTAGAGCTACGCAACCGCCTGAACACCACTACCGGACTACGTCTCCCTGCCACCCTGGTATTCGACTACCCAACACCCACCGCGGTCGCCGAGTACCTGGCGGGCGAATTTGCGCAAGATGACAAGACGGTGGCGCCTGTGGACGCAAAGCTCGACCAGCTCGGGGACATGCTTTCATCGATGACTATCGACGAGTCCGAACAAGCGAGAATCGTGGCACGTCTTCGAGAGCTCCTATCGCAACTGGGCGACATCCAAGTGAAAGAGGCCAGTGCGAGCGTCGCGAAAAAGATCGGCTCGGCATCCGATGACGAGATCTTCGAGTTTATCGATAAGGAGCTCGGCCGTTCGAATCTGTCTGGCGCAGGGGCGTCAAACCCGCAAGTGGGGGAGAGACACGATGGCAGATGAGCAAAGGCTGCGCGAGTATTTGAAGCAGGTCACCGTCGACTTGCATGACGCTCGCCTCCGTCTGCAAGCGGTGGAGGAGCAGGCGGGTGAGCCGATCGCGATTGTGGGGATGAGCTGCCGCTACCCCGGAGGGGTACGTTCCCCGCGCGAGCTTTGGGATATGCTCGCTCGCGGCACGGATGCGATCTCTGCTTTCCCCGCAGATCGCGGCTGGGATCTGGAGGGCCTTTATTTTATCGACCCCGATCGGCCTGACGCGAGTTATACCCGTGAGGGTGGCTTTCTCTATGACGCTGGTGAGTTCGACGCCGACTTCTTTGGGATCAGCCCGCGCGAGGCGCTCGCAATGGACCCCCAACAGCGGCTGCTCCTGGAAACGTCGTGGGAGGTCCTCGAGGATGCTGGTATCGACCCGGTTTCTCTGAGAGGCAGTCAGACAGGGGTGTTCGCCGGAATCAGCTCTCGTGACTACAGTGCGGACGTCGGCTCTGTCCCCAAAGGTCTCGAGGGGTATTTGGGGACTGGTCTTTCGGGTAGCGTCCTGTCGGGCCGGGTGTCCTATACCTTCGGGTTCGAGGGACCCGCGGTAACGGTGGATACGGCGTGCTCCTCTTCGCTCGTGGCCCTGCATCTGGCATCTCAGGCGCTGCGCTCGGGGGAGTGCTCACTGGCATTGGCGGGCGGGGTGACGGTAATGGCCACGCCCGGGGTGTTCATTACTTTTAGTCTTCAGCAAGGGCTGGCTGCGGATGGGCGCGCCAAGTCGTTCTCGGATGGGGCGGATGGCACTGGTTTTTCCGAGGGTGTGGGCCTGTTGTTGCTCGAGCGACTCTCAGACGCAAAGCGCAACGGTCATCAGGTGCTGGCACTGGTGCGTGGCAGTGCTGTGAACCAAGATGGCGCTTCGAATGGGTTGACGGCGCCGAACGGACCCTCCCAGCGGCGAGTGATCGCGCGGGCTTTGGCGAATGCGCGTTTGCGCCCGCAGGATGTCGACGTGATCGAGGCACATGGCACGGGCACGATGCTCGGCGATCCAATCGAGGCGCAGGCACTGCTTGCCACGTACGGTCAGGGGAGGGAGCATCCGCTGTGGCTTGGGTCGGTGAAGTCGAACATCGGGCATACGCAGGCTGCGGCCGGTGTGGCGGGCGTGATCAAGATGGTGCAGGCGATGCGTCACGGGGTACTACCGAAGACGTTGCATGTCGATGAGCCCTCCAGGCACGTGGACTGGTCGGCGGGCTCTATCTCGCTCCTGACCGATGAGGTTCCGTGGAAGAGTGACGGTGCTCCTCGTAGGGCCGGGGTCTCGTCGTTTGGGATCAGCGGCACGAACGCGCACGTGGTCATCGAGGAGGCCCCGGTCACTGAGGGTGAGCGCAGCATCGAGGACATCGGGGCGGGTATCGATCCCGATACAGGCCACGGCGATCGTGTCGGTAGCGCTGCTGCGATGGGGGATGCTGTGGCGGCCGGTGGTGGTGTGATGGCTGGCAGCGGGCTGCAGCCGTGGGTGCTATCGGGTAGGAGCGCGGGGGCGTTGCGTGCGCAGGCTGAGCGTTTGCGGGAGTTCGTGGCCGAGTCGCCGGCGGTCGGGGTGGCGAATGTGGGGCTTTCGCTGGCCCAGCGGTCGGTGTTCGAGTACCGCGCGGTCGTTATGGGAGAGGGGCGCGAGGGGCTGCTCGAGGGCCTGGGGAGCCTTGCGCGTGGAGAGCCGGGTGCTGGCGTGGTGCAGGACACCGCGCCCACCACGGCGCCTGGTGGTGGGGTGGCGTTCTTGTTCACGGGTCAGGGTGCCCAGCGCGTGGGTATGGGCCGGGAGCTCTACGAGGCGTTCCCGCTCTTCAGGGGCGTGCTGGATGAGGTATGCGACGGGTTCGGTGGCCTGCTCGAGTGCCCGCTGCGGGATGTCCTCTTCGGAGAAGATGGGCCTGGTGTGGGGTTGTTGGATCAGACGGCGTTTACGCAGGCCGGCCTGTTCGCGATCGAGGTGGCGCTGTTCAGGGTGCTCGAGCGTCTCGGGGTCCGTCCTGGGTTCTTGTTGGGTCATTCGGTCGGGGAGTTGGCTGCGGCGTATGTCGCGGGTGTCTTCTCGCTCGGGGATGCCTGCCGGCTGGTCGCAGCGCGGGGTCGGTTGATGGGTGCGTTGCCTGAGGGTGGGGGGATGCTCTCGATTCAGGCGTCAGAGGAGGAGGTCTGCGGTTCGCTCGAGGGGTATGAGGGCCGCGTTGCCTTGGCGGCTGTGAATGGGCCCGCCTCGGTCGTAATCTCGGGTGACGAGGATGGTGTGCTGGAGCTTGCCGAGGTATGGGCTGGGCGGGGTGCAAAGACGAAGCGTCTGCGGGTCTCGCACGCTTTTCACTCCCCACGGATGGACGGGATGCTCGAGCAGTTCACGCGAGTGGCAGAGAGCATCAGCTACCAGCCACCCATGATTCCGATCGTCTCGAACGTCACGGGGGAGGTGTTGTCCAGCGAGCTGGCGTGCTCGCCTGGGTACTGGGTGCGCCATGTCCGTGAGCCGGTGCGCTTCTACAGCGGGGTGCGGTGGCTCAGAGCGAACGGGGTAAGTCGCTTTATCGAGCTGGGCCCCGACGGCGTCCTGAGCGCTCTCGCGCGGGAGTGCCTAGTCTCCGAGTCCGAGCCCGTCCCCGGCGATGTCACGAGTGACGGTGGCATGAGTGACGGCGCTGTGAGTAACGGTGGCATGAGCGGTGATGGTGCTGAGGGTGGTAATAGCGTTCAGCGTGGGGGCGTTGGGGTGGTGGTGGCGTTGTTGCGTGGTGGGCGTCCTGAGGCTCGAACGTTTGTCGGTGGGTTGGCGGAGGCGTGGGTCGGTGGTGTGGATATCGGGTGGGAGAGGCTGTTTGAGGGTGTGGGCGGGGAGCGGGTTGAGTTGCCGACGTATGCCTTTCAGCGGGAGCGGTATTGGCTTTCATCCGGGGCCGGGGCAAGGGTCGGGGTGGGTGTTGGGGCTGCGGGTCTGTTTGGGTTATCGGCGGTGGAGCACCCGTTGCTGGGCGCGGGGGTGGGGTTGGGCGATGAGAAGGGATGGCTGTTCACGGGGCGCCTGTCGCTGCGAGAGCCCGCATGGTTTGCCGAGCATATGGTGCTCGGGCTGCCGGTCGTACCAGGTACGACGTGGGTCGAGATCGCGCTGTACGCCGGTAGCCAGGTCGGCTGCGATGTCCTCGAGGAGCTCGTGATGGAGCTCCCACTCGTGCTGGGCGAGACGGGTGGTGTGCAGCTGCAGGTCTCTGTCGATGAGCCCGATGAGACGGGCCGGCGCCCGGTAAGGATCTTCTCGCGCGCAGACAACGGGCTCGGCAGCGGTGACGCTCTGCACTCCGAGGCAGCGTGGACGCGGCATGCCAGCGGTGCACTCACCGCTACCGCAGGAGAGAACCCGGTCGACCAGACAGCCTTGGATGGCCGGGTCGCGCTGCTGGCCGGGGGGGCGTGGCCTCCACCGGGCGCAGAAGCGATCGATGTCGAGGACCTGTATGACGGGCTGGCAGTGCTGGGTCTCGAGTATGGCTCGGTCTTTCGGGGAATCCGTGCGGCATGGCAGCGCGAGGGAGAGGCGTTCACCGAGCTGTCGCTGCCTGCGGGAGAGGAGCCACACGCCGTCCAGTTTGGTTTGCATCCGGCGTTGTTCGATGCTGCGCTGCAGGGCGGCGCGGCGAGCTTGAGTCTCGGTGTGGATAGCGGCGCGGAGGGTGGCCGGCTGCAGCTGCCGTTCTCGTTCAACGGTGTCAGGCTGTACACGCGCGGCGCGAGCACGCTCCGCGTACACCTCACGGCAGCAGTGGACACCGGCGGGATGTCCCTCGTAGCAGTCGATGAGAGCGGCGCGTTGGTCGCTTCGATGCGCTCCCTCGTGCCACGGAAAGTCTCCCCCGAGCAACTCGCCAACGCACAAGCAAACAACCAAGAACCACCACTACTACACATCGACTGGGTTACCGTTCCAGTCTCCACCGAACCCGAGCGCTTCAGCGGCGAGTTGGCGCTCCTAAGCAGCGAAGATGCAACGCTGGGTGAGGCGCTCGCCGACACGGGAGTCGCTGTCGGGGTGTATGCAGATCTCCAGGCGCTGGGGGAGGCGATAGAGGAAGGGGGTCGCTCGCTGCCGGAGATGGTGCTCGTCGAGTGCACGCCGGGCAGCTTGGCAAGCAGCGCGGTGACTTTGATGCACGAGTCGGCGCATTGGGTCCTGGGGCTGTTGCAGGAGTGGCTCGCGGATGAGCGTTTCGCGCGCTCGAAGCTGGTCCTCGTGACGCGGGACGCGGTCGCTGTGCGTGCCGGGGAGGAGGTGCAGGGTCTGGCTCAGGCGCCGCTGTGGGGGCTTGTCCGCTCTGCTCAATCGGAGCACCCGGAACGGCTCATGCTCATCGATCTGGACGATCACGACATCTCACGCGCCGCATTAGCTGTTGCGCTTGCGAGCGATGAGCCCCAGCTTGCAATCAGGCAAAGTGACATCATTGCGCCCCGCCTGGCGCGAGTCACGGCCACGGACAGCGAGACACCCACCAGCACGACCTCGACTGGCAGGGCATCAGCTGGAGGCGTGTTTGGTCCTCAGGGTACTGTCCTGATCACAGGTGGGACGGGCACGCTGGGTGCCATGCTCGCACGCCATCTCGTCCAGACGCATGGGGTGCGGCATTTGTTGTTGGTTAGTCGTAGTGGCCTCGACGCGGCGGGTGCTCCGGAGCTCCAGGGAGAGCTCGAATCTCTGGATGCGACGGTCACGGTCGCTGCATGTGATGTCTCTGAGCGCGAGGCGTTGAAAGGGCTACTCGAGTCGGTCGCAGCCGAGTATCCGCTGTGTGGGGTCGTGCACGCGTCGGGTGTGATCGATGACGCTCTGATCGGCTCTCTGACGGTGGAGCAGTTGGACCGGGTGCTCTCGGCGAAGGCAGACGCGGCGTGGTATCTGCACGAGCTGACCGAGCACATCGATCTTGGGGCGTTCGTGTTGTTCTCCTCGCTGGCGGGGACTCTTGGTGGGCCGGGGCAGGGTAACTATGCGGCAGCGAACGCGTTCCTCGACGCGCTCGCCGAGTACCGCCACAGCAAAGGTCTCACCGCGACCGCGTTGGCGTGGGGGTTGTGGCAGCAGGCGAGCACAATGACTGGGGGCCTGAGTGAGGCGGATTTGACGCGGATCGGCCGTTCGGGTATCGGCGCGCTCTCGAGCGAGGAGGGATTGAGGCTCTTCGACACAGCGCTCAACTCAGGCGAGGCGTTGATGTTCCCCGTGCCGTTGGATCTACGGGCGTTGCGCGCTCAGGCCAAGGCTGGGGTGCTGCCGGCGCTCTTTGGTGGTTTGGTGCGGGTGCCCGCGCGCCGAGCAGGAGCGCCGGGCGCTTCGTTGGCTGGTCGTCTGGCCGGGGTGCCTGTGGGTGAGCGTGAGGGGGTGCTCTTGGATCTCGTGCGGGGGCAGGTTGCGTCTGTGCTGGGGCACGCTTCTGCGGAGGCGATCGACTCGCAGCGTGCGTTCAACGAGCTTGGGTTTGACTCGTTGGCTGCGGTTGAGCTACGCAACCGTTTGAGCCAGGCGAGCGGGCTGCGCCTACCCGCGACGCTGGTCTTCGACTATCCGACGCCGGCAGCATTGGCTCGGCATCTGCTGGGGCAGCTCTCGGGCGCGCAGACGGGCGTCGCGACGCGTGCAGTCGCGCACACGACTCTGGATGAGCCGGTCGCGATCGTGGGGATGAGCTGCCGCTACCCCGGGGGGGCCAGCTCTCCGCAGGCGTTGTGGGAGCTTCTTGTCGCGGGCAGGGACGCAATCTCGGGGTTCCCCGCGGATCGTGGCTGGGATCTGGATGGCCTCTATGACCCTGACCCCGGGAAGCCAGGCACCACTTATACCCGCGAGGGTGGGTTTCTCTATGACGCGGGGGAGTTTGATGCTGGTTTCTTTGGGATTAGTCCGCGTGAGGCTTTGGCGATGGATCCTCAGCAGCGGTTGTTGTTGGAAGTGTCGTGGGAGGCGGTTGAGGATGCTGGTATCGACCCGGTGTCGCTGCGGGGTTCGCAAGCTGGGGTGTTTGTGGGGGTGGGCTCTTCGAGTTATGGGGCGGGTGTGTTTGGGTCGGCCTCTGCGGGTCTTGCGGGTTATCGTTTGACGGGTAATACGAGCAGCGTCGCTTCGGGTCGGGTGTCTTATACGTTTGGGTTTGAGGGGCCGGCGGTGTCGGTTGATACGGCGTGCTCTTCATCGCTTGTAGCGATTCACTTGGCGTGTCAGGCGTTGCGCTCGGGGGAGTGCTCGCTGGGGCTGGCTGGTGGGGTTACGATCAATGCCTCGCCGGAGGGTCTGGTGGAGTTCAGCGCACAGCGGGTCTCGGCGCCTGATGGGCGTTGCAAGTCCTTCGCGGACGCGGCTGATGGCGCGGGCTGGGGCGAGGGCGTCGGCTTGCTGCTGCTGGAGCGCCTCTCGGACGCGCAGCGCAACGGTCACCGGGTGCTGGGGTTGGTGCGTGGCAGCGCGGTCAACCAGGACGGCGCGTCGAACGGGTTGACGGCGCCGAACGGTCCCTCTCAGCAGCGCGTGATCGCGCAGGCGCTGGCAAATGCGGGCTTGGTTGCGCAGGAGGTCGATGTGGTCGAGGCGCACGGCACGGGTACCACGCTCGGTGATCCGATCGAGGCGCAGGCGCTGCTCGCGACCTACGGGCAAGATCGCCCAGAGGGGCGTCCGTTGTGGCTTGGGTCGATCAAGTCGAATATCGGTCATACCGCCGCCGCAGCTGGGGTTGCCGGGGTGATCAAGATGGTCCAAGCGCTGCGCCATGAGCTGCTACCCCGAACACTGCATATCGATGCGCCCTCGAGGCATGTGGACTGGGCGGCTGGCTCCATCGCGCTTCTTACCCAGGAGAATCCGTGGCAGCGCAACGGTTCTCCGCGCCGTGCCGGCGTCTCCTCGTTCGGGATCAGCGGCACAAACGCACACATCATCCTCGAAGAAGCACCTACCGGAGGGTCCACGGGAGCGGCTCACAAACCGGGCCACGGTGACAGCACTGACCTCGCGGAGGCGGGTGTGGTGCCGTGGGTGCTGTCCGGTAGAACCGAGTCGGCGCTACGTGCGCAGGCCGAGCGCTTACGGGAGTTCGTGGCCGGATCGCCCGGGGTCGGGGTCGCGAATGTGGGGCTTTCGCTGGCCGCGCGTTCAGTGTTCGAGTACCGCGCGGTCGTCGTCGCAAGTCAGCGCGAGGGGCTGCTAGAGGGCCTCGAGGGACTTGCGAGCGGGGAGCCCGCGGGAAGCGTGATAAACGGTGGCACTCCCGCTACCGGTGGTGGGGTGGCGTTCTTGTTCACCGGTCAGGGCGCCCAACGCGCAGGGATGGGCCGGGAGCTCTACGAGGCGTTCCCGCTCTTCAAGGACACGCTGGATGAGATATGCGCAGGGTTCGATGGGCTGCTAGAGCGCCCGCTGCAGGGTGTCCTGTTCGGAGAAGAGGGCTCTAACTTGGGGTTGCTGGATCGGACTGCGTTTACGCAGGCTGGCCTGTTCGCGATCGAGGTCGCGCTGTTCAGGCTCATCGAGAGCTTCGGGGTTCGCCCCGGGTTCCTGATCGGTCACTCGGTCGGGGAGCTCGCTGCCGCACATGTCGCGGGCGTCTTCTCGCTCGAGGACGCCTGCCGGCTGGTCGCGGCCCGGGGCCGGTTGATGGGCGCGCTACCTGCGGGCGGAGCGATGCTCTCGATCCAGGCACCGGAGGAGGAGGTGGTTGGTTCACTCGAAGGGTACGAGGGCCGCGTCTCACTGGCGGCTGTGAATGGGCCCGCCTCGGTCGTGATCTCAGGTGATGAGGACAGTGTGTTGGAGCTCGCGGGGGTGTGGGCGGGGCGGGGTGCGAAGACGAAGCGTCTGCGGGTCTCGCACGCCTTTCACTCTCCACGCATGGACGGGATGCTCGGGGAGTTCACCGAGGTAGCTGAGGGCATCGGCTATCAGCCGCCCAGGATCCCCGTCGTCTCGAACGTCACGGGGGAGGTGTTGTCTAGCGAGCTGGCGTGCTCGCCCGCGTATTGGGTGCGCCACGTCCGTGAGCCGGTGCGCTTCTACGATGGGGTGCGGTGGCTCAGAGCGAATGGGGTGAGCCGCTTCATCGAGCTTGGCCCCGACGGCGTCCTCAGCGCTCTCACCCGAGAGTGCCTAGGCTCAGCGCCGGGCGCGACGGTGGCGTTGTTGCGTGGTGAGCGTCCTGAGGCTCAAACGTTTATCAGTGGGCTGGCCGAAGTCTGGGTCAGTGGCGTCGATGTTCAGTGGGACGGGCTCTTTGGGGGCTCGGGCGCGAGGCAGATGGGGTTGCCGACGTACGCGTTTCAGCGGGAGCGGTTTTGGTTGGGGTCGGGGGTGGGTGTTGGGGATGTTGTGGCACTGGGTCAGGTGTCGGCGGAGCATCCGTTGTTGGGTGCGGTGGTCGGGTTGGCCGGCGAGCGGGGCCGGCTGTTCACGGGTCGGGTTTCGTTGGCGGGTCACTCGTGGCTTGCGGATCATGTGGTGCTCGATGTGCCGGTGGTGCCTGGGACGGCGTTTGTGGAGCTAGCGCTCCATGCCGGTGGACAGGTAGGGTGCGAGCGAGTGGAGGAGCTCGTGATGGAGGCTCCACTCGTACTGGCAGGCGCAGAGGCAGTACAGCTGCAGGTCATAGTGGATGAGGCCGATGAGGGGGGCAGGAGACCGGTTGGGATCTACTCGCGCGCGGAGAGTGCCGCAGGGGATGGCGTGGAAGACGGTGTGGTCGCTGGGGGGTGGACGCGTCATGCGAGCGGGGTGCTCGCCGGCGGTCGGGAGCCCGTCCTGGAGGCTCACGCCGGTGAGCTCGCGGGGACGTGGCCACCTGAGGGCTCGGAGGCCCTGGAGCTCGATGGCCTGTATGACCGTGTCGCGTCTTATGGCTTTGACTATGGGCCCGCCTTCCAAGGCCTGCACGCCGCTTGGCGGCGCGGCGAAGAGATCTTCGCCGAGGTCGCGCTAGCCGGCAGGGAGCGCGACGAAGCCGATGCATATGGCGTGCACCCAGCGCTGCTGGATGCTGCACTGCACGGGATCGCAGCAAGTTTGACCAGCGCCGAGACGGAGACCGACCAGACGGATCGACTGCGGCTTCCGTTCTCTTTCAACGACGTCAGCATGTACGCAGTGGGTGCCCACACACTGCGGGTGCACCTGACGCCGGCGGGCACGGATGGAATGGCTCTGGTCGCGGCCGACGAGAGCGGCGCGCTGGTCGCTTCGATCGGGTCGCTGATTATGCGAGAGATCTCCCAGCAGCAGTTGGGCAGTGCCCGCAGCGCTTATCACGAGTCGCTGTTCTGTGTGAGGTGGGAGCCGCTCATACCGGCGTCTGGTTCGTCGGCCGCCGACACGGGGACTCCCGAGATTGTGTTTGTCGATCTCGCTGCCGAGATCGAGCTGGAGAGCGCCGATGTGCCGGGGACAGCTCATGCTGCGGCGAGCCGCGTACTCGCTGTCCTTCAGGATTGGCTTTTGGATGAGCGTTCCTCGAGTGCGCGGCTCGTGTTCTTGACTCGTGGTGCGGTGGCTGTAGCGGCTGGGGAGGGTGTGGCGGGGTTGAGTATGGCGCCGGTGTGGGGGTTGGTGCGCAGCGCTCAGTCTGAGAATCCCGGCCGGTTTGTGTTGGTCGATCTGGACGAACACGAGGCCTCCGCGCAGGCGCTGCCGGCGGTGTTGGCGGCGGCGATAAATGCGGAGGAGCCACAGCTGGCGGTGCGGGAGGGCGAGGCGTTCGCTGCCCGAGTGGGACGGGTGGCTCAGACGCAGACCCTCATATCTGATGATCCTCCCGACGATCAAAGCGCCGACGTGTGTGAGCCCCTGCGGCGGGGTACGGTGTTGGTGACTGGGGGGACGGGTGGCCTGGGGGCCCTGGTAGCCCGCCACCTGGTCACCGAGCATGGGGTCCAGAGCATTCTGCTGGCCAGCCGGCGTGGTCTGGGGGCCCCGGGTGCCAGCGAGCTACAAGCAGAGCTAGCGGACCTCGGCGCACAGGTGAGCGTGCAGGCGTGCGACGTCAGCGACCGCGAACAGCTCAAAACACTCCTAGGGCTGATCCCGGGGGAGTATCCGTTGTGCGGTGTCGTGCACGCAGCGGGCGTCCTCGATGACGGAGTGATCGGCTCCCTGACGCCTGAGCGCCTCGACCGTGTTCTCGCGTCGAAGGTCGACGCCGCGTGGTACCTGCACGAGCTGACCCGGGATCTCGACTTGCCGATGTTCGTGCTGTTCTCCTCAATCGTCGGGGTGTTCGGCGGACCCGGCCAGGGCAACTATGCGGCAGCGAACGCGTTTCTGGATGCGCTCGCTGGGTACCGCCACACTCATGGTCTCGCGGCGAGTTCGTTGGCGTGGGGGCAGTGGGCGATGCCGAGCGGGATGACGGGCCAGCTCGGGGAGGCCGATCTCGAGCGGATGGCACGAACGGGTGTCGCGGCGTTGAGCTCCGAGGAAGGCCTCGCGCTGTTCGACGCGGCCCGCCAACAACCCGACGCTGTGCTCCTGCCGGTACGCCTCGATACCACCGTTTTGCGTCAGTACGCAAAGGCGGGGATGACACCGGCACTGCTGCGCGGGCTGATCCGTACACCCGCTCGGCGAGCCAGTACCACGGGTGGGTCGCTGGCGCGGCGCCTCGCCGATACTCCGAGCGACCAGCGCGCGCAGGTCGTACTCCAAGTCATCCAAAGCGAAATCGCCGCAGTCCTCGGACACACCACACCCAACACGATCGATCCGGCGCGCGCCTTCCCCGAGCTCGGGTTCGATTCGCTCGCCGCGGTTGAGCTCCGCAACCGCCTGAACACCACTACCGGACTACGTCTCCCTGCCACCCTGGTATTCGACTACCCAACACCGGCGGCGGTGGCAGATTATCTCCTTGGACAGGTGGACACGCCGGTCCTACCGAGTGCCGATGAGCCGCCGAGTGCGATGGTGTCGCTGCTCGAGCACGCGCAGGATCTCGGACGGGCGAGCGATTTTCTCGGCTTGCTCATGGCCGCCTCAGAATTCCGTGCTTCATTCACCGCGCCGCTGGAGGCCTCGGATACGTCTAGCATCCAGCTCGCCGAGGGTGCGGCGGTTCCGAGCTTGATCTGCTTTCCGACGATCCTTGCGATGTCGGGTCCTCATCAATTTGCGGGGTTCGCGAGGAGCTTTCGCGATATACGAGCGGTATCGGCGCTTGCCTGGCCGGGCTTTGTCGGGGACGAGCAGCTTCCGGCCACGCTCGCAGCCGCCATCGAAACGCAGGCCAACGCTGTGCAACGCTCCTCGCCGGACGCCCCGGCTGTCCTCGTGGGCTATTCGGCCGGCGGTCTACTCGCCTACGCCGTCGCGCGTCAGCTCGAGCGGATGGGCAGCGCTCCCGCGGCAGTTGTGCTCATCGATACATACCCACTCGGGAACGAGAGTCTTACGGAGCTGCTGCAGCTACTCATGGCTCGGATGGTGCAGAATAAAGAGATGACGGCAACTGTGAGCGATGCGCGCTTGACGGCGATGGGTGCGTACATGCGGCTACTCGAGGGCTGGGAGCCCACTCACGTCGATGTTCCGACGCTCCTGCTCCAAGCCGCGGAGCCGATGCCGGGCATGTCGGTTGACCGTGAATGGCGATCCTCTTGGGCTTTCCCCCATGACACGGTGGAGGTGCCGAGCAACCACTTTGCACTGGTCGAAGAGAATGCCCAGCTAACGGCACAGGCGATCGAGTCGTGGTTGGCAACGATATAGATGGAGGCCGCATGGTGAATGGGATCGGGTGTGAGGATTTGCGCAAGACCTACGGCGAGGTGCGGGCGCTCGATGGGGTGTCCTTCGCGGCCGATGCCGGCAAGGTGGTCGCGCTGTTGGGCTCGAACGGATCGGGCAAGACGACAACGGTCCGCATCCTCACCACCCTCACCGCGCCAGACTCAGGCTGGGCACGTGTCGCGGATAAGGATGTCGTCCGCGAGGCGTCGGATGTTCGTGAGATGATCGGCTTGACGGCTCAGGAGACGATTATCGATAAATTTCTCACCGGGGAAGAGTACCTGAACCTGGTCGCGCACTTGCGCCATGTTCCTCGCCGACGACGTTCTGCGGAGAGTGCGGCGCTGCTGGGCGAGTTTGCGTTGGATGACGTTTCACACGCCCGTGTGGGCACCTACTCAGGGGGGATGCGTCGGCGCCTGGACATCGCGGCAAGCCTGATCGGGCGGCCCGCGGTCCTGTTTCTCGATGAGCCCTCCAGCGGCCTCGACCCGCACAGCCGCAAGCGCCTATGGGAGGTAATCCGCAAACGCGCCAACGATGGCACTACGGTCCTGCTGACCACGCAGTACATGGAGGAAGCGGACGCACTCGCGGACTCCGTGGTCGTCCTGGCAAAGGGGCGCGTGATAGCGACCGGCACTCCGAGTGAGCTCAAGGACGACATCGGCAGTCGCGTGGCCGAGTTGACCTTCGCCGATTCAGAGCAGGTGGAGAGGGCGAGCGCGATCCTCGCGGCGAGCGGGATCCTGGCGACCCCCACGGGCGAGAGCCTCGAGACGCTTGAATTCGTCCTGCACAAATCGAGTCTGCCACTGTTGGCGATTCTGCAGCGCTTGGATGCGGAGGGGACAGCTGCGTCCAACGTGATCGTACGCCGGCCGACGCTCGATGAGGCATTTCTGCATCTCATCGATACGGCGGACGGCATCCCCAGGCGTGACCGCGAGGAGGTTGTGGCGTGAGCACGTCGGCGAGTATCGGCAGGGCGTTCTCGGACACCATCGCACTGGTGCGGCGCAGCATGATCCGCTATCAGCGCTCTCCCGATGTGATGGCGATCCTGTTGCTCCAGCCGCTGATCGTTCTGCTTCTTTTCCGTTATGTGTTGGGCGGGCAGGTTCGTTTACCAAATTATGTCCAGTATCTGATGCCCGGAATATTTGCGTTCTCGGTTATCAATGGATCGGCGACCATGGGCATCGGTCTCGCGGAGGACATCACCTCAGGTGTGGTCGACTATCTGCGCGCGCTGCCGATCGCGCGGTCGGCGTTTCTTGCCGCGCGAGCGATCACGGATATTCAGCGGAACATGCTCATCGTCCCGGCGGTCGGCGTGCTCGGCGTGATAGTCGGCTTCCACTTCGTTGGGTCAGCTCCGCGGATTGTGCTCGCGGGCGTACTGCTGCTCGCGCTCGGATGGATGTTCGCGTGGATCTCGATGACGATCGCGCTCTGGACGGGCTCGGTCGAAGCCACACAGGGTGCCGCGTTCCTGCTCTCGCTGGTGTTCAGCTTCGCATCCTCTGGATTTGCGATCGTCGCGACGATGCCCTCGTGGCTACAGCCGATCGTCAGGGCCAACCCGGTCACTCACGTCGATGACGCGGTCCGCGCTCTGACCACAACGGCCCATGCCCCCGCGGCGCACGACGTCGTGATCTCACTCATCTGGATCGTCGGCGTCCTCAGCGTCACAATTCCGTTGGCGGTCACTCGTTACGCGCGCAACGCGCGCTAGTGGACGCTAGGGCTCTTCTCCACCTGCTCTAAATCGGCTAAGGTCAACTCGGCTACGCGACTGCCGATGTCGTCCTCGAGCTCACTCGGGGTGCTCCCGCGTGAGAGGTCGATCGCTCAGCGATCGATCCCGCCGAGGATCGGATCGAGCATTGCGACGGTGGCGACGAGATCCGCGATGTAGGAGCCGACGACCATCGGGGCGAGCGCCTGGAGGTTGACGAAGGAGGGGTCGCGCATGTGTACCCGCGCGGGCTTGGAGGAGCCGTCGGAGCGTACGAAGCAGGCGAGCTCCCCGCGGGGGGACTCGATCGGGTAGTAGATCTCGCCCGGGGGCACCCTGAGACCCTCGGTGACGAGCTTGAAGTGGTGGATCAGCGCCTCCATCGAGGTCGCGAGCTCGTGTCGAGGGGGCAGTGCGACCTTGCGGTCCTCGGTTATATGCGGTCCCTCCGGCAGACCGTCCAACGCCTGCTCGATGATCTTGACCGACTCGTATATCTCGGCCAGGCGCACAGCGAAGCGATCGTAGTTGTCGCCGACGGTGCCCACGGGGATCTTGAACTCGAAGTCGTCATAGGAGCTGTACGGGTCTGCCTTGCGCAGATCCCAGGGGTGGCCCGCAGCACGCAGCAGGGGACCCGTTACACCGAGGCCAAGCAGCGTCTCGGCATCCAACGGACAGATGCCGCGCAGCCGCTGCAGCACGATCTCGTTGGAGTTGAGGATCGCCCCGTACTCGTCGGTGCGCTCGGGCATGATCTTCAGGAACTCGCGTAGCTTTGCCTCGAACCCACTGGGGATGTCCTCGATCACGCCACCCACCTGGATGTAGCGGGTGTGCATGCGCTGGCCAGAGGACATCTCGAAGAGGTCGAGAATCATTTCGCGCTCGCGGAAGCAGTACCAGAACATCGAGATCGCCCCGAGATCCAAGGCGCTCGTGCCGAGCCACACCAGATGGGACATGATGCGGTTCAGCTCGAGGTGGATCACGCGCAGGTACTGGGCGCGCTTCGGGATCTCCACTTCGGCGAGCTTCTCCACGGCGCCGCAGAATGCCATCGCGTTGAAGTAGTAGGAGAGGTAGTCCATGCGCTCGACGATCGGGATGACCTTCCAGTAGGACTTGTCCTCGGCGGTCTTCTCGATGCCAGTGTGGACGTAGCCGATGATCGGTTTGAGGTCGCGCACGATCTCGCCCTGGAGGGTTACGAGCAGCCGCAGGACCCCGTGCGTGGCGGGGTGGTGGGGGCCCATGTTGAGCGTGAGCAACTCCTGGGTTTCGCCGCCCTGCTCGCCCGGCGGCTCCACCGCGATGCTCTGCGGGCGCTCGCGATAGTCGGAGACGGTGCTCACTCTGGAGAAGCCGGTATGCCGGTGGGCGGGACCTCCTCGGTGCCGATGGCGCCGTAGCGCTCGCGCCATCCCGCCTCGGGATCTCCCTGGACCATCTTGCGTAGCTTCAAGATTCCGTGCATCAGCGCCTCGGGACGGGGGGGGCAGCCGGGGACGTGCACGTCGATGGGCATGAACTTGTCCGCCGGCACGAGGGCATAGTTGTTGAAGACGCCCGTCGAGGAGCAGCAGGCACCCATCGAGATCGCCCACTTGGGCTCGAGCATCTGGTCGTAGATGCGCCGGATGATCGGTGCCATCTTGATCGAGACGCGCCCCGAGAGGATCATGAGATCGGCCTGACGCGGAGAGGCGCGGAAGGCCTCGAAGCCGAACCGCGACACGTCCACACGGGAGGCCACGGTCGACATCACCTCGATGGCACAGCAGGCGAGACCGAAGGCGAGCGGGAAGAAGGAGTTCGAGCGCGCCCACGCGACGGACTGCTCGAGCGTGGTCGTCAGCACGCGTTCTTCGACGTAGCGTTCAAAGGCCTCGCCTTCGAGGTGGGCCCCGGGGTTGCGACCACCGATCTCGCCGCCGACGAGCATCTCGCGGGCCGTGAGGCTCGAGATCCGGGGCGCATTCGGGTCGATGACGCGACGGCTCACCTCCATCTCGAATTCCCCAATCGCGCCGGGGGGTAAACAGAGGCAGGGAACGTTCGCCGGGGCAGGGGGGCGTTCGCTGGGGCAGAGGGCGCTCGCTGGGGCAGAGGGCGCTCGCTGGGGCGGGGGAGCGTTCGCTGGAGCAGTGAGCGTTCGCGGGAGGCGGCGTGCGCTCGCCCACCGTGCAGCACGCACTCGCCGACGGGTGGCCCCGCGTAGGTTCGAGCGGCACCGACGATCACGTTCAGGAACGCCACGCCCTCATCTTACTTACATACTCAGATGGCTCGCCTGTGGCTCGCGCGCGGCGAGGGCGTGGCCGTGGCGGATCAGATCGGCGGCGCGCTCGGCGAGCGCGATGGTGGGGGCGTTGGTGTTGCCCCGGGGCACGGTGGGCATCACGGAGGCGTCGATCACGCGCAGCCCCTCGACGCCGCGGACGCGCAGCTCGGTGTCGAGCACGGCCTGCTCGTCGGCGCCCATGCGGCAGGTGCCGACGGGGTGGTAGATGGTGAAGGTCTGCTGGCGGATGTGGGCGCGCAGATCGGCGTCGGAGTCGGAGGCGGGGGTGTAGTGGGGCCGGCGGGTGTAGGGGGCGAGCGCGGGCTGTGAGGTGATCTCGAGGGCGACGCGCATGCCGTCGACCATCCTGGCGAGGTCGGACTCCTCGGCGTAGTAGTTGTGGAGGATGTAGGGCTTGGCGGTGGGGTCGGGGGAGAGGAGGGCGACGATCCCGCGGCTGGCGGGGGTGAGCACGCAGGGCCCGAGGCCGAAGCCGTGCTCGAAGACGGGCTCGTCGACGTAGAGGGCGGGGGCGGCGTGGAACTGGACGTCGGGGGCGTCGAGGTCGGGGCTGGTGCGGATGAAACCGCCGGTCTCGGCGATGTTGGAGCAGAGCGGGCCGCGCCCCTGCGCGGTGAAGGCGGCGAGGTTCTCCTCGCTGAGCGCGGTGAGCAGGGAGACGGGCTCGTCGTGAGTCCAGGTGAGTCCGGCGGCGGCGTGGTCCTGGAGGTTCTGGCCGACGCCGGGGAGATCCTGGACGACGGGGATCTGAAGCATCGTCAAGGCCTCGGCGGGGCCGACCCCGGAGAGCATGAGCAGCTGCGGCGAGTTGTAGGCGCCGCCGCAGAGGATGACCTCGCGCGCGGCGCGCAGCTCGTGGAGCTCGCCGAGGCGGGCGGCCTGCACGGCGACGGCGCGCCCATCCTCGAACAGCACGCGGTGGACCTGCATGTAGGTCTCGACGGTGAGGTTGGGGCGGGACATCGCGGGGTGCAGGTAGGCGACTGCGGCGCTGCAGCGGCGCCCATCGCGCTGGGTGACCTGGTAGTAGCCGAAGCCATCCTGGTGGTCGCCGTTGAAGTCCTCGTTGGCGGGCAGGCCGGCCTGGGCGCAGGCTTCGAGGAAGGCATCGGAGATGGGGTTGCGGGAGCGGTTCTCGCAGACGCTGAGGGGACCGCCGGAACCGTGCAGCGCGGAGGCGCCGCGCTCGTTGTCCTCGGCGCGGATGAAGTAGGGCAGCAGATCGTCGTAGCCCCAGCCCTCGCAGCCGTTCTCGCGCCAGGCGTCGTAGTCGGCGCGGTTACCGCGGATGTAGACCATCGCGTTGGTGGAGGAGGAGCCCCCGAGGGTCTTGCCACGAGGCAGGTAGATGCGCCGGCGGTCGGCGTGGGGCTCGGCGGCGGTGGAGTAGTCCCAGTCGACCTGGGTGCGAAACAGCGCGCTGAAGGCGACGGGAACGTGGACGTTCTCGACGGTGTCCGGCGGCCCGGCCTCGATCAGCGCGACGCTGACGTCGGGATCTTCGCTGAGGCGTGCGGCGAGCACGCACCCGGCGGAACCCGCTCCTACGATCACGTAGTCGTACATGTGCGCAACTCCCTCCCTCCGAGGGCCGGTGCTCGATCTCCTGGCAATGCTACTCCCCTCCTGCGAGCGGACGGAAGACGCTCCCTCGAGAGGGCTGAGGAAACGCCCCCCTGCGGAGGGCCGACGACGACTCTCCGTGAGGAGGGCTGAGCCCGCGAAGGGCCGAGAAGACCCTTCAACGAGAGATGGCGGAGGGGGATCGCCGGGACAGAGGAGTGTCGGGCGTGCGCGGATCCCGTGGGTGGCCTCCGCCGGGGGGAATACGCTCAGAGGATGCACGCAAGCGGACGGCTGGCGGTGATCGACCTGGGCTCGAACTCGTTTCGCCTGGTGGTGTTCACGGCGGCGGAGGGGTGGTGGCAGCGCACCGACGAGATCTACCAGCCGGTGCGGATCGGGGAAGGGATGGTGGCGACAGGGAGGCTGGGGGAGCAGCCGATGCGCAGGGCGCTGGCGGCGATGGACGTGTTCGACCACTTCTGCGGGGCGGCGGGGCTGTTGGACCGGCCCTCCGGGTCCGCATCCAGAGGGCCATCTGCCCCGGCGGTGGACGCGGTGGCGACGAGCGCGATCCGGGAGGCGGAGAACGGGGAGGAGTTCTTGGCGCGGGCGCGGGAGCGCACGAGCCTGCCGATCAGGGTGCTGAGCCGGGAGGAGGAGGCGCGGTACGGCTACTTGGCGGGGATCAACTCGACGACGCTCGGGGACGGTTGCGTGTTGGACTTGGGCGGGGGCTCGATGCAGCTGGTGGGGGTGGCGGCGCGGCGGGCGCGGGAGTCGGGCTCGTGGCGGCTGGGGGCGGTGCGGATGACGGAGCGCTTTCTCCCGAACGGCGGCCCGGCGAAGCCGCGTCAGATCGAGGAGCTGCGGGAGCACGTGGCGCGGGAGCTGCAGAGCGCCCCGTGGCTGCGGGCGACGGGTAGGCGCCTGGTGGGCATCGGGGGCACGGTGCGCAGCCTGGCGACGGTGGCCCAGCGGGCGGGGGGGCTACCGGGCAATGGGGTGCAGGGGATGGTCATAACGGCGGAGGCGCTGGAGGAGATCGTGCAACGCCTGGCGGCGTTGGCTCCGGCGCAGCGCGCGAGTGTGCCGGGGGTGAAGCCGGCGCGGGCGGACCTGATCCTGGCGGGGGCGGTGGTGGTCCAGGGGGCGCTCGAGGCGGGGGGCTTCGAGGCGCTGGAGGCGACGGAGGCGGGCCTGCGGGAGGGGGTGTTCTTCGAGCGCTACCTCGGGAGCGGTCGGCCGGGTTGGGGGGAGGGGCCGCCCGAGGGAGGCGGGGGGCTTGCGACGGTCCCGCCGTTGTTCGTGGATGTGCGGCGCTCCTCGGTGGAGAACTTGGCGGCGCGTTATGGGGTCGATAGGGCTCATACGAGCCATGTGGCGGCGCTGGCGTTGGGCATGTTCGACCAGCTGGCGGCGCTGGGCCTGCACGGGGGAGACGCACGCGAGCGGGAGCTGCTGTGGGCGGCGTGCATGTTGCACGACATTGGGATGTCGGTGGACTATGACGACCACCACAAGCATTCGCGGTACCTGATCTTGAACGCGGGCCTGCCGGGGTTCTCCCCGCGGGAGGTGGCGATTGTGGCGCAGGCGGCGCGCTACCACCGCAAGGGGATGCCGGAGCCGGGGCCGCTGGGAGCGCTGTTCGAGGAGGGGGACGCGGCGCGCTTGGACCGCTGTGCGGTGCTGCTGCGCCTGGCGGAGGATCTGGAGCGCTCGCGCGACCAATTGGTGCGGGATACGGTGCTGAGCGCGCGCAACGGGGAGGTCGAGCTGCGCCTCTTGGCGGAGGGCGGCTCGGCGGTCCCGCGGTGGGCGGCGGGGAGGGAGAGCGAGCTGTTCGCGCGGGCGTTCGATCGCGGGCTCTCGGTGGTGGCCTAGAGCGAAGCGTGCGGGTTGCGGAGGGTATTTTGGGATCGTCCGCGCGGGCGAGATCGACATACTGAGCGTATGGGGCGCGGGGCTTCCCTGCCCCGCGACTGCGGGCGGTCGTGGAGCCGACTCGGCGGAAGGCCACGAGACCCCATGCGGCCCGAGCGGACTCAGCTGGAGGCCGCGAGGCCGCGTTCGTCCCCGGCGCAGTCGTAGAGGACGAGGCTATAGATGGAGTAGCGTCGGAAGTGCAGCCAGACTTCGTTGGGGATCTCGCGGCAGGAGCGGATCACGGCTTTGGTGGCGAGGTTGCCCCCGCGGCTGGCGTAGGCGCCGCCGAGCACGACGTAGCGGGCTTCGTGCCGGGAGACCATGCGCGCGAGCTGGGGTCCGTCGACGGCGGGGTCGGTGCCGCTGTAGCCGCCGAGCGCTCCGGCGCGCCAGCCGAGCAGGATGATGGTGGCGGAGGTGTTGGAGGAGACGGTCAGCACTTCCCAACGCCTGGTGGGGTGGTGGGCGTCGATATAGCGCATCAGGTCGCGGTCGACTTTGATGTCGTGGGCGGTGATCCCGTAGGTCCCGAGGGAGCCCGCCACGCGCGGCCCGGCGGCGGGGAAGGTCCCCTCGACTGGGACCGACCAGGTGGTCGCCGCATACACGGTGGGCGCGAGCGTGAGCACGAGCAGGGTCAGGATGGCCGCGGGCGCGGCGAGGTGGCGCACGGCGAGTGCGGCGAGGAGCATGAGGGCGCCGACCGCAGCGCCGATCTCGAGGGGGGTGTAGTACCAGTGCATGTAGTGGGCGCGGCGCAGGAGGACGAGCTGCGCGGCGAGAGCCCCCGCGATTGCCAGGGGAGCCAGCAGGAGTAGCCAGTTGCGCCGCTCCCCGAGCGGGTAGCGGCCGGCGAACACGGCGAGGCCCGCGCCGACCATCGCGGCGGTCCCGGGTCCGAGGGCGGAGATGTAGTAGGGGTGCACGATCCCCTTGGAGGAGCTGAGGATGAACGCCTCGGCGAGGAACCACCCGCCGAGCACGAGCAGCCCCGCGGTGCGGGGGTCGCGACGGATGCGCTCGAACCGCGAGGGGGCCTCCACGGCGACGTCCTTCGAGGTCTCAGCAGCGTCGCTCGCAGCGAGCACCCGCGGCGCGATGAGGATGGCGAGCGCGAGGGCGAGCATCCCGAGCAGCGCGAACGGGAGCATCCACCCTCCCTGGTCGCCGAGGCCGGCCTCGAACAGGCGCAGGGGCCCGGGGGGGACACCGAAGGGGGTGGGGTTCGAGTAGTGGCCGTCGGGGAGGATCGGGTTGGGGACGTGCTTGGGGGCGGCGGTGCGTTTGGCACTCAGGAGGGTGTGGGTGTCATGCGGAAACGGAGCGACCGCGCCGAGGTGCACGTAGATCTGCCCGGGCCCCCCGATCTGCCCTTCGACGCGGCCGAAGCCGTTGTAGCCAAAGGTGAGGTTGAGCTCGGTGTTGTCGATGGAGCCCCCTACATAGGGACGCTGGGAGGCGGGGGTGAGTTCCACTAGGGCGGTCCACGAGAAGGAGAACGCCCCGAGCACGACCCCCGCGGCGAGCAGCCTGAGCAGCCGGCGGGGGATCCCACCAGGGGCGCACGCCAGGTAGCCGAGGGCGATCCCGGGGACCACGAGGTAGGCGGCGAGCGTCTTGGTGTTGAACGCGAGTCCCACGAGCGCAGCGGATGCGAGCAGTGAGGGCCAGCCGCCTGTGCGGATGGCACGCAGGGCGGCGCCGCAGGCGAGGATCAGGAGCAGGACCAGGAAGGGATCCACGCCGTTGTCGCGGGAGACCGCGACGTAGGAGGGGAAGACCGCCAGCGCGAGCGCCCCCGCGAGCGCGGCGAGCTGCCCGAAGGGCCGGCGCATGATCGCGTACAGCAGGGCCACCCCGAGGACCCCGATGAGCGCCTCGGGGAGCAGCAGGCTGAGGGGGGAGAAGCCGAAGATCTTGGCGCTCACCACCTGCACCCACAGAGCGAGGGGGGGCTTGTCGACGGTGACCAGCCCGCCGGGGTCGAAGGAGTTGAAGAGGAAGTTGTGCAGGGAGCCGAGCATCGACTTGACACCGGCGGCGTAGAAGACGTTGGCGTAGCCGTTCTGGGAGAGCTTCTCGGTGTTGAGCACGGCGGAGAGCACGAGCACGGGCACCAGCGCCAGCCAGCCGACCAGCGAGTGCCAGGGGGGCAGCGCGGGGGCTCGTCGTGGGCGCGGGGGGGTGGAGACGGACGCCGGCGAGGTGGCCCCGCCGGGGAGCTGAGCTGCGGGAGTGGCAGCGGCGGGGGCCTCCGCGGTGGAGCCTTGGGAGATCGGGGTCTTGGGAGGGGAGGCGCTCATGGGCGGGGGCGTCGCGGGGCGTCGCAGATCGGTGAAAGCAAAGCGAAAACGGTGCTAAGAGAGCATTAAGACCTAAGAGTGCATGAAGAGGCTCCCCGATTGGAGGCTCATTCCTCGAGCGCCTCGAGCAGCCGGGCGAGGTCTCCCTCGTCGTTCCAGGCCCCGACTGAGGCGCGCAGCCAGGGGCGCTCGGGGATGTCGCGCAGGACGATCCCGCGCGCGGCGAGGCGCTCGCGCTCGGCGGGGGGGTCGGGGCTCGAGAAGGTGACGAGGGTGCCGTGCGCGGCCCCCCTCGTGACTCCCCGCTCGCCCTCACCTCGTGTGCCCCCAGCTCCCCCGTCCGCGCCCTGGCCTCCCATGCCCTGATCTCCCGCGCCCGCGCCCTGGCCTCCCGCGCCAGGTACCTCCTGTCTGCCTACGACCTCCCGCCCGTGCGCGGCGAGTTGCTCGGCAAAGCGCGCGGCGAGCAGGCGGGCGCGCTGGTGGATGTGATCCCATCCGCCCTCACCGCAGCGCTCGAGCACTTCGTGGGCGGCGAGCGCGCCGGCGACGGTCTCGGCATTGAGCGAGAGCGCGTCCAGGCGGCGGGCGTCGTCGTGCAAGCGGGCTTGCAGACCGGCCCCGGGATCCTCGAGGTTGGGGTAGCCGCGGCGGCTCACCGCGACGCGCTCGCGGAGCTCGGGGCTGATGTAGAGCATGCCGGTCCCATCGGGTCCGCAGAGCCACTTCTGGCCGGGTCCGGCGTAGGCGGCACAGCGCAGGGCGCGCACATCGGTGGGGATCGCACCGACGCCCTGGGCCCCGTCGAGCAGCACTGGCACGTCCGCGTGAGCGAGCTCGGGGGAGATCACGCGTCCGGTCATCCAGCTCACGTGGGAGCAGGCCACGAGCCGGGTGCGGGGGCCGATGGCGGCGGGCACCTCGGTCCAGGGCACGACGCGGATATCGACTCCACGCACCTCGCGCACGCCGGCGAGGGAGCCGAGTAGGCCGGGGTGCTCCTCGTCGCTGGTGAGGATCTCGTCTCCCGCAGCGAGGTCGAGGCCACCGAGCACCAACGCGAGCCCTTCGGAGGTGCAGGTGGTGAGCGCGAGATCCTCGGTGGGGCACCCGAGGATCGAAGCGTAGGCGGCGCGCAGTGAGCTGTTCAGCTCGGCGCGGCGTTCGAAGTGCTGGTGGGCGCGGCCCACGCGGGCCTCCTCGCGAAGCAGCCGTGCGGCAGCCTCCGCGGCGGCGGCGGGCAGGGGTCCGTCGGTGCCGGCGTTGAGGTAGACGAGCTCGTCGAGGACTGGAAACTGCTCGCGCAGGGCGGAGACATCCACAGGCGGAGCGTATCGGGGGATCGACCGGGATGGCTGCGAGAATCCCCGTCCGTTGGCATACTGATATTTTCATCATATCCGAATGGGTGGGAGGGCTTCGAAGAGTGGGGTGAAATGGTCGCGGGCTGGCTGGGTGAGGGTCGCGGCACATACACACACGTACATGGACACACACCAGTGGGGAGGGGAGGTGCGATGAGCGGAGCTGACATGCGTGCACCGCTGTGGGAGCCCACGCCGCGCTCGCGGGAGCGGGCGACCATGACCCGCTTCATGCGCTGGGTCACGGACGCGTGGGCAGGGGCCGGCGGCGAGGGCGGATTTGCGGACTACGAGGAGCTGCGCCGGTGGTCGGTGGAGGAGCTCGAGTCCTTCTGGGGTGCGATCTGGGAGTTCTGCGAAGTGCGGGCCTCACGCCCCTATGAGCGCGTCCTGGAGAGCCACGCGATGCCCGGTGCGCGGTGGTTTCCGGGCGCGGAGCTCAACTACGCCGAGAACATGCTCGCCGGCCGGGGGGCGACCGCTCTGGGGCGGGCGGGCGCGGACACCGGGTCGAGCGCCATCCGGCGCGGGGAGAGTGCGCGTGACCCCGCGGCGACCGCGGTGCTGCACGGCCAGCGCGACCCGAACGCGATCGCGGTGCTGCACGCCTCCGAGCTGCGTCCGCTGGCGGAGCTGAGTTGGGGTGAGCTCTCAGCGCAGGTGGCCGCGGTGGCGGGCGGACTGCGCACGCTGGGGGTGAGCCGGGGGGATCGAGTGGTGGCGTACATGCCGAATATCCCGGAGACCCTGATCGTGTTTCTGGCGAGCGCGAGCGTGGGGGCGATCTTCTCGAGTGCGGCACCGGAGTTCGGGGCGCGCAGCGTGATCGACCGCTTCGCTCAGATCGAGCCCACGGTGCTGCTCGCGGTGGACGGGTATCGCCACGGGGGCAAGGACTTCGACCGCCGGGCGGTGGTGGGGGAGATCCTCGCGGAGCTGCCCACGGTGCGCCACGCGGTGCTGATGCCCTATCTGTTCGCGGGCGAACACGACGCGGGCGAGCACGAGGTTCCCGCGGACTGGCCGGGGGGCCTGACGTGGAGCGAGCTGTGCGAGCGCGGGGCGGGATCAGAGCTGGCTTTCGAGCAGGTGCCGTTCGATCACCCCCTGTGGGTGCTCTACTCCTCCGGCACGACGGGTCTGCCGAAGGCGATCGTGCACGGCCACGGGGGCATCCTGTTGGAGCAGCTCAAGAAGAGCTACCTGCACCTGGACCTGCAGCGGGGGGACCGCATGTTCTGGTTCACCACGACGGGCTGGATGATGTGGAACTTCCTGATCGGGTGTCTGTTCACTGAGGCGGCGATCGTGCTCTACGACGGCAGCCCGGGATACCCGGACATGGGCGCGATGTGGGCGCTGGCGGAGCGCGCGAGGATGACGTGCATGGGCGTGAGCGCGGGCCTGCTGAGCGCGAGCGAGCAGGCGGGGGTGAAGCCGGGACGCGACTACGACTTGAGCGCGCTGCGGAGCATCGGCTCGACCGGATCCCCGCTCGCGCCGGAGAGCTTCGCGTGGGTGTACCGCGAGGTGAAGCCCGATGTGTGGCTGTTCTCCACGAGCGGGGGCACCGATGTGTGCACGGCGTTCGTAGGGGGCTGCCCCCTGCTGCCGGTCTATGAGGGAGAGCTGCAGTGCCGGGTACTGGGGTGCGCGGTGGAGGCGTGGGACGAGCAGGGGCAGAGCTTGATCGACGAGGTGGGGGAGCTCGTGCTGCGAGAGCCGCTGCCCTCGATGCCGCTGTTCTTCTGGGGGGACCCCGATGGGACGCGTTACCGCGAGAGCTACTTCTCGATGTTCCCCGGGATTTGGCGTCATGGGGACTGGATCAAGATCACCGCGCGGGGCGGGGCGGTGATCTACGGACGCTCCGATGCGACGATCAACCGCCAAGGGGTGAGGATGGGCACGAGCGAGATCTACCGGGCGGCGTGCGCGGTGGAGGGTGTGCTCGATGCACTGGTGGTGGATATCCCGGGTGGACGGAAAATCGACGCCCCCCAAGCGGAGCTCGAGATGTGGCTGTTCGTGGTGCTCGCTGCGGGGGTGGAGCTCGACGAGGAGCTGGGGGGTGCGATCAAGCGGCGGATCCGCGAGGACTGCTCCCCGCGACATGTCCCCAACACGGTGGTGCAGATCGAAGAGGTGCCGCGTACCCTCTCGGGCAAGATCCTCGAGGTCCCGGTGAAGCGGATCCTGATGGGGATGCCCCCGGGGCAGGCTGCGAGCGTGGACTCGCTGGCGAACCCGCAGGCGCTCGAGTACTTCGTGGCGCTCGCCGAGCAGTTACGGGGATGATCTAGAGGACGCCCGGAAGCTCGCTGCGGCAGGATCCGCCGACGGCGCCGTCGGGATGATCTAGGCGACGCCCGGAAGCTCGCTGCGGCAGGATCCGCCGACGGCGCCGTCGGGATGATCTAGGGGACGCCCGGGAGGAGTCCGAGCGGGGGACGTCGAACAACGGGGCCGATGAAGAGAACAGCATCAGCCCCGGTGGCCGAGGCACCGATCAACGGCACCGGGCAATCCCCGATCGGCGGGGAGCACCAGAGCCTCTCTAAGTACATCCAGACGCGCTTCGAGCAGTGCTCGCGCTCGCAGAAGGATGTGGCGCAGTACATCGTGGACCACCTCGACGAGGCGGCCTTCCAGACGGCGGAGGAGCTGGCGCGCCGCGCCAACACATCCAGCTCGACCGTGGTGCGCTTCTCACAGGCGCTCGGGTTCGAGGGCTTCCCGGAGCTGCAGGCGGCGGCGCGGGAGGAGTACCGCCGCGTGCACGCCGCTCCGGTCGCAACCAACGGGGGCGGCTCGACGCCGCTGTTCTCGCTGGACCAGAACGAGTTCGAGGCGGCGCTGGCGGCGGATCACCTGAACGTGGAGGAGACCGCGCGGAAGGTCTCGAGGACCGCGGTGGACGAGCTGATCGACGCGATTGTGAGCGCTGAGAAGGTGCTGGTGGCGGGCACCGATCAGATGGCCTTCTTCGCGAGCTACCTGCGCCACCTGCTGATGCTGCTGGACCTGCGAGTGGACGTCGTGGCGAGCCCCTCCCAGGAGGCGCTGAGCCGGCTGGGGAGGATCGAGGAGGGGACGCTCGTGATTGGGCTCTCCGCGGGCCGCCCGCACCCACTGGTGGTGCGCGCGATGAAGCTCGCGCGCCACCGCAAGGCGCGCACCGCGGCGGTCACCGACGCGACCCTCTCAGAGGTGGCGAAGCTCGCCCAGATCAAGCTCTACTACTCCTCCAACAGCCCCGCCTACGTGCGCTCGCACACGGCGCTGTTGAGCCTCATCCAAGCATTGGCCTACGGGGTCTACTCGCGCGACAGCGCGCAGTATGAAGACCGCATCAAGGCCTTCCGGTTGAAGTAACGCCTGCGGCGGCAGGCTAGACTTCACGCATGCGCGACGAGGCGACATTCACGGTCAAGGCGGGCCTGGCGGAGATGCTGAAGGGTGGGGTAATCATGGACGTGGTCACACCCGAGCAGGCGAAGGTCGCCGAGGACGCCGGGGCGGCGGCGGTGATGGCGCTGGAGCGCGTGCCCGCGGACATCCGCCGCGACGGGGGGGTGGCACGAATGTCCGACCCCGAGATGATCGCGGGGATCCAGGAGGCGGTGAGCATCCCCGTGATGGCGAAGGCGCGAATCGGCCACTTCGTGGAGGCCCAGGTGCTCCAGGCGCTGGATGTGGATTATGTCGACGAGTCGGAGGTGCTCACCCCCGCGGATGAGGCCAACCACATCGACAAGTGGGCCTTCAAGGTGCCGTTCGTGTGTGGGGCCACCAATCTCGGCGAGGCCCTGCGCCGGATCGGGGAGGGGGCCGCGATGATCCGCTCCAAGGGCGAGGCCGGCACCGGGGACATCGTCGAGGCGGTGCGCCACATGCGCATGATCACCGGGGATATCCGCCGCCTCGGATCGCTGCAGGAGAGCGAGTTCGCGAGCGCCGCCAAGCAGCACGGGGCACCGCTGGATCTCGTGCGCCGGGTGGCCGCGGAGGGCCGCCTGCCGGTAGTGCTGTTCTGCGCAGGCGGGATCGCCACCCCAGCGGACGCCGCGTTGATGATGGCGCTGGGCGCCGAGGGCGTGTTCGTGGGCTCGGGGATCTTCAAGTCCGAGGACCCCCCCACGCGAGCGCGGGCGATCGTCGAGGCCACCACCCACTGGCAGGACCCCGAGCGCGTGGCCCAGGCCTCGCGGGGCCTCGGCACCGCGATGGTGAGCCTCGAGAGCTCCAAGCTGGAGGGTGAGCAGTTGTTGGCCTCCCGCGGCTGGTAGAGGACGGCCGATGGCCAGCGACCCTCGACCGTCCTACGGCGCCGTTTCCAACTGGGCGTGACAGAAACAACGCCGGTCATCGGTGTGCTGGCCATACAGGGCGGCTACGAGGCGCACGCGCGGATGTTGCGGGGATTGGGGCCCGCCCCCGCGCGTGCGGGAGGTGCGCACACCCGCCGACCTGCAGGGCATCGAGGGTCTGGTGATCCCGGGGGGAGAGTCCACCACGATGACCCTGGGGATCGCGCGCGAGGGCCTGGGGGAGCCGCTGCGGGAGTTGATCGCCGGCGCGCCCGTAGACGGCCGCGGGCGCCGCGGGAGGGTTGGTGGGGTTCCGGTGCTGGGCTCGTGCGCGGGGCTGATCATGCTCGACCGCGAGCACCTCGCAGTGATGGACATCCGCGCCGAGCGCAACGCGTTCGGCCGTCAGATCAAGAGCTTCGAGGCCGACGTCGAGCTGCACGGGATATCGGACCGGGCGCGCCCATTACGTGGGGTGTTCATCCGCGCCCCGTGGATCGCCGAGTACGGACCCGGGGTGGAGATCCTCGGGGTGCTCGATGGCCACGCGGTGGCCGCCCGCGAGGGGGACGTGGTGGCGGTGGCCTTCCACCCCGAGCTCACCGCGGATGACCGGCTGCACCGGCTGCTGCTCGACGCCGTGGCGCGCCGCCGGAGGGATGCGTGAGCGGGGAGCGGACGAGCTCCGGCTCGGGGGGATGCCCACGGGTGGCGAGCTCCCCGCGGACAGCGAGGTCTCCGCGGACAGCGAGGTCCCCACGGCCGGCGAGGTCCCCACGGACAGCGAGGTCCCCACGGCCGGCGAGGTCCCCACGGTCGCCGACGTCCAGGTCCATCGCGCCGCGCGCGCCCCGTGCCTGCGCCACCGGCGCGGTCGCGGCGGGCGCCGGGATCAGGGGCTCTTCGAGGACCGCGAGCACGCGGTTGATCGCCTCGTGGATCTCGCCCGCCAGGCGACCTTCGTCGTCGAGCTGAGTCGCCTCGTCGAAGGGCCACGAGCGGCTGACATGGATGCTGGGTCGCAGGTGGGCGCTGCGGCGTCCCAGTGTGCGCATGAAGGTCTCCAAGCGCGCTTTGTCGCGCGCCGAGGCGTAGCGGCGGCGCAGCAGCCAGGGCCACAGCTCGGGGAGGATCGTGTCGGGGTTGTGGGCCCCCACCTGCTGCCAGTCGGCCCCCTGCCAGCGCCGCACATAGGTCGGGGCGTCGAGCCGGCAGGTGAGGTAGACGCGCGTACGCGCCGGGGCGTTACGGAACCCGAGCTGGGGTTGGGGCTCCACCCGCCACGCGCCGCTACCGTCGGGGAGCTCCGAGAGGCGCTCGGCGTGGCCCGCCCCATAGAGATGCTCGGCCTGGCGCTTGAGCTCGCCCGGCCACGTGTGCAAGAGCAGCCGGTGGCCATCGAAGTCGAGCGCGGCACGCTGCAGAGAGATCGCGCCGATGGCCGTGTCGAGGCGCACGTGGGCCAGGCCGATGCGCTCGGGCTGCAGACCCGTGGCTTCGCGCAACAGCGAGCGCAGCCGCCACTTGCGCCGCACCGGGTCCACGCCCACCCGGCGCAGCGAGCCGAACGGGAGCAGGTGCCCGAAATCCTGGTGGGCGTAGGCGAGCATGTCCTGCACCAGTGCGCGCTCGGCGGGGCTCAGCACCCCGAGCTCCACCAGTCGCCACCACGACTCGAGCAGGTCGTGCCAGCGCAGCACGCACGTGCGCCGCTCCGCAAAGCGCGCGGGGCCGAGGTTGAGCTCGCCCACGCGGTGGCCGTTGCGTTTCGCCCAGCTCGTGCAGACCTTGCTCTCGAGCAGCACCACGAGCTCGGGGTCGAAGCGCAGCACCCCGTCGAAGCGCTGACCACGGCTGGTGTCGCGGACCTCTCCGTCGGGCTCCTCCGGTTCGGCGTCGGGCGTCAGGAAAACCGACACCAGGCGCCCCCGGCGAACCTCACCGCGCGCAGCGCTCTCCTCGGAAGCGTCCACGATGTGCGTGGCCTGCATGTCCACCGTGCAGTCCGGCAGCTCGCTCTGGGAGCGCTCCCCGATCGAGCGCAGGAGGGTCTCGCGGGCCAGCGGGACCAGGCGCAGAACGATCATCGCCGCGCGCGTGAGCTGGTCCTCGTGCGTGCGCCCGAGGTCGCGGTAGGGGTCGAAGACGTTCAGGTGCGGGTTCGCGGTGGCGCTGTCCACAGCGCTCACCCACCTCTTGCAGGCTTGACTCGCTGCGCGTAGGACTCCGGCGAGTGCACCCCCGAGAGGTGCATCCCCATTGAATACGACCCCATCGGATGCAACCACGACCTCCCTCACAGCTACACATGGTGCGCCGATCGTCAAGCAAGCGTGTACATCGGATCAGCGAACTGTCATAGACTTTAGCGCACCACGAGATTTCCCCAAAGTGGCACCTGCTCGGCACCCGCTCGTTTGCGAGGATGTGTCGATGCGCATCGCCGTATCCCCAGACGAACGCACCGGGATCGCCGCTGCGCTCGTGCAGGAGCTCGAGCGCCGCGGCCATGCGGTGAGCGCCCATGCGGCGCGGGCACAGCGCGGGTAGCCCTACGCCGCGTGGAAGCGCACGATCCCGTCCTGCTCCACTTCCGCCACGCGCCCCTCCGCGAGCAGCAGGTCGATGTGGCCGAGGACCTCGGAGATCGTGAGGTAGGCCTGGGTGACCGCCACGTTGCCCCACATCTCACACGCCAGCTCGTATGCGGAGCGGGGCCGCTCGACGATCAAGCGGTGGATCCGCTCGGCGCGGCGCTCGTGCAGGTGCAGGCGCTCGTCGATCAGCGCGACGTGGTCCACGATCGGGTCCCCATGGCCGCCGAGTACGAGCTCGAGCTCCATCGCGCGGGTCTGCCTCAGCGAGGCCAGGTAGGTGACGAGCGCCTGGGGCCGTGGCCCGTCATAGTCGCCCTCCACCTCCAGGGGCCGGGCCAGGAGCGGGTTGGAGGAGATGTGCGCGAGCAGGTGATCGCCCGCGATCAACAGCGCGCGGCGCTCGTCCCAGAAGACCGTATCCGAGGGACTATGGCCGGGACGGCGCAGGACCCGCAGGGTACGGTCGCGCAGCTTCAGCTCCTCGCCCTCGGCGAGCGGACGATCGACCTCCACGGTGCAGCCCCACGCGCGAAAGCTCGCCGAGACGGCGCGCAGTGCCGTCACCACATCGGTTGGCACCCCGTGGCGCAGCATGATGCGCGCGGCGAAGCGGTCGTCCAGCTCCGCCTCCGAGCGGAAGTCCCGCAACCGGCGATCGAGCCCCTCGAGCGCCGCGACCTGCGCCCCCGAGCGCCGCGCGAGGATCGCCGCGAGGCCGATGTGGTCGATGTGCTGATGGGTGATCACCAGCAGTTCCAGGTCCTCGATCCTGTGACCGTGCGCCGCGAGCGCCTGTTCGAGCTCGTCCAGCGCCTTCGCGGAGTTGGGGCCCGAATCCACCAGCGTGAGCGGCTCGTCCTCGATCAGGTAGGCGTTCACCCGCCCCACCGCGAACGGCGTCGGGATCGCCAGGCAGTGGATCCCCTCTGCGGGTGAGCTCATGAGCGGATCAGCGCGAGCACCTCGTCGCGGCGGCGCTCCATGTCCTCATGGGAGCGCAGCGACTCCAGGCAGAGGCGCAACAGCGGCTCGGTGTTGGAGGGGCGCACGTTGAAGTGCCAGTCCTCGTAGTCGATCGAGATGCCGTCCAGGTGCCCCTGGCGCGCGTCGGCGTAGCGTGTCGCGAGCTCCCGCATCTTCGCGTCCTGGTCGGCCACCTCCGAGTTGATCTCCCCCGAGATGAAGTACCGCTCCCGGTAGGGCGTGAGCAGCTGCGACATCCGCTTGCCCGTGTTCGAGAGGTGCTCCAGGATCAAGAGCGCCGGCAGCGTGCCCGAGTCCGCGCAGTAGAAGTCGCGGAAGTAGTAGTGCCCCGAGACCTCCCCCCCGAACAGCGAGCCCTCCGCGCGCATCCGCGTCTTGAAGTACGCGTGGCCGACCCGGTTGACGTAGGGGACCCCGCCCGCCCGCGTGACCGTGTCCGGTACCGCCCGCGAGGCGCGCACGTCGTAGAGGATCGCCTCCGGGCTGCCGGGGTCCGAGCGCTTGCGCAGCAGCGACTCCGCCAGCAGCGCCGTGAGGAAGTCCCCGTCCACGAAGCTGCCCGTGTCGTCGATGAAGAAGCAGCGGTCCGCATCCCCGTCCCACGCGATCCCCAGGTCCGCGCCAGTCTCCCGCACCTTGTCGATGATGAACTGCCGGTTCTCCGGCAACAGCGGGTTGGGCTCGTGGTCGGGGAAGTTGCCGTCCGGCGTCCAATAGGTCTCGATCAGATCCAGCCCCAGACCCTCCAGCAGCGGCCCCACCATCGGCCCCGCCATCCCGTTGCCCCCGTCCACCACCACCTTCAGCGGCCGAATCGCCGCGGGGTCGATGAAGGCCAGCGCGGCCTCCCGGAACTCCGCGGCGATCTCGACGTCCTCGACCGTCCCCGGAGCGCCGCCCGGAGCGTCAAGTCCCGCCTCGATCAGCCGGCGGATGTCCTGGATGCCGCTGTCCCCCGAGAGCGCCAGCGCCCCCTCGCGCACGAGCTTCGCGCCGGTGTACGCCTTCGGGTTGTGCGAGGCCGTGCACATCAACCCCCCGTCGAGGCCCCGCGAGCCCACCAGGAAGTAGAGCATCTCCGTCCCCACCTGGCCCACGTCCAGCACGTGCACGCCCTCCGCGACCAGGCCCTCCCGGTAGCGCCCCGCGAGCTCCGGCGCCGTCAGGCGCATGTCGCGCCCGAGACCCACCCGCAGATCCGCGACCGGCTTGCCCGCCAGAGCGCAGAGCACCCGCGCAAACGCGCGCCCGATCAGCTCCGCCACGTCGCCGTCGATCTGCTCCCCGTAGAGGCCGCGAATGTCGTACGCCTTGAAGATCTCCGCGGAGGGAGTCGCAGTCGGCATCGCCCAGCATCCTATGGCGTCAGGGCCCCACCGCGGGTATCGGCTGCGAACGCCGCCAGACCCCGGAGGGGTCTCATCCAAAAAAACGACACTCCGGCCCGCCCGCGCATCAGACCTGCGCGCGAAGGGCGTGTGGCTGAGGCCCCAAGTATCCTCTGGGGGACATGTCGGGACACTCCAAGTGGTCGAGCATCAAGCACAAGAAGGCGATCGTCGACTCCCGCCGCGGGGCCGCGTTCACGAAGCTCGCCCGCGCGGTGACCGTGGCCGCGCGCGAGGGCGGGGGGGACCCCGACGCGAACGCCGCCCTGGAGAACGCGATCCGCAAGGCCAAAGCCGCCTCGATGCCCAAGGACAACATCGAGCGCGCGATCGCCAAGGGCACCGGCGAGGGCGGCGACGCCGACGCGCTGGAGACCGTCATCTACGAGGGCTACGGGCCCGGCGGGGTCGCGCTGCTCGTGGAGACCGTCACCGACAACCGCAACCGCACCGGGCCCGACGTGCGCAACCTCTTCACCAAATACGGCGGCTCCCTCGGCGAGCCCGGCTCCGTCGCCTACCTGTTCGAGAAGAAGGGCGTGATCGTCATCGACGCCGCGCGCTACACCGAGGACGACCTGCTCGTCGCCGTCGAGGCCGGGGCCGAGGACATCACCGCCGACGAGGATGTCTTCGAGGTCATCACCGCCCTCGGCGACTTCACCGCCGTGCGCCGCGCGCTCGAGGAGGCCGGCGTCGAGCTCGATGGCGCCGAGCTCACCTACCGCCCCTCCAGCCTCGTCCCCGTCCAACACGAGGGCCAGATCATCAAGCTCATGAAGCTCATCGACTCCCTCGAAGAGAACGACGACGTCAGCGCCGTCCACGCCAACTTCGACGCCCCCGCCGACGTGCTCGAGCGGGCGATGGGATAGCCGGCCCCCGATGGCCCCCGGGCCCGGTGAGCCGCAAGCCGGTGAGCGTGAGCGCTAGGCGCCTCCGCGTGAGCATCCCCGGCCGGGCCGGCACCCCGGCGTGCGGGTGAGCTCTCCGCGGCACCCTCCCGTCGTGATCCTCTGCGGCGGGCGCGGAACCCGGCTACAGGAGCACACCCAGGAGATCCCCAAGCCGCTCGTGGAGATCGGCGGGCTGCCCATCCTCTGGCACGTCATCGCGCTGTATGTCGCCCAGGGGTTTCACCGCTTCCTGCTCGCCACCGGCTACAAGGGGGAGCTGATCGAGCGCTTCGTCGCCGCGCAGAGCTGGCCCGAGAGAGTCCTCGTGGAGTGCGTGGACACCGGCCTCGACACCCCCACCGGGGGGCGCATCAAGCTGCTGGAGCCACACCTCTCACGGTTGCTCGCGCAAGACAGCCACCCCCACGAGAGCTCCCTTCGCGATGATCCCCCGCACTCGGGTTCCTTCTGCGCCACCTACGCCGACGGGCTCGCCGATGTCGACCTCGTGCAGCTGCTCGCTTTCCACGACCGCCACCGCGCGCTCGCCACGATGACCGTCGTGCGCCCCGAGTTGCAGTTCGGGATCACCGAGCTCGACGGGGAGGATGGCCGCGTGCTCGGCTTTCGCGAGAAGCCCCGCTCCGAGCACTGGATCAATGGCGGCTTCCTCTGTTTTCGCACCGGGGCCTTCGACTATCTGCGCCACGACTCCGTGCTCGAGCGCGAGCCCCTGCAACGGCTCGCCGCCGACGATCAGCTGCGCGCCTACCGCCACGAGGGTTTCTGGGAGTGCATGGACACCTACAAGGACGCCGTCGCCCTCAACGATCTCTGGGCCTCCGGCAAGGCGCCTTGGCAGGTTTGAGGAGGCGTCCGGCGGTCCGCGATTTGAGCTGCGCCCCCGGGCGTTGGCGATGGTCGCGGCTTGTGTGGGCTTGCCGGCCGCGGTTGTTGGCGGCTACCTGCCAGGTCGAGTTTGCGTGGCGGAAGGTTGTCTGGGCACTGTTGCTTAGAGGCGTCCGGCGGTCCGCGGAGAATCCTTGATCGTGATCGTCCTTGGCATCGACCCCGGCCTTGCGAACGCCGGCTATGGCGTGGTGGCGCGTCGGGGACGTCGGCTTGCTGCGCTCGATGGGGGGGTTATCGACACTCCCGCGGGGCTGCCGATCGAGCGGCGGCTGGCGACCATGTATGGGCGGGTGCTCGAGCTGATCGATGAGCACGGCTGCACCGCGATGGCTCTCGAGCAGCTGTATTTCGGGCAGAACGTGCAGACCGCCTTCGCCGTCGGGCACGCGCGGGGGGTCACAATGCTGGCTGCGGGGGAGCGCGGGTTGCCTTGTTTCTCCTACACCCCCCAGCGCGTGAAGTCCTCCGTCTGCGGCAACGGCCGGGCCGCCAAGGACCAGGTGGCGCGGATGGTGCAGACACTTCTCAGCCTCCCCGAGCTGCCCACGCCCGACCACGCCTCCGACGCGCTCGCCGTCGCCCTCTGCCATCTCAACGCCGCCCCCATGGCGGGCGCCGTCGCCACGGCGGTAGGTGCCTTGTGATCGCATCGTTGACCGCACCGCAGTGCGCTCGGGGGCTCCTCACTCGGGGACTCCTCGCCCGCGCGCTCGCTCGCACTGGTGCTGGCGCCCCGGGTGGGGGGACCGGCGATGATCGCGCTGCTGCGCGGGGAGGTCGCGGTGCGCCGCTCGGATCATGTCGTGATCCTCTGCGCAGGGGTCGGCCACCGCGCCGCCGTCTCCGCGGAGACCCTGCGCCACATCCCCGCGGTGGGGAGCGAGACCACGCTGCATACCCACCTGATCGTGCGCGACGACGCGCTCTCGCTGTACGGATTTCACTCAGAGCAGGAGCGCGACCTCTTCCTGATGCTGCTCTCCGTCCAGGCCGTCGGGCCCAAGGTCGCGCTTGCGGTGCTCTCCGGCGGCCCTCCACGCGAGCTGATCGCTGCGCTCGCCGCCGGGGACTCCGCGCGCCTGCAGGCGGTGCCCGGGATCGGCAAGCGCACCGCGGAGCGCATCATCGTGGAGCTGCGCGAGAAGGTCGCCCCTGTGGCCGACATCGACATCGGCGCCGGCCCCAGTAGCCCAGGTGCGGGGGGCGGGCGGTGCCGCTCGGGGCCGGGGGGCGGGGATCAGGGCGCGGCGCATCGAGAGCCCTCGGATGCTCGCCCGCGAGGGCCTGCTGGAGCTCGGCTATACCCACGGGGAGGCGGAGGAGCTCCTGCGCGAGGCCGAGGGCGAGAGCGCCGAGGAGCTGATCGCGCAGGCCTTGCGCACGGCGCGTGCGGGGTGAGGCGATGACCCGCATCCAGACCCCAGACCTGGACGCCCACGACGAGCTCGAGGAGGAGCTCGAGCGCTCGCTGCGCCCGCGTCGTCTGGAGGAGTTCGTCGGCCAGCGCGCGCTGTGCGAGCAGCTCGCGGTCGCGATCGAGGCCGCCGTGGCGCGCGGGGAGGCGCTCGATCACCTGCTGCTCGCCGGCCCCCCGGGCCTCGGCAAGACCTCGCTCGCGCAGATCGTCGCCAGCGAGCTCGACGTGCCCTTCGTGCAGACCGCCGGGCCCGCCCTGGAGCGAAAGGGAGACATCGCGGCGTTCCTGACCGCCCTGGAGCCCGGCAGTGTCTTCTTCGTCGATGAGATCCACCGTCTGCCGCGCACCCTGGAGGAGACCTTCTACCCCGCGATGGAGGACCGCCGTCTGCCGATCACCGTCGGGCAGGGGGCGGGCGCACGCGTGGTGACGCTCGAGCTGCCGCCGTTCACATTGGTGGGGGCCACCACCCGCACGGGTCTGCTCACCACCCCGCTGCGCGACCGCTTCGGGATCCAGGCGCGCCTCGAGCCCTACGCGATCGCGGAGCTCGTCACGATCGTGAAGCGCTCCGCCCGCATCCTCGAGATCCCGCTCGAGCAGGGCGGTGCCGACGCGATCGCCGCGCGCAGCCGCGGCACCCCGCGCGTAGCCAACCGGCTGCTGCGGCGCGTGCGCGACTACGCCGAGGTGCGCATGGAGGGGGTCCTCAGCGCCGCCGCCGCGCACGCCGCGCTCGAGCTCCTGGAGGTCGACGAGCGTGGCCTCGACCGCCTCGACCGGGAGATCCTGCGCGCGATCTGCGAGCGCTTCGCCGGGGGCCCCGTCGGGCTCTCGACGCTCGCCGTCGCCGTCGGCGAGGAGCAGGACACGATCGAGGACGTCTACGAGCCCCACCTGCTGCGCGAGGGCTTTCTCAAGCGCACCCCCCGCGGCCGCGCCGCCACGCCCGCGGCGTTCGCCCACCTCGGCCTCGAGCCCCCGACAGGTCAAACGTCGGGCTCCGACCCCGCGCTCTTCTAGGCTCCCCGAGGCTGGCGGGGGCCTCCCCGCGACGCCTTCCCTACTCTTTGAGGACAAGACCCATGTCCCACCCTTTCATCTGCCCAAACTGCGGCCACCGCTCCAGCGAGATCGACCGTAACCTCGGCTTCACGCGCCAACCGAAGGGCTGCGCGAAGTGCGGGTTCGCGTTCCTCTTCGAACTGCTCGACGACTATTACCCGGCCCCGGACGCCGCGTTCTTCGTGTGCGACCGCGAGGGGCGGGTGATCGGCTGCGGCAAGAACTCCTTCGCGCTCACGGGCCTGGAGGAGGAAGCGGTGATCGGCCAGCCCGTGGCCCAGGCGCTCGGCTTGGAGTTCGCCAACGGCGACGATCCAGTGGGCACGGTGCTGGAGTGGGGCGTGCGCGCGCTGGGCAAGCCGGTGCGCGTCAACGGCGACCGCGACCTGCCCGCGAACGCCCGCGCGGACATGTTCCCCGCCTATGACGACGAGGGCGGTCTTTTACTCGTGCTTACCCCGGACAAGTAGAGTTGGATCCGATATGACCACCCCGCCGCTAGCCTCGGATACCCCGCCTTCCACTCGGGCCTGGCCCCTAACCGCGCAGCCTCCCCACCGGCGTCACGGCACGGCGGAGTGGCCAGCCTTCGGCTGATGGGCGATCGCCGCCGCAACACATTTGTCCTGCTGCTCGTCGCGGCGCTGCTGGTTGTCTCAGCGGTCGTGATCGCGACCAAGCCGACCCGCCTGGGCCTCGATCTGAAGGGCGGGGTGTCGCTGATCTACAAGGGCACGCCCACACCGGAGGCGAAGGTCGACGACGAATCGCTCGAACGCGCGATCAACATTATGCGCAAACGCGTCGATCAGCTGGGCGTCGCGCAGCCCGAAATCCAGCGCACGGGGAACAGCGAAATCGACGTCTCGCTCCCCTCCGTGAGTAACGCCAAACGCGCCCAGGAGCAGGTGGGCAAGACCGCCCAGCTGAACTTCTACGACTGGGAGCCCAACGTGATCGGGCCCGAAGGGACCCCGGCGCCGACCGACCGCGCGGCGACGGGGGGCGCCGAACCGGCCTCTGTGGCCTCGGGCCTGCCGGAGTACGAAGCGGTCCTGCGCGCGGCCAAACGCCCGGCGATCCTCCGTCCGAACGACACCACGCTGGCGCCAGGGTGCACGCCGGCGCAGGAGGGGGGCTGCATCTACGGCGCGTGGTACCTGGTGGATACGAAGACGAAAGCAATGCTGTGCGCCGACCGCAAGCCGGTCTGCGGCCCGGCGGACACCGAGGCGGAGCTGTACGCCGACGGCTACAAACCGCCGAAGGGCGCGACGGTGAAGGCGATCCACGTGCTCCCGGGCACGGTGCTGGTGGAGGCGCGCCCCGAAGAATTCCAGAACAAAGTCACGAAGGCCGAACCGAACAGCTTCTACGTCCTCAACGACGACCCGGTGCTGAACGGCAACGACATCAACAACCCCCAGCAGAGCTATCAGAACGAAGGCGGGGGCTCGGGCCTGCCGGACGTGACCTTCGGCTTCTCCTCCAAAGGACGCAAGGTCTTCGAAGAAGTCACCAAGCGGATCGCCCAGCGCGGCCAGAACGCGCAGCTGCCGGGGATCACGAAGGCGGAGGCACAGCAGCACTTCGCGATCGTGCTCGACGAACAGGTGATCACGGCGCCCTCGATCGACTACACGGTGTACCCCAACGGGATCGACTCGAGCAACGGCTCGGAGATCACGGGGGGCTTCACGCTGACCTCCGCGCAGAACCTCGCGGACGAGCTGCAGTCGGGGGCGCTGCCGATCAAGCTCGAACTGATCTCCCAGTCCCAGGTGTCGGCGACGCTCGGCAAACGGGCGCTGAGCCAGGGGCTGCTCGCGATGCTGCTGGGGCTGCTGGTGGTGTGCGTGTTCCTGCTGACCTTCTACCGCGTGCTGGGAATGGTCGCGATCGGGGGTCTAGCGATCTACAGCGTCTACTACTTCGCGCTGATCAAGGCGATCCCGATCACGCTGACGCTGCCCGGCATCGCAGGCCTGATCCTCACGATCGGCATCGCGGCGGACGCGAACATCGTGATCTTCGAGCGCGTCAAGGAGGAGATCCGCGCGGGGCGCTCGATCCCGGCGGGGATCGCGGCGGGCTACAAACGCGGCTTCGCGGCGATCGTGGACGCGAACGTGGTGACGTTCATGACCGCCTTCATCCTGTTCGCGCTGGCAACCGCGGAAGTCCAGGGGTTCGCGTTCACGCTGGGTATCGGCACGCTGCTCTCGCTGTTCACAGCGGTGCTCGCCACGCAGGCGGTCCTCGGCGCGATGGGCCGCTCGCGCTTGGTGGGGCACCCATCGATGCTCGGCGCCGCGCGCCGCCGGGCAGCGCTGCGCTTCGACTTCATGGGGGCCTCGAAGTGGTTCTTCTCGCTGTCGGGCACGATCCTGCTGATCGGGGCGCTCGCGATCGGGGGCAAAGGGGTGAACTTCGGGATCGACTTCACGTCGGGCACCCGCATCCAGACGGGGTTCGTCAAGCCCGTCTCCGAGGAACAGATCCGCACGGTGCTCAGCAGCCACGGGCTCGGGGCCGCCCAGATCCAGAAGCTGACCGGCGACAAGGACGTGGGCGGCAGCGGCTACCAGATCTCGGTCAAGAAGCTCAAACCGGTCGAAGTGGTCTCGGTCGAGGAATCGCTGAACAAGGCGTACACCCTGCGCGACACCTCGGACAGCACGATCGGGCCGACCTTCGGGCAGTCGGTGGCCAAGAGCGCGGTGATCGCGATCATCGCTTCGCTGCTGGTGATCGCGGCGTATATCGCGCTGCGCTTCGAGTGGAAGTACGCGGTCCCGGTGTTGATCGCGTTGATGCACGATCTCCTGATAACGGCGGGCGTGTACGCGCTGACGGGCCGCGAAGTGACGACCTCCACGGTGGCGGCGCTGTTGACGATCCTGGGGTACTCGATGTACGACACGATCATCGTGTTCGACCGCGTGCGCGAGAACGTGCCGCGGATGCCGCGCGCGGCGTTCTCGCAGATCGTGAACCGCTCGATGTCCGAGGTGCTGACGCGCTCGCTGGCGACGAGCTTCTGCACGCTGCTGCCGGTGCTTGCGCTGCTGCTGCTGGGCGGGGAAACGCTGAAGGATTTCGCGTTCGCGCTGATGGTGGGGATCGCCTCGGGGGCGTACTCCTCGATCTTCATCGCCTCCCCGGTACTGACGCACTGGAAGGAACGCGAGGGCTCCTACCGCAACCGCCGCGCACGGCTGGTCCGCGACTTCGGCCAGGTGCCGCCCTACGCGACCACCGCGGACGGCGCCCCGATCGACGTGGAGCCCGAAAAGCAGCAGCACCGGCGCACCCGCCGGGGCAGCCTGCTGGCGCCGGAGGAGCCGGGGGAGCAGGTCTCCAAGGAAGAGTTCGACGAGATGGTGCGCGACCTCGACATCGAGCGCGACCCCTCGAAGATCGGCCAGCCGCCCTCCCCCCGCCCCGGCGCGCGCTCGCGCGCGCGGATCGGCAAAGGCAACGGACGCGGCGATCGCGGGCCGGGTGGCGGTGCCGCTGCGCCCCCGGGCGGCGTGGGGACGATCCCCGCCAAGCCGCCCGCCCAGCCCCCGGGAGCGAAGCCCTCGCCATCGGGGCCCAAGCCCTCGCCCGCCGCGCAGGATCCCACCGCGGACCTGACACCGGAGGACCTGGTGATGAAGGAACAGCCCAAACAGCGCAAGCCCAGCGCGGGTGGGCGGCGCAACAAACGTCACGGGAGGTCCCGCTGATGCCCACCCTGGCCAGCGGCGTCGAGAGTGGCAGGCGTCACCCGCCGCGCGCCCGCACGGCGCTCGGCGCAAATGGACTACGGAGGTCCCGCTGATGGCGATGCTCGGCTGGGTGATGATGGGACTCGCGATCTGGCACTTCACGATCTTCCTTCCGGACCGCTTCTGGGGCGGGATCGTGGGGGCGTTCGTGGGCGCGCTGCTGGGGGCGATCGTGATCGCGACGGCGATCTACAGCATCAAAGTGTCCGGCCTGCGGATCCCGGGAAAAAAGGAGACGGACATCGCGGTGGTGCTGTACGCGGTGCCGGGCGCGCTGATCGGAATTGCGGCGGTGTACTTCGAGGGGATGCGCCGCGAACAGAGTCGCGCGGCGGCGAGCTGAGGGCCGATCTCAACAGGCCCGCACGCCTGGATGCGCCGCTGACCGGCGATCCGTCCAGGGCGCCCCGTAGGGTGGCTCGGGATGGAGCAGACGCGCCACCTGCAGATCGAGCCGTGCCAGGAGTCCCAACAGCGCGCGCTGGAGCAGGCGCTCGGGGTGAGTGGACCGCTGGCGCAGATCCTGGTGCGTCGCGGATTCGCGGAGCCCGCGCGCGCGCAGGCGTTCCTGGCGGCTGAGGAGGAGCACCCGTACACGGCGTTCGCGGGCATCGGGGAGGCGATCGCGAAGCTCGTGGAGCACGGGCGGGCACATACGCGGATCACGGTGCATGGGGACTACGACGTGGATGGGATCTGCTCGACGGCGGTGCTGGTGCGCGTGCTGCGGGCGTTGGGAGGCGATGTGGACTGGTACCTGCCCGACCGCGCGAGCGACGGCTACGGGGTGAACCCGAGGACGGTGGAGCGCCTGGCGGAGCGGGGCACGCGCCTGTTGGTGAGCGCCGATTGCGGGATCACCGCGGTGGAGGAGGTGCGCCTGGCGCAGGCGCTGGGAGTGGAGGTGCTGATCACCGACCACCACGCCCCCCGCGCCGATGGGGCTCTGCCGGGTGCCCCGATCGTTCACCCAGGGGTGTGCGGGTACCCGTGCCCGGACCTGTGCGCGACGGCGGTGGCGTACAAGCTGGCGCTCGGAGTGTGGGAGGCGGCGGGCGGTGACGGCAGCGGCTATCACCCGCGCGAGGATCTCGACCTGGTGGCGTTGGCGACGATCGCGGATGTGGTTCCATTGCTGGGGGAGAACCGCACGCTGGTGCGCCGCGGTCTGCGCGCCCTGGCGTGCACGGCCAAGCCGGGCCTGCGTGCGCTGTTGACGGTTGCGCGGGCGTCGTTGGACCCGACGCGCCCGGTGAACGAGCGCACGGTGGGCTTCGCGCTGGCCCCGCGGTTGAACGCGGCGGGGCGGATGCACCGGGCCGACGCGGGCCTCGAGCTGATCCTCACCGAGGACCCGGAGCGCGCGCAGCGAGTCGCGGAGGAGCTCGACCGCGCAAACCACGAGCGCCGGGACACGGAGACGCGCATCCTCTTCGACGCGGAGCGCCAGGTGGCGGCGGCGGGCGAGCGAGCGGCGTACGTGCTCGCGGGGGAGGGGTGGCATGGGGGGGTGATCGGGATCGTGGCCTCGCGCCTGGCGGAGCGCCACCACCGCCCGTTCGTGCTGATCGCGCTGGAGGGCGGCCGAGGCCGCGGCTCGGGTCGCAGCATCCCGGGCTTCGACCTGCTGGGTGCGCTCAACGCGTGCGCGGGACACCTCGTGCGCCACGGCGGCCATCGTGCGGCGGCGGGCCTGGAGATCGAGCAGGATCGATTGGAGGATTTTGGAGCGGCGTTCGCAGCCCATGCCGAGGCGGTGCTCAGCGGCGCGGCGCTGAGCGGGACAGAGCGCGTGGACGCGATTGTGCAGGGGGGAGAGCTGGGAATGGAGCTGGCGGAGGAGCTCACGACGCTGGCGCCGTTTGGAGCGGGCAACCCGGCGGTGTCGCTGCTGGTGCGGGGCGCGCAGTTCGCGGATCGACGCCCGATGGGGGAAGGCAGGCACGTGCGCTTCACGGTGCTGGCGGATGGCGCGCGAGCGCGCGGGGTGGCGTTCGGCGGGGGCGCGAGCCTGCCGGTCCGAGACGGCGCGCCGGCGGATGCGACGTTCGCGCTGGAGGTGAACGAGTACAGAGGGGTGAGCGAGCCGCGCCTGGTGCTGCGCCACGCCCAGCCGGCCGCCGCTGCAACCGCTACGGAGACACCGACGGATGAGGGGCAGGGAGAGCTCGCGCGGGAGCTGGTCCTGTTCGCGTGAGCGTACGGGAGCCCTTGGCCCGGCGGGGTGGGTGCCCTACCCTTGAGCGATGGCGATGCCCCAGGATTCAAAGAGCACGGTGAAGGAGCCGGCCGGTCACCCGGATAGCCGGCTGGAGGGGGAGCGAGCAAAGAGCGTCCAGCAGCTGGGGGAGCTCGAGCGCCGCCTGCTGGGGGACCTGTTTGCGATCGTCTCCGAGCACGCGGCGGACTCCACGATCCAGATCGACCGGGGGCGGGTGGAGGAGGCGTTCATCTTCGCCTGCGAGCACCACGCCGAGCAGCGGCGCAAGTCCGGGGAGGACTTCATCGTGCATCCGGTGGGGGTGGCGAGAATCTGCGCGGGGATGCGCCTGGACACCGAGACGCTGTGTGCGGCGCTGCTGCACGACACGGTGGAGGACACCTCGGCCTCGATCGTGCAGGTGCGGGAGCGCTTTGGCGAGGAGATCGCGAACGTGGTGGATGGGGTCACGAAGCTGACCGGCATCACGTTCCATTCGCGCGATGAGGCGCAGGCGGAGAACTACCGCAAGATGATGGTGGCGATGGCCACCGACGTGCGGGTGATCTTGATCAAGCTCGCCGATCGCCTGCACAACATGCGCACGATCGAGGCGATGCCCAAGCAGAAGCAGATCGAGAAGGCGAAGGAGACCCTGGAGATCTACGCCCCGATCGCGCACCGCTTGGGGATCCACGCGATCAAGTGGGAGCTCGAGGACCTGGCGTTCGCGACGCTGCACCCCCGCAAGTACCAGGAGATCAAGGGCCTCGTGGCCCAGCAGCGCGACGACCGCGAGCACTACGTGAACGAGGCCGGGGAGTACCTCGCGGCGGAGCTTTCCCAGCTCGGCATCGCGGCCCAGATCGCGGGCCGCGCCAAGCACTTCTACTCGATCTACTCGAAGATGACCAAGAAGGGCCGGGAGTTCAACGAGATCTACGACCTCACCGCGATGCGGGTGATCGTGGAATCGGTCAAGGACTGCTACGGGGCGGTGGGTGTGATCCACTCGCTGTGGAAGCCGCTGCCGGGGCGCTTCAAGGACTTCATCGCGATGCCGAAGTTCAACATGTACCAGTCGCTGCACACCACGGTGATCGGGCCGGAGGGCAGGCCGCTGGAGATCCAGATCCGCACGCAGGATATGCACGAGATGGCGGAGTTCGGGGTGGCGGCGCACTGGATGTACAAGCAGCGCCGGGGCGGTCAGCCCGGTGCGAGGGGCGAGGGCACCTCCGGCACACAGACGCCGTCCGAGCACAGATCCGCCGCCGCCGGCGGGGGGCATCCGGGGTCCGCCCAGGAGGCGTGGCAGGACGACGCGAAGCTCAAGTGGCTGCGCTCGATGCTCGACTGGCAGCAGGACCTCTCGGACCCGCAGGAGTTCATGGAGAGCCTCAAGATCGACCTGTTCGAGGACGAGGTGTACGTGTTCACCCCGAAGGGGGAGGTGAAGTCGCTCGCCGCGGGCGCGACGCCGCTGGACTTCGCCTACGAGGTGCACACCGAGATCGGCCACCGCTGCGTGGGGGCGCGGGTGAACGGCAAGATCGTGCCGCTGCACTACGAGCTGCGCAGCGGTGACATCGTGGAGATCCTCACAGCCAAGCGCGAGCGGGGCCCATCGCGGGATTGGCTGGCGATGGTGAAGACGACCAGGGCGCGCAACAAGATCAAGGCGTGGTTCAAAGCGGAGTCCCGCCAGGACACCGAGCACACGGGCCGCGAGGTGCTGCAAGAGCACCTCAAGAAACAGGGCCTACCGGCGCAGCGGATCACTGGCTCGGCGCTGCTGGCGGACGTGATCCGGGAAATGGGCTACCGCAAGGCGGACGACTTCTACATCGCGCTGGGGGCCGCGAAGGTCTCGCCGAAGGTCGTGATCAACAAGGTCCTGCAGCGTCTCAAGCGCGGCGAGGCGGCCGATGGGGAGACCGCGGCGAGCGATCTGCTCAAAGTGGGGCGCTCGGCACGGCGCCCGACGGTCTCATCGGGGCAGTACGGGATCAAGGTGGAGGGCGTGGAGGACGTGATGCTGCGCCTGGCGAAGTGCTGCCGCCCGGTCCCGGGCGATCCGATCGTGGGCTACATCTCGCTCGGGCGGGGAATCACGATCCACCGCGAGGACTGCCCCAACGCGACGGTCCTGCGCAAGAACCCGGAGCGCTTCACGCACGTCTACTGGGAAGGCGATCAGGCCACCGCGTTCGTGGTGGAAATCCAGATCGATGCGTGGGATCGCCACCGTCTCTTGGAGGATCTCTCGCGCGTGTTCTCGGAGTCGGGCGCCAACATCGTCGAAGCTCGCTGCCTCTCGAACCCGCCGATGGTCAAGAACCGCTTCGTGGTCGAGGTCGCGGACACGCATTCGCTGAAGGGCGCGATCAACCGTCTGCGCAACACCGAGTCGGTGTTCGACGCCTACCGCGTTACCCCGGGGGCCGCGGGGTAGCTGCGGAATGAGCGGCTTTTAGGGCCCTCATTGATGTGGCGTGACCGCTCGATTTAGGGCTCCTCACGGTCACGCCACCATCGGACAGGGTGCGGGTCAGATGCCTTTTCCCACGTAGCCGTCCCGAATCGTATCGCCCCAGCTCCAGAAGCCGACTTTGAACGGCGTGAGGCTGAACGCGGTGTAGTTGATCGTGGCTGCCGGTGCGAATTTGTATTCAACCGTGCACGATCCTGCGTTGTTGAACGTGTTGCCGCTGCAGTTGTCGATTCCCTTGGAGAAGATGCCCGCGACGGTGTTTGTCAGCGTGATTGTACTGAATTTCGTGTTATTAGCTTTGGCGGTCCAGGTGACGATCATTCTCGCTGTTTTACCAACTTCCGTATTGGGGAAGTCGAATGTCTTGCCGTCAGCTTTTGTGCCACCTTCCACCGACACGGTAACGGTGGGGGAGACGAGCTGGACACCTTTCAAAGTAAGTGCTTTTTTGAACACCAAAGTCGCTTCCGGGCTTTCGCCAATTTTGCATTCGCTGGATGCTTTGGCCTTGATGCCTTTGACTTCGCTGCCTGATTCGATTTCGGTTTCAAATACCGCTTTGTTGCGAAGCTTGACTCCTTTCAGTTCTTCGTTTTCCCCTTCTTCCGTGGTCCTGAATTCGACAGTGCATTTCGACGCTACGGTCTTCAGCGTGCACGGTTTTTCGTTTTTGACCGCGTGCAGGCTGAATGTCGCTTCGGCTTTGCCTTCGGTCTCGCTTTCGTCCCATAGTTCCAGCTGGCAGGTTTCCGTGTTGATGGTGGAGCTTTCGACTCCGCCAATATTCCCTTTGCAGCTTTCTAGTTTGATTTTAGTGAGTGCCATCTGGTCCGAGATGCCCCCCGGTTCGGAGGCGGCTTCGTCCAGTGATTCGGACCCGCCGTTGGCCCCATTCCTACCCATGACGGCGCCTTCGGCTTTGCTCACTTCGCATGTCACTTCAGCTTTTTTTTCTTTTTCCGCAAACTTGAAGGTGATGCCCGATTCTTTCGATTCGAGCTTGACGGAGCTTTCTTTGGTTTCGCGCGCTTCGAAGGCGGCGAACGCCGACCCCGTCGTCGCGGCCACCACGCCTAGCAGCACCATCAAGCCGATCAACAGCTTATGTCCCATTGGGTGCCTCCATTGATATTCGTCTCTTTATCGTTGCGGGGTTCTTATCGATGCTGGATCCATGGCTTCTGTAATCGGTGTCTTCGCCCATCGGCGAAGCGCCGCACCATAGCAACCGCTCTGCGGTTGACGACAGGAAAACCACCTCAACGTCGCCACCTGTATCGCGAGCGGTGGTCGCACTCACTTTACCTGGCGACGGTTTGTGAGAAGCCATTCGGCGGCCACGTCGCGCGCCGGGAGGTCGAAGCTTCCGCGGAATGTTTCTTATTCCTTATATTTGAGCGGATGCCGTGCACGAGCGGGATGCTGTTGCTGCAAGGCATCGCCAACGTGGAGCGCCCCGCCTGCGCCCTCGCGTGGAGTACTACGCCACCACGGTGAGCGCTCGCGGCATGATGGAGTACCGCGCCTCGTCCACCGCGCCGAGGTAGTCGCCGTCCACCTGCAGCGGCAGCGGCCGCCCGTCCGCGCTGCGCACCACCAGCGCGGTTGCCGGCGCCAACGCGGCGATCTGGCGGTGGCGCGTCAGGCGGGCGTGCTTGGCGAACGCGCGCAGCGCGATCGAGGGCATGTCGAACGGGCGCGCGCGGCGCAGCACGCAGGTCGAGAGCGTGCCCGAGTCGAGCCGGGCGTCATCGGCGATCTCGATCGGGCGGTTGTTGAAGTAGGTGAAGGGAGAGCCATTCTGGACGATCGCGGTGACCCCGCTGTGCTCCTCGCCAGCGACCGAAGCCGGGTGACATGCGCCTTCGGCCCGGATCCCCGTTTCGACCGACACGCTCAGACGTGGGGGCCGCAGCAGGTAGCGCCGCGCGAAGGTCCTGACGGCGACCCAGGTGAAGAACCAGGGCCCGTAGCGGGCCTTCAGGCGGGGGTTGGCGTCGACGCGTTGCACGACGGAGGCGTCGAGCCCGAGGCCGGAGGCGAAGGTGAAGCAGCGGCCGTTGACGACGCCGAGGTCGACCTTGCGCGGCCGCCAATCGTCGGCGAGCCCGAGCAGGTGCTCGGTGGCATCGACCAGCTCGCCGGGGATGCCGAGCATCTTGCCGAACACGTTGGCGGAGCCGCCGGGCAGGCAGGTGAGCGGGGTGGGGGAGCCGAGCAGACCGTTGGCTGCCTCGTTGACGGTGCCGTCGCCGCCGAAGGCGACGACCACGTCATAGCCCTCGTGGGCGGCCTCGCGGCAGAGCTCGGTGGCGTGCCCGCGTGCCTCGGTATCCACGGCATCGACCTCGAAGCGCCCCTGCAGAGCGTGGACGACGAGGTGGCGCAGGTTGTCGGAGACCGTCGAGGCGTACGGGTTGACGATGATCAGCATGCGCTTCTTGGGCGCTTCGAGCTCCTCTGCCTGGGCGAGGTCGAAGCGATCCGCGTCCTCGGGGCGCCGCGCGGCGGGACGCTGGGAGTCGTGCACGGAGCTGCTCATCGACCTGCGTACACCGCCCGCGCAATAGCGTTACCGGGGATTGTATTTTCCGCCGCGCATCCGATATACTTGCTCACAGCAGTAAAACCACATCAAGAGGGGTGGAGGGACTGGCCCGACGAAGCCCCGGCAACCACCGCGTCCCAACGCGGAAGGTGCCAATTCCAGATAGATGTGTGGCGGGCTTCGTGTTTTCGCCACACGGGACAACGGCGAAGACGATAAGGAGCCTACGAATGGCTGCAACCAACCTCAAATGTCGGGAGTGCGGGGCGGAGTACCCACTGGAGGCGCTGTACGTGTGCGAGCGCTGCTTCGGTCCGCTGGAGGTCGCCTACGACCACTCGCGTCTGATCGAAGGCGATGTGCAGGAGCTGCGTCGCCGGATCCAGGCGGGCCCCCAGAACATCTGGCGCTACGCGGACTTCCTGCCCCTGGCGGGTGGGCCCCCGGGCCCCTCGGGACGGCTGGCCTCGCGCACGGGGCTGCCGGCGGGGTGCACCCCGCTGATCCGCGCCGACCGCCTGGCGCAGCAACTGGGACTGGGGGAGGTGTGGGTCAAGAACGATGCGGCGAACCCCACGCACTCCTTCAAGGACCGCGTGGTCTCGGTCGCGGCGGCACGCGCGCGGGAGCTGGGCTTCCAGACGATCGCGTGCGCCTCGACGGGCAACCTCGCGAACTCGGTGGCGGCGCATGGGGCGGCGCTGGGCCTCGAGTCCTACGTGTTCATCCCCGCGGACCTGGAGGAGCAGAAGGTGCTCGCGACGGGGGTGTACGGGACGCGGCTGGTGGCGGTGAAGGGCAACTACGACGACGTCAACCGCCTCTGCACGGAGCTCTCGGCGGAGCGGGAGTGGGCATTCGTGAACGTCAACCTGCGCCCCTACTACGCGGAGGGCTCCAAGACGCTGGCGTTCGAGATCGCCGAGCAGCTCGGGTGGGAGCTCCCGGGGCGCTGCGTGGTGCCGATCGCGTCGGGCTCGCTGTTTACGAAGATCGCGAAGGGCTTTGCGGAGTGGCGCGAGCTCGGCCTCGTGAGCGGAGAGCTGCCGCGGATGAGCGGCGCCCAGGCGGAGGGGTGCGCCCCGGTGGCGAGCGCGTACGCGGCCGGCCAGGATGTGTGCAAGCCGGTGAAGCCCCGCACGATCGCGAAGTCCCTGGCGATCGGCAACCCCGCGGACGGCCCCTACGCGCTGGAGGAGGCGCGCCGCAGCGGGGGTTCGATCGACGCGGTGAGCGACGAGGAGATCCGCGAGGGGATCGCGCTGCTGGCGCAGACCACGGGGATCTTCACGGAGACCGCAGGGGGCGTGACCACGGCGGTGCTCGCGAAGCTCGCCGAGCGCGGGGAGATCGGAGCGGACGAGCGGGTGGTGCTCGTGATCACGGGTGACGGCCTGAAGACGCTCGACGCGGTGCGGGACACCTTCGAGACGTACACGATCGAGCCCTCGGTGGAGGCGTTCGAAACCCTGGAGGCCGATAGCCTTCGCGAGGCGGCGTCCTCAGTCGCTCATGTGCCGAGCACACTTCGCTCCGTGCGTCCTGGCCTCGCTCGACTCTCGACCTCCAGGGGGTAGTTGAATCCGATGCTCGTGACGGTGAAGATCCCCACACAGCTGCGCGCGGCGACGGGCGGGACCACGGAGACACAGCTCGAAGGCGAGACCGTGCAGGAGGTGCTGAACGGCCTGTTCGACCGCTACGGCGAGCTGCGCGAGCGGATCGCCGACGAGGACGGCTCGCTGCGGCGCTTCGTGAACGTGTACCTCAGCGGCGAGGACATCCGCTTCCTGGAGGGCCTGCAGACCCCGGTGAAGGATGGGGCGGAGCTAACGATCCTCCCCGCCGTCGCCGGCGGTTAGGGCGCCGCTGGCCGGCGCGATGCTGCGTCCTCGGTCGCTCGTGTGCTAAGCACGCTTCGCTGCCTGCGTCCTTGCCTCGCTTGCCCATCGACGCCCTAACGGGCCTAGAAGCTGAACTGGCGTGGCCCTCTAGCCGGCGCGCTCGGCGAGGTCCTCGCGGGGGGCGAGGGGGGGCAGCTCCTCGGCGTTCTGCAGGCGCCTCTCCAAGCGCGAGCGCAGCTCGGGGCCGCGGCCGGCGGAGACGGCGCGGGCGGCGCGCTTGTCGCTCAGCGGGATGGCGTGCTGGTGCGCGAAATCGAGCAGCTCCTGGCGTTCCTCGGACTCGCGGGCGGTGCGCAGGAATAGCCAGCAGAAGAGCCCGATGGTGAGGATGCTCTCCTCGATCATCATGACCGCCCCGGCGAGGTTCTGATCGGCGATCGGGGAGATGTGGTGCAGGGCATCGCTGTGCAGGTAGAAGGGGTAGAAGACGGTCCCCGACCAGAGGAAGATGTTGCCGAGCGCGGTGCCGGCGAGGCGCACGGCGATGATGTAGAGGAGCTTGCCGGCGTTCCCGAACCAGGCGGGCATGGGGAGGGGCCCGAACAGGCACATCCACATGTTGATCCCGAAGCCGAGGAACATGGTGTGCTCGAGGGCGTGCACCCACGAGTTTTCAAGCGCCGCCTGATAGAAGGTGGGCAGGTGCCACAGGTAGAGGTCGATCGTCCAGAGGGGAAAGGCGATCAGGGGGTTGGCGAGCACGCGCAGGCGGTCGAAGAGGCGGATCTTGAGAATCGGGGCGATCAGCGGGCCGGTGAGCCCGAGCACGATCAGCAGCGCCGCGATGTCCCCGAGGAGGAGGTGCTCGATCATGTGCACGAACAGCAGTTCCTGGCTGGGTCCGCCGAGCGAGGTCAGGGCGGCGGCGATTACGACGAACCCGGAGTAGAAGCACGCCTGGCGCCACCCTGGCACGGGGTGCCCGGTGAGGGCGAGCGTACGCACGCGCCGGGCATAGAGCAGGCCAAGGATCATCAGCGGCCCCAGCTGGGTGGCGGCGAGGAGCTCGGTGGAGACGGCGAGGGGGACGGACAAAAGGGTCACGATCCCTCAGCCTACGCGGCGCGGCGGGCAGGCGCCGAGCGCCGTGGGACGGGCGTGGTAGCTTGTAGGAAATGGCGGTCTTTGCGTGCCTCTACCACTGGTATACCTCAGCGATGTATGTCGCGCCGGTCTTGGCGGTGGGCGGCTGGGGCTGGTGGAGCACCAAGCGGATGGGCAAGCATCAGGACAAACGCCAGGCGTAGAGCAGGGCGGCCACCGAGGTGGCGAGGTTGAGGCTGGAGACCCCCTCGCGCATCGGCAGGCGCACGAGCGCGTCGGCGCGGCTGAGTAGCCCCTCTGAGAGACCGTGGCGCTCGCTGCCGAAAGCGAGAATCGCGCGTGGGGACAGCTGCGTGGGACGCAGCTCCTCCCCGTCGGGATCAAGCGCAACCACTGGGCGGCCCCCCAGGGACTCGTGGTCGGTCGGCATGTCCTCCGCGAGACGGGCGACGGGCAGGGCGTAGTGCAGTCCGGCGCTGCCCCGTACGGCAGCGGGGTCCCAGGGGTCGTGGGTGCCGGTGGTGAGGACCCCCGCGATGTCCGCGGCGGCGGCGACGCGCACACAGGCGCCCAGGTTGCCCAGGTCGCGGGGGCGCTCGAGCAGCACGATCGGGGCGGGGCGGGGGTCGGCGAGCAGGCTCCCCGCGTCGACGGGGGGGCGCTGGGCGATGGCGATCACGCCGGTGGAGGGGGGCTGGGGGGCGAGGGTGGCGAACACCTCAGGGGGGACCACGTGCGCCGTGGCGAGGATGCGCTCCAGCACATCAGGGGCGAGGGCCTGAGCGAGCCCGCGCAGCCGCTCAGGCTGGGTGATCGCGATGCGCTGGACCTCCGCACCGAAGCGCAGCGCGTGCTTGAGCGCGTGCAGACCCTCGAGCACCGCGAGCTCAGGGTCCCGGCGGGCGTCGCGGAAGCGCCCTTTCAGGCCGGCGGTCGAGGGGTGCGGACGGGCTTCGGAGGGAGATTGCACGCCCACCATCTTCTCAGCCCGCGAATCTTCCGACCGGCGAGAGGGGATACGCTGGCAGGCATCGTCACTCGATCCCAGGCGGTGTCTCGTGCCCGACAAACTGACTCTGTATGTCTGTACCATCGATGAAGGCGGCCCAGGACCGCATGCGTGTCTACGTGCGCAGAAGGCATTGCGTGCGGAGGGCCACGACTTTGAGAAGGTGATCTTCGCGAAAGGGATTCCCTTTGGGCTGTTCACGAAGGGCAGGCGACCGGAGCTCAAGGCGATGAGCGGCCAGGAGAAGCTGCCGGTGCTCAAGTTGCCTGACGGCAGCACGGTCAACGGCGGCTCGAACATCGTCGCCTGGGCTAAGGCCAACGCGCCTGCACCCGCTGGCTGACGCAGCTCGACCGCGAGACAGCGGTTGAGGCAGCGCAGCCCGCGAGCCATCTCGCACTGATGTGCAGGCGGAGGGGTCACAGGTCCCGCAGGCCGCGCTCCTTCCCGCTGATGCCCCGGCGTAGTCGCTGCACGCGGCGCAGCTCTTGGATGTCCTCATCGAGCGGCACGGGGACGCTGTCCTCGCCGGCACCGAGGAGCTCGGGCTCCAGGCGGGCGCGTACGAGCTCACCGGCGATCGCGTCGACTCGCTGGGCGCCTGCCCCGGGGCGCGAGCTGACGATGCGCCGCAGATGCTGCCCGGCGAACAGCAGTCCGACGCCGTCATCGACCGCCCAGCCTCCGGGCAGGGCGCCCTCGCGCACGTTCGCGAGCCACACGGGCAGCCGCTCGGGCTCACCGTCGGCGTGCACGGTCAGCGAACCCTCCAGCAGCCCGAGTCCAGCGATCGCCGCGGGGGGTCCGCTGGAGCGTGTGACTCCCCCCTGAAACCAGCACATCGCACCGGCACTCAGGCCGGCGAGCACGACGCCGCGCTGCCACGCCTCGATCAGCAGGCGGTCCAGCCCGTGGGCGCGCCAGATCGCGAGCAGGTTGCGCATCGAGCCGCCGCCCACATAGACGATCTGCTGGGAGAGGATGATCTCAGCGAGCGGCTGGGTGAGATCCTGGAGGTGGAAGAGGGAGAGGTGTTCGGGCAGGCATGTCCGAGCGGAGAACCTGGTGTAGAAGGCGTTGATCTGCGCGGCGGTGTCTCCGGAGGCGGTGGGGAGGAACAGGATGCGAGGCTCGCGCTGGGCGGGGGGGGCGAGGGAGAGCACGTAGTCATCGAGCAGGGGATTGCCGGGCTCCATGGTGAAGCCGCCGCCGCCCATGGCGAAGATCACGCGCTCCGCGGCGCGAGTGGGGATCGGGGGTGTCACGCGGCAGCGATCGCTTCGGAGGGCTCGGGCACCAGGGCCTTGTGTACAGCGGATTTGGATGCGGACGCACCTGCGCGGCGGCGCGAGCCCTGCTCGGAGGTGAGAGCGGAGCCCTCACCTCCGGGCTCAGGAGCGGGGGCGAGGGAGCCGAGGTAGGAGAGCTCAGTGGCGTCGTGCCCGGTGGCTCTCCCACTCGACTCGGAGGTGGGGCGACTCGCCCCGAGGTAGGAGACCTCCAGCGGAGACTCGACGACGACGCCGTCGATCGGCTCCACGCGATATGCGCGCCCATCGGGACGGGAGCTCACGACGCGCTCCAGGCGGGTGCGGCGGAAGTGCAGTGCGACGCCATCCTCGGCGGCGAACCCGGGGCGCATGCCGTCGCCGACGAAGCGGTGATACTCGGCGCGCCGGGCGGGCTCGACGTCGTAGTGGACGCAGTTGGAGTAGGGCAGCAGCCCGAGTCCCCTGACCCGGGTCGGCGGACCGTGGAAGGCGCTCAACGCCTCCCGAAACCAGCACAGTGATCCCGCGGATGGCCCGCAGAGTACGACTCCCTTGCGCCACGCTTTGTGCAGGACACCGTCGAGCCCGTGGGCGCGCCACGCGCCGAGCATGCTCACGACGTTGCCGCCGCCGACATAGATCAGATCCTGCGCCAGCAGGTGGGACGCGAGATCCTCCTCGACGCCACCGACACCTTGATCGCGGCGGAACAGCGACACGTGACTTGCCTCGCAGTCGGCGGAGAAGCGGCGGTAGAAGCGCACCACGTAGTGGTCGGCGTCGCCGGAGGCGGTGGGCAGGAAGCACACGCGCGGGCGCGCCACCCCGGTCAACGAGAGCACGTAGTCGTCGAGCAGGGAGCTGTCCTTCTCCATCGAGAAGCCTCCCCCTCCGAGAGCGACGATCTGGGGGGGACGGGCACGCATTTTCCCGACGATCTTGGGGGTTCGGGCTCGCATCCTCGCCACCTCCCATGGCGGTCTCTTCGATGGCGGTCTCTTCGGACCCCACACGACATTCGTGTAGGTCCCAAACGTCGTGTAGGTCCCAAACGGCTTGGTCTTGTGTCTTCAGGATGCCCCCCGACGCATCCCCCTCGTATGGACGTCAGTCGGAGATTCGTGCGCTCCGAACTGGACATCCTGTCGCCCCAGGCGAGGGAATTTTCAGGCACGCGCTCGCGGAGATGCTAAGCACAACCCTTGCAGGAGCTTGACCTTGGAGCGAAGCACGCGCCCCGGGCAAGATTCGAACTTTGCGACCTCTCGCTCCGGAGGCGTCGGTGCCCGAGGGGGATATTGGGCGTTTCACCGCTTGAAGGCTAGGCGACACGCGGGTTATGTTGCGTGCACCACGACCGACGGGGCGCTGTCCGCCTGAGCCGTCGGGATCAAGTGGTACTGCAAGACATAGCCGAGGCTTTCCGCGTAGCGATCGACGGTCGATATCTTCGCGTCTGCCGCGGTGGTCTCCAAGCGCGCGACGAAGGACTGCGAGGTCTCCATCGCGGCGGCGACAGCGGTCTGCGAGCGCCGCTGCTCCTCGCGCTGGGCGGCCAGGGCACGCAGCAGCTCGCGGCGGCGGCGAGCCGCGTCCAGCAACCGCGGGAACTCGGGGTTGCGCGCCGTGCGCTTGCCGATCATCTTGTCTAGGAAATCGCGCTCGGGCATGAACCTTGCCTACTCTCTGAGTGGAATCGATACCTACAGCGGTATCTCTTTCTGGAGATAGACTAACGCTAGCACGTCTCAACCGTGCAGCGGACGCCCGCTGCGCCTGATGCGCTTCTGATCTCCCCGCCGCCGCCAATCCGCCAGACGCCGCTTCGCAAGATCAATCGTGACCGGGGTCTCTTCTGCGTCTTCTTGTTGAACCCGTCCAACGCCAGCAGGATCTGCCCGCGGCTGCCTTCCTCCGCGAACAGGATGCGGTAGATGACCCGATCGCCGTCCACCCTGACCTCCCAGATTTCCCCGTCGAGGTGACGGGCAGCCCGCAGACCCCGATCGCGCACCTCCTCCATGCCGGCGAGTACGGCCGCCGCATTGGAGTCGGAGAGCTTGTCAATGAACTCCTCGACCGGGCTGCGACCCGATGAGGTCCGGTAGTCGCGCCAGCGCCGCCGGACCGGAGCACAACCAGCCCCACCGACCGCGGAGCCGGCCTGCGTCCCGGAGCGCCTCGCCGAAGCCATCGAGCGAGCTTACGCAGCGTCTCAGACCAACACGCCGGCGCTCGCTCGTACCAGGTGTAGGACCTTCGCGAAGACGGTCGAGTGGAGAGCCGCCTAACAATATCCAGCGACGCGCCCGGCAAGATTCGAACTTGCGACCTCTCGCTCCGGAGGCGAGCGCTCTATCCACTGAGCTACGGGCGCCGGCGACGCCGCGCGGCGAGGCGTCCCGTAACAGCCTATCCGGTTGCCACCAAACGCAGGAGCGGCGTCCGCGGAAGCTTGGTGGGAGCCCGCGCGAGCGTCCCATCGCCACGCGCCGCTACCGTTGCCGGCATGGATCTCTCGCTGTTCTTCGCGGGTACGAGCGGCTCGGTGCCGAGCGCGCGTCGTGGGCTGCCCGCGGTGCTGGTGCGCCGGGGGGGGGATCAGTTGCTGTTCGACTGCGGGGAGGGCACACAGCGCCAGCTGTTGCGTTCGGTGGGGTTGGCGGATGTGGAGTGCGTGTTCATCACCCACTTCCACGCGGATCACTGGCTGGGGCTACCGGGGATGCTGAAGTCCTTCGCGCTGCGCGATCGGGAGCAGCCGTTGAATCTCTACGGGCCGGCGGGGCTCAAGGACCTGATGGCGGCCACGCGCTTCATCTATGGCCGGCGGCTGCCCTACGAGCTCACGGTCGCGGAGCTCGCGCCCGGGGAGGCGGTGGAGCGCGAGGGCTACCGGATCGCACCGATTCCGGTGAGCCACAAGGGTGCCTCGGCGGTGGGGTACGCGATCGTGGAGGACGCCCGTCCCGGACAGCTCGACCCGCAGCTCGCGGAGCAGCTCGGGGTGCGACCGGGGCCGGACTTCGGCCGGCTCGTGCGGGGGGAGACGGTCAACGGGGTGAGCCCCGAGCAGGTGGTGGGCCCTTCGCGGGAGGGGCGTAAGGTGGTGATCTCCGGCGATACCTCCCCTTGCGAGACGCTCGCGATCGCGGCCCACCAGGCGGATGTGCTGGTGCACGAGGCGACGTTCATCGCGGAGGAGGCCGAGCGAGCTCGCCAGACCGGCCACAGCACCGCGCGCCAGGCGGCCGAGCTCGCGCGGGGAGCGGAGGTGCGCCTGCTGGTGCTCACCCACCTCTCCACGCGCTACGCCGGCGGGGAGGTGCAGAGCGAGGCCCGCGCGATCCTGCCCAACGCCGAGGTCCCCCGCGACTTCGATACGGTCGAGGTTCCCTTCCCTGAGCGGGGACGGGCGCACCTGATTCGTTGGTCGAACCGGGGATGCTGGCCGAAGGGGGGACGCGAGCCGGAGGCGAGTGTCGCCCCACTTCGGCCGGAGGCGAGTGTCTCCCGGCTACGCCCGAACTGTCCTCCCGCCGCGAACGGTGACTCTGCGAGAAGCGAGGTTCCCGAGGCCGGTGGAGTCGCGCCAGGTCCCGACGACGGGCTGAGGGAGGGAGCGAGTGAGAGCTCGAGTGGGGGGGACCTCCGCGGTGCGCAGGACACGCCGGCGCCGTCGTCCTCGATAATCCAATGAGCTTGCCCACGCTCGTCCACGCCCAGGCCCCTCCCGCCGACCTGCTGCTGCGGGACGTCCACCTGTTCGACCCGCGCGTGGGCCTCGACGCCCGCCACGATCTGCTGGTGCGGGGCGGCGCGATCGCCGAGGTGGGCGAGCCCGGCGCGATCGCCCGCATGGACGCACCCGGAGCGATCGCCGCTGCGAGTGAGACGGCGGGGACGCTGGAGGTCATCGAGGGCCGGGGCCAACTGCGGGTGTTGCCGGCGTTCTTTGACCCCCACGTACACTTGCGCGCGCCGGGGCAGGAGCACAGGGAGGACATCGAGAGCGGCACGCGGGCGGCCGCCGCGGGGGGCTTTGGAGCGGTATTGGCGATGCCGAACACCGAACCCCCGATCGACTCCCCCGAGCTCCTTGGATCGGTGCGCGAGCTCGCGGGACGGACGGCGCACGTTCCGGTGGGCTTCCTACCGGCGATCACTCGCGGCCTCGACGGGGTGCAGTTGACCGCGATGGACGCGTTGCGCGCACAGGGCGCGGTGGGCTTCACCGACGACGGCAATCCGGTCGCGAGCGCAGGACTGCTGCGCGAGGCGCTGCACCGCCAGCGGGTGTGTGGGGGAGTCCTGGCGCTGCACGAGGAGGACCGCTCGCTCTCGCGGGGGGGCAGCATGAACGAGGGCGCTCTCAGCGCTGAGCTCGGTATCCCAGGGATCCCGTGCGCGAGCGAGGCGACGATGGTCGCGCGCGACGCGACGCTCGCGGGCTGCGAGGGGGGGAGGGTGCACTTCCAGCACCTGAGCTGCCGCGCGTCCGTGGAGGCGCTCGCCGCGGCGAAGGCGCTCGGCGTGGGGGTGAGCGCGGAGGCGACTCCCCACCACCTGCTGCTGACGGAAGAGAACGTGCGGGATCTGGACACCCGCGCAAAGATGAACCCCCCGCTGACCACGGAGGCCGACCGGAGCGCGCTGATCGAGGGACTACGAGCGGGCACGATCGACTGCGTGGCGAGCGACCACGCTCCGCACTCGAGCGCGGAGAAGGCACTCCCGTTCACCGAGGCACCGATGGGCACGACGGGCCTGGAGACGGCGTTCGCGGCGCTGTATACCGGACTGGTGCTCCCCGGGGTGCTGGGGCTGGAGGTGCTCGTGGAGCGGATGACGGCGGGCGCCGCCCTGTTCGACCTGGCCACCCCGCGGATCGCGGTGGGAGAGCGGGCGAACCTGACGCTAGTCGACCTGGATGCGCAATGGACAGCTGGGGGGCACGGTTGGGAGAGTCGCTCGGAGAACAGTTGCTTTGCGGGCCGGCGTCTGCACGGGCGCGTACTGCTGACGCTGGCCGCGGGTGGGGTCGCCTACCGGGCGCGCACAAGTGCGCCGGGCGCGGGCGCCACTGGCGAGGGCCGGGCGGTGGCGGTATGAGCCTGCTCTCGCGTGAGCGCACGGCGCTGGTGGTGGTGGACGTGCAGGAGGCGTTCCGCCCCTACGCCGCCTTCGAGGGCGTGGCGCGCGCCTGCGCCAAGCTGGTCCAGGGCGCGCGCATCCTGGGGCTACCGGCGCTGGTCAGCGAGCAGTACTCCAAGGGCCTGGGGCACACTGCCCCAGAGGTGGGCCTCGACGGCGAGCGGGTGATCGAGAAGAGCGTGTTCTCGGCCGCACGCGCGGAGGGGTTCGACCTGGGGGGCCGCGAGCAGGCGGTGGTGTGCGGAATCGAGACCCACGTGTGCGTCTCCCAGACGGTCCACGACCTACTGGAGCGGGGAGTGGAGGTTCATGTGCCCGCGGATGCGGTGGGCTCGCGCCACGCGGTGGACTACGAGCGCGGCCTGGAGCGCCTAGAGCGGGCGGGCGCGGTGGTGAGCACCGTGGAGGCGGTCCTGTTCGAGCTGCTGGAGCGGGCGGGCACGCCGGAGTTCAAGCAGGTACAGAAGCTGATCCTCTGAGATGACCGATCCGACTGCTTACGTACTTTTGGAGGACGGGGCGCGCTTCGACGGGGATGCCTGCGGGGCCGCTGGCTGTGCGGTGGGGGAGGTGGTGTTCACGACGGGGATGTCGGGCTATCAGGAGTCGATGAGCGACCCCTCGTTCGCGGGCCAGCTGATCACGTTCACGTATCCCCACATCGGCAACTACGGGGTCAGCGCGGAGGCGATGGAGTCCGAGCGCCCGTGGGCGCGGGGGGCGATCATGCGCGAGGCGTGCGACCGCGAGGACGCCCCGGGGGCGGAGGGGGGGTGGCTGACGTGGCTGGCGGACTGCGGGGTGTCGGCGATCAGCGGGGTGGATACGCGCGCATTGGTGCGCCACATCCGTCAAGGCGGGGCGATGCGCGGGGGGATCTTCCCGGCGAGCGTCTCCCAGACCGACGCGCGCGCGCTGATCGAGGCGGAGCCGCGGATGGATGGGCAGGACCTCGCAGCGGTGGTGACCCCGACGGAAGTGACACACCACGGTGACGGACAGGGCCCGCGGATCGCGGTGCTCGACACGGGCATCAAGGGTTCGATCGTGAGCAATCTCGTGGCGCGGGGAGCGCGGGTGGCGCTCTACCCCTGCACCACCTCGGCCGCCGACCTGCTCGCGGCGCAGGCGGATGCGATCCTGCTCGCCAACGGCCCCGGCGATCCGGCGGCGCTGGGGTACATAACGGACACGGTGCGCGAGCTCGTGGGGCGCCGCCCGGTGTGGGGCATCTGCCTGGGCCACCAGCTGCTCTGCAGGGCGCTCGGCCTGCAGACGTTCAAGCTCCCGTTCGGCCACCGCGGGGCCAACCACCCGGTGAAGGACCTGCAGACGGGCCGTGTGGCGATCACCTCCCAGAACCACGGCTTCGCGGTCCTTGGCCCGGGGGGCGCACGCACGATCGAAGGCTCGCGCCCGGTGCGCTGGCACACCGACTTCGGGGCGGCGCAGCTCTCGCACGTGAACCTCTACGACCGCACGGTGGAGGGCCTCGAGCTGCTGGACGTGCCGGGGGGCTCGGTGCAGTACCACCCCGAGGCGGGGCCGGGGCCGCACGACAGCGTGTACCTGTTCGACCGCTTCCTGGAGCGGATCGCGGAGGCCTCCGCGTAAAAATGCGTGCGGCGGAGAAGAGATTTTTTGATGAGGACCCCCTGGAGGGGGTCCCCGCGGCGTGCGTTGGCCGAAACAGGGATGCTGGCCGAAAGGGGGATGCTCGCCGGAGGCGAGTGTCCCCCGGCTTCGGTCGGAGCGGGGGCGCGTGCTGATGCCCCGGCGCGAGGACATCCACAAGATCATGATCCTGGGCTCGGGGCCGATCGTGATCGGGCAGGCCGCGGAGTTCGACTACTCCGGGGTGCAGGCGTGCAAGGTGCTGCGCGAGGAGGGCTACGAGGTGGTGCTCGTGAACTCCAACCCGGCGACGATCATGACCGACCCGGAGCTCGCGGACGCGACGTACATCGAGCCGCTGCTGGCGGGCCCCGTGGCGCAGGTGATCGAGCGCGAGCATCCCGACGCGCTGCTGCCCACACTGGGGGGCCAGACGGCGCTCAACCTCGCCAAGGAGCTGTACGACGACGGGACGCTCGAGCGCCTGGGGGTGGAGCTGATCGGCGCCAACTACGAGGCGATCACCTGCGCGGAGGACCGCGAGCTGTTCGGGGCGGCGATGGCCAAGGCTGGGTTGCGGATGCCCAAGAGCGCGATCGTCTCGGGCTGGGACGAGCAGGCGCAGCGCCTGAATGTAGAGCGCGGCGTGAAGGAGGCGCTCGGCACACTGGGGGAGCTCGGCCTACCGTGCATCGTGCGACCCGCCTACACCCTGGGCGGGCGTGGGGGCGGGATCGCGCGCACCTCCGAGGAGTTCTCGCGCATCGTCGCGCGGGGCCTCGAAGCCTCGCCGATCGGCCAGGTGCTGCTCGACCAGTCGGTCCTGGGTTGGGGGGAGTTCGAGCTCGAGGTGATGCGCGACAAGGCGGACAACGTGGTGATCGTGTGCTCGATCGAGAACGTGGACCCGATGGGGGTACACACGGGGGATTCGGTCACGGTGGCCCCCCAGCAGACGCTCACCGACCGCCTCTACCAGCGCCTGCGCGATCAGGCGATCGCGGTGATCCGCGCGGTGGGCGTGGAGACGGGGGGCTCGAACGTGCAGTTCGCGGTCAACCCCGAGACCGAGGAGGTGCTGGTGATCGAGATGAACCCCCGCGTCTCGCGCTCCTCCGCGCTCGCCTCCAAGGCGACGGGCTTCCCGATCGCCAAGATCGCCGCGCGCCTGGCGGTGGGGTACCTGCTGGAGGAGATCCCCAACGACATCACCGGGCTGACCCCCGCGAGCTTCGAGCCGACGATCGACTACGTGGTGGTCAAGTGGCCGCGCTTCGCGTTCGAGAAGTTCCCCGGGGTGGAGGCCACACTCTCCACGCACATGAAGTCGGTGGGGGAGGCGATGGCGATCGGGCGGACGTTCGGGCAGGCGTTCGCCAAGGCGCTGCGCTCGCGCGAGCTCGACAAGCCCCCCCGTCTGCACGCGGTCCCCGACGCAGAGCTGCTGGAGGGCATCTGCACACCGACGCCCGAGCGCTTCGAGGCGATCCTCGAGCTGCTGAGTCGCGGGATCGAGATCGAGGCGATTCGCGAGCGCACCGCGGTCGACCCGTGGTTCCTGCGCGAGCTGCGCGTGCTCGCCCTGGATCCCGCGGCGCCGTTCGCGGGAGAGCGCTCGTTCAAAGCGGTGGACACCTGCGCGGCGGAGTTTCCCGCGCGCACCCCGTACTACTACTCGGGCTGGGAGCGCTCCTCGGTGACGAGCGCACCTGCCCTCGAAGAGGGTCCGCCGGCGGGTGGCAACCCCACGGGGGCGGATCGGCGACAGCCGGCGCTCGTGCACGAGGTCCAGCGCAGCGAGCGACCCTCCGTGGTGATCCTCGGCGCCGGCCCCAACCGCATCGGCCAGGGGATCGAGTTCGACTACTGCTGCGTGCACGCCGCGATGACCGTGCGCGCCTCGGGCAGGGACGCGGTGATGATCAACTGCAACCCCGAGACCGTCTCCACCGACTACGACACCTCGGACCGCCTCTACTTCGAGCCCCTCACGCTGGAGGACGTGCTCGCGGTCGTGGAGGTCGAGCAGCCGGAGGGCGTGATCGTGCAGTTCGGCGGGCAGACCCCCCTCAAGCTCGCCGCCGGCCTCGCCGCCGCCGGCGCGCCCCTGCTCGGCACGAGCGTGGAGGCGATCGACCTCGCCGAGGACCGCGGGCGCTTCGGGGAGCTGCTCGGGCGCCTCGGATACCAGGCGCCGCCGTACGCGACCGCGCGCTCGGTGGAGGAGGCCCTCGGGCGAGCCGAGGAGGTCGGCTTTCCCCTGCTGGTACGACCCTCCTACGTACTGGGGGGGCGCGCGATGGAGATCGTCTACTCGCGCGAGGGCCTCGCCGACTATCTGCGTCGTGAGCTGCCTCCAGTGGAAACGGACGACGAACGCGCCCCCAGCGCTCCCGGAGCGCCACCACCCGCTGGCGCCTCGTCCGCCGCGGTCACGAGCGACGCAACCCATCCAAATCAAAAAAATCCCGCCACCACGATCTTCCTCGACCGCTTCCTGGAGAACGCGATCGAGGTGGACGTGGACGCGCTGTGCGACGGGCGGGAGACGTGGGTCGGGGGGATCATGCAGCACGTCGAGGAGGCCGGCGTGCACTCGGGGGACAGTGCGTGCGTGCTGCCCCCGCACTCGCTCGGCGGGGAGATGCTCGATCAGATCCGCGCCGCCACGCGCGAGCTCGCGCTCAGCATCGGGGTGGTGGGGCTCCTCAACGTGCAGTACGCGGTGGTGGATGGGCAGCTGTACGTGCTGGAGGCCAACCCCCGCGCCTCGCGCACGGTGCCCTTCGTCTCCAAGGCCGTCGGGCTCCCGCTCGCCAAGCTCGCCTGCCGCATCATGCTCGGTGAGAGCATCGACGAACTGGGTCTGCCGCGCGAGCGCGAAGGGCTCGGCTTCGGTGACCACGTGTCCGTGAAGGAGGCCGTCCTGCCCTTCGACCGCTTCGAGGGCGCCGACGCGGTGCTCGGCCCGGAGATGCGCTCGACCGGCGAGGTGATGGGCATCGCGCGCGACTTCCCCACCGCCTTCGCCAAGGCCCAGGCCGCCGCGGGGTGCCCGCTGCCGCTGCGGGGCACCGCCTTCATCTCGGTCACCGACGCCGACAAGGCGGGCGTGTTCGCGATCGCCCAGATCCTCCACGACAGCGGCTTTCGCATCCTCGCCACCCGCGGCACCGCCGAGGCGATCGCGCGCATGGGGATCCCCGCGCAGCCGATCAACAAGGTCGGCGAGGGCTCCCCCCACGTGGTCGACTCGATCGAGCGCGGCGCGGTGGACCTCGTCGTCAACACCCCCACCGGCTCCGGCGCGCGCACCGACGGCTGGCAGATCCGCCGCGCCGCCGTGACCCGCGGCGTGCCCTGTCTCACGACGCTCGCCGCCGGGGTATCCGCCGCCCGCGCGATCGCCAGCGCGCGCCAGAGCGGACCCCCGGCTGTGCTCTGCCTGCAGGAGCTGCACCGCGGTCGCGATCCGATCGCCGGGGAGGCCCCAAGCGGCCGTCCAACCGCACGGGAGCTGGCCAGCTGACCGGCTGCACAGCCAGGGGTGCGCAGCCCGACAGACCTCGAGAAAGGCGCCCTAAAAACCCCTGCAAACACCCTGTAGCACTATCCACCAGCCTCCACCAAGCTCAACCTCAGGTAGAGCTTCAGCTGAATTGCCTCACGTCACCTTGATCGCCCGCCGCGGGTGTGTAGACTCGCCGCCCATGGCGATGGCGACGGGCACGACGCCCTCAAAGCACTCCGGGGCCCCCGAGCGCTCACTGAATCAGCGGATGGACGCCCTCGCCAGGGCCAACCTGATTCGGACCGAGCGCGCCCGGCTCAAGCGCGATCTCAAGGCCGGGCGGCTCTCGATCCACACCCTGCTGCTCGAACCCCCCGAGTACATCGAGACCGCGAAGGTCTTCGACATGATGCTCGCGGTACCCAAGTACGGGCGCGTCAAGGTCAACAAGATTCTCGCCCACTGTCGCATCGCCCCCAGCAAGACCATCGGCGGGCTCTCCGAGCGCCAGCGCAGCGAGCTGGTTTCCCTGCTGCGCCGCTAGCCACCGGTGGCGCGCGTGTTCGTCATCACAGGTCCCTCGGGGGTCGGCAAGGGAACCCTGATCCGGGGGCTGATGGAGCGCCTGCCCCAGCTCGAGCTCTCGGTCTCCGCCACCACCCGCCCCGCGCGCCCCGGCGAGCGCGGGGGGACCGACTACCACTTCCTCACCCCCGAGGAGTTCGAGCGTCGCGTCCAGGCGGGGGAGTTCGTGGAGCACGCCGACTACGCCGGGCGTCGCTACGGGACTCTGCGCAGCGAGCTCGAGGGACGCGTTCAGGCCGGGGTGCCGGTGGTGCTCGAGATCGAGGTCCAGGGTGCCCGCCAGGTACGCGCCGCGATGCCCGATGCGCTGCAGGTCTTCATCGCACCGCCCTCGCTCGATGCGTTACGCACCCGCTTGGTGGGCCGCGGGGCGGACGGCGCCGAGGAGGTCGAGCGGCGCCTACGGGTCGCCGAGCAGGAGCTCGGTGCCCAATCCGAGTTCGCCCACGTCGTCGTCAACGACCGACTCGAGGATGCCCTGGAGCAGCTCGTCGCGATCGTCGCGGGCACCTTTGCGGGCTGATCCTCACGCGCCCTCTACAATCACTGCTCCAACCACGAAAGGCCACCCCCACGTGATCTCTCCCCGTATCGACCGTCTGCTGGAGAACGTCGACTCCAACTACGCCTCCGTCCTCGTCGCCGCCAAGCGCGCGCGTCAGATCAACAGCTACTACCACAACCTCGGCGAGGGCACCTTCGACGAGTTCCCGCCCCCGATGGTCGATACGACCTCCAAGAACTACCTCACAATCGCCCTCGAAGAGGTAGCGCGCGGGAAGATCAAGTACCACTACCGGTAGTCCGCTCGCGGCAAGCCGCCCACCAGGGCTTGCCAGCGCGCCGCGGGGGCTCTACAACCGGGGTATGTCCAGAATCCTGCTCGGGGTGAGCGGCGGGATCGCCGCCTACAAGGCGCTCGAGCTCGTGCGCCTCGCGACCGGCGCCGGCCACTCGGTGCGCGTCGTCCAGACCCCCGCCAGCCGCCGCTTCGTCGGCAGCGCCTCCTTCGTCGCACTCTCGGGCGCCCCGGTGCTCGTGGATGAGTTCGAGCGCGACCCCGCCCGCGGCGCCTTCCCCGGCCAGACGCCGCCCGCACACGAACCGATCGGCCACCTCGAGCTCGTGCGCAACGCCGATCTCTACCTCGTGGCCCCCGCCTCCGCCAACACGATCGCCAAGCTCGCCCACGGGCTCGCCGACAACCTGCTCTGCAGCGCCGCCCTCGCCGCCACCTGCCCAATGGTGGTGGCGCCCGCGATGAACAACCACATGTACGAGCACCCCGCCACCCAGGCCAACCTCCAGGGCCTGCGCGACCGCGGGGTCACCGTGGTCGCGCCCGACAGCGGCCGGCTCGCCTCCAAGGGCGAGCAAGGGGTTGGGCGCCTTCCCGATCCCGCCCGGTTGCTGGCTCTCTGTGAGGCGCTGCTCGCCGAGCGCGAGCTCGACGTCGACGCCCCGCATGTAGTCGGGGGCGCCCAAAGCGATTCGTGGCGCGGCTTGCGGGTGCTCGTCACAGCGGGGGGCACCCGCGAGCCGATCGACAGCGTGCGCTTCCTCGGTAACGGCTCCTCCGGGCGCATGGGGCTCGCGCTCGCCCGCGCCGCCCAGACGCGCGGAGCCGAGGTGACCGTAATCGCCGCCAACGTCGCCCTGCCCCGCCCCCCGGGGGTCGCGTGGCGCGAGGTCGCGACCGCCGCCGAGCTCGCCGCGGCCTGCGCGCGGGAGTTCCCCGCCTGCGACGTGCTGCTGATGGCCGCCGCCGTCGCGGACTTCCGCCCGGCCGAGCCCGCGAACGGCAAGCTCAAGAAGGCCGGCCGCGAACGTCTGCGCCTGGAGCTCGAGGCGACCCCCGACGTGCTCAGCGCACTCGCCGCCCAGCGGCGCCCCGGCCAGACGCTCGTGGGCTTCGCCGCCGAGCACGGCGCCGGCGCGGTCGATTACGGGCGCGGCAAGCTCCACGACAAGGGACTCGACGCCGTGGTGGTCAACGACATCTCCCGCGCCGACATCGGCATCGGCGCCGAGAGCAACGAGGTCGCGATCCTCACCGCCACCGGCGAGCGCTCGGAGAGCGTCCAGCATGTCGGCAAGAGCTCCAAGGCCAGCGTCGCCGAGGCGATTCTCGACGCGGTGGGGCGCCTGCGCGCCACCGCGTGAGCGCCCCAATTCCGGCGTGCCAACTCCGGCGTGCCCACCAAGCGGACCGAACAACCAGATGCTCCACAGATGTCGCTGCCGCAGTACGCCCCCATTGCGCGACGCCCTCTACAGTGGATGGGGTCACTATGGAGAGCGTGTACGACCTGTACTGGCGAGGGTGCGAGTTGCTGCGCAACGGCGACTATCACGCCGCGATCGTCCCGCTCACCCGCGCCCGCGAGCTGGAGCCAGACAAGGCCTCGATCCGCGAGGCGCTCGGCCGCGCGCTGTTCCGCGCCCAGCGCTACGAGGCGGCCGCCGCGGAGTTCGGCGCGGTCGCGGCCCAGGCACCGACCAACGACTATGCGCTCTTCTGTCTGGGGCGCTCGATGCAGCAGCTCGGCCGTCACGAGGAGGCCCGCCACCCGCTCGCATTGGCCTGCTCGCTGCGCCCCGAGCGCCGCGACTACCGCGTCTACCGCGATCGTTCCCGGCGCGCAATCCACGACGCCTAGCGTGCCGATGCTATCCTCGGCCGACAGCTTTCGTGCCGGTGCGGTAGCGCCGGCTGTCGGACCGAGAGTGGGCGGATCGCCCGCTTTTTTTCGTTTTAGGAGGGCTTATGTCACGACCGTTGCAGAGAGAGATCGAGGTGCTGCTCGCCGAGCGCGAGCCTGACGTCGAGGTACTGTTAGCCGAGGTGGTCGGCCGTGGGACCCTGCGCGTCTTCATCGACCATCCCGAGGGGGTCACGCTCGCGCTCTGCGAGCGGGTCACCGTCGCCCTCACGGAGCTGCGCGAGCGCTACAGCCTGGAGGTCTCCTCCCCGGGTCTCGAGCGTCCTTTGACCAAGCCTGAGCACTTCCGCCGCTTCGTCGGGCGCCGCGCAAAGGTGAGGACCCGTGGCGACCAGCCCGAGCCCCCGAGCCGCCAACTGGGGAGCCCGAGCAGGCGCAGCTACACCGGGGAGCTCGTGGGGGCCTCCGACACCGAGATCACGCTCGCCGCCGACGGCGCCCTCGTCACGATCCCCTACGCGCAGATCCGCCGTTCCAACCTGGTGGAGGAGTAAGCACCTATGTCACGAGAAATCATGGAAGCGATGCACGCGCTCGCCCGCGAGAAGGGCATCGAGCCGGAGAAGCTGATGGTCGCACTGGAGGACGCCCTGCTCTCCGCCTACAAGAAGCAGCCCGGCTCGGCCAAGTATGCGCGCGTGGAAATGGACCGCGAGACCGCCGACTTCCGCGTGATCGAACTGATCATCCCCGAGCGCCTGGAGGCGCACCTGATCGTGGAGACGATCGACGAGGGCACGGTCGTTGACCCCGAGACCGGGGAGCTGCGCGAACCCGAGGAGCCCGAAATCGACCCCGCGAAGTTCGAGGAGTACCGCGACCAGATCGGCGAACAGGACGTCACCCCCGACGACTTCGGGCGGATCGCCGCGCAGACCGCCAAGCAGGTGATCCTGCAGCGCATCCGCGAGGCCGAGCGGGACATGATGTTCGAGGAGTACCGCGACCGCGTGGGGGAGCTGATCACGGGCATCGTGCAGCAGTCGGACTCCCGCTACACCCTCGTGCAGCTGCGCGAGCGCGTCGAGGCGCTGCTGCCCAAGTCCGAGCAGGTCGACGGTGAGCGCTACGACCACTCGCAGCGGATCAAGGCCGTCATCAAGGAGGTCTCCCCCTCCACCAAGGGGCCCTCGATCATCGTCTCCCGCCGCGACCCCGAGCTGATCAAGAAGCTCTTCGAGCTCGAGGTCCCCGAGATCGCCGACGGTCTCGTGGAGATCGCCAACGTCGCCCGCGAGCCCGGCTACCGCTCGAAGATCGCGGTGGTCTCCTACGCCGACGGCGTCGATCCCGTCGGCGCCTGCGTGGGTCCCCGCGGCTCGCGCGTGCGGATGGTCGTCTCCGAGCTACGCGGGGAGAAGATCGACATCATCCCCTTCAACGACGAGCCCGCCCGCTTCGTCGCCAAGGCACTCTCGCCCGCGCGTGTGCGCGAGGTCCTGGTTGACGACGAGGCCAAGCAGGCGACCGTGATCGTCCCCGACGACCAGCTCTCGCTCGCGATCGGCCGCGAGGGTCAAAACGCCCGCCTCGCCGCGCGCCTCACCGGCTGGCGCGTCGATATCCGCTCGGAGACCGAGTTCGCCGCCGAGGAGGCCGAGCACGGCTACGAGGAGGAGGAAGTCTCCGGGCGCTGCGCCGCGATCCTCTCAAACGGCCGCCGCTGCCCCAACGCCTCGCTGCCCGGCTCGCGCTACTGCGGCCTGGAGACCCACCAGGCACTGGCCGGGATCGCCGGCGACCGGGTCGCCGATCTCACGCAGGACGGGGATGGCGCCCCACCGGCCGCCACAGCCCCGGAAGTCGCGCCCGCGCCCGCGGCAGCGGCCGTCGCGCCGTCCGTGGCCGAGGCCGCGGAGGCGCAGAGCAGCGCCGGAGGGCAGGCGCCATAGCCGCCCGCCACGTGCCCCGACGCCGCTGTGTCGGCTGCGGGCGGATCGCGCCGAAGTCCGAGCTCCTGCGCCTCGCCGCCGTTTCCGAGGCGGGGCGGCGCACCCGCCGTGCGGTGCTCGACCCCACCGGCACCATGCCCGGCCGCGGCGCCTACCTCTGTCGCGCTCCCGGGCCGCACGTACGTCCCAAGTCCGCCTGCCTGGAGCTCGCCGAGCGCCGCCGGGGCATCGCCCGCACATTGCGCTGCAATGTGACCCTTGGTCCCGAATTCGTAGAATCGGTGAATCCATGAGCAAGAAGCGAGTGCACGAGATCGCCAAGGAGCGGGGCATCACCAGCAAGGCGCTGCTCGACAAGCTCCATGCCGCGGGCGTCGAAGTCAAGACCGCCTCCTCCTCGGTGGAGGAGTCACTTGCACTGCGCGCCCTGGACGGAGCAGCGGCTGCCCCAGCGCCCGCCGCCCCGGTGGCGACGCCTGCCCCAACAGCACCGACTGCATCTGCACAAAGCTCCCCTGCGCCGACGGCCGTCTCCCCGGCGCCGAAGCGACCGACGGAGGCTCCCGCCCCCGTCGCCCAGGCGCCGGCCCCTCAGGCTGTCACCTCCGAGGCGCCGACCCCGGCTCCACAGGCTGCCGTATCCGAGGCCCCCAAGCCGGCATCTCAGCAGACCCCCGCTGCCGAGGCCCCGACTCCCGCTCCACGGGCTGTTGTATCCGAGGCCCCGACACCGGCTCCACAGGCCGCTGGAGCCGAGGTCTCGGCCCCGGCTCCACAGGCTGCCGTTTCCGAGGCCCCGACGCCGACGTCTCAGACCCCCGTTGCCGAGACCGCGGCAGCGGCGGGCGAGCGGGTGCGCCCCACGCGCGACTCGCGTACGGGCGAGCACACCCCGGGAGGGGCCGCGGGGGGCCGCAGGCGCGTGGTGATCGACTCCCAGGCATCCCGCCGCCAGCAGGCCGGTCCGGCCAACCAGCCCCAGCGCCGACCCCGGCGCGGGCGTCGCCGGCGCGGTACCTACGACGAGACGATCGCCCCGATCGACAACACCGCTGCGATCCGCGACGCCAACCTCGTGCGGGTCAACTCGGGCGCCACCGTGAAGGACGTCGCCGAGTACCTCGGGGTGCCGGTGCCCGAGGTGATCAAGAAGCTGATGTCCCTCGGGGAGATGGCCACGCTCACCCAGACGCTCTCCGACGATGCGATCCAGGTCGTCGCCGAGGAGCTTGGCAAGGAGATCGAGATCGTCCACGCCGCGGACGACGTGGAGCTCGAGCCCGTCTACGAGGACGCCGAGGAGGACCTCGTCGAGCGGCCCCCGGTGGTCACGGTGATGGGCCACGTCGATCACGGCAAGACCTCGCTACTCGACGCGATCCGCAAGACCGAGGTCGCCGCGGGGGAGGCCGGGGGCATCACCCAGCACATCGGCGCCTATCAGGTGCACCACGCGGGCAAGCAGATCACGTTCCTCGACACCCCCGGCCACGAGGCGTTCACCGCGATGCGCGCCCGCGGGGCACGCGTGACCGACCTCGCGGTGATCGTGATCGCCGCCGACGACGGGGTCAAGCCACAGACCGAGGAGGCGATCGACCACGCGCGGGCGGCGGACGTGCCGATCGTGGTCGCCGTCAACAAGGTCGACAAGGAGGGCGCCCAGCCCGAACGGGTGCGCACCGAACTTGGCCAGCGCGGCCTGCAGCCCTCCGAATGGGGTGGGGAGATCGAGTTCGTGGACGTCTCCGCCAAGACCCGCCAGGGCCTCGACGAGCTGCTCGACACGATCCAGGTGGTCACCGATCTCGAGGAGCTGCGCGCCAACCGCAGCGCGGAGGCCTCCGGCACCGTAATCGAGTCGAAGCTCGACCCCGGCCGCGGCCCGGTGGTGAGCGTGCTGATCCAGCGCGGCACCCTGCACGTCGGCGACGCGCTGGTCGCGGGCGCCCACTTCGGGCGGGTGCGCGCGATGCACGACTTCACCGGAGTGCGCACCAAGCGCGCAGAGCCCGGGGAGCCCGTGGAGGTGCTCGGCTTCGACGGCGTCCCCGAGGCGGGGGAGCTCGTGCGCGTCGTGGAGAACGAGCGCCGCGCCCGCCAGCTCGCGGGCGAACGCGCCAACCGCCTGAAGACCGAGGCCCTCGCGCGGCGCTCAGGGCGCAAAGTCTCCCTGGAGGACGTCTTCAAGCTCGCCCGCGAGGGCGCCGTGAAGGAGCTCGGGCTGGTCATCAAGGCCGACGTCGCCGGCTCTCTGGAGGCGATCGAGGACGAGATCGCCAAGCTCCCCCAGGAGGAGGTCAAGGTCAACATCATCCACCGCGGGGTCGGGGGCATCAACGAGTCCGATGTGATGCTCGCCGCCGCCTCGGAAGGGCTGATCCTCGCCTTCAATGTGCGCCCCGTCGGCGAGGCCCGCCAGATCGCCGAGCGTGAGGGCGTGGAGATCCGCTCCTACGCGGTGATCTACCGCGCGATCGAGGAGCTGCGCGCCGCGATGCAGGGGCTGCTGGAGCCCGAGGAGGTCGAGAGCACGCTCGGCCAGGCGGAGGTGCGCCAGCTGTTCCGCGCCTCGCGCATCGGGGTGATCGCGGGCTCCCACGTGACCGAGGGCAAGGTCACCCGCGGCGCGCGGGTGCGGGTGGTGCGCGAGGGCACCGTCATCTACGACACCACGATTGCCAGCCTGCGCCGTTTCAACGAGGACGCGCGCGAGGTCACCGCGGGCTACGAGTGCGGAATCGTGCTCGCCAACTTCCAGGACCTGCGCGAGGGCGACATCCTCGAGACGTACGAGACGCGCCAGGTCGAGCGAGAACTGGCCTGACGTCGGACCCGCTATCCCGACGTGTGGGGAGAGTAGGATGACTGTAGGCCGCATGCGCCGCGTTGATGAGGCGATCAGGCAGGTGATCGGAGAGGCAGTGGCGGGCGAGTTGAAGGATCCCCGAGTGGGTTTTGTGACCGTGACCGATGTGAGGACAAGCGCCGACTTGAGCCACGCCCGCGTTTACGTGAGCGTGCTCGGCGACGACCTCGGCCAGCGCGAGGCGACGCTCGAGGGGTTGCGCAGCGCGCACGGCTACCTGCAGCGGCGCATCGCCTCGCAGCTACACCTCAAGCGCACACCCACGCTCGCGTTTCTCTACGACGACACGACCGATCGCGCGATGCGCGTCGAGGAGCTGCTGGACGACGAAACGGGTCACCCGGCTTCAGCCGAATCGGAGGCCGACGCCGGTGAGTGAGAACGGGGCCGCGATCGCGCCGGACACCGCGGCAACCCGTGGGCTCGTGCTCGAGCGCATCCGTGAGGACAGCCGCTTCGTGCTCGCCACCCACGAAAACGTCGATGGCGATGCGATCGGCTCGCTGGTCGCGATGCAGGGACTGCTGAGCGCGCTCGGCAAGGACTCGTTGATGTTCATCGCCGCCGGCGAGCTGCCGCTGCCCTACGAGTACCGGTTCTTCACCCTCGAGCACCTGATCCAGGCGCCGCCCGCTGACATCGCGCAGCGCACTGTGGTGCTGCTGGACTGCGGCAACATCGACCGCAACTCCGCCGAGGTGCTGCGCGACGGGGCGCACCTGCTGAATGTCGACCACCACCACGACAACACCCGTTTTGGAACCGTCAACCACGTGGTGGCCGAGGCGTCGTGCACTGCGGAGATCATCTGGGACTTGATGCACGGACTTGCAATGGCGCCCGCGCGCGCGGTCGCGGAGGCGCTGTACGTGGGATTGATCACCGACACCGGGCGCTTCATGTACGAGAACACGGGGCCCCGCGCACACCGGATGGCGGCCGAGCTGATCGAAGCCGGCGTCGACGTGCAGGGGATCTACCACACCCTTTATGAGGAGATGCCCCAACCCAAGCTGACGCTGCTCGCAGTGGCGCTCAGCCAGGTGCAGCGCTTCGACGCGGGCGAGCTCACACTGGTAGCCCTCAGCGCCGAGGACTTTGGCCGAGCCGAAGCGGAGGACAGCTACTCCGAGGGGATCATCGACCATCTGCGCGCCCTCCAGGGTACGCGCGTCGCAGCGCTCGTGCGCGAGCGCACCGCCGCGGAGCATCGGGGGGAGCGCAAAGTCTCGCTGCGGGCCGTCGATGACGGAGTCGACGTCTCCGCGATCGCGCGCGCCCAGGGCGGGGGGGGCACCGGCGCGCAGCCGGCTTCTCCACCACACTCGAACCCGAGGAGCTGATCGAGTTCCTACGCCGCGAGATCGCCGCCCAGCTGCTGGCCGATCCCGGACGATCGGTCACGCCGGCGCCGGCGTGAACGCCTGGCGCGCGATGCGCCCCAGTGTGACGCGTCCCAGGCTCCTCCCGCGCCTGAGAGGCGCACGGGTTGGGCCGGTGCACGATGGTCCGGCGTGATGGATGCGGTCCTCCTGATCGACAAGCCCGTGGGGCTCACCTCGCACGACGTGGTCGCCGCCGTGCGTCGTGCGCTCGGAGGGGTCAAGACCGGCCACGCGGGCACGCTCGACCCATTTGCCAGCGGCCTGCTACTGGTGCTGGTGGGGCGCGCGACGCGCATCCAGGACAAGATGATGGGGCTCCCCAAGCGCTATGAGACCGTCGCGCAACTCGGCGCGCTGTCGAGCACCGGCGATCCGGAGGGGGAGATCACGCAGACCGGACGGATCCCGCCCGACCCCCCACCACTGCCGAGCGGTGAGATCCGTCAGCGGCCCCCGATCTACTCGGCCGTCAAGATCGGCGGCGAGCGCGCCTACAAGCGCGCACGGCGCGGGGAGCGCTTCGAGATGCCCGAGCGGATCGTCACGATCCACCGCTTCGAGCAGCTGTGGCGCGAGGACACTCGCGCTGCCTTTCTGATCGAGTGCTCGTCGGGCACCTATGTGCGCTCGCTGATCGCCGACCTCGGCGACGCATATTGCGTGGAGCTGAGGCGCACCGCGATCGGGCCGTTCGAGGTCGATGCTGCGGTGGCGCCCCCCGAGCGCGGAGAGACGTGGGATCCACCCGCGATCTCGATCGAGCATGCGCTCGCCGCAGCGGGGCGGCCCGCGGTCCACAACCCGCACACGCTGCGGCGCGGGGCCTGCGCGGACGGTGAGCCGGCCGCGCGCGACGAACGGCACTAGGCTTCCAGGCGGTGAAAATCACCCGGCTCCCAAATGTCGAGACCGATCGGAGATCGGCCAGCGAGCGCCAGGTGGCGGTGGGCACCTTCGATGGGGTGCACCTCGGCCACCGCGAGGTGATCCGCGGTTCGGACAGCGTGCTCACGTTCGATCCCCACCCGGTCTCCGTGGTCGCGCCCCAACACGCCCCGAAGCTGCTCACGACGCTCGCTGTGAAGGCCGAGCTGATCGCCGCCCTGGGCGTCGAGGAGCTGATCGTGATCCCCTTCGATGCCGAGTTCGCCGCGCGCAGCGCACAGGAGTTCATCGACGAGGTGCTCGTCGACGCGCTGGGAGCGGTGCGCGTATCGGTCGGCGAGAACTTCCGCTTCGGCAACCGCGCCCAAGGCGACACGCGGCTGCTGGCGGCCGACGGGCGCTTTGAGAGTACGGTGCACCCGCTGCTGGAGGTCGATGGGGAGATCGTCTCTTCGAGCCACATCCGCGGCCTCGTGCTGGCGGGCGAGGTCGATCAGGCGACGCGCTTCCTCGGCGCCCCATTCCAGCTGCGCGGCGAAGTTGTGCGCGGCGATCGGCGCGGGCGCGAGCTCGGCTTCCCGACCGCGAACCTCGTCCCCGCAGAGGAGCTCGTCTGCCCGGGTCACGGGATCTACGCGTGCCTCGCGAATGGGCACCCGGCCGCCGTGAACGTGGGGGTCCGCCCAACCTTCACCACCGGCCGGGGAGAGTTGATCGAGGCGTACCTATTGGACTTCGACGGCGACCTCTACGGCGAGGAGCTGCGCCTCGACTTCGTACAACGCCTGCGCGGCGAGCGGCGCTTCTCGAGCTCAGAGGCACTGATCGAGCAGATGCACCGGGACGTCGAGCAGACCCGCGTGGTGCTCGCCGAGCGCTGAGGAGCTGTGCGGTTTGCTAGCGTGTGCGCCGCCGATGACTTTAACGACTGAGAGAAAGCGTGAGATCGCCGCCAAGTTCGGCGCGAACGAGCTCGACACGGGGAACACCAAGGTCCAGGTGGCGCTCCTGACCGAGCGCATCAACCACCTCACCGAGCATCTACGCACGCAGAAGAAAGACCACCATTCGCGTCGCGGCCTGCTGATGCTCGTAGGCCGTCGCCGGCGCTTTCTGGACTACCTCCAGCGCAAAGACCTCGAGGGTTACCGCGCCCTCATCAAAGAGCTCGGCCTGCGCAAGTAAGAGTCCGGTCGTGAGCGTTCTTGACCCCGGCACCGAGGTACCCAGCTTCACGCTGAGCACCGAAAGCGGGGACCAGTTCACCGAGAAGGACCTGCAGGGCAAGACGACTGTGCTGGTCTTCTACCCCTTCGCGTTCAGCCCGGTGTGCACCGACCAGCTGCAGCTCTACGAGCGCGAGCTCGAGCAGATCACCGTCGACGGCGCCGCAATCTACGGGGTCTCCTGCGACAGCACGTGGGCGCAGAAAGCTTTCCGCGAGAAGCTCGGGGTGAGCATCCCGCAGCTCTCCGACTTCGAGCCCAAGGGCGCCGCCTGCGGCGCGTTCGGCGTGCTGCACGAGGGTGGCTTTCCGCAGCGCGCGCTCGTGATCGTCGGTCCCGACGGGGCCGTGCGCTGGAGCTACCAGGCGCCCTCACCCGCCGACCTTCCCGGTGTACACATGATTCTCGGCGGCCTAAAAAACGTCTGAGGTGGCCGATGGCCGGCGCATTGCTGCGTCCTCGGTCGCTCGTGTGCAGAGCACACTTCGCTCCCTGCGTTCTTGCACTGCTTGGCCCTCGACCGCCTCAGCGGCGTGGTCCGGTAAACAGGTTGCGGAGCCGGTTCCGCTAAGCTCACAGACGTTCGGAACAGAGATAAAAAGACTGAGCCGCCGACCGAAGGGCGGACAAGGAAGGCAGTAGAGATATGAGTAGCGATGCAGCCGTGACGCGGGTCTCCGTGGAGATCGCAGGTAGCGAAATCTCGTTTGAGACCGGCAGGATGGCCAAGCAGGCCTCCGGCGCAGTGGTCGTCCGCCAGGGCGACACGATGGTCCTTGCGACCGCCACCGCGGGCAATCCTCGCGATGTGGATTTTCTCCCGCTCACCGTGGATGTGGAGGAGCGGATGTATGCAGCCGGGAAGATCCCGGGCTCGTTCTTCAAGCGCGAGGGGCGCTCCGGTGAGAAGGCGACGCTGACGGCGCGCATGATCGACCGGCCGCTGCGCCCGCTGTTCCCGAAGGGTTGGAACCGCGAGACCCAGCTGGTCGCGATCCCGCTCTCGGTTGATCACGTGCACCCGTACGACATCCTCGCGATGAACGGTGCCTCCGCGGCGCTGATGATCTCCGACGTGCCGTTCGCCGGCCCCGTGGGGGCGGTGAGAATCGGCAAGATCGACGGCAACTTCGTGGTCAACCCCGATGAGGCCAACCTGAACGGGGACGAAGCGGAGACCACCTCCGAGCTCGATCTCGTGGTGGCAGGCTCGGAGGACGCGATCCTGATGGTGGAGGCCGGCGCGAACGAGATCTCGGAGGCCGAGATTCTCGACGCGCTCGACATCGCGCACTCGGAGATCAAGAAGATCTGCGCGCTGCAGCGCGAGCTCGCCGAGCGGGTGGGCAAGGAGAAGATCGCTGTGACGCCCCCCACAGTGGATGAGTCGTTGCTGAGCGCAATCCGTGCCTCGCACGGGAGCGCGCTCGACGCGGCGACCCAGGTCGTCGACAAGCTCGAGCGCCAGGAGGCCACGACCGCGGTCGAGCAGGCGATCCTCGAGCAGCACTCTGCGGCGGCGCCCGAGGGTGCGAGCGAGGAGACGGTCCAGGAGGCCAAGGCGCGTCGCGCCGCGGTGCAGCTGGCGTTCGACAAACTAGAGAAGGCGATTATCCGCGAGCGCATCGCGGTGCACAAGAAGCGTCCCGATGGTCGCGCGGAGGATGAGATCCGCGATATCTCGATCGAAGTCGGGGTAGCGCCGCGCACCCATGGCTCGGCGCTCTTCACCCGCGGCCAGACCCAGGCGCTGAGCGTCGCCGCGCTCGGCACGCTGAAGGAGGAGATGCGCCTCGACACGCTGGGGCTGCAGAGCAAAAAGTACTACTTCCACCACTACAACTTCCCGGCCTTCTCGGTCGGGGAGGCGGGCCGACTGGGTCCCAAGCGCCGGGACATCGGCCACGGTGCGCTGGCCGAGCGGGCGCTCGTGCCGGTGGTGCCCTCGATCGAGGATTTCCCCTACACGATCCGCGTGGTCTCGGACATCTTCGAGTCCAACGGCTCCTCCTCGATGGCCTCGGTGTGCGGCTCCTCGCTGTCGCTGATGGACGCGGGCGTGCCGATCAAGCGCCCCGTGGCGGGAATCGCGATGGGCCTGATCAAGGAGGGCGATGACTACGTTGTGCTGACCGACATCGCGGGCGTGGAGGACCACCTGGGGGACATGGACTTCAAGGTGGCCGGCACCGAGCGGGGCATCACGGCACTGCAGATGGACATCAAGATCTCGGGCGTCACGTTCGAGATCCTGCGCGACGCGCTGACCCAGGCGCACAAGGCCCGCACCTACATCCTCGGGCTGATGGCCGAGACGATCGAAGGGCCCCGCTCGCAGCTCAGCCAGTACGCCCCGCGGATCCTCACGATCCAGATCGACCCCAGCCAGATCGGCCTGTTGATCGGCAAGGGCGGGGAAACGATCCGGGGCCTCTCGGAGGAGTTCGAATCGCAGATCGATGTCAACGACGAGGGACAGGTGCTGATCTACTCCGCCAACGGCGAGCTCGCCGAGGCGCTGGTGGAGAAAATCCGGATGATGATGAAGGAGGTCGAGGTCGGCGACGAGTACCTCGGCAAGGTCGTCAAGACGACCACCTTCGGAGCGTTCGTGGAGCTCGCCAAGGGCACCGACGGGCTGCTGCACATCTCCAACGTCTCCCCGGGCGAGCGCATCTCGACCGTCGAGGACGTGCTCAACAAGGGCGATGAGATCAACGTGCGCGTGGTCGAGGTCGACCGCGAGCGGGGCCGGATCGGCCTGCGCCTCGCCGATGACCCGGAGATCGCGGGCAAGTCGATCGAGGAGCTCGCGGCGGTGGGAGCCGGGGGCGGAGGCGGCGGCGGTCGACCATCCGGTCGCTCGTCGGCACCGTCACGGAATGGCCGTGAGGGTGGTCGCGGCGGGGAGCGCGATCGTGGCCGCAGCGGCGATGCGGCCCCGCCCACCCAGCGTGGCTCGGGCCGTCCCCGCCACGGCTCGGGGCGCGACCGCGATCGCTATTGAGGCCACCTTGGGCGGGAGTCTCGGCCGATCGCGAGCACGACAGGCGCGATCGGTTCCGGGGCCTCTCCACCCGCCCCCGCGGTGGTCTCGCGCGCGTCCCAACCTGCCATGACTGAGCCGTCTCACCGCATCACCACCCTGGACTGCGGGGTCCGGGTGGTGAGCGAGTGGATGCCCACGGTGCGCTCGGTCGCACTGGGCTTCTGGATCGGGGCGGGCTCGGCGCACGAGCGCGAGGAGCAGGCGGGCATCTCCCACCTGCTCGAGCACATGCTGTTCCGCGGATCGAGCCGTTATGGATCGGAGGAGATCGACCAGATCTTCGACGCGATGGGCGCGGAGCTCAACGCGGGCACCGACAAGGAGGCGACCTCGGTCTATACGCGCGTGCTGGACGTCCACCTCGAGCGCGCGTTCGACGTGATCGCGGACATGGTGTGGCGCCCCCGGATGGGGGAGCTCGAGGCCGAGCGGGAGGTGGTGCTCGAAGAGATCGCGATGTACGAGGACGACCCCCAGGACCGCGTGTTCGACGCGCTTGGGGAGGCGGTCTTCGGTGAGCACCCGCTAGGCCGTGCGGTGATCGGCCGCGCGGACGTTGTGGGCGCCCTGACGCGTGAGGACCTGAGCGCATTTCACGCTGAGCGCTACGCGCCCGCGGACGTTGTGATCTCGGCGACCGGTTCGGTTGACCACGATGCCCTCGTGGAGCTGGCGCAAGGAGTGTGTCCTCAGGACTCCTCCGCGCAAGTAGCCGAAGGGGACACACTAGGGCCGGAAGTCGACCCCGCATTCGAGCGACGAGTGCGCTTTTTGCGCAAGGAGACCGAGCAGTATCACCTCTGCCTGGGCGGTCGTGGAATGGCGCTCAAGGATGACCGCCGCTTCGCGCTGCGAGTACTCGACAACGTGCTCGGCGGCGGGGCCTCCTCGCGCCTCTTCCAGGAGATTCGCGAGCGCCGGGGCCTGGCGTACTCGGTGTTCTCCTTCTCCAACATGTACGCCGCGACGGGCGAGGTTGGTCTATACGTGGGCACCCGCCCAGAGAACCTGGCGGAGGCGGTGGCGACGATCGCGGCGGAGCTTGAGCGTTTTGTGGAGGAACCGGCCGACGCGCGGGAGCTGGAGCGCTCGCGCGAGAACGCGAAGGGGCGCCTGGTGCTCTCGCTGGAGTCGACCTCGGCGCGTATGAACCGCCTCGGAGGGGCCGTGCTGAACGGCCTGCCGATCCTCCCGGTGGAGGAGATCATGGAGCGGGTCGACGCGGTCGGTATCGAGGACTTGCGTGAGCTTGCGGGTGAGCTGTTCCGCGGGCCAGAGCTATCGGTCGCTGCGATCGGACCCGACGAAGAGGTGCTGCGCGAGGCTCTGCGTCCGTTGGAGGGAGTGGCGGCGTGATCCGTGTGACGGTCGCGGGCGCCGCGGGCCGCATGGGCGAGGCGGTGTGCGCCGCGGTGGGGGGCGCGGAGGATATGGAGCTGAGCGGCCGCGCCGACCCGCTGTTGGGGACGACGCTCGGGGAGGTGTTGACGCAGGCCGACGTAGCGGTCGACTTCACGCGCCCCGACACAGCCCTGGAGAACGCGCTGGCCTGCCTGCGTGCGGGGGTGCACCTGGTGATCGGCACGACGGGTTTCGATCTGGATGAGCTGGCACGCATGTGCACGACCGAGCGCGAACTTGGTAGCCAGGCCAATGTGCTCGTGGCGCCGAACTTCGCGATCGGGGCGGTGCTGATGATGCGCTTCGCGGCGCAGGCGGCGCGCCACATGGCGAAGGCGGAGATCGTGGAGCTCCACCACGATCGCAAGCTCGATGCACCGAGCGGCACGGCGGCGCGCACCGCTGCGCTGATGGCGGCGGCCAGCGGTAGCCCACAGGGGGCGGGTGGGATTCCCATTCACTCGGTGCGCCTGCCTGGCCTGGTGGCCCACCAGGAGGTGATCCTCGGCGACCTCGGTCAGACGCTGACGATCCGCCACGACTCGATCGACCGGGAGTCGTTCATGCCGGGGGTGCTATTGGCGGTGCGCCGGATCGCCGCGCTCGAGGAGCCGCTCACCCTTGGCCTCGAGAGCCTGCTGTTCGAGGACGGGAGTGACGTGGGATAATGGCTGGCATGGCGAGCCTTGGGAGGATTCTGACGGCGATCGTGACGCCGTTCGACGCGCAGCTGCGCGTCGACGAGGAGGCGTTCGTCGCGCTGATGCAGCACCTCGCCACGCACGGCTCGGACGGCTTCGTGGTCGCCGCCACCACCGGCGAGGCCGCGACGCTCACCGACGAGGAGCAGCTCGCGCTGATCGAGCTGGCGGTCACCGAATGCCCGCCGGGCAAGACGATCGTCGCCGGCGCCGGCACCAACGATACGCGCCATGCGGTCTCCCTGACCGAACGGGCGTGCGCGCTCGGGCCCGACGCGATCATCTCTGTGACGCCCTACTACAACCGACCGAGCGCGTTGGGTCTCAAGCGCCACTACGAGGCCATCGCCGCCGCCTCCGACAAGCCGATCCTGCTCTACAACATCCCGAGCCGGACCGGCACGAACATCGGTCCTGAGCTGCTCGCGGAACTCGCGCAGATCGACCGGATCGATGGGGTCAAGCAGGCCAACGCGGACGAGCTGCAGCTGATCGACGGGCTCGAGGTGTACGCCGGCGATGACAGCTCGCTCGCACGCACGCTGGATATCGGCGGCGCCGGCGGAGTCTGTGTCTCGAGCCATATCGTCGGCGAGGAGATGCGCCGCATGGTCGAGGAGCCGACCCACCGCGCCGAGATCGACGCAACGCTTCAGGATGTCTACAGCACGCTGTTCCTGACGTCGAGCCCCACCTGCACGAAGGCTGCGCTGAAGCTGCTGGGCCACAACGTCGGCGGCGTGCGCCTGCCGATCGTGGAGGCCACTCCCGAGGAGGTCGATGCGGTGCGAGCGATGCTCGTCCGCCACGGCCTGCTGCCGGCCGACGAGCCTGTGCACGCGTGAGCGCCAACCTGCGCGTCCTGCCGCTCGGCGGCTTGGGCGAGATCGGTAAGAACATGACCGTCGTGGAGCACGACGGTCGGATCGTGGTGGTCGACGTGGGCCTGCGCTTCCCGACCCCGGAGATGGTGGGGATCGACCTGGTGCTGCCGGACTTCACCTACCTGCGCGAGCGGGCCGGCGAGATCGAGGCGATCGTGGTGACGCATGGCCACGAGGACCACCTCGGTGCGCTGCCGTGGGTGCTGCGCGAGCTCGGTGAGCAGGGCGACCCGCCGCCGATCTACGGGGGGCCATTGACGATGGCGATGGCGCGCTCGAAGCTCGAGGAGCACAAGCTGCGCGACATCGAGCTGAACGACGTGGCGCCGGGGGAGACGCTCGAGCTCGGCCCATTCTCGCTGGAGATGGTGCACATGACCCACTCGATCCCGGACTCGAGCGCGGTGGCGCTCGGCACCGCGCTGGGGACGGTCCTGATCACGGGCGACTACAAGTTCGACCAGACCCCCGTGGACGGGCCGCCGGCCGACGTCTCGCGCCTGGCGGAGCTCGGGCGGGAGGGGGTGCTGCTGCTGTGCGGGGATTCCACGAACGTGGATCGCGAGGGCTTCTCGCCCTCGGAGTCCGTGGTGGGGCCGCGCCTGCAGGAAGTGTTCGCGCGCTGCGAGGGCCGGATCGTGGTGACGAGCTTCGCTTCGAACATCCACCGTGTGCAGCAGGTGGTAGACGCGGCGTACGAGCTGGGGCGCAAGGTCGCCCTGGTGGGGCGCTCGATGCGCAAGAACGTGGGCATCGGCCGCGCGCTCGACCACATCGAGGTGCCCGAGGGGCTACTCGTGGGCCCGCGGGAGATCGAAGACTTTCCGGACGAGCGGATCGTGATCCTCTCCACGGGCTCCCAGGGCGAGCCGCTCTCAGCCCTGCGGCGGATGGCCTACCGCGACCACCCGCAGGTGCAGCTGCGCCGCGGTGACACGGTCGTGTTCTCGGCGACCCCGGTGCCGGGCAACGAGCGCGCGGTGAACGAGACGATCGACCGCCTCTACCACATCGGCTGCGACGTGATCACCCCGCGCGAGGCCCCGGTGCACGCCTCCGGGCACGGCTACGCGGAGGAGGTGAAGCTGATGCTGAACCTCGTGCAGCCGCGCTACGTGATGCCGTTCCACGGCGACTTCAAGCGCCTGCGTCTACACGCAAAGCTCGCGGAGGCAGTGGGGATCCCCGCGGAGGACATCTTCCAGGGCGACAACGGCCTGCCGCTCGACCTCAACGGCAACGGCGCCCGCTTCGGCGAGCGCGAGCAGGCGGGGATGGTGTTCGTCGACGGGGTCGAGATCGGGGACATGGCAGATGTGGCGTTGCGCGATCGGCGGATGCTCTCGGCGGACGGGATCTTCATCGTCGTCGCCACGATCGCCGAGCAGGACGGCCGCTCGGTCGCGGACCCCGAGGTGATTTTTCGCGGCGTGCCGTTCCTCGACCAGGCGGGCGAGCTCGTGGAGGAGATCCGCGCCACCGTGGAGGAGTCGCTGCGCCACGCCGCCGAGGAGGACCTGCGCGAGGTCGACCTGATCCAGCAGGCGTTGCACGACGACCTCGCGCAACTGGTCTATGACCGGTTGAAGCGGCGGCCGATGGTGCTGCCGGTCGTGGTTGAGGTCTGACGGAGAGAGCCGGGCCCCGGTCGGCCTGCGGTCGGCTGTCTTGGGGGGGCCGCTGGGCGATGGACTTTGAAAATTGGGGGCCGCTGGGCGATGGACTTTGGGGATCGGCCGCCCAATACCGCCGCTTCAGCGCTTCGGTTTCAGCGCTTCTTCTTGTGATGGGGCCGCGGCTTGTGTTTGCGGGGACAGCCGCTGACCCTGATCCTGGTGGACTGCTTGACCTGGGCGCCGTTCTGGCCGGTGATGGTGGTTGGCATCTTGAGTGGCTTCGTGCAGATGTTGCCGTTGGAGGTGAGCACGGAGTCGGGGCCCTGGGGGAGGGTGAGTTCGAAGTGGCTGATGGGCGCGTCGGGCAGGGAGCTGAAGGTGCTGCTGGTGATGCCCTTGACGATGTTGGTGGCGCCGGTGAGGTCAATCGTGACGCCCTCACCCCGGAGCACGACCACCAGGTCGGGGAATGCGGCGCCACCGTGGGAGACGAGGTAGGCGGGCCCGGTGAGGGGAACGTTGAGTACGGGCGTGGTCGCGGTCGCGGTGCCCACGTTAGAGCCGGCGGGGCAGGAGCCGGGGTTGGCGTTGAAGGTCGCTTCGGGGCAAGCGTTGTGCAGGGTGGTGAGCCTGGAGGGGAGCTTCTTGGGCAGTTCGACGTGCACGGACGCGATGTTGGCCTGCCCGGAGGGCGAGGTCACGACGACATGCAGGCTCGTGCCGTTGACTTTGGACTTCTTGGGTTTGGTGGATGCAGAGAAGGTTGGTTTGAAGGGAAGCGTCTTGCAGCCGCCAACGGCGAACGGACTCGCGACATTCGCGCTCGCGCCCTGTGCGGCGGTGATCGTCGCGGTGATCTGCTGCTGGTTGCAGTTGGTGGGGTTGAGAATGAACCCGGGGTGATCCACGGTCACGTTCACGGTCTGGATCCGCAGGGGAACGCCGTCGATGATCTGCGGCAGCGGGTCGCTGAGGACCGAGACGGCGGCGGTATGGGGGTCGATGTGGATCGCGGCGCGGACGATCACGTTGCCGAGGTTGAACGGGCCGGCCTGGGCGTGCGTGACGATGCTGAGGCCGAACGGGGCGCCCTTGTAGGGGCCGGTGAGGAACACTTCGCCCCCGACCCAGAAGGGGTGCGAGCCGGAGCCGACAGCGACCTCGGTGTGCCCGATCATGCTCGCAGCGCTACACGTACCGGCGCTGGCCTGCGGTTCGGGGCACTGCTGGACCTGGGAGATCATCCCGAGCAGCCCGGGCGGGGTGTTGAGGGTGATGGCGGAGAGGTCCTGTTCGCGGTCGTGCCGGGAGAACGTCACCGAGAGCGAGCTGGACCCGCCTGCGTTCGGCGTGATCGTGCCGGCGGTGAAGGTGGGCGCGAAGGGAAGGCTCGCTGGACACGCGCCGCCGTTGCCGTCCCAGTCCACATTGAACGAGGGCGAGGTGACTGGCTGTTCCATCCCCGCCCACGAGGACAGCACCGAGGTGGTGGTGAAGGAGCCGCAACTCTGCGGGTTGGCAAGCGGTGCCCGGGGGCCGCCCTTGAGCTGCAGCTTCAGTTCGCTGAACGGGAACTGCGGGTTTTCCTTGAACGTCGCCTGCAGCTGGCCGGTCGCGGGATTCGCGGACACGGCGCCGGGGAGCTTGATGATGATCCCGGATCCTTCGACTTCGAGGTAGAGACCGAAGAGCTTGCCTTCTTTGGATGGACCACCCTTCCCTTCCGCATACGCAGAGGTACATTCCGGCTGACCCGCGCCGCCGCATTCGGGCTGCGCCAGGTAGACATGGCCCTGCAACGGCGCGGGGGATTCGCCGGTCTTGCAGACGGGCTGGCCCTTTTCACCGCACCGGGTGGGGAGGAGGGGGGTGGAGACTTCCACGGTGCCCAGCGTGGAAGCACCGGGACAGTCGCCTTTCGCTAGGCGTTTCAGGCTATCCGGGCCGACTTCTTCGGATTCGGCTCCGGAGATGTTGATCCCTTTGGGCCCATAGAGCGGACAACCGGCGAGGCCATCCGCGGCTGATGGGGAGACCGACACGCCTTCGGGGAGCGTAACCGTCGCATTCTCAAGCTCGGGGGTTGCCAGTTCAGAGAACAACGAAGTCTGTGGAAGCTTCAGGTCCACTGAGTAGCTGGAGGGCTCGTCTGCCTGGGTGGTCCCGCCTTCAGGCGTTGCGCTTGGCGCGAGCGCGAGCGACGGGCCTGATTGCAACAGGTTGCATCCCGTCAGTTCTGAGTACATGGTAGCTTCCCTGGAGACAGGGTGGCCAGGATTTTCCCACGATTCCACTGCCGCCTTCGCCATCAGCGGCACGGTGGTGCAATGTGTCGGGTTCGTAAGAAACGCTGCTTCGGAGGACTCGCCTTCCACCACTGCAGGCTCGCCATAGAACGTAAATACACCGCCGAACACCCCGATCCCTCCACCCGGAAGGCCAGGGCTTGCGACACGCAGACGATATCCCGAGCTTGTATGCACCACGCTCGCATACAGGTAGACCGCAGCACCATCGGTTACGAGTCCGAACTCAGCAGGATAACCATCCTCAGGCACTATATTGTATAGTGCGGAGGTTAGTGCACTATGAGAAAGGGAGAATTCATCAGAGGTGAATTCTGCGCCAACCTCGACTGATCCAACGCTGCTCTCCGACGGACAGTCATTATGTTCGAGCGCGGTCTGTGTGCACCTCGTGACAGCCTGCGGATCACCGATAAAGCCTGCCGGAAGTTCGAGCACGACACTCTTCCAGTTTTCGACAGGCCCAAATAAAGTTTCCCCCGCAGGTGCCGGAAGTTCAACCAGAGGAAGCTCAAGGCTCGTCGTTATCCCCCAGGGATGGCCCCCTGCCTGCGTCGCCTCGGTGCCGTTGGCTGCCTCCACTTCGAAACCCAGTTCACTTATACCGAAGGGGGGCGCCTGCGAATTAATCAATGTTTCCTCGCTGGTTGATGCCATCGCTTCCGTGCCCCCGCCTGTGACCGACACTTCGTTCTTCAACAATCCCGATTCCGATACTCCTGGCGCCGTAACAAAGACGGTGATCGGATCAGCGGCCTGACCAGCCGCAACTGCTTCTTCAGATGTACACGTAACTTCTGTGTTACCAGAGCCTTCTGTGCAACTCCACAAGCCGCTCTGGCCTTCCGGTGTCCGTGCAGTTTTGATGCCTGGTGGTAGTTTGTCGATCACGGTGATTACCCCATTCGAAGGCACGTTGCTCACATTCATCGGAAGTAACTGGTACCTATCACACAGACGAGCGTGCTTTTCGCACCTTGGAGCGTCATTATGAGAGAAGTAGGTTGGCTCGGGCACTCCATGGATTCTCCATGCGATAGCGTCCGCTCTTGCTGACAAGGAAAGCCCTAACGACCCCGAGAATACAACGATAACTGTCACAAGATACGATCTCTTCCCAATGAAGCCCATGACGATCACCTACCGACCTTCGTATGAATGTTGGTCTTCTTTCCTTGCTTTCGCTTCCTTTTCGCCCTACGCTTAGCTTTGTGTTTGAGCACGGACTCTGGCTTGCGCGAAAGAACTGGCACTATCAGATTTCCGCCTCCTGGCTCAGAGATGCTCCCTGGGAGTCCCAACGGTGGGGGGGCAGATAATACACCCTGACACCCATCGCCCCCACAAGCTTCGGGTGTAGTCGGGGTTTGGAACCCGCCATCGACTCGAGCATCATAAATATCGGACTGAGTATCAGCATCCGACGACAATAATGGGTCCGCTGTCGAGAAGAATGCGTCGTCGCCCGCGGCGTCGAGACCAATTACTACAGGACTCAAAGCATTCATGCCATCAGAGACGAGGTACACGTCACCGTCTTCGATTGAACCAACGCTGCGATACTCATATACACTTTCCGCTCCTGCAGCAGCCGCTTTTTCAGCGCCGCCTGTCAAGGCGCCTGAACTCGAAAAGAGAATGCGCAAACCATCGGTCGATACAGCCAGGTGGGTGGCAGTTTCCGAAGGCGCAGAAACTTCTCCAAAGCTTTGGCTGGATATGAGTGAGTAGCTTGCGTTTGCGTTTGTAGCACCAGCTTCGTAGCCAACTGCTCCCGTCGAAATACGGACAAGTTTTTCTCGCAGAGCATCATACTCAAAGATCTGCGGCATGGAACTTGTATCGCCGGAAGTCAGGTTCGCGCTACTCTGGAAGACCAGAAAACGACCGTCGGGCGTCGTCTGCGCCTCGCGTTCATCGCCCCGACTCCAGTCCTGTGCGTCGTTTTCGGAAAGCGTCCCAACAAAGGTGAGTCGTCCAGTTGGGTAGGTGACGTCACGCTCAAACGCATATAGATTATCGCCTCCAGGCGTGGGGGTAAGCCCTTCCCTATTAGGCCCAGTCGTCAGTACGGCCTTTGCGACAAAGTAAACGTGTGACCCATCCTCTGACACCCGCATTACACCCTCGACTTCAGGTGTCCGAGACCCCACCGAGACCCGTATAATCTTTTCACCTGTAGGATTATTGAAATCATACTCGTAGAGATTCGTGGTAGTATCGTTGATGAACAATTCCTGTTCGGTGAGAAAGAATACCTTCGAGCCATCTTCGGATGCACCCTGAAATATCGCTGGCTTCCTTACGGCTGTTTTACACTGACTGCATTGACTGTGCAAGGGCTCAGAAATCGCAATCGTCTGAACCTGGTCAAGCCGTGCATACAATTCGCTGACTTCTGGCGCTTTGGTGAGTTCGTTGCACCCATTGACATCGTGACCGATCGCCGTGAAAAACACGATTTCCCCATTCGTCGATATTCCGTTGTACGTGTCTCCACCTCCTTCCAATCCTGCCGAACCCAAAGCTGTTCCACAGTTGCTAATCAGACCTTCGCTATTCACCCCGACAAGTAGCGGATCAGTATTACCGGTTCCCACATACTCGTACAATGACTTCGCCGTGGTTTCCGGCGTTGTCGTATCACCCGGCCACAGGAACGTTGGGTTAACGGCCCGAATATTATATAAAACATGCGAAAGGTCGTTCGATGCACCGGCAAAGCCGACTTCTTCATTTTCCCCTCCGTGATCGTCCGCCGGAGGCCCAGCCTCGCCAGCAGGCGGGATTAAGGGCCCAATCTCCACAAACTTGCCATCAGGTTCGCGTAGATCGAGATCTGTCGAATAGAGAGACTTTGCCGAGCCAAGAACCTCCCATAGCTCCTTCGTGGCATCCAAACTAACGCCAAACAGCTTGGCGTTGGGGGATAGCGAGGCAGGAGGCGTATCTGGATATGCCACCCATCCTGATCCAGAGCGCGTAAGTTCGTACACGGCACCCGCTGTTCCATTAATGGGATCACCTTCAGTACCCGCAAACGCACCCAGCGAACTGATTATCACGCGCGACCCGTCGCTTGATACTGCACGTACACGTAGCTCGTCTCCCCCGTCCTTGAACGGAGGAGTTACCATCTCATATGCGCGACAGTCAGGCAGATAAGTCCTGAAACCTTGAGAGCTTTCGGTCGCCAACGGACATGCTGGTTCGTTGGCGTCCCCGGACGCAAGTACGGAACTCGAGGCAACTAAGGATACTAGGACAGCGATAATAACGGAACCGGCTGTGGATACACACTTATATGCAACTCCACGACCAACGTCGCTGGACCTCATATTGGCGCCTCCGATATCCCGAAGAAGAAATGAACACGGTGTGGGGCCATGACCAATCGACCCCACACCAAAAATCAATCGACACGTAACTGAAACTCAGCTATCACATGACGATAGGTACCTTTAAATAATCCACCAGTCTTGGTTTTCCTGTGCACCCGCTAGCTTGATCTTTGACTGACCTATATAGGTCGCCGCAAGGGTAGTTAGTTTGAGGCTTTTAATTTCTACGGGAGTTGGTTTTTGTTCGGCTGTTTGTAGCCAGTATTCTTTTAAGACTTCGCTGGATTCTTCGGCGGGGCATTTGAGTTCGTGTTCTACCGCATGTTTGGTAGCGCTGACGTTTTCACAAGCAACTTCCCCAGTCACTGGAAGTCCTTTTTTTTCTAGCGCCGTTGAAGGACACGTTCCTCCTGGTTCGGCTTCCATTTCGATTTCAACGAAAGTGTTAGCGGTTTTTGGTTTAAAGACGGTTACTGTATCTTCTTGGTTTTCTTTTTCCTCTTGTTCTTTTGTCTTGTAACCCAACGTTGAATTTAGGGGCTTTGTTTCGATGGTTTTAAATGTGCCTCCCACATTGCGGACCTTGCATTTCGGGAAACCTTCGATTCCGCATTCTTCATATACAATCGTCTCTGCATCTGTGCCTGGTTCGCCACCGATTATCTCGGCGCCAGACTTGAGTTTTAGCTTTTTGCATTCTATGGTCACTGTCGCCGAATGTAGCTTCTGGATACCGTTGGCTTCAGCTGTAATTTCTATAGTTTCATTTGTTTTTAGTTCTCTCGTTTCATGGCTGCCATTAGTTTTTGCTTTCGAGCATTGGCCATCTTCCCACTGACCTCCACTCACTCTGTTTAAGCACACTCCCCATCGCGGGTTTTTCGCCATCGCGGACGCCGACACGACCGCGCTCAACGCCAAGGAGGCGATAAAGCACAGCCCTAGTATCTTCATGCTTCGCATGTTCATGCATCTCCTTACTTTGGGTACTGATTGGCTTGCCTCTGTCGGGGCGGCTCATCTTCAGGCAGAATCGCCCTGACAGCGGTTATTGAGACCGTCGAATCTCCAAAAGGCTCACCTCTGAGGTTTTAGTCATTCGCCGGCCTGGACTGCGAACTAAAGATTACTTTGCCAGCAAAGGCTTTGCCAGTGCCGTTTCTCACTGATGAGCCACAGTCGCTGTGCGTCTCGATTCCTAGCGTTGACTTGGTTCTGCCGCCCGCGACCCATTCACCGCGTGGTGGGGAGCACTCCATCCGCCCTCCGCGGTCCTCGAGTTTGGGGGGCGAGATATCACAGCCAGGAGAGACCTGCGCCCCATTGGGGGGTCGCTTTGGATATCATAGGTGTCTCCAAGCCGGTCTCCTTACGCTGGCATGGATTGGTGGCTGGTGCCGGGGGACTCATCTTCAAAGGCAGAGACCCCCGGCGCCGGCTCTTTCCCAACACATTTGGGACACCACCTTCCTATCAGGGCTGGCGCAAAAGATCAATAGAGCCGGGGCGGCCCATTGATGCGAAGAGCCACCGGCGCTACAAAAATCTCTGCGTTCGCGCCATCTGAGCGAGTCACGAAGCGTCTCCGACTTTTCCGACCCCGAGGGCGAGCTTCAGGTCAGCTGCGCCGCCGGTGGGGCTGTCTGTGTCGCGTCGGGCCTTGCCCCCGCCGGGGCGAGCGGCAAGCGCACGACGAAGCGCGCGCCACGCGGTGCCTGTTCGGGGAGGTCTCCCGGCTGGTGCGCCGCGGGGTGGGTGTCCTCTAGCGCGACCGAGCCCCCGTGCGACTCGGCGACCGCGCGCACGATCGCGAGGCCCAGTCCGAAGGACCCTCCGCGATCCCCGGCGCCGCGGACGAAGCGCTCGAACAGGGTGGGGGCGAGCTCTGCGGGCACGCCGGGGCCGTCGTCTTCGACGATCAGCAGGGCGCCGCCACGCTCTCCGACGGTGTCCGTGGCGCCCTCCGCGTTACCTGGTCCGGTGGCGCCCGCGCGGGCCACGGCGGTGGGGCCGTTCGTCGGAGTTGCCCCCCGCTGGCCACCCTCGACCCCCTCAACACGCGTGCACACGCGGATCGCGGTCCCGGGCGGGGTGTGGCGGATGGCGTTCTCGATCAGGTTCAGGGCGACGCGCAGGAGCTCGTCGTGGTCGCCCTGCACGACGACGGGGTGGGCGTCGATTGTGAGCTCGTGCTCGGCGCTCACGGACCCGAGCTCGGCGGTGGCGTCGAGCACGATCTGGGCGAGGTCGCAGGGCTCGCGTGCGACGACGCGCCCGACGTCGGAGCGGGCGAGCAGCAGGAGGTCGGCGACGAGGCGGCGCATGCGCCGCGAGGAGCGCAGCGCGGAGCGCGCGGCGTCGCCCTGATCGCCGCGGAGGGACTCGGCGAGCAGCTCGAGGTTGACGAGCACGCTCGTGAGGGGGGTGCGCAGCTCGTGGGAGGCGTCGGCGACGAAGCGGCGCTGGCGGGCGAGCATCGCCTCGGTCTCGGCGTGGGCGTCGTCGAGGGAGCGCAGCATCCCCTGGAGGGTGCGCGCGAGCTCGGCCACCTCGTCGTCGGCCTCGGGCTGGGGCACGGTCGCGCCGGCGTCGCGGGTGCGCGCGATCTCGGCGGCGGTCGAGGTGAGCTTCGCGATCGGCTCCATCGCGCGGCGGGCGATCATCGCGCCGGCGAGCAGCGCGAGCCCGGTGCCGGCGAGCGTGCCGAGCACGAGCAGGAGCTCGACGCGGTCGATCGTGTCCTGCACGCCGGAGATCGGGCGGGCGTACTCGATGATCACGTTCCCGCCGCTCGGGGGGGGGAGCGGCTTGACGATCGATTCGACGCGGTAGCCGTCGACCGTGGCCCCCCGGGCGGGGGTCAGGTTGGGGGCGCCGTTGGTGTGTGCGATCACCGTCCCCGAGGGTGTGAGAACCCTGATCGAGGCGTTGTCGGGGGCGGCGAATTCGTCGAGGTTGGGCCGCACGCTGACGGTGAAGCCTTCGCTGTAGGTGCCGGTGACACCGATCTGCAGGAGCCCGTAGAGGGCATCTGCGGAGGCGGTGACTTCGCGGTTGAAGTCGGCGCGGATGCGGTGCACGGTGAGCGAGCCGACGACGAGCGCGAAGGCGCAGAGGATCACGAAGGTCAGCGCGGCAGAGACGACTGCGAGACGCACGCGGATCGGCAGCCGGTCGAACTCTGCGGAGGTACGCGCCCCCATGCGACGGGGAAAGGAGAGCAGCTCCGCGGCAGGGTTTCGCTCAGGCACGGAGGATCCCGCCTCGGGGCGCCACCGGATGAGACCGAGTGCCGCGCAGGCAACCGGCGCGGGCCCGGTGCCGGGGGCTCTCAGGCCCGGAGGACGTAGCCGGCTCCCCTGATCGTGTGCAACAGGCGGGGCTCGCCCTCGGCCTCGAGCTTGCGGCGGAGGTTCGAGACGAAGACCTCGATGGTGTTGGTGGTGGAGAAGGGGTCATAACCCCAGACCTCGTCGAGTAGGCGCTGGCGGGAGATCACGATGCGCTCGTTGCGCATCAGGTACTCGAGCAGTTCGAACTCGCGCTGGGTGAGCTCGATGGTGCGCTCGCCGCGGGTGACTTCGTGGGTGTCGGCGTTGAGGAAGAGATCCCCCACGCGCAGCGGCGCGGAGCCGCGGGGGGGCGGCGGCGCAGCAGCGCGCGCAGGCGGGCGAGCAGCTCCTGGCGCTCGAAGGGCTTGACGAGGTAGTCGTCGGCGCCCGCGTCGAGCCCCTCGACGCGGGACTCCAGGGCGTCGCGCGCGGTGAGGATCAGGATCGGCACGTCGTCCTGCTCGCGCAGCGAGCGGGCGACGTCGATGCCGTCGATCTTGGGCAGGCCGAGGTCGAGGATCACGAGGTCGGGGGCGAAGGCGTGGGTCTGCTCGAGGCCGGCGGCGCCATCGGCGGCGATGCGGACCTCGTAGCCCTCCATGCGCAGGGAGCGCTGGAGAGCCTGGGCGATGTCCTCATCGTCCTCCACGACGAGCACGCGGGGGGCACGGGAGAAGTCGTTCATATTGCTCCCTGTGTAGCGTTTTGCACTAAAGCGATGGTAAGGGCTCGGGGCGTTTGCCCGTTACTGCTGTAACGATTGTTACGGGTTACGCAGGGTTGAGGCCGATCGGGTGTCCACGTGGGCAGGTTCTGGGCGGCGGGCGTCGAAGTTGCGATGGATGGCAGGTACCACCAGGCGCAGCACGCGCAGACCCCCGGCCAAACGCCGACCGACGGGCAAACGAACGAAAAGCACCCAGCGCCGGCGAGCGGCACGCTGGCCGGCGCCGTGGTGGCCTCCGCACGTGCCGGAGCTGGACCAGGGCGAACGCGACGTGCTGGCCCTGGCGCTCATCGCGGTGGGGGTGTTCATGGGCTTCGTCCTGTACGGCAGCTGGAACGGGGGCCGTGTGGGTCACGGCCTGGCGGTGGCGCTGGGCTTCGGGGTGGGCCGCGCGCGGAGCCTCGCGCCGGTCGCGCTGGTGGGCGGGGGAGCGGTGCTGCTGATGCGCCCGGTGCTCCCCGCGCTGCGCCCGCTGCGCACGGGGAGCGTCTGCCTGTTCTGCGCGGTCGTGCTGGCGCTGGCGGCGGGAACGCTCGGCGTGAGTGCGGGCCAGGGGCGGGCGGGCACCAGCGGGGTCTCGCAGTGGTCGGCCCACTTCCTCGAGGCGCGGGGGGGCGTGGTGGGGGAGGGGCTGTACGTGGTGGCGCACAGACTGGTACAGCAGGTGGGGGTGGAGATCCTGGTGGTCTTCCTGTTCGTGGTGGGCGTGATCCTGCTCACGGGGGCGTCGGTGGCGACGGTGCTGCGGGCGACGGGGAGCGGGTTGGTGGACAGCACGAAGCTGCTGCGCACGCGGGTCGCGGAGCACCGGCCGGCGCGGGCGCTGCGCGTTGTGGGCGAAGCCCCGGAGCCGCTGGCACTTGACGGCTTCGGGAGCGACGGCGGCGAGCATCTCAGTTTCGGCCAACATCCGATCGAGCAGCTGCTCCCACCGGAGCCGGAGCCGGGGAAGCTGGTGGTGCGGGCGACGCATGTGGAGGCGCCGTCGGTGGATGGGGTGCAGCTGCCGGAGCAACTCGACCCGTGGGGGCCGCAGAGCGCGGAGGGTGAGACGGGCGCGGGCGCCGAGCGGGCGGACGCGGAGGAGCTGCTGGCGCAGGAGGACACGGAGGGCGAGGAGGAGCATCTCCCGGGGGTTGCGACGACCGATCCTGGGGACCTGACCCCGCAGGGCCGCCTGCGCGAGCGGGTGACGGACGACCCGGACTTCGTGTGGCGGGTACCGGATGCGAGCAGGGTGCTGTCGCGCTCGAGCGCGGAGCAGGCGCGCCCGGACACCGCCGGGCAGGAGCGCACGGCGGCGAGCCTGGTGGAGGCGCTGGGCCACTTTGGGGTGCAGGCGAAGGTGATCGGGACGGTGGCGGGCCCCCACATCACGCGCTACGAGCTGCGCCTCGCGCCGGGGACGAAGGTGGGCAAGGTGGCGCAGCTGAAGGACGACCTCGCGTACGCGCTGGCGGCGACGGACATCAGGATCCTGGCGCCGATCCCGGGCAAGCAGGCGGTGGGGGTGGAGGTGCCGAACGCGAAGCGGCGGATCGTGCGCCTGGGGGACGTCTTCCAGGAGCCCCCGGCGGACTGGTCGCCGCTGACGGTGTGGCTGGGCAAGGACGTGGCGGGCAAGGCGATCGGGGCGGACCTCGCGAAGATGCCCCACCTGCTGGTGGCGGGGACGACGGGGGCGGGGAAGTCGGGGGCGATCAACGCGATGCTCGCGAGCGTGCTGCTGCGCGCGAGCCCGCACGAGCTGCGCCTCGTGCTGGTGGATCCGAAGCAGGTGGAGCTCAACCACTACGAGTCGATCCCGCACCTGTTGACACCGGTGATCACGAGCCCGCGGATGGCGGCGAACGCGCTGCAGAACCTGGTGAAGGAGATGGAGGAGCGCTACGGGACAATGTCGCTGGCGCGCACGCGCAGCCTGCCGGAGCTCAACCGCGTGCGCGAATCGCGGGGGGACCCGCCGCTGCCGTACATCATGTGCGTGATCGACGAGCTCGCGGACCTGATGATGGTGGCGCCGGCGGACGTGGAGGACTCGATCATCCGCCTCGCGCAGAAGGCCCGCGCGGTGGGGATCCACCTGGTGCTCGCGACGCAGAGCCCAAGGGTGGATGTGATCACGGGGATGATCAAGGCGAATGTGCCCTCGCGGATCGCGTTCGCGGTCTCCTCGCAGACGGACTCGCGGGTGATCCTCGACCAGAACGGCGCGGAGTCGCTGCTGGGCCAGGGGGACATGCTGTTCAGCCCGGTGGGGAGCTCGCGCCTGCAGCGGATCCAGGGGGCGTACATCGACGAGCCGCAGATCGAGAAGCTGACGGACTTCTGGCGCAAGCAGGGTGAGCCGGAGCTACGGGAGGAGCTGCTAGAGGAGGTGGAGCCGCAGGAGTCCGAGGAGGCCCCGGACGACTTCGACCCCGACGAGGACCCACTGCTGAAGGAGGCGATCGCGCTGGTGGCGGAGATGCAGACGGCCTCGACGTCGATGCTGCAGCGGCGCCTGCGCCTTGGGTACACGCGCGCGGGTCGCCTGATCGACATGCTCGAGCGCAGGGGCGTGATCTCGGGCTACGAGGGCTCGAAGCCGCGCCAGGTGCTGATCACGGAGGGAGATGTGCCGCGGGTTCTAGCGGCGCTCGCTGAGCGGGCGGTGAGCGTGGAGCAGGAGCCGTAATTTTTTTGGATATGGACCCACAAGGGGTCCGGCTGGGCGTTCGTAACCCGCAGTCGCGCGTGGTGGAGCGCGGCTCCAAGCGCAAGAGCCCGTGCGCGTGAAGTGTTTTTCCCACCAACCACTAGCCTTCAGAAACCATGCCGGAGATCGGAGCAACACTGCGAGAGGCGCGGATGCGCGCGCGGATCGACGTGTCCGAGATCGAGGCACAGACGAAGATCCGGGCGAAGTACCTGCGGGCGCTGGAGAACGAAGAGTGGGACCTGCTGCCGGGCCCGACGTTCGTGAAGAGCTTCCTGCGCACGTACGGGCAGGCGCTGGGCCTCGACGGGCGGGCGCTGGTGGAGGAGTACAAGCTCCAGTACGAGCGCGGGGAGGGCGAGCGCACGGAGATCGACCGCCAGCCGGTCGCCGCGACCCAGCGGCGGACCGCGCAGCGGCACGCACGCGGGGGGACGGGCAGGGGCAGGGGCGCGGGCGCAGCCGGCGCGCGAGAGGGCTCCTCGCGCGCGTACATGGCAACGGTGGGGGCGATCGGGCTGGTGATTGTGGTGCTGGTGTACGCGCTGCTCGCGGGCGGGAGCTCGCCGGGCCCGAACCTGAACCCCCCGCCCTCGAGCGCGGGCAGGACGGGTGGGGCGCTGGGCACACACCCCCGGGTCACAAAAACGACGCACAGCGCAGTCGCCCCGCTGGCCTCGGTGCGCATCGAACCCCAGGGCGAAGTGTATGTGTGCCTGATGGGCGACGGGCGCCAGCGGATCCCGGGGGTGATCCTGACCCAGACCACGACGGTGCGGACCTACCACGCGCACCGCTTCGAACTGACGCTGGGCAACAACGCGGTCAACCTGACGATCAACGGAAAGCCGCTCACGGTGTCACCATCGGCGCAGTCGATCGGGTACGCGATCACGGGCACGGGCGTGCGCACCCTGGCGCCGACGGAACAGCCGACGTGCAAGTAGCGCGATGAGCTCCGTGGCGGTGCTCACAGCGCGCCGACGCCGGGCACGAGGCCCGGCGCCCCTGCGCGTGGTGCACGAGCACACCCGCGCGGAGGATCACAAAAAATGAGCTCGAGGGCCCACGACAAAGTCTCTGACGGGTCGGTGCGGCCGCTTCGCGGCGGTCTGCGCCACCCGCGGTACTCGCCGTGCTACCAGCACGGCTGCGCTCGCGTGCGTCGCATCCCATCCCCGAATCGACCACCCCGACCCCGCCATTTACTTTGTCGCGAACCCTAAGAGCGGGCATCGTGGTGACGGGTACGGAGGTGCTCACGGGACGGGTTACCGACCGCAACGGCCCGTGGCTCGCGGATCGTCTCGAGGAGCTGGGGGTGGATCTCGCGGAGATCGTAATCGTGGGGGACCGCCGCCCGGAGATGCTCGGCGCGCTGCGCTTCCTGGCGTCCCAGGGGGTGGGTCTGATTCTCACAACGGGCGGCCTGGGCCCCACGGCGGACGACCTCACGGCGGAGGTGGTGGCGGAGTTCCAGAATCGCGCGCTGGAGCTCGACGAGGCGCTGGGGGGGCGGATCGAAAGGATCGTGGCGCCTCTGCTGAAGCGGTGGCCGAACATCGACCCCGAGGCGCTGCACGCGGGCAGCCGCAAGCAGGCGACGATCCCCAGGGGCGCGACTGTGCTAGAGCCGGTGGGCACCGCCCCGGGGTTGGTTGTCACTCCGGGGGGGTCGGGAGGGGATGGCGAGGGGGGCTCGGGAGTAGATGGTGCGAGCAAGCCCCCGGGGGAGGCGTCAGGGGGAGACGGGCCCCACGCGGAGCCGCGAGGCGCCGGTAGCCACCGTGGCCCCACGGTGGTGGTCCTCCCGGGTCCGCCGAAGGAGCTACAGCCGATGTGGGCGGCGGCCCTGGAGACGGACGCCCTGAAAGCGGCACTGAGCGACGCGACGGTCTACCGCAGGCGGATGCTGCGCCTGTTCGGGATCCCCGAGTCGGAGATCGCCCAGACCCTCCGGGTAGCCGAGGCGCAGGGCGTCGATCTGGGGAGCCTCGAGATCACAACCTGCCTGCGCCGTGGCGAGGTGGAGGTGGTAACCCGCTACGAGCCCCCCGCACAGGAGACCTACGACGCGTTCGCCACGGTCGTCCGCGAGCGTCACGGGGACACCCTGTTCTCAGATGATGGGAGCACTGTGGACGAGCAGGTCGCAGCGCTCCTGCGCGGCGACGGCGCGCGGAGCGCGCTGACGATCGCGACCGCGGAGTCGTGCACCGGCGGCCTGCTCGCCGCGCGCCTAACCGAGCTCCCCGGCGCCTCCGACTACGTGCGCGGGGGCATCGTCGCGTACTCCAACGACGCCAAGGTCTCCCAGGCGGGGGTACCGCCGGAGCTGATCGACCGCCACGGCGCGGTCTCTCCCGAGGTCGCCGCGGCGCTCGCCGTGGGTGCGCGTGTCAGGCTCGGCGCGGAGGTGGGCGTAGGGGTTACGGGCATCGCCGGGCCCGGTGGGGGGACACCGGAGAAGCCCGTTGGCCTCGTGTGTCTGAGTGTGGTCGGGCCGGGCGAGGCGCGCCCGCTGACCCGGTCGGTGAATCTGCCTGGGGGGCGGGGGGATGTGCGGGATCGGGCTACGACTGTTGGGCTACACCTGGTTCGGCGGCAGCTCGCGGCGGACGGCGGGTAGCCGCACCACGCCGAGAGGCGAGGGCGTGGCGTAGCTGAAAGCGGCGCCGCCTCATTTTTCCGCCGCAGAGGCCTGCGTCCACGCGTGTGGCCGGGCTCCGCGCGGGAGTAGTCGAAAACAAAATCGGTCGCAGATCGTCGAGCGGGCCTCATAGGTCAAGTACGGCCTCCCCACGACCATGATCTGTAGGTACGCTTTGCCCAGATGTTCGACTTAGCCCATCTCCCAGAAGGCCTGTCGCTGAGCCTTTGGAGCCATCAGCGACGGGGCGGCAGTGGACCTCCCGCTGGCGAGGGCACGGAATGGGCCGACCAACCATCGAGGGTAAAGGAGTAGCACGAGATGAAGCACCTAAAGATCACCGGGCTCTGCCTCGTCGCGATGCTCGCACTGGGAATCGTCGCCGAGGGAAGCGCCTCGGCAGCATCTCCGGAATTCGTGCAATGTAGATTTGTCACAACCGGAGGCCATTGGAAAGACAGTCAATGCTCAGAAAAAGAAGAAAATGGAGCGTGGGATACCAGAAAAGGCGGTGAATTGAAAGACGAAACCTTCAGTTCTACGAGTGGAGTAGGCCACATCCGGACACTCGGCACCGCCGCCTCCACAATCCAGTGCCTGTCCGACACAAACCAAGGAGAAATCACGGGCCCGAGCAACGCGCTGGGAGTAATCGAACTTCATAAATGCGAAATCACAGAAGGGGCCCTTAAAGGAAGCGTATGCACAACGACCGGACAAGAATCAGGGACAGTCCTAACGAGACTGCTAAAGAGTGCCCTATTCTACATCAATGAAGCAAAACAAGAAGTGGGCCTCTGGTCAAGGGCTAACGCGGGGAGCATCTTCGCCGAATTCAAATGTGGTCTGGCAAAAGTCAGGATAAAAAGTATCGAAAAAGTAGAAAGCGGTAGTTGCATTGCCGGAAAGGCAACGCCCATAAACGCAGCCCTTAAACTGACAGGAGGCGAACTTAGTTTACGAGAAGGAATACACCACGAACAGGAAATCCAAGAACTCACATATGAAGGCAAAAAAATCAGATGTCAGCTCGAATCCGAAGTCGAAGCTAAAGTTGAAAAAGATATTCTGACATCGGAATCAGACGTAGGTACTTCAAAATATGATACTGGCATCAGAGGCTGATAGCAGTCCATTCAGCTTGAACACACGGGTGTGCGTGAACGACCAACGTACCGCGCACACTTGCTTGTTTATAGCGAGGCAAATCAATTGAGTATCGGCAAGTCGGAAACAAAATCACTGCCAATGGGCTTCGGCGGAGCCAGTAAGAAACAGCACCTTGCACCCGAATTGATACCTCGGTACCCTGTATTCGTATGCTTGACTTAGACCGCACCTTTCGCAAGACCGATGGTGTAGGACTAACGCGAGCGTGCAACGACGTTGGCTGGCACCGTGGCGTCTCTGTACTTGAAGACGGGCGCCTCCGTATCGGCCGACCAACCACCAAGGGCAAAGGAGCAGTACGACATGAAGCATCTAAAGATCGCGGGGCTCTGCCTCGTAGCCGTGTTCGCATTGAGCATGGTCGCAGCGGGGACCGCCCCAGCGGCGACACCCGAATTTGTGCAATGTAGAAATGTAGGAACCGGGGGTCATTGGAAAGATAGTCAATGTTCAAAACTGGAAGCAAATGGTGCGTGGGATACGAGAGCTGGCGGTTCGATGAAAGACGAAACCTTCAGCTCGACTAGCGGAGTCAGTGAACTCAGAACTCTCGGTGTTAGTGCCACAACCATCAAGTGTCTCTCTGACACAAACGCAGGAGCAATCACGCCGGATGCGAGCCATGTTCTATTAGTCATAGAATTTCATAAATGCGAAATCACAGTAGGTGCCCTAAAAGGAAGTGTATGTACGACGACAGGTCAAGAAGCAGGACAAATCTTGACGAGACCTTTGAAGGGCTGGTTGTTTTATATCAATGAATCAAAACAAGAAGTTGGCACATGGCTAAAAGCTAACGCAGGAGCTATTTTTGCGGAATTCAAATGCGGCTTGGCGAAAGTTAAGGTTAAAAGCATCGAAGAAGAAGAATCTGGCAGCTGTATTGCAGGAAGGGCTACGCCTGTCAACGAAGCGCTCAAATTAACGGGAGGAGAACTGCTCTTCAAGGAAAAACCGGCGAATGAACAGGAAATCCAAGAATTCACATACGGAGGCAAAAAAATAAGGTGCCAGCTTGAATCCGAAGTCGAAGCTAAAGTCGAAAAAGATATTCAGACATCCGAATCAGATATATTAACCTTCCAATTTGATACAGGAATCAGAGGCTGACGACGGTCAGCGGGTAAGAATGGGTGTGCGTGAAAGCGTAATACGTCACGCACACCCATTGATTTAACACACAATGAGCAGATGCGGAGAGGGCGGAAATGAAAGATCTGAAAGATCTATCTGTTGGCGAGTTGCCTCGTCAAAATACGGGGTCTAGCTCGTCCGGCGCCTATCTCCTATCTAAGTATTACAGCCTGGGCTGTATTGCATGCATCATTGTGTGCGGCTTGCTTGCAATGAGCACCCGCGTATCCGCAGCCGTAGTGCACAGCTATATATCTCATTTGACCGAAGTACCGACTGGCTGCGGTCCCATAGCGGGCCCCTTTGGTGATCCATGGGCGCTTGCGGTAGTGGCAGGAAAACTATATGTCGTTGATCCGGAATCGCACGTAGTGGACAAGTTTACCGCTCTCGATAAATGTGAATCACAGATCGGGGAATCGAGCATTTTCGGCGAAGAACAGGTGCTCGACGGCGTTGCGATCAATCGTAGTAGCAACGAAGTCTATGTTACCAGCCGACGGCCCACTCTGGTGAACGTATTCGGCTCATCCAATCAACTGTTGGGGAGATGGACGGGCGAAGATAGTCCCAGTGGCTCGTTCGTGGGATATATATATATAGCGATAGACAACTCTACAAATCCGTTGGATCCAGCCGCTGGCTATGCATACGTGACAGAAACCAATAACAGTGTGGTAGATATCTTCAAGCCCGAAGTGGGCGGCGGTGAGAAATTCGTGGCCCGCTTACCAGCGCCCCCAGACGGCGCATTTGCGAGGCCATTTGGGGTCGCCGTCGACGAAAGCAACGGCGATGTCTACGTTGCAGATGAAGGTCCTCATGTGGTCGACATTTTTAGGCCCAAATCACTCGCTCCGTCGGAATATGAATTCGTACGTCAACTGTCGGGTGTCCATGGCGTCCCGTTCAGCTCGATCGGTGGTATCGCCGTAGATCCAAAAGACGGAGATGTCTACGTGGCGGACACGGAAGCCAAAGTGGTAGATGAGTTCACCTCGTCCGGAGCTTATCTGTCGCAAATCTCGCGAACCCCTAGCGGCACCCTCGCCGAACCCCGTGGCATAGCCGTTGGCGCAAGCGGAGAAGTGTATGTCGCCGACAGCGGAGAAAAAGTCGTGGACAAGTTCGGGCCGAATGCGCTCGTTCCCACCAATGTGACCGAGGAAGCCGTAAGTACCGGCCTTGAGGGCAGCCAGAGGCTAACCGGCACTGTCGATCCAGAAGGCCAACCTGTGACATCCTGTCAGTTCGAATATGGCCCAGAAATACCCTACGCGCAGGTCGTTCCGTGCGAACAGACACCTGCGGAGATCGGGGAAGGCACGAGTTCTGTCGTAGTCTCCGTCACCATCTCGGGCCTCACTCCATTGGCGACCTACCACTTTCGTCTGGTCGCCGACAACTCGCACGGCAGCGAACCGGGCGCCGACGAAACCTTCGTTGAGCCTGTAGCACCGACGCTGACCGGCGAGTCGATCTTCAACGTGACTTCGACCAGTGCGACCGTGTCCGCGAGCATCAGCCCAGGTGGGGCCGACACCAGGTACCGCGCCGAATACGTGGAAGCAGCCAAGTACATACCGTCAGCCCCGAACCCCTATGAAAACGGGTCTACTGAACCGGCATCGGGTGTGGATGCCGGTTCGGGAGTGCACGAAGTGCCTGCGAATGTGCTCTTACAGGGTCTGAAGCCGCACACGGAATACGACGTCCGTATGGTGGCCGACAACCCGCTTGAAACCGTTGCCGGCACGAACGAGAGCTTTACTACACAGGCCGCTGGCGAAGAGCTTGTGCTGCCCGACAACCGCGCTTGGGAACTAGTCTCCCCCCCGGACAAGTACGGGGGAGCACTCCAGGGACTCAACGAAGGATGGGTAGTTCAGGCCGCCGAAGACGGTGGCGCGATCGCCTACGGCTCGCTCGGCGCTATGGTCGCCGACCCATTGGGTCAGACGGATGAAGCACAGGCCCTATCGGAGCGCAGCGCGACTGGCTGGAACACGCAAGACATCGAGACCCCCAACGAATCCAGGGTCAATCCGATCGCCGGCGCAGGCGCCGAGTATCGATTTTTCTCCCCCGACCTTTCCCTGGCGGTCGTCGAACCCCACAGCGAAACACCGCTTTCACCTGCGGAAACGAACGAAAGAACCTTCTATCTGCGTAACAATCTCAACAGCAGCTTTGAAGCCATCGTGAATGATTATAACATTCTGGCAGGGACGAAATTTGGATCGTCTCTCGGCTCTGGTGGCGTGCACTTCGAGGACGCCACCCCCGATTTGAAGCATGTGGTATTGAAATCCGAAGTAGAATTGCAGAAAGGCGCCGGCAAAGGTGGTTTTTACGAGTGGACGTCGGGGAGCCTGCAGCTCGTAAGCGTTATGCCTAAAGGCGACGCAGCAACTGGAGCCGGCCTGGGTGTGGGTCAGAACCTCAGGCACGTAATTTCGACCGATGGCTCACGCGTGTTCTTCACCACAGGAAGCACCGAAAATGAAATGCACCTTTTTATGCGTGATGTGGCGATGGGCAAGACCATCCAGATAGACAAGGCGCAGGGTATTGTAGAACCTGAAGGTGGCAAGGCTCTATTTCAGACAGCGAGCAGTGACGGTTCGATGGTATTCTTCACCGACGATCGTAAACTCACGAGTGATTCCACTGCCACCAGCAAAGAACCTGATCTCTACGTGTGCGCTATCGTCGAGAAAGCCGGTAGCCTAAATTGTAAGATGTCGGATCTGACGGTAGATAATAATGCCAATGAAAGCGCAAACGTGCAGGGAGAACTTAGCGGGGAAAACCAGGGGGTCGTACTTGGTGCTAGTGAAGATGGGACATATGTCTATTTCGTCGCCAAGGGTGTATTAGCCACCCGCGCGATTAGCGGGGCGTTCAACCTATATATGGCGCATGATGAGGGTTCAAAATGGGATATTCGGTCCATTGCCACTCTCTCCAAAGAAGACTATCCCGACTGGGGACGGAAATCTCCAGGCGAGCTCGGGGAGATGACGTCGCGGGTTTCGCCAAACGGCCATTTCCTAGCGTTTATGTCGGAGGAACGCTTGACAGCATATAACAACCGTGACGCGGTCAGCGGGCAGCCCGACGAGGAGGTATTTATGTACGACTCCGAAGCGAACCGTACCGTCTGCGCGTCGTGTAACCCAACTGGAGCGCGGCCAGTAGGGATGCTTGATGTTAACAACCCCCATTTCGATAAGTCCGACGTGTGGAACGAACATTGGTTGGCCGGAGACATCCCAGCGTGGACGGAAGTAGACATTTCACGAGCTTTAATTCAGTCTCGTTTTCTATCAAATAGCGGCCGTCTGTTCTTCAACGGCATGGACGCACTCGCGCCTCAGGACGTAAACGGCACCGTGGACGTATACGAGTACGAGCCAATCGGTCTCGGGTCGTGTAAAAGTGGCGCAACGACATTCGTCGAAAAGGCAAATGGCTGCCTGAATCTGATCTCATCCGGAACGTCGGGTGGAGAATCCACATTCATGGAAGCGAGCGAAACAGGCGGTGACGTGTTCTTCCTGACACAGTCAAAACTTGTACCTCAGGACACAGACACGGCATTCGACGTGTACGATGCTCACGAATGCAGCGAGCAGGCGCCCTGTGTTTCTCTGCCATTGACTCCACCGCCGTGCACGACGGGAGAAGCCTGTAAAGCCGCGCCTTCATCGCAGCCGGAGATTTTCGGTGCGCCGTCGAGCGAGACGTTCACCGGCGGTGGAAACCCCGTGACAGTCGTGCCTGCGCAGACCAAACCAAAACCCAAGGGGTTGACGCGATCGCAGAGGCTTCTACGAGCGATGAAGGCCTGCAGGAAGCGGGCGAAGAGGGCGCAGGCAGGCTGCGAGGCAAAGGCTCGAAGGTTGTACGGGAACACCTCGAAAGCGGGAAAGATCAGCGGGAGGGGTAAATGATGCGTATTCCTCGCTGTCTCACCTTTACGCTCGCCACGGTGGTCTTTACGTTGTGCGGACTGGCTGCCAACCGTGGCGCGGCAGTGGCGTGCGGACACGCCGCGAGCGCCTGGTGGGAGGTCGCAACCAGCGTCGCCCCTGAGAGCCTGCCGCCAAGCGGAGAAGGAAAGATCACTGTCCTTGCGACCGACCTCGGCGACCGGGAAGCAGGGGGAGCGGAACCCGTCACGATCAATGACAAGCTGCCGCCGGGCATGACGGTGCAGAGCATTGCGTTCTACTCTCCAAAGTTTGGTGGATCCGCAGAAAATCTAGCGCCGTCGCTGTGTACCGACGCGCCCCTGCGGTGCCAGTTTCCGTATGGCGTGCAGCCCTACGAAACGCTTGAAATGCAGATAACGGTGGAAATTCATGGAGATCCGGGACCTGGCGTCAACGAAGCGACCGTGACCGGCGGCGGGGCACAGGAAGCCCGCCTGCGACGACAGGTCGCTGTGAATGACTCCCCGGCTTCGTTCGGGATCGAAGACTATCGATTCGTCCCCGAAAACGATGACGGCTCTGTGGATACTCAGGCGGGATCCCACCCGTTTCAGCTGACAACGACCGTGGCGCTAAACCAGACCAGCGAAGTGGCGAATGGACCCGCACTGCCGAAGGATGTGCGCGTGAACTGGCCTCCTGGACTGGTCGGCAACCCCACGGTCGTGCCGCAGTGCACGGAAGCGCAGTTCGACACGGTTGTCAGGATAGGCATCAACGGCTGCGCTCCGGAAACCCAGGTCGGAGTCGCATCCGTCACCTTCTTTGCCGAACCGATCCACCTTCGAACGCTCTCCGTGCCGCTGTCGAACCTGCAGCCCACGGTGGGCGAGCCAGCGCGGTTTGGCTTCGACGTTCAGAACACCCTCGTCACCTTCGACCCCTCCCTGCGCACTGGAGGAGACTACGGGATCAAAATCGACTCGAACAACATCAGCCAGCTCGATACGTTCCTCTCGATTCGTGCGACCGTATGGGGCGTCCCCGGCGATCCGCGGCACAACACCTCCCGCGGGCCCTACTGCCTCGGCGGTGAAGGAGAGCCGTGCACCGAACCAGGCGTCGAACAGCAGCGTCCGTTCCTAACGCTGCCCACATCATGCACCGGACCACTCGAAACCTCTATCGAAGCCGACTCGTGGCCGACGATAGCCGACCCCAACGGACTCTCCGTCGGCCCGCTTGCACCCTCGGTCACGAGCGGTCTAGTCGGCTGTAACCAGGAGCCTTTCAACCCGGAAATCAGGGTCACACCCGACGGCCAGGCCGCCAGTACACCGACCGGTCTTACGGTCGACGTGCACATACCCCAGGAATCGACCCTCGATCCCACCGGCCTGGGCGAGTCCGATCTCAAGGGCCTTTCGGTGACGCTGCCCGAAGGTGTGGCGCTCAACCCCGCCGGCGCGGACGGCCTCGAAGCCTGCACGCTGGAACAGATCGGGTTGCAGAACGCTGAAGCCGCCTCTTGTCCCGATGCGTCGAAGATCGGCACGGTCACGGTCAGGACGCCGCTGCTGCCCAACCCGGTGGAAGGCGCCGCTTACCTGGCCGAGCAGAACCAGAATCCCTTTGGATCGCTCGTCGCGATGTACATCTACGTCGAAGACCCCGTCGCGGGCGCGCGAGCCAAGGCAGCCGGCGAAGTGCTCGAGAACCCGGTCACGGGGCAGATAACCGCGCACTTCGAAGGCGATCCGGTCTTCGAGCACGATCCCCGCTTCGCAGGCGATGTCGCCGCGCAGTTCCTGCCTCAGGTCCCCATCGAAGACGTCGAACTGCACTTCTTCGGTGGAGACCGCGCGCCGCTTGTGACGCCGCCGGCCTGCGGCGCCTACACCACGACCGGCTCGTTCCTCCCGTGGGCCGGGTACGAAGCGGCCGACTCGCACTCGACCTTTGACATCGTCTCCGGTCCCAAAGGCAGCGCGTGCCCCGACCCGCAGCCGTTCTCACCCACCCTCGCGGGTGGCACCACGAACATCGAGGCCGGTGGGTTCAGCCCATTCACGATGACGATGAGCCGCGAAGACGGCAACCAGAACCTCAAGGGGATCCAGCTGCACATGCCCCCAGGACTGCTCGGCACGCTCTCCTCCGTCAAACCCTGCGGAGAACCGCAGGCCGACGCGGGCACCTGCGGCCCCGAAAGCCTGATCGGCCATACCGTCGTCAGCGTCGGGCTCGGGGGGGACCCCTACAGCGTCTCCGGCGGGCAGGTCTTCCTGACCGGGCCATATGGCGGGGCCCCGTTCGGGCTTTCGATCGTCGAGCCCGCGAAGGCCGGGCCGTTCAACCTCGGCACCGTCGTCGTACGAGCGAAGATCGAAATCAACCCCCAGACCTCGGCGCTGACCGTCACAACCGACGAATCGGGACCCTATGCAATCCCCCAGATACTCGATGGGATCCCGTTGCAGATCAAGCATGTCAACGTCACGGTCGACCGCTCGAGCTTCACATTCAACCCAACCAACTGCAACCCCCTTGCGATCACCGGGACGCTGTCGAGCGCACTCGGTGCGACCGACTCGCTGAACGTACCCTTCCAGGTCACGAACTGTGCGACGCTCGCATTCAAACCCAAGCTGAGCGTCTCGACCTCCGCGCACCACAACCGTCCCGACGGGGCCAGCCTCGATGTGAAGCTCACCTACCCCAACACACCCCAGGGATCAGAGGCCAATATTGCCAAGATCAAGGTGCAGTTGCCCAAACGACTGCCCTCGCGCCTGACCACGCTGCAGAAGGCCTGTACTGAAGCGGTATTCGATGCGAATCCGGCGAGCTGCCCAGCCGCTTCGATGGTCGGCGAGGTCACCGCGAAGACGCCCCTGCTGCCGGTCCCCGTGAGCGGTCCCGCGTACTTCGTCTCCCACGGCAGCGCAAAGTTCCCCGAACTGATCTTCGTGCTCCAGGGTGACAACGTCGTCATCCAGTCGCGCAGCGAAACATTCATCTCCAAGCAGGGGATCACCACCGCCACGTTCAACACAGTTCCCGATGTCCCCCTCTCGAGCGTCGAAGTGAAGCTGCCCGAGGGCCCCTACTCCGCACTGGCCGCAAACGGGAACCTTTGCAAGGGAACACTCACGATCCCCACAGAGTTCGTCGCCCAGGACGCTGCAAAGCTCAAACAGAACGTCAAGATCGCCGTCACCGGCTGCCCCAAGAAGGTCAAACACCATAAATCGACCAAGAAGAGGAAGGGGAAGTAGCCGGACGGCCGGGCGCCTAAACAAGCTCGCGGGCGCCCTACCGACCTTCCCCGGCGCCCGTTTGAGACCCCGATGTGCGTGTAGTTCCTCTCCACGCATTCGGACAACCGATTGGGGGCGTCGGCCCGACCAGGCCGGCGCCCTCGTCGGCATCCTCGAGCACCTCGCTCCTGGCCCTCGATTAGGTGGAGAATCCCGCATTAATTGGAGACACCGGGCGGTGACCAAACCCATCTGAACAGGGCGCCGGCACACGGCGTTTGACGACCCCCCGACGATCGGCGAGGGTATCGGTGTTTCACTATGATGCGCACTCCGATCGCACTCGCTGCAGGATTGGGGCTGATCGCGCTAGCTGTCGGCTTCGCGCTGTCGCGTTCCCCTCTCACACTTGCCGGTAGCGCCGCGCCGGGGGAACGCACGTTGAGCAGCACCGTGCAGCCGGCCGCCGCCTGCCAGACCGGCGAGACGCTGCCGCGCGGGACATCTGCGGTCCGCCTGGGGCTGGAAACGGTGATCGGCCCCCGCGTTACGCTACGGGTGCTGTCGGGCTCACGGGTCCTCGCGAGCGGCGTACGTGCACCGGGGTGGTCGGGTGCCTCGGTGACAATCCCGGTACAGCCGGTACCCCGTACCGTCACCGCCGTGCGGGTCTGTTTCGGGCTGACCCTCATGAACGGCTCTGTGTCCCTGAGAGGCTCCGCCTCCCGCCCCGGGGTGGCGGCAAGATCTGAAGCGGGAGACCCTCTGCCGGGCAGAGTGAGCATCGAATACCTGCGCGCCGGCCATGCCTCCTGGCTCTCGATGGCCGCATCGGTCGCGCGGCGCCTGGGGCTCGGCCGCGCGGCCCCCGGCAGTTGGAACGCGCTACTCGTGATGCTGCTCGTCGCCGGCTGCCTCGCGCTCTCCAGCTGGCTCGTGCTCAAGGAGCTCGGATGAGCCGCCGGGTGCGGGCAGTGGACAGCTCGGCGGTCGGGGAGAGGCCCGCGCGGCGGGCTCAGGGCGCGCGGCGGCCGGTGGCGCGCACACGCACCGCGGGCCCGCGGGACTTCGATCTGCGAGCCAAGCTGCGGCGCGTGCCGAGAGCGGCCTGGGTATGCGCCCTGGTGGCGTTCCTGAATGCGGCCTGCTGGTCGGTTATCTCGCCTGCATTTCAGATTCCCGACGAGCCGGCGCACTTCGCGTACGTGCAGCGCCTCGCCCAGACCGGGCAGTTGCCCACCTCCGGCAAAGAAGGGTTCCCGCAGGTGGAGTACACCGCGTTGAATGATCTGCACTACGTGCGGGTGCGTTTTCATCCCGAACACGGCACGATCTCCTCCCGCGCCGAGCAGCGCACCCTGGAACGCGATCTCGCCAAACCGCTGGCCCGCACAGGGTCGGTGGGGGCCGCCGGTGTCGCCGCCTCTCAGCCGCCGCTGTACTACGCCCTCGAGACGGTCCCCTACGCACTAGGGTCGATCGGCAGCCTGCTCGATCAGCTCGCGCTGATGCGCCTGCTGTCCGCCGTGATGGGTGGATTCACCGGACTCTTCGCCTATCTCTTCCTGCGCGAGGCGCTCCCCCGCGAGCGGTGGGCGTGGACGGTCGGAGGTCTCGGAGTCGCGCTCACCCCGCTGCTCGGCATGATGTCCGGCGCAGTCAACCCCGACGCGCTGCTCTTCGCGGTCTCAGCGGCGCTCTTCTACTGTCTGGCTCGAGGATTCCGGCGCGGCCTCACACTCGGCCTCACGCTCGCCCTCGGTGCGATTCTCGCGATCGGCCTGGTGACCAAGCTCAACTTCCTCGGCCTGCTCCCCGGCGCGATCCTCGGACTGCTGGTCCTGTGCCGGCGCGAGGCTCGCACATCCCCCCGCACCGCCTACCGCCGTCTCGCACTGGCTCTCGGCCTTGGCGCCAGCCCACTCATTCTGTACACGATCCTCAGCACCCTCTCGGGCCGCTCCCCGGCCAGTCCGCTCACAAACGGAGTCGCGCTCACCGGGCGCGGTTCGATAACGGCCGAGCTCAGCTACATCTGGCAGTTCTACCTGCCCCGCCTGCCCGGCATGAGCCCCGACTTCCACGGTCTGCTGACCACGCGTGTCTTCTGGTTCGACGGGCTGGTCGGCCTGTACGGGTGGCTCGACACCACATTTCCGGCGTGGGTCTACAACGTAGCCCTGATCCCCGCTGGGTTGATCGCCGTACTACTCGCGCGCGCCCTCTACGCGAGCCGCCACACGCTCTGGAGCCGCGCAGCGGAGATCGCCGTCTACGCGGCGATGGCGCTCGGCATGCTCCTCCTGATCGGCGCCGACGACTACGTGCACAAGCTCCCCGGCGAGTACGCCGAGCCTCGTTACCTACTACCGATGGTTGTGCTTTGGGGCGCCGCGCTCGCGCTCGCCGCACGCGGCGCCCCACGACGCTGGGGACCCGTCGCCGGCGTCCTCATTGTCTGCTTGGTTCTGGCTCACAACATCATCAGCCAGCTGCTCGTCATCTCCCGCTACTACGGCTGAACTTGGATCGCGTCGTGCTCGTTACCAACCGCGGCGAATGCTCGCAACGTCCGTTACCCGGCTGTGAGCGGGTAAGAAACACCACACCCAAAGAGTTGACACCCTGGTACTCTATGTGAGCATTCTCGGCCTAGCCGCCATCCAGAGGGTTGGTGGGTCGGCTCAGGAGGAGTCTGCACCAGACATAAGCTGGCACCGAGGCGTCTCTGCCATGAGAAGACGGGCGCAACGGCACCGGCTGACCAATCCATCAAGGTAGCTCTCGGGCGTCCTAGCAATTTCTCCCGACGCCCGGAGGTCCGGAGCGTGCACTCCTTTTCCCACGCCTCCGGATGCACGGCGGGGGCGCCGGCTCGCGAGCAGTGTCCCCGCCGGGGCCTGCGACGCCCCGTCGCCCCAGTTGCGCGATCATCACCGCCCATGACCCGCGGCGCCACAGCGAGGCTGTTCGTCGCCCTCGACCTGCCCGTCACCGTCCATACCGAGCTCGCCCGCTGGGCCCGCCGCGCCGCCGCTGACGCGCGCGCAGGGGGCGGGCACCTGCGGCTGCTCGCGCCCGAGAACCTGCACGTCACCCTCCACTTCCTCGGCGCTCGGCCCGTGAGCGAGATCGACGCCATCGCGCAGACCCTCACCGGCGCCGCGCTGCTGCCCGTCGGAGAGCTCTCCCTCGGCGCTCCCCTGTGGTTGCCACCCCGCCGCCCCCGCGCGCTCGCCGTTGAGGTTCACGACGACGCCGAGGAGTCCCTCCACGCCCTGCACAGCGAGCTCGTCCGCGCGCTCGCCGCCGTCTGCCGCCTCGATCCCCGCACTCCCCCCGCCGCCGGGCGCCACCACCGCTTCCGTCCCCACGTCACCGTCGCGCGCCTGCGCCCCCGCGAGGCGCCCCTCGAGCGCGTCCTGTCCGCAACACCCCAGATCTCCTTCCTCCCGCCCTCCGTGACGCTCTTCCGTTCGTGGCTCACGCCCACCGAGGCGCGCTACGAGCGGCTCGCGAGCGAACCCCTCACGCCCCCTCGGGCCGATCCGGCTCTGCCGGAATCGGCCAATCCAAAATAATCTCCCCCGCGACCCAATCGAACAAATGTTCTGTCCGGAGCCCCCTGTAGCTTGCCTGCACCAAATCCCGATCCGGAGGAATCACGCCATGCCCGTCAACGACCAAGAGAAGGCCGCCAAGGCCCGCGACGCCGCTCTGAAGGGCGCTCTCGGACAGATCGAGCGCGAGTTCGGCAAGGGCACCGTCATGCGCATGGGCGACGAGGGCGCACAGGTACGCGTCGTCGCCGTGCCCACCGGTGCGCTGTCGCTCGATCTCGCCCTCGGCATCGGCGGGGTCCCCCGCGGGCGCATCGTCGAGGTCTTCGGCCCCGAGTCCTCCGGTAAGACCACCCTCATCTACCACGTCATCGCCGAGGCTCAGAAGGCCGGCGGCATCTGCGCCTTCATCGACGCCGAGCACGCCATGGACCCCATCTACGCCAAGCAGATCGGCGTCGACATCGACGAGCTGCTCGTCTCCCAGCCCGACTACGGCGAGCAGGCGCTCGAGGTCGCCGACATGCTCGTGCGCTCCGGCGCCGTCGACGTCGTCGCAATCGACTCCGTCGCCGCCCTCACCCCCCGTGTCGAGCTGGAGGGGCAGATGGGCGACCAGACGGTCGGCGCGCAGGCGCGCATGATGTCCCAGGCCATGCGCAAGCTCGCCGGCAACCTCAACCGCACCAGCACCCTCTGCATCCTCACCAACCAGATCCGCGAAAAGGTCGGCGTCATGTTCGGCTCCCCCGAGACTCAGCCCGGCGGGCGCGCGTTGAAGTTCTACGCCTCTCAGCGCCTGGACATCCGACGCATCGAGACGCTCAAGGACGGCACCGAGGCCGTCGGCAACCGCGTCCGCGTCAAGGTCGTCAAGAACAAGCTCGCGGCCCCCTTCCGCCAGGCCGAGTTCGACATCGAGTTCGGCAAAGGCATCTCCACCTCCGGCTGCCTCGTCGACCTCGGCATCGAGGACAACATCGTCACGAAGTCCGGCTCCTTCTTCTCCTACGGCGAGGAGCGCCTCGGCCAGGGCCGCGGCAACGCCAAGGCATATCTGGACGAGCACCCCGCCGTCGCCAAGGAGATCCGCGAGAAGATCTTCGCCGCCCGCAAAATCTCCCTCGACGGGCCCACCGTGCCCCTGGAGACCGTCGCCGACGGGGCCACACCCGTACCCGAGAACGTAGACGCCAGCACCGGGGAGATCATCGCCTCCGCGCCCAGCAAGGAGCGCCCCCGCGTGGCCGCTTGAGTTCGCATCGCAGCTAACCTTGGTGGTCATGCGCTACCACGTGACGACCTTCGGCTGCCAGATGAACGAGCACGACTCCGAGCGCATGAAGGGGATGCTCGAGTCGCTCGGCTACAGCGAGGCCCCCGAGCGCGCGCAGGCCGACCTGATCCTCTTCAACACCTGCTCGATCCGCGAGTCCGCCGACAGCCGCTTCATCGCCCACCTCGGCGAGGCCAAGCGGCTCAAGCGCGAGCGGCCCGAGCGGATCGTCGGCGTGGGGGGGTGCTGGGCGCAGTCCGTCAAGGAGGAGGTGTTCGAGCGCTTCCCCTTCGTCGATGTCGCCTTCGGGCCGGGTCAGGTGCACCGCCTGGCTGAGTTCCTGACCTCCGACTCCCTCACCGCCCAGGGGTACTTCGAGTTCGAGGGCTTCACCGGGCGCCTCCCTGCCCACCGCGAGCGGCCCTACCAGGGGTGGGTGCAGATCAGCGTCGGCTGCAACTGTCGCTGCTCCTACTGCATCGTCCCCTCCACTCGCGGGCGCGAGGTCAGCCGGCCCTTCGACGAGCTCGTCGCCGAGGTGGGGGAGATCGCAGCCGAAGGGGTGCGGGAGGTCACGCTGCTCGGGCAGAACGTGAACTCCTACGGGCGCGACCTGCCCGGCGCTCCACGGCCCACAGGCGCGCGAGTCGGCCGCCGCAGCTTCGCCGAACTGCTGCGCGCGCTCGACACGATCGACGGCATCGATCGCATCCGCTACACCAGTCCCCACCCCAAGGACATGCGCGAGGACGTCATTCGCGCCCACGCCGAGCTTCACTCCCTCTGCGAGCACATTCACCTCCCGCTGCAGTCCGGCTCGACCCGCATCCTCAAGGCCATGCGCCGCACCTACGACCGCGAGCGCTACCTCGACCGCGTCGCGCTCATCCGCGAGCACGTCCCCGACATCGCTCTCACCACCGACATCATCGTCGGCTTCCCCGGCGAGACCGAGGAGGACTTCGCCCACACACTCGACGTCATCGAGCGGGTCCGCTACGACGGCGCCTTCACCTTCATCTTCTCCCCGCGCCGCGGCACCGAGGCGGCAGAGATAACCGAGGGCCTCGTGCCCCACCCCGTCAAGATAGAGCGCATGGAGCAGCTGCTGCAAGTCGTCCAGCGCCACGCGCGCGAGCGCGCCCAGCGCTTCCTCGGGCGCACTCTCGAGGTGCTCGTCGAGGGCCCCTCCCGCACCGACCCCGAGCGGCTGCGCGGGCGCACCCGCCACAACAAGGTCGTCAACTTCACCGGCCTCGCCGCCCCCGGCGAGCTCACCCACGTGCGCATCGACTCCGCCACCAGCCAGACGCTCGCCGGCGAGGAGCTCCTATCGAAGCCGGGGAGACACGCGCCTTCGGCGCTGGCCGATTCGGGGATGCGAGCGAAGCGAGTGTCTCCCTAGTCGGTCCCCGTTTCGGCCAGCACGCGCGGGGTAGGCGCGGCTCGCGGCGATCACTTCGCGCTGCTATTGGCCTTGCGGCTGGCCGCGGCAAGCACGAGCTTCACACACCTGCTGTTCGCTGTCTTGTACCTCTGGCTGTTCGTGTCGATCCCCTTGGGATTGATTTCGTTTTCGGCGTTGGGCTGTGGCAGGTTGATCCCCTTTCGGTGCATGCAATGGACGTAGCTGACGGCGATCCGGCGATAGCTTGCATGCCTGGCGGCTCGGGCCGCTTCGCTCGAGGACGCGCTTTCGGCAGTTGGGCTCGACGTTGTCGTCGTGCCGGTGGTCGCTACGCCCGAGGCCGTTGCACCCGTTCCAGTCGTGCCGGCCGTTGTCCTCGCAGCCGCTGCCGTGGTCGTCGGTGAGCTGGAGGTGGATTCCGAGGACGAACTGCCACACGCCATCACTCCAACACACGCGAACGGGACGAGCAGCAGTGCGATGGCCGGCGCGCGGCCGTTGCGGATGGTGGTATGGGGCATCGCTCTACTCCCTCTGTCGGTCGGTTGCACACGAATTATCCAATCCGTTGCCCAACCCTTATTTCGGGGACCATCACACTCCCACTTCCAGGCTCCGTGCTGATCTGCGCATACCTCCATGTACCGCGCAATCAGTGATGTCGAAGCAAGCGACGATCCCGAAGGTATCTCCCGAGCGCTACACGCGACCACGAACAATCTGTTTCCGACTAGCGATTCTCATCTATTCGAGCACCGCCCGGCGGGCCGCCTCCAGAAGGTGACGGCCCGCCGCGTGAGGGTGTACATGCGCTGCGTTGAGGAGCTACAGGTGAGCTACTGGACCGAGGGAGCGGGTCCTTCGGGTCCACCGCTGTAGCTGGATCCCGAGCTCGACCCCGAACCCGATTCGGAACCGGATTCCGAGCTCGACCCTTTGCCCATGTGCGGGCAGTGGTGGCCCGGCATCGCGGAGTTCGGCGCCGGGGTCGTTTTGGACGGGGTCGTGGGGGTTGTCGGTGCGGTTGTCGTGTTGGGCGTTGTCTGGGTGCTTGCGGTGCCGGTGGTCGCGGTGCCGGTGGTGGAACTGCTCGATCCACTCGGCGCCGCGGCCGCCCCGGCGATGCCGGCGGCCGCGCCTCCCGTGGCGAGGGCGCCCGCCACGATTACAGCCCTGATCGTGTTTGCCTTACTCATATGCACCTCCGGTAGTCGGTGTGTGGGCTTGACTTCCGCGGTGGGGGCCGCGGTACACCAACCATCCTGCGCTCCCGCACTTAAGCGCCAGGAAGGGGTTTGTAGGAAGCGCTCTTATGCGCGCGGGGATCGGGGGCGAGCCGTGCGTCCGGGACAAACCGTGCACCCCCGCGGGATCTGGAGGGCAGCTCTCGGCACACGCCGATCGCCGCACAGGCGGCTCAGTGTTGGTCGCGCTGACTCGCGGCGATCGAGACGGCGAGCTTGTCGTTGCCGGTCTTGCGCGTGACCGTCGCTGCGATCCCGGGGGCGACGCTCGCGAAGATCGTCCCGACCCGCAGGGGGAGCGGGGCGACGTCCACCTCGGCGCGGTTGCGCTCGATCGCCTCGGCCACGGCGCGCCCCACGTCCTCGGGGCTGCGGGTGCCGACTCCCGGGGGGAGCTTCGCGCCGGAGTCCGCGAACATGCCGGCGTCGCGGATGAAGCCCGGGCAGACCACCGAGACGCCGACGTTCTGCTCGCGCAGGTCTGGGCGCAGGCCGAGCGCGAAGCCGCGCAGGCCGAACTTCGTCGCGTTGTACAGCGCGGTCAGCGGCGTCCCTACCTTCCCGGAGAGGGAGGAGACGAACAGCAGGTGACCCGCACCCCGCGACGCCATGGCGGGCGCGAGCGCGCGTGCCATCACGATCGGGGCGCGCAGATTCACGTCGAGGATGCTGTCGATCTCCTGCACGCTGAAGTCCGCCAGTACCCCCGCTCCGGGCAATGCCGCATTCGCCACCAGGATGTCCACCTCGCCGGCCTGCTCGAGCAGGCGATCGATCGCGGCCCCGTCGGCGAGGTCCGCCGCGAGCGCGCGTGCGCCGAGCTCGTTCGCGAGCGGCTCGAGCACCTCGGCACGCCTGCCCGTGAGGATCAGCTGCGCCCCGCGGGAGCGCAGTTCGCGTGCGATCGCGTGGCCGAGGCCGCCCGTGGCACCGGTGAGAAGCACTGTCGAGTTGTTGATCCGCACTGGTCTCGCTCCGGAGTAGGTGGTGGCAGGGTGGAGTGGGGTGAGAGGGTGGAGTGGGGTGAGTTGGGGGCCGGGAGGTGATGTCGCGGCCCTTGCTGCAAGGCTACGTCAATGCGAGTCCTCGCGCTCTTCGGCCCCACGGGCGTGGGCAAGACCGCCGTGGCGGGCGCCCTCGCGGCGCAGCTGCGGGCCGCCGGGGAGGACCCCGTTGCAGTGTCCGCCGACGCGCTGCAGGTGTATGTCGGACTCGAGCTGCTCACCGGCGTTGCGTCCCCCACGGAGCGCGCCACCCTCGAACACCGGCTGGTCTCGTTCCTGCCGCTCGACGCGACCTTCAGCGCGGGTCAGTACGCCGAGCTGGCCCACGCCGAGATCGACGGGCTGCTCGCCGAGGGCCGGCGCCCGATCGTCGTGGGTGGAACCGGGCTCTACCTGCGCGCGGCCCTCACCGAGCTGCGCCTGCGCCCCCCACCGCCCGAGGGGGTCCGGGAGCGTTGGATCGCGGAGCTCGAACGCGACGGGCCCGCCGCCCTGCACGTGCGCCTCGCGCAGCGCGCCCCGTGGGCGGCCGCCGAGATCGACCCGGCCGACCGCCAGCGCATCGTCCGCGCCCTGGAGCTACTCGACGCGGGCGAGCTGGAGCCCCCCGAGGGGCCTTCGCAGCTGTGGACAGAGGAGGTGCGCCGCCCCACGCTGCTGGTCGGGCTGACGATGGAGCGCGAGGCGCTCTACGCGCGGATCGACGCGCGGGTCGAGCAGATGCTCGCCGCGGGGGTCCGCGAGGAGGTGCTGCGCGCCCACGCCGCGGGGGCGTCGGCGACGGCGCGCAAGGCGCTCGGCTTCGAGGAGCTGCTCGCGGGGGATGTCGAGGCTATGAAGCGCCGCACGCGCAACTACGCGCGCCGCCAGCTCACGTGGATGCGCAAGCTCGCCGGCGTCCACGTGATCGACCTGACCGCCCGAGCGCCTGCCGATGTCGCTGCCGAGATCGTCCTCTGCGCCGGGACCGAACCCGCGACCGACGCCCTCTGAGGGTGTCATTCAGGCATCCGCGCAACTAGACTCCGGGCCGCAGATGAGTACCCACGAAGACATACCCTCAATACAGTTCGAGAAGTGGCAGGCGCTCGGCAACGACTATCTGATCATCGAGCGTGAGCGGCTGCCGTTCGAGCTCACGCCGCCCCGCATTCGCAAGCTCTGCGCCCCGCACTTCGGGGTAGGGGCGGATGGGGTGCTGCTGCTCATCCGCAGCGACGACACACACTTCGTCGCGCGCCTGGAGATCTACAACCCGGACGGGTCCGAGGCGGAGCTCTCGGGCAATGGCGCCCGCGAGGCGGTGCTCTACCTGCGTCGCCACGGGTGGACAGAGGAGGACGGCTTCTCGATCCAGACCGCCGCCGGAGCGATCGCCCCGACGATCCTCAGTCCCCACACCTGTCGCATCGACATGGGCGCCGCATCGCTCGCATCGCAGAGCTTCCCAAGCGGCCCCCCCAACGGCCACGGCGAACTGAGCGCCTGTGGGCGCAGGTGGCACTTCCAGCACGTCTCGATCGGCAACCCCCAGTGCTCGATCCACGTCGAGGACCTCGCCGCGCTATTGGCGCTGGACCTGCCCACGATCGGCCCCGCGATCGAAAACCACGAGCTCTTTCCCAACCGCACCAATGTCTCTTGGTACACGGAGACCGAACCGGGCCGGATCCGCGCACGGATCTTCGAGCGCGGGGTGGGGGAGACGCTCTCCTCGGGGACCGGCGCCACGGGCGCCGCGGTGACCCACGTCCTGGCCCATCGCCGCGCGCCGGCCCGCGAGCTGGGCGATGCGGGACACGCGCCGACGAGCGGGGGGGTATATCCACCCGGCCCGATCACGGTGGCGCTCGATGGCGGCGAGCTCCAGGTCGAGGTGGGGGAGAATCTGCACGTGCATCTGACAGGCTGGGCGCGGCCCGTGTTCGAGGGCCGCCTGAGCGACGACTTCATCAAGGAGCTGCATGAGACCGAGTGAGCGCCTGAGCCGCATCAGCCAGCTGGGGGAGGGCAGGCCCTCCCCCAGTACCCCCTCCCGCCTCCCGGAAAGGCGTGCGGCATGAAACCAAGTGAGCGCCTGAGCCGCATCCCCCCGTACCTGTTCGCCGAACTGGAGCGCAAGATCGCCGAGAAGCGGGCCGCGGGGGCGGACGTCATCAGCCTCGGGATCGGCGACCCCGACCGGCCCACGCCGCCGCTGATCGTGGAGGCGATGCAGGAGGCTGTCACCGAGCCCGAGACCCACCGCTACCCATCGAACCGCGGGCGCGCGGACTTCCGCGAGGCGATCGGGGACTTCTACGCGCGGCGCTTCGACGTGCAGCTGGACCCGGACAGCGAGATCATCCCCGCGATCGGGGCGAAGGAGGCGATCTTCAACCTCAACCTCGCGTTCCTCGACCCCGGCGATGCGGCGCTGGCGTCCGACCCGGGCTACCCCGTTTACACCGGTGGGCCGCTGCTGGTGGGCGCGGATCCGGTGACGATGCCGCTCGTGCCCGAGCTCGGCTTCACCCCCGATCTGAGCGCGTTCGTCCCCGCGGACCTCGCGCGGGCGAAGCTGATGTACCTCAACTACCCCAACAACCCGACGGGCGCGATCGCACCGGAGGGCTTCTTCGAGCGCGTGGTGGCGTTCGCCCGCGAACACGAGATCCTGGTCGTCCACGACAACTCCTACTCGGAGATCGCCTACGAAGGCCACCGTCCGCCCTCGTTCCTGGCGACCCCCGGCGCGAAGGAGGTGGGGATCGAGGTCTTCTCGCTCTCCAAGGGCTACAACATGACGGGCTGGCGCTGCGCCGCGGTGATCGGAAACGCGGAGGCGGTGGAGACCTACTGGCGGCTGAAGACGAACATCGACTCCGGGCTGTTCGAGGCGGTGCAGCTCGCGGGCGTCGCGGCGCTCTCCCCCGACACGGACGCGGAGGTCGCCTCGATGAACGAGCTCTACCGCATCCGCCGTGACATCGTCTGCGACGCGCTCGCGCGGGCGGGCGTGCACGTGACTCCGCCGAAGGGCACGATCTACGTGTGGGCGCCGATTCCGGCGGGCTTTGCGAGCTCCGTGGCCTACTGCGAGCACGTGCTGGAGCGCACTGCCGTGGTGATCTCCCCCGGCAGCGCGTACGGCCCGAGCGGCGAGGGGTGGTTCCGGATTTCGCTCACCACCCCCGACGATCGCCTCGCGGAGGCGGTCGAGCGGTTGGCGTCACTGGCCTGAGCTCTTCTTTTGGGATCGTCCGCGCGGGGGGTGCGCTTGCGGGGCGATGTGGGCGCGGGGCTTCCATGCCCCGCGTCTAAGCGCCGGAGCCGACTGGTGCACTCCCCGCGCCGCCCTACACTGGAGGGGTGAGAGTGGATAGAACGTGGGAGTGAATGGATAGAACAACCCCCCGCGCACGCCAGCGCGCGCTCTGCATCGCCGCGCTCCCGGACGAGGACGAGAGCAGCGTGCGGGAGCTCGAAGAGCTTTTGCGCACTGCCGGGGTGGCCACGGTGGGGGAGCTCGTGCAGCGCCGCGAGCAGCCTCACCCGAACACCTACCTGGGGCCGGGCAAGGTGACCGAGGCCAAGCGGGCCGCGCAGGAGTGCGACGCGAACGTGATCGCCTGCGACGACGAGCTCACACCCCGCCAGGAGCGCAACCTCGAGACCGAGCTGGGACTGCCGGTGGTGGATCGCACGACGGTGATCCTCGACATCTTCGCCGCCCACGCGGCGAGCGCGGAGGGCAAGCTCCAGGTGGAGTTGGCGCAGCTGGAGTACAACCTCGCGCGGATGCGCGGCCTGTGGAGCCACCTGGAGCGCCTCGGCGGCGGGATCGGCACAAGGGGACCGGGGGAGAGCCAGATCGAGACCGACCGCCGCCTCGCGCGCGACCGCATCTCGGCGCTGCGCAAGCGCTTGGAGCAGGTGCGCGGCTCGCGCGCCACGATGCGCGCCGAGCGCGAACGCGCGGCGCTGCCGACGATCGCGCTGGCGGGCTACACCAACGCGGGCAAGTCCACGCTGCTGAACGCACTCACGGCGGCCCATGGGCGCCGCGCGGGCACGGAAGCCGGCCCGGAGGTGGAGGTGCGCGATCGCCTCTTCCATACGCTCGACCCCACGACGCGCACGATCCGCCTCGGCGGGCGCCCCCACCTGCTGACGGACACGGTCGGCTTCATCCGCAAGCTCCCCCACCAGCTCGTCGACGCCTTCGGGGCGACGCTCGAGGAGACGATCCGCGCGGACCTGCTGCTGCACGTGCTCGACGCCTCGGCGCCGGACGGCGAGATGGAGGCGATGCGCCACGCGGTCGAGGAGGTGCTGGGGGAGATCGGAGCCGACTCAAGCCCCCGGGTGCTGGTGCTCAACAAGGTCGACCTGCTCGACGAGCCGGCCCGCCAAGAGCTGCGCCTGCGCCACCCCGAGGCGGTGCTCGTCAGCGGTACCACGGGCGAGGGCTTGGAGGATCTCGTCGAGCGGATCGAAGGAGAGTTGCGCCACACCCTCTGCCCGCTGGAGCTGCTCGTCCCCTACGCCAACGGATCGAGCCTCGCGGAGCTGCACGAGCTCGTCGGCGACCTCGCCCGCCGCGACACCCCCGAGGGCGTCCACGTCCGCGCGCTCGTCCCCGCGCGAGTGGCGGCGCGCTACGCTCGGTTCGCGGTGGCTTGAGCCTTAAACAACTCGACCCGCCGGAGCGGGTCGGGGCTGGGTGTGGAGGAGCTACCTCCGAACGATTGTCAACCGCCGTCAGCTTAGCAGGCCGGACCGAGCACGAGGTGGACGCTACCCACTAGCGCATGCCAGAGCAACTCTGCTCGGCCCGACTCAGTGATTTGGCGGTGGGCGGGAGACTCGAACTCCATCCGGAGAGCGACTCCGAATTCCCGATTGACAATCGTTCGCGCCGACCTCGACGCAACACCCACCGTCACGAACGACCATACTCAGCGACCGCGACGGTACGCCCGCTCAGACCCCCGCGGCATGGCGTGCGCCGTGGTGCACCTGTTGCTCCAATGCATCATCGAGTGGGGTGATCTCTACGGGGTCAATACCCAGCGCGGTGGCGATCAGCCAGTCGGCGAACCACACGTTCTTAGGCAGCAGCGGACCGTGTAGGTAGGTACCGATCACGTTGTCTCTGCGTACCCCCTCCAGCCCACTGCGACCATCGTTGCCAAAGCCCTTCAGCACCCGCCCGAGAGCTTGTGCACCCTCACCCAGATACGTGCGCCCACCATGGTTCTCAAAGCCGGCGAGCATCCTGGGTGACCCTGTCGGATCGAGGCGAACCTCGATTGCGACATTCCCGATCAGACGAGGACCGTCCTCGCGCACGGTGCGCACATCGACGAGGCCCACACCGGGGATCTCCTCGCCGGGCGCAAGCTCATACGAGCTACCGAGCAGCTGGTAGCCGCCGCATACGCCGAGCACGACAGCGCCGCGCGCGGCGGCTTCGTGCAGTGCCGCGCGCTTGCTCTGCACCAGATCCTCGGCGCACAGCCGCTGGTCACGGTCCTGCCCGCCGCCGAGGTAGAAGAGATCGTGTGCTTCGCCGTCCAGCGGTTCACCCAACCCGGCCGAGGCGAGCTCGAAGCCGATCCCGCGCCACGCGCAGCGGCGCTCGAGCACGAGCAGGTTGCCGCGGTCGGCGTAGATGTTCATCAGGTCGGGGTACAGCGCACAGACGCGCAGGGTGCTCACGAGAGCGCGCTCCGCGTCTGCCCACCGGCGCTCAAGAGCTCGCGCAGGGAGAGCATGGCGGTGTAGGTGGGCAACGCGTAAAGCGGCGCCCCACCCGGTGAGGTGTCCTCTCCCGCGGCGGCGAGAGCCGCGGCGAGATCGGGCTGCACGCGGATGCGCTTGGGCTCCACGCCGGCGTACTTCAGCCGCACCGCGAGCTCGGCGGCACGGGTCCCGCTGCAGGTGGCGCACCGCAGGCGCCCGGCGAGCAGCTCGAAGTCGGCATCCCAGATCCAGGAGACGTCACGACCGTCGGCGATGTTGTCGTTGAGCACGCCGAGCAGGTCGTGCTCGCCGGGCTCCAGGGCGAGCGTGCGCAGCACCTCGTTGGCGCCGGCGGGGTTCTTGATGAGCAGGATGCGCAGCTCGCGGGGGTGGGCGGGCGCTCCGATCACAACGCTCTCGGCGCGCCCGAACGCCGCGGTGGTGCTCTCCAGACCGGCGACGATGCGCTCCAGCGGCACGTCCAGCACATGGGCGAGCGCGGCTGCGGCGAGGGCGTTGTAGACGTTGTAGAGGCCGGGCAGCGGTAGCGCGACCTCGGCCGCTCCCGCCGGCGTGTGCAGCGTGAAGCGCGCGGCCCTGACGCCTTCCAGTCGCACATTCGTGGCCCGCAGCGCGGGCGCCGGGCGAGCCAGGCCGCAGGCGGGGCAGCGGTAGTGCCCGAGGTGCCCGAGGTAGACGACCTCGAAGGTGTATGGGGCGCCGCAGCGCCGGCAGTGCTTGGCGTCGGCGGCGTGGGCCATGTGGGGAAGCGCGAGCGCGTCGTCCTCGACGCCGAAATACAGAGCCCCTGCGCCGCTGGCGCCGGCCCCGCCGACCCCAACCTCGACTTGGCCTGTGGCGCGCTCGCGCCCGAGATCGGCGACCATCGGATCGTCGGCGTTCAACACGAGCTGAGCGTCGCGGCCGGGACCATCGCGAACGGTCTGCGCCCAGCGCTCGGCGATCGTCTCGAGCTCGCCGTAGCGGTCGAGCTGATCGCGGAAGAGGTTGCCGAGCAGGATCGCGCGGGGGTGCAGCTGGGCGGCGATCCGCTGAAGCCACAGCTCGTCGACCTCGAACAGCCCGAGCTCGCCGGCGATCCTGCGCCCGGGACCCGCGGCGGCGAGCAGCGTGGAGGCGACGCCGCCGGCCATGTTGGCGCCGGCGCGGTTGTGCACGAGCGCGACACCGTCGCGGGCGAGGATCGAGGCGGCCATCGCGGCGGTGGTGGTCTTGCCGTTGGTGGCGGAGACGAGCACGCTGCCGCGCGCGAGGCGCCCCCCGAGCTCGCCGATCGCATCGGGCTCCAGGCGCAGGAGCACCTTGCCGGGCACGCTGGTGGCCTCGCCGCCGCGCAGCCGCGAGAGCGCGCCGGCGGCCCGCGCGAGCGCGAGCTTGGGTGCGAGCGGCCCGGCCATCAGGCGTCGGGCGGGGAGGGCGGCGGGTCTGCCGGGGCGCTGGAAGCGAGGCGGGCCGAACGCCGCGGTTGCTCGTCAGGCGTAGTCGCCTCGGCCCCGCTGGGTGCGGGCACCGAGAAGGGCGAGTCGGGGCGCTCGCCGGACGGGACCAGCACCCGCACCGCCCCCGGCAGAGCGCGCACGCGCAGGGGCAGCTCACCGATGGGGTCGCCGTCGGCGTAGACGGTGAAGGGCCGCGCCGCGGAGATCTCGACCTCGGCGGCCCGCAGCACGCGGACCTCGGGGAGCTGGACGTGGGTACCTTTGAAGACCCTGGGCAGGCTGGCGAGGAAGCGCAGCTTGGAGACGCCGTGGATGAGGACGACCTCGAGCAGGCCATCGTCGAGCTGGGCGTGGGGCGCGAGCAGCATGCCCCCGCCGTACGCGCGGGAGTTGGCGACGGCCACGGTGTAGCCGGTGAAGCCGACGGACTCGCCCGACGGATGCAGTCGTACCTCGAAGCGCACGGGCCGCCAGGACCACAGTGCGCGCAGGGCGCCGTAGGCGTAGACGAGGTTGCCGAGCCGAGATGGGGCGAGGTTGGCGATGCGGTTGGCGTCGCTGTCGAAGCCGACGCTGGCGATGCCCACGAAGGCCACGTCGCCGATCGCACCGAGGTCCATCGCGCGGGGGACGCCGTGCGCGATCACAGCGCACGCGGCGAGTGGTTCGAGTGGGATCCCGATGACGCGCGCGAGATCGTTGCCGCGTCCGCCGGGGAGCACGCCGAGCAGCGCGCCGGGCACATCGCGCAGGGCATCCGCAAGTGCACCGGCGAGCCCGTCGCCCCCGAGGGCGACGGCGACCTCTCCGCCGCGCGCGGCCTCCTGCGCGAGCCGGCGGGCGTGCGGGAGGTCACGCGTGTCCTCCCGACGGACCGTCAGCCCATGCCCTTCGAGGGCGCGCACGACGGCCGGCGCGGCGCGGCCGGCGCGGCCGCCGCCGGCGGCGGGGTTGACGATCAGGCAGATGGGGGCGGGCATCGAGGGCTAGTGTCCCACTAGGGTATTCGGCGCGGCTCCGTTCGTCCCAGATGAGGAGTTCCTTAAGATTGCGCGAAGAGTGCGTGGTGCAGCGGCGGGGCGCATCTAAGCTGGCGGGGTGTCTACCGGCCGGCCTGCCGCTATGCGTGTCGCGAGCTACTTCGCGGCGGTGGTCGCCGCATCGGCGGGGGCACTTGCACTGGGAGCGTGCGGCACGAGCGCGACGCGTGCGGGCACGGCGAGCGCGGCGGGTAGGTTGAGCTCGGCGACGGGCACGGAAGGCGGGTGCCGCCAGGTGAGCGCGCCGCCGCCGAAGGGCACGCAGCACATTCCGCCGCCGACGCTCACGCTGAACCCGGCGAAGCGCTATGTGGTGACGCTGGCGACGAACTGCGGGCAGATCGCAATCCAGCTCGATGTGAAACGGGCGCCAAAGACAACGGCGTCCTTCGCATACCTGGTGCGGAGGGGCTTCTACAACGATCTGACGTTCCACCGCGTGGCGGCCGATTTCGTGATCCAGGGAGGGGACCCGAACGGGGATGGCTCGGGGGGCCCGGGCTACACGATCGTGGAGCGCCCGCCGGCGGATCTGCGCTACACGCGGGGGACTGTCGCGATGGCGAAGACGGGCACGGACCCGGCGGGGGCGTCGGGGAGCCAGTTCTTCATCGTGACGGCAAATGAAACGGAACTGCCGGCGCAGTACGCGTTGGTGGGGAACGTGGTGGGGAGCATGGCGGGGGTGAGCACGATCGCCAAGCTCTCGACGGTACCCCCGCAGGACGGCGAGCCGATCAGCCCAGTGGTCATCAGCCGGGCGACGCTGTCGGAGAGCTGAAGCTATCTCAGCCGGGGGACGCACCGCGCGCGGCCTCGCGGGCGCGGTCGCGCCGGCGGCGGCCGATCAGCGCGGCGACGGCGAGCACGGCGATCACGAGGAACAGGCCGAGCAGGACGCCGGGAGCGACGCCGAGGCCGCCGAAGGGCAGGGAGATCAGCTCGACGATGCCGAGGCCGAGGGCGAGCAGGACGACGATGAGCAGGATGATGAGCGCGATGCCGCGCACACGCGCGAGCAGGCCGGCGCTCGAGGGGGGCATGAGCAGCCCCATCGCCCGTAGCGCGAGCATCTGGCGTCCGGTGGGGGGCGCCTGCCCGAGGCGCTCGACGGCCTGACGCAGATCGGAGGGGCGACGCTCGGCGAGGGCGAGCGAGGCGTCCGCCATGCGCCGGATCTGCATGCGCTCCTGGGGCCGGGCGGCTGCGATGGCGCGCTGGAAGTAGGCGCGGGCGGAGTCGGCGTCGAAGCGCTCCGCAGCGCGGGCGCCGAGGATCGAGAGGGCGGCGGACTTGAACTTGGTCTCGGCCTCGAGCTCCTCGTCGGAGCGCTGCTCGAGCGCCTGGATCGCCTCGGCGGCGCCGCGCTGTTCGATCTTGATCTGGCGCTGCTTGGGAGGCATGGGGTGAGCATTCTACGGTCTTGCGAATCAGCGGGGGCGGTGGGGGGCGAGCAGCGGCGGGGAGGTCGGCCGGTCGGTATGCTCGGAAGCAAGAAGTCGAGCCTGAATGCGTCCATCTCTGTCGATCGTGGTGTCCTTGCGGACTGTGGCGTGCATGTGCGCGGCGCTGGTGCTGCTGTTCGCGGCGGCCGCTGCGGCGGGGGCGAGCGAAGCTCAGAACCCGTTCGGGGGAGCAGCACAGACCTCCTCGCAGGCGGCGAAACCGGCGGTCGGCGCCGCGAAACCCGCGACGGGAGCGGCGAAGCTCACCCCGCAGGAGAAGCAGAAACTGACCTCCGAAGCGGAGAAGCAGATCCAGTCGAAGCTGGGGGGAGCCCGAAAACAGCGACCAAAACAACGGGGACGGAAACGACGGAATCGAGTTCGAAGACGAGCAGCTCGATGATCTTCGCGCTGATCGCGGCGGGGCTGCTGTTGGGGGGTGTCGCATTCGTGATCGTGCGCGACGCGCGCTCGCGGGCACCGGTGGTGGAAGGGGCGATTACGGGGGGAACGCGCAACCCGGAGGCCCGCCTGCGTAAGCGCCGCGCCCGCGCGAAGGCCGCCAGACAGCAGCGTAAGCGCAATCGCTAAGGGCGTTCTCAGCGGTTGATCGGAACTCCGATTTTCCTACCCAGGCTCGGAGTGCGGGCCCGGGCTGGGGCAGGCGTAGCCGGTTCGCCGTGGGGGCCGCGGCGGGGCCACCCGGGGCGTGGTGCGCGGGGGTGGGGACCGGGGCCCGCGCCGCAGCGGATCTTGCTGCCACCCTCATCTTCGCCGGAGGAGTCGGCCGAGGGAGCCTCCTCGGCTGGCAGCGATGCCATCGCGGCGTCGGCGCGAAACGGGATCCACAGCATGAGCGCAGCGATCGGAAGTTTGATCAACCCGAAGGCCAGGAGCACAATCCACATCCACGTACTCATCCTCTTCGATGCTACTACGGCTCACGTGCTGTCTCACGGACGTGAATTCCGAGCGATCCCAGGCCAATCTGATCCTTACGTGACCGTCAAGTTGCTAGCGTGGGGGATACATGGCTACGGCGACTGCGTCGCGCGTCCCGGCGGGCGCGCGGGACTCCGACACCTACAAGTGGATCGCGCTTTCGAACGTCACGCTGGGCGTGCTGCTGGCGACGCTCGACGGCTCGATCACGCTGATCGCGATGCCCGCGATCTTCCGTGGCATCCACCTCGATCCGCTCGTGCCCGCCAACAGCTTCTACCTGCTGTGGATGATCCTCGGCTTCCTGGTGGTGACGAGCGTGCTGATCGTGAGCCTCGGGCGCCTCGGCGACATGTACGGGCGGGTGAAGATGTACAACCTCGGCTTCGTCATCTACACGCTCGCCTCGCTGGTGCTGACAGTCGACTGGATGACTGGACGCGCGGGGGCCACATACCTGATCGTGTTCCGAATCGTGCAGGGGATCGGCGCGGCGTTCCTGCTGGCCAACGCCGCGGCGATCATCACCGACGCGTTTCCCGCCAACCAGCGGGGCATGGCGCTGGGCATCAACAACATCGTCGGCGTCAGCGGGATGTTCGTCGGGCTCGTCCTCGGCGGCCTCCTGGCGCCGATCGATTGGCGGCTGGTGTTCCTGATCTCGGTGCCGGTGGGGCTCCTTGGCACCGTGTGGGCGTACCTGAAGCTCGAGGAGCGCAGCACCCCCAAACGCGCGCGGGTCGACTGGTGGGGCAACGTCACGTTCGCGCTGGGGCTGATCCTGATAATGGTCGCGGTCACCTACGGCATCCGACCCTATGGGGGTCACGCCACTGGTTGGGGGAGCCCGCGGGTGCTGGGACTCCTCGGCGCCGGGGCGGTGTTCCTGGTCGCGTTCGCGGCGATCGAGCGGCGGGTCGCCGAGCCGATGTTCCGCCTGCCCCTGTTCCGCATCCGCGCGTTCACGTTCGGGACCCTCTCGACGTTCCTCTCGGCGGTCGCGCGGGGTGGGCTGCTGTTCATGTTGATCATCTGGCTGCAGGGCATCTGGCTGCCCCTGCACGGCGTCAACTTCGTCGACACACCGCTGCGCGCGGGCATCTACATGCTCCCGCTGACGCTCGGGATGCTCGTCGCCGGCCCAGCCTCCGGCTACCTCTCGGACCGCTGGGGGGCACGTTGGTTCGCGACGGGAGGGATGCTCGCCTCCGCGGTGAGCTTCTTCCTGCTGATGCTGCTGCCGATCGACTTCTCGTTCCCGCTGTTCGCGCTCGTGCTCGCGATGATCGGCGTCTCGATGGGCATGTTCGCCTCGCCGAACCGCGCCGCGGTGATGAACAGCCTGCCACCGCAGCACCGGGGCGCGGGCGGGGGGATGAACCAGACCTTCCAGAACTCCGCGCAGGTGCTCTCGATCGGGGTGTTCTTCACGCTGATGATCCTCGGCCTGTCCTCCAACCTGCCGCACACGCTGTCCTCGGGCCTCGAAGCCCACGGCGTCTCGGCGGCGGCGGCGAGCAGCGCCGCGCACACCCCGCCGGTGTCGGTGCTGTTCGCGGCCTTCCTCGGCTACAACCCGATCGAACACCTCCTCGGGCCGCACGTGCTCGGCACGCTGTCGAGCGCCCACCAGGCGGCGCTGACCGGCCGCGCGTTCTTCCCGCAGCTGATCTCCGTGCCGTTTCGCACGGGCCTGCACGAGGCGTTCCTGTTCGCGATCCTCGCCTGCCTGGTCGCCGCGGGCGCGTCGCTGATGCGCGGCGGCAAGTACCAGCACCTCGAGGAGCCCGCCACCGCGGTCGGCGCACAGGACGTGGGACGGCAGAATGGACATCTGCCCACGAACGTCAATGGCGCGGGGGTACCCGCGCGAGTCACTGTCAGCCCACTACCGGAGAGGAGCAAACAACATGCGCGTTGAGTGGTACGGCCAGTCGGCGTTTCACCTGAGCGCGGGGGACGCGACCGTCGCGATCGACCCGTTCGCGGACATGTCAGCACTGGCGAGCGCCCGTGGGATGCAGTTCGACTATCCGCCGATCGAAGGCGTGGAGGCACAGCTGCTCTTGGTGACCCACGAGCACATGGACCACAATGGCGTGGAGGCGATTGGCGGCGATCCGGCGATCCTGCGCTCCACCGCAGGCAAGCTCCCCTCGCCGCTCGGCGAGGTCACGGCGATCGCCTCCGAGCACGACGAACAGGCGGGCACGGCGCGGGGACCGAACACGATCTTCGTGTTCGAGCTCGACAGCGTGCGGGTGTGCCACTTCGGCGATTTTGGCCAGAGCGCGCTGCGCGCTGAGCAGGCCGAGGCGATCGGCGCGGTGGACCTGCTGATCCTCCCGGTCGGTGGCGGCCCGACGATCGGCGCAGAGGGCGCGATCGAGATCGTGGGGCGGCTGCGCCCGCGCTGGGTGGTCCCGATGCACTACCGCACGCCACGGATCGGCTTCTTGGAGACGGCGGACGCCTTCCTGGAGCTCTGCGCCAATGTGCACCGCCCCGACGGGCCGGCCTTCGAGACGGGGGAGCTGCCAGCGGCGGACGGCCCGCTCGCGGTCGTGCCCGCGGCTCCATAGGATCGCCGCTGCGTGACTGGCCGGGTGGCCAGGAAGGGCGGGGGGCTCTAGAATGCCCGGCGGCGCGCCTGGCGCCGCAGCGCGTTCTCAAAACGACACGGGGAGCAGCCGAGAGATATGACCCAGAAGACGTTTGTGATCGGTGTGGGCATGACGAAGTTCGACAAGCCGGGCAGCAAGGAGGGCGACTACCCCGACTGGGCGCTGGAGGCGGGCTCGAAGGCGCTGGCGGACGCGGGCATCTCTTACGAGCTCGTGGAGCAGGCCTTCGCGGGCTACTGCTATGGGGACTCTACCTACGGGCAGCGCGCGGTCTACGGCCTCGGACTGACGGGGATCCCGGTCGTGAACGTCAACAACAACTGCTCGACGGGCTCGAGCGCGCTGTGGCTGGCGCGCCAGGCCGTGAAGGGGGGCCTGATCGACTGCGCCCTGGCGATCGGCTTCGAGAAGATGGAGAAGGGCTCGCTGGGGATGAAGTACACCGACCGCACGCCGGCGCTGGACAAGCACATGGGGCGCATGATCGAACTGCGCGAGCTCGAGTCCTCGCCGTTCGCGCCGCAGATGTTCGGCAACGCGGGCCGCGACCACATGCAGAAATACGGCTCGACGCCGGAGCACTACGCGTGGATCGGTTGGAAGAACCACAGGCACTCGGTCAACAACCCCTACGCGCAGTTCCAGCAGGAGTACTCGCTGGAGGACATCAAAGCGGCGCGCATGATCCACGACCCGCTGACGAAGCTGCAGTGCTCGCCGACGAGCGACGGCGCGGCGGCGGCGCTGGTGGCGAGCGAGCGCTTCGTGGAGGAGCACGGCCTGTGGGAGCAGGCGATCGAGATCGCGGGTCAGGCGATGGTGACGGACCTCTCCTCGACGTTCGACGAGAGCGCGGACTGCATCACGATCGTGGGCTCGGACATGACGCGCAAAGCGGCGCAGGCGGCCTACGAGGAGGCAGAGCTCGGCCCGGATGACATCCAGGTGATCGAGCTGCACGACTGCTTCAGCGCGAACGAGCTGATCACCTACGAGGCGCTGGGGCTGTGCGGCGAGGGGGAGGGCCACAAGCTGGTCGAGGAGGAGCAGACGACCTACGGGGGTCGCTGGGTTGTGAACCCCTCGGGCGGCCTGATCTCCAAGGGGCACCCGCTCGGTGCGACGGGCCTGGCGCAGTGCTCGGAGCTCACGTGGCAGCTGCGCGGCAAGTCCGAGAAGCGCCAGGTGGAGGGTGCGAAGGCCGCGCTACAGCACAACATCGGCCTCGGCGGCGCGGCGGTGGTGACGGTGTACCGCCCAGCGACTGCGTGACGCGGATGTGATCGTTCGAAGGGCATCCACCGCGAGATATACGGGTCTGTAGGAGGGGCTCGCCGAATCATTTGGCGGATTGTGATGGCGCTCGGTCAGAGACGCTCCGAGGAAACTCTCGCGGCGCTGGGGATCACGAGAGTTTCCTCGGGAGTCGGCCAAGAGGTATGTATTTATCGACGTGCGGGGAGAGCTGGGGGACTTCCCAGCTGCGGCCCGAGGACCGGGAGCGTGGGGGCCGGTGGAAGACACGCTGGTTGGGCTCTAAGCTGAGCGCTCCAAGGTTCGGATTACGCCCCTAACGGAGGACACCGTCCAAGACCAGCACTCCCATCAAGGAAGGATGCAACTTATGCCCAAAGGGTCGGTATCACGGCTTGCTCCTCTGCTAGCCGTTGTGGCATTCGCAGCTACCGCGACCGCGGCGCAGGCCAGCGCACCGCACTGGTACAGGTGCGAAGCCGTAGCCGGAGGATTATTCGGCCCGGGCTGTACGGCGACTGGTAGCGGCTTCAAAAAGACCCTCATCGGCGCGTCACCGGGCCTTGCGGTCAAGACTGCGGGTGGGTTGAGATTTAAGGAAACTACATCCGGGGTCGAAATCGAATGTAAAGTGACGGACGAAGGACAGATCTGGAACCCGACCGGCGGGGCTGCGGGAGAAGACAGCATCGCATCAATAGCGTTCGGATGTACTAACCGGAATGGCTGTACGACACCGGAACTGAAAGCGATGGATCTGCCGTGGAAAAGCACCTTGATGGCTGGCCCTCCGATCACGGATCGAGTCACGGGCATCGAAATCGAAGAGGATTGCGGTGGGACGTTCTACAATGAATTTTCCGGCCATCTGACCCCGGAATTAGTTAATGGAAAACCGAGTTTTGCGAAGTTCACTTCTAGTACGGGCTCACTCGCGAGCCTAATGCACCCAGTAGAAGTTATCGGTGAAGATGACTTTGAAGGGCCGGGTGGAGAAGTGGTCCTTGCGACGAACCCGTAATCGATGTGAGAACAGGGCGGCAAACGCGGGGGCCACACCGCGTGTGAGACCGGGGGGGCCGCAGTCAGTGCGGCCCCCCCGGTAGGCTCCGGGGGTGGCGCACATCAACGATTCGGCCTCGTGAAGCGCACGATCTTCACGGACGAGCACCGCGACTACAGGGAGTCGGTGCGGGCGTTCCTCGCGGCGGAGGTGGTCCCGCACCACGAGCAGTGGGAGGCGGAGGGGATCGTACCGCGCGAGCTGTTCGCCAAGGCGGCCCGCCAGGGACTGCTGGCGATGGCGGTCCCGGAGGAGTACGGGGGGGCGGGGGTGGGGGACTTCCGCTTCAACCAGGTGGTGGTGGAGGAGGTCGCCTACGCGGGGGTGGCGGGGAGCGGCCTGGGGATCACGCTGCACAACGACATCTGCCTGCCGTACTTCCTGAGCTACTGCAACGCGGAGCAGCGGGGGCGTTGGCTGGGGGGGATCGCGGACGGCTCGCTGATCACGGCGCTCGCGATGACCGAGCCGGGGATCGGCTCGGACCTGGCCTCGATGAGCACAAGCGCGCGCCGGGAGGACGGCCACTACGTGGTGAACGGGGCCAAGGCATTCATCACGAACGGCATCAACGCGGACCTAATCATCACGGCAGTCAAGACGGACCTCACGCAACGCCATGCGGGGATCTCGCTGGTGGTCCTGGAGCGGGGGATGGGGGGCCTGGAGCGGGGCCGCAACTTGCAGAAGTTGGGGATGCATGCCCAGGACACGGCGGAGCTGTTCTTCACGGACGTGCGGGTTCCGGCGGAGAATCTCTTGGGGGAGGAGGGGATGGGCTTTCGCTACCTGGTTTCGAACCTCGCCCAGGAGCGGCTGTCGATCGCGATCGCGGGGGTGTCCGCGGCGTTCGCGGCCTTGGAGTGGACGCTGGCCTACGTGAAGGAGCGCACGGCTTTCGGCCATCCAGTGGGCTCCTTTCAGTCGGCGCGTTTCGCGCTGGCGGAGATGAAGACGGAGATCGAAGTGGCGACGGTTTATGTCGATCAGGCGGTGATGGCGCTGGTGCGGGGGGAGCTCTCGGCGGAGGATGCGGCGATGGCGAAGTGGTGGTGCACGGAGCTGCAGGGCCGGGTGGTGGATCGCTGCGTGCAGCTGCATGGGGGCTACGGGTACATGCTGGAGTACCCGATCGCGCGCGCCTACGCGGACGCCCGGGTGACCCGGATCTACGGGGGCACGACGGAGATCATGAAGGAGATCGTGGGTCGCTCGCTGGGCGTGTGAGGGTCTTCGCAGGGGACGCGGCGGCACGGGCGGGGCGACGGCGATCCCCGTGCCTCGCGCGACCCCGCCGCGCCTCGCATGCCCGTGGCGTGAGCGTCGCGCGGGCGCGGTACCCTCTGGGAAGGCAACCGATGGAGGATCGATGCGAATCGTGATTGCAGTGGTGGCCGTGACGGCGCTCGGCCTGATCGCCGACGGCGTGCTCGGGGTGGCGACGGGGGAAACCTCAACGACCCCCGTGGTGACTGCGAGCGCCCCGCCGCGCACGGTGGGCGTACAGGGCGTGGCGAGCGAGGCGATCCCCTCCGAAGCGAGCGCGGCGACGGCGGTGTCCATCTACCATCAGGGGCTCGCGGACGCGGTGAGCGACGGCCAGGGCAAGGCTCAGCTGCTGGCCGAAAAGACGGGCGCGACGCTGGGTCCGATCCAGAGCGCGGGCGAAGGTGGCGGCTATATCCAGTGCCCGGAAGGCCAGGAATTCGAAGGGAGCCAGCCGGACTTCGGCTCCTCCGGTATCGCGGCGTATGGGGCCTCTAACACCTCAGCCGTCGCACCGAGGGCTCCGGCGCTGCGCAAGCCGGCGCGCAGGCACCCCAAGCGGGGCTCGGCGAAGAAGTCGGCAGCGGGCACGTGCACGCTGTACGCGCAGGTCTCGCTGGTCTATCTGCTGAGCTAAGGCCCAGTGCAAATATCCGCGGGTCTCTCTGAATGCGGCTCTGCTCAGCGGCGGTCTGCGCCACCGCACTGGGCGGTGTGGACGCGGGTGCGTAGCATCTACGGAATGGCGGATCAAGCGGCGAGCGAATCCGACGGCCTGAGCGCCGAGCGGATCGAGCGCAGCGACCCGCATCCGCCGCTGCCGCGCGACAAGCGCGGCTGGCAGGTCTCGCCCTCGCCGGACGGCCGGGGGATGCCGGAGCACGCCCGGACGGGCCCACCGCCGCACCGGATGCGGGGCTTCTGGTACTTCGTGCTGGTGCTGGTCGCGCTGAACTGGCTGTCGTTGCTGTTCTTCCGGCCTTCGGCGGGCGAACCGCGGGTGACGGTGCCGTTCAGCCCGTATTTCCTGGAACAGGTGAAGGGGGGAGAGGTCGCCTCGATCGCCTCTAAGGGGGACACGATCCAGGGGAAGTTCAAGGCCAAGCTGCGCTACCCGGCGAGTGATAAGAAGGCGACGTCGACAAAGCTGTTCGTGACGCAGGTGCCGAGCTTTTGGAACGGCAGTGAGCTCTCGACGCTGCTGCAGGAAAAGGGGGTGAGGATCAACGCCGAATCGACGACCACGAGCGAGTCGCTGCTGGAGGAGCTACTGCTGGGCTTCGGCCCGACGTTGCTGATCGTGGGGCTGTTCATCCTGATCTTCCGCCGCGCGGCCAAAAGTGGGGCGGGGGGGATGGGGGCGCTCGGCAGCTTTGGGCGCTCGCAGGCGCGCCGGGTGGACCCGGAAAAGATCCGAGTGACCTTCGACGACGTGGCGGGGATCGACGAGGCGAAGGCGGAGCTCACGGAGATCGTGGACTTCCTGCGCAATCCCGATCGCTACGGGAGCCTGGGGGGGCGGATGCCCCACGGGGTGCTGCTCTCGGGCGCGCCGGGCACGGGCAAGACGCTACTCGCGCGGGCGGTGGCGGGGGAGGCCCACGCGGCGTTCTTCTCGATCTCGGCGTCGGAGTTCATCGAGGCGATCGTGGGGGTGGGGGCCTCACGGGTGCGCGATCTGTTCGCGAAGGCGAAGGAGGCGGCGCCAGCGATCATCTTCATCGACGAGCTCGACGCGATCGGGCGCTCGCGGCAGGGCTCGGTGTCGGTTACTGGGGCCAACGACGAGCGCGAGCAGACACTCGACCAGATCCTCACGGAGATCGACGGCTTCGAGTCATCCGAGGCGGTGATCGTGCTCGCGGCGACCAATCGCCCGGACGTGCTCGACCCGGCACTGCTGCGCGCGGGGCGCTTTGACCGGCGCGTGACGGTGCAGGCCCCGGACCGCAGGGGGCGGGTGGAAATCCTGAGGGTCCACACCCGCGCGATCCCGCTCGACGGCGACGTGGACCTCGACGCGCTGGCGTCGAGCACCCCGGGGATGGTGGGCGCAGATCTCGCGAACCTCGCCAACGAGGCGGCACTGCTGGCGGCCCGCCGCGGCCACGCGAAGGTGCGGATGGCTGATCTGACGGACTCGCTAGAGAAGATCATGCTGGGCTCCCCGCGCGGGATCCTGCTCTCCCCGGCGGACCGCGAGCGGACGGCCTACCACGAGTCGGGACACGCGCTGGTGGGGATGCTCACACCGGGAGCGGATCCGGTGCGCAAGGTGTCGATCATCCCGCGGGGGATGGCCCTGGGGGTGACCCTCTCGACGCCGGACGCGGACCGGGTGTCCTATACGCTTGAGGAGCTGCACGCGAAGATCGCGGTGGCGCTCGGGGGCCGGGTGGCGGAGGAGATCGTGTACGGAACGATCACAACGGGCGCGGAGTCCGACATCCAGCAGCTGACGATGATCGCGCGCCAGATGGTGGGGAGGTGGGGGATGAGCGACGCGGTGGGCCCGATCGCGGTGCTCCCCGCGGACGGCGAGGGGCCGTTCCTGCCAGGGGTGAGCGCGACCTCGGAGGAGACCCAGCGGCGCGTGGACGAGGAGGTACACAGGCTCGTGGAGCACACCCACGGGGAGGTGACGGAGCTGTTGAGCGGGTACCGGGAGCAGCTCGAGAGCCTCGCGCGGGCGCTGCTCGCAGCGGAGACGCTCGACGCGCTCGCGGCCTACGCGGCGGCCGGGGTACCCGGGCACAGCGCGGAGCCAGTCCCGGTCCTCGACCGACCACCGGTGAACGCCGAGGCGCCGAACTCGGTCTCCGACCGACCCACCTCGATCGCCGACGAGCCGTCCCCGGTCTCGTGAGCGCTCGCGGCGAAGATCCTCCCAAGCCACGCGAGCTCAGCGCCAGGGAGTACGAGAAGGAGCTGCTGCGCCTGCAGACGGAGCTCGTGTACATGCAGGAGTGGATCGTTGCCAACGGGCAGCGGCTCGTGGTGCTGTTCGAGGGACGGGACACGGCGGGCAAGGACGGTGTGATCAAGCGCATCGTCGCCTTCCTGAACCCACGCACGTGCCGGGTGGTGGCGGTCCCGACACCGAGCGAGCGAGAGCGCACGCAGTGGTACTTCCAGCGCTACGTGGCCCACCTGCCGGCGGCCGGCGAAATCGCGCTGTTCGACCGCAGCTGGTACAACCGCGCAGGAGTGGAGCACGTGATGGGCTTCTGCACGGAGGATGAGTACGAAGAGTTCCTGCGTTTCTGCCCAGCCTTTGAGCAGGCGCTGCAGAACGACGGGATCATGCTCGTGAAGTACTGGCTGTCGGTCAGCGACGAGGAGCAGGAGCGCCGCTTCGAGAAACGGCTGAAGGACCCGCGTAAGCGCTGGAAGTTCAGCCCGATCGATCTCCAAGCCCGCGCCCGCTGGGTCGATTACGCCGAGGCAAAGGACAGGATGTTCGCCCATACCGACACCGAGTCAAGCCCCTGGCATGTGGTCGAGGCCGACGACAAGCGCACCGCGCGCCTGAACCTGATCAGCCACCTGCTGACGCGCGTTCCATACGAGCACATCGACAAGGCAAAGCCGGTCAAGCTACCGCCACGTCAGCAGCGCAAGTACCAGCGCCCGCCAAAGCAGACCGAGAACCTCGTGCCGACTCGCTACACGGTCAAAGGCCACTGATAGTCAGTGCGCTGCAAGCGGCGCAACGCCCCTTATCGGCGGTGCTGCGAGCGAGTACTGTATGCTGTATAGCGTCATGCCCCATCGAACGCAGCTCTATCTCGAGGAGGACCAGTACCGCTGGTTGCGCCAGCGGGCCGGCCCGGGGGGAAGCATCGCGGGCGTGGTGCGCGAGTTGATCGATGCGGCCCGTTCCCGGCGGCGGCCGAGCGTTGCTCACGATCCCCTGATCTGCTACCTCGTGGCGGAGCCGCCGGCGGATGGTGGGCAAGCATCCACCGTCGAGGACCTCGACCGGGACGTGTACGGTTGAGGAAGGTCTTCGTCGACACGAGTGCGTTCGTAGCACTTCGCAGCGGTTCGGAGCGTGAGCACGCGACCGCCCGCGCGGCGCTGTCGGCGTTGGTGTCCGAGCGCGCGGCACTCTGCACGTCCAACTACGTTTTCGCCGAGACCTACACGGCGCTGCTCGTCAGGTTGGGCAGGAGTGAGGCAATCGAGTGGGGAAGGCGCTTCCGGACGGGGGAGGCGATCGAGCTGATCCGGGTGGAGGAATCGGTGGAGGAGGAGGCGTGGTCGATCCTGGAGTCGCACACCGATAAGCACTGGAGCTACGTGGATGCGACGTCGTTCGCGTTGATGGAGCGCGAAAGCATCGATACGGCGCTGGCGTTCGACCGCCACTTCGAGCAGCGAGGCCTTATGTTGGCATAAAGGCTTTTCCCGGAAACCGGGCAGGGTCCGCTGAACACGGCGGCGTGCTCCATCGCGACACGCACTTCGGCAAGCTCGCCGAAGTCCTCGCATTCGAGAACGTCAAGCTTCCAGGATCCTGATCCGTTCTGCTGCCCGAATCCTGTTGCGGGATGCTGCGTGGCTGGAGCGATGGCCTCTGCTTGGGCTACCCGAGGCAGCTCACGAGGATCTCGAGTAGCCGTTGGGTGGTGCTCCCGTCCTGAGCTCCGTGGTGGGGGTTGAACTCGGTCACGGTGAGCGCACGCACGCGTGCGTCGGCGAGTAGCTCGCTGAGCATCTCTCCGCACGCCGTCAGGGACGGGGCGATGCCACGATCTGTGTTCTCCGCCAGCGGCGCGTCGAGAAAGTCGACGAGGTCGACGTCGAAGTGCACGGCCAAACCGTCAGAGACCGAAAGCGGGGAGAGCGCGGTTCGCGCGCTGCGCAGCGGATCAGATGCGGCCATCTGCACGTCGACCACCCGCAGCCTACGATCGGAGATCACCTCGGCCTCAAAGTCTGTGTGCGGCCCGAGCCCGAGGAAGCTGATCTGACCGGAGCTCAGCATCGGTCGGTGACCGGCGAGCGCCGCGAGCCCGTCGAGGCTGCCGTCGATGTCGAGCATGTGCGCCACGCCCATCCAGTCCAAGGCGCCGTCGACCATGCTGTCGGGCACGTTGAGGTCAGCGTGCCGATCGACGTAGACGACACCCAGCCGCGCAACACGATCCTGAAGGCCGGCCACGGTGCCGACACCGACCGTGCAGTCGCCTCCGAGGACCACAATCGTGTCCTCGGCCGGAGCGGATCGGACCAGCGCAGCGACCTGGCCGGCACGGTCGATGACCGCACCGGCGTTCGCTGCCCTGGGGTTGTCGGGGTCCGGCCGCCACCGAAAGGGGGTCACCCGCCCGCCGCGGCGCACCGCTACACCGGCCACCTCCAGCCGCTCGACCAGGCCAGCCTCGAGCAGCGCGCGGGGACCATCAGTTTCATTCCGGTGTCGTCCTACAGCAGCTCAGAAACCGTCGATTCGCAGGGCTTTCCTTTTAGTTGTCATAACATCCATTATCGAGCATTGCACGGTGGTGTCTCAGTTTGAATATGCGTGTTGCGGCGTCCCGCTCATGTGAGACGGGAATCCCGCTCATGTGCGACAGCTTCGTCCCGCTCATGTGGGATCACTCTGGGTCGCGGGGCCTGGTGGTGGGAGTCGAGATTGTGAGCTGATCGCGATCAACGAGGTCATGGATTTCTGGGGCGATGGTGCTCGAGGCCGCCGGACAGGCGTCGGGTGAGCTCATCATCACCTCGGCCGCCACCCTCAGCGCAGACCGCAGCCGCAAGGACCGGCGGGTGCAGGCCGAACTCGCCGGGTTTCGCGGCGCGTTCTTGTCGGTGATATGGGTTGCCTCCCCCCTACACTTCAGGGATCGTGTCGACACATCCTGCGAGCCAGAGAGAACCCGAGCACTTGGAGCTTCCAGTCGAGGAGCTGTTGCGCCGGGCGCGTCCGCTGCCTGACCACGATGAGATGGTGATCGAGGGTCTCAGCGAAGAGGAGGGCGAGGACTTCCTCGCAGCCGTCCAGTCGTGACCGCGCCCGGATCGCGCGGCGCGATCGTGATCGACACCGATGTCTTCAGCGCCGATCTGGTCCCGACCTCACGGCTCGCTCAACGCTACGCGCCGGTCATCACCGGCCGGCCAGCTTTCATTTCCTTCCAGACGGCCACGGAGCTGCGCTACGGGGCGATCCGTCGCGGCTGGGGCGAGGCGCGGATGCTGAAGCTCGACTGCAAGATCCAACGCACAGAGGTCGTCCACACCGGCCCCGAGCTCGTGGCGATATGCGCCCAGCTGCGCGCCGACTGCGCCGCAATCGGCCACGCTCTCGCGCAGCGCGAGCACAACGCCGACCGCTGGATCGCCGCGACCGCGATCCGTCTCGGATCCCCAGAAGTGCCCCATCTTGTGCGGCGTGGAAGCTTCATCTCATGCCGGCTCTCGAGCGGGAGCATCGTTGAGCCCCTGCGGACGTGCGCGCAGCAGGCGCTCGCGCCGTCGCTCCTCGTGGACGTCGCGCAGGCGAGCCTGTAGGAGGCTCTCGATGGTGAGCAGGCCGAGCAGCCGGTCGGGCCGGGAGCGCTCGACGACCGGTGCGCAGCTCAGCGATGATTCGGCGAAGCGCTGTGCAACCTCGCGCAAGGTATCGTCGGCATGGACTGTCAGCGGGTCATGGATTGCCGCCTCGCCGGTGAGCGCCGTCGAGTCTACTGCGAAGAGCTCGCGCAGCAGCCGGCCGCGCGTGAGCACGCCGACGAGCCGTTCGCGCTCGTCGAGCACCGGGTAGAGCGATTGGCGTGATGCGACCGCGGTGTCGCGCAGTTCGTCGAGTCGCTCACGGCTGTCGATCGCAGTGAAGTTCCGGTCCATGACCTCCTCGACCAGCAGCGCCTCCAACGGATCGACGGAGTACTCGCGGGTGAGGTGCAGGCCGCGTCGCGCGACCTTCTCCGTGAGCACTGAGCGGCGCAGCACCAGCGCCGAGAGCGCATACGCACTCGTCGCCGCGAGCAGTAGCGGCAGCACGAGCGGCCAGGCGTGGGTCAACTCCAACGGGAAGACGACGCCCGTCAACGGCGAGCGCATCACGCCGCCGAGCACCCCAGCGAGCCCGACGAGCGCCCAGAACCCGGGGGTCACGCCCGGCAGCACTGTGCCCTCCAGTGCGCCGAGCGCCGCGCCGATCATGAACGTCGGTGCGAGCACCCCGCCGGAGGTGCCCGAGCCCAGCGAGAGCCCCCAAATGGTGGTCTTCACTAGCAGGATCCCGACGATCAGCGAAATCGTCGCGCGGCCCTGCAGCAGTTCGCGGATGACGTCGTACCCGACGCCCAGCGCGCGCGGCTCGATCAGCCCCCCCACGCCGATGATCAGCCCGCCGATCGCCGGCCACCACATCCAGTGGATCGGCAGCCTCGCGAACGTGTCCTCGGAGAAGTACACGAGCCCGGTCGCGGCGATCGCCAGCAGCCCTCCGCTGAGGCCCGCGAGCACACACAAGAGCTCGACATCCGCGCCGATGTGCGCAGCGCCGACGTGCACGCCGAACACGGGCCCCGCGCCGAGCAGCGACCAACGCGCCACCGTGCTCGCGCCGACCGCCGTGACGACCGGGATGAAGCTTCGCGGGCGCCACTCGAACAGCAGCAGCTCGACCGCGAGCAGCACTGAGGCCAGCGGCGCATTGAACGTCGCGGCCATCCCCCCCGCAGCGCCCGCGACGAGCAGCGTCTTGCGTTCGTCGGCGCTCGTGTGAAGAAACTGTGCGAGCACCGAGCCCACGGCCCCGCCCGTCATAATGATCGGGCCCTCCGCGCCGAACGGCCCGCCGCTGCCGATGCTGATCGCCGCCGAGATCGGCTTCAGCAGCGCCACGCGCGGCTGGATGCGGCTGCCGCGGGTGAGGATCGCCTCGATCGCCTCGGGCATCCCGTGCCCGCGGATCCGCTCGGAGCCAAAGCGAGCCATCAAGCCGACAACGAGTCCTCCGAGAGCCGGCGCGAGCAGGACCAGCAGCGGCGAGTGGCGACCGACGCCGGGCGCCACCAGCGACGTGGCAAAGCGCCGGTAGAAGACAAGGTTCGTGATCAGGCCGATCAGCCGCAGCAGCCCAAGCGCGCACACCGCGCTTGCCGCGCCCAGCGGTACCGCCAGCGCGCAGAGGCGCAACACCGCTCGCTCCAGCGTGAAATCGCCAAGATGCGAGACGCGCTCGCGTGCACTCACTGCGCCTGCACCCTCAGCGCAGCGACCGTCGCTCCCCCCGCAGGAGGATCGCCAGCCGCGGCGATCGCCTGCCACAGGGCCTGCATCGCGGGAGCAAGCTCGGCGATCTCTCGCAAATGCACCAGCGCGAGGTCCCGCAGCGCCTGCCGGCCACGATCGGTCAGCCGGACATGCACGAGCGACTGGCGCGTGGAATCACGTCTGCGTGTCACAAGGCCCGCGCTCTGCGCGCGATCGACAAGGCCGACAACGCTGTGGTGACGCAGCACAAGCGCCTGTGAGAGCTCACCGATCGTCGGCCCGTAACGCGCATCGCTGCCGCGCACCGCGAGCAAGAGTTGATGCTGAGCCGGCGTGAGACCATGCTCCTCGGCGCGCTCCTCGCTCCAATGCAGAAACCGGCGCAGGCCAGTACGCAGCTGCAAGAGCTGCGCGTACTGCTCTTGGGTCAAATCATCATGCACACCGGACAATATATCGTGCCGCGATATCGTGGCACGAGTCTACTATGCAACTCTGAGCGACCCAGCCGTGGAAGTCTCGACGCATTCGAGATCGTCGTCGTGCTGTTCGCGCGCGAGCTGACAGTCGGCAGCCGGCTGGCGACATAGTTGCTGGCTGCCGCTGTCTCCTCAGTCACGGACGGGGAGCTGCTGCACCGACCAGCGATTGCCGTCCGGATCGCTGAAGAATACGAAGGAGCCCCAGGGAAACTCCTGGACCTCATCGACGTCCACCCCACGCTCGAGCAGTTCCTTCCGTGCTTGTTGGATGTCCGCCACCACCAACTGCAGACCCGCGACCGAGCCGGGGGGCGTATCCACGATGCCCTTGCCGAGCGCGATCGAGCAGGCCGATCCGGGCGAGGTGAGCTGCACGAAGCGAATCTCCTCGCTCACCGTGTGGTCATGGTCGGCGACGAACCCGACCATCTCTACATAGAACGCCTTTGCACGGTCCACATCCGAGACGGGCACTGCCACCAACTCGAGCTTCCAATCCATGATGACGACCTCCTTGGACAACCGGATACCTGTCCACATGAGGGTACGAGCGCAAGCCGAAGTTGTCGCGTCGCGCATCTCTGGGCCGGCGCGAAACTACTCACCGTCAGCCAACGCAGCTGACCATGCGGCACGACGGAGGCGCGTGGCTCAGTCTGCGGGCGAGCGCCAGTTGAGCTCGGGGAAGCGCGCGAAGTCGCGATCGAAGCTGATCCACTCGCAGCCAGACTCGATTGCGAGCGCCGCCAGGTATGCGTCGGCTGCCAGATTGCCGACGGCGTCGACTCGCCGACAGAGGACGGCGAACAGTGTCCAGTGGCGGCGACCGGGGGCGACTATACGTGCGTTGGGCCGGGTGCGAAGACCGTCGCAGAAGTCGAGGGCATCGCCGACAGGGGTCGGCGGGTTCAGCGCGCGGCGATGGGTGGCGATGCGCACGAAGGAGCTGAGGATGAACTCAGAGAGAGCGAAGGGGCGCACGTCCCCGGCGGTGCGTTCGAGCAGATCGCGTGCGACCTCGTGGTCGGGCTGCTCGACGCGATGGGCGTTGAGCAGTACGTTGACGTCGAAGAGGATCACCCGGTGTTCTCGAGGATGTCGGCCAGCGCAGCATTGCTGTTCAGATCGACGCCGGGCACTGGCGCCGTACCACTAAAGGTCGGGACTTGGTAGCGCTCGGACTTCGCCACTTCGGCACATGCGGCCAGTTCCGAGCGCAGCGCTTCCTCGATCTCGTGGGCCAACGACGTTCCGCGCTCCGCGGCACGCTGCTTAAAAGCACGGAACACCTCGTCATCGAGCTGAATAGTCGTACGCATACATATTAGTGTAGTGCTCCCGCATAAATACGCGGCCTAGCCGTCGCTACTTCTGTGTGGATGAAAGGGCTCGACGAACGAGTGGGCAGCGGCGGAAAGCCGCTCGACTACGGATGCGGGCGAGGGCGTTGGTGCGCTGGCGAACCGGCTGGCCCCCGACGGGCCGTTGCCGTCCGTGTCCCAGGCCGCTGTGGCCGAGGACGAGCTGGCCGCTGCTGACGGACGGGGATTCCGCGAGAATGTCAGCCATGGGTGGCCGTCAGCGTCTAGCGCTCGAGCAGATCGCACACCGCTACGACCGCTTAGCGCGTTTCTACAACGTGCTCGAGCCGCTGTACCTGATCCACGACGGCGCGCGCCGCAAGGCCGTCCAGGCTCTCGACCTGTCACCCGGTGACACGGTCTTGGAGATCGGCTGCGGTACCGGGCGCAACCTCGCGCATCTGGTCAAGGCAGTCGGGGAGAACGGGCGCGTGATCGGCGTTGACGCCTCCCCGGGGATGCTCGCCGAGGCACGCAAGCTCGTCGCGCGGCGCGGCTGGAGCAACGTCCGTCTGCTGCACGAAGACGCAGCGCGGCTGAGCGTCGAAGACGACGTCAACGGTACCCTGTTCAGCCTCAGCTACTCGGTCCTCCCCGAGCGCAGGCCCGCGCTCGAGGCGGCGTGGCGCCAGCTGCAGGTAGGCGGTCGCCTCGTGGTGATGGACGCAGGACTGCCAGACACTCTGCTCGGCCAGATCCTTAGACCGGCTGGCCGCGTACTTGTGAGCATCGCGCCCGGCGATCCATATTCGCGCCCGTGGGAGGACCTCGCTACGCTCGCGCCCGTCTGCACCAAGCGCTTCCTCGCCAGCCTGTATTTCGTGTGCTTCATCACCAAGCCCGCGACCACCACGGGCGAGGATGGCTAGCTCTCGCGCCGCCTCATCATCATCGATACAGACGAGGATGTGGATCGTGGCGGATAGACCTAAGCTGCTGCTGGCGTAGTCATGAGACATCCTTATCGGGTTGCTCGATGACCGTCTTGTAGGCGGTCAGGGCACTCAGCCAAAACCGGTCGAGCTCGGCGCGGAACTCGGCGAGGCCGTCTGGGTTGATCCGGTAGATGCGTCGGTTGCCGGCCGCCTCATCGACGACCAGACCAGCGTCCTTGAGCGCCTGGCCGGTGCACGCGTTGAGGAGCCCGCTGCCTGATTTTGGGTTGGCGCTGTCTGCTCACCGCCCAATATCTCCACGTCATGATCGGCACACCTATCGTTGCTCGACAGTAGATCGGACACGCGAAGAGGAGGTCATGATGAGGATCGTTTTCGTGCACGGGGCATGCGTGAAGGACGGATCGTGGTGGTGGCACCGAACCGGTGAGCTGCTGGCCGAGCAGGGCCTCGCTAGCGAGGCGCCCGCCCTGCCGAGTTGCGGCGAGACGGGTGAGCCGACGGATGCGGGAGGACCCGGGCTGGCAGAGGACGTCGCCGCGATCCGGCACGTCCTGACCGCGAGCGACGAGCCGACCGTGGTGGTCGCCCACAGCTACGGCGGGATCGTCACCGCGGAGGCAGCGGCGGGCGTCGAGGCCGTACGCCATCTGCTGCTCATATCCAGCTACCTGCCTGAGGTCGGGCAGAGCCTCTCCGCGTTCGGCGGGGAGGTGCCCGCCCCGTTCCTCGACATCGACCCCGAGGGCGGCATCTTCACCGTCCGATTGGACACCTTGGCTGAAACGTTCCTGCAGGACTGCGACCCGGAGATCCAGCGAGAGGCCACGGACAAGACGGCCCGCCAGAGTCTGGCGGTTCTCGAACAGCCGGAGCACATGTCGTGTGCCGCGGCGCGCTCTGTGGTTACCGCGAGCTGACAGCCGCCCCGCGTCCGCGCACTGCGATCCTGGGGCACGCCGCTTGCGACAACCGGTCGCACATGAATGGGATTCCCAGTCTCATATGGATGAGACGCCGCTCCTGCGGATCCGCCTCGGTGTATTTGTTGGGTTGTTTTAGGGTTGGTTGTGCCCACAAGCGACCGCGCGTGAGAGCAGTAGCTCGCGCTCACGCTCGTTGTTGCACAGGTCGGCTGCGCGTTCGAACTCCTCGCGCGCCTCCGCCAGTCGCCCCAGACGCACGAGGATGTCGCCGCGTACGCTGGGCAGCAGATGGTAGCCACGCAACGCGGGCTCATCGGCGAGCGAATCGACGAGCTCGAGCCCGTCCTCGGGGCCGAAAGCCATCGTTATGGCCACCGCGCGGTTGAGCTCAACGACCGGGGAGCCGGTGAGGGCCGCCAGGCCATCGTACAGCGCGACGATCCGTGGCCAGTCGGTTGCCTCGACGTTCCGCGCACGCGCGTGGCAGGCGGCGATCGCGGCCTGCAGCGTGTACGGCCCCAGCGAGCCGCTGAGCTCCTCGGCCCGCCGCAGCCCGGCCAGGCCACGCTGCACGAGCAGATGATCCCAGCGCGCGCGGTCCTGATCGGCGAGCAGCACCGGCTCCCCGTGAGGCCCGACCCGCACCCGCAAACGCGAGGCCTGCAGCTCCATGAGCGCCAGCAGGCCGTGGACCTCGGGCTCGCGGGGCATCAGCGCTGCGAGGATCCTTCCTAGGCGCAGTGCATCCGCGCACAGCGCCGGGCGGATCCAGTGCTCGCCGGTGCTCGCCGCGTAGCCCTCGTTGAACACTAGGTAGATCACCTCGAGGACCGCCGACAGACGCTCGGTCAGCTCGTCGCGACCGGGGACCTCAAACGGCACGCGCGCCTCGGCAAGCGTGCGCTTGGCGCGAACGATGCGCTGCGCGACCGTGCCCTCGGAGACGAGGAACGCGCGCGCGATCTCTGGCGTCGACAGGCCGCCGAGCAGACGCAGCGTCAGCCCGACGCGCGCCTCTTGGGACAACACTGGATGGCACGCCATGAAGACCAGACGCAGCACGTCATCCTGCACGTCTTCGACCTGCGCGGCGAAGTCGGGCTGATCGAGCTGCTGGAGGATCTCCAGCTCGCGCCCGATCAGCTCCTGCTTACGCTCGAGCGTGACGCGCCGGCGCAGCTCATCGATTCCCCGGCGCTTGGCGGTGGCCATCAGCCATGCGCCCGGCTTGTCCGGGATTCCCGACCCAGGCCACTGCTCGAGCGCGGCGACGAGCGCATCCTGTGCCAGATCCTCGGCCACCGCCACGTCGCGGACGATGCGAGTCAGCCCGGCGATCAACCGGGCCGACTCGATCCGCCACACGGCGTCGATCGCACGATGGGTGGCCGACGAGCTCACGCGCCTAATTCTGGGTCGTCTGCTCGCGCAGCCGCTCGTTGGCCTCGCGCAGCTCCGGCGTCAGCTGCTCACCGAAGTCGTCGGCCTCGAAGATCTGGCGCAGCTCGATCTCGACACCGCCGCCGAACGGCGCTCGCTTGAGCCACTCGATCGCCTCATCGCGCGACGCGCACTCCCAGACCCAGTAGCCCGCGACGATCTCCTTGGCCTCGGTGAACGGACCGTCGATAACGGTGCGCTCGCTGCCGTCGAAGCGGATCTTTGCGCCCCTAGAGGTCGGGTGCAGGCCCTCGCCGGCCAGCATCACGCCTGACCTGGCCAACTCTTCGTTGTACTTCGTCATCTCCCCCAGGTCCTCGGTGCTGGGCATCACGCCCGCCTCTGACTCTGGGCTTCCGGGAACTAGAACCATGAAACGCATCGGTGTCTCCTTGTGGTGGATGAAGGTGGTCACTACCTGCACGTCGAACGAGGTCGGACGAAATCGACACCTCCCGGGATTTTCCTGGCTGACGCGCGGATTACTGGCGGCGAAAGCCGCGGTCCGGTGTGGGATCGAGCGGGCTCGGCGGCAGACCGGGCGGTGGATCCTCGAGGTTGTAGCCCGACGGCGCGATGTCGTTGGGCGCGCCGGGATGGAAGAGCGACGCAAGCAGCTGGGCCTGCCCGCGGCCGACGCCGAGCTCGCCCATGCCGCCGTTGTACATCTGGATGCCCACGGACTCGCAATGCGCGTACAAGCGGCTGAGCTCCTCCAGGCGGCCGACACGACAGGGCTTGACATTGACGATCCCCACCTTGATAGGAGTCGCGCCGATCGACGCAACGCTCGTGATCGGAGCGTCGTAGGAGACGCGATCCGCGATCGGCGCGAGCAGCTCCAGCACCTCAGGGTGGTCGTGCGGGTCCTCGAAGACGACCTCGGTGAATGTGGCCAGCGTGCGTTCGTACATCGCCAGCAGCGCCGCCTCGTCCTCGACCTCGAGGCCGTACTGGCCCTTGAAGTCGATCGTCGCGACGCCCTCGACGGCCGCGACGCGGTTCATGACCTCCTGCGTCCACGACGGTGCGACGTCCAGCTTGAAGCCAACCGTCGGATGCATCGCCCGCAGGTTGGCAACCTTGTTGATGTCCGGTGGATCGCCGAGCCCGAACGAGTTGACGAACGTCACCCACCGGGGCGTACGGCCGAGGACCTCGGGCAGGCTCGTGGCCGACTGCCGCAGCGCGAGATCGAGCGCCGCAGACTCGAACGTCCAGCGCCTCCAGTTGCGCTGCAGCTCATACTCCGGCGGCTCGGGCCACATGTCGATCTCCTCGACGTGGGCCAGGAAGCCGGCGAGCGTCGCCCACTTGCCGGTCAGTGGGAAGTCGCTCGCACGCAGGCTCTCCTGGGCATCCCCCATGCCGACCTGCTCGCCGACGCCCTCCTCGCCACGGCCCTGCAAGCGCAGTTGCGTCGTCGAGAAGTCCTCGAGCCCGGTCGGGCCGCTCGGCAGGAGCGCCTCGAACGAGGACGACTCAATCGCGATCGGCAGGTCCTTGACGGCGCTCCAGAGGTCGATCATGAGCGGGTCCGTAGCTCAGCTTCCTGACGCCACAGGCCGTTCTCATCGGCGTCCAGTCCCAGGCAATCGCGATACCACGCGCCCAGGGCCACTGGGTCGGCAGCCCGCATGAAGGATCCACCAATTCCAAGCACACGTTCCATGTCGCTATCGCCGACGCTCATCTCAGTGCCCACACTCGTCTGTCAGTGGTAGCGGTCGAAGTCGGCCGGCCAGGGCAGCGGGAACAGGTGCCGGTAGGGCCGCGCGTCCGCGATCACCTTGGCGAAGGAGGGCCGGCACGCCAACGCGCGGTAGTAGCGCGTCAGCTGCGGGTGCGTGCTCTCATCCCACGGGTGGATCGCAAGGCCATAGAACAGGCCCGGCGCGGCGGCGCAGTCGGCGATCGTAAACGTATCGCCGGCTAGGAATTCGTGCTGGGTGAGCTGCGCCTCGAGCATGCCATAGACCATGTCGAGCCGGCCGCGCGCGTGGGCGACGGCACGCTCGTCGAAGCGCTCCTCGATCGTGTCGAAGACGATCGCCTGGACGGCGTCGGAGATGTACTGGTCGCAGAGGCGGTCCCACTTGCGGGCTTCCAACGAAGGCACCAGCTGGGCGCCGGCGACGTGCTCGATGATGATCGAGGTCTCGCCGATGATCTCCTCGCCGTCGCGTAGCACGGGGATCGACGCGGGCGGCCACAGCTCGGCCAGCTCGGCACGATCGAAGTCACGCTGCTCCTCGAGGACGTTGTAGGCCACGCCCTGCTCGCCCAACGCGATCAGGACCTTCTGGCAGTAGAGCGCGAATGGGTGCTCGTAGAGCGTGAGCATCGGTCAGTCCTCCTCCCCACCGCCGTGCATCAGCGCGCGGATCTCCATGCCCCAGTGTTGGGCGTCGGGCCAGCGCGCGGCGATCTCCTCGGCGCGTTCCGGGGTGGCGACGTCGACGATGCAGTAGCCGGCGAGCGACTCCTTGGCCTCCAGAAATGGCCCGTCGGTAACCGTGACGACGCCGTCGCGTACGTGCGTCGAACGTGCCTGCGCAGCGTCGGCCAGGCCCTCGCCACCGACCCACTCGCCGGTCGCGGACAGCTCCTCGACAATGTCCCCGGCGGCGCGCATAAAGACGTCCTTGTCCTCCTGGGAGAGCCCGTTCCAGGCTTCGGTGTTCTGGTAGATCAGCAGGATGTAGCGCATCGAGATGCTCCTCGTGGTCGGGGGTTTACTCAGAGGTCGGAGGCGTCGGCGCGTTCTCGACATCGACGCGTAGCCGCTCAGCTTGGGCACGGAGGTAGCGCTGCTCGGGGATGCTCGCGGTACGGCGGGCGGCATCCTCGTACCCGGCCACCGCGGCCTGCGTGTCGCCGGCCATTTCGTGTAGATGAGCGCGGACCGACGCGAGCCGGTGCCGCGAGGCGAGACGGCGGTCGCCGGAGAGCTCATCGAGGCCGGCCAGCCCAGCGCGCGGGCCCTCGACCATCGCGACCGCGACGGCCCGGTTGAGCGTGACGACCGGGCTCGGCGCCAGCGCGTGCAGCAGGTCGTAGAGCTTGAGAACCTGCGGCCAGTCGGTATCCACAGCGGTCGGAGCCTCAGCGTGGACCGCGGCGATTGCCGCCTGCAGCTGGTAGGGGCCAAGCGGCGCGTGCGCCAGCGTCTCCCGGATCAGTTGCACGCCCTCCTCCTGCAGCGCGCCGTCCCAGTTGAGGCGATCCTGCTCTGCCAACGGGATGAGCGTACCGTCAGGGCTCTCGCGCGCCCCGCTGCGCGCCTGCGTAAGCAGCATCAGCGCCAGCAGCCCCGCGACCTCGCCATACCCGGGCAGCGACGCATGCACCATCCGCGTCAGGCGGATCGCCTCACGTGCGAGCTCACGACGCTGTAGCCGCTCGCCCGACGTCGCGGTGTAGCCCTCGTTGAACATCAGATAGAGCACGTGCAGCACGACACCCAGTCGTGCGCCGCGCTGATCGTCGGGTGGCAGCGCGAAGCGGCCGCCGGCGTCGGCGATCGTCGTCTTCGCGCGGCTGATGCGCTGGGCAATCGTCGCCTCCGGCACGAGGAACGCGGCGGCGATCTGGGCGCTCGTCAGACCGCCGACCGCCCGCAGTGTCAGCGCCAGCTGCGACGGCGGCGAGAGCGCCGGGTGGCAGCACAGGAACAGCACCGTCAGCGTGTCGTCCTCGTCGGGGACGTCGACGCCGGTCGGTGGCTCCTGGGCCAGCGCGACCTCCTCGCGCCGGGTCCGCGACGCCTCGGCACGTAGCGCGTCGATCAGCCGCCGCGTGGCGACCGCGATCAGCCAGCCGCGCGGATTCACCGGCACTCCTTCAACCGGCCACTGCTGCGCGGCCGCAATCAGCGCCTCCTGGGTGGCGTCCTCGGCGAGGTCGAAGCGGCCATAGCGCCGGGCGACTGTGGCAAGGACCTGAGGTGCGAGCTCCTGCAGGAGCCGCTCGCTCACAGCGCCCACCCAGCGGCGTAGACCATCGTTCGAGTCGCGATCATCCAGTCTCTTCCCTCGATCGTGAACGAAACCCGACAGATTCTAGCCCGCGGGGGCTGGCAGTTGAGTCCAGGAGCGCTCCGTCGGCCGCGTCCCCTACGGTGTGCGCGTGCCGGACGGAACACTGCAGCGCAGCTACGGCAAAGTCTTCAACCAGGTTGCGGCCGAGTACGACCGGCACCGCCCAACCTACCCTGAGCAGCTGATCGATCTCGCCTGCCAGGTCGCCGGCCTCTCCCCCGGCGACGAGGTGCTCGAGATCGGTTGTGGGACTGGACAGCTGACCAGCAGCCTCCTGGCTCGGGGCCTGCGCGTCACGGCGATCGAGCCCGGCGCTCAGCTGGCGGAGCTCGCCCAGAAGCGACTTCAGGGCACGGGCGAGCTGGAGCTCGTGAACGCCCGATTCGAGGACGCACGACTCCCCCACGAGCACTTCCGAGCCGTCTTCTCGGCTTCTGCGATCCACTGGGTCGATCCCGATGTCGGCTGGCAACGCGCGGCAGACGCGCTCGCGCTCGGCGGGACGTTTGCACTCATCCAGTACTTCGGACTGCACGAGCCGCGCAGCGCCGATGACCAGCAGGCGCTTTTGAGCGCGATGACGGCGATCGCGCCTGAGATCGCTGCAAGCTGGCCGCACTATCGGGATCTCGAGAGCACTCTTGCGGGCGTTCGCGAGCGCCGCGGGAACATCTCAGAGGTCTGGGCATGGCTTGGCGGCTACGAGTTGGCACGCGAGTACGCGGCCAATCTGTTCGATGACACGCAGATCGCCACGGCGCCGACGCTGAATGAGCATACGGCCGCCGAACTCAACGCCCTGCTTGGCACGATGTCCTTCTGGTCACGACTCTCGCCCGAGCAGCGCGAGGCGATGGAGAGCGCGAATCGGACCCTGCACGAGCAGCTTGGGCGGCCGCTTCGCTCGAGTGTCGTCGCTTGTCTGGTGACGGCTCGGCACGGGGATTCCGGATGACCTACCACTGTTCGGCGGACAACCGCACATCTCCGAACTCTTTGACCGCCTCGGGCTGTGTCGAATGGGTGATCCGCGTGGGCATCTGCGCTCAGCCATCTGCGCCGTCTGCCGCCTCGATCGAGAGCTGGGCGCGGTCGGAATAGAACGCGACATGGCCCTTGATCTCGGCGACCGCTGGGTAGGGATCAGCGTAGAACCAGACCGCATCGGTGCCACGCTCCGTATCAGGAGTGATCGAGTAGTAGGACGCGTCACCCTTGTACGGGCAGTAGGTGGTCAGCTCGCTGGCCGCGAGCTGCGACCGGTCGACGTCGGCGATCGGGATGTAGCGAACCGGCGGGTAGTTGGCCTCACGCAGGACGAGCGTCGAGTGGCTGTCGGCGATCGTCGTCTCACCGCTACGAACGACGACATGGTCGCTGCTCGAGGTGATCGTGATCGGGTGATCTGGACCAGGGGTTTTGATGTCACGTGACACGTTGGGCTCCTTCGCTCGTTCAGCAAGCCTAGGGGGACAAGTACCGCCGATGATGGAGCAAGGCCGCTTGGGTATTGCGCGGTACCGTCCAGACGGATGATTGAAGACGCCCGATGGTGACCCCTACGCGTTACGCCCGCAGCGGCGATGCGACGATCGCCTACCAGGTCGCGGGCGAGGGTCAGCTGGACCTGCTGTTCCTGCCTGGGTGGATCTCCCAGATCGAGCAGTTGTGGGCTTCCTCCGCGCTGCGTCGTTTCCTCGAGCGCCTGGCCGTGTTCAGCCGCCTGATCTTGTTCGACCGCCGGGGGAGCGGACTGTCAGACAGCGTTGGTGAGCCGTACACCCTGGAGCAGGAGGCGCGCGACGCGCTTGCGGTACTCGATGCGGTGGACAGCGAGCGGGCCGCACTGTTCACCTACGGCTTGGGCGGACCGGTCGGCGCTCTGCTGGCCGCCGAACCGCCCGGAGCGCGTCGGCGCGTTGATCATGTATGCGTCGATCGCACGCACCTCGTGGGCTGCGGACTACGACTGGGCGATGACCGTCGAGGATCGCGCCGAGTGGACCGAGCACACCGTCGCCGCCTGGGGCGAGACCGACGGCCCTGGGCTTCCAGTGCTGGCGCCCTCGATGGCCGATGACCCGGCGCTCGCAACGTGGTTCGCGCGTCTCCAGCGCCTGGCGGCGAGCCCAAGCCAGGCCCGTATCCTCCTGAATGCCGCGGCCGACCTCGATGTGCGCGATGCGCTGCCCCGCATCCACATCCCAACGCTGGTCATGCACCGATCCCGCGACAGCGCTTGGGACCCACGCCACTCGCGTTACCTGGCCGAGCACATAGTCGGTGCGCGCTATGTCGAGCTGGAGGGTTGCGACTCGCTCCCGTTCGTAGGCGACAGCGACGCGATCGTCGAAGAGATCGAGGAGTTTCTCACCGGTGGGCGCAGCGGTGGGGAGCTCACGCGGGCGCTGCTCACGGTGATGTTCACTGACATCGTGGATGCGACAGCGCGCGCCGCCGACCTCGGCGATGGCCGCTGGCGCGATCTGCTCGCCGACCACGATGCGCAGGTGCGCGAGCAGCTCGCCCGCTTCGGCGGCCGTGAGGTCAAGACCGTGGGCGACGGCTTCCTGACGACCTTTGCGGGGCCACCGTCGCGGGTTTTGCGCTGTGCTCTGGCAATCACTGCCGCCACGCGCGAGCTCGGGGTCGAGATCCGCGTCGGTGTGCACACAGGAGAGTGTGAGCTGATCGGCGAAGATGTGGGCGGCATGGCCGTCCACATCGCCTCGCGCGTGAACGCGCTCGCGGGACCCAACGAGGTGCTCGTCTCGGGCACCGTGTTCGGAACGGTCGTGGGCGGGCCGTTTGCGTTTGAGGACCGCGGCTTTCACGCGCTCAAGGGCGTGCCCGGGCGCTGGCCGCTCTTCACGCTCGTCGCAGCGTCTGGATAAGAGGCGCGTCTCGCCGATGCGCGATCACCGCGCACACCTCGCTCGCCGAGCGTATTAGGCATGCCTAATTAGGCTACCCTAAGTTGTGGTACGGTCCGCGCCATGAACCCCCAGCCTTCTCGCCGAGCTGCGCCGCCGGCCATCCGCCAGGAAAGTAGTAACGGCCACGGGCCGAGCGGCATCTACGCCCGCCATCCGGAGGTCAACGCATGATGACGAGACACCGTCTGGCCTCGCTCCTCGTGCTCGTGTTGACCGGCGGACTGTTGGCCGGCTGCGGAGACTCATCGTCGGGTAGTCGGTCGATCACCCTCTACAACGGCCAGCACGTGCAGACGACGGACGCGCTCGTCGCGGCCTTCGAACATGAAACCGGCATCACGGTGAACGTGCGCAGCAACGACGAGGACACCCTTGCCGACCAGATCGTCACCGAGGGATCCAATTCGCCGGCGGACGTCATCTACACGGAGAACTCCCCCGCGCTCGAGTACCTGGGAGCAAAGGGCCTGCTTGCACCGGTGGATCCCACAACGCTCGCTCGCGCCCCGACCAGGTTCAACTCGCCGCGGGCCGACTGGCTCGGGGTCTCGACACGGGTCAGCGTGCTCATCTACAACCCCAGCCTGATCGCCGCGAGCCAGCTTCCCAAATCGGTTCTCCAGTTGGCCGACCCCATCTACCGGGGCAAACTGGCCTTTGCGGCGGGAGAGACGGACTTCCAGCCGATCGTCACCTCAGTCGCCCGCACCGATGGTCGAGCCGCGGCGCTGAAGTGGCTGGAAGGGATCAAGGCCACCGCCACCAGTCACGTGTACCCCGACAACGAGACGATCGCCAGCGAGGTCAACCGGGGCGCCATCGCATTCGGGGTGATAAACCAGTACTACTGGTACCGTATGAAAGCGGAGCTCGGCGCGGGGAACATCCATTCGAAGATCGCCTACTTCGCGCCGCGGGACCCCGGCTACGTGATCGACGTCTCGGGAGCGGCGATCCTCAAATCCTCCAGGGCTCACGGCGCTGCTCAGAGGTTCCTTGCCTTCCTGGTGAGCCGTCGGGGTCAGGAGATCATCGCCCATTCTCTCAGCTTCGAGTATCCGATCGTCTCGGGGATCCAGCCCACCGCCCCCGAGACCCCCTTTGGAGAGCTCCAACCAAACTCGATCTCGGTCGCGCAACTCGGCGATGGATCTACTGCGATTGCGCTCCTTCGCGAAGCCGGGCTGCTCTGAGTAGCGGCGATCGATCGAGCGCTGAGAGATGAGGACGTCGGCGAGGAGCGCTCTCAAACAAGCGCCGGAGGCGGCGGCCGGGCGTGCCCCGCCGCCCGCGCCGGAGCGGGCGTCAATGGCCGGACCCCAACAGCTGCCGGCGCGGGCAGCCCCGCGACCGTGGGTGCTGCTCGGGCTCAGCGTCGCCGTAGCGACGGTCTTGGCGGCGCCACTCGCCTTCCTACTCTTCGAGGCCCACGGCGCCGGGACATCGACGATCCTGCACCTCATATTCCGGAGCCTCACAGTCAGCCTGCTGTGGAACACGGTAAGACTCACGGTGGTGGTCACGGTGCTGTGCGCCGTGATCGGCACCGCGGCGGCGTGGTTTGTCGAGCGCACCGACCTTCCGGGCCGGCGGGTGTGGGCTGTCCTGGTAGTGGTGCCGCTTGCGATCCCCGATTTCGTGGTGAGCTTCGGCTGGTCCTCGCTCAGCACCTGGGTCGAGGGATTCCGCGGGGCGGTGCTGGTGATGACACTGGCGGTGTACCCGCTGGTGTACCTGCCGGTTGCCGCCAGCTTTCGCAATGCCGATCCGGGCCAGGAGGAGGTGGCACGTAGCCTTGGGATTGGGCGGCTGCGGACGTTCTGGCGGGTGACGCTCAGGCAGGCGCGGGTGGCGATCCTCGGTGGCTGCTTGCTGGTAGCGCTCGTGCTGCTTGCGGAGTACGGCGCCTTCGAGATCCTCGGCTATCAGACCTTCACCACGGAGATCTTCACCGAGTTCAACGTCTCGTTCAACGTGCCGACGGCTTCGGCACTATCGCTGGTGCTGGTACTCCTCAGCCTGACGGTTCTCTGGGGCGAGGGGCTCGCACGGGGCCGGGGCCGGCTCAGCCGTTCGGGCCCCCTCGCCCAGCGGGCGCTCCGGCGCCACCGGCTGGGGCGTGCGCGGCTCCCGGTCCTCGCCGGCTTCGTCGTGCTCAGCGGGCTAGCACTAGGTGTCCCGATCGGCTCCGGCGTCTACTGGATGCTCAGGGGCCCGCGAGCCTTTCTTACGGGCGTATCGCTCCTGGACGCCACATGGCACACAGCCCTCTACAGCGCGATCGCCGCGGCGCTGGCAACAGCGATGGCACTGCCGGTCGCGCTGCTTGCGATTCGCTACCGCAGGCGGTCCTACCGACTGCTCGAGCGCAGCACGTATCTCGTCCTCGCGATGCCGGGCCTGGTGATCGCGCTCGCGCTCTCCTACTTCACCGAGCGCTATGCCAACGGATTCCTCTACCAGAGCGCCCCGCTGCTGGTGATCGCCTACGCCATCCTGTTCTTCCCACTGGCGCTCGTCGGCGTGCGGGCCTCGATCGTGCAGGCGCCGGTAGGCCTGGAGGAGGTCGGCCGCTCGCTCGGCCAAGGGCGGTTTTCAGTGCTGTGGCGGGTCACGCTCCCACTCGTCTCCCCCGGGCTGGCGGCGGCCTTCTCCCTGGTGTTCCTCTCGGCGGTGACCGAGCTGACGGCGACGCTGATCCTGATCCCGACCGGCGTGCAGACGCTTGCCACTCAGTTCTGGGCCTACCAGCAGAACCTCTCCTACGGGCAGGCGGCCCCGTTCGCGCTGACCATCATCGCAATCGCGGCCCTGCCGAGCTACGTGCTCGGGCGCTTCTTCGACCGGCTTCCCTCTCAGGGGGCGATGGCACGGTGAGCGGACTCGAACGGGACGGCGACAGCGGAGGGAATCTGAGATCGAACAGCGGAGGCGGTCTCGGATTGGATCGCAAGCAAGCAGGTCGCCTCCGGTCGCAAGCCGCAGAAGAGAGCGGCCTCGCTCGAGACGATCGCACCTCGGGCGGGCTCGCGATCGCGGGCCTGCACAAGAGCTTCGGGACCCACCCCGTCCTTGCAGGCCTCGATCTGACAGTGCCGGCGGGATCGCTGACGGCCATTCTGGGTCCTTCGGGCAGTGGCAAGACAACCCTGCTGCGACTGCTGGCGGGCTTCGACCGGCCCGATCGGGGAACGGTGAGGATCGGCGAGCAGACCGTTGACGGTGCGGGCACTCACGTCCACCCCGAGCACCGCCGGATCGGCTATGTCCCGCAGGAGGGTGGCCTCTTCCCCCATCTCACGGTCGCGTCCAACGTCGGGTTCGGGCTCACACGGACGGCCCGTCGGCAACAGGTGGGCGACCTGCTCGAGCTCGTCGGGTTGGCGGATCTCGCGCGCCGTTACCCCCACCAGCTCTCGGGGGGTCAGCAGCAGCGAGTGGCCCTGGCCCGAGCGCTCGCAGTCAAACCGGAGGTCGTGCTCCTGGACGAGCCGTTCGCGTCTCTCGACGCGCACATGCGAGCCAGCGTGCGCGAGGAGGTTCAGCGGATCCTGCGGGCATCGGCCACGACGACGCTGCTCGTGACCCACGATCAGGACGAGGCGCTCTCACTGGCGGACCTCGTCGCCGTTCTCCGCGACGGCAGAATCGCTCAGTACGCCACCCCGCAGGATCTCTACTCCCGGCCGATCGACGACGAGCTGGCGCGTTTCGTCGGCGACGCCAACCTGATGGAGGGCATCCTCGCGGGGGCGCTTGTCGAGACACCGCTCGGGATGCTCCCCGCCCTGTGGCACGGCGAGCCGCTACCCACCCGCTGCCAGGTGACCGTCCTGGTTCGACCGGAGCAGATCGAGCTGCACCCCTCCGATCGCGAGCAGGGCCTGAGCGGACGGATCGTCCGACTGGGCTACCACGGCCACGACGCCGTCCTGCATGTACAGATCGCGCACGCGGGGAACGAGCAGCTCCTGCTCGTCCGGACCCTAGGGGACGCGCAGCTGGCACCCGGGGCAACCGTCAAGCTCACTGCCCGCGGGGACGTGCTGGTGTGGCCTACCAACGCAGTGGGTTGATCGCCGACGCAAGGCGCTCCTGATCACCGCAGCGCGCCCGCGGACCCGGTCTTGACGCACATCCATCGCTTGGGGCGGCGCGTGCCGGCTGTTCAGCTGTCTTCGCGAATGATGCAGCGCAAGCCGAGATGGCTGGTGCTGGTGTCGATCGCCTCCGGCTGTCTGGCAGCGGGGCGATAGCGCAGGCAGTAGCTTGGGGCGCAGAGGTGCGAGCCGCCCTTGATGACACGACGCGGGAGGCCTGCGCCGGGATGCCCGACGTCGTAGCTCCCATTCGGAGTATCGACGTGGGGGTTCAGTGGCGGCTTGCAGCAGGCGGTGGGGGTCGCCTCGGCGTCCGGGTCGCGGGCGGCGTAGTAGTCGGCTGTCCACTCCCAGACATTTCCTGTGGCGTCATGGAGTCCGAAGCCGTTTGCGGGAAAGAGTCCGACGGGCGATGTGCCACGCCAGCCCTTCGCGCCGGTGTTGCGCCAGGGGAACTCACCCTGCCAGAAGTTGGCCATCAGCTCGCCGCCCGGTCGCTCCTCCCCACCCCAGGCGAAGACCGCGTCGTCGAGCCTGCCCCGCGCCGCGTACTCCCACTCGGCCTCGCTCGGCAGTTGCTTGCCGGCCCACGTCGCGTACGCCTCGGCGTCCTGGAAGGCGACGTGGGTGACCGGGTGATCCTCTCGCCCCGAGTTCTCGCTGGCCGGCCCCCAGGGATGCCGCCAGCTCGCGCCGGGCACGTAGGCCCACCAGCGGCTCGGGTCGTTCAGCGGCACAGGGCCGGGCGTGGGACGAAAGACGGCCGACCCCGGGCGTAGGAGCGAGGGATCGGCGTCGGGATACTGGGCAGGATCGGGAGCACGCTCGGCGAGCGTGAGGTACCCGGTCTCCTCGATGAAGCGTGCGAACTGCGCGACCGTGACAGGTCCGCGGTCGATCGCGAAGCCGCCTACATCCACCTCACTCACCGGTGCCTCTTCGGGGTAGAAGTCGGCCGAGCCCATCCGGAAGCGGCCCGCCGGAATCTGGATCATGTCCTCGCGGCTCATCCAAACCGGATGGTAGAAGCTGGCGCGCGGTGCTATTTGGCGCGCGGTGCTCTCACCCCGATCGAGCGCGGTGCTCTCACCCCGATCGGGTGATGCCTGCTCACCCCGCACGGGCGCAGGCTGCTCGCTGTAACTCTGCATCTCGGGAGCGCTCGAGAGCGGAGTTCCGATGGTGCGTCCAGGTTCTGTTGTCGGTCCGCTGGTTGCGGGGTGGGCCGTTTCGGCTCGAGAGCCGAAGAGGAGAGTGAGTCCATGGCCAGGCCATTCAAAGGCGTCGTCAACGTCGACATTCGTGACTCCGAGGCGGATTGGGCTCCGTTCGAGCCCCCCAAAGCGCCTGACGGCGCACCAAACGTGGTCTACGTCGTGCTCGACGACGTCGGGTTCTCGGCGATGAGCTGTTACGGCGGCCCGATCGAGACTCCGAACATTGACCGGATCGTCTCAGCAGGGGTCCGTTACACGCAGTTTCATACGACTGCGCTGTGCTCGCCGACGCGGTCGTGCTTGCTGACCGGGCGCAACCACACGCAACAGCATGGCGTGCATCACGGAGGCCGCGATCGGGTTCCCGAACGCGAGCGGCACGGTTCCTCCGGAGAACGGGATGCTGTCGGAGATCCTGGGCGAGGCCGGGTGGAATACCTACATGGTCGGCAAGTGGCATCTGTGTCCGACAGACGAGATGAATCTGGCGGCGACGCGGCGCAACTGGCCGAGCGGCCGTGGCTTTGAGCGCTGGTACGGGTTCCTCGGCGCCGAGACGAATCAGTGGTATCCGGACCTGGTCTACGACAACCACACGGTCGACCAGCCGCGTGCTCCCGAGGAGGGCTATCACCTCACTGAGGACATCACCGATAAGGCGCTTGGGTTCATCCGGGATGCGAAGGCGATCGCTCCGGAGAAGCCGTTCTTCCTGTATTACGCTCCGGGTGCCTGTCATGCTCCGCATCACGCGCCTGCAGAGTGGATTGAGAAGTTCAAGGGCCGCTTCGACATGGGCTATGAGGCGATACGTGAGGAGACGCTCGCCCGCCAGAAGGAACTCGGCCTGGTACCGGCTGACACGGAGCTGCCGCCGATCAACCCGATCGGGACACCCGAGACGCGAGAAGGGCCAGAGGGTCAGCCGTTCCCGGAGGTCGACTACACGCGGCCGTGGGACTCGCTGAACGATGACGAGCAGCGGCTCTTTGCCCGTATGGCTGAGGTATACGCGGGGTTCCTCGCGCACGCCGACCACCACATCGGGCGAGTGCTCGACTATCTCGAGCACACCAACCAGCTCGAGAACACGATGATCGTGGTCGTATCGGACAATGGTGCGAGCGGTGAGGGCGGGCCAAATGGGTCGGTCAACGAGATGAAGTTCGCCAACGGCATCCCTGACGACCTGGAGCAGAATCTCGCGCAGGTCGATGAGCTCGGCGGCCCGCTCACGTATAACCACTATCCGACCGGCTGGGCGATGGCGTTCAACACGCCGTTCAAGATGTGGAAGCGCTACGAGTTCAACGGCGGGACCTGCGACCCGTGCATCATCTCCTGGCCGTCAGGGATCAAGGCGCGCGGGGCGATCCGCGACCAGTACCACCATGCCATCGACCTTGTACCCACGATCCTCGACGCACTGGGCGTCGAGGCTCCTGAGACGATCAAGGGGCACACGCAGAGCCGGTTCGACGGCGTCAGTATGCGCGAGAGCTTCGACGACCCGTCGGCGGCGTCGAAGCGCAAGACCCAGTTCTACGCGATGCTCGGCTCCCGGTCGATCTGGCACGAAGGCTGGAAGGCCGTCACGACCCATCCATGCCTAGCGGGCTGGGGCAACTTCAACGCCGACGAGTGGGAGCTCTACCACATCGATATCGACAGGTCGGAGATCAACAACCTCGCCGAGGAGCGGCCCGAGAGGGTCAGGAAGCTCGTCAACATCTGGTTCTCTGAGGCGGGTGCGAATGGCGCGTTCCCGCTCGACGACCGCTCGGTGATCGAGATCGCGAGCACGCCGCGCCCCCAGCTCAGCGCCTCACGCGATCGCTATGTCTATTTCCCCGGCGACGCCCCGTCGCGGTGTTCGACAACGACGGCACGCTCTGGTGCGAGAAGCCGATGCCGATCGAGCTTGGGTTCATCCTCGGCCGGCTCATCGAGATGGCCGACAAGGACCCATCGCTGCGCGATCGGCAGCCTTGGAAGGCCGCAAGCGAGCGGGACTTCGCGTGGCTCGGGGCGGTCATAACCAAGCACTACCACGGCGATGACAGCGACGTGAAAGTGCTGATGGGTGGCATCCTGCGCGCCTTCGCGGGGCTCAGCGTCGAGGAGTACGCAGCCGCCGCGGACGCCTTCCTGCGTGAGGGGCGTCACCCGACGCTCGGTCGTAGCTTTCGCGACTGCGGCTACCTGCCGATGATCGAGCTGCTGGGCTACCTCGAGGCCAACGACTTCACCACCTACATCGCCTCCGGCGGCGACCGCGACTTCATGCGCCCGGTCACCGAGGAGATCTACGGCATTCCCTCCGAGCGGGTCATCGGCAGCTCAACGGCCCTGCGCTACCAGGAGGACGAGTCCGGCGGCAACCTCGTCTACCTCGCCGAGCACGACGTGTTCGACGACGGTCCCACCAAGCCGGTGCGAATCTGGAGCCGCGTCGGCCGGCGCCCGATCGTGGCGGGGGGCAACTCCAACGGCGACATCCCGATGCTCCACTACACCGGGGGGCCGTCCCGCCAAGGCCTGCGACTGCTGGTGCTCCACGATGATCCCGACCGCGAGTTCGACTACACCGCAGGCGCCGAGGAGTCGCTTCAGCGAGCCGGCGAGGAGGACTGGACCGTGGTCAGCATCAAGAACGACTGGGCCACCGTGTTCGCCTCTGCGAGCACATGATCCGGTTACCGACACCGCCACGGACCCAAGGCTCCGGTTAGGCAGAACACTTGAGCCGGCTGTTCTCCTCCCTGTGAGCCAACGCTCTTACGTTGAGCGAGACTCGGCCATCTCACATCTGCGCTGACGTTGCGACGGGAGAACTGAGCTAGCTGGCCAGCGCCAGCCGTACGTGCTCACGAGCTTTCCAGGCGTTGGCGTCGACCGTGCTCGGACACGCAGCTGGATCGATCTCGGCCGGCGATAGTCCGTTCATGCGCCCGCAGAGACACGCCTGCTGGCGGGGCGTGAGCCGCCCGATGGCGCGGACTGCGATGTCGAGGCGCTCGCGGGCGAGCACGGTCTCGACCGTCGTATCGCCACCCCGAGCGTCCCACGCCTCCAGGGGCCAGGTGTCGCGCTCCGCGCGCCGCTGGCCAACGTGGGCGCGCATCCGCACGTAGTCGATAACCCGCAGATACATCCGCTCGCGTACGAATCCCTCCAATCTCCCGCGGCCATTGAACACTTCCATGGCGCACCACGCGGCAATCATCGCCTCCTGCGCCACATCCTGCTCGTCGCCACCCGAGCCTCCGAAGGGGAAACGTCGTGCGAGATGCCGAGCGTACTGCTCGAACTGACGCAGGTCACTACTCGCGTGAAATCGTATTTTGCGGCTGGCGGTTAGCACAGAGGTGGATAATTTCTCCTGCAGCAGCCTCCGTGCGTTGTCTCTAGTTTCCGTTACACCATTGCTCGAGTTACACCTTCAGTTGATGGCTCGAGGCGGAGGGGAGGTCGATACGGTTGAGGTCACTATTACGACCTCAATCGGGTCGCTACAACGACTTCGATCGCCTCTCCGCATATTCGTCACTTCGCTAGCGATCGCGTGGGTGAATTTACTGTCCACCGGCACCGATCGCCCCAACGCGAGCGTTGGGGTCCGTTTAATCGTCATCACGTCTAGGCGATACCGGTGACCTCCCTCTTGATCTTGCCAACGGCGCGCGATTGCGCACCGGTGTTACCATGGCGCTCAACGGCGCGACGGGACCCCGTGCCCATACACAAACTTCACCGCGATAAAGATACCCGCGATCGATGACCCCGACGGCCACCACCATATACGAATTCGCCACGGTTGTCAAAGGGCAAGCGAATCTCCAAAATACCCCCGGCGGCAGCCCGCCATTGCTGGAGATCCAGCAATGGGGTGGAAATCCTCGAACTTTCAAACGGATACAGACCGGTACGACAAAGAGGTGAAACAAGGCAGGCAACACCGGGATGATCGTTGGTCGTCCGGGATAAATCGTTGGTCGTAAGGGTATCGGTCGACAAAAAATCTCATCTATTGCAAATTGCTTCCTCCGCTGACTGGGCGCAGGAGTATCGGCGCCGCGCGGCGGACCGCCGGCCGCGCAGGCTGTGGCGCAGCCACCCTACCGAGCCCAGGACAACCGTCCTTTTCCACGACGCGCCCGGGCAAACACCCTGCTATTGTTAACCAGATGGCTAACAATATGACGCTCGACCGATCGTTCGCGGCGTGCTCGCATCCGATCCGCCGGGGCATCCTCGAGCGGCTGACGGAGGGCGAGATGACGGTGGGCGAGGCGACGGAGGACTTCGGTGTGTCCAAGCCCGCGATCAGCAGGCACCTGAAGGTGCTGGAGGAGGCGGGGGCGATCGTCCGTGTGATCGATGGGCGCACCCATCGCCTGCGCCTGGGCGAGCGATCGCTGGACGATGCCTACAGCTGGATGACCCATCAGCGCGAGCTGTGGGAGCGAAAGCTCGATACCGTCGAGCTCTATCTGCGCGAACAGCGCCAAACACGATCACTGGAGGAGCGCTCATGAGCGATCTGGACACAACCACGAGCCTGCGGCTGGAGCGCACCTTCGAAGCTCCCGCCGAAGATGTCTTCGACGCGTGGACGAACCCCGAGGTCCTACGGCGTTGGTGGGCCGCGTCGCCGCAGTGGCGCACCCCGGTGGCGGAGGTGGATCTGCGCGTGGGTGGGAGCTATCGCCTGGCGATGGAAGATCCTGCGACGGGCACGGTCCACGCGGTGGGCGGCGAGTACAGCGAGGTGCGTCGTCCGGAGCGGCTCGTCTACAGCTGGTGCTGGGAGCGCGAGGGAGCGCCCTCGGAGGAGGTGAGCACGGTGACGGTTGAGTTCCGTGAGGAGGATGGACAGACGACGGTGGTGCTCGAACACAGCAAGCTCCCCTCCCCCACCTCCCGCGATCAGCACCGCCACGGGTGGGAAGGCTGCTTGGAGAACCTCGGCGCACGGGTCCTCACGCAGTTGCCGCAAAGAGCTTGACAGCGACCACAACAGCTTGACAACGACCACAGTTTGAAACGATACACCGACGACAACGACCCACGATTTGACAACGACTCACACAACCAAGGAGATAACCGACGATGGCAAAGTACATGCTGGCTTACAAGGGTGGGGGCATGGCGGAGTCCGACGCTGAGCGTGACGCCGCGATGAAGGCGTGGGGCGAGTGGTTCGGGCAGCTGGGGGCGGCGCTCGTCGATCCAGGCAATCCGTTCGGAGCATCGAGCTCCGTAGGTGCCAATGGCGCTACTGGGGACCTGACCGGCTACTCGCTCGTGAACGCGGGAGACCTCGCGGCCGCGACGAAGCTCGCCGAGGGCTGCCCGGTCCTCGCGAACGGCGGCAGCGTGGAGGTCTACGAGGCGATCCCGATCGAGATGTAGTCGAGGACTGCTCGCGGAGGATCGCGACCCCCACTGGGTGCGCGTCCGCGAGGCGATCCGATCGAGCTGTAGATTAGGCGGGGACTCCTCGCGAAGGTGATCGCGACCGTCCGCTGGGTGTACTCGACGCGGTGGACGAGGCGATCCAGGAAGTCGTCGCCTCGCGAAGGTGATCGCGACCGCCCGCTGGGTGTACGTCTACGAGGCGATCCCAATCGAGCTGGAAATGCGGGGGCGAGCGCGGCGGAGGACCTACCCGCCGCCGCGCTCATCGTCGCGGCGGTAGCCAAGGCGCGCGGAGATGCGATCGGCAGTGGAGATGAGGTGCGGGGCGAGGTGCTCGACGAGCGCTGCGAGCGAGATCATCGAACTGGATGCAGCCATACTCAGCGCGGCAACAGTCTCGCGCACCTCGCTACGCACGGGCACGGCGATTTCATAGAGCTCGGGAGCGAACTCCTCCTCACTCGCGGCGAGGCCCTCCTGGGAGATCCGTGTGAGCTCCTTGCGCAGCGCTCCCTTGGCGGTGATCGTCTTGGGCCCGCGGCGCTCCATTGTCAGTTCCGCCAGTAGCTCCCGCTGCGCGAGCTTGGGCAGGTGGGCGAGGAGTAGCTTGCCCATCGCACAGCAGTGCACGGGCACGCGCGAGCCCGCGCGGAGGCCGAGGTCGATCGCCTGGGACCCCCGTCGGCTGCCCTCGAGCCGATCGATGTACAGGACCTCGGGTCCATCGAGGACGGCGATCGCGAGCGTGAAGGTGCTGCGAACGCTTAGCTCCTCGAGGTAGGGGCGGGCGTGCTCCTGCAGACTCATCTCCCCGAGCGCGGCCATCCCCAGCTCAGTGACTCGGAGGCCAAGCCGATACTTGCGCCGTGCACCCTGCACGAGGTAGCCGAGCGTGGTGAGCGTGAGCACGTAGCGGTGGGTGGTCGAGCGGCTCATCCCGAGCTCGTCGGCGAGATCGGCGATCCCCCGTACGGGGCGCTCGGGGGTGAAGCATTCGAGGATCGCGAGACCGCGCTCCAGGGATTGCGAGAACCGTGGCTCGCGTAGGAGCGGAACCGACTCCCGCCACTCCACCCCAGGGCCGGGGGTGCGGAAGGTCCGTGGGGCGCTCGTCCGCGGCATCTAGTGTCCCGAGTCGGAAATTCGGTGAGTATTTGCCGAGCGCATGCGCGTGCCCTGACGTTCGACGGTGTCGGCGCGTGTGCCGGTAGCACATAAGGCGATGCCGGCGGGCGTCAGGTGCGTGCAGACGCCGGGAAATGCCATCGAATTTGTGACTCGGGACACTAGGTCTCACTGCTCCCGCTCGCACTCCCCCTCCGTTTTGGAGAACGTCCGCCGGGGGGGTGCGCGCGGCGGTACTTACGAGTTAGGGGGTCCTGCTCCAGGAGACCGACGGCGAGCAGGGTGTGGATGTAGCGGTGGGTGGTCGAGGCGGGCAGGTCGAGCTCCCGGGCGATCGTCTTGACGCCGCGCGCGCTGCCGTCCGCGGGGAAGCTGATCAAAACGACCAGCCCGCACAGCAACGACCGGGACACGTTGCGGTCTTCCAGCAGCGGCGAGCTCGTCAGATCCCGCGGGCCCCGCAGGCCCGAGAGTGTCCGCGAGCCCGCCGCGCCGGCTGCCACTGCCTCCTCGATCGCGCTCGCTACCTGCTTCGCGGTGAGCGACTGTGGGACCCCCTCCTCACTCATCCTCGCCCTCTCTATCGAGGCGTGCACCACAAGCCTGAATCCAGCGAAAACGGCTGAGCATCCGGTGCCGGGATCGGGGCAGGCTAAGTGCATGTCGCAGTGAGCTCATATCTCGATCTTTACCCAAATCCCCCCCGCCCACTGCCGAGCTCGTTTTCATAAAACGAGATTTACGCAGACAAAACGCTGTAAGACGTCAGTCGCCACGTTGGGCGTAGAGGACGCGCCACATGCGCAGCACGGGCAGCAGGAGCCGAGCGAGGGATCCACCGGCGTGAGCGATGCTGCGGGTGCTCGCGCGCAGGCGGGGGGTGCGCGCACTGTCCTTGGATAGGTACATGGCGACCATGCAGCCCACGATCACGGCGTGACGATCGCCGTCGGGGAGCGCCGCGGCGCGGCGCGCGGCCTCGCCGACCAACTCACAGACCCGCTCCACCCCGCGCGCGGAGCAGTGGTAGTGGGCGATGTAACTGTGCTCGTCGCCCGCGGCGTCCTCGGCCTGGTCGGCATAGCTGTCGAGCATTGTGCCGGCCAGTGAGATCCAGGGGAAGTACGCGGCGCAGGTGTCCCGGATGCGCTGCTCCCCGGGCTCCTCCCCGGCGGCGAGTGCGAGCAGGGCGAGCACGGTCAGCCACCCGCTCGCGGCGGCGGTGGACTCAAACCACGCGAGCTCCCCCCAGCTGTCGCGGATCTCACGGCGCATCGACCCCCCGCTCGCCGCGGTGGCGGGCTCAAACCACGCGAGCTCCCCCCGGCCGACACGGATCTCACGGCGCACCCACTCGCGCAGGGCGGCGTCGCGGGCAGGGGGATCGGGCAAGTGGTTGAGCGCGAGCACGCGGGCGAAAGTGGCGGCGCGGATGACGGGCGCGCACACGCGCTCATAGGAGGGAAGCAGTGTGCAGCAGTGTCGGCAGGCGCCGAGGAGAGCACGCAGGTAGCCGCAGTCCCCGCGCCAGGGGTGGTGGCGGTAGTAGGAGGAGAGGCAGACGCGGGGGTCGAGCGCCTCGCTGAGCGCGAGGTGCAGCTGGAGGCCGTCGGCGACACCTGCACAGACGCCGCGCTCGCTGGCGCTGTCGAGGTAGTCGGCCATTGTCTCGAAGGCGACGAGCAGGCGCAGGAGGTTGGGGTTGCGCGTGCGGGGCAAGGTCGAGAAGAGGGCGGCGCCGTCGGTGCTGGCGCGCTTGTGGGCGAGGGAGTCGAGGGCATCGGCACGGAGCGGTGCGTCGGCGATCGCGAGCGCGCGCCGGCGCCAATCGCGCACCTCGCGGGAGACGGCGGGCAACCCCCACAGCAGCTCGCGGCTGGCAGCGCGAGCGAGCGACCAGACACGCGGGACGGAGAGCGGCGTCGGATCGGGATGCGCGGCGAAGGGAGCCTCCGCGATGGCTATGAGAGGGGGTCAGGCGGTACTGCTGACAGTTGTCGGAGGGACACATACGGCAAGATAGCCCGGCACGGCGAGGATCGTCACCGCGACGGCGCTGACGAGGGCGAAGTCGGCGGTGGCGGTGAGGCCGCCGGCGGAGAAGACGATCGGAAAGCCGGTGACGGTGGCGAGGGCGTGGCTGAGCAGCAGCTGGCCGTAGATGCCGAAGATCGCACCAAGCGAGCAGCCGGCGCCGAGTAGCAGCGCGCTCTCACAGAGCAGGGCGCGCCACAGCACGCCGCGCTTGTAGCCCTGACGCTTGATGTAGGCGAGCTGGGGGCGGCGCTGCCAGATCATGGAGCTCATGGCGCCGGCCATGGCGAGCACGGCGGCGATCAGGACGAGGGTGCCGATCTGGGTGAGGCGAGAGAGAGCTTGGCGGGTGGTGGCGTAGTGATCGCTGACCCGTTGGGTGGCGGTTTCGGCGGTCAGCCCGGTGTGGGGGCCGAGGACGCGCCGAATCTCGTCCCGGACGGCGGCGGGCGAGGCGGGGGGCCGAACCTGGACCTGATAGGCGCTCGGGTCGGGACTCCCCCAGGCGCGGGCGTAGTCGGCTGCGTTGAGGATTATGGCGCCGGGAGGCCAGCCGAGATTGGTGATGAGGCCGGCGACACGGAGAACGGTGGGGCGCGGGGAGGGCAGGGTGAAGCGCTCGCCGACCCGCAGGTGGTGGGCAGCGGCGAGGGCCTCGGAGAGGACGGCCCACCCGCTTGCGCGCAGCGCGGAGTCGGCGGAGCGAAGGTTGCCCTGGGGGAGCTGGGTGGCGGGGATCGGGGTGGGGTCGGTGCGGGGTGGAGCAAGAACCCACACGCGGCGGGTGCCCCAGTTGAGGAAGCTGCCTCGGTAGACCGCGACGGCGCCGACGCCGGGGAGGCGAGCGAGCGCGCGCAGGGGTGCGGGGGGAAGGGATTGGAAGGGGATGGTGGTGAAAGCGTTGGTCGCACCCTGGGGGCTGACCCAGATGGCTGCACCGGCGTCGATCCCACGCGCGGAGGCGTCGAGGCCCCGCTGCAGGTTGTTCCTGGCACCGGCGATGGCGACCCCGCCGAACACCGCAATCGCACCGGTGGCAGCGATGGCGAGTGCGCGCAGGCGGCTGGAGGGGGTGCGCAGCTCGACGAGGGCGATACGGGTGGAGGCTGCATAGAGGGGGCGCTGGAGGCGCTCGAAGCCGGCGAGGATGGCGTCGAAGCAGAGCGGCAGCAGCGCGAGGAGGGCGGCAACGAGGGCGACGCTGCCGAGGACGGCGGACTGGGGGCGGGCGAGCAGGATGACGGTCGTCACGGCGAGGAGGCCGCTCCCGAGCAGCAGGCGGGGCCAGATCGGACCGCGTTCGCGCTCTCCCCCACCCCGAAGTCCACGCCCTGATCCGCGGCTCACCCTGCCCCAGAGGCCGCTCCGTCCCCACCGCCTGCGCGGGCCCGGTCGACCCTCGTCGCCATCGGCCTCCTCCCCAGTGGGTCCCAAATCGAGGCGCAGGGGTCGCAGGAGCAGATCGTGGAGGGGTGCGAGAACCCCGACGCAGGCGGCGGCGAACCCGGCGACGGCGGCGAGGGCGAAGCTCTGCCAGGTGACGATGCGCTGGGCGCCGACGGGAAAGGCGAGCGAGAGATAGCCGGGTTCGGGGCGCAGGAGAACGATCGAGATGGCCTCGCCGAGGGCGAGCCCGATGAGGGATCCGAGGAGGCCGAGGACGAGGGCGTCGAAGAGCAGCACCTGGACGGTCATGAGGCGGGTGGCGCCGCGACGTCGGAGAGTGTGCAGGAGGGAGCGGCGGAGGTGGGCGGTGACGAGCATGGCGTTGAAGGCGAACATGAAGCCGACGAGCGCGGAGATGGCGGAGAAGAGGGCCTCGCTCTGGTCGGCGGGGGCGGCGGCGGCGGCGAACAGCTGGGCGTCGAAGTCGGCGGGCTCGACGCTGAGGGAGGCGCGGGCGGCGAAGGCGTGGAGCTCGCGGGCGAGCAGGGGCTCGCGGGAGGGCTGGGCGCGGACGAGGATGCGGGTGATCCGCTGGGGCAGGCCGGCGAGCTGCTGGGCATAGGCGAGGGGCGCGATCGCGATGGGGCTGTGCAGGAGGGCGCCGATGTTGCCGGCGTCGAGCTCGGCGCCCATGAGAACGGTGAGCGAGCGGGCGCCGACTTGGAGGGTGAGGGGCTGGAGGGAGTCGACGCCGATCGCCTGGGCGAGGGGGGCGGGGAGGGCGATGGCGTGCAGGGAGGCGAGCTGGGGGTCGGTGAGGCCTTGGAGAAGGGATCCCCCGACCGATCGGAGATCGGCCGGCAGGTAGCGGGGTTCACCGGCGATCAGGTCAACGGCAGCGGAGCGCCCGGTGGGACCGATCACGGTGGCGCGCTGCTCGAGCACGGGCTCGGCGCCGGCGACGCCGGGGAGCCGGCGGACGCGACCGAGGAGCCGTTGATCGAAGCCGTGGGGATCGCGCGCTAGAAGCTGTAGATCGGCGTGTCCAATGACCCCTGAGGTGAGCTGGCGGATCGATCCGGTGAGGCTGGTGGAGGCGACTTGGGAGGCGAAGAGGAGAGCGACGCCGACGGCGATGCCGAGGACGGCGAGGAGCTCCTGGACGAGCACGAGCCGGGCGCGTAGGCGGGCGCGGTAGATGTAGAGGATCTCCCAGGGGGCCATCGCTTCAGGGCGCGATGACCGATATCGGCGCGCAGAGCGCGAGCTGGGGACCGGGATGCTGGTGGAGGCGTCCGTCGCGGAGCTCGTGGACGCGGTCGGCGAAGGCGGCGGCCTGGGGGTCGTGGGTGGCGAGAAGCACGGCGGTGCGGCGTTCGCGGCAGAGCTCGGAGAGCAGCTGGAGGACTTCGCGGCTGCGGTCGGTGTCGAGGTTGCCGGTGGGCTCGTCGGCGAGCAGGAGGCGAGGCTGGGTGGAGAGGGCCTGGGCGAGGAGGACGCGCTGGCGCTCGCCCATGGAGAGCTGGTCGGTGCGGTGGCGCATGCGCTCGGCGAGACCGAGGCGCGCGAGCAGGGGTTCGATCCGACGTTCGGCTTCGCGGGCGTGGGTGAGCCAGAGCTTCAGGGAGGCGTTCTCGATGGCGCGGGCACCGGGCAGCAGGTCGGAGGGACCGCCGACGATCCCGAGCTCGTGGAGGCGGTAGTGGGCGCGGTCGCGCTCGGTGAGGGTGCAGAGGTCGCACCCGTCGAAGAGCACCGCGCCGCTGTCGGGCGCGAGGAGGGCGGCGAGGAGCATCAGCAGGGTGGTCTTGCCCGAGCCGGAGGGCCCGTAGAGGGCGACGAACTCGCCGGGAAGGATCGTGGTGCAGACACGGTCGACGGCGCGGATCGGCTCGCCGTCGCCGACGCGGTAGTGCTTGACGAGCCGCCGGAGCTCCAACATGGCCAGGCTCAGGGAGAGAGCTCGACGGCGCGGGGGTGGAGACTGGAGCCGGAGGCGGGGAGCCGGCGTGGACTTGACTCGGCGGCGCGGGGGTGCGGACTGGAGCCGGAGGCGGGGAGCCGGCGTGGACTTGACTCGGCGGCGCGGGGGTGCGGACTGGAGCCGGACGCGGGAGGCCGGAGAGGACTCGGAGCGGCGATGCGGGGCCACCGCTGAGCGGCGTCGGGGACGCGGGGGAAGTCGATGACGTTCTCGGAGATCGTGCGCTGCGCGTCGGCCCCCGCGGGCTGGGCGGGAGCTGGGGACATGGGCACGAGGCGGGTGCGGTGCAGGGAGAGGACGCGGTCGGAGCGCAGCGCGGCCTCGGGGTCGGAGACGGTCATGAGGACGCCGATGCGAAGCTCGCGGGCGAGCGCGCGCAGGTGTCTGCCGAGAAGCTCGGTCTCGCGCATGCCGAACCCGTCGATGAGGTCGTCCACGAGCAGCAGCCGAGGCTGGGGCGCGATCGCCTGTGCGAGCTCGACGAGGGCGCGCTCGAGGTCGGAGAGCTGTTCCCATTGACGATCGGCGGCGTGGGCCACGTCGAGGCGTTCGAGCGCGTCGAGGGCGAGGGTGCGCATGTGGCGGCGGCGGGTGCGGCGCCCGACGGCGAGGCGCAGGGCGACGTAGTCGAGTATCTGCAGGCGCATCCCGGGACCGTTGCGCCCCGCCCAGGCGATGTGCTCGCGCAGGAGCTTTGCGTGTGCGGAGTTGGGGAGCTTGGCGAGGTCGCGGCGATCGACCAGGACGCGGCCCTCGTCGGGGGCGAGGATGCCGCAGGCGAGGCGCAGGAGGGTGGTCTTGCCCTGGCTGCGGGTGGCGACGATGGAGACGACTTCGCCGGGGTTGAGCTGGAGGGAGACGTGGCGCAGCAGCCAGTTGGAGAGCTCCCCACGGCGGTAGCGCTTGCCGATGCCTTCGAGCGCGAGGAGGGTGCTCATCACTCAAAAGCGCCTGGTGGGTGAATTTCGAGGCTGTCAATCGGGGATCGTCCGCGCGAGCGAGCGGGGCACCTGGCGTGTTGGCGCGGGGCTTCCCTGCCCCGCGACGACGGCGTGGGTGGGAGCACCGGGAAGAGCGTCACGGGAGGGCCTCCCCGACGACCGCGGGCGCCGGCTCGCGGTCCTGCGCGCGTCGGGGCGCCGCACCACTGCGCTCCCCCTCCCCGATCGTCGTGTTGTCAGGCCTCGCGGCGGGGCACTCGGGAGTGGAGTCGCGCAGCTCCTCGAGGTGTGTGCGCAGGCGCTCGAGGCGCTTGAAGCGCATACCCCACATGGCGGCTTCGTCGAGGAGCACGATGCGGCGGGTGAGAGCGGACCAGGCCACGGAGTGTGCGGGGTGGCGGAGGCTCAGGAGCTCGGCCTCGCTGAGGCGTCCCTGGGCGGCGGCGAACATTCTGGCACAGGCGAGTTCCTCGACGCGGATGGCCTCGATCAGGGAGGGTAGGTTGCGGGGATCGCAGAACTCGACCTTGGCGTGGAGCTCCTCGCGCAGCGCGGGGGCAGCGGTGGAACAGGAGCAGAGCCAGGCGTGAAAGTGCTCGACGCCGAGGGGCGTCGGCTCGTAGTGGGGATCGTCGGGAGGTTGGGGCTCGTGGGGAGCGACGCGGACGAATCCCTGGCGGGTGAGGCGGGCGAGGGCGTTGTGAGCGGTGGAGCGGGTGAACTGGGCCGAGCGGAAGCGCTCGACCAGGCGCTGCCCGACGCTGGAGGCACTGTCGGGCTGCTCGATAACGAGCCCGAGGACGGCCTCCCCGGCGGAGAGGCCAACCGTTCGCTTGCGTGACATAGCGCCAAGACCGTACATCAAATATCGGCCGTAATGCCGTGTTGATCGAATGATTTCCATAGACTGGTCATTTGATAGACACGAATGGGAGGGATTTTCAATCCCATAATACCCGCTTGCAGACTCTTGTCTGAGGTATTCTAGGGCCTCCGGGATCAATACGCGGTCGCTGCTCGCCTGTCGCGGCACCGCACTCCTCGCGAGCCCTCCGCCAACGCCCGGGGGGCGGCGCCTCTCCGCTGCCATATCCGCGGGTCGCGGCACACGCGGCTCCAAGCACTCCCAACGCACACGGCCCGGCGCGTACGGCAGCGCGCCCTGCCCAGGACCGTCTGGCGCGTGCGCAACCATGGCGGGGAACAGGTGTTACTGGGAGGCGTGCGCTTGGATCGTTCGCCCGCCGGAGCACCGGCCCATTTTTCGATGCCGCTACGCACCCCTACACGCATCCGCGCAATCGCGCCGCTCGGCCTTGGCTGGCTGGCGCTCGGCCTTGGCTGGCTGGCGCTCGGCCTTGGCTGGCTGGCGGCGCTCGCGTTCCTCGCCCCCGCACCCGCGGAGGCGACTCCGTCGCTGAGCTGGTCGGCCCCCAAGGGGATCGATGGCGCGATCGCCCTCACAGGGGTCTCGTGCGCGACGTCCAGGTTGTGCGTGGCGGTGGACGAGAGAGGCCACGCGCTCGTCAGTACCGACCCCGAGGCGGGCCTCGAAGCGGTCTGGACCCCGCTCGAAATCGACGGCACGACGGCGCTCACCGGCATCTCGTGCGCCTCTGTGGCACTGTGCGTTGCGGTCGACGCCGAAGGCGAGGCGATCGTCAGCACGACCCCCACCGTCACGAGCAGCGCGTCCTGGAAAACGCGCTTCCCGATCGATTCCGGGAGGGCGCTGAGCGGGGTCTCCTGCCCATCCAGCGCACTGTGCGTGGCCGTGGACGGCAAAGGCCACGCGATCGTCGGCACAGAACCCGGGACGGGCGTCGGCGCGACGTGGAGCCCGGCGCAGGAAATCGACGGCACAAGCGCGCTGACGGGGGTCTCGTGCGCCTCCGATGAGGTGTGTGTGGCCATCGATGGCGAAGGCGACGCGCTGCTGAGCAGCCAACCGACCGCGGGGCCGTCGACGTGGCATCCAAGACCGATCGACCCGAGCCATGGGCTCGACGCGATCGCGTGCGTCCCCGCTCCCGCCACCCTCTGCATGGCGGTGGACAGCTCGGGGAGCGCCTTCGCCAGCGCCAACCCCGAAAAAGGCTCGGGCGCGACGTGGAGCTCCACAGGAGGCATCGACACGTTCGGCGTGCCGAGGGCAGTAGGGTGTGCCGCCACGGGCCTGTGCGTGGTGGTGGATAGCGCGGGGCGGGCGTTTGCGAGCGACAACCTCACGACGGGGATCCCCGTGTGGCCGGAAGCCTCCCTGGGCCCTCCCAACAAGGGCTTCACGGGCATCTCCTGCGTCTCCGCGGGACTGTGCGCGGGCGTGGGCGGCGAAGGTCAGGTGCTCGTGGCGCGGGTTCCCGCGCCGGCGGTGGCAAACGGCACCCCGACTGGGGTGGGCGAAACGGCGGCCACCCTTACGGGGACCGTGAACCCACAGGACGCGACGCTCACGAGCTGCCGCTTCGAATACGGGACGAGCGAAGCCTACGGGCAGAGCGTGCCCTGTGTGACGCCACTACCCGCGGAGGGAACCGCCCCGCAAACCGTGAGCGCGCCGGTGAGCGGCCTGGGGACTAACGCGACCTATCACTACCGGCTGGTGGGGGCGAACGCGAGCGGGGAAGCGGTGACGACGGACGCGACCTTCAAGACGTCCGCGCCCGCGCTCGTGCAGCCCCACCCCTCGATCGGCGGCCTGCCCGCGCTGGGACAGCGCCTGACCTGCAAATCCGGCGTCACGGCGAGCCAGGCGAGCGCCGCGACGCTGACGTACGCGTGGCTACGCAATACCAAGGCGATCTCCGGAGCGCGCGGATCGACCTACGTGGTGAGCAGTGCCGACGTCTCCCAGCACCTGCAGTGCCGGGTCACGGCGACCAACGCGGCAGGCAGCGTGAGCGCGAGTAGCTCCTTCGTGACAGTGCCGGCCGGGGGCCTGGGCACGATCTCCGAGAGCAGCGTGGGATCCCCGAGCGTTGCGGGTGCCACCGTCAGCGTGCCGCTCACATGCTCGCGACAGGCTGCCGGGGGCTGCACGATCTCGCTGCGCCTCACGGTGCTCGAGACGCTCCGCGGCAACCACGTGATCGCGGTCGCTGCGGCCCACACACGGCGCGCGACGGTCACGCTCGCCGCGAGCACGGTGCGCCTCGCGCCGGCGCAGAAGCGGACGGTTACGCTCACCCTGAGCTCCACCGGTAGGCACCTGCTGGCACACATGCGGCGGATGGCGGTGAGGCTGTCGGTGAGTGGCACGGTGGTGGGTGCGATCAGCGCCTCGTTGAAGAGCGCCACGCTCACCCTGCGTGCCGGGGGAAATGCGTCCTCCCGCAAGGCCTCACGCCGTCACCTCCCCGTTCACACGCCCTCCACGCGCCGGGACTCGTGAGAGGGCGCCCAATAGCCCGCCGCAACGTCCCCGCTCTCGCCGCCGCGACCAAGGCCGCGCCCGCTCCGCCCACCGGCCGTGCAGCCCCGCACCGTCTCCGCCCTAGCCGCCGCGCCCGCTCCGCCCATCGATGGTGTGGGCCGATGAGCGCTCCCCGCGATCTCGCGCGCGCGGCGATGCTGGTCCTTGCGATGACACTGCCACTGATGCTCCCGGCGGGCTCCGCGGCTCTGGTCGCTCGCCACCAGCTGGCGAGGAGCGCCAGCGGCGGCGCAACCCCGACGAGCGTGCTCGCACCGACCCCCTACATGGGCTGGGACACTTACTTCGCGTTCGGATCCCACTACGACGAGGCGACCGTCCTGGAGCAGGCGAGCCAGCTCGTCACGCTGGGGCTGAAGGCGAAGGGTTATGACTACGTGTGGCTCGACGTGGGCTGGTGGCAGGGCCAGCGGGGCGCCGCGGGGGAAATCGCGGTCAGCCCCACCCAGTGGCCACACGGGATGGCGTGGTTCACGCGCACGCTCCACGCGGCGGGCTTCAAAGTCGGCCTGTACACCGACGCGGGTACCAACGGCTGCGGGGGCAAGGGTCAGGGCAGCTACGGCCACTACCAGCAGGACGTGAACACGTTCGCGGCGTGGGGCTTCGACGCCGTCAAGGTGGACTACTGCGGGGGCATCCAGCAGCGACTGGAACCGGCGGCGGCGTATGCGGCGCTCCACGAAGCGATCGTCCACAACTCGAGCCACCGCGCGCTGCTGCTATCGGTGTGCAACTTCCTGCAGCCCGGGCAGTACGAAGCGACGGGCACGAACGAAGTGCCGACGTACGAAAACTCCAACTTCTCCTCTTACACGTTCGGGCCGAGCGTGGGCAACAGTTGGCGTACCGACACCGACGTGGGGGTGCCCGGCGACGTGGAATTCACGAGCGTGCTGCGCAACCTGGACGCCGACGCCGCCGCCGCCGAAGCCGCCGGCCCGGGGCACTGGAACGACCCCGACTACCTCGGCCCGGGCCAGGGGATGTCCCAGGCGCAGTTCCGCACCCAGTTCAGCATGTGGGCGATGCTCGCGGCGCCGCTGATGGTCAGTGCCGACCTCGTTTCGATCTCGAGTGCGAGCACCACCACGCTGTCCAACAGGGAAGCGATCGCGATCGATCAGGACCCGGCGGGCGTGCAGGGACGGCTGCTCTCGGCGAGCGGCAACGGCCAGGTGTGGGTCAAGCCGCTGAGCGACGGGACGCGGGCGGTCGCGCTGCTCAACCGGGGCTCCAACACGACGTCGATCGCAACCACCGCCGCGGCCGTGGGGATGCCGAGCGCGGGGGGCTACGAGGTGCGCAACGTGTGGACGGGCGCGATCACGAGCACCACCGGCGCGATCGCCGCGAGCGTACCCGCTGGGGCGACCGTGCTGCTGCGGGTCTCCACCACCGCCCACGCGCTGCGCGCGAGCCCCAAACGCCGCAGCTAGAAACGCTACTCGGGCACCCTCGCGCCCCCTGTCGCGTGTCCGCCGCACCGTCGTGGGGACCTCCCGACAGCGCGCCCGCGCCGCTCCAAGCGGGCCCTCAGGCGGTGCCCGCGGCGGCGAGCTCGTCGTCGCGGCGGTAGCCGAGGCGCGCGGAGATGCGATCCGCCGTGGCGACGAGGTGGGGACCGAGGTGGTCGATCAGATCTTGCAGCGAGATCATCGTGCTGTGCGCGGCCATGTTGGCCGCGGCTACGACCTCGCGCGACTCCGAGCGGATCGGGGCCGCGATCGAGTGCAGCCCGGGCGTGAGCTCTTGGTCGTTGACCGCGAAGCCTTCATCGCGGACGCGATCGAGCTCGATCTGGAGCAACCGTTTGTTGGTGATCGTGTTCGGGGTGCGCCGGTCGAGCTTGATCTCCCCGAGCAGCTCGCGCCGCTCGCGGTCGGGAAGGTTGGCGAGCAGCAGCTTGCCCATCGCGGTGCAGTACGCCGGCAGGCGGGATCCGAGGGTGAGTCCGAGATCGATCCGCTGTTGGCCCCGGCGGTGGCTGCGCGCGCGGGCGATGTAGACGATCTCCGGGCCGTCGAGCACGGCGACGTTGATCGTGTATCCCGTACGCCGACGCAGTTCCTCGAGATACGGTTGGGCGTGCTCGCGCAGGCTGGTGGAGTTCAGGGCCGACATCCCGAGGTCGGTGACGTGCAGACCGAGGTGGTACTTGCGGGAAGCCCCCTGTTCGAGGTAGCCGAGCGCGACGAGTGTGATCACGTAGCGATGGGTGGTGGAGCGACTCATGCCGAGCGAGTCGGCGATATCGGCAATTCCCAGCACCGGGCGCTCGGGGGTGAAGCAGGAGAGGATCGCGAGGCCGCGCTCCAGCGACTGCGAGTAGCGGGGCTCGCGCAGACTTGGAATCGTCCACTCGTCGTCGGGGGGCGCTGTTCGCGGCACTCTCACTCCCTCCCCGGATCTCGCTCTATTTTTACATGTGCTGCTCCGTTTGCGGGGCCAACACGATCCGGCTAAGCGAATGGTACCCGAGACCGGGCCTTCGAAAACGGGTTTTTGGAATGACCCACGAACGCCGGTACTCCCACCGCTGACTTTGGGGGAGAGCTCTCAGTCCGGCGTCGGCTGCGGTTCGACCGGCGCGGGAGCGGTGAGCAGATGCTCCACCTCGGCCCGGTAGCTCTGGCGTTCCTCGACAGCGCTGTAGTTGGCCAGACCGCGCTGCTGGGCGAGGTGCAGCCGGGCGGGCAGGGGCGCGCGCAGCTCGTTGGGGATCGCCTGTTCTTCGAGCACGGCCCACAGCTCCTCTTCCAAGACGTCTCCGACCCCGGCGCTGTTGATGAGCTCGGCGCGGCCCGCGGGGGTGCTGTAGTCGTAGAGCTCGAATTCCTGGCCCGAGGGTTCGACCTCGATGAGATCGGGGGCCTGCCCGCCGCGCCAGTTGGAGTAGAGGCCGAGCTTGCCGAGATCGGTGCGCAGCGCCACCACGTGGCGCGGCGCTTCGGCGGCATAGGGTTCGGTGGCGAACTCGGTGACGTCCTCGTCGGTGGCGTGCAGCACCCACTCGCGCCCCGCAGCCGCGGGGTGGAGGCAGATCGGAGCGAGATCGTGGCGGGTGGCGAGGTGGGCGTAGTGGGCTTCGCGGCGCCAGGAATCCGAGCCGCTGGCGAGGGTGAGCAGCAGCGGGGCGATGTCCACCGAGGAGGTGAGCTGGGTACGTGGGACGGCCGGCGCGGCGGCGGCGAGACCGCGGAAGTCGCGCACGTAGAGCGGCACGCGGAGCGCCTCCTCGTAGGCGGATGCGCCCTTGCCCCGCATCCCATGAGAGCCCCCGTACTCACCGTGATCGGAGGTGAAGAGCACCACCGTGTTGGCCTCCACCGTGGGCTGGGAGGCGAGCGCGGCGAGGACGCTGCCGACCTGGACATCGACGTAGCTCTGGAGCATCAGGTAGGTGTCCATCAGCCCCGCCCACGCGCCCAGCGCTTCGGGACCGCTGAAGGGCACTGCGCCGAAGGAGCGCGCAGCGGTGTCCTGGAGGGAACGCTGCAGTCGGGGCTTACGCTGCACTTCGAGCGCTTCAGGGGTCTCGAAGTTGGGGGGCAACGCTTCGGTGAGCGCCGCGGGAGAGCTCTCCAGGGGGAGCTTTTCGGTGTAGCGGTACCACCACGCGATGTCGTGGGGGTTCACGAGCGAGACCGTTGTGCACCACGGCTCCTGCCCCCCGGCTTCGTGCAGCCATTCCGCGAACTGCCCGACGATCACGGGGTCCATCTCGGTGCCTTGTCCCGGGGACCCGTTGGGCGAGGGATAGGTCCCTCCCGAGAACCCATAGGGCTCGAGCGTTGCGTTCGGATTGGGGTTGAGATGCCACTTACCCCACCACGTCGTCTGATAGCCGAGTTCGCGCAGCAGGGTCCCCCATGTGGGAAAGCCGGGATCGAGGCGACTGTCGCCGGTGATCAGGCAGCCGGTCTGGTGGGAGTAGAGGCCGGTGAGCAGCGCGCCGCGGGAGGGGGAGCAGTCGTTGGCGGCGGTGTAGTGGCGTTCAAAGCTGACCGAGTGCGAGCGCAGCGCAGAGATGTTGGGCGTGAGCCCCCCCAGCTGGACCGCCGGCGGCAGCCAGGCGGGGCTGCGGAGCTGGTCGACGAGGATCACGAGGATGTTGGGGGGACGGCGGGCACTCTGTGAGCGCCGCCCCCGGCCCCGATGCGAGCGCGCAGTCCGCCGCCCGTGTCCGGCAGCGGATGCCGCGGGTCGCCCGGCCGCTGCTGGTCGCCCCGCAGCAGACCCGAGCAGCACCGAGCCTGCGGCCAGGAGCCCCTGCTTGATGAAGGTGCGGCGGTCGCTCTCCAGCGGCGTATCAGACATGCCTTGCGAATGGAAACACAGCTCGCCCCCCAGCGGTGCGCTCCGTTGGCGTAAAACGCGGCAGCTCGAGCTCCATGCGCGCCCCGCCGGCCTCGCCCGCGCGAGCGCTCACCCGCCCGCCGTGGGCCTCGGCGATCGCGCGTACGATCGCGAGGCCGAGACCCGTCCCCCCCGAAGCGCGGTCGCGGGCGGCGTCGGTGCGGTGGAAGCGGTCGAACACGCGCTCGCGCTGATCCGGGGGGATGCCGGGCCCGTCGTCTTCCACCACGAATCGCACCCCCCCGTGGCCCCCACCACTGGTCTGTTCGACCTCCAGGCGCACCAGTCCCGACCCGCGAGGGGAGCCGCCTGTGTGCGCGATCGCGTTGGCGAGCAGGTTGCGCAGCGCCTGGGCGAGGCGGTCGGGATCGACCACCAGCGTGCCCGGGGGCGGCGGTGAGAGCTCGAATTGGCGGGTCGCGAGTGGGAGCACCCCCTCCCACAGCTCCTCCAGGAAGGTTGGTAGATCGATCGGCTCGAGCTGCAGGAAGTTGGTCTGCTCAGCCTTCGCGAGCAACAGGAGGTCGTCGATCAGGCGGGTAATCCGGGCGATCTCGGCCTGCACGAGGCGCTCCACGCGCCGCACCTCCTCGGGTCCAGGCCGCGCCTGGGCGGCGAGCACCTCGAGCTGCCCACGGATCACCGTCAGCGGTGTGCGCAGCTCGTGGGAGGCGTCGGCCACGAACGCCCGCTGTCCGGCGAACGCGTCGGTGAGCCTGTCGAGCATGTGGTTGAACGCGTCCGCCAGCACCCGGACCTCCTCCCCCTCACGGTGCAAGTCATCGATGCGGGGATGCAGGTCACCCGCGTCCACCTGCGCCGCAACCGCGGCCATCCGTCGCAACGGGCGCGAGAAGCGGGCGCCGACGAATAGCGAAGCGATCAGCGCTCCCGCGAGCGTGAGCAGGCCGGCGAGCGTAAACGCACGCGCGACCCCGCGCTGTGCGTGGGCGACGCTCGCGAGGGACTCCCCCACGCCGATCGTGACACCCTGCACCAACGCGCGCTTGAGCACCCGCATTTCGCCGACATCGGGAAGCTCGAGCGTGGAGTACCCCAGGGAAGCGCTCAAGAGCTGGCGCGAGAGCCGGTTCTCGCCTTCCTGCACGGCCACACTCTCGCCATCGTCGGGGGTCGAGGAGCCGAACAGCTCGGGGGTGTTGGTGGCCGTTCCCGCGTGTGGGACCAATGCGAAGAGGACCGTGGAGCTCGCGTTGAACGGCTGGCCGCGCACGTACGTGGTTGCATCCTCCAGTACCCGGTGCGGGGCGCGGGCGTGGGCGTGGGCGGCGGCGATCGCACCTTCGAACTCGTCCGCGTCGCCGGCGATCTCGCTATCGATCTGGTGGCGCAGCTGGGTGCCCGTGCCGCGGTACACCGCGAAGAATGCGATACCCGTGGAGACCAGCACCACCAGCACCACCCACGCCGCGAGCCGCCAGCGCAGGCTGGCGGGTGCCCGCCAGCCCCGCATTCGTGCGACCGGACCCCTCCCCCGCACGCCGCCGGGGGAATCGGAGCCGGGTCCGTCAACCACCATTCTCGAAGCGGTAGCCCACCGCACGCACCGTGTGAATCGGGGCGGGGGATTGGTCCCCGCCCACCCGGCGCAGCTTGCGGCGCAGGTAGCCCACGTAGACATCGACGATGTTGGTGGCGGGATCGTGCTGGTAGCCCCACACCGCGCTCAGGATCTGCTCCCGCGTGAGCACCCTGCCGCGGTGGCGGAGGAAGTACACCAGCAGCTCGAACTCCGTCGTGGAGAGCAGCACCGGCTCCCCCCCGCGCCACACCCTGCGGCTGAGCAGATCGACCTCGATGTCGCGTCCCCGCAGCGTCGTGGTCGAACCCTGCGCGGCCGTCCGCAATTGAGCGCGCACCCGAGCAATCAGCTCGGCGAGCGAGAACGGCTTCACCAGATAGTCGGCCGCCCCCCCGTCGAGACCCGCGACGCGATCCTCGATATCCCCCCGCGCGGTGAGCACGATCACCGGTAGGCCCGGCTTCGCGCGGCGCAGTGAGGCGAGCACCTCCATCCCGCTGCGGCTCGGGAGCATCAGATCGAGCACCACCGCGTCGAAGCTCTCCTGCAGCGCCCGGCGTTCCCCCTGCGCCCCGTCGTGCTCGGCCTGCACCTGAAACCCCTCCGCCTCCAGGCCTCGTCGCACGAAGTCGACGATCCCCGGCTCGTCCTCGATCAACAGGATCGCCGGGGGCATCGCGCTCTCAGGTGCGCCAGAGGAGCTCTCCTGCGCGGACACCGTGCTGGGGTTGGTTGACGCCATGCTCGGATTGGGTCGACGCGGTGCCTCCCGCGAACACACTCCACGGGCGATGCGTCCCCGTCAGGATAGAGCCACGCGCCACCCCCACAGCGCAAACCGGAATTCAAATGAGCTTTCTCATCATTCGGTTACCCGCCTCTTAGCACCCCCGCTCATCCTCGTCCGCATGGCGAGTGGCCAATACGCGACCGCGCGGCGCAGCCCGTGGCGTCTCACAGCGGGTGGCAGCGACGGCAACGAGCGGCTCACCACGATCACCGGCGCCATTCTGATCGTGCTGCTCGCGGTGATCGGAGTGACCATCCTGCGTGTGCGCTCGCTGCTCTGGGTGCACCTGTTCGTGGGGCTGGCGCTGATCGGACCCGTGCTCCTGAAGCTGGCCAGCACCGGCTACCGGTTCGTGCGCTACTACACCCGCGACCCCATCTACCTTCGCAAGGGGCCGCCCCCCACGTATCTGCGCCTGCTCGCCCCGATGGTCGTGCTCACCACCGTGATCGTGTTCGCCAGCGGGGTCGTCCTGCTGCTCGCCGGCCCGGGCTCCCGCGCAACCCTGATGCCGATCCACAAGGTCAGCTTCTTCGTGTGGCTCGCCTGCACCGCGATCCACGTGCTCGGCCACCTCCCCGAGGTCCAGCGCACCCTCTTCGGTGGGCGCAAGCGATCGCAAATCGGCCTCCGCGGGGCCGTCCTCGCCGGCGCCTCCGACAGCGGCCACGACATCAGTGAAGGTCGCGCTGGGCGCGCCCTCTCACTCGCCGCGGCGCTCGTCGGGGGACTCGTGCTCGCGGTGCTGCTGATCCCCCAGTTCAGCCCGTGGCTGAACAGCCAGCCACTCTTCTTGCACCACTGATCCTGGCCGCAAAGGGCCCTACCTGCATTTTTAGAAAAGGCTGCCAAATCCAGGCGCGGCTTACAAAAGGCGCCACGAGGTCTCGGGGCGCTTATGGAACTTCTCACACGGCCTTTAGCAAGAGCTTGGTCTTTGCGCCGACACTGATACTCGAGCCTCCACCCACCCCCTTGGTGCAGAGATGCCCCGCAACCCCCACACCACCCGTTCCCGCGACGTCGCCGTGCGGCGGCTCGCGCGCTGCAACCGCTGGCTGATCGCCGGTAGCGCCACCCTCACGGGCGTGCTCACCGCGGTCGCCGCCAGCGCCTTCCCCGGCAAAACGCTTAAAACCGCCGGCGCGAGGTCCTCCGCCGCCACCCATCGCACCAGCGCCACCCACCCGGGCTCCGGTCACTCCACCGAAAGCTCAGGCAGCTCCACCGCCCCCCTACAGGCCCCCGAACACGCCCCACAGTCGAGTACCACCCAGGAAGCAGCACCATCGCAGGAAGCAGCACCATCGCAGGAAGCAGCACCATCGCAAGAAGCAGCACCATCGCAAGAAGCAGCACCATCGCAGGAAGCAGCTCCTTCGCAGGAAGCCACCCCCTCGCAGGAAGCAGCTCCATCGCAGGAAGCAACGCCATCTCAGGAAGCCACCCCCACCGAAAGCTCAACGCCAGCCCAGGAATCTGGCCCCGTCGTCTCCGGAGGATCGTGAGGCGGTGAGAAGCCAACTCCCCATCCGCCCCGTCGCCGATGATCTCGCCCCGATCGGGCTGGCCGAGTCCAACCCACCACCGGGCCCCGAGGCGCAGCTCGCCACCGCGCGCTGGGAGGCGCTCGGTACGAGCGTCGTGCTGCGCGTTACCGATCCCCTCTGGCTTCCCCGCGCGAGCGCGATCCTCGCGCGTGAGCTCGACGCCCTCGACCGCGCCTGCAGCCGCTTCCGCGCCGACTCCGAGCTCTCCCGTGTGAACGCCCACGCCGGGGGGCCGCCAATCCATGTGGCCCCCCTACTGATCGAAGCCCTCCAGGTCGCCCTCCGTGCCGCCGCGCTCACCGACGGCGACGTCGATCCCACACTCGGCGCCGCCCTCGTGTTCGCCGGGTACGACCGCGACTGGTCGCTCATGGAGGGCACCAACACCGAAGGGCCCGCTCTGGGAGCGCAGCCCTCAAATCAAGGCGTCGCCGCCGACATCGAGCGGCCCCTCGGTGCAGACCAGGGCAACGCCGCCCACACCGAGCGAACTTTTCGTACCGCGCACATCCCCAGCGTCCCAGCCCCCCCTCAGCCCCCCCTCGTGCGAGCCCGCCTGCATAGCGGATATCGCACGATCAGGCTCGACCCGGCCGCCCTTACGGTCAGCGTCCCTCGCGGGATCGCGCTCGACCTCGGCGCCACCGCCAAAGCCTGGGCCGCCGACCGCGCCGCCCGCGCGCTCCACGAGCTGTGCCGCTGCGGCGTGCTCGTCAGCCTCGGCGGGGACATCGCCACCGCCGGGCCCGCCCCCGCGGGCGGCTGGCAGATCCACGTCACCGACGACCACCGCGCAGGCCCCCACGCCCCCGGGCAGCGGATCGTCATCTACAGCGGCGGTCTCGCCACCTCCAGCGTCCTCGCCCGCCGCTGGCGCCGCGATGGGCACGTCATGCACCACATCATCGACCCCGCCCTCCGCGTCCCCCTCCGGGGACCCTGGCGCACCGTCACCGTCGCCGCCGCCACCTGCACCGACGCCAACATCGCCACCACCGCCGCCCTCGTGCGCGGTAAGCGTGCGCCCTCCTGGCTCGCCGCTCTCGGGCTCCCCGCCCGGCTCGTCGCCCACAGCGGCGAGGTCCTCCGCGTCGGCGCCTGGCCTCTGGACCACTCCGAGCGCGCCCCCGCTGGCCCGCGCGTCCCGGTCCGTCCGGTGCAGCCGCGCGGGGAGGACCCGCAGCCACCGCTTCCCCTCGCCGGCGCTCCAGCGACTCCCGCACCACCAGCCGCGCGACGCCGCACCCCCCGCGCTGCGCCGCGGCGGGGTAGGAAGCCCCGCCCCGCCGACCGTCGTGGCGGGCACCCCCGCGCGGACGATCCCCAATGAATACCCCAATCACGACCCTCGCCGCCGCCGGTCCCTCGGTCGAGTGGTACCTCACCCGCTCCACCGGCGCCGTCGCCCTGCTGCTGCTCACGCTCGCCCTCGCCCTCGGCGTCGCCGATATCCAGCGCTGGACCTCGCCCAGCTGGCCCCGCTTCGTGATCGACGCCCTGCACCGCAACGTCTCCCTGCTCGCCCTCGCCTTCCTCGTGCTGCACATCCTCACCTCCGTCCTCGACAGCTTCGCCCACATCTCCCTCATCGACGCCGTCGTTCCCTTCCTCGGCACCTACCGCCCCCTCTGGCTCGGGCTCGGCGCCGTCGCCTTCGACCTGATGCTCGCCGTGATCCTCACCAGCCTCCTGCGCCGTCGCGTCGGCGAGCGCGCCTGGCGCATCGCCCACTGGTTCGTCTACGCCTGCTGGCCCATCGCCCTCCTGCACTCCCTCGGCACCGGCAGCGACGTCAAAAGCACCTGGCTGCTCGTCCTCGCCCTCGCCTGCCTCGCGCTCGTCGTCGCCGCCGTGCTCATCCGCCTGCTCTCCGGGTGGTCCCGCGCCGGTGCCCCCGCGCGCGGGCTCGCCCTCGCCGGCACCGCCGCCTTCGCCCTCGGCCTGCTCCTGTGGCTCCCCCGCGGGCCCCTCGGCGCCGAATGGGCGCGGCGCTCCGGCACCCCCGCCTCGCTGCTCCCCCACTCCTCCGCCTCATCCCACACCGCCTCCTCCCACACGGCTTCCGCCGCCGGGGCGAGCCCGTGAACCCCCCCAGGGAGACTCTGTCCGGCACCGCCGAGCTGCGCCTCCCCGCGGGCACCAGCACCCGCGAGCCCGCCGGTGCCCAAGCACGCGCCCCCGGCCTGCCCCGGCTACTCGCCGGCATCCCCGCCCACGGCGCCCTCCCCCTCGACGAGCACCTCGCCATCCACGGCGCGCTCCCCCCCGTGGATGGGCCCTCCCGCCGCGGCTACTCCACGCTGATCGACCACGTCGATCGCGCCGGGCTCCGCGGCCGCGGCGGCGCCGGCTTCCCTGCTGCTGCCAAGCTCCGCGCCGTCGCCGACGCCGCCCGCTCCCGCACCGCCGCGCGGCCGATCGTGCTCGTCAACGGCGCCGAGGGCGAGCCCGCCAGCGCCAAGGACCGCACCCTCCTCTGCTCCCTCCCCCACCTCGTCCTCGACGGCGCCCTCCTCGCCGCCCACGCCATCGGCGCCCGCGAGATCGTCCTCGCCATCTGCGAGAGCGCCCCCGAGGCCCACCACGCCGCCGCCCGCGCCACCGCCGAACGCGACGACCTCGGAGGTCGGGTGCGGATCGAGCTCGCCCCCGTTCCCAACCGCTACGTCGCCGGGCAGGAGACCGCGCTCGTCAAACACCTCGGCGGCGGGAGCCCCCTGCCAACCTTCACGCCGCCCCTCCCCTACGAGCGCGGTATCCGCCGCAGGCCCACCCTCGTCAACAACGTCGAGACCCTCGCCCACCTCGCATTGATCGCCCGCCACGGGCCCCACTGGTTCCGCGAGCTCGGCACCCCCGCTCAGCCCGGCTCCGCGCTCCTCACGCTCTCCGGGTCCGTTGGGTACCCCGGGGTCTACGAGATCGAAGTCGGCTCCCCCCTCGCCGCCCTCATCGACGCCGCCGACGGCGCCACCGCCCCCCTGCGCGCCGTGCTCCTCGGCGGCTACTCCGGCGCCTTCATCGACGCCCACGCCGCCGGCTCCGACTTCCACGGCATCGCCCTCTCCGATGAGCACCTCGCCCCCCACGGCGCCACCCTCGGCGCCGGCGTCGTCGTGCTGCTCTCCACCGACACCTGCCCCGTCGCCGAGCTCGCCCGCGTCACCCGCTGGCTCGCCTCCCAGAGCGCCCGCCAGTGCGGGCCCTGCAGCTTCGGGCTCGACACCATCGCCACCACCTTCGAGCAGCTGCACCTCGGCGGCGCCCGTCGTGGGGGCGGCGCAGATCACGACCCCATATCCCGTCTCTCCCAGCTCGCCGCCCTCGTCAACCGCCGTGGCGCCTGCAGCCACCCCGACGGCGCCGCCCGCCTCGTCTCCACCGCTCTGCACGTCTTCGCCGAGGAGCTCCACGACCACGCCCGCCACGGGCCCTGCTCCGCCTGTGCCCGGCCCTCCGAGCTGCCCCGCCCCCGCCGCGTCCCCCCGGAGGGCAGCGCCGGTACAAGCCACCGACACTCGCTGAGCGCCTTATGAGCTACCGCCTGCGCGTCAACCCCATCGCCTGCAAAGCCCACGGCATGTGCGCCGAGCTCCTCCCCGAGCGCATCGCCCTCGACGAGTGGGGCTATCCCATTCTCGACGGCCGGCCCCTCCCCCCCGAGCTCTTCAGCCACGCCCAGCGCGCCGCCCAGGCCTGTCCCACCTACGCCCTCTTGCTCGAACTGCGCAGAGAGTAAGCCCCATCGCACAACTCGGGGGAGTGGTCGCCATCCATGGCGACCACTCCTCCGAGCTCCCATTCTCTGTCTCTCAGAGCTACCGGATCGCGCTTCCCTGCGGGGTGAGCACGTACCACGGTGCCCCGAAGCTGTTCACCGCCTGACCCGTCGTTTCCCCCGCCTGGCGATCGGTCACGTAGTAGTACAGCGGGTGACCCTTGTAGGTGACCTGCTTCGTGCCTTCCGGGCGCGTCGTCGTGCCCAACGCCCCCGCCATCGCGCCGCCTTCCGCCTTCGGGTTGCCCGTCGTCGTTACCGGCGGCCACACCTGCGCGCACGCCCCCGAGCAGGTCGACGTCGTCCCGGTGTCCGCCGCGAACAGGTACACCGTCAGGCGCTTCGGGCCCGCCGCCAAGACCGTGCCGAGACTCGTGTGTTCCGTCGTCAGGACCGTCCCGCTCGCCCCCGACCCCGAGCTGGTCGCGGTGGCGCTCGCCGCCGCCGCAGCAGCCGACTTCGTCGCCGCTGGATAGCCACTGCCCCCGTTGCTCGTGGAGCTCGTGCTCGATCCACAGCCCGCCACCACGAGCGCCACGACTGCGAGCGTTGCCGTTGCGAGAACCGAAAGGTGTCTCACACTTACCTCCTGACGTCGATTTTATGATCCTGCACCCACCTGGACGCCAAGCCCGGCGAAATCTTCCAACCTCGCCCGCTACAGTCGGCCTGGTGCCCGCGCTCGATCCCCAGTCGCTGCCGCGCCATCTCGACCGGCTCTACCGCGCCGCCTGGGCTCTCTGCGGCTCGCCCCACGAAGCCGAAGACCTCGTGCAGGAGACCTTCGCCCGCGTCCTCGCCCGCCCCCGCCTGCTGCACGGCCAGGATGAGCTCGCCTACCTGATGGCCGTCCTGCGCAACACCTTCCTCACCCAGTGCCGCACCGCCGCCCGCCGCCCCCGCACTGGGCTCACCCCCGTCGAGGAGCTCGATCCCGTCGACCCCCGCACGCGCGACCGTCCCGAGGAGGCCACCCAAGCCCACGCGGTCTTCGCCGCCATCGCCGGACTCCCCGAGCACTACCGGCTCGCCCTCGTCGCCGTCGACATCGCGGGGCTCTCCCACCGCGAGGCAGCCCACCTGCTCGACACCCGCGAGGCCACCATCGCCACCAGGATCTTCCGCGCCCGCCGGCAGCTCGCCCGCGAGCTCTCAGGCGGCCAGGAGCTGCGCGAGGACCGCCAGGACCCCACGACCGACCCGGGCACGCAGGGCACCCACAGCCCCCCGAGCCGCAGCGAGCCCGAACGCAACAACAGCAGGCCCAGCGAAGGCCCTCGCAGCAGCGGACATGACACCCCGTCCGCTTCCGTCCTTCCCCCCCAGCGGGAAGGTGAGGCGCCCCGCAGACGTCTTGTTCAACGAGGTCGCACATGAGCCCCCCACCCGAGGACATCCAGGCCGAGGCCGAGAACCGGCGCGCCATCGAGCTACTGCGCTCGCTCGATGGTGTGCGCGCCCCAACCTCGCTGCGTCACGCCGTCGAGGCGATGATCGCCGACCCCGCGGCCCTCGAGCGCACCATTGCCGATTCAACGACCGCCAATTCAACGACCGCCACTCCCCCCACCGATCCTCTGGCTGCGGATCGCCCGGCCACCAGCGGGGAGCGAGCCTCATTCCGGCGCACCCGCCGCTCTCCGCGCCTGCGCCTGCGGCTGGCCGGAGCCCTCGCGCTCACCGCAGCCGCGGTCGTTGCGTTCGTACTCGCACTCTCGTCCGGCGCCGGCACGCCCACCGTTCTCGAAACCTCGCGCGCCGGACTGCGGGCCGCCACCCAGCTCGCTCCCTCAGAGAGCTCCAGCGATCTTCATCAGCTCGCCATCTCCGCCGCTGGCATCCCCTATCCTTACTGGGGTGCCAGCCTCGGCTGGGAAGCCACAGGAGCACGCGCCGATCGTGTCGGTGGGCGCACCGTCACCACCGTCTTCTATGCCGACCACCACGGCCAGCGCATCGGATACTCAATCGTCTCCGGCCCGGCTCTACCCCTCCCCGCCGGCGTCACCGTGATCGAGAACGGCGTGCGCTTTCGCCTTCCCCCCGCCCCCGGCTTCACCGTCGTGACTTGGCGCGAGGCCGGCCACACCTGCATCCTCACAGCCCGCTCCGTCGCCGCCTCCACGCTCGTGCGGCTCGCAGCCTGGGAGCGTGCCTGAGGTGGACGACGGCTACTTCCCGCGGGGGGGCTCGGTGTTGCGGCGGGTTCACGAACAGCGGGCGGTCGGCTTGATGTACGGGCAGCGGGCCCTCTGCATCGGCGCGATCAAGCCGCTCAACTACGTCGGGACCAGCGAACACACCCGCAACAAGCTCACCCCCTTTCGGCGGCTCGCCCACACCGGCACGATGTTCGAGGCCGTCTTCTTCGGGAGCCGCGCGCAGGCCGACAGAGTGCTCGCCGCCGTGCACCGCATGCACGAGCGCGTGCTCGGCACCCTCCCCGAGGACGCCGGCCCCCACAACCCCGCCGGCACCCCCTACTCGGCGCTCGATCCCGAGCTGATGCTCTGGACGGTCGCCGTGATCGCCGACTCCGCCGAATGGTTCTACGAGCACCTCGTGCGCCCCCTCAGCGAGGACGAGCGCGAAGCCCTGTGGCAGGACTACATCAGCTTCGCCGTGCTCTTCCGCACCCCCCGCGCCAGCCTGCCCCCCACCCACTCCGCGTTCCGGGCCTGGTACGAACGTCAGCTCGCCGGCCCCGATCTGTTCCTCACCGATGAGGCCCGCTACATGGGCCACGCCTCCGCCTTCCAGATCCCCATGTCCCCGAGCCGCAGCGCCGCCAAGCGCGTCCACGATCTCGTGATGCTCGGCTCGCTGCCCCCGCGCGTGCGCGAGCTCTACGGCCTGCGCTTCACCCCCGCCCACGCCGCGGCCTGCAGCGCCACGCTCGCCGCCGCGCGCCGCACGCGTCCGCTCACACCCCGCTCGTTGCAGCGCGGATCGTGCGTGTCAGCCTTCGCACGGGTCGCCGCCGTCGAGCGCACCCGGATCGAGCGCGGACAGCCCACGCCACAGATCGTTTAAGCGCGTTCACTGCACTCAAGCGTCGGAACCCCGCAGCCGATGTCATTGCGAGGATGCCCGAGCTATCCCTCAAGCCACCCGCCAAGGCGGCCCGCAAGCCCCCCGTCGAGCCCACTCCCAGGGCCGCGGGGCGCCGGCCCGCGCCGAACACCGGCGCGCGCGAGCGCGAACGGCGCGCCGAGGCGCTGCGCCGCCACCGCGCCGACGCGCGGGTGCAGGAGCTGGCCGTCACCGCCGAGCTCCCCTACCTGCGCGCGCAGCTGCGTGTCGCCGCCAGTCTCACCGCACGTCTCGCCGCGCTGCACGAGGTCGAGGAGATGGCCCGCCTCGTGGTCGAGGAGCTGCACTGCACCTTCGCCTTCTACCTCGCCGCGATCCAACGCCTCGACGGCGACGGGATGCTGCGGCTCGTCGCCGGCGCCGGGCCCCTGGCGGAGGTGATGACCGAGTTCCTGCTCGTCGAGCAGCCCGTGCACGAGGGTGTCAACGGGCGCGTCGCGCGTTCCGGGAACACCGCGCTCGTCCGCGACACCCGCGCCAACCCCGACTACATCGTGCGCGACCCCAACACCGACCCCCGCTCGGAGCTGAGTGCTCCCATCTTCGTGGACGGTACCGTGTGGGGCGTGCTGAACATCGAGGCCGCCGAGCCCAACGCCTTCGGCGAGGCCGACGCCGTGCTCGTCGAGGCCGTCGCTGCCAGCCTCGGCGCGGCGGCGCACCGCGCGAGCCTCGTGGCGGAGATGGAGCGCACCTTCACCACCACCCTCGCCGCGATCACCAGCACCGTCGAGGCCAAGGACGACTACACCGCCAACCACGGCCAGGACGTCGCCACGCTCGCCGAGCGCGTCGCGCTGCGAATGGGCCTCACCCGCGCCCAGGCGCGCGACGTGCGCTACGCCGCGATGCTTCACGACGTCGGCAAGATCGCCGTCCCGAGCGAGATCCTGCTCAAGCCCGGCCCACTCACCGACGCCGAGTGGACCGTGATGCGCAGCCACGCCGCCGTGGGCGGCGAGTTGGTGGGGCGCATCGAGGCCTTCGCCCACCTCGCCCCCGCCGTGCGCGCCAGCCACGAGCGCTGGGACGGCGGCGGCTACCCCGACGGCCTCGCCGGCGAGCAGATCCCACTCGCCGCGCGCATCATCTCCGCCTGCGATACCTACGACGCGATCGTCACCGAGCGCCCCTACCGCCCCGCCCGCACCCCCGCCGAGGCGCACACCGAGCTTTGCAGGGTGGCAGGCGAGCAGCTCGACGAGTGCGCAGTACAGGCGCTCCTCGCCGAGCTCAGCTGCGCCGGCTGAGCACACTGCGGTCGCAGACAACGATCTGAAACATATCTGGTGCGTGGCTGTTGCGCGCTGTATGGTTTGTCCCACATGATGGGAATTGGCTGCAGTTTGCGAATGCGCGGCGTATGCGCGATCTCATTGCTTTTGCTCGCCCTCGCGCTCGCGCCGCCCGCTCCCGCGGGCGCCGCGCAGTCGGTGCGCCTGGACGCCGCGCTGCGGCCCGAGCGCCTTGGACAGGGCACCACGATCGAATTCGGGTTCACCGTCACCACCCACAACGGCCAACCACCCTCCCCCCTCACCGGCATCGACCTCTACTACCCCGCCAACCTCGGGCTCGCCACCAGCGGCCTGGGCCTTGAAACCTGCACCGCCGCAACACTCGAGCTGATCGGCCCCGAAGGCTGCCCCTCCCAGTCCCAGATGGGCCACGGCACCGCCACCGTCGAGGTCCCCTTCGGCCCCCTCCTCCTGTACGAGAGCGCCGGCACAACGATCTTCATGGCGCCCCTGCGCCACGGCCGCCTCGGACTCGTGTTCTTCGCCGCCGGCTCCACCCCCGTCTCCGCCGAAATCGTCTTCCCCGGCCTCGTGCTCCCAGCCCACGGCCCCTTCGGCGGCGACCTCGCCACCACCGTCCCCCTCGTCCCCACCCTCCCCGGCGCGCCCAACGCCGCGCTCGTCAAGCTCACCACCACGCTCGGGCCCCTCGGCCTCACCTACTACGAACACACCCACAGCCAATACCTGCCCTACCACCCCAAAGGCATCGTCCTACCCCGCACCTGCCCCCACGGCGGCTTCCAGTTCGCCGCCCACCTCAGCTTCGAAGACCACACCCACGCGAACGCACACACCGCGATCCCCTGCCCCACCGGCGGACGTTAGCCGGATCGAGTGGCCGCTCCACGCTGAATCGCAGCCTCCACGCTGAATCTCGACCGCTTCACGCTGAATCGCGTGCGCTCGACGCTTGATCGCGTGACCCGCCTAACACACGGGCGCTCGAGGACTGCATCGAGCTCCTCGGTGACTTCCCCTCAGGGGCCCGTCGTGGCAGGACGTGTCGTGGGCCGCGGACGGGCCTTGCCCTTGACAGCGGACCCGCGCCTGGCCGGCGCACCGGCGGTGACGGTCCGCGTCGCCGGCGACCCTCCCCCGTCCTGCCCCTCCGCCACCTCCTGCTCACGGGCATCGATCGCCATCTGGATCGTCGCGATTCGGCGCAGTAGCTCAGTCTGGACCTGCTCGAGCTCCGCGGTGTCCAGCAGCCGTGGCCCGGCGCCCGTGCCACGCTCACCGGAGCGGGCCACGCGGGCGAGCCCCGGGTGGCGCACTTCGAGCTCCGCGAGCGCCTGCTCGAGCGCGGCGATCTGGCTGCGCAGCTGCCGCCGCCGCGCCGCCTGGCCGGGCGACCGTACGGCCTGCAGGTCATGTTCCGCCACGGAGTTCGCGGACCGCAAACTGCCCGCCTGCGAGCGCTCACCATTCAAGCCCCCATCCCGCGCCGGCTCTCCCTGCGTCACGTACAGCGCCGCCGCGACCTCGCGGGGGTCCACGCCGGTCTCACGCGCCTCGTGTGCCGCGGCGGCGGCGATCGCGCCCGCCGCGGAGCGCTCGCGCGGCCCCGCCGTCACGAACGTGCCGCTGCCCTGCAGGCTCGCCAGCAGCCCCTCGTGCTCCAGGCGCTGGTAGACGGCCCGGATCGTGTTGGCGTTCACGCCCAACGCCTCCGCGAGGTCGCGCAGCGCTGGCAGTCGCTCGCCCGAGCCGAGCCTGCCGTCGTGGATGCGCGCGCGCAGCGCCCACGCGAGCTGCACCCCGAGCGGGACCTCGGCGTCGCGGTCGAGCTCGATCCCGAGCCGCTCGAGCATGACGGGCTCAGACTGGGCTCTCATACCACCCACAGTACCGGCCCGATGGGTCGTTGGGCAAGGGCACAGGCGCCACCGGGGCCGCGGGGGGCGCGCAAAGCGTGTTCAATGTGGCCCCGACCCGCGGCAGCCCAGGAGAGTGTGATGCAGGCGATTCAGATCGTGGACCTCAGCGGCCCCACCGGGGCGCTGAAGTTGGTTGACATCGAGGAGCCCCAGCCCTCACACCCGCTGACCCCCGGGGAGGGCGTGCTGATCGACGTGCACGCCGCGGGGGTCTCCTTCCCGGAGGTGCTGCAGACCCGCGGCGAGTACCAACTCAAACCGCCGCTCCCGTTCGTCCCCGGCAGCGAGGTCGCGGGCGTCGTGCGCAGCGCCCCCGCGGGCGCTGGCGTGAGCGCGGGCGAGCGCGTGGCCGCGTTCTGCGGGCTCGGCGCCTTCGCCGAGGTCGCGGTGGCGCCCGCGTTCCTCACCTTCCCGCTCCCCGACACGCTCGACTTCGCCGAGGGGGCGGGGCTGATCCTCAACTACCACACCGCCCACCTCGCGCTCGTGCGGCGGGGGCGCATGCGGGCGGGCGAGACCGTGCTCGTGCACGGCGCCGCGGGGGGAGTGGGCACCGCCGCGCTGCAGGTCGCCGCGGGCCTGGGGGCGCGCACGTTCGCGGTGGTCTCGAGCGACGCGAAGGCCCAGATCGCGCGCGCAGCCGGGGCCACGGAGGTGCTGCGCGCCGACGGGCCCTGGAAGGACGAAGCGAAGGCGCTCTCCGAGGGCGGCGTGGACATCGTGCTCGACCCCGTGGGGGGGGACCGCTTCACCGACAGCCTGCGCGCGCTGCGCCCCGACGGGCGCCTCGTGGTGGTGGGCTTCACGGGGGGCGCGATCCCCGAGGTGAAGGTCAACCGGCTGCTGCTCGGCAACATCGATGTGGTGGGCTGCGGCTGGGGCGCCTACGCGCTCGCGCGCCCCGAGCTGTGCCGCGAGATCGGGGCGGCGCTCGCGCAGCTGATCGAGGCGGGGGCCGTGCGCCCGCTCGTGGGTGCGCGCTTCCCGCTGACGCGCGCCGCGGAGGCACTCGCGGAGATCGACGAGCGGCGCGCCACCGGCAAGGTCGTCCTCGACGTACGGGCGAGCTGAGGGGGGCGGCGTGGACTTCGAGCACTCCCCCCGCGCCCGCGAGCTGCTGGAGCGCCTGGAGGCCTTCATCGCGAGCGAGGTGGCGCCCCGCGAGGAGCCCTACCACCGTGAGCTCCTTGCGCGCGCGGACCCCTGGGTCGCCCTGCCGGTGATCGAGGAGCTCAAGCAGAAGGCGCGCGCGGAAGGCCTCTGGAACCTGTTTCTGCCCGGCAGCCCCGGGGTCGGCGGGCAGGCCCAGGGCGCGGGGCTCACGAACGTCGAGTACGCCCCGCTCGCGGAGCGCATGGGCCGCTCGCTGATCGCCAGCGAGGTGTGCAACTGCAACGCCCCGGACACGGGCAACATGGAGGTGCTGCTGCACTTCGGCTCCCCCGAGCAGCATGCACAGTGGCTCGTGCCCCTGCTGGCGGGGGAGATCCGCTCGGCGTTCTGCATGACCGAGCCCGACGTGGCCTCCTCAGATGCCTCGAACATGCAGGCGACCGCCACGGTGGAGGGGGATGAAGTGGTGCTCAACGGGAGCAAGTGGTGGAGCACCGGGGTGGGGCACCCCAACTGCAAGGTCGCGATCTTCATGGGCCTCACCGACCCGGAGGCCGACCGCTACCACCGCCACTCGATGGTGCTCGTCCCGCTCGACACTCCCGGGGTGAAGGTCGAGCGGATGCTCTCCACGATGGGCTTCGACGACGCCCCCGGGGGCCACGGCGAGGTCTCCTTCAGCGACGTGCGCCTCCCCACGAGCGCGATCGTCGGGGGGCCGGGCCAGGCGTTCGCGATCGCCCAGGCCCGCCTCGGCCCGGGCCGCGTGCACCACTGCATGCGCCTGATCGGCCTCGCCGAGCTCGCGCTCGAGCTCGCGTGCCGCCGCGCCACCGAGCGGGTCGCGTTCGGCAAGCCGCTCGCCAACCTCGGGGGCAACCGCGAACGGATCGCCGACGCGCGGATCGCGATCGACCAGGCCCGCCTACACGTCCTGCACGCGGCGTGGTTGATCGACACCAAATCCCAGCAGATGCTCGGGGCGGTCTCCCAGATCAAGGTGGCCGTGCCCAACATGGCCCAGCGGGTCGTCGACATGGCGATCCAGCTGCACGGCGGCGCGGGGCTCAGCGACGACTTTCCCCTCGGCGCCGCCTGGACGGTGGCCCGCGCGCTGCGCCTCGCCGACGGGCCCGACGAGGTCCACCGCGGCGTCGTCGCGCGGCTCGAGCTCGCGCGGTACGGGCGGGGGTCGTGGGCTTCGTGAGTTAGCGCGTTTGCGCGCGCTAGCGCCCGATCCGGGGGCAAAACAGTCAGAAACAGCTATTTACAGGCCTACTCTCATTGACTAGAGTGGGGGGGCAGTTTAGGCTGGCCCCGGAGGGAATGAGTGGGGGTTCGAGCTGCCGCTGCGAGTTAGAGGGCGTACCGGCACCGGGAGAATCTGTTTCCGACAGTGAGCTTCGGCGGGAGCGTCCTCTACATCAATCGATGTAGAGCGCGCGCGGCCATCAGGCGGTGCGCCTGACCCGATAAGGATGCTCGATGCTTTCACGGATAAGGGGACGGCTTACGTACGCCAATGTGGTCGCTACGTTAGCGTTGGTATTTGCGATGAGTGGGGGGGCGCTGGCTGCTTCTCGGTATTTAATCACCTCGACCAAGCAGATTAGTCCGAAGGTGCTCAGCGCGTTGAAGGGGAAAGCTGGGCCCGCGGGGGTAGCGGGGGCGGCTGGGGCTCAGGGGAGTCCTGGGGCTAAAGGGGAACCTGGCGCGGCGGGTGCTCCTGGGAAAGGTGAAGCGGGCAAAGAAGGCGCTAAAGGCGAAACCGGGCCCGAAGGAAAGAAGGGCGAAAAAGGCGCACCGGGGATACCGGGCGAAAACGTCTCGAGCACTGAATTCTCGGGAAGTAAAGGCACCTGCAAAGAAGGAGGCTCTGAATTCACGGCAGAAGGCGCGATCACATATGCATGCAACGGATCGCCGTGGACAGTCGGCGGCACCCTGCCACCAGGCAAGACCGAGAGAGGCCAGTGGGTCCTCAGTAGTAGCGCCACAACAGCAGAAGAAGAACGATGGACTGGTGGCATATCCTTTTTGATACCCCTGACACAGAGCCCCGCGGCTCATTTGATCGAAACCGGTGCAACCCTCCCCTCAGGGTGCAAAGGAAGTGCTGAAGCCCCTATCGCCGAACCAGGTAATCTGTGCGTCTTTGAGACCCTGAGCTTCAACGCCATCAAACCACTACTGCGTGACGGCCGAGAAATATTCGGCGGACTCGAAGAAAAGGCAGGCCCAGACGGCGCCCTCATAAGATTCGAAAGCAAAACCGCTGGAGAAATGCTATCGTATGGCACGTGGGTGGTTACCGAAAAAGAATAGTAGCTGTCGGTCCAACCCTATCGAGGCCGAGAAGTATTCCGATCTAGCTTCTTACGCCAATCTAGCTCTGCATTCCTGTCCTGCGGACCTAATCAAATTTCAAGTCGGAAACATCCAACCAGGTCGAAGCGATCTAGGTCCTACGCGGGATGCCTATATATACCGCTAGACGAAGAGCGCCACGACGATCATCTACGCGCGCTTTTAGGTCGTTCTCTCAACACAAGGCCCTATCCCGCAATAACTTAGGTCGGATTGCATCACTGCGGTCAGAAACACCCATTTACAATCTCAAACTGATGGTGTATTATGCATAGAGGTTGGCCACCGTTTGGGTTAGTTTGCCCAATGATGGTTTCAATCATGCTACAAAAGATAATACGGTAACTGGAGATGCTTGCGTTGAAGACGACCATCCCAGGATCCGTGACTAACCCTCAAAAAAAGGAAACATAATGAAGTATACTAAAGTGTTGGGGCTTTGCTTTGCTGCCATACTGAGCATAGCAATCACCGCAGCGACCGCCTCAGCTCATCGTGTCTGGACATACGAGGAACCAGCCGGCACTCAACATGAATTCAAAACCAACGAAACAGTCGGTATTACCGCCAAACTCAAGGCGGGCACAACAGCAATCCTAAATAGCGAACTTTTAGGCGCGAAAATAAAGGTGGTATGTAAAAAACTCACAGTCGCAAACGATATTCTAGTCAACGAAGAAGAACCTAGCGGGAGCGGAAAAAGAACTGGAAGAGATAAAGGAACAGTCATTTTTGAAGAATGCGAACTAGAAGGCAGCACATGTAAACTCGAAGAACCAAGTAAAAAAGAAATAAGGACCCCAAACACCGGCGAAGGAAGAAGTGTTCTAGTCGAAAATAAAACAGAATCCGAAGTTCTGGACGATTTCCTACCAGGCGTGGAAGCAAAAGGCGTTGCCGCAGTAATCCACATCAAAAAAACCGCTGGTGGATGCCCCGAAAGAGATGAAGTAGTCAACAAAACAATTAAAGTCATCCAGCCCGGCGAAGCAAAAGAAGGTGAAGGCGGCGTAGTCGCAAAAATCGTACCAGGAGGAGCAGGAACTGCCGAAACCGAGCGAGTGACGCAGGTATTCAAGTTCCCAGCCGAAAAAGGATGTCCTCTGCATTTCAAGAATTGGAAACTAGAAGAAATCGCTACAAATGAAATATATGACTCCATCGAAGGTAAACTCCAGGAAAAAGAATGCGCTACATTCGAAGCGGAAATAGAAGCATCGCTGACCGGCGTATGGGCAGGAAAAGAATGGGGAACCAAATAACCGCTTCACTCTAGCTCCTTAACACTGAATCGACATTAGAGCTGGTTCGGTCGCGCTCGACCGGTGCGGCCGAGCCAGTCTGCTCCTCCTCGTTACTTCAGGTGCGGGTACCTACAAATAATGCTCATGCCGGTCTTTCTCACTAGGTCAATCCCAGAGCCCCACCCATTCGCTGCATGGGCGTTACTGTACCTCATCGCAGCATTTACAACAGCGCCTCAAGCTCTGGTGCCACAGCCAAAGTCCTCGGCCTGATGCCTCGGGATGAGCTGATTAAGCGATGATGCGGAATACCTACGACGCGAAACGCGAAGCCAGCTCAACACCTACCGAACAACCCCTGAAACTTTGCGCTACATCCAGGTAGGGTCGGTTTCCGACCAGCGCCGAAGCGAATACCTTCCTGGACGATCCGCTTCTCGCACTCCTCTTCGCGCTCATCACACAGCCGGCTTGGCATATTTCGGACACCTGCCGTGGTCAGAAACACTTATTTACAATCGCGCCGGGGTGTATATAATGATTCAATAGTAGACTATTCAATCGCTATATTTAAAATCAAACCCCAGCAGAAGGGAAATTGGGCGGGAACAAATAATGCTAGACGGAAGTTTCTGTAGACATCACTTTATAATGAACGGAGTTGGTCCTTCCTGTCGTTTGCGTGTAAGAAAATTGACAATGCACAGCGTGGGATTAGCGGCTATTACTTCCCTAGCGCTTATTTTTTCCCCTCTTGAGGCCGTCGGTGACACTTGCTCTAATTCTGCATTACGAACCGGCCTTTCTGCTGGCCTCCCGGATTGCCGAGCCTACGAGTTGGTAAGCCCAAACTATACGAATGGGGTATCGCTCGAACGGCACGCGTTTGCGCCAGACGGATCTTCTATGCTTGTGGTCGGACGTACAGGGTTTGCAAATATCGAAAGTGACGAAGGTTTCGAAGGCGGTGTTTACAGGCTATCAAGGAATGGTTTAGGGTGGACACCTACACCGCTCGCACTACCGGCCTCCAGATATGCCCTAGGCTCCCCTCCTGCAACTTCATCTATCGCATTTTATACATTAGATCTCTCAACGTCGTTTTGGTTTGAGCGTGAAGCGGTCAAGCCGACCAACGAAATCGATCTTTACTCCGAGGCACAAAACGGGTCCGTGACGGATGTCGGTCCTGTAGTACCGCCGTCAGCGCCTTCGGGGCTGTCGGCAGAAGAAGAGGCTGCGCAGGTAGAACTTAGGATGGTTGGCGGCTCTGGTGATGGTTCACATCTATTTTTCACGCTTACAGAATCGCATTGGCCATTTGACGCAACACAGATACACCGTGAAAGTCTATATGAGTATTCTGGCGCTGGCAACAAGGAACCGCAACTCGTTGGGGTGAATGAAGCCGACGGACAAGGCGAACAGATCAGCGATTGTGGTACGGTTCTCGGAGGGGGGACCCCAGGTAACAATTCGTCAATGGATTCCGGGCATAACGCTGTGTCCGCAGACGGTACGATAGTATTCTTTACTGCGTATCCAACGGGAAGCGGATGCACGGGACACGGGCCGCAGGTCGCTGAGCTCTACGCTCGAGTCGATAACGGTGAACCCGGGGCTCATACGATTGCTATTTCGGAGCCTACTAGAGAGGACTGCCCAGAATGTACTGACGCAGGCGAACTGGCTGACGCCCACTTCGAAGGTGCTTCTGAAGATGGCTCGAAGGTATTCTTTTCAACCACGCAGCCATTGCTCGGCAAGGACAAGAGCAAGAATCTATATGAGGCTGAACTCGGATGCCAGCAAGAGCTGGTGACCGATTGCGAAGCCTCTCACGAAGAAATCAGACTAAAAAGGATCATTCGCGTATCAGAAGGTAACGACGAACGCGAAGGGCTTGTATCACATAGCACTCAGGCCAATGTACAGGGTCACGTCGTCGCGGTCTCGCAGGACGGCGCCTATGTATATTTTATCGCGAGCGGCATCCTGGCGGAAAATGAAAATGCCGACGGTACCTATGCGCGCCCTGGTGCGGATAACCTGTATGTGTTCGAGCCATCCAACGAAGGCGGCTTTAGAACGGCTTTTATCGCTGATCTATGCTCGGGTCCAGCTTCTTCGGGGAATACAAGCGATGGACGATGCCCGCTACTGACGCCCGCAAATGGAAATGATGCGCCAATGTGGGCGACATTCAACCAGCGGATTCCAGATGTCACGCCCGACGGCCACTTTCTTGTCTTTACGAGCTACGGCGACCTAACCTCAGATGATACGAGCAGTGCGCGCCAGGTCTTTGAGTATGATGCCATAACGGAACAATTGGTACGTGTATCAACCGGACAGAACGGGTTTAATGATAACGGTAATACGACGACGATGAATGCGACAATCGTTTCTCCCACATACACGTCTTCCGCAGACGAAGGACATCCCACCTCCAACCCGTCTACATATTGGAGTCATTTGTCGGTATCTACGGATGGATCCTATGTATTCTTTCAGAGCGGTAACGGCCTCACGCCGCAAGCAGTCAACCAGGATCAGGTCTCGAAATCATTTGAAGGTCCCATATATGCGGAAAACATTTATGAGTACCATTCTATAAACGGGAATATTGCGGATGGTGGAGTATATCTCATTTCTGACGGCAAAGATGTACATACAACAGGTGGTGAGGGTACCGTCGAATTGCTTGGCACAGATGGATCTGGGAATGACATCATTTTCACTACACTCGACCAGCTTGTACCGCAGGATACTAACGAAGAGGTCGACATATACGATGCACGTGTAGATGGAGGGTATAGCCCTCCTACCCCACCCTCAACGTGTTTTAATGACGAATGCGAAATGTTGTCAACCAATGTGCCAACATTACTCGCGCCAGGCAGCGAGTTCCAGGTGGGTAGCACGTCTCCCCCAGTCCTTCCATCAGCCCCAACCGTTAAAGCAACGATAAAAAATAAACCTAAGACACGAACACGAGATTTTTCAAATGCACTAGCCGCATGTAGGAAGAGGCCGCCCAGCAAGCGAGCCGGATGCGAAAAAAACGCTCGCAGAAGGTACAAGCTAGTAATCAAACATGAGATGAAGACATCTACTGCAGGGAAGTACGATGCGAAATCATAGGACATTCTTTAAGCGATTCATCCTGTTGGTCGCATCTTGCTCTCTGACGGTTCTTATGCTAGGCGCGCAGGTTGTGATAGCCGCTCCGGCCGCTCCAGCTTTTACAGTTGAATCGAACAGCGCGCCTACAGTTTTTTCTGCTGAACACGATGGAAGTACGACTCCCGATGTTATACTCCTAACGGTAACAAACTCTGGAAGCCTCGCCACCGGCGGCGGCTCAATTAAAATTGTGGATACTTTACCGGCAGCTTTGAATGCAACACACGTCGAAGGAGTAGTGCAGTCATCTAGGGTGCCATTGTCGTGTACATCCCCTAGTGTGGCAGTATCGTGCACATTTGCTGGCGTTTTGCTCCCGGGCGAAGACCTGTCCATGCGTATTGCGGTGATAGTCACCACCGGCGCGAGAGGAATAGCGACGAATACCGCGAGGGTAGAAGGCAACGGCGTGCCAAGCGCGGTCACAAGTGCACCCGTAAGGCTCGGGTCTACCACAGAATCGGCCACAGAGCCCTTCGGGCTGGAAAGCTTCAGCTTCCACGTCACAGGTGTCGATGGGTCCACAGACACTCAGGCAGGTGATCATCCCTATGAGCAGACAACATCTTTCTCGTTAAACAGTCTAACCGACACAGCTAACGGCAGCTACCCGACTGCTGGGGGAATAGCAGGCACTGAAGGCGCGGCAAAGGAATTTATAGTCGACCTTCCGGCGGGATTTCTCGGCGACCCTCAGGCCATCGAAAGGTGTCCGCAGTATCGGGTCCCGAATGGCGAATGCTCGACGCAGTCCCAGATAGGGTTCTCCAGGCTCCTCACTAGTGGGCTTACAAGCCCTAGCCATGTTAAATTTGCTGAAGTCGTGCCAATCTATAATGTGATACCTGATAAGGGATACCCTGCCCAGTTTGAGTTCACATTTGGGGGAAGCTCAAACCGCGGCCTTCCCGTTTCACTATATGCGACAGTAAACCCCGAAACGAACTATGGAGTACGCGTAACCGTACCAGACATTCCTGCGGCGGGTAAAGTTACGGCCTCTGCAGTCATGTTCTTTGGCACCCCCTCGACTGATGCGGACTATGAAAACCATAATTCTGGTTCAAGTTCAACCGGCATAGGCACCGCTTTTCTTGAGAATCCCACAGGTTGTACCGACGAACCACAGAGCGCTTCGATCAGTGTTGACTCTTGGCAGCACCCCGGAGCGCAATTATCAGACGGTGCTCCTAATCTCACTGGCGGAGGGTGGGCTACGGCAAGGACGACGGTATATCCGCAACTGTCGGGCTGTGAATTGCTCCAGTTCAGTCCTGCGCTAGAAATCACACCTGAAACCTCACAGGCAGATCAACCAACAGGCGTAGCTGTCAACTTAAGCCTCCCACAGGCCCCACCGCTGGTGCCCGATCTTGACACCCCTGCACTGAAGGGCGCGACGATTACTCTACCTCCGGGTATGTCGATTTCGCCATCAGCGGCGAACGGGCTGGAGGGATGTAGTGACGCGCAGTTTGAAGTCTCTTCACCTGAACCAGGGACGTGCCCGTCTGCGTCTGTGCTTGGGAGCGCGATTGTCACGACGCCCTTGTTGGGCGAACCTTTGAAGGGTAAGGTATTCCTTGGTATCCCTGAATGCGACCCCTGCTCCGACGCAGACGCCTCAGACGGACGTATGTTTCGGTTATTCTTGGAAGTCGCGGGCGCAGGCGTCGTGATCAAGAAGGAGGGCATGAGTTACGCAAATCCAGACACAGGGCAGCTTACCACCACATTCTCCGATCTACCACCAGAGCCGGTTGATCACATCGAACTGCAGCTAAAAGGGGGCCCACGCGCAGACCTTGCTTCCCCACAGGAATGTGGACCGTCACTTACGACCAGCGATCTGACGCCTTGGAGCACGCCGATCACGCCCGATGGGACACCTTCCTCAGAATTCGATGTGTCGTGGGACGGACAAGGTCAGACTTGTCCTGGAAGCTTCCCCTTTAGCCCTTCTGTGGAAGCAGGCACATCGAACCCGAGCGCGGGTCAGTTCAGTCCACTCATCGTAACATTCAAACGCGAAGACCGCGAACAGGATGTCGCTAGCATCCAAGTTGCTACACCACCTGGCCTGCTCGGGTCTCTCGTAGGCGTTTCCCTCTGCGAGGAGCCTCAGGCTGATCTCGGGACATGCTCCAGCGCGTCGCGGATTGGACGAGTGACTGTGGCCGCCGGTCCCGGGGAACATCCATTCTACGAGGAAGGTGTGGTCTATCTCACCGGCCCATACAAGAACGCTCCGTTCGGACTAAGTGTCGTAGTGCCGACCATCGCGGGCCCGTTTAATCTTGGTAACGTCGTAGTCCGTGCTCAGGTTAACATCGACCCACACACCGCGGCGCTCACGGTCACGACCAACCCGCTACCACAGATACTCGATGGCATCCCCCTAAGGTTGCGTCTCGCTAGCGTTACCATCGACCGCTCGGATTTTATTTTCAACCCGACCAACTGCTCACAGCAGGCTATTGCTATCACGATAACCGGTGCGAAGGGCGCCCAAGCACACAATTCGATCCCCTTCGCCGTCTCAGACTGTGGGGGACTGCACTTCGACCCGAAGTTTAAGGTTTCGACCTCAGGAAAGACGTCCAGGGCGGACGGTGCGAGTCTCGATGCGAAGGTCACTATTCCGAGTGGCCCGGAATCGAACATCGCGCAAGTCAAGGTCAGCCTTCCCAAGCAGCTACCGGCTCGACTGACCACATTGCAGAAGGCCTGTCTCGCCAAGATCTTCGAAGTCAATCCCGCAGAGTGCTCCGGGAGCTCATTGGTAGGAGCCGCAAGGGTAACGACGCCGGTGCTACCCGTACCTCTAACGGGCCCTGCGTACTTTGTTTCAAACGGCAGTGCGAAATTCCCCGAACTGGTCATAGTTTTGCAGGGTTACGGAGTACGCGTCGATTTGCGCGGCGAAACATTCATCAGCAAGCTCGGGGGTACTAGCTCGACATTTTCCGATATACCTGATGTTCCCTTTAGCACGTTCGAACTCTATTTACCCGAGGGATTGCATTCAGCATTGACGGCAAACGTCCACCTTTGCCAAGCCAAAAAGCTAGATCTTCCAACCCAGTTCGTCGCTCAGGACGGAGAACGACTCAACGAGATTACCCCGCTTACCATCACCGGCTGTGCCAAGGTCAAGGCCGCCAAAAAGACTCGGACGACAAGAAAAATCATGAAAGCCACCGCTACTTTTGATGCAGGGAGCAATCGATGAAAGCTACCGGGAGAGCCCTCCCGGCGTTACTCGCGGTCTTTACATGCGATATCGCTGTCCTCATTTGGGCACCCACTCCGTACGCTCTAGCCGCCCCGAGGATACCAAGTGTTAACGAGTCATCTGCCTCGGCTGTTACGCAGACATCCGCTATCCTTAACGCCACAATCAACCCCCGGGGGCAAGATACCCACTATCACTTCGAATACGGTCTGACCCCTGCAGACGGGACGAGCATTCCAGTTCCAAACGCCGATGTCGGCCCCGGTACAGGTGAACTTGTCGTCGGCCAGAAAGTAACAGGGCTACAACCAATGGCTATCTACCACTTCAAAATCGTGGTCGAAGATGCCGAAGGTGATGTCGAAAGTGAAGATCAGACATTTACAACGCTTCCGCTATTGCCCCCGATCGAAGTAAGCACCCAACCTGCCACAAACATTTCGCAGAACTACGCGACGCTCACCGGCACGCTCAACGCCCAAGGTGTACAGACCATGTACGAATTCGATGTTGGCCAAGACACGAGCTATGGCACACGAATCTTTGGCAGTGCCGACGCATCTACCGGCCAGCAGAGCCCCACAGTAACTATCCAAGACCTCCAAGCAAACACCACCTACCACTACCGGATCCAAGCGACCAACATTTACGGAAGTACCTATGGTGCTGACGAAACGTTTACCACACCTCCCTATTCTACTGCATTTCTTGCATCCCTTCCCGTTTCGTCCCTCGTGCCGACTGTCCTCATTGTGGCCAAGCCGGCAACTACCACCAAAGCCATCGCTCATATTGACCGTAGTCACACCAACATTCACAAGACTAGCAAACGCGCCCCACACGCTAGGAGGCGCGACAGGCGGACAGCCGACAGATCACACAGCTCGGATTATTTAGCCACGAAGGGGAAGTAAGTGCGTATTCGTCGTTTTCTTCTTATTGGCCTCGCTGCCAGTGCGACCATAATCGGTACGCTAGTTTCTAGGACTCCTCCTGCGATTGCAAGTCTCGGATTTAAATTCGAAACTCAGCTCAATGATAATGGCACATACTTTGGGGGGCACGGTGTATTTTCTATAGCTGTCGATGGGAAAAACGGGGATGTACTTGTCACAACCGCCAGCGGTCGAAAAGGTACCGAAGCTAAAGAAATTGAAGTCCTCAGTCCAACCGGCGGATACTTAGGAACATTGACGGGCGAAAATACAGTAGCAAAGAATTTCGGAACTCATGCCATTGCTGTTGCCGTCAACAACACGACAGGAAACGTATATGTAGATGATCAGGAACACCGAATTGTTGATGTCCTTGACATCGAAGAAACCAACGATAACGGTAAAGAGGAAATCAAAGAAGGAGACCACCCCCGACAGCTTACGGGGATTCCCCTTACGCCTTATTCGAAACTGGCGGGTTTAACTGTTGATCAGTCTACCGGAGATGTATATATTATTGATCATGAAAAACCTGAAGTCGTTGGTGGCCAGTCAGTCGAACCATCCGTTGTAGATGAGTTCGACTCGGCCGGCGAATACCAGTTCTCCATCACTGAAAACGGATTGCCACCCGAACCCTTACAGTCTGGATTTGCGCGGTTTGGTGAAAGAGTCACAGTTGCCGATACTACTAGCAACCTATTTATCGCCGGGAATAACGATGGTGAACCAGTCGTTTACGTGTTTAGTACCGGCGGTAAATATGAGGCAACCTGGTCTGGTAGAAATACGCCGGCCGGTTCATTTCGCCCCCGGGGACTTCCTGGGCTATCCATTGCAGTGGATGACAGCACCGGATACGTCTTTATAGCTGATGAGGAACAGGGTGTGGTTGACGTGTTGAATCCGGTGCATGTCCTTGAAGAAACCTACGAAGGACAGATCATCGGCACTATCGGGCCACTTGGCGAACCGGAACCGTTTGGTGAACGAAAGCTAAGTACAGAAGGTTTGTCGGGTATCGCAATCAATCAGACAAATAATCAGGAGTATATTCTAGACGGCCTTGCGACGTCTCGCGATGCGGTAGATGTGTTTGGTCCGCCAGTGCGACTGCCAACACTTACCGTAAATCTGCCGTCAAACATCGAGCCAACTGGTGCAACGCTCAGCGGGACCGTAAACCCCGAAGGCACCGACGCATCGAATGCGCGGTTTGAATACGGGCCCGGATCCTGCCAGTCTTTCGGTTTTCAGATCCCGGGAGCGCCAAACGATGCCGGTGAAGGCAAGAGTCCTGTCCCCGTGACCGCAAACCTGGAAGGCTTACTGGCGGGCTCAGAATACTGCTACCGCGTAGCAGTGACCGACGTTCTCGGCGAAGTTCCTCCTAGTCCCGACCAGCGACTCGTCACGGCCCCGGCCATCGGAGGCGAGTCGGTCTCGAACGTCTCGCAGTTCGCTGCCACCGTGCACGCGGGGATCGAACCCGGCGAAATACCGACGACCTACCACTTCGTGTACGGAGCCACCAGCGCCTACGGATCACTCGCGCCCGACCCGGACACAAGCCTGCCCGTCGCCCGCGGCGAAAACCAGGTCTCCCAGGCCATAACCGGCCTACAGGCTGGGACCACGTACCACTACGCGGTCGTAGCCAGCAGCCCCGCGGGCACTTATACAGGCCCCGACGAGACCTTCACCACGCCCCCCGTCCCCGCGCCCGCCGTGGCGACCGGCGGAGCCGGTGGCATCACGGTCGGCGCGGCCACGCTGACCGGCACAATCGACCCCGAGGGCTGGGATACCACGTACGCCTTCGAATACGGCACCAGCGCAGCCTATGGCGCCTCGTGGCCCACGGTCCCCGTGAACCTCGGGGCGCTCAACGGCGGGCAGCGCGTCTCGATCACCGTTGAAAACCTCCTCCCTGGCACCACCTACCACTACCGGCTCGTGGCCAGCAACGGCGGCGGCACGAGCTACGGCGCCGACGCGACCTTCACGACCGGGGAATACCCATCGTCGGTGATCAAGGAAGCCCCGGTGGCGGGGACGATCTACCTCCCCTCCACCAAGCCGGCCAAACCGAAACCGAAACCCAAGCACAAGCCGGCAAAACACAAGCGCAAGAAGGTCAAGGCCGGATCCAAGGGCGCCAAGCGCGGCCGCAAGGCGACCCGCGGACGACGCAGGTAGAGGGAGATAGATCGAGCCGGCGACTGGTTCGGCTCGAAGCCAAACCGGGGCCTCCGCCGCTCCCCGCGCAATCCTTCTCGCAGTGCCCCCCGACCCCGCCCCACCCCTCGTCAGCCGGAGATCCGTGCAGCACCGCTATGGGATGGTGCTCACCCTCACGATCCTCGCGGTGCTCTTCTCGGTGATCGCACCCGACACCCCGGTGGGCCGCGCGATCTCCGTGCTGCTCCAGGGGGCGATGCTGTTCGCGATCATCCTCACCTCGCGCGATGCGCCGGCCAGGCGGGGCCTCGCGGCGACGCTCACCGTCACCGCACTGCTCGCCCTCGCGGCGCTGGTTGGGTTCTCCGTGGTGCCGCGCTGGGTCGGGGCCGCGGGGGCCGCCGCGGCGGTGCTCGCGGTGCTCGTGATCCTCACGCGTGGGGTCGTACAGCTGGTCCGCACCCGCGGCGTCACCCTGCAGGCGGTCGCCGGGGCGCTCACCAGCTACCTGCTGATCGGGCTGCTGTTCGCGCTCGTCGTGCGCGTCATCGTCGGCGTCGGCCCCCACCCCTACTTCGAGCAGGTCTCCAACGCCGCCGTTACCCAGAGCCAGCAGATCTACTTCAGCTTCACCACCCTCACCACCACCGGCTACGGCGACCTCACCCCCACGCTGAACCTCGGCCGCGCCCTCTCCGTGCTCGAGATGCTCATCGGGCAGATCTACCTCGTGACCGTTATCGGCCTCCTGATCGGCAACCTCCGCCGCGACCCCGAGCAGGCGCCCGAGGCCCGAGCCAAACCCAAGGCCTGAGCCAAACCGCCGTCCCCGGCCGCGATCGCCCTCCCCTCCTCCCCACCCCAACCTCCCCGCGGACCCGGCAGGGCGGTGCTGTAAGGTCGCGCCCATGAGCGGGCCCCTCGTCGCGGTGATCACCGGCGCCTCCAGCGGGATCGGCGAGGCGACCGCAAGGCGCCTCGCGCGAGAGCCCGGGGCGCAACTCGTGCTCATCGCCCGCCGCGAGGAGCGCCTGCGCGCGCTGGCCGAGTCGCTGCCTGTGCCCTGCTCCTACCTCGCGCTCGATCTCACCGATGAGGACGCGCCCGCGCGCGTCCTCGCCCACGTGCGCGAGCGCCACGGGCGCCTCACACTGCTCGTCAACAACGCCGGGGCCTCGTGGCGGGCCACGTTCGCGGACGGCGGCTACGCCAACGTGCAGCGCACGATGGCGCTCAACTTCGACGCCCCCGTGCGCCTCACCGAGGCGCTTCTGCCGCTGCTGCGGACCTGCGTGCCGAGCGCGATCGTCAACGTGTCGAGCACCGCTGCGCGCGTGGCCCGCCCGGGTGCGGGCGCGTACTCGGCGAGCAAGTTCGCGCTGACCGGGTGGAGCGACTCGCTCTACGCCGAGGAGCTCGCCAACGGCGTGCACGTGGGCCTCGTGCTCCCCGGCTTCATCGCGACCGAGGGCTTCCCCGCCCGCGAGCTGCTCGCGCGCCCGTTGACCGCGTGGGTGGTCTCCACCCCAGAGCACGCCGCCGAGGCGATCGTGGACGCGGGCCTGCGCCGGCGCCCCGAGCGCTACGTGCCGCGCGGCTACTTCCTCGCCGCCGCCGCGCGCCTGCTGGCACCGGGACTCGTGCGCCGCACGTTCGCCAGCGGCCGCGGCGCCGTTCTGACGACGAAGACCGGCGCCGGAAGAGGCGTCGAGGGACACTCGTAGGCGTACGCCCGGCCAGCGCAGCCCCCTGCGGCTCGTGGGATCGCCGGCCACGCCCGATGAGCGGAACAACTGGGTCGAAGGTTTCTCGATCCGGCGCGCGAATAAGAGGTGAGCGCCTCTGCGGTGGGCCATCCGGAGGTAGTAGAGCGATCTTTCCGGGTAGAGCAACTTCTGGGGCTCTCAATGGTCTCAAAAGGGGCGTGCTGCGTATACAGCTTGGACGACCGCGCCCTTTCCGCCGCTCCTACGAGAATAATTGACAACGCAACTACTGTGCCCTATAATTCCGACTCCAAGCATCGGATACGAGGCCCGCGAGCCGGGATCTTTGCTTTCAAAAAATAGAGGGGTGGCGCAGCCAGCCGTAGGCCTGTGAGCCTGGACCCCGCTTTCAATCGAGGCCGGCGAGCCGGCCTCAGAAGGACCAAGCCCCATGTCAGACACCAACTCACGCCACATAACCACACTCGACACCCTGGAGACCGCCAAGACGGCGGATCCCGTGTCCACTGCCCTGAACTCCCCCATCGCGGCCGCGCTCGACGTCCCCTACGTCGAGGAGCGCCCCGTGCCCGCCGCGAACGTCCGCCGGGCCCGTCCGGTGGCGGCTCCGGAGCCGGAAAGCTTCATCCCCGAGTCCGTCGACCAGTTGCTCGCGCACTCGCGCCGCTACCCCCTGCTCACGCCCGACCAGGAGATCGAACTGGCCCAGCGGATCGAGCGCGGGGACCTGCACGCCAAGGAACTGATGATCAACTCCAACCTCCGCCTCGTCGCCTCCAACGCGCGGCGCTACCAGAACCAGGGCCTCCCCCTCGCGGACCTCGTCCAGGAGGGGATGCTCGGGCTGATCCGCGCCAGCGAGAAGTTCGACTGGCGCAAGGGCTTCCGCTTCTCCACCTACGCCACCCTGTGGATCCGCCAGGCGATCCAGCGGGGCCTCGAGAACTCGGGGCGCACGATCCGCCTGCCCGTGCACGTCGCCCAGCGCACCCGCAAGGTGGGGCGCGTGGAGCGCGAGCTCTCCGTGCGTCTCGGGCGCGAGCCCACCGCCGAGGAGATCGCGCTGGAGACCGGCCTCGAGCTCGAGCAGGTCGAAGAAGTGCGCCACCAGCGCGCCGCGCTCGTGAGCCTCGACCAGCAGGTCGGCGAAGACGGGGACACCGCGCTCGGCGATCTGCTGCCTTCCGACCAGGAGCCCCCCGAGGAAATCGCCTACGAGAACGAGCGCGAGCGTCTGGTGCACGAGGCCATCGCCCAGCTGCCCGACACCGAGCGGACAGTGCTCACCCTGCGCTTCGGCACCGGCCGCGAGGAGCCCCAGACGCTGACCGCGATCGGCAAGCGGCTCGGGTTCTCGGCAGAGCGCGCCTCCCAGCTCGAGCAGCGCGCGCTGAAGAAGCTTGCCGAGTCGCCAGAGCTGGCAGCTTTGCGAGAGGCCGCGTAAGTCCATCTGAGCGTACCGTCGCAGCTGCTCGCTACCCTGGATGCCTCGCATGGAAGGCGACTCAGAGGAGGCATAGCGGCAGATGACAGCCAGCTCGCAGAAGTCCCTATGGGAACGCACCGTGGAGTTGACGATCGCGGGCGGGGAACGGATTCTCGCCCCGATCGAGCGCTTCATCGGCAAGCGCTCGATCGTGGGCGACGCCACGTTCTTCCCGCTCGAGCGCTTCCCATGGGTAGCCCACATCGAGGCGAACTGGGAGGTGATCCGCGACGAGGCGGCAGCGCTGCTCGACGATCGCGAGGCGCTCGCGAACTTCCAGGACATCTCCAAGGACCAGATCGAGATCACCGACGACGACCGCTGGAAGACGTTCTTCCTCTACGGGTACGGGTTCGAGGCGAAGCTCGGTGTGGAGATGTGCCCGCGCACCGCGGCGCTGATGCGCGAAATCCCCGGCATGAAGACCGCGATGATCTCGATCCTCTCCCCCCGCAAGCACATCCTCGACCACCGCGGCCCCTACAAGGGCGTGCTGCGCTACCACCTCGGGCTGATCGTGCCCCGCGACGCCGAGGCCTGCCGCATTCGCGTCGGCGATGACATCCGCCACTGGGAGGCCGGGCAGAGCATCGTCTTCGACGACACCTTCAACCACGAGGTCTGGAACGACACCGAGGAGACCCGCGTCGTGCTGTTCGTCGACGTCATGCGCCCCCTCCCCTTCCCCGACTCGGCGCTCAACGAGGGAATCGTCAAAGCGATCGGCTACTCCCCCTTCGTGCTCGACGCCAAGCGCAACCAGGAGGCGTGGGAACGACGCTATCGAGAACGCCTCCTGACGGTCGAGAACCAAGCGGATCAAGGACGCACCGAGCGAAGTGTGCTTTAGCACACGAGTGAGGGAGGACGCAGAGCCCGCGCCGGTTATCGGCCGTCAGGTCAGATGCTCGACACGTCCAGCCCCGTGCCCTGAAGCAGGCTGTTTGCCTTCGCGTTGAGCACCGTGAACTCCCCCGTGAGGATCAGGAGGCCCAGCACGATCATCACCAGCCCGCCGATCGCCACGATCACCGAGAAGTGGCGCTTGACCACAGTCAGCGCGTCGGTCATCCGCTCGAACGCGAGCGCGATCAGCAGGAACGGGATCGCGAGGCCCGCCGAGTAGAACGCCAGCAGCAGCGCCCCGTGCGCCGCCGAGCTCGAGACCGCCGCCTGGGTGAGGATCGCGCCGAGCGTGATGCTCGTGCACGGGGTCCACGCGATTGCGAACGCCGCCCCCGCCACCACCGGTCCCCCGCGGCCGGCCACGCGCTGCAGGGACTCGGAGTGCCACTGGAAGTTGAGCGCATCCACGAACGGGGTCGCGAGGAAGATCACCCCCATCGCGACGATCAGCGCGCCCCCCACCATCCGCAGCGTTTCGATGTGATCCACCAGCAGCGACCCCAGCTGCGTCGCCGTGAGGCCCAGGAGGATGAAGATCAGCGAGAAGCTCGCGATGAACAGCAGGCTCGGGCCCAGCACCCGCCGCGCCCCCACCCCCTGGATGTCGGCGGGGGTCACCCCGATCACCGTCGAGAGGTAGCCCGGCACCAGCGGCAGCACGCACGGGGAGAGGAACGACACCAGCCCCGCCGCGAGCGCCAGCGGGATGCCGACGCCGGTGGCGGTGTCCGCGGTGGAGCTTGCGGTCGCGAGTAGCGGCAGAACGTTGGTCATGTCGTCGCTCGCTGGCCTGCTCGCAGGTCGGCGACTTCGCGCTCGAGGCGGGCGACCCGTTCCGCCAGGTCGTCTACTGCCGGGACCACGGGAGCACGGATAGGAGGAGACAGATCCTCGACTTCGACATCCTCCCCGAGCAGCTGTTCATAGCGCTCCTCCTTCTGCCCTGGGCGGCGCTCCAGGCGCGCCACCAGCTCGCGCGCGATCAGGCGCTCCAGCGTCGCGAACACCCCGCCGAGATCGGCGAACGGGTGCATCCGCTCGGTGCGCTGCTTGAGCTCCCCCGGGGTCTGCGGGCCACGCAGCATCAGCACCGTCATGACCGCCTGCTCCTCATCCCCCATCGGGAGCGCTTCCGCGAGCAGATGGCGGTACTTCGGCGCGCGGCTGCCCGGCCCGCTCGCCAGGCGGGTGTAGCCGCGGCGCTCGAGGCGGTGGAGCGCGTCGCGCAGCACCTCGTCGTCGTAGGAGACGACCGGATCGCGGTTGGTGGACTGGTTGCACGCCAGCCGCAGCGAGTTGAGGCTCAGCGGGTAGATGTCCGGGGTCGTGCACTGCTTTTCCAGCAGGCAGCCCAGCACGCGCAGCTCGGGGGCGGATAGGTCCATCGCCTCAATCGTATGACGCCGGGGCCGTTGGGGGGCTCCCGGTACAGTCGTTTGGATGACTTCTCTGGATGCCAGCCCACCCGCAGCGAGACGCGCGCGGTGAGCTTTCACGGCGAGGGCCGCCCCGGCTGGGGCGGCGGGGAGGGGCGTGGCTCGGGACGTAACTCTGGGCGCGGCGCAGCCGGCGCAGCGGGGGGCCGCTCGGACACGGGCAAGCCGGACCGCGAGGAGCTTGCGCGCGAGGCCCGCTCGGTCCCGCTGCGGCGGGTGGCGCGCCTGTTCGTGCCCTACCGGCGGCGGCTGGGGGCGCTGCTCGGGCTGATCTGCCTGGCCTCGCTGCTGAACGTGGTCTCGCCATTCCTGCTGCGGGGGGTGATCGACACGGCGTTCCCGGAGCACAACGTGGAACTGCTCTCGCTGCTGGTGGGGGGCATGATCGCGGTGTCGATCCTGAGTGGGGTGATCGGGGTGGCGCAGACTTGGATCTCAAACCAGGTGGGCCAGCGCGTGATGCACGATCTGCGCGCGGCGGTGTACGGGCACCTGCAGCGGATGTCGCTGGCGTTCTTCACGCACACCCGCTCGGGGGAGGTGCAGTCGCGGATCGCGTATGACATCGGGGGCATCGACGACGTGGTCACGAGCACCGCGACCTCGACGGTCTCCACGGTGACGACCGTGGCGGCGACGCTGGTGGCGATGTTCGCGCTGAGCTGGGAGCTGACGGTGTTCTCGCTGGTCTTGCTGCCGTTCTTCGTGTGGCTGACCCGGCGGGTGGGCAATGAGCGCCGGCGCATCCAGTCGGTGCGCCAGGGGCGCCTGGCGGACATGTCGACGCTCGTGGAGGAGTCCCTGTCGGTGTCGGGGATCCTGCTGGGCAAGACGATGGGGCGCTCCTCGGAGCTCGTCGAGCGCTTCTCGGGGGAGTCGGGGGAGCTCGCGGACCTGGAGGTGCGCGCGCGGATGGCGGGCCGCTGGCGGATGGCGTCGGTGCAGATGAGCTTCGCGATCATGCCCGCCGCGGTGTACTGGTTCGCGGGCTACTCCAACGCCCACGGCAGCAACGCGCTCTCGATCGGCACCGTGGTGGCGTTCACCACGTTGCAGACCCGCCTGCTCTTTCCGATGCAGTCGCTGCTCTCGGTGGGCTTGGAAGTGCAGACCTCGATGGCGCTGTTCGGGCGGATCTTCGAGTACCTCGACCTCCCCGTCGACATCGTCGAGCGCCCCGGGGCGGGCGCGATCGGCCAGGTGCGCGGGGACGTGGCGCTGAGGGACGTGTGGTTTCGCTACGAACCCCCTGACAGCGCCGACTCGCACGGCCTGAGTGGTCCCGCCACTGGATCCTCCGACGGCCCGATCTCAACCACCTCCTCCGACGGCCCCGCCTCCGCAGCGTCCACGCCATCGGGGGAGGGCAATTGGACGCTGCGCGAAATCGAAGCGGAGATCCCCGCGGGAACCCGCACCGCGCTGGTCGGCGAGACGGGCTCGGGGAAGACCACGATGGCTTACCTGGTGGCACGCCTGTATGAGCCCGAGCGGGGGTGCATCACGATCGACGGCACCGACATCCGCGACGTGACGCTGGAGTCGCTCGCGGCCACCGTGGGGCTGGTCTCCCAGGAGACCTACCTGTTCCACGCCTCGATCCGCGAGAACCTGCGCTTCGCGTGCCCGGAGGCGAGCGACGAGGAGATCGAAGCGGCGGCGCGGGCGGCCCAGATCCACGAGCTGATCGCCTCCCTCCCGGAGGGCTACGACACCCCGGTGGGCGAGCGCGGTTACCGCTTCTCGGGCGGTGAGAAGCAGCGCATCGCGATCGCCCGCACGGTCTTGCGCAACCCCCCGGTGCTGATCCTCGACGAGGCCACGAGCGCGCTCGACACGGAGACCGAGCGCGCGGTGCAGCTCGCCCTCGACGACCTCTCCCGGGGCCGCACCACGATCGCGATCGCCCACCGTCTCTCCACGATCCGCGACGCCGATCAGATCCTCGTGCTCGACGACGGGCAGATCGTGGAGCGGGGCACTCACGAGGAGCTGCTGGAGCTGGGTGGGCGCTACGCGGCGCTGCTCAGCGGTGCGGCGGTCGCGGAGGACAGGCCCCCGGCGGACCTTCCCGCATAACTACGCGACGGCGTCGATGTTGAGCCGAATGTAATCGACTACGACGGGCTCTCCGAGCTCATCGAGCACGGTGTCGAGGAAGGGGTCGCGCAACTCCTCGGGGAGGTGCTGGACGTGGGGCCCGAGCACGATCGAGGAGAGGAACTCGCGCGGGTGCTCGGGCTGCTGGGGGGCGGGCTGCAGCCAGCACTCGGCCGCGGTGAAGCCGGCGCCGAGCAGGCGCTCGCGGGTGATCTCGGGGCCGGCGTAGTTCCAGGGGGGCTGCCAGCCGCGGAAGTGCTGGGCGTAGGGTTCGCGCTCCAGAATCGCGTGGGCGACGCCGCGCAGCTGGTCGATGTTGCCCTCCCCCCCACACTGGGCGACGAGCCGCCCGCCGGGACGCAGGACGGCGTGCAGGCGACGGAAGAGGAGGTCGTGGTCGGCGATCCAGTGGAAGGTGGCGGTGGAGAGGATCGCGTCGACGGGCCCCTCCAATCCGAGACCGGGCAGGTCGATATCGAGCAGATCCGCCTCCCGCACCTCGACACGCTCGGGGCCGATGCCCGCTCGCTCGATCCCCACACCCTCTAGTCCAGCCCCCTCTAGTCCAGCACCCTCGAATCCCTCACCCTCGATCCCGGCCCGCTCGAGGCGCTGGCGCGCAGCGCTCACCATCGAGGGGGAGGCGTCCACGGCGATCACCCGCCCGCGGGGTAGCCGCGCGATCAACGCCTCGGTGACGCGCCCGGACCCGCAGCCGGCATCGATCACGGTCTCATCGCCGGCGAGCTCGAGGCGATCGAGTACGGCGCGCCCCAGTGCCTCCATTGGCGCAGAGATGCGGTCGTAGACGTTGCCGTCCCAGGCGCGTACGGTCACGCCTTATGTATAACGCACGCGCCGAAGCAGCTCCAGCAACACCTTGGAGAGCTGCCCGCCCTGCCAGGCGATCGGCGAACGCAGGGGCGGCCCACCGTCCTCGACGGTGAGGGTGGCGCCGGGGATGGCGTGGGCGTAGCGTTCGGCGAGCGCGAGCGGATGCCCGGGATCGACCTCGTCGCGGCTGGCGACGACGACGGTGGGCACGGCGATCGCCGCGAGCTCGGCGAAATCGCCGAAGGGCCGCGAGCGCGACACGACTTCGAGAGCGTCGGCGACGGCGGCGGGGTGTGTGTGGGCGGAGAGCCGCTGGCGCACGACGGTCGCGACGGTCTCACGCCAGGCGGGGGGCACGGTGGAGAAGTCGTAGGCGCGGAGGAACCCGTCGACCCCACCCTCGCGCAGCCCGTGGGCGAGGGCGTCGCGACTGCCTTCGGCTGAGGCGGTGTCGGACAGGTCGGGGGGCAGGGAGGGATCGAAGGCGGGCGTGACGAGTCCCAGCGCGGACACGCGCTGGGGGTGCTCGAGGGCGAAGCGCAGGATCGTGTGCGCCCCCATCGAGGCACCGGCGAGCGCGGCGCGGGAGATCTGCAGCGCGTCGAGCACGCGCTCGAGGTCGCGGGCGAGCCGCTCGTAGCCGTAGGCGCAGGGATCGGGGGCGGGCCCGGAGCGCCCGTGGCCGCGGGCGTCGTAGGCGACCACGCGGTAGCCGGAGCGCTCGAGCAGGCGGGAGCCCATGACGACGTAGCGGCGGGTGGCGGTGAGCCCATGCAGAAGCACGATCGGCTCGCCGGTGCCGGCCTGGGCTCCTGAGAGCGCGGCCTGTTCGCCGGCCGCTGCGCCCGCGAGGGTCGCAGGCACGTCAGCCACGGCGCTCGAGGTGGCCGCCGGCCCACCGGCCACTTCGCCGCAGAGGGCGACGCCGTCGTCGGTGAGAACGGTGAGCTCTTGCGAAGCCGGGCCGCCGCTAGGCATGCACGGCGAGGTGGTCCCGCACGAGCTCGGCGGCGCGGTGGGGCTGCTCCCAGAAGAAGAGGTGGCCGGCGCCGTCGAATATCTCGAGGCGGGAGCCGGGGATGAGCCGGTGGATGAGGTGGCCGTTGGCGACGGGGACCATGAGGTCGGCGGTGCCGTGGATCACGAGCACCGGGCGCTCGGCGAGCTGGGCGATGCGTTCGTGGGTGTCGTGGGCGACGACGGCCCGCATCTGGGCGAGGATCGTGGGGACGGGGACGGCGCGGCGGAGGCCGATCCCGAGAAAGGTCTCCCAGGCGCGCAGGCCCTCGGGCGAGGCGGCGAAGGCGGGGGAGGTGTTGACCTCCCAGGCGGTGCGAATCGCCCGCTCGCGGTCCCCGGAGGACATGCTCTCGGCGAGCCGCTGGATGACCCCGGGTTCGGCGAGGGCGCTGTCGGGCCCACCGCAGTAGGTGCAGCCGAGCGCGAGCGCGCCGACGCGCTCGGGGTGGGCGAGGGCGAGCTCCTGGGCGACCATGCCACCCATCGAGATGCCAAACACCTCGGCGGAGTCGATTCCGAGCGCGTCGAGCAGCCCGGCGGCATCCGTGGCGAGCGCGGCGGTGGTGAGGGGCCCCTCACCGAGGGGGCTGCTCTCCCCCAGGCCGCGGTGGTCATAGACGATCACCTCAAAACGTTCGCGCAGCTGCTCGAGGAAGGGCTCGGGCCAGTGCGAGAAGGTGCCGCTCATGCCCATGATCAGGAGCAGCGGCGGACCGGACCCGGTGCGCTCGTAGGAGAGCTCAATCTCACCGACGCGCGCAAGGGCCATGTGGGGATCGTACCCGTTGTGGGCGATGCTTTGAGATCGTCCACGCGGGAGAGCTACTTCATCACGCGAGTGGGCGCGGGGGCTTCCATGCCCCGCGTCGGGGCGTGCGCGGGCTTCCGCGCCTATGTCGGCGGGTGCGCACAGGTCTATCCGAGTCCACCAGTAGGATCTTCTTTCGGTGCCACGATTCGCACGAGCGGCTGTTGTCGCACTCACCTTGGCGGCCGGGTCAGCGCTGGTGGCGCTCACACCGGCAGTGGCGTCCGCACAGACGCTACCGGGGTCGTTGCCGCCGGCCGCCCGCGCGGCGGTGACGGTGGTCCCGCCGCCACCGGCAAACGACGAAGTCGCGAACGCGCAGGCGATCCACGGCCTGCCATCGAGCATCGAAGGCACCACGGTGGGCGCGACGACGGTTTCCAGCGAAGAAACCTCCTCGTGCGCAGGGGGAACGGTGAGCTCGGTGTGGTACAGCCTGCGCTCGGGACCGAGCAAGCAGCGGATCGCGGTCGAACTCGCGGCGGGGGGCACGTTGGACGGGACGGTGGACGTCTATGAAGCGGTGCGCTCGCAGCTGCGGCACGTGGGGTGTGCGAGCACCGAAGAAGAAGGGAAGGCGTCGCTGTCGTTCAAGGCGAAGAAGAACACGCTCTACGAGATCCGGGTGGCGGCGCTCGCGAACTCGCAGCTGGCGGGCTTCACGCTGAACGTGTTCCTGCCCACGCCCGCGGTGACCCCGCCGGGCCTCGCGCTGCCCGCCGCGGGAGCGACCGGGCAGGTGGATCGCATCCAGAACATCAACGCGGTGTACTCGTTCACGCTGCGCGCGGGGGTCAGCTACCTGATCAACCTGGCGAACCTGACGAAGAAAGGGGGGTGTGTGAACGGCGCGCTGTTCGCGCCGGGCACGAGCTCCTTCGAAGGGACCTCGGCGCGCTTCCGCGTGGACTGCGGGGGCTACCGGCTGTTCACCCCGGGCGCCGGCGAAGGGGGGCGCTACATCTTCGAGGTCACTCCGCGCTCCACGTACAAGGGCGTGCAGCGCTTCCACCTGCAGTTCGCCCGCGCGAACTCCACGGAGACGGCGCCGGGGGTGGCGCTGGGCAACTACGGGCGGGTGAGCGGACGCCTGGAAGGCATGGGGGTGCAGGTGGTGCACCTCTACCGCCTGGATGTGACGAGCATCTCGAACCTCACCCTGCGCCTGAGCGCGCCGCAGGCCGCGGACTTCAACCTCTCGCTGCGCAATCAGGACGGGGACGTGCTCGGCTGCCAGTGCGGGGGCAGCGGCCCACAGAAGCTCCAGCTGCGCCTGCACCCGGGGCGCTACTACGCGGCGGTCTCGGTGCGCGACGGGAGCACGGGCAACTTCACGCTGACCCGCGAGTCGCGCACGATCACCAAGACAAAGGTCGCCTTCGCCCCCGCCCACGCGACGGTCGGCGAGGCGACCCCGATCGAGGTGCACGTCTCCCCCGCGGCCTCGGGGCCGGTGACGGTCGAAGTGTGGCGCTTTGACCCGGTCTTCGGGTGGCAGTTCTACCAGGAGCTCCACGCCACGGCCAGCGAAGGCCTCGCCACGATCCCCTTCACCGCGCCCGCGGTGGGGCGCTGGCGGGCGAACGCCTCATACGCGGGCTCAGGCGTGGCGGCCCCGAGCGGGGTGGGGTTCACGTATCTGCTCGTGAACTGAGTCACCCTCGCGGCGGGGCACGGAAGCACCGCCCCCACCCGCCAGGTGGCCCAACGCCCCCGCGCGGAGGATCACAAAAGATCCCGATCACACCGGCAGCGCGAGCTGGTCCTCCGTCGGCGCACGCACGGTGTCCGTTCCCCGATCGGCCTCTCCATCCGACCCGAGACCCGCGACGCGCACACCGAGCAGGCGCACGGGGCGCGGGGGGGCGTACTCGCGCAGCAGGCGCTGGGCGATCGCGTTGACGGTGTCGGGGTCGCGGGTGGCCGCGGGGAGGGTGCAGGCGCGGGTGGCCGTGGTGAAGTCGTCGAGGCGCACCTTGATCCCGATCGTGCGCCCCCGCCGGCGGTGCGCGGCGAGGCTCGCGCACAGCTCGTGGGACATCCCCTCGAGCAGCGACGCCAGCTGGGCGAGGTCGCGGAGGTCGTAGTCGAAGGTGCGCTCGCGGGACTCCGAGACCACCTTGCGCGCAGCCCCGATCTCCCCGTCGTGCTCGAAGCGCGCGCGGCGGCCCAGCTCGCGCCCGAGGTTGGGGCCAAAGCGCCCCACCAGCAGCTCCACTGGGGCCGCGCCCACCGCGGCGAGCGTGCTCAACCCGAGCTCCCCCAGGCGCGCCGCGGTCTTTGGCCCGATCCCCGGCACCAGCCCCGGGGGCGACCCCGCGAAGCGCGCGCACGCCTCAGCGCGGGTCAATACCACGAAGCCCGCCGGCTTCTCCGCGTCGGAGGCCACCTTCGCGACCAGCTTGTTCGGCCCGATCCCCACCGAGCACTCGAGGCCCGTCGCCGCCCGGATCTCCGCCACCAGCCGCCGCATCGCGGCCCGCGGGGAGTGCAGCCCCGACAGGTCGAGGTAGGCCTCGTCGAGCCCCACCACCTCCACCCGCTCCACCTGTGCGCGCACGATCGCCATCACCCGCCCCGACACCGCCCGGTAGGTGGGGAAGTCCGGCGGGAGGAAGACCGCATCGGGGCACAGCCGCCGCGCCCGTGCCGCCGGCATCGCCGAGCCCACCCCAAAGCGCCGCGCCTCATAGCTCGCCGTCGTCACCACCGCCCGCGGCCCCGACCCCGCGACCACCACCGCCAGCCCCCGCAGCTCCGGATGGCGCCCCAGCTCGACCGACACATAGAACGCATCCATGTCGATGTGCGCCACGCTCAGCTGGTCAGGTTGCTCGGCCACTGAGGCCGAATCTAGCGCGCCCTGCGGCCGGCAATATGCACCGTGATCCTAATGCGGCCGGAGCTTGCGCCCGGCTCTGCGCCGACGCACCCGTCCGAAGATGAGGGTGGCGGCGTACCCAAGCATTACGAACAGCGCCACGATCGCGGCGATCGCCAAGCCCGGGGCGATGACGATCGCCATGAGCGCGAGTAGGAGCCCGAGAGCGAGGTCGATCAGTAACAGGCGCCTGCGGCGGGCTGCGGCCGCGGCAACGCGGCGGCGGTATACCGATCGAGGCAGCCAGTCGCCCGGCGCTTCGCGCTCGATTGGCGCGGGGGAGCTCATAGCGGCAGCCTCCGGAAGATCGGGCGGGGCAGCACTCGCAGGACCAGCATCACCCAGCGCAGCGCCGCGGGCGCCCACACCGTCTGGGCTCCACGGCGCAGGCCGCGCACCGTAAGCCGCGCCACCGTCTGCGGGTCGGTCGCCAGCGGGGGGACGGGCAGCCCGCGGGTCATGCGCGTCCTGACGAAGCCCGGCCGCACAACGAGCACGTGTACCCCCGTGCCCGCGAGTGCGTCGGCGAGCCCCTGGGCGAGCGCGTCGAGGCCAGCCTTGGCGGCGCAGTACACCGCATTCGCCGCGCGGGGCCGCTCGGCGGCGACGGAGGAGAGGACCACCACCGCGCCCTGGCCCTGCTCGCGCAGCGCGCGGACGCTCTCCAGCAACAGCGAGCCGGCGCCCACCACGTTGACCTCGAGCACTTCCACCGCCGCGGAGACATCCTCGGGCAGACCGCCACGCTCGCCGAGCACCCCGACGGCGAGTATCACAAGATCCACACCCCCAAGCAGCTCGATCCCGCGCGCGAGTATCTCACGGTGACTATCCGGGCGCGCGGATACCGGCCGGGATGCCCCCAGCGGAAACGCCTTCACGGGGATCGCCTCCAGCGGAATCGTCTCCACGCGCCGACACCCCTCCCGCAATAGGCCCTGCGCCGCGCCACGCAGGCGCTCCTCGTCGCGACCGGCGAGGACCACCTCGCACGGGCTATCCGCCGCCAGCTCGCGCACGATCGCCGCGGCGATCTCGGACGTGCCGCCGAGCACGAGCACGCGCTGAGCGCTCATCCGCAGAGCCCCAACCGCCGGCCCATGTCCGAGCGCAGCACCCCGTGGGGGTCAACCTCCGCGCGCAGTTCACGGAAGCGAGCGAGCTCGGGGTACATAACCTCTAACAGCTCCGGGTGCAGCCGGGCGTCCTTGGCGAGGTAGATACGCCCCCCCGCGCCCCCCACGAGCTCGTCGGCCTCATCGAGCGCGCGGTACAGCCCCGCGGCGCCCGCGGGGAGGTCGATCGCGAGCGTGAAGCCCTCGATTGGGAACGACAGCGGACCCGGGGAGCCGGGCCCGAAGCGCTTGAGCACCGCGAGGTACATCGGCTGGCGGCGCTCGCGTAGCCGGCGAACAACCGCCAGCAGCGTCTCCTCAGCCCCGTGGGGCACCGCGAACTGGTACTGCACCATGCCCTGCGGGCCGTAGAGGCGGCTCCACGCACCGAGCACATCGAGGGGGAAGAGCTGGGCACTCATGCTCAGCGTCCGCCCGTGGGCGTTGCGGGGGGTGGAGCGCCAGTGCATCGCGTTGAAGGCGCGCACCGCGGATGGGCGCAGCAGACCCCGGGAAACGCGGCGGGGTACTGTGAGCGCCGGCCGCAGACGAAATGGCGGCCCGCCGGGGGCTGAGTCTCGCATCGGGGGGCCTTCGTCTGAGCGGGTGAGCACCGAGCGACCAAACGCTGGGCCCTCGGCGAGCAGATCGACCCACGCGATCGCGTAGCGGTGGCGCTGCTCGCCCGACATTCGCGCGAGCGCCTGCTCGAGGCTGTCGAGGCGCTCGATGTCGGCAACCGCGTAGGGCGAGCGCAGCGGCACGGCGCGCAGCGCGGCCGCTATCACAACGCCAGTGAGACCCATTCCGCCGAGGGTCGCGTGGAAGAGCTCGGGGTGGGACTGTTCACTTACGTGTACGGGCCCCTCCGCGGGGGTGCACAGCGTGAAGGACTCGACGTGGCGAGCGAGACTGCCGTCGCACAGGTGGTTCTTGCCGTGCACGTCGGCCGCCACCGCCCCGCCGACGGTCAGGTGGCGGGTGCCGGGCACGACCGGCAGCGTGTACCCCCGCGGGGCGAGGTGCAGAAGGATCTCCGCGAAGCTCCATCCCGCGCCGGCGCGCACAAGCGAGCGCTCAGCGTCCAGTGCGATCGGCGCGCGCAGGGCGGTCGCATCGATCACTGCCCCGCCGCCGTTCTGGGCGGCGTCGCCATAGCTGCGCCCAGCCCCGCGCGCGATCGCACCGCCGCGGACGGCCGCCCCGCCGGGCCCCACGCTGCGCGCCGCGCGGAGAGCCGACCCGTCGGGCCCCACACTGCCGTCCACGCGGACGACCGCCCCCACGGACCCCACGCTGCGCCCCGCGCGGATGGCCGACCCGCCGGGCCCGGCGGCGCTGGCCACGAGGAGGTCCGCGACCTCCTCGGCCGTGCGGGCGCGCAGCATCCACGCCCGGGTGGGCGCGGTGCGCCCCCAGCCACTCAGGGTCCGCGGGTGGCCCTGCCAGCCTCCCGCGGCGCGGGGGCGCTCCGGTGGCGCGAGCAGGGCGGGGTCAGCCGGCGACATACACACCGCAGACGAACACCGCGAGCCACGCGGCGCTCATGCTCAGCAGGAAGCCGTCGTGCAGCACGATCTCCTCGGGTGCCTCGCCCTCGCCGCGGTCGAGCAGCAGCGCGTAGCGCAGCAGCCACAGCACGAAGGGGATGACGGTGAGCTCGTACCAGGAGAGCTTGGCTTGGTGGGCTCGCTGGAAGGCCCACAGGCAGTAGGCGGTGGTGGTGACGGTGGCGGCGAGACCGACGACGAAGCGCAGGTAGCGCTCGGAGTACTCACGCAGCGAGGCGCGCACCGACCCGCCACGCTCGGAGTCCCCCAGCTCGGCGTAGCGCTTGCCGGCGACCAGGAAGAGCGCGCCGAAGGAGGTTACGAGCATGAACCAGCGCGAGACCTCGATCGAGGTGGCGACGCCGCCGGCGAGTGCACGCAGCACGAAGCCCCCCGCGACCGTCGCAATGTCGGCGACCGCGATGCTGCGCCACCACAGGGTGTAGCAACCCGTGAGCAGTAGATAGCCCGCAGCGACCCCCGCAAGCGCGGGGCGTACCGCGGCGGCGAGCGCGAGGCCCCCCAGCGCGAGCACGAGCGCGAAGGCGACGGCGAGGCCCACAGAGAGTTCCCCGGAGGCGATCGGGCGGCTGCGTTTGCGCGCACTGCGACGGTCCTCGTGGCGATCGTGCACGTCGTTGAGTAGATAGGTGGCGCTCGAGAGCATGCAGAAGCAAACGAAGGTGAGCACCACCTTGCCCGCGACATCGGGCCGGCCCAGGATGCCGGCCGCCGCGGGGGCGGCGAGGACGAGCACGTTCTTGACCCACTGCCGGGGGCGGCACGCCCGCAGCAGCGCCTTGGCGGGCAGACGGGGGACCGCGCTGGGGCCGGACAGGGGCTCGGCGCTGGCGGCGTGAGGGTCCACGACGGCCTCCTCGGCGCTGGGTGCTTCGCTGATCGAACCGATGCCAAGTACAAAACAGAATCTAAATCAGCGCAAGCTGTTGTTTGGGTGAAAATGCTCTTAGAGCGCAGCGCTTTTTATGTGCGCCAAAGGCGCGCCAACCTACGATCTGCGGGCATGGAGTTGCACGCCTCGACGACCCGTTCACCCCACATACCCGGCGCAGGGTCGCTCGCGGCGCGGCCTCCACGGCGTGCGGCGCCGCCCAGGTCCTCTCCCCCCCGCGCGGCGCGGGTGCGGCGGGTGCTTGCGACGGCCTGCGTGATCGTGCTTGCGCCCGCGCTCGTGTCCTACGTCTCAGCGCTGCTCGAACCCTCCAATTCGAGCCTGGGGATCCGCTCGGTGGAGTGGCTGCGCAATCACGGGGCGGGGGGTCTGGTGACGAAGATCGAGTCGATCTACTACACCCTGGAGGCCCCCGCGAAGGGAGGGCCGGCGCTGCATGCGCTGCCGAAGGTGGGGTTGACCTCGGGGTCGGGCGTGGCGGGCGGAATTGCAGGTGCTGGAGGAGTCCCATCGGCGATCCGCGTCGTTGACCGTCCACGGCGAGTGGCGCCGCTGATCCGCCCGGCGCTGCCGGGCGAGGGGGTGTGGCACCCCACGCAGGTGGGCGAGAGCCGCAACGACCCGCCGCTGCTGGTCACCACCTTCCGCAGCGACCCCACCGAATACCCACGCCTGGTGGCGGGCGTGGCGTGGATCAACACCTCGCGTACCACGGTCTCGCTGTACTCGGGACGCCTGGAGCCCTCGGTTGAACTGCCCTCGCGCGGGCCGATGGAGGTGCCGATGCGCTACCGCCACAAGCTGCTGGCGACGTTCAACAGCGGCTTCAAGCTCGTGGACGCGAACGGCGGCTGGGCGCTCGACGGGCGCACATACGCGCCGATGCGCGAAAACCAGGCGACGTTCGTGCGCTACACGAACGGGCGCTACGACGTGATCGCCTGGCACGGCGGCCCCGATGTGCCGTCGAACGTGGTGTTCGCACGCCAGAACCTGCCGCTGATCGTCGCGGCGGGGCGGCCCAACCCGAACCTCAACGACGGCCCCGAATGGGGCGCGACGCTCGGCAACGCGGTGCAGGTGTGGCGCTCGGGCATCGGGGTGGACCGCCACGGCAACCTGATCTACGCCGCCGCGGACTACCAGACGGTGAGCAGCCTCGCGCAGATCCTGATCCACGCTGGCGCGGTACGGGCGATGGAGCTCGACATCAACTCCTACTGGGTCAGCTTCAACGCCTACGCCGAACCCGGCGCGCGGCAGCCCTCCAAGCTGCTCGGGGGGATGGAACGTCCCGCAGAACGCTACCTCTCGCCCGATGACCGGGACTTCTTCGCGGTCTACCTGCGCTGATCTACGAGTGCACCCGTGCCGACCTCGTCGATCGCGGCGTAGCCGCTGAGCGCCATCGCGAGGTCGAGGTCGGCGAGGAAGGAGCGCAGCACCTCGACCACTCCCTGTGCGCCGCCCAACGCGAGGCCCCAGATGTAGGGGCGCCCGAGCAGCACCGCGCTCGCGCCGAGGGAGAGCGCCTTGAGGGCATCGGCGCCGGAGCGAATGCCGCTGTCGAAGAGCACCGCGCAGCGGCCATCCACCGCCGCGACCACACCGGGGAGCGCGTCCAGGGCGCCGAGCGCGCCATCGACCTGGCGCCCACCGTGGTTTGAGACGAGCACACCCTGGACGCCGTGCTCGACGGCCAGGCGAGCGTCGTCGGCGTGGAGGATGCCCTTGAGCACGATCGGCAGCTCGGTGCACTCGCGCAGGAACGCGAGGTCCTCCCAGGTGATCGCGGGGTTGGCGAACTGCCAAGCCCATTGGCCGATCGCGGCCTGCATGTCCTCTTCGGGCGGGGTGGCGAGCAGACCTCGGAAAACGGGGTCCTGAAGGTAGTTGCAGTTGCCCTCACCCCACAGGAATGGGAGGAAGCCGTTGGTCACGTCGGCGGGGCGCCAGCCGAGCATCCAGGTGTCGAGCGTGAGCACGATCGCGCTGTAGCCGGCGCGCTCGGCGCGCTCCACGAAGCTGCGCGCGAGCTCGCGCTCGCGCGGCCAGTAGAGCTGATACCAGCGCGGGAGATCGCCCGCGGCCTGGGCGATCTGCTCGAGCGTGTGCGACGCGGCGGTGCTCGCCACGAACGGCACCCCCACCTCCGCGGCGGCGCGCGCCATCGCGAGCTCCCCCTCGGGGTGGGCGAGCGTCTGCACCCCGATCGGGGCGAGCAGCACCGGCGCGGGCAGCTCGGTCCCGAGCACCGTGCGCGCGAGCGAGCGCTGGGAGACGTCGCGCAGCATCCGCGGGACGAGGCGCCAGTGGTCGAACGCCTCGCGGTTGGCGCGCATCGTCTCCCCCAACCCCGCCCCGCCGGCGATGTAGCCGCGGGGGCCCTCCGCGAGCAGGTGGTAGGCGTCGCGCTCGAGCGCCCGCCAGTCGAGCGGACGCGCGGGCCGCTGCCCCGCCATCCCGCGCAGGTAGATCTCGTACTGGTAGTTGGCGTAGGGGACCTGCTCGCTCATCAGTGGCACCTCCGGTTTGGACCGGGGCACTCTATCGGCGCGGGCCGGGTTGAGCCGCGCTCAGCTCGTGGCCCACACCACGCCGACCCCTTCGAACCCCAGCGCGCGCTTGGTCGCTTCGGTGAGGTCGAATTCGCGGCCCGCCACGTACGGTCCGCGGTCGACCACGGGAACTCTCAGAGTGCGCCCACGGTAGCGCAGAGTCACGCGGGTGCCGCACGGCAGCGTCTTGCTGGCGACACCCAGTGTGGAGCTCGTCAGCCAGCCCCCACACGCGAGGCTGCCGCCGCCTCCATACCACGAGGCCTCCGCGAGGCGATAGACGTTCAGGCGTCCCAACCGGTGCAGAGAGCCGTGGTCGGCGTCATCGCCCACGAAGCGGACCCGCACCAGCTCGCTGCCGTCGTGGTGGGGCCGGTAGCGCAAGCGGTAGCGCCCGCGCGCGCCGGTGTGTGTGCCGGCGATGGTGCGCCACCCGTGGTGGCCACGCGCCTGCAGGGTGACGATCCGCCCCGCCAAGGCCTCCGGTCGGCCGTGATCCGCACCGGGGTAGGCCCTCAGCGAGCCGGCGATCCACGCCGCGCTGCCGTCGAGGACATTTAAATCGGCGTGCCGGACACCGACAAGGGTCGCGGCCAGGGGCGGTGGCGGGGCGGCGGCTTCGCTCGCCACGATCCCCAATGGGGCCAGAGGCGGCGCAGCAAGCGCAGCCGTCGCGGGGACGTACATTTCCCGGATCTCCTCCTTCGATCGCCGCCTACGGGGTTAGCTGTCGGGCTCACGCGCGGCCGGGCACACGAAAACGGTCGTGCCCCAACCGGGCGTTACGGCCGCAGCAGCAGCCGATTCGCCCCATCCAGACCACCCTCGCGGCAGTCCGGCAGTGGGTCCCCCGCTCGTCTCCAAGGACGGAGACGACTCAGCAGGCTCGCTCTTCGAAGAGCTGGAACAGAATAAGGAGGATTATGTAGCGTTTGTGTGCTGTAGCACACACATATCCCATGGCGGGGGGTAAGCAACAAACAGCACTAGCTCCACGGACTTCTCAGCCACAGGGCTTGCAGCATGGCCTTGAATGTGAATCCGGGATCGAGAGCCTGACAGAGGGATATCCGAGCGCGCACTTTCCGCCATCTCTCCCCCATTCATTGACGCGCAGCCTCCGAGCAGCCACAATCAGTTGCCATGGCCAACCCCGACCGACTCACGGGCCTCGACACGGCGTTCCTGCACCTGGAGGATCACTCGACTGCGCACATGCATGTGGCGTCGGTGATGATCTTCGAGGGGCGCGCGCCCACGCCGCAGGAGCTCGTGGACCACGTGCTGAGCCGCCTGCACCTCGTGCCGCGCTACCGCCAGCGGCTCGCCTATGTGCCGCTCGACCAGGGGCGGCCCGTGTGGACCGACGACCCGCACTTCAACCCCCACTACCACATTCGCCACACCGCGCTGCCGCGGCCGGGGGACGAGGCGGCGCTCAAGCAGCTCGCGGGGCGGCTCTTCTCCCAGCGGCTTGATCGCTCCAAGCCGTTGTGGGAGATCTGGCTGGTGGAGCGGATGGCGGGGCAGCGCTTTGCGCTGATCGCCAAGACCCACCACGCCCTCGTGGACGGCATCTCCGGGGTGGACATAACCACCGTCCTGTTCGACACCGCGCCCGAGCCACCCGTCGCGTCCGGGTCGCCCGAGCCCTGGAACCCCCGGCCGCTGCCCGGTTCGGCCAAGCTGCTGGGGGAGGCGCTGATGGAGCGCGCGACCGTCCCCGCCGAGATGACCCGCGGGGCGCGGCGGATGGTGCGCGCCCCACTGCGCGCGCTGGGACAACTGCGCGAGAGCCTGGCGAACCTCAGCTCCACCACGATGGCCGGGATCAGCGCCCCCGCGCCCCCCTCCCCGCTGAATGTCGACATCGGCCCCCACCGCCGCTACACGTGGGTCGACGCCGACCTCGCGCTCTTCAAGGCGATCAAGGACTCGCTCGGGGGGACCCTCAACGACGTGGTGCTCGCCTCCGTGAGCCTCGCCCTGGGCCGCTGGCTGCGCGAACACGGCCACGACACCGAGGGCCTGGAGCTGAAGGCGATGGTCCCCGTCTCGGTACGCGCCACCGCCGAGCGCGGAGCACTCGGCAACCGCGTCGCCGCGATGTGGGCGCCCCTGCCCGTCGGCGTCGAGGATCCCGCGGAGTGCCTCGCCCAGATCCAGCGCGCGATGGAGAGCCTCAAGCACTCCGGTCAGGCCGTCGGCGCCCAGGTGCTCACCAACCTCGCCGGCTTCGCCCCCCCGACGATCCTCTCGCAGGCCGCCCGCCTACAGGCCCGTCAGCGCTACTTCAACCTCGTCGTCACCAACGTCCCCGGGCCCCAGTTCCCGCTCTACCTCCTCGGGCGCCGCCTGCGCTCGCTCTACCCCGTCGTGCCCCTCGCCCGCCGCCAGGCGCTGGGAATCGCGGTGATGAGCTACAACGGCCACCTCGGCTTCGGCCTGCTCGGGGACTACGACGCGCTCCCCGACCTCGACGCGATCGCCCAGCACCTCGAGCGCTCCATTCGTCTGCTCGCCCGTGCCGCAGCACCCCGCCCCACCCCCAAGCCGGCCGGCACCCGTGCTTCCACGAAGAGGGCGAGCTCGCGCTCCGCCGCCGGCAAAGCCAAGGCCCGCACCCCCGCAAAGAAAAGCGGCTCCACCTCCGCTGAGAGCTCCACCTCCGCTGAGAAGACGCGCGCGCGGACCCGCGCCCAGCCCGCGCCTGCCGCAACCAAGAAATAGTGCGCCTGGCCCTCTGCCAGCTGAACGCCACCGTCGGGGACATCGCCGGCAACGCGCAGCGCATCCGGACAGGGATCGAGGCCGCGCGGGCGGCCGGCGTGGAGCTCGTGCTCTTTCCCGAGCTCGCGCTCACCGGGTACCCCCCCGAGGATCTACTGCTGCGCGAGCACTTCCTCGACGACGCGCGGGTGGCGCTCGCACAGCTCGCGGCCGCCACCGAGGGGATCGTCGCGGTCGTGGGGTTCCCCGAGCGGGCGCTCGGCGGCAGCGATGTCTACAACGCCGCCGCTGTGCTCGGCGATGGGGTTGTGCGCTCGATCTACCGCAAGGTCCACCTCCCCAACTACGGGGTCTTCGACGAGCAGCGCTACTTCAAGGCCGGACACGGGGGCGCGGTGATCGAGGTGGGCGCGGACACGGTGGGGCTGACCGTCTGCGAGGACCTCTGGAGGCCCGGCCCTCCCGCGGCCGACGAGGCCCGCGCGGGTGCGCGGCTGATCGTCAACATCTCCGCCTCCCCCTACCACGCCGGCAAGGGCCTCGAGCGCGAGCGGCTGTTCGCCGAGCGCGCCCGCGAGTACGGGGTCCATATCGCCTTCTGTGCCCTCGTCGGCGGCCAGGACGAGCTCGTCTTCGACGGGCACTCATTCGTCCTCGAACCCACCGGCGAGACCGTCGCCCGCGCCGCGCAGTTCGCCGAGGAGCTGCTCGTGTGCGAGCTCGACCTCGACTCCAGCCCGGCGTCCGTTGGGGATCCGGCATCCGTTGGGGATCCAGCGTCCGTTGGGGATCCAGCCTCAAGCGCAGGGTCCGCCTCCATCTCCGCTGTGCCCGATCCCACCTCAGCTGTCCGCGCCCTTCCAACATCCACCGCGGTCCACTCGCACTCCTCCGTGCGCACACCGCTCGCACCCCTCGAGGCCGAGGTCTACGCCGCGCTCTGCCTCGGGCTGCGCGACTACGTGGAGAAGAACGGCTTTCGCCACGTCATCCTCGGGCTCTCCGGCGGGATCGACTCCGCGCTCGTGGGCTGCCTCGCGGTCGACGCCCTGGGTGCCGAGCGGGTGAGCGTGGCGATCATGCCCTCCCCCTACTCCTCCGCCGCGACCCAGGGGGATGCCCGGGCGCTCGCCGCGGCACTCGGGGCGCGGGTCCACGAGCTGCCGATCGAGGCCGTGATGGACGCCTACACGGCGACGTTGCACGAGGAGCTCGCGGGGCACGGCGCCGATCTGACCGAGGAGAACCTCCAGGCGCGCATCCGCGGCAACCTCCTGATGGCGCTCTCCAACAAGTTCGGTTGGCTCGTGCTCACCACCGGCAACAAGTCCGAGATGTCCGTCGGCTACACCACCCTCTACGGCGATCTCGCCGGGGGCTTCGCGGTCATCAAGGACGTCCCCAAGACGCTCGTCTACCGCCTCTGCGAGTGGCGCAACTCCCCCGCCGGCGTAGCGGCGCCCCCAGGCGGGGTGGAGGGTGCACGCGCGGCCGCGCCGATCCCCACCTCGATCATCGTCCGGGCGCCCTCCGCTGAGCTGCGTCACGACCAGCGCGACGAGGACTCCCTGCCCCCCTATCCCGTGCTCGATCGCATCCTCTACGGCTACATCGAGCTCGATCGCAGCCGCGAGCAGCTGATCGCCGAAGGACTCCCCCCCGCCGAGGTCGACCGCACAATCCACCTCGTCGACCTCGCCGAGTACAAGCGCCGCCAGGCGCCCCCCGGCATCAAGATCACCACCCGCGCCTTCGGCCGCGACCGGCGCATGCCCATCACCAACCGCTACCGCGGCTGATCCCATCGATCCCCCTCCGCTGAGCACCGCGCCGATGTCCGCCAACCCACTGCCCTCGATGTCCTCCCCCCGCGGTCCGCGAATCGCCCCGCATCGCGTATCGATGCTCGCGGTGCTCACCCTCCTCTGCGCCCTGGGACTCAGTGCCTGCGGGAACACCATGCAAGAACAGCCCGTCGCCCCGAGCTTTCTCGAGCCCCTCGTAACGGAGAGCGAATTTCCCGTCTACTGGCTCGGGGGCACCTTTCGCGGACTCGCGATCAAACGCGTCTCCCGCGACCCCAGCGGCGCCTATGAAATCCAGTACGGCAACTGCGTCGTCGGCGGCGAGAACGCCTGCGTGACGCCCCTGCAGATCGTTACCTCCCCCGACAACAGCTTTCTCCCCGGGGGGTCCACCCCGCAGCATCGGGTGCGCTTCAGGGGCGTGTCCGGTCTCGCATCACAGGGTGGACGGACGATCGTCGTTGCGACCGCGGGAGTCGTTGTCGACCTCTACGCCCACACCCCCGCGCTCGCCCGCGAGGCCGCTTCCACGATGGTCACCATCAACGCCCTCGGCCTCCCCGGCGCCCCGCTGCCCCCGCCGCTACCCGACACCGGCTACGCCCGCAAGCCGCTCCCCACCCAGCAGCCCCCACGTGCGCCCGCCGGCTGGGCCTCGCTACTGAAGCCCACCGCAACACAGGACTGAGGTGCTGCGCGGGAGCGAGCCCCGGCGAGCGATGCGTCGGACAGCGGCCCCGGCGTACGCTCAGGCGGGCGGGGGCGGCGCCGGGGAGGGCAGCGGGCGCACCGCGATCGTCATCCGCGTCACCGCGCAGAGATGGCCCGCGTCGTCGCTGAAGTGCACGTCCCACACCCACGTCGTGCGGCCCCGATGGAGGCGCTTCGCGTGCCCGTGCACGGTGCCCTCCGTGATCGGACGCAGGAAGCTCGTGCTGTTCGACAGACCCATCGCCACCGAGCCCTCGGCGAGCACGCCCAACCCCGTCCCAAACGACGCCATCGACTCCGCCATCGACGCGTACAGACCCCCATGCACCAGGCCCGCCGGCTGCTTGAGCTCGTCCCGCACCACCACCCGCGCGCGCACCTCCTCGTCGCCGCACACCTCGAACTCGAGGCCGTACAGCGCGTCGAATCCCTGTCGCGCCTCGTTGATCCGCTCCGCCAAGGTGCTCGCCATTCGCGGCGCCACGATAGCCTAAGACCGCCCGATGAGCCGACAACTTCCCCCCGACCTCAATGCGGTGCTCTCGCTGCTGCTCGGCCAGCGTAAGGATTACGCCGCAATCGCCGGCCTGCTCGCGATCGAAGAGCGCGCCGTCCACGACCGCGCCCACGCCGCCCTCGCCATGCTCGCTCCTCCACAGGCACGCGGGCTGACCCCGGATCAGCGCGAGCAGATCGGGGAGTACATGCTCGGTCAGGCCGACCATCCACAGCAGACAGCCACCCGGGCATATCTCGCTAGCTCCGCCCCCGCGCGAGCATGGGCCAATGCCCTTGCAGTCCAGCTCGCCCCACTTGCCACCCAGTCGCTGCCAGAGGTTCCCGACAGCCCCTCCCCCGCGGCCCCCACCTCGCGCCGCGGCGGCGCGATCGTACTTGGGGGTCTCGCGATCGTCGTGATCGCCGCCGTCGCCCTGATCGTGGGCCTCAGCTCCGGCGGTGGCTCGGGCCCGTCCGCGCCCCCCGCCTCGACCGTCGCCTCCACCACCACCCCCACTACCACCACCCCCACTACCACCACCCCCACTACCACCACAACGGGGGGCTCCTCCAAAAACGGGTCCGGATCCAGCGGGTCGGGCAACTCCGGCTCCACCTCCACCGGAAGCTCCACCTCTTCCTCCGGCAAAACCCACGTCGACGCCACCCTGCCCCTCACCCCCCCCAGCAGCGACACTTCGAGCAAAGCGCTCGGGCTCGTCGAGGTCGCCTCACGTGGCGGCGCCCGCGCCTTCCTGATCGCCGCCGAACACCTCCCCCCCACGACCAACTTCCGCTACGCCGCCTGGCTCTACAATGCCTCCACCCATCAGGCCTTCCTACTCGGCCGCGGCCCCACCGTCGGCTCCGACGGCAAGCTCACCGCCGCCGGCGGTCTGCCCGAAAACGCCGCCGACTACACCGAGATCCTCCTCACCCAGGAGCAGAGCGAAAAACCCACCACTCCCGGGACCATCGTGCTCGGCGGCGCGTTCAAACTCTGACGTCGCCTCGCGGAGCACTGAGGGCCCGTCCTCCCGCCGCGCCGTCGCGGGGCATGGAAGCCCCGCGCCCCATCGCCTCCTTCCGCGCCCCCGCCGCGCGGACGATCGCAAAATCACACTCCCGGCAACAGCTTGCCGGGATTCATGATCCCCGCCGGGTCGAGCTGCTGTTTGAGCGCCCGCAGCGCCCCCACACCCTGCTCCCCGATCTCCTGCGCCATCCACTGGACGTGGTCGCGCCCCACCGCGTGGTGGTGGGTGATCGTGCCACCGTGCAATGCGATCGCCCCGCTCGCCGCCCGCTTCACCGCCCGCCACTGCTCGATCTCCGCCCCCTCGCGCTGCCGCGCCAGCAGCGTGAAGTACAGCGACGCCCCCGTCTCGTACACATGCGAGATGTGGCACGTCACCACCCCCGGGGTCCCCTGCGCGCTCAGCGCGTCCGCGATCGCCCTGCCCGTCTCCCTGTGCAGCGCCATCACGTTCGACCACCGCGTCGCCGTCTCCAGCGTCTCCACCAGCACCCCCTGCGTCATCAGCTCATCGCGCAGGTACGGCGCCTCGAAGCGCGCCGCGCGCCACGCCTCGCCCGGGGAGCGCCCCACCCGCAGGCCCCCGCCCGCGCGCACCACCTCCAGCGCCCGCGCGCGGCGGCGCTCGAGCTCCTGCGGGGCACCCTCGAAGCCGAGGATCGCCAGACAGCCCGAGCCGTAGCCCCGCGCCGCCACGTACGCCCGCCCCACCCGCGCACCCAGCGCGTGCACCCCCTCCTCTGCGCGCAGGCCGCGTAGGCCCCGCAGGCCGCGTCCTCCCGCCGCCTGCGCCAGCGACATCCGCGTCTCCGCCTCGTCGGAGAGCCGCGCCACCGCCGGCGCCACCCCCTCCTGCGCCAACGCCCGCAGCACATCCGCTCCCGCCGCGAAGTCCTCGAAGAACACCCCCTCGTAGTGGCGTGCCAGCGGCGCCGCCCGTACCCTCAGATCGAGCTCGTGGATCACCCCCAGGGTGCCCTCCGAGCCCACCACCAACTCACGCAGGTCCGGCCCCGCCGCGCTCGCCGGGTGCGCCGCCAGCTCCAGCTCCCCCGCCGGCGCGCTCAGCTTCAGACCCCGCACCATCGCCTCGAAGCGCCCATACCCAGTCGAGGCCTGCCCCGCCGAGCGCGTCGCCGCACAGCCGCCCACCGTTACGTACTCGAAGGACTGCGGGAAGTGGCCCAGCGTCAGACCCCGGCGGCTCAGGTGCTCCTCCAGCGCCGCCAACCGCATCCCCCCCTGTACTCGCACCAGCCGCGACTGCGCATCGAGGCCCACGAGCTTCCCCAGGCCGCGCATCTCCACGCACACCGCGCCCCCCTGCTCTCCCCGCAGCGGCGCCACGCCGCCCACCACGCTAGTCCCGCCACCGAACGCCACCACCGCCAGCGAGTGTCGCGCACAGAGCGCCAGCACCGCCGTCAGCTGCTCGGGGTCCGTCGGGTACAGCACCGCGTCCGGCGCCCCCTCCGGCTCCCCCGCCCGCAGGCGCACCAGGTCCGCATAGCCCCTGCCCGCCGCGTGCGCCACGCGGTCCGCGTGGTCCTCCCGCACACCCCCCTCGCCGCCCAGCAGCGCCCGCAGCTCTACGCGCGCCGCCTGCGGGAGCTCCGACGGCGCTAGGCGCACCCGTGCCAGCGCCACCGGCGGGCGTGGACTCGCCGCCGTCCCCACCGTCTCCCGCAGTAGCTCCAGCGTACGCGCACTCAGCGCCCGCGGATGCGCCGGGTCCCCCCAGCCCCACCACCGCATCTCGGGAATTCCGGGAGCGAGGGGCCCGACCGAAGCCGGGAGACACGCGCCTCCGGCGCTGGCCGATTTGGGGATGCGAGCGAAGCGAGTGTCTCCCCAATCGGTCCCCGTTTCGGACAGCCGGCCTTCGGCCGCCTGCGCCACCCTCTTGTCAGCCAACGATCCGCTCCAGGCCATCGAGTGCCTCCTCCAGAGTCGCCCCCGCCGCCCGGCGGATGCGGCTGGCTCCGATCCGCGGGAAGACCCCCCGCAGGGCCTGACGCAGCTCGATCGTCACATCCGTGCCACTGCCCGCCGGCTCCAGGCGCAGCTCCGTCTCCGCCGCCGTGAGCAGGCGCGCAAACGGGGTGTTCTCGATCTGCTGCGCCCAGAGCAGCCTCAGCGCGCGCTCATCCACCGACACCACCTCGAAATCCGCGCGCACCATCCGACCTCGGGGGCTGGCCATCACCTCCGTGAACGCATCCCCCTCCACCGCCTCCACCCGCGCCACCCGCGGCCACCACCGCGGCAAGTGGTGGGGATCGCTGATCAGCTCCCACAGATCCCCCGCCGGCGCCGCGATCGTGCGGGTGCGTTTCGTCGTTGGCACCCCCCAAGCCTACGCACGAGCATCACGACGCGTAGGAGATCACCGAGTGAGCCTCGTACGGAGCGAGGCGCTCGCGCCCCCCCAGGAAGGTCAGCTCGATCAGAAAGCCACAGCCAACCACCTCCCCCCCGAGCCGCTCCACCAACTCGCACAACGCCCGCGCCGTGCCACCCGTGGCGAGCAGGTCGTCGTGCACCAGCACCCTCGTGCCCCGGTGTACCGCATCGGTGTGCAGCTCCAGACGATCCGAGCCGTACTCGAGCACGTACTCCGCGCTGACCGTCTCGTACGGAAGCTTGCCCGGCTTGCGCGCCAGGGCGAATCCAGCCTCGAGCTCCAGCGCGAGCGCGGGGCCAAGCAGAAAGCCGCGTGCCTCCGCCGCCACCACGCACTCCACCCCGAGCTCCCGCGCATGCTCCGCCAATGCCCCCACCGCCAGCTTCAGCGCGTGCGGATCCGCCAGCAGCGGCGCGATGTCCTTGAACACGATCCCCGGCCTCGGGAAGTCCGGGATGTCGCGGATCAGCGCCCGCAGGTCGGGCTCGCCCATCAGCCCGCGATCTTGCGCAGATCCCGTACCAGCAGGAGGTGGCGCAGGTGGGTGGTGACCGCGGCGAGGTTCTCGAGCGCCTCCAGCGCCTCCTTGCGCCGCTGGGGGTTGCGGGAGCGCAGCGCGGGGGCGAGGATCTGTTGCAGTAGATTCGCCTCGCGGTCCGCGGAGGTGCGGAACACCCTGAGGTTGCGGCCCCCCACCCCATAGCGTGCGAGTTCAGCCACCGCCCCCACGATCTCGCGCTCCGTATCGTCGTAGTAGCGCACCCCACTGCGCTGCTCCCCTTTGACCACCCCGTACTCCTCGAGCTCCCGCACCAGCTTCGCATCAGCGTTGGTCTCCTCCAGCACTTCCTCGAGCGTATACAGCGCCCCGCTCTCCTCGCGCACGCTCACACTCGCCCGCCGCACCCGGGAGTGGCTGGGGCTGGGTTGAGATCCTGTGACGCCCGGTGGTGGAGTCTCCCCCGCGCGCCCCGCCGCGAGCTCTTGGCGGATCACCCGCAGCGGCAGGAACTCGTCGCGCTGCATGCGCAGAATCGTGCGCAGACGCGCCACATCGCCCTGGGTGTAGAGGCGGTAGCCCCCCGGGGTGCGCCGCGGGGTGAGGAGCTTCTGATCCTCCAGGTAGCGGATCTTCGAGATCGAGATATCGGGGAACTCCTGCGCCAGCGCCTTGCACACGCCGCCGATCGTGATCGACTTCGCCTGCGCCGCTCCCCCGGCGTCCTGCGCGCCCTGCGCGCGCGGGGGCGTACGCGCCGCCGCCAGACCGCGCTCGAGCTCACCCATCTCAGCGTCTGTCACAGGTGCAGTGGCCATCAGCGGGCGGGGGGGTTTGAGCGTGAGGTGGCTGGCGGGTACGGTGGGTCGACATCAGCGTGGGCCTGAGCGTCAGAAGCAGTGGGAGATGGGATTCGATGCTCTGCCGCAGTGGGAGGTGGGATTCGATGCTCTGCCATCAGCGGGCGTGGTAGGTCAGCTTGTACTTGCCGATCTGCAGCTCGTCCCCATCGTCGAGACGGTGGGAATCGATCCGCTCACGGTTCACATAGGTGCCGTTCAGCGAGCCGCAGTCGTCGATATGCCACTGGTCTCCGCGGCTGATCAGCAGGGCGTGGTCGCGCGAGACTGTGATGTCGTCGAGGAACACCTCGGAGTCCGGGCGCCGCCCGATGCTCATTCGCTCCCCCGCGACCGGGAAGCTCTCGCCCACACGCCCTCCCCCCGCGCGGATCACGAGCGCGGGCCCCCGCGCGGTGACATCCCCGAGCTCGATCGGCACGAGCTCCCCGCTCTCGTCGATGCGGTAGGTCGCCGTCACGGGCTCTCCCGTGCCTTCCCCGCGCAGCGCCGCGAGCGACGCACCGCAGCGCTGGCAGAAGTTTGCGCCCTCCTCCACCGCGAAGCCGCACTCGGGACAGTGCATCATCGCCATTCCCCGCCGTCCCTGCTCTCAGTCGTCGGCGGAGTCGTCCGCCTGGCCGCCGCCGACGGGAGATCGACCAGCGGAGCGACCGGCGAGAATCTCGGTGAGTTGCTCTACGTCGGCGCCAGAGATCAGTTGCTCCCCGTTGTCGTGCTTGTGCTGCAGCCGGTTCACCAGCTCCGCACGCAGGATGTCGATCTTGCCGTGCAGGATCCGCCGCCGGTAGGAGACCTCGGTCTCCTCCGCGGTGAGCTCGCCGATCAAGTCCTTCAGCTCCGCATCCGTCAGCGAGCCGAGGTCGGGAAACGTGTCCATTGCACGCATCTCCTCTGTCTGTGGAGTGTGTTGGGCCCCGGGCACTGGGCCCGGCTGGTCCACCTCACTATAGCCGAAGCGTCAAGCTGAGCTTGAGGGCTGCCGCTTTCCGAGCACAGCTGGCTAAGGGCCGCCGCTGGCTGGAGGCCCGCCGCCACCGCCAACGGGTTGCCCGACGAGCACGGCTGGTGTGGCGAAAGGCCCGCCGCTGGGGGAGCCCGTTCAAGCGGCGCGAGCTGGGCCCTGGAGTTGGGAGAACCCGTCGCGCACGTACAGCACCGAGGCGACGAGCGCCAGGGCGAGGCCGACGTAGAGGAGCACCGCCCCCAACCCTTCCAAGCCGACCATCGCGAAGAAGAAGGCCCCCATCAGCGGCGCCACCGAGAGACGCCCGGGCCAGTTGATGCGCAGCTCCACGCCGCGTGAGAGACCGTAACGTCCAAGCACGAGCATCGCGAGCTCGCGCGCCACGAGCACCGCGAGTGCCCAGCGGGGCAGCAGTTCGAAGTGCCAGCACACCACGACCCCCGCGATCGCCAGCAGGCGGTCCGTGAGCGGATCCATCAGTGCCCCCAGGCGGCTGTACTGCCGGGTTACCCGGGCGGCGATCCCATCTGCGTAATCGCCCCAGCCGATCACCGCGAACAGCGCGGCGGGCAGCGCCCCCGTGCCGTCGGCCGTGGAGAGCGCCACCACGAGGAAGACCGGGATCAGGGCGAGGCGCACGAAGCCGATCGCGTTGGGGATCGTCCACGGCCGCAGCGGCTGACCGGCCGCGGTCTGTGGCGGTGGCGGTCCCGAGCGGTCGAGGCCGACGAGGCGACGGACGCTCAGGGAAGGCTCTGGCACAGCTCGTTCAGCGCCCGGATCAGCTCAGCGGGCACCCCCGAGAGCGGGAGACTCGGGGCCTGGACTCGCCCGCGGCGGATCTGAACCTCGATCTCCCCGGATTCCACCGAGCGGCGCCCCACGGCGAGCCGCAGCGGGCAGCCGAGCAGCTCGGCGTCGGCGAACTTCTCCCCCGTGCCGAGATCGCGGTCGTCGTAGAGCACATCGATCCCCGCATCGCGCAGCGTCCGGTACAGACCTTTCGCCGCGTTGCGCTCGGGCGTGCCGGGCTTGCCGAGCGCCACGAGGTGCACCGCAAAGGGAGCCAGGGCGCGGGGCCAGGAGATGCCGTGCTCGTCGGCGTACTGCTCCACCGCGGCCGCCACGATGCGCGCGGGACCGATCCCGTAGGAGCCCATCCAGATCGGCTGCTCGCGGCCGTGCTCGTCGAGGTAGTGGGCCCCCAGCGGCTCGCTGTAACGCGTGCCGAGCTTGAAGATGTTGGCGATCTCGATCGCGGGTTCGATCGTGAGCTCGTGCTCCCCGAGGGCGTAGCGCTGGCCCTGCTCGCCGCTGCCCCCCGCACCGCCCGCGGGGTGGGACACCAGCTCGCGAATCTCCGGATGGCGCAGCGCGACCTCGAGGTTGGCCGCGTAGCCGTCGCCGAGCGCGATGCTGTCCTCGCCTGCGGGACAGGGGGCCATGTACTCGTGCGCGCCGAGCCCGCCCATCATCCCCACGTCGCCCTCCACGCGGTAGAAGCGCAGGCCGGTGCGCTCCATGATGCGGTCGTAGGCCCCTACCTGCCTGTCGTAGCTCACCGCCAGGCCCGCGGGGTCGCGGTCGAAGGTGTAGGCGTCCTTCATCACGAACTCCCGCGTGCGCAGCACCCCCGCGCGGGGGCGGGGCTCGTCGCGCTCCTTGACCTGGAAGTGGTAGAGCGTGAGCGGCAGATCGCGGTAGGAGCGCACGAGCTGGGCGACGTGGAAGGTCACGGCCTCCTCGTGGGTCATCGCGAGCACGAGCTCGGAGCCCTTGCGGTCGGAGAGCTTGAAGAGCTCCTCGATCTCCAGACGCCCGGTCTTGCGCCACGGCTCGGCGGGCTGGAGCACCGGCATCAGCATCTCCTGCGCGCCGATCGCGTCCATCTCCTCGCGGATGATCGCCACCACCCGCTGGTGCACCCGCCAGCCGGCCGGCAGCCAGGTCCACATGCCCGCACCCATCTGGCGGACGAGACCCGCGCGCACCATCAGCTTGTGGGAGATCGCCTCCGCGTCGGCGGGCGCCTCCTTCTCGGTGGGCAGCAGGTATTCGGAGAGGCGGGTCATGACGGGAGAGCCTAGAGCCTTTGCTAGAACAGCGACAACCTGCCGAGTGTCAATCGAAAGACAGAAGGAGCCCCCGATGGCCTATACCGTTCCCCCGCTCCCCTACGCGTACGACGCGCTGGAGCCGCACATCGACAAGCTGACGATGGAAATCCACCACGACAAGCACCACCAGGCGTACGTGGACAAGGTCAACGCGGCGCTCGCGGGCACAGCGCTCGAGAGCGCGGCGATCGAGGACGTGCTGCGCGATCTCTCGCAGGTGCCGGAGGAGAAGCGCGGCGCGGTCAAAAACAACGGTGGTGGCCACTACAACCACACGCTCTTCTGGGAGAGCATGGGGGTGGGTGGGACCGGATCTGGCGGCGCGCCCGGCGGCGCGCTGGGTGACGCAATCGCGGCGGCGTTCGGCTCATTCGCGGACTTCCAGGGCAAGCTCAAGGAAGCGGGGGTCAACCAGTTCGGCTCCGGATGGTCGTGGCTGGTACACGACGGCGCGGGCCTCGCGGTGCTCGGGACCCCCAACCAGGACAACCCGATCTCCGCCGGCAAGACCCCGCTGTTGGGGGTCGACGTGTGGGAGCACGCCTACTACCTGAAGTACCAGAACCGCCGCCCCGACTACCTCGACGCGTGGTGGAACACGGTCAACTGGGACAAGGTGGCGGAGCGGTTCGCGGCCGCAGGCTAAACGCTAACCGCGAGCACCAGACGCCGCACGCAAGCGCAGACGTGCTGGTTGTACGGCGAGCATTGCGGCGGTGTCTGGTACCGCGGCCGGCGCTCAGCTGCGGCTGAAGCGTCGGCCGGCGACCGGGGAGACAGCCTCGTCCAACTGGGCTGCCTGCCCGGCTCCCGCAGCCCCCGCGGGCTCCAACATCGACTCGAGCACGGCGTCGGCCTCGTCGTCGCTGTGGGCGGCGGCGGCCTCGAGGGCGGCCATGCGCTCGGGGGTCATCTGGGTGTCGTCCTCGTTGGCGGCGAGCCACGCCCGGGCCTCGGCGGCGGCGAGCTCGTCGCGCTGGACGGTCTTGCCGGCGGCGTAGTAGCGGTCGATCTCCTTGAAGAGCTCGTCGACGAGTTGCTCGGTGGGGACCTTCTTGAGGGGCTCGCCCTTGGAGTAGATCATTCCCATGTCCTTGGCGCCGGTGATCCCGAAGTCGGCGTGGCGGGCCTCGCCGATGCCGTTGACGGCACAGCCGAGCACGGAGACCTCGATCGGGTCCGCGTAGGCTTCGAGGCGCCGCTCGACCTCGGCGACGACGGTGTCCATGTCGAACTGCAGCCGTCCGCAGGTGGGGCAGGCGATCAGGTCGGGGCCGCGCTCGCGCAGCTTGAGCGCCTTGAGGATCTCCCAGGCGACCTTGACCTCTTCCTCGGCGTGGAAGGTGGAGAGCGAGATGCGGATCGTGTCGCCGACCCCGTCGGCGAGGAGGGTGCCGAGGCCGACGGCGGACTTCAGCGAGCCCGCCCACTTGGTGCCGGCCTCGGTGATCCCGAGGTGCAGGGGGTAGGGTATTTTCTCGGCGAGGAGGCGGTTGGAGGCGATTGTGTTGGGCACGGAGGTGGACTTCATGGAGACCTTGAAGTCGTAGAAGTCGAGGCTCTCCATCAGCGCGACGGTCTCCAGGGCGGCGGTGACGAGCGCCTGGACGGGGTCGTCGTACTCGAGCTGGCGCAGGTGCTTGGGCAGGGAGCCGGAGTTCACACCGACGCGCAGGGGCGTCCCGTGCTCACGCGCGCGGGCGATGACCTCGGCGACCTTGTCGGGCCCGCCGATGTTGCCGGGGTTGATGCGCACGCAGTGGGCGCCTGCTTCAATCGACTTCAGGGCGAGGGTGTGGTTGAAGTGGATGTCGGCGATCACGGGTATGGGCGATTGGGCGACGATGCTCTTGAGCGCCTCGACGTCCTGCTCGCGGGGCACGGCGACGCGCACGATGTCGGCGCCGGCGTCGGCGACCTTCAGGATCTGCTCCATCGTCGCCGCGAGGTTGGCGGTCTCGGTCTTGGTCATCGTCTGCACGGCGACGGGCGCGCCACCGCCGATCGGGACGGGACCCACGTGGATCTGGCGTTGGGAGGCCATCTGCGCTCATATTGTACGTGGGCGTCCGCGGCCAACCGGTGAAGCGGGGGTGAAGGCTCGGGGGCTCCCTTCTACCCTCCCTCGATGAGCGCAGGCACCACCCCGGACGTCTACCCGACCGCGCGCGGTCCGTTGGCGCGCCTGGCGTCCCCCTTCGCGGCGCGCGCCCGCAGACGCCGCCACGAGCAGTTCTTCGCGCTGACGGACCTGCGCGAGGGCGCGCGGGTGCTTGACGTGGGCTGCGGTCGACTGGGCTTGCGGGCGTTGGAGCCGGACCTCGACGTCACGGGTGTGGATATCGCCCCGTGCCCGGACTACCCGGGCCGGTTCGTGCAGGCGGACGCGGCCGCGGGGCTGCCATTCGCAGACGGGGAGTTCGACCTGGTGTACTGCAGCAGCGTGATCGAGCACGTCCCGCCGGCGCAACGGGCGGCGTTTGCGAGCGAGGTGCGGCGGGTGGGGCGCGGCTGGTTCGCGCAGACGCCAGCGTGGTCGTTCCCGCTGGAGCCCCACGCGCTGCTGCCGTTGGCACACTGGCTGCCGGCGCCGCTGCGCCGCCCCTACTGGAAGCTGGGGGCGAGCGGCAAATGGGAAGAGATCGCGCTGCTGCGGCGCGGGGAGATGGAGGCGCTGTTCGGGCCGGCGCTGCCCGAGCGGGTGGGCCCGTTCGCCAAGAGCTGGGTGTGCGTCAAGGCGCCCATTTGAGGGATTCGTTGGGTTGCGGATCGCGTCCCCGGGCGGGTCGCGTGCGCGTGATGGCGCTGAGGTATGTGTGGCGCAGCCAGGTGGGGTGGCGCTCAGGCGTACATGCCCTCGATCTCCGAGGCGTACTTCTGCGCGATGGGTTTGCGCTTGAGCTTCATGGTGGGGGTGAGCTCGTCGCCGTCGGGCAGCCAGTCGCCGGGTACGACGGTGAACTTCTTGATCTGTTCGACACGGGCGAGGCGGGCGTTGGCGGCGTCGATGGCTTGCTGCACGGCGTCGAGCACCGCGGGCTCGGTGGCGAGCTGCTCCAGTGAGCTCCCCTCCAGCCCGTGCTGGGTGGCCCACACGGGCGCAAAGTCGGCGTCGAGAACGATCAGGGCAGTGTTGTAGGGGCGCCCGTCGCCGATCGCGGCGGCCTGGCCGATCAGCGGGGAGACGCTCTTGATCGCGGCCTCGATGTTGGCGGGCGACATGTTCTTGCCCGCGGCGTTGATGATGAGCTCCTTCTTGCGGTCCACGATGCGCAGGTAGCCGTCCTCGTCGAGCGTGCCGATGTCGCCTGTGTGCAGCCAGCCCTCGGGGTCGATCGCCTCGGCGGTCTTCTCGGGGGCGCCGCGGTAGCCGAGCATCACGGTGCGCCCGCGCACGAGCAGCTCGCCGTCCTCGGCGAGGGCGATCTCCACACCGGGCGCGGGCAGGCCGACGGTCCCGATCTTGATCCGCTCGGGCGGGTTCAGGGTGGCGATCCCGCAGGTCTCGGACATCCCCCACAGCTCGGCGATGGGGATGCCGATGGCGTGGAAGAACTCGATCACCTCCACGGGGGTGGGGGCGGCGCCGACGTACACGGCGATGATCTGATCGAGGCCGAGCATGGTGCGCAGCCCTGAGAACACCTGCTCGTCGGCGCGGGCGACCTCGCTCTCCAGCTGCGCGGGCACCTCCTCTCCGCGCTGGCGCAGGCGCACTCGCTCGAGCGCTGCCTCCAGGGCGCGCTCGGTGCTGGAGCGCTGCTCCGCGGGCATGCCCGCGAGCATCGTCTCGAGGCCGGCCTTCAGCTTCTCCCAGATGCGGGGCACGGCGAAGAAGACCTGGGGGCGCACCTCGGGCAGGTAGGCCAGCACCTGGCGGGGATCGGGGCAGCTGGTGATCTGGATGCCGTAGACGATCGGGAAGTAGTGGTGGGCGCCGCGCTCGGCGATGTGGGCGGCGGGCAGCCAGGAGATCACGCGGGCGTCCGCGGGCGGCTGCACCATCTGTTCCAGCCCGGCGACGACTGCCATCAGGTTGCGGTGGCAGAGCTGCACGCCCTTGGGCGGCCCGGTGGTGCCCGAGGTGTAGATCAGGGTGAGGACATCCTCGGGGTCGATCTGCGCGGCGGCCTGCGCGACGGCCGCCTGGGACTGTGCGTCGCACCCGAAGGCCTCGACCTCGGCGAGCGTGAGGACCCCTTCGAAGAGCGACTCCTGCTCGGGGGGATCGATCAGGATCACGCGTTCGAGCTGGGGCAGATTGTCGCGGGCCTCCAGCAGCCGCTCGAGGTACTGGCGCTCGACGACGGCGACGCGGGCGCCGGCGTCGGCGATCACGAACTCGATCTGATTGGGGGCGTAGGTCTGGTAGATCGAGAACGGGGCGGCGCCGAGCGTGACGGCGGCCATGTCCACGATATGGAACTCGGGGCAGTTGCCGAGCATGATCGCGAGCGTATCCCCGCGACGCAGCCCCAGCCGGTGCAGCCCCCCGGCGAGGTTGCGCGTGCGGCTGTGCCACTGCGTCCAGGTGAGGGTCTGCTCGTCGTCTTTGGTGCGGATCGCCACGCCCTCGCCGAGCCTCGCGCAGGTGCGCTCGAAGGCCTCCACCATCGTGGTGGGGCGATCGGTGGGCGAGCCCGGGGGTCCCCCGCCGGACTCAGTGGATGTGGAAGCCGCCGTTTGAGAGTGTGTGGAGGTCATTTGTAAAACCGATCAGAAAGAGGAATATGACTAGTGCAAAGCCTACGACGCTCGCGCGTTCCATGACTGCGAACGGGATCGGGCGCCCACGCACCTTCTCGGCGAGCGCCCAGAAGATGTGGCCTCCGTCGAGTGGGAGGAAGGGAAACAGGTTGATGATCGCAAGCGAGAGCGAGATGATCGCCAGCAGGTAGAGCGCGGCGGAGGCGCTGTAGCTGAACTCTTCGCTGGCCACGTCGGAGATGCCGACGATCGAGTGGACTTCCTTGCGGGCGCTTTCGCTGACGAAGACCTGCGAGATCCGCGACACGGTGAGGCTGGTCACGTGCCACATCTGGCTGACGCTCGACGAAAGCGCCTGCCCGGGCGATTCGTTGGTGTCGACGGGCCCCATCTCGATGCCGATCAGGGGGCGTTTGAGCTTCGCGTTGTAGCGGGGCGTGACGGGGAGGCTGAGGCGCCGTCCTGCGCGCAACACGGTGAGACGCACGGGGGTGGCGGCGGCGCAGCCTTCCACCTGGCGTCCGGGGCAGCGGTGGGCGGAGATCAACGCGATCGAATTCACCTGGCCGCTAGCGCTCACGCGCACGGGCCGCCCGTCGACGGCGATCAGCACGTCGCCCTTGCGCAGCACGGCTGCCGCGGGCCGGCCGGCCTGCACGGTGGCGATGCTGACGCGATCGGTGCGTGGCTGCTGGGCGCTGAGCGCGTAGAGCCCCCACAGGATCAGAAATGCGACGAGCAGGTTCATCGCGGGCCCCGCGCCGATCACCACGAGGCGCTTCCACACGGGCTGGCGGAAGTAGGCGCGCTCGATCACCTCAGGGGGGATCTCCTCGTTGGGGCTCATGCCGGTGATCTTCACGTAGCCCCCGAGCGGAATCGATCCGATCGCGTACTCGGTCTCCCCGCGGCGCACCCCAACGAGCTTGGGGGGGAAGAACAGCGAAAAGCGCTCCACGCGCATCCCGACGGCCTTGGCGGCGATGAAGTGCCCGAACTCGTGCAGCACGATCAGCGCCATGAAGCCCAGGATTGTGAGCGCCCAGCTCATGCGCCTCAGTGTGGCAGGCCGCGGCGAGACTTCGGGCGGTTGGGCTCGTGGGGTCCCCAGAGGCGGCCGAACCCCCAACTGTCGGGGGGCACCCGGAGACAGCCCACACTAAACCCCGAGGATCGCATCTCAACGCAACTGGGGCTGCTGTCAGATGACAGTCAGGCGTAGCCTGGGATCGAGCTTGTGCAGATCGTCGGGGTCGCTCGTCACGACACCCTGCCTGTAGCGGCGGGCGCATACCACGACACTTGCGTCGATCACATCGCGGCACCGGCGAACCCCAAGCAGCAGGCCCACGACGCGTGCAGTCGGAGCGTCGAGGGGGACGACATTCGTGCGATCGTGTTTCAGCAGTCGCGCTAGACGCGTTTGGCGGCGATGGTCTCTGAGCGCCTGCGCAAGCACACCGGCAGGAATGTTGAGGGTTGCGTCGGGCTCGGCGATGGCCCACTGGAGCAGCGCACGCGCGCGCTCGTCGCCACGCTCCAGCGCGATCAGGGCACCGGTGTCGAGTGTTAGCCCCTTCAATCCGGATCGGACAGTGCGAAAGCGGCGTCCGCCCAGGCATGTGCCTCGGCGCTTGGCTCGCCGTGCTCGGCGATCAGTTCCGCGACAAGCTCAGCGAGGGCACTCTCATCCTTCGCCGTCTCGGGGCTGGGTCGCACAAGGGCCCCGGCCAGCGCCGCGGAGACGTAGCCGGACACGCTCGCGGCCTCGCCGCGGGCGACCGCGTCGCGCACCGCCTCCACCTGCTCCTGGGGAAGGGAGACCGTGATCTTCGCCACCCTGGCCGCCTTGGTCATACCGCGATCATACCAGCCTATTGGGACGACTGGGACCGGGCTGGAGGGCAACGGCGGGATCGAGCTGAGCGGCGGCGGGGAGATCTCCCGCTTGGGCGATCGATGAAGGGCCATACCTCTCTACCCGACACACCTCTGCGGGCGGGACGGCATCCACCCTGGAGTGGGTGTTTCGCCTCGTGACCCCACTCAGCCCAACCAGGCGTGTCGCCTCCATGCGCGGGACCGCACTCACCCAAGCCGAGGCTTGTCGCCTCCATGCGCGGGACCGCACTCACCCAAGCCGAGGCTTGTCGCCTCCATGCGCGGGACCGCACTCACTCAAGCCGGGGCTTGTCGCCTCGAGGCGCAGGACCGAGCGCACTCACCCCAGCGCGGCGACCGCCTCGCGGGCGATCGCGCGGGCTTCGCGGTCGGCGTCGTAGAGAGACTCGAAGGCGCGCACGGGGACGCCGGGGAGGCGCTCGAGCGTGGCCTCGATCACGGCGGGTATCCCGGTGAAGGCGAGGCGGCCCGCGATGAAGGCGTACACGGCGATCTCGTTGGCGGCGTTGAGCACGCAGGGCGCGGTGCCCCCCGCGCGGGCGGCAGCGCGCGCCAGCTCCAGGCAGGGAAAGGCGTCGCTATCCACCGCCTCGAAGGTGAGTTCGCCGACGCTCGCGAGATCCAGGGGCGCGATCGGGAGCTCCACACTCTCCCCACCGTGCAGCGCGTAGGAGATCGCGACGCGCATGTCGCGGGGGCCGATGTGGGCGAGCATCGCCCCGTCGGCGAGCTGGATCAGCCCGTGGACGAGCGACTGGGGGTGCACGACCACGTCGATGCGCTCGTAGGGGGTGCCGAACAGGTGGTGGGCCTCCATCAGCTCGAGGCCCTTGTTCATCAGGGTGGCGGAGCCGATCGTGTTCATGCTCCCCATCGCCCACGTGGGGTGGGTGAGCGCCTGTTCGACAGTCACCCCCTGGAGCTCCGCGCGGGTGCGCCCGCGGAACGGGCCTCCGGAGGCGGTGATCGTGAGCCGCTGCACCGCCCCGGGGGGCTGGCCGGCGAGCAGCTGGTGCAGGGCGGTGTGCTCGGAGTCCACGGGGACGATCTGTGCACCGGTGGCCTCGGCGAGCGCGGTGACGAGCTCGCCGCCGACCACGAGCGACTCCTTGTTGGCGAGCGCGAGGTCGATGCCCTCACCGAGGGTCGCCACGGTGGGCCCGAGGCCGGCGGAGCCGACGAGCGCGTTCAGCACGAGATCGGCGCCGGACTCCACGACGAGCTGCACGAGGCCTTCGGCTCCGTGCAGCACCTGCCCGTCGGTCCACGACTCCGCGGCGCGCGCGGCGGCGTCGGGCTCCACGAGCGCGATCCGTCCAACCCCATGGGCGCCGGCCTGCTCGACGAGCAGCTCCCAGGAGCGCTCCGCGGAGAGGCCCACCAGCTCGAGCTCCTCGCTGCGACTGACGATGTCGAGTGCCTGGGTGCCGATCGAGCCGGTGGAGCCGAGGATCAGGAGGCGCTTAGACATAGGCGAGCGCTCTTTCACAAACCTCGTGCTCGGTGGGCGTCAGATGGCCGTGGCGCTCCATTGCGATCGAGATCGTTGCACGTCTCCCGCGCGCGCGTATCCCCGGCCGAGCCCGCGACCGGCCGGGGGTGACGCTGCGTTGTCCCATCCTGCGTCCCGTGAAAGGCTCAGTCTGCGCTCGCCCGCCGCCGAGCCCTTCACAGGAGGACAACAGGCACTTGCGAGCGGCCTAGGAACCCAGCAAGGTATGCGCGGCAAACCTCCCCTGGTCGTCGAACACCAGGAGCGTGAGCGACGAAAAGGCGTTGCCGGTGAACCTGGCTTTGATATCGCATTTCGCCAGCGCTCCGTTGGCGGCGTACTGGCGTTCGCATGCGATGATTTCGGCGGCGGCTACCGTAAATCGACCCGCGGGGTCTTCCCGTTTGAGGATCACCAGCGGGGTCGTCGCCGCCCCGCTTATGTTTTCGATTTCAAATTCAACCATTTCCCCCATGGCCAGGATTTCACCTTCTTTGGCGGACTGTTTTATTTTGAACTTGGGATTATTCGCTGGAACCTCAACTCGGATCGCGCCGATGCTGGAGCTTTTGGCTTTGAGCGACAGCGTACCTTTGATTTCGCCAGCTTTTTCACCTCCCTGGCTGCAGGTCTCTTTCGCTGACGCAGCTTCAAATTCCGCTTCGACCTTCAGTTCGTTGTTTTTCATTTTCGCAGAGGTCGTCCCGAAGCATTCGTCCACCGATTTTGAGCCTTTTGCGGTGCATTCGATCTTGTAGCCCGGCCCTTTACCCGCGGCTTTGACGGTATCTCTAATCGCTTCCCCTTCCAGCGTGGTGCTCCAGGGCAGGTCGATCGCGCTCACGGTCACCGTTTTTCCCGCTTCACATTCACCTTTGGCTCTCACGCACGAGCTGATCGTGACTTTGGTGATGGCGCCGTCGCCTTCCGAGCCGATCCACCCTTCATCGGTCCCAGTGCATTCGACCTCCAGCGCTCCCCCGGTCGCTTTGGTGTCGGTGATAGCCAGCGCTTTTTCAGTCGATATCACTTCCTTGGTTTCATAGACTTCCAGCCATCCGTGTCCGCCTTCCGTTTTTTCTTTCGTACAGCCGCTATCTTCAAACATACCCCTGGTAACCCCTACGCATTCCTGCCATACAGGCTGGGCGGCGACCGCATTCGTGGCGCTCATCGCAAGCAGGGCGACCACTACACAGCCCTGTAGTACGTGCTTTATAACTCGCATTTTATTTTTCCTCTTAATATATTTTTTTTAGGAGAATGAATTCTTCTATATCCGACGATCGGTCGGGTGCGCTTCATAGCACAATATGTGTACGCCGTCCAGGCCACAGAGATCAGCCATAGGGCGCCTGCGACACCACCCAGATGTATGTTTCTGACTCGATAAAAGGCTGCGAGCTCGTCCTCCAGCGCCGCCCGTGAGCGCGCCGGAGGCTGTCCAGGCCCGTGTGTGTGTGTGTGTGTGTGTTGGTTAACCTATGTATGCAAACCAGATGTAATAACCGACGACGGCGGTGAACAGCACGGCGTCGAGGCGATCGAGCGCGCCACCGTGCGCTCCGAAGAGCCGGCCGGCGTCCTTGGCACCGGCCTCGCGCTTGATGAACGACTCGAAGAGATCCCCAACGGGCCCGGCGATGGCGACACCGAGACCGAGGACCAAGGCGTGGGTGCCGGGCAGCCATTCCTGGTAGCGCCCGGCGATCCAGACGGCGGCGACGGCGACGGCCATCCCGATCAGGAGCCCCTCGAGGGTCTTGTTGGGCGAGACCATCGGCGCGAGCGGGCGGCGGCCGAAGAGGCGTCCCCCGAAGTAGGCGCCGGTATCCCCGAGGAAAGTGCCGATCAGGACATCCAGCACGATGCCCTCCCCGTGGGGTAGGTCGCGCAGCATCATCGCGTGAGCCAGGGCGATGCCGATCCAGAAGATCCCGAGCAGGGTGATCGCCAACCCCCCCACGGTGGGCTGTCGCAGGGCGAGGGTCAACCCGAAGAGCACCGGTAACGAGGCCACCGCGGCGAGCAGCACCTGTGGGGGCCCGCCGTAGAGGGCGGCGACGAGCAGGCCGGCGAGCGCGATCAGCCCGGCGAGGCGCACGGGGTGGGCGCGGTCGTACATCGAGAAGAGCTCGTGCATGCAGACCGCCCCGAGCGCAAAGATGCCCACCGCGAAGATCGGGCCGCCCTCGATCACGATCAGCAGCGCAAACGCGATCGCGGGCAGCGCGGCGAGCAGGCGCGCGGCGAAGTCGGAGCGTTGGGGGGCGTTCATCGCCCGCCGAAGCGTCGCCGGCGGGCGCTGAACTCGGCGAGGGATTGCTCGAGGGCCTCGCGCGTGAAGTCCGGCCAGAGCTCCTCGCGGAAGATGAGCTCGGAGTAGGCGGACTGCCAGAGCAGGTAGTTGGAGAGCCGCCGCTCGCCGCTGGTGCGGATGATCAGGTCGGGGTCGTGCATCTCAGGGGCATAGAGGCAGCGGCGAAACTCCTCCTCCTCGGATTGGAGATCGGGGAGCCCGGATGACCCCAGGCTCGCCGACCCCTGGCGGGCCGCTCCACCCGCTTGGCCGCCTTCGGCGGCCTGCTCCACCCGCTTGGCCGCAAAACGCCTGGCAGCATCGAGGATCTCAGCGCGCCCGCCGTAGTTGAAGGCGACGAACAGGGTGATCGTGGCGTTGGCTACGGTCATCTCTTCGGCCCAGCGCATCTGCTCGCGGAGGCTCTCGGGGATCCCCTCGCGGCGGCCGATGAAGCGCATCCGCACCCCCTCGGCGTGCAGCTCGGGGGTCTCCTGGGCGATCCGCCGGGAGAACATCTCGAACAGCCCGCGCACCTCATCGGGGGGGCGGGACCAGTTCTCGGTGGAGAAGGAGTACACCGTGAACTCCTCGATCCCGAGCTCCACGGAGTCGCGCAGACGGGCCTTGACGGTGTCCGCGCCGGCATTGTGTCCCGCGTTGACGGGCACCCCCCGGGCGCGCGCCCAGCGGCCGTTGCCGTCGGTGATGATCGCGAGGTACTTGACCCCAGCTGGGGGCCGCTCTCGAGGGGCTTCTTGCCCGCCGCGCTCGGAGATCGCGGTCGAAGCGGGAGCGGCCCCGGGGGGCGGGGTGGGATCGGAGGCGGCGCCGGGGGGCGCGGGGGGTCCGGACGCCGCTTGGGGCTCGGAGCCCGCCATCAGACTTCGAGGATCTCCTCTTCCTTGGCCTTGAGCACCCCGTCGAGGTCGGCGATGCGGGCGTCGGTGAGCTTCTGCAGCTCGACCTCGGCGCGGTGCTCGTCGTCGGAGCCGGCCTCCCCGGCCTCCTTGAGCTCGCGCAGCTCGTGCATCACGTCGCGGCGGACGTTGCGGATCTTCACGCGGCCCTCCTCGACGAGGTGGCGCACGACCTTGACGAGCTCGCGGCGGCGTTCCTCGGTGAGCTCGGGCACGGCGAGGCGCACGATGTTGCCGTCGTTGGAGGGGTTCAACCCGACGTCGGACTCGTTGATGGCCTTCTCGATGGCCTTGATGGAGCCCTTGTCGTAGGGCTGGACCGTGAGCAGGCGGGCCTCGGGGGCGGAGACCGTGGAGAGCTGGTTCAGCGGGGTGGGGGCACCGTAGTAGTCGACCACCACGCGCTCCAGGAGCGCGGGGCTGGCACGCCCGGTGCGCACGGTGGAGAGCTCGTGCTGGGTGGCCTCCACGGACTTGGCCATCCGCAGACGGGCATCCTCGAGCAGAGCATCGATCATCTCAGCGGCCATCCCGGCCTCCTTGCGTGGTCCTCACTCCTAGGATCGCCTCCCACACCCTCGCCATTGCCCCTGGAACCTCAGCCACGGCCACTGCCCTCCTCCTCGGTGGGGTTTGTGGATACAAGGGTGCCCACGCGCTCCCCGGAGATTATCCGCGAGATGGAGCGCTCGTCGTCCATGTTGAAGACGTTGAGGGGCATCCCGTTCTCCATGCAGAGCGCGAGGGCGGTGGAGTCCATCACGCGTAGCCGCCGCTCGAGCGCCTCCATGTGGGTGATCTCGGGGATGAACTTCGCGGTGGGGTCGAGCGCGGGGTCGGCGGTGTAGACGCCTTCGACGCCGTTCTTCGCCATCAGGATGATTTCGGCGTGGATCTCCGCGGCGCGCAGTGCGGCGGCGGTGTCGGTGGTGAAGAACGGGTTGCCGGTGCCCGCGGCGAAGATCACCACGCGCCCCTTCTCGAGGTGGCGCATCGCGCGGCGGCGGATGTAGGGCTCGGCGACCTCGGAGATCGCGAGGGCGGACTGCACGCGGGTGTTGGTACCGGTCTTCTCGAGGGCGTCCTGGAGGGGGAGGGCGTTGAGAACGGTGGCGAGCATCCCCATGTAGTCGGCGGTCGCGCGGTCCATCCCCGCGGCGGCGCCCTTCATGCCGCGGTAGATGTTGCCCGCGCCGACCACGATCGCGACCTCGACCCCCTGGTCGCGCACCGCGGCGACCTGCCGCGCGACGGCGGCCACACGCTCGGGGTCGGTACCGAACTGGAGCTCCCCCATGAGCGCCTCGCCGGAGAGCTTCAGGAGGATACGTTTGAAGGCCGGAGTCATCGCGGGGAGAGCCTACCGTTTTGCATTTGGTGCGCATCCGCGCGGGCGAGCGCTTCGGCTCTCGCGAGCCGGTGCGGGGCATCCATGCCCCGCAGCCGCGGTGGGTGCAAGCTACTGGCCTACGGCGAAGCGGACGAAACGGCGGATGACCACGTTCTCCCCGGTCTTGGCGGCGAGCTCATCGCGCAGCTGCTGGACGGTCTTGCCTTCGAACTTGGGGTTGTGGAGCTCCTGCTCGAGCAGCACGATCGTCGCGAGCCACGCGTCGAGCTTGCCGTCCACGATCCGCTGGCGCACGTTCTCGGGCTTCTCCGCGGCCTCCTGCTCGTAGATACGGGACTCCGCCGCGCGCTCGTCCTCGGGTACGTCCTCGCGGCTGACGTAGCGGACGGTGGGGGTGGCGGCGACCTGCATTGCGACATCCCGCGCGAAGGCGACGAAATCCTCGTTGTTGGCGACGAAGTCGGTGTTGCAGTCGACCTCGATCAACACCCCCACCTTGGCGCCGGCGTGGATGTACGCCTGAATGGTGCCCTCCGTGGCGGTGCGCTCACCGAGATCCTGGATCTTCTTGCCCTGGCGCAGGCGCAGGATCTCGATCGCCTTCTCCAGATCCCCGGCGGCCTCGGTGAGAGCCTTCTTGCAGTCCATCATCCCGGCGCCCGTGCGGTCGCGCAGGGCCTTGACGTCCTTGGCGGCGATCTCAACAGCACTCATGCTTGGGCCTCCTCCGGGGTCTGGGTGGCGGGCGCCCCGTCGGACTGGGATTCGACGGGCGTGGCCTGCGGCTCCGCGGCCGGAGCCTCGGGAACCCCAGGCGCGCTCTCGGGCACCGCGGCAGCGGGCGCCGGGGCCACCGGCGGTGCGGGAGCCTCCTGAACGGGAGTCGCCTGGGTGGCAGCTACAGGAGTCGCCTGCGAGGTCTCCCCCGGCGCGGACGCCGGGGCCGGCGGGGTCGGCGCGGGCACCGCCGGTGTGGGAGCGGCCTGAACGGCAGCCGCCGGAGCCGCCTTCGGAGCGTCCCCCGACGCGGACGCCGGGGCCGACGGGCTGGGCGCGGGCACCGCCGGTGTGGGAGCGGCCTGAACGGCAGCCGCCGGAGCCGCCTTCGGAGCGTCCCCCGACGCGGACGCCGCGGTCGGCGGGCTCGGCGCGGGCACCGCCGGTGTGGGAGCGGCCTGAACGGCAGCCGCCGGAGCCGCCTTCGGAGCGTCCCCCGACGCGGACGCCGGGGCCGACGGGCTGGGCGCGGGTACGGGAGCCGCCTGGACCGCAGCCGCCGGCGCTGCCTGCGGAGCATCCCCGGATGGGGGTGCGGCGGGCGCGGCAGCGGAGGCCGCAGCTGCCTGGGCGGCCGCAGCGGCCTCACGGGCGAGGCGTTCCTGACCCTCGCGGGCGGCCTGCTCCTCGGCTTCGCGACGAGCGGTCTCTTCCTCGGCTTCGCGTTTGGCGCGTGCCTCGGCCTCGAGTCGCGCGCGCTCTTCGGCTTCCTGGCGCGCACGCTCCTCCTCGGCGCGGAAGATGCTGCGTCCCTCGGCGATCACGTCTCCGAGGGCGCGCGTGATGAGCGTGCAGGAGCGGATCGCGTCGTCGTTGCCGGGGATCACGAAATCGATGCCATCGGGATCGCAGTTGGTGTCGACCAAGCCAATGATGGGGATGCGCAGGCGCTGGGCCTCGCGGACGGCGATCGCCTCGGTGTTGAGGTCGATCACGAACATCGCGTCGGGGACCCGCTGCATGTCCTTGACCCCGCCGAGGTTCGCGCGCAGCTTGGCGAGATCGGCCTGGCGGGCCATGCGCTCGCGGGTGGGCAGCAGCTCGAGCTGACCCTCGCGCTCGAAGCGTTCGAGGTCGTGCAGACGGCGAATGCGCAGACTGATGGTCTGGAAGTTGGTGAGCAGCCCCCCCAGCCAGCGGTTGTTGACATAGGGCATTTCCGCGGCCTGCGCGACTTCGCGAACGGTGTCGCGGGCCTGCTTCTTGGTGCCGACGAACAGCACGGTTCCGCCACGGTGGGCGACGGTGCTCGCGAACTCGCGGGCCTGTTCGAGCAGGACGGCGGTCTTGAGCAGATCGATGATGTAGATGCCGCCACGCTCACCGAAGATGAAGCGGCGCATCTTGGGGTTCCAGCGGCGCGTCTGGTGACCGAAATGCACACCGGCCTCCAGCAGTTCCGCGATTCCAACCTGGGCCACGGTTTGCTCTCCTTGTACGATTGTCCTTGGGTGTTTGGAGTACTTACTGGCGTTCCGCATGGGCGGTCGCGGACTCGTAGGGATGTCGTGGCCGGCGCTAGGCCGGTCGTCCTACGAGCAGGGCCGCGATCCGTGCTCCACATACGGGTCGAGGGTCGCTTCCGATTTGGGGCGTTAGGATAGCTGTTCGGGACGTGTCCCGCCGAGGCGAGGAGGACCTTCGGGCGAGATTTCCTCGGCGTGCCCTCCGGCGGCGCCCGCCTCCTCGTCGCCCACAGCGTAGGAAGAACCGCCGGCGCGCTCCAGCGCAGCGGCGAGGTCCGGGGGTAGCGCCGAGCGTACCTCCAGCGGCTCTCCGGTGACGGGGTGAGTGAGGGCGAGGCGGGCGGCGTGCAGGAACTGGCGGGTGAGCCCGAGCATTCCGGGAGTCCCATACTCGGGGTCCCCCGCGACGGGGTGGCCGATCGCTTGGAGGTGTACGCGGATCTGGTGGGTGCGCCCGGTCTCCAGGCGCAGGCTCAGGAGCGAGTGCGCGGGGAGGGCACGCTCGAGGGTGAAGTGGGTACGGGCCGCGCGGGGGAAGTTGCCGCCGACCGCCATGTGGGTGCGCTCGCGGGGGTGGCGACCGATCGGCGCGTCGATCGTGCCCGTGCGCGACGGGGGACGGCCCTCGACGAGGGCGGTGTATTCGCGCTCGATGCGCCGCTCGGAGAGAGCGAGCTGCAGGAGACGGTGGACCTCCTCGGAGCGCGCGACGAGCAGCAGGCCGGAGGTGTCGCGGTCCAAGCGATGGACGATCCCGGCCCGTTCGGGGTCTCCCCCGGCCGCGGTCCCGGCGAGCAGCTGGGCGAGGGTGCCCTCGCGGTGTCCACGGGCGGGGTGCACCACGAGTCCGGCGGATTTGTCGACGACCAGCAGGTGCTCGTCCTGATAGGGGATGGTGAATGGGAGCTCACCTGTGCTCACGACACTCACCCCCGATCGCCACGGGGCCGCTCGCCACCTGGGCTTTCGCCGGCGGACGCACGGGGGCCTTTGGACAGATCGCCACGGGGCCGCTCTACGACGAGCAACAGGATCACCACACCGAGTGTGATGGAGGCGTCGGCGAGGTTGAAGGGGGGCCAGCCGAGTGGGAGCTTGATGAAGTCGGTGACCGAGCCCGAGCGCAGGCGGTCGAGGATGTTTCCAAGCGCGCCCCCGATCAGCAGGCCGGTGGGTAGCCAGATCAGCGGGTGGGCGGCGTGGCGGTGGAAGTAGAGAAGCAGGGCGAGCAGGGCGAGGCCGATGACGATCGTGACCGCGAGATGGTGGCCTGGCAGGAAGCCGAAGGCGACCCCGTGGTTGCGGGTGTCCACCAACTGCACCCCCGGCAGCAGGCGGCGTTCTTCGCCGGGAACGATCGCGCCGCGCACGGCGCTCTTGGAGAGCTGGTCGATCGCAACGACAGCGCCCGCTACGAGCGCGGCACGAGTCCACGGCGAGGCGAGGGGGGTGGCGGTCAACCGTGGATGATGCCGTGGACCACGATGGAGTTGACGAGCTGGAGCGCGAAGATCGCGATGATGGGGCTGAAATCGAAGCCCCCGAAGGCGGGCAGGATGCGGCGGAAGATGCGCAGGAACGGTTCGCAGACGTCGCGCAGGAAGCCGAGAACGGCACTCGAGACGCGCGAGTAGGGAGGCCGCACGCCGAAGGCGAGGAGCCACTGCACGACGATGTGGGCGAAGATCAGGAGGGTGTAGACGTCGATCAGGGTCGAGAGGTAGTTGGCCAACTCCGTGCGGGCGGAGGCCAGCAGGAGGGTCATCGCGGGGCCTCGGGCCGACGCCGCCGACCACGGGGGCGTCCACCGCGCAGCACTGCGTCGAGCGCATCGCTGAAGGCGGCGCGGACCCCCCAGCGCTCGAGGACGTCGAGCCCGCGCGCTGTGAGCCCCCCCGGCGAGGAGACCTCACGGCGTACGGCGAGCGTGTCGTAGTCGCGTCGGCGCAGCAGCTCCGCGGTCCCAGCGAGGGTCTGCACCACGAGCTGGGCGCCCTGGGGCGCGGGGATGCCGCGGCGCACACCGGCGTCGACCTGGGCCTCCGCGACGAGCGCGACATAGGCGGGACCACAGGACATCAGACCCATGGCTACGTCGAGCAGGGAGTCGTCGAGCACCACCAACGAGCCGAGCTCGGCAAACAGGGCATGCACGCGAGTGTCCAGGGCGGGATCCGCGCTGGCAGCGGTACCCCCGGTCGCGGCGGCACCACCCGCGCCGCCATCCCCCGCCGCACCTCCCCCAGTCGTGCCGTCCCCACTCGTGTCGCCCCCAGTCGTGTCGCCCCCACTCGTGCCACCCCCACTCGCACCGACGCCACCCCCATCGGCGGCCTGCACCACGGCCCCCTGGCGAACTTCCACGGGCAGGGAGGGCATGAAGCGGTAGACGGGCAGCCCAGGGTATGCCTCGCGCAAAGCAGCCAGAGGGGTTGCGGCGAGAATCGAGGCGACCGCGCGGGCATGGGGGGCGATCTCCGCGGCGACAGCTTCCAGTTGGGCGGGCTTGTGGCAGAGCACCACGAGCTCCGCCCGCCGCGCCACCTCGGCGCCGCTGGCGAGCGCCTCCCCCCCGGTCTCCTCGGCGAGCGCCTGGGCGCGCGCGGAGACGGGGTCGAAGCAGACCACTGGCCGCCCCCACCCGCGGGCCAGCGCCCGCGCCATATTGCCTGCTCCGATCAGACCGATCTGCATGGGACCCCTAGCTGACGACATCGATAAGCTTGTTTGACGATCAAGCCCCCTGAGGCGCCCGGTGACGGGTGCCGGAGGGCTGAGGACGCAGGGAGCGAAGTGTGCAAATAGCACACGAGCGACCGAGGACGCCGCCAGGCGAAGGCTATCGCGCCTCAGGACTGGTTGAAGAAGCCCTTCTCGATCAACCTCGCGCGCTCCTCGGCGGAGATCTCGACGTTGCGGGGGGTGAGCATGAAGACCTTGTCGGCGATCCGCTGCATACCCCCGTCAAGGGCGTAGGTGAGACCGGATGCGAAATCGATCAGCCGCTTGGCGAGATCGGTTTCGGTGCCCTGGAGGTTGAGGATCACGGGGATCGAGTCCTTGAATCGGTCCGCGACCTGCTGGGCGTCGTTGAAGGACTTGGGCACCACTAGGTGCACGCGCACGTCCCCGTTGCCACGGGCAGCCACGGAGCGCAGGACGGTCGTCGGGCTCCCCCCCGCGCGGCGGCCGCGGGGTTCGTCGTCGGCGAAGATCTCATCGACCTCATCGCGGCGCCGGCGTAGGCGCCGGACGTTGGGGCGCTCGCTGTAACGATCCTCGAGCTCGGCCTCGTGAGGGGCGGCGGCGTGGTCGTCGTCGTCCTCGTGGTACTCCTCGGCGAGGCCGAAGTAGACGAGCGCGCGGTGCCAAGAGTCGCGAAAGGCCATTCTAGGGTGGGTTCTTCGCTGGGGGAGCGATTTTCCCTGCATATCGTAGCCTCTCCCGGTTCCGATACATGGTCACGCGTAGAGCAGGGCGCCGATCCTCACGATCGTGGCGCCCTCCGCCACGGCGACGGGGTAGTCCTGTGAGGTTCCCATCGATAGCTCCCGCAGACCGTGGGTGTGGGCGAGCTCGCGCAGAGCTTTGAACCAGGGGCGGTTGGCCTCGGGATCGGCCGTGAGGGGGGGCATCGTCATGAGTCCGGCGACGGGGAATGCGCAGTGCTCGAGGTAGTGGGGAAGCTCCTCGGGTAGCACCCCGGCCTTGCCGGGCTCGCGGGCGATGTTGATCTGGATCAGCGCCTCCAGGCCCGGCCGGGCGAGCTCACGGTGGCGGTCGAGCTCGCGTAGGGCGGACTCGCTGGCGAGGGAGTGGATCAGGCGGACGTGGGGCACGATCAGGGGTACGCGACGGCTCTGGAGTTGGCCGATGAAGTGCCACTCGAAGAGGTCCCCGTGGGCGGTGACCTTTGCGTGGAGGTCCTGGGCGCGGTTCTCGCCGACGAGGCGCACCCCGGCCTCTGCGAGGAGGGGCATGTCGGCGAGGGCGACGTACTTGGTGGCGGCGAGCACGCGCACCGCTGCGGGATCCCGCCCGGAGCGCACGACGGCCTCGCCGATGCAGTCGTACACCCGCGCGAGATTCACGCGTACCCGCTCGGGGCGCAGGCCGGCGATCAGCTCAGCCACGCGACCCCCGCCTGGCGGCCCGCGCGGGGGCCTTCGCGGCGGTGGGAGAAGAGGCGCTCGTCGCAGATCGTGCACACCCCGACCTCCTGCACGCGCTCCACCCCGGCCGCGAGCAGGCGTTCACGGGCGAGGGCGGGGAGGTCGATGTGCCTGCCGTGGCGGTGGGCGCCGCCGAAGGCGGCGTGGACCTCCTCCCCCACCTCGTAGCAGCAGGGCCCTGCGCCGGGACCGATCACGGCGGCGATCTCCCCCTCGCCCCCGAGCTCGCGCAGCGCGCGCACCCCCTCCTCCAGCACCCCGCCGGCGAGGCCCCGCCAGCCCGCGTGCACCGCGGCGACGGCCCCGCGCGAGCCAAGGAGGACGGGTAGGCAGTCGGCGACGAGCACCATCGTCCCCACGCCCCCAAGCGCGGTGGCGTGTCCGTCGGCGACGATCGCAACGGCCTCCCCGCGCGTGTGCTGGGGACCAGATCCCACTGCGATGCGGTGCACGGTGGCCCCGTGGACCTGACGGCTCGCGCACAGCCAACTCAACCCCAGCTCGTCGCAGAGGCGATCGCGTTCCGCCCGGCCGTGCTCGTGGCCGGGGCCGCGCATCGTGGAGAGGTTGCCGTGGGCGCGGGTGGTGAACAGCGCGTGCCCGCCCCCGGGCAACTCGAAGCGCAGCGGGAGGTCCTCGCTGGGGCCGCACGTCACCTTCGACGCGAGCGGGCCGGCCGCTGCGGCGGGGCCGGATGAGCCCACGCCCGATGAGCCCACGCCCGATGAGCCCACGCCCGATGAGCCCACGCCCGATGAGCCCACGCCCGATGAGCCCACGCCCGATGAGCCGACGTTCGATGAGCCGACGTTCGATGGGCCAGCACCCGATGACCCGACCCCCGACGGGCCGGCGCTCGGCGTGGGGGCGGCCATCTCGCTCACCGTAGCCCGAGCGCCGCGGCGAGCTGCGCCTCGCGGGTGTCGTCCACCTCTCCGTCGAGGCGCAGCGCCAGGGTCTCCTCGAGGCGGCGGCCGATCTCGGGACCGTGGGGGATGCCCGCGGCGAGCAGGTCCGCGCCGGTGATTGCGAGGTGCACATGACGCACACCCTCGAGCCAGCTCCGTGCGGCGGCCGCCGCGGGCTCGCTCGAGGCGCCGGCGAGCGCGATCCCCTCGGGGGGGACGGGCAGCGCAACGCCGCGCAACTGCGAGGGCCGTTCCGCACGGGGCAGCGCGTCGAGGAGGCGGGGCACTGCTGTGGCGGCGGCGAGTACGCGATCGCGCTCCCCTGCCGGGAACTCGAGGCGATCGAGCAGAGCGGCGATCTCCGCGCGGGGGTCCCCGTCGGCGCGGAGGGCCAGCGGCAGGGTGAGCGCGGCGAGCAGTAGGAGATCGGGGCGGTGCTCGCTAGGGCGCAGAGGACGGCCCTCGGAATCCTCAAAGGGGAGCAGCCGGAGGGCGCGTTCAACCAAGGGGAGCTCGAAGCGCAGCCGCGGGTGCAGCGCCCTCAGCAGCCCCAGGCGCTCCAGTGCGGCGACCGTGGCGAGGGGATCCGCTTCGGCGAGCGCGAGGCGAAGCTCGGCCCCGATGCGGGCCCCGGAGACTGTCGCGAGGGCGCCCCCCGCGACCGCCGCAGCGGCGAGCTCGGCGGTGCGCTCCTCAATGGTGAACCCGAGGCGCGCGTGGTAGCGCGCGAGGCGCCACAGGCGGGTGGGGTCATCGAGGAAGCTGCGCTCGTGCAGCACCCGCAGGCGGCCCTCGCGGAGGTCCTCGAGGGCGTGGGGGGCCTGGTGCAGCTGGCCGGGGTGCTCGCCGTCGAGCGCGACGGCGATCGCGTTGACGGCGAAATCGCGTCGCAGCAGGTCCTCGGCGAGCGGGGCGGGCTCGACCTCGGGCAGGGCGCCCGGCGCGGGGTAGCGCTCGCGGCGGGCGGTGGCGACGTCGATGCGGGCACCGTCGAGCTCCACCACGGCGGTGCCGAAGCGGGGGTGCTCGACCACCACGGGGCCGGCTGCCGACGGAGGCTCCGCGAGCGCACCCGGGGCGTGCACCGGAGGCGCAGCCGGTGCGCTGGGCCGCACCGGGGCACCCAGCTTGCGCGCGAATGCTGGGGCGCCATCCCCCTCAACCACCACGTCGAGCTCGCGGGGGGTGCGGCCGAGCAGCAGATCGCGCACGGCGCCCCCCACCAGGAACGTCCCCTGGGAGGCAGCTGCCAGCAACTGTCTCCCCCCGGGCTGGGCCCGCATGTTCTCCAGGAGATCGACGGGGGGTGCGCTCACGGTGGGGCCCTCACGGCCGTACGGGGATGCCGGCGTGCTCGAGGTACTCCTTGGCCTCGCCGATCGTGTGACGGCCGTAGTGGAAGATCGATGCGCAAAGGGCTGCGTCGGCGCCCGCGCTGAGGGCGTCGGCGAGGTGGGCGAGCTCGCCCGCACCCCCGGAGGCGATCACGGGGACCCGCACGGCAGCTCCCACCGCTGTGGTCAGCCCCAGGTCGTAGCCGTCGCTGGTGCCATCCCTGTCCATACTGGTCAGCAGAATCTCCCCCGCCCCCCGCTCGGTGGCCTCGCGCGCCCACTCCACGACATCCCGGCCTGTGGGGGTCCGCCCGCCGGCCACGTATGCCTCCCAGCCGTCCGCGGGGCGGGCCTTGGCGTCGATCGCAAGCACCACGCACTGGGCCCCGAACACCTTGGCGAGCTCGTCGATCAGCTCGGGGCGGGCGAGGGCGGCGGAGTTGACCGACACCTTGTCGGCCCCGGCGTCGAGCACGGCCTGGGCGTCCTCGACGGAGCGGATGCCCCCGCCGATGGTAAAGGGAACGAACACCTCGTCCGCGGTGCGCCGCGCGAGCGCGACGATCGTCTCGCGGCGCTCGTGGGTGGCGGTGATATCCAGGAACACGAGCTCATCGGCGCCCTCGCGATCGTAGTGAGCGGCGAGCTCGACGGGGTCCCCGGCATCGCGGATGTCCGCGAATTCCACGCCCTTGACCACACGGCCACGGTCGACGTCCAGGCAGGGGATCACACGCTTCAGATGCACGCGCCCACGGTAGCGGCCTGACACGTGGACTGCGCCCGGGGGCGCTGTCACATATCCGCGGGGGCCGCCCCCAGGCGGCCCTCATCCAAAGAATCAATCCCCCAGTGCCGCGCGCGCTTCGGCCACTGTGAAGCGCCCCTCATAGAGCGCCTTGCCCACGATCACGCCCTCGAGGTTGTGCTCACCAAGCGCTGCGAGAGCGCGAAGATCATCGCACTCGCCGATGCCACCCGAGTAGATGAGACCCCCGTCCCCCGCGGCCTTCGCCACCCAGACCACATCTTCGCGATCGACGCCCCCAAGCATCCCGTCGCGGTCCACGTTCGTGTAGACGAGCTCGCGCACCCCCCGCTCGATCAGCTTCGCAAAGACCTCCCTGACACTCACGTCCGCCGCCTTCGTCCAACCCTCGATAGCGACGCGATTTTCGCGGACGTCTACGGATACAACCACTCGCGTGGGTCCGTGCTCGGCAAGCGCTCGCTCCAACAGGTCTGGATCGGTGAACGCGGCGGTACCCAGGATCACACGCTCGACCCCGGCGGCGAGAGCGTCTGAGACCGCCTCCAGCGTGCGCAGCCCGCCACCCAGCTGCACTGGCACCTCGAGCTCGCCCGCGATGCGCCGCACATTCTCCAGGTTGACGGGCTGCCCCGCGCGGGCGCCGTCCAGATCCACCACGTGGAGATGGTCGGCTCCTTCTTGGACCCAGCGGCGTGCTGCGGAGAGGGGGTCCTCGTCGTAGACCTTGCTGGCTCCAAAGTCCCCCTTCACGAGGCGCACCGCGTTGCCTCCCAAAATGTCGATCGCGGGGTAGAGAATCACGTGGCTAGAGGGTGATCGAGGGTCACGAGGCCAGTGGCATCCGGGCAGCCATGCGCGCGGCGCAGACGCCCACGAAATTGCCGAGCAGGCGCAGGCCATGGATGGAGGACTTCTCGGGGTGGGACTGCGCGCCGAACACGTTACCGCTGCCGACAACCGCCGGGAAGATCTCCCCGTACTCGGCCGTGGCAAGGATCACGTCGGGGTCGGCGGGGTGGGCGACGAAGCTGTGCACGTGGTAGAGGAAGATCGGGTCGGGCAGGCCCTCCCGCAGCGGGGAGGGCTGACGCCAGCGGACCTCGCTCCAGCCGATGTGGGGGAGTCGCAGATCCTCCGCCAATCCGGGGTTGGCCCCTCGGGACACAGATTCGGCCGCCGCCGACGGGGCGCCTGCTCGCAGGCTGCGCACCTCCCCGCGCAGCAGGCCGAGGCCCTCGGCGCCGTCATGCTCCTCGGAGCGCTCGAACAGCAGCTGCATCCCCATGCACGACCCGAACAGGGGCATCCCGGCGGCAGCTAGCTCCCTCAGTACGTCGTCGAGGCCGAGCTCCCGAATCGTTGCCATCGCCGCGGGAAATGCCCCTACACCGGGGAGCAGGAGGCCATCGGCGGCATGGAGCTCCGCGTGGTCGCGGGTTACGAACGCCCTCCCCCCACCTTCTCCAATGCCTTCTCTACGGAGCGGCGGTTGCCCATCCCATAATCCACCACCGCGATTCGCGGACCACTCGCGGCGCTCATGTGGTTACCGCCTTCACGCGGATGCAGTCGACGTCCTCTCTCATGTATCCCACCTCGCTCATGCGGTCAGGGTCCCCTTGGTGCTGGGCACCCCGGTCTCGGTGGGGTCGATCGTGCTGGCCTGGCGCAGGGCGCGGGCGAAGGCCTTGAAGGCGGCCTCGATCATGTGGTGGGCGTTGCTGCCGGCTTCGACGCGCAGGTGGAGGGTGAGCTTGGCGGCGTTGGCGAGGGCGCGGAAGAACTCCTCGGTGAGCTCGTGCTCGAAGCCCCCCGTGGCGCCCGGGGGGAGGGCGGCCTCGAACAGGGTGTAGGGACGGCCGGAGATGTCGATCGCGCAGCTCGCGCGGGCCTCGTCCATGGGCACGGTGGCGGCCCCGTAGCGCGCGATCCCGCGGCGATCCCCGAGCGCCTCGTCGAGGGCCTGGCCGAGGACGATCCCGGTGTCCTCGACGGTGTGGTGGGCGCCCGTCCCGAGGTCCCCCCTGACGCGGACCTCCAGATCGATGCGGCCGTGGCGGGCGAGGAGGTCGAGCATGTGGTCGAGGAAGCCCACCCCGGTCTCCCGCGTGCCGGCGCCCGTGCCGTCGAGGGCGAGGGCGAGGCGCACGTCGGTCTCCTTGGTGGTGCGCTCGATCGTGGCGGTGCGGCTCATGACGCTTGATTCTCCCCGATCCGGGCCTCCATTGAGCGGGCGTGCCACTCAAAGCCCTCGGCGCGTGCGATTGGGGCGCCGGCGGCGGCGAGCTTGCGCGCGGTGTCCCCCCCACCGCGCCGATCCTCACCTCCGCCATGCGGCGGCGGAAGTGGCGCGGGGAGAGCCCCGAGGCGAAGCGCGCGGCGCCCCCGGTGGGGAGGATGTGGTTGGAGCCCACCACGTAATCCCCGAACGCGGTCCCCGCGGCGGCGCCCACGAACACGCAGCCCGCGCTGCGCACCAGCGGGGCCAGCGCCTCGGGCTCGGCGCCGATCAGCTGCAGGTGCTCGGGGGCGAAGGCGTTGGCGATCTCCACCGCGGCGCGGGCATCGGTGCTCTGGAGGAGCACGCAGCGGGGGGTCTCCTCGTCCTGGGGGCGCGCGGGGGCGAGGCGCTCGATCTCGCCCGCGAGCGCGTCGAGGGCACGGAGCGAGGGCGAGATCGCGGCCACGAAACTCCCCCGCCCGTGCTCGGCCTGGGCGAGCAGATCGAGCGCCACGGGGTGGGGATCGGCGTCGTCTGCGAACACCACGAGCAGATCGCTGGGACCGGCGAAGGAGTCGATTCCCACGGTGTCCGACAGCTGGCGCTTGGCCTCTTGGACGTAGGCGTTGCCGGGCCCCACGATCACCTCGACGGGCTCGACGGTCTCGGTTCCGTAGGCGAGCGCGGCGATCGCCTGGGCGCCGCCCATGCGGTAGACCCGCTCGACGCCCAGCAGGCGACACGTGCCCAGGATCGCGGGGTCGATCTGCCCGTCGCGTGCGGGGGGGAGCACACCACCACATCGAGGACCCCCGCGGCGCGTGCGGTGACGACCCCCATCACCACGGTGCTGGGGTACGGCGCGCGCCCGCCGGGCACGTACACAGCGGCGGAGGCGACGGGTATGTCGCGCACGGTGACGAGCTGGCCCTGGGGCAGCTCAATCGAGACGTCCTCCCCCACCCCGGCGTGGGCGACCTGGGCGACGTTGGCGATCGCTACTTGGAGCCCCGCGACCACCTCCAGGGGGAGCAGCTTGATCGCCTCGTCGAGCTCCTCGGCGCGCACGACGAGCGGCCGGGGGTCGGCTCCGTGGGTGTCGAATTCGCGGGTGTACTCGAGCACGGCTTGGTCGCCCTCGTTTTCGACCACCGCGAGGATCTCGAGGACGACCTCCTCCTCCGCGTAGTCGCCCCCCCAGACGAGCCTGCGTAGGCGTCTGGCGATCGCCGCGGGTGGATCCTGCAGCGGTCCGGGGGGACTGCCGGGGGGCGCGTCGGGCGTGTCGTCCGGCGTCAACCGCTCAACGCGCACGGAGCCGCTCCAGGAGGTCGTCGATGGCGGCGGCCTTGAGCTTGTGGGCGACGGGGTTGGCGATCAAGCGCGCGGTGCACTCGAAGATCTCCTCGCGCACCTGGAGGTTGTTCTCGCGCAATGTGGTCCCGGTGGCGGTGAGGTCGACGATCGCCTCCACGAGGCCGGTGAGGGGGGCGAGCTCGACGGAGCCCTTGACCTCGACGATCTCCGCCTGGCGGCCGGTCTCCTCGAAGTGGCGGGCGGCGGTGCGGGGGTACTTGGTGGCGACCCGCATCACCCCGAGGCGGCGCAGGGCCTGCATCGCGGGATCGGGCTCGCCGGCGATCGAGGCGAGCACCATCGTGCAGCGCCCGTAGCCGAGGTCGAACAGCTCGTAGACCTCGCGTCCCCCCCCGCTGAGACTGCCGGTCGCCCCACGCTCGCCGGTCTGTCGGCCGAGGAGCTGCTCGGCGAGTACGTCCTTGCCGGTGATCCCGAGATCCGCGGCCCCGGCCTCGACGTAGGTGGGCACGTCGGAGGGGCGCATCGTGATCACCCCGATCTCCCCGAACAGCAGCTTACGGTCGTTGCCGCGGAGCTCCTCGGTGTCCACACCGAGCCCCGCGAGCAGCGCGACCGTGTCCTTGAACAGGGCGCCCCGGGGGACAGCGATGGTGAGGTTGTTCAGGGCGCTCATTGGTCATCCTTCGTTTGCGGGCTGAGCCTATGAGCGCCGCTCATCGCGTCAACCCCGCGCCCCGGCCGCGCTCCTCCCCGGCGAGCGCGATATGCAGGCGGTCGACACCCAGGGCGAAGCCCACGGCGGGCAACCCACGCCCGAAGCGCCCGAGCAGCTCGTCGTAGCGTCCCCCACCGCCGATGGGGGCGCCGAGGGCGGGGTCGTAGACCTCGAACACGGCGCCGGTGTAGTAACCGAGGCTGCGCACGAGGCCGAGGTCGAAGATCACGCGCTCGGCGACGGCCTCATCGAGGAGCTCGTGCACCGCGCGCATCCCCGCGGCGGCCTGGGCGGCGGGTGGGGGCAGCTCGGCCAGCATCTCGGGGCCGCCGCGGCGTTGGGGGACGCTCAGCAGCAGTTGCGCCTCCTCGGGGGGCAGGCCGGCCTCGTGGAGCAGACCCTCGAGGGCCACGAAGTCCCTGCGTGCGAGCGCCTCGAGCAGCCCGGGGCGGGCCTCCTCGGGTACCCCGAGGCCGGCCATCAGCTCGCCGAAGAGGGAGGCGTCCCCGAGGCCCACACGGTAGTCCTGGAGGCCGGTGGCGTCGAGGGCGCGGCAGAGCACGGTGAGCGTCTCGGCGGTGCCCTGGGGGGCGGGGGCGCCGATCAGCTCGATGCCGGCCTGCAGCAGCTCGCGGGGCTGGCCCCGCTGGGGGCGAACCCCGCGGTAGCAGTGGGCGAAGTAGCTGAAGCGCAGGGGGGCTCCACGTGGGCGTAGCGGGTGGCGGCGACGCGGGCGATGGGGACGGTCATGTCGGAGCGCAGCACGAGCAGGGCGCCGGCCTCGTCGAAGAGCCTGTATACGGGTGCCCCACCGGCCCCCGCGCCCGCACCCTCGGCGCGGGCGAGCACGGCCTCGTACTCCAAGGCGGGGGTGTACACCTCGCCGTAGTCGTGCGCCTCGAAGACCCCCCGCAGGGCCTCGGTGATGGCGCGCATCTCGCGCATCTCGTCGGGCAGCACGTCGCGGGTGCCGCTGGGGATGGGGTGGATCATGGCCCGCAGCCTAGAGGGTGGCGCTGTCGACCAGAGGCCGACAGGCGAGACTCCTCTTTCTCCAATCAGACGTGAACGACGGGCTGGGGCTCGACGGCGACGCGCTCGATGTTGGCGCCCAGCTCGCGCAGGCGCTCGTCGATCCGCTCGTAGCCGCGGTCGATCTGGCGAATGTTGCCGATTTCGCTCTTGCCATCGGCGCAGAGGGCGGCGAGCAGCATCGCCATCCCGGCGCGGATGTCGGGGGACTCGACGCGCTCCCCCCGCAGCCGTCGGGGGCCGGTGACGATCGCGCGGTGGGGGTCGCACATCACGATGTCGGCGCCCATCAGGATCAGCTTGTCGGCGAAGATGAGGCGGTTCTCGAACATCCACTCGTGCACGAGGATCGAGCCCTCGGCCTGGGTGGCGAGGGCGACCGCGATCGAGGTGAGATCGGCTGGAAAGGCGGGCCAGGGACCGTCCTGGATCTTGCTCTTGTACTCCCCCACATCCGCCTGCACCACGAGGCGCTGGCCCCCGGGGACGAGGATGTCGCGGCCGTGCACCTCGGTGCGCAGGCCGAGGCGTTCGAAGACGAGGCGGATCATGCGCAGGTCGCCGGGGACGGTGTCCTTGACCAGGAGCTCCCCCCCGGTGACGCCGGCGAGGGCGATGAAGCTGCCGATCTCGATGTGATCGGGGGCGATCTCATGGGCGCAGCCGTGGAGGCGCTCGCAGCCGTTGACGGTGATCAGGTTGGAGCCGATCCCCTGGATGTCGGCGCCCATCTTGACGAGCATCCGCGCGAGATCCTGCACGTGGGGCTCGCAGGCGGCGTTGCCGATCAGGGTCTGTCCGGGGGTGAGGGCGGCGGCCATGAGGGCGTTCTCGGTGGCCATCACGGAGGGCTCGTCCATGAACACGTCGGTGGGGCGCAGGCCGCGGGGGGCGCTGAGGAGGATGTCGCGGCCGCATTCCGCGCGAGCACCCATGGCGCGGAAGGCGTCGAGATGTGGGTCCAGGCGCCGGCGCCCGATGACGTCGCCTCCGGGTGGGGGCATCACGGCGCGCTGGAAGCGCGCAAGCAGGGGGCCGGCGAGCAGGAAGGAGGCGCGGATCTGCTCGGCGAGCTCGTGGTCGACCTCGGCGCTGTGCACGGCGGCGGCGCAGAGCGCGAGCTCGTTGGGGCCGTGCCACTCCACCCGCACCCCGACGCGCTCCAGGATCGCGACCATCGCCTCGACGTCGCGGATCCGGGGGACGTTGCGCACGAGGACCTCATCCTCGGTGAGGATGCAGGCGGCGAGGATGGGCAGCGCGGCGTTCTTGTTCCCGGCGGGGATCAGGGTGCCGGAGAGCGGGACGCCGCCTTCGATGACGAACTTCTCCATGGGCTTGGCGAGGCGCGCCCGCCGGCCGAGGATCGGACCGCCGCCGCGTCGTCTGGCAAGGGTAACAGCCATCGCCTCCGGAGTTCGCCCACGGTGGCCGGGGACCTGCAAGCCTGCGCCGCCAATGGCTCCCTGCCAGCGCGGGTGCGCGGAGGAGCGTCTCAATGTCGAGATTGAGAAAATGAACCGCGTATAAACGACCGCTATACGGGGCTCCTCCCGCTATCGGCTATGGACACCGCGCAGCGTAAACCCCCGACGACCTCCGTGGGGCGATCCTCGAACTGACCCACTACCTTCCCCTTAGAAGGCATACATCGCGCGGCGCCCAATCGGGGACACGGGAGGCGGCCGAGGGGGCGATCTGCAACTTCCATTGCACTCCCGGAGGCCAGATATGGCTCAGTTGAGCCATATCCGGTTTCCAAGCTGGGAACGCACATACGTTCGTGCGATTCCGTCCGAGGGGCTGCGTATCTTACGAACACGTGTTCTGTTCACATCGGACATCGACGCTCGCGCAACGCGCCCGGGAAGCGCTCTCGCTGACCCGCTCATTCCTCCTGCTCGAGGACGGCGATCCAGTCGACTGGGAGGTCGACCAGGAGGAGGCGGTAGAGGAGCCGGTCAACGACGAGCCCCAGTGGGTTCACGCGCACCGCGTGCGACTGGGCGGGCGGCCGATCGGAGATCGGCCGGCATGGCGGCGGGGGGGCCAACCGGCGCCCTCGCCGCAGCTGTGTCTCTGCCCGATCGGCTCGGAGTCGCGCTCGACCCTCAGCGGCACCCCTCAGCGAGGCTCGAGAATCACAACGGTCAGCTCACGAGTGGCGATCGACTCGTAGTGGGCGTAGCCGCTGTAGCGGGCGATGAGCCGGGGCCATAGCTCGACGCGCTCATGCTCGGTCGCGGCCCGCGCGCGAACGGGGTAGGTACGCCCACGCAGCACGACCTCGGCGTCGGGGCGCTCTTGGAGGTTTAACCACCACGCGGGGGGCCGCTGGGAGGCGGCGTTGGAGGCGACGGTCGCGAACCCGGCTCCCTGGGGGACGAACAGCAGCGGAGCGTCGTGTACACGCCCACTGCGCCGCCCGGTGCTACGAAGCACGAGGATGTCCCCACCGAGCACGCGGCTCCCGATCCGCCCACCGGTACGCCGCATGATCCATCCGTGGACCTGGGTGGCGCGGGCACTGCCGGGACGGTGGGCGAGATAGGGGCTGATGCGAGCGAAGATGGCTGCCACGTAAGACACGGGCTCAAGAGCCTACTCGATGGGCAGAGCCCGCTCGATGGGCGGGCCACTACACCTGGGGCGGGGTTGTCGCGGCCCGGGGTTGTCGCAGCCCGGGCCGATGCTACGGCCCCAGAACAACGACGAGCCGCCCCCGGGGGGCGGCTCGTGGATAAAAACCGGCGGCGTCCTACTCTCCCAGGCCCTTGCGAGCCAAGTACCATCGGCGCTGAGGGGCTTAACGACTCTGTTCGGAATGGGAAGAGGTGTCTCCCCCTCGCCAAGGCCACCGGAAAAAGGTGAGAGACCAAGCCTCCCCGGCCCTTCAAAACTGCACAGCGCCACACCGGATATCACTGAAATCAAAAAATCCGTCAAGCCCTCGAACCATTAGTACCGGTCTCCTACAGGCGTCACCGCCCTTCCAGATCCGGCCTATCAACCTGGTGGTCTACCAGGGGTCTTACTCCCTCTAGGGGATGGGAGAACTCATCTTGAGGCCGGCTTCCCGCTTAGATGCTTTCAGCGGTTATCCGATCCACACGTAGCTAGCCTGCAATGCCCTTGGCAGGACAACAGATACACCAGAGGTGCGTTCATCCCGGTCCTCTCGTACTAGGGACAAATCCTCTCAATTCTCCAACGCCCACGGCAGATAGGGACCGAACTGTCTCACGACGTTCTGAACCCAGCTCGCGTACCGCTTTAATGGGCGAACAGCCCAACCCTTGGGAGCGACTCCACCCCCAGGATGCGACGAGCCGACATCGAGGTGCCAAACCGGGCCGTCGATGTGGACTCTTGGGCCCGATAAGCCTGTTATCCCCGGAGTACCTTTTATCCGTTGAGCGACGGCACTTCCACTTGCTACCGCCGGATCACTAAGACCTGCTTTCGCACCTGCTCGACCTGTCAGTCTCGCAGTCAAGCTCCCTTGCTACCTTTGCGCTCTACGCACGATTTCCAACCGTGCTGAGGGAACCTTTGTGCGCCTCCGTTACATTTTGGGAGGCGACCGCCCCAGTCAAACTACCCGCCTGGCACTGTTCAGCACCCGGATTCACGGAATGCTGTTAGAAACCCAATACACCAAGGGTGGTATCTAAAGGTTGGCTCCACGCTAGCCGCAACCAGCGCTTCAAAGCCTCCCACCTATCCTGAGCGAGATGCACCGAATCCCAATACCAGGTTGTAGTAAAGGTTCACGGGGTCTTTCCGTCTAGCCGCGGGTACTCGGCATCTTCACCGAGACTGCAATTTCACCGAGCCCCTCGTTGAGACAGCGCTGAAGTCGTTACGCCATTCGTGCAGGTCGGAACTTACCCGACAAGGAATTTCGCTTGAGCTGTTACTTCCCAGGCCCTTGGTATGCACTACCTGGGATTAACTGAGACCTAAGCCTCAGCGGGTCGATCATTTCTGTCGACCTCTGCATGTCGCCATGCAGGCCGGACCATATCTTGCCTACAAACACTGTAGACCCTGGCGTGTGGTCTCTGAGGGGTCAACCCACAATGGGCGACTTCCCTGCTGATTGTCCGCACCGGACGCATTGTCACTGCCGCACTCGCGGCGAGTAGCGCCGGATACTCGGATATTCCAGCATACAGCCAGGTTTTACTAAGGCAGCGTGAGTCACCTTAGGACCGTTATAGTTACGGCCGCCGTTTACCGGGGCTTAGCTTCGCTGCTTCGGGGCGAACCCCTAACAACTCCACGTAACCTTCCGGCACCGGGCAGGCGTCAGCCCCTATACGTCGTCTTACGACTTAGCAGAGACCTGTGTTTTTGGTAAACAGTCGCTTCAGCCTATTCACTGCGGCCCCCTCGGGCTCCACTCGCGAAGAGCTTCACCCTACTGGGGCGCCCCTTATCCCGAAGTTACGGGGCAATTTTGCCGAGTTCCTTAACGAGGGTTATCTCGATCACCTTAGTATTCTCTACTTGCCCACCTGTGTCGGTTTTGGTACGGGCACGCGCTTCCTCCCTAGAGGCTTTTCTTGGAGGTATGGCGTCGGGGAGGCGCCGGCTTGTACGCCAGCTCACATAACACCTCGGGTTAATGCAGCCCCGCATTTGACTGGGGCCACCCCTACATGCTTGTCCCAGGACAACCATCGCCTGAGTTCCCTTAGCCTTCCTCGTCCCCCCATCGGTCAAACGGAAGCGACGTGGTACAGGAATATCAACCTGTTGGCCATCGACTACGCCTTTCGGCCTCGCCTTAGGTCCCGACTAACCCTTAGTAGACGAACTTTACTAAGGAATCCTTGGGCAATCGGCGGAGAGGATTCTCACCTCTCTTTCGTTACTAATGCCGGCATTCTCACTTCCCACGCCTCCACGGCTGGCTTACGCCGCCGCTTTACTGGCGTAGGAACGCTCTCCTACCGCGCGTGATAAATCACGCACCCGCAGCTTCGGTGACTAGCTTGAGCCCCGTTACATTGTCCGCGCTCGAACACTTGACCAGTGAGCTGTTACGCACTCTTTCAAGGGTGGCTGCCTCTAAGCCAACCTCCTGGTTGTCTATGCACTCGAACATCGTTTCCCACTTAGCTAGTACTTAGGGACCTTAGCTGGCGGTCTGGGCTGTTTCCCTTTCGACGCTGAAGTTTATCCCCCAGCAACTGACTCCCGGAGTAGACGTGATGGTCTTCGGAGTTTGCCTGAAGTCGGTAACCTGGTAGGGCCCCTAGTCCAAACAGTGCTCTACGGCCACCACGCAATTTATCCGAGGCTATACCTAAATATATTTCGGAGAGAACCAGATATCACTGAGCTTGATTAGCCTTTCACTCCGACCCACAGGTCATCCGCCCAGTTTTCAACCTAGGTCGGTTCGGCCCTCCACGAGGTCTTACCCCCGCTTCAGCCTGCCCATGGGTAGCTCGCTCAGTTTCGGGTATACCGCCTACGACTATGTCGCCCTATTAGGACTCGCTTTCGCTACGGCTCCGCTCATCGCTTAACCTTGCCGCAGACGAGTAACTCGCCGGCTCGTTATGCAAAAAGCACGCGGTCACAGGACAAGCCTGCTCCCACCGCTTGTAGGCACGCGGTTTCAGGTACTATTTCACTCCCCTTCCGGGGTACTTTTCACCTTTCCCTCACGGTACTTGTCCGCTATCGGTCACCAAGGAGTACTTAGCCTTGGAGGGTGGTCCCCCCAGGTTCAGTCCGCGTTTCACGGGCGCGGACTTACTCAGGAACGCTTGACGGAAGATCATGCAGTTTCGTCTACGGGACGGTTGCCCTCTATGGTGCGTGGTTCCACACGCTTCGACTACCACATGATTTTGTAACTTCCGCCGAACCGGCCACGGTTCGGAACAAACGCCCTACAACCCCTGCTACGCAACGCGTGGCCGCTTACACGCAGCAGGTTTGGGCTGATCCCCTTTCGCTCGCCACTACTCAGGGAGTCTCGGTTGATTTACTTTCCTCGGGGTACTGAGATGTTTCACTTCCCCCGCTTGTCCTCCGCCGGCCTATGTGTTCAGCCGGGGATAACGCCGCATTACCAGCGCTGGGTTTCCCCATTCGGGAATCCACGGGTCAAAGGCTATTCAGCGCCTAACCGTGGCTTATCGCAGCCGTTCACGCCCTTCATCGACTCTTGGTGCCAAGGCATCCACCATGTGCCCTTACTATCTTGACGGTGATCAGACCGATCGTGATCCTCCATACCTCCTTCGAACAAGGAGGCGCGGATGAGAATGATCGCGAGCGGCCCGGTGATACCCGTTTCAGCCGCCCGCTTATCGATTAGGCGGCTGATGTGGCTTCTGTGCAGTTTTCAAGGACCGTGGAGAGGCTTGTACGCCGGCCTGCGCTGGGCATGTGCGGACGCGATCTCTATATCGCGACTGCGCCTAACGCCGGGCGGGCGCCGGTCTCTCAAAACTCAACAGCATGCCAGCGGGTTTGATGCCGAATCCCCATCGGGCTCCCTAGTAGGACGGGTCTCGAGTGAAAATGCGGCGCGCTGGTCAGGTTCGGTCGACATGCTAGGCCCGGTCTGCTCTTGTCACCGCTCGAGCTCACACGACGGGGACCCGAGGGTCCCTCCGAGGAGATCGAGCGGCCGCTTGGACCGGGGCACCGTAGTGCTCCCTAGAAAGGAGGTGATCCAGCCGCAGCTTCCGCTACGGCTACCTTGTTACGACTTCACCCCAGTCACGAGCCCCACCTTCGACGGCTCCCTCCCTTGCGGGTTAGGCCACCGGCTTCGGGTGTTGCTCACTCCCGTGGTGTGACGGGCGGTGTGTACAAGGCCCGGGAACGTATTCACCGCGGCAATGCTGATCCGCGATTACTAGCAACTCCGCCTTCATGCAGGCGAGTTTCAGCCTGCAATCCGAACCGAGACGCGCTTTAAGGGATTCGCTCCACCTCGCGGTATCGCAACCCTCTGTACGCGCCAATGTAGCACGTGTGTAGCCCTGAACATAAGGGGCATGATGACTTGACGTCATCCCCACCTTCCTCCGGTTTGTCACCGGCAGTCTCGCATGAGTCCCCAACTAAATGCTGGCAACATGCGACGGGGGTTGCGCTCGTTGCGGGACTTAACCCAACATCTCACGACACGAGCTGACGACAGCCATGCACCACCTGTGAAAGTGCCCCGAAAGGAGGGTGTGTTTCCACACCTGTCACTCACATGTCAAGCCCAGGTAAGGTTCTTCGCGTCGCGTCGAATTAAACCACATGCTCCGCTGCTTGTGCGGGCCCCCGTCAATTCCTTTGAGTTTTAGCCTTGCGGCCGTACTCCCCAGGCGGGCAACTTAATGCGTTAGCTTCGGCACAGGGGGAGTCGACACCCCCCACACCTAGTTGCCATCGTTTACAGCGTGGACTACCAGGGTATCTAATCCTGTTTGCTCCCCACGCTTTCGCGTCTCAGCGTCAGTCACGTCCCAGCGAGCTGCCTTCGCCATTGGTGTTCCTCCTGATATCTGCGCATTTCACCGCTACACCAGGAATTCCACTCGCCCCTTCCGGACTCTAGCTTGACAGTATCCACCGGCTTTCCAGGGTTGAGCCCTGGACTTTCACAGCAGACTTATCAAGCCGCCTACACGCTCTTTACGCCCAATAATTCCGGACAACGCTTGCACCCTACGTATTACCGCGGCTGCTGGCACGTAGTTAGCCGGTGCTTCTTGTGAAGGTACCGTCACTCCAGCCGGCTATTCACCGGCGAAGCTTCGTCCCAACTGAAAGGGGTTTACAACCCGAAAGCCTTCTTCCCCCACGCGGCGTTGCTGCGTCACGCTTTCGCGCATTGCGCAAGATTCCCCACTGCTGCCTCCCGTAGGAGTCTGGGCCGTGTCTCAGTCCCAGTGTGGCTGATCGTCCTCTCAGACCAGCTACCCATCGCAGCCTTGGTGGGCCATTACCCCACCAACAAGCTAATGGGCCGCGGGCCCATCTCGATGCGGAGGCCGAAGCTTCCTTTCCCCTTGCGGGCACATCCGGTATTAGCCCGAGTTTCCTCGGGTTGTCCCGGTCATCGAGGCAGGTAACCCACGTGTTACTCACCCGTTCGCGGCTCTGCCCCAGGGCAAGCCCTGGTTCGTCGCTCCACTTGCATGTGTTAAGCACGCCGCCAGCGTTCGTCCTGAGCCAGGATCAAACTCTCCGTGAAGAACTTCACGAAAAGCTGTCATTGGTTTGCCGGCCCTCGCCCGAGGGCGGCGGTCGGCGTGCGGGACCTATACACGTGGTCCTGCACCATGACGGGGTACTGCTTCCTACTGACTCTTTATGTCCCACCCCCGGAGCCCGATCGGAAAGATCGGTGGGCGCGCAAGGCGCCCCCGCCCGGCGGCGGGTCGAACCTGGACGCACACCACGATCGAGGGTCGATCGTCGGTGCGCATGCTGTTGAGTTTTCAAAGACCGTCGAGCCTCTTTTGGGGAGTGCTTCCCCGGAGAAGACCGTCCCGGACCAGCGCCCGAGGGCGCATTTGGACCGGCGGAGCAGTATAGCGCGCGGACCCCGGACGGCGCGGGCAGGTGCCCACATCGCTCGGCCTCACGGTCCGAACCGCTAGAGCGAAGCATAGTAGGGACCGCCCCGGACGGCAAACTATCTCCACGCTAGCGTATGACCATAGTCACACGCTCGACGAAAAGTACATAGTCAACTCCAGCGGCCTCTACATCCGACCGCCCCAGACGCACTAGGGCTTGGAGCCGCCCTCGGTGCGAGCTACTCCACGAGCAGCCACCAGAAGCAGCGTTTGCCGACCCGCAGACCTGCTGGTGGGCGCGCACGGGCACGGGGCCACCCTCAGCGCGCGCTACTCCACGAGCAGCCGCCGGAAGCGGCGTTTGCCGACCCGCAGAACCTGCCCGTGGGCGAGCTCGGGAGCGACGTCGTACTGGCCGGCCTGCAGGGGGGCGTCCCCGAGGGAGGCGGCGCCCTGGTCGATGAGGCGGCGGGCGTGGGCGCGGGAGAGGCCGAACTCCGCGGCGATGACGGCGGGGAGGTGGACGAGGCCGTCGTTGGCGCAGATGCGAGCCTCGGGGATCTCCCCGGGCTGGCGACCTTCGACGAAGACGAGGTCGAATTGACGCTGGGCGTCGAGGGCGGCGTCCGCGGAGTAGAGCCAGGCGACGATGCCGCGGGCGAGCTCGCGCTTGGCGTCGCGGGGCCCGAGATCGTGAGGCGGCTCGCGCAGGAGGAGCAGCCGGTAGTAGTCGCCGATGAGCTGATCGGGGATGCTCATGACCTTGCCGTAGATCTCGGGGGGGGGGTCGGCGATGCCGATGTGGTTGCCGAGGGACTTGGACATCTTGCGGGAGCCTTCGACCCCGACGAGGAGGGGCATGGTGAGGATCGCCTGCTGGGGCTGGCCGTAGGCGCGCTGGATGTCGCGGCCGAGGAGGAGGTTGAACTTCTGGTCGGTGCCGCCGAGCTCGAGGTCGGAGCGGATGGCGACGGAGTCGTAGCCCTGCAGGAGGGGGTAGAGGAGCTCGAGCATCGAGATGGGGGTGCGGGCGGAGTGGCGCTTGGCGAAGTCGTCGCGCTCGAGCAGCTGGGCGACGGTGGTGGTGGCGACGAGGCGCAGGAGGTCGGCCATGGGCATGTCGAGCCACTCGCTGTTGCGACGGATCTCCAGGAGCGCGGGGTCGGGGTCGAGGATGCGCAGGGCCTGCTCGCGGAAGGTGGCGGCGTTCGCGTCGATCTCCTGGGGGGAGAGCATGGGCCGCAGGGTGGAGCGCCCGGAGGGGTCACCGACGCGGGCGGTGTAGTCGCCGAGGATCAGCACGACGAGATGCCCGGCGTCCTGGAGCTCGCGAAGCTTGCGCAGGACGACGGCGTGACCGAGGTGGATATCGGGCGCGGTGGGGTCGATCCCAAGCTTGACGCGCAGGGGCCGTGCGGCGGTGCGCGCCTCCTCGAGCTTCGCGGCGAGCGCTCCCTCGGGGAGACAGTCGACGGCGTTTTGGATGAGGCGGGCGTCCCGCCCGCCAGGATCGGCGTTCGTTGCCCGCGAGGTGGCTGGGTGGCAGTCAGGCCCGCTGGCCGAGGCGGGGGCGCGAGCGTCGGGAGTGTCTCCCGAACCGGCCGACTCGGGGGTGCAAGCGTCGGGAGTCTCGCCCAAAGCGGCCGCCTCTGGAGTGCGAGCCCGGCGGGTGTCACCCGAGTCGCTCGCTTCGGGGATCGAGGTCTCGCGCGGGTCTCCCGAGTCTGTCGGCCGGCGGGGGGCCTCGTCAGCGGGAGTGCGCGTCACGGGCCAATGCTAAACTCTCGCCCCCGTTGGAGTCCGCAACCCTGCCAGGCGCAGGCCTCCCCACAGGCCCGGCGCCCCCCGCGGAGCCCCGCAGCGGGGCACGCCTGAAGAAGCTCCGGTTCCTGTTGATCCTGCTGGCGCTGGGGCTGCTGGGCGCGGTGTCGTTCGTGTTCGGGATGTTCATGGCGGTGGCCTCGGACCTGCCGCAGCTGGAAGCGAAGTTCCGTCAGGCGAACGCGCGCAATTCGGTGCTGCTGGACGACCGGGGGACGCAGATCGGGATGCTCAGCGAGCGCGATCAGGTGCTGGTGACCCAGCAGCAGATCCCGCCGATCGTGCGCGATGCGGTGATCTCGATCGAGGACAAGCGCTTCATGACAAACAGCGGGATCGACCTGCGCTCGCTGGCGCGGGCGTTCGTGACCGACGTGTTGCACCAGGAAGCGGTGCAGGGGGCCTCGACGATCGAGCAGCAGTTCGTCAAGAACGCGCTGGGGCAGCAGTCGCACCGCACGATCCTCGAGAAGCTGCGCGAGGCGGCGCTGGCATTTCACCTGGCCCACCACTGGTCGAAGCTGAAGATCCTGACGGAGTACTTGAACACGATCTACTTCGGCAACGGGGCCTACGGGATCGAGGCGGCGGCGCAGACGTACTTCGGCCAGGAAGCGAACCACCGCGGCTGCGGCCTGCCGGGTAACCCGCTGTGCGTGCAGGAGCTCAAACCGTGGGAGGCGGCGCTGCTGGCGGGGATCATCCAGTCACCGACGGAATACAACCCGGTGAGCGACCAGGCGGCGGCGAAGGCACGGCGCAATGTGGTACTCGATCAGATGTACCAGCAGGGCTATCTGAACCGACAGGAGTACGAAGAAAGCACGATCGAGGCGCTGCCGGCCCCGCAGGACATCGCGCCCCCCAACCAGCCGCTGGTGGACGGGATCGACACGGGCTACTTCGATGACTGGGTGGGCCAGCAGGTGGTGGCGCGCTACGGGGCGGAGCAGGCCTACTACGGGGGCCTGAAGATCCACACGACCCTGGACCTGGGGCTGCAGCGCGCGGCGGAACGGGCGGTGGCGGGCTACCTGCCGGGCCCGGAAGGCCCGACGGCGGCGCTGGTGGCGATCGAAAACTCGACTGGCAAGGTGCGGGCGATGGTGGGAGGCCGCGACTACGACGAAAGCCCGTTCAACCTCGCCACCGAGGGGGAGCGCCAGCCGGGCTCGTCCTTCAAGGCGTTCGACCTGGCGGCGGCGCTGGAGGACGGCATCTCGCCGGACTCGGTGTGGACGTCGAAGGAAAAGACGTTCAAGATCCCGCGCAGCTCGGAAGTGTTCGTGGTGCACAACGACGAAAACAACTACGCGGGCTCGGACACGCTGACGGGGGCGACGGCGTACTCGGACAACTCGATCTACGCGGAAGTGGGCTTGAAAGTGGGAACCCACCGGATCGCGGCGCTGGCCCACCGGATGGGGATCACGACCCCGATCTCGACGAACCCGGCGATGACGATCGGGGGCCTGAAGACGGGGGTGACCCCGCTCGATATGGCGCACGCATATGAGACGCTCGCCCACGGGGGCCAGCGGGTGAGCGGCACGCTGGGCGAACCGGGGGCCCCGGTGGGGATCGAAGCGGTGCAGAGTGGCGCACACGGACAGGTCGACCACACGCTGCTGCACGAGGTGCTACCCCCTGACGTGGCAAGCACGGAGACGGAAATGCTCGAGACGGTGCTGGAGTACGGCACGGCGCGCGCGGCGGCGCTGGGCCAGTTCGCGGCGGGCAAGACGGGGACGACCTCCAACTACGGGGACGCGTGGTTCGTGGGGTGGGACCACAGGTACACGGTGGCGGTGTGGGTGGGCTTCCCCAACAGCCTGGTGCCGATGACCACGGAGTTCGATGGGGGCCCCGTGCTGGGGGGCACGTTCCCGGCGCTGATCTGGCACAGCTTCATGGTCTCGGCGGTGGCGGTGGAAAAGGAACGCGCCGAAGAAGAACGCGTCAAGCGGGTGGCACTCGCGGCGGCGCACGCACCCCACACCGGCGGGCGCACCGATACGACGGGCGCGGGAGCGACGGGTGCAAACGGCGAAGCGAGCGAAACGCCGGAAGGCGTGGCCACGTCCCCCTCCCCCACGCCGGCGGCAAAGGCGCCCGCTACGCGCGAGGGCGGGGGCGGCACGCAGCACGGTCACGTGGGCGCGCAACCGCCCACCGCGGGCAGCGGCGCCGGCGAAGAAGGTAGTGGTGCCGGCGAAGCAATCCGGGGCGGCGGCTCGGGGGGCAGTGGCGAAAGCGCCCCGCGGTCACAGCAGAGCCCCCAGGCGGCGCCGCAGACCCCCGCAACTCCGGCGCCGGCCCCGGCGGGCGGCGCACCAAGCCCCGCGCCGGCCCCCGCCCCCACGGAAGCGCCCGCGTCGCAGGGCAGCGGCGGCACGAGCGCACCCACCGGCGGGGCGAGCCCCAGCGGCTGATCCGAGCATGCGCCCGGGTGCGGACCACGCGACCCGACCCAAATCCAAATCCTTTAAAAAAACCTCGTGGGACCCCCACCCCGCGGAAACGATCCGCGTCGCAGGTGAGCGGTGGCACGAGCGCACCCACCGGCGGGCGAGCCCCCACCGGCGGACCTACCGGGGTCGGGGCCGGGACACGTTGGGGTTGCCGGCGAGACAGAAGCGCCAGGGCAACTCGGCCGCCTTGGTGATCCCGATGCGGGGGCCACTGAGGATTCTGGGCGCATCGGCGAGCCAGGAGTCGCGCGGGGGACGAATCGCGATCGGGCCGCGGGTGAGGTCGCTGTCGTTGTGCAGCAGCTCGACCCCGAGCGCCACGGTGAGCTTGCCGGGGCCCGAGCAGAGATCCTCGCGGCGGTGGACCCCGCGGCGCTCGCGCATCCGGGCGATGCCGCGCAGGGGTTCAAGTGCGCGGATCAGCACGGCGGCCCCCACCCCGGGTGCCTCGCAGACGGCGTTGAGCAGGGCGTGGATGCCGTAGGAGCGGTACACGTAGGCGCGTCCGGGGGCCCCGAAGAGGACACCCGTGCGGGGGGTGAGCCCGACGAAGGCGTGACAGGCGGGCTCGCTCTCGTGGTAGGCCTCGGTCTCCACGATCACCCCCGCGGCGGCGCGGTATTCGACCACGCAGCCGATCAGGTCGCGGGCGACCTCCAGCACGGGCCGCGCGTAGAACTCTTCCGCCAGCGCGCCCGGGGCGGGGACCCGGGGACGGCGGACGGCGAAGCCTGGGGCGACGGTGGGAGCCCCATCCACCTCAGGGGACCCTCACTCCCAGGGCTCCGCGGAGACCGCCGCGGGAGGGTGGGCGAGGACGCCGCGGGCCAGCTCGAGCTGCTCGCGCACGCGCTCGGAGGCGGTGCCGCCCTCGGAGATCTTGCTCTCGAGCCAGGAGCTCTGCTGGAGGGTCTCGCGGTACTCCTGCTCGTGCTGGGCGAGCACGGAGCTGTGCTCGGAGAGCTCCGCGGTGCTGAGCTCCGAGAGGCGCCGTTTGCTGTCCAGCGCGCGGCGCACGAGCCCGGCGACGGCCTGGTGGGCCTCGCGGAAGGGGACCCCGTGGCGCACGAGCATGTCCGCCACGTCGGTCGCCCCCAGCAGCTCGTCATTGGCAGCGTCCGCCATGCGCTCGCGGGCGAAGCGCACCCCCTCGATCATCCCCCGCGCCGCGGTCAGCGTGAGCTCGAGGGTGTCGACTGCGTCGAACAGGTGCTCCTTGTCCTCCTGCATGTCCTTGTTGTAGGTGAGCGGCAGCGCGTGGAGCACCCCGTGCAGCGCGCTCAGGTGCCCGAGCACGCGGGGGGCCTTGGCGCGCAGCAGCTCGGCGGCATCGGGGTTCTTCTTCTGGGGCATGATCGAGGAGCCCGCCGACCACGCGTCGGGCAGCTTGCAGAACCCCACCTCCTCGCTGCACCACAGCACGAGCTCCGCCCCGAGGCGGGAGAGGTGGGTGGCGCAGGTTGCGGCGGCGCCCAGGTAATCCAGCGCGAAGTCCCGGTTCGAGACGGCGTCGATCGAGTTGGGGACGATGTCGTGGAAGCCCAGCTGGCGCGCCACGAGGCGCCGGTCGGTGTCGAAGCTCACCCCCGCCAACGCGCCCGCGCCGAGCGGCAGGCGCCCGGCCTGATCGAGCACGAACGCGAAGCGCTCGCGGTCACGGGCGAGCATCCAGAAGTAGGCGAGCAGGTGGTGGCCGAGGTAGACGGGCTGGGCGCGCTGCAGGTGGGTGTAGCCGGGCAGGGGCCAGTCGGTGTGCTCCTCGGCACGCGCCAGCAACGCGCCCATCAGGGCGCCCACCGCGTCGTGGGCGGCGCGGGCGCTCTGGAGCACGAACATCGCGACGTCGGTGGCGACCTGGTCGTTACGCGAGCGCGCGGTGTGCAGCTTGCCCCCCACGGGCCCCGCGATCTCGATCAGACGCCGCTCGACGGCCATGTGGATGTCTTCGTCGCTCTCGTGGAACTCGAACATCCCGAGCGCGAGCTCCGCCTCGACCTCTTCGAGGCCCTCGAGCAAGTTGTTGCGGTCGGCCATCGAGATGATCCCGCGCTCGGCGAGCATCCAGGCGTGCGCGCGGGACTGCTCGAGGTCCTGCGGCCACAGCCTGCGGTCGAAGTGCAGCGAGGCGTTGAGACGCCTGAAGTCGGGGTGCTGGGGCTCGCTGAAGCGGGACATGACGATCGGATCGACCTGCTGGACAGTAGCGGAGATCGCCGCTCGGGGTCTGGCCCTCCAAGTTGCCCGAAGTCGCCCACCAAGCGGTACATACGGGACTGCGCTCGGGCCGGTGGTGCGAGGTTTGTAGCAGAGAGGTTTCTACGTACCAACTTTTCAACCGTTGCGATACTCTCAAGAACTGGGATGTCGCCTACACCATCAAAGGAACAGCTGGAAACACCTCGTGCACGAGTGGACAGGCTGCGCAATAATTTCCTTGTGTCCGAGGTACTTCAGGAGCTCCCCTTCACCCCGCCCCCGGGGCTACCACGGGGCCCGCACTCGCTGAGCCGCGGGGAGGTTGCGGCCAACCAGCGGATGCGCCTGTTGGAGGGGATGATCGACGCGATCGGCGAGAAGGGCTACGCGGCGTGCACGGTCTCCGACGTAATCAAGCGCGCGGGGGTCTCGCGCAAGGCGTTCTACGAACACTTCGCCAACAAGGAGGAGTGCTTCCTCGCGACGTACGACTCGATCGCTGCGAACGGCAGACGCGGGGTGGCGGACGCCTTCCGCCGCGCGCAGGGGATCCCCGACAGCATCGATGGCGCGCTGGGGGAGCTGTTCGACCTCGCGATCGCGCGCCCAGACGCAATGCGGGTGTTGATGGTGGAGATCGGGGCGGCGGGCCCCGCGGGGATCCACCGGCGCGAACAGCTGGTGGCGGGCTTCGAGGAGTTCCTGCGCGAGAACCTCGGCCTCCCCCCCGGCCCGGGGCCGATCCCCAACCCGGTGCTGCGCGGGGTTGTGGGCGGTCTGGCGCACGTGCTCTACGCGCACCTGCGCCGCGGGGAGCGCGCACAGCTGCGCAGACGAGTCCCGGAGCTCGTGCAGTGGGCGACCTCCTACTGGCCGGCGCCACCCTCACTGATGACGCTGGTGGACCCCACACCGCGGGAGCTGCAGCTCGACCTGACAGGTGGCCGCGCCCCGGGCTCGCTCTCGCTGGGCGCCTCGGCCAGCCGCCGGCGGCGGCTGCCGCGGGGGGAGAATGGGACCTCGCGCAGCTTTGTGATCCACAGTCAGCGCGAGCGGATCCTCGACGCGGTGACGAACCTCACCGCGCGCAAGGGCTACGCGGGGCTGACCGTGGAGGGGATCGCGGCGGAGGCGGCGGTCTCGCTACAGGCGTTCTACGAACACTTCAAGGACAAGGAGGACGCCTTCCTGGTGGCGTACGAGATCGGCCACGACAAAGCGCTCGCGCTGGTGGAGCAGGCGTTCGCGGCCGAGGACGATTGGCGCTACGGGGTACGGGCGGCGCTCTCGAGGATGTTCCGCTTCCTGGCGGGGGAGCCGGGGTTCGCGCACATGGCGCTGATCGACGTGCTCGCGGCGACGGAACGGAGCACCGCGCGGGCCTTCAAAGGGGCGAGCGCGTACACGATCATGCTGATCCCGGGCCTCGATCAGTCCACAAACAATGGGAACGACAGCGGGAACGGGTTGCGCCCCTCGGATGTGACGGTGGAGGCGATCGCGGGGGGCCTGTTCGAGCTGTGCCTGCACCACGCCCTCCAGAACCGCATCCAGGAGCTCCCGGTGATGCTCCCCCGCGCGACGTACTTCGCGCTGGCGCCGTTCATCGGGGCGCAGGCGGCGGGCGAAGTAGCCACGGCACCGCAGCGCTGAGACGGCGCCGGCGACAGAAGCCGGCGCCGGGGCGTCTCTATATCTGAGAAGACGAGCACCCCGGCACCGGCCGACCAACCCTTGCGGCCGAGGCCATCAAGGTCCGGCGGACGCTACCGGAATACCCGCGTACGCAGGCGATTTCCTGTGGCGAAGCAGTTCATGGCAGTTGATTGCGAGGGCTGGCGACGCGTGCCTGTCTCCGACTCTCTCCCCGTGCGGGCCCCAAAGGAGTAGGAAACAATCGCCTGCGTAAACTTGACAGACGGGTACGTAGCTGGGACGCTCTGTGGCCACTCTCGCGAGCAGCGCTGTTCCGATCTCCTCAGCGTCGCCTGCCGAGAGCCCCGAGCCGCGCCCTGCCGGTCCGTGCGCTCGGGCTGCACGGGGGCGCCGGGCGTGGCTACACCCCCCGGCGCCCCCCCTCTCTACTCTCACACACACACCTACACTTGCGTAGTGAGGCACGGACAGGTAGCCCAACCGTAAGGTGGGCCTCTGCGGAAATGCTCACGACAGCTGGGGATCGATAAGCCTTCTAGGTGGCCCTCCCGCGGAGGTGGCGGGGTTCCCGCCCTGGCTCCTCGCGCGCCCGCCAGGGCGGGGCGCTGTACGTTGAGTTACTCCGCCGGTCCATCGGAGGGCTCGCAGAAGCTAGCTTGCACCACATTGTCTCCGACTCGCCTCGCAATGGTCCGCATGCAAAATACCGTCGGTTTGCAGCGGAAAAGCAGGTGGTGCGCCCAACATCGAGCACCACCGACCGTGGGGAACCCAGAAAGGCATTGACAGAAGAAATCCAAAGGGCCATACTCAGATCCACGTTCATACGCTGGCCCGGAAGTGAGAGGTGGACCGGCGTGGAGCTAGAGAGCGAGCACACACATCCACGGCTGCGGAGGAGAACGGCGCGTTATCCGTGCAACACATAGCCTCAGCGTTCTGCCGGGGCGCCACCGGGGCCGATCCAAACTCTACGGGCGCCGCTATCTACCTTCCCAGCGCACTCGTGGAGGCCATGCGCGCTACCTCCTCTCGGCGCGCAAGCCAGGGACGCGGAGCGCGTCGAGCTCGATATATCAGCTCGGCGCGCTCTGCACTCAAGCAGCGTGACAGTCACCTCTCCGCTGCGGCGGAGTTGCGCTGACACGCTCGCCTCTCTGGCGAGCGGCAACCCCCGCGGACGGCCCCTGCCACTCTTCTGCCGATAGAGCGTAGAGGAATGTTTCCGACCCTGAGCCTCTGCAGGCTGGTGCACAGGCGCAGCGAGGCTCATTCTCGGGGTTCGGGGACACCGCGACAGCCTCGGCACCCGAGGCCCTCCAATCCCGTCAGAGCGGCCCTGCGGGGCCCACAGCGACGGAGGAGACGGAGCGTTTGCTCGATAGCGGTCAAAACGCGCCAGAAGTGTTGCAGTGGCTATCATGGAGGTGCCCAGCCGGCCTCGGCCGGTGAGGGTTGGTCACCGGCGCCGGGGCGCTCGTCTTCAAACGCAGAGACGCCCCGGTGCCGGGTTTGGTTCGTGAGCGAACACCCCTCTTGCTACCACTCCCGGAGGAGCTAGTCAAGCGGACCGTGAGCGCTGCCTCGTGGACAGCCGGCGGGGGCGCCGGCCCTGGGTCGTGGCCGACACCCCCGCTCAGCGGTGTCCGAGTGCGTGGAGAGGAGATTCACGCCATCGGAGTTCTCCGCGAGCGCCCCGGGAAGGTCGGTAGGGGGCGCCCGAGAGCTTGGACAAGCCCCTTCCCCTACCTCGCTGCGCTCCCCTTCTGGCTTGCTCTATGCCTGCCCCCTCTTCGCGGACAATCGGTCACAGCGATCTTGGTCTTCTGGTGGACCACGATGCCGTTCTGGGCCACGAATTCGGTGGGCAGCGCAAGCGGAGGGCTCTTGCATAGATTTCCGTTCGCGGCGAGCGCGGAGTCGGGGCCCTTGTGGAGTTTGAGTTCGAAGCTCGATACGGGGACGTCGGGCACGGATGCGAACGTGGAGGTGGTGATCCCCTTCTCGGAGATGAATGTTTCGCCGTGCAGATCGATGGTCACGCCGTCGCCCTGGAGCACAACGATCAGTTCGGGGAACTTCGCAGCGCCGTGGGAGACGAAGAACGCCGGGCCGCCCAATGAATTGGGCAGCACCGGCGTCTTCGCCCTTGCCTCGCCGACCCTGGAAGCGGCGGGGCAGTTCGCGGAGTTTTCCGCGAAGATCTTTTCGGGGCACGCTTTCTGCAACGTGGACAGGCGCGAGGGGAGTCTCGTTGGCAGCTGGACCCTGACCCTGGCGACGTCTGCCTGCGAGCCGGGGGGCTCAATGGGGAAGCTGAGCTTCGCAGTGAGGCTCGCACCGTAGACACGCGAGGTCTTACCGGAGGTCGAGACGGAGAACGCGGGTTTGAAGGCCAGGCCCTTACAGCCGGTGACCGCGAAGGGACTCGAGACCTCCACGGCACCGGCGGGCGAGCCGTTGGCGAGATCCCCGCTGAGGTGGCCGGCGACCTGTAGCTCGGCGCAGTTGGTGGGGTTGAAGACGAACCCTTCCCTGTCGATCGCGACGCGGACTTCTTTGAGCCGCAGCGGTATGCCGTCCTTGCTCTGGGGCAGCGGGTCGCTGGTCACGGTGAGCTGTGCGGTCGTGGGGTTCACAGCGATCGCGGCGCGGAGGACTTCGTTGCCGAGGTCGAACGGCCCGGCCTGCGCGGGGACGACGATCGAGAGACCGTAGGGCGCGCCCCTGTAGGGCCCGGTGAGGTAGACCCGCCCACTCAACCAGAACGGATGCGAACCGGCACCGGCGGCGACGGTAGTTGTCCCGATCTGACTTTCCGCAGCGCATTCGCCCTTACCGGCCTGGGGTTCGCCGCAGAGCGGAATCTTCGCAATCGCGCCCAGCAGCCCGGGGGGAGTCGTGAGGGCGATCCCACCGAGATCCTGTTCGCCGTCCTCGCGGGAGAGCGACAGCACAAAGGGGCTGTAGGCGCCGGCGAGCGGCGTCACGGTCCCCGCCGCAAACACAGGGTGCAACGGCATCGAGGAGCCACAGCCGGTCACTTCGAAGAACGAGAACGGCGTGGCGTCGGGCAGCCCCGCGACCTCTTCGCCGGTGGGCGTGACTCCGGGCGCGGCCCACGGCTCGAGATCGCTTGTGGTCCTCGCTTCCCCGCAAGTCTGGGGGTTCGCAAGCGGCGCCCTGGGGCCTCCCTTGAGCTGCAATTTGAGTTCGCTGAAGGGCTGCTCGGGATCTTCTTCGAACACGGTGCGCACCTGGCCGGCGCTGAGCCCACTCGCGACACTATGCGGGCCGCCGGCGCCGACTTCCACACGGCCGGCAAGCTTGATCACGACGCCCGAGCCCTCGGCCTGCAGGAACAGCCGGAACAGCCGACCTTCTTCGGCGTCGGAGGGCCCACACGAATTCGGGTGCGCGGCGTTCCCACACAGTGGTTCGCCGATGAAGAGCTCGCCTTCCAGCGCTTGCGCCAGTAGCGGTGTGAGCACCTTGACGGTGCCTACCTGGGAGGCTTCTGGACATTCCGCTGGCTTGCTCGAGGTTCCTTCAAATCGAGTGGGCATGTCAAACCGCGAGGCGCTGCACGCCTGTAGGCCATCCGCTGCGGACGGGGCGAGGGACATGCCCGGGGGCAGCGTTAGTGTCGTATCGCGCACCTCGGAGCTCGGACTTTCGCTCTGGGGCACTTTGATATCGACGAATAGGCCGTTTGGAGCATCCACCTGTCCGGTTTCGGGCTCGATTTCGATCGAGGGACCAAATGCCACATGATCGCAGCCCGTGACCGCACCGAACAGAGCGGATGGACCGCTCACATATTCGCTGGGATCTCGCTTTGGATCCTCCCAGGAGTCCGCGGCCACACGTGCGGTCAGCGTACCGGCGGCACAGTCGGTGGGCATCTTGAGGAACGGCACTATGGGGTCGGTGTCGGGTTCATTTCCGCCACCCCCCGCTTCCCCGTCTTCCCCTTTCTCTCCTTTTTCCAAGGCTTCCGTGCAACCCTGCGCCAGCGTCACGCCACCGCCATTGCCGCAAAGCAGGCCACGCTGCTCGGTGTGACTCGCTTCGGCGGGCCTACCCCAAATCGTCAGTTCTACGGAGGTCAGCGACGTCATGGGTATCCCTTCACTGACGGTGACAAGGCGGTATTCATCGCCGGTGCTCAGCGCACCGCTGAGCACGTAGGGGATGCCAATCGAGTTCCGAAGACCGAGCTCCGCGGGATGGCCGACCGGCGGGACCAGGTTATAGACATCGCCGAATAGCTCGGCACCGCCAAACCCCAGCACTACTACTCCAACCTGGGTACTCGCCGGGCATGGCCTACCGCTCGCGAAGATCGCAAGCTGGCAACGTGGCGTTGCCTGTGGATCGCCAATCAGTCCGGGTGGCAGATCCACAGCGATATCCTTTGGATCCTGCACGGGCACGACTATGTGTTCTGGCCCTACTTCTTCAGTGTCGAGCGCAACGGTTGTCGTCAACTCGTACGGCGAGCCACCGGCCTGGGTGAACGCTTCTCCAGCTTCATTGGTCGCCTTCATCGAAAAGGCCGCGATGCCAAATTCTGGCGTACTGGCCTGCGCGATCCACGGCGAGAGCACGCACACGGCCGTAAGCACAACCGCCACGCCAACCACCAGCCACCACCCTTTACCCCCCATCACTTCCTCCCCCCTGCTGACCTCTTCCTCGCCTCTGTCTCCTTCGGCTTCTTGCGACTCTTACGATTCTTCCTCCGCTTCTTGATCCTCTTTCGTGACTTTGGCTTAGAAGGATGCTCGCCGGACGCTGAAACGATGTTCCCACCCCCAGCCTGAGTGGCGGTCCCGATCGACAATGGTGTCGGCGACAAACTCAACGGACCCTGGCACCCATCGCCCGAGCACGCCACGTCTGCAGCGGGCGGCCCTGGAAAACCGCCTTCGATGCGTGCGTCGTACACATCTGCCAGTTCATCGGTATCCTCTGGTACGAAATTCGAGGAGGTCACGAAGAAGATGTCATCCCCCGAAGGCGTAATCACGGGCCTACCATCTGCTTCGGACGCTGTTCCGCTCGAAATCAGATGCACTTCCCCTTCGTGCCATTCGTACACACTCGCAAAGCCGTTGACGGCTTTGCTCGAAAGCGGGTCAGCGGTGGAAAAGACGATAGTCTTACCATTTTCACTCACCTCGCGGTCATTCATCTCGCGCTGGTTCACGACAGTCGACGACGTAAAGTTCGGGGCCGCGATTTCCGATCCAATGCTACTGCTGCCGCCGTTGTCGTCGAACCCATCTTCACCGACCGAGACACGCGACAGATCGCCGCTTTCCGAGTCATAGCGGTAGATATCCTTTGTGGTGTCAGTATCGCCCGGCGTCAGCTGCGCAGAGGACGAGAAAACAAGAAACCGCCCATCCCGTGGAGTGCTCTGGGCGTGGCGGATATCCGCTTTCCACAGCTTTTCATCGTTATTTCTCGACGACGTGCCCTGACAGTGGATGTCCTGAACGGAGCCTGATTTTTCATCTTCCGCCGAACATAGATCAGCGATAAACGAGGTCTCGCTATCGACGGCGTCGTACACGTAGAGGTTGTCCGCCCCCACGGCCGGTGCCTGCCCTTCCGGATTCGTGCCACTCAATACCCCGCTCGCAACAAAATAGACACGTGAACCGTCCTCGCTGATGCGAACTACACCTCGCACATCAGCGCCTTCGCCTGGATGGGGGTCGGCGCCGGGATCGCCGGTGGACACCATGACCAACTTGGTAACCGCTTTCCCTGGTTCCCCTCCAATTTCCGCCATATAGAGGTCATTTTCTTTACTAAGACCAACCCCATCGACCAGAGACTGGGTCGTCGTAAAAAACACCCTTGAACCATCTTCCGACGCGCCCTCGAACAATGCAGGTTCCCTATCTGTCGCAGCGGGGCATGGCACTTCTTTACAGACTTCCGACAAGGGCTTGGAGATTTCTAGCGTTTCGCGGCCGTCAACCCGGGCAAACAACTCGGTGGGATCACCTTCTTCACCACATTGAGATTTCCCCTCTCCCGGAGCGGTGCCGTCCGTAAAGAAGACCTTGGACCCGTCGGCCGATATCGCATTGAATGCACTGATTTCCGATCCCAGCTGTATATTGCAATGGGGGTCGATTACCTCTCCTTCGTTGTCGACGCCGAGCAACCGCAGGACCGGCGCAGCACCGCCTTCCTTCGCGACTTCATAGAAATCTGTCGATTCTTCCGTCGTATCGGCAGGCAGCAAGACGGTTTCCCGGTTGGCTACCGCCAGCTCGAGTAGGAAATTGGAAAAATTACTCGATGCTCCGATATAGAAGAGATCCCCCAACGGATCTCCGCTAACAGATTTCAACAGTGGTGATGCCTGAACGAAGGATTCACTGGTGTCAGGTTCTTCTGGGTCTCGCAAATACAATGCCGCGGTAGTCGTTTCCTCACTATGTGCGAGGTTTTGGCCAAAGTGTAGGTACGACAAGGACTCGCTCATATCAGCTGAGACATCTTCAAGATTGCCCCTGGGAGCGAGCACCGCGGGGGGACTCAGAGGCGACGTTGTCCAACCACCTGTGCCGCGATGAGCGAAGTATGGGTTCAACCCGCCAGTCCCACCGAGGGGCTCGTTCGCGAATACACCAAGGGACCCCAACCAGACACTATCACCATCCGGCGCAACAGCGGTGGGACCAAGCGCGGCGTTACCTGCCTTGTACGGAGGGCTCACCATCTCATACACTCGCCCTGGTTCAGATGCCGCCGAAGCACTACCCACACCGAAGCACGGTGTCAGAACGCCCACAACACCCAGCGTCACCATCCGATATCCCCATCCACCCCACTGGCGCCTACAGACATCAAAAACCTCCAGGCTACCCAGAACCCACCATCCGCGACCCAGACCCTTCCAACCACGACCCAGACTCCACCAACGACTGTTTAGACTTTCCCGACCACGACCCAGACCCTTCCAACCGGCTTTCATGATATCTCCTCAAATATCTGAACATTACATTTGCAGCGACCCATTTACGCGCCAATGCAACCAACCTCCAACTCCATCCAGTTTGCGACCCCCTGCGACCAAAATGCCGGCCCAGAATGGATGGGATTGCCGATGCGCGGCGACCCCATCCATCCAGCAATTCCTATCCCAATTCGTAGAGAGTGCTCGTTTAGTTCAACCTCACCTGCGTGTAGTGCCCGCTCAGTTGTTCTGAGACGTCGATCCCCAAGACTTCTCCCGATTTTTTTTTGCTGAGGCTGCATTCTCCCTTGGGGGATTCTTTTTCGAATTCAGCTTCAACCGTTCCATTGGATTCATTGTTTCTCATGAGCGTGCTCGTCGTACCAAAGCATTCATCTGCGACTTTGAATACTTTTGCGACAACACATTCGACCTTGTATCCTGGTCCTTTACCACCAGCTGTGATCTTGTCTCTAATTTTTCCGCTTCCAGTCGGTTCTTCTGCCAATTCCGTCGTCCACGGCAAATCGATCGCTTTGGCCGTAGCTTCTTCTTCGCACAGGCCCTTGACTATTTTGCATTCACTGACGGTTATTGCTGTGATTTCGTCTTTATTACCTGGTCCAATCGGTCCTTCGTCTGTGCCATTGCATTCGATCTCCGATTCTCCACCGGTAGCTTCCTTATCGATGAGTTTTAGATTGCCTTTGGTTTTAGATCTACCTTCCTCTCTTGTTTCCAATTGCTTCCATTCCCATTGGCCTTCTGAGCTTCGTACCGCACATTTCGAGTTAGTAAATTTAGTAAGATTTTCTTTATTGTTTTCTTCTCTGCATTGCCACCACGTCGGGGATGCCGATGCGGTGGCGGACACCGCCATACTCAGGGCAAACGCTGCCACAAGGCAAAGCCCCGCGATCCTTAGGTGTTTCATGGGTGTACTACTCCTTTTCCCAAGGGTTGGTCACCGTACGCCGTGACGCCCCGTCTTCAAACGCAAAGACGCCCCGGTGCCGGTCTCATATATCACCTTGACAGCCTCTCCCCGAGCCCGGCTCATACGCCGATCCTGAACTCCGCTCAAGACTGTTGCACTACTCTACAGCATTATCAATGACGGACGAAGGTCTTGTTTCTCACTGATTTTGCGGGCTGCTTGAATCATGCGAATATGTTTCCGACTGGTGGTTGGAGAACACAGCCCGTCCACGCCCAGTTCGAGGGGTATTCCGAATGCCTCTCACGCACCAGCTATAGGCAGGCCGATCAGAGTCAGCCGTAATACCGCGAGATGACTAGCAGCTGGCTGAAGACGTCGTGAGCCATCGCGAGGATGATGATCAGGACTCCCGCGATCGGGCCCCAGCGCCGCCCAACGCCGCGCGCGGCCAAGGCCAGCACTCCTCCCCAGAGGGCGAGCATCGGCAGCAGGTAGCGAGGCTCCGCGTACTCGCCGGGTAGCTTGTCGAAGTAGTCGGCCGCTCCGACTACCAGCAGAACCCCGAGGCTCATCACCAGGTAGACAGACCCCTCGACCAACCGGCTTCGTAGCAGGTATCGAGACCTTACAAGCGCTCCAGTGAAGAGGACTGCGATCAGGCCCGCGGGGATCAACGCGAGGTTGTAGACCAACCCGGGAAAGGCCGTGTCCAGCCACCCGTAGTGCCCCACCAAGCCATCAAACCAGTACACGCGGGTGGTGGGGAACCCGTTGAAGTAGGATGTCATCCCGGGCAGGCGAGGAAGGTAGAACTGCCAGACGTAGCTGAGCTCGTGAAAGATCGATCCACGCCTCTCATTGAGCGTGACGGCGCTCGCGAGCGAGCCGACCGCGGACCTCCCCGAAGCCACATTGACGACGATGTACAGCAGAATTGGACCCGCTGCTACGGAGAGGGCAAGCGCGAGCAACCTATAAGCGGTCGGCCTGGATGTGCGTGCCTCGCGGGCGCATAGGACGAACAGGCCGAGAAGCGCACCGGGGAGCAGGCCGAGGAAGTTGAGCTTGGTCAGGTAGCCGACGGCGAAGACCGCGCCAATGGCTACCGCGAGCGGCGGCGTGAGCCCTCTGTGAAATCCCCGAGCCAGGCAGTAGAAGAGCGCGGCCGAGATGGCGAACAGCAGCGCGTCGGGATTGACGGTGCCTGACATGACTCCGAGCAGCGGGGTGAGCGCCACCGCGAGCCCACCGACCGTCCACGCCCAGGGCACTGCGGGGAGCGCCTCACGTAGGAACAGAAAGACGAACAGTGCAGTGAGCCCCCCCATCAGCGCAGAGAGCAGCCTCATCATCGCGAGTCGGTCGAGGATCGTACCGGCGCTCTCCAGGTCGTAGGGAATCGTCTCGAGGGCGTAGTACAGCGGCGGCTCGGTCGCCGCAACCCCTGCCGCTCCGCTTCCCGTCCGCTGGTAAGGGATCGCGAGGTCGTGTTCGAGCTTGCGCTGCTGGGCCTCCGAGGAGATCGTGCCGACGGCGGGGTGCTCGAGGACTTCGGCGTACTTCAAGTCGCTGAGCGCGACTTCCTCGATGGACGGAAAGTCTTCACCGCCATTGGTGGGTAGGCTTCCGGTCTCGGCGAGGTGCTGGACATATGCGAAATGGGATGGTTCGTCCGGCACCTGGAAGGGTGGAGAGATCACCGACCAGCAGACCGCGTTGAGACATGCGACCAGAGCGCATACCCAGGCTGTCACTGGGATCCGGCGAAGCGCCCGCATCGAACCGACAACCAGCCCCGACCCCGCCGGTGCGGTCTGTCGGCTTCTACTGTTGCGCTCCCGTGTAATCGGGGTCCTCCTCGTGAAGGATCGCGACCCCACGGTGCTACGTACCGCGGTGGGAGCCGTCCCACGCCTCGCCCCTTCCTGCCGCCTGCCCCCCCGGCTGGCCGTCCTTCGCGGCGAGGGTCTGGGCCTCGCCGCGTTTGGCCCCGCGTCGCTCGGCCTCGCCGCGTTTGGGCCCGCCGCCCCTGTTTCTCCCGTCTTGGCGTTGACCGCGGGATCGCTTGCCACGGCCCGCTCAACGGGAACCCCATGTGTGACGCGTCTGCACAGATCCCTCGCGACGAGCCACGATGAGAGTGCGAGGACCATTACCACGAGTACCATCACGAGCAGAGCGTTCCAGATACCGCTCGCCGCGCGGCCAAGACCAAGACGTCGGGCCACAGAGCCAGCAAGCGACCACCATGAGCTGTGCCCGGGCTGTAGATACTCGATGCTTATCCTGCCGGGCAGCCGCCTTCCCCTCGCGACCGTCGCTTCGGCGGGACGCACCGCTCTTCCCAGCATTTCCGTATCCCCTGTGACGGAGTCGAGGTGAAAGCAGACCTCGACGGGCGAAACCGAGCGGGATATCTTCGCCACCGGAACGGTTGCACCCTCACCCGCCCAGCCGGCGGCAAGCGCACCGCTCGTAATAAGCCGCGAACCTGCGAACACCTTCACGGTCACGGCGGGACTGCTGGCCGAGAACAGGCCGAGGCGGATCGCCGAGGTGTCGCGTGGCATCAGTTCGTTGTACTGACACGCACCGCCATCGGTGGTCGTCTCCACGAGCACTTTTTCGGGGGGGACCGACCGTCCCTTGGCAACTCTGAGGGGAGCGCGCGAGAGGGTAATTGCAACGGCCACCGCGATCGCGACCAGCCCAGCCGCCAACGCCATATTGATAAGCGCCGCCTCTCCGCGCAGTATCCCTTTGACATGAACGTTCATTCTGTACCAGCCTTGCAGGCTGGTACAGGTAGTTCAAGCGATTTGCACTATTGTCTCCGACAGATTGGGCATTCCGATAGGAGACTAAACAAGCACAGGACTCCAAACAGTGTGGCAATAGCACACTGACTATACAAGCCATGTGAGCGCCAGCGAGGGCGCCGGCCTGGGTCGAGTCCGGCGCCCCCGCTCAGCGTGTCCGACTGCGTGGAGAGGAGTTCACGCCATCGGGGTCTACACGAGCGCCAGGGAGGTCGGGAGAGGCGCTCGCGAGCTTGTATCAGCTTGCACACGCGCCTATTTCTTGCTCCTACCTTTCTTGGTCGTCGTATGGCGCTTGATTTTCTTTGGGCAGCTGGTGACCTTGATCTTGGTCTTCTGGTGGATCACCATCCCGTTCTGGGCGACGAATTCGGTTGGCAACGATAGCGAACCATTACAGAGGTTCCCATTCGCGGCAAGCGCGGAGTCCGGACCCTGAGGTAGATTCAGTTCAAAGCTCGATACCGGAACGTCAGGCACCGAGCCGAATGTGGAGGTGGTGATCCCCTTCTTCGAGATGAACGTTTCGCCGTGCAGGTCGACGGTCACGTTGTCGCCCTGCAGCACGACGACCAGTTCGGGGAACTTGGCGCCTCCGTGCGAGACGAAGTACGCCGGGCCGCTCAGGGTAACCGGCAGGATCGGTGTCCTGGCCGTCGCCTCGCCGACCCTGGAGCCCGCAGGGCAGCTCGCGGGATTTTCCGCAAACGTCTTTTCCGTGCACGCCTTCTGCAGCGTGGTTAGGCGCGATGGGAGCCTCTTGGGAAGTTCGACTTTGACCTTCGCGATGTTCGCCTGAGGTCCCGCAGACATATTGGGGTAGGTCACCTTTGCCACAAGGCTCGCACCATCCGCACGGGAAGTCTTGCCCGAGGTCGAGACCACAAACCCAGGTTTGAAGTGCAGAGACGCACACTCCGCCGCCTGGAAGCGCGAGGAGACCGCTGCGCTCATGCCTTCCGTCGAACTCAGCGTGCCGCCGATGCTCATCGGAGCGCAACTGGTGGGGTTGAATGTGAATTCCGAGCGGTTGATGTTTACGTTGACGGTCTTGACCTGGATCGGGATCCCCTCGAGGATCGTGGGCAACGGTTCGCTGACGACCGTCAACGCCGACGTGACCGGGTTGACGTCGATAGCTGCCCTGACGACAACGGTACCGAGATTGAACGGTCCCGCCACCGCGGGTACAACTACCGAGAGGCCAAACGAGCCGTCTCCATAGGGTCCGGTGAGATATACCTTGCCGCCAGTCACATAATCAGGGTCAGGGCCGGGGCCGGCTGCGACAGTAGTTTCGCCGATCTGACTCGCCGGCGAGCACGTTCCCTTCGCAGCTTCCGGTTCCCCGCACAGCGGGACCTTCGCCAATGTTCCCAATAGCCCAGGCGGCATACGCATGGCGATCCCGCCGAGATATTGGTCGGCGTCTTCACGCGAGAACGTGATGCTCAGCGGACTGTAGCCCCCAGCCTCGTTGCTATCTGTACCCGCCACGAATGACGGAGCAAACCGTGAATCCTGACAGCCCGTGACCGTATATTCACTGAATGGTTCCACCGGCATTTCGCTCGCATACGATGTAAGCTGCGCTTCAGTCTTTGCCTGCCCACACGCCCGTGGGTTTGCCAACGGTGCCCGCGGACCTCCGAAGAATTCGATCTCCAGGTGATTGAACGGCAACTGCGGACTTTCATTAACCGTTGTCGTAATTTGCCCGGTAGTTGAGTTCACCGAAACCTTGCCCTTGAGCTTGATGATTACTCCGGGACCTTCCGCTTCCAAGTATATCCCGAACAGGTCCCCATTTTCGGCATCCTCGGACGTACATTCACGCTGGCCGTGTCCGCCGCATAGCGGCTGGGCGAGATAAACGTGCCCCTCCAATTCTTCCTCAAAGGCCGGTGTAGCGATTTTCATCGTACCTAGCTCGGACGCGTTTGGACATTTGCCTTTCGCGGCGTGTGTATGCCCATAGGTATCAGTTTCTTCTGATTCCGGACCGGTCATGTTGATGCCTTCGGAGCCGGCTTCCTGACAGGCCTGCAGTCCATTTGCGGCAGATGGTGAGAGCACTGTACCCCTAGGCAGCACCACTACGGCTCGGCGCAGATTTGCTGTCTGTAGCTCTTCTGGGAATTCATCCTGCGGAACTTCCAATCCAACATTGAAGCCGGTTGGCTCTCCGGCCTCGCTCAGTGTCGGCTGCACCGATAGCGCCGGATCGAACGATAGGTGTTCGCAGCCCGTAAACGGAGGGACCTCTGTAGGAGAAGTGGTAACGAATTCCGGATTCCTCCACGAGTTTATCTTTAGTTTTGCTTCTGACGGCCCATCAGTGCATATTGTAGGGTTATCCAAAAATGGCTTTTCCGTGATACCTGCCGCCTCTTCTCCCCCAACGCAAAGTGTTTCTCCAAATTCAAGTATACGCTCACAGATCTGGCCGCGCTGGGGATTGTGCGTGGGACTGGCAGGGACACCCCAAACCGTCAGTGAATCACCGATAACTTCCTGGACCGCGTTTACGTCCGTGTCCGTCGCCTGAATCCCATAGTCACCTACACGAACGGAAATGGCGATGTTCGCCGTAATGACACCCGAGAAAGTAAACCCGATATCGGCCGTCTGCCCTGGCGCTGGCACCATATTGTACACCGGCACAGTGATTTCCTCCGGTTCCGAGGGGCTCGGGTTAGATCCTATCCCACCATTGATCTTGACTGTCGTAACGCCGATCTGGGTCTCGGTGGGACAGCCAAGCTTGAAGAACCCTTCCGATTCACCTAGCTGCGCCTGTGTGCATGTCGGCACGGCATCCGGCGTACCTGCGAATCCCGTGGGCAGATCGACCACTACCGTCCTTAAGTCACCCCCTGTACTCAATGAGCTATCGGTAACAAATTCGAAGCTAGTCGTCCAGTCGGCGTGAGCTCCCGCCTGAGCACTCGATGTCGCAACTTTGAAGCTGCCAGGCTTGACCGCCAGTTCCGCAGTAGCAAAGGACGGCCGCACCAACCAAGTCTCCAACCTTACCGACTCGACCAACGCCGCCAGCGACGCCAAAGTCAGCAGAACCACGGCGAGAGTCCGCAACCTCGTAGGGGTCATCTTGAACATAGCCAATGTAAACATCATCGATCCCTCTTAGCGAGTCCACTCGTACCGTCAAACCCACGCGCCCTAGTTCTACCAGATTTTGACTTACGCCTCGTTTTGAGTTTCGCTTTCGTTTTTGCCTTCCTTTTCGTCTTATGTTTCCTCGGTACTATCTTCATGATCGTGGGCGGAGCGACGTTACCCGCACCCGAGAATGTCACGCTCAACGGTGTAGCTATCAACGGGGATGCGCTCGGGATCAGTCGGCATGCTTCGCCCGAGCACTGCACAGGCGCTGAGGAAGCCGGGAAGCCACCATCCACCCGTGCATCGTAGATATCACCTAGATCATCTTTGTCCTGCGGCACAAGACGCGCGGCCGTCGCAAAAAACACGTTGCTGCCATCCGCACTGGCACCAAGGAGGACTGAGATATGTTCATCTTTGCCCGACGTGATCAAATGTGTACAACCAATATTTTCGGTGCAACCGCCGACCCCCTCTTCCTCCCACTCATATACATCCTGGCCCGTAGGGCTCACTATTTCAGAACTGCTTTCCTCGGTGCTGTTTGTATCTTGAGGCACAAGTCGGGCAGTCGACTCGAAAAATACATAGCTACCATCATATTCCCCGCTCGGCGCACCGGACATCGGTATGAACCTTGGTGTCTGATCCGGCGTCTGAATTATGCTATTCAAGCGATACGGAGTTGTGGCATCACCCCGAGATGGCGCAACACTCGATCCGCACGATACACACATCACGACACCACTCTCACTGTCATACCGATACATCTCCTGGATGCCTTTGCCACGGGGTTCACCCGCGACTCCCGTACTCGGAAAGAGATAGAACCTGCCATCTGGCGTCGCGTATGCCGGTTCACCCTGATTCTGGGGTCGCCGGATTGTGGCCACATAGTTGATGGTCTTGTGGACGGCGTCATACCGATAGAGGTTGTATTCTTCTGAAGCTGGCACAGGCGCGTCAGGCGTCAGTTGTCCTTCCGCGGCAAAGTAAACTGTTGAGCCATCTTCGGAGACAACTACTTCTAAGCCCCCTTCGGTACCGTAATTGCCACTCGCCATTTTTCCTTCCACAGTGCTAAAGGGCGTACCTGGTTCGCCACGAGAGATGCGCGTCAGCGTCCTTGTAACCGTGTTGTATTCATACAGCTCTAAATCTTTCGGGTTGTGGCCTAGGTCGTCAGCTGTAAGCTCAGTTTTTGTAAGGAAAAATACCCTTTCACCGCTCCTCGATGCGCCCTGGTAGAAAGCCGAGTAGGTTTCGGGCGGAGTGACACCTTTTTCTGGCGCCGACACCACTACCGTTTCAGTACCATCCACGCGCATATATACACGTGCAGGATGCTGAGGCGGTACCCCTAGAATTTGTTCTTCACGCCCTGTGCATCCCGGTTCGCTTTCTTCGTGTTCCGCGTTCTGGTCCGGACTGGTAAAGAAAATCTTTGATCCATCCATTGATACTGCCTCGTTTTCGCGGGACAGGTTCTCACCCTGCCCAAAGCCGAGTGAGGCACCGCATTCGTTTAATAACTTACCTTCATTTGTAACGTTGACAAGATTCAAATGATTTTCGAACCACTCGTACAGATCCTGAGCGTCTGGGTCGGTCGTTTCCCCTTCTCGTAACTTGACCAAGGTGCCATCGCGGGAGCGCAGCACTATGTGGCTGAAGTCTTCGGAAGCTCCCACGAGATGATCTTCTCCTCCGAATTTTTCGCCTTCATGGAATGGTGTACTGCTAACGGTCGCCCGGTAGGGGACACCCGGAGGACCGATCCAGAAGGTCTGTGCAGGCGAGCGACCCACTCCGTAACCTGGATCGCTCGAGCTTTCTACCCCGACCTCCGTTAGTTTTGCATTAAAAATATTAGGCGAATAATTCGTTTCGCCGGCACCAGGGGCCTGCAGGGAGAGCATTTCCCATCCTGAAGCCGCACGCGAGAACACTATATTGCTACCATGGCTACCCGGATCGCCTCCCAGGTACGCAGGTGTCTGCAACGCGATCCTTTCTCCGTCTTCAGCCACGGCCGCCTTGTCGTCTGGAGGCTTTGTAAACGTGAGCGCCTGTGTGGCCCCTTTTTCCGCAGGCGTGATCAACTCATACGCGCGACAGTCTGGAAGGTAAGTCGAGCCCTGTTCCACACGGCGCGCTTCGTTGACACAAGCGAACGCCGGAGCGACCCGTGCTAGGTACCCAAAGGCCACAGACGTTAGGCCGGTCGCAACCAAAATCCGGATGCACCCACTTACCATTGACCGAACTATTCCTCTCCAATGCCGCATTGACTCCTCCACTCCCTTTAACGTATTTGCGCAATCGACCTCTAGCATGCGGTCAATCTGGATCTATACTAGAGTCATCGTATAGTTTGGGTGAGACCAACCTTACGCTGGTCTCACCCAAAGATAATTTGATGGCAGTTCAATACGGTGCCGCTAGGACACCATAATAGCCCAACCTTCTTCCGACGTGATGAAGTCGGTACCTTCTACTTCACCTGCTTTTGCGCCGCCGACCGAGCATGTAGCTGTACCCGAGTGGCCTCCTGGTGCTTCGAATATGGCCTTCACGGTGCCGTTTGGCAGATCCTCCATTGCCGTACTTCCTTCGCTACTTGTACATTCATCTGTCGAGGTTACACCTAGTACGGTACATTCGACAGACCAACCTGGGTTTTTACCGCTTGCTCCGGCTCTGATCAGATCTCTTTGTTGTCCTTCCGATCCTTCAGCCAATGTGGTCGTCCACGGCAGATTAACGGCCTTGACTGTACCAACTTTGGTGCATTTTTTGGCGCCAAAGGATTCACAACTTTCTATTAAAACCGATTCTACCGAATCCGCTTTTTCTGGGCCGATGGTGCCTTTGTCTGTGCCTCTACATTGAACTTCTACGGTACCTGCTATCGGGACTTTTGTATCCCGGAGTTGCACCGTAAACGCCGACGTAACTTTCTCGCTCGCGGTCAGGGTTTTCCATTCCCAATTGCCTTTACCAGCTTCCGTGCACTTGTTGTTTAACCATTTGCCTGTTCCGGCTGCAACTTCTCTACATTGCTTCCAGTTGATTTCAGCTGAAGCGGTTGCTGACGTAACCATGCTCATCGCGACCACTGCGGTTACGCAGAGCCCCGCGATCTTTAGATGCTTCATCTTGTATTGCTCCTTTACTAGGGTTGGTCGGCCGAATACCAAAACGCCCGTCTTCAAACAGAGACGCCCCGGGCCGGCTATGTCTTGCTGCGTACTCCCTTTCCTTCACAGTCCTTCCTCAGAATCCTCGAGCCACTTCGCGGTCGAAGCCTCGAATCGAGACTGTGCCCACAAAGATACAGCGATGTCAATGGTAAAGGAAGTGGTTGTTTCCTACTTTTTATTTTTCGTCCGAACCGCCGAAAAATGTCTCTGATTCGGCGTCCCGGGATACGCCGAAGGGACCGACCCGAACCACAACGCCCATGCCGAGTGCCGCAAGGCCCTGTCTAGAAGCCACACCAGACCTTAAAGGATGCGCCGCATAACGCTCTAGCACGTTCCACACCCTCCGGCAAGTGGCAATCCGTCGCGTCCCGCGATTGTCTCCCCCGCCCCTCCTGGCGCCATCCCGCACCCACGAGAGGCCCTCTCCTGCTACCTCCTCACGCTCTACGCGATGCCCCTCCCTACCGCCCCTGCGCTCTACAGAACGCCCTCGCCCCTGCCGCCACGCCCTACGAGAACGCTCCCCTTCCTACGGGCCCGCCACCCGCGCCCTCGCGATGCGCCCTCCCACACTCTACGAGCTACTCGTGCGCGCCGACCTGGCACTCCTGTCCTGCCCGAGACCCCGCCGCGCCGCCTACCGCCCCAGCGCCCGTACAGCTCATCCGCCACGTAGCGCACCTGCCACTCCTGCATCTCCGCGAAGAACGGCAGCGCGAGCGAGCGTGCCGCGACATCCTCGCACACTGGTAAGTCGCCCGGCTTGTAGCCGAAGCGCACGCGGTAGAAGCGCATCACGTGGATCGCCTGGTCGTCCATAGCCCTGGGTGAGATCAACCTCACGTTGATCTCACCCAGATAACTCTATTACAGTTAAATGCGATGCCGCTAAGACACCATAATTGCCCAACCTTCTTCCGAGGTGATGAAATCGGTGCCTTCTATTTCACCTGCTTTTGCGCCGCCCATTGAGCATGTACCTGTGCCTGAATGGTCTCCAAGATTCCCGGGGCGGTTCATTATGCATAGCCCCGCGATCTTTAGATGCTTCATGTCGTACTGCTCCTTTATTCGGGTTGGTCGACCGGATACCAAAGCGCCCGTCTTCAACAGAGACGCCCGGGCCAGCCATGTCTTGTTGCATACTCCCTTTTCCTTCGCGGCCTTTCCTCAGAACCTCGAGCCACTCGCGGTCGAAGCCTCGAATCGAGACTGCGCCCACACAGATACAGCAATGCCAATGGCAAAGGAGGTGGTTGCTTCCTATATTTTATATTTCGTCCGAACCACCGAAAAATGTCCCTGGTTCAGCGTACTGTGATCCGTAGGGACCGACCCGCGCCCCCTACCGCCCCAGCGCCCCCCGCAGCTCATCCGCCACGCAGCGCACCTGCCACTCCTGCATCTCCGCGAAGAACGGCAGCGCGATCGAGCGCGCCGCGATGTCCTCGCAGACCGGGAAGTCGCCCGGCTTGTGGCCGAAGCGCTCCCGATAGAAGCGCATCAGGTGGATCGCCGGGAGGTACGGCTTGGACTCGATCCCCGCCCGCGCCAGGCGGCGGATCACGGTGTCGCGGTCCACTTCGCGGGGGACTTGCACCACGAACACGAACCAGCCCCTGCGGCTCCCTTCCATGTTCGGGCACGGCACGCTGACGCCCCTTACGGGCGCCAGGGACTCTCTGTACCAGCCCGCCACCCGCGCTCTCGCCGTTAGCAGCTCGTCGAGGCGGTTCAGCTGCGCCACCCCCAGTGCGCACGCGATCTCCGAGAGGCGGTAGTTGAAGCCCAGGCGGTCGTGATCCAGCCAGCCCATGTCCGGGGAGCGGCCTTGGTTTCGCTCCGAGTCGATTCTTGCCTTCATCGCCTCATCGCCCAGCGCGATCATCCCCCCCTCGCCGGTCGTGATCTGCTTGTTCGCGTAAAAGCCAAACACCGCCGCGTTACCCCGGCCCCCCACCGAGCGACCGTCCGGGTGACGCCCACCCAGCGCCTCGCACGCGTCCTCCACGATCCCCAGCCCGTGCTCCCGCGCGATCGCCTCGAACGCGTCCATCTCCGCCGGGTAGCCGAAGATGTGCACCGGCAGGATCGCCCTCGTGCGCTCCGTCACCGCCGCCCCCACCGCCTCCGGATCCATGTTCAGGGTCACCGGATCGATATCCGCGAACACCGGGCGCGCCCCCTCGTAGATCGGCGCGTTCGCCGACGCCACAAACGAGAACGGGCTCGTGATCACCTCGTTGCCGCGGCCCACCCCCACCGCCCGCAGCGCCAGGTGCAGGCCCGCCGTGCCGCTCGAGACCGCGCTCGCGCACCGCGCACCCACGCGCTCCGCGAACCCCCGCTCGAACTCCTCCGTACGCGGGCCCAGCGAGAGGCGACCCGAGCGCAACACCTCCAGCACCGCCTGCTCCTCCGCCGCCCCCAGCGCGGGACGCGAAAGCGGGATCCGCTCGTCGTCGGCCACCTTGCGCTCCCCCATCGACGCGCCTCCCGGACCCCCCAACGGCCCCTCCGCTGAGCCCTCCCCCACCGCCCGTCCCTACCGTGCGCCGCCGCTCGAGACCGATCTGGCCGAGCGCTCCGGTTGCATCCCCGACTCCAGCGAGTCCACCAGCGCGTCCCACGAGGCCGCGATCAGGTTCTCCGACACTCCGATCGCGCCCCACACCCGCTGCCCGTCCGATGCGTCGATCAGCACCCTCGTCACCGCCCCCGTACCCTTGTCCTCGTCGAGGATCCGCACCTTGAAGTTCACCAGCTCGATGTCCCGCAGGTGCGGGTAGATCTCCCCGATCGCATCCCGCAGCGCGCGGTCCAGCGCATTCACCGGGCCGTTGCCCTCCGCCGTGCCCACAAAGCGCCGCTCCCGCCCGCCAACCCCCCCCTGCCCCGTGGGCTGCGAATCCGCGGCGTGAGGGGAGTCGATCGTGGGAGGCCCATCGGCACTGTCGGAGAAGTCCGTGGGGATCCAGATCTTGATCGTCGCTTCCGTCTCCACCCCGCCGTCCGCACGCTTCTCCACGATTACCCGCCACGACTCCAGGCGAAACAGCGGCTCGTACTCCCCCGCCTCCTTGCGCATCAAGAGCTCGAACGACCCGTCCGCCGCCTCGAACTGGAAGCCCCGGTGCTCGAGCTCCTTGACCCGCTCCGCCGTGCGCAGCGCCGCCTCATCGTCCAACACGATGCCCGCCTCGCGCGCCTTCTCGATCACCGTGCCCTTGCCCGAAAGCTCCGACACCAGCAGCTCCCGCCCGTTGCCCACCAGCTCCGGGTCCACGTGCTCGAACGTGCTCGCGTCCGCTTTCACCCCCGCCGCGTGTAGGCCCGCCTTGTGCGCAAACGCATGCTTGCCCACGTACGGCTGCGCGGGGTCCGGCGCGCGGTTGAGGAGCTCATCGATGAAGTGCGCCGTCTCCGTCAGCCGCGCCAGGCGCTCCGCTCCGAGCACCTCGATGCCCATCTTCAGCTGCAGGTCCGCCACGATCGTCACCAGGTTCGCGTTGCCCGTCCGCTCTCCGATCCCGTTGATCGTGCCCTGTACCTGCGTCGCGCCCGCCTCCACCGCCACCAGCGTGTTCGCCACCCCGCAGCCCGAATCGTCGTGCGTGTGAATGCCCAGCGCCAACTCCGGCAGCGCCCCATGGACCTCCGCCACCACCTCGCGCACCCGCGTCGGCAGCGAGCCCCCGTTGGTGTCGCACAGCACCACCCGCTCCGCGCCCGCCGCGGCCGCCGCGCGCACGCAGTCCAGCGCGTACCCCGGATCCAGCGCGTAGCCGTCGAAGAAGTGCTCCGCGTCGAGCAGCACCCGCTTGCCCTGCGCCGTGAGGAAACCCACCGAGTCCGCGATCATCGCCAGGTTCTCCTCCGGGGAGACCCGCAGCACCTTCGCCACGTGCAGCGGCGAGGCCTTGCCCACGAGGGTGCACACCGGAGCGAAGCACTCCGCCAGCACACCCAGACCCTCATCGCGCTCCGCGGCACTGTCGCGCCGCCGTGTCATCCCGAACGCCACGATCTGCGACTCCGCCAAGCTCTCCCCCTCCAGCAGCTCGAACAGCTCGCGCTCCTTCGGGTTCGATGCGGGGAAGCCCGCCTCGATCAGCTGCACTCCGAGCTCATCCAGCGCATGCACCACCCGCAGCTTCTCCTCCGCTGTCAGGCTCAGCCCTCCGCCGCCCATGCCATCGCGCAGGGTCGCGTCGTAGAGCTCGATCGTGGTGCTGCCGGTGCTGCCAGCGGAAGGGGCCAAAGCTAGCCGGTCGCAGTCTGCGAGGCCACCCCGGGCGCCTCGCCCGCGGGCGTCTGGAGGGCCGGAGCGCTGACCACGTCCAGCCACTCCCGGTAGCGCTCGCTGCGCCCATGGACCGCTTCGTCGAACGCCGCCTGCAGCACGCGCGTCACCTCGCCCGGCTCGCCCGTGCCGATCTTGTGGTCGTCGATCTCGCGCACCGGCACCAGCTCCGCCGCCGTGCCCGACATGAACACCTCATCCGCCAGATACATCTCCGCGCGCGCCACATTGCGCTCGGAGACCTCGTAGCCGAGATCCTGTGCGATTTGGATCACCGAGCGGCGCGTGATCCCGTCGAGGATCGAGTTGTGCTGCCCCGGCGTCACGATCTCACCGCCGCGGACCACGTACACATTCTCGCCCGTGCCCTCGCACACGTGGCCGTGGTCGTCCAACAGGATCGCCTCCTCATATCCCGCCTTCAGCGACTCCACCTTCGCGAGCACGCTGTTGAGGTACTGGCCCGAGGCCTTCGCGTGCGGGATCAGCGAGTCCGGGCTGATCCGCCGCCACGAGGAGACCTTCGCGCGCACCCCCCGGCGCACCCCCTCCTCGCCGAGGTAGGCCCCCCACTCCCAGCACGCAATCGTCACATCCACCGGCGCCTCCAGCGGGTTGAGGCCCATCTGGCCGTACCCGCGGTTGACGAGCGGGCGGATGTAGCAGGAGCGCAGGCCGTTGCGCGCCACCAGCTCCAGCGTCGCCTCGCGCAGCTGGGCCACCGTGTAGGGGACCGGCATGTAGTAGAGCTCCGCGGAGCGCAGCAGGCGCTCGAGGTGATCGACGTTGCGGAACACCGCCGGGCCGAGGTCCGTGTCGTAGCAGCGCATGCTGTCGAACACCCCCGTGCCGTAGTGCAGGCCGTGCGTGAGAACGTGGACCTTGGCGTCCTCCCAGGCGACGAATTCTCCGTTCATCCAGATCAGGTCCGTGGGGTCCAAGTCAATCGCTCCTATTAGAGGTAGTAGAGCACCGCCCGCGTCGCCTCGGCGGTATTGGCAGCGCCCCCGAGGTCGGGAGTGCGCACGCCATCGTCGAGCGCACGTTCGACCGCTGATTCTACCTCCAGCGCCTGCTCCTCCATGTCGAGGCTGTTGCGCAGCATCAGGGCCGCCGAGAGGAACATCGCCAGCGGATTGGCGATCCCCTCCCCTGCGATGTCCGGCGCCGAGCCGTGCACCGGCTCGTACAGGCCCGGCGCGCCCGGCGCGCGGTCGCCCAACGAGGCGCTCGGCAGCATCCCGATCGAGCCCGTCAGCATCGCCGCCTCGTCGGAGAGGATGTCCCCGAACATGTTCTCCGTGAGCAGCACATCGAAGTGGCGGGGGTTCGCGATCAGCTGCATCGCCGCGTTGTCCACCAGCATGTGCTCCAGCTGCACGTGCGGGTATTCGCGATCCTGCACCGCGCTCACCACCTCCCGCCACAGGCGCGAGGTTTCGAGCACGTTGGCCTTGTCGACGCTCGTCACCTTCGCGTGGGCCGCGTTGAACGCCGTCCGCGCGACGCGCTCGATCTCCTTGACCGTGTAGGTGCAGAGATCCGAGGCCCCCTCCTCGGTGCGCGTCTTCTCGCCGAAGTAGATCCCCCCCGTCAGCTCCCGCACGACCAGCAGATCGACGTCTTCGATCCGCTCGCGCCGCAACGGCGAGGCGTCATACAGCGCCGGCAGCGGGCGCACGGGGCGCACGTTGGCGTACAGCCCCAGGCCTCTGCGCAGCCCCAGCAGGCCCTGCTCGGGGCGCGGCGCTCCGGGCGTAGTGGTATCCCACTTCGGGCCCCCCACCGCGCCGAGCAGCACCGCGTCCGCGCGCTTGCACGCAGCCAGTGTCTCATCGGTCAGCGGCGCCCCGAAGGCGTCGATCGAGGCGCCCCCGATCGGCCGCTCGTCGAATTCGAACTCACCGACCGCGTTCAGCACTTCGCGCGCAGCGGCCATGATCTCCGGTCCGATCCCGTCGCCGGGGAGAACCACTATGCGCTTACACACAGGAGCTTTGGCATCCATATTCACTCACACCCTACCCCGGCGGCCAGCGCGCAGTCAGCCCTGGACGCCACCTTGCAAGACCCTAACCATCAGGTTCCGACCTTTACAACTAGATGCTCACAACGAGGTTGTAACAGGTCCTGAGCGCTCCCGCGAGCCCTCGTAGGCGATGATCGCATCCTCCTGCCCCAGCGTCACCGCGACGTCGTCCAGGCCCTCCAGCAACCGCCGGCGCGTCTCCGGCTCGATTTCGAACGCCACCGTAACGAGCTGTGGGTGGGTGGGATCCGAATTCTTGTCTGGATAACGCACCTCCTGTGTGCGGAGATCCACCTGCCCCTCACCCGCCGCCGCCAGCGCGCGGCAGTGCTCCTCCGCCAGGACCACCGGCAACAGGCCGATCTTCGTGCAGTTGGAGTAGAAGATGTCCGCGTACGACGGCGCCACCAACACCTTGAAGCCGTAGTCCTGCAGGCCCCACGGGGCGTGCTCGCGCGAGGAGCCGCAGCCGAAGTTCTCGCCCGCCACCAGGATCGGGTTGGCAGGCAGATCCCACCCAGGCTCCTTCGCCCAGTCGTAGAACAGGAACTCCCCGAAGCCCGAGCGCTCCACGCGCTTGAGGAACTGCTTGGGCATGATCTGGTCGGTGTCCACATTCGCCCGGTCCAGGTGGCTGACCTGTCCGGAGATCGTCTCTATTGCATCCATAACGACCCCTCTAGTTCCAATTCCTGATGTCGGTGAAATGCCCCTCGATCGCGGCGGCGGCTGCCATCTGCGGTGAGACGAGGTGGGTGCGCCCGCCGCGCCCCTGACGGCCCTCGAAGTTGCGGTTGGAGGTCGAGGCGCAGCGCTCCCCCGGGGCGAGGATGTCGGGGTTCATCCCCAGGCACATCGAGCAGCCCGCCACGCGCCAGTCGAAGCCCGCCGCGCGGAAGATCCGATCGAGACCCTCCGCCTCGGCCTGCGCCTTGACCTGCTGGGAGCCCGGCACCACCATCGCGTTGACGCTCCCCGCCACCCTGCGGCCCGCCACGACCTCCGCCGCGGCGCGCAGATCGCCGATCCGCGAGTTCGTGCACGAGCCGATGAACACCCGGTCGATCGCGATCTCCTCGATCGGCGTCCCCGGCTCCAAGGCCATGTAGTGCAGTGCGCGCTCCGCCGCCTCGCGCTCGGTGCGGCTCTCGAACTGCTCCGGCGCGGGCACGCGCCCGGTCACTTCGGCGACCATCGCCGGCGTGGTGCCCCACGTCACCTGCGGGGAGAGCGCCGCCGCATCCACCACCACCTCGGTCTGGAAGCTCGCGCCCGTGTCGCTACGCAGTTCGCTCCAGCGCGCGAACGCCGCCTCCAACTCCGCCCCGCGCGGTGCGCCGGGGCGCTCGCGGTCGGTGAACCACGCAAACGTCGTCTCGTCCGGCGCGATCATCCCCGCGCGCCCGCCCCCCTCGATCGTCATGTTGCAGACCGTCATCCGCCCCTCCATCGAGAGGCGCTCGATCGCCGGGCCCACGTACTCCACCACGTGGCCCGTCGCCCCGCCCACGCCCATCTGGCCGATCGTGCCGAGGATCAGGTCCTTCGCCGTCACGCCGAAGCCCAGCTCGCCCTCGTAGCTGATACGCATCGAGCGCGGGCGCTGCTGGACCATGCACTGCGTCGCCAGCACGTGCTCCACCTCGCTCGTGCCGATCCCGAACGCCAACGCTCCGAACGCCCCGTGCGTGGCTGTGTGCGAGTCCCCGCACACGATCGTCATGCCCGGCTGCGTGACGCCCAGCTCCGGGCCGATCACGTGCACGATCCCCTGCCGATCGGAGCCCAGCGAGTACACCGGCACGCCGAACTCCGCGCAGTTGCGCTCCAGCGTCTGCACCTGCACGCGCGAGAGCTCTTCGCGGATCGCCGCCGCGTTGGGCGTGCCGTCGGTCGGCGTGTTGTGGTCCGCAGTGGCCAGCGTGCGATCCGCACGGCGCACCCGGCGCCCCGCGAGACGCAGGCCGTCGAACGCCTGCGGGCTCGTCACCTCGTGCACCAGGTGCAGGTCGATGTACAGCAGTCCAGGCGCCACCTCGTGCGCCTCCCAGATCTTCTCGAACATGGTCTTTGGCATGGGTCCCCCTATGGTGCCGTAGCGGGAAGGCCCGCGGCGTCTCGTGGTTCCAACGTGCGCGCGCGGGCGACCGACAGCGCCCGTACGTACGCGCGCGCGGCCGCCTCGATGATGTCCGTCGAGACCGCCTGGCCGGAGCCCGAGCGGCCATCGATCTCGACCACCATCGACACCTCCCCGAGCGCGTCCTGGCCCTCGGTCACCGCGCCGATCTTGAAGTCGCTGAGCCTCGGGTGCGCGCCCACCGCGGTATTGATCGCGGCGAGCACCGCGTCGATCGGGCCGTCGCCGGTGAACGACCCCTCGACCGACTCGCCAGCGGGCAGGCGTACGCACACGTGCGCGTGTGGCGGGCGCCGGGAGGAGGCCTCCACCTCGAACCACTCCAGCTCGTAGCCGGGGATCTCCCCGCGCAACTCGTCGCTCATCAGCGCCTCCAGGTCCATCGCGGTGACCGTCTTCTTCTTGTCCGCGATCTCCTTGAAGCGCTTGAACGCAGTGTTCAGCGCCTGCCCGTCCACCTCGAAGCCCATCTCCGCCAGCGCATCGTGCAGGGCGTGGCGTCCGGAGTGCTTGCCGAGCACGATCGAGTTGGAGTCGAGGCCCACCGTAGTGGCGTCCATGATCTCGTACGTCGAGCGCTCCTTCAGGACCCCATCCTGGTGGATCCCCGACTCGTGCGCGAATGCGTTGCGCCCCACGATCGCCTTGTTGGGCTGCACCGGGTAGCCCGTCAGGCGCGAGACCAGCCGGCTCGTGCGCGCCAGCTCGCGCGAGTTCACCTGCGTATCCAGGCCACCCACATCGGCGCGGCGGGTGCGCAACAGCATCACGATCTCCTCCAGCGACGCGTTCCCCGCGCGCTCCCCGATCCCGTTGACCGCGCACTCCACCTGGCGCGCCCCCGCCAGCACCCCCGCAAACGAGTTCGCGACCGCCAGCCCCAGGTCGTCGTGGCAGTGCACCGACAGCGTCACCCCGTGCAACTCCGGGACCAGCTCGTACAGCCGTGCCAGGAACGCCTGGAACTCGTGCGGCATCGCGTAGCCGACCGTGTCCGGGATGTTGACCGTGGTGGCCCCCTCCGCGATCGCGAGCTGCACGACCTCGGCCGTGAACTCCACTTCCGAGCGCGTCGCATCCATCGGCGAGAACTCGACGTCGTCCAGGTACTGCTTCGCGTGCGCCACCGCCGCCCGCGCCTGGCCCTTGACGTCCTCGCGCGTGGTCTGCAGCTGATGCACGATGTGGATATCCGAGGTGGAGATGAATGTGTGGATCCGCGGGCGCTCGGCGTCGCGGACCGCCTCCCACGCGGCGTCGATGTCCGCCACGTGGGTGCGCGCCAGGCCCGCGACGATCGGCGGCGCCGGGTCGCTCACCTCGCGGGCGATCGTCTGCACCGCCTCGAAGTCACCCGGTGAGGTGATCGGGAAGCCGGCCTCGATCACATCGACGCCCAGCCGCGCCAACTGCTGGGCGATCTCCAGCTTCTCAACCGTGTTCAGCGCGATCCCCGGCGACTGCTCGCCGTCGCGCAGGGTCGTGTCGAAGACCAGTACCCGGCGGTCCGCCTCGGCGCCCTGATCGATCTGCTCGGGAGTGCTCATGATGTCGTTCTACTCCTTCTTACTAGGTCTCGTTCGAACTTCCTCCGCTGGGTTTGCGGCTACGCGGCCGCCACGCGTCACTCCCCCCGAGGGGGGAGCAGCAGACGGAGAAGTCGGAGCGAGATCTGAAACGACATCTTCGGGCAGGGTAGCACCGCCACACGGCAATGCCAAGCGGTTACGGTGTAAGGACGACCTTGCCGACGTTACGCCGCTCGGTGATCATCCGTTGCGCCTCGCCGGCCTGTTCGAAGCCGAAGGCGCCCGCCACCTCCGGCTTGATCGTCTCATCCTGCATCAGCCCCTCCAGCGGGGTGATCCACGGCGCGAGCGTCCCGCGGTCATTCCACAGGCTCAGCATGTTCAGGCCAATCACGGCCTTCGATTCGCTCATCTGCTTGATCATGTTGAAGCGTGGCATCCGCGCCACCGTGCGCAGCGCGGAGACGGGGTTGCGCCGCTCCCCCGAGACGATCGCCGAGGCGCCAAACGCCACCAGCCGCCCCCCGGGGCGCAGGTGCTTGTAGCTGTGACGGAAGCTCTTTCCGCCGACCGCGTCCATGATCAGGTCGAACCCGGGCAGGCCGTCGTCCCAGTGGCTCCTGTTGTAGTCGTACACGTAGTCCGCCCCGAGCTCGAGGATGCGCGCATGCTTGGCGGCGGAGGCCGTGCCGTACACCAGCGCGCCGTAGCGCTTGGCGATCTGCGTCGCCGCGATCCCCACGCCCCCGCCAACCGAGTGGATCAGCACCCGCTCCCCGGGCTGCAGGTTGCCGTAACCGATCAGCCCCGCCCACGCCGTGGCGTAGTTGACGGGGATCGCGGCTCCCTGCTCGAAAGAGAGCCCGTCGGGGAGCGCCACCACATCGTCGGCCGGAACCACCACCTGCGAGGCGTAGCCGCCGAATTTGGTGCCCGCCAGCACGCGCTGGCCGTGTTCGAGGGGGTTGACGCGATTCGCCACCCCCTCCCCCAGCTCGAGGATCGTGCCCGCCACCTCGTAGCCCACCACGCACGGTGGCTTGGGCGCGTCGGGGTAGACGCCCATGCGCGCCATCACGTCCGCGAAGTTGATGCCCGCCGCAGCGACCGCGATCCGCACCTCGCCCTGGCCGAGGCGCGGATCGGGACGCTCTCGAACCCGAAGTACCTCAGGCCCGCCGTGCTTGGTTATCTCAACTACAAGCATCGGACGTTGGAGACTATACGAATTAGCGCAACCATGTCACGAGCCGCGCCTCTGAGTGATCGAGCTGCGCCGGCCATCGACCACCTCAGCGCAATTGTGCTGCGCGCCCATCCACAAATCCCTCCGAGGCGACGATCTCCTCGACGACCTCCACGGGGACGGGCGCATCGGTTGTGACGACCATCGCGGCGAGGCCCGCGTCCTCGAGACCGGCGCCGTCGGGGGTGTGGCCGACCGCCGCCGAGGAGATGTTCACGCCGTGGCGCCCGAAGATCGTGCCGACGCGGCCGATCATGCCGGGGACGTCCTCGTAGCGGAAGACCGTCACGTTCGCCGCGAGCTCCACGGTGAGGCGCCGGCCGTGAACCTCGACCAGGTGCGGGATGCGCTGGGGACCCATGCCCGCGCCTGCGACCTGGACACGGTTGGCGCCCGCGATCACGGTGACGCGGATCAGATCGTTGAAGTCCTGTACATCGGAGGAGCTCGTTTCCTCGAACACGATCCCCCGTTCGGCCGCCATGCTCGGTGCGTTGACGAGGTTCACCTGCTCCTCCGTGCGCCCGCGCAGGGCGCCGCTGATGACCGCCAGCGTGAGCAGGCGCAGGCTGGCCCGGTGCGTGGCGATGTCCCCGAGGTAGGCCGTCTCGATCCGCTCGATCGAGCTGCCCTCGGCGAGCTCCATCGCCAGGCGCCCGAGCTGCGTGGCGAGCGGCAGGAACGGCCCGAGCGCCGCCATGTCCTCGGGGGGGATCGCGGGGATGTTGACCGCCGTGGAGACCACCCCTCCCGTCAGCGCCGCCACGACCTGCTCGGCGCTCTGGTAGCCCGCGCGGTCGGTCGCCTCCGCCGTGGAGGCCCCGAGGTGGGGGGTGACGATCACGTTGGGGTAGCCGAATAGGGGGTGCTCGGTCACGGGCTCGGAGGGGAACACGTCGAGCGCCGCGCCCCCGACCCTGCCGGAGTCGAGCGCCTCCTGCAACGCCGCTTCGTCGATCAACCCCCCACGCGCCACATTGAGGATCCGCACCCCCTCGCGCATCTGGGCGAACGCGTCGGCGTTGAACCAGTCCTGGGTCTCGGGGGTCTTGGGGAGGTGGATCGTGATGAAATCGGCCTGGGCGTAGATCTCCTCGCAGCCCTCCGCCTTCTCGACCCCGAGCTCGCGGTAGCGCTCGGCGCTGACGAACGGGTCGAACGCGATCACCCGCATCTGAAAGCCTCGCGCGCGCGCGGCCACCAGCTGTCCGATGCGCCCGAAGCCGACGATCCCGAGCGTCTTCTCATATAGCTCCACCCCGGAGAACTTCGAGCGCTCCCACTTCCCCGCTGTCAGCGATGCATACGCCTGGGGGATGTTGCGCGCGAGCGCGAGCAGCAGCGCCAGCGTGTGCTCCGCGGCGGTCACGACGTTGGACTGGGGCGCGTTGGCGACGATGATTCCGCGCTTGGTGGCGGCCTGCACGTCGACGTTGTCCACGCCCACCCCCGCGCGCCCGATCGCACGCATGCTGGTGGCCTGCTCGATCAGCTCCGCGGTGAGCTTGGTGGCGGAGCGGATCAGGATGCCGTGGTAGGAGCCGATCCGTTCGGCTAGCTGCTCGTCGGTCCAGTCCAGGCCGAGGTCCACGTCGAAGTGCTCGCGCAACAGCGCCACACCGGAGTCGCCGATCTTCTCCTTCACGAGGACTTTCAGGCGCTCTGCCATGAGAACGCCCCCTTTCGAGTTCCGCCCCAGCTCATGCTGACAACCTTTCGACGATCCACTCGATACACGCCGTCAACGCCTGCACGTCGCTGGGCTCGACCGCGGGGAACATCCCGATCCGCAGCTGGTTGCGCCCCAGCTTGCGGTAGGGCTCGGTGTCCACGATCCCGTTCGCGCGCAGCGTCTTGGCGACCGCCGCGGCGTCGATCGTCTCCGCGAAGTCGATCGTGCCCACGACCAACGAACGCTTGGCGGGGTCGCTCACGAACGGCGCCGTATACGCGGTCCGCTGCGCCCACTCGTATAGGTGAGTGGAGGACGCGCTGGTGCGGGACACGCACCAGTCGAGCCCCCCGCCGTCGAGCATCCAGCGGATCTGATCGGCGAGCAGGAAGAGCGTCGCGACTGCGGGCGTGTTGTAGGTCTGGTCCTTGGTGGAGTTCTCGAGCGCCGTCGCCAGCGAGAGGAACTGCGGCATCCAGCGCCCGGCGATCGGCGCCGCAGCGAGCTTCGCGATCCGCTCCTGAGCGGCGGGGCTGAGCAGCGCGACCCACAGTCCGCCGTCGGCGGCGAAGCTCTTCTGGGGCGCGAAGTAGTACGCGTCGACCTGCGCCAGGTCGACCGGCAGGCCGCCCGCGCCGGAGGTGGCGTCGATCAACACCAGCGCCCCACCCGCGCCCGCCGGGCGCACGACGGGCGCCATGACGCCGGTCGAGGTCTCGTTGTGCGCCCACGCGAGCACGTCGGCGTCGCCCGCCGCGACGCCGACGGGGTCCGGCGCGTCGCCCGGCTCGGCCTTGATGACGAGGGGCTCCTCGAGAAACGGCGCCTCCTTGGCGACCTGGGCGAACTTGGCGGAGAACTCGCCGAAGGCGAGGTGCAGCGAGCGGCGCTCGATCAGCCCGCACGCCGCGGCGTCCCAGAAGGCGGTGGCGCCGCCGTTGCCGAGCGCGATCTCGTAGCCCGCGGGCGCCGAGAACAACTCGGCGAGCCCCGCGCGGATCTCCCCCACCAGCGCCTTCACGGGCTTCTGCCGGTGCGATGTCCCCATCACGGCGGCGCCCTCTGAGGCGAGTCGCGCGAGCGCCTCGGGACGAACCTTCGAAGGGCCGCAGCCGAAGCGCCCGTCCACGGGCTTCAACTCGGGGGGGATCGTCAGCGACGGTGACGTCTGCTCTGCGCTGGGGCTACTCATGGGCTTCCTCGTTTCGGGCCTCGAGGGTGACTGTGGATCGGAGGTGCCCAGGCGCGCGGCAGTACTTCCGTGTCGCTTCCCGGTGGTCGATTCCACCTCGATGCTGCGCCAGTCGCGACGTGAGCGAGTTTAGCGAAATCAGGCGTCCTCAGCGAGTGCGCCGGCGACGGCCTCCCAGGCGCGGCGGTGCAGCGCGACGTTCGCCGCGCGGTCGGTGCGGACCTCGATGATCGCGGAGCGCCGGGGGCGCTCGGCGAGCGCCCGCTCCAGCGCGCCGCGCAGGCTCGGGATGTCCGCGACGAGCTCGTGCTCGAGACCGTAGAGGCGCGCGGCGAGCGCGAAGTCGAGGCCCGTTGGAGTCGCGATGTGTTGGCTGTAGATGTCAGCGGGGGCGCCGGCCACGGGCAGGAAGTCGAAGATGCCCCCGCCGTTGTTGTCGATCAGCACGATCGTCAGGTCGAGGCTCAGGCGCCGCGCGGCGAGCAGGCCGCCGAGGTCGTGGGCGAGGGCGACGTCACCGATCAGCAGCACCACCGGGCCGCGACCGTCAGCGGCGACGCCGAAGGCGCTGGAGACGGTCCCGTCGATGCCGTTGGCACCGCGGTTGCACAGCACGCGCGGGGGATCGGGGCGCACGGGCCAGAAGCTCTCGATGTCGCGCACGGGCATCGAGGAGGCCACGAACAGGGTCGCCTCCTCGGGTAGCAACACGCCGAGCTCCGCGGCGACGGCGGGCTCGGAGAGGCCGGCTCCCTCACCCTCCTGCCCCTCCTCGCGCCGGGCGCCCGCGAGCACCCCGAGGAGCGCCTCGGCCGCGCGCTCGTCGGCGCTGCGCCAGGCGCTCAGCCAGTCGGGGTCGGCGAGCGGGGGGGTCAGCTCGCGCAGTGCGCGGGCGGGCTCGACCGCGAGGGAGCCGGCGAGCACCGACGCCGGGTCTTGCCAGTCGCCCTCGGGGTCGAGGATCGCCTGGGGACAGCGCAGGCCAGCGAGCCACTGGCGCAGCGGCTTGGACGTGGGTAGCGCGCCCACGCGGATCACGAGGTCGGGGCGCATCGCGGCGGCGAACGCGGGGTCGCGCAGCAGAGCGTCGTAGTGAGCGACCGCGGCGTCGCCGCAGCGCGCACCGGAGAGGGGGTCGGCCAGCAACGGCCAGTTGGCCGCAGCGCAGAGCTCGGCGGCGGCCCGCCCGAGCGGGGTGGGCCGCTCGTGGCGCCCGGCGATCACCACGCCGCGCGTGGAGCTCGCCACGAGCGCCGAGAGCTCGGCCATCGCGTCGGGGGCGTGCATGTGCGCCGGTGCTCGGCGCACATAGGGGGCCCCTTCCGGTCGCCCGGTCGCATCCGCAGGCAGCGGCTCGCCGTCGCCCACGAGCGGCTCGCGCAGGGGGAAGTTGAGGTGCACCACGCCCGGGCGACCCTCGAGCGAGCGCCAGTAGGCGCGGCACGCAAGCGTGCGCATCCAGCGCAGGCGGGCCTGGCCCGCGCCATCGATGCCGACCTCGCCGGTCCTCCCCGTCCCCCCCGCTGCGCCCGCCTCCTGCGCCGCGCGCGTCGTCCCGACTCCCACGTCGTGCACGCCGACCTCGAAGAACCACTTGGCCGCCCCCCCGAAGAGCTTGACCTGATCGATCGTCTGCCCCGCCCCGTTCTCGCGCAGCTCGGGGGGGCGGTCGGCGGTGAGGATCAGCAACGGCACCCCGGCCTCGTGGGCCTCGATCGCGGCGGGCAGGAGCTCGGCGGCGGCGGTCCCCGAGGTGCACGTGAGCGCGACCGGCAGCCCGGAGGCCTTCGCGAGACCGAGCGCGAAGAAGCCCCCGCAGCGCTCATCGATGTGCGAGTAGCAGTGCAGCCTCGGCTCCTGGGCGAGGCTCAGCACGAGCGGCGTGCAGCGCGATCCCGGCGAGGTGCAGGCGTCGCGCAGCCCACAGCGCGCAAGCTCGTCCACGAAGGCTCGCAGCAGCAGGTAGGTGTCGGTGGCGGAGTTCATGAGACGCGCCCGGCGGGGGTCGAGCTCATGGGCGAGGACCGCCGGTGCGGTGGCTCGTCGGATTGGTATGGGCGACTGGGGTCATAGGATCGAGGCGTGCCTGAGAGCGTTGTCCTGTTACACGGTTTCGGCGGGACCCACCACGCGTGGGATGGCGTGGTGGAGCTGCTCGACGATGAACGCTATCGCCCGTGGGCGCTCGACCTCCCGGGCCACGGGGAGCAGACCGATGCACCCCCCCCGATCAGCTTCGCCGGCTGCGTGGGGCACGTGCTCGCCGCCGCCCCACCACGCTTCACGTTGTGCGGCTACTCGATGGGTGGCCGCGTGGCGCTGCACGTCGCACTGGCGGCGCCCGCGCGAGTCGCGCGGCTGGTGCTCGTCTCCACCACCGCGGGCATCGCGGACGTAGCGGAGCGGACCGCGCGGCGCCGCTCGGATCAGCGGCTCGCCGATGACCTCGAACGAGTCCCCTACGAGGAGTTCATCGAGCGCTGGCGCACCCAGCCGCTGTTCGCCGACGATCCCCCCGAGGTGGGCGCGCTGGCGCGGGCGGACCAGCGCCGCAATCGCCCGGGCGCCCTCGCAGCCGTGCTGCGGGGTATCGGCTCGGGCGCGATGGAGCCGCTGTGGAGCCGCCTGTGCGAGCTGACGATGCCTGTGACGATCGTGGTGGGCGAGCGCGATGCCAAGTTCCTGGCGCTGGGCCGGCGCATGGAGAGTCTGCTGCCCAATGGCGAGCTGGCGATCCTCCCCGGCGGTCACGGACTGCCGTTGGAGAGCCCCGCGGCAATTGCGGGGGTTCTCTAGGGCACGACACCCCTGCAACACGCGCGGAACACGTCCTCGCGGGGCCCACAATCGCCGAGGTTCTCTAGGGCGCGACCCCGAGCCCGGGCGCGAGGGGCACGGCGATGCGGCCCGCGCGCGCGGGCATGGGGTTCTCGAGCCCCTCGAACAGTGCGAGGGTCGCGAGGCCACAGGCGGGCAGCGGCCCACGGGAGGCGAGCGCGGCGGCGGCGTGCACGGCGGCGGCGACCCCAAGGGGGCCGTCGAAGGTGGAGGCGAGGTAGACCTCGGCCCCGGAGGCGCGCACCAGCGCGGCAGCGGCGAGCAGCCCGGCGATGCCTCCACAGCGGGAGATCTTCAGGCAGACCGCGTCCGCCACGCCCGCCCCGAGCGCGCCGTGCTCGGCGGCGGTCTCGTCGATCGCGACGCGCACCGGCACGCGCTCGCGCACGGCGCGCACCGCCTCCAGGCCATGGGTGGGCTCCTCCACGAGCTCGAGGCCGACGGGGGCGAGCGCCTCGATCGCGCGCACGGCCTCCTCGACATCCCAGGCGCCGTTGGCGTCGACGCGCAGCGCGACGTGCGGTCCCACGGCGGCGCGCACGGCCGCGAGCCGCCCGGCGTCGTCGCCCACACCGACCTTCACCTTGACGCAGCCAAAGCCCGCCCGCACGGCGCGCGCGGCCTGCGCGGCGGCGCCGGCGCGGTCGGTGGCGCCGATGGTCGCGTTGACGGAGACCTCCGCGGCGGGGTCGTCGGTGAGCAGCGCGGCGACGGGCCGTTCGGCGCGGCGACCGGCACGGTCCCACAGCGCGAGGTCGATCGCGGCGAGCGCAGCGGGGAGGTCATCGAGGCGCCGGCAGGCGTCGATCAGCTGCGCGCCGGTCGCCGCCTCGGACTGCATGAGCACCGGCCGGTAGGCCTCCAGGGCGCGGCGCACGCGCGCGATGCCGACTCCGTCGTAGGGCTCGAGCGGCGCGGCCTCCCCGTAGCCGCTGACCCCGTCGGCGTCGGTGAGCGCCACGCTCAACAGCTCGCGCTCGCGCACCACGCCGTACGCGGTCTGCAGGGGCTGTGTGAACGCGAGCGTGCGCTCGGTGAGAATCATCCGCACGCGCACGCCCCCCGGTGTGCGCGGAGACCGAGCCGGGGTTCCACTGCACACGTTCGGCGATCGGCCGAACGGACCTGCTCACGGGTGCGCGCGAATGTACCTGCCAAGAAAACCTCTCAGGAGCCGATCCCACCGGAGGCGAGGATCCCGGCGGAGAACAGCAGGCAGAACAGCAGCTGCAACTGGCCGGTGCGCGCGAGCGCGCTGTTCAAGGAGGGCCCATCGACGCGGGTGCGCACGACCCTGATCAGCGACAGCGCGAGGGGGGCGCTGAGCCAGGCAAGCAACAGCCAGGCGCTCATCGAGTGCAACGCCCACGGCAGGGGAGCGGTGAGGAAGGCGATCGCGAGCATCGTGGTGTAGAGGACGCGGGTGCGTTCGCGGCCCAGTCTCACGGCGAGCGTGCGCTTGCCGGCGCGGCGGTCGGTGTCGATGTCGCGGACGTTGTTGACGACGAGGATCGCGCTGGCGAGCAGACCGACGGGGACGGCGCACGCAAAGGCCTGCCAGGGCAGGTGTTGAACCTGCACGTAGTAGGAGCCCGTGACGGCGACGATGCCGAAGAAGAGGAACACGAACAGCTCGCCGAGCCCTTCGTAGCCGTAGGGGCGGGGCCCGCCCGTGTAGAGCACGCCCGCGAGGATCGAGGCGGCGCCGACCGCGATCAGCCCCCAGCCGGCGACGGCTACGAGGTAGATCCCGCAGAGCACGGCGAGACCGAAGGTTGCGTAGGTGGCGATCAGCACCTGGCGCGGGGGCACGAGCCCGCCGGCGGTGACGCGCACCGGCCCGAGGCGGTCGTCGGTGTCGGCGCCGCGACGGGCGTCGGAGTAGTCGTTTGACAGGTTGGTGCCGACCTGAATGAAGATCGCGCCGAGCAGCGCGGCGACGAACGCGATCGGGTCGAAGCGTCCTCCCCCGAGCGCGAGGGAGGTGCCGACGAGCACCGGCGCAATCGCGGCCGGCAGGGTGCGCACGCGGGCGGCCATCACCCAGATGCGCACCGCGCTCGAGCGCCCGGGCGCGTCGAGCGTCGCGGGCGAGCTCACCTCACGCCCTCCGGATGGGGCAGGCGGAGCGGGAGGCATGGCGTGAGCGTCTTTGGCGAGCCCACCTATGCCCTCCGCGGGAAGCGGGAGAAGTCGGGGGTGCGCTTCTCGCGGTAGGCGTTGCGGCCCTCCTGGGCCTCCTCGCTCATGTAGAAGAGGAGATTCGCGTCGTGGGCCAGCTGCTGGACGCCGGCGAGGCCGTCCTCGGCGGCGTTGAAGGAGGCCTTCAGCAGACGCAGCGCGAACGGGGACAGGGCGAGCATCTCGCGACACCACGCAACCGTCTCCTCCTCCAGGCGCGCGAGCGGCACGACGGTGTTGACGAGCCCCATCGCAAGCGCCTCCGCGGCGGTGTACTGGCGGCACAGGAACCAGATCTCGCGGGCCTTCTTGGGACCCACGAGGTTGGCGAGCAGACCGGCGCCGAAACCCCCGTCGAAGGAGCCCACACGCGGCCCGACCTGCCCGAAGCGGGCGTTGTCGGCGGCGATCGTGAGATCGCAGACGAGGTGCAGAACGTGGCCCCCGCCGATCGCGTAGCCGGCGACCATTGCCACCACCGGCTTGGGCAGGCGCCGGATCTGGACGTGCAGATCGGTGACGTGAAAGCGCCCGACGCCGGCGCCGGAGGGAGCTTGCAGCTGCTCCTCGGCGAGGTAGCCGGAGTCCCCGCGCACGCGCTGATCCCCGCCGGAGCAGAACGCGAGCGTCCCCTCGCCGGTGAGCACGATGACCCCGACCTGGTGATCCTCCTGGGCCTGGGTCATGGCGCGGGAGATCTCGATCACGGTGAGCGGGCGGAAGGCGTTGCGCACCGCGGGCCGATCGATCGTGATCTTGGCGATCCCCCCGTCGGCGGACTTCTCATAGCGGATGTCGGTGTACTCCCCTGCGGGGATCCATGTGGTTGGCATGCGCGAAGGCTAGCCTGTGAGGGAATGGTGGTGGCGGCATGGCTAGAGCGCGCGGCGGTGGCAAGCCCGGGAGCGCTCGCGGTGGAGACGCCGCGGGGCGCCTGCTCCTACGCCGAGCTGCACGCCCGCGCCGCCGCGGGCGCGGCGCAGCTCGCGGCGCGCGGGGCGACGCGCGGCGAGCGAGTTGCGATCGCGCTGCCGGCGGGCCTCGACTTCGCCTGCGCGCTGCACGCGTGCCTGCTGGCGGGGGCGATCGCGGTGCCGGTGGACCTGCGCCTGAGCGCGCGCGAGCGCCGCGCGATCGGCGACGGCGCGGCGGTGCTCGTCGATGAGCCCCTGCCCGCGGACTTCACTGGCGAGCTACCCAGGGGATCCGTCCACGACCTCGATGCGGTGGCGGCGATCATTCACACCTCGGGCACCACCTCGGACCCGAAGCCGGTAGAGTTGACATATGGGAACTTCCTGTGGAGTGCCCTCGGCTCGGCGGTGGCGCTGGGCCTCGACCCACGGGAGCGGTGGCTGTGCAACCTGCCGCTCTCCCACGTGGGGGGACTCTCGATCCTGATGCGCAGCGCGATTTACGCAACGACGGCAGTGGTACACGAGCGCTTCGACACCGAGCTCACGTTGGCGGCGTTGAGCGCAAAGCGTGGGTCGGCGGGATCGGTGACACTGGTGTCACTCGTGGCCACCACCCTCACCCGCCTGCTGGACGCCGGACTCGAGCGTCCCCCGGCACTGCGTTGCGCACTGACCGGTGGCGGTCCCGTCTCCCCCGGATTGATCGAACGGGCGCGCGCGGCCGGGATCGCCCTCAGCCTCACCTACGGACTCACCGAGGCCTGCTCGCAGGTCACGACACTCCCGCTGGCCGCGAGCGCAGCGCCAGCGACTGCGACCGGTTCGCGCAACGCCGCGAGCACGGCGCGACCCTTCGCGCCGAACATCGGCGCGCTCCCAGCACCCGGATCCCCACCGTGCTCTGCGCCCTCAGCGGGCCCCCCACTGTTCTGCACCCGGGTGCGGGTGTCGAGCGAGTCGGAGATAGAAGTAGCCGGTCCCACGGTGGCGCGTGGGGCGAGGACCACGGGGGGGTGGTTGCGAACGGGGGATCTGGGTAGATTGAACAGCGAGGGGAGCCTCGAGGTGACCGGACGCAAGAGCGACACGATCGTCAGCGGTGCAGAGAACGTCGCCCCGGCGGAGGTGGAGTTCGCGCTGGAGGAGCACCCAGGCGTGCTGGAGGCCGCGGTCGTGGGCCGCCCGGATGAGCGCTGGGGAGAGGCGGTCACCGCGCTGGTGGTGACCCGCACAGGTGCCGCGGTGGCGGAGCGGGAGCTGCGCGAGCACTGCGCGCAGCGCCTGGCCCCCTACAAGGTTCCCAAGCGCGTGGTGCTGATCGAGGGTCCGCTGCCGCGCACGCGCTCGGGCAAGCTCCTCCGTAAGGAGCTCTCGTGAGAGCGGGAACCGGGGGAGCCGGCGATGCGAGCCCCGACGGCACCCCCACACGCGGCGACGGTGCAACGGGAGCAGGCCCAGCAGGTGCAAGCGCCGCCGGCGCGGGCGCCGCGCACTCCGCGGAGGAGCACCGGCGGGCGAGCGCGGAGCACTGGGAGGAGGCGGCCCCCGGGTGGGTGCGCCGCCAGCAGGCGATCCGCGAACTCGGAGCGCCGGTTTCGCACTGGATGGTGGAGGCGATCGATCCCCAGCCGGGCCAGCGCGTACTCGAGCTCGCAGCGGGCCTCGGTGAGACCGGGCTCCTCGCGGCGGAGCTGGTGGCGCCGGTCGGCGGGGTGATCCTCTCCGATCAGGCGGAGGCGATGCTCGAGGGCGCGCGGGCGCGGGCGATGGAACTGGCGCTCACGAACGTGGAGTTCCAGGTATGGAACGCAGAATGGATCGACCTCCCGGTCGCGAGCGTCGACGCGGTGCTGTGCCGGTGGGGCTACATGCTGATGGCGGACCCACTGGCGGCGCTGCGCGAGACCCGCCGAGTGCTGCGCCCCGGGGGCCGCCTGGCGCTGGCGGTGTGGGACGATCTGCGGGCAAACCCGTGGGCGCTGGCCCCGCGCCTGGCGCTGATCGAGCGCGGCCTCGTCCAGGCGCCCCGCGGCGGCCCCGATCCGAGCGCGGGCGCGAGCGCTGTCGAGGAAGCCCAACACGGTGCGGCAGCGGGCCACGAGCGGGAGACGAGTGCACTCAACGGGTACGTGCCCGGCCCCTTCGCGCTCGGCAACCCCGAGCAGGTGGGCGAGATCCTGGCGCAGGCTGGCTTCACGGAGATCGCGGTCGAAGCGATCGCGGTCGCACAGCGACACGCGAGCTTCGACGCGTTCTGGGAGATGATGCTCGACATCTCGCGGGAGCTGCACGACCTCGTGCTCTCCCAGCCGAGTGAGGAGATCGAGCAGATCCGCGCCTCGCTGGCGGAGCACCTTGCGCCGCACGTCGCCGCCGACGGCTCGCTCGAGGTCCCCGGCCGCACCCTCGCCGCCGTCGCCAGCGCCTGAGCCTTCATCCACCGAGGCCCCCCGCCGGCATCCACCGCCCGCGCGAGGCATGGAAGCGTCCCCACCGCCCGCCGCGAGGCATGGAAGCCGAGCGCCCACCGCCGCGATCCTCCGTGCCCGCGCGCGTGGACGATCCCAAAGCAACCCCACTCTCACGCCCCCCGCCCGGCACTGCTAGCCTGCGCCCCCATGCTCTACGACGACGACGCAGACCTCACACTCCTGGACGGCAAGACCGTTGCGATCATCGGCTACGGCTCACAGGGCCACGCCCACGCGCTGAACCTCCGCGACTCGGGGGTCGAGGTGGTAGTCGGGCTACGCGAGGACTCCTCCTCGGCGCACAAGGCGCGCGAGCAGGGCTTCGAAGTGCTGCCCGTGGTCGAGGCCGCGAGCCGGGGCAACCTCGTGATGATGCTGGTGCCCGACGAGCTGCACCGCCAGGTGTGGGAGGAGGAGGTACGCGACGGCATCGCCGACGGGGACATGCTGCTGTTCGGGCACGGCTTCTCGATCCACTACCACGAGGTGGACCCGCCCCCCGGCGTCGACGTGGCGATGGTGGCACCGAAGGGCCCCGGCCACCTCGTGCGCCGCCAGTTCGAGGAAGGCAGCGGCGTCCCCGGCCTGATCGCGATCGCCCAGGACGCCACCGGCAACGCGCGCGCGCTCGCGTTGGCCTACGCGAAGGGCATCGGCTGCACCCGCGGAGGCGTGATCGAGACGACCTTCAAGGACGAGACCGAGACCGATCTGTTCGGCGAGCAGGCCGTCCTCTGCGGCGGCGTCTCCGAGCTCGTGCAGGCCGGCTTCGAGACGCTCGTAGGCGCGGGCTATGACCCCGAGATGGCCTACTTCGAGTGCCTGCACGAGGTCAAGCTGATCGTCGATCTGATGTACGAGAAGGGCCTCGCCGGGATGCGCTACTCGATCTCCAACACCGCCGAGTACGGCGACTACACGCGCGGCAAGCGCGTGATCACCGAGGAGACCCGCGCGAACATGCGCAAGATCCTCGCCGAGATCCAGTCTGGGGACTTCGCGCGCGAGTGGATCGCGGAGAACCGCGCCGGCCAGGAGAACTTCAAACGCATGCGCGCCGAACAGGCCAACACGCAGATCGAAGCGGTCGGCAAGGAGCTGCGCTCCCACATGGACTGGATCAAGCCCGCGTTCTAGCGCCGGCGCCCGGGCGGAGGCACAGGTGCTCGCCTATCTGTTGTGGCATCGGCCCGGAGCGGGCGTCGACTCCGCCGCCTACGAGCACGCCGCGGAGCACTTCCACCGCTCGCTGGCGCACTCCCCGCCGGCCGGCTTCCGCGGCTCCGCGGTCTACCGGGTTGGGGAACTGCCCTGGCTCGCGGGCGGGGGCTACGAGGACTGGTACCTGCTCGATGACTTCGCCGCAGTGGGAGTGCTGAACGAGGCCGCCGTCGCCCACGGACACCGCACCGCCCACGACGAGATCGCGCGCCGCTTCGGTGCCGGCGCGGGCGGCCTGTACGGGCTGTTGGAGGGGCACGCCCACCTCGCCGACGCACCCCGAATCACATGGGTCTCCCGCCCACCCGGGGCTCCCCGCGGCGAGCTCGCCCAGCTGCTCGGGGACGGCATGGACCCCACTCACGCCAGCCTCTGGCGCCGCGCGCTCGTGCTCGGCCCCGCCCCCGAGTACTGCCTGCTCGCTCCCGAGAATCCCGCCGGGGTCTCCCCCACTCGCCTCCCGGATGGATGGCGCGCCCAGACGGTCAAGCGCGAGCCCGTGGCGCATTACGGCCCCTGAGCGCCGCTCAACCAGCGAGTAGCGGCAGCAGCGCGGCCAACTTGACCTCGGTCTCCGCGAGCTCGGCGGAGGGGTCGGAGTCGCGCACCACACCCACGCCGGCGTAGCAACGGGCGACGCAGCCGCGCAGCAGGGCGCAGCGCAGGGCGACGCAGAACTCGCCGTCACCGGTGGCGTCGGCCCAGCCGACAGGCCCTGCGTACCAGCCGCGATCGAGGCCCTCGAGCGCGGGGATCAGCGGACGCGCGCGCGCCAGCGGCTCGCCCCCCACCGCCGGGGTGGGGTGCATCAGCTCCAGTAGCTCGATCACATCCAGGGGCTGGGCGAGCTGCGCGCGGATCGGGGTGCCCAGGTGTTGGATGTTGGCGACCTTCACCAGCGTGGGCTCGGGCGGCGCGGCCGCCCACAGCGCGTGGGGGCGCAGGGTGCGCTCGATGCGACGGATCACGATCGCGTGCTCCTCGCGGTCCTTCTCGGAGTGCATGAGCTGTTCGCCGAGGTGGTCATCGACCGCGGGATCGGCGCTGCGGCGCATCGACCCCGCGAGCGCGAGCGCGCTGACGCGGTGGCCCTCGCGGCGCAATAGCAGCTCGGGGCTCGCGCCGAGGAAGGTCGCATCGCCGCGGCCGACGCAGAAGACGAAGCACGAGGGAAAGCCCTCGCGCAGGACCCCGAACAGCGCCGCGGGATCGTAGTCGCGCGGCGCGTGGACGTGGACCTCGCGGGCGAGCACAACCTTCTCGAGCTCCCCCCCGCGAATCAGCTCCACAGCGCGGGCGACAGCGGCCTCGTAGTGCTCGGGCGGCATCGCGCTCCCCACCCGGTAGCGGCCCGCCGGCGCGGGGTCGAGCAGCGCAAGCGCCCCGTGGCGCAGCTCTCCCACGCGTCCCTCCAGGCGGGCGAGCAGCTCCTCGGGAGTGTCATCGGGAGCAGCGAGAGCGCAGAGGGTCAAGCGCACGTCGCCCCCGCGGGTGACGCCCCCATACCCATCGCCGATCTGCGCTCCCCCCCCACGCCCCTCTCGCTCGGAGGGCCAGGGCTCGCGGGTGAAGGCGACTTCCGGCACGATCAGAGACGCCGGCTCGAAACCCACCCAGGCGGGGTCCCCCCCGCCCTCGGGAGCGAAGGCGAAGCCACCGACCGCGATCGGTCCACCGCGGCCGGGATCCTCGAGGGGGTCGCTGACAGCGGCGGCCGCCAGCGCACGCCAACGGTCGGCCACTGTGGCGAAGCGTTCGGGGCCCGATGCGGTGAGTGACGTGACCTCTCCGAGCGCGGCCAGCGCACGCGCGCCGCGTTCTGGCTGCTCGAGCAGAAACCACGGCTCTCCGGGACGGCGCGAGGCACAGACGACCGCGCTTGGGTCCACCTCCGCAGACACAGGCAGCGTCAGCGCAGCGAGCGTCGGGTGGCCGCTGCGGCGCGCGCGCTTGACGGCCAGTTGCAGACGCGCATGCAGCCGCTCGCGGTCGCGCTCCCCCAGCGCGAATGGGCTCTCGCGCAGTCGCGGAGCGACGTCTCTCACGTTTCGCCGCGGCCGCGGGAGATCGCTATCTCGCCGGTGCGCATCATCTCGATCAGCCCGAACGGCCTCACCATGCCCTCGAAGGCCTCGATCTTCTCGGTGGTGCCGGTGATCTCGACGATGATCGAGCGTTTGGTGACGTCCACGACCTTGCCGCGGAAGATCTCGGTGATCTGCATCAGCTCCCCGCGCTGGGCGCCGTCGGCGGCGACCTTGAACATCGCGAGCTCGCGCGAGACCGTGTCGCCGGGATCGAGGTCGCGGATCTTGAGCACGTTGATCAGCTTGTGCAGCTGCTTGGTGACCTGGTCGATCGGGTGCAGGGCGCCATCCACGGTGAGCGTCACGCGCGAGACGCGCTCGTCGTCGGTGGGGCCGACCGTGAGCGTGTCGATGTTGAAGCCCCGCCGCGCGAACAGGCCCGCGATCCGGGTGAGCACCCCGGACTTGTTTTCCACAAGGATCGAGAGGACGTGCTTGCGCCCGGTGCGGAGGTTGCCCGAGGCTTCGAGCTCGGCGAGGCTGAGGGGGTCCTTGATGGCGGGCTCGCCCATTATTCGATGCTCGCGTTCATCCGACCATCTCCCGCGCCGCCTGGCCGGCAGGGATCATCGGGTAGGTGTTCTCCTCACGGGTGACACGCACGTCGACGACGACGGGGCCCTCCGTGGCGATCGCGCGCTTCATGTCGTCCACGAGGGTGTGCTTGTCCTCGAAGCGCATCCCCGTGGCGCCGTAGGCCTCGGCGAGCTTGACGAAGTCGGGATAGGAGCCCATGTCGACGTGGCTGTAGCGGCCGTCCCAGAAGAGCTCCTGCCACTGGCGGACCATGCCGAGGTAGCCGTTGTTCATGATGAACACCTTGATCGGGATCTGCTCCTGCGCGCAGGTGGCGAGCTCCTGGGCGTTCATCTGCACAGAGCCATCGCCCGCGACGCAGCAGACGAGGCGGTCGGGGCAGCCCACCGCCGCGCCCATCGCGGCGGGCAGCCCGAAGCCCATCGTCCCGAGGCCCCCAGAGTTGATCCAGCGCCTCGCGGCTGGGAAGTCGTAGTACTGGGCGGTCCACATCTGGTGCTGGCCCACGTCGCTGGCGACGATCGCCTCACCGCCGGTCGCCTGGTGCAGCGCCTGGATCATGTACTGGGGCTTGATCTCCGAGTCGGTGCTGTCCTCGTAGCCGAGCGGGTACTGCTCACGCCAGCCTTCGATGCGCTTCCACCACTCCCCCAGCCGCTCGGGGTCGGCGCCGAGCGCGCGGTACTCCACGGCGAGCTTGGCGAGCACGTTGCGCGCGTCGCCGACGATCGGGATGTGGGCGGGCACGTTCTTGGAGATCTCGGCGGGATCGACGTCGATGTGGATGAACTTCGCGCGGGGGGCGAACTCGGAGAGCTTGCCGGTGATGCGGTCATCGAAGCGCGCACCGACGGCGCAGATCAGGTCGGCCTCGTCCATCGCGTAGTTGGCGGCGCGGGTGCCGTGCATGCCGAGCATCCCCAGCCACTGGGGGTTGGGCTGCCCAAGCCCACCGCTCCCCTTCCCCTTTCCCTTTCCATTCCCATCGCTCTCCTCAGCCGCCCCCGCCGCACCGATCCGCGCGGGGAAGGCGCCGAGCGCCATCAGGGTGCAGGTCACGGGGAAGCGGTCACAGGCGGCGAGCTCGACGAGCTCCGCGGAGGCGTTGGCGTTGACCACGCCGCCCCCCGCGTAGATCACGGGGCGCTGCGAGGCCGCAAGCGCCTTGGCGGCCTGGCGGATCTGCTTCTGGTTGCCATCCAACGTCGGCTGGTAGCCCGGTAGGCGCACGTCGGTGACGAGCTCGTAGGGGATCTCCGCACGGGAGAGGTCCTGGGGGATGTCCACGAGCACCGGGCCGGGCCGCCCGGAGCGCGCGATATGAAACGCCTCGTGGATCGCGCGGGGGATCTCGAGGGGGTGCTGGATCATGAAGGAGTGCTTGACGACGGGCATCGTGATCCCGATCGTGTCGGCCTCCTGGAAGCCGTCGGTGCCGAGCAGCTCGGTGCGGACCTGGCCGGTGATGAACACGACCGGCACGGAGTCCATCATCGCGTCGCAGATCGGGGTGATCAGGTTGGTGGCCCCGGGCCCGCTGGTGGCGAACGCGACGCCCACTTTGCCGGTCGCCTTGGCGTAGCCCTCCGCGGCGTGCCCGCCGCCCGCCTCGTGGCGGACGAGGATGTGACGGATGCCGGCGTCCACGAAGGCGTCGTAGGTGGGGAGGTTGGCGCCGCCGGGCAGCCCGAATACAACCTCCACGCCCTCCGCCTTCAAGCTTTCCATCAGGGCGTCCACCGCGCGCATCGAGCCGCCTGCCTTTCTTGCGTCGTTCATCGACAAAAACAGAGAAAGCAGTTTACCAGCGGGTTTTGGCGCCACCCGCTACGCCACTCCTGGCGGCCCTGGCGCCGTGCCAGCGGCCGCTAGGAGGATCCGATCGCGATGCCGATCGCGAGCACGATCGCGCCGCCGACGGTGACGACGAGCAGCGAGGAGCGCAGCGAGACCTCGAGGAAGCGCTTGCGCACCCAGGCGATCACGAACAGCTCGACGGCGACTACGATCGCGGCGACGAAGAGCGCGGTGTGCACGTTTGAAATCAGGAAGGGGAGCGTGTGAAAGATCCCGCCCACGGCCGTCATCCCACCGGTGATGCCGCCGCGCACGACGGGCGAGCCGCGGCCGGTGCTTTCGCCGGTGTCCGACAGCGCCTCCGACCAGCCCATGCTGACACCGGCCCCGAAGGCGGTGGCGAGCCCGACCACGAATGCGGTGTGCGAGTCCGAGGAGACCGCGGCGGCGAAGATCGGGGCGATCGAGGAGATCGTGCCGTCGATCAATCCCACGAGGCCCGGCTGCACCACGCGCAGCAGGAAGTCGCGCTCGTCGGCGAAGCCTGCACGGCGGACGAAGCGAGCGATCAGCGAAGAGTCCATCGTCGTCGTGGTCGCGTTGGCGTCCATTCACGGTTTATAGAGCCCATGCCGCTTCGGGCTCCCTAATGGGTAGCCCTAACCTCTCAGGCCACCCCGGCCCCGCATTTTGCGCTCGCGCACACGCAGCAACCCCGGCTCGCCCGTAGGCCGGCGCCGCGCTACCGGCTCAACCGCGCGCGGCCTGCGAGGGCTGCCACGATTCGGGAGCGATCACGGTCTCCGGAAAGTCGAGCTCGGTGCCGCAGCGGGTGCAGAGGGTGTCGTAGATCTTGGTGACGCGCCCGCAGTGGGGGCAGCGGCGGCGCAGCTCGTTGCTCTCGAAGCGGTAGGCGATCGCAGCGAGCAGGCCGAGGATGGGAACGACGGCGGAGATCAAGAACCACAGCAGGAACGAGCTGCCCTTGACCCGCCCGACGGTCCCGCCGGCGAGCCCGAAGCCGAGGCAGATCGTCACGTAGCCCATCGCGCGGGCCCTACAGGATCACGCGCACAGCCCAGATGACGGCTGCAACGGCGACTACCACGACGATGATGCCGGCGAGGAAGGTGACGATGCCGACCACGACGTGCAGCAGCAGCCAGGCCGCCACCGCGAGGATCAGCACCGCGACGATCGTCCGGCCCAGCGAGCGCGAGGAGGAGGAGGAAGACGATGAGGGAATCTCGTTCATAGGATCAGCGTAGCTCAGATAGCGGAGGGCGTCGTACGGTGGCCAGCTGGAGGCGTGGCCAGCTGGAGGCGGTGAGGCTGCTGGGAGCCGTGGGCGACACCGTCGTCCCACCACCACTCCTCCACGCCATTCACGGCGGGGTCTCACAGGCCGAGCTGCTCGTGCACGAGTCGGGTTACCTCGCCGCCGTCGGCGCGACCCTTGGTCTCGCGCATCACGTAGCCGACGATCGGCCCGATCGCCTTGGCGTTGCCCGCACGTACGTTCTCGGCGGCGGCGGCATTGGCGGCGAGCGCGGCGGCGACGATCGCGGCGAGCTCTCCATCCCCGCCGGCGAGCGCGGCGAGTCCCTCCTGCTCGACGATCGCGAGCGGATCGCCGCCTTCGGCGACGAGGCGGTCGAGCACCTGACGGGCGGCGCCGGCGCTGAGGCGCTTGGCGGCGAGCAGCCCGACGAGCGTGGCGAGCGCGGCGGGCGTGACCAGACCCTCGCCGAGCTCCTGTCCATCGGGCAGCCGCCGCAGGAGCTCCCCGGAGATCCAGTTGGCGAGCGCCTGCGCGGAGGGCGCGGGGTCGGCGGCGGCGGCGAGGGCGGCCTCGAGGTAGTCCCCGAGCTCGACACGGAAGGCGAACAGGCGGGCGGTGTCGGCGGTCAGGCCGACCTGGAGCTCGAGGCGCTGAGCGCGCTCGGCGGGCAGCTCGGGGAGGGCGGCGCGGGCCTCATCGAGCATCTGTGCGGTGATCGCGACCGGCACGAGGTCGGGCTCGGGGAAGTAGCGGTAGTCGTGGGCCTCCTCCTTGGAGCGCAGCGAAGTGATGCGCTCGGTGGCGGGGTCGAAGTGCAGCGTCTCCTGTTCGACCGCTCCCCCACCGCGCAGAATCGTTTCCTGGCGGGCGATCTCGGCGCGGATGCCGCGTTCGATGAAGCGGAAGGAGTTCATGTTCTTGAGCTCGGTCTTGACGCCGAGCCGGTCGCTGCCGACGGGGCGCAGGGAGATGTTGGCGTCGCAGCGCAGCGAGCCCTCCTCCATGTTCACGTCGCTGACGCCGAGCTGGCGCATGGTGGTGCGTAGCAGGCGCAGCCACTCGCCGGCCTGCTCGGGGGAGCGCAGATCGGGCTCGGAGACGATCTCCGCGAGCGGGGTGCCGCCGCGGTTGAAGTCCACGACGCTCGCGTCGGAGCCGTGGATGCGCCCGGAGGCGCCGAGGTGCACGAGCTTGGCGGCGTCCTCCTCGAGGTGCACGCGGTGGATGCGCACCTCCCCCAGGTGACCCCCACCGCAGAGGGGCTCGTCGTACTGGGAGATCTGATAGCCCTTGGGGAGGTCGGGGTAGAAGTAGTTCTTGCGGTGAAAGACCGAACGGGGCGCGAGCTCGGAGCCGAGCGCGAGCCCGATCATCAGACCGAAGTGCACGGCGCGGGCGTTGGCGACGGGCAGCGTGCCGGGGAGCCCGAGGCAGACGGGACAGGTGCGCGTATTCGGGGGCTCCCCGAAGGAGAGCGCGCAGCCGCAGAACATCTTGGTGGCGGTGGCGAGCTGGATGTGGATCTCCAGGCCGATCACGGGCTCGTACTCCACCTCGCTCACGCGCGCGCCCCCGATCCATCGAAGCCGATCGCCTGCTCCAGCGCGTGGGCGGCGTCGAGCAGGCGGTTCTCGCTGAAGGGCGGGCCGGCGAGCTGGAGCCCGACGGGGAGCCCCTGCGAGAGCCCGCAGGGGATCGAGATCGCGGGGATGCCGGCGAGCGACATCGGCACGGTGAGGTAGTCGCTGAGGTACATCGACCAGGGGTCGGCGGTCTTCTCACCGAGCGCGAACGCGACCTCGGGGGTGGTGGGGGTGAGGATCAAATCGACGCCCGCGAAGGCGGCGTTGAAGTCGGCCACGATCTTCGTGCGTACGCGCTGGGCGCGACCGTAGTAGGCGTCGTAGTAGCCGGCGGAGAGGGCGTAGGTGCCGAGCATGATGCGCCGCTTGACCTCCGCCCCGAAGCCATCGTGGCGGGTGCGGGTGTACATCCCGACGAGATCCTCGGCGTCGGCGCGCAGTCCGTAGCGCACCCCGTCGAAGCGGGCGAGGTTCGAGGATGCCTCCGCCGGCGCGATCACGTAGTAGGCGGAGAGGCCGTGGGGTGCGTGGGGGAGCTCGATGTCCTCACGCACGGTGGCCCCGAGCTCGCGGGCGCGATCGAGCGCGGTGTGAAAGGCAGCGAGCACGCCCGCTTCGATCCCCTGCGTAAGCAGCCCGGAGGGCACGCCGAGGGTGAGTCCAGCGAGGCTCTGCGCGGTGGGCAGGGCGATCTCCTCGGGGAAGGCCAGTGAGGTGGCGTCGCACGGGTCGCGCCCGATCATGTGGCGCAAGAGCAGCGCGGCGTCGGTGACGTCGCGGGTCAGCGGGCCGGCCTGGTCCAGTGAGGAGGCGAAGGCGATCATCCCGTAGCGGGAGACGGCGCCGTAGGTGGGTTTCAGCCCGACGATCCCACAGAGGGCGGCGGGCTGGCGGATCGACCCGCCGGTGTCGGTGCCGAGCGCCCAGGGGGCGAGGCCGGCGGCGACGGCGGCGGCGCTGCCCCCGGAGGATCCCCCGGGCACGCGGGCGCGGTCCCAGGGGTTGAGCACGGGCCCGTAGGCGGAGTTCTCGTTGGAGGAGCCCATCGCAAACTCGTCCTGGTTGGTCTTCCCCAGCAGCGGTGCGCCCGCATCGGCGAGCCGCTGCACGGCGGTGGCGGTGTAGGGGGGGCGGTAGCCCTCGAGGATGCGCGAGCCGGACTGGCTGGGAACGCCCTCGGTGCAGAAGAGATCCTTGACCGCGAGCGGCACCCCGCCCAAAGGGCCGGCGGCCACAGCTCCCCCGGACCCCGCGACGGGCTCTGCGTCGGCAAGCCAGGTGAAGCAGTTGAGCTCGTCCGCGCCAGCGCGCGCGCGGTAGACCGCGAACAGCTCGGCGGCCGACAGCGTCCCCTGCGCGATCGCCGCGAGCGCCTGGGCGGCGGAGAGCTCGACGATCTCGGCGGGGCTCACCGGTCGACCTCGCGGGGGCGAATGGGGAGCTGGGCGGGGGGGTTTATGCCTGCGATCGTCTTGGGATCGTCCGCGCGGGTGTGATTCCCCACCGAGGCGGTGGGGGCGTGGGGCTTCCTGCCCCACGTCGTCGCGAGTAGCGCCGGCGTGGCGTTCATGCCTGGGGGCTGGGGACTAGAAAGCCGCCGTCGGCGACGGCAGGAGCCTGTGCGAGGGCGACCTCGCGGGGCAATGAGGGCCGCGGCTCGTCGGGGCGTAGACGGCCGGTGATCTCCACGACGTGGGAGGTGGGGGCGACGTCCTCGAGGTCGAGCTCGGCGAGCTTGGCGATGTGCCCGAGCACGCCGTCGAGCTCGCGGGCCATCGCGTCGAGCTCGTCCTCGGCGAGCTCCAGGCGCGCGAGGCGCGCCACGTGCAGAACCTCCTCGCGGTCGATCACGGCGGGGATTCTAGGGGGCGTGCCCCACTTGCAGGCGTGGAGCCCGCTTCGCCGTTTGCCCGCGCTGCGCCGTAGGCGATCGCGCTGCACGCGATGAAGCCGAGGTAGAGGCCGATCCTGGCGCCGTAGCTGAAGGAGCCGCCCGCCAACGAGGCGCTGCCGTGGGGGTGCTCGACGATGCGGTAGAGCACGCAGACCGCGCTGAGGCCGGCGATGCCGGCGAGGATCGTGGCGGCGGAGCCGGGGAACTCCCGCCCGCTCGCGACGGCGAGCGCGAACAGTACCGCGGCGATGACCGTGAGCAAAAGCAGCCAGCGGGTGTCGCTGAGGCTGTGCCACGCGTTGACGCTGGAGCTGAAGCTGACCGTGCTCCCGCCGGGGAGGTCGATGCTGACACTCGCGCCGAACCACTTGAAGAAGAACATCACCACGAACAGCGCGAGTCCACCACCCGCGATCAGCCGGTGCGATCGGCGTAGCCGGGAGATGTCCAAGGAGCCCGGCGCGTCACTCACGAGCCCGCGCCGGCGGGCGGCGCCTCACGCGGAGTGGAGGCGTCGGGCGGGTAGAGTCCGGTGCGTTCATCGCGCATCGACTGCCAGCTGCCGGCCAGCACGGCGAGCGCCCCGATCAGCGCAAGCCAGGCGCCGGCACAGAGCATCGTGGCGTGCTGGGGGCGCTCCAGCAGGCGCACGATCGCGGCAATTGTGCCGAGGATGCCGAACAGGGTGCTCCACACCGCGGCGGCGACCGGGATCGCGGTGGTGCGCTCCGTGACGGTGGCGAGCGCGAGCGCGAGCGCGCCGGCGGCGGCGAGGATCAGGAGGGCGACCGCGGGCCCGAACGTGGCCCACGCGCTGAGCTTGCCGGTGTCGTTCTCATACCACGGGAGGGTTAGCGAGACGATCAGGCAGATCGCCCCCACGAGCGCGATCAACTCCCCCGAGCGTAGGCGGCGCAGGCTCACGCGACCCCCGCCTGGTGGCGCGCGGCGGCGAGGGTGTTTCCCAGCAGCATCGCGATCGTCATCGGCCCGACGCCTCCCGGCACGGGGGTGATCGCCGCGGCGACCTCGGACACGGCGGCGAAGTCCACGTCGCCCACGAGGCCACTCGCGTTGCCCGCCTGCCCGGGGGTGAGGCGGTTCATACCCACGTCGATCACCACCGCGCCGTGCTTGACGAACTCACGGGCGATCAGGCGGGGACGCCCGACGGCGGCGATCAGAATGTCGGCGCGGGCACACACGGAGTGCAGCTCGCGGGTGCGCGAGTGACAGACGGTGACAGTGGCGTTGGCCTCCAACAGCAGCTGAGCCATGGGCTTGCCAAAGAGGTTGGAGCGACCCACGACCACAGCTTCGGCGCCCTCCAGCGACTCCCCACCGACACCGGCGCTCGCGAGCAGCTCCATCACCCCGAGCGGAGTGCAGGGCCGCAGGCCGGGTCGCCCAAGCGAGAGCAGGCCGGCGTTGACGGGGGTGAGCCCGTCAACGTCCTTGAGCGGATCGATCAGCCCGGTGAGAGCGGGTCCGTCGAGGTGGGCGGGCAGCGGCAGCTGCAGCAGCACGCCGTTGACGGCGGGGTCGGCGCCCAGCTCGGCGAGCAGCTCCGCGACCTGCGCGTGCGAGGCGTCCGCGGGCAGGCGCCGGTCGAAGGGCGTCATCCCAACCTCGGCGCAGGCGCGCTGCTTGCCCCCCACGTAGACCGCGGAGGCGGGGTCCTCCCCGACGAGCACGGTCGCGAGACCGGGGGTGCCCCCGGTCTCTGCGCGGAGCTCGGCAACCGCCTCGGCCACCTGCGCTCGCACGCGTGCGGCGATCGCCTTCCCGTCGATGATCGTGGCGCCCATGTGGCGAACCTTACCGCCGGCTCACGGGGGCAAACTCGGCCATCAGCTTGCGCTCGGAGCCGTCGCGCGCGAAGCGCACCACGATCACCCCATCGGGCTCGAGGCCGGTGACTACACCCTCCCCGAAGGCGGCATGCTCCACGTCCTCCCCGAGCCGGAAGCGCAGCGCGCCCGCGCCGCCCGGTGCGCGCCCCGCGGCGGACCCGCGGGCGCCCGGCCTCCCAGCCCGCTCCGCGCGCCCGGCGCGGACCTCGCCGGCGGGCGGCCAGCCGCCACCCCGGGTATAGGCGGCGCTCGCACCGATGATCCCATCTCGCGAGCCCGCGCCCACGAACAGCGGCTGCTCCTGCTCCTGGTCGGTGAGCTCCGCGGGCAACTCGTCGAGGAAGCGACTGCGCAAGCCATAGGTCTGCGCGCCGAAGACCGCGCGGCGGCGGGCGTAGGCGAGGTACAGTCGGCGCATCGCGCGGGTCACGCCGACGTAGAAGAGCCTGCGCTCCTCCTCCAGGCCCCCTTCGTCCAGGGCGCGCGAGTGGGGAAAGACGCCGTCCTCGCAGCCCACGATGAACACCGTTGGGTACTCGAGGCCCTTGGCGTTGTGGAGGGTCATCAACGTCACGAGGCTCTCCTCGTCGCGGCGCGAGTCGGCGTCCGCGACCAGGGCGATCTGGGCGAGGAACACGTCGAGGGTGTCCTGACCGACGCCTTCGGCGTCGGTGCCCGGCTCCGCGGAGGCGTCGAACTCGCGTCCCACCTCGACCAGCTGGGCGAGGTTCTCGAGGCGCCCCTGCGCTTCGAAGGACTCCGGGCCGGGCTGCCCGGCAAGCGCTTCCAGCATCTCCACGTAGCCCGTGCGCACGAGCACCGACTCCAGCAGGTCGCCCACTGGGATGGGCGGGTGGGACTCAATCATCCGGTGGCGCAGCTCCTCCATCGTGTCCATGAAACGAGCGAGCGCCTTGCGCGCCGCGGGCCCCAGGCCGGGGATCCGCTCGGCGTCGGCCGCGACCTCCCACACGGGGGTGTCGAGGCTCTGCGCGTGGGCGAGCACCCTGCCCACCGAGGTCTGCCCGATCCCGCGGCGGGGGGAGTTGACGATCCGCGCGAAGCTGACCGCGTCCTGGGGGTTGGCGAGCAGCGAGAGGTAGGCGATCGCGTCCTTGATCTCGGCGCGCTCGTAGAACTTCGTCCCACCGATCACCTGGTAGGCGACGTCGCGGCGCACGAGGGTGTCCTCGAGCACACGGGACATCGCGTTGGTGCGGTAGAAGACCGCGATCTCCGAGCGACTGGCGCCCTCCTCGTCGATCAGCCGCTGGATCTCGCCGACCACGAAGCGCGCCTCCGCGTGCTCGTCGTCGAGCTCGCGCACGTGGATCGGCTCCCCCTCCCCCAGCTCGCTCCACAGCCGCTTGGCGATCCCCCCGCGGTTGTTGGTGATCACCGCGTTGGCCGCGGAGAGAATCGTCTGGGTTGAGCGGTAATTCTGCTCCAGCTTGACAACGCGGGCGTCGGGGAAGTCATCCTGGAAGTCCAGGATGTTGCGCACGTCCGCACCCCTGAACCCGTAGATCGACTGTGAGTCGTCGCCCACCACCGCGAGGTTGCGGTGGCCGGGCACGTTGGTGCGCTCTCCCTGAGCGGGCAGCTCGCGGCCACCCCCCACGAGCAGCTGCAGCAGGCGGTACTGGGCGTGGTTGGTGTCCTGATACTCGTCCACGAGCACGTGGGCGAAGGAGCGCACATAGCGCTCGCGGACCTCGGGGAAGAGCTCCAGGAGGTTGACCGCACGGAACAGGAGGTCGTCGAAGTCCATCGCGTTGGAGCGCACGAGCCCGCGCTCGTAGAGCTGGTAGACCTCCGCGACGGTCTGCTCGAAGTGGGAGCCCACCTGCTGGCTGTATGCGGCGGCGTCGCGCAGGCGGTTCTTGGCGTCGGAGATCTGGCTGTGAATGCCGGCGGGGGTGAAGCGCTTGGGGTCCACACCGAGCTCCTCGAGGCAGCGTTTGATCAGCCGCCGCGCGTCGGCCTGGTCGTAGATCGTGAACTGGCGGGTGTACCCGAGGCGCTGCCCATCGGAGCGCAGGATGCGCGCGCAGGCGGCGTGGAAGGTCATCAGCCACATCCCGCGCGTGCTGTGCCCCAGCAGGCGCTCCACGCGCCCGCGCATCTCCTGGGCGGCCTTGTTGGTGAACGTGATCGCCAGGATCTCGCTCGCCTGGGCCTGGTCGGTGAAGATCAGGAACGCGACCCGGTGGGTCAGCACGCGGGTCTTGCCGCTGCCCGCCCCCGCGAGGATCAGGAGCGGCCCCTCCCCATGGGTCACCGCCTCGCGCTGGGGCTCGTTGAGGCCCTCCAGCAGCTCCTGGAGGTGCTCCGCGTGGGGATTCTGGGCCATCGCCTGCAAGCATAGATGCGGCCCCGGCCGGCGAGATCGGCGGCCCCAGGACTAACGTTCCCCGGATGCCACTGCTCGAAGAGGTGCGTGCCGGCAGTGCGCGGATCGCCGCCGAGGCGCGCTGGGTGCGGATCGACATGGACGCGATCGCCGACGCGGGGGCGCTCGCGGAGATCGCCGCACCCGCTCCCACCGAGTCGCCCGCGGCTTTGGACCCGGTGCGCCACTACCTGGAGGGCGAGCCCGCGGATGTGGCCGACTACCTGCTCGCACTCGATGCGATCAACTTCGGCTCCGGCTGGTTTCCTAAGCTGCGCAAGCGCCTCGACGCGGGCATGCCAGTCAGCGGCTACTTCACAGTGGCGTGGGGGCTCACCGACTATGTGCGCGCACAGCACGCCACCGCTGGGGCGTGGGCGCTCGACGGCGCGTGGCTGCGCGCGGTGGACACGCGCACGATCGCCGCGATCCTCGGCCAGCCCCCCGACCACGAGCTGATGAGCCTCTACGCCCAGGCACTGCGTGAGCTCGGGCGCTTCCTCGGACAGCGCCGCGCGCTGGACCTCGTGGCGGAGTGCGGGGGCTCGGCGGAGCGTTTGGCGGAAACGCTCGCCGGCCGAGCTTCGATCGCCGGAATGGCGATGTTCGACGACCGCGGCTTCTATAAGCGCGCCCAGATCGTCGCCGCCGACCTCGCGTTGGCGGGGGTCGCGAGCTTCGCGGATCTCGACCGCCTCACGATCTTCGCCGACAACCTCGTCCCCCACGTGCTGCGCTGGGCAGGCGTGCTCGTCTACGATCCCGCGCTCGCGGCCCGCATCGACGCCGGGGAGATCCTCCCCGCGGGCGGCCCCGAGCGCGAGATCCGCGCCTGCGCGGTGCACGCCTGCGAGCTGATCTCCCAGCACACCGGTATCCCCCCACGGGTGCTCGACAACCGCCTGTGGAACCGCGGGCAGGCCCCCCAGTACAAGGCCCACCCGCGCCACCGCTGCCGCTGCGTCTACTACTGAGCGCCGACCTCCCCAGAGATCGCCTATATCCAGCCGCAGCAACCGCTTCCCGCGGCCGCTCCTTCCATCTGTGCGCGACCGCTCCTTCCTGCCCGCGCCACCCATCCAGCCGCGCCTACTGCTTCTTTTTCGTCCGCCTCGGCTTCTTCTTCGGCTTGACGTACGCCTTGACCAGCACCTCGCCGCTGACGGTCGCGCTCTGGCCGGAGGCGCCCTGCGATTCGACGGCCGCGGTGAGCGTCAGACGGTGGTGGCGTTGGAGCAACCGGCGCACGGCGGCGGGCAGCGTCACGCTCACTGTCGTCGATGTCCCGCCCACCGCGCTGAACGAGGCGTGGCCGGCGGCGACGGTCACCGGGGTGCCCTGCGCGCGGGCGGCGACCGCCAGGCCGCTCGCGGTGGCCGGCAGGGTCAACGTCACCGTCCCCGCGCACGCCGCTCCCCCGGCCGGACAGGCGATCTTCAGCTGCACCCCTCCGTGGCTGTCGGCGCTCACGCTCGCAGAGCCGAGCGTCGCCGCGTGGAACGCGGGGGGCGCCGGGAGCACGGGTGCCGTGACGACGATCGTGGCGGTCCGTGTCGCGGCGTCCCCGGGAGCAACAGTGGCCGTTACCGACACGCTGTAGGTGCCGGGGTCGGCGAAGGTGTGCGTCACACTGTCCCCGCTCGCGTTCGAAGCGTCCCCAAACGACCACGAGACGCCGGGCGTGGGATCGACCTGGTCGAGGGGCGCCACAGAGAAGGTCACGGGCGCCCCGGCGGTCGCGGTCGCCGGGATCGACACGTTCCCCAGGGTCGGCCCTCCCGCGTCGAGCAGGCTCACCTCCGGGAGCTCTTCGCTGCCCTGGACGGTGAAGCCGACCACGCCGTCGCCAGCGCTGTCCATCGCCGCGTTGAGCCCCTGCTCGTCACTCTCTCCGTTGGGGCTCACGATCTGTCCGGTGGGGGACACTTCCTGGGGCTCGCCGAAGCGGCCTTCGGCGGGACGCACGAGCGCGAAGGCGCTGTTGCTCAGCGCGTTGCCGTAGCTGACCAGCGTGTCGCCGGCGGGGTCCTCGGCGATGCTGGGGGCCCACGACTCAAACGCGAGATCCTGAATCGTCGGGAAAGTTCCCAACGGTGTTCCGGCCGCGTATTGGACGATGAGATCACCGCCGAAATCGAGTGTCCACACAACGCCCGGATCCCCGCGGCCGTCGAGGGCCACCTGCGGGAACGCCGCGTTCCCTGATTCGGCAGAGACGCTCACGGCTTTGTCGAACGTCCCACCGGCGGGCCGCACCGCGACCTGAACTATCTGAGCAACGCCATTGAAGGCCACCCAGGTGACGGCCGTGTCACCCTCGGCGTTAATCGCCACGAACGGCTGGATCGCAGATTCGGCTTCGTTGGAGAGCACCGCCGCTTTGGAGAAGCTGCCGCTCGCCGCCGGTCGCGTCGCCTCTTCCACGAGTTCGTGGACGCCGTTGTACCGATCCCAGACGACCGTGGCATCGCCGGCGTCGTCGATCGCAACCCTTGGCGCGGTGGCGCTTTCACCGCCGGTGGACAGGTTCACCGGGGCGCCGAAGCTCCCGCCGGCCGGGCGGAACGACGCCTGGACGACCCCGTCGGAGCCTTCGCCGCGCGTCCAGGCCACAATGGTATCCCCCCGGTCGTTCATGGCGACCGTCGGGAATAGGGCTTTCTTCCCTGTCGCGGAGAGCGTAACCGGGGCCGCGGGCATCCCGCCTGTCACGGTGGCGGCTTCCACGAGGAAATTCAATCCGAAGGTGTACCAGACGACAGTCGCGTCCCCTGCGGCGTCCATGGCCACCTGGGGAGCGCGGTTTTCACCGGCCGGTGAGACGTCGAGGGGGGCCGCGAAGCTCCCGAGCGGAGGGCGTGTGGCGACCTGCACGACGTTGCCGACTCCCAGCCATGCCACGGCCGCGCCGCCGTCGGATCCCATCGCCGTATCCGCGAATACGGCCTCCGATTGCGAGAGAGGGCTCGCCGTCAGCCACGTCGGGGTCGCATCGGCGGCGACTGGTGCTCCAAGCGCCACCGCGGCGCCAATCGCCGCGACCACTCCGATTCCTCTACGCATCGTGTCCCCTTGTCGTTGGGCCCGCACGCCCACGGGCGCGGGCCTCGGCCACTACCGGTATCGGCACGGACGCCGCAAAGCTGAGCAGCGGCGGGTAGCCCACTCCCCCAACGCGCGTCAGCGAATGGCTTCCAGGGGTCGTGGCTTGGCGCCGATCGGAACTCGCTCCCGGCTGCCGGACGCCCCGAGCCCGCGTCCCTCGGCCGATCCGCCGGGTTCGACCTACCCCCCCGCGGGGTTGGGGCCCTTCACCGGGCGCAGCTTCGTGACCTTCGCCACCGGCTCCAGGCGGCCCCCCGAGAGCTCCCCCACCGCGCGCTCGAGCGCCCCGATGCGACTGGAGAGGCCCTGAATCGCCTCCGCGATGGGGTCCGGGAGGTGGATCCAGTCCGCGTCCGGCCCCTCCGGGCGGCGGCCGTCCACGCGCACCGGGTGGCCAGGATTGCCCACCACGGTGGAGTTCGGGGGCACGTCGGTGATCACCACCGTGTTCGCCCCGATCTTCGCCCCGTGGCCCACCGTGATCGGCCCCAGCAGCTTCGCCCCCGAGCCGATCGTCACGTTGTCCTGCACCGTCGGATGGCGCTTGCCCGTCGCGAAGCCAGTGCCCCCCAGCGTGACCCCCTGGTAGAGCGTCACGTCGTTGCCGATCTTCGCCGTCTCTCCCACCACCACGCCCGTCCCGTGGTCGATGAACAGGCCCTGGCCGATCTCCGCCGCCGGGTGGATCTCGATCCCCGTCAGCGTCCGCGTGAACGTCGCCAGCGTGCGCGGCAGGATCGGCACACCCGACTCGTGCAGCGCGTGCGCCACCCGGTGGGAGAGCAGCGCGTGGATCCCCGGCCACGTCGCCACGATCTCCGCCGGCCCCACCCCGCGGGCCGCGGGGTCGCGGTCGCGCGCCGCCGCCACATCGCGGCGCAGCTCCTTCACCACTCCCGCAACCGTGCCCAGCCCGAGCATTCCCATAGGGTAGCGTCGCGCTCGCCCCACCCCCTCCGGCACGGGGCACCCCCCACGCCCCGTCGCGAGGCAGCGCCCGCCTAGCCTCACATCGGCGCAGCGCGTGGCGCCCCCACCACGCGGCCCATCCCGGACCCCGGAGGGGTCCCCATCAAAAAAATCGATCACGCGGCCGCGCTGAGTACGAGCGAGGCTACGGCGCGAAGAACGCCTGGGACACATAACGCTCGCCCGAGTCCGGCACGATCGTCACGATCCGCTTCCCCGCGGACTCCTCGCGCTCGGCCACCTCCAGCGCCGCCCACAGCGCCGCTCCGCCCGAGATCCCCGCCAATAGGCCAGTACGCCGCGCACACCGCCACGCCGTGTGGATCGCCTCCTCGTCGGAGACCGCGATCACCTCGTCGAGCAGCTCCCGGTCGAGCACCGGCGGCACGAAGCCCGCCCCGATCCCCTGGATGCGATGCGGTCCCAGTGGACCGCCCGAGAGCACCGCCGAGCTGCGCGGCTCCACCGCCACGATCCGCAGCGAGCGCTTGCGCTCCCGCAGGTAGCCACCCGCGCCCGTAATCGTGCCCCCCGTGCCAACTCCCGCCACCAGCACATCCGGTCCGCCGCCCCCGAGCTCGCGCTCGATCTCCGGGCCCGTCGTGCGCCTGTGCGCCTCCGGGTTCGCCGGGTTCGAGAACTGGTCCGGTAGAAACACATCCTCCCCCCGCGCCAGCTCCCGCGCCGCCGCCACCGCCTCGCTCATCCCCCCCAGCGACTCCGTGATCCTCACTTTCGCCCCGTACAGGCGCAGCAGGCTCTCGCGCTCGCGGCTCATCCCCTGGGGCAGCGTCAGCACCAGCTCATACCCCTTCGCCGCGCATACGAACGCCAGCGCGATCCCCGTGTTCCCGCTCGTCGCCTCCACGATCGTCGTGCGCCCCGGCTCGATCCGGCCCTCCCGCTCCGCCGCCTCGATCATCGCCACCCCGATCCTGTCCTTCACGCTGCCCCCCGGGTTGCGCGACTCGAGCTTCGCGTACAGCTCCACCCCCCCCTCCTGCGCCCGCTCCCCCAGCAGGCCCGGCAGGCCCACCAGCGGCGTCCCCCCCACAAGCTCCGCAATGTTGATCGGGATTTGGGGCATCCCACGACAATAGTGGGCCGCGGGCCGGGGCGCCACACCACGGCCGACGACCTCGTGCCACCTACGCTCAGATGTAGTACATGCTCGCCCCCGCATCGCGCGCCTCGCGCTCGATCACGTCGGCGATCGTCGTCCCCTCCAGCACCCTGCGCGCGGCCTGCGCGGCGTCCGCGAACACGCCCTCCGAGTCCCTCCCCAGGGGACCGTCGAGCAGCTCCACCACCTCCAACACGCTCACCGTGGCGGGCTCCCGCGCGAAGCTGTAGCCGCCCTTCACCCCCCGCTGCGAGCGTAGGATCCCCGCCCGGCGCAGCACCGCGAACAGCTGCTCCAGGAACTGCACCGGCACCTCCCGCCGGCGCGCCAGCTCTCCGATCGGCACCGGCTCCGCACCGGAGTGGCGGCCCAACTCCGCCAGCGCCAGCACCGCATACGGGGACTTGCTCGTGATCGAGATCATCGCACCCTCGTTCTCATGCACGCGACTTTACGGAACAGCGCCTCTGAGACGATCGCTGGTCAAGCGAGGCGAGAACGCAAGGAGCGAAATGTGCTGAGCACATGAGCGACTGAGGACAACGCATCGCGCCGGCCAGCGGCCGTCTCAGAGCCAGCCGCGCTCCGTGGCGATCAGTACAGCCTGCGCGCGGTCCACCGCGCCGAGCTTGCCGTAGATGTTGTGCAGGTGCGTGCGCACCGTGCTCGTGGAGAGCGTCAGCTCGTGGGCGATCTGCTTGTACACCTTGCCCTCCGCCAACCGCTGCAGCACGCCGAGCTCGCGGCCCGAGAGCGGGCACGGGTCCACGTGGCGCTGACGCTGGCTGGTGGGGTTGGGTAGCTCGTACATCACCCGGCGCAGCTCTTCCGGGCCGAGGCCCACGGTGCGCGCGGTGCGCAGCATCTCCGCGGGGGAGACCGGTGCCCCCTGGGTGTAGTGGGCCAGCATGTCCGCGAGACGTACGAACGCCGCCTCACCCGACGCTTCGGGGCTGTGGTGGCGTTCGATCACGCTCGCCACCGACACCGGCAACCCCCAGCGGCGCGCCAGCACCCCGCCCACCAGCGCGTGGTCCACGCCCAGCTCCCTGCGCTCCTGGTGGATCCGATCCTCGGGGGTCTGCGCCCCCTGGTGCACCTGCTTGGGATACCCCGGGTAGGCGTGCACCAGCACCAGCTTGCCGATGTCGTGCAACAGGCTCGTCACCGTGAGGCGATCCCGGTTCTCATAGCCCACCTCCGCTGCCACCCTGTCCGCCGCGTTCTGGGTCGCGAGCGCGTGCAGCCGGAAGCGCTCGGGAGCGGCGTCCCACACGCTCGCGCGCTCGAAGAAGTCAAACGTCCGTACCCGTCCCGCGAGCGCCTGCACGGTCTGCGGGGAGAGCACCTCGACCGCCGCCACCACAGTGTCCACGCGGCCCCGTGTCCCCTGCGCCTGGTTGGCCATCCGCAACACCGCTGTCACCAGCGCCACATCCGACTCCACCGCGCTCACCACGTCCGCCGTCGCCACGTGGTCCTTGGACATCACCGCCAGCAGTCGCTTGCGCGACTCCGCCAGCGCCGGGAAGTGCTCGAGCGCTTCAAATGCCTGCGTCAAGCGCCGGCCGTGGCCCTCGTTCTGGTGGCGGGCCCCCGTGGAGGCCGAGCCCGCGGAAGCCGAGCCCCCAGACGGCTGCGCGGTGGCTGCGCGGGTGGCTGCCGCGGGTGCGGGAGATGCCCCCGCCCTGGTCGGTTGAGATTTCTTCGCAGCCTCGGACCGATCCTTGGTCGCCTGCTGCGGTGTGGTGGCTGTTGCCTGCATGCTCCTGCGCACCTGCCTTCAAATCGCATGTCGCCCAATCCATTGGGCGCTTTCGTTTGACTGAAGAGGGGCCGGCTCGCCGGCCTCCGGCCGACTGCGCCACCCTCTAGGAGGACCTATCGGCAGCGGTGGACGGATGGTTGAGGGGGTTTGGCCGCAGGTATGAATGGGTAATCGACCACACCCTTTTTGTCTTGAGGCTCGCTCCGCGCGACCCGGGGACCAGATCGAGCACGCGTCCAACGGCCAGGGACGCGGGGAACGCTGTACCCCCCCGGGGGACCGGACCAAGCACGCGCCCAACGGCCAGAGGCGCGGGGAACGCTACGACGAGAGGATCGTGTCGATGCGGTGGAGCGTCTCCTCGCGCCCCAGCAGCGCGACGCTCTCGAAGATCCCCGGTGAGATCGTGGAGCCCGTGAGCGCCACCCGCAGCGGCTGGTAGATGTCGCGCGGCTTTACGCCCAGGCGCTCCTGGACACCCTGGAGCGCCGCCTGGACGTCCTGCTCCTCGAAGCCCGGGGCCTGCGCGAGCGCGGCACGCGTCTGTGTAAGCGCAGCCCTCCCTGCCTCCCCCAGCCACCGCTCCCGCGCACTCGGATCGTCGACCGGTGGCTCACCCAGGAGGAAGCCTGCGAGCCCCCAGAAGTCCGCGAGGGTCGTGATCTTCTCCTGGCTGATCGCCACCGCACGCTCGAGGCGGCCTGCGAGCAGCACCGGCCCGCCGGCACCCCACTCACCAGCACCCGACCCGCCGGCACCCCGCTCGCCGGCACCAGACTCGCCGGCGCCCGACTCACCGGCACCCGCATCCTGTGCACCCGACGCGTGCACACCCGACTCCCGCGCACTCGCGAGGGCCAGCAGCTCCCGCGCGCCCTGGGGGCCCTCGCGGTCGATGTACTGCGCGATCCGCTGCGCGAGCTCCGCCACCGCCAGCCCGCGGATATACACCCCGTTCAACCATCTCAGCTTCGTCTCGTCGAACTGCGCGGGGTTGCGGCTCACCCGCTCCAGGGCGAAGCGCGCGATCAGCTCCTCGGTGCTCAATACCGTCGCGTCGTCCCCCGCGCCCCACCCGAGCAGTGCGATGTAGTTGCGCACCGCCTCCGGCAGGTAGCCCGCCGCACGCAGCTCCTGCACCGAGGCCGCCCCGTGGCGCTTTGAGAGCTTGCGCCCGTCGGCGCCGTGCAACAGTGGCAGATGCGCGTACACCGGCTGGCTCGCCCCCAGGGCCTCGAGCACGAGCAGCTGCTTGGGGGTGTTGGAGAGGTGGTCCTCCCCCCGCACCACATGGGTGATACCCGCATCCAGGTCATCCACCGCGACCGCGAAGTTGTAGAGCACCGAGCCATCCGAGCGCGCGATCACGGGATCGTCGAGGTGCACGTGCTCGAAGCGCGTCTCCCCCCTGATCGCATCGTGGACCACCGTGGCCCCCTCGTCGGGCACCCGCAGGCGCACCGCCGCCTGGGCACCCTCCGCGGCGACCTCGCCCCGAAACCCGCGCTCGGGGCCGTGGAGCTGCTTGTAGGCCTGCACATCCTCCGCGGTGGCCGTGGAGCGGTACGCGTGCCCCGCAGCGAGCAGCTCCTGCAGGACTTCGCCGTGGCGCTCAGAGCGCTCGGATTGCAGGATCGGCCCCTCGTCCCAGTCGAGCTCGAGCCAACCCAGCGCGTCGAGGATCTGCTCCACGTTCTCCGGGGTGGAGCGCTCCCGGTCGGTGTCCTCGATCCGCAACACCAGCGCTCCCCCTGAGCCCCGCGCGAGCAGCCAGTTGAACAGTGCGGTGCGCGCACCGCCGATGTGCAGGGCCCCCGTGGGGGATGGAGCGAACCTAACACGCATAAGATCACGGCATGCTAATCGGCGCGCACGTCTCCCCGGCCGGCGGTCTGCCCAAGGCGGTGGAGCGTGGCGTGGAGCGCGGCTGCCGGGCGATCCAGATCTTCAACCAGTCGCCCCGCATGTGGCGCCCCTCGACGCACCGCGAGGAGGACGTCGCCGCCTTCCGCGAGGCGCTCGAGGCGAGCCCGATCGACGCGGTGCTGATCCACGCGGTGTACCTGCTCAACTGTGCTAGCGAGGACCCCGAGATCCGCGCCAAAACGCTGGCCTCGCTCACCCACTCGCTGCGGGTTGGGGAGCAGATCGGGGCGTGCGGGGTCGTACTGCACCCGGGCTCCGCCAAGACCGGCGACGTCGCGGAGGCGATCGCGCGCGCGGGCGCGACGATCCGCGAGGCGCTCTCCGAGAGCGGGAGCTGTCCGCTGCACCTGGAGAACACCGCTGGCGCAGGGGGAACCCTGGGGCGCTCGGTCGAGGAGCTCGCCTCACTCCTCGAGGCCGCCGGGGGGAGCGCGCGGCTGGGGGTGTGCCTTGACAGCTGCCACCTGTACGCCTCGGGGTATGACATCCGTACTCCCGCCGGACTCGACACCCTGCTGGGCGAGGTCGCCGAGAAGATTGGCCTGGAGCGCCTGCGCTCCCTGCATCTCAACGACTCCCAGGGCGCCCTGGGCTCAAACCGCGACCGCCACGCCAACGTCGGCGAGGGGGAGCTCGGCGAGCGCGGCTGCGCGAACTTTCTCTCCGCAGCACCCTTCGAGGATCTGCCGTGTGTGCTCGAGACCCCCGGTGGCGATGGCGGTGGGCCCGCCGCGGAGGAGGTCGCCCTGGCGATGGCCCTGCGCAAACGCGGCCTGCAGGCACGCAAACGCCGAGCAGCGAAACCGGCTGCGGCAACTCGCGGCAAGCGCTGAGCGGCGGCGTCTACGCCACAGCGAGCGAGGCGTACGCGCTGATCTGCTCGAGCTCGGCTTGCAGCGTCGGGGTGGGCGCCACGCGGTAAGCCTCGCCGAGGCGCAGACGGCGGGGACCGGTGCGGGTGTCCATCTCCACGACCAGCTCTACCGAGCCCGGGTGACTCTCGATCACGTGCTTGAGGTCTTCGATGAAGCTCGCCGGCAGCCGCGTGGCATCGACCCGTAGGTGAATCGGTTCGGCGTCCGCCTGTGGGTCCTCCCCGGTGAGTGGGGCAGCTTCCGCGGTGGCCGTCGCTGCCGCGGTGGATGCAGGCGCCGGCGCCCTACCTCTGCTCGCCGCCGCCGCAGCCGCCCGCGCGCGCTCGATCTCCTGCTCGGTTGGCTGGAAGGGCTCGGCGGACTGCACCACCAGGCAGGTCTTGCCCGCTTCCTTGTGGTCCACGCGCCCGCGTACCAGCACCACCTGGTCGACCGCGAGTACCCCCTCGTGCTCGGCGAGGGCCTTGCCGAACACGAGCATCTCCACGGATCCCTCGAGGTCGTCGAGGGTCGCGAACATCATGTGATCCCCGTTGCGGGTGCGGATGCGCTTGGCCTCGGTGACGATCCCCCCAACCGTCACCCACTCCTTGTCGCGCCGCTCGGCAAGCGCAGCCAGGGGGCAGTCCGAACGCGCGCGCATCGCCTCGCGTACCGGCTTGAGGGGGTGGGCAGAGACGAACAGCCCGATCGCCTCCTTCTCCGCCGCCAGCAGCTCGGCCTGATCGAACTCCTCGGAGGGGATCGGCAGATGCGGCGCCCGTCCGCCCCCCCCTGCCCCCGCGGAGGCCGACGCGTGAGCGGAGCCGCCGGCGCTTGCGCCCGCGGCGGGCGAGCCGTTCGCGCCTCCCAGACCGCCCGCGCCGTCGAGATCGAAGATCGATCCCTGGCCGATCTGGGCGTCCTGCTGGGCCTTCTGTCCCGACGCCTGGGCCAGCTCGAGGACGGCGAGCATGCCCTTGCGGGTGGCCCCCGTGGAGCCGAGGGCGCCGCACTTGATCAGCGCCTCGATCGCCTTCTTGTTGACGGTGCGGCTGTCCACGCGTTCGCAGAAGTCCCACAGGGAGGTAAATGGAGTCCCACCCGCCCTCCCCCCGCCACCTTCCGCCCTCCCCCCGCCACCTTCCGCCCTCCCCCCGCCACCTTCCGCCCTCCCCCCGCCACCTTCTGGGTACCCAGGGCTCGGCTCTTCGCGCGCGCGCTTGATCGCCTCCACCGCCTGGTAGCCGACGCCCTTGACCGCGTCGAGGCCGAAGCGGATGTTGCCCCCCACCACGGTGAACTCGTGGTCTGAGAGGTTCACGTCGGGGGGGAGGATCTCGATCCCCATCTCCTCGCAGCGGGCCACGAAGAAGGGCACCTTGTCCTTGGTGGACATCACCGAGGAGATCAGCGCGGCCATGTACTCGGCGGGGTAGTTGGCCTTCAACCACGCGGTGCGGTAGGCGATCAGCCCGTAGCAGGCGGCGTGGGACTTGTTGAAGGAGTAGTCCGCAGGCTTTTCGTTGGTCTGCCACAGGAACTCGATCACCTCGGGCTTGGTACCCGAGGCGCGGCAGCCCTCCACGAACTCGGGCTTCAGCGCGGCCATCGCTTGGCGATTCTTCTTGCCGATCGCCTTGCGCAGGTCGTCGGCCTTGGCCCCGGAGAAGCCCGCGAGATCCTTGGCGATCTGCATCGCCTGCTCCTGGTAGAGGATCACGCCGTTGGAGGACTCGAGGATCACCCGCAGGCGCTCGTCGGGGTAGGAGATCGACTGGGGCTTGTGCTTGCCCTTGGCGTACACCGGGATCTGGTCCATCGCCCCGGGGCGGTAGAGGGCGTTCAGCGCAACGAGATCGTTGAACTCGTCGGGGCGGACTTTCTTGAGCGCCTCGCGCATCCCCTCGGACTCGAACTGGAAGACCCCGATGGAGTCCCCGCGGGCGAGCATTTCATAGGTCTTTGCGTCATCCAGCGGCAGGGCGGTCATGTCGGGGCGCTCACCGGTGGAGCGGGCGATGATGTCGAGGGCGTCCTCGATCACGTCGAGGTTGCGCAGCCCGAGGAAGTCCATCTTCAGCAGGCCGATCTCCTCGATCGGCTTCATCGAGAACTGCGTGACGGTGCGGTAGCTACGCTCGCCGTTCTCGCCGGTCCCCGCGTCGGCGAGCTGCAGGGGCACGATGTCGGTCAGCGGACGGTCGGCGATCACGACGGCGGCGGCGTGGATCGAGGAGTTGCGCACGATCCCCTCGAGGCCCTGGGCGACATCGATGATGCGCCGCGCATCGGGCTCCTCGTCGTAGGCCTTGCGCAGCGGTTCGCCCGACTTCAGGCATTCCTCGAAGGAGGGGGAGCGGCCCATGATCGGGTCGGGGATCAGCTTCGCGAGACGGTCCCCCGCGCCGTAGTCGTAGCCGAGGACCCGCGCAGCGTCACGGGTGGCCGCGCGGGGGAGCATCTTGCCGAAGGTCACGATCTGCGCGACCGACTCGCGCCCGTACTTCTCGGTCACATAGCGCATCACGCGCTCGCGCCCGCGCACCGAGAAGTCGATGTCGATATCCGGCATCGAGACCCGCTCGGGGTTGAGGAAGCGCTCGAACAGCAGCTCGTAGCGCAGTGGGTCGACATCTGTGATCTGGAGGCAGTAGGCCACGATCGAGCCGGCGGCGGAGCCGCGCCCGGGGCCGACGGCGATGCCGTTCTCCTTGGCGTACTTGACGAAGTCCCAGACGATCAAGAAGTAGGCGTTGAAGCCCATCCGATCGATCACCGCGAGCTCCATCTCCATCCGCTCGACGGCCGCCGCGGGCGGGGGATCGCCGTAGCGCAGGCACATACCCTCGAACACACGCGCGCGCAGGTACTCGCGCTCGGAGATCGCGTCGGGGGTGGGGAAGCTGGGGATCAGCTGCTTGCCGAGCTCGATCTCCACCGAGCAGCGCTCGGCGATCTCGAGCGTACTGGCGAGCGCTTCGGGCCAGCGCGCGAAGGACTCAGCCATTTCGGCGCTGTCTCGCAGGTAGAACTCGTTGGTGTCGAACGTGAGCTTGGGGGCGGCAAGCGTGCTCTTGGTCTGCACGCACAGCAGCGCGGTGTGGTGGTCGTAGTCCTCGCGGCGCAGGTAGTGCACGTCGCCGGTGCCAACCAGTTTGCCCCCGAGTTCGCCGGCGATGCGCTCGATGCCCTCGTTGCACTTCTCCTGGGGGGCGAGCCCGTTCTTCTGGAGCTCGAAGTACACGTTGTCGGGACCGAAGATCTCACGCAGCTGCACCGCGTGGTCGCGGGCGTCGCCGGGGCGATCTTCGATCAGGCGCTGACAGAAGCGCGATGCGAGACAGCCGGTGAGCGCGATCACGCCCTCGGCGTGGTTGGCGATCCGCTCCATCCCGACGGTGGGCTTGCCCCGCTGCAGGCCCTCGAGGAAGCCCGCGGAGGAGAGCTTGACGAGGTTGCGGTAGCCGGTGTCGTTGGCGGCGAGCAGGGTGAGGTGGTTGCGCTCGCTCTTGCCCTTCCCCGCACCATCCACGAGATAGATCTCACAGCCCACGATCGGCTTGATGCCGTGCTTCGCGCACGCCTTGTGAAGCTCCACGGCCCCATTCATGACGCCGTGGTCGGTGAGTCCGAGGGCGGGCTGTTCGAACTGGGCGGCGCGCGCGGCGAGCGACTCGATCCTGCACGCGCCGTCGAGCAGGGAGTACTCGGAGTGGACGTGCAGATGAGCGCAGGCGGGCTTGGGCACCGCGGTGGATCTTATGCCCGGGAGCGGCGGAGGAGCCGGAGGCTGGTGAAACGCTCGCTAATTGCGATCGGCCCAGCTGGCCAACCGCGCGGCGAGGCTCCGGACGGCGGGACGTAGTCGCCCGGCACGGCGCCGCGCGGGGTGAAACAGACGGGGCACCACGACCACGGTAGGAATCTCCGGAGCGGGAGTGGGAACGGCAGCGACACGGATCTCCTCGGACTCGGGGGTCGCGTCAGCGCGAGCCTGCGTTGTGGGAGCCGGCTCCTCGCCAGCAGGCGCGGCGCGGGCGCGCAGGCGCTCCACGGCGGCCGCCAGCGCCCCGGCCATCTCATCGCGGTGGGGAGTCTCCCCGCGCTGGTCGGGCTCATCACGGTGGACGGTCTCCCCGCGCTGGGCGAACTCCTCGCGACCGGCGGGCTTGTCGTGGCGAGCGAGCTCCTCGCGGTGGACGGGCTCATCGCGGTCGGCGATCTCATCACGCTCGGGCTGGGCGCTACGAGCGAGTGCACGCTCCAGCTCAGAGATGCGCGCCCGGGCGGCGAGGTGGTCGCGCTCGAACGTGTTACGCAGCTCTGTGGCCACCCCCTGCAGGGCGGTAATACCACGCTCCAGACGGGCGCAACTCTCGTTGACTGCGGCGAGTTGGGTCGCGAGCGCGGCCCGGCGCTCCTCGGCTTGCTGGGCGCCGGTGCGGGCCTGCTCGACGCGGCGCTGGAGGCGATCGAGCTCGGCGCGGTGGCCGCGGCGCAGGCGGATGGCGATCTCCTCGGCCTCGACACGCTGCTGCTGCTCGGCGTACTCGCGCTGCTTGACGCGGCGCAGCTCGCGGTCGCGCTCGGCGAGCTGGGCGAGGGCGCGCTCACGCTCGTGCTCGACCTCCACCTGGCGGCGGCGGAGGTCGGCGAGGTGGGTCTCGAGCGTGCGGACCGTCGCCTCGGCGGCCTCGGTGCGGCTGAGGAGCGCCTGGCTGGCCAGTCCGGCGCGTCGAGCGCGGCGCTCGGCCAGCAGATCGCGTCCACCCTCGAGCGGGGGGTTCACGCGCGGAGCGTCATCTCCCTCGGGAATCACCCTCCTCAGAGTATGGGCGCCGTCGGACGCCTTGGGGTGCGCTCCGGCGAGCTCAGCGACCCAGGCCCCTCGCTAACCCTCTGGGGAACCGCGACCAGACCCGATGTGAGCCTCAGTGACTGCCTCGAGTCGCACGGGGCAACACGAGCGGGTCCCCCTACTCCCCGCGCAGCCGCCAGGCCATGCGGGACTGCAGGGACCAGAGCTCGATGAACCCGGGGGATGCGGTCTGGGAGAAGAGGCCCCCGGACTCGGAGAAGGAGGCGAGGCTGGCGTCGTAGACGGCGTGGGGGGACTCGCGCGTGACCACGCGGGCGTGGCCCTTGTAGAGCTTGATGGCGATGGTGCCGGTGACGCGCTCGTTGACGGAGCTCATGTAGGCGTCGAGGTCGCAGCGCAGGGGCTCCCACCAGAGGCCGGCGTAGACGAGGTAGGCCCATTGGCGGTCGAGCTGGGGCTTGAACTGGTTCTGGTGGATCGTGCCGACGAGCTTCTCGAGCTCCTGGTGGGCGGGGAGGATGAGGGCGGCGGCGGGGGCCTCGTAGATGTCGCGGACCTTGAGGCCCACGATGCGGTCCTCGATGTGATCGACGATCCCAACGCCGTGACGGGCCCCGATCTCGGCGGCACGTTCGAGTAGCTCGACGAGCCCGAGCCGCTCCCCGTTGAGCGCGACGGGGACTCCGCGCTCGAAGGCGATGTCAACGATCTCAGACTCGTCGGGGGCGCGCTCGGGGGGTGTGACGAGCTGGAAGACATCCTCCTCGGGCGCATGCGCGAGGTCCTCGATCCAGCGCCCCTCGGAGGAGCGACCCCAGAGGTTGTCGTCGATCGAGTAGGGGACGGTCTCGGCGCCGCCTTTGATCGGAATCCCGTGCTCGCGGGCGTAGGCGATCTCCTCCTCGCGGCCCATCTGCCAGGAGCGCACGGGGGCGATCACCTTGAGCTCGGGGCCGAGGGTGGCGACGGTGGCCTCGATGCGGACCTGGTCGTTGCCCTTGCCGGTGCAGCCGTGGGCGATCGTGTCGCAGCCGCTGCGCCGAGCGTAGTCGACGGCGAGCTTGGCGATGAGGGGCCGCCCGAGCGCGGTGAACAGGGGGTAGCCGCCGCCGTAGAGCGCGTTGGCCTTGATGGCGGGGGTGAGGAAGTCGCGGGCGAACTCCTCGCGAGCGTCGACGATGTGGCACTCCAGCGCCCCGAGCTGGAGGGCCTTCTCCTCGATCACGGCGTAGTCCTCGCCGGGCTGCCCGAGGTTGACGGTGAGGCAGACGACCTCCGCGTGGTAGCGGTCCTGGATCCACTTGAGCATCACGCTGGTGTCGAGGCCCCCGGAGTAGAGCAGGAGCACGCGGTGCACGTGCTCGGGGTCGGCCTCGTAGGAGGCGGTGCGGGGGGGAAAGCCGGTGGGGTCGCTCACGCCGGGGAACCTTATCCGCCGAGGGCGCGGCGTAGCCGCGCGAGCGCGTCGTCGACCTCGGCCTCGGAGACGATCAGAGGGGGCAGCAGCCGCAGGGTGGCGGGGCCGGTGGCGTTGGCAACGAGACGCTGCTCGAGCAGGGCGCGGCGCACGAGCTCGGGGGCGGAGATGTCGAGGTCGCAGGCGAGCATCAGGCCACGTCCGCGCACGGCGATGACGTGGGGCAGCTGCTCGAGGCCGGCGGCGAGTCGGGTGCCGAGCTCGCGTACGCGGGCGAGCAGGTAGGGCTGGTCGATGATGTCGCAGACGGCGAGGGCGGCGGCGCAGACGACGGGGCCGCCGCCGAAGGTGGAGCCGTGGTCGCCGGGCTCGAAGACATCCGCGAGCCGGGGACCGGTCACGAGTGCGCCGATCGGCAGTCCGCCGCCGAGGGCCTTGGCGGCGGTGAGGGCGTCGGGCACGACGCCGGTCTGCTGGTAGGCCCACAGACTGCCGGTGCGCCCCATGCCGCTCTGGACCTCGTCGAAGACGAGTGCGGCGCCGTGCTCGTCGCAGGCGGCGCGGGCGGCAGTGAGGAGCTCCTCGGAGAGCACGTTGACCCCGGTCTCACCCTGAATTGGCTCCAACAGGACGGCGGCGGTGCGCTCGTCAACTGCGGCGCGTAACGCGTCGGGCTCCGGGGCGACGGCGCGAAAGCCTGGCACGAGCGGGGCGAAGGGGGCCTGCTTGGACTCCTGGGGGGTGGCGGAGAGGGCGCCGTAGGTGCGCCCGTGGAAGGCACGGTGCACGACCACGATGTCCCCGCCGGGGCGCGCCTTGCGCGCGAGCTTCAGCGCGGCCTCATTGGCCTCGGCGCCGGAGTTGCAGAGGAACACGCGCCCCCCGAGGCTCGACTCGGCGAGGCGCGCGGCGAGGCGCATGGCGGGGGCGGTGTAGTAGAGGTTGCCCACGTGCAGCAGCCGGGCCGCCTGCTCGCAGACGGCGCGCACGACCTGGGGGTGGCAGTGCCCGACGTTGGTGACGGAGATGCCGCAGAGGAAGTCGAGGTACTCGTTGCCCTCGGCGTCCCACAGCCGAGCGCCCTCCCCGCGTACGAACTCCACGGGCTGGCGGGCGTAGGAGCGGATCAGGCTGTGGTCCTCGATCCGTTGGAGCTCAGCGAGCATGATGGGGGTGGGCTCCGCTCCGCTGCACGCTCCGCTGCGCGGGGAGGCGTTCGTAGTCAGTTGACGGTGGGGTGTGTAGAAGTGCATATGTTCTACTCGGTGCTCGCATCAGGGCGCCGCCTCGATCTTGGTGCCGATCCCGGCATCGGTGAAGAGCTCCAAGAGCAACGAGTGGGGTATGCGCCCGTCGATGATGTGAGCGGAGCTGACGCCTCCCTGGATCGCCTCGAGGCAGGCTTGGAGCTTGGGGCGCATCCCCCCATCGAGGCCCTGGAGGCCGTCGCGGACCTGCTCGGCGGTGGCCTGGGCGATCAGGCTGGCGGGATCCTCGGCGTCGGCGAGCCAGCCGGGGACGTCGGTGAGGAACACGATCTTGTAGGCGCCGAGCGCGCGGGCGACGGCGCCGGCGGCGTCGTCGGCGTTGATGTTGTAGGAGTGCCCATCGCGGTCGGCGCCGACGGAGGCGATCACGGGAATGTAGTCGCGGGCGATGTGCTGCAGGACGTCGACGTTGACGCGCTCGATGCGCCCCACGAAGCCGATGTCCTCGCCCCCGGGCGCGGTGCGGCGGGAGACGCGAAAGAGGGAGCCGTCGTCCCCGCAGAGCCCGACGGCGGGCTGCCCGTGGCGGGCGAGGCGGGAGACGATCTCCTTGTTGACCTTGCCGACGAGCACCATCTTGGCGATCTCGACGGTGGGCTCGTCGGAGACGCGTAGACCGCCGACGAACCGCACGGGCAGGCCGAGGCGCTCCATGTAGGAGGTGATGTCGGGTCCGCCGCCGTGGACGACGATGGGGTTGAGGCCGACGTACTTGAGCAGCACGACGTCACGAGCGAACTCCTCGCGCAGAGCGGCGTCCTCCATGGCGGCGCCGCCGTACTTGATCACGGCGGTCTTGCCGTGGAACTCGCGGATGTAGGGCAGCGCCTCGAGCAGGGTGGCGACGTCACGCATCGGATGGCCCTCCGCCACGGTCGACATTGGCACGCAGGCCAAGTTGGCCAGGGACGCATCGACGGCAGTGTGCTTGGCTGGCAAGCGTGTTCATGTCGTGTAATCGGCGTTGATGGTCACGTACTCGTGGGAGAGGTCGGAGAAGAACACCTCGGTCTCGGCGCCGTCGCCGGGGAGGGTGATCTCGTACTCGATCTCGTGCCCTTGGAGAGCGGTCGCGAGGGCGCTCTCGTCGTAGTCGATGGCGGCCCCGGCGGAGCAGACGAGGATCCCTTCGAGCGCGAGATCCACGGACAGCGGCGCGGCGAACCGCTCGCGCCCGCTGAGGGCGGCGCCGATCGCCTGAATGATCCGCCCCCAGTTGGGATCGGCGCTGTGCAGGGCGGTTTTTACGAGCGGGGAGTTGGCGACCGCGCGGGCGGCGGCCTCGACGCTCTCGAAGTCCCCGCCGCGGACGACCACGCGGGCGATCCGCCGGGCGCCCTCGCCGTCGGCGACCATCATGATCCCGAGCTGGCGTAGCAGCGCGTCGAGGGCCTCGCCGAAGAGCAACTCGTCCTCGCTCTCGGGGGCGATGTGGACGCCACTCTCCCCGGAGGCCATGAGGATCGCGGTGTCGTTGGTGGAGAGCTGGCCGTCCACGGAGCAGCGGTCGAAGGAGCGCTTGACGCAGACGCCGAGCAGCAGGTCGGCGGTGGCGGGATCGAATGCGGCGTCGGTCTGGACGAAGCAGAGCATGGTGGCGAAGTTGGGGGAGATCATGCCCGCGCCCTTGCACTGGGCGCTGAGGCGCACGGTCCCGGAGGGCAGGCGCACCTCGAGGTTGGCGCGCTTCTCGAAGGCGTCGGTCGTCTGGATCGCCTGCTGGAGGTCCACATCGCCCTCGCGGCGTAGCTCGCGACTGGCGTGGAGGATGCCCTTGAGCATCTCGGGCACCGGCAGCAGGTGGCTGATCCCACCGGTGGAGGCGAGGGCGATCTCATCGGGTTGGACACCCAGCGCGATCGCGGCGGCACCCTGGGTCTTGGCGGCGTCGTCGAGCCCGCGTTTGCCGGTGGCCGCGTTGGCACAGCCCGAGTTCACTAGGACCGCGCGCAGCGAGCCGAGCGCGCAGCGCTCACGGCTGAGCAGCACGGGCGCGGCGGGGGTCCCGCTGGCGGTGAAGCGTGCGGCGCTCGCGCTCTGGGCGGGAGGCCGGGGATCACACACGATCAGACCGAGGTCGGGCCTCCCGCTGGGCTTGATCCCACACGCCACACCGGAGGCACGGAAGCCCGCGGGCAGGCCGGCGTCGGGGTCGAGCTCACGCACATGCCCGGGGGCGGGCACCCAGCGCGATCCGAAGAACGGCCGGGGCGGCCCGTCGGAGCTGCGATCGCCGAGCACGTCTTTGCCGGCGCTCATCGGAGGCCTTCGGTCTCGGGGAGTCCGAACATGATGTTGAGGTTCTGGACGGCCTGTGAGGAGGTGCCCTTCCAGAGGTTGTCGATTGCGGAGAACACGAGCAGCTTGCCGGTGTGGGGATCGGTGGCGGCGAACAGCCGGCAGTAGTTGGTCTCGCGCACCTCGCGCACCCCGGGGGGCCGGTCGACCACCTCGATGAAGGGCTCGGCGACGTAGGCGTCGCGGTAGAGCGCAGCGAGCTCGGCCTCATCGACAGCGCGGGTGGGGGTGATGTAGCAACTGACGAGCTCACCCTGGTCGAGCGGCACGAGGTGGGCCTGGAACAACACCGATACGGGTGCGCCGAGCCCCGCGAGCTGCTCCTCGATCTCGGGCGTGTGACGGTGGGCGGCGACCTTGTAGGGGAGGATGTTCTCGCCGGCCATCGAGAGGTGGGTGGTCTCATCGAAGGCGCGCCCGGCACCGGAGATACCCTGCTTGGCGTCGATCACGAGGTCTGCGATCAGCCCGGCGCGGGCGAGCGGCGCGAGGCCGAGCACCGCGGCGGTGGGGTAGCAGCCGGGGTTGGCGACGATCGCGGCGGCGGCGATCCGCTCGCGGTGCAGCTCGGTGAGCCCGTAGGCCGCGGTCGTGGCCAGCTCGGGCGTGGGATGGGCTCCGTACCAGTGCTCATAGGTGGCGAGGTCGGCGAGCCGAAAGTCGGCGGAGAGGTCCACGACGCGCACGCCATGCTCGCGCAGCGCCCCGACGGTGGGCGCGGCGGCGGCGTGGGGGTAGGCGACGACTGCGGCGTGCAGGCCGGCGCCGTGGCGCTCGAGATCGAGCTCCTCGATCGCGAGCGGGACGCGGTAGCGGGGGTATAGCTCGTCGAGCCGGCGCCCGACCTCCGAGCGCCCGGTGACGGCGGCGAGCTCGAAGCGGGGGTGGCGCCAGAGCAGGTGCGCGGCGAGCGCTCCGGCGAAACCGGTGGCGCCGGCGACGAGCACCCGCGGCGAGCCTTCAGCGAAGCTCTGAGCGGTGCCGTGCCGAGCCACGTTGCCAAGCACGGCATCGGACTCAAGGGGCTGGTCGCCGGGTTTCGGGTCGCCGAGTTTCTGGTCGCCGGGTTGGGGGGCGCCGAGTTTCGGGTCGCCGAGTTGCGGGGCGCCAGATTTCACGGCGTCCGGTTGCAGGTCGCGCTCAGCCACGTAGCTCGCCCCCCAGATCCTCACCCAGCGCGGTGAGGATCCGCGTGCGCACGGGTGCGACGTCGTCGTCCGCGAGCGTGCGATCGGGCGCCCGGAAGGTGAGGGCGAGTGCGAGCGAGCGCAGCCCCTCACCCACCTGGGGGCCGGTGTAGACGTCGAAGATGCTCACGTCCTCGAGTACGTCGCCTGCGACCCGGCGCACGAGGGCGAGCACCTCAGCGGCGGGGACCTGCTCGGGCAGGATCACCGCGATGTCCTGGCGCAGAGCGGGGAAGGAGATTAGGTCGCGGTACTTCCTGGTACTTGCTGCCTGGGTGGCAGTGGCGATCATGTGGGCGAGGTCGAGCTCCATCACGGCGGCCTTCTGGAGGTCCCAGGCCGACACCAACGGGTGCAGCTCCCCGAGCCATCCGATGGGCTCCCCCTCCACGAAGACCCCCGCGGCGCGGCGCGGGTGCAGGAAGGGGTGCTGCTCCTGCGGGGGGCGACACTCCACGGACACGCGCAGGGCTGCGGCGAGCGCTTCGAGCACGCCCTTCACCGCGTACAGGTCGGCGCGTGGGGGATCGGGAGTCCGCCAGGTGGGGGGCGACACGCGGCCGCTGAGCAGCACCCCGAGCGCGCAGTGCTCAGCGACGCCCGTGCCCAGCACCGCCCCTGCGGACAGGCCGCTGAGCAACGCCTCGCCGGGCAGGCTGCTGGGCGACGCCGTTTCGGGCGGGCCGCTGCGCGCGCGCTCCCGCGCGGATTCGGAGGTGATGGCGTGGCGGCTGAACACGGTCCCGAGCTCGAAGATCGCCAGATCGATGTTGCCGCGCGCGGTGTTGCGCGTGGCGGTGTCCAGCAGCGAGCCGAGCAGGGTGGTGCGCAGCAGGGCGTGCTCCTCGGAGAGTGGGTTCTCCACGGCCACCACCCCCGCGCGGCGGGGATCCGCGGCGTCGAGACGCAGGGCCTCGAGGCTCTCGCTGGAGGTGAACGTCCACCCCACGGTCTCATACAGCCCCCTCCCCACCAGCGCGTCCACTGCTTGGCGGCGCAGGCGCTGCTCGGGGGAGAGCGTGCCGGCGGGTCGGTGGCGGGGCAGGGTGGCGGGCAGCCGCTCGAGGCCGTCGATGCGGGCGACCTCCTCGATCAGGTCGGCCTCACGTGTGATGTCCGCGCGCCGCAGAGCGGGCACGGTTACGCGCAGGCCGTCGGGGAGCTCCTCGGTGTCGAAATCCAGCGCGCGCAGGATCTCCCGCTGGCGTGCCCGTGGCACGGGCATCCCCAGGATCGCCTGCACGCGGGCCTCCCGGAGGTGGATGGGGACCGATACGGACCCAACCTGCTCCTCCCACTCCCCCACGTCGATCGTGCCCGGGAGGAGGGTGGCCCCGCAGAGCTCGACCATCAGACGGGCGGCGAGCGCCTGCGCGTACATGCACTGCTCGGGCGGCAAGCCCTTCTCAAAGCGCGCGGAGGCCTCGCTACGCAACCCGAGCGCCCAGGAGGTGCGATGAATATTGGGACCATCCCAGGTGGCGACCTCCATCAGCACCCGCGTGGTCCCCTCCCCCACCTCCGAGCGCGATCCGCCCATGAGCCCCGCGATCGAGGTGGGGCCCTCGCCGTCCTCGATCACAACCATCTCCCCGTCGAGCGTGCGGGTGTGGCCGTCGAGGGTCTGTACCTGCTCGCCCTCCGTGGCACGGCGCACCACGAGCCGCCCTCCGGCGACGCGATCGAGGTCGAAGGCGTGCAGCGGCTGACTCGAGAGCAGCATCACGTAGTTGGTTATGTCAACCACGTTGTTGATCGGCCGCTGCCCGGCGGCGCTCAGCCGGGCCTTCAGCCACGGCGGGGAGGGAGCGATGGTCACGTTCTCGAACACCCTCGCGGTGAAGCGGGGACAGAGGTCGGGGCAGCGCACCTCGACCTCCGCGGGAGGTCCGGCGGTCCCCCCAACCTCTGCGGGAGACCCGGCGGAAGTCTCCCCACCCTCCGCGAGAGGTCCGGCGGAGGTCCCCCGACCCTCGGCGGGCAGCGGCCCGGGCGAGCCGGGGTCCACTCGCCAGGGGGCGGGCGCGAGTGGGGCCCCGGTGGCGGCGTGCAGCTCGCGCGCGACCCCATAGACCCCGAGGCAGTCGGGGCGGTTGGGGGTGAGCTCGAGCTCCAGCACTTCGGTGGCGATCGGCAGCACCTCCGCGAGCGGGGTACCCGGGACGAGGCCACCGGCGACAGGCGCGCTCCCGTCCACCGCGGTATGTGCGGTGCCGGACGGACCATCCGCGATGACCTCGTCGAGCACGAGAATCCCCTTGGACGCGCTCGCGTCGATCGCGAGCTCCTGCTCGGCGCAGATCATCCCTTCGGAGACCACCCCGCGCAGCTTCGCGCGCTTGATCTGCATCCCGTCCGGCATCACCGCCCCGGGGCACGCCACCGCCACCGTCTGCCCGGCGGCTACGTTGGGGGCCCCACACACGATCGTCGCCGGTCCATCCGGTCCATCCGGGGGCGGGGCGGGGGGATCCCAAATCAACCGCGCAGACGCTCAGGCGGTCGGCGTCGGGGTGGCGCTCACAGCTGAGCACCTTCCCCACCACGAAGCGCTCGGGCGCCCCTACCCCGTGGTGGTGGATCGCCTCGACCTTGGTCCCGGTCATCGTCAGGCGCTCCTCGACCCCGTGCACGTCCAGCGCGGGATCGCAGTACTCGCGCAGCCAATCGAGCGGAACTCGCATCTAGCGGACCCTCCTTGAACCTGCGCGCCTCATCAGCCGAACTGCTCCAGGAAGCGGAGGTCATTCTCGAAGTAGAGCCGCAGATCGGGGATTCCGTGCTTGAGCATCGCGATCCGCTCGATCCCCATGCCCCAGGCGAAGCCCTGCACGCGCTCGGGATCGTACCCGGGGGCGTTGCGCTCGGTGGTGGGCACGTAGGAGTAGACGCTGGGGTCCACCTCCCCCGCTCCGAGCACCTCCAGCCAGCCCTCGCCCTTGCAGAGGTAGCACCGCGCGCCATCCGCGAGGAAGCCCTTGCCGGCGCAGTGAAAGCAGGAGACGTCCACCTCGACGGAGGGCTCGGTGAAGGGGAAGAAATGGGGGCGTAGCCGCACCTCGCGCTCATCCCCGAAGACGGCCCGCGCGAACGCGAGGAGGGTACCCTTGAGGTCGGCGAGCGTGATGTCTTCGTCGACCGCCAGGCCCTCTACCTGGTGAAACTGGGGAGTGTGGGTGGCATCGCTGTCGGGCCGGTAGACCCGTCCGGGGATCACGACGTAGAGCGGCGGCGGATGGGCTTCCATCGCGCGGATCTGCATCGGGGAGGTGTGGGTGCGGAGCACAACCTGCTCGGCGACATAAAAAGTGTCGGTGCGCGCACGCGCGGGGTGGGTGGGGCTGTGGTTGAGGGCGTCGAAGTTGTAGTGCACGGTCTCCACCTCGGGTCCCTCCAGCACGGTGAACCCGAGGCCGAGGAAGATGTCCTCGAGCTCCCGCTGGGTGGCGGTGAGCACGTGCAGCCGGCCAACCGGCTGGGGCGGATCTCCGGGGAGGGTGACGTCCGTGCGCTCACCACGCAGGCGCGTCTCCAACTCCGCCTCTGCGAGTTCTGTGCCGCGCCGCTCGATCAGCGACTCGAGTGCCACCCGCGCCTCGTTGGCTGCTTTGCCCACGGCGCCCCTTTCCTGCGGCGGCAGGTCGCGCACTCCGCGCAGCAGCTGGGGCAGCTCGGCACGACGGCCGAGGTGGCGCACACGCAGCTGCTCGAGCGCATTGACCGTCGCTGCCGTGGCGATCTCGCCCTCGGCCTGCTCCCTGAGCTCTGCGATCCGCTCGATCACGATGGCCGGACCTTAGTCATTTCGTACAACGCGATGGTCGCCGCCATCGCCGCGTTGAGGGAGTCGCCCATGATCGGGATGTGCGCCACCCGCTCACAGCCGGCCACGAGCGCCTCCGGCAGACCCTCGCGCTCGGCGCCGACCAGCAGGGTGAGAGCCCCCGCCCGGGCACCGAGCCGTTCCAGGGGCTCTCCGGCGTGGGCCACCAGCGCGATCCGCTCCCCGGGGAGGTCCTCCAGGGCGCGCGCCCGCGCGAGGGGAACCGCGAAGATCGCCCCCATCCCCGCGCGCACGGCCTTCGGGGAGAAGGGGTCGGCGCAGCCGGGCCCCAACGCCACGCACGAGGCCTCGAAGGCGAGCGCCGCGCGCAGCACAGTGCCGACGTTCCCGGGGTCGGAGACCCCGTGCAGGTACACGCACAGCGGCCCAATGGGCGCGGCGAGCCAGCGCTGCTCATAGACCCCGATCACCCGTGTGCCCGAACTCAACGTCGAGACCTCGGCCAGCGCGTGGGGGTCGACATCCACGAAGCGAGTGCCGCCCAGGCCACTGCCCGCGGCGCGGTAGCCCGCCACGGCCTGCCGGCCGGCCAGCTGCGCGGCGGCGATGAGATCCTCTCCCTCGGCGGTGAACCAGCCCGTGCGCGCGCGCTCACGCCGGCGTTGCAACCGGCGCAGCTGCTTCAAACGAGGGTTATGGGCGGAGGCTAGGGGGTCCATTTTTTGGATTTGGATGGGGTTGGTTTGACCATTCTCACTGCTGGGGGGGGACGGAACGCTCGATCTGGGTGTATGGGACGGATGGGACGGGGTTGGAAGAGGCCATCGATACAAAAAGGGCGCCCTCCCCTTTCAAGGAGTGGCGCCCGGGAGGACTGGGAATGTCGGCGACCTGGGGTCAGGCGGCCGACGCCTCACGGGCGACCTCGGCGAAACGTCGGAACGCCTCCGCGTCCCGTACGGCAACGTCAGCCAACACCTTGCGGTCAAGCTCCACCCCGGCGAGGGCGAGGCCGTGCATGAACTGGGAGTAGCTCATCCCGTTCTGACGGGCCGCAGCGTTGATGCGCGTAATCCAGAGCCGCCGGAAGTCGCGCTTGCGGTTGCGTCGATCGCGGTAGGCGTAGGTGTCCGCCTTGATCAACGCCTCCTTGGCGCGTTTGTAGTTGGAGTGTGCCTCTCCCCGGAAACCCTTCGTGAGCTCCAGAGTGGCGCGGCGCTTCTTGCGCGCGTGCAGGGAGCGCTTGACGCGGGTCATTTGCCCACCCCCAGCATCCGCTTGATCCGAGGGGTGTCGTGCGCGGAGATCTGCGCGGGGGCCCCGAGGGTGCGCTTGCGCTTGGGGGACTTCTTCTCGAGGATGTGGCTCGTGAAGGCGTGGCGACCGCGCACTTTGCCGGTGGCGGTGACCTTGAAGCGCTTCTTGGCGCCGGAGTGGGTCTTCATCTTGGGCATACGAGCCGGTGATTATGGCAGACCGCCCCGGCGAGCCGGGCTCCGGGAGAAATACGACCGAAAATCCGCGCTTTGCGCCGTCCAGGGACACATGTGGCTGTCATGTAATCGGCTCTCACAGCCGATAGCAACGGGGATGGATCGAGCCTCGATCGCACATCTCCCCCTACCCCACGAGAAGCCCTCCGAGCACCTTGTCCCCGGTGCCCCAAGCGCAATCGCCCATGCGTTGCGTGAGATCGCGGAGGTCGGAGCCGGGGATACCGAGCGCGCGCTCGACCTGGCGTGCGAGCGTCTCGCTCAGGCGATCGCCGCGGCGGAGCGCCTGCGCTGTGAGGTACGCGCCCGGCGGGGGGAGCTGCGGACGCTGGAGAACCGTTTGCACCTCACCACGGAGATGCTCGTGGAGGGGGTCCTCGTGTACGACGTCCACGGGCGGGTGATCTTCGCCAACAACGCCGCGGGGCGCATCCTCAGCCTGAGCCACGACCAGCTCTTGGCCCGCCACGCACGCGACCGGCGCTGGCGCTTCCTGCACGCCGATCGCTCACCTTGGTCGATCGCGACCCACCCGACCGCGGAGACCCTACAGACTGGGCGCTCCCGCCGGGCGGTCACAATCGGGGTCTTGAAGCCGGACGACTCGGTGACGTGGCTCTCGCTCAGCTCGCGCCCCGCGCTCGATGACCAGGGGCGCACGTGCGGAGCGATTGCGACCTTTGCGGACATCAGCGAGCGGCGCACGATCCTCGAGCAGCTCCAGCACCAGGCCCACCACGATCAGCTCACCGACCTCGCGAACCGCAGGCTCTTCCACAAAGAGCTCGACCGCGCGATCGCCCGCGCCCAGCGCCACGGCTGCGCGGTGGCCCTCGTGTACATGGACCTCAACGGCTTCAAGCAGGTCAACGACACCCTGGGCCACCGCGCGGGGGACGCGGTACTGCGCAGCATCGCCGAGCGCCTCACCGCCGCTGTGCGCGGGGAGGAGCTCATCTCGCGCTACGGGGGGGACGAGTTCGTGGCGCTGCTCTCGATGCTCCGTCACCCGGCGCGCGAGGTGGAGGCGTTCATGGAGCGCATGCGCCTGACCCTCGCCGAGCCGGTGCGCATCGAGGCGGGGGCAGTCAAAGTCGGGGCCTCGCTGGGCGCCTCGGTGTACCCCCACGATGGCTCCACCGCGGAGCAGCTTCTGCACCACGCTGACGCGGCGATGTTCTCGATGAAGGGCAGCCGCGTCGCGGCTTAGGGTGCCGAGTCCGCAGCGGTCTATTACGCCTCGGTGACGGGTGCCTCTGGAGCGCTGGCCTGCGCCTCCTCGGCGACGTCTGCCTGAGCGCTGGCGCCGTTGCCGCTCCCCGGGCCCGCCGTGGCAGCCTCGGGCGCGGCGGAGGAGTCGGGTGCGGAGATCTCGGTGGTCGATGCCTCGGAGGTGAGGCCGTCGGAGCCCGGAACCGCAGGTGCGGAGATCTCGGTGGTCGACGCCTCGGAGGTGAGGCCGTCGGAGCCCGGAACCGCAGGTGCGGAGATCTCGGTGGTCGACGCCTCGGAGGTGTGGCCGTCGGAGCCCGCAACCGCGGGTGCGGTGGATATGAGCGCGTCGGGTCCGGTGCCGTCGTGAGCGGCCGCGTCAGCCTCCGTGCCGTCGGCGCCGTGATCGAAGCGACCGGCGAGCACGGCTTTGGAGGGAGCCATCATCATCGTCATGTTGCGTCCCTCCTGCATGGGCCGCTGCTCGACGACCCCCAGCTCGGCGAGCTCCTCGGCGAGACGATCGAGGATCGCGGTGCCGCGCTCGGGGTGGGTGACCTCGCGTCCGCGGAACATGATGGTGACCTTGACCTTGTCCTTGTGGCGCAGGAAGCGTTCGACGTGGCCCTTCTTGGTGTCGTAGTCGTGCTGGGCGATCTTGGGGCGGAACTTGATCTCGCGCACGGTGATCTGCTGCTGGTGCTTGCGCGCCTGCTTGAGCTTCTGGGCCTGCTCGTACTTGTACTTGGAGTAGTCGAGCACCCGGCACACCGGGGGGCGGGCCTCGGGCGCAACCTCGACGAGATCGAGGTCCTTTTCCTGGGCGAAGCGCAACGCATCGGGGGTCTTCATGACCCCCACCTGGGCGCCCTGATCGTCGATCAGGCGTACCTCGGGCACCCGGATCCGCTCATTGATCCTCGTCGTATCCCGCTCAGGCGGGCGCCGGTCGAACCTGCGAGGTACCGGCACTAGCTGTCCTGTACGCGCGTCAAGCTGATATCTGAGCGCGGCGCACTGAGAGAGTGGTTGTGCGAGAGATCAAGGCGCCCGAGTATAACGCCGCATCGCCGGTGTGCAAGGGGACCGCCGCGAACGGGGGCCCCCACGAGGGTCGGGGGAGCGTCAAACAGATCCAGCGCGCCGGTGGACGCGGATCCCTCCTCGCTGCGTCAAACAGATCCAATACGTCCCCGAACGGCGGGTCCCGCCTCGCCGTGAGCGCGCTCACGACAGGCGCCGCTCCTCTGCGACTGCCAGTCTTTCGGCCACTTCCTCGACGGTCGCGCTGCCTGTGTCTCCAGCTCGGTGCTGGCGCACTGAGACGGTCCCCTCGCGCGCCTCGCGCTCGCCGACCACGAGCATGTAGGGGATGCGGCGCAACTCGGCGTCGCGTACCTTGCGTCCGATCGACTCACCCCGGTCATCGAGCTCCACGCGCAGGCCGCGCTCGCGCAGCGTCTGGTGGACCGTGGCCCCGTACTCGTTGAAACGGTCGGAGAGCGTCAGCACGATCGCCTGCACCGGCGCGAGCCATAGCGGCAGCTCGCCAGCGTAGTGCTCGATCAGAATGCCGATGAAGCGCTCGAAGGAGCCAAGCAGGGCGCGGTGGATCATCACGGGGCGGTGCTCTGCGTTGTCGGCACCGGTGTAGGTGAGCTCGAAGCGCTCGGGCATCGAGTAGTCGAGCTGCACGGTACCCAGCTGCCAGGAGCGTCCGATCGAGTCGGTCATGTGCAGATCGATCTTCGGGCCGTAGAAGGCCCCGTCCCCGGGGTTGATCTCGTAAGCGATGCCCTCCGCGTCGAGCGCCCCTGCGAGCGCACCCTCGGCGCGGTCCCACATCGCATCGCTGCCGATTCGCTGCTCGGGGCGGGTGGAGAGCTCCAAACGGGGCTCGAAGCCGAACAGCTCGTAGATGTGAAAGCCGAAGCGCAGGCACTGTACGACCTCTTCCTGAACCTGCTCCTCGGTGCAGAAGATGTGCGCGTCGTCCTGGGTTATGTGGCGCACGCGCAGCAGGCCGTGGAGCACACCGGAGGGCTCGTGGCGGTGCACGAGGCCGGCCTCGGAGTAGCGGATCGGCAGATCGCGGTAGGAGCGGCGGGCATCCTTGTAGATCTGGATGTGAGCCGGACAGTTCATCGGCTTGAGGCCCATGGGGCGCTCGTCGACCTCGGTGAAGTACATGTTCTCGCGGTACTTCTCCCAGTGGCCGGACTGCTTGAAGAGGTCCACGTCAAAGAGGATCGGCGTTTTTACCTCCTCGTAGCCCCGCGCGCGGTTCTCCTCGCGCCAGAGATCCAAGAGAGCGTTCCACACCGCCATTCCCGCCGGTTTCCACAGGGGGGCCCCGGGGGTGAGCTCGGAGAACTGGAAGAGGTCGAGCTCCCGCCCGAGCTTGCGATGATCGCGCGCGCGCGCCTGCTCGAGGCGCTCGAGGTACTGCTCGAGTTCGGCCTTCGTAAAGAACGCGGTCCCGTAGATGCGGGTCAGCATCGTGCGGGTGGAGTCTCCCCGCCAGTATGCCCCCGCTACCGACTGCAACTTGAACGCCCCGACCGTCTTGGTGCTTGGCGCGTGCGGCCCGCGGCAGAGGTCGGTGAAGGGACCGTTGGTATACAGCGAAACTGTCTCCAATCCGCCATTTGCCGCGCGCGCGAGGTCGTCGATCAACTCCACCTTGTAGTCCTGCTCCGCCGCAAGGAAGCGTGCCCGGGCGTCCTGCACCGAGACGTCCTCGCGCTCGAAAGGCTCGGCGGCCTTGACGTGTGCGCGCATCCGGTCTTCGATCGCGGGGAAGTCCGCGTCGGAGACGCTCACCCCGTCGGGGAACTCGAAGTCGTAGTAAAAGCCGTCCTCGATCGCAGGCCCAATCGAAATCTTGACTCCCGGGTAGAGCTCCATCACGGCGCTCGCGAGCACGTGTGCGGCGTCGTGGCGGATCAGTCGCAATGGCTCCTGTCCCTCGCTGCGCGCGGTAAGGATCGCGATCTGTGCGCCATCGGGCAACGGACGAGCGAGGTCGTGCACCTCCGAGCTCGCCCCCGCCTCGGCCGGAGCAAGCTCCACGGCAAGTGCAGCGCGCGCGAGGCCGGGGCCGATCGCGGTAGCCGCGTCTAGACCAGTGGCCCCCTCGGGGAGCACGAGTTTGTTGGCGTCTGGGAGAGTGATGGTGATTGGCATGGGGACGAGCGCTGGAGGCTACCGTCAACGGCGACGGTTGGGCACAAGACGATTCGACCCCACGCGGGGAGGAGGCGCTCCAGAGGCCACCCTTCCCGGCCGGCGAATCAAGCGGGCTGCCAGAGGGCGTCGTCACCCAGAGGTGTGCGCCGTGCGTGACCGCCACCAACGAGCTCGAGCAGCGCCCGTTCCGCGGCTGCGCGATCGGGCGGGTTGTTCCCCTGGGCCATGATCGCAGCGAGCTCCTGGGTCGCGAGACCAGCGGGAAAGCGTTCCAGAGCCGGCAGCGGATCCTCCGGTGGGGCCTCCCGCGCGAGCGTGGGATCGAGGTTGGCGATCAGCACGTCGTAGGCCTCGATCGTCTGGAAGCCACCGGCCTCGAGGCGCATCCCCGGCTGCGATCCCGCGACCGCCTGGAAGATCAGCGAGGGCGCGGAGAAGCGAACTGGCCCATCGGTCTGGCGGGCCTTGCCCTGGAAGTGTGTGGGGCCTCCCTCGGCCTGGCGGGTGTCGAGCTTGTCCTGCTCATAGGCGGCACTCACACGAGGGTCGTCGAGCATCGCGATCACGGCCGGCACATCGAGGCCGTCGACACGCTCGAGTGCAGTGGCGATGTCGGCGTCCTGGTCGAGCAGCAGAGTGGTGGTGAACCACCCGAGCTGGAGGGCCCGCAGCGCCTCGAGCTCGCGCGCGGGGTCGAGCAGGCGTGTGGCCACGATCGCCCGACACGCCCGCCCCGTGCTGAGTACCCGCGCGCGCGGCTGGATCGCAAACGGCATCCCGTAGCGCGCGCGGTACATCATCTGCCCAAGCGAGGAGCGCGTTGGGGTATAGCCCGCCTGGATGTAGCGCTCGACGCTCTCGGCGAGACCGATCGTCACCAGGCGCCAGCGCAGCTGCTCGCCATAGCGCCAGCGCAGCACCGCCAGGGCGGGGCTGACGGAGTAGCCCCAGGGACAGCCTGGGTCGTTGAAGTAGGTGACCTCGATCCCGCCCACGGTGGCGAGCTCAGCGCTTGAACAGTCCGACGACGTGGCCCTCGGGGTCAGCGAACAGCGCGATCGAGCCACCTCCGGGGACGTCCATCGGCGGGGCGAGCGTGCTGCCACCGTGCGCGGCGATGTTCTCTAGCGCGGCGGGGATGTCCTCGACTTGGATGTAGAAGGTGACATGGCCGGGCGAGCCCTCGGGCGCCGAGCCGATACCGCCGTCGATCCCGCCCTCGCCGCCGGGTTTGGCCATCGCGTAGGTCGGCATCACCGACTGCAGATCCCACTGGAAGGTCTCGCTGTAAAAGCGCACTAGCGCCTCGGCGTCATTGCCGAGGACCTCGAAATGGACAACGGGGTTGGGCATGGCTCCTCCTGAGCAGGCGGGGATTGTTGAGCTTGTCTTGCGTAGCGCTTGGGGTGCGCCCGTTAGCAGCAGGGTAGCCGCATCGGAAACCGCGCGTTGAGGGCTGCTTTGAATGGCAGGGTGCTCCCATCGGGGGCCACGCTTTGAGCATGCTGATCAACGAGGCGGCATCCGGAGGCGGTTGCGGGGGCGAGCTCCAGAGCGCGGCACATAGGCCAGGTTGATTGCCCGGCCGGAAACCCTGTCAGTCGGATTTCTTGGACCTACTGCTGGCCCCCGCGGGTGAGCGCGCGCAAGCGGGCGTGCTCCCGGGCAGCCGGTAGCGGTTGTCCGCAACCAGCCGGTAGACCTTCGCGGCGATCCACGAGATCCCCGGCAGCAGGAGCATGCGACCGATGAGCTTCCAGATCGCTCCAGCGGTTTGCAGCATCACGGCGATCGCCTCGTGTCCAGAGCAGACAGTGCCGTCGATCTGAACCCACTGCACTGCATCGGTCGCCTGCTCCTTGGTTATTCCCAGCGCAGCCAGATCGACGAACTGCCACGCGACGATCTCTGCGTCCGGCCCGATCGTCTTCAACGCCCGCACGCAGCTCGTACAGAACGCGCAGTCACCCTCGTAGAGGAATACCGGACGCTCGCGATGGTTCATGTGCTCACATGCGGCTTTTGGGGACGCGTGCGTGGACGGTGAAGAGCGTGAGAGCGGCAACGGTGCGACCCGCGCTCGAGTCCTTCTGCGCAGCGGCCAGCATGTCCTCGACTCCCTCGTGGCCCTGTGCGCGCAGATCGGCCGCCAGAAGCGGGAGGTCGAGGATCACGTCGGGGTGAAAGTCGCGGACTAGCAGCACCTCGGCTTCGACGATGACCTCCGTTAGCCCGGCATCGACGAATAGGCCGGCAAGCTCGCGTCCGATCCACGGGTTTCGGATCTGCGCCTCGGCGATCGCGAGCATCGCACGTATGAGCTCACGCGGGCGACCCGTACTCGCAAGCGTGCCCCAGTCCGGCTCGTTTACGAGCACCACACCACCGGGCCGCGTTACTCGCGCCAGCTCGCCGACCGCGCGTGCGGGATTCTCCAGATGCTGGAGCGTGCGCTCGGTGCGCGCGGCGTCAAAGGTGCCAGTGTCGAAAGGCAGGTTGTGAGCGTCGCCGGCGACAAAGGTGACCGGGCCATCATCCTCCTCGCAACGTGCCCGCGCGCGCTCCAAGAGGGCCGCGCTCGCGTCAAGGCCGACGACTTCTCCGTGTGGGCCGACGAGGCGTGACAGCGCGCGAGCGTCCTCGCCCAGCCCGCAACCGACGTCGACCGCGCGCGCACCTGGGCGCAGGCCAAGCAGCCGTGCTCGCGCTCGCTTGCCCGCGGCAACCGAATCGAGACTGCTCACGCGGTTCAGGTAGTCCACGTAGGACTCCGCGTCGCCGGCCGCGTCCACATCCCTGAAGCCGGTTTCCAAGCGGTTCATCGCGAATCTTCCCGCACAACCTGTGACATCGCGCCAAGATACATGGCGCCTGCGTATCCAGCGAGCGCACAAACCGCGGCTCTGTGCGGCTGGCCCTCGTAGGACCTGTCGCTGAGCAGTGCGGGAACCCGCTCAGCGTAGACCTTGGATGATCGAGATCAGCTCCTCGGGCTGGTAGCCCTGCTGGCGTGCGAAGCCGACGAGCTCGCGAGCTCGCGCGATCACAGCGCCGCGCTGCGGGGTGCCGCTGACGCGCACGCCGAGCCCGCGACGGAACTCCAACAGGCCCTCCTCGCGTAGCGCACGCAGGGCCCGCAGTACCGTGTTGGTGTTGACGGCCATCACCGCCGCGAGGTCGCGGGCAGGTGGCAGGCGCTCCCCGGGCTTGGCCTCGCCGTCGGCGATCGCGCGCCGGATCTGCGCGGCGACCTGGTCGTGCAGAGGTGTCGGGTCCGAGCGGTCGATGCTCCCAAGCATTGTGCTATTCATATTAGCATCATACTCATCACAGATGAAGGGAGCACCTGCGTGCCCGTGACCGTCGCGCCGCCCCAGACAACGCCAGCCATGACCGCACCGTCTCCTCCGGTCGAGATCCAGGACGGGGTGATCGAAGAGGCGCGACGGCGCCAGCGCCGCCGACGCGCGGCAGGCATCGCACTGGGCGCTGGGGCAGCGGCGATTGCGATAGTGGCGCTGTTGATCGGTGGTGGCGGTGGCGGCAACGCGGGAGCACCGGGCGAACTTTCACCGAGGAGCCCTCTGAAGCTGACACTCGTGCACGGGCGCGTCTTCATCGGTGGCCAGCCAGGATTGACAGGGATTACTCCTTCGCTGCAGGCCGGCAACGTGGGAGTCTGCGTCCGGGTCGCCAGTCAAGGGAGTTGCGGTCAGCTCCCAAGCGCCGCCTACCCCGTCTACGGTGGCAGCGCATTCAGCCCCAAGGAAAAGGTCGGACCAGACGGGGAGATCGACGCGATCTTCACCGGCCCCAGCGTCGTCGCGATGCGAGTGGCGCATCTGGGCACCTTCAAAGCAGAATCCGCTCCCGGACTACCCCCGGACGCGAAGCAGATCGTCCTCTACCGTCCGCCGGGCTCACGCGGAACGGTACTGGCCCCCGGCATCAGCCCCAAGATCCTGCAGGGCTTTGAGCACGCCCAGGGGGGTCCCGCTCTGACTGAGACGCTGCTCGATGCCTCCGGCCGTGCGATCTCAGTCCGAAGGTCCCCGACATTCCAGCTCCCCAACAGCTACTGGCAATGGCCGCAGACGCCTCCAGCCCAGGGAAGCTGTGCGATGAATTCATCGCTCGAGGGTGTACGCCTCGTATGGGGCATGGTGGCGATGAAGATCGCCGCCGATCCCAACATCACAACTCCTGGCTGGCTCTCATGCCTGGACACGTGGTTCTCCCGGGGCACCACCAGCTATGAGGCAGCGATCCTGCTCAACGCCAAGTCGCCGGGCAGCACCCCCGCACCGCTGTGGAGCGCGATCCCGGTACCGGGACACCCTGGGATCGTGGAGATCCCGCCGGTGCAGCGCGCGGTCCACCTCCGCCCGCTCAGCTCCGCCGCGGCGAGGCGGATTCTCGCCGTGGACACCAAGCTGGTAGGACACGCGCGGGCGGAGCAGATCCTGCACGAAAGCGAGCGCAGGACGGTTTGGGATGTGCTGGTCCCGCCGACGGTCGCTCGCCGCGTGGGGCCCGCGTGGGTGCTCGTCCGCGACGGCAACGGCCTCGCGCAGCGAATCGCCTTCCTGCAGGCGTTGCATGTCGCCAGGATCGCGCTCCCACGCGGCCATCGCTGAGGCACACCGGACGAGAGCAGGGTGCACGCGTCGATCATGGCTTCGGAGCTCGGTGCTGCTTTTGCACGTAGACGAGCTGCCCATTGCTGAGGCGGTAGACGGTGCCGACCGGTTGGCCGTGGCCGCTGGCGGCGGGAGCGTTGGCGGATGGTGTGGGCAGTGTCTGCGTGTGCTGGGCGGTCGGCGTACGTGCTTGTAGGCGGTGGGTGTGCTGGTCGAGCGTCAGACCGAGCCCGGCGATCAGGAACGCGACCGCGAGAACGATGCCGATGTCGAACAGGTTGACCAGGCCCTCGAGCGGATCTCCGGCGGCGTCTTCGATGCGGCCGTGACGGCCAAGTCCGGTGCGACGGGTCACTGGTCCATTCCCGGTGGAACCGGCGGACTGGACGCTGTTGTGGTGAGTGTTTGCGCGGCGAGCGCCGGCGAAATCGGTGCGGGCATCTGGCCCTGCCCTGCACGAGCCGGCGCGGTCACGGAAATCGTTGCCCGCTCCAATGCGGTGAGGTCTTCGCTGTAAATCCTTGTGCGGGTGAGCGTCAGCGCGAATGCGACCGTGCCTACCAAGAGCCCGATCGTAGTCGCGGCAAACGCGGTACGCAGGTCTGTGGCCAGTGTGCTCACTTCGCCACGGCCGAGTGCCGCGAGTCCCGGTGCGAGTGGGATCAGGGTGCCCATCAGGCCGAGCGCTGGCCCGGCGCGGACGAGGATGCGGGTGCGATCGAGGCGTCGCTGGACCGCGAGCTCGTAGTCGGCGAGCGCGTCCTCGATTCCGGCCTCCTCGCCGGCCAGGACTGCTCGGGCGATCTCGAGGAGCGCGTCTCTTGCCAACGAGCTTGGGGCGCGGGCTGAGAGCACGGCAACCTGCCTGGGATTGGCGATGACCTGGCGGGCGAGGCGGCTCAGTGCGCTGCGTCCGGCGCGTGCGCGGGAGAGGAGCTCGATCGCGAAGCGCCCGAGCTCCAATGCGCATACGAGCAGCACGAGCAGCGCGAGGATCAGGACCGGGATACGCAGCGAAGAGGCGATCCGCGCGAGCGCTTCGGCGATCGCGTCTGTCGTGGCAAGCATGCTCATAGGACCGCCTGCGGACGTCTGAGCTCAACCAGCGCGCCTATGAGCACGAGGGCGAGCGCAGCGGCGGCGATGCCGTTCGCCAGCCACGATGTCTGGTCTGCTCCTGCCCCGGCGCCACGTAGACCCGGAGCACCGGGCTCCGGCGCGCCGGTTGGCGCTCCGACCAGAAGCCCTTTGACCAGTTCGCCGCTGCTCTGCGCTCCGCCACCGGTGCCGGTACCGGCACCGTTCAGCGTGAGTGCGCCTGTGCCCTTGTGACTTGCCTGGTCGCGTTTCGTGGCGTGGTGCACGCGTTTCTCGACGGAGTGGACGCTGGCGTTTGTGGCTGTCGGGACAGGTGTTTTGCGGGCAGGGCCCGGGTTGCGGCGGTGCATGGTTCTGCGCTCGGTGTGCTTGTTCCTCAGCAGTCGCACGCCGCCGGGTGTGTGACCCTTGCTGTCGGGCTGGGGGCGGCTGAACAGCGGCGCGCCCTCACCGCCACCGCCTGAGATCACGCCGCCCCCAGGCTGAGGGGACTCGCCGCCGTTTCCGGATTCTCCGCTGCCGGGGGGCTCGAGCGGGAGCGGTTCGTAAGGCACTTCGGAAATCGGCAGTGGGTTGCCGGTGAAAGCGGGGGTGACGTAGGCGGTCATCCACATGCCGTTCAGTTCCTCGCTTGCCTCGTAGCGGATGTGCCCGTTGGGCTGTTGCATCGAGGCGAGATAACCGAGCGGTTCTTCGGTGACGAGACCCGAGTGCTCGAGCCATGCTTCCGGGTTGATCCCCGCGGACCACATCGCCTGCACGACCCAAGCCGTGGAGGCTACGTTCGGTTCCCTTTGGTGGAGGAACTCTAGGAAGCCACCGTTGGGAGCCTCGGCTTCGCCGAGGTATTCAAACGCCTTTTGCTGCCCTTCGGGGTCTGGATGCTTGACGGCGTTCAGTGCCTCGAGCGCGGCGCCGGTCATGTCGATTTCGCCCCCCTCTTCTTCCGGCAGCAGCCGCCTTTCCTGTGGGTTGCAAGCGCTGACTCTGGGCGTGTACATCCAGTTCCAGCTGCCGTCGCACTTCTGCTGTGCTTCCAGCCATTGCGTGGCCCTGCTGAGGGCTGCTTCGACGGCCGGTTCGTGGATCGGGCTGAGCGAGAGGATCGCGAAGATCGTGTCGTTGACGCCAGGTGTCTGGGAGCCTGCTTCGTGGGGGAAGGCGCCTGCATTACCGCCGGTGGCGATCTGTCGTTTGAGGATTTCGCCGGCCAGGTCGACTCCGCCGAAGTCGTGAGGTGAGGTGCCGGCGGCATCGACGACCAGCAGTTCGCGCTCGAAGTCGGTCGTCAGCGACGCACTGTGTGCACGTTCGGCCAAGTATGTGTAGGCGCTGTGACCGCCCACCCAGTGCTGGGGTGCGGTTGTCTGATCGCGCGGGTTGATCCCAGCGGCCGCCAGCGCCAGCGTGACCCAGGCGGTGAAGTCCGAACCGGGTTCGGTGCCCGGTTCGGCAAAGCCCCCGTTTTCGAGCTGCGCACTCTGCAGATAGCGCAGGGTCGCTTCCAGGTTTGGCTGGAACTTCGGATCGCGCGCCGTCGTGGCCCCCTGGGCTGGACAGGTGGGGTAGATCAGCAGAACCGCGGCCATCGCGCTCAGCGCCGCCAGCGCCCCGCGAGTCCTCGCGGCCACCCTACCGTTCGACCGTGACACCATCGAGTTCCAGTCTGCCCCAGAGAGCACACGCGAGCTCACCGTCATGTGCGAGACACCGTAAGGTCCTTGACAACAGTCTTGGCGCCGGCGAGGCTGATGCTCACTTGATAGCCACCCGTCGCCAGCCGCGGCAGCTTGACCTTGAGTACTCCCGCCTTACTGGCTTTGACGGTGATCGTCTTCACGGTTTGCAAGCGAGGGTGATGCCCCTTGCCGCGCAGACGGGCGATCTTCACCGTTGCCATCCCGGGTGCGGTGAACTTCAACAGCAGCCGCGCGGGGCTGATGCTCTGTACCGTCACGCCGGCAACGGGGCCGCTCGTGTGGGCGGGACCTGGCGTCAAGGTCGGGAGGAGACTCACCACCGGCCCTGGACCCGGTTCGGTTTTGAGTTGCGGCTGTGGTTCGGGTGCCGGGGTGCCTGTTCCGTCGAGGGGTATCTGGATCTTCTGGCTGGCGCCCTGTATCGTCGTTTGCAACTGGGCTTCGTGCAGCCCTGTGGTGGTGGGATCGAAGTCCGCCTGTGCTTCGCAGGTTTCCCCCGGTGCCAGTGTGCGCCCGGCGCAGTTACCGCCAGCGATGTTGAAATCAGCTGGTTCTGAGCCGCTGACGCTGACGGTGGCAATCGTGACAGGCCGCACATCCTGGTTGGTCAGGGTCGCGGTCAGCTTGCTTGGCGAACCGAGCGGCCGGCTTTCGAAGAACAGCGATTCCTGGTCGAAGACCGCGTCATACGGGCCATACGGGCCGGCCGTTATCAGCGCCAGCAGCGCCGGCCACGTTGCTTCCTGCGCTTCAGTGGCCGGTCCCTGACGAGTGACAGGTTCGCCATAGGTGAGTGCTTCCTTGAGCGCTCCTTCGCTCGGCGTGAACGCGCCGATCAGTTCTTCGGCAGGCGTGTGTTCGCCGGCTTCGGTATCGCCATGCCCGGCGTATTCGGCGGTCACCTGATATTGGGAGACCCGCTTCGCGGCCCTTTCCGCTGCATGTCGATCGCCGGCCAGGGCCAGGCCGACCGCGCCTTGTGCGGTCGAGTCGAGCTTCGGCCCGCTGTGTTCGCTCTGGCGCACGCTGCCGTCTTGCTCCTGAATACTTTCGAGGTAGGCACCGGCCTTCGGGAGAGCCGCTTCGATCGCCTCCAGGCGAGTCTGCCCGAGCACGCTCACGCCTTGTTCACGCGCGGCAACGAGCGCCTGGGTCGTTTCAACCTCGGCGGACGTCATGGTCTGAGATCCGGAGGAGCCGAACTGGCCTGTCGCGGTCTGCTGGCCCAGCAGCAAATCGACGCTCTCGAGCGTCTTCGTCGTCAGTGTGCCGGTGCGCGCCAGCGCCAGCACCGTCGGAGCGAGGACTTCGGCCGCTTCGCTGCTTTCGATCTCGCCGCTTGCTTCTTCGATCATGCCTTCCAAGGTGGCGCGCAGGTTCATCCCCGCGAAGCTTTCTGTGTCCTGCCCCAGCGCCTGCAGGCCGAGCACCGCCGCGGCGAATCGTTCGGGGCGCTGTTCGCCCGGCGGAGCACTCGTGCTGGCCAACTCACGCAGCTCACAGCCCTGTACCAGCAGCCCGCGCTGTTCACAGCTGCGCGCAAGGAACGCGGCGAGCGGTGCCAGCTGGGCGGGCTGCACACCCGCCTGAGCCAGCGCTCTGGCCTGCGCCAGTAGCCGTTCGAGGCCAAGGACTGTTGATTCGACGATGCCCCCACCCTTCGTTTTGGCGCCTTCTTCGAGTGCGCTGACGTTCGCAAGCGTCGCCTTGATCAGCCATTCGCGTGCCAGCACCGCCGGGATCACCGAGGATCCCTGCGCGGGCGGCAATGCGAACACATGCGGACCTGCGCCATCCATCGGTTCGATCCGCGGTGCGGGTTCGTCTACGCCGGCGTTGAAGCCCCACCCTTCCACAGAACCAAGCGCTGGTTTGCAGGTCCCCGCGCCGCAGCCGCTGTAGCCCCAGCGCCCACCCGGCACGCCATGCCAGTAGGTCCAGTAGGCGCTCGCACCCGGCGTTGACTTGCAGTCCTGTTCGGCCACGGTCGGCTCACCATCGATGCGGCAGATGAACCCCAACCCCCAGCCGCCGGCGCCTTCGATCTGAAACCCGGCGTGCTCCAACGCTTCCACACCATTGGCCTGCTCCCCCAGCGCGCAGCCAACATAGATCTTGCCTTCACTGAGCTTCTGGTCATCGACGATCACCGTCACTCCCGTGTTCGGTTCGCACGGTTCCCAACGCGCGATCAACGTCGGGTTGGGATTCGGCGCGAGCGCCGCAATTGCCCCTGGGGGAAGCGCCGCAGCGAGGAGCAGCATGCAGAGTACGAGCAGGGGCACGGACAGCAGGACGAGCCACTTGTGCTCGGGCGTGGCGGTTGGCCGGCTCATGTCGATCGCTCCTTACAGGATTCGGGATGGCTGCGAGACGCCGAGTGATGACCGAAGCGGCCAGCACCCAACGCCTCGCCCGGCCGCGTACTTACAGCTTTGCTTCCCATTCAGCCGTAGCGTCGATCAGCTGTTCATGTCCGCCGAGGATCGCGGAGAACCTCGCGAGCGCCTTATTTCCTTCACCGCCGCTCACCGATGCCGCCAATTCTTCGGCGATATTCGACGCACCCCCGCTAACAGAAGCCTCCTGTCCACTCGCGGTGTTCGCATCGCCCCCGCTTACAGCGGCTCCGTCCCCACTGGCGATGTTGCGTCGACCCCCGCTGACCGAGGAGGCCTCTCCTACTTCGGCTGTGTTTTCTTGCCCGCCGCTGACAGAGGACAGCTGTCCTTCGGCTTTGTTCTTCCAGCCTCCGCTGACCGTGGCGTCGGGGGCTCCGGCGGTATTTTCCTCGCCTCCAGTGACCGTGGAGGACCCCGCGCTGGCCATGTTCTTCTTGCCCCCGGTGACCGCGGATACATACGCACTGGCCGTGTTCTCGCGACCTGCGCTGACGACAGCCCCGCCTTCTTCTCCTTCGGCCGTGTTTTCTTCGCCGCCACTGACCGCGTTCTTAGCGCCGCTGACGGTGTTGAGGGTGCCTCCGCCGATCGAGTTTCCCAGGCCGCTGGCGGTGTTTTCCACTCCGCCACCGATTACGTTGTAGCCTTCGCCTTCGACCAGGTTGTCGAAGCCGAAGGCGACCTCGTAGGGGGCCTTGATCGTATTCTGTACGCCGCCGAGGATGCCACCGTAGCTGCTGTATGCCTGTTTACCGCCGAGCACCAGGTTCTCGGAGCCGGTCTGTTCACCGGGCGATTCGTCATAGCCCAGGACGAGGTTGCCCTCACCGTTGACTTCGGTCGTCTTGCCCACCCCGGAGACGATCTGCATGTTCGCGCCGGAGAACTGGATCGTCGGCTTGCCATCAACACCGGCGGCCACGTACTTCATATGCGGCAGCACTTCCTTGAGCGTTTCGAGCTCTTGGGCCGTCAACCCCGTGACGCCTTCTGGGCCCTGCTTGCCTTCGGGCCCCGGTTCACCGGGCGTACCAGGCGTACCGTCCGTACCTCGCGCGCCGGATGCTCCCTGAGCGCCGGATGCTCCCTGAGCGCCGACTGCTCCTTGTGCGCCGGTTGCGCCCTGCGGGCCGGCGGGGCGACGCACGTCCCCGCGCGCGATCTCGGCCTCCAGCTTCTTGATCACGCTCGGCTTGATCTGGCTGGTCGAGGTGATGACGTACTGCTTGGCCGCCAGGCTGGTGCCGCCAAGCGCCACGAACAGAGCGACCCAGGCGACGATGTTGCCGCGGATCGTCGACAAAACACGGTTGGTCATGATCTTTGCTGCTCCTTGTCCAAGGGCGGCGACACACGACCAAGACCGATCCGTGAGCCTGCCGCCTATTTCGCGAGACGGTTGCTTGCTCACGACCGGGTCTTCGGGCTTGGGATCAATCTCGCGAATCTCCTTCCCAAGCCATCTGGCTCAGTGGAACTGCGATCCGCTCGTCACCCACACCGCTGCGCGTCAGCCCCGGAGTCTCACCGGGTTCCCCGCACTCGCGAGCACTAAAGAACACTACAGGGGAGCGGGGCACAATGCCCCGCTCCCCTCGCAAACGACTCTCTCGCTACAGGCCGACCAGACCCGGATAGCTCACGCCCTCCAAGCCGAAGATGCCCTGAACAGTCGCAAACACGTTGGGTGGACCGGACGCTGTGCATTCCGGCAGGCCCTTGCTGCCCGTCGGCTGCCCGTTGACGATCCCCGTCAGCCACGCCTTCGGTTCAGCGATCGACAGACCATCTTCTACATAGGCCATGCTCGCCAGCGCGGTGCTGTTCACGCTCGGAAAGATTTCGGTCGCTTTTTCGAAGTCGCAGTAGTTCTTCCACAGCCGCGTCGCCGGGGGACCGGCCGAATGTTCACTGTTTTCTTTCAACCAAGTGAGCGCTTTTGTTGCCGTCGTTTTGGAAGCAGTCGATCCTTCTGCCAGCAGCGCCTGGACAGCCACTCCGGTCGAGTCCACTTCCACAGCATTCTGGTTTTCGGGTTCAAACGGTGGTTTGGCGTTACATTCAATCGGCGAAAGGCCGAGCGTCGAGCGAAAGGCTCCCTTGAGCGTCACCAGTGTGCTTTCGCACTGCTGCGCGCGCAGATATTTGCCGGCCGGTTCGATCCACGCTTTCAGGTTCGGCGAGCCGGGGCATTCTCCATGTTCGCAGGCCTTCAAGGCGATGATCGCCAGTGACTGCGTGAACGTGTTCGAGAAGTCTTCGGTCTCGCCCTTGTCGTCAAACCGACCGGCTTCGGGGCCCGAACTAATCTGTAGGCACTTCAGGTCCGCGATCAGATTACGCCCGCCCACGTTCTGCGGATTATGTTCCACGGCCTCCGCGCCGAGGGCGAACTTTGCGACCGAGCCTGCGCGCATCGCTTCGCCTTCGCTACACGATTTGGTGCCGATGTATTCGTTGAAGTGTTCGACTGCATATTTGTATGTCGCTTTGGTCTTGCTCGTCATTCCGGCGGCCTGGAACGCGAGCGAGCATTCGAGCGTCTCCCCGACTGAAGGCCCGCCCCCGGCGAACTCTTCGCAGTAGGCCGGATTGCTCGTCGGTTCCGGCTTTAGCTGCGAGCCGAGCCAGGTCGCCGCTTCAGAGCCTGCGGATGCGTTCGCGGCAGCAGGCAGCGCGAACGTGATCGCGAGCGCCAACACGCTGACCAGCATCCCGGCTCGCTTGAGCCACTTCTGATGAGTTGACATGATTGTTCCTTACCTCCTGGTGTTGCCGAGACGGCCAGCCAGAGGGTCCGAAAGAGCCCTGAAACGAAACAGTCCCCGCACATCACATGTACGAGGACGGAAACTGGACCGGGACTCGATCCGGCTCCGCCCGCAGACCACGACGGGATTGATAGAGCTTCAACCCACGGATGAGGTATCCCGGCTTGCCGCGCACCCAAAGTGGTGGTGCGGCCTACGGTTGCGGGTCAGCGCCGGACTTCGACCGGCTTCCCCTCGCCCACGAGCGATATTCAGTTGTTCGCGGTCACAATAGCGGGTCTTGGCTGATCCGGTCAATCGACCATCCGTCCCTACCCGAATCTTCGCCGGTGCCCGCCTGTCCGCTGCTCGAAGTCCGCGCCGTCGCCGTGTAGTCGGCCAGATAGCGGAGCCCCTCAATCGCGCGGCTACCATACCAGGAGGTCATCTCACCATCGATCAGCGACACCGGGACACCGCCGACTGCGGCGTCGACCTCCGCGATGTGACGCTCCTGGAAGTGATATGGCTCGCTGCTCAGCAGGACGTGATCGACCCGGTCCGCGAACGCCGCGATATCCACTTGCGGGTAGCGCTCGGTCGAGGCTGTCGGCTGGGTATGCCAGTTGAACAGCGCGAGCGTTTGGGAGATGTAGGTGCTCGGCGCCACGGTCATCCAGGGCTCGCGCCAGATCAGATACAGCACGTTTCGTGGTGGGTTGGTGTTTGTGGATGCGCGCATGTAGGCATCGTCGAAGAGGGAGCAGAGCCGCTCCGCGTCGTCGTCGCGGTCGAAGATCGCGCCGAGCAGACGGTAGAGATCGAGGTTGTCGCGTGGAGTCTGGGGCTGTGTGACGATGACGCGTGAAACGAACTCGGCGAGCTCCTCGGCGGCCTCACGGAGGTTCTCGTCGATGTTGAGGATCGCGTGCGTCGGAGCGAGCTCCCTGACCCTGTCGAGCTTGACGTCCTTGGTGCCGCCGACCTTGGGGATCGCTCGGACGATCTCCCACGGGTGGATGCAGAATCCGGTGCGTCCGACTATCTGGTCTGCGAGTCCGAGGTAGCAAAGGAGCTCGGTGATGCTCGGGACCAGGCAGACGATTCGCGCGTCGGCACCGGTGGGCTCGTGGATGACACCGGCCGCGTCGAGAAGCGCTGGGGGTGCGGGGCGGCGGCCAGCATACATCGGCTTGCTACATGTTACGCGAGTACTCGCCGCCAACCCTGGTGGAGCGCTCCCGAAACCTGACCCAGCGAGGCGACCGCATCCGCGCCGGTAGCTTTCGCAATGACTCCATCTTACTGCCACACCCAAGCAAGAAAGCCAGACCTGCGTCGGCACTACGAGCCAGGGCGGATCGGCCCTGCCCCGCGATGATCTGAGAGACTGCAGCGAGATGGCACCAGCAGACCGCCGCAGCGCCGCCGCCGCCGCCGCCGCCGCCGAGGATCTCGCGCGTGCCGGTGAGCGCAACGCCGAGGTGGAGATCGTCGTGTACGACCCCGCGTGGCCGGCTGCCTATCAGGCCGAGCGTGAGCGGCTCGCGCCACTGCTGCCCCCCGGGGTGCAGTTGCACCACTTCGGGTCCACCGCCGTCCCCGGTCTGGCGGCCAAGCCGGTGATCGACATGATCGCGCTCGTGGACGACCTCGACACGCCGATCGCGGCACTGGTGCAGCGCGGCGGCTACCAATACCCGCAGGCGTTCAATGCGACGCTCACCCACCGGCGATTCCTGTGCTACCCGACGGCCGCCCACCGCACCCACCATCTGCACCTCGTAGACGAGCCAGGAGAGCTCGAACGCCGTCTGCGCTTTCGCGACAGCCTGCGTGCCGATCCCGCCCTCGCGAGTGAGTACGTGGCGCTGAAGCGATCACTCGCGGAGCGCTACTGCGATGATCGCGAGGCGTACACCGAGGCCAAGAGCGAGTTCGTCAAACGGCATACGCCTCGCCGCGGCGGCCCATGAGCGGTGACTATCTCCCAGCTGCCACTGCGTTGGTTGTGTCGCCAAGCAACCCCGACCAGCAGCACGTCTCGCCGCTGCTGTCGAGGCGGCCGTAGCGGTGGTGCACACACCGCCTGGGAGATGGACGACTTCTCGTCTCCCTCCATGCGCGAGAGCCATCCAGGGAACCGCCGCGACGTACTGGATCGTTGATCAGCGACGTCCCTGGCCGAGCAGCTCCACGAGCGACCGTCTCTGACGGCCCTCGCCGTCCATGTTCTCCGGCGCAAGCCACGTCTCGAACCCGCGCCGGATCGCAGGCCACTCATCGTCGGTGATCGCATACCAGGCGGTGTCGCGGTTGCGGCCCTTGACCACCATGTGCTTGCGGAAGACGCCCTCGAAGGCGAACCCGAAGCGCTCGGCGGCACGACGCGAGGCAGCGTTGAGCGCGTTGCACTTCCACTCGACGCGGCGATAACCCAGGTCGTCGAACGCGTGGCGCATCAGCAGGTAGATCGCCTCGGTGGCGGCCGTTGTGCGCTGCAGTGGCACGCCGAACCAGATGTGGCCAATCTCGATGACGCCGAGCTCCGGTGTGATGCGCAGGTAGGAGGCGAGGCCGAGAGGCCGCTCGTCGGCGAGACGCACGAGCGTGAAATAGAGCGGGTCATCCGATGTCTCAGCCCACGCCAGCGTCTGGCGCAGGTGATCTGGGCTCTCGTAGGGACCGTCGGGCAGATAGGTCCAGATCGCCGGGTCACCGTCGGGCGGGTGGGAGACGGCGAACAGCGACGCGGCGTCGCTCTCGGGGTTGACCGGGCGAACCAGGACGTGGGAGCCGCGCAGCGAGATGGAGGTCGGCCGTGGGACCGGCTTCCAATCCAGCTCTTCGCCAAGCGGAAAGTCGACGGGCACGTTCATCGAGACACTCGCCGGTAGCGCTGCCGCGCGACCTTCAGCCGCCACTCCAGGTTCTCACGCACCGCCACCCACTCATCGTCGATCGCGCTGTAGTAGGCGGAGTCCTGCACGCCTACGTCCTCAGTAATCGGGTGCGGGCGAAAGATTCCCTCGAAGCCTGTACAGCGCACGAGCGCGAACACGAGATGGGCTCGCGTTTGGGTGGGGAATCGGAGGTCACGCTCGACACGCTACCTCAGAGTTGGCGCGCGAATCCTCTGGTGCATACCCGGTTCGCCCGACACGCTGACCTCGATGAAGAACATTCGCCTAATCGCTCCGCGCCGCGTGATCGAGCCAGCGATCGAGCGCCTCGTCGATTCGACAATCTCGCGCCTTCTTCCAGGGCGAAGCAGCCGCAGGGCAACCGGACGTAGCGACCATTGAGGGCCCGCTGCGACTGACCCGGATCTCGTTCATCGAGTAGCCGCGCGCGCGTGTGCCGCAGAACCGCTGCTCTCGACCGTGAGGAAAATCTAGGAGCCGATACTGGCTGCGGACCCATACGGATAATTGGGCTCGAACTCACAGAACCCGCTCCAGCTCGGCGAGCAGCAGCGGGCTGACGATCACATCGAAGTCCCCGTCGGCCCATCAGTCGAGAACCTGTGCAGGCGAGCCGTTCGGCGAGAGCAGCGCCGAGACGAAGACGTTGCATGTCTGCCTGATTCGGAGGCACCAAGACCACGATATTGTTCTCGATATTGATCCGCATCCCCCGAAGCTGCGTCTTGATCAATTTGACATTCATCTCGAATACAGTGACCGATACGTTACTGGCGGCCAGATATTGGAGGAATCCGTTGCAGTCTTCTGGGTCGAGGTTCCGACGCGCAAAGTCACCAGGGTCAATGTCACGGTCTTCGGCATTCATCTCAGTGATGAGTGCAAGAAAATACTTGGCCTGGCTATCAGGATCATTAATCCGGTCGTTGATCCAAGCGAGAGTTGCCATGAAGAATGCCCTAGTTACCGCTTGAGCGTCGCCGCTTAGTTCACAGCCGAGGAACTTTGATAGGAAAAACGTTGCTACTCCATCGCGCTTTACTGCCGCGCTGCTCATCGGATACAACCCCTTCAACTGAATCATCCGAGCCCAGGGCGAATAGGCCCGCCTTGAATATTGGATTCATGGCTTCGGCTCCCTCCGATTATGCGCTCTTCGCCTTGGTGCGCCGGACCTTGCCCGCGAGTCTCCTCCAGCCCTCTGGCCGCATAGATGGAGGTGGCTCCGCAGGCGCGACATCGGCACTCATTGCGTCCATCAACTCCCGAAAGCGCGTTGTAATGTCGCCCTCGATCAAGCCGTAGCCAGCCTGCATCCCAGCTCGAAATGAGCCAGGACACTCAGGAACCAGATCGGCAAGGGTGCGTAGAACCTCGTCAAACCGACGAGCCGCATCACGCACCGACTCGACGCCCAACAGCCCCACACCGTTAAGCAGGTGCTGGTAGCCGCTATTCCACTCCGCAAAATCGGATGCCGAGAGAGTCGAGCTACCGTAGACCAACAGTTGGAGTTGGCGGATGGCGTCGAGCAGATCGTGGTACGCGACCTTCCGCTTCTCTAGAGCAGTCAGGTCCCGGTCTGCCGTAGCTTGTTCCGTCTGGGCACGGCTCTGCGCGAGTGCCACCCGGCCTTGGAGACGCGCACCGCTGTAGCCGGCCATGCCGGTCACGGCAGACGTGAGAACAACGGTCACGTCGAACGCCATTGGGATTCCGATAGGCAGGCCAACAAGAGGCTGATCATCGCGGGGCCAACGGACAGAACGCCTATCGGAGCCCGGCGCACGAAGGGAGGCGGGTAGTCGCTCATCATCGATGGAGGACGCGAGGAGGACGCGGCCCTACCGAAGCCCCTCCCCCCGCGGCGCTGCGAGCACGAAGAAACCCGCCACTTCCAGCGGGTTTCTTCGATGGGCGATACTGGGCTCGAACTCGCCTCTGGCGCCCAGGTAAGGCCATATAGCCCGGTTTTATTGGCCTACGGTGCTCTCAGATCAGCTCAGGTTCGCTCAAATTGCTACCAAAATTGCTACCAAGTCCGCGCCGTTCGCGGCGCTGGTAAGGCTCGCTCGCACGCCTCCTGTTCGTCCTCAAGCAGCGACGCCATCAGCGCCGACGGCGGCTACCTCTCGTCAAGGGAAGCAAGCGCCGCGGCCCTGCAATTGGGCGAATCTCAGGACGGCTACGTTGCGGTCGGCGGGTCTTGATTCTGGTTTGGTGTTACTCGGCCGGCGCGCACAGCGTCAAGTCGCGGCGGGCCTCGGTACGAACCGCTGGATCGCCTCGTATGCGTGGTCTTGGATCTCAGGGTCGCGGAAGTCGGGAACGATCTCGGCCTGGTCGATGACCGGTCCGGTGATCGTCTTGGCGGCGCTTGCGTAGAAGACGCCGCTCTGCAGTGACTCGTCCGTGAGGGCTTTGACGAATCGCTCGGCCCCGACGTCCAGCTTGTGCCCGATGCGAAGGGCAGGCAGGACGTATGGGAGCACGATCCGGCTGGCGATGATCCGCACGGGCGCGGGCTGGTCGCGCAGCACGTCGGTTCCCGCGGTGTTTCCCGGCGACATCGTGATGAACCTGAGCTCGGGGTGCATGCGGGCCATCGCGCTCATCCACAGCGCGCCGAGGTACTTGATCTGGCTGTAGGAGAGCATCATGTCGAACTTGCCGCCCTCGAAGAACGAGCCGTCGATCACCGACGCGAACTCCTGTGAGCTGTGATCGGTGAACCTTGGTCGAGCGATCCGCAGCTTGGGGATTCCGCGCGCCCCCTCGCTGCCTGCGAGGACCGCGACGTCCGTGAGCAGCCCGGCTGCCAGCAGATTCTCGAGCAGAGCCACGTGACCGAGCAGGTTCTGGGCGAATAGCTCAGTCACCCCGTCTTCTGTCAACGATGCTGGCGTGCGGCCGCCGATGCCGCCGGCGATCATTGCGAGCGCGTTCAAGGGAGCGGCGATCGCGGCCACCGCAGCACGTACCGACGCAAGGTCTTCCAGGTCGAGGATCACTACCTCGAAGATCTTGCGCCCGCTGACCTTCTCCAGGTCCTCCTTTGCGCGCTCCGCCTTCTCCGGATTGCGGCAGCCGAGGTAGATCCGCTCGAAATCATCGTGCAGCGCCAGCTGCCTCGCCGTCTCCTTACCGAGGCCGGTATTGGCGCCCGTGATGAGGATTGTCTTTCCTGCGGTGGTTTGCATTTGAGTCATCTCCTGCCCTCTCAGACCGCAGTGCGGCCGCCGTCGACGTGGATGATTGCGCCGTTGATGTAGCCAGCCGACGGGGTCGCAAGGAACGTGATGACATCGGATAGCTCGTGCACTTCAGCGACGCGGCGGAGCGGAATCGTCTTGGCAAACTCCTTGGCCAACTCCAACATCGGCTCCACCGCCGGCGTCAACGTCGGACCGGGAGCGACCGCGTTGACGCGCACGTTCTGCGGCCCGAATTCGGCAGCCCAAGCCTTGGTGAGCAGCTCGATCGCCGCACGCGAGGCGCCGTAGGCACCCAAGCCTGGCTGGCCGTAGCTCGCGACCATCGTTGAGACGTTGATGATCGATCCGCCGCCGCGGGTCACGATCTTCGGGGCGAGCGCGGCGACGAGGAAGAACGGCGCCTTGACGTTGATCTGGAACAGCCCGTCGAACGCCGCCTCGTCGGTGTCAGCCGTCGGCCCGCGAGCGGCAAAGCCGGCGCAGTTGACCAGAACATCGATCTCGCCCGCTGCGTCGGCGACGCGCCGCACCTCGGACATCTCAGAGAAATCAGCGGCGATGAACTGCGCATCGTGCCCACCCGCCCGGATCTTCTCCACGGTGCTCGCGCCGCGGGTCTCATCGCGGCCGGTGATGATCACCGACGCGCCCTTTTCGGCCATCGACAGTGCGGTGGCGGAACCCATCCCGGAGGTGCCGCCGGTGATAAGGGCGGTCTTGCCTTGAAGTGGCATGTATCGCGTTCTCCCTTTGAGTGGTTGTCGCGACCCGTAAATGGAGCGCGCGTTCCACTCTAACACAGAATGGATAGCTCACTCCATTCTGTTGGTAGAATCTCCACTATGAGCACAACTAGCTCCTCCTCTCGCCCGTTGACGCGCAAGGGCCAGGAGACCCGTCAGCGCATCGTCGACGCGGCGGCCGGGTTGATCTTCCGGCAAGGCGTCGCCCACACGACGATCGAGGACGTACGCGCGGCGGCGGACGTCTCGAGCTCGCAGCTCTACCACTACTTCGAGGACAAGACGGCTCTGGTCTGGGCCGTGGTCGACCACCAGATCGACACAATGGTCGGCGGGCAGGAGATGTTCGATTTCAGCACGCTGGATGGCCTCCGAGCTTGGCGCGACTTCGTGATCGCGGGCCAGCGCGAGCACGACTGCAGCGGCGGCTGCCCAATCGGCTCTCTCGGAGGCCAGCTAGCCGAGACCGATCCCGACGCAAGAGCCCACGTCGCCGAGGGCTTCAAACGTTGGGAAGCCGAGATCCAGAGCGGTCTACGAGAGATGCAAGCACGAGGCGAGCTCGCGCCCGACACCGACCCCGACACCCTCGCCCTCGCGCTCCTAGCCGCCCTACAGGGCGGCCTGCTCCTAACTCAGGTCAAACGCGACACCAAGCCGCTAGAGGCCGCGCTTGACGCAATGCTCGAACTGATCGCCCGACTCAACGGCGACAGCTAGCACGAAGATAACGTCGGACCGCCGTGGCGTCTCACCGAGCGAGCAATCGAGGGCGCGACAGCTCCACGCGCACGCGGTTGCGAACGCTCTCGTGTCCGTGCGCGCCAGGGTCAGGCGTGCGCGAGGGCACGCATTTGGCGCACCGGGTGACGCCCAAGACGACTCAACGTCGCGTAGGACGAGGCGTGCCCATGCGTTCGGGGCGCGACGCTGACGGGCACACGGCCCGTGAGCCGGTCGATCACGCCGCGTCGCAGCGGTACCAGCAGCAGCTCGGTGTCCTCGCCGACAAGGACGGTCGCCTGCCCTTCGATCAGGTTGCGCCACAGAACGTCGTCGGTCCACTCCTCATCGCTGGGAACGAACGCAACATCCACCGGGTAGCCGAGATCGTCGTCGCTACGCGACGCCACCATGAACAGCTCATCAGTCTTGTCGGTGATCTCGCTCATTGCAGGTACTCCCAGCCGTGAACGATATCGCGCCACTCGCGTAGCAGCTTGAGTTCGGCCGCGTACATCGCGTCGTTCACCGGGCCATACGTGACGATGGGAGGCTGCTTCTCCAGGCCGACGTACACGTGCTCGTGGTGCTCGCTCGGATCGTGGGCGTTGTCGAACGTGCGCACCGTGCGCCAGCGACCGTCCCGCAATACAAGGAGCACAATCGCGTACTCGATGGGGTGCTCGCTCGAACGCTCTACCACAAGCTGCACATCGGACGCCAAGAAGCGGCGTCGAGTCCGATCCTTAGGCATCTTTGAGCGCCGTCACGTCGTCTGCGAGGCAAGCGGTCGGCTGCTGCCACCCGACCCAAAAGCCGCCTCCACAAATGCCGACTCGTGCGCGCTCGGCGAGTAATCCGCGTAGCGCTGCGTCGTCTCGATGTCCCGATGCCCCATCCACTCCTGCAAGGTCCGCATGGGAACGCCAGTGCCAGCCATCGCCGTACCGAACGTGTGGCGCAGATCGTGGAAGTGCGACTGCTCAAGCTGCGCAGCCTTGAGCGCCCGGCGGAAGCGCCGCAGGATCGCCGCCTTGTCGAGCGGCCCGGCCGTGTGGGGATCCGCGAAGACGAGCGCATCGCCGCTGCTCTCCCCCGCTCCGCGGCTGAGCCGGTCAAGCTCTCCTGCGACCTCGTCTGCCATTGGAACGCTGCGCGTCGAGCGACGGGACTTCGGAGTGCCGAACTCGCCCAGCACGTAGTTCTGGCGGACCCTGATCCGACCGGCGGTCCAGTCCACGTCACGCCATCGGAGTGCCACCAGCTCACCCTGCCGCAGACCGGTCATCGCGGCCGTGAGATACATCGCATGATCGATCTCGTGGTAAGGCCCATCGACTGCGGCGTCAGCGAGCGCTCGCACCTCAAGCGGCTCAAGGAACCTGATCTCGGCGCTCTCGGGCTTGCCGGGCAGCTCGATATGCCGGGCGACGTTCACGGGTAGCCATCCCTTGCGCTCGGCGAAACCGAGCAGCGCCGAGAGGTAGCCGATGTAGTTGCGGACCGACTTTGCGCCGACAGGACGTCCATAGCGACGATCCCCCTTCGCCTTCGGTCCGGGCCTCTCGCCCTTCTCCATCATCGTCATCAAATCCTGAACGTCCTGGGCCGTGATCCGGCGTAGATCCCGCTCCGCAAAGAACGGCTCAAGCCAAACGCGCAGGATCGACTCCACAGCCGTCGTCGTCGCCTTCTTGCGGCTCTGACGCTCCAGGTTCGCGAGGTAACGGCGTCCCAGCTCGGCCATCGTCAGCGCATCGCCAGTCGTCATCCGGGCGGGCTTCGTCTCCGCGATCAGGCGTCGCAGCTCTGCCTCGGCCTGGCTGCGTGTCAGGCCATCACGCGAGCCCTCGACGCGCATCGGGCCAACACGACGCTTGACCTGCCGGCCACCGTCCGCACGCCAATGCGCATACCAGACGCCCCCACGCGCGTAGAGCGAGCCAGCGCCGTAAGGCCGTCGGGGCATCTTCCTAGCTGTCGCCATCACTCATCGTCTCCCTGATCGCGCACCACCATCGGCCGCCCAAGGTAGCGGTCGCTGCGGCTGCTTCAACGCGATAGTCGTCTCGTTAGTCAGGACGCCTCCCTTGCTCTGCCTGTCGATCGACAAGCAGCGAGCGCGCTGTACGCGAGGCTCCACCTCGTGTACGCCACGGCCCCCGCATCCGCGCTCGCCACCATTCCTCCAGATCGTCCGCGTTGAACCGCACATAGCGACCGAGCCGCACATGCGGAATCCGGTTCGCTCGTGCCTCAGCGAGCACCCACGACGCGGGTACCGACAGCAACCGCCCAGCCTCCGTCGCATCAAGGAGGGGCGAGAGAGGCGCAGCTGCTGACGCGGGCGCGTCTTGTGGTGGCTTTGTGGCTGCCATCACGGTTAACGACCCCGAGCCGCGAAAAGCGGCCATGTAGTTTCTTTTGGGCCTGTTTGGGGCCCTGTGGTTGCGGGCTCGCCGCCGCGAAGCGGTGGCGATGTAGTGGCGTCCGGTGCCCCGTTGAGGGTGTGGCAGACGGCGGGATGACTCGATTAAAACGGCTGGCCCCAGCTGGGTGCCCTACGTTGGATTTGTCTCCCGTCGCCTGCCACGGACGCCGCCATGACTTCATAGAAGCGTGCTGCTTGCTCGATATGGCCGCTTTGGGCCGCCCAGGGTCATCACTTATGTGATGACGGCATCGAGCATCCCTGCGTCGGGTGGTGGCGGCTACGCGCGCTACTTGGAGGGCAAGACCGTCGCGCCCGAGCGAGGCGACTACTACCTGACCCCGGACGGGGAGATGACGCAGGCCCCTGGCCGTTGGCTCGCGGACCCGGAGACGCTGGATCGGCTGGGGGTGCGGGCCGGCGAGCCGGTCGAGGGCGCGGACTTCATCGCTTTGATGGATGGGCGCCATCCAGGCACGGGTAGGTGGCTGCGTCCAGAGGGCGCGGGCGGCGGTAGGGGTGGCGGGATCGATGGGACGTTCAGCGCCCCGAAGTCAGTCTCGACGGTTTGGGCGCTCGGTGATCCGTGGCAGCGCGAGCAGATCGAGGCCGCGCACGCCAGAGCCGTCGAGAGCACCGTGCAGTATCTACGCGAGCAGGTGCCGGTCGTGCGTCGCCGCTATGACGGCCAGGTAGTCGAGGAGCACGCCAAGGACGTGATCGCCGCCGAGTACTGGCACACCACCGCGCGAGGCGTCAGCGGGGCGCGGGCGCCCGACCCACAGCTGCATAGTCACGTCGTCATCAGTGGCGCGGTAAGAGAGGACGAGCGGATCGTCGCGATCGCATCGCGGCCGATCTTCCGGTCAGCTCGCGAGCTGGGCGCGTTCTACCGCTCCGCCCTCGCTGAGGAGCTGGCCGGCGAGGGCTACGAGATCGAGCGGGGCACCGGCAAGGATGGCCGCTATTTCGAGATCGCGGGCGTGCCACGCGATCTGATCGAGGAGTTCTCTGGTCGCTCGCGTGAGGTCGCCAGGGCGGCCGAGCGGTTTCGTGCCCGCTACGGCCGTGCACCGGAACGCGGGGAGCTGCGCAACCTCGCGCTCGAGAACCGCCGGGCGAAGGAGCTGACCACACGCGCGGACCTGCAACGTGTGTGGAGCGAGACGGCCCGTCGTCACGACTTCGGCCCAGACGAGGCCGTGCGACTGATCGGGGCGCCCGAGGGGCCAAATGTTGAGCAGCCGATCCAGGACCGCATCGAGGCGCGGCTCACAGAGCAGCACGCCATGTTCCACGCACGCGACCTGCACGCCGTCGCGCTAGAGCAATCAGCAGGAGAGATGCCGCCCGAGCAGGCGCTCACCGTGGCGAGGGAGATGGTCCGCGACCGACGAGTCCTCACCTTGGGGGGCGGGCGAATGACCACGCTTGCCGTGCGCGCTCAGGAGCAGGCGATCGAACACCGCGCAGAGCTGCTCGCCGAGCCAACCAACCGAGACATCGGTGAGCGAACACGCGCCGCCGCGACACGCGAGGTCGCCGAGCGCATTGGCGCACCCTTGAGCGCCGAGCAAAGCACCGCTCTGGAGGTGCTCACCGGATCAGAGCGCCTTGCCGTACTGATTGGCCCTGCCGGGACCGGGAAGGGCGTTGTGATCGACGCTGCTGCTCGCGCTGAGCAGCACGCAGGCCACCGTACGATCGGCGTCGCCGTGTCCGGGTCTACTGCCGAGCGTCTCGGCGCTGACAGCCCAGCCTTGACCGGACATACGCTCACCCTCGACGCGCTCGTCGCCCGCGCAAACACGGGGATAGTCGAGATCGGCAGGGACACGACGATCGTCTTGGACGAGGCCGGGATGGTCGACCACGCTCGGCTCGATGCGTTGACCGAGCTTGTCGAGCGCTCAGGGGCGAAGCTGATCGCGGCCGGTGACAGCAAGCAGCTCCCCTCGATCGGCCCTGGAGGCATGTTCGACATGCTCACCGGCCACGCACCGACCGCCGAACTCGCGGACATCCACCGCACCAGCGACGCCGGCGAGCAGAAAGCCTGGAGAGCGCTACGCGCTGGCGAACCCGAGCGCGCGATGGCGCACTACCACTCCCTTGGACGGCTGCACCTCGCGGACACCCGCGACCAAGCAGCCGAGAACGCCGTCCAAGCATGGGGGCAGCTCACCAGCGAACACGATGACATCCGTTCGGTGGCGCTGATCGCGGACACCTCCAATCAGGAGATCGACCGCCTCAACGCCCGCGTGCAACATCTACGAGCCGAACGCGGCGAACTCGGCCACCAAGAGATCGCCCTCCCCAACGTCCACTACGGCCTGCGCGACGGCGACCTCATCGCGTTCAACGCCCAGCACCGGCCACACGGACAGCCCCGAGTCGAGAACGGCACACGCGGCCAAGTCACCCACGTCCACGAACACGGCGTGACGATCACGCTCGACGGATCAGGGCGACGAGTTCAGCTCGCCAGCGAACACCTCGACTCGCTACGACTGGCATACGCCCAACACGTCTACCGCCAGCAAGGCGCGACCGTCGAGCGCTCCATCGTTGTCACCGGCGGCTTGCAAACCAGCAAAGAGACCGCCTACGTCGAGGCCACACGCGCCCGCCACGGCACCGACTGGTACATCGCCCGCGACCAACTCGGCGACGACGGACAAGACGCCGACCGCATCAGACGACTGTCCCAACACATGAGCCACAGTCGGCGTCTATGGCTTCGTGCAGCTTCATCGGCACATCCTACGCCCCGGGAGATTGCTACCAAATTGCTACCAAGCCAGCCCTTCTATGCTGGCTCATCCTTGCCCTAGAGCCAAATCCGACGATGGGCGATACTGGGCTCGAACCAGTGACCTCCGCCTTGTCGAGGCGGCGCTCTCCCAGCTGAGCTAATCGCCCTGGGATCGATTTCCCAGCCTATCAACGCGCGAGAGCCGGATGCTCCTACGCACCCCGGGGCGTTCTGAGTCGCCCCGGGGGTGCACGGTGCTCGCTTGGAGGATCAGTCCGCGAGAACCCGGGGCCCACACGTGGTCAGGGCACAACCACTTCCTGACCGGCGCTTCCAGAGCCAGTCGATTCCGAGCCGCTGGAGCCGACTCCGCCGGGGACTCCAGCGCTGCCAGCGACCGAGCCCGCTTCTTCGCCGCCCACTTCAGCTTCCAAGCCACCAGCTTCGGCTTCGGCTTCGACTCCCCCGTCAGTGCCCCGCGAGCCATACGGGGAGCTGCCACCGTACGGCGACTGCGCTCCGTAGGAACCTTCTTCGGGCTGGGTGGTACCGTGGCTCGCCGAGGCTGAGGAGGCGCCTTCACCGGCCTCGATGCGCTTCACTACTTGAGCCACGGTATCTGAGGAGATCGCGAAGCCCACTCCGGTACTTCCGGGCTGGGACCCTGCGACACTTGCCGCGTCGCTGGCAATCTGGGAGTTGACACCGATCACGTCCCCCTGTTCGTTCAACAGGGGCCCGCCGGAGTTGCCGGGGTTGAGCGCCGCATCGGTCTGTATCACGCCGGTGATCTTCGCGCCGTCGGGGGCCGATATTTCGCGATCGAGCGCCGACACGATGCCACGGGTGAGCGTCTCGTTGAGCCCATACGGGTTCCCGATCGCGTACACCGCGTTGCCTACCTGGGCGGAGTTCGAGCTCACCAGGCTCAGCGGCTTGAGGCCAAGCCCTGAGGGATCTACGTGGATCAGCGCCAGGTCGCTGTTGGCTTCCGCACCTACTAGTGACGCCGCGCGTGTCACGCTCGGGGACCCCCCAGGGCTGATCGTGATGCTGTCTGCGCCCGCGATCACGTGATTGTTGGTGAGGATCAGCCCTTTTCCGTTCAGCACGATCCCCGTTCCACTGTCCTCACCTTCCGATGTGACCGCCTTGATCGATACGACCCCACTGGAGTCACGCTGGTAGATCTGGGTTGCTGTGAGAGCCGTGGATGCAACCTCGCGACGGACCCCCGCCGATGAATCGCTCTGACTCGAAGAGGCGGCAGCTGTATCGCCTGCGGGCACCGTGCGTCCGCTGGCGGCCCCCAGCAGGAGTGCTGCCACGCCTGCGGTGGTCGCTCCAACGAGCGCCGCAAGCAACATGGGTGCTAGTAGACGTTTCACGGCTTACCTCCAGGTTCGTTTCGGGGATGCGACCATCGTGCGCCTACTCGCTGTGGGGGCGCTAACGCCGGCGCAAAAAGCCCCTAACGGAAGGCAAAATGGTTGATAACTGGAAGCGAAGCGCCCGATAAGTTGCGGTGCTGTGCCCAAGGGAGTGGGTTCCCTCGCGTGGGTGAGGATCAACAAAATTGCCCATCCCCGGATGCACGGACGCATATCTCTCTGCCCAGGAGGATGGAAATACGATGGTAGCCACAAGCTCACGGAGCTGTGGGGCGACCGCGGCACCCGGATGTGCGCACTCCGCCGAGCGGATCGGCGAACGTATCCCGTTGCGCCGCGCTGCCCGAGGTATCGAGACGGGCTCTCAGCGAGAGGGCAGGCCGCATGGCTCGCCCTTTTCTTAGCCAGACTGGGGACCCGCTCTGGGAGAGTTTTGGGAAAGAGAAGAGGCGACGACCGGAATCGAACCGGTGTAGACGGCTTTGCAGGCCGCTGCGTAGCCACTCCGCCACGTCGCCAGGAAGCAATGCAAGAGTATCGGGCCGGGAGGAGTTTTGGGGGTTTATCATTGGCCTCTCCGGGGCTCCTTCTGCGACGGCACGAGAACTGTCGTGCCCCACAGATCGAGGCTTCCGACCGCGTTCGCTAGGAGGGGGTCGATCATGGCTGAAACATTGATCTCACAGCTCTCCCATGTGGAGATCACGACGGACAAGCCCGCGGAGTCGCTGCGCTTCTTCACCGAGATTCTCGGCCTCGACGAAGTGGATCGGGAGGAGCAGTCGGTCTACCTTCGAGGCTGGGGCGAGTGGTTGCACAGCAGCATCAAGCTGACCGAGGGACCGGGTGCGGGGGTCGCGCACATCGGCTGGCGCACCGACGGTCCGGCGGAGCTCGAGGCGCTCACCGGGCGGCTAACCGATCTCGGCGTTGGGGAAGGCTGGAACGACGGGGATGCGAGTCACGGTCCCGCTTTCAGCTTTCGAGCTCCGGGGGGCCATCGGCACGAGATCCTCTGGGAGGCTCACCGCTACAGCCCGCCCGAGGAGCTCAGATCGCCCTCACCGGATCGACCGCAGCGGTTCAACCCCCGCGGAGCGGGGACGAGGAAGCTCGATCACGTGAGCCTGGCGAGCCCAGACCCAGCGGCCGATCGCAGCTTCTTCGAAAAGCATCTTGCGTTCAAGTACCGAGAGGGAGTGTTCGGCCCCGCGCCGGAGTCCAAGCAGTTCATGTGCCTGCTCTCGAGCATGAGGCTCGGACACAACCTTGGTTACATCGTCGACCACAACGGCGCGCCCGGCGGCATCAAGCATCTCGCGTTCTGGCTGGACACACGGGATGAGGTTCTCCGCGCGGCCGAGGTGTTCACCCAAGCCGGCGTGCCGATCGACCAGGGACCCGCGAAGCACAGCGTCGGCGAGAACCTGTACTTCTATGTGCGTGAGCCCGGCGGCTTGACGATCGAGCTCTACACCGAGGGCTACAACGTCTATCCGCCCGATTGGGTCCCGTACGAGTGGAACATCAATCCTGGGGTGGGGCTCGAGCTGGTTCCACGCGATGGCACCTCCGGCCATCGCCGTCTGCAAGAGACGGTCACGAACGCCAACCAGTCCGGACACGGCGTAGCCAAGCCGCCCTCCGCGCGTAGCTGAGCCAGCGGTCCCACCGCTCCTCAGGACACGGAGGACAGGGCGAACAAACCAGCAGCGTTCTCGCCGAGGATGCCGTCCCGTGAGTCCTCTGTGACACCCAGCTGCCCGATCAGCCCCAGCGACACCTCAGCCGGGATCTCCACCGGTGGCCAGTCGGTCCCGAACAGCATGTGCTCTGGTCCGAATAGCTCGAGCGCTCCCTGCAGTGCGGGGAGGCTGTACAGGAGCGTGTCGACGTACATGCGACCGAAGTAGGCGCTCGGCCGCTCACGCGGCGTCTCCTGTGTAGCCTGCTCCAAGAGGCCCGCCGGATCCGCCTGTGCGGTGGCCGGGGCCGGCGTTCTGTAGCTCTCATAGGCGGCGTCCAGACGTCCGGCGAGCGCTGTGATGCCACCGCCACCGGCGCCGGCGATGATCCGCACGGATGGATGCCGGTCCAGGACACCACTGAGCACGATCGATCCCAGGTTCAGCGCAACCCACACAGCCCTGGCAGCGAAACCCCAGAGCCGTGGATCCAGAGACCCAAGCGGACCGACGGGCGGGTGCACGAACACGGGAACGGCGAGCGCCTCCGCGAGGCTCCAGAACTCCTCCGTACCGGCATCCCCGAGCAGCCGCTCGCCTGCGGGAGCGGTCAGGCTCAGACCGACTGCTCCCGCGGCGACAGCATCGCGGGCCTCGTCTAGCATCGGCTCGCCCCCGAGCGGATCGACGCCCGCGATGACGCTCATCCGGTCGGGATGTTCAGCCTGGAAGCCGAGGGCGATCTCGTTCCAGCGCTTCACCCGCTCGAGCACTGGTGGCGCGCCCGGCGGCAACTGCACGATCACCTGGGAGACGACCGTATGGTCGATGCCTTCGCTGGCCTTACGCTCCAGGACGGGCCCGATGTCGATGGCCACCCCGGGCGCGAGCAGGGCGAGCGGAAGGTGGGAGTGGACGTCGACGATCACGACGTCAGTGAGGGCGTGGAGACGGGATCGACCAGGAAGGCGCCCGGTGATTTGCTCGGCGAGCTCGGGGAGCTCTGCAACGATCCCAGTCGTCGTGAGCGAGCCCTGGCCCTGCCCCTTGAGCTCGCGGACATCATTACTGCATCAGTAGCCAAACCAGCGAGCGCGGCGGCTGGACCCGAAGTGCTGCTTCTCGGCCACGAGGGCGCTGGAGGGCTCCTGGAAAGTGCCGGTGGGCTTGGGCCCGGACAGGAAGTCGACGTCGACGCGCCCGACGAGACCGGCGCCGAACTCGATGTAGCAGGATCCGCGCCCGTCGTAGCCCGCGGGCTGCTCGCCACCTTGCAGATCGGCGATGATCGAAGCGGCGACGACACGCGCGGGGCCCTCGGCGAAGACCCCCGCTTTTGGCACCCCGGTGGCCGCGACGTCGCCGATCGCGTAGACGCCCGGGAAGCGCGTGGCGAGCGTCCTCGAGTCGACGGGTACGTAGGTGTCCTCGACCATCCCGCTCGCGACGACGACCTCGGGGGCGCAGTGTTTGGGGACCCCGAGGAAGAGGTCGTAGGGCAGCTCGCTACCGTCGTCGAGCACCACCACCCCGCGGGCCCCGTCGAGCGAGCTCACGCGCCGGCCGGGAATGAACTCGATGTTGCGCTCCGCGAAGGCGGCGATCAACGCGGCGGAGGTTTCCGGCGAGGGGGGCACAGGGCTTGGGAGGGGGATCACGAAGGCGATCTCGCAGTCGCCGCGCACGCCGCGTTGGGAGAGATAGTCGTGGAGCAGCAGCGCGGTCTCGCTCGGCGCGGGGGGGCACTTGAAGGGCGCTCCGCAGACGCCCACGATCGCGCGGCCGCGTGAGAATGTGGGGAGGATCTCGGCGAGCCGTTCGGCGCCGGCGAAGGAGTAGAACTCGTTGCCGTGCTCCGCGAGTCCGGGGGTGGCGTCCAGGTCGTAGTCCGCGCCGAGACCCACGACGAGGATGTCGGCGTCGTGGACGGCGCTGTCAGTGCTCACGCGCCGCGCCTCGGGGTCGATCGCGGTGACGGTCTCCTGGAGGAAGCGCACCCCGGGTTTGGCGATGTCGCGGTAAGGGAGTCGCACCGCGTCGGGGGTGGTGCGACCGAACATCACATCGAGCTTGGAGAACCCGAAGACGAATGCGTCGCTCTTGTCGATCACGCTCACTTCGACACTCTCCCCGAGTGCCTCGGAGAGCAGCGTGGAGAGCTCGAGGCCACCGAAGCCGGCTCCGAGAATGACGATTCTTGTGCTCATAGGCGCGAGCATAACGGACGGCTCACCCAGCTACCGAAGAGCGGCAACCCACGGCGAGCGACGACCGGTATAGTTCCAGCATGGCAAATGCGATTCATGCAACAAACGACGTTTGCGCCCACGACGTACGCTCGGATAATCGGATCTGGAGCTCGGTAGGGCTTGGGGGCAATGCCCGATGAGCGGGCACGCAGCTGACGGGGTGTTCCAGGGCGGGGGCGCCAAGGGGATCGCGCTCGCGGGGGCGCTGGTGGAGTTCGCCGACAGCGCGCAGCACCCGGAAAACTACGTGGACGAGTGGGTCCAGCTGGCGGGGACGAGCGCGGGGGCGATCGTTGCGGCGTACCTAGCGTGTGGGTACACCGCGGCGCAGACCGCGGAGCTGGTGGTGGCAACGGACTTCACCAAATTCGAGGACTGGGGCCCCGGGGGGAGCTGCTGGGGGGCGCGGTCAACCTCGCGCTCCACCACGGGCTCGCGCACGGGAAGGTCTTCCGTGACTGGTTCTACGAAAAGACCGAAGGCAAGACGTTCAGCGACATCGAAGGCGCCAAACGGACGCTGAAGCTGATCGCCACGGACATCACCCGGCGGGAAATGCTGGTGCTGCCCGACTCGCTCTCCAGTTACCGGCTGAGCAAGGGCGCCGATCCGATCGACCCGCGGAGCTTCGCGGTCGCAGACGCGGCGCGTATGAGCATGTCGATCCCCTACTTCTTCCAGCCGATCCAGCTGATCCACGCCGAGACGGGCCTGCCCTCCACGATCGTCGACGGGGGGGTGCTCTCGAACTTCCCGGTGTGGATCTTCGACGTCGCCGACCACGACCCGCAGAGGCCGAGCTTCGGCTTCAAGCTGTTCGGCGGCAAGGGCGTGGGCGGGGGCCTTGAAAAAATCACTCGCGCGTTCGGCTGGCCGGTGCAGATGGGCGTCGACATCTTCCACACCGCGACCGACGCGTGGGACACGTACTGGGTGTCCCACTCCACGTACGTGCGGACGTGCGCGATCTCAGCAGGTGACATCGGGACAACGGACTTCAACCTCTCCCCGGCGCAGAAGCAGTGGCTGCTCGACTCCGGCAAAGAGGCCGCGCGCGCGTTCCTCGAGGGTTGGGACCCCGCGCAGTACGTCAACAGCAACGGGCGCAAGCTGCAGTGAGTCGCCGGCGGCAAGCACGATCGGGCCGCCGCGGGCGCAACCTGTAGCGAGCTGACCGGTGTCACGGCTGTCGCCGGCGGCTTCGAGCGTGATCGGACGCCGCGGGCGCAACCTGTAGCGAGCTGACCGGTGTCACGGCTGTCGCCGGCGGCTTCGAGCGTGATCGGACGCCGCGGGCGCAACCTGCAGCGAGGGCGGGAATCCTTGGCGAACTCTGAGAAGATATGCCGATGGACGACGCGGTGGCACGCTATCGGGCAGCGTCGGAGGCCAACGACATCGACGGGATGATGGCGACCCTCGCCCCGGATATCGAGCTGGTTTCGCCGATCTCGGGGCGGATGGTGTTCCGCAGCGTGGAGGACGTGCGGATTCTGCTCACCGCGGTCTACGGTGACCTGCGGGGCCTGCGCTGGGAAACGGAGCTCGGCGAGGGCGCCACGCGGGTGGTCGTGGGCGAGACCTACGTGGGGCCGCTGAAGATGACCGACGCGATGGTGCTCGAGCTGGCGCAGGACGGGCGGATACGACGGATCCGGCCACACCTGCGTCCCTGGCTGGCGCTCACGCTATTCGCGCTGCAGCTGGGACTGAAGGTGGGCCGCCACCCCGGCGTGATCGTGAGGGCGCTCCGCAGCGGTTGACCCGCGGTAGGGGCGCGAGGAGCCGTCGAGCACTCGCACGACGGGCCGTCGGGCACCCACGCGGGGGCCGTCGTGGCGGCTCACCCGCGCCAGCGCTCGGAGCGCTCGCGGACGCCCTTGGCGGCATACATGGCGCGGTCGGCGTCCATCAGCACGGATTCTGCGCCGAGCGAGTCGCGGTCGATCGCGGAGATGCCGACGGAGGCGGTGACGGAGACGGTGGTGGAGTCGACTTCGATGGTGCACGCTGCGACGGCGTCGCTGAGCGTGGTAGCGACGGTGGGGGCGGCCTCGGGGCCGGTGCCGGGGAGCAGCACGGCGAACTCGTCGCCCCCGAGGCGGGCGACCATGTCGGTTCCGCGGAGGCGCCGTTGGAGCTCGGTGGCGATCGCCTTGAGGAGTTCGTCACCGGCCTTGTGGCCGTAGGTGTCGTTGACGAGCTTGAAGCTATCGAGGTCGAGTACGAGCAGGGCGGCGTCCTCGCCGTGGCGACGGCAGCGGGCGACCTGGGAGGCGAGCGTGCGCTCGAGTAGGCGACGGTTGAAGATGCCGGTGAGGGAGTCGTGCTCGGCGAGGTGGCGCAGGCGCTCCTCCATGAGCTTGCGCTCGGTGATGTCCTGGATGTGGGCGATGAAGTGCTGGGGCTGACCCTGGTTGTCGCGCACGAGGGAGACGGAGAGCACGGTGTGGATGAGGTGCCCGCGGGCGTGGAAGTAGCGGCGCTCCATCTCGTAGTGGCGGATCTCACCGGCGAGGAGCCGGCGGATGTACTCGAGGTCGCCGGAGATTTCGTCGGGGTGGGTGATCTCCTCGAGGGTCTTCGCGAGGAGCTCCTCCTTGGAGTACCCGGTGATTGCGAGGAGGGCATGGTTGACGCGTACCCAGCGGCCCTCGGGGGTGAGGAGGGCCATCCCGATGGGGGCCTCCTCGAAGACGAGCTCGAAGCGCTCCTGGGCGTGGCGGCGGGACTCCTCGGCGTGCTTGCGGGGGGTGATGTCGCGGGAGATCGCGACCCCCCCGGCGATCTCTCCGGCGGGCGAGCGCAGGGGCGCGACCTCGACCTGAAAGCAGCGGGTGTCGTCGGCGGACCAGATCTCGAGGGCGCGGGTCTCGCCGTTCAGCGCGGAGCGGTAGAGGGGCTCGTAGGTGTCCCAGCGCTCCCCCGCGAGGACCTCGGCGGCGAGCCGGCCCTCGAGCCGCTTGGCGGCGAGCCCCTCGCGCTGCAGGCCGTAGCCGCCGGCGATTACGTAGCGGAGCTCGTGGTCGAATACGAGCAGGGAGGCCGCGGGGAGTGTGCGCAGGACGGAGAGAGCTAGCTCGCCCGCGCCCAGACCATCGAGGCCGTCGGGTCGAAACGGGGACACACCGAGCTATCGGCAGGTGGGCGCCCCAGCTTGACGGCTATGCGCCGAGCTGCACGGAAGGCCGACAGGGCGCGGGGGTGGCGACGTGAGCGAAGACTTGGACGCGGTTGTTCTCGGTATCGGCCACGAGGAGGTCCCCGTGGCAGTCGACGGCCAGGCCGGTGGGGAGGCTGAGCTCGCCGGGGCCGCCCCCGGGGCTCCCCCAGGCGGCGAGGGGGCGCCCGTGGGCGGTGAACTCCTCGATGCGGTCGTTGCGGCGGTCGGCGAGGAACACGTGCGCGGCGGAGTCCACGGCGACCCCGGCGGGTTCGTCGAAGCGCCCGAGCGCGGAGCCCGCCCCACCCCACGCGTCGAGACGAGCGCCGGTGGGGCTGAGCTCCACCACGCGGTCATCCCCGGCGTCGGCGACGTAGAGGTCTCCACCGGGGGCGAGCGCGAGCGCGAGCGGGCGCTCGAGCACGCCGGCCCCAAGGGTCCCCAGCGCGCGTCCGTCGGGGGCGAAGCTCGCGATGCGCCCGTGGCCGGTGTCGGCGACGTACACCACTTCGCCGGCGGCCCCCGCCCGAACGGCGACACCGTTGGGTTCGAGCAGGTTCGCCTCCCCCAGGGCCCCGAGGAATTCCCCACCGGCGCTGAGGTGGCGGACGATGTCGTTGCGGGGGTCGGTGACCCAGACGGAGCCGTCGGGGGCGATCGTGGCGGCGGTGGGGCCGAACCAGTGGGTGCCGATGATCGCGCCCCCGCCGCGCTGCCACTGGGCGGTGTAGCGGAGGGCGGGGTCGAAGAGGTAGATGGGGCTGCGGGAGCCGTAGGTCTCGGCGACGAGCGCGTTCCCCGCGGGACCGGCGGCGACGGCGAGGGGGGCGATGAGCTGCCCGGGGGTGATCCCGGGGGTGCCGAAGGCGCGCAGGGGTCGCCCGGTGGGGTCGAACACGACGATCCGTTCGTGCCCGGTGTCGGCGACGTAGAGGCGCCCGGCGGGGCCGATCGCGGCGGCGCGGATGTAGGAGAGTTCGTAAGGGGTGCCGGCGCCGTTCCACGCTTCGAGGTAGCGCAGCTGGGGGGTGAGGAGGGCGATGCGGTTGTTGTTGTCGTCCACCACGTACACCCGCCCGGAGTGGACGGCGACGCCGAAGGGGTTGACGAACTGCCCGGGCCCTTTGCCGAAGGTGCCCTCGGCGTAGAGGGACCGACCATTGAGCGCAAAGGCCTGGACGCGGTGGTTGCCCTCGTCGGCGACATACACGACGCCCCCCGCGACGGCGAGGCCGCGGGGCGAGGAGACCTGCCCGGGCGCGGCTCCGGGTCCCGCCCAGAGGAGAGGGTGGGAGCCGTCGAGGTCGAAGCGCTGGATGCGGTTGTTGAGGGAGTCCGCGACGTACACATAACCCCCACCGACCGCGATCCCCCCGCCGGGGGGCTTGTCGGGGCCGAAGCCGGGGCCGAAGTCGAACTGCCCGAGGGCGTGCCCGGGGGCGCCCCATTCGCCAAGCAGCCGCCCGGAGGGGGTGAAGCGCTCGATGCGGTCGTGGGTGGAGTCGAGCACGTACACCTCCCCGCGAGTGTCCACGGCGAGCCCGTCGACGGCCCCGAGCTGCCCGGGCGCGGCGCCGTAGGTGCCCCACTGCCCGAGAAAACGCCCTGCGGGGGAGAAGCGCTGGATGAGGTGGGAGAACTGGTCGGCCACGTAGAGGTCCCCGCTGGGCGCGAAGGCGAGTGCCTCGGGACAGCGCAGCACCCCTTCGCCGCGGCGGCCGATCGCGCGCACCGCGAGATAGGGGCAGCGACCGGGGCGGGAGGCCAGTTCGCCGCCGGGGCAGCGCCCCCGGAGCTGGAGCTCGCGCGCGGAGGGCGTGGGGTGCGTACCAGCCCCACACCCCGCGCAGGCGAGGAGGACGAGCAGCAGTACGACGCGGGGGATGGCCTTGATTTTTTTTAGGATTTTGGGTGGGGTTGGTTGGTGGGTGCACGGTGGCGTTGTCGCGCCAGAGTCCTATCGTCTTAGATCGCGCTCCCCCACGCGCCGTCCCTCCACGCTTGGTTGATGCAATTGCATTTCGTTCCCGCTCTCTACAAGAAGCCGTGGCTGCCGATCGCATCGGCGGTAGCGCTGCTGGCGCTCACGCTCGCCGCGGTTGCCTTCGCGCTGGACGACGATTCGCCGCGGCATGTGGCGTCATCGACCCGCCCGCCTGCCCATCGGGTCGGCGGAACGCGCGCAAGACTTCCCGCCGCGGGGGCGCTCACGCTGCTGCCCGCAACGGCCCCGCGGGGTATCCCGGTGAGCGTGAGCGTCGCGACCGGTCCGCAGGGGGCCGGGGTACCAACGGACTTCCTGGGGCTCTCCTTCGAGATGCGCAGCCTGCCCACGATCGCGGGGTACGCCGCGCGGGGGAACCTCGTGGCGCTGCTGCGCTCGCTGGGGAGCGGGGTGCTGCGCTTCGGGGGGATCTCCGCGGACGAACAAGTCGCGTGGGTGGGGCCGGGGGAATCGCGGCCGGGGTGGGCGAGCGTGGCGATCACCGAAGCGGACCTCGCGAGGCTCGCCGCGCTCGCGCGGAGGACGGGGTGGCGGGTACTGCTGACTGTGAACCTCGCCCACTACGACCCCCCCGCCGCCGCGCAGGAGGCCGCGGCGGCGCAGCGGCTGCTGGGGGGGTATCTCGCGGGAGTCGAGATCGGCAACGAGCCCGACCTGTTCGTGAGCAAGCGCCTGCGCCCTGCAGGGTGGGGCTTTGCCGATTATGTACCTCAGGCCGAGGCATACCGCGCGGCGATCCAGGCGGCCGCCCCGGGCGTGCCGGTCGCGGGCCCCGACCCCGCGACGGGTTTGGAGGGTCTGAACTGGCTGCACGCAGTCGCCTCCTCCCCCACCTTGCACCCGGGGCTGCTCACCGACCACTACTACCCCCTCTCCAGTTGCGGCGGGGAAAGCCCCACGGTCTCCGAACTGCTGAGCCCCAACGTGCGCCGCTCCGAGAGCGGGATGCTCCGGAGAATGGTCGCGATCGCCCGCGCCCACGGCACTCCGGTGCGGGTGGACGAGACCAACGACGTCTCCTGCGAAGGGCAGCCGGGTGTGAGCGACACCTTCGCCTCCGCGCTGTGGGCGCTCGACTACACCGCGCGCGCGCTCACGGCGGGCGTGGTGGGGGTGAACTTTCACGACCTGATCGCCAAGCCGCGCGCCTACAGTCCCCTATTCGCCCCCAACCCCGCGGCCCTCACTGGAGCAGATCCCACGCCGCCGCTACACTCGGCCCCCGAGTGGTACGCGCTGCTCGCCGCCCACGCATTCATCAGCGGCCCCGAGTCGCCCCCTACCGGCCCCGGGGCACCCGGCGGCCAGGGCGAGCGTCCACTGCCAACCAGCGTGGCGGGCGCAGCACCGGGGGAGCTCAGCGCGAGCGCTCTGCACGACGCCCCCTCGGGACGCCTCGCGATCGTGCTCGTGGACTACGACCCCCCCGGCGCAACCCCGCTCGCGGTGAGCCTGCACGTGCCCGACGACCTCGGTGGGGGGAGCGTGCTGCGTCTCACCGCCCCCTCCCCCACCGCGACCTCGGGGGTGCGTCTGGGGGGCCGCGCGGTCGCCCCCGACGGCTCCTTCACCCCGCCCCCCGCGCTGCCCCGCGTGTCGGGCCACGCGGGTGCGCTCGCGGTGCAGATGCCCCCCGACAGCGCCGCCGTCGTGACACTCTCCCCCACGGGTGCCGTCGGCCACGAAGCGCTGCCCCACTGAGCGCCGCCGACGCGGGGCACGGAAGCCCCGCGCCCACACCCCTCGGTGACCCCGCACAGCCGCGCGGACGATCCCCAAGCAACACCCCTCGCGAGACACCAGCACGGATTTTGTGCGCATCCGTGGGGTCCGCAACCCTGTGGTGCCGCTACCGCGCGACCAACAACGGTACGTCGTGTGCGACTTCGCTCGGCTTCCAGTCGTTGCTCACATACACCGTCCGCAGCCTCCCCGACGCGTCCACCCCGTACACCAGCGCGGAGTGGTTCACGAAGTCGGGCTGGGTCGTATCCGCTTCGGAGCCCACCCCCCACTGCTTCCACACGCTGCTCAATTCGCGCGCCGAGCCGATCAGGTACTTCATCCGGCCCGTCATCCCGTGCACCTTCAGGAACGCCGCCACCGTCTGCGGGGTGTCCCCCCGGGGGTCCACCGACACCGCGATGATCTGCGCCTTGCCCGCCGTCGCGCCCATCAGGTTCTGCGCCACCCTCAGGTTCGCCGTGATCAGGGGGCACACGTCGGGGCAGTGGGTGTAGAGGAACGTCACCAACACCGCCTTCCCGCGGTAGCTGTCGATGTTCACCCGTTCCCCCAGGTAGTTGCGCAGCGACAGCGTCGGCGCGGGCTTGGAGGGAACCAGTTCGTTGCCCTCGAAGCTCTCCGACTTCCCGATCCGCGCACCCCCCGCCAGGGGCTGGGAGTTGTGGCTCGTGTTCTGGAACAACAGCGCAAAGCCCCCCGCGATCACCACGATCGCGATCAGCGGCAGCGCCATTCGGCTCAGTCGCGGGCGTCCCCCACCGTCCGCCGGACCGTCCTGCGCTGTAGGGTCCGCCTCTGGCGGGGTCTGTAGATCCGGAGCGCCCATCTCGCCCGTATTCTACTTTCGCCTCCCCACACCTGAGCCGCCCGCCCCAAAGCTCGCGCGCAGGTTGCCCGCAGCGAGGGCAACCATCCCCGCGGGCGCGATCCCCGCGGCGTCCCCCAAGAGGTCGCCGTCGGCAAGAACCGTTGCACACCTTCCTATGTGATGCAAATTGCATCCACACCTGGTACGGTGCCCTCCGTCGTGCCGAATCCTCCTCCCCACGGGGAGGGAGAACGGGGGACCCACATGCAGGAGAGCCCCACGATAGGGGCCTCTTGCGGGGGCGAATCGCCACACATTGTGGCGTAGCGCACTGCGCGAGCCCGACAGCTAACCCCGTAGGCGCCCACCAGAGATGGCCAGAAAGGACGTGTGCCTACCCATGTCGGGATCCCCCCATCGTGACCTCGCCACCCTCGAGCCCTGGGAAGCCTCCCTCGAGCGCTCCCGCGCCCGCCGCCAGCGGGCCGGACGCACGCGTGGCCGCGGACGCCCCTCCGACAGGCGCCTCTCCACCTCCTCCCCCCCACCCTCACCGAGATCCGCTCCGCCGCGATGATCGCCGAGCTGCGCGCCAGCTCCGCAGTCGGCGATCCGTACCCCCTCGCCACCGAGGACGATCGCCGCCCCGGCACCGCCCCGGGTGCTCGCCGTTCCGGCTCCGCGCCCACCGGTTCTCGCACCCACGCCCCCCTGGCCGATCGCCGCTCCCCGATCGCGCGCCTAGGGGCCCTCTCCCCCCGCCCCGTGGGCGAGCGCAAGCTCTGGGATTGGGAGCGCGACCTCACCGACCGCGAGCCCTGGGAGGTCTCCCTCGGGCGCTCCCGCGCGCGGCGCCGCGCCGCCCAGTTGCGGTTCGTGCCCGCCTCCACCCGCGCCAAGCGCCTCTCCCTCGGCGCCCTCGTCGCACTTACCGCCGCACCGGCCGCCGCCCTCTTGGACTCCGGGGGCACCCAGCTCGCCGGGGCCGCCCCCGCGTTCACGCCCGAGCCCGTGACCACCACCCAGCACCACATCGTGCTCACCCCCGGCACCGAAGGGCGTCACGTGCGCCTCCTCCAGGCCGCCCTTGGGATCAAAGCCGATGGGGTCTACGGCCCCGCAACCGAAGCCGCCGTAAGCCGCTTCCAGGCCTCGCGCGGGCTCACCGTCGACGGCGTCGCCGGGCCCTCCACCAACAGCGCCCTCGCCTCCCACGCCCCCCCCGTGCTCTCCGGCGCCGCCGTGATCCGCAACCTCGACGGGGAAACCCGCGAAACCGGCCCCGGGCAGGTGAGCGAAACCGGCTCCTCCGTCGTTCCCGCCGCCCTCGCCACCGAATCCGCGACAGGGAGCACATCCGGGGCGCCCGGCACGGCCGCGGCCGGCGCAGTTGGAGCAGCCGGCGGCACTGGCGCAGCCGAAGCCCCGGGCGCACTACCCGCGGATGGCACGGGCTCCCCCGCCACCCTCCCCGCCACCGGTGGCGCCGGTGGCGGAACCCCCGCACCCGTCGAAGTCGAAGGCTACGGCGAGGTCACCCCCCCTGTCGAAGTCGCGGGCTCCGGCGAGAGCGCCGCCCCCGCGGAAGGCGAAGGGTCGAGCACCACCGCCGAAGGCACCACCGGCCTCGGCGCGGGGAGCGGATCCGCTCAGGGCGAAGGGGCCGGCGCAACCCCCGGCGCGGGCGAAACTGCAAGCCCCGTGATCCCCGCGGTCCCCAGCGTCGAAGCCCAGGGCGCCGCCGCAGGGAAGACCGCGGCCGCGGACATCCGCACCGCGCACCTCCTCGCCGAAACCGAAGCCCACGCTGTCGAGCGCCTCCAGGCTGCCCTCCACATCACCGTGGACGGCGACTTCGGCCCCCAGACCGAGGCCGCCATCCGGCGCCTCCAGGCCCACCAGGGGCTCAACGTCGACGGTGTCGTCGGCCCCTCCACGTGGCACGCCATCGGCCAGCACAGCCAGCCCGACCTCACCCCTCCCCCCGCCGCCCTCGTGCAGCCGCCCCAGCCCCACGGCGCCTCCACGGGCGCCGGCGCCGGCCAGCAGCAGGGCGGTGGTGGACAGACGGACGCTGCCCAGACTGACGACACCGGGAACAGCGGTGGGCAGAGCGACGGCGGCGCGGGCGGGCAGACGCCGGCGAACAGCCAGACCGGCGACGGGGACGCCCAGGGAGGCAGTGGCCAGGACGGCAATGACCAGACCGGCGGCGGGACCGCGGGTGGACAGACCCATGGGCAGACAGGCGCCCAGACGGGCAGCCAGATCGGCGGCACCGGCACCGCCGGTGACGGCGTTGGCGCCGCCACTCCCCAGCCCGCGGTGCACCTCTCCCGTAGCGATTACATAACGCGCCTCCAGGAAGCCCTCCGCGTCTCCGCGGACGGCGAATACGGGCCCGAAACCCTCTCCGCGGTGCGCCACTTCCAGGCCGCCCACGGCCTCCACGTCGACGGCGTCGTCGGGCCCGCCACGTGGAGCGCCCTCGGCTTCCCCTCCGGGCCCACCCTGCACCCCTCCCCCACCGCCTTCCCCCACCACTCGAGCTCCGCCGGGGGCGCGAGCGGGGGCTCCTCCTCGAACACCGGTGGCGAAGGCCTCGGGGTGGTGCAGCGCGTGATCGACGCCGCCGACGAAATCGCCACCCGTCCCTACGTGTGGGGCGGTGGCCATGGGTCCTTCATCTCCGAGGGCTACGACTGCTCCGGATCGGTCTCCTACGCGCTGCACGGCGGCGGCCTGCTCAGCTCCCCCGAGGACTCCACCGGCCTCGAGTCCTACGGCGAACCCGGCCCCGGCCGCTACATCACGATCTACGCCAACGCCGAACACGCCTGGATGACCATCGACGGGCGGCGCTTCGACACCGTCGCCCTCGCCGAAACGGGGACCCGCTGGTCGAACACCATGGAGTCCACCTCCGGGTTCGTCGTGCGCCACCCCGACGGGCTGTAGGTCCTCCGAGCAACCCACCCCCACCGGGCCTCACCCCCACCAGGCCTCACCCCCACCAGGCCTCACCCCCACCAGGCCTCACCCCCACCAGGCCTCACCCCCACCAGGCCTCACCCCCACCAGGCCTCACCCCCACCAGGCCTCACCCCCACCAGGCCTCACCCCCACCAGGCCTCACCCCCACCAGGCCTCACCCCCACCAGGCCTCACCCCCACCAGGCCTCACCCCCACCAGGCCTCACCCCCACCAGGCCTCACCCCCACCAGGCCTCACCCCCACCAGGCCTCACCCCCACCAGGCCTCACCCCCACCGGGCCTCACCCCCAGACCCGAGGCCACGAGCTCAACCCCCCATCGGACGATCGCCCCGGCGCGCCCCGCGAGCCCGCCGACCGTCACGGAAACGGCGCCTCAGACGCGATGTCCAACGACGAGCCCGAGGAGCTCGGCCGCCTCCCGCACCGCAGCATGCTCGACAGTCAACTCTTCGATGTCAACGACGCTCATGTGGGGCCCGGCTCGATCGAAGAGTGTGACATTGATGAGGCTCGCCTCCAGCGTGGACCACCAGCGCAGGCCCACCGCGTTGGGCTGCGCATCGAACAGGCGCGCCGCGTACGCCTGCGTGACCGAGCGCCTGCGGGTCGCGACCACGGAGGGATACAGTCGGCTTTTCTGCAGGGTACGCGGGTCATCGAGGTCGACTAGGAGGCCTTCTCCCTCTGCAACGGCGGAGGTGCCATCCACGCCCGGATCGGCAACCTCGCCCGCATCGGCGATCAGCCCTCCGCCCCCGAGATCGATCCGAGCGAGAGCGAGCGCAGCCCCGGCCCGCACCAGCATCCCCGGCACAAGCGACCCCGCTCCACGGAACGGCGCCAGCGCCTCTGCAACAGCGGAGATGGCGAGCTCAGAGGCGTACATGCAGCCGTAACGATCCGGGTTGTCGTGGCGTCCCGTACCCTGCAGCTCGCGCGGGAACCACAGCGCCCCACCCGGGTCCCCCGGCGGCGACTCCCGCTGCCACGGCAGCAGCCGCCAGAGGATCACGCGAAGCTGCCCGCGCGCTCCTGGGCGATCGCGTCGAGTAGCTCCCCCGTGCGCCCCGCCCGCACCAGATCGATCGGTCGACGATCACCCAGCGAGTGGTTGAGGCCGTGCAGCCACAGGTCCGCCGTCTCCGGCGAGTACAGCCGCAGTAGGCTCGACATCACTAGCTCCAGCAGGTCCACCCGCCGCGCGTTCGCCTCGTCGATCCCCTGCCCCCGGCGCCAGCGCGTGACCTGCGCCGGGCTCACTCCCAAGAGCTCCGCCAGGCGCCGTTGGGAGTGGAAGTCCTCACTCAGGGCCACCACCTTCTCGGCTGTGCTCACCGGCATGGGCCTCATGGTAGCGCAACGGAATATGTTGCGCACGGACAGACTTCTCGCACGCACAGACTTCCGAAGCCCATTTGCACGCCTCGCGGGGCCGAGCGAGCGTACCGTCCCAAGCGACTCCTAACGTGCGGACAGTCGTCTTACGCGACAGCTCACACACACCACATACGGGAGGACATCGCCACCATGCTCGCGCGGGCTCGCACATTTACGATCGAAGGACTCAACAGCCGGCCGGTGGCCGTCGAGGTGGATATCCGCGCGGGCCTGCCCGTGTTCACCGTGGTGGGCCTCGCCGACGCCGCCGTGCGCGAGGCGCGCGACCGGGTGCGGGCGGCGATCCTCAACTCGGGCTACGAGTTCCCCGCGCAGCGGATCACCGCCAACCTCGCCCCTGGCGACGTCCCCAAGATCGGGCCCGGCCTCGACCTCGCGCTCGCGTGTGCCGTGCTCGCCGCCAGCGAGCAGCTACCGAGCGAGCTCCTCGAGAGCCACGCGCTCTTCGGGGAGCTCTCTCTGGATGGCGAGATCCGCCCCTGCCACGGCACCCTTGCGATCGCCCAGGCCGCACAGGAGGCCGGCATGGCCGCGCTCGTCCTCGGTCCAGCGCGGGCGCGCGAGGCCGCCCTGGTGGAGGACCTGCGGGTGATCGCTGCGGAGCGGCTCACGAGCGTGGCGCGGATCCTCCGGGGTGGCGTCGGCGACTCCCTACCCAACACGCCACTCCCGCACAATGGCAACGCGCGGAGCGGTGCGGATGGCCCCGCGAGCGGGTCCGGCGGGGCAGGCGGATCTGCGGGTCTCGACCTCAGCGACGTGCGCGGCCAGCCCCACGCGATCGACGCGCTCACGCTGGCGGCGGCGGGCGCGCACAACCTCCTCCTCAGCGGCCCCCCGGGCACCGGCAAGACGATGCTCGCCCAGCGGCTGCCCACGATCCTGCCTCCCCTGAGCCGCGGGGAGGCGATCGAGGTGACCCGCATCCACAGCATCACGGGTGCGCTGGAGGACGGGGAACTTGTTCGGCGGCGCCCCTTCCGTGCACCCCACCACTCGATCACCACCGCCGGTCTGGTCGGCGGCGCGCAGCGCGGGTGGGTGGGTGAGGTGGTGCTCGCCCACCGCGGGGTGCTGTTCCTAGACGAGCTCTCCGAGTTCGCCCGTCCCACCCTGGAGGCCCTGCGCCAGCCCCTGGAGGACGGACGTGTGGCGATCGTGAGGGCACGCCACTCCGCGGTGTACCCCGCGCGCTTCGCACTGGTGGCCGCCACCAACCCCTGCCCCTGTGGCTACCACGGGGACGGGGAGCGGTGCAGGTGCTCGGAAGCCGATCTTGCCCGCCACCGCCGGCGCCTGAGCGGACCGCTGCTCGATCGCATCGACATCACCGCCCACCTCGAGCGGCCCCGCAGGGGCCGGGGCATCGGCGATCCCGCACAAACCTCCGCGGATGTTCGCGAGCGGGTCGTGCGCGCCCGGGAGCGTCAGCGGGCGCGGCTGCGCGAGGAGGGCGTGAGTGCTAACGCCCACATGGACGCCCGCATGTTGCGCCGCCACGTCGCGTTGAGCGAGGCTGCGGGAGCGATGCTGCGCACAGCCCAGGAGCAGGGTACGATGAGCGCCCGGGGGATCGCGCGGGTCCTGCGGGTCGCGCGTACCGCGGCGGACCTCGAGGGCAGCGCGCGCACCCGCGAGCAGGATGTCTCGCTCGCCCTCTCCCTGCGACCGGAGGCGGGCCACTCACGTAGGCGCGCGGCGTGAGCCTGGCGGAGCGACAACGCGAGGGTGCCTGCCCCCCAAGTGTGCGCGCCTGCCCCCCAAATGTGCGCGCCTGCCCTGCATGTGTGCGTCGCAGCTGGCTCCTGGGCGCCCTGAACGGGCGGCTGGAGTACCGCGGGCGCGACCCCGAGCGCCTCGTGAGCCTGCTCGAGCTATCGAACGAAGAGCTCATCAGGGCGCTCGGGGTCGATGAGCGGGAGAGCCTGTTGGAGCGCGATGCGCAACTCGAGACCTCAATATCGGGCGCAACCGAGACCTCGATGTCGAGCGCGACCGAGACATCGACTTCAGGCGCGAAGATGGAGGTCGAGCGGATCTGCCGCCACGACCCGGGCTACCCGAGCGCACTCGAGCAGGGCGCAGGCCCACCGCGGATGCTGCACGTTGCCGGCGGGATCGCACGCCTGCGGGAGCTACTCGACCAGCCCGCCGTGGCAATCGTGGGCACGCGCCGGGCGAGCGATTACGGCATGGAGGTCGCACACGGCCTCGCTCGTGGGCTGGCGGCGAGCGGGATCACCGTGGTGAGCGGCTTCGCGGAGGGCATCCCGGCGGCGGCCCACGCGGGCGCCCTGGAGGCCGGCGGCCCCACGCTCACCGTGATGCCAGGCGGCGTGGACGTCTGCCACCCCGCCACGTGGCGGGCCCTCTACCGCCAGATCCTGAACGCGGGCTGCGCAGTTGCGGAGCTGCCAAATGGCTGCGCTCCCCGCAGCTGGTGCCACGTAGCGCGGGGGCGGATCGTGGCGGCACTCGCACAGATGGTGATCGTGGTGGAGGCCTGCGAGAGGCCCGCCGAACTGCTCCCCGCCCGCCTCGCGGCCGCCTCCGGGGCGATCGTCGCAGCAGTCCCCGGCCGCGTGAGCGCCCCCGCAGCCCAAGGCCCCCACCTGCTGCTCCGCGAGGGAGCCCGGCTCGTATGCGATCCCCAAGACGCCCTCGACGCCCTCTACGGCGTGGGCACGCGCCAAAGGCCCGCGGCACGCTCGGCGCTAGCGCTCCATCCCAAGCTCGCGCCCCATCTGTGTGAGGTGCTCGAACAGGTGAGCGCCGGGCGTGACACCGTGGCCAAGCTCACCGCGGGGGCCGGGTGTGAGGGGGCGAGCAAGCAGGACACCCTCGTAGCCCTCGCCCAGCTGGAGATCAGCGGCGCGCTCGTGCGTGGGGACGGTGGGCGCTACGTGGTGGGCGGGTGACCGCCACGCGTGACTCAGGGTAGAATCATCTGCTCGCGCGGATGTAGCTCAGTTGGCTAGAGCGTCTGCTTGCCATGCAGAAGGTCGTGGGTTCGAGTCCCATCATCCGCTTCAGAAAAGCCCCGCAAATCGCGGGGTTTTTCTTTGCTTCACTCCGGCGTCGGGAAGTTTTGTCCCAAAACTTTGTCCCAGAATGCGCCGGCTATCTCCGGGTTTGGCTCGCTGCGGTGGATGTTGCGCTCGTGTAGAGCTTTCCGCAGCTGCCGCCGAGGTGCTGTTGGCGGCTTATGGTTTGCTCTGTAGCCACTCTTCGAGCATGGCGCGGGTGAAGCGGATGTGGCGCCCGACGCGAATGCAGGGCAACTGGCCGGTGCGCACGGCGTCGTATATCCAGCTCGTCTTCACGGCGAGCAGCGCGGCGGCCTGCTCGGGTCGCAGGAGCGGCCCGTCAAGCGTTCGGGTCGGGGACCCGAGGCGGTTGTGCTGGGCGTTGATCGGCATGTGTGCCTCCTCGGAGAGGGTCGGTGCCTTCCTCTCTTCTACTCCGTCGGAGATGGCCGAGCGGGACGGGCGGCCTCTCCTCTGGACACCGTGTCCTCGTCCCGGTTCGCCAGCCACACGAGCACGTCTCCGTGGCAGGCGCGGGGTGCGCACCAGCAGCCCAGCACTTTCCGTGGAGTTCGCCGAGCGCAGCCATCAACGCTTTTTGCTCTGGTAGCCATAGTTCATATAGCTCGATCATTTCGGCGCAGTTTCGTGTTTGCCGATCACGTACGGGTTGCCCCACTTCGTGGGGCGTCCGATGTTCACGTGGTGGCGCTCCTTTTGGCAGTGCACGACGCGTGGTGCGCCGAGCTCCACACGCGCTGGGACGAGTAGATCGCTGGATCGTCTTGCATATCGCTGCATGGCTCCTCCTGCTGTTGACGGCGGATGCTCGTGGGTGTCAGTGGTGAGGCCCCACCGTGGACGTATCGCCCCCTACTGCTTAATCCGACGAGCACCAGCGGAGTGGGACAGCTTGGCCTCGATTTGATGGGCAAGCGTTACCGCCGCCCTAAAGGTCGTTGACTCCGCGGCCGCGGTGGCTCTTCCCTCCACGGCCCTGCCGTGGCTCTCCGAGGCCTCCGTCTCCAACCCCCGCCGGGACCCCGACCCTTATCCCCTCCCACGGGGAGCCGCAACACTCCCACCTAGCAGTCGAAGACTGCGACATGCTCTCAACCAGGCGACCACCCCGAGCATGAGCGCAGCCCCCAACCCCCTCACCCCTGAGTGCAGCTGTTTGGCCTGTCCCTTTACTCGCCTTTGAAAGTGACGCCTCTTGCTCTTTTCGCTTTCATCTGTCGATCGAGCAGTCGGCCGGCCCCCGGCCCGGCTCCCGCTGCACGCCCTGTTAAGGGCCGTCGGGGCCGTACTCCTTGTGGGTTGACAGGGTGTGCGATGCTGCCCGCTGGCGGGGGCCGGGGTGCGTTGCGCCGCAGTCGGGGTCCCCGGCCAGGCGCAAGCCTGGTTGGGGAGCGGCGGACGATCGACCGTAGCTCGGCTGTTCAAAACGATTAGCGGGGGCGGGTGCGGGGGCCGGGGCCACCGAGCGGTTAGGCCCAGGCAGAACGGCGAGGGCAGCGGCCGGGGGCACCGAGCCCGCGACCGGGTTGAAGTGAAGCGAAGCGGAACGTCCGGCCGCAGCCGCAGGCGTAGGCCGGTCAATCCCGGGCGTCGGGCCGGGACCACCGAGCCGCTGAACTCGGCGGGCGGACGGGCCTAGAGCCGGGGCCGCCGAGCCCCCGCGCCCCGGCCCCCGCCGTGCATCGTCGCCCGCCTTGGCGCCGCGCCCCCCCCGCCCCAGTCCGGGCCTGAAGGTATGGGCTCTGAGCGATCTACGTGGCCAAAAATTTATCTTGGTCAGTCACGATACACAAAGTGCCTGCTAATAGGCACAAAAACGGTTTCGTTATACTAGCCATCCGCACAGTCCCAGATACCGCTGTTTACTTCTCGACGTTGAGCGCCTAAAGTGAGGCCACGGAACGGTGGGGATCACGCCAGATTCGCCGCCCAGAACGAGTCCGGGCCACGAGAGACGTCTCGTGGCCCGGGCGGCACTCGTTCCAATCCTCGAACGATTCATAGACCTTAGCGCGTAGTTCGCATTTTGGCGAGCATCTCCGGGGCTGCGGCGACTCCTCCGCCCAAGCTCCGCGGGGAGAACCGAGCAGGAGGAGGTGGAGGCCTCGGAAAGGCTGTGGTCCCCAGTGAAGGCCTTCGCCTCAGGGGGGATTCTGTAACGTCCTCTGAGAGCGGACAGGACCCGCATCTGTGTAGAGGGGTGCCTCTCGGAGGCTGGGTTGTCTCAGCTCCCGAAGGGGTTTTTTGGCATGTCGATGTGGTGCTCGCGCGTGGCGTGCCTCTCGATCGTGTCGAGAAGGCCGTGTGTCTTTTCCTCGGCCGGTGCCTCGATCTCGCTCGGGTTTCTTCTCGGGCGCCTGTGCCTTAGGCTGGCTCTTGGCCTGCTTCTTCGCTAAGGCGGGTGAGTTCGTCTTCGTCGAAGCCTTCTTCGTTTTCTTTGAGGACTTGGCGAGCTCGGTCGAGGTCCTCCTCCTCTACAAGGATGTCGCGCCCTCTGCCGAAGGCGCTTCGTGCCCCTCCGGCTCCGACCATGCAGTGGATGCCGGAGTCTTTGAGGCGGGCGAGGAGGAGCCTGGTATCTACTGGGTCGGTGGCTGTGGCGAGGATCTGGAGCATGCCTTTGGAGGGTAGCGGAGGGTGGGGCGACTGTTGCAGGGTTCCGCAGCGCCTCGGCGGGGGACAATCCGGGGTTACTGCTAGGTCGCGAAAGTCCGGGCGACTGTCAGATGCGACGTATTGCGATGTATATCCGAGGGAGCTGAGATGCTCATTCACCCCCAAAGCTGAGCCAAAGCAGACTCGTCCGTGGCGAAGTTAAGGCCGTTGCCGTCCCCTAAGCCTGCTATACAGCTATTGGCGTGCATCCAGCGGACCATGATCTCGGGTGGTACTTGGTGGAGCGGGATATCTGAGGTTATTGGGATCGCTTCCGGCTTAATCTCCCGTGGCTCTGCATCAAAAAAACCACATTTCGTCGAACCATTAAAGAAATCATGGTTACTGACGAGGCTCAGTAATGTGTCGCCGTCAACTACCACGCTGTCCCCTAGTTCGTAATAGCGCGCCTCGATGCGGCAAAGCAGCGGTACCAGGCTTGGCATCTGTCTAACACGCGCACTGCTATCGACCGTAGAGATAAGTACATGACTCTGGGTTACGCACAGCTGGTCAACCATAGAGACCGCGGACGGGATGTCAAGTCTTGGGTTCCAGCCAAACAAGTTTGTATCAGTCATGGTGGAGGCTATTCATTGGGCTCTATTGGGCGCCCCGGCTGCCGAACACCGTCGAGCCAGTGATCGTAGCCAAAGTCAAAGTCTTTTCCGGTAGGCCGTCGGGGCCGTTGCCGTGGTTGGCTCGCTGCGCGCCGTCGGGGGGCACGGAAGCCCCGAGTCACGATACTTGGTATCCACTGCCACCCGCGCGGATGATCCCGCCGAACACGAGACAGCGATTACCGGGGCTCCAATATGTCGCCCCAAGGCTCGCCGACGACGGTGGAAGTCGATCTGGGCATGGACTCTGGAAAGGGTCACTCGCCTTCAAGTGGGTCTAACGGCCTGCCGTGACGAGCGAGTATCGCCTCGATGCGTGGCTGGTCTGACCCGGTCCCTCTAGCTATGGAAAATAGCGCATCGACGACGATGGGGTGCTGGTCGGCCATACCTTCTATTGCGTGAAGCGCTCGATCTGGATACCATAGGAATAGGGCCAGCATTGGATCGGCACCGATTAGTCCAATGGTATCGCTGTCCCGGGGATCGACGTTTTCGCACAGTCTGAGGATGAATTGGCACATCTCCTTGAACTGTCCGGATGACAACCATTCTAGCTGTATGTCGTGGACCCATTCGTTTGGAGCTTCTTCGGCCGCGCGTGAGGATAGCCAGCTTTTGCTCGCGCGCTCTATCAGATTACCATCGGTGCTATTTCCTTTGTTACTCATGCTGCCGGACCTATGATAATTACCTCCCTTACTTTGATTTCCGTCAGCGCCCAGACCTCCTGTGGGATTGTTTCACCAGTTTCTTCTGAGCAGTTTTTTGTGTTCCATTTTTTGAGCTTCTTGCGCAGTGCCTGCTGCTTCTGTTCGAATGTTTTTATGTAGTTCTTTACTTCCGCGGGAGGCAGCCTTCGTCTGTTCTCTTCCATCTGCTTTAGGCGTTTTACCAATTCTCGTGCGGTGCCTTCGATGCTGCCTAGTAGCTTTTTGCATTCCTCCGCTGTCGAGTTGAGCGCCGCGGTGCGGGCTGTCGCACATTCACCACTCGGGTCAATGCTCATAAGCGGCTTATCCCCCACATAAGCATAGGGTTCGTGTGTCTTACTGAGTGCCGGATCTACCGTCAGGAATTGCGCGGTCGCCGGGTCGTAGTATCGGGCGCGCAGGTAAATAAGGCCTGTGTCGCTGTCGGTGTACTGTCCGTCGTAACCGAGTGGTGTGGTCGCGGCTCCTTCACATGTTGTAGTCCCGTAGGCGCCATAGGTGCATTTGCCTTCGATTGTGCCAGTGCTGCTCGTGATGAGCCGGGTCGAGCCCTGCTGGTCGTGGTGAAGGTAGAGGGGTTCGTTTTTGCTGTTGATCTGCTCAATGGGGTATCCGCCGGGCCCGTAAATGTAGCTGTTGGTGCCGTCGCCGAGGATCAATGGTAGTGTTTCGGCCACATCCCAAACAAGATAGGTGGTCGTTCCGTTGATCGTCTGTGAGGTGCGCAAGCCTTCACCGTTGTATTCGTAGCTGTCTTTGATTTCGGCGGTTTCACCTTCTTTTGGTCGTTCGATCGAGGTGAGCTCACCAGCCTGATCGTAGCCGTAGCTGGTCGCAGGGCCCGTCGATGGTTTTGTTTTCGTGCGCTCGCCGATTTCGTCGTAGGAGTAGGTTACCCCAGTCCTTTTTTCGAGCTCGTCGTCTTCGTTGTAGGTGTTTTCGCTCGATGCCTCCTGGGTAGGATTGTTGGCGGCGTCGTATTTGTATTCGGCGCTGCCGTATTTCGTGAGGCGATTGTCTTCGTCGTATGTGGCTTCTGTGACTTCTGCTCCCGGGAGTCCTTTGGCGGTAGTTTTCTTAACCTGATTATCGTTGTCTCGAGTGTAGGCGATCGAGGCAAGGGTTTCGGTGCTCTTGAGCATATCGACTTCGGTCATTTGATCCGCATCATTGTAGGTATATTTGTCTTCGTTTTTGGTTTCGCTGGGGAAGGTGGTTGCTTCGAGATCGGAGTCTGGGTCGTAAGTGAATTTGGTTGTGTGTTCAAGCCAATCTGTGACTTTTTCGAGACGCATGTCATTGTCGAATGCTCGCGCTACTTCTTTTCCGCCGGGGTAAATAATCTTGGTCTGATCGTTGGCAAGGTCGTACGCATATTTCACGGTTTCTTTTTGACCGTTTTCGCTTTCGGTGAGCCGATTTAGTTGGTCGTAAGTGTCGTTGGTGGTGCCCGTACTGTCAACAACCTTAGTGCGGTTGCCGTCTTTATCGTATTCATATTTGACTGTTGACGGTTTGCCGCTTGAGTAGCTGATTTCGGTAAGCCGGTTATCACGATCATATTTGTAGGTCGTGGTACGTTTAATTGGATCTGTGAATTTGACCAGGTTGCCCACCGCGTCGTATTCCTTGAACGTTTTATGCCCAAGCGGATCTGTAACTTCTGTGACCTCCTCTAACACGTTGCGCACGTATTTGGTCGTGTGTTTATCGCCATCGATTTCGGCGGTGACTTGGCCGGCTCCATCGTATTCCAGTTCGGTTACGTCTTTGTTAGGGGCTTCTACCTTGGTCTGCTCGTTGTCGGCGTCGTACGTGTAGCTCGTTGTGTGTCCGTTAGCATCAGTCATCTTTTCTACGTTACCGTCCCCATCGTATTTGTATTCTGTGACGTGGCCGAGGGGGTCAGTTACTTTGAGTGGGCGACCCTGTGCATCGCGTTCTATTTTGGTCCTATATTTTTCTTCTTCGCCAGCTTTGGCGTTACCCCGAGGGCTAACCGTCGCTGTTTCCTGTGAGTCTTCGTTGTATTCCCAAGTTCGCTTGTTGCTTTCCGGGTCTATTTCGGCGGTACGGTCACCGTAGGAGTCATATTCGTATTTCCACGTGTGTTCAAGAGGGTCAGTCATGCTTTCGATTTCACCGTGGGAGCCATATTTGTATTTGGTGACCTGGGTTTTTTCGCCAGGAGCGGGCCGTTCGATAACTTCCGGGTTGCCATGGCTATCGCGTTTGATCGTTGTTTTCTCGCCGTTAGGGGTAGTCATCGAGATCGCATCATGGGTCGAGTTGTATTCCCATTTCGTTTCGTATCCTTCGGCGTCCAGCTTGCTCGTGCGATCGTTCGAGCTGTCATAGGTATATGTGGTGGTGTGACCATTGCCGTCGGTCACGCTCAACAGGCAGCCGGCGGCGTTATAGGAAAACGTTTCGGTGGTTGCGCTGGCGGTGCCGTAGCCGTGCGTGGTCAAGAACGGCACGTCGTTGCTGTCAAAGCGTTCAATGGTCACGGCCCCCGTCGCTTTATTGGTGGTCTTGGTGTAAAACGGCTTGTATTCAAATGTTGTCGTACGTTCCGCAGGGTCCTTCTGAGAGATGACCTGATGGGAGCTGCCATATTCTATGGTCGTTGCGCCGCCACGACCATCGGTTAATGTGGTGAGCTGATGTGAGCTACCGTATTTGAATTTCCATCGGGCTTTTTCTTCACCGGGCTCAATGACGCTCGCGAGCTGCCCACTTTCGTATGTGTATTTCACTACATGACCCATAGGGTCTTTGGCGCTTTCTACTAGCCCTTCACCGTTATATTTGAGCGTGATTTTCCTCGACGCAGGATCCGTGATCGTTTCCAGGTGACCGGCTTCGTTGTACGAGAGGGTCGTCGCGTTCCCGTTGCGGTCAGTCACGCTTTCCAGACGCCCATTGCTGCCAGAGAACTTGTACTTGGTCTGGTCGGCCAACGTCAACGTATATCCTGCTTCAGCGCTGCCGCTCAGAGTATCCTGAGACCAAGTCGGTCCGGTAAACGATTCGCCGCTACCTTCCGTAAAGGGTACTATGCTGCCTCCGGCTTGGACTACGGTGGCCTTTTTTGTGGCTTTTTCGACGACGAGATGATCGCTAAAAGAACTAGTCCACCCATAGCCGAACATACCGTGTTCGGTCGCCGCCACAGCGGCCTGGGAGTTGTAGTACCGTGTCAAAGCCAGACCACCTCGACCGCCGATCGAAAGGTCAGTCTGCGACTGAGAGAAATTGCCCGTCGCGCAATCCACCCCTTCTCCACATTCTGGACGAGATTCCCACAAAACCGATAAGTTTTCTTCTTCTCCATACTGCGCTCCCGATTCGACATATTCGGGAAAAGAGAATACGATGCTCCCCGTTTCTTCTCGGATCGTGCCCAGGTTCTCAAAGAGCATATAAACTGTGGTTGTTCCCGTCCCAGCAGTCTTTTGAAATGTACCACTGTTAATGATCCGCGAGCCTTTGCCTTCTTCGGCCCAGAACGCTGTAGATTCAGCATTCGCGGTAAACGTACCCGTATTAATGATGTGAGCGCCTTTGGTCACGGTCATCTCTCCATGAGTAAGCGTCAGCGTACCTTCGTTTACCAAAGACCGTTCTGTCAGCCGAGCCCACCCAAAACCCGTTGTAGGATCGATCGACCCCGACGCCCCCGCATCCAGCACCGTTGCGCCCGACCCCGACATCGTACTTTCTTCAGTCCACGAGAACGACCCCGACACGTGCAGCGTGCCGACACCAGTCAACGTACCCTCACCCTGGGTAAGACTTTCAACAGTCATCGAGCCCGGCCCAACACTCAGCGTACCGCTGCTCAGAGACACCCGCGCGCTTTCGCTACTCACTCCTTCCTCAGTCACGACGGCTGCACCGGAAATTTTGATAGAACCCGCTAAGCTGCCACCAGTTTGCGAGAACGATCCCCCGCTGAGATCGATTGACTTCCCTTCGGCCGCTACCCAGCTACTCGCGGAATTAGAAGACGTGCTCTTGGTCAAGGACAGAGACCCAGCTTCGACGTATACCGCACCATGATTTTCAAAATTCACCGAAGCACCCACATTTGTGCTGCCAGCCGATCTACGGAAAGTGCCGGTATTGAGGAAGACCGAAGGCGATTCGCCAAACAAGGCACTAGTCGCTTCCGAAGTCACATCGAATGTCCCGGTATTCTTAACCCAGCCTTTTTCAGACATCGATATCTCACCATGAGCGAGCGTTAGCGTCCCTTCGTTGACCAACGACCGTTCAGTCAACCGCGCCCAACCGGACCCCGACGATGGTTCGATCGAGGCCGACGCACCCGGCTTAATGACCGTGGAGCCCGAACCCGACATCGTACATTCTTTGGTCCATGACAATGAATTGGCAACATCCAGGGTCGCCGCACCCTTCAAATTACCGCCGCTCATCGTCAGACCGTTCACGCTTGAGAGTTCAAGCGCACTCCCAAGTTCAAGCGACCCACCCGAGAGCACCAACGTCCCTTTGTCGGAGAGGACGCTAGCCTGATCGCTACCTTCGCTGATCGTCACAGTCGTCCCGCTACCGATGCACGCCACATCGGAAGAACTCGGTACTTTGCCCATCGACCAGTTCCCCGCCGTCTGCCATTTCCCTTCGCTCGCTCCCGTCCACGTATCTGTGCACAACGGTTCAGCCGAGGCACCAGCAGGCCCCAAAACCATCACCACGAGCAAAGCGGCCAGGAGAACAACACACCTTGCCGTGATGGCGCGGTAGCCCTGGTCTTGTCCGCTTGCCAAGCATGCGTGATCGAGCCGCATCGGCGTCCACCGACCTCTCCTAGTCGTCCTGCGCGGAATGGTGGCGGGGTTCTATCAGACGAGGCCGACAGATTCCTAGCGACTGTAGTCAATCGTTTGACCGATCGATACTTTGCGACCGACCCTGTTCTTCCGCTTGACCAGCAATCCTCGGGCGTGGCCTTATGGGTGCGCCTCCCCGGGGTGGTGCATCGGGGCTGCCCGGAGACTGCGGCCTGCCCGGTGGCTAGGCGCTTGATGCCGGAGGGGACGGATCTGGTACTCGTGGCCGCGGCGGCGGCTGGCCTTACCGCTCGTGGTGATGGCGAGGATCAGACTGATACCCGACGGGATGGATACGCCGTGGCCGTTCTGGTGGAGTCCGACGCGTAGCCACCCGCCGCGGACCCATCCTTCGGAGCGGAACCGGTGCTCCTGAATGCGGTTCCCTAGCGCCTAGAAGACGCCGAGCCGCCGCGGGGCCTTCGCGACGTCGCGGGGCAGGGAAGCTCCGCGCCCGCTGCGCTCGGATGCCCGATTGACTCGCGCGGACGATCTCCCCCAAGGCGAGATTGAAATGAGTGCTCAGCGTTAGACGATGGCGCACCAGGCGTATGCGTGTCCTGGTTCGATCACGTGGCGTCCACCGAGGATCTCGGTCTTCTCGAAGACCTCCTCGATATCGTCGTCCTTGATGCCGTCGAAGGCTGCGTCGGCGAGGGTGTAGGCGGTCTCGTGGTCCACCGGCTGCCTGCCGGTGTCGAGGCGGTCGATGATGACCCAGCGCTCGGCGTACTCCTCCATGACCGTGATCGAGACCCCAAAGTCCTGGGCCACGGAGGCGGAGACCTTGTCGATATCGACCGCGATCAGCTCGCCGCGGCGGGCCTGTGCTTCGCGTACGGCGAGGGCCACGGCTTCGCGGGCTCGCTCAATCCACCCCGCGTCGTGCTTGTCGGCAAGATCGGCGTAGTCCTCTCCGGTCGGCAGCCAAGTGTCATCGGGGTCGTGGAGGATGTCGGCGTGCGAGAGCTGGAGGTCCGTGTGGTGTCCTCCTCGGCGGGGTCCCTCCGCGACCATCCAGTCAATCTTCAACAGACTGGCAGCCTGGTCCAGCTCGCCCGTGTCGCGCCACAGCCAGGCCCGTCGAGCGGAGGGAGCCTTGACGTGGAAGTTGCCGAGGGCATGTGGTCCGGCGCCTCGTGCTCCCCGTGGCCGGTCGCGAGCACGGTCCAGCAGGTTGGCGCCTGCATAGCAGTAGTCCAAGCTCTCATCGTTCAAGAACCGCCCCAGGAGATGGTTGCCCCACTGGCGGGCAAGCACCTCGTTGTGAGTCCTTGCATTCCAGTCGCGCGCCGCGCAGGCACGCGTGATCCGTCGGTACTCCTGCACGACGATCCGAGCGCGAGCTTACGCCGAGTGCCGACGCCAGAAAGCCAGTTTGGCTTCCGGGCTCATCGCTTTGTACAGCGGCCGCGTTGGGCTTTCGCCTTTGGCCTTCGCGGCGCGCAGCTCAGCACGCAGCGCCCGTGTCTCGGGGCTGAGCGGCTTTGTTGTGAGCTTCTTCGTCGTGGCCATAGCGAAAAGCGTAGCAACGGTGTACGCCATCCCGTCAAGCACGCCGGCCGCCCCCGGCGGTGCGGGTCTCTGCTAGCCAGCGGCTGAGGTCCTCTGGGTCGAAGCGTACGTAGTGGCCGAGGCGGTGGTGGGGTATGCGTCCCGCGCGGGCCTGCGCGAGCACCCAGGTGTGGGGTACCCCGAGCAGCCGCCCCGCCTCTGTCGCATCGATGAGCTGTATGAACGTCTTCTGCTGCGCGTGGGGGTGGGCCGCGCGGGTGGGCCACGGCGGGCGACGGGGAACAGGGAGGCGATCGAGGCCTGGAGCGGCGGATCGTGTCCTGCGGGTGTGGGGGATTGTTGGGAGTCCGTACACGGCTGGTTCTCCTGTGTTGGTTATGGGTGTGGCTCTGGGTGGGTGGTGGGTCATCGGTGCTGGCTTGGGGTGGCCTGGAGGTGCTCGATGCGGTCGAGGCGGTGCTCTGTTGGGGGGTGGGTGTGCTCGTGCAGCCATGGGAACGGGACCGGGAGGTCGTGTTCGAGTGCCTCGGTGTCTAGGAACATCTCGAGTGGCTGTGCCTGGCCGAGGGTCGCCGCGTAGGTGTCCGCGTCGTACTCCCGTGCGCGCCAGTACGCCGCCCACGGCAGGCGCACCACCCACATCCCCGCCGCGCCCGTCGCGATGAACATGAGCGTCCGCAGTGGCCACCTCACGCGCCCGCGCGGCGGGGTCGTGAGACGCAGGAGTGCGGCGGTGAGGCGCGCGTCGCTGCTGTTCAAATGTCCCAGCTCGTGCGCGATCACCGGGAGCAGGTACGCGCTCTCCAGTAGACCCCGGGTGAGCATCAGTGTGTCCGCGTAAACCGACGCGTTCGCTGTTGGGTCATCGAGCACATACCAGCGGCGTGGTGGGCGCAGCGTCGGGTTCTGCTGGGTGAGCTGTGTGATCGCGTCCTCGTAGATCAGACGCTCGCGCGCCGATGGCGGGCGTCCGCCCATCCGCTGCTGCCACCACCAGCCACCCAGCGGGAGCACCAGTGTCGCCAGGGAGAGCAAGAGCGGCCCGTAGGCCACGATCACCGCCAGCGTGTTCACGGGGCTCGTCGGCCACCCCACGATCTTGAACGCCAGCCAGATCACCGGGTAGCTCACGATGCCCCGGAACCCCGCGCAGAGCAGCTGCAGCGCGAACGTTCCCGCGTAGAGCATCACCCAACCTGGGGAGATATCGCGCTTGGAGAGGAAGTACGCCCCCGTGAACGGGGCTGCGGTGGATGTGGCGGGGAGTGTTGGGGAAGGGGTCGCCCCGGGGGTGGGGGAGAACCGTGCGGTGGCGCTCATCTGGCCTGCCTCCTATGTCTTGCGTCTCGCGTTTGTCGCTTGGCTCCCCGCGCGCGAGTGTACGTGCCACCCATCCTCCTGTCGATCAAACCGCGTCTGCTTACCGCGGTACAGATGCTGGGAGACGTTCGTCACCGGCACCCCCAACGACTGCGCGATTTCAGCCGGCCAGGAGCCCGGGCGCTCCGCGAGGTACGCCACGATGTCATCCTGGGAGACCCGCTTCGCTGGCACTGGTTTGACGGTCGCCGCGCCCGTCAGCGCCGCACGCGCAGCGAGCAGTCGCTCGCGCTCTGCCAACAGCTCCTCATGCGTGGAAAGCCGTGCGCTTATGCGGCGCAGTCGCTCGTCGATCTCCCGGACCACGCCCCGCGCACCGCCCGCTGGAAGGTCGCCTTTGGTGCTCATTAATCGAACCCCTCCCCTTGATAAATGCTCGTAGGCATTCCTCAACTATAGTATGATGTCACTCTGATGTCAAGATCACGTTATGGTGATGGCTGGGGTCCCTCCCACCAGTACATACCGCCCCCTGGCGGGCATCGCGGCTGGCTGAAAGTTGGCGCGATCGGGTCCATCGTCCTCGCGTTCGAGCTATGGGCGTGGCGCACCGCGCACCCCAATGGGCACAGCGCCGCCGCCTGGACCCAGCACGCCCTCGCGCTCGCCGCCCTCGGACTCGCCGGACTGGCCCTGCTGCTGCGTGTAGTGCGTCGGCGCTTGCTCCACCCGCTCCTTGAACGCGAGCGCCCGCTTGCGATTGGTCCCGGTGAGTCCGCCCCGGGGCCTGCCGGCAGGGTACGTGAGCACGCTCTGCGGCTCGGTGGCGGAGCCTATCTCGGGCTCTCCCAAGGACGGTGGGTCAGCGCGGACCCCGAGCACGCCGTCCTGATCCTCGGCCCACCGCGCTCCGGGAAGACCAGCGCCATCGTCATCCCCGCCATGCTCGCCGCGCCCGGCGCCGCGCTGTGTACTTCCACCAAGCCCGACATCCTCAACGCGACCCGCCGCGCCCGTGAACAGGCCGGGCAGGTCTGGCTGTTCGACCCCTGCGGCGCACAGCAGGACTGGCCCCCGGGTGTGCGGCGGCTGTGCTGGTCCCCCGTCATCGCCGCCGGGACATGGGATGACGCGCTGCTAATGGCCCGCGCGATGGCCGCCGCGTCCACACCCGGGCGCGGTACCACCAACGAGGCGCACTGGCGCGAGCGCTCCACCGCGCTGCTCGCTCCACTCCTACACGCGGCTAGCCTCACAGAGCGACCAATCGGCGATGTCCTGCGCTGGGTCCTGCGCCAGGACCTCAACCCCGCCGCGCGCGCCCTCGAAGACCACCACGCCCACACCGCCAACGATGTGCTCGTCGGGATCGCCAAGACCGACGAGCGCGAGCGCTCCTCCATCTTCTCCGCCACCGCCGGCGTCCTCTCCGCCTACAACGCCGACGCCACCCGCCACAACTCCGCGCACCCCAACTTCGACCCCCACCATTTCCCCAGTGGTACCGACACCGTCTACATCACCGCCCCCGCGCACAAGCAGGCCCTCGCCGCGCCCCTCATCGTCGGCCTCCTCGAGCAGATCCGCACCGCCGTCTACCACCACGCCACCACCAGCCCCACGGGGCCCCCGATGCTCTGGTGCCTGGATGAGGTCGCCAACATCGCGCCCATCCACGACCTCCCCGCCTTGGTCTCCGAAGCCGGCGGGCAGCGCCTACACATCCTCGCCTGCCTCCAGGACCTCTCCCAGGCCCACACCCGCTGGGGCCAGGCAGCCGCCGACGGGTTCCTCTCCCTTTTCCAGACCAAGCTCATCCTCAACGGCATCGCCGACACCCGCACCCTCGAGAGCGTCTCCCTGCTACTCGGCGAATACGACAGGCACCTCATCTCCCACACCCACGGGCGTAGCCAACCCCACGAGCTCCTCGCCCCGCACACCGACAGCGAGAGCGTTACCTACCACACCCAGCGCCACCGCACCCTCACCCCCGGGGAGATTCACCGTCTGCCGCCCGGGCACGCGCTCCTACTCCACGGCTCGCATTGGGGGCTCACCCGGCTTACGCCCTGGTATCGCAGCGAGCCCTGGGCGAGCCTCGCCGGGGCGACATAGGTCCCTAGCTCTCTCCGCCGTGATCAGAACAGGCGCCTGAGATACCCCCGGCATGGCTATAGGTGCCATCGGCGCATTCGACAATTGTTCCATCCTCCCTTCGAAGTCCCCGATGCATTCGTGTTCGGAGCAGAACTTGCCGTCCGTTGCGTGGCTCGAGGAGCCAACTTCGTCTTCTTCGCCTGTTTCTTCTTCTTGCCCACTAGCCCGGGGTGTGCAGTAAGCACCGCGCCCCCGGGGTGAGCGGGGGCGCGGGAACGTCCGGCTGGGCTTGGAGAATTGGGCTTGTCGAAGGACCAGTTCCCCAACTCAGGAGGTTCACCTTGAAGGTGATGCGTGATGGACGCTCGGTAACCGTAGAAGTCACGTCGGACGGAGCGGGTTTGGTGTCCCACGCGGGCAGCGCACTGGTCGCCGAGGTGGCTGACCAGCTCGGGTTGACGAGGGCGCTCTCGCGGGAGCTGGCTGGCGTCAAGCAGCGCCGTCGTGGTCATGACCCGGGCAGGGTGTTCCGTGATCTCGCGGTGATGCTCGTCGATGGCGGTGAGTGCGTCTCGGATCTCGGGGCGGTGCGTGAGCAGGACGCGTTGTTCGGGGCGGTCGCGTCTGACTCGACAGCGTTCCGGATGATCGACCGGGTCGCGTCTGAGCCAGGGCTGCTGGATGCTCTGCGTGCCGCGCACGCCCACGCACGCGAGCGATTCTGGGAGCTGCATGGTGCGCCCGAGCGGTTGACGTTCGATGTCGACGCGACGCTGATCACTAGCCATTCGGAGAAGGAGAAGGCTGCCGGCACCTACAAGGGCGGCTATGGGTTTCACCCGTTGCAGGTCTACCTCGATGAGACCAGGGAGGCGCTCGGTGGCCTTTTGCGCCCCGGGAACGCTGGATCGAACACCGCGATTGATCATGTCGCGGCGTTGGACTTGGCGCTTGAGCAGATCCCCGCCAGGTACCTGGAGGCTCTGGAGATCTTGGTCCGCGCGGACACAGCTGGCGCTACACATGGTCTCGTTGACTATTGCCGCGAGGCACGGATGCGCTTCTCGGTCGGCTACGAACTCACCGACCGGGTTCGCACTGCGATCCTCCAAATCTCCGAGAACGCGTGGGTCCCGGCGCTCGAGAAGGACGGCTCGGCCCGCGAGAACGGGGAGGTCTGCGAGATCACCGGCATGGTCGATCTGTCCGCGTGGCCCGAGGGCTCCAGGCTGATCGTGCGGCGTGAGCGCCCGCATCCCGGAGCACAGTTCTCGTTCACCGATCACGACGGGTACCGCTTCCAGGCGGTCCTCACCGACCAGACCGAACCCGAGATCGCGGTCTTGGAGTGCCGCCACCGCCAGCACGCGCACGTCGAGGACCGCATCTGTGACGACAAGGACACCGGCCTATCCAAGTTCCCGTTCAAAGAGTTCAAGCTGAACGAGGTGTGGTTGGAGATCGTGATGCTCGCGCACGACCTGATCATCTGGACCCAAGCGCTCGCCCTTACCGGGGAGCTGGCCAAGGCCGAGCCCAAGCGGCTGCGCTACCGGCTACTGCACGTCGCTGGCAGGCTCGCGTTCTCCGGCCGACGCTGCAAGCTCCACCTCCAAGACACATGGCCATGGGCGGACGAGCTCCTCGCCGCGTTCCAGAAACTCAAAACGCTCGCAGCCGCGAGCGGCTGACACCATCCACACCACCGCCACCACCCAAAAGACCACCCGGCCACCAGGCCACAATCACCGCTGCCCCAAAACGGGCCGAGCACACGCCAACACTCCCCAAGAACGCGTCACAGACTACGCCGCCCACGCCAAATCACCAGTCACCAAGCCACCCACCCGGCAAACAGCCACACACAGCCACCCCCACACGCTTACTGCACATTCCGGGCTAGGGCTTGAGGGTGACGCTTCGGCTGCCGGTGCGGTGACAGTCTGCGTCACTGTGTGGGTGTGAACGTGGATATGCACCACGGTTTGCGTGACTGTGTGCGTGGGGCTCCTCCGTGCCCCGACCCTGACGGTCGTTACGCCACCAGCTACCGTCACGGTCGTCGTTTTTTCCTTGCCGCTGGCTCCTATGCCGACGCCGACTAGGAGACCGAGGAGGCCAACCCCGGTAAGAATGAGCCACCGTCGGGTTTCGGTGCTAGGTCCTTCGGGCTTGGGTTGAAGGTTAAAGAAGCGGCGGATCGAGTTTGATGCGCTCACGCAGGGGCACCCTACATGATCCGTCTGTTGGGAGAGATTTGGTAGCGGGAGTAATCGCCTGAGCCATGTCTCGGGATGGTGCGTAGCGCGGCTCACCCTACTCGACCCCGTAGTCGAGGCCGCGATCCTGCTCGTGGTTTTGCTGCGCTTGAGATTCCCGCATGATCCGCCCCGCCTCACTCTCGCACTCTTGGATGTGCTCGCCGCGCTCGGCCGTGGGGTCTGCTTCGCGCTCGCGCTCGGCGAGCGGGTGAGTGATACTCGCCTGCTGCTCGTGGCTCTTCGCCATCGCTTGGCCGAGGCGCTCGATCGCGGCCGTGTCCACACTCTGCTCTCCCAGGTCCTCGCGTGAGACGTATATGTCCGTGCGCTCCCGTGCGCGGGTGAGCGCTACGTAGGCTCGCTCGCGGTCTGTCTGCCAGCCTCCCGTAAGCACCAGGGCGCGCTCTGCTGTGAGACCCTGCGCCTTGTACACGTGCTGCGCGTACGCCAGGCGCAGGTCCTGGAACTCCTGGGTGTCCACCTTCACCTCGCGCTGCTTTGCGCCCGTGGTTTGGATCGTGAGCGCGCCGTCCTTGGTCGTGTCGAGGATCGTGCCGAGTGTGCCGTTGTGTACGCGCTCTTGGCCGGGTGGGTAGAGCGCCGCGGTGAAGATCACGTGGTCGCCTGTCGCGAGGCCGTAGGGGCGATCGGGGAGCGGGACGCGGTCGGGACCGAGCTCGCCGTTTGCTGCCCTGTGCTCCTGTGCCATTGCGTTGATCCGGTCGAGCTCCTTGTTCGATGCGTCGGTGAGCATCACCGTGCGGCCCTGCGGGTTCTCGAACCGTGCCCAGTTCCAGTCGGAGGCCATCTGCTTCGCTGCCTGCTCGCGGGTGTCGGTGATGTGCAGCCGCTCGCGTGCCTGGTAGGCCGCGAGTGCGTGCTCGGACTGGCCCTCCCTGACCTGCGCCCATGCTTGGCGCTCCCACTCGTTGCGCGCCCTGTGGACCTCCCGCAGCTGTGCCGATGGGACCTTGTCGCGAAGCTCCCCGAACAGGCCGCCCGCGCCGATCGGCGAGAGCTGCGCGCTGTCACCGACCAGCACCAGCTTGCTCTCCCGCTCTGCGGTCAGCTCCGCCATGCGTGAGAGGCGCCGCGTGTCGGCCATCCCCGCCTCGTCCATCACGACCACCGTCTTGCTGTCGATCCTCTCGCTGCCGCGCTCCACTTTGCCGATCAGCCCGTCGGTTGTGAATGAGCGCTCAAGGCGCGCCTCCGCTGCCAGGCGCTCCGCGGTCGCTCCTGCGATCGCGGTGCCGATCATCTGGTAGCCCTCCCTCTGCCAAGCATCTGAGGCCGCGGCGAGGACTACCCCCTTTCCGGTGCCTGCCTCGCCTACCATCACGCTCACGCCGCCCCGGCCCGTGATCCTCTGGAGGGCCGCGCGCTGCTCGGCGCTCAACCGTCCCCCGATCTCTCGCTCCGTCTGCGCCTGGGCCTGCTCCAGTGTCTCCCGTCGTACGGGTGCTGCGCTCTCATGGGCACGGGTGCTCGCCAGCTCGACCGTCTGCTGCTCGCGCTCTCGCAGCTCCCGCGTCGTCCACATCCCGCCCTCCAGCGCCACCAGCTCCCCCGTGCGCGCCAGTTTCCGCATTACCGGCTGCGCCTCTGATGGGTGGCAATCGCCCGCTGAGAGCTCAAACGCTCGCGCGTACAGGTCCCGCTCCGAGATCATCGAGCGATCCCGGGTCATGTCCACCAAGAGCCTCTGCGCGAGATCCCGGGTGGGGACTGCCGTGCGCTCCCGCTTGGCGTACAGGCCCCGTACCTGCCCCCGGGAGAGCCCGTGCTCCTCCCCGACCGCTCTCCACGCAGCGTCCACGCCCACCGCCGCCGCCTGGGTCTTCGTGCCTCGCGTGCCCACCGTGATAGACCCAAGCTCGCCCGCCCTCGGCTCGCGGCCGTAGCGGGTGCGGAACTCTCGCGCCGCGCGGTCGATGTCCGCCGAGCGCGCCGACCACCGCTCCGCCAGCGACCGCGGGACGCCCTTGATCTCGAAGTAGCGGCCGTCCCTGCCGGTGCCGCCTTCGGTCTCCAGGCCCAGCCGCTGCAGGTTGTATGCCAGCTCCGCCCGGTACCAAGCCCCGTTCGCCCTTGCTGTCCGGAACAGCTCGCGCGAGTCCACTGCCGCGAACCGACCGTCCCCGCGTTCCGCGCCGAGGACCACAACGTGCGAGTGCAGCTGCGGGTCCGGCACCCCGCCCGTCTCCTGCTCCCGTGTCAGCCTGCTCGAGGTGTGTATGAACTCCGCCGCCACCAGCCGCTCCGCTAGCTGCCATTGCAGCTCGCCGCCCGTCCGTGTGCGTACCAGCTCCACGTCGCGCTCGGTCCGTTCGATCGTGCCCGCCACCGCGCGCGTGTGAGCCGCCTCGATCCGCGCCCGCTCGTAGGGCGAGCCCACCGCCCACAGCGCCGACACAGACTTCGGCGCGCTGAATGTCATGTCGATCCCTGCCACCCGCGTCCCGTTGCCGCCCGCCGGGCGTAGTGCCTCGCCGTCCACCGGGGATACTCCGCGCATCATCGCCAACAGATCCCCGCGGTCCACCCGCCCCTTCGGCGGGAGGCCCAGCGCCGCCAGCATCTGCGGCGAGCCGTGCCAGCGGCTCTGCGGGACCACCGCAGTCCCGTCCCCGGCGCCGCCGGCCCTGTCCTCTTGGCCGGTGTCCTCGTGGCCCGCGTAGTAGTCCCCGCGTGCCGAGGTCGAGGTCAGGTACCCCGCGAAGCCCTCCGCGTCGTCGCCCGCGATCTTGTGTGTCGTCTGCACCCTTCCCCGACCGTAACCTCACCCCTTCACCACCGCAACCGTACCCGCTGAAAGAGGTAACTCAGCGCGTGTTAGCGCACCTCACCGAATCACTCTTAACAATCAGCATCCCTGGGTGCGTATAGTCTGCTGCGGTTTGCTGCGGTTTTTCGTTTGGGGATGCGGTGATGCGTTGCGGTCGATCATTGGCCGGGACTCGACGTGACGGGCGAGCATGGCGTCTATGCTCGGGTCGGGGCGCATGAGCGCAGGGATGGACGCGTCGAGGGCAGACGCCACGTGGTGGTCCCTTCAGTGGGCGAATCCGGGGCTGCGCCGACCCGCCGGGGAGGGGCAGGGCAGGGTTATATTGGGTGGTGTGCCGCGTTTCGCTGCGGGCGCCGACGGGGGTGGCTCTTAGGCTGAGCGCCATTCCGACCTCGCGGGTCTTGAGCTCGTCGTGCGGGTCGGCGCGTTCTTCGCTCTCGCCGTCGGCGAGCTGAAGGAGATACGCGCGTTGCTGGTCTACCGGCGGGTTTACTGCGATGCAACCGAGGCTGCGTTCGTGCGGGCCCTCGAGGGCGCACGGGCGGCTCTGGGTGTCTGGGGCTTGGGGTGGGTGGCGGGACGGTCTCCCGCCGTCGGTGTGGGTCTACGGCGAGTTCTCTGCGCCACGCCTAAGTGTTGTCGATCGCGTCGTGTACGGGTGAGTTCGGCGCGTGCTTCTCATCTGCCGCTAGCTTTGAAAGCTCGTTTACCAGCGCCCCGGGGGGCACGTCCAGGCCCCGGGCGAGACGGAGGATCGTCGCGAGGCGCGGCTCGCGACGTCCGCGCTCTAGGCGCGCTATTGCCGTGGAGTGGATGCCCGTCCTGTGGGCGAGGTCATCCTGAGAGACACGGTGCTCGGTTCGCAGCTTGCGTAGGCGCAGCCCGAATGCGACGCTCGCAGTGTCCGGGTCCAGGTCGGCGGTGCTTCCGGCGCTGCTCAGGAGCGTCGCGGACTCGACGCCGAGCCCGTCGGCGAGCGCGAGCAGCACGTCGTGGGCCGGGTAAAGCCGGCCGCCTTCGATCGCGTCGAGGCGCCCCCGGTCGATGCCAGCTGCGACAGCGAGTTCGCCCGCGCTCATGTCTCGTTGCGCGCGCGTTTGGCGGACGGTACTCCCGACAGCGCTCAACTCCTCTACGCGCCCGGCCATCACGCCTCCCCCCCTGCTATTCGCGAGCGCAGCCGGTCCATGCGCGCGTTGTAGGCCCGCTCCCCCACGGCGGGCGGCGTACCGGCCAGCCCGAAGAAATCCGCGAGAAGCTGTCGCACGCGGCCCCCCGTGACCCCGGTGCGTTCGCCGACCTCGCGCAATGTCAGCCCATCCACTGCGCGGAGGCGCAGCATTTCCAGGTGGCGGTCTTCCGGGGGGCGCTGGGCAGCTATCGACTCACCACGTGCGGCCAGCCTCACGGCGCGCTTGTAGTACCCGTACGCGTCACTCAGCGCGACCCCGGTCGCTTGCAAACGGGCGCGGGCGGCGTGACTAAGGTCTAGCTCTGGGGCCTTTTCCACCGCGTTGGGTATGAACGCCTCGATCATCCGCGCTGCGCGCGCTGCACGCCCGTATTGCGCGGCAGCGTCCGGTGAGGAGCGGCCCTCGGTCATGATGCCCCGCTCGGCTCCAGCCGGTTGGTCAGTGCCCTTAGGAGTGCCGGGCGCTGGCGGTGGGATGCGATCTCTACGGCCTGCGCCGGGACTGTGCGCGTCCAGCCGACGCGCACCAACAGCGCCCGGTAGGCGTCAAAGGGCTCAAGGAGCCCCGGGTCGAACTTGCCCGCGGGGCCGTGGCCGGCCTGCGCGATTTTCGCGGCGGCCTCGGCCAGCTCAAGCACCAACGTCTCGCGCAACATGTTCACGAGCTCGGCGGGGATCGTGAGCGTGCTCATCACACCCTGCTTTCTTTGCCCGGCCGCTGCCCATCGGGCGCGGGCGAGAGAGGCACGGCGGAACCTGTAGGCCGGGGTGCCATGTGTCAGCCTTCCCCGTCGGTGGGTAGCTGCCCGAAGTGCTCGGGAGTGAGCCGGCGCTCCCCGTGGGGTGCGAGCATCGCCTCCACGCTCGGGTTAGAGCGCAGGAGCGCGGGGATAGTCATCTCAAGAGCGGATGCCAAGGCGTGTAGCGTCGTCGCGCGGAGGCTGTCGTGCCCGCGCTCGATCCTGTCGAGGTGCTCCGGGGACATCCCAGCGTTACGGGCAACAGCCTCGATCGAGAGGTTTTTGGTTTGGCGCTCGCGGCGGATCGCCGCGCCTAGCGCCTTCAATACCGGGCTGCTCGCCATCGTTCAGATACACACGAGGCCGAGGGTGTCCAGGTGCCGCAGGCCCTCGGACGCCTGGACATGCTCGCCGTCGAGGACCACGAGGCCGAGGCGCTCCAGGTGCCCGAGGGAGCCCGTGATCGCGTCCTCGTCTACGTCGTAGAGCTCACACAGCAACTCCGCGCGGGTCCATCGCTCGGGGTGCTCTTTGCGTAGAAGCTGCAAGCTGACGAGGCGCTCGGTCCCGGGGTCACCGTCGGGAAACTGCTTGGATTTGTCCGGCATGGGAAGAAACTTCCTTTCTTTCCGTGCAGGCCCCGGCGCGGCCTGTAACCCGTGCCGGGGCCAACAACTCGCTTGTTGCGCGGCTAGTTGAGGTCGGGATCGCTCCCCGCAAGGGGGACGGTCAGCTCGTAGAAGCGCACGGCGGCACGCGTGGCGTACGCGAACTCGCCGTGCAGGTGCGCGAGCCCTGAGGCGTGCAGACCGGCGAGCGCAAGCGCGGCCTGCTCGGGGTCGCCGAGCTCGCGGGCGAGCTCCTTGGCGTGCCAAGGGCCGCAGCGGATCGGACGCAACAGCAGCCACAAAAGCCACTGTTCGGCCTGTTCAAGCGAGCGCGACGGCTCGCAGATACTCTGGTCCTGCATGGGAAGTTGCCTTTCCTGTGCCGGCCCCCGGCTGCTCCAACAGCGCGGGGGCACTTTGTTTTGAGGACCGCCCGACCTTCTCAGGTCGGGCGGTGGATGTCAAGGATTTGCGGCTAAGCTGGCGGGAACGGGGCATCGTAGGGGCACGGAAGGGTGTGTTGGAGCGAGGGTGCCGTGCACACTGGTGGTATCACGCGTGCGTCCTGGCGAGCGGTTAGGTGTCGTTTGGGCGGGACTTGTGGTGCAGGGTTGGACGACCGAGTTTCCCGCTTCGGGCACGTCTCGACTGACCGCAGAGCGACAGTGCGCGACACCGCCGTACCATGCGACCGACGCGGACGTCTCGGGCCGCATATAGCCGGTGAGCAGGAGATTAAACGACTAAACGATTAATTCAAAATTGTGAAAGGAAAAATGTCTATAAATAACTTAAATATGATCTACTGGGTATACAAAACGGGAAACGTCATTGAAGGCAGGGTCACCTTCGTAGGTCCCTACCCGAACTACGATGTCGCCAGAAAAAAAGCTCGCGGACTGACTGAGGAGACTGGCGTGCTGCACGAAGTCGAAGCGCGCGTTGCTGGTAGTGGTCCGGGTCCGCATCCGGCTCGGTGTAGCGCCAGGAAGCTACGACTCCTCTTGAAGTGGTGTCTACCGGCGCGAAGCCCGCTTCGCGCCGAGCGTGAGCGTTACGCGCGCCCCTCCTGCCAGATGCTCCCCGGCTGGGGTGCCCTGGGCGCTGACGCGCAGCGTGCCGTGGTGGTGTGTAGGCTGGTGGACGGTGCCGAGGCGGCAGTGTGCGCGGCGTAGGGCGCGGCGGGCCACCGCGAGCGTGTCGCCTTTGAGGGCGGGTACGAGGCAGGCTGGGTGTTTGGTTTGCCGGGGTGCTGCTGGTGGCTGTTCGTCGGTGTGGTTGAGTTCGGTGGCGGGTCGGGCGGTGAGTTCCCTTGCTTTTTGTTCTGCTTCTGCCTTTTCTTTGGCGCGTCGCTGTTCTTCCTTGATGGCGATTTCTTTGAGCTGTTCGTTGGCGGCGCTGGGGAAGGGGGTTTCGACGATGTGGTTTGGGGCGGTGCCTTCGGGGAAGGGGCCTGGTGAAGGCGGGACTTCTAGTGCTTCGCTGCGGCGGGATTCTTCGCCGTCGGTGTTGCTGGCACGCACCGCAAACCAGTGGCGGCCTGGCTGCACTCCCGTCAGGGTGAGCGTGACGGTGCGGCTTTCATTGACAGCCGGGAGCGTCCCCTTGGCCCATTGGTCTCCCGGTCCGCATGGGGAGCATTCCAATCCGATTTCGTAGCTGGTTTCGAGGCCGTCGGGGTTGATGTGTGCGCTCAGGGCTACTTCGCCGCCCACGCCTGACCCGACGCTTTCGATCATCGGCGGGCCGCTTGGCTCTGCCGGCGCTGAGGCGGGGGCGAGCGCGAGGGCGGCGAGGATCACGGTGACAAGCGCGAGCCAGCGGGCGCGCCTCATCGGTGATCCTTTCCCCGGCGCGAAGCCTGTTTCGCGCCGAGCGTGAGCGTTACGTGCGCCCCTCCTGCGAGCTGCTCCCCCGCCGGGGCGCTCTGGGCGCTGACACGCAGCGTGCCGTGGTGGTGAGTGGGCTGGTGGACGGCGCCGAGGCGACAGTGAGCCTCGGCAAGTGCGTGGCGAGCAACCGTGATGGTGTCGCCTTTGAGGGCGGGGACGTGGCAGGCGGGGTGTTCGGCTTCTTCGCGTCGGTGCGCGGCGGTTTCTTCTTCGGCTTGCTGTGCCTGTTCTTCTGTGTGTTTGATGGCAGCGGCGCGCTGCGCGGCGGCTTCCTTGGCCTGTTGTTCTGCTTGTTCTTTGGCGCGTTGCTCGGCGACGGTTCGCATGGCGGCTTCGTTGCCGCTCTGGTTGGCCCAGGGGAGTTCGGGGGGCGCGTAGGGTTCTGTGACCTTGCTTCCTTCGGGGGCGGCTCCGGGTGGGATCGGCTCTTCGACGGGCAGCGTTTCGGTGGGCTGGGGCGCTTTGAAGCGACAGCTCGCGGAGGTCTGTCCGTCGGCGTTGCGGGCGGTGACGGTGAAGATGTAGGTTTCGCCGGGCTGGGGGTCGGTGAGCACGAGCTGTACAGTGCGGGGTTCCTCGACGGCTGGGAGCGTGCCTTCGGTGTGCTGGCAGGTTTCGTGGCTTGGGCATTCGAGGAGGATTTCGTAGCTGGTGGCGAGGCCCTCGGGGTTGATCTGCGCGCCGACGGTGATTTCGCTGCCGATTTCCCGCGCGGTTCCTTCGCTGATGATGGGTTCGTCGGCGGCGAGCGCAGTGGTGGGCGCGAGGGCGAGGGCGAGGGCAGCGAGGATCGCGCCGGCGAGCAGGCCGAAGGCGCGGCGGGCGCTGCGCGGAGTGTACGCCGTTTGTCTGCGCATGATCCTGAGCTTCGGAATCATAGTGGGTGGCGAGGGCGCCGCTTGTCCCGGGTGACTTTAGGCGTGTGTCGCGGTTGCTTGTTCGCTCGGGCTCGGCGTGGCGATGCGCAGCGTTCCGGCGAGGAGCTGTGCGTCGTCGGCGCGGGACTTGTGGTGTAGATAGCGGCTTGTGGTGTCCACGTCGGCGTGTCCCATCCAGCTTTGGACCTGGACGATCGATGCGCGGTTGATTGCGAGTGACCCGAAGGTGTGGCGTAGGTCGTGAAAGCGTAGGGGTCGCAGGCCCGCGGCTTTCTGGGCGGTGATGTAGCGGCGCCGTAGGGCTGAGGCGTCGAGGTAGCCGCCAGCGGGGCCGGGGAATACGAGGTCGTCCTCTTCGGTGGTGTGCTCGCGTTGGCTGAGGCGGGCGAGTGTGGTGGCGAGGTCGGGGACGAGCGGGACGACGCGGGCCTTGCCGGACTTGGGGGTGGTGAGGGTGCCCTTGGCGTAGCTTGCCCATACGCGGATGGCCGAGCCGGGGAAGTCGATGTCGCGCCAGCGCAGCGCGACCAGCTCGCCGCGGCGTAGCCCGGTGAAGGCTGCTGTCAGGTAAAGCGCTGCGTCTTGGAGGTTGGCGGCGTGGCGGACAAGGGCGGCGATGTCCTCGGGGGTGTAGAAGTCAAAGCGGGTGGCGTCGTAGCCCTCGCGTAGCTTCTCGATGTCGGCTGCTGGGTTTGAGGACAGGCGATGTGTTTTGCGTGCGCGCTGGAAGATGCCGTGGAGGATCGCGAGCTGCTTATTGGCGTTGCGCCGTGAGAGCCCGGCGGCGAGCCATTGCGTGCGGCGGCGCTCGATGGTTTCGGGTGTGATGGCCTCTAGGCGCAGGTCGCCGAAGGCGGGGAGCAGGTGTGCGCGGAGTGCTGAGCGGTAATCGATGATGGTTGTGGGCTTGAGGCTGCGCTGCCCTTCGCCGTGGCGCAGCCACTCTTGGGCTGCGTCTTTGAATGTGACGCCTGTGCGTCGCTTGCTTGCGTTGCCGGCGCGGGCCTTGACGAGGATCTCTTCGAGTGCGTGTTTGGCCTCGCGCTCGCGTAGGTAGCCGAGCGGCGGCTTGCCTTTGCCTGCCCAGTGGGCGCCTAGCTTCTTGCGGTGCTCGCCGTTGGCGTCGCGCCAGCGGGCATACCAGGTGTTTGTGCGGGCCCCTTCGCGGAGGTAGACATTGCCGCCGACATAGGACTGATCGGGGGGTGCCATGTGTAGAAGATACCTGACCGGTCGGACGGATTTTATCCCAAACCTTGTCCCAAAACAGCGGTAGATAACGGGTTTTAGCTAGAACCATGGAGCTGAAAAGCCCTTATTTCAAGGGTATTTGAGACCCTGCGGTGTTCTTGCCATGCAGAAGGTCGTGGGTTCGAGTCCCATCATCCGCTTTCGGGAAGGCCCCCGCTCATCACGGGGTTTGTTGCTCGGAGCGGCGTAAGGCTCCCACGGAAGGCTGCGGGTATCAAGTCGATGTCGTTCATGCACGCTTACGGAGACTGCCTGGACCGCTTGATCGCGAACAGCTTCAGGACGTCGAGGTAGTGGCGCACCGGAACGCCCAGACGGTCGTACCGGCGACGCTGAGAGCGTCCGCGTTGCTGAGACGACCGGCTGCCGTCCGGATCACAGCCGGCTCGATGTCGCCGATCTCGGAGGCATACTCAGGTAGGAACATGCTCGTATGCACCTACGTGAACAATCATCGTCTCTAGATACCGTCTGAGGGTCATTGGACCGCGGGAATGCCGTGATCACTCTGTCGGTGCGGGTTCCCACAGTTCGGTCACGACGCAATCAATATGAGCGAGAGTTGATTACACTCCGCGATCGTGGATCGTCGACAGGTCGTACAGGCAGCGTCATTCGGGGAGAGGATTGCCGAGCAGGAGCTCGACGAGCTGGCCGATTACTTCGTCGAGACGGATCAGTGGCGACGCCTGTTCGCTGGCGAGGTGGATGTCGTATACGGACCGAAGGGATCAGGCAAGAGCGCCCTCTATTCCTTGCTGGTGACAAAGGGGCAAGAGCTTTTCGACCGGGGCATACTGCTTGGGCTCAACCGGTCGTCGCAACAGCCACCTGTTTTCATTAGCTCAAGACAGTATTTATCAGATGGTGTGGTTATCCCCTTCTTGAGAGGCAGAGACGACCCGAAGGGGCCGTACACCGAAGGACCGGTAACGCTCGTGCGCTCTTCGCGCTCGCGGTGTCGTGGCGTGTTGAATGGACGCGAGCCGGCTGGATACTCCCGAGCCCGCGCTACTGTGGACGCACCTGCGGATCAGCTCGGCGGTGAAGGTATCGCCGATGCTGTCGAGCAAAGGTACTCCTCGAGCGCCTCGGCGGGTGTCCTCCAGCCGAGTGTCTTGCGAGGCCTGCTGTTGAGCGTGGCAGCGACCGCGACGAGGTCCTCGGCGGTGTGTCTTGCGAGGTCTGTGCCCTTTGGGAAGTACTGTCGCAGCAGGCCGTTGGTGTTCTCGTTCGTCCCTCGTTGCCAGGGACTATGAGGATCACAGAAATACACTCGAAGCCCGCTGTCGATTGTGATCTGTGCGTGTTGTGTCATCTCAGCGCCTTGGTCCCAGGTGAGCGATCGGCGAAGCTGCTCGGGGAGCGTGGTGATCTGATTCGTGATGGCGTCGCGCACCGCCTCGGCCCCGCGACCAGCAAGCGGTGGCCCGTTCTTGACTCTCGGACCGCCATGGCCGGGCATCGGCGGTAGGTGAAGCAGCATTGTGAACCGTGTACTGCGCTCCACGAGCGTTCCGATCGCAGTCCGATCCGCACCGAGAATGAGGTCGCCCTCCCAGTGGCCAGGTATGGCTCGATCCTCGGCCTCCGCTGGACGCTCGCTGATCATAATCTGCTCGGTGATGAAGCTCTTGCCACGCCCGCGGACGCGGGCTCTGGGGACCCTGAGCGCCCTGCCACTGCGCAAGCAAGCGGTGAGCTCACGCCGCAGCGCGCCGCGGCTCTGCACGTAGAGCGCTTGGTAGATCGCCTCGTGCGAGATTCTCATCGACTCATCATGCGGGAAATCCAGGCGCAGCCGGTTAGAGACCTGCTCCGGGCTCCACGCCGTTGCCCACCGGCGATCCTGGCGATGCGGCTTGTTGCGACCCTTCCACGGCACCGTCGCAGGCCCCGGCACCACTGTGCCGTTGGGCCGACGAACCTGGCCGGAGAGCCGCTCCTGCACGTACTCGCGCAACTCGGCGTTGGTAGCGAGCTTCGCGGTCTTCGGGCGGCGTGCCATCATCTCTGCCTTCCATTGCGCGACCGACGCGCGGTAGTCGAGCTTTCCGCCGCGAGTGGCCGCGTTGCGGCGCAGCTCCCGCGAGATCGTCGACGGAGACCGCCCCAGCTGGCGTGCGATCTCCCGAACCCCAGCGCCCCGCGCCTTCAACAGCGCGATTTCCTCCCGCTCCTGAAACGACAGATACCGGCCTGAGATTGGATCAAGCATGAACGTTGGCATCCCGCCACGTTCCCTGAACCATCGGCTGCCTGCCGCCTGCGACGCTCCGACGGCCAGCGCAGCGTCCTCACTGCTCAAGCCCTTCGTGATCTCACGCCAGAACAACCGCTCCACATCGCGACGCAGCGACGGCGCCCCCGGCGACCTCAACGGCGCCCTGCCCGTCAACTCCCTCATCCACCCCGCCGGCCTGCCCATAAACACCTCCACGATCAAGGTGTTGCAAGGACCACTTGAATCTGCCCTGATCGTTCCGGCCGAGAATCCAAGCGGCGCCCCCGCATTCCAAGATGTTGCCGAGGATCCGCCGACATCTGAGGCCGAGTTTATCGGGCTTTGGAAGGTCTACTTCCTGGGACTAGTGGCGATGGTACTCCAAGACTATGGAGTCCAGACTCCCGAAGCGAAGCGAGTGTACGAGACCCTCTCAGAGGCGAGGCTGCTCGATGTCGGGAACAGCCTGCGCTCCCGGCTTCATGCTGTTCGCGATTACGTGCGACGAGTCGCGAAGGCTGAGTCGGTGGAGGGAGGCTTGACGCTCGACCCGGGCACGGGCATGCCGGTCGGGCTCACGGGCAAGATCACATTGCGCCAGCCACAGGCGGAGCTTCGTGCGGCGGGCATCGTCTCCATCGACGACCTCCTTCATGACGCAGACGAGGCACTCTCTGCTCTGGACTTCAGCGTATGGCTAATCTTGGACAGGCTCGACGTGGCCTTTGTCACGCAAGAGACTCTTGAGCAGAATGCCCTGAAAGCGCTATTCAAGGTCTACCTCGATCTCCAACCTCTCCAAAAGATCTCGATCAAGATCTTTCTTCGCACAGACATCTGGCGCAACATCACGGAGCGCGGCTTCCGAGAGGCAAGCCACATCACCCGCGCGCTCACCATTTCGTGGGAGCGACAGTCGCTTCTTAACGTTGTCATGCGACGTGCGCTTCGAAATCAGACCCTCCAGGAACTCTACGATGTCGAGCCTGCCTCGGTATTGGCGAGCGTGCCCGAGCAAGAGGCCTTGCTCGGCCGCATGCTGCCGGAGAAAGTGGACCTGGGACCCAACAACCCTAAGACCTTCGACTGGATGCTGAGCCGCACGCAGGATGGGAGCACCAGCACCGCACCGCGTGAGCTGATCCACCTGATGTCAAGTCTGCGGGAGAGCCAACTCAAGCGATACGAGGTCGGCCACGATCCCCCACCAGACGAGCAACTTTTCGACCGCGCAGCATTCAAGGACGCACTGACGGCGGTGTCCGACACGCGGCTGACGACAACTTTGTTTGCGGAGTACCCGAACCTTAAGCCGCGCTTGGAGCAGCTAGAAGGAGAGAAGACACAGCAAACTCCGCAGAAACTTGCTCGTGTGTGGTCGGTCTCACCCGATGAGGCGAGGGTGCTTGCCGAGCAGCTCGTCGAGGTCGGCTTCTTTGAGCGCCGTGGGACCAAGCAGGATCCAGCGTACTGGGTGCCATTTTTGTACCGCGACGCGCTGAGGATGGTCCAAGGCGAGGCGAAGCTCTGGGACTGACCGGTACACGCTTCGGCTGCGGATCGCAAGTGGAAATCTAGGGCTGCGTCATCCCGGGCGTGCGACCGCGCGCCGGAGCAGCGAACCCCAACCACTCGGCCGTTCAAAGTCCGCGAAAGTCAAGCTATACTTGTCTTATGCCGGACAATCCCCCACCCGACCTACTGGGTCTGGAGGCCGATGCATACCAGCAGGTCGGCTACTTCAACGCTGCCCAGGCCCGAGCGCACATGGTCAGTCGCCAGCTCCTTGACTACCACGTGAACCGTGGACGCTTCGAGCGTGTTCGCCGCGGGCTGTACCGCGTCCAGGGCTTTCCGACCGCCGAGCACGACGACATGCGCGAGGCGTGGATGGCCGTTGGGGGTGAAGATGCGCTCCTCTCTCACGACAGCGCGCTCGCGCTGCTGGACCTCAGCGACAACATCCCCGACGCCATCCATCTTCTCGTCCCACGCCGCCGCCGCGGACTGCGTCGTCCCTCTGGTGTCATTGTCCACACACATCCCGACAACGAGAAGGTTGCCACGGTATGGCGGGATGGCCTGCCGCTGACCGCTCCCGCGCGCACGCTGCTCGATGTCGCCGACCGCCTCCAGCCCGAGCAGATCTCGATGGCGGTCAAACAGAGCCTGCGCCGCGGGATGCTCACCGCCGACCAGCTACAGGAGGAAGCCAAGCGTCGCCACAAGCGGCATGCGATCGACGCCATCCTCTCCACCGAGATACACGTGTGAAGTACGCGAGCGCCGCAGCGTTCCGCCAGGCGCTCGAGCAGCGCCTCAAGAACGAAGCCGCCGCCACTGGCCTCGGACTGGCCCGCATGCGCAAGCATGTCGCGTTCGAGCTGTTTCTGCGGCGGCTTCTCGCTGTGGCTCAGGATCGCTGGGTGCTCAAGGGCGCACTCGCGCTGGACTTCCGCCTCGCCACCACCACCCGCTCTACCAAGGACATCGATCTCGGACGCGGCGACGACGAGGCCGCCGCAATCCGCGACATCACCGCTGCCCAGCAGCTCGCGATGGACGACTTCTTCACCTTCGCCGCCACTAGGACCGACGAGCTGGACGACACCGACGAGTTCGCCGCCGTGCGCTTCCACGTCACCGCCCAGCTCGCCGGACGGACCTTCGAGCAGTTTCTCGTGGACATCGGCTTCAGCGACACAATCTCCTGGGCGCCCGACACGATCCATACCTCGGGCCTGCTCTCTTTCGCCGGCATCGGGCCTCTCGCGCTTCCGGCGATCCCCCTCCCGCAACACCTCGCCGAGAAGGTCCACGCCTACACGCGCACCTACGGAGCATCAGGACGGCCCAGCACCCGCCCGAAGGATCTCATCGACATCCTGTTGCTCGCGAGCTCGACAACGATCAACGCCGGCCTTCTGAGACAGGCACTGCAGAGCACCTTCGCCGAGCGTGCTCGCCAGCCCCTACCTATCAGCCTCCCGCCGCCCCCGGCCGCCTGGGCAGCCCCCTACAAACGCTTGGCGGATACCGTCCACGTCGAGAGCGACCTCACAGCCGCCTTCGCCCGCGCCGCCGCCTTCCTCGACCCGATACTCGCCGCGCGCCTAAGCGGACAATGGGACCCCCAGCGTCAGGAATGGGTTGCACCAGCCGGGTAACGGCGCTCACCTACACGTGGCCGGCGAGTATCGACGAAGCCGATCGGCAGCTTCGACGAGCTGTGACAAAAACGGGCGGAGACACAATCACTACCGCTCACGAGCTCCTCGCCGCAGCGGCGTCGCTCGGGCTCGATGGCGGGATATCGTCGGGCAGATCACCGCTCGGCCATGCCTGCCAGGGGAACCCCCTGCGCGCGTGACGCAGCCTGTAGGCGAGCGCGCCGTGGGCGTTCATCGCGTGCCACGCGGCGTGCGTGGTCAGGGTGAACTTGGGGATCCAGAAGCGCTCCTCGATCGGGTCGAGCGGTGTCGGCGCCAGCGCCAGGTCGACGTCGGCGGCGACGTGGCCCTCGCCGTCCTCGAGCGTCAGGCGCGCGAGGATCGTGCCGTCGCGGTCACAGATCTGGGACTCGCCGAGCATCTGCGTCTTCCACGCAATGCCCGGGCCGAGCGGCGTTTCACCTGTGATCGCGCCGACGTGGGAGGCATGGGCGACCGGCACGCCGGTCAGCCGCGCCACCTGGCCGGGGAGTGCGCGCGCCTGTGCACGCCAGATCGTGTGCTCGCGCTCGGCCCACAGATGCAGAGGGCCGGGCCAGTTGAGCGGCATCGAAGGCCAGCACATCCCGCCCAGCACGACGTGCGCGCCGCCCGCGCGCATGCGCGCAGAGGTACGAAAGCGCGCCCACTCCCAGCCCGACATAACCCCCACTGTGCAACCGAGCATCTCGCTTCGTGTCACTCCCAGGTCATCGCCGCCGACGTAGAAATGCTGCTCCCACGCCGTCGGGATGTCCTTGTCGTGCAGGTGCACAGCGCCATCCGGCTCGGCAAGCACGAAGGTGCCGTAGGTGTGCTTGCCGCGCACGGCGATGAAGCCACCGCCGATCACGCAGCCCAGCTCGCGCGCGAGCCGTGTGAGCAGCTGAAACGGCTGACCGTCCATCGGCCGCGGCGTGCCCCTGAGCACCTTCGCGAAGACGTTCGGCGTGGTGCACGCCTCCGGGACGAGGATCACCTCCGGGGAATGCTCGCCGTGAGCGTCGCGGATCAGATCCTCGATCCGTTCGAGGTTGCGCGCGACCTCACCCAACGCGAGGGCCGGCTGGACGACCGCGATGCGGGTCATGCGAGGACCTCCTCGCTGACGAGCTCGCTCTCCATCGTGGACGTCGCCGTGGGGGATGCCTGCGACGGCTTCGGCGGCTCGGGCCAATCGGCTCCGGGGTGCTCGGAGCCAGCGATCGTGCGGGTCGAGCGGAAGCGCCCGGCACGCTGCTCGAAGTGGACCGCCAGCCCGGTGCGCAGCTCCGGGAGCAAGCGGCGCAGCGTCTGCAGGCGCGGCTGCTCACCGTGCCACATGGCGGCCCCGAGCGCACGCGCCAGTCGCGGCGGGGTCATGATCTGCTGCGGCGTGCGCGCGCGCCCGAACAGGTCGGTGATGTCCGGGTCGGTCGTGCGCGCTGCGTCGCGAACCAGCTCGCAGATCACCGCTGACTGGCGCTCGACGCGCGTGTCGGAGTTCGCGAAGTGGTAGGCCGGCAGGCACTCACGATCGCGGGCCGCCTCCCACGCGCGGGTCGCGCGGTCGACCGCGTCGGCATCGTCGAGCACGGGCAGCACCTGCTCTGCGAGCGTCCGCCCCGCGAACATCGCGTCGCGCATGCCCTGTCCCGTGACCGGGTCCTTGAAGTGCCCCGCGTCTCCCGCCAGCGCCCAGCCGGGACCGGAGGACGCGCGGAAGAACGCCGGCGTCTCGCCCGTCGAGCGCAGCTTCGTCCCCGCCGGCGCGCCCGCGACGCGCGCCGCCAGGCCCGGATGCTCCGCGAGCTTGCGTTGCCAGTAGCCCTCGGGGTTCGCGCGCGCAGCGCTCGCCTCGTCGCGGTGACCCATCAACAGAACCAGCAGGCGCCCCGCGGGCGTGCTCGGAAAGGCGAACGCGAACGAGTCGCCCTCGCGCCACTGGTAGTAGGTCTCGGCCTCGATCCCACCCGCCAGCGGGTCCTCGAGGTAGCGGAAGACCAGGCCGCGGCCGTTGCGCGAGATCCGGTAGGGCGTCCACGCGCCCACCAGCGCGGCGACCGTCGAGCGCCGGCCGTCGGCGCCGACGAGCAGCGTGCAGGCGAGCTCGTGTTCGACGCCATCGCCGTCGCGGTAGCGCACGCCGACGACGCGCCCGCTGCGCCAGCGCAGCGACTGCACCGTGCAGTGCTCGCGCACGTCCGCGCCCTGCTCGCGCGCCGCCCGCACCAGCTGCACGTCCTGCAGGTCACGCGGGACACACACGCCGTAGTCGATGCCGTCCGCAGCCGGCCGCAACCGCTCCAGCACACTGGTGTCCTCGACCACGATACGCGCCCAGCGCACCCGCGAGGGCTTCAGCTCGAGGATGCGCGGCAGCGCCCCGAGCTTCGCGAGCTCGCTCGTGCCCGCGGGCAGCAGTACGTGAGTCGAGAGCTGGTCGGAGGGGAACCCCATCCTGTCGAGTACCACCACCCGGCGCCCCGCCCGCGCCAGCGGAGCCGCCACCGCGCAACCCGCCAAGCGCGCCCCCACGACCACCACGTCGACCTCCTCCACCGTCGCGAGCCGGCGGCTGCCGGCATCCCGGACTGCGGCCCCGTCTCTCGTGCCCTCAGGCGAGCGATTCACGGTCCGGGCGCTCCTTCCAGCGCCGCTCCATCGTTCGGAGCATCTGCGGGTAGACGATCAGGTATCGGAACGGCTTGATCGCGGCCATGTAGGCGTCCCCGAGGAGGCCGTTCGGCTTCACGTAGATCGCCATCTGGCCCCGGTAGCCGCCGCCGCTCCCCTCGGGGACCCAGCCGAAGTGCAGGATGCCGTGCATCGTTTGGTTGGCGATCTCGGCGGCGAACTCGTCGTCGGTCAGGTAAAGCGATGTGAGTGGGAGACCCGCGAACTCCGGCCCAGCCGCGGCGCGCAGGTCATCGGGCAACCGCTCGCGCAGCGTCGTCACCCGCGACCCGAGTCCCGAGCCGGGGTCGTCCAGGCCGAATAGGCCGCCGAGCTTCCACCGCAGCGACAACAGCGCCCGCGTCGCGCGGGACGCGGTCTTCGCCGGATCGGCCGAGGCGAACCCCGCGACGAGGATCGGGAACTCGTCGGATGCACCGGGCGTCGGCAGCGCCCAGACATCCTCGAGTCGAAAATCGGGGACGATCTCGTGGATCCGCCAGGGCCTGGAGGTATGCGCTGTGTTCGGGAGCTTCATTTCAATCTCCTAATGTCCTGGGGTTGCGCTCGCTTCCTCGCATTTGAGCCCCATCGCTAAAGCATGCCACCAGGCGTCCACCTCTGAGCGTTGTCCATCCATACGGCAGCGTATAGTTGAATGCTAGACCGCTAGACCGCTAGACCGCTAGACCGCTAGACCGCTAGACCGCTAGACCGCTAGACCGCTAGACCGGTCAGCGCGCAGACGCTACGTGCGACGCGCGGGGCACACTATGCGACGGGGGCGGCGTCGCGCCGCCGATACCGACCGTCGAAACCAGGCCCGCCGCGCACATCACGCCGATCGTGAGCGCGCGCATCCTTCGCGGGGTGAGCCAACTCAGGTTGTGGGTCTGCAGCCATGTCCGCAGGCCAGTGGCCCCGGAGGCTGCCGCCATTGCACAACCGACACACATACCGGCAACATAGCGCGCTGCGCCACCGCCGCGTAGGTTATGTGACGCTCTCAGGGCTCCTGTATACGCACCGCGAACACCGCCCGGTGACGCTCACCCGGCTCCAACAGGCGCAAATCGCGACCGCTGCGCAGCGCGTCGGCGGGAGCGGTCATCGGCTCGAAGCAGATGAACTGACCGGTCCGTGGCGCAAACACCTGCGCGCAGCGATAGCCCTCGACAAGGTCGACCACGATCTCGCGATCCTCTGCAGCGACGGTGAAGTGGGTGGATTGCGCCACCTCGTCAAAGCCATCGTCGAACTCGTGCTCGGCGAGCTCGAAGCGTCGGCTTGGCGCCGTGCCAGCGGGGCCAAGCGGAATCTGTTGCGCGTCAAGCGCCAGACGCCGCATCTGCGGCAGCTCCACGTACCAACGCTCGCGCGGTACCCCTGGCAGCGACAAGTAGGGGTGAAAACCAAACGCCACCGGCACTACATCGTCCCCGCACGCGTGCACCGTCACCGCGAGCTCGAGTCGACCGTCGGCCAGGCGCGCTTCGTAGAGAGACTCGTGGTGGAAGGGGAACACCTCGAATAGCTCCGGCTTGGAGGAGTCCCAACGCAGCCGTGCCGCGAGCGACTGGACACCATCCCTGGGAGCCCCGGTCAGCTCCCACTCGATCCGCCCGCCTATCACCCCGTGGATCGGCAGGCCGTTGCCGTCGAGCGCGACCCGGCCGGGATCGTGCGGAACCGTCACCGTCCGTCCCGCGACGCTGTATTCGAAGGCACCGAGCCGGTTGGCCCATGGGTACAGCAGCGGGATCCCCATCGTCTTGCCCGAGAGCACATACGCAGCCACGCCCTTGTTCTGCGCGAGTAGCTCCTCTCCGCGGTGGCGCAGCGAGGAGCAGAGCATCCCCGCAGCGGGCAGGAACGTCGCCTCGAGTGCGCGCGCCTCGTCGTGCAGACGTACCTCCGCTAGCTCGGGACCGCTCATAACGCCGAAGACCTACCTTTCACGACCCGGATCAGGCGAAGCACCAGCGGCGTGCACATTTTGGACTGTGGGCCAAAGCCATTGGGGACCCTGTGAGTAAACATGATTGGCATGAACCGCTCCCTCCCCAACTCCATGTCTCGCACTCCGCGGCGCTTCTTGCTGCTGCCCGAGGAGTCGCACGATACCCCCGGCCGGGGTCTGAGGATACGACGCTACCGTCTCGCCAGCGTCGCTCGCACCGGCCCGTCGGACTCGAGCGAGCTCCGCGGCAGCTGGGAATCGCCCGCGGGCAGGGCTGCCGAGTAGCACAGTAGGCTTGCGCGTCCGATGGACGTGCCAATCCTGCGCCTTCACGACTGCGCCCGCGAGCCGACCTACGCGACCGCGGGCTCGAACGGCTTCGACCTGTGCACCGCGGAAGCGGCCGAGATCGCGCCCGGGGAGATCGTGCTGGTGGGCACCGGGCTGGTCGTGGCCACCCCGCCGGGGTGGTGCCTGCTGGTGTGCCTGCGCTCCTCCACCCCCCGTAAGTTCGGCGTGATCCAACCCCACTCCGTGGGGATCATCGACGAGGACTACAGCGGCCCCGAGGACGAGTTGCGGCTGCAGTTGCTGAACTTCACGACTGAGTCCACAGCGATCCCCGCGGGCAGCCGGATCGCGCAAGGGGTGTTCGTGCGTGCCGAGCGGGCGCAGTGGAGCGTGCACGATCCCGCCGAGCGCAGCCGCGGGGGCTTTGGCAGCACCGACGCGTAGCCTCGCTGTCCGGCCATCCCGGGGAAGCCGCATTCAAGGACTGGTCCCGCTCATCCGAAGACCACAAAGATTCATGTTGAGCAGCCAAGTCGTGACGGCTGGAATCGAGGAGAAGCTCCAGAAAGCGAAAAGCAGTCGCCCTTTGGAAGAATGACCGCGATGAGCGACGCCTACCGGACACTTCCCGGCGATCTCCCGACACCCGTGGACGATGGGGCCGCCGATCACCTGCCAGGGCAGGAGGTTCCCCGTGTGCCCCTGCGCTCCACGCTCGGCGGAGCGCTCGACCTCGGCGCCGCCACCGATCGACTGGCGGTGGTGTACGTATACCCCAGCACCGGCATACCCGGAGAGCCGCTGCCCCCGGGGTGGGACGAGATCCCGGGGGCGCGGGGCTGCACCCCGCAGAGCTGCGCGTTCCGCGATCACGTGCTCGAGCTCGCCGCTTACGGAGCCTCGGTCCTCGGCCTGAGCGCGCAGTCCCACCACCAGCAGCGCGAGTTCGCCGAGCGCGAGCACATCCCCTATCCCCTGCTCAGCGACCCCAATCTGCGCCTGGCCGAGATCCTCGGCCTACCAACCTTCGAGGCCGCCGGTCGACGCTTCTACTCGCGCCTGACCTTCATCGCGCGCAAACGGCAGATCGCCAAGGTGTTCTACCCCGTCTTTCCCCCCCACCGCAACCCATCGGAAGTGCTGGACTGGCTAGCTCAGGAGGAGCCTGCCTGATCGTCCCGACAACGGCAGGTGTTGTCGCTAGTGGCGCCCGTGCGAGTAGTGCAGCGCGTTGCCCGACAGGCCACGCAGGGTGGCGCTGCTGGGGTCCGAAAGCGCGCGTACGATCCCTCGGCGGCGCTCGAGCAGCTCGGGCTCGCTCAGGGCAAGCGTCCGCGCGATCTGCTCGGCGGGGATGCCATGCGCGAACATGCCAAGCAGGGGCTGATCCAGGGAGGGCAGTCCGACTGTCAGCGCAGCAAGCTCGGGACGGGGGATCGCGGGAAGCGTGCGGCGTCCGTTCCGGGCCGCGTGGATCGCATCGATCAGCTCACTGGGCAGTGCGGACTTCGCGATTACCGCGTAGGCTCCGGCAACCATCGCCCCTGCGACGAGCGCGACTCCGGGGAAGGCTGAGTACGTGACGACGCGCGGGGCGACGGGGAGGGAGCCGAGCCGACAGGCGAGCTCGAGGCCGTTTTCGCCGGCCATGTGGAAATCGACCACGGCGATCTCGGGGTGTAGCCGGCGCGCGGCAGCCAGCGCCTGGGTGTGATCGCCGACGCCGGCTAGCACCTCGATGCCGGGCTCGCCGCCCAGCAGATGAGTTAGACCGCGCAGCATCACCGGATGGTCGTCGACGATCAGCACGCTGACCGACCTGAGCGCAATCACCGACGGGGCACGATGCGGCGCGAGCGGCACGCGCCGCCGGGCGGGGAGGGAGTACGCGGGGAGAGCGAGGTGCCCGGCGGCGCTGAGTGCCATGCTGGGATGATGCGCGTTGCGCATGCAGGTGGCAATGGGGTGCAAGCCCCATTTGCAAGGCTCACCCGACCCACGAGCGGGTAGCGCGCCACCTGCGTGAACTGATCGCAACCACACGAGCTAGTAGCGCGCCGCCTGCGTTGACTGGTCGCAGCAATGGGGTACAGGCCCCACTTTGCACGGCTCACGGCTCGATCAGGCCGCGTCGGATGGCGTAGCGGGTGAGCTCGACGCGGTCGCGCATGCCGAGCTTCTCGAGCATGTTCGCGCGGTGACGCTCGACGGTCTTCTCGCTGATCGTGAGGGCCTCGGCGATCTGCCGGTTGGTGTGTCCCTCGGCGATCAGCTTGACCACCTGGAGCTCGCGCGGCGTCAGCGGATCGGGGTGGTCCTCGGCGGGCCCGTCGAGGTAGTGGCGGATGACCTCAGTGACGGCGCCGGGGTAGAGGAACGGCTCGCCGCGCACCGCCGCGCGGCAGGCGCGCACGACGTCGCGATCGGCGAGCGACTTCAATACGTAGCCGCTGGCGCCGGTCTGCAACGCCTCGTAGAGGAACTGCTCGTTGTCGTGCATCGAGAGCATCAGGGTCTTCAGAGCGGGTCGCTGGCGATGGATCTCGCGCGCAGCGTGCAGCCCGGTCATCCGCGGCATCGAGATGTCGAGGATCGCGAGGTCGAGCTCGTCGTGGGCGAGCGCCATCTGCACCGCCTCGAGACCGTCGCTTGCTTCAGCGCGAACGACGAGGTCGGGCTCGCTCTCGAGCACCAGGCGCAGTCCCTGGCGCACGACGGCGTGATCGTCGGCGAGCAGAATGTTGGTCTTCAGTGCGCTCATGCGTCCTCACCGTGAAGCGGAATATCGAGATGTACTTCGGTGCCGGCGCGGTCGCGACTTGCGATGCTGAGGGTGCCACCGACGAGTCCGGCGCGCTCGCGCATCCCGCGCACCCCGCCGCGCTCGCGGTATCCGGTGCGCATGCCGCGCCCGTCATCTCGGACACTCAGCGTGAGGCGCTCGGAGCGCAGCTGCAGCGCGATGCTCACGCTGGTGGCATCGGCGTGACGGATGGCGTTGGTCAACGCCTCCTGGGCGACGCGATAGACGACGAGCTCGCGCTCGGGCGGCTGGGGCGGGAGGTCCGCGGGGATGCGGCAGGTGATCCGCAGCTCGGACTGCTCGCGCATCCGCCGCGAGAGCGCGAGCAGCGCCCCTGGAAGTCCGAGCTCCTCGAGCGGCTCTGGGCGCAAGCGCTGGGCGATGCGGCGCACGTCGTCGATGCTGGCGCGTGTCGTCTCGAGCAGCTGCTCGAGCGACGGCGCGAGCTCGGGCGGGGCGTCGCGTGAGACGCGCGCCAGCATCAGCAGCATCCCGGTCAGCGTCTGGCCGACTTCGTCGTGCAGCTCCTGCGCCACCCACAGCCGCTCGCGCTCCTGGGCGGATAGCACCCGCCGCGTGCTCTCCAGGCGCTCGCTCTCGAGCTGGTCGAGCATCTCGTTGTACGCCTGGGCGAGCTCGGCGGCCTCCGACGGGGCACTGGGGATCTCCAAACGCTCGCCCGACTGCAGCGGGTCGACGCGACGCAGGAGAGCGGGCAAATGCGTCAGCGGAGCGAGCGCTTGGCGCAGCAGCAGGGCATTGGCGACAAGCGTCACGACCAGTGTGACAGCGAGGATCGCGGCGTCGTCGGGGGCGATGTGAGCAAACGGCCCGGGCAGCACGATGGCGATCGCGACAGCCATCGTCGTGACGACCGCGGCGTTCAGGGCGAGCACCCGCCAGAACAGCGGGACGTAGCGGCGCGTCGCCGGCGGTGCATCCAGGCTTGCGGGAGCGGATAGCGTGGACGCGGCGAACGTGGACTCGACGAGCGAGCCGGGAGCGGCTGAGTGCGGAGCGGCTTCGAGATCGGGGGCGGACGTGTGCGGGTGATCCCTGTCGGCGACGGCCCGTGCGAGGTTGGCTTGTTCGCTTGCTGCCTTCACCCGCAGTCACGCTAGCGCCTAGGTGTGCCACCCCTCCGAAGATGGGGTCTCGACCTCATGGCGGTCGCGTTCGCCGGGACCGAACATGTGCAGTGTGACTGGGCTACGACTCGACCGGCTGGGGAGCAGAAGAGCCTTCGGCTCACCGGCCGGGGAGAATCCAACGGTGACCCCCTCCCCACTTTATGTGTGGGCGCCGTGTTAGGTACGAGCCCAGTCTCGCGGCGCAGGCACAGGGATGGATCCCAAAGCCTGTGCCGGTAGCGTGGGTGATCGTCGAGTTTTCTGTTAGACCCTGACTCGCTCCGGGTGAGCTGCCGCGAGCGCTCCCCGCTCCGCGAGATCGTCCGGGGGCGCAGTATCCGCGAGCCCCCGCAGCGAGACCATCCGCAGCGCCAGCGGCGTGGCCAGCAGGGTCGCGATCCCCATCGCCAGGAACGCCGCGGTGGGGTGGTGCACGAGCGCCTGCACCAGCAGCGCCACCACCAGACCCCCGAGGTTGCCCGCCATCCACACGATCGCCCCTGCTGTTCCCGCCGCCGGCCCCGCCAACTGCTCGGCGACCGTCATGATCACCGGCAGCGCGGGGAGCAGGACCGCCCCCATCGCCACCATCACCACCGCCCTGCCCGCGATCCCCGGCACGAACGCCAACGCCACGCTGCCGAAGAACCCCGCCGCGATCACCGCCAACATGAACCCCCGCTCCGCCCCCCGGCGCGCGATCGGGGCCGGCAGCACCGCGCAGCCGATGACTCCCGCGACGATCATCCCAACCAACAGCGCACCCGCTGCCGTTTCCGAGACCCCCGCGGGTTGCAACAGCGTCTGCAGCCACGTCGAGAGCGCCACGAACACGCCGAAGCCGAGAAACGCCAAGCCCGAGAGAGTGCGTACCTCTGGGCGTGCCCACAACGCCCGCGCGACCCCGCCCTCGATCGCGGTCCGCTCCCCCTCCCCACTCCCCCGCCGCCGCAGCGCGAGCGCCAACGCGCCGGCCGCGATCACCGCCACCGCGGCCTGCACCTCGAGCAGCAGCTCGAGGTGGGCCCCCCCGAGCAACGGTCCCAACAGCAGCGCCACCAACATCCCCACGAAGCCCGCCGCCGACGCCAATGAGATCCCGAGCGCCCGCTGCTCGGCGGGCAGATATTCACCCGGGAGCTTCGCCACCGCGCTCATCACGACCGGCTGCGCGAGCGCTACCAGCACCTGCCCCGCCATCGCCCACGCGAACGACAGCCCCCCCAGGCGCACCAGGCCGCCCGTGGCGACGAGCGCGCCCCCGAGCGCGAGGCTGGGGCGAAACCAGCGGTCCAGCAGCGCGCCCGCGGGGATCGCCAGCGCCACGTAGAGCAGCGGGAAGATCTCCGCGAGCCACCCCACCGCGCCCACCGAGACGCCGTAGCGGTGCGCCGTTTCGGTGGTGATCGCCGCGTAGGTGAGCCACAGCATCTGAGTCGCCGCGGCCACCAGGCCGTACGCGCCCACCACGCGCCACCCCGAGCCGGGCGCTTTGCGTTCCGCGTTCCATCCGTTGGCGCCAGCCGTTGCACTCGCGACCTGCATCACGCGACTTCCTAGCAGAAAAGCACGGACGATGGGCGATCGCAGCCGAGGGAGCAGAGTTCGCAATATTCAGGTTCGTCCCATCTGCGCCGATAGAGATGAACGTGGCCCGGGGAGAGCGACAGTGAGCACGCGCACTGACGCGCCGGCGCGGGGCGGTCTGCCGCGGAGCCGCCTCGTGCGGTCCCTCCCGGCACTCGTCACGGCGTGTGTCGCGGCGCTCACCCTTGCGGGGGCCTTTGCGGCCGATCGAGACGCCCAGAGCAGCGCCCGGGCACGGCGGGCGAGCCTCTCTGCGGATCTGCGCGTACAGGCCGTGGACACGGTCGACGCCGAGGTACAGCGTACCTGGGACATCGCCTCCAGTACGGGCGCCGACTGGTCGGCCCACACCGCGATCTTCGCCGCCGTCGCCCGCGGGCTCAAGCGCGAACCGGGTATCAACGGGGTCGGGCTCATGGAAGTGGTCCCGGCCGCCCAGCGCAAGCGCTTCGAACAGCGCAACGGCCCGATCGTGCTCGCCGCCGCCGGCGGCCCCCAGTACGCGGCACCGCGCATGGCGCAGTACTACGTCGTGATCGCGAGCGCCCGCAGCCGGCGCGGGCCGAGCGGAATCGGACTCGACGTCGGTGGACAGCCCACCCGGCTGGCCACGCTGCTGGCGGCCGCGCGCTCCGGGATGCCCCGCGCCACGCCCCCGGTGCGCCTGATGAGTAGCGGCGTGCCCGGGACCGTCTTCTACGTGCCCATCTACCGACCCCCTTCCCCAGGCCGCTCCTCCGGCCCCAGCACGCCCGCGCAGCGGTTGAACGATCTGCTGGGTTTCGCCTCGATCGGCTACAGCTACGATCTGCTCGGCCCCGCCCTGCGCCGCGCGATCCCCGCCCACACCGCCTTCTCGCTCACCGACGGCAGCGTGCGCCTGCTCGCCGGGGGAACCCCCGTGCACCCGATCCGCTCGCAGATCTCCGTCGCGGGGCGCTCCTGGACGCTTGCCGTCGGGGAACCGGCCCCCGACCTCTCCCTGACCACCACGATCCTGCTCGTCGGCGCCCTGCTCACCCTGCTCGTGGGCACTCTCAGCGTGCAGTCCCGCCGGCGTGAGCGCTACGCCGAGGCGCTCGTCGGCCGCCGCCTCGCCGAGCGCGAGCACGCCGAGCAGGCGCTCGCCCGCGCGGAGGAGCGGCTGCGCACGGCCTTCGCCGAGGCTCCAATCGGGATGGCGGTCGTCTCCCCCGAGGGCCGCTTCCTGCAGGTCAACCGCGCCCTCGCACGCATCAGCGGCCACGACGAGGAGAGCCTGCTCGCTCTCGCCAATGCCCGCGAGCTGACCCACCCCGACGACCGCCACCCCGACGAGCGCGCCGCCGCCGCGATGCGCGGCGGGGAGATCCGCGTATACGACGTCGAGAAGCGCTATATGCACGCCGCCGGACACACCGTGTGGGTCGCCGTGCACACCACCCTGATCCGCGACGAGCACGGCGAGCCCGCTTATTTCCTCGCCCAGATCGAGGACATCACCGACCGCCGCCGCTACGAGGCCGAGCTGCAGCACATGGCCGACCACGACCCCCTCACCGGCCTGCTCAACCGCCGCGCCTACGAGCGCCGCCTGGAGGAGCACCTCGCCCGCGGGGAGCGCTACGGCCACGAGGGCGCCGTGCTGGTGCTCGATCTCGACGACTTCAAGGAGGTCAACGACACCCTCGGCCACAGCGCCGGCGATGAGCTGATCGTGCGGGTCGCGGGTGCCCTCGCGACCCGCCTGCGCGAAAGCGACACGCTCGCCCGCCTCGGCGGTGACGAGTTCGCGATCCTCACCCCCACGGGCGATCGCGCCGAGGCCGAGCAGCTCGCCGCCTCGCTGCTGGCGGTCGTGCGCCGCGAGCGCGCCGCCCGCGGACCGGGCGGGCGCGAGCGGCCGATCACCGCCTCGATCGGCGTCGCGCCGCTCGAGGACGCCCAGGACCTCAGCGCCGAGGAGGCCCTGATCGACGCCGACCTCGCGATGTACGACGCCAAGGAGGCGGGGCGCGATCGCTCGGAGACCTATGGCAGCGCCAGCCGCGGGCAGGCCCGCATCGAGGCCCGCCTGGAGTGGGTCGAGCGGATCCGCGCCGCCCTCGACGAGGACCGCCTCGTGCTGCACGCCCAGCCCGTCGTCGAGACCGCCACCGGGCGCACCACCCAGCACGAGCTGCTCGTGCGGATGATCGATCCCCACGGCGACCTGATCTTCCCCGGGAGCTTCCTCCCGATCGCCGAGCGCTTCGGGCTCGTGCGGGAGATCGACCGCTGGGTGTTGAACCGCGCGATCCGCATGCTCGGCGAGCACCGCGCCGCCGGTCGCAACCCGACGGTCGAGATCAACCTCTCGGCCCACTCGCTCGTGGACCCCCAGTTGGCCGCCCACATCGGCCGCGAGCTGCGCGCCGCGGGGGTGCCCGCGACCCAGTTGATCTTCGAGGTCACAGAGACCACCGCGATCGGCAACATCGCCGCCGCCCGCGCCTTCGCGGAGCGGCTCGGGGAGCTCGGCTGCCGCTTCGCCCTCGATGACTTCGGGGCGGGCTTCGGCTCCTTCTACTACCTCAAGCACCTCCCCTTCGACTACATCAAGATCGACGGCGAGTTCGTGCGCAACTGCACCGAGGACCCCACCGACCGGCTCGTGATCGGGGCTGTGGTGGAGCTCGCCCGCGGCATGGGCAAGCGCACGATCGCCGAGTTCGTCGGCGACGAGCCCACGCTCGTCACCCTCCAGCAGCTCGGCATCGACTACGCCCAGGGCTACCACCTCGGTCCCCCCGCTCCGCTGGAGACTTGGCTGGGCCTGCTGCCCGATGAAAAAGGATCGGCCCGCCGGGGGTAGCGGGCCGATCCGGGGGAGGGAATGAGGGAGGGATGCTTCCTCATTGTGCAGCTTGCCCAAACGAGCGGATATCAAACATCGATTCGTCTAACCCGAAACGGCGCCGGCGGCGAAGCGAACTCCCAAATGCGGCTCTGGCGACGGACTCCGGGTTGACTCTCGGAGGTGGACTCCCGGGCGGACTCTACGGGTTGACTCCGGGCGGACTCTACGTCGAGGGCAGCAGCGCGCCGGAGCGGGCCCCCTCGGGGGAAGCGGCGGCGCGGTCGCTCGACTGCTTGACGCGGTACAGGCTGCGGTCCGCCCGTGCGAGGCAGGTGTCGAGACTCTCGCTGGGCAGCCACTCGCTGACCCCGAGCGACCAGTCCACTGGCGTCCCGGCACCGCGCAGGCGCTCGAGTACGCGGTGCGCCTCGCGGGGAGTGGTCGCGGGGAGCAGCAGCACGAACTCGTCCCCACCTTGCCGTGCGAGGATGTCTCCGGCACGCAAGCGTCCCCGCCATGCACGCCCGAGATCCGAGAGGAGTCTGTCCCCCGCGGCGTGCCCGAGCCGGTCGTTGACCTGCTTGAAGCCGTTGAGGTCGAGGACCGCGAGGGTCAGGGGAGCCTGTGTGCGCTCCGCGATCGTCCGCTCGCGGGCGGCGATATCGAGGAAGCCGCTGCGGTTGAGCAGACCGGTGAGCGGGTCGGTATCGGCGCGCTGGCGCAGGCTCTCGCTGAGGTTGCAGAGGACGAGGCCCGTGGACCATACGGTGCCCGTGACCACCACCCAGTCGATCGCCACGTTGGGCAGGCCGCTGAGCACCAACCCGACCCCGAAGCCCACGGAGATCAGCAGCAGCTGGATGAAGACAGCGCGCCGGGAGAAGAAGTGGGCCACGTACATTGCGGTCCAGGGATATGCAAACGCAGCCAGCATCGCCCCCCCTCCGGTGTGAGCGTTGGCGACCATCGCGCTCACGGTTACCGCGCCCAGCGCCATCAGCAGCTGCATCAGGATCGCGGGTGCGTTCTTCCCGAAGACCCATAGCGCCACCGCCCCCAGCGTGGCGAGCAGCCCGACGAACAGCTCGAGCTGCACGGGCTCGCGCGCGCTGACGGGGAAGGCCACGGTCGCGAGACAGGCGAGGCCGCGGCACAGGTAGAGCAGCGCCGCAGTCCACACCATCGGCGGGCGCGCGTCGCGCAGGCGCTTGAGCGCATGGTGGAGTGTTCGCAGGGGATGCCGATCGCGCATCTGCTTGTCTCTTCGGATCGGCCTCGCAGCGGCTTGAGCGCCGTCGCCAAAAAAACTCAGCGCTACGCGACAAATATCTGCGCCGGGAAGGGAGGCTGAGAGAGCTACCCTGGGTTCATGCTCTTCGGCCAGCGCAAGACGCGCATGATCGACCCCGAGTCAGCCCTGCCGGGCCGTTCGCAGGAGATGCCGGTACCGACGCGTCACGAGGTGCTCGGCACCCCACTGCGGGTGGATGCGAGCAACGGCGCGGACGGTGGCCCAACGGCAGATGGGAGCCGGCTGGAGCGGGCTGTCTTTGGGATGGGCTGCTTCTGGGGGGCGGAGCGCATCTTCTGGGAGGCCCCGGGGGTGTACACGACGGCGGTGGGCTATGCGGGGGGCCACACCTCGAACCCCACCTACGAGGAGGTGTGCTCGGGACGCACGGGCCATACGGAGGTGGTACTCGTAGTGTTCGACCCCACGGCGACGAGCTACGAGGAGCTGTTGCGACTCTTCTGGGAGGGCCACGACCCGACCCAGGGGATGCGCCAGGGCGCAGACGTGGGCACGCAGTATCGCTCCGCGATCTTTTACGACGGGGAGGACCAGCGCCGACGCGCGGAAGGCTCCCGCGAGGCCTACCAGCGGATGCTCACGGCGGCGGGCCACGGGGAGATCACCACCGAACTGGCCCCCCTCGACACCGATCACCCCTTCTACTACGCCGAGGCCTACCACCAGCAGTATCTCGCCAAGAACCCCGGCGGCTACTGCGGACTGGGCGGCACCGGCGTGAGTTGTCCCGTGGGCCTCGCGGCCGGCGGCTGAGACCAGACTCGCGGGTATCAAAGTCCCCGCCGCCTGAGGAGCGGATCGTCGTTCCTGGCCAGGACGCAGGGAGCGTGGCGTGCTAAGCACGCGAGCGACCGAGGACGCCGTCAGGGGCGGCGAGACGCCGTCAGGGGCGGCGAGACGCCGTCAGGCGGCGGCCCCGCCGAAGCGGGGCCGCAGTGCCTATCGCGTTGGTGGAGAGCGCGCCCAGAGGATTGCGCGCTCTCCCGGTTGGCGTCCCTGCCTACGTTGCGCTGCCCACCGCGGGCTGCGATGACGGGGTGGGCTGCCACGTCGGCGGGTGTGGACCCCCGAGGGTGGGCACGTCGGAGGGGTAGACCTCGTTGCCGTGGATCGCGTGATCGCCGATCTCGAGCTCTTCGTCGGAGAGACGCAGGGGCAGGAAGATGCCGACGAGCTTCAGCAGGATGAAGGTCACCACTCCGCTGAACACGATCACCCACAGACCCGCCTCGGCCTGCCAGCGCAACAGCGTCCAACTGCCGCCGTTGAAGAGGCTCGCTTTGCCGGGCAGGTTCGACGCTCCGCCCACGCCGATGTACTCGACCAGGTGCGGGTCGGCGAACAGGCCGACCATCAACCCCCCGCAGAGGCCCGCGATCCCGTGCGTGTAGATCACGCCGAGGGTGTCGTCCACGTGCCGGAAGACCGGCGCGCGGCTGAGGAAGCGGATCGCCATCCACACGATCGTCGAGGCGATCACGCCGATCGCGATCGCCCCGTAGCCGTTGACGAAACCGGCCGAGGGGGTGATCGCTACGAGCCCGGTGATCATGCCGTTGACGGAGCCGATCAGCGAGGGCTTGTCGCGGAAGATGTAGTCCCACGCGATCCACACGAGCATCGCCACCGCGGTGCAGAGGTTGGTGTTGATGACCGCCGCGGAAGCGTTGGCGCCCGCGTAGTAGGAGTCCCCGCCGTTGAACCCGTTCCAGCCGAGCCACAGCAGACCGGCGCCGGCAGCGACCATCAGCAGGTTGTTGGGGGCATCGATCTCGCGGTCTCGCTGTAGTCGCGGCCCGATCACCGCCGCCGCGACGAAGCCCGAGACTCCTGCGGCAAGGTGGATCACATAGCCACCGGAGTAGTCGAGTGCGCCGTGCGCGGCGAAGTAACCGCCACCCCACAGCAGGAACGCGTTGACTGTGTATACGAACGTGATCCAGAGCAGCACGAAGGGGATCCATGCCTTGAAGCTGATCCGCCCGAGCACCGAGCCGAGCATGAGGATCGGGGTGATCGCGGCGAACACGAACTGGAAGTAGACGAGCGACGCCTCGGGGAAGTGGAACGGGGGCCCTTCGGTAATCGACGGGATGATCGCCTGCCCCTCCTCGGCGCCGGTCGAGAGCACGGTTCCCGACTTGCCCCACATCGTGTCGAAGAAGCTGTGACCGTGGCCGATCGGGCTGCCGAAGCCCATCTTGAAGGCCCACCCGCACCAGGCCACCATCACTAGGCAGAAGGCCACGAACGTGAGCATCATGCTGTTGACCGACCAGCGCTTCTGCATGACGCCCCCGTACAGGACTGCGAGCCCCGGCAGGCTCATCAGCCCGACGAAGGTCGCCGCGGTCATCTGCCACGCGTTGTCACCTGCGTTCAACCAGCTTGGGTATGACAGCCAGGTCATGTGCCTCCGTTTCGCAGTCGTTGTCGACGGCGCCCATCCCCCCTGCGGGCGGGGTGCACCGATTTCTAGTCTCGTTATGAAATCCGGCTTGCAGGGATGTCGCTAGGGACACGGTGGCCAACACTTGGAGGGGGACTTTCGACATTTGTATAGGAGCCCACCCCCTCCCACCGAGCCTGCGGCCGGCCGCGCGTGCGCCGGTCGGGCTCGGCCATTTGCAGAGGACCCCGATCCCTTACACACCGAGCGGGTCCCGCGCCGCGACCCAACCGACGCGCGATCTCTCAGTGCCGAGGAGCGAACGGAAAGCCGGCCCGCTGGCAGGCAGCGCGCAGCTCTTCGGCGACGCTCTTGAAGGCGTCTGGCGAGGCACACACGGTGCGGGCCTGAGCGCCGCAGGCGTGCTCGGTGGCGCCGCCGAGCGTGCTGGCGAACGTCACTTCGATGCAGTCCTTGCGCACGGGGGCTCCACTGGTGAGGGCAAAGGCGATGAGACCGAGGGCTGCAAGCAGGACACAGCTGAGCAGGACGGCCACCACGGTCTTCTCGCGCCGCCCCCAGCGCAGCGGCTCTGAGAGCCGCCGGGACTGGTCTTGCATGATCACGGCGGTCGGTCCGGGGCTAGTGGTCGGTGTCGGGCGCCCCGGCGTCCCCAGCGGCCTCGCCACCGGGAGCGAAGTTCAGCGCGGCGGAGTTGATGCAGTAGCGCTGCTTGGTGGGGCCGGGGCCGTCGTCGAAGACGTGCCCGAGATGCCCTCCGCAGCGGCGGCACACGACCTCGGTGCGGCGCATGAACAGGCTGTTGTCGGGACGCAGCTCCACGGCCTCGGCGACGGCGGGCTCGGTGAAGCTGGGCCATCCGGTGCCCGACTCGAACTTGGTATCGGAGGCGAACAGGTCGCTCCCGCACGCCGCGCAGCGGTACATCCCGGAGTCCTTGTTGTAGACGTACTCGCCCGTGAACGGCGCCTCGGTGCCGGCGCGGCGCAGGATCTCATACTGCTCGGGCGTGAGCTGCTCGCGCCACGCCTCATCCGACTTGATCACCGGGACCTCACTCATGCGCGTATGCCTCGATTCTCCCGGGGCGGGCGGGAAGGGGGTGTTGCTTTGGGATCGTCCGCGTGGGCGGGACGGAGATCGCGCTCGACGGCGCGGGGCATCCTACCCCGCGGCCCGGGGCGGTGGCTTGCGTGGGGGTACTCATTGTCCTCATGTTCTAGCACTGGCGGTGCCCACCCGGCAATCACCTGGATTGGCAAGGGTATATATCTAAACGTGTATACTTACCGCGATGGAAGTTGCCAGTCTGATCCGGGGCGCGCGCCAGGACTCGGGGCTGACCCAGCGCGAGCTCGCGGAACGGGCTCATACGGCCCAACCCGCAATTGCCACGTACGAGTCCGGGGCACGGACTCCCAACATCGCGACGCTCGAGCGGCTGCTGCATGCGTGTGACCACGATGTGGAGGTGCTCGCTCGTCCCCGAGTGCGACGCGGCGCGGCTTCGCTCGCCGAGCTCGCCCCGGTGATCGCGGATGACCTTGGCGCGGGCAGCGAGCGCGACGCGACGCGGCTGCTGTTCGGGTTCGCCGACGACTTCAGGGGCTCCTCTCGTCCCGGGAGGATCGCGCTCATCCGCGAGGAGCCACCCTCGACCGGGGACGCCCGCTTCGACGCCGCGCTCGCCGGCATAGCCGAGCTGTTCGCCGCCGAGGGCGCCCTTCCCGCCCCCACTTGGGTCGACGAGCCGAACCGCTTCGTCGAGCCCTGGTGGTTCCTCGCGAGCAGACCTGCCTTCCACGCTTACACACTCGCCCACACCCCTGCTCTGCTCGCCCGCCACGGGGTGTTCATGGCGCGCGAGGTTTTCGACCGTGCCTGAGAGGCACTTCAACCGAACGCGGATCCTTACCGCCCTCCAGGCGCTCGGCGACGAGCTCGCCCGCAGGGGCGTGCGCGGTCAGATCTTCATTGTCGGGGGCGCCGCGATGGCTCTCGCCTACTCGACACGGCGTGTCACCACGGACATCGACGCGGTGTTCGAGCCCAAGGCATCGATCTACGAGGCTGCCGCGAGGGTCGCCGAGGACCTCGGTCTGCCCGACGATTGGCTGAACGACGCGGTCAAGGGCTTCATGCCCGGCATGGACGAGCATCCTCGTCCGCTGCCGGAGATCCATGGAATCGAGATCACCACAGCCTCCCCCCGCTACTTGCTCGCGATGAAGCTCATGGCGATGCGCTTCGGCGAGGACGACGAGGACATCGAGATCCTGCTGCGGGAGTGCGGACTGCACAGCCCCGAGGACGCCCTGGAGGTGCTCCAGAGCATCTACCCACACCAGGAGCCGCCCCTAAAGACTCGGCTCTTCCTTGAAGAGACCCTCGGCTCCCCGAAGCCCTAGCCTGGCCCTGCTACCCTAATCCTTACGTTCACGTAAAGTTGTGGGAGCGTAGGCTCTCCAGGAAGGCAGCCGCTTGGCACGAGCAGCCTTGAATACCAGCACCGATACCACTCCCGGCTCCAGCCGGTTCGGCGTGGCGGCGGGCCACGAGCACTACAAGTGGTGGGCCCTCTCCTGCACGAGCTTGGGGATGCTGCTCGCGGCCACGAACTCGGGGACGTTGATCATCGCGCTGCCCGACCTCGAGCGCTCGCTGCACTCGAGCCTACTGCAGCTCGTGTGGGTGATCCTGGCGTACCTGATCGCCGCCACGGTGCTCGTGCTGATGGCGGGGCGCCTCTCGGACCTGTTCGGGCGCAAGCGCGCCTACATCGGCGGCTTCCTGCTGTTCGCCTTCGCCTCGCTAGGGGCCGGCTTCTCCTCCGACGCCGACGTGCTGATCGTGTGGCGCGTGCTGCAGGGGATCGGCTCGGCGTTCCTGTTCGCCAACGCTGCGGCGCTCGTCACCGACGCCTTTCCCCACGAGGAGCTGGGCCTGGCGATGGGCACCAACACGATGGTCGCCGCGATCGGCCTCGCGATCGGACCGGTGCTCGGGGGGGCGCTCGTGGGGATCTCGTGGCACTGGGTATTCTGGTTCAACGTTCCCCTCGGCCTCGCGGGCGCCGCCTGGGGCGCGCTGATTCTGCGCGAGCTCGCCAAGCCCGATGAGATCCGCGGCTACGACGTGTTGGGCAACGTCACCTTCATCTTCGGCCTCACGGGCCTCGTGCTCGGGATCTCCCGCGGGGGGATCAGCGGCTGGGACGACTCGATCGTGATCGTGGGACTGCTGGCCGCGCTCGTGCTGCTGCCCCTGTGGGTGCTGATCGAGAGCCGCTCGCGCGCGCCGATGCTCGATCTCTCCTTGTTCAAGAACCGCCTGTTCGCCGCCGCCACCGCGGCCGCCTTCATCAACGGGCTGGCCCGCTTCGCGCTGATGTTCCTGTTTGTCTTCTACTTCCAGGGCGCCCAGGGGAACAGCCCGATCACGGCTGGGGTCAAGTTGATCCCGCTCGCGCTGGGGATGCTGGTCTCCTCTCCCCTGTCGGGGATCTACGCGGATCGCCACGGCTCCCGCGGCCTCGCCGCGCTGGGGATGCTCGTGAGCGCGGTCGGCCTCGCCGCGATGAGCACGCTGCAGGTCGACACCCCCTACTGGCAGAGCACGCTGTGGCTGTTGATCGTGGGGGTCGGCTCGGGCATGTTCAACAGCCCCAACACCGCCGCCATGATGGGCACCGTGCCGCCTCAGCGCCGCGGCGTCGCCGCGGGCGCGCGCACGCTGCTGCAGAACACCGGCGCGGTGCTCTCGATCGCGTTCGTGCTCGCGATCATCACCTCCGCGGTCCCGAAGTCCACCCTGTTTGCGGTCTTCTCGGGTCTCGCCAAGGGCCTCTCTCAGCAGAAGCTCGATCCCTTCATCGCCAACATGCACGTCGCGCTGCTGGTGCTCGCCGCCACCTCGCTGGTGGGTGCCGGCGTGTGTCTCATGCGCCCCCGCCATGCCCAGGCCACGTCGGAGGCCGGCGAGCAGCTGGCCGCTGCTGGAGCACGCTCGTGAGCGCCTCGATTCACATCGACCACATCACCCAGCCGGCCATTTCCGGGGCACGCCCATGAGCGCCCCGTTGCGCATCGGCGACGTCGCTCGCCTCGTCGGGACGACCCCACGCACGATCCGCTACTACGAGGAGATTGGCCTGCTCCCCGAGGCCCCCGCGCGGCCCTCGGGACAGCACCGCACCTACACCGATGCGGAGGTCGAGCGCCTGCGCGAGGTGATGCGCCTGAAGAACCTCCTGGGCGTCTCCCTCGACGAGCTCAAGACGCTGCTCTCCGCCGAGGAGGCCCGCGCGGTTGTACGCGCGCAGCTGCGTCGCGAGGACGTCCACCCGGAGCGCCGCCAGGAGCTCCTGGAAGAGGCGCTCGGCCACATCGACCGCCAGCTGCAGCTCGTCGAACACCGCGCCGCCGAGCTGGCGAAGCTCAAGGAGGAGCTGTGCGAGACCCGCGCGCGGGTGCGCCGCAAGCTGCGCGAACTGCCCCGCGCGTCCGTCGAGAAGGCGCTCCTCGCTTGACCGGGATGGGCGCCCCTACAGTGAGAGCAACCGCCCCGTCCCCAATCCTCCAGGCCCCACAGACCCGCACCCGGGGTCCTGCGGAGAAAGGAGCACAGCCGTGGATCGCAAATGGTGGACGTTGATCGCTGTCTCGGTGGCGATCTTCATGCTGCTCCTCGACATCACCGTCGTGAATGTCGCACTGCCCTCGATCCAGCGCGAACTGCACTCCTCCTTCGCGGATCTGCAGTGGGTCGTCAACGCCTACGCGCTCACCCTGGCGGCCTTCCTGCTGACCGCGGGCGCGCTCGCCGACCTGCTCGGGCGCCGGCGGGTGTTCACCGCTGGGCTCGTTGTGTTCACGTGCTCCTCGGCGGTGTGCGGTCTCTCCTCGAGCCCGCTGATGCTCAACCTCGCTCGCGCTGTGCAGGGGGTGGGTGGGGCGATGATGTTCGCCACCTCGCTCGCCCTCATCGCCCAGGCCTTCCGCGGGCGCGAGCGGGGGATCGCCTTCGGGGTGTTCGGGGCCGTCACGGGCGCCGCGGTCGCTGTGGGGCCGGTGGTCGGTGGGATCATCACCGCGGGCATCGGCTGGCAGTGGATCTTCTTCGTCAACGTCCCGATCGGGATCGCCGCCGTCGTCCTTACCCTCACCCGCGTGAGCGAGTCCCGCGACCCCGACGCGACGGGGGTGGACTGGCTCGGCTTGGTGACCTTCTCGGGGTCGCTGTTCCTGCTCGTGTACGCGCTGGAGCAGGGCAACGAAGCCGGCTGGGGCTCGACCAAGATCGTCGCTCTACTGATCGCCTCTGTGCTGCTGCTCGCGGCGTTCCTGGTCGCCGAGTTGCGCCAGCAGCGGCCGATGCTCGACCTCACGCTCTTTCGCCGGCCCGCCTTCACGGGGGCCAACATCGTGGCGTTCGCTCTCTCGAGCTCGATCTTTGCGATGTTCCTGTACCTCACCCTGTACATCCAGGACGTGCTCGGCTTCGGCGCCCTGCAGGCGGGCCTGCGCTTCCTGCCGATCACGATGCTCTCCTTCATCGTCGCTCCCATCGCCGGGCGACTGACCGTGCGCGTGCCGGTTCGGCTGCTGCTCGGCGGGGGGCTGGTGCTGGTGAGCGGGGGGCTGCTCGCGATGACGGCGGTGGACGCCACCTCAGGGTGGACTGTGCTGATCCCCGGCTTCGTGCTCGCGGGCGCCGGCATCGGCATGATCAACCCGCCGCTCGCCTCGACCGCGATCGGTGTGGTGCATTACTCACGCAGCGGCATGGCCTCCGGCATCAACAGCACCTTCCGCCAGGTGGGCATCGTCACGGGGATCGCCGGTCTCGGCGCGATCTTCGCTCACGAGGTCAGCCACACGGTCAACTCCCGCCTTGCCGCGAGCGGGCAGGGGCACGCCGTCCAGAGCGCCGCCCATGGGCATCTCTCGAAGCTGCTGCAGTCCGGCGAAGTCGGCAAGGTCCTCCACGCCCTCCCCCCTGTCCCCCAGGCAGCCCTGGAGCACGCCTACCGCGTGGGCTTCACCGAAGCCTTCACCACGATCCTCGTGATCGCCGCCGGGGTCGCGTTTATCGGCGCTGTGCTCGCGTTCGCGCTGGTCCGCAGCCGCGACTTCGTCTCCTCCACCGCGCCCGCCGCAGAGACCTCCGTGCGCGAGCCCGTGGGGAGCGTCGCGGGATAGTGGCGTGTGGATCACTCCCCGACGCGACCTCTCTCGGCCTCGCGCCAGCGCCAACCGCGCCTGCGGGGTCACGTCGGCGCCAACTGCGCCTGTGGGCGTCACGGGATCTGCAGCGCAACCGTCACTCCACCGCGACGCTGGTACCCCTCACATCTCAGCACCGGCAGGCGGGGATAGCGTGGATATGCGGGATCCTCACGCGAGCGGTTGCACAGCGAGAACGTCGAGCCGCGGGTGTTGGGGACCTTGCGCTGGAAGGCGCAGGTGTCGCACAGGCCGGCGCCCGGGCGACCCGGGTCGCCTCCCCGGGCTGGAGGAGTGGCGGGGGAAGACATCGCCGCAGCGTACCTCGGCGCGCTTGCACCTCCGGCGCTCACGCGCGATGACCTGGCTGAAGTCGCCCCTCCTGATGACGCAGCTGAAGTCGCCCCCCCAAGCACGCCCGATCGGCAGACCGAGGCACGGCCCACCCCCTCCCTGCAATAATAGTTGACCAAGCAACTATGAGCACCTTCTACCGACTCCTGGGCTTCCTGCGTCCCTACCGGCGCGGGCTGACCGTCTCCTGGATCCTCGCCAGCCTCGCGATGGTGATGACCGTCGCGCTCCCGCTCCTCACGGGCCACGCGGTGGAAGCGATCAACAACGGCGTCCATCACGCCGCGCACCACCAGCCGGCGCAGCGCGCCCACGATCGCACCAAGCTGCTGACGCTCGCGCTGGCGATCCTCGCTGTGGTGTTGGTGCGCTGGGTGGCGATGTACTGGCGGCGGATGGTGGCGGGGCGGATGTCGCTCGATGTCGAATACGACTTGCGCGAGCGGGTCTACGGCCATTTGCAGCGCCTGGAGCTCGGCTTCTTCGACCACCAGCAGACCGGCCAGTTGATGTCGCGCGCCACGGTGGACCTGCAGGCCGTGCGCTTCTTCCTCGGCTATGGGCTCGTGTTCATCCTGCAGGCGATCCTCACGATCGTGCTCGCGGGCGTGGTGATGATCTACATCAACCCCGGGTTGGGCCTGATCGCGCTGGCGCCGGTGCCGTTCGTGGTGGTCATCTCCTACCGCTACGGCCGCCGTGCGCGCCCGGCGATCCAGGAGGTGCAGCAGCGCATCGGCGAGCTCACCGCGGACGCCGAGGAGAACATCACGGGGGTGCGCGTCGTCAAGGCGTTCGCCCGCGAGCCGCGCCAGCTGGAGCGCTTCAAGCGCAGCTCGGGGCGCGTGTTCGAGCAGGCGATGGTCACTACCCGCCTGGAAGCCACCTACAACCCCGTGATCGGCTTCCTGCCCCAGCTCGGTCTCGCCGCGGTGCTGCTGCTGGGGGGCGAGTCGGTGATCCACGCCCACCTGACGCTCGGGCAGTTCACCTCCTTCTACCTCTATCTGAACATGCTGATCAGCCCGATGCGCTCGCTCGGGGTCACGCTCAACCTCGCTCAGCGCGCCACCGCCTCGGGCGCGCGCATCTTCCAGGTGCTCGACCGCGAGCCCCACCTCGCGGAACGCCCCGGCGCACCTCCGCTGCCGGCTGGCAACGGCCGCGTGGAGCTGCGTGGGGTGACGCTGCGCTATGAGGATCCCCACGACGAGCTGGCGGGCATCGGCTCCTCGACGGCCGCCCGGCGGGCGGCGCAGGACGGTGCTGCGCCAGCGGTGGCAAGTCCCGGAGAGGCATTCGCGCAGCGGGATACCGATTCCACATCCAACGGTGCTCCCGCGCTGGCGGCGGAGCCGCAGACTGCGCGCGCGGTGCTGCACGACATCGACCTCGACGTGCCGGCGGGACAGACCGTCGCGCTGGTGGGGGCGACAGGTTCGGGCAAGACCAGCCTCGTGGCGCTGATCTCGCGGCTGTACGACCCCGCCGCGGGGAGCGTGCTGCTCGACGGCGCCGACGTCCGTGACGTGAGCCTGCCCTCGCTGCGCGGTGCCGTCGCCGTCGTCAGCGACGACCCCTTCCTGTTCTCCGCGTCGGTCGCCGAGAACATCGCGTACGCCCGCCCCGAGGCCTCGCTCGAGGAGATCGAAACGGCCGCCCGCCGCGCCCAGGCGCACGACTTCGTGAGCCGCCTACCTCAGGGTTACGAGACCCAGATCGGCGAGCGCGGGCTGACGGTCTCCGGAGGGCAGCGCCAGCGCATCGCGATCGCGCGCGCGCTGCTGGCCAACCCGCGGGTGCTGGTGCTCGACGACGCGACCTCCTCGGTGGACGCCTCCACCGAGCAGAGCATCAAGCTGGCGCTCGCGGAGGCGATGGAGGGTCGCACGACGTTCGTGATCGCCCACCGCCTCTCGACGATCGCGCTGGCTGATGAAATCGTCGTGCTGGACGGCGGGCGGATCGTCGCGCAGGGGGACCACGAGGAGTTGCTGGAGCAGTCCGAGCTCTACCGCGAGATCGTCGAGAAGGGCCTGCCCGAGCACGTGTTCCTGACGAAAGAGACGTGCGAGCGCGAGCGGGGGGTGGCGCTGTGAGCCCCGGCGGGTTCGGCGGCGGCCGCGGAGGCGTGGGTGGCGGACGTGCGGGCGGCGGGCGCATGGCGATGCCCGGCTTCTGGCGTGGCGGCGCCCAGTGGGACGGCCAGCGCGCGAGCAAGGAAAGTCGCGGGCGCAACCTGCGCGGACTGCTCCAGCTGCTGCGCCCCTACCGACTGCGGGTCGCGGCGATGCTCACGGCGCTCGTCGTCGGCACCGCCGCCTCGCTGGCGCCGCCGCTGCTCGCGAAGGTGGCGATCGACGAAGGGATCGAGAACCACGACACGCGCACGCTCGTGCTGGTCGTGCTCGCATTCCTCGTCTCCGCGCTGGTGGTGTGGGCGATGACCTACCTACAGACCTACCTCGTCGGCCTCGTCGGCCAGCGCGCGCTCGCGGACCTGCGCATCCGCATCTTCACCCACCTGCAGCGCCAGCCGATCGGCTTCTACGAGAGCCGCCCCGCGGGGGTGCTGATCTCGCGCATCACCAACGACGTGGAGGCCCTGGAAAGCCTCGTCACCGACTCCGTGGTGACACTCGTGCAGTCCGGCCTGACGCTGTTCGGGGCGATCGCGGTGTTGCTCTACCTCGATCCCGGGCTGGCGCTGTTGACGTTCTGCATCGTGCCGTTCGTCGGGGGGCTCTCGATCTGGTTCCGGCTCGTGTCGGCGGGCGCCTTCCGGCGCACCCGCGAGACGATCGGGGCGATCACCGCCTACCTGCAGGAGACGCTCTCGGGGATCCGCGTCGTGCGCTCCTTCGGCCAGGAGCCCCGCCACGAGGCGCAGTTCGCGCAGTTCAATCGCGATAACTGCGACGCCAACATGGTGACCGTGCGGCTCAACGCCGCGTACTTCCCCGCCGTGGAAATGCTCTCCGGGGTCGCGCTCGCGCTGATCGTGCTGTACGGGGGCTACCAGGCGATCGACGGCCACATCACCGCGGGCACGGTGGTCGCGTTCGTGGCGACGCTCTCATTCCTGTTCGAACCGATCCAGCAGCTCTCCCAGCTGTACACGACCTACCAGTCCGGCATGGCGGCGCTCGAGAAGATCTTCCAGCTGCTCGACACCCCACCGACCCTGGAGGATCGCCCCGGCGCGCCCGCGCTTGGCGCGATCCGCGGCGACGTGCGCTTCGACGGGGTCTCCTTCGCCTACAACCCCCGGCGCCAGCGGCGCAAGGCAACGACCGCGCCAGCTGCCGGCAACGATGGCGTCGTGGCGCCTCTAGCAAATGCGAGCCCCAATGGCGGCGGAGCCGCAGCTGCGAAGGTGGCGCCGAGCAGTTCGGGCGGCGCCGCAACCGCTGCGAGCTCCAACGACAATGGCGCCACAGCCTCCCTGTCAACGGGGAGTACCAACGGTGACGGCGCGGCGCCAGAGGAAGTGTTGGCGCTCGACAGCATCGACCTCCACGTTCCCCCCGGTCAGACCGTCGCGCTGGTGGGCGCCACCGGCGCCGGCAAGTCGACGATGGCGAAGCTGGTGGCCCGCTTCTACGACCCCACCGCGGGGAGGGTGCTGGTGGATGGCCAGGACCTGCGCGAGGTGACCGCCTACTCGCTGCGCTCGCAGATGGGAATCGTCCCCCAGGAGGCGTTCCTGTTCAGTGGCACGATCGCCGAGAACATCGCCTTCGGGCGCCCCAACGCCGACCCCGAGCAGATCCACGATGCCGCGCACGCGGTGGGGGCCGACGAGTTCATCGCAGCGCTGCCGCGCGGCTACGACACCGAGGTCGGCGAGCGCGGCGCCCAGCTCTCAGCGGGCCAGCGCCAGCTGATCGCCTTCGCGCGTGCGCTGATCGCCGACCCGCGCATCCTGATCCTCGACGAGGCGACCTCCAACGTGGACCTCCACACCGAGGGCCGCATCGAGGACGGCCTGCGGCGCCTGCTCGCGGGCCGCACCGCGATCGTGATCGCCCACCGCCTCTCCACCATCCGCCGCGCCGGGCGCATCGTCGTGCTCGAACACGGCCGCATCGTCGAGCAGGGCACCCACGACGAGCTGATCGCCGCCGCGGGCCGCTACCACGAGTTGTACCGCGACTGGTCCGCGCAGGCAGCGGCGTAGGGTTCCTCAACCCCTCGGCTCGACCATCTCAGACTCGACGCCGTTAGGGTCACGACCCCCCGCCCAACGGTTACTCAACACCCTCGGCTCGACCATCTCGAACTGACGCCGTTAGCGTCAACGACACCTCTCGCCCGACGGCTCCTCGACCCCTCGGCTAACGATCCTGGGCGGCTCACCAGCCCGGTGCCGACGCCTCGATCGCCCGTAAGCACAAGGCTTTACAGAAAGATCACTTTTTCTGTTGACTTTATGAGGTTTATGTCCTAAGGTGCCCACGTGGGCCGGCCCGGGCGGTCCGCAACCCCTCATCACCAAGATCTACCTATCGCAAGGAGGAAGTCCCATGCCCCGCATCACCCCTGCCACCGCATCCCGGAACAGCTGGCGGCGATGGCGTAAGTTGGCCCTCGGCGCCACGATCGCCCTCGGCGCCGCCGCAAGCGCCCTGGGCGGCTCCGCCGAGGCGGCAACCCCCACCGCCCCGCCCCCGGTCACGATCCTCACCTCACAGCCGAATGTCGGCCGCGGCGACATCTTCATCTCCCCATTCGGCGATCCCAGCACATACGCAAACGGCCCCGAGATCCTCGACCAGCAGGGCAACGTCGTCTGGTTCAAGGCGGTCCCCGCGGGCGAGGAGGCGAGCGACTTCCGCGCCCAGACCTACAACGGCCAGCCAGTCCTCACGTGGTGGCAGGGCACCGGGCTCGGTGGCCTCTCCAGCGGCACCGATTACATCTACAACGACCACTACCAGCAGATCGCCACGGTCAACACCGGCAACGGGCTCAGCGCGGACGGGCACGAGTTCCTCATCACCCCGTGGAACACCGCGCTGATCCTCTCCTACACCACCGCCACCGCCAACCTCACAGCGATCGGCGGCCCACCCAACCAGACAGTGATCAACGGCGTGGTGCAGGAGATCGACATCGCCACAGGCAGGGTGCTGTTGCAGTGGAACAGCGAGGATCACGTTCCCTTCAGCCAGAGCGAGCAGCCGCTGCCGGCCTCACCGAGCACGCCGTGGGATTGGTTTCACATCAACGCCGTGAAGCTCGACACGAACGGCAACCTGTTGATCGACGCCCGCGACACCTGGACTACCTATGAGGTGAACCCGCGTACGGGGAACATCCTCTGGCAGCTCGGCGGCAAGGATTCAAGCTTCACCCTCCAGGCGGCTCCGGGGCAGACGCTCGACAGCGCGGGTGAGCTCTTCGCCTGGCAGCACGACCCCGAGGCGCTGGGCAACGGGGTGTACACGTTCTTCGACAACGAGTCCTCGGGAACGCCACTGCTCCCCTACAGCCGCGCAATCATGGTGAGACTGAATCCGTGGACGCACGTCGCCACGCTGCTGGCCTCCGACGACCAGCCAGAGGGCCTGTCGGCGGCCTCGCAGGGCAACGCCCAGACGACAGCCGACGGCGATCTCTTCGTGGGCTGGGGAGCGCTGCCGTACTTCTCGGAGTTCGACCCGCGGGGCAACCTGCTCTTCAACGCCGAGTTCCCCGCCGGAGTCAACACCTACCGGGCCTACCTGTCGCCGTGGAATCCAGGGGGCCTCAGGCCACCCTGGCAGCCGTGGCGCACCGGAGGTCCCGGGCAGGGTCCGGGGTTCGGCTCCTAGAGCACCGCAAGCGCGATCAGGTGCGCGCGCACCGCCCCACCCCACCGCACCGCATGGAAGCCCCTCCGGCCCGTCAACACCGGGCCGGAGGGCTCCTCATCCAGGTCCCCCGGTAGATGACCCGAGCGCGGTTCACCGTACTCCAGACAGGGACCGAAGCGCGTAACGGGCCAAGCCCGAATCGCTCATCGTGCCCACCCTGCCCGGCGCGCGCGCCGACGCTCAAGACGAGCAGCCGATACCAGGTGACGCCATCAGTTCATCGTCGGAAGCCGCAGCGACCTGCTCCAATGCGCATGGAGATGGATGCGCCGGCCGGCGCGAGACGCCTACGCGACCGCGAGCTCAAGGTCGGCGTGGCTTGCCCTGGCGGGAAGCTCGAGCAGCAATCCCTCGCCGTGGGCCTCATCGAGGAGCCTGCGCGCGCCGATGAGCGTCAGGCCGGCGAGGTCGCCGTTCTCGTCGAAGCGGACCGCGTGCCCTTCGGGCGTCTCATCCCAGTCGGCTGCTCGCGCGGGGTCGCCGATCGAGAGATAGAGCACGTCCGCGTCGTGGTCGTAGCGAACACGATCGAAGGTGTATGGGCCGATCTGGATGCTCATGGCTTGCGTCTCCTCGGGAACGCCGTCAGCACGCTCCCGTCGTTGTTCTCGTCAAAGGCTACTACCACCTTGAGCCATCGCGAAGGGCCTGCACCCTGGAGGTAGTACCAGTCCTCGCCCACACGCGGGCTGTGGAGCAACTCGCTCGGCTCCCGGATCGCCTTCAGCACCTCAGCGTGCAGACTCCCCATTTCTGGGTGGCCGTCGATGATGTGCTCCCAGCGGTCAGCGGTCAGATGGACTGTCCGGCCGAGGGGGTCAACCGCCGAGAGCATCTGAGCATCCTACGTCCCAGGGAAAGACCAGAGCCCCGGGGCCTCCCGAGCCGCGCGACTGGCGCAAATCCTGGCGCGCACTGACCCTTAAGACGCGATACGCCCCGTAAACACGGGGCGCAAGTGTACTCCGGGACAGGGACTCGAAGCGCGTGGAGGCCAGGCCGGATCACCAGCGATAGAGCCAAATCCGGCTCCAGCGCACGGTTTCTGGCCGATCGGCTATCCGGCTGGGTCCGATTGAATCCGGCTGTTTTAGAAGGCGACCGCCACGAGTTTGCCACGAGTTTTCACGCCGCCAGCCGCAGCCGCGGGGCGTCGGCAAGCTGCACGAGGTAGGCGTCCGTGGCGGCCCTGGCCTCGTCCAGCCCGCCGGGCATCAGGTGGCCGTAGGTGTCGAACGTCATGGCGATCGTGGAGTGCCCCATGATGACCGACAGGGCCTTGGGGTTGACCCCGGCGGCGATCAGCAGCGAAGCGCACGTGTGCCGCGCCTCGTGAAGCGTGATCGGCTCCAGCGCGTCCGCCCTTATCTTCACGTGGATCACCTTCGGCCACCCGCCGGGCTCAGGGTTCGCGGCTTCCTTCCAGCCCCAGGCGGCGAGCGCATTGCGGCGCACCGTTTCCGGGTTGAACGGCTCCGTCGCGGTGCGGCCGAACACCAGCGCGTCGCCGTCGCGGCCGGTGCGCGTCTTGTGCGCGGTCAGCTCGGCGGCGAGCGGGTCGAGGATCGGCACGCGCCGTTTGCCCGCCGCGCTCTTGGTGTCCTGCTCGCCCTCGATCGCGTCCCATCCGCGTGAGACGTGGATCACACGGGCCTCCAGGTCGATGTGGCTCCAGCGCAGCGCGCGCAGTTCGCCGCGGCGTAGGCCGGCGTAGAACGCGCAAGCCCACAGCGCACGCTCACCCTCGGGGACGGCAGCGATGAGCGCAGCGGCCTCGGCCGGGGTGGCGATGCGCTCACGCTTGCCGTCCGGCCGGCGCAGCTCCAGGCCCTTCGTCGGGTTGATCGTGACCCCTCATCGCGGCGGATCGCGCGGCGGTAGATCGCTCGCAGCGGGTCGAGCGTGTTCTGTACCGTGCTCGCGCTGAGTCCTTCTGCGGTCAGCCGATCGGCCAGCTCTTGCACGTCCGCGCGCCGCACGTCGGAGAGCCGCTTGTGGCCAAGCGCGGGCAGCACACGCTTGTCGAACCCGACGCGGTAGCCGCGCAGCGTCGCCGGTTTGTACCGGCCGCCGGAAGCTGTCGGGATCGACCCGTTCTTCGCCCCGGCCATGAACGCCTCCGCGGCCTCCCGGACGGTCGTCGCGGTCGGTGCGCGCAGCTCGCCGCGCTCGACTGCGCCTTCAGCGTCGCGCTTCCAGCGCTTCGCAGCGTCTTTCGCCCCGTGGCCGTAGAACAGCTTGCGTATGCGCTTCTTGTCGCGCTTGCTGTACACAGTCGCCTGCCACGGGCACGAGCACTTGCCGCCCTTGCAGCGGCGGCCGTGGCGCTGTTCGAGGCCTGTTGGGCGTGTCACCGCTCATCGCCTCCTTTGCCGGCCTCGCGCGCGAGGATCGCGCCAAGGAGCCGGGTCATGCTCTCGTCCCGCTGGGCGGCCTTGACGCGCAGCCGCCGCCACTGCTCCGCGGTCAGCGTGACGCGGACCATCTTCGTCACAGGCTCGGAGCCCTTCTGTTTGGGTGCTGCCGCCTTTGAAGTCATAGCTAACAGTGTAGCACTTGTCTACGCTGTCGCGTGCGTTCGGTCTGGTAGCGAGATCGCTCACAGCATTTTCTCCGCGTTCCGGTCGAGCCATGCCTGCAACTCCGAGACGGGGATCAGCTTGCGCCGGCCGATGCGCACGACCCCCAGCTCGGGCTCGATGCTCTCGTGAAACAAGTCCCAGCCGACGCCGAGCGATTCGCACGCTTCGTTGATTGTGAGCGCCGTTCGTGGTGGTGGCGGTCTGTTCCACCTCCGAACTTCTCGTGCGGGCTCGCCGCCGGGCGGCCGGCGACAGGCGCGGGTCTTCCTGCTCGGCCTTGCCGCGGGGTGCTCGTGGGTGCGTTGGGTGGCGCTCACGCTGCCGCCCCCCGGGTGCTCGCGGCCGGGGTGGGATGGCACCAGCGGCGACCGAGGCAGTCCGCGGCGCGGCGGCTGGGCTGGCGGGGTCCTGCGGGTAGCTCGCAGAACGCGCGTTGCTGGTCTTGGCCGGGTAGCAGCGTGTAGCGCTCGCCCTCGACGGTGCCCCACACCCACGGAGGGCCAGGCGGCGCGCAGCGTGCGAGGTTCGCAAGCCGCCGCGGCCCCTGGCAGACGAGCAGGATGTTCCCTTGGTTGCGGTGCGGGTCGCCCGCGAGCGCCTGCCGGTAGGCGTCGAGCTTGCTCCTAATCCGGCTGGCGGGCTCGCTGCCACGGTCAAGCTCCAGGTAGAAAGTGATCTCACCCTCGGGCAGCAGGTAGCGGCCGTACCCGTCCGGGCGCACCCCGGCGCCTGTGCCCTGCTGGGCCTGCTGCTCGCCAAGCCAGCTATACAACCCCTCCGCCGGCCGCGTGAGGCTGCGCTCGATGAGCGCGAGGAAAAACGCGGCGGTGGCGCGGCGGTGCTCGAGGTCGGGGATCGAGAGGCCGGGCAGCCGCCGTGCGGGAGCACCGATCACCCGCCGCCCGTTGGGTGATAGGAACCACAGCGCCTCGGCGCTCCCGCCGCGAGTCGAGCGTGTCGGGAAGACACGTACCAGCAGGCCCTCGGCTTCGAGCCTGCTCAGGCGACGACGACAAGTACGAAGACCGGAGAAGAAGAGAAGGTGAAGCTCCGAGGTGGAGAGGGGCTCGTGTTGGGAGAGGCGATCGAGCAACTCCCGGTCACGGACAGTCACCGCAGGGAGACTTGGCTTCATAGCCGCCGCCCCGCAGTAGGAAGGTACTGTTCATTGTCGGGGTTTTCGCCCGGCCGGGAATCCCTGTCGTGGTGCGGGATCAGCGGGGGTGGGGGTGCTCCGTCGGAGGGAGCATCCAACGGAGCACCCTGAGAACGGTCAACATCGAGCGCTTCACCGTCCAGTTCATCGGCCTGAGCACGCCCCTGCGGCGGCTGCTCAATTCTGCCGTAGCGCGAGCGGATCGCATCCTCCACCGCCCGGCGCTCGCTCGCTCGCTCACGCGCGCGCTGGCGGATCACGCCCGCCACGTCGCCCGGCGTGGGCTTCGGCGGCGGGAGCGTTGCGGCCGTCGCGGCTGGTAGCTCGCGCGCATCGTGCAGAATACGACACGCGATCGTGTAGGAGCCGAGGTGCTGGAGGTCGTAGGCGTCAAGACGTGGCTGGAAGTGCGGGGCCATCCGTTTCGCGTCCGCGGCCTGCAACGCGAAGCAAATCTTGGTCTGGCAGTTCGCGTCGATCGCCTCAACGAGACCGTGATCGGAGACCTGTGCAAGATGCTGGTGGGCGAGCACGAACCCGAGCCCGTAACCCCTTGCCTGGGCGAGCGCGGTTGCCATCCCCTGCGGGAGGTGACAGAAGCGGTGGCACTCATCGATCAGGCACAGGAACGGCGGCCGGTCGCTGTGCGCGAGCGGGCCGAGGCGCTGCGCGGCCTGCCACGCGCGGTGCAACAGCACCGAGCCGATCATGTCCGCCGCGTCCTCCCCCAAGGTCTGCGGAAGGGAGACGAGCAGCCACCGCCCACCGTCGATTCGTTCCCGCATGTCTGGTGCGGCGGGCTGGCAGAGCATGTTGCGAAGCGTGCGGTTCCCCAGCAGCGCCCGCAGCTTGTTCGACAGCGGCGCGAGCGCTTGCACCCTTGCGGGCTCGCTCAAGGTCTGCCACTGCCGCCAGAACACATCGAGCGCCACCGGGTCGCTCGCCCTGTAACGGGAGCGCTCGCCGGGATCGGAGAGCAGCGTCAGCACGTCGGCGAGCGTCGGCGCCGGCCCGTCCGGGTCGCGGCCAACCAGCAGCGTGGTGAGCGCGGAGCGCAGGATATCCTCGGTGCGCGGCCCCCAGAACCGCGCGAACAGCCGCGCGAAGACTCCACAGATCGCCTGCGCCTGCGCATCACCCTCCTCTGGCGAACACCCGAGCAGGTTCAGCGCCGGCGGATGAGACTCGTCGCCGAGGTCGAGTAGGTCAACATCCTGCTCCCGGTCGCGGGGTACACGGGCGAGGATGAGCGCGGTCAGCTCGCCGGTCGGGTCGAGCACGATCCCGCCCATCCCGGCACGGATCGCTTCGACCGTTATGTTCAACAAGAGCGTGCTCTTGCCGCGGCCAGTCGGCCCGAGAACATGAGTGTGCTGAAGCAGCGCCCGCGGTTCGACACGGACCTCGCGATCGAACCCCGAGTGGTCGCTGCGACCCAACAACAGCCCACGCGAGGGAGCCTGCGCGACAGGGGCGACCCTGCGCGACGGCGCCTCGGTGAACGACACGGGCGCGAGCGCGCTCTCCTCCGGGACCACGATCAACGCTGCGGCCTCCCCGCTGCTCAACAACAACCGCGGCTTGACCGGTGGCAGGCGGCGCGCGAGCCGCCGCGCGCAGAAGGGCTCCCAGCGACGGCGCAGCCCGCCGAGCTCCTGGTACTGGCCGAACGCAGCGAGCAGCCCACCGAGACGGCCGCGTGCGCGGCGCCGTCCGGTCGCCCACGCGCCGGCCCGGATCGTCGCGGCCAACAACGGCGTGCCCGCCTTCGCCTCGATCGCCCTGGCGCGCTCCAGCGAGAACGGGTCCGCGACCCGTGCCGGCGCCGGCCTACCCATTGGGTGCGGCGACCCCGGAGTGAAAGCATCAAGCACGCCTCCGAGCAGCGAGCCCAGCCCATCGAGTGCCCGCAGCGACAAGCTCGACTGAAGCCCCCGGCCGGCGCGCAGCCGTGCGGCCTGGCCGCGCGCTCGCGCGCTCGCCGACCGCGCTGGGGCCTGCAATACAAGCTGGACGACACCGCCCTCTCCGGCCTCCTGCGCGCGCAGCGAAGCCAAGAGCTGACCGGCCGGATCAACACGGTGATCTACACGCAACGGCAGAAAACGCGAGACGACCGGCGCGAGGCCCGTAACCCGCATGCACACGCCGCCGCCAGCTTCCGGCAGGGCTCCGCTCTCGGCCTCGACCGTGACGCCACCGAGGGCTTGCTCGACTGCCGCACGCACCTGCGCCGAAGACAGGCCGCCCGAGATGAACAAGCCGCACTCGGCCCGATCCTCCTGGGAAGACACCGATAGGGCGACCCACGGCCTCGCACCGAGCAACGGCCGGGGAAGCCCACCCGCCAGCGTCCGCGTGAACGCCTCAAGCGCCGGCCGCGACACTCGCTCGCCGAGGTGAAGCTCCCACCAGCTACCCGCCGCCGCCAGACGATGCCGGCCCCACACGCGCCCCACCAGCACCGCGAGCAGCCCGGCGGCGAGCAACCCCACGGGCAGCCACCACGCGCGCTCGAGGATCCCCGAGAGCGCTGAGACGACGAGACCGGCGGGGAAGCAGGCGATGACCATTGCCGATAGGTGTAGCCCTCCACCGACCCAAGGTCTACAACTATTCGCATGTACTACTGCGCACGCGAACGGTTGTGGACAAACGCACCAAAATGTGCTGGGCGCGCGCCGAGCTTCGCCCGAGCGCCACCGTCCGCCCCCTGCAAGCGCAGACGCGACAACAGCGGAGAGTCGGGCGATGACCATTGCCCCCAGGTGTAGCTCCCCGCCGCCTCCGCATCTACCCACATCCGCGCGTATGTGCGTACTTGCGAACCTCGGTAGATCACGACTGGAGGCCGCGGCCTGAGCGCAGCCGCACGGCCTGGCGCCTACATCTACGACATCCGCCGCGAGCCCTTCGACAACATCGAGGACTGGCTCGACGCCATCCAACGCAACTACCGGCGCTGCCACCCAACTCCCACCAACCCCTACCCTTACACTTGAAACTGACCTCATACGACCGACGCTACCCAGCGCCCCGCCACAACACAACCGGCCCTCTGACAAGACCGTAATCCCCGGCAAACCCCGGTAATCCAGCAGCGATTAATTTAACTACCGCTTAGGACACGGGCGCGCTAGGCTCCAGTGCCAAGCCTCCTGCTGCCTGTCGTGAGGGGCGTCTAACCAGCTCTGAGGCGAGTCGTCATCGCAATCGGTCGGGCGCTCCCGACGACGTTCGCGGTGACACGGTATTGCCCCGGTCCTAGCCGATGAAAACTGTGATTGACCAGGCCCGCCGCAGTGGCGTGAAGCGAGAAGCGCAGGATCTTGCGCCAAATGCTGTGCGTAGAACGCTTGGCGTGCGTAGCTATACGACTCTCCCGCGCGATCACTACATCGACGGTCCCGGCGCCTGACATCCGCAGCGATAGATGCCCGCTCGTAAGTCGTATGCGAGAAACGCTTGCCGCATCTTGCCTGTTGGCATCACAAGGATTGGGAGGCGGCTGCGCGGCCGGGGTCGTGCCTGGGGGTACAGCCGTAGCAAGTCGTGCGTCGCTCGCGCACGGCGAAGGTCCGCCAGAAGATGGTGGCGGCGGGCTGCTCGGTTTTGGTTCCGGCGGAAGAATGATTCTGTGCTTGCAGTGGGGGCCTTCAATCGGTGGACCCCCATACAGGATGGCTTCCGTCGCCAATTCAACATCGGTGAGTTCTACGTTATCTGCGATCGCGGTCGTCGTAGCACCGGGATCTCCGACAGCAACCAGCGTGACACGCGCCGAGCGTGTGCCAACAGGTGCGGTCATGGTCGCATAGCACACAAGCATCGTCGCTTCGTGCTGGCGGTCGGATGCTGTCGGCGGTCCGAGTTGGACTGGCGCCCCTAGCGGTTCGCCGGACGCGCCCTGCGGCTGCATCAGCAACTCCATCCCGTCGGTGCCTCCGCCGGCACCGCCGAGATCAGCGCTGATCGAGAGTGGCTGTTGTCCCGCGTCAACGGTCGCGGCAAGATCTTCGAGCGGCACAGTCTGGCTCAGCGTCGCTCCGGTCTGTTCGCCGCGGAACAGCCACGAACCGAGGCCATCGTAGGCAGCGACCGCCTGTGACGGGACGCTCGGGGAGGAACCGTACTGCGCGACCCCGAAGCCCGAGCCCGTCCAGCCGTCCAGGTTGCCGGTCTCGGCACCGGGGTTGCTCAGAAGGTTTTCGCCAGCTGCCCCAAGGGCTGGCGCGGGAGCCGCTGCATAACAGGCCAGCACGCCTGAGATCAGCGCGATCCCACACCAGCACCGATTTCTACCGGGCGAACTCATCCGCCATAGAGTACCAGTTTCCAGCCGACAACGGGTACCCAGACGGGCGTAAAGTACGCCGTCGTCCCGCATGTCTGCCCTTCTTTGAAGACTCCACCGCTGGTGATGCCTACAGCGACCGCAGACGCTGCTCCGTCCCACGGTCCGCCGCTGTCGCCGGGACATACCTCCGTTTCGCTGACCTTGCTGAGCTTTTCAACTGTGCCTTCTGGATATTTCACGACGACGTTGTTTTCTGAGATCCGGCCACACTGTGAGCCATCGCCCAGATCAACGCCGCTGCCATAACCCTGATGGCAAACAACCATGCCTACGGGCGCAGGCCCGCTAGCGTAATAGGCTTCGAGCTTGCTGATTCCGTCACTGTTCCAATTGACGTACCCGCCGTATGGCCTTCCTAGTCCTGGGTCCCATCCCGACGGCGGTGGATAAGAGACAGCGATTGCCGACCAGTCGCCGTCATTCCCGAAATAGTACGCAGCGTTGATGCCGATCCCAGCGCATCCTCCGGGGTAAGGAAGACATGACACGTCAATGCCCTGATAACCTCCGTCACGACTACAGTGACCCGCGGTGAGCATCAGCGGATGTTCCACGGCGTTGATGCCTTCGTATCCGGCCCACCACGACATCGTGCAGTTGAAGTTTTCGCCTTTGGGGCCGTAGGTGCCGTACATATCGCCGCCCATCAGCGTGTCGCAGAAAGGGAACAGGCACCTTGCGGTCGTGCGCGCATTGAACATAGATTCGCTTGAGTGCGTTACTACGACTGGTGGAGAACCGTCTACGGTCGCGGCTGCTTCGGCTGCTTCTTGGCCGCGCGCGGCTTGTTCGTCAAGGCCCGACGCGAGGCTGACGTCGATCTTGCCTTCGGCGATCCCAACCTGAACAAGCCCTTCGTTTATGGTGCTTGAAAGCCGCGAGATTACAGCTTCCTCACCTTTGAGTAGCTGAATGCGCGTGTAGCCAACGTGCTGGACACGGTAGGAGCCAGAGATGCCCTCGTTGGCCGCAACCGAACTGACGGTAGCTGACGCCGCTGTCGAGATATCGGCCACCCATTCACCTGTCGAGTTGTCGAACCAGACTTCTGTTGCAGCGTTACCAATCTGCTTCCTCAGCCCTGCTTCAAGGCCGGCGCCCATCGCCTGTGTTGCGAGGCGTGATCGGGCCACTTCGGACGACACACCGAAGTGCTTCTCATAATATTCGATCGTTTCAGCAGGCTGCGATGCTTCCGCTTGAGTGCGTGAGATCGTGTACTGATCGACGGGCACCAGGGCGTGCAGATTGGCAGGTACAGGCGTAGGAGTAGGCGCTACCGTCGGCGGTTCAAGCGGGGCGCCGTTCGCAGCCGACGACGCGGCCTGGGCCGACGCAGCACCAAGCATCACGATCACCGCCATCAATGACACGAACCAAGCGGCGCGGCCCACGCGACGCTTATCGACAACGCGGGCTGTACCCGCACGTGATGCTCTGCTCGACTGCGTGACGGTCATGCCTGCCCCCTTCGTAGTTATGGCGATCAGCTCCACGCCTCTGCGCTTGCCGCTTGCGTGCTGGCAGTAGGCTACCGATGGCGCGGAACCATCCTGTTATGAGTTTGTAAACAAGTCCCAACCAACCGAAGATCCAGGTTGAGCGGCTACTTCCACGTCGTGGACTTGCGGAGACTCTATCAGGGAGAGAGGAGGCGTGCTGCTCTGGCTACAGCCGTGCTGTTGTGGCGGTTGCCCAAGCGGCTACGGGTCAAGACGATGGCCTCGTGCCCACGACCCCAGCCGACGAGCTTGCCGCGCCTCTATCGCGCTTCGCAGCCAACCTGCGGCGTGCCCGGCTAGCCGCCAACCTGAGCCAAGAAGCTCTTGCAGCGGAGGCCGGTATGCACCGCACCGCACTCTCCCGCCTTGAGACCTGCGAACGTGCGCCTGAGTTTCGCACGCTGCTGCGGCTCGCCCGTGCCCTGGGCGTGACGCCAGCCAGCTTGCTTCGAGGCGTTCGTTAAGCCGTCCCGGCTAGCCTCGTGGCGGGGGTCCAGACAAGCCACGATCGGGCATCCGGGACCACGGCTACTGCTCCCGCACCCGGCTCAGCCGTAGCGACGGCTCACGACGGCCCCCGCAAGCTGGCCCGGCTCTGGCTCTGTCGTTACTGGCGCGAGAACTGGCGCGAGCCGGTGGCACTTCCGTCGTATCTGGCTCACCAAGCCATTTCCTACCACTCCGGGACAGGGACTCGAACCTTGAGACGGCCCCAGCTCGATCCCCTGCGCTGGAGCCGAATCACCGCATGGATACAGGGGAAACTCACCCTCCGTCAATCCGGCCGAGTCCGCTGGAATCCGCCCGGATCAGGGGCAAACTGGGGCAAGACTGGGGCAAGGCGAGGTCATCGTCACACCACCAGGGAGAGCGCCGGGCGCCCCGCGAGCTTCGCCAGGTAGGCGTTCGTGGCCTCCGCGGCCTCGCCGATCGCGCCGGGCATCAGGTGGCCGTACGTGTCGAACGTCATCGAGATCGTGGAGTGCCCCATGATCGTGCTCAGCGCCTTGGCGTTCACGCCCGCGGCGATCAGCAGGGACGCGCAGGTGTGCCGCGCCTCGTGCAGCGTGATCGGCCTCAGCGCGTCCGCCCTGGCCTTCACATGGATCACCTTCGGCCGGGCGCCGGGGTCCGGGTTCGCGGCTTCCCGCCAGCCCCATGCGGCGAGCGTGTCGCGGCGCACCGTTTCCGGATTGAACGGGTCCGTCGCGGTGCGCCCGAACACGAGCGCTGCGCCGGCGCGGCCGGTGCGCGCCCGGTGCGCGATCAGCTCGGCGGCGAGCGGGTCGAGGATCGGCACGCGCCGGTTGCCCGCCGCACTCTTGGTGTCCTGCTCGCCCTCGATCGCGTCCCAGCCGCGGCGGACGTGGATCACGCGGCCGGGTAGGTCTACGTCCTCCCAGCGCAGCGCGCGCAGTTCCCCGCGCCGCAGGCCGGCGTAGAACGCGCACGCCCACAGAGCCCGCTCACCGTCGGGTAGCGCGGCGACCAGCTCGCTTGCCTCGGCGGCGTCGGCGATGCGCTCCCGCCGGCCGTCCGGGCGGCGAAGCTCAAGGCCCTCGGTCGGGTCGATCGTGACCTCTTCGCGGCGGATCGCGCGGCGGTAGATCACGCGCAGCGGGTCGAGCGTGTTCTGTACGGTGCTCGCGCTCAAGCCTTCGGCAGTCAGCCGGTCGGCGAGGTCTTGCACATCGCGGCGCAGCACGTCCGACAGGCGCCTATCGCCGAGCGCGGGCAGCACCCGTTTGTTGAGCCCCACCGTGTAGCCGCGGAGCGTCGCGGGCTTGTAGCGGCCCCCGGATGCCGTCGGGATCGAACCATCGCGGGTGCCCGCGATGAACGCCTCGGCGGCTTGCCGGACGGTCGTGCTCGTTGGTGCCCGCAGCGCGGCGCGCGCCTTGGAGGCGTTCTGGTCGTCTCTCCACAATGTCGCTGCGGCTTTGGTGGGGAAGGCTTTGTAGACCTTCCGCTTGTCGGTCTTGCTGTACGCCCACGCCTCCCACGGGCACTTGCAGTCGCTCTTGCGCTTACACCCGCTGCGGTGCCGTTGACGCAGGGCGCGCGAATCAGCAGCCATCAGTGCTCACCCCCGAACAGCGTCTCGACGGGCTCGCCCAGCTCGCGCGCGATCTTCAGCGCGACCGTCACGGACGGGCGGTGCTGCCCCAGCTCGATCCGGGCGACGGTGCTCTTAGCGAGCCCCGTGCGGTCGGCGAGGGCCTGCTGGCTGAGCCCTGCGTGCTTGCGTGCTACGGCTACCGGGTGGCCGCGCTCAGCGGCGCGGCGGGTTACTGTCTCGGCTGGCATGGGAGGCTCTTTCTCTCGTGTCCGGCCCCCGGGCGTCTCACCGTCGCGGGGGCTCTTTGCTTTACCACGCATGATAGCGCACACGCTATCACTCGCGGCGGACGCTACGACAACGGGCGCCCCCACGCGGCGGCGAGCACTTCGCGCCCCGCGGCAACCGTCCGCGCGTCCGGCCACCCCTCCACCAGCTCCCCCAGCAGCCGGCGTCCATCCGCGTCGAGCGCCGGCAGAAGCACCGCGAGCAGCTTCCGCCGGGCGCAGTCCCGCTCGACCAGTGCCCGGAGGCGTTCCTTGAGGATCGGGTCTCCCGGCATCTCCACGACCTCGCCGGCCAGGACTTCCCAGATCGCGCCGTCCTCGATCGTGATGGCGCGCGTGAGCGCGTCGCCTCCGCCGGGTGCAGCAGGGCTCACCGTCCCCGCCTCCGGCGCCGCCACAGCGCCCGCAGACGCGACCAGCGGCCCCGCAGACGAGTAGGCGTCAACAACAGCGCGGGCCGGCCGTTGGCTGCGCGCAAGGACCGCTCCCGCGTCGCCTGCGCGGCTGCCTCCTGCGCCCGCCGCGCTTCCCGCCCGCGCACCCCGTGTGCGAGCTGCGCGAGCAGGTCGTCGGGCTCCGGGATCATCGCTGTACCGCCCCGCGGGCATGTGGTCCCGTGGGGCATCTCGCGGGCCTGCGCTCCCTCGGGACGGGGAGACTTTTGAGGAGCTCCCAGAACGAGTGGTCCTCGAACGTGTCAGCGAGGGCGAGCAGCACGAGCAGGCCCGGCTCGCATTCGCCGCGCTCGATAATCCCGATCTCGTTGCGGTGCAGGCGCACCCCGTCCATGTGGGCAAACGCTTCCTGCGAGCCATGTTTGGCGCGCAGCCTCGCAACCTTCACGCCGAAGTCCCGCAGAATCAGCGCGCGCTCGGCCGTGTAGGCGTCCTGTCCGGCCATCACGCCTCGCCCCCGGTCCCGTCCTTGGAGTGCGTCGGGGCCTTGCGCTCCCCCGGCACGGGCAGACCATCGAGCAGGGCACCCGACGAGACCTCCAGCGCGTCCGCGAGGATCAGCAGCATCGACATCCGCGGATCACGCCGCCCCAGCTCCAGCGCGCCAAGGTGCGTCCGGTGGATGTTGGCGATCTCTGCGAGCGTTTCCTGCGAGACGTTCCGCCGGTCGCGCTCGGCGCGCAGCTTCTCACCGAAAGCGAGTAGCAGCCGCGCGCGCTCGGCCGTGTAGGCGTCACGCTCGACCATCAGCATCGCCCCCAGCCTGGGCGTCGTCGTCGGGCTTCTCGATGCGCAGCCCGTTCACGAGTTCGCCGGGCTCCACGCCGAGGCCATAGGCGAGGCGCAGAATCGATGTTAGCCGGGGCTCGCGGGCGCCGTGCTCGAAGCGGCCGATTGCCGTCGAGTGGATGCCCGTCGTGTGCTCCAGGTGATCCTGAGCCATGCCGCGCTCTGCCCGCAGCTTGCGGAGGCGCCGCCCGAACGCGACACTCACGGCCCGCGGGTCCAGGTCGTTCTCGTCGCGCTCGACGTGCAGCAGCAGCGCGGTCGAGGTGATGCCGAGCGCGGCAGCGAGGTGCCGCAAGCCGTGGTAGCCGGGGTCCAGGCGCCCGGCCTCGATCGCTTCGAGTTCGGCGTCAGCGATACCCGCCGCTGCGGCGCCCGCCTCAACGCTCACCCCCCGCTCCTCGCGCACCTGGCTGATAGCGCGACCGAGCGCGACCAGCTCCCGTTGTCGCTGGTCAGCCATCACGCCACCTCCACGGGGTCGATGCCGGGAACGCACATCGCGCCATAAGCCTCGGCCTCGGCCACGCGCGCGAGCGTTGAGATCGTGATGTCGAGGGCTTCCGCGAGGTGGCATAGCTTTGTCCACGTGGGGTTGCGATGGCCGCGCTCGATCGCTGCGAGGTAGGTGGGGTGCATCTGGGAGTCGCCCGCGAGCGATTCGATGCTCAGATGGCGTGCGAGGCGCAGGCGCCGGATCGCGCGCCCAAGCTGGGCGTTTGTGGGCATCACGCGCCGCCTTCGGTGCCCGGTCCCGTCGGGTGCCCCCAGCCAACCGTCGAGCGTCGGGACGGCCGATACGCCGGCGCATCGTCTTCTATGTCCGCGCGGGCATCATCCGGCTCGGGCCACTCCCTCGCGCAGTACGTCGCGCACCCGAGATTCTGCAACGCCTCCCTCAGACGCACCGCGAGCAGGAACAACGCCTCGGAGTCGGCCCCATCGCGTTCGAGCAGCCGGCCGGCGTCCTGCACCGCGCGGCGGGCGTCCTCGCGGAGCCCGTCGATCCGTTCGACCGCCACCCTGCGGGTCTGCCTCCAGAGCCGATGCTGCGGGGACTCCGGCAGGGCGACGGTCCGGCCGGCCTGCGCCGCCTGTGTGCGTCCCTTCTCGGTCAGCACCAGCCGGACCATCCCCCGGCGCTTTACACGCTCAAGCGCCCCGGCGGCGATGAGCGCGTCAAGGTGAGGCCGCAGGCCGCGCGCGGTCCAGGGGCCGCGGACGAACCCAAGGTGCTCCGCGAGGGTGTCAACGGCCCCGCCCGCCACGGTTGCAGCCCGCGTGTTCAGGTCCTCGGTAGTGCGCCCGGTCGCGGTCGTCGTGTCCGAGGTCCCACGGTTCCCCCGGCGCGATCGGGTGGCCGCAGCGCGCGCACGCGACCCCGCCGCGCGCCACTGCTGGCGCCCAGCTCGCGCGCGACCGCTGATGCTCCGCGCCGTAGTCGCGCTCGGTCGTCGAACCGCGGCGCGCTTCACGGGCGCCCTTGCAGGTGGGGCAGCGGCTCCCGGCCCGTGTCACAGCCCCGCATTCGAGGCACGGCCGCGGGAGACCGCTCACGACGGGTAGACGACCTCGATATGGATGGTCGCCTCGCCCTGCTCGACGGCCTGGCGTGCCGCGCTCCGCGCGACCTTGGCGACCAGACCCGCCCGCGTCCGGGAGCGCCAGCAGTAACCGGCCTCCCCCACGATCGCCACGCCGCACGTCACGCTCGCTTCCCTCCGCGACCACGGCCACACCGATTCTGTGTCCTTGAGCACAACCCGCCACGTACTGCTCAGCGGGCGAATCTCCGACGGTGGGAGCGGCCCTCGCGTGGCGATCACCTCGGGCGGCGGGGTCGCGGGCATTGGGTTGGCGTCAAGCGGCTTCACGCTGGCTCCCAGGCGACCGTCCCGGCGCGGGGTCCATCAACGCACCCGCGCCGGGCGATCGTCCCACTCCGCAGACGGTGAAAGGATAAGCCCGCGCTTGCGAAGACAAAAAGGTGACGGTCACGCGGGCACCCACACACCCGTAACGTGAACACGCCCGGCGATGATGCGCAGCAGGCGCCGGCGGTCGCGTAGCGCGCCCTCCGCCCGCTGCACGGCCTCCGCGCGCAGCTCCCCCCGTTCACCACGAGGGAAGGTCCGCAGCAGTTCCTCAGCGGTGCGTTCATCCGATGCCGCGGGGAGCGAGCAGCCGAATATGCGGCGTTCGGCGACCATCCCGGCAACGGCCACGGTCAGCAGCCAGTACCGTTCGAGCGGGGTACGGTCGCCCGGCGTGTCGTAGCGCACGAGTCCGCGGCCGTCGTCGTGTACCCGGCAGTCGATCACGGTGAAGCCGGCCGCGCTCGCAGCCACCGCGTGGCCGGCCTCGTGGTATGCGGTTGCGAGTCGCGGGGAAGGTCTCACTTCCGCCTCCGGTCGGTGCCCGACATAGCCCTAGCGAGACGCGCCCTAGCAATCGAGGTACTGGACGGAGCGAGCGGCGGTGTTGAGGCCCCGCCTTCATGTGAGCGGAGCGCGACGGTCGTAGACGGACTGGCACCCTGGTTGACCACGCTCACATCTCCTCGATGAAGGCGCGCGTCGCGGATCGACCGTTTGCTGCGGTCGTCGCTCCACTCCTGGTCACGTGGAAGGAACGCGAAGCTCATCTGGTCCACGTCGCCACGGCGGAGCGCGGCGGCGAGTTCCTTAACGGCGGGCCGGTCCCGGTCCAGCTCGGCTTCAACCCTCAGCCCGCGGGCGTCCTCAGCGAGCGTGAGTGTGTCGTTCGTAGTCCGGGCGAGCGCCAGTCCTTCGTGATTGACGAGGAACTGAACATCGGGCCTTTCAGCGAGCGACCGCTTGAACGCCCCCGGCTCGATTTTCTCTTCGTACCACCCAACCGGATACCAGCGCCCGGTAATCGACGCATACCCCACGACGCGCACCGCGCCGTTGTCGCCGTCCCTCAGTTCCAGGCCATCGACCGGGAACGAACGACGGCAAAAGCCGCGCGCGTCCGTCTCCTCCTGCGCTTTGCGCTTACGCTCCTCAAGTGTCGGTGTCATGCCGCCACCGCCTCCAGGTCAGCGAGCGTAGGACGTGCGCCGAGATCGTGCAGTTCCAGGTTCGCTGCGTCGCGTGCGCCCTGTTCATGCTCGCGGCAGACCTCCTGCGCCCTGCGGATCGTCTCGTCCCGTGTGTCGGTTATCGCCTTCACCTTTGCGTCCCACTTCGCCTGTAGAGCCGGGAGGCCCAACGCCTCTTCGCGCTGTTCGAGGGCCGCGGCTTCCCGGTCCATGCGGCGGCGGCGAATCGCGTCCTGTCGCATGAGCGCCCCGGCCGGGAGGACCGTCGGGGGCCTGCCCTGCGCGGCCTGTGCCGCCGCGGATGCCGCGGCCTCGCGTTCGAGGCGCGCGAAGCGCTGCTCTGTCGTCTCGCCGGACGGCTCCGGCGTGGTGGCCTCCGCAGCGATCTGCCGGTCTACTTCGCGATCGAGCTCGCCCTCCCACTCGCCCTGACGGATACGCTGCGCCGTTTCGGAGAGAAGTTGTTTCCGCTCGTTCTCTGCCACGACATCGGGATGCAGTTTGAAGCCAATCATCACGCGGCCCTGCTCTCGGGTGCCGTGTGCGGCCGGCGCTCCATGCCCCCATGCGCGGCGGCACTCTGTACCACATCCACGACTGCGGGCGCCCGCCCATCCGGGCGCCACCCATTCGCCAGTTTCATCCCTGCCGCAAGCTCCGCGACTGCGACCTCCAGTCGGTCGAGACGCTGCCTATCAGTGCGTTGTGCCGTGTCCGCCATGCTTCACCCTTTCACCCTTTCATTTTAGCTATTTTTCGATGCCGCGCCAAGGTCTAGAAGTACATCCCAATCGACCAAACCATCGGCGGCACCTTCCGCCGCGATCGCGAGCACCGCGAAGAACCGGCGCACCGCGGCGGGACGATCCAATTCGCCGGCAAGCCGCGAAGACTCCGCCCGCAACCGTTCAAGCTCGTCCGTCGGGATACTCTCAAGCAGCCGCGCAGCCTCGGCGATCTTCTCCATCGGGTCGGGCGCGCTCACGAGCCCTCCAGCCATTCGCGGCGCACGAGCGGCAACGCATCGCTACACACACCTATGACGAGCGGCCCGTGCGCGCCGAGTAGCCTGCACGGCCCCCCCGGCAGCGGGATCACCCGCGGCAGACAACGAGACCGGCTCACGGTTCACCCCTTGGGACGCGGGCGGTGGCAAGCCCGACGCGGCGCATAAGCTCCACGGCCGGCACCGCGCCGGCTTGTGCCTGCTCGACGGCCTGTAGAAACAGACGGGCGCACTCCCGCGCGGCCGGATGCTGGTCACTATCGCCCGCGGCGTCCGCGAAGTCACACGCGAACAGATCCAGCGCCTCGGGCGGCAGAGCCCACACTTGGGCAGCCGCCAAAGCGAGGTCGTCATCGGACTTCGCCGGGCGGGCATTTTCACACAAGAGTTTCATGTCCACCCTAAGCCCCCTGCGTCCAGGCGGGTGTACCGGGGCCGCGGCCCTCCGCGACCATCCGGGCGAAAACCTCGTTTGTGTTGATGATCTGCGGGGTGGACTCCGTTGGCATCGTCATTGCTGCCTCAAGCGCGAGAACCGCTCCGACGGCCCGGTCGATCTTGCGAGTGTCAGCCTTCACGATCACGAATGCGGTACGGCCGTCCTCGTCAAGATCGGCGACACGTACCTTTCTCTTCGCGCAAGCCGCGAGATTCAATGTCAACCCAGGCTTACCGTCGTGAGAGACTGACCCCTCGCGGACCGACACCGCGAAGCGTCCGCACGCGGGAGCGAAGCGCCGAGCCGAGTTCGTATCGAGCGCAACCACCGTGTCCTCGCCGTATTCCTGCGCCCACCCCTCGATCTCCGTCCACCACTTCGGCGGGTCGCACAACATCCGACCAACCCGGTAACGGGTAAACGTGTCCGCGACCGCTTCGTGAACCTCCAAACGTGGCACACGCCAATCCGGCGGCGCGTTCGCGGGGCGCTCCCACGCGGCAATCTCGAAAATGTGACCCTCGGCCGTACAGCCATAAAGCACCGTGCTGTCCTCGCTGATCGAGCCGTCGAAACCCACGCCGATATAGCTCCCCTCCACGACCGCCCGCGTCGTGTCCGTTAGCGTCCCCCAATTAGAGACATCTATCGGCCGGGTTGCATCGCTGACGAGCTGGTTGAAGTAAAACCGCCTAGCGTCCGCCGGATCGGTCGCCGGATCGGCGATCTCAGCCGCGATCCGGCGCAGGTCAACCCACTTCGAGTCACCGTAAGCGACCTTCAATGCCGCCGACACCGCCTTACGGTCGGTCAAGTCCTTCACTTCGGGAGCCTCGACACTGTCATACAGCAGGCCCGGCGCGCCCTTCAGCGAAGCGTTATAGGTACGCTCAGCCACCGAATCCTCTCCGGGCTCGAACGCATTCGTACTCTCAAACGTGCGGCCGTCCATCTTTCCCGCGTTGCGGCGGATGGTAGCCGCCAGCTTTATCCCTCCGTTGCGGGCGGTCCAGAGGTGCGTCTCATCCAGCACCGCGAAAGTGACACGCTGCCCCAAGCGTGTCCCGGCGGCGGCCGTGACAGGTTCAAGGCGCCCCGTCTGGTCGATAAGGAATACACGGGTCAAACCCACATCGAGAACAGAGTCCGCGAGGTCAGATTCAGACGCCATCGCATACGCCGCCGAGTAGGTGTTATCCGTCTGATCCTCCGAGCAAGCCCCGATCTGCACCCAAGGTGTCAACGGGGGCCGGCCGACGGGTTCTCCATCCGCGTCGAAGCCGTCCGGCTGCGACGGACCGCACAACTCCGCCAGAGCGCAAATTGCCAACATCGGGCTCTTGCCCCACCCCTGCGCCCTGCGAACCGAGCCGCGACGAAACACGAACCGACCCCGGTTATCGAGCTGGTAGAAGCGCACAAGCAACGTCGCCTGCTCATCGGTCAGCCGCAGCGGCTCGCCCACGAGCGGCCCATCCGGCACCCTGAAAGTGTCCTGCGCCCAATCGAGCACCGCCCAGCCAAGGCTAGGAAACTCGCCGGGGTACGATGGCCCACGCCAAGGCATCAACTGACCACCCTCAGCCGCTTGCGCCGCTCCGCCGATGAGCCCTTCGACGGACGCGCAGGCACCGCGATCTCCTCGCTGGCCAGCCTCCAGCGCAGCTGCACCATCGCCTTCGGTGAGAGCCCGTGACGGTCCTCATGCTGGCGAAGCTCCGCCGACACCTTCCCCGCGTCCCGCCCCCCGATCAGGTCATCCATCAAGCACGCATACGTCCACAGAGTGCAGCCGCTCGGCTCCCACATCACCGCCTGCGGGCGCCCCCACAAGTCCGCCCACCACACCAGCGTCCGCGCGTCCCACTCACGCCAACCAGGAAGGGCCGGCGCGCGCCCCTTCCGCTTCGCCGGCAAATCGACCCACTCCACCCGCGGCGCGTGGCGCGTAACCTTCTGAGCATCCGGCTTCGGATACGACGCACCCACTCAGACCACCCCCGGCAACCCTGCGACCCACGCAGAACGAGGAAAACCGACGCTGCACACACCGCGAATCGGGTGCGATCGGGTCAGGCAGGTTGTCGCCTTGACTTTTGACCCCGGCGCCACCCCTTGTGTCTCTACTGTCATGCTGCGCGCTCCGTGTGCTTGCTCGGCTCGCGGTCGGCGTCGCTTAGGTGTGCTGCGAGTGCGTGGCGCACGACTTGCGAGAAGCTGCGGTCTTCGCGGCGCGCCTGGTCTTCGGCGCGTTGCCGCAGATCGACCGGGATTCGCACTCCTACTGTTGGTGATGCTGGCACTGCGGGCTCCTTGGCAGGTTGTGTGTTGCTTCCTGCCGTTGGCTGCCCGTTGTCTCGGTGCCGTGGCTGCGGTGCTGTGCTTGGCACTGTAGCGCGTTGCTCGGCGTGTTCGGTGGCATGTCGCCAGCGCCGCAGTTCGCGGATCGCATTGGCGGGTAGCTTCCGGGTGCGACTGCTGCTCAAGCCGTGCTCGTGCTCGAAGGCGCGGGCCTGCTCGATCGCCGCTGCGATGGCGTCGAGCTGCGCTGCGAGTGAATCCGCGGCGGTCATGTGTCCGTCTCCTCGGCCGCTTCTTCCAACACTCGGGCGAAGCCGAACGCCGCTTTGCGCGCGCCGTTCTTCTCGCGCTCCTTGTCGCGGCCTTCGGCTCGCTTCACATCGTCTGCGCTGGGCTCGATTACGGCGATTGTGGGACGCGCCGCGGGTGCGGGCGGATGCCAACGGTCGCGGCCGTTCATGCTGGGCCTCGATCGACTGCCCATAGCTCGACCACTGCGCGCGGTCCGTCGGCGTCCGTGGGCAACTTGTGGGCGCCTGCGATGCAGACAAGTTGCCGATCATCCGTGAACGCGAGCCCGTTCAAGCTGTCGGCGATGGCCTTGCAGAGATTGTCTAGGTCGGCGCCTCCGTGCGCGCCGTAGAAACGCAGGCTTGCCGCGAACGGCGCGGCGCCAAGCGACGGGCGACCGGCTGCCATCCACTCGGCTTGCACCAGCTCGCGGTAGGCGCGGCTGCGCCTCGGCAGGTAGTGACGACCCGAGCGAGTGCGAGACCGCGCCAACGGGACCGGGCGACCGGGGATCGTGAGTGTCACGCGGTCAGTCATCGGTCTCCTACCGCTTCGGCGTGCTGGTCGAGCCACTTCTCAAGCTCGGCGACCGGGACCAGCTTGCGCCGGCCGATACGGACGATGCGGATTTCATGTTCGATCGAGGACTTCCACAGATCCCACCCGACGCCAAGACTCGCGCACGCCTGCTCGATCGACAATGCAAGCGCTGGCGGTGCGGGCTTCGAGACGGGCGCGCTCATGCCACCACCCGGCCGCACTTGGAGCACTCCCCATCGCCGTCAAGCATCGGCGGATCGCACTCGCATCTACTGGCGCCGTTGGGTTGCGTGGGTGGAGTGAGGTCGATCTCGTCTCCGTCGAGGAACTTCTCCGCGACCCGCGCGAGTTCGGCGTCAGCGTCACCCGGCGGTCCCCCGTTAGCTGTTCCTGCTGGGACCGTCACATCCGTCACACCCGTCACATCGCTGTCTCCGTGTGGCTTCTCGGGTGACGACTCGGGTGGTGGCTGTTCGGGGTGTGACGCTTGTGACGTAGGTGACGCTTCTGACGGGGACAGGTAGCGAGCGAAGAGGTCAGCCAAGTCAGCGGCGTGGTAGCCCTTCGCGGTCTCCTGGCCGATTCGTACAGTGCGCGGCCGGCTCCCGTAGGGCTTGAGGAGCCGCGCGAGTGCGCGAGCGTCCAGGCCCTTGCCTTCCCTCCATGCGCCGAACGGCAGCTCGTCGTCGGCGTTGATTGCCTCCAGCAGCTCCGCGGTGGTGATGACCTCCCTACCGTCCAGGGCGCCCCTGATCCCGGCGAGGAGCTGCGTCCCGCGGCCCACCTCATCGCCGTCTGCGGTGGCGCTCAGCTCCACGGCTGCGGCGCGCGCACGAATAGGCCAGTCCCCACCTGCGAGGTCCGCGATAGCGAACAACGGCTCCCAGGCGTCCGCCTGGCGGTCTCCCAGCTCGTCGGGTAGCTCGGGGATCGCATCGCGCAGCTCCTCGACCGCCCCGGCCGCCCATGCCTCCAGGTCGGCGCGCAGCGGCGCGGCTTCCTCGACCGCGAAGCGGTACCGCAGGCGCTCCACGTGCTCGCCGTCGCGGCGGCGCTTCATGTGGAGCATCACGGCCCGGTCTTGGATCGTCTCGGGCAGCCTTCCCGTGTCGATCCCAGCGAGCACCTTGGGGCAGAACACGGAGAAGTCGCGGACCTCCATCTTGGTGCCCTTGCCGACGCAGCGGGCAACACTCGCGCCCCTTCGATTGCCGGCATTCAAGCACGCACGCAGCGGCTCCGTGCGCTCCGTGTTCGAGCCGAAAATCGCGTCGATCTCATCGAGGAGCAAGGTGGGCTCGGCCTGCTCGATCCTCCGAAACAACGCGGCCTCCGTGGTACTGGCGGTGTGCCACGGCTCCCGCACCACAAGCGCCACGACCTCCAGTAGCCGGGTCTTGCCGGATTGCTTCTCGGCCGAGACGATCGCCATGTACGGAGTGGAGTGCGCGGCCTCGACCGCCCATGAGTGCAGCGTGAACAACTCGATCGCCGTCCTGGCCTCCTCGCTGGGGAGTACGACGTACTTCTCGATCAGGATGCCCACACGCTTCAGCAGGTCGCCGGTAGTCATGCCGCCACCGCCTCGGCGTCGGCGTCAAGCCACCGGATCTCGGTCCATTCGCTGCGAGACCAGCCCCGTGAGCCGGCGGGGTAGTAACGGGGTCCACGCACATCCGCGTGCCTCAATCGCGCGTCGGGCATCGAGACGCAGCCGTCGCGCACATCCGCGTGCCCTACATAGGTGCGGCCCTTGCGAGTGCGTAGGAGCGCCAGGCCGGTCATCGCCCGGCCCTCGGCAACCAGCGGCTTACATCGTCATCAGCAGCACGCCCGGCACTTTCGCCGGGCTCGGGTTCGCCTCCGTCGTCGCCAGGTGGCGCGTGGGGGCGGGATGAGCGGCGAGCGCGCGGGCGCCTCTTGGCCCCGGCGCATGTCTGCCGAGCGCGCGTCAGACCGACCCGCGCCGACGCATAGACGCGAAGCGCGCCCCCCCACGGCGCCCGGCCCTGCGTGACGCGCGCGGCCTGCGCCCTTGATGCGAGAGACCACTCACGGCCGCGATCGGGGTGGTTGGGGTCGCGACGGGCGGCCCGTAGGCGGCCCTCCAGCTTGCGGAGGTGCGATGGGTCGGCCATTCGGGCGGCGACCGCCTGCATCAGCGGGTTGGTGGCCGCCCAGGCGAGGCCGGGCGGCAATCCCTCGATTGGGATGAACGCCGGATCAGGTCCGGCGGGGGTCGGATCGGACGCGGCGTCGATCAGACCATCAGTGGATGGGTTCCCCATGTGGTTGTCCTTTTCTGGATCGTCATAGCTGGGCGCCAGTAGCGCATCTACAGCTTCCCACCGCGAGCGGCGGAACCCCGGACAACCAGCGAAGCCCGCCCCGGGGGAACTCGGGACGGGCTTCTAAAGACGATCGCGGAAGACGACCGCTATGCACGATACCGCGCCTCGCGGCGGTACCGTTCCCCCGCTGCGGCTTGCCTGGTCAACTCCCAGCTATGGGCGTGGCGAACTGGGCGACGTACTTCCACGCCTCCTTGGCGGCGTCCTTGAACGAGATCGCCCTCGCGGGTGCTCGTTCGTGGTGTTTGCGTCCCGAGCAGTGCCGATGTACCGGCGGATCATGGCTCGCGTGGCGCTCATAGCCGCCGATCTCACGCCCATCGATGATGAGGAAGTAGGCGTAGCGAGGTCGCGTGATCCCGCTCCCCCTGACCACGACCTCCTCGAAGATGAACAGGTAGACGGTGCTGGGGTAGCCGTTGAACAGGACAGGTCCGTAGACCATGCCGCGCTGGTCGTCGCTGCCCTCCTCCGCCGCGAAGAGAGGGCTCCCGGTCACGTGCAGCGAGCACTCTTTGATCTCCCGCTCGCGGGTCTGGAAATACTCCCAGACATCCACGGGGTTACGCGCAGATGAGCGCTTGGCGGACGCGCTCGGCGACTGGTTGGCGCTCCACGCCCGCGCCGGCCGTCAGACGGTCGATGGCGTCTCGGAACGCTGCCCATGCGTGCTGGTTGACGCATGGGATTTCCAGCTCCTCGCCAGCCGTGTAGCGTGCGTAGAACTCCTCGGTGCTCATCCCGTACTCGCGCTCGAACTCGCGGATAGCGCGATCAAGAGACTCGGCGTCGTAGTAGAGCTTCTGCACGGGTTACCACCTTCTTGCGTTGAGCATCGGTGCGACCGGGCTCCGCCTTGAGGCGTTCGCAAGCCGGTAGTTCAGTGTACACGCCGCGCGCGCAACCCTCACGCATCGATCGTGCAGGCCCCTTCCGCGGCGCTCGGTTTCGACACCCCGCGTGCAAAACTGGGGCGAGAACTGGGGCGAGCCGGAGGTCTTGCCGCCACATCTGGCTCAACCAAGCCATTTCCTGCTACTCCGGGACAGGGACTCGAACCCCAAATTCGTGCTCCAGAGGCACGCGTGTTACCGATTACACCATCCCGGACCGAGGATCCAAGAATAGTGGATGGCTGGGTCGAAGCCGGGCCGGCAACCACGCCCAGAAGACCCACCCCGTAAGCGGCTATCTATGCCGCCCCTACACCCAGGGCCTACACCCCGGGTAGGGCCCCGTTGGAGCCGAAGAATCTGGTGATGGCTTCCTCGAGGCCGGGGTCGAGCACGAGCAGGACCTCGTCGCCGGCCTCGATCACGGTGTCGGCCTTGGGCACGAATCCGGAGCCGCCGCGCAGGACGGAGATGATGAGGCTGCCTTCGGGAAGGTCGATGTCGGCGACGCGTTCGCCGACGGCGGGCGCTCCGGCGCTGACCTCGAGCTCGATGATCTCCAGGCGCTCCTCCTCGAGGGCGAGCAGGTGGACGAGCCCGTAACGGGGGACCTCGTGCTCGATGAGGCGCAGGATGAGGTCGGTGGCGGAGACCGCGGGCTGGATCCCGAGGAGCTTGAAGTGTTCGTAGTTGCGGGGGTTGTTGACGCGGGCGATGATGCGATCACAGAGGTATTTCTCCTTGGCGACCTGGCAGACGAGCATGTTGTCCTCGTCGTCCCCGGTGACGGCGATCACGAGGTCGGCGCGCTGGATGCCGGCGCGCTCGAGCACCCACAGCTCGGTGGCGTCCCCGTACTGGGCGACGTGCTCGAATTCCTCCTCGATCGAGAGGTAGCGCGAGCGGGAGGACTCGATCAGGGTGACCTCCTGGTCCTTGGCGATCAGCTCGCGGGCGAGGTTACGCCCGACCTTGCCCGCTCCGACGATGATTACGTACATCGCTCGTGGGGGGGTCGCTCGAGAGCGCCGGGGGCGCCGCGGTGGCCGAGGGCGCGGAGGCTACTGGGAGCGCCGAGGTCGCTGGGGGTGCGGAGGCTCCTGGGAGCGCGGAGGCTGCTGGGGGCACCGCGGTGGCCGGGGGCGCCGAGACGTCCTGGGGCACGGAGGTGGCGTTGGGGGCAGGGGTTCATGATCGTTGTGGCCGCAGACGGGGCGCCTCGCTAGGAGGCGTGCTCGACCTCGAGGGCGCGCTCGAACATCTCGATTGCGTGCTGGGTGGGAGAGATGGTGTGCAGGCCCTGCTCGCCGTACCAGCCGGCCCGGGCGGGGTCCATGACGCGGGCGATGACCTTGGGCACACCGAAGCGCTTCTGGGCGATCTGGGCGATGATGAGGTTGGTGTTGTCGCCATCGGTGGAGGCGATGAAGACGTCGGCGCGCTCGATGCCGGCCTGCTCGAGGGCATCGACCTCCAGGGCGGTGCCGATCGTGAAGAGACCGCCGGCGTCCTCCCAGCTGGTGGCCTGCCCGGCGTTGAGATGCTCGTGCGAGAGGGGGTCCTCGTCGAGCACGGAGACCTCGTGGCCGGATGCCAGTGCGGACTTGGCGACAGCCGAGCCCACGCGCCCGGCGCCCACGATCAGGACGTACATTGCTCGCACATTAGACGATGCTCCCGCGCGCGGTGCGGGCGGGCTCGATCGCCATCGAGACGGACCGATCGGCGGCACCCGCCGCGGCCTCGGCGACGGCGCCGGCGACCGAGCCGTCGGCGGACCCTGCCGCGGCGAGCACATCGGCGGGGGTCTCCTCACGGGCGGGGGGCGCGGTGACGATCACACGACAATTGGCCTTGGCGACAACGTACTTGACGACGTCCCCGACGAAGTTCTCGAGGGGCACCCCACGGCCCCCGAGGCGGGCGCCGCCGCGGATGCGGGAGGGTTCCTCGGCGCCGAGCACGATCGCCTCGACGCCGCGGCGACGGGCCTCATCGACGATCGCGTGGCCGGCGCGACGGGCGCGCACGGTGGCGGTGGCGACCTGCACCCCGGTGTACTCCTCGCCGACGAGCTTGGCGCGGGCGAGGACATCGCGGGCGCGGCGGATGTGGGCGTCGGGGAGGCGGGCGTCGAGGGTGAGGGCCATGGGGATCTCGAAGACCCAGAGGGCCTCGATCGTGGCGGTGTCGATGGCGGCCTCGTCCGTGGGCTCGCCGGCGACGAGCAGGGCGGCGGTGTGGACGACGTCATCGTCGAAGGGGCCCCCCAGAAGGGGCACGAGGATCGAGCCGTAGTCGCGCTCGGGGCGCTGCTCGGCGCGGAGCACCGAGGGGGCGACGGTGACGCGCCGCAGGGGGGAGCTCTCATCGAGGCGGCGGTAGAGCAGGTAGAGCACGAGACCCCCGGCCATCCACCCCAGGCCGACGTAGCGGGCGGGGTGGTGGACGATCATCAGGCCGATCCAGCCGGCCGCGCTCAGCAGTGCGCCCAGAACGGCAGGCAGGGGCAGCTCCCCGCCCCGCAGGCGCACCGACAGAGGGACGCGATACGGTCGCGTGCGATCGGGCTCGCGGTAGCGCAGACGTACGATCGAGAGGTGGGCGATGGTGAAGGCGAGGACGGCCCCAAAGGCGTAGATGCCGACGAGGAAGTCGATGTTCTCGGGGATCACGAGTACGGCGGCGAGCAGGCCGGCGAGCACGATGATCACGTAGGGAGTGGAGCGCTGAGGGTGCAGGCGCCCGAGGCCAGAGGGGATCTGGCGGTTGGTGGAGAGCGAGTAGGCCAGGCGGGAGAGCCCGAGCATGGCGGAGTTGGCGGCCGCGATCAGGGTGCCCGCGACGACGGCCGCCAGGGAGTAGCGCAGGACTTCGGAGACGAGGTGGGGGCTTAGCTTGCTGACGAGTCCGATCACGGGGTCGTTGAGGTAGCGGTGCCCGAGGGCGGAGTAGGTGCCATGGATGGGGAAGGCGGTGACGGCGAGGATGGCGACGCCGAAGTAGGCGACGACCACGGCGATCGCGCCGGTGAGCACGAGGCGGCGCAGGGCGCGGCGGCCGACCTTCACCTCGCCGGCGAGGCCGGAGGCGTACTCGAGCGAGGTGAACGCCATGGTGGTGATGGTGATGGCGAAGATCAGCCCAGACCACGTGGGGGCAGTGCCAAGGTGGATCGAGGCGATGATCGTGTGGAGGTTGAAGAACTGGATGAGGCCGAGGGCGATCGCGAACATCTCCAGTGCCAGGGCGCCGATGACGAGCACGCCAATGCGCAGCCCGCGACGGCTGGAGAGCCCGCGGATGTTGGAGAGGACGACATAGGCGATGATCGCCAGGGCGAGGATCAGAGCCTCGGTGTGGTTGCCCAGGGGCGCCCAGAAGACCTTGAGGTACTGGGTGGCCGCATAGGCGGTGACAGCGATCAGGATGACGTAGTCGAGCAGGATCGCCCACCCCGCGATGAAGCTGACGAGCTCGTTGAAGGCGTAGCGGGCGAACACGGTGGAGCCGCCGGGCTCCTGGTGCAGGGAGGAGCCCTCGACGTAGGTCATAGCGGTGAGCCCGAACATCAGGGCGGCGATCAGGAAGACAACGGGGGTGAGCCCGAGGGCGTGGTTGACAACGACGCCGAGCGAGAAGAACACGGCGGAGGCGAGCGAGGTGTAGACGATCCCGAAGAGGATCGGGGAGCCGATCGTGCGCCCGAGGGCGGCCAGCGACCAGGTGGATAGCTGGGCGCCCATCTCCTCCAGCGAGAGCCCGTGCTCGTCCTCCCCAAAGCCGTCCCACGGCGGGAGGTCGTTGGCGGGGGGCTCGCTCATGCCTGCCGCCCGCGACGAACCTCGACGTACAGCCGCCCGAGACCCGCGGCGAGGAACAGCACGCCAAGCAGCAGTCGCGGGGAGATCGGATCGCCGCCGGCGAGGTCCTCCACGAGCAGCGCCAGCCCGAGCAGGATCATGAGCGCAGAGAGCGCCATCGTGGTCGAGCGGTGGATACGACGAGGAGTCATCTTCGTCTGAGGTTATGACTCCGGCGGGGTGGGCACCCCGCCGGAGGGCTTGATCTGGCTAAGTGATCAACGGGATGATCAGGATCGCAACGATGTTGGCGACCTTGATCATAGGGTTGATGGCAGGGCCGGCGGTGTCCTTGAAGGGGTCCCCGACGGTGTCCCCGGTGACCGAGGCGGCGTGAGCTTCCGAGCCCTTGCCACCGAACGCGCCGTCCTCGATGAGCTTCTTGGCGTTGTCCCACGCCCCTCCACCGGCGGTCATCAACACGGCGAAGAAGAAGCCGACGACGATCACCCCGATCAACAGGCCACCGAGCGCCTGGGTGTCGATCAGGCCCACGATCAACGTCAGCCCGATCGGCAGCAGCGAGGGCAGGATCATCTCGCGCTGGGCGGTCTTCGTGACGATGTCCACGCAGGTCGCATAGTCGGGCTGTTCGGTGTAGTCCATGATCCCGGGGTGCTCTTTGAACTGACGGCGCACCTCCTCGACGACGGCGCCCCCGGCGCGGCCCACCGCCTCGATCGAGAGCGATGCGAACAGGCACACCATCAGCCCGCCGATCAGCAGCCCGATCAGGACTGGCGGTTCGTTGATGCCGAAGGAGATCGCGTGCGCGAGCTTGGCTTCGAGTTCTTTCTGGAACCCGGCGAACAGCACGATCGCGGCGAGCACCGCGGAGCCGATCGCGTAGCCCTTCGTGACGGCCTTCGTCGTGTTCCCCACTGCGTCGAGTCGATCGGTCACCTTGCGCACATCCTCGGGGAGGTCGGCCATCTCGGCGATCCCGCCGGCGTTGTCGGTGATCGGCCCGAAGGCGTCGAGCGCGACGATCAGCCCCGTCAGCGAGAGCAGGCCCATGACGGCCACCCCCACGCCGTAGATGCCGGTGACACCCCCGCCCGCGAGCTTCCACGCGCCGAGGATGCCAACGACGATCACGATCGCCGGCAGCGCTGTCGCCTGCAGCCCCGAGCCGAAGCCCTGGATGATGTTCGTCGCGTGGCCGGTGATCGAGGCTTTCGCGGTCTTCTTCACCGGGGAGAAGCGGGTCGAGGTGTAGTATTCGGTTATTCCGAATAGCAGCGCCGTGATGGCGATGCCGATCAGGGAGCACAGGTACAGGTGGCTCCATTTGGTCACACCCGCGGAGCCATCCTGGAAGGTCAGGTTGCGCATCAGCCAGTAGGTGATCGGCGCAAACGCAGCGGCGGCGATCACGCCCGAGACGATCAGGCCCTGCAGCAGCGCGCGCTCGACGTTGTCGGTGTTCGTGCGCACCGCGAACGTGCCGATGATCGAGGCGATGATCGCGGCGCCGCCGATCACGAGCGGGTAGAGCGCCACCTGCGTGGCCTGGTTGAAGGTGAGTACGCCGAGCAGAATAACCGCGACGGCGGTGACCGCGTAGGTCTCGAACAGGTCGGCCGCCATGCCGGCGCAGTCGCCGACGTTGTCGCCCACGTTGTCGGCGATCGTCGCCGGGTTGCGCGGATCGTCCTCGGGGATGCCCGCCTCGACCTTGCCGACGAGGTCGGCGCCGACGTCGGCGGCCTTCGTGAAGATGCCGCCGCCCAGTCGAGCGAAGACCGAGATCAACGAGCCCCCGAAACCGAGCCCGATGAGCGCGTCCACCGCGGTCTTGGGACTGTCGTTGAAGAACGAGGTCAGCGCGCCGTAGTAGCCCGCGACGCCGATCAGCGCCAGGCCCACGACCAGCAGGCCGGTGATCGCGCCGCCGCGGAAGGCGACCCGCAGCGCCGGTGTGACGCCGCCGCGCGCGGCCTCGGCGACGCGTGCGTTGGAGCGAACCGAGACGTTCATCCCGATGTACCCGGTCGAGCCGGAGAGCAGTCCGCCGATCGCAAAGCCGCATGCGACCGCGATGTTCTGGATGAAGATCAACGCGACGAACAGCACAACGCCGACGACGGCGATTGTCGCGTACTGGCGGTTCAGGTAGGCACGGGCGCCCTGCTGAACGGCCAGGGAGATGCTCTGCATGCGCTCGTTGCCCGGTGGGAGAGCGAGCAGGGCGCGCGTCGTCAGGAGGCCGTAGACGACGGCACAGGCGGCACAAACTAGGGCGACGACGACCCCGTGGTTTGTCAGGAAGCTACTCAACAGAAATCCTCCGGTCGGTTGGCGTGCCGCGCGACGGTGCTCGCGCGCACAAATGTCCACCATCCGCCCGGATCGCTCGGTCGAGCGCCTACCCGGCGGAAAAGCGCGCGCAGTCTATCGTGCCTCCCGGCTGGAGGCGTGCAGGCCATCGCGAATCCACAGCGGAGCGCAACAAAATGTGCGTCGCCAGCGCCCTGTGGCGAGTGTTGGGCACACGCCGTCCCCACCCGCCGCGAGCGACGTGTGGAGGGGCCTCAGCGTCCGGGCACCCACAGACGGCCGCTGGACTCCGCCGGCCCGGGGCCGGGCTTGCCGGTGGAGGGCTGTGCTGGTGGGCTGCCCTGAGGACTCCCCGCGCCGGGGGCGCCTGCGGTCCCGCCTCCGGCGGGCGGAGCCTGCTCGCCGCCGGGAGCCGGGGTGGGTGCGGGGGCCTGGGTCTCGCGCGCGTAGGCCATCTGCAGCTGGGAGAGAGCCTCGCGCAGCGGCCGCGCTTCCTGGGGGGCGCGGCGCTCGACCACTCCCATCAGCCCGCGTACGGCGTCGATCGCGTCGCGTACCTGCTCGAGGTCGCGCTCCGCAGCGGGCTGCCCGGCGGCCGACTCGGCTGCGCCCCCGCCGACGAGGCCGAGGCGGCGAGCACCGAGGTTGAGTAGGGAGACAGTGGCCTGGAGCACCATGTCGGCACTCGTGATGCGGCTCAGTTCCGCTTCGTAGGCCGCGCGCATCTCCTCTTCGGTCGGCTGTCCCGGCGCGCTCTCCTGCGACTCCTGTGTGCTCACACTGTCACCTCCGCTGAGTAGGTTTGCCTGGTCTCCCGCACCGACGCCGCGAAGACCTCCTCGCGGGTGGCGCCGGCTTCGATCATTGCGCGCTGGCGCTGGGCGCCGTTGCGCTCGGGGAAGGAGAGCTCGATTCCGAGCTCCCCGCGCACGGGGGCGGACCACGCGGCGAGTCGCTCGATCGCTTCGCGGGCGGGGTACTCCTCGAGGCGCTCGAGATCGATCAGGCGACCGTCGAGGCCGTAGCGGATCGCCCTCCACACGTTCTCCTCGATCATCCGCGCAGCGGGGTCCACGAAGGGTACGCCCTCATCCACGTCGCGGGCGGCCTGAGCCACACACGCGACCATCAGCGCAGCGAGGGCCTCCGACTCGGGAGCGGTGGCCTGGGCGTCGCAGATGCGCAGCTCCACGGTGCCGAAGGCGAAGTGCGGGCGCACGGACCACCACACCTGGGTGAACTCCACGATCGAGCGGGTCCGTAGGAGCGCTTCGATGTAGTCGCGGTAGGCGCCCCAGCCACCGAATGCGTCGGGCACGCCGCAGCGGGGGAAGCTGCGGGTGAAGCTCTGGGTGCGAGCGGAGTGCAGGCCCGAGTCGCGGCCGTCGAGGTAGGGGGAGTTGGCGGAGATCGCCAGTAGCAGAGGCAGTACGGGGCGTAGGCGGTCACACACGCGCACCGCGCGGTCGGCGTCGCGGACCCCCATGTGGACGTGCATGCTGAAGGTGTTGTTGCGCCAGGCCACGTATTTGAGGCCCTCCTCGACGCGACGGTAGTGCTCAGTGTCGATGATGACCTGCTCGCGGTAGTCGGCCCAGGGATGCGTGCCGGTGGCCCCCAGGGCGACCCCGTGGGCGTCGGCGAGGGCGAACAGCCGCCGGCGGCACTCACGCTGGTGCATGAGGGCGTCGTGGAGGTCCGATCCGGCACCGGAGACGATCTCGATCTCGGCCGAGATGAGCTCCCCGGTGATGTGCTCGAAGAGCAGCGAATCGCGCGCGCGGGCGACGTCGCGCAGCTCTTCGAAGCGGGGCACCATTTCTAGGGTCGAGGGGTGCAGCAGGGAGAACTCCTCCTCCAACCCGACGGTGCCGTCCACCGCCTGCGCAAAGGTCTCCTCCGCCCGGTCGAGGTCCTGGCTATCCATGGGCTTTCAGGTCAGATAGAAGTACAGCGCGTACAACAGGTCGACGGCGGGGCTGGAGGTGTGGACGGTGACCTCGGGGGGTACTTGCAGGAGCGACTCGGAGTAGTTGAAGATGATCTTCACACCCGCGGCGACGAGCTCGTCGGCGAGCTGCTGGGCGACGCTGCCGGGCACGGCGAGGACACCTACGACGATGTCCTCGTCTTCGACCATCTGGTGTAGCTCGCGGGGGTGGCGGACAACCTTGTTGCCGACGGGGGTGCCGACCTTGTCGGGGTCGACGTCGAAGATCGCGACCACGCGAAAGCCGTGGTCGGCGAAGATGTCCGAGGAGGCGATCGCCTTGCCGAGGTGACCGGCGCCGAACAGCGCGATGTTGTGCTGCCCGGCGGTGCGCAGGATCTTGCGGATCTGGGAGACGAGCGACTCGACGTTGTAGCCGACCCCGCGCTTGCCGAACTTGCCGAACCCCGAGAGGTCGCGGCGGATCTGGGTGGAGTTGACGTGGGTGTAGTCGGAGAGTTCCTGGGAGGAGATCGTCTCCTTGCCCATCTTCCTGGCCTGCGTGAGAACCTGCAAGTAGCGCGAGAGACGGGCGGCAACCCCCAGCGAGAGGCGCTCACCCTGGCTGAGGGCGTCGTCGCGGTCCACCTCGGCGGTTCCGCTGAGCTCTGCGTAAGTCACGGCCCTGACTGTAGCCTCTCCCTCAGAACCTCCGCATCTACAAAATATTCGAAGAGCTCCTCGCCGTCGAGGGCGCCGACGGGGATGCGCTCGAAATACATCCGATGGAGGGCCTCCTCGGCGGTTATGTCGCGCAGCTCGAGCGCGAAGGACAGCTCCTCCTGGAGCCCGCGCAGCTCCTCGAGCGCCTCCTCGCAGAGGTGGCAGTCGGGCTTGGTGTAGAGGGTCAGGACCCTCACGATCTGTCCTGCCGGCGCAGGGATGGGCAGTGTGCCGGTGAAGCCGTCGGGATCCTCGCGGGCGGGAGGCGCAGCGGTGAAGCCGTCGGGATCCTCGCGGGCGGGAGGCGCAGCGGTGAAGCCGTCGGGATCCTCGCGGGCGGGAGGCGCAGCGGTGAAGCCGTCGGGATCCTCGCGGGCGGGAGGCGCAGCGGTGAAGCCGTCGGGATCCTCGCCGGCGCGTGCGCCCGGCAAATTTTCCCCCTACTCACGTGGGGGGGGCCGTTCCCCTGTGGCGTAGGCGTCGAGGGCGAGGTAGCGAGGGTAGGGCAGGCGCTCGGCGAAGCGGGCGGCGCTGGCGATCATCGCGGCGTTGTCGGTGCACAGCGCCCGCTCGGGCACGTGCACCTGCGCACCCAGCTCGCCGAGGCGCCGGCGCAGCTCCCCGTTGGCGGCCACGCCGCCACCGACTGCCAGGCGGTCGAGGCCGGTCTGCTCGAGCGCTCGCTGGGCGCGTTCCAGCAGCCGCTCCACGATCGCCGCCTGGTAGGAGGCCGCGAGGTCCGCGGCGCGCGCGCCGACCTCCTCCGGGGAGAGCTCGCGCAGGCGGTACAGCAGCGAGGTCTTCAGCCCGGCGAAGGAGAAGTCGAGGCTGTGGGCAAACGCCTGGCGGCTCTTGCCGAGCCCCGGTCGCGGCCCCCCGGCGGGAAACGGGAAGGCGCTCGGATCGCCATCGCGGGCGAGGCGCTCCAGGGCGGCCCCGCCGGGATAGCCGAGGCCGAGCATCCGTGCGCCCTTGTCGAACGCCTCTCCCGCGGCGTCGTCGAGCGTGCCCCCCAGCACCTCGAAGCCCTCGTGCTCGCGCACGTGCGCGAGCAGGGTGTGGCCGCCGCTGGCGATCAGGCACACGAAGGGGGGCTCGAACGGACCTCGATCGCCGTTGATGAAGTTCGCGGCGACGTGGCCCTGGAGGTGGTCCACGGCGGCGAAGGGCAGTTCCCGCGCCGCGGCGATGGCCTTCGCGGTGGCGAAGCCCACGAGCAGCGCCCCCACCAGCCCGGGTCCCCGGGTGGCACCCACCAGCTCGATCTCCTCGAGCCCCACCCCGGCCTGCTCGAGCGCCTGGGCCACGACGAGGTTGACCAGCTCGAGGTGCTGGCGCGAGGCGATCTCGGGGACGACCCCCCCGAAGCGGTCGTGGACTCCCTGGGAGGAGATCGTGTTGGAGCGAGCCCTTCCAGCTCCGTCGAGCACGGCCGCACAGGTGTCATCGCAGCTGCTCTCCAGGGCGAGGATCAACGGGCTCGTGCCGGGAGCCCCGGTGGTGCTCATATAAAGCCGGGATTGGGCACGTCGTCGAGCGTCCCGGTCAGCGTGGCGGGGGTGCGCCACATGACGAGGGCGTCCTCGCCGTTGTCCTGGTAGTAGCGCCGGCGCAGGCCCGCCGCGCGGAAGCCTTCCCGTTCGTAGAGGCGAATCGCGGTGTCGTTGGAGCGGCGCACCTCGAGCGTGTAGCGCGCGTGCTCGTCGCCGACGCGCACATACAGCTCGCCCAGCAGCGCCGAGGCGACACCGGCGCGGCGGTGCTCGGGGGCGACGGCGACGTTCATGACGTGCCACACCGTCTCGTAGCGCGAGCAGATCAGATACGCCACCACGCGCCGGCGAGCGTCGACCTCGGTGATCGCCGCGAGACAGATCCCGGAGGACTTGGAGAGCTCCAGCACGAACATCGCCAGCGACCACGGTGTGGGGAAGGCGCGGCGCTCGATCCCGATCACCTGCGGCAGATCGGGGTAGGCCAGGCGCCGGATCTCCAGCGGCGGGCGCCCGGAGGCGACCTCGGCTACGTATTGGGCGCTCACGTCAACTCACCGGCCGGCATTCTCTTCCAAGGCGATCTCGGCATCGGGGCGGCGTCGATAGTCGGGGAGCACCGTCTCGAGAGCTCCCGGGTACACCGCGAGCGCAAGCTCGCACAGCACCCCGCCATCGACTCGGTGCAGCGGCGAGAAGTCCTCCGCGACCGCGACTCCGACCGCTTCCACATAACCTCGAAAGCGTACCGCCCCATCCCCCACCGCCAGCCAATCGATCCCTTCCTCGGGGTGTAGCGGGAGGTCTCCAAGCTCCTCGGGGCGCATCGCGCGAGGCGCAACCAGCTGCTCTGCGCCCGCGGCGTAGAGCGCCAGGAACGCCTCGCCACGGCGGGCGTCGATCGCCACGAGCACCCCACGACGGGGGTCCTCACGCTGGGCCGCCTCGGCGAGGACCCGCAGCGTGGACACCCCCACCAACTCGACCCCCAGCGACTGTGCGAGTCCGCGGGCAGTGGCGACCCCGATGCGCAGACCGGTGAACGTCCCCGGCCCCACCCCCACCGCGACCCGCTCGAGCGCGCTCCAGCTCAGTCCCGCCTGGGCAAGCAGCTCGCTCGCGAGCGGCAGGAGCCGCGTGGTGTGCCCGGGGCGCTCGCCCGCTCCCGGATCGTCACGCGCCTGCAGCGTGCTCCCGTCCGCGAGGCGCAGCCCCACGACCGTGGCGGGCGTGGCGGTGTCGAAGCCGAGGACGATCAACGGTTCGCACCGTCCCGGAGGCCACTCTCCTTGCGCGCTTGGTCAACCTCCCGCTCACTTTTCAGATCCCGCTCGCCTTCCATCTCCCGCTCGCCTTCCGGCTCCTGCTCGCCCACGTGCTGGATCTCTACCCGCCGGCGGTCGCCGCCGAGGTGCGTGAGCGTCACCTGGACCCTCGCGCCCGCGAGCTCCGGGGCGCCCTCGGTGGGCCACTCCACGAACGCGATCCGCTCGGGCCCGAGGTAGTCCTCGAGCAGGCCCGGATCCTCGTGCTCCAGTCCCGCCAGCCGGTACAGGTCGAGGTGGGCGACCGTCACATTCGTGCCGCGGTAGCGGTGCCCGACCCCAAACGTGGGGCTCGTCACCGGGTCGCTCACCCCGAGCGCCAGCGCGGCCCCGCGCACGAGCGTGGTCTTGCCCGCGCCAAGCTCACCTCGCACCAGCACGACATCGCCGGGCCGCAAACGGGCGGCCAGCTCCGCGCCCAGCGCCTCGGTCTCAACGGGGGCCGAGGTCTCACGGGTGCACACTGAAGGAACTTTAGGGTCTGTCGCAGCGACCCCGGTGAATCGGAGCAGATGCGCGCCTACGCGGCCGCTGCCTCGGCGCGCAGCTCGTCGTCGTGGGTGAGCGCCTCGCGCTCCAGCTCACCGCGAGCGCCAATTCGGTAGGCGCCCATGCGGGTGAGGGGCGGAGAGTAGGCGTGGATCGTGATCGCGGGGACGTTCCCGCTGTGGAGCACGCGGTGGATCGCGGTCGGGGGAATGTTGAAGCACTCGCCCGCGGAGAGCTCCCGTGCGAGGGGGGCGGAGCCGAGCACGATCCGCTCGTCGCGCACGCGGCCGGAGATCACCGCGACGGCGCCCGCGGACTCGTCGTGGTCGTGAAAGCCTGTGTCGTGACCGTCGCACCAGCAGATCAACCAGGCGTTGACCCGCTCGTCGCTGAAGAGCTGCTTATAGACGCGCACATCTCGCTCGTGACGGACGAGATGACGCCAGCGCTCCGGATCGGAGGCGAGCGCGGCGACGAAGCGCTGGAGCTGCTCGGAGCTCAGGTACGGGCCCTCGTCGGCGGCAGGCGCGGGCTCCGGCGCCGCCAGGAGCCGCTCGAACCGCTTCACAGCGAGACTCTGTGGGGGGTTGGCCGCGGGCAGCGCGCCGGGAGGCGCCGCGAACCAGACGAGCCGCTTCGGGCGCGCCTCGCTCATTGGGCATCCTTTGCTTGCCTCGAGCGCCGCCGGCGGAGAGCCAGGTTCGCTTGCCCGTTTGAGGGCCTCATATCGCCACCGCGCGCGCCAGGTGGTGGGACTCGATCAGGTGGGAGCCGTTCTCGGCGAGCAGCACCTCGCGCCCCGTGGGAGTCGGCTCCACGACGGGGCGGTCGGAGCCGTACACAAGCTGCTCACCGCCGACCCTGCGAGCCATCGCCTCAACCGCTGCGGGGCCGTAGCTGGAGGTGTCGTAGAAGACCAGCGGATCGCGCAACTCGACACCCGGTCCGCCGCGCGCGTCGAGCCGCTCGCTGAGCAGGGGCGCCCCGCCGGCGAGCATCGCGAACACGACCCGCAACCGCGGGTACTCGCGCCTGCCGAGCGTTGCGAACGTCAGCCACGCCGCCTGCATCTGGGCTACATAATCGGTCAGCGGCCGCCACCACAGCGGCTCGCTCAGCGCCGCTTCCGGCGCGCGCCACCCCGGCACGGGGCCGGGGTGCACGAACAGCGGCGCCGCGCGTGCTTCGATCCGCTCCAGCAGCGGCGCGCTCAGCGCCAGCGCACCGGGTCCGCCGAGCGCCCCCGCGGGCAGACAGACACCGACGCAGCCGCGCGCCAGCAGCCGGTCGACATCATCGGGATCCTGATCGTCGAGCGCGATCGGCCCCCACGGGGCAAACCAGCTGGGCAGTGCCAGCACCCCCGCCAGGTGGGCCTCGATCAGCTCATCCGCCTGAGCTCGCGGCAGCGCCTCGACTCCGATCGCGCTCGACAGCGCCACCAACGCGAGGTCGAAGCCATCCTCGTCGACGAGGCTCGCCCGGCGGCCGGGCGCTTCTGACTCCAGATCGACCACGTAGGGCTGCTCGCCGGCCGCGTGCAGCAGCGTCAGGCCATGCGCCCGCCGGACGAAGGGGAGCGTCCGGCGGGCGGCCAGTGCGTCGAGCAATGGGGCTGTCCAGATGTGCTGATGAACGTCGATCTGCATGGTCGTCAATGTGTCCGCGCTCGGCTGGTTGGGGGCTTGGAAGGGCCGTGGGATCGACCCCACGAGGACTATACCTCATAAAGTAGATCGAGAATATCATAATTCGCAGAAAGCGCAAGCCCACAGGCAAAACTTGCCGCCCGCGCTCGCCTACCGGACCGGGCTCAGAACAGCCCGAGTTGATCGATCTCGGCCGGCTCAGCCGCTTTGGCCACCCCTGCGGCGGGCGGTTGCGCTGCGGACACCTCCAGCTCGGGTGCCTCCAGCTCGGGAACCTCCAACTCGGGGACCTCCAACTCGGGGACGTCGAGCGGCTGTGGCTGCGGGGGCGCCCCCAGCGCGAGCAACTCGGGCAGCCGCTTGAAGTCCTCGCGCAGGGTCTCGAGCATCCGCGGGGTGTAGAGCGCCGCTGCGGGGTGGAAGATCGGGTAGAGGCGCACCGCGCGCCGGCCCACGACGAGCACCTCGGGCTGGCCGTGCAGGCGCGTGATCCCGGTGGGGTCCTCGCGCAGCAGCTTCGTCGAGAAGTTCCCCAACGTGCAGATCACCCGCGGCTGGATCAGCTCCACCTGGCGATACAGATACTCCTGGCAGTTCTCGATCTCGGCGGGCTGGGGATCGCGGTTGCCGGGGGGGCGGCACTTGAGCACGTTCGCGATGAACACGTCCGCGCGCGCCATCCCGATCTCCCCCAGCAGCTTCTCGAGCAGTTTGCCGGCCGCGCCCACGAACGGCAGCCCCCGCTCGTCCTCGCTCGCCCCCGGGGCCTCCCCCACGAACATCAGGTCCGCGTCCGCATTACCCGCCCCGAACACGACCGTTTTGCGCGTGCCCGCCAGCTCCGCGCAGCGCACGCACCCCTGGGCCTGCTCGAACACCTCCTTGAGGGCCTCGCGCCGCTCCGCGGCGCAACCATGGAGGTGGCTCTCCTCGGAAGACACTGAGGCGGGATCGTAGCCCTTCCGCGGCGGACGTGGAGACGCACCTTCGGCGTATCTGCGCGCAGTCCTTCTGTGAAGCTGCGCACACAGCGCCAATTTGCTCTCAGCGGGGCCGTTAAGGGATGTATCATGGTTCGTAGGCCATCACCGAGATCGCTCGGGATGGACCGGGAGTTTGAGAGCCATCTGTTATCGCGCCGGTATCCGCAGGGACTGGACCGAAAGCCATGAGCAGCCCAAACCTCAATGCGCCTGGATGCGTGGGCCGGGGAGCTTCTCCCGGTATAAGAGTGTGGCGCGTCCTGGGTGTCTGTATCGCGGAGCGCGTCCCGCGATGAGGACGCTGCGCACCGTCGGAGAGCTGCGGACTGCGCTCGCTCCGGCGCGACGCGCAGGGTTGACGATTGGGCTGGTGCCGACGATGGGGGCGCTGCACGAGGGGCATCTCGCGCTGATCGAGCGCGCTCGCCAGCAGTGCGACGAGGTGGTGGTGTCGCTGTTCGTGAACCCCTCGCAGTTCAACGACAGCGCCGATCTCGAGCGCTATCCGCGCTCTGAGCAGCACGACGCGGGGCTGGCTGCCGAAGCGGGCGCGGACCTGCTGTTTGCGCCCCCCGTCGAAGAGGTCTACCCCCCCGGCTTCGCCACCGCCGTGGAAGTACTCGGGCTCACCGACCGCCTCGAGGGGGCCTCCCGCGGGGCGTCGCACTTCCGGGGGGTGACCACAGTGGTCACGAAGCTGATCTGCATGACGATGCCCCACCTCCTCTACCTCGGCCAGAAGGATGCCCAGCAGGTGGTTGTGATCCGCCGCCTGCTGAGCGATCTCAACCTGCCTGTGGAGATCGAGGCGCTACCCACCGTGCGCGAGCCCGACGGGCTGGCGCTCTCCAGCCGCAATGCGCTGCTCGATCCCCCCGCTCGCGAGCGCGCGCGGGCGCTCTTCGCCGCCCTCGGCGCGGCCGGCGAGCTGGCCGCCGCGGGAGAGCACTCCGCCGATGCGCTGCTCGGCGCCGCCCACGCGGCGCTTGCCGCCGCGGGGGTGCGCGCGGACTACGTTGCGCTTGTCGACCCCGACACCCTGGAGCCCCTTGCTGCACTCGACCGCCCGGCGCTGCTGGCGCTCGCCGCGCGCGTCGGCCGGGTGCGGCTGATCGACAACGTCACCCTCCAGCCCGCCGGCGCTCCGCAGCTCGAGCGCCCAGCCTCGCGGCGTTCCCGCGGGGCGGGCCTTCGCGAGAGCACCCACGATGCCCCGGCCATCACCCACTAGACCATCCATCAAGGCAACCCAAAGGAGTAGGTGGACCCCCTCATGCAGCGTGTGATGCTCAAGTCCAAGATCCACCGCGCCACCGTCACGGACTGTGACCTGCACTACGTGGGGTCGATCACGATCGACCCCGACCTGCTGGAGGCCGCGGACATCCTCGAGCACGAGCAGGTCCACGTGGTGGACATCGATAACGGGGCGCGCTTCGAGACCTACACGATCGCCGGCGAGCGGGGCTCGGGGGCGATGAAGGTCAACGGCGCGGCCGCGCGCCTGGTGCACCGCGGCGACACGATCATCGTGATCTCCTACGCCCACTACGACCGGACCGAGATGGAGCACTACGAGCCCCGCGTGGTGCACGTGGAGGCCAACACCAACCGCATTGTCACCGTCGACGACGCGGTGGCGACCCTACTTGCGTAGAGCGTCAACCGCGCGCGTCAGAGAGGACTAAACACACCATGTCAAGCCAGCCCAACGTCAAGATCCCCCACGACCCCGGCCGCCTGCCGATGACCCTGCCCTTGCTCGCCGAGAAGAAGCGCCTCGGGGACCCGATCGTGATGGTCACGGCGTACGACTACCCCAGCGCGCGCGCCGCCGAGGCGGCGGGCGTGGATCTCGTGCTCGTCGGGGACTCCGCGGCGACCACGGTGCTCGGCTACAGCGCCACCACCCCGGTGCGCCTCGAGGACATGCTCGTGCTCGCCGCCGCCGCGCGGCGGGGCCTCAGAACCCCGCTGCTGATCGGCGACCTGCCGTTCGGCTCCTACGAGGTGAGCGACGCCCAGGCGGTGGGCGCCGCGGTGCGGATGGTCCAGGAGGCGGGCTGCGACGCGGTCAAGCTCGAGGGCGGTGGGGAGACCCCCGCGAGCCGCGCCCGCGCGATCGTGAGCGCGGGCATCCCCGTGATGGGCCACGTCGGGCTCACCCCCCAGAGCTCCACCGCGCTCGGCGGCTGGAAGGCCCAGGGGCGCAGCGCGCAGGCCGCCGCGAAGATCGCCGAACACGCGCTCGCGCTGCAGCAGGCGGGCTGTTTTGCGATCGTCTTCGAGGCGATCCCCGCGGCTGTCACGGAGGAGCTGATGGGGCGCATCGAGATCCCCGTGATCGGCATCGGCGCCGGCCCCGCGACCGATGGGCAGGTGCTCGTCTTCCACGATCTCCTCGGCATCCGCGACGGACTCGGCCCGCGTTTCGTCAAGCGCTACGCGAACCTCCAGGAGGAGATGAACGCCGGTGTGGGCGCCTACGCCGAAGACGTCCGCGCCCACCGCTACCCCGGCCCCGAGCACATCTACAAGATCGACCCCGCCGAGGTCGAGGAGCTGCGCGCGCTGCTCGGCTGATTACTATGGCTGGGGCGCTCACACGGCCAGCGGGCTGGGGCGACCGCACCGGCCTCGGCCTCAGGGGTTCAGTTCGAGCGCGTCCATGAGGTGGGTGTAGTACCCCTCCCCAGTCGTTTCCGCTTCGCCGAGCTGCTCTTCGAAGCGTTCGACATGGTGGAGCACCGAGACCTCGCCGGGGCTGGCATACGGGGTGGCGAGCTGGATGATCAGCGGGGCTTCTTCGGCTTCGATGTCCACGGCGGCGTAGCGCTGGTCGAACTGGACGGTGCTCGCCGGCAGCGTCCGCTCGCCCCCGGCGACCCACCCGGCGATGTCCCCGCACAGGTCTGGACCCGCCAGCGTGGAGAGCCCCACGAGCTTGGTCGCGAACGTCTTGACCGCGCGGGTGAGCCTGCCGTTGCTCCAGTGCAGGCCCTTGACGGCCCGCGCGAAGGTGGCGATCGGGGCGGCCGCGCTGTGGTAGCCGACGGCCGTCATCGCGCCCACGATCTCGTTGCTGAGCTGTTCGGAGTCGTGGTCCTGCGGGGATCCAGTCGCCACCCGGGGGCACTGGGCGGCGATCTGGTTGGTGAAGCTCTTCACGGCAGCCAGACCCCTGTCGATATCGGGCCGCGCGGTACGCACCAGCGCGTCGGTGGCCCGCGCCAAGGTCTGCGTGGCAGCCACATTGCCCTGCGGCCTGGCCAGCGCCGCGGGCGATACCAGCGCCAGCGTCAAGCCGGCGAGGACCAACGCAACCGACCCCGACACCATTCCCCTACCCATAACCACAGGGTAGCTCAAGCCGGCGGCGGCGGCGCCGGTTGAGCTGGACCCCTGATCGATGCGACGAGCTACTTCTTGTGTTTGCCCTTGTGGCCCTTGACCGTCAGGTTGTATGTGTGCGTCGTCGGCTTCCCGCCGAGCGCGGACTGGAAGGTGAGCGTCCCCGTCAGATGCACGGTCTTGCCTTTCTTCAGCAGCGCCTTGATCTTGCTGGAGAGGTTGACCGTCAGCTTCAACGGAACGCCCGCCGTCGCGTTGGCGGAGGTCTTGCCGACCACCGTGGTCGCGGAGACGCACTTGCCTTTGAGCTTGATCTGGCCGTGCTTGCACTTCTTCGCCTTCGCATCCACCGCCGCGGAGTGCGCCAGCGTAGAGGTGGAGATCGTCACGGTCAGGCTCGCCTCACCCGGCTGAGTCACGACGATCGTGATCGTAATCGTGCCACCGGAGCTCGTGACGATCGCTTCGACTTTGAATTCGCTGCTCGGCGGGGGTGGGGGCGGCGGCGGGGGAGTTGGGGGCTTCACGGACGGCGGCGGGTTGTCAGCGGCGTAGAGCGCCGCGTAGTTGATGGATTCCAGGAAGACCTGCGGCCCGGTGCCGGGGTTGCTTTCGTATGCGATCTCGGCGTTGCCGCCGCCGGTGCCAACGATCACCGGGTTGTTCTGCGGGATGCCTCCCGGTTCCGGCACGACAGCCGGAGGTCCCCAGCTGGCGCCACCGTTTCCGCTGTAGTCGAGCACAAGACCCTGGTGGTCCTTCCACGTGGCGTATACGCCGGTGCCGGAGTCATCGGCGAGGTCGAGCTCGATGACACCACCGGAAGCTATGTGGCTCACATCGGCAAGCTGCACTGGGGCTCCAAAAGCGCCTCCGGTAGCGGTTGCGACAAAGGGGCGGTAATCGAGCGTGACCAGTTCACCGGCGCCGTCGAGGCCATCCCCTTCGTTCTCGATCACGCCAATCCCATCGACACCGCCCTGCGCCAGCACCGGCGTCTGGGAGGAGCACGCGAGCACCCCATACCCCGGCAGACCCTCCGCGTTGAGCGTGCCCGCCGCCTTGGAGGTGCCGCCCACCTTGCCGGCGGAGACGCCGTAGCCGGTGCCCGTGCTGTTGAGGCAACCTGGGAGGGCTACTTTCGGACCGCCGAAGTTGTCCCCGACGCCCACCAGGATGTCGGTGCCCGCTGCCGCGGGCGGGGGCGCCGGCTCGGCGGCGATCTCCGGTCCGTCGGTGTCGAGGGCCTTCCTGGGGAACTCGTTTTCCGGAACGGTCTGGTTGGTGTTGGGTTCTTCGATTTTGGGAGACGCAGATGTGAGCAAGGTGTCAGCGAACTTATCGCCGAAGTCGTCCAGCAGGCCAACGTCTGTGCTGCTGAGCGCAGCCGCGTTGCCGACGGTGTAGTAGAGCGAGACGTTGCTGATCGGCTCGCCGCCGTTCTGCAGACCTTGTCCCGCCGCCAGGAAGGCAGAGCCGTCGGGCGGTGAGATCCAAGCGATGCTGCCATTCTCGGCGGTGTTGCCGATGACCGCCACCTTGCCACCTGGCAGGACCACGACCCCACCGGGGCCGGCGAAGTTGTCGCCCGTAAAGAGTGAGTCTTCGAGCAGCACCGGTGCGCCGCCCTCGCAGCCGACGGCACCCGCGGGCAGGATGCACAGGTCGACAGCAGGTTTGACCGGGTCTTCCCAGACGACATACGTGGTCCCCGAAGAGGAGTCATAGGCGATCAAGGGGGACTTGCCATTTTCCGGTGCATCGAGCGCGATGGGCGCGGCGGCGGCCGTCGAGGCAGCAAGCGCCGCGGCCCCGGCCGCGAGGAGACCGGCGAGCGCAACCGCCAGCCCACCGAGCGACATGGCGCGACGCAACGCGGAGCGCGACGCGGCCTTCTTTGACGTGCGCAACATCACAGCCAACATGCTTCCCCGATCTGTCGTTGACACCTGCGGGCGAGCCTTGCCTGAGGGCGGCTTAGCGTGGAAGAGTAGCGCTCTCTGTGGACAGGCTCAGGGGTACTCGACACTTTTCAACACGCGCGCGGGGGCGCCGGCGGCGATCGAGAAGGGGGGGATGTCGTGGGTGACGACGCTGCCCGCGCCGATTACAGAGCGCTCGCCGATGTTCACGCCGCTGGTAACCACGACGTGCGCGCCGAGCCAGCAGTTGGCGCCGATCCGGGTGGGGCCCTTGGAGGTGAAGCCCTGCCAGGTGATGGGCCGCGCGGGGTCGTCGAAGCGGTGGGCGGCGTCGGAGACGAAGCAGCCGTTGGCGAGCATGCAGTGCGCGCCGATCTCCACGAGCTCCTGGGCGGCGACCATGACGCCGATGTTGAGGAACGTGCCCTGGCCGATTCGCACGCGCGCGCGGTCGGGGGCGGCGATCCAGACGTTGGGCTCGAACAGCACCCCCTCCCCCACCTCGAGGCGCCCCTCGCGCAGGGCCTCGAGCACATTGCCCTGCAGGGGCCAGCGGGCGAACGCGCCGCGGCGCAGCAGCTGCCAGTGGATGGCCGCGCGGTTCCAGGGCAGCGCGTTGCGCTCGTACCAGCGCCACTTCTGAGCCCAGAGGCGGGCCTGAGCAGAGAGGTCGCTCAAGCCGCGACCTTCGCGCGGGACTTGCGGGGTTTCTTGGCTTTGCGCGTACCGGCCGGAGGTCGGCGGGCGCCGTTCGTGGAGGCCCCCGCGGCGGGGAGGAGCTCGGCGAGGAACTGGCCGGTGTGGGAGGCCGGCTCGGCGACGACCTCCTCGGGGGTGCCGGCGGCGACGACGAGGCCGCCCTCCTCGCCGCCCTCGGGGCCCATGTCGATCAGGCGGTCGGCGCACTTGATGACGTCGAGGTTGTGCTCGATCACGACCACGGAGTTACCGGCGTCGACGAGGCGTTGGAGGACCTCGAGGAGTCTCTGGACGTCGGCGAAGTGCAGGCCGGTGGTGGGCTCGTCGAGGATGTAGAGAGTGCGCCCGGTCGCCACCTTGGAGAGCTCGGTCGCGAGCTTCACGCGCTGGGCCTCCCCCCCGGAGAGGGTGGTGGCGGGCTGGCCGAGGCGCACGTAGCCGAGGCCCACCGCGTTGAGGGTCTCCAGGCGCCGGCGGACCTTGGGGATGTGCTCGAAGAAGTGGACGGCCTCCTCGATCGGCATGTCGAGGATGTCGGCGATGCTCTTGCCCTTGAAGCGGATCTCGAGGGTCTCGCGGTTGTAGCGTTTGCCGTGGCACTGCTCGCAGGGGACGTAGACATCGGGGAGGAAGTGCATCTCGATCTTGATCTGCCCGTCCCCCTTGCAGACCTCGCAGCGGCCGCCCTTGACGTTGAAGGAGAAGCGGCCCGGCTTGTACCCCCGCGCGCGGGCCTCCTGGGTCTTTGAGAAGAGGTCGCGGATCACGTCGAAGAGACCGGTGTAGGTGGCGGGGTTGGAGCGGGGGGTGCGCCCGATGGGGGACTGGTCGACGGCGATGATCTTGTCGAGCTGCTCGAGCCCCCGGATCGCGCGGTGCGCGCCGGGCCGCGAGCGCGCGCGGTGCAGGCGGGCGGAGACGGCCTTGTAGAGGATCTCGTTGACCAATGTGGACTTGCCCGAGCCGGAGACCCCGGTAACGCAGGTGAGGACCCCGAGGGGGAAGCTGGCGTCGATGTCGCGGAGGTTGTGCTGGGATGCGCCTTCGACCTTCACATAACCTGTGGGGGTGCGCCGCTTGGGGGGCACGGCGACGGTGCGGGCGCCCGCGAGGAATTGGCCGGTGAGGGAGTCCTTCACGCGCTGCACCTGAGTGGCGGTCCCCTGGGCGACGATCCGCCCCCCGTGCTCCCCCGCGCCGGGGCCGAGGTCCACGAGGTGGTCGGCGGCGCGCATGGTCTGCTCGTCGTGCTCGACCACGATCACGGTGTTGCCGAGGTCGCGTAGCCGTTCCAGGGTGGCGATCAGCTTGGAGTTGTCGCGCTGGTGCAGCCCGATGGAGGGCTCGTCGAGGATGTAGAGGACGCCCACGAGCGAGGAGCCGATCTGGGTGGCGAGGCGGATCCGCTGGGCCTCCCCCCCGGAGAGGGTGGCGGAGGCGCGGTCCATCGAGAGGTAGCCGATCCCGACGTTCTCAAGGAACTGGAGGCGCTCGGAGATCTCGCGCAGGATCAGCCGCGCGACGTGGCGGTCGGTCTCGGAGAGCTCCACGTGCTCGAGCCACTCAAGCGCCCGGCGCGCGGAGAGGGCGCAGAAGTCCTCGATCCGGGTCCCCCCCACGAGCACCGCGCGGGACTCCGCGCGCAGCCGCGCGCCCCCGCACACGGGGCAGGGGCGCAGGGACATGTACTCCTCCAGTTTCTCCTTGACCCCCTCGGACTCGGTCTCGCGGTAGCGGCGCTCCAAATTGGCGACGATCCCGGCGAAGCGGGTGGAGTAGGAGCGCTTGCGCCCGAAGCGGTTGCGGTAAGAGATCGGGAGGGGGTCGGGGGTCCCGCGCAGGAAGAGCTCGCGGTGCTCCCCGGGGAGCGTCTCCCAGGGGGCGTCGAGATCGACCCCGTAGCGCTCGGAGATCGCCTCGGCGACCTGGTCGTAGTAGTTGGACATCGTGTTCGTCCACGGCGCGATCGCCCCTTCGGCCACCGAGAGCGTCGGCTCGGGCACCAGCAGCTCGGGGTCGATCTCCATCTGCGCCCCCAGCCCGTGACAGCGCTCGCAGGCACCGTGGGGGGAGTTGAAGGAGAAGATGCGCGGCTCGAGCTCGACCAGCGAGGGGCCGTGCTCGGGGCAGGCGAAGCGCTCGGAGAAGGTGAACACCGTCCCCTCCGGGGGCACCTCTCCGGGGACGATCTGGGCGTTGGCGGCGCGCGCACCCAGCGCGCCGGTGGCGCGGGGAACGGTCTCGTTCTCGGCCTTGCCCCGGCGGGTGCTCGCGCTCTTGCCCCGTGCCCCCGCGGCCTCGGGCTGCTGGTCGCTGGACGCACCGCGGGTACGAGGTGCGATATCGCCGACCCCCGCGGGGACCTCACCCTCCGCTGCCGCCTGGCCCTCCCCGGGGGCGGGGCCACGCGACCCGTCGGCGGAGCCGATCATCTCCACCTCGACCAACCCATCTGCGAGGCGCACCGCGGTCTCGATCGAATCGGCGAGTCGCTTGCGCACGTCGTGGCGCATGATGAGACGGTCGATGACGACGGAGATGTCGTGCTTGTAGCGCTTGTCGAGCACGATCGATTCCTCGAGCAGGCGGATGCGATCGTCGATGCGCACGCGCGCGAAACCGTCGGCGCGGAGTTCATCGAGGAGCTTGCCGTACTCGCCCTTGCGCCCGCGCACGACGGGGGCCATCACCATGAAGCGGGCGCCGTCGGGGAGCTCCATCACGTGGTCGATGATCTGCTCCGCGGACTGCCCCACGATCGGGCGCCCGCAGATGGGACAGTGGGGCTTGCCGACACGCGACCACAGGAGGCGCAGGTAGTCGTAGATCTCGGTCACCGTCCCCACGGTGGAGCGGGGGTTGCGGGAGGTGGTCTTCTGGTCGATCGAGATCGCGGGCGAGAGCCCCTCGATGGAGTCCACGTCGGGCTTGTCCATCTGCCCCAGGAACTGGCGCGCGTACGCGGACAGCGACTCCACGTAGCGTCGCTGCCCCTCCGCGTAGATGGTGTCGAACGCGAGGCTCGACTTGCCCGACCCCGAGAGCCCCGTGATGACCACCAGCGCGTCGCGCGGGAGGGTCAGGGAGATGTCTTTGAGGTTGTGCTCGCGCGCACCCGAGACGACGATCTGGTTGCTGGTGGCCATGTCTCGCACACATCATACGAGGGCGAACAGACGTTCGCGTGACCGGGGCGTGCGTCAGTCGCCGAGTCCCTCGAACAGCGACGCGACGTCGAGCTCGGGCACGCCCTCCGCGGGCGAGGGGACGACATCGCCAACCCCGTAGAGCTCGCAGCGGCCGTAGCCCTTCGGCCCGGGGCTGCTGCGCACCTCGACCACGCGAGCGGGGACGTCGACGAGCCAATAGGTGGGTATCGGCGCTCCCGCATACAGACCGGCCTTCTCCCCACGATCCTTCTTGTGAGAGGTCACAGCGACCTCAACCACCAGCAGCGCAGTGCGCGGGTGGCGTCCTGGGGGACCATGGCGTTCGGTGAGGGCAAGATCGGGCTCAGGCACCGAGCCCCACTCGGCTTCCAGCGGCAACTGCACATCCAGCCATGCACGGGCAGCCGCCAGATGACGCGTCAGGCGCCTGATCACTTCCGCATGCTCCTCGCCCTGCGGGCTCACCTCGACCAGCAGCCCTTCCAGCAGTTCGATTGGCGCCCCCTCCAGCAGGCCAGTGGCGACCATCCGTTCGTAGGTCCCCACGTCAAGCCGATGGATTGCGTCGGCGCGGTGGGGGTGCTTATTGACGAGCAGCCCCTCACGCAGTTCCACGTCAAGCCCTTCGAGCGCACCCGTCTCGACCAGCCGCCCATATAGCTCCGCATCCATCCGGTAGAGCGGAAGCGAGCAGTCCTCCGGGGCGATCTGCGCGGCCTGTGTTGCCATGGGTTCATTGTGGCAGGCGAGGATACGGCCGCCTTGGGATGGCCTGGTGGGGGCTAGCGTCCCCGGCTCCGTTGAGCAGCGGCGGCCGTCCGCCACGCGGGTGGGCGCGGAGGACCGTAGTCCTATTCCCCGCCCGCAGCCGTGCCCCGGGGAGCGCCGGGGCACGGCGTGGGCAAGAGGGACACCTCTCACAAGGGTTCGCACGCCCCTACCGAGATACCCCTCAGCCGGCAGATACCTCGAGACCGTTCCGTCGAGAGGAGTCCTACTCGATGCCCAAGACGGAGACTTCGCTCTTCACGACCCCTCCGGTTGTGATCCGGAAATGGATTCTTCGCACCTGTGGAGCGACGACGACCCGTACCGTCATCCCACACGATTCGCCCATCGCCAACGGTTCCATCTGGCATTCGGCGAGGCTCTTGGTGCCGACTGCGAAACCGTTGTCGCCGGCCGTGCTCAGGCTCGCTCCGGGGGCGCCCATCGTCCCGAAGTTGGCGACGTGTACTTTTCTGGTCTGCGTTCCCATGATCCGAGCGGTGCCTTCGCGCGAGACGCGAAAGACCGGCGCAGCCAACGCCGGAGCGACCTGCAGCGCTTCCATCGCTCCGTTCATCTTCCCTTCGTGGGTGGATGTCACGCCGAGGGTTGAGCACAGCGCCCCTTTGACCGATGTCGTAATGTTTTTCAGGGCGAAGTTGAGGATCGTGTTTTCGTCGTTTTCGCCGCTGTCGACGAGGCCGATGCTTTTACGTTCTTTGTTTTCTTTTGGTTCGACCATGATTTCGCAGGGCACTTTTGCCACTTCGACGGTGAAGGTGCACGTGCTCAGGAGGGTGGCCGATACTTCTGCTTCTTCTTTAGGCTCCTGTGTTTCCATTTCGCATTCGCTACTGCTCATCGCGCGGGTGACCCCTTTGATTTCGCCGACGCATTCCCCCCATGTTTTGACCTTGACCCGAAGGCCCGCCCCGCTTTCGGCCGGTTTGCCTTCTTTCTCGATAATCCACTTCGGAGCGGATTTTTCTTCCAGCGCTTCGCAGTTGATCGAGGCGCCGCCACCTTCGAGCGTGGCATAGGCGTAGCCGCTTTCTCCTTCGGTTGTTTTGGTGTGTGCTTTGAATTCAGCGAAAGCGGTCGTGGAGCAGGCAAGGACGAGGCCCACGGCAATCGTCAACGCGACCGGCAGCTTGAGAGTACTCATCTTTATTTCCTCCATTTAAGGTATATCTGAATTTGCAGACACGGTATCAACGCATCCGCCTCCCCATCCAGTCCCACACAGCTGCTGCCACCCGATACTTGCTTTTATGCTGCATCTGCCCAGATTTCGGGTAGGGAGACAGGGCGAGGTAGTCGGAGACACTTTCCTCGGGCCAGACCAGAGGACACTCTCGGGCCTTCGTTGAAGTGCGAGGTCAAGGCCACGCGACTGCGCCCGAGCCGGGCAGCTCCGCGGACCTCAGCCGTCGAAGCCCTCGAATCGCCACCCCACCTATGCCAGCACCCGCTTACCCCAGCGGAAGACCGCAACCATGCTGTTCAGCGGCACCGCACGTGAGCGATATACGGCGTCGATCCCGCGCTCGAGCAGGTATTCCCGGTTGTCCGATGACGCGATCGCGTCTGACTCATCCCTATGGATGGCCTCGAGTGACAACAGCGTTCGCAACGAGCGCAGCCCCGTGGGAATCCGCCATCGCGGCCACGAGAGCACGTCTGACCTGGTTACCAGCGGGCCGCCAACCACCCGGTGGCGTCCCCGCGCCACCGGCACGGGGGGCAGCGCGATGATGCCCCGCCAGAGCAGCAGGTACAGCAGCGGCGAGTACGCTCCGACCGTCGAGGCATCCGGTCCGGTGGTGCCCCCGAACGTCTGGACCTCGGGAACGAGACCGAGCCCGAGGCCCGATTGTCCACTGCGGAACTCTGGACCGTCCCGCAACTCGGCGGCAAGACCCGCCGCGGTCACGTTTTTGGGCCGGCTCTCCACGCTGGAGAGGTCGGACTTGACCCCCCGCAACAGGCGGCTGCGCGCCGGCAGGCCTTCACCATCGAGTACGCCGTCGGTGAGAATCGCCTGCAGCAGTGCGGCCTCCGGCGCAGCTGATGTTTTCACGAGCCGCTGGAACTCGCGCAGGGGCTCTCCCAGATCCTTGAGCGTCGGCTTCAGACCCTGCGCGTGCTTGTCATTTGGCCAAGCGATCCGCTCGAGCGAGGGCGATGGCGCAGCGGCGATCACCCCCGCAACACCGTCGGCATCGAGCGAGACGTCCACACGCAGAGTCGCCTCGTCGGCCTCACCCTCCCAATGCGCGGTTGCGTGGTGGCCGTGCTCGCCCAACACCGCGAGCAGCCCAACCGTCGCAATCGGCATGTACGGCGCGTGGGGGCGCATCCATGTGAGCTCCACTGCCATCATTCACCCCGCGCCGACACGACGCGGTCGGCGGACATCAGCAGCGCCTGCAGGTAGGCGGCACCCCACGGGCCGTAGCGCTCCGTGACGCTCCAGAACCGCTCCAACCAGGCACCGTTCGCCCACCCGTCACGCCCATCGCCGATCGCCGTGCCAACGATGCCGGCGGCCTCCGCGCGAAACCTCTGCGCCGGCACGCCGCCCCGCGGCACGCGCGGAATCGGGCGACCCAAGTCGTGGTGCCCTCCCGTTAGATAGTGCGCAAGCTCGGGATCGCACTCCTTCTCACCGATCGACCCATCTTCCAGTGCGCTGGCGAGCGCAGCGACTGAGCCGATCTCGTGCCGCAGCCCTTCAGGCAGACCCGCGAGCTCGCGCGCGAAGCGTGCCGCGCGCGGATCGCGCGTGCCGAACTCGCTCTTCGCGATTGGCGGCGCCCCGAGCGCAGCCACGCCGCCTCGGTAAAAAGCCTGGATTCGCGGGTCGGCCTTGCCATGATCGTGCACACGCGCCGCAACTCTCAGCGATTCACCTACAGTTGGCGGAAGCCCAGTTCTCCGCGCATAGTCCGTCACCTGCTCGCAGACCGCGCGCGCGTGGGCATCGAGCGTTGGGGGTCCAGTCCCATTTGCCCGCTCTCGATCTCCCCAGTCGCGGCGGCTGCTCGGAATGACCATGAGCACCCACGCTCGCCGTAGCTGGGGGCCCCACGCTGTGGCCGACCCCATCGCGGACCCACCTTCCGCCATTGCGCCTGCCTCCCCAGGGTCCCCCGTGTCCCCCTCACCCGGCTTCCCTCCTTCCCTCTCCCCCAGCTTCCCTCCGTCTCCTTCCTTCGGCTCCCCCGCATCCCCCTCTCCGGGCTGCGCGAGAGCGGGCTCCTCGGCCTCCTCGAGGGTGATTTCGCGATCTGGCCGCCCCCCGCGATCCAGCCGCTCCCCGTCTTCCAGCTCATCCCCATCTAACTCCGGTGCGCCATCCGCATCGACCGGCCCGATGCCTCGCAGCACGAGCCGATCGCCCGGCCCCAGCTGCCTGAGCCGTGCGAGACCCTCGTGCGCGGGCAGCTGCTCGCGGAGCCAGGCCACCAACTCGGCGGTGATTCGATCCCTCGAGACCGCCCCGCGCTCGTTCAGCAGGTTCTCTTCGTCCCGACCGCACCGTGCGGCGATTCGCGGCCAGCGTGCTCGCATCGCCTTATCGCCGATGCCCTGCTCGATCGCCCCAGGGGTGATCCGCACCGGTGCGGGCAGTGGCGTTGCGGCGATCCTGCCTAGAGCGGTGTCACCGACGTCCGCGTGAGTCTCCTCCCGCCATAGATCCCTGGCCACATCGGTCGCTTTCGAGGAGCGTGGCTCGAGCCCATACTGGTCTGCTCCGCCCGCCTTCGTCGGCAACACGATCACGTCCCCGGGCTCCACGTCCTTGGGACTCATCGTCTCCGCCCCCCCGCCGTCCAGCGCACCGGGGCGTATCTGGCCGCGGCGCAGCACCATGAACCTGGTCCAGACCTCCGTGTTCTCGGCATCGGGAATACGCAGGTCGGCCGTCTCGCCCTCCACGTCGGCATCGGCGAGTGCCGCCCGTGCCGCGGCCGTCGAACGGCCGAGGCGCGCCGCCAGCAAAGCCCGCGCACTCGGCACACTCAACGTCAGCAGCTCCTGACTGTGCGGCGGAGCCAGTTCGAGCAGCATCTTCCGGTACCCGTCGGCCTCGGGGTTGCGGACGCCCAACTGCAGATCACAGCGCCAGCAAACGGCGACGTCTGCGCTTGGCTCGCTTTCGGCACCACGCAGGAATGCCTCCACATCGGGCTCCGACCAACGGTGCGGGCGCGGACTGGTCTGCACGAGCAGCTCCACGATCTCCTCGGTGAGCGTCGGCGCCGTGGGAACGCGCAGTGGACGCGGACGACTGGAATCGTCGTGGAGGGCCGCCACGGAAACGTCGATCGTACCGTCGGCTTGCTCGAGCGAGCGCAGCCACTCCCACGCCAGCGGCTCATCCTCACGGTATAGCCAGCTCTCCGTGTCGCGCAGGATCTTGGCTCGGCCAGCCAGCGACCCGCGCCGGTTCAGCCTGCCGAGCCGCTGTACGAGCGCCGCGGCGGAGGCCGACTCGCTCACCATCGCGGCGACATCGGCGTCGAGCCCGACCTCGAACGTCTGCGTCGCCACGACGACGAGCGGCTTCGCCGGTGACGCACCACCGAACAACACGGCGCGCCTTTGCGGGTTGAGAAATCGCGCGCGGTCAGCGGGCCGCTGCGGGCCGATCAGCAGCCCGATCTCCGCCTCCTCCTTCGCAAGCTCCTTCCTCAGTACGGTGAAGACCTCGCGCGCGCGCCGCACCGTGTTGACGATGCACGCAACGGTTGGCGCACCGCCGCGCAGGTGCCCGAGCGTGGCCGCCGCCAGCGCCTTGACACAGTCCGCATCGCGCGTGCTATCCGGTTCGTCGAGCACCGCAAGCTTGGGCCCGTTCCAGCGCAGACCAAGGGCCACACGGTCGTCATCCTCCAGGCGTACCGCATCGCCGTCGTCCTCCCACGGCGTCGCCGTGATCGTGATGGTGTTGAGCCCGGGGAGTGTCAGCGCCTGCTCGCTGTTGCGGCGCATCGCGCCGATCGCGGCGACGGTCTGCCTGAATGGCTCGGCCAGATGCGCCTCGTCCAGGCAGATCGTCGTATCGCACGCCGCGAGTCCCGCTTCAAGCGCAAGCGAGCGCTCGCCCACGCCGAAGCCGCGGAACAGCAGGCGCGAGCCGATCTGGGCGACGGTGCTGGTAATCACCTGTGGCTGCAACGGTCCATGACGCTCGGGCCTGTCTTCCTGGCCCCCCCGCCAGCGGGTGGCGGCGAGCGGCGCGCCGCCCGACAGCAGCGCGAGACTGGCGGCGAGCTCGTGCAGCGGATCCTCCTCGTCGCCGTGTGCATCCTCGAGCAGCTGGGCCAGATGGCAAGCGTGCTCGTGGACCTCGTCCACGAGTATCCGGCGGTCGATCGCCCACACGATTCGCACGCCGATGGTCCGCTCGGCGGCGGGCCGCTGCGCCTGGTGGGCGAGCGCCCACACGAGCACGTCGACGGTCGTCGTCTTGCCCGCGCCCGTCGGGAGCGCGATCACGGACGGTGGCGAGCCGTTCAGACAGCGCGCGGCCAGGCGCAGTTGCCAAGGATGCGGTTTGCACCGCTCGCCGCGTGTGAGCTTCAGGAACTCCCCGAACCCGATCATCTTGTCCGCGCCGCTGCCGGGCCATGCTCGCACGGGATCCTGGCCGTGGTGCGCGGGAGCGCCATGATCATGCTGTCCGGGCCGCTGGCGGGCCATGCTCGAGTCCTCGTTCCGGCTCCGGTACGCAGAGGCCAAGACCGAAGTGCCGGGCCCGCCCCAACAGCACGGGGCCGTGGACCGGCTGTGCGAAGGTGATGCGCACCCGCTCGGCCGGACCGCTCAGCAGGCCGCGCCACTCTTTGGGAACCCGTTTGGGCGGGATCATGCGATCGCCGCCCCGCAACACCTCGACCTCCGCCGGCTCGGGCAGGCCGACGTGGGCGCAGTCGGCTGCGATCTGGCGCAGCAGCGCGCCGTCACCGGCCTTCCGCCAGTGCGAGTGCACCACTGGTGTGACGCTGACCCACGTGTGCGATGGCCTGCGGTAGGGGCGCTGGCGGAGCGTCATCAGCCGCGCCCGCCGCGGATCGGGGGTTGTCAGCCAGATCCTGCCGGCCCCCGGAATGCGCACGAAGCGCCGCTCCTGCCCGTCTTCGCTGCCCACCAGCCGGCGCAGCCCGTGCTCGACGCGGGTGCGCTGCTCGGCGAGGTCGACCACGCGCCGCTCGTGCGGGAGCACGAGCCCAATGCCGAGGATACGACTGTCGGGGTGAGAGCCCCACACATTCGGCAGCGCAACGATCGCGCAGTGGGGCTCCGCACCGCGGCCACACAGAATCGGCGGCGCCTCCCCATCTGTGCCGACATCGCCGTAGGCTCCCAGCAGCGCAACGCGGACGGCGCGTCCGAGGACGTAGGCAGCCGCGGCCTTCGGCGTGAGCTCGCTCTCCCGGTCGATGGCGAGGACGATCATCTCGCCCCACCAGCGGGGGTCGAGCGCCCGCTCTTCCTCGCGCAACCGCGGGGCATAGGCGTAACGCACCGTCCGCCCGATCGGGATCGCGGGGACCATGCCGCCGGGCTGCACCCGTGCCGTCGTGCTGCGGCGCGCCGCGTGCCGGTGGTCGAACGCTGAGAGGGAGGTGCGATCCGCAATCCGGACCGCGACCGCGCCGTGGGCCTGTTCGGCGGACCGCACGGGCATCCACGCACGCTCCCGCGGAGCATCCACCGCGCCCCCGTCGACCTCGACGATCGCCGGCGAGCGCGTCGTGCCGAGGAACGTGACGTCGCCGGCGAGCCGGCCGAGCCGACCGAGGTCCGAGGCGTCCAGCTCGAGGTCGGGCCATGTGAATGCGACCGCGCGATCCCCAACCGCAACGCCCGCCTTGCTGACCTCCGCACGGTCACGGCCAAGGTTGCGTGGAGAGACGGCTCCGCGGGTGACGTAGTTGCGTGGCGCCCAGCGCGTCGCGCCTCGCAGGCGAGCCACCGCGTCGCCGCCATCCTGCTCATCGACGGCAACACTCTCGGGCGCAAGGATCAGCGGCGGGGGCGCCTCGCACAGGCGCTGCAGGAGCGCTCGATCCGCGTCCGGGTCCACCCCGTGGCGCGCGTGGGCGGCAGCGAGCAGCGCGCCGATGAGCCGCAGCGGATTGGGTGGCCACTCCGCGTCCTCGTTGGAGGACAGGGAGAGCGCGTGATAGACGCCGAGGGGAAAGCGCACCGTGAAGCTGAGCATCTGCGCGCCTCAATCGCCGCTTGTGGCGGTCGCGATCGCATGATCGACCAACCCGTTCAGTGTGGCGCCAGCACGCAGGTGGACGCTGCGATCCTGGATGCGGACACGCTTCACTGCACCGCGGAACAGCTGCTCGGCATCGGCGAGCGACAGGGAGAACGGCTCGTTGAGCCCCTTCGGCCCAACGAGCACGAACTGGGGGTCATCGTGGGCGATGAGGGCACAGCGCGCGCGCAGGTCCCAGCCCGCAGCCGAGCGCAGCACAAGCGAGTACAGACCGAGCACCGCGAGCAGCACCCGGGTCTCGACCGGGTCGTAGCGCTCGAAGCCGAGGCGTCGCAGCGCGGCGAAGGAGAGGAAGCCGAGGTAGCGCGCCTCGGTAATCGCCACCCCACCACGATCGCGCTGGGGGGGGATCGAGCTGAGCCCCTGCTCGGAGAGCTTCTTCGCCCCTCTGGGTAAATCGCTCGCCTCGCCAAGGTTGAGCGGGTCGCGCCGTGCCGCGATGCGCCCCTGCTCGATCGGATCGAAGCCGATCAGACACGTTGTGAGGCTGCGTCCGATCCGCACCTGACCATGGGGTCCCTTGCGGTGGGAGTCCCATACGCCGAGCAGCAGATCGTGGGCGGAAGTCTCGAGCAGCGCATCGAGCCCCCCAACGTGCGCAAGCGAGAGCTCCCGACCGCGCTCGCTGTCCTCGAACTTTCCCTCCACCCCATCCTCCGCGGCCGAGAGCCGCAGCCACGCGTCGAAAACGCGATGCGGCATCTCGAGCGTCGTGATCGCGATCGGCTTCCCATCCGAGGGTTCCACCGTTGTGCTGGACACAGGCAGTGAGTACCGACCCGCGCGATGCAGCTCGAGCAGCACATCCTCGAGCCGGTTGGCTGCCGACCCGACGCTGTCCAGTTCGATCACACTGCGCCGCTCGCCATCCATGTGCCGATCGTGGATCTCGAGGTCGCCCTCATAGGATGGCGGCTGCACCGGCAATCCGCCCGCCGGAGCGAGGTCTTGGCGAATCTCGATACCGGATGGGCGCGTCGCGGATGGCTCGTCGGACAGCCCTTCGCGCAATGCGGATAGGAGGTCAAAGGCCATGGATACTCCTCTTCGTTTTGGGACCAGTGCTGGTACCTGCTCGCCTAGCGATCAGTCCATTTGGTTGGACACGTCGCAGTTTCTATATGGGCGCCCGGAGTCCTGCCACGTGATCGCGTTATCCTCATGCTCATGTAGTCAGAACTAATTGAACGGGGCCGACGCCCACAGGCGTCGGTGCTCTTGAAGCGCATTGGATATGCAGCCTCGCATCAACCTCTTCAACGGAGCCGGGGTAACGTTCCCCGGTGACTGGCGAGCTTCGCTCGGTGGCGACTCAGTCAACGTCCAATCGTGCCGGTAGCAGGAGGTCACTCTGCGGACCATCCGCTGGAGCGTTGTCGGCGACGTCGGGATACCCCCCGCACGGGACCTGCACGGTTGTTCGCTGCCTGCGCCGACGAGTCCATAAGTATGGCCCGATTGCGGTTTCTTGCTCCTCGGTTTCTATCTCGGCGATCAGCATGCCTCTCCTTATCATCTTCGGTTGATGCGAAGCTTTGACTTGTCGCGACAGGTAGCATATCATTGACAGGCCAGCAAGGCGCGGTCTGGAAAATCGTTCTTTGACAGGTCAATAGGAAGCAGGAGAAGAGCGCAGACCGTCAAACCTTGCATTCGTGCGCCATCCCTGGCGAACAGTCACCGGAGAAGTAATTCCCTGGCTCCGTCGCAGTGCCTCGGCGACAAATGCGTTTCCGGCCCCGAGAGCATCGCCGGGGGAGTGTTTCTCCCACCTCCGTTGAAGCGACACCGAGCACGGGCGGGCGCTGCTGCGCAACGCCTCGCCGGGGAAGAGGTCCCCGGCTCCATTGAAGCCCCGGACACAACGCCGAGCTGACGTTCACGCCCTTATCACCGCGGAAGAGATTCCTCGGCTTCGTTGGAGCGTGAACCACAGATTGCCGTCTGGTCCGGTCACGATGTCACCGAGGAAGAGATTCCTCGGCTCCTTGAAGCACGTACTCCCATAAGCGCTGCTCCGTGGCCTCCCCTTCACAGAAGAGGAAATTCGTCGGCTCCGTTGAATTACGCGCTCCAAGCGCGTGATTGACGCGGGCACGCCGCCGCTGGGAGAACAGTGCCCGCTCGGACTGTCCGAATGCAAAGCCAAGATGCCCGAGACCATCCCCGACCTCATCCCAGCGCGAATCCTAAACGAGCACGTGTACTGCCGGCGGCTGGCGTACCTGGAGTGGGTGGATCGTCAGTTCGTGGATAACGCCGACACGGCGGAGGGGACGTTCGTTCACCGTGTCGTGGACCGTGAGCGCGCGGTACCGCCGGAGCCCTCCGCGCAGGAGGAGGAGCCCCCTCCATCGAGCAGTTCGGTCACCGTCTCCTCCGAGCGCCTGGGCCTGATTGCGAAGATCGATCTGCTGGATGCCCACGAGGGTGCGGTGGTGCCGGTTGAGTACAAGCGAGGCGGCCCGCGCTCGCCGGAGGATCCGCTGTGGGACCCAGAGATGGTGCAACTGTGCGCACAGGCGCTCGTGCTGCGCGATGCCGGCTACCGGGTCCCCCACGCTGAGGCTTACTTCGCAGGGACGCGGACCCGCCATCGGATCGAGATCACACCGGAGTTGATCGAGGAGACGCAGGCGGCGATCGAGCAGTTGCGCGCGGATGCCGCCGGCGATGAGCCGCCCCCGCCCCTGATTGACAGCCCGAAGTGCCCGCGCTGCTCGCTGGTGGGAATCTGCTTGCCTGACGAGGTGAACGCACTGCGGGAGCGAGCCCAGCGACCCCCGCGGCGACTGGTCGCAGGCGACCCGCCGGCAACCCCCCTATATGCGACCAATCCGGGGAGCCGTCTATCCAAGCGGGGTGGGCGAGTGGTGCTGCTCGAGGATGGAAAGGAGACCGCCTCACGCCGCCTGATCGATGTGTCGCATATCGCGGTACTCGGCAATGTGACAGTGGGCAGCGCGCTCTTACGGGCCTGCTTCGAGAGTGGCGTGCCGGTGCTGTGGTTCACAGCCGGGGGCTGGTTCAGCGGCTTCGCAACGGGAATGCCCGCAAAGAACGTGGCGGTCCGGATGCGCCAGCACCGCGCGTGTGCGCTCGGCAGTCCCGAGCTCGCGGGGGCGTTCGTTGCGGGCAAGATCCGCAACGCGCGAACCCTATTGCGCCGTCACGGTGGGCGGGATGCCAGCCGGGTAGTCGCGCAGCTGGCTGAGCTCGCCAAAGCCGCGGAGGCGGAGCGCAGCCTGGAGTCGCTGCTGGGGGTGGAGGGCACCGCAGCACGGCTGTACTTCGGCCGTTTCGGGGCCCTACTGCGGGGAGTCGGAGAGGGGCAGGACTTTATCTTCGAGGATCGCAACCGGCGCCCGCCCCGCGATCCCGTCAACGCTCTTCTCTCCTTCATATACGCCCTCCTCGTAAAGGACGTCACAGTCGCCGCGCTGGCTGCGGGACTGGACCCGTATGTGGGCCTCTACCACCGGCCGGGCTTCGGCCGCCCTGCGCTTGCGCTCGACCTAGCGGAGGAGTTTCGCCCCCTGGTCGGAGACTCCACGGTGATGACCGCAATCAACAACGGGGAGCTCACCGCCGGCGACTTCATCAAGCGCGCAGGCGGCGTGGCCCTCACCCATCGCGGCCGGCGCAAGGCGATCGCCGCGTACGAGCGGCGCATGGCCAATGAACTACGCCACCCACTCTTCCGCTACCGGGCAAGCTACCGCCGCTGCCTGGAGATCCAGGCGCGGTTGCTCGCCGCCGTGCTCGTCGGCGATGTCCCGGCGTATCGTCCCTTGACAACTCGATAAGAAGCAGGACTCGCCGTGGCCGACCGGATGCGGTATCTCGTGGCCTACGACATCCGCCACCCGCGGCGGCTGCGGCGAGTCCACCGCGTCGCCAAGGATCATGGGGAGCCACTGCAGTACTCGGTGTTCGTGTGCGACCTCACCGCCACCGAGCTAATCGCCCTCAAGCGAGCGCTGCTCGCCGAGATCAAGACCACCGAGGACAGCATCGGCATCTTCGATCTCGGCGCCCCAGCCACCCGAGGCATACAGTGCATCGAGTTCCTCGGCGTGCGCCGCGACCTCCCCAGCGACGACCCAGCAATCTGGTGAGCCATCGCGAGCGCTCAGGTCCGCCGCAATTCCCCGTCAGCGCTCGCCGGCCTCAATCGCCTGCATCTAGGCCAATTATGGTCGAGACGTACTCCGGGACGATGCGTAACATGTCGCTCCAAGACCGACCCCTCGCAAAGGCCGGCAAACCCCCTGCAAATATGCGCCATAATTGGCGAGCCGTCACCGGGGACGCAAAGCCCCGGCTCCGTTGAAGCGCCGTCACCGTGCACGAGCCGCCGCTTCCTGATGCAGGCAGTCACCGGGGACGCAAAGCCCCGGCTCCGTTGAAGCGGGTTCGATCGCTACGCCGCCGACCTTGAGTTCTGGTCACCGGGGACGCAAAGCCCCGGCTCCGTTGAAGCCACCTATCCCACGGGCCGTCGATCCCGTCGTCGTGTCACCGGGGACGCAAAGCCCCGGCTCCGTTGAAGCGCGCACTCCTCCACACCAAGCAACGGCCGGTCACAAGTCACCGGGGACGCAAAGCCCCGGCTCCGTTGAAGCACGATATTGACCCCGATCTGGTGCAGGGCCACGTCGTCACCGGGGACGCAAAGCCCCGGCTCCGTTGAAGCTCATGAACCCCACCAGACTGGCTCTTGTCGAGCGTGTCACCGGGGACGCAAAGCCCCGGCTCCGTTGAAGCGGGCGACCTTCGGTTTCACCCGTGAACCCAGCCCATTGTCACCGGGGACGCAAAGCCCCGGCTCCGTTGAAGCTGTTTCAAAATCGGCGGAGGTGTAAATGTAAACATTCTCAAGTCACCGGGGACGCAAAGCCCCGGCTCCGTTGAAGCCAGTCCCTGGGGTACCCGAAGGAGGAGACGTGAGCGTCACCGGGGACGCAAAGCCCCGGCTCCGTTGAAGCCGCGCATCGTGAATGATGTCAAACATGACGGTGAAGTCACCGGGGACGCAAAGCCCCGGCTCCGTTGAAGCTGAGCGGCCTTGTCGGTGGCCGCGGCCGTCTCCGCGCGTCACCGGGGACGCAAAGCCCCGGCTCCGTTGAAGCCCGCTCGACCTGCCGCCGGTACGCCAGGATGCGCTCCGTCACCGGGGACGCAAAGCCCCGGCTCCGTTGAAGCAACCCGGACCCCAATGTGGGGCCGACGGACTGGGGCGGTCACCGGGGACGCAAAGCCCCGGCTCCGTTGAAGCCATGCGGCTATCTGCCTGGCTTTGTCTTCGCTGAGGGTCACCGGGGACGCAAAGCCCCGGCTCCGTTGAAGCCCTTGTGGGTATGCGGCCTGGAGCTTCTCCCTCCGGGGTCACCGGGGACGCAAAGCCCCGGCTCCGTTGAAGCAGGCCACCGAGGAGGAACCCCGCTGCCTGTACCGGAGTCACCGGGGACGCAAAGCCCCGGCTCCGTTGAAGCCTTTTGACGCTCGTTAGGATTGCGACACGAGACCCGTCACCGGGGACGCAAAGCCCCGGCTCCGTTGAAGCACTGATTCGCAGGTCAAAGGAGAGGTTGTGAGCCCACACGGTCACCGGGGACGCAAAGCCCCGGCTCCGTTGAAGCCGCGGCCGCCTGAGCGGCTTCTGCGCGCTGCTCAGCGTCACCGGGGACGCAAAGCCCCGGCTCCGTTGAAGCCTCCCACGGGAGGATGCCCTGTGGCCCGTCGGGTAGTCACCGGGGACGCAAAGCCCCGGCTCCGTTGAAGCAGCTCGGCGAACGACAGGGTGTTGTCGTCGATGTCCAGCGCTGTGGACTCGGCCTATAGCTGCGCTGTTGCTGCTGCGCGGTAAACTCGACAGCGTGAGTGCAGCGAGAGAGCCCGCAGGCCACGATCTGGTCGTCGCCCCTGACGGGAGCATTCCCGCCGATCAGCTAGCGCGTCTTGGCGTCGCGCCCGGCGCCCATCTGCGCGTGGTGCAGACGAGCCAGGCTGGGACGCTCGCCGGGTCGCTGGCCGACTTCCCGGATCTGGCGTGGGAGGAGTTCGAGCACGCAAGCGCGCTCGCAAAGCACGACCTCGCTGCTACGTGAGAGTTCTTGCCGATTCGCACGCCGTCGTCTGGCATCTACAGGGATCCCGGCGTCTCTCGACTCCCGCAGCAGAGGCACTTGCCGAGGCTGAAGCGACCGATGGCGTGGTGGTCTCGGTCGCCACACTGGTCGATCTGTGGTACGTGACCCAGACGACCCGCAAGGTCACGCCCGCCCACCTGGCCGCTTTGCGAGACGTACTTCTCTCCTCGGCGGCGTTCACCCTCCAGTCGGTGGATCTTGCTGTCGTGGACGCCACTGCGTCAATCTCACGAGACGATCTCGCCGACCCGTGGGACCGTTTCATCGTGGGGACCGCTCGCGCACTGGCCCTGCCACTTGTCACCAAAGATGACGCTATCCACAAAACACGACTGGTGCCGACCATCTGGTGAGATCGGCAGCTCTCTGCTGGCTGGGGATCGAGGCTGGAGGGAGCATTCTTCGGTCTGGCGTCTGAGTAGGCAACCCGACGGGCCGCATTGATGCCTCAGCCGAACGGATTTGAGTGCTCCGCCCATAAACTACCCACCCGGGAGGTCTGTGGCGCGGCCACCGGGGACGTTAAGCCCCGGCTCCGTTGAAGCGAGGGCGGCATCGGCCGCTTCCCGTTCCGAGCCGAAGTCACCGGGGACGTAAAGCCCCGGCTCCGTTGAAGCTGGTTGAGTAGGACCCCGCGGATGCCGTACTTCGCGGTCACCGGGAAAGCAAGCCCCGACTCAGTTGAAGCGCACGCGAGTGGCTTCGGCTCTACCCGCTCGCCAAGGTCACCGGGGTTGCAATGCCCCGGCTCAGTTGAAGCACGCTGCCCTCCTCGCACGACGCGACGCTTCGCTGGTCACTGGGGACGCAAAGCCCCGGCTCCGTTGAAGCTCCGCCGCGGCCCCGATCAGACCGCCGAAGCGTTCCCGGTCACCGGGGACGCAAAGCCCGGCTCAGTTGAAGCAAGAGCGACCTCGGTATAGGTGAAAGCTCCAAGGTCGTCACCGGGGACGCAAAGCCCCGGCTCCGTTGAAGACATAAAGCGGATGGCGCGTTGGCTGCGAGCCCTAGTGTCACCGGGGACGCAATACCCCGGCTCCGTTGAAGCACGACGTCGTGGCGCAACGGGAGTCGCTGGTCGGTGGTCACCGGGGAGGCAATGCCCCGGCTCTGTTGAAGCTAGGCGAAGTCGGGCGTGTAGGCGACGGCAGTGCCGGTCACCGGGGACGCAATGCCCCGGCTCCGTTGAGGCCCGTGGAAGGTGCTGAGGGAGATCGCGATGCAGACCGTCACCGGGGAGGCAATGCCCCGGCCCAGTTGAAGCTGCTGGACGATCGAAGCCATCGGCGCGCTTGAGATGGTCACCGGGGAAGCAATCCCGGCTCCGTTGAAGCAGGACATAGAGGCCGAACATACACAGCCCGTTGGCGAGTCACCGGGGAGGTCCGTTGAAGCGTCACGGCGACTGCCTGCTCAACCAACCAGCGGTAGGTCACCGGGGAGGGATTCCGTGGCTCCGTTGAAGCAAGCTGGTGGTCGCTGTTTCTGAAGCGAAACGAGGTCCTGTCACTTGGGAAGTAATTCCCCGGCTCCTTTTGAAGCTAGAGGAATCGCATGCACAGCTACACCTACAGGCGCAGGGACCGGGACCCCCATCCCGGTCCCACACGCCTACTTCACGGTGCGACATTGACCCATGCCGCGCGGACCCGCTTTATGATTGAAAGACGCCGAATTTTTCTTTGCTTACAAGTTCGACTTCGGCTTTCGTACTGAATGTCGCTCGTGAGTGGTCGAATTCCAAACCGACTGTGGCCACTTTACCTTCTTGTTCAACTTCCGTATACGGCGCTTCGGGACAGTTCACCTTACCCAACGCCACTTCTGAACCTTCGGGTTCGATTTCGCACGCCACCGCGTACTTGTCACCGGCCCCCACCTCCACCGGAGCGTTTGTTATTTTAGGTAGGCAGACTTTTCCTTCTTTGTTTTTGATTGAGATTTCAGTAAATACGCCGCTTGGTCTATAGAAGTCGACGAGCATCTTTGCTGAGCCCACGGCATGATCCAACATCACAGATGTCTTCGTTGGATTCACTCTGACTTCACAGCTCGGGATGCCTTCGAGTTCGCAGTTTTCAAACAATATTTCGTCTTCGCCTCCACCAATGGGGCCACCTACCAGCGCACCTTTCGATGTAAGCGTCTTGCAGAGAACGACCACTTTTGCTCCAGCGATTTCTCCAGACAACTTCGATATATTTTTTGCTTCATTTCTATCAACTATCGCTCTCGTTTCTTTTGCGCCCAGTTTTTTTCCATTGACATGCCAAACAGGACCTTCCTGGGCCGACGCTACGGCCGACGCCGTGGCGCTGACGAGGAATACCGCCACCAGCGTTGGCAGTATCATGCGTATTTTGAACACTATATGTATCTCCTTTAGACTCAGTTGAGCTCTGAGACTTCGGGTTCAGGGATCGAGCACCAGCACCCCTTGGCCGCAGGCGCTCCTTGGGGCCTCCAACACCGGTCCGCCCCCCATGCTTCCAGTCCGGCATTGGATATGGTCGGGCAGTATGCCTTTTGGGATTCCATATGTCAACGATCCCTCCCCGCCTCGGCCCGCCGGAGACAAGGGACTTCACTTCGAGGTTTGCTTTTATGCTGCATCTGCTCATATTCCAGGTGTGTAGAGCAGGCGAAGTAGTCAGAGACAATTCTCAATTCCTGGCAAACATGGAGACAGCCCTATGTCCCGGCCGACGCGACCATGGCCCGGACTCGGACATCCGTTGAGCGAGATCCTCCGCCGGTCAAGCTCTAGCCGGGCATCGCCGTAGGGAACTCCATGGCCGAGAGGGGCCAGGCCTCCGGACACCCCAGTACCAATGCGAGCGGGCGCCAGTCCGCTGCGACCTCCGCGCGCGGGGAGCGCGATGGCACTGCGCACAGAGCGGAGCACGGTGGCGCGGGGCACCAATCCAAGCCCCACCACGCGGAGTCCCATCACGCGCACCCGAAGCACTCAAAGCACGCCAAGCACCACACGCGGCGCCACAAGAAGAAGCGCCACCACAAACGCAAGCACCGCCTCCTGGGCACCCTTGGGGTCGCGCTGCCGAGCCCCCCGGCCTCGCCACCGCCCCCTTCTAGCGCGCCGGTCCCCACCGCGCCGCAGATCATCACGCAGGCGGGCGCCCAGCGGCTGCTGTGGCGGGCGGGCTTCGGGCCGAAGCCCGGGGAAGCGGCGGCGCTCGCGGGGCAGCCCCTGCAGCAGGTGGTCTACGGCCTCACCCGCCCCGCGGGGGCCGCGGTACTCAGTGGGCCGGAACCGGTGGATGAAGAAGGCAACCCCCTCGACCCCGTGAATGCGTGGGGTGAGGACCACTGCTGGTGGCTCGATCGCATGGTTCGCTCCGACCAGCAACTGGTGGAGCGGATGACCTACATCTGGCACGACTGGTTCGCTAACTCGAACGAAAAGGTTGACAGCCAGCAGCTGATGCTCGACCAGAACAACCTCTTCCGCGAGATGTGCCTCGGCAGCTTCTACGACCTCTTCCTAGCCGCCACCTCGAACCCAGCGATGCTCGTGTTTCTCGATGGGATCTACAACGACAAGTACAACCCCAATGAGAACTACGCGCGCGAGATGATGGAGCTGTTTTCCTTGGGGGCCGACCGCGAAGCCTACACGCAGGACGACGTGCACGAAATGGCCCGCACGCTCACCGGCTGGGAAGCGGAATGGTCCTCCGAAGCGGGGCAGCACAACTTCCACTTCAATCCCGAACGTCACGACACCACCGCGAAGACCGTGTTCGGGCAGACCGGCAACTGGAACTGGGAAGACGCCGTGCGACTGTGCGTCACCCACCCCCTGCACCCCTCGTTCTTCGTGACAAAGCTGTGGGGCTACTTCATCCCCACCGAACTCGATGAACAGACCCTCGCGTCGCTGGAGGGCCTGTACACGAGCTCGAACTACAGCATCCGTGCAGTCGTCGAGGCAATCCTCCAGCACCCCGACTTCTACGCAGGCCCCGAGCTCGTGACGCCCCCCGTGGTCTACAACGCGGGGCTGCTGCGCTCGATCGGCCGCTACATCGACACCACCGCGTGGACCTGGCTCTCCGCCTCGGCGGGGCAGCAACTGTTCTATCCGCCCAACGTCTCAGGCTGGGAATTCTCGCGCTGGCTCGACACCTCTACTGCCAAGGCGCGCTGGGAAATGGCCAGCTACGTCACCGCCAAGACCTACCCCAACCCCTGGCCGCCGAGAGGGACCCCGGAATACGACCCCACCGAGGATCCCACCACCGCGCTGGCGCGTGCCTTCGCCTACTGGGGCGAGCCCCCACTCTCCGGCGAATCGCAGCAGTGCATCGCGCAGTTCGCCGCAAGCTGCCTGCCCGGCGAACTCGCCGAATGGGAGCAGAGCCCCTACCGCGCCCTGCGCCAGAACGCCCTGCGGATGCTGATCGCGACTGCCCCTGACATGCAGGTGAGCTGACAGTGCCAAACCGCGCAACGCCAACCGAGATCGAGGTGAGCTGAGATGCCCGGAGGCTGCTCCTGCAACGACTTCAACCGCGCCCAACTGCTGCGTCGCGGCGCCGCAGCTGCGGGTCGGGGGCTGCCGGCGATCGAGCCGGGGATGCCGCTGCCTGCGGGCACGGGCATGGACCGCCGCTCGTTCCTGCTGCGCTCCGTGGGAGCCGCCTTCTCGATCTACGGGGCTTCGGCGCTCTCCCCACGCCACTTCGAAGAGGGCATCGCCCAGGCCTCCGCGGCCTCCCCCAACCAGCCGGTGCTGGTGTCGATCTTCATGGAAGGCGGCTGGGACGCCCTCTCGGTGCTGGCCCCCGTCAAGGAAACCCGTTACCACGAACTGCGCCCCGTCCTCGGTCTCGCCGAAGGCACGGGAGCGCCGTTCACGGAGGACCCCAACCTCATGTGGCACCCCAAGGCCGTGGGCCTCGCGACGCTGCACGCAGAAGGCAAGGTCAGCGTGTTTCCAGCCGTGGGCTACGATCCCCCCGACGAGAGCCACTTCACGAGCCGCCACTACTGGGAGGTCGGGCAGCTAGACACCAACGCTCGCACCGGCTGGATCGGGCGTTTCCTGGACGCAACCGGGGAACCGGGCAACCCCCTGCAGGGGCTCTCCCTCGACTACAGCCTCGCCCCCGCCCTCGCCACCGCCAGGATGCCGGTGGCCGCGGTGTCCTCCCCGGCGGGTTACAACATGTGGGCCTACGGCCTCGACGAACCGCTCACCGCTCCCACGATGGAGACCTACGGCGCGCTGGGCGCTCTCGCGGCCCCCTCCCCCGCCTACGCCCAGGCGCGGGGGGCCTCCCTGGACACGCGGATCGTGCGCGAACAGATGGCCCCCTTCGTGGGCCCCGACGGCAAACCCACCTACACCGCCCCCGTCACCTACCCCGCCGACGGCGGAGAATTCGCGGCGCGCCTGGAAGCGCTTGCGGCGATGCTCGCGGCGGGCCTGCCGATCAAGTGCGCCTCGCTGAACGCCGTGGGCTCGTTCGACACACACTCCGATGAGGTCACTACGCTGAGCACCAACCTCGGGCAGAGCGTCGAATCGGTGCTCGCCTTCCAGCGCGACCTGGAAGCGCGCAAACTGGACGATCGTGTACTGATCCAGCTGTGGTCGGAGTTCGGCCGCCGTCCGCAGGAAAACGGCTCCGGCACCGATCACGGCGCCGGTGGGGTCGCGTTCCTGATCGGCACTCGCGCGGCGGGCAAAATGGTGGGTGAATTCCCCGGCCTGGGGACGCTCGACGAAAATGAAAACCTGCGCAACACCTCGGATTTCCGGTCAATGTACTGCTCGCTGCTCGAGCAGTGGTTTGAAACCGAAGCAGGGATCGTGATTCCCGAAGCGGCCTCGTTTGCGCGGCCGGTGCTGGTGAAGTCGTGACACCGCGGGCAAGAGTCGTGCTCCTCGGCGCGGTGTGCCTGCCCGCAATCCTCGCCACGGTGGCGCTCGCAGCGCCCGGAACCTCTGCGCGTCCCCACGCCGGCGCCGCCATCGCCGCTCGGAGTGGTGCGTCCCAACGGTGCCCCACCCCGCACCCCGGTCATTGCGCGACCGGCTCATGTCGCTCTGCGCACCCACATAACTGCGCTATGCACCCATGCCACCCCACCCACAAGCGCTGCCCCGCCGCCCGCCACACCGGGCGCACCACAGCTCCCGGACCCTCACAACGCACGCCTGCCCAGCCGACCGGCTCGAGCGGACCGGCGTCGTCCTCCACACCAACCAATTCGGTCGGTCCCTCCCCTATCGCGGGATCCCCCGGCGAATCCACCGCGCCGAGCTCGAGCGGTGGGAGCCCGGTCGAAGTCGCTTCACCACCCCCCGGTCCGGCATGGGTACAGGTGATCGCCAAGGAGTACAGCTTCACTCTTTCGCGCTCCGAAGTGCCCGCCGGGCCTGTCATTCTGCAGCTCGTCAACCGTGGGGAAGATGCCCACAACCTGCACGCCGCCGAACCCGAAGGCGCCGAAGCGGGCGCCCTGCCGAACACCGAACCCGGGACCCACGCCGATTTGAAAGTCAACCTCCACCCCGGCACCTACACGCTCTTCTGCTCGCTCCCCGGCCACGAGGCCAAAGGCATGAAAGCCACACTCACCGTGCGCTGAATCTCAAAGCCGCGTTCAATCGACGTGTAACACTGCCTTGCCCGCGATCCGGCGCTCCAACAGGGCGGTGATCGCCTCCGCAGCGTCGCGCCAGCTCGCCTCATGGTCCACCGAGCACTCGAGCTCCCCCGCCGCCACCAGCCCCGCGAGCCGGCCCAGGTCGCGAGCGCCGGAGCGCTCATGGGCGAGCTCGCTGAACAGCAGTAGCCCATACAGCCGCGCTCCCGGAGCGCGGCCGAAGAGCGCCCGCGTGGGGAAGCTCACCGGGCCGGGGTCGCTGGAGGCGAAGGAGACAACCGTCCCTCCCGCAGCCACCCGCTGAAGCGCCGCCCCCAACGTCTGCCCGCCCACCGCCTCCACGATCGCGTCGAACTCCTCCCCCTGGGCCTCCAGCTGGTCGATGATCGCGTCCGCCCCCAGCTCGCGCAGGCCACGGGCGCGCGCGGGGCTCGCGGACACCGCCGTGACGTGCGCCCCCGCCCGTTTGGCGAGCTGCACCGCAAACCGGCCCACCCCGCCGCTCGCGCCAGTGACGAGCACCCGCCGTCCCAGCACATTGCCCGCTATGTCCAGTGCCTTCAGCGCAGTGAGCCCAGCCACTGGCAGCGTCGCTGCCTGCGTCTGGGAGACCTCCGCCGGCAGCTCGCACAGTGTCTCCGTGGGGACCGCCGCGAACTGCGCCCAGGCGCCGCGCCCGACAAGGCCCACCACTCGTGCGCCCCGCGGCGGACCGGAGCCGTCGGCGGCGGGCTCCCGCACCACCCCCGCCAGATCCCAGCCCGTGAGCTCCCCGTCGGCCATCTCTGCCAACCGCCGGCACTCTCCGCGGTTCAGCGAGAGTGCGCCCACCTGCACGAGCGCCTCCTCGCCCAGCGGGGTCGGATCGGGCACCTCACGCAGAGCGACGTTCGCGGGGGCCCCGGGAGCTGCGGTGAGAGCCAACACAGCTCGATCCTAACGACGCTTCGCGATCTCCAGCGGCGCGATCGGAGCCTGCGATGCGGTCACGGTCGGCTCCCCACGCCGTGCTCGCGCTGAAGCGCCTCGAGTTCGGCCCGCATCGCCTCCGCGAGCGCGAGTGCCGCCGACAGCGGCCTGACCATCACGGCGAAGTCATCGATCAAGCCACTCTCGTTGGTGTGCAAAAAGTCACACCCCTCGAGCTCTCGGTCGCCGACGCGCGCGTTGAAGACGAGGGCGTGGTCGGGCGCTCCGGGGGCGCCGATCTCGCGCGCGTAGCGAAAATCCTTGAACACGCGCGCGACCGCGGTGAGTAGTGGCGCCACGGCTTCGCGCCCGTGGTAGGGCTTGAACACGACCGGGCTGCGAAACACGACATCCTCGGCCAGCAGCGCGATGGCCGCCTCAATATCTTGCGCCTCGACAGCGACACGAAACGGATGCATAGACTCGACCTCGCTCATAGGGGGCGCACCGAAAGGATCGTGGCGCCGCTGCCAACGGGAAACGGATGCACAGACTTGATCTTGCTCATAGGCAGTTGGTTTGACCTGGGGGCTGATACTACCCCGCTCCAGACTTAGAACAGGCGCTGCTGAGCGACGCGCGGTCGGCTGGGCGCGTCACTTGGCGCTGAGGGCAGCCCGCTCCACCGCCGGCCCGCTCCACCGCCAGCCCGTCGGCGTACCAGCCCTGCCAGGCGCTCGCGCTCCTCGCGGGGAGCGTAGGCGCCGCTACGGTACAGCTGCTCATAGCGCTCCACCAGCTCGGGGCGCTGCGCTCCTAGCCACTGCATGAAGATCTCCCGTACCTCCCCGCGCAGGTGCAGCGCCACTCCGCCGATGCTCCGCGCGCCAGCGTCGATCGCACCCTGCAGCAGCGGCTCCAGCTGGTGGGGAGCGTCGTTGATCCCCGGCATCAGCGGCGCGATCAGCACCCCCGTCGGGATGCCCGCGCGGTTCAGCTCCGCGACCGCCTCCAGGCGCGCACGGGGGTTGGGGGTGTGCGGCTCGGTCGCACGCCACGCCCGCTCGTCGAGCGTCGGAATCGAGAGGCTCGCGCCGATTGTGGTGCGCTGTGCGATTTCGCGCATCACCCCCAGGTCGCGCAGCAACAGTGGCGACTTGGTCAGCACCGAACAGGGGTTGCCTGCCCCGCCCCCCGCGTCGCGCAGCGCCTCCCAGATGCCCTCCATCAGCCGATAGCGGCCCTCGACCCACTGGTAGGGGTCGGTGTTGGTGCCCAGCGCCACATGCTCCCCCTGCCACGAGGGACGCGCGAGCTCGACCCGCAGGACCTCGGGGGCGTTCACCTTGACCACGATCTCCCGCTCGAAATCCCGCCCCGCGTCGAAGCCCAGATACGTGTGCGTGGGCCGCGCGAAGCAGTACACACAGGCGTGGCTGCACCCCCGGTAAGGGTTGATCGTCCACCGGAACGGCATCCGCGAGCGGCCCGGAACGCGGTTGAGCACCGAGCGCGCCCGCACCTCATAGAAGCGCATGTCGAGCGCCTCCGGCGCCTCGAAGCGCCGCACTACCGCCTCCTCCCGATAGCCCGGCAGACACCGCTGCTCCTCCGCCTCCCGTGTCAGGCTGCTCCAGCGCACGAACATATGTTCGCACATGGGCTCGCGAAAGCGCGCGGGTTGCGACTGCGGCCGTCCTGTTCGCTATAGGCCTGTCCGCATTGGCGCTCCGCCGCAGTCGGGTCCCCGGCCAAGCTGGGGAGCGGCGAACGATCGACCGTGACTTTGCAGTTCCATCGAACCGCTGGAAGCACTGCAGGATCGAGTGCCTCCCGAGCGAGTATGCCGACCGGACTGACCCCCAATATGTGCGCGATGCCGACAATAAGCCGCTTCTTCTGGCTCACGATCACGATGTATTTCGATGACCACGGGCCTCCCCACCTCCATGCGCGCGCCGCGGGGCGCAGCGCCAAGGCCGAGATCGACACGCTGGAGGTGCTGGCCAGCGACCTTCCGCGTCGAGAGCTTCGGCTTGTGCTCGCGTGGGCTGAGATGCACGCGGCGGAACTCGGCGACAACTGGCGTCGAGCGCGCGAAGGTGCAGCACTGAGCGAGATCGAGCCACTGCGATGATCGGGCTTACCCCAGATATAACCCATGCGACCGTTCTGCGGCACGGTGCTTTGCGGCTCACCTTCGCCGATGGCGTGACCGGCGAGGTCTATGTGCTGGACCGTATGCGCGGCCCAGTGTTCGAGCGCGCCAGGACCCCCGAAGGCTTTGCCGAGGTCAGCGTCGACCCCGAGACGGGAACCGTGTGCTGGCCCGGCGGCGCAGACCTCGCACCAGACACGCTTTACGAGCGCCTCCGCACCGGGGTCTGGCCTGGAGAGAGCCAAGCGGCGTAGATCCTCGGCAGCAGCTCAGGGCCATCTGCGTTACGTCCCTGTTACACCCAACGCTCCCGACGTCTACCCCATAGCCCTCCAGCAACAAAAAAGCCCCGCGTTTGCAGGGCCTTCCTGTAGTGCGCCTGGAGGGAATCGAACCCTCGACCTGCGGCTTGAAAGGCCGCTGCTCTTTGGCACCCCGTAGGTTGCCGTTGACCACTGAGCTACAGGCGCGTGACTTGGTGCTCGCGCATTGTAGATGGATGGGACGCCGTCGTGTGGCTACCGCGCTGTGCCGCAGCGCGAGCGGCCATTTGATCAGTGTTTGCCCAGTTCCTCGCTCGGAAACAAAGCGCCGATCGGCGCTCCCTGGGAGAGCGAGCCTGGGTGCCCAGCCCAAGCAGCGACTTCGGCAGACGAGCCTTACCCGCCGACCGCGGCGTAGACCTCGTCGAGCAGCCTCTGCGGGTCCGCGAGCTCGAAGTTCTCTGCCAGATAACGGTCGGCCTGCTCACGCGACTCTCCGCTGAGGGCCATGTTGAGCACCACCAGGCGCGCCCCGTCGAGATCGCTCCCGCCGCGCGCGCCTGCCGAGGATGGCTGCGCAGGAGCCGGTGCCGGCTGCGCAGGAGCCGGTGCCGGCTGCGCAGGAGCCGGAGCCGGCCGAGCGGGAGCCTGCTGTGCAGACGCCTGAACGGGCTGCGCGGGAGCCAGAGTCTGCTGTACAGGTGCGTGAACGGGCTGGGCGGGTATCGCCGGAGCCGTCGGCGGGGAGCTCGAAGCGGGCTGGGCGGACAACGCCGGAGCCGTCGGCGATGAGCTCGAAGCGGGCTGGGCGGACAACGCCGGAGCCGTCGGCGAGGAGGTCGAAGCGGGCGCCGCGGAAGCGCCAGCCAACGGTACCGTGGCCGCCCCGGGCGTGGTGGGGACCGTCACGGGAGTCGTGGTGGCCGCCGGCCCTCCCCCGGCGGTCCGCAAGCTCAGAGCCAGAGCGTTGACCTCACCGTCCAGTGTCTCCACGCGCGCGCGCAGTGCGGCGGTGGTCTGCGCGAGGGTCTCCACGTGTGCCCGCGCGCGCTCGGCGTCCTGGGCGGCCTCCTCGCGGATGCCCTGCGCGTCGCTGCGCGCATCGCGCTCGATCTCCGTCGCGGTTGCCTGGGCTGCGTCGAGGATGCCCTGCACCTGGGTGGCCGCCGCCGGGCCCAGCGCGGGTGCACCGGCGCTCGCTGCGCGTTGCACTAGCGCCTCCACCTCGGCCGCCAGTGCACGCAGGTGGGCGTTCACCGCCGCGGGGTCGTACCCCCGCCGTGCCATCGGGAAGTCGCTCCGTTCGATGCTCTGCCGGTTCAACTCCACGGTGCGCGAAGCCTACGCCATCTCCTCTGCGGGAGCCTCCGCCTCCCGCGTCGAGCCCTCCTTCGCGGGGGCCTCTTCCACGGAGGCCCTCTCCAGGGTGGCCCCGTTTCCGGCGGCTTCCTCGGCAGACCCCTCCCCGGCAGACCCCGCCGGCGCTTCCAACTCCTGTGCCTCGCGAAGGTCTCGGCGCAGCTCGCGAATCTCGTCGCGCAGCTGCGCGGCGTACTCGAAGCGCAGCTCCTCCGCCGCCGCGATCATCTCCTCCTCGAGCTCCACCGCGAGGCGCTCCAGCTCGTGTGTCGGCATCTCCTTCGCCTTCCCCCGCCCGCGTGCCTCGGTGCGTCGGCGTCGGCGGCCCTTCGGGACCTTCGACTCCCCCTGCAGGAACTCCGCGATGTCCGAGACCCCCTTCACGATCGACGCCGCGGTGATCCCGTGCTGCTCGTTGTACGCCACCTGGATTTCCCGGCGGCGGTCGGTCTCCTCGATCGCCGCGCGCATCGCCTTGGTCTCCTTGTCGGCGTACATCAGCACCACCCCGTTCACGTTGCGCGCCGCGCGGCCGATCGTCTGGATCAGCGAGGTCTCCCCGCGCAGGAAGCCCTCCTTGTCGGCGTCGAGGATCGCCACCAGGGAGACCTCGGGGAGGTCGAGGCCCTCGCGCAGCAGGTTGACCCCCACGAGCACGTCGTACTCCCCGAGGCGCAGGTCGCGGATGATCTGGATGCGCTCCAGGGTGTCGATCTCCGAGTGCAGGTAGCGCACCCGGAAGCCCATCTCCAAGAGGTACTGGGTGAGGTCCTCGCTCATCTTCTTGGTGAGCGTCGTCACCAGCACCCGCTCCTGACGATCGACCCGCGCGCGGGTCTCGTTCATCAAGTCGTCGATCTGGTTGCGCGTGGCGCGCACCTGCACCTCGGGGTCCACGATCCCAGTGGGGCGCACGATCTGCTCCACGATGCGCCCCGAGCGGGTGCGCTCGAACTCCCCCGGGGTCGCGGAGACGAACAGCAGTTGGGGGGTGATCGAGAGGTACTCCTCGAAGCGCTGCGGGCGGTTGTCCATCGCGCTGGGGAGGCGGAACCCATAGTCCACCAGCGTCTGCTTGCGCGAGCGATCCCCCTCGTACATCCCCCCCAGCTGGGGCACGGTCTGGTGGGACTCGTCGATAAAGCACACGAAGTCCTTGGGGAAGTAGTCGATCAGGCAGTACGGCCTGTCACCTGGACCCCGCCCGTCGAGGATCCGCGAGTAATTCTCGATCCCCGAGCAGAAGCCCATCTCGCGCAGCATCTCCATGTCGTACTGCGTGCGCTGGCGCAGGCGGTGGCTCTCCAGCAGCTTGCCTTCGGACTCGAGCTGCCCGCAGCGCTCGTTCAGCTCGCGCCCGATCTCCGCCACCGCGCCCTCGATCATGCCCTCGCGCACGTTGTAGTGGGTCGCGGGCCAGATCGCCACGTGCTCCATGTCCTCCTCGATCAGCTCCCCGGTGAGCGGGTCGAAGTGCTGCAGGCGCTCCACCTCATCGCCGAACAGCGTCGCCCGGTACGCAGTCTCCGCGTACGCGGGGAAGATCTCGAGCGTCTCCCCTCGCACCCGGAAGGTGCCTCGCGCGAGCACCGAGTCGTTGCGGGTGTACTGGATCGAGACCAGTTTGCGCAGCAGCGCGTCGCGGTCGATCTCCTCGCCGCGGCGCAGGATCTGCATGTTCATCTCGTACACCTCCGGGGAGCCCAACCCGTAGATGCAGGAGACCGATGCCACCACGATGACGTCCCTGCGCGCGAACACCGCCGCCGTCGCCGCGTGGCGCAGGCGGTCCACCTCCTGGTTGATCGCAGAGTCCTTCTCGATGTACAGGTCCCTGCTCGGAACGTACGCCTCGGGCTGGTAGTAGTCGTAGTAGGAGACGAAGTACTCCACCGCGTTCTCCGGGAAGAACGTGCGGAACTCGTTGCACAGCTGCGCAGCCAGCGTCTTGTTGTGTGCGATCACGAGCGCCGGGCGCTGCACAGCCTCGATCACGCCCGCCATCGTCATCGTCTTGCCCGTCCCCGTCGCCCCCAACAGTGTCTGGAAGCGCTCGCCCTGCTCGACGCCTTCCGCCAGCGCCGCGATCGCCTTGGGCTGGTCGGCGGTCGGCGTGAAGACTGAGTCGAGACGGAACGGGGGCATTGGTCTACGCTAGCGAAGCCCCAGCTGCCGGGGGTAAGTGGCCCGGTAGTCCCCCTCCGCGCTCAGCACCCGGCGCACGTATTCCCTCGTCTCCGGGAACGGGATCGCCCCCACGGTCAGATCCCTACCCTGTGCCCGCGCGTTTGCAACCCATTCGTCGACGTTCGTCATGCCCGCGTTGTATGCCGCCACGGCCAGCATTTCGTCGCCTTCGTAGTGGTTCAGGAGGTAGCGCAGGTAGTAGCTCCCATACGCGATGTTGATCGCCGGGGTCGCCAGGTCGCCCGCCTTGAAGCTCACCCCGCCCGAGAGGTGCGCCAGGTATTCCGCCGTGCTCGGCAGGATCTGCATCAATCCCTGCGCCCCCGCCGAGGAGGGGCGCGGGTCGAACTTCGTCTCCGCGTAGATCACCCCCGCGATCAGCGCGGGGTCCAGGTGCTTTTCCGCCGCCTGCTCACGGATCACGCTCGCGTCCTGCAGCGGCAGCGCGAGTTCGTGCACCGCATGCTCCAGGCGCACCGCGATCAGCGCGATCACCCCCACCGCCACCGCCAGGCCCACCAACGTCCGCAGCGTCCGTCCCCGCCCGCCCCGCGGGCGGTGCACGCGTGTGTCCACTCTGGCGAAGACCGGGCTGCTCATCCGATAACCGGGCTGCTCATCCTCTCAGCTTCTCAAGTACCCCCGACAGCTTCATCTCCAACTCCTCCACGGTGCCATCGTTGCGCACCGTGAACGTAGCGCGTCGCGCCTTCTCCTCCTGGGGGAGCTGGCGCGCGGTGCGCTGCGCCTGCAGCTCGTGGCCCCGTCCCGCCGCCCGCTCGCGACGCAGCTCCTCCTGCGCCACCACCGCGATCGTCGCGTCGTAGAGCTCTCCCATCCCCGCCTCGAACAGCATCGGCACCTCCACCACCGCCGCCCTCGGCGCCGGCCGCTGCGCGCGCGTGTGTGTGATCCACTCCCACACCCGCTCCCCCACCAGCGGCCACAACAGGCCCTCCAACCAGCGCCGCTCCTCCTCCTGCGCGAACGCGCGCCGGGCGATCGCCCCGCGATCCACCACCCCCCCCGGCGCAACCTCCGCACCCCACCGCTCCACCACTGCGTCGCGCAGACGCCCATCCCCCGCGTATAGCTCGTGCACCACCGCGTCCGTCGAGAGCACCGCCGCCCCCAGCCGCTCCAGTGCGGCCAGCGCCGTCGACTTGCCCGCGCCCATCCCCCCCGTCAGCCCAATGAGGGGCACCCCCGGCTCGGTCCCGGCGCGGGGCCCCTGCGACCGCACGGCTCGGCGCCGGTCGCTCAGTCCTCTGAGGGCTCCGACGCGAGGGCCGGATCTGGGGCGGAGTGGGGCACCCCATCCGGCGTCGGCGCCGGGGCTTCAGTAGCCGGCTCCGGCTCCCCCTCCGCGGCCGTTACCGCCACCGCGTCGGGCTCCGGATCGGCCGTCTCCGTCTCCGCCGGCTCCGCCACCTCAGCGGGAGCCGCGGCCTCAGCGGAAGCTGGCGCCTCAGTGGGAGCCGCCGTCACGGCCTCAGCTGGAGCTGCTGCCTCAGCGGGAGCGAGAGCCGCGGCCTCAGCGGAAGCTGCTGCCTCGGCGGGAGCCGCCGCTACGGCCTCAGAGGGAGCTGGGGCCTCAGCGGGAGGGGACGACGCCTCAACCGGGGCCGCTGCCTCAGCCACCTCGGCGGGAGCCACGGCCACTGCGCTGGGGGGCGCCGCCACCTGAACCTGGGGCTGCTCCTCAACAGCAAGCGGAGCCGGCGTCTCAACCTGGGGCTCCCCAGCAACAGCGGGCGCCACTGCCCCAGCCTGGGGCTGCTCCTCAACGGCAACCGGAGCGACTGCCTCAGCCACAGCGCCGGCCTCGGGGGCAACCGCCTCCAGCGCTCCCTCAGGGGCGGGCGGCGCGGCTGCATCCGCGGCGCGGGGCAGCGGGAGGATCTGGCCCTCCACACGCTTGGCCGAGAGCGACAGGCGCCGGCGCTCGGAGTCGATCTCGAGGATCTTCACGCGGATCTCATCGCCCGGGTGGACCACCTCGCGGGGGCTTTCCACGTGGTGGGCCGCCAGCTCGGAGATGTGCACCAGGCCCTCGACTCCGTCGAGGATCTCCACGAACGCGCCGAAGGTGACCACCTTTGTGACCGTGCCCTCCAGCTCATCGCCGATGTTGTAGGTGTCCACGATCCGTTGCCACGGATCCTCCTGGGTCTGCTTGAGTCCCAGCGAGATCCGCTGGCGGTCGCGGTCGATGTCGAGCACCTTCACCTGCACGGTGTCACCGATGTTGAGGATCTCACTGGGGTGGTTCACGTGCGACCACGAGAAGCTCTGAGATGTGGATCAGACCGTCGATCCCGTCGAGGTCCACGAACGCCCCGAAGTCCACGATGTTCGAGATCTGCCCCTCCACCACGAGGCCCGGCTGGAGGCGATCGAGGATCTGCTGGCGGACCTCCTTGCGCTCCTCCTCCAGCACGGCGCGGCGCGAGAGCACCACGTTGTTGCGCGAGCGGTTGAGCTCGATCACCTTGGTCTCGATCTTCGTCCCCATGTATTCGTCCAGGTTGGGGACTCGGCGGATGTCCACCAGCGAGGCGGGCAGGAAGCCGCGCACGCCGAGGTCGATGATCAGGCCGCCCTTGACGACCTCGATCACGGTGCCCTCCACCGGCTGCCCGGACTCCGCGGCGGCCTCGATGCGCCGCCAAGCCTTCTCGAAGCGGGCGCGCTTCTTGGACATGATCAGGCGGCCGTCCTGATCCTCCTTGGTGAGGACGATCGCGTCGACCTCCTCGCCGAGCTCCACCTCCTCGCGGGGATCGACGGACTTGCGGATCGAGAGCTCCGCCGAGGGGATCACCCCCTCCGACTTGTAGCCGATGTCGACGAGGACCTCGTCCTTGTCGATCCGCACGACCTTACCCGTGACCACCTCGCCCTCCTCGAAGGGCTGCATGGTCGCGTCGTAATTGGGGACGATCTGTCCTTCGACTTCCAGTAGAAGTCCGTTTGATCCCTCGACCACGCGGGCTTCGGGTTTCTCGACTAGCGCTTGCACCGGTCGAAGCCTAGCGCAGCGCGCTGGACATATGAGTGCCCCATCCACTCGAGACCCCCGCGGGCCCCGCGGCGCTCGTATCATCCGGGGCCATGCCTGTGCGAGCGACCAAGCGCGGAGCCGACCGCACCCGCCTGGAGCGCGACTGCGACGTGCTGATCTGTGGGGCAAGCTTCGCGGGGCTCGCGATCGCGCGGGAGCTCGCGGGATCGGGCGCGCGAATACTGGTGATCGATCGCTACGAGATCGGCGAGCGCCAGACCTCCGCCTGTGGCATCCCCACCACCTGGCTGGACGCCCTTGGCCTCGGGGCCTCGCTGCGCCAGACCTTCGACGAGCTCATCGTCCACACCCCCTGGCGGAGCGCGCGGTGGAGGCTGCCGTGGACGTTTTCGACTTTCGACTACCCCGAGCTGTGCGCTCTGCTGTGGGAGCAGGCCCACCACCACCACCGCGGGGAGGTCGGCGGAGTTGGGATCGACGGAGCGGGCATCGGCGGCGGGATCGACCGCTCGACGGGTGGCCACGAGATCGAGTTCGAGACCGCCAAGGTGGAGCGCCGCGAGGGCTTCGTCGTATACACCGACCGCGGGGAGTTGCGCGCCCCGCTGATCGTCGACGCGCTCGGCTGGCGCCGGGTGCTCTCCAACGGCTCCGCGATCCAGCCGCCGAACGCGCGCCTCTCGCGCGGCCTGGAGGTCCATCCCCAGGGCACGGGCGAGCGGATGGAGCTGTGGATCGATCCCAGCTACATCCGCTCGGGCTACTCGTGGAGCTTCCCCGCCCGCGATGAGGTGCGCGTGGGGGTGGGCTCGTTCTGGCCCGCCCACCACGTCAGGGAGCCCACGGTGCGCCTCGCCCGCGAGCTCGGCCTCGGCGAGAGCGGCTACCAGGGCAACTGGATCCCCCACCAGCTGCGCCCCGCGGTGGAGGACGGGGTGTTCTTCGTGGGGGACTCCGCGGGGCACTGCCTGCCGCTCACGGCCGAGGGGATCCGCACGGCGCTCTACTTCGGCCTGGCCTGTGGGCGCGAGCTGCGCGCGGTGCTCGCCGGCACGAGCACCCGCGAGCAGGCGCTGAGGCGTTATGGAGCGTTCTCGGACGCCCACGCCTGGAAGTTCAGCTCGCTGCTCTTCACCCAGCGCGCGATCGGGCGCATGACCCCCAGCCGCGCCGTCACCGCGATCGTGCGCGGGATGGAGCAGCCAGCGGTGTGTGCGTGGGCCTTCGAGCACTACATGCGGATCGCCCCACCCTCGTTCGTCGGGCCGAGCAGGGGGCGCCCCGTCCCCGGCCGGCGCGCAGCGGCCGCAGCCACTGCCTGAGGTGCGCACGTCGGAGTAGAGATTTTTTGATTAGGACCCCACAAGGGGGTCCGGGATGGGGTCGGTTAGCTCAATCCGGTGGCGACTGGCGAGGGATCGCACGTGCGCTTCTAGCTGACAGAGGATCATCGCCCTCGAAGACTTTCAGGATGTCCTTCGGCAGCTCGTCGAAGTCCTCCGCCATCTTGATTTGGCCTTTGAGCGATCCATCAAGACTGACGCGGGGCCCCTGCCGGCGGCACCGGCTTCAGCTTCACAACCGGCTGGCCTCGGCGCGTGATCACGACCTCCTCGCCAGCCTGCGCTGCGTTAACGAGCCGCGAGAAAGTCGTCCTAGCCTCACTCATGCCGACGCTGATTGTCATAGTCGGATCGTAGCGCGCTCAGGTCCCCCGACAAACACGCTTGACGCCCTTTGAGACGCCTGGTCATCAGCAACCGGCTTTGGCAGCGACGGGGTCCGCTTTCAGGCCAGAGGACAATGGTTCTCCCACCGTCCAGGCGTGATCTCAAGGTAGCCCATGTCCACGCGCAGCGCGTCCATCGCCCACTCGAAGATCGCTCGTCCGAGTCCGTAGCGAGCAGCGAGCGTGCGCTCGGCCAGCGGCTCCTCCTCCGCCGGGAGCATCCTGGCGGTCGCCTCCAGCGGGGCGCCGAGCGGCTTGCCGCGCACCGTGCAGGGGGCCACGAGCAGGCGCGGGTTGTTGCGCAGTCGCTTCACCTTGCCGGCGGTGCGGTCGGTGCGCACGTAGAGACGGCCGTCCACCTCCGCCGCCCACACGGGCGTGGGCACGGGCGTTCCGTCGCGGCGATAGGTGACCAGCAGCGAGCGCTTGCAGTCGCGTACCTCGGCGATCGAGCCGCTGCGTGGTGCAGCGACGATCTCCCTCGCCCCCCGCGGCGTCAGGCGGGCGGTGATGCGTGCGTTGAAGACCGCCGCCGGCAGCCTGCGCCCGGGCCGCGGGTGCGCGGAGGGGCGGGCCGCTGTCACGCGACGCGTCGCAACTGGGGACGCACGGCCTCGAGCGCCCGCAGCGCGAGCCGGCTGGCCTCGAGGCCACTGGCCCAGGAGACCTCGGCGAGCAGGCCGGGGGCGGCAACCATGTCGCCGGCGAGGAAGACGCCGTCGCCACGGTCTACGGCGGGGCGGTCCTGCCAGGTGCTGCCGGGCAGGTCGAGCGCGCCGGAGCGGGCGTCCATGACCTGGCGCCGGCGCCAGGTCTCGCGCGCGCGCCAGTCGGTGAACGACTGGTCGATCAGCCGCTCGAGGCGCGCGCCCGCCGCCTCGGTGCTCTCCCCAGGGCGGATCGGCATCTGCGTCTGGATCAGCTCGTGGCCGGCGGGGGCGATGTCGGGGTCCGATGTGGAGTAGCGCCCGATCCAGCCCGACTCGTCGAGATCGGAGACGATCCAGGGATCGCCGCGGCGGCGCGCGAGGCCCACGTCGAGGCACACCGTCCGCCCGCTGCAGCCGCTCAGCTGCTCGCCACCGAGCAACTCGCTGGCCTGGTGGAGCTCGGTGGCGAGGATCACGGGCGGCTCGGGCAAGGCCTCGACGCGGTGGCCGGTCTGCACCTCGACGCCCAACTCGCGCAGGCGGCGCTCGAGGGGCGCCACGACTCCACTCCAGCCACCGCGCGCGTAACGGACCACGGTGTTGGGTGGGGGCGTGGAGAGGAATAGGCGCACGGTGCGCTCCCACACGAACGCCGCGGAGAGCTCGCCGGGGTCGTGGTAGAAGGTGTAGACGCCAGCCGCGCAGGAGAGCATCGCGGCGGTGCGCTCATCGGTGTGAGCCGTGGCCCAGCTGCGGAAGTCGCGCTCGACCGGGGCCTGACGGCCGCGCAGGCGCAGGATCGCGGGAATCGCGCCGAGCGGCGGGGTGCGCTGCACGCTACCTTCGCGGCGGAACCGCGCGCCGCCGAGCGGCGGCCTGACGTGCGCCGGATGCAGGTTGCGCTCTCCGAGCCAACGCCAGAGAGGGCCGTCGGTATAGAGGGCGTGGGGGCCGAGGTTTGCTTTGTAGGGCCCCTCTGCGCTGCGCGCCCGCCCGCCCAGAGCGTCGTGAGCCTCCAGCAGGCGCACCTTTGCGCCGCCTTCGGCGCATGCGATCGCGGCTGTCAGCCCGGCGAGTCCGCCTCCCACAACGGTGATCTGGCTCATGGTGGTCCTCCAAGATCGAGTATGTGACCGCCACAGTAGCCCCCAACTGGCTCGCGGTACAGTTCCAGTTGTGACGCGCGGAACAGGACCAGTAGCGGGGCCCGGTCGGTCGACGCTCGGCCGGCACGAGCCCGACGGATCGCCGCTCGGCCGGCACGAGCCCGACGGATCGACGCTCGGCCGGCACGAGCCCGACGGATCGCCGCTCGGCCGGCACGAAGCCGGGGCTCGCGCACCGGATCGATCGCAGACCGCCCAGCACGGACCGGAGTTGCTCATCGAGCTCGACCGTGCGGGCGAGCTCTCGCTCCACGAGCAGCTCGAGCGCTCGATCCGCGCGGGGATTCGCGCGGGTCGCCTGCCGGCCGGCATGAGCATGCCCTCCACGCGGGGGCTGGCCGCTGAGCTCGAGATCTCCCGCGGCGTGGTGATCGAGGCCTACGGCCAGCTCGCGGCGGAGGGCTACCTGACGATGCGCCAGGGTGCGCCCGTGCAGGTGAGCACCGCGGTGCGGGCCTCAACCCTGCGCGCACCCGCGCGCTCGTTGCTGCCGAGCTTCCCCTACCACTTCCATCCGGGGCTGCCCGACCTCGCGGGCTTTCCGCGCGACCGCTGGCTGCGCTCGCTGCGCGCGGCCCTGCGCGAGTCGCCACTGGACGCGTTGGGCTATGGCGATCCGCGGGGGCTCCCGGGGCTGCGTGAAGCGCTGGCGGACTACCTCGGCCGCGTGCGTGGCGCTGCGGCGGACCCGGAGCACATGATGATCTGCACGGGCTTCATGCAGAGCTTCTCGCTTGCCTGTCGGGTGTTACGCGGTCACGGTGTGGAAGCGGTGGCATTGGAGGATCCGGGCTGGCACGTGCACAGGCTGATCGCCGAACAGTCGGGCCTCGGGGTGCTGCCGATCCCCGTTGACGGCGAGGGATTGCAGGTGGGGGAGCTCGTCCGCAGCGATGCCGCCGTGGTGGTGGTGACCCCCGCGCATCAATTCCCCACCGGGGTCGTGCTCAGCCCGGCCCGCCGCGCGCAGCTGGTCGAGTGGGCGGAGAGCGAAGAGCGACTGATCGTCGAGGATGACTTCGACGCCGAGTTCCGCTATGACCGCGTCGCGGTGGGGGCGCTGCAGGGGCTCGCTCCCGAGCGGGTGCTCTACATCGGCTCCGCCAGCAAGCGTCTCGCGCCGGGGATGCGCCTCGGCTGGACGCTGATGCCCTCGTGGCTGGCGTGGGAGCTGTCCGCCGCGAAGGCGGTTGAGGACGGCGGCTCGGAGGTGGTGGGCCAGCTCGCGCTGCGCGACTTCATCGCTCGCGGCGAGCTCGACCGGCACGTGCGGAGGATGCGCGCGCACTACGAGCGTCGCCGTGAGGCTCTGCTCCGCGCGCTCGCCCGGTGGCTGCCCCAAGGGGTCGCGAGCGGCGCGGCGGCGGGCCTCTTCGAGTTGGTACTCCTCCCGGAGGAGATCGACGAGTCCGTGCTGCTGAAGGCGGCCGCGGAGCGCGGAGTGGGCATGGAGGGGCTCTCCTGGCACCGCTTCACCCCGGGCGGCCCGCCCGGCCTACTGCTCGGCTACGGCAACCTCTCCGAGCCCGCGCTCGAGCAGGGCGTGCGCCTGCTTGCGGATGCTTATGCCACGGTGCGTTGAGAGGCGCAGATAGCGCGCCCGTGCCCTGCCGCTCGACCCAATCGCGAGGAACCCTTACGCCGGCGAGGTACTGGGATGCTTCGTGATCACGGGCACACCGGGGTGCAGCGCTCCGTGCGCATAGGTCCAGATCGTCGTTGCGCGACCGCTCGCGCAGCAGGTCGCGTCGTCGGGCCCGTAGAAGGCTTCGTGTGCAGTGATCTGTCCGGGCGCAGGTGCGATCGTGAGCAGCGTGGGCAGCAATTCGGGCGGCTGCACCTGGGGCGTGATGACACCGACCACCGACAGCCTGCCGCTGCGACCGCTGAAGATGACCCACGAGTAGAGCAGTGCGCCGTCGGCTGTGCCGCCGCCGTTGTTGCAGCTCACGTTGAGGGCCGCGTCATCGTCCCCGCCGCCCCCGAGACCCCCAAAGACAACGGCATCCCGACCGCTGTCGACGGTAATACCGCGCCTGCCGGCGAAGGAGTACTGCGACCACCGGCGAGGGATCGGCGTGATGAAAGCGCTGCCGTGGTGCAGGCGAATCGGCCGTGCGGCGTCGCAAGCCGCGCCGGGGAGCGTGACGTTGGCCCAGTCGACCTTGTGGATATCGAACGCCGACGCCGACATCGACGCGGCCGTCGGACGGCTGCGCGCGGCGCCAAGCCCGGTTGCCGTCCCGCTCAGGAGGACCGCTCCAACCACCACGCCGAGCCATCGAAGTCGCGACATCTCAGTGGATGCTGACAGACCGAGCAGCGGCGGGTAGGGCCAAGGCAGAGGCCCAGCGCGGGGCTGCCCCAGCCTCCGCGTCGCATCGCTCCCGCGTTGGGGCTTCGTGCGTGGACACAGTACTGTCGCGAGACTGGGACGACCTCACCGGCGCACCACCAGCGCAACCCCCGCGACGAGCAGCACGAGCCCGACGATGCGGTGCAGCGCGATCGGCTGGCGGGCGATCCCGAGCAGGCCGAAGCGATCGATTGCGACAGAGACGGTGAGCTGGCCGGTGATGACGGCCGCGGTGAGGCCGCTGGCGCCGAGGGTGCGCACGGTGAGGATCGCGACGGTCACATAGGTCGCTCCCAAGAGGCCACCGATGAGGGCCCACCAGGGAACGTGCACGACGTTGCCGAGTGTTCCGAGACCTTGCCGGGAGAAGGCGGCGATCGTCACGAGCGCGACGGTGCCGACGATGAAGGAGAAGCTCGCCGCCTGGAGGCTGCCCACGGAGCGCCCCAGGCGGGCGTTGATGGGGGCCTGCATCCCCACGAGGACGCCGGCGCCGGCGGTCAGTAGCACAGCCAGCGCGCGGCTCACTGACGGTCCTCGGCTCCGCCCGTCGGGGCAGACTCGGCGAACTGTCGGGCGCCCGCGGGCGGCCCAGGAGAGCGACGCCGCGGGCGCGATGCCGGCCTGGGGCTCACTTCGCGTCCAGCCAGTTGTGCCCCACGCCGATGTCGACGGCCATGGGGGGCTCGAGATCCCACACCCCGACCATCTCGCGCTCGATCAGCTCGCGCGCGGCGGGGAGCTCCGCGGGGGGGGCTTCGAAGAGCAGCTCGTCGTGGATCGTGAGGATCTGGCGGGTAGCGAGCTGCTCGGCGGCGAGCGCGTCGTGGCAGCGGACCATCGCGAGCTTGATGATGTCGGCGGCGGTGCCCTGCACGACGGTGTTGACGGCGAGGCGCTCGCCGAGGGAGCGCACCTGGTAGTTGCGCGCGCGCAGCTCGGGGATCTGGCGGCGGCGGCCCCAGAGGGTGGTGACGTGACCCTCCTCCTTGGCGCGCTCGATCGTGTCCTGCATGAACTGGGCGACGCGGGGGAAGCGGGTGAGGTAGGCGTCGATGAACTCCTTGGCCTCCTCGCGGGGGATGTTGAGGCGGTCGGCGAGGCCGTAGTCGGAGAGCCCGTAGACGATCCCGTAGTTGATCATCTTCGACTTCGCGCGCATACCCGTCTCGACTTTCTCGGGGCCCCCCTCCTCCCGACCCCGAAGACTTGGGAGGCGGTGGCGGTGTGCACGTCTTCGCCTTTCGCGAAGATCTCCTTCAGCACGGGCTCATCGGCGGCGTGGGCGAGCACGCGCAGCTCGATCTGGGAGTAGTCCGCGGAGATCAGCTGGGCGCCCTCCTCGGCCTCGAAGCAGCCGCGGATCTCGCGGCCGAGGGCGGTGCGGATCGGGACGTTCTGCATGTTGGGGTTGGTGCTCGACAACCGCCCGGTCTGGGCGACGGCCTGCAGGAAGGTGGTGTGGATCCGCGAGCGCGCATCGGCCTGGGCGGGGAGTACGTCGAAGTAGGTCTTGATCAGCGTGGAGAGCTCGCGCCAGCGCTCGATGCGGGGCACGATCACGTGCTCGGAGCGGATCGCCTGCAGCACGCGGGCGTCGGTGGAGTAGCCGATCTTCCCGCGCCGCTTGCGCGAGAGGCCGAGCTTCTCGAACAGGATCTCCCCCAGCTGCTGGGGGGAGGCGATCAGAAACTCCTCGTCGGCGAGCGCGAAGATTTCCCCTTCGAGCTCGGCGATCTCATCGCGTACCCGCGCCGCAACAGCCTGCAGACGGGGCACGTTGAGGCGCACCCCCGCGAGCTCCATCGCGCGCAGCACCCCCACGAGGGGGAGCTCGATGTCGCGCATCAGCCCCTCGAGGCCGCGCTCTGCGATCTGCTCGCGCTGCCATGCGGCGAGCGCCCCCACCAGCAGCGCGTCGCGCGCGGCGGGGTCCTCGACGTCGCTGCCGAGGCCGCGCTCCTCGCAGAGCTCCGCGAAGGGGTAGCCACGCCGCGCGGGCTCCAGCAGGTAGGCCCCGAGCATCGTGTCGTGCACCAGACCCGCGGGCACGAGGCCGAGGGCCTTGGCGTCGTGCACCACCACGGGTAACTCTCCGCACGCGCCGGCCACTTGTTCGGGGTCCTCGCAGTCGCCGTAGATCACGTCCTCACCACAGGCCGCCGCGAAACGCCACCCGGCGCCCTCCGCGAACAGCACGCCCTCGGGGGTCTCGGGGGGACGCACGACGATGCCGAGCTCCGGCGTCTCCGAGCCGGCGGCGAGCGCGGGGATGTCCGCGGGCGTCCCCGCGCGCACGCGGCCGGCGAGCCGCACCTCGGTGGGGCCGGCGGGGACCTCGAGCTCGGCCTCGCCGAGGGCCTCCTCGAGGCGGCGCAGGGGGTCGCGCAGCTCGTACTCGCGGAAGACCTCGCGCAGGCGCGAGCGGTCAGGCTCACGCGCGGCCTCCGAGGTGGGGTCGAGCTCGAATGGGACGTCGCGATCCACGGTGGCCAAGCGCTTGGAGACGCGGGCGTTCTCAGCGTGCTCGGTGAGGTTCTGTTTGCGCTTGGCGCCGCTGATGTCGGTGATGTGGGCGAGCACGTCCTCCAGCGCGCCGTAGCGCTGGATCAGCTCGGAGGCGGTCTTGTCGCCGATCCCGGGGACCCCGGGGATGTTGTCGGAGGTGTCCCCCTTGAGGCCGTAGAAGTCGGGGATCAGCGCGGGGGGAATGCCGTAGCGGTCGAGCACCGCCTGGTGGTCGTAGAGCTTGGTGTCGGTGATGCCGCGCGAGGTGGCCATGACCTCGACGAGCCCGCCCTCGTCGATCAACTGGAAGACGTCGCGGTCTCCGGTCACGATCGTCACCGGCACGGGCGGCTCGGCGCGCAGGGCGCGCTCGGTGAGCGAGGCGATCACGTCGTCGGCCTCGTAGCCCTCTACCTTCACATTGCGGTACCCGAACGCCTCCACCAGCGGTTCCATCGCGGGCCACTGCTGTTTGAGCAGATCGGGACGGGAGCGGCGTTGGGCCTTGTACTCGGGGAACAGCTCGGTGCGCCCCGAGGTACCGGCGTCCCAGGCGACCACGGTGGGGCAGACCCCGTACTCGGTGACGATCTTGACGAGCATCGAGGCGAACCCGAAGATCGCGTTGGTGGGCACCCCGGTGGAGGTGGCGATCGACTCGGGGAGCGCGAAGAACGCGCGGTAGACGAGGCTGGGGCCGTCGATCAGGAACAGCCTGCGCGCCGTCTCACCCACGGGTGCCGGGGGAGCTGTTGCGCGGGTCGCCACGGGGGAGCACTTTAGGGCCTTGCCCCGGGACAGGCGGTGCACAATAAGATGGCAACCCCTCGACCAACCAGGAGCCCCTGCCCGTGAACGTTACCCCCAGCGCCCAGTACCGCCTCACGATCCGCGTGAAGCTCGACGACGCCCAGACCACACTGCTGGGCTCGGTCACGAGCGCGATCGGCGAGACCGGCGGAATCGTCGTGGCGGTGGACCCGGTGGAGGTCGACGCGGAGGGCAGCGTACGCGACGTGGTGGTGGACGCGGCGAGTCGCAAGCACTGGGAAGAGATCCTCACAGCGATCTCCGCGCTCGCGGGGGTGGAGGTGATCGACACGATCGATCGCACGTTCCTGTTGCACGTGGGGGGCAAGATCGAGCAGCACAACAAGCATCCCCTGAAGACGCGCGATGACCTCTCGATGGCCTACACGCCAGGCGTCGCGCGGGTCTGCATCGCGATCAAGGACGACCCGGCGAAGGCGTTCCAGTACACGATCAAGCGCAACACGGTGGCGGTGGTCTCCGACGGCACGGCGGTCCTCGGCCTCGGCGACATCGGCCCGGCGGCGGCGATGCCGGTGATGGAGGGCAAGTGCTGCCTGTTCAAGGAGTTCGCGGGCGTCGATGCCTTCCCGATCTGCCTGGAGACGACGGACCCCGAGGAGATCGTGCGCACCGTGAAGCTGATCGCGCCGGCGTTTGGTGGGATCAACCTGGAGGACATCTCCGCGCCGCGCTGCTTTGAGATCGAGGAGCGTCTCAAGCAGGAGCTCGACATCCCGATCTTCCACGACGACCAGCACGGCACGGCGGTGGTGGTGATGGCGGCCCTGCTGAACGCGGTGAAGCTCACGCAGCGGCGCCTGGAGGACCTGCGCGTGCTGATCATCGGCTTGGGCGCGGCGGGGATCGCGGTGACGAAGATCATGCGCGCGGCGGGGGTGCGCAACATCATCGGCGCCGACTCCCAAGGCGCCCTGCACGTGCGCCGCGCTGACTACTTGGACGGCTCGATGAACCCGGTCAAGCGCTGGTTTGCGGAGGTGACCAATCCGGAGTGCATCGCGGGCTCGCCGGCGGATGCGATCGAGGGTGCGGATCTGCTGATCGGGCTCTCTGGGGCACGGGTGCTGCCCGCGGAGGCGCTCGCGCGCATGAACGATGACGCGATGGTGTTCGCGATGGCCAACCCCAACCCCGAGGTGATCCCCGAGGAGGCCGCGCCCTATGTGCGGATCATGGCGACGGGTCGCTCGGACTACCCGAACCAGATCAACAACGTGCTGTGCTTCCCCGGGATCTTCCGGGGCGCGCTGGATGTGCGCGCGAGCCAGATCACGGAGGAGATGAAGATGGCTGCGGCGCGCGCGATCGCCGCGATCGTCCCGGAGGAGGAGCTGCGCGAGGACTACATCATCCCCTCGGTCTTCAACCGCGATGTGGCCCCGGCGGTCGCCGCGGCGGTCGCCGAGCAAGCGCGCTCAAGCGGCACGGCGCTCGCGGGCCAGGAGGTGGGCTTCGCTCAGAGCGAGACCTCGACCGAAGCCGGGAGACACGTGCCTGGGGCGCTGGCCGATTTGGGGATGCGAGCGCAGCGAGTGTCTCCCCAATCGGTCCCCGATTCGGCCAGCGTCCCCGGTTCGGCCAGCGTCCCCGATTCCGCCGCCGTCCCCGATTCGGCCAGCGTCCCCGGCTCGGCCAGCATCCCCGGTTCGGCCAACATCCCCGGTTCGTCCGGCGCGCCCGCCGCCGTGTGAGGCGATGCGGGTCACGCTCACCGGCGCGACGGGGCTGATCGGGCGCAGGCTGGTGGCGCAGCTCGTGGCGGAGGGGGTGGAGGTGACTGTGCTCTCGCGCGATCCCGCCGCAGCGGGGAACAGCCTGGGGGTGCAGGCGGTGGGCTGGGATCCCCTCGCGGAACCGGCCCCCGCGGAGGCGCTGAGGGGGCGCGACGCGGTGGTGCACCTCGCGGGGGCAAACGTCGCGCAGCGCTGGAGCCCCCACGCCAAGCGGGAGATCTCCGAGAGCCGGGTGCTCGGCACACGCCATCTCGTGGAGGGATTGCGTGCGAGTGGATCGGGGGGTGGCGCAAACTTACCCACGGGCGACTCATGGGAGCAGCCACTCGCAAGTGCCTCACAGGAGGGTGGGGCGCCGAAGGTACTTGTGAGCTCCTCGGCGATCGGCTACTACGGCGCCCGCGGGGAGGAGCCCCTGGACGAGGAGGCACCGCGGGGGAGCGGCTTCCTGGCGGAGGTGTGCGCGGCGTGGGAGGCAGAGGCCGCCGGCGTGCTGGAGTTGGGGATGCGCTCGGTGGTGGTGCGCACGGGGGTGGTGCTCGACCGCGCTGGGGGCGCGCTGGCGAAGATGCTGCCCCCCTTCCGCCTCGGGATCGGGGGCCCGGTGGCGGGGGGCCGGCAGTACGTCTCGTGGATCCACCTCGAGGATCTCGTGGAGATCATCCGGGCGGCCCTGGATGACGAGCGCTGGATGGGCCCCGTGAACGGGACAGCACCTGAGCCGGTGACCAACCGAGAACTGTCCCACGCCCTGGGGGCTACGCTGCACCGCCCCGCGCTGCTGCCCGTGCCGGGCCTTGCGCTACGGGTGCTCTACGGGGAGATGGCGGAGATCGTGACGACGGGCGCGCGCGTGCTGCCAGCGAAGGCCCTGGTGCTGGGCTACCGCTTCCGCTACCCCCACCTGCCGGAGGCGCTGGATGTGGCGCTCGGCGGATGACCTGGTAACTCTGCTGGCGTGTAGACGCCGCCCACCAAGGCCGGCAAGCCCACACAAGCCGCCGCAATTCGACTACGCCCGTTGCGCAGCCCCACTGGCTCCCCACGCACCCCCACCTGCCGGAGGCGCTGGATGTGGCGCTCGGCGGATGACCTGGTAACTCTGCTGGCGTGTAGACGCCGCCCACCAAGGCCGGCAAGCCCACACACGCCGCGGCAATTCGACTACGCGCGTTTGCGCAGCTCCACGGGCTCCCCACGCACCCCCACCTGCCGGAGGCGCTCGCTTCAGCGTTGAGCTGAGGCTCAGCCCGCGGGCGTGGCTTCGGTGGGCACGGGCTTGACGAGTGGGAGCGCGAACGCGCGGTAGAACACGAGCCGCCCTTTGTGGAGGCGGTCGATGGCGTAGCGGGAGAGGGTGGTTTCCCCGTTGGGCTGCATGGAGTAGGTGCCGAGCACGGAGTCGCGGTTGCGGATCGCGAAGAACTTGTCGATCACGGTGCGGCGGTCGGCGCCGTGACGTCCGGCGCGGTGAATCGCGAGCAGCACGACGCTCATCGCCTCGTACCCATACAGGGCGTAGGCCCCGGGGGCTTCGTGGAAGCGCTGGCGGTACCCCGCGAGCACGGGCTGGGCGGCGGGCGGGTAGAGCGCGAGGGGCAGGAGAGGCGTGGCGAGGTAGGAGACGTGGGAGGCCGCGGCGATCTGCTGCGCGAAGGAGGGCTCGGCGAGGGTGCTCGACCCCAGGAGCCGCAGGTGGGGGTCCCCGGCGTGCAGCTGTTGCCACAGCGCGACCGCGCCCGCGTTGGGGACGCCGCTGAAGAAGACGGCCTGGGCGCCGCTTGCCGCGACCTTGTGGACCTCGCTCGCGAATTCGGTGCCGGCGGTGGTGTCGATTTCATCTTCCCCCGCGACTTCGATCCCGGCCCCCTTGGCATCTTCGGAGACGATCCGGGCGAGGGGGATGTCGAAGGAGTCGAGGTCGTTGATCTCGTAGAGGCGCCGGACGTGCAGCGATCGCATCAGGCGCACCTGGGCCTCGGCCTGTATGGGATCCCCGGGCATGAGGCGTCCGAAGGTGCGCTGCGCGCTGGGGTAGAAGCGTTCGGGCTCGTCCTGCCCGGCATCGAGCGAGGAGGTCAGGCCCACGTAGGGGCTCGCGGGGCTGACCTGGAGGATGCCGGCCTCGTTCATCCACGGCACCGAAACCGCGGTGGCCCCGGAGTCGAGGTCCCCGAGGTAGGCGATCGCCCCGGTGTCCTGGGCGGCGACGCGGGCGTAGGTGGCGGTCACCCCGGGGGACCATTCCCCGGTGGTGGTGTTCGAGTCGTCCAGTGAGGCGTAGACGATCTTGTAGCGCCCCACCCGCCCCCCGGCCTGGGCGAGGGCGAGCTTCTCGCCGTTCACGATCTGGTGGGAGTCGGCCGCCTCGGGCCCCTGGAGGGGGAGACTCGAATAGATGGTGAGCTCGTGACCGGGGACGTTGACGGCGGTGGAGACCCCCACCCCTGCGCAGCCGCTGAGGGCGACCAGCGCGGCCAGCCCAAGGAGGACGATCAGCGGCGGGGCCAGCGGGCGCAAGCGCACCGGCGGCTCTCTCAGCTGCTGCTGCGGCGACGGCCGGGCAGGTATCCGGAGAGAATCCGCAGGCAGGCCCCGGTGAGCATGATCAGGGCGGCGAGCATGAACGCGTCGAAGCCCTTGGCGCCCAGCGCCCAGAGCACGATCCACACGACCAGGCCTGCGGTGACGGCGAGAACTAATCCCATTGCCTGCGCATCCTATCGGCCGCAGGGGCGGGGTGCAGCGCTACCCTTCGAGCCCGGCGCGCAGCTCGGCGACGAGCGCGCCGACGGCGGCGGCGGGATCGGCGGACTCCGCGGCGGCGCGCACGAGGCGGGTGCCGACGATCACCCCGTCGGCACCGGCGTCGGCGGCCTGGCGGGCGTGGGTGGGTGTGCTGATCCCGAAGCCGAGGGCGACGGGCGCGGCGGTGGCGGCCTTGGCGTGGGCGACGATCTCGGCAAAACTCTCGGCCAGCGCGTCGCGCTCGCCGGTGGTGCCGACGACGGAGACGGTGTACAGGAACCCCCGCGCGCGGGCGCCGATCTGGGCGAGGCGCGCGGGCGGGGTGGTGGGCGCAACCAGAGGCACGAGCGCGAGCCCGCGGGCATCGCAGGCGGCGAGCACCTCGGGGGCCTCCTCGAGCGGGAGGTCGGGCACGATCAGCCCGCTCGCGCCGGTCCGGGCGAGCCGCTCGAGGAACGCGTCGATCGGAGCCCCACCCCCCCCGGCGAGGACCATGTTGGCGTAGCACATCAACACCACGGGGACGCTGGGGGCGAGCGCGCGAGCGACCTCCAGCACCCCGCCGAGGCTGGCACCGGCGGCGAGGGCGCGGGTCCCGGCCTCGTGGATCACGGGCCCGTCGGCGAGGGGGTCGGAGTAGGGGACGCCGAGCTCGAGGATGTCCGCGCCGGCCTGAACGCAGGCTTCGCCGATGCGGGTGGACTCGGCGAGCGTGGGGTAGCCACCCATCAGGTAGGGCATTAGCGCGGCCGCCCGTCCCGCGCGTGCCGCACCGGCGAACGCGGCCGCGATGCGGTCCGTGGGCCGCGCCTCTGTGAACCCCTCCGCCTCTGCGGACCCCTCCGCCTCCGTGGACCCTCCTCCCACCTCCGTGGGCCCCCCCGCATCCGTGGGCCCAACCCCCTCTTCAGGCAACGAACGCCCCCCGCCGGAGCGCTTTAGCGCGGAGGCACCATCCCCATCTCCGATCCCCACGGACCCCTCGACGCTCATGACAGCGCGAGCACCTCGGCGAGATCCTTGTCCCCGCGCCCGGAGAGGCACACGAGGTCGAGCTCGCCATCCGGCTGGGCGAGCGTCCAGGCGAGGGCGTGGGCGGTCTCGAGGGCGGGGATGATCCCCTCCATGCGTGCCACCTCGCGGAAGGCGGCGAGCGCGTCGCGGTCGGCGACGGCGACGTAGCGGGCGCGACCGGAGTCGCGCAGGTGGGCGTGCTGGGGGCCGGTGCCGGGGTAGTCGAGGCCGGCGGAGACGGAGTGGGCCTCGATGATCTGGCCCTCCTCGTCCTGCATCACGGCGGAGAGCGCCCCGTGGAGCACCCCCGCGCGCCCTCCCACGGTGAGGGGGGCGCCGTGGCGCGGGGTCTCGATCCCCTCCCCCCCGGCCTCCACGCCGATCAGCTCGACGCCCTCGTCGCCGAGGAACGCGGTGAAGATCCCGAGCGCGTTGGAGCCCCCGCCGACGCACGCGATCACCCGCGCGGGGAGGCGGCCCTCGCGCTCGAGCAGTTGCGCGCGAGCCTCGTCGCCGATGCGCCGCTGCAGATCGCGCACGAGCGCGGGGTAGGGCGCGGGGCCGACGACGGAGCCGATCACGTAGTGGGTGCGCGCGACGTTGGTGACCCAGTCGCGGATCGCGGCGGAGGTGGCCTCCTTGAGCGTGCGCGCGCCGGCGCGCACGGGGTTGACGGTGGCCCCGAGCAGCTCCATGCGCTGCACGTTGGGGCGCTGGCGGCGGGTGTCCTCCTCGCCCATGTAGATCACGCACTCGAGGTCCAGGAGCGCGCACACGGTGGCGGTCGCGACCCCGTGCTGGCCGGCCCCGGTCTCGGCGATGATGCGGCGCTTGCCCATGCGCTGTGCGAGCAGTGCCTGGCCGAGCGCGTTGTTGAGCTTGTGCGAGCCGGTGTGGTTGAGGTCCTCGCGCTTGAGATAGACGGTCCGCCCCAACCGCTCGGAGAGCCGTCGCGCGCGGTAGAGCGGGGTGGGGCGCCCCCCGAAGTCGCGCAACAGCCCGTCGAGCTCGGCGAGGTAGCCGGGGTCCGCGCGGGCCTCGATCCAGGCCTGCTCGAGCTCCACGAGGGCGGGCATCAGCGTCTCGGGGACGTACTGCCCCCCGTAGCGCCCGAAGCGGTGCTCGATGGTGCTCACGCCCGCGAGGTTACCGCGGGGGGTCGGGGTTGGGATGGGCCTCCGCCTGGCGGCTGCGGCCGCGCGGCGTTCGTAGCCCGTCACAGGGGCGAGTCTCTCCTAACTCAGGTCTCCTGGCGCGGCAGCGGTGCGGCCGGGGGACGCGGCTCACGGCAGGACCGCCGGGGCCACCCCGGCAACTGGTGAGGGAGCGCTTTGCGGCGCGGGGTCCACCGGCGCGGGGTCCACCGGTGCTGGCTCCACCGGCGCTGGCTCCACCGGTGTGAGACCCTGGACCGCGGCGAAGAACGCGCGCAGGCGCTCGGGGTCCTTGCGCCCGGGGGCGGCCTCGGTGCCGCTGGCGGTGTCCAGGGCGAAGGGCCGCGCGCGGTGCCCGTACTGGGCGGCGGCGCGGAACGCCGCGGCGGCGTTCTCGGGCCCAAGACCGCCGCTGAGTATCAGGGGCACCGCGGAGCGCCGCGCAGCGAGCAGCCCCCAGTCGAAGGTCTCCCCGGTGCCCCCCCGCAGCGCGCGCTTGGCGGGCACGGAGGAGCGGGCGTCGAGGAGGTGGAAGTCCACGTGGAAGCGCTCGAGGTCGCGGACCTCGCCGATCGTGGAGACCTGGGCGGCCTTGATCACGCGCGCTCCGGTGCGGTGCCCCGCTTCGGCGCAGTAGGCGGGACCCTCGTCGCCGTGCAGCTGCAGGAGCGTCAGCCCGAGCTCATCGCTGCGCTGGACGACCTCCTCGAGGGGGGCGTTGACGAACACCCCGCACAGCTCGACCCGTCGACGCAGGGCGGTGGTGATGCGCAGTGCCTGCTCGGGCGAGCAGCGCCGGGGGCTGGGCTCGTAGAAGACCATGCCCACCGCCCACGCCCCGAGCTCGACGGCGAGCTCGGCGTCCTGGAGGCGGGTGAGGCCGCAGACCTTCACGTTGGGGGGAGTCACCCCCCCAACGATAGGCCCTGGCCTTCCTCTCCGGTCCCCACTAGGGTTCTTCTTCGGATTTGCTCGAGCTGGGCAGCGAGTTGGGCCGCTGAGTGAGGGTGACGGTGACGTTCTTCTTGGAGTACCCCCCGCTGCCGTTGGCGCGGAGCAGTTCGATGGTCACTGTGTCGCCCGGTTTCTTGGCCTCGATCACCGAGGCGAGTGCTTCGGAGCTCGCGATCTTCTTGCCGTTCACCCCGACGACGATGTCCCCGCCGGCGAGCACTTTGGAGCCGCTGATCTGGACTTCGAGGTTGCCCGCGTGGATGCCCGCCTTGGCGGCGGGGGTGTTCGCTTCGACGCTCTGTACCAGTGCGCCTTCCTTGACGGGGAGGTTGAGCGCGGAGAGCGAGCCGTCCACGGTGAGGGTGCTCACGCCGAGGTAGGCGCCGCTGACGGTGCCGCCCTTCTCGAGTTCGGGGAGCTCGGACTTGGCGGTGTTGATCGGCACCGCGAAGCCGATGCCCACGTTGCCGTCGCTGCCACCGCCGCCGGTCTCGATCTGGGAGTTGATCCCGATCACTTCGCCTGCCGCGTTGAGCAGCGGGCCGCCGGAGTTGCCGGGGTTGATGGGGGCGTCGGTCTGCAGGACGTTGTCGATCGTGAAGCCGTTGGGGGCTTCGATCTTGCGCTGCAGGGCGGAGATGATCCCGGTGGTGAGGGTGCGGCTGAGACCGAAGGGGTTGCCGATCGCGAGCACCGGGTCGCCGACCTGCGCGGCAGCGGAGTCGCCGAGGGTGAGGGCGTGCAGGGTGAGACCTTCGGTCGGGATTTTCAGCACCGCGAGATCCTGGGAGGGATCTTTGCCGATGACCTGGGCGTTGACGGTCTTGCCGTGTTCGAAGCTCACGGTGACCCGCACGGCGTTCTCGACGACGTGCCAGTTGGTGAGGATCGTGCCGTTGGAGTTGATCACGAACCCGGAGCCCGTGGCGATCCCCTGCTGGGCGGTTTCCCCGAAGCCGAAGGGGGATTCGCTCTTGCGGACGATCGTGGAGGTCACGTACGCCACGCTGGGGGCGGTGCGCTCGTAGATTTCGTGGGCGCTCAGCCCGTTCCCGCTCTTGCCGGCGCCCTGCGCCGCGGGGGTGCTGGTGGAGCTGGTGGAGCCGCTCGACGTGGTGAAGGGAGCGGACTGGATCACGGTGACGGTCTTCTTGGAGGCGCCGAGCCCGCCGAGGGCGGCGATGATCGCCACCACCACTCCTCCCCCGACCAGGGCGGAAAGGAATGGGATGGCGAACATGCGCTTCATCGTGAGTACAGGATGATCGACGGCGATGAAGGCGATCTAAAGCAGAGCCCCGGTGTTTCTAAAACCTGAAACCGCCTCCGGACGCTCATCCTCGCAGATCCCCCAGCGCAGCGGTGGCCACCCAGATCCTCGCGGCGACACCAGCTCGGACCGCGCTGGGAGCGCGAGTCGAGAGCGGGCGGACGCTCATCTACGTAGCTCCTGCAGTGCGATTGCGGGGTCGGGGGAGCGCATCAGGGTCTCCCCCACGAGCACGGCCTGCACCCCCCGCACCTGCAGCTCGCGCAGCTGTGCGGAGGTTGCGATCCCGGACTCCGAGACCACCGCGACCCCCTGGGGAATCTCCTCGAGCAGGCTGAGGGTGCGGCGCACGTCGACGCTGAAGTCGCGCAGGTCGCGGTTGTTGATCCCGATCAGCTGCGCCCCGAGCTCGCGGGCGCGGTGCAGCTCGGCGGCGTCGTGGACCTCGACGAGCACATCGAGCCCAAGCGCCCGGGCTTCGCGGTACAGCGACTCGAGCGTGGGCTGCTCGAGGGCGGCGACGATCAGCAGTACCGCGTCGGCCCCCGCGAGGCGGGCCTCGTGCAACTGGTAGGGGTCGATAATGAAATCCTTGCGCAGGATCGGCAGCTCGCACGCGGCGCGGGCCTCGCGGAGGTCGTCGAGGGAGCCCGCGAAGTGGGGCCCCTCGGTGAGGATCGAGAGCGCCGCGGCGCCCCCCCGGACATAGGCGTCCACGATCTCGCGCAGCTGGGGGCGCTCGCGTAGCGGGCCGGCCGAGGGGGAGCGGCGCTTGAACTCCGCGATCACCGCGATCCCCGGGCGGGTGATGGCATCGCGGAAGCGACCCCCGCCGGATGCGAGTCCCTGCGACTGTGGGCCTTTCCCTGGTCCACGCGATGGTGCCTGCAGGGGGGTCGCGCGCTTGCGCCGATCGACCTCCTCACGGGTGCTCTCGAGAATGCGCTCGAGCACGGTGGGCAGGCCCGCAGCGACGGCGGGGCCGCGGGAATCGGTCACGGGCTGCCCTCGATGCTCGAGATTCGACTCGAAACCGCCCACCGGGCGAAAGCCCCCCGGATCGATGCGCTCACGAGACGGCCTCCGCGGGGGCGTGGCGGAGGGTGGCCTCCACGTAGCCCGCCAACGCCCGCGCGGCGGCTCCCTCGGCGAGCGCGGCACGGGCTGCGTGGACACCCTCGGCGAGTGTGGCGACCGCCCCGGCGGCGTAGATGGCGGCACCGGCGTTGATGAGCGCGAGGTCGGTTCGGGTCCCACTCACCTCCTCCACGCGGTCCTCCCCGTCGAGGATGGCGCGGGTGACAGCGGCGTTCTCGGCGGGGGTGCCGCCCTGCAGCGCGGGGTCAGAGGGTGAGGCGGGTGCGATCCCGAGCTCCTCGGGGCGGATCGTGTAGCGGCGGATGTCGGGGCCTTCCACCTCGATGACCGTGGTGGGGGCAGAGCTCGAGACCTCGTCGAGCCCGTCCTCGCCGCTGACCACCAGCGCGCGCGCCACCCCGAGCAGCGCGAGCGCCCCGGCGATGACCTCGAGGAAGTGCGGATCGGAGACCCCGATCAGCTGGCGGGTCGCACCGGCGGGGTTGGTGAGGGGACCGAGGAGGTTGAAGATCGTGCGCACCGCGAGCTCCCGCCGTACGGGTATCACGAAGCGGGTGGCCCGGTGGTGTGCGGGGGCGAACATGAAGCCGAAGCCGGCCTCCTCGATGCAGCGCGCGACGCCCTCCGGGTCAAGGTCGATGCGCGCGCCGAGGGCCTCCAGCAGGTCGGCGGACCCGGAGGGTCCGGTGGCGGAGCGGTTGCCGTGCTTGGCCACCGCGCAGCCCGCGCCCGCGGCGATCAGGGCGGCGGTGGTGGAGACGTTGAAGGTGCGCCGCCCCCCGCCGGTGCCGGCGGTGTCGAGCAGGTCCTCGCGTGCGATCGGGACGTGGGCGGCTAGCTCGCGCATCGTGCGCGCGAGCCCCGCGAGCTCCTGCACGGTCTCCCCCTTCGTACGCAGCGCGATCAGGAAGCCGGCGATCTGGGTCTCGGAGACCTCACCGCGCATGATCTCAGCGAGCACCTCCGCGGCCTGCTGCTCGCTGAGGTCCTCGCGCGAGGCGAGCGTGTCGATCGCGCGGGTGAGGATCGGGTTTGGGTTCGTCATGGAATATATGGTGGGATCGGGGTGGTCGATTCGGGGATGGGATGACCGATCGAAGATCGGCCAGCACGCGAGCGCAGCCGTGCTGGTAGCACGGCGAGCATCGCGGGTGGCGCAGACCGCCGCGAAGCGGCCGCACCGGACCGCCAGATATTGCATGACGGACCCTTAGGCATCAGCCGAGAAAGTTCTTCAACAGGAGCTTGCCCTCTTCGGTGAGCACCGACTCGGGGTGGAACTGCACGCCCTCCGCGGGCAGCTCGCGGTGGCGCAGGGCCATCAGCACGCCGTCGCCGTGGGCGGAGGACTCCAGGCAGGCGGGCAGCTCGGGGTCCACCACGAGCGAGTGGTAGCGCCCCACGGTCAGCGGGGTGCTGAGACCGTGGAAGATCGTGCGGCCGTCGTGGGTGATCGTGGTGGCCTTGCCGTGCACGGGTGGATGGAGGCTCACGCGCCCCCCGAACGCCTGCGCCATCGCCTGGTGGCCGAGGCACACGCCGAGCGTGGGGACTCCCGCTTCGGGCATCCTGCGTACGACCTCCAGCGAGATCCCCGCCTCGTTGGGGGTACAGGGGCCGGGGGAGACCACGCAGCGCTCGAACTCCTCCCCCAGCAGCTCCTCCACGGTGGCGCGGTCGTTGCGCACGGTACGCACGTCGGCCCCCAGCTCGCCGAGGTACTGCACGAGGTTGTAGGTAAAGGAGTCGTAGTTGTCGATCATCAGTACGCGCATGTTGCTCCGAGCCTCTCTCGGCTCCCACTTCGGTTTCAGGTCGAGGGTCTTCCAGGCGAGCTTGTCAGGCAGGTCTCCAGGTCAGGGCTCTCTCTAAGGCCAGTGCGGCTGGGCCGCGGCCAGCTCGACGGCGCGCATCACGGCGCGGGCCTTGGCGAGGGACTCCTCGTACTCGTACGCGGGCTTCGCGTCGGCCACGGTGCCCCCGCCGGCCTGTACGTACGCGCGGGCGTCCTTGATGACGACTGTGCGAATGTGGATGCAGGTGTCCAGATCACCGCTGTAGGAGAGGTATCCGATCGCGCCGCCGTAGCCACCGCGCTTGATGGGCTCGAGCTCGTCGATGATCTGCATCGCGCGCACCTTGGGGGCGCCCGAGAGCGTGCCGGCGGGCAGCACCGAGCGCAGCGCGTCCATCGGCGAGATCCCCTCGCGCAGGCGTCCGTTGACGGTGGAGACGATGTGCATCACGTGGGAGTAGGTCTCGACCTCCATGAACGTCTGCACCTCCACGCTGCCGAACTCGCACACGCGCCCGAGGTCGTTGCGCCCGAGGTCCACGAGCATCACGTGCTCCGCGCGCTCCTTCTCGTCGGCCAGCAGCTCCTGCGCGATCCGGCGGTCCTCCTCGGCGCTCGCGCCGCGCGGCCGGGTCCCGGCGATCGGGCAGGTGGAGACCGTGCGACCGGTCACCGTGAGCAGCGGCTCGGGGCTCGCCCCGGCGACCTGGAAGTCCCCGAAATCCAGGAAGTACATGTAGGGGCTCGGGTTGACCGCGCGCAGGCCGCGGTAGACCGAGAACGCCTCCTGCGCGATCGGCGCGGACCAGCGCTGGGAGGGGACGACCTGGAAGGCGTCCCCCGCATACACGTACTCGACGATGCGCGCCACCATCGCCTCGAACTGCGAGCGCTCCATTTCGGGCTCGAACACTGGGGATCGGGCGACGCTGGGCCGTGGGCCAGGAGTCGCATCGGGGAGTGGGCCGTCCAGCACGGCGCGCACCTGCGCGATCGTGGCGCACGCCTGCGCGTAGGCGCGATCGAAGTCCTCCCCCTCCACGTACGCGTGGGCGAGCACGGTGATCGTGTGCTTGAGGTGGTCGAACACCACCACCACGTCGGAGAGCATCAGCGCCATGTCGGGCAGTCCGAGGGGATCGGGATTTGGGTCCCCCAGGGGCTCGACTGCGCGCACGAGGTCATATCCGAAGAAGCCCACTGCGCCCCCCGCGAAGTGCGGCAGCTCGGGTAGCGGCGCCTGCCTGTAGGGGGCGAGCGCAGCGGCGGCGTACGCGTAGGGATCGCCCTCGTCCCCGAGCGACCAGCGCACCACCGCGCGGGGGCGGATGCCGAGGAACGAGTAGCGCCCCATGCGCTGGCCCTGCTCGGCGGACTCGAGGAGAAAGGCCGGCTCCCCGGGCGCGAGCCGGCGCAGCTTGAGGAACGCGGAGACGGGGGTCTCGCAGTCCGCGATGAAGCTGTGGCGCAGGGGGATCAGGTTGTACTCGCGGACGAGCTCGCGCGCCGCATCGAGGGTCGGCTCGATCGCGAGCTCCACAGCGGCGGGCGCGTCCAGTGTGGGACGCTCAGCGGCGACGGCCATCGAGCACCCGCTCGGCGTCAGCGAGTGCGCGACCACGGCTGTGGAGCAGCACGAGCAGGTGGTAGAGCACGTCAGCGGCCTCTTCCGCCACGCGCTCGTCGGACTCCTCCCGTGCGGCGCGGGCGACCTCCTCTGCCTCCTCCATCACCTTCGCCCCGATGCGCGGGGGGTCCTCGAGCAGCGCCACGGTGTAGGAGCCCGCGGGACGCTCGCGGGCGCGCTGCACAAGGGTACGCTCCAGCGCCGGCAGCGTCTCGTGGGGCGCGGGCGGCTCGAGTGTCCCGCGGTGAAAGCACGTGCGCTCCCCCGTATGGCAGGCCGGACCGGCGGGCTCGACGAGCGCGAGCAGGGTGTCTCCATCGCAGTCCACCCGCAGCGCCCGCACCGCCTGGGTGTTGCCGCTGGTGGCCCCCTTGTGCCACAGCTCCCCGCGCGAGCGGCTCCACAGGTGGAGCTCTCCGGTGTCGCGTGTGCGGCGCACGGCCTCCGCATTCATGTAGGCGAGCATCAGCACCTCTCCGCTATCCCAATCCTGCACCACGCACGGCAGCAGGCCGCGCTCGTCGTAGACGAGCTGCGCCTCGATCGTGTCCTCTGCGGGCGTACTCACGCACGGGATTGTAGGCGCCACCCCGAGTTGCTTCAGTAGCGCCGGGATGCGCGACGTCATCGTGGGTGGAGGTTCGTCGAATGCGGCGGGTTCAATAGCGCCGGGATGAGTCACCTCATCATGGGTCGGGGACACAGTGACATCCCCGGAGCATGGGGTTTCAATAGCGCCAGCTCGAGCGGCGTCATCATGGGGCGATGGAATCGCTGCTCGCGCACAAGCTGATCGTGGTCACCGGCAAGGGCGGCGTGGGCAAGACCACGGTGGCAGCCGCGCTGGGGCTGCTCGGAGCACGCGCTGGGTTGAGAACGATCGTGGTGGAAGTAAACGGCGAGGACACCGAGCAGGGCGCAGGTGCAGCGGGGCGCCTGGCGGCGCTGCTGGAGTACCCTGGGCATCCGGCCCACGGGGCGGACGTGGAGCTGCAGGAGGGACAGCTGTGGGGGTTGTCGATCGACCGCGATCGGGTCCTCGCGGAATGGCTGAGAGCACTCGGCGGACGGGTGTCTGCACGCGTGCTCACGTCAAGCGTAAGCTTTCAGTACCTCATCGCAGCGGCCCCTGGGGCGCGGGAGATGATCTGCATGGTCAAGGTGTGGGAGCTCGCACAGGGCCGCAGTCCGGGAGTCACTGGACCCGCGGAGTATGACCTCGTGATTCTCGACGCCCCCGCGACCGGCCACGCCCTGGCGATGCTGCGCTCGCCACGGACCTTCTCCACGATCGCCCGGGTCGGCCCGATCGCGCGCCAGGCAGCGCAGGTGCGCGAGCTGCTGGAGGACCCCGCACGTACCGCCTACCTGGCGGTGACGCAGGCCACCGAGATGGCGGTCACCGAGACCCTCGAGCTACGCGCGGGGTTGCGCCGCGAGCTGGGCCACGAGCTCGACGCGGTGCTGGTCAACGGGGCACTCCCGCGGCGCTTCCAGGGCGCTGAGCTGCAGCGGATCGCCGCGCTGACAGAGACGGGGATGCTTGCCGCAGGCAAGTGTCCCCCGGCTTCGGTCGGTGCACCGCCGAACGGGCGGACCGGCGCGCCGCCCCGAGGAGCAACCTTTGAATCAGACGGACAGGCCGGCAAGTCCTCCAGCGGAGCGAGGGCCACACCGACCGCACGAACCGGCAAGCCGCCGAGCACCTCCGCAGCGGGCGTCTCGGTGAGGAGCTCCGCGGTACGCGCCGCACATACCGTTCACCGCCGCGCGAGCTCGCAGCAGAGCCAGATCGCCCGCCTGCGCCGCGCCGGCATCGACGTCGCGACAATCCCTTTCGCCTTCAAGGCTGAGCTCAGCCTCGTCGAGCTCGAAGGGATCGCCCAGCGGCTCGGCCGGGCGCTATCCCACTCCCCCAAAAAGGAGCGGTGAGAGACACATACACCACGCGAGGGATGTTGAGGTCAGACCCGCAGCGTCGCGGAGATGCGCTTGGCGGTGGCGATCAGCGGGGGGCCGAGCACCTTGCGCAGCTCCTCCACCGAGAAGGCGTCCGCAGGAACGGGGATACCGAGTGCCGCGACCACCTCCCCATCGGGGCCCACCACGGGGGCCGCGATCGTGCGCACCCCGGGGCTGAGCTCTTCGTCGCCCACCGCCACGCCCTCCTCGCGAACCCGCTCGAGCTCGGCGCGCAGCGCGCGCTTGGTGGTGATCGTGCTCGGGCCACGCCGGGTGAGCTCCAGCTGGCCGATCCGCTGCTCGCGCTCACGGTCGGGCAGGTTGGCCAGTAGCACCTTGCCCATCGCGGTGCAGTACGCCGGTAGGCGCGCCCCCACTCCGAGGTCGAGGTCCACAGTGTGTTGGCCGCGCCGCCAGCCGCGCAACCGATCGACGTAGCGGACCTCGACGCCGTCGAGCACGCCGAGCGAAGCCGTGCGACCTGTCTGCTCGCGCAGCTCGCGCAGGTGTTCGCGAGACTTCCCGCGCAGCGCCATCGAGTCCAACACCGACATGCCGACATCCGCCACCCGCGGAGCGAGGCGGTAGCGGCGCGCGTGGTCCTGCTCGAGATATCCGAGCGCGACCAGTGTGGAGGCATAGCGGTGAGTGGTCGAGCGGCTCATATTGAGCTCCTCGGCGAGGTTGGCGATGCCGAGTACCGGCTTCTGGGCGCTGAAGCACGTGAGGATCGCGAGACCCGCCTGCAGGGAGGACGAGTATCGGCCCCGACGCTCCTCCTCGAGCAGCTCGATGCCGCCGCCATCCCCATCATCGCTCGCGGCGGACCGCGCGGGCCGGCCGGACCGCTCGCCCGAGCGGCTGCTCACCGGCATCGCGGATCACTCCCAAGAGTGCTCTCGAGACGGCCGAGCGGCGCTACGATGCGTAGCGGGTGCGATGGGGTGCGAGCCGGACGCCAAGGGCGGCGCCCGGCTCGCGGTGGTGGAGCATGTTGCGAGCCGAGCACGCCACCCCTGGCATTCCCGGCTGGGTGTCGTGTAAGACACCACTTCTCTCCTCGCCGAAGAGCCATGACCCGTAGGCTGACGTTCCCGTCTCGCATTGCTGTATTCATCATCGCCTACCCATGTCGTTGTACACAATGCACAAGTGAAGAAATCTTCGCTTGACATTAGCATGCTGGCTTGACAGTAGCGCTAGGTAATATTCCCGCGCCTCCGTCCCGCGCCTGCGATCGAGGCTCGATCCCGCAACACGATCGCAGTCGACGATCGCGCTCACCACACCATCCGGACCGACTCCGATGGAAGCTCAGTCCTGCAGCACGATCGCAGGGCGTACCCGCGCAGCAAGGTACCCGGGCACCGCGACGATCAGCACCGCCACCGTCGTCACGAGCAGGAAGCTCCCCACCGCCACCACCGCGCCGACCGAGAGCACCACCGGGAAGCCCGTCACCACCGCGAGCGCGTGGCTCAGCAAGAGCTGCCCGTAGAGCCCAAACACCGCGCCGATCGAGCAGCCGGCGCCGAGCAGCAGCGCACTCTCCATCAGCAGCGAGCGCCACAGGATGCCCTTACGGAAACCATCGACCTTCATGTCCGCGAGCAGCGGACGCCGCTGCCAGATCATCGCGCCCATCGCGGTCGCCATCGCGAGGATCCCCGCGATCAGCACCAGTGTGGCGATCTGCGTAAGACGCGAGAGCGCCTCGCGACTGGTGGCGCGCTGACCACGTTCGCGCTGCCGGCGAGTTTCCACCACCAGACCCGACCCGACGCCCAGCGCCCGCTGCACGTCCACACGCCCCTGTTCGGGGGACACGCCGCGCTTCAGTGCGATCCCGTACGCCGTCACCGCTTCGCTGGCCCACATGTGGGCATACTCGCTCGCGCTCATCAGGATCACGCCGGGAGGCCACCCCAGGTTGGTGCTCAGCGCGGCCACCCGTAGGACCGTCGGTCGCGGCGAGGGCAGCGTGAACGCATCCCCCACGTGCAGACCGTGTTCGGCGGCGAGTGTCTGCGAGAGCACCGCCCACCCCCCGCTGCGCACGCGCGCGGTGGCTCGCTGCGGATCGCCGCCGACGAGCTGGCTGCGCGGGATCGGATGCGCGATCTCGCTCGGCGGGGCGATGACCCACACCCGCCGGCGCCCATAGTCCAGGAAGCCCCCGCGGAAGAGACCGACGGAGCGCACATCCGTCAGCTGCGCCAGGCGGCCCGCGGCGGTGGCGTTGAACGGGGATGTGGCGAGCACGTTCTGCGTGCCGGCGGCCGTGACCCAGATGTCCGCCGGACTGGACAGGTCACGAGAGGCGTTGTCGAGGCCGTGCTGCAGATTGCTCCGCGCGCCCTGGATCGCGACGCTGCCGAACACTGCGATTGCGCCCGTGGCCGCGATCGCCAGCGAACGCGCCCAATTGGCGTTGGATCTCAGCTCCAGCACCGCCAAATACAGCGCGACCCCGCCCAGCGCGCCCTCGACGCGATCGAACGCGAGGACAACGCCCCGAATCCCCCACGGCAGCAGCAACAGCAACGCCACGATGAGGCTCGCGACCCCTACGATCGCGGCCTGCGGCGCGGCCAGCAGGATCGCGGTCGTGATCGACAGGCAGCCCACCCCCGCGAGCAGCATCCGCCTGCGCGCAGCGCGTCGCTGCTCACGCCGCCGGGCGGGCGTGGGCAGGCGGTGAGGACGGATATCGCCTCGCAGCGGTACCAGCACACCGACCGTAGCCGCGAGCAACCCGCCACCCGCGGCGAGCACCACGCTCTGCCAGGCGACGATCCGTTCGCTGCCCACCGAGAACGCGAACGAGAGATAGCCCGGGTTCGTGCGGAACAGAAGCAGCGAGATCAGATCACCCAGGCCGAGGCCCAGCAGCGAAGCGACCGTGCCGAGGACGAGCGCGTCGAACAGCAGAACCTCGACGATCATCCTCTGCGAGTAGCCGTCCAAGCGCAGGTCTTCGACGAGGTTGCGGCGCTGGGGCACCGTGAGCATGAGGGCGTTGAACGCAAACAGGAAGCCCACCAGCGCGCAGATCGTCGAGAACAGCGCCGCGGACTGGTCGGCCGGCTCCGCGGCCTGGCTGAAGAGCGTGGCGTCGAAGTCGGCCGGCTGGACGTTGAGGCGGCCGGCGGCGATCCGCTCGAGGGCCGCGCGCACCTCGACTTCGTGCCCCGGGTAGGGCTGCACGTAGATGCTGGTGAGGCGCCCCGTCATGTCGGTCAGTTTCTGCGCGTAGGCGATCGGCGCGACCACGACAAAGCTGTGGGCGAGCGCGCCGAGATCGCTTTCGAACAACACCGCCCCGACGAACACCTGCAGGTTGCGCGCACCGAGCTGCAACTCGACCGTCTCCAGCGCATCGAGACCCACCGCTCGGGCGACCACCAACGGCACCGCGAGCGCCTGCTGGTGGACCAGCTGGGCGGCCGTGAAGCGGTGTAGCAGTGGTCCCCCGAAGCGCGCGAAACGCGGATCGGTGCTGACCAGATCGACTTGCTGTTGCCCGCGCGGGCCGATCAGGTTTGCGCGCTCTTCGAGCACCGGAACCGCAGCCCGCACCCCCGTCAGGCGCCGCACCTCCCCGAACAGGCTCTGGTCGAACCCCGCCGGTCCCCGTGCCGCGAGCTGCAAGCGCATTTCGCCGGCCACCCCCGCGACGATCTGGCGCGCCGAACCGTCGAGACTGGTGCTCGCGATCTGGGAGGCGAATAGCAGCGCCACCCCCACCGCGATCCCCAGCACCGCGAACAGCTCCTGCACCAGCCGCGTGCGCAGTCGCACCCAATAGAGGAGTGCGACGTTGCGCAGCCTCATCCGGTAAGCGCCGGCTCCGGCTCATGGTTCACCAGCCGGCCATCGCGCAGGGCGTGCACACTGTCAGCGTACCCCGCGGCCTGCGGATCGTGGGTGACGAGCACCACCGCCAGGTGGCGCTCCCGACAGATGCCGGTGAACAGCTCCAGCACCTCACGGCTGCGCCGCGAGTCGAGGCTGCCGGTCGGCTCGTCCGCCAGCACCAGCTTGGGTTCGGTCGACAGTGCCCGCGCGATCATCACCCGCTGACGCTCCCCCATCGAGAGCTGCTCCGGGCTATGACGCATACGCTCCCCGAGGCCGAGCTGCTCCAGCAGCGGGCTCACCCGCCGGCGAGCCTGCCGTGGCGTGAGATCGGTGCCCAGCAACTTCAGCGCCGCGTTGTCCAGTGCGCTCACACCCGGAATCAGATGCAACGTCTGGCGTACGAACCCCAGATCCCGCAGCCGGTACTGGGCGCTCTCCTCCTCGGAGAGCGCAGACAGCTCGCGCTCCGCGACCCAGACACTCCCGCTGTCGGGACGCAGCAGCGCCGCGATCAGCATCAGCAGCGTGGTCTTGCCAGAGCCGCTCGGCCCGTACAGCGCCACCAGCTCGCCCGCCGACACCGACAGCGACACCCCATCCACCGCTCGCACCGGCTCCTCCTCCCCCAGCCGGTAGTGCTTGACGAGGTCGCGCAGCTCGAGCATCACGCGGACTGGCGCCCGCCGCGCAGGTGGATCACCTTGCCCACCTCCACCCTCGGCGTCGGCGGCTCCGGCAGCTCGGACGCACTTGCCAGCCGCCCCCCGCCGAGCGAGGCGATCTGGTGGGCCTGCATCGCGGCCGGCATGTCCGGCACGGTCATCAGCACGGCGACCGCTTCCTCGTCCGCGAGCGAACGCAGCAACGCCGTGACCCGCTCGCGCTCACGCACGTCGAGATTCGCCGTGGGATCGTCCACGAGCAGCAGCCGCGGGGTGCGCGCAATTCCGTGGGCGATCCCGATCAGGGCGCGCTCCCCGTCGCAGAGGCTCCCCCACCGCTGGCGCGCGTGCGCGGCGACCCCGACTCGTTCGATCGCCTCGCCCGCCCGTTTGTACGCCTGGCGACGGCCGTGCTCCACCAACAGCGGTAGCGCCACATAGTCGAGCATCCGCAGATCGCTCTTGGGCCCCGCGCGCCGCACCCAGCCGATCTTCTGCAGCATCAACCTCGCGTGCTGGGAGGCCGACAGGCCGGCGAGATCGATGCCCTCGAAACGCACCACCCCCACATCCGGGCGCTCCAGACGGGCAGCGAGCTTCAACAGGGTCGTCTTGCCCGACCCGCGCGTGCCCCACACCGCCATGAACTCCCCCGCCCCCAGCTCGAGCGAAACGCCCTGGAGCACTCTCACCTCGGAGTCTCCGCGCCAGTAGCTCTTGGCGACCCCGTCGAACGAGAGCATGGCGCTCAATGCTCAAGCCTCAGAACGTCGCCGTATCGCCCGTTCGTATTCGGCGTGCATGCCTTCCAGCGACTCCCGCACTCCCTGCAGCCATGTCAGCCGAGCCTCCCAGAAGGAGAGCTCGGCGTCCCTGATATGTACCTGCACGAGCCCCGACCACCGCTCCGGCGCGGGTGGACGGACCCTCTCCAGAGAGCGCTTCAAGTCTCTGACTCGGGCCAGGCAGACCAGCTCTTGGCCGTACACCAACTCCACCAGGCGCGGCAGGTTGTGAGGCTGGCAGAGCGCTACCTTCATGTGCAGCTCATCCCGCAGTGGGGGTGCCGTGGAGGAGCCGAGCAGCCATTCCTCGAAGTGCTGAACGCCCGCGGGCGTCGCTTCGAAGGAGCGCGAGTCGGTGCGCGAGCCCGGAGAGCGCCTCACACTCGTCCGCGGCAGCCGTGCACCGGCGCGCTGGGACTCCATCCCCGCCCGTTCGCCCCTGTTGAGCACCTCCGCCAGACCCGGTCCACCCACGACTCGCCTCGCCCCTGCACCGGCTCGCAGCTGTGCCAACTCGGCCCGCCGTGGCGTTGTGGCAAAACCGGGCCCCGGCCCCACGCTGCTGACGGCGGGCACTCCCGCCAAGCGCTGCTCCTCCACCTGCTCCTCGACGGCGCGCACCAGACCGTCCCGCTCCAAGCGCGTCAGCGCCGAGTACACATTGGAGTCGACGAAACCCGCCGAGGAGAGACGTTGGCGCAGCTTGGCCGTTAGCCGATGAGCCGGGCCGGGCTCCTCGATCACCAACCCCAACACTGCGATCTTCGCAGACATCTTCCCCGTTGGCTCCCTTACAACTCGCCTATCGTCCAGTCCATCTACGTACAGTAACGTTTCTAATCTGTACAGTAGCTTACATAGACCCTACACTAAATCGCCACCCCATGCGATCTGGGGCGAATGGTTCAAATATCCTGATAAAATATAGCCAGACTTGGACCTTATAGTCAACGCGTTGGAAAGACTCGACATTGAGTGATCCTGTGCCTAACTATGTGATTCCGAGCCGATCGAGTAAGCCCTCGTCTGTGCGCCAGTCGCGCCGCACCCGTACCGTCAGATCGAGGTGCACCGCACAACCTAGCTCGCGCTGAAGCTCACCCCGCGCGGCACTCCCGATCGCCTTGATCATGCGTCCGCCCGCCCCGATCAAGATGCCCTTCTGAGAGGCGCTCTCGACCCAGATCAGCGCCCGCACCCACACCAGATCCGCATAGGGGTTGGCCGATCTTCGATCGCTCACCTCCTCGACCACCACCTCCACCGCGTGCGGCAGCTCCTGGAAGGTGCGCCTGATCGCCGCCTCTCGGATCAGCTCCGCCAGCAGCACCTCGAGCGGCTGGTCGGAGATCTGCTCGGCAGCGAACAGAAACGGGCCCTCCGGGAGCAGGCCCCCCAGATGCTCCACCAGCTCGCCCACTCCCTCCCCCGTGCGGGCGGAGATTGGGAAGACCTCTGCCTCGAGCGCCAGCTCCGCCGCGGCCCTTAGCGCCTCCAGCGTGTCCGCCCGGCTCAGCCTGTCGACCTTGTTGAGCGCGATCGCCACCGGCGTACGCGCCTCACCGAGCACATGCGCGATGAAGCGATCGCCCGCGCCCACTCCCTGCTGGCCGTTGAGCACGAGCAACGCGGCGTCCGCGCCCTCGAGCTCCTCGCCCACCCGTCGCGCCATCCGCGCCGTGAGCGCATCCCGCGGGCGCTGCACCCCGGGCAGGTCTACCAGCACGAGCTGGCGCTCGGCCTCTGTGCGGACCCCCCTGATCGCCCGCCGCGTCGTCTGAGCGCGATCGGAGACGATCGCCACCTTCTCACCGACAACCGCATTGACCAGCGTCGACTTGCCCACGTTCGGGCGCCCCGCCAGCGCCACGAAGCCCGCGCGAGTCATCGGCGCCCCCGCTGAGCCGCCCTGCTCGCCGGCAGGGACTCCCAGCGCAGCAGCTCCGCCTGCACCGCCAGCATCTCCCCCGCGTCCCGCTCGTGGTCCATCCCCACCAGGTGCAGCACCCCGTGCACGATCGCCTCGCACAGGTCCTCGGTGTGCTCCGGGCAGATCACCACGTCGCCCAGCTCCCTCGGCACCCCATCGATCGGGGCAGCTTCGTCGACCGGGAAGGACAGCACGTCCGTCGGGCCGCGCTTGCCGCGGTACTCCGCGTTCAGCTGCGCGATGCGCCCAGCGTCGACGAGCTCGATCGCCAGATGGCCCTCTTGGACCCCCGCGGACACGGCGGCCAGCGCGCAGAGACGCCGCACCTGCGCCTCCGGTGGCGCATCGCCCAGGGACCCCCCCTCACCGAACAGCTCGACTTCGATCACGACTAGGCGCGGCGGCGATCGGCTGGACGCAGCTCGCGGGCATCGCGCTGGGAGTGCTCGTCGTAGGCCTCCACGATCCGCTGCACCAGCTTGTGGCGCACTACGTCCTCCCCCCCGAAGCGCACGAACTCGATCCCCTCCACCGAGTCCAGCACCTCGCCCACTGCGACCAGACCCGACTGCTGCTCTCTGGGCAGATCCACCTGCGTCACGTCCCCCGTCACGACCATCCGCGAACCGAACCCCAACCGCGTCAGGAACATCTTCATCTGCTCCGGCGTCGTGTTCTGCGCCTCATCCAGGATCACGAACGAATCGTTCAACGTGCGCCCCCGCATGAACGCCAGGGGCGCAATCTCGATCGTCCCGCGCTCCAGGTGCTGGGAGACCTTCTCCGGATCCAGCATGTCGTGCAGCGCATCGAACAGGGGACGCAGGTAGGGGTCAACCTTCGCCATCAGGTCCCCCGGCAGGAACCCCAGCCGCTCCCCGGCCTCTACCGCTGGGCGCGTCAGGATGATCCGGTTGACCTCGTTGCGTGACAGCGCTGCCGCCGCCATCGCCACCGCCAAGAACGTCTTGCCCGTCCCCGCCGGCCCCACCCCGAAGGTGATCGTCCGCTCCCGGATGCTGTCTACGTAGCGCTTCTGGTTGACCGTCTTCGGCGCCACCCGCAGCGAACGGTGGCGCCAGACAACGTCCTCCAGCACCCGCGCCGGGGACTCGTGTGCGTCGAGTGCGCCCGTCACCGCCGTGATCGTTCCCGGGCCGACCTCGTGACCCCGCGCGATCAGGTCGGTCAGCTCCCGTACCACCCGCTCCCCCGCCCGCATCTCTGCATCCGAGCCGTCGAGCGTCAGCAGGTTGCCCCGCAGGAACACCCTGCACTCCAGGTGGCCCTCCAGCGCCCGCAGCACCGCGTCCTGGCTACCCGCCAGCTCCGCTGCCACATCGCTTGGCAGCTCGATCTGCGTCCTCATACCGCCCGTATCTGCGCCTTCATCCGCATGAGCACCCACTGCGCCGGCTGCAAAAGACCCCGTCCGCGCCCTGATCGGGGGAGCACCCCTTCGCCCTTCATCCACCGAGCACCTCACGCCTTCGCTTCATCAGCCGCGCACCCCAAGCCTTTGCTTCATCCCTCGAGCGCCGCCCGCACTAGTCCCGACACCCGCTTGCCGTCGGCGCGGCCGTCCACCGCCGCCATCGCCACGCCCATCGCCCGGCCCATGTCTCTGACCGACTCCGCCCCGCTCTCCGTGACCGCCCGCTCCACGATCTCCTTCAGCTCCGCGTCCGACACTTCCGCCGGCAGATACCCCGTGATCAGTTCCGCTTCGCTCTGCTCGGTGCCCGCCAAGTCCTCCCGTCCCCCCTCCCGGTAGGCCTCCGCCGCCTCCAGCCGGCGCTTGCGCTCGCGGCGCAGCACCGCCAGCTCGTCGCCCCCGCCCTCCTTCACGTCCTTCTGGAGCTCTGAGAGCAGCATCCGCAGCGCACCCACGCGCTCCCGCTCCCCCGCCTTCATCGCGGTGGTCAAATCGCTCTTCAACTGCTCCTGGATTGGCACCTGTGGTCAAGGATAGCTGCGCGGTGGGGGGCCGATGTGAACAGCGAGTTCTCCGTTCAAATCGGTGTCACCCGTAGGCCGCGATCGAAATCCTCACAACGGCTCACCCGCAGGCCGTCCGCGTGTAGCTCCGCAACGCTCACATCGACCAGCTCCCCTGCGCTCGCCGCACCCGCCGGGAGGTAGCAGCGCGTGTAGTCCGCCGTGTAGCCCGAGCACTGGCTGTCCGCCACCTTGTCCACCAACACCCGCTCGTAACCCCCCAGCTTGGCCGTGCGGTGGTGGCGCGAGCGCACCTCCGAGAGGCCCCTGAGCTCGCGCGAGCGGCGCTTCTTCTCCTCCGGGGGGACCCGATCGCCCAACGACTCTGCCACGGTGCCCGGGCGCGGCGAGTAGGAGAACGCGTGCACCCGGCTGATCCCCGCCTCGCCCACCAATGCAAGCGTCTTTGCGAACGCCGCTTCGTCCTCGTTGGGGAAGCCCACGATGATGTCGGTGGTCACATTTACCTCCGGCACCGCCGCCCGTAGCGTCGCGATCGCCTCCATGTACTCCCCCGCGGTGTAGTGGCGGCCCATCGCACTCAGCACCCGGTCGTCCCCGGACTGCATCGGCACGTGCAGGTGCGGGCACACCTTCGGCTCCCCGCGCAGCGCCTGCACCAACGAGTCCCGCACGTGGATCACCTCCACCGAGGAGAGCCGCACCCGTTCCACCCCCTCCACCTGCGCCGCCCGCACCATCAGCTCCCCCAGCTCCAAGCCCTCCTCGGGGTCCCTGTAGTCCCCCACGCTGATCCCCGTCATCACCACCTCCGGCTGGCCCTGGGCCACGCGCGCACGCACCTCATCAAGCACCGCCGAGGCCGCTCGTGAGCGGGCGCCGCCGCGCACTGTGGGGATGATGCAGTACGCGCAGTGGCAGTCGCACCCGTCCTGCACCTTCACAAAGCCACGGGTTCGCGCCGATGCCGAGCGGCCCTCCAGCCCGACACCGGCCACCAGATTCCCGCCGGGCAACTCGCCGCCCCGCGTACGCACCGCCGAGCGGCCCTCCATCCCAACACCGGCCACCAAGCTCCCCGGCGACTCGCCATGGGTTCGCGCCGCCGAGCGGCCCCCCAGCCCAACACCGGCCACCAAGCTCCCCGGCGACTCGCCATGGGTTCGCGCCGCCGAGCGGCCCCCCAGCCCAACACCGGCCACCAAGCTCCCCGGCGACTCGCCATGGGTTCGCGCCGCCGAGCGGCCCCCCAACGGGTCGCCCGCTCGCCCCGTGAAAGCTACCTCGACCGACATCTTCGCGGCGCGGCCCACCAGCGCCTCGTGCTCCACGTCTACGCATCCGCCCACCGCGCCCGCCATCGCCTGCGCCACGTCCTCCGCCGTACCCCGGAACGGCCTCACTGCCGCATCGATCTCCGCGAACTGCTCCGCGCGCAGGTTCACCGCGCAGCCACCCACGTAAACCTCGCGCGCGCTCTTCAGCGAGCGCCGCACCGACTGGCGCGACTTCGCCTCCGCCTCGCTCGTGATGCAGCACGTATTGATCACGTGCAGCTCCGCCTCCCCCTCCGGGACCTCCACATGGCCGGCCTCCAGCAGACGCCGGCGCGCGAGCATCGCATCCGCGTGGGACACCTTGCAGCCCAGGAACTTCACCGCGAAGCGCATCGTTCGCGCAGGGTAGCGCCGGCGCACAGCGGCGGTCAACGCCCCTCCCACCCGACTTTCAGATCATTGCTCGGCCTCGTGCTCCAAGAGTCCCGGCGGATGACCCAGCTGGCCGAGCTCCGCCATGTCCCGCTCGAACAGCAGCGCCACCGTCCAGTCCACCAGTAGGCGCAGCTTGCGACCCGTACCCGGCATGTTCGCCAGGTGATAGGTACGGGCCAAGAACCACGCCGGGAAGCCCCGCCACCTGATCCCCAGGGTGCTCGCCACCGCCTGATGCCGGCCCAGGTCCACGAACACCCCCAGCGTCCGGTAGCGGAACGGACGCACCCGGCCAAAGCCGCCCGGCCCGCGCGCACCGAGCTCCGCCGCCACGTTGCGCGCCACCCGGCGACCCTGGCGGATCGCGTGCTGCGCCGTCGGCGGCGAGGGGCGCCCCCGGCGCGCCGGGTCTGGGACCGCCGCCGCGTCGCCGATCGCCCACACGTTCTCCCGGCCGCTCACCCGCATCGTGCGATCCACCTCGATTCGACCCCCCTCGGTCAACGCGAGGCCCATTCGCGCCACCGCCGGGTGGGGCCGCACGCCCGCCGTCCACACCACCGTGCGGGCCCCGATCAGATCCCCGTCACTGAGTCTCACTGCGCGGTCGCTCACCTGTGCGATCGTCGTGCCCGTGCGGATCTCGATCCCCCGCCCACGCAGCTCTCGCGCCGCGAACGCCGCCAGACTCGGCGCGACCTCCCCCATCACCCGCTCCTGGGCCTCCACCAGCATCCACCGCATCCCCTGCGCTCGGCAGCGGGGGTAGCGATCGATCACGTCGCTCATGAAGTCCTGCAGCTCCGCCAACCCCTCCATACCCGCGTAGCCCGCCCCCACGAACACGAACGTCAAATGCTCCGCCCGCGCCGCCGCGTCCTGCGTGGTCTCCGCCAACTCCAACATCGAGATCACCCGGTTGCGCAGCGCGATCGCCTCCGCGAGGGTCTTGAAGCCGATCGCATGCTCGACCAGGCCCGGGACCCGTCGCGTGCGCGAGATCGAGCCGAGCGCCACGATCAGCTGGTCGTAGTGCAGCTCGTGGGGTCCCCCGCGCCGACCAACTTCCGCTCGATCGACCAGCAGCACCCCCCGCTCGGGGTCCGCCCCCACGACCTCCCCGAGCCACAGATCCGTGCGGTGCAGCTGCTCGCGCAGCGGCACCACCACGTGGCGCGGCTCCAACGTCCCCGCCGCCGCCCCCGGCAACAGCGGCGTGAACAGCAGGAAGTTCACATCGCTCACCAGCGTCACCCGCGCGCTGTGCGCCGGCAGCACCCGCTCCAGCGTCCGCGCCGCGTAAAAGCCGCCAAAGCCGCCTCCCGCGATCACCACGTTCCACGCCATTGCCCTCCACGCTAAACCCCATTCGGGGTAGAGACCAATGTCACGAGAGCCTGTGCGCCAACGAGCAGGCATAACTCCCCGCGCAAACCGCCAAAGCCGGCACGCTGTGAGGAGTGGCCGACCGCGCAAGCATGTCGCTATCCGTCCGCGGTGGATGGCACCCTGGAGGCATCACAGGACCGCAACCAATGCCGACCCAGACCCCAATTATGGCCTGCGCGAGAGAACCCCATGAGGGTGCGTGGATGTACGTCTCGCTACCCCACGGCGAGCAGCTCGAGGACGGGGTGAAGACGACCTGCCAACGACATGGGTGGCCGGTGCTGACAGCGAGGGATGAGCGGTCGGACCTGCGCCTGCAGGCGCTCCGGCTGGCGGATGCATGCATAGTGCACATCTCCTCGGCGAGTCCGGATGCGGGTGCGGAGCTTGCGTTCGCGCTGTGTGAAGGACGACCTCTGATCGCGCTCTGGAGCGCGCTGGGGACGAGGGCGCCACTGGTTGAGGACATCATGCGGGCTCATCCCGCCGTTCACCGGTTGTGTTGCGACGAGATCGAAGGGTGCATCGAGGCGCTGGATTGCGTCTTGGGAGATCCCGCTTGGCAGGAGCAGGTTGCCCGGGCGGCGCCAAGTGGCTGAGCCGGCGACCGTGCTGACGGTCGGGCACTCCAATCACGATCTGGAGCACTTTCTAGGCCTGCTGCACACACACGACATCCAGGGCATCGCCGACGTGCGCTCGTGGCCGGCCTCGCGCTATACGTCATGGTTCGACCGCGAGCGGCTCGTCGATGCGCTGGGGGGAGTCGGTGTGCGGTACGTGTTCCTCGGGCGCGAGCTCGGTGGCCGACCGGACGACGAGCACCTCTACGACGACCACGGCCGCGTGCGCTACGACGCGGTGGCGAGTTCCGCAGCATTCGCTCGGGGACTCGAACGACTGCGCCGGGGAATCCACGCGCAGCGGATTGCGGTGCTGTGCGCCGAGGAGAACCCCGAGCACTGCCATCGCCGACTACTCGTCGCGCGCGTTCTCTTTGAAGCGGGCATCCGGGTGCTACACATACGCGGGGACGGCCGTTTGCAGCCGGAGAGAGGTTTCGTGCGTCCCGACACACTGTTCGAGGAGTCGTTGCCATGGAGATCTACAGCATCGGTTTCACACAGACGACCGCCGAGAACTTCTTCGGTCGCCTGAAGCGCAGCGGCGTGCAGCGACTGCTGGACGTGCGCCGCAACACCTCCTCGCAACTGGCCGGCTTCGCGAAGGACCGCGACCTGCCGTACTTCCTGCGCGAATTGGTCGGCGCCGAGTATGCGCATGAGCCATTGCTGGCGCCAACCGAGGAGCTGCTCGGGGCCTACAAGCGCCACGGCGCGATACCTTGGGCGGAGTACGAAGAGCGGTTCATCGCTCTCCTGCGCGAGCGTCAGATCGAGCGTCGCCTCGACCCAGGCCCGTTCTCTACGCCGACCGTGCTGCTCTGTTCAGAGGCGACGCCCGAGCACTGCCACCGCCGCCTGGTGCTCGAATACCTGGCCCACCACTGGGACGGAGTGCAGATCGTCGACCTGTAGCTGTTGGGCACCGGCGGCTGTGCCGTGAATCAATAGAGATAGCGGGATCGGGGCGCAGCCCTTGCACCGCGGACGTGCGATGCCGCAGACGATCGCCGCGGCGGGTCTTGAGTCCTCGCTCGCGCTGATCGAGCCCAAGCACCTGCGCTTCGGACACGGACCCCAGGCCGAAGCACACGCGGGCAGCCCTCGCGCGCTCTTCAAATTTGGCGGACAGGACTGGAGTCTGCCGGTGACCGATTTCCGTTTCGGGCCGAAGATCCTCCGGATTCCCGATGGGGTCTACGGGTGGGCTGACCTCGGATTCGACAAACCCAAGCGTGTGCTACTCACAATGAGCCTCGGAACAGCGCATGCAGGCTGGCACCACAAGCTCGTGGCGGCGGTCCTACCTTTTTTGAGTGAGCGCGTCGGATTCGCCGGGACCATCGTCAGCGATCACCCCCGGGATGGGCGCATCGATGCGTCATCGCTGGGCACTGAGGACCGCTTGGAGACCGACGCGATCGCCGATCGGCCAGCCCCCATGCGCGCCGGCGACACAGCCGACCGATGTGGACGGTCTCCAACGCCCCAACCCAATAGGCTGCCGACCGTGGACCGCGATCTCTACGCCAACGCGCTCGCCCCGTTCGCCGCCGAAGCCCAGGAGCTGCTCCCCGACGGGGCCGAAGTGCTCGACGCCCACACCCACCTTGGGCTCGACGAGGACGGACGCTCGCTGTCGCTCGCCGAGCTGCTCGGCCAGCTCGATGAGGCAGGCGCGCGGCGCGCGTGCGTCTTTCCCCTGCACGACCCCGAGCGCCGCCCCGCCTACTCGCTGCCCAACGACCGCGTGCTCGCTTGGGCCTCCGAAAGCGATGGGCGGCTGATCCCCTTCTGCCGCCTCGACCCCTTCGAAGGGCCCGTCGCCGAGGCCGAGCGCTGCCTCGCCGCCGGCGCCCGCGGGATCAAGCTGCACCCGCGCGCCCAGGAGTTCACGTTCGACGGCAACGGGCTGGAGGGCATCTTCGCCGTCGCCGAAGAGGCCCGCGTTCCGATCCTGATCCACGCCGGGCGCGGCCTACCCCCGATCGCCGAGGGGCTCGCCGAGCTCGCCCTGCGCCACCCCGAGGTGGTGCTGATCCTCGCCCACGGAGCGATCTGCGACCAGGGGATCCTCACCTCGATGCTCGCCGATCACCCTGGCGTGCTCTACGACATCTCCTGTTTCTTCGCCCTCGACGTCGTCGAGCTGTTCGCGCGCGTCCCCGCAGAGCGGATCGTGTTCGCCACCGATCCCCCCTATGGGCGCCCCCAGAGCGGCCTCTACATGGCGCTGCGCATGGCCGCCCACGCCGGCCTCGACGAGGCCGCCACGCGCGGGCTGCTCGGCGAGACCGTCGCCGGGCTGTTCGACGGCCGCGGCCTGCCGCCCGTCACCGCACCCCGGCGCGGGCCCTCGATCACGCTCTCCGGGCGCCTCGCCCGCGTCTATGGATACGGCAGCCTCACCGGACCCGCCCTCTTCGCGGGCGTCCCCGAGCAGGCCCTCGCGATGCTCGAAATGGCGATCGCCGCCTGCCGCGACCCCGAGCCCGGAGACGTCGCCCAGGCGCTCGAGGAGATCGGCGCCGCGCTCATCGCCGCCGCCGCGCTCCTGCAGCAGGGCGTCGACGGCGTCCGGCCCGCCATCGATCTCGTCTTCCGGGCCATGGCCCGGGCTGCAACCGAGGTTCCGGACCCGGCCTGAGGTAGAGCATCCCCGGGCGCGCATGGACTCGAGGCGCCCGGGATCACAGAGCCGCCTCGTAGGCCGACCTCGGATCACTGGACAGCCCCACGAAGGAAGGGGCGCCCTCGCCGTAGTCGCGGGTGGCGACATAGGTCCGGCCTCGGATCACTGGACAGCCCCCGCAAGCCCGACCTCGAGCGAACTCGACAACGCCCTCACCGGCCGGGTCCTTGCGCGGTTCGAAAGTCATCGCATCGACTAAAAGACGGAAAATGCGGGGTCAAGCCCGCCGATTATTGACAGCACGCGTGTTGTCTGCATAGGGTTCGACCCTTGAGAATGTCGTCCCCCTTGAGAATCCTAACCCGAACCCTTGGAAGTCGGGCCTTCGCCGTCCTGCTGCTCGTGCTGGCCCTCATCCTGGTGGCCGCGCGGGGCGCGTCGGCGGAAACGTACGAGCACGCGGTTGAAAGCACCACGGGGCTTGCGCACTTCTGGCCGATGAGCGAAGCCGGCAGCGCGACGTCGTTCGCGGACACCATCGGCGGCGCGAATGCCGAAGTCCTCGGCGGCGTCACCCTCGGCGAACCCGGCGGGCTGATCGGGGACTCCTCGACATCCGCCCTGTTCAACGGCTCCTCCGGCGCCGCGCGCGCGAGCGTCAACCTCTCGGGCACCCACGAGCTCACAGTGGAGTTCTGGATGAAGTGGAGCACCTACGGCGCCGACGACCACCTCGCGATGGAGTTCACACCCAACTTCAACGAATACAACGGCGGCTTCCTCGTCGACCCCGACGCCACACCAGGCACAGAATTCGCCGCCTCAATCGGCCGCGGCTCGTCCGTCAACACGGTCTTCTTCAAACGCCCCAGCGCCGGGGAATGGCACTACTACGCGTTCGTGATCAACACCGAAGCCTCGGCATCGGAAGAGATCACTCCCTACGTCGACGGCCACACGGTCACCTACACGAAGTCCGAGTCGGGTACCGGCGCCGGGCATTTCGCCAACTCCACCCTCTTCTGGATGTCCCGCGACGCCAGCACCCTCTTCGGCGCCGGCAACATGCAGGACCTCGCGCTCTACGAAACCACCCTCGGCTCCAGCACCATCCTGCACCACTACGAACTCGGCGCCACTGGGCCGAAAGCCTCATTCAACGACACGCCGATCGCGGCCACCGCCGGGGTGCCCGTACACCTCAACGCCTCCGGCTCCACCTCGACCGCGGGCGCGATCACCGACTACGCGTGGGACTTCAACGCCAGCAAAACCTACGGAACCAACTCCGGCTCCACCCCCACGACCACCCACACCTTCGCCGAAGCCGGCACCTACACCGTCGACCTGAAGGTCACCGAAAGCGAAGGCAGGACCGCGACCACCAGCAAAACGATCACCGTCGCTGCCGCCCTACCTCCTTACGAGCAGGCGGTCGAGAGCACCACCGGGCTCGCCCACTTCTGGCCGATGGACGAAACCAGCGGCGCCACATCCATCGCGGAGGACATCAACGGCGCGAACGCCGAAGTCCTCGGCGGCGTCACCCTCGGCGAACCCGGCGGGCTGATCGGGGACTCCTCGACATCCGCGCTGTTCAACGGCTCCTCCGGCGCCGCGCGGGCCGGCGTCAACCTCTCGGGCACCCACGAGCTCACGGTCGAGTTCTGGATGAAGTGGAGCACCTACGGCGCCGACGACCACCTCGCGATGGAGTTCACACCCAATTTCAATGAACACAACGGCGGCTTCCTCGTCGATCCCGACGCGACCCCCGGCAGCGAATTCGCCGTCTCGATCGGCCGGGGAGCGTCGGTCAACACCGTCTTCTTCAAACGCCCCAGCGCCGAAGAATGGCACTACTACGCGTTCGTCATCAACAGCGAAGCCGCGGCGGAAACAGAGATCACCCCCTACGTCGACGGCCACACTGTCACCTACACCAAGTCAGCCTCAGGCACCGGCGCCGGGAACTTCGCCAACTCCACCCTCTTCTGGATGTCCCGCGACGCCAGTACCCTCTTCGGCGCCGGCAACATGCAGGACCTCGCACTCTACGAAACCACCCTCGGCTCCAGCACCATCCTGCACCACTACGAACTCGGCGCCACCGGGCCGAAAGCCTCATTCAACGACACGCCGATCGCGGCCACCGCCGGGGTGCCTGTACACCTCAACGCCTCCGGCTCCACCTTGAACCGCCCCGAGTTCGTTGGAGGCTGGTCGTTTGAGTAACTGTGTCGGTTATACCATAAAGATGAGTGTCGGGAGAGGCTGGGCCTATGGTCATGTGGGCAACCCCGGGAGGGTTGTCCAAGGGCTGTGGTCAGCTTGCTGTCCACAGCCCGGCATGTCCACAGGCCTACGCTTGAGCTGCCAGGTGGTTAGCCTCGAACTCGGCCGGGGGAAGCCGTTCGCACGCTCCGTGCAGCCGAGCATTGTTGTACCAGTCGACCCACTCCAACGTCGCGAACTCGACCTCATCAAGCGCCTTCCACGGCCGCTGAAGGTTGATCAACCGGTCTTGTAGAGTCCGATCGTTGTCTCGGCCAGCGCGTTGTCGTACCCATCTCCGACAGACCCGATCGAGGGGTCCACACCAGCATCGACGAGCCTCTGGGTAAACGCAAAACTGGTATATTGCTTGGGCTCAACCGGTCGTCGCAACAGCCACCTGTTTTCATTAGCTCAAGACAGTATTTATCAGATGGTGTGGTTATCCCCTTCTTGAGAGGCAGAGACGACCCGAAGGGGCCGTACACCGAAGGACCGGTAACGCTCGTGCGCTCTTCGCGCTCGCGGTGTCGTGGCGTGTTGAATGGACGCGAGCCGGCTGGATACTCCCGAGCCCGCGCTACTGTGGACGCACCTGCGGATCAGCTCGGCGGTGAAGGTATCGCCGATGCTGTCGAGCAAAGGTACTCCTCGAGCGCCTCGGCGGGTGTCCTCCAGCCGAGTGTCTTGCGAGGCCTGCTGTTGAGCGTGGCAGCGACCGCGACGAGGTCCTCGGCGGTGTGTCTTGCGAGGTCTGTGCCCTTTGGGAAGTACTGTCGCAGCAGGCCGTTGGTGTTCTCGTTCGTCCCTCGTTGCCAGGGACTATGAGGATCACAGAAATACACTCGAAGCCCGCTGTCGATTGTGATCTGTGCGTGTTGTGTCATCTCAGCGCCTTGGTCCCAGGTGAGCGATCGGCGAAGCTGCTCGGGGAGCGTGGTGATCTGATTCGTGATGGCGTCGCGCACCGCCTCGGCCCCGCGACCAGCAAGCGGTGGCCCGTTCTTGACTCTCGGACCGCCATGGCCGGGCATCGGCGGTAGGTGAAGCAGCATTGTGAACCGTGTACTGCGCTCCACGAGCGTTCCGATCGCAGTCCGATCCGCACCGAGAATGAGGTCGCCCTCCCAGTGGCCAGGTATGGCTCGATCCTCGGCCTCCGCTGGACGCTCGCTGATCATAATCTGCTCGGTGATGAAGCTCTTGCCACGCCCGCGGACGCGGGCTCTGGGGACCCTGAGCGCCCTGCCACTGCGCAAGCAAGCGGTGAGCTCACGCCGCAGCGCGCCGCGGCTCTGCACGTAGAGCGCTTGGTAGATCGCCTCGTGCGAGATTCTCATCGACTCATCATGCGGGAAATCCAGGCGCAGCCGGTTAGAGACCTGCTCCGGGCTCCACGCCGTTGCCCACCGGCGATCCTGGCGATGCGGCTTGTTGCGACCCTTCCACGGCACCGTCGCAGGCCCCGGCACCACTGTGCCGTTGGGCCGACGAACCTGGCCGGAGAGCCGCTCCTGCACGTACTCGCGCAACTCGGCGTTGGTAGCGAGCTTCGCGGTCTTCGGGCGGCGTGCCATCATCTCTGCCTTCCATTGCGCGACCGACGCGCGGTAGTCGAGCTTTCCGCCGCGAGTGGCCGCGTTGCGGCGCAGCTCCCGCGAGATCGTCGACGGAGACCGCCCCAGCTGGCGTGCGATCTCCCGAACCCCAGCGCCCCGCGCCTTCAACAGCGCGATTTCCTCCCGCTCCTGAAACGACAGATACCGGCCTGAGATTGGATCAAGCATGAACGTTGGCATCCCGCCACGTTCCCTGAACCATCGGCTGCCTGCCGCCTGCGACGCTCCGACGGCCAGCGCAGCGTCCTCACTGCTCAAGCCCTTCGTGATCTCACGCCAGAACAACCGCTCCACATCGCGACGCAGCGACGGCGCCCCCGGCGACCTCAACGGCGCCCTGCCCGTCAACTCCCTCATCCACCCCGCCGGCCTGCCCATAAACACCTCCACGATCAAGGTGTTGCAAGGACCACTTGAATCTGCCCTCAACGCCTGTGTCAGTAAGCGGGATCACTGATGCTGTCACAGTATCCACCGGTAATTACGACGCGTGTGCGCTGCTCTCCAGCGGTGGAATCGACTGCTGGGGGCACAACAAAGACGGGAGGCTGGGAGATGGCACCACCGAAAGCAGCTCGGTCCCTGTACCCGCAGACGGGATCGAATGAATTTTACCGAACAAATTCGAATAGTCGCGAAGTGCCTACGTGGCATAAATTGATCGGATACCTTATTGACGACATCCGCTCTCGATATTCAAGCGCGCTATGTACGCCTACTCGCAACTGAGATGGCCACCGGGCCCTCACGCGCCCCTCTGCCTCGATCCTTCATACGAATGCCTACTTGCCCGCAACTTTGGAGAGTTTTGATAGTTTCTAAGAGTATGCGACTAACTACGCCCATGCAGATCTCTGCGGTCATCCAACTTTTGATGAGGACGCTGGTGTGTGCTGTGCTTTGCCTCGCCGGCTTCATGGTCCTGGCCGCTCAGGCTCGCTCGGCCTGCCAGCAAGATATCGCTTACCCGTTGGCGGCGACGAACGCGGAGGGAGAAATACTGGTGGCCTGGCAAGTTAGGCCGAGCACGAGATTCGAACTTTGCGGAAGCGCTCTCACTGATGCGGCGATCGGCTCGACCGAGTCTGGGTTTGCCGATGTGGGCGCGGTCTCGGCTGCGGACACGTTGTCGTATCCGACGGATACATTTCTTGACGGAGCGGGCAATGGCTGGATAGTGGGTGTTCACCAGGTCTCTCATTATGAAAAGTATGGCCCTACATATGAAAATGTGGGGGCTTGGTTTGCGTTCCGGCCCGCGGGCGCGGGCTTTCAAGCGCCTACCGAATTGCCGATCAAGGGATCTGAGTCGCAGTCATCAGCATTCGTGGCTGGCAATCGAGCAGGCAAGACGGTGCTCGCGTGGAGCACCGAACGCGGCACCTATCTGGCGTGGGGTACGCCGACGGGAGGCATCTCGGCACCGACTTTCTACGGCCGGGGGTTTCAGGTCAGTGGGCTGGGTGTGGATGAAAGCGGCCGAGCGCTGATAGTCGGTTACTATCCTGGGCGGCTCGGGTCTACTGAGATTGCTGTGGTAAGCGCCGGTGCGTCCGGCTCATTCTCGCAGCCACGCGCGCTCGCCGTTCGCCGACGAAATCGCCGCAAGCACCTAGTTGGCTATCTCGGTCAGCCGGTAGTGGGGATCGGGCCTAACGGCAATGCTGTCATCGGATGGAGAGCCAATTGGCTGAACCCTCGCACCGCAGAAGAATACGCTGGGCCCAGCCTGTTGCTCTACCGCCAGGCTGACGGCCATTTCGACAAACCCGTGCGCCTGCCCAAGGTAAATCTGGAACGGGCCGAAGCCGTCAAGGTCGATGGTGCTGGACGGGGGATCATCGTCTTGCTCACAGAACGGGGCCTTCGGGAGGTTACTGTCGCACCCAGTGGTCGTATCGGTCCCGAGCGCCCTCTCCCAGGGTCCAGCGCACCTAGCGTAGCGAGCAACCCGCTGGGTCAGACAGTCATAGCGTGGGGCCTGTCTTCCGTCGAAATCGTCCTCGGCGATACACAAGGGCTCAACGGCGCTCCGCAGACAATAGCGACCCCTCTCATCTATGGGCTTTTTGTAACGATTGATGCCCGTGGTGTCGCCACAGTGTTGTGGATCGCAGAAGACGCCTCTCATGCAACGGTGCTCGACGCTCGTTCAATCACGCCTGGCGCGAAGACGGTCGAGGTCGCCAGCAGCGAACTGGCAACAATGCCATAATGTCCCGAGTCGGCAATTCGGTGAATATTTGCCGGACAGCGACGATATCCGCTGCGATCCTCATGATCGCGCTGCTCCTCGCAGCTTCGGCTACCGCAGTGACACACAACCCCAGCCATGAGGCAACCACAGGATGCCTAGCGGGCTCCCATGTCCTGGCTGCCGATCCACAAGCACAGATATACCGAGCGCCAATGTTCTTAGAACTACCTGAATTCCTTTCCATCTACGGATGCTCCTACGGACACAAACGCTCGTACTTGCTCGGTCCCATACTCAGCAGTTCGGAAAGTGGTGGTGCAGGTGTTATCCACGAGACACTGACTGGCCCGATCGTTGCGTACGAGGAAATCTTAAACGAGTCACCATGCTGTCAGCACTGGCGGGTCGTCGTCCGCAACCTGCACAACGGCCATATACTTCATAGAATTCCCACAGGCACACCCATAAAACCCGAACCATTCTCTGTCGGTATCGGCCTCGCCGTGGCTATAGTAGTGAAGCGCGATGGCTCGGTGGCGTGGATCGTCGAAACCATTCAAGAATTAGGCGGATACCAGGTTCACGCGGTGGATAAATCGGGAAGCCGCGTACTGGCATCCAGCCCCGATATAGACCCCACCTCGCTGGCGCTCGCCGGCAGCACGCTGTACTGGACGCAGGGCGGCCAACCTGAGTCAGCCACACTGAACTGAGGACCTCCTACGCCGTCAACCACACCGCCGCCCACTCCCCCCCGCGGCGACGCTCGCACTCGCGCAGCCCGCGACTCGCGAACGCCTCAACCACCTCGTCAACCTCATACACGAGCAGGCCGCTTGCCAACAAATGAGGCGGGGCCGCTGGCATCGCGCGGGCCACCTCCAGCAAAAGCGGGCGCAGCAGGTTTGCGAGCACCAGCTGCGGCCTGTCGCCGGCCCAGCCCGACGGCGCGCCGGTCGAGCCCTGTCGCAGCGCATTGGCCCCCGGCGGCGAAAGCTCTGCCTGCCCACCCCACGGCAGCGGCTCGACCCGCAGATCGAAGCGGCGCACCTCGATCTCGACCCCGTTGACGAGCGCGTTCTCGCGCGCGGCCTCGACGCTCTCCTGCTCGTTGTCGAGGCCGAGGACGGGCTTGAAGCCGAGGTGGGCGGCTGCGATCGCGAGCACCCCTGAGCCGGATCGGGTCGGGGCCGGGCTTAACCCGGCCCCTCCCACACCACCGGACATGCGGGTCCGCATCCGGCGGTTCGCGTCGTGTCCCGGAAACGGTGGTAGGGGTCGGCGAATCCCGTCAGGCCCTGCTCGACCCAGTAGGTGTCTGGTAGGGCGCGTCTGAGGAAGGTGCGTGCTGCGCGCCAGGAGCCCTTGTTGGTCATGGCCCACTCGCGGGCCTCCCTGTCGGGCATTCCCAGTGCTTGCAGGCGGCTCCATCGTGTTCTGATGCGCTGCCATTCCTTCCAGCGTGCCTGTCGCATTCTCCCTCTGAGCCAGCCGTCGAGTTCGATGAACGGTGTGGGTGTGTCGGCGAACGCGAAGTAAGCCGTCCACCCGACCGTGAAGCGGTTGATCTCGGTGATCCTCCGCTTCATCGAGACACCCCAAGTGCGGGAGGTCAGCCGGCGTATCTGGTCCTTGGCCCGCTTGCGGGCCTCGGGGTCCAAACGCACTTTGACCTCGCCGCGGCGGCGGTAGAAGCAAAACCCCAACAAGGGCTGCCTGACCGACCAGTCAACCGTGGACTTCCCTTGGTTGACCTTCAACTTGAGGCGATTCTCTACGTAACCGCTGATGCTCTGAAGGACACGGCGTGCCGCGCGCTCGCTCCCGACATAAATCCTGCTGTCGTCGGCGTAGCGCACGAAACGGTGTCCGCGCTGCTCCAGCTCCCAGTCGAGGTCGTCGAGCATGACGTTCGAGAGCAACGGCGAGAGCGGAGAGCCCTGTGGGGTCCCCTCCCCTGCCGCGTGCACCACCCCGCCATCCATGACGCCCGCGTCCAGGTAAGCCCGGATCAGCCGGAGCACCTGCTTGTCCTTCACTCGTCTTGCGACCCGCGCCATCAAAGCGTCGTGGCTGACCCGATCAAAGAACGAGTCGAGGTCCATCTCGACGCACCACCCCGCGTCACCATCTGCGATGAACTGGCGTGCCCGCTCGACCGCTTGATGGGCCGAGCGCCCCGGCCGAAAACCGAAGCTATGGGGATGGAAATGCGGATCGAAGACAGGCATGAGCACCTGCGATAGGGCCTGGCAGATCAGTCGATCCACCACCGTCGGCACTCCCAGCATCCGGCGTCCGCCCGAGGGCTTGGGGATCATCACCCTCCTGACCGGCGACGGTCGGTAAGTGCCCGCGTCAAGCATCGAGCGGACCTGCGGCCAATGGTCCTTCAACCATGGCCGCAGCTCCTTGGTGCTCATCCCGTCGATGCCAGCGGCACCGGCGTTACGCTCGACACGTCTGAGCGCCTCGGCGAGGTTCTCCCAGGCCAAGAACTGCTCCCAGAGACCCGCCGCCGCGGGGTGAGGTGCGGTGTCACACAGCGCCGAATAGTCGCTGCGCTCTGGACCGGACTCTTCGGGCTTCACCCTCAAAGCACCCCGTCCAGGCCCCCAAAGGGGTTGGCTGCGGTCAAAGCGACCGTCACGAGCACGCATGTCCTACGCCTCGACTTCGCGTTCGGCCCTTCCCGGCGACCAACAATCCCGCCGGTACTATGACCTCTGCTGACTTCTCCACGGCGAGCACCAGCCTCTCGACCAGCACCGTCCCCCACCCGGCGATCACACAATCGTGACCAGGCATCACGGGACACCCCTGGAGATCTCCCCAGGTAAGACCAGCAACCTTCACCACGCACCCGCCGCATCTACGTCTCGGCCCCTTGATGGCATAGGGCTTCGCCATCTACAGCTGGCTCGCCCGGACCGCGCCGCCTCAAATGCGATTCGTGTACCTCGGGTCGCAGTTTCGTCCTCCGGCTTCCTTCCCACCCCGCCTCACGACGACGCAGTTGCCTTCGACTTGTGGTTGGTGCCATCAACCTCCACAGGGGACTCGCACCCCCGAGCTGCTAATCATGCTGAGCGCACTGCCGACGTCGAGCAGCGGCCCGCGCCGCTCCTCGTGCAGCGCTACCTCCAACAGCAGCTCGAGGCATAGGCGGGTGGTGGCGTGGGCGCCGGTGCCGAACGCCTGGGCGGGGTCGATCACGATCTCGCGCGCGTCTGGGCGCTCGCTTGGGGGCTCCCACGGGGGGCGGATGTGCAGCGGTGGAAGGGTACCCAGCGGGTTCGCGGGCGCCTCGATCAGCACGGGGCGGTGAAAGTCCTTCCAGCGCTCGGACCAGTCATCGGGGAGCTCACTGGTGGAGATCTCCACGAGCGCTCCGCCCGCGACGGCGCGCAACGCGGGCAGCTCGGGCAGCTCCCCGGGCGCCCCGTACACCGCGTACTCGATCACCCCCTCCCCCGCCTCGGCCTCCTCCACACCGGAGGGAGCCAACTCCAGCAGGTCGGCGAGCACGAGCTCGGCCTGCTCGCGACGGACGCGGACGGCGAGGCGGATCACGTGCGCCCCGGTCGGGGTACGGGGCGGGGCGATGGGCTCCTCATCGGTGGGCGCCTCGCCGATGGGCGCCCACCAACACGCGCCACCCACCGGGCGTCGAGGGCACTGCGCGGATCACGCCGCGTGGCCGCGCAGGGCGCGGCGGAGCTTGCCGAGCATCGACTCGTCGGTGCGGAGGTTCTCCTCGGTGAGGGTGTCGTGCATGCGCTCCATCAGCTCGCGCTGCTCGGTGCTGAGGCGGCGGGGGACGACGACGTTGACGACGACGCGCAGGTCCCCGCGACGACCGCGGCGGAGGCTTGGCATCCCCTGGCCGCGGACGGTGAGGATCTCGCCGGGCTGGGTGCCCGCGGGGATCTGCAGCGTGGCGGAGCCCTCGAGCGTGGGGACGTCGAGCGTCGCCCCCACCGCCGCGAGGGGGGCGGAGACGTCGAGGGCGGTAATCAGCTCGTCGCCTTCGCGCACGAAGCGCTCGTCGGCGCGCACGCGTACGAGTACGTACAGGTCGCCCGCGGGGGCGCCGCCTTCTCCCGCGTGGCCGCGGCCGCCGAGGCGGATGCGCTGGCCGTCGGCGATGCCCGCGGGGACGTCCACCGTGAGGGTCTGCTTGCCCGCGCGCCGGCCACGGCCGCGGCACTCATGGCAGGGGCTCTTCGCGGTGCGCCCGTCGCCGTGGCACACGTCGCAGACCACGGTGCGCATCATCTGCCCGAACGGGGTCCGGGTGACCGCCTGCAGCTGTCCCGCCCCGCGGCAGCGCGCGCACGTCTCGATCGGGGTGCCCGGCTCGGCGCCGTTGCCGCGGCAGTGCTCGCAGCGCTCGACGGCTTCGAAGGAGACCTCCGTGTTCGTTCCCCGCGCGGCCTGCGCGAGGTCGATCTCCACCGCCACCGTCACGTGCGCGCCCCCCGCCTGCCCACCGCCGCCGCCGAACGGGCTCGAGCTCCCGAAGAACGCCTCGAACAGGTCCCCGATCGAGCCGAACCCGTCGAAGTTGGGTGCGAATCCCCCCGAGCGCAGGCCCTCGTGGCCGTAGCGGTCGTACGTGGCGCGCCGTTCGGGGTCGGAGAGGATCTCGTAGGCCTCCGCAGCCTCCTTGAACTTCTCCTCCGCCTGGGGGTCGTGGGCGTTGACGTCGGGGTGTAGTTCGCGCGCGAGGCGGCGGAAGGATTTCTTGACGTCCTGCTCGGAGGCGTCGCGCGCCACCCCCAGGACCTCGTAGGGGTCGCGCGGCATCGAAACGCTGCTCAAGAGATCTGACTCGCTTTCGAAACGCTGCTCAAAGGGATCGGGCTCGCTTTCAGTTGTCCGCGTAGGCGTCTTCGACGAAGCGCGAGAGCTCGTGGGCGACCTCGCGCACAGCGGGAATCGCGTGGGCGTAGTCCATGCGCACGGGGCCGATCACCGAGACGATCCCCAGGCGCCGCTGCGCCACACCGTATCCCGCCGCCACCATAGCGAGCGAGCGCATCGCCGGGATCTCGTTCTCGCGGCCGATGCGTACATATACGTCGGGCTCGCCGAGGGCCGTGCGCAGCACGCTGAGCAGCGCCACCCGCCGCTCCAAGAGGTCCATCAGCTCGTTGATCTGCCCCATGTCCTGGAGGTTCGCCTCGGAGAACAGCCGCGCGGTGCCGTCCACGTAGAGCACGTGCTCGGACTCCGTGGCCAGCTCGCCGACCGCGGGCAGCAGCCGATCGAGGAAGGCCCGCTCGATTGCCCCCAGGGTCGGATCGGAGAGGCGCTGGTGGAGCATCCGCGCGCCCAGCCCCAATCCCGTGAGGCGGTCGTTGAGGTACTCCCCCGCCCACGCCACGAGCCCCGGGTCGACCGGGTTCTCGAACGTCGCGAGCACCTTGGAGACTCCCCCGGTGGAGGTGATCAGGACCGCCACCACCATCCGCGGCTGCAGCGCCAGCACCTCCACGTGGCGGATCGTCGCGGTGCTCGCCGACGGCGCGGAGACCACCGCGAGCAGATCGGTGATCTGCGAGAGCGTCTGCGTGGTCTCCCGCATCGCCTCCTCCACCTCCTGGCGGGTCAGCGCGAGATCCAGGCGCGGCACCGCCACGAGGCCCTTGCCGGAGGCGAGCATCCGGTCGACGACGTAGCGCTGGCCGTTGTCCGTGGGGATCCGCCCCGCGGAGGTGTGGGGGTGGGCGAGCAGGCCCTGCTCCTCGAGCAGCGCGAGCTCGTTGCGCACCGTGGAGGCCCTGCAGTCGAGCTCGGGGTCCGCGGCGATCACCTTCGAGGCCACCGGCTGACCGGTGCGCAGGTAGCCCTCCACCACCTTGCACAGGATCGTCTCCTGCCTTGCAGTCAGAACGTGCTTGGAAGCAGGCGGTGCGTCCGGGGCGTTCATGGATCAAGCTGGGCGACGCGGGTCGGTGAAGCCCGTGCTGGTAGCACGGGCAAGACGGCACGTGGCGATCCAGCGCCGCATCCATGGGCGCATCCGGGCGTGCCGATCGTTTCCAAGCACGTTCTTAACATGAGTCGATTGTACGAGCCGCCCGGGAGGCGACGATCGCCCAGGCCCGCCTCACGTCCGGATTAGGCCGGTAGCACCCACGGCGCAAGGCACCGGCCCGCGCGGCTTACACCGTCAGCTCGGCCTCGGCGTTGCGGATGATCTCCTTCTCGCCCTGCGTGGCGACGGTGTCGACGAGCACCCGGCCGTCCGCGGCCTCGCGCACGGTCCCGGTCACCACGATCTCCTGCTCGGGCATCCCCATCCCGCGGAACTGCACCGCGAGGCGCTTGAGGTGCTCGGGCCCCCCCGCGGCCTCGGTCTGAGCACGGGCCACCTGAGCCATCGACCACAGTCCGTGCAGGATGCGCCCCGGGAGGCCCACCGCCTTGGCGAACTCCTCGTCGATGTGGATCGGGTTGAAGTCTCCCGATGCGCCGGCGTAGCGCGCGGTGAGGTACTTGTCGGGGGTGATCCTCAGCTCGGGGATCTGCTCCCCGGTGGTCAGGTTGGACACTTGCTCACACTCCTCGGACGATGTTGGTCCACGTGCCACGGCACACCTGCTCACCGCGCTGGTTGGTGGAGAGAGATTCGAACACGTAGAAGCCCTTGCCCTGGCGCTCGTAGATCTCCTTCACGCTCGCCACCGTGGTGATCTCATCGCCCGCGACCACCAACGGGCCCCACTCGAACTCCTGGCCCCCGTGGACCATCATCGCGAAGTTCAGTTCGATCTCGGGGTCGAAGATCGGCGGTCCCATTGAGGGCGCGCTGTAGACGACCGCGAACATCGGCGGGGCCACCACATCGGCGTGGCCCGCGGCGCGCGCGGCCTCTACGTCGAGGTGCACGGGATTGGCCTCGCCCACGGCGCGGGCGTACTCCTTGATCTTCTCGCGGCCCACCGCGTAGAGCGTGGGCTCGTAGGTCTTGCCGACTGCTTGTGTATTGACTGGCACTTGGCTCCTTGCGCACGGGGACAACTGCTGCGGGACGGCAGTTTACGCGGCCGCCCCGCAGCTGTGCTTGTGAGGTCTAGAAGACCAGCTCGACCTCGCCCGCGCCGACGCCTGCGAGCTCGCCCTCGGGGGCGGCTCCGTCGAGCGCGATGCCCTCGCCTGTCCCGTTCTGGGGCTCGCCCGCGGGGCGGTCCAGGAACTGGATGCTCTCCGCCACGACCTTGACAGCCTGGCGCTTCGCCTGCTCGGCGGTCTCCCACTCGCGCCACTCCAAGCGCCCATCGATCGCGACGAGACTGCCCTTGCGCATGTGGCGGGCCACGCTCTCCCCGAGCCCCGCGAAGGCGGCGACGTCGAAGAAGTGGGGCCGCTCACGGTACTCGCCCTCGGGGTCGCGCCGGACGCCGTTGCAGGCGAGCCGCAGGTCGCAAACGCTACGGCCCGAGGGCAGCTCGCGCAGCTCGGGGTCGCGGGTGAGGCGACCGATCAGCACGATGCGGTTGATGCTCGAATATGACATGGATTCATCATCTCCTTCGCTGTGTGTGTGTCGTGAGTCACTGCCCCGCCCAACAAGCTAGGAGCCGCTTGGGACGGTACGCTCGGCCGGAGCCTCCGCGGGCCCATTGGGAAGCGCCCGCAGTGGCACCACGACGACGCGATCGTGGGCATGGACCCTGTCAATTGCGCGCAACAGAGCGCGTTCCACCTCGGGCGGGGCGAGATAGAGCACGCCCGCAACCTGGCGCGTTCGCGTCCATGCCTGACAGATCTCGGCGAGGCGCGCGGGCGCCTTGATGGTGAGCTCGACCTCAACCGCCACCGGTAGACCACCGTCGGGGTCCCGCGGCCAGAGCACGAGATCGGGGCAGTGTCGCTGCTGGCTGAAACGGGGATACGAGCTAGAGGCGAGTGTCTCCCGGCTTCGGTCGAAACGGGGATACGAGCCGAACGGGGGATGCTGGCCGAACGGGAGATGCTCGCCGGAGGCGAGTGTCCCCCCGCTTCGGTCGGGCTCTGATCGGTCGAGCTCCGATCGGCCACCGTGGGCGCCCACGCCGAGCACGGCGCTCGCCAGCGGGTGGCCCTGTGCGCGCTCCTCGCGGCGCAGCTCCCGCTCACCCTGCACGCGGTGGTCGGGGTAGCAATGCTCGAGCGCCGCGGCAACGTGGGCGCATTCGATCAGGTGCGCCGCACCCGACGCGCTCACCCGGCAGGGGTCCATCCCCTCCTCCCCGACCGCGCGGAGCCCGGCGCGGGTCACCGCGTACAGCGTGGGGCGAGCGATGAGGGGACGGTGGCGAGCGAGCAGTCCTGCGCGGACTGCGCCGAGCAGGCGGCCCCGCGCGGAGGCGGGGGTGATACCGAGGTGAACGGCCACGGCCTCAGCCGTGACCGCGCCGAGGCCTGCGGCCCAGCGCACGATCGCGGCGCGCTCGGAATCGATGTGGGTATGTGCGGGGGTCATGGCGACCCTCCTTTCGTGGTGGGTTTCTAGCCCTGCTCGGGGGAGTGCATCCGGGCGACGCTCACGCCGCGGCGGCCGGCGAGCCGGATCACGGCGGCGCAGCCCCGGGGGAGGCCGGTGACCTGCTCGGGGCCGATGCGGTGCTCGCGCACCCGCGTGCGGGTGTCGCGGCCGTTGCTCGCGAGGGTCGTGCGCCACGCCCCGCGGCTGCCGGCGATCCGCGCGATCAGCTCCGCCGAGTCGGGGACGACCTGGCGGTGGACGATCGCGGTGGTGAGGTTGCCGAGCACCTGCTCGAGCAGCGTCTCGTGGCCGGGGAGGCGCAGGTCGGAGAGCTCCTGGGTGCCGAGCAACAGGCAGATACCCGCCGAGCGGGCGCGTCCGAACAGGCCGCCGATGTGCTCGGCGGCGAGCGCGGAGAACTCGTCGATCGCCACCACGCACCGTACGGGGTGGCTCTGCAGCGCGGAGGCGGCGCTCTGGAGGTCCTGCACGATCGCCGCCCCCAGCATGCGTGAAAGCAGCGGCCGGCTGTCGGCGTGGAGGCTGAAATACACCACCGCTCCGCCGCGCAGGGCCTCCAGCACGTCGAAGGACTCCGCGGCGGGGGTGGCGGGATCGAGCCATGGGCCGACATCGGACTCGGCGAGGATTGCGAGCCGGTCGCGCACCCCCGTCAACTCGGAGCGCTGGCGGGGGGTGAGCGAGTCGAGGTAGGCGTGCACCGCGTGCGCGCGCACCGGCTCGAGACCCCGGGCGAGTACCTCGAGGCACGCGGGGTCGAGTATCTCCACGAGCCCCGCCAGGCTCACCTCGCGCTCCGAGGCCCGCAGCGAGCGGACGGCGTGTCCGAGGTAGCGCTGTGCCTGGCGCAGGTAGTGGGGCTCGGTGAAGCGCTCCCCCGCGAGCACCTTGTCGGCGATCTCACTCTCCGCGCCGCGGGCGTAGGGGTTGTACACCGAGGGCCCGTGGGGCGTCCAGAGGAGGAACGGCCTGCCCACGGCGAGCGCGGCGCGGCGCACGTGCTCGCGCATCGCGGGGTCGCCCTTGGGGTCGACGACCATCGCGGCCATCCCATGGGCGACCGCCCGCGTGAGGATCCACGTCTGGGTCACCGTCTTGCCCGAGCCGGTGGCACCCGCGACGAGTGTGTGCGTGCCACCGTGGGAGCCCTCGCGGGAGCGGCCGGGGGAGCCGCTGCCAGCGCCATCGCAGGAGCCGCCATGGGGGCCGCCGTGGGGGTCGCTGAACGAACTGTGGCCCACCGGGCTGCCCGCGCCGCCGAGCTCGATCGAGACCGGGCGGCCGTGGCGATCCTCCCCCACGATGAGCTCATCGCCGTGGAACAGGTTGCTCGGGGCGGCACTGTCGTTGTGTGTCGCGCCGAGCTCGCAGCCGCACAATGTGGAGACAAGGGTGCCCCAGCCCTCGATATCCCCGGCCCCAAGCCGCGCGCGGAAGCGACGCAGAGCGTGGTGCAGGGCATCCAGCGGAGTTGTGCGCTCGGCCGCGATCTCCGCGAGGTCGGCGCCAGCGCGGAGATCTTCGGCGTGCCGGCGCCGCCCGCGCACGGTGCACGCGAGCGCGGCGACCCCGACCGTGAGAGCGGAACCCGCGAGCGCGGCGCGGGCGAGGAGGGCCACGGCGAATGCGGTGGCGGCCCAGCTCCAATGGAGGTGGCGGCGACGCATGATGTGCGCGGCCAACAGGCCGAGCAGCACGCCGAGAATCACGTGGAGGGCCGTGCCGGTGAGCCACCGCAGTAGCTGTTCGAGCGGCGCGAGCGGATCAACTTCCTGGCCGAGGGGGACTTCGTTGGTGAGTGGGGATGGGTTGCTGAGCGTGGGTGTGTGCGGTGGAGGCATCGAGGCCTCTCCTTTCTGCATGGATGAGCGCCCGGCGGGTGCCGGGCGCGGGGTTGATTGATGGAGCGAGCGCGCGAGGGCGCGCCGGGTGAGGTCAGAGCAGGCGGTAGCCGACGCCGCGCACGTTGACCACCCACTGCTCGGGGCTGGCGTCGCGGAGGGCGCGGCGCAGGCGGCTGGCGTGGCTGTCGAGCGTGCGGGTGGAGCCCGCGGTGGGGTGGCCCCACACGGCCTGCATGAGCTCGCGCTTGGAGAACACGCGCTCGGGTTCGCGGGCGAGATGCAGGAGCAACTCGTACTCCAGGCGACGCAACCGCAAGGGGCGCCCGTGGAGGCTCACGGCGTGCGCGTGGGTGTCGAGCTCCAGCGCTCCCACTCGCAAAGCGCGCAGTTCGTGGCCTCCTGCGGAGCGCCGGAGCAGGGCACGGAGACGGGCCCGTAGCTGCAGATAGCTGGGGGGACGGGGAAGGAAGTCGTCGGCTCCGGCTTCGAAGGCGCGCAGCACGTCGGGCTCCTGGACCCGGGAGCTCAGAAGCATCACGGGCACCTCCAAAACCCAGGGGGGCATCGCGCGGGAGTGCTCCACGGGGTCGCCACAGCGCAGCTCAACGAGCAGCTCCAAGCCGGCCAGCGGAGAGGGGAGCTCACCGAGCAGCACGAGCTGCGGGCGGGCGGCTCGCAGGAGTGTCCGCGCGTGCTCGGCGGTACGCGCCAGGCGGGTGGGGTAGCCGTCGGCGGCGAGTTGCTCGACGAGCGGTTCGCCCACCGCGGGGTCGTGCTCGACCACGAGGATCGCGGGGGGCTCGCGGATGGGAATCCCTCGATTCATGGCGCTGCAGCAGATTGACGTGAGCGCTCGGGCACGGTGGGGAGATGGGCGTGAGTGAGAACGGGGGTGAATGGGAAGCCAGCGTGTGGGTGCGAGACAAGGGATCCACCGTCTGAGGGGTCTTTGGGGCTCAGCGTCAGAGCTCGACCTCGCGGGGGCAGATGCCGAGCCCGCGGCGGGCGATGAGGGCGAGCACCTCGCTGTGAATCCATGGGGTGGGGACACCGCGGCCGCTCTCGGGGGCGATCCCGACGCGGCGGGCGAGCCAGGTAGTCTCGCCGCTGGTCTTACCCTTGCCATCGCGCTTGAGGCGCCCGCAACGGACGGCGATCTCGCTGAGACTGAGCCCCTGGGTGCGAATCGCCCTCTGCACGGCACGGCGGAGCTCCCGGTTGAGGACGATCCGGCTGGCGTCGATCCGCGCGAGCTCGGCGCGCAGGACGGCCACGGAGAGGTCGGGATCCTCGCGATGACGGGCGAGCGTGGCGGCGGTGAGGGTACGGATCGGCTCGTAGCTTTCAAAGCAGGCGACCACATCGCGCACGCTCTCGGTGCGGGGCTCCGGGGGGTCGCCGGGTGCGGGGTAGCGGCGCCAGCGGAGCTCGGGGATCGACTTGCCCACGTGGATCGCCTCCAGACGGTGAAGCCGCCCCTCGTGGTCACGCAGCTCCCGCGCCCCGGAGCGCAGGCGCGCGTCAAGCTCGGGCACGGGCCCGCGCTCGAACCGGTCGCAGCCCGCGGCGAGAGGAACGGCGTGGAGATCCTCGGGGGTGAGCGCGCGGCAGCGGGGAGTACGGGGATCGCGGAGGTAGTGGCGACAGACGAGACTCGCGTTCTCGGGCGGCTCGTCGGCGGCGAGGTGGGCCACGAGCCGGCGGTCGCCGCGGGTGGCGGCGTCACGATCGATGACCAGTACGGTGCCGGCGTAGGCGGGCCGCGCCACCACCTCGCGGGGCCGACCGGCGGAGTCGGTGTAGCGGCCGAGCACAGCGTGAGAACCGTGAGAACCGGGAGAGCAGGGAGAACCGATCGTGCCACCCGCGGGAGCGTCCCGCGTGTCGCGGGACGCCGGGCGGGGAGCACGAACGCACGGGCGGGCGGTGCGGGGGGCGCGTACAACCAGAGCGCCGCGGGGGAGGTGAGGGGAGCTGGGAGGGTGCGGGAGGTCGGAGTGGTGGGAGCGGGCTGCGCGAGGTTGGTTCGGGGGGAGTGTGGTGGGAGTCATGGCGCATCTCCTGGCCCGGGGGTGGGCCGCCGGCGTGGTCGAGTGGAGGGGCCTTTTAGGGCGCCGGCGGGCCGCCGTCAAGCGGCGCCGTGGAGGCGTGAGCGGAGACGTTCGTGACCGAGATCCCTTAAGGGATCTCGGAAATCTCCGTCGAACGCGCCGGGCAGATCGAAGCTGGCGGGAACGGTTCATTAGGGTAAGACCTCAGCCTTGCCATGCGCGAGGTGGCTCGGGGATGGGCCTCAGCCTGCTCGCGTGCGAAGTGGCTCTCGACTTGGGGAGGGGCGCGTGGGTGAGACGGTTGGGACGGCGGTGGGGCCTGGGTGAAAGAGAGAGTTGGAGGGTCCCGATCCTAGCCGGATGCGGAGAGTCCGGCGGGGCAGCCCGGCTCGGCTGCGGCGAGCCTGTGCAGTCACCCTTCGGGGGCTGACGCGGTCCGGCTCAACAGAGCCAATCCCGGCGCTCGGTGCGTGCAGTCGAGTCCGCCGGGAGTGGCTGGGAGACTGCACGAAGATGGATCGGCGAGGCCGGGAAAAGGCGTATATGAGAGGGGCGACGGCAAATTCGGGGAAACAACTGCGCAGTCGATGCCGCGCCAGGCTTTACGGCCGCGTTCGTCCCCCAAGGGCTGCGACGGGCCCCAGCTGGGACTCCCAATCCCCCTCCTCTCCCTCTCTCTCCCCCCTCCTCTCCCTCTCTCTCCCCCCTCCTCTTCCTCTCTCTCTCTCTTCTCTCTCTCCCTTCCCCGAACGGCCGCGGCGCGCGCCCTCACCGTCGGCTATTACCGCCGAATTGCCCCGGGCAAAAGCTCTCGCAGCTCGCAGGTGGCCTCGCCGGCGGAGGGGTCGCGGGGGGCGTCGGCGGCGCGCACCTGGGGCGGGAGGCGGGGGACGCCGTGGGCGAGCGCGAGACCCTCGTGGATATCTCGCTCGGAGGCGAACACGATGCGTTCCCGCCCGGGGTACTCCCAGTCACGGGGGTACTCCCCGGCGTATGCGCGGCAGGCACCCAGCACGTGGTCGGCGCCGCGGGCGCACTCCCGCGCGCGGGGGCGGTTGCGGCAGAGGAACACTACGAGGGGATGCGGCCCCACCCGCCCGGTGCGACCGATCGGAGATCCGGCGAAGCGGGGGGCGCACACCGACCAGCCGGCGAGCAGGTGGTCGTAGCGCTCGAGCTTGGCCGCACCGGCGGCGCTGGGGAGGCGGTCGTCGAGCTCGACGAGCAGGCACACCGCGATCCCGTCCACCGACACCTCGACGCTCACGTGGGGACGCACGGTCTCGAAGCGCTCCACCTCGATCCGCGCCCCGGGGGGGTCGGTGCGCAGGAAGTTGTGCGGGGTGCGCCCGCCCGGCAGCCGCAGGTCTGCGGGCCCAATCGCGCTACGGCCGTCGGAGGTGGAGCGCAGGGGCGGCGAGAGCACCGACTCCTCGGGCCCCCGCAACTTCAGCCGCGATCCCCCGAGGGCGTGCTCCAGGGCGAGCGCCCACCCGGTGACGTGGACCTCGTGCCGGGCCTGGCGCAGCGAGCGCCTGTCCCCAAGGCGATCCGTGGATCGGGAGGGGAGTGCGGTGAGGGGGGTTGAAAATGAGGATTTGGATGCGGGGTCGCGTGGTCCGTTGTGACTCTGGGCGGCGGGATCGAGGCGCCCACGATCGCCTAGCACTTTCAGCCCGGGGGGTGCGATGACGTAGCACATCGGGGCGCCGCCCCCGTCGCGGCGGTGAAACTGGAAGCGCCCCACGAGGCCCGCGTCGGAGAGACGCTTGAGGCGCCGCTGGGTGGTGGTGATGTTCCGCTCCGCGTTGAAGCGACGATGGATCTGGCTGGTGAGCACGTGGCGCATCGTGGCGAGCAGTGCGAGGATCTCGAGGTCCAAGGGGTCGGGATCGAGCGGGCGCGGCGAAGCAGGGGGCCGCGTCCAGCGGACACTGTGGGCGCCGTCGAGGCCCACGAGCTCGGCATAGCTCTCCGCGGGGGTCGCGGGAAGCGGGGTGTGGAGGGCCCCGCTCACACCTTCCCCTTGCTCCCCGATACTGCCCAACCCACTGCCCACCCCAACCCCGCCCGCTCCACTGCCCAGTCCGACGCCCTCCACCTGCACTTCCGACTGCTCATTGGCACGCTGGCGTCGGTAGGTCTCCTCCGGTGCCCGCTCCCCACCGTCGCGGGGCACGGAGGCCCCGCGCCCGCGCGCCTCGTCGCCTCCACCACCCGCGCGGACGATCCCTAAAAGCTCGCCCTCATCCGCCCCACGGCGTGGTTCCAACGATGCGCCCCGGTACTCCCCCTCATCCCCGAGCCGAGGCTCGAGCCCTGTGCCACGGCGCTCCCCCGCATCCCCACCCCGAGGCTCAAGCGCTGCGCCCCGGTGCTCCCCCTCATCCCCGAGCCGAGGCTCGAGCCCTGTGCCACGGCGCTCCCCCGCATCCCCACCCCGAGGCTCAAGCGCTGTGCCGCGGTGCTCCCCTTCATCCCCGAGCCGAGGCTCGAGCCCTGTGCCACGGCGCTCCCCCGCATCCCCACCCCGAGGCTCAAGCGCTGTGCCGCGGTGCTCCCCTTCGTCGCCTGGCGAGGTCGCGGTGCCCGCGCTCTGCGAGTGCGCCGTCTTCGCGCGCGCCTCCTCGCGGCGCTCCCAGTGGGGCTGGCTGAGATCGGATAGGTAACGCCCCCCGCTCTCCGCCTGGCGCGCGGCGTGCAGGCGCAGGCGCTCACGATCCACGCGCAGGGGGATCGTCTGTGCGACGAACGGGGACTGGCGACCCTCGGGGGTGCACCAGCTCGCGATCGCGTGGTGCTTGGGCAGGTGCAGGCGCGCATCGGGGTGCCCGAGCGCCGAGAGGCCGCTCATCTCGGGCCGCACGGTGTCCGAGAACTCGGCCATCATCAGGCTCGCGGCCGCGCGCGCGTCGGGCACGGAGGCCGTCGCAAAGTACACCCGGTGGGCGAACAGCGCGTCGAGCTGATCGCGCACCTCGCGCTCGGTCCACTGCGCGTCGGTCTGCCAGCACGCCACCGTCTCCAGGCCCGCGGAGCGCTTCAGCGCGAGCGTCTCCGCAAAGCCCCGGTTGAGCACCAGAGGCGCCTCGTCGACCTTCAGCGCCACCGCCACCCGCCGCCTCTCCACGACGGTGTCCTGCTGGCGCGCAAGCGCTGCGTCGAGCATCCCCACGAGCAGCTGCATCAGCACCGAGGTGTTGCCCGCCCCCATGCTCCCCAGCGCGCCCTTCACCACGAGCACCTCACAGCCCGCGATCACGCGATCGAAGTCCACCCTGAGGGAGTCGTTCAGCAGCACCCGCTTGATCGAGGGGGAGTTCAGCAGCCGCGCCAGCTTGTTCACGGGGGCGTCGAGCTTCGCCGTCGTGGTGCTGCGCGAATCCGCGAGCTGCGCAGCGAGCTCCGCGGTGAAGAACTGTGCGATCTCCTTGAACTCTGGCAGCGTCCGCACGTGGGCTCCCACGCGGGCGCGGTAGGCGTAGCCCTCCTCCCCCACCGACAAGAGTCGCGCCGCATCCCACAAGCTCGAACGGGGGTCGTGGGCGAGCACTGCGATGATCGCGTTGCGCAGGTAACGATCCGACGACGCGCGGATGTCTGAATCGGTGAAGAGGTGCTTCAACGCCCCCACCACGTAGTCCGCGATCACATCCGCCGGGGCGTTCACCGCGAGCGGGTTGAAGCCACACGTGGGGTGCGCGAAGTCCAGCAGCGTGCACGTGCGCTCGGGGGCCACGAGGCTCACCGCGGCCTCCGCCGCGTCGCCCTTGGGGTCGAGCACGATCACCGCACAGCGCTCCCTACGCAGATCCTCCGCCACGGTGGCCACCAGGTAGCTCGACTTGCCCTGCTCCACCGCCCCCGGCACCGCGGTGTTCTGGCGGCGCAGCTCGGGGTGGATCGCCACCGCTCCGAGCGCGTCGCGCAGCAGACCCGCCCCCGCGCGGGGGCGCATGATCGCGGGGGGCGCGGGCGCCAGCGGCAGCGCGCGGCGCGCGAAGGGCACGGTCCCGTAATCGATCGAGGGCAGGTGCCACAGCGAGGCGAGCTCCGTCGAGGCGTACACCCCCTTGCGCGGCGAGGGCCACGGGTTGCCCTCCCCGCGCTCCAACCGCCGGGCGTAGAGGCCCAGCAGGCCCTGGCGCACCGCGGTCCCCCGCTCCACCAGGCGGTTCTCCGCGCCCTCCGCGCGTAGCTCCGAGGCGATCCGCTCGCACGTCCCGCGCGTGGGGGCGCCCACGCGGATGTCCGCGAAGTACAGCGGGCGGTGCTGCACCTCGAGGCCCCCGCGTAGCTCGGCCTCCTCCACGAGCGAGCGGTCGCGCATGAACACGTGCTCGCGGCGCTCCCGCGAGAGGTGGTCCTCGTGGCGCTTGTAGCGGCGCTTCGCGTAGCGTTCGAACAGCGCCGGCGCCGGGGTCAACGCGAGCTGCACGAACGCCTCCTCCCCACACGCCCCCATTACGTTCAGCAGCCGGTCCATCGGGGGCTCCCGCGCGAGCTCGTAACGGTCCAGTTGCTTCACCCGCCTGATGAAGCCCGCGTGCTTCTTCAGGCGCACCACCGCCACCGAGCGCGCCGGGGTCAGCTCGTGGCCGCGCGCGTCCGAGCGCGCCGGAGTCAGCCCATGGCCGAACGCATCCTCGCACGCCGCGCCGTGGCCACGCCCATCGGAGCCCGCCGACCCCTCGCCACCCCCATCCGAGCGGGCCGGGGTTAGCCCCCGGGCGAACGCATCCTCGGGCGCCGCCACCGCGCAGTTGGGGTAGGCGCTGCGCAGCGTCGCCCCCACCAGGTGCTGTAGATCGAGCGGGCAAGCCACCGCCAGCAGCGCGCTCGCGCTCCCATCGCCCCCGCGCACGTGGTGCACCTCCAGCGCCACCGACGGCTGGCCCCACAGCAAGCGCCGCCACCAGCGCCGCTGCACGCGCTTGTGCAGCGCCTCGAACATCGCCACAACCCCCTCCACACTCGTGCGATCCGTCCGGTATGGCTCCACCCGCAGGCGCACGTACTGTCGTTGCCGGCGCGCCCGCAGGCGCACAGGGAGGAGCGCCAGCCCGGAGAGGAGGGCCAGCACCGCGAACGATGCCGCGAGCGACCCAGCGAGGTGCACCCAGCCCCACGCGCGCCCCGCGCCCTCAAACGAGCCGCCCCGGCTGAGGGACGAACGGCCCCGGCTCACGGACGAATGGCCCTGCCTCGCGGACGATCGGCCCGTCGTGACCACGTGCGCAGGAGCAGCGGTGGCCGAGCTTGCGTGCCCCCGCAGCGCCGCTCCAGGACCACCGTGGAGCAGCCACGCCACCACGAGTACCCCCAGCAGGAAGGCAGTGAACCCAAGGAGTCGCCAAAGCAGTATCCGTGCAAGCACCTTTCTCTCTATCCGACCGCGGGTTGCCCCGGGGGACGACGCCACTCAGCGGGGCACGACGCGCACTCAGCGGGCCACGACGCACTCAGTGGGGCACGACGCGGGCGGCGACGATCGCGATGTCGTCGCGCAGCGACCCCGTGCTGTGCTCGCGCGCGAGCTCCTCCAGGCGCCGCACGAGTACCCCCGGCTCCGCCGCGCCGGCACCTGCAAGGTTGCGACAGATCTCCGCCACGTCGAACCCCCTACCGGGGGCGCCCGCGTCGGTGAGGCCATCGGTGTAGAGGATCACACTGGCACCCCTGTGAAGCGTCACCTCGCGGTCGCACGAACGCGCCTGGCGGACCACCCCGAGCAGGGTGCCCCTGATCTCCGGACACCACGCGCGGCCGTCCACCTCGAGCACCACCGGTGGGGGGTGACCGGCACCGGCAATCGTGGCGCGGACGGACGCACCCGAGGCGAGATCCAAACGCGCGAGCACCACAGTGGCAAAGCGTCCCGCGGGCTTGTGGCTGAGCATCGCGTCGTTGACATGCCGCAACACTTCCGCCGGGCTGTCCTCGTGGAGCGCCAGGGCGCGGATGCTGTGGCGCACCAAGGCCGTCACCGCGGCCGCCTCGGGGCCCTTGCCGCACACGTCGCCCACCACCAGCCAGCACCCCGAGGGGACCTCGAAGACATCGTAGAAGTCGCCCCCCACCTCGTTGCCCTCCCCCACCGGGTGGTAGGCGGAGGCCAACTGCACTCCCGCCATCTCCGGCAGCGCGTCGGGGAGCAGGCTGCGCTGCAGGGTGCGCGCCACATGAGTGCGTTCGGCGTAGAGGCGATCCTTCGCCTCCGTGACACGGCGCTGCTCGGCGACGTCGCGAATGAAGCCTGCGAACAGTGGGGGGTCGTGCGCGAGGCGAGTGAGGGTGAGCTCGATCGGCAGCTCGCTGCTATCCGCGCGCATCCCCACCAGTTCCACCCGGCGGTCGAGAATCGACTCCCCATCGGGTCCCAGCGACCCACTCGTCTCCCCCCGCCCATCCCCCATCCCTCTGTCCGCCGCACGCCCATCGACCGGCTCGGCACGCACATCCACCGGCTCGCTCCCAGTGCGCACCTCCCCGAGCTGGCAAAGTGCGAGGTGGTGAGCCCGGCGCAGCGCGGGGGCGATCATGAGCTCTAGGAAATCACGCCCCAGGGCCTCCTCACGGGTGTAGCCGAAGGTGCGTTCGGCAGCTGGGTTGAGCTCCACGAGTATCCCCCGAGAGTCAATGACAATCACGGAGTCCGGTGCAGACTCGAGCACGGCGGAGGACAGCGAATCGGACAGACCTGGCGCCGAGCGCCCCAACGCCCCTCTATCCACCGGGTGTCTGGTTGCTGCCATATGCCCTCTCCCAAGGTAGAGGATCGCGCGCAGATGCCAAGCGCAGCGCGGGTCAGCGTGGCCGCGTGGCGTGCTCGACCTGAATGCCACGGTCGGTGAGATACCACTCGTTGGAGGCCCCCCGAATCTGGCCCTCGCCGGTGTTGCGCACCAGTTCGAGACGCTCCAAACGGGTGAGCAACTTGGATATCTGACCCTGATCGGCGATGCCAGCGCCTTCGGCGATCTCGCGGTTGCTCGCGCCGGGATTCTCGCCGATATGCGTGAGCACGCGTACCGTACGGTAGGTGAGGCGCATTTCGAGCCCCTCCAAGGGGTCCCTCGCGGAGCGCCGGGGGAGGCGTTTACGCTTGGGCAGCGGAGGTGGCTTGCGCGTCAGCTCCGCGCTGGCAGCCCGGGGGCCGAGATAGGGGAGCACGATCATGCTCATCAAGGGACCCAGCAGCATCACGAAGGGTTCTTTGCCCCGTGCGAGCAAGCGGGTGTGCAGCACCGCAAAGACAGCCCCAATCACACCTTCGGCGGTGACCTCAGGCGATTCCTCGGTGGCCCGGGCCACACGGGCGCCGGGGCTCGAGCGCCCCTGATCGATGACCTTCTTGAGTCGTGTGAGGATCTGGGTACGGCGTTTGAGGACGCGCGGACCGGCACCGAGGGCCTCCACGACGCAGATCCGCGCGAGGCCGGGCTCTTCGTCCATGAAGCGCAGTGCAGCGAGCAGACCGGCGCGTACGCCGTCGCGCCAGTTGGACTCGCGCTCGTAGGCCTCGCTCACAAGCGCGCTCACCTGGTCCATCGCCTGGTCGAAGGCAGCGAGGAAGCAGTCCTCGCGATCCTCGAAGAGGTCATAGAAGGTCTTGCGGGAGACCCGCGCGCGAGCGATTACCTGGGCGACCGTCAAACCGGCGTATCCCACCTCTTGAACTGCTTCCACCGCGGCCGTGAGCATACGGCTGCGCTGGATCTCGGATACCTGGCCGCGCGGCAGCCCATTTGGGCCGGGGCGCAGCCGCGGGGCGCTCGAACGCGTCTTTTCCTTGGAAGCCATGTTCTTCCCACCTAGTCAGTCAGTTCGTTCACTGTTGGCGGTATACGGGCGCTGTGGCGCATTCGCATCACAGCGCCCCTGGGACCCCGGCGCCGTTGGCCGATCCTCGATCGGTCGGCGACACGGCCCCCTTGTGCTGTCCGCAAAGGTTCATGGGTTGACGCCTGGATGTCGAGGCGCGTCTCCCACTCGGCTCCGCGAGCTTTCGAGGGGGCGATCTACATCCCTATAGATTGGATTTAGGCTGCTTGGGGGACTGGAAAATGGGGGCATCTCTCAACCGCGCCGTCAACGTTGTGTCATTGACAGTCGTGGAACGATCGTAACGGGCGCGCCCGACGGATGCGGTCCGGCCTCAAAGCGCAGCGCGCGAGCCCCATCCGTGAACCACGCTTGGGCGGATCGCTCGGCGCCTTGGGGCAGTGGTCCGCCGAACTTGGGGCAGTGGCCGGGCGAACCTGGGGCAGTGGCCGGCCGAACTTGGGGCAGTAGTCCGCCGAACTTGGGGCAGTGGCCGGGCGAACCTGGGGCAGTGGCCGGCCGAACTTGGGGCAGTAGTCCGCCGAACTTGGGGCAGTGGCCGGGCGAACCTGGGGCAGTGGCCGGCCGAACTTGGGGCAGTAGTCCGCCGAACTTGGGGCAGTGGCCGGGCGAACCTGGGGCAGTGGCCGGCCGAACTTGGGGCAGTAGTCCGCCGAACTTGGGGCAGTGGCCGGGCGAACCTGGGGCAGTGGCCGGCCGAACTTGGGGCAGTGGCCGGGCGAAACTCGTCGATCGGCCATCCGTGAGCGGAGGGCGGGCCGATCGGTCCGCACAGCGGCAGCGGCCGAGCGAAACTAGGCGATCGCTCGTCCGCGAACAGCGATCGGGCTGATCGCTCGGTGCCTAGGGGGAGATCCGGACGAGACTCTGCTAGACAAGTTGGACGCTGAAGCAGCGAGAGAGCACAAACGCCGTTCCCGCCCGAGAACGCACCCGCCGAGAACCAAGAGTCCGATGAGAATCCTCACATGATCGAGTCTCAGATGCAGAGAGGAACCTACACACACGTGGAGAGCGGAAAGAGAGGAGCAGACCCATGCACACCACAGCACCCGAACACGCGGCAAGCGACACGATGACCGACCGCAACCGCTGGATCGCGCTCTATGTGCTGTGTGTGGGGATGTTGATGATCGTGCTCGACGTCACCGTGGTCAATGTGGCGCTGCCCTCCATCCGGCGCGACCTCGACTTCTCCCAGGCAAGCCTCGCGTGGGTCGTGAACGCCTACCTGATCTCCTTTGGCGGCCTGCTGCTGTTGGCGGGGCGCTTCGGGGATATCCTCGGACGCAAGCGGGTGTTCATGGCGGGCCTCGCCATTTTCACTGTGGCCTCGCTCGTGTGCGGGGTGGCACAGAGCCAGGAGATGCTCGTGGCAGCGCGGTTCGTCCAGGGGATCGGCGGAGCGATGACCTCAGCGGTGATCCTCGGCATGATCGTCACAATGTTCCCCGAGGCTCGCGAGCGGGCGAAGGCGATCGGGGTCTACGGCTTCGTCGCCTCCGCGGGCGGATCGGTGGGCCTACTGGCCGGCGGGGTGCTGACGCAGTCGATCAACTGGCATTGGATCTTCTTCATCAACGTCCCGATCGGCATCATTACCGCGGTCTTGGCGATACGCCTGCTCGAGGGCGAGGCGGGCATCGGCTTCGGCGAGGGCGCCGACATCCCCGGGGCCACACTGATCACGAGCTCCCTGATGCTCGGCGTCTACACGATCGTCAAGCCTGCCGCCACCTACGGGTGGGGGGCGGGCCGCACCCTGGCGTTCGGAGCTGTATCCCTGGCGCTGCTCGGCGCCTTCCTCGTGCGCGAGGCGGTGGCGGCCAACCCGCTGATGCCGCTGCGGATCTTCCGCTCGCGCAACATGTCGGGTGCGAACGTGATCCAGGTGCTCACCGTGGCGGGGATGTTCGGGATGTTCTTCCTCGGGGCCCTCTACCTGCAGCAGGTGCTCGGCTATGACGCCCTCCAGATCGGCTTTGCGTTCCTGCCTGCGACGCTGGTGATGGGCACCCTCTCGCTGCGCTACTCCGAAACGCTGATCATGCGCTTCGGAGCGAAGGGCACCCTCATCCCCGGGCTCGCGCTGATCGCGGCCGGGCTCGCCCTGTTCGCGCGCGCGCCGGTGCACGGAAGCTACCTGCCCGATGTCTTCCCAGTGATGGTTCTGCTCGGCTGCGGGATCGGGGCGTGCTTCCCTGCACTGATGACGCTGGCGATGGCGGGAGCCACCCAGAGCGACGCGGGGCTGGCGTCGGGCCTCATCAACACCACCGCCCAGGTCGGCGGCGCGCTGGGCCTCGCGGTCCTCGCGACCCTCTCCGCCACGCACACTGAGCACCTGCTTCACAGCGGCAAGTCCTCCGTGGTCGCCCTGACCGGGGGCTACCACTTCGCCTTCCTGATCGCCGCCGGGCTGATCGTGGCCGCGATCGCGATCGCGGCCACCGTGTTGCAGTCCGAGCGCCTCCCCGCGCTCGCGCCCGAGACCGACGCCGACGCCGAGGAGACCAACGCCGAGCCGGTATACGCCGAGGTCGCATAGGCCGCCGAGGTCCCACCCGGCATTTGGCTGAATCCATAGTACCGCCAAGACAGAAACATTAGAATTTGGCAATCACGGCATGGGGCTCCCGATTGAGCACCAAGGTGCGACCGCCTTGACGCCTCGTCGAAAATCGCCGATGCTGGCACGCAGGCCCTACTCTGGCGACTAGGAGTAGCGGCTCGGGTCTCGGGGCGAAGCCAACAGAGATGTCTGGATTACAGGCTGCGCAAGCCGCCGCAGACAGTGATGTTGGCGCCAACCAACAGTATCCCGGCCGCGCCGGGATGAAGGAGGTAGTCCATGTCTAAAATGAGATCGATCCAGTTGAGTATGTTGATCGCAGTGGCCTTCTGTGCCCTCACCGCGGCCTCGGCCTCGGCGGCATCCCCCGAATGGTGGGTCGAAGGGAAAGTCATCTCAAACCCAGAAACGATCGCCGAAACAGTTGCAATAAAAAAAGCCGCTACCATCGCGATCAGCGCCTTTACGGGGGAATGTTCGACGATCAAAGTAAGAAAAGGCGTCATCGAACCGGGCAATAGCAACAGCATCGCGGGGATGGCGTTCGAAGGCTGCGATGTCGTTTCACAACCCAACTGTGAAGTTCCCAATTTCGAATCCGAACCTCTGATCTTCCCGCTCGAAGGGACAACGGGCAACATCAGACTGAACTTCAGACCAAAAAGCGGCACCCTGTTCTCCGTTATCGTGATCAAAAAACGCTCCGGTGGAGGCACTTGCCTGCCTGCTGGTACGTACGACGTGACGACTGGTGTGAAAGTCGGGATGGTTTGTACGTATCCGGGCGTGGAAACCGAAAAAGTCGAACACGAACTCGTGTTCAACAAAGAAACCGGGAGCGAAGTCTTCCTCAACGGCACCGCAGCGGTGTTCGCGGGAGAATTCGCAGTCAAACTCTCCTCTGCAAAGAAATGGTCCGCTAAATAGCGGCCACGCAGGCCGGTTGCCGTGAACCCTCAGCCTCGGCCCCTTTGGGCGAGGCTGAGGGACAACGATCGCTATGCCGCGAATCGCTGTTCGCTGCGCTCCTTGCGCTTGGCCGCCTCGGCCTCGCGGTCCTTCGGGGGAGCGGTGGTGACGAGCTCGCTCAACAGCCTCGCCGAGACCTCCGCGACCTCCTCGACGGCGCGCTCGAAGGCGGCGGCGTTTGCGTGTGAGGGCTTGGCGAAGCCGCTGATCTTCCGCACGTACTGCAGGGCGGCGCCACGCACCTCCGCCTCGGTCGCGGGGGGCTCGAAGTTGTAGAGGGTGCGGATGTTCCGGCACATGAGCAGTGACCTATTCCGCGTCGGGCCACGCGGCTTCGCCCATGACGCCGTCCCCATCCTCGGGCTTGGGGCCGCCCACGGCGATGATGTCCAGTCCATCGGGGCCCGCCTCGAAGGCACGCACGACCTCGGGGGCGACCCGCACGACGTCCCACTGGCGGATCTCGTGGACCTCGTCCCCCAGCAACACCCGCCCAGACCCGGCGACCACCACATACGCCTCCTCCTGCTCCCGGTGGCTGTGTGCCACCGGACTGCGCAGGTTCGCGGCATAGCGAAAGAGGCTGACTCCGAGGTCACGCGAGTCGAGGTGCTTGCGAGCGAATCGACCCTCGATCCCGGGGGCCCGATCGCCTATGGAATCCTCGACCTCCAACAGATTGACGGCGGCAAAACTGGACATGGGCCTCCTTTGGCGGGGGATGGCAATCTTCGATCTCCCACCTTAGCTCGGCGCCATCGAGGAGTGACCCCGCCGCCGCCGACACGAAGCAGCCGGCGGGAATCGATCGCCGCCCAGAGGCAGCTCGGCGAAGCCGAGCTCTGTCGCTGCCGGCACGATGCAGCCGACGGGAATCAGGCCGGCGGAAGGGCAGCCGCAAGAGCGCGGGCGAGCAGTTCGATCGCGGACGATTGCATGGGACCGCTCGTGTTCAGCCGCTTGGCGAGCGCTCGGGGGTGGAGCAGTAGGTGCCCGCGCATCTTTTGTGTGCCGAGCATCGGCAGGTCGGCCGTGGTGAAGCACAACACCCCCTGCACCGGCACGTCAGGGTGGCCGCCGGCCGCGAGCGCGTCGCGCACAGCCGACACCTGACGGTCGAGACCGTCGATGAGCTTGGTACGGTCGCGCCCATTGATCACGAGCCTCGTCGCCCCGAACAGCGAGCCGACGACGCGCACCTTGCCCCTGATCGCCTTGGCGTCGATCACGAACACGCCCACTGGAGCGACGGCGAGGTGGTCGATGTTGCCGCGCCCCCCAGGCATACGGCGATCGTGCAGGATGACCGCCGGCCCGCGCGCCGTGCGCCGCTCCAGCGTCGCCGCAACCGCCTTCTCCCCGAGCTCGCCGCGACGAAAGGCCCACTCGTGCCGCGGCGCGCCGCGTAGCGCCAGCAGCACTCTGCCGATCCGTGGATGAGTCTCCCGGGTGCGGGTCTCGCGGCCGAGTTTGCGCCGTTGATACTCCCGTGCAACACTGGCTGCCGGCCGCCCGCGATCGAGCTCGGGCTGCGTCGTCTCCGCAGCGGCACGTCCAGCCGTCGTCCTCTGGCACGCCACGCACGTCACCTTCCGGGCTGAAGCGTCCCACGAAGCCCACGTGCCCGCTGACAGCGTGGCGCCGCACACGACGCACACATCGGGCCGACGTAGCTTCAGCATCCGAGACGCCATACGACCTAGTTCGTCACGCGATCGTCGAGTCTTGAGCGCCACGGCAGCAGGCCCGAGCTCGACGTCGGCATTCCGAGGAGTCGTCGAGACGGCATTCGCGCACACCACCGTGAGTCGGGATCATGTGCATTTACAGAACACGCCGGTGCCTTGAGAGATAGGGACCGTAGAATGAAGAACTCCGCCGTCGGTGCTCGCGGAGTTCGTCCATCCGAATTTGAGACCATGGCGAGCACGTCGTGTCCGGGGCAGCGCGGTCCCCTGACACCACGAAGCCCCAATAGCTGTAAGGCTGAGCGCTGTGAACGGTTCGACCGCGACGAAGACCGCCGCCGCCGGTGCCCAGGTGATCCTGCTCACGCTGGCCGCCGGCCAGTTCCTGATGGCGCTGGACAGCTCGGTGATGAACGTCTCGATCGCGACCGTCGCGGAGGACGTCGGCACCACGGTCACCGGGATCCAGGGGGCGATCACTGCCTACACGCTCGTGATGGCGATGCTGATGATCCCGGGGGCGAAGGTCGGCGCGCTGATCGGCCGCAAGCGGGCGTTCATGATCGGCTGCGTCATCTATGGCTGTGGCTCGTTCACCACCGCTATCTCCCAGAGCCTGCCGGTGCTGCTGTTCGGGTGGTCGTTCCTCGAGGGCGTAGGCGCGGCGCTTATCCTGCCGTCGATCGTCGCGCTGGTCGCCGGAAACTTCCCGGCGGCGCGTCGTCCCGCAGCCTATGGGCTTGTGGCCGCCGCCGGGGCGATCGCGATTGCTGTCGGCCCACTGATCGGCGGGCTGGCGACAACCTATGCATCCTGGCGCTGGGTCTTTGCCGGGGAGGTGGTGCTCGTGATCGTGATCCTGGTACTCGCCCGCCGCGCCGAGGACGCCCCTCCCGACCGCCGACCGAAGATCGATCTGATCGGCGCGTTGCTCTGCGCCGCCGGCCTTGGCGTATTCGTCTTCGGCGTACTGAAGTCGGGTTCCTGGGGCTGGGTGGTATCGAAGTCGGGCGCGCCTCAGTGGTTCGGGATGTCTCCCGTGCCGTGGCTGATGGTCGCCGGGCTCGTGTTGGTCTGGTCGTTTCTGCATTGGGAGGCGCGCATGGTCGCGCGCGGCCAGGAGCCGCTCGTCGATCCGCAGCTGTTGCGCAACGAGCAGCTCCGCGGCGGGCTGATCATGTTCTTCTTTCAGTACCTCCTGATGATGGGGGTCTTCTTCCTGATCCCGCTCTACCTGTCGGTGGCGCTCGGGCTCTCGGCGATCGCCACCGGGGTTCGGATCATGCCCATGTCCCTCACCCTGCTGGCGGCGGCGCTAGGAGTGCCACGGCTCTTCCCGGACGTCTCGCCGCGACTGGTCGCGCGGGTAGGGGTCTTCTCGATGCTGCTCGGGCTGCTGGTCCTGCTGGCGGCGATCGACATCGACGCGGGGGCCGAGATCGTGACCGTTCCACTGCTGCTCGTCGGGCTCGGCATCGGCGCGCTGGCATCCCAGCTCGGCGCCGTGACGGTCTCGGCCGTGCCCGACGAGCAGAGCTCGGAGGTGGGCGGCGTGCAGAACACGGTGACCAACCTCGGCGCTTCGCTGGGCACAGCACTCGCAGGCTCGATCCTGGTCGCCGTGCTGACGGCATCGTTTCTGACACACATCGAGATGAACAGTGCGGTCCCGCAGAGCGTCAAGGACAAGGCGAACACCGAGTTGTCCGCGGGCATCCCATTCATGTCCGACAAGCAGCTCCAGGCCGCCGCCAAGGAAGCGGGCGCGAGCAACGAGGTGACGCAGGCGGCGCTCGACGCCAACGCTCGAGCTCGCCTCGACGGGCTCCGCGCGGGCCTCACCGTCCTGATCCTGATCGCGGCCATCGCGCTTTTCTTCGTCGGGCGAATGCCGACGCGACAACCCGGCTCCAAACCCGCACGGGCCTAGGCCTTTGTTGGCAAGTGGGTGCCTGGCGGCGAGCGTCTGCGACCTCGAAGGTCTATGGTCAGAGCTGAATCTCCATATTCACCTTGCCCCGTGATGGCGGCTACGAGAAAGGGATGAATCCATGTTGCGACGGATGACGGACATGCCGGGCGGGACGATTGGCTTTGAGGCGGTCGGGGAGGTCGAGGATGACGATTGGAAGGAGACCGTCGAGCCTGTGCTGCGTCAGGAGATCGCGGAGGGGCGCAATGTGCGGCTGCTCTACCTGATCGGCGCGGGAGCCCGTGAGGTCGAGGGCGACGCGATGAGTGCTGACACGGGCTTTCGCGTGCGCCACGCAACCTCCTACGAGCGCGTGGCAGTGGTCAGCGACGAGGATTGGGTGCGCCCTGCGCTGCGAGCCCTTTCCTTCCTGCTTCCCGGCAAGGCCCGGGGCTTCCGCGTTCGCGACCTGGTGGAGGCCAAGGCCTGGCTCGCAGACGATGACGGAGCCTAACGGACGATCGCGGCTGCCCCCCCTCGACGAGCTAGTCGAAACTCACGACAACGAAGGGAGACCCGATGGACATCTTTGAGGTCGAGCAGAAGGAGATCCTCAGCAGGGAGGAGGTTGCGAAACGCTTGCGGCTCCTCGCCGACATGCTCGCTCGTAACAACGACCTGGAGTTCGACCGCGGCGGCATGCATTTCACGGTCCACGTCCCCGATCAAGTGCAGCTCAAGGTCGAGCTCGAGGTGGAGACGGACGAGCGCGAGCTCGAGATCGAGCTGAAATGGTGATGGCGGCGCGATGAGCTCGAGGACCGGCTTGCCTCGAGCTCATGGCGCCCGCGGGCGGAATGGCCGCTGCTCGTCGTGTCCTGCACCTACGATCCGGCAGGTCGCCTCGGGCACTTCATTCCACACGCCCGGGATGTCGCCAAGCGGCTCCGACACGACCATCCGTGCGTCCTCTGACAACTCCTCGTACAGCTCCCGGTCGGGATAGAGCTTGCGCAGCGTCGGCACGTCGGTCGTGTAGAAGAGCGAACGGGATTTTCCCTCGCTCGAATACCGAAACACCCAGATGGCATCACCGCTGGTAGTGGCGATCGTGCCCTGGAACGGATGGGCAACCCCAAGCCGGCCCCCGACCGCCTCGACGAGCCCAACAGCATGCTCGATCGCGGCGGGCGGGTCGTCTTCGAGGCCGAAGGTGAGGGCGAGAAAGAACAGTATCTCGGAGTCGGTGTGTCCTGCGATCTGGGGATACAGCGACGGATCAACGGCGAGCACGAGGTCGCGCTTGATCGCGGCGAACTCGTCGATATAGCCGTTGTGCATGAATAGCCAGCGGCCATGGCGGAACGGGTGGCAGTTCGTCTGCTGGACGGAGCTGCCGATCGCCGCGCGGATATGAGCGAAGAAGTTCGACGAGCTGATGTGGTCCGCGAGCTCGTGCAGGTTTTTGTCGTTCCAGGCCGGCTCCGTGCTGTGGAAGACGCCTGGAGTTGGGCGCTCGCCATACCAGCCCACGCCGAAGCCGTCACCGTTGGTCGTCTCGGCGCCAAGCCGCGAGTGCAGACTCTGTTCGATCAGCGAATTCGCTGGCCCATACAGCGCTTCCTTGAGCAGAAGCGGAGATCCTGAATACGCAAGCCAGCGGCACATTGGCGGATCCTTTCTTGGATGCTGGGGATTGTGGCTAGTCTAGGTCGCGTCGCGGATCCGATGTCAAGCACTGGTCATCTGAGCGGTGCCGTGATTACCGCGCAGCTACGCCGCTGACTATCGTCCCCGCGAGTGCGCGCGCCGAGCTCCGGGGCCGCACGGGGTCGCGGGAGACTGCGTAGTTAACCACATTCCGGTCTGCGGTCATCCCGTAACGACGCCCAATTGTGGTCCGGTACATTCTCGTTGCGATGGCGGCTATGGAACCAACATTTGGCCGCCCGGTCGATGCCCAGGTCTGCGATCGTCGCATGACGGAGATCACCACGATCAGCGACACCCAACGCCCCAGAGCGGCCCAGGTTGCCCGCATGCAACCCTTTGCCGCAATCGTCGGGGCGAGATCGTGACGCGCTGGGCTATTCGGGTGGGCGCGCTGAGCTTTTCCGTGCTCGCAGTGACCGCGTGTGGCTCAGGCGGGGCGGCGAGCGTGGCCAGCAGCTTGAGCCAGACCGCCTCCAGCCGCACAGAGGTAGAGACCGCGAGCACCAACGGTAGTACCCCAGCCACCACGCAGGCCAAGACCGAGACGCAGCCCTCCCAGAACCAAACGGCGACCACGTCGGCGCGAGCAAAGTCGGCGACGACCGCAGCTGCTGTCACGACTCCGACCACCACGAGCACTGAACCGACGAAGACGGAGACGGTTACCAAGACTCAGACGGTCACCGCACCGTCGAAGACAACGACCGTAACCGCGCCCACACAGACGAACACCGTTATCAAAACGCAGACCGTCACGACCCCGACCCCGACGTCGACCAGCCACGCCCCGGCCGCGGCGGCCGTCGGCGCCGCGGCGGCCGCTAACAAAGAACCATCCTCCGAATCGAGCGGTTTGCCGGGGTGGGCTTGGCTTTTGATCGGCGCTGCCGTCGCCGGCGCCGCGATCTGGATCATCGCCCTGATTCGGCGCGGCCGAGAGAAAGGGCCACCGAGTGACGGGACGGAAGGCCCGGGGGCATCGGGCCGCGAGCCACCGACGCCCAACGCGCCGCCTGGAGCATGAGCGCTGCCGGCACCATGCGTCGTCGCGGATGTGGCTTATTCGACTATGCAGGGACGAGCGTCGCCTGAACGCCGGGCAGCGCTGCCTGCCGCGTGTCTGCGGTCAGAAGCGTCAGCTCGTGGGCGAGCGCTGTAGCGGCGATCCATAGGTCATTCGCGGGCTGCCTGCCGGAAGCGGCCCGTAGCTGCGCGTAATGCGCGGCCACGCCGCGGTCTATGATCAGTACCGGCGCCTGTTCGAGGACTCCCGTGAACCGGGCGGGCCGCCGCGCTCGCAGCTTTCCCGGCGCGAGCAGTACACCGATCTCCAGCTCGCCAATCGTCAAAACGCTCACCGCCCACGTTCCGGGCTCCTGGGGCGCGAGATCGCCTGCGAGCACGCTCGTGTCCACGAGCTGCTGACTCACACGGCGGCTTCCGTGTCGCGCATTGCGCGCAGCTCCGTCGCCCATCCGGGATCGACGGGAGTCTCGGCGAACAGCTCACCGAGCGCCTCGGGCGGCGCCGGTGGGCGGGTGCCGGGCAGGGAAGCGCTCGCCCTGCTCGGCGCGTCGCAGCACCGCGCCGGCTTGGTTGCGTAGCTCGCGCTGGGCGATCGTCGTCGCCATACGCCCAAGTGTAGCGAGGCTGCTACGCCACGGGGCGGGGCCTGGGGCACTCCCCTTGGCAGACCGACACGCCGCTACTCGCCCACTGCCCGCAGGTGCGGAGCGCCGTCGAGCCGGTTCAGGTAGCCGTCGATCCGCTCGCGCGCCTCGCCCTCGCCGCCTGGCATCAGGTGCCCGTAGACATCGAAGGTGAAAGCGAGCGCCCGGCCCCCCGCGCACGATCGGCGTGGCACGACCGGCACGCGGGGCCTCCGAACAAGCGAAAACCCTGTACTGGGCAGGGCTTTCGGGAGTACCGCCAACGGGATTCGAAATCGCTTCGCGGTTCGGGCGAACCTCAGCGCAGATGCCATTTTTGGCTTGTATACAGGCGAAACCCCTTAATCCACGATCCGGCTGAATCCGGTCGAATCGGGCCGATTCGGTGTATCACTAGCGCACAACTGGCGCGCACCACACCCGGACCACAACGCAGGTTCCAGCCACCGCTCGGTAGCCGTCGATCCACCACGGGATGCTCGCGGCTATCGTGGAAACCACCGGGGGGCCGAGCAGCGCAGCTTCCCGCCGCGTCCGTCATAGGAGTCATGCACAATCCAGCCTCGTGGAGACCGAGATCGAGATGCTTGACCGCATACGAGAGGCGTACGAGGCTCACGCTGCGGAGTGCGAGCGAGCACCCAAGGCGATCCTCTTCAACCAGGGCAACCATTGTCTCGTCGGCTGGGACGAGGTGCTCGGTCTTCCGGTTCTGCCCGACGCGAGGGTGGCACCCAAGAGATTCCTGCTCGTCTGTGGCAGCGGTAAAGGTGGATATTGCGCTGAGGGCGACGTCATCTGGGACGACGACGGCAAGCCGTACGTTCCCAAGCCGGATCCAGAGCCAGAGACTGTTTAGCCGGCCTCGTCCCGGAAGTCCTCGTGCGAGAAGCGCTCGCCGGCGAACAGCGCCGTGAGCTTGTACTTCAGGTGCACCGCTGCCGGCGCAGCGAGTTGCGCGACGCGGCGCTCCTCGAGATAGTCGTGGTGGATGGTGATCGACGAATACAGCAGGACGAGGCTCTCGGGCATCTGCGCGGACGCGATCGCTGGCAGGTAGAAGTAGTTGACGAGGTGGTCGTAGACGCGCAGGTCCGAGACCGACCCCTTCTTGACGACGCCATGTTCGACGAGCTCCGCAAGCGGCAGGACCGGCGCAACCATCCGTACCGGATGCGCGTAGCCGGAAGCCCCCTGAGCGATCATGCTGCAGGTCGGCGAGAGCAGCATCCCGAAGCCGGCCTCGAACGGCCCGGATAGGAATTTCCGCCGGCCGGCGTCGTGGTCAACCGCGTCGGGGGGCCAGGGGTAGCCGAGCGGCACGTCCCGAAAGATGTCTCCCATCCGGACGTAGGGCGTCCGTTCTGCGTAGTAGTCGGTGTCGGGAGGCCTGGGCTCCCAGTCGGACAGCGCCACCCAGCCAAATTAGCTGGGTGGCGGGACGGAATCAGCTCTCGTAGTCGTCATCCGTGAGCGTGGCGCGCTTGCTCGGTCGCCGGGGCGCCTCCGGCATCGGCGTGTCGGGCGCGAACTGGCTCCACATTTCCTCACGCATCCGCTCGATGTCCTGCTTGCGGAACCGGCGGAAGCCCGACCCGGGGAGCCGGATCGCCTTCAGCTGGCCTCGCTTCTCGAGGTTGCGCACCGTGTTCTCATGCACGTTCAGCTCGCTGGCTGCCTCGCGCACGTTCAGGAGCTCTTTCGTCGGCATAACGATCACCTCCGCGAACGCATCTTTGGGGACGCCGCACTATAGCCACCTTGTCTGCCGTATAGGCTATATCGAGAGTGTACACCATCTTGTGTATGTCGTGATTATAGTGTTTGTAGACTTTGGTATCCTATCGGCATGGCGCAGCCCTAGCTTGAGCCCCTACCCGCGGCATCGGCGCCCGTCCCCAACGGCACCGGCCGCAGCGACCGCGCGTTCCGCATCCTCTCCCTCGACGGCGGCGGCTACAAGGGCATGTTCAGCGCCGCGATCCTCAACCGCCTCGCCGCCGACCTGCAGATCGACCTGCTCTCCCATTTCGACCTGCTCGCCGGCACGTCCACCGGGGCGATCATCGCGCTCGGGCTGGCGGCCGGGCTCACGCCGGCGCAGCTGCTCAGCTTCTACGCGGATCAGGGCCCTTCGATCTTTCCGGGCCGCCTCGCGCGGGCGCTCCGCCGCTCGATTCGCAGCAAGTACAGCCCCGCGCCGCTCGCCGCCGCCCTGCAGGAGGCACTGGGCGATCGCACGCTCGCCGAGAGCCGCATCCCGCTGCTCATCCCCTCCTATGACCTTTGCAACGACGCCGTGCACCTGTTCCGCACCCCCCACGCCGAGCGCCTGCGCCGCGACGGGCGCGAGCGAATGGTCGACGTTGCGCTCGCCAGCGCCGCCGCCCCCACCTTCTTCCCCGCGCACCCGCTGCGCGGCCTGCGCCTGGTCGACGGCGGCGTATGGGCCAACAACCCGAGCATGGTCGCGATCGTCGAGGCGCTCACCGTCTTTGCGCGCCCGCTTGAGGAGATCGTGCTGATCAGCATCGGCACGACCGCCGAGACCAGCCGCCGCCATGCCCGTCTCGATCACGGCGGCATCACACAGTGGGCGACAAGCGTTCCGGGACTCGTGATCCGCGGACAGAGCCTCTGCGCCTCCAACCACGCGGGGCTGCTGCTTGGCGAGCGATATCTGCGCGTGGACCCAAGCGTGCCAGCCGGCGAGCTCGCGTTGGACCGCCTCACAAGCGAGCAGCTCCTGGGGCGCGCTGAGCATGAGAGCCGCCAGATCTCTCCGCAGGTCAGCCAGATGCTGGCCCTCGCCTCGCCAAACCCACAACCACAGGACCCTGGAGGGATTCCATGACACCGCTACAGAAATGATCAGCACCCTGCTGCAAGGGGCCGTCGAGGCACTCGACATCCCTCCCGAGCTGCACCGCGCCGCCGAGCAGGAGTATGAGAGAGTCGGCGGCTGGCTGGCCAACCACGCGGACGTGGGCGGCGAAGGCTAGCGCGTCTACCCCCAAGGCTCGTTTCGCCTCGGCACCGTCATGCAACCCGAGGGCGCCGACGAGTACGACCTCGACGCCGTGTGCCTGCGCGCGATCGCCAAGGAGCAGATCACCCAGACCCGCCTGAAGGCCGACATCGGCCAGGCCCTCGAGCGATACCGCCGCGCCCGCGCCGAGGACCGCAACGGCCCGACTCGCCAGAAGGAGCACAAGCGCTGCTGGACGCTCTACTACCCCGCGCCTTTTCACTTCGACGTGCTGCCGGCGATCCCGAACCCCGAGATGGCACCAAGCGGGATCCTGCTCACCGACAAGACGCTCCATCACTGGCAGTACTCCGATCCGATCGCCTACGCCTCCTGGTTTAAAGAGCGTATGCGCCGCGAGCTGGTGCAGAAGCGCCTGCGTCTGGCCGAGGCACAGCGCATCCCGCCCGAGCAGATCCCCGACGCCACCGTCAAGACGACGCTGCAGCGCGTCGTGCAGGTACTGAAGGTGCACCGCAACCGCTACTTCGCGAACAATCTCGACCGGCGTCCCGCCTCAATCCTGATCACCACTCTGGCCGCCCATGCCTACGATGGCGAGCGAGAGCTCGACGACGCGGTGCTGCGAGACGGCCCGCGAGATACCCAACCACATCGACTACGACGGCAACGCCTGGCAGGTCGCAAACCCCGTCGAGCCGCGCGAGAACTTCGCCGACAAGTGGTCGGAGGACCCCAAGCTCGCAACTGCTTTCTACCGCTGGCTGGAGCGTCTGCAGGAGGATCTGCAGGACGCGCGCGAGAGCGAAGGCATCGACCGCGCCGTGGCGAGACTGTCCGAGAGCTTCGGTGAGGCCCCGATCCAGAAGGCCGCCACCCGCCTGGCCGACGCATACCGCAAGGGACGCGAAGGCGGACGCCTCGGGTTCGCCGCCGCCAGCGGCGCCCTCACCGCCAGCGGCGAGATCCCGGTGCGCAAGCACGACTTCTACGGGGACCGCCACCATGCCACTTAGGAACCAGACCCAGCAGATGCTGGGACTCAAGCAGCTGTCGCTCACCCGCTCGCTCTCCCTCAGCCGAGACCGCCTGATCTGGGAGGGCGAAGCTGCAGCCATCCCCCCTCAGCGTCCGCTACACGGTGCGGATCGAGGCAACGCCCGCCCGCCGCCCCCGGGTGCGCGTCATCTCCCCGCCGCTCGCCGAGTCCGCGCACGAGCTGCCCCACGTCTACAGCGACGGCACCCTCTGCCTTAGCTTCCCCTGGCAGTGGGATCACACGAAGCCGATCGCGCGCACCATCGTCCCCTGGACCTCCGAGTGGCTGCTCCATTACGAGCTGTGGCGCGCGACCGGGACGTGGCACGGCGGCGGCCATGACGAGCGTCCCCACGAGCACGAGCCATCCGGGCACGAAGCCTGCGTCAACGTTGACCGCCGTCCAGCCCCCCATGACCCACCGAAAAAGGCACCATAGGACGACGCGAGTAACGAACGGGTGACGATCCCACAACTGGCGCGCACTACGCCCCCACCATACGCAGGTTCCGGCTACCGCCAAACCGCTCGAGGTAATCGTCGATCCGCTCCCGAGCCTCATCCTCGCCGCCCGGCATCAGATGGCCGTAGATGTCGAACGTGATGGCGATAGTCGCGTGTCCCATGATCGTGCTGAGCGCCTTGGCGTTCACGCCGGCCGCGATCATCACTGAGGCGAACGTGTGCCGCGCCTCGTGCAGTCCGATCTTCTCCAACGCGTCCTCACGCGCCTTGAGCGTGATGCGGCGTGGCCCGTGCACCTCCGGGTTGGGTCCGCTCTTCCAGCCCCATGCCTTCAGTGCGCGGCGGCGGATCGTCGAGGGCTCAAACGGGATATCGGCGGTTGCACCGAACACGAGCGCATCTCCGTCACGGCCGGTCGCGAGCCTGTGTGCAGCCAGGAACGGCACAAGGCGGGTGATCACTGGCACCGTACGACGTGCAGCAGCCGTCTTGGCGTCTTGCTCGCCCTCCTTGGCGTCCCAGCCACGCTCGACGCGGATCACGCGCGCCTCGATGTCGACGTCGCGCCAGCGCAGGGCCCGCAGCTCTCCGTGGCGCAGTCCCGCATAGAGCGCTGTTGCCCAGAGTGCGCGCTCCTCTGCCGGAAGCGCCTTGAGCAGTTCACTTGCCTCTTCTGGGCTCGCAATCCGGTCGCGTCGCCCGTTCGGCTTGCGCAGCTCCAGATTCTTCGTCGGATCGACGTTCACGAGGTCCCGGCGTATGGCTCGCCGAAAGATGACGCGCAGGGCGTCGAGCTGATTGGAGACGGTAGAAGCGGTGAGCCCATCGGCGAGCGCCTGCACATCCGCGCGGCGCACATCGCCGAGCCGTACATCGCCCAGCGCAGGCAGGATGCGCATACGCAGAGCCTCCTCGTAGCTGCGGATCGTTGCCGGCTTGTAGCGCGATCCAGAGCGGGTGGGGATCGACCCGTCACGCATCCCACTGAGCAGCTCCGAGGCAGCGTCGCGTACGGTGAGCACCGTCGGGGCTTTCAATTCGCCGCGGTCGGCCGCGCGTAGAGCATCGGCGCGCCAGCTCTTCGCGGCGGCCAACGTGGGGAACGTCTTACGCGTCTTCGCGCCCTCACGGCGCAGATACACCCATGCCTCGTAAGAGGGCGTGCAGTTGCACCGGGCGCCGTCACGGCTGCGGCAGGCACGGGAGTGTCGGGTGCGTATTCCTTGAGCCATGTCTTGTCCTTCCCGGCCGTGGATCTTCGGCCGCCTTCGGTTGATCGCGCCAGACTCGGTCCAGTAGTAGGAATATCAACACGGGGACCGGACGATCTCGCATCCTCATCGTTCGAGCGTCCTCGCGGCATTTCGCTCCAGCCACGCCTGCAACTCCGTGACGGGCACGAGCTTGCGTCGGCCGAGCCGTACCAGCCTGATCTCCGGCTCGATATGTTCGTGCCAGAAGTCCCAGCCCACGCCGAGCGCTTCGCACGCCTCGTTGATGCTGAGCGCCAGACGCAGCGCTCTCGCGCGATCTATGGGCTGAGCAGGCACGCAACCATCTCACTGGTCGGCGGCGGCCTGCCGGCGGGTCAGCAGCAGCTGTTGGCCTGGGGGCCGTGCGTCGTGCGTTCGTGCTGGCATGTTGGTGCTGAGTCGGGCGAAGGGCGGGGGCTGAGGCCCGCGGTAGTTGCCGCGCGGAGCGGTCGCTGGTGCTGGCGGATCAGCCGGGTATGTGCTCGTGCACAACCAGATGTCGGTGCGAGTGGCCATTTCCCCCCGAACTTGTTTGCCAAGACGGATCTCCGAGGGCGCCTCTCGATGGATCAAACCCCGCCGTTACGGCTTTGGAGACTACTTTGTCAGTTAATCAGAAGGCTGCCAATTATCCGTGCGTCGGTTTGCCATTCCCTGAAACTATTATAATACCTTCAATAAACTGCTTGGGTGTTAACATTTGAATCGTGCCCATGCTTAGAGTCGGGGGAGGCTAAAGGCCGATACCGGAGTGCTCGTGACCGCCCGTAGCGCTCGAAGCGTGCAAGAAAAGGTCGGTCATAGCGACATGAATCTGGCACGTACCGCTGCCACAGGGCGGTTTTGGGTTTACATCTTTAGATCGTGCCCTCAAAGGACACGTCCACCGTAGAGTCCTCTTCGACACATGACCCGCAGTCGCGCGTGCTGCTCAGCAGACGAGAGGCTGCGGCCACACTGGGGGTGAGCCTGTCTCATTTCAGTCGTTTCATACAGCCAGAGACGCCTAGCGTGCGGTGCGGTCAGCTCATTTTGTATCGGCCCCGAGATCTCCAAGAGTGGGCCGATAGGCTCGCCGACGTGCCGCCAGCCTTCACGCGTAGGCAGAGGGCCGCGATCTCAAGGGCAGGTGGACCACCGTCGGCGCTTGCCTCGCCTGCGCCATCGCGCGTTCCAGACAGGGCTCCCGTTTCCTCTGCGTTACCGCCCATGCCTGCGGCTGCGCCTCGACGCGCGCGAGCACGCGCACAACGCCGCCCCAACCCGGCGAGGCGCTCGCTCGATCAGCGCACTCGCTGGCCGTCCATCGTCGTACGCCATCAGGTCGCTTGCCCAGCCCACCTCGGCAAACGCTGTCGTTGCGAACCCCGTTACATCGCCAGGGTATGGGACCCTCGACGCCGTCGGCCCGTGAGCTCTCCATCGTTTCGCTCCCCGCACGAAGGAGTTGCATGGCAGCAGAACATGCGCGTCGCGTTCCAACGAGGGCAGGTCCGGATGGACGGCATCACCGTGATCGAGGCCTGCAATCGGTTTCTGCTCGCAATCCGGGACGGCACGGCGTTGAACAAGCGGGGCAGGCCCTACAAGAAGAACACAATCAAATCGATCGAAGGAATCCTCAACGGGCGTATCGCGCGCAAGCTCGGATCGCTTCCGCTCGACTCGATCCGTCGCGGCCAGCTTCAGGGCCTCGTGGACGACATGGTTGCCGATGGACTCTCTGGTAGCCACGTGCGGAACGTGCTGAACGCACTTCGTTCCCTCTATACTTACGCGATCGCGCACGAGTGGGTGCACGACTCGCCGATCGCCAACATCCTCCTACCCGCGGTCGGCGAGAAGCCGCGGGACCGCATCGCGACCCCCCGAGAATTCAAGAAGCTGCTCATCGCGCTCGAGCCGCCGGACGCCGTCCCCTTCGCACTGGCCGGGTACGCGACCGCGCGCAGCCAGGAGATACTCAACCTGGCCTGGTCGCACGTGGACTGGAGCGCTCGGGCCGTGCGCCTAGCCGACAGCCCGGAGTACGCCAAGAGCGACGCCGCGACGCGGTCGGTCCCGTTGATCCCGCAGCTCAGGCGCATCCTGCGAGCGGAGTGGAAGCGCCAAGGTCGACCCTCCGGTGACAGCTTGGTGTGTCCGGCACGCAAGGCGAGAACCACCGGCCGGCTCAGCACATGCGGGCTGTACGCCCGTGCCGACAAGACGTGGGTCGCCAAGGAACTCACGCGCATCCGCCTCCACGAGTGCCGCCACACCGCATCGAGCTGGATGCGAGCCGCGGGCATCGACCTGAAGGCACGGAGCGTGCTCATGGGACACGCAAGCACCGCCAGCACGGACCGTGGGGGCGGCTCGATCACCGACGACCGCTACACCCACCTGCTCCCCGGCGAACTCGAGCAGGCCGGCGAACGACTCGGGGACTACATAAGAGAAGCCGAAACCAAGAGACACCGATCCAAGCGACGAGGCAAATAGCCATCTAGCTTCACCCGGGCCACGTCGCTCTTGGATCAGTCGAACACGGCGGCGAACAGGTCGTCCAGCAGCGGGTTGCTGAAGCGGCGCAGAGCCGCTGGCTGGTAGCCGCCCTGGGCGGCGATCGCCTGGAGACCGGCGCGGAGCTCCGGGATACGCTGGGCGTAGGCCACGTCGCGCAGGTGCTCGACGGCGCGCTTGCCCGCGAAGCTGAGCTCCTGCCACTGCTTGGCCCAGTGGGGCCGAACGTTGAGGGGCGCCCCCCCGGCATCGCTGTAGGAGGTCCAGCGATCGGCGATGTCCTGCATGAACGCAACCCACTCCTCGCGCGGGGTGATCAGGGTGGTGAGGACCTCGATCGAGCAGGTGGCGAGGTTGCCGTGCTGCGGAGCCATGGTCACGTTCGATCCCCCCATCACCCGCATCTCGAGTTGAATGCTCGTCCGACCGGGACCCTCGCCCGGTCCGACCTGGGTGGAACCCGACACCGTTTCCGACGGGTCTCGACCGCACACTCGAGCACTTCCGTCAACAGGGCCGGATCTGACGCCAACTCAATCAGGCGCGGACTCGTCGGTCGCGCTTCGCGCGGCGCCGGCGTCGATGCGGCCATCTCGTCGCTCAACCGGCGAGCTCGTCGTCATCAGAGGTATTGTGATCGCCGTCGATGCGACCCCGAATGCGCGCCCCCGCCGGGGCCTTCCTTACAGCCCTCGCACATGAATCACCGGCGCGAGGCCGCCCGTCCGACGTTCCACGGCCGCGTGCTAGAACTCATGCGCACGCAGCCGGCGAGTGAGAGCTGCCCCTGTGAGACCTCTACGGTCACTTCGGCGGCGGACCGGCCAGACGACGGATGGCAGGCGCGACTCCGGGGGTCATGACAGCGACGGCATGCGCTCCGTGAAGTGCCTACGATGGCGGACTCTAGATGGCTGCTTCTCGGCGCGACCCTCCTGACAGTCGGGGTGACAGCGGCCGTTGGGTTGCCGTCAACAGGTGTGAGGGGCGCTTGGCTTCTCATCACGGTCGGCGCCTCTGCGATCGTCGCTCTTTTGGGGCTCTACTGCATTGGCGCATCGTTTCTTCAGCTGCCTCTTCCGCCTCTGCCCGGCACCACGCAAGTTCAGGCTCAGCAACCGACGACAGCCCAGCCGTCCGACGAAGATGTAGCCCTCGATGAAGATCACGAGAAGCTGCTGCTTCGTCTCTACGAATACGAAGGGAAATGCGCGATCAGCGCGCCCACGGGCGAGTACGAGTGCCTCTGGGTGCCAGGGTTCATCACGTCGATGCAATGGGGTTGGGAGCGTACGCCTCAGGAGGCGGCAATATCGGGAAAGCCTCGAGGCAACCGCACCGAACGAATGCACTGGCTCTTTGTGGTCAAGGATCTCGTGGAGCGGGGTTTCCTCCAGGAGACGAGCACACCGCAAGTCTTCGAGCTCACCACCGATGGGCAACGCCTCGCGTATACCTTGGACCGCGCACGTCAGCAATGATCGCTACGCAATGGCCTGCCAGCCGGTCCGGGATCTGGAAGCAACCGGAGAGAGTTGGTGCGCCCGCATCGCGCGCGCGGGATGTATCTGGCGCCCGCGCTCCTATCTGGCGCTCCTGAGCTCGCCTCCGCGCGGATCTCAGGGCTCGCGCGGGCCGTTCGCGCCGTCTGCAACATGCAACGAAGTCGAGACTCTGGCAAGAGCGCTGGGCGCAACGCCCCGACTCGCCAGCGAGGTTGCCAACTTCCTACGCCGCCACAATTCACGGCCCTTTCACGCGCCTGGATTTGGTAGTCGCATCGCCGCTGAAGCAGGCGTGGAGCAGTAGTACCCAGCCCTGGTCACGGCCTTGGTCGAGACCTGCCTTTGTTTTTGCACGGGCATCTTCGCGCCAGCGCCGACAGGTCTCGGAATGCGCGGAAAGCAGGCGCGGCCTGCGTAGCCAGCGAGACGCCTGAGTTGGACGCCTTCGAGCGCGTCGATCGAGGGGACTTCACACGCCCGCTTGCGCCGGGCGAGGCGGAAGTGCGCGCCTGACCGCTGCCCAGACCCCGTCTTCGTCCTTTGCGACACTCTGCGGAGGGTTGATCGAGACGCCTGCTTTGCTCACGCTGAGGAGCAGTGCAGGCCTGTCCGGAACGCTTGCGTGGGACTGGCCTGGGAGTTGCCACGAGCGAAGCTGGAAATTTTTGCGCGAGCGGACGGACCGTCGCCTCAGTCGCTGGAATCAGGCTGATCCTGGGCGGCGTCGGGCGTGCGGCTATTGGCCGCTGGTGGTTCGCCAGCCTCGTCCTCCACCGGGTCCGTCCAGTCCACTGGTGGCTCGATCTTTGCGGCGATCCCTGCGTGCTGCTCGAGCAGGTAGAGCAGGTTGCTTCCGGCTAGAAGCTCAAGGGGCTTGCCGTCGGCGAACTCGAATGACGCCTTGCCGTACCCGCTGGTAGTGACGAGGATGCCCTTGCTCGCCCCCTCGTTCTGCATGGTGCCGAAAAGGTCGCGCACGGCACTGACGCCGACTGTGTTCTTGTAGCGCTTGGCCTGGATGACAACCTTGCCGCCAAAGATGGGGCGCGGATCGTAGGCGACGCAGTCGACTCCGCCGTCGCGCGATGCCTGGGTAAGACGGGTCTCAAGGCCCATCTTCTCGAACAGATTGGTGATGAGCGCCTCGAACTCGCCCGGTGTCAGCTCCATGAGGTTGGGTCGCTGATCGATGGAGGAGAGCACATCAGTCTCCTCCACAAATCGCGGGTCAACCATGTTGAACTCAAGGACGGGGCGGACGGGCGTGAGCTCGGCCGGACTCCTTGAGACTGATGCGTTCAGGCCACGCAGGCATGCCTCGGGCTCCACCCGCGCGAGGTCAAGAGCGTCAAATAGGTCGCGTGTGCTTCGCAGCGTGATCAGGCACGGCCGCGTGGGCTGGCCGGTTCGCGGATCGATCGTGTCGACGTGGCCATTGAACACGATCGACTCGATGTGTCCGGCCTGATCGGCCCCGAACATCTCATGCACGGTACGGAGCGTCACCTGCGAGACGACGCTTGAATAGAGCGCCTTGCGCTGCGCCACCGGGCGTGCCTTTGTGGTGATCTCGTCTTTGGCTTTGACATAGTGGTGCTCAAGGATCCCAGGGACGACATCGAACGTCGGCAGGTCCATCTCGATCACCAGCTGACGGGACTCGGGAACGTACGCGACCTTGTGCTGCTGGGGAAACTTGTCCGGGTACCGGCTGGCCGCGAGCACCATTGAGCAGTAGGTGACCACCGCCTCTGGGTTTCGCTGCTCGTAGCCGGCGCGGAACGCGTCGACCTCGCTGTTCTGCGTCGCCACACGTTCCGCCTCGGCCTGCACCTTCGTCTCGTGCTCGCTCTTGGCTCCAGCGAGCGTGGTCTGTCGGTCACGCTCAGCCCGCACGGCCTGCGCGAGCGTTTCGGCATACCGCTTGTCGGCTTCCTCCACGGCCTGTGCGTGCTTGGCCTTGGCGCCGGGAAGGAGCCTCTTCAGAGCGCCCAGCGGCGCCGGCATCACGCGGACGGGTGGCGTGAGCGGCGTTGCCAGCTCGCCGGGCTCGAACCGCAGCGGCGTCGGGCTCTCCTTGAGCGAATCGAACGCAAGCGCAGCATCGCTCGCCAGCGAGGAGGCGAGCAGACCTTCGAGATCTTCGATGAAATTGGCGAGTTCGTCGTTGAGCTGGTCGGCTTCCGCAGTGCGCTCCTCGACGTAGAACCGCTTCTGCTCTTTTTCGTCGTAGACGCGTTGCCGAGCCGCCTCCCGCTCTCGTTGCAGGCGCTCGCGCTCCTGCGCGCGAACTGCGCGCTCGGCGTCTCGCCGGCGACGCTCGGCTTCCCGCTGCATCTGCACCCAAACGCTACGACGTGCCATCGCGCCTACCCGTTCCGTCTTTCCCGCAAGCCGCCTTCTCCGTTTCTTCAGATCCGAATGCTCCGTGCGTTCTGTATCGCCTTCGGCGACGACATACTAATGCTGCTCGGTCGCTGAAGGATTCGCAGGATCTACCGCTGTTCCTGTCCGATGGGTCTCGCGGGCCCCAGGAGGGTCGAGACCAGCGTTCGGGCGACGCTGACCGCCCGACGTGCCTCCTCCGAGTCGACATGGCCTGCACCATGGGCCGCCTTGTTGCGCAACTGCGCTAGCTGCGTGACGTCGTTCTTCTCGATGCCACACGGGATTTGAGCTCGAGAAGAACACCGTGTGCGGAACGGATGCCGCGTGCTCGTCTCACGACGCCGTCGGCGAACTTCGCAGGGCAGCCCAAGGTGATGAGCGCTCGTTCGATTGCGCTGCCGGTGGCGACCTCGGCCGCCGAGCATGCCTCCATGACAGCCATGCGATGCTCGGCTACGGTGTCGGCGGACTGGGCTCGCAGCAGGAGAATGTAGGCGGGGGGAAGCTCGGCACCCTCGCCAGCGAGCTGAAGTGCACGCGCGAACTGGGCACTGCTTGCGTGGGCTTCTCCGGCCAAGCCGTAAAGCATCATGAACCCGCCGGGTGTCGGCGTCTCGCTGGCCTCAGCGTCGCGTGGCTGCACGATTCCACGGGAATGTCGCTCCCAGGGGGCTCACCGACCCAGGCCGCGAGCCAGTCGGTCGTCAGTGTCCACCACCGTCGAAGCACGGAGCCGAACGTTGGGTCGTGGAAGTCTGTCTCGGGTGGGACAGTGAGTTCAAGGGACCGCGGGATGATCCAGCGCGATCGCCGCACGTCCTGCACCGGCGCTGAGGAACCAGCCGCTGGTTCGATGGCGTGTGGGGGCGACTCGGGCACGCGGACCTCAATCGGCACCGAGCCGATCCGCGATTGGAAGACCTGGCCGATCGCGTCCGGCGCCAGTGGGTAGAGCCGCGGCGGTGCGAACCGGAAGCGCTGCTCGGTCCCAGCGCCTGACGCTGACCTATCCGTGGTCGAGGGTTCGCCGTCGTGGGGGGTTGCCATGTGGGGTTCGGTCATCGTAAACGGGGCGCTTAGATCCACCGTTGCGCGGCGAGGTTCTCGCGGCCACCGTACTCCCTGTCGATGACGAGGCAACGCGCTCGAGCGCCGTCTCAACTCGCTCGGAGTGCCCGCTCGGACGGGATCCGACCGCCACCCGGCGATACCCTCGCTGGTATGAGCGGCACGGCTCCCAGAAGGCATCACACGGTCACGGCAGGTTGCCGGCGCGAGCACGTTTAGCTCGGCGTTGATCGCGTTGCGCCGGGCGAGTACTCGCCCCGTTCGAGGTCGCCGAGTTCGTAGAGGTCGCGCATCCTTCGCGGGCGCTCCTCAAGCGCGGCCCGTCGCACGATGATGTCGTCGGGCGCGAGAAGGCTTTGCGGCCTCGCTTTAGACTGGCGTTTATGTTGGCGAACCATTCGGGGCAGTGCCCATCCCTAGCCGGCGCCAAAGTAGCCACCACCTCGGCCAGCTTCCGCGTCGAACGAGGCCCAGGCAATGACTGACGATCGTGCGCTCATGGAGCGCGCGATTGCGATCGCCCGCCAATGCGAGAGCGAGCCGGGCAAGGTTTCGCCGAAGGTCGGAGCGGTCGTCGCACGCGACGGCATCGTGATCGGCGAAGCGTTCCGGGGCGAGCTGGCTCCTGGCGAGCACGCCGAGTTCACGCTGTTGGAGAAGAAGCTCCGCGAGGACACACTTGCGGGCGCCACGCTATTCACCACTTTGGAGCCTTGTACGGGGCGTAATCCACCAAAGATCGCTTGCGTGGAGCGAATCATCGAGAGGCGTATTGGCCGAGTTGTCATCGGTGTACTCGATCCCAACGACGCAATCCGTGGCCGGGGCGAGCTACGGCTGAGGGGCGCGGGTGTTGAGATCGCACGATTCGACTCCGATTTGATGGCGCAGATCGAGGAGCTAAACCGCGAGTTCGCGCGCAGTCATGCGGGGGCACAGTCGCCGGAACGCACCGAGGCACAGATGACCGATCCAGCGGACGAGGAGGTTGGCCCCAACGGTCATCGAATCGGCTATACCGACGACGGCGACAAGGTTGAGTGGATACCGGACGACGACGAGCCGGGCGATTTCTGGCCCCTGCTGCTCCGCCGCAATGATCGCCAAATCCTCGACACCTACAAGGAACTTTGGGACAAGGTTTGGTGGAACCGTCACCAGAACCGGCTACACAGGATGGAGAGCGGAGACGGACCGCTGACACAGGAGCAGGAGGCCATCTTCGAGCGAGCGTCAGAGGCCGCCGCGCGAATTGAGGAGAAGTATGGGCGGGAGAACCTGGGGTGGGATGACTTTGAGTGGGGACTTCTTAGCGGGCGAATGTCTGCCTTGTCGTGGGTGCTCGGGGCGGAGTGGAACGAGTCGCTTGATACCTAACTCCGATCCAAGGCCGCCCGGTGTCTGACAGTCTCTACGGAATCCGCGCGACTCGGGCATCGCCCCCCGGCTTCGCGCGGGACGATGACGAGCGGCGAAGGGTCTACGGCGCTGCGCTCGCGCAGTTTGACGAGCTGATCGCGGCCTCGGCAGCCGTTGGGCCAGCCTCCCGGCCGCTGCCTCTGTTCTATGCCTTGAGCCAAGCCGGACGAGCCATCGCGGCGGCCCATGCCAAGACCGCATGGAGTCTCCGCTGGCACGGCTTGTCGTCCCCGGAACTGAGCGTGGCGCCGCTCGACATCGAGGTCAGCAGAATGGCTGCCACCAGCGAGGACGAAAGTTCGGTGGACTCCGTTACCCGCGTCGCGGGCGCGACCGGCAGCGAGGTCTTCGCCAAGGCGGCGACGATCGGTGCGCTCTGGTCCTCGCTTCCCGAGGTTTTCGATCTGCTGCCGGCGTCGTTCAGCAGGGAGCTGATTCCGGTGCGGCTGGCTCTTGAGCCGGACCCGGAAGGAATCGGGTTGCCCGCGGTCTCGCGGGCGATCTCCGCGGCGAGCGCGCGCCCGTTCTCGTCGAGCTCGTGGCCCGCGGCCACTTCCATCAACGCGAGCATGTCCTCGCCGTCGAGGCCGGTGAGCTTCATGCGCTGCGCGCCTTGCTCGCGGTGCAGGTCGGCCAGCAGCGCCGTCAGGGGATGCTCACGCGAGAGGTCGGAGTCGCGGTAGGTCCCCACCACCAGCACCCGCATCGCGGGGCCGGCCGTCACGACGTGGCGCAGCAGCGACAGCGTCGGCCCGTCGGCCCAGTGCAGGTCGTCCAGGATCAGCACGACCGTCTCCTGCCTCCCCGCCCCCTCCAGCAGGCCCGCCGCGGCGCGTACAGCAGGTAGCGCTCGGTCTCCGGGTCGCTCTCGCGCGCGGCGGGCAAACCGGGCACACGATCCGCGAGGGCGGGCACCAGGCGCGCCAGGTCGCCGCCGTGACGCTCGACGTGCCCATCGAGCAGCGACCTGGGCGCCTCTTTGACGAGATGCCCCAGCGCCTGCACCCACGGCTGGTAGGGCACACCGAGATCCTCGTCGCAGCGCCCGTACAGCACCGTCGCGCCCTCCCCGTGCGCCTGCAGTGCCAGCTGCGTAGACAGCCGCGTCTTGCCCACACCCGCCTCCCCGCCGATCAGCGCCAGCCGCAGCGACCCCGCCCGCGCCTGCGCCCACAGCTCCGCGAGCCGCTCGCGCTCCGCCAGGCGCCCGACGTAGCCCGTGGCCGGCAGCTCCGCGCAAACGCTCCGGCAGCGCGATCCCGCCGTCCGCGGCTGGCTCCCACTCGAGCTCGAACGCCGCCACCGGCGCGGAGATGCCCTTCAACTCCAGGCCACCGAGCGCACGGAAGCGATGACCGTCACGCGCGCCCGCGAGCTGGCGCACCAGAGCATTGACGACGACCTGCCCACCCGCCGCGTGCGCGCAGAGCCGCGCGGACTCGACCACCGGCTCGCCGAAGTAATCGCCGTCCTCGACCGTGGCGTCACCCACGCTCACTCCGATCCGCACCCCGAGCCGCTCCGCGGAGCGACGGTTGCGCGCCTCGACAGCCTGCTGCATTCGGGAGGCTGGCGCAACGAGCTCACGTGCTGCTCGGGATCTCCGGCACACCCCGGAAGTAGCCAACTCAAACCACGTCCGCACACGCTCGGGCAGCAGCTCGGAATCGCGTTCCACGAAGGCCAGCAGCTCGTCGGTGCTGATCTGTATCCGGTCTGCCTTACTGGCGCGCACCAGCCCCTCAAACGCGAAACGCCCCGTAGATACGGGGGCGAAACGCCATACCGCCAACGGGATTCGAACCCGTGTTACCGCCGTGAGAGGGCGGCGTCCTAGTCCCCTAGACGATGGCGGCTCGTTGCGCAGGGAAAAACCGAGGCTAGCAAACGTCCCTCCCGGCGCGCTCCGCGAGCACCGATCCGAGCTGCCAAGGGCCCTCGCCACTGCGTCCCACGAAGCTGCGGACCCCAGAGGCATCCGGTGCGATATCTTCGGCATCCATCGCGCGGATGTGGCGGAATTGGTAGACGCGCACGGTTCAGGTCCGTGTGGAGGTAACTCCGTGGAGGTTCGAGTCCTCTCATCCGCATTTCGGCAGGGTTGAGCGTCGCTAATGGAACCACGCTCGCACCCGGCCATCCATTCAAAAGCAGCCGTCGACTCCGACTTCGCGCCGCCGGCACGGAGGGCACTAACGCCATCAGCTTACGCCGCGATGGCGTCCAACAGGGCGCTGGCGGCAACCAGAGCCGGCGGCCAGGTGAGCTGTAGCTCACCGTCGCTCTCGACGGCTCGCCGGACGCCCATCAGCTCCAAGCCCACCACGGCGCCGTGCTCGTCGTATTCGACGGTATGGCCCTCAGGCGTCTCGAACGCCTTGGCGGGTGGCTCCGTGGGCTTCCCGACGTGCAGGAACAGCACATCGCCCCGCTCGTCGTAGTCCTGGTAGTCGAAGTCGATGCCGGCGATCGTGATCATCATGATGTCATCCGTGGATCATTGACCTGCGCAACGGCGGCCACGACCGGTCACGACCCATGCGGGATCTTGACCGTAGTCTACGACGACCCGCAACCAGCGACCGGGCTCGATGTGCTGGCGATAGAACAGCTCGCGGTTCTTGTGGACGCCGGCGGACAGACACCAGCTCACCGAGTTGAACATCGCTATTCAACCACGCGCGGGCGAACCTGCGGAACAGCGTCTATTGATAGCTTGAGGTCATGGCCCACCACAAGCGAAGGCGCCCCAAGCAACGCCGCGCCGGCTGCCTGCTTTGCAAGCCGCAGAAGCTGCCGTCGCTGAAGAAGGCAGAGCGCAGGCGCGGCCGTCGCAATGCGCTTCTCCACGAGCTTCGTGCCACGCAGGCACGGACTCGGTAGCCGGGACGAAGCGTCTCGGGCAAGCGGTAGCCTATTGGGCATGGCCAAGCCACGGCATACTCAGATCGGCCCGGATACCTCGCTCACTAGCGTCGCGCGAACGCAAGCCGCCACTAACCGTGCGGGGACGCTGCGACCTGCCACGCGGAGCCTGCGCGACGTGCTCGCCGAACGAGGCCCTCTGACCGGGCCTATCACTGACGTCGGCACGCGAGCGCTTCTTGAGGTGCGCGGCGAGCGGCCCGACGGCGGGCATGGCAACCGCTGAACAGCCCGCGCCGCCCCCGGCCATCCTTTACGTCGACACCTCCGCGCTGTAACGAGCAGCCGAAGAGGCGTAGGCGATCGGTAGTGAGGCCTTCGATGCGACGAACGAGTGCTGAGATCATGTCATTTCGGCTGGCAGCCTTGCGGACATCGCAGCTCGTCGGCGGCCTGCTGGTGTGCGCGGCACTAGTGTTGCTGTTTGCGCCAGCCCGCGCCTACGGCGGCCTGCTCACGCGCGCGTTTCTTGCCGCGCACAAATCCCAGGTTGCGCGCGTCCTCACGCTCGGCACCCCCTACTGGGGGGCACCCGAGTCGATCATCCCGCTCGCGCTCGGCCAGGTGAACGCCTGGTACACCGCCTTCTTCAACTCAGCGGAAATGCACAAGCTCGCTGAGAACCTCGCGGGCCTCTACGAGCTCTACCCGAGTCCGCCCTACGGTGCCTGGTGACGGACAACGGCGCTCCCGCATCGGTGCCTTCCGAGATCGCCGCGCTGGAAGGGAATACGACGCTCTACGCTCAGGCGCAGGCGGATCACGCGTCCCTGCTCGACGGCTTCCCGTTGAAGCCGGGTGAAGGTGTTGAATACCAGGAGGTCGTTGGCAGCGGCGAGGACACTGTGACGAACGTGGACTTCGACGACGCGATCCCAGTTGGCCCCGGCCCCGACGGCCTGCCCGAATACATCGAAGGACTCGCCGTCGGGCAGGGCAACGGCGACAGCACCGTGCCCATCACGAGCGCCAGCCAGGGAACGCCCACGCCCCCGGCGCCCTACCACACGCAATCCGTCTGCGGCACCTTGCACCGGAACCTCCCAAACGACAAGGCCATCCAGAACGCCTACCGCGGCTATCTGACGCGCGGGGCGACGCCACAGGCGCTCAGCGAGCCGTGCCCCGTGGACGGCGCCACCACCTACATCATCGGCCACCGCTTCGGCTCCAAACCCGCGCTGCGCGCAGCGCGCCGCGGAGCGCGTGCGTCGGCAACGCTGGCCGTCACCCTGCAGGAAGCCGTGGAAGAAGGCCGCGCCAACGTGATCGAAACCGAACACGAGGCCATCGTCGTGACGAACGCGAGCGAACCCGTCACGCTAGAAGTGGCCGGCGAAGATCTAAGGCTCGTCTACGAGCCCGACGAAGACGGGACGACGGGCAAGGAGATCACGTATGGCCCCGTGACTGGAGACGTGACCGTGAGCGCCGGAGCGGGCGGTGCCCCGGCTGTCGCGGCCGAAGGCAAGATACTCAGCCCAACATACGAAGGAGCGATCGAACCGCCGACATCGGGGGAATCACACGAAACGCAGAGCTCGGGACCAACACAACACAGCCGTCGCAATCGCCCGAAACCAGTAGCAGCCCGACAGCCCAAGGCGCCAAGCAGGGGGCGCTTAGTTACGGGGTGCAGGCACCTACGCTATCGGAGCTCATGCTGCGGCCCCACGTGTTCACCGCGCGCGCAAGAGGTAGGCACGCGCCTTCGGGTCCTCTGATCAGCTACCGTAACAGCCAGGCGGCCACCACCCACATCGCCGTCGAGTCTGTCACCCAGGGCGTGCGACACGGGAAAACCTGCACTGTACTCACGAAGCACGCCAAGGGGAATCCTCGCCACTGCACTCGCTACATGATCGTGACGACGCTCACCCATGCCGATCACGCGGGGCTCAACACGATCCACTTCAGCGGTCGAGTCAATGGGCGCGTGCTGCCTGCGGGGACCTATCGCCTTACTCTCACCGCTCGTAACGGCGGTGGTCAAGTCAGCCATACCATCACGGCGACGTTCAGCATCATCGGCTGATCCACATGAGCGGCCCCAGCAAAAGATCCTCCAGCTGTTGACGAACGCGACGTTGGTCGATTCTACGGAGCGTTCCAACGTGCCGCCGAGCACGTCGGTGTAAAAGCGCCGAGAACGCTCAACGTCGTCCGAGACGATAGAATGGTCAACACAATTCCCTCTGCCGGTGGTCTGAGTTCGGCCATCTGGCACCTCCACTGGTTGGGCTCATACCCCTTACGGGCGGGGTCTACCGCCGATACCGCGACGATCGGGAACCTATCCCGTTCCACGGTAGAGCTATGGCCTCCTTCGTGCACTGGCGCGTGAGGAAACAGGCCTCGCGGCTGAGCTGCCACCCTGCGAGAAACGCAAAATTTCGATTGGAGGCTCATTATGCGCGGCGACATCGAGGTCGGGGCACGCCTTCCCGACTATGAACTGCCCGATCAGGACGGCGTCGTGCACCGTCTGTCGGACCTGCAGGGCTCGAACCCGATGGTGCTCCACCTCTCCCGCGGCGGGTTTGATCCGAAGGAGCACCGTTTCCTTCACTATCTGGTCGATGCAGACCTCGACTTCCGGGTCGGGTATACGCGCGTGGCCCTGATCTCGACGGACAACCAGCTCGAGATCAATGAGTTCCGCGATAGCGTCGGCGCGCAGTTCCCGTTCCTCTCTGACCCGCAGCGAACGGTGCGCAACGATCTCGACATCGTCGAGTACACGGACCCCGTCCACGACCCGATGGTCCCGCACACGTTCGTGCTCGCCCCTGGGCTGGAGATCTCCGCGATCTACAACGGCTACTGGTACTGGGGGCGCCCGACGGTCGAAGAGCTGCACCGCGACCTGCGCGAGGTCATGCGCAACCTGCGCCCCGACTTCGATCTGGGCGCACCAGGGCTGCGCGAGGCCTGGGATCGCGGCGAGCGCGAGCAGTTCCTTGTGAGTCCAGTCGAAGGAGAGGCGATTCGCTACACCGAGGGGACTGAGGTGGGAGTGAAGCGATGAGCGATGTCAGCGTCGTCAAGCCCATCCGGGCGAAGGGCCCGACTGAAGAGGCGCCCCCGGCCAGGGCCGCGTAGCGATCAGGCCCCGCCGGTCAATGACCGTGCCCCTGTAGAGCCGACTACGAGGTCGTGAAGGTCGCCGCCCACCTCGAGTCGACCGGACTGTTGGAGCCCGCCGGCCTTCACCGGCTCGAAGCCGGCTGTTCGGATCAGCCGCCCGACTTCCTCGCCGGCACGGTCGTCGTCGGTCACGTAGAAGAGGACCGCCAGTGCCGACAGGGTTCCAAACGCCATGGCGAATCGCGCCCCCGCCGGCATCCACCTGGCTACAACCTCGCCAGAGACTTGCCCTTTCGGCAGGAGACGCGAGACGTTACCTTGTGCATCGATGCCGAGCGGGTTGCTCGGCACGACCACGAGCTTGTCGGTTAGCCGGTCGGCGATCTCGTCTATGACGCCCTTCAGCGCGGTAAACCGTAGTGCGAGGACGACGGCATCGGCGCCCTGCAACGCATCGCGGTTGTCGTCGGCGAGCACCGCAGCTGGACCGATCTCTGCAGCCAGCGTTCGTGCCGACTCATTGTCGGCGCTCGAGAGCCGCAGGGTCTCTCCGCCTGAGGCCAGCAGGCGTGCGATGACCGATCCGAGCGTCCCGGTGCCGATGACCGCGGTTGTCATGACTCCTCGGGGGACGTACTCGATGGCCACTGAGGGGGGGTCCAGTCCCCCTCTGGGTCGGTGGTTTGCCCCACCTCGATCAGATGACCGTCGGGATCGCGGATGTAGCAGCGGATCTCGTACTGGTGCTGCTTCGGCGGCGTCAGGAATTGAGCGCCCCTAGCGCTCCATTCGGCGTACACGGCCTCGATGTCTTTGACCCGGATATTGAGGAAGCTGCTGACTCGGTCGAGCTCTCGCGGGGTCTGGAGGGTCACCGCCGGCTTGTCGTCGGTCGGGCCTCCCCCGACATTGATGATGATCCAGCTGTTGGATAGTGCGACATAGGTTGGCTCCCCAGAGAACACCACCCTGCCGCCGAGCACTTCCGTGTAGAAGCGGCGGGAACGCTCTACATCATCTGAAACGATGAAATGAGCCAAGACCATCTGCTCGTCGATGCTGCTCATGCTGACCTCCGTCGTTGGAATTGACTAATAATCGCACCCTGTCAGTGTCCCGCGCTTTGGCCGCCGTCGATGTGCAAGATCTCTCCAGTCACGAACGGCGCCGACTCGAGATATAGGACTCCACCGACCACATCATCGATCTCGCCCACCCGACCGAGGGGGTGCAACGCACCCATCCCCGCATAGGAGCTTGCGTCGTGTGTCGGTGTTTTGATCACGCCTAGAGAGACGGCGTTTGCCCGCAAACCGCGTGAGGCGTACTCGATCGCAAGCGCTTTGGTGGCCGCGACCAGGCCCCCCTTGGTGAGGACGGACAGCGCGGCTGGTGTGCTGCTATCGGCTTGCTCAACGAGCGTCGTCGAGACATTGACCACGTGCCCACTGCCCTGGTCGAGCATGTGTTTGATCGTGCGGATTGTGATGTGGAAGAAACCCGCGAGGTTGACGGCGATCAGGGCGTTGAAGTCCTCGAGGGTGTAGTCCGTGAAGGGCTTGCCGATGTAGATCCCCGCGTTGTTGACGAGGGTGTCTATGCGGCCAAAGTGCTCGACCGCCGCCTCCACGATGCGCTGCGCCGTGTCAGGGTCGGCGATGTCACCCTCGACGGTCACGACGCCTGGGTCCTCCGAAGTCCCGATCGACCGAGCAGCCGCGATCACCGCATACCCGCGCTCACGGTATGCCCTCGCGAGACCTGCGCCGATGCCCTGTGAGGCGCCGGTGATGATCGCGACTCGCTCCTTGTCGTGCTCAGGCGGCGGGATCATTCGACGAGGTAGGTCTCGTAGATCACGCCGTCGGCCTGGCGAGCACCGACGCTGATGAAGACGCCTTTGTTCAGCCAGTCGAGCTCGGGGGCGGCGGTCTCGATCTGGGTTGAGGTCCGGAACGTGTACTCGCTCGCGTCGACGTCCTCACCCCGTCCGAGACGTGCGAGCACCTCAGCGTCGCCGTGGCGCACGCTTCGCGATTGGACGTAGAACAGGTCACCGTCGTCGGTCTGCAACGTGTAGCGGATGTCGCCGAATGCGGTGCCATCCAGTAGGACGATCTGCCAGTCGGCGCTAGCGCCCGGGAGCAGCTTGCCGTTGAGCTCGGGACCGGTGAACGTCCCGCCGGTCTGGGGCACGATCCGCCGGTGGCCCCCCGCGACCTGACCGAGATCCAGTGGCTCACCGATGGTCACCTCCAGGCGGTAGACCTTCCTGAGGCGGGGATCCGGAAGCTGACCGCTCATGGGCATGCCGCTCATGTTGGCACCTCCAGGTCGGTTGCGGTTTCTGCATCGATCCAGGGTTGTGCGGGTGCCTGGCGACGCACACCCTCGTGCTTCAGCCCGAGCTAGTCATCCACACAGCATCTACAACGGCCACTGGTTCTGGGGACGCCCCTCCTTCGCGGATCTCTCCCACGACCTACGTGCCGTGACCAGCCAGATCCGCCCCGACTGGGATCTGAGCAAGCCCGGGCTGCGCGAAGCGTGGGATGCGGGCGACTACTCGCCGTTGCACGGGTGGAACCAAGCGCTCCCCCCAGTCGACGCCGTCGTCTTACAATTCCTGATAGCTCGGCTGCGACTAAACAGCGCGAGCATGCACGCCTTTGCGCCCGCTCATTCACCCACCGAGGAGATTCCCCAATGAGTCGAACCCACCAGCCAGACCAAGCCGTCTTCAGGTCGGTTCTTCCGGAGGACATCGACTGGAAGCCATTCCCAGCATTCCCACCTTCCGTCCGACTGGCCATCGTTGTTGGCCAGCCCTCCGAGGCCGCCCCCTACGTGATTAGAGTCAAAGTGCCCGGCGGCGTAAAGCTGATGCCACACACGCACCCCGAGGACCGAGTGTACACCGTCATTTCCGGGGTCTTCTACATCGGCATCGGCGATCGCTTCGACGACGATAAGCTGCAAGCGTATCCGCCGGGTAGCGTCATCGTTCTACCTGGCGATACCCACCATTTTCACTGGGCCAAGTCCGGCGAATATGTCAGTCAGGTGACGGCGATTGGGCCGCTTGGCCTCGAATACGTGGACCCCAAAGACGATCCAGAGAACAAGGAAGGACAAGACGAGGGCGCGCACGCGGCACGAAGCTGATTTGCTGCGGCCTGTGCGTGGTCTGCCGCCTGGCGTCACCGCGTGCCTGTTCGAGTGATCTACGAGCACCGATACGAGGAGATCCTCGGGCTCAGGTGCCGTCCGCATCACGGCATGCAGTTGTCCGACGGACGTACAAGCTCAGAAGTCAGGTGGAGGCGCCATGTGGCCGCACCTAACAATGCGGGAGTTCCTGATCTTCATGGCGCTGCTCGCCCTCCGGGGGCTTCCCGACTGGCTGCACAAGTTCGTCCGGCTGGCCGACGAGCTAGAGCGCCGGCGCGACCGCAAGGCGTCGCGTTCACGGCCCCGGCATCGCGGCGAAAGTCTCGAACACGAGCTTTGCCAACCCTGAGCCGTTGTTCAACCCGTACATCGTGCTCGGCGGCTCCGAACAGCTCGACCTCCCGACGATCTGCACCCTCACGGCCATGTGCCCGGGCGGAACGTATAACCCGACTAGCCCCGAAGCGGACATTCACCCTACGACAGCCGGCTACGCCACGATGGCGACCGTCGTGGGCGTTGAATTCCTCGACCACTGAAGGGAGCCGGACCGGTATGGATGGCCCCGTCGGCCTTGCCGGCGACGGGGCCATCGTCTCCCGAACGGGATGCGACAACGGCCAGGTAAGCTGGCTCATTTGCGTGTGGCAAGCAGGGTCGTGATCCACCATCCAGTCGCAGCTGAGACTTCTCCCCGATCCTCATGGCGACGTCGTCGGCGATTGCTACTGACACTCTCCTGAGGTCAGGCGGCAATCCAGCGCTTGGCCTCCTCCAGTTAGTCGAGCCCACAGCCCATAGACCTTGACTTCGCCTGGGGTCATCCAGGCGAATAGCCGGGTGTGCCGGATAGTTGAGCGCGGCCTTGTACGGAGGTGAGTGGCGCGACGAGCGTAGTCGAGCTACTGCCGATCAGCGAAGGGCGGGGTTGACGAGGTTGGGAGGGGTGGCGCGTTCGAGCGCCTCCCAGCCGCGGTCGTGCGCGCCTGCGGCCTCGTTGGCGGCGACCCCGCCGCGCAGCCCGAACAGCCGCTTGGCGAGCAGCAGGTAGACGACCACCACTACGTTGACGATGAAGGCGAGGACCTTGAACGGGGTGGCGTGGCCGATGATCTCGTAGACCTCCAGCGGGAGCAACGAGGTGGTGACGGTGAAAGTGAGGTACTCCGCCCAGCGACGCTGGTACCAGAGACCGACTGCCTCGACCCCCTCGATGACCCCGTACGCGAGCAGGACCGCACCGAGCAGGTGCAGATGTGAGGAGGATGTGGTGAATGCGTTGTTGAGGTCGTGCCAGAGACCGTGGGTGGCGTGCAGGCGGCTGGACGCGATGCCACCCTGGAGGTCGGCGATGACCTTGTAGAAGGTGTCGCGCAGCGTCTTGCGGTCGGTTGCGAACACGAGCACGAGGACACCGAGGGCACAGAGCACGATGAAGTGAAACGCGCGGTCGAGGGCGATCAGGCGCAGGATGATCTTGTCGCGCAGGGGCTTGCCTCGTAGGGGCAGCTCGATTTCGTCGCGTTCGGGTGGGTGCAGGCGCGCGGGATGCTCAGGCGGGGGCAGCGCCAGCCAGCTGTCACACCGCTGGCAGCGATACCAACGCGTGCCGGCGGGGTCCTCACGGGCGAGGATCGCATCGTGAGGGCGCAGTTCGGCGGCGTCGGTGCCGGCGAGCCGGTGGCCACGTAGGCCGCAGACAAGTAGCTCCCACTGGGGGTGCCAGCGCTCGCGCTCGGAGTCGCGCTGGGACTCTCGTTGCGGCGGGGGTGTGCCGGGAGAGTGCTCGAGCATTGCGTAACGGTACCCGGCGCCCGGAGGTATCGGCTGCTCGACATCGCCCGGGTGCACCGGCCGCGCAGCCCGCGTTCCCTCCAAGGTCTCGATGGATGATCCCCGTCTGCTGATCGACTACTGGACCAGCGTTCCCGCCGAGTCCCACCCTGAACGCCACGATCGACCGGGGGCGTTCCTGCGGGGCGGTATGGAGCGCTGGATGAAGAGGGGTGGGTTCGGGGCGCTATCGTGGCGGTGGACCTCTACGAGCGTACGTCGGTTGTGAATGTCGCAAAGGAACTCAACAGCCGTGATCGCTGAACCCTCTCCTCGTTCGGCGCAGCTGCAGTCGGGGGAGTCCGCGGAGCGGGGGCGGGCGGCCCGTGGGGTCACGCCGCGGTCGGCTCACGGCGAGTGGACCCCCGCGGGAGACCGGGCGGATCCGGTGGCGGTGCTTGCGGCTCAGGCGGCGACACGCGTGCCGGAGCTCGTACCGATCCGCTATGGGCGGATGCTGGTGTCGCCGTTCACGTTCTACCGCGGCGCGGCGGCGGTGATGGCGGGGGATCTCGCGGGGACACCGGACTCGGGGATCGTGGTGCAGGCGTGCGGGGACGCCCATATCTCCAACTTCGGGGGGTTCGCGGCGCCGGATCGTCGGGTGGTGTTCAGCCCGAACGACTTCGATGAGACGCTTCCGGGTCCGTGGGAGTGGGATCTGAAGCGGATGGCGGCGAGCGCGGAGATCGCGGGCCGGGACGTGGGTCTCGCGGCGGAGGGGCGGGGGCGGATCGTGGAGGGGTGCGTGCGCGAGTACCGCGAGGCGATGCGCGACTTTGCGGACCGCAGCCACCTGGAGGTGTGGTACGAGCGTCTGACGGCGAGCGAACTCGTGGATCGCTTCGGTGGGAGGCTGCGGGGCAGGGGGCGGATCGAGTTCGCGCGACCGTTCGCGAAGGCGCGTCGCAAGACGAGCCTGCGCGCGGTGAAGAAGCTGACGGAGCGCGTGGACGGCCAGTTGCGCTTCAGCCACGTCCCGCCGCTGCTGGTCCCGATCCGCGAGCTCGTGGGTCCGGTGGATGCGCGGGAGCAGTCGGCATTCGTGCAGAGGGTGCTGGATCGGTACGCGCAGAGCCTGGACGCCGATCGAGAGTACCTGTTCAGGACGCACCGATTCGTCGACATGGCGCGCAAGGTGGTGGGGGTGGGAAGCGTGGGCACGCGCGCGTGGGTGTTCCTACTGGTGGGCCGCGATGGGCAGGATCCGCTGGTGCTGCAGGCGAAGGAGGCCCAGCCCTCGGTGCTGGAGGCATATCTGGGGGCGAGCGAGTTCGTCAACCACGGCGAGCGGGTGGTGCGCGGCCAGCGCATTTCGCAGGCGGCGAGCGACATCTTCTTGGGCTGGCAGCGCAGTGCGGGGTTGGACGGGAAGGAGCACGACTTCTACGTGCGCCAGCTGTGGGATTGGAAGGCGTCGGCTGACCTCTCGACGCTGAGCGAGTCGGGTCTGCACGCGTACACGCGGGCGTGCGGGTGGTCGCTGGCGCGCGCGCACGCGCGCTCGGGGGACCGCCTTGCGATTGCGGGGTACCTGGGTGGGGGCGCGACGTTCGACCGGGCGATCGGGCGTTTCGCGAGAGCGTATGCGGATCAGAACGAGCTGGACCACCAGCGACTGGCGGAGGCGGTGACGGCGGGGGAGATCGCAGCAGTATCGGGCGTGTGACCTAGCCGCTGGCCGCCCACATCGGTCGCACACGATGCCCTAGCATCCATGGGGTCCCGCGCCCGCAGCGACCCAGGAGGCCCAGATGACATCGGTTGGCAGCGATCTCGGTAGCGACACGGAGAGTCTCGACGACCTCGGTAGCGACGTGGAGAGCGTCGATCTGAACGAGGTGCTGGTGACGGCACCGGAGCGCTGGGAGGGGGGCCCACCGCACGCGCTGTTCAAACGGCTGCGGGGGGAGTGCCCGGTGCACTGGACGAGCGGGGTCGAGGAATTCCCAGAGGAGGCGGGGTTCTGGTCGGTGACGACGGCGGAGGATGTGCACACGGTGAGTCGGGATTGGCAGACGTACTCCTCGGAATTGGGCGGGGTGACGGCGGTCTCGGCGGTGTTCCCGGTGGAGCTCGTGAGGGCGATGTTCATCGGGATGGATCCGCCAAAGCACGACCGCGTGAAGGCGCTGTTCCAGACGGGGTTCACGCCGAAGCGGATCGCGGCGCACGAGGAGGCGATCCGGGAGATCGTGACGCGCGTGCTCGACGGGGTGGCGGGCGCGGAGACGTGCGACCTGGTGAGCGAGGTCGCGCAGCCGGTGGTGTCGCGTGTGATTGGGAGCTTCATGGGGATCCCGCAGGAGGACGATGCGGCGTGGGCGCGGCTGATGAACTCGACGCTGGGGGCGAGCGACCCGGACCTGAACCCGGGGGGCGTGGAGGAAGCGGTGCAGAAAGATGTGCCGGAGATCTTCGAACGGTGCGGGCGGATGATCGCAGAGCGCAGGGAGCACCCGACGGAGGATCTGACGAGCGTGCTGGTGCACGCGGAGGTCGATGGGGAGCGCCTCGAGGAACACGAGATCGTGATGGGCTTCTTCCTGTTGGTGGCGGCAGGGAACGACAGCACGAAGGCGACGTATGCGAGCGGGATGCGGGCGCTGATGGAAAACCCCGACCAGCGGGAGCTGCTGCTGGGAGACCCGAGCCTGGTGGGAGCCGCGGTGGAGGAGTCGCTGCGGATGTTCCCCGCGTTTGCGCACTTCCGGCGCACGGCGACGTGTGACACGGAGCTGAACGGCCAGCCGATCAAGGAGGGAGAGAAGGTGGTGATGTGGTACGCCTCCTCGAACCGCGACGAGACCCGCTACGAGGACCCGGACCGCTTCGACGTGCGCCGCGAGAACTCCGAGCACCAGGCGTTCGGAGCGGGGGGCCGGCACTTCTGCCTGGGCACGGCGCTGGCGCGGTTGGAGCTGAGGACCCTGTTCGAGGAGACGCTGAGGCGCTTCCCGAAGATGGAGCTGGCGGGAGAGCCGGCGTTCGTGCAGTCGCCGTTCATCAACCAGCTGAAGACGCTCCCGGTACGACTCGCCCCGTAGAGCGGACCCCCCCCAAAAAAAGGGGTCGGCAAGCGGGGATTTCGCTTCTTTTGAGATCGTCCGCGCGGGTGGGCGCGAGGACCAAGCGGGTGGGCGCGGGGCTTCCGTGCCCCGCGTCGGGGCGTGGTGGCCCCGCCAAAGCCTCCGCCCTGTTTTGGGGGGACGCGAAGGCGAGGAAAGACCCACTCCACGGGCACCGCGCACAGCAGTCTCGGCGTGTCGTCCACCGTGTCCGTCAGACTCTATAGTGAGTCGTACGACATATCGATAAGATGCACGAACTGGAGTGGGCGATGCGAACCAAGCAGGTATCAGCCAATGAGACACGCTTCCCGGAGCCACAGGTGGGCGAGGCGATTGTCGTGAGCAAGTACGCGGAGAGCCGCCGCAAGGCGGTGATCCTGCATCCGGACGACTTCGATCTCTTCGAGCGCTACCGGAGCATCTTCGCGGCCCGGGAGCCCTATGAGCTGCGCCTCACGGACACTGCACTCGCGGCGCACGAGCTCGGCGAGCGGGGCGCGGATGAGCCCGACCTCGACCTCGAGTCGCTCGAACGTGCACTCTGATACTCGGAGTCACTTCGATTTAGCTTCCAGTTTATGAGCAACCAACCCGCACCTGGGCTGCGCGGCGCGATCGTGTGGGCAATCGTCTCCTATGTTCCCGAGGCACCTTTCCGCCTGTGGCTCGGCGAGGGGCATCCCCTAGGTGAGATCGCAGACGCCCGGACCTTCGCCCAGCAGGTCCGCCAGCAGGGCCTCGACGCAGAGCAGACCTTCCTCGTCGCGGGCAAGCTCCGTCCGGTCCTGCTGCTTCAGGACCGGCCACGCCGCGCACTGCGAGAGATCGTCGCCTTGCGGATGGTCCGTCTAGAGACATTATCGGAGACCCAGCAAACAAGTATCCGCGACCAGCGCGAGCCTTCGCTGTTCCATCTCCCGGCGCGCCCGACGAAGTACGGTCTCTCCAGGGAGATGGCGATCGACCTCAACGCGCTCGTACGCGTGCACGCCTCGGCGATCCTACCCAGGGCGGTGGGACGCCTCGACGACAACGAGTTGCGCGTGGTCGGCCAGCGGCTCGTGGAGCACCTGGACATCGACCTCGAGCCGCTACTGGCGCGCCTCGTGGAGGAGCGGCTGGAGGCGCTCACGGGGCGGCCGGGGAGGGACGTATAGTCGAGCACTACTCCCCACAACCACTACCCACTCTCAATAGAAACGTAGATCTCCACGCAGGATCAGCTCCTCGAAATGCCGCTGCACCCGCGACGGAGTGTCACCCCCTCGCACGAGTAGCCCGAGCTCGATGTTGAGGGTGAGCGCAAATTCGGTCAGGTTCGCACTTGACACAAGCAGTTGGCGGGCATCGCACACCGCACACTTGGCGTGCAACGATGCTCGGGTACCGGTGGGAGTCTCGGGCCGCCGATCCACGGGCCACGTGTAGAGCGTCGCGTGACGCGCAACGTCGCTCCCAAGCGCGGCGGCCATGTCGAACCCGACCTTGCCGGCGCTCTCGGTGGGCGACTCCAGCACGATCGCGACCTCCACCCCACGTGAGCACGCGTCCACTAGCGCGGCCGCAAGCTCGGGGATCTTGTAGGCAGCGAAGCTGACGACTATCAGCCGCTCTCGAGCGGAGCGAACGAGCTCGAGCAGCACCTGATCGGTTCGCCGCAGCGGAACTGCATCGGTAGTCGGCCCGGTCCACACGATGCTGAGATCCTCCTCGCGAGCCCGCCGCCGGCTGTCGGCGACGGATTCGAGCGCGAGCACGAGCGTCTGCGCAGAGACCTCGTCACGGCTCTCCCAGGCGTCGAGAAGCTGCTCGACGGCATCCCGATAGTGCGATGTTGCCACGCGGCTCGTCAGCGACGCGTCGTCTGCTCCGGTCCGCAGACCTGCGACGAGCGCTGCGAGCGCTCCGGGCGCAAGTACCTCCACGGTGCAGCCGATTGCCGCGACGAGAGTCTCCCGCGGACTCACTGCGGCCTGGTTGAGAAATAACCGATGTCAGTGCCTGCGATCAGCTCGGTCAAGGTGGCCCTGTCGAGGTACCGGTTGCCCCGCTCGCAGGAGGTCTCTGGCGAGAACAGACATGCGTGGCAGGCCACCGCGTGAAGCGTGATGCCCTCCGCGTCTGGCTCGTGCTCAGCACACAGCGGATCCGACGCGCAGAGCTCCACATCCACGAGCGCGTTGTGCAGGTGATAGTCGAGCTCTTCGGGCTCCCCCAAGGCGACAAGCCCGCCGAGCGTCCCCTCCGAGTCGGGGGCGGCGGTGTAGAGCAGCACGCCAGCCATCGCTCCCGCTTCGTGACTGGGTGTCTGTGAGTAGATGCGCTCGCGGATCGATGCCTGGCTATATCCGCAATCCAGCGCCAGCCTGCGCATCAACGCGTGGGAGAACGAGTGCAGGAGCACGTAGCGCAGTCCCGGAAAGCCGTCTGCGGGGTCGGGAATGTTGCGGCGCGTGCGCCAGGCGCAGTGTGCGCCCAGGAAGGCGTCGGCGCGAGCCGTGTTGCGCTGCACCCACTGCTCGACCGCCTGCTCGCGGAACTGGATGAAGATGCCCTCGCCGTGTACTTCCGCTGCCGGCACGAACTCAGGCGCCCCCCGGCCGAGCGGCACGCGCCGTTCGTCGCCTTCCTCTTCATAGGGGGACTCGATGCGGGTGAAGCCGAGCAGGGCCTGGACCTCGCGCAAGCGCTCGACGAGCACGACACGCTCGAGGAGCGCCAGCACACCGGCGGGTACAGGCACGGCGCGAGCGGTCAACTGGGACGCTTGGGGAAGCGTGTCCGCCGTCAGCACCTGCCACTCGGGGAGCTTGAGGTCCTCGGCCTGTTCTTCGCTCGCCCCCGCCGACCGCCGCGCCTCGATCGCCGCGATGAGCTCGTCGTTCGCGACGCCCTTGAAAGCGTCGAGCTGGCCGATGCTGCGAAACGCCTCGAGTACCTCAGGGCTGGTGACGTTCTTCAGCACTGTCCAATTGGCCTCCACCAGTTGAGCGAGGAGTCCGGCTTGGCGCGGGAGCGAGAGGGCGGAGCGACCTACGGGGAACCATGAGTTGGAGGCCCCGAGCAGCATCGGTCGCATCTGGCGCTGACATTCGCTGCGCTCGCGCAGGTGGGGATGTCCACCTGCGCAGCGGGGCATATTGGGCCGGTTGCGCTCCCCGAACGCCTCGGACAACCGGCGGCGACTTTCACACGTCACACATTGAACCTGGATGTCCGCGACCTCCCCGGAGGCGCCGATCTCGTCCAGCCGCAGGTTCCAGTGACAGTGCACTGCGGGAGCAGCGAGCTCACGATGGGCAAACGCGACCCAGGGAAAATCGTCGAGGTGGCCGTCCTCGCAGGCGACGACGAAGCGCGCGGGAAGCGCAATCGGTGGAGTGCGCGCCTTCTGGCAGTTGCGGTGCACGTACTGGTTGCGATCCGGTCGAAACGGGTTTGTGCGCAGCTCGAAGAGGCCGGATTCAAGCGGCGCCAGCTTGCGGCAGACGGGGCACAGCAACCAGCACGGGAAGGTCGCAATCGGCACGCCCACGAGGCGCGAGGCGTTCAGCGCGCCGAACGAGAGGTTGTTGAGATCCTCGGTCTGCGGCGGCCCGTGCAGCCGCTGGACGTTCTGGAGGCCGGGCTCGGCGCGGATCCTCGCAAGCAATCGCGGCTCGTCGATCACGGGCGCGTGCTGCAGGTTCCAGCTGTCCAGCCCGAGGATCACGGCCGACATGCGCGGTAGATCGACGACGCTGCCGATCCCGAACGTGTGGATCAGCGCGCTGGGCCGCAGCGAGCCTACGCGCGTGCGCTTCGGCGTCGTGGCGCTCATCTACCGCCACCGGGGTACAGCGCGCCTTCCTGGAGGACCAGGCCGACAGACGGCTCGACGTCGCGCAGAGAGTTGAGCACCGTGAACAGGTGCCAGCCACCCGGGCTGGGCCGGTCGAGCAGGCCGACGGTGTTCGAGTCCCGGCGCTCCTCGTAGCCGAGCCGGCTGCCGGTCTTGACCGCCTTGCCGGCACGCGCGAGCCACTCGTCGAGTCGCTGCTCGAGCATTTCGCGCACGAGGTCTCCTACGGCGCCATCGGATGTGACCTCGCTGGCCCGACGAACGATCTCCTCGACCGCTGCGCCACACACCTCGTCCTGCCTGTCCAGAAGTTGGGCCGCCGCGTTGGGATTGAGCTCGAGGCCGGCAAGCCGCACGAGCGCGACCAGCAGAGCGCTGAGGCCGCGGTCCAGCGCGCGCTTGGAGAACGGGGTCACCGACAGCGGCTCGACCTGAGCGTAGTAGGTGGCGTGGTATTGCTCGAAGCGCTCGTAGTGAGAGAGGTCGCGCGGGCGCGCCCAGTTGTAGACGGTGCAGACCACGCCGGGGCGCGCGCGGCCAACGCGGCTGGTCGCCTGGATGTACTCCGCCGAGGTCTTGGGTTGACCGGCTACGACCATCAGCCCGAGACGCTGCACATCGACGCCGACCGAGATCATGCTCGTGGCTAGAAGGACGTCGATCGGCCGCCGTGCGCCTTTGCCGCCGCTCTTGCGCTTGCGCTCCTCGGCGGGATCGAAGACTTGCTCGAGATGGTCGAGCCGGCTGGGGATATCGGCTGCAGCGAGCCGCGAGGTCAGCTCCTCGGTCGAGTATGGGCCGAGGTTGCGCCTGGCCAGACCGCGGCGATCGGTCTTGCCGAGCCGGGTGCGGATGTCGTCCTCGCACAGCCGGCGCATCCCCGCGAGCTCCTGCATGGCGTTGAAGTAGCCGACGAGCGTCATCCACGGATCGGCGGCGGCGCCGTAGCGCTCGTAGAGGGTCTGCCCGGCCGCGAGGAAGGCGACGTAGACGCGGATCAGGACCGCCTTCAGGCGCCGGCCCGGAGCGCACACGCCGAGATACAGGCGCCCGGGGTCCTCATCGGACAGTGGCCGCTCGCGGGCGAAGAAGGAATCCTCGGCGTTGAGCGCGGGCGGCGGAAAGATGCTCACCTCGCGCAGGAAGAGCTGGTGGATCTGCTGTCGTGCGCGGCGGATCGTGGCCGTCGAGGCGATGACCTTCGGTCGCACCGTCACGCCGTCCAGATCCCAGCTCATCAGTCGGTCGATCACGGTCTCGTAGTGCCCGACCATCGTGCCCAACGGACCGGAGATGAGGTGAAGCTCGTCCTGGATCACAAGATCGGGAGGGCGCAGGCGCCGATCGCGCTCGACCGTGTGGGCCGCGGGCAGCGAGCCTTTGGCGGGATGACTGTCTTTGTCGTCGAGCTCGGGGGAGCGAAAGCCGTGGCGCTCACAGCGCCCGTCCACGGCGCCGAACAGGGTCTGCGTCTCGCCCTTCCACGGAAGCTGAGCGAACTTGTCCACGGTGGCGATGAGCAGCGCCGGAAGCCGGCGGTAGATCTCCTCGTCGACGGTGATCACTGGCAGCCCCTCGCGGGGAGCCTTGCGCTGGGAGAACTCGCAGCCTCCGAGCCCATCCCCGCAGAAGGTGAGCACGCGGCAGCGACCACCCTCCAGCGTCTCCGCGCGCATGTCGCGCCCCGGCTCGATCGCCACACCGCACCACGGACAGGAGGAGAGCTGGTCGGGTCGTCCGCCGCCGGTCCTCGACCAGCCGTCGCCGTGGAGGTTCCTCAGCGCCTCGGCGGCGATGTCGACGCGGTTGGGCGTGGTCGCCTGCCCCACCCAGAGGCCGATGCGAAACGGCTCCTGCCCCCACTGCGCGGGATCTTCGCGGCGCAGCACCTCGCAGGCACAGATCAACGCGGAGGCGCGCTGGAACTGCTGCAGGGTGAGAACCCTCAGCGTGTAGCGCATCAGCACCGCCACGCCGGCGTCGGCGCGCAGGCCGCCGAGCTGTGGGTGCAGGCGGCGCAGCCCGAGCACGTACGCGGCGAGCCCGAGGTACGCCTCGGTCTTCCCGCCACCGGTCGGAAACCAGAGCAGATCGCATAACGCTTTTGTGGAGTGCGATCGCTCCGGGTGCTTCGGGTCGGTGACGCTCGGGAGGTTCAGCAGGATGAAGGCCAGCTGGAACGGGTACCAGCTGCGCCGCGCGGGCTCCTCGAAATGCTCGAGCGGCTCCTCCCCGCCCCGGCGGCGGTGTTCGGCCCACTGGGAGTGGACGCGCTGCAGGGCCATCGCCCGGTTGGCGAAGCGAAAAGCATCGCGCGCTGTCGCGTCGGACTCGAGCAAGGCGATGCCGTCCGCGATCCGCGCGCACACGCGGCGCGCTCCGGAGATGACGTCGGCCCCGGTTGCGGCGTGCTCCGCGAGCCCATCGGCGCCGGCACGCAGGCGCTGCTCCTGACGCTCGATCCATGCGCCGTACGCACGCGGGAGCGGCTCGAGCAGCGCACGCAGCTCACCGTCGGCAGCCTCGCCGAGCGTTCGCATGTCCAGCTCGAGCCCCGCCAGGCCGGGCTCGTCGTTCGCGTCGGGGGCGCGCACCTGTGCGATCTCATGGCGTGGCAGCGCCGCCGTCTGCAGACGCAGGGCACGCTTGGGGTCCTCCCGCGCGACGAGCGCGTGGACGGCGACGCTGTGACCCACAGCGTGCTCGAGGCGGTTGCGGTACGCGAGCGCAAGCCGCCGCTGCTCCTCCTCGGCATCCGGGGCATTTGACAGGCTCGCCACGAAGACCGGGGCGCCGGTTGGATCCACGACGCCGAGCTGGGCCTGGAAGAGCCAGCTCTCGTCGGGGTTCTGGTCGGGATCGGGCTGCCGGTTGCGCAAGAACAGCGTGACCGACCACTGATCCTCGATCCGGCGCACAACCGCCTGGAGGACGACGTCGGGCGAGGCAGCATCCGGCGCACCGAGCACGTACGAGCCGAGGGCGAGCGCCAACTCGAGCTCCCCGCCACGTGGCTCGCGCTGCCACACTTTCCCTTCGCCATCCTCATCGGGGTCCTCCACGCGCAGGTATTGACCCCACTGCGCATCGACCTGCAGCATTTCGCACTCGCCGTCCACACGGAAGCTCATGCCGATCGAGGAGGGAAAGAGCGAGGTCTGGGCGGCCTCCTGCTCGGGCGGAGCCTCTTCACCGCCGTCCGTGGGCGCGGGCAGCGGCTCATCGCCCTCCGGCTCCACCTGGCGACCGCTGGGCGCCACGAGCCCGACCAGGTAGCGGTCGCGGGGGGACTCTCCCTGAGGCAGGATCTCACGATCGCCTGCGGCGGGGCCGAGCAGATCGTTCTCAACGAGCTCGATCAGCTCACGGCGCAGTTGCGCGGGAGACGGGGCTGCGATGGGAGACGGGTCAGCCATCGCCAAACAGGCGCTCCCCGCCGACGGCAGCCTTGGGTTTGCGCTTGCGGGCCCCCTTGGCCTTGCCCGCGTGCAGCCCCCGCGCGACCTCCTCGGCGTGGCGCGCGTGGTTCAGTTCGAGCAGCCGATCGAGCGCCTCGGTCTTGGTGGCGTCGTCGATCGTGTAGCGCAGGCCGAGCGGGGTCTCGAGGAAGTCGTGCACGAGCGGGAGATCTTGCCAGCCGTAAGCGTCGGCAACAGCGCGGTCCAACTCGCGGCGCAGGTCGCGCAGCTCCACGATCGCCGGGTGCTGGTCCTCGGGATGTTCGTTGACGCGGTTGTAGATCGTCGTGAGGCCCTGATCCTGGTCGAGCATCGTCGCCTTGCGATGGGAGAGGTAGCGCTCGCCGATCCCGTCGAGCGCGTCGAGGGAAGCAGGAAAGGGGAAGTTCTCGAAGCAGTCCGTGGGGCTGTAGCGGAGGTCGAATTTCATCGATCCTGAGTACTTGCGCGCCCAGGCGTCGTGGAAGGTTGCAGAGAGAACAGCAGCCTCTGCATCGCCCTCGAAGGGAAATACAATGACCTGGTCCGTGTAAATATAGCCAGGCGGTATGAACGACACCGCCCACCACTTTGCAACACGCGCGGCGACCAATACACGCGTTTGGGCGCTGATCATAGCGTACAAATCCTTCCTTGGGTTCCAATACTCCCACCAACGATGAATCAGTCCACGGTAGGCGGTCTCATCGCGAGACAGCCGATCGGAGTAAATGCGCTGACACACCTCACTAAATGAGGCCGGTAGTCGCTCAATCTCAGTCTCCGTGAGACCATTGAAATCCACGGTCCAGCGATCGGGCTCCTGGGATGGTGATTCGCTCAGCAGTGCACCATTCAGGGAGCACTTCACCAAGGTCCCCCCCTTTGGTTCTGCAAGCAATAGTTCTTGAGCGTCCCCTTCCGTGAGAAAGAACGCGTCTCCTAGGATAATCGATCCCTGTTGGGCCTTCGCGTGAATCGACCGGAGACGCAATGGCCGCCCCGAGGCTCTACTGGCAACTCCCAACGAAGTATCGATCCGTTGAGACTCGGTGTCGTCGACAATGTGGTAGCCCCGCCAGCTTCCACGATACATCCACACATGCGACACGTATAGCGCCGCCTCTCCCGGCCATTCCTGGCTCTTGATTGTGCGATAAATATGCCACCATTCAGCTAGCTGGTCGAGTCCCACCTCCCGAGTATCACCCTGGCCAATGCTGTTTGTTGCTACTAATCCCAACGAGCCATCGGGGCGTGTGAGTCCAGCTGCGCGAAGGAAGAAGAACGCTACCAGATCGGCATTGCCGCGGCGTCCATCTGCCACCTCCTCTATCAGGTACTCACGATATGCACCCCCCAGCTCACCGCTCACCTTCTTCCCGCCCAAGAATGGCGGATTGCCTACGATCGCGTCAAAACCAGCATCATCTCGAGCAAACACCTCGGGAAACTCAAGCACCCAGTGAAACGGTTTAGACGCTGGCTGCGTATCTACACGCCCAGACTCGAGGTACTGCGAAGCGTGCTCTGAGACCTCTGCGAGTGCGAGCCCGTCATCGAGCTTTCCTTCGTCGCGAAACGCCATCGCGATCTCGGTGGCGCGCGCCTCTACCAGTGCGCGTGACGCCTCTGGATCTCTTGCCGGAGACCCCGCCAGCGCTGCCCCCGCAACAAGGTCGCCTACAGCGTAGAGCGACTTCATCGCATGCTCGGCCTCGAGCAGAAGTGCGCGCTTCTGTTCCACCTCCCGTAGATCAATCGCGTCGCTCGCCTCGATGCGCTCGCGCAGATCGCGCACACGGGCGAGCACATCATGGACCATCTGGCGTGGCGCGTCGAGGATCAACCCCGATCGCGCTTCCTCGGGGCTTAGCGAGAGGCTCAACAACTGGCGCTCAGAGGTGAGACCGAGCAGCGAGTCCCCGTGACGCAGGGCATGGTCTACGAATGTGAACGGCCTGTCCCTGCGCAGAGTGATCAGCCACAGCGACACCTTGGCGATATCGACGGCCATCGAGTTCTTATCGACCCCATACAGGCAGCGCTCGGCGACGAGGCGCAGGGCGATGAGCTCGCGCTCCTCCGGATCGTCGCTGGCGCCCGCGGGCAGATCGGCGGGATGCTGTGCCCACGCCTCCACGAGCCGCGCCGCCAGGTACCGGCAGGCTGCGACCAGAAACGCGCCGGAGCCCATTGCGATATCGCACACCTTGAGGGCGAGCAGGGCGGCTGGGGCCTTGAGCGTCCACGCCTCTCGCAGGAGGCCCTCGGCCGGCCCTTCGTAGACGACCGGCTCCAGCGCATAGCGGACGATCGGCTCGGTGAGACTGGGAGGCGTGTAGTGGGTTCCAGTCGAGCGCCGGCGCGTGCTCGCCGTGACATAGACCGCCCCGGGAAGGTAGACCGTTGGGGCGTTGAAGATGTTCTCACGCATCAGAGCCAGGTAGGCGAGTAGGCGCTTGACCAATTGCTCGTCGTTGTCGCAAGCCACCCGCAGCCGACCGGCGCGCATGGCGTCGGGGTCCGCCTGCAACCCGCGGCGCAGAGCCGGGACGCTTCGCCCTGTCTGCTGCTTGAGAAGCTCCAGCAGAGTCTCCTCGCCCGCGAGATGTGCGCGCTCGAGATCGAACAGGGCAATCTCGGGCTGCCGCTTGCTCGTGCCCGCCAGTCCCACAACCGGCTCGGAAGCCCGCACCGCCTCGTGGTCTAGCAGGCCCTCGTACACATGGCCGATCTGCTCCACCCCGAGCGCGCTGAAGGAGAGCGCTCGCCGCTCGCGTCCTCCCGGCACCTCGACCTCGAGCGTCTGCAGCGCGTCGAGCAGGTGGAGCATCACGCGGTTTGAGATTCGCAGCCGGGCGCCGTCCACTCCCTCGAGGAACGGATAGCGCTCCGGATCGAAGAGGTCGCCACCAAACCCCGGACGGTGGACGCGGGGGTGCTTCACGCCACCGTGAACCGCGCGGAAGGTCGCCAGCAGTCGCGGCCAGACGTCGAAGCGCCGGTCGAGCAGCTCCGGTCCGTCGCGATCGGCGACAGCGCGAAGCTGTTCGCGGATCGGCGCGACCGCGTAGCTCTCGAGCCACGGGCCATCCTCTGGCATCAGACCGCGGCCCTCGGCGGCGAGCAGGAAGATCACGCGCATCACCACCGCCACCACAGCCTCGTAGACACGCTCGAGCGGCCGGTCGGCCAAGAGGGCTCCGCCCGCCTCACGGTCGGCCCTGTCGAGCGCGTCGACGAGCATCTCCACGGCCCGGCGGGCCTGGACGCCGAGCTGATCGGTGACCTCGCGCTCGTCATCGCGCGAGCGCTCGAACAGGCCGTCGAGCGTGTCATCCGCCGCGACGCCGAGCAGGCGGCGAGCGCCGAGCAGCGAGCGGAACGCGCGGCGGGCCTCGGGCTCCTCGACGAGCACGTCGGACTCCCACGTCGCAAAGGTGGCGGTGCGATCCTTGGGCTGATGGACCAGCATCCACCGATCGCCGTCGGTGAGCAGCCCCGAGCCGATGCCGGCCCCGCGCAGCAATAGACGCATGCGCTCCGCCGGAGAGGCATGGAGACCGTGCTCATCGGTTGGGCGCTCCAGACGTGTGCCGGGCGCCAGGACGTTGACGAGCAGCATCGGGCGCTCGCCCGGGCGGCCGACCGCGAGGTCGGGGCGCAGCGTGACCCGGTGCTCGGGCAGTGTCGCCTTCACGGTCTCGGGAATCGCCTGGCCCTCGGCGAGCAGGCCATCGCGGTATTCGAGAAACTCGGTGAGGACGAGCATCGTCCAGGCGCGGTGCACGGCGCGATCGGGCTTGCGCTGCCGCCGGTTCGCCTCCCAATCGGCGTACCCCTCGCGCAGCCGCGCCGTCGCCCGCGGCTCGTCGGCGTCGAGTCCCTGGGGGAACGTTTCGGTCAGCACCCCGAGTCCGATGAAGGGGCCGGAGACGTCGACCAGTCGCAGCCAGTCGGCGTGGCGCGCACCCTTGGATCTTCTTCGCCGCGTGCTCACCGCTACCGATCGAGCGCTCGCGGTATGCGGTACTCGACTGCGATCGGGAAGATGCGCGGCTCGGGGCCACTGAAGCGTTCGCGCAGCGCCGCGGTCTCGCGCTCGATCTCGTCGGGGATCTCGGCGACGCGTGCGCGCAGGAAGGCGCGGTTGTACTCGCGTTGATCGCGTTCGTCCGCCCCGAACAGTCGCAGCTGGGGATCGGGCGGTGCGTCGAGCTCCGCGCGGATGCGCTCGCCGAGCTCGGTCAACACGGTGGCGATCTTGTCCACCTCCTCGTCGCAGCGACGGCCGATCAGGCCGCTCACGCCGTCGGAGCGTTCACGAGCGCGCGCCTCGAGCGCGGAGCGCAGCGAACCGGAGAGCTCGGCGTGCAGTGCGACCAAACGCTCGCTCATCTTCTCCGAGGCCGGCGCGTCCCCAGGGTGCTCGAGCGCGGAGCGCAGCGAACCGGAGAGCTCGGCGTGCAGTGCGACCAAACGCTCGCTCATCTTCTCCGAGGCCGGCGCGTCCCCAGGGTGCTCGAGCGCGTCGCGCAGCGCGTTCACCCCGATCCGCTCCAGGCGCGCCTCGCGCACCCAGCCACCCGCCTGCACGACCTCCTCGTGCAGGCGGTGGCCGTCGGCTCCGGTGACCACGAGCCGCCCGTAGACGACCGCGAGGGGATCGCGCATGCGCGGGTCCTCGACCAGGCGGGCCGTGACCCGCTGCAGCCGGCGCGTAGAGGTTCCCTGCCAGATCTCGGCCCGCAGCAGCCGCAGGCTCATCTGCACCAGCCGGTGTCCGAGGTGGGCGAGCACGACGTCGTCGGTATCCGCAACGAGCTTGGGGTCGAATGCGATCGGCCGAGCCTCCCCTGTGAAGGGATGGGGCAGTCCCTCGGTGCAGTGCGACCACACGCCGGTGAGCGCGGGCATCCGCCACAGCCCGTCGCTGGCCGGTATGAGCGCGGGCTGCCCGGCCAGCTCCAACGCGACACCCACGGCCGCCTCGATGTGATCGGGCGTCAGATGCTGCTCGGCGCGGGTGGTGTCGTAGGTGTCCTGCAGATCGCGCAGTTCCGCATCCAGTCGTCGCTCGAACGCGAGTTGCCGGCGCACGCCCTCCCCATCGCGCTCGGCGCGCGCGGTGTCGAGCTTGGCGCGCTGTCCGAGCATCGCCTCTGTGACCTGGTCGGCGATCACCGGCCCGACCTTGCCGAGCATATCCCTGATGCTCTGCACCTTCTCGACCATCCGCGCGAGGAACTCGAGATCCCCGTCCAGCTCTCCTGCCGGCAGCTCGCTGGAGCGAGCGGACTCATAGCCGCTGGGCGCAAAGTGGTAGACGAGCACCTCTGGGGCGCGTTGGCCGTGACGGTCGATCCGCCCGTTGCGCTGCTCGAGGCGGTTCGGGTTCCACGGAATCTCGTAGTGCACGAGCCGGTGGCAGTGGTTCTGGAGGTTGATCCCCTCGCTCGCCGCGTCTGTGGCAAGCAGGATACGGACGGGAGACTCGCGTGGATCGGCCTGGAAGGCGGACTTGACGCGCGTGCGCTCCTCGGTCGGCATGCCCCCGTAGAGCAGCAGCGTGCGCTCCCCCTCCGCGAGTCCGCGAGCAGCCAGGAAATCGAGCAGCGCGCGCTGGGTATCGCGGTACTCGGTGAAAAGGATGATCCGCTCTTCGCTCCAGGCGCCACCGGGGCGGCAGCTCTCCTCGATCAGGGCGAGCACCGCATCGGTCTTCGCGTCGGGCTTCCTCGCCGCCTGCTCGGCCCAGCGCTCGAGGCGCTCGAGCAGCCTGTGCTCCTCCGCGGAGAGCACGCGTTGGGCGCGTGCCGCCGCTTCCTGAGCGCCGTCCTCCGCCTCCTGGTACTCGTCGTCGTTCTCGAACGCGGACTCGACCTCCTCGGCGCGAGAGTGGAGCAGGGCGAGCGACACAGGGTCACCGGCGGTGTTCGCCTCCATGCGCTCGAGCGAATCACGGTGCTTTGCGAGCGTACGCTGAAACGCCGCGGGCGAGGAGAGCAGCCGCTTCTTCAGTAGCTTCAGAACGAACTCCGTGGCGAACTGCTCGGCTCGGTCGGCGGCACCCGCGATACGCAGCCTGGTGTAGTCGCGCAGGTCGCCGTGGGCTTGGCGCTCGGCCTCTTCGTAGTCGAGCTCGATCGGAATGAGCTGGCGTTCGGGAAAGCGTGGGGTGCCGTCGAAACGAGGGGGCAGTTCGGACTTCAGACGACGGACCATCACCTGGCGCAGCGCATCGCGCGACGGCTCGACCGTCCGCGCGAACCGCTGGTCGTCGAGTAGCTCCAGCAGGGCGGTGAAGCTCTCGTTGTAGCCGTTGTGCGGCGTGGCGGTGAGGAACAGACGATGCTCGAAGTGGGGCACGAGCTCGCGCACCGCGGAGGTGCGCAGAGAGTCAAGCGCATAGCGCCCGCGGCCCGATGGAGCGATGTTGTGGGCCTCGTCGACGATCAGCAGGTCGTAGCGGCGGGGGTAGCGGGGCTCCCCCGGACCGGGCAGGGTCTCACGGAAGCGCCGCAGAGGACGCTCCATCTTCAGGTAGTCCATCGAGGTGATCAGCCGCGGGAAGTGCGTCCACGGATTCACGTGCACACCTCGCTCGCGCCGCAGCCGCCTCATCAGATCCCGATCGACGATCCGAAACTCCAGGCCGAACTTGTCGCGCATCTCCTCGCACCACTGGAGCTGGAGGTCGGCGGGCGTCACGACCAGAATGCGCCGCGCCCGGTGGCGCAGCACCAGCTCCTGGGCGACAAGGCCGGCCTCGATCGTCTTGCCGAGCCCCACGTCGTCGGCGATCAGCAGGCTCACGCGCGGCATCCGGAGTGCGCGCGCGAGCGGATCGAGCTGGTATGCCTCGATCTCGACCCCGCTCTGGAACGGCGCTAGCAGCCGTCGCGAGTCGGCCGAGGAGGAGGCACCCCAGCGCACAGCGTCCAGAAAGGCGTCGAAGCGGTTGGGCTCGTCCAGCGCATCGGGCTCGGGGAGTCCGGCACGCTCGAACGCGCGCGCGCCGGACTCGAGCTCCCAGACGATCTGTAGCGATTCGCCCGGCTCGGCGTCGTCTTCGATGCATCGCAGCGTCACGAAATGCTCGCGAGCACCCACCGGCTCGAGGGCGTCCGGCGCAAGTCCGCCTGTATCGACATCGGCCACCACCCATCGGCGTTCGCGAACTTCTACAAGCTGGCCCTGCTCGGGAGCGGTCGCGACTGGCATGCGGGGGCTGATCTTACGTTCCAACGGTCGGTGCGCGTCCGCTCGTCGCGCCCACTGCCCCCAGCTCACGGTCCGACCTTTCGGGGCCACCGGCGGGACTCGAGCCTCTCCCCAGCCACTCCGCCGCGGCTACGGATCGGCCGCGGCAATATCCCTGTAGGCGATGCAGCCCCGCGCCATCAGGCGCGGGGCTGGACACGCACAGGGATGCGGCTTTCAGGCGCCGGGGCGCTGGCGCAAGGCGATGCGAATCGAGAGACCCGCCGCGAGTAGAAGCACGCCCGCACCCACGACCCACGTCAGGTTCAGCCCCGTGAAGGGCAGCGTGGAGGCTTTGGGTGTGGTCGTCGTGGGGGTCGTGACGGTTTCTTTGGCCGGTTCCGGGGCGGCTGTGGGCGTGGTTTTCGCCGCTTCTTTGGAGGGTTCGACTTCTTTTTTCGGTTCCGGAGTGGTTTTGGGGGTGGGCGGTTTCTGGTTGTAGCCCGAGGTCCCGGTGCTCGATGTTCCGGTGGTCGTCTGCGCGAGGGCAGGCGCAGGCGCTACCAGCGCCAGCACGGCCGGGAGGACGAGGAGCTCGCGACGCGCGAAACGCCGGCGCCCGAAGCGGGCCGATCTGCGCTCGGTTGTCTCGCTGCTGGATGCTGCACCTGCTGTTTGCGGCCTGCTCGAGACCATTCCGTCGGTCCGCGTCATGCGCACCTCCCATGGTTTGTGCTTAGAGAGTTTCGATGGGTCCGGCGGCGCGGGACCCCGTGAGAACGGCGAAGTCTATTGGCATTGCAAGATGCCTTCTCTCCGGTTCTACCGTCTCCCCCGTTCTCCTGCCCGCGCCGGCCCCTCACCCCTGCGCCGAGGCGGGTGCCGGCGGGCGCGCGCCAACAAGCACGCGCCCCTCCAGCGCCCCTCCTGCAGGCGGGTCCGCAGGACCTTCTTGTCGAACTTGCCCACGCTGGTTTTGGGGACTTCCGCGATGAACGCGAACTCGTCCGGGAGCCACCACTTTGCCACGCGCGGGCGGAGGTGCTCGATCAGCTCCTGCGCGTCCGCGGTGGCGCCTTCGCGCAGCACCACGCAGCACAGCGGACGCTCCGACCAGCGCTCGTCGGGCTTGGCGATCACCGCCGCCTCGAGCACGTCGGGGTGAGCCATCAGCTCGTTCTCGAGCTCCACCGAGGAGATCCACTCGCCGCCCGACTTGATCACGTCCTTCGCGCGGTCGGTAATCCGCACCGACGCCCGCTCGTCGATCGCCGCGATGTCCCCCGTGCGCAGCCACCCCGCCTGGAACTTCTCATCGCCCGAGTCGTCGTGGTAGTAGCTGGAGGCGATCCACGGTCCCCGCACCTGGATCTCCCCCGTGGACTCCCCGTCCCACGGGACCTCCTGCCCGTCATCGCCCATCAGGCGCAACTCGACCCACGGCAGCGGCTTGCCCTGTAGCGCGCGTTCGTCCCAGTAGCGCTCGTCGCGCCCCCGCTCCTCGGAGGGTTCGCAGAAGGTCGCCACGGGGCTCGTCTCGGTCATCCCCCAACCCTGGTGGATCACCACCCCGTGGCGCTCCTGGAAGTCCTTCATCAGCTGCCGCGGAACCGCCGAGCCCCCGCACACCGAGTTGGTCAGCGAGGAGAGGTCTACGTTGTTGCTGTCCGCGTAGCGCAGCAGGTCCGCGAAGATCGTGGGCACGCAGCCCACCACGGTGGGTCGCTCGGCCTCGATCGCCCGCGCGAGCGGCTCCGCCTGCAGGAAGCGGTCGGGCATCACGAGGTCCGCCCCGCACAGCGCCGCGGCGTGCGGGATCCCCCACGCGTTGGCGTGGAACATCGGCACCACCACCAACGCCCGCTCCCGCCGCGAGAGCCCCAGGTTGTCGGCCATCAGCGAGGCCGTTGCGTGCATGCAGAGCGAGCGGTGCGAGTACAGCACCCCCTTCGGGTTGCCGGTGGTGCCGCTCGTGTAGCAGAGCGCCGCCGCCTGGCGCTCGTCGAGCTCGGGGTACTCGAAGGGACCTGGACCGGCCTCCTCGAGAAGCTCCTCGTAGCGCAGCACGTTCGGCAGAGTGCCGGCGTCTCCCTCGCCCATCAAAACGAAGTGGCGCACCCCCTCGAAGGTGGGGGCGAGCGGCTCCAGCAGGGGCACCACGGAGGCGTCCACGAAGATCACCCGATCCTCCGCGTGGTTGACGATGTACGTCAGCTGCTCCGCGAACAGGCGGATGTTGAGCGTGTGCAGCACCGCCCCCACGCACGGGATCGCCATGTAGAGCTCGAAGTGGCGCTGGTTGTTCCACGCGAACGTCCCCACCCGATCCCCGTCCTCGATCCCGAGCCGCCCGAGGACGCGTGCGAGGCGATCGACCCGCTCGGAGACCTCCCCGAAGCTCGCGCGCAGGGGCTCCCCCTCGGTGAGCGTCACCACCTGCGCGGCGGGATGGCAGTCGCGCATCCGCCGCCGCGCGTGCTGGAGCGTGAGCGGAAAGTCGTTCTGCATCAACCCTTCGAGCATCTGTCCCTCCTCCTCGTGGCCACCTCGGGTGCTTGCGCGGGACGGCAGCCCCGCTCCCGTCATGGTACGGGCTGCGGCCCCTCAGCGAGAACTGCCCTGGGCGGCCGCGCGCGCATGTGGACCCCACCTCGAACCACCACCGTCTCTCTCTCCCCTCACGCAGCCACTAGCTCGAATCCCCCGACAACCTCACTCGCAACATCCCCACCAGCTGCCCCACCTCCGAGCCCCGCGGCAGCGGCAGCGCATCCATCGCAAACCACTGCGCCTGCGCGATCTCCACCGGGTCGACCCGGATCAGTGTCGGGTCGGGAAGCTCCGCGTGCACGCACACGATGTGCACCGCGATCCGCTCCAAGTGCATGTCCATGCTCGCCATGTCCACCAGCGGCAGATCGCGCACCCCGAGCTCCTCCTCGAGCTCCCGCGCGGCCGCCCGCATCATCGGCTCCCCCCGCCGCGCCGCGCCGCCCGGGATGTACCACGTGTCCCGCCTGCCGTAGGTGTGGCGCACCAGCAGCACCTTCCCCTCGTGCGTGAGCAGGCACTTCACCCCCCGACCCCTGCGCGGCCACACCTGCGCGCGCAACTGCACCCCCCGCCATGCGACCCGGTAGACGAGCCGCAGCACCCTCACCCGCAGGGCGCTCATCGACGTCCGCCCCGCTCCCCGCGCGCCTCCTCCTCGATGAGCGCTCGCCTGGTGCCCCACAGCGAACTCGCCCACCCGCGCGGCCTCCCCTCTCCGCGCCGCCGCCTGCCCACGCCTCCTCCCTGCACCACGCGGCCCATCCCGGCCCCCCTTGCGGGGGCCCTCATCAAAATCGAAAAAGCTGCCCCCACATCACGCCCGCTGGCCGAATCCGGGCGACACTCGCCTGCGGCCAGCATCCCCGTTTCGGCCAGCCGGCCTGGGCGCGATCAACTCGCGGTACACCCCCCGGGTGCGCCGCGCCACGTCGCTCCAGTCGAAGCTCAACACGTGCTCCGAGGCCTCCGCCACGAGGCGCTCCCGCAGCTGGGTATCCGTCAGCAGCCGCTCGATCATTACCCCCAGGTGCTCCGCGTCGCCCCCATTGAAGCGCAGCCCCACCCGCTCCCCCGCCGGCACCACCTCGCGTAGCCCCCCCGTGTCCGCCACGATGCACGGGCACCCCGACGCCATCGCCTCCAGCGCCACCAGCCCGAACGGCTCGTACAGCGAGGGCACCACGCACAGGTCCGCGATCCGGTACAGCGAGTGCAGCGCGTCGTCCCCGATCCACCCCAGGAAGCCCCCGTGCTCCATCAGACCCAAGCGCTCCGCCTGCGCCTTCAGCTCCTGCTCGTGGGTCCCACTCCCAGCCACCAAGAAGCGCACGTTGCCCACCCGCTCGATCACCTCCGGCAACGCATCCAACGCCAGCTGGAAGCCCTTCTCGTACACCAGCCGCCCCACCAGCACCACCAGTTGCTCCTCCGGCGCCGCGAACTCTGCCCGCAGCGCCACCAGATCGCCCACCGGGCGCAGGTCCCGCGGGTCGATCCCGTTCGGGATCACCGCGATCCGGCTCTCCTCGATGTCGAAGATGTCTGCCACATGGCCCCGCATGTAGTGCGAGCACACAATCACCGACTCCGCCCGCCCCGCCATCCACTGCTCCACACCGTGGATATGCGCCTGCGGCTCGTCCTCCACCCACCCCTGGTGGCGCCCATGCTCCGTCGCGTGGATCGTTGTCACGTACGGCACCCCCACCCGCTCCCCCAGGGCCGCGCACGCCTGCGCCACCAGCCAGTCGTGGCCGTGCACGAGATCGTAGGAGTGCTCCTGCGCCAGCGCCGCCCCCGCGGCCACCATGTCCTCGTTCATCCGCTCCACCCACCCCACAAAGCGGTCCAAGTCCCGCGGCCAGCGCGGCTCCCGCACCCGGTACACGCTCACCCCCGCGCGCTCCTCCACCTCCAGGGTGTCACCCGTCCCCCGTGTCAGCACATCCACCGCGACCCCCTGGTGCACCAGCTCCTCCGCCAGCTTGCGCACGTGGCGCGCCAAGCCCCCCTCGATCACCGGCGGGTACTCCCACGAGAGGATCAGCACACGTTCGCTCAAGCCATGCACCCTATCTCCCCCGCGCTCCCCCCACCAGATTCGCGCCGCTGCTACCCCACCGGCTCCACCTCCGCCTGCTCGTGGGCTCCCCAGCGGCTCACCGTGCGCCGCAGCTGGAAGTACGCGATCACCCCCGGGATGCTCGGCAGCCAGAACGCCAGCAGGCGGTATGTCAGCACCGCTACCAGCGCCAGGCTCCCGCTCACCCCAAACGCCACAAACGCCCCGATCATCCCCCCATCCACGCCCCCAATTCCCCCCGGCAGCGGCAACAGATTGGCGAGCATCCCCACGAAGTACGCCTGCACCAGCACCGCCGTCGGGGGCGCTTCCCCAAACGCCCGGAACGTCGCGTACAGCACCGCGATGTTGAACGCCCACCACGTCACCACCCCAAACAGCGCCCATTCCGGGTGGCGCAGCTTGCCCATCGCGAAGCGCACCCCCCCCGACGCCGAGGCGGGACCTTTTGCGAGCCTCTCCAGCAGACCCAGTAATTTCTGGCTGATCCGCGACCGGTGCCGCGCCCGCATCCGCTCCAGCCGCTCCTCCAGGTCCTGCGGGACGAACGCGATCGCCACGATCGCAACCAGCCCCACCGCCCCGATGATCGCCGGGATCATCGTGATCGCGAACGGGTTCGGGCCCGGGAACACTCCCGTGTATAGGCCCACCCCGCACACCACCAGCGCCGCCATGTACACCCCGTAGAGCAGCACCAGGAACGCGATCATCCGCTCCGCCACCTCCCGCGACTCCATCCCCGAGCGCCGCAGCGACCACGCCGTCACCGCCACCCCCCCCGCGCCTCCCGCCGCGAACAGGCGCGTCGCCGCAAGTCCCGCCATCGTGATCTGGTAGCTGTGGCGCCACCGGATCGGTGAGCCCCGCGGCACGTGCACCCCCTGGAAGATCGCGATGTAGCTCGCGATCGACACCACCTCCACCACCACCGCCACCGCGATCCACCACAGGTTCCCTTCTTTGAGCCTGTCCCACGTGTGCTTCACCCCCCCCAGTTGTGGCAGCACGAAGTACAGGAACGCCAGCGCCACCACCACGAACGCCGCGAATGCCAGCATCCGCCGCCCCGTCAGCCGCACCTGCAGCACCTCTTCGTGGGTCAGCTCCGCGCGGGTCGGATCAACGCGGGGTGGCGCCGCCGACGCAGCGCGCTCGGACGTCGCCTGCGTGGGTTGCGGATGCCTGATCTGGGCTGCGTTTGCCTCCACTGCGTCCCCCCGTCACCCCGCCCCGTGGGCCATCGCCTCGAGCACCGCCACCCCGCGCGCCCACCGCTTCAGCCACGGGGCCGCGTGTGGAGCCGCGCCGCGTACCGCCAGCGTCAGCGCCGCCCCCGCCAACAGATCCGCCGCGTAGTGCTCCCCCAAGTACACCAGCGCGAACCCCAGCGTCCCCGTGTACGCCCAGCCCACCGCACCCGCCACCGGCCCTGTCTCGGTTAGCAGTAGTGCGGCCATCACGGATGTAGCGAAGTGCAGCGAGGGCATCGCAGCCAAAGGATTGCCTCCCAGCACACTGTAGAGGGGGCTCCAGTTGTCTCCCCAGAACGACTCCCCATACTCCACCATCATCCGCCTCACCTCGATCGGCCGCCTGGGGCTTCCATCCTCAGCCACCCTGGGGCCAAGGCAGTTCTCGGTGGGGCCGAGGCAGTTCTCCCTGGGGCCGAGGCAGTTCTCCCTGAGCCCGAAGCCGTTCTCGGTGGGGCCGAGGCCGTCTGCGGGCGCCGACGCCGCATACCACGGGGGCGCCGTTGGCAGCACCCAGTAGATCATCGCCCCGGTGTCAAACACCGCGTACATCAGCGCCGCCGCCCGGTCGAAGCGGCTGCGGTGGAACGCCAGGATGTACGCCAACGCGCCGTGCGGAACCATGAACCACGACCAGTGCGCCCACACCAGCACCCGGTCCAGCGTCCGCCACTCAGGCCCCTCCGGCCCGACTCGCGCCAGCCGGCGCTGCAGGCGCACCGTCGGCAGCTTCCCCGCGCCAAGTATCTCGTCGATCGCGATCGGGTAGTCGATCCGCACCCTCTGCGCCTGCTCCTCCTCATTGTCGTGCGGATACTTGTAGGCCGTCAAATACGCCCACATCTGCAGGCAGCACGCCGCCACATCCCGCGCCGGCGAGCGGCGCACCGCCACGCACAGGCCCACCGGCGCGCAGAACGCCACCGTCTGCACCACCACCGGCGGCGCCGTCATCCGCTTGCGTACCAGCGGCGCCGCCACCCCCGCTGCCACCACCCCCCACGCTACTGCTCTGAGGACACGCGCCCCCGTGGTGCTCGACCGCCGCACAGGGCGGGCAGTATAGGCGGGCGCCCGGAGGCATCCTCGCCGACGTGTCAATGAACTCTCCGCCGCACCCAGGCGCCACAGCTTGGCGCAGCGAACTCAGCAGCCGCCGACGCATGAGCCTCATCGCACTGACAGCGAATTCAACGCCCCCATGCACACTGGGTTCCGACCGGCAGACGCGGATCAGGCGTTTGCACTGCGCGCCGCAACCGGCTGCGCGCCCGCACCGGCTGCGCTCACCGGCAACGCATCGATACCCGCCGCGCTCGGCGGCTCACCAGTACCCGCCGGCTCACCAGTACCCGCCGGCTCACCAGTACCCGCCGGCTCACCAGTACCCGCCGGCTCACCGGTACCCGTTGCGCTCGCCGCCCGCACGAGCGCATCCACGAAGGGGCTGCTCGGGTCCGCCTCCGGATGCCACTGCACGCCCAGCACGAAGTGGCGCGCGGGCAGCTCGATCGCCTCGGGGAGCTCGTCGCGCACCGAGGAGCCGCTCACCACCAGACCCTCCCCGATGCGGTCCACCCCCTGGTGGTGGTGGGACTTCGTGGCATGGATGGTCTTGCCCGCCACCCGCGCCGCCAGCGAGCCCTCGCGCAGACGCACGTCGTGGTCCGCCCCGTCGAACGAGCCCGGGACCGCCAGGTGCTCGTGGTGGCCGAACCGCTCCGGCAGGTGCTGCAGCAACGTGCCCCCCAGCGCCACATTGATCAGCTGCATCCCCCGGCAGATGCCGAGTATCGGCAGATCGCGCGCCAGCGCCCCCCGGAAGAGCGCGATCTCGCAGGCGTCCCGCTCCGGAACCGTGTCCAATGTCTCGGGGTGCACCTCGCAGCCGTACGCGGACGGATCGATGTCCGCACCCCCCGCCAGCATCAGCCCGTCGATCAGATCCAGCACCTCCCCCGGATCCTCGATCAAGCGCGGGTCGGGGGGAATCAGCACCGCCAGCCCCCCACCGCTCTGGACCGCGTCCACATAGCTGCGGCCCAACAGCACCGCCTGCTGGTCCCACACGCTCCAGCGAGCGCGCTCCAGAGCAGCGCAGATGCCAATCACGGGACGGGTCACGCCGTACACCATAGGATCACAGTCAATCAATATCCAGCGCGCCCCGTGTAAGGAGTCCGAAGCGATGAGCGAGACCGACGCCCCCACCCTCGAGACCGTCAACCTGCTCGTCGACCCCGCCGGGATCGCCACTGTGCAGCTCAACCGCCCCGAGGCTCTGAACGCCTGGAACAAACAGCTCGGACTCGACCTGCTCGCCGCCGTGCGCTGGGTTACCGAGGAGGAGGCCGTGCGCGCTGTCGTGATCACCGGGGCCGGGCGCGCGTTCTCCTCCGGCGCCGACCTCAAGGATTTCAGCGCCGAGCTCACCCCCGAGGGCCGCCCCGACGTCTACAAAACGCTGACCCAGCGTTACCACCCGATCGTGCACGCCATCCGCGAGCTCCCCAAGCCCGTGCTCGCATCGGTCAATGGGCCCGCCGTCGGCATCGGCTGCTCGCTGGCGCTCTGCTGTGACCTCGTACTCGCCGCCCACAGCGCCTACTTCCTGCTCGCCTTCGTCAACATCGGGCTCGTCCCCGACGGGGGCTCTTCGCTGTTCGTGCCCACCCGCATCGGGATGGCCCGCGCCACCGAGATGGCGATGCTCGGCGAACGCATCCCCGCCGAGCAGGCCCTCCAGTGGGGACTCATCAACCGCGCGCTGCCCGACGAGCGCCTCGCCGAGGAGACCACCGCGCTCGCCGCGCGCCTCGCCACCGGACCCACCCGCTCCTACGCCGGCGCCAAGCGTCAGCTCAACAGCTGGCTCTACTCTCGCATGGCCGAGCAGCTCGAGCTCGAGGCCCAGATCCAGCGCGAGATGGCCGGCACCGAGGACTTCATCGAGGGCGCCACCGCCTTCGTCGAGAAGCGCCCCGCGCGCTTCGGCGGGCGCTGAAAGCAGGCCCACAGCTCCCAAACCGCCTTCATCGAGCGGGCTCCTCCGCGTTTTAGCGGGCGTTGAAAGCGCGCTCCGCGCCCCCCAGAAAGCTTGTGCTGAAAATCATGAAGCGCATTCCGCCCCAGCCTGAATAGAATCCCGGCCGCCTTGGGCCATCAAGCCTCATCGAAGACCGCGACCCGGCAGGGGGATCGCGCACAGGCCGCCCCCGCTCGGAGCGGTGCGCTCCACCGTGGACGCCGCAGAGCTCGCGGTCGCCGGGCCCGAGTGCTCGCCCTGACCCTCGCCCTCGCGTTGGTCGGATCGCTCGCGACGGCCCCCGGGGCGTTCGCCCTCTTCACGCCCGAGTCGGGCGGCTCGTCGAACGCGAACGAGATCGACAGCCTCTACAAGATCATCCTCTACATCGCCCTCGTGATCTTCATCGGAGTGGAGGGGGCGTTGGGGTACGCGCTCTACAAGTTCCGCGCCCGCAAGGGCGCAGTCGCGGCCCAGATCCACGGCAATACCCGCCTGGAGATCGGTTGGACCGCCGGCGCAGCCCTGATCCTGGTGGTGCTCGCGGTCCTCACCTTCATCAAGCTGGGCTCCATCCAGGATCCCCCCAACAGCAGCCCCGGCGGGGACGCCCTGGTGGGCGACAGCGGCGAGCTGTACGCCACCGCCGACCGCCGCCTGCCCCCCAACGGCAAATCGCTCAACATCACCGTCATCGGGCGCCAGTACATCTGGCAGTACGTCTACCCCGGCGCTACCAATCCCGACGGGCTGGGAGCCCCCTACTCCTACTACGAAATGGTGGTCCCCACGAAAACCACCGTCACGCTGAACATCGTCTCCGCGGACGTCGTGCACTCCTGGTGGATCCCCGCCCTCGGCGGCAAGTTCCAGGCCGTCCCCGGCTACCACAACTACGCCTGGTTCAAGATCGAAAAGAAAGGCGTCTACCGCGGGCAGTGCGCGAACATGTGCGGCCGCGGGCACGCCCGTATGATCGCCGTCGTGCGCGCCGAGGAACCGGCCGAATTCGACGCCTGGCTGGCCAACCAGAAACGGGAGATCGAAGAAGCCAACGCCGCCGCCGCCCAGGAACGCGCCAAGCTGAAGTCCCAGATAGGCCCCGGCGCAGTCGAGAATCCCTAGCCAAGACCCCACAAACACACCCCCCTCAAAACACCCGAGCCCGAGAGATACGACAGCATGGCCACCTACGCCGCCCCCGTACCCCAGATAGTCGCTCACCGCGCCGAGCGCGAGCAGCGCGGCTTCGTGAGCTGGCTCACGACCACCGACCACAAGCGCATCGGGATCATGTATATGGTCCTCACGTTCGTGTTCTTCATCCTCGGTGGCGCCGAGGCGCTGATGATCCGCCTGCAGCTCGGGGTCCCCGAGAACACGCTGGTGAGCCCCCAGACCTACAACCAGCTGTTCACGATGCACGGGACCACGATGATCTTCCTATTCGTCGTGCCGATGTTGGCGGGCCTGGCCAACTACTTCCTGCCGCTGATGATCGGCGCTCGCGACATGGCGTATCCACGGCTGAACGCGCTCTCCTTCTGGCTGCTGCTCGCCGGCGGCATCGTCTTCTACGCCTCGATCTTCTGGAACCCCCCGGAAGCCGGTTGGACTAGCTATCCGCCGCTCTCCAACGCCTTCTTCTCCCCCAGCGGAGGACAGGACGCGTGGATCTACCTGATCCACCTCACGGGGCTCTCCTCGATCGTCGGAGCGATCAACTTCTACGCGACAGTCGCCAACATGCGCGCGCCCGGAATGAGCTGGGGCCGGCTGCCGCTGTTCGTGTGGGCGATGCTGGTCTACTCGGTGCTGATCATCTTCGCGATGCCCGTGATCGCAGGAGCGGTCACGATGCTGCTCACCGACCGCCACTTCGGCACCCACTTCTTCGACCCCGCCCAGGGGGGCTCGCCGCTGTTGTGGCAGGACCTCTTCTGGTTCTTCGGGCACCCCGAGGTCTACATCATGGTGCTCCCCGGATTCGGTGTCGTCTCGGAGATCCTGCCCGTGTTCGCGCGCAAGCCGATCTTCGGCTACCGGGCGATCGCGGTCTCCACCGTGGCGATCGGGTTCCTGGGCTTCCTGGTGTGGGCTCACCACATGTTCGCCGCCCCCATTCCCGAGGTGATCCTCTACTTCGCGATGCTGAGCTCGCTGCTGATCGCGATCCCCACCGGCGTGAAGATCTTCAACTGGATCGCCACCCTGTGGCAGGGAACGATCGAATTCAAGACGCCACTGCTGTTCTGCACGGGCTTCATCTCGCTGTTCATCATCGGCGGCATCTCCGGCATCTTCCTCGCGATCTTCCCCGTGGACTGGCAGCTCAATGAAACCTACTTCGTGGTCGCGCACATCCACTTCGTGCTGGTGGGTGGAGCGGTCTTCCCGATCTTCGCCGCGATCTACTACTGGTTTCCCAAGATCACCGGACGGATGCTCGGCGAAGGGTTGGGCAAGCTCAGCTTCTGGCTGATGTTCTGGGGGCTTCTCGCGACCTTCCTGATTCAGCACCAGCTCGGCCTCGAAGGAATGCCCCGACGGGTCTACGAGTACGAAAACGTGGGCCACCTCGCGCTCTTCAACCTGATCTCCACGATCGGCTCGTTCATCCTCGCCGCCGGCGTGCTCGTCACGGTGCTCAACGTCATGCGCAGCCTCAAGCGAGGCGCGGCCGCGGGGCCCGACCCATGGAAGGCGAACACGCTGGAGTGGTTCACCACCTCCCCCCCGCCGGCCAACAACTTCGACGTGATCCCCCGCGTGCGCTCCCTGGAACCGATGAAGGACATCCGCCTGGAGATCGAGCGCCGCACCACCGCCGCACCGGCCCCGGGGCACGCGACGGTGCCCGTGGGGGCCACGCAGGTGGGCGTGTAGTGCCCTCCGGCGCCCCCCACTGCGCGCGGGCGTAGACTCGGAGCCACGATGGACGGCTCTCCGGCACCGATCACGGCCGCTCCCGCTCCACTCACGGCAGCGCAGCTGGGGACCGCTCCGCGGACGCGCCAGCTGATCTCCGACTACCTGGAGCTGACCAAGCCCAAGGTCCAATCGCTGCTGCTGCTCACCACGATCACCACGATGTACGTAGCGGGCGACCCCTCGCTGCTGTTGGTGGCCCTCACGTGTCTCGGTGGCTACCTCTCCGCGGGCGGCGCGGGCGCGGTCAACCACTGGTTCGATCGCGACATCGATGCCCGCATGAAGCGCACCGCGAACCGTCCCATCCCCGCGGGCAGGATCTCCCCCACCGCCGCGCTGGCCTTCGGCTGCGCGCTGGGCGCCCTCTCCTTCCTCGAGCTCTCCCTCACGGTCAACGTGCTCGCCGCGAGCCTCGCGCTGGGGGGCTTCCTCGGGTACGTGCTCGTGTACACCGTCTGGCTGAAGCGGCGCACCCCCCAGAACATCGTGATCGGAGGGGCCGCGGGGGCCGTCCCACCGCTGGTCGCGTGGGCCGCCGTGCGGGGCTCCGTCAGCGGGGTGGCGGTGCTGCTGTTCTTCATCGTCTTCTTCTGGACCCCACCCCACTTCTGGGCGCTCTCACTGCTGATGAAGGACGAGTACGCCAAGGTCGGCGTGCCCATGCTCCCGGTTGTCCGCGGCGAGGCGGAGACGCGCCGGCAGATCCTGCTGTACACGGTGCTGCTCTACGCCGTCACCCAGCTGCCCTTCTGCGCGGGGGGCTTCGGGGGCATCTACCTGGCTGCCTCGCTGACGCTCGGCCTGGGCTTCATCTGGGGCGCCGTGCGCCTCTACCGCCGGGCCGACCGCCGCAGCGCGCTACAGCTCTACCTCTTCTCCCTCGCCTACCTCGCCCTCCTGTTCTGCTCGATGGTGCTGGACGCGCACCTGTAAACTGCCCCGCCATGATGACCCGTCGCCTAGCCCGCAAGAACATCCGCACCGGCCTGATCGTCGCGGGGATCTGCATGTTCATGTTCGGCCTTACCTTTGTAGTCGCGGCCATATACGTATCGTGAGCCCCCTCGACCCAGAGATTCCGCCGGTCGGCGAAGAGATCCACCTTCCCGGGCCGAGCCTGCTGCCGCTGCTCACCGCGGTCGGGATCACGCTGGCGCTGATCGGTGTCACGACCTTCATCGAGGTCACGATCGCCGGCGTCATCCTCACCGTGGTCTGCGTGGCCCGCTGGATCGGAGACACACGCCGCGAAATCGACGAGCTCCCGCTGGATCCTCACTAACCCGGGGACCCACACCCGGGAGGGGGCTCAGGGGGAGGGCGCCCTCCCCCTGCCCAGACACACGCCGCGAAATCGACGAGCTCCCGCTCGACCCCATTGAGCTCGACCCATCGAGCTCGAAGCTCGGTGGAGTGCCGCGCACGGTCCCTCGTCCGTGCGCGGCCCCAATTAGCGGAGTCGCACCGTTCCCCAGCGGGCGCTCCGCACCCCTCTCACCCCACCGCGGCGCTCGCCGGAACGGGACAGACAGCCCCATCTGTAGTCCAGCAGCGCACGATGTCGCGAACGGAGAGGATGCCCACGGTCTCCCCTCCCTCGACGACGATCAGATGACGAAAACCGCCCCGCAACATCGCTGCGGCGGCCTCCTCCAGCGACCAGTCGGGCGCGGCGTACACAACCTCGCTGGTCAGGTGCTGTGCCACGAGCTCCCCGTCGGGGTCCTGCCCGGCGCCGATCGCCAGCAGGATGTCGCGCTCGGTGAGGATCCCTGGGCCGTGTCCGTCGGGATCGATCACCACTGAGGCACCCACGCGCCGCTCGGACATCAGCCGCGCCGCGTCGCGCAGGGTGTGGCCAGGTCCGACCGTGAGAATCATCGGGCTCATCCCTTCGTGGACCTGCATTTGCCGCTCCTTTCGTGCTTTCCCCAAGGACCCTCCCCAGGAGGAAGCTTGCAACGATTGCCTCAATGTAGAGGGAATCGTGCCTCTCGTCAAGGGGCCCTTGCGCCGGGCCGCCATTCGTCGGGCGAAGGCAATAGGATCTTGGACGGGATGGATGGGCATGAGTCGAATCGTCGAACTGTCGCCGCGGGGACGGTGACCACGGGTGCCAACGCTTAGGGACCCCCTCAAGCGCTCGCTCGCCTGGGCGATCCTCGCCGGCGTGCTCGCCACGGCGATCGGGATCGTGCTGAGCTACGTGATCCACTGGTTCCCGTCGGTGGCCTCGGCGCAGGCGAAGAACACCGACCGCCTCTACCACGTGCTCGTGATCGCCTCGATCCCGATCTTCGTGCTCGTGGTCACCGTGATCCTGTTCAGCGTCTGGCAGTTCCGCATGCACCCCGGCCAGGAGCTCGAGGACGGGCCCCCGATCCACGGCAACACGCGCCTGGAGGTCTTCTGGACCGCGCTCCCCGCGATCCTGATCCTTGGCATGGTCTCCTACTCGTTCGTGATTCTGCACGAAAACGAAAAGAAACCGCCCGGGAAGGAAATCCAGGTGAACGTGACCGGCCAGCAGTTCTTCTGGAGCTACGAGTACCCCTCCTCGGTGACCGGCGGAGCGCCGCTGCGCAGCTACGAGCTGTACCTGCCCAAGGGCGAGTCGGTCTACTTCCACATCCACTCCAAGGACGTCATCCACGCCTTCTGGATCCCCGCGTTCCGCCTGCAGGAGGACGCGGTGCCGGGCATCACTACCCACTACCGCGTGACGCCGATCCGGCTCGGGAGCTATCCGGTGATCTGCAACCTGCTCTGCGGGGCGGGCCACTCGTTGATGCGCTCGACGGTGCACGTGGTCACGCCGGCGCGCTTTACGGCCTGGATCAAGAGCCAGATGGCCGTCCCTTCGACCGTTGCCAGCGGGTAATGTGGATGTCGAATCGAGCGCAAAAAAGAAGCAGCACTGGGATTGGAGGAGCAAGCTGATGGTCGTGAGACTTCGCGCACCGGGCTTCTACCGCGCCGGTCTGGGATTGGCGCTCGGCATCGCCTTCTCCGCGGCGTTGACGTGGGTCGTGCGCGCCTCCACGGGCCATGCGACCTTCACCCACTATCTGAGCCCCGATGCGATCCTCACGGTCTCGCTGATCGCCTGCCCGCTGTTCTTCCTGGTGGGGCTGGGGGCGTTCGACTACTGGTTCTACTGGGTATCCGGGCGCCCCACGCGCCCGGAGGATCACTCAAACCACGGCGCGCACACGTGGAAGGACTACTTCAAGGTCAACACCGACCACAAGGTGATCGGCGTGCAGTACGTGGTCACCTCCTTCTTCTTCCTACTCGTGGGCGGGATGATCGCGATGCTGATGCGCATCCAGTTGGCCCAGCCGGGGGCGAAGTTCGTGGACGCCAACACGTACAACGGCCTCTTCTCGGTGCACGCTTCGATCCTGATCTTCTTCTTCATCATCCCGGTGTTCGCGGGCCTCGCGAACTTCGTGCTGCCGCTGATGATCGGCGCCCCCGACATGGCCTTCCCGCGTCTGAACGCGCTCTCCTTCTGGATGCTGCCGCTGGGCGGGATCATCATGCTGCTGAGCTTCCTCGCCCCCGGCGGCGCCTTCGCAGACGGCTGGACGGCCTACACCCCGCTCTCCACGGTGGCTCCGATCGGCCAGAACTTCTTCTCGGTCGGGGTCCAGTTCGCGGGCGCCTCCTCGGTGGCCACCGCCCTCAACTTCCTCGTGACGATCATCACGATGAGGGCGCCGGGGATGAGCTTCTTCCGAATGCCGCTGCTGGTATGGGCGAATTTCTCGACCTCCCTGCTGGTCGTGATCGCCACCCCGTTCATCGCAGCCTCGCAGTTCTTCATCCTCCTCCAGCGCGCCCTGGGCTTCAACTTCTTCGACCCCGACAAGGGCGGCAACGTGTTGATGTACCAGCACATCTTCTGGTTCTACTCGCACCCGGCGGTCTACATCATGATCTTGCCCGGCTTCGGGATCGTCAGCGAGATCATCGCTGTCAAGGCGCGCAAGCCGATCTTCGGCTACCGCATGATGGCCTTCTCGCTGCTGGCGATCGTGCTACTCGGGTTCACGGTGTGGGCGCACCACATGTTCACCTCGGGGATGCCCTCGTGGGTGCGAATCCCAATGGCGGTGACCACCGTGATCATCGCGGTTCCCACCGGCATCAAGGTCTTCTCGTGGCTCGCGACGCTGTGGCGAGGGGTGCTGCACCTGGACACCCCGATGCTGTTCGCGCTGGGCTTCCTGACGACCTTCACGCTCGGCGGGATCAGCGGAATCATGCTGGCGATGATCCCGTTCGACATCCATGTGAGCGCCACGTACTTCATCGTGGCCCACATCCACTACGTGCTGTTCGGGGGCTCGCTGTTCACGATCTTCGCGGGCGTCTACTACTGGTTCCCGAAGATGACGGGGCGCATGTACGACGAGCGCCTCGGCAAGTGGCACTTCTGGAGCACCTTCATCTTCTTCAACCTCACGTTTGCGCCGATGCACATCCTCGGCCTGCAGGGGATGCCCCGGCGCGTGGCGACCTACGCGGCCCAGTTCGCGGACCTCAACCTGTTCATCTCGATCGCCAGCTGGATCCTTGGGCTGGCGACGCTGATCTTCATCTACAACATCGTGACCTCCTGGCGCGGTGGCCCACGCGCGGTGGCCAACCCCTGGCGCGCCCTGACGCTCGAGTGGCAGGTCTCCTCCCCGCCACCGATCTTCAACTTCGACCGGGTACCCACTGTCGTGGGCGGGCCCTATGAGTACGGCGTCCCGGGCGCGGTGCACGGGATCTTTGCCCCCGCGCCGATACCTTCGGAAGTCAGAACGCAGACAGCGGGCAGCGTGCCCATACCAAGCGGCGGCGATTGAGCAGCGACATGGTCCAGGATCGCGATGCAGACGAGCAACTCATGATCGCAGCGACGACATCAGGAGGACTGGGACGATGAAGGAGATACTCGTTGTGGCCAACCGCACGCTGGGGGGCGAGAAGCTGCTCGACCGCGTACGCGAGTTGGCCGGCGCCGGCGATACCCGTTTCCGCCTTGTCGTACCCCAGAGCAAGCCCTCCTCGGGCCTGGTGATCTACGACGAGGCGGTGCGCAACTCCGCCGAAGTGCGGATCGACCTTGCGGTCTCGCTGCTGGCCGAGGAGGGAATCGAGGCGAGCGGGATGGTTGGCGACCCGGATCCGTTCCTGGCCACGATGGATGCGATCGGGGAGCGTCGCCCAAGCGAGGTGATCGTCTCCACCCACCCGACCACCCACTCGGGCTGGCTGCGCCGGGACCTGATCGAGCGCATCCACAGCGCTTCGGGGCTGCCGGTGGAGCACATCGTGGTCGACCTCGAGCGGGATGGCCTGCCCTTCCGGGTGACGCTGGTGATCGCCAACAAAACCTCCAGCGGCGGGGAGCTGATCGAGTACCTCAAGGAGAAGGCCGCCCACGGAGAGCGCCACCTGTTCATCGCCGTCGTGCCCCAGCAAGACGGCGGCGGGGGCTCGGCGAGCGAGGCGCGCTTGCGGCTGCAGGCGATGCTCGAGAAGCTGCGCGCCGCCGGGCTGCTCTGCTCGGGCATGATCGGGGACCCCGACCCCTACACCGCCACGATGAACTCGCTCGAGCTGTTCAGGGCGGACGACGTGGTCATCTCAACGCTCCCGGGCGAGCGCTCGGGCTGGATGCGTTCGAACCTGATCGAGCGTGTACGCGGGGCCGCCACGGTCCCCGTCGAGCACGTCGTGGTCGACCTGCAGGCAACGAGCGACGCGGCCCAGGCCGCCGCTGCGAGCTGAGCACGATGGAGGCCGCCAGCATCGCCCACGCAGCAGGCGCCGGCGCCCACGGCGAGTCCGAGCACCACGGCCCCCCGCCCGCGCACCGCAGCTCGCGCGTGGACCCTCAGCTGCTGGGGATGCTGCTTTTCATCATCTCCGAGATCATGATCTTCGGGGCGTTCTTCACGGTCTACTTCTTCATCCGCGTCGCCCAGGGCGACCCGTGGCCCGCACCCGGCACCAGTCTGCCGGTGATCCCGACCCTCTTCAACACCTGCATCCTGGTGTCCTCCTCGTTCACGATGCACTGGGCGCAGACCGCGATCAAAAACAACAACCGCTTCGCGCTGCGGGCCGCGATCACCTCGACCTTCCTGCTCGGGACGACTTTCCTCTTCATCCAGATCAACGAGTACGCCAACATCGGCTTCGCCCCCCAGGACCACGCCCAGCAGACCGTCTTCTACTCGCTCACCGGCCTGCACGGCGCGCACGTCACGATCGGCCTGCTGCTGCTCCTGATCGTGACGGTCCGAGCCTTTCGCGGGCACTTCTCACCGGAGGAGCACCGCGGCGTCGAGGTCCCTGGGATCTACTGGCACTTCGTCGACATCATGTGGATCATCGTGTATCTGACGGTTTACGTGATCTGAGTCGCGAGCCGGGCATCGTGCTCAACCCATTGCGCTCCGAGGCCGAGATGTTCCGCCTGCTGCTCTACGTCGTGGCGGTGCTCGGGACGATCATCGCGATCATCCTGATCGCGCGCGCGATCTTCTGAGGCTTCGACGGCGGATTCCCCCCACCGACCCTTCCGTTCGCCTGGCTTTTTACTTGACGGTGAGGGTGCCGACCATCCCGGCGGCGCGGTGGCCGGGGGCCTGGCAGAAGAAGGTGTAGGTGCCGGGCTTGAGCTTGACGGTGAAGGAGGCAGTGCCCTTGGGCTGTAGCGGAGTCGCGCCCAGTACGGGGCCGCTGGTGCCGGACTGAATCGCCACGTTGTGGGTGACGCCGGACATGTTCTTCATCGAGATCGTCACCTGGCCGGCGGTGGCGAGGGCTTTATTGGCTGTGTAGGCGAGCTGCCCCGCGGGGTTGGCTTCCAGTTCGAGTTTGCCGGCCTTCTCGACGGCGGGCTTGCCGGAGCCGGCGGGGGCCACGGCGCTGGCCAACAGACCGCTGTCCTTGCCGGGATTGTCGGCGGCGTAGGCAACGTAGGAGGCGATGTCCTGCAACGTGCTCCCGCTCGCGAGGCCGCTGGGCATCACGTTCTCGGGATTGGGGTATTCCACCTGGTACTGCACGACGCTGCGGATCGAAGTGCGCCCGAGACCTTCGGCGACGCTCGCGCGGAACGCCTTATCGAGGTCGGGCCCGACGGTGCCCTTCGTTTCGGCCCGAGCGAGCGTGTGGCAGGCCCCGCACTTGGCGACGAACATCTGCTTTCCAAGGATCAGGTTGGCGTCCTCGCCGTGCTTGATCGAGCCGCAGCCGCTCGCCGCCAGCAGCGCGCTGCTCGCAGTGAGCAACATCCCCAAGTTGCGCAGACCCCTCACCGGCTGGAACTCTATCCAACGGGGCGGGCGAAGGGGGCGCGCGCGAGTCAGCGGCTCGGCCACGAGCCGAGCGCCCGCACCGGGGTGCTCCGGCGCGTCGAGATCGCCAAGCGCGGGGGTGCTCACGCACCGCGCGGCCCGCTCCCCCGGCACCTTCGATAAAGTGCCCGCGATGAGCGCTCAGCAGCGGTATCGCCTGCGCAACCCGGCGAGCGGGCGGGAAGTCGTCCTGGAGGCGCAGCCGGAGGAGATCTACCTGGACCGTGATTCGGGCGAGGAGCTCGAGGTGGTGGGCAAGCTGCTGCCGCTCGCGCCCTCTACCTCGAAGCTTCCGTGGGCGGTGGAGAGCCTGCGCTTCTGCCCGTGGTGCGAGCAGCTCGCCCAGAAGGATTTGAACGACTGCCCGACGTGCGGTCGCCGGATGGGTCCGCTGGGGTCGTGAGCGGCGGGCGCCTCGCCGCGGTGCTCTGCGCGTGCGTGGCGATGCTCCTGGCGGGGCTGACGCTGGGGGCGTGCGGGGGAAGCTCGAACGCCAACGACGTGGTGCCCCGGAGCACCCCGGAAATCATCCCGCCGAGCGATACGCAGGCGGAAAGCGCGGCGACGCACACGACCTCCACGACGACGACGGCGACAACCTCGACGACCTCGACCGCCACCAGCCCCTCAGCCGCCGAAGCGAGCGAAACGAGCACTGGGGAAGCGAGCTCGAGCGAAGCGGGCTCGAGCTCCTCGGGGGGCACGGAAAAAAGTAGCGAAAGCCCGAGCTCCGGCTCAACGGGGGGCGCCCCCTCCGAAGAAGCCAGCTCGGGCTCCAGCGGCGGCACCACCGGCGGCAGTTCGGGCGGGAGCGGCTCAGCGGGCAGCTCCAGCCCAACTGGTGGCGCAAGCGCGCCCTAACCCTGACCCACCGACCCCCCAGGCGATGGACGTTGGCGCCCCGGCGCGCCTCCAAGAGTCGAATCGGTGCGCAAGCGCCGTGGCGCCCCGATCAAAAGCGCGCCCCTCAGGGGGTGGAGATCAGCGTGGCGCTGTAGTCGAGGCGCGCTTGGCGGTAGAGGCAGTAGTACTGCACGCTGGCGCCGATCTGGGCCTGGGCGGACTGTTCGCTGGTGCTCGAGCACTGCTTACGGGGGCGGCTGGCGCGCCAGGAGGTTTCGTTGGTGAAGCCGAGGGCCAGCGCGGGCGCCCAGGTGGGTACGGTGAGGGCGATGACATCGCCCTTTTTGACCTGGATTGAGGTGGTGAGGGGGAACTGGGCTGTTTCGCCGAAGTAGGGCTGCAGCTGCACGACGGGGCTCTGGGCGATGAGCTTGTAGGTGAGGTTGGGCTTCGGCTCGCTGCGCAGTACGGCAATCGCTGCAGCGGCGGTGCCGCCCTCGTTGGTGTTGAAGAACTTGATCTGGGTGGAGCTGGGCTTGCCGAGGGTGATCGACCACGCGACGAGGGTGCCGTCGCGGGGGGCGGTGAGGAGTCCGCGGGTGCTCCCCACCTTCACCTGGAAGCCGGTGGTGCGGGTGATCGCGAGGCACGAGCTGGGGCAGCTCGGCGTGGAGGGGGGCGTGGTTTCCGGGACGACCCCCACTTCGGAGAGCTTCGCGAGCGAGCCGGCGGGCAGCGCGAGGATCAGGGCGATGCCGGCGAGGAGAGCGATGGTGAGGGTACGTGGGATGTGGGGCATGGATTTCATGTGGGGCATATGGGGCATATGAACACTCGGAAGACTGCTTTGTAGCGGTTCGCTACGCGCGGCCGAGTTCCTGCGCGGCGGCTGCAATCTCCTCGGAGTCCCCGGCGGCGGGGATCCAGGGAAGCCGCAGGGGATCGTCGGTGTAGCGGGGGATCAGGTGGAGGTGGAAGTGGAAGACGGTCTGCCATGCGGCGGCGCCGCAGGAGTTGAGCAGGTTGACGCCGTCGGCCCCGAGACGCTCGCGCATCCGCGCTGCGAGTCGCTGGGCGGCGGCGGTGGTGGCGCGCAGGTCTTCTGCCTCGACGCTCAGCAGATCCTGGGCGTGGCGGCGCGGGATGACCAGCGCGTGGCCGCGGGTGGCGGGATTGATGTCCATGAAGGAGAGGGTGAGCTCGTCCTGGTCGATGATCGTGGCAGGCAGATCGCCGGCGACGATCTTGCAGAAGATGCAGTTGGGGTCGCTCATTGGTGGCTCTCGGGATCCCTCATCACGGGCTTTCGACGCCGTGGATCTGCGTCCCGTGGCACGAAGCTATCGTCCCGTGGGCGCGACGCTAATCCTACCCATCGGCGCGCGTGAGGGCTCGACGTGCGTGCTCGAGCCCCTGCTGGCGGGTGGTGAGCTCCCCGGCGTACTGGGCGGCGGCGAGCTCCTCCAGCAGCTCCCCCAAGCGCGGGCCGGGCGAGATGCCGAGTTGGCGCGCCAGCTCGTCGCCGCGCCAGAGCGGGGGCGGGGGACCACCGGTCGCGTGCCAGCGCAAGGCGTCGCCGAGCACTCCCCGGGCGAGGCGCAGGTGAGCGTCGATCGCCTCCTGGGCGCGCGTCCCGAGGGTGGCAAGGCGGTCGGCGACGGAGAGCAGGGTGACGTCGACCTCGACGGGCTCGCAGGCGCGCAGATAGGCGAACACGCTGCGGCGAGCCAGGGGCTGGGGCTGGTTCACGAGGAAGCCCAATCGCAGGTGCTGGCGCACGAGCGCGGCGACGTGCGCCTGCAACCGTGCACTGGTGCGTAGCCGGCCGAGAATCTGGCGGGCGATTTGCGCCCCGAGTGCATCGTGGCCGATGAAGGTGACGCGCCGGTCGGTTACCGACCGGGGTTCGGCCACCACTGCACGGGTGGGAGGCTTGGCGATGTCGACCAAAGCCGGGGGACACGCGCCTCCGGCGAGAGTCCCCGTTTTGGCCAGCAGCGCCCCCCAGCGGAGCGCTCCACCACGTGTTAGCCCATCAGCGAGGGGCTGGGCGAGCAGCTCAGCGAGCGCCTTGGCGTGCTCGGGCCCGAGCACGGCCGCGGGATCGTCCTGCAACGCGATGACCTGCTGGAGCACCTCGAGGGTGTGCTCGTAGACGTCGAGGTGGTGGTGGTGACTCTGCTGCACGCAGCGGAGGGCATCCAACTCGGGGAGTACGACTGCGGTGGCTGCGACCTCCCCCATCAGCCGCAGGCCGGCGACGGCGCGGGGGGTGTCGAGGATGCGGCGGAGCTCGACGAAGACGCGCTCGGGAGCGACGTGGCGCAGTCGCTCGGCGTGGAGATGGGCCTGGGCGCAGGTGGCGGAATCGGGTTCGAGGTCGAGCTCGACGGCGAGGCGCACGAGGCGGAGCACACGGAGGGGATCGTCGGCGAAGGCGCGGGGTCCGGCGGGGCGCAGACGGCGGTGGGCGAGATCCTGGACGCCGCCGAGGGGGTCGATTGTCTGCGTGCGGGCGGTGCCGGGCGCGCCGAGGGGCTCGGCGATGGCGTTGACGGTGAAGTCGCGCAGCGCGAGGTCGGCCTCGAGGGAGCCGCCGCGGAGGGGCTCGAGGTCGATCTGCCAGGCGCCGTCGCGGGCGACGACGCGCCAGCCGCCCCACTCCTCGGAGAGCGCGAAGGCGGCGGCACCGAGCGAAGATCGACTTGCGGCGCGGGCGAGCGCGCGGGCGCCTGCGCGGGGGTCGCCGTCGAGGACGACATCGAGATCGACGGTGGGGACCCCGAGCAGGCGATCGCGGACGGCGCCGCCGACGAGCCAGGCGGATGTGCCGGCGAGCGCGGCGCGGGTCAGCTCGAGCGGATCGTCCTTTGGGGGAAGCATCACTCGTCCTGCGCGGCGCCGGCGACACGCTCGTCGCGGTGGTACACACGCATAACACGGGGGCTGAGCCCACAGGTGATCTCGTAGTTGATGGTGTCGAGGCTGCGGGCGAGCTCCTCGGCGAGGATGCGCTCCTCGGCGAGGCGTCCGATCAGGATGGCGGGCTGGTCGAGCAGCGCGTTGGCAGCGGTGGGGTCGGGACCGAGGTCGACGGCGACGCTGTCCATGGAGACGGTGCCGACGAGGGGGTGGCGGCGCCCGGCGATGAGCACGTGGGCGTTGCCGGAGAGCCCGCGCCGCCAGCCGTCGCCGTAGCCGATGGGGAGCAGCCCGAGGTGGGTGTCGGCGGGGGCGATGAAGCGGCGTCCGTAGCCGGTGCTCTCGCCGGCGCGGCAGAGCTTGACGGTGGCGACGTAGGAGCTGAGCTCGAGGGCGGGCTCGAGACTCCGCGCGAGGGGGTCTGCGCCGAAGGGGTCCATGCCGTAGATGGCGATGCCGCAGCGAACCATGTCGAAGTGGGCGGCGGGGTCGCGCAGGAGGGCGGCGCTGTTGGCGGCGTGCACGAGCACGTGGGGGTGCTGGCGCTTGACCTCCGCGGCCCAGGGGGTGAAGCGCTCGAGCTGGGCGGCGAAGAAGTCGTCTCCGGGCTGATCGGCGGTGGCGAAGTGGGTCATGACCCCGACGAGCTCGACGTGGGGGCTGGCGGCTGCGGCGGCTACGACACGGGAGGCGCGCTCGTGCTCACGCACGCCGAAGCGGCCCATGCCGGTGTCGAGCTTGACGTGGATGCGGGCGGTCTTGCCGAGCTCGTGGGCGAGGTCGGCGACGTGGTGGACGAGGTCCTCTTGCCAGGCGACGAGCTCCATGTCGCAGGCGACGGCCTGCTCGACGTCGAGGGGACGTACGGGGCCGAGCACGAGCAGGCGAGCTTGGACCTCGTCGAGGAGTTCCCCTGCCTCATCGACGCTCGCGACGGCAAGCCAGGTGGCTCCTCCGGCGAGCGCGGCGCGGGCGCATTCGAGCATGCCGTGGCCGTAGCCGTCGGACTTGACGACGGCACACAGCAGCACGCCGTCGCGCAGCTCGGAGCGCAGGCGTTCGCAGTTGCGCTGGATGGCACCGAGATTGACGCGGGCGAGCGCGCGCTCGATATCGAGTCCAATCGCACTCACGGCCGTGCCTCGATCCGCGCGGCGGGCAGGGCGGCGATGACGTCGGAGGCGATGACGCCCTCGGGGGCACCGAGGGCGCGCGCGGCGAGACGCCCGGCGGCGGCGTGCAGCCAGACGCCGGCGGCGGCGGCGGGGAGCGCGGGGAGTCCCTGGGAGAGAAGGGCGGCGATGACCCCGGTGAGGACGTCGCCGGTGCCGGCGGTGGCGAGCGCGGGGCTGTCGCCAGGGCTGACGAGGAGCAGGCCGGCGGGGTCGGCGATGAGGGTGTCGTCGCCCTTGAGCACGACAACGGCGTCGGCCAGCTGGGCGGCGGCGCGAACGTGGTGCAGCCGGCGGCGCTCGATCTCCTCGGTGGGGAGCTCCAATAGCCGCCCGAGCTCGCCGGCGTGGGGTGTGAGCACGGTGGGCGTCTCGCTCCCCACGAGCTCGGGGGAGCGCGGGGAGCGAGCGGCCGAGCCGCTCCTCTGGGCGAGCTCGCGGAGGCGGCCGGCGTGGGCGTTGAGACCGTCGGCGTCGAGCACGAGCGGTAAGGGGGCGCGCCGGGCGAGCTCGCGCGCGAAGGCGAAGGCCCCGGGGCTGCGCCCGAGACCGGGCCCGAGCGCAAGCGCGCCACCGCGCTGGGCGGCGTCGAGGACGTCGTGCACGCCGGCGGGGCTGTGGGCGCCGTCCTCGTCGGGGAGGCCGCGGGTCATGAGCTCGGGAGGTGCGGCGGCGACGACGAGGTCCTGCGCGGAGCGGGGAACGCAGGCGGTGAGATAGCCGGCGCCGGCACGCATGGCGGCGTGGGCGGCCATGCGGGGGGCGCCGGTTAGTCCGGGGGAGCCGCCGGCGACGAGGACGTGCCCGGAGGAGAACTTGGTGGAGGAGGCGCCGCGGCGGGGCAGGAGGGCGAGCACGGAGGAGTCGATCAGCCCGAGGGTGGCGCGATCGGCGGGGGGAGCGCCGCGGGGGATGCCGATGTCGATCGCGCGAACGTGCCCGGCGTGGGCCTTGCCGGGGTGGATCCAGAGCCCGGGCTTGGGGGCGTGGAAGGTGACGGTGAGCGCGGCGCGTATGGCACTGCCGGGGACCTCCCCGGTGGAGGCGTCGACGCCGCTGGGGACATCGACACTGAGTAGGGGAGCGGGGGCGGCGTTGGCGGCGTCGATCGCGAGGGCGAGCGCCCCGCGGGGCGCTCCGGTGGAGCCGGTGCCGAGCAGGGCGTCGACGATCAGGGCGGCGCGGTGGAGGTAACCGGCGGCCTCAGCCGCAATCGCGGCGCCGGCTACCGTCGGCGGGGAGGCGTCGCCCGCACTGCCGCCCCCACCGCTGCCACCCCCCGAGCCTGTTCGATCAGGGCCAAACTGCACTGGGGGATCGCCGGGGAGGCGGTTGAGGTTGGCAAGCGCATCGCCCTTCAACTCCGCGGGGGGCCCCACGGTGAGCACCACCACCTCGCGCCCGGCCTCACGCAGCAGCCGCGCGGCGACAAGCCCGTCACCGCCGTTGTTGCCCTTGCCGCAGAGCACGGCAATGGGGCCGTCGGGCGCGAGCTCCTCGACGGCGCGGGCGACGCCGATCCCGGCGCGCTCCATGAGGTCGAGCGAGGGAACACCCTGATCGTCGATGGCCCAGCGGTCGATGGCGCGCATGGTCTCTGCGTCGTACAGCGGCTGGCACCACTTGGGGAGGGCTCCCATATGACCTGCGATCGTAAAGGGCGAGAGGCGCATTCGCTGGCCAGGCCCGGCGCGAGCCGCTCTCACGGAGCCGGCTCCGTGGGCCGGTTCGCCGATCGACCGACCCGGAGGCCGAGAGGAACGGACCCCCTACTCGACGGTGACGGTCTTGGCGAGGTTGCGGGGCTGGTCGACGTTGAGCCCGCGGCGGCGGGCGATCTGGTAGGCGAGCAGCTGGAGGGGGATGACGGCGAGGATGGGTTGGAGCATCCAGTCGATGGCGGGCACGGGGATGGCGGTGTCGGTGTGCCCGAGGATCTCGCGGTTGCCGGCGGAGGTGAGCGCGATCACGTGGGCGCCGCGGGCGCGGACCTCCTGCATGTTGGAGGCGACCTTCTCGAGCACGGGGGAGTCGGTGGCGACGCAGACGACGGGGGTGGACTCGTCGAGGAGGGCGATGGGCCCGTGCTTCATCTCCCCGGCGGCGTAGGCGTCGGTGGCGATGTAGGAGATCTCCTTGAGCTTGAGCGCACCCTCGAGCGCGACGGCCAGCCCGACGTGGCGGCCGATGTAGAGGAAGAACTCCTTCTGCCAGTGCTGCTCGGCGACACTCGTGACCTGGGGGACCACGCCGCCGCTGCCGTCGTCGGGCCCGGTGACCTCGGCGATGGAGTGGGGCAGGTGCTTGATCTCCGCGACGAGCTCGGCGATGCGGGCGCAGGGGAGGGTGCCGCGGAGCTCGGCGAGGCGCAGGGCGAGCAGGTAGATGGCGGCGATCTGACATATGAAGGTCTTGGTCGCGGCGACGCTGATCTCCAACCCGGCGCGGGTGAAGAGCACGCCGTCGGCCTCGCGGGTGACCTGGGAGCCCATGACGTTGGTGATCGCGAGCACGGTGGCGCCGCGCTCGCGGGCGAGGCGCATGGCGGCGAGGGTGTCGGCGGTCTCGCCGGACTGGGAGATCCCGATCACGAGGTCGCCGGCCCCCAGGACGGGGTTGCGGTAGCGGTACTCGGAGGCGACGTCCATCTCGACGGGCAGGCGGGCCCACTCTTCGATCGCGTAGCGGCCGATGAGGCCGGCGTGGTAGGCGGTGCCGCAGGCGACGATCACGATCCGCTTGACGTCGGCGAGGATCGCCTCGTCGAGGGCGCCGGGCTCGTCGAGGTCGACACCGTCTCCGCGGGCGGTGCGGTCGGCGATGGTCTCGGCGACGGCGTCGGCCTGTTCGTGGATCTCCTTGAGCATGAAGGTCTCGAAGCCGCCCTTCTCGGCGGTGTCCTCGTCCCAGTCGACGGTCTCGGTGGGGCGCTCGATCTCGACTCCGTGGGGGGTGGTGATGGTGACGCCCTCGGGTGTGAGCACGACGATCTCCCCGTTTTCGAGGTACTGCACGGTGTGGGTCTCGGCGAGGAAGGCGGGCACGGCGGAGGCGACGAACTGCTCACCCTCGCCGCGGCCGATCACGAGGGGGCACTCGCGGCGGGCGCCGACGAGGGTGTCGGGGTCGTCGAGGCTCATGACGACGAAGGCGTAGTGGCCGTGGAGCTCGGCGTAGGCGGCGCGCACGGCGTCGGGGAGGTCGCCGGCGTAGTGGTGGGCGACGAGGTGGGCGATCACCTCGGCGTCGGTCTCGGAGGTGAAGGTGCTGCCCTGCGCGAGGAGGCGCTCGCGCAGGGGCATGTAGTTCTCGACGATTCCGTTGACGACGACGTGGATGCGATCGTCGCTGTCGAAGTGGGGGTGGGCGTTCTCCTCGCAGACGCGCCCGTGGGTGGCCCAGCGGGTGTGGGCGATGCCGATGGTGGGGGGCCGTGTGAGGGTCGCCACGGGAGCCCCGTTCCCGCCCTCCTCGGCGCCCGCGGCATCGACTCCGCCGAGCTTGGCTTCGAGGGCCCGGAGGTTGCCGACGGCGCGCACGGCGTCGATGTGGCCTTCGGCGATCACGGAGATGCCGGCGCTGTCGTAGCCGCGGTACTCGAGCTTCTTGAGCCCGGCCATCAGGAGCTCACGGGCGGGGCGCTTGCCGACGTAGCCAACGATTCCGCACATGGGCAGTGGTCCTTTCGCAAACGAACGGATAGGGGTCGGGGGCTCATGGCGCCGCACCGACTGGTGTCTCCAAATGGAGGTGCATCGAAGATACCACCGGCCCGCGGGGGCCTAGAACAGATGTCCGGTGTGGATTGGGCGACGTTCTTGCGGGGTACGCAGTGGTTGCGGCCCTCACGCTGCGCCTTGGCGACGGCGGCCGGCTTCAGACCCACCTTGGCAGCGGTGCGACCCTCACGCTGCGCCTTGGCGACGGCCGCCGGCCTCAGGCCGCACCTTGGGTGTGGCTCTCAGGCGAGCTCGCGCTCGACGAGCGCGACGAGGCGACCGCAGACCTCGTCGGCCTCCTGGTCGGTGGGGGCCTCGACCATGACGCGCACGAGGGGCTCGGTACCGGAGGGTCGCACGAGCACGCGCCCGCGCCCGGAGAGCGCTTCGTCGGCGGCGCGCACGGCGTCGCTGACGGTGGCGGCCCGTTCCAGCGCACCGCGGTCGCGGACGCGGACGTTGACGAGGCGTTGGGGGAGCTTCTCCATGGCGTCGCGCTCGCTGAGGGGGCTGCCGGCGAGGGCCTCGAGGGCGAGCAGGGCGCTGGCGACCCCGTCGCCGGAGCGGTTGAAGCCCATGTCGATGATGTGCCCGGATTGCTCGCCGCCGAGCACCCAGCCGCGGGCGCGGAGCTCCTCGAGGACGTAGCGGTCCCCGACGTTGGTGATGGCGACATCGACGTGGGCGCTGCGCATGGCGGAGTGAAAGCCGTAGTTGGTCATCACGGTGACGGCGACCCCGCCACCGGTGAGGCGTCCGGTGCGCTTGAGATGCAGAGCGGCGAGGGCCATGAGCTCATCGCCGTCCACGACCTTCCCGGCGCCGTCGACGGCGAGCACGCGGTCGCCGTCGCCGTCGAAGGCGAAGCCCACGGCGTGGCCCCCGGCGAGCACGCGCTGGGCGAGCTCCTCCACGTGGGTGGAGCCGCAGCGGGCGTTGATGTTGCGCCCGTCGGGGCTGTCGGCGATCACGCTGACGTTGGCGCCGAGGCGCCGGAAGATCTCGGGGGCGACGCGGTGGGTGGCGCCGTTGGCGCAGTCGAGCAGCACGTCGAGACCGGCGAGATCGAGCTCGGCGAAGCGGGTGTGGAGCTCGCGGAGGTAGTCCTCGTGGGTACCGTGGAGCTCGCGGATGCGCCCGATTGGATGGCCGGTGTGCGTGTCTTCTGCCCCCGGTTGGGTGGGTTCGGGGGGAGCGTTCAGGCCATTTGCCTTGGCGGGGTCTCCCCCGGTCCGCTTCAGCTCGCGCTCGATCTCGAGCTCGGTCTGGTCGGAGAGCTTGAAGCCGTCGGGGCCGAAGAACTTGATGCCGTTGTCGTGGTAGGGGTTGTGGGAGGCGGAGATCACGGCTGCGAGGTCGAAGCCGTAGCGGGCGATCAGCAGGGGGGCGGCGGGAGTGGGCAGCACCCCGCCGAGCAGGGCGTCGCCGCCGGCGGCGCTGACCCCGGCGGCGAGCGCGGCTTGGAGCATCTCGCCGGACTCGCGGGTGTCGCGGATTATGAGTACCTGGGGGCGCTCGGCGTCGGCGAGCGCGGTGGCGGCCTTACCGAGGCCGAGGGCGAGCTCGGCGCTCAACAACTCGCCGGCGACGCCGCGCACGCCATCGGTTCCGAACAGCTTGCGGGCCATGACCGTCCTAGAGTCCGGGGTGCGGCCGAAGCTTGCGGGTCATAACCCTTCCTCGAGCCCGGTATGCGGCGGAAGCTTGGGGGGTCATGAGGTTGGGGGTCCTCTAGCGCTTGGAGAACTGCGGACGCTTGCGCGCCTTCTTGAGTCCGGCCTTCTTGCGCTCCTTGGCGCGGGAGTCGCGGGTGAGGAAGCCACGGCGCTTGAGCTCACCACGCAGGTTGGGGTCGGCCTCGAGCAGGGCGCGTGAGATCCCGTGGCGCAGGGCCCCGGCCTGGGCGGAGATGCCGCCGCCGTGGAGGCGGGCGACGACGTCCATGCGCTCCTCGTAGCCGACGGTCTCGAGGGGCTGGCGGATGTTGCGCTGAAGAGTGATTCGGGGGAAGTGACCCTCGAGGGTGCGCCCGTTGATGAGGTACGCACCGGTGCCGGGCCGCAGGGTGACGCGGGCGATAGCGGTCTTGCGCTTACCGGTGGCGCGGTAGCGGGCGCCGGAGGCGAGGTCGATGGCGGCGGTGGAGATGGGCTGGGCGAGCACTTCCTCCTCGGCCTCGGCCTCGGCCTCCTCGAGCTCCTCGTCCTCGATCGCGTAGGGGTCGGCGGGGACGTCCCGCGCGAGTGGATCGACGCCCTCGGGGACGATGTCCACTTCGAGGTGGGCCCCGGGCACGGCGGGCTTGACGCGGGGGGCGGGCTCCTCTTCCTCGTCCTCGTCGAAGTCCTCGTCCTCCTCCTCGGCCACGGGCTCGCCGGTGGCGGGCGCGTCAGCGGCAGGTGCCTCAGCGGCGGCCTCCTCGGCGACGAGCTCCTCGACTACGGCCCCCTCCTCGGCGATGGCCTCCTCGGCGACGAGCTCCTCGACGACAGCCTCCTCCACCGCAGCGGCCTCCTCGGCAACGATCTCCTCGGCGATGGCCTCCTCGACGAGCTCCTCGACGACAGCCTCCTCCACCGCAGCGATCTCCTCGGCGACAATCTCCTCGGCGATGGCCTCCTCGACGATGGCCTCTACGACGGCCTCCTCGATGAGCTCCTCGACGAGGGCCTGCTCGATCGCCTCCTCGACGATGGCCTCCTCCGCAGCGGTAATCTCGGCCGCTGGGGGCTCCTCGGCGACGGGCTTTTCGGCGGGCGTGTCCGCTGTGGTGGGGGTGCCCTCGGGGGCGGGCGTGTCCCCCACGGGGGCCGCCTCCTCGACGGAGGGGGGCTCCTCGATCTGCTCCTCGCCGGTGGGCTCGTCGGCCATCAGGCCTCGATCTCCAGGGGCTCGGGCTTCTGCGCGACGTGGGGGTGCTCGGGACCGGCGTAGATCTTGAGCTTGGTGAGCTGCTTGCGGGCGAGACGGTTGCGGGGCATCATCCCTTTGACGGCGAGCCGGATGATCTCCTCGGGTCGCCGGGCGAGCATCTCCTCGAAGCTACGCGAGCGCAGGCCGCCGGGGTAGCCGGAGTGGCGGTAGTAGCGCTTGTCGGTGCGCTTCTTGCCGGTGACGGCGATCTTCTCGGCGTTGACGACGACGACGAAGTCCCCGGTGTCGATGTGGGGGGTGTACTCGGGCTTGCGCTTGCCGCGCAGCACATCGGCGAGCTGGGTGGAGAGCCGACCCAGGGTCTTACCGCTGGCGTCGACGAGCAGCCAGTTGCGCTCGCGGTCGGTGGGCTTGGCGACGTAGGTCTTCATAACGTGAAAAAGGCGCCACGCGAACACTTCGCGCAGCGCGAGAGGGTGCATGATAGGGGATCGCGGTCCACGGTGCCCGACCGCTTGACTCGAGACGCCGCCAGAACTACTCCCACTCGATTGTGCCAGGCGGCTTCGAGGTGATATCGAGGACGACGCGGTTGACCTCGCGCAGTTCGCCGATCATGCGGGAGGCGATGGTCTCGAGGAGGTCGTAGGGGAGTCGGGCCCAGTCGGCGGTCATGGCGTCGTCGCTGGTGACGGCGCGGATCACGACGACGTACCCGTAGGTGCGCTCGTCGCCCTGGACGCCGACGGTGCGGATGTCGGGGAGCACGCAGAAGGACTGCCAGAGCTCGCGGTAGAGGCCGGCCTTGCGGATCTCCTCCTGGAGGATGTGGTCGGCCTCGCGGAGGACGTCGAGGCGCTCTTTGGTGGCCTCCCCCCGACGATGCGGATGGCGAGGCCGGGGCCGGGGAAGGGCTGGCGCCAGACGAGGCGCTCGGGTAGGCCCAGCTCTGCTCCTACGGCACGGACCTCATCCTTGAAGAGCGTTCTCAGGGGCTCGACGAGCTCGAATTGCAGATCGTCGGGGAGGCCGCCGACGTTGTGGTGGGACTTGATGGTGGCGGCTCCGGTGCCCCCGCCGGACTCGATGACGTCGGAGTAGAGGGTGCCCTGTACGAGGAAGCGCGCACCCTCGTCCGCCTCACCCTCGTTCGCCCCTGCCCCACGGGGCATCTCCTCTTCATCCGCCTCCCCCGCACGACGGGGCACCCTCTCCCTGTCCGCCCCTCCGGGGTCGTGGGGCACGCGGGCGAGCTTGGCGGCCTCCTCCTCGAAGACCCTGATGAACTCGGCGCCGATGGCCTTGCGCTTGGCCTCGGGGTCGGTGACCCCTTGGAGTCTCTGGAGGAAGCGCTGCTCGGCGTCGACGGCGACGAGGGGGACCTTGAAGGTGTCGCGGAAGGCCCCGACGACCTGCTCGCCCTCGTCTTTGCGCATGAGGCCGTGGTCGACGAATACGCAGGTGAGCTGATCGCCGATGGCGCGGTGCACGAGCAGCGCGGCGACGGAGGAGTCGACGCCGCCGGAGAGGCCGCAGATCACCCTCCCCTCCCCCACCTGGGCGCGGATGCGGGCGATCTGCTCTTCGACGATGGAGGCGGCGGACCAGGTGGGTGCGCAGCCGCAGATCTCGGTGAGGAAGCGGGCGAGGATGGGCTGGCCGTAGGGGGTGTGGACGACCTCGGGGTGGAACTGGATTCCGTAGATGCCGCGCTCGACGCTCTCGACGGCGGCGACGGGGGAGGCGCTGGAGGAGGCGAGGGCGGTGAAGCCGGGGGGTGGCGCGAAGACGGTGTCGCGGTGGGACATCCAGCAGGTCTGTTCGCGGGGGGTGTCCTTGAGCAGGAGGCCGTGCTCGCTGACGGTGAGGTCGGAGCGGCCGAATTCACCGATGTCGGCCTGCTCGACGCGGCCGCCGAGCTCGTGGACGAGCAGCTGCATGCCGTAGCAGATGCCGAGCACGGGAACTCCGAGCTCGAGCAGCCCTGGCTCGAGGTGGGGGGCGTCGGGGGCGTATACGGAGGCGGGGCCTCCGGAGAGGATGATCCCGCGGGGTTTACGGGCGGCGATCTCGGCGAGGGGGACGTGGTGGGGGATGAGCTCGGAGAAGACCCCGCACTCGCGCACGCGGCGGGCGATGAGCTGGGAGTACTGGCCGCCGTAGTCGAGGACGACCACAAGGTCGGTGGCGGCGGGCGGCGGGGTGCTTGCTGTGGTGCCGGGAGCCGCAATAGCTGCCGTGGTGCCTGCCGCGGTGTCGGGTACCGTAATAGCTGCCGTGGTGCCTGCCGCGGTGTCGGGTACCGTAATAGCTGCCGTGGTGCCTGCCGCGGTGTCGGGTACCGCAATAGCTGCCGTGGTGCCTGCCGCGGTGTCGGGTACCGCAATAGCTGCCATGGCGCGGGGCGCGGCGACGGGGGGTGTCGCTGCGACGGCGCCCGCTGCGTCGTGCTCCTCGACGGCGGGCACGGACACCGAGGTGGCGTCAGTCATTGACGAGGACGGCGGCCTTCCCGTTGACGGCCCCCATGCCGACGCCCTGGTCGCGCTGGAGGGCCTTGCCCTCGGTCTGGAGGGCGGGGGCGATGACGACCTCGGCGCGGTTGAACTCGGCGAGGTCCTTGTGGCCGCAGGTGGCCATGGAGGTGCGGAGGCCGCCGAAGAGGTTGAAGGTGCCGTCGTTCTCGCGGGCGGGCCCGACGAGGATCTCCTCGAGGGTGCCGTTCTGGGCGGTGGCGACGCGGGCGCCGCGGGGAAGGGTGGGGTGGAAGGTGGCCATGCCCCAGTGAAAGCCGTGCCCGGGGGCCTCGAAGGCGCGGGCGAGGGGGGAGCCGATCATGACGGCGTCGGCGCCGAGGGCGATGGCCTTGGAGACGTCGCCGCCGTTGCTCATGCCGCCGTCGGCGATGACCTGGCTGTAGTCGCCGGTCTCGAGCATGTGGGTGGAGCGGGCGTGGGCGACGTCGGCGATGGCGGTGGCCTGGGGCACGCCGATGCCGAGCACGCCGCGGGTGGTGCAGGCGGCTCCGGGGCCGACCCCGACGAGCACGCCGGCGGCGCCGGTGCGCATGAGGTGCAGGCCGGTGTGGTAGGAGGCGCAGCCGCCGACGACGACGGGCACGTCGAGAGAGGGAATGAACTCCTTGAGGTTGAGGGGCTCGGAGACGGTGGAGACGTGTTCGCCGGAGACGACGGTGCCCTGGATGACGAGCACGTCGAGGCCGGCGTCCATGGCGAGCTCGTGGTAGCGGAGGACGCGCTGGGGGGTGAGGGAGGCGGCGACGACGACCTTGTGCTGCTTGATTTCCTGGATGCGCTGGGTGATGAGCTCGGGCTTGACGGGCTCGCGGTAGATCTCCTGCATCTCGCGGGTGGCGATCTCCTTGGGCAGGGCGGCGATCCGCTCGAGCTGCTCGTCGGCGTCTTCGTAGCGGGTGAAGATGCCCTCGAGGTTGAGCACGGCGAGCCCGCCGAGGCGGCCGATGATGCCGGCGGTGGTGGGCGAGACGACGCCGTCCATGGCGGAGGCCATCATGGGGAGCTCGAACTGGTAGGGCCCGAGCTTCCAGGAGATATCGATGTCGTCGGGGTCGCGGGTGCGGCGGGAGGGCACGATTGCGATGTCGTCGAAGCCGTACGCCTGACGGGCCTTCTTGCCGCGTCCGATCTCTATCTCCATTGCGGGATCCTTACACTCGGGGCGGACGAAAAGACCCCGCGCAGGGCGGGGCCGAAGGGGGGTCGGCGGGAGGCCGAGGGGCGCCTGTCGAGACGGCTGGGCAAACGGGTTTGAGCATAGCAACGGGCCCTGTCGCAAGGCGTGGGCGTTGGGGAGGATTTTTGAATAGGAGGGGTTGCGTGGTGGTGAGACGCAGCGGAGCCTGGTGGCGAGGGCCGAGAGCGGTACTCACGGGACGCCGGAGCGTACGTTGCCGCGGGACACAGCGGGGCCCAGTGGCGGGAGGCGAGAGCGGTACTCGCGGGGATGCCGGAGCGTTCGCCGCCGCGGGACACGGCGGGGCTCAATGGCGAGGGGCGAGAGCGGTACTCACGGGACGCCGGAGCGTTCGCCGCCGCAGGACACAGCGGAGGCCCGAGGCAGAGGGCTCGGATATCCTCGCGGGCATGGATGATTCGAAGTCGGGGGTGGGAGCGGGGAAGCCGGTGGGCTACGACGCGCGGGAGATCGAGGAGCGCCGCCAGCGCGAGTGGGACGCTCGGGATGCGTTCCGGACGCCGGCGGTGGATGGGGAGCACAGGGGGATTTACATCAAGGCGTCGGCGCCGTTCACGTCGGGGAACGTGCATATCGGCCACGTGCGCAGCTACGCGATCGGGGATGCGTATGCGCGCTTCCAGCGGGCGCGGGGGGAGCGGGTGCTGTTCGCGTTCGGCTTCGATGCGTTCGGGTTGCCGGCGGAGCTGGGGGCGATCGCGGGTGGGGAGTCTCCGCACGAGTGGGTGAGCCGCTGCGCGGAGCACATGCGGGGCCAGCTGCAGCGGCTGGGGTTCTCGTTCGATTGGGAGCGGACGTTCATGAGCTCGGACGCGGTGATGTACAGGTGGTCGCAGTGGCTCTTTCTGACGCTGCTGGAGGCGGGGCTGATCTACCACGGGACGGGGACGGTGGACTGGTGCGACACGTGCCAGACGACGCTGGCGACGATCCAGGTGGAGCAGGGGACGTGCTGGCGCTGCCACAACCCGGTGCGGCTGATCCAGCGCCCGCAGTGGTACCTGGGGATCAGCGCCTACCTGCGGGAGAACGACAGCCGCCTGGGGGAGCTCGAGAAATGGGACGAGACGTCGCTGGCGAGCCAGCGCTTCGTGCTGGGGAGGGTCGACGGGGTGGAGCTCGAGGCCCGCGCCGAGGACGGGCGGGAGCTGACGGTCTTCACTCCGCACGCGGAGGGGCTGGAGTTGGCGCGCTTCGTGTTGATGAGCCCGAAGCATCCGGAGGTGGAGCGGTGGGCGGGGGATGCGGCGGTGCGTGAGCAGTTGGAGGAGCTGCGCCTGGGAGGCTTGGAGCGCAGCTCGCGGGGGGCGGAGACGATCGCGATGGTGGACACGGGCGCAACGGTGACGCTGGCGGGCGCCCACGGGGAGGACCCCCACTCCAACGGGACCCTGCCGCTGCTGATCTCCCCGGTGGTGGATGAGCGCTTTGGCGCGACGGCGGTGCTGGGGATCCCGGAGCTCGACAAGACCGATGCGCTGCTCGCGGAGCGACTACCGGGACTGAAGACTGAGTGGAACGCGCCCGCGAGCACCGTCTCTGAGGCGCGCCCAACGGTGCGCTACCGGGCGAACGACTTCACGATCTCCAGGCAGCGCTCGTGGGGGACGCCGATCCCGATCGTGTACTGCGAGCGCTGTGGCACGGTCCCGGTGCCGAAGGAGCAGTTGCCGGTGCTGTTGCCGTTGGACCTGAAGCCGACGGGCGCGGGCAACCCGCTGGCGGAGCGGGCGGACTTCGTGGAGGTGCGGTGCCCGCGCTGCGGGGAGCCGGCGAAACGGGAGACAGACACACTGGACTGCCATTTCGACGCGCTGTGGCTGTGGGTTCCGGCGTGCGTGCCGGCGGCGGAGCGGGAGCGACCGCTGGAGGAGATCTTTGCGCTGGCGGACCTGCGGGGGTGGCTGCCCTCGGAGCGCCTGGTGGCGGGCTCGGATAGCGGCAACTTCATGTTCGACCAGCGGATTACGACGAAGGCGCTGCGCGACATCGGCCCGCTGGCGTTCCTGGCTGCGGGGGAGCCGTTTGCGGGGGCGCTGATGCACGAGATGGTGATCCGGGATGGGCGCAAGATGAGCAAGCACCTGGGCAATGTGGTGGACCCGGACGAGCTGGTGGCGACGTACGGGGCGGATACGGTGCGGATGGCGGTGCTGTGGGCGGCGCGCCCGCAGAAGTCGCTGAACTGGAGCGATAGCGCGGTGCAGTTCTGCCACCGCTTTCTGAACGGTCTGTGGCAGTATGCGCAGGCGCGCTTTGCGCTGCACCCGGAGCCGCTGGAGGAGGCGGGGGCGTACCGCACGGAGTTCATGCGCAGGCGCTTGGATAAGTGGTGCGAGATCGCGATCGAGAAGATCACGGAGGATCTACAGGAGCTCGAGATGCACACGGCGGTGCGCAACGTGATCCGCCTGCTGGAGCGGATCAGGCTGTTCGAGACGCGGACGCTGAAGGTGCTCGAGGGGGAGCGTGCGGAGGAGTTGGGCCGCCAGAACCACGAGGCGCTGGTGGGAGCGCTGGGCCTGATGGCGCGGGTCCTGATGCCCTTCGCCCCGCATATCGGCGAGGAGCTGTGGCTGGCCTCGGGCCTGGGCGAGCCGGGTGTCGATCCGCCGTGGCCGGGCGCAAAGGGAAACGGCGGGGCGCCAGCGGGAGACCTCGAACTTCTCAAGTCTGCAAGAAGTCACTGATTGTGAACATCAAACCGACCCCAACCTCTGCGATCATGTGAGGCGAGCAAGCGGATGAGCCCTCCACGAGACCACGCCGAGGACCTCCAGCAGACGCGTTCGTGCGCGACCGAGCTGGTGTGCCGCCGGTGCGAGCTGCGCTCCCCCCTTGCGGAGGGTGGGGCGTACTGCCCGCAGTGCGGGAAGAGCCTCGACATCGACTACGACTACGAGCTCGCGGCGAAGCGGCTGCGGGAGACGCCGATGGAGGAGCGTCCGCTCAACATCTGGCGCCTGGAGGAGCTGCTGCCGATCGTGGACGCGGTGGGGAGCACGCGGGTGGGCCAGTACGCGGGCTTCACCCCCCTGATCAAGGCGGACAGGCTCGGGGCGGCGGTGGGCCTGCGCAATCTCTACATCAAGGACGATTCCAGCTCCCGTCCGAGCTTGTCATACAAGGACCGTGTGGTCTCGATGGCGGTGGCGCGCCTGCTCGAGCTGGGGAGGCCGGAGATCGGGTGTGTCTCGACGGGCAACGTGGGCAGCGCGGTGGCGGCGCTGGCCGCGAAGGCGGGGGTGGCGGCGTATGTGTTCTACCCGAACCGCCTGGAGAGCACGAAGGCGCATGTGTGCCGAGCGCTGGGGGCGCGGGTGTGCCAGGTGGAGGGCAACTACGACGAAGCGAACAAAGCGTGCCGGCGCCTGGCGGAAACGACGGGCCTGGAGTTCGCGAACATCACGTTGCGGCCGTTCTACGCGGAGGGGGCGAAGACGGCGGCGTTCGAGATCGTGGAGCAGTTGGGGTGGCGGGCACCGGACCATATCGTGAGCCCGGCGGCGGGGGGAACGCTCTCCTCGCGCATCCACAAGGGCTTGGTGGAGCTCGAGCGGGTGGGCCTGGCGAAGACGTCGGAGACGAAGATCGACATCGCCCAGCCGGAGGGGTGTCGGCCGATCGCGGACGCGATCCTGTCGGGTGCTTCGGAGATCAACCCGGTGGAGCCGACGACGCTGGCGCACTCGTTGGCGATCGGGGCTCCGGGGGATGGGGTGTTCGTAATCGAGGCGGTCCGCAGCCGGGGGGGTACGGCGGCATCGGTGGACGACAAGGAGATCTTCGGGGGCATCGACCTGTTGGCCGCCACGGAGGGCATCCTCACGGAGCCGGCGGGGGGCACGACGGTGGCGGTCGTCAAGAAGCTCGCGGCGGAGGGGCGCTTGGATCCTGACGAGGTGGTGGTGATGATGATCACGGGCAACGGTTTGAAGACGCTGTACGACCACCCCTCGAAGCCGTGGCCGTCGAAGGTGGAGTGCAACGTGGAGACGATGCTGTCGGTGTTGCAGGGCTTCCAGCGCGAGGCGGGGCTGCCGCCCAGCCGCGAGCACCAGCACGCTTAGGGCACGCGCGCCCAATCTTGGCCCGTGTGCGAATAGCCGACCCGAGCTGGAGCCAGCCGGCGGGCGCGCATCGATCGCGGCGGCGGCTCGCTGAGTCGGTGGCGTGAGCGCGTAGCATCAGGCGCACCTGTGAGCGTCGCGGACTCTGATCGTTCAGCCAGGGCACGCCCGGCGCCGCTCACGGATTCGACGGCGTGGGCACGAAACCTGGCGACGCCGGTCCGCGACTTCCTGAGCAGGGAGACGGGCAGCGCGATCGTGCTGCTGTGCGCGGTGGCGGCGGCGCTGCTGTGGGCGAACTCGCGGTGGGCGAGCTCATACGAGTCGTTTTGGAGCACGAAGCTGTCGATTACGCTGGGGAGCGCGGAACTCTCGGCGGACCTGCGCCACTGGGTGAACGAGGGCCTGATGACGTTCTTCTTCCTGGTGATCGGGCTCGAGGCGAAGCGGGAGCTCGACATGGGGGAACTGCGGGTGCGCCGCCACCTGACGATCCCGGCAGTGGCGGCGCTGGGCGGCGCGGCGGTGCCGGTGGCGATCTATCTGGCGTTCAACGCTAGGGGCGCGGGCGCGGGGGGTTGGGGAGCGGCGATGTCGACCGATACGGCGCTCGCGCTGGGGGTGCTCGCGCTGGTGGCCCCGGGGGGCACGCGGCTGCGTCTGGCGCTGGTGACGTTCGCGGTGGTGGACGACCTGTTGGCGCTGGTGGTGATTGCGGGGGTGTACAGCGAGCACATCTCCCCGGTGGCGCTGGCGATCGCGGGGTGCCTGTTCGTGGCGTTGCTGGGGCTGCGCTACACGCCGGTCATGTGGCGGGCGCCTGCAGTGGGGATCCTGGGGGTGGGGATGTGGGTGGCGCTGTTCTACTCGGGGATCGATCCGATCGTCGCGGGGCTGTTGGTGGGTCTGGTGACGAGCGCGTATCCACCGGCGCGGGCGGACCTCGAGCGGGTGACACAGCTGACGCGCTCGTTTCGCGAGCAGCCGACACCTGAGCTCGCGCGCTCGGCGCAGCTCGGTCTGGCGTCGACGATCTCGCCGAACGAGCGGCTTCAGTACCGCTTGCACCCGTGGGCGAGCTATGTGATCGTGCCGCTGTTCGCGCTGGCGAACGCGGGCATCGATGTGAATGGGAGGCTGCTCGAAGATGCGTTGAGCTCACCGATCACGGTGGGGATCGTGGTGGGCTACGTGGTGGGCAAGCCGCTGGGCGTGGTGGGGGCCTCTTGGGTGGGCTCACGGCCGGTGTTCGGCGGGGTGCGCCCGGCGCTGAGCTGGCCGGCGCTGCTCGGCGGGGGGGCGATCGCGGGCATCGGGTTCACGGTGTCTTTGCTGATCTCGAGCATCGCGTTCCACGGCGAGCAGTTGGCGGAGGCGAAGCTGGCGGTGCTCGCGAGCGCGGTGCTTGCGTCGCTGGCGGGCTGGCTGGTGTTTCGCGGGATCGCGCTGCTGCCGGATCAGGTGCGGGCGCGGCAGCTGAGCCGCACACGGGCTCCGATCCTCGATCTCTCCGAGGAGGTGGATCCCGCCCGCGATCACATTCGGGGCGCGGAGGAGGCGCAGGTGACGCTGGTCGAGTATGGGGACTACGAGTGCCCGTACTGCGGGCGGGCGGAGGTTGTGATCAGGGACCTGTTGGACTCTTTCGGGAAGGATCTGCGCTACGTGTGGCGCCCGCTACCGCTGAACGACGTGCACTCCCACGCGCAGATGGCGGCGGAGGCAGCGGAGGCGGCGGCGGCGCAGGGGGCGTTCTGGAAGATGCACGACACGCTGATCGCCCACCAGCAGGAGCTCACGCCGGCAGATATTGGGCACTACGCGGAGGAGCTCGATCTCGACGTGGATCGCTTTTGGGAGGAGTTGCGCCGCCGCGAGTACGCCCCGCGGGTCACAGAGTCGGTCGCGAGCGCGGACGCAAGCGGGGTGGCGGGCACGCCGAGCTTCTTCATCAACGGGAGGCGCCACCACGGGAGCTACGACATCGAGACGTTGAGCGCGGCGGTCCGAGCGGCGGGCGCGCGGCGGGGGGGGTAGCCTTCCCCGTCGATGCCCCAAGAGGTGTGGACAGCGGTGGATCGCTACATCTGCGATCACCTCCTCCCGGAGGACGCGGTGCTCGACGCGCGCTGGCGGCGAGCGACGCGGCGCCCTACTTCCCGCGCTTGCGAGGCTTGTTACGCGCGGCGATTGTGAAGCTCGTCAGTCGCATTTCAAGCTTTCCGCCGATTCGGTGGTGCGCGGGCCGCAGTCCGGCCTCATCTGTGATTGCGAGGGTCCATCGCCCTGGCGCCATGGTTGCCGGCAGCCGAAAGTCGACTGCTGCTACGCCACCCTTCTCTTCGACCAGCCTTGTTCCAAGAAATCCGGGGCCCGCCAGCGTCAGCAGAACGCGGTGAGGCGCCCGCGAGCGGAGCCGACCGCCCGCGACGACGACCCACCGGCTGGGCGCGAACCGCCCCTGAACGAACAGTTGACCGACGGAGGTTCCAACCCGGAACGGGCGGATCGCTTCCACCGCCTGGGTGAGACTCGCTGGGAGGGGCGCCCGCCGCAGAAGCCTGGCCGAGAGTCGGGCGCGCCGCGTTGGCAGCAGCTGCATGTTGGCTGGCGGTTCGGGCGGCGTGGAGGACGCGGTTGCGGGCTGTGTGCCCGCCCCGGCGGCGGCGTAGGCTGGGACGAATACCGTCCTGCCGGCGAGCACGACCCCCGCCGCCTCTGGGATCGCGACCGAGACGGCCACCACGGCAACCGCCAAGACGAGATGCTCCGCGTACGCGAGTTCTCCATCCGCGCAGGCCTGCGAGATCCCTTTCGCCAGTTCTTGGGTCGATTCTTCAAGCTGTTGCGTCGTCGCATACAGCCCTTTTATGTCCTTTACAACATTGGTTGACGCTTCGCGCAGATCCTGGGTAGCTTCGAGATAAATCTGTTCTGACAGCGCGATCGACAGGCGCGAATTGAATATGAGTTGCAGCAGACCCATATCCCCCTGTTGGTAGCAGTACTTCTTGACGATCGACAGTGACAACCTCGCCCCGGTGCGTGCTTCCGGTCTCAGTTTTGTGATGAACTCCAACGGTTGCCCACCAACCAAGCTTTCCACCAGCCTCGTTTCCAGCAACGGTCCCCGGAACTTCGCCAGAGGAGATTCTTCGAGGAGAAGCTTCGAGTCCTCGAAGCTGATATTCACACTCGTCTTCGGAGCCTGAAAGCCTGCGCCGCTCCAGTTGACCGAGAACTGCGCTCCGGGCGGGGTCAGGTTCCAGTCACTCGCTTTTGAGTTGTGCAGCCAGCCGCGCACTGGGTCATACCAGAAGGTTCTCTGCTGCGGAGACAAAGGACTCGGCGCCGTGACGAAGGTATCGTGTTCCGTTTTGGCGGTGGGAAAACCAAACGGCGTCACATTCAGCAGAGTGATGTTCGCCTCGCATACCTGCGTTTCTTCGAGCGCTGCGGTGATATAGAGATCGAAGCTGACCGGGTCATGGCCCCCTTTGATCTGTCCGACCAGCACGGAGGACTTTTCATCCAGTTTTTTCAGAAGCGCAGCGGTTGGGTTGTTGGGGGTACTCGGCCCGATCAGGGAGCACAGCTGCACCAGCGGGAGCGGGTTCGGCGTCGATGCCGGCGGATTGGGCGCCGACGGCGTGGATACCGGCGGCGATATCCCGGTCTGGTTCAAAAACACCACCACGCCGCCACTGTTGGTCGCGGGTTCGGCGTAGGCGACGAGGAGATCCTGTTTCCCGTCTTGGTTGAGGTCTCCGTAGGTGATCCCGGTCACGTAATCTTCGCGGGAGACGCCCATCGCGAAAGATTGAGGAGCGTTGAAAGTGCCGTTGCCGTTGCCGGTGAGGACCTGGACCGCGGGCCCGCTCGAGGGATTGTAGGCACCGATCGCGGCGTCGGGAAGCCCGTCGCCATTGAGATCCGGGAGCGTGAGTGAGGTCCCGTCAAACGTCGGTTCGGAGAGTGACAGCGTGCCGAACGTGCCGTCGCCCTTCCCGAGCATGCTCGCAAGGTACCCGGCGCCGGTGGCCTGTTCGGAGTTGTTCGTGACGACGTCCGGAATCCCGTCGCCGGTTAGATCGGCCACGCTCATCCGCGTCGCGCACGTATCGAGCACGTCTCCCGACGGTGGCGTGTTGAGGGTCCCGGCGCCGTTACCCAAGAACACACGGACCTCGCCGCGCCCGTTCTCGTAGCCACAGCCTTCGGTCGAGGTCGCGACATCGAGTTTGCCGTCGTGGTTGAAGTCGGCAACCTTGACGGTCCCGATGTCTGAATACGGTTCCGTGGAGGCGCCGTAGAGCTCCGCCTTCGCCGTTTCGAACGTGCCGTCGCCATTGCCAAGCGCGAGCGCCACCTTCCCTTCGTCCCCGTCGGCCGTCACTAGGTCGGGTTTTTTGTCGCCGTTGAAATCACCGAGCGCGATCGAGGGCGGAACAACAGTTCCAGGGAGGGGAGACGTGACGAGCGTCGGGAACTTGCCTGTCCCGTCACCGAGCAGTGTTGCGATCCCGGACGTCGAGCCCCCGAAGGAAACGACGATGGCGCTGTTGCCGTCACCCGTGACGTCTCCAATCGCCAGTGCGAGCGGATAACCCCCAACGTAATGGTTGCCGGCGGACACAAGACTCCCGTTTGGTTCGGCGAGGAACACCGACACGTCTTCGCTGTCGCCGTCGGAAACGACGACGAACGTGCGGCCTCCCGGTGTCAGCTGCCCGACCGCGATCGCGCTCGGTAGTTCCGCCGAGTAGGTTTTGGCGGCTCCAAGTGAGACGGGCGTGACCGCCTCGGCGGTCATCGGCGCCGCGAGGATGACACCGATCGAGAGCACGAGTACGGTTACGAGTGCCCACCTTGCGCTGCGAGTAAAAGTGCCGCCGTAGCCGAGCTCCACACTGTCACCCCCTCGCAGCAAGGCGCCGGATCCTACCACAGCATCCGAAACAGATCAGCGATCCGGCCCGCGCTCACCAGGCTTCTTCGCGGGGCCCGTCCCGCGTCAGCGCGAGTGCCCCCGCGCTCACGACGAGCGGGACACACGGGATCACGTAGCGGATCCGGAAAAGCGTCGTCGCGGTGGATCCGACCGCGATCGACAGCGCGACCGCGAGGAGCACCCCGGTCGCGCGGGCCCGAGGTCCCCAGGTGCGCCGGCGCGCGACGTGCATTCCGAGCCACCCGAGCTCGCCGAGGGCTATGACCGCGACCACCCAATCCGGGAGCCGGACCGCGTTGGCGTAGTCGCGGGCGAGCGCTCCGGGGAAGCCGACGGTCGCGTGATAGGCCGGAAGCGTCCGGAGACGAAGCGGAGGGTCGTCCCAATAGAGCAGGAGGCTCGCGGGAGGAAGTTCAACCGAGAGGCGCTCACGGCCCGGTTCCCGGTATCCGGGCTCGAGGTAGTGGAGGAGTTCCGACCCGACGAGTTCAGCGTAGCGCCCGGGGTGCTGCTCGATCACCGCGAAGGCGTACGCGCGAAGCGCGCTATTGGCGCGCTGCTCGCGCTCGGAGTTCCCGGCCAGTGGGCCAAACGCGCGGGTGGCCGGTGCGGAGGGCCCGTAGATGTATTCGCTGGGGTCGCGCGGGTGGAACATGACGCTCGCGCCCAGTCCGCGGCATAGCGCGACCGCCGACCGCGGAACCGTGATTTCGCGACACCCACCGATCTGGGCGACCCTCTGGTAGAGGAACCAGCCATCGGACTCCGTCAGCACGGGCTGCCCGGTTGCGATGTCGTGCAGCGCCGCATACGCCAGCAGCGCAAGCGCGAGCCCGAGCACCCCAAGCAGCAGCTTGGGGCCGCGGCGGGCGCAGAGAATCACGAACACCAGCCACACCGGCACGGCAAATACGCCCGCGGTTCGCAGAAGGATCGCGGCCCCCAGGAGCGCGCCGCTGACCCCGACGCGGATCGGGGTCAGCGGCGCCCCAACGAGAACGGCGACGCTGAGGATGAGGATGAGCGCAAAGAAAGCTTCCGGGAGTACGTGTTGGGCGAGCGCGATCGTGTACCCGTCGAGAACCACGAGTCCCGCCGCGGCCACGGCGAGCCTCCTCCCCACCCCGAGCTCTCGCGTGAGTGTCCACACGACGACCCCCACGCCAACACCGGCGAGTTGCTGCAGCGCAGTCACTGTCGAGAGACCCCCCAGGGCAGACATCCCGATCTTCAACAGCAGCGGGTAACCGCTGGGACGGTCCGGAGCGAACGCGACCGGGTGGCCGTGCTCGGCCATCCCGAGGTACAGCCACGAGTCGAAGTAAAAGATCCCGGGACGGTATGCCCACCAGACCGAGGCGCGAATCGCGAGCCCGAGCCCCAGGATCACCAAGAGAAAGCTGTGGCCCCGGGCCCACCCGCGAGAGCAGCGGAGGGTCCGCCCCCCAGCCGAATGCCCGGCGGAACCTATCTGGATCGGGCTCATCCGTTTGTCCACGTCCAGTCGCGTGTCGCACTCCGGAGGTCCGCTGCGTTCGACCACAGCGGCGAACACAACATGTGAATTGAGCCCCCGCTCGAGCTCGGTAGGGCCCGCCGGCAGAGCCGACGGCCGGGATCGAACCGGCGACCCCCGGTTTACAAAACCGGTGCTCTGCCAGCTGAGCTACGTCGGCGTGGCGCATGCATCCTATCGCCGATCGCTCTGCTCGGGCTACCCGTCGGAGGTTTTTTCAGAGCGCCGCGCGGTCAGTGCAGGATATGTTCGAGGACGCTCCCCACTTCGTGGACGACGGTCCCGACGAGCGAATCGGATTCTTCGCCGCTGGAGCCGGAGGGCGCGGATTCGCCGGACCCCCCGGAGTCTTCCGAGCCGCTGGAGTCGGACCCGGACCCGGACTGTTCGCTGCCGGAGGAGCCGGAGCCCAAGGACCCGGAGCCCGATGATCCCGAGCCTTCGCCTGTCCCCTGTTCGGAGGAGCCGCCGGACCCGGAGCCACTCCCGGCGCCGGCGGCGGAGCCAACGGGTTCGCTCCCGCCACTCGATCCACCACCGCTCTGGCTCGATCCACCGCTCTGGCTCGCACCACCACCCTGGCTCGAACCAACACTTGGGCCGCCTGCGCTCTGGGTGGTGCCGGCTTCCTGTGGGGAGCCGCCGGGGGCGCTTTGCACGGTCGTTACGGTGGTGGGAGCGCCCGAGCGCACATTGCGTGACCCAGGGGTGGTTGAGCGTGGGGCACGCCCGTTGAGCGAGGACCCCGAGCTGCCGGAATTGGTAGTGCGGCTCCCACCGGGGTAGTCGGCGCCCCGCGGCGCGCGCGGTCTACTGGAGGAGTGGCGATGGGAGTGCAGGCGAGCGGCGGCTCCTCGGCGAGCGGCCCCGAGCTGGGAGTCCGCGAGAGCGCTGCCGGTGGCGGAGCCGGCGTACCCCGCAGAGCCGGCGGGCGCGGCGGTGGCGAGCGAGGCACGTGGATGCCGCGGCGAGGAGGTGCCGCGGAAATGGACCACTGCGGCACCGGTGACCACGGTCCCGGCGGTGATCGCGACGATGCTGCCCTTCAGGAGCAGCCCGCCGAGCCCCACGGTCCCCCCTCCCCCGGCGAGTTCGGTGAGGCGTTCGGGCGGGGGGGCGCCCTGGTCGGCGCGGCCGGCGATCCAGCCGAGGAGCGGCGGGGGGGTCAGCGTGGTGATGGCGGCGCGGAGGGTCGCGCGGGCTCGGTAGAGAAGCCCCCGCACGGCGCCGTCGGTGATCCCGAGATCGGTGGCGACCTGCTCGTGGCTGTGACCGGCGACGGCGGTGCGGACGATCACCTCGCGCTGCATCGCGGGCAACGCGGCGACCTCCGCGAGGGTGTCGCGCATGGCGAGCCGGTGGTCGAGATCGGGCTCGCGCGCCCCGAAGCGCTCCGCGGGGTCGGCGATGGGATCGCCGTCGTGGGCGGCGTCACGGATGGCGTTGAGCGCGGTGTTGTGCACGACGCGGTAGAGCCACGCTTTGAGGTCGCGCACGTCGGCCCCCTCGCGGATCGCGATCCAAGCCTTGAGGAGGGCTAGCTGGATGATGTCCTCGGCGCGCGCATCGGGCAGAGAGAGGCGTCGACAGTAGCCGAGCAGGGGCCGGCGGTAGCGCTGTACGAGCGCCTCGAACGCGCGCTCGTGGCCCTCGCGGACGAGCGCGAGGAGCCGATCATCCGACTGGGTCGCCAGTAGGCGGGTGGAGATTCCTGGGCTCATCGCGACGCGCTCTTTGGGCGCCTCTGTGGCCCCAAAGCCCCTGCGGCCCTGGCGGCCGAGCGCCCAACCATCCTTACGACAAATTCGACACGAGCGACGATAGAACATCACGCGGTTGGACGAAAAGGCCCCACACGCGAGGTGCCCCACACGCGAGGTGCCCCACACGCGAGGTGCCCCACACGCGAGGTGCCCCACACGCGAGGTGCCCCACACGCGAGGTGCCCCACACGCGAGGTGCCCCACACGCGAGGTGCCCCACACGCGAGGTGCCCCACACGCGAGGTGCCCCACACGCGAGGTGCCCCACACGCGAGGTGCCCCACACGCGAGGTGGCCTCAGATATTCGGGGACGGCCGGCCCCAAGCTTCGCGTGGTGGCCCGAGGCCACGGGGGACGGTCCGGGGCGGCCCGCCAGGATGGGCCGCCCCGAGACCTTTTGTGTCCCGCCCCGTGGGGTGGGGCGCTGTGCGCACGGGACCCGGTGCTGCCGGCGGATGGATGGAGCGCCACCGACTGCCCCGGAGCGGATTCCCGCGCGGTGCCTGGTCCGTTCGACTGGACTGTGCCCCTTGAGACACAGCTCGGGCGCAAACCTCACGCGACCTCCGCAAATTCGCGGGGCCCGCGCGGCCCCTCCCCACTCGCGCCTACTGGCCGCTCTCAGCGCGTCGCGCAAGACCGGCATCGAGCCTCTGCGGGGGGGCCGTCGGGGAAGACCGCGTCGCGGTCGACCAGCGAAAGGGCGTTGCGGCGACCAGCGAAAGGGCGTCGCGGTCGACCAGCAAAAGGGGGTCGACGCCTCCTCACCACCGATGCAACGATCGCGATCGAGCACCGCATCGATCGTGACCCGTGGGGGTTATTCGGGGCGAGTCATAGATTGAACGGGAGCTGGGGTTCGAGGCTGGGCAGGTTTGGCCTCATCTGAATGTGCGTTGTGCTCATCCCTGTAGAAGGAGGCTTGGAAATGCGCTTGAAAGGGCTTCTCGAGGTGCGCCGGAGAGGGCTTGTCGCTTTGGCGTGCGCTGTCGCGGTATCGTCGCTGGGAGTGTTCGCGGCGGGAGTGTCCGCCTTTAGTCACCGCAGCCCGGGGGGTCGTTGCGGTGTGAGCATGCGGGTCGCTCCGCGCCGTATCACGGCTGGGGAACCGGTGGTGATATTCGGTCGCTTGGTCTGCGGGGGCCGCGCAAGCGTGGCGGATCAGGTGGTGCGGCTCTTCCATCATCTTCACGGCGTGCCGGGTTTCACCTTTGTGCAGAGCACGACCACGGATGCGCAGGGCTTCTATCAGTTCCAGCGCGCGGATGGGGCGGTTGAAACAAATCGCATCTGGCACGTGCGCTCGCACGGTGCGGAGAGCGTCAATGGGGGCGTCAGGGTGGCGGCCCAGGTGACACTCAGCGGACCGCCGGAAGGTACCCAGATCATCACGGGGCCCGCCAACAAGGTCACGTTCACCGGCACGGTCAACCCCGCGGATGTTGGCGCGCGGGTGATTCTGCAGCGCCAGAGCGCGTTGGCGGGTAACGAATGGCACAGGATCGACTCGGGCTCGGTGGAAGCGGGGGGCGGCTTTACGATCGTCCACACCTTCAAAGTGCCGGGGGACGCCGACATCCGGGTGCTGGTGAGCAGCCAGGGGCGCAACATCCCGAGCCCCTCGAACGTGCTCTCCTATGTGATCTCTCAGGAAGAGAACCCCGCTCTGACGATCGTGGCGTCGGCCGATCCGATCGCCTTTGGGCAGTCGGTGACGATCAGCGGGATTCTCGCGGGGGGAGCGGACAAGCCGGTCACGCTGCTGGCGCGCACGGTCCACCAGCGTGGCTTCGCGCCGGTGGCGCAGGCCACGACGGACAGCGCGGGCAACTACTCGTTCCCGGCACAGATGCCTGTTAACAGCACCTTCTACAGAGTGCAGGCGGGAGATCCATCGTGCTTGGCTGTACCCCACGTGGCTGCCTGCAGCGCAGCGGCCGGGGTGCGCTCGGCGTTGCTCTACGAGGGCGTGCGCAGCGTGCTCAGCGCCCAGGTGTCGGCCACCTCGGTGTTGGAGGGGCAGACGCTGACGTTCACGGGCAGCGTGGCCCCGAGCCACCCGGGCCACGTGATCTACCTGGAGCGCCAGAATACCGCGGGCGACGCGTTCCACGTGGTGCAGGTGAGCACGCTCAGCCAGGAATCGACGTTCTCGATCGCTTACCAGGTGTACAGCGTGGGGACGCAGGTCTTCCGGGTCCACATCCCGGGGGGACCCGATAACGGTGCTGCGTCGAGCCAGCTGTTCACGATCCAGGTGAACCCGGCCGCGGCGGGGACGCTGGTGGCGGAATCCCCGGGCAACTCCTCCTCGCCCGCGGAAGGATCGACCTCTGAACGGGAAGGGGAAAGGGAAGGGGAAGGCGAAGGTGGTGGTGTGGGCAACGAAGGTGAATCCACCCACGGGGGCCACCACCACCGTTAGGACTCAGGTAGAGGAGAGTGGTCCGCGGGCGTCTCTGGTCAGCGCCGGCAACCCTCGCACTCCTGACCTACCGAGGCCGCTCCACGTTGGGGCGGCCTCGGTGGCGCTTGGGGCCGATCCCGATGGGCTCGCATCCCCGGGACGCTGCCGATTGCCGTCGCGATGCGTTGTCCCCGGACTAACGTGGGCCCACCACGCCTGGGTGGGTGGGCATCGCTCCATCGCCTCGTCCGACCCTCGACGCGCCCAGCGGCACGCCCCAATCCGGTAGCGGCCCTCAGACGGCCACGGCGCGCGTCTGTAGATGGGCGCCGACCTTGCGCTTGACTCGCTGGAGGGCGTTGTCGACGGTCTTGGTGTCGCAGGCGAGACGCTCGCCGACCTGCTCGTAGGAGCAGCCGTCGAGGTAGAGCGAGAGCACGCGGCTCTCGAGCTCGGAGAGGGCGGTGGAGAGACAGCCGACGAGCGAGCGGAGCTCCTCGGAGGAGATGACCTGGTTGGCGGGGTCGTGCACGGAGGGGCCGGGGAGCACCTGGTCGAGGGTGGGGACGTCTTCCCCGCCGGCGGCGGGGGTGGAGGAGAAGGAGATGTACTGGTTGAGGGGGGTGTGCTTGTTGCGGGTGGCGGTCTTGACGGCGGTGATGATCTGGCGGGTGATGCAGAGCTCGGCGAAGTTGCGGAAGCTGGACTCGCGGTCGGAGCGGAAGTCGCGGATCGCCTTGTAAAGGCCGACTAGGCCCTCCTGGATGAGATCGTCGGAGTCGCCCCCGGCGAGGAAGTAGGAGGAGGCCTTGAGGCGTACGAAGCCGTGGTAGCGGCGCACGAGACGGTCGTATGCGGTGCGGTCGCCCTGCTTGGCGAGGGCGATCAGGAATCCATCATCGACCTTGACCTCAGACTGAGGGTTACTGGAGAAACGGGCCACGAGCAGGTCCCTTCTCGGGCCAGGCAGCCCGGATCGCTCAGTGGCGCACTCCTCCCCCGGCGCCAACGACTATGAAATTGAACTATGGGTCAAGCTTAGGTTTAGCGTTACGGCAGGAGAAGCCTCGCACAGTTATGGAGCGTTGTCAAGGGGGCGGCCCCGGTTGTGCAAGATCTCGTACAGGATCGCGGCGGCGGCGGCGCTGACACCGAGCGATTCGATCCGCCCGTGGAGGGGCAGGGAGATCAGCTGATCGCAGGCACCCGCGACCCGAGGGCGCAGCCCGCGGCCCTCGCTGCCGAGCACGAGCACGACCTTGCCGCGGTAGTCGGGTTGGTGGTAAGACGCGGTGCTCTCAGCGCTGGCTCCATAACTCCAGCATCCGGCCCCCTGGGCTTCGCCGAGGAAGTCGGCGAGGTTGCGGACTTTCGCGATGCGCAGGTGCTCGACGGCGCCGGCGGAGGCCTTGCAGACCGCGGGGGTGACCTCGGCGGCGCGACGTTCGGGGATCACCACGCCGGTGGCCCCGGCGCACTCGGCGGTGCGGCAGATGGAGCCGAGGTTGTGGGGATCCTGGACCTGGTCGAGCGCCACGATCAGGGCGTCCTCCACAGCGAGCAGCTCCTCGGCAGAGACGTAGGGGAAGCCGGCGGCTGACGCACACACACCTTGGTGCTCGGGGGAGCCGCAGCGGCCCTCGATCTCCTCGCCGGAGACGACCCGCGCGCCAACCCCCGCAAGCCAGGACTCGCGTGCGGCGCCGGCGGTGGCCCACACCTCCCCCACGCTCCGTGCGCGGCGGCCGCGCAAGGCCTCCCGCACGGGGTTGCGGCCGTAGAGGATCACCGAACTGAGACCCTCCAACGCCCCCTCGAAGACGGCTGAGTCGGGGTGGGGGGTGTTCCGCGAGCGCGTATACGGCCTGATCGACTCAGGCACCCATTCGATCGCGGGAGGGACGGGGCAGGGCTAGGGTGGCGGTGCATCAGCTGTGGTCGGAAAGGAGCATGAGCTCGAATCCATCGGCGCCGTCCCTTACCTCCCAGCCGAGCGCTTGGATCTCGGCGCGGAGACGGTCGGCTGCGTCGAAGTCGCGGGCGGCGCGCGCCTGCTCGCGGGCGGTGGCCTTTTGCACGATCTCCGCGGGAGGGGCGGGGGTGAGATCGTCGAGCAGGCCCTCTAACCCAAGGACGGAGAGCATCTCGCGGAGTTGGCGCGCCCCGACGAGATGGGTGCTCCGGTTAGCCTCGCGTACCCAGTCAAACAGGGCGGCGAGAGCCTGGGGGGTGTTGAAATCCTCAGCGAGGGCCTCCCAGAAGCGTTCGGCAAGGGGGTTCATGGTGACGGGGGAGTCACCATCTGAGAGCCGTCGTCCGGCCTCGCGGATGCGATTCACATTCGCGCGCGCCTGCTCGAGCGCGGCCTCGGAGAACGCGAGTGGCTGGCGGTAGTGACCTCCAATTAGGTACATGACCACGGCGTCGCGCCCCCACTGCGCGATGACCTCGTGCAGAGGGGCGATGTTGCCGACGGACTTGGCCATCTTCTCACCGGTGAACTGAATCATGCCGTTATGCATCCAGATCTGGGCCAGCTCGTGGCCACGGGCGGTGCGGGTCTGGGCGGCCTCGTTCTCGTGATGGGGAAAGACGAGATCGGAGCCACCGCCGTGAATGTCGAAGCCAACTCCGAGGAGGCTCTCGGCCATCGCGGAGCACTCGATGTGCCAGCCGGGCCGACCGGGACCCCAGGGTGAGTCCCAGGCGGTGTCCTCGCCATCCTTGTGGGCCTTCCAGAGGGCGAAGTCGAGGGGGTCGCGCTTGCGGTCGGTTCCTTCGATCCCCTCACCCTGATCCATGTCATCCAACTGTCGGTGCGACAGCGAGCCATACTGGGCGTCGGAGCGAACAGCGAAGAACACATCACCGCCACTCTCATATGCGTGGCCGGAGACGACGAGATCGTTGATGTAGTCGATGATCGCCTGCATAGTGCTCGAGGCCAGCGGCTCATCGTCGGGACGGCCAAGGCTAAGAGCGTCGGTATCGGCGATGTACGCGGCGGCCATCTCGCGCGCCAGCCGTTCGCTCGGTACGCCAGCTTTTTGCGCGGCGGTGTAGATCTTGTCGTTGACGTCGGTGATGTTCACCACGAGCTTGGCGGCGTAACCCTCGTGCAAGAGCAAGCGCCTGAGAAGAGCGAAGACCACGAACGGGCGGGCGTTGCCGATGTGGATGCGGCTGTAGACGGTGGGACCGCATGCGTAGATCCCGACCCGACCGGGGTCGCGGGGGTGCAGCGGCAGCACCTCACCGGTACGCGTGTCGTGCAGGCGGATAGAGCGCATGGGGCGCCAACCCTAGCGACTGTGCAAGCTCGCGAGGGCCAACGCCGCGACGCCCTCGCGGCGCCCGACGAAGCCGATGCCCTCACCGGTGGTGGCCTTCACGTTCACACGGGCCAGGGGCAGGTCCAACGCCTTGGCGAGTCGCTCGCGGATCTCCTGGCGGTGGGGACCCAGCTTGGGAGCCTCCATCATGACGGTGCAGTCGACGTTCACAACTTCGAGTCCCGCGGCGATCACGCGGGTGAGGACTGTTTCCAGCAGGGCGATGGAGTCGGCGTCGCGGTAGCGCTCGTCGGTGTCGGGGAAGTGCTCGCCGATGTCCCCGAGGCCGGCGGCACCGAGGAGGGCGTCGATCACGGCGTGGGTGAGGACGTCGGCGTCGGAATGACCCTCGAGGCCGCGATCGTGGGGTATCTCGACACCGCCGAGGATCAGGGGGCGCTGGGGGACCAGACGGTGGGAGTCGTAGCCGATTCCCGCGAGGCTCATCGCACACCGGCGCCGATCGGCTCCAGGCGCGGGGTGCGGCGCTCGAATGCACATAGCTCCCCCACCCCCACCCTCTCCAACAGCTCGAGGGCCTGCTCGTAGTCGGCCCCCACGTCCTGGGGATGGTGGGCGTCGCTGGAGAGGGCCACGGGGGCGCCGGCCTCGACGCACATCTCGAGGAACGCGGGCGCGGGGTAGATCTCGCGGGCGCGCTTGCGCAGGCCGGCGGTGGAGACCTCGACGGCGATCCCGGACTCGGCGATGCCCTCGATGGCGAGCTCGTAGTAGCGGCGCAGATCGCCCTCGGGGAGGGGACGCTCGGCGCCCCAGACCTTCACGAGGTCGGGGTGGGCGAGAATGTCGAACAGCCCGCTGCGGGCGGCCTCGCCGAGGGTCTGGAAGTAGCGCCGCCAGATCTCCTCGGCGCTGCGCCCGGCGCGGGGGTCCCAGACGTCGTACTCCGCGATATCCAGGGAGCGGTCTCCGAGGAAGTGCACGGAGCCGACGACGTAGTCGAAGTCGTGGGCCTCGAGGAGATTGGCCATGCGATCCTCGCTCCCGGCGATGAAGTCGGCCTCGATCCCGAGACGTAGGTCGGTCTGCTCGCGCACGAATCCGCAGTACGCCTCGAGGTCGTCGACGGCGTTCTCCCGCCAGAAGGGGTGCTGCCACACGTCGAGCGCCGCGCGGAAGCGGTGGACGTGCTCGGAGACTCCGAGCTCGGCGATCCCCCGCTCGGTGGCGACGTCGCGGTAGCGCTCGACGTTGGCGGCGGTGAAGTACCCGTCAGCGGTGGCGTCGAGCTCGTCGGGACGTAGGTGGAGGTGGTAGTCGGTGAGCATATAGTGGCTTTTTTGGTCGCGGGTCAACTTGGTTTTAGGGGTGCAGATCAGACTCAGCGGGAGGGTCATAGGTCCTGAGGATGAAGCGCCCCAGGAGAGGAACGGCAAACGAGTACCTGCCCAGCCGGTTCTTGTAGATCATGCCGCGCTCGGCGAGGCTGGCGAGCATCTGATTGGCGTGGCTGGGCGAGAATGTCTTGGTGAGGAGCCGCCTAGCCTCCTCGACGAGTTCCTGGATCGTGAATTCTTCGTCCGGGTGATCGAGGTTGGCGACAGCCCAAAGCAGTTCGCGCTGACGGTCGGTGATCTTCGCCCAACGTCCGGCAAAGAAATCGGTGTCGAGCTTGCGCTGGATCGCATCGACGGGCACGCCCGTCGTCAGGTCGCCGTTTGCGTGCTGCTGAATAAAGACATCGAACACCTCACGGCATATGAACTGGATGAAGTATGGATATCCGCCGGACTCGTGGCAGATCGTATTGACGGAATCCGGTAAGAACTTGATCGGGCATTCGGCGACCTCGATCGGCTTGAGAATCGCCTCTCGACTCTCGTCGTCGTCGAGCTTGGTCAGGGTCACAACACGAAACATGCGCTCGGAGTATGTCCGCGCGTCCACAAGCTTGGGAAAGAGCGTCGGCAGGCCGGCGAGGACCAGCATGAGCGGGATGCCCTTCTTCTGGATTGACTGGAAGACGTCGAGCAGCACCGATAGCGGGAACTGCTCTTTCTCCGCGTGATCGGAGAGGTTCTGAGCCTCGTCATAGGCGAAGATCACCTTGTGCTGACCGTGCTGGCGGAGGTGGTCCCACGCGAATTCGAGCGTCGCCTTGATCTTGTCGGAGGTTAAGCCGGGCGTGCCGTTGTAGACGGATACCAAGATCTCGTGAGAGAACGGTACCCGCCGCGGTTCGCTGGGCACAGCAAAGCTGGCTGGATTGCTTGGCTGCCGCTCCTCAATCGTGATGGACGAGGTGATTAGCGCAAGGTCCGCCAAGATGCGCTGTGCGAGCGCGGTCTCGCTGATGCTCGCGGACTCGGATAGATCAGCCGAGGCCCAGAGCCATCCCCGCTGCATCGCGCGCGGCTTGAACGTCTCGAGGAGCACAGTCTTGCCAACACCACGCAGCCCCGTCAGGACCATATTCTCGAGGATCTCGTCCTGCTCCAGAAGCCGATCGAACTCGGCGTACTCGCGCTGACGGCCCGCTAGATGAGGCGGCATATGCCCTGCGCCGGGCCTGTAGGGGTTCTTGAATTCAGCCGGACTCATAGAGCTTCATAGAGCTTTCGCTTCTGCACTAAATTTAGTCACAAGTCTAAATTTAGCATAAGGCTTAAATCACTGTTGCACGGTACCCCGCGCGAACAGCAGCTCGGCGAGAGCGAAATCAAGGGGCGTGGTCACCTTGAGGTTCTCACGGGGGGCCTCGACGACGACGACGGTCCCGCCGGCGCGCTCGATCAGCCAGGCGTCGTCGGTAGCCTGGGCGAGCACCTCGGGGGGTACATCCAGAGCGCGCTCGAGCGCGGCGCGGCGAAACACTTGCGGGGTCTGCACGGCCCAGAGCTCGGAGCGCTCGAGGGTCTCGCGCACGACACGCCCCGCCCCCACGCGCTTGACGGTGTCGGTCACGGGGGCGGCGGCGATCGCGGCGTCGACGCCGTCATGCGCGGCGGCGGCGAGCACACTTTCGGCTAGCCGGGGGCTCAGCAGGGGCCTGGCGGCGTCGTGCACGAGCACTAAATCCGCACCCCCGCCGCCCAAATCCAAACCCCCCCCACCCCCGGCGGCGGCGAGCGCGAGGCGCACCGACTCCGAGCGCACGGCGCCGCCGGTGACGCCGATCGTCCCCGCGGGCGCGGCCACGCCGGGGGGCAGCGCGACGACGATCCGCTCGATCTCCGCGACGGCGCGCAGCGCGTCGAGGCACCAGTGCACCATGGGGCGGCCGGCGAGCGCGGCGAACGCCTTGGGTTGACCGGCTCCCAGACGCTCGCCGCGCCCCGCGGCCACGATCAACGCGACCGCCAAGGGGACTCCCGAAAGCCCCCGCTACTTGGCCATCGCGAGCTTGCTGGAGGCCGAGTTGGCGAGCAGCTCGTCGAGGTAGCTCTCGGCCTCTTCCTCGTCCTTGTCGAGCGCGTACATCAACTCGGAGGCGAGGATCTTCTTGGCCCGCGTGAACATCTGCTTCTCCCCGGTGGAGAGGCCCTTCTCGGTCTCGCGCAGCGCGAGGTTGCGCACGACCTCGGCGAGCTCGTAGATGTCGCCCGTCTTGATCTTGTCGCGGTTGTGCTTGAACCGGCGGTTCCAGTTCTTGGGCATCTCCGAGACTTCGTCCTGGAGGACGTCCAGCACCTTTTTGACGGTCTCCTCGTCGATCACCCGGCGTAGCCCCGCGAGTCCGGCGTTTTCGGTGGGGACCTTGACGGTCATGTCGTTGTGGAGGATCTTGATGGTGAGATACTCGCGGCATTCGCCGAGCACCTCCATGTCTTCCTTCTTGAGGACCTTGCCCGCACCGTGGTGGGGATAGACCACGTGGTCGCCCAACTCGAATTCGATGCACTCGTCGAGCTCGGTTACGACCTCGAGATCCTCGATCATCTCGGCTTCGATTGTCTGGGGAATGGGTTTTCCTCCTTCTTTGCGGCCGAACCAGGGAACGGCCTCTTTGGCTTCAGGCTGCAGGCTTCACGTCTGCAGATAGCGGTCCACGAGGTTGATCTCCTGCAGGCGACGCAGGCCCTCGCGGATATCCTTCGCGCGTATCTCGCCTACTCCCTCCACCCCCTCGAGCTCGACGTCCGTGGCGGCCAGCAGCTCGTCGAGGCCGCCGAACTCCTTGATGATCGCGCTCACCACGAGCCTCGGCAGCCTGGGGACACGCCCAAGGATGCGGTAGCCACGGGGAGAGACGGGATAGTCAAGTGTGTTGAGCTTGCGGTCGTACCCGAGCAACTCGGCGAGGCGGCCGAAGTCGAGTAGATCCTGGTGGCCAAGCCGCCCGATCTCCTCGAGCGCAGCGGCATAGGCTTCGTCGGAGTAACTGGCGAGGTAGTCTTGGACGAGCGCTGCCTTGTCTGCGGCGGTGCCGACCATGGTCTCCTCGAGCTGCATCTCGATCAGCCGTCCCTCGGTACCGAGCTCCACGATGTAGCGCTCGATCTCGACCGCCATGCGGGTCACGAGCTCGGAGCGCTGGAGCACGGTGAGCACGTCGTGGAGGGTGACCCCGCCCTCGAACTCCAGGGCGGTGAGCCGAGTGGAGACCTGATCGAGGCGGGTGCGGTACTTCTCGAGGGTGGCGAGCGCCTGGTTGGCCTTGGCGAGCACCACGGGGATGTCCTCGAGGATGCACTTGGTGCCGTCGACGTACAGCGAGACCACCTCACGGCGCTGGGAGATCGCGATCACGAGCGCCGCGGTCTGCTTGGAGACGCGCTCGGCGGTGCGGTGGCGGGTGCCGGTCTCCAGGGTGAGGATCGTGGGATCGGGCATCAGCTGGACGTTCGCGAGCGCGATCTTGGTGGAGTTGGCGTTGAGGATGATCGCCCCGTCCATCTTGGCGACCTGGTAGAGCAGGGCGGGGGTGTAGTCGATGTCGAGCTTGATCCCCCCGGAGAACATGAAGCTCAATTCCTCGGGCTCGCCGATCACGATCAACCCGCCGGTGCGGGCGTGGAGGATGTTCTCCATCCCCTCACGGAGGGCCGTCCCGGGGGCGACCATCTCCAGTGCCTTCACCAATCCAGGCTCCGGGCGTGCTTCGGTATCGAAATCTTCCCCGGATCGTGGTGGCATATACGGCTATTTTACGGTATTTAGCCGAGATTTAGCGCCTCCTACGCAACCGCCCGCGGGCGGCGGGCCTGCTCACGCGGGAGGACCTCGGCGAGCGCCTCGCGCAGGGTGCCCACGGCGCACGCGCCCGCGCCGCTGCCGGCGGGGGCCACGACCTCGCTGAGGCCGTGCCGGGCGGCCTCGGCGAGGCGGCGCTCGGGGTGCCCGACCCAGCGCAGCTCGCCGGTGAGACCGAGCTCGCCGAAGCACGCGCGGGGGGCGCCCCGCAGGGCCACGCCGCGGGCGGCGCCGGCGACGGCGAGGGCGACGGCGAGATCGACACCGGGCTCGTCCACGCGCACGCCGCCGACGACGTTGACGAACACGTCGGCCCCGCCGGTCCCCACGCGCCCGTGGCGGGCGAGGATCGCGAGCACGAGCGCGAGGCGGTTGCGATCGAGGCCGGAGGCCACGCGGCGGGGCTGTTCGAGCTCGGAGGGGGCGACCAGCGCCTGGACCTCCACGAGCAGCGGCCGCGAGCCCTCCATCGCAGCGAGCATCACGCTGCCGGGGGCGCGGGTGGCCTCGGCGACGAACCGGGCGGAGGCGTCCAGCACCTCCACGAGCCCCCCCTGGCGCATCTCAAAGAGGCCCGCCTCGTTGGTGGAGCCAAAGCGGTTCTTCAGTGCGCGCAGCTCGCGGTAGGGGCGCTCGCGCTCGCCTTCGAATTGGAGGACGCAGTCGACGAGGTGCTCCAGCACGCGGGGGCCGGCGAGCGCGCCGTCCTTGGTGACGTGTCCCACGAGGATCGTGGCGATGCCGCGGGCCTTGGCGAGTTCCATGACGCGGACCGCCACCTCGCGCACCTGTCCCACCGACCCGGGGGCGCCAGACAACTCGGCGGCGTGGAGGGTCTGCACGGAGTCGATCACGCACGCCTCGGGGGCGTGGGCGGCGAGCACGTCGAGTACCGCGTCGAGGTCGGTCTCGGCGACGATCGGGACCTGTAGGGCCGCGCTAGCGGCCTGAAACGCGTGTGCGGGCTCGGATCGCCCGGCGGGTTTGGCCGGGTGAGCGGGGTCGGGCGGGGGAGCTGTATCGAGGACAAGCCGCTCGGCGCGCAGGCGCACCTGCTCGGGGGACTCCTCGGCGCTGATGTAGAGGGTGCGCCGGCCGGCCGCGGCGAGGTGGCCGAGGACCATGTTGGTGAGCGTCGACTTGCCGATTCCGGGGGCACCCCCGAGCAGCACGAGCGAACCGGGCACGAGACCCCCGCCGAGCACGCGGTCGAGCTCTCCGATGCCGGTGGAGAGGCGCGCCACGGGGGCCGCCCCGACGTCGGCGAGCGCACGTGGAACCGGTCCCGCCCCGCCGGAGGGATTCCCACCGCGGCCACGGCCACCACGGCCGCCCGTGCCACCGCCCCGGCCCCCGGCGCGTCCGGCGCCGGCGCCGGCGGATGGGGCGCGCTCCTCGACGAGCGTGTTCCAAGCCCCGCAGCCGGGGCACTGCCCGTGCCACTGGGCCGACTGGAGGCCGCACTCCGAGCAGACGTGAACGGATTGGGCGCGGGGCACCCGCTCAGACTACGGGTCTGCGGGGACGGTTCCTCGGGCTCGACGCCGCGGAGGCCGTCTACGAGGACGGCTCTTCAGGCTCGACGGTGTGAGGGCCGCCCACGGGTACGGTTCCTCGGATTCGACGCCCGCGGGATCGTCTACGAGGACGGCTCTTCAGGCTCGACGGTGTGAGGGCCACCCACGGGTACGGCTCCTCGGATTCGACGCCCGCGGGATCGTCTACGAGGAGGGCTCGTCAGGCTCGACGGTGTGGGGATCGCCGACGATGCCATCCTCGCCATCGTCGGCGTCCTCGCCCTCGGGGAGCGCCTCGCCGGCGGGCAGCTCGCCAGCGCCCTCGGCACTCTGGGCGCCGACGCCGACGGGGGTCTTCTGCTTCTTGGGCTTGACGATCGTGAGGTTGACCTCGCCGTCTTCGTCCTCGGCGGCGGGGTTGACGACGACGGTGGCGCCGGGGATGACCTGCTCGCGCAGGACGAAGTCGGCGAGGGGGTCCTCGATGTAGCGCTGGATCGCGCGGCGCAGGGGGCGGGCGCCCATGGCGGGGTCCCAGCCCTTCTCGACGAGCAGTTCCTTGGTGGGGTCGGTGAGCTCGAGCTGGAGCTCGCGTTCGGCCATCGACTCGCGGATGCGCAGGAGGAGGAGCTCGACGATCTGCTTGATTTCGTCGCGCCCGAGCTTGTGGAAGACGATCACGTCGTCGATGCGGTTGAGGAACTCGGGCCGGAAGACCTTCTTGAGCTCGCCCATGATGCGGTTCTTCATGTCGTCGTAGGTGATCCCGGTCTCATCGTCGGAGACGGCGAAGCCCAGCGGCGTGTTGCGCGCGATCTCGGCGGCGCCGATGTTGGAGGTCATGATCACGATCGCGTGGCGGAAGTCCACGGTGCGGCCCTGGGCGTCGGTGAGGCGCCCGTCCTCGAGGATCTGCAGGAGGATGTTGAAGACGTCGGGGTGGGCCTTCTCGATCTCGTCGAGCAGCAGCACGCAGTAGGGCTTGCGCCGTACGGCCTCGGTGAGCTGGCCGCCCTCGTCGTAGCCGATGTACCCGGGGGGGGAGCCCACGAGGCGGGAGACGGCGTGCTTCTCCATGTACTCGGACATGTCGATCCGCACCATCGCGTCCTCGTCTCCGAAGAGGAACTCGGCGAGGGTACGGGCGAGCTCGGTCTTCCCGACGCCGGAGGGGCCGAGGAAGATGAACGATCCCGTCGGGCGCTTGGGGTCCTTCAAGCCCGCGCGCGAGCGACGGATCGCCTTGGAGATGACCTCGACGGCGGGGTGCTGGCCGATGACGCGCTTGTGGAGTTCTTCCTCCATGCGCATGAGCTTCTGGGTCTCGGCCTCGGTGAGCTTGAAGACGGGGATGCCGGTCCACATGGAGACGATTTCGGCGATCTCCTCTTCGCCGATCGCGGGCCGCTCGCCGGACTCGCCGGCTTCCCACTCTTCCTCGAGCTCGCGCTTGCGGTTGGTGAGCTTGCGCTCCTTGTCGCGCAGCGCGGCGGCCTTCTCGAACTCCTGGGCCTCGATCGCGGTCTCCTTCTCGCGCCGGGTGGTCTCGATCTGCTCCTCGAGCTCTCTGTTGGCGGGGGGGGAGGTCATCGACTTGATGCGCATCCGCGAGGCGGCCTCGTCGATCAGGTCGATGGCCTTGTCGGGGAGGAAGCGGTCGGAGATGTAGCGGTCGGCGAGTTCGGCGGCGGCGCGCAGGGCGTCGTCGGTGATCTGCACCTTGTGGTGGGCCTCGTAGCGGTCGCGTAGGCCGCGGAGGATCTCGACGCTCTGGTCGATCGAGGGCTCCTCGACGCGGATCTGCTGGAAGCGGCGCTCGAGGGCGGAGTCGCGCTCGAGGTACTTGCGGTACTCGTCGAGGGTGGTGGCGCCGATCGTCTGCAGCTCGCCGCGGGCGAGGGCGGGCTTGAGGATCGAGGCGGCGTCGATCGCGCCCTCGGCGGCGCCGGCGCCGACGAGGTTGTGGAGCTCGTCGATGAACAGGATGATGTCGCCGCGCTGGGTAATCTCCTTCATGACCTTCTTGAGGCGCTCCTCGAACTCTCCCCGGTACTTGGAGCCGGCGACGAGGGCGGCGAGGTCGAGGGTGTAGATCTGCTTGTTCTTGAGCAGCTCGGGGACGTCGGCGTTGGTGATGCGCTGGGCGAGGCCCTCGACGACGGCGGTCTTGCCGACGCCGGGCTCGCCGATGAGCACGGGGTTGTTCTTGGTGCGGCGCGAGAGGATCTGCATGATCCGCTCGATCTCGGTCTCGCGCCCGACGACGGGGTCGAGCTTGCCTTCGGAGGCGAGCTTGGTCAAATTGCGCCCGAACTGGTCGAGCAGCTTGGAGCTCTTCTTGCCTTCCGCGGGGCCGCCCGCGCCGCCGCCGGCGGGCGCGCCGGCGCCCTGGCCCTGGCGCCGGCCGGAGGGGCCGGAGAGCATGCGGATGACCTCGTTGCGGATCTTCTCGGAGTCGGCGTCGAAGTCGAGCAGGATGCGCGCGGCGACGCCCTCGTTCTCGCGGACGAGCCCGAGCAGGATGTGCTCGGTGCCGATGTAGTTGTGACCCAGGCTCAGCGCCTCGCGGAGGGCGAGCTCGAGGACCTTCTTGGCGCGGGGGGTGAAGGGGATCTGCCCGGAGGTGACCTCCTCGCCGGAGCCGACGATGCGCACGACCTGGGCGCGGACGCGCTCGACGGTGATGTCGAGGCTCTCGAGGACGCGGGCGGCTAGACCCTCCTCCTCGCGCAGCAGCCCGAGGAGGATGTGCTCGGTGCCGATGTAGTTGTGCTTGAGCGTGCGCGCCTCTTCCTGCGCCAAGACCACTACCTGGCGGGCCCGTTCTGTGAATCGCTCGAACATGATGCTGGTACGACCTCTCCGTCTACGATCTAGGTGTAGGTCCGGTCCGCAGGGACGGTGAGGTCTCCCGCACCCATCTCTTCGTCGCAATCCGCGAGAAAGATGAGCCTCCAGGTCCCATCGCCGCCATAGGACAGTCTACCAACGGCCCCCCCGGCACTCCAGTGGGAACCGGCGCGCGCAGCGCCGATTGGGGTTCCGCGAGGATCCGAGCGGAGACTACGAGCGCATCGCGGGAAAGAGGACGACCTCGCGGATCGAGTCGCGTCCCGTGAGCAGCATCACGAGGCGGTCGATGCCCAGGCCGACCCCGCCCGTCGGCGGCATCCCCTGCTCGAGCGCCTGCACGAAGGCCTCGTCGTGGGGCATCGTCTCGGCGTCGCCGTCGGTGAGCGTGTCGATCCGGTCCTGCGCGCGGAAGCGGGTGCGCTGCTCGTCGGGGTCGATCAGCTCGCTGAAGCCGTTGGCGATCTCCATCCCCGCCGCGAACGCCTCGAAGCGCTCGACGATCCTGGGATCGTCGGGACGCTCGCGCGCCAGCGGCGAGAGCTCCTTGGGGTAGTCGACGACGAACGTGGGCTGCTCGAGGTTGGGCTCGACGCACTTGGAGAGCAGGTCGTCGGCCATTTGAAACCAGGCGAATCCCTCCGTCTGCAGCTCGAGGCCAACTCGTCCGATCTGCGCGGCCAACGCCTCGGCGGTGGTGTGCTCGGCGAGGTCGATGCCCGACGCCTCCCCGATCGCGTCGATGAAGCCGACCCGCTTCCACGGGGCGGAGAAGTCGAGCTCGCCGGCATACCCGCTCGCGGCGGCGGCCGCGCGCACGATCGCTTCGGTGCGCGCCATCGCGCCCTCGTAGTCGGCGTAGGCCTCGTACCACTCGACCATCGTGAACTCGGGGTTGTGCTTGTGGGAGACGCCCTCGTTGCGGAAGTCCTTGCCGAGCTCGTAGACCCGCTCGAGGCCGCCGACGATCAAACGCTTGAGATAGAGCTCGGTGGCGATCCGCAGGTAGAGGTCGCGGTCGAGCGCGTTGTGGTGGGTGATGAACGGGCGTGCCATCGCGCCGCCGTAGAGCGGCTGGAGCACGGGGGTCTCGACCTCGATGAAGCCGTCGCCGTCGAGCGCTGCGCGAATCGCCGAGACGATGCGCGCGCGGTCGATGAAGAGCTGTCGGGAGTCAGCGCTTGCGATCAGGTCCAGTTCGCGCTGGCGGTAGCGGGTTTCCACGTCGGTCAGGCCGTGGTGCTTGTCGGGCGGCGGGCGCAGGGCCTTGGCGAGCACGTGGAAGCCTTCGACGCGCAGCGAGACCTCGCCGTGGCGGCTGCGCATCGCCGCGCCATCGACGCCGATCAGATCGCCGAGGTCGAGCGAGGTGATCAGCTTCAGGCGCTCCTCGCCGAGCACGTCCAGTCGCGCGTGCAGCTGGATCTTGCCGCTGCGGTCGACGAGGTCGAGGAAGGCGGCCCTGCCCGAGCCGCGCCGCGCCGCGAGCCGCCCGGCGACGCGGTGGCGCTCGTCGGTTTCCTCGCCCACCTGCAGGTGCTCGTAGGCCGCGAGCACCTGCGCGATCGACTCGACGCCTGGAAAGGCGTGCGGGAAGGCGCTCGGGTCGGACGCGGCGATCTGTTCGCGCTTCGCGCGCCGCTCGGCGATCAGCTCGGGGAGTCCGTGACGGTGGCCCTCGGGGGGCTCCTCGGTTGCGTTCATGGGCGAGAGAGTACTTGGGCTTCAGCTGCCTCGAATGCCGATCGCTCAAGCGGGGCGCTTGGTTTGGATGGGGACCCCTTCCGGGGTCCGGGGGCGGCGTTCGCAGCCGGACGACGGGCCGATTGCCCAGAGGAACTGGGAGGGCTACTGGAGGCCGACGTCGATCTTGGTGATCTTGAGCTTGCGGGCGGGCCCGCGGGGGACCTGGACGGCGACGGTGTCGCCGCGCTTGTGGCCGAGCAGGGCGCGGCCGACGGGGGACTCGTTGGAGAGCTTGCTCTCCTCGGGGTTGGCCTCGGCGGAGCCGACGATCGTGTACTTCACGGACTTCCCGGTCTTTTCGTCCTTGACGTGCACGACGGAACCGACTTGGACCTCCTCGGTGGAGAGATCCTTGGAGTCGATCACGGTGGCCATCCGCAGCTTCTCTTGGAGCTGGGCGATCTTGCTCTCGAGCATGGCCTGCTCGTTCTTGGCGTCGTCGTACTCGGAGTTCTCCGAGATGTCCCCGAACTCGCGGGCCTCCTTGATCCGTTCGGCCACCTCGCGGCGACGCTCGGTGGAGAGCAGGTGGAGCTCGTCTTTGAGCTTCTCGAGTCCTTCAGGGGTGAGGATGACGTCCTTCGGCATGTGGGCGGGTGGGATCCGAGGGTGGGTGGGATTCGATGGGCGGGTGGGATTCGATTCCCAGTCGATTACGAACGAAACCCGCCGGATGAGAGGGCTCCCGCGTGGTGCTCTGCGGGCGCCCGTCCGCGGCCGGCGGGCTACGGCGAGCGCAGCAGTATAGCGAGGGTGGGGGGACTCGGCAAAATCTTGCAGGCGGTATCGGTGGGGCTCAGGCGGCGAGCGCGATCGGTGGGCGGACGTCGCGCTCCAAACCCAGTAGGCAGCGGGCATCCGCGATCGTCTGGCTCGCCTGCAGGGACTCTTGCAGCCGCGTGCTCTGCGCCCGATCGAGCCCCAGGCGAGGGAGATACCAGGGGTAGAACTTGCGCAGGTAGCGCGCAGCGCGCTCGGCGCCGAGATGCTCGACGGCGCGAGCGATCGTCCAGTCGAGCTCGGCGCGCACCTGCGCGGGGGTGGGCTGGGAGCGAGGCCCGTGCTCTTCGCCCTCTCCGACCTCGCCGCCCTCCCCCGCTCCGCGGCCTCGTTCGCCGACGAGCTCCGCGAATAGCCAGGGGTTGCCGAGGCAGCCGCGGGCGAGCATCACGGCGGCGACGCCGGTGCGGGCGAACGTCTCGCGGATCGCCTCGGCGTCGTGCATGCCGCCGGTGAGGATCACGGGCGCGGGCAGCGACTCGGCGAGGCGGGCGGCGAGGGCGTAGTCGGGAACACCCTTGTGGTGGACCGCGGCGGAGCGGGGGTGGAAGGCGATCGCGGCGACCCCGGCCTCTGCGACGAGCCGGTGGGCGAGCTCGAAGCCGGAGGTCTCGCCGGGGCGCTGGCCGGAGCGGAGCTTGACGGTTACCGGCACCCCTCCCCCGCCCCCCGCTTCGGCCGCGCCCTCCACGGCGGCGCGGGCCACGGCCACCGCGCGTGCGGGATCGGCGAGCAGGGCGGCGCCCGCGCCGGTCTTGCAGACCTTGGGCACGGGGCAGCCCATGTTGAGGTCGATCGCGTCGGCTCCCGCCGCGGCCACGGTGGCAGCAGCGGAACGCATCACCTCGGGGTCCTGCCCGAAGAGCTGGATCGAGGTGGGGCGGACAGGGCGGGGGCGAACCTCCGCATTCCCGGGAACCCCTGGGTCGCCAACCTTCCCGGAGTCCTCCACCCCCATGGGCCCCACGGCGCGCTCCTGCGGGTGGATGAACAGCAGCTCGCGGCAGGTGCGCTCGTTGCGGTAGTGGATCGCGTGGCTCGAGACCATCTCAGAGACCGCCATCCCCGCGCCGTAGCGCTTGGCCTGTAGGCGTACGAACCAGTTACCGATCCCCGCCAGCGGGGCGAGCAGCACACGGTTGGGGACCCGCAGAGGTCCGAGCTCCCAGGGGTCGGTCAGCTGGGGGGCGGGCATGGAGCCATTATGGCTACGCGCTGTTGCGCTCGTAGATGAGGCGCAGCCCGGTGAGCGTGAGCAGATCGTCGACCCCTTCGATCGTGCTCGTGAAGGGGACGATCGCATTCGCGAGCCCGCCGGTCGCGATCGTCTTCGTCTGCGGCCCCAACTCCGCGCGCAGGCGGTTGACGATCGCATCCACCTGGCCCGCCGTTCCGTACACGATCCCCGAGCGGATCGCGTCGATCGTGGTCTTGCCGATCAGCGCGCGCGGTGGGGTGACGTCGACCCTGGGCAGCGCGGCGGCGCGCTCGGTGAGCGCCTCCAGGGAGATCTCGACGCCCGGGGAGATGATCCCCCCGAGGTACTCGCCCTGGGCGGACACGGGGTCGTAAGTGATCGCGGTGCCGAAGTCGACCACCACGCAGGGCCCCCCCAGGCGCTCGTGCGCGGCGACCGCGTTGACCAGCCGGTCCGGGCCGATCTCGCGCGGGTTGTCGTAGCGGATCGGCATCCCCGTCTTGACCCCGGGGCCGACCGCGAGCATCTCATGGCCGAGGTAGCGCCTGGCCATCTCACTCCATTCGGGGCCCAGCACGGGCACCGTCGAGGAGACGATCGAGGAGTCGATCTGCCCCATCGACACCTGCCGCAGCTCCAGCAGGTTGCGCAGCGCCGCCCCCAGCTGATCGGAGGTCGACTGGCGCACCGTCGCAAAGCGCCAGTGCTCCTGTAGCTCCCCATCGCAGAACGTCCCAAAATGGGTCTGCGTGTTGCCGACGTCCACCGCGAGCAGCATCGAGCGCAGAAGGGTACCCCGAACACCGCCTGCCGGCCCGCACCACGCCCTCCCCCACCCGCGCCGACCCCAAACACCGCGCGGTCGCCGGGGAGGCCCGCGTCACGCACCAACCATCCCACGCCCTCCCCACCCGCGCCAGCCCTCCCCGCGTCGTCTCCGAGCACAGCCCACGTCCCGGACACACCGACCCGCGCGGCGGAGCGCCAGCGGAGCCTCATCCAAAAAAACTTTTACGCCCACCCCTGGGACTCCTATATGCTCGCGGGGTGAGTCACGCAAACGGTGGGCGGAAGATCAAGCTGTACGTCATCCCCGGCTCCCACCCCTGCGCCGCGGTGGAAGTCGCGCTGGGGCGCAAGGGGCTCCCCTTCGCGCACGTCAACCTCCTGCCGATGGCCCAGGTGGGGCTCGGCCCCGTGCTCTACGGCGGCAGCACCGTCCCCGGGATGCGCCTCGACGGCGAGCGCCTCGTGGGTTCGCGCACGATCATGCGCCGCCTCGACGAGCTCGTCCCCGACCCCCCGCTGCTGCCCGCGGACCCACGCGCGCGCGAGCGTGTACTGGAGGCCGAGCGCTGGGGCGACGAGGTCTTTCAGGGGGTCCCCCGTCGGATCCTCGACGCCGGCTTCCTGGTCGATCCCTCCGCGATGGAAAGCTACGCCGGGGACGCCAAGCTGCCACTCCCCCGCGCGCTGCTCCGCCCCGCGCTGCCCGTCACGGCGAAACTGATGGCCAAACGCAACCACGCCCAGGAGGGCCCCGTGCGCGAAGACCTCGCCGCGCTCGTCACCCAGCTCGAGCAGGTCGACGGGTGGATCGCCGAGGGCCTGCTCGGGGGCGATGAGCCCAACGCCGCCGATCTACAGATCGGCTCCACCGTGCGTCTCCTGCAGACCATCGCCGACATCCGCCCCCTCATCGACGGTCGTCCCGCCGCCGCCCTCACCCGCTACTTCCCCCCCATGGCCGGCGAAATCCCCGCGGGCACGCTGCCCGCGGCGTGGCTCACCTGAGAGGCAGCCGCAGGTAATTGGCGCTTCCCGCGAGTGCACACGCATTCGTGTCAGAGGCACAGCACCAAGCAGCCCGCGCCCTATTGCGCCCCACAGCGGGGACCTGCGCGTCTTATCCGACCGCAGCGGGGATCGCTGCGCGTCTCATCCGACCCGCAGTGGGGGACCCGCCCAGCGCACTCCCTCGCTCGGCGGCAACGCGGCGAGCGCGTCCGCGAGGCGGCGCCCGTCGGGGACCGTCAGCTCGAAGTCGAGCTCCAGTGCGGGGATCAGCACGAAGCGGCGCGTGAGGACCTGGGCGTGGGGAAGCGTCATGCGCTCCTGCGCAAGCTCCAGTTCCCCGAGCAGCAGGATGTCGATGTCGATCGCCCGCGGCCCGTGGCGGGGCCCACCGGCCGCGCGGCCGAGCTCCCGCTCCAAGCCCTTGACCGCGTCGAGCAGCTCCAGCGGCTCGAGCTCCGTGCGCACCCGCAGGCACGCGTTGAGGAACGAGGGCTGGTCGAGGATCTCCCCCACCGGGTCCGTGTCGTACACCGAGGAGGACCCCACCACCTCGACCCCCGCCGCGGGGAGGGCGTCAACCGCGGCTTGCAGGTGCGCGCGGCGGTCGCCGAGGTTGGAGCCGAGGCCGAGCAGTCCGATCCGGGGGGGCACGGGGGGACCCTATTGAGAGTGGTCTCCGCTCGCATTCGCGCAGCGGCGGTGCCGGTGATCGATCAGGCCGCGTTGGCCGTCAGTGAATTACGCACGAGCTGCTCGGCATCCGGTACCCGCACACGCTCGCCGGAGGGTAGGACGACCGTGATCTTGCCCTCACGTTCGAGCTGCACGCGAGGGCCGAAGAGCTCGACACCCCGGGGCTCGCCGTCGCTCTCGCCATAAAAGAAGACATGCCGCGGATCCTCGGTATCACCGACCTGGCCACCGCCTGCCCGCAGATGGTCGATCTCGGGGAAATAGGCAGCCGGCTCGAAGTCGTAAGGGCCAATCTTCATAGTCGCCTCCATGTCCTGGGCACACGCCGCATCGCGTAAGCAGTGACCACGGTACCAGCGTCCCCATAGATCTCAACCACCGCGACCAGGTAAAAACTCGGACCGACCGACCTTGCGATCAAGCGCTCGCGGGCCTGCATCTCGTCCGCATAACGATCCCCTCGCTCCACGGCGATCCTAATGACTGCCTCGGCGGGATAGCCACGAACCTCCCGGTTTTCCTCGTCCTCTCCCCGAGCATGGCGCAACGCCGCTTGGGTCAGCGTGATGCGTCGCCCCGCACAATCAAACGCACCCCACAGGATTGCGCTGAAGTGCCCATAGTCGTCGTGGACCCGCCCGCGTCGATCGATGCGCATGCCGCCCACGCTACGCGCGGCTTGGGTCGTTTCGCTAGCGCGCACCCAATTACTTGCCCGGCATACGCGCAACCCGACCGGCCGGCTATGCCCCCGCTGCCTCGCCGACCCCCGTACCCTCGCTCAGGCCGATGCGTCTGTGCAGGCGCCGCAGCGGCCGCGGCGCCCACCAGGCGCGCTCGCCGAGGCGGCCCAGCAGCGCGGGGACGAGCAGCGCGCGCACGAACGTGGCGTCGATCGCCACCGCCAGCGCGGCGCCGAAGCCGAGCTCTTTGATGAAGAAGATGTCCGAGGTCACGAACGCGCCGATCGCCACGCAGAACAGCAGCGCCGCCGCGGTCACGAGGCGCCCCGTGCGCTCCAGGCCGTACGCCACCGCGTCGCGCGCGGGGAGGCCGTCGTCGTGGGCCTCCTTGATGCGCGCGAACAGGAACACCCCGTAGTCGGTCGAGAGCGCGAACGCGATGATGAACAGCAGCACGAGGTTCGACTCCTCGAGGCCCCCGATCGGGGTGAACCCCAGCAGCGACGCGGAGTGGCCGTCCTGGAAGACGAGCACCAGCAGGCCCGCCCCCACCGCGACCGTCAGCAGGTTCATCAGCAGCGCCAGCACGGGGATCACGAGCGAGCCCGTCATCATGAACAGGAACCCGCCCGTGACGAGCACGAGGATCGCGAGCGTCAGCGGGGTGTGCGCGGCGATCGCGGCCTTCTGGTCGATGAACCACGCGGTGCCCCCGCCCACCAGCAGAGAAGCCGCGATCCCACCGGTCTCGGTGGGGCTCGAGTTCGCCAGCGCGCGCAGCCTGTGCACCAGGCTCTGGTTCGCGGCCGAGCCGACGCTGCCCCGCGGCAGCAGTTCGGCCTCCCACGTTTCGCGTCCCAGATAACGCGGCGGCCCCACCAGACCGGCCTGACCGGCCGCGACCGTCTGCGCGCGGCGCATCAACACACCCACGCTCCCTCCCCCGCTCGCCGGCGCGTGCACCACCATCGTGATCGTCTGCGCGCCGTTGACCGCGAAGTCGTGCGTGATCGCTTCGGAGACCTCGCGCGGCTGCGCGGAGGCCGGCAGCACGTGCGCATCGGCGGGAGTCAGCGCCAGACGCAGAGCGGGCGATGCGATCGCGAGCAGCAGCACCGCGGTGCCCAGCGCCACCGCACCGGGACGGCGCATGACCCCGCGCGCGAACCGGTACCAGCCGCCGCTCTCGGCCGGCTTCGCCGCCTGCGCGGCGCTGCGCTGCAGGCGCTTCGGCGCCAGCGCGTTGATCCGCGGCCCGAGCGCGACGAGCACCGCGGGCAGCACGACCAGCGAGACGGCGCCCGCGGACAGCGACACGATCGCCCCCCCGACCCCCATCGAGTACAGGAAGCGCAGCGGCATCGCCAGCATCGATGCGGCCGCGCCGGCGACCGCGAGCGAGCTGTAGAGCACCGTGCGCCCCGCCGTGTGCAGCGTGCGCGCGATCGCGGGGCCGGTCTCCGCCCGCGAGAGCGAGCCCTCACCGCCCCCCGGTCCGCGCGCGAGCTCCTCGCGGTAGCGCGAGAGCACGAACAGGCTGTAGTCGATCCCCAGGCCCAGCCCCATCCCGGTGACGAGGTTCGCCGCAAAGATCGAGAGCCCGAGCACGTGGTCGATCACGCGCAGCAGCAGGAACGTGAGCACGATCGCAAACCCCCCCACCAGCAGCGGCAGCGCGGCCGCGATCAGCCCGCGGAAGACCCAGAAGGAGAGCAGCAGCAGGATCGGGATCGCGAGCGTCTCCGCGCGTTTGAGATCCGCGGTGGTGCGTTCGTTGATTTCGTGGAAGGTCACGTCGTTGCCGCCGAACAGCACCCCGCTGCCGGCAACCTGCGCACGCACGCGGGCGACCGCGGCGGCGGAGCGGTCCTGCGTGGCGAACGCGGCGAGCACCAGCGTCTGGCGGCCATCGCGCGAGACGAGCGCGGGCAGGTGGGTGGTGGCGTAGTCGAGCTCGCGCTCGAAGCCGGGCTGAGCGGCCAGCAGCGCCGCCACCCGCCGCGCCTCGCCCGCGGCCGCGGGGTCGCTGCGCACGTCGGCGGTCGCCGGCACCAGCGCGGCGACGCCGTATTCGGCGGACTGCCCGGTCGCGTGCTGGATCGCGCGCAGCACCTGCTGGTTCTGCGCGCTGTGCGCCTGGAATTCCGAGTTTTCGCTCTTGAGGATCGTGAGCACGGGAGCGCCGAGCGCCGCCGCAAGCAGGAACACCACGCCCGCGACGATCAGCACCCGCCGCGTGCGCTCCGTTGCAAGTCGCGCCATGCGGTCGATCATCGCCGCCCCCCGGTCGGGGCACTCCGGTGCTCATCAATGACACGATCCGCCGCGATCCCCGGGCGCCGCCACCTGATGCCAAGTCGAGCCATTCGGCGGGAGTATAGTGACTGCTAACTAACTGTCAAGAGCGACTGTGATGCTTCTCACTCACGCCCGGCTCCTGGCATGGGCGCTCGCTCGGCGGAGGCGCTCACGTGGCGCAGCTCGTGCCACGCGCCGGGATCGTGGGAGGGCACCAGGATCGCAGCGGGCTCGCGCTCCGCGAAGGCCGCGATCTCCCCCATCGAACGCAGCGCCGCCGCGTCGTCGGCGGTGAGCAGCGGCAGGACCCCCTCGCGAATGTTGCGCAGCGTGTACGCCGCGTCGCCGACCACCAGCACCTGGCGGCCGTCGCCGAGCCGCAGCAGGATCGAAAGATGGCCCACCGTGTGCCCCGGGGTGGAGATCAGGCGGATGCTCCCGTCGCCGAGCAGGTCGATCGTACGCGCGAACGTCGCATACGGCTCGCCGTCGCGGTCGAAGTCCAACAGCTCCATCCGCGCGCGCGGCGGCAGGTGGTGGGCGACATAACCACTCCCGAGCGCCAACCGCCCGTGCGCGGCCGCCCACTCCTCGCGCGAGCACGTGAACCGGGCGTTGGGGAGCAGGCGCATCCCGCTCGTGTGGTCCACGTGCAGGTGCGTCATCAGCACCCGCTCCACACCCTCCGGCGCGATGTCCAGGGCGCGTAGCTGCTCGTCGAACGGCATCTGCACGGGTCGCAGGCCTCGGAAGACAAGGCCCATCGGGGCGCCGAAATCGCGGCGCAGGCTGATCCCCGCATCCCGGTGCATGCCCGTATCGATCAGGACCGTGCCCGCCGCGGGGTGGCGCACCGCGTACGCCAGGCACGGCGCGTGCACCGTCTCGCCCCCCGGGCGCAGAGCCGCCAGCAGCCGGCTCGCGCGATTGCCCTCCGCGCGATACACGTACCCGTAGGGGATCGACACCTCCGCGGTGAGCATCACCTCCAGCTCTACGCCGACGTCGCCCGCGCGCTGGGAGTCCGCTGTCGCGCCGGACGGCGCGTGCTCACCGGGCACAGGGGGAATGCTCGCCATCGCCTACTCCTCCTCCGCCTCACGCCACACCTCGACTGAGACTTCGGCGACCGACAGGGGGATCGGGGGCTCGGGCTTGGTCGCCTTGACCCACACGCCTTCGAGCTCGTAGTCGGCTAACAGGCGGTCGGCGATCGTCGAGCAGAGCCGCTCGAGCGTGCGGTGCGAGCGCTGCTGGGCGATCAGCGCCACGAGCTGGCAGACCTCCCCGTAATCCACGGTGTCCTCGATCCGGTCCGTGACCGTCGCGTCGGTCTCCCCCACCTCTAGACGCAGGTCGAGCACCAGGCGCTGGCCCACCTCCCGCTCGGCCTCGCTCACGCCGTGGCGCGTGTAGAGCGAGAGGCCGGTGATCTCGATCGTGACCGCCTCAGCCCCCGGCTCGCGCTCGTCCGCGTCGTCCTCCTCGTCCGCGTCGTCCTTCTCGTCCGCGTCGTCCTCCTCGCCCTCTTCCTCGCCTTCGTCCTCGTCACCCTCCGCCCCAGCGAGCTCTCCCTCCGCAGGCCCGGGGTGTCTCGGCTTCTCCGCGTAGGGGTCCTCTCCCCCGCTGCGCTCCTGCTCGGAGTCTCCCGCCGCCGCGCCCGCGTCCAGATCGTCGTCCTCGCTCATCGCGCGCTCAACGTAGCAGCGGCCGGGCGCGTCGGAGCCGACGAGCGGCAGCTGGGGCTATTTCTTACTGGTCTTGTGTGGGCTCTTTCCTGTCCGCTTCTTTCTTGAAGCCCGCTTGGCCTTGGTCTTGTGTTTGGGGCAGCCGGTGACGGCGATCTTGGTGTTGGTGTGGATTTCGGCGCCGTTTTGGGCTACGAATTCGGTGGGCATCGCGAGGCTCGTCTTGCAGAGGTTGCGGTTGGCCGCGAGTGCTGAGTACTGGCCGGTGGGGAGGGAGAGTTCGAAGGTGCCGACGGGGACGTCGGGGACGGCCTTGAAGGTGCTGCTGGTGATCCCGGTCTTTTCGTTGATGAAGGTGGAGCCGACGAGGTGCACAGTCGCGCCGTAGCCCTCTAGCACGATGATCAGGCTCGGGAACGCTTCGCCGCCGTGGGAGACGAAATACGCCGGCCCGGTCAACGGGACGGGGATCACGGGGGTAGTCGCGGTCGCGTGGCCGACGATCGACGCGGAGGGGCAGTTCGCGGGGTTCGCTTCGAATGTTTCCGCCCTGCAGGCCTTCTGCAGGGTGGTCAGCCTCGATGGCAGCGCCTTCGGTAGTTCGACTTTGACGCGCGCGATGTTCGCGTCGTAGGGACCGGCCTGGTAGCTGAGTTTGACGGTCAGGCTCGCGCCGCCCGCGCGTGTGGTCTTCCCCGCGGTCGACGCGGCCAGTTTCGGCTTGAAGGCGAGCACCGCGCAGTTGGTGACCTGTAGGGGTACCGATAGCGCCGAGCTCGCGCCTTCGCTGCTACCGAGGGTGCCGGTGATCGCGAGCTTGTTGCAGTTGGTCGGGTTGAACGTGAAGTCCGGCCGGTTGATGTTCACGTTGACGTGCTTGATCTGCAACGGGATGCCGTCGAGGATGTGCGGGATCGCGTACTGCCCCGAGGGGTCTGTCGTGATCGTCAGCGCGGCGGTGAGCGGGTCCACTTCGATCTTCGCGCGCACGACGATGCAGTCACACGCCGGCTCGCCCGCGGGGTTAGAGGTGTCGCGCTCCAGGTCAAACGGGCCGGCCTTCGCGGGGTTCACGATCGATAGACCGTACGGTGCGCACCCGGGGCTCCCCGGGCTGCACGGGCCGCTGCCGTTGAACGGGCCGGTGATGTAGACCTTGCCGCCCTGCACGGTATAGGGGTCCCCGCCCAGGCCGACGCTGACCGTTGTTTCCCCGATCAGGCTTTCCGCGCCGCAGGTACCCTGGTCGGCCTGCGGTTCCCCGCAGAGCTTCACAGTGGAGAGGGTCCCGAGCAGACCGGGCGGCATGTGCAGCTGGATCGACTGGAGGTTCTGCTCGCCGTCTTCACGCGAGAACGTCGTCGTAAACGGCGTAAACGCCCCAGCCTGAATGTTCAGGCTGCCCGCCGTCAAAGACGGCGCGAACGGCAGCGGGCTCGCACAGGGGCTCCCATTGGGGCCGCTGGTGACCTGGAACTCCGAGGAGGGCTGCACCGGCGCGCCACCCGACCACGGCGCGATCGAAGCCGTCGTGGTGTAGGTCCCGCACGAGGCCGGCGTTCCCAGCGGCGCACGCGACCCACCGAAGAAGTGCAGCGTCAAGTCTTCGAAGGGCAGCTGCGGCGTTTCCTTGAACGTCGCGACGAGCTGGCCCGTCACAGGGTCCGGGGTGACCTGGCCCGCGAGCTTGACGAGGACCCCCGAGACGGGGTCGCGTACCACGATGTAGAGCGCGATCAGGCTACCGAACGGGTTGGCGTTCTGCGCCGCGAGATACGCCGCACCAACAAGGGGGTTCGGTAGCAGCGGGGTGTGGATTTCGACCGTCCCGATCTTCGCCGATTCAGGGCAGGTCTGTTCAGCGGGGCTCTGCAACGCGACTTCGCTCTCCCCACACGCCGAGAGGCCGTCCGCGCCCGCCGGGTTCAACCCGACACCCGCCGGCAGCGTCACCGTCGTGTCCTTGACCGCGGACTCCGCCAGACCCGTTGGGTTCAGGCTCGCCTGCTGGTCGACGTGAACATCGACCGTCAGGCCGCTCGGGGTGCTCGCGTTCGACCCGTCGGGTGCGACCTTGATCGACGGTTCAAAGCTCAACTTGTTGCAGCCGTCCTCGCCGAACGGTTCGCCTTCGGCACCGGAGAACGTGTACGCCAGCGGCGCGCTGAACTGCCCGATTTCTGACCATGGGTCCCCTTCGACGCTCGTCTGCCACGGGCCGGTACAAGACGTCGGCATGATCACAAACGGCTGCGGTTTTTCCTGCACAGGACACGCAAATTCCCACCGCTTCACCTGGCTGGTGCTACCTTCGAACTCATCCAGGCACGCGCCGCGGGAGGTATCGTGCCGCGCGTCCGCTGGGACACCCCAAAACGTGACCTGCGAACCGATGAACCCAATACCATCAGGGATGTCCGGCACGGTCACGACGACACCGTAGTCACCGCCCGTTTTGACCGAAGTATCGAGGATGACCGCCCCGACCGCCGTGAGGAAACCGAAGCGCGCCGGCTCCCCCACCGCCGGTTCCAGACTATACAGCCCCGTCGCCGCCGCATACGGCACATGCGAATCGATGTTTGGGTTGGTCACGATCGGCGTGGACACACCCACGTCTGTATCGGCCGGACACCGCACTTTAGCGTTCAGGAAGACCGATAGGGGGCACTTCGGCAGCGGCGTGGGGTTACCGACGAGGCCGGGCGGCAGGTTGAAGCGCAGATCCTTCGTAAGCTGCACGGGCTGCACTTCGGGCAGCGTTTCGTTGAAATAATAATTATAAACCGGGGCAGCCTTCGCAGTGAACGTCAGTGTCGACGTCAGCTGAAAAGGGTGCGAACCGGCCTGGGTATCGGGCGCGCCGCCTTCTTCTTCGGGGGAGAGTTCATAGTCTTCGGCTCCGAACGCGCCGGGAGCTTCGGTGAGCTTCAACGCCCGCCGCCACGCCACCGGCGGCGCCCCACCGCCCGTGACGGAGACTTCGCTCGTGCCGGTGCCGGCTGGGGGTTCGACCTGCACGGTGATCGCGATCATGAAGCGTTCATAGGCGAACAGCGGCCCACTATACGTGCACTTCACCATCTGCGACGCGATCCCGCAATGCATGATTGCCGCAATCTCAGTATCGCTGAGCCCGACAAGCGCGGTGCCGCCGCCTTCGCCATACACGCGTATCGGGGTGACGCCTGCGGGTAGATGGTCGATGATCGTGACGGGGTTTTGGAACCCGTTGACCGGTGCGTCACCGAGATTGCTGACTTCGAGCAGGAGTCGTCCGCTGCCACCGGGGTGACTCGCGGGTGCAGAGATCGTATTCACGTGCCACCACGGCTCGGCAGCCACAGCCGAGGACGCACAACACACGAGGACCGCCACGACCACGGCAAGCACCACACCGGCCCCCATGACCCTGGCGTGGACCACACCGGCCCCGGAAGCTTGGCTGGTTTCGCGTCTCATGATCCTGCCCTCCGGTGGTCGCTGGGTTTCCTCTGCTTGTACTTTGCTCGCGCGAGGCACTTCCCGCGGACGCGCCTCTTGGCCTTGGGGCACTTCTTGAGCGCTTTCCTCGCGACCTTCGCATGGAGGACCGCGCTCGGCGCGATGTTGCCGGCGCCGTTGAACGTCGCGCTCGGCGGGGCACCGAAGATCTCCGGTTGAGGCGACGGAGCCGCCTTACACGAATCGCCCGAAGAGCACGGCGGCGGCGTGACAGGCACCGTCCTGCACGGCACCGCCCCACTACAGACATGCGCGTCATACACGTCATACGCCTTATCGACGTCTTCCCCGGAAAGACTCGCCTTCGTATCGAAGAACACATCATCCCCGTTTTCGCTGGCGTCATAGAACACCGATTCCGAACTCGACGTCCCCGAGGAGATCAACCCGACACAGCCACCCTCCGGGCTACCCGCGAGCTCCCCCACATACACCACCATCGCCGACGACGTCCCATTCGAGCAACCACCCACCCCCTCGGGCTCATACTCATAAACATCCTCCAACCCATTCGTATCCCGCGGGACCAACCCCACAGGACTATCGAAGAACAAACGACCATCATCAGACAAAAACCGCGGCTGATACGTCGCAGAATCATTGGCAAGATTGTCCCACCCGGGGGTACTACCAGCCAACCAATGATCAAACTTCGGGTTTCCTTCGGCCGCTTGCGTCGAAGTCCACGCCCCCTGAGTGTCGGCTTGCAGTTCACTTTCGCGACCATCGAAGACGCCCACTGGTCTTGCGCCTGTCGGATCACATGACGCGCAGACCAATCGTCCGGTTTCCGCGTCGTAGAGGTAGACCTCCTCGTCGGGCCGGCCGCTGACCGCGTCGATGTTGTCATAGCCCGTCAGCGACCGGTCGGACATGAACGTCAGAAAACGACCGTCAGGCGACACGCGCGAAGTAACATTCGCCAGAAACGGCGCACCAAAGATTTCGGCGTACCAGTCCGGGTTATCCTCTGGGGACAACGTCGCGATGAATGTCGTCGTCCAATGTTCATCGCTGTCGCGTAACAGGTACAGGTTGTCTTCGCCGCTCACCGCGCCTTGCGCCAGAACGCCCTTGGCCACAAAGTAGACATAAGACCCATCTTCACTCACGTCGGACACCAATTCCTGCACACCCGCGCCGGCACCACCCGTCAAATCGGTCGTCGTTCCAGCATCGAAGTCGAACACGTGCAGGCCACCGCTTTCCAAATAGAAGATCTTCGACCCTTCGCTATTCATCGTCTGATACGCGGCGCTCAGACCACCCACCCGCACGGTTCTGCCTTCAACCATGTCACGCACAAACAAACCCCTGTAACTTTTAAGCTGCGGACCATAGGGTTCACCCCACGTCCACGCAATACGCCGCCCGTCATCGGACACAGCGCGCTGAACATTCCCACGCGGTAGACCCGCAGCATCGGTCATCCCGGCGAGCCTGACAAGGGGCACACCCTGCGCGGGGCGACCGTGCGCGACTTCTTCATTCGGGAGGATGTTCACCAGCCCCAGCTGACCGGCGCCCCACTCATACAAATTATGCTGGACATGATTAACATTAGAAGGATCTTCCTGCACTGTTTCGTCTTGGACTGCTTCCGGTGTCAAAGCCATCGGGGTGTCGAACACGACATGCTCGAGATCGGGAGTCGCCGCAAGAAAATGCATATCCCATTCCGTGGCTTGCACGCCGTTGAAGCCCGGTTCTTCGATCCTCGTTTCCGGGGGCACATCCCCAGGATCAACGAGCGCCAAGAACTTGTTGGTCGTGTTATTACGCAAATACAGCGTGCGTTCCGTCGCTTCCGGCGACAGCAACGGTGTCCCCGCCGGGTGCGGCTCAACCGCGGCAAGCGACAAATCTGGCGAGAACAAATGGTATTCAAACGCAGCATGAAGCAGAACTTCTGCCGGTTCTTCGTTTTCGGGAAGACGACCGGGGAGCGTCAGATCGACGGAGCGCCAGCCTCCAGGGCCACGTTTTGAAAGGACCTGTGAGTATTGGTGGCTGTTACCGACCGGGTCTTCCCCCACGCTGGGACCTCTCGTGACATAGGTGATGCCGCTGCCATCGCTTGCGGCCTGAACCTGCCCACCATGTTCGTCCAGTTCGAACAGGGCGCCACCTTTGTTCACGGGGGACACCAGTTCCCATGCCCGTCCGTCCGGCAGCGCAGCCGTCACACCCACGGCCTGCGTCGTGAAGAGCCGGTCGGGTTCGGCGAACACCTCACCAGACTGAACGGCGATGAAACGGTAGTGGTAGCTCGTGCTCGCCGCGAGGGTCTGCAGGTGCACACGCAGACTCTGCATGCCGTCCGCGGCGCCGAGATCTTTGCCGGGGGGTTCGAGCGGCGCGAACGAGCCGTAGGCCCCGGTCGGACCGTATTCGATGTAGTAGTGGGTGTCGGCGCCGTTGGGGTCGACCGAATCCTGCAACGTCACGCTGCTCGCCGCGACTTCAGTCACGAACTGCCCCCCAAGCCGTGGACCGGTGAACAGCTCCTGGTTGGCGGTGGAGCTGGCGATGTTCGCGAGGTTTTCCGCGGACAGCCTATAATCGTAGGTCGTTTGCGGCGTAAGGCCTTCCAGGTGCGCACTGACCGCCACCGGACTGCCACCCGACCCAAGATTCCCGGGCGCGCAAGGCAGGCTGTGCGCATAGGTCTTGCTCGCTTCGAATTCCTCCGCGGTGGCGTATTCGAACACACATGACGTGACCGGTTTGCCTTCCGGATTCACGGTCCCCGTCAGCGTCACGCTACGCGGCTGCTGTTCGACCGGTGCGGTGACCGCGAGGCTTGGAAGCAGAACCCCTTCGAAGATCGCGACATCGTCGTCTTCTTCGTCGCTTGCAAAGACCGTACCATCGCTCGAATCGACCGCCACACCAGTGCTGAAGGTCAAATGCCCGGCGCCGAAGTTCTCGATCGGTTCGCCACTCAAACTACACGCTTCGATCGCTTCGCGGCTGTTGAGATAGACCTCCCGGCCGGCCGGATCGACAGCCGCGCTGGAGGCTTGCGTATCGCCACAGAACGGGCTACTCAGTACTTCCCCTGCGCTACTGACCTTCCCAAAGGTCACGCCGCTATTCCTAACGTAGAGGTTGTCTTCACCATCTACCCCGAGGCCTTCTTCCGCGCCTCCAAAGACCGTAGTGCGTTCTGACGCGTATTTGTTTTCAACCGCGTTAGTAAAGCTGTAGATAGGGCCTCCCTGTGTTGTGACCCAAACCGTTCCGGCCGGGTCGACGGCGACGCCCTGTATGGCACTCGAAGCTTCCGAGCCAGGTGGTTCAAAGAGACCACCTGGCGTGGAGGCGCCCGTGATTTGGCCGATGTATTCCCCTGTGGGGTTGAACTTGTCGATCACACCGTGACTGCGGTCTACGACATATACATCTTCGTAAGAAGGACTCGCGGGGTCGTTATCGATGGCGATCTGCCCCGGTTTGAGCAACGGCGCGGGCGCTTTGGTGACACCTTCGTTCAGGAACGTGCCGCTGCCATTGAACTGCGCGATGAAGACACCCGCCGCGGTGAACTCCTGCACACGATTGTTACCCCCATCCACGACGTACACGTCGTGTGTCGCATCGTTCACCGCGAGCGCGCCCGGCGCATTGAACTGTTTCGTACCCGCGCCTGCACTACCAAACGAGGTCTTGTAGATGTGGACCTCCTTCGCGAGCGCCGGGGCGCTCGAGCAGCCGGCGGCCACGAGCACACACAGCGAGGGGATCAGGCGACCCGACACCAGTCTACGAACACTCATCAGCCTCATCTCCCTCGTCTCTCCCATGTTTACCTTGCATTCTCAAACCGAGTCCGCCTGGACGACACCACTTGTGGACTCACTGGTGTCGCCCTATCTCACTAAGAACTCTCTTTACCCGGTTACCACCCATGAACCAAGCGCGGTCACTTCGCCCGCTTCGATCGAATCGACGCCCACGACCGTACCTCGAACCGAGGTAAAGAACAGATGTTCGCTGGGGAAGATCCCCTCAAACAGATATTCCGAGGCGTCTTTTTCCTGCTCCGAGAACACGCACAGGTTACCCGACGCCGCTTCCGGCGCTTCGAAGTTGCCGCCGCACTTTTTTTCTTTGATCGCCGGCGATTCGTTTTCCTGCCCGGCCAATTCTTCATTGGCTCCGATGTAGTGCGCTTCCGGAGCTGCGCTCAGCGGGATCGGGAACGAGATCGCGGACGTCATCGGCTGTTTAGCAGCACTCGCGGTGTAGATCGTCGACCACTCGCCCGTCTCACTCGCACCGGCCGGAAGCGTTTCACCCGGGTGAATCACACCCTTTTCGCCGTTACACGCATATGTATGCGTGCTACCCACCGTGAATTCGCTACCGCCTTCCTTGCATTTTTCTCTCGTGCCGGCGAACGCTTTGCTCGCCACACTCGCGCCCGGAGCACCGGGTTCACCGTTGGAGCCATTGCTACCCGCAGGACCCTGAGAACCCTGAGGACCCTGCGCACCGGCCGGGCCTGCGGGACCGGCCGCCCCAACGGGACCCGCCGGGCCCACCGCGCCCCTCGGACCGGCGGGGCCACGCGGACCGGCCTTGCCCTTGGACTTGACCTTCGACGCTGCGGCCACCGTCCCAGCGGAGGAGCCACCGCCGCCACCGCCACCGCTCCCACCAACACCACCTCCGCCTCCTGCCCCGCCGGTTGCCGCGAACGCGCCCCCGGTGAGGGCAAAGACGAGGGCCACGAAGGCCATCAGCGTGCTGGGTGTCAAGTGCCTACGTATCGCTCGGAACATCGGTTATCTCTCCTCCGCGGAGTCGAGCGTGCCGGCGCCAGCGCCGCGCACGCGTTGTTGTCGAGGTGGTGAAGATCGAAGCGCCGTTGCAAGAAGCGCACCGGGACTGGAGTCGGGGGCGCGAGCACCCGAGGCGCAGGTTGCCGGCGCATCACGCGGATCGCACTACGACGCTGAAGATCGGGTCGCGGGGCAAGAGCACGCATCACGCCACCGCTTTCTCGCTGTCCGCGCCGGAGCTCAACCGCTGCGCGACCTCACGGCCGAGCTCCGTCAGCGCCCATGCGTTCGCCTCGCCCCGGGTATGCCCCTCGCTCCCATTCACGACGAGCCCCAGGCGCTCGAGGCGCGCCAACAGCTTCGAAATCTGCCCCTGATCGGAGACCCCCGCGCGCTCCGCGACTACACGGTTGCTGATCCCCGACTGCGCCGCAACGCACTCCAACACCCGCGCGGTGCGATACGTCAAGCGCATGGGGACTTCCTGCAGCGGGTCGCGGTTCACCGACAACAACCCCGGATGCCTGCGCGGCGCAGCCCGCTCGGGAACACGCACCGCACGGGTCTGCTCCCGACGGGCGACCGCCGGACCTAGGTAGGGCAGCACGATCATGCCCATCAACTCACCCGTCAGCTCGGTAAGTGCCCGGCGCTCCTCACGCACCAGGCGCGCATGGACGATCCCCAACGCCGCGCCGACCAGACCCTCCGCCGTTAGCGGCGTGCAGTCAGCGGCCCGCGCGCTCTCACCACGGCCCTCATCCAGGACAGCCGCGAGGCGCGCCATTATCTGCTCACGCCGCGCGAGCACCGCCGGGCCGCCCTGCTGTGAATGCACCACGCAGACCCGCGCGAGCGCCGGCTCACGATCGAAGAACGCAAGGATCGCCCACAGCCCACCGCGAACACGCTCCCGCCACCCCAACCCACCGAGGCCCGCGCCGGCTATCTCGTACTCGATCACGGCGAGGACGTTCTCGACCAGCGCCGTCAGGCACGCCTCACGGTTCTCGAACATCTCATAGAACGTGCGCCGCGAAACACGCGCACGCGCAGTGATCTGCGCGACCGTCGTCTGCGCATACCCGAACTCCTCGATCGCATCCACCGCACCCGCCAACAGCCGCGAGCGCTGAATCTCCACGATCTGCCCCTCCGACAACCCGCCCCGCGAGGGAATCCGCGCCGGCCGCTGCCGTTCGCGCACAGATCGCCGCAGCTTCCGCCTCACCCGAGGCTGCGTACCCGACGCGGCCACCTACACCGCCCCCCAATACGCCCACCGCAAGCCCGCGGGCTGCCCCGCCCCCGCGAGCGGGGACTCCAGGCGGCGCCGAGGCGCCGAACTGCGGAAGCTAGCTGATGCCCTTAGGGCACAAGAGAGAGAGAGAGAGAGAGAGATGCGTCAGGCTGCTGACGCATCTAGGTACAGGCCCCAGATGAGCTGCGCACACCTCCGACACGGTTTTTCTCCCTCTAACCACGCTAAACAAGCTCCCTCATTGAGACCCGAGGCCCCTCTCCCTAACCCTCTGCGCTTAGAAAAAGCGCCTTCGAGGTCGACCACAGGGGGTAGACCCCAACCCGACTCTATGTTTGCCGGTAACCACCTACGGTTGCCAAGACAAACAGGAGCATACACACAAGCCAACGCACTTGTCAAGCCCTATGTGTTTTGGCGACCGCGTATGACGGCGTCAGGGCGCGCCCAAAGTGGCAACTGCCACCGCCAGCGCCGCGCGCGTCGGGGCGACGTCGTGCACGCGCAGCACCCGCGCCCCGCGCTCGTAAGCGAGCACACAGGTGGCCAGCGTGCCGGGCAGCCGCTGCGCTGCGTCAACCGGCTCTCCCGCCGCGGGCGGCCGGTCCGACCGCCCCATGTCGGCCCCCGTGCCGGAGGCACCGGCACCACGTGCCCTCTCGGCGTCCGCCAGGATCCGCCCGATGAAGCTCTTGCGCGAGGTCCCGACGACGAGCGGGCGCCCGAGCGCGGCCAGCTCCCCGAGGCGGCGCAGCAGCTGCAGGTTGTGCTCGAGGGTCTTGCCAAACCCGATCCCGGGGTCGAGCAGGATGCGCTCCTCCGCGACTCCCTCCGCGACCGCGAACGCCAGGCGCTCCTCCAGGAAGGCCTTGACCTCAGCCACGACGTCCCCGTAGCGCGGTTCGCGCTGCATCGTGCGGGGCTCGCCGAGCATGTGCATCAGGCAGCACTCCGCCCCGCTGTGCGCCACGACCGAGGCCATCTCGGGGTCGCCGCGCAGCGCGGTGACGTCGTTGACGAGCGTCGCGCCCGCATCGAGCGCGGCGCGGGCCACGAACGCCTTGGATGTGTCGATTGAGACAGTGATGGGGTCTCCACCGGACTCCGCCGGGGCACGGGGGTGGGAGCGCAAGGCCGCGGCCAGCCCCTCCACGACGGGCAGCACCCGCCGCAGCTCCTCGGCCGCGGACACGGGCTGCGCGCCCGGGCGGGTGGACTCCCCCCCGACGTCGACGATGTCGGCCCCCTCCCCCACGAGCTCGAGGCCATGCCCGACGGCGGCCCCCGGGTCGAGGAACAGCCCCCCGTCGGAGAACGAATCGGGCGTCACGTTCACCACGCCCATCAGGCGAAACGGAGCCTCCATGGCGCCTACGCGTTCATCGCCGCCAAGACACGTCAAAGCCCCAGTAGAAGGAGGAGGTGAGGCGTCCCACACCTCAGTCGAGCAGTGCGGATGCGAGCTCCGCCGTCTGATCTCGAATGATCCGCATCTCTTCGCGATCGGCGTCATCCGCCGCGATGCTGCGGATCTCTTCATCGAGCGCGGCGACTGTGCCGTCATCGAGGCGGACGCGCAAAGACCTGGACACCGCAGACAATGTAGCACCCCGCCGATCAACAGACCACGACCACGATCACCCTCGGCGAGCTACTCTACGGCGCCGCCAAACGCGGCAGCGAGCGACTGACTCGCCCGGAGTGCCTTCTGCCAGTGTGGTTGGCCTTGGTCTTGTGTTTGGGGCAGCCGGTGACGGCGATCTTGGTGTTGGTGTGGATTTCGGCGCCGTTTTGGGCGACGAATTCAGTGGGCATCGCGAGGCTCGTCTTGCAGAGATTGCGGTTGGCCGCGAGCGCTGAGTAGGGGCCGGTGGGGAGGGAGAGTTCGAAGGTGCCGACGGGGACGTCGGGGACGGCCTTGAAGGTGCTGCTGGTGATCCCGGTCCTTTCGTTGATGAAGGTAGAGCCAACGAGGTGCACGGTCGCACCGTAGCCCTCCAGCACGATGATGAGGCTCGGGAACGCTTCGCCGCCGTGGGAGACGAAATACGCCGGCCCGGTCAACGGGACGGGGATCACGGGGGTAGTCGCGGTCGCGTGGCCGACGATCGACGCGGAGGGGCAGCCGGCGGGGTTCGCTTCAAATGTTTCCGCCCTGCACGCCTTCTGCAGGGTCGTCAGCCGCGATGGCAGCGCCTTCGGTAGTTCGACTTTGACGCGCGCGATGTTCGCATCGTAGGGACCGGCCTGGTAGCCGAGCTTGACGGTCAGACTCGCACCAGCCGCCCTGGTGGCTTTGCCTGTGGTCGATGCTGTGAGTTTCGGCTTGAAAGCGAGCACCGCGCAGTTGGTGACCTGTAGGGGTACCGACAGTGCCGAGCTCGCGCCTTCGCTGCTACCGAGGGTGCCGGTGATCGCGAGCTTGTTGCAGTTGGTCGGGTTGAACGTGAAGTCCGGCCGGTTGATGTTCACGTTGACGTGCTTGATCTGCAACGGGATGCCGTCGAGGATGTGCGGGATCGCGTACTGCCCCGAGGGGTCTGTCGTGATCGTCAGCGCGGCGGTGAGCGGGTCCACTTCGATCTTCGCGCGCACGACGATGCAGTCACACGCCGGCTCGCCCGCGGGGTTAGAGGTGTCGCGCTCCAGGTCAAACGGGCCGGCCTTCGCGGGGTTCACGATCGATAGACCGTACGGTGCGCACCCGGGGCTCCCCGGGCTGCACGGGCCGCTGCCGTTGAACGGGCCGGTGATGTAGACCTTGCCGCCCTGCACGGTATAGGGGTCCCCGCCCAGGCCGACGCTGACCGTTGTTTCCCCGATCAGGCTTTCCGCGCCGCAGGTACCCTGGTCGGCCTGCGGTTCCCCGCAGAGCTTCACAGTGGAGAGGGTCCCGAGCAGACCGGGCGGCATGTGCAGCTGGATCGACTGGAGGTTCTGCTCGCCGTCTTCACGCGAGAACGTCGTCGTAAACGGCGTAAACGCCCCAGCCTGAATGTTCAGGCTGCCCGCCGTCAAAGACGGCGCGAACGGCAGCGGGCTCGCACAGGGGCTCCCATTGGGGCCGCTGGTGACCTGGAACTCCGAGGAGGGCTGCACCGGCGCGCCACCCGACCACGGCGCGATCGAAGCCGTCGTGGTGTAGGTCCCGCACGAGGCCGGCGTTCCCAGCGGCGCACGCGACCCACCGAAGAAGTGCAGCGTCAAGTCTTCGAAGGGCAGCTGCGGCGTTTCCTTGAACGTCGCGACGAGCTGGCCCGTCACAGGGTCCGGGGTGACCTGGCCCGCGAGCTTGACGAGGACCCCCGAGACGGGGTCGCGTACCACGATGTAGAGCGCGATCAGGCTACCGAACGGGTTGGCGTTCTGCGCCGCGAGATACGCCGCACCAACAAGGGGGTTCGGTAGCAGCGGGGTGTGGATTTCGACCGTCCCGATCTTCGCCGATTCAGGGCAGGTCTGTTCAGCGGGGCTCTGCAACGCGACTTCGCTCTCCCCACACGCCGAGAGGCCGTCCGCGCCCGCCGGGTTCAACCCGACACCCGCCGGCAGCGTCACCGTCGTGTCCTTGACCGCGGACTCCGCCAGACCCGTTGGGTTCAGGCTCGCCTGCTGGTCGACGTGAACATCGACCGTCAGGCCGCTCGGGGTGCTCGCGTTCGACCCGTCGGGTGCGACCTTGATCGACGGTTCAAAGCTCAACTTGTTGCAGCCGTCCTCGCCGAACGGTTCGCCTTCGGGCCCGGAGAACGTGTATGCCAGGGGTGTGCTGAACTGCCCGATTTCCGACCATGGGTCCCCTTCGACGCTTGTCTGCCATGGGCCGGTGCAAGACGTCGGCATGATCACGAACGGCTGCGGTGTTTCCTGCACCGGACAAGCGAATTCCCACCGCTTGACCTGGCTGGTGTTACCTTCGAACTCATCGAGGCATTCACCGCGGGAGGTATCATGCCGCGCGTCCGCGGGGACACCCCAAAACGTGACCTGCGAACCGATGAACCCCAGGCTATCCGGGATGTCGGGCACGGTCACGACGACGCCGTAGTCACCGCCTGTTTTGACCGAAGTGTCGAGGATGATCGCCCCGATCGGAGTAAGGAACCCAAAGCGCGCCGGCTCCCCCACGGCAGGTTCGAGACTATACAGCCCCGTCGCCAACGCGTAGGGCACACGAGAGTCGATGCCCGGGCTGGTCACGATCGGTGTTGCTACGCCCACGTCCGTGTCAGCAGGGCACCGCGCTTTACCGTTCAGGAATACCGATAGGGGGCACTTCGGCAGCGGCGTGGGGTTACCCACGAGCCCGGGGGGCAGGTTGAAGCGCAGGTCCTTCGTGAGCTGCACGGGCTGCACTTCGGGCAGTGTTTCATTGAAGTAGTAGTTATAAACCGGGGCAGCCTTCGCAGTGAACGTCAGCGTCGATGTCAGCTGAAAAGGGTGCGAGCCAGCCTGGGTGTCAGGAGTGCCGCCTTCTTCTTCGGGGGAGAGTTCGTAGTCTTCGGCTCCGAACACGCCAGGGGCTTCGCCGAGCTTCAACGCACGCCGCCACACAACCGGCGGCGCCCCGCCGCCCGAGACAGAGACTTCGCTCATGCCGGTGCCGGCCGGGGGTGCGACTTGCACCGTGATCGCGATCATGAAGCGTTCGTAGGCGAACAGCGGCCCGGCATACGTGCACGTCACCGTCTGCGACGCGATCCCGCAATGCATCAGCGACGCAACGCCAGTATGGCTGATCCCGACCGTTTCGCTGCCGCCGCCTTCGCCATACACGTGCGTCGGGATGACTCCTGTGGGTAGATGGTCTACGATCGTGACGGGACTTTGAAACCCATCGACCGGCGCGTCGCCCAGGTTGCTGACTTCCAGCACGAGTCGTCCTTCGCCTCCTGGGTGACTCGCGGGTGCTGAGATCGTATTCACATGCCACCACGGCTCAGCGGCCACGGCCGACGACGCGCAGCAGGCGAGGATCGCCAATCCCACGGCGAGGACCACACCGGCCCCGGAAGTTCGACGGATTTCGCGCCTCATGCTCCTGTCCTCCGGTGATCGCTGGGTTTCCTCGTCTTTTGCTTTGCTCGCTTGAGGCATTTCCCCCGGACGAGCCGCTTGGTCCTGGGGCATTTCTTGAGCGCCTTCTTCGCGACCTTCCCAGCTGCAACCGTCGTGGGCGCGATGTTGCCCGCGCCGTTGAACGTCGCGCTCGGCGGGGAACCAAAGATCTCCGGTTGAGGGGACGGCGCAGCCTTACACGAGTCACCCGAAGAGCACGGCGGCGGCGACACAGGCACCGTCCTGCACGGCACCGCACCACTGCAGACATGCGCGTCATACAAGTCATAGGCCTTATCGACGTCTTCCCCGGAAAGGCTCGCCGTCGTATCGAAGAACACATCGTCCCCGTTTTCGCTGGCGTCATAAAACGCCGATTCCGAGCTCGACGTCCCCGACGAAATCAAACCAACACAGCCACCCTCCGGGCTACCTGCCAGCTCACCGACATATACCTCCATCGCCGAAGAAGTCTGACTCGAGCAGCCACCGACACCTTCCGGCTCATACTCGTAGACGTCCTCTAACCCATTCGTATCCTGTGGCACCAACCCCACAGGACTGTCGAAGAACAAACGCCCATCGTCAGACAAAGACCGTGGCTGATAAGTTGCGGAATTCTGACCCAAATTATCCCAGCCGGGGGTACTACCCGCCAACCAGTGATCGAACTTCGGATCTCCTTCGTTCGAGTCTTGCGGCGCCCACGCCCCCTGACGGTCAACCAGTAGTTCATTTGTACTGTCGAGCACGCCCGCAGCCCGTGCGCCTGTCGGGTCACACGATGCACACACGAGCTTGCCGGCCAACGCGTCGTAGAGGTAGACCTCCTCGTCGCGCTGGCCACTGACCGCGTCGATATTGTCATACCCCGTCAACGACCGGTCAGACATGAACGTAAGAAAACGACCATCGGGCGACACCCGCGACGTCACCTGCGCCAGAAACGGCGCGCTAAAAATTTGAGCGTACCAATCTGGGCTATCCTCCGGCGACAACGCTGCGATGAATGTCGTCGTCCAGTGTTCTTCGCCGCTGTCGTGCAACAGGTACAGGTTATTTTCGCCGCTCATACCACCGGGCGCCAGGACACCCTTGGCCACAAAGTAAACGTAAGACCCATCTTCACTCACATTGGACACCAGTTCCTGCACGCCGGCGCTGGCGCCACCTGTCAAATCGGTCGTGGTCCCAGCATCGAAGTCGCACACATACAAATCACCATTTTCCAAGAAGAAGATCTTCGACCCGTCGCTGTTCATCGTCTGATACGCGGCGCTCGCACCACCCACACGCACGGTCCTGCCTTCAACCATGTCACGCACAAACAAACCCCTATATGCCGCGAGCCGTCCCGCGCCACCATATGGTTCACCCCAGGTCCAAGCCACACGCCGCCCGTCATCAGACACAGCGCGCTGAACATTCCCGCGCGGAAGACCCGCAGCATCGGTCGTACCGGCGAGCCTCACAAGAGGCACACCCTGCGAGGGGCGACCGTGCGCAACTTCTTCATTCGGGAGAATATTCACGAGCCCCAACTCCCCGGCGCCCCACTCATACAAATTATGCTGGACGCTAGCCCCCGGGGTATGATTCTTTATGGTTTCATCTTGGATCGCTTCCGGTCTCAAAGCCATCGGCGTGTAGAACACGACATGCTTGAGATCAGGAGTCGCCGCAAGAAAATGCATATCCCATTCCGTGGTTTGCACACCGTTGAAGTCTGGTTCTTCGACCCTCTTTTCAGGCGGCACATCCCCGGGATCCACAAGCGGCAGAAACTTCCCAGCCGTGATATCACGCAAATATAAAGTGCGTTCTGTAGCTTCCGGCGACAGCAACGGTGTTCCAGCCGACTGCGGCTCGACGGCCGCAAGCGACAAATCGGGTGAGAACAAGTGATATTCAAACTTGGCCCCAAACAGAACTTCTGCCGGCTCTTCGTTTTCGGGAAGACGACCGGGAAGCGTCAGATCGACGGAGTGCCAGCCCCCGGGACCACGCCTCGAAAGGACCTGCGAGTACTGGTTGCTGTTACCGACGGGATCTTCCCCCGCGCTGGGACCTTTCGTGACGTAGGTGATGCCGCTGCCGTCGCTCGCGGCCTGAACCTGCCCACCCTCTTCTTGGAGTTCGAACAGGGCGCCACCCTTGTTCACGGGCGATACGAGTTCCCATGCCCGCCCGTCCGGTAGCGCTGCCGTCACGCCCGCGGCCTGGGTCGTGAAGAGGCGATCGGGCTCGGTGAACACTTCGCCAGCCTGGAGGGTCACGAAGCGGAAGTGGTAGGTCGTGCTCGCCGCGAGGGTCTGCAGGTGCATGCGTAGACTCTGCGCACCATTGGCAGCGCCTATGTCAGTGCCAGGGGGTTCGAGCGGCGCGAAGGAGCCGTAGGCTTCGGTCGGACCGTATTCGATGTAGTAGTGGGTGTCGGCGCCGTTGGGGTCGACCGAATCCTGCAACGTCACGCTGCTCGCGGCGACTTCGGTCACGAACTGCCCCCCGAGCCGCGGACCGGTGAACAGCTCCTGGTTGGCGGTGGAGCTAGCGATGTTCGCGAGGTTTTCCGCGGACAGCCGGTAGTCGTAGGTCGTTTGCGGCGCAAGGCCTTCCAAGTGCGCGCCGACCGCCACCGGACTGCCACCCGACCCAAGATTCCCGGGCGCGCAAGGCTCGCTGTGCGCATAGGTCTTGCTCGCTTCGAATTCCTCCGCAGTGGCGTATTCGAACACGCATGACGTGACCGGTTTGCCTTCCGGATTCACGGTCCCCGTCAGCGTCACGCTGCGCGGCTGCTGTTCAACCGGCGCGGTTACTACGACGCTTGGAAGCAGGATCGCTTCGAAGATCGCGACATCGTTTTGTTCTGCGGCACTAGCAAAGACTGTGCCGTTGCTCGAATCGACCGCTACGCCGGTACTGGATGTCAGATGCCCGGCGCCGAAGCTCTCGATCGATTCGCCGCTCAAACTACACGCTTCGATCCCTCGGCGACTGTCGAGGTAGACCTCCCGCCCGGCCGGATCCACCGCAACCCAAAATGCATTCAAATCGCCACAGAACGGGTTACTCAGCTTGACCCCGGTGCTATTGACCTTCGCAAATTCCCCGCCACCGTCATTGAAGTAGAGGTTGTCTTCGCCATCTACCCCGAGGTTTTCTTCCGCGCCGCCGTAGACCGTAGAGCGTTCTGAGGAGTACTTATTTTCAACCGCGTTAGTCAAGCTGTAGATAGGGCCTCCCTGTGTTGTGACCCAAACCGTTCCGGCCGGGTCGACGGCGACGCCCCGTATGGCACGCCAAGCTTCCGAGCCAGGTGGTTCAAAGAGACCACCTGGCGTGGAGGCGCCCGTGATTTGGCCGATGTATTCCCCTGTGGGGTTGAACTTGTCGATCACACCGTGACTGCGGTCTACGACATATACATCTTCGTAAGAAGGACTCGCGGGGTCGTTATCGACGGCGATCTGCCCCGGTTTGAGCAACGGCGCGGGCGCTTTGGTGACACCTTCGTTCAGGAACGTGCCGCTGCCATTGAACTGGCCGATGAAGACACCCACCGCGGTGAACTCCTGCACACGATTGTTACCCCCATCCACGACGTACACGTCGTGTGTCGCATCGTTCACCGCGAGCGCGCCCGGCGCATTGAACTGTTCCGTACCCGCGCCCGCGCTACCAAACGAGGCCTTGTAGATGTGGACCTTCTTCGCGAGCGCCGGAGCGCTCAAGCACAGCCCGGCCGCGAGCACGCACAGCGAGGGGGTAAGGCGACCCAGCACCAATCTATGAACGCTCATCAGCCTCATCTCTCCCTCGTCACCTGTTTACGTTGCACTCTCAAACCAAACCCGTTCGGGCGAAACCACCTGTGGATAGACCGGTCTCACCGGTCTCACTAAAGACCCGCCCTTTACCCGGTTACCACCCATGTACCTGCCGAGGTCACTTCGCCCGCTTCGGTCGAATCGACACCCACGACCGTCCCTTGAGATGTCGTGAAAAACAGATGTTCGGTTGGAACAGTTCCCTCGAACAAATATTCCGAGGCGCGGAATTCTGCCCCAGCGAACACGCACATGTTACCCGACTCCGCCTGCGGCGCTTCGACGTTGCCGCTGCACTTTGCGTCTTTGATCGCTGGCGATTCATTTTTCTGGCCGGCGAGTTCTTCATTGGTGCCGATGTAGTGCGCTTCCGGGGCCGCGCTCAGCGGGATCGGAAACGAGATCGCGGACGTCATAGGCTGTTTGGCGGCACTCGCAGTGTAGATCGTCGACCACTCGCCCGTCTCACTCGCACCGGCCGGAAGCGTTTCACCCGGGTGAATCACACCCTTTTCGCCGTTACACGCATACGTATGCGTGCTACCCACCGTGAATTCGCTACCGCCTTCCTTGCATTTTTCTCTCACGCCAACGAACGCTTTGCTCGCCACACTCGCACCCGGAGCACCAGGTTCACCGTTGGAGCCATTGCCACCCACAGGACCCTGAGGACCCTGAGGACCCTGAGAACCAACGGAACCGGCCGGACCAGCCGCACCCACGGGACCCGCCGGGCCCACCGCGCCCCTCGGACCGGCGGGGCCACGCGGACCGGCCTTGCCCTTGGACTTGACCTTCGACGCAGCGGCCACCGCCCCAGAGGAGGAGCCACCGCCACCGCTCCTACCAGCACCACCTCCACCTCCACCGGTTGCCGCGAACGCACCCCCTGTGAGCGCAAAGACGAGCGCCACGAAAGCCATCAGCGTGCTGGGTGTCAAGTGCCTACGTATCGCTCGGAACATCGGTTATCTCTCCTCCGCGGAGTCGAGCGTGCTGGCGCCCAGCGCTACGCACGCAGATTTCATAGACTGGCCGACACCATTCGGCCGCGTTATGCAAGATGGGAATGCCCGGGCACGTATCACGCAGATCGCGCTCCGACGCTGAAGATCGGTTGCGAGGTGAGTGCGTGCATCACGCCACCGCTTTCTCGCTGCCCGCGCTGGAGCCCAACCGTTGCGCGACCTCACGGCCGAGCGCGGTCAGCGCCCACGCGTTCGCCTCACCCCGGGTATGCCCCACGCTGCCATTGGCGACGAGCCCCAGGCGCTCCAAACGCGCCAACAGCTTCGAAATCTGACCCTGATCGGACACCCCCGCCCGATCCGCGACCGCACGGTTGCTGATCCCCGACTGCGACGCGACGCACTCCAACACCCGCGCGGTGCGGTATGTGAGGCGCATCGGGACCTCCTGCAACGGATCGCGGTGCACCGACAGCAGCCCCGACGAGCGTCGCCCGAACCGCTCCGCCACCGGCACCGGGCGGACCTGCTCACGACGCGCAACCGCCGGACCGAGATAGGGCAACACGATCATCCCCATTAACTCACCCGTCAACTCGGTCAGCGGCCTGCGCTCGCCGCGCACCAAGCGCGCGTAGACGATCCCAAACGCGGCGCCCACAAGCCCCTCCGCGGTCAACGGCGTGCAATCGCTCCCCCGCGCGCTTTCACCACGACCCTCGTCCAGCACGCCGGCCAGACGCCCCAGGATCTCCTCGCGGCGCGCGAGCACCCCCGGCCCGCCCTGCTGGGAGTGCACCACACAGACCCGCGCGAGCGCCGGCTCGCGGTCGAAGAATGCAAGGATCGTCCATAGCCCGCCGCGCACCCGCTCGCGCCACGCACACCCCTCGAGACCGGCGTGCGCGAGGTCGCCCTCGATCAAGGCGAGGACGTTCTCGATCAGCTCCGCCAGGCACGCCTCGCGGTTATCGAACATCTCATAGAACGTGCGCCGCGAAACCCGCGCCCGCGAGGTGATCTGCGCGACCGTCGTTTGCGCATACCCGAACTCCTCGATCGCATCGACCGCACCCGCCAACAGACGCGAGCGCTGAATCTCCACGATCTGCCCCTCCGACAGGCCCCCCCGCGAGGGAATCCGCGCAGGACGCTGACGCTCGCGCACGGAGCGCCGCAACGCCCGTCCGACCCGCGGCTTTGTACCCGCCGCGGCCACCTACACCGCCCCCCAACACGCCCACAACGAACCCGAGCGACCCCCCGCCCCCGCGAGCGGGGACCCAAGGCGGCGCCGAGGCGCCGAACAGCGGAAGCTAGCTGATGCCCCTAGAGGCCAAGAGAGAGAGAGAGAGAGAGAGATGCGTCAGGCTGCTGACGCATCTAGGTACAGGCCCCAGATGAGCTGCGCACACCTCCGACACGGTTTTTCTCCCACTAACCACGCTGAACAAGCTCCCTCATCGAAGACCCGAATCCCTCGCCCTAACCCTCTGCGCACAAAGTTTGCGCTTGAAGAGGTCGACCACAGGGGGTAGACCCCAACCCGACTCTATGTTTGCCGGCAACCACCTACGGTTGCCAAGACAAACAGAAGCATACACACAAGCCAACGCACTTGTCAAGCCCCAGGCGTCGGACCGCCGCGCGCAGGCAGCGTCAGGGCTCGCTCAGAGGCGGCGCTTGGCGCGGCCGAGGCGGTACCTGCTTGAGGAGGGTCGTCTTGCCAAATCGCCGCGGCGCATGGAGCACGGCATTGTGCCCGCCGGCTGCCAGCTCGAGCAGGCGCTCGCCCTCGACGCGACGGATGCTCTCCTCTGGGACGAGTGCCCGCGCGTGGATAAACGGGTTGGTCGACGCTGACAGAACAGTCGATTTGACGGACATGCGAACACTATAGTTCGCTAACCGCGAACCGCGACCCTCCGCTGCACCCGATCCGCCGCCTCGCCCAGGTCCCCGCCGATCAGCAGGCCACGACGACGATCACCCTCGGCGAGTGCTCTACGGCGCCGCCAAACGCGGCTGTCGCGTGATGCGCTACAGTGATGTAAATGACACGCACCACCGTTGACATCGATCAATATGCATTGGGTCTCGCGCGCGAGGAGCTGGGTACCAAAACTCTCAGCGCGACGGTCAACGCCGCCCTTCTCGCGGTAGGGAGACAGCGTGCGTTGGCGAGCTTCGACATCACCCGCGATATCGATGGCACCCCCGACGAGGTGGAGGCCGGCCGGCAGGAGCGGTTCGCTGAGCCCAAAGCCTGAGGACCGTCCAATCGAGCCCGCCGCTCTCGATCGTCCCACCATGCTCGACACCGGAGTTTGGACATGGGCGCGAGACCGGCGCTTCCCCCAGCTCGCGCAATGGTTCAATGCACAGGTAGCGGCCGGTCGCGTGCTCGTCTGTGACCTAGTTGTGATGGAGCTCACTCGACTGACTCCGAACGAGTCCCGGGCGCGCGAGGTGGCCGAGCGACTCGACGCGTTCCCGTCAGTGCCGATGCCAACCAAGCTGTGGCGTCGTGCACGGGAGTTGCAACTACTGCTCGCCGCCAACGGGGACCACCGCCGCGTCCCGCCCGCCGATCTCCTGATTGGCGTCACCGCCGAGGCAGCTGGCGTACCCCTCGTGCACTACGACCGTGACTACGAACGTCTGGGGGCCATCAGTGCACTTGAACACTGCTGGCTCCTCCCGGACGGCACACTCAGGGAGCGGGTGGCAGGCGGGGCCACCCGGGAGAGCTAGCATCCCGCGCCGGAAATTCGGTGCCGAATGACCCGCGTCAGCCCGTTCGTCGAGCCGGATCGTCGGCCGGAAGGTGGCCCCAAACCTCAGTCGGGCGGCGTGGGCGCGAGCCCCGCCATCTGCTCGCAGACAATCCGCATCTCCTCGCGGTCGCCCTCATCGGCCGCGACGCTGCGGACCTCTTCGCGGATCGCGGAGCGAGCGCGGCGGCGGACGGCGGCCTCGCGCAGGGCGGTGCGCACGGCTTCGGAGTCGGACATACCGCCCGCGCGCACAACATCGAGCGCGGCGACGCTGCTGTCATCGAGGCGGACGTGCAGAGACCTGGACACCACGGAAATGTAGCGCAGATGATGCTACGTCGATCGCCGTGTCTCATGAGCCTACCGCGCGATAATCCACTGCGAGTTCGCCTGCTACTTCCTTCTGGGCTTGCCCCTCCCCCCGGCCTTCTTCACCTTCCTCTTCCTGGATGCCCGCTTGACCTTCGCCTTGTGCTTCGGGCAGCCCGTGACCTGGATCTTCGTACTCTGACGGATCAGGTCCCCGTTCTGCGCCAGGAATTCGGTCGGCATCGTGAGGCCCTTGCCGGCGCAGAGGTTGCGGTTCGCGGCGAGCGCTGAGAACGGGCCCTGCGGCAATGTCAATTCGAACGCGCCGACGGGAACGTCGGGGACGGTCTTGAACGTGCTGCTGGTGATCCCGGTCTTTTCGTTGATGAACGTCGAGCCGACGAGATCGACGGTGATGCCGTAGCCCTGCAGCACGATGATCAGGCTCGGGAACGCTTCGCCGCCGTGGGAGACGAAGTACGCGGGGCCGCTCAGCGGTTCGGGGACGATCGGCGTGTCGGCGGTCGCGTGCCCGACGATCGAGTCTGCCGGGCAGTCGGCGGGGTTCGCTTCGAACGTCTTCGCCAGGCACGCCTTGCGTAGCGTCGTCAACCGCGAGGGCAGCGCCTTCGGGAGTTCGACTTTGACGCGGGCGATGTTCGCCTGTGTACCAAGCGCACTGGGCACGGTCAGCTTGACGGTGAGGCCCGCCCCGTTAGCTTTGCTCGTGTGCCCCGTGGTCGAGACCTTGAACCCCGGTTTGAACGTGAGGCTCGAGCAGTCCGCCGCCTCGAACGGCGCGGTCGCGGTGACTGGCGTCTGATCGGCGGGGTTCGAGGGGTCCGCGCCCGCGCCGGTGATCGTCTCGGTGATCTGCATCGGGCTGCAGTTCGTGGGGTTGATGATGAACTTTTCGCGGTTCATGTACACCCGGATGTCACGCACGTGCACGACGATCCCATCGATGATGTGCGGGATCGGGTCTGACCCATTCGCGCTCACTTCGACCTGCGCCGTGGTCGGGTTGATCCGCAGTGCGAAGCGGATCACGACCGTGCCGAGGTCGAACGGGCCGACCTTCGCACTCGTGATCGAGACGATCGACAGCGCCGAGCCGTGGTAGGGACCCGCGAGGTAGATCCGGCCGGGGGTCTGCGCTTCCACCGGGCCGACCCCCGCACCGACGAGCGTATGCCCGATTTCCGACGCCTGCGGGCACGAGGGGTCTTCGATCTCCTGCTGGCCAGTCACCCCCCGCGCGGCTTCGATGTCGGCGTCCGGGCAGAACGGGATCCCCGACAGGTTCCCCGTCAACCCCGGCGGCAGCACCGTCGTAAAGCGCGTGAGCTCCTGTTCGCCGTCCTGACGAACGATCCGCAAATAGAACTGGCTGTAGGAGCTCGCGTCGTTGTTCTCGGTGCCCGAGATCACATACGGATGGAACGGCGGCACCCCACCCGCCGGGCACGCCCCTTCGTGCACGCCACTCGTGATTTCAAACGAGCTGCTCACGAACCGCGGTTCAAGCGGCGCCGACCACGGCGTCAGTTCGCCCAGCGTGGTGTACGCCCCGCACGTCGGGGGACTCGCCAGCGGCGCGGTCGCACCGGGGCGGAACTTCAACGTGAACCGTTCAAAGGGCTGCTGCGGAGTGCCGTAGAACGTCGTCACGAGCTGCCCCGTCACCGGGTTCGCTTCGATCCGACCCGCGACCTTGATCAAGATCCCCCGCCCCGGGTCCTTCGCGACGATGTACAACGCGAGCAGCGAACCACCGGGGTGCCCAGCTTCCGGGAAAGGGTTGTCATAGGGCGTCGCGATATACACAGACCCATCGATCTCTTCTTCAAGAACCGGTGTTTCGATTTCGATCGAGCCGATCTTTGCTTCCTCCGGGCAGCCCCCTTCACCCGGCAGCGACGACGACGTTTCCGCTTCGTACTCCCCCAACGTGCACCCCACAAGCCCCGACCCCGCCGAGGGGTTGACCGTGAACCCCACCGGCAACGTCACCTTCGTACCCTCGAGGTTCGAGGTCGCGGGGACCAGTGGTTCGCTCCACCGCTGCGGCACGACCAGCGAGACATCCAACCCGCTCGGGGATTCCGCCGAGCGCGTCGTCGGCTGCACTTCGATCGACGGCTCGAACGGCACGCGTTCGCAGCCCACGATCGGGCCGATGTCGCTGGTAGCAGTGACCCTGTGGTCCGGTTCCTCCCACGAATCCGCTTCCACTTCCGCGACCATCGGAGCACCCGTGCAGCTCGTCGGCATACTCAAAAACGGCTTCGCCTGGATACCTGCCGGAATCGAACCATCATATGTGCCGGTTTCGTTGAACGCCGGTTCGCACGTTTCCGCCGGTGTCCCGATCTGTTCGCACTCGATGCCGCGTTCTTTGTCGTGGCTTGCAGCCGCCGGTACTCCCCAGATCGTCGCCGAGATCGCGTGCGCTTCCGCTATTTTTTCGACGTTCGGAGTCGTCACGGTCAGCCCGAGGTCCCCGAGGCGAACGCTTACCGGCATCGTCTGCGTGAGGATCGCGATGTGAAACCCGAGCTCCGCGCTCGTGCCGTAGCTCGATACTTCCATGTTGAACACCGGAAAACTGACCCGATTCACGGTCCCCGACAGGTTGAGGTCGAGCGTGATGATGCCAACCTGGCTGCCATGCGGACATTCGGCCACACCGCCCTGAGGGCCGTTCAGCTGCGACTGCTTGCACGTCTGCACCGCAGTGTTGTTCGCGTCGAACCCAGCGGGGAGCTTCACGATCACCGTGCGCAGATCGTTAAACGTCTGGCCGGCTGCATTGTGCGCGAAGTCGAATTCGGTCGTCAGATCCTCGTGCCCGCCGGCCTGCAGCGTCGAGGGCACCATCCTGAAGCTTCCCGGCACGATTTCAAACGGGTGCGAACTCGGGACCGCCAGCGCACCAGCCGCCGGCAGACTCGGCAGAATGCACACGCCGCCGAGGATCACGGCTAGGACTCTGTTCCTCATCGCCTGCTCCTCCTCGCCGACCGCTTCGCTTTTCCACGTCGCTTCTGTCGCTTCCTGCAAGTGGCGCTCTTGCACTGTTTGGTTTTTCGCTTCGCCTTCGCCTTGGATTTCGTCGCAGGCTTGACCGGCGCTTCCGGCCCATTGGCGAGGTTCCCCGATCCGGAGAACGTGTAGCTCGAGGGCGTCGCGTCGTTGGGCTGCCCTTCGGGGCTCGAGCACGTGTTCCCTTCGCATTCCACCGGCCGCGCCGCCACCGCGAACCCACCATTCACCCGCGCATCATAGAGATCGCCCTGGGTATCGAGATCCTGTGGCACGAGTCGCGAGCGGGTATAGAAGAACACATCCCGCCCCGACGGATCGACCCCCAACAGCACGACCTGGCCGCCATCGAACGTCCCCGGCGTGATCAAACTCAAACAACCCTGGAGATGCCCGCAGCCATCAATCCCGTCCCGACTCCACTGATACACATCATTTGACGGCGAGCCACGAGGGTCTTCAGGGATTGGTTCGCCTGCGTTGACATCCGCCAGTGGGACTTCCCCGTTGACGTCCTGCGGCACGAGCGCAGCGACCGTCTCAAAATAGGAAAAGTCGCCGTCAGCTGATGACAGCGTGATCTGCGGCCGACCGTTGGCGCTACTAGCGTACGCATCGAGCGCGCCACCCGGTGTGTTCGAGGTTTCCGCGCCGAAGCGCGGTTCGGGATCGAACGGCGAAGCGCACGAGATACACTCGACCACATTTTCGGCGCTGTCATAGCGAAAGCGCTGACCTTCTCCTTGATCTTCTCCATCTTTTAGCTCTACCGCTTTGTTCAAGACGCCAGCGACCCCGGGCGAGTTGAAATAGAGATAGCGACCATCGGGGCTCACTTCGTCGCCAACAACCCTTTCGGCTTGTATCACGAAACGCAGTTGTTCGGTCTGGATATCGTAACGGTAGATATTCAGGCCAGACGGCGCCTCGGCGAGCAGTTGCGCAGAGGACATAAAATAGATTACACCAAGTTCTTCAGATACCCTCGGTTCGGCTTTTTCCCCACTCGGTCCCAGCCCATCGGGAACCGTGAACAGCGCCTTTACACTTCTGTCCTCCGTGTCGTAGAGGAAGACTTCGCTGGCCTGCCCGTGCAGCCTTTCGAGCAGCACCCTAGAGCCTTCGGCGTCCGCTGCGAGGAACCTGTACGCTCCGATATCGACAGTTTCCGTGCCCGCAACACGCATGTACAGATGCGACGTTTCACCACCACAATTGGATCCAGGTACCGCTTCGAAGAAAACACGCGCTCCGTCCGTGGAGACCGCGTGAATATTGCTCCTCGCCGTTGAGCCAGATAGCTCTAAAGGACCTCCGAGACCGTCGGCCACTTCCGCGCCGCAGGAGCCGATCGTCGTCCCGGGCGCCGGACCGGTGACGTTCAACTGGCGTAGTTCGCCACCCGACCATTCGTAGAGATCGTTCCCATGCGCCGTCCGGGTCGAATGGCCCAGAAGCGTATGGTCTTCGACCATCAAGATCCGCTTGGAGAGATCCGCAGAGGCCGCGACCCAGCCACCGACGCTACCGACCTGATGACGGGGCACCGCGACCTTAACATACGGGCCACCGGGCGGACCGGCACCGAATTCCACCGTCGGCGAGACGGTTGTCGCCGACGTTTGCCACGACGCCGCGAACCCCATTTGTGTCAGATCGGAGGAGAGGATCTCCGGTTCGTAGTGCTCGATCCCGGCTTCGCGGGCCGGCGCGGCGGAGACCAGCCTCCACCCCTCCGCGGTGCGCGAGAAGAAATACGGTCCCGACCCGGAATCCACGCCGGTACCCCAGTGCGTCTCATTCGCAGCAAACATCACATGTTCTCCGTCTTCGCCGTAGAGCACACCCCCGTTCGCAGTCGTCGCGTACTTGAAGATTTCGAGCGCACCTTCCTTGTACACCGGCGTGATCTGCTCATACGCCCGACAGTCCGGTAGATGCGCCCCAAGCCCCGACCGCGACGCTTCATTCGGACACGACACCGCAGCTTCTTCCTTACCATCTGAGGCGCCAGGGATTGTCAACGACTGTTCCTGCCCATCGACGACGGGGTTTCCCGGCGAGTTGCTGCTGGCGACCAGCCGGTAGCGATAGGCCGCGCCCGGCGTGGGCCCGGGCAAATCGACACTCACGATCTGCGCGGTGTCGCCCGAGCCCGCGTCGACCGTGGGGCCCTGAGTCGCGTGCGTGAACGGTTCGACACCGGCCTGCCGCTGTTCGTATTCGAAATGATAGTGGGTGTCGTACGCTTCGCCGCCCTGCTGAGTAACCGCGACGTCGACCGAGGTCGCGGGAACCAACGCCGAGCCGTCGGCCTGCAACTGCGGCTCGCTCGTATCGCTGTGCCGGAAGTAGACCGTGTATGGGCCTCCGACACGACCCGTGACAGCAACCGGCCCGGGGTAGCCGCTCACATCGCCCGGGCTTACCGGTGCGATCCCGCCCAGCGCCTGTCCTACTTGTTCGGTGGTGGCGTCGTAGGGGATCGGCGTCGTGGTGTGCCCTTCGAAGCTCAGCGTGAATGTCCCGCCCGTCGGTTCCCCCGCGATCGTGATCGTCTGTTCGGCGGAGGTCGCGAGACTGTCGGGGTTTACGAACCCCAGCAGACGCAGCGATTCACCATGAATCGCGTGTGTGGCGAACGTCCCGACCCGCGGCGCACCGGACGTCCTGAAGCTCGTGGGTGCACGCGTCGTACTGCGAATCGGTTCACCGCCGAAGATGACGCCTTCCCCGACCGCGCTCTGCGCGTACAGCCGTACGTAGTAGACCGTGGATGGGGACAGCCCGGGCAGCTCACCATCGACCGTGACACCGTCATTGAAAGGCACAGCGTCGGACTGCGCCAGGGTGATCGTGCCGGCAGCACCGGGGACCGGCTGCCACGAACCCGGGTTGGCGGGTTCGGTCGTGAATTCAAAGCGCCATTCCATTTCCGTTTCGTGCGGAAACACCTCCGCCTCGAGGTGGGCCGATACCCCTGTGGGGTTACGAACCTCGGTTCCATAGACTTCCGGCCTCGCGGTCGCGGTTTTGAACGGTAGTACTTCTTCGACCGTGCCCTGCGAATTGGTCGCGCGCAGACGCGCGAAATACGACGTTTCCGGAATCAACCCTTCGCAACTGGTCGTCGGTTCGGCGAAATCCTGGGCCACCGTGATGGTGCCCGTCGCGCCGGAGCTGCACACTTGCCAGGCGAGCGACCCCGCAGACGGCGGCTGTCCGTTCAGTTCCGCCGGGGCATATTCGAAGCGGTATTCCGTTTCAGCGCCATTGGACTCGACCTGCGCGTCAAACTCCTGCGACCTAGGAGACGACACTTGACGGTCACGGAAAGTGCTTACTCCGAGAGTTACAGGGACTTCGTTCACGCTGGGGATTCGGGGGATTTCGGGCTTGCCGACAGGAAGCGTTTTGAACGGGACGATTTCGGACGCTTCGCCATCCGCGTTCTTGGCGAAGAAACGAGCATAGTAGACGGTGCCAGGCGTCAGGTGGCGAAGGTTTGTGCGTTCTGACGTACCGCCTGTCGACATGTCGCGGCCAGTACCGAGCCATATAAGCACGCCGCCTTCTCCTTTCCCTTCACCGGCGGCCGTACCTTCGCCTTTTTCAACCGTGGCTCTGTTGGTCGAGTATTCGGTCCGCCACTCCGTTGTGATCCCATGGTCAGAGGCAAGATATCCCCTCATCGCGATCCGGGTCGAGAAGACTTCCTGCTCAAATTCAGATTTTTCCCATGCTGGAGGGTTCGCCGCGAGGACGGGCGTGGCAAACACGAGCAACCCGGCAACCGTCGCCGCGAGAGCGCAGACGCAGCGGGACACCCCCGCCAGGCGAGCCTCACGGCCCGCCGACGAGCCGGCGTGAACGTCGACCTGGGTCCTGCTGGGTGATCTGTGAAGTGTCATCGCGTGCTCCGCTCCGTCGTACGGTTGATGGTGTCTCTCGGTCTCCAACAGGGGCCCCATCCCCCGGGCGCGCCGTCGGCGAACCCGGGGGGATGGCTGTCGGGCGTGCAGCCCAGGACTGACTATTCGGCTGTCACCGCCCAGGTGCCGAAGGCGAACCCGGGCGTGCCGGTGGCCTTGACCGGCAGCACGGCGCCCGCGGTCGCGGCGCCCCCTTCAAACGCCGAGCTCTTGAGGATGCCCGGTCCGACCTCCGCGTTAAATTCGGAACCGGTGTACACGCAGAGGTTGCCCGGGTTGGCCTTCGGTTCTTCGGCCGTGCCGGGGCATTCCGCGTTCGGTGCGATATGAACATGCCCCGCGTCTAGGGCCGCTTCAAGCGGGATCGCAAATGAGATCTGCGTGAGCTCTTCAGCGCCTTCCGTGGGGGGGCTCGCAGACCACGTCCCGGTCTCGGTCTTTTCCTTCGGCAGCGTTTCCGTGAACCCGGTCGTGCCGTTTTTGCCGTTTTCGCCGTTTTTCCCGGGAGGCCCTTCTTTACCCGCCGCGCCCGCTTCGCCCTTCGCCCCCGCCGAACCCTGAGCGCCCGCCGGGCCCTGCGCGCCAGCGGGACCCCGGGCGCCAGCGGGGCCCTGCGCGCCGGCCTTCCCCTGCAGCTGCTTGAGCACCTTCGGGCTGACCTGCTTGGTCGAGGTGATCACATACCTGCCCGCCGCATACGCGCCGCCCGTCATCGCAAGGACCAGTGCGAGCACGGCGATCACGGTCGCGGGACTCACACGGATTCGCTTACCTATCACTGAGAACATCGGCTACCTCGCTCTCCCCGCCGGCTGGGTCACAGCCGGCCGCTTTGTTGAATAGAACAGGGGTCGAGCGCTCACCAGCGTCCCCTCCCCAAACCTGCCTCTCTCTCCTGCTGCCGCGTTCGAGCCGGCGCATCACACGGCCTCCCGCCCGCCGCGAGCGCCCGCGCTCAGCCGCCGCGCGACCTCACACCCGAGCGCGGTCAGCGCCCACGCGTTCGCCTCACCGCGGGTATGCCCCTCGCTGCCGTTGGCGACGAGCCCAAGGCGCTCCAGACGCGCCAACAGCTTCGAAATCTGACCCTGATCGGACACCCCCGCCCTGTCCGCGACCGCGCGGTTGCTGATCCCCGGCTGCGACGCGACGCACTCCAACACCCGCGCGGTGCGGTATGTAAGGCGCATCGGGACCTCCTGCAACGGATCGCGGTGCACCGACGTCAGCCCCGACGAGCGTCGCCCGGACCGCTCCGCCACTGCCACCGGCACCGGGCGGGCCTGCTCGCGACGCGCAACCGCCGGGCCGAGATAGGGCAGCACGATCATCCCCATCAACTCACCCGTCAACTCCGTGAGCGGCCTGCGCTCACCGCGCACCAGACGCGCGTAGACGATCCCAAACGCCGCGCCGACCAGACCCTCCGCGGTCAACGACGTGCAATCGCTCCCCCGCGCGCTTTCACCGCGACCCTCATCCAGCACGCCGGCCAGACGCCCCAGGATCTCCTCGCGGCGCGCGAGCACCCCCGGCCCGCCCTGCTGGGAGTGCACCACACAGACCCGTGCGAGCGCCGGCTCGCGGTCGAAGAACGCCAGGATCGTCCACAGCCCGCCGCGGACACGCTCACGCCACGGCAGACCCTCGAGGCCGGCGTGCGCGAGCTCGTCCTCGATCAGGGCGAGGACGTTCTCGATCAACTCCGCCAGGCACGCCTCGCGGTTGTCGAACATCTCATAGAACGTCCGCCGCGATACACGCGCCCGCGTGGTGATCTGCGCGACCGTCGTCTGCGCATACCCAAACTCCTCGATCGCATCGACCGCACCCGCCAGCAAACGGGAGCGCTGAATCTCCACGATCTGCCCGTTCGACAGTCCGCCCCGCGAGGGAATCCGCGCCGGCCGCTCGCGCACCGAGCGCCGCAGCTTCCGCCCCACGCGCGGCTGTGTGCTCGCCGCGGCCACCTACACCGCCCCCCAACACGCCGCACCCGGACGCGATGCCGCACCGCGGGAGCACAACGACATTCGCGGCGTGCGATGCCTCGCCCCCGTGAGCGGGGACCCCAGGCGGCGCCGAGGCGCCGAACTGCGGAAGCTAGCGGCTTGCCCTAGGGCACAAGAGAGAGAGAGAGAGAGAGAGATGCGTCAGGCTGCTGACGCATCTAGGTACAGGCCCCAGACGGGTCGCGCACACCTCCGACACGGTTTTTCTCCCTCTAACCACGCTGAACAAGCTCCCTCATCGAAGACCCGAATCCCTCTCCCTACATCCCCTGCGCTTGAAAAAGCGCTTTGAGAGGTCGACCACAGGGGGTAGACCCAACCCGACTCTATGTTTGCCGGCGACCACCTACGGTTGCCAAGACAAACAGAAGCATACACACAAGCCAACGCACTTGTCAAGCCCCAAGCGTCGGACCGCCGCGCGCAGGCAGCGTCAGGGCGCGCTCAGCGTCGCCGCTTGGCGTGGCCGAGGCGGGTGTTCAGGAGGCTTCAGCGGGGAGCACGAGCCAATCGGGCAGGTCGTTGGGGTCTTCAGTGTCGTAGATCATTACATCGGCGCCGCGACCCTCAGAGGCGATTCGATCGGCCTCGCCCTCAGCCTCTGCGATCGTCTGATGACTGGAGCGCAGAAATGCTAACGAGGGGCCATCGGTCACCGCGAAGGCGCCTTTGTAGGGGACGACGAAGACGCGTAGCCTTGCCCCGCCGTGGCGACGAACCCAGCGTGCGAGCAGTGGATCCACAATGTGCCATCGCTCGTCATCGTCGACTCGCTCGATGGTCGTCTTGCCTTCCAGGCCCGCGACCGCACGGGCCGCACTGCTGCGGTTGGCCAAGCCCATCATCACTCTCGCCTCCTGCTGGTATGGGGAGTATTCGGATGCCAGCGCGGCCAGGACTCGCCTCTCGTTGGAACTCAAGGACTCCCACAGGTAGCGCAACTCGGGATCGACCGACCGCATCGCGGCGTCGTAAGCGCTACGCAGGTCGACCCAAGTCGCTGAGTGTCGCTCCTCGACGCGATCCCACAGCAGATGAGCGATCAACATGAAACGCTGCGGATGCCCTTCCGCTACACGGACGAGCTCGGAAACGCTCTCACCCGCATCCTTACCCGTTGCCTGAAAGCGATGGACGATGAAATCGTAAGTCGCCTCTGCGTTCAAGCGACCCAGCCGTAGTCGCTCCGCCTGGCCGTAGAGTGGTCGCGCGCGATCCTCGAACAGCACTCGGAGCAGGGAAGGCTCAGAGCCGGCGAACAGGTAGCTGACTTCGGTGTGGTGCTGGATGTGACTGCGAAATACGCCGTCCATTCCGTCAAGGCTGACGAGCGCTTGAAACTCGTCGAGCACAACGAGCAAACGGCGACCTTGCCTGTCAGCGATCTGCGCCGGGAGCTCGAGCAGTGCATGAATCGCCACAATCGGATCGACAGCCGGCGACGTTCGTCTTGCCACGCTGAAGCCGGCCACCCCCACGCTGCCGAGCTCCTTGCTAACCAACCGACGGACACTGCCCGGCAGGGCACGGAATGCCTGCTCCAGACGGGCCGCAACGTCGCCAACGCTCAACACATCGCTGAGATCGACCAGCACACCCGGCATCTCTCGTTCGTCAGCGTCTCGAAGTACGTGCTTGAGGAGGGTCGTCTTGCCAAATCGCCGCGGCGCATGGAGCACGGCATTGTGCCCGCCGGCTGCCAGCTCGAGCAGGCGCTCGCCCTCGACGCGACGGATGCTCTCCTCTGGGACGAGTGCCCGCGCGTGGATAAACGGGTTGGTCGACGCTGACAGAACAGTCGATTTGACGGTCATGCGAACACTATAGTTCGCTAACCGCGAACCTAAGTGTTCGCGGTTAGCGCTCGCATCATCGCGGGCTTGCCGCCGGCGGGCTGACGATCGCGACGCCGTTATGATATACAATCCGTATACGTTTATGTGTGCGTTATAGGAGCTAGGAGATGGCTGCGACAACAACCATCCGCGTGCGACCGGAGATTCGCGAACGGCTGAAGCGCCTCAGCCGAAGCCGCGGCCTCAGCACCCCCGATTTCCTGGAGTCGCTGGTCCGCCGCGCCGAGGACGACCAGCTTCTGGCCGAACACGAGGCGGCGCTCGAGCGGGTCATGGCCGACCCCGAGCAGGCCGCGGCCTATCGATCTGAGCTGAGCGCCTGGGATGGCACGCTGCTGGACGGTCTGAAAGACCTGTAAGTGAGTGCCGTCCCAAGCTCCCAGCAGGGCGATGTCTGGGAAGCCCGCCTGGAGCCCGTCGTCGGGCACGAGCAGGGAGGAGCGCGGCCGGTCCTCATCGTCAGCGTCGATCCGATCTCCTCGGGCCGAGGCGAGATGTGCATCGTCGTTCCCTTCACCCGCACCGATCGCGGCACACCGATCCACGTCCGCGTGGACCCGCCCGAGGGCGGTCTCACAGCTGTCAGCTTCGCGCTACCGGAGAACGTCCGGTCGATCTCCCGCGAGCGGCTCGGCAAACGCCTGGGCAGTGTGCGCGACGATACTCTCGAACAGGTCCTGCAACGTATTCACCTGCTCACGGGCAGACCAAGATAGTCTCCGCACACTTCTTTTGCCTACTCGTTGTGCCTCCCGGCCCTCTTGGTCTTCTTCTTGGATGCCCGCTTCGTCTTCGCCTTGTGCTTCGGGCAGCCCGTGACCGCGATCTTCGTGCTCTGACGGATCAGGTCGCCGTTCTGCGCGAGGAATTCCGTGGGCATCGCCAGCGCGCCCTTGCAGAGGTTCCCGTTTGCCGCCAGCGCCGAGTAGGGGCCCTGCGGGAGCGTCAGTTCGAAGCTGCCGATCGGGTCGTCGGGGACCGTGTGGAACGTGCTGCTCGTGATCCCCGTCTTTTCGTTGATGAACGTTTCCCCATGCAGCTCCAGCGTCACACCGTAGCCCTGGAGGACCATCACGAGTTCGGGGAACTTCGCGCCGCCGTAGGAGACGAAGTACGCCGGCCCAGTGAGGGGCACGGGCAGGATCGGCGTCGTCGCAGTGGCATGGCCGACCGCGGAGTCCGCGGGGCAGGACGCGGGGTTCGCCTCGAACGTCGCCGCGAGACAGGCCTTGCGCAGCGTCGTGAGCCGCGAGGGTAGGCGCTTGGGGAGTTCGACTTTGACGAGTTTGATGTTCGTCTGCGTGCCCTGCGGCGCGTTCGGATACGCCAGGTGCACGCTGAGGCTCGCCCCGTTGGCTTTGTTGGTCTTCCCAGCGCTCGAGACCTTGAACTGGGGTTTGAACTGGAGGTTCTGGCAGTTCGCCATCTGGAAGGAGTTCGTGACCGTCGCGAACTGCTGGTCGGCAGGGTTCGCCGGTTCGGCGCCCCCGCCGCCGACGGTCGCCGCGAAGCTCTCGGGGTCGCAGTTGGTCGGGTTGATCATGAAGTTCGGCCGGTCGATGTAGACGCGGATGTCGCGGACGTGGATCACGATCCCGTCGATGATGTGCGGGATCGGATCGGACGCTTTCGCGTCGACCGTCACGACCGCCGTTTCCGGGTTGATGACCAGCGCCTCGCGGACGACAACTGTCCCGAGGTCAAACGGGCCGACCTTCGCGGAAGTGATCGCGACAATCGAGAACGGCGCACCGTTATACGGGCCCGCCATATAGACCTTCCCCGGCGTGTAGGCGAGCACCGAGCCGACACCGGCGCCAACCAGAGAGTGCCCGATTTCACTCGCCGCGGGACACGACGGTTCGGCCTCCTCCTGCGCCCCGCTCACGTGCTTGGCGGCTTCGATGTCCGCGTCGGGGCAGAACGGGACGCCCGTCAGTTTCGCGGTCAGGCCCGCGGGGAGGATCGAAGTGAAGCGGGTGATCTCCTGTTCGCCGTCGTTGCGCGTGATGCGGATATCCATCGGACTGTACGCGCCCGCGCTGTTGTTCAGCGTCCCCGCGACGATCCCGGGGTTGAATGGCGGGATCCCCCCGGTGGGGCAGGGGCCGCCGCCGATCCCGTTTTCGATCTGAAAGGAGCTCAGCAGGTGGCGCGCTTCAAGCGGCGCCGACCACGGCGAGAGCTCCGCTTCGGTCGTGTACGTCCCGCACGCCGCCGGGCTGATCAGCGGCGAGGCCGCTCCCTGGCGCAGCTTCAGCGTGAACTTGCTGAACGGGACCTGCGGGCTGCCGTCGAACTTCGTGACGAGCTGGCCGGTCACGGGGTTCGGTTCGATATGCCCCTGCAGCCTGACGACGATCCCGCGGAACGGGTCCTTCACGACGACATACAGCGCGAGCAGCGACCCGAACTTATTATCGAACGGCGTCGCGATATAGATGTTGCCCGTCAGCTTTTCCGCGAGCACCGGCGTTTCCACTTCCACGGTGCCGATCTTCGATTCCGCCGGACAACCCGTACCGGGCAGCGAGGAGAAGGTTTCCGCTTCAAGCTGCTGCGGGGTGCATGTGCCGAGACCGACCGCCAACGACGGGTTCGCGGTGTACCCCACCGGCAGCGCGACCGTGGTGTCCTTCAGGTTCGACGCCGCCACCACTTCCGGGAACGCCCAGTTCTGCGGCACGACCAGCGAGATGTTCAGGCCGCTCGAGGATTCCGCGGAGTCGGTCGTCGGCGCGACTTCGATCGACGGGTGAAACGGGACGCGTTCGCATTCCACGATCGGACCAATCTCTGTCTGCGCTTCGGAATAGCGCCCCGGTTCCTCCCACGAGTCGGCCTGCATCGTCGCCGTGAACAGACCACAACTCGTCGGGTTCGCCAGAAACGGCCTGAGCGGGATATCCACCGCATGGCCGCCCCCGAAACATTCCACCGGGGTGCCTTCTGCCGCGGTCTGGCAGACCTGGCCACGTTCGGCGTCGTGCACGTGCGATGCGGGAATACCCCACGTCGTGACCGAGATTTCATGGGGTTCGGTAAGCGAAGTAATGTCTGGTGCAGTAACCGTCAGCCCGGAATCCCCCGGGCGCACCGTGATCGGCAGCACCTGGACAAAGCCGAGCGCCTTGAAGCCAAGCTCGGCCACGATCCCGGGAGAGTCAACTTCCATGTTGTACACCGGGAAGGTCATCCTCATGGGCCGCTTGGTTGCAAACGTCAGACCCAGCGTGATCGTGCCGACCTGCGTATCTTGCGGACAGTCCGCCAGCGCTCCACCGGTACCAACGGCGGTCAGAACCGCAGACGTGCAGGTCGGTACAGCGGTGTTGTTACCCATGAAACCGGCCGGCAGGTTGACAAACGTGTCACGGACGTCGTTGAACGGCTGATCCTTTGAGTTATGCGTGAAATCGAAGGCGACCGTAAGATCCTCATTGGCGCCCGCCTGATCCGTCGAAGTGCTCACGTGAAAGCTCCCCGGTTCTATTTCAAACGGCTGTTCGCTGGGCGCCGCTGTGGCCGATCCCACGAACAGGAGGCCCGCCAGAAGCGCGAGCGTCGCAAACACACCCAAACGCCACGTGGCAGCGCGGACGCGCGCCACTCCAGCCCGATACCTGCCGCCAAAGGCGATCATTTCGCACCTCCCGGCCGACGCACAGACCGTTTCACGCCGGCAGCCTTCCTTCGTCTCTTGACGGCGCGCCTCTGCTTCTGCTTCTTCTTTTTCTTCGTTTTCTGCGTCGCCTTCTTGATCGTATCACTGGATTCGGGGGCGCCGGCCACGACGTCCCCAGCGCCCTGGAAGCTCGCGCTCGACGGCGTCAGGTCGTTCGGGGCTACGAATGGCGCCGCGCACGAATCCCCTTCGCATTCCACCGCAGCGGGCGGCGGTGGTGGGAAACCACCGTCGATCCGCGCGTCATAAACATCTCCGGCCGTGTCCGTGTCCTGCGGCACAAGCGATTCATGAGTCGCGAAGAACACGTCCCGGCCCGACGGGCTCGCACCGATCAACTCGCTCAGATAGCCACCGCCCCGGCCACCGGATATCAGCGCGAGACAGCCCTCCATAGCCGCACAACCATCGACACCCTCACGGCGCCACTCATACACATCGCTCGACCTCGACCGGAAGAATTCGGACGGTTCGGCGTCCGGGCCGCTGGAGGGACCGATTTCACCGTCGCTGTCCTGCGGGACCAGAGCATCCGGTGTTTCAAAGAATACGAAGTCGCCATTTTCTGACGCGAACAGCTGATTTGGCGTGCCGTCAAAACCATAGATCCCGAAAAGTGCGGTCGAGGCGAACTTTGGCCGCGGGTCAAATGGCGAAGCACAGGACACACACTCGATCACATTTTCGCTGCTGTCGTAGCGATAGATCTGCTCGCCCACTTCGCTTTCCCCAGCGCCGCCAGGGACGCCGGGAAAGCCTTCTGAAGTTCCCTGAAAGACGAGGTAGCGTCCGTTGGCGCTCACATTTACTATTTCCTGGAAATGCAGCGGAAGGTAGTGCAGAGTTTTACTCGATACATCGTAGCGGTAGAGAGATTCCGCGCTGGCCCCAGCCTGACCTTCGGGCGTTAGCGGCGCCAAGGCCACAATATAAATCGTTGAGAAATCAGCGGAGATCTTGGCAAAGAACGTCCCGGGCACTGTGAAAAGATATTCAGCCGTTTGTGTTTCGGTGTCATACAGGAACGCTTCGTGATCGCTGCCATTGATGTGTTCGAGCAGGAGCGAACTGCCCTGGGAATTAGCTGCCAGAAACTTGTATTCGCCGATGTCGACGGTTTCCACACCGTTGACACGCTCATAGAGATGCGTCTGCGGTCCGCCGTTTTCCAGTTCGTCCTCCAGTTGGTCCAGTTTGGGGCATTGACTGCCCGACACGGCGTAGAAGAAGACACGGGAGCCATCGGACGAGACGGAGTGCGCGCTGCTCGTCGGCGCACCGCCACCGCGCGGGCGGATCGCGAGCCCTTCGATGCCCCGCGTCATCGCGGCGCCACACGTACCGATCGGCGCACCCGGGGTTCCGCTCTGCAGATTGACCTGACGCAGCTGCCCTTCGGAGTATTCGTAGAGATCGTTTCCGCTCTTGGTCGCACTCACGTGCCCGGGCACCAGCGCACGATCTTCGGTGCCGATGATCAGCTTGCCTAAATCGGGGGACGCCGCGACCAGGAACGGATTGGAGGTCACGTACGTTCTCGGGATCGACGCGATCGACGTGTAGGGACCACCGGGAGGACCGACCTGGAGTTCGACCGTCGAGGAAGAGGACACGGGACTATCGTCCCATCCGACCTGCACACCGGTTTCGGTCAGGTCCGGATTGAACACCACCGGGACATGGGAGTCGATCGCGGCCTGCGGTTGCGGAGTGGCGGAGGTCATCTGCCACCCTCCGGATGTCCGCGAGAAGAAGTAATTTGACTTGCTGGCATCGGGACTGGACCCCCACTGCGTGCCCGGCGCATGCAGCATAAAATGTTCACCGTCTTCACTCACGCGGAATTCATCGGTGATACCAATGCCTGTGTCGGTGTCCTGCGCCCCGTTCTTTTCGGCGGGCGTGACCTGCTCATAGGCACGACAATCCGGCAACGCAGCCGACGGGCCAATGCGAAGCGCTTCATTGGGACAGCCTTCGCTCAGACCCGCTTCAGGCAAAACCGGCACCGTCAGAGTCTGTTCACCGCTGTGAACACCCTGCGGGGCAGCTTCGTTGCTTGCAGACAGTCGGTAACGGTAGGTGACGCCAGGCTGAAGCCCGGAGAGATCCCCACCGGCACCGACATAGCCGTAGCCTGAGCCGACATCCACTTCGGAGGTGGTGGCGGCCCCGGCGAACCCCTGTTCTTCGAAATGCTGCTGCGATACGTATTCGAAATGGTAGTGCGCGTCGAGGCCGTGGGGATCGACAGCCCCCAGGGCGACCATAGCTTCGCCGCTCACAGAGTGCACCGCATACGTGGTGGCGGTCGGCGGCCCCGCCGTTTCAAAGCTCGCCACGGGCGAGGTAGCGCTCTTGTGAACACCCGGTTCGGGTTCGGCTTCCGCGAAGAGCCGCACGTAGTAGACGGTGGCCGGACCGAGACCACTCAGTTCCCCCGAGACATTGCTGACGCCCGCTCCATTTTCTTCGCCCGCGGCGACCGTGCCGCTCGCATCGGGCGCGACGTGGAATTCTCCGTTTTCGCTCGTCGCGTATTCGAAATGCCAGTGGACTTCAGCGCCAAGCGGCCTGAACGCACCTTCGACCCGCGCGGTGGTCGCAGTCGGATGAGTGTTTTGTAAAAAGACATGGACTTGGGTTGGGTGAAACGGCAAAGCTTCGCACATATAATCCCGTTTGCCACCGGTCGATTCTATAGTTTCGAGCTGGGCTGTCGCAGTGCCTAAGGGGTTACTGGCCGTGAGACGCACGTAGTAAGAAACTTCGGGAGTTAACCCCGTGAAAGCCGCGGCTACCTTAGCAAAACTTCCTGCGCTACCCAGAGGACTGGCTTCCATTTCGGCCTGAGTGATGATACCGCTGGCGCCCGGCACCAGCATCCAAGGACCTTCCGCACTACTGGAATATTCAAAGGCCCATTTTACCGGCTGGTTCGTAGCTTCTTCAAGCTCTTGGATGTCGCCCTTGAGTTCCATCGTTGTATGACTTACCCCAACACATTCGCTGTAGGCAAGTTTTGGAACTCTTTCTGCTGCGATCGCAGAGCCCGGCGCGCAGAGAGAGATGGATAGGGCGACTAGTGAAAACGCGAGGAAAGACGAATTGCGACGGACGCGGGATGCAGCGGCCCCCTGACCGCCGAATAGGCCACTGAGCACGGCGAAGAGGCCGGTCTTCAGTGTGGGAGCGGATTTCGCGTCGTGCTCTATGGATTTCACGGTCGTACCTTTCTCGGTTTCAATGTGCTCGTCTCGACCTTATGACGCCCATGCTCCCCCGGGTCCGATCCCTTGGTCCCGGGGGCCAATGGCGTGGCGTGTAAGACGCCGCGTTCGGCGATGATGGTGCTATCCGGCTGTCACCGCCCATGATCCGAACGCGATGCCCCCCGGTTCAGCCAGATCTAGGTTGCCGAGGATCGCACCGAATGGGTATGTCGTCGAGGCTGACAGTTCCGGGGCGTTGGCTGCGGCCTGGGTGTACACACAGAAATTGCCTTCCGTGGCCTCGGGGTGTTCGACGGTCCCCGGGCATTCCGGCGTTCCCCCTTCCCCTGCCTTTAGATAGTGCCCCGTCGGAGCTGCCCCCAGCGGGATTACAAAGGAAATTGGAACCCTTACCACCGGTACTTTCAAGGTTGGGTTTTCGGCCGGGATCGCAAGCGCCCACGTCCCCATCTCGGTCTTGCCTTCGGGGAGGGTTTCGGTGAAGCCGGTCTGCCCGTTGCAGGCGTACGTCGCGCTGCCCGTGCCCGCCTTGAATTCGGCGCCGCCGCGTTCTTCGCACTTCGACACGCCGACCGGCACAGCCGTGTTCGTGACGCTCGTACCCGGGGTGCCGTTCGAGCCGGCTTTGCCTTCCGGCCCCTGGGGACCCGGAAGTCCTTGCCCGCCCGGTGCGCCGTTGCTCCCGTTCGTCCCATTGATCCCATCCCTGCCGGCGGCGCCGGCCTTGCCCTGCAACGCCTTGAGCACCTTCGGGCTGATCTGCTTCGTCGAGGTGATCACATACCGGCCTGCCGCGTAGGCGCCACCGGACATTGCGAACACCAGCGCGAGGGTCACCGCCACATTCGCGTATGTCATACGACCACGTATTGCCGAGATCATGGGTTATCTCTCCTCCTTCGGGAGTAGAGCGTGCCGGCGCCCAGCGCTACGCACGCGGATTGAGTTACGGTGCTGAAGATGAAAATGACGGGCGGCGTGAATATCCATCACGGGACTGCCTTCCCGTCGCTGTTGCTCCCAGCCAGGCGCTGCGCGACCTCACGACCGAGCGCGGTCAGCGCCCATGCGTTCGCCTCACCCCGGGTATGCCCCACGCTGCCATTGGCGACGAGCCCCAAACGCTCCAAACGCGCCAACAACTTCGAAATCTGACCCTGATCCGACACCCCCGCCTTATCCGCGACCGCGCGGTTGCTGATCCCCGGCTGCGCCGCGACGCACCCCAACACCCGCGCAGTGCGGTATGTGAGGCGCATCGGAACTTCCTGCAACGGGTCACGATTCACCGAGAGCAGCCCCGGTGAGCGACGCCGTGTCGCCCGCTCAGGCACCGGCGACGGGCGAGCTTGCTCCCGGCGCGCAACCGCCGGGCCGAGATAGGGCAACACGATCATCCCCATCAACTCGCCCGTCAACTCCGTCAGCGGCCTGCGCTCACCGCGCACCAACCGCGCATAGACAATCCCCAACGCCGCGCCGACCAGACCCTCCGCCGTCAACGGCGTGCAGTCGGCTGCCCGCGCGCTCTCACGCCGGCCCTCATCCAGCACACCTGCAAGCCGCCCCAGGATCTCCTCGCGGCGCGCGAGCACCCCCGGCCCACCCTGCTGAGAGTGCACAACACAGACCCGCGCGAGCGCGGGCTCACGATCGAAGAACGCATGGATCGTCCATAGCCCGCCGCGCACCCGCTCACGCCAGCCAAGCCCATCGAGGCCCGCGTGCGCGAGGTCGTCTTCAATCATCGCGAGAACCTGCTCGATCAGCTCCGCCAGGCACGCCTCGCGGTTATCGAACATCTCATAGAACGTGCGCCGCGAAACCCGCGCCCGCGAGGTGATCTGCGCGACCGTCGTCTGGGCATACCCGAACTCCTCGATCGCATCGACCGCACCGGCCAACAAACGGGAGCGCTGAATCTCCACGATCTGCCCGGTCGACAATCCGCCCCGCGAGGGAATCCGCGCCGGCCGCTCGCGCACCGAGCGCCGCAGCGCCCGTCCGACGCGCGGCTGTGTGCTCGCCGCGGCCACCTACACCGCCCCCCAACACGCCGCACCCGGACGCGATGCCGCACCGCGAGACCACAACGACATCCGCGGCGTGCGATGCCCCGCCCCCGTGAGCGGGGACCCCAGGCGGCGCCGAGGCGCCGAACTGCGGAAGCTAGCGGCTTGCCCTAGGGCACAAGAGAGAGAGAGAGAGAGAGAGATGCGTCAGGCTGCTGACGCATCTAGGTACAGGCCCCAGATGAGTCGCGCACACCTCCGACACGGTTTTTCTCCCTCTAACCACGCTAAACAAGCTCCCTCATCGAAAAGACCCGGACCCTCTCCCTACTTCCCCTGCGCACTAAAGCGCTTTGCGAGGTCGACCACAGGGGGTAGACCCCAACCCGACTCTATGTCTGCCGGCAACCACTGGTGGTTACCGATACAAACAGGAGAATACACACAAGCCAACGCTTTTGTCAAGCCCCAAGCGTTTACGACCCAATAAAGGGCAGCGCTACGCGAGGTTCCAGCGAAGACGAGACGCCGTCAGCTAGGCCAGCTCGGGGCGCTCTGGGTCCGACCCGCGAATATCCGCGGTCCCACCCGCAAGCCCCGGCCGCGGCAGCGGCCGCGGCGCTTCGCGCCCGGTGCGTTCGGCGGGCGTCGGCGGCGGCGCCGGGAGCTCGGGCGTGCCACGGTCGTCCTCGGGGCCGAAGACCTCCTCCTCGCTCTTGCCGGCGAGCAGGCCGATGAACTCCTCCTTCTCAAGCGTCTCGCGCTTGACGAGCGTCTCGGAGAGCGAGCTGAGGTGCTGGCGGTGCTCGGTGAGGATATCCCGCGCACGCTGATGTGCGGCCTCGATGATGCGCCTGACCTCGTCGTCGATCTCGCGCGCGATCTCGTCGGAGTAGTCGGGCTCGGTCGAGAACTCGCGGCCGAGGAAGGGCTGGCTGTGCTCGTGGCCGAAGACGCGGGGCCCGAGCTTCTCGGACATCCCGAAGCGCATCACCATCTGCTTGGCGGTCGCGGTGACCTTCTCGAGGTCGTTGGACGCTCCGGTGGTGATCTCGCTGAACACGATCTCCTCCGCGGCGCGCCCGCCGAGGGTCATCGCCATCGTGTCGTTGAGCTCCGCGCGGGTGGTGAGGAAGCGGTCCTCCTGGGGCATCGAGATCGTGTAACCGAGCGCCTGGCCGCGGGAGATCACGGAGATCTTGTGCACCGGGTCTGAGTGCTCGAGGTAGTGGCCGACGATCGCGTGGCCCATCTCGTGGTAGGCGGTGATCAGGCGCTCTTTCTCGCTCATCACGCGGGTCTTCTTCTCGGGGCCGGCGATCACGCGCATGATCCCCTCCTCGAGCTCTTCCTGGCCGATTTCGCGCTTGCCGGTGCGTGCGGAGAGCAGCGCGGCCTCGTTAATGAGGTTGGAGAGATCGGCGCCGGTAAAGCCCGGCGTCTGGCCGGCGAGCGCGTCGATGTCGATCACCTTCGCGAGCGGCTTGCCGCGGGTGTGGACTTCGAGGATTTTCGCGCGGCCCTTGCGGTCGGGGCGATCGACGGCGATCTGGCGGTCGAAGCGCCCCGGGCGCAGCAGCGCGGGGTCGAGGATGTCGGGCCGGTTGGTGGCCGCGATCATGATGATGTTGTCCTTCGCCTCGAAGCCGTCCATCTCCACGAGCAACTGGTTGAGCGTCTGCTCGCGCTCGTCGTGACCCCCGCCGAGGCCCGCGCCGCGGTGCCGGCCGACGGCGTCGATCTCGTCCATGAAGATGATGCAGGGGGAGTTCTGCTTGGCCTGCTCGAACAGGTCGCGCACACGCGAGGCGCCCACGCCGACGAACATCTCGACGAAGTCCGAGCCGGAGATCGAGAAGAACGGCACCCCCGCCTCGCCGGCGACGGCGCGCGCGAGCAGCGTCTTACCGGTCCCCGGCGGCCCGTACAGCAGCACCCCGGTGGGGATGCGCGCGCCGAGCGCCTGGAACTTCTTCGGGTTCTCGAGGAACTCCTTGATCTCGTGCAGCTCCTCGACCGCCTCGTCGACCCCGGCGACGTCGCGGAAGGTGATCTTCGGGGAGTCCGCGGAGAGCCGCTTGGCGCGCGACTTGCCGAACGACATCACCTTCGAGCCCCCGCCCTGGACCTGGTTGAGCAGGAAGATCCAGATCCCGAGGAAGATGATGAACGGCAGCGCGATCGAGAGCAGGGAGAGGATCACGCTGCTCTTGTTGGGTTCGACGATGTTGTAGGAGACCCCGGCGGTGTTGAGCTGTTTGATCAGTTCGGGCGCCGCCTGGTCGATGTAGCCGGCTTCCCAGGTTTCTTCCTTGCCGGTCTGCTTGTTCTTGGTCGTGACTTCGAGGGCGCTCGACTTGACCTTGAACTTGACCGACTTGACTTCGCCCTGGGGGATTTCCTTGGTGACGAGCGTCTGATAGCTGTGCGAGGGCCCGTTGGTCGAACTGCTGGAGACCAGTTTGGTCAGGAAGAACGCCAACACCACCACGATCAGGATCGGGAACGCGGCGCTCTTGAAGAAACGGCTCATAGCTGGGTCTCGGGTGTCCTGGCGCGGGTCGGTTTATGCGGCTAACAGCCGTCTAGCGTACCACGGGTGTCCGCAATTTCCGGCGCTGGGCGGCCACCAACGGCCGCTTCCACCGGGTTGGGTCGGGTCCTCATGGCCGCTCCAACACGGCCACGAACGGGAGGTTGCGATGGCGCTCGGCGTAGTCGAGGCCGTAGCCGATCACGAAGCGGTCGGGGATCTCGAAGCCCACATAGCGAATCGGCAGGCCGACGCGGCGTTGGCCGATCTTCGAGCGATCGGGCTTGGTCAACAGCGCGCACACCTCGAGCGTCCCGGGGTCGCGGGCGCCGAGATTGCGCAGTAGGTACTGGAGGGTCAGCCCGGAGTCCACGATGTCCTCGACGATCAGCACGTCGCGACCCTCGATCACCACGTCGAGGTCCTTGAGGATGCGCACCACCCCCGAGGAGTCGGTCGCCGAGCCGTAGGAGGCGACCGCCATGAAGTCGACCTCCACCGGGATCTCGATCTGGCGCATCAGGTCCGAGAGGAAGAACATCGCCCCCTTCAGCACCCCCACCAGCAGCAGCGAACGGCCGGCGTAGTCACGGGAGATCTCTTGCGCAAGTTCGCTCACACGCGCCCGCAGCGCCTCCTCGGACACGAGCACCTCACCGACCTCGGATGCGAAATCGGGTGCGTCGTTGGAGTGCGCGGGCACGACGCGCTCCGGGGGCATGACGGCCACGCGGGGAGTGTAGGGCCTTCCCGCCCGGCCCGCCTACTCAGGCGCTCGGCCCAGACGCTCGCGCTGCGGGGGCGATCAGACCCGCGGGGGCAGCCTGACCATGCGCAGCCGGCCGTGCTCGACCACCGCGCCCACGAGCCCGCCCACGTGCAGCTCCGCGCGCCCGCCGCGCCGGCCGAGGGCGACGATCTCCTGTACGCGGGCTCCCGCCTGGGGCACATAATCACCGGCGGCGCGCTCGGCGAGGCGCACCACCACGAGGCGCGCCAACGCGGTGGGGAGATCGGCCAGGCGCTCGATCGCGATGCTCGACGCATCCCCCAGCTCGGCCTCCACGAGGCGATCGAGCACCTCGGCCTCCTCGCGCAGCAGCTGTGCGGTGCGCAGCACATTCGCCTCCGCGGCAGGGTGTACCGCACGCAGTGCGGGCACGAGCCCATTGCGTACGCGCGCGCGAGCGTACTGCTCGTCGTCGTTGCTCGCGTCCTCGCGCCACTCGAGGCCGCGCGCGCGGCAGTAGGAGGCGGTCTGCTCGCGGGTCAGCCCCAGCAGGGGGCGCACCAGGCGGCCCTCGCGGGGGGCCATGCCGAGCAGCGCCCGCCTCCCGGGAGAGGCGGCGAGGCGGTAGAGGATCGTCTCCACCTGGTCGGTGGCGGTGTGGCCTGTGGCGATCGTGGCGTCGTACGTGCTTGCGAGCTCCTGCGCGGCCCGGTAGCGCACCTCACGCGCCCACGCCTGCAGGTTGCCGGCCGCGGCGGGGTGCTGCGCGTGGACGACCTCCAGCGCCGCCCCCAACCGCTCGCACAGCTCCCGGCAGTGGCGCTCGTCCCCGTCGGCCTCGGGGCGCAGCCCGTAGTTGACGTGCAGCGCGTGCACGCTCTGCGCCCCGCAGATCGCGACCGCGACGTCGAGCAGGCAGACGGAGTCGCGCCCCCCGGAGAGCATCGCCACGACCGCGCCCGCTCCCGCCAGCAGGCCCCCTGCCCGCACCAGCTCCTGAATCTCCTCCGGAGCCACCTGGGGGAGGTCTTTGTCGCCGCTCATCGCCGTCGGACTCGAAGCGGGTGGGCGCGATCGGGTGGGCCGGCGGGCTCGGGGGGAGCGGCAGACGCGGAGGGAGCGGCCATGTCACTTCAACGAGGCGAGGAACAGCTCGGTGGGCTCGGAGAAGCCCTTGAGGCCGACCTGGCCGATCAGCTTGAAGGCGAGGCCGTCGACGCCGTCGGCGAGGTCCACGACGGCGCGGGTGACGAGCACCTCGCCGCCGGCGGCGCGGGCGACGACGCGCGCGGCCTGGTTGACCTCGCGGCCGTAGTAATCCCCGTCGCGGTAGATCGCCTCGCCGTGGTGGACCCCGATCCGCGGCGGGGGCACCCCCGCGGGGGCCTGCGCCTGGAAGGCGACGGCCCAGCGGGCGAGCGCGACGGGATCGGCGGCGACGACCATCACCTCGTCGCCGAGCGTCTTGAGCACGCGCGCGTCGACCGGGAGGGTGCGCTCGACCTCTTCGACGAAGCGCTCCACCGCGCTCACCGCCTGCTCGTCGCCCTGCTCCTCGGTGAGGCGCGTGTAGCCGGCGAGGTCGGCGAACGCGATCGCCACGCGCAGGCGCCCCAGCCCGGGCACCTCGGCGCCCATGTCGGCCTCCATGTGGCCGATCACCTCCTGCTCCACGAAGTGCGAGAGAAAGCGGCCGTGTACGTAGTTCATCAGCGGCGCCGTGAAGGGCAGCATCCCCCGCGCCATCCCCTCCATCTCCTCGGCGATCTGCAGGCCCGAGACCCCGGCGCCGAGCAGCGGCTCGTGGATGTAGAGGCGGAAGAGGCGCACCTCGGTTTCGGCGATCTGGGCGAACGCCTGTCCGTAGACGCGCGCGATCTGGATGAACGCGACCTCGGGGAAGCCGGCCTCGAGGACGGCGGCGACGTACTTGAACATCTCGACGTCCTCGTCGGAGATCGCCTCGACCGACAGCGCGCTCAGGCCGAGTGCGACGAGGATGCGTTCGATCAGATCTTCGGAGAGTCCCGTCTCGCGCGCGGTCTGGCGGAGCGTGTGGTGCCCCCCGGAGCCCGCGAGGTAGTCCTCGACGTCCCCGAGCGCGAGGCGCCCCTTGTCGCTGGCCTCGCGGACCTGCTCGAGCGTGTAGCCGCGCTCGCGCAGGCGCGCCACGATCCCCACCTGGCGCGCCGCGGGCGCGGTCCAGTGGTCCTTGTACTGGGGGATCAGCCCGTCCTTGACCCAGCGCCTGACGGTCCCCGGCGAGACCCCGGCGCGCGCAGCGACCTGCGTGAGCGTGAGCCCGCTCGCCTCCGACGTTCCCATGGCGGGCAGTCTAAGGGCCGGCCCCGACCCGACGGGCGAACGCATAGAGTCGTTGCGATGAGCCGCACACCGGTGCACCTGCGCCCGACCGCCGCGCTCGCCGAGCGCGTGCTGCTCCCGGGCGACCCGGGGCGGGCGCTCGCGTTGGCGCAACATCTGCTGGAGGGTCCGCTGATGTTCAACCACCACCGCGGCCTGTGGGGCTACACGGGTCCCGCGGTGGCGGACGGGGAGCCGCTGAGCATCCAGAGCACGGGTATGGGGGGCCCCTCGGCGGCGATCGTGCTGGAGGAGCTGATCGCGCTCGGCGCGCGCCGAGCGATCCGGGTGGGTACGTGCGGAGCGCTCGACGGGGCGCTGCGAATCGGCGAGCTGGTGGTGGCGGGGGAGGCGCTCGCGGCGGACGGCGCCAGCCGGGCGCTGGGGGCGGGCGAGCGGGTCGCCGGGGACTCCGCGCTGACCGCGGCCCTGGCGAGCGCCGCGGAGCGCGCTGCGGCGACGGTGGCGAGCACCGACCTCTTCTACGAGCCGAACCCCGAGCGCGAGCTGCGGTGGCGCGCGGCGGGCGCGGTCGCGGTGGAGATGGAGACCGCCGCGCTGTTCACCCTCGGCGCCCGCGCGGGGGTCCCGGTCGCCTGCGTGCTGACGGTCTCGAACGCGATCGGGGACGGCGCGGGCGACGGACAGGGGCAGATCGACGACGAGACGCTGCTCGCGGCGGCCCACGAGATGGGCCGGGTGGCGACTACCGCGCTGCCGGTTTTTTAGGGCGTTTGGCGGCCTTGCGTTTGACGGGGGTTTTCGGTTTGGGCGCAACCGGAGGCTCCTCGGCGCCGCCGCGCAGCCCGGCGAGCGTCCCGTTGAGCTTGCAGAGCTGCTCCTCGATCGCGGCGAGGCGCCCGTCGATCGACTGGGCGGCGAGGCTGCGCCCGATGCGGTGCACCCCGTCCTCGATCCCCTCGAGGCGCTGGGAGACCGAGCGCAGGCGCCGGGTGAGGCGTTCGATGTCGGCGGCGGAGGGAAGGTTCAGCGCGCCCATCGCGAGCTCCTGCGCCTGGGCGGCCTTCTCGCGCGCGTCGGAGGCGCGCCCGAGCGCGCCGTTGAGGAGGGGGTTCTCGAAGAGGTCGGTGAGGGCCCGGCCAAGCCGATCCTCGGTGCCCCCGGTCAGACGCTCGCGCAGGCCCTTGGTTGCGTCTGTATCGGACATCCGGGTACTCCTCGCGTCGGTCGAGTGCGGGAAAAGAAAAGAACGGTCGTACGGGTATTGCAGACGACAGAGAGGATACGGTGCCGGGATGGCCGAGCGCCTGTTCCTCTTCGTGCAGATGGAGTTCCCGTGGGCACTGGGTCCAGCCGATGGGCGCTACCTGCTGCGCAAGGCGACGAGCGGCGAGGAGGCCGGAGAGCCGGAGCAGGTCGTGGTCCTGAGCACCGTCGGCGCCGCGCGCCGCCGGGGGCGGCTCGCCGCGCGGCGCCCAGCGGCGACGCCGGAGCCCGAGCCGGTGCCGACGACGCGGGCCACGATGATCGACCCGGTGTCGGTCTCCGCGGAGAGCCAGGCGCGCGCGTGGCTGGCCCAACTGGACGCGGAGCGCGAGGCGCAGGCGGCCGCGGAGACCCTCAACCGGGTGCTCATTGCGCATCGGATCGCGGGCGCGGATCCGCACGTGCGCGAGCTCTCCCCCGCACACGCGCTGGTCGTGCGGGCGGGGTGGGGCGAGGGCGAGCAGGTGGCGTATGGCCGCTGGTTGCACGCCCGCGAGCTGCGCCTCGACGAACGCCGCCGGGAGCGGCGCGCAGCCGCGATGCGCTCGCAGGAGCGCTTCGCCGCGATGCTGGGCGCGCGGGAGCAGGCGCTGCTGTGCGAGGAGCTCGCGCTACGCGCCCGCCAGGACCTCGACGCGGGCCGCCTTCCCCACGCGGCGCTGGAGCTCGACCACGCCTACACCGCCGCCCTCAGCGAGCTCCCCCAGGAGGAGCGCCCCGATCTCGCGGAGCGCCTCGCCGAGCTCACGGAGCTGCGCCCCGGCGTGATCGAGGCCGCCCGCGCGGCGCTCGGCGGGGGGGGATCGGAGACCCTGGCGGAGATCGACGAGGAGGCGGTGCGCCACGCGCTCGGGCGTCTGGAGGCCGCGCTGCGCGCCCGCGCGGCGCTCGCCCCGTGAGCACATAAGGTAGGAGGCAGATGGACCCCACGACGACAGCTCTCGGCACGTGGAGCGGCGGGCGCTTCATGCACTTCGGCGCGCCGCTGGAGGAGCAGCGCCTGCAGGCGCTGCTGCGCCCGGGCGGGGGAATCGACACGGTCCTCACGGCGGACGTATACGGGGAGGGCGAGGCCGACCGGCTGCTGGGCGCGGCGCTCAGCGGTGTGGAGCGCGAGCTCTACTGCTTGGTGGGGGCGATCGGGCACGACTTCTACACGGGGGAGCGCGAAGGGGCGAAGGGCTTTCCGCGCTTCACCGACCCGCGCCTGCGCGGCGAGGGGGAGTACGCGGACTACATCAGGATGGCCACGGAGCGCAGCCTGGAGCGGATCGGGGTGGAGCAGTTCGACCTGCTGCTGTTGCACAACCCCGACCGCACGGGATATTCGAGCCCCGCGGTGTGGGAGGGGATGGAGGCGGTGCGCGAGGCCGGCCTGACGCGGCTGCTGGGGGTCGCCCCGGGCCCCGCGAACGGCTTCACGCTCGACCTGATCGACTGCCTGGAGCGCTTCGACTGGCTGATCGACTGGGCGATGATCATCTTCGGCCCGCTGGAGCCCTGGCCGGGGGAGCTCGTGCTGGACGCGGCCACGGCGCACGATGTGCGCCTGATCACCCGCGTGGTGGACTACGGGGGGATGTTCCACGACGACGTGCTCCCGGGCCACGCCTTCGCCCCCTACGACCACCGCAAGTTCCGCCCCGAGGGGTGGGTGCAGGCGGGCCGCGAGAAGCTCGAGCAGATGCGCCCCTACGCCGCCCACCACGGCCTCACGCCGCTGCAGCTCGCGTGCCAGTGGAACCTCACGCACCCGGCGGTGCGCTGCGTGGCGCCGACGCTGATCCAAGAGAGCGACCCCGCGCGCGACACGGTGGCGGACGGCGGTACCGCGAGCGGCCGCGCGCGGGCGCGTCCGATCGAGGACAAGCGCGCGGAGCTGGCGGCGCTGGTCGATCTGCAATCGGCGCCGGAGGCCCAGCTGAGCGACGCAGAGGTCGCCGAGCTGCGCGCGATCGGCGACAACACCGGCAGCATGGCGCTCAAGGGCGCGAGCCTCCAGCACGAGGGCGCGCCCCAGGCCGACCGCTGGGCGCTCACCGACGAGCTCGCCGAGCTGGCCGAGCGCTGGCAGATCGCGCCGGAGCGCGACCTCAGCCGCACCATGTAGGCATCCACCCACCCCCGGTGCGGGCCACGAACGCCGCGCGCGGCCGCAGGCCGCTCATCCTCAAAGGACCGCCCTTCCCCCGCGCGCGGGGGAAGTCCTCACTTCCCTTCGAACCTCGGCGCGCGTTTACCGAGGAACGCGGCGATGCCCTCCTTGGCGTCGGCGCTCTGGAAGACGGTGGCGAAGGCGCGCTTCTCGGCCTCGATGCCCTCGTCGAGGTCGCCCTTGGCGGAGACCTGCTTGATCTGCGCGAGCGCGAGCGGGGCCTGGCTGGCGAGGCGGCGCGCCCAGGCGAGCGCGGTGTCGAGCAGTTCGTGGTCGTCGATGACGGCGCTCGCGAGTCCGTACTCGTAGGCCTCGTCGGCGCCGATGGGGTCGCCGATGAGGTTCATCTCCAGCGCCTTGCTCTGCCCCACGAGCCGCGGGAGGCGCTGGGTGCCGCCGAAGCCGGGGATGATCCCGAGCTTGATCTCGGGCTGGCCGAAGATCGCGGAGCGCGCGGCGATGCGCACGTCGCAGGCCATCGCGAGCTCGCAGCCGCCCCCGAAGGCGAGGCCGTTGACCGCGGCGATCGTCGCGATCCCCTCGCTACCGAGCTCGCGAAAGAGCGCGTGGGCCTTATGGATCAGCGCCTCGCCGCCCGCGGCGTCCATCTTGGTGAACGCCTTGATGTCCGCCCCGGCGCTGTAGAGGAAGGGGTTCGAGGAGGCGATCACGAGCGCCCTCACGCCGCTCTTCTTGGCGTGCTCCCAGACCTTGCCGAGGTCCTCGATCACCTGGGGGGCGATCGAGTTCATCTGCCCGTTCGCGAGCCACGCGATCGCCACACCGTCCGCGCGCGTCTCCAACTTGACGACCTCGCCGGGCTGCTCTGAATCGGGCCCACCCACCCGGGGGTAGGCGTAGAAGCCCTGGCCGCTCTTCTGCCCGAGGCGCCCCTGGGCGACGAGGCGGCGCAGGATCGTGGGCGGGGCGAAGCGCTCCCCGTGGCGCTCCTGGAGGCTCTCGAGGCGCTCGAGGATCGTGTCGAGGCCCTCCACGTCGGCCTTCATGAACGGCGGCATCAGGCCCCGCCGCGGGTCGAGGCCGGCGCCGGCCATCAGGCCGAAGTCGATGTCGCGGTGCACGGCGACGCCCTCCTCGAGCACGAGGCAGGCCTCCACGAAGGTCTTCAGCGTGAGCAGCTCCACGAGCTCCCCCACGTCGGGCTCGCCCTCACCCTCGAGGTTGGGGGTCCCGTCGGGGCTGTAGAAGCCCTCGCCCCCGGTCTTCGCGCCGAGCTTGCCTTCGGCGACGAGCTTCGCCATCCCCTTGGGGACGTAGAAGCGCTCGGGGCCGTAGGAGTCGGCGAGGTGCTCCGCGACGTGCAGCACGGTGTCGAGGCCGAGGAGGTTGACGAGGAAGTAGGGGCCCATCGGCACCACACTCGCCGCGCCGACGCCCTCGTCGATGAGCTTGATCGAGAGCTCCTGCTGCTCCTGGGCACGCCAGATCTCGGAGATCCCCGAGTTGAGGATGCGGTTGACCACGAAGCCGGGGACCTCCGCGCAGGTGATCGGCTGCTTGCGGATCGCCTGCGCGAACGTGACCGCCGCGGTGACGGTCTCGGGCGATGTCTCGTCGCCTTCGACGACCTCGATCAGGGGCATCACGGAGGCGGGGTAGAAGTAGTGGAAGCCCACCACCTTCTCCGGGCGCAGGGTCGCTTCGCCGATCTCGGTGATCGACAGCGAGGAGGTGTTCGAGGCGAGGATCGCGTGCCCGGGGGTGGCCGCGTCGAGCTCGGCGAAGACGGCCTGCTTGATCTCCATCCGCTCGGGCACCGCCTCGATCACGAAGTCCACGTCGCCGAAGGCCCCGTAGGAGGTCGTCCCCTCGATGCGGCCCACGATCTCCGCGACCTGGGCGTCCCCCTGCTCGGCGGTGAGCTTGCCGCGCTCGACGAGTTTGCCGACCTGGCCCGCGGTCACGTTGCGGGCCTCGTCGAGACCGGCCTGCACGAGCGCGTCGTCGATGTCCTTCAGCACCACCGGGATGCCCGCGGCGGCGATCGTCTGCGCGATCTGGCCCCCCATCGTCCCCGCGCCCACCACCGCTGCCTTGAACACGAACATGCTCGCCTCCTTGATCCCCGCACCGGGGCTTTCGATCTCGTTTCCGTTTGGACGCGGGGAGCCTAGCCGACGCCACCATCCGGCGTCCCGGCGCATCGCTCGGCCGGTCCGCGGGTTATGAGGACGGGGGCCGCCACTGCGTGTTTCACTGGCGTAGGGGCGGGCAATACGGAATATGAGAATGGCGACAGAGAAAAGGCGGTGTGCACCATGAGCATGAATCGAGCACCACACGCAGCGATCGGGGTACTCCTCGCGGTACTCGCGTTGCTCGCGCTGCCGCTGGCCACCCAGGCGGCGGTCCCGCCGCGGCCGGCCGTGTCCACGGGCCCCGCGACGGCGGTGAGCTACGGCTCGGCGGCTCTGACGGGCTCGATCGACCCCCACGCGAGCAACACCTCCTACTACTTCCAGTACGGGCCCACGCGCGCGTTCGGCGCGCAGACCGCGGTCGCCGACGCGGGCGCGGGGGCGGTGACGGTGAAGGTGAGCGTCCCCGTGGGCGGGCTGCAGCCGGTCACGACCTACTACTTCCGCCTGATCGCGGTCAACGCCGCGGGCGCGAGCACGGGCGCGACGCGCGCGTTCACGACCGCCAAGGTGCCCCTCTCGCTGGCGATCCTCGCGGCGCCGAACCCGACGCTCTACGCGGGGACGGTCACGATCCAGGGCACGCTCTCGGGCACGGGCAACGGCGGCGTCCCGGTGGTGCTGCAGGACAACCCGTTCCCCTACACCCAGGGGTTCGCGACGGTCGGCAACCCCGAGCTCACCACCGCGACGGGCAGCTTCTCGTTCCCGTTCCTCGGGCTCACCGAGGCGACCCAGTTCAGGGTCATCACGAGCACCAAGGTGCCCGTCGTGAGCCCCGTGGCGATCGAGGGCGTGGCGGTCAACGTCCAGGCCCACGTGGGGCGCACCCACAGGCGCCACCACGCGCGCATCTACGGCACGGTGAGCCCCGCGGTGGACGGGATGGAAGTCGGGATCATGCGCATCACGGGCGGGCGCAACGTGCTCGTGGCGGGCACGACGCTGCGCCACAACAACGCGACGAGCTCACGCTTCAGCCGCGTGATCCACGTCAAACGCGGCGCGGTGTACCGCGTGCTCGTACGTGTAACGAACGGGGCGCAGACCTCGAACTACAGCCAGCCGCTATTCATCCGCTAAGGGTTGGAGATCGTCCGCGCGAGTGCAACGGCGACCGCGGCGGCCGGCGCGGGGCATCCCTGCCCCGCGACGGCGGTGGGCCTCGACTGCCCGCGACGGCGGGTGGGAGCGCGAACGGCCTTACGCGGCGACGGTCTCGGCCATCTCGACGCGGCGCGGGAGCAGCGTTTCGCGGGCGATCACGAGGCGCTGGATCTGCGAGGTGCCCTCGTAGAGCTGCATGATCTTGGCGTCGCGGAAAAGCTTCTCGACGGGGTAGTCCTTGATGAAGCCGTAGCCACCGTAGACCTGCACGGCGTCGGTGGCGACCTTCATCGCGGCGTCGGCGGCGAAGCGCTTGGCGTGCGAGGAGACGAGCGTGTTGCGTTCGCCTTTGTCGAGCATGCTCGCGGACTTCCACGTCAACAGGCGCGCCGCTTCGACGTCGGTGGCCATGTCGGCGATCATGAACTGGATCGCCTGGTGCATCGCGATCGGGACCCCGAACTGGGAGCGTTCCTTGGAGTACTCGGTGGCGAACTCGAGGGCCGCGCGCGCGATCCCGGTCGCCATCGCGGCCACGCCGGGGCGGGTGCGGTCGAGCGTCATCATCGCGAGCTTGAAGCCCTTGTTTTCCTCGCCGAGCATGTTCCCCTCGGGGACCTCCACGTCGTTGAAGGTGATCGTCGCGGTGTTCGAGGCGCGCTGGCCGAGCTTGTCCTCCTTCTTGTCGACCACCACCCCCCACTCGCGCTCGACCACGAACGCGGAGATGCCGCGGTGGCCGGCCTCCTTGTCGGTCTTCGCGTAGACCGTGTAGTAGTCCGCGTAGCCCCCGTTGGTGATGAAGCACTTCGAGCCGTTGAGCACGTACTTGTCGCCCTGCTTCACGGCGGTGGTGCGCATCCCCGACACATCGGAGCCCGCGTCGGGCTCGGTGAGGCAGAACGACGCCAGCTTGAGCTCCTCGGTGATCGCCCCGAGGTACTTCTTCTTGACCTCGTCCGAGCCTCCCAGCACGATCGGGGCGGTCGCGAGGCCGTTGCAGCCCAGCGAGGTCTGGATCCCCGAACAGCCCCACGAGAGCTCCTCCTCGATCAGGCACCCGTCGAGGTAGCCCAGGCCGGGCCCGCCGTACTCCTCGGGGATGTGGGTGTTCATGAGGCCCACCTCCCATGCCTTCTGGAGGATCTCCTGCGGCCAGGTGCCCTCCTTGTCGTACTCCCAGGCGACAGGGCGAATCTCTTTCTCCGCGAAGTCGTGCGCCAGTTCGCGGAGGTTCTTCTGCTCGTCTGTGAGCGTGAAATCGACCATGTGGGGCTCTCCCGATCTGCGGTAGATTGACTGGTCAGTCAACGATGGACTCGCCCAGAGGGTAGCGCAGGCGGCCGTAGGCCGCCAAGCTGGGCCCCTCTTTTCCAGACGGGGTAGCGAAGCGTCGCGCGGTGCGCCACAATCCCTATGGTGCGCGCCGCCTTCCCTCTCGTGCTGTTTGGCTCGATCGGGCTGTTCGTCCTCCTTGGGATGATCTCGATGTTCACCCGCCGCAATCTGCACGACCAGATCGGCCAGGACGGCCTCTCCCTCGGCCAGGATCCATTTGGCGGCGGGGGCGACTACAGCGGGCCGAGTGGCTACGACGGGCCGTCGGGCGGCTACACCGGGGCGGGCGGCTACCCAGGAGGCGCATCCGGCCCGGTGCGGGAGCTCGAAATCCGCCAGATGCTCCACGCGCGCAGTGAGCGGCTCGTGCGCCAGGGCGAGCAACCGCTCGACATCGACGCGGAGCTCGCCCGCCTCCAGCCAGCGGGCGGGGGCGCTGGCGGGTCCCACGACTCCGCCCTCGCAGCTGAAGTCCGCGGGCTCGTGCTCGCCCGCAACGAACGCCGCCAGCGCCGCGGCCTGGAAGCGCTCGACGTCGAGTCCGAGGTCCAGCGCACCCTCGCCGAGCTCGAACCCTGATACGCGCCCCGGGGCGCCGCGCACGAGAACTTGCGCGCCGGGCGCCGCGCGTGCGTAGCATCCCCCCGGTGCGCTCCAAGATGTCCGGCGTGATCGCGCGGTCGTTGTCGGGTGGGTTGGCTCTCGCCCTCCTTGCCCTTCCAACCGTGGCCGTCGCCGCCCGCGGATCGACCCGCGACCCAACCACAAGCGCCGCCGCGCGAAGAGCGACCCGCGACCCAACCGTGGCCGTGGCCGCCCACAGGCCGACCCGCAGCCCGACCGTAAACGCCGCCGCGCGCAAAGCGACCCGCGGACCGACGGTGTACGGCGCGCTGCAGAGCCTGCAGCGCAGCGGCGCGCTGCAGGGCGAAGCGGAGGGGCAGTACGCAACGACATATACCGAAGCGCTGCATGCGCTGACGAAGCTGAGCGGCACCCGCCGCGCGGAACTGGGCAGCGTGATCGCGAACGTGCAGCAGATCGCGGCGGCGGGCGAGTTCACGCCCTCGCGGCTGCCGGCGCTGTTCCTGACGCTGGAACGCAACGTGCAGCGGTGGACGACCGAACCGCTGCTCGCGGCCGACCAGCGGGTAAGCTTCCCGGGCAGTCGCCTGGTGTGGGAGTACTACCCGGGGCAGGGGATCGAGATCCAGTGGCTGGCGACGTTCGGGGAGGCGAACGGGTACTACCTGGAGGGCCACGAGAACACCCAGCTGCGCGAAGTACTCGAAGAAGCGATCCCACTGGCGACGCAGCGCGCGGGGGGGATCGCGTGGGAGTACATGTTCCACTTCGACGGCGGCTCGCCGCCGTGGACGAGTGGGCTCTCCCAGGGCACGGCGCTACAGGCGCTCGCGCGGGCGTACTCGCGCCTGAAGGAAGCCCCCCTGCTCGAAGCGGCCAAGCAGGCACTCGGCCTCTTCCAAACCCCGCCCCCCGCGGGCGTGCGCGTGGGGACCCCCGCGGGTGCGACCTACCTGGAGTACACGTACGCCCCGCAGGAGCGGATCATCAACGGCTTCATCCAGTCGCTCAACGGGCTCTACGACTACGCCAAGCTGACCGGCGACCCGCTCGGCCTGAAGCTCTTCGAAGCGGGCGACGCGGAGGCCCGTGCGGAGGTCCCCCACTACGACACCGGTGCGTGGTCGCTGTACGACCAGCACTCCGAATCGAACCTCAACTACCACGCGCTGCTCGCCGAATTCCTGCAGGACCTCTGCCAGCGCACGCAGCTCGGCGAGCCGCTGGTCACGCCGGCGCCCGCCCCGGCGCCTCCCACCGCGCCTGCGCCCATGACCCCCCCGGCCTCCACGACTGCGGGTGGAACCACGGCCACAGCAGCACAGGCGAGCACGGCGATCCCTGGCGATGCGATCTACTGCACGACGGCCCAGAGCTTCACGGCAGACCTGCACACCCCGCCGGCGATCGCGCTGATCACACATACGCTGCCCCCGAAGGTCCGCGGCGGGGTGCAGCTGTCGCTCTCGAAGATCGCCACAGTCAGCATGACGATCAACCGGAGTGGAAAGACCGTGTGGAGCAATAGCGCGCTCGTCGAAGGCGGCAAGCCGCGGCTGCTGTGGGTCACGCCGAGCAAGGCCGGCGCTTATGAAGTCAGCATTCGAGCGGTGGACCTTGCAGGCAACATTGCCAGCACAAGCGGCACGATCACAGTACAAGCCGCCCGCCGCCGCTGAGGGGCTCCGTACAATCGGGGTGTGCCGAGCGAAGCCCGCATCCATGGCGGCGCCGATCCAGAGGGCCGCTCCGCGGGCTCGGCGCTGGTGCACGCGTGGAGCGTGCTCGATCGCGACCGGCGCCTGGCGGCGGTCGCGGCGGTGGCGCTGTTCGCGACGATGTTTCTGCCGTGGTACCAGCAGAACGCGGTGGTGAGCGCGGCGAAGGCGGCGCCGCTGGTGAGCCGCAACATGGACGCGTTCGCGGTCTTCTCGTTCATCGAGGCGGCGGTGCTGCTGGTGGCGGTGGCGGTGCTGGTGCTGCTGTTCGAGCGCGCACAGGGGCGGGACTTCCGCCTCCCGGGCGGCGACGGGACGGTGGTGCTGGCGGCGGGCCTGTGGACGGCGCTGCTGCTCGTGCTGCGGCTGTTCGACAAGCCGGGGGTCACCCAGCACGGGGTCGCGGCGAACGTGGGGGTGCAGTGGGGGATCTTCTTCGCGTTGGCCGCGGCGGGCCTACTCACGTACGCGGGCTCGCGGATGCGCGCCGCGCAGCGGCCCGAGCCGCCGCTGGTGCGCCGCAGACCCGAGCCGCGCCGGCCGCCCGATCCCGAGCAAGAGGCGACTATGGTCGTCCGGGCGAGAAAGCGCGGGCGCTACCCTCCGGCACCTGAGGCAGGGCAGCTCTCCTTCGAGGACCCCCCGGACCTACCATTGCGATGACGATGACGCCCCCAGACAGCCAGAACGCACCCGCGAGCACTGCCGAGGTGGCGGCGGGCCTGCGTGAGGCGGGCTACCTGCCGGGGGAGTCGACGGCGCTGGTGGCGTTCTTGGCGGCGCGGCTGGGCAAGCCGGTGCTGGTGGAGGGCCCGGCGGGGGTGGGCAAGACGGAGCTGGCGAAGGCGCTGGCGCGCTACCTGGGGCGGGAGCTGGTGCGGTTGCAGTGCTACGAGGGCCTGGACGAGGCGAAGGCGCTGTACGAGTGGAACTACCGCAAGCAGCTGCTGCGCATCCAGGCGCAGGGCGGGGAGGCGGGCTGGGAGGAGGTGCAGGAGGACATCTTCGGCGAGGAGTTCCTGCTGGCGCGCCCGCTGATGAGCGCAATCGCCTCAGAGGAGCCGGTGGTGCTCCTGATCGACGAGATCGACAAGACCGACCAGGAGTTCGAGGCGATGCTGCTGGAGGTGCTCTCGGACTTCCAGATCTCGATCCCGGAGCTGGGGCGGGTGGAGTCGCGCACGCACCCGGTGGTGCTGCTGACGTCGAACAACTCGCGCGAGCTGACGGAGGCGCTGAAGCGCCGCTGCCTGTACCTGTGGCTCGACTACCCGTGTTTGGAGCACGAGCTGGCGATCGTACGCCTGCACACCCCCGAGCTACCAGAGACGGTGGCGCGGCGCCTGGTGGAGGTGGTGGGGATGGTGCGCGAGCTCGACCTGAAGAAGCCGCCGTCGATCGCGGAGTCGATCGACTGGGCGCGGGCGCTCCTGCTGCTGGGCGCGCGGGACATCGACACGGAGACGTTCATGGAGACGATGTCGGTGATCGTGAAGCACCGCAGCGACATGGACGTGGTGGCCGAGCGGGTGGGACTGAAGCTCGGGGCGACCGCGGATGCCGTCTGAGGGGATCGCGGCGCGCCTGTTGGAGCTGGGCGAGGAGCTGCGCTCCGAAGGCGTGGCGGTGGGGACCTCGGAGCTGCTGGACGCGTTCGCGGTGCTGCGGGAGATCCCGTGGACGGCGCAGGAGGATTTCCGCGAGGCGCTGGCGGCGACGCTGGCCAAGAGCCAGGAGGACAGGCGGATCTTCGAGCTGGTGTTCGAGCGCTTCTTCTTCCGCGCGGTGGAGCTGGCGGCGGCGCGCGAGGGGGTGCGCGAGGGGGACGCCAAAGGGAGCTTCGAGGGCAAGGCGGGCGACAGCGAGGGGGAGCTCGACCTCGAAGAGCTCTCCGAGGCGGACCTCGACGCGCTGCGCCGCGAGATCGCGGCGGCCCTCCAGGAGGGCGCGGAGGGCGCGATGCGCGACCTCGCGCGGATGGCGATCGCGGCGCTGGGCCGCCGCGATGGGGGCTCGGGGGTGATCGGGGTGGACGTGCAGCGGATCCGCCGGGCGCTGGGCCTGCGCGCGGAGCCCCAGCCGGAGCTGCCGCAGGACGACCCGCGCCGCGATGGTCTCCCCCGCGACGCGCTGCGGCGCTTCGAGGCGCTGCTGCGCCGGGAGCTCGAGCGCGCACAGGTGCAGCGCACCGGGACGCTGCCCCCGGCGCGCCCGCTGGGGGAGCTCGACCGCGCGCTGCCTTCGGGCCCGCTGGCGGACCTGGCGGCGGTGCACCGCGTGGTCGCGCAGCTGCGCCGGCGCCTGGCCACGCAGGGCCATCAGGCGCGGGGGCACCGCCACCACGCGCACGTGGACGTGCGCCGCACGATGCGCGCGTCGCTGCAGACGGGGGGGGTGCCGGTGGTGCTGAAGTACCGTCCGCGGCGCCCGAAACGCCCGGAGGTGTACGTGCTGTGCGACGTCTCGACGAGCGTGACATCGGCGTCGGTGTTCTTCCTCTCGGTGCTGCACGCGCTGCACGACTCGTTTCGCAAGATGCGCTCGTTCGTGTTCATCGAGCGGATCAGCGAGGTGACCGACATCTTCGAACGCGAGCGCGACTTCAAAGCGGTCAACGAGCGGATCGCCTCGGACGCGGGGGTGGCGGACATCTCGGGCTACACCGACTACGGCCGGGTGTGGTCGGAGCTGCTGAAGCAGATCGGCGACGACCTGCACCCGCGCGCGACGGTGATCGTGCTCGGGGACGCGCGCACGAACGGCCGCGACCCCCGCGCGGACATCTTCGCGACGCTCGCGGCGCGCGCGGGGCGCACATTCTGGCTGAACCCGGAGCCGCGCCTGTACTGGAACTACGGGGACTCGGTGATCGCGGCGTACGAGCAGTACTGCACGGCGTTCGAGTGCTGGACGACGTCACAGCTGGAGGACTTCGTGCGCGCGCTGGCGCGCCCGGAGTTCACGACGGGGGCGGGGCGGTAGGGCCTCGCAGCGCCGGCTGCCAGAAACCCCGAGGACGAGGGCCCAGCGCGACGGACAGGCGCGTGGCGCCGGTTGGGGCGCTTTTAACTTTTTTGGATTTGGATGGTGCGCGCTATGGCGTCGCCGCGGATGGTCAGCGACCAGGCGTTGGCCTCCCCTTTGGCGTGGTCACCGCCCCGGTTCTCGATCAGGCCGAGGGAGTGCAGCCGCGCGAGCAGCTTCGAGATCTGGCCCTGGTCGGTGATCCCCGCCGCACTCGCGACCTGGCGGTTGCTCGGCTTGGGCCCCCGCCCACCCAGCTCGGAGATCGCGAGCAGCACACGCACAGTGCGGTAGGTAAGACGCATGTTCAGTTCCCGCAGCGGATCCTCGCGCGAGCGGACCGGTGCGCGCGGCACGGCGGCAGGCCGGCGCAGCTCACGCTCGGCCGCGGCCGCCCCCAGATACGGCAGCACGATCATCCCCATCAACGGGTTCAGGAGCCCCAACAGCGGCTTCGCCGCGCGCGGCGCGCCACGCGCTGGCACCACAGAGACAGAGGCCCCCGCCTCCCGCGGACCAGGGTCCCCGACCACAGAGCCACCCCGGCTTCGCGCGAGCGCCGCGCTCTGCTCAACCATCCGCGCATGAATCACCGACAACACCGCGCCCACCACGCCCTCAGCGACAAGGCGGTCCGGCAGTCGCGCGGCCCTGCTCTCCCCGCGCCCCTCGTGCACAACCCCAACCAGCGCCTCCACCACCCGGGTACGCCGCTCCAAGGCTCGCTGTCCGGCACCAAGCGCCCCGACGACGCACAGGTACCCGAGGTCGGGCTCCGCATCGAGGAACGCGAGCAGCGCCTCCAGGCCCGAGCGAACCCGCTCACGCCACCGCCCCCCGACCCCAAGGGCAGGAAGCACGATCTCGCCCGCCCGCGTCACGGCGAGGTCAAACGCCGCCAGAAAACAATCCTCGCGGTCAGCGAACAGCTCATAGAACGTGCGCCGCGAAACACCGGAGCGCCCAACGACATGCGCGACCGTCACATCGCCCGCGCCGCGCTCGCGCACCAACTCACCCATCGCCGCGAGGATCCGCACACGCTGAATCTCCCCCACACGCGCACGACCCCCACCACTGACATCGACCGCCGGGACAGACGCCCGACCGGAGGATCCCCTGCGAGCACGCGAGGCCACCGCGACCGCCATCCCCTACCCCTTCGCCCCACCACGCACACTGCCACGCGCCGAGCGCCCAGCCTTCCGGCCCTTCGCCTTCTGCTTGCGCTCATGCGACGCCCTCTTCGCCTTGGCCTTCTGCTTGGGGCAACCGGTGACCGCGATCTTCGTACTCTGATCGACCACAGCACCGTTCTGCGCGATGAATTCCGTCGGCATCGCCAGACCCTTGCCAGTGCAGAGGTTCCGGTTCGCCGCCAGCGCGGAGAACGGACCCTGCGGCAACGTCAATTCGAACGTGCCGACCGGAACATCCGGGACCGTCTTGAACGTACTGCTCGTGATCCCGCTCTTTTCGCTGATGAACGTCGAACCAACAAGATCGACCGTGATCCCATACCCCTGCAGCACGATAATCAAGCTCGGGAACGCTTCCCCGCCGTGCGAGACAAAATAGGCCGGGCCCGTCAACGGGACCGGCACGATCGGCGTCAGCGCAGTGGCGTGCCCCACGATCGACGCGGCGGGGCAATCCGCGGGGTTCGCTTCGAACGTCGCCGCCACACACGCCTTGCGCAACGTCGTCAACCGCGAGGGCAGCGCCTTCGGCAGTTCCACTTTGACCCTCGCGATGTTCGCCTCTGTTCCGAGCGCACCGGGGATCGTGAGCTTGGCGGTTAGGCTCGCACCGTTCGCTTTGCTGGTCCGCCCCGAGGTGGAGACCTTGAACCCGGGTTTGAACGCGAGGCTCGAACAGTCCGCGGCCTGGAACGGCGCAGTCGCGCTCACCGGCATCTGGTCGGCGGGGTCCGCGCCCGCGCCGCTGATCGTCTCGGAGATCGACATCGGGTCGCAGCTGGTCGGGTTGAGGATGAACTTTTCGCGGTCCATGTAAACCCGGATTTCACGGACGTGCACGACGATCCCGTCGATGATGTGCGGGATCGGATCCGAGCCGTTCGCGCTGACTTCGACCTGCGCGGTACTCGGGTTGATATGCAGCGCGAAGCGGATCACGACGGTCCCGAGGTCGAATGGGCCGACCTCCGCGCTCGTCACGGAGACGATCGACAGCGCGGAGCCATGGTAAGGACCAGCGAGGTAGACCCGGCCAGGGGTCTGCGCGAGCACCGCACCGACCCCGGCGCTTACGATCGTATGCCCGATTTCACTCGCGGCCGGACACGACGGGCTTTCGATCTCCTGCTGACCCGTCGCCACCCTCGCCGCTTCGATGTCCGCCTCCGGGCAGAACGGGATCCCCGACAAGTTCCCCGACAACCCAGGTGGCAGGACGGTTGTGAAGCGGGTGATCTCCTGTTCGCCGTCCTGGCGGAGGACCCGCAGGTAGAACGGGCTATAGGAGCCAGCATCGTTGTTATCGGTTCCTGAGACGATCTGCGGATGAAACGGCGGCACACCTCCGGCCGGGCAGGTGCCTTCCTGGACGCCCTCCGTCGTTTCAAAGGAGCTGCTGACCAAGCGCGGTTCTGTGGGCGCCGACCACGGCGTCAGTTCGGCCTGAGTGGTATAGACACCACACACGGGCGGGCTCACCAGCGGCGCAGTCGCACCCGGGCGGAACTTCAACGTGAACCTACTGAACGGCTGCTGCGGATTGTTATCGAACGTCGTCACGAGCTGCCCGGTCACCGGGTTCGGCTGGATCTGCCCGGCGACTTTCACGATCACTCCGCGCTGGGGGTCCTTCGCGACGATGTAAAGCCCCAGCAGCGAGCCGAACGGGTTGTCGTACGGCTTTGCGACATACACCGACCCGAAGAGCTTTTCTGCGAGCACCGGCGTTTCGATTTCGATCGACCCGATCTTCGATTCCGCGGGGCATCCCGCCCCCGGCGGCGAGAACGGCGTTTCCGTTTCATACTGCGCGGGCGTGCAGGCACCCAGTCCCGAACCCGCGGACGGATTGACCGTAACGCCTTCCGGTAGCGTGACCTGCACGTTCTCGAGGTTCGCGGTGGCGATCCCGACCGGTTCTTCCCAGCGCTGCGGGACCAGCAGCGAAACATTCAACCCGGTTGGGGATTCCGCGGAGCGCGTCGTCGGCTGCACTTCGATCGACGGGTCGAACGGCACCCGTTCGCATTCGCCGATCGGACCGACTTCCGTCGATTCTTCCGACCAGTTTTCCGGCTGCTCCCACGCATCCGCGCTCATCGTCGCGGTGAACGGCCCGCAGCTCGTGGGGTTCGACAGAAACGGCTTCACGGCGATGCCCGCGGTCTGGCCGCCATTGACGCATTCCTCTGACGACGCCGCCCCGATCGTGTAGCATTCCTGGCCGCGTTCGGGGTCGTGCGCGGTCGCGGCGGGCAGCCCCCAAACCGTGACCGTGATGTCATGCGTTTCCGCCCGCTTCGGGATATTCGACGAGGTGATCGTCAACCCGGTATCCCCAGGCCTCACACTCGCCACGAGTGTCTGCGTGAAGGCGATCGCGCGGAAGCCGAGCTCCGCGGCGACACCGTAGCTCGTCGGTTCCATGTTGTACAGCGGGAAGGTGTCCTTCACCGCTCCGTACTGCGAGGTGATCGTGAGATCGAGGCTGATCGTCCCGACCTGGCTCGCCGGCGGACATTCGCTGGGGGTGCCGACGGAGTGCCCCTCGAGTTGCGCCTGCGAGCACGTCGGCAGCGCCGTGTTATTCGCGTCGAAGCCGGCGGGGAGGTTGACGACGATATTCCGCACATCGTTGAACGTCTGCCCCTTTTTGTTGTGCGCGAAATCGAACGACGTCACAAGATCCTCGTGCGCGGCCGCCTGATCGATCGAAGGGACCATATGGAAGGAGCCCGGGACGATCGCGAACGGTTCTTCGCTGGGCACCGCCCGCGCAGCCACCGGCACCAAAGCCACCAGCAGACAGGCACCGGCGCACAGCACGGCGAGCCGCCTGCCCTGACAAGCCACGCGCTGCGTCTGAGGAGCCACAGGCTGGGTCCGGTGGGCCACACCCTGGGTCCGGCGGACCACACGCTGGGCGGCGAGCGCGCGGCGCGCGATGCCTCTCATCCTCGAAAGATCCAGAGTCATCATCGCCTACCCCTCTCGTGGTGAGACTTGGCCGAGGAGCGCTTCGCCCGCCCGACCTTCCGCTTGACACACCGTTTGCCCTTGTGACACCTGCCGGCGCTCCTGCTCCTCTTCTTCGTCTTCGCTTTCGCGCTCCGCTTCGGTAGCGCCCCTGGTGGCGCAGCGAGGTTCCCCGCACCGGAAAACGTGAAACTGGATGGGGTCGCGTCGACCGGCGCAGGGAGCGGCGTCGAGCACGCATCGCCTTCGCATTCCACCGCCGGAGCCGTCGTCGGGAACCCGCCGTCGATCCGGGCGTCATACACATCGCCGACGCTGTCTTTGTCTTGAGGCACCAGCTGCGAGCGGGTAATGAAGAAGACATCCCCCCCGGACGCGGTCGTCCCTAGCAGCACCACCGGCGCACCGTCGGTACCGGGCGTAATCAAGCTCACGCAACCCTGCACGGGCACACAGCCATCAACGCCCTCCCGACGCCACTCATAGATATCCCAAGACGGACTGTAGCCCGTGACCGCACGATTTTGCTGTGGAACTTCGCCGTCGAGGTCCTGCGGCACGAGCGCCGCGATGGTGCCGAAGAACGCATACTCACCGTTGGCGGACACCACCGGAGTGCCCGGGCCCAGCTGGGTGGTGCCCGTGTTGTCGACTTCCTGCTTCGGTTCGGGATCGAACGGGGAGGCACACGAGACGCACTCCACGGAGTTTTCAACGCTGTCATAACGGTACAGCTCCACCACCCGCTCCACGTCCCCGCCAAATGCAACTTGCGCACCACCTGGGACACCACCGACTTCGCGCGCCATGAAATAGTCATAGCGGCCGTCGGAGCTCACCGTCTGCCCAAAACCTCCCCCGCGTTGAACGTCGCTGGGGACGGCGAGGCGAAGCGATTCGCTCGCGATGTCATACCGATAGAGACCTTCCCCAGGTGGAGCTTCGGGCAACAGGCTTTCGGGACTGGGAAAGTAGACCGCGGTGAAATCTTCGGAGACCTGGACGGACGGGTCGCCGTGCACCGCGAACAGGCGCTTGGCCGCCCTGGATTCTGTGTCATAGAGAAACACTTCAAGGACTTCACCGTTGAGCGTGTCCAGCAGAAGCTTCGAGCCGTCAGCATTCGCCGCAAGGAAGGCATATGCGCCGATGTCGAGCGTTTCGGCACCGCCGGTACGCATGTAGAGATCCTTCGGTTCGCCGCAGTTGCTGCCTGGCACGGCTTCGAAGAAGATCCGCGTCCCGCCCCTGGAGACAGCGTGCCGGCTGCCCTGACCGCCGTCTCCGAGCGATCCTGCGCCCCGGGTGCTTTCGGCGAACCCACGCGGGATGCTCGCGCCACAGGAGCCGATCGTTGCGCCGCCGCTGAGAACGTTCGTCTGGCGCACCTGGTCTTCGGAGTATTCATAGAGATCGTCCCCGCTCGTCGTCGCGGAGGGGTGAGTGGGCACCAGCTTGCGGTCTTCGCTCGCCAACACGAACGTGCCGAGGTCTTCGGAGGCGGCAGCGAATGTGGCGTGGCTCGAGCGGGGCACCGAGACGGCGGTCGTGTACGGGCCGCCCGGGGGCCCGACCTTGAATTCCTCATCGGGCGATTCCTCGCCCTCTGCGATATCCCAACCGCCCCCCAGAGCGACACCGCTCAGATCGGGGCTGAAGTCCACCGCCGCATACGCATTGACGGAGGATTCGGGCTGCGGCGTAGCAGCGGTCATCTGCCACCCCCCGGCGGTGCGGGAGAAGACGTAAGGGCCCTGACCGGCCCCCCAATTGGTTTCCGATGCTTCGACCACGACCCGATCGCCGTCTTCACCGACGCGATCCCCGTCGTTGGCCGCAGCCACCCCGCTGAACGGTTCGAGCTCCCCTTCCTTTTCGGCGGGCGTGATCAACTCGTAGGCGCGGCAGTCGGGCAGTTGGGCGGACAGGCCGCCGCGCAGCTGCAGGTTGGGACACAACGACGGCTGCGCCACCCCCGACTGTGTGCTCGCCGCGGGCACCGTCAACGTCTGGGTTTCACCCTGCACAACCGGGTCACCCGGAGCAGCGCTGCTCGCGACGATCCGGAAACGGTAGGTCCTGCCAGGCTCCAGACCGGGGAGGTCGACGCCGTAGACCGTCGTCGGAAGCCCGAGTTCGCCGGAGGACAGCGCGACGCGTTCGCCTGCCCCGGCGTCCAGCTCGGGGGTGCTTTCGGCCCTCGCGAAACCGCCTTCGCCACCGGGCGCTTCATACTGTTCCTGGGTGACGTACTGGAACTGGTAGTGCGTATCGTAGCCATCCGGCGTGATCGCGCCAAGCACACGCAGCGCTTCACCGTGAATCGCATGCGTAGCGAGGGTGTTCACACGCGGTGGCCCGTCGGTTTCGAAGTGAACAGCCGACGACGACGTGAATGTTCCCTTTTCGTTTTCGGCGAACATGCGAACGTAGTAGGTGGTCAGCTGGTTGAGACCCGCGAGGCTAGCTTCGACCTTTTGATCTTCTTCGCCGGCTTCGGCCTTTGCGATCGCCCCGCTCCCGCCGGGAACGATGCTCCAAGGGCCACCAACCGACGTCTCGTATTCGAAGCGCCAATGCGTTTCATACGTATACGGGTCGACGCTACCCACGAGCGCGGCGGAGGTCCCGGTAACGCCCTTGATCGTTGAGATGCCCGCCAGTGGACTGCCCGATAGAGTGCTGGCTTTGGTAGATATCGTAACCGTCCCCTTTGCGTTGGTCGCGACACCACGGATGTAATAGGTAGCACCGGACGCGAGGCCTTCCAGATGAATTTGGATAACCCTGAAAACTTCGGCTATCGAGATCGAGCCGCTGGCGCCTGGTATCAATGTGTAGGGGCCGCCTTCCGATTCGGCATATTCGAAACGATAGCTGGTTTCAAGACCATTTGTATCGATCCCAGATCCGAGCCTGAGCGCAGTGACCTGCGAGTCGTTATATCTTTCACAAAACCCAGCGCACGGTCCTTCTCCTTCATCCGGGAAGCCTTCGAAATCGGGCCCTTCGACCCCGGGGGTGGTGAACTCGGTCGTCCTGGTGCGCGTGCCGAACGAGCTTTTGATCGTCACACGTATGTAGTACTTCGTTTCCGGCGTGAGGTTGTTAATGCGCTTGCAGATGGGATTACCGCTGTGGTTTTCGCTGCCGTAGGTCTCTTCCTTGGCCACGCTCCACGGACCGCTTTCGCTTTCGCTCGAGTATTCGAGACTCGCGCTGGTTTCGTGGTCATTAGGCGCGATCTCCCCGCAGACCCACATGCTGGTAGGTTTCAGTTGGGATTTAAGGTCCTCGTTGTTCAATTCTAGCCCATTGATTTCTGGAGGCGCCGCGGTCGCCGCAGCCGGAGCGACACCAAAGAAAGCGAGCACAGCGATCAGCAACGCAAAGGTGGCAGGCATGGCCGAGACATCCAAGCGGTGGCCAAGGCGATTGGACCATCCCCGCCTCAACCCGGATGAGATTCTCTTCGCGTGATTTTTCACCTGGTGTCTCCTCGATCTCTTACGTTGCCGTGAATGCTGTGAGTTGGTGCGCACCGCAAGCAGCCCGCGACGATGGGTTGGACGCTGCCTGTTGCCACAAACAGCTTCCGCGACGTTGGAATGTCGCGGGGAACCACAGCGGACAGGGCGCGGTCGGACACCATCGCCTATTCCGCCGTCACCGCCCAGGTGCCAAAGCCAAACCCCGGTCCTTCGAGCACGAGAACCGCCCCGACTGTTTCAGCGCCCACATGTCCCGTGGCTGTGACGATTTCCTTGACCAACGTATTTCCGAATGCTTCATATACACAGAGATTGCCCGGGGTAGCCTTTGGTTCTTCCTTCTTACCCGGACATGTGGACCCATTGCCACTCGCAGGGACGGCAAACACATGCGTTTCGCCGAGTGGGTGCGCGAGCGGGATATTGAAGGAGATAGAGGTAATGTTCAGGCCTTCCCCCGATTGGCTGAATGCGTAGCTGCCGGTCTCAGTCTTCCCCGAGGGCAGCGTTTCGGTGAACCCGGTTTCACCGGCTTCGCCTTTTGTGCCCGGTTTACCGGGTTCGCCCTTCGGGCCGGTTTCCCCTTTTGCGCCCGCCGCGTCAGCTGCGCCGGCCGGACCCTGCGGACCGGCCGGACCCTGCGGACCAGCGGGACCCTGCGGACCGGCTGCACCCGCCCGGCCCTCCAGCGACTTCAACACGCTCGGCTTGATCTGCCTGGTCGAGGTGATCACATACCGGCTCGCGGCGTACGCGCCGCCGCTCAGCGCGAACACCAGCGCGAACGTCATCGCGATGTTCGCATAGGTGAAGCGCCTGCGTATCCTCGAGAACATCAGCTCATACCTCCTCGACAGTTTGTTGAAGACACCGCGCGGTCTCTCCCAGGGAGAGCCGGCAAGTCGTTGCAGACACCCGGCCGCCTCCCCCAGGGGAAGCCAGCAGATACCCGCCCGCGCGCGGGCAGCAGAAGACCGTCGCGGGCACGCGCCCCGCGACGGCCGCAGAAAAGGGGTCCTCAGCGGTTAACCGAAGACCACAAGAGAGAGAGAGAGAGAGAGAGATGCGGCAGGCTGCTGCCGCATCTAGGTAGGCCACCCTCACGGGTGCCAGAAACTCTCGTCACGTTTATCCCTCTCGAGCTCACGCGAAAAACAACTCCCTCTTCGATCCTGTGGCCGGTCCCTCTCCCTGAGCAAAAACCCGCCAGTGCTGAAAGGTCGACCACAGGAGGCCAGACCCTAACCAGACCCAATATGTTCAAAACGGTACCCTGTCAATCCCCATCCGGGGAACAAGGTAAGACTACTATAACCACAGCGCGAGGCACTTGTCAAGTCCATGCTAGGCGGCCGCCGGGGCGGCACCTCGAAGACGGCGCTCCGGCTCAGGCCCGACCCGATGCCGCGCCCGATACCGGGCCGGCAATCACCAGATCGCAGCGACTCCGTACGCCGTAAGCAGCGGATCGCGGGTCACGATCGGCACGCGCTCGCTGAGCGCCTGCGCCGCGAGCAGTCGGTCGAAGGGATCGCGGTGGGGCCGTCCACTCAGCTCGACGAACGGAAGCTCCTGCAGTCGCGCGACGTGCGCCCACGCGATGCCAAGCACCCCGAAGCCGTCCGCCTGCGTCTGCGCCGGCCAATCCTCCTCGACATCTAACTTGCCGATCGAGCGCTTGATCGCGATCTCCATCAGCGTGCCTGCGCCGACGAGCGGATCCTCGGCACGCTCAATCGCCCGGCTCGCCGCCTTCGACAGCCGCCGGTCTGCGCCCAGCCACCAGAGCAGCGCGTGCGCGTCGAGGAGCAGGCGCATCAGTCGATGATGCCCAGCGCGAGCGCGACGTCCTGCGGCCACTCATCGAAGTCGTCCGGCACCCGCACTCGGCCGCGCATCCGGCCCGGCTTGCGCCTGGGGCCGTCCTGTCCGGCGGTGATGGCGACCAGGCGAGCCACGGGCTTGGGGCCACGACGAAGTACGACCTCCTCACCCTTCTCCGCCAGATGCACCAGCTTCGAAAGCTGCGTCTTGGCTTCGCCGATGCTGTAAGTCGTGGACATGCACCCGAGGCTAGCAAGGTTGGCCAAGTTGGTCAACCTGTGGCGGCGCCCCGGGGGTGGTCATGCGCTACAGGTAGGTGACCTCCACCCCAAGCCGATCGTAGGTCGATGCCGCACGGCGATCGCAGCTCAGCAGACGATGGCCGTGGTGGGCCGCCGTGGCCGCCACGATCGCGTCGTACACCGCCCCGCCCGCGATCGACAGGTCCGCGAAGCGCGTGAGCAGTGCCCGCCGCTCCGCGTCGGGCACCACCATACGCTTACCCGGAAAGTCCTCGCGGAGGTACTCGGCCACAAGCGCCGGCGCCGCGCGGAACGGCTCCGGCAAGCGGGTCAAAACCGAGTAGGACTCGAGCTCCGCATGCGCCATCAGGTCCCGCGTGTCGCCGAGTGCCTCGATTGCAGCGTCGTGGTGGCGGTTCCAGCTCGCGAACGCCGCGATCACCACGCTGCTGTCCGGCGTCACCGACGGACCTGCTCCAGCGTCTCCCGCACCAGCTCCTGGGTCAGCTCCGGCAGCGGACGATCCGCGACCGCCGCCAGCCTCCCCGAGCGCCGCTCCAAACGCATCGGGGTCACCGGATGCTCGATCTCGAGCCTCCCGTCCACCGCGCTCAGCTCCAACCGCTGCCCCGCTTTGAAGCCAAGCTCGTCGCGCAGCGACTTGGGGATCACAACCCGTCCGGCAGAATCGATGGTCGTCTGCATGGTACTGACTCTACCATCTCACCCAGCGGCGATCTCGGACGACCGATCAGAGCTCGAGCGTCTGCCGTACGACCGAACCATCGTTCGAGCGTCTGCCGCACGATCTTCAGCGGATCATGAGTGTCGCTAAACGTCTTTTTGGATTTGGATGGTGCGCGCTATGGCGTCGCCGCGGATGGTCAGCGACCAGGCGTTGGCCTCCCCTTTGGCGTGGTCACCGCCCCGGTTCTCGATCAGGCCGAGGGAGTGCAGCCGCGCGAGCAGCTTCGAGATCTGGCCCTGGTCGGTGATCCCCGCCGCACTCGCGACCTGGCGGTTGCTCGGCTTGGGCCCCCGCCCACCCAGCTCGGAGATCGCGAGCAGCACACGCACAGTGCGGTAGGTAAGACGCATGTTCAGTTCCCGCAGCGGATCCTCGCGCGAGCGGACCGGTGCGCGCGGCACGGCGGCAGGCCGGCGCAGCTCACGCTCGGCCGCGGCCGCCCCCAGATACGGCAGCACGATCATCCCCATCAACGGGTTCAGGAGCCCCAACAGCGGCTTCGCCGCGCGCGGCGCGCCACGCGCTGGCACCACAGAGACAGAGGCCCCCGCCTCCCGCGGACCAGGGTCCCCGACCACAGAGCCACCCCGGCTTCGCGCGAGCGCCGCGCTCTGCTCAACCATCCGCGCATGAATCACCGACAACACCGCGCCCACCACGCCCTCAGCGACAAGGCGGTCCGGCAGTCGCGCGGCCCTGCTCTCCCCGCGCCCCTCGTGCACAACCCCAACCAGCGCCTCCACCACCCGGGTACGCCGCTCCAAGGCTCGCTGTCCGGCACCAAGCGCCCCGACGACGCACAGGTACCCGAGGTCGGGCTCCGCATCGAGGAACGCGAGCAGCGCCTCCAGGCCCGAGCGAACCCGCTCACGCCACCGCCCCCCGACCCCAAGGGCAGGAAGCACGATCTCGCCCGCCCGCGTCACGGCGAGGTCAAACGCCGCCAGAAAACAATCCTCGCGGTCAGCGAACAGCTCATAGAACGTGCGCCGCGAAACACCGGAGCGCCCAACGACATGCGCGACCGTCACATCGCCCGCGCCGCGCTCGCGCACCAACTCACCCATCGCCGCGAGGATCCGCACACGCTGAATCTCCCCCACACGCGCACGACCCCCACCACTGACATCGACCGCCGGGACAGACGCCCGACCGGAGGATCCCCTGCGAGCACGCGAGGCCACCGCGACCGCCATCCCCTACCCCTTCGCCCCACCACGCACACTGCCACGCGCCGAGCGCCCAGCCTTCCGGCCCTTCGCCTTCTGCTTGCGCTCATGCGACGCCCTCTTCGCCTTGGCCTTCTGCTTGGGGCAACCGGTGACCGCGATCTTCGTACTCTGATCGACCACAGCACCGTTCTGCGCGATGAATTCCGTCGGCATCGCCAGACCCTTGCCAGTGCAGAGGTTCCGGTTCGCCGCCAGCGCGGAGAACGGACCCTGCGGCAACGTCAATTCGAACGTGCCGACCGGAACATCCGGGACCGTCTTGAACGTACTGCTCGTGATCCCGCTCTTTTCGCTGATGAACGTCGAACCAACAAGATCGACCGTGATCCCATACCCCTGCAGCACGATAATCAAGCTCGGGAACGCTTCCCCGCCGTGCGAGACAAAATAGGCCGGGCCCGTCAACGGGACCGGCACGATCGGCGTCAGCGCAGTGGCGTGCCCCACGATCGACGCGGCGGGGCAATCCGCGGGGTTCGCTTCGAACGTCGCCGCCACACACGCCTTGCGCAACGTCGTCAACCGCGAGGGCAGCGCCTTCGGCAGTTCCACTTTGACCCTCGCGATGTTCGCCTCTGTTCCGAGCGCACCGGGGATCGTGAGCTTGGCGGTTAGGCTCGCACCGTTCGCTTTGCTGGTCCGCCCCGAGGTGGAGACCTTGAACCCGGGTTTGAACGCGAGGCTCGAACAGTCCGCGGCCTGGAACGGCGCAGTCGCGCTCACCGGCATCTGGTCGGCGGGGTTCGCGGGGTCCGCGCCCGCGCCGCTGATCGTCTCGGAGATCGACATCGGGTCGCAGCTGGTCGGGTTGAGGATGAACTTTTCGCGGTCCATGTAAACCCGGATTTCACGGACGTGCACGACGATCCCGTCGATGATGTGCGGGATCGGATCCGAGCCGTTCGCGCTGACTTCGACCTGCGCGGTACTCGGGTTGATATGCAGCGCGAAGCGGATCACGACGGTCCCGAGGTCGAATGGGCCGACCTCCGCGCTCGTCACGGAGACGATCGACAGCGCGGAGCCATGGTAAGGACCAGCGAGGTAGACCCGGCCAGGTGTCTGCGCGAGCACCGCACCGACCCCGGCGCTTACGATCGTATGCCCGATTTCACTCGCGGCCGGACACGACGGGCTTTCGATCTCCTGCTGACCCGTCGCCACCCTCGCCGCTTCGATGTCCGCCTCCGGGCAGAACGGGATCCCCGACAAGTTCCCCGACAACCCAGGTGGCAGGACGGTTGTGAAGCGGGTGATCTCCTGTTCGCCGTCTTCGCGGAGGATCCGCAGGTAGAACGGGCTGTAGGAGCCGGCATCGTTGCTCTGAGTACCGGAGACGATCTGCGGTTTGAACGGCGGCACACCGCCGGTCGGGCAGGGGCCTTCGTGGACGCCCTGGGTCGTTTCGAAGGAGCTGGCAATCATGCTTGGTTCCAGCGGCGCCGACCACGGCGTCAGTTCGGCCTGGGTGGTGTGCGTCCCGCACGTGGGCGGACTGACCAGCGGCGCGGTCGCACCGGGGCGGAACTTCAACGTGAAGCGGCTGAACGGCTGCTGGGGGGTGTTCTCGAACGTCGTGACGAGCTGCCCGGTGACGGGGTTGGGTTCGATCTTCCCGGCGACCTTGATCAGGATCCCGCGTTCGGGGTCCTTCGCGACGACATACAGCGCGAGCAGCGACCCACCGGGATTCCCGGGTTCACCGAACGGGTTGTCATACGGTGTAGCGATGTAGATCGCACCGGGTATCTTTTCGTCAAGTAGCGGCGTTTCGATTTCAATCGAGCCGATCTTCGCTTCCGGCGGGCACCCTGCGCCCGGCAGCGAGGCGCTCGTCTCCGCCACGTACTGCGCCGGCGTGCACGATCCGAGGCCGGCCGCGAGCGACGGGTTCGCCGTCATCCCTTCGGGCAGCGTGACCCTCGTGTCCTTCAGGTATGACGTCGAGATCGTGAACGGGTTTTCCCACGCCTGGGGCACGAGCAGCGAGACCGCGAGCCCGCTCGGCGATTCCGCTGAGCGGGTGCTGGGCTGCACATCGATCGATGGCTCGAACGGCACCCGTTCGCATTCGCTGATCGGGCCGACTTCGCTGGTCGCGGTGCTCCAGGCGCCTTCGTCCTCCCACGAGTCGGCCTTCATGCTCGCTTCGAACATGCCGCAGCTCGTCGGGTTCGACAGGAACGGCTTGACGGGGATATTCGCCGGTTGGGGAGACCCAAATTCGTTGCTGCATCTGGGGGGGCGTTCCCCGAACAGGCCGCAGACGGCGCCGCGTAGCGCGTCGTGTTCGGAGGCCGCTGGCACACCCCAGATCCGCACCGAAATGTTGTGCACTTCACCGATCGAGGGAATATCGACGGTGGTCGAGGTGAGACCCACGTCCTGCGGGCGGACCTGGATCCGCAAGAACCCCGTCAAGACCGATGTTCGGTAGCCGAGCTCGGCGCTCGTGCCGTAGCTCGTGACTTCCATATTGTAGATCGGGACGGTGAGCTGCTCGGGGAGCGTCCCCGCGCGGAGTGAGAGTTCGATGCTGAGCAGCCCGACCTGGCTCCCGATCGGACAGGCGGGGATTTCGTGAATGACGTTCGGCGCAGGGTTGGAGTTCAGCAGCTGCTCCTGTGTGCAGGTCGGCACCGCGGTGTCGCTGGCGTCGAAGCCGGTCGGGACGTTCACGACGATGTTGCGTACGTCGTTGTATGTCGCGCCGCCCCCTTCGTGCGCGAAATCGAACGAGGTCACCCAGTCGGCATGAGCACCCGCCTGCAGCGACGAGGGAGCGAAGTGAAACGACCCCGGGATAATTTCAAACGGGCGTTCGCTCGGCTTTGCCTGTGCGGCGGTCGAGAGCACACTGGCCAGCGCCAGGCCCACACACAGCACGAACGAGACGAGCGACCTGGACCTCATCATTTTAGCCTCCTCGAAGAGCTCCTAGATCCTGTCGTGCGCCGCGACGCTTTGTGCGCCTTCCCTGCTACTCCTCGCTTCCCTGTTCCTCCGCTCTTTCTCCGATGCTTGCTCGGCCTCCTGCTGCTCTTCGGTCTGCCGGCCGGCCTGTGTTTTTTTGACTTCACCACTACTTTCGTCGGCGTCGGCGGTGTGAGGTTGCCGGGGCCCGTGAACGTGGAGCTCGATGGTGTGGAGTCGTTCGGTGGGTTCGGCGGCGTCGAGCACGCGTCGCCTTCGCATTCCACCGGGCGCGGCGGCGGCGGCGCCAACCCACCGTCGATCCGAACGTCGTAGATATCGCTCGAGGTGTCGTCATCCTGCGGCAGCAGCCGCGAACGGGTGTAGATGAACACGTCCCGGCCTTCATCGGCCGTACCCAACAGGAGGTTGTAGAAACCCCCGCGGCCGTCCGTGATCAGCGCCAGACACCCCTGCAGATGAGCACAGCCATCGATCCCGTCCGCGCGCCACTCGTAGATATCGCTCGACGGCGAGGTCGTATCGCCGATATCCGCAGTTTCGCCCTGGTCCGTTTCATTGGTTGGGATTTCGCCATCAACGTCCTGGGGCAGCAGCGCCGCCGTCGTCGAGAAGAACGCGAAATCGCCGTTGGCGGACGACGAGATGTCACTGGGCAGGCCGCCCTTGGGCTCGGGGCGAGCGTTCGAACTGCCGAAGAAGGCAGATCGGTCGGGTTTCGGGTCAAACGGGGAGGCACACGAGATGCACCACACGACATGTTCGACGTCATCATAGATATAAGCCTGTTCAGGCTTGTGGTCAGGACTGTTATTGGCTATGGCTCCGATGTAGGTGTAGCGGGGGTGAGCGAAGGATTCCGTTCCGTTCGGCTCAGGCAGGTAGGGAATCCCAAGCAGCGCCAGTTCGCGGATCGTCGCCTGTTCGCCGCCGGACTGCGACTGTGTCGTCCCAGTTTCGGTGTCGTAGCCCACGAGGTTCCCCGCGCTGTCCTCGAGCAGCAGCCGCGTGCCCTGTTCATTAACGCCAAAGAACTGGTAGGCGCCGATATCGACCGTTTCGGTGCCGTTGACCCGCATGTACAGATGCGCCGGTTCCGAGCAGCTCCCACCCGGCACCGCTTCGAAGAAGACGCGGGCGCCGTCAGCGGAGACGCTGCGCGGGCTGCTCACCAAGCGGCCGCCTTCGGCCGGATCGCGACCGACGGCCATTTTCGCGCCGCAGCTCCCGATCGTCGCACCCGATTCGCCGACGTTCAACTGGCGCAACCCCCCTCCCGGGGTGTATTCATACAGGTCATAGCCGCTTTTCGTGCCGGTCGGTTCTTCACCGAGAAGCGCGTGATCTTCGGTCGCGAGCACCAGCTTCGATAAATCCCCGTTCGCCGCGACCCAGCCATCACCATCGTTTTTTACCTCCTGGCGCGGTACCGAGACTACCGTCTTATAGGGGCCACCGGGGGGGCCGAGCCTGTATTCGATATCGGGCGATTCGCTCGTGAACCCCGCGAACGGCTCAATCGAATATTCCGAGGAGAAAGCGAACTGCGTGAGATCGGCGTTGTAAAGTTCCGGGCTATATTTGTAGACCCCCGTTTCGGGCTCCGGCGAACCGGAGACCATCGACCAGCTCTTCCCCGCTTCACGCGAGAAGAAGTAAGGACTCACTCCGCTACCCCAGTTCACAGCGGGCGCTTCAAGCGCGACGTGTTCGCCGTCTTCGCCCACCACGACGGCGCCGGCGGTGCCGCCTTTATAGTGGAAGGGTTCCTCCGCGCCTTCCTTGTCGACCGGCGTCAGCAGCTCATACGCACGGCAATCCGGAAGCCGAGCGGACAGGCCCGTACGGAACGCTTCGTTGGGACACAAGCCGGCTTCCCCGCCCGGCGGAGCGACGGGAACAGTCAGAGACTGTTCGGCGCTCACCACGAGCTGCGTGCCCGGCGCGGTGCTATTCGCAAGCAGACGGTAACGATACGTTTCACCGGGCGTCAGGGCCGGCAGATCGGAGCCTACGATCTGCAGGCTTTCACCCGAGCCCGCATCGCTTTCGGAAGTCTCTTCGGCGCCCACCCAGCCACTTTCAGCGAAGCTCTTCTGGCGCACGTACTGAAAACGGTAGTGAGCGTCATACCCTTCGCCGCCCTGCTGCGTCGTGACCACACTCACCGTCCCCAACGGCGTCAAGCCCAACCCGTTCGCTTCGATCGGGGGCTGCACATGGCCAGCATTGAAACTATTTTCGGGGCTAGCGAAATAGACGGTGTACGGACCACCCGGGGGGCCGAACACGATGAGCGATTCACCGCCGACGCTCGGTAGCGCCTCCAGCGCACGGGTGAGCACTTCCGAGGAGGCGTCGAAGGGAAGATCGGCAACGACCGTGACGCCGGCCGCGCTTTCGGTGGCGGCAACCGAGAGCGTAAGGCTGCCCTGGCCGTTGGCATTGACGTTGTTGTGGGCGATCGTGGTACCGGGGGGGATCCCCGGACCGGAGATCGCCTCGCCATCCCGGAAGGCTCCTGTAGAGGTGACGACGTCTGTGATTTCAGCAGAGCCCTTGACGGTAGTCGCGGTGCCGGTCGCACCGGTGGTCTGCCTCTTGAAGGTCAGCTGGAAGGTGCCGCCCGTCGGGGCGCCTTCGAGCGTGACCACCTGTTCGGCGGAGGTGAGCGCGCTGTGCGGGTCCACCCCGCCGAGCAGTCGCAGCGCTTCACCTTCCAGCGTATGGACAGAAAACGCGGTCGCACTCGGCCCGCCCGACGTTTCGAAGCGTTCGACACGACTCACGGCGGTACCGCAGCCAACCGCGCATTCGTTTTCGGCGACCGTGCGAACGTAGTAGGCCGTCGAAGCTTTCAGACCGCCAAGCCGACCCCCCACACGTTCGGCGCTCCCGTAGGGCGCAGCTTCCGCCCGTTCCTGAGAGATCGAACCATTGGCGACCTCTGTCCAAGGACCCGATTCAGTCGCAGCCGATTCAAGCCGCCAGCTCGTCTTCGACCCATGAGAACCAACCAGAGCCGTGATATACGCAGAAGCAGCAGTGATATTACGAACTTCAGGAGAGCCAGCTTCCGGCCTCGCGGTCAACGTTGTGAACGTGCTTGTCGGATGCTGAGATTCATACGTCGTTTGTATGAGTTCTCCTTCTCTGTTACTCGCCCTTAGGCGAACGTAGTAGGTGGTTTCGGGCGCGAGGCCGCTGACAAACGCTTCAACTTTGGCGTATTCTTCGGCTGCCGTGATCGTGCCGGTCGCGCCAGAGGTGAGTAGCTTCCAAGACGCGCTGCCCTGGGCAGGCGCATGACCCCCTTCGGGGAGCGAGTATTCGACAAAGTATGTGGTTTCGGAGCCGTTCGCCTCAACCTTCGCCTTGAACGAAGCCGTTGTATCGCTTTCCGATCCCCCAATGAACTTCAGCTGCCCCCATTCTTCTTGTTCCCCTCTTGGAATTTCCGGCTTGCCGGCCGGGAGTGTCTTGAATGGGATCACTTCGGTTCCTTTGCCAGCGCTGTTTTCGGCGATGAAACGAGCGTAGTAGGCGGTGTCGGGAGTGAGATGCCGCAAAAGGTAATCTGTTTCTTCATCGGAAAACTCATGACCGGGGTCACTCATGCCGATGGTAACGTAGTACGAAATACCTTCGTCTTCATTGAGTTCCCCGCCGTTGACGAGAGCCCATGCAGAGCTGTTTTCCGGCGGCGCTTCACCGTTTTTTTCGGCAGGCGCATACTCGGCTTTCCACTTGGTGGCCAGACCGTCGGGCACCAGTTCCGCCCTGATGATCACCCTGGTCGAGTGGGTTACAACTTGAGGAGGTTCCAGATCACCACGAAAGTGGGGCGGTCCGGCGGCAGATGCCGGGGCGCCGAGCAGGAGCGTCCCCCCCAGGGCGAGGACTGCGACGAGGGCAGCGAGCCGACCTCCGCTCGGCCGGCACCGCCCATCGCCAGTGCGCGTGCCACACTTCGCCTCCTGCGTGCTTGACCTGCTCGCTCCTCGTCGCCCTAGCCAGCGCATTTCAGCTTGCCGCCTTTCTGCCTGCCGCTTGCCTGTGGTGTGCCGTAGTCACTGATGTTCTCCCTCTTGATCTCTTTCTCTCTCGCTCTGCTGCGCGGTCGCGAGTGTTGCCTGGCCAAGGCGCCGCGGGCCCCAATGGGACGACTGCCTGGGGCCGATCCCCGAGGCGCCGGGGTGTGAGGAGCTCATGGAAACACCTACCCGGCGGTCACCGCCCAGGTGCCTTCGAGCCACATCGTCCCCTTCGCTGCGGAGAGGCCTTTCTCCATGAAACCGACCGTTAACGCGGACGAGCCCTTCAGACTGGGCCCTCCCCCATGACCACTGAAGAGATTGCTTTCAGATTCTCCGAAGACGCACAGATTGCCTTCCTCGGCGCCGGGTTCGTGCACATTGCCGGTGCAGCCGGCGGGCAGGGTGGTTTCACCTGCCGGGATGTAGTGCCCGACAGGTTCGCCGGGAACCGGCAGCGCGAAGCTGACAGCGGTCTCAGCCAGGCTATAACCCGGTTCCGGAAATCCGGCTTCGGCGAACCCCGTCGCCGCGAACGCCCCAGTCAACGTCTTGCCCGCGGGCAACGCCTGGCCGCCGAACGTGCCTTCCTTGCCCTTTTCGCCGTTGCACGCATAGGTCGTGCCGGCGGCCGCTTTGAATTCCGAGCCGCCTTCCTTGCACGGGCCGATTTTGGCTTTCGCTTCGGCGCTGGTCACACTCGTGCCAGCAGCGCCATTGGTCCCGTTTTCGCCTTTGGCGCCGGCCGAGCCCTGCGGGCCTGCGGGTCCCGCCGCACCCTGAGCGCCGACCAGGCCCTGAGCGCCACTTGCGCCGGCCTTGCCCTGCAGCGACTTCAACACCTTCGGGCTGATCTGCTTGGTCGAGGTGATCACGTACCGACTCGCGGCATACGCCCCACCGCTCATCGCAAACACCAGCGCAAGCGTCACCGCGACATTCGCGTACGTGACGCGCTTACGGATCCCAGAGAACATCAGCACAGAACCTCCTCGACGGTCGTGTTAAAGACATGGGGCCGCCTCCCCCTGGGGGAAGCCGGCAGATACCCGCCCGCGCGCGGGCAGCAGAAGACCGCCGCGGGCACGCGCCCCGCGGCGGTCGAAGAAAAGGGGTCCTCAGCGGTTAGCCGACGACCACAAGAGAGAGAGAGAGAGAGAGAGAGAGATGCGGCAGGCTGCTGCCGCATCTAGGTAGGCCACCCTCACGGATGCCAGGAACTCCTGTCACGTTTATCCCTCTCGAGCTCACGCGAAAACCAACTCCCTCATCGATCCTGTGGCCGGTCCCTCTCCCAGAGCGAAAACCCCGCCAGTGCTGAAAGGTCGACCACAGGAGGCCAGACCCAAACCAGACCCAATATGTTCAAAACGGTTTTTACCCCGCCACCCGCCTTTGGGGGGAACAAGGTAAGACTACTATAACCACAGCGCGAGGCACTTGTCAAGTCCAAACTGGCAGGGCGCCTACTACGTCCCGAAGACGCGGTCTGGCTCAGGCCTGGCCGGATGCCCCGCCCGGTACCGGGCGGGCTGAACACACTGGGCTCACCGGGCCGCCGTTCGGCATCGCCGACGAACCTGCTCCAGCGTCTCCCGCACCAGCTCCCGGGTCATCGGCAACGATCGCGAATAGTCAGGTCAGGGCTCCAGTATCCGCCGGACAACCTTCAGCGGAATCATGAGTGTCAAGGGCTCGAGATCAGAAGGCTCGAACCCAAAGGCGACGTAGAACGACGCGGCACGCTCGTCGAGCGCGTCGACGGTGACCGCTCGCACGGCGAGCTCCTCGGACGCTCGCAGGACACGGCGCAGTGCGTCGAGCAGGAGGCTACGCCCGAGTCCCATACCTTGATGGGTGCTCGCGACGGCGAGCCGGGCGAGCAGTGCGACCGGTATCGGGAAGTGATGTGAGAGGCCCTTACGAACGCTCGCGGGCGCGGCAGCGTGCTCGACTTGTGCCGCGACGAGCGTGTAGTAGCCGGCGATAGCGCCATCGGACTCGACGGTCACAAACGTGCGCGCCGCGTCGCGTCGCTGGCTCTGTCCGGCATACGCACGCAGCCAGCTGTCGAGGATCTCGCGACCGCATGCGAACTCGTCAACCCGATGGCGGGCGCGGTCGAACGGTTCGGTCGCGGAGAGCCGGGACGTCACACTTCGGGCAGGACGCTGGGCTTCTCGATCAGCCGGCGCAGACCCCGCTCCGCCTCCGGGGAGGGCGCCTCGAGCGCGGCGAGGAAGCGCTGGGCGGCGTCGTCGTCGACTGTGTAGCGGGTGCGCTCGGCGAGTGTACGCTCAGCCTCCCTGCGCGCGGCTCGGCGCACGAACTCGCTCAATGTCTCACCGTGGACAGCAGCGGCGGCCTGCTCGAGATCGCGCTCGGCCTCGGTGATCCTGACATCGAGCCTGCGGGTCTTGGTACCCATGGTCGATGAGTGTACAACACCTGTCCGGACATTGACGTCCAACGGCGCCCCCACGGGCCTCAATCCTCATCGAGCGCGCGCCGCACCATCTCCGGGGTGATGGGCCGGCGCATCCGACCCGGCATACGTGCCGGGCCGTCGCGCCCGGCATTTATCAGCTCACCAAAGCGAGCTGGGCTGAGGATCGGCAGCCGCTCCGCGAGGGCCAGCAGGTGCTTGTCCCCGGAGACGAGCACGGTCCGCTCGGCGGCTGCGAGGGCGATCAGGTAGTCGTCGCCCGGGTCCGCGGAGCGCACCGGCGCCTCGGCAGGGTCCTCGGCGAGAGTGGCGTTGTTAGCGAGCCACGCGACCAGCTCGGCCGCTGCATCCGCGTCGATCCTGGCGCGCAGCTTGGGATAGGCGAGCGCGCGCCGGAGCTCCGCGAGCAGTCCCGCGGAGACGATCAGCTCGAACAGCCCCCGCTGCCATGCCAGCAGGATCCGGGCAGGCGGGCCCTCGGGGGAGAGCGCCGCGGAGACGATCACATTCGGGTCGAGAACCGCGCGCACCGCTCAGCGGGATCGCGCTCGCGTTGAGCGGGAGCCCGCTCGCGTTGCGTGCTGAGCCTCAACAGCGAGCGCCATGGCGTCCGCTTCGGACATCCCATCGCCGGCCCATATCCGCTCGAGCAGGTCGAGCCCCAGCTCATGCCGCAGCGCATCCTCGATCACCTGGCTGTCGCCACGTCCCGAACGCGCTCCCGCGATCTTCACGGCCCGCAGGACATCCTCGTCGACGGTAAGCGTGGTCCGCACCTTCGCCATATCAGCATCATAGCATCAAGATGCTATTCGTCCCCAGGTTGCGGCAGCCGATTCACGACCCCGCGCGCTAGCATCCTCCTCAGAGAGACAAACACAGGGGGGCTGGCGGGGAAAAGGCCGGCTGAGATGGCGTCGCACTGGAGACGATCCCCGGCGCCGACCCTTCGAACCTGTGGGGTAATGCCCGCGGAGGGAGTGGCGTGCGTGTCGCAGGTATTGAGAGCCGGACCGCAGCCGTCTGAGACGGCCGCGCGGACGCACGTCCTGAACATCAGCACGGTCAGCCGCGCCTACGGAGCGGTACGCGCGCTCGCGGACGTCTCGCTGCACGCGGAACGCGGAGAGCTACTTGCCGTGGTCGGCCCTAGCGGCTGCGGCAAGACGACGCTGCTGGAGCTGATCTGCGGGCTGCAGAGCCCGGACACGGGTACGGTGCGCAGTGAGCCGGCGGCGCTGATGCCCCAGCGCGACCTGCTGCTGCCGTGGCTGAGCGCGGTGGACAACGCGGCGCTCGCGCTGCGGATCGCAAAGCACTCGCGCACGCGGGGACGTGAGCGGGCGGCCGCCCTGTTCGCGGAGCTGGGGCTCGGGGGCTTCGAGGAGGCCCACCCGCACGAGCTCTCCGGCGGGATGCGCCAGCGGGTGGCGTTTGTGCGCACGCTGCTCTCGGGCAAGCCGGTGCTGTGCCTCGACGAGCCGTTCGGGGCGCTCGACGCGATCACGCGGGCGGAGATGCAGGGGTGGCTCGCGCGGGCGCTCGCGCGGGAGCCACGGACGGTGGTGCTTGTGACCCACGACGTCGAGGAGGCGGTGCTGCTCGCGGACCGCGTGGCGGTGCTCTGCGCGCGCCCCGGGCGCGTGGTGGCGGAGCTCGAGATCGCGCTGCCGCGCCCGCGCGCGCGCACGAACCCCGCGGTCGTCGCGCTGCGCGAGCAGGCGCTGATCGCGCTGGGGCTGGGGGCCTCATGAGGCGCCGCGCCGCACACGCCCTGCCCGCGCTGCTGCTCCTAGCGGCGCTGCTGGGGGCGTGGGAGCTGTACGTGTGGGTCGCCGGCGTGGAAGCCTCGCTGCTGCCCGCCCCCCACGAAATCGCGGCCGAACTGTGGGCCAACACGGGGATCCTGTGGAAGAACTTCGCGATCACCGCGAAGGAGGTCCTGCTCGGCCTCAGCCTCGCGCTCACGAGCGGCTTTGCGGTGGGGGTGGCGATCCACCTCGCCCCCGCGTTTCGCCGCGCGGTGTACCCGCTGGCGGTGGGCTCGCAGGCGGTACCGATCGCGGTGATCGCCCCGCTGCTCGTGTTCTGGTGGGGCTTCGGGATCTTCCCCAAGCTCGTGGTGATCGCGCTGATCTGCTTCTTCCCTGTGGTGGTCACCACCGTCGACGGGCTCGCGGCGGTGGACCCCGACCAGCTGAAGCTACTGCGCACGCTCGACGCCTCGCGCTGGCAGGCGTTCCGCTTCGCGGAGCTGCCCGCCGCGCTGCCCGCCGCGCTGAGCGGCGCGCGGATCGCGGTCGCGGTGGGCGTGATCGCAGCCTTCATCGCCGAGTCCCAGACCGCCACCGTCGGGCCGTACGGAGGTCTGGGCCGCGAGATCGTCACCGACGGGTACAACCTCCAGAACCCCCGTGCGTGGGCGGCGGCGACTGTGCTGTGCCTGTTCGCGATCGCCTGCTTCTACGCACTCGCACTCGCCGAACGCAAGCTCAACCCCTGGAACCATCGAATCAGAGGAGCTCGACCTTGACCAAGCCACCGTACCGCCGCCTCGCGGCCATCCTGCTCGCGCTGCTCGGCGCCCTCGTGCTCGCGGCGTGCGGGACCGTGCAGAACACGATCGCTCCCGCGGGCCTGAAGCGCTTCACGGTGATGCTCGACTGGTTCCCCAACGCCGACCACGCCCCGCTGTACGCCGCGATCGCCCACGGGAACTTCCGCGCGGCGGGCCTCGACGTGCAGCCCGTGATCCCCTCCGAATCGGCCGAACCGCTGAAGCTGCTCGCCGCCGGCAAGGTGGACATGGCGATCTCCTACACACCGCAGCTCCTGCTCGCGCGCGATCAGGGCCTCCAGCTGGTCTCGATCGGGGCGCTCGTGCAGCGCCCGCTGACCTCGATCATCGCGCTGCCCAAGCAGCACATCACGAAGGTCGCCGACCTCGCCGGCAAGCGCGTGGGCACCGCCGGCATCCCCTACCAGGCGGCGGAGTTGAGGACCGCGCTCGTGAACGCGAAGGTCAACCCCGCAAAGGTCCAGGAAGTGAACGTCGGCTTCAACCTCGTACCGGCGATGCTCTCGGGCAAGGTCGCGGCGACGCTGGGGGGCTTCTGGAACTACGAGGCGATCCAGCTGCAGCTCATGCACAAGCACCCCACCGTGATCCCGATCAACGAAGCGGGGGTTCCAAGCTACGACGAACTGGTGCTCGTGGTGCGTACCGAAGAGGCGCGCCACGACGGCCAGGACCTGCGCGCCTTCATGCAGGCCCTCACGCGCGGTGCGCACGAGGTGCGCGCCAACCCTGCAGCGGCCGCGCAGCTGATCACGGCGGCCAACCCCAGCCTCGAAGCGAAGCTCCAGCGCGAATCGATCGAACGCACCCTGCCCGCCACCCAGCCCACCGAAGCAAATCGGCCCTACGGCTACCAGAGCCAGGCCCAGTGGGCTGCGTTCGGGCAGTGGATGTACAGCAAGGGTCTGCTCAAGAGCAACCCCGACGCCACCGGCCTGCCGCCGTTCACCAACGAGTTCCTGCCCGGGGAAGGAATCTGAACGTCAATTTGTTTGGATTTGGATGGTTCGCGCGACGTCGTCCCCCCTCATCGTGAGGGACCACGCGTTGGCCTCCCCCTTGGCATGATCCCCGCCGGTGTTCTCGATCAGGCCGAGCGCGTGCAGCCGCGCGAGCAGCTTGGAGATCTGCCCCTGATCGGAGATCCCCGCGGCGGTCGCGACCTGACGGTTGCTCGGATTGGCGCCCCGCCCACCCAGCTCGGCGATCGCCGCCAGCACACGTACCGTGCGATACGTCAAGCGCATATCCAATTCCCGCAGCGGGTCACGATGCGAGCGCGCCGGCGTACTCCGCACGGGCGCGGGACGGCGTTGCTCGCGCTCCGCCGCGGCTGCCCCTAGATAGGGGAGCACGATCATCGCCATCAGGGCGTTCAACAGCCCCAAAAGCGGCTTCCCCTCGCGCTCCACCAGCCGCGCGTGGACGACCGCGAGAACCGCACCGACGACCCCCTCCGCGACCAGACGATCCGGTACCCGTGTTGAGCGGCTCTCACGCCGCCCCTCGTGCACGGCTTCGACCAGCGCCCGCGCCACCCCCGTGCGGCGCGCGAGCGCACGCTCTCCCCCACCGAGCGCGCCGACGACGCACAGGTAGCCCTGCTCCGGCTCTGTGTCCAGAAACACGAGCACCGCCTCCAGGCCCGCCCGCACGCGCTCCCGCCAACGCCCCGGCACTCGGTAGGCCGCCCGCACCGTCTCCCCCGCCCCGGCGACCGCCATGTCGAACGCCGCGAGGAAACAGTCCTCGCGATCGTCGAACAGCTCATAGAACGTCCTGCGCGACACACCCGAGCGTGCCACGACGTGCGCAACGGTCACTCCGCCCGCGCCACGCTCGTGCACCAGCTCCCCCATCGCCGCAATGATCCGCGCGCGCTGAATCTCCCCCACACGCACCCCCCGCGCCCCCGAAGCCAACCCACTGGACCCCGGAGCCGCCACGCCACGCTTGCGCGAGGACATCGCACTCACTCCCCCGGCCCCTACGCTCACTGCACCCACACTCCCCCACCCCCTCCCCTCGGCGCACTCATACTCACCCGCTCCTCTCACCGCGCTCACTCTGCTACCCCCTCTTCCCCCCAGCCCTCTTACCCTGCTTGCGCTTCTTCTTCTCGTGCGATGTTGCCTTCCTCGCCCTCTTCGCGCAGCCGGTGACTGCGATCTTCGTGCTCGTCTTGATCTGAGCGCCGTTCTGCCCCACGAATTCCGTTGGCATCGCCAGCGACGTTTTGCAGAGGTTGCGGTTCGCCGCCAACGCCGAGAACTGCCCCTGTGGCAGCGTAAGTTCGAACGTCCCCACCGGCACATCGGGGATCGTCTTGAACGTACTGCTCGTGATCCCCGTCTTTTCATTGATGAACGTCGAACCCACCAGATGCACCGTCGCGCCGTAACCCTGCAACACGATGATCAAGCTCGGGAACTGTTCCCCACCGTGCGAGACGAAGTACGCCGGGCCCGTCAACGCCACCGGCAAGACCGGCGTCGTAGCCGTCGCGTGACCGACAATCGACGCCGCCGGGCACTCCGCGGGGTTCGCTTCGAAGGTTTCCGCCCGGCACGCCTTCTGCAGCGTCGTCAACCGCGACGGCAGCGCCTTCGGCAGTTCCACTTTGACCTTGGCGATGTTCGCGTCGTACGGGCCCGCGGGGTAGCCCAGTTTGACCGTCAGGCTCGCCCCGCCCGCCCGCGTGGTCTCCCCCGACGTGGAGGCGGTCAGCTTCGGCTTGAACGCCAGCACCGCGCAGTTCGTGATCTGAAACGGCACCGACAGCGCCGCACTCGACCCTTCGCTCGAGCCGAGGCTGCCCGTGATCGCCAACGGACTGCAGTTCGTCGGGTTGAACGTGAAGCCCGGCCGGTCGATCGACACGTTCACGTGCTTGATCTCGAGCGGAATCCCATCGAGGATGTGCGGGATCGCATACGGACCCGAGGGGTCCGTCGTGATCGTCAACTGCGCCGTCGTCGGATCGACTTCGATCTTCGCGCGGACGATCACTTTCCCGAGGTCGAACGGGCCCGCCTTCGCCGGGTTCACGATCGAGAGCCCATACGGCGCGCCCTCGTACGGCCCCGTGATGAATACTTCGCCGCCCGTCACGCTGTATGGGTTCCCACCGAGGCCGACGCTGACGATCGTGTGCCCGATCAGGCTTTCCGGACCGCAGGTGCCCTGGTCGGCCTGCGGTTCGCCGCACAACTTCACGGTGGAAAGCGTCCCCAACAGACCCGGAGGCATCTTCAACTGGATCGATTGGAGGTTCTGCTCGCCGTCTTCGCGGCTCATCGTCATCGTAAACGGACTGAACCCGCCCGCCTGGATGCTCGTCGTACCCGCCGTGAGGCTCGGCGCGAACTGCAGCGGGTCATGACACGGCGACCCGTTCGGGCCGCTCGTGATCTGGAACTCCGAAGCGGATTCCACGGGTTCGTTGCCCGACCACGGCGCGATCGACGCCTTCGTCGAGTAGTTGCCGCACAGCGCCGGGGTGCCCAACGGGGCCCTGGAGCCACCGAAGAAGTGCAGGCTCAGATCTTCGAAGGGCAACTGCGGCGTGTTCTTGAACGTCGAGACCAGCTGCCCCGTCACCGGGTCGGGTGTGACCTGCCCCGCGAGCTTCACGAGCACCCCGGACACCGGGTCCCGCACGACGATGTACAGCGCAACCAGCGACCCAAACGGGTTCGCGTCCTGCGTCGCCAGGTAGGCCGCGCCCACCAGCGGGTTTGGCAGCAGCGGCGTCTTGATTTCGACGGTCCCGACCTTCGCGGATTCCGGGCACGTCTGTTCGGCCGGGCTTTCAAGTCCGATCTCTTCCAGGCTGCACGCCGACAGGCCGTCCGCGCCGGCCGGGTTCAACCCGACACCCGCCGGGAGCGTCACCGTCGTGTCCTTCACGGTCGACTCGCCCAACCCGCTGGGATTCACGCTCGCGTCCTGGGGAACGTGCACGTCGACCGTCAGCCCGGTCGGCGTGCTGGCCTGCTGGCCGTCCGGGGCGACCTCGATCGACGGTTCGAAGTTCAGCCGGTTGCATCCGTCCAGCCCGTACGGTTCACCCAGGATGTTCTGGAAGGTGTATTCCCTGGAGGACAGCTGCCCGGGCTGCTCCCACGAGTCCGCTTCGATGCTCGTCTGCAACGGGCCCGTGCACGACGTCGGGAGCAGCAGGAACGGCTGACCGTTTTCCTGCCCTGGACACGATACTTCCCACTGCACCGGTTCGCTTTCGGTGTTGTATTCATCGAGGCACTGCGAGCCACGCGTGGTGTCGTGCCGCGGGTCGCTGGGGTCGCCCCAGAACGTCACCTGGCTGCCGATGAACACGAAGTTCTGGATGACGTCGTGGACGCTGACCACGACGCCGTAATTGCCGCCCGTACGCACCGAGGTATCGAGGACCACCGGTCCCGCGAGCGTCAGGAACCCGAACTTCGCGGGCTCGCCGACCGCGGGTGCGAGATTGTACAGCGTCCTCGATTCCCCCCACGGCACCTCCAGGCCTTGCGTTTCTTCGGGATTGGTGACGATCACCGACGCGACCCCGACCGCCGTATCCGCCGGGCACGCCCCGTGACCAAACGCCTGTTGCGTGAACACCGCGGTGGTGCACTGGGGAACCGGCGTGGGGTTCCCCACGAGCCCCGGCGGAAGGTTGAAGTAGAGATCCTTCGTCAACCCCGGCGGCTGCACTTCCGAGAGGACTCCCTGCTTCTGGTCGCTGACGCCCGTCGGCACGGTCTGCGCGTTCAACCCGAGCGTCGCGGTGAACTGAAACGGGTGCGAGCCGGCCTGGGTGTCGAGCCCGCCCCCTTCTTCTTCCGGCGTCAATTCATAGTTTTCCACGCCGTACGGCGACGGCGCGTCGCCGAGCGCGAGCGCCCGCCGCGAGAGAACCGCGGGAGCGCCGCCTCCCGATACGCTCACTTCGTTGACGCCGTGGCCCGCGCCGGGGGCGACTTTGACGACGATCGCGATCATCAGGCGTTCGTATGCCAGCAGCGGCACGGGTCCCTGGTAGGTGCACGTGAGCGTCGCCAGCGTACAGTGGGTGAAGACCCGCGCATAGCCCCTGTTGAGCGTGGTGCCTCCGCCTCCGGGGTACACCGCGGTAGCGGTCACTCCCGCGGGCAGCCTGTCCACGATCGTCACCGGGTGTTCGAGCCCATCGACCATCGCGTCGCCCACATCGCTCGCTTCCACGACGATCCTGCTTTCGCCGCCGGCCGCGCTCGCGGGCGCCGACACGGTGTTCACGTGCCACCACGGCATCGTTGCGGCCGCCTCGCCGGTCCCGGCCAATCCCACCGCCGCCGCTACGAGACCTGCCAGAGCACATCGCTTGAGAACGCTCACACCGATCACCTATCGCCTTTCCCGCTCGCCGTCCCGGTGCGGCCTGCGCCCGCCCGCTTCGCCCCATGGCTCCTCGGCCGTGGATGGCGCTTGCGCCTCGTCCTCCGTTTCGCCTTCGGTTTGGCCTTCGGTTTGGCCTTCGGTTTGGCCTTGTGCTTGACCACGTTCCCCGGGGGTTCCGCGATCACGTTGCCGGCCCCGGAGAAGGTCGCGCTCGGAGCGGGCCCGAAGAGTTCCGGTTGTGGAGCAGGCGCGGCCTTGCACGAGTCGCCCGAGGTGCATGGCGGCGCGGGCACCGGCGCGGCTACGCACGGGAGCGCCGTGGTGCACACATGCGCGTCATATATGTCCAGGCTCGTGTCGTAGTCCGCCGGCGTCAACCTGCTCTCCGTCAGGAAGAAGACGTCGTCGCCGTTTTCGCTGGCGTCGAAGAACGCGGACTGCGAGTTGGACGTTCCCGAGGAGATCAGGCTCACACAACCGCCCGAGCGCTCGCTGTACGTGCCGCTCGCGACCTCGCAGCTGCCCACCCCGGAGGGCTCGTACTCGTATGCATCCAGGAGCCCATTCGTGTCCTGGGGTACGAGCGCATCGGGACTGTCGAAGAACAGCCGCCCGCTGTCGGACAGGTAGCGCGGCTGATACCGCGCGCGTTCGCTGAGCGCTCCCTCGTCCCAGCCGGGGATCAGGCCAGCCACCCAACGGTTTTCCCAACTGGCCCGCGGGCCCTCGTTGCGATCCATCAGCACGTTCTCACCGGTGTCGAACACGCCCACGGGCCGAGCGCCGGTCGGGTCGCACGACGCGCACACCAGCCGACCCGCGTGTGCGTCGTACAGATACACCTCCTCGTCGGGCTGATCGCTGCTCGCGTCGAGATTGTCGTAGCCCGCCAACGGCCTGTCCGACATGAACGCCAGATAGCGCCCGTCCGGCGACACCCGCGATCTCACACCGCCGAGATACGCTGAGCCTCCACCGCCTTTGCTGTACCAGCTGCGTTCGTCCGCGCTCGACAATGTCGCGATGAACCGCGTCGTCCAGGCGCCACCTTCAAGGTGCGCTAGGTACAGATTGTCTTCGCCCCCCGTGGCCCCAGCCGCGAGCGCCCCCGTCGCCACGAAATAGACATACGTGCCGTCTTCGCTGACATCCGAGACCACCGCCTGCACGCCGGCGGCACGTTCACCAGCACCATGATCTGCCGTGAGATCCACCTGCGTATCGGTGCCGGTGTCGAACTCGTACAGTTCTTCGTGTTCGAGGAAGAGAATCCTCGATCCTTCACCGTTCATCGCCTGGAACTGCGCGTGCGCTCCACCGATTCGCACGGTCTTTTTTTCAACCATATCGCGAACGTATAGAGCCGCATGCCCGTGTTCTCCTTCTGAGAGGAAAGGTTCTCCGGTCACCCACACGATCCAACGACCGTCGTTCGAGATCACGCGCGGCACCGACCCCTCCGCGAATACATTGGATTCACCGCCAACGGACGCGCCGACCGTCGGCGTTTCGTTTGGCAGGATGTTCACGAGCTGCAGTCGGCCCGCACTCCACTCGTATATGTTCGTTACCTCGGCTTGGAGGTTGCCTTTCAGGGCTTCAGGTGTCAACGCCAGCGGCGACTTCATGACAACGTGACTCAAATCCGGCGTCGCGGCGAGGAACTCCACGAGGAACTCCCGATCGGCATCGCTTTCCGTTGGTTCTCCGTCCAATTTCGTGCCGGGCGGGACGTTCCCAGCCGTCAGCAGCGGCTGGAAGCTGCCATCGACGTCGTTGCGCAGGTACAATTTCCCTTCGGTCGCTTCGGGCGACAGGTTCACCGTGGCGGAGCCCCGTTGCTCGATCGCGGCACGCGACAGATCCGGCGAGAACAGCTGATATTCGAATCCCTCGTCGACTATTTCTTCCTCGCTGGCCAGCCGGTGCGGCAGGCTGATGTCCTGCGATCTCCAGCCATCCGGGCCGCGTCGGGAGAGAATCTGGGAGAGGAAGGCCTTGCCCCCCACGCCTTCCCCGATCGGTTCGGTCGCGAGGTAGGTGATCCCGCTCCCGTCGCTCGCGGCCTGAATCGGGTCCTGATTGAAGCCTTCGATCAGGGAGCCGTTCTTGTCCGGCGGGGAGACCAATTCCCACGCCCGCCCGTCGGGCAGGGTCAACTCCTGCCCCGCGGCCGCCTCCGTCGTGAACGTGTGGTCGGCGCCTTCCACGGTTCCGACTTCGTTGCTCGTCACGACCCGGTAGTGGTAGGTCGTGCCCGGCAGCAGCCCCTGGCGGTGCTCGCTGACCGGCACATAGCCTTCGCCCGCGCCCACGCTCCCAGACTGCGTCTGCCCATAGGCGGCGCTGGGACCGTATTCCAGGCGATATTCGGTGCTCGCGCCCAGCGGATCGATCTGCACGGCCAGCGTCGCGCTCGTGCCCGCCACGTCGCTGACCCACGGACCGTCGATCAGCGCGGGGGGAATCGTCGTGACCGTCGCGTCCGGGCCGGTCGCGGTGCCCTGCGGGCTCGTCGCGACGAGCCGATAGTGATAGACGCCGCCCGGCACCAGGCCCGTCAGGTTGGCGCTCACCGCCTGATCTTCGAAGCTCGCACCAAGCGCCGCGGTCGGCGTGCTCGACGCCCCCGCATAGGCACTCGCCTTGAAATCCGCTTCATCCACGTATTCGAAGTGGTATTCCGTTGCGCCACCCTCCGGATCGACGGTGGCTTCCAGCGTCGCCGTTCCCCGCTGGCCGGGCGTCGCCGACTCGCTGCCGGACTCGATCAGTGGACCCGGTGCTGGCGGCGTCAGGATCCATATGGCCTGATCGGAGGACACGAACAGCTCGCCCGGGGCCGGCGCCTGCGCAAACGCCATGCCATTTGCGGCAGCGGCGGTGTGCGACCCGAAACTGTCGAGCTCCGTCCCCGCGGAGTCGTACTCCAGGACATGGAACCCACCGCTCCCGTCACCGACGAACAGATCGCCCGCCGCGCCCAGCGCGAGCGCCTGGACCGATTCGCTGCCCGCGTCGAACTGGGTACCCTGTTCGACCCCGCTCGGTTCGAACAGCCGCACACCGGGAGCTCCACTGTCCTTCACGTACATATCGCCCGCCGAGTCGACCGCGATCGCGGTGACCTGACCCGTGCTCGACAACCCGGACAGCGAGATATTTTCCCTCCACGTGCCCGACGGTTCGAACACCTGCACGCGCGCCCTGTCGCCGACATACACCGCGCCCCCCGGGCCGACGGCGATGTCGCCGGCGCTATAGGCCCAATCGAACTGGCCGTCGGCAGCGCCCTGCGTGCCCTTCCCGCATTTTTCACCCGCGGTGCAGACATTCCCGTTGGTCGCTTCGTTTACGCCGCCGCCGAACATCATCAGAAACTTGCCGGACGAGTCGAACTTCTCCACGCGGAAGTTTTCCCAATCCACGACATACACGTCCCCATAGGAGGCGCTCAGCGCGTCATCGTCGACCGCCAGGCCCTGTGGGCCTTCGCCGCCGTACTGGCCCACGCCCGACCCCTGACTGGACGTCTGACAGAGCGTCGTACACGTCTGCGATTCTTCGGCGGGCGCAGCTTCGTTCACACCCCAACCCCACGCCGTCAAGAAATTGCCCGCGGCATCGAACCTGTCGACGCGCCAGTTCTCCCGGTCCGCGACGTACACGTCGCCTGTTTCCTGATCGACGCCCAGCCCCCATGGGAGCTCGAACTGACCGGAACCTGTACCCATGCTGCCAAGCTGCGTTGCGGCCAGCGCCGGGGCGCTCCACACAAATAGCAATCCGCCGACCACGGCGCACAGCGCAACCAGCTCTCTCAACGGCGACCGGCGAGCAATCATCACCCCAACCCCTCCCTGAAGGAATTCACACGAAACCAACCCGCGCCCGGGCAGCCCAGAGCCGTCCCGGACTCAACGACCCGCGGCGGTAAAATGAAACGCTGAAAGCGCGCCCCCAAGAGCGCGCGAGAAGTCAAAGCCTCCTGCGAGGCTTCCCCACCCGGCGCCGAGGCGCCGCGCGGTGGGATTTTGGACCTAGCCCCTAGAGGCCAAGAGAGAGAGAGAGAGAGAGAGATGCGGCAGGCTGCTGCCGCATCTAGGTACGCCGCCTTTGCGGGCGTCATGCGCTCCTATCACGTTTATCCCTTTCGAGCTCACGCGAAAACCTAACTCCCTCATAGATCCTGGCCCGGTCCCTCTCCCTGAGCGAAAACCCCGCCAGTGCTGTGTTGGATGGTCGACCACAAGGCGGCCAGACCCCAACCAGACCCGTTATGTTCAAGACACCACGCCGCCGTCCGGGGCGACAAGGTAAGACTACTATAACCACGCCGCGAGGTTCTTGTCAAGTCCAAGGCCTGGCGGCCTCGTTGAATCGGCGGCGAGGCGAACCGGGTGGGACCCCCCGAGGCAACGTGGCGACCGAAGCTCTAGAATTTTCCCACGTCCCTCGACACCAAGACCCCGCTGGACCTGCGCGAGCTCCGCTACTTCGTGGTGCTCGCCGAGGAGCGCCACTTCGCGCGCGCCGCCGAGCGGCTGTTCATCGCCCCCTCGGGGCTCTCCAAGGCGATCAGCCGCGCCGAGGAGGGGCTCGGCGTCGAGCTCTTCGCCCGCAGCTCCCGGCGCGTCGAGCTGACCCCCGCCGGGGAGGCGCTGCTCGAGCGCGTGCACGATGTGTTCGGCGCCTTCGACGTCGTGCGCGCGACCGCCGAGGCCGCCCGTGCGGGGATGGTCGGGACGCTCTCCCTCGCCGCCTCCCCCGTCGCTCGATACCACGTGGCCCCCCCCATCCTCGAGCGCTTCGCCGCGGAGTGCCCCAACGTGCGTCTCGTCCGCCGCGAGCAGCTCGCCGGGGAGATCGTCGACGACCTCCTCGCCGGCGCACTCGACGCCGGCATCGCCTACTGCGCGCCAACGCGCGCCGGCCTGCACTACGAGCCCCTCCAGGACATGGAGCTGCGCGTTCTGCTCTCCAGCGCCCACCCCCTCGCCGCGTGCGGGCGCATCGCGCTGTGGGAGCTACGCCACGAGCACTTCCTGATCCCCGCCCAGATGCTCGCCTGCGGCTCCGCCGCCCGCGTCGAGCCGATCTTTCGCGCGGCGGGGTTCGAGCCCGACTACCTCACCGATACCCTCGCCTACGACGAGGACCTCCACGGCGTCCGCCGCCGCGCGGGGATCGTGCTCAGCGCCCGCACCTTCCTCGGTCCCCCACCCCCCGGGATCGCTGTGCTCGGGCTCGATCCCCCCGCCTTCCTCCCGCTCGAGCTCGTGCGCCGCGAGCCCGATCGCGACGGGGAGGATATGGAACCCTCCCCGATCCTCACGCGCTTCGTCGAGATCGCGCGCCTCGTCGGGGACGAGCAGGGCTGGCGCACCACATAGCTTTCTAGCGTGTAACTATAGTTGGACGCCAGCTCAATTTTGCTGATTGCTCACGATCCCCCCGCCTCGCTCACCCGGCGCCGCTCACGGCCGCCCCGCCCCGCTCACGACCGCCCGCCCCTCTCGCCCGGCCCTGCTCACGGCCGCCCCGCCCGACGTTGCGCGGGACCCTCTACCTGGCCACAGCGCCCCCACCTCCCGCACCGCCTCCACGAAGCGCGCCAGCTCCGGGGAGGGACGCTCGGCGCGGCGCACCAGCTCGAAGTCCACCCGTGGAGCGGGATCGAGCTCCACCAGCGCCGTCCCCGCCGGGGGGGACTCCAACAGGAAGCGCGATAGGAGCACCACCCCCCACCCCTCGCGCACCGCCACCATCTCCTCGTCGTGATCGATCGCCCGCGACGCATACCGCGGCTCGAACCCCGCCTGCGCGAACAGCGGTGCGAAGCGCTCCCGCACCGCCGGTGCCCCAGCCGCGCTCGGCAGCAGGAATTGCTCCTCGCGCAGATCCCCCAGGCTCACCGCACCACGGTCCGCGAGCGGGTGCTCGACGCTGAGCAGTACCACCAGCTCGGCGTCGCGGAACGGCTCGTACTCCAGGCCCTCCTGCGCCGGCGGACAGAACGCCAACGCCGCGTCGATCCGCCGCTCTTGCAGCTCCACCACCAGTGGGCCGCTCAGCTCCTCCCTGTGCGCCACCCGCACCGCGGGGTAGGCGGCCGCGAAGCGCTCGAAGATCGCCGGCGCCACCCCGTGGCGCATGAGCGGACTCACCCCCACGCTCAGCGAACCCTGCAGCGTCCGCCGTCCCGCCTCCAGCGCGCACGCCAGCGCCTCCTCCAGGCTCGTCAGCGCATCCCGAGTGCGCCCCACCAGCGCCTCACCCGCCTCCGTCAAGCTCACCCCATGCCCGTTGCGCACGAACAGCTGCAAGCCCAGGTCCTCCTCCACTCTGCGCACAGCCCTGCTCAACGCCGGCTGTGCGATCGACAGGCGCTGCGCCGCGTGGCCGAAGTGGAGCTCCTCGGCGACAGCGAGGAAGTAACGCAACTCGCGGGCTTCCATCGTCCCCAGCCTCACCCGTCCCGGAGCACCCATCCGCGGGGGCTCCGTTGCTCGAAATCGAATGAGAAACCGGTCGATGACTCAAACTCATCGCCAGTTGCCCAACGGACACTTCCGATTCTAACCCCCCTTGGCTATACAGACAAGACAAATTCTGTATGCCCACACTCGGCGATCACCGCGTCATCCCGACGGTGGCCACAAAGCTGCACGTCCCTCCCACCCCGCGGCATCTGGTCCTGCGCAAGCGGCTGCTCGACGCGCTTGACAACGGGATCAATGAGCGGCTAATGCTGCTCTCGGCGCCCGCCGGCGCCGGTAAGACGGTACTGCTCTCCTCCTGGATCAACGCCCGCACGCTGCCCGGCCCCGCCTGCTGGCTCACGCTCGACGGCGACCACAACGACGCCTCCCGACTCCTCGAGGACCTGCTCGGCACGCTGCGCACCACGGAACTGATCGAGCCCGGCGGACCGCTGGCGGCGCTCGCCCCCCCGCGCGGCGCCCACACCGAGCACTTCCTGGCGCTGCTCGTCAACGGCCTCGCGGAGCTCCCCTCCCCGATCGTGCTCATCCTCGACGAGATCCACATGCTCACAAGCCCCACCGCGACCGCTGCGATCGACTTCCTCGTGCGCCACGCCCCCGAACAGCTGCGGCTCGTGCTCGCCGGGCGCGCCGACCCACCGCTGCCGATCGAGCGGTTGCGCGTCGGCGAGGAGCTCGCCGAGCTGCGCATCGCCGACCTCGCCTTCGACCGCGTCGAGACCGCCGAGCTGTGCCGCGCGCTCGAGCTCCAGCTCGCCCCCACCGACCTCGACGCCCTGTGGGCGCGCACCGAGGGCTGGGCCGCCGCCCTGCGGCTGGCCGCCCTCTCACTGCACAACCACCCCGAGCCCACGCGCTTTCTCGCCGAGCTCACCGGCACCGACCGCTCTGTCGCCGACTACCTCGTCTCCGAGGTGCTCACCCGCCTCCCCCCGCGCGGCGTGAGCTGATGCTCCGCACCAGCATCGTCGGCGCCGTCACCCCCGCGCTCGCCGACGCCCTCGCGAGCCGCGGGGGTGGCGCCGACGTCGAGCACTCCGGGGCCACCGCGCTCGCTGCACTCGAGCACTCCGGCGCGCCCGTGCAGGTCACCGACCTCAATGGGGAACGCTGCTACCGCTACCACCCCCTCTTCCGCGAGCTCCTGCGCGCCCACCTGCGCCACGCCCACCCCCGCGAACTCCCCCTCTTGCACCGCCGTGCCGCCCACTGGTATGCCGAGCGTGGCGAGACCATGCCCGCAATCCGCCACGCGCTCGCCGGCGAGGAGTGGGAGCACGCCGGCAGCTTGATCGCCGAGAACTGGCTCGCGCTGTTCCTCGACGGCGCCACAGCGCCAATGCGTGGGCCGATGGCTCAGCTGCCCCCCGACATCATCGGCGCGGACCCCCGACTCGCTGTGGCCTGCGCCGGCAGCCGCCTCCAGGAGGGCGATCTACACGACGCCGAGCACCACCTCACGCTCGCCCGCCACGCCCGCGCGCGGGCGGGGGGGTCCGAATCCAAGGCGCGCGATCAGCTCGACGCCACCCTCACCGCGGTCGCCCTCCACCACGCGCGACTGCGCGTAAATCTCGCTGACGCCGAGCGCCTCGCCCGCCGGCTCACCGGCATCGCCCGTACCCGCGAGCACCACTGCTGGAACGCCCTGCGCAGCTTCGCGCTCGCGAACCTCGGCGCCGCTCGTCTATGGGCGGGAGATCCCCAGGGCGCAGCCCCCGCTCTACAGGAGGGACTCGCCCTCGCCACCGAGGACGGCCACCACCAGATCGCCCTCGACTGCCTCGCCCAGCTCGCGATCGTGCACCTGCACCGCGGTGAGCTGCGCCGCGCCGAGGAGCTCAGCGCCCGCGCGGTGACACTCGCCGAGCAGCACGGCTGGGACGACGGCCCCGCGGCCGCCTGCGCCCACCTCGCCGCCGCCTCCGTGGCCTTCCACCAGGGCGAGCTCGAGCGCGCCGAGGGGCTGCTCGCCCAGTCCGCCGCCGCCGCCGACACCGCCGAGGCCCCCCTGCGTCACGCCACCGCGCTCCTGCAGGCCCGCGTCCTCGGCGCCGCCGGTCCCCGCTCCGCGGCCCGCGGCGCGCTCAAGCTCCATGCGATCCGCGCCGCGGTCGCCGCCGGCGAGCCGCTGCCCCGCTTCCTCGGTAGCGCCCTCTACGTCGCCGAGCCCCGTCTACTCGACGCGGCGGGCGAGCCCGAGCAGGCCCGCGCAGCGCTCGCCCACGCCTTCGCGCTGCTGCCCGACTGCCCCGAGCTGCTTGTGCTGGACGCAACCTTCGCCCTCCACGATGGCGAGCCCGAGCGCGCCTCCACGTCGCTCGCGACGTTGCTCCACAGCGACTCCGCCACCTCCCCCGAGCGTCCCACGACGGCCGCAAACGACTGGCCCCTCGCGAGTCCCGAGCTCCACCCCGACACCGCGATCCACTCCGCCACCCTGATCGAGGCCTGGCTCACCCAGGCGCAGATCGATCGCGCAGGCGGCGACGCTCCGGGCGCCGCGCGGGCGCTCGATCGCGCGCTCGCGCTCGCCGAGCGCGAGCCCTATCGCGACCCCTTCCTCCTCGGTGGGGCCCCCGTGCACGACCTGCTCGAGCTCCAAGCACGCACCGGAACGGCCCACCCCGCTCTGCTCGAGGTGCTGCTCGACGGCGCGGGTCGCGCAGGCGTGAGCAGCAAGCCGGGCGCGGGGCCCGCCGAGCCGCTCACCGAGCGCGAGCAACGGATCCTGCGCTACCTGCCAACGATGCTCTCCAACGCCGAGATCGGCGCCGAGATGTTCGTCTCGCTGAACACCGTCAAGACCCACCTGCGCAGCATCTATCGCAAGCTCGAAGCCAGCGGCCGCGCCGATGCCGTCGAGCGCGCCCGCCACCTCGGTCTGCTCCCCTCCGGGATCAAGCGGCCGCGGGTGGTACAGCGGGTTTGAGCCTCACCCCGGGGTGTCAGCACCCTGGTGTGACTCCGGCAAGCGGCGCACCTCGATCAGCTCGAGGCCGAGTGACTGGATGCGGTCGAGTAGGCCGTGCAGCGCGGCCTGGTCTTGCACCGGCCCACGCAATACCGTCTCGACGGACTGGACGGTTGCGTCCATACCCTCGAAGACGGTGAGCAACTGCTCGCTCACACGGCCCCTGATGTGGATCTCGTAGCCCGTGGGGCTCACCACACACACCGACTCGGACACTGGTCCTTAATCCTCAGCGAACACCTCGCGCATTTTCTCCTCCTGCTCTTTGGAGAGGTTCGTCTCGAGCAGCTCCGGCTCCTGGCCCGCGAACGCCTCGCGCACCCTGTCGATCACCGCGTCGGAGGTGAGCGCGAACAGCGCCGAGGTGCCCGGTGTCACCTGCGTGCGAATCCGTTCGATGAACTTGTCGTCGATCCCCACGTCCGTAAGCGAGCCCGCGAACGCTCCCGCGGCCGCTCCGATCGCCAGACCGAACAGGGGCACGAAGAAGATCAGACCAAAGAGGAAGCCCCAGAAGGCGCCGCCCAGCGCGCCGGCACCCGTGAGGCTGTGCAGCTGACGGGTGCGCGGCTTCTTCTTGTCCGCGGGCCAGCTCACCACCGCCCCGTCATGTACCTGGATCAGCGCTTCGCTCTGCAGCTGCTCGAGCGTACGCACCGCGTTCTCCGCGCCCTCTGCGGTTGGGAACTTCCAGACTGTGAGAGTCGCCATGTTCGATACCTCCTTTTCTCGAGTTGTGATGATTTGCGCTCCCCGCCAGGCCGTGCGTCGCGTTAGCGGACCGCACGTCTCTGGCGCTGCCAGACCGTCTCGCGCCGCAGGAACCTCCGCCGTCCTGTGCGGCGCCCGCCGCGCTACTGGGTGCAGGAGTGCTTCGGCTATGCGGCAGCGCCTTCCCGCTCCGCCTCGCGCAGTTCCTTCTCGAACGCCTCGTTGTCGGCCTTCAGTTCCTTCTCGAGCGTCCGTTCGGCGCGCGTGAGAAGCTTTTCCGCCTGCTCGAGCACCCGCAAGCGGCCGATGACGATCAGGGCCGCCTCGCCCGCGTCCAGCGCTTCGCCCAGCTCGCGCACGTCACCGCGCGACATGCCCCGCCACAGGTGGCCTGTCAGGCCGCCCAAGCCGGCGCCCACCACGCCCGCGCCGATGATCGAGGGCGGGAACAGGATGCCGACCACCGCCCCGACAGCCGCGCCGGTCCACGCGCCGTGCTGGGTCGGCTTCTCGTGCTTGCGCATGTGGACCTTCCCGTCCGCCTCCTTGTAGACGATCGCAGCGTCGTAGGTTCCCACCAGGCCAGCGCCGTGCGCCTCGCGCAGCGCCTCGTAGTCGGCCTTGGCGTCGCTCTCGCTGGGGTATGTGCCGACGAACACGAACAGGGGCTGGTCAGCCATCGGGGACCTCCCGGGGTTGAAATTGGATGGACCTTCGCCATCATGTGTCCCTTCGGGGTGAGCGCTCCTCATCCCCGGCGAACGAACCTGCGAACCGCGCACCGAGACACTGCGCTTTCACCCCGGCAGAGTGAGGAAGACTCACCTGCCGCGCCCATATCTTGCTCGCAGGATGCGACTTGGCGTAATGCGACCCAGCCCACCGCAACCTGGGCGCACAGCCCAAGCCGCGGGGCTGGGGCTGGGTGGGCGTACAGCCGGAGCGGTGGGGCTGAAGTTGGGGGGACGCACAGCCGGAGCGGTGGGGCTCGCCTGCCTAACGCTCCTCGCCCTCGGCGGATGCGGTGAATCCGACCAGGCCAAGGCCGAAAAGACGGTCTGCAGCGCCAAGGCGAACATCGCCTCCAATGTGCAGAGCTTGCAGGCACTTACCCCCCAGACCGTAAGCGTCAGCAAAGTCCAGGGCTCGCTCAACGCGATCACCGACGAACTTCAGAAGATCAAGCAGGCCGAGAGTCAGCTCACGAGCACACGCAAGGGACAGGTCGAAAAGGCCAACTCGGAATTCGCGGCCTCGCTGAGCACGCTCGCCCACGAACTCACCAGCCTCAACCTCACCAACCTCCAGGCCCAGCTGACCGCCGCCGTCAGCAAGCTCGCCGCAGGCTACCGGCAGGCATTCACGCCCGTGCAGTGCTGAATCCGCCGCCATCACCAGCCTACGCCGCAGCTATCGACCTACGCCCCCCACTACCGACTTTTTGTGTGTATGAGCGCACGCAGCAACGATAAAACGACCACGGGAGGATCGACGTGAGCACACCAACCCAGTATCAGCCACAGCGCGACTACCAGAGCTCGTCGCCTGGATGGGCCGTCTTCGTCGCCGCGTACCTCGTGATCGCGGGCATCCTCAACCTGATCTGGGGGATCGCGGCGCTCGACAACAAGGCCTACTTCAGCAGCAGCGGGCTGCTGTGGTCGAGCTTGAACACTTGGGGATGGATCGCGATCGTCGTCGGCGCGATTCAGGTCCTCGGCGCCATTCTCGTTGCTGCCCGCCGGTCCGGTGGTGCCATCATCGCCGGCTCGCTCGCCTTCATCGGCATCATGCTCAACTTCCTGTCGATCGGCGCCTATCCCGTCTGGTCGGTGATCGGACTCGTGATCGACTCGCTCATCATCTGGGCGGTCACCGTGCACTCAGACGCGTTCTTGGACGAATAGCCCCGATAGCCTCGCTCCAAGACGAGAGCCCCGCTTCAGCTCGAGGCTTCAGCTCGAGGCCTGCTCGGACCTCGGTGGGGGCGAGCAGGCCGACCTCGGGCTCAGGCCGACCTCGGGTTCAGGCCGGCCTCGGGCTCAGGCCGACCTCGGGCTCAGGCCGGCCTCGGATTCAGCTCAAGGCCTGCTCGGCCTCGGCGGCGGCGAGCAGGCCGACCTCGATGAGGTCGCGGGGGTGCACCCAGGTGTCGATGAGGGGGAAGCCACCGGCGGCGATGATCGCCTCGCGCAGGGGGATCGCCCAGCGGTGCTCCAGCAGGGCGATCGCGACGGCGGTGTCGTTGGGGATCTCCTCGAGCACATCGAGGACGTCCGCCTCGGTGAGCCCCGCCTGCTCGCCCGACCACAGCGCGGCGGCGCCCTCGGCGTCGCCGCCGGCGATCTCGCCGAGGCCGATGAGCGCCTTGACGAGTTCGCCGAGGTCCTGCGCCTCGGCCTCGGACAGATCGCTGATCTGGCTCGTGGTGAGCTCACCGGTGGCGTCCCTGTAGGCGACCAGAATGTCGATCACCCGGACCACGTCCTGCTCCTTCAGGCGCTGCAGATGAGCGAGTACCTCGCCCTTGAAATCGGGCTGATCAAAGCCCACGACCATCAGCTGTACCGGACCGATCATCTGCCACCACCTCGCTTAAGGGTTCGCGTCACAATAGATGCCAGATCTGGGGTGGTCGATCCGTGGATGGGATGCGACGCACGCGAGCGCAGGCGTGCTGGTAGCACGCCGAGCATCGTGGGTGGCGCAGACCGCCGCGGAGTGGCCGCATCCAGACCGGCAGATATTGGGACGTGGGCCCTAACCATTGAGGATCTTCTGCTTCTCACGCTCGAACTCCTCGGCGGTGAGGACGCCGCTGTCGCGCAGTTCACCGAGCTGCTTGAGCTGTTCCACGGTGTTGCCAGCGGCGGGCGCCGGGGCCGCGGGCGGCGGTGCGGGCGCCGGGGCCTGCTGGCTTTCCACTCCGGCGAGCCGCTGTTCCTGGGACTGCTCCTGTGCAGCGCGGTTGGCGCCGGCCTTGCCGGCCATGTAGCCGACCCCGCCGACCATGGCGCCACGCAAAAGTGGCCTGCGGCGACGCCTCATGAGAGTGCCCTGCGATAGTTGGTCATCGCGGTTCCGGCTCCCAGCGGGCGCAGAGCTGGTAGAGGATGATGATGTCGATCGCGATGATCATGATCGACCAGAGGGGGAAGAGCGTGAAGGTACCGAACTGGACGAGCATGTTGAGCGAGACGAAGAAGATGCCGAGGAAGCGTGCCCAGCTCTGTCCGGCGAGTAGGCCGAGACCGGTGCAGGCGACCAGTATTCCGAGGATCAGGTGCCCCCAACCCCAGGCGGTGATGTCCCAGACCACGACTCCGTGGCCGCCGACGGTGATTACTTCGTTGTTGATGATCGCGGCGAGGCCCCACATCGCGTCGAGGAAGCCCTCGATCAGCATGAGGACACCGGCGAACACGATCCAGCCACTGAGCGAACCTGTGGACTGGGACTGGTAGCGTTCGGCGGCGGCGCCGGACTCGGGAATGGTGCTGGACATGGCGGTCCTCCTCGCAGCGATCGTTGGCACCGCCCCGCTCGGACGGCCTCTGGCTGAAAAAGTTGGGGGCGAGCGCTCCTGCTCGCCGTCGCCAGTCAGCATCGCGGGCCCGCGGGTGAGGCTTCATCACCCCCCCGGGATGACCCGGGTCAGCCATCGGAGGATCCGGCGGTCATCGCGTCAAGGCGATCCTCACGACGGGCCGACCATCGCCGCAGGTCGTCACGCACACGCTGACTCACGCGAGCCCGACGATGCCTTTGATCGTGAGGTAGAGCCCGAGCGCGCCGAGCACGCAGGTGATCAGGGTGCGCGAATTTGTCCGCATCCAGGCGTCGAGGCGGGCGAGGACGACTTTGGTCTGATCGGGACGGAAGGAGAGGAAGGCGAGGGGGACGATTGCGGGTGAGAGCATCAGCAGGTTGAAGATCAGGATCGCGACGATCTGTTCGTGCTCGGCGACGTTGGCGGCGACGATTTCCTTCATCGCGGCGATGTACCTGACGCTCGGAAAGTTGAGCACTACGCCGGCGAAGAAGGCAAGCGCGGGGGGCCCCGAGAGCAGCCGCTCGGAGAGCGGGGGCTTCTGCGGCCTGCCGTCCTTGGCGGCCTCGGCCTGGGCGAGTGCGGCCTTCCTCGCTTTGCGCTGTTCGACCCGTCCGGTTGCGTATAGGAGCGCCCCAACGAGCAGCAGCAGGCCGAACGCGAGATCGGCGCCGGGGCGTGAGGGGGAGGAGCTCGAGCCGAGGAGATCGGCGCTGGTGGCGACGGCGACCACGCCGATGCCGAGCCCGACGCTCCAGGTGAAGGCGCCGGCGGTGTAGGCGCCGAGCATCCGTTTGGGGTGCTCGGAGGCGAGGGTGAGCAGCACGACTGCGAGCAGCACGGGGTTGAAGGCACAGCTGAGCCCGAGCAGGGCGACGTTCTCGATCACCGGTGCCCCATCCCCAGCGGCCGTCTTCAGACGTCGATCGCGGTCATCGCGGCGCCTCGGTACCCGGCAGCTTGGACCCCGCACCGGCCGGCGTGGGCGCGGGACTCGGCGGTAGGGACGGGGACGCGGGCGGCGGCGAGAACCCGGTCCGGGGCACGCGCTCGACGCTCGCGAGCTCGCGTTCGATCACCTGGCTCTGGGGATCGCCGAGGCGGGAGCTGATCCAGTCGATGAGGACCTTGAGGCGGTGGCCGGGGCCGCCGCCGCTGAGGTAGAACATGTGCACGGTGAGGTAAGTGAAGAACGCGAGCCGCCCGGAGATCTGGTGGCCGCGGATTTCGCAGATGGCCTTGCCGCGGCCGACGACGGCGAGGGCGCCCTTGTCGAAGTAGCGAAACGGAGTGGTCGCGCTGGGCGCTCCGCTGTGGATCGCCTTGGCGACGTGGCGGGCCTGCTGGATGGCGACGGTCGCCAGACCGGGCAGCGGTCGGTCGCCGTCGAGCGTGAGCTGGGTGGCGTCGCCGATCATCGAGATCTCGGGATGGCTGGGCACGGTGAGGTTGGGTTCGATCTGCACGCGTCCCGCGCGGTCGGCGCGCGCCCCGGTGGCCTGGGCGAGGGTGGCGGCGAAGCCGGCGGCCTGCACGCCGGCCGCCCAGATCACGGTTTTCGCGGCGATCCGCTCCTCCTTGCCGGCCACCTGGATGGTGACGCCGTGGGCGTCGATCGCGGTCACGCGGGCGCCCTCGCGGACCGTCACCCCGAGCTCGGCGAGCTGCTTGGCGACCTTGCCGGAGAGCTTCGCGCTGAACGCGGAGACGACGCGCTCACCGGCGTCGAGCAGGATCACGCGCGCGGCGCGGGGGTCGATCCGGGAGAACTCGTGCCGCATCCCGTGCTTGGCGAGGATCGCGAGCTCCCCCGCGAGCTCGACCCCGGTCGGCCCGCCGCCGATCACGACGAACGTCAACCACTCATCGCGCTCGGCCGCGCGGGCGGCGCTGTCCTGCGCCGCGGCAGAGTCCTCGGCCGTAGTGGACGACCCCTCAGCCACGGCGGCGGAGCCCGCGGGCACTCCGGCGGAGTCCGCGGCGTGAACGGCGCGTCCCGCGACGGCGGCACCCGCGATGCGCTCGGCCTCCTCGAAGGCGCCGTAGATGCGGTTGCGCAGATAGAGGCCGTCGGCGAGCGTCTTGAGGCCGCAGGAGACCTCCTCCCACTCGTCGTGTCCGAAGTAGGAGGTCTGGGCCCCGCAGGCCACGATCAGGCTGTCGTAGGCGAGGCTCTCGCCGCTGTCGAGCACGAGCTGGCGGCGCTCGACGTCGAGCTCGGTGGCCTCGGCCATGAGGACGGTCACGTTGGAGGCGCGGCGCAGGGTGGGGCGGATCGGAGTGGCGCACTCGCCGGCGGCGAGGCTTCCGCAGGCGAGCTGGTAGAGCAGGGGCTGGAAGAGGTGGTGGTGCATGCGGTCCACCAGCGTGACCTCCACGTCGGCTCGGCGCAGCTCCTTGGCGGCGGTCAGACCGCCGAACCCGCCACCGACGATCACCACCCGACGGCGCCTGCCAGGACCGACGCGGGGGATCTGTTGCGTTGCTGACATGAGCGTGAGCAGTTTCTAATGGCCGCTCAGGTGATGCTACGTCACCCCCGCGGGATGATTGGCGTGGCTGGCGGCGGGACTCGCGGCCCCGGCGAGCAGCGCGGCCCCGACGGCCCCGGCGAGGTCGCGGAGCTCGGTGGGGAGCAGAACGGGGGGGCGGTCGGCGACGAACAGGTGGGGGTGCATGTGCTCGGCGATGCGATCGACGAAGGGCTGGCCGAGCCGGTCGGCGAGACCGCCGCCGAGGACGACGGCTTCGACGTCGAGGAGGTTCTGGGCGGAGGCGATCGCGAGGCCGAGCGCCCAGGCGGCATCGGCGATGAGCTGCTGGGCGAGCTTGTCGCCGTGCGCGAGGGCGTGGGCGTAGACGCCGGAGGTGAGCCGCTGGCGTCCGTGCTGGTGCATGATTTCGAACAGCGCGGTGGGGTGCCCGCGCTTGAAGAGCTTGCGGGCGCGGCGTTCCATCCGCGCGCGTCCGGCGTAGGCCTCGAGGCAGCCGCGCCGCCCGCAGCCACAGCGGCGCCCGTGGGGCTGGACGACCATGTGGCCGATCTCCCCTGCGGCGCCCCCGCCGTTGTAGAGCTCGCCGTTGAGGATCAGCCCGCCGCCGACGCCGGTGCCGACCCACACTCCGAGCATGTTGCGGAAGGGTCGGCCGGCCCCGGCGCGGTGCTCGCCGAGCACGCCGACGCGGACGTCGTTGTCGATCGTGACGCGTACCCCACCGAGCCCTTGGGAGACCAGCGGGCCGAGCCTGACGTGCCCGGCGAAGCCGGGGACGTTGTTCGCGAGGGACACGACCCCGGCCGGGGCATCGATCTCGCCGGGGGTCCCGATGCCGACGGCGAGCAGCGCGGGGGGCTCGGATTTGGCCTGGGCGAGGGATTCCTTGACGGTTTGGAGGATCGCCGCGATCACGCCGTCGGCACCGGCATCCTGGGGGGTGGGCACGCGGGCGCTGCCGGCGATCTCGTGGCCGCGTAGAGCGACGGCCTGGACCTTGGTCCCCCCCAGATCCACCCCCACTGTGATGCGCCGTTCGCTGAGCACGTCGTAACTCCGTTCCGCCGTGTTCGGGAAAGGGGCTCGCTTTGCGAGGCCATACAGGATAACCCCGGCGCTTGCGGCTGTGTAACGTGGGGCCTCGCTCCCCGCGCGGTGATACCTCTCTCCCCGCCGTGGTGGGGCCTCGCTCCCCGCTGTGGTGGTGTCTGCTCCCCGCCGTGGAACGGGCAGCGCGCCAATGCCCCCAAAAAAACAACAATGAGAGAGGACCAGAGAGGAGTATCAGTCGCGATGCACACCACTGCCCCCAGCACGACACCGCTGCGTGCACGCCCTGCGTGGGCGCAGCTCACGGCCCACCACGAGGCGATCGGGGGGGTGCATCTGCGGGAGCTGTTCGCGCAGGACCCCACGCGGGGCGAGCGGATGACGGCGGAGGGCGGGGGCCTGTACCTGGACTACTCGAAGAACAGGATCACGGAGGAGACGCTCAGGCTGCTGGTGGCGCTGGCGGAGCAGTCGAACCTGGGGGGGCGGATCGGGGCGATGTTCGCGGGGGAGCGGATCAACGTGTCGGAGAACCGCGCGGTGCTGCATGTGGCGCTGCGGATGCCGAAGAGCGCGTCGCTGGTGGTGGAGGGGGTGGATGTCGTGGCGGAGGTGCACGGGGTGCTGGAGCGGATGGCGGACTTCGCGGAGCGGGTGCGCTCGGGGCAGTGGGTGGGCCACACGGGGAGACCGATCCGCAACGTCGTGAACATCGGCATCGGGGGCTCGGATCTGGGCCCGGCGATGGCGTATGAGGCGCTGCGCCACTACTCCGAGCGCGAACTGAGGTTCCGCTTCGTCTCGAACGTGGACGCGACGGACTTCGTGGAGGCGACGCGCGACCTGGCGGCGGAGGAGACGCTGTTCGTCGTGTCGTCGAAGACGTTCACGACGCTCGAGACGATGACGAACGCGCGCTCGGCGCGGGCGTGGTCGCTGGCGGCGCTGGGGGAGGAGGCGGCGATCGCGAAGCACTTCGTGGCGGTCTCGACGAACGCGCGGGCGGTGAGCGAGTTCGGGATCGACACGGCGAACATGTTCGGCTTCTGGGATTGGGTGGGGGGGCGCTACTCGATGGATTCGGCGATCGGCCTCTCGACGATGCTGGCGATCGGGGCGGAGCGCTTCGGGGAGCTGCTGGGGGGCTTCCACGCGATGGACGAGCACTTCCGCGCGACGCCCTTGGAGCGCAACCTGCCGGCGCTGCTGGGGCTATTGGCGGTGTGGTACGGGGACTTCTTCGGGGCGCAGACGGCGGGGGTGATGCCCTATGAGCAGTACTTGAAGCGCTTCCCGGCGTACTTGCAGCAGTTGACGATGGAGTCGAACGGCAAGCACGTGACGTTGGAGGGCGCGGAGGTGGACTACCAGACGGGGGCGGTCTACTGGGGGGAGCCGGGGACGAACGGGCAGCACAGCTTCTACCAGCTGATCCACCAGGGCACGAAGCTGATCCCGGTGGACCTGATCGGCTTCGGCGAGTCGCTGAACCCGCTGGGCGAGCACCACGACATCCTGATGTCGAACGTGTTTGCGCAGGCGGAGGCGCTGGCGTTCGGGCGCACGGCGGGGGAGGTGCGCGCGGAGGGCACGCCGGAGGAGATCGTGCCCCACCGGGTGATGGAGGGCAACCGCCCGACGAACACGATCCTCGCGCAGCGCCTGACGCCGCACGCGCTGGGCGCGCTGGTGGCGCTGTACGAGCACAGCGTGTTCACGCAGGGGGTGATCTGGGGGCTCGACTCCTTCGACCAGTGGGGGGTGGAGCTGGGCAAGGCGCTGGCGAAGCGGATCGTCCCGGAGCTTGAGAGCGAGAGCGAGCCGCCGCTGGCGCACGACAGCTCGACCAACGCGCTGATCCGTCGCTACCGAGCGATGCGCGCCGATGGGGGTGGTACTTCGTGATCGTCCGCGCGGCGCGGTGGGGCAGGCGACGGTGGTAGGCGCGGGGCTTCCGTGCCCCGCGTCAAATCTATACGCGCCAGTTCAAATGCTGGATCACACGCCGCCCAGAACGAACCGCTCGACGGCGGTGGCGAAGCCGTCGTCGTCATTTGACGTGGTGACTCGTCGCGCGGCGCGCTGGACCTCGCGGTCGGCGTTGCCCATCGCGATGCTGAGGCCGGAGTGGGCGAACATGAGCACGTCGTTGGGCATGTCGCCGATCGTGGCGATCGCCTCGGTGGGGATGCCGTACTTGGCGGCGAGGTAGCGCACGACGCTGCCCTTGTTGGCCTCGGGGTGGGTGACGTCGAGGTAGTAGGGCTGCGAGCAGGCGGCGGAGACGTGGTCGCCGAAGCGCTCGCCGGCTGCCACGGCGGCGCGGGCGACGGCGTCATGGTCGTCGCTGACGCCGACGATCTTGGCGACGTCCGCGACGATACCGTCGAAGCTCTCCACGAGCGTTGGGGGAAAGCGCACGGTGTTGCTCTCGCGTTCGACGTGGGGGCCGTCGAGGTCGCGCACGTACCAGTCGGCGCCGCGGTAGACCCAGACGCTGAGCGCGAAGGATTCCAGCAGCGCGAGCGTCGGCGCGAGGAGCTCGCTGGGGATCGCGCGCTCCTCGATCACCGACATGTCGGGTTCGACGAGTAGGCCGCCGTTGAATGCGGCCACGGGGGTGCTGAGCCCGAGCGGCTCTACGAGCATCTGCATCCCGCGCGGCGGGCGCCCGCTCGTCACCGCGAACAACACCCCCGCGTCGTGGAGCCTGTGGACGGCCGCGACGGAGCGCTCGGTGAGGACCTTCTCCGAGGTGACAAGGGTGCCGTCGACGTCGGAGAGCAGCAGGCGGATCGGAAGCGGGCGGATCGGAGGCGAGGACATGCGGGACCCTCCGTAGGTATGGATATAAAAAATTTGAGTTGCGTATAACCAAAGTCAGACGCAGCTTCAAAAGAATATATGTACATCAACACCCCCCCGACCTGTGCCCGCGGAACCCGGCACCTCCGGAGCCTGCACCCGCCCAGCCTGCACCCGCCGAGCCTGCACCCGCCGGCCCGCCCATGCCAGCGACAACGCCCACCGCACGATCGAGGCCGCCGCGGCGACCACGTCGGTCTGGCGATTTTGGGATTGAGGGATACTGACCCGAAATACGCCGAGGAAAGGAGTCGCTGGTGGCTACTGAGAACCCGATGCAGCTGGGCATGGTGGGATTGGGCCGGATGGGGGCGAACATCGTCCGCCGGCTGATGCGCGACGGCCACAGCTGCGTCGGCTACGACGTCAGCCCGGACGCGGTGAGAGCCCTCGAAGCGGACGGCGCGGTGGGCGCCGGCTCGATCGCGGACTTCGTGGCGCGCCTGCAGAAGCCGCGCACGGCGTGGGTGATGGTCCCCGCGGGGGCGATCACCGACAGCACGATCGCGGAGCTCGCGGCGGCGATGGAGCCGGGCGACACGATCATCGACGGCGGCAACACCCACTACCACGACGACATCCGTCACGCCGAGGAACTGCGGGCGAAAGGCATCCACCACGTCGACTGCGGGACGAGCGGCGGGGTGTGGGGCCTGGAGCGCGGTTACTGCCTGATGATCGGCGGCGAGCAGGAGGTGGTGGGGCGCCTGGACCCTCTGTTCGCCTCGATCGCCCCGGGCGCGGACTCCGCCCCGCGCACCCCGGGCCGCAGCGGCGCCCCGGACACGGCCGAGAACGGCTACCTGCACTGCGGCCCCAACGGGGCGGGGCACTTCGTGAAGATGGTCCACAACGGCATCGAGTACGGCCTGATGGCCGCCTACGCGGAGGGCCTGAGCATCCTCCACAGCGCGGACGCCGGCCTGCAGGAGCGCGAGCAGGACGCGGAGACGAGCCCGCTGGAGAACCCCGAGTACTACAGGTACAAGATCGACATCCCCGAGGTGGCGGAGGTGTGGCGCCGGGGCAGCGTGGTCGGCTCGTGGCTGCTGGACCTAACCGCGGAGGCGCTGCTCGCCTCACCGCAGCTGGAGGAGTACGGGGGCCGGGTCTCGGACTCCGGCGAGGGCCGCTGGACGTCGATCGCCGCGATCGAGGAGGGCGTCCCCACCCCGGTGCTCACAACGGCGCTCTACTCCCGCTTCGCCTCGCGCGGCCTCGACGACTACGCGGGCAAGGTGCAGTCCGCGATGCGCAAGGGCTTCGGGGGCCACGACGAGAAGCCGGCAGGTTAGCGGCTTCTCGTTTGCGTGTTACCTGACTTGCAGAGTTTTACTGATGATCGCAAACGCGACTTCATGTGGTGTCAACTATAAGTAGGAAACAACACTTCTCATAATAGCAATAGGCCGGTAGCATAATGTCCGCAGCCTCAAATCGAGGATTCCGAGACGCATCGGGTCGGATTCCGAGACGCATCGGGTCGCAGAGGAGCCATCATCTACGACGGCTCGACCAAGGGTTACAACAACGATAGGCCGTACCGGGCGTCCTCTTTCACGTGGAGGAGGCACCACGGGCCCCTAACCCTAAAAGTAGGTCCAAATAAGGAGCACAATATATATGCAGCGCCTCAAGATACTGGGTGTCTGCCTTGTGGCCGTGTGCGCGTTCAGCGCTCTCGCGGCAACGGCAGCCTCGGCAAAACGCACATGGTGGGTCGAAGAAGCACAGCTCGCCGTGGGAAAAACTAAGGCAATCACTGGAAAAATCAAAGCTGGCACAGAAGCAAAGCTGGAAACTGAAGTCGGCGGCTCAAAACTCATAATTAAGTGCAAAGAAGCCAAACTCGTTAATGCAGTATATTTTTAATGCGGAACCAGTAGTAGGTGGTGGCGTAACAGGATGGGATCGAGGAGTCATCGAATTTAGTAACTGCAAAACCGAACCGCTCAGTTGTACAGTGAATGGCGGCAACCCAATCAGAGTTCCGCCAGTAGCAGCAACCGGCGAATCCGTCCTGGTTGAAAACACAGCAAACAAAGGAGCAAAAGGCAATCCCATCTACGACAATTTCCTACCCGAACAAACCAAAAGCCTCTTTGCGAACTTTACGCTCGGCGGCTCGCTCTGCCCAACGTCGATCATGGTAAAAACCGAATTGACCATAGGCCGACAGGGACAGGTAAAAGAAGGTGAAGGTGGCGCCGCCGGAGAAATTGAAAAAGCAGAAGAAAGCCTGAAAATACACGTCTTGAAGTTTATATGCCCACCAGCGGTTACAAAAGTCTTTAACTGGAAAGGAGAAGAAGTTGCCGTTAACGCATTAAGAGTTGGTGCGGCTCCAGCGTGCTTTAGTGTGGAAGCGGAAGCGGAATTGGTATCAAAAGAACCGTGGGACGTCCGCTAAGTAAATTACGACATTTAGTATTTTAGTATTTATCTATAGGCTGGTGGGGCCGGAGCTCTGGCCCCACCACCTAATTTCTTTGGGGTGGGATTCCTCACCAAATGTGGCGGACAGGAGGAGAGCATGGGGTCGGTCCCTACCGGTCGGCAGGTAACGATAGACAGAAGTCGCTGGCAAGCCCGTCAGCAAAGCGGCCACGCGAGAACTATTTGGCGAAGAGACCGTATGACTGATGCATCCGCTTCATTGGCTTTCTCGCAGACGCGAACTACTTCGGCGCGTCTTTTCCTACGTTTATCTGTCTCCCTCATATGCGTGATAGCGTTTATGTCCGTCTCTTCAAGTGGTACCGCCCTCGCGTCTGCGGGCTATCCCTTCCTCGACCAACTGACGGGGGTGGACACACTGCACGGCTCATTCTCGGAAGCCGAAAGCGTCGCTGTCGATACCGTGACCGGCGATGTGCTGGTAGCCGAATCGCAGGAAGAGGCTATCGATGTATTCAGCGCGTCCGGCGAATATAGAGAAACCTGGACGGGCACCGATACGCCCGCCGGTTCCTTCGGCGAACCTGTGGAAGGCAGGGCAGAAGCGAGTCCGGTCACTGTGAGCACCAACGATTCAACCGGCGACGTCTACGTCACCGATAGCGCCCATAAAGTCGTCGACGTATTGAAATCATCAGGCGGCTATCTCTGCCAGATCACTGGGCGCATTACGCCGTCGAGCAGCGAGTGCAACGGAGCTGCCGGCAGCGCGACACCAGCGGATGGCTTCCGCGGGCCAGAAGGTATCACGGTCGACCAGGCCTCCGGCGCCGTGTATGTTGCAGACCCCGGCAATGACGCTGTGTATGCCTTTACGTCCGCAGGCGCATACGCGTCACAGTACGTTGAAACCCCAGAAGGACCGCTCGGCCGCGTGCACAGCGTAGCCGTCGACGGACCGGCCAACGATCTGTTCGTCGCCGATAGCAGTCGCGACGTGGTCTATGAGTTCAACACCACGGGCAGCTACGTGGCGACATGGACAGGGGTGGGTACCCCTGCTGGCTCGCTCGGCGAAAGCCGTATCTTTGTCGCCGCAAACGAATCGAGCGGGAATATCTATGTCGCCGACCGCACGGATGGGGTGATCGACCAGTTCGATTCGCTGGGGGCATACCTCGGGCAGATCACCGACACTCCTACGGGGCCGTTCGGTCTGCTGGCCGGCGTCAACGTAGACCAGAAAACCGGCGACGTGTATGCGCCCGACAGTGGATATAGTGTCATCGACGTCTTCGGTGGAAACTCTGTTCTCCTGCCAGCGGCGGTGACGGGGTCCGCGGTAGCCGTGGGGGCTCACTCTGCCACGCTCAACGGGTCAATCTCCCCTGAAGGCGTACCGATCGCCTCCTGCCGTTTTGAATACGGTATTAGTCTCTCCTACGGTCACACAGCCGACTGCGAACAGAGTCTCGGCTCCTTGCCAAGCACGGGCGAAGACTCCGTAAGTGTGAATATTACCGGGCTCAGACCCAATACCACCTACGACTTTCGTCTTGTCGCGGAAAACGCGAATGGCCCCGAGCGAGGCGCAAATGAAACACTGGGAACCCTCAGCGAACCGCTGATCGAAGGCGCCGTGGCGACAGACGTTACCTCAAACTCGGCGGTGCTCGATGCGACGATTCGACCGATGGGCTTCGAAACACACTACAGCTTTGAATACGGCACCAACACGTCCTATGGCACGAGCCTGCCGATCCCCGAAGGGACCATCGCCGCGAGCGAAGTCGAACGTCGGGTTGCTATTCATCTACCCGAACTAAAGGCGGGGGCAGTTTACCACTGGCGCGTCGTCGCCAAAAGTACGGTCGGCGCCACGCTCGGGCGTGATCACACGTTTGTGTATTCCGTCGGAGCCGAAGCATTGCCGGATGGGCGGGCGTATGAGCTGGTGTCGCCACCCTATAAGGCTGGCTCGATTATTGCCCCGGATTCGGCATCTATCGCCGACGATGGCTCCAGCCTGCTGATCAATAGTTGGGGCGGCTTTGCCGGGGTAGGCAACGATGAATACAACGGCCAGCTTGGAGCATGGTATGGCATGGAACGCACGGCATCGGGTTGGGCAACGAGCCCACTGACACCATCGGCGACTTCCGTTGCACCCCGGGCACGAGTACAGATCGTAGGCTTCAGCGAATCGCTATGGAGCTCTCCTCCAACGGGCGGCGGCGGGGATCTCTTCTTTGAGCGCGGGAGCGAGGGGTCGTTGAGTGCGGTTGGTCCCGTATGGGAACCATCGCTTGGGGAATCCAATCTCGTAATCGGCCTCGACGTGATCAGGGGCGCGGCCAGGGAACCTTCGCGTGGATTCGTCTACACCATCCAGGATTCGGCGTTCCACTGGCGGTTCGACAGCAGTGTCGGCGAAGAATCTCTATATGAGTACAGAGGCACTGGTAATTCGAAGCCGAGCTTGGTAGGTGTTCGCGGATCAGAAGGGAGCACGACGCTGATCAGTCAGTGTGGAACATCGTTAGGTGACCAGTGGACCGGCACGGGAAGTGTCTACAATGCGGTCTCCGAAAGCGGGGAAAAGGTCTTCTTCACGGCCCTTCCGGGTGCGGGCCATGCGTCCCCCTACAGGACCACTACCTGTGGAACCGGCGTTGGGCCGGTGACAAGCGAGCTCTATGCGCGACTCGATAACGCGAGCACGGTATGGGTATCTGAACCTATCTGCACACGCCAGTCTCCGCCTTGTCAAAACGCAGGTACCGTCTCGTATGCCAGCCCAGCCCGGTCCGAAGTGGCGGCGGTGCACTACGAGGGTGCGTCTGCCGATGGATCGAAGGTGTTTTTCACGACGACGCAGCAGTTGACAAATAGCGATACGGACTCCTCCACCGATCTGTACGAGTACGATTTTGGAGCGCCGACGGGCCACAATCTCGTACAGGTTTCAGTTGGTGACGGAAGCGATCCAACTCCAGGCACGGGAGCCCGGGTACAGGGTGTCTCGAGGATCTCAGAGGATGGCTCGCGAGTCTACTTTGTGGCCGAGGGTGTACTGACGACCAATCCCGGTCCAAGCGCGAAGGGTCTGGGCCCGCACGGCAATCCGGTGGATTCAGACGCTGTCGCCCAGTCGGGTGCCGACAACATGTATGTGTTCAACACTGTGACAGGCCAGACGGCGTTTATTACCGATCTATGCTCGGGTCCGGCGACCTCAGGCGTAACCGTCGACGAACAGTGCCCGAGCACACTCAATACCACGCAGCCGGGCGCCAACGATCTTAGCTTGTGGAGCCGTGGCGAATGGGATAAACAGCGTCCGATTGACACAACACCCGACGGCCAGTTTGCCGTCTTTACCAGCTACGGCGATCTCACCGCCGACGATCTCAGCACAACGCGGCAGGTGTTTGAGTATGACGCGCTTTCGGGCGAACTGGTGCGGGTTTCGATCGGACACGACGGCTTCGATGACAACGGCAACGCTGGTGTCGGCGCTGCCAGCATCGTAGCGCCCGAATATAGCGATCTGGTGCCAAGGGACGCCCGCGGCGGGGTGACCGCGCGAACGATGTCCGACGACGGCTCCTACGTCTTCTTCCAGAGCCCAATCGGTCTCACGCGCGGCGCCCTCAACGAAGTCCCGATCAACGGCGAAGGCAGCTTTGCCCAGAATGTGTATGAGTACCACGACGGACAGGTGCACCTGATCTCCAGCGGCACCGACGCGACCGTTGTGGAATCCGGCCCATCCGCGAGCTCGACCGGGCTGGTCGGCACGAGCGCTTCGGGCGCCGACGTCTTCTTCACGACGGCGAGTCCACTGGTACCGCAGGACACCGACACCCAGATCGATGTCTACGACGCGCGGATCGGAGGCGGCTTCGCCGTCACCGCGCCGACGGCGCCGTGCGAAGGCGAAGGCTGCCAGGGCTCCACCGGTGGCACGCCGGCGACCCCTGGGGTCGGCAGCCTGACGCCCGCTGGTGGTGTGCTCGCGCCGCCGATTGAACCCAACCCCCCGCCAAAACCGAAGAAAAAGACCTTGACGCGCGCGCAGAAGCTGAAGCGTGCTCTGAACGCCTGCCGCAAGAAGCCAAAGAAGCAGCGAGCCGGTTGCGAGGCCCAGGCGCAGAAGGCCTACGGAGCCAAGTCGAAGACCAGCAAGCGCACAAGGAGGACCAGGTGATGCGCTCCGTTGAAACACACCAGGCGAAGCAAGAGACGCAGTCCCTTCCAGCACCCCATAAAGAGCAGGCGATGCACTCCGCCTCAGCCCGCCGGCGTAGAAAGATGGTGCTGTCAGCCGCCAACAAGCTGACCATGGGTCGCGTCTTCTCGCTCTCGCTCGGACTCCTGACGCCCCTAGTCCTGATGCTTGGACCCAGCACCTCCTCCGCGCCCGCGGCGACGCCCGGCCCGGGCTTTGTCATTCAAGCAACCACGCACCCGACCAACTTCACCCCCGAAAACCTCAGCGGTACGGACAGCTATGACGTCGTCGTGACGAACGTGGGCAGCCAGGCCACGAGCGGCAGCGGGGTCACGATCGCCGATACGCTGCCCGAACACATCATCAGCGCAAAGAGCGTCGAACTCAGGTGGTCGGGCATCCCGGGCCTCAACATCGCTGAACTCGTCCCCTGCACCGTTGGAGCTGAAACCCACTGCGAACTGCCAGCCGGATTGGAAATCGCGCCCGGCGGCTACCTCGAACTGGTGGTCCACGTGGCCGTCGAAACCGGTGCAGCTCAGAGCGTGCTCGATCGCGCGACGGTCGAAGGAGGCGGAGCGCTCCCGGTCTCCACGAGCTTGGAAAGCAAGATCAGCCCCTCCCCCGCCCCGTTTGGTATCAGCAACGTCGGCATGTCGATCACAGGCGTCGACGGAGCGCCCGACACCCAGGCTGGGGACCACCCCTACGCGGTCACCACCAATCTCGATTTCGACACCGTTCCCGGCTCATTCAACAACCCCTGGCTCACGCCCGAGGGCCCCAAGGACGTGGTGGTTGACCTGCCGATGGGCCTCGTCGGCAACCCCACCGCGGCGCCCGAGTGCCCGCTCGTGGACCTGCACGGCGAGGACACCAAGATCGCCTGTCCGGCGGATACCAAGATCGGCGAAGTGCAGCTCATGCTTCCCATCGGCGTGCAGTCTTCCTCTCAGCCCGGATTCGACGAAGTCGGGAACCTCTACAACCTCGTGCCCGAGCACGGGTACCCCGCCGAGTTCGGGTTCACCTATCTGGGTCAGGGCGTGCACCTGTACGCCAACACCGTGTTGACCGGTGCGGGGTATGTCGTGCAGGTGGTAATCCCCGGCGTGCCCACGATCTCCGACACGGTGCTCGGGGCGTCGGTGACGATCTTCGGGGACCCCGCCCAGCGGGATGGCAGCGGTACGCCCGCCGCGTTCTTTACCAACCCCCTCGACTGCCAGGCTGGCGCGGAGACGTTTAGCGCGTACGCCGACTCCTGGCAGCACCCCGCCCAGTTCAACGCCGACGGCAGCCCCGATCTCGGCGACCCCAACTGGAAGGAAGCACAGACCACCCTCGCGCCATTCACCGGGTGCAACGTGCTCCCCTTCGCTCCCACCATCGAAACCCAGCCCCAGACCACCCAGGTCGATACGCCTGATGGACCGCGCATCGGGATCGAAGTGCCCCAGAGTGAAAGCCTCACGCTCCCCGCCTCCTCCGCGCTCCACGACGCATCCGTCACGCTGCCCGCGGGCATGTCGCTCTCCCCCGCGGCCGGCAGCGGCCTGCAGGCCTGCAGCGCCGCCCAGTTCGCGGAAGCCTCCCGTAAACCGGCCGCATGCCCACCCGCTTCCCAGATCGGGACGGTCAAGGTCACAACGCCGCTGCTAGTCAACCCGCTCGAAGGCCAGCTGTTCGTCGCCGAACCGGAATGCGGCGCGCCCGCCCACCCAGCTCCCTGCGGGCCCGCGGACGCGCAGGACGGGAGGCTCTTCCGGCTGTTCATGCAGGTGCAGGGGTCCGGTGTGACGCTCAAGCTGAGCGGCACCGCGAACGTGAACACGGAAAGCGGACAGCTCACGACATCGTTCCAGAACACCCCCGAGCTTCCCTTCAGCAAACTGCAGATCGCCCTCACCCAGGGGCCGCGGGCGCCGCTCGCGAACCCCCAGAGCTGCGGCACGGCCACCACGAGCGCCGTGCTCACCCCCTGGGGCGCCCCAGAAGAAACCGCAGAAGAAACCCCCGAACCGGCACCCTCCTCGCTCGCGACACCCTCCTCGCTCTTCACAGTTGGCGGCTGCGCGAGCCCGATGCCGTTCAACCCCGGGTTCTCTGGCGGGACCCTCGTTCCGCAGGCCTCCGGTTTCAGCCCGTTCACCACGACGATCTCGCGCGCGGACGGCGAACAGGATCTCGCGCGGGTCTCCGTGCAGACCCCCCCCGGCCTGCTCGGGATGCTCGCGACCGTTCCCCTGTGCGAGGAACCGCAGGCCGCAGAGGGCTCGTGCTCCTCCTCCGCCCAGATCGGGACCACCTGGGTCGCCGCCGGCGCAGGGTCCCAGCCGCTCTGGCTGCAGGGCAGGGTGTACCTGACGGGTCCCTACAACGGCGAGCCGTTCGGCCTCTCGATCGTGGTCCCCGCCGTCGCGGGACCGTTCAACCTCGGCGAGGAAGTGGTTCGCGCGGCGATCGCTGTCAATCCTCACACGGGACAGTTGACCGTGACCAGCAATCCCCTGCCGCAGAGCAAGGACGGCGTGCCCTTCCGACTCAAAGAAGTACGTGTCGAAATCAACCGCCAAGGCTTCATCTTCAACCCCACCAACTGCACCCAGCAGCACGTCGCCGGCACGATCTCCGGCGCGCTGCCCGACGGCGCGCCAGGAACGACCGCATCCGTCTCCGCCCCATTCGCCGCCGTCGGCTGCCGCAACCTCCCCTTCGACCCCTCCTTCGCCGCCGCCACCAAGGGCAAGACGAGCAAAGCTGACGGCGCCTCGCTCACCGTCAAGGTCGCCGCGAAGCCGGGTGAAGCCAATATCGCCGCGACGCGCGTGGAAATCCCCAAGCAGCTCCCCGCGCGTCTCACGACGCTCCACGAAGCCTGCCTCGAAGCGGTGTTCAACGCGAACCCCGCCGGCTGCCCCGCCGGCGCGGATGTCGGCAGCGCGATCGTGCACACCCCCGTGCTACCCGTGCCCCTGGAGGGCCCCGCCTACTTCGTCTCCCACGGCAGCGCCAAGTTCCCCGAACTCGTCATCGTGCTCCAGGGCGACGGGGTCACGATCGACCTCGCCGCGGAAACGGACATCAACACTAAGACCAACGTCACCTCATCGACCTTCCAGTCGGTGCCCGACGCGCCGTTCAGCACCTTTGAACTGAACCTCCCCGAGCGGGCCAACTCCGCTCTGAGCGCCACTCCCAAGCACCTCTGCACCAAGAAACTGACGATGCCCACCACAATCACCGCACAGAATGGCATCAAGCTCAAACGGCTCATCAAGATCGCTGTCACCGGCTGCCCAAAGAAGACCACCGCGAAAGCGCACAAGCTCGCGAAGCGCAGGACCAAGAGGCGTTGAGCGGAGCGCGAACGCCACGGCGAGCAGCCGGCCCAGCGATCGCGGGGGCAGGGATGCCCCGCCACTACGCCTGTTGACGGACCGGCTCGCGCGGACGATTCCAAATGCAAGCTAAGAATAATTTGGCACTGACCGATTGAAAGTGCTATGTTCTGGGGAGGAGTGCCAAGTTCTCCGCGGCCGCCTCAGTGCAAACCTTCCGAACGCTAGAGCGCCAGATCGGCATGATCCCCGCCCCGATGGCGAGGGCGCTCGGCGGCATCGACCGGGCTCAGGGGGCTGAGTCCGCGTTTCGCGGGGAGCACCCCGAGGCATTGCGGACGCTCACCGAGATTGCGCGGATCCAGAGCGTGGAGTCCTCCAATGCGATCGAGAACATCACCGCGCCGGCCGAGCGCGTCCAGAAGTTACTTGCGCACAGGACAGCCCCGGCCAACCGCAGCGAGGAGGAGATCGCGGGATACAGAGCGGTGCTGGACACGATCAACGCCGACGCCCCACACATCCCCTTCACCCCCAGCGTCGTCGAGCAGCTGCACCGCGATCTGTACCAGTTCACCAACACCCCCGCGGGACGGTGGAAGAGCGTGGAGAACTCGATCCAGGAAGTGCTCCCCGACGGTGTGCGCGTCGTACGCTTTCAGACCGTCTCCGCGATCGCCACTCCGGCGGCGGTGGAGGAGCTGCACGAGCGCTTCGCCGCCGCGCGGGACACCGGCGAGCACCATCCGCTGCTGCTCGTGGGCTGCTACGTGTTCGACTTCCTCGCGATCCACCCCTTCCGGGACGGCAATGGGCGCATCAGCCGGCTGCTCACGTTGCTCGCGCTCTACCAAGCGGGGTACGAGGTCGGCCGCTTCATCAGCCTCGAGCGCCTTGTGGAGGACAGCCGGGAGACCTACTACGAGGCCCTGCGCGCAGCCGGGCACGGATGGCACGAGGGCGAGCACGACATCGGCCCGTGGCTGCGCTACTTCCTCGGCATCCTCACCGCCGCCCACCGCGAGCTGACGGGCCAGGTCGATACCGTCGCCGGCCGCGGCTCCAAGCGCGAGGCGATCCGCCAGTTCATCCACCGCTCGCTCACCGACGAGTTCACCGTCGCCGACGTCCGCCGCGCCGTACCCGCCGCCAGCCGGTCCTACATCAACAAGACCCTCACCCGCCTACGCGGGGAGGGTGCGATCGAACCCATCGGCGCCGGCCGGGGCGCCCGCTGGCGACGGCTCGCGTAGTCGCGGGGCACGGAAGCCCCGCGCCCACCACGCCTGTTGACGGACCGGCTCGCGCGGACGATCCCCAAAGCAAGCCTCCCATCCCCCCCCCGAGGGTCGCTCTTCAGGACGCCTGCGGGACTGGTGGCCGGTCGGCCTGCGCCGGCGGCGCCTGCACGCGGGCGCGGAACACGTAGAAGGACCACCCCTGGTAGGCCAGCACGAGCGGGAGGAAGAGCACGACCACGATCGTCATCACCACCAGCGCGTAGTGGCCCGAGGCCGAGTTGTTCACGCTGAGGTTGTACGCCGCGCTCGTGCTCGAGACCATCACGTTCGGGTACAGGTCGATGAAGATCGACCCCACCGTCGCGGCGATCGCCACTGCCGAAGCGGTGAACGCCCAGCCCTCGTGGTGATCCGAGCGCGCCAGGCGGGCCGCGAAGATCACCGCGATCACCGCGAGCACTTCGACCGGGCCCGGCACCTGGGTGTGGCCCACGACCACGCGCGTCCAGATCACGAAGCCCACCACCAGCGCCACCGCCAACCAGCCCAGGGGGCGCGATGCCGCCCGCGCGCGCTCGCGCACCGTGGCGGTGGTCTTGAGCATCAGGAACGTCGTCCCGTGCAGCAGGCACAGCCCGAGGATCGTCACGCCCGTCCACAGCCCGTATGGGGTGAGCAGATCGAAGAAATCGCCCGTATATTCGTGTGCACGGTCGATCGGCAGGCCGTGCAGCAGATCGCCCAGGCCGACCCCCAGCAGCAGCGGGATCAACAGGCTGCCGAGCGTCGTGCACCACATCCACGTCGCCCGCCAGCGCGGATCTTCGCTCTTGCCCCGGAACTCGAACGCCACCCCCCGCGCGATCAGCGCCGCCAGTGTCAGCAACAGCGCGAGGTAGAGCGCGGAGAACATCGTCGCGTACCACCCCGGGAACGCCGCGAACGTGCCCGCGCCCGCCACCACCAGCCACACCTCGTTGCCATCCCAGAATGGCCCCACCGTGTTCAGCGCCACCCGCCGCTCGATTTCCGTGCGGCCCACGATCGTGTGCAGCACCCCCACCCCGAAGTCGAACCCCTCCAGCACGAAGAAACCCACCCATACGATCGCGAGGATGATGAACCACAGTGTGTGCAAGTGCATGAGGCCTCGGTGCCCTAACGGTGAGTGCCCGGGGTGTGGGACTGGTCGTGGTTGTCCATCGCTCACTCGCCTAGTAGGTCAGCGCCGGGATCGCCCCGGCCCCTCCGGTCGCGGTCCCGGCGCCCTCGGCGCCCTCCGCCCCGTGCTCGTCCCCATGGTCGAGCCCTTTGCGCGCGTAGCGCAGCATCAACACCACGTCCGCCGCCCCCAGCGCGATGTAGATCGTCACGAACACGATCAAGCTGATCCAGATGTCGGTCGCGGTGACGGATGGCGAGGAGGCGTTTACGGTCTTCATCAGGCCCTGCACGATCCACGGCTGGCGCCCGCTCTCGGTCAGCAGCCAGCCCGCGGTGTTCATCAAAAACGGCGTCACCACCGCCCAGATCGACACCCGCAGAAACCACTTCGAGCGGTCGAACGTCCCCCTGTGCAGCAGCCACGCCCCCCACAGCGCCAGCAGCAGTATGAGCCCCGCGAGATAGGCCATCACGCGCATCGACCAGTACTGGATGAACACATCCGGCACATAGTTCCCCGGACCGTATTTCTTTTCGTATTCCGCCTGCAGCTGGTTCAGCCCGATCACCTTGCCGTTCCACGAGTTCGTCGCCAGCAGCGAGAGCACATGCGGAATTTCGATGATCTGCGAGGGAGTCTTGTCGTTTTTGCCACCCCCGATCTGAAACAGCGAGAACCCACAGGGCTGGCAGGTGTTCCACTGCGCCTCCGCCGCCGCGATCTTCATCGGCTGGTATTTGGCCTCCACCACCCCCAGCTCGCTGCCCACGAACAGCGCCAACACGATCGCGGGGATCAGCACCGACAGCGAGATCGAGGCCGTGCGATGAAACGCCTCCACTTCACGCTGTTTGCGCAGGTACCACGCCGAGACCGCGAGCATGATCAGCGAGCCCGTGATCAGCGAAGCCAGCAGCACGTGCACGTAGCCCCACAGGAACGTGGGGTTGGTGAACAGCGCCCCGATGTTGTTCAGTTCCGGCTGACCCGCGTGGTTGAGCGCGTAGCCCACCGGGTGCTGCATCCACGAGTTCGCCGCCATGATGAACAGCGCCGAGAGCATCGACGCGAACGAGACCAGCCAGATGCACGCCAGGTGGATGCGCTTGGGCAGGCGGTCCCACCCGAACAGCCACAGCCCCAGGAACGTCGACTCCAGGAAGAACGCCGCCAGCCCCTCCATCGCCAGCGGCCCCCCGAACACGTCCCCCACGAAGCGCGAGTACACCGACCAGTTCATCCCAAACTCGAACTCCTGCACCAGCCCCGTCACCACCCCCACCGCCACGTTGATCAGCAGCAGCGTCCCGAAGAAGCGCGTCAAGCGCCGGTACTCGGGGCGCCCGTTGCGGTGCCACGCCGTCTGCAGGATCGCCACCAGGAACGCCAGCCCAATCGTCACGGGCACGAACAGGAAGTGGTAGATGCTCGTCGTCGCGAACTGCCACCGTGCGAGATCGTTGGTCATCCGCGAAGACTCCTCCGTGCATCGGCTGGAACGGACGCCCCATCCTCACGCCTCCACGGGTGAGGGAGCCTCACCCCTCACGAGCGATCTCTCCCGTGTCTCTCGGAGAACCCCGCGTTACAGCCCGCGGGGCCTGTGCGCGTGTCAGGGCCAGTCGATTTTCCCGGCCAGCTCAGCTGCGCCGAGATCGATCACGCCGCTGCGCTCGATCGCGCGATACTCGCCCTCGGCGAGCCCGAGCCAGTGCACGGCGCGCTCGGAGGGATCGACGATCAGCACCTCATCCACCCCGTGGGCGGCGTAGAACGGGAGCTTCTTCCAGGTCTCATCCTCAGGCGAGACGATCTCCACGACCAGCGCTGCCGTATGCACCCACACACCACGGGTGCCGGGATGCAGCAGGCCACCATCTGGGACGCGGTAGTCGTGGTCGGAGTCACCGAGGTTGAACTCGCCCATCGCCGGAATCAGCCCCGCGGCGCGGGCGGGACTGTCGAGCGCCACCGCCAGCTGCTGGCTGATCCGGGCGTGTTCAGAGCTTGGCGCGGGAACCATGTGCAGCACACCCTCCCACACCTCATCGAGACGGTCCAGGCCAGAGACGTGCCGACGCTCCTTCAGAGCGTCCAGCTCGAAGGCATAGGGATCGAGCACCAACGTCGCCACACGCAGAGGATATCCCGTCGGGAGCCGATTCGCCCCACACCGTGGCCCGGCTCAGCCCGCGCCTACCCCCGGCCCGCGCCACACCGTGGTCAGATTCAGGCCCGCGCCACACCGTGATCAGATTCAGGCCCGCGCCACACCGTGGTCGAGCGTAAGCACCGCGTCCATCTCCGCCAGATCCGCGCGCCGGTGGGTGATCAGCAGGAGCGCCCGCTCGCGGGTGAGCGCCAGCACGTCCGCGAGGATCGCGTCGGCGGTCTCCGTATCGAGGTGCTCGCCCGGCTCGTCGAGGATCAGGATCGGGAAGTCCGCGAGCAGCGCGCGGGCGATCGCCAGGCGCTGGCGCTGGCCGCCGGACATGCGTGCGCCGCGCTCCCCCACCTCGGTGCCCAGGCCCTCGGGCAGCCCCTCGACCCAGTCGCGCAGCCTGACCTTCGCCAGCACCTCGTGCAGCTCGGCCAGCGTGGCCCCGCGCCGCGCGAGGCGCAGGTTCTCCTCGATCGTGTTGTCGAAGATGTGCGCGTCCTGGGCCACGAGCCCCACCACGCGCCGGCAGGCATCCCCGTCGAGGTCCGCGAGCTCCACGCCGTCGAGCGTCACCGATCCGCCCTCGTAGGGGAGGAACCTCAACAGCACCCCCGCGAGCGTCGACTTGCCCGCCCCGCTCGGGCCGACGACCGCGACGCGCCGCCCGGGCGCGAGGTCGAGGTCGATCCCGTCGAGCGCCCAGCGGGCGGCGCCTGGGTAGCGGCTGCGCAGGCCGCGGACCTGCAGGACATGCCTCTGGGAGGCCGGCGGGACATGCCCCTGCGTGGTGACCCCGGCATCGGCCTCTATGGCCGTCTGGCCGTTCACCCGCGTGGCCGGCGCAGCAGCGGGCTGGGTGCTAGTTGCACGCGTCGGCAGGAGCGGGAGCACAACAGGGTGCGCGGGCTCCGCCACGGGCGGTGGGGCGTCGAGCACCTCGAACACGCGCGCGGCCGCGCGGCGCACGCGCTGCAGCGTCTGGGTCGCGGTGGGCAGGCCCGCCACGAGCTCGAACGCGACGAGCGGGATCAGCGCGAGCCCCGCGAGCAGCACGCCGTTGAGCGTCCCCGCGCGCACCGCCGCGACGCCCACGAGCAGCGCGCCCCACATCGCGAGGCCCGCGCAGAGGCGCGTGAGGCCCTGCCCGACGCCCGCGGTGCGCGCGCTCGCGGCGGCGATCCGCGTGACCTCCGCGTCCGCCGCCATTGCGCGGTCCAGCTGCGCCGCCGTGGCCCCGTTGACGAGCAGCTCGGGGGCGCCCTCGATCAGGTCCACGACGGCGGCCGTCAGCTCCCCCCGCGCCGCCGCCTGCCGCGCCTCCGCGCGCGCCGCGAGCCTCCCAGTCAGCCACGGCACGAGCACGCCCGCGAGCAGCAGCGCCACGAGCAGGATCGCGCCCGCCGCGGGGAGCATCCACCACACCAGGCCCACCGTGGCGGCCCCCACGAGTAGCGCGATCGCGAACGGGGGCAGTACCCGCAGCAATAGATCCTGCAGCGAGTCCACGTCGTGGACGAGTCGCGCGAGCAGCTCGCCGCTGCGGAATGCGGGCAGGCCGAGCGGGGCCAGGTGCTCGAGGCGTTCGTAGATCCGCACGCGCAGGTCCGCCAGCACCCGGAACGCCGCGTCGTGGCCCACCACCCGCTCGCCGTAGCGGCACAGGCCACGCGCGAGCGCGAAGAACTGCACCCCCACGATCGCGATCGCCACCGCGGACTCCTCCGGGCGCTGCGAGGAGCGCGAGATCAGCCACGCCGAGGTCGCGATCAGGCCGATCGCGGCGGCCACCGCGCCGGCGCCCAGCAGCGTCGCGAGCGCCAATCGTCCCGCCGCGGGGCGGGCGAGCGCGAGCGTGCGACGCACGGGGGCCTGCGGGCCACGGTCGTCCGCGGATGAAGCAGCTGAACCAGCAGAGCCGAGAGCCGCCGAGCCGGCGGGACGTCGTCGCGATGCGGAGCCCTCCCCGGCGGCGACCCTGTCCGCGGAGCCGCCGACCCGATCCACGGAGCCGCCGACCCGATCCGCGGAGCCGCCGACCCGATCCGCGGAGCCGCCGACCCGATCCGCGGAGCCGCCGACCCGGTCCGCGGAGCCGCCGACCCGATCCGCGGAGCCGCGAGTCCTCACGCGGCCACCTCCACCGGGCCGAGCGAGAGCACACGGTCGGCCATCGCCAACAGCGCGGGGCGGTGCGCGACGAGCACCACAGTGCGCCCGCGGGCGAGGCGTCGGACAGCCTCCAGCACCTCGCGCTCGGTCTCGCCGTCGAGGCTCGCGGTCGGCTCGTCGAGCAGCAGCAGCGGGGCGTCGCGCAGGAACGCACGCGCGAGCGCGACCCGCTGGCGCTCGCCCGCGGAGAGTCCCGCGCCGCGCTCGCCTAGCACTGTCTCCAGGCCATCGGGCAGGTCCGCGATCACGCGGTCGAGCCCGGCAGCGGAGATCGCCGCCAGGACCTCCCCATCCGACGCGCGGGGGCGTCCGAGGCGCACGTTCTCGGCGATCGAGGCCGCGAACAGGTGCGGGCGCTGGGGCACCCATGCCAGCTGCGCGCGCCACCCGTCGGGGTCGAGCTCGGCGAGCTCGACGCCGCCGACCCGCACCGAGCCGCGCGCGGGCACCACCAGCCCGAGCAGGACCCCCAGCAGGGTGGACTTACCGCACCCGTTTGGCCCCGCGAGCGCGAGCACCTCGCCGGCCCGCACCGTCAGCGTGACACCGTCGAGCGCGGGCTCACCGCGACCGGGGTAGGCGACCCGTAGCCCCTTCACAGCGATGTCTGCGACGGCGAGGTCGGGCACGCCGTCGCTCACGCACCCACGCTCGGGCGTGCCGGCGCCCGCACCGCGCGGCACCGGTGCGTGCTCCCACGTCGCGGGCGCGGGCTCCAGATCGGGGGGCGCAGCGCGTGATTTATCCGGGCGCTCCAGTACCGCGAAGACCTGCTCGGCCGCCGCCATTCCCTCGGCGCTCGCGTGGTAGTTCGCCCCGAGCTGGCGCAGCGGCAAGTACGCCTCGGGGGCGAGCACGAGCACGAACAGCGCGGTGCGCAGGTCCATCTCCCCCGCCATCAGCCGCAGGCCGATCGCCACCGCCACGAGCGCGACCGAGATCGTGGCCACGAGCTCCAGGATCAGCGAGGAGAGGAACGTCACCCGCAGCGTCGCGAGCGCGGTGCGCCGGTAGCGTTCGGTCACCTCGCGGATCGCGCCGGCCTGCGCCCGCGCGCGCCCGAACACCTTCAGCGTCGGCAGTCCCGCGACCACGTCGAGGAAGTGGCCCCCCAGGCGCTGCAGGGTCTGCAGCTGGCGGTCCATGCGCTCGCGCGTGCTTGCGCCCACCAACGCCATGAACAGGGGGATCAGAGGAATCGTCGCCGCAACGATCGCCGCCGAAATCCAATCTTCGAACACCACCACCGCGAGCACCACGACCGGCACGATCACCGCGAGGAACAGCTGCGGCAGGTACAGCGAGAACCACCCGTCGAGCGCGTCGATCCCCCGCGTCGCAAGGATCGCGAGCGCCCCCGTACGCTCCTCGCCCGGGCCGCCGAGCCCCAGCTCCCCCACGCGCGCCAGCAGCGCCCCGCGCAGCTGGGACTTCGCCCGCGCCGAAGAGCAGCTCGCCGCGAGCTCCGCCGCCCACGCGACCGCCGCGCGCGCCACCACCACACACAGCAGCACGATCAGCGGAGCCTGTAGCTGTGCGAGGTCCCGCCCATGGCGGAACGCGCCCGCCACCACGTCCGCCAGCAGCCACGCCTGCGCCACGATCAGCAGCGCGCTCAGCACCCCCAGCGCGACCGAGGCGAACAGGAACCTGCGGGTCGCGCGCGCGTAACGGAGCAGCCTCGGGTCGAGCGCCCTCACGGGGTCATCATGACTCAGGCGGCAGCCCCCCAGCCGGCACCGCACGCCCGGCGTCGGCGGTTCGCGCCCGATCCCGCGTCCCCCGCGCCCGACCCTGTGTCCCCGGGGCTACTTCTTCCTGGCGCCGTGTCCGCCCTTGCCGCGCTTGCCGGCGTGCTTGCGGCGAGCGGCCTTCTTCCGCTTGGCCTTGGCCTTGTGCTTGGCGCAGCCCGTAACCGCGATCTTCGTGCTCTGGTGGATCTCCGCCCCGTTCTGCGCGAGGAATTCGGTTGGCATCGTGAGTTTGCTGTTGCAGAGGTTGCCGTTCGCGCTGAGCGCTGAGTACGCGCCCTCTGGCAGCGTGAGTTCGAAGCTGCCGACGGGGGCGTCGGGGACGGTCTTGAAGGTGCTGCTCGTGATCCCGGCCTTGCTGATGAATGTGTCCCCGACGAGGTCGATCGTTACGCCGTAGCCCTGCAGTACCACGATCAGGTTCGGAAACGCTTCCCCGCCGTTGGATACGAAGTACGCGGGCCCTTCCAAGGGGACCGGTACCAGCGGGGTGATCGCCTTTGCGTGCCCCACGGCTGAGGCCGCTGGGCAGCCGGCGGGGTTTGTGTGGAACTGTGTCGCGGGGCATGCCTTCTGGAGTGTGGTCAGCCGCGAGGGTAGCTGCTTGGGGAGCTCCACTTTGACCTCTTTGATGTTCGCCTGGCTACCGAACGGTGCGCTTGGGTAGGTCAGCTTCACCGCGAGGCTGGCTCCTTTGGAGCGCGATGTTTTACCGCTGGTCGCCACCTGGAATTTGGGGGCGAACGCGAGAGTCGCGCAGTTGGTGACCTGGAACGGGATGGAGAGCGTCGATGTCGCGCCTTCGGTGCTGAGCAGCGTCCCGGTGATACTCGCGGGGTCGCAGTCGGTCGGGTTGAACGTGAAGCCCCTGCGGTCGATCGTGACGTTGATGTGCTTGATCTGCAGCGGGATGCCCCGGAGGATCGTGGGGATGTGGTAGGGCTGTTCCGGGCCGTTGGTGGTGACGGTCAGCGCGGCGGTCTGCGGGTCGACCTGGACCTTCGCGCGCACGACCACGCAGTCGCACGCGCCCTGCCCGACGTCGAAGGGCCCCGCCTTCGCGGGGTTGACGATCGACAGGCCGAACGGCGCGCCCTCATAGGGGCCGGTGATGTATACCCGTCCGCCCGTGACGGGGTAGGGGTCGCCCCCCACACCGACCGAGACCGTCGTTTCCCCGATCAGGCTTTCCGGGCCGCAGGTCCCTTCGTCGGCCTGTGTTTCCCCGCACAGCTTCACACCCGAGAGCAGACCCGACAGGCCCGCGGGGAAGCTCAGCCGCACGCCCTGCAGCGGCTGCTGGCCATCTTCGCGCGAGAGCGTCGTCGTCAGCGGCGTGAACGCGCCCGCCTGCAGATTTAGGCTGCCGCTCGCAAGGGTGGGGTTGAACGGCAGCGGGCTCGCGCACGGGCTGCCCCCGGGGCCCGAGGTGATCTGAAACGGCGGGGAGGCGACCCTCGCGGGCGGGTTACCCGACCACGGCGCGATCGACGCGGTGGTTGTGTAGTTCCCGCACGCTGCGGGGGTGCCGAGCGGCGCCCGCGAGCCACCGAAGAAGTGAAGCGTTAGATCTTCAAAGGGCAGCTGCGGGGTGTTCTTGAACGTCGAGACGAGCTGCCCCGTGACGGGATCCGGTGTGACTTCGCCGGCGAGCTTGACCAGCACGCCGGACACCGGGTCCCTGGCGACGAGATACAGCGCGATCAGGCTTTCGAACGGGTTCGCGTTCTGAGTCGCCAGATACACCGCTCCCGTCAATTCGTTGGGGAGCAGCGGCGTCTTGATCCTCACGGTCGCGACCTTCGCAGCTTCCGGACAGGTCTGTTCGGCGGGGCTCTGCAGCGCGATTTCCGAGAGCCCGCACGCCAGCAGGCCGTCGGCTGCGGCCGGGTTGAGGACGACCCCCGCGGGCAGCGTGACGGTCGTGTCCTTCACCGTCGCGTTGGCGAGCCCTTCCGGGTTCAGGCTCCCTTCCTGCCCGACGTGGATACCTACCGCGAGGCCCGTCGGAGTGCTGCCCTGCTGCCCATCGGCCGCGACCGCAATCGACGGTTCGAAATTCAGGTCGTTGCAGCCATCCTGCTCGACCGGTTCACCCGCCGCATTCGAGAACGTGTAGGTAAACGGTTCGGTGAACCGCCCGAGCTGCGCCCACGATTCCCCTTCCACGCTCGAGCGCAACGCGCCCGTGCACGATGTCGGCATGATCAGAAACGGCCGCGGCTTTTCCGTCAACGGACACGACGTTTCCGGTTCCCCCCCCGCACCCGTCGCGTCCAGACACGCCCCGCGGCTCGTATCGTGACGGGAATCCCCCGGGACGCCCCAGAACGTCACCTGCGACCCGATGAACGGCACATCGGTAGGAATGCTGGGAACCGTCACGACAACCGCATAATCGCCGCCCGTACGCACTGAGGTATCGAGCACAATCGGCCCGATCGGAGGCTCGAACCCGAAACGCGCCGGTTCACCCGGGGCCGGTTCGAGATTGTAAAGCGGCGTCGTCTCCGCCAGCGGCACATGGGAGTTGAAGTTGGTGTTCGTGACGATCGGCGTGGCAACGCCGAGGATTGTGTCGGCCGGACAATCGTTGGCGGCGTGGATGAACGTGTACGCGCTGCACTTCGGCAGAGGGGTAGGGTTGCCGAGCAGGCCGGGCGGCAGGTTGAACCGCAGTTCCTTGGTCAACGAGACCGGTTGCACTTCCGGCAAGACTTCTTTGTACGCAAAGGAGTAGATCAGCGGCGCCTTTGTGTCGAACGTGAGTGTAGTGGTGAGCTGGAAGGGATGCGACCCCGCCTGCGCATCGAACGCGCCGCCCTCTTCTTCGGGCGTCAATTCGTAGTTTTCCACGCCAAAGGCAGGCACGCCGTCGGTGAAATGCAAGGCGTGTCTCAGAACCTTTGGCGCCACGCCGCCGCCGGACACGCTCACCTCGTTCTCGCCGGTACCCGACCCCGCCACGACATGCACAGAAACCGCAATCATCAGCCGTTCGTAGGCGAACAGCGGCCCCCGGTATGCACATTCCACCGTCTGCGCAACGATCGAGCACGGCATCTGTATCGACTGACCCTTCCCGCCGCTGCCACCGCCTTCCCCGTACACGTGCACGGCGGTGACGCCCGCGGGCAGTGTGTCTCTCACCACCACTGGGCTCACGCTGCCGTCGACATACGCGTCCCCGAGATTGCTCGCTTCGACGATCAAACGGCCTTCTCCGCCCGCTTCGCCCGCGGGTGCCGAGACCGTGTTGAGATGCCACCACGGGCGACACGATTCACACCCCACCCCCGCCGCCGAGGCTCCGCCGAGCACGAGTGCGCACAGCACCGAGAGAGCAACCGAGAACAGTATGCATAGCCGCCTGAGAGTGCTCATGGCTTGCCACCGTGCCCGCTGCGGCGCCCGGTCGCGTGCGACCGACGCCCCGATTTCACAGCCGAATCGTGTTTCCGCGCTGCACGTTCGCACGCGTGCTCCTTCCTACGCTCACGTTTTCTGCGGCACACCGCGAGACTCCGAGCCAGCTTCTGGGCGCGCGTGAGCGGTTTGACCGCGACCGATGGTGATGGCGCGGCAGTTACGGGGTTGCCGGAACCCTCGAACGTCGCGCTCGGCGGCAGCCCGAAGATAGGCGGCTGCGGCCTGGGCGCCGCCTTGCATGAATCCCCTGATTCGCACGGCTGCGAAGAGACCGGCGCCGGCGGGCACGGCGTCGCGGCGGTGCACACATGCGCGTCATACACGTCCAGGCTACCGTCACGATCGAGGGAGCTGAGCTGCGCGGTCGTCAAGAAGAACACGTCATCACCGCTTTCGCTGGCATCCAGGAAATCCGATTCCCCATTCGAGGTGCCCGAGGAGATCAGGCTCACACAGCCCCCCGAGCGCGCGTTGAACGTCACGCTCGCGCTCGTACAACTTCCCGTCCCCGGCAACTCATACTCATACACGTCCTCCAGCCCATTTGTGTCCTGCGGCACAAGCGTATCGGGACTGTCGAAGAACAACCGGCCCGCGTCGGACAGATACCGAGGCTGATACGTCGAGCCAGTGATACTCCCATCCCAACCGGGAATACTTCCCGCCAACCACCGCGGGATTCCCCCGGGCACAGTCCGACCCCAGGCTCCGATACGGTCAACCAGCAGTTCGTGGCCTCCGTCAAGCACGCCGCGCGGCCGCGCACCAGTCGGATTGCACGACGCACACACCAAACGCCCCGTCGTGGCATCGTAGAGGTAGACCTCCTCGTCGGGCTGACCGCTCGCAGCATCGCGATTGTCATAACCCGTCAACGACCGGTTCGACATGAACGCTAGATACCGCCCGTCCGGCGACACACGCGAGGTAACCATTTCAAGCCCCGGAGCGAAGTCGAGCCTATCCCCGAACCAGTCCGGTTCATCGGCGGAGGACAGGACCGCGACCAGCTTCGGCGCTTCCCATTCACCGCCGTCGTCGTGCAGCACGTAAAGGTTGCACGTCGCGCCAGAGTAGGCGTGGCTAAGTTCGCACGCCCCCCGAGTGGCGCCTTCAGCCAGCACACCGTTGGCCACGAAATACACGTAGGATCCGTCTTCGCTGACATCGGACACCGACTGCAACACATCGGCGCTGCTTTCCCCGCCACCGTGACTGGAAGTGAGATCGTTAGCCGTACGCGTGGCCCAGTCGTACTCGTAGAGGTCGCCGTTTTCCGTATAGAAGATCCTCGACCCTTCCGTGTTCATGGTCTGAAACACCGCATGGGACCCGCCTATCTTCACCGTTTCTTTCGCGACCATGTCACGCACGTACAACCCCATGTAGTTTGGACTGCGCGCGTACGGGTCTCCCCATGTCCATGCCACCCGCTGCCCGTTCGCCGAGACGACCCGCTGCGCCCCACCAACCGCGTCGCTTTCACCTTCCATCTCGTCCGCGAGCGAAACGAACGGCGGTGGCGCTCCATGCGTGGCCTGACCGTCTGGTAGGATGTTCACCAGTTCGAGCTTTCCATCGCCCCACTCGTACAGATTCCACTGTGGTTCACCGTGTGGCGAGTTGGAGGGTGTTTCTTCGTCGATCGCCGGCGGTACCAGCGCCAGCGGCGTCTTGAAGAGCACGCTACCCAAGTCGGGTGTCGCCGCCAGGAAGTGCAGTTGCCAGAACTTCGCCGGACTCTTGCTTTCGGCAAACGACGCTATTTCTATGGTGGTGCCGGCTGGCGACACGTTTTCGGGCGTCACGAGCGGCAGGAAATTACCGCTTTCCTGGTCCCGCAGGTAGAGCGTGCGCGTCGTGGCCCGCGGCGACAGTATCGCCGTGCCAAACGGTTGCGGCTCGACCGCCGCGAGCGAGAGATCGGGCGAGAACAGACGATATTCCGGAGTCGGTTTCGTGAGTTCGCTGGCCGATTCGTGACCTTCGGGGTCGGTCACTGGCAGCGTCAAATCCTGCGTCGACCAGTCCGCGGAGCCGCGCCGGGAGAGCATCTGCGCCCACGTGATGTGCCCGTGCGGAGCTTCGCCCGCGGTCGGACCGATAGTGGGATAAGTGATCGCGCCGCCGTCGCTCGCAGCCTGAATCTGATCCTGGGTGCTTTCGAGCGGTTCGATCAACGTGCCGTGCTTCTCCGCCGGAGAGACCAGTTCCCACGAGCGGCTGTCCGCGAGCGCGAACGCTTCGCCGGCAGGCTGCGTCGAGAACGTGCCATCGCCTTCTTCGAACGTTTCCCCACCCTGCACCGCGAATAGCCGGTAGTGGTAAACCGTCCCCGGCGACAACCCATCCAAATGCACACTCACATCCAGCGCACCAGCCGCCGCGCCGGCGTCCGCGCCCGGCGGCGCCATCGGCGCGAACGACCCATAAGCGGCAGAGGTACCGTACGCGAAGTAGTAGCTCGTCTCCACGCCTTCGGCGTCCAACGGGGCGTGCAGCGTCGCGCTGGTCGCGGCGACGCCCGTCACATACTCACCCCCGAGCCGCGGCCCGCTAAAGAACCCCTCATTGCCCGTCACACTGGGCACACTCGCCGCGTTTTCAGCCACCAGCCGGTAGTAGTAGGCGGTCTGCGGCGTCAAACCTTCAAGGCGCGCGCTGACCGGCACCGGCGTACTCCCGGACCCCGGGTTCGCCGGGGAGCAGGCCACGCGCTGCCCGTGCGGCGCTTCCCCTTCTTCCACATAAGGCCGCGTATCGTATTCAAACACGCACGAGTTGACGGCCGACCCTTCCGGGTCGACCGTGCCGTTCAACGTCACCGCCCGCGGAAAGCGTTCGCTCGGCGACCCCGCCACCACGCCCGGCAGATGCACCGCTTCATACACCACCACCCGACCGCTCTCGAGATCCGTCACATAGGCAGTACCCGTACCCCCATCGACCGCGACCCCATGACTCAACCCAAAATGTTCGGAGCCAAAACGCTCCACGGGCGCGCCTGCTTCGGTGAACACCCCAATCGAGCCCACTACTCTATTCGTCCCGACCAGGTGTTCATTGTCGATGTACACTGTTTCGTCGGCCGGATGAAAAGCCACGCCATTCGCCGGTTCGCTGTCACCGAACGGGTGGATCAACGTCTTTCCGGAGTCATCGACCTTGGCAATACGCCCGGTGTTCACGTAGATGTTGCCCTGAGCACCGATTGCCAGCGCACCTGTGCCTTCGCCAAATTCAGTGGTGCGTTTGGAGACGTATACATTTTCCAGCGCGTCGCTGAAGCTGTAGATCGCCCCTCCGTGCGTATCGACCCACACGCCACCGCTCGGATCGACCGTCAAACCGCTGATCGAGCGGGCGTTGGATTCTCCCGGTTCGAAGGACTTTTCGGGGGTGCCCGTGATCTGCCCTTCATAGCCGCCGCTCGCGCTGAACTTGTCGATCATCCCGCTTCCCCTATCGGCCACGTACACATCTTCTTTCGAGGGGTCAAGCGGGTCACCCGAGTTATCCACGGCAATCCAACCCGGTTCCACGAACGCCCCGGAGGGCGCCGCCGCACCGTTGAATTCTGCGATCACCGGCGAGCCGGTCGAGTTGAACTCCTGCACCCGGCGATTCCCGCGATCCACCACATACACGTCGTGCGTCGCGTCGTTGACCGCGACGCCCTCCGGACTTTTGAACTGCCCCGGACCCGTCCCTTCCGCCCCGAACTCGCCCGCGAACACGTGCACCGTCCGCGCGGACGCCGGCGCCGCCCACAGCGCCAAACAGGCCGCGATGGCGCAGAGGCCGGCCGCGCTCGCCGGCACCGAGCACCAGCGAGCGAGCGAGCGGCGCTGCGGCAAAGCCGAGCTGCTGTACTGGGGGCGGGTCCGCTTGTGACTCATCGATCTCAGCTTTCTGTCGATTGTGTGCGCTTCACACCGGGCAGGACGCGGCTAGCCGGCCGAGGTCACAGCCCACGAGCCCGTGGCGAAGAAGCCAGCAAACCCGTGCTGGAAATTCAGCAGTGCCCCGGCCGCATATGCTTCCGGTTCGGTGAATTCAGAGCCGAACCCGCTCGACTTTGCGTAGACGCAGAGCAGACCTTCGGCGGCCTGCGGCGCTTCCACGCTGCCGGCGCAGCCCGCGGGGGGACCGGCGCTCAGCGACACGCCCGTGCCCGTTTCGGTAACCGGCCCGGAGAGTTCGAGTTCCGTCGAGGAGACCACCTTCTTGATCTTCGTGCCGGCAGGGATACCCTGGCCGGAGATCGCCGCGTAGGCAGCCAATTCGCCGGTCAATGTGGTGACATTCGTGACGACGTTCGAGCCGCTCGTGAGATCGCCAGTTCCGGTGCCGGTCGGAATCCCTCCCGGCGGGATGTACACCACACCGGGAGCCGACGGGAGCGGAATCACAAACGAGATCGCAGCGCGACCTTCGACCACATGGAACGCGTTTTCGATCATCGCCGACGCATACGCGCCGCTCTCGGTCCTGCCCTTCGGCAGCGTCCCGCCCGCGGTCCACGGCGAACCGTTGCAGACCTTCCCCCCGGGGGTGAGCTTGACACCGCCAGCTTCGCATTCGCCTCCCGGGGCGATCCCCTTGGCCGTCACGCTCGTGCCAGGTGTCCCAGGAGCACCGGGGTCGCCCTTTTCACCCTTTTCACCGCTGCCGCCCGCGGGGCCCTGCGCGCCAACGGGCCCGGTCGCGCCCGCGGGACCGGCGACACCCTGCGCGCCGCCCGCTCCGGCCTTACCCTGCAACGCCTTGAGGACCTTCGGGCTGATCTGCTTGGTCGAGGTGAGCACATACCGGCTCGCGGCGTACGCGCCACCGCTCATCGCGAACACCAACGCGAGCGTCACCACAACGTTCGTGTAGGTCAGATGCTTACGTATCCCTGAAAACATCACTCATCTCGCTTTCCCGGCCGACTGCAACCCAGCCCGCCACTCGATCGACTGAAGGGCACGGCCATCCGGCCACCACTCCCCGTTATGTATGAAGACCTGCCGCCAGGCCACGGCGCGCATCACGCCACCCGCTGCCCGTCAAGACCACCGGTCGCCAGACGCTGCGCGACCTCACGACCCAACTCTGAAAGCCTCCACGCGTTCGCCTCGCCACGGTGGTGGCCCACCCCCGTGTTCGCCACCAGGCCAAGACGCTCCAGGCGCGCGAGCAGCTTGGAAACCTGGCCCTGATCGGAGATCCCCGCGCTGTCCGCGACCGTGCGATTACTCACCCCGGGATGCCCGGCGATGAACTCCAGCACCCGCGCCGTGCGGTAGGTGAGGCGCATCGGGACTTCCTGCAGCGGATCGCTCTCCGCGAGCGCAAGCACCGCCGGCCTACCCCGAACCTCAGCCGCTACCCGCGCGGGCGCAGGACGCGCCTGCTCACGCCGCGCCGCCGCGGGCCCCAGGTAAGGCAGCACGATCATCCCCATCAACCCCCCGAACAACTCCGTCAACGGGCGCTGCTCACCACGCACAAGCCGCGCATACAAGATCCCGAACGCGGCACCTACCAGCCCCTCCGCCGTCAACGGCGTGCAATCCCCACCGCGCGAACCCTCGCCCCGCCCCTCATCCAACACCGCCGCGAGCTGCGCGAGGATCTCCTCACGCCGCTCCAGGATGCCCGGGCCGCCATTCAGAGCGTGGACCACACACACCCGCGCGAGCGCCGGCTCGCGGTCAAAGAACGAGAGCACCACCCACAGCCCCCCACGCACCCGCTCACGCCACACCAAACCCTCAAGGCCCGCACCCGCGAGCTCACCCTCGAGGAGCGCGACCGCGTCCTCGATCAACGCCGTCAGACACGCATCCCGGTTCTCGAACAGCTCATAGAACGTGCGCCGCGAAACACCCGCCCGCGCAGTGATCTGCCCCACCGTCGTATGCGCAAACCCGTGCTCCTCGATCGCACCCACAGCGCCCGCCAACAGCCTTGAGCGCTGAATCTCCGCGACCTGCACAGACGGCAACCCCGACCGCGAGGGAATCCGCGCGGACCCCCGCCGACGGGCAGACCGCGCCTCACGCACCCCGGAGCGCGCGACACCAGCAACACTCGCCCGCGCGGGCACTACACCGCCCCCCCACACCACGACACCCCGAACAGCCCATCCCCCGCCCCCGCAAGCGGGGACCCAGGGCGGCGCCGCAGCGCCAGAGGATGAAAGCTAGCGGCGCCCCTCAGGGCACAAGAGAGAGAGAGAGAGAGAGAGATGCGGCAGGCTGCTGCCGCATCTAGGTACGCCACCCTCACGAGCTGCGCACATCCCCGTCATGAATCTCCCTCTAGAAACCACGCTGAACAAGCTCCCTCATCGAAAATGACCCGGCCCTCTCCCCCGCAAACCCCTTCGCGAGAGCACTACAAAGGTCGACCACACAAAGGGGGTGGACCCAACCAGACTCTATGTTCGCCCGGCAACCACAGCCGGCTGCCATGACCAACCCATCATAGGCACAACACTCGCTTCTTGTCAAGTCCCCAACGCGATCCTTTCACCCCGGCAGCGATCGACGATACCCACCCCACAGCCATCAGACACACGCCCATCCCGCATGAATAAAAGTGATTGACGTTCCCAGAAGGACACCAAGCAACACCCAATCACCCCGAAGACAACACCCACCGCGACCAATTCCACCCAGCTCCGGGCACGCCGTGTCTACCTCGTGTCAGCAAACCAAGCGGGTTACGGCGCCGAGAGCGCCCACAGAGCGCGGCGCATGTGTATACTCTGCACATGCTCACCTCGCGGCTCCAGATTCTCGTCACGCCGGAGCAGAAACGCCGGCTCGAGGAGGAGGCCCGGGAGCGCGGAGAGTCCGTCGGCGGGCTCGTGCGCGCGGCGATCGACGAGCGCTACGGCAGGCGCTTCACCAGAGAGGAGCGGGTGCGCGCCGCCGAGGAGATCCGTGCGCTGCCCCCCGCGCCGTTCGTCTCACCGGATGAGCTCAATCGGATGCACGCGCAGGAGATCGAGGAGGAGCACCCGGAGCTCTTCCCCACCGGCCGGCCACGGTGACGTTCTTCCTCGACGCAAACATCCTCGTGTACGCGGCGGGCGACTCCGACTACGCGCCACCGTGCCAGCGAGTGCTCAGCGCGATCGCGCGCGGCGAGGCCGACGGACGCACCTCCACCGCCGTGCTCGAGGAGGTCTGGCACATCGAGCTCTCCGCACGCCTCGGGCGCGGCGTGCTCCAGGGCCTCACCGAGCGTGCCTACCGCATCCTCACACCACTGCTCCCCGTAACCGACGAGGCATTCAGCGACGCCCTCGCGATGTCGGAAACCGCGATCGGCGCCAACGACCGCCTGCACGCCGCGACCTGCATCGTCAACGGCATCCACACAATCCTCACCGCCGATCAAGCCTTCGACACCGTCCCGCGCCTGCGCCGCATCGACCCGCTCGACGAGCCCGGTGTGCTCGAGATCCTCGGGGGTCGCGGTTGAGCTCCAGCGCTCGTCCCGCTCTCGGCGAGTTGCGGGCTCACGGCCCGGGGCCGGATCATCCTCCCGCAGCACCCGATGCAGCCTACGGACGGCTTGGGCCGGAACGCAACGGCGGCTGCACGCACCGTGCTACCCCTTCCTGCCGCCGCGCCTGCCTTTGGCGCGCGTCCTTGCGTGCTTGCGCCGGCTGGCCTTCTTCTTGGCCTTGGCCTTGTGCTTGGCGCAGCCGGTGACCGCGATCTTCGTGCTCTGGTGGATCGCGGCGCCGTTCTGCGCGAGGAATTCGGTCGGCATCGTCAGGGCCTTGCCGGTGCAGAGGTCGCGGTTCGCCGCGAGCGCGGAGAATGGGCCCTGCGGGAGGGTGAGTTCGAAGGTGCCGACGGGGACGTCGGGGACGGTCTTGAACGTGCTGCTCGTGATCCCGGTCTTTTCGTTGATGAACGTCGAGCCGACGAGGTCGATCGTGAACCCGTAGCCCTGCAGCACGATGATCAGGCTCGGGAACGCTTCGCCGCCGTGGGAGACGAAGTACGCGGGGCCGGTGAGGGGTTCGGGCACGATCGGCGTGGTCGCAGTCGCGTGCCCGACGATCGAGTCCGCGGGGCAGTCGGCGGGGTCCGCTTCGAACGTCGCCGCGAGGCAGGCCTTGCGCAGCGTCGTCAACCGCGAGGGCAGCGCCTTGGGCAGTTCGACTTTGACACGCGCGATGTTCGCCTGGGTACCGAGCGGACTGGGGACGGAGAGCTTGACGCTCAGCCCGGCACCGTTGGCTTTGCTCGTCTTCCCCGGGGTCGAGACCTTGAAGACGGGCTTGAACGTGAGGCTCGAGCAGTCCGCGGCCTCGAACTGTGTGTTGACGCCCACCGGGACCTGGTCGGCGGGGTTCGCGGGGTCCGCTCCCGCCCCGTCGATCGTGTCCTGGATCGACAGCGGAGCGCAGTTGGTCGGGTTGATGATGAACTTTGAGCGGTCCATGTACACGCGGATGTCACGGACGTGCACCACGATCCCCCTGATGATGTGCGGGATCGCGTCCGACCCGTTCGCCGAGACTTCGACCTGCGCGGTCGTGCGGTTGATGTTCAACGCGAAGCGGATCACGACCGTCCCGAGGTCAAACGGGCCGACCTTCGCGCTCGTGATCGAAACAATCGACAGCGGCGCGCCGTGGTAGGGGCCCGCGAGGTACACCTTGCCGGGGTTCTGCGCCAGCACGGGGCCGACGCCCGCGCCGACGATCGTATGCCCGATTTCCGAGGCCTGCGGGCAGGAGGGGTGTTCCTCCTCTTCGGCGCCCGTCACGCTCTTCGCCGCTTCGATGCTGGCATCCGGGCAGAACGGGATGCCCGTCAGGTTCCCTGTCAGGCCCGGCGGCAGCGTCGTCGAGAAGCGCGTGATCGCCTGTTCGCCGTCTTCGCGCACGATCCGCAGGTAGAACGGGCTATAGCTGCTGCCCGCGTTGTTCTGGGTGCCGGAGATCACCTGCGGTTTGAATGGCGGCACGCCGCCCGACGGGCAGGGGCCTTCGTGGACGCCCTGCGTGATTTCAAACGCGCTCGACAGCAGTCGCGGTTCTTCGGGGGCAGACCACGGCGTCAACGCCGCCTGGCTGGCGAACGTTCCGCACGTCGGAGGGCTCGCCAGCGGCGCGCTCGCACCGGGACGGAACTTCAAAGTGAAGCGGCTGAACGGCTGCTGCGGAGTGTCTTGGAAGGTCGTCGTCAGCTGCCCCGTCACGGGGTTCGGTTCGATCTTGCCCGCGACTTTGATCAGGATCCCGCGTTCGGGGTCCTTCGCGACGACATACAGCGCGAGCAGCGACCCTTCGGGGTGACCGGGTTCGTTGAACAGGTTGTGGTACGGCGTGGCGATATACACCGCGCCGCCGATCCTTTCGTCAAGCAGCGGCGTTTCGATTTCGATCGACCCGATCTTCGCTTCCGCCGGGCACCCTTCGCCCGGAAGCGAGGAGGACGTTTCCGATTCGTACTGCGCGACGGTGCACGCCCCAAGGCCGGCCGCGAGCGACGGGTTCGCCGTCATCCCTTCCGGCAGCGTGACGCTGGTGTCCCTCAGGTTCGCCGTGGCGATCGTAAACTGGCTGTCCCACGTCTGTGGAACGCCGAGCGTCACGCCCAGCCCGCTCGGGGATTCAGCGGAGCGGGTGCTCGGAGTGACTTCGATCGACGGTTCGAACTGCACCCGGGCGCATTCTGTTATCGGGCCGACTTCATTGTCGGTCGCTTTCGTCGGCATGTCCCCCGGCGTCCCCGGTTCCTCCCACGATTCCGCTTCCATACTCGCCGTGAACGTCCCGCAGCTCGTCGGGTTGGACAGCAGCGGCTTCACGGGAATATTCGCTTCCTGGGGGCCGCCCAGTTCGTTCCTGCACACCGGCGGGACTTCACCGCCCAGGCCGCAGATCGCGCCGCGTAGCGCGTCGTGTTCGTGTGCCGCAGGCAAACCCCAGATCGTGACCGCAATGTTGTGCACTTCGCCGATCGGCGGGATGTTCGTCGTCGTCGACGTCAGCCCGGTGTCCTGCGGGCGGACCTGGATCGACAGCAGCCCCGTGAACAGCGCGGTCTTGTAGCCGAGCTGGGCGGTGACGCCGAAGCTCGACACTTCCATGTTGTAGATCGGGACCGTGAGATGATCGAGCTGGGGAATACCACCAGGGTCTTCGCCGATGAACACTTCGATGCTGAGCTGTCCGATCTGGCTGGCGATCGGACAGTCTGGCAGTTCCCCGCTCCCGTGCTCCTTTGAGACCGGGTTGGTCGCGAGCAGCTGCGCCTGGCTGCATGTCGGGACGGCCGTATCGCTCGCGTCGAAGCCCGCCGGGAGATCCACCACGATGCTGCGCGCATCGTTGTACGTCGCGCCGCTTTCTTCATGAGCGAAGTCGAACGACGTCACCCAGTCCGAGTGTGCGCCCGCCCGCTCCGTCGACTGTGTGAAGTGAAACGAGCCGGGGACGATTTCGAACGGGTGCCCGCTGGGCTTCGCCCACGCGACACCCGGCAGGAAAACCAACGCGAAGGCACACACCGTGAGGCCAAACCGCTTCATGACTTCCTCCTCCCGCCACGCCGCGACCGCTTCGGCGTCCGCTTCCGTCGCTTCTTCCGGTGATTCTTTCGGCTGGCTTTCGGCTTCTTGACCTTCACCGCCGTCCCATTTGGCGCCGACTGGGCGATGTTGCCTTCTCCGCTGAACGTCAGGCTCGACGGTGTGGCATCGGTCGGCGCGAGCGGCGGCGTCGAACAGGCGCTCGCTTCGCATTCCGTCGGACGTGGCGGCGCCGGCGCAAACCCGCCATCCACACGCACGTCGTAGATATCGCCCGAGCTGTCGTTGTCCTGCGCCAACAGCTCCGAACGCGTGTAGATGAAGACTTCGCGGCCTTCATTCGCGGTCCCCAGCAGCAGATTCATATAGCCCCCGCGACCACCGGTGATCAACGCCAGACAACCCTGCACCTGCGCACAGCCATCCACCCCGCTCGCACGCCACTCATACACATCGCTCGACGGCGAAGTCGTTTCACCGATATCAATGTATTCGAAGGCGGAATCGATTTCCGTTTCGCCGTCGACGTCCTGCTGCACGAGCGCAGCCGGTGTCGTGAAGAACGCGAACTCGCCATTCGCCGAGGTAAACGTATGGGCGAGCACAGGACCACCGTGGAGAATGTTGTAGTGGCCGCTGTTGATGAAGGCCGACTGCTGCGGATCGGGGTCAAACGAAGAGGCGCAGGAGATGCACTGCACCACGTGTTCGACGCTGTCGTAACGGTAGGCCTGCGCCTTGCTTTTGTGTGACGTCGCGCCCCAGTAGGTATAGCGAGGATGGTAAAATGGTTGCTCGCCTTCGCCCGCTTCCGTCGGCGCGGGGATGCCGAGCAGCTGGAGTTCCGCCGCCGTCGCCTGTTCGCCGGCTGACTGCCCTTCGGTGCTCGCCGTTTCGGTGTCGTAGCTCACCAGCCCTTCGGGGCCTTCCAGCAGCAGCCGCGTACCCTCGGCGTTCGCGTCGATGAACTTGTACGCGCCGATATCGACGGTCTGTGCGCCGTCGACACGCATGTAGAGATGCTTCGCCGCGCCGCATTCACGACCCGGCACCGCCTCGAAGAAGACACGCGAGCCGTCCGCCGACACGCTGTGCTGACCGCCCACGTCCTCGAAGCTCGCGCCCGCTTCGCTCGCGCCCCCGTTGCCCCCGCCAAGCCCTTTGACGACGGTGGCGCCGCACGAGCCGATCGTGACTGTTTCTCCCCCGGCTTCACTTACGTTCAACTGTCGCAGCCCCCCCGCAGGCGTGTATTCGTACAGATCCGAGCCGCTCTTGGTCCCCGTCGCCTTTTCGCCCAGCAGCGTGCGGTCCTGCGTCTGCAGGACGAGCTTCGAGAAGCTGCCGTCGGCCGCGACCCAGCCTTCCGACCGCTGGTTGCCATTCAGTTTTTTGAGGTTGGGAACCGACGCCACGGTCCTGTAGGGACCACCCGCAGGACCGATCCTATATTCGATGTCTTCGGATTCGTTCGCAGCCGACGGTTCGTAACTGGCTTCGAACGCCACCCGGCTCAGGTCCGCACTGTAGATGTAGTTGGTACCGAACGGGTTGGCGATGCCCGTTTCCGGCTGCGGCGAGCCGGCCCTCATCGCCCATCCCTTGCCCGCTTCCCGTGAGAAGAAGTACGGGCTGCCGCCGGCCTGCGGGCCGGCGCCCCAGCGGACCGCGCTCGCTTCGAGCGCCACGTGTTCGCCTTCTTCGCTGGCGTACAAACCGGCACCCAGACTGGCGCCGTACTTGAACGGTTCCTGGGCGCCTTCCTTGTCGACCGGGCTCACCAGCTCATACGCACGACAATCCGGAAGCTTGGCCGACAGCCCCGTACGGAACGCTTCGTTGGGACACGCGCTCGCCGCTTGCGGCGCCGGCGGGGTCGGAACCGTCAGCGTCTGTTCGGAGCCTTCCACGAGCGAACCCCCGGCCGTGCTTCGCGCGAGCAGCCGGTACCGGTAGGTTTCCCCCGCGCTCAGGCCGGGGAGAACCGCGCCGACCACCTGCAGCGCGCTGCCCGAGCCCGCGTCCATTTCGGGGGACTCTTCCGCGTCCGCCCAACCGTGTTCGTCGAAGCTCCGCTCGCCGACGTACTGGAAACGGTAGTCGGCTTCATCGCCTTCACCGCCCCGATAGTCGGTCTGCACTTTGACCGCACCCGCCGGCGTCAGGCCCGAACCGTCCGCTTCGATCGGCGGCTCCGCCACACCGGCGTCTTTGAGAAAGAAAAAGACGGTATACGGTCCACCCGGCGGGCCTTCTACTTCCATAGCGAATTCTCCGAGGGCGATTCGCAGCGCTTCCTCGACTTCGGTTGCCCGCGCGTTATACGCGAGCGGACTCGTGGTATGTCCGTCGAACGTGAGCGTGAACGTCCCACCCGTCGGAGCGCCTCCGACCGTGATCGTCTGTTCGGCCGAGGTCACTGCGCTGTTCGGGTTCACACCGCCGAGCAGCTGCACCGATTCCCCCTGCAAGCCGTGTACCGCGAACGTCCTCGCCGACGGCAAAGCCGAGGTTTCAAAGATCCCCAGGCCATGTTCGATCGATGCGGAAATCGGTTCACACACTTCGCTGAGACAGACCTCGCCTTCACCCGCGGCGTTTTCCGCGAACAGACGGACGTAATACCTGGTGGCCGCACTGAGCCCGCTCAACCGAGCACCGAATCCGAACCCGCCGCCATACCCCGCGGCTTCCGCCTGCGCCCGAGAGATCGTGCCCATGCCTTCCGGGCCCGGCACGACGGCCCATGGGCCAAGCACCGACGTCGCGTATTCAAAGCGCCAGTCGGTTTCCGAGCCATGAGGCTCGACTTCGCCGCTGACATGCGCCGCGGTCCCCGTAACGTTTCGTATGTTAGCAGCGGACATGCTCGTGATGGCCTTGGCCGTCTCGGTCGTAAACGTGTTGACTTGAGCGAGCTTCTCTGTTCGATAGGTGCTCTGTATGGTTTCGCCCTTTTCGTTGCTCGCTTTGATGCGCACGTAGTACGTGGTTTCGGGTTTGAGCCCCGCGACCCCGGCGGTGACTTCCGCGTGGTCTTCGGAGGAGGTGATCGTGCCGCTCCCTCCCGACGTGAAGGCTTTCCAAGGCCCCGCTTGGCCAGCTTGGTCTTCGGCGTATTCGAAACTGTATTCCGTTCCGCTTTCCGCCCCGTTGTTCTCGATACTGGCTTTGAAGCCGGCCGTGGTGTCACTCGTGGCGGCTCCCTCGAACTCGACGTCGGATCCGGGCTGTGGAATTTCTGGCTTGGCGGCCGGCAGCGTTGTAAACGGGATCGTTTCGATCGCCTCGGGTGGCGAATCAGCGTTTTTTGCGACAAAGCGCGCGTAATACGCCGTTTCGGGATCCAGGTGATGCAGCACGGAGTAGATACCTGGCACAAGTGGTTCCGGGGCTCCGATTCTGACGCGCTCTGAGCCGCCACCTGACTCGGCTTCGCCGTTCACCGGAATCCATTTCGCTTCTTCTTTGTGTTTTTCCGCTTCTTCGAGCGCTTTCGCGGTGATGTATTCCGCCTTCCATTCCGTCGGCAGCCCGTTGTTATCCAAGGTCTCCTGGATAGACACCCTGGTCGAGTAGGTTTCCATTTCGATCGTGGGGTGGCGCAAGTCCGGCGGTTCGGAGGCAAACGCCGCCGGCGCCAACAGCAGTCCGCAGCACGCCACAGCTGCCGCGAGAGCCAGCGCGCGTCGGGTCATTCCGCGGTCACCGCCCACGTGCCGAACCCGAACCCGCCTTCGGACGCCCCGCTTTCGCTTTCGAACTCCGCGACGGCCCCCGCCTTGCTCGCGCCCCCTTCGAACGCCGAGGAGTTGAGAATCGCCACGAACTTGACGCCGGCCAATATCCCCCCGTAGACGCAGAGGTTCCCTTCCTCGGCCTTTGGATCTGCCGCGGTACCGGGACACGTCGACCCGTTGCCCGCCGCCCCAACGAACTGCACCTGGGATCCTGCCAGCGGACCTACCAACGGGATCGAAAAGCCTATCGGCCCAACACCCACCTGGCTTGCGGCGTGGACATCGACCGCCCAGCTGCCGGTCTCCGTGGAGCCTTTCGGCAAGGTGGCGGTAAAACCGGTCGTACCGTTTTTACCGTTTTCCCCATTGCACGCGTACGTGGTGCCGCTCGCGGCGACGAACTTCGACCCGCCTTCTTTGCAGTTGGCGCCCTTCTGCTCGGCGCTGTTCGTCACGCTCACACCATCTTTACCGCTCGCCCCATTCGCGCCGGGTTCGCCTTTTGCGCCGGCTGGTCCCTGCGGGCCGGTGGGTCCGGCGGACCCTGCGGGCCCAGTGGGTCCCTGGGCGCCGGCCGCGCCCGGCTTGCCTTTCAACTGCGCGAGCACGCTGGGCTTGATCTGCTTGGTCGAGGTGAGCACATACCGGCTCGCGGCGTACGCGCCACCGCTCATCGCGAACACCAACGCGAGCGTCACCACAACGTTCGTGTAGGTCAGATGCTTACGTATCCCTGAAAACATCACTCATCTCGCTTTCCCGGCCGACTGCAACCCAGCCCGCCACTCGATCGACTGAAGGGCACGGCCATCCGGCCACCACTCCCCGTTATGTATGAAGACCTGCCGCCAGGCCACGGCGCGCATCACGCCACCCGCTGCCCGTCAAGACCACTCGTCGCCAGACGCTGCGCGACCTCACGACCCAACTCTGAAAGCCTCCACGCGTTCGCCTCACCACGGTGACGACCCACACCCGTATTCGCCACCAACCCAAGACGCTCCAAACGCGCGAGCAGCTTGGAAACCTGGCCCTGATCGGAGATCCCCGCGCTGTCCGCGACCGTGCGATTACTCACCCCGGGATGCCCGGCGATGAACTCCAGCACCCGCGCCGTGCGGTAGGTGAGGCGCATCGGGACTTCCTGCAGCGGATCGCTCTCCGCGAGCGCAAGCACCGCCGGCCTACCCCGAACCTCAGCCGCTACCCGCGCGGGCGCAGGACGCGCCTGCTCACGCCGCGCCGCCGCGGGCCCCAGGTAAGGCAGCACGATCATCCCCATCAACCCCCCGAACAACTCCGTCAACGGGCGCTGCTCACCACGCACAAGCCGCGCATACAAGATCCCGAACGCGGCACCTACCAGCCCCTCCGCCGTCAACGGCGTGCAATCCCCACCGCGCGAACCCTCGCCCCGCCCCTCATCCAACACCGCCGCGAGCTGCGCGAGGATCTCCTCACGCCGCTCCAGGATGCCCGGGCCGCCATTCAGAGCGTGGACCACACACACCCGCGCGAGCGCCGGCTCGCGGTCAAAGAACGAGAGCACCACCCACAGCCCCCCACGCACCCGCTCACGCCACACCAAACCCTCAAGGCCCGCACCCGCGAGCTCACCCTCGAGGAGCGCGACCGCGTCCTCGATCAACGCCGTCAGACACGCATCCCGGTTCTCGAACAGCTCATAGAACGTGCGCCGCGAAACACCCGCCCGCGCAGTGATCTGCCCCACCGTCGTATGCGCAAACCCGTGCTCCTCGATCGCACCCACAGCGCCCGCCAACAGCCTTGAGCGCTGAATCTCCGCGACCTGCACAGACGGCAACCCCGACCGCGACGGAATCCGCGCGGACCCCCGCCGACGGGCAGACCGCGCCTCACGCACCCCGGAGCGCGCGACACCAGCAACACTCGCCCGCGCGGGCACTACACCGCCCCCCCACACCACGACACCCCGAACAGCCCATCCCCCGCCCCCGCAAGCGGGGACCCAGGGCGGCGCCGCAGCGCCAGAGGATGAAAGCTAGCGGCGCCCCTCAGGGCACAAGAGAGAGAGAGAGAGAGAGAGATGCGGCAGGCTGCTGCCGCATCTAGGTACGCCACCCTCACGAGCTGCGCACATCCCCGTCATGAATCTCCCTCTAGAAACCACGCTGAACAAGCTCCCTCATCGAAAATGACCCGGCCCTCTCCCCCGCAAACCCCTTCGCGAGAGCACTACAAAGGTCGACCACACAAAGGAGGTGGACCCAACCAGACTCTATGTTCGCCCGGCAACCACAACCAGCCGCCAAGACCAACCCATCATAGGCACAACACTCGCTTCTTGTCAAGTCCCTAACGCAGGACCCCAACCCCGGCGCTCACCACCCACACCCACGCCACTACCACCGCACACTCGCCAATCCCCGATGAATAAAAGGGATTGAGAGCCTGGCGGGAGACACACAGCCACACCCAGGAACCCTGAAGACAACACCCACCGCGCCCCTCCCACCGCACTCCGGCAACGCGGTGTCTACCTCGTGTCAGCAAACCCACTCCCCGCACGCCTCGGGCTCGGCGTGCTCCAAGGCCTCACCGAGCGCGCCTACCGCATCCTCACACCCCTGCTGCCCGTAACCGACGAGGCATTCAGCGACGCCCTCGCGATGTCGGACACCGCGATCGGTGCCAACGACCGCCTGCACGCCGCGGCCTGCATCACCAACGGCATCCACACAATCCTCACCGCCGATCAGGCCTTCGACACCGTCCCGCGCCTGCGCCGCATCGACCCGCTCGACGGACCCGGCGTGCTGGTGCGCCCAGCGCACACGGAGGCCGCTGCGGCTGCTGCCGTAGGGCGCCTCACGGGCCTAAGGGCGTCGGCTAGACCGTGCTGCTGGAGACGTTTGCCGAACGCGCGCGGGAGCACGAATGGGAGCCGGCGGCACTTCGGGGGATTGGCGCGGTCAGCCTCGGCCCAATCGTCGTGTTCAGCCGTTGGACGCTAGGCCAAAGAACACGACGATCGCGCGGTTGAGCCGGATCATGTCGATGCCGGCGAGTACGCCCACACACTCGCCGAGCTTCGAGCGGAGGACCGTGGTGAGCTTGTCGACCATCAGCCTGCAGGTCTCGCGCAGCCCGTTATTGGGCGTGGGCTCGATCATCAGGCGGAACAGTGGTGCGTCCACGGGGTCGGTCGTAAACGGGCAGATCGTCACCGAGTCGGTATCGAAGTGATCGTCCTGAACGATCACCGCGGGCCGCGGCTTGCCGGCGTAGTCCGGACCGCCTGCGACCGTCCACACCTCACCCCGTTTCACTCCTTCGACTTGCCGAGACGGGGATTCGCGCCGAAGGCGGGGGTCTCCCAGCTGCGATCGGAGATCGAGTCCACAAACGCCTGGTCCTCCGCGGCAGCTCGGCTGGCGGCCACCGCCCGAGACTGAAGGTGTGCCTCCTCGGCAAAGCGCGGCGCTCGAACGTCGGGCACCCAGATCTGGATGGGCCGCAGACCCTGCTTGCGCAACCGCGCCCGGTGCTCGCGCACTCGCGCTCTTGAGTTGGAATGGATATGCGCCACGATCACCTCGCGCTGTTACATGTAACGCGAAGCGTAGCAGGCGTGCGCGCGCTGCGGCTGCTGCCGTAGAGCGCGCTTTGCCAATGCGTTGGGATTCGAGCGAAAATCTATGTTCTTTCGCTAATGAATCGGCCGCGCACCCGCTCCTCCCTGGTGAAGCACGCGGTTCGTCTCACCGGACGAGCTCAGCCGGATGCACGCGATCGGTGCCAACGACCGCCTGCACGCCGCGGCCTGCATCGCGAATCTGTACTACAATCTTTATGTCTTTACCGTGAGCCTTCCACCATGTCGCTGAACATCAAGGACGCCGAGACCGACCGCCTCGTGCGCGAGCTGGCCGACGCGACCGGCGAGACATTTACCGGGGCGGTGGCGGTCGCCGTACGCGAACGACTCGACCGGGTGCGCCGGCGCCCCGGCGCGCGGCAGCTCGCCGACGAGCTCGACGCGATCGCGCTGCGTTGCGCCGCCCTGCCCCCGCTCGACGAGCGCAGCGACGAGGAGATCCTTGGCTACGACGAGCAGGGCCTGCCGCGCTGATGGTGTTGGACAGCTCGGCCGTCCTCGCGGTGCTGTTCGATGAGCCGGAGCGACGCTCGTTCACGCTCGCAATCGAGCGCGACCCCAAACGCACGATGTCGGCCGCCAACCTGCTGGAGAGCGCGCTGCTCGTCGAGGCCCGCCGCGGCGAGGCCGCGGGCCGCGAGCTCGACCTCCTGCTGCACCGCGCAGCCGTGCGGATCGTCCCCGTCGACACTGAGCAGGTCGAGATCGCCCGGGCCGCGTGGCGGCGCTTTGGCAAGGGACGCCACCCCGCCGCGCTCAACTTCGGCGACTGCTTCGCCTACGCTCTGGCCAAGAGCAGCGGCGAGCCGCTGCTCTTCCAGGGCGAGGATTTCGCCCGCACCGACCTGGCCGCGGTCGAGCTCGCCGCGCCCGACGCGCAGCCCCCCGACTACCAAAGCACCGGCACGCCATAGGCCGCGATTCGCGGGTCGCGGGTGACGACGGTGAAGCCCTCGCTCTGCGCCTGGGCGACGATCATGCGGTCGAACGGGTCGCGATGTAGCGGCGGCAGCGCGCCGGCGCGGTTCGCATACTCGAAGGTAATACCCAGTTCGATGAACCTCGCCGCAGCGACCTTCTCCAGGAGGTTATCCGGGGCGCTGAGCTTGCCAGAGGCTTGCTTGATCGCGATCTCCCAGATGCTCGCCGCGCTGACGTACGCCGGCACAGCCCCCGCACTCAGCACCTCGTATGCGACCGGCGAAAGGCGATCCTCATCGCCGACACTCCACAGCAGCGCATGCGTGTCGAGCAGCAGCGGGGTCAATCGCGTGTGCCGAAGAGGCGTTCGATTTCCTCGTCCGGCTCGTCGAAGTCCTCACTCATCCAGATCTGCCCTTTGAGGTCGCCCATCTGACGACGGACGGGAGGATCCTCGTAGCGAACCAGCTTCGCCACCGGCCTCTGCCCCCGGCGGATCACGATCTCCTCGCCCGCGCCCACGCGCTCGAGCAGACGCGAAAGCTGCGTTTTGGCCTCGGTCACTGTGACGGTCTCGAGCATAGTATCCCAGCCTATCAGACCTGGTCACCCTGGTCGCCCAGTCGGTCCTCGAGCGGGTGAGGATGTCTGAGTCCTGGCTCGATCAACCGGCCTTCGAGCTGGGCAGCCTGTTGCGCTGTTTGACAGAGGCCGAAGTGGACTTCGTGATCGTGGCGGTGTCGCAGTCGTCCTCAGATCCTGACGCTGAGCAGCCTGCCGCGCTGACCGACCCTTAGAACCCCTTAGAACGACCCGAGCAGCGTCGATCGCGAGGGCTCAGGCTGCGATCAGGGCCGGCTCGATCTGTGCAGGCACGACCCGATCCGGCGGGATCGTGACCATGACCGCGCCATCGCGGTCGAGCAGGAAGCGAACATCGACCAACACCATCCCGATCACCGCGCCTGACTCGTCGTAGTCCACCGCATGACCCTCGGGTGTCGCGACCGTGCGGAATGCCTCCCGCGGCGGCCCCACGCTGAGATAGAGCACGTCACCGCGCTCGTCGTACTCGTGATGGTCGAAGCTTGTGCCGGCGATTGTCAGGGTCACGATGAACTCTCCGGCCCGTGGTCGTGGACAAAGGCGGTTACCACGAAGCCCGGAGACTCGTTGAAGTCTACGACGACCCGCAGCCAACGTCGAGGATCGAGATCGCGACGATAGAACCGCTCGCGCCCCGGGGCCGGATCATCCTCGCGCACATCGGGCCGACTCACCGCGGCAAGAATCGCCTCAACATGTTCGAGCATCTGCGGGCGGCGCCTCGCCAAGTGACTTGCGGTGCGCTCATCCAGAACGACAGGCCGCCCATCGGGATCGATTGTCTCGCGACGCTCATCTGGCACCCGCTGCAGCCTACGGACGGTTTGGGTCGGAACGCTAAGGCGGCTTAGCTACTTCTTTGCGTCGCGGTGCCCACCCTTCCCGGCCCTCCCGGCATGCCCCCGCCGGCCAGCCTTCTTCGCCTTCCTCTTCGCCTTGGCCTTGTGCTTCGGGCAGCCCGCGACCGCAATCTTGGTGCTCTGGTGGATCGCGGCGCCGTTCTGCGCGATGAATTCGGTCGGCATCGACAGACCCTTGCCGGTGCAGAGGTCGCGGTTCGCCGCGAGCGCGGAGAACGGGCCCTGCGGCAACGTCAGTTCGAACGTCCCGACCGGGACATCCGGGACCGTCTTGAACGTGCTGCTCGTGATCCCGGTCTTTTCGTTGATGAACGTCGAGCCGACCAGATCGACGGTGATGCCGTAGCCCTGCAGCACGATGATGAGGCTCGGGAACGCTTCGCCGCCGTGGGAGACGAAGTACGCCGGCCCCGTCAACGGCACGGGCAGGATCGGCGTGTTGGCTGTGGCGTGCCCGACGATCGACTCCGCCGGGCAGTCCGCGGGGTTCGCTTCGAACGTCGCCGCCAGACAGGCCTTGCGCAGCGTCGTCAGCCTCGAGGGCAGCGCCTTGGGCAGTTCGACTTTGACCTTGGCGATGTTCGCCTCAGTCCCCAGCGCGCCGGGAACCGTCAGCTTCACGCTGAGGCTCGCCCCATTCGCTTTGCTCGTCCTCCCCGACGTCGAGACCTTGAACCCAGGTTTGAACGCAAGGCTCGAGCAGTCCGCGGCCTGAAACGGCGCTGTCGCGGTGACGGGGGTCTGGTCGGCTGGGTTTGCGGGGTCAGCGCCGCCGCCGTCGATCGTCTCGGCGATCGACATTGGGTTGCAGTTGGTGGGGTCCAGGATGAACTTTTCGCGGTCCATGTACACGCGGATTTCGCGGACGTGCACGACGATCCCGTCGATTATGTGCGGGATCGGATCCGACCCGTTCGCTGACACTTCGACCTGCGCGGTGCTCGGGTTGATATGCAGCGCGAAGCGGATCACGACAGTCCCGAGGTCGAACGGGCCGACCTTCGCGCTCGTGATCGAGACGATCGAGAGCGAGGAGCCGTGGTAGGAGCCGGCGAGATACACCCGGCCGGGTGTCTGGGCGAGCACGGTACCGACGCCGGCGCTGACGATCGTGTGCCCGATTTCGCTTGCCTGGGGGCAGGAGGGGTTGGTTTCCTCTTCGGCGCCGGTCTTGCCCCGGGCGGCTTCGATGTCCGCTTCGGGGCAGAACGGGATCCCCGACAGGTTCCCCGAGAGCCCGGGCGGCAGCACGGTCGTGAACCGCGTGATCTCCTGTTCGCCGTCTTCGCGGAGGATCCGCAGGTAGAACGGGCTGTAGGACCCCGCATCGTTGTTCTGCGTCCCGGATACCACCTGGGGGTGGAACGGTGGGACACCACCCGCGGGACAGGGGCCTTCGTGGACACCGAGGCTCGTTTCGAACGGCGTGCTGCTCACGAACCGCGGTTCGCCGGGCGCAGACCACGGTGTCAGTTCGCCCTGCGCGGCGTAGCTGCCGCACGCGGGGGGACTCACCAGCGGCGCGGTCGCGCCGGGGCGGAACTTCAACGTGAAGCGGCTGAACGGCTGCTGCGGCGTGTTATCGAACGTCGTGACGAGCTGACCAGTGACGGGGTTCAGTTCGACCCTCCCGGCGACTTTGATGATGACGCCTCGGAGGGGGTCCTTCGCGACGATGTACAGCGCCAGCAGCGACCCACCGGGGTGGCCCGCTTCGGGGAACGGGTTGTCGTACGGCGTCGCCACGTACACCGCGCCGAAGATCTTTTCGTCAAGCAGCGGCGTTTCGATTTCGATCGAGCCGATCTTCGATTCCGGCGGGCAGCCCGCGCCGACCGGGGACTCGGCCGTCTCCGATTCGTACTGCGCCGGGTTGCACGCCCCCAACCCCGACCCCGCGGAGGGGTTGATCGTGATGCCCTCGGGCAACGTGACCTTCGTGTCCTTCAGGTTCGCCGTGGCGATCGAGAACGGGTTGTCGTAGGTTTGCGGAACCAGCAGCGAGACGTTCAGCCCGCTCGCGGATTCCGCCGAGCGCGTCGTCGGCTGCACTTCGATCGACGGTTCGAACGGCACCCGTTCACATTCGGTGATCGGGGGCGTCTGAAAGCTCGCCTGCGACACATCCGCGGGATCCTCCCACGAGTACGCTTCGATGTTCGCCGTGAACGGGCCACAACTCGTCGGATTCGACAGGAACGGCTTCGGCGGGATGTGCGCTTCCTGCGGGCCGAATTCAAGCGAACATTCCAACCCGTTGCACACCGCGCCGCGTTCGCCGTCGTGTTCGTGCGAGGCGGGAACACCCCAGGTCGTGACGGTGATGCCATGCGGTTCGGCGTACCTCGTGATGTTCGGTGTCGTGACGGTGAGACCCGTGTCGCCGGGACGCACGACGATCCGCAGCAGCGAGGTGAACGCAACGGTTTTGAAGCCGAGCTCGGCCGCGACTCCGTAGCTCGAGACTTCCATGTTGTAGACGGGGACGATGAACGTCGTGACACCCTCCCTGCCGGGGGTGATTTCGAGCTTGATCTGGCCGATCTGGCTGGCGATCGGGCATTCGGTCGCGAGGTCGTCGCGGCCAGCGCTGCCGAGCAGCTGAGCCGTGGTGCACGTCGGGACGGCCGTGTTGTTGCCGACGAACCCGGCCGGAAGGTTGACCACGATGTTGCGAACGTCGTTGTAGGTGCGCCCGGCCGAGTCGTGGGCGAAATCGAACGCCGTGACCCAGTTGGAGTGCGCGGCCGCCTGGCTCGAAGGCGTGCTGAAGCTGAAGCTGCCGGGAACGATTTCGAAGGGGTGTTCGCTCGGCTGCGCCATGGCCGCCGCCGGCAGGAGACCAGCCAGCACGGCACACACCGCGACGAGGGAAAGCAGCGCCCGCGATCTCATCATTTGCTCCTCCTCGCCGACTTCTTGGCTTTCCCATGCACCTTCGAAGCTTTTCTGCCCTTCTTCTTCCCAGGCCTCCTCGTCTTCGTCTTCGGTTTGCGCTTCTTCGTTTTCTGGGCAGGCTGCGTCGAGGGGGGCTGGAGAGCGTTCCCCGCGCCCGCGAACGTGAAGCTCGACGGCGTCACATCGTTAGGGGGGCTCAAGGGCGTCGAGCACGCGGCTCCTTCGCATTCGACCGGACCCGGCGGCGGTGGCTGGAAGCCGCCGTCGACGCGCGCATCGTAGATGTCACCCGCGGTGTCCTGGTCCTGCGCCACCAGTTGAGAGCTGGTGTAGATGAAGACGTCGCGGCCTTCGTCACCGCTCCCCAGCAGCAGGTTGAGATAGCCGCCGCGGCCGTTGGTGATCAGTGCCAGGCAGCCCTGGACCTGCGCGCAGCCGTCCAGGCCGTCGCGCCGCCACTCGTATATGTCGGTGGAAGGAGAAACCTGGTCGTCCGAGAATTCCCCCTTTTCATTAGCAGGATTCGGCTTGGGCGCGATTTCGCCGTCGACGTCCGAGGGCAGCAGCGCGGCCGGGGTGCTGAAGAAGGCGTAGTCGCCGTTCGCCGACGACGCGGTGTAGGACGGCAGCGCGCCGTTCACGGTTTGCCTTGTTTTATCCAGCGACAGGTAGGCCCCCAGCCGCGGTTCGGGATCGAAGGGGGAGGCACAGGAGACGCACTGCACGACGTGTTCGACGCTGTCATAGCGATAGACCTGGTGGCGGTTGTTTTCGAGGGTGACGTTGGAGGCTCCACCGGGCACGCCGGCGACCCCCTGACTTTCGAAGAAGGTGTAGCGCGGGCGGGAAAGCGCGCCTTCGGGGTCGATCGTCTGGGCGGGGATGCCGAGCTGGGAGAGTTCGGCGGCGGTCGCCAGTTCGGCGCTCGAAGGAACCTTCGTCGTGGCCGTTTCGGTGTCATAGCCGAGCAGTTCGTGCGCGCCGTTTTCAAGCAGCAGTCTCGTTCCCTGCGCATTGCTTCCCTTGAACTCGTAGGCGCCGATGTCGACGGTTTCCACGCCGGCGACGCGCATGTAGAGATGAGCGGCCACATTGCAGTTGCTCCCCGGGACCGCTTCGAAGAAGACACGTGACCCGTCCGCGGAAACGGCGTGGGAGCTGCTGCTGCTTCCGTCTTCTTCGAGGCCGCGCACGATCTTCGCGCCGCAGGTGCCGACGCCGACGTTCACCTGGCGCAGAGACCCCGCCGTGTATTCGTAGAGATCGAAGCCCGTCTTGGTCGTGGTTGCGGGTTCGACCAGCCTGCGGTCTTCGACCTGCAGGATCAGCTTGGAGAAGTCGGCGGACGCCGCGACCCACCCCCCTTCGTAAAGAGCGCCGGGTGGCGCCACCTGACTGCGGGGAACGACCGCGACGGTCGTGTACGGGCCGCCGGGAGGGCCGACTCTGAACTCGACGTTCTTCCCAATGACGGTGGGGCTGGTGTAGACGAGCTGTTCGAAGCCCACCCCCGTGAGGTTCGGGGCCAGCACTTGCGGGTTGAAGTTTTCGACCCCGAATTCGGGCTCGGTGGCGGCGCCGGTCGTCCGCCAGCCCTCGGGCGTGCGTGCAAAGAAGTAGGGGCTGTGGCCGGCATCGGGCCCCGCGCCCCAGCTGACCGCGTAGGCTCCGAGCATCAGCTGTTCGCCATCTTCGGCGACGTACGCATGGCCCCCACTGAGGTCGGCGTACCCGAAGGGCTGCTGAGCGCCTTCCTTGTCGACCGGGGTGAGCTGCTCATACGCGCGGCAGTCGGGCAGGTTCGCGGAAGGGCCGGTCCGCAGCGCTTCGTTGGGACACGGTTCGGCGGGAGCGTGCTGGGAGACCGGTACCGTGAGGGCGCGTTCTTCTCCGTCGACGGTGGGGTTCCCCGGAGAGGTGTTGGTGGCAACGATCCGGTAGCGGTAGGTCGCGCCTGCTTGCAGCGTCGGGAGATCGGCGTAGACGACCCTCGGGCTGTCACCTGAGCCGGCGTCCGTAGATGCGGTGGATGTCGCCTGCGTGAAGGGCGCGACGCCTTCTGTCTCGGGTTCGTATTCGAAGTGGTAGCTGGCATCATACGCCGAACCGCCCTGCTGGGTGACGGTGACCGCGATCGATCCCGAAGGCGTGAGACCCGACGAGTCCGCTTCGATCTGGGGCTGACTCTTTTCAGCTAGCCGGTTCTGGGCCACTCCGATTTGGCTTCTTGTGACGCCGAAATAGACAACGTAGGGGCCGCCGTTGGGGCCAGTGACTCCGACAATGCCTTCGGGTTCACCGTTGGCACCCACGATCGTCGAGAGGGCGTTGAGCGCACCCTGGACCGTTCCAGGTGTGGCGTTGTATGGGATGGCGACGGTGGTCTGGCCGTCGAAGGTGAGCGTGAAGGTCCCGCCGGTGGGGGGCCCTTCGAGCGAAATCACCTGTTCCGCGGAGGTGGCAGCGCTGCCCGGGTTGACGGCGCCGAGCAGACGCACCGTTTCGCCGTGGAGAGCATGGGTGGCGAACGTGGTGGCAGCCGGCGGCCCGGTGGTTTGGAAGGATTCAACGACGCTCTCACCTTCCCCGCATCCTTCCGGACATTCGTTTTCGGCGAACAAACGAATGTAATAGTGAGTGGCCGGGCTGAGGCCGGAGAACGCAGCATCGATATCCACATTGCTTTGCCCCTTTGATTCCAGGGCTTCGACCTGCGCCAGGGAGATGGCGCCCGCAGTGCCCGGGATCGGGGTCCAGGGGCCCTTTTCCGAGAGGGACGATTCAAAACGCCAGCGGGTCGCGGAGCCGCGTGGCGCAACCGTGTCGGAGAGGTGGGCGGAGGCTGCGGTCACATTTCGCACCGAAGGCGGTTCGACCGCCGGCCTGGCGGAGAAGGTCGTGAACGTGCTGAGTTCTCCGTTGCCGACGGTGCCCCCATACATGGTCTGTTCAACGATGCCCTTTTCGTTGCTGGCTTTGACGCGAACTTCGTAGGTGGTTTCGGGGGAGAGACCTGTGCAGTTCCAGTGTGAGGAAGCGGCGTCTTCGGACACGGTTACCGTGCCGCTGGCGCACACCGTCCACAGCCCAGTGCCAACCGGGGTGTATTCGAACTGGTATTCCGTCCGCGCGCCATTGGTCTCGATTCCGGATCCGAAACTGGCGGAGCGAGGACCGGTCGGCCCGCCCTCGAATGTCGTCCCGTAGAAAGCGTTGGGTCGGCCGCCTAGTATATGTTGCGGAATTTCAGGCTTTTCGATCGGCAGGGTTTTGAACGGGACGATTTCGGTCGCTTCACCAGCCTGGTTCTTAGCAAAGAAACGCGCGTAATAGGTGGTGGCGGGGGTGAGATGGCGAACGAGGTTCGGCCCACTGGCATCGCTTTCATTGCCGAGCAGAGCAGTGATTTCTCCCTGATCGTTGCCGGGCAACTTGATCCCGGCAGTCGTGACAGTCCATGGCCCGCTCGGGCTGGAGCCGTACGCGACCTGCCATTCGGTTTCGAGTTCGTCGATGCTTATGGTCGCTTCCATACGCGCCCGGGTGGTATGGATTTCCTGAACGATTTCCTTGCCAATGTGTGGGGGGCCGAAGGCGAGCGCCGGCGGGGCAAGGATGAGCGCCCCCGCCACGGCGGCCACGGCGGCGCTTGCATGACGGACGCCGACCCACGAGGCTCCGCCCTGCGCCGACCGCCAGGACGCACCACGCCTATGGAGATGGAGCAAAGCACGAAGCGCGGTGAAGATGCCCCTCTTGATTGCCGGCGTCTCCGTTGAGAGCTTGGTGGGAGTCACGTTTGGTGCCTTTCTCGCCTGGGTGGTTCGCGTGTGAGGGTGGCTCGGAATCAGGGTGTGTCGGATGCTGATCGTCTCGCACCATGCGCCGGCTTCGCGAGCGGTTGGCAGCCCAGGAAGCCGGCGCGGTGCGATTTGGAAAAGGCTGTCTATTCGCCGGTCACCGCCCAGGCGCCATAGCCGACCGCGGGTTCACCTGTGCCTTCGACAGCCAGCAGAGCGCCGCTTGTGCCGGCTCCAAAACCGCCCACCCCGACCCCGTAGGGCTTGCCGATGTATGCGGGTTTGAAGTTGAAGCTCTCTCCCACATACACGCAGAAGTTGCCCGGTTCGGCCTTCGGTTCTTCGGCGCTGCCGGGGCATTCAGGGTTCGGTGCGACGTGCACGTTTGCTTCTTCGAGTTCGTGCGCGAGCGGGATCGCGAACGAGAGCGGAATCGTGTCTATGTTTCCCGAAGATGGTCTCGCATACCAGACACCGGTCTCAGTCGCGCCCTTGGGGAGGGTCTTGGTGAAACCGGTGGCGCCGGCCTTGCCTTCCTTACCTTCAGGGCCCTGGGGGCCTTCTTTCCCCGTCCCCCCGGTTTCGCCTTTCACGCCCGCCAGGCCCTGCGGACCAGCGGCCCCCGCCGGTCCGGCCGGTCCCTGCGCGCCGGCGGAGCCCTGGGCGCCCGCCTTGCCCTTCAACTGCGCAAGTACACCAGGCTTGATCTGCTTGGTCGAGGTGATCACATACCGGCTGGCGGCGTACGCGCCGCCACTCATCGCGAACACCAACGCGAACGTCACCGCGACGTTGGTGTAGGTCAAGCGCTTACGTATCGTTGAGAACATCACTCATCTCGCTTTCCCGGCCGACTGCAACCCAGCCCGCCACTCGATCGACTGAAGGGCACGGCCATCCGGCCACCACTCCCCGTTGTGTTATGTAGAACCGCCGCCAGGCCGCCATCTCGCATCACGCCACCCGCTTCCCGTCACGACTGCTCGCCGCTAGGCGGCGCGCGACCTCGTGCCCCAACTCTGAAAGCGTCCACGCGTTCGCCTCACCACGCTGGTGGCCCATGCCCCTGTTCACCACCAGGCCGAGACGCTCAAGACGCGCCAGCAACTTCGAGACCTGGCCCTGGTCGGAGATCCCCGCCTGATCGGCGACCGCGCGATTACTCACACCGGGCCGCTCGGCGATGCACTCCAGCACCTGCGCCGTGCGATACGTCAAACGCATCGGCACTTCCTGCAACGGATCGCGGTGGGCGAGCGCCAGCCCTGATGATCCGCGCGCCGGCGCAGGCACCATCGAGCGCGCGGGCCGCCTCTGCTCACGCCGCGCGGCCGCAGCGCCGAGGTAGGGCAGCACGATCATGCCCATCAGATCCCCGAGCAGATCGCTCAACGGCGCCCGCTCCCCGCGCGCCAACCGCGCGTAGACAATCCCGAAAGCCGCACCGACCAAGCCCTCCCCAGTGAGGGACGTGCACTCACCCGCGCGAGCATTCTCACCACGCCCCTCGTCGAGCACACCGGCGAGCCGCGCAAGGACCTCCTCGCGCCGCGCGAGCACCGCGGGGCCACCCTGCAACGCCTGCACAACACACACACGCGCGAGCGCCGGCTCACGATCGAAGAACCCCAGGATCACTGCTAGGCCACCGCGCACCCGCTCGCGCCACGGCAGACCCACGAGACCGCCCTGCGCGATCTCCTCTGCGAGCATCGCGACGACGTCCTCGATCAGCGCCAACAGGCACGCTTCGCGGTTCTCGAACAGCTCGTAGAACGTGCGCCGCGATACACGCGCACGCGAGGTGATATGCGCGACCGTCGCATTTGCGTAACCGAACTCGTCGATCGCGCCGACCGCGCCCGCCAACAGGCGCGAGCGCTGAATCTCCACCAGCTGTCCAGCGGGCAGACCCTCCCGCGGGGGAACAGTCCGCGCGGCCGGGCGCCGCTGGCCGACAGGCCGCCGCCGCTCGCGCATCGAAGAAGTACGCGGGGCCATACCCGCACCTGCACCGACGCCCGCACCGGCACCGACGCCCACGCCCACGCCCACGCCCACGCCCACGCCGGAACGCTCCCGCCGCGCCATCACACCACACCCCAACACGGCGAAACAGCGCCCTGCGGCAACCCAAACCATGACAGGCGATCCCCCGCCCCCCCGAACGGGAACCTGGGGCGGCGCAAACGCGCCAAACGACGAAGGGCGGCCTCTAGCCTAAGAAGCCAAGAGAGAGAGAGAGAGAGAGAGATGCGGCAGACTGCTGCCGCATCTAGGTACACGCCCCGCAGGGGTCGCGCACATCCCCGTCATGTATCTCCCTCTAGAAACCACGCTGAACAAGCTCCCTCATCGAAGTGACCCGACCCCTCGCCCATACCCGCATCCTGCGAGCGCCCTGCACTGTCAACGACAGGGCGGGATGACCCGACCAGACCCTATGTATGCCGGTCAACAACACCGGTTGACCATGACACCGTCATCATAGCCATAGTCGTCACGAGTTGTCAAGACCCAACACGACATGCGGTCGCAGCGACCCGGGGAACCCGGGCCGCGGCCGAAGCTGAAGCGCCTACTCCAAGGAGATCCAGGCCTACCTCTTCGTGCCTGTCCGCCCACCCTTCCCGGCCCTGCCGGCATGCCCCCGCCGGCCGGCCTTCCTCGCCTTCCGCTTCGCCTTGGCCCGATGCTTCGGGCAGCCCGTGACAGCGATCTTCGTACTCTGCCTGATCTCCGCGCCGTTCTGCGCGAGGAATTCGGTCGGCATCGTGAGCGCCTTGCCGGTGCAGAGGTTGCGGTTCGCCGCCAGCGCGGAGAACGGGCCCTGCGGCAGCGTCAGTTCGAACGTGCCGACCGGAACGTCGGGGACCGTCTTGAACGTGCTGCTCGTGATCCCCGTCTTTTCGTTGATGAACGTCGAGCCGACGAGATCCACGGTGATGCCGTACCCCTGCAACACGATGATCAAGCTCGGGAACGCTTCCCCACCGTGAGAGACGAAGTACGCCGGCCCCGTCAGCGGCACGGGCACGATCGGCGTGAGCGCGGTGGCGTGCCCGACGATCGACTCCGCCGGGCAGTCCGCGGGGTTAGCTTCGAACGTCGCCGCCAGACAGGCCTTGCGCAGCGTCGTGAGCCGGGAGGGCAGCGCCTTGGGCAGTTCGACTTTGACCTTCGCGATGTTCGCCTGGGTGCCGAGCGCGCCAGGGATCGTGAGTTTCACGCTGAGGCTCGCCCCATTCGCTTTGCTCGTCCTCCCCGACGTCGAGACCTTGAACCCAGGTTTGAACGCAAGGCTCGAGCAGTCCGCAGCCTCGAACGGCGTACTGACGCCCACAGGGACCTGGTCTGCCGGGTTCGTAGGGTCAGCGCCCGCGCCGTCGATCGTGTCGGTGATCGACAGCGGACTGCAGTTGGTGGGGTTGATGATGAACTTTTCGCGGTCCATGTAGACGCGGATGTCACGGACGTGCACGACGATCCCCTTGATGATGTGCGGGATCGGATCGGAGCCGTTGGCTGAGACTTCGACCTGCGCGGTGGTGGGGTTGATGTTCAGCGCGAAGCGGATCACGACGGTCCCGAGGTCGAACGGGCCGACCTTCGCCGCGGTGATCGAGACGACCGACAAGGGTGCACCGTTGTAAGGACCAGCGAGGTAGACCTTCCCCGGGGTCTGCGCGAGGACGCTCCCGACGCCTACTTCGACGATCGTGTGCCCGATCTCGCTGGCAGCCGGACAGGAGGGTTCTGCTTCCTCTTGCGCACCAGTCTCCGCCTTGGCGAGCTGGATGCTCGCGTCGGGGCAGAACGGGATCCCCGAGAGATTCCCCGTCAATCCCGGGGGCAGCGTGGTGGAGAAGCGCGTGAGCTCCTGTTCGCCGTCTTCGCGGACGATCCGCAGGTAGAACGGGCTGTAGGTGCTCGCGGCGTTGTTCTGGGTCCCGGAGATCACCTGCGGTTTGAACGGCGGGACGCCACCCGAGGGGCACGGCCCCTCATGCACCCCCTGCGTGGTTTCGAACGAGCTCGATACGAGCTTCGGTTCCAGGGGCGCCGACCACGGCGTCAACGCCGCCTGCGTGGTGTAGGCGCCGCACGCGGGTGGGCTGACGAGTGGCGCCGTGGCGCCGGGACGGAACTTCAGCGTGAACTTGCTGAACGGCTGCTGCGGGTTGTTCAGGAACGTCGTCACGAGCTGCCCCGTGATTGGGTTCGGGGCGATCTTGCCCGCGACCTTGATCAGGATCCCCTTTTCGGGGTCCTTCGCGACGACATACAGCGCGAGCAGCGATCCCCCGAGGTGCTCGGGTTCTCCGAACGGGTTGTCATACGGTGTCGCGATGTAGATTGCGCCCGGGAGCTTTTCGCTCAACAGCGGCGTTTCGATTTCGATCGACCCGATCTTCGATTCCGCCGGACACCCCGCGCCCGGCGGCGACCCGGATGATTCCGCCGCGTACTGCGCCGGGGTACATGCTCCGAGACCGGCCGCGAGCGACGGGTTCGCGGTGATCCCTTCGGGCAGTGCGACGGTCGCGTCCTTGAGGTTCGCCGTGGAGATCGAGTTGGGGTTTTCCCAGGTTTGCGGGACGACAAGCGAGACGTCCAGCCCTGTGGGGGATTCAGCAGCGCGAGCGCTGGGGTCGACTTCGATCGAGGGTTCGAACGGCACCCGTTCGCATTCGCCGATCGGGCCGACTTCATCGTCGCTCGCTTGAGAGAAATCGAAGGGTTCCTCCCATGAGTCGGCTTCCATGCTCGCCGTGAACGGACCGCAGCTCGTGGGGTTCGACAGGAATGGCTTGACCTGGATGTTCGCCGATTGCGGAGCACCAAATTCCTCTTTGCAGACCGGCGGGTGTTCACCGAGGGTGCCGCAGGTCTCGCCGCGCTGAGCGTCGTGTTCGTGCGCGGCGGGAATCGCCCACACGGTGACCGAGATCTTACGGGGTTCGGCCACCTTCGAGATGTCGGGACTGGTGATCGTCAAACCCTCGTCGCCGGGACGCACGCCAACGTCCAGTACCTGCGTGAAATCGGCAGTCTTGAAACCGAGCTGAGCGGTCAGACCGAAGCTCGTGACTTCCATGTTGTAGATCGGGAGGGTCGCTTCCTCGGGAGGCCCCGCTCCGACGCTTCGCAGATCGATCGTGATCTGCCCGACCTGGCTGGAGATCGGACACTGTGGAATCCCTGTGTTGAGACCAGCGATGCCGAGCAGCTGCGCGTCGGTGCACGTCGGGACCGCCGTGTCGCTGGCGTCAAAGCCGGCCGGCAGGTTGACAACGATCGTGCGAACGTCGTTGTCGGTGCGACCCAGCGGTTCTTCGTGCGCGAAGTCAAACGACGTGACCCAATTCTCGTGCGCTGCCGCCTGCCCACCGGTCGGCGCGAAATGAAACGACCCCGGCAAGATTTCAAGTGGATGTTCGCTCGGCTGCGCCTGAGCCGCCACCGGGAGCACACCGACCAGCAACAACGCCACACAGCAAGCGAGCAGCGCGGTCCGGCTGAGCGACGTAGCCGCTTTTCCCAATCCCAACATGACTAGCGCCTCCCCTTGCCGCGGTCCGACTTCTTTGCCTTCCGCTTCTTACCCTGCTTTGCACGCTTCTTTTTCTTGCTTGCCTTCCGCTTCTTTTTCGCCGCGGGCTTGCTCGACTTCACGACGGGCGGCGGGGGCTCGGCGACGTTGCCGGCACCCGAGAACGTCGAGCTCGACGGCGTCGCGTCGTTCGGCGCCGCCGGCGGCGCTGAACAGGCATCGCCTTCGCATTCCACCGCATGCAGCGCAGCCGGTGGCGTGCCACCACCGATCCGCGCATCATAGATATCGCCTGCGGTATCCGTATCCGCGGGCGCCAGCCGAGAACCGGTATAGATGAACGCGTCACGACCCGATTCGTCGGTCCCGAGGAACAGGTTCAAAAACCCGCCGCGACCATTAGTGATCAACGCGAGGCAGCCCTGCACGTGAGCGCAACCATCGATCCCGGGCTTGCGCCACTCATAGACATCGCTCGAGATAGAGAATTCGTTGCTGCTATTTTCAGATTCGTCGCTGAATATCGAGGGGGCCACTTCACCGTCCACGTCCGTCGGCAGCAGCGCGGAGGGGGTGTCGAAGAACACGTAGTCCCCGTTGGCAGAGGCGAACTGCTGCCTTGGGAGGCCATCCTGGGAGTGCAGCACACCGAGATCGGTCTCGCCGAAGAGCGCGACCAGCTTCGGTTCCGAATTGAACGGCGACGCACACGACATGCACTGCAGCAACGATTCCGCGCTGTCATACCGATACACCTGCGGCTCACTACCATTGCGTGCCGCGGCCTCATTGCGTGCCGCGGCCTCCTGGCCACCGGGAACCCCTTCGACGGCTTCGGCTTTGAGATAGAGATAGCGCCCTTCAGCGCTGGTCCCATCCAGCGCGACCTGGAACGCCACATCGACGAAGCTCAGCTTTTCCGCGGCGACATCGTAACTGTAGATATTCATGTTGCCGCCCGTCACAGCAGGCGCTTCCGGGCCAAGCTGTTCAACCGACGTGAAGTAGATCACGCCGAGATCTTCGGAAACCAGAAACCCCCTGGTTTTGTCGCCTACCGAAAAGAGCCTCTTAACGGCAGCCGATTTGGTTTCCTCGAGGATGACTTCGCCGGTTTCGCCGCTCCGCTTTTCCAACAGCAGCTTCGTGCCTTCACGATTAGCCGCCAGGAAATTATAGGCGCCCAGGTCAACGGTGCTTTCACCGTCCACACGCATGTACAGATGCTCGGCCGCCGAGCAGTTCTTACCCGGGACTGCTTCGAAGAAGACGCGCGAGCCATCGGCCGACACCGCGTGAGCGCTGCTCACTTTACCCACCTGCATATAAGAAGCGCCTTTCACGATATTGGCGCCACAGGTGCCGAGCGGCTGGCCTTCGCTGTTGACGTTGATCTGGCGCAACCCCTCCTGCGCCGTGTATTCGTAAAGGTCAAAACCGCTCTTCGTCCCGGTCGGCACATCTCCGAGCAGCTTGCGATCTTCGGTGGCGAGCACGAGCTTTGAGAAATCGGCAGACGAAGCGACCCAACCATTCCCATCGTCCACCTTTATATCCGCGCTGGGAACGGAAGCGACGGTCGTGTAAGGCCCGCCGGGCGGACCGAGCCTGTATTCGACATCCTTCGATTCACTGCCCAGCGAAGTGAAATAAGACTCCGCGAACGCAAAGCCATCGAGATCCGGCGCGAACAGCTGCGGAGCGATTTTATCGATGCTCGTTTCGGGCTGGGAGGCCGCGGAGATCATCTGCCAACCATCGCCTTCGCGGGAGAACGCGTACGGACTCTGCCCCGCCGCGGGACCGGCGCCCCAATCGACCGTTTCGTTTTCGAGCAGCACGTGGTCGCCGTCTTCGCCGACCGCGACACCCGCGGCAACCTCGCCACCATAGCCGAAGACTTCGTGCGCGCCTTCCTTATGAGCCGGGGTGAGCTGCTCATAACCACGGCAATCGGGAAGATTCGCCGACGGACCGGTACGCAACGCTTCGTTGGGGCAGGAAGCCGCAGGTTCGGGCGCGGGCGGAGAGGAAACGGTGACGGTCCGTTCCGCGCCATCGACGACGGGATCGCCGGAAAGCGTGCTGGTCGCGACGACGCGATACCGGTACGTTTCGCCGGCCTCCAGCCCGGGGAGATCCGCGGCGACGAACCGCGTTTCGGCGCCCGAGCCGGCGTCGACTTCGGGAGTGTCCTTTACTGCGGGACCCGCAAACCCGCCTTCGGCTTCAAAATCCTTCTGGCTGACGTACTGGAAATGGTAATGGGTGTCGCTCGCTTCGCCGCCCTGATAGTCGACGACAACACCCACCGAACCTGACGGGGTCAAATCCGACGCATTCGCTTCGATCGGCGGCTGACTACCCTCAACATTCCTACCTTCGAACACGACCGTGTAAGGGCCGCCGGGACCCCCTTCCACCCTCACCGGCACTCCTTCCTGCCCGCCTAGTGGTTCGTCCTTTTAGTTCGCTGGTTTATGCCTCGAGGACCTTGCCGGTGTAGGTCCAGTTGAAGGGTTGGGCGGTCTGGTTGTAGGTCTCGATGAATGCGAGCATCTGCTCGGCTAGGTCTTCCTCGCTGAAGAAGATGCCGTGCTTCAGGAGCCGCCGGTAGAGGATTGAGAAGAAGATCTCGACCTGGTTTAGCCACGAGGCATGGGTTGGGGTGAACTGGAAGCTCCAGCGTGGGTGTTCTGCCAGCCAGTCGGTGACCTCTTGGGTGCCGCGGGTGGACAGGTTGTCACTGACCGCAACGATCTGCTGGCCGTCGAGCACGGGGATTTCTGAGTCGAGCTGGTCGAGGAAGCGAATCAGGTCAAAGCGGTTGCGTGTCTTTGATGCCATCGCGAGCACGTCGCCTTCGTGAACTTTCAGGCAGGCGAACAGGCACTGGGTACCGTTGCGTGTGTATTCGTGCTCGCGCCGGGCGGGGCGCCCAGGGGCGGGCAGCGCGTCTGGCTTGGTCGGCGCCTTGGCTTGGATGCCGGTCTTTTCGTCCAAGGAGACCACCAGCACGTTCTCCGGCGGGTTCACGTAAAGACCGCAGATCTCACCCAAGCGCTCCTCAAACTCGGGCTGGGAGAAGTCACTCATGATCCAGTACTCAGTCAGGTGCGGCTTGATATCCGCGCGCGAGAGAATCACATGCGCCTGGGAGCCCGACATCCCGACCGCCTCACCCAACTGCTCATAGGTCCAGCGTTCCTGCTGCGCCCCCTCCCGCGTCTCGGGTGGGCGCGTGCACGCCTTCGCGATCAGCCTCGCCCTGTCCGCCTGGGAGTACACCAGCGGTTTACCGGACCGCGGCAAGTCTCCGAGCCCACCGATCCCATCGCGCTCATAACGCGCACGCCACTTCGCCACCGTGTTCTCCGAGCACCCCAACAAACGCCCGATTTGCGCAGCCGACCGGCCCTCCGCGGCGCAGAGCACAATCTGAGCACGCTCCACCATCCGCGCCTGCTCGACCCCCGACCGCGCGATCCGCTCGAGCTCCGCTCGATCGTCGTCTCCGATCTCAATGCGCTTCGCCAAAGCAGGCATACCGAACCCCCATCATCGCTGGACACCACCAGCAACAGGTTCAGCAAAGCCTACGAGATCCCTGCAATCACCAGCGAACTAAAAGGACGAACCACTAGAAGGCCCTGCAGCGCGCTGGCCACGCTGCCATGTCCTTCCCCGCTGGCGTCGAAGGCAATCGGTTCGGTCGTCTGACCCTCGAACGTCAGCGTGAACGTGCCACCGGTCGGCGCGCCCTCGATCGTGATCGTCTGTTCGCCTTTGGTCGGCTCGCTGTTCGGGTCCACGGCACCGATCACACGCAGCGATTCACCGTGCAGGGTATGCACAGCGAGCGTGCCAGCGCTCGGCGGCCCGGCCGTATCGACACTCGCGAAGCCACGAGTCGCGGTCGAGATAGGTTCGCAGATCGTTTCAGACCCCGCTTCTGCGGAGATCGATTCCTCGTAACACGTCCGGCCTTCACCGGCCGCGTTTTCGGCGAACAGACGGACATAGTAAGTCGTGGCGGGCCTCAAACCCGTTAACGTGCCCCCAACAGTCGGTTCGGCTCCTTCTTGGAGCCCTCCGGCTTGCGCTTCGGCCTGGGAGATCGTACCGCTGGGACCGACGACCCCCAAGCCACTATCGAGCGCTAGGAGACTCGTCGCATATTCGAAATGCCAATGAGTTTCCGTGCCGTGAGTGCGAACGCCATCTGTGACGTGGGCAGATTCGCCCGTAATATTCCGGGTCTGCGGTCCGAAGACCACCGGCCTGGCGGTGGGAGTGGTAAAAGATTCGCGAAGCTCGTCTCCCCCTTCGACGTATGTGCGCTGTTCGACGGCGCCTTCCTTGTTGGTCGCAAGGAGACGAACAAAGTACTTGGTTTCCGGGGCGAGACCCGTACAGTGAAATTCAGGTTCGGCGAAATCTTCGGCGACGGTGATCGAACCCGCAGCGCCACACGAGGTGAAAGGACCGGATTTTGAAGTGGAATAACCGAAACTGTATCCGGTCGCGGCACCGTTGCTCTCCACCTGAACGTGGAAGGCCGCGGTAGTGGGGCTCGTCGAACCGCCTTCGAGGAATGTCCTAGCGGGAGTCGAGCCTTCTTCCCCCAGACCACGTCTATCGATTTCCGGCTTGGCGACGGGAAGCGTCGTGAATTCAAAGAAGGCTATGGTAGGATGACCATCCGAGTCCGCATTTTCAGCGACGAACCGAGCGTAGTAGGGTGTCGCGGGAGCGAGATGGTGAAGCACATCTACACGCAACCCGGGGTCCAATGGACCGAGCTGGATATTTTCAACTCCTTCAGTTCCTTCTCTGATACCTGGCGTTTCCCCGCTGCTGACGATGGTGCCGGCGCCGCCTTCGAGGACACTCTTGCTGGTCGAGTATTCAGCACGCCACTTGGTGTCGAGTCCATTGGTGCGAACCTGAGCTTCGGCGAGCACGCGCGTGGAAAAGACCGCCGGGTTGGGACCCGGTAGCACGCTATGATAGGCCAAAATTTCGAGGCTCGGCGGCGCCGAGGCGAGCGCGGACGAGGAGCCCGCGATAAGGGCGAGCGCGGCCACGATAACGACCAACGAGCAACGAACGAGCAGGCGACGCCCGCCCAACCGGGATGCAAGAGTCGGCCCACCACACCCTGCGCCGACACCGAGCATCGCCAGGAGACCGGTCGCCGGGAACGGCCTCTGTGCACTGTGCTCGATGTATTTCACTGTGTGCCTTTCTCGTGTGATGCTGTGCATGGTGAAATCGCCTCGGGTTCGTCGCTTGCCGTGGTTCTCGCCGGGCTTCCCAGGGAGATCGTCCGCCCCCAGGAAGCCAGCGCTTGCGGTGTTACCGAACGAGCTGCGCTATTCCGCGGTCACCGCCCAAGTACCCGCGGCTAGCCTGAGTCCAGCCCCGACTTCGCCTTTGAAGCCGACGATGGCACCGGCCGTGTCAGCTCCATCGTTGTTCAAGGGACTCGAGGGCGGCGTGATATGCGCCCATTCGACACCAACCGCGAGGGACTCGTACACGCAGAGATTCCCCGGGCTAGCCATTGGTTCCGCCGCGCTACCGACGGGATCTCCGCATTCCGTTGGCGTCACCGTCGACGCCGAACCCCGCACCAGTTCTTCCCCACTGTTGTTGATGACGTGAACATGTGTTTCGTCCAAAGCCGCGGGAAGCGGAATGTTGAAAGAGAGCACCGTTTGGGCTTCTTCGCCTTCCGCGGGCTTGACAAACCAGCTGCCGGTCTCGGTCTTTTCCGACGGAAGCGTCGAAGTGAAACCCGTCGTGCCGTTTTTGCCGTTTTCCCCATTTTTGCCGTCGGCGCCTTTCGGTCCCTGCGGTCCTTGGGGACCCTGGGGGCCCTGCGGACCAACGCCGCCCGCCGGACCCGACGGACCCTGAACCCCCGCCACGCCGGGTGTGCCGGGCGCACCCGTAGGACCAGCCTTGCCCTGCAGCACCTTGAGCACCTTCGGGCTGATCTGCTTCGTCGAGGTGATCACGTACCGGCTCGCGGCGTACGCCCCCCCGCTCATCGCGAACACCAACGCGAGCGTCACCGCGACGTTTGTGTAGGTCAGGCGCCTACGTATCCTTGGGAACATCACTCATCTCACTTTCCCGGCCGACTGCTGACCAGCCCGCCACTCGATCGACTGAAGGGCACGGCCATCCGGCCACCACTCCCCCTGGTGTATGTGCAACTGCTGGCCGGGCGCTGCGCGCATCACGCCACCTGCTCCCGGTCACGATTACTCGCCACCAGGCGCTGCGCGACCTCGACACCCAAACCGGTGAGCGTCCACGCATTCGCCTCACCACGCAGGTGGCCCACGCCGGTATTCATCGTCAACCCGAGACGCTCGAGACGCGCCAGCAGCTTCGAGACCTGGCCCTGGTCGGAGATCCCCGCGTGATCGGCGACCGCGCGATTACTAACCCCGGGCCTCTGCGCGATGCACTCCAGCACCCGCGCCGTGCGGTACGTCAAACGCATCGGCACCTCCTGCAACGGATCACGGTGAGCAGCCACCAGCCCCGAGGACCTGCGCGCCGAAGCTGGCCCGACGCTGGGCACGGACCGCCGCTGCTCACGCCGCGCGACCGCAGCACCGAGGTAGGGCAGCACGATCATGCCCATCAGATCCCCAAGCAGATCGCTCAACGGCGCCCGCTCCTCACGCGCCAACCGCGCGTACACAATCCCAAACGCCGCACCGACCAAGCCCTCCCCGGTCAACGATGTGCAGTCCGCCGCGCGGGAACTCTCACCACGGCCCTCATCGAGCGCACCGGCCAGCCGCGCAAGAACCTGCTCGCGCAGCGCAAGCACCACGGGCCCGCCCTGTAACGCCTGCACGACACACACGCCCGCGAGCGCGGGCTCGCGGTCGAAGAACTCCAGGATCACTGCTAGGCCGCCGCGCACCCGCTCGCGCCACGGCAGACCCGCGAGACCGGCCTGCGCGAGCTCGTCTGTGAGCATCGCGACGACGTCCTCGATCAGCGCCAACAGGCAGGCTTCGCGGTTCTCGAACAGCTCGTAGAACGTGCGTCGCGATACACGTGCGCGCGAGGTGATGTGCGCGACGGTGGCATTTGTGTAACCGAACTCGTCGATCACGCCGACGGCGCCCGCCAACAGGCGCGAGCGCTGAATCTCCACCAGTTGCCCCGCCGGCAGACCCTCCCGCGGGGTAGCAATCCGCGCGGCGGTGCGCCGCGGCACACGCTGCCCAACGGGTCCCCGCCGCTCTCGCACCAGGGGGGGACGCGCAACTGTACCAGCACCGACGCCCACGCCCACGCCCACGCCCACGCCCACGCCGGAACGCTCCCGCCGCGCCATCACACCACACCCCAGGAGAGTGAAACCCCGCCCCGAGGCAACGCCAGCCAAGACAGGCGATCCCCCGCTCCCGTAAACGGGAACCCGGGGCAGCGCAAACGCGCCAAACGACGAAGGGCGGCCTCTAGCCTAAGAAGCCAAGAGAGAGAGAGAGAGAGAGAGATGCGGCAGACTGCTGCCGCATCTAGGTACACGCCCCGCAGGGGTCGCGCACATCCCCGTCATGTATCTCCCTCTAGAAACCACGCTGAACAAGCTCCCTCATCGAAGTGACCCGACCCCTCGCCCATACCCGCATCCTGCGAGCGCCCTGCACTGTCAACGACAGGGCGGGATGACCCGACCAGACCCTATGTATGCCGGTCAACAACACCGGTTGACCATGACACCGTCATCATAGCCATACCCGTCACGAGTTGTCAAGACCCAACACGACATGCGGTCACGGCGACCCGGGGAACCCGGGCCGCGGCCGAAGCTGAAGCGCCTACTCCAAGGAGATCCAGGCCTACCTCTTCGTGCCTGTCCGCCCACCCTTCCCGGCCCTGCCGGCATGCCCCCGCCGGCCGGCCTTCCTCGCCTTCCGCTTCGCCTTGGCCCGATGCTTCGGGCAGCCCGCGACCGCGATCTTCGTACTCTGCCTGATCTCCGCGCCGTTCTGCGCGAGGAATTCGGTCGGCATCGTGAGCGCCTTGCCGGTGCAGAGGTTGCGGTTCGCCGCCAGCGCGGAGAACGGGCCCTGCGGCAGCGTCAGTTCGAACGTGCCGACCGGAACGTCGGGGACCGTCTTGAACGTGCTGCTCGTGATCCCCGTCTTTTCGTTGATGAACGTCGAGCCGACGAGATCCACGGTGATGCCGTACCCCTGCAACACGATGATCAAGCTCGGGAACGCTTCCCCACCGTGAGAGACGAAGTACGCCGGCCCCGTCAGCGGCACGGGCACGATCGGCGTGAGCGCGGTGGCGTGCCCGACGATCGAGTCCGCCGGGCAGTCCGCGGGGTTCGCTTCGAAAACCGCCGCCAGACAAGCCTTGCGCAGCGTCGTGAGCCGGGAGGGCAGCGCCTTGGGCAGTTCGACTTTGACCTTCGCGATGTTCGCCTCACTCCCCAGCGCGCCGGGAACCGTCAGCTTCACGCTGAGGCTCGCGCCGTTAGCTTTGCTGGTCTTCCCGGTTGTGGAGACCTTGAACCCGGGTTTGAACTGTAGGCTCGAGCAGTCCGCGGCCTGGAACGGCGCTGTCGCGGTGACGGGGGTCTGGTCGGCTGGGTTTGCGGGGTCAGCGCCGGCGCCGCTGATCGTCTCGGCGATCGACATTGGGTTGCAGTTGGTGGGGTCCAGGATGAACTTTTCGCGGTCTATGTACACCCGGATTTCACGGACGTGCACGACGATCCCATCGAGGATGTGCGGGATCGGATCGGACCCATTCGCGCTCACTTCCACCTGTGCGGTGCTCGGGTTGATACGCAAAGCGAAGCGGATCACGACAGTCCCGAGGTCAAACGGGCCGACCTTCGCACTCGTGATCGACACGATCGACAGCGAGGAGCCGTGGTAGGGGCCGGCGAGATACACCCTGCCCGGGGTCTGCGCGAGGACCGTCCCGACCCCGGCGCTGACGATCGTGTGCCCGATTTCGCTCGCCGCCGGACACGACGGGTCTTCGATCTCCTGCTGGCCGGTCGCAGCCCGGGCGGCTTCGATGCCGGCTTCTGGGCAGAACGGGATCCCCGAAAGGTTCCCCGAGAGCCCCGGGGGCAATACCGTGTTGAAGCGGGTGATCTCCTGTTCGCCGTCTTCGCGGAGGATCCGCAGGTAGAAGGGGCTGTAAGAACCGGCGTCGTTGTTATCGGTCCCCGAGATCACCTGCGGGTGAAATGGCGGCACTCCGCCGGACGGGCAGGGACCTTCGTGGACGCCCTCGGAGGTTTCGAACGGGACACTGCTGACCAGCCGCGGTTCGCCAGGCGCCGACCAAGGCGTCAGTTCGCCCTGCGCGGCGTAACTACCACACGCCGGGGGACTCACCAGCGGCGCGGTCGCGCCGGGGCGGAACTTCAACGTGAAGCGGCTGAACGGCTGCTGCGGCGTGTTATCGAACGTCGTGACGAGCTGACCAGTGACGGGGTTCAGTTCGACCCTCCCGGCGACTTTGATGATGACGCCTCGGAGGGGGTCCTTCGCGACGATGTACAGCGCCAGCAGCGACCCGCCCGGGTGTCCAGCTTCGGGGAACGGGTTGTCATAGGGGGTCGCGACATACACCGCGCCGTTGATCTTTTCGGCGAGGATCGGCGTTTCGATTTCGATCGAGCCGATCTTCGATTCCGGCGGGCAGCCCGCGCCGACCGGGGACTCGGCCGTCTCCGATTCGTACTGCGCCGGGTTGCACGCCCCCAGACCCGACCCCGCGGAGGGGTTGATCGTGATGCCCTTGGGGAGCGTGACCTTCGTGTCCTTCAGGTTCGCCGTGGCGATCGAGAACGGGTTGTCGTAGGTTTGCGGAACCAGCAGCGAGACGTTCAGCCCGCTCGCGGATTCCGCTGAGCGCGTCGTCGGCTGCACTTCGATCGACGGTTCGAACGGCACCCGTTCACATTCGGCGATCGGGGGCGTCTGAAAGCTCGCCTGCGACACATCCGCGGGATCCTCCCACGAGTACGCTTCGATGCTCGCCGTGAACGGGCCACAACTCGTCGGATTCGACAGGAACGGCTTCGGCGGGATGTGCGCTTCCTGCGGGCCGAATTCCAGCGAACATTCCACGTCGTTGCATACCGCGCCGCGTTCGTTGTCGTGTTCGTGCGCGGCGGGAACACCCCAGGTCGTGACGGTGATGCCATGCGGTTCGGCGTACCTCGTGATATTCGGCGTCGTGACCGTGAGACCCGTGTCGCCGGGACGCACGACGATCCGCAGCAGCGAGGTAAACGCAACGGTTTTGAAGCCGAGCTCGGCTGCGACTCCGTAGCTCGAGACTTCCATGTTGTAGACGGGGACGATGAACGTCCTGACACCTTCGACACCGGGGGTGATTTCGAGCTTGATCTGGCCGACCTGGCTGGCGATCGGGCATTCGGTCGCGAGGTCGTCGCGGCCGGCGCTGCCGAGCAGCTGAGCCGTGGTGCACGTCGGGACCGCCGTGTTGTTGCCGACGAACCCGGCCGGAAGGTTGACCACGATGTTGCGAACGTCGTTGTAGGTGCGCCCGGCCGAGTCGTGGGCGAAATCGAACGCCGTAACCCAGTTGGAGTGCGCGGCCGCCTGACTCGAAGGCGTGCTGAAGCTGAAGCTGCCGGGAACGATTTCGAATGGGTGGTCGCTCGGCTGCGCCAGGGCCGCCGCCGGCAGGACACCGGCCAGCACGGCACACACCGCGACGAGGGGAAGCGCTCGCGATCTCATCATTTGCTCCTCCTCGCCGACTTCTTGGCTTTCCCATGTACCTTCGAAGCTTTTATGCCCTTCTTCTTCCCAGGCCTCTTCGTCTTCTTCGTCTTCGGTTTGCGCTTCTTCGTTTTCTGGGCAGGCTGCGTCGAGGGGGGCTGGAGAGCGTTCCCCGCGCCCGCGAACGTGAAGCTCGACGGCGTCACATCGTTAGGGGGGCTCAAGGGCGTCGAGCACGCGGCTCCTTCGCATTCGACCGGACCCGGCGGTGGTGGCTGGAAGCCGCCGTCGACGCGCGCATCGTAGATGTCCCCCGCGGTGTCCTGGTCCTGCGCCACCAGTCGAGAGCTGGTGTAGATGAAGACGTCGCGGCCTTCGTCGCCGCTCCCCAGCAGCAGGTTGAGATAGCCGCCGCGGCCGTTGGTGATCAGGGCCAGGCAGCCCTGGACCTGCGCGCAGCCGTCCAGGCCGTCGCGCCGCCACTCGTATATGTCGGTGGAAGGAGAAACCTGGTCGTCCGAGAATTCGCCTTTTTCTTTGGCGGGATCTGGCTTGGGCGCGATTTCGCCGTCGACGTCCGAGGGCAGCAGCGCGGCGGGAGTGCTGAAGAAGGCATAGTCGCCATTCGCCGACGACGCGGCGTAGGACGGCAGCGCGCCGTTCACGGTTTGCCTTGTTTTATCCAGCGACAGGTAGGCCCCCAGCCGCGGTTCGGGGTCGAACGAGGAGGCGCAGGAGATGCACTCCACGACGTGTTCGACGCTGTCGTAGCGATAGACTTGGGGGACGTTGGATGCTCCACCGGGGACGCTGGCGACCCCCTGACTTTCGAAGACGGTGTAGCGCGGGCGGGAAAGCGCGCCTTCGGGGTCGACCCCCTGGGCAGGGATGCCGAGCTGGGAGAGTTCCGCGGCGGTCGCCAGTTCGGCGCTCGAAGGAGGCTTCGTCGTGGCCGTTTCGGTGTCATAGCCGAGCAGTTCGTGCGCGCCGTTTTCAAGCAGCAGTCTCGTTCCCTGCGCATTGCTTCCCTTGAACTCGTAGGCGCCGATGTCGACGGTTTCCACGCCGGCGACGCGCATGTAGAGATGAGCGGCCACATTGCAGTTGCTCCCCGGGACCGCTTCGAAGAAGACACGTGACCCGTCCGCGGAAACGGCGTGGGAGCTGCTGCTGCTTCCGTCTTCTTCGAGGCCGCGCACGATCTTCGCGCCGCAGGTGCCGACGCCGACGTTCACCTGGCGCAGAGACCCCGCCGTGTATTCGTAGAGATCGAAACCCGTCTTGGTCGTCGTGGCGGGTTCGACCAGCCTGCGGTCTTCGACCTGAAGGACCAACTTGGAGAAGCCGGCGGATGCGGCGACCCACCCCCCTTGCGAAAGCTGGCCGGGCGGGGCGACCTGACTGCGGGGAACGACCGCGGCGGTCGTGTACGGGCCGCCGGGAGGGCCGACTCTGAACTCGACGTTCTTCCCAATGACGGTGGGGCTGGTGTAGACGAGCTGTTCGAAGCCCACCCCCGTGAGGTTCGGGGCCAGCACTTGCGGGTTGAAGTTTTCGACCCCGAGTTCGGGCTCGGTGGCGGCGCCGGTCGTCCGCCAGCTCTCGGGAGTCCGAGCAAAGAAGTAGGGGCTGCGGCCGGCATCGGGCCCCGCGCCCCAGTTGACCGCGTAGGCTTCGAGCATCAGCTGTTCGCCATCTTCGGCGGCGTACGCATGGCCCCCACTGAGGTCGGCATACCCGAAGGGCTGCTGAGCGCCTTCCTTGTCGACCGGAGTCAGCTGCTCATACGCGCGGCAGTCGGGCAGGTTCGCGGAAGGACCGGTCCGCAGCGCTTCATTGGGACACAGTTCGGCGGGAGCGTGCTGGGAGACCGGGACCGTGAGAGCGCGTTCTTCGCCTTCCACGGTGGGGTTCCCGGGGGAGGTGTTGGTGGCCACGATCCGGTAGCGGTAGGTTGCCCCAGCCTGCAGCTCCGGGAGATCGGCGTAGACGACCTTCGAGATGTCACCCGGGCCGAGGTCCACAGGTGCCGTGGATGTCGCCCGCGTGAAGGGCGCGACGCCTTCGGTCTCCGGTTCGTATTCGAAATCGTAGCTGGCGTCGTACGCCGAACCGCCCTGCTGGGTGACGGTGACCGCGATCGATCCCGAAGGTGTGAGACCCGACGAGTCCGCTTCGATCTGGGGCTGACTCTTTTCAGCTAGCCGGTTCTGGGCCACTCCGATTTGGCTTCTTGTGACGCCGAAATAGACAACGTAGGGGCCGCCGTTGGGGCCAGTGACTCCGACAATGCCTTCGGGTTCACCGTTGGCGCCCGCGATCGTCGAGAGGGCGTTGAGCGCACCCTGGACCGTTCCAGGTGTGGCGTTGTATGGGATGGCGACGGTGGTCTGGCCGTCGAAGGTGAGCGTGAAGGTCCCGCCGGTGGGGGGCCCTTCGAGCGAGATCACCTGTTCCGCGGAGGTGGCAGCGCTGCCCGGGTTGACGGCGCCGAGCAGACGCATCGTTTCGCCGTGGAGAGCATGGGTGGCGAACGTGGTGGCAGCCGGCGGCCCGGTGGTTTGGAAGGATTCGACGACACTCTCACCTTCCCCGCATCCTTCCGCACATTCGTTTTCGGCGAACAAACGAACGTAATAGTGAGTGGCCGGGCCGAGGCCAGAGAACGCGGCATCGACGTCCACGCTGCCTCTTTCTTCTGATTCCAAGGCTTCGACCTGCGTCAGGGATATGGCGCCCGCAGAACCCGGGATCGGGGTCCAGGGGCCCTTTTCCGAGAGGGACGATTCAAAACGCCAGCGGGTCGCGGAGCCGCGTGGCGCAACCGTGTCGGAGAGGTGGGCGGAGGTTGCGGTCACGTTCCGCACCGAAGGCGGTCCGACCGCCGGCCTGGCGGAGGGGGTCGTGAACGTTTTGAATGCACCGTCGCCGCCAACGCCCCCGTACATGGCCTGTTCAACGATGCCCTTTTCGTTGCTCGCTTTGACGCGAACTTCGTAGGTGGTTTCGGGGGAGAGACCTGTACAGTTCCATTCGGGCGAAGCGGCGTCTTCGGACACGGTTAGCATGCCGCTGCCGCACACGGTCCACAGACCTGTGCCGACCGGAGAGTATTCGAACTGGTATTCCGTACGCGCGCCATTGGTCTCGATCCCGGATGTGAAAAGGGCGGAGCGAGGCCCGGTCGGACGGCCGCTGAATGTCGTCCCGTAGAAAGCGTTAGGTCGGCCGCCTTGTATATTTTGTGGAATTTCAGGCTTTTCGATCGGCAGGGTTTGAAACGGGACGATTTCGGTCGCTTCACCAGCCTTGTTCTTGGCAAAGAAACGCGCGTAATAGGCGGTGTCGGGGGTGAGATGGCGAACGATGTTCGGCCCGCTAGCATCCCTTTCATTGCCGAGCAGGGCTGTTATTTCTCCCTGACTATGGCCGGGCGATTCGGTCCCGGCAGTCGTGACAGTCCAGGGCCCGCTCGGACTCGGTCCATACGCGACCTGCCATTCGGTTTCGAGTTCGTCGATACTTATGATCGCTTCCATACGAGCCCTGGTGGAATGGATTTCCTGAACGATTTCCTTGCCGATGTGTGGGGGGCCGGAGGCGAGCGCCGGCGGGACGAGGATGAGCGCCCCCGCCATTACGGCCACAGCGGCGCTTGCGTGACGGGCGCCGACCCACGAGGCTCCGCCCTGCGCCGACCGCGAGGACGCGCCGCGCCCATGGAGATGGAGCAAAGCACGAAGCGCGGTGAAGATGCCCCTCTTGATTGCCGGCGTCTCCGTTGGGAGCTTGGTGGGAGTCACGTTTGGTGCCTTTCTCGCCTGGGTGGTGCGCGTGTGAAGGTGGATCGGGATCGGGGTGTGTCGGATGCGGTCGTCTCGCGGGGCGCCGGCTTCGCGAGCGGTTGAGAAAGGAAGCCGGCGCACGATGCGATTTGGAAAGGGCTGCCTATTCGCCGGTCACCGCCCAGGTGCCATAGCCGACCGCGGGTTCACCTGTGCCTTCTATAGCCAGCAGAGCGCCGCTCGCGCCGGCTCCAAAAGCGCCCACCCCGACCCCGTAGGGCTTGCCGATGTATGCGGGTTTGAAGTTGAAGCTCTCTGCCACGTACACGCAGAGGTTGCCCGGTTCGGCCTTCGGTTCTTCGGCGCTGCCGGGGCATTCAGGGTTCGGCGCGACGTGCACGTTTGCTTCTTCGAGTTCGTGCGCGAGCGGGATCGCGAACGAGAGCGGAATCGTGTCTATGTTTCCCGAAGATGGTCTCGCATACCAGACACCGGTCTCGGTAGCGCCCTTGGGGAGGGTCTTGGTGAAGCCGGTGGCGCCGGCCTTGCCTTCCTTACCTTCAGGGCCCTGGGGGCCTTCTTTCCCCGTCCCCCCGGTTTCGCCTTTCACGCCCGCCGGGCCCTGCGGACCGGCAGCCCCCGCCGGACCGGCCGGTCCCTGCGCGCCGGCGGAGCCCTGGGCGCCCGCCTTGCCCTTCAACTGCGCAAGCACACCAGGCTTGATCTGCTTGGTCGAGGTGATCACATACCGGCTCGCGGCGTACGCGCCACCGCTCATCGCGAACACCAACGCGAACGTCACCGCGACATTGGTGTAGGTCAAGCGCTTACGTATCGTTGAGAACATCACTCATCTCGCTTTCCCGGCCGACTGCAACCCAGCCCGCCACTCGATCGACTGAAGGGCACGGCCATCCGGCCACCACTCCCCGTTGTGTTATGTAGAACCGCCGCGGGGCCGCCATCTCGCATCACGCCACCCGCTTCCCGTCACGACTGCTCGCCGCCAGGCGGCGCGCGACCTCGTGCCCCAACTCTGAAAGCGTCCATGCGTTTGCCTCACCGCGCTGGTGGCCCACTCCCGTATTCGCGACCAACGCCAGACGCTCCAAACGCGCCAGCAGCTTCGAGACCTGGCCCTGATCGGAAATCCCCGCGTGATCGGCGACCGCGCGATTGCTGACCCCGGGACGCTCGGCGATGCACTCCAGCACCCGCGCCGTGCGGTACGTCAAGCGCATCGGCACTTCCTGCAACGGGTCACGGTGAGCAAGCGCCAGCCCTGACGATCTACGCGCCGACGCAGATGACACCGCGCGCGCGGGCCGCCTCTGCTCACGCCGCGCGACCGCAGCACCGAGGTAGGGCAGCACGATCATGCCCATCAGATCCCCAAGCAGATCGCTCAACGGCGCCCGCTCCCCACGCGCCAACCGCGCGTAGACAATCCCGAACGCCGCACCGACCAAACCCTCCCCAGTAAGGGGCGTGCACTCCCCCGCGCGGGCACTCTCACCACGCCCCTCGTCGAGCACGCCAGCCAACCGCGCGAGAACCTCCTCGCGCCGCGCGAGCACCGCGGGCCCGCCCTGCAACGCCTGCACGACACACACGCGCGCGAGCGCGGGCTCACGGTCGAAGAACCCCAGGATCACTGCTAGGCCACCGCGCACCCGCTCGCGCCACGGCAGACCCGCGAGACCGGCCTGCGCGATCTCCTCTGCGAGCATCGCAACGACGTCCTCGATCAGCGCCAACAGGCAGGCTTCGCGGTTCTCGAACAACTCGTAGAACGTGCGCCGCGATACACGCGCACGCGAGGTGATGTGCGCGACCGTGGCATTTGCGTAACCGAACTCGTCGATCGCGCCGACCGCGCCCGCCAGCAAGCGGGAGCGCTGAATCTCCACAAGCTGCCCCGCCGGCAGACCCTCCCGCGAGGTAGCAGTCCGCGCGGCCGGGCGCCGCTGGCCGACGGGCCGCCGCCGCTCGCGCATCGAAGAAGTACGCGCAGCCATACCCACACCGGCGCCCCCGCCCACGCCCCCGCCCACGCCCGGACGCTCCCGCCGCGCCATCACACCACGCCCCAACACGGCGAAACAGCGCCCTGCGGCAACCCAAACCAGGACAGGCGATCCCCCGCCCCCGTAAACGGGAACCTGGGGCGGCGCGAACGCGCCGAACGACGAGTGCTAGCGGATGCCCTTAGGGCACAAGAGAGAGAGAGAGAGAGAGAGATGCGGCAGACTGCTGCCGCATCTAGGTACGCGCCCCGCAGGGGTCGCGCACATCCCCGTCATGTATCTCCCTCTAGAAACCACGCTGAACAAGCTCCCTCATCGAAGTGACCCGACCCCTCGCCCATACCCGCATCCTGCGAGCGCCCTGAACTGTTAACGACAGGGCGGGATGACCCGACCAGACCCTATGTATGCCGGTCAACAACACCGGTTGACCATGACACCGTCATCATAGCCATACCCGTCACGAGTTGTCAAGACCCAACACGACATGCGGCCACAGCGACCCGGAGGACCCGAGCCGCCAAACGCGCCAGGTTTTGCTCCGCATGGCCTGCAAACACAGGCGATGCGAGCCCCGCCCGAGCGTTTCGTCCCAAGCGGGGCCTACTGTGCCCGGCATGTCTGCGATAGCCGTCATCCGCATCCTCTGCGAGGCCAACGCCTCGCTGGGAAGCGCCATAGTCAATGGACTGCTCGCGTGGGCGACCATGCTCGGTGGCGGCACAGCCCTCGGCACTGGGCTCCTGGCTGCGCTGATGGCGTTGGACCGCACCCGCGCGGACGTGCGCGCCGACCTGATCAACCGCGGTATGGGCTTTGGCTTCATGTTCGGCGCCGCAGCCGGCCTGTTGATGTTTATTGTCTTCGTCGCTAGGATCGCATCATGACCGACTTCGACCGCTACGACTTCGCCATCTCGATGGTCGTGGGCCTGATCATGGTCGGCGCCCTAATACTCGGCGCGCCCTTCTGGACCGCGTACCTGTTTCTCGCGGTCGGAGTCACGATCGGCCTGTACCGCCACTTTGACCTGCCCCCACGCCGAAGGTAGGTCGCCACCCAATCGTCGCGGGCGGCCGGCGACGGGGGACCCGGACGGGGCGTTTCACCCAGCCGGCGCGCCCAAGCGCGCCAGCAAGTGCTCCCCCACGCGCACGGCGTTGGCCATCGCGGTGAGCGCGGGGTTGACGGCGGAGATGGAGGGAAAGAAGCTGGTGTCGACGACGTAGAGGTTGTCGAGCTCGTGGGCGCGGCAGTCGGTGTCGAGCACGGACGTCGCGGGGTCCGATCCGAAGCGGCAGGTCCCGGCCTGGTGGGCGACGCCGGCGACGGGGATCTTGTTCTCGAGGTAGGCCCAGCGGGGGATGAGGTGGTGCTCGTGCATCCCGAGGTGCCCGAGCAGGGAGCGCAGCTGCTCGAGCAACCGGTCGCGGGCGTGGTCGTTGGAGGAGGTGTAGCTGAGCGTGATGTTGCCGTCGCGGTCGAGCGTGACGCGGTTATCGGGGTGGGGGAGGTCCTCGGTGGAGAGCCAGAAGTCGACGGCGTGCTCGGCGACCTCCTCGAGGGAGAGCCCGAAGGGAGCGAGTTTGGTGATCAGGGGCTTCTCCCCGCGGTACATGGCGGAGACGGACTTGCCGACCATCTGGATGTTGCCCATCGGGAACTCCCAGTCCTCGGAGGCGAAGTAGTAGTCGTTGACGCCGAGGGTCTTCTGGAAGACGGTGGGGTTGGGCTCTTTGGAGATCGCGAGGACGGCCTGGCTGTTGTGGAACATGTAGTTGCGCCCCACCTGGTCGGAGCCGTTGGCGAGACCCTGGGGGTGCTTGTCGGTGGCGGAGGTGAGCAGCAGCTTGGCGGTGTTGGCGGCGCCGCAGGAGACGACGACGATGTCCGCGGTGTAGACCTCGCGCACGCCAGCCGCCGATGATGCCCCTCCCCCACTCTTGCTGCCTCCCGCGGCGCTCCCGCCGGCCGTCGCGCTCCCGTCGGGGCTGCGCTCCACGACGACCTCGGTGACGGCGCTCCCGGCGGCGTTGGTGCGCAGCTGCACGGCGGTGGCGCCGGTGAGCAGCGTGACGTTGGGGTGCTCCAGGGCGGGGCGCACGCCGAGCACGTCGGCGTCTGACTTGGCGTGCACGAGGCAGGGGAAGCCGTCGCAGGTGGAGCAGCGCACGCACGCGCTGTAGGGGTGGTTGGCCTCGTCGAGCATCACCCCGCACGGCGCGTGGAAGGGGTGCAGGCCAGCGGAGGCGAAGGCCTCGGCGAGCTGCTGGATACGGGGCTCGTGGGAGACGGGGGGGTGCGGGTAGGGGGCGCTGGCGGGCGGTTCGGTGGGGTCCTCGCCGCGCACCCCGTGCACCTCGTAGAGCTGCTCGGCCTTGGTGTAGAAGGGCTCCATCGCCTCGTAGGGGATCGGCCACGCGGGGGAGATCCCGCCGTGGTGGCGCAGCTCGCCGAAGTCCTCTTTGCGCATCCGGTAGAGCGCGGCGCCGTAGAGCTTGGTGGCGCCCCCGACGTAGTAGTGGACCTGCGGCTGGAAGGGCTTGCCGGCCCCGTCGTACCAGGTGTCGGGGGAGACGTAGCGGTTGTCGACGAAGACCTCCGCGGCGGACCAGTTCGCGGGCTCGCGGGTCAGCCACCCGCCGCGCTCCAGCAGGAGGATGCGCTTGCCCGAGGGCGCGAGCTGGCGCGCGAGCGTGCCCCCACCGGCGCCGGAGCCGATGATGATCACGTCGTAGGCGTCGCTCACGCGACCTCCGCGGTGGCGCGGCGGATGCTTGCGCCGAGAGCTCTGCGCGCCCCTGCGTCACCACCGCGAGCGCCGCCGGTGGGGATCGCGGGGGGAGCGTCCATCACGAGATCTCCGCGATCCGCTCGGCGAGGATGATCCGGGAGGCGGCCTCGATCAGGGCGAGGTGGGAGAAGGCCTGGGGGAAGTTGCCGAGGTGGCGGCCGGTGGTGGTGTCGAACTCCTCGGCGTACAGCCCGAGCGGGGAGGCGACGCGCAGGAGGCGTTCCATGAGGTCGCGGGCGCGCTGCTCCTCGCCGACGATCGCGAGCGCGGAGACGAGCCAGAAGGAGCAGATCAAGAAGGAGCCCTCCTTGCCGGAGAGGCCGTCGTCGGTCTCCTCGGTGCGGTAGCGCAGCACGAAACCGTCCTCGGTCAGTTCGTCGGCGATCGCGAGCACGGAGGCGCGCAGGCGCTCGTCACCGGGGGGCAGGAAACCGAAGATCGCCCCCAAGAGGGTGGAGGCATCGAGGGCGTCGGTGTCGTAGTGCTGGCGCAGCACGCCCTTGTCGGTGAGCCCGTGGGCGAGGATGTCGGCGCGGATCTCATGCGCGGTGGCGCCCCAGGACTCCTGGCGCTCGGAGTCGCCGCGCATCGCGGCGAGCTTGGCGGCGCGGTCCATCGCCACCCAGCACATGAGCTTGGAGGAGACGTAGTGCTGGGGCGCACCGCGGGCCTCCCAGATGCCCTGGTCGGGCTCGCCCCACACGCGCGCGGCGCATTCGGCCTGGGCCTCGACGATCGGCCAGAGGCGGCGGGGGAGGCGCTGGGAGCGGCGGGAGTGCAGGTAGATCGAGTCGAGGGCCGCCCCGAAGACGTCGTTCTGGCGCTGGTCGAAGGCGCCGTTGCCGACGCGCACGGGGCTCGCGCCCGCGTAGCCGGAGAGGTCCTCGCGCGTGGTCTCGGTGAGATCGCGGCGGCCGTCGATCCCGTACATGATCTGCAGGCCCCCGTCCCCGTTGCACTCGAGGTCGGCGACGAACTGCATGAACTCCTCGGCCTCCCAGTCGAGGTTGAGGTAGTGCAGCGCCTGGAGGGTGAAGGTGGAGTCGCGCAGCCAGGTGTAGCGGTAGTCCCAGTTGCGCTCGCCCCCGGGGGTCTCGGGCAGCGAGGTGGTGAGCGCGGCGACGGTGGCGCCGGTGGGCATGTAGGTGAGCCCCTTGATCGCGAGGGCGGAGCGCTGGATCGGTTCGCGCCAGCGGTGGTCGGGCATGCGCGCGCGGCCGAGCCACTCGCGCCAGTAGCGTCCGGTGGTGGCGAGGCGGGCGTTGGCGTCGTCGACGTCGGTGGGCCCCTCGAGCTGGCTGGCCCAGGAGAGGGCGCAGTAGATCTGCTCGCCCTGCTTGAGGGTGTGGCGGGCGCGGACCCAGTCGCCCTCGACGCCGAGGGCCATGTCGGTGTGCAGGCGGAGCGTGAGCCCGGCGCCGGAGGCGTCGGCCTGGCAGCAGTCCTCGGTGACGGTCCACTGCGCGGGGGTGCGGCCGTAGTCGAAGACGGGTTCGCAGGTGAGCTCGACCTCGACTTCGCCCTCGAGGCAGAGGGCGACGCGCACGAGCAGGTGCTCGGCGTCTTCGTCGGTGGGGGGCCGGGTGTGGGGCGTGACGGTGTCCACGCCGCGGCGGGGCCCGAGGGTGAGGGCGTCGCGCACGATCACCCACCCGCTGGGGGTGTTCCACGTGGTCAGCAGGGTGTTGGTCCCGGGCTCGTAGACGCGCGCGGTGGGGACGTTGATCCCGAAGGGCCCGAAGCGGAACGCCCCGGCCTCGCGGTCGAGCAGCGTGCCGAACACCGAGGGGGCGTCGAAGCGGGGCACGCAGAGCCAGTCGATCGCCCCGTCGGGCGCGACGAGCGCGCCGGTGTGGCAGTCGGAGAGAAAGGCGTAGTCGGCGATCGGCGGAAACGGCGAGGGCGCGGCGGCGCTCTGGGGGGCGGTGTCCCCCTGGGACGCAGGGGCGCTCTGAGACTCGGTATCGCTCATGTGGCGATCACCCTCCAGGTGGTCGGATCGGTTTTGGGCGCCATTTTGTGATCGTCCGCGCGGGTCTGCGGGGCCACGGGGCGAGTGGGCGCGGGGCTTCCGTGCCCCGCGTCCGTGCGGGTGGCGGCGCGCAGGGGACACGCGGCCACCCACGGTCTGAGGGCGCAAGCTCACGCGGCCACCCACGGTCTGAGGGCGCAAGCTCACGCGGCCACCCACGGTCTGAGGGCGCAAGCTCACGCGTCCACCCACCGTCCGAGGGCACTCCCCCCACCGTACGAGGGCGCAAGCTCACGCGTCCACCCACGGTCCGTGCCAGGAGCCGTAGCCGGCGAGGAGACGATCCCCCTCCTTCGGACCCCACGAGCCGGGTGCGTAGGGGTGTACCGGCGGGGGGGCGTTCAGAAGCGGTTCGAAGATGCGCCAGGCCTCCTCGACGCTGTCCTGGCGGGTGAAGCGGGTGGAGTCGCCGTTCATGGCGTCGAGCAGCAGGACCTCGTAGGGGGTGGGTGCCTCGCCGCCCTCCTGTGCGAACTCCATGTCGAGGGTGATCGCCTGGGGCCCGCCGCGGTCGGCGCGGTGGGCGTCGAGGATCACCTGGGTGCCGGTGGTGGGGTCGAGCTTGATCACGAGCTGGTTGGGTTCGGGGCGGCGGTGCCCGTGCTCCATGAACCCGAGGCGCGGGGGGTGACGGAAGACGACGCGCAGCTCGGTCTGGGTGACGGGGAGCTTCTTGCCGGTGCGGATGAACCAGGGCACGCCGGACCAGCGCCAGTTGTCGATCTCCAGGCGCATGGCGGCGTAGGTCTCGGTGGTGGAGTCCTTGGCGACGCCGTCGATGTCGAGGTAGCCGTCGTACTGCCCGCGCACGTAGTGAGCGGGGTCGGTGTCGGCGGTGGAGCGGAAGACGGCGTACTTGGCGTCCTTGACGGTTTCGGCGTCGTCGCCCGCGGGGGCCTCCATCGCGGCGACGGCGACGACCTGCATGAGGTGGTTGACGACCACGTCGCGGACGGCGCCGACGGGGTCGTAGAAGTGCCCGCGGTCCTCGACGCCGAAGCTCTCGGCCATCGTGATCTGCACGCAGGCGATGTGGTTGCGGTTCCAGATCGGCTCGATCATGGTGTTGGCGAAGCGCAGGTAGAGGAACTCGTCGGTGCCCATCTTGCCGAGGAAGTGATCGATTCGGTAGAGCTGGGACTCATCGATGTACTGGTGGACTTCCGCGGCGAGGGCGCGCGCGGAGGCGCGATCGTGGCCGAAGGGCTTCTCGACGACGACGCGCGCGCCCTTGGTGAGGCCGGCGGCGGCGAGCTGCCCGATCACGGCCCCGAACAGGAAGGGGGGGATCTCGAGGTAGAAGACGGGGCTGCGCGCAGCGCCCACCGCGGCGGTCAGGCGCTCGTAGGTGGCGGCGTTGGTGAAGTCGCCGCTGACGTAGGAGAGGCGCGCGGCGAAGCGCTCGAAGACGGCGTCCTCGACGGTCTCGCCGGTCCCGGCGATGCATTCGCGGGCGTGGGTGCGCAAATGCTCGAGCGTCCAGTCGTCGCCGGCGACCCCGACGATGGGGCAGTTCAAGAGCCCCCGCTGCTCCAGGCGGTAGAGCGAGCGGAAGGTCATCACCTTGGCGAGGTCGCCGGTGATGCCGAACACGACGAACACGTCGGCGGGCGGGGCCGCGCTGGAGCCGCCGCGGGGGGCGGCGGCGCCTGTGGCTGGTGTGGCGGTTGCGCTCATATCGGTACCCGTTCTCCTGTCGGTGGGAATCTGGAAACGGGTTCCTAGCGAATCTCCCGGCCGGGGGGGTGAGCGCATATCGCCTGATCCGGATGAAATTGGCTGGGGGGAGGGCAGGCCCGGGAGGGATGGGTATCAAATCACCTTTCCCTTTGTCGATTACCCTCGCTACGCCGACGATGGTCACGCAAATCATCCGATCCGGGCGAGGTGCCCCCACCCCCACGCGCGAGAGGGTCAAGCGGAATGGCTGACGCAGGAGCCCTCCCGGGCGCGGAACTATCGACGGCCCCGAGCCGCCCGCCGGCCGCTGGGCGATCCGCCGGGGCGCCGGCGCAGGAGGAGGCCTCCTCATCGCCGGAGCGCGGAGCGCTGGTCCTCACAGCGCTGATCCTGGTGGCGGCGGTGGCGAACCTGAACCTGGCGGTGGCGAACGTGGCGCTGCCGTCGATCGGGCGGGCGTTCAACGCGAGCCAGACGGCGCTCGACCTGGTTGCGGTGGGCTACTCGCTGGGCCTCGCGGCGTCGGTCCTCTACCTGGGCGCGGTGGGGGACCGCTACGGGCGCAAGCTGATGCTGCTGCTGGGGATGGGGCTGTCGATCCCGGCCTGCCTACTGGCGGCGTTCGCGCCCTCGATCGAGGTGCTGGTCGCGGCGCGCCTGCTCGGGGGCCTCTCGGCGGGGATGGCGTTCCCGACGACGCTGGCGCTGGTGACGGCGCTGTGGTCGGGGCCGGCGCGCACGCGCTCGATCGCGTTGTGGTCGGGCCTGGGGGGAGCGATCTCCTCGCTGGGCCCGCTGCTCTCGGGCGCGCTGCTGGAGCACTTCGACTGGGGCTCGGTGTTCTTCATCACGCTGCCGCTGGCGGTGGTGGCGTTCGCGATGGCGTGGCGCTTCGTGCCGGCGCACGTGAACGAGACGACGGACCCAGTGGACAACCTGGGGGGGATCCTCTCGGTGGTGCTGGTGGCGGCGCTGGTGCTGGGCATCAACTTCGCGCCGGTGCCGGAAAAGGGCACGCTGGCGATCGGCCTGGGAGTGATCGCGCTGGCGGCGGGCGCGGCGTTCGTGATCCGCCAGCGCCGCGCGCGGGCGCCGCTGTACGACCTGAAGGTGGCGAGCCGGAGGGTCTTCTGGGTGGCGGCGCTGGCGGGGATCATCGTGTTCGGGACACTGATGGGGGCGATGTTCATCGGCCAGCAGTTCCTGCAGAACGTGCTGGGCTACTCGACGCTCGACGCGGGCCTGGCGATCATCCCGGCGGCGGTGATGATGGTGCTGATCGCGCCGCGCTCGGCGAAGCTCGTCGACGCGTACGGGGCGCGGGTGACACTGCTGATCGGCTACGTGTTCTGCCTGCTGGGGTTCCTGACGATGCTGCTGTTGTGGAAGGACCACATCGCGTACTGGAAGGTGGGCCTGGGCTACGCGCTGATCGGCGCGGGGGTGGGCTTCGCGGGCACCCCGGCGTCGCACTCGCTGACGGGCTCGGTGCCGGTGGACCGCGCGGGGATGGCGTCGGGCACGGCGGACCTGCAGCGCGACCTGGGCGGGGCGATCATGCAGTCGATCCTGGGAGCGCTGCTGACGGCGGGCTACGCGGCGGCGGTGGCCTCCGCGATCGCGGCCGCCCCAAACAGGGCGCGGATCACGAGCGGCCTGGAAAACGAACTGGAGAAGTCGTTCTCGAGCGCGGCGGACGCGGCGCAGCACTACCCGGCGTACGCGAACCAGATCATCGCGGGCGCGAAGTCCTCGTTCCTCGCGGGCGACCAGCGGGCGTACACCGCGGGGATCGTCGCGATCCTGCTGGGGGCGGCGCTGGTGTTCTTCCGCTTCCCCAAGCACAGCGATGAGGTGCGGCTGCTGGATGAGTACCACGCGCAGGACAGCGCGCGGGGGGCGGCGGCCTCCGCCCAGCCGGTTGGCGCGTCCGCGGAGGGCGTCTCCTAGAGCGGCGTGAGGCGAGCACACGGCCCGGGCACATGCCCAGCACCCCTTCGGGAGAGGGCGGTCTCACCCACGGGGAGTGATGTGGGCTCACCCACCCGCGGTCCATGGTTGGCAGTGGTATGACAAGTGCTGAGGCTGATGAGAGCGCGGGGGAGGCCGGCAAGAGCGGGACGGGCGCGGCGATCCGCCCGCGGCGGCGCGCTACGAGCGCCGCGCCGAAGATCCCACACCTGAGCCCGGATGAGCGCCGCGCGCGGGGCAAAGCGGCGCGCGTGGAATCGCCGCGCTCGCGCCACGCGGAGTGGGAGTCGTGGGCGGAGCGCCCGGACCCGATCGCGCTGCTGGAGGAGCAGGCGACCTCGCGGGTGCCGGAGCTGGTCCCGATCCGTTACGGGCGGATGGTGGCCTCGGCGTTCGCGTTCTTCCGCGGCGCGGCGTACATCATGGCCTCGGATCTGTCGCGCACGGCGCGCTCGGGCTTCACGGCGCAGCTGTGCGGGGACGCGCACCTGTCGAACTTCGGCGGCTTCGCCTCGCCGGAGCGGGATCTGGTGTTCGACGTCAACGACTTCGACGAGACGCTCCCGGGCCCGTGGGAGTGGGACGTCAAGCGCCTGGCGGCGAGCATCGCGATCGCGGGTCGCGAGCGCGGGTTCTCCCAAAAGCAGCGCGGGGAGACTGTGCGGGCGGCGGCGGAGGAGTACCGCGCTGGGATGCGCCGCTTCGCGGAGATGCACAACCTCGACATCTGGTACGCGCGCCTGGATCGGGAAAGCCTGCTTGCGCAGTTCGAAGCGCAGGCGAGCGCGCAGCAGCTCAAGACGTTGCGCAAAACCGCCGCGAAGGCCAGGACGAAGGACAACACGCGCGCCTTCTCGCGGCTCGCGCACACGGTGGATGGCACGCCCCAGATCATCAGCGACCCGCCCCTGTTGATGCGTGTCGAGGACCTGCTGCCAGGGATGCAGGCGAAAGAATTTCATGAGGGGATGCACAACCTCCTGCGCGCCTACCGGGCGAGCTTGCAGGGCGACCGCAAGCAGCTGCTGGAGCACTACCGCTACGTGGACCTGGCGCGCAAAGTGGTGGGGGTGGGCAGCGTGGGCACGCGCGCGTGGGTGGTGCTGATGCTGGGCCGCGACAACGAGGACCCGCTGTTCCTGCAGTGCAAGGAGGCGCAGCCCTCGGTGCTGGAGCCGTTCCTGGGCAAGAGCGAGTTCGCCCACCACGGCCGCCGCGTGGTGGAGGGCCAGCGGCTGATGCAGGCCTCCAGCGACATCATGCTCGGCTGGTTGCGCACCACGGGGATCGACGGGGAGACACGCGACTTCTACGTGCGCCAGCTGTGGGACTGGAAGAGCTCGGCGGATGTGGGCGCGATGGAGCCCTCGGGGCTGGCGATCTACGGGCGGATGTGCGGCTGGACCCTGGCGCGCGCACACGCGCGCTCGGGCGACTGCATCGCGATCGCGAGCTACCTCGGGGGGGAGACACATTCGACCGCGCGATCGAGCGCTTCGCGGAGACCTACGCGGACCAGAACGAACGCGACTACGCGGCGCTACAGCAGGCGATCTCGAGCGGCAGGGTCACTGCCGAGACGGGGATGTAGCAGCCTCCCCGCTCGCAGCCTCCCCGCTCGCAGCCTCCCCGCTCGCAGCCTCCCCGCTCGCCGCACCGGCACTCCCCCCACGCTCCTCGCAACGGGCCCACTCTCGCGGGTCCACTCCGCCTCTCAGCCCTCCCCCACTCCCACGGGCGCCTTCCCAACTCCCACGGGCGCCTTCCCGATCCCCCCGGCGGCGACCTCGCCCTCGATCTGGCGGCGCAGGGCGAGCACGCCAATGACGACGAGCACGAGCTCGATCAGCAGGGGGATGGCCTGCCCGGGGGTGCGATCGGGTCCGAGCGAGGCGATGATCAGCACGAGCGCGGCGGCGCCGCCGGCGAACCACGCGGGGTGGTGCTCCAGCGGTTCGGCCACTAATTCCCGGAGCTTGACCGCCCAGCGCATCGGCCCGGCGAGCCACCCGGCGAAGATCACGATCACACCGGTGATCAACAGCCACAGCGCGCGGCTGCGCCAGCCGGCGGTGGCGATCGCGAGCACTTCGCGCATCGCGGGGCGGACCCCTTCGTTCTGGACGACGCTGTTGACTACGTAGGACTCGACCCAGCGGCGCAAGACAAGCGCGCAGAGCGCGCCGACGAGGATCCCGACACCGATCTCGATCAGGATCCGCCGACGCTCCCCGGCGGCGAGGGCGAGCGCACCGATGTACATGAGCACGACGAGCAGGGGCAGGATGAAGCTGAGGTCGCGCAGCCCCTTGACGCCGTCCTGGGCGGCGCGCAACTGGTTGGAGCGCATCAGCACGACGGTGCGGTGGTTGGCGGGTAGTTTTTCGCCGATGTTCGAGCCGACGCCGAGGCGCGAGCCGATCCGGTCGACCACGTCTTCGAGGTTGATGGAGACGACCCCCCCCTGGGTGGAGAGGGTGCGCCCGCCCCCGTTGAGGAGTTCGATCACGCGCGCGTGGGTGAGCTTGTTGGCGTGCGCCCACAGTTCCTGCACCTGGGGCAGGGCGAGCGCGCGTTCAACCGCTTTGGGCACGAGCTGGGCGGCGGCGGTGGAGATCGCGGGCGCGAGGGGGGCGAGTTCTTTGGGGAGCTTTTCGGTGGCGAGGTTCTGGAGGTTGACGGCGCTGAGTACGCGTTCGGAGATCTCGCTGGCGACGACTTCACGGACCTTTTCGTTCTGCAGCAGCGCGACACTGGTCTGGGTCCACCCGTCGGTGTCGATGATCTGGGCGCGAATCCAGGTGGCGATGATCGCGAGCACGATCAGCACGCTGGCGACCACCACGAGGATGCGAGGCCCGATCAGCCCGCGGTGGTGGGCGGCCGGGGAAGCAGGGGAAGCCGGGGAAGCAGGGGAAGCCGGGGAAGCAGGGGAAGCCGGGGAAGCCGGGATATCCGGGGTATTGGTGCTCTCGGCGCTCACGCCCGTGCCTCCAAGCGATCCAGCGTAACGGCCCCCGCGGCGGCACTGCCGACGACGACGAACCCGGCGAGCACGAGCCAGCTGAGCATCGCGAAGGCGACGCCGATCGCGCCGAACTTGCGCGCGGAGGAGCTGACGGAGTGGGGTAGGTACACCAGTGAGAAGCCGCTGAAGGCGGTCATGCTCACCCCGGTCAACGCCGCGCCGGGCAGGAGGCGCCGCCAGTGCATCCGCCGCGCGAGCAGCACGTAGGGGGTGATCAACCACGCGAGCGCACCCAGCAGCAGCGAGCCCGCCAGGCGCCACCAGCCACCGCCCACCCCCGCCACCAGGGGACGCAGGCTCAGATAGAGGGGGATCAGCGCGATCCACAACAGGTGCCACGGCGTTCCCCTGATCCCGAGGGAGGGGATCCGGTAGGAGAGCTCGTACAGCCGCTGCAGCCCGCGGGCGAGGGAGAGCGAGGAGAACACCACGAGCAGCACCCCGATCGCGGTGATCGAGTTCTGCACCCCGGTGGTGGGGGCGAGCGCGGCACGCACGCTCTGCGCGGCGGACCCGGTGAGGTTGAGCTGGTGGATGATTTGATCGGAGAAGTTGCGCGCGTCCACCAGCGGGATGAGCGAGGCGTACACGATCATCAACGGAAACAGCGCGCTGAACGCGAGCGCCCCGAGGGCGACCCCGCGATCCACGGCCTGGATCGCCACCAGGCGTTCGAGCCACGCGGCGATCGGCCCCGCGGGGGCCATCAGCAGCCGCATCGGCCCTTTCAGGATCGCGGGAACCCTCGCGCTCGTCACGCCAAGAGTCTGTCCCGCCCCAAGGTGAGCCGGCCTCGCCCGTTGAGGGTGGCGTGCCGCTGTCGTGGGGCAGGAAGCCCCACGCCCACCAGCGTGGCGCCACGGCCGACCCGCGCGGACGATCTCAAAAGATCCCTCCCGTAAACGTGGGGGTGTGTGGACGCCTACTCTGTAGCGATATGGCGCGCGTGGGACTGTTGACCGGCGGCGGGGACTGTCCGGGGCTGAACGCGGTGATCCGCGCGGTGGTGCGCAGCGGCTTGGCCCACGGCGAGCACAGCTTCGTGGGGTTCCGCCACGGGTGGGCGGGGGTGCTCGCGGACGACGCGACCGAGCTGACGCTGCACAGCACGGTGGGGATCCTGCCACGGGGGGGCACGATCCTGGGGACCTCGCGCACGAACCCGTTCGCCGCGGGGCAAGGGGGCCTCGATGCGGTGCGCGAGACGCTCGAGAACCGTGACGTGGACGCGCTGATCCCGATCGGCGGGGAGGATACGCTCGGCGTCGCGCTGCGCCTGCACCGCGAGGGCGTCGCGATCGTGGGAGTCCCGAAGACGATCGACAACGACCTCGGCGCCACCGACGTGACGTTCGGCTTCCAGACTGCGGTGCAGATCGTGACCGACGCGATCGACCGCCTCCACACCACCGCGGAGTCCCACAACCGCGTGATGGTGGTCGAGGTGATGGGCCGCCACGCAGGATGGATCGCCACCCACGCGGGCCTCGCGGGGGGCGCCGACGCGATCCTCGTGCCCGAGCGCCCGTTCGACATCGAGGAGGTCTGCGCCCACATCCGCAGCCGCCACGAGCGGGGCCGGGACTTCTCGATCGTGGTCGTGGCCGAGGGTGCCACCCCACGGGAGGGGACCCTGGAGACGGTGCGGGGCACCGATGTAGTCCGGGGCGCCGCCACCGATGTAGTCCGGGGCGCCCCCACCGACGCCTTCGGCCACGCCCGCCTGGGCGGGATCGGGGTCGCGCTGGAACGCGAGATCGAGCGGCGCACCGGCTTCGAGACCCGCGTCACGATCCTCGGCCACGTCCAGCGAGGGGGAACCCCGGTGGCCTTCGACCGCGTGCTCGCCACCCGCTTCGGGGTCGCCGCGATGCACGCCGTCGCGGGGGGGCGCTTCGGTGTGATGGTCGCCCTCCAGGGGACCGCGATCGTCGAGGTCCCCCTCGCCCAGGCCCTGCGCGAGCCCAAGCTGCTCGACCCCGCGCTGTACGAGACCGCGGAGCTGTTCTTCGGGTGATGCGCGCAAGTCGCTGGGGGAGCGCGGGCCACGTCAGCGAGGAGCCCCTGAGCACGCAAAGCGCCCCAACCCCAAAGCGACCCAACCCACAGACGCCCGTGCGTGGCCGGCACGGCCAGACACCCATGTACGAGGCGAAAGCCACGCGAGGCAGAGCCAGCCAAAGCAGAGCGCGCAAGAGCCCGGTACGCCGCGAGACCACGGCCCGCCTCCCAAGGCCCCCAGAGACAACCCAGTTTCTTTAGCTAAATTTTATCTTTGATATTGAGGGCGCTAATCCCGCATTTACGGGGGATCGCGTACTGATCATTCGCATTTTGCGGTGTTTTACGCTTGTACCGAACGAATGCCGCTTATTCTAACTTGTCAGACCCCTTGACATTTGGGATCGCAAGGTGGGATACTCAGTGATACGAGCCGGCCAGTAGCCGCTCACATAGGATCGCTCTCGACGCTACGGTGACCCAGTCGACTGTCGGCCTTCCCCCAAAATGGGGCCCCGCAGAGGGGCGAGGTCATCCGAGTCGATTGCAGGGAGTCAGAGCATCACCTAAATACATACTTCTCCGGCAGGCCTGTCCGCGCAGCACGCGAGCAGGCCCCCTACGCCTCACGGACGAGTCACTGCGGTAGCGCAGCGACGGAACCCTGCGGGCGAATGTTCACTCTGCGTGCCGGAGCAGGGGAGCAGAGACCAATCGGCCCCGGAGCGCCGCTTTCGCTATCCCAATGGCACCCCAGGGCCAAGCACAACACAAGGAGCATACTAAATGCAGGCAAATAGAGTAGGAGTCCTATTGGCCGCTACTGTCGCAATGCTGGCGTTCAGCTCGCTTGTGGCGACGGCCTCGCAGGCAGTGGGAGGACCAGAATGGCGGATCGCATGCCATAAAGTGGTGGTCGCCAAAACTGGCTCGTTCAAAAATTCTACATGTACTGAAGCGGAAGCCAACGGTGAATTCTCCACGAAGCTGCTCGCGGGGGAAACGAGAGCGACCAAGTCGGTCAATGTCTCGGCGACCTTCAAGCTCAACGGCGCAGTAAAAATAGAATGTAAAAAAGTCACAAACACCGGATTGCTCATAGGTGGTAACCCCGGAACAGACAGCACGAAGATTATATTTACGGAATGTTCCATCGCAGGTAAAACGGTGGCAGAATGTGGTGCAAAAGGCCTCAAACCAATAGCCGCAACAAATGCCGGTGAAGTGATAGTAGGTGCTCTCACGGTACTCGCGTATCCAAACGAAAAAGCAGGAAGCGAAGAAGCCTCGTTGGATGCGTTTGCACCCGAAGGCGAAGCGGCTAACCCAAACCTTTATGTGGAATTCGAACTCACAGGTACCAACTGTGCTCTCCTCAAAAATCAGAAAATCAGGGTCAATGCAATAGGTACGGAAATTGAAATCAACGGCAAAAAAAGGAAATGCGGTGTCCTGGCCCAGGTTGGCGAAATCAGCGGCACTTCATTTAGATCAACGAAATCAGGTGAATCCGGGGTCGAAGGTGCCCTGAACTTTCCTGAACCCTTCATCGAAAAAGCCGAGCTATGGGAACCGATACCGGCGGCCTTCAAAGCAATTACGTGCAAACTGGAAGCGGACAGTGCCGCTGCCGAAGAGGTAGGTCTGGCAAAGGTCGAAACAAACCCAGCTGAAAAATTCGGATGGGCAATATAACCGTCAATAGGTAGCCCGCACAACCGTCGAGTGGGGTCGCGCGCACAAGTGTGCGGCCCCACTGCGGCTTTTGCCGTACGAGCCGGAGGCAGTCTAAACGTCAGCGAGCAAACGGAGAGTAGAGCAATGGGAAGAGCGAAGTCGGCAGGAGCGTTTGGTCTGACGGTGGCACTCGTTGTCGCTTTCATCATGGGGATCGATGTGCAGGTTATGCCAGCGGCTGCGATGGCCGCCGGGGATGCAAGCGAGGCACGGTGCGGGGCGGAAACGGAAGCCTCTGCCGGCTTTCGCACATATCTGCCGGACTGTCGGGCATATGAGCTTGTAACCCCGCCCTACAAAGAGGGGGGGGTCGTACTGCAGGCGGTAGCCGCGATCTCTGTGGATGGTTCGCATGTGATCGCCGGAGCTGGTGGGGCGTTCGCTGGTGCCGGCAACTATTGGTGGGACGGCAATAGGAATCCAGGCGCCGTGGCCTACGAGCTCACGCGCAGTGGAGCGGGCTGGCAGCCAACGGTGCTGACCCCACCCGCGAGCCAGTACCCGCACAGCGCGCTGATGGCTGTAAGCGCTGAAGACTTCGACACCACCCTGTGGGGAGCCGCTCCAACCAACCTGCTCTTCAATGAAGACATCTATCTTCGCACCAGTGACGGATCATTTCTCCTGGTCGGCCCCGGGACTGCGCCCGGAGTCGCAGATGATGAACTTGGCCTGGTCAGTGAAGAGCTCGACTTCGCTGGCGCGTCGAGCGACCTCAGCCACTCGTTGTTCCAGATCGAAGCATCTGGTGCAAACGAGCGAGCGAACCACGGCGGCCACAGCAACCTGTGGCCCGGCGATAGCACCAAACCGGAAGCGCACTCTCTTTACGAGTATGTGTACGCCGGCGTCCCAGACGCCGAACCGACATTGGTTGGAGTCAGTAATGACGCGCCGCTCAAAAACGACACCGAAGCGCAGCTGATCAGCGACTGTGGCACGGAGCTCGGCTCGGGCGCCGGTGGCTCGGCATACAACGCGGTCTCCGAAAGCGGGGAATCCGTGTTCTTTACCGCTCTGGAGTGCGGTGGGAGCCCGCCGGTGAACGAACTCTACGCTCGGATCGCAGGTGCCGCGACGGTCAAGATCTCAGAGCCATCCAGTATCGACTGCGAAGCGTGCAACACAACCACAGAACTCGAGAGTGCGACCTTCCAGGGCGCTTCGCAGAACGGCGAAAAGGTCTTATTTATGACCGGACAGAGGCTGCTGGCTGGTCAGGAAGGAATGAATCTCTACGAGTACGACCTCGACGGACCGCCGGCGAGCACCCAGCAACCGAACGGTAAGATTTCGCTCGTTTCCAGCGGGTCGGGCGATCCCGAAGTCCAGGGCGTGGTGCGTGTCTCGGAGAATGGCGAACGGGTCTACTTCGTTGCGAAGGGTGTGCTCGCGCCCGAAAACAGCGAAAAACACGTCCCCGAACAGGGCGCTGACAACCTCTATGTGTACGAGCCCGACCCGGCTCACCCAAACGCCCACCACACCGTGTTCGTCGCCAAGCTGCTGACCACCCCCGCGTCGAAACTACTGACGTCCCCGGAAGAATCGGAAGAATCGACTATCAAAGCTGCCGAAGAAAAGGAAGAAACGAGTATCAAAGAACAGGCGATAGCAACATACAAGTACGACGAAGCCGAAATTATCCGCCGGTTTGAAAGCGGCGAAATTGAAATTGAACGCGCCCTGGAACTTCTCGAAGAAGCCGCCGAACAGGAACGTACCTTCATCGAACATACGAGGGGCACGAGAGGTCTTTCCGGCACGCTGACGGATGATGAAAGTGTGTGGCAGGCGGCGGACCGCCGTCCTGCTCAGGCGACGCGCGACGGGAATTTCCTGGTGTTCCTCAGCTCAGCGGCCCTGACCACCGGGGATACAAGCAAGGTTCCGCAGCTCTTCGAGTACAACGCCAGCGAGGAATCGCTGACACGGGTCTCGATCGGCCAGGGCGGGCCGTTCAGCGGTAGCGTCGAAACGTTCCAGGACGCGCCGCGGATTCCCGTGCAGTCGTTTACCGGAGTGGATCTTCCGACCGCCCCGCAAGGTGGCCTGGCGGTCTCCGAAGATGGCTCCAGGGTGTTCTTCACCAGCGAGGCCGGCCTCGCCCTGCAGGCGGAAAGGGGCACCACCAACGTCTACGAGTACCGTGAAGGTGACGTGTACCTCGTCTCCGGCGGCCACGACGCATCGTTGAATGGGCACGAACCGACCGTGGCGCTCTTTGGTATCGACCCGTCCGCGGGGGATGCGTTCTTCCTGAGCGCCGAGCCGCTCGTGCCGCAGGACGGCGAAACACAGGTGGCGCTTTACGACGCACGCGAAGAAGGCGGCTTCCCCGTGCCCACGCTCGAACCTGGCTGTACAGGCGAAACGTGCCGCGGACCCTCGGGCACAACATCCCAGCTGCAGCTGCCCGCAAGCGTGAATCAGGCAGGCGGCGACAACCTTGCCCCCCCGGCGTCAAAGCCCGAAACGACGACGCCGAAGCCTTTGACCAGAGCACAGAAGCTCGCCAAGGCCCTAAAGGCGTGCAGAGCAAGACGCAACAGGCGGCTGCGAACCGGTTGCGAAGCCCGCGCGAGAGGAAGAGACGGTGAAAAGTCCGACGCCGCCAAGGTGCGCGGAAGACGCGGGAAGGCCGCAGGGCCGGCCAACGAGAAAAGCGGGGAGCGGCGATGACTCGGTCGATGGCGGTGCCCGCATGTGTGGCGGCCATGTTCATGTGTGTCGCGTCGGGGGTCGCTGCGACGCCCGCGGCCACTGCGGCGCCGGCCGCGGCCTGGTCGATCGGCTCGCTCGCCGAGCCGACCAACTTCAGCGCCACCGATACCCAGGATAAAGAGGAAGAACTTGCCATCAGCGCGACGAGCGGCACGTATGAGCTGTGGGCGACGAATATCGGCTTAAACTCTCCGACGGCGCCGATCGAGTGGAACGCGAGCGCCGAAGAACTGCGGGTAGCTCTGGAAGCGGTGCCACAGATGAAAGCCCAGGGCAACGTCACGGTTAGCGGTGGCCCCGGCGGCGCGAGCCCATACAGGATCACCTGGGTCGGCACGTGGAGCGGCAGCTCGCCGGGCGGTTTGGCGGCAACGGAAAACGAGTTGGAGAATGGCGCGGTGGAAGGCACCGTCGCTCAGCAAGTTCTCCAAAAACCGGAAGCGCACGACCATTTCGCGCTGACCGCCATCAACATCGGGGGCCACCCCTCTGAAGGCGAAGTCACAATCGCGGACAGACTGCCCGGGGGACTCGTGCCAGTCGCAATGGAAGTGACCGAACCGCAGTCGAAAAATGAGGGCGAATGCTCGCTGACGGAACTGAAGTGCACGTATCCCGGACCGGTGCCCGCCGGCCACGAGCTGCTGGTCGAGATCCTGGTAGCGGTAGCATCGTCCTCGCTCACGGGTCCCTTGGTCAACGAAGCGACTGTCTCGGGCGGTGGCGCGCGGAAAGCCTCGACGAGCGCGTCGAACCCCGTGAACGTGGGACCGGCGCCATTCGGCATCGCGGGGTTCGCACTCGAAGCCAACGGCCTGGATGGGGCACCCGATGCACAGGCCGGCGATCACCCCTACGGCGTGACGACGACGATCGACCTGAATACCGTGCTCACCGGGAACCGGACTCACGTGGCACAGGAAGCGAAGGACGTCGCCGTCGATCTCCCGCTGGGCTTCGTCGGTGACCCGCTGGCCACGGAACGATGCCCAGAGGTCGATCTGACCGACTCGGAAGGCACCCTGGGAAGCGGTCACTATCGGACCGCATGTCCCGCCGCGAGCATTGTGGGGGCGGTCAGGCTTGTGTGGGATGGAGGAGAACATCCGGAACCCTACCCGGTCTATAATGTGGTGCCCAGCCACGGCTATCCCGCGGAGTTCGGGTTCAACGGGGGGCTGGGTCAGCCGATCTTCCTGTACGCAAGTGTGGTGCCCGGCGCCTCCGGCTACCGGTTGCGAGTCGCAACGCCGGGAGCAATACGGACCTCACAGCTGGACGTCGAAAGCATCCAGCTGGCGATCTTCGGCAACCCCGGCGCGGAGAATGGCACGGGTGGCTCGGCGGCGTTCGTGACGAACCCGACGCGTTGTTCAAGCGAGCCTGCGAGCACCAGCACAGAAGTGACCTCCTGGGAAGGCAGTTCCGCGAGCGCCGAAGCGACGGCCTATCCCGAAATAACCGGCTGCAACCTGCTCCAGGGCGCTGCAGCCTTCGACCCGAGCATCGTGGTCGAACCGGAAACCACGCAGGCCGACACGCCGTCGGGCTACGAAGTCGCCCTGAAACTCCCCCAGGCCCCAAACGTGTTCGGCGAACTCGCCACACCCGAGCTCGAGAACGCCACAGTCACGATGCCCCCGGGCGTGTCGGTGTCGCCCTCCGCGGCAAGCGGGCCCGACGCGCTGGCGGGCTGCACACCGGCTCAGATCGACCTGCTCGGGACCGAGCTCGGAGAAGGCCACCCCGGCGGCAACGGGAGCCCCTACGACGACGGGATGTCCCACGCCTCGCCCGGCCACTGCCCGGAAAACTCGCGGCTTGGGACCGTGAAGATCGAGACGCCGCTGCTCCCCGGCCCGCTCGAAGGCCACGTGTTCCTCGCGCAGCCCCAGTGCGGGGGCGCGGACCAGCCCGCGTGTACCGAAGCGGCCGCCGAAGAAGGCAAGGTCTTCGGGCTCTACATCGAAGCCGCCGGCTCGGGGGTCATCGTGAAGCTCGCGGGCACCGTCGAAGCGGGCGGCTACGGAGCCCACAGCCGCGAAACCGGCCTCGCGCCTGGTCAGTTGCGCGCGAAATTCGAGAACAACCCCCAGCTGCCCTTCGAAGAGTTGAGGCTGACGTTCACCGGTGGGCAGCGCGCGCCGCTCGCCAACCCCCAGAGCTGTGGAGCGGCGAGCGCCACAAGCGAACTGGAACCGTGGAGCGCCCCCGCTTCGGGGCCGAACGCCATGCCATCCTCCTCGTTCACCGTGAACGGCTGCCCGAGCCCAATGCCGTTCAAGCCGGGCTTCCAGGCGGGCACCGTCACGCCGATCGCCGGCGGTTACAGCCCGTTCACGCTGCAGCTCACCCGCCAGGACGGCGAACAGGATCTCGGAGGCGTGTCGCTCACGACTCCCGCAGGCCTCGAGGGGATGCTCTCGAAGGTGACCCTCTGCGGCGAACCGCAGGCACAGGCGGGCACCTGCCCAAATACGTCGCGTATCGGCACCGCAACCGTCGCCTCGGGCGTCGGCTCGGAGCCCGACTGGCTTTCGGGGCCCGTCTACCTAACCGGCCCCTACCGGGGCGCCCCGTTCGGCCTCTCGATCGCGGTGCCCGCCCAGGCCGGGCCGTTCAACCTCGGGGATGTGATCGTGCGCTCCACGATCTCCGTCAACCCCCACACCGCGCAGCTCACCGTCAACAGCGACCCGCTCCCGCAGAGCGTCGACGGCGTCCCCTTCCGCCTGAAAACGATCGCTGTAACGATCGACAGGGAAGGGTTCATGTTCAACCCCACCAACTGCGACTCGCAGACGATCGCCGCCACGATCACCGCGGCCCAGGGCGCGAGCGCAGCGGTGTCGAGTCCCTTCGCGGTCACCGGCTGCGCCACGCTGCCCTTCAAACCCTCCCTTCACGCCTCAACCCAGGGCACAACCAGCAAAACGAACGGGGCCAGCCTGCTCGTGAAGGTCACCCAGAAGCCCGGTGAAGCGAACATCCGCCGGGTCGATCTGCAGTTCCCCAAGGCCCTCCCCGCGCGTCTGACCACGCTCCACGGCGCGTGCACCGAAGCGCAGTTCAACGCCAACCCCGCGGGGTGCCCGACAGCCTCGAACATCGGTACCGCCACCGCCGTCACGCCCGTCCTGAACGTACCGTTGAGCGGTCCCGCATATCTTGTGTCCCACGGCGGTGCGGCCTTCCCGGAAGTGGTGTTCGTGCTCCAGGGACAGGGCGTGACGATCGACCTCAAAGGTGCCACCAACATCAGGGGCGGGATCACCCACTCGAAGTTCGAAACGGTGCCCGATGCGCCGATCAGCTCGTTCGAAAGCCGCCTCCCAGAGGGTCCCCACTCGGTGTTTGCCACCAATCTGCCGGCGAAGGCGAAGCGCAGTTTCTGCGGGCGCACCCTCACGATCCCCACCACCATCGAAGGACAGAACGGCGCCGTGATCGAGCAGCGCACCAAGGTCGCCGTCACCGGCTGCTCCCGGCACAGGAGAAAGAAGCGCCGGACGTGACAAACTAGTCGCTGCCATGCGCGCGATGATCTTCGAGGAGGTCGGCCGCCCGCTGCGGGCGGTGGAGCGCCCGGTGCCCGAGCCCGCACCCGGGCAACTGCTGCTGCGAGTGCATGCCTGCGGGGTCTGCCGCACCGACCTGCACCTCCTCGACGGCGAGGTCTCCATCGCCTCCCCCCCACGGATCCTCGGGCATCAGATCGTCGCCACCGTTCACGACGACGGGCGTCGCGTGGGCGTGCCCTGGCTGGGGTGGACCTGCGGGGAGTGCACCTACTGCCGCTCGGGGCGGGAGAACCTCTGTCCTCGCGCGCTCTTCACGGGGCGCGACATCGACGGGGGGATGGCCGAGTACGCGCTCGCCGACGAGCGCTTCTGCTTCGAACTCCCCCCCGGCTACCCCGACACTCAGGCCGCCCCCCTGCTCTGCGCGGGGCTGATCGGCTACCGCGCCCTGCGCATGTGCGGCGACGCGCGCACCCTCGGCCTCTACGGGTTCGGAGCCGCCGCCCACATCCTCGCCCAGGTCGCCATCTGGCAGGGGCGCCGTGTGTTCGCGTTCACCCGCTCCGGGGACATCCCCGCCCAGACGTTCGCCCTCGAGCTCGGCGCCGCGTGGGCCGGCTCCTCCGCCGAGTCCCCGCCCGAACCCCTCGATGCGGCGATCGTGTTCGCACCCGATGGGGCCCTCGTGCCCCTCGCCCTGCGCGCGCTCTCCCCCGGGGGGGTGGTCGTCTGCGGGGGGATCCACATGAGCGATATCCCCTCCTTCCCCTACGCCGCCCTCTGGGAGGAGCGCACGATCCGCTCCGTCGCCAACCTCACCCGCCGCGACGCGGAGGAGTTCCTCGCGCTCGCCCCCCGGGTACCGATCAAGACCCAGGTCACCGCTTACCCCCTCGAGGATGCCAACGGAGCCCTCGGGGATCTCCGCGCGGGACGCTTCACCGGCGCCGCGGTGCTGACGCCCTGAGCAGGGCGGGCGGGACGATCCCATCCAAATCTGGGGCGCCCAACCCATCGCTCTGGCGCCTTCAACCTCGTTTCTGGCGCCCCCAACCCTCATCAAGCCCCCCAAACCTTCGCTCTGTCGCCCCCAACCTCGTTTCCGGCGCCCCAAACTCTCGTTTCTGGCGCCCCGACCCTCATTCTGACGCGCTCAACCCTCGTGTAGCCCTTGAGAGTCACCGTTTGGATTCTGCGCGTGCCGGGCAACACATGACCCAGACGGGTCTGGAGGGAACGCGACGAACGCGGCGGGGAGAGCCTGTGTTCGGCGAACCCGAACCGCCCCTGGCGGCCACACATCCTGCGGGGATGCGGACCGCGAACATCCAGTCGATCAAACGGTATTCAACCCGGTATCCAACCGGTGTCTTAGCCGACCGCGAACAGGAGGGCCAGCTATGTCCAGGAGCCCGAGCGCAACAGTCGAACCAGACGCCACCTTGCCAACCCCGGCACACTTGCGCGATGCGAGAGAGGAGAACCTCTTGCCTCTGTTCGAAGCGTGGCAGCGCCGCGGCGAGCGGCAGGCCCGGGAGACTCTGGTCGAACGCTTCCAACCACTCGCTAGAGGCCTCGCGCGGCGCTATCTGGGTAGCAGCGAGTCGATCGAAGATCTAACGCAGGTCGCATACGTTGGACTGATCAAGGCGATCGACCGCTTCGACGCTTCGCGCGGCAACCGCTTCGCCAGCTACGCGATCCCAACGATTCTCGGCGAGATACGCCGACACTTCCGCGATACCGCGTGGGCGGTACACGTGACCCGTGGCGCCCAGGAGCACACGATGGAGGTCGAGCGGGCGCGCGAGCTCCTGACATCTCGGCGCCGACACTCCCCCACGGTGGGGGAAATCGCGGAGTATCTGGAGTGCGATCAGCAGGATGTGCTGGAGGCCATGCAGGTCTCCCAGGCACGCGCATCGGTCTCATTCGACGCACCGCCCCCCGGTGGTGGCGAGGACAGCGAGCCCTCCCCCGTGATGGAGACCTTCGGTGAGGAGGACCCGGGGTATGAGCTGGTCGAGGACGGTGCCGCGGTAGCGCACGCCGTGGCCTCGCTCTCGCTCCGCGAGCGGCGCATCCTCTATCTTCGCTTCGCCCGGGAGATGACCCAGAGCGAGATTGCAACTCATATGGGTCTCTCCCAGATGCAGATCTCCAGGGTGCTACGTCACTCGCTGCAGCGGATGCGGACCATCGCCGAGGGAAGTGCCGGCGCCGGCTGAGGCCCACCGGCGCCAGCCATTGACTGAGGCCCACCGGCAGGCCCACCGGCGCCAGCCATTGACTGAGGCCCACCGGCAGGCCCACCGGCGCCAGCCATGCTCCGCCACTCCGGCCGCGCCTACCAGCCCACTCCGGCCGCGCCTACCAGCGCCCATACCAGCGACGTCCCCCGCCGCCGTCGGCAACGCCTCCCACGAAGAAACCGATCAGCCAGAGCAGGATCGCCGCGATCAATACGTACCAGAGGACGTGGGCAGCGAAGCCCAACCCACCGAGAATGGCCAGTATGAGCACAAGAGCTACAAGGGCAACCATCTGATCCCTCCAATCGTGTACGCCGGCTCTGTTGCCGGCCTATGGGATCACTACCCGCCTGAGCCGCCGCCAACCTCCTGACGGCCCTGGCCGTGGAGCGCGAGCACCTCCACCGCCCATCCTCAAGCGGCTGACCGTGTCGCGGATACTGCGAGAGTGGCATCGAGTACGCGCAGGTGGGCCACAAGGCTTGTGAGTTCGAGCGTCTGGTGGATCGATGCGTCGAGTGCCCTGGCGAGAGGCCCATGTCCGATTCGCTCCAACTGACCTGGGAGCTCCCTTCGCGCCAGGGGAAATACGTTCGCCTCCAGTAGCAGTGCCCTTGCCGCGGAGGTTAGCGTGGCACGAAGCTGGTCCCGAGCTGCGTCCCGATCGGCCATACGAACAAGTCGCTCGGCCTCGCGGCGAAGGTCCGCGACGCGGTCGAGCTTTCGGCGCGCGTCAGGCCAGAGATGCTTGTCGGTGATGAGACGAACCCCCTGACGCATAACCCCAGTGTCATGAAGTATGCACCCGTATCTCAGTGTCCACTGTGCGAAATCATCTCCAGCCAGCAGCTTTTCGAAGAAACATTCGGCGCTGGTGCTGACCACATCAACATCCCCTGGCATGTCGCTTAGGTTGGGACGCGGACCGATGATGTGATAGTCGAGGTCACTGATGATCGTCCGCTTGCAACAAGCGGTCGAACCTGTGAGCGCGAAGCCCTCGGCGCCGAGTTCAAGTGCTCTTGCCAACAGTCGCCCCGTCACCGCGAGCTGTTCAGGGGTCTGATTGCTCTCCGCGCGGATACGGTCCCCCAGCATACGTCGCGTCCACCCGTCCGTCGAGGATGGGCCCCTTGCGTCGTCGAGGTGCTCGCGGGCCAGTTCGCGCTTTCCCTTCGGAGTCACATCGAAAGCCTAGAACACAGATAGGCGTCCGTCGCCTCGTGCTCCCCAGCGTCACCGCCACTCAGACGCTCATCGCGTGCGCAACCGCCAGGCCCCGCCACTCGCCGTAGGGCGCGAAGAATTCGCGCACCTGCTGCTCCTGGGCGTGAGCCCGTGGGTCACCCCCGCTCAGCCGGCGACCGACGAGCTTCAGCAGGCCGACGTCCCCCGCGGGCACCTGGTCGTGGCGGCCCTGGCCGTGAAGCGCCAGCATCTCCACCGTCCAGGGACCGATGCCGGGGATCGCCCGCAGGCGCTGCCACGTCCGCTCGTGATCGGGGGCGCCTAGGTCGATCCGCCCCCGCGCCACTTCGCGCGCCGCGCGTACGAGCGTGCGCGCCCGGGCGCCCCCCAGGTCCATGGATTGCAGCAGCGCTGGGGCCACCCCCGCGAGGACATCCGCTGTGGGCACGTCGCGCAGCTCGCCTCCGCGACGTCCCAACCGTGCCACGATCCGCCGCTCGATCGCCGCGGCGCGCTCGAACTCGATCAGCTGCTCGCAGATCGCCCACGCGAGCGCCTCGAAGGGCTCCGGGCGCCGGCGCACCCGCAGCCAGGGACGACGCCGGACCGAGGGACCGATCAGGGGATCGCGTGCAAAGCGCGCGTGGAAGGCGCGCAGATCCTCGTCCACTCCCAGCGCAAAGCGCATTCGCTCGATCCCGTACTCCGCCGCGGCCTGTGTGCGGGCCCACCCGCCAAACACCACTCGATCTGGGGACGGCTGGGCGACCCGCACCACCACCGGCTCCTCCTCCGCGTGCAGCAGACGTTCCAGCACTCCCCCGCGGTGGCGTAGCACCCCGTCCATGCCCCCCTGCATGGGGAGCCGGAACGGCCACACAGGCCGAACCTCGATGGTGCTAGTTGCGGCCACCGAGCAGGTGCACGTCCACGAGCAGCGAGCGGCTGCCGACGATTTGGACGAACTCACCGGCGCCACGCGAGGAGCGACGACCGCGACCACCGTCGGCGCGTCGGCCGAGACGCCGCGCGGGTCCCATGCGCATGAGATCGCGACGGCGCCCGCGGCGGTTAACGAGACCCGCCAGCGCCGCCCCCGCGACGAAGCCTGTGGCTGCCACCGCCGCTGCCTGAACAGCCGGTGCGACTGAGTCCGCGGCCCGTCGCACCTGGATCGCCCGCGACTCGGGCGCCACCACCACCGCGTCGATTTCTTCGGTGTCACCCTCCAGCGCCTGCGGCACGTCGCTGTGGGGCTGCTCGCTCACGCTGCGAAGTGTAGAGAGCAGTCCAGACCGCTAACCGAAGACCCGCTCGTACACCCGGTAGCGGCGCTTGATCTCGCCGCCCATCCCTTCCATGGCGCGATTCATGGGCTTGTTGACCTCGAGGATCCAGCCCATCTCGCCGCCCTTCTGCGGGGTGCGTTCGGCGGCGTCGAAGTGCATCTGGTAGAAGCGCGCGGCGACGCCGGTGTGCTGGTACTCGGGCTTGACGCCCAGTGCGAACACCCGCACGGCGTCGATCTTGCGTTTCTCGCGCAGCGCGGTGATCCAGCCGAAAGGCAGCAGCCGCCCATTGAGCTTCGCGAGCACCTGGTTGAAGTCGGGCAGCGTCAGGGCAGCGCCCACGACCTCGCCGGTATCGCGTTTTTCGGCGACCATCGCCCAGTTCTCGTCGAGCACGGGTTTGAGGTCTTTGGCGTAGTGGCGGACCTCCTCTTCATTGAGCGGCACCGATGCCCAGTTGTTCTCCCAGGCGGCGTTGTAGACCTCCAGAAACCGTGTCACCTCCGCCTGCAGTTCCTTCTTGCGGAAGTTGCGACACACGATCCCGTGCTCGGACTCGAGCTTGTCGGCGGCCTCCCAGATCGCGGGGTGGACCTTCTCGCGCTTGTCCACGTACAGGCTCCACATGTACAGGTCCATCGCCTTGGCGATGCCGATGTCCTGCTCGAAGATGCGCTGGTAGTAGGGGTGGTGCCAGGGGCAGAGGATGATCGGCGGATACTCGTGGCCCTCGACGAGCAGCCCGATCTCGTCGTTGGTCGTGAAGTCCATCGGGCCCACCATCCGGTCGCGCCCGCGTGCACGCAGCCACGCCTCGGCGGCGTCGAGCAGTGCGCGCGCGGCCGCGGGGTCCTCCTCGCACTCAAACCAGCCGAACAGGCCCCAGTCGTTGCCCTGGAACTCGTTGAAGTTGCGATCCACGTGGGCGCTGATACGGCCCACCGCCCGGCCATCGCGCCAGGCCAGGAAGTACTGGGCCTCGGCGTGCTTGAAGAAGGGGTTCTTCTTCTGGTCCAACCGATTCTTCAGATCCATCAGCAGCGGCGCCACCCAGTTGGGCTCGTTACGATAGAGCCGCCACGGCAGCTTGATGAAGGTGTTCAGGTCGCCCCGGGAAGTCACCGGGCGGATCTCCACGCCAGTTCCCTCCGCCGCACTCTTGACAGCCATCACACGCCACCCTACACACCCGCGTTGACGAACGCCACCGAGCCCACATCGGCGGATGCCAACGCCCCCACACCCATAGACCCCACGGACCCCTCACCGGCAAACACGGATCCCTCGCCGGCAAGCGCCGGCGCCCTGGTACGCACAGGCACCACAAACGCCGGCGCCCGGTCGAGGGACGTCTTCGCCAAGGTCCACAACCACGAGCGCACGGAGCTACTCGCGGCGGCGCGGGAGGCGGACATCCTGCCCTACTTCCACCTCCTCACCTCCCCCGCGATGCCGGTGGTGGAGATGGAGGGCGCCCAGCGGATCATGCTGGGGTCCAACAACTACCTCGGCCTCACCGGCGACGAGCGCGTACTGCATGGCGCCCAGGACGCCCTGCACCGCTACGGCACCGGCCTGACGGGCTCGCGCCTATTGAACGGCACGATCCCGTTGCACCTCGAACTGGAGAGCGAGCTCGCGGAGTGGATGGGCGCCGAGGCCGCGCTGGTGTTCACCACCGGCCACCAGACCAACATCGGCACGCTGGGGACGATCCTCGCACCAGGCGACACGGTGATCGCGGACTCCGGCGACCACGCCTCGATCTTCGATGGCTGCGTGCTCTCGCGCGCGAAGCTGCGCCCGTTCCGCCACAACCGCTTGGAGAAGCTCGAGAAGATGCTGGAGCGCTCCCAGCTCGACGGGGGCGGTGTGCTGGTGGTGGTGGACGGGCTCTTCTCGATGGAGGGCGACATCGCGCCGCTGCCAGAGATCTGCACCCTGTGCGAGCGCTACGGAGCGCGGCTGATGGTCGACGAGGCGCACGGCGCCGGCGTGCTCGGGGCACGCGGGGCGGGAACCGCCGAGCTGCTCGGGGTCGAGGACCGGGTGGACCTGCGGATGGGGACCTTCTCCAAGTCGCTGGCCTCCTGCGGGGGCTTCGTGGTGGGGCCCGCCGAGGTGATCGAGTACCTGAGGATCTACTCCCGCCCCTTCCTCTTCACTGCCTCCGCAGTGCCGGCCGCGCTGGGTGCGGCCCTGGCGGCGCTCCGTGTGCTGCGCTCTGCGGAGGGCAGGCCCCTGCTCGCCCGGGTCCTCGAGAACGCGTGGCGCCTGCGCGACGGCCTGGAAGCGCTCGGCTTCGCGGTGGTCGCCCCCCAGCGGCTCCCCGACGGCACCGGCGTCGCCGCCGCACCCGGGGTGCGCCCGGACCCAAGCGGTGCCCCCACGATCGTGACCCCGATCGTGCCCGTGCTCGTGGGCGACGATTGGAAGGCGGCGCTGCTGTGGCGGGCGCTGTACGACGCCGGGGTGTTCGTCAACACCGCCCTGCACCCCGCCGTGCCCCCCGGCGGGGCGCTGCTGCGCACGAGCGTGATGGCGACCCACGACGAGGCCACCATCGACCGCGCCCTGGAGCTGTTCGCCCAGGTGAAGCGATCCTTCGAAGCCGAACATGGGCCACTGCCCGGCCCCGAGCGCTCAGGCTGAGCCAACCCCGGGCAAGCTTGGCCCACCCCCGCCTGGGCGCCCCGCCCCTCGCACCTTGGTGCAGATCGGTCCACAGCGCTCGCCGCTGGCGCCCCGGGCATATTCCCCACTCGTTCGGTGCAGAACAAAAAAAGGTCGCTTCTAGCGCACGATCTACGTACGCGGTGTTGACCCGGACCCCCCTGCTGGCGTAGCTTGATGGGGCGCTTTGCATGAACGCTCAGAACTTGCTCCGAGTCGCCGCCAGAGGGGTGCCGCGACCGGATGGGACATCCGGGTGAGCAGGCCAAAGGCGATCGTTGCGGGCGCGCTACTCGTCAAAACACAAGCAAGGATGTTGTGCGCCGCGGAGACCCCTGCGGCGACAACGGGGAGTGAGCTCATATGAACGCGACCGCCACAATTGCCCCCGCCGGACGGGTGGGCAGGCCACCTCAATATATGCGCGCCCTCGAGCGCGCCAACAAGGTGCGACTAGCGCGCGCAGAGCTCAAGCGCAGGGTGGCCACGGGCGATCTTGACATCACGGAAGTGATCATGGAGTGCCCGTGGGAGGCCCAGAGCATGGCGGTATCGGACCTCCTCATCAGCCAACGCCACTGGGGAACCAGCCGCTGCCGCAAAGTGCTCGCCCAGCTGCAGCTATCCGAGGCCAAGACCTTGGGATCGTTGACAGAACGCCAGCGCCGCACGCTCGCCTCGGCATGCGGCGATCAGGGCGCTCGTGAGAACGGCGCGATGGCGCTCTCGCAGTGAGCGGCCAAGTCGCATACAACCACGGGGTCGGCGGCACTCAGTGAGCGGCCAAGGAGCACACAACCACGCGGGCGGCACTCAGTGAGCGGCCAAGAAGCACACAACCACGCGGGCGGGCGACAACGGCAGGGCAGGCGCGGTTGTATCCGCGGCGACGAGGTGTTCTGTCGCGCGCCGGGGCCGCTCGACATTCCAACACGAGTGAGACCGTGTCGCCTTGCACCGGGAGAGGCCGCGCGTGCGGGACGCGCGGCCCGGGGTAATGGACAGCCCGATGAGAGCTTCAGCTGCCACCACCCCGCGAGCATCCCGATCAGGCCGAGGCGGGGACGCACCTCCCACACGCCGCATCCCCGTTCGCCGAGATCCACCACGGGCAGACGCACGAACTTGTAGCGGGCCGGATCGCGCTTCATCCGTTCCAGCAACTCCCGCGAGCGCCACTCCAATTCCGAGCGCCGCGCAGCATGCCCCTGGGCCTGGCGCAAGCGCAGCGCCAGCCGGTCGCGCGTGCGCTCGAGCTCTTCGAGCGAGAGCAGGTGGGGCCCCGTGGATGGCTGCGCTGGGACCGGAGCGATGTGCGGAAAGCCGCCCGCCACGATTCCCGAGAGCTCGCGCTCGAGCTTGGCCACCTGGCGTCGCAGGGCACCCCGCGCGGCACGCTCCGCCGCGGGACTGACCCCCCCCGCGAGTGGGTCCCGTACCTCGTCACGATCGATGGTGGGCCGCTCGGATGTGACCGTCGTCATTGCTCCCTCAAGCTCCTCCGCCGAAGCGTCTCATGCAAGCTTTACGAAACCCGCAACACGATTTTACCAGCGCCCACCGTACACGGTGGCGCTTCCCCCTGAGAAACCGATCGCCGTGTGCTGTAGCGCTGCCCAGAGCGACCTGCCCAGAGCGACCTGCCACGAGCGACCTGCCCAGAGCCACCTGCCCAGAGCCACCTGCCACGAGCCACCTGCCACGAGCCACCTGCCCAGAGCCACCTGCCCAGAGCCACCTGCCCAGAGCGCACCATCACGCTTGCCCCGGAGCCACCGCTGTGGCGCTCTCCAGAGCACACCCTCAACAACAGACGCCGGGGATCGCTACGAGCGGGGAGGTGCGCAGGATCCTGACTTCCCCGAGCTCGCTGCGCAGCGGATCGTCGAACAGCGAGTTGGGCTCGGGGATCAGCTCGATCGCCAGCGCGCTCACGGGGGTCTCAGCGCCGAGGCCGTACTCGGCGAGCAGCGCTTCGAGCTCGGCGTCGCTCCAGCCCGCCAGCGCCATCGGACCGCTGGGTAGCCCCGCCTCCTGGGCGAAGTCGGCCCCCAACCCGGCGCCGCCGTCGGTCAAGCCGTCGACCGCACCCACGGCCCCCAACACCTCGCGCTTGGAGGCCGCGCGCTGGAGGCCCAGCTGGATGTTGCGCATCGAGGCACCGTCGGCCTGGTGGACCTGCGCATACAGGACCACCCAGATTTCGGTGTTGGGGGGCTGCGGGAGAACGTTCTGGCCTTCGTAGTAGGGCCGCGCATAGGGAGCGCTGACGATGACCCCTGCGGTCAGCCGTGTGATGCCGCAGGCGAGCCCCGGCGCGGGGTGCTGAACACCATCCAGTATCACCGGCTCCCCGAAGCGCCCCTGGGCCGTCGACCAGAAGGGCTGCGCCTTCGTCCCCCGATCGTGGCCGACCCGGATTTCGTAGGTGTAGAACCCGAGCAGCTCCGGGGAGGCCGCCGAGACTCCCGGGGGCAGGGGCACGAGGAAGTGACGATCCGAGCCCTGCGCGGGGATCAGCCTCTGCATCGTCGCCAGACCGGCGAGGTCGTCGGCCTCGCCGGGGGCGATCGCCCGTACGAGCTCGGGGTCGAGCACCGAGCGCGCGAACGCCGGCGGATCGGCCGCCGGTTCGACGCGGGCCAGCAGCATCGGGTCGGGGCTGTGCGCGAGGACGCGCACGAAGTAGGCGTCGCGCGAGTCCTGTAGCGGCTCGGCGAGCTCCAACCACAGCATCCGCGTGCGCGGCCCCGTGCTCGTGTACTGAGCGTCGGCCTCGTATTCGGAGAGCGCATACCCCGCGGCCGCCACCTGCGGGATCTGGCGCGGGGGCGTGGTCACAGGCAGCGTGTTGGTGAGCCCCACCTCCACACTGGGCAGGGACTCGAACAGGAGCTCCACTTCGTAGCCGAGTTCGAGCTCGTGTGGGAGCCCGTCCTCGAGGGGCGCCTTGAAGGCGTCGATGAACACGAAGATCGTGCGTTCGCGTTCCGGTTCGCCCGCAGTGGCGGTGCTGTTCACGGAGTGCATCAGCTGGACGGTTCCAACTTCTTCGCTCTGGGTCGCTCCCCCGGGCAGGGGCGCCAGCGAACGCGTGACCCGCAGCGTGGGGCTGCCCGCGCCCTTCCACGTCCAGTCGCGGTCGAGCTCCACCCGCACCACGTTCAGCCACTGCCCCGCCAGCTCGGCGAGGTGCGTGAGCACGAGCGAGCCGCCCTCCGGCGAGAGCCTGTGCCCGAGGCCCGCGCAGCCGAACACCACACGTTCGCCGGGCAGCGCGAGGAGCGTGTCTTCGCTGGCGCTCAGCCCCGCCGCCTGGGCGAGGCGCTGGAGCAGCAGCTCGGAGGGGTCGTTCTGAACCTGCACCACCGCCGGCGTCGCTTCTCCGGCGACGGAGTCGGGCTGCAGGAAGATCGAGCGCATGCCCAGCGTGGGATCGATCGGCAGCAGTGGTGCGGACTCTTCGCCGGCGGGCTGGTGGAAGTCGATCGTCACCGGGATGCTGCGGCGCGCGGCTTCGCTGGCGAAGTACGCGGCGTCTTCGCGGCAGAGCGCGCGCAGTTCGAGGCGCACGTCGCGCGCGGTGGGGAGCGGCAGCGACCCGCTCACGCTCCCCGGAGCGCCGAGCTGGGCGCTGACGTCGAGCGCGGAGAGCTGCGCGACGTCCACGTAGGTGCCTTTCAGTTTCAGCGTCGCTTCGGGGTCGGCGGGAAATCCGCGGGTGGTCGTGTACAGCACCTCCCAATCGTCGAAGCTCGCCGCCGTATCGAACGCGGGGGTGCGCACCAGGACCCGCACCTCGACGTAGATCGCGTCCACGTCCGGGAGCCCCACCTCCTGCAGTTCGGTGGGGTCCTCGACGTTCTGCTGGTGGATCGCGAGCAGCCGTTCGAGCGCTTTGGGGGCACCGGTGTAGAGCGCCTCGGGGTAGCCGATCAGCGGGCGCGCGAGCGTCACGCTGAGCGGTTTGGGCGCGAGCACCTGCGCCTGCACGCGCGGCTGCTTGGGCGGTACGTAGCGCCTGAAGGCGAGCGCCGCGGTGGGACGCTCGCCGGCGTTGAACGGGCCCTCCGCGAGCGCCGGCCCGCCGCCGCTGGCGTCGGCGAGGCGTACGCGGAATTCGTAGCTCTGCCCGTAGCGCAGCGGGACCGCGTCCAGGCCGGTCGCGGTGTAGGGCGAGGCGGCGGCGCCGGGGACACCCCGCAACACCCTGTCATCGAGGCTCTTGACCACCTGCGATTCGCCGGTCCAGTTGGTGAAGTAGGCGGGCAGCCACAGCGCTTCGCCGAGGCTGCGGGGATGGACTTCGCTCTGCAACTCGCCGTCGAAGCTCCCCAGTTCGAGCGTCCCAAACGAGACCTGTTCGGCGTGCACCGCCGCCAGCGAGCTCCACTGGGCGGCGCCGGCGATGCGCACGTCTACGCGGTAGCCGAGCGTCGCGCAGGGAGCTTCGGCCGGTTCGCTGCCGTCGGGGTTGAGCCCGATCTGGCGGTTCAGGGCGATCAGCACGTCCTCGTCGTCCCAGCCGAGGAAGATCCCGAGGTCCTGGATCGGCGGGGGGCTTTCGCCGGCTTTGTCGAGGTGCAGCATCGTCTCCGGCTGCGCCGCGTGGACGATCTTGGCGAAGCCGTCGTCGAAGCGGGTCGCCTCGGGAAAGATCTCGTCGTAGGAGTCGCCGCTCGCCGCCGCTGCGGTGGCGTCGGCGAACACGGGGAACAGAACCGCCGTGAAGATCGGCCGCTGCGTGGCGGCGCTCAGCGCGGGGACGCGCGTGGCGAAGGTGCGCAGGAAGCCCGGCAGCGCGGCGGAGCTCGCGTAGTCGCTGCTCGGATCGAGCGTCAGGAACAGCCAGCCGCCGTCCGCGTAGAGGTCGTGTTTGGGCAGCGCCACCTCGATCGTGTGCAACAGGCCTGCCGCGCGCAGCACCATCGGCTGACGCACCGCGTACCCCAGTGCATCGATCCAGCTGTAGGCGACGGGGGTCGGTTTGGGTAGCGGCTGCTTGGGGGGACAGCGCAGCATGCACAGGTACTCCTCGTCGACGCTCGCCAGTGGGGTGCGCGGGGCGACGAACGCAAACGCGTCGCGGTAGCTCGGGGGGAGGTACTTGTGAAGCGTGCGTTCCGCGCTGCGCAGCGGCAGGCCTGCCGCTGCGGAGGGTTTGAAGAGCGCTTCCAGCGCTTCGAAGACGCGCCCCCGTTCGGAGGGCATCGGCGGCGTCACGCTGACGCTCGCGCTGACTTCGCTGAGCATCGGCAGCTGGGTAACTTCGGAGGAGATGTTGGCCCTCAGCACCAGTTTGTCGGCTTCGGAGATCGGCGGCCCCGGGGTGGTGAAGCCCTCGGTCAACGATGCACGGGGGTCGCCATCGGGGATCGCCAGCACGTTGAGTGTGAGCGTCGCCGAGGCGCCGTCCCAGGACTGCAGGTAGGGAGTGAGCGTCAGGCGGGGTGGAGTGGCCACGATCTCTCTCCCCTCAACAGGTGGTCGTCTCGGCTATTTCGACGCCGAAGTGGATGCCCCAGAAGCCGATCACGACGTTGACTTCGAGCTGGCCGCCCCATTCGCACATGTGGTGCGAGCCTTCGTCGAAGAACAGTCCTTTGAATTCACCCGACACTTCGATCGCCAAGGCCGGCAGCGTGAGTTCGCCCTGCAGGAGCACGAGTGGGCCGCGCTTGACCTGCGCACCTTCGATCGCAAACGCAAACCCGATCGCCAGCGAGCCTTCGATTTTCACCCCTTTCATCCCGATGCCGATGTAGGCCTTCACTTCGAGGTCGAACATCAGCTCGGGTTTGTGCGGCGGCGTGACCGATCCGGGGCTCGTGCCCGCGGGCACCTCGGGGTCCTCGGTGATCAGGAACTTGGCGCCGATCTGCAGCTGGGCGCCGAGCAGCAGAAAGAAGGCGCCACCGAGCGGGAATTTCCCTTCGATCTGGCCCCACAGCAGCGCCGCTCCGGAGCGGGTCAGGGTGGGCGCGGTCGGCATCTCGGGGGTCGGCACGCCCGCCGGCGTGTGTTCCCAGCCGAACTGCCCCTTGACGCCGAGCGTGAGCTTCAGCTTGGGACCGGGGAGCGGGGGCGCCGGGGGCGGCGGGTCTTCCGGGAACGCCCAGTACCGGCTGCGGATCACCGACAGCTGGATCTCGCTGGCGCCGTTGACCGCGCTCAGGTCGATGGAGGCGAGCGTCGGCGGCGCAGAGAGCCCGCGCAGGAAGCCGAGCGCGCTCTGAAGGACGGGCGCCATCAGCGTGTTGATGTTTTCGATCACGGGCCGGCGGCTCGTGCCCGCGTGCAGGTCCGAGCTCCAGCCCGAGAACCGCTTGATGCCCAGCAGGTCGCTCCAGAGCTGCAGTTCGGTGAGGTCGAAGCTCCAGTTGTCCGCTCCCAGGCCGCTGCTCAACCGTGCTTCGGAGTAGTCGAGCTGGACCACGTCGCTGCCGTTGGTGGCAAGAATCAGCGGGGGACGGGGGTTGGTAACGTCGACCGCGTCGCGTAGGCGGAAGGCCCCGCTCGCGAAATCGATCAGCAGCGCGTTGGCGGGCAGCTGGATCGCGTTGGCGCCCGGCGGAAAGGCGCCTTTGGCGGTCATGCGGGCGTACACGTCGGCCACGCAGGGTACGCTGCGGGTACTCAGTTCCGCGACGCCCGGCGCGATGTGGGGCCGCGGGAAGAGGAACGCGTGCGCGGGCGAGACCTGCATGAACCCGTACTCGAACTGCGGGTCGTCGGGCGCATGTAGATCGATCGGGTCGGCGAAGCGGTACTCGCCGCTCGGTCCGACCTGCACCGTTTCCCCACCGCCTTCGAGCAGCTTGCCTTCGCGCACCACCGGTACCCCGCGGGCGCTCCCGACGCCAACTGCTTCGCCTTCGCCTTTGGGGTTGCCCGGCCCGGGGCGCCGGATCGAGGACCAGGCCCCGTCCTGGTGGAAGAGAGGCGCCCCGCGCACGACGCCGACGAACTCGGGGCGGCTGCTTACGGGGTCGGTGGCATTGCCGACCTCGATTCGGGTCGCGCGCAGGCGAAAGCCCGATTCCCCCACCTGCACCGTGCCATCCACTGGACCGCCGATCGGACCCTGCTGCGCGATCAGCGCCGCCAGATCTTCATCCGCGAGGCGTTCCCCTTCGGGTTCGACCTGCAGGAACCCAAGCAGGCCGAGCGCGGGGGTGGTTTCTTCGGCGAGCTCCAGCCCGTCGATGTGCGCATCGGCATCGAAGTACTTGGGAGTGAGCAGCGCCTGCTTGCCGCTCTTGGCTGTGAATTCGACCGGGAGTCCACCGGTGGGGCGAATGTTGCGAACGTTGAACAGACCCCGCAACAGGCCGGGCTCGACCACATAGGGCGAGACTGTCGAAGTACCGGCAGGAAAGTGGAAGACCCCTGGAGAGCTTGCCTGCCAGCCACTATCGCGCCGGATCACACCGGCCCCGGCGGTGCGTTCGATTGTTACCGAGCGGGTTAGGCGGATACCCCAGGGGTACAGCACAGAGGCGATCTTGATCACCTCCAGCGCGGTACGCCCGACGATCACCTCGAACTGGGCCTTCGCGGTCTGCGCGTAAGCGACGGGCTGCATCCAATCGCTGAAGGTCGACTCCCCGTAGCCCGAAATATCTAGGCGGGTGACCGGCACGCGCCGATTTTCACCGCTCGGCCCAAACTCCTTGTTGAAGAAGCTCTGTACGCTGTCCACCGGTTCTTTGGGGCTGCCGAGCACGCTGATGTCGAGCGGCGCCCCGCTGTCCAGCGCGACCCCGTTGAGCAGCTGCAGAGCGGCGCCTTCAAAGCTGCTGGATGTCGGTCCTGCGCTCTGCCCGGACTCCGCGACGAGCGCGAGCTGGGCGCCACCCTGCAGGGCCTGGGGGGTGAAGTCGGGCTGGTTGCGGGCGATACTGTCCGGGGAGCGTCCGCTGGGCGAGACCGTGGGCTGCAGCGTCAGCAGGGCCTGAATCCCGAAGGGCAGCGTGGTGAGCATCGCAAGGCCCACCTTGGCCTCCTTGAACTCCTCGAGCGCCGCGTCGACGGCGAGATCGGGGATCGTGGCGACGAGGCGCTCTGAGCGCACGCCGAAGACCGTGGCGCCACCGTCGGTGGCGGAGGCGAGTGGGGTCGGGAAGTAGCCGATGTGGGGAATATCCTGGTCGATGTCGAGCGTGCGCACAGGCTCCCACTGGACCTGGGGCAGGGTGAAGACCCGCAGGTTGGAGGCTTCCGTGTGAACGTCCATTGCACCGAGCGAGTACGCGAGAAAGCTCGTCGGTCCCTCCTTCGCGCTCTCCCCCACCCCGAGCTCGACGCCGAGCAGGTCCTTGTTGGTGGATACGTCGAGCAGCCGCAGACCGCTCCCGAGGTTGGGGAGCTCTTCGCGCGCCAGCGCCTGCAACTCCGCGAGCTGCCGCTGCTGGCGTGTGAGTTCTGCAGCACGCTCTTCCACGGGCTGGGCGGAATAGCGCTCAGCCCCCTGCAGGCGCGCGAGCGGGCGCTCCCCACCGAGCGTCGTACTGCCCTGCTGAGTCTGGGTGGGTACCTGCACTTCCCCCTGCGCGAGCGCGCGGGGGCTGCCTTCGGATGGGGGATCGACCGCGACCGCGGGCGGGGGCAGCACACCGCTGAAGCTGAGCACCGGATGCGCGGGTTCCTCCCACACGGTCTGCGCGAGCACGATGCCGGTGGTGGGGCGCTCGGCGAAAGATGACCCGCGCTGGATGCCGCGCCCCGGGTTGGACACGTAGGGGTCGGGCAGCGTGGCCAGCCACCCCTCGCTGCCGAGCACCAGCTCGAGGCGTCCGGCGTCGATCGCGGATTCGCCGCTGAGGATTCCCCGCAGGAGGAACATGGCGGGTTCGGTCACCGCGAGTAGGGCGTTGCGCAGCGCGAGCAGGCGGCGGGCGAGGCCGCCGGGGCTCTGCAGGGCGGCTGCGAGCCCGATCGCCTGGACGCTGGTGGCGGCGCCCTGGCGCTCGAGGGAGAACAGCGCGGGGGTGGCTTCACCGAAGGCGAGGGGACGCCCGGCGAGGTCGATCGGTCGGTCGATCTGCAGGTTGGCGGTGCACTCGGCGTAGAGCCCTTCGCCCTGTTCGGCGTCGCATACGTAGGCGAACACGAAGTCCGCGGGCCCGAAGCTCAGACCGAGCGGCAGGCGCGGGGCGGGCGCGGGTGGGCTCGCATTGGAGCGCAGTGCGTAGAGCTCGAGGGTCTGCTCCATCCGCGGCGTGGCGGTGGCCTGGCGGGAGCCCAGCGACAGCTGCCCTGCGCGCAGCGTGAGTGTCGCCTGGTCGAGCTGTACGGGGCCGCTTGCTCCGGGCCAGCGAGCGGTGATGGGTTCCTGGGCGAGGAGCAGGTAGAACCCCGGCCCAAGCGCCTCCCCCGGTCGGTCGGGTTCGAGCGGCTGGGTGAGTGTGAGCGCCCACCCTCCGCTGATCGGAGTTTCGCCTTCTAGCGTCACCACGGCGCTCGACAGGGGCCCCACGTCGAGCTTTTTGGGGGTCAGCGCATAGCCGAACAGCACGGCCTCCAGGGCCGGCTGGGCTGTGATCGTGGAGTCGAATTTGGTGAACTTGACCGTCTCACCGGCGAATGTGGCGCTCCCGGTCCCGAGTTTGATCGTCGGCGGCTGGGCTTTGCTCCAGGTGACGGCGAGCTTGCTCGGGGGGACGATGGAGACGTCGGCCTGGCACTGGCCGGCGTTGCCCCCGGCTGCGCCCTCCTCGCCGGGAGCGGCGGGGATGACTTCCAGCGTACCTTCCAACCCGCCCGGGAGCGTGAGCCGCTGGCCGGTGATCGTCGGTACCCCGGCGAGCGCCAGGCTACCGGAGGACACAGTGAAGCCCAGGTAGCGGCCGCCCGGCAGAGCGGGGTCGAGCGCGGAAGCGAGGATCCAGACGGTGCCGCCGGAGATCTCAACCGTGTAGGAGCCCCCGGGGTGGAGTTTGAGCACCGGACGCGGCAGTCGCGCCTGGGTGAGCACAAGTGTCGGAATCGATCCCCCGCTCGTGTAAACGGTGTAAGCCTCCACCGGCCCGAATAGGTCGAACCAGTGCTGCCCGGTGAGACCGGGGAAGGGACCGAGCGTCTGCAGCGGGAGCACCGAGCTCGCGCCGAGGCCGGGGATGCTCAGCTCGACGGGCACACGGAAGCGGAGATCCTGGCGCTGGGCGAGGATCGGTGCGGGTGTTGCACCCGCGGGGGCAGACACCCCACCAGGGGGCGCGGGAACTTCACCAACTGAGGCAGGAGCTTCGCCTTCCGGTTCGAGCGCGGCAAGCTCTGCCGAGAGCGAGTCGGCGGTCGCTTCCTCAGCGACCGCGAGGCCCGCGCGCTGGAGCGCAAGCAACCACGGTGAAGTTTTGGTTACCGAGATTGGTCGCACGGTTGAAGGCTACCCGCGAAATCTCATCCGGTGTGAAATGTTCGAATGAAAATACTCGCAAATTGCGGAGCATTCTCTCGAGGGCGGACGATGAACTAACTCAGTCCCGCTGCAGTTCGGTCCCGTTGCGCTCCGGCTATCAGGAGCCCACGAGCATCGACTGGCACATCCACAGCGCCTCCTCAACGTGCAGGGTGGAGACACCGGGTACCTGCAGAGTGAAGAGGACCACCTCGCTCGCCCCCGCGCCGGCGGCGTGGCCGGGGGCGATTTCGCCAAACAGCATCGCGACGGCGGCGGAGGCATCGGCGACGACCAGCTGCCCGGCGGCCAGGGTGGGGGCCTCCGAGTGACCTCCCAACCGCTCGCCTGCGCGGCTCGAACGGACGCCTGGCGGGCCGTCGAGCGCGGTGGCGTCGAGCGCCCACACGGGCACGCCGGTATCGACCAACGCAATCAGGAGCGCGTCGGCGAGCCGGTGGCTGGAGAAAAAGCCTCCCTGCAGCATCCGCGCGAGCATCGCCTCCTCGAGCGGGGTGCGCACGACATCGGGGTCGAGGCCGATGTGCCTGAAGAAGACGCGGTAGGCCGCGGGCACGGCGCGCTGACGGAGGTTGATCGCGTGGTGACCCGACCAGCGATTGGAGAGCTCGCGCAGCCGTCCCGCGAGCGCCACAGGGGGATACCCGCAGCTCGAATCGATCGCGACGTGCGCGTAGAGGAGTTTCAGGCCCGGCAGCTCCTCCCCCACCTCGGGCTCGCACCACCCGTATGTGGGCTCGACCTGCGCCACCTCCCCCCTGGCAGGCTCCCCCTGAGCGGCATCTTCTGCGGGGGACCGAATCTGCGCTCCATCACCCCTGGCAGGCTCCCCCTGAGCGGCATCTTCTGCGGGGGACCGAATCTGCGCTCCATCACCCCCGGCAGGCTCCCCCTTAGCCGCGTCTCCTGCGGGGGACCGGATCTGCGCTCCATCACCCCCGGCAGGCTCCCCCTTAGCCGCGTCTCCTGCGGGGGACCGGATCTGCGCTCCATCACCCCCGGGGGGCCGCGCCTGACCCTGACCGGCACCTCCGGATGGCGTGGGCTCGGCACTCACCGCGGAGCCTTCCAGCCGCGGGCTGTGGTCGCCGCGACGAGCTCACTCACGCGGGCGCGCAGCGTGGCGAGGGAGGGGCGGTAGAGCAGCGCCTTGCTCTGCACCACTCCCCCCGGATAGACGAAGGTCACCTGGGGGCAGCTCGCGAGTTTGTAGAGCGCGGCGAGGGTCCCTTCATCGTCGATACCAACGGGGAAGCTCACGCCGTGGGAGCGCACCAGCGCACGCACTTCGCCGCGATCGCCTTTGATCGAGACGGCTGCGAAGCGCACCCCGGGAAAGCTCGCCGCGAGCCCCTGGAGGTCCGTGACGATCCGCTCACAGCCACCTTCGTCGACGAACAGGGCGAGCACCACGGGGCCCTGTTCATAGAGCTGGCAGATGTTGAGGATCTCAGGCCCACGCTCGCTGCAGGCGGGGTGCTTGCCCGCGGAGCCATCGTTGGGATGGGTGGCGATATCGGCGGAGCCCTGCAGGTTGCCGGTTACGAGCGGCACGGCGAAGGGCGCGATCTCCGCCCCCGGCGCGATCCCGGCTCCCCCGTTGGGTTTGGTGAGGATCGTGTTGAGGGTGATCAGAGCGAGGATCACCAGGGCGAGCACACCCACCCAGCGACCGTAGCGCGGATCAGGCCGGTTCATGGTGCGGGCGCAGACGTGCGCGGAGCGAGGCGAGCGCGATCCCGAACCGCCTCCGCGGACCGGCGAGCTCGCCGCTGCCCCCGCCTTCGGGGGCGCCCACGAGCAGTAGCGCGGCGGGTAGCGACACGAGCACCCCGAGCAGGGAGACGGTGAGGTCGACCAGCGTGACGACGCCGAAGTCGCGGAGCATCGCGATATCGGATAACACGAGCACCCCGAAGCCCACGATCGCGGTCACGCCGGAGGCGGCGACGGCGGCACCGGTACGGCTGTAGGTGAGGCGCAGCGCCTCCAGCGGGGGATGGCCGGCGGCGCGCTCCTGGCGGTAGCGCTCGGAGAGGAGCACGCTGAACTCGGTGGAGACCGCAATCACGAGCGCGCTGAGGGTCACCGACAGGGGGTTGAGGGGCACGCGGATCGCGAACACGATCAGCGCCGACCACCCGGTGGCGAGCAGCACGGGCAGCAGCGGCGTGAGCGCACGGCGGCGATCTCCACGGAACGCAGCCAGCAACACGAGCGCAGCCGCAGCCAGACCGGCCAGCAGCGTCAGCACCCGTCGCCACGGCGAGGCCACCTGCGCGCTCGACTGCGCAGCGAGCACGGGCAGCCCGACCAGCTGGGCGCTGACCCCGGCAGGGGGATGCAGCGCGGCGCGCATCGCTTCGATCACACGCTGCTGCTCGTCGAGGGGCATCAGGCGGATACCGAACGCGAGCGATGCCACCCGCCGGTCGGGGGTGATCACGTTCTCGGAGAAGTACCGCGGAATCGCCCGGAGCAGGCCGCTCACCTCGGCGTCGGTGAGCCGCGACCCAGACCGCTTCGATCCCGCTTGCGATCCGGTTCCCCTCGATCCCGCCGATCCCGCTCCCGTCCCCCCCACCGAACTCGAACCAGTCGATCCCGCTCCCGCTCCCTCCACCGAATTCGAACCAGTCGATCCCGCTCCCGACCCCCCCACCGAACTCGATCCCGTCCCTTTCGCACCCGCGCCAGGGTGGGCTGTTTCAGGAATGGGTGAGCCTGTGGCCCCTTCCTGCTGAAAGAGACTGGGGAGCGAGAAGGCGGGGCACAGCTGTGCGACACCGCAGCCCCGGGTAGGGGTGTAGTCGAAGCGCTTGAGGATCGCGGCCTGGTAGGAGCTCATCCATTCGACCACGGCGGGCGTGGCGACATTCTTGGAAGACACCATCAGCTCGATTTCCCCCCCCACTCCGGAGACGCGCTCGAGCGCGTCGAGGTTGCGCAGCGAGGTCATACTCTGGGGTACGAGCTTTTCCAGATTGGTCTCGACGTGTGTCTGCGTGTCGAGTCCCCAGCCGAGCACCGCGAGTGCCAGGCCGATACCGATCACACGCCCGGGGTTGCGCACGGCGTGCACGAGCGCGGCCCTCGAGATGAAGCGGGTTACGGCGTTGTCGCGCAGCAACTCCTGGGCACCGCGCCAGGAGGGCGCGAGCCGGGCGCCGAGGCCCCAACCCCCAGACCCTCCGGCCGGCCCTGGTGAGCCACCCATCCCCCGGGCGGATGCAGGTGCGGGAGTAGCACCCACCCCCCCGGCAGATGCAGGTGCGGGAGTAGCACCCACCCCCCCGGCGGATGCAAGTGCGGGAGTAGCACCCACCCCCCCGGCGGATGCAAGTGCGGGAGTAGCACCCACCCCCCCGGCGGATGCAGGTGCGGGAGTAGCACCCACCCCCCCGGCGGATGCAAGTGCGGGAGTAGCACCCACCCCCCCGGCGGATGCAAGTGCGGGAGTAGCACCCACCCCCCCGGCGGATGCAAGTGCGGGAGTAGCACCCACCCCCCCGGCGGATGCAAGTGCGGGAGTAGCACCCACCCCCCCGGCGGATGCAGGTGCGGGAGTGGCGCCCTCGGTGAGCACGAGCACCGCGGAGCCGACGGTGAGTACGCACAGGAAGGCGAGCGCGATACCGACGACAAGCAGCAGCCCGAAGCCACGCACGGTGGGCACGGGCGAGAGCATCAGCACCAGCAGCGCCCCCCCCGCGGCGGCAGCAGCAGCGGCGATCGTGGGTCCCCCAACCGCGGCAGCGCTCTGAACCGCGGCGCGGATGTCCTTAGCTCCCTCCTCACGGGCCTCCTGCACGCGGGATTGGAACTGGATGGCGTAGTCGACGGAGAGCCCGACGAGCACGGGCAGGACGGCGACCTGGGCGATGGTGAGCGAGGCGCCGATCAGCGCGAGCGCGCCGAAGGTGAGCGCGAGGGCGAGCAGCGCGATCCCCAATGGGAGCAGGCGCGGATGCCCACGGAAGACGAGGCTGAGGGCGGCGGCCATCGCGAGCAGCACGGCGATCAGCAGCAGCTCGACGGAGTGCGTGATGGAGGAGCTGAGTTCGGAGACGATCGCGGGCTCGCCGGTGAGCAGGTAGCGCTCGCCGTGCTGTAGGCGCCACTGGGGCATCGCGATCGCGCGACGGATGAGGGCGATCGTGCGAGCGCGCTGGGATTCGCTCAGCGAAGCCTTCATGCGCACCGAGATGAGCGCTGCTTCACGACCGGGGAATAGGTAGACGAAGCGCCGCTTGGGGGTGCCCGGCAGCTTGGCGGTATTGTCGAAGACGACCCTGGAGACGAAGCTCGGATCGTTGAGGGTGGGGGGCGCGCTGAGCCCGTACTCGGCTCCTACGAGCTCGATCTCCTGGGCGTAGCGTTCGAGGGTGATTTTGCTGGCTTCGTTGCCGAGCGCGGCCGCTTCGGCGGCACTGCGGCCCTGGCTGAGCGCGGCCCGTGCGATTGCCGCTTTGGCCTGCTTCGCCGCTGTCTCGGCCTGTGCGCCTTCATGGGAGAGCTGCTGATCGATCTGTTCGGCGGCCTCGTTCACGAACGTGCCGGGACCGATCACGACCTTCACTGTGCGCAGGCGCCCAAGCGCGCCGCACGGCCCGTTGGGGCCGCCCTCGCTGGCAAGCCCGGCGGAGGGGACATTGCCAGAGAGACAGCCCTCCAGGCCCACGAGGCGGTCGATATCCGAGCTGAGCAGGAGCTGCTGGAGGCTGCCCTGGACCATCACCGCGATGGGCTCTTCCCCGAAGGCGCGGTAGTAGCGCTGGGTGGCTCGGTAGGTGGAGCTCGAGCGTCCGACGAAGGTGTCCGTGGCAGCGCTGGGGTGCAGGCGCAGCGCGAGCGCGCCCCCCCCACGCCAAGCGCCACCGCGAGCACGATCACCAGCAGCGGCCGTCGCCCGGCCGAAGATCGACCGGTGGCGGCGCCGGCGAGGGTCGATAGGAGTCGTGCGATAGACACAGTCACGAGGCTAAATCACGAGGCTAAAGGATCGCCCTGTTGGTGAGGCTAACCACCCGGCGGATGGATCGTCGTTCCTGGCAAGGACGCAGTGAGCGAAGTGTGCTGGCCGAAACGGGGATGCGAGCGAAGCGAGTGTCTCCCGGCTTCGGTACACGAGCGATCGAGGACGCCGCCGGGGGCGACGAGGCGCCGCCGGGCCTACTCCATCCCCAGCGGACCGGCGGAGTCTCCCGAGAGGAACTGGCGCACGAAGGGGTTTTCGGAGGCGAAGAGCTCTTCGGCGGGCCCCGACTCGACGATACGCCCGCGCCAAAGGATCGAGATGTGCTCGGCGACGCGACGGGCGCTCATGATGTCGTGGGTGATAACGACGTAGGAGCCGCCGTTCTCGGCGTGGACTTCCTTGATGAGCTCGCACAGCAGGGCGGTGCGCACGGGGTCCAGACCGGAGTCGGGCTCGTCGAAGAGCACGATGTCGGGTTCCATCACCAGCGAGCGGGCGAACCCGGCGCGCTTGCGCATCCCCCCGGAGAGCTCGTTGGGCATCTTCTCGCCGGCGTCGCCGAGGCCGACCTCGCGCATGCGGCGGTTGACGATCTCGGCGATCTCCTCGTCGCCCTTCTCGGTGTGCTGGCGCAGGGGGAAGGCGATGTTGTCGTAGAGATTGAGCGAGCCAAAGAGCGCGCCATCCTGGAAGAGCACTCCGAACTTCTTGCGCAGCTCGAAGAGGTCGTCGTCGGAGAGCGCGGGGATCGACTGCCCGGCGACGATCACGTCGCCCTCGTCGGGGTAGAGGAGACCGACGATGTGCTTGATACAAACCGACTTGCCGGTGCCGGAGGGGCCGAGGATCATCGAGACCTTGCCTTCGGGGAGCCCCAGGTTGAGTCCCCTCAGGACCTTGTTCGAGCCGAAGGCCTTGTGGACGTTGATGAACTCGATCGCATCGGGGGTCTCGCTGGGACGATTCGCGCCGGTGTGGTACTGGAAGGCCTCCTCCTCGGCGGGATCGACTGTCTTGCGCTCGACCGCCATCAGCTACCCGTCCCATTAGCCCATTGGAGCTGGAGCGTGAACCAGCGAGCCGATCCAGGCGACGATGGGTTTGCTGGACGGCCCACGATTACCCTCCGATCGGCGCGCGGGGGTTGGCCCCCCAGAAGAACTGGGTCCCAAGCATCCCGATGAGATGCACGAGGACGAGGTTGAGCACCATCGACTTGGCGGTCGCCGTCCCCACCCCGACGGGGCCCCCGGAGGCGTTGTAGCCGTAGTAGCAGCCCACGAGCACGATCGCGGTGGCCATGAACATGGCCTTGATCACGCTGTATAAGAAGTCGGGGGGGTTCTGGAACTGCCAGAAGATCAGCAGGTAGCCACCGGAGGAGACGACCCCGACCTGCTGGACCACAGCGATGTAGGAGGCGAGGAACGCGCCGCCGATGCCGGCGAGGTACATGAAGGGCAGCACGAGCCAGGCCGCGAGCAGGCGGGTGGCGCAGAGGAAGGTGACGGAGTCGATGCCCATGACCTCGAGGGCGTCAATCTCGTCGGAGATGCGCATCGCGCCGAGCTCGGCGACGATCCCGGTGCCGACCTTGGCGGCCATCATGTAGCCGAAGGCGTAGGGAATGATCTCGCGCAGGTCGCACCACGCGGTGAACACCCCCGAGTACGCGGGGGCCCCCTCGGCCTCGAGGAAGTAGGCGCCCTCGATCCCGCACTCCAGCCCGAGGATGAACATCAGCGCCCAGATGATCAGCGTGGAGGAGATAATCAGGATGCCGCACTGACGCAGGCCCTCGCCGAAGAAGCGGAAGACCCGCAGGCTGTAGACATCGCGGATGATGTGGCCCCCGAAGCCCGCGATCTCGCCGGACGAGGAGATCCATTCGCGGGGTATCGCAAGCCATTCGTTCATCGCGAGACGCCTTGCCGGATGGTCATTTGATGACCAGGATCTGTGGATGCGTGGCGAGGAGGGTCTGGGTGAAGACGTAGTCGAAGGCGAAGATCGCCAGGAAGGCGACCACCACCGCCTGGTTGACGGCGCGCCCGACCCCCTCGGCGCCGCCGGAGGCGGTCATGCCCTTGTAGCAGCAGACGATCGCGATGATCGCCCCGAACAGCACGGTCTTCAAAGCGGAGCCCCAGAGATCGGTGGTGGAGGCGTTGGCGAAGAGGTTGTCCCAGAAGGGCCCGAGGGGCTGGCCGTAGACGAGCTCGGCGAGCACCCCTCCGAAGAGGCCGAAGAGGATGGCGTAGATATTGAAGAGCCCCGTCACGAGCATCAGCGCGAGGAAGCGGGGGACGACGAGGTTCTTGACGGGATCCACGCCGAGCACCTGCAGAGCATCGAGCTCCTCGCGGATCTTGCGGGCGCCGAGGTCGGCGGTGATCGCAGTCCCGGCGACGCCGGCGAGCACGATCGCGGTGACGTTGGGGCCGATCTCGCGGATCGCGGCGAGCACGAAGATCCCCCCGAGGCGGTCCAGAGCGCCGAACAGGGAGAGGAAGTTCGCGGCCTGCAGCCCGGGGGCGGCGTAGCAGATGCAGACGGTGGAGATCAGCAGCGGGAACCAGCAGAGGCGCAGGGCGAAGAGGAACTGCGAGACGAACTCGCCCCCGTACGGGTAGGGGGGTTTCAGGGCGGAGGAGATGGTCCTGGCGGTCAGGATCATCATGTCGCCCACTTCCTCGATGAAGTTCCTCGTCGGGAGGAACGCCCGCTCGGCGGCACTGCGAACCACTTGTCCGACCCCTCCTCAGCTGACATGCAACGCGAATGCGCCGCACCGTGAACTCTACGCGATGCGCTGGCGGCGCGCTACCCCTCCTGCCAAACCTCGACGCGGCGATGGTCCGCGAGGCACGCGAGGGGCACCAGAGCAGGGCGCCGACCACAGCCGCAGCGGGACCCCACCCGCAGCGGGACCCCACCCGCAGCGGGACCCCACCCGCAGCGGGACCCCACCCGCAGCGGGACCCCACCCGCAGCGGGACCCCACCCGCAGCGGGACCCCACCCGCAGCGGGACCCCACCCGCAGCGGGACCCCACCCGCAGCGGGACGAAATAGCTCGGCCACTGCAAGCGAGCAGCCCCGGCCACTGATATCGTGGCGACGCTGTGAGGGGGAGCCGCGTGTCGAAGGTCGCCTCAGCCGCCGCGTGCGGAGCGCTCGTGAGCGCGCTGGCGGCGGGCTGCGGGGGCGGCCAGCCCCAGGACGCCCACGAAGCGCATGGCAACTTCACGGTCGCGGTGACGCACGCGAGCTTTCCCGCAGTCCAGGCGGTGTCCCGCCCCGCGCGGCTCGTCCTGACGGTGCACAACACCAGCGCCCGCACGCTCCCGGACGTGACGGTGGGGGTGACGTCGTTCTACTACGTGAGCAACTACCCGAACCTCGCGAGCCGCCGCCGCCCGGTGTGGATCGTCGATGCGGGTCCCGGCCCGCTTCCGAGCCGCCCGGTCGAAACCGAGCTGGTGGACCCCCCGGGGGGCGGGACGACGGCGAACTACAACATCTGGGCGTTGGGCTCCGTTGCGGCGGGGGCGACGCGCACCTTCGTGTGGCACGTGACCCCGGTGAAGCCGGGTGTTCATAGGGTCCTCTACCGGGTGTACGCGGGCCTCAACGGTCGCGCGCGCGCGACGCTCGCGCGCGGGCGGGTGCCGGGGGGCAGCTTCACGGTCGTAATCGCGGGGCGCCCCCCGCCAACCCACGTGGACCCGCAGACCGGCAGGGTCGTCCCGGGCCCGTACATCCCCTCCGAACAGTAGGCGCCAGACGCCCGGCCGCGGGGCAGGAAGCCCCCGCGCCCACCAGCCGGTTTGTGCGCGACCCACCCGCGCGGACGATCTCAAAGAATCCCCTCACACGGAGTCGAGGGAAGCGGGGGCATTTGGCCTGCTGTCGAAAGATCGCGGTGCGGATTTCGCCAGTGGGGGCCGTGGGGGGAGGCGGGGTTCTCTACGATGCGTGGTCGGCCCGACGCGATGGACGGCTGGTGCGTCCCTGCGCCGGGGCCGGTGCGGGATCGGCCCCCAAACACACTGCCCACGGAAGAAGAACTCAGGAGGGATCGAAGCAGCCTATGCCTAGGACTCGTCAGCAGAACGTCACAGCAGCACAGTGGAGCGCGAACGGGACGGCGCTCGGCTCACCCGACCTGACCCTGCCGGGCAACCAGGTGTTCGCGGCCAACGTGTTCAGCCCGGTGGTTCAGCGCCAGCGCCTGCCGAAGGACGTGTACAAGGCGCTGAAGAAGACCCTGGAGCGGGGCGAGGCGCTGGACACCTCGCTGGCGGACGCGGTGGCGCAGGCGATGAAGGAGTGGGCGATGGAGAAGGGGGCGACCCACTACACCCACTGGTTCCAGCCATTGACCGGGTCCACGGCGGAGAAGCACGACTCCTTCTACGGCCCCGTGGGGGACGGGACGGCGATCGCGGAGTTCTCGGGCAAGGAGCTGATCCAGGGGGAGCCCGACGCGTCTTCGTTTCCGACGGGGGGCATCCGCGCGACGTTCGAGGCGCGGGGCTACACCGCGTGGGACCCCACGTCCCCGGCGTTCATCCTCGAGAACCCCAACGGGGCCCTGCTGTGCATCCCGACGGCGTTCACCTCGTGGACGGGGGAGGCGCTCGACCACAAGATCCCGCTGTTGCGCTCGATGGACGCGCTCTCGGGGGCGGCGATCGGGGCGCTGAAGCTGCTCGGGGTGGAGGACGCGCGACGGGTGTTCACGACGGTGGGCCCGGAGCAGGAGTACTTCCTGATCGACGAGCAGTACTACTTCGAGCGCCCCGACCTGCTGACCACGGGGCGCACGCTGTTCGGCGCAAAGCCCCCCAAGGGCCACGAGCTCGACGACCACTACTTCGGCTCGATCCCGGAGCGGATCCTGGCGTGCATGATGGAGACCGAGCGGGAGCTCGCGAAGCTGGGGGTGCCGGTGAAGACGCGCCACAACGAGGTGGCGCCGAACCAGTACGAGCTCGCGCCGATCTTCGAGAACTCGAACGTGGGCTCCGACCACCAGCAGCTGACGATGCAGGTGATGCAGAACGTCGCGCGCCGCTATGGCCTCGTGTGCCTGCTGCACGAGAAGCCCTTCGCGGGGGTCAACGGGTCGGGTAAGCACAACAACTGGTCGATGGGCACAGACACGGGCATGAACCTGCTCGAGCCCGGGGACACGCCGCACGAGAACCTGCAGTTCCTGTTCTTCTGCACCGCGGTGATCCAGGCGGTGAACACCCACCAGGCGCTGCTGCGGGCCTCGATCGCGAGCCCCGGCCAGGACCACCGTCTGGGGGCCAACGAGGCGCCGCCGGCGATCATCTCGATCTTCCTGGGCTCGGAGCTCGAAAAGGTCTTCGACGCGATCGAGGCGGGCAGGGCGCAGAGCTCGAAGCCCGGCTCGTTCCTCGGCCTCGGCACCCCGGTGCTGCCGCCGTTGCCGCTGCACGGGGGGGATCGCAACCGCACGAGCCCGTTCGCGTTCACCGGCAACAAGTTCGAGTTCCGGGCCCTTGGCTCGAGCCAGTCGCTGGCGCTGCCCAACACGGTGCTCAACACGATCGTGGCGGAGGCGATCGACGACCTCGCGGGCAAGCTCCAGGCGGCGCTGAAAGGCGCGGGGGCGAACCTCGAGAAGGCGCTCACCAAAGTCGTCAAGGAGAGCTACGCAGCCAACAAGAGAGTGGTGTTCGGGGGCGACAACTACTCCGAGGCGTGGCACAAGGAGGCCGAGAAACGGGGCCTCTACAACCTGCGCTCCACCCCGGAGGCGCTGCCGTGGCTGACGGAGAAGGGGACGGTGGCGCTGTTCAAGAAGTACAAAGTGCTCTCCAAGCGCGAGCTCGAGTCGCGCTACGAGGTGTTCACCGAGCAGTACGCGGTGAAGCTCAACATCGAGGCCGAGACCGCCGCCTCGATCGGGCGCACGATGCTGCTCCCCGCGGCCGTCCGCTACCTCAACGAATTGAAGCTCAGCGAACTGGAGGAGTTGATCGGCGAGTTGGAGCCGGTCGTGAAGGAGCTCCACTACGCGCTCGTGAAGCTCGAGGACGCAAACCTCGCGGACAACCAGCCCGACTCCTCCCCCGCCAAGTGGGCCGCCTACATGCGCGACACCGTGATCCCCGCGATGGACGACGTACGCGAGGTCGCAGACCGCCTCGAGGGCCTCGTCCCCGACGACCTCTGGCCGTTGCCGAAGTACTCGGAGATGCTCTTCATCAAGTAGCACCCCGCCAACGCCCGGGCTCTGCGACCTGGAGCCCGGGCACTCTGGCGAAGTGGCGGATGTTGCGAGTCACGAGCGGCGCATCAGCCTCCAGGCAGATGCCGGCCTGCATCGCGTCGCGGATGTCGATTCCCGTGCCGGCAGCGCGTAGCCGGCGCAGTACACCTCCGCCGCGCAAGGCCGCCTCGCGCGTCAGCATCAGGCAGGGTGCCGCCAGGAGGGCGTCGGCATCGGTGGGATCGCGCTCGTAGTCGCGTCCCAACGCTAGCTCGAAGGCTGTCACACTGGTGATCCTGAACGCGAGGCTGTCCCGCACCCGTCGCACGAAGGCCCAGCCCGGCCCTGTGCCGCGTAGATAATCGATCAATACATCGGAATCTAGGACTGGGGCAATCGCCAAGTCGCCCACGCCTCCTTGCGCTCGCGCTCCCACTCCTCAACGTCCATCCCGCTCCATGCGCCCTCAGCGGCTCTAATCGCGTCGACCAAGCGACGGCGCTCATTCTCAGGCTGGAGGTACTCCGTCAGCGCCTCCTCGACGATCGGAGAGAAGCCACGAATCCCGCGATCGACAGCGGCCGACTTCAGACGCCTGTAGATCGGATCGGACAGCTCAACGGTCGTGCGCATGCATGCATTGTAATGCACCAAAATCAAGCTACCCGCCTACCTATTCAACGGACCCAACCAGGACCACAGCCCCTGATCCTCCTCCCCCAGCCGCCACAACCCGGCGGCCAGCCCATATTCGCCGGCGACCCGCAGGCGCTCGGCGACCGCAGTGGCGTCCATGAACCACACGCGATGGGAAACACCGGCGCGAAGGTAGGCAAAGGTCAGCTCGCCCGAGGCGGGGTCGCGCACGGGGGTGGCCCCAACCGAGTTGGCGAGGGCGATAGTAGCCGCGTACTGCAGCGCGGTGGCCCTGCGACGCGGCCCGCCGCCGAGGGGCCAGTCCAGGCCATACATCGGCACCCCGAGCACGTAGCGGTGGGCGCGGGGCAGCGCGGCGAGGCGGCGCGCGACCGCGCGCACGAAGGACAACGGGGCGAGCGGCCCAGGGGGAGAGCCTTCCCAGTGGGTGCCCCAGGCCATCACGAACACGGTGTCCGCAGCGGCGGCGAGCGCGCGGTCGTCGTACAGGTAGCTCGCGTGCCGGGGATCTTCGCGGAGGACCCCATCGACGTCGACGGCGAGCCGCTTGCCGAGCGCGTGCAGCCGCGCGGCAAGCGCGGCCACGAACGCGCTCAGCGCCCCGCGGTCGCGGGCGCCGTCGTTCTCGAGGTCGAGGTTGAGACCCCCATAGGCGGGACTCGACGCGAGCGCCGCCAGGCCCCCGAGCGTCTGCGCGCGCAACTGGGGCTGGGTGAGGATGCGGTGCACGGTGGCCCCCACCTGGCAGCTGAAGCGGGGCATCAGGACGATCCCGTGGGCCTGAGCGTAGGCGTCCACTTCGGGATCGTCGACGCCCTCGATCGCCCCGCTGGGGAGGGCGCATTCGAAGTAGGTGGGGTAGAGCACCCCGATCGCGCCGGGGTGGGCCTGGAGGTCGGCGAAGGAGTCGGGGGAGCTTGTGAGCAGGAACGCCTGCAGCGGCTGGCCCGCGGCCACAGCGGGCGCCACCGGTAGGAGCGCCGCGCAGGCTATTGCAGCGATCGCCAATCCCAGCCTCACAGCGCCGGGGGCAGCCGCCACGCGAGACACCGACCGACCACCCCGACCGGGCGCCGACGCGGGCCCACCACCTGGGCGGAATATCGGCCAGCCATCGGCCACCATCACACACACACACGGGGGGAGGTAGAGCGGGACAGCCGCCCAGCCGCCGCGGCTCAGCCCCCCAGCTGGGGCAGTTCCCAGATGCTCTGGTCCTCGCTGCCGAGGTGCCAGAGCCCGATGCCGAGACCGAGCGATTCGGCGAGCTGGGCGCGGATCGCGAGCGACTGCTGGTCGGTGTACCAGACGGAGTGCTGCACACCGTTGGCATCGGTGTAGGAGAAGTGGGGGTCCGCGGCCACGGGTTCCCATTCGGGGGTGATCCCGAGTTCGCCCTCGAGCGCGGCGATGTTGTCGAACTCCAGCGGGGTCCCCGGGTTGGAGGGACCGCCGCCGTTGGGCCAGTCGATCCCGTACATCGGCATGCCGAGGACGAACTTGCTCTTGTTGGGCATCGTGGCGGTGTAGTCGGCGACCTTCGTGAACCACGGCAGTTCGTCCATCCCCCCGGGGATGGAGGTGGTCCAGTGCAGGCCCCAGTCGAGTACGAAGATGTAATCGGAGGGCACGGAGAGGGCGGCATCGTCGTACATCGCGGCGCGCCCGCTGGTGATGTTGTAGTACTTGGCGGTGACCACCGTGGAGAGTTTGTCCCCCTGCGAGTGCAGCCGCGCGGCGAGCGCGGTGATCCACGCGGTGAAGGGGTTGCGCTCGCTGGGCTGGGCGCCCTCGAAGTCGATCTGGATGCCCTGGTAGTCGTCTTCCGCGCAGAGCGTGGCGAGCTGGTCGATCATCGCTTCCCCGGCCGCCGGTTCATTGAGAATCTGGTCCTCGTCTTCGGGGTTCTGACAGTTCAGGCGTGGCATCACCGCGATCTGGCGGGCCGCCGCCCAGCCGGTGACGAGCGGATCGTTGTTGCCGGTCACGAGGCCGTTCTTGCCACAGTTGAAGTAGGTGGGGTAGACCACCCCGATCTGCTGGTAGTGGGCCTCGAGGTCGTAGAAGCTCTGGTCGGTGGAGGCCAGCAGGAAGGCCTGCACGTTGCCGTGGGTGGGCGTGGGGTCGGAGGTTTCGAAGGTGAGCGGCTTGGTGGGGGCGCTGATCGCTCCCAGTGAATCCACGGCGACGACCGTGATCTGGTAGGCGGTGGAGGGGGCGAGGTTGGCGAGGGTCATCCCCGTGGTGGCGCTCTGCCCGACGGGGATTTCGTTGCGAAACACGCGGTAGCCGACGATCTGGCCGCTGACGGGAGTGCTGGGCGACCACGTGAGCGCGGCCGAGCTGGCGGTGACTTCGGTGGCCGCGAGGCCCCCGGGCGTGGAGGGGGGCGTGTGGGTGGTGAACACGGCGACTTCGGGCGCCGGGGCGCTGAGGTAGCCGTATGAGTCCAGCGCGCGGACGGTGAAGGTGTAGTGGCGCTCGGAGGCAAGCGTGACGGTGGTGCTCTGGCCGTCCACCACCTTCTCGGCGACACCATCCTCGAACAGGAGGTAGCCGACGAGACGCCCGCTGTTGGCGGCGCCCGCCTGCCAGGAGAGGGTGGCGGAGCTGTCGGTGACACGCAGCGCGGAGATCAGCGCGGGCCCCTCGGGCGGGGTGTGGGTGGTGCTGAGATGCAGCGCAGGGGTGCGCGCGCTTTCGCGATGATCGGCATCGACGGCGGCGACTTCGATCGCATAGGTGCGCAGCGAGGAGAGGTTCGTGAGGCGCATCGAGTCCCCGCTGGTTTGGCCGAGCAGCGCGTTGTCGCGATACACGCGGTAGCCGATGATCCGCGCGGAGCCGGGCTGGCTGGCGACCCACCACACGGTGGCGCCGGCGTCGCTGACTTCCGAGACGCTCAACTGGCCCGGAACCCCGGGGGGAGTGTCGCCGGCCGTAGTGCTCTTCCTGGGGACCGGACGGGTGGAGCGGGCGGGGATCTTCAACGCGCGGCTCGCCGGCCCGAGGCGCCCGCGGGTGTCCACGGCCTCGACCACGATGCGGTGGGCGCGGTGGAGGCTCAGCTTGACGATGTAGACGCGCCCCGGAGTCTGCCCGGCGACCACGCCGTCGCACCTGATCCGGTAGCCCTCGATGGGAGCGCTGCCACGCCGCGCGCGGCCCCAGGTGATGCGCACACCGGTGGCTGTGCGGCGCAACACTCGCACCCTGTGCACCCGGCCGGGCAGGCGCACGGCCGGTCGATGCCCGTGGTGAGCGGGCGCAGCGAGCGAGATCGCGGCAACCGTGGCGACCAGCACACCGGTCATCGCGCAGAGACTTCCTGGAAGGGCACGATCAGGACCACGGGTTCGTAGGGGCCCTGCACCCCGGCGGCGTGTTCGGCCAGCGGGGAGACGCCGACCTGGGGGGTGAAGGGTCCGGTGGTGGGTTCGAAGACGTCCACCTCGAGGCGCGAGGCCCCGATCGGGTAGCGCTGCATCGGGGGCGGTGCGTGGTGGACGCGCACGGGCGCAGAGGCGGGTGCGAGCAGCCGTTCGGTGTGCTGCCAGAGCGTCGCGGGGGCGCGCGCGAGCGAAGGACTCAGCACGAGCACGGGCAGCAGCGACCCCGGCAGCAGCAGCATCGCGAGCACCCGCCGCAGGGAGGGGGAGTGGATCATCACGTCCCCTCCCCACCGCCGAGGCCGGCGGTGGCGGGCCTGGTCCCCCACGCGGCGGTGCGGCAGGTGGCGATCGCGTAGTAGGTCTGCCACAACATGATCGCGAGGTAGAAGAAGACGAACAGGATCCCGTACAGCCAGAGCACGTTGTAGCGGTCCTGGAAGAGCAGGAAGTAGAAGGAGTAGACGAGCGCGAGCGCGTAGATCCCGGCGAGGTAGGTGAGCGGCAGCACCCCGTGGTGGGTCAGGGGGGCCCATACGAGCGAGTGCAGCGCGGCGATCGGGGCGACGAGCGGGAGCAGGATGCTCATGTAGGCGAACAGCGCGGCGATGGGGTGCTTGCGCCAGATGAATTTGGCGACCAGCAGCGACTCGCGCGTCCAGGAGCGCTTCCAACGGGCCTGTTGGATCAGAAAGGCGCGGAAGGTGGTGGGCACGATCGTGTGCGAGACGGCGCGCCGTTCGTAGAGGATGCGCCAGTCGCGCAGCACGCAATTGGTCAGCGAGCGGTCGTCGCCGAAGGTGGACTCGATGCCGAGGAAGGTCTGGCTCTCCCACCACTCCAGGCGCGGGAGGATCGCCTCGCGGCGGTAGGCGGAGAAGCAGCCCGAGCAGCAGGTGACGGCACCGAACACCGATTCGGCGGCCTTCACGACGCGGAAGGCGACGAAGTAGCGCACGGCCTGCATGCGGGTGATCCAGCTCTCGCGCACGTTGAGCACGTCCGCGTGCCCACAGACGGCCCCGATGCGGGGGTCGGCGAGGGGCTGGACGAGCAGTTTGAGCGCGTCGGGCTCGACCACGGAGTCGGAGTCCACGAACACGATCACCTCCGCTGAGGTGGCGCGAATGCCAGCGGCCATCGCGGCGCGCTTGCCGCGGTTCTCGGGGAAGTCGATCACGCGCACGCGCCCACCGGAGTCGGCGGCGACGCGCTGCATCTCGAGGAGGGTCCCGTCGGTGGAGCCGTCGTTGACGGCGACCAGCTCGAGCTTCTCGGAGGGGTAGTTGAGCTCCAGCAGCGAGCGCAGCGACTGGGCGATCGCCTCCTCCTCGTTGAAGCCCGGCATCACGATCGCGATGTGGGGCTCGAGGCCCGCGTCGGGGCGCACCCGGTAGAAGAGGCTGAGCACGAAGCGCGAGACGATGTATGTGGCCACCGCGACGCTGTACACGCCGAAGAAGAGGTTGGAGAACAGCACCCCCGCGAAGGCCGCCTTGTAGGCCATCACGGCGGCGAGCAGCAGGATCAGGTAGAGCCCGGCGAGCGCCTTCAGGATGCGGTTGGATGTGAGTGAGCGGCGCGGCATTGGGCTACCTCACCACCTCTCGACCGGCGCAGCCGCGACTCGGTCCTGGGGAGAGATGCATCGGCAGGGCGCACCGATCCCCGCGCAGCGGCCGCGCACGGCCGTCAGGTGCGTAGCTGGACTGCGGCTCATGGCGTGAAGCGGCGCAGCCCGGCGGCGTGTTGGCGGTAGGTGCAGTCGAGCACGGCGGGGCAGCGCTCCAGCCAGCCGTAGTCGTGCTCGGGGTGCAGGGTGGTGAGGATCGCGAGGTCGTACTCCTCGGGCTCCACGAGGTCCACGCCCTCGAAGCGCACCCCGTCGACGGTGAGGGTGGGCACGAGCGGGTCGTGGTACTTCACGCGCGCGCCCTCGGCGCGCAGGCGGCCGATGATCTCCAGGGCGGGGGACTCGCGGGTGTCGGCGACGCCGGGCTTGTAGGAGGCGCCGACGACGAGCACGCGCGCATCGGGCAGGGGCCGCCCGAGCGCGACGAGCGTTTCGTGGGCGCGCCAGGCCACGTGACGGGGCCGGCCGGAGACCTTGCGCAGTGCCTCCTCGGCCACCGTGGCGGGGCGGCCACGCTCGCGCAGGTCCCCCAGCAGGTAGTAGGGGTCCACGGCGATGCAGTGCCCCCCGACACCGGCGGAGGGATAGTGGGGGAGAAAGCCGTAGGGCTTGGTGGCGGCCCCCTCGGTCACCTCGATCGGGTCGAGGCCGTGCACGCCGCAGGCTTCGGCGAGCTCGAAGGCAAGCGCGATGTTGACTGCGCGGAAGGTGTTCTCATACAGCTTCACGAGCTCCGCGGCCTCGGGCGAGGAGACGCGGTGCAGGTGCTTGCAGGTGTGGCGCAGCACCGCGGCGGCGCGATCCCCACAGGCGGGGGTGACACCGCCGAGCACGCGGGGGGTCTTGAGCTGCTCGTGCTCGTTGACGCCGGGGTCGATGCGCTCGGGGGCGAACGCGACGAACACGTCCTCCCCCACGCTCAGGCCCCGCTCGTGCAGCGGCTGGGCGAGCAGCTCGCGGGTGGTGCCGACGGAGGTGGTCGACGTCAGCACGAGCGTCTGCCCGGGACGGGCGTGGCGTACGACGGCGGCGCAGACGTCACGCAGGATGCGCGGGTCGGGCCGCAGCTGCTCATCGACGGGGGTGGGCACGCAGATCAACACGAGGTCGGCGGCGTCGAGCGCCTTGATCCGGTTGGTGAGCACGAACCCGTCGCTTGCGAGGTGGCGACGCAGGTCGCGCTGCTCGGACTCCAGCAGCTCGGCCTCGCCGCTGCGGATCGCGCTCAGGCGGGGACCGCTGACGTCGATCCCCACGATCCGGCAGCCAGCGTTACGCAGTGCGATCGCGGTGGGCAGCCCGACGTAGCCGAGCCCGACGACGGCGACGATCGTGTGGCCGGCTCGCTTGGAGATGTTTGGGGTGGAGCGGCGGCGGGTAGCCTGGGAAGAGGCATGCACGACGACTGGCTCTGGCATGGAGGCGGTGGGTTGAGGCATGGAGGAGGTCCTCTCCTGGCTAGAGGGCTGGCTGGTCGCCGTGCAGAATGGCCCCTTGCACGCTGGGTTTCACGGCGGTTGGACGATTGATTGAGGGTCGTCCCAAAGAGTCATACGGGGTTGTCGTCCGGAAGGGACGACACGCCTGCCCCAGAGGGACGCGCAGAGCCGGCTCGATAGCATCGAGGGATGCGCGATTTTCGTGAGGCGCTCGCTAGCCGCGTCGTGATCTACGACGGCGGCATGGGGGCCACGCTCGAGCAGTTCGATCTATCCGCGGAGGACTACGGGGGCCTGCCGGGGAAGTGCCACGAGGCGCTGGTGCTGAACCGCCCGGACGTGATCGAGGGGGTGCACGCCTCGATGCTGGAGGCGGGCGCGGAGGTGGTGGAGACCGACACCTTCCAGGCTTCGCGCATCAAGCTCGGCGAGTGGGGGCTCGCCGAGCACACGGTCGAGATCAACACCAAAGCCGCGGAGATCGCGCGCAAGGCGGCGGGCGAGCACCGCTTCGTGGCGGGCTCGATCGGCCCCACGGGCCACCTCCCGGCCTCGGACGACCCGACGCTGGGGCAGATCCGTTTCAAGGAGCTGGTGGAGGTCTTCACCGAGCAGGCGGAGGGCCTGATCGACGGTGGCGCGGACCTGTTGATCGTCGAGACGGCGCAGGACATCCTCGAGGTCAAGGCGGCGGTGTTCGGGGCGCGGGCGGCGTTCGCGAGCACGGGCCGGACGCTGCCGATCCACACCTCGGTGTCGCTGCTCCCAAACGGGGGCAAGATGTTGCTGGGCACAGACATCGCGGCGGTACTCACGACGTTGCACGCGCTGCGGGTGGATGTGATCGGGCTGAACTGCTCGACGGGACCGGAGGACATGCGCGACGCGATCCGCTTCCTGGGGGAGCACTGCCCGGTACCGGTGGCGTGCATCCCCAACGCGGGCCTGCCACTGCAGGGGCCTGACGGGGAGACGATCTTCCCGGAGCGCCCGGGGCCGCTGGCGGAGGCGCTGGGGGAGTTCGTGGAGCGCTACGGGGTGGGGATCGTGGGGGGCTGCTGCGGCACCACCCCGGAGCACATCCGCGCGATCGTGGAGCGCGTCGGAAAGCGCCCGGAGCAGCCGCACGGGCGGCCGGTGGCCCCCCGGCCCGCCCCCGGGCCGCCGCTGCTCTCCTCGATGATGACGGCAACGTCGTTGGTGCAGGAGCCACGCCCGACGATGGTCGGCGAGCGGGTCAACTCGCAGGGCTCGCGCAAGGCGAAGGAGCTGCTGCTGGCCGACGACTACGACGGCCTCTCGCGGATCGCGGAGGACCAGGTGAGCGGGGGCGCGCACGTGCTGGATGTGTGCGTGGCGTTGACCGAGCGCGCCGACGAGGACGAGCAGATGCGCCAGACGGTCAAGCGCATCTCGCTGACCCAGCCGGCGCCGATCCAGATCGACTCCACGGAGCCGGAGGTGATCGAGACCGCCCTGGAGCAGATCCCGGGGCGGGCGATCGTCAACTCGGTGAACCTGGAGGCGGGCCGGGCGAAGCTCGACCGGGTGACCCCGCTGGCGCTGGCCCACGGGGCTGCGCTGATCGCACTGACGATCGACGAGGTGGGGATGGCGAAGACGGCGGCGCGCAAGGTGGAGATCGCCAAGCGGATCCGCGACCTGTGCTGCGAGGAGCACGGCCTCGACCCGGAGCTGTTGATCTTCGACTGCCTGACGTTCACGCTGACGACGGGCGACGAGGAGTGGCGGCCCTCGGCGGTGGAGACGATCGAGGGGATCCGCGCGATCAAGGCGGCGATCCCCTCGGTGAAGACATCATTGGGCGTCTCGAACGTCTCCTTCGGGGTCTCCCCGGGGGCGCGGGCGGTGCTGAACTCGGTCTTTCTGCACCACTGCGTGGGGGCGGGCCTCGACCTGGCGATGGTCAACCCGAACCACATCACCCCCTACGGGGAGATCTCCGACGAGGAGCGCGAGCTGGCTGACGACCTCGTGTTCAACCGCCGCGAGGACGCGCTGGAGCGCTTCATCGAGCACTTCGAGTCAAAGGGCGAGGACGGCAACGCGGCTCAGAGCGCGGCGGACCCCACGGAGGGGATGGAGCCCGAGGAGGCGTTGCACTTCCACATCCTACGCCGCCGCAAGGAGGGGGTGGAGGAGTGGGTCGATCGCAGTGTGGAGAAGCTGGGGGCGGTCCCCACGCTCAACGAGGTGCTGTTGCCGGCGATGAAAGAGGTGGGCGACAAATTCGGCGCGGGGGAGCTGATCCTGCCGTTCGTGCTGCAGTCCGCGGAAGTGATGAAGCGGGCGGTGGCGCAGCTCGAGAAATACCTCGACAAGATCGAGGGCTACACGAAGGGGACGGTGGTGCTGGCGACGGTGTTCGGGGACGTGCACGACATCGGCAAGTCGCTGGTCAACACGATCCTCACGAACAACGGCTACACGGTGGTGGACCTCGGCAAGCAGGTCCCGATCCAGACGATCGTGGACGCCGCCCAGGAGCACAAGGCAACGGCGATCGGGCTCTCGGCGCTCTTGGTATCGACCTCCAAGCAGATGCCGGCGTGCATCCAGGAGCTGCACGCCAAGGGCCTCGACTACCCGGTGCTGATCGGGGGCGCGGCAATCAACCGCGCGTTCGGCTACCGCGCGCTGTACCCGGGGGGCAAAGAGTCAGATGAGGTGTACGAGCCCGGGGTGTTCTACTGCAAGGACGCGTTCGAGGGTCTGGCAGTGATGGACCAGCTGATCGACACGGACGCCCACAAGGCGCTGCTCGCGAAGCTGCGGACGGGCGCCACGGAGTTCCGCGCGAAGGGCGAGGAGCCCCGCGAGACGGGCGATCTCAGCGACGACTCGGTGCGCTCGGCGGCGCGCACGGACGTGCCGGTGCCGACGCCCCCCTTCTGGGGAGTGCGGGAGATCCCGGTGAACCTCGAGGCGCTCTACAGCCACCTCGACACGCACGTGCTGTTCAAGCTGCACTGGGGCGGGCGGGGCGTCAAAGGGGAGGCGTGGCGGGAGCTGCTCGACGGAGACTTCCAACCGCGTCTGGAGCGGATGTGGCGCGAGGCCACCGGGACGCACCCAGATGGCGATCGGCCGAGCGCGGGGGCCGACGGGATGGGCCGATCGTCCGGTGCTGGCCGGCGCGTGCCGTATCTGCACCCGCGCGCGCTGCTGGGCTTCTTCCCCTGCTACAGCAAGGGCAACGACATCGTCGTGCTCGACCCGGAGGACCGGACAACAGAGCTGACCCGCTTCGTGTGCCCGCGCCAGCCGAAGGGCGACCGCCTGTGCCTGGCGGATTTCTTCCGCCCGGCGAACGAGGACGGCTCTGCACCTGAGGAGCTCGACGTGATCGCGGTGCAGGCGGTGACGGTGGGCTCGGAGGTGACGGAGCTGATGGCAAAGCTCGAGTCAGACGGCGAGTTCGCGGAGCAGCTGTTCGTGCACGGCCTGGGGGTGCAGACGGCGGAGGGTCTGGCGGAGTGGCTGCACCACGAGGCCCGCACGATGCTCGGCATCCCCGCGACCCAGGGGCGGCGTTACTCGTGGGGCTACCCCGCGGTGCCGGAGCAGTCCGAGCACCTGAAGGTGGAGAAGCTGCTGGGCCTCGGGGACATCGGGATGCGGATCACCGCGGGCTATGCCCCCGAACCGGAGCAGTCCACGCTCGCGCTGGTGGCCCACCACCCCCAGGCGATCTACTTCGGCACCCGCCAGGGGCGCCTGCTTGCGAACGGCTCCCCGGACGACCTCATCAAGGGCTCCCACCGCGACCCCTCGCTGTTCGGCGTGAGCGAGGAGGGCCCCGCACTCGGCGACGAGGACCCCCCGGATGGCGCGATCGAGGAAGAGGACGAGCCGGCAATGGCCGGCTGAGCGCAGCGGCCCCTTCCCAGCCCCCCGGCAGCAGCCGCCCTGCCCTAACCTCCCCTTCCCCAACCTCCGTTCCGATGCCACGGGCGTCTGGCGCAGGCGCTAAGCGCGCGAGGTGGCGCCCCCACTCCCCGGTAGCGGGCTCAGCCTGACGGGGGTGGCGTGCATGGTGCGCAGGCGGACCTCCTTCCAGGAGAGGCCCTCCTTGACGAGGGCGGGCATGCCCATGATCACGGCGGTGGCGACCTCGACGGCCTGCAGGACGATCCCGTAGGCGACGGCGTCGGGCGTGGAGACGTGGTATGCCCCGGCGAGCACGGCGACGCAGGCGGCCTGGAAGACGCCGACGTTGGCGGGGGTGGCGGGTACGACGGCGGTGACGTTGACGGCGAACAGCACCCCGGCGGCGCCGGCGATGCCGACGCGGTGGTCGAGGCCGAGGGCCATCAAAAGCAGCCAGCAGGAAGCGCACTGCAGCGCCCAGGCGCCGAGCTGGATCGAGGTGGCCACGGCGGCGCGGCGGGGGCGGCGGAAGATGCGCAGGCCCTCGCGCACTCGCAGCAGCGAGCGGCGCAGGCTTGACACGAGGCCGTGCAGTCGCGTGAAGCGGGAGACCGCGGAGCGGGGCAGCAGCACGGGGGTGAGCAGCACGGCCAGGAGCGCGGCGAGCGGCACGAGCGCAGCGGCGATGAGCGCCCCGTCGTGGCCGCGCAGGAGGGGGACGCCGGAGAGCATTGCGGCGGCGAGGAGGGCGAGGGCGAACAGGTTGATGAGCGTCTGGGAGACCATCGTGCCGAGCACCACTGGCAGCGTCTCGCGGGGGCGCCCGATACGTCGGGCGACGATCAGCGCACGCGAGGGCTCCCCAAGACGGGCGGGGAGGGTGGCGGACATGAGCACGCCGATGAATGTCCCCTGCAGCGCGTCGCGGCGCCGCGCGGGGCGCCAGGTGGGAGCGGCGCTGAGGATCGCGTGCCAGGCGAGGCCGCGGACGACCATCGAGACGCACATCAGCCCGAGCCCGGCGGCCACCAACCCGGGGCTGGAGGCGACGAGGCTCGCGACCACGCGACCCACGCCGATCCGCGCGAGCGCGCTCAGCGCGAGCGCGAGGCCGACGAGCGAGACGAGCGCGAGCGCGCCGCGGCGGACGGTGCGCAGCGCGCGCCGTGGGGCCTGGCGTGCGAGCTCGGGCTCGAGGCTGGGCATCCGTTTGGCGGGCACGCGGGGCAGCAGGTCGGCGGGCGCGAGCCCGCTGCGCACGGCGAGGCGTCCCGCTCTGCTGAGTGCGTGCGTGTCGCGCCCCACGGCGAGCGCCTGCTCGTAGACCTCGAGCACCTCGGAGGCGACGTGGGGCCAGGCGAAGCGCTCGGCGCGTTCGCGGGCGGCCACAGCCATCCGCGCGCGGCGCGCGGGGTCGAGCGCGAGCGTACGCAGCCCCTCGGCGAGCGCACGCGCATCGCCGCGGGGTGTGAGCAGGCCGTCGCGGCCATCGCGCACGACGTCGCGGTAGCCGGCGATGTCCGAAGCCACCACGGGGGTGCCGGCGGCGAAGGCCTCGGTGAGCACCATCCCGAAGCTCTCCCCCCCAGGGATGGCGCACAGAGCACCTCGGCGCGGGCGAGCTCGGCGGCCTTGCGATCGTCGGAGACCTTGCCGAGGGCGTGCACCCCGCGGTCGTCGAGCAGCAGCGGGGCGACATCCTCGGGACTGGCCCCCACGAGGGTGAGCGTGGCGGGCACGTGCTCACGCAGCGCCTCGAACGCGCGCAGCAGCACGGGTAGCCCCTTGCGCTCGACGGCCTGGCCGATGAACAGGATGCGCAAGGGGCCCTGCCCGATCTGCCGCGCACCGGCCACCTCCCGGTCGGCGGGGGTGCACTCCCAGCCTCCCCCCCCTCGGCTCCGGCGATCGCGGGCCCGTTCATGTCGAGCGGGAAATCCTCCCCGGGGGCCCCGGCACGTGGGCCGACGGCGGCGGGCAGGTGCACCCCGTTGGGCACGATCCGGTAGCGCCCCCCGAAGAACCGCTGTGCGGTCCAGGCGGCGGCCTCGGAGACGGCGATGCGGGCGTGCAGGCGGTTGCTCCGCCGCCGCGCCCCCAGCACCGTGCCGATCCCGTTGGTGAGAGCGTTCTCGGAGAAGGTGTGGAAGGTCCCTACGAGCGGAATCCCCTCGGCGCAACTGGGTGCGTACCAGCCGACGAGGGGCACGACAGGCTCGTGGACGTGGACCAGGTCATACCCCCCGGTCTGTAGCTCCCGCCAGAGGGCGAGCACGGAGTCGGTGGTGGCGGCGAGGTTCGAGACGGCCCCGTTGGCGGCGAATCCGGTCGAGCGCCCGAGCGGCACGAAACGCTCGGGAACCGGCATCGGTTGGGGGCGCGCGCCCCGGTGCATCCAGCGCGCGAGCGTGTCGTCGGGATCGAAGGGGGCGAGGATGCGCGCGTCGTGGCCCGCCGTGCGGAGCTCGTCGGCGAGCGCCTCGATGTGGCGCGTGACGCCGCCCGGGTACGTCCACGAGTAGGGCGAGACGAGCGCGATCCGCACATGAGAACCTTAGCCTCTCCGGTCCCCGCTCTCCTTGCAGATCCTCCGCTTCCCCACGCTCTGCGCTCGCTTCCCGACACTTACATGCGGCGCGTGTGTGTGCGTCCTGCACCGGAAGCTGCGACGGCGCATTGCAGGCCGGTAGCCTGTGGGTGTGAGCGAGCGGCACTTCGTGAAGTACACGTTCCTGAAGCTGGACCCGGCGTGGCGGCGCCTGGACTCCGAGCGCCGGGCACAGGACAAGCGGGAGTTCATGGCGGCCTGCGAGGACTTCGCGGACGGGCACTTGCTGCAGACCTTTTCGCTGGTGGGGACGCGGGGGGATGCGGAGCTGCTGCTGATCTCCGAGGCGGAGAACCTGGACCGGATCCATGAGTTCCACGTGGTGCTGCTGCAGAGCGGCCTGATGCAGTGGGCGGACACCCCCTACTCGTTCTTGGGGATGCGCAAGAGCTCGGAGTACTCCGAAGACATCCGCACCCAGCCGCGGGGGTTTCGAGGCAAGTATGTGTTCGTGTACCCGTTCGTGAAGTCGCGCGAGTGGTACGGCCTGCCCGCGCAGGAGCGGTGGCGGATCATGCAGGGGCACATCGAGGTGGGGCGCGAATACCCGGGGGTGGACAACCACACGACGTACTCGTTCGGACTCGACGACCAGGAGTTCGTGGTGGCGTTCGACACGGATGACGTGGGGACGTTCCTGGACCTGGTGCAGCGCCTACGCACGACGGAGGCCTCGCGCTACACGGTGCGGGACACCCCGAGCTTTACCTGCATCGCGGCCTCGCTGCCGCGCGCGCTGAACGCGCTCGACGGGGAGCCGGTCGCATTCGAGACGACGGCGCTGGGCTCTGTCTAAACGGGGCCTGACCCACCTGCGCAGGTCCGACCCGGTGTTGGCCGCGGTCATCGAGGCGGTTGGCCCCAAGCTCGGGGATCCCCGCGCGGGCCGCCCAGCCGACCACTACGGGGCGCTGGTGCGGGCGATCGTGGGCCAGCAGCTCTCCACGAAGGCGGCGCGCTCGATCTACCTGCGCCTCGCGGAGCGCTTCGGCGGGCGCACTCCGACTCCGCAGGAGGTCCTGGCGGACGAGCCCGAAGAGCTGCGCGCGGCGGCGGGGCTCTCGCGCGCGAAGGTGGGCTACCTGCGCTCGCTGGCCGAACACGCGCTCTCGGGGGAGTTGGAGCTCGATCGCCTGGATGAGCTGGGCGACGAGGAGGTGATCGCGGAGCTGGTGGCGGTCAAGGGCCTGGGCATGTGGACAGCACAGATGTTCTTGATGTTCCACCTGGAGCGCCCCGACGTGTTGCCGGTTGGCGACCTCGGCATCCGCCGCGCAATCGAGCGGGCCTACGCTCTGAAGGAGCTCCCGGACGCCCCCGAGATGGAGCGGATCGCGGAGCCGTGGCGCCCCTACCGCACGCTGGCGTGCCGCTATCTGTGGCGCTCGCTGGACAACGAGCCGTAGACAGCGCCTCAACACTTCAGCCGTCGCGCCATCCGACCGTCAGCTCTCGTTGAGCCTGATCCACTCGGCTAGGAAGGGCTCGGCGATGCGGTACTCGCCGCGGCCGATGCGCGCGACGAGCTCGGCGGCGCTCAGCGCGGCGAGCGCGGTCTGCACGGTGGCGGCGACGGGCAGGGAGTGGCGCCGCCGGTACTCGCCGCTGAGGGGTCGCCCGGGCTGCTCGACGGCGAGCGCCTGCAGCACGCGGCGCTGGGCGGCGGCGGCGCGCGACCACAGCACGCTGAAATGGGTGTGCTCGGAGCGCAGTGTGGCGATCAGCGCGCGCTCCAGGTGCTCCGCGGCGGCCGTCTCACCGGAGGGGGTCTCCTCCCAGAGGAAGTAGAGGAGCTCCTGGGTGGCGTAGGGGTGTCCGCCGGTGATGTCGAGCACCCGGGCACGCGTCTGGGGGTCGAGGGCCTTGCCGGTGCGGGTGAACAACTCGATGGCGTAGCGCTCGAAGGGCGCGCGCGGGATCGGGCCGAGCTCGCGCTGCTTGGCGCTGCGCCAGAAGGGCTCGTGTTCGTCGTTGAAAATCCGCTCGATCATGTGGCGGGCGCTGCCGAGGTAGACGTGGGCCACCTCGGGCTGCTCCTGGAATACCGAGCGCATCAGCTTGAGCAGGCCACGGTCGATCTCGACGACCTCCTGGAACTCGTCGAGCACCAGTGCCACGCGTCGGCCCCGCTCGGCGGCGAGGCGCCCGGGGAGCGCGAGGAGACCTTCGAGCGTGGCGTCGAGATCCTCGCGGCCCGCGCGGGTGTCGAAGCTGAAGGACAGCGAACCGTCCTCGGGGTCGATCGTGGCGGTGGGCGCGATACGCAGTCCGGCGAACATCCGCAGGCGCTCACGCGCGCGGAACAGGGGTGAGGCGATCTCGTCGTAGATCGCCTTGGCGAGCTTCTCGGCCAGCTTCTCCCGGGTGGGGGCGCGCATCAGGTCGACCTGGGCGATCAGCACACCCTCCCCCACGAGCTGTTGGGCGACCCGCCAGATCAGCGAGGACTTGCCGTAGCGCCGTGGCGCGAACAGGACGACGTCCTGGCCATTGCGAACGTCGGCGGTGAGCTCGCGGATCTCCTCCTCGCGGTCGGTGAACGCCTCGTCGAGCGCCAGTGCGCCGAAGCGAAACGGGTTGGTGGGGCCATCCAAGCCACGCGCCACAGGTTGATTATGCCAAGCAAGATAATCTTTGTCAAGATGATTTTTTTGACCTTATCTAAAATAATCCTCCCCAAGATCACTATCTTGATCCTAACAAAGATGATCTCACTTGGAATAAAGGCCAGCGACAGACCTCCAAACAAGCCCACACCTCAACAAACCCGCGCAACCCAGACAACGCCCGTCTGACGGTCGGAGGGCAAGCAGAGCAAGGACGCATGGAGCGAAGTGTGCTTAAGCACACGAGCGACTGAGGACGCAGCTATGCGCCGCCATCCGACCGTCAGACGGCGGAGACCTGCTCCTCCTCGGCTACCCGGAACGAGGAGCCGCAGCCGCAGGCGGCGACGACGTTGGGGTTGTTGACCTTGAAGCCGGCCCCCTGGAGGCTCTCCTCGTAGTCGATCTCGGAGCCGTGGACGTACTGGAGGCTCGCGCGGTCGACGAGCAACTTGAGCCCGTGGCTCTCGAAGACGGCGTCGTTCTCGCGCTGCTCGTCGAAGGCGAGCTGGTACTGGAAGCCCGAGCAGCCGCCCCCGCGCACCCCCACGCGTAGCCCCGCGAGGGCCACGTCGGCGTTCTGGGCGGCGAGGAACTCGCGCACCTTTTCCGCTCCCCTGTCGCTGAAGGCAATCATCGCTTTCCAAAGTATAGCGCTGGCTGAGAGCGGCTATCCTTGGCCTGAGATGCCTACCCCCGAGGAGATCAAGCAGCGTATCGAGGCCGCGATTCCCGGCTCCAGGGCCGAAGTCGAGGACTACACCGGCGGTGGTGACCACTTCCGCGCGACGGTCACCGCGACGGCGTTCGCGGGGCGCAGCCGGATCGATCAGCACCGTCTCGTATACGAGATCTTTGGCAGCGAGATTGGCGGGCCGATCCATGCGCTGTCGCTGAAGACCGAGGCCGGCTGAGCATCGCGCCGTAGGAGCACCCCGCCCCCAGCACCGTCAAAGGAGCCCCCATGTCGAGCATCGATCCCATCACCGCCCCCTCCACCGAGGCCAATCCGATCCGATCCGCGATCGAGCAGGCGATTGCGGAGCATCCTGTGATTCTTTTCATGAAGGGCACCCCGGACGCCCCCTCGTGTGGCTTCTCGCGCAGCACGGTGGGTGCGCTGCAGGCGCTCGATGCGAGCTTTGCAGCGGTGGACATTCTGCCCGACCCCCGCATCCGCCAGGAGCTTTCGGCGATCTCGAACTGGCCGACGATCCCACAGCTGTTTGTGAACGGCGAGCTGGTGGGGGGCTGCGACATCGTCATGGAGATGTACGAGTCTGGCGAGCTCGCGGAGGTGCTTGGGCTGGAGAGCGACGCGGACGCCGACATCGCCCTGGAGCTGCCCGCAGAGGGCGTGGCGAGCGGGCTGCAGATCGAGAACCGGCTCAGCTGAGCGGGGGACCCGCAAGCAGGAGCCCAGCCGGGCCGCCGAGCGCAGCCCGGCGTCGCTGACCGCAACCCGGCGTCGCTGACCTCGCTGACCGCAGCCCGGCGTCGCTGACCGCAACCCGGCGTCGCTGACCGCAACCCGGCGTCGCTGACCGCAACCCGGCGTCGCTGACCGCAACCCGGCGTCGCTGACCTCGCTGACCGCAGCCCGGCGTCGCTGACCCCAGCCCGGCGTCGCTGACCGCAACCCGGCGTCGCTGACCTCGCTGACCGCAGCCCGGCGTCGCTGACCCCAGCCCGGCGTCGCTGACCGATCCCGCACGATGCACGCTCGCCGAGTGCCGTAGGTTGTTGTAGGGTCCCCGCGGGGTCCCCCGCCGGGCCCCAAATCCAACGTCGCCGGTCGTGAAGATCCCGGCTCCACATGCCGACCGAAGGTCGTCTCCGCTCTATGCCCTCAGTAGCGATCGTCACGGACACCACCCACTACCTCCCGCGGGCGCTGGCAGACAGCGAAGGGATCCACCAGGTCAGCCTGTACGTGGGGTGGACGGGGGAACATCAGCGGGAGATCGAGATGGAGAGCTTCGACGCTTTCTACGCGCGGCTGGGCTCGGACGCGGAGCTACCCACGACCTCCCAGCCTTCGATCGGCGACTTCCTCGCGGTCTGGGAGCCGCTCTTGGAGGCGGGACAGGATGTGGTCTCGGTGCACCTCGCGGGCGGTATCTCGGGCACCTGCGAGGCGGCCCGCCAGGCCCAGGGCATCCTCGTGGAGCGCGGCGAGGGGGCGCGCGTGGAGGTGATCGACGGGGAAACCGCGTGCGGGGGCCTGGGGATGCTCCTACTCGCAGGCGCCGCCGCGGCCCGCGGGGGGGCGGACAAAGACGCGGTCATCGCCCGCGTGCGTGAGACCCGCGCGGCGCTGCGGATCTGGTTCTGCATCGACACCCTCGAGTACCTGCGCCGGGGGGGACGCGTGGGCAAGGCACAGGCGTGGCTTGGGGGGACGCTGAGGATCAAGCCGATCCTCTCCCTGGAGTACGAGATCGTCCCCGTCGAGCGTGTACGCACCGCGGGGCGGGCGTTCGAGCGGATGGTGCAGTACATGCAAGAACTGCACGACGCGGGCTCGGACGGATGGGTGGTGCAGCACATCCAGGCCACCGAGCAGGCCCAGCGCCTCATCGACCACGGACGCGAGATCTACGGCTCGGAGCCCCTATTCGTCTCCGAGGTGGGTCCCGTGATCGGGACCTACGTGGGGCCGGGCCTCGTCGGGGTGGGCGGGATTCCCCGCACGCTGCTGGCTTAGGGCCTATCCCTCTAGACTAGGCTCGCACGTCTGGATACGACGGATTGCCTTCGCGAGGCTATTGTCCTCGGGCTCGACTTGGGCCCACCAAGCCTTCGCCCTTGCGTCCTCGCCTCACTCGACACTCGGCCGCCCCACCGATCGGAGATCAACGAGATCTCCGATCGGCCAGCACGCCCCTATCGGGATAGGCCCTCAGCGGCGCCGACGCCGCCGGCGGCTGCGCATACCGAACGCGAGACCGATCACGGCGGCGCCGATCAAGAGCTCGCGCTGGTGGCGGGCCACGTGGGCACGCCAGTCGGTGAGCCTGGTGATCTCACCGTGGAGGTTTTCCATCGAGACGGCCAGTTGGGCGCGGTTGGCCTCCATCGAGCTGCGAATCTCCTCGGGGGAGCGCTGCGCCGCCATCAGGACGCACCCCCGGGGGCGGAGCTCGGGCCTCGGGAGGGGTCACCGGAGACGCCGGGGCCGGCACCCGGACCCCCGGGCGCGACGCCGTACGTGGCGCCCGGAGGCGTCCCCACCGGGGGAACTGCACCGTAGGGACCCGACCCATACGGCGGGACCGCTGCGTGCGGGGCAGTGTGGGGGGCTCCGGACGAGGCGCCGGCGCTCATGGTCTCGCGGATCAGGCGGGCCTCCTCGATCGCCATGGTGGGCACCGGGGGGAGCCTTTTTTGACGACTTTGGCGGCGAGCAGCCCGGCGATGGCACCGAGCACGACGAGGATGAGCGCCATCGCGAAGAAGCCCCAGAAGTAGGTGAAGTCGTCACCGATGGGGAGGTAGTAGTAGAGCAGCCAGGCGAGGCCGATGAGTACGAAGAAGAGCGCGGTGAGGAAGAAGACCCCCGCAACGACGGCGACCACGGCGCCGCGGGCGAGCTTGGTGGCCTTCTCGTAGACCTCGGCCTTGGCGAGCTCCACCTCCTCGCGCACCAGCACACCGACGCGTTCGGTGACGTCGGTGATCGCGGTGGCGATGTTCTGCGGATCCTTGACCTGTTGCCCGCCCGTCCTCGGCCCGGTACGTTGCTCCCCGCCCGGCGGAACGCTCACTCGGGGGGCTCCTCGTCAAACACGCGTCGCCACACCTGCCCGGCGGTACGGTGCACGAGCACGCTCGCCAAAGCACCGAGCGCGGTGAGCAGCCCGGACCACATCATTCGCTTGATCATCTCGTTCTCCATCATCTAGGGGAGTGTATTGCTCACGGTGGTCGCCTTTGGCGGAGCCTCCAATCCGCCGCACACGGTCTCCACCACGAGCCACTTGGCGCGCTCGTAGTGCTCCTCCCCGCGGGGGAGCAGACCGAAGATCCAGCCGGTGAGCATCTGCTCGATCACGCCGTAGAAGGCCAGCGCGGCGAAGGAGGCGTCGATCTCGGCCTTGAACGCACCCTCGACCTGGGCGGCGGTGACGATCTGGGCGATCAGCTCGTAGGCCTCGCGGATCCGGGCGAGGTGGGTCTGCCCGAAGGAGTTGGCGGCGCGGGTGACCTCCACGATGATCACCTTCATCAGGTCGGGGTCGTGGCGGTAGCTCTCCACGATGAAGGAGGCGATCGCGTGGAGCTTCTCGCGCGCGGGGATCTCCTGGACGTCGACCTCGCGGATCGTGTGCAGCATCACGTCCCAGCGCTCGAGGAAGAGGGTGTCGAGGACCTCGTCCTTGGAGGCGAAGTAGTGGTACACGAGCCCATACGCGACCCCCGCCTCATCGGCGATGTCAGAGACACGACACGCGTGGAAGCCCTGGCCCGCAAATACGCGCACGGCGGCGTCGAGGATCATGCGGCGCTTGTCGGGGCCGTTTTTGGGGGCACCGTTCTTGGCGGGGCCGTTCCTGGACCGAGGGACGCTCACACGCTCACCCATTCCGGCCAGCCGTACACCCGGGGGCGGCGGTGGGCGAGCACGGGCAACTGGGCGCGGATCTCCACCTGGCGCTCGAGATCGAGGTCGGCTGCGATGAAGCCCTCGCGGTCCTCGGCCTGCGCGAGCACGACCCCCCAGGGGTCGACGATCAGCGAGTGCCCCCCCGAGTGGTGCTCGCCGGGGTGGGGGCCGACCTGGTTGGCGGCGATCACGAACACCTCGTTCTCGATCGCGCGGGCGCGCACGAGGATCTCCCAGTGATCGCGGGTGGTGGGCAGGGTGAAGGCGGAGGGCAGCACGACTATGCGGGCGCCGCGCAGGGCGAGCACGCGGAAGAGCTCGGGGAAGCGCAGGTCGTAGCAGATCGAGAGACCCAGCTCGACGCCCCCGGAGGTGGCGCTCAACACGATCTCATCCCCGGGGGCGCTCACCGCGGACTCGCTGTAGGCGCGGCCCTCGACCTCGACGTCGAACATGTGCAGCTTGCGGTACACCGCCCGCACCTCCCCGCTGGGCCCAATGTGAACGGAGGTGTTGGCGAGCTTCGCGGGGGACGCATCTGGAACGGTCATTACTTGAGAAAGAGGGGTTCGGCTCACCGACCCACGGCCGGCTGCGCCACCCTCTAGGCGCTCCATGATCGATCCCGCCACGAGATCGATCCCGAGCTCCCGTGCGAGCTCGCACGCCCACTCGATCGCGGGCCCGTCGAGCCCCTGGGCCCCGGCGCGCAGATCCTCGTCGCGGCCGAGCACGGTCCATTTCTCGGGGAGTACGATCAGCCGTGCCCCATCCGCGGCCGCGGCGCGCGTGAGACGGTCCGCGGCAGCCATGTTCGCGGCCGTGTCGGCCGTGGAGTTGAGCTGGACTGCGGCGACCCTCAAATGCAACTCCCTTCCATGAGCGTCCCCTCACAGAATAGATTGACTAGTCAGTCAACGATCCCAAGCATAGCGACGGGGACGCCTGGAGCAGCCCACGGCGGGCGCCCGGACGGGCACCCCGAAGCGCGCGCATCGATCGGGAGCGCACCGACGTCGCTTGGCGAGGTGCCCGTGCCACCGGCGCGGATGCCCATGTTCCGGGGCACGCGCCCGCTCAAGCGGTGGCGTTACGTGGGGATCTTCTGCGAGGAGCTGATGGCGTGCGCGGCTACGGTACACGTGGGGCCCGCCCGCCAGACGTTTTGGGCGGTCCTCCTGCGCAAGCGCGCCGACCACCAGCTCCCCGGCCTGCGCGAACACCCCGACCTGCGCGAGCGCACACACCTGCTTGCGCACCGGGGCGCCGTCACATTGCAGCCTGGGCGCCTGGAGGTTCGCGATGGCGGCGTGGCGTTGGACTTGGGATTCGAGGAAGAAGAGGGCATCCAGGCTCTCTGCCCCCACGGCGGGGGCTACGTGTGGACCCGCAAGCAGGCGGGAGTCGTAGCGCGTGGCACGATCGCCCTCGACGGAGCCCCGCCACGAGCGATCGCAGCACTCGCGGCGATCGACGACACGGCGGGCTACCACGCGCGGGTGACCGAGTGGCGGTGGGCGGCCGGCGTCGGCGTGGACCCCGCGGGGGCACCGCTCGCGTTCAACCTCGTGGAGGGCCTCAACGATCCCCGCACGGGCAGCGAGCGCGCGGTGTGGGTCGCGGGGAAACCCCACGAGGTCCCCCCTGTCGAGTTCTCCCACGATCTCTCGCGGATCGAGTCCGCCGACGGCTCGCAGCTGCGCTTCACCGCCGAGGCACAGCGCAGCCGCCGCGAGAACCTGCTGCTGGTGCGAAGCGACTACCGCGCGCCGTTCGGCACCTTCGCCGGCACACTCCCCGGCGGGGTCGAGCTGGCGCACGGCATGGGCGTAGTGGAGCATCACCGCGCGCACTGGTAACACGGTTGCGTAGCGTTCTACGACGGTTGCGCAGCGTTCTACCGACGGTTGCGTGGTGTTCTACGCGCGGAACGTCGCGCCCTGCCCCGCCGTGGCGGCCGGGTGGGCGGGGCCTGCAACCGCGCCGGACTCCACCAGCGCCGCGATCTCCGCGGGGGCGTAGCCGGCGGCGGCGAGCACCCGCTCGGTGTGCTCCCCGAGCGCGGGGCCGGGGAGGCGATCGTGGGCGCCGGGGGTGCGGGTGAGCTTCACAGGGATCCCGAGCTGGCGCACGCCACCGGGCACCCCGGGCTGCTCGAGCTCGACGACCATCTCGCGGTCGCGTACGAGCTCGGAGTCGAGCGCCTCATCGAGCTCCAGCACGGGCTCCAAACAACAGTCGTGCGCGCCCGCGAACTGCTGCCACTGCGCGCGGGTGCGGGCCTTGAAGATCTCGACGACCTGCGCGTGGGCGTCGGACCCGGGGGCCTCGAACTGCCGCTCGATCAACTCCTCGCGACCGACCCCGCGACACCAGGCCTGCCAGAACTTGGGCTCCAGCGCCCCGAGGGTGACCCAGCCGTCGGCGCACTCGTAGGGGCGGTAGCAGATCACCGAGCCCGCGAGCAGCAGCTCCCCGCGGTGGGGGGGGTTGCCATCGGCGAAATACGCCCCCGCGACCATCGCCAGCCAGGAGAGCGCACCGTCGGCCATCGAGACGTCCACCACCTGGCCGAGACCCGAGCCGGTGCGCGCCGGTTCGGCGGGATCTCCAGCGGCGGCGGACCGATCGCGACCACCGCCGGCGGTCGTACCTGGGGGTCGCGGGGGGGACGCCGGGCGGGCGGGCGCCCCATCGCGCTCGCGTAGCGCGGCGAGGATCCCGAAGGCCGCCATCAGCGCCCCCCCGCCCAGATCGGCGATCTGGCCGGCCGACTGGATGGGGGGGGCGGGAATCCCATCCACTGCGCGCTCCCCGGTGAGGCCGAGCAGGCCGACGAGGCCGAGGTAGTTCATGTCGTGGCCCGAGGCCTCGCGCTTGGGCCCGGTCTGGCCGTAGCCGGAGATCGCGCAGTACACGATCCCGGGGTTGACCTCGCGCATCCGCTCGTACCCCACCCCGAGGCGGTCGAGGACCCCGGGGCGGAAGGACTCGAGCACCACGTCGTGCTCGCGTACCAGCGCCAGCAGCACCTCGCGGCCGCGCTCGTGCTTGAGGTCGATGCGGATCGAGCGCTTGTTGCGGTTGAGGGCGAGAAAGAGTGCGGACTTGGCGCTGTCCGCGGCGCCCTCCACGTAGGGGGGGACCAGCGGATGTAGTCGCCCATCCCGGTGTCCTCGACCTTCAGGACCTCCGCGCCGAAGTCCGCGAGCAGCAGCGAGCAGAAGCCCCCAGGCAAGAGGCGCGAGAGATCGAGCACGCTAATGCCCTCCAGGGGAAGACTCACCGCAGCCCGCCCGTCCGCACGGCCACCACGCCCCTCACCGGGCCGCGAACGCCGCCCGCGGCCGGAGGCCGCTCATCCAAGAACCCCATCTCCCCGTCAGCCATCGCGCTGGGGGATGTTCAGCAGCCCGCGGGCCTCTTGCACGGTTGCGGGGCGGCGGCCGATGTCTTCGGTCATCTGCCGCGCCTTGGCGATCAGCTCGCCGTTGGAGCGCGCCATCTGGCCGTCGGGGAGGTAGAGGTTGTCCTCGAGGCCCACCCGGATCGAACCGCCGAGGGTCAGCGCGGCGGCCACGAGCTCCCACTGGCGGCGGCTGATGCCGATCACGGCCCAGTGGGCCTTCGACCCGCCACCCTCCCCGGGGGCGCCACCGGGGGAGGTGCTGGTGGAGTGCTCGAGACCGGGGATGTTGGCGACCATCGCCGCGAGGTTGCGCGCGCCCGGGGGGATGCCCCCGACGACGCCCATGATGCAGTCCACGTGCAGGGGGGGTGTGAGCACGCCCATGTCGATCAGGGGCTCGAGGCTGCCGACGTGGCCGAGGTCGAAGCACTCGTGCTCGGGTTTGATCCCGAGCTCGTTCATCGCGCGCAGCAGCTCGATGATCTCGGCGAAGGGGTTGGCGAAGACCATGTTGAAGACGAAGTCTTTGCGCGAGCGGGAGTACTTGGCGTAGTTCATCGAGCCCATGTTGAGCGCCGCCACCTCGGGGCGGCACTCGCGCAGGTACGCCACGCGCTTCTCCACCGAGATCCCCACCGCGCCCGTGGAGAAGTTGACGATCGCGGCGTTACCCACCTCCGCGCGGATGGCGTCGGAGATCGCTCTGTAATCCTCCACCTCGAAGCTCGGCCCGCCCTGGGGGGTGCGGGCGTGGATGTGGATCATGGTGCCCCCCTCGTCGACGATCCGCCGCGCCTCGGCGGCGTACTCCGCCGGGGTGTAGGGGATCGCGGGGCACTGCTCGCGGTTGGCGAGCACGCCCGAGATCGCGCACGTGATGACAACGGGGTCCTCGACGCTCATCGCCCAGGAATCCAATCACGCGTCCCTGAGTTCGCAGGGCAAGCTGGGCAAGGACGCAGTGAGCGAAATGTGCTTCGCTGGCCGATCGTCGATCGGGGAGCGATCGAGGACGCAGATCCAGCGCAGCCATGCGAGCTCAGGGTCATACCGGCACCACCCCGTGGCGCTTCCACGGCCGCTCGACCTGCTTGTTCTGGGACATCTCGAGGGCGCGGCAGATCGTCGCTCGCGTCTCGCGGGGGTCGATGACGTCGTCGATGAGGTCGTTGCCGGCGGCGATGTAGACGTCGAACTGCTTGCGGAACGCCTCGATAAGCTCAGCCCTCTTGGCCGCGGGGTCGGGGGCCTCTTCGACGACTTTGCGGAAGGCGATCTCGACAACGCCCTCGGCGCCCATCACGGAGATCTCGGCGCTCGGCCAGGCGACGATCAGGTCGGGTTCGTAGGCGCGGCCGTTCATCACGTAGTAGCCGGCGCCGTAGGCCTTGCGGGTGATGACGGTGATCTTGGGGACGGTGGCGTTGGCGACGGCGTAGAGCATCTTGGCGCCGTGGCGGATGATCCCTTCGGCCTCCACTTTGGTGCCCACCATGAACCCGGGGACGTCCTGGATGAACACGAGGGGGACCGCAAAAGCGTTGCAGAGGTTCACGAACCTAGCGGCCTTGTCGGAGGAGTCGTTGTCGAGGATCCCCCCGAGCTGCTTGGGCTGGTTGGCGACGATCCCCGCGGGGCGCCCCCCGAAGCGGGCGAAGCAGGTGATGATCGTCTTCGCCCACTGGCGCTTGATGTCGAGGTAATCGCCGTCGTCGACGATCAGCTTGATCACGTCGTACATGTCGTAGGGCTTGCGGTTGGACTCGGGGAGCACATCCAGGAGGGCCTCCTCGGCGCGCTCGATCGGGTCGGACACCGCGCGCACGGGGGGGCGCTGTTCGCAGTTGGGGGGCATGTAGGAGAGGTACTCCTTGATGCGCGCGATGCACTCCTCGTCGTCGGCGACCTCCATGTCGCCGACGCCCGACTTGCGGCAGTGCACACGCGAGCCGCCCAATTCCTCCTGGGTGACGTCCTCCCCCACCGCGGCGCGCACGAGGTGGGGGCCGGCGAGCGCCATCGATCCTCTGCCCTTGACCATCGGCACGAAGTCCGCGAGGCCGGGGATGTAGGCGGTGCCCGCCGCGCAGGGCCCCATGAGGGCGGCGACCTGGGGGATCACCCCGCTCATCACGACCTCCTCGCGGAAGAGGTGCCCCGAGCCGGCGAACATCGCGCCCGCGGCCTCCTGCACGCGCGCGCCCGCGGAGTCGAGCAGCCAGATGAAGGGGATCCGCTTGGTGAGCGCGAGCTCGCGCAGGCGGGTGGTCTTGATCTCCCCGGTCATCCCCATCGAGCCGGCCATCACGGTGAAGTCGTACGCGCACACCGCCGCGAGGCGCCCGTCGACCTTGCCGTAGCCCGTGATCACCCCATCCGCGGGGGCTTCCACGCCGTCCATCGCGCGCTGCGCGAAGTGGGGGCGCCCGTGGATGCCGAGCTCCACGAACGTGCCCGCGTCGATCAACAGCGCGATCCGCTCGCGCGCGGTGAGCTTGCCGCGCTCGTGCTGCTTGGCGATCTTCTCCTCCCCGCCCCCCAGCAGCGCCTTCGCGCGGCGCGCCTGGAGGTCCTCGACCAGGGGCCGCAGCAACGAGGTGGGGTGCTCATCGGAGGAGGATTTGGGAGGGGATGGGTTGGGTCGCGCAGCCCCGTCCCCGGGGCCCGTGGCGGCGGCCGCGGCGGGTGGGGTGTCCACGGTGGTGGGCGATATGTCGTCGTGGGACATGGCGGTGCTCAGCGTCCTTTCCACTCAGGATCGCGCTTTTCAAAGAACGCGGTGACGCCCTCCACGATGTCCTCCGTGGAGAGCGCCAGGGTCAGCTGGGCGCGCAGGTAGTCGAGCGCGTCGTCCAGCGGCATGTCGAGCTGGCGGCGCATCGCTTCCTTGCCGAGGCGCATGATCAGGGGGGACTTGGCGGCGAGCTTGCCCGCCCAATCGGCGACCGCGGCGTCGAACTCCGCCGCGGGCACGACCCTGTTGACGAGCCCCGCCGCGAGCGCCTCCTGCGCGCTCCAGCGCTCGCCGAGGAGCAGAAGCTCGTTGGCCTTCTTGCGGGGCACGTTGCGGTAGATCAGCGCCATGATCATGAAGGGGAACGCCCCCACGTTGATCTCGGGGGCCCCAAACGTGGCCTCTTCGGAGGCCACGATCAGATCGCACGCCAGCGCCACCCCGAGCGCCCCCGCGAGCACGTGGCCCCGGGCGGCGCAGATGGTGGGCTTGCCGAGCGAGCCGATCAGCTTGAAGAGGCCCACGAAGTGCTCGGAGGCGAAGTGCTTGTGCACGAGCGCCACGTCGCCCGAGAACCCCCCGAGGTTGGCGCCGGAGGAGAACACCTTCGCGTGCGAGGAGGCCAGCACCACGCAGCGCACCTCATCCTCGGCGCGCGCCCGTTCGAACGCCGCGATCAGCCCGCTGAGGAGCTCCGCGGAGAGCGCGTTGCGCGTCGCGGGTTCGTTCAGCGTGATCGTGGCGACGCCGCCGGCCGCCTCGTAGAGCACGGGTCCCGACCGGGTATCGGGCGCGGGCGGGGAGTGCGGGGCGGCGGGGGGCTGGGGCACGCTGGGCATGCTACCCGGCCGCCGGGGCTGCCGCGCACTGGGCTGGCTGCACAGCCAGGAGACGCATGGAGCGCTGAATCTACGACCACACGAGCCGCTCGGCCAGCTCCGCGGGGCCAAAGTCGATCACGGAACTGCGCTCGATCGGCTCGTAGCGGTCGCCTTGCAGCCCGAGCCAGTGGACCTCGCGCTTCCTGGGGTCGACGATCAGCACCTCGTCGATGTCGTGGGCGGCGTAGAAGGGCAGCTTGGCCCAGCTCTCGTCCTTGGGTGAGAGGATCTCTACCACGAGCGCTGCGGTGGGGTAGTAGAGCCGAGCGGGCCCGGGATAGAGGATGCCGCCGTCGGGCACGCGGTAGTCGCCTTCGGCGCCGACGTTGAGATCGGTCAGCATGGGCACCAGCCCGGCCGCGCGCGCGGGACCGCCGAACAGCTCCGCCAACTGCTGCAGGGCGAGACCGTGACGACCGTGGGGCCCGGGGTTCACGTGCAGCACCCCTTCCCACACCTCGTCGGCGTGATCCAGTCCGAGCCGCCGGCGACGATCCAGCAGCTCATCGATCTCCACCGGAAGCGGATCGAGAATCACCGTTGGCATGGCACGATTCTAGCGCCGCTGAGTACCTCGTGTAGCTCATTGTGCGCACGTTACGCGCGGCCTGGGATGGAACGCTCGCCCGCCTTCCTTTTCCTGGCTGAAGCGCTAGTTTCTAGGGACACAAGCGAGACGACACCCAGCCCAGAGCACGACAAGGAGCCCCATCGACATGGCCGCCACCGCCGAGCCCGTATTGAAGCCGGACTTCCATGCCAAGCGCAAACACTTCCTGTTCACCGACGAGCACGAACAGCTGCGCGAGTCGATCCGTAGCTTCGCGCAGAAAGAGCTCGCGCCGCATGCGGAGGAGTGGGAGGAGACGACGTTCCCGGACTCCGTGTTCACGCGCATGGGGGAGCTCGGCTTCCTCGGCCTGGACAAGCCCGAGGCGTATGGGGGCCAGGGGGGGGACTACTACAGCGCGCTGGTGCTCGCGGAGGAGATCGGGCACGCCAACTCGGGGGGCCTCGCGATGGGGGTGGCGGTGCAGACGGACATGGCGATGCCCCCGATCCTCGCGTTCGGGACGGAGGAGCAGAAGCAGCAGTGGGCCGCCCCCGCGATCGCGGGCACGAAGATCCTCTGCCTCGGCATCACCGAGCCCGACGCGGGCAGCGACGTGAAAGGGATCAAGACGCGCGCCGTCAAAGACGGCGAGGAATACGTGATCAACGGCTCGAAGACCTACATCACCAACGGCCACCGCGCCGATGTGATCGTGCTCGTCACGAAGACCGGGGAGGGTGGGCCAGATTCGGGGTATGACGGCTTCACGCTGTTCCTCGTGCCGATGGACACCCCGGGGGTGATCCGCGAGCAGAAGCTCCAGAAGATGGGGATGCACGCCTCCGATACCGCGCTGCTGGCCTTCCAGGACGTGCGCGTCCCCGAGAGCGCGGTACTGGGGCAGGTGGGGCGGGGCTTCTACCACATCATGTGGGAGCTCCAGGGCGAGCGCCTGATCGGGGCGGCGGGCAGCGTGGCAGGGGCGCAGCGGGTGTTCGAGCGCACGCTTGAGTACGCCAAAGAGCGCACCGCGTTCGGGCGCGCGATCGGCCACTTCCAGGTGACCCGCCACAAGTTCGCGGAGATGGCGACCAAGATCGAAACGGCCCGCCAGATGGTCTACATGACCGCGTGGCGCCAGCAGAACGGGGACTACCCGGTGCGCGAGATCTCGATGGCCAAGCTCTACGCCTCGCGGATAGCGTGCGAGGTCGCCGACGAGTGCATCCAGATCCACGGCGGCGCGGGCTACATGCGCGAGTACGGGATCGAGCGCGCGTGGCGCGACCTGCGCCTGAACCGCATCGGCGCGGGCACCGATGAGATCATGTTGGAGGTCATTGGACGCTCGTACGGGCTGTGAGCCAGCCCAACCCCCCCTTCACCGACGAGCACGAGGAGCTGCGCGCCTCGATCCGGCGCTTCGTCGAGCGCGAGCTTGCGCCCCACGCGCAGGGGTGGGAGGAGGCGGAATGGTTCCCCGATGAGGTCTTTCCCAAGCTCGCCGCGCACGGCTTCCTCGGCCTCAAGTACCCCGAGGTGTATGGGGGGCAGGGCGGGAACTACCTACATGACGCGATCCTGATCGAGGAGCTCACGCGGACCGGGTCGGGGGGTACCGCGGCGGGGATCGGGGCGCACGTGAACATCGCCACGCCCCCGATCTGGAAGTTCGGCACCGAGGAGCAGAAGCAGCGCTATCTCGTGCCCGCGATCCGGGGGGAGAAGATCGGGGCGCTCGCGATCACCGAGCCCGGCGCGGGCTCCGATGTGGCCGCGCTGCGCACCCGCGCCGAGCCGGTGGACGGGGGGTGGGTGCTCAACGGGGAGAAGACCTACATCACCAACGGGGTCCGCGCGCACTTCATCGTGACCGCCGTGAAGACCACCGCGGATGGCGGCCACCACGGGATCTCCTTCTTGATCGTCGAGCGCGGGGAGGGGGTGAGCGCGGCGAAGCTCGAGAAGCTCGGGTGGGCCGCCTCGGACACCGCGACGATCGCTTTCGAGGACGTGTTCGTGCCCACCGAGAACCTGCTCGGCCCCGAGCACGAGGGCTTCAAGCTGATCATGGCCAACTTCCAGTGGGAGCGCCTCGCGATGGCCCTCGGGGCGAGCGCCGCAATGGGACTCGCGTGGGAGCGCACCGCGGCCTTCGCGCGCGAGCGCCACGTCTTCGGGCGGCCCCTCGCAAAGCACCAGGTCACCCGCCACAAGCTCGCCGATCTGGCCACCTCGGTGTACACGTGCCGCTGCGTCACCTACGACGCGCTGCGCCGCTTCATGGCCGGCGAGGAGCCCCTGCGGGAGGTCAGCATGGCCAAGCTCCTCACCCAGCGCGCCTCCTACGAGCTGATGGACGCCTGCCTGCAGATCCACGGCGGCGCGGGCTACATGCGCGAGTACTGGGTCGAGCGCGCCGCCCGCGACGCCCGCCTGGGCCCCATCGGCGGGGGCTCGGACGAGATCATGCGCGAGATCCTCGGGCGCTCCTTCGGGCTCTGACTTGCAGCTCAACCCCACGGGGGGAGGTCGGGAGGGGGGCCTGCCCCCCTCCCGCTCACAGATCGTGCGCGAGATCCTCGGGCGCTCCTTCGGGCTCTGACTCGCACCTCAACCCTACGGGGGGAGGTCGGGAGGGGGGCCTGCCCCCCTCCCGCTCACAGATCATGAGGGAGACCTTGGGGCGCGTGCTCGCGCTGTAGGACAAAGGTGTCCAAACCTCCCCGCCCCCGCTCAGGTTTGCCTGCGGTCGGGCCGATGCAGGAGATGTGGCACGTGCCCGTCCTACGACGCTGCTCGCCCTGGCCGGGTGCCTGGGCGCGCTCGTGGCGCTTACGGCATTCCCCGCCGTCGCCGTCGCGAGCTCCTGCGCCAACGCGAGCCTGACCCCCCAGCCGGGCAACATCGCGCTCCTGCGCGCTGCGGTGCTGTGCCTGATCAATCAGGAACGCGAACGCCACGGTGAGAGCGCACTGATCGCCAACGCCAAGCTCGCCCACGCCGCCCAGGACCACAGTGCGGACATGTCCACCCGCGACTACTTCTCCCACACCACTCCTGGCGGTGAAACCCCGCTCGATCGGATCCGCTCCAGCGGCTACATCGCCTCCCCCCAAGATGGGTACCTCGTGGGCGAGAACATCGCCTGGGGCACCCTCTGGCTCGCCACCCCCCAGGCGATCGTCAGCGCCTGGATGGCCTCCCCGGGACACCGCGCCAACATCCTCGAAGCGCGCTACCGCGAAACCGGCGTCGGGGTCTCCCCCCACCCCCCCGCCGCGCTCGCCGAAGGACAGGCCGGGGCGATCTACACGCAGGACTTCGGCACCATCATCATCGCCAACCGCTCCTCGCTCGATACCAACTCGTCGTCTGGGAGGGGCCGCTCGTCGTCTGCTGCGGGCCACTCCGCGCATAGCTCCCACACAGGCTATTCACGCCGCCCGAGCTCGCGCTCCTCATACAGCTCCCACACAAGCTCCTCGCACCGCTCCGGCTCACGCTCCGCACGACGCCACCACCCCGTGAAGGCGAGACGGATAACCTCCGCGGGCGGGGGGAGCCTTCATACAACCGAGCAGAGGAGCCACGCACACAATGGGAGTTCTCGACGGAAAGTCCGCCATCGTCACAGGGTCCGCGCGCGGCATCGGGCGCGCCACCGCAGAGCTGCTCGTCGCAAACGGCGCGCAGGTGCTCATTAACGATCTCGACGGCGACATCGCCAAGCAGGCCGCCGAGGAGATCCAGGGCGAGACGGCGGTGTTCGCCGGCGACCTCACCAAGTCCGGCGTCCCCGATCAGCTCGTGCAGAGCGCCGTCGACGCCTTCGGCAAGATCGACATCATCGTCAACAACGCCGGCTACACCCTCGACGCCCCGATCCACAAGATGTCCGACGAGCAGTTCCAGGCGATGCTCGACATCCACACGATCGTCCCCTTCCGCGTGCTCCGCGCCGCCGCACCCCACCTGCGTGAGCCCGCCAAGCAGGAGCGCGAGGAAGGCAAGGAGGTGTTCCGCAAGGTCGTCAACGTCTCCTCCACCTCCGGCACTTTTGGGAACCCCGGGCAGGCCAACTACTCCGCCGCCAAGGCCGCCGTCGTGGGCCTCACCAAAACGCTCGCCAAGGAGTGGGGCCAGTTCAAGATCAACGTCAACGCCGTCGCCTTTGGCTTCATCGACACCCGCCTCACCCAGGCCAAGGTGGAGGACAACACGATGGAGAAGGACGGCGAGAAGATCCAGCTCGGCATCCCCGAGCAGCTGCGCCAGATGGCCTCCGTGTTGATCCCCCTCGGGCGCCCCGCCACCCCCGAGGAGGCCGCAGGCGGAATCTTCTTCCTCTGCACCCCCTGGTCCAACTACGTCCACGGCCAGACCCTCCACATCACCGGGGGGATGTTCGGGGGGATGACCGGCTAGGAGCCGCCCAGCTAGGAGCCGCCTACGGACCCCGCAGGTCCAGCAGGCACCCGGAGAAGTACGACCCCGCGGGGGAGGCGAGGTAGGCGACGAGCGTCGCCACCTCGCCCGCGGCAGTCTCCGCGCCCGGTGCGATCGTCACCGTGTTCACCCCGTGGCGCGCCCACTCGATCGAGAGCGTGCGTGCGAGGTTCTCCAAGCCCGCACGCGCCGCCTCGGCGTACTCGCCCGCGTCGGGGGCGGGTGCCAGGTAGACGATCCGCCCGCCACTCCCTGCCGGCGGCCCCTCGTCTCCGCCCGGCGCCGCCAGGAACGCGTGGTTGACCACCGCGCGCGTCGCGTTCCACGCCGCGTCCAGGCACGCCCTCAGCGCCGCGTGCCCGTCACCGTCAGGCGCGAGAGCGTGTGCGAAGAGACCCGCCCCGTCGACCACCAGCAGGTCGATCCCCCCCGCCTCCCCCGCCACCGCCGTCACCGCGGCGTCAAGTGCCGTCTCCTCGATCTGCTCTGAGCGATCGGAGATCGGCCAACACGTGGACACACGCGCCCCAAGCGCCCCGCACGTATGGGCTACAGCTGTGCCCTGAGCCCCCCGCGAGGGGACCTCCGGCGCGGCCGCGAGCAGCACCGAGACATCGTCCAGGAGCCCTGGCCGCAACAATTTGGATACGTCCATCGCCGTCATCGCGCCGTGACCATAGAGGGGTTGCGAGGAGGATGCGTAGTGTGGGGACGATTCGCTCTTACGGCGACCTGTCCGCGCTGATCGAGGGGGTCGTGCCGTGGCCGTGAAGCTAAGCACCCGCGGCACGTCGAATTGTGACCCCCAGCGTGACGGTGACCTGGAACTTCGTCCACCTGACGGCGGCCGGGGGCCTGCTCGAACGCGCGGGCAACCACCCTGACGATCCTGAGCTTGCGTGGTGGATTACTTCCTCGAGCGGGCCGGATTCAGCCGGCCCGGCGCCGGCACGGCCGAACTGCTCGAGCAGGCGCTTCTCGCAGCGACCGACGAAAGCAGCCAAGCCCGTCGCGGCCGCTGACCGGGCCGCCGTCTGTCCGATGAGCGCCGACGGCGTGGCGCCGGCGTCCGACCGCGCGCTGCCAATTCGCGTGGCCGACGCATTCGAGCGGATGCAGGCGACGGACCTGCTCGCCGAGCGGCGCGCGGGACAGGTGGATGGAGGTGGCTTGTCGAGTAGGTAACAGCGGATGCCCGTAACAGCGGATGCCCGGGGTAAGTGGGCATCGGGGTACGCATGAAGGCACTCGTCTCAACCGCCTTCGTGGAAGCCGACGACCTCGAGGACCTTGCCGCGGTCATGGTCGCCGATGAGAGCGTGGCGGGGAGCGATTCGCTCTTACGGGCGACCCTTCAGCGCCGATCGAGCGGGCCACGCCGGGGCCGTAGAGCTATTGAGAGTCCCATCCCAACCCAACGGTATCATTGTGTTATGATACCGTTGGGTTGGGATGAGGGTGGGAACCTCCCGCCCGGCATCCACCGTGCGACCTGGACCGAGATCGTGACTCGCTACGCGACCAGCGCCCACCGACGAGATCTGCTTGACGGGCTTCTCGACGCGCTACGCTCGCTGAAAGCTGCCGGCTGCGCCATTGCCTACCTAGACGGCAGCTTCGCCACAGCCAAGGCGCACCCCGGCGACTTCGACGCCTGCTGGGAGTCGGCCGGTGTTGTTCCCAGCCGCCTCGACCCCGAGCTGCAGGACTTCAGCGACGAGCGCGCCGCACAGAAGGCCCGCTACGGTGGCGAGATCTTCCCCGCCCAATGGCCAGCACATCCAGATGGCACAACGTTCCGTGACTACTTTCAATACGACAACGTCACCAAACGGTCCAAGGGCATCATCGCCATCGACCTGGCAGGACTCCCGTGATCACCAACCAGCGGGAATACCGCATCACCAAGAGCTGGGTCGCCCGCTTCGAAAAGGAGCTGATCGCCAACGACACGCGAGAGCTCGGCCCCAACGAACACCCCGACATGAGGCAGGTGGTACACGACGCCATCGCCAGCGAGATCAAAACGCTGCGCCGACAGATCGACCATTACGAGCGACTGCGCGACGGACACATCACCAGCCGCGAGATCACCTCCCTGCACGAACTGCCCACTGCGCTGATCGAAGCCCGCATCGCCGCCCGGCTCACCCAGCGCCAGCTCGCCGAGCGAATCGGCGTCGCCGAGCAGCAGGTCCAGCGCTGGGAGGCCAACGACTACAGCGGTGTGGGGCTCGATCGGCTACAGAGCATCGCCGACGCGCTCGGCATGCAGATCCACGACACGATCACCTATTCCAGCGCGGCCTGAGCCAGGCTGCTGCAGAGCGGTGGCTAGTGCACTCAACGCATCGGTCATAGCTACCTCCTTTCTCCGGGCCATACGACCCCGGAACAGCCCGTCGAGAGGTAGCACCAGAGCACGGCGACCAGCCCCGCCCGAAGGACTGTAAGGACCTACGCCGATAGAACAGTCGATCGCGTTCAGGGCGCCGCCGGCGGGAATGGGCCGGACTGGAACGACGGGAGATCCGGCTCCGGAATCGCGGCGCTATCGCCGTGCGCCTTGCGCAAGTCGAAGTAGAGCACCGCCGCCGCGAGCGCCGAGAGCGGAGCCGTGAGGATGCCCACGATCACCCGCACCACGAGACCCACCCCGGTCCCCGCGGCATCGCCCGCGAGCTCGATCCCCGAGCCCACCACCCCCACCAGGATCACCAGCAGCAGAATCACCGCGAACACGTTCCACCCATTGCCCCGCACCAGCTCGCGGCTGCGCCCCAGCGCGCGCACCCCGCCCGGGCGCTCCAGCACCACCACCGGGGCCGCCACCGACCAGATCGTGATCAGGATCAAGCCCGGGATGATGATCAGGATGAAGCCCACCACGATCCCGATGCCCGCCACGATCCCCACCAGAATCAGCTGCCCGATCACCGGCGTGACCGCCCGCAGCAGCTGGCCCGCGCTCGCGTCGCGCTTACCGTCCCGGACGTCCGACACCAGCTCCACCACCATCCCCGTGAACAGCGTCGTCGCCACCAGGCTCACAATCAGAGCCACCAGCCCCAACCCCGGCGAGGCCGCCACCAGCAGCACGCTGAGGATCCCCGTGATCGCAAACACCACCGCCGCCGCCGGCATCAGCACCGAGGCCTCCTCGACATAGATCTGAAATACCCTGCGGATGATCCCGCCCACATCGATTGAACCGCTCAAACTGTCCTCGCTCCCTCGTCCGTCTGTAAGCCTGGGGAATCTGGGGCCCTCCGAGCCCTCAGCTGACCTGGCTTACAGTACGCGACGCCCCCGACGACTTGGCCGCGCGGCGCTCCGCACGGACCCGCTGGAGCATCCCCTTGCGCCCGTGCTCCTCGAGGCCCGCATACAGCCCCTTGATCTCCGCGAGAATCTCGTCCGCAACCGCCTGCTGCTGCTGTGCCGTTGGGTTCGCCACCCGCTCCCAGCGCAGCGCCCGCCCATACTGCACCGTGATCTTCGGTAGCCGCAGCCGCTTCCAGTTGCGGATCCGCGAGGATCCGTGGATCGCGATCGGCACCACCGGGGCCCCGCTCTCGAGCGCCAAGCGCCCAATCCCCCGCTTGGCCTGCTCGGCGAGTTTGCCGCTGCGCGAGCGCCCCCCCTCGCAGTACATCGTGATCGCCCCGCCCCGACCGAGGATCGTCTGCGCCGTGATGAACACCTCCTCATCGCGCGCCCCCCGGCGCACCGGAAACACCCCCCCGTGGGTGTAGATGAACTGCATCGGCCCTTTGAACAGCTGCGACTTCGCCATGAACCGCACCTTGCGCCGGATGTAGCAGCCCATCAGGAAGTGGTCCATGAACGAGAAGTGGTTCGGCGCCAGGATCACCGCCCCGCTGCCCGGCACGTTGTCCGTCGCGATCGCCCGCGTGCGCAGGCCCGCGTATGCGTAGAGCGAGGTCAGAAAGCGCGTCAACTCGTACGCCCAATCCGGTTCGCGCGTACGCGCGCGCTCGTGGAAGCGGTCGAAGTGCTCCTTCGGCCGCGGGTCCGTATACACCTGCTCACGCATCGACGACAGCTCGCTCATCGCTCTTGCTCCACTCTCGCCTACCCGGTTTCGCGCTGCTTTCCTAATTGCTCTACCACGCCACCCCGGCAAGGTTACGCCTCCCCTCAGGCGCTTCGCGCCCCTCTCGAGGCCGTCCGCTCCGTTCTCGCTGTCTGCGCGATCTCTCTCGCTGGCTCTCTATCTCGCTCGCGCGCTCTGTGTGTGTGTGTGCGCGCGCGCGTCTTCCCTGCCGCTCGCCGCGACGCCCCTCGGCCGGACCCCCATAGCGATCGGGGATCCCGCGGTACGCGGCAACGCACGCCGCCCGCGGCCGGAGGCCGCTCATCAAAAAGCCTCCTACCCTCCCTCGCTCCGCGCGCGACCCAGCGCCGCATGCCAGCCCGCCAGTAGGCACGCCCGCTCCCCCTCGCCCATCTGCGGCTCATACCGCGCCCGCTCGCGCCAGCTCGCGCACACGTCCGCCACCGTCCACAGGCCCGCACCCACCCCCGCCAGATACGCCGCGCCGAGGGCCGTCGTCTCGCTCACCCGCGGCACCACCACCGGCACCCCCAGGACATCCGCCTGGAACTGCATCAGCCAGCCGTTCGCCGTCGCGCCCCCGTCCGCGCGCAGCTCCCCCAGCGACTCCCCCGCGCTTGCCTCCAGCGCCCGCACCGCGTCCACCGTCTGGTACGCGATCGCCTCCAGCGTCGCCCGCGCCAGATGCGCTCGCGTCGAGCCGCGCGTGAGGCCCGTGATCGTCCCCCGCGCGTGCGGATCCCAGTGGGGCGACCCGAGACCCGTGAGCGCGGGCACGAAGTACACCTCCTCGTTGGACCGCAATGACGCCGCCAGCGCCTCACTCTCCGCCGCGTTTGCGATCACCCCGAGGCCATCCCGCAACCACTGCACCGCCGCCCCCGTCACGAAGATCGACGCCTCCACCGCATACGTCAGCGCGGGGGGCCGCCCGGGGCCGATCCCCCACGCCACCGTGCTCAGCAGGCCCCGCGCCGGGGCCGGCGCCGTGCAGCCCGCATTCAGCAGCACGAACGAGCCCGTCCCATATGTGTTCTTGCCCATCCCCCGATCCGTGCACCCCTGCCCAAACAGCGCCGCCTGCTGATCGCCCCCCACCCCCGTCACCCTCACCCCATGGCCGTGCAGGGTCTCCCCGCGCGTGCACCCAAAGTCGCCCGCACTCGCGCGCACCTCCGGTAACGCTCGCTCTGGTATCCCGAACAGCTCTAATAACTCTCCATCCCACCGCCCCGTCCCGATGTCGTACAGCATCGTCCGCGACGCATTCGATGGGTCCGTCACGTGCTCCCCCGTGAGCTTGTACAGCAGCCACGAATCCACCGTCCCAAACACCGCCCTCCCCCTCCCCGCGCGCTCCCGCAGACCCTCCACGTGCTCCAACAGCCACTCCATCTTGCTCGCCGAGAAGTACGGGTCGAGCACCAGCCCCGTGCGCTCCCTGATCAGCGGCTCATACCCCCCCTCCCGCAACTCCTCACAGCGCCCCGCCGTGCGGCGGTCCTGCCACACGATCGCCCGATGCAGCGGCTCCCCCGTGACCGGATCCCACACGCACACCGTCTCCCGCTGGTTCGTGATCCCCACCGCCCCCACATCGCCGCCCCGCACCCCCGCATCCGCCAGCGCCTCCCCCGCCACCGCCCACGTGAGCTCCCACATCTCGCCCGCATCGTGCTCCACCCACCCCGGGCGCGGAAAGTGCTGCGCCAACTCTCCATACGCGCGCCCCACCGGCTCGCCCCCCTCGTCGAAGACGATGCACCTGCTGCCCGTCGTGCCCTGGTCGATCGCGAGGAGCATCATCCGCAGGGGCTATTGTCCCCCATCATGCCAACCGACATCCCGGGGAGGTTTCCACGTGGCTGAGATAGAGGCCCACATCACCGGCACCGTGTGGAAGATCGAGTGCGCCGTCGGCGACCAGATCGACGAGGGCGACACCGTCGCCATCCTCGAGTCCATGAAGATGGAGATGCCCGTCGAGGCCGAGGACTCCGGCACCGTCACCGAGATCCTCTGCACCGAGGGCCAGGCCGTCAACGAGGGCGACACCCTCGTCGTGCTCGAGTAGCCCCGCCCACCCAGCACTCCCACAGCGCACACCCGCACCGCCTCCAGAGGCCACCCGCACCGCGCACTGCACAGAACACCACGCCCACTGGAAACCACCCCACACCTCGCCCCCGCGAGACCCACCGACATCGCGCGCGGGCCCCGGTACGGCGAACCGTACGCCGCGTGCACTAGCCTTCGCTCAATGCCCCCCAGCGCCCCCCCGCTCGAGCTCGCCGGCGGCAAGCTGCTCGTCGATCGTCCCACCGAGCACGTCGCCCGCCTCACGATCTCCAACCCCGCCAAGCGCAACGCCCTCGACCACCCCATCCTCGACGCGATCGCCCTCACCCTCACCGAGCTCGCCGCCGAGGGGAGCACCCGCTGCGTGATCCTCACGGGCGCCCACGGGATGTTCTCCGCGGGTTACGAGATCGGGGGGATCACCGACGCGAGCTTCCAGGAAGAGGCCGAGCGCCTCGTCGCCCACCCCTTCACCGCCGCCATCGAGGCCGTCGCCGCCTACCCCTACCCCACCTTGGCCGCGCTCCCCGGGCACACCATCGGCGGCGGTCTCGAGCTCGCCCTCGCCTGCGATCTGCGCGTCGCCGCCGAGGGGATCAACCTCGGGATGCCCCCCGCCAAGCTCGGCCTCGTCTACTCCCACACCGGCCTGCGCCGCTTCCTCGACGCGATCGGCGCCACCCGTACCCGCGAGCTGTTCCTGCTCGGCAGCTACATCGACTCCCCCACCGCGCTCCACTGGGGCCTCGTCAACCGCCTCGCCCCCGCCGCCGAGCTCGAGTCCCTCGCCCTCGCCCTCGCCACACAGCTCGCCGGCAACGCCCCCCTCTCCCAGACCGGCAACAAGCGCGTGATCGCCGCCCTCCTGCAAGCCCATGGCGCCCTCGCCGAGCCCGTCGAAGCGGAGCTCATCGAGTTGCGCCGCGCCTCCTTCGCCTCGCACGACCTCCGCGAGGGGATGAGCGCCTTCGCCGACAAGCGCGCCCCGCGCTGGCGTGGCGAATAGCCTCTCCGGGGAAGCTCACCAGCGAGCCCCCCAGGAAGCGCTCACAAGCGGGAAGCTCATCAGCGAGCCCCCCAGGAAGCGCTCACAAGCGGGAAGCTCATCAGCTTTCTCTAGCCTCTCCGGAGCGCGCTCTCACGACACGACCCCCGCCGCTTCGGACGGGGTGCGCATGTCCAGCGCGCGGGGCCTCCACCCGATCTCCTCCGCGAGCACCGCGTCCCGCTGCGCCCGCACCGCCGGGTCATAGCAGTCGATTGGCATGTAACTGAGCCGACCCAAGCAGCCGTTGCAGTACGAGCACGCCGGCTTCGGTCCGCCAAGCTCGATGACGTGCCTGAACAGCAGCGGGTCCGCGATCATCGCGCGCGTCGCGGAGACCGCGTCGCAACCACCGGACTCGATCGCCAACTCCATCCCCGCGCGGTGCTGCCAGCCGCCCACACAGATGACCGGCACCGCAAGCGCCTCCGTGAACGAGCGCGCGAACTCGAGATTGAAGCCCTCGCGGTAACGCCACGCGACATTCGTCACCGCCGCCGACAGCGGCCACACCGCTTTGAACACCGCCCGCCGCACCCGCGCCATCTCGGTGAACTGCCCCACCGCCATCTGGCGGAAGAACTCCGTGAACCTCCCCCGCACATTGCCCATCCCCGATTCGTAGTGGCAGCTTGAAATCTCAAACCCGTCGATACCCTCATCCTGCAGGGCCCCCGCGATCCTCACCAGTTCGGCGGTCTTCAAGCCCGCCCGCCCCGGCAAGAGGTCGTGGCCATTGAGCTTCGCGATCACCGGAAAGCCCCCACCCACGCGCTCGCGCACCGCACACAGGACCTCGCGCGCGATCCGCAGGCGCCCGTCGAAGGACCCCCCGTACGCATCCGTGCGCCGGTTCGTGTGCGGAGTGAGAAACTGGGATATGAGATAGCCGTGGGCCATGTGCAGCTCCACCCCATCGAATCCCGCGCGCTGCGCCCGCTCCGCTGCCCGCGCAAAGTCCTCCGTTGTCTCACCGATCTCCGCGACCGTCATCGGCCGAGGCTTGGTCCCAAAGACCTGCTCGCGCACCCCCGACGCCGAAACCGGGTCCGGCTGCAGCATCACCTGACGGCCACAGTGGTTGAGCTGCGCAAAGATCAACGATCCGTGCCGGTGGACTGTTTCGGCCAACGTCCGCAGCCCCGGCAGCTTCTCCTCGCTGTCGATCGCCGTCTCGCGATGCAGGCCCGAGGCCCGCGCCGCGATTGCCATGTTGCCCGAGATGATCAGCGGAGTGCCCCCCCGCGCCATCGGCTCGTAGAAGTCGAGCAGGTCGTCGGTTACGAATCCACCCGCAAACGAAGCCCTCGTCTCCGCGCTCGCCGCCTTGAATAGACGCCCCGGGACCTCCAGCGAGCCGATTTTCAGCGGCCGCAGCAGCGGCGACGCGAGTGCGGGCGAAGATCCTGCTCCGTCGATGCTGCCCATTGTGACCTCCACCGTCGGTTTAGACAAGGAGAACGTCAAACAAACGGACCCGACACCCCCGGGACCCGACATCCCCCGGGACCCGGCACATCCTCAGCGCAGCCGCGCGAGGCCCACCAAACGAGGCGGGCCGCAGCGCATCTGCGCGCTGCGGCCCGCTCTCCCAGGCGACTACTGCGATTTACTGCGAGCGCTCGCTAGTAGTGGTGGTGGTGTCCGCCCCCATGCCCCCCGCCGCCTTCCACGGCGGCGTGCCAGTACTGCGAGAGATCCTTCCCGTCGTTCGGGACGACCGCTCCCGGGCCGCTGAGGCCCATGATAAAGCCGGACACCCCGTTCATCACCACGCTGTTCGCGCCGGAGGGCGATGGGAGGCCGACGTTGCGATTGAGCTCCGTATCCAGCTGTCCCCTGAAGCCACACCCGCTCGCCGCCGGGACCGCGAAGGAGTTGTCGCCGTCGTTGGCGCCGAAGACCCCAATCCTCTCCACCGGGCCACCTTCTTCACTCGACAGAGGCGTACCGTCCAACGCGAATGGTTCGAAGCCAGACGAGGTCACTGCGGTCAACTCCTCGACCTGCAGCACGATCGGTTCGCTGTCCGAGCCGATGTAGCACCCAGGACCCAGGAGTGGGTTCTGCACGTGAATCTTGACCGGCACCGACGCAAACGGCACCCCGATCTGGACCGCCCCCTCCAGATTGAAGTTTGACACCGGACCCGCCGATTCGGTTGTCACTGTCACATCGCGGAGTCCATGGTCATCGCCATGCAGACCGCCACCGTGAGGATCGCAGATCCACCGCATCGCCCACCCGGTGGTCGGACACACAAGCGTCGGCAGCCCGTCCGGGATCGTGATCGGAGCGATGACGAGCGCCCCGCCCCGGGGCGATACCGGCGTGATTTCGTTGACCGAGAGGAGTCCAAACTGAATGTTGCTCGCTCCGGTCGGGAGCGTCACATTGCCGATCTTGACCAGGCCATTCGGCGAACCGAACGCCGAGCACAGAGCGACGGTCGTCTGACCGTCCGCCGCCAGCATCGCTGGATCGTCGACAGGGCAGCGGTTGAATGGCGCCCAGTCGCCGCTCAACGTCACAGCCGGCGGCTGGTCGTTGAACTGACCGAAGCCACCGCCAAATGCCGCCGCGGTCGTCGCACTCGAAGCTATGAGTCCGCCACAGGCCGCAGCCGTGACCGTCAGTGCGACGATCGCCGGTCGGCCCCGTCTCGCTAGTGCCTTGAGCATGCATCCCTCCCTTTCCATATCTTTTTATTAATTAGAGTTGCCAACTGCCGTTGAGTTCACCAGTGCTGAGACTGCTGTCTGCTTACAGCCATTTCGTCGAGCCCACACGAGCCTCGCCGTCGTCTGCGCCGAGTGAGATGCCTCGCGAAAGCACACATACACATATATGGAGGTGAGATGCTCCGCGATCAGATTCTACGTGCCACGCGCGAGGTCTGTCAATTCAGCGGTGAAAGTTCCTTCCCCCGATCTCGATTATTGGACTCGGTATCGGCCATTTTGCCTGCCGCCGGGTCAGAGCCGGCGGATCGCAGACCTGCTTTCGAATCGAATGCCCCCTTTCGCACTGCAAATGGCCCGCCACAAACACCCACACCAACGCGGCGCAATGCCGCTAGCTTCCGAGTTCGCTCGACAGCCAATCCCCAACGGCTCGCGCCGTCTCCTCGGCGTGATCCTCCATCATCGTGAAGTGGCTGCCCCGCACCTCCACCGTGTCGTGCGCAAAGTACCACGACGATTTCCACTCGCCGTCGAGGGCCTCTCCCGAGAGCGGCTCCCCCGCCTGCACCTGCAGCGTCGGGGCGCCGACCTCCACCGGCTTCCACTCCCCCAACAGCCGGCAGTACGCGCCCATCGCCGTCAACCGCGCGTCGCTGATCGACACATACGCCCCATCGCGCTCCACCAGCCCCCTCATCACCGGTCCCATGACCTTGATGAGGGCCCTGCTCGCCAGCGGATAACTGTCGATCAGCACCACCCCCGCCGCCGGGGCGCCGATCTGCTCGAGGCGACTCGCCAGCGCATACGCGAGCATGCCGCCAGTCGAGTATCCCATGAGCACGAACGGTGCGCCCTCCGTCGCTCGCAGGACCGTCTCGGCGTGAGCTTCGACCACCGCGTTCATACTCGCCGGAACGCGCTCCCCCGCGCCAAAACCCGGCAACGGCAGAGCCACAAGGTCCCGCTCACCGCGCAGGCTATTCGCAAATTTGGCGTATTGGTGAGGCCCAGAGATCGCGACCACCGGGGGTATACAGATCAAGCCCGGACGGGTATCCCCCGTGGAGAGGCGGGTGGGTACGAGCACATCGGCCAGGTCGATCGAGCGCTCGAATTTCGGACAGAACTCGGACGCACTGATCAGCAGTTCCATGAACTCATCGACCATCCCCCGCTCGACCGCCTGCGCCAGCAGCAGCCTGAGCGTTCCCCCCTCGACGCCGGGCTCCTGCGCGGACGCGCTTCCCGACGCGCCGCCGGGGCCCACGCCGCCACTGTCGAGATCGGGCAGCACGGCAAGCAGGTGCGCAGCCAATGCGGCCGGTGTGGGGTGATCGAAGATCAGCGTCGTGGACAGCCGCACGCCGCTCGCGAGGTTGAGACGGTTGCGTAACTCCACCGCGATCAGCGAGTCGAATCCGAGCTCCAAGAACGGCTGTTGCACGGACACAGCCTCAGGCGTCGCGTGTCCGAGCACCGCGGCCACCTCGGCCCGCACCAACTCCAGCGCGACGCCCGCCCGCTCATGCTCCGGGGCCTCCGCCAGACGCCGTACAAGCCAGCGGCTCGCATTCGCCCCACCCGCGTGCGTGGGTCCACCTACCAGCCCACGCAGCAGCGGGGGCAACACACCCGCTGCGGCCAGCGGGCGCAGTCGCACGAGGTCCAAGTGCATCGGGACCACCAGCCCCCTCCCCGTGGCGCACGCCGCGTCGAAGAGCTCGAGCCCCTCCTCGTTGGCGAGCCCGCCCACACCCGAGCGCGCAAGCCTCGCCAGATCGCCCCCGCCCAGGTGGCCCGTCATCCCGGTCGCCTCGGCCCACAATCCCCACGCCAGCGAATGCGCCGGCAAGCCCCGCGCTCGGCGATATGCCGCGAGCCCATCGAGGAACGCATTCCCAGCCGCGTAGTTGCCCTGACCCGGACTCCCGAGCACGCCCGCCGCGGCCGAGAACAGGACGAAGGCACACACATCCAAGTGCCGCGTCAGCTCGTGCAGATGCCACGCCCCATCCACCTTCGGGGCGAGCACCCGCTCCAGGCGCTCCGCCGTCAACCCCCCCACCGGACTATCGTCGAGGACTCCCGCGGCGTGCACGACCCCACGCAGGGGAAACTCCGCCGGAACCCCCTCGATCAGCTGCGCCAGCTCATCGCGCTCGCCGACATCGCAGGCCACGATGCTCACGCGCGCACCCAGCGCGCAGAGCTCATCCCGCAGAGCAACCGCACCCTCAGCTTGCAAGCCGCTGCGGCTGGCCAACACCAGACTGCGCACCCCATGCTCATCCACCAGGCGCCTCGCCACCAAAGCACCCAAACCACCCGTACCGCCTGTGATCAAGACCGTGCCGCCAGCCAACGCAGACTCCGGCAGCGCCAGCACGATCTTGCCGACGTGCCGGGCCTGGCTCATGAACCGGAACGCCTCCGGGGCACGCCGCACATCCCACACCTTCGCCGGCAAATGCGCGAGCTCGTTGCGTTCGAAGAGCCCCACCAGCTCGCCCAGCATCTGCTGGATACGCTCGGGGTTCACTTCGTGCAAGTGGAACTCCGTATAGGACACGCCCGGGCACCGCTCCGCGATCTCCTCGGCGTCACGGACATCGGTCATCCCCATCTCGATGAATCGCCCGCCCCGGGGCAGCAGTTCCAGCGAAGCGTCAACGAACTCCTGCGCCAACGAGTTCAACACCACATCCACGCCCCCCCCACCGCTCGTGCCCATGAAGCGCTCCCGGAACGCCAGATCACGCGAGGAGGCGATGTGCGCGGCATCCAACCCCGCCGCTTCCAGCGTCCTCCACTTCCCCAGGCTCGCTGTCGCGAACACCTCCGCGCCCAGCAGCCGCGCGAGCTGCACCGCGGCCATCCCCACTCCGCCAGCGGCCGCGTGGACGAGCACCGACTCGCCCGGCTGCACGCCCGCCAGATCGACCAGCGCGTGGTAGGCCGTCAGAAATGCGATCGGCATCGCCGCGGCCTGCACGAACGACCACTCCGGCGGGATCCGCACGACCATGCGGCGATCGGTCATCGCGACCGAGCCAAACGCTCCGTAGAACAGCCCCATCACGCGATCGCCGCACCGCAGACCCTCCACCCCCGGCCCCACGTCGAGCACGACACCCGCCCCCTCTCCCCCGATCGAGCGCACACCGTGATCCGCCGGTACGACTCCCAGCGCGACCAATACATCGCGAAAGTTCAAGCCCGCCATCCGCATCTCCACGCGGATCTGTCCGGGCCCCAGCTCGCCCCCCACCTCGGGGCACTCGCTCAAGTGCAGCTCCTCGAGCGTGCCCCCCTCCCCACAGGCCAAGCGCCACTGGGAAGCCCCCGGCGGCAGCGCCAGGTCGTCCTTGCCGAGGCGCGCAAGTCGCAGTGCGTGAATCGTCCCCTCGCGAATCGCCAGCTGCGGCTCCTCGAGCGCGAGCGCCGCGGAGAGCGCGCTCCACGAGGCCCGCTCGTCATCGATGTCGACGAGCACGAAACGATCGGGATTCTCCACCTGCGCGGAGCGGATCAAGCCCCAGACCGGGGCCGCCGCGAGGCCCCCCACGTCGTCTCCCGCAACCACCGCCTGCGCGCCGTGCGTGATCATCACCATCCGCGCCGCCGCGAACCGCTCATCCGCTAGAAAAGCCTGCGCAAGCAAAAGCGCCCCACCCGTCAACTCCAACGCCGAGGACACAACCCCAGCCCCCCCACGACCCGACGCGACACGACACACCACCACACCAGGCACCGACCCACTCTCCGCCAACCCCACCAACTCCTCAACACCACCCACCTCAACAAACTCCGCCTCTCCCCCAGCCGCCTCGCCGACCGCTGCCGCGTCCTCGGCCGCCGCCTCTCCGACCGCCCCCCCGGCCGCCACCACCACCCAGTCGAGCGCGAACAGCGACTCCCGCCGCCCCCGAGCACCGGCCAACTGCGCTGCGGACACCTCTCTCAGTACGAGCGAGCGCACCGACGCCACAGGGATACCGCTCTCGTCGGCCACCTCCACGCAGACCGCCTCGCGCTCCCCCGGCGCAAGGCGCACTCGCAGCGCCGCCGCACTGCGTTTGTATAGCTCGACGTCCTCCCACGCGAACGGCACCCGGACTGCGCCCCGCCCCCCATGCTCACCCCCACCCGCAGGCACCATACCCACGAGCGCATGCAACGCCGCATCCAGCAGCGCGGGATGCAGGTCAAAGCGCCCCGCGTGGGAGCGCTGCTCCGCGGGCAGCGCGACGTCGGCGAAAATCTCCTCGCCGCGCCGCCACAGGGAGCGCAACCCGCGGAACGCGGGGCCATATTCGAGGCCTATCTCAGCAAACCCGTTATACACATCGCCCACCTCCACGCGCTCGGCTTCGCCCGGAGGCCACTCGCCCGCAGCGAATGAAGCGACCTGTCCCGCGGGGGCCCCACCGTCCCCCGTGGCCCCAACCGGCGCGAGGACTCCCGCGGCGTGACGCCGCCACCCCTCCTCCGATCCCGATGCATCGGCGACCCCATCTCCAGCTCGCGAATGGATTGCGAGCGCCCGCCGTCCCTGCTCGTCGGCCTCAGCGACCGTCACCTGCAACTGGACCACGCGCTGCTCCTCGATCAGCAGGGGAGCCTCCAGCGTCAGCTCCTGCACCTGCTCACAGCCAACGTGTCCGCCGATATGCAGCGCCAACTCCAGGAACGCAGTGCCCGGCAGCAGCACCGCACCCATGACCACGTGGTCGGCGAGCCACGGTTCGCCCGCCAACGAGAGCGATCCCGTGAACAGCGATCCCCCGCCTGCGGCCAGGCCAACCACCGCGCCGAGGAGGGGGTGGTTCGCCGCTGCCTGACCCGCGGTGGCGAGATCGCCCACGCTCCTCGGCGCCTCCAACCAGTAGGACTCACGCTGAAACGCATACGTCGGCAATCCCACCCTGCCGGCCCCGGAGCCTCTGAACACCACCTCCCAATCGACCCCCACGCCACACACCCACGCTTCCGCCAGCGAGGTCACAAAACGCCCCAGCCCACCATCCCCGCGACGCAGCGAACCGATCAGGCCAACGCTGCCCTCGCTGTGGCGCTCCTCACCGCCAAGCTCCTCCTCGGCGGCCTCCGCCAAACCCACCCTCAAGGCCGGGTGCGGACCAACCTCGATAAATGTCCGGTGACCCTCCCCCAGCAGGACGCGGGCGGCCCGCTCAAACTGAACCACCTCGCGCAGATTGCGATACCAGTACCCCGCATCGAGCGCCCCCGTGTCGAGCAGCCCACCGGTCACCGCCGAGCAGAACTGCACCTCGCTCGCGCGCGGAGCGATCCCCGTGCAACCCTCCAGCAGCTCCGCTTGGATCGTGTCAACCTGCGCCGAGTGCGCGGCGTAGTCCACCGGTATTTGGCGCGCCCTGACCCCGGCGCTCTCGCACTCCCGCACGAACTCCCCGAGCGCCTCACACTCCCCGGAGATCACCACCGAGCGAGGACCGTTCACAGCCGCCACCGACAGCGCCCCGTCCCACCGCTCGAGCAGCGCCTCCACCTCCCCGGCGCCCGCCGCAACCGACGCCATCGCACCCCGCCCCGCCAGCACACTCAACGCCTGGCTGCGCAACGCCACCACCCGTGCGGCGTCCCCCAGCGAAAGACCACCCGCCACATGGGCTGCGGCGATCTCACCCTGGGAGTGTCCCAGCACCACATCTGGGAGCACCCCACACGCCTCCCACAGGCGCGCCAGTGACACCATCACCGCGAACAGAGCCGGCTGCACCACGTCGACGCGCTCGATCCCGGGCTGACCGTCCCCACCCCGGAGCACGCCCTCCAGCGACCACTCCACATACGGCGCCAGCGCCTCCTCGCACTCGCGCATCCGCTGCGCAAAAATGGGCGAGGAGTCCAGCAGCTCGACCGCCATCCCCTCCCACTGGGCTCCCTGCCCTGGGAACACAAATACAACCCCGCCCTCACCCGCTTGAGCGGCGACGCCTTCGACCGCGCCGATGGCGGGTTCGCCCGTCGCCAGCGCGCCCAGCCCGGCGAGCAACTCCCCGCGGCTCCCCCCGATCGCGACCCCTCGATACTCCAGCCCCGACCGTGTGCTCGCCAGCGAAAACCCGACATCCTCCACGCTCGGCCCGCGATCCCCTCCCACACTCTGCGCCACCGCCCACTCCGACAGCCGCTGCGCCTGCCCCCGCAGACCGCCAGCCCCGCGACCCGACACCACCCACGGCACCACGCCCCCCGCCACAGCCCCAACCGCGTCGAACTCCACCTCGCGCTCGGGATCCGCTCCCCCCTCGCGCTCCTCGCCGGGCTCGCCACCGCCAAGCTCGGCTCCGCGATCCCCGTTGGGGAGGCCGCCGTTGCCAGCCGCGCCCGCTCCGCGGAGCTCAGCCGCGCCGGAGTCCGCGGCCGCTGCCGGCGGCGCCTCCTCGAGGATCATGTGCACATTCGTGCCGCTGATCCCAAATGACGAGACTCCCGCACGGCGCCGGGCCTCCGCGCGATCGCCATCGAGATCCCAGGGCGTCTGCTCGGTCAACAGCGACACCGCGCCCGCCGACCAATCCACCTGCCGCGAGGGCTCATCCACATGCAACGTCCGCGGCAGCACCCCGTGGCGCATCGCCATGACCATCTTGATCAGGCCCGCCACACCGGCCGCCGACTGCGTGTGACCGATATTCGACTTCACCGATCCAAGCCGCAGTGGACGCCGATCCTCACGGCCCTGCCCGTAGGTCGCCAGCAACGCCTGGGCCTCGATCGGATCCCCCAACGTGGTACCCGTCCCGTGCGCCTCCACCACATCCACCTGCCCCACAGAAAGGCCCGCACTCGCGAGCGCCTGATGTATCACACGCTGTTGAGAGGGACCATTCGGGGCCGTCAGCCCGTTACTGGCACCGTCTTGATTAACGGCGCTGCCACGCACCACCGCAAGCACCGGATGACCCAGACGATGGGCATCGGAGAGACGCTCCAATAACACGACCCCCACACCCTCAGCCCAGCCCGTCCCGTCCGCCGCGTCCGCGAACGACTTACACCTGCCATCCCCAGCCAACCCACCCTGGAGAGCAAATCCCATAAACGTAAGTGGTTTCGCCATCACCGTCACCCCGCCCGCGAGCGCCAGCGAACACTCACCACCTCGCAACGCGCCGCACGCCAGGTGCACCGCCACCAGCGAGGACGAGCAAGCCGTATCGACCGACACCGCCGGGCCCTCCAAGCCAAGCACATACGAGACCCGCCCCGAGACGACGCTCCCCGAGACGCCCGTCGCAAGATGCCCCGCAACTCCCTCGGGAAGGGTTTGCATGCCCGCTATGTAATCTGACGCGCCCGCGCCCGCGAACACCCCCGTGCGGCTGCCACGTAGTGCCAGCGGATCGATTCCGGCGCTCTCCAATGTCTCCCACGCGACTTCGAGCAACTGTCGCTGCTGGGGATCCATCGCCAGCGCCTCGCGTGGACTGATCCCAAAGAAGGCCGCATCGAACTCTCCCACGTCGTATAGGAAGCCCCCTTCGAGCCTGATGCCCGCCCCTAAACCGGCGCCCGATCCACCAAACCAGCCAAAATTCCAGCCCCGATTCTCCGGGAACCCCGCGATCGCGTCGCGCTCGGAGATGACGAGGTCCCAGAGGTCCTGTGGCGAGCGCACACCCCCCGGGTACCGGCAGCCCATACCAACGATTGCGATCGGCTCGTTGTGGCGCCATTGAGATTCCCGTAGGCGCGCACGGGTATCGTGCAGGTCGATAGTGACCCGCTTCAGGTAATCGAGAAGCTGTTGGTTGTCAACCACTATGACCTCTTTCGCTGATGCCGCGTTCGCCCGAGTCGCCCAACTCGCCGGACCCCAGTTGACTGTCGATAAAGGCAATAACCTCTTCGGCCGACGCAGATTCAATTGTCTGCGCCACCGGAGCGCTGTCGTCCACAGCCTGCTCCCCACCCAACGCGGACACCAGCGCGCGCAGACGCGCCTCCGTCTTCACTCGCTCCCGCTCGTCGAACGACATCCCCGCGATCGTGCGCTCGAGGCTCGTGAGCTCCGCATCCAGCGAGCCCCCAGCACCCATCACCTCGCTCAACATGTAGGCCGCGAGATCGGCGGAGGTGGGGTAGTCGAATAGGAGGGTAACCGGAAGCTCGATCCCTGTAGAGGCATGCAGGCGGTTGCGCAATTCGACCGCCATCAACGAGCTGAACCCCAGATCTTTGAATGCGCGCCGCGCCTCCACAGCCTCAGCAGTGGCGTGCCCCAGAACGTTCGCAGCGTGTGAGCGCACGAGCTGTAGAACCGCCCGCTCACGCTCGTTCGTCGAGAGTCCCCCCAACTGCGCAGCCCAAGCGCGGTGATCGGCGGAGGGTCCGGCCGCGAGCTCCCGCCGCGCTCTGCGGATCTCTGGCAGATCTTCGATCAGAGCCCGCGAGCTCACCGATGCATCGACCGTGGCGGTGCGCTCCCAATCGATATCCGCCACCGTCAGACACGCCTCCTTGCCGAGGACAGCCCGATTCAACGCGGCAATCGCGAGTTGCGGCTCCATCCCAAGCACCCCACCCCGGCGCAGTGCCTCGCCCGCCGCCACACCCATGCCCTCGCCCGCCCACAGGCCCCACGCCACAGAAGTTCCCGCCAGACCCCGCTCACGGCGATACTCCGCCAGCGAATCCAAGAACGCGTTGGCCGCGGCGTAACCACCCTGGGTGAATGACCCGAACGTGGCTGCGATCGACGAGAACAACACAAATGCCGAAAGGTCCATGTGCTCGGTCAGCTCGTGTAGATGCCGCGCTGCACCGGCCTTGCACGCCAACGCCTGCTCGAGCATCTCGTCCGTCAACATGCTGTACGGCGCGTCAGCCGCAACCCCGGCAGCGTGTACGACTCCGTCCAACGGGTACTCCGCCGGCACCGACGCGAGCAGCGCCTCCAGCTGCCCGCGATCGGCAACGTCGCAGGCGACCACACTTACACGCGCGCCCAACCCCTCCAACTCCTCCGCGAGCTCCGCCGCGCCCGGCGCCGAGGGCCCGCGCCGGCTCACCAGCAGCAGGTGCTCGGCTCCGCCCTGGGCGAGCCAGCGCGCGACATGTGCGCCCAACCCCCCGGTTGCACCCGTTATGAGCACCGTACCCCGCGGCTCCCACAACCTCACCTCACCGGCCGCTGGCGCCGTGGCACGCCACACGCGCCGTGTGAATACCCCCGCATCGCGCACCGCAAGCTGATCCTCGCGACCCACCCCCCCCCAAAGCACACTGCAGAGGCGTGCCAGCACTCGCTCATCGAGGGCCCCCGGCAGGTCTACCAACCCCCCCCAACGCCGCGGTGTCTCCAGCGCCAGCGTCCGGCCCAAACCCCAAACCATTCCCTGCGCGACGCTCTCAACGCGCTCCGATCCTCCGACTGACACCGCGCCACACGTGGCGAGCCACAGGGGCGCTTCGATACCCACGTCCTCCAGCGACTGGGCCAACGCCAACGTCCCTGACAAACCCCGTGTGAGCGCCCCATATGAGCCCTGCCGGCGCTCATCCAACGCCAACAGCGACAGCACCCCCGCCACCTCCCCCACCCCAGCCAGCTCCCTCACCCCAGCCAGCTCGGCGTCCTGAGCCAACCCCGCGTCAACATCGACCCGCTCGACCCGCGCGCCACACCGCTCGAGCGCCCCGATCAGCGCCGCGGCCCAATGCTCCTCCACCGCTCCCACCGGGACCACAACCAGCCAGACTCCCGAAAGCACCCCGGGCGACACGGCCCCCAGCGCCTTCCAGCCAACCACATACCGCCAGCCGCCCACAACCGATTCGCCAAGGCAGCGCCGACGCCAGGCGGCGAGCGCCGGTAACACCACCCCCAGCGACGAGCGTTCCGCCTCACCATCGACCCCTAGCTCGCTCGCCGCAGCCGCGACATCCCCTGCCTCGGCCGCATCCCAGAGTCCTGTTTGCACCTCACCCGCCGACCCGCCCCGCTCCGGCGTCACATCCTCTGCGCCTTCAAGCCAGTAGCGCTCACGCTGGAACGCATACCTCGGCAGCTCGACGCGCCTCGCACTGCAGCCCGCAAACAGCCGGCCCCACTCGACCGCGATTCCCCGTACCCACACCTCGCTCAACGCAGTGAGCAGCGCTTGGACTTCGGGCCGCCCATCGCCCCGCAGAGCCGGTGCCGCCAGCAGAGGGATCTCCTCAGCGAAAGCTGTCTGCTGACCGCGGGCGGCCAGGCAGTCGTGGGCCATCGCGCTGAGCACGCCGTCGGGCCCCAACTCCAGGAAGCACCGTACGCCCTGGTCACCCAACCAACACATACCATCGGCGAATCGCACCGGCTCGCGCACATGCCGCACCCAGTAATCCGCGTCGCACAACAGACTCTCCGTCGCCATCTCGCCGGTGACATTCGAGACGACGGGAATCCTCATCTCGCCAAATGCCATGCTCCGCGCAACCTCGGCGAACTCCTCCAGCATCGCATCCATCCGCGGCGAATGAAATGCGTGGGAGACCCGCAGCCGCCGGACCTTCCTACCCCGGCTCTTCCACACCTCAGCCAACTCCAGCACAGGATCCTCATCCCCTGAGAAAACCACCGCCGCCGGCCCGTTCACGGCCGCCAAAGCGACCCGCCCTTCATAACCGCCCAACGCCTCGAGTGCCTCCTCCTCCGCGACCGCGACTGCGACCATCGCCCCGCCGGCGGGCAGCTCACCCATCAAACGGCCACGCGCCGCGACCAGCCGGCATGCGTCCTCGAGCGAGAACACCCCCGCCGCCCACGCAGCCGCCAACTCGCCAACCGAATGCCCCACGACGAAATCAGGGCGTACACCCAAGCTCTCCACAAGCTTGAAGAGCGCTACCTCGAGCGCAAACAACCCCGCCTGCGCGAAGGTCGTCCGATCCAGCAGACCCTCCTCGTGCGTGCCTCCACGATCGCTGAGCTGCGCAACCGACTCCCCGCCGAACACCACCTCCCGCAGCGGGCGCCCCAACGGCTCCGCGAGATACCCCCACACCTCCTCCAACGCCTCCCGAAAGACCGGAAATACCTCATACAGCTCACGGCCCATTCCGAGCCGCTGATCGCCCTGACCCGTGAACAGGAACGCGACCCGTTCCCCTGCCCTGTGGACCACACCCTGTACTACCTCGGGCGCACTCTCGCCGCGCGCCAAAGCTCTCACGCCCCCAAGCAGCCGATCGCGCTCGCCGCCCAACACCACCGCGCGATTCTCAAACACCGGGCGGCCCGCCAGCGACAACGCGACGTCGATGGCCTCATACGCCTCTTCCCCAGTAAGCGAACCCAGCAGCCGCCCCGCCTGACCCCGCAATGCCGGCGCACCCCTTGCCGACAGCACCCACGGCAGCACCGGCGGTGCCGCCAGCGCGCCCTGCGTGGCCTCGGCCTCTCCACCCACACCCCCGCGCTCACCGTTCACCTCGGTCGGATCTGTAGCCTCCTCCAGGATCACATGCGCATTGGTGCCACTGATGCCAAACGCCGAGACCCCCACCCGGCGCGGTGCATCTCCACGCACCCACGGGGTCGCCTCGGTCAACAGGGAGACAGTGCCAGCGGACCAATCCACCTGCTTTGAAGGCTCATCCACATGCAGCGTCTTCGGCAACACCCCGCGGTTCATGGCCATCACCATCTTGATCACACCCGCCGCCCCAGCCGCGGCCTGTGTGTGCCCGAGATTCGACTTGATCGATCCCAGCCACAGCGGGCGGCGCCCCTCTCGAGCCCGCCCGTACGTCGCGATCAGCGCCTCCGCCTCAATCGGGTCTCCCAACATCGTCCCCGTCCCGTGCCCCTCGACGACCTCGACGTCGCCCGCCGTCAAGCTGGCATTCGCCAAGGCATGCCTGATCACGCGCTGCTGAGACGGGCCGTTGGGCGCCGTCAGACCATTACTCGCACCGTCCTGATTCACTGCGCTACCACGCACAAGCGCCAGCACCCGGTGCCCGAGACGACGCGCATCGGCAAGCCGCTCCACCAACACGACGCCAACGCCCTCGGAAAAGCCCGCACCGTCAGCGGCGTTAGCGAAGGACTTACACCGTCCATCCACCGATAGGAGCTGCTGGCGGCCGAACTCCACGAACACCCCAGGTGTCGAGAACACAGTCACTCCGCCCGCCAAGGCAAGCGAGCAATCCCCCGAGCGCAGGGCCTGACACGCCAAATGCAGCGACACGAGCGCCGAGGAGCACGCCGTATCAACAGTAACTGCCGGCCCCTCCAATCCAAACACGTACGCCACCCGACCCGACAGTACGCTGCCGACGCCGCCCGTCGCAAGATAACCCTCCGCGCCAGTCGCCGAGGACCCGCCACCGAGCATCCCCGCCATCAGCCCATAGTCCTGATAGGTGATCCCGACATACACCCCCGTTCGGCTACCGCGCAAGGACACGGGATCGATGCCAGCATCTTCGAAGGCCTCCCACGATGTTTCCAGGATCACACGCTGCTGGGGATCCATCGCCACAGCCTCCCGTGGGCTGATCCCGAAGAATCCCGGATCGAACGCAGTTGCGTCCTCGAGGAATCCACCCTTACGCACCTCATTCCCAGTGGCCACCTGGGAATCGGGATCCGAAGGGCGATCGATATTCCAACCCCGATCGAGCGGGAAACCGGAGATCGTCTCGCCCCCAGACTCCACGAGCCGCCAAAGCTCCTCGGGGGTGTTGATACCCCCCGGATAACGGCAGCCCATCGCCACAATCGCGATCGGCTCATTGGCCAAGCCAAGCAGCCGCCGATTCTCACGCCGTAGACGCTCAGTCTCCTTGACAGACGTGCGCAGCGCTTCGACAACTTGCTCGGAGGAATGGCTCATGAGGACCTCTCTGTTGGAATCCCCTCGGGGGAACTGTGCTCCACCGCACGTCGGACAAGGCTCTCGACATCCATTTCGTCGATCGCATCGATCGCCTCGATCTCACTGTCGCCCGAGTGCGGCTCCCCGCTCCCTGAGTCAGCGAGCCGCAGCAGGGAATCCATCAGCCCGGACTGTCGCAGCCGAGCCACCGAAATCGAAGCAATCGCCTTTCGAATCTCAAGCTCCTCGGGGCTCGCATCGGGATCGCTGCCAACATCCGGTTGAATAACTTCCAACAGATACTTGACAAGGGCCGCGGGACTGGGGTAGTCAAAGACGAGGGTCGTCGGAAGTCGCAACTCGGTGACCTCGACGAGGCGAACACGCAATTCTATGGCGGACAGAGAGTTGAACCCCAGCTCGTTGAATGCCTGATTCATGTCGACCTCCTCGGCGGACCGGTGTCCGAGCACAGTCGCGATTTCAGTGCGGACCAGCTCGGTTACTGCGCGCTCATGCTCGCTTGCCGGAAGCCCAGCGAGGCGCGCCGCCAAGGTCACGCTGCCGGCCCGTGCATGCTGGACGGGAACACGGACAAGACCGCGCAGTAGGGCCGGCAGAGCACCCATGCTCGCCATCGCACGCAGCCCACGGGTATCGAGGTGCACCGGTATGACGAGCGCCTCGTCGATCCCGCAAGCGGCGTCAAAGAGCTCCACACCTTCCTTCGCGGAAAGCGGCCTCACACCAGCCCGCGCCATGCGGGCGAGGTCCGCATCGCCGAGCCCCTCAATCATGCCGCCCTCCTGCGACCACGGGCCCCACGCGAGCGAGCTCGCGGCGAGTCCATGTGCTCGACGGTGAGCGGCAAGCGCATCGAGAAACACATTCGCCGCCGCATAGTTTCCCTGCCCAGGAGAGCCAACTACACCAGCAAACGAAGAGAACATCACAAACCCCCACAGGTCCATGTCGATGGTCAGCTCGTGTAGGTGCAGGGCCGCGTCCACCTTGGGCGCCATTACCCGATCCAAGCGCTCGGGCGTCAACCCGTCGATGACACCATCATCGAGAACCCCCGCGGTGTGAACCACGGCCCCAAGCGGGTACTCCGCCGGCACCGCCGCGAGGAGCTCAGTCAGCTGTCCCCGGTCGCTCACATCGCAGGCCACGATCCGTACGCTCGCACCCAGCTCCGTGAGCTGCGCCTCGAGACGGTCCGCGCCATCTGCCGCGGGACCCCTGCGGCTGGCCAGCAACACGCTGCGGACACCATGATCGGCAACCACGTGGTGCGCGATCAGCGCACCCAGCCCACCGGTACCACCCGTGATCAAGACCGTGCGGGCGGGATCGATCGGGAGCGTCAATGCCCCACTCGCGCCCGCCCGCGCAAGCCGCGCAGCGAACACCTCACCAGCACGTACACCAATCTGTGGCTCATCGCCGCCAAGCGCCGCCCCCACCACTTCCAACGAGGCCTGCTCCCCGTCGACATCAACCAGCACAAACCGCCCAGGATGCTCAGACTGCGCCGAACGCACCAGCCCCCAGATCGCCGCACCACCCAGGCCCGGGACATCCTCTCGCTCTCCCACAGAGACCGCACCGCGGGTCACAACCACCAGGCGCGAGTCCGCAAATCGCCCATCCGCGAGCCATCCCTGCACCAACGCCAGCACCCGATGCAGCCCGCCGTGCGCCTGTGCTGCAACCTCGTCAGATCTCAGCCCACACGCTGCAGCGCCAGCTCCCTCTGTGCTCCCGGCCCCTATCCCCTTCACATCTGCTCCGCTCTCCACCCCATCTCCGCCCGCCTCAGATCCCGCACCCACCCCAACCAATGTGCAGTCCACCAGCACCACACCCGGAACCGCTGCACTCTCCGCGAGCGCATCCCCCAAGGACACGAGATCGCGGTAGCTCTCGACCGTCGCACCAGCCGCGCCCAGTGCGCCTGCCAGCCCTGCCTGCTCCGCGCCCAACACCACCACACCGCCGGGAATCCCATTATCCACTCCAGCGAATCCGTCAACCAAGTCCCACTCGATGCAGAACAACGACTCCCGGATACCACCACGCGCACCGCTCAATTGAGTCGAAGAGGCCTCGCGCAACACCAACGACCCCACCGACGCCACCAGGCCACCGACCTCATCCGCCGCCACGAGCGACGCCGAGCCACGCCCCGCATCGAATTTTACCGACAAGCACAGACGCAGGCGCGAAGCGCCCGCGGCAAACAGTCCCACCTCACCCCACGAAAACGGCAGCCACGTGCTCTGCGACCTGCCCGCATCCCCATCCCCATCCCCATCGGCGAGACCCACCCCCAGCGGATGGAACGCCGCGTCCAACAATGCCGGATGCAGACCAAACACCCTCTCTCCCACCTCTTGCTCCTCGGAGGATTCAACTTCAGCGAACACCTCCTCGCCCCTGCGCCATATCCCGCGTACACCCTGAAACAGCGGGCCATATTCCAGACCCCGCTCCGCCAGTTCGTCGTACAGGTCATCGACCACAACAGCCACCGCACCCTCTGGAGGCCATGCCTTTCCGAACTCCAGTGCCCGGCCCCTCAACTCCTCCAACTTGCCCGGCAGCTGCTCGTCCGAGACGACGACCCCACTCGCATGGCGGATCCACTCGCCCCCACTGCCCACAGACTCACTACCCAGCGCATCCTCCCCGCGCGAATAGATGTTTACCACCCGCGCACCCGACTCATCGACCCCCCCCACCGCGACCTGCAACTGCACCGCCTCACCATCTCGCAGGATCAGCGGCGCCTCTACAACAAGCTCTCGTACGGCGCCACACCCCACCTGGCCGCCCACAAACAACGCCAGCTCCACAAACGCTGTACCGGGCAGCAGCACCGTTCCCATCACCACATGGTCGGCAAGCCACGCCTGTGTATCCAACGATACGCGGCCCGTGAACAACAGTCCGTCGCCCCCTGCCACCGCGACTGCCGCCCCCAGCAGCGGATGGTCCGCGCGCTCTTGCCCAGCCGCCGCTACATCCCCCACACCCTCCGCCGAGGACAACCAATACTGCTCCCGCTGAAACGCATACGACGGCAACCCCACACGCACACCACCAGACCCCTCAAACACTCGACCCCAATCCACACCCACACCACTAACCCACACACCACCCAACCCAGCAAACAACGAACGAACCTCCCCCACCCCCGAACGCAACACCGGCACCGCCACCACCGAACCCACACCACCAACACCACCAGCCAACCCGGCCCCAGACCCGGCCCCAGACCCAGCCCGCCCCTCAGCCTCGGCGTCGAGCGTGCCCTCAGCACCCCGCGCCGCGGTTTCCTCGCTGCCGCCCTCGTGGTCGAACTCATCCACGCACTCCGCGACCATCGCGCTCAACACGCCATCCGGGCCGAGCTCCAAGAAACTCCTCACGCCCTCCCCGAGCAGCCACTTCACGCCGTCCCCGAACCGCACCGCCTCACGCACGTGCCGCACCCAGTACTCCGCGCTACACACCTCGCCCCCAACCAGCCGACCCGACAAGTTCGACACCAACGGAATCCGCGGCTCACTAAACACGACGCTCTCAGCGACCCGCTCAAACTCCTCCAGCATCCCGTCCATCCGATGAGAATGAAACGCATGCGATACCCGCAGCCGCTTCACCCGCGCGCCACGCTCCTCCCACAACCCCGCTACCCCCAACACCGCATCCTCATCCCCCGATACCACCACCGAACCTGGAGCATTCACCGCCGCGATACCCACACGCCCCTCCCAACCATCAACACCCCGCAACGACTCCAACACCTCCCCCTCAGACACCCCAACCGCGACCATCGCACCACCCACCGGCAACCCACCCATCAAACGACCCCGCGCCGCTACCAAACGACACGCATCCTCCAAGGAAAACACGCCCGCAACACACGCCGCCGCTAGCTCCCCAACAGAATGCCCAACCACAAAATCAGGCCGCACACCCCATCCCTCAAGGAGCCCAAACAACGCCACCTCCAACGCAAACAACGCAGGCTGCGCCAACCCCGTCCCATCCAACACACCACCACCACCCACACCAACCCCAGCCACACCAGCCCCAGCCCCAGCCCCAGCCACCCCACCAACCCCACCAGCCCCAGCGCCGGCCGGCTCCTCGAACATAACCTCCGCCAACGAACACCCCAACAACGGATCCAGAAACCCACACACCTCATCAAATATCCCACGAAACACCCCAAACGCCTCATACAACTCCCGGCCCATCCCCACACGCTGCGCACCCTGACCCGTAAACAGAAACGCCACACGCCCACCACCACCGCCACCCACCAACACCCCACCACTCGCGCCCGCGCCCTCAGCCTCGGCCAATACACCAAGACCCCCTAACAGCTCCTCCCTATCGCCCCCCAACACCACAGCGCGATCCTCTAGCACCGCTCTGCCCGCGAGCGAGAACCCGACATCCAGCAACCCCATGTCCTCAGCGCCCTCTACAAACTGCCGCAGCCGCTCGGCCTGACCACGCAAGCCATCCGCCCCGCGAGCCGACAGCACCCACGGCAACACCCCACCAGGCACGCCTGCGCCCGCGCCCGTAACCACGCCCACGACTGCGCCCGCGGGTGTGTCCGTCTCGCGCGCCTCGTTCGTCTTCTGCGCGATGCCGGCATCCTTGGCTGTGGGTGCTTGCTCTGTGGTGGGGGGCTCTTCTGGTGCTTGCTCTGTGGTGGGGGGTTCTACCGGTGGGGGCTCCTCGAGGATGACGTGTGCGTTTGTGCCGCTGATCCCGAATGATGAGACGCCCGCGCGGCGTGGGTGGCCGTTGCGGGGCCAGGGTGTGGGCTCTGTGAGGAGTGCTACGGCGCCTGTGCTCCAGTCGACTTGGCGGGAGGGCTCGTCGATATGCAGCGAGCGTGGTAGCGACCCGTGACGCATCGCTTGCACCATCTTGATTACTCCCGCGACGCCTGCTGCTGCCTGGGTGTGCCCGATGTTCGACTTGATTGACCCCAGCAGCAGCGGCTTCTCCTGGGTATGGGCCTGCCCATAGGTCGCTAGCAGCGCCTGCGCCTCGATCGGGTCTCCCAACGTGGTGCCCGTGCCGTGGCCCTCGACGACGTCAACCTCACCAGCAGTAAGTCGCGCGTTCGCGAGTGCCTGGTTGATCACTCTGCGCTGAGAAGGACCATTCGGCGCCGTCAGCCCGTTACTCGTCCCGTCCTGGTTGACAGCGCTACCACGCACGAGCGCGAGAACGTTATGGCCGTTACGCCGCGCGTCAGAGAGACGCTCCAAAACGAGCACGCCGACTCCCTCACTCCAGCTAACACCGTTCGCGGCATCACTAAAAGACTTGCACCGGCCATCCGGAGCGAGACCGCCCTGGCGGCCGAACTCCAAGAACACACCCGGAGAACCCATCACCGTCACTCCACCCGCTAACGCCATCGAACATTCCCCGCCCCGTAACGCGCCACACGCCAGATGCAACGCTACCAGCGAAGAAGAACACGCCGTATCGATCGTCATCGCTGGACCCTCGAGCCCGAACGCATACGACACCCGGCCCGAGAACACGCTCCCAGCAGTACCCGTCCCGAGATAACCCAACACCTCGAGCGGAATCGAACGCTGACCCGCCGTATAGTCGTGATACATCAACCCAGCGAACACGCCGGTCTGGCTACCACGCAACGAATCCGGCGGGATACCGGCATCCTCGAACGCTTCCCAGCACGCCTCCAACAACAACCGCTGCTGCGGATCCATCGCCAGAGCCTCCCGCGGGCCGATCCCGAAAAAAGACGCATCGAACATACCAGCGTCATACAGGAACCCACTTTCACGGACCGCGTCGGGCACAGCTTCATACCACGCCTTCAGATCCCACCCCCGGTCACCCGGAAATACACCAATCGCGTCCCCGTCACCCATAACCAGCTCCCACAACTCCTCAGGAGAACCAGCCGGCCCTGGGTACCTGCAGCTCATACCCACAATCGCGATCGGCTCATCGACCGCGACCCCCACCGCCGCGACACTCTCCACCACAGCCCTTCGATCCATCAACTCATCCAGCAAATACCTAGCCAACACGGCCGGCGAGGGATAATCAAACACAAGCGTCGCGGGCAAAGTAAGCCCAGTACTCACCACCAGCCGATTACGCAATTCAACAGCAGCCAACGAATCGAGACCGAGCTCACTAAACGCCCGCTGCGCCCCGACCGCCTCAACCGTCGCGTGCCCCAACACCCCCGCGACCTCACCCCGCACAAGCTCAACAATCAAACGCTCCCGCTCCCCCACAGGCACCTGCGCCAGCCGCCGCACCAGCGCACCACCAGAACCCTGCAACGCCCGACGCGAAGGGCCACGCACAAGACCCCGGAACAACGCCGGAACCACCCCAACACTAGCCGCGAACGACCGAACCCGCCGCAAATCCAACCGGACCGCCACTAACAACGCACGATCGACTCCTTCAGCGAGATCGAACAACCCCAAACCTTCCTCGGCGGAAAGACTCCCAACACCCGTACGCGCCATCCGCGCACGAGCGCTCTCCCCCAAATCACTCGTCATCCCCACACCCTGCTCCCACGCACCCCACGCAAGAGAACTCCCCACAAGCCCCCGCGCACGCCGGTAAGCCATCAAAGCATCCAAAAACGCGTTCGCTGCCGCGTAACTACCCTGCCCCGGACTACCAAACGTAGCCGCAGCAGAAGAGAAACACACAAACCCCCGCAGACCCAGCCCTTCCGTCAACTCATGCAAATACCACGCCGCGTCAAGCTTCCCAGCCAACACACCATCCAAACGCTCCCCCGTCAACGACTCGATCACACCATCATCAAGAACCCCCGCAGCATGCACCACCATCCCCAACGGATACTCCTCATCAACGAGCCCTAACAACCCCTCCAACTCACTACGCACACTCACATCACACCCAGCAATAACTACCCTCGCGCCCATCCCCACCAACTCTTCCTCGAGCTCCACCGCCCCCGGCGCACCACGACCACGACGACTCGCTAACACAACACTACGCACCCCACGCACACCAACCAAATGCCTCGCGACCAAAGCACCCAAACCACCAGTCCCACCCGTCACCAAAACCGTACCCACACCAGCCAAACTGCCACCCACACCAGCACCCCCCACCTCACCACCAGCCCCATCCACCAGCCCAACACCACTACCCCCCGCACCCTCCACCGCTACCCGCACCAAACGCGCAGCGAACACCTCACCCCCACGCACCACCAACTGCGGCTCATCACCAGCCACCGCAGCCGCTAACACCCTAAAAGAAGCCTCCAGCCCATCAACATCGACCAACACCAGCCGCCCCGGCTGCTCAGACTGCGCCGAACGAACCAGCCCCCACACCGCCGAACACACCAAACCAGGCACATCCTCACCCCCCACCGCGACCGCCCCCTCCGTCACCAACACCAGCCGCGAACCAGCAAACCGCTCATCCCCAAGCCACCGCTGCACCAACCCCAACACCCCCCGCGCCACACCATGCCCCACACCCACCACCCCACCAGGCTCGCCCGCGACCCCCGCGCCATCGGTCTCACCCAGGCCCCCAACACCACCCATACAACCGACCAGCACAACCCCCGGGACCGCCGCACCCCCATCCACAGCCTCCCCCAGAGCATCCAAATCCGCGAACCGCGCACCCACACCCCCCAACTCCTCAACACCCAACACCACAAGCCCCGCGTCCTGACTCTCGGCCCTCGTGTCCTGGCTCTCGGCCCCCGCGCCCAGCTGCGCATCCGCGGCTACCGGCACCCACTCCAAACCAAACAACGAATCCTGCAACCCACCCGCCGTACCAAACCCATCAAGCGCTACCGCACGTAACACCAACGAATCGACCGACGCGACCAACTCACCACCCTCACCAGCCAACACCAACGACAACCCACCATCCACCCGCGCCAAACGCACCCGCAACACCGACGCACCAACCACCCACAAACTCACACCACCCCACGCAAACGGCAACAACGGACCATCACCCCCACCACCATCCCCACCCAACCCACCAACCGCTACCGCATGCAACGCAGCATCCAACAACGCCGGATGCAAACCAAAAGACCCCGCCCCAACACCCCCAAACTCACCCAACGCAACCTCCGCGAAAACCTCCTCCCCACGCCGCCACACACCCCGCAAACCACGAAACACCGGCCCATACTCAAGACCCGCCCCCGCTAACCCCTCATACACACCCTCAACATCCGCCTCCACCGCACCCACCGGAGGCCACACACCACCAAGCTCACCCAACCCCTCCACCACCCCACCAACACCAGACACCCCAAGCACACCACTCGCATGCTGAACCCACACCTCATCCCCCACCCCACCACCAACCCCACCACCATCCACACGCCCAAAAATACCCACCCGCCTACAACCCACCTCATCCGGCTCCCCAACCACCACCTGAACCTGAACACCCCGCCCCTCAACCAAAAACAACGGCGCCTGCAACGCAAGCTCCCGCACAACCTCACAACCAACACGCCCACCCACAAACAACGCCAACTCCACAAACGCCGTCCCAGGCAACAACACCCGACCCAACACCGCATGATCAACCAACCACGGATGCGTATCCAACGACACCCGACCCGTAAACACCCACCCCTCCCCATCAGCCAAACCAACCACAGCCCCCAACAACGGATGATCCGCGCGCTCCTGCCCAGCCGCCGCTACATCCCCCACACCCTCCGCCGAGGACAACCAATACTGCTCCCGCTGAAACGCATACGACGGCAACCCCACACGCACACCACCAGACCCCTCAAACACCCCACCCCAATCCACACCCACACCACTAACCCACACACCACCCAACCCAGCAAACAACGAACGAACCTCCCCCACCCCCGAACGCAACACCGGCACCGCCACCACCGAACCCACACCACCAACACCACCACTAACACCACCACTAACACCAACACCACCACCAACACCACCACCAACACCAACAGCCAACCCGGCCCCAGACCCAGCCCGCCCCTCAGCCTCGGCGTCGAGCGTGCCCTCAGCACCCCGCGCCGCGTTTACCTCGCTACCGCCCTCACGACCAAACTCATCCACGCACTCCGCGACCATCGCGCTCAACACCCCATCCGGGCCGAGCTCCAAGAAACTCCTCACACCCTCCCCCAACAGCCACTTCACGCCGTCCCCGAACCGCACCGCCTCACGCACGTGCCGCACCCAGTACTCCGCGCTACACACCTCGCCCCCGGCCAGCCGACCCGACAAGTTCGATACCAGCGGGATCCGCGGCTCACTAAACACGACACTCTCAGCGACCCGCTCAAACTCCTCCAGCATCCCGTCCATCCGATGAGAATGAAACGCATGCGACACCCGCAACCGCTTCACCCGCGCACCACGCCCCTCCCACAACCCCGCTACCCCCAACACCGCATCCTCATCCCCCGACACCACCACCGAACCAGGAGCATTCACCGCCGCGATACCCACACGCCCCTCCCAACCACCAACACCCCGCAACGACTCCAACACCTCCCCCTCAGACACCCCAACCGCGACCATCGCACCACCCACCGGCAACCCACCCATCAAACGACCCCGCGCCGCAACCAAACGACACGCATCCTCCAACGAAAACACACCCGCAACACACGCCGCCGCAAGCTCCCCAACAGAATGCCCAACCACAAAATCAGGCCGCACACCCCACCCCCCAACAAGCCCAAACAACGCCACCTCCAACGCAAACAACGCAGGCTGCGCCAACCCCGTCCCATCCAACACACCACCACCACCCACACCAACCCCAGCCACACCACCAACCCCAGCCACACCACCAACCCCAGCCACCCCACCAGCCCCAACGGCCCCAACCCCAGCGCCGGCCGGCTCCCCGAACATAACCTCCGCCAACGAACACCCCAACAACGGATCCAAAAACCCACACACCTCATCAAACACCCCACGAAACACCCCAAACGCCCCATACAACTCCCGGCCCATCCCCACACGCTGCGCACCCTGACCCGTAAACAAAAACGCCACACGCCCACCACCACCACCACCCACCAACACCCCACCACCCACACCCACACCCACACCCACACCCGAACCCTCGGCCAACACACCAAGACCCCCCAACAACTCCTCCCTATCGCCCCCCAACACCACAGCACGATCCTCCAACACCGCTCTGCCCGCAAGCGAAAACCCGACATCCAGCAACCCCACATCCTCAGCACCCCCTACAAACTCCCGCAGCCGCTCAGCCTGCCCACGCAAACCATCCACCCCACGACCCGACAGCACCCACGGCAACACCCCACCACCCACGCCCACGCCCACTACTGGCGCAACCTCTGCGGTGGTGGGAGCCTCCACCACCGGGGCCTCCTCCACGATCACATGCGCGTTGGTGCCACTGATCCCAAACGACGAAACACCCGCTCGACGCGGCCTGTGATTGGGTTGCCACGACCGGTCTTCGACGAGTAGCGAAACCGCGCCCGCGCCCCAATCAACCTGAGTGGTCGGTTGATTTACGTGCAGCGTACGGGGCAGTAGATCGTGCCTTATAGCCATGATCATCTTGATGACTCCTGCGATCCCCGACGCGGCCGCGGCATGACCGATGTTTGACTTAATCGACCCCAGCCAAAGCGGAGAGTCATCAGCGCGATCTTGGCCATAGGTCGCTAGCAATGCCTGCGCCTCGATCGGGTCACCTAGCATTGTGCCCGTACCGTGCGCCTCGACCGCGTCGATTTCACCGGGTGTCAGCTCGGCGTTAGCAAGCGCCTGAAGTATCACTCGCTGCTGAGAAGGCCCGTTCGGCGCGGTAAGACCATTGCTCGCGCCGTCTTGGTTGATCGCGCTGCCGCGTAGCACTCCGAAGACCTGGTGACCGTTGCGCTGCGCGTCCGATAAGCGCTCCAGCAGGAAGATGCCCGCACCCTCGCTCCAGCTCGTACCATCGGCGCTGTCGCTGAAAGACTTGCAGCGCCCGTCCGGCGCGAGACCCCCCTGGCGGCTGAACTCGGTGAACAATCCGGGAGTCCCCATCACAGTCACCCCACCGGCCAGCGCCAGCGAGCATTCGCTTTGCCGTAGAGAGCTCGCCGCCAGATGCAACGCCACCAGCGAGGAGGAACACGCCGTATCGACCGAGACCGCTGGGCCCTCGAACCCAAACGTATACGCCACCCGGCCGGAGACCACACTCCCGATATTTCCAGTCAACATGTACCCCTCGAGGCCATTCCCTTCACTGCCAGCGCCTACGCCATAACCATTTGCGCTGACACCCGCAAACACTCCTGTAGAGGTGCCCTTCAACTGTGCAGGATCGATCCCCGCGCTCTCGATCGCCTCCCAGCATATCTCCAGCAATAGTCGCTGCTGTGGGTCCATCGCGAGCGCCTCTCGAGGACTGATCCCAAAAAAGGCTGCGTCGAACTCCCCAGCGCCGTCGAGAAATCCACCTTCTCGCGTGTAGCTGCTGCCGGGGCGCTGCGAATCGGGGTCATACAACGCCTCCAGATCCCAGCCTCTGTCATGGGGGAACCCACCGATCGCGTCACCACCTCGGGCGACGAGCTCCCACAACTCCTGCGGCGAGCGTATCCCGCCGGGGAACCGGCAACTCATCCCCACAACCGCCACCGGCTCACTCGCCATAATCGCACGCGCGGGAAGCCGCACGGCCGTGTGCCCTCCGAAAACCTCGGCTAACAAGAACTTAGCCAGGGCCAACGGCGTCGGATGGTCAAAAACCAGGGTCGCCGGCAACTGCAGGCCGCTCTCCACGGAAAGCCTGTTGCGCAGCTCGACCGCCGCCAGCGAATCGAACCCCAGATCCTTGAATGCCGACGCCGTATCTACCCTCTCCGCGGAGGCATGCCCCAGAACCGCCGCCGCGTGCTCTTGAACAAGCCCAAGTACGACACGCTCGCGCTCGGCCTCCTCGAGCGCTGCGAGCTTCTCCGCCAAGAGCCTATTCCCACCCGCGCGCCTGCGGCCGGACACCGGCGACACGCGCACAAGACCCCCCAGTAATCTCGGCAGCAGGCCCTCTATCGCAACTCTCCGCAACAATCCCATATCCAGGTCGACCGGGAGCAGTAGCCCCCGATCGAGCTCCGAGGCCGCGTCAAAGAGCGCCAGCCCCTCTTCAGTAGAGAGGGCCTTTACACCCAGGCGAGCCATTCGCGATTGCCCACTCTCCTGCATTCGCTCGACCATCCCCGCCTGCGCCCACGGCCCCCATGCCATCGAGCTGCCCACGAGCCCCAAAGCGCGCCGGTACGACGCGAGCCCGTCTAAGAACGCATTTCCCGCCGCATACGCGGCCTGTCCCGCGCTGCCTAGCGTCCCCGCGACCGAGGAGAACAACACAAACGCCCGTAGATCCATCTCTTTAGTGAGCTCATGCAAATACCACGCCCCCGCGACCTTCGGCGCCAACACGCCCTCGAGGCGCTCCCGAGTCAACGACTCCACCAGACCATCGTCCAGCACGCCGGCCGCATGCACGACACCCACCAATGGGCGCGCCGCATCGACACTGTCCAACAGCCCCCGTAGCTGCTCGCGATCAGCAACATCACATGCCTCAATTCTTACTCTCGCGCCCAGCTCCTCGAGCTCCGCAATCAATTCCGTCACACCCTCCGCAGCCGAGCCGCTGCGGCTTGTAAGCACCAGACTTCGCACTCCGTGTGCTTGCACCAAATGCCGCGCAACCACAGCACCCAGACCCCCTGTACCACCGGTGATCAAGACCGTGCCCCTGCCATCGAGCGGCGGAGCGGGCATCCTCAAGACGTTCTTACCGATGTGCCTGGCTTGGCTCATGAAACGCAGCGCATCCACTGCCCGCTCCACGTCCCACACTCTCACCGGCAACCCCTCGAGTGCACCCCGCTCAAATAGTTGTACCAGCTCTCCCAACATCTCCTGGATGCGATCCGGGCCCGCGTCCATCAGGTCGAACGCCCGATAGCCCGCACCCGCGAAACGCCCCTCAATCTCATTGCGATCGCGAATGTCCGTCTTGCCCATCTCAAGAAAGCGACCGCCCTGGCCGAGCAACGCCAGCGACACGTCCACAAACTCCCCCGCCAGCGAATTTAGGACGACATCCAAACCGCCCACGCCAGCGAATCGCTCACCGAACTCAAGCGTTCGCGAAGAGGCGATGTGCTCCTCATCCAACCCCATATCTTTGAGCGCATCCCACTTCCCCTCGCTCGCGGTCCCAAACACCTCGACCCCAAGGTGACGGGCAAGCTGGATCGCGGCGATACCGACACCACCCGCCGCTGCGTGCACCAACAATCGCTCCCCTTCCCGCACACCGGCCAGATCCACCAGCCCGTAGTAGGCCGTCAAATACACAATCGGCACCGACGCCGCACGGGCAAACGACCAACCGTCTGGAATCCGCACGAGCAGACGGCTATCCGCCACGGCAATCGCCCCAAACGCGCCCACCAACAAGCCCATCACACGGTCCCCCACCGCGAGCCCCTCCACGCCGGGCCCAACCTCTAACACGACACCCGCTCCCTCACCGCCGACCGACACCTCGCCTGGATACATCCCCAACACAGCCAGGACGTCTCGGAAATTCACACCCGCCGCACGTACCCCTACGCGCACCTCGCCAACGCCCAACACGCCACCACTGACAATCTCAGACACACACAGATCCTCCAATACACCACCACCATCCACTCTCAACTGCCAGCCACCACGCTCCTCAACGCCCGGCTCCACATCAACGCCACCCTTGACAATGTCTGGGACATCAACACCGCGCCCAACAGCCAGCCCACTATCAACGCCCTTCCCAGCCCTAAGCAACCTTGGAGCAAACAACTCGCCCTCGCGCACTGCCACCTGGGGTTCGCCCGTCTGCAACGCATGTACGACCCCGGCCCACGACGACCCGTGTCCATCTACATCGACCAACACAAACCGGCCCGGATGCTCGGCCTGCACCGAGCGCACCAACCCCCACACACCGCTCCCCGCCAGGTCCTCCACGCCCTCCGTCCCCACACCAACTGCTCCCCCAGTCACGACCACCACTCGCACTCCCCCAAACCTCTCATCCCCCAACAATCCTCGTATCACCTCCAGCGCGGCACCTACATCCCCAAACACATCGTCGACGATCTCATACCCTGACCCACCATCGAGCGGGCTCTTAGCGGGTACGCCCACACCACCACCAGTGCAATCGACTACCACAACATCCAGCCCGTCTCCACCCGCAATCTCACCCAACGACCCCACATCGACAAACGCCCCCAAGGCACCGCCCTCGAAACCGCATACACCACACTCACGCAGCCCGCCCAGCAAACCGCCACTCGCGCTACTGCCATTATCACCCACCACGGCCCAACCACCCACGGGTACTGGGTCTTGGCTCTCGGCCCCGGCGCCCGGCTGCGCATCCGCGGCTACCGGCACCCACTCCAAACCAAACAACGAATCCTGCAACCCACCCGCCGTACCAAACCCATCAAGCGCTACCGCACGTAACACCAACGAATCGACCGACGCGACCAACTCACCACCCTCACCAGCCAACACCAACGACAACCCACCATCCACCCGCGCCAAACGCACCCGCAACACCGACGCACCAACCACCCACAAACTCACACCACCCCACGCAAACGGCAACAACGGACCATCACCCCCACCACCATCCCCACCCAACCCACCAACCGCTACCGCATGCAACGCAGCATCCAACAACGCCGGATGCAAACCAAAAGACCCCGCCCCAACACCCCCAAACTCACCCAACGCAACCTCCGCGAAAACCTCCTCCCCACGCCGCCACACACCCCGCAAACCACGAAACACCGGCCCATACTCAAGACCCGCCCCCGCTAACCCCTCATACACACCCTCAACATCCGCCTCCACCGCACCCACCGGAGGCCACACACCACCAAGCTCACCCAACCCCTCCACCACCCCACCAACACCAGACACCCCAAGCACACCACTCGCATGCTGAACCCACACCTCATCCCCCACCCCACCACCAACCCCACCACCATCCACACGCCCAAAAATACCCACCCGCCTACAACCCACCTCATCCGGCTCCCCAACCACCACCTGAACCTGAACACCCCGCCCCTCAACCAAAAACAACGGCGCCTGCAACGCAAGCTCCCGCACAACCTCACAACCAACACGCCCACCCACAAACAACGCCAACTCCACAAACGCCGTCCCAGGCAACAACACCCGACCCAACACCGCATGATCAACCAACCACGGATGCGTATCCAACGACACCCGACCCGTAAACACCCACCCCTCCCCATCAGCCAAACCAACCACAGCCCCCAACAACGGATGATCCGCACGCTCTTGCCCAGCCGCCGCTACATCCCCCACACCCTCCGCCGAGGACAACCAATACTGCTCCCGCTGAAACGCATACGACGGCAACCCCACACGCACACCACCAGACCCCTCAAACACCCGACCCCAATCCACACCCACACCACTAACCCACACACCACCCAACCCAGCAAACAACGAACGAACCTCCCCCACCCCCGAACGCAACACCGGCACCGCCACCACCGAACCCACACCACCAACACCACCACCAACACCAACACCAACACCAACACCAACACCAACACCACCAGCCAACCCGGCCCCAGACCCGGCCCCAGACCCAGCCCGCCCCTCAGCCTCGGCGTCGAGCGTGCCCTCAGCACCCCGCGCCGCGGTTTCCTCGCTGCCGCCCTCGTGGTCGAACTCATCCACGCACTCCGCGACCATCGCGCTCAACACGCCATCCGGGCCGAGCTCCAAGAAACTCCTCACGCCCTCCCCGAGCAGCCACTTCACGCCGTCCCCGAACCGCACCGCCTCACGCACGTGCCGCACCCAGTACTCCGCGCTACACACCTCGCCCCCAACCAGCCGACCCGACAAGTTCGACACCAACGGAATCCGCGGCTCACTAAACACGACGCTCTCAGCGACCCGCTCAAACTCCTCCAGCATCCCGTCCATCCGATGAGAATGAAACGCATGCGATACCCGCAGCCGCTTCACCCGCGCGCCACGCTCCTCCCACAACCCCGCTACCCCCAACACCGCATCCTCATCCCCCGATACCACCACCGAACCTGGAGCATTCACCGCCGCGATACCCACACGCCCCTCCCAACCATCAACACCCCGCAACGACTCCAACACCTCCCCCTCAGACACCCCAACCGCGACCATCGCACCACCCACCGGCAACCCACCCATCAAACGACCCCGCGCCGCTACCAAACGACACGCATCCTCCAAGGAAAACACGCCCGCAACACACGCCGCCGCTAGCTCCCCAACAGAATGCCCAACCACAAAATCAGGCCGCACACCCCATCCCTCAAGGAGCCCAAACAACGCCACCTCCAACGCAAACAACGCAGGCTGCGCCAACCCCGTCCCATCCAACACACCACCACCACCCACACCAACCCCAGCCACACCAGCCCCAGCCCCAGCCCCAGCCACCCCACCAACCCCACCAGCCCCAGCGCCGGCCGGCTCCTCGAACATAACCTCCGCCAACGAACACCCCAACAACGGATCCAGAAACCCACACACCTCATCAAATATCCCACGAAACACCCCAAACGCCTCATACAACTCCCGGCCCATCCCCACACGCTGCGCACCCTGACCCGTAAACAGAAACGCCACACGCCCACCACCACCGCCACCCACCAACACCCCACCACTCGCGCCCGCGCCCTCAGCCTCGGCCAATACACCAAGACCCCCTAACAGCTCCTCCCTATCGCCCCCCAACACCACAGCGCGATCCTCTAGCACCGCTCTGCCCGCGAGCGAGAACCCGACATCCAGCAACCCCATGTCCTCAGCGCCCTCTACAAACTGCCGCAGCCGCTCGGCCTGACCACGCAAGCCATCCGCCCCGCGAGCCGACAGCACCCACGGCAACACCCCACCAGGCACGCCTGCGCCCGCGCCCGTAACCACGCCCACGACTGCGCCCGCGGGTGTGTCCGTCTCGCGCGCCTCGTTCGTCTTCTGCGCGATGCCGGCATCCTTGGCTGTGGGTGCTTGCTCTGTGGTGGGGGGCTCTTCTGGTGCTTGCTCTGTGGTGGGGGGTTCTACCGGTGGGGGCTCCTCGAGGATGACGTGTGCGTTTGTGCCGCTGATCCCGAATGATGAGACGCCCGCGCGGCGTGGGTGGCCGTTGCGGGGCCAGGGTGTGGGCTCTGTGAGGAGTGCTACGGCGCCTGTGCTCCAGTCGACTTGGCGGGAGGGCTCGTCGATATGCAGCGAGCGTGGTAGCGACCCGTGACGCATCGCTTGCACCATCTTGATTACTCCCGCGACGCCTGCTGCTGCCTGGGTGTGCCCGATGTTCGACTTGATTGACCCCAGCAGCAGCGGCTTCTCCTGGGTATGGGCCTGCCCATAGGTCGCTAGCAGCGCCTGCGCCTCGATCGGGTCTCCCAACGTGGTGCCCGTGCCGTGGCCCTCGACGACGTCAACCTCACCAGCAGTAAGTCGCGCGTTCGCGAGTGCCTGGTTGATCACTCTGCGCTGAGAAGGACCATTCGGCGCCGTCAGCCCGTTACTCGTCCCGTCCTGGTTGACAGCGCTACCACGCACGAGCGCGAGAACGTTATGGCCGTTACGCCGCGCGTCAGAGAGACGCTCCAAAACGAGCACGCCGACTCCCTCACTCCAGCTAACACCGTTCGCGGCATCACTAAAAGACTTGCACCGGCCATCCGGAGCGAGACCGCCCTGGCGGCCGAACTCCAAGAACACACCCGGAGAACCCATCACCGTCACTCCACCCGCTAACGCCATCGAACATTCCCCGCCCCGTAACGCGCCACACGCCAGATGCAACGCTACCAGCGAAGAAGAACACGCCGTATCGATCGTCATCGCTGGACCCTCGAGCCCGAACGCATACGACACCCGGCCCGAGAACACGCTCCCAGCAGTACCCGTCCCGAGATAACCCAACACCTCGAGCGGAATCGAACGCTGACCCGCCGTATAGTCGTGATACATCAACCCAGCGAACACGCCGGTCTGGCTACCACGCAACGAATCCGGCGGGATACCGGCATCCTCGAACGCTTCCCAGCACGCCTCCAACAACAACCGCTGCTGCGGATCCATCGCCAGAGCCTCCCGCGGGCCGATCCCGAAAAAAGACGCATCGAACATACCAGCGTCATACAGGAACCCACTTTCACGGACCGCGTCGGGCACAGCTTCATACCACGCCTTCAGATCCCACCCCCGGTCACCCGGAAATACACCAATCGCGTCCCCGTCACCCATAACCAGCTCCCACAACTCCTCAGGAGAACCAGCCGGCCCTGGGTACCTGCAGCTCATACCCACAATCGCGATCGGCTCATCGACCGCGACCCCCACCGCCGCGACACTCTCCACCACAGCCCTTCGATCCATCAACTCATCCAGCAAATACCTAGCCAACACGGCCGGCGAGGGATAATCAAACACAAGCGTCGCGGGCAAAGTAAGCCCAGTACTCACCACCAGCCGATTACGCAATTCAACAGCAGCCAACGAATCGAGACCGAGCTCACTAAACGCCCGCTGCGCCCCGACCGCCTCAACCGTCGCGTGCCCCAACACCCCCGCGACCTCACCCCGCACAAGCTCAACAATCAAACGCTCCCGCTCCCCCACAGGCACCTGCGCCAGCCGCCGCACCAGCGCACCACCAGAACCCTGCAACGCCCGACGCGAAGGGCCACGCACAAGACCCCGGAACAACGCCGGAACCACCCCAACACTAGCCGCGAACGACCGAACCCGCCGCAAATCCAACCGGACCGCCACTAACAACGCACGATCGACTCCTTCAGCGAGATCGAACAACCCCAAACCTTCCTCGGCGGAAAGACTCCCAACACCCGTACGCGCCATCCGCGCACGAGCGCTCTCCCCCAAATCACTCGTCATCCCCACACCCTGCTCCCACGCACCCCACGCAAGAGAACTCCCCACAAGCCCCCGCGCACGCCGGTAAGCCATCAAAGCATCCAAAAACGCGTTCGCTGCCGCGTAACTACCCTGCCCCGGACTACCAAACGTAGCCGCAGCAGAAGAGAAACACACAAACCCCCGCAGACCCAGCCCTTCCGTCAACTCATGCAAATACCACGCCGCGTCAAGCTTCCCAGCCAACACACCATCCAAACGCTCCCCCGTCAACGACTCGATCACACCATCATCAAGAACCCCCGCAGCATGCACCACCATCCCCAACGGATACTCCTCATCAACGAGCCCTAACAACCCCTCCAACTCACTACGCACACTCACATCACACCCAGCAATAACTACCCTCGCGCCCATCCCCACCAACTCTTCCTCGAGCTCCACCGCCCCCGGCGCACCACGACCACGACGACTCGCTAACACAACACTACGCACCCCACGCACACCAACCAAATGCCTCGCGACCAAAGCACCCAAACCACCAGTCCCACCCGTCACCAAAACCGTACCCACACCAGCCAAACTGCCACCCACACCAGCACCCCCCACCTCACCACCAGCCCCATCCACCAGCCCAACACCACTACCCCCCGCACCCTCCACCGCTACCCGCACCAAACGCGCAGCGAACACCTCACCCCCACGCACCACCAACTGCGGCTCATCACCAGCCACCGCAGCCGCTAACACCCTAAAAGAAGCCTCCAGCCCATCAACATCGACCAACACCAGCCGCCCCGGCTGCTCAGACTGCGCCGAACGAACCAGCCCCCACACCGCCGAACACACCAAACCAGGCACATCCTCACCCCCCACCGCGACCGCCCCCTCCGTCACCAACACCAGCCGCGAACCAGCAAACCGCTCATCCCCAAGCCACCGCTGCACCAACCCCAACACCCCCCGCGCCACACCATGCCCCACACCCACCACCCCACCAGGCTCGCCCGCGACCCCCGCGCCATCGGTCTCACCCAGGCCCCCAACACCACCCATACAACCGACCAGCACAACCCCCGGGACCGCCGCACCCCCATCCACAGCCTCCCCCAGAGCATCCAAATCCGCGAACCGCGCACCCACACCCCCCAACTCCTCAACACCCAACACCACAAGCCCCGCGTCCTGACTCTCGGCCCTCGTGTCCTGGCTCTCGGCCCCCGCGCCCAGCTGCGCATCCGCGGCTACCGGCACCCACTCCAAACCAAACAACGAATCCTGCAACCCACCCGCCGTACCAAACCCATCAAGCGCTACCGCACGTAACACCAACGAATCGACCGACGCGACCAACTCACCACCCTCACCAGCCAACACCAACGACAACCCACCATCCACCCGCGCCAAACGCACCCGCAACACCGACGCACCAACCACCCACAAACTCACACCACCCCACGCAAACGGCAACAACGGACCATCACCCCCACCACCATCCCCACCCAACCCACCAACCGCTACCGCATGCAACGCAGCATCCAACAACGCCGGATGCAAACCAAAAGACCCCGCCCCAACACCCCCAAACTCACCCAACGCAACCTCCGCGAAAACCTCCTCCCCACGCCGCCACACACCCCGCAAACCACGAAACACCGGCCCATACTCAAGACCCGCCCCCGCTAACCCCTCATACACACCCTCAACATCCGCCTCCACCGCACCCACCGGAGGCCACACACCACCAAGCTCACCCAACCCCTCCACCACCCCACCAACACCAGACACCCCAAGCACACCACTCGCATGCTGAACCCACACCTCATCCCCCACCCCACCACCAACCCCACCACCATCCACACGCCCAAAAATACCCACCCGCCTACAACCCACCTCATCCGGCTCCCCAACCACCACCTGAACCTGAACACCCCGCCCCTCAACCAAAAACAACGGCGCCTGCAACGCAAGCTCCCGCACAACCTCACAACCAACACGCCCACCCACAAACAACGCCAACTCCACAAACGCCGTCCCAGGCAACAACACCCGACCCAACACCGCATGATCAACCAACCACGGATGCGTATCCAACGACACCCGACCCGTAAACACCCACCCCTCCCCATCAGCCAAACCAACCACAGCCCCCAACAACGGATGATCCGCGCGCTCCTGCCCAGCCGCCGCTACATCCCCCACACCCTCCGCCGAGGACAACCAATACTGCTCCCGCTGAAACGCATACGACGGCAACCCCACACGCACACCACCAGACCCCTCAAACACCCCACCCCAATCCACACCCACACCACTAACCCACACACCACCCAACCCAGCAAACAACGAACGAACCTCCCCCACCCCCGAACGCAACACCGGCACCGCCACCACCGAACCCACACCACCAACACCACCACTAACACCACCACTAACACCAACACCACCACCAACACCACCACCAACACCAACAGCCAACCCGGCCCCAGACCCAGCCCGCCCCTCAGCCTCGGCGTCGAGCGTGCCCTCAGCACCCCGCGCCGCGTTTACCTCGCTACCGCCCTCACGACCAAACTCATCCACGCACTCCGCGACCATCGCGCTCAACACCCCATCCGGGCCGAGCTCCAAGAAACTCCTCACACCCTCCCCCAACAGCCACTTCACGCCGTCCCCGAACCGCACCGCCTCACGCACGTGCCGCACCCAGTACTCCGCGCTACACACCTCGCCCCCGGCCAGCCGACCCGACAAGTTCGATACCAGCGGGATCCGCGGCTCACTAAACACGACACTCTCAGCGACCCGCTCAAACTCCTCCAGCATCCCGTCCATCCGATGAGAATGAAACGCATGCGATACCCGCAACCGCTTCACCCGCGCACCACGCCCCTCCCACAACCCCGCTACCCCCAACACCGCATCCTCATCCCCCGATACCACCACCGAACCAGGAGCATTCACCGCCGCGATACCCACACGCCCCTCCCAACCACCAACACCCCGCAACGACTCCAACACCTCCCCCTCAGACACCCCAACCGCGACCATCGCACCACCCACCGGCAACCCACCCATCAAACGACCCCGCGCCGCAACCAAACGACACGCATCCTCCAAGGAAAACACGCCCGCAACACACGCCGCCGCAAGCTCCCCAACAGAATGCCCAACCACAAAATCAGGCCGCACACCCCACCCCCCAACAAGCCCAAACAACGCCACCTCCAACGCAAACAACGCAGGCTGCGCCAACCCCGTCCCATCCAACACACCACCACCACCCACACCAACCCCAGCCACACCACCAACCCCAGCCACACCACCAACCCCAGCCACCCCACCAGCCCCAACGGCCCCAACCCCAGCGCCGGCCGGCTCCCCGAACATAACCTCCGCCAACGAACACCCCAACAACGGATCCAAAAACCCACACACCTCATCAAACACCCCACGAAACACCCCAAACGCCCCATACAACTCCCGGCCCATCCCCACACGCTGCGCACCCTGACCCGTAAACAAAAACGCCACACGCCCACCACCACCACCACCCACCAACACCCCACCACCCACACCCACACCCGAACCCTCGGCCAACACACCAAGACCCCCCAACAACTCCTCCCTATCGCCCCCCAACACCACAGCACGATCCTCCAACACCGCTCTGCCCGCAAGCGAAAACCCGACATCCAGCAACCCCACATCCTCAGCACCCCCTACAAACTCCCGCAGCCGCTCAGCCTGCCCACGCAAACCATCCACCCCACGACCCGACAGCACCCACGGCAACACCCCACCACCCACGCCCACGCCCACTACTGGCGCAACCTCTGCGGTGGTGGGAGCCTCCACCACCGGGGCCTCCTCCACGATCACATGCGCGTTGGTGCCACTGATCCCAAACGACGAAACACCCGCTCGACGCGGGCGGCCCGCAGCGGGCCATTGCTGCGCCTCAATCAACAGCGCTCCCGCACCAGCTGACCAGTCGACGTGCCGCGTGGGCTCACCAACGTGCAGGGTCTTGGGCAGCACACCCCGCTCGATCGCCATAATCATCTTGATCACCCCCGCGATACCCGACGCAGCAGCGGCGTGGCCGATATTTGACTTGATCGACCCGATCCATACCGGCCGTCCCTCCTCTCGGCCCTGCCCATAGGTCGCTAGCAGCGCCTGCGCCTCGATCGGATCTCCCAACGTCGTACCCGTGCCGTGCGCCTCGACCGCGTCCACGTCGGCACGGGTGAGACCGGCGTTCGCCAACGCCTGCTCGATAACCCGTTCCTGTGACGGCCCGTTTGGCGCAGTCAGCCCGTTGCTCGCACCATCCTGATTCACAGCGCTGCCCCGCAGCACTGCGAATATCTTGCGCCCGTTACGTTGCGCATCCGAGAGGCGCTCGAGTAGGACGATGCCAGCGCCCTCGCTCCAACCCGTGCCGTCCGCAGCGTCACTGAAGGACTTGCAGCGCCCATCCCCCGCCAGACCGCCCTGTCGGCTGAACTCTATGAACAAGCCCGGTGTTGCCATGACGCTCACACCACCCGCCAGTGCCAGCGAGCATTCTTCCTGGCGCAGCGCGATCGCCGCAAGATGCAGCGCTACCAGCGACGACGAGCACGCCGTATCGATCGAGACCGCGGGCCCCTCCAAGCCGAATGTATAGGCCACACGACCAGAGACCACACTCGCGATACTGCCCGTCAGCCGATAACCCCCCAAATCCTTCTCTTCGTTTGACCCCGCACTCGTTGGCGTCAGGCCATAGAAGCTCGAACTCACCCCCGCAAACACCCCCGTCGAGCTGCCCTTCAGCTGCGTGGAGTCGATCCCAGCACTCTCAATCGCCTCCCAGCACACTTCCAACAACTGACGCTGTTGTGGGTCCATCGCCAGCGCCTCGTTGGGACTTATCCGGAAGAACCCGGCATCGAACTCACCGGCATCGTCGACGAATCCGCCTTCGCTCACCACGCTCCCACCTTGACCCGCCGCGTCGGCGTCGAAGAGCTCGCCAAGGTCCCACCCGCGGTCCGTCGGGAATTGGGAGATCCCATCTCGGCCAGCCGCAACCAAATCCCACAGCTCCTCCGGCGAACGCACGCCTCCTGGGTAACGACAGCTCATACCCACTACCGCAATTGGCTCGGTCCCGTGCGCTTCCAGGTCACGCAAACGCCCACGCGCGTCATGGAGGTCAACCGTAAGACGCTTCAAATATTCAAGGAACTTCGCTTCTTCCATTATTTCGACCTTCTCCTTTGAAGCATAGTTTGGTTACACCCGGCACTCATCATGCCGGCGGCAACTCCCTGTCGATAAAGTCAAAGATCTCATCAGCCGTCGCCGCTTCCATCATGCCCGCCACCGCCGTACTCTCCGCCTGTCGATCACCATCCCCAAGCCTCTGCAGAATCGCCTGTAGGCGTCCCGCAATCCTCACCCTGTCACTCTCATCCACCGGCGTCGAGGTCAGCGTCTGCTCCAACCTATCGAGCTCAGTATCGACCACAGCGTCGGACCCGCCATCGCTCTGCCCGATCGCGTTGAGAATATAGTCCGCCACCGCCTTCGGCGACGGGTAATCGAAGATCAGCGTCGCACGCAGCCTAACACCTGCCATCGCTCCCAACTGATTGCGCAGCTCGACCGCCGCGAGGGAGTCGAACCCGAGGTCTTTGAACGAGAAGCTCTGGGTCGATCCTCTCTGCGGATGAGTGCCCCAGCACGGCTGCAGCGTGTTGGCAAACCAGGTCGACCATCACCCGTTCACGCTCGCTACTTCCAAGACCCACGAGCCTTGCAGCCAATGACTCTCCTCCCTGCCCCACCGATTGCCGGCTGCGTATCGGCACCCGTACAACATCATCAAATAGCGCAGGTAACAGGCCACCCTGTGCGAAGGTGCGCAGCGACTTCATATCCAAAGCAACCGGAAGCAGCAACGCCCTGTCTAGCTGCATCGCGGCGTCGAACAGCCCCAACCCCTCCTCGGAGGGTAGCGCGCGCAGGCCGGAACGGGCAATTCGCCGCTGATGGTCCTCATCCAACAGTTGCGCCATCCCCACCTGCCCCCACGGGCCCCATGCCAAGGAGCTGCCGCTAAGCCCCTGCGAGCGCCGCGACGATGCAAGGGCGTCGAGGAACGCATTGCCCGCTGCATACGCACTCTGTCCCGCGCTCCCGATAACGCCCGCTATCGACGAAAACAAGACAAACGCCCGCAGATCCAGTTCCTTGGTTATTTCATGCAAATGCCACGCCCCCGCGACCTTCGGCGCCATCACCTCTTCCATGCGCTCCTGCGCAATCGACTCCATCAGCCCGTCGTCAAGCACGCCAGCCGCATGTACCACCCCAATCAGCGGGCGCTCCGGATCGATGCCCTCGACCAGCAGTTTCACCTGCTCGCGGTCAGCGACGTCGCACGCCTCCACTCGTACGCTCGCGCCCACCCCCTCCAGGTGGCTAACGAGCTCGCACACACCCTCAACATCCGGTCCGCCCCGGCTCACAAGCAGAAGGTTCCGCACCCCCCGCTCCTGCACCAAATGCCGCGCTAGCAATGCCCCGAGACCTCCCGTGCCGCCCGTGATCAGGACCGTACCCTGCCCGTCAAACGCCGGTACGGGCAGGCGCAACACGTTCTTGCCGATATGGCGCGCCTGACTCATGAACCGTAACGCCTCCCCCATGTGCTCCATGTCCCACACCCTCACGGGCAGACCCTGGAGCTGGCCGCCCTCCAGCAGGCCGACCAGTTCCCTCAGCATCACCTGGATACGCTCCGGGCCCGCCTCAATCAAGTCGAACGCCTGGTAGCTCACACCGCTAAAGGATTCATTCACCTGGGCCGCATCACGAATATCGGTCTTTCCCATCTCGAGAAAACGTCCGCTCTCACCCAGCAATCCAAGTGACACATCCACGAACTCATTCGCCAAAGAGTTCAACACCACATCGACACCGCCCCGCTCCGCAAACTGCTCACCGAACTGCAGTGTCCGCGATGAGGCTACGTGCTCCTCATCCAACCCCAACGCCGCGAGCGTACCCCACTTGGCCTCGCTCGCAGTCGCAAACACCTCAAGTCCCATATGCAGCGCCAGCTGGACCGCAGCGATCCCCACGCCACCCGCCGCCGCATGCACCAGCAGCCGTTCCCCCTTGCGAACTTTTGCGAGTTCGGTTAGTGCGTAGTAGGCGGTCAGGAATGCGATCGGTACCGATGCGGCGCGTGTGAAGGACCACCCCTCGGGGACCTGCACGAGTAAACGCTCATCGGTGATCGCGACCGACCCGAACGCCCCGACCATCAATCCCATCACGCGATCACCGACCGCCAACCCCTCGACCCCTGGGCCGACCTCCAACACCACCCCCGCACCCTCACCCCCGACCGACCCCCCACCAGGATACATCCCCAACACCACAAGCACATCCCGGAAATTCACCCCAGCCGCACGCACCCCCACACGGACCTGGCCAGCCAACAAAGACCCCGGCGCATCCAGATCCCGCACAACCGCAAGATCGTCAAACGTCCCCTCCTTCACCACCTCGAGCCGCCACGCCTCCCCCCCGCCGGCGCAAACAACGAACGCCCCACCCGCTCAAGACGCGCCGCCAACAACCTACCCTCACGCACCGCCAACTGCGGCTCCCCGCACAAAAGGGCATCCACGAACACCGCCCCAGAAGCCTCACTCCCATCCATATCCACCAACAAAAACCGCCCCGGATGCTCCGACTGCGCACTCCTAATAAGACCCCACACCGGCGCCTGCCCAAGATCAGGCTCCTCCCCCACCCCCACACCCACCGCACACTCAGTAACAAACACCAACCTCGCCTCACCAAACCGCTCATCCCCAAGAAAAGCCTTAGCAAGCAACAGCGCCCCACCCGTCAACTCCAACGCCGAGGACACAACCCCAGCCCCCCCACGACCCGACGCGACACGACACACCACCACACCAGGCACCGACCCACTCCCCGCCAACCCCACCAACTCCTCAACACTACCCACCTCAACAAACGCCGCCTCACCCCCAGCGACCACAACCCCGCCACCCCCAACCTCAACCCACCGCACCCCGAACAACGAATCCCCAACCCCCACACCCGAACCCGCACCCAACAACGACGAGTCAAACGAACGCATACGCAACGCATCGAGCTCCAACACCAGCCCACCCGACGCATCAACCGCCTGCAACGACAACACATCCCCCTCAAACACAACCCTCACCCTCAACCCAACCGCCCCACCCCCACACAGCCGCAAACCCGAGAAGCTAAACGGCAACGCAAGCTCCCGCTGCCCCCCCTCCAAGCCCGCGACCAACCCCACATGAAGCGCCGCATCAAACAACGCCGGATGCACCCCATAACGCCCAGCCACCACCTGCTGATCAGCATCCAACACAACCTCACCAAAAAACTCCCCACCCCGCCGCCAAACAGCCTGCAAACCCTGGAAAGCCGGGCCATAGAGCAGCCCCCCATCCGCCAAACGCCCATACAAATCGTCAAGCTCCACCCGCTCAGCACCCACCGGCGGCCACACCCCACCAGCCAAACCACCACCAGCACCAGCACCACCGTCACCAGCCACACCACCACCAGCCAACCCCCCCCCGCCACCAGCCACACCACCAGCCACACCACCACCAGCCGACCCCCCAGCCCACTCCCCCCCAACCAGCCCCCCGACACCGGCCGAACCTCCCCCACCGAGCACACCACTCGCATGACGAACCCACCGCGACTCCCCATCCCCACCAGCCACCACACCCTGCTCCCCACACGAGTAGATACCAACCTCACGACACCCACCATCATCAACCCCACCCAACACCAGCCGAAGCTGTAACACCTCCCCCTCACCAAGCACAAGCGGCGCCTCCAAAACCAACTCCTCAACCCCCCCCAACCCAACCTCAACACCCGCCGCTAACGCCAACTCCACAAACCCCGTACCCGGAAACAAAACACAACCAGCAACCACATGATCACGCAACCACGGATACCGCTCGAGCGAAAGACACCCCGTGAACAACCACCCCCCACCATCAACCAACTCGAGCTTCGCACCCCACAACGGATGCTCAACCGAACCCACACCAAGACCCCGCACATCACCCACCCCACCAACCCCCGAAAGCCAAAACCGCTCCCGCTGAAACGCATAAGTCGGAAGCTCAACCCCACCCCCACCCAACCCACCAAAAACACCAAACACACACCCAAAATCCACCCCCACACCATGCACATGCGCCTCCGCCACAGCACCCATCAACGTCGCGATCTCGTCCCGATCCTCACGCATCGTCGCCACCTGGACGCCGTCCTCGCAGCTCGCACCGGCCATTGCGCAGAGAGCCCCATCGGGCCCAACCTCGAAGTAACAGCCCACCCCAGCCCTCTTCAAGAAATCAACACCGTCGCAAAAGCGCACCGTGTCCCGCACATGCCTAGCCCAGTAGGCCGGCTCAGATGCCTGCTCGAGGCTGAGCGGCTCACCCGTAAGATTTGAGATGATCGGGATCGCTGGCTCAGCGAATGAGAGCGTCCTCGCGACCCGCTCGAGATCGGCCAACATCGGTCCCATGGCCTCCGAATGGAATGCATGACTCACATTCAATCGATGAGTCTTTCGTCCTCTTTCGGCCCACTGGTCGGCGAGCCGCTCGATCGCCTCAGTATCTCCAGATAGCACGACCGATTCCGGAGCATTCACGGCCGCAATCGCGACCTCCTCTCCCAACGATCCCGCAACCTCGGTCGCAGACGCCTGCACAGCAAGCATCGCGCCGCCGATTGGCAGTGCGCCCATCAATGATGCCCGCGCCGCCACAAGCTTGCTGGCGTCCTGGAGCGAGAGAACCCCAGCAACGTGCGCCGCAGCAAGCTCCCCAACCGAATGCCCAATTAGATAGTCAGGCCTCATACCCCACGACTCGAACAGTCGGTAGAGGGCAACCTCGAGCGCAAACAGTGCCGGCTGAGTGTAAGTGGTCTCATTCAAGAGGTCCGCCTCGGGCGATCCCGCGGTGGCGAAGATCAACTCCTTCAGCGATACCCCCAGATGCCGGTCAAGCTCCGTACACGCGCCATCAAGTGCCTCCGCGAATCTCGGGAACTCCCCATATAGCTGGCTGCCCATCCCCGCTCGTTGCGATCCCTGACCGGTGAACATAAACGCAAGCTTGCCCCCCGGGGCGACCACCCTGCGCACGACGTTCGCCGCCGGCCGCCCGTCGGTTAGCGCTCTCAGCCCCGCAAGCAACTGCTCCCGATCCGCCGCAAGAATCACCGCACGCTCAGAAAAGCGCGCCCGGTGCAGTGCCAGTGTCACTGCCGTACCCAGCGACTCCGTCTCTGGATGCGCCATCAGGTATCGGCTAAGGCGCTCAGCCTGGCCAGCAAGTGCCGCTGAGCTCCTCGCCGAGAGCACGAATGGCAGGGTCATAGACCCAGTCGCCTCCACATGACTCTCCGGCCCCGCCTCCCCACTCGGGCCGGTGAGCTCCGCGGAGGCTTCGGGAGTAGGTTCGACTGGAGCTTCCTCCAGCAGTACGTGCGCGTTGGTCCCAGAGATACCGAACGAGGAGACTCCGGCGCGGCGGGGATGTCCGCTTAGCTCCCATGGGATCCCTTCGGCCAAGAGCGATATCGAACCGCTCGACCAATCTACCTGCTTGGTGGGCTCGCCTATATGCAGGCTCTGCGGTAGCACACCGTGGCGCATCGCCTGAACCATCTTGATGATCCCCGCCACCCCCGCCGCCGCCTGGGTATGGCCGATGTTCGACTTCACCGATCCAAGCCAGAGCGGGTGGGTCCGTTCGCGCCCATACGCAGCGATCAGCGCCTGTGCCTCGATCGGATCGCCAAGCACGGTGCCGGTCCCATGCGCCTCCACCGCATCAACCTGCTCGGGCGTTAGCCCCGCATTCGCGAGTGCCTGGGCGATAACCCGCTGCTGGGAGGGACCGTTCGGTGCGGTCAATCCATTGCTCGCGCCGTCCTGATTGATAGCGCTGCCGCGCAGCAGCGCATACACCCTGTGGCCGTTGCGGCGTGCATCTGAGAGGCGCTCCAACAGCAGCAGGCCCACGCCCTCGGAGAGCCCCGTCCCATCAGCTCCCTCGGCAAAGGGCTTGCAGCGGCCATCGACCGCCAGGCCGCGCTGCCGGCTGAACACTATGAACCCGACCGGAGAGGCCAACACCGTCACGCCCCCAGCCAGGGCCATCGAGCACTCGCCCAGACGCAACGCCTGACACGCCATATGGACCGCCACCAGCGACGACGAACACGCCGTATCCACCGACACAGCCGGACCCTCGAGGCCAAACGTATATGCCACCCGGCCCGAAGCGATGCTGCTGGTGGTACCCGTCATCCCGTACCCCTCGAGCTCCGGACCCCACTCGGCCGGATCCATACCGTACCCGGTGGAGGTGACTCCTGCGAACACGCCTGTCTGGGTGCCACGCAGCTCGGTTGGATCGATCGCCGCGTTTTCAAACGCCTCCCACGCGCCTTCGAGCAGGAGCCGCTGCTGTGGGTCCATGCCCAATGCCTCACGCGGACCCACCCCGAAGAAGCCAGCATCGAATTCTCCAGCGTCCTCAACGAAGCCACCCTCGCGGGCATAGCTCGTACCGGGATGGGCTGGATCTGGATCGTAGAGCCTCTGCAGATCCCAACCGCGATCGTCGGGAAAGGGGGAAATCGCGTCCCCACCCGATGCCAGCAGCTCCCACAGATCCTCCGGAGAGCGCACCCCGCCCGGTAAACGACAGCTCATACCCACAATCGCGATCGGCTCATTCCCGGCGAGTCGCGGCTGAACCGCAACCTTGGCGTCGCGCTGCTCACCCTGCACCCGCTCCAGTAGATAGCCGGTAACCGCCACACACGTGGGATAGTCAAAGATCAACGTCGCCGGCAGGCGCAGGCCGGTCGCCTGGCTCAAACGGTTGCGCAGCTCGACCGCGCTGAGCGAGTCAAAGCCGAGCTCCTTGAACGCACGATCCCCTTGAATAGCCTCCGCCGAGCCGTGTCCCAACACCGCGGCCACGTGCGAGCGCACAAGCTCGAGCACGATCTTCTCGTGTTCGGACGCTGGGGTAGTAGCCAGCCGCTCGACAAGTCTGCCCGCGCCGTGGGTGCGCCGCGCTGGAGCGCGAACCAGTGAGCTGAACAGCGGCGCCAACACTCCCGCAGTGGCGCCCTCGCGCAGCGTCGCAGTATCAAGCGCAAGCGCCACCGCCACCGCCTCGCCCGCGCCCAGCACATCGTCAAATAGCTCCAGGCCCCGCTCGGAGGAGAGCGTGAGGATCCCATCGCGCCCCTTCTCGGTATCGGCAAGATGGCCCGTCATCGCACTCGCCTGCTCCCACAGCCCCCATGCAATCGAGTGAGCGACCAGCCCATCGGCACGCCTGTGGAGCGCCAGCGCGTCCAGGAATGCGTTGGCGGCCGCGTAGTTGCCCTGACCCGGAGCCCCAAAGGTGGCTGCCGCAGAGCTAAATAGAACGAACGCCTCCAGGTCGAGTCCCGACGTCAGCTCGTGTAGGTGTAAGGCGGGATTGAGCTTGGCCGAAAACACACCCTCGAGACGCTCCGCATCGAGTGACGTGATGACCCCATCGTCCAGCGTCCCCGCGGCATGGACCACTGTCCCCAGCGGATGCTCATCGGGAAGCTCCCCGATGAGTTCCTGCAGCTGCCCGCGATCGGAGGCATCGCACGCGACTATGCGAATGCTCACACCACGCCCCGCGAGCTCTGCCTCGAGCTCCGTCGCGCCGTCCGCCTCGGCTCCCCGCCGGCTCGCAAGCACGAGATATTTCACGCCATAGTGCTCGACCAGGTGACGGGCCAGCAACGATCCCAAAGTGCCCGTGCCACCCACAATCAACACGGTGCGATTTGGATCCAGACGGGGAGGCATCCGCAGGACGAGCTTGCCGGTGTGGCGGGCCTGACTCATGTAACGCAGAGCCTCGTCCGTCCTCGCAAAGTCAAAGACTGTGCTCGGCAGCGGCGCGAGCGCCTTCGCGTTGAACATCTCCAAGAGCCGCACGAGCATCTCGCCTAGCAGATCTGGGCCCGCCTCTTGGATATCGAAAGCTCGATAAGACACGCCAATGTGCCGCTCTGCTATCTCCCCCGCGTCGCGGATATCCGTCTTGCCCATCTCAACAAAGTGTCCGCCACGGGGCAGGAGCCCAAGCGATGCATCCACGAACTCGCCCGCCAAGGAGTTGAGGACCACATCGACGCCCCTGCCCCCGGTCCGCTCGAGGAACTTCTCCTTGAAGTCCAGGTCCCTGGAAGACGCTAGGTGATCCTCATCGATACCCAGGGCCTTCAAAGTCTCCCACTTATGCGGACTCGCGGTGGCATAGACCTCAGCCCCGAGCTGGCGCGCGACCTGGATCGCCGCCATTCCCACGCCACCTGCGCCCGCGTGGATCAGCACCGAGGAGCCCTCCGCAACTTTTGCGAGTTCGGTTAGTGCGTAGTAGGCGGTCAGGAATGCGATCGGTACCGATGCGGCGCGTGTGAAGGACCACCCCTCGGGGACCTGCACGAGTAAACGCTCATCGGTGATCGCGACCGACCCGAACGCCCCGACCATCAATCCCATCACGCGATCACCGACCGCCAACCCCTCGACCCCTGGGCCGACCTCCAACACCACCCCCGCACCCTCACCCCCGACCGACCCCCCACCAGGATACATCCCCAACACCACAAGCACATCCCGGAAATTCACCCCAGCCGCACGCACCCCCACACGGACCTGGCCAGCCAACAAAGACCCCGGCGCATCCAGATCCCGCACAACCGCAAGATCGTCAAACGTCCCCTCCTTCACCACCTCGAGCCGCCACGCCTCCCCCCCCGCCGGCGCAAACAACGAACGCCCCACCCGCTCAAGACGCGCCGCCAACAACCTACCCTCACGCACCGCCAACTGCGGCTCCCCGCACAAAAGCGCATCCACGAACACCGCCCCAGAAGCCTCACTCCCATCCATATCCACCAACAAAAACCGCCCCGGATGCTCCGACTGCGCACTCCTAATAAGACCCCACACCGGCGCCTGCCCAAGATCAGGCTCCTCCCCCACCCCCACACCCACCGCACACTCAGTAACAAACACCAACCTCGCCTCACCAAACCGCTCATCCCCAAGAAAAGCCTTAGCAAGCAACAGCGCCCCACCCGTCAACTCCAACGCCGAGGACACAACCCCAGCCCCCCCACGACCCGACGCGACACGACACACCACCACACCAGGCACCGACCCACTCCCCGCCAACCCCACCAACTCCTCAACACTACCCACCTCAACAAACGCCGCCTCACCCCCAGCGACCACAACCCCGCCACCCCCAACCTCAACCCACCGCACCCCGAACAACGAATCCCCAACCCCCACACCCGAACCCGCACCCAACAACGACGAATCAAACGAACGCATACGCAACGCATCGAGCTCCAACACCAGCCCACCCGACGCATCAACCGCCTGCAACGACAACACATCCCCCTCAAACACAACCCTCACCCTCAACCCAACCGCCCCACCCCCACACAGCCGCAAACCCGAGAAGCTAAACGGCAACGCAAGCTCCCGCTGCCCCCCCTCCAAACCCGCGACCAACCCCACATGAAGCGCCGCATCAAACAACGCCGGATGCACCCCATAACGCCCAGCCACCACCTGCTGATCAGCATCCAACACAACCTCACCAAAAAACTCCCCACCCCGCCGCCAAACAGCCTGCAAACCCTGGAAAGCCGGGCCATAGAGCAGCCCCCCATCCGCCAAACGCCCATACAAATCGTCAAGCTCCACCCGCTCAGCACCCACCGGCGGCCACACCCCACCAGCCAAACCACCACCAGCACCAGCACCACCGTCACCAGCCACACCACCACCAGCCAACCCCCCCCCGCCACCAGCCACACCACCAGCCACACCACCACCAGCCGACCCCCCAGCCCACTCCCCCCCAACCAGCCCCCCGACACCGGCCGAACCTCCCCCACCGAGCACACCACTCGCATGACGAACCCACCGCGACTCCCCATCCCCACCAGCCACCACACCCTGCTCCCCACACGAATAGATACCAACCTCACGACACCCACCACCATCAACCCCACCCAACACCAGCCGAAGCTGTAACACCTCCCCCTCACCAAGCACAAGCGGCGCCTCCAAAACCAACTCCTCAACCCCCCCCAACCCAACCTCAACACCCGCCGCTAACGCCAACTCCACAAACCCCGTACCCGGAAACAAAACACAACCAGCAACCACATGATCACGCAACCACGGATACCGCTCGAGCGCAAGACACCCCGTGAACAACCACCCCCCACCATCAACCAACTCGAGCTTCGCACCCCACAACGGATGCTCAACCGAACCCACACCAAGACCCCGCACATCACCCACCCCACCAACCCCCGAAAGCCAAAACCGCTCCCGCTGAAACGCATAAGTCGGAAGCTCAACCCCACCCCCACCCAACCCACCAAAAACACCAAACACACACCCAAAATCCACCCCCACACCATGCACATGCGCCTCCGCCACAGCACCCACAAAGCGCTCGACACCTCCCTCGCCGCGGCGCAGGGACCCCACCACCGCGCTCGGGGCGCGGCGCTCGGCCTGGACCTCAACCATCTGGGCCTCAACCGTCTCGGCCACCGCGAGCGTCAAGACAGGGTGCGGACTCACCTCGATGAAGATGTCGGCGCCGTCCGCGATCGCCGCGCGGGTCGCCGCTTCGAACTGAACCGTCTCGCGCAAGCTGCGGTACCAATACTCCGCGACAAGCTCCTCCGTACCAAGCTGCGCTCCCGTCAACGTCGAGAAGAATGGCACCTCTGAGCTCATCGGCTCAATCGGGGCGAGCACCTCGAGCAGCTCATCCCGAATCGCATCGATCTGCGGTGAGTGCGATGCATAATCGACAGCGATCCGCTTGGCTCGCACGCCACCTGTCTCGCAGGCAGCCTCCAGCGCGGATAACGCCTCCGGCGAACCTGATAGCACCATCGAACGAGGGCCATTCACCGCCGCCAACGACACCTCCAGGTCCAACTCCGCGAGCAACTCCTCGAGCTCTCCCCGCGAGAGCGCTACCGACACCATCCCCCCCGCGCCGGCGAGCTTGGACAGCGCCCTGCTGCGCAACGCCACAATCCGGGCTCCATCCTCGACAGACAGCGCTCCCGCTACCACAGCCGCCGCGATCTCGCCCTGCGAATGACCAACCACCAAGTTCGGTTTGACCCCAAACGACCCCCAGAGGTCTGCCAAGCTCACCATCACCGCAAACAGCGCCGGCTGCACGACATCGACGCGCTCCAACGATAACCCCCCACCGCCGCCAAGCACCTCCGTGAGCGACCAGTCGACGTACCGCGAAAGCGCCTGTTCGCAAGCGTGCATCCGCTCCGCAAAGCGTGGCGACTCACCGAGCAGTTGGAGCGCCATCCCATCCCATTGAGAGCCCTGACCTGGGAACACGAAGGCAACCCTTCCCTCCCGCGCAGCCTCACCCCGAACAACATTCTTCGCCGGCCGATCGTCCGCGAGCGAGCCCAAACCCAACAGCAGCTCCTCGCGATCCTTCGCGAGGACCACCGCGCGTTCAGAGAATCGCGCCCGACGCAGAGCAAGCGTTTGCGCAACCGCCAACGGCTGCAAGTCCGCATGTCTCCGCAGGTGTATCCCGAGGCGCTCAGCCTGCCCAACAAGCGCCTCGGGACTCTTGGCCGATACGACAAAGGGCAGCGGCCAGGACTCGCTCACCACCGCCGCCTCACCCTCGGAATCTCCCGTAGATACCCCAGGCGCCTCCTCGCTGTCCAGCTCTTGCTTGTGCGGAGCCTCCTCGATGATCAAGTGGACGTTGGTGCCCGAGATGCCAAATGAAGAGACACCCGTCCGACGCGGCGCCCCATTGCGCTCCCACGCCCGCTCCTGCGTCAACAGCGACACGCTGCCCGCCGACCAATCCACCTCCCCAGATGGTTCATCCACATGCAGCGTCCGGGGCAGCGTCTCGTTCTGCAGGGCCATCACCATCTTGATCACGCCCGCGACACCAGCCGCCGCCTGGGTATGGCCAATATTTGACTTGATCGACCCCAGCCACAGTGGGCGGCCCTCGGGGCGGTCCTGACCGTAGGTTGCCAACAGCGCTTGCGCCTCGATCGGATCGCCGAGCGTCGTCCCCGTGCCGTGCGCCTCCACCGCATCCACCTCCGCCGCGGAGAGACCCGCACTTGCGAGCGCCCGCAGGATGACCCGCTGCTGGGAGGGGCCGTTCGGAGCAGTCAGCCCGTTGCTCGCCCCATCCTGGTTGACCGCGCTGCCGCGGATTACCGCCAGCACCTCGTGGCCCTCACGCTGCGCATCGGATAGACGCTCCAAGAGCAGTACCCCCACGCCCTCGCCCCAGCCGGTGCCATCCGCTGAGTCCGCAAACGGCTTACAGCGGCCGTCGGGCGCAAGACCTCCCTGACGTGCGAACTCCACAAACGGATCGGGCGATCCCATCACCGCCACACCCCCAGCCAACGCCAGCGAGCATTCCCCCCCGCGTAGCGCCTGACCCGCAAGGTGCAATGCCACCAGCGACGATGAACATGCCGTATCGACCGATACCGCCGGCCCCTCTAAGCCCAGCACATAGGACACTCGCCCCGACACCACGCTGCCGCTGACACCGGTCAGCCGGTAGCCCTCACCGGCCGGTCCCGCCTCCAGTCCGTAGCCGGACACCCCCACCCCGGCGAACACTCCCGTTTGACTGCCCCTCAGCAGATGTAGATCCAGACCCGCGCGCTCGATCGCCTCCCAGCAGGCTTCCAGCATCAAGCGCTGCTGTGGGTCCATCGTGAGCGCCTCGCGGGGCGAGATTCCGAAGAAGGCCGCATCGAAACCCCCGGCGCCCTCGAGGAATCCACCTTCGATGGAAAAGCCCCCCGCTCCATTGCTCCCCGCCCACGCGGGATCCTCCTGCAACCTTTGCAGGTCCCATCCGCGGTCGGTGGGGAATCCAGCGATCGCGTCACCCCCGCCGCGGACCAGCTCCCAGAGCTCCTGCGGTGAACCGACTCCGCCGGGATAGCGGCAGCTCATTCCGATGATCGCGATCGGCTCATCGAACGCGAGTGGTTTGGTTACCGCCAGCTGTGCTCCCAAGCCTTCGACCTCACTGAGCAAGTGGCGCGCCACCGCGGCGGCCGTCGGGTAGTCAAAGACCAGCGTCGCGGGCAGACGCATACCCGTGATCGCGCTCAGCTGGTTGCGCAACTCCACAGCAGCGAGCGAGTCGAACCCAAGCTCCTTGAACGCGCGTTCGGGATCGATCGACGCCGCCGAGGGATGTCCGAGCACCGTCGCGACCTCGCCACGCACGAGCTCGAGCACCAAACGCTCACGCTCCTCCTTCGCCGTACCCCGCAAACGCTCCGCGAGCAGACCCTCGTCAGCGCTCCCCGCGCGACGCGCACCCGGGCGCACCAGGCCGCGCATCATCGCCGGCACCATCCCTTCGCGTGCACGCGCACGCAGCGCACCGAGATCGATCCGGGCCGCGACCACCAGCGCCTCCTCGCCCATGCTCGCCGCATCGAAGAGCTCGAGGCCCTCCTCCACCGACAACACGCCCGCACCCACACGCGCCATCCGCGCCATCTCCACCTCGCCGAGGCGGCCCATCATCTCACTCGCCTGGGCCCACCCGCCCCACGCCAACGACACACCCACGAGGCCCCGCGCCCGGCGGTACGCAGCCAGCGCATCGAGGAACGCGTTCCCCGCCGCGTAGTTTCCCTGCCCCGCGTTCCCGAACACACCCGCCGCCGAGGAGAACAGCACGAATGCCCGCAGATCCAGATCGGCTGTCAGCTCGTGCAGATGCCACGCCGCGTCCAGCTTGGAAGCCAACACCCGCTCCAAGCGCTCCGCCGTCAACAGCTCGATCACCCCATCGTCCAACACCCCCGCCGCGTGGACAACTGCGCTCAGCGGACACTCCACCGACACCCCCGCGAGCAACTCCTCGAGCTGCCCCCGATCAGCGACATCGCACGCCTGCACCCGCACCCGCGCGCCCAGCCCGGTGAGCTCGGCGAGGAGCTCGCCAGCGCCCTCGGCCTGCAGCCCCCGGCGACTCACCAACAACAGATCCCGCACCCCGTGCGCGGCGACGAGATGCCGAGCCACAACCATCCCCAAACCGCCCGTACCACCAGTCACCAACACCGTCCCCCGCGAAACCGCGGCTCCACCGCGCACCCGACCGGCCCCAGCCCGCGCAGCCTCCGCCGTACCCTCCCGCGCAAGCGTGTCACTCCCGTCTGCGCCGCCCCCAAGCACCTCCCAGCCCGAGCCCTCGCGAACGGAGGATCCTGTGCTCAGCGCTCGTGCGAGCCGCGGCATCAGGACTGCGCCCGCGCGTACCGCCAGCTGCGGCTCACCCACGGCAAGTGCCGCAGGCAACAGCCCCCAAGAGTCCTCCTCATCCAGGTCGACGAGCACAAACCGCCCCGGGTGCTCAGACTGCGCCGAGCGCACCAGCCCCCAAATCGGTGCGCCGGCCAGACCCCGAACCCGATCCCCCACAACCGCCGCGAGCGCGCTCCGCGTCACCAGCACCAACCGCGCCGCCGCGAACCGCTCATCCGCGAGCCACCCCTGCAGGAGCTTCAATACCGCACCCACACCAGCGTGCGCCCCTCCGAGAATCCCGCCCCCATCTTCCACACAATCCACACACACCACCCCAGGGCTCGCCCCCTCCGCACCCACAGCCCCGCTCAGCGATTCCCAATCCCCATACACATCCACGCTCACCCCCGCCGCCTCGAGCGAATCCCCCAGCGCCGAGCCAGCCGCACCGAGAACCGCCCAACGGCCCCCCACCGCCGACGAGGCGACCGTAGCCGAAGCCGCCACCCAGCTCACACCGAACAGCGAGCGGTGAGAGCCCTTGCGCGCACCCGCCAGCTGGCCCACAGCGAACTCGCGCAAGCCGACCGACCCCACCTCAGCCACCAAAGCACCGCGGTCGTCCGCTATCGCAACCGAGACACCGCCGCCATCGATGCGCGACACACACACCCGTAGCCGCCGCGCGCCCGGACGGTAAACCCGCACATCACCCCACACAGACGGCAGCCGCAACCCCCCCTCTGCACCCCCGCCGCCAGCCTCACCCTCACCCAACACACCCACACACTGCAGCGCCCCATCAAGGAGCACCGGGTGCACCGCGAACAACCCCGCCTCAGCCTGCAACTCCTCCGCCAACGCCACCTCCGCGAACACCTGCTCACCCCGCCGCCACACAGCCCGCAAACCCTGAAACGCCTCCCCATACTCCAAACCAACCTCACCCAGCCCGCCATACAACTCATCGACATCCACCTCAACCCCACCAGCCGGAGGCCACACCCCACCCGCAAAGACACCCCCCAGCCGACCACCACCCACACCAACACCCCCACCCACACCAACACCCCCACCCACACCAACACCCCCACCCACACCAACACCCTCACCGACACCCTCACCCTCAGCAGCAGCCAACACGCCGCTCGCGTGACAAACCCACTCCTCCCCCACCACCAACTCATCCCCCACCCCACCCTCCAACCTGCCAAACACCCGCAACGCCCGAGCACCCAACTCATCAAGCGCACCCACCGAAAGCTGAATCTGCACCCCACCCAACTCATCCAAAACCAACGGCGCCTCCAACGCAAGCTCCCGCACACACCCACACCCCACCTCGCCACCCACACCCAACGCAAGCTCCACCAGCACAGCCCCCGCCAGCACCACCGAACCCGACACCACGTAGTCCGCTAGCCACGGATGGGACTGCAACGACAGCCGGCCCGTGAACAACCACCCCTCCCCACCCGCCAACGCCACCCCCGCACCCAACAACGGATGATCCACCGCACCCAGACCCGCCGCACCCACATCACCCACACCACCACCCGACAACAACCAATAACGCTCCCGCTGAAACGCATACGACGGCAACCCCACCCGCACAGCACCCGACCCCGCGAACACCCCACCCCAATCCACACCCACACCACGCACCCACACCCCACCCAAACCACCAAACAACGACCGCGCCTCCCCCACCCCAGACCGCAACACCGGCACCGCCACCACCGACCCCGCCAAACCACCCACACCCGCAAACCCACGCTCCCCCCCAGCGCTCAAACGCCCACCACCCACACTCCCCCCAACCCCCCCGTCCAAACGATCCACACACTCCTCGACAATCGCGCTCAACACCCCATCCGGCCCAAGCTCCAAGAAACTCCCCACACCCTCCCCCAACAACCACCCCACACCATCCCCAAACCGCACCGCCTCACGCACATGACGCACCCAATACCCCGCCGTGCACAACTCCCCACCAGAGGCCAAACCACCAGAGAGATTCGACACCAACGGGATCCGCGGCTCACTAAACGACACCCCCTCCGCGACCTCCCGAAACTCCCCCAACATCCCATCCATCCGCGGCGAATGAAACGCATGCGAAACCCGCAACCGCTTCACCCGCACACCCCGTCCCTCCCACACCCCCGCCAACCCCAACACCACATCCTCATCACCAGAGATCACCACCGAACCCGGAGCGTTCACCGCAGCCACCCCCACACGCCCCTCCCAACCATCGACCCCCCCAAAGGACTCCAACACCTCCCCCTCCGACGCCCCGATCGCGACCATCGCCCCACCCCCCGGCAAACCACCCATCAAACGACCCCGCGCCGCCACCAAACGACACGCATCCTCAAGCGAAAACACCCCCGCCACATACGCCGCCACAAGCTCCCCCACCGAATGCCCAATCAAAAAATCAGGCCGCACACCCCAACTCTCGAGCAAACCAAACAACGCCACCTCCAACGCAAACAACGCAGGCTGCGCCAACGCCGTCCCATCCAACACACCACCACCCACACCCACCCCACCATCCAACTCCCCAAACACAACCCCACGCAACTCACACCCCAACAACGGATCCAACAACCCACACACCTCATCAAACACCCCCGCAAACACCCCAAACTCCCCATACAACTCCCGACCCATCCCCACACGCTGCGCACCCTGGCCAGTAAACATAAAAGCCACTCGTCCCCGGTCCGCCACCGCGGGGCCCACCACACACCCCGCCCTCTCGCCCCGCGCCAGCGCATCCAAGCCCCCGAGTAGCTCCTCACGACTCTCACCCACCACCACCGCGCGATCCTCCAGTCCCGCGCGACCCGCGAGTGAGAGCCCAACATCGACCACACCCAGATCTGGAGCGTCGGCCGCCAGTGCTCCCAGCCGCCCCGCCTGCGCCCTCAGTGCTCCCGCTCCCCGCCCCGAAAGCATCCACGGCACCGCACCTGGCGCCCATGTGCCATCGCCAGGGTCGCTTGCCACGGGCTCGACGAGCGCTGCTACCGCAGGCGGCTCCTCGATAATCACATGCGCGTTCGTGCCACTGATCCCAAACGATGACACTCCCGCGCGGCGCCGCGCACCTTGACGCGTCCACGGCAGCGCCTGCGTCAGCAGCGCGACCGACCCCGCCGACCAGTCGACCTCTGTCGAAGGCTCATCCACGTGCAGCGTCGGCGGCAGCACACCGTGGCGCAGCGCCATCACCATCTTGATCACACCAGCGACACCCGCCGCCGCCTGTGCATGGCCGATGTTCGACTTGATCGACCCTACAAACAGCGGCGCGCGGTCCGCTCCCCGTCCCTGCCCATAGACCGCAAGCAGCGCCTGCGCCTCGATCGGATCGCCGAGCCTCGTGCCCGTGCCGTGCGCCTCCACCACATCCACCTCGCGTGCCGCGAGGCCCGCCTGCGCGAGCGCCTGAGCGATCACGCGTTGCTGGGAGGGACCGTTCGGCGCCGCCAGACCGTTGCTTGCCCCATCCTGGTTGACGGCGCTGCCGCGAACCACCCCAAGCACTTCGTGTCCGCAGCGTCGCGCCTCGGAGAGACGCTCCAACAACAACACACCCACACCCTCGCTCCAGCCCGTGCCATCCGCAGCGTCCGCGAACGGCTTGCACCGGCCATCCCGCGCAAGTCCTCCCTGGCGAGCGAACTCGGCAAATACGTTCGGCGTGCCCAAGATCGTCACACCGCCGGCCAGCGCGAGGTCGCACTCGCCGCCCCGCAGCGCCTGACAGGCAAGATGCAGCGTCACCAACGAGGAGGAGCACGCCGTGTCAACGGTCAGCGCCGGGCCCTCGAAGCCGAAGGTGTACGCCACCCGCCCCGACACCACGCTGCCGGCATTGCCCACACCCACATGGCGCTCGACACCCTCCGGCAACGACCCCGTGACGGCGCTTGCATAGTCGTAGCTCATCACCCCCACAAATACGCCCGTCCTGCTGCCCCGCAACGAGAGTGGATCGATACCCGCATCCTCCAACGCATCCCAGGCGGCCTCCAGCATCAACCGCTGCTGCGGATCCATCGCCAACGCCTCGCGCGGCGAGATCCCGAAGAAGGCCGCGTCGAACTCGCCCGCGTCTTCGACGAAGCCGCCTTCTGCCGCAAAGCCCCCTGCGCTCGAGCCCACCCCCGGGGCGGTGGGCTCGAAGATCTTGTCGAGGTTCCAGCCGCGATCGGTGGGGAAGCCCGCGATTGCATCACGGCCGCCGCTGACGAGCTCCCACAGCTGTTGTGGGGAGCTGACCCCGCCCGGGTAGCGGCAGCTCATCCCGACGATCGCGATCGGCTCCTCGACAGCGACCGGCGCAGCGAGCACCACGCCTGTCCCCCGCCCATCGATCTCGCTCAACAGATGACGCGCCACCGCGATCGCAGTTGGATAGTCGAAGACCAGCGTCGCCGGCAGTCGCACACCCGTGAGCTCGCTCAGCTGATTACGCAACTCCACCGCACTCAGCGAGTCGAACCCGAGATCCTTGAACGCACGCTCCGGGTCGATCGCCGCCGCCGAAGAGTGGCCCAGCACACCAGCCACCTCTGCACGCACGAGCTCAACCACCAAGCGCTCCCGCTCCTCCCGCGAGACCCCGCGCAGACGCTCAGCCAGCAGACTCTCATCGGCCCCTCCCGCACGGCGCATCGGTGTACGCACCAAGCCGCGCATCAACGCCGGCGCCGCCACCCCCGCACGAACCCGAGCGCGCAACCCCGCGAGATCGACCCGCGCTGCGACCGCCAGCGCCTCCTCGCCCTCGACAGCCGCATCGAAAAGCTCGAGGCCCTCCTGTACCGACAACATTCCCGCACCCGCACGCGCCATGCGCGTGCGCTCCACCTCACCCAGATGGCCAGTCATCGCACTCGCCTGAGCCCACCCTCCCCATGCCACCGAGACGCCCGCCAAACCCCGAGCACGACGGTACCCCGCCAACGCATCCAGGAACGCGTTACCCGCAGCGTAATTACCCTGACCCGCACTCCCAAACACACCCGCCGCCGAGGAGAACAACACAAACGCCTCCAGATCAAGCCCCTCAGTCAATTCGTGCAAATACCACGCCGCGTCAAGCTTGGAGGCCAACACCCGCTCCAAACGCTCCCCGGTCAGCGACTCAATCACACCGTCGTCCAGCACCCCCGCCGCGTGGACAACTGCGCTCAGCGGACGCTCCACGGATATCCCCGCGAGCAACTCCTCCAGCTGCCCCCGGTCAGCGACATCACACGCCTGCACCCGCACCCGCGCCCCCAACTCAGTGAGCTCGGCGAGGAGCGCACCAGCACCCTCGGCCTCCAATCCCCTGCGACTCACCAGCAGCAGATCGCGCACCCCACGCGCGCTCACAAGGTGCCGAGCCACAACCATCCCCAAACCACCGGTCCCACCGGTAACCAGCACCGTTCCCCGCGCGCCGGGCCACACCGAGCCCCGCACCGCCGATCGCGCCTGTGCCTGCGCCAGGCGCGGCACGAGCACGCCACCATCACGCACCACGAGCTGCGGCTCATCCAAAGCGAGCGCCCCCGGCACCACCCCCCACGAGTCCTCCTCATCCAAGTCGATGAGCACAAACCGCCCCGGGTGCTCGGACTGCGCCGAACGCACCAACCCCCACACCGGCGCCCCAGCCAAATCCCGCACCTCATCCCCCGTGCACGCCGCGAGCGCACCCCGCGTCACCAACACCAACCGCGCCGCCGCGAACCGCTCATCCGCGAGCCACCCCTGCAGGAGCTCCAATACCCCACCCAAACCAGTATGCGCCATCCCCACAAGCCCACCACCGTTCCCACTCTCATCCGTCCCACAATCCACACACACCACCCCAGGAACAGCCCCGCCCCCATCCAACGCCCCCCTCAACCCCTCCAACCCCTCATACACATCCACGTTCACCCCCGCCGCCTCGAGCGAATCGCCCAATGCCGAGCCAGCCGCACCGACAACCGCCCAACGGCCCACCACCGGCGAGGCGACCGAAGCCGGCACCCAACTCACACCAAACAGCGACCGCTGAGCACCCTTACGCGCACCCGCCAACTGCTCAGCCGAAACCTCACGCAACACCACCGACCCAACCTCAGCCACCAACCCACCACCATCGTCCGCAACCACAACAGAGACCCCACCACCATCAACCCGCGACACACACACCCGTAGCCGCCGCGCGCCCGGACGGTAAACCCGCACATCACCCCACACAAACGGCAGCCGCAACCCCCCCACAACGCCCCCGCCGCCAGTCTCACCCTCACCCAACACACCCACACACTGCAGCGCCCCATCAAGGAGCACCGGGTGCATCGCGAACAACCCCGCCTCAGCCTGCTGCTCCTCCGCCAACGCCACCTCCGCGAACACCTGCTCACCCCGCCGCCACACAGCCCGCAAACCCTGAAACGCCTCCCCATACTCCAAACCAACCTCACCCAGCCCGCCATACAACTCATCGACATCCACCTCAACCCCACCAGCCGGAGGCCACACCCCACCCGCAAAGACACCCCCCAGCCGACCATCCACCACACCCCCAACAACACCCACACCACCCCGCCCCCCACCAGCACCACTATCAGCAGCAGCCAACACGCCGCTCGCGTGACAAACCCACTCCTCCCCCACCACCAACTCATCCCCCACCCCACCCTCCAACCTGCCAAACACCCGCAACGCCCGAGCACCCAACTCATCAAGCGCACCCACCGAAAGCTGAATCTGCACCCCACCCAACTCATCCAAAACCAACGGCGCCTCCAACGCAAGCTCCCGCACACACCCACACCCCACCTCGCCACCCACACCCAACGCAAGCTCCACCAGCACAGCCCCCGCCAGCACCACCGAACCCGACACCACGTGGTCCGCTAGCCACGGATGGGACTGCAACGACAGCCGGCCCGTGAACAACCACCCCTCCCCACCCGCCAACGCCACCCCCGCACCCAACAACGGATGATCCACCGCACCCAGACCCGCCGCGCCCACATCACCCACACCACCACCCGACAACAACCAATAACGCTCCCGCTGAAACGCATACGACGGCAACCCCACCCGCACAGCACCCGACCCCGCGAACACCCCACCCCAATCCACACCCACACCACGCACCCACACCCCACCCAAACCACCAAACAACGACCGCGCCTCCCCCACCCCAGACCGCAACACCGGCACCGCCACCACCGACCCCGCCAAACCACCCACACCCGCAAACCCACGCTCCCCCCCAGCGCTCAAACGCCCACCATCCACACTCCCCCCAACCCGCGCATCCAAACGATCCACACACTCTTCGACAATCGCGCTCAACACCCCATCCGGCCCAAGCTCCAAGAAACTCCCCACACCCTCCCCCAACAACCACCCCACACCATCCCCAAACCGCACCGCCTCACGCACATGACGCACCCAATACCCCGCCGTGCACAACTCCCCACCAGAGGCCAAACCACCAGAGAGATTCGACACCAACGGGATCCGCGGCTCACTAAACGACACCCCCTCCGCGACCTCCCGAAACTCCTCCAACATCCCATCCATCCGCGGCGAATGAAACGCATGCGAAACCCGCAACCGCTTCACCCGCACACCCCGTCCCTCCCACACCCCCGCCAACCCCAACACCACATCCTCATCACCAGAGATCACCACCGAACCCGGAGCGTTCACCGCAGCCACCCCCACACGCCCCTCCCAACCATCGACCCCCCCAAAGGACTCCAACACCTCCCCCTCCGACGCCCCGATCGCGACCATCGCCCCACCCCCCGGCAAACCACCCATCAAACGACCCCGCGCCGCCACCAAACGACACGCATCCTCAAGCGAAAACACCCCCGCCACATACGCCGCCACAAGCTCCCCCACCGAATGCCCAATCAAAAAATCAGGCCGCACACCCCAACTCTCGAGCAAACCAAACAACGCCACCTCCAACGCAAACAACGCAGGCTGCGCCAACGCCGTCCCATCCAACACACCACCACCCACACCCACCCCACCATCCAACTCCCCAAACACAACCCCACGCAACTCACACCCCAACAACGGATCCAACAACCCACACACCTCATCAAACACCCCCGCAAACACCCCAAACTCCCCATACAACTCCCGACCCATCCCCACACGCTGCGCACCCTGGCCAGTGAACATAAAAGCCACCTTCCCCCCGACCGCGGAGGCCCCGCTGATGCACTCCGCCGTCGAACGCCCCGCGCTCACCGCCTCGAGACCGGCGAGTAGATCCTCGCGCGTCTGCCCCAGCACCAGCGCGCGATGCTCGAGCATCGGCTTGGCCGCCAGCGAAAGCCCCACATCGGCAACTCCCACATCGGGGGCACCCACCAGGTGCCCCCGCAAGCGCTCGGCCTGAGCGCGCAATGCGGCCGCACCCCTGCCCGATACCACCCACGGCACCATGCCCAGCGCCGCACTCGCGGCACCTACGGGGCTCGCGGCACCTACGGGGCTCGCGGCACCTACGGCATCCGCAGCGTTCGTGGCAGCTACCCCATCCATCACATCTGCCGCGCCGGTGGCATCCGGGGCACCCAGAGAGGGGACGCGCGCGCCCTCAGCGTCACCCTGCGGCGGCGCCTCTTCGAGGATCACGTGCGCGTTGGTGCCACTCGCACCAAACGACGACACCCCCGCCCGGCGCGGGCGCTCCAGCGCTGGCCACCGCACCTCATCCCTCAGCAGCGACACCGCCCCCCGCGACCAATCGACCTGCCGCGAGGGCTCGTCCACGTGCAGCGTCCGCGGCAGCACCCCGTGCTGGAGGGCCATCACCATCTTGATCACGCCCGCCACCCCCGCCGCCGCCTGGGTGTGACCGATGTTCGACTTCACCGACCCCAACCACAGAGGCTCCCCGGAGGAGCGCTCGCGGCCGTAGGTCGCCAACAGCGCCTGCGCCTCGATTGGATCGCCCAGCGTCGTACCCGTACCGTGACCCTCCACAACATCGATCTCCCCGGGCCCAAGCTCCGCATTGGCAAGCGCCCGCCGAATCACCCGCCGCTGCGCCGGGCCGTTGGGAGCCGTCAGGCCATTGCTCGCACCATCCTGGTTGACCGCGCTGCCCCGCACCACCCCCAGCACGCGATGCCCCAGACGCCGCGCGTCGGAGAGCCGCTCCACGAGGAGCATCCCCACCCCCTCCGCCCAACCGGTGCCATCGGCGGCATCCGCATATGACTTGCAGCGCCCATCCGGTGCGAGGCCCCGCTGGCGCGAGAACTCGATGAACACCCCCGGTGAGGCCAGCACCGTCACGCCTCCAGCCAGCGCAAGTGAGCACTCACCCCCACGCAGCGCCCCACACGCCATGTGCAGCGCCACCAGCGAGGACGAGCACGCCGTGTCGACCGAGACCGCCGGCCCCTCGAGGCCCAGCACGTAGGAGACCCGGCCCGAGACCAGGCTCCCCGTGCTGCCAAAACTCTGATACGTCTCCAATTCCGCCGGCGCCGATCCGCGGATGCGCGTCGCGTAGTCGTGATACATCACGCCCGTGAACACCCCCGTCTGGCTGCCCCGCAGCGAGAGCGGGTCGATGCCCGCATATTCGACCGCCTCCCAACACGTCTCCAGCATCAACCGCTGCTGCGGGTCGATCGTCAGCGCCTCCCGCGGGCTGATCTTGAAGAGCCCCGCGTCGAAATCGCCGGCCTCGTGCACAAAGCCGCCTTCACGGGCATAACTCGTTCCGACATGCTCCGGATCCGGGTCGTACAGCCGCTCCAGATCCCAGCCGCGATCGGCGGGAAGCTCCCCAATCGCATCCCCGCTCGCGAGCACCAGCTCCCACAGATCCTCCGCAGAGCTCACACCACCCGGATATCGACAGGCCATCCCCACGATCGCGATCGGCTCGCGCCCCTGCTCTTCGACCTCGCGCAGGCGCCTGCGCGATTGGCGCAGATCGATCGTCAGCCGCTTGAGGTAGTCGAGCGCCTTCTCGTCACCCGGTCCTACCATCGCCCCTCCCTCTCCCGATAATCGCCGCTCATCGACTTACTCCGATCCCAGCTCTTGATCGATCAGCGCGTATACGTCGTCGGCCGTCGCCGAGCGGATGTCCTCGTCCTCGCCACCATCCACACCCGCACTCAACCCAGCCAGCAATGCGTGCAGACGCCCCGTGACCATCGTTCGCTGCACCTCGTCCCCCACGATCTCCGGCAGCCTCTGCTCCAAGCGCCCCAGCTCGGCCTCCACCGAGATCGCCGGCCCCACGCCCGCGGCATCGCTTTCGATCTCCTCGAGGAGGTGGCGCGCAACTGCCTCGGAGGTGGGGTGATCGAACACCAGCGTCGCCGGCAGCCGCAGTCCAGTCTCCGCATTCAGACGCGTCCGCAAGTCGACAGCCGCGAGCGAGTCGAACCCGAGATCTTTGAAAGGCTGCTGCGGATCGATCGCCCGCGGCGAGGGGTGCCCCAGCACGATCGCCACCTGCGCCAGGGTGAGCTCGAGCACGACCCGCCCGCGATCGGCCTCGGGGACTCCCGCCAGGCGCTCAGCCAGCGAAGCCTGCTCCACACCACTCGCACGACGCGCCGGCACACGCACCAGGCCGCGCAGCAGACTGGGCAGTAACCCGGCCCTGCCCTGTGCGCGCAGCGCCGCCCCATCCAGTGATACGGGGAACAGGACCGCGTGATCGGAGCGCTGTGCGCGATCGAACAGTTCGAGGCCACCCGCCGCCGAGAGCGGCCTGATGCCGCCCCGCGCCATGCGCGAGCGATCGATGTCACTGAGATGAGCGGTCATGCCGCCCACCTGCTCCCACAGCCCCCACCCCAGCGCGACCCCAGCGCGACCGCGCGCGCGGCGATCGGCTGCGAGCGCGTCCAGGAACGCATTCGCGGCGGCGTAGCTCGACTGGCCGCCCCCGCCCAGAGTTGATGTGAACGAAGAGAACAGCACGAACGCGCTCAGATCCAGATGCTCAGTGAGAGCATCCAGATGCAGCGCCGCGTCCACCTTCGGCGCCAGCACGCGATCGATGCGCTCCGCTGTCAGCGCATCGATCAGGCAATCGTCGAGCACCCCCGCCGTGTGCACAACCGCACCGAGCGGGTACTCCGCGGGCACCGACCCCAGCAGCGACTCCACCTGTGCCCGGTCGGCCACATCGCACTCGACGATCAGCGCCTCGGCGCCCATCTGCGCCAACTCGCCCCGCAGCTCCCGGGCACCCTCCGCCGCCGCTCCCCGGCGGCTTGCGAGCACCAGACTGCGCACCCCGTGAGCGCTCACCAGGTGGCGCGCAACGAGCGCCCCCAATGAACCGGTGCCACCGGTGATCAGCACCGAGCGGTCCGGATCGAACCTCCCCGTCGCCTCGCCGCCCGTCTCGAGCTCGCCACCATCCGCTTGCCGCGGGGCCGCCCGGACCAGCCGGGGGACGTAGATTTGCCCACCCCGCACCGCCACCTGCGGCTCGCCCAGCGCAACCGCCGTAGATAGCGCGCCCCACGACGACGCCTCGCCATCGACGTCCACCAACACGAAGCGCCCGGGGTTCTCCGTCTGCGCAGCCCGCACAAGACCCCACACGGGCGCCTGTGCCAGACCTCGCACACGCTCCCCCGCCAACGCCGCCACCGCACCCCGGGTGACAAGCACCAGTTGCAGGTCCGCGAGGCGCTCCCGCGCGAGCCAGCCCTGCATCAACTCCAGCACCCGGTGAGCGGTCACCCGCACCGCCTCCGCCACGCTCTGGGACCCAGCTTCCAGTGCAGATCCCTCCCGAGCACCCCCCGCCTCCAGCGCACAGTTCACGAGCACCATCTCAGGCGCCGTGGCACCTCCCTCGAGCGCCTCCGCGAGCGACGCCCCATCCCCGTATACCCGCGGCGAGATCCCGGACGCACCCAGCGCACCCGTCGGCTCCCCATCCGTCGCACCCAGCGCACCCAGCGGCTCCCCATCCGTCGCACCCAGCAGCGCCCACCCAGCGACTGCGCGCGCCGGCGCCGGGCGGCGCTCCTCGACCGCGGTCCACCGCAGCGCGAATAGGGAATCTCCGCTCACCTCGCCAACGCCACCCAACTGCTCCCGCGCGAGCGAACGTACCGCCAGCGAATCGATCGACGCGACCAAGCCACCGTCCTCGTCCACCGCCACCACCGAGACACCGGCGCCGTTCGTGCGGGCCACACGCACACGCAGCACCGACGCACCCACCGCCCACAGCCTCACCCCCTCCCACGAGAATGGGAGCAGCACCTGCTCCCCAGCGCGCTCCCCCGTCGCACCCCACCCACTCACCGCGACCACGTGCAGCGCCGCGTCGAGCAGCGCCGGATGCAGGCCGAACAGCCCGGCCTCCACCCGCTGCTCCACCGACAGCGCGACCTCGGCAAACAGCTCCTCCCCACGCCGCCATACCCCCCGCAGCCCCTGGAACACCGGGCCGTACTCCAGCCCCATCGCCGCCAACTCGTCGTAGATCCCGCCGATCTCAGCCCCCACCGCATCCGCCGGCGGCCACGCCCCAGCGCGGAGCGCCGTCCCGTCCTCCACTCCCGCCCCCACCATCGACCCCGCCGGGGCCAGCACCCCGGCGGCGTGGTGCGTCCACTCCTCTGCACCCCCCACACCGTCCTCGCCCGCCGCACGCTCGAGGCGGGAGTACACGCCCACCGTCCGCCAGCCCGACTCCTCGGGCTCACCGACCACCACCTGGATCTGCACACCCCGTCCCTCGAGCAGCACCAGCGGCGCCTGCAACGTCAGCTCTCGCACTTCCTCGCACGCGACCTGCGTGCCCGCATGCAACGCGAGCTCGAGGAATGCGGTACCCGCCAGCAGGACGGTACCCATCACCGCATGGTCGGCCAGCCACGGGTGTGTCTCGAGCGAGAGCCGGCCCGTGAACAGCCAGCCCCTGCCGTCGGCCAACGCAACCGCGGCACTCAATAGGGGATGGCCCGCCGCACCCAAGCCCGCCGCGCCCATATTCCCCGTGGCGCCCCCACCCGCCAGCCAATAGTGCTCGCGCTGGAATGCGTATGGCGGCAGTGCGATCCGCCCAGCAGCGGGCTCGCCCTCACCGAGCACCGCCCTCCAGTCGACTCCCGCGCCCTGCACCCACGCCTCGCCGAGCGAGGTCAGGAAACGCTGGGAATCGGTGTCATCGCGGCGCAGCGATCCGATCACCGCAACCTTCGCTCGTCCGCCACCCGCGCCGGCCTCCACGGCGCTCCCATCCCGCTCCTCCTGCACCCGCTCGATCGTCTCCTGCATGCCCACGGCCAGCACCGGGTGCGGGCTCACCTCGACATACAGGCGCTCACCGCGCTTTAGGAGCTCACGCGTGGCCTGCTCGAACTGCACGGTCTCACGCAGGTTGCGATACCAGTACTCGGCATCCAGCTCCGCGGTATCGAGGAAGCCTTCGCTGACAGTCGAGTAGAACGGCGTCTCTCCCGCACGCGGGGAGATCGCCGCGCAGCCCTCGAGCAGCTCCTCGCGCACGGCCTCGACCTGCGCCGAATGCGCCGCATAGTCCACCGCGATCCTGCGCGCCCTGATACCGCTCCGCTCGCACTCCCCAAGCAGCTCCGCCAAGGCCTCCAGCTCGCCCGAGACCACCACCGAGCCGGGACCGTTCACCGCCGCGACCGCCGCCCGCTCGCCAAAGCGCTCCAACAGCTCCCCCGCCGCGCGCGCACCCAGCGCGACTGAGACCATCCCCCCCCGGCCCGACAGGCCAGCCAGGGCCCGGCCGCGCAGCGCTATCACCCGCGCCGCATCGTCCAGCGAGAGGCCGCCCGCGACACACGCAGCCGCGATCTCACCCTGCGAATGGCCCACCACCACAGCCGGGTGCACACCGCACGCACGCCACAGCTCAGCGAGCGAGACCATCACCGCGAACAGCACCGGCTGCACCACATCCACGCGCTCCAAGCTCGGTGCGCCCCGCTCCCCCCGCAGCACACCCTCCAAACGCCACCCCACCCACGGCTCGAGAGCATCCGCGCACTCCGCGATCCGCCGCGCGAACACCCCCGAGCTCCCCAGCAGCTCGACCGCCATCCCCTCCCACTGCGAACCCTGCCCCGCAAACAGGAATACGACCCGCTCCCCACCGCCCGCCGCCGTCGCGGTGCCGCTCAGCACGTTGCCGGCCGCCACCCCGCCCGCCAATGCGCCGAGACCCTCGAGCAGACCTCCGCGCCCGTCGCCCAGCACCACCGCGCGATCCTCGAGGACCGGGCGGGCAGCCAGCGAACGCGCAACCTCCGCCACATCGAGCTCGCCGCGCTCACTCACAAACTCGCGCACAGACTCAGCCTGCGCACGCAGGCCGCGCGCGCTCCGGCCTGAGAGCACCCACGGCGCCACCGCCACGCTCAGGACACCCGCCGCCGCCGTCGCCCCCGGCCCGCCCGTGCTTGCACCCGCCCCCGCCGTCGCCCCCGGCCCACCCGCGCCCGCACCCGCGCTCGCGGTGCCCGCCTGTGGCGCGCCGCTCGCCGCGGTGGACGCCAGCTCTGTGCGCGGAGCTTCTTCGAGAATCAGATGCGCGTTCGTGCCGCTGATCCCGAATGAGGAGACCCCCGCACGACGCGGCCTGCCGTTGGCCAGCCAGGGGCGCTCCTCGACGAGCAGCGCCACCGCGCCCGAGCTCCAGTCCACCTCCCGAGAGGGCGCATCGACGTGCAGCGTCCGCGGCAGCAGCTCGTGGCGCAGCGCCTGCACCATCTTGATCACCCCCGCCACGCCCGACGCGGATGTGGCGTGGCCGATGTTCGACTTGATCGACCCCAGCCACAGCGGAGCGTCCGCGGGACGGTCCTGGCCGTAGGTCGCGAGCAGGGCCTGCGCCTCGATCGGATCACCCAGCGTCGTGCCCGTCCCATGCGCCTCGACGGCGTCGATCTCCTGCGGGGTAAGCCCCGCGTTTGCGAGCGCTTGATGGATCACGCGCTGCTGGGATGGGCCGTTTGGCGCAGTCAGCCCATTGCTCGCGCCATCCTGGTTGATCGCACTCCCGCGCAGCACCGCGAGGATCTCGTGGCCGTTGCGCTGGGCGTCCGCGAGGCGCTCCAGCAGCAGCACCCCCACGCCCTCGCTCCAGCCCGCGCCATCGGCCGCGTCACTGAATGACTTGCAGCGTCCGTCGCCCGCCAACCCCCCCTGGCGGCTGAACTCGATGAACAGCCCCGGCGTCGCCATCACGCTCACCCCACCCGCCAGCGCCAGCGAGCATTCGCCCTGGCGCAGCGCTCCCGCCGCCATGTGCAGTGCGACCAGCGACGAGGAGCACGCCGTATCGACCGACACCGCCGGGCCCTCCAACCCAAACGTATAAGCCACCCGCCCCGACACCACACTGGCGATGTTCCCCGTCATCATGTACCCCTCGACCCCATCGCCGCCGCGGAGCACTCCGCCGCCGTAGCCGCTCCACGTCACACCCGCAAACACCCCCGTATCGCTGCCACGCAGCTGCGCGGGATCGATCCCCGCGCCCTCGATCGCCTCCCAGCAGGCCTCCAAGAGGAGCCGCTGCTGGGGGTCCATCGCCAGCGCCTCCCGCGGGCTGATGCCGAAGAACCCCGCGTCGAACTCGCCCGCCCCGTCCAGGAACCCCCCTTCGCGCGGCTGGCTGGCATCCGGGCGCGCGGAGTCAGCGCCGTACAGCCCCTCGAGATCCCACCCCCGATCGACGGGCAACGCACCGATCGCATCCCTCCCCCCGGCGACGAGCTCCCACAGCCCCTCCGCGGAGCGCACCCCGCCCGGGAAACGGCAGCTCATCCCAACCACCGCCACCGACTCGCTCCCAACCACACTCGCGCGCGACGCCGACACCGCTACGGCGCGCTTACCCAACACCTCGCCCACCAAGAACCCCGCCAGCGCCCGCGGCGTGGGATAGTCGAACACCAGCGTCGCCGGTAACTGCAGCCCACACTCCGACGCCAGCCGATTACGTAACTCGACCGCGGCGAGCGAGTCGAACCCGAGATCCTTGAACGCAACCCCCGAGCCCACCGCGTCTGGCGTAGCGTGCCCCAAGACCGCCGCCGCTTGCTCACACACAAGTGTGACCAGCACACGCTCACGCTCGCCCTCACTCAACCCCGCGAGCCTCCCAGCGAGCGCTCCAGCGCCCCTCCCAGCACGTACGCGACCGCGCGTGGGCCCACGCACCAGCCCAGCCAGCATCGCTGGCAGCCCGCCCTCCCGCGCGAGTCCTCCCAGACGCCCCAGCTCCACGCCGATCGCCACCAGCAGCGCCCGATCGAGCTCCCGGGCCGCATCGAATAGCCCCAGACCCTCCTGCGGCGAGAGCGCTCGCAGGCCCGCGCGCGCCAGCCGTGCCCGGTGACCCTCCTGCAACCGCTCTGCCAGGCCAGCCTGCGCCCACTGCCCCCACGCCAACGAGCTGCCCGCGAGCCCCCGGCTGCGACGGTAAGAGGCGAGCGCATCGAGGAACGCGTTGCCCGCCGCATAGCCGGCCTGCCCCGCCGAGCCGAGCGTTGCCGCGACCGAGGAGAACAGCACGAACATCCGCAGATCCAGCCCCTCGGTCAGCTCGTGCAGATACCACGCCCCCGCCACCTTCGGCGCCAACACCCCCCGCAGCCGCTCGTCGGTAAGCGACTCGACCAAGCCATCGTCCAGCACGGCGGCCGCGTGCACCACCCCAACCAATGGCCGCCCCGGATCGATCCGCTCCAGCACTCCCCCCAGCTGTGCACGATCAGCGACATCGCACGCCGCCACATCCACGCGCGCACCCAACCCCTCGAGCTCTCCCACGAGCTCTCCCACACCCTCTGCCTCCGGGCCTGCGCGGCTGACGAGCAGGAGGCTCCGCACCCCATGCTCGGCCACCAGGTGTCGTGCGAGCAGCCCACCAAGCCCACCCGTACCGCCCGTGATCAGCACCGTGCCCTCGCCACCCAACGCCGGTGCGGGCAGCCGCAGCACGTTCTTACCCACATGCCGCGCCTGGCTCATGAACCGCAACGCCTCCACCGCGCGCTGCGCATCCCACACCCGCACCGGCAGCCCCTCGAGCACACCCCCCTCGAATAGCTCGACCAGCTCACCCAACATCTCCTGCATGCGGTCCGCCCCCGCCTCCATCAACGCGAACGCCCGGTAGCGCACGCCTGCAAACGCCTCCCCCACCGCGTCCGCATCGCGAACATCCGTCATCCCCATCTCCAGGAAGCGCCCGCCCGCGCCCAGCAGCCCCAGCGAGACATCCACGAACTCGCCCGCCAGCGAGTTCAACACAACATCCACACCACCCCCCGCCGCGAAACGCTCCCCAAACTCAAGCGTCCGCGAAGACGCAATATGCCCCTCATCCAACCCCATCCCCGCAAGCACACCCCACTTACCCTCACTCGCAGTCCCAAACACCTCAAGCCCCAAATGCCGCGCGAGCTGCACCGCCGCGATCCCCACACCACCCGCCGCCGCATGCACCAACAGCCGCTCACCACCCCGCACCCCCGCCAAATCAACCAGCCCGTAGTACGCCGTCAAATACACAATCGGCACCGACGCCGCCCGCGCGAACGACCACCCCCGCGGAACCCGCACAAGCAGACGACAATCCGCCACCGCGACCGACCCAAACGCCCCTTCGAACAGGCCCATCACCCGATCCCCCACCGCGAACTCCTCCACACCCGGGCCCACCTCCAACACCACACCCGCACCCTCGCCCCCCACCGAACCCCCACCGGGATACATCCCCAGCGCCACCAGCACATCCCGGAAATTCACCCCCGCCGCCCGGACCCCCACACGCACCTCACCCACACCGAGCTCAGTGGCACCCACCGCCCCCCCGCTCACCACACCGAGATCCTCGAGCGCGCCTCGATCGCCGATCACCTCCAGGTGCCAGCCCGCCGCGATCGCCTCACCGCCCACATCCACACCGGGCCCCAGCGCCAACCCATCATCCACACCCCCGCCCACCCGCTCGAGCCGCGGGATGAGCAGCCGCCCCTCTCGCACCGCCACCTGGCAGCCGACCTCCAACCGCTCGACGCCGTCCACCGCGTCCACGATCCCCGACCACGACACTCGCTCACCATCGACATCAACCAGTGCGAACCGCCCCGGATGCTCGGCCTCCACAGAGCGCACCAGGCCCCACACCCCACCACCGACGAGATCCGCCACACCCTCCCCACCAACATCCACCGCGCCACGCGTCACCACCACGACACGCGCGTCCACAAACCGCTCATCCCCCAGCAGACCCTGCGCCAGCCCCAGCACATCACCCACGCCATCGAGTACATCCCCGACGACTCCCGGCTGGGGCCCACCACGCATCTCGCCCAAGCGATCCAACACCACGACCTCGAGCCCGCCCCTCTCGGCAAGCTCAGCCAGTGCCGCCAGGTCCTCCACGATCTCGAGCTCTCCGCCAGCGATACCGCGCACACCACACCCGCGCAAGCCGCTCACAAGCGGACCGTCGCTGGATTCACCTAAGACCGCCCAGCCGCTCGTCGCTACGCCCGCCTCCCCACCCACCGCCGGCATCGCGCTCCACTTCACACCAAACAGTGAATCCCGCCGCGCGCCCCTCGCGCCGTCGAGTCCCTCCACCGCAGCCGCACGCAACACCAACGCGTCGACCGACGCGACCAACCCACCCCCCTCGTCAGCCGCCACCACCGACACCCCGCCACTGCCCGCCGGTGCCAGACGTACACGCAGCTGCGACGCGCCCTCCGCTACCAAGTTCACACCGCTCCACGAGAACGGGAGCTGTGGCCCCGCGCCCTGCTCGCTCTCACCACCCACGACAACCCCATGGAGCGCGGCATCGAACAACGCCGGGTGCAGGCCGAACAGCCCCGCCTCAGAGCGCTGCTGCTCGAGTACCGCGACCTCCGCGAAGACCTCCTCCCCGCGCCTCCACACACCCCGCAACCCCTGGAACGCCGGACCGTATTCGAGACCCAACTCCGCCAGCCTGTCGTACACCCCCTCGACATCCACCTCCACCGCATCCGCCGGGGGCCACGCCTCCCCGCCGAGCTCGCCCGCCCGCGCCGCACTCGCCGCGCTGGGAGCGCCGGGAGCGAGCACCCCGCTGGCATGATTCGTCCACGCCGCCGCTGCGGAGCTCCCCGCCTCACGCGCAGCGCCCTCCGGGCGTGCATATACATCCAGCGCCCTGCAATTCGCCTCGTCGGGCTCGCCCACCACCACCTGCAGCTGCACACCCTGTCCCTCGCCGAGCAGCAGTGGGGCCTGCAGGATGAGCTCCCGCACCTCCCCGCAGCCAAGCTGTCCACCGGCGTACAACGCGAGCTCCACAAACGCCGTGCCCGGCAGCAGGACCGCGCCCAGCACGGCGTGGTCGGCGAGCCAAGGATGATCGTCCAGCGATAGGCGACCCGTGAACAGCCACCCCTCGCTATCGGCCAGCGCCACCGCCGCACTCAACAGGGGGTGACCGGTCGAAGCCTGCCCCGCCGCCGCGACGTCCCCCACGCTGCCTCCCGGCCGCAGCCAGTAGCGCTCGCGCTGAAATGCGTATGGCGGCAGTGGCGTCCGCTCGGCGCCCGAACCCGCGAGTGCCGCCTCCCAGTCAACCCCCACACCACCCACCCACGCTTCACCGAGCGAGATCAGGAAGCGTCGCGGAGTGCCCGCTTCGCGGCGTAGCGAGCCGATCACCGCGACGCGATCCCGAGCGCGCCCGGGTTCGGGCGACTCGGTGTCGGCGGATCGCACACCCTCAAACACACGGTCGACCGTCTGCTCCACCCCGACCGTCAGCACCGGATGGGGACTGACCTCCACAAACGTCCGGTAGCCCGACTCCAACAGCGCCTGGGTCACCGCTTCGAAGCGCACGGTCTCGCGCAGGTTGCGATACCAGTACTCCCCATCCAGCGTCGCGGTGTCGAAGAGATCGCCCGTGACCGTCGAGTAGAACGAGATCTCACCCTCCCGCGGGAGGATCCCCGCGCAGCCCTCGAGCAGCTCCTCGTGGACGGCCTCGACCTGCGCCGAATGCGCCGCATAGTCGACCGCGATCCTCCGCGCCCGGACCCCATCCCGCTCACACACCTCGAGCACCTCGTCCAACGCCTCCCCATCCCCAGACACCACCACCGAGCCGGGGCCGTTCACCGCCGCGATCGCAGCCCGCTCCCCGAAGGGTTCGAGCAGCGCGCCGAGCTCGCCCGCGCCGAGCGCGATCGACACCATCCCTCCCCTCCCCGACAGATCCGCCAGGACCCGGCTGCGCAGCGCGATCACCCGGGCCGCGTCATCCAGTGACAGGCCACCCGCCACACAGGCGGCGGCGATCTCACCCTGAGAGTGGCCGACCACGACATCCGGGTGCACCCCGCACGCGCGCCACAGCTCGGCCAACGAGACCATCACCGCAAACAGAGCCGGCTGCACCACATCCACCCGCTCCAACCCCGGCGCACCCGGCGCGCCCCGCAGCACATCCTCCAAACGCCACCCCACCCACGGCTCCAGGGCAGCGGCGCACTCCGCGATCCGCCGTGCAAACACCGGCGAGCCCTCCAGCAACTCGACCGCCATCCCCTCCCACTGCGAGCCCTGCCCGGGGAACAGAAATGCAATCCGGCCATCCCCCCCGGCTGTGCCGCTCGCGCTCAGCACGTCGCCCGCCGACTCTCCAGCGGCGAGCGCGTCGAGGCCACCGAGTAGCTGCGCGCGACTCTCTCCCAGCAACACCGCACGATCCTCGAGTGCTGGGCGCGCAGCCAGCGAGCGCGCGAGCGTGGGCACAGCGAGCGCCTCCCGCGCAACCAAGAATCGCCGCAGGCGCGCCGCCTGAGCCCGCAGTGCCTCCCCGCCGCGCCCAGATAGCAGCCAAGGCAGCCCACCGGCGTCGAGCGCACTCGCGGCGAACGCGCCCGAGTGCGACGCCAGTGCCCCTTCCGCCTGCCCAGCAGGCGCCGGGCCCTGGCTGGCCGGTGCGCTCGCCGGCTGGGGTCGCGGTGCTTCTTCGAGGATGACGTGGGCGTTGGTGCCACTGACGCCGAATGAGGAGACGCCCGCGCGGCGCGGCCTGTGGTTGACCGGCCAGGGGACCCCCTCGGTGAGCAGCGTGACCGCGCCCGCGTCCCAGTCCACGTGGGTGGTTGGCCTGTCGACGTTGAGCGTCTTCGGGAGGTGGCCGTGCTGGAGCGCCATCACCATCTTGATCACCCCCGCCACACCGGCAGCGGCCTGCGTGTGTCCGATGTTCGACTTGATCGATCCGAGCCGCAGCGGGCGCTCCGCGGCGCGGCCCTGGCCGTAGGTGGCGAGCAGCGCCTGCGCCTCGATCGGGTCGCCGAGCGTGGTGCCCGTGCCGTGGCCCTCGACGGCGTCGATCTCCTCGGGGGCAAGGCCCGCATTGGCGAGCGCCTGCTGGATCACGCGCTGCTGTGACGGTCCGTTCGGGGCGCTCAGCCCGTTGCTGGCGCCATCCTGATTGACCGCGCTGCCGCGCACCACCCCGAGAATGTTGTGGCCGTTTGCCTGCGCTGCGGATAGACGCTCCAGCACGAGCAACCCCACGCCCTCCCCCCAACCGGTGCCGTCCGCCGCCTGCGCGTAGGACTTGCAGCGCCCATCCCGCGCGAGCGCTCGCTGGCGGCTGAACTCGATGAACACCCCCGCTGTCCAGAGCACCGTGACGCCGCCCGCCAACGCCAGCGAGCACTCGCCCGAGCGCAGCGCCTGGCAGGCCCAGTGCAACGCCACCAGCGAAGACGAGCACGCCGTATCGACAGAGACCGCGGGGCCCTCGAGCCCCAGTGTGTAGGCGACCCGGCCCGAGACCACGCTCCCCGCGCTACCGGTGCCGAGATACCCCTCCAAGCCCGCCAGCGCGCGGGCGCCCAATCCACTGCCGTAGTCGTGATACATCACCCCCGCGAACACGCCCGTGTCGCTGCCCCGCAGCCCGAGCGGGTCGAGGCCCGCAGCTTCGAGCGCCTCCCAGCTCGCTTCGAGCAGCACGCGCTGCTGCGGGTCCATCGCCAGCGCCTCGCGTGGGCCGATCCCGAAGAACGCCGCATCGAACTCCCCCGCAGCACTTACGAACCCGCCCTCGCGCGTATAGCTGGTGCCGCGGCTTTCGGGGTCGGGGTCATACAGCTCCTCCAGGTCCCAGCCACGATCCACCGGGAATTCCGCGATCCCCTCCGCACCGCTGGAGACGAGCTCCCACAGCTCTTCGGGGGAGCCCACCCCGCCCGGATAGCGGCAGCTCATACCGACGATCGCGATCGGCTCCTCCACCCGTACCGCGCGCACGCGCGCCGCGCTCCCGTCGGGCCTCCCAAGCAGGCTCAGCAGGTGCCGCGCCAGCGCCACTGGGCTCGGGTGATCGAAGACCAGCGTCGCGGGCAGCCGCAACCCGCTCGCCGCTTCGAGTCGGTTGCGCAGCTCGACCGCCGTCAACGAGTCGAACCCCAGCTCTTTGAACGCCCGCTCCGCGGGCACCATCGCAGGCGATGCGTGCCCAAGCAGCGCCGCCGCGTGTCCCCGCACCAACTCCAACACCACCCGCTGGCGCTCCCCCGCCGGCACACCTTTCAGGCGCGCAAGCAGCGATCCCCCGCTCCCCGCGCGCGCCCTCCGGCGCCGCCCGCCGAGCAGCTCGCGCAGCAGTACCGGGGCCTCACCCTCGCCAACTGCCGCGCTCAACGCGCGCAAGTCAAAGTGCGCGCCGACGACCAGCCCGCGCGTGCCAGCCCGCGCGCGATCGAAGAGCGCAAGACCCTCATCGCTCTCCAGCGCGAGAACCCCCGACTGCCCGAGGCGCGCCAATTCGGCCTCACCCAGGCGCCCACCCATCCCGCTCTGCGCCGCCCACAATCCCCACGCAATCGAGACCCCGGGCAGGCCGCGGGCCCGGCGCTCGGCCGCCAGCGCATCGAGGAAGACGTTCCCCGCCGCGTAGCCCGCCTGCCCCGCGTTGCCGAGCAGGCCTGCGGCGGAGGAGAACAGCACGAACTCCCGCACATCCCGCGCCCGCGTCAGCTCGTGCAGATGCCACGCGCCATCGACCTTCGCCGCCAGCGCCGCATCGAGGCGCTCCGCTGTCAAAGACTCGAGCACACCGTCATCGAGCGCACCAGCCGCGTGCACCACGGTCGCAAGCGTTCCCTCGATCGACCCGAGCAGCTCCTCGAGCTGACCGCGATCGCTCACATCGCACGCCACGATCCGCACCCGCGCGCCCAGACCCGCAAGCTCGGCCTCGAGCTCGCGTGCACCCGCCGCCGCCGGCCCCCGGCGGCTCGCCAGCACCAGCTCGCGCACCCCGCAGCGCTCCACCAGGTGTCGCGCCACCAGGGCGCCCAGGCCACCGGTCCCGCCGGTCACCAGCGCCGTCCCCGCCGCGCAGGCGCCGTCCACGCTCACATCCCCGGCGGCCCCATCCGTCCCCGCGCCAAGCCGCTCCTCGGCCCCCTCTGGGCGAGCCGCAGTCTCCACCGCCGCACGCACCAGCCGCGGAGCGAACAGCTCACCTGCGCGCACCGCCACCTGCGGCTCACCGCACGCCACCGCCGCCGCCACCGCCACGCGGGAGACCTCGAGCTCATCCACATCGACCAGCACCACGCGTCCCGGGTACTCCGACTGCGCCGCGCGGACCAGACCCCACACCGGCGCACACGCCAAACCTGGCACACCCTCCTCCCCGACCGCGACCGCGCCCTCGGTCACCAGCACCAGCCGCGAGTCCACGTGACGCTCGTCCGCGAACCATCCCTGCAGCAGCGCCAGCACCCTCCGCGCCACACCATGCGCGCCGGCGGCCAGGTCACCGTACGCGGCATCCACCACAGCGCCCTCCCCCGCCGCCAACCCAATGCCTGCGCGCGGCGCCCCGACGATCTCCCCAAGCCCCTGCAGATCGCCCGTGCAGCCCACCCACACGGCCTGCGCCACCAAGCTCTCGCCATCCTCCGGCTCGCCGAGCGCGACCAGATCGATCTCCCGCGCACTCTCAGCGCTCGTGGCGATCGGCGCCCACTCCAGGGCAAACCAGGTGTCCCGCCGCGCGTCGCTCGCGCGCTCGAGCGCCTCGCCCGACACCGCCCGCAGCACCAGCGAATCCACCGACGCAACCAGGCCGCCGTCGCCGTCGGCCACCGTCACCGATATCTCCTCAGCGCCGCGCGCCACCAAGCGCACTCGCAACAGCGACGCGCCCACCGCCCACAGCCGTACGCCGCTCCACGAGAACGTCAGCCGCGGCCCACCGCCACCCGCAGCCTCCACCGCGATCGCGTGCAGCGCGGCGTCGAGCAGCGCGGGGTGCAGCGCGAATGACTCCCCCGCCACTCCCAGCTCCTCTGCCAGCGCGACCTCGGCGAACAGCTCCTCCCCGCGCCGCCACGCTGCCCGCAAGCCCTGGAACACCGGACCGTACTCGAGGCCCACCGCGGCCAGCTCGTCATACACGCCCGCGACGTCGAGCTCCTCCGCGCCGCTGGGAGGCCACGTTGCCCCGAGCGACGCCGCCTCGAGCTCTGCGCGCACGCGCGCCCCCGCCTCCACGGGCGCCAGCACCCCCGCGGCATTGCGTACCCACTCCTCCCCGCCCCAGATATCTTCGACCGTCGCGCGCTCCAAGCGGGAATACACGCCAACCGTTCTGCACCCCAGCTCGTCGGGCTCACCCACCACCACCTGCAGCTGCGCACCCTGCCCCTCCGCGAGCAGCAGGGGCGCCTGCAGGGTCAGCTCGCTGAGCTCCTCGCAGCCAAGCTGCGCCCCCGCGTACAGCGCCAACTCGACAAACGCGGTGCCCGCCAGCAGCACCGTCCCCAGCACCGCGTGGTCGGCAAGCCACGGCTGCGCATCGAGCCCCAGGCGGCCGGTGAGCAGCCACCGCTCCCCGTCGGCCGCCGCCACCGCGGCGCCGAGCAACGGGTGCCCCGCCGCGCCCAGTCCCACTGCGCCCACATCCCCAGCGCCAGCGCCCCCGCTGTGCAGCCAGTAGCGCTCACGCTGAAACGCATACGGCGGCAGCGCGACCCTCCGCGCCCCGCGCCCTGCAACCAACACACCCCAATCGACCTCCGCACCGTGCACCCACGCTTCGGCGGCAGACGCCAAGAACCGTCGCGGACCCCCCTCACCACGACGCAGCGAACCGACCACCCCAACCGGCGCCCCCGCCAACCGATCCGAACCTCCCGCGGCCTCCCCACCGCGCTCCTCATCGATCCGCTCAATCGTCTCCCGCAGACCGACCATCAACACCGGGTGCGGGCTCACCTCCAAGAACACACGCCTCCCAGCCCCCAACAACGCCCGCGTCGCCTCCTCAAACCGCACCCTCTCACGCAAATTGCGATACCAATACTCCCCGTCCAACTCAGCGGTACTCACCAAGCCATCGACAACCGTTGAATAAAATGGAACCTCACCCGCACGCGGCACAATCCCCGCGCAGCCCTCCAACAACTCCTCCCGCACAGCCTCCACCTGCGCCGAATGCGCCGCATAATCCACCTCGATCCTGCGCGCGCGCACACCACGCGCCTCACACAACACCAACAACTCCCCCAACGCCTCAACATCACCAGAGACCACCACCGAAGCGGGACCGTTCACCGCCGCGACCCCCACGCGTCCCCCAAGACCTTCCACCAACCCTTCGACACCCTCCACCCCGAGCGCCACCGACACCATCCCCCCGCGACCCGCCAAACCGGCCAGCACCCGACTGCGCAGCGCAACCACCCGCGCGGCATCCGCCAACGTCAAACCACCCGCCACACACGCCGCCGCGATCTCCCCCTGCGAGTGACCCACCACCACGGCCGGACGTACACCACACGCTCCCCACAACCCCGCCAACGACACCATGACCGCAAACAGCACCGGCTGCACCACATCCACCCGCCCCAACCCCGGCGCGCCCGGCACCCCGCGCAGGACATCCTCCACACGCCACCCCACGAACGGCTCGAGCGCATCCCCACACTCCCCCACCAGCCGCGCAAACACCTCCGAACACTCCAACAGCTCAACCGCCATCCCCTCCCACTGCGAACCCTGTCCCGGAAATAGGAACACAACCCCACCACCGGCCAGCGCCGCGCTACCACTCAACACACTCCCCGCCGGCTCACCAGCGAGCAACGCCCCCAGAGCACCCAGCAGCTGCTCGCGACTCTCACCAAGTAACACCGCGCGATCCTCGAGCATCGGGCGGCCTGTGAGCGAGAGCGCGACATCTGCCGCCGCCGCGCTCTCGGACTCCGAGAGAAACTCACTCAGGCGCTCCCCCTGCGTGCGGAGGCCATCCACACCGCGGCCCGAGAGCACCCACGGCAGCAGATCGCTGCCCAGCACGCTCTCTGTGGCGGCCGGGGTGCGCGCCGTGGCCGCGGCGCCATTCTGCACGGCACCTGTGTCCCCCACCCCACCCGTTGGTCCATCTGTGAGTGGCGGTTGCCGTTGGGGTGCCTCTTCGAGGATCACATGCGCGTTGGTGCCACTGATCCCAAACGACGAGACGCCCGCCCGGCGCGGCTTACCATTCGCGCGCCACGACCGCTCCTCGCGCAGCAGCGAAACAGCACCCGCATCCCAATCGACCTGCGTCGTCGGGCGATCAACGTGCAGCGTGCGAGGCAGCAATTCGTGCTGGAAGGCCATCAGCACCTTGATCACACCCGCGATCCCCGCCGCCGCCGCCGCGTGTCCGATATTCGACTTGATCGACCCCAACCACAACGGCGAGCCCTCCGGGCGCTCCTGCCCATAGGTGGCCAACAACGCCTGCGCCTCGATCGGGTCGCCGAGCGTGGTGCCGGTCCCGTGCGCCTCGACCACATCGACCTCCCCCGGCGCGAGCCCCGCGTTCGCGAGCGCTTGTAAAATCACACGCTGCTGGGAGGGTCCGTTGGGCGCCGTTAACCCATTACTCGCACCGTCCTGGTTGACCGCACTCCCACGTAGTACCCCGAGGATCTCACGCCCGTTGCGCTGCGCGTCGGAGAGGCGCTCCAACAAGACCACCCCCACACCCTCACTCCACCCCGTCCCGTCCGCGCCGTCGCTAAAGGACTTGCAGCGCCCATCCGCCGCAAGGCCACCCTGACGGCTGAACTCGACGAACAGCCAGGGGGTCGCCATCACGCTCACACCACCCGCGAGCGCCAGCGAGCATTCGCCCTGACGTAACGCGCTCGCCGCCAGATGCAACGCCACCAGCGAAGAGGAACACGCCGTATCGACCGAAACCGCGGGGCCCTCGAGCCCGAATGTATAAGCCACTCGACCCGAGACCACACTCCCGATAGTGCCCGTCAACATGTACCCCTCAACGCCATCGCCGCTGCCATCGCCCCCCGCGCCGTAGCCACTGGAGGTAACACCCGCGAACACCCCCGTGGGTGTACCCCGCAACCTGGCCGGATCGATCCCCGCGCCCGCGATCGTCTCCCAGCAGACCTCCAGCAACAGCCGCTGCTGGGGGTCCATCGCCAGCGCCTCCCGCGGGCTGATGCCGAAGAACGCCGCGTCGAACTCGCCCACGCCCTCCAAGAAGCCTCCCTCGCGGGTATAGCTGCTGCCAGGGCGCCTCGTGTCGGGGTCATACAGCCTCTCCAGATCCCAGCCCCGGTCAACCGGGAAGCCGCCGACCGCATCCCCGCCGTTGGCCACCAGCTCCCACAGCTGCGCCGCGGAACCCACGCCACCGGGGAAGCGGCAGCTCACCCCCACCACCGCGATCGGCTCGTGCGAGGCGCTCATGCGCGCCGGGAGCGCCACCGCCGCACGCTCGCCCAACGCCTCCCCTACCAGAAACGCAGCCAGCGCCCTTGGCGTCGGGTGATCGAACACCACCGTCGCCGGCAGCCGCACGCCGCTCTCGGAAGCGAGCCGGTTGCGTAGCTCGACCGCGGCGAGCGAATCGAACCCGAGATCTTTGAATGAGCGCTGCGGGTCAACTCTGTCGGGGGCCGCGTGCCCCAGCACCGCCGCCGCGTGCTCGCGCACGAGCTCGACCACCGCATGCTCACGCTCGCTCTCCTCCAGTGCCGCAAGCCGTCCCGCCAAAGATCCACTCCCGCGCGCCGCCCGCCTGCGCCCGGAGCGCTCCGGGAGGCCCACCAGGTCGGCGAATATCGTGGGCAGCCCCCCGTCCCTCGCAAGCGCACGCAACGACCCCATATCGAGGCCGACCGCAAGCAGCTGCGCGCGGTCGAGCTCCCACGCAGCATCGAGTAGGCCCAGCCCCTCGTGTGCGGAGAGCTCCCGCATACCCGCGCGCGCCAGCCGCGCGCGGTGGCCCTCTCCCAGCCGCCCCGCCATTCCCGCCTGCGCCCAGGGGCCCCACGCCAAAGAGTTGCCCACAAGCCCCCGGGCGCGCCGGTAGGAGGCCAGGCCGTCGAGGAACGCGTTCCCCGCCGCATAAGCGGCCTGCCCCGCGGAGCCGAGCGTGCCCGCGACCGAGGAGAACAGCACGAACGCCCGCAGATCGAGCCCCTCGGTCAACTCGTGCAGGTGCCACGCACCCGCCACCTTCGGCGCCAGCACGCCCCCCAGCCGCTCGGTCGTGAGCGACTCCACCAACCCATCGTCCAGCACCCCCGCGGTATGCACCACTGCGACCAGCGGAGACCGCGCGTCCACCCCCTGCAGCAGCTCCCGCACCTGTTGACGATCGGTGACATCGCACGCCTGCACCCGCACACTCGCGCCCAGACCCTCGAGCTCCCCCACGAGCTCTCCCACACCGTCTGCACTCGGGCCGCTGCGGCTGGCAAGCAGGAGGCTCCGCACCCCATGCTCGGCCACCAGATGTCGTGCGAGCAGTCCACCAAGCCCACCCGTACCGCCCGTGATCAGCACCGTGCCCTCGCCATCGAGCGCCGGTGCGGGCAGCCGCAGCACGTTCTTACCCACATGCCGCGCCTGGCTCATGAACCGCAACCCATCCACCGCGCGCTGCGCATCCCACACCCGCACCGGCAGCCCCTCGAGCACACCCCCCTCGAATAGCTCGACCAGCTCTCCCAGCATCTGTTGGATACGCCCGGGGTCAGCCTCCAGCAGATCGAACGCCTGGTAGCTCACGCCGGGGGCCAACTCGGCGATCTGCTCTGTGTCGCGGACGTCGGTCTTGCCCATCTCCAGGAAGCGCCCGCCCGCGCCCAGCAGCCCCAGCGAGACATCCACGAACTCGCCCGCCAGCGAGTTCAACACAACATCCACACCACCCCCCGCCGCGAAACGCTCCCCAAACTCGAGCGTCCGCGAAGACGCAATATGCCCCTCATCCAACCCCATCCCCGCAAGCACACCCCACTTACCCTCACTCGCAGTCCCAAACACCTCAAGCCCCAAATGCCGCGCGAGCTGCACCGCCGCGATCCCCACACCACCCGCCGCCGCATGCACCAACAGCCGCTCACCACCCCGCACCCCCGCCAAATCAACCAGCCCGTAGTACGCCGTCAAATACACAATCGGCACCGACGCCGCCCGCGCGAACGACCACCCCCGCGGAACCCGCACAAGCAGACGACAATCCGCCACCGCGACCGACCCAAACGCCCCTTCGAACAGGCCCATCACCCGATCCCCCACCGCGAACTCCTCCACCCCCGGGCCCACCTCCAACACCACACCCGCACCCTCGCCCCCCACCGAACCCCCACCCGGATACATCCCCAGCGCCACCAGCACATCCCGGAAATTCACCCCCGCCGCCCGGACCCCCACACGCACCTCACCCACACCGAGCTCAGTGACACCCACCGCCCCCCCGCTCACCACACCGAGATCCTCCAACACGCCCCGTTCGCCGATCACCTCCAGCTGCCACCCACCGTCGGCTCCACAGATCCCGCCATCCGCCCCGACTCCTGCACCGCGCCCCACCGCCAATCCGGCATCACTCCCCGCACGCACCAGCCGCCCCGCAAACAGCTCGCCCCCCCGCACCGCCACCTGCTCGAGAGCCTCCTGCCCCTGACCCAGCCCCACGGCGCCCACCACACCGCCCCACGAAGACTCGAGTCCATCGACGTCGACCAACACAAACCGCCCCGGGTGCTCCATCCCCACCGAACGCACCAACCCCCACACTCCGGCACCCACCAAATCCACCACACCCTCAACGCCAACTCCGACCGCACCGCGCGTTAGCACCACCACCCGCGAGCGCCCATAACGCTCGTCGCCCAGCAGGCCCCGCACCACATCCAGCACACCCCCCACACCCTCCAGCACGCCACCCACGACGTCCCCGCCGCCACCCGCGCCCGCCCGCCCGGCCTCCACACCCACCCCAGTCCCACCGGTGCAATCGAGCACCACCACGCCCAGCCGCTCCCCACCCGCGGCCTCACCCAGGGACCCCAGGTCCGCGAACACCCCCAGCTCGCTCCCATCCACACCACCCACACCACAGGCCCGCAACCCCTCGACCAAACCACCATCGACAGCGCCCGCGCTGGCACTCACCACCGCCCAGCCTCCGGCCGGCTCATCCCCCATCGGCGGCCGTGCCTCCACACCCCCCTGCGCGCCCGCGGCGATCGGCGCCCACTCCAGGCCAAACAGCGCATCCCCACGCCCCCCGCTCCGACCGCCAAACCCCGCGCGCGGAACCTCGCGCGAGACCAGTGAATCGACCGCTACCACGACGCCGCCCGCCGCATCGCTGGCCACCAGCGACAGCTCGCTCTCACCCTCCCGCGCCAGGCGTACCCGCAACACCGACGCGCCCACCGCATACAGACTCACACCGCTCCACGCAAACGGCAGCAGTGGGCCTCCGTCGCTCTCGGCCAACGCACCCGTCGCGACCGCGTGCAACGCCGCATCAAACAGCGCCGGATGCAGGGCGAAGGACTCAGCCCGCGCTCGCTCTCGCTCATCCAAGGCGACCTCGGCAAAGATCTCCCGCCCACGCCGCCACACACCCCGCAAGCCCTGGAACACCGGGCCATACTCGAGACCCGCCCCCGCCAATCCGTCATACACACCCTCGACATCGACCCCCACGGCGTCAACCGGCGGCCACACCCCACCCAGCTCATCGCTGCCCTGCACCACACCCGGCGTACTCTGGCCAAGCACACCATCAGCGTGCTGAGTCCAATCCCCCTGCGAGGAATTATCACCCACCCCGACTGCCGCCGCGCGCGAATAGATACCGATCGCCGCGCAACCAGACTCATCGGGCTCCTCGACCACCACCTGGAGTTGCACACTCTGCCCTTCTGCAAGCACCAGCGGCGCCTGCAGCGTGAGCTCCCGCACCCGCGCGCAACCGATCCGCCCACCGGCGTGCAACGCCAACTCTACAAACGCCGTGGCAGGCAGCAGAACCGTACCCAGCACCGCATGATCGGCCAGCCACGGGTGCGTCTCCAACGACAACCGCCCAGTGAACAGCCAACCCCCACCGTCCGCCAGGCCCACCGCCGCGCCCAATAGCGGGTGCGCCGTACGCTCCTGGCCCGCCGCCGCGACATCGCCCACACCCCGCGCCGAGCCCAACCAGTAGCGCTCGCGTTGAAACGCGTACGACGGCAACCCCACCGGCACGGCGCCAGACCCCTTGAACACCTCACCCCAATCCACACCCACACCGCGCACCCACACTCCACCCAGCCCGCCAAACAGCGAACGCACCTCCGGCTGATCTGAGCGCAACAGCGGCACCGCAACGACCGTTGCTGTTCCCTGTCGCAGTGCCGCATCCAGATGCGCAGCCTCGGAAACCCCCCCTGCCGCGGGGCTTACCTGCGCGTGCTCGACCCCAGCAACCCCGCCCTCTGCCTCGTGCCCCTCCAGACACTCGCCGACCAGCGCGCTCAACACACCATCCGGACCAAGCTCCAGGAAGCTCCGCACCCCCTCCCCCCACAGCCACTGCACACCATCGGCGAACCGCACGGTCTCGCGCACGTGACGTACCCAATACTCGGGAGTGCACAGCTCTCCACCCGCCACCAGACCGCCCGACAGATTTGACACAAGCGGGATCCGCGGCTCACTGAACGCCACTCCCTCAGCGGCGCCCCTGAACTGCGCCAACATCCCATCCATCCGGGGTGAATGGAACGCGTGCGAGACCCGCAGCCGCTTCACCCGCGCACCCCGCGCCTCCCACACGCCGGCCAACTCCACCACCGCATCCTCATCGCCGGAGATCACCACCGAACCCGGAGCATTCACCGCGGCGACCGCCACCCGCTCCCGCCAGCGATCGAGCGCCGCGGCCGACTCCAGCACCTCCTCCTCGCTTGCCGCGATCGCGACCATCGCCCCACCCTCCGGCAGCCCACCCATCAACCGGCCCCGCGCCGCCACCAAACCACACGCATCCGCGAGCGAGAACACCCCCGCCACATGGGCCGCCACCAACTCCCCAACCGAGTGACCGATCAGGAAATCGGGTCGCACGCCCCAACTCTCGATGAGCCGAAAGAGCGCCACCTCAAAGGCAAACAGACCCGCCTGGGTGAACAGCGTCTCATCCAGCAAAGCCCGAGCCACTGGCACACTCGCGGTGTCTCCCTCCCCCTCGAGCACGACACCGCGCAGCGAACGGCCCACATGCCCATCCAGCGACATGCACACCTCGTCAAACGCGCTCGCGAATACGGGAAACGCCCTGTACAGCTCAGCGCCCATCCCCACGCGCTGCGCCCCCTGGCCGGTGAACATGATCGCCAGTCGCCCGCCGCCGCCGCCACCCTGCACAACGCCACCCGCCGAATCGCCGTGCGCCAGCGCCGTAACACCGCCGAGCAGCTCCTCACGATCGCCACCGACGACCACCGCCCGGCTCTCCAACCCCGTACGCCCCGCGAGTGCAAGCCCGACATCCTGCACGGATAGGTCGGGCCGCGCCTCTACAAAGGCCCCGAGGCGCTCCGCCTGAGCACGCAGACCCTCCTCGCCGTGTCCCGAAAGAACCCACGGCAAGACGCCGAGCACACTTTCCGGAGCGGCCGGGGCCTCACCCGCACCGGTCGCGGGGACCTCCACAACGGGTGCCTCTTCGAGGATCAGGTGCGCATTGGTGCCGCTGATCCCAAACGACGAGACCCCGGCACGGCGGGGCCGCTCTCCACGCGGCCACGCGACCTCCTCGGTCAACAGCGACACTGCGCCCGAGGACCAGTCCACCTCGGTGGAGGGCCGATCCACGTGCAACGTGCGGGGCAGCGATCCGTGCTGGAGAGCCAACACCATCTTGATCACGCTCGCCACCCCCGCCGCCGAAGTGGCGTGACCGATGTTCGACTTGATCGACCCCAGCCACAGCGGGCGGTCCTCTGCGCGTCCCTGCCCATAGGTCGCCAGCAGCGCCTGCGCCTCGATCGGGTCACCGAGCCGTGTGCCCGTACCGTGCCCCTCGACCGCGTCCACCTCGGCCGGGCCCAGGCCAGCGTTCGCCAACGCCTGCTGGATCACGCGCTGTTGGGAGGGGCCGTTCGGCGCCGTCAGGCCATTGCTGGCGCCATCCTGATTGATCGCGCTCCCGCGCACAACGCCAAGCACCAGATGCCCATTGCGCTGAGCGTCCGCCAACCGCTCCAGGAGCACAACACCAACGCCCTCGCTCCAACCCGTCCCATCGGCCGCGTCGGCGAATGGCTTGCACCGTCCGTCCGGCGCGAGACCGCGTTGGCGGCTGAAATCGACGAACAGGCTCGGGGTTGACATCACCATCACCCCGCCCGCCAGCGCGAGCGAGCATTCACCCATGCGCAGCGCCTGGCTGGCGAGGTGCATCGCCACAAGCGATGACGAGCACGCCGTATCGACTGAAACCGCGGGACCCTCCAACCCAAACATATAAGCCACACGCCCCGACACCACACTGCCGATGCCACCCGTCAAGCGGTAGCCCTCGAGACTCTCATACTCCGACTCCGCGGTCATATCGACCAGCGCGGCCCCATAGCTGGAGGCGGTAACTCCCGCGAACACCCCCGTCTGCGTGCCCCGCAGCGAGCGCGAGTCGATACCCGCATACTCGATCGCCTCCCAGCAGGCTTCCAGCAACAGGCGCTGCTGCGGGTCCATCGCGAGCGCCTCCCGGGGGCCGATCCCGAAGAAACCGGGATCAAAATCACCCGCGTCATAGAGGAACCCACCCTCACGCGCATAACAGGTCCCCGCGATACTCCAATCGGGGTCATAGAGCGCCTCCAGATCCCAGCCACGGTCGGTCGGGAACCCGGAAATCGCGTCACGGCCGCTGCTGAGCAGCTCCCACAGCTCCTCCGGAGAGCCCACACCACCGGGCAGCCGGCAGCTCATCCCCACGATCGCGATCGGCTCATCGAGCCGCGCCGACACCGCCACCGGCGCGGCGAGCGCAACCGCCCCCTCGCCGACCTCACTCAGCAGAGACCCCGCCAGCTCCAGGGGCGTCGGATAATCAAAGACAACACTGCTGGCTAGCCGCAACCCGGTTTCGGCCTGCAACCGGTTGCGCAACTCCACCGCCGCCAATGAGTCGAACCCGAGCTCTTTGAACGCCCGACCCGCCTGGATCGCCTCCGCCGAGCCGTACCCCAGCACCGCCGCCGCCTGCGCGCGCACGAGCTCCAACACCACGCGCTCACGCTCCGCCTCGGGCACCCCGGCGAGCCGCCGCGCCAAGGACCCCCGCGGCGGGACTCCCGCACCGCGCGCGCGCCCACCGCCCAGGTCACTCAGCAGCGCGGGGAGATCCCCAGCCCGCGCCCGCGCCCGCAAGACTGCGATATCCAGGCGCGCTGCGACGATCAGCGCCGCATCGACGGCGCACCCCGTGTCCAACAGCTCCAAGCCCTCCGCGGCGGAGAGCGCAAGCACACCCCCGCGCGCCAGGCGCGCCAGATCGCCCGTCCCGAGCGCGCCACTCATCCCACCCGCCTGCGCCCACGGCCCCCACGCCAGCGACGTCGCCGGCAGGCCCCGCGCGCGGCGATACCCCGCGAGACCATCGAGAAAAGCGTTCCCCGCCGCATAGTTACTCTGCCCCGCGCTGCCAAATATGCCCGCCACAGACGAGAACAGCACGAACGCCCGCAGATCCAGCGCGCGAGTCAGCTCGTGCAGGTTCATCGCCCCGTCCACCTTCGGCGCCAGCACCCGGTCGAGCCCCTCGCTCCCGAGCGACTCGACCACGCCGTCCGCGAGCACCCCCGCAACGTGCAGCACCGCTGTGAGCGGATGCTCCGGCGCCAGCGCATCGAGCAACGCCCGCAGTCCCTCCAGGTCGGCCACGTCGCAGGCCGCGATCCTCACCTGAGCACCGAGCGCGACCAGCTCCGCCTCCAGCTCGCTCGCACCCTCGGCCTCCAATCCCCGCCGACCCACCAACAGCAGGTGACGCACACCGTGAGCCACAACCAGATGCCTCGCCACGAGCGCGCCCAAGGCACCGGTACCCCCGGTGATCAAGACTGTGCCCTCGCGATCGAGCGCGCCGAGACCGTGTGTGTCAGCGCTGCGCACTCCCGGCACCGGCGCCCCCGCCGGCAGCCGCGCCACACGCGCAGCGAGCACCCGGCCCTCGCGGATCGCCAGCTGCGGCTCATCGCTCGCCAGCGCCCCAGCCAACACCGCAAACGAAGCCTCGTGCCCATCCAGATCGACGAGCACCACGCGCTCCGGGTGCTCTGCTTGAACCGCACGCACCAGCCCCCACACCGGGGCCTGCGCCAAACCGCGCACGTCCTCTCCCGCACACGTGCACACCGCGCTCCCCGTCAAGACCACCAGCCGCGCGGCGCCGAGCCGCTCCTCAGCGATCCACCTCTGTACCAGAGCCAGCACGCGCCCCGCGAGCTCACGAGCGCTCTGCGCAACCCCAGCCGCGGACGCCTCACCCTCACCCTCGCCGGGGCTCTCAACACCGCAATCCACAAACACCGCCCGCGGCGCGAGATCGCCACGTCCCACCGCCTCGCCCAATGAATCGGGATCCCCAAACACACGACACACACCGCCAAGCCCCAAGCCCGCCGCGACCGGGCCGCCCCCGGCACCCAACAGCACCCACTCGCCATCCCCGACCTGAGAACGGGCAGAGATTTCTGGGAGTACCGACCAGTCCATCCCAAACAGCGACTCCCGATACGAACCCCCCGCGCTCGCCAGTTGCTCGCGCGAAATCGCCCTCAGCGTAAGCGACTCCATCGCCGCGACCAGGGCCCCGTTCCCGTCGACGGCCACCATCGAAATCCCGTCCCTACCCGCCGGCACCATGTGCACACGCAACGCCGACGCTCCCCCAGCGTGCAGCCGCACGCCATTGAACGCAAACGGCAAACGCAACACCTCACCATCCCCAACGCCACTCCCCGCCTCGCGACCATTCAAGCTGGGCGCCATCGCGTGGATCGCCGCATCCAACAACGCGGGGTGAATCCCGTAACTCACCGCCTGCGCCTGCTCATACTCCGGTAGCGAGGACTCGACGAACAACTCATCGCCGCGCCTCCACACCTCGCGCACCCCCATGAACGCTGGGCCATACTCAAACCCGATCGTGGCCATCAACCCATAGAACTCATCGACATCCACCGCCACCGCCCCCCGCGGAGGCCAAACCTCACCCGCAAGGCCCGCCGCCCGCTCCCGCAACGCCTCCTGCGCCGCCGAGCCATCCGACGCGCAGGCCAGCACCCCACTGGCATGACGGGTCCACACCGCGCCCGCCGCACCGCCCGCGGGCGCGTCCTCAGCGCACGAGTAGATCTTCACAGGCCGCCGACCCAGCTCATCCGGAGCCTCCACAGCGACCTGCAGTTGCACAACCCCGCCCTCTGAGAGCACCAGTGGAGACTCCATTACGAGCTCCTGCACCAGATCGCACTCGAGCTCGCCCGCGACCCGCAGCGCGACCTCCACGAAGGCCGTCCCCGGAACCACCACGCTGCCCATCACGACGTGGTCGGCAAGCCACGCGGGCGCCGTAGCCGACAACCTGCCTCCAAACAGCGACCCCTCACCCTCCGCCAACGCCACCACACCGTCCAGCAGGGGATAGCCGCCCATACCTGCCCCTAGAGCAAACGACTCCCGCCCCACACCCGGAGCGGGCTGTAGCCAGTAGCGCTCGCGTTGGAACGCGTATGTGGGGAGATCGACATGGCGGGCGCCCGTACCCGTGAAGAGCTCTGCCCACGCGACATCGCGACCGGCCACCCACACACTCCCGAGCGCAGCGAGTAACGCCGCCACCTCCCCCCGATCGGCGCGCAACACCGGCACCGCCACAAGCGCCCCATCACCACCGGCCTCACCGTCGGCGATCGCGCCGGCAACCCCAGCCCCAGCCCCCGCCCCCGCTCCTGCCTCGGCGTCCTCCTGCACGCACGCTTCGACCATCGCGCTCAACACCCCATCCGGGCCGAGCTCCAAGAAACCCCGCACACCCTGCCCCCACAACCACCGCACCCCATCCCCAAAACGCACCGTCTCACGCACATGCCGCACCCAATACCCCGCACTACACAACTCCCCAGCAGCAACCACCCCACCCGTCACATTCGACACCACCGGAATCCGCGGCTCACCGAACACCACACCCTCAACGACACCACGAAACTCCTCCAACATCCCATCCATCCGCGGCGAATGAAACGCATGCGAAACCCGCAACCGCTTCACCCGCACACCCCGCGCCTCCCACAACCCCGCCAACCCCAACACCACATCCTCATCCCCCGACACCACCACCGAACCAGGAGCATTCACCGCAGCCACCGCCACACGCCCCTCCCAACCCTCAACCCCCCCAAACGACTCCAACACCTCCCCCTCAGACACCCCAATCGCGACCATCGCCCCACCCCCCGGCAAACCACCCATCAAACGACCCCGCGCCGCTACCAAACGACACGCATCCTCAAGCGAAAACACCCCCGCCACAAACGCCGCCACAAGCTCCCCCACCGAATGCCCCCCAACAAAATCCGCGCGCACCCCCCAACTCTCCACAAGCCGCGCCAACGCCACCTCCAACGCAAACAACCCACACTGCGTAAACACCGTCTCATCCAACAAACCCCCACCCACACCACCACCCATCCCCACACTCACACCCACACCCACACCCACACCGTCACCGTCACCCTCACCGAACACAACCCCCCGCAAAGAACACCCCAGCAACCCATCTAAATACCCACACACCTCATCAAACGCCCCCGCGAACACAGGAAACGCCCCATACAACTCAGCACCCATCCCCACCCGCTGCGCACCCTGACCGGTAAACAAAAACGCAAGCCCCCCACCAGCACTACCCGCAACACCCCGCACCACCCCAGGCCCCAACCCACCCCCCGCCAAACGCCCCAACCCCTCCAACAACTCCTCACGACTCTCCCCCCACAGCACCGCGCGCTCCTCAAAAACCGGGCGCGCCAGCAACGAATACCCCACATCCACCACACCCACATCGGGATCCCCCGCAACACGCTCAAACAGACGCCCCGCCTGCTCACGCAACGCACCCTCACCCTTCCCAGAGACCACCCACGCCACCACACCCCCACGCGGCGCACCCCCCGCCACCGCTTCACTACCCACCACAAGCTCGCCACCCGCCACCAACTCACCACCAGCCACCGGTACCACCGGCTCTACCAGTGGCGCTTCCTCGAGAATCACGTGTGCGTTCGTGCCACTGATCGCGAACGACGACACACCCGCACGCCGCGGACGCCCATTACGCGGCCACGGACGCTCCTGCGTCAACAACGCCACCGCACCACTCGACCAATCGACATTGCGCGAAGGACGATCCACATGCAACGTCCGCGGCAACACCCCATAACGCATCGCCTGCACCATCTTGATCACACCCGCCACACCCGCCGCCGCGACCGTATGCCCAATATTCGACTTCACCGACCCCAACCACAACGGACGCTCCGCCGAACGCCCCCGCCCATAAGTCCCAAACAACGCATTCGCCTCAATCGGATCACCCAACGCAGTACCCGTCCCATGCCCCTCAACCGCATCGACCTCCCCCACCGACAACCCCGCCCGCGCCAACGCCTGCTCAATCACACGCTGCTGCGAAGGCCCATTCGGAGCCGTCAAACCATTACTCGCACCATCCTGATTCACCGCACTACCACGCACCAACCCCAACACCCGACGCCCACCACGCCGCGCATCCGACAAACGCTCCAACACCAACACCCCCACACCCTCACCCCAACCCACACCATCCGCCGCATCCGCAAACGCCTTACAACGCCCATCCCCCGCCAAACCACGCTGCGAACTGAACTGCACAAACAACCCCGGCGAATCCAACACCGTCACGCCGCCCGCCAGCGCCATCGAACACTCCCCCCCACGCAACGCCTGGCACGCCAGATGCAACGAGACCAGCGACGAGGAGCACGCCGTATCGACCGACACCGACGGGCCCTCCAACCCCAGCACATAGGAGACCCGCCCCGAAACCACACTCCCCGCGCTACCCGTCAACCAGTAACCCGCCAGACTCTCCTGCCCCCGCGGCGCAGCCCACAACCCGGCCCCAAAGCCCGCCCCGCTGACTCCCGCGAACACGCCGGTCTGGGTGCCGCGTAGGGTGACGGGGTCGATCCCCGCGTCTTCCACGGCCTCCCACGTGGCTTCCAGGAGCAGACGCTGGTGGGGGTCCATCGCGAGTGCCTCCCGCGGGCCGATCCCGAAGAACGCCGCGTCGAACCCCCCCGCATCGGCCAAGAAGCCACCCTCGTGCGTCGAGCACGTACCCGGAACATCGGGATCGGGGCTATACAACCCCTCCAAATCCCACCCCCGATCCTCCGGGAACGGCGCGATCGCATCCCCCCCACCCACCACCAACTCCCACAGCTCCCCCGCAGAGCTCACACCACCCGGATAGCGGCAGCTCATCCCCACAATCGCAACCGGATCCTCACTCGGCGCAAGCGACACCGACAGCGTGCTCGCGACGACAGCCTGCTGGGCACCCGTGAGCTCGCGCAGCAGATACTCCGCGAGCGCCTCCGGCGTGGGATAGTCGAACACCAGCGTGGTCGGCAGACGCAACCCGCTCGCACCGCTGAGACGGTTACGCAACTCCACCGCCATCAACGAATCGAACCCGAGCTCTTTCAACGGCCGCTGCGCGCCGATCGGATCTGCCGAGGCGTAACCCAGCACGGTCGCCACCTCCCCGCGCACCACCTCCAACAGCACGCCCCCACGCTCATCCTCGGGCATCCCCGCGAGGCGACGAGCGAGCGAGCCACTCGCCCTGGCCACTCGGCGCGAGCCGCCACGCAGCAGACCGCGCAACACCGCAGGCACCGGCCCATCCTCAGCCTGGGCGCGCAACGCCGGGAGGTCGAGACGGACCGGATGAACCACCGCCTCCGTGGCGAGCAGCGCGGCGTCGAACAGCTCGAGGCCTTCCTCGACAGACAGCCCCCTCCAGCCCGCGCGCGTCATCCGGGCGATATCCGCCTGGGCAAGTCGCCCAACCATCCCGGCAGTCTGTGTCCACGGCCCCCAGGCCAGCGACACGCCGCGCAACCCCTCGGCGCGGCGCTGCAAGGAAAGACCGTCGAGGAACGCGTTCGCCGCCGCGTAGTTGCCCTGCCCCGCGCCACCCACCGTGCCCGCAACCGACGAGAACAACACAAACGCCCCCAGCTCCATCTCGCGGGTCAACTCGTGCAGATGCCACGCCCCGTCTACCTTCGGCGCCAGCACCCGATCGAGCTCCTCGCCACTCAACGACTCGACCACACCGTCAGCGAGCACCCCCGCAGCGTGCACGACAGCGGTCAGTGGGTGCTCCTCTGGGAGAGCATCGAGCAGCACCTGAACCTGCTCGCGGTCGGCCACATCGCAGGCCACGATCCGCACCTGCGCACCGAGTGCGGCCAACTCCTGCGCGAGTGCCTCCGCCCCCGGGGATTCACCACCACGGCGACTGGCCAGCAGCAGCCGGCGCGCGCCGTGCGCCGCGACCAGATGCCGCGCCACGATCGCGCCCAATCCACCGGTGCCGCCGGTGACCAACACCGTGCCATTGCCATCGGTCCCGGCGAACAGCCCACCCCCGCCGGCGGCGATCGGCTCGCCACCGCCGGGAGCGTCCGCACCTCCACCCGGCGCCCGCTCGGGCAGCCGCGTCAGGCGCGGAACGAGTACGCGACTATCGCGGAGCGCCACCTGGGGCTCATCGCCCGTCACCGCCGTGGCCAGTGCCGCGATCGACTCATCTGCGCCATCCCAATCGACGAGCACCACCCGACCGGGATGCTCGGACTGCACCGAACGCACCAGCCCCCACAGCGGCGCCTGTGCCAAGCCCGGCACGCCCTCTCCCGCGCACGCCCCCACCGCCCCCCTTGTCACCAGCACCAGGCGCGCGCCCGCAAACCGCTCATCCGCGAGCCACGCCTGCACCAGAGCCAGTGCACTCCGCCCGAGCACGTGCGCAGCCCCCGCCACCCCCCCAGCGGGCGCCGCATCTGCGCCGCCGTATGCGAGCTCCTCGCGCTCGCAATCCACGAGCACCACTTCGGGCACCCCCCCACCGCTGTCCACCGCCTCGCACAGCGAGTCCAAGTCCCGATACTCGCGACACCCCCCGCTCGCGCGCAGGCTCCTGGCAAAACGCGTCTGCCCATCGCCCAACAACACCCACCCGTCCACGGCCTCCGGCGCAGTACCCGTAGACGCCACCGCGGGCTCGCTCCAATCGAGGCGCAACAGCGACTCCCGATGCCCACTCCCGGCGTGGGCCAGCTGCTCCCGGGAGATCGCCCTCAGGACCACCGAGCGCATCGTGGCGACCAGCGCCCCACCCTCATCGACCGCCACCATCGAGGTCGCCTCGGTACCCACCTGGGCCAGGTGCACACGCAGCGTCGAGGAGCCCCCCGCGTGTAAGCGCACGCCGTTGAACGCAAACGGCAGGCGCAGCACATCCCCATCTCCCACGCCGCTGTTCAACCCCGGAGCCATCGGCTGGATCGCAGCGTCGAAGAGCGCTGGATGCAGCCCGTAGCCCGCAGCGCTCAGTTGCTCGCGACTCGGCAGCGAGGACTCCACGAACAACTCCTCGCCGCGCCGCCACACCGCCTGCACACCGTGAAACGCCGGCCCATACTCAAAGCCGATCGCGGCCATCTCTGCATAGAAGTCCTCCACAGCGACTGCAACCGTCCCCGCCGGCGGCCACACACCGTCCGCAAGCGCCGCCGCCCCCAGCCGCGCGATCTCCTCCTGCGGCGATGCCGCCGCGGCGCGCCCCAGCACGCCACTCGCGTGACGGGTCCACGCCCCCGCGGTATCCACGCCGTCCGCGACCTTGTCCTCGGGGCGCGAGAAGATCTTCACCACGCGGCTGCCCCTCCCGTCGGGATCCTCCACTGCGACCTGCAAGCGCACCGCACCACGCTCGGAGAGCACCAACGGAGACTCCATCACGAGCTCCTCCACGAGATCGCACTCCAGCTGACCCGCGACGTGTAGCGCGACCTCCACAAAGGCCGTCCCCGGAACGACGACCTCACCCATCACCACGTGGTCTGCGAGCCACGGGTACTCCTGCAGCGAGAGCCTGCTCGTAAACAGACACCCCTCGGCGTCGGCCATCGCGACAGCCGCTCCCAGCAGCGGGTGACCCGCCGCCGCCTGGCCGATCGCAGCCGGGTCGCCCCCGCCACGTTGACCTGCCTGTAGCCAGTAGTGCTCGCGTTGGAATGCGTACGTGGGGAGATCCACGCGCTGTGCGCCCCTCCCCGTGAATAGCTCTGCCCACGCGACATCGCGACCGGCCACCCACACACTCCCGAGCGCAGCAAGTAACGCCGCTACCTCCCCCCGATCGGCGCGCAACACCGGCACCGCCACAAGCGCTCCCGCACCACCGGCCTCACCGCTGGCGATTGCGCCGGCAACGCCAGCCCCCGCGCCCGCCCCGGCTCCCGTTCCCGTCTCAGCGTCCTCCTGCACGCACGCTTCGACCATCGCGCTCAACACCCCATCCGGGCCGAGCTCCAAGAAACCCCGCACACCCTGCCCCCACAACCACCGCACCCCATCCCCAAAACGCACCGTCTCACGCACATGCCGCACCCAATACCCCGCACTACACAACTCCCCAGCAGCAACCACCCCACCCGTCACATTCGACACCACCGGAATCCGCGGCTCACCGAACACCACACCCTCCGCGACCTCCCGAAACTCCTCCAACATCCCATCCATCCGCGGCGAATGAAACGCATGCGAAACCCGCAACCGCTTCACCCGCACACCCCGCGCCTCCCACAACCCCGCCAACCCCAACACCACATCCTCATCCCCCGACACCACCACCGAACCAGGAGCATTCACCGCAGCCACCGCCACACGCCCCTCCCAACCATCCACCCCCACAAACGACTCCAACACCTCCCCCTCAGACACCCCAATCGCGACCATCGCCCCACCCCCCGGCAAACCACCCATCAAACGACCCCGCGCCGCTACCAAACGACACGCATCCTCAAGCGAAAACACCCCCGCCACAAACGCCGCCACAAGCTCCCCCACCGAATGCCCCCCAACAAAATCCGCGCGCACCCCCCAACTCTCCACAAGCCGCGCCAACGCCACCTCCAACGCAAACAACCCACACTGCGTAAACACCGTCTCATCCAACAAACCCACACCCACACCCACACCCACACCCACACCCACACCCACACCCACACCCACACCCACACCCACACCCACACCCACACCCACACCCACACCCACACCCACACCATCACCGTCACCCACACCCACACCGAACACAACCCCCCGCAAAGAACACCCCAGCAACCCATCTAAATACCCACACACCTCATCAAACGCCCCCGCGAACACAGGAAACGCCCCATACAACTCAGCACCCATCCCCACCCGCTGCGCACCCTGACCGGTAAACAAAAACGCAAGCCCCCCACCCGCACTACCCGCAACACCCCGCACCACCCCAGGCCCCAACTCACCCCCCGCCAAACGCCCCAGCCCGCCCAGTAACTCCTCACGACTCTCCCCCCACAGCACCGCGCGCTCCTCAAAAACCGGGCGCGCCAGCAACGAATACCCCACATCCACCACACCCACATCGGGATCCCCCGCAACACGCTCAAACAGACGCCCCGCCTGCTCACGCAACGCACCCTCACCCTTCCCAGAGACCACCCACGCCACCACACCCCCACGCGCAGCCCTCCCCGCACCACCCGCGTCATCCACCAGCTCACCACCTACCACCGGTTCACCACCGGCCACCGATTCACCACCGGCCATCGACTCATCAGCGGACATCGGTTCGCTCCCCGCCACCCGGTCCGCTCGCGGCCGCCGGGGCGGCCAACTCCATCGGTGGCGCTTCCTCGAGGATCACGTGTGCGTTCGTGCCACTGATCGCGAACGACGACACACCCGCACGCCGCGGACGCCCATTACGCGGCCACGGACGCTCCTGCGTCAACAACGCCACCGCACCACTCGACCAATCGACATTGCGCGAAGGACGATCCACATGCAACGTCCGCGGCAACACCCCATAACGCATCGCCTGCACCATCTTGATCACACCCGCCACACCCGCCGCCGCGACCGTATGCCCAATATTCGACTTCACCGACCCCAACCACAACGGACGCTCCGCCGAACGCCCCCGCCCATAAGTCCCAAACAACGCATTCGCCTCAATCGGATCACCCAACGCAGTACCCGTCCCATGCCCCTCAACCGCATCGACCTCCCCCACCGACAACCCCGCCCGCGCCAACGCCTGCTCAATCACACGCTGCTGCGAAGGCCCATTCGGAGCCGTCAAACCATTACTCGCACCATCCTGATTCACCGCACTACCACGCACCAACCCCAACACCCGACGCCCACCACGCCGCGCATCCGACAAACGCTCCAACACCAACACCCCCACACCCTCACCCCAACCCACACCATCCGCCGCATCCGCAAACGCCTTACAACGCCCATCCCCCGCCAAACCACGCTGCGAACTGAACTGCACAAACAACCCCGGCGAATCGTGGACTGTGACTCCACCCGCGAGTGCGAGCGCGCACTCGCCGGCGTGGAGCGCCTGACAGGCGAGATGCAACGAGACCAGCGATGAGGAGCACGCCGTATCGACCGACACCGACGGGCCCTCCAACCCCAGCACATAGGAGACCCGCCCCGAAACCACACTCCCCGCGCTACCCGTCAACCAGTAACCCGCCAGACTCTCCTGCCCCCGCGGCGCAGCCCACAACCCGGCCCCAAAATCCATGGCGCTGACGCCTGCAAATACTCCGGTCTGGGTGCCGCGTAGGGTGGCGGGGTCGATCCCCGCGTCTTCCACGGCCTCCCACGTGGCTTCCAGGAGCAGACGCTGGTGGGGGTCCATCGCGAGTGCCTCCCGCGGACCGATCCCGAAGAACGCCGCGTCGAACCCCCCCGCATCGGCCAAGAAGCCACCCTCGCGCGTCGAGCACGTACCCGGAACATCGGGATCGGGGCTATACAACCCCTCCAAATCCCACCCCCGATCCTCCGGGAACGGCGCGATCGCATCCCCCCCACCCACCACCAACTCCCACAGCTCCCCCGCAGAGCTCACACCACCCGGATAGCGGCAGCTCATCCCCACAATCGCAACCGGATCCTCACTCGGCGCAAGCGACACCGACGGCGTGCTCGAGCCCCCAGCGCTGAGCCCGGACGCGCTCGGCACCGCGCCCAGGATCTCCCCCAACAGGTACCCCGCGAGCGCCTCCGGGGTGGGGTAGTCGAACACCAGCGTGGTCGGCAGACGCAACCCGCTCGCACCGCTGAGACGGTTACGCAACTCCACCGCCATCAACGAATCGAACCCCACCTCTTTCAACGGCCGCTGCGCCGCGATCGCCCCGGCGGAGGTGTGCCCCAGCACGGTCGCCACCTCCCCTCGGACCACCTCCAACAGCACGCCCCCACGCTCATCCTCGGCGACCCCCGCCAGACGGCGAGCGAGCGAGCCACTCGCCCCCCGCGCCCGCCGGGCTGGAGCGCGAACCAGGCCCCGCAAAACCCCCGCCAACAGCCCCTCCTCGGCCTGGGCGCGCAACGCCGCGGTATCGAGACGCAGCGGGAGTACCACCGCACGATCCGCGGCCACGGCGCCGTCGAACAGCGCGAGGCCCTCCTCGACAGACAGCACCGCGATCCCCGAGCGGGCCAACCGCGACAGATCGGCCGCGCCGAGACCGCCCGCCATCCCGGCCCCCTGGGCCCACGGCCCCCACGCCAGCGACGTCACCGGGAGGCCCCGCGCGCGGCGGTACGCGGCGAGCGCGTCGAGGAAGGCGTTTGCGGCCGCATAGTTGGCCTGGCCCGCGGTGCCCACGGTGCCCGCGACCGACGAGAACAACACGAACGCCGCGAGCCCCATGGCACTGGTCAACTCGTGCAGATGCCACGCCCCGTCGACCTTGGGGGCGAGCACCCGCTCGAGCCCCTCCGCACTCAGCGACTCGAGCACCCCGTCATCGAGAACCCCCGCGGCGTGCACGACCGCGGTTAGCGGATGCGCGGGGGGCAGCGAATCGAGCAGCGCGCGCACCTGCTCGCGCTCAGCCACGTCACACGTGGCGATCTCCACCTTGGCTCCCAACCGCTCGAGCTCCGCCACAAGCTCCTCCGCGCCCTGCGCCTGAGCCCCGCGACGGCTCGCGAGCAACAGGTGCCTCACGCCGTGCTCCACCACGAGGTGCTCGGCGAGGACCGCCCCGAGGCCGCCGGTGGCGCCGGTGATCAGGACCGTGCCGTCGGGATCAACCGCAGCGAGGCCCCGCGCGCCACCATCCGACAGCGCGGAGGTGGGCAAGCGCGCCAGGCGCGGGCCCAGCAGACTGCCCTCCCGAATCGCCACCTGCGACTCGCCGCTTGCGAGCGCTGCGGCCAATGCTCCAAACGAGGCATCCTCCCCGTCCATGTCGACGAGCACCACGCGATCGGGATGCTCAGACTGAACCGAGCGCACCAGCCCCCACACGGGAGCCTGCGCCAAACCGCGCACATCGTCATGCGCCTGCGCGGCAACCGCGCCCCTCGTCACCAGCACCAACCGCGACCCCGACAGCCGCTCGTCGGCGACCCACCTCTGCACCAAGTCCAACACCTGCCGCGCGGTGTGGTGTGCAGACTCCACGACGGCACCCGCGCTCGGTCCCCCACCACCGCGCCCGACCCCCTCGCCCTCGCAATCCACGAGCGCCGCGCGTGGCGCGAGCTCGCCCCGGTCCACCGCCGCGAAGAGAGCGTCGAGATCCTCGAGCGCGAGGCACTCTCCGAGCGCGCACATCCCCTCCCCCAGGGGCCCCTCGCTGGAGCCCAACAGCACCCACTCCCTGGCCGCCAATGCGCCCCCCACGGAGATTGCTTGGGCGTCCGTGGCCCCGGCGGGGAGCGCGTCCCAATCGAGCCCGAACAGCGAATCCAGGTAGCCGCCGCGGGCGCGCGCGAGCTGCTCACGGGAGATCGCCCTCAGGGTGAGCGACCGCATCGAGGCGACCAGCTCCCCGCGCTCGTCGACCGCCACCATCGACATCGCATCCGTGCCGGCGGGCGCGAGCTGTACACGCAACGCCGCCGCGCCCCCCGCATTCAGCTGCACGCCGTTGAACGCAAATGGCAGGCGCAGCGCAGCGCCATCCCCGACGCCGTCGGCGCCAGTGTTGAACACGGGGACCATGCTCTGAATCGCGGCGTCGAGGAGCGCGGGGTGAATGCCGTAGCTTGCGGCATCCAACCGCTCGCGCTCGGGGAGGGCGACCTCGACGAACACCTCCTCTCCACGCCGCCACACGGCGCGCACGCCGACGAAGGCGCTCCCATAGTCAAATCCCACCGCGGTCATCTCGCGGTAGAAGTCATCGACGTCGACCGCAACCGACCCCGGCGCGGGCCAAGCTGCGCGCGCCAGCGACGCCGCGCGCGCACGCAACTCGTCCCCCTCGGCCGCACCCGCGCCGCGCGTACGGGCCAGCAGGCCGCTGGCGTGACGCGTCCACTCTCCCCCGGCGTCCGGACCGTCCGCGCCGGCCTCCTCGGAGCGCGAATAGATCTTTACCGCGCGCCCGCCCGCCTCGTCGGGGGCCTCCACAACGACCTGCAACTGCACCGCGGGCCCCTGCTCGGCGAGCACCAGCGGGGACTCCATTACGAGCTCCTCCAAGAGATCGCACTCGAGCCGGCCCGCGACGTGCAGCGCGACCTCCACAAATGCGACCCCCGGGACCACCACTGCGCCCATCACCACGTGGTCGGCGAGCCACTCGGGCTCCCGCCAGGAGAGCCGGCCGCTGAACACCCGCCCCTCGTCCTCGGCCGCTGACAGGACCGCTCCCAAGAGGGGGTGGTCGACCGTCCCCAGGCCGGCGCTCGCGATTGCCCGCCCCCCGCCGGTTGGACTCTGCAACCAGTAGCGCTCCCGCTGAAAGGCGTAGGTGGGCAGCGCCACCCGCTGGGCGGTGGAGTCGGCGAACATCGCGCCCCAATCGACGCTCACGCCAGCGACGAACACCTCCGCCAGAGCGCCCAATAGCGACTCCACCTCGGGGCGAGCCCCCCGCAGCAGTGGCACCGCGGTGAGACCCCCGTCCGCCGTGCTCGCCAACTCCAGGCCCGCCGCTGCCCGCGCCGGCGCCCCGTTCGTGCTCTGCTCGGCGGCGGTGGTAGGGGGCTCCTGGGCGAGGCCATCGTGTGCGAGCACGCTGAGCACGCCGTCGGGGCCGAGCTCCAGGAAGTTGCGCACTCCCTGCGCGCCCAGCCAGCGCAATCCATCCAGGAACCGCACGTGCTCGCGGACCTGGCGCACCCAGTAGTGCGGATCGCGGGCGGACTCCGCGGAGAGTGGCTCCCCTGTGAGGTTGGACACGATCGGGATCTTCGGAGCGGCGAAGGGAAGCTCCGCGGCGAGCTCCGCGAACTCGGCGAGCAGCCCGTCCATGTGCGCCGAGTGAAACGCCCGGCTGACCCGCAGGCGCTTGGTCTTGTGCCCCCGCTCCCGCAGCGCGTGGGCGAGCCCCTCGACGACGTCCAGATCGCCGGAGATCACCACCGCGGCGGGGCCGTTGACGGCGGCGATCGTGGCGCCGTGAACGCCCTCGAGCGCCGCGCGCACCTCCTCCTCGGTGGCCTCCACGGCCACCATCGCTCCGCCCGCGGGGAGCGCCTGCATCAGCCGGCCGCGGGCACCCACGAGGCGGCAGGCGTCGGCCAGCGAGAGCACTCCCGCCACGTGCGCCGCGGCGAGCTCGCCGATCGAGTGACCCAGCAGGTAGGCCGGCCTCACCCCCCAACTCTCGATCAGCCGGTACAGCGCCACCTCGAGCGCAAAGAGCCCCGATTGGGTGAAGCTCGTCTCGTCCAACAGCCCCGCCTCGGGGGACCCCTGGGGCGCGAACAGCACCCGCTCCAAGGGGAGCTCCAACTGGGCGTTTAGGTGCGAGCAAGCCTCGTCCAGCACATCCCTGAACAGGGGGAACCTCCGGTGCAGCTCCGCGCCCATCCCCGCGCGCTGGGCGCCCTGCCCGGTGAACAGGAACGCGAGGTGCGGGTCACCCCCACGGGCCTCACCGATGAACACATCCGCTGCCGCCTCGCCCCGGGCGAGCGCGTCGAGCCCGCGCAGCAGGTGCTCGCGGCCGCCGCCCACGATCACCGCCCGACTCGCGAACGTCGAGCGCCGGGCGAGCGCACAGCCGACATCTCTCACATCGAGCTCCCCTGCGCCGTGGAGATGATCGCGCAGCCGCTCGGCCTGGGCTCGTAGAGCCCCCTCTCCCGCCCCCGAGACGACCCAGGGCACCACACCAGTCGGGCCGTCGGGCTCGATACCGATCGCGTTCAGCCCCGCAGCGCTCGTACGCTCAGCGACACCCACGCAGGCGGGCTCTCCGTGCGCGCCGTCGGCGCCCGCGGGCGCGCTGCGGTCGGCGTCGATGGGCGCCTCGGCGTCGGTGGGCGCCTCGGCGTCGGTGGGCGCCTCGCCGTCGGTGGGCGCCTCGCCGTCGGTGGGCGCCTCGGCGTCGGTGGGCGTCTCGCCGTCGGTGGGCGCCTTGGCGTCGGTGGGCGCTTCGGCGTCGGTGGGCGCCTCGGCGACGATCACGTGGGCGTTCGTGCCGCTGATCCCGAACGAGGAGACCCCGGCGCGGCGTGGCCGCTCCCCGTGCGGCCAGGGGACGGCGCTGCGCAACAGCGACACCGCGCCCCGGGACCAGTCCACCTCGCGGGAGGGCGCATCGATGTGGAGCGTGCGCGGCAGCACGCCGCGCTGGAGGGCCATCACGACCTTGATCACCCCCGCCACGCCCGCGGCGGCCTGGGTGTGGCCGATGTTCGACTTCATCGACCCCAACCACAGGGGCCGGTCCTGGGCACGGCCCCGTCCGTAGGTCTCGATCAGTGCCTGCGCCTCGATCGGGTCTCCCAGCTTGGTGCCCGTGCCGTGGGCCTCCACCGCATCCACCGCATCGGGCGCGAGACCCGCGTCGGCCAACGCTTGGCGGATCACGCGCTGCTGGGAGAGGCCGTTTGGTGCGGTCAGCCCGTTGCTCGCCCCGTCCTGGTTGATGGCGCTGCCGCAGACGACCGCGAGCACGGGATGGCCGTTGCGGCGCGCCTCGGAGAGGCGCTCGAGGACGAGCACACCCACCCCCTCGCTCCAACCGGTGCCGTCGGCGGAGTCCGCAAAGGACTTGCACCGCCCATCGGGAGCCAACCCCCGTTGGCGGCTGAACTCCAAGAACATTCCGGGGCTCGCCATCACGGTGGCGCCCCCGGCGAGCGCCAGCGTGCATTCACCTGCCCGGAGCGCCTGGCAGGCGAGGTGCAGGGCCACCAGCGAGGAGGAGCACGCGGTGTCCACCGTCATCGCGGGGCCCTCCAGGCCAAAGGCGTAGGAGAGCCGCCCGGAGGCGACGCTCGCGGTGGTGCCCGTGAGGGCGTAGCCCTCCTGGGTATCCCGCGCTTCGTTGAGGCGGGGCCCGTACTCCTGCGCCATTAGGCCGGTGAACACCCCCGTGCGACTGCCACGCAGCGAGGGGGGGGCGATACCCGCGTGCTCGAATGCCTCCCAGCACGTTTCCAGCAGCAGCCGCTGCTGGGGATCCATCGCCACGGCCTCCCGCGGGCCGATACCGAAGAACGAGGCATCGAACTCACCGGCGTCGTAGAGGAACCCCCCCGCACGGGTATAGCTGGTCCCGCGGTGCGCGGGATCGGGGTCATACAGGGAATCGAGATCCCAGCCGCGATCGTCGGGGAAGCCCCCGATCGCGTCCCCACCCCGGGCGAGCAGCTCCCAGAGCCCCTCCACAGAGCGCACCCCACCGGGGTAGCGGCAGCTCATCCCGATAATCGCGATCGGCTCCTCGGTAGGCGCGGGCAGCCAGTCGCGCGCACTCGCAGATGCGCCCCCCGCGGTGCCCCTGAGCTCACTCACCAGCCGCTCCGTCAGAGCGGCCGGCGTGGGGTGGTTGAACAGGAGCGCCGACTCCAACCCCAGCCCGGTCGCGGTTCTCAACCTGTCGCGCAGCTCCACGAGGGCCGGCGAGTCGAACCCGAGCTCCTTGAAGCTCCGGGCCACCTCGATCGCCTCGAGGGAGTCGTGCCCCAGCACGATCGCGGCCCGTGCGCGCACCAGCTCCAGCACCGCCCCCGCCCACCGATCCTGGGGCAGCTGGGCCAGCCGGCGCAGAAACGGCGTTGAGGCGTCCGCGCGGCTCTCCACCTGCGGTTCCGCCACCTGGGGGCCTGCCACCTCCGGGTCCGCCACCCCCGGGTCCGCCACCCCCGGATCCGCTACCTGCGCGACCGCCACCCCCAGGTCCGCCACCCCCAGGTCCGCCACCCCCAGGTCCGCCACCCCCAGGTCCGCCACCCCCAGGTCCGCCACCCCCAGGTCCGCCACCCCCAGGTCCGCCACCTGCCGGTCCGCCACCCCCGGGTCCGCCACCTGGGGTTCCGCCGCCTGGGGGCCTGCCACCTGCGGGTCCCTTGCGGTGACCTCGGGGATCCAGTGGCGCTCACGCTGAAAGGCGTAGGTGGGGAGCCTCACGAGCTTCGCGCCGGCTCCCGCGCAGCACGCCCCCCAGTCCACACGCTCGCCGTGCACCCACGCTTCGCTCAGCGACACGAGGAAGCGCCGCAGGCCGCCCTGATCGCGGCGCAGCGTGCCGATGACCGCGACGTCGCCGCTCGCGCGAACCTCGGGGCCACCGTCCCCTGTGGGCTGGGGAGCGTCGACGGTTTCCTGCACTCCAGCGGTGAGCACCGGGTGGGGGCTAATCTCGATGAACGCGCGAGCGCCGTCGCGCAGCAGTGCCCGCACAACCGGCTCGAGCTGCACCGGTTCGCGCATGTTGCGATACCAGTACTCCTCGTCGAGCCCGGCGGTGTCGATCGCCGCGCCGGTCACGGTCGAGTGGAACAGCACCTCACCCGAGCGCGGCGCGATCCCGGCCAGCACATCGAGGAGCTCCGCTCGCAGGGGCTCCACCTGGGGGCAGTGGGAGGCGACCGTCGCGGGTACCATGCGGGCGCGGATTTCCTGCGCGGCGCACTCCTGAAGGAGCTCCCCGAGCGCCTCGAGGTCGCCCACCACGCCGATCGAGCGGGGCCCATTGATGCCCCCAACCGCGAGCCGTCCGCCCCACCGCTGCAGACGTTTGCGCACCTGCTCGAGCGGCGCGGCGATCGAGACCACCCCGCCCTGTCCGACGAGGCCCGCGAGCACCTGGCTACGTAGCGCCACGACGCGAGCGGCGTCGCGCAGCGAGAGCCCCCCTGCGGCCCACGCCGCGGCGATCTCGCCCTGGGAGTGGCCGACCACCGCGGTGGGCAGCACCCCACACGCGCGCCACAGCGTGGCGAGTGAGCTCATCACGGCAAACAGCACCGGCTGCACCACCTCGATCCGATCGAGACCAGGCGCGCCCTCGCGACCGCGCAGCACATCCTCCAGTGACCACTCCACGTACTCGGAGAGCGCCTCCCCGCAGGCGCGCAGCTGCTCGGCGAACACGGGCACGGGGGCGTCGAGCAGCTCCAGCGCCATCCCCTGCCATTGGGAGCCCTGGCCGGGGAACACGAACACGACCCCGCCACCCCCGCCCCGCTTCGCACCGGCGGGGGCGCCCTCCACGACATTCGCCGCGGGCTCCCCCCGCGCGAGCGCGTCGAGACCGCGCAGCAACTCGTCGCGGCCGCTGCCCAATACCACCGCGCGACGATCGAACGCGGCGCGGCTCACTGCGAGGGAGTAGCCAACGTGAAGGGGGTCGAGGTTGGGGTGCTCGCGTACGTACACAGCGAGGCGGGCGGCCTGGGCGCGCAGGGCCCCCTCGCCCCGGCCCGACACCGTCCACGCCGTTAGCCCCGTGCCGAGCGGGCCAGACCCCGCCGCGGCCACAACGCTGGCGCGCGCACCCCCGGGGGTTGTACCCCGGGCCGCAGCCGCAAGCGCGCGGCCGGCCGAGGCGACGCGCTGACCGAGCGATCCGCTCTCCTCTCCCGCAGATGGGGGCCCCGCTCCCACGGGGGGCGCGCCGACGATGAGGTGGCAGTTGGTGCCACCGACGCCAAAGGAGTTGACCCCCGCCAGCAGCGGACCCTCCGCGGGGGGCCACCGCTCGAGCGCGTGCTGCACCTGGAGGTGCAGGGAGTCCAGCGGGATCTCGGGGTTGGGGCGCTCGAAGTTGAGGCTGGGGGGGAGCTCGCGGTGCGCGATGGAGAGGGCCACCTTGAGCAGCCCCACGATGCCTGCGGCGCCCTCGAGGTGCCCGACGTTGGTCTTCGCGGAGCCCACCCGGAGGGGGTCGGTGGCGGTGCGCACCGCTCCGAGCGTGGCGCCGAGCGCGGCGGCCTCGACGCGATCCCCCAGGGGGGTCCCGGTGCCGTGTAGCTCCACATACTGAACATCCCCGCGCCGGACCCCCGCGCGGCGGTAGGCGAGCCACAGGAGCTCCTCTTGGGCGGGCTGGTTGGGCGCGGTGAGCCCATCCCCGCCGCCGTCGTTGTTGACCGCGCCGCCGCGGATCGCACAGTAGATCGGATCGCCCTCGGCGAGCGCGGTGGCGAGGGGCTTGAGCACCACGATGCCCCCGCCCTCGCCACGGACGTACCCGTTGGCGCGAGCGTCGAAAGTGAAGCAGCGCCCGTCCGGCGAGAGGCCGCCGAACTGCGAGGCGGTGAGCGCGCTGGTGGGCGAGATGTTCAGGTGCACGCCCCCCGCCAGCGCCAGCGCGGACTCCCCCCGGCGCAGGCTCTCGCACGCGAGGTGCACTGCGACCAGCGAGGAGGACTGGCCGGTGTCCACCGTGAGGCTGGGGCCGCGCAGACCGAGGGTGTAGGAGACGCGGTTGGCGATCATCCCGCGGTGCAGCCCCGTGAGGGCGTGCCGTGTGAGCGCCTCGGCGCCGCGCCGGCGTAGGAGGTCGGCGTAGTCGTCGGCGATCGCCCCGATGAAGACACCGGTGTGGGTGTCACGCAGGGCGAGGGGAACCACTGCGCCGTCCTCGAAGGCCTCCCAGCAGAGCTCCAACACGAGCCGCTGCTGGGGGTCCATCGTGGCGGCCTCGCGGGGGGAGATGCCGAAGAAGGCGGGATCGAAGCGGTCGATCCCCTCGAGGAACCCCCCGTAGCGGGCTCCCGGCGCGAGCTCCTCGGCACCCGCCCCCGCGGCGCGCCAGCGGTCGGGGGGGGCCTGCGCGATAGCGCTAACCCCGTCCCGCAGCAGCCCCCAGAAGGAACCCGGGTCGCGCGCCCCCGGCAGACGACAGGAAATCCCGACTATCGCGATAGCCGAGCGGTCACTCACCGACGGTCGCCCACACATCCATGCGCCCGGCGGAAGGACTCCCGACGGGAGGGGCCTCCAACGGCAAGCACATAGGACTCCCGCACGACACTACCACCCCATTCCGCGCTGCTCTCTGTCACTGGCCAATACAAGTAAGCGACGTTTTTTTGGATTATTCTTTGGCCGCCCCGTTAGGTCAACTCAGAGGTGAAAATTCCACGCGCGATTCGACCTTTTTCAAGGCAAATTCGACTTCTCCGCCAAAGCGTGATCGAATGCTCGAATCAGGCGGGGTGCGGCAGGGCGATTGCGGCTAGTGCCAACCCATCGCGCACCGCCCAGCGACCCTCGAGGACCACCGGAAGGTTCGCTTCGGAATCTGGCCAGGGAGCCAGGAGGCGAGCGCGAAAGGTCCCCCCGGCGGGGTCGATCGTGAGGGTGGCCTCCTCGAAACCCAGCCAGCACCGGGCGAGGGGAAACCACACCTTGTACACGGTCTCCTTCGCGCAGAACAGCACCCGATCCCAATGGACGGTGGGCTGCGCGCGCGCGAGCTGGGTGAGCAGGGGCCGCTCCTCGGGGCGGGCGATCTCCTCGAGTACGCCCTCCGGGAGGGGGGCGTTGGGCTCGGCGTCGATGCCCACCCCCGCGAACTCGCTAGCGCGCGCGAGCGCGCACGCGCGATAGCCCGCGCAGTGGGTGATGCTGCCCACCACCCCCTCCGGCCAGCGTGGCTCGCCGCGCTCCCCGTTGACGATCGGGGAGGGGGGCAGGCCGAGCTGGGCGAGCGCCGCTCGGGCGCACGCGCGCGCGGTCACAAACTCGCGGCGGCGCTTCTCCACGGCCCGTCCCACCGCGGCGTGCTCCTCGGGGAAGAGCTCGATGTCAAGCCACTCCTCGCGGGTGTCCACCGCGACGACCGCGGGGGGGAGGATCTCCTCGATCACCGCGCCACCTCGCTGGCCCCCACGGGGTAGGACCCAACGCAGGCGGGACCCCAACCGCGCGAACCACAGACCCACGGCCGGTCTCGTAGGCGTCGTGGATCCCCAACGCAGGCGGGACCCCAACCGCGCGAACCACAGACCCACGGCCGGTCTCGTAGGCGTCGCGGATCCCCAACGCAGGCGGGACCCCAACCGCGCGAACCACAGACCCACGGCCGGTCTCGTAGGCGTCGCGGATCCCCAACGCAGGCGGGACCCCAACCGCGCGAACCACAGACCCACGGCCGGTCTCGTAGGCGTCGCGGATCCCCAACGCAGGGGGGACCCCAACCGCGCGAACCACAGACCCACGGCCGGTCTCGTAGGCGTCGCGGATCCCCAACGCAGGCGAGACCCCAACCGCGCGAACCACAGACAGCCGCGTCCCTCATAGCTGCTGCTGCCCCTCTCCCCCACTGGGGGGGAGCACCGGCTTGAGTAGCACGCGGGCGGGATTCCTGCGATGCCACTCGCGGGGGTAGCCGAGGGAGACCTCGGTGAACCTCACCCCGTCGTGCCACGTGACGCGGGGGATGTGGAGGTGCCCATACACCACGGCCTTCGCCCCGAAGCGCACGTGCCAATCGGCGGTGCGCTCGGTGCCACACCACTGCGCGAACTCGGGGTGGCGCAGGATGAGGGTGGGGTCGCGCACGAGGGGGAAGTGGTTGACGAGCACGGTGGCCAGCGCGGGGTCGCGTGCGGCGAGGCGTAGTTCACTCGCGCGTACCCGCGCGGCGCACCACGCCTCGCGACTGGGATAGGGGTCGGGGTGCAGCACGAGCTCATCGCTGCACACCACCCCCGCTGCGTACGCCCGCGCGAGCGACTGCTCCTTGGTGGGGGCGATGTTGCGGCCAAACGAGTAGTCGTAGAGCAGGAACAGCGGCGCCACCGTGACCGGGCCCTCGGGCCCCTCCCAGACCGGGTAGGGGTCCTCCGGGGTGAGTACCCCGAGGCGCGCGCACATCTCGACGAGGTGGTGGTAGCGCTGCTCCCCGCGCAGCTGCACGGGGTCCTCGGGGGTGCTCCACAGGTCGTGGTTCCCCGGCACCCAGATCACGGTGGCGAAGCGTTCGCGCAACACCCCCAGCGCCCATTCGATGTCGGTGCTCAGCTCGCTCACATCCCCGCCCACGATCAACCAATCCCCGCGCGAGCGCCCCCGCAGACCCTCGAGCACGCGGCGGTTCTCGGGGTAGGTGATGTGCAGATCGCTGATCGCCAAGAGGCTGGCCCCCCGTCCCCCCTGCGAGCTCATCGTTCGGCGGCCCGTCGTGCCCCGGAGGGGTTGTTCGCTTGGAGATCGTCCGCGCGGGGGAGCCCCCCGAGGGGGTGGAAGGCGCTGAGCGTCCTGCTCAGCGTCCGAGCGCGGGCGGCGAACGGGGAGGGGATCATCCGAGCGATCATAGAAACCGCTCACCGCACTCGCCCGCGAGGGAGTACCGTCCCGGGCGCTCGGTACCATTCGCCGTCAACCGCGATCGGAGGTCGTGCCGCAGATGCCGCCGCTCATCACCCCCGAGGAAGCCCTTCGTCTGGGCGAGATCGAGGATCACGTCGAGATCGAAGCGCTCGTGCAGCGCGCCTGGGAGGCACGCGTGGAGCGCTTTGGCGACTCCACCGACCTGTGCTCGCTGGTCAACGCCAAGTCCGGCGGCTGCGCGGAGGACTGCGGGTTCTGCGCGCAGTCGCGCTTCGCCGAGGCCGAGACCCCGATGCACGCGATGATGGAGCCCGAGCAGATCCTCGAACACGCCCGCGCCGCCGAGGCCGCGGGGGCGCACCGCTTCTGCATGGTCACCCAGGGCCAGGGGCTCTCCAAGCGCGATTTCCAGAAGTACCTCGAGGGGGTGCGCCTGGTGAGCGAGCACACCAACCTCAAGCGCTGCGCCTCCGTTGGGCACATGTCGCGCGAGCGCGCCCAGGCCCTCCGGGAGGCGGGTGTGCAGCGCGTGCACCATAACGTGGAGACCGCCTCGAGCTACTACGACGAGGTCTCCACCACTGTCCGCTACGAGGGTCGCCTACGCACTATCCGCGCCGTCCGCGATGCTGGCTTGGAGACGTGCGTAGGGGGCATCCTCAACCTCGGCGAGAGCCGTGGGCAGCGCGTGGAGATGGCCTTCGAGCTCGCGGCACTGGACCCCACGAGCGTCCCCATCAACCTGCTCAACCCCCGGCCGGGGACGAAGTTCGGCGACCGCGAGCTGATGGATCCGTGGGAGGCGGTGAAGTGGATCGCGATCTTCCGCCTGATCCTCCCCGAAGCGCTCTTCCGCGTGTGCGGGGGACGCGTGGAGAACTTCGGAGAGCTCCAGCCCCTCGCCGTGAAGGCGGGGCTCAACGGGGTGATGATGGGCAACTTCCTCACCACCCTCGGCGCGGAGCCGGAGCAGGATCTTGAAATGTTCGGGCAGCTCGGTCTCAACGTTGCGCGCCAGCCCGACAACGGCGCCAACCCCCGCCCGGACAACCGCACGGGGTGGCTCGCGGGCGAGACCCCCGACGTGGTGGACGAGCACCTGGACAGCGGACTCGGACCTCCAGCGGAGATCGATCTGAATGTGCGCCTATGGGATCCATCGACCCAGTTGCGCTACCGGGCCAAGCGCCGTGTGGCAATGAGGTCGTGAACGAGCTCGAGGATCGGCTCGCGGAGCTCGAGCGGCTCGGCCTGAGCCGGCGTCTGCGTTTGATCTCCGGACCCCAGGGGCCGCGTGTGCTGCTCGAGGGGCGCCCGGTGCTGCTGCTGTGCTCCAACAACTACCTCGGCCTCGCCGACCACCCCAGCGTGCGCGAGGCGGCCGCCGAGGCTGCGATGCGCTGGGGTGTTGGGGCGGGCGCCTCGCGGCTCGTGTCGGGCACGATGACCATCCACCGCCGCCTCGAGGAGCGCTTGGCGGCCTTCAAGGGGACCGAGTCGTGCGTGCTGTTCGGCTCGGGATACCTCGCCAACCTCGGCGCCATCGGCGCGCTCGCGGGACCGGGCGATGCGATCTTCTCCGATGAGCTCAACCACGCCTCGATCGTCGACGGCTGCCGCTGCTCGCGCGCGCGGGTGCACGTGTACCGCCACCTCGACACCGAGCACCTCGACTGGAGCCTGCGCCGCCACGGTGGGGAAGGGCGGCGGCTGATCGCCACCGACTCCGTCTTCTCGATGGACGGCGATCTCGCCCCATTGCAAGAGATCGTCGAGCTCGCCCGCCACCACCGCGCGCGGGTGTTAGTGGACGAGGCCCACGCCACCGGCGCCCTCGGACCGGGGGGGCGCGGCGCGGTCGCGCAGGCCGGCCTGGAGGGGGAGGTCGATGTGCTCGTCGGCACCCTCGGCAAGGCCCTTGGCTCCTATGGGGCCTACGTCTGCGCCACGGAGGAGATGGTGCGCTACCTCATCAACACCGCCCGGCCTCTGATCTTCTCCACCGCTCCCCCACCCCCCTCTGTCGCTGGGGCGCTCGCGGCGCTCGATGCGATCGAGCAGCGCCCCCACCGCGTGGGGCGCCTGCGCGCGAATGCCCGCACCCTGCGCAGCGCGCTCGCCGCGGAGGGCTTCCCGATCGAGGGCAACGAGATGCACATCGTGCCCCTCCTCGCGGGCAGCGAGCGCGACGCCCTCGCGCTCTGCCAGGGGGCGCTCGAGCGCGGGGTCTTCGCCCAGGCAATCCGCCCCCCCTCAGTGCCCCCGGGAACGGCCCGCCTGCGCCTCACCGCGATGGCCTCCCACAGCCCCGCCGAGCTACGCCGCGCGGCACGAGCGCTCGGGGATGGAGCACGGGCCCTTGGGCTCGACCCCTCCACCCTCGGGTCCCCCTCGCCAGGTGAGGGGGAGGAGGCGAGCGAGAACCTCTCCCCGGGCGCCCACCCGCGGGCGCGGGCAGCGGCGCCCCCCAGGGGGGGCGTCCCGTTCGATATCGAGCGCGAAGACCCGCCCCTCACACGCGCCGCTTAACGAGGACCTCTCCGTGCGGGGTCTCTTCGTCACGGGCACCGGCACGGGCGTCGGCAAGACGATCCTCAGCGCCTCCCTCCTCGCGGCGCTCGTGGCCGCGGGCAAGGGGGTACGCGCACACAAGCCAGTCCTCACCGGTCTCCACGACCCAGCGTCGGGCGGCCCCGCGGGGCGCTGGCCCCCCGACCATGAGCTCCTCGCACTTGCCGCCGGGATGGCCCCAGAGGATGTCGCCCCCCTGCGCTACGACCCCGCGGTCTCCCCCCATCTCGCCGCCGAGCTCGCCGGTGAGCAGATCGATCCCGAGCGCCTCCTCGCCACCGCCCGCGGGGAGGGGCAAGAGCCCCTCGTGATCGTCGAGGGAGTCGGCGGGCTCCTGGTTCCGCTCAGCGGCGGCTACACCGTGCGCGACTTCGCCCGGCAGCTCGGACTCCCCCTCCTGATCGCGGCACACCCAGGGCTTGGCACCATCAACCACACCCTCCTCACCCTCGACTGCGCCCGCGCCGCGGGGCTTCAGGTGCGCGCCGTCGTACTCACCCCGTGGCCCGCGCGGCCCTCCAAGATGGAGCGCTCCAACCGCGAGACAATCGCCAGCCTCGGCGCCGTCGAGGTCGAGGGGCTGCCCTATCTTTCGAGCCCGGACCTCAGCCTGCTGGCGCAGGCGGGGGCGAGTCTGCCGTGGCAGCGCTGGCTCTAACCGGGTGCCTAAGGCCCGCGACCGCCTCAGAAGCACGTCCCTACAGGGTGCGCTCTTAGGACCTATCCCGGTAGGGCCGCACACTGGATGCGGCCGCTATTGGCCTGCGCGAGGCTGTTTGTCCTCGGGGCTCGACGTGGGCCCACCGCGCCTTCGTCCCTGCGTCCGCGCCTCGCTCGACCCTCGACCCTCGACCCTCGACCGCCCCAGAGGCACGTGCCTAGCCCGGATAGGTCCTTAGCCGGTGGCCGTCCCCGCCGCGCTGGATGCCGGGGCGGGTGTCTCGTTTGGCTTCGACACCCTCCACTGGCCGTACCGTACCTCCCTCGAGGTCAAGGTCTCGTAAGCCTTTGTGCCAGTAAGAAAAAGCGTTTCCTCAGCAAACGGCAACTGGGAGGACTTGACGCTCTTTCGGATACGGGCTCGAAAATCCGCCGAGCGCGACACGGCATCTCTGGCTGCCAGCACATTCTCAGTGATATCGAAGTAATTCTCGATACTCAGTCCCGCTTCGCCCAGCAGAGCGCTCACCACCTCCCCCTCCTCGCGTTTGCTGCCCCCGGGCACCAGCATGTCAGCAAACAAAAACAGACCCCCTGGGCGCAGAATCCTCTTGACCTCCTCGAAGAACCGCAACCTCGATGGGTAACAGTGAGAGGACTCGACATTGACCACAACATCGACACTGCCACTCGCCACCGGCAGAGCCTGGGCATCGCCCTGCATGAACCGCAGGTTGGCCACATCGTGGCGTTCGCGGCACCACGCGATCATCTTCTTGCTGAGGTCAACGCCGAGGTATGACGCGGGACTGTACGTGCGCGCCAAATACGCACTCCCGGCCCCCGGACCACAGCCCACCTCGACAACCGTACTACCCGTAAGATCCGTGCCGCCCGCAACCTGGTCGTACAGTCGCTCGGATACCCAATCCGCTATCCCGGCGTCATCCCTCCCGTTCAGCTCGTCGGGGTCCGCGAGATATCCCATATTCAGGAACCTCATACATTCTTCGGGCATGAAATCGCGGCAGGCGGTGTTATAAAATACTTTCCACACCGGCCGACGGACCGCCCTGGAGAGGCGGGTGTCGGAGAGAAGAAAGTTCTTTACCCCGTCCGACCAAGCAGCGCGAATCCGGCCCGCGGTGGCGTTTGGTTGCGGCAGTGGCCGGTCGTTACTCGTCGATGACATCGCCCACACGGTTGATCGAGATAGAAGAGAGCAACCGCCCGCCAAACATCTGCCGATCCTATGGCACTGTCTGGTCGTTGTCAAGCCAAAATCGGCCACCACACGCTCACGCGCTCCCGCCGCACTGTCATGTCGAAGCCGCCGGAGTCGCAGTGCCAGCAGCAGTTGCGGCCGCGACCATCGCTTCGCAGACCTTCCCCACATCCACTTCCCCCATTGAATAGGCCGGCATCGCGTAGACAAGGTCTCGGAAGGGGCGCAGCCAGACACCCCGTTCGATAGCCGCCGCCGAGGCCGCCGGGATATCCACATTTTTTTTCACCTGTATAACTCCAATCGCGCCCAACACTCGCACGTCGGCGACACCCGCGAGCCCGCGTGCCCGCTCCAGTCCCTCGCGCAGTCCGCGTTCGATCGCTCCCACCCGACCGCACCAGCCAGCACTCTCCCCGTAACCCTCCAGCAGGAGACCCGTCGAGGCCAGCGCCACCGCGCACGCCAGCGGGTTGGCCATGAATGTCGGCCCGTGCATCAATCCCCCACCCTCGCCCCGCGAAATTACGCTCGCCACCTCGCCCGTGCATAGGGTCGCCGCCAGCGTCATGTAACCACCCGTTAGCGCCTTACCCACACACATCACATCCGGGCTCACCCCCGCGTGTTCGCACGCAAACAGCGCCCCGGAGCGCCCGAAGCCGGTCGCTATCTCATCCGCAATCAACAGCAGTCCATACTCGTCGCACACCTCCCGCAGCAGCCTCACGCACGCGGGCGCGTGGAAGCGCATCCCCCCCGCCCCCTGCACCACTGGCTCCACGATCACACCCGCCAACTCCTCACGGTGGCGCTCCGCCAACTCTCCCACCTGTGCCGCCCACCGTTCCCAGCGCGCATCGCAAGGGGCATCGAAGCCGTCGGGGGGGCGGTCCGCGAAGACGTGCTCGGGCAGCATCCCCGTGAACAGGCTGTGCATTCCCCCCACTGGATCGCACACCGCCATCGCCCCGAATGTGTCCCCGTGGTACCCCCCCCGCACTGTGAGCATCCGCGTACGCCCCCGGCGCCCCAGGGCGCGGTGGTACTGCAGGCACATCTTGATCGCCACCTCCACCGCCACCGAGCCCGAGTCCGCGAAGAACACGCGCTCCAAACCCCCCGGGGTCATCTCCACCAGACGCTCCGCCAAACGTACCCCCGGCTCGTGCGTGAGGCCCCCGAACATCACGTGCGCCATCCGGTCCAGCTGCTCCCGCACCGCCGCGTCGAGGACCGGGTGGCGGTAGCCATGCACCGCGCACCACCACGAGGACATCCCATCGATCAGCTCCCGCCCATCCGCGAGGCGCAGGCGCACCCCCTCCGCCCCAACCACCGCGAGCGGATTCGGTGGCGCCCCCGGCAGCGCGCCGTAGGGGTGCCACACGTGCTCGCGGTCCACCGCGAGCAGTGCCTCCCAGTCGGTCATCTAACGCCAGGCCTCTGGAAACACCCGCTGGGGCGGCGTCCTAGCTCAATCCTCGTAGAGGGTGAAGTCGCGCTTACGTGCGCCGCACACCGGGCAGAACCACGTGTCCGGGATGTCCTCGAAGGCTGTCCCCGCCGGGATCCCCCCGTCGGGGTCGCCCTCCTCGGGGTCATAGATGTAGCCGCAGGACTCGCAGATCCAGCGCTGAAGTGTCTGAGTCGTCATCGGCGTATAAGAGTACCGATCCGACCGTCCACCGGGTAGGGTCCTTGGATGAGCGCCCCCGAACTGCCACCCCACGCGCCGACGCTGGGCACGAGGCCCAGCGCCCCCGCGCCCAGGACACACGACTGACCCGCGCGGACGATCCCAAATGAGCACCCCCTCTCCACACCACCCCCCCGCCTCCGACGAGCGTCCCGCTCCCGGCGAGGAGTACATTGGGAGGGCGGGCACCGATAACCCCTCCCCACCGCGGCAGGCCGCCACCGTGATCCTGCTGCGCGGCGGTGAGGAGAGCCTCGAGCTGCTGCTTGTCAAGCGCAACCCCCGCGCCCGCTTCATGGGCGGTGTCTGGGTGTTTCCCGGGGGGGCTGTGGAGCAGACAGAGACGCAGGCAATGGAGGCGGGGGCAAGGGAGACGGGGGCAGTGGAGGGAGGCGACGCGGGAGAGGACGACCGCGCCCACCGCGCCGCCGCCGTGCGCGAGCTGCGCGAGGAGGCCGGCGTCGAGCTGCCCCACGCCGCGGAGCTCGTCAAGTTCTCCCGTTGGATCACCCCCGCCGAGGTCCGCACCCGCTTCGACACCCACTTCTTCCTCGCCCCCCTCCCCCCCGGCCAGGTGCCCCAGGTGGACGGCGAGGAGTGCGTGGAGCTCGGCTGGTTCACCCCCGCGGGCGCACTCGACGCCCACCGCGCCGGGAAGATCCTGCTCGTCTTCCCCACCATCAAGCACCTCGAACAACTCGCCCCCTTCCCCACCGCCGCCGCCCTGTTGGAGCACGCCCGGGGGCGCGTCGTGCAGGCGATCCAGCCCCGGGTCTTCTTCGACGGCGAGGTCGCCCGCGTGGTGCTCCCCGGCGAGTCCGGGTACTGATAGGCGCGGCCCCAACTCACTCCGCCTCCCGCTGCTGGGGCTCTTCGCCGCGGAGCCGGATCGGGCACCGATCCGGGGCGCCCCTACTCCAGTCCGCCTCGCGCTGCTGGGGCTCTTCGCCGACGAGCCAGATCGGGCACCGATCCGGGGCGCCCCTACTCCAGTCCGCCTCGCGCTGCTGGGGCTCTTCGCCGCGGAGCCGGATCGGGCACCGATCCGGGGCGCCCCTACTCCAGTCCGCCTCGCGCTGCTGGGGCTCTTCGCCGACGAGCCAGATCGGGCACCGATCCGGGGCGCCCCTACTCCAGTCCGCCTCGCGCTGCTGGGGCTCTTCGCCGACGAGCCAGATCGGGCACCGATCCGGGGCGCCCCTACTCCAGTCCGCCTCGCGCTGCTGGGGCTCTTCGCCGACGAGCCAGATCGGGCACCGATCGGGGCGCCCCGACTCTAGTCCGACTGCTGCGCCTTGACCACGTGCGTCACTGCATTGATCAGCGCCAGGTGCGTGAAGGCCTGCGGGAAGTTGCCCAGCAGCCGCCCCGATGAGGCCTCCAGCTCCTCCGCGTACAGGTGCAGGGGGGAGGCGTACGTGAGCAGCCGCTCGCACAGGTGTTCGGCCTCGCGGTGTTCCCCGATCTCCGACAGCGCCGACACCAGCCAGAACGAGCAGATCAGGAACGTCCCCTCCTCCCCCTTCTGTCCGTCGTCGGTCTCATCCGTGCGGTAGCGCAGCACCAACCCGTTCTCCGTCAGCTCCTCTTTGATCGCTTTCACCGTCGCGCACACCCGCTCATCGTTTGCCGGCAGGAAGCGCACCAGTGGGATCAGCAGGTTCGACGCGTCCAGCGCGTCCGTGTCGTAGTGCTGGCGGAACACCCCCCGGCTGTCCACCCCTCGCTCGAGGATCTCCGCCCTGGCCTCATCCGCCAGCCCCTGGAAGTGGCGCGCGTGCTCGTCCTCCCCCCGCCGTTCCGCCAGGCGCGCGCCGCGGTCCATCGCCACCCAGCACATCAGCTTCGAGGACACATAGTGGCGCGGCTCTCCCCGCGCCTCCCAGATCCCCTGGTCGGGTTCGCGCCACACCCGCGCCGCGCAGTGCACCTGGTCGATCAGCACCGGCCACAGCCGCTCCGGGATGTGGTCGCGCTTCTTGGAGTGCAGGTACACCGAGTCCAGCACCGATCCGAACACGTCGTTCTGGCGCTGCTTGTAAGCCCCGTTGCCGATCCTCACCGGGCGCGCGCTCTCGTAGCCCTTGAGGTGATCCAGCGTGGACTCCTCCAGGTCTTTGTCCCCCCTGATCCCGTACATGATCTGCAGCGACCCATCCTCGTTGCGCTCCAGGTCCGCCACGTACTGCACGAAGTCATCCGCCTCCCAGTCCAGCCCCAACGCGTGCAATCCCCACAGCGTGAACGTCGCATCGCGCATCCAGCAGTACCTGTAGTCCCAGTTGCGCGAGCCCTGCGGGGTCTCCGGCAGCGACGTGCTCGCCGCCGCCACCAGCGCCCCCGTGGGCATGAACGTGAGGCCCTTCAGCGCCAGCGCCGAGCGCTGCAGCTGCAACCGCCACGGGTGGTCCGGATAGACCCCTTCCGCCAGCCACGTCCGCCAGAAGTGGTTCGTGCGCTCCACGTCCTCCTCCGCCTGCTCCACCGTGCGCGGCCCCCTCAACTCCTCCGTCCACGACATCGCACAGAACCGCTTCTCCCCCGCCTTGAGCGTGTGCCGCGCGTGCACCCTGTTGCCCTCGACCCCCATCCGCATGTCCGAGAACAGCCGGAACGCCGTCCTCCCGTCCACCGCGTCCAGCGCGTGGCCCGGCTCGGAGCCGTCCCCCTCCACCTCGCTCCACCGCGCCATCGTCGCCCCGTAGTCCAGCATCGGCTCGCACACCATCTCCATCTGCACCTCCCCCTGGAGGCACTCCATCACCCGCACCAGTATGTGATCCGCGTCGTAGTCCGTCGGCGGGCGCGTGTGGCTCGAGCCCTCCTTGTTGTCGTGCCACTCCCCGATCACCAACGCATCCACCACCCGCACCCAACCCTGCGGGGTCATCCACGTCGTCTCGATCACATTCGTACCCGGCACATACCGCCTCCCCGCCGGCACGTACAACCCGTACGGTCCCACCCGAAAGCGCCCCGCCCCCCGGTCCAGCATCGCCGCGAACACGCTCGGCGAGTCGAAGTGCGGCAGGCACATCCACTCCACCGCGCCGTCCGAGGCCACCAGCGCGCACGTGTGGCAGTCCGACAGGAAGCCATAGTCCGCGATCGGCGGGAATGAGGAGGGGCTCTCCGGGCTCATAGCTGGTGCGCCGGAGCCTAGTACACGTCGCCCCCCCTGAGCCTTGCAAGCGTCGGGCGGCGGCTGCGCGCAGGCGCGCGGTCGATCTGTTCCTTGAAATCGGATTATTAGTGTGATATGAACTTTGTACGCTTGCTGGGGTTAGTCTCGACGCCCTCGTTCGCCGAGTCGCAAGCGGGGCGGCGAGACCGCGCCATCGAGCGCCGAGGGGCCCTACCCGAGGCCCCGGAGGCCGCCAAGACGCGCCAGGCGGCATCCGCACCCAACGCGACACACACCCACATACACACACACAAGCCGAGAGAGGGAGACAAAGTGACCAAGATGGCCAGGTTGGGACTATGCCTCGTATCCCTGCTCATGATCGCGAGCACGGTCGGAGTCGCTTCGGCGTCCGCCGCGACTCGCAATCCTGAATTCAGGTGGTGCGGGGAAGTAAAAGAAGGCGGTAAATTTGAAAACTCAGAATGCCTAAAAGGAGGGGTTGGGAAATGGGAAATCTTTGGTAAATCCACCACAGAATCAGAAACCCTGGAAGCTAAAGCGACCGGTACTCAGAAATTTGCCTTTGAAGACAAATCGATAAAAGTAAAAATTAATTGTCTAGCTCTGAAATTGCAGGAAGGAAGAGTATTTGGCGGCGAAGGCGAAAAAGAAAAAGTTGGTGGCACGGCCGAAGGTATCATCGTATTCGAAGAATGCTCCGTAGAAGGCTTTTCCTCGTGCAAAATCAACGGCGGCAGCCCAGGGAAAGGGAGAATCGAAACGGCACCCCTCGTCCTCAGCCTTGCGTTTGCAACGAAAGAAGCAGCAGAAAAAGAAGCCCAAGAAATCGGCAAAGAATCTGGAGCGGTCATCTGGTTCAGGCCGAGAATTGAAAAAGAAAAAGGAGAACAAATATTTGTCAAAACCCTCGAAATGACGCCAGCGGGGTCCTGCCCGGGTGGAGGAGGGAATTTTCCAGTCGAAACGACTCAAAACTTTCCAATATCCAATGACGGTGGCGTAGCACCCCAAGTGGAACCCGCGGTCAGAGTCGTCGCGCACGAAGATGAAATCGAATCTTCGAGAACAACATTTTGGGTGAACGAAAAAGAAAAACCCACGGAAAGGCGGGCGAGTGGATTCCACACCCTTGGCAATCCAGTCACCTATGACGGCAAGCTCGCCTTCCAGCTCAAAAACAAATACCGATGGTGGGGGGAAGGCTGATCTGATCGACCTCGCGTGGGGGCGTCGCGTCTCACGACGCCCCCACCGCGTCTGCGGAAAGACCGGCGTCCCCAACCCCCGCGCGTACAAGCTCCTGGCCGCCAGTACAGGGGAGCAAAGGGACCTACGAAGAGTACGTCTGAGCGAGAGCGCGCCTGCGCGAGAGTACGCCTGAGCGGGAGCGCGCCTGCGCGAGAGTACGCCTGAGCGGGAGCGCGCCTGCGCGAGAGTACGCCTGAGCGGGAGCGCGCCTGCGCGAGAGTACGCCTGAGCGAGAGCTCCGCTAAAAGGCCGTATCTTCCCCCGTGAGCTCCTCCCACGGGAGGCCCTCCCACCCCGCCGCATCCCAGCTCGGACGCTCCACCCCAGCCGGCAGCGAGCCCTCCTCTTCAAGCTTGTCCAGGTGGGCCGACAGCGTGATCGCCGCCGCCGGGCGCAGCTGCTCCGGCACGTCCCACCACGCCGCATCCAGCAGCTCCGCCACCGTGCGGCGCCCCTCAGCGAACGCCATCAACAGCCTGTGCTCCCGGTCGTAGCGGTGACCGATGCAGTCCTGGAGCTTCGCCACCGGTTCCCAGATCGCCGGGCCATGTCCCGGGCACAGCACTTCCAGATCGAGCGTGCACAGGTGGACCAGCCCGTTCAGGTAGGCGTTCAACGCTCCCGGGTACGGGGAGATGAAAACGCTCCCCTCCCCCAGCACCGCGTCCCCCGTGAAGCACACCCGCTCCGTGACCAACGCGTAGTGGTCCATCGAATGCCCCGGCGTTGGAACCGCGGTCAGCGGGCCAAAACGCGCCCCATCCGTGAGCGCCACGTCCACATCCCCCCCCCGCGCCGCCGCCAGTGGCGCCGGGTAGGCCGCTCGCAGCGCCGCACACGATTCCGCGTGGTCGGAGTGGTCGTGTGTCAGCGCGATCCCCCCCAGACCCCCCCGCTCCTCGATCGCCGCCAGTACCGCCTCCATGTGCTCCTCGAGCGATGGGCCCGGGTCGATGACGTATGCCGGGTTGCGCTCCACGATCCACGTGTTCGTCCCCGACAGCGTCAGCGGTCCCGCATTCCCCGCCCTGATTCTCAGCACGTCGAAGGCCGCCAGTCGCTGCACCTCCGTCGCCGGGTCCGCCACGAAATCCCGCTCCCCCCCCAGTGCCAGGTCGAGCTCCACCGCCGTCTCCGGCACCCACTGCTCCTCTGCGTGCCCATCTTCCGACCCCGCCGCAGAGTTGGTTTCGGGGGCCCCAGCCACATCGCGCTCCGATCTGCCTCCCGGATCCCGCTCCGAGCCGCCGGACGAGTCGTGATCGGAACCCGCCTGCGGGTCCCGATCAGAGCCTGAGGATGAGGAGGAGCGCATTCTGGGACGTTAGCTCGTTCGGCTGACGAACGTCAGCCTACATTGGGATGCTTTCAACATACTCTTGTGCCCCAAGATGATACGTAAGGGACCGGTGTATCTGCACCTCACATGGATACCCCGAGCTTCAGCGGCCGCACTGCGCCTGCCCACACTCGGGTTGTAGAGTCGAATTTCCAGACTTTTTCGCTATACGCCGTCGATCCTACCCGCCGCATACGGCTGTCCGCATGAAATAGACGTTGCTGAGTGTCCGCCACGCCTCAAGCCGTAGTCCCCCGTGGTCGAAGGAATGGGATATGAGCGAGGGATACTCATGGCTCTGCCCCACCGAGCTCGACCGCACGCGCGTAGTCGACGCCAACGATCGCGTGCGCACCATCCGCCTCGTTGGCTCCAGCGCAGTGGGGCTCGCCCTCCTGATCGCCGCGCCCTGGATCGGCTGGTGGACCCTGATCCTGTTTGCCCTCTCCGCCCTCAACTTCCTCAACGTCGACCTCCGCATGCGCAGGAGCGCTCACCCCGAGCGCGTGAGCGCCACTGCGATCGTGATCACCCTCCTGTTGCTCGGCGGGGGAGTCGCCATCAGCGGCGGACCCACTAGTCCCGCCCTGCCCTGGATGGTGCTCCCGGCCGCCATGACCGCCGCCCGCTTCCGTCCCCAGGTCGTCGTCGTCGGACTCGTGCTCACCGTGGTCCTGATTCTCATCGTCACGCTCGGCGTCGACCCCGCAGCGACCGTCGAGAACCCCGTCGCTCCGATCGCCACCCTCGCCCTGCTCGCCGGCGTGGTCTCGATCGTGTGGGCCCTCCAAGCCGCCGAGCTCCACCACCGCGACGAAGCGATCCTCGACCCCCTCACCGGGCTCCTCAACCGCCACGCCCTCGGCCCCCGCTTCATCGAGCTCTCCCACCAGGCCCGCCTCACCCGCCAGCCCGTCTGCCTCGTGCTCTGCGACGTCGACAGCTTCAAGGAGGTCAACGACCGTTACGGTCACGACCGCGGCGACGCGGTGCTGCGCGACGTCGCCTACGAGCTGCGCAAGCGGCTGCGCTCCTTCGAGCTCGCCTACCGCCTCGGGGGCGAGGAGTTCCTGATCGTGCTCCCCGGCGTCGGCCACACCGAGGGCGGGGAGATCGCCGAGCGCCTCCGCGCCGCCATCGAGCTCGCCTGCCCCACCGGGATCCCCGTCACCATCTCCCTCGGCCTCAGCACCGGCATCGGCGCCGGCGTCGTCTACGAGACCCTCTTCAAGGCCGCCGACCGAGCCCTCTACGAGGCCAAGCGCGCCGGACGCAACCGCGTGGTTTGCGCACCCGCTCCGCCAGAAGACGCCGCCGCAGTCGCCGAGGACTCCCCACAGGTCCCCTCCCCCGCCCTCAGCTTCGATCCACACTCGCTCGGCGAGACACTCGCACCCACACTCACCGGCTAGGCGTCCTCCACGGAGCTCCAAACACCGCCTCAGCAGCACCCCACGCACCACCCGACGATCACCTCTGCAGCATCCCACGCACCACCCCGACGATCCCCCAGCAGCACCCCACGCACCACCCCAACGATCCCCCAGCAGCACCCCACGCACCACCCCAACGATCCCCCAGCAGCACCCCACGCACCACCCCGACGATCCCCCAGCAGCACAACACCGCGCTCATCGGTTAGCCTCGCCGATCGTGGCTGCCCAACTCGACCCCCACGCCCAGGTGCTACTCGACGTGATGCAGGCCGTGGGGGCTCCCCCCCTCTATACCCTGCCCGTCGAGCAAGCCAGGCAGCAGATGCGCGGGGCGCTCCTCACCAAGGGCGAGCCACTGCCCCTGGAACGCGTCGAAGACCTCGACGTGCCCGCCCCGCATGGGCCGCTTAGTCTGCGTCTCTACCGCCCCAGTCGAGGCACCCTGCCCGTTGCCCTCTTCCTCCACGGGGGCGGCTGGACGGTCAACGACATCGACACCCACGACCGCCTCTGCCGACATATCGCCAAGCGCTCCGGGTGGCTACTCGCCTCCCTCGGCTACCGCCGGGCGCCCGAGCACAAGCACCCCGCAGCCGTCGAAGACGCCCACTTCGCATACCGCTGGGTGCTCGAGAATGCCGTGCGCCTCGAAGCCGATCCCGCCCTTACCGCCCTCGTCGGCGAAAGCTCCGGCGCCACCATCGCCACCACCGTCGCCCTGCTCCTGCGCGATTCCGGCGCGCCACTGCCCACGTTTCAGATCCTCGCCTACCCGGTAGCTGACGTGCCCGGGCGTTGGCCCTCCCACGCCGAGCGCGGCACCGGATATACGCTCGACACGCCCCTCCTGCGCTGGTTCCTCGAGAACTACCTCCCCCCCGACCACAACCTCCAAGGCCCCCAGGATGCACACCTCTTCCCGCTCGCCGCCACCGATCTCGCCGGCCTGCCCCCCACCCTCGTGATGACCGCCGAGTTCGACCCCCTACGCGACGAGGGCATCGCCTACGCGCAGCGGCTCGCCGCCGCCGGAGTGCCCGTCGAGCACCTCCACGCAGAGGATCAGATGCACGGCTTCCTCCTCGTCGACCGCGCCGTACCCCGCGCCGCAGAGCTGATCGATCGGCTCGCCGACGCCCTCGCCGCGCGCCGCCCCAAGTAGAGCGGCCCTGCTGCCGCTAGAAGAGGTGCGCAGGCTGCGCCACAGCGTGGCGATAGCCAGCTCTCTGCCGCCACAGCATGGCGATAGCCAGCTCTCTGCCGCCACAGCATGGCGATAGCCAGCTCTCTGCCGCCACAGCATGGCGATAGCCAGCTCTCTGCCTCAACCGCGGCGGGATCTCCAGGGCGCACCGTCCGTCAGACGGGGGCATCCGCGGGCAAGCCCACGAGCTCGGCGCTGCGCTCCCACAGAGCCCTTGCCAGCTCATCGTCCCTCGCCTGGGCGCTGGGCTCCACCACCTTCTCGTCCTCGACGTACGCGCCCGTGAGCGCGGCAGCCTCGTCGGACAGCGCAAGCCAGATCAGCGAGCGAGCCCCGCGCTCGGGCGAGCGGAAGAAGGGCGCGCCAAGTGTGGTCAGCACCTTCCAGATGCCGTTCTCGTTCTTCCCAAAGCCCGTGCGTACCACACCGGGATGAAAGCAGTTGGCGTGCAGCTCCGGGGCACGTTTAGCGAGCTCGCGCGTGAACAGGATGTTGCATAGCTTCGAGGTCCCATACACGCGCATCGCGGAGTACGACCTCTGCGACTGCAGGTCTTCGAGGTTGAGCAGCCCCGACTTGTGGGCATCGGATGCCGTAGTCAGCACCCGGCCCCCACCCAGACGATCGCGTAGGAGGCTCGTGAGCAGAAAGGGGGCGAGGTGGTTCAACGCGAAGGTCCGCTCGAAGCCCTCCGCGGTCTCCTGGCGCGAGGCGAACAGTGCCCCCGCGTTGTTCGCGAGCACATCGATCTGTCCGTAGCGCCCGCGCACATCCTGCGCGAGCGCGCGAACCTCGGACATCAGCGTCAGGTCCGCCACATGCTCGTGTACCGGCGCCCCGCCGCCCCTCGCCCGTGCCTCCTGGGCAACCGCCCTCACACGCTCGCCATCGCGGCCCACCAACGCGACCTCCGCGCCCTGCGCAGAGAGCCCAATCGCCGCCGCGCGACCGATCCCGCGCGTCGCCCCCGTAAGCAGGACAAAGGTCATACCGGGGAACTCTACCCGCCGCGAGACCATCGGGGTCATGCGCGAGACGCTGCCGCCGATCTGCAGATCGGTCGAGCGGGTGGCGCGAGCGAAACGGCAAGAGCTCAAACTGCTCGATCCGAAACCCGTCCACTCGAGACCGGGGGTGCGGATCTCCCACACCACGGTGGCCCAGATGATACGCTCCCGCTTTCTAGAGCGATCTATCAAATCGGCGTATCAGGAGGCTCGCTATGCCCGAGGTGAAGCTGTCGGCGGGGACCATCGAGTACGAGGACACCGGGGGAGATGGTCCGGTGCTCGTGTTCTCGCACGGACTGATCATGGACGGCTCCCAGTGGCGCCACGTCGTAGCGGACCTCCGTCGCGATTACCGGTGTGTGTCGCCGACCCTTCCGCTCGGCGCGCATCGCCACCCGATGCAAGCCGACGCGGACCTCTCGATGCGGGGGATCGCGGGGCTGCTCGGGGAGCTGATCGAGCAGCTCGACCTGCACGGGGTGACCCTCGCGATGAGCGACTGGGGCGGTCCCCAGCTGCTGGTTGGTAGCGCCGCGGGGCAACGGATCGCGCGGCTCGTGATCTGCTCGTGCGAGGCGTTTGACAACGTCCCGCCGAAAGGCACCGCACGCGCGCTGCCATACATCGCGCGGATACCGGGTGGGATCGCAGCCGCACTGCTGCCCTTTCGTTTCGACGCCCTGCGGAGGCTGCCCCTCACATACGGCCAGCTGAGCAAGCAGCCCGTCCCGCGCGAGGTCATGGATCGATGGTTCACCCCCGCCCTCTCCCAACGCGCCGTGCGGCGCGATCTGAAGAAGTATGTGATCAGCGCCGCCCAGGGTCGCCGCGATCTGGTCGCCGCGAGCGAGTCGCTGCGCTCCTTTGCCGGCCCCGCCCTCGTGGCCTGGGCCGGCGAGGATCGCCTGATGCCGCACGAGCACGGTCCCCGTCTCGCGGAGCTGCTGCCAGCAGGGCGACTCGTGGTGATCGAGGACTCCTACACGCTGATCTCCGAGGATCAGCCCGTGAAGCTCATCGCGCACCTCCGCCAGTTCCTCGAGGAGACCCAGCCGCACTGCGACCCTCACAGCGCGGAGGTCTCCCGATGAGCTCCCCCAGCCGCCGTTCGAGCAGGCGACGCTCGGCGTCGTCGTGGACCAGCGCCAGCGCCCGGCGGTAGGCGTGCTCGGCCTCGGCCATGCGGCCGAGGCGACGCAGCAACTCCCCCCGCGTTGCGTGCAGGTAGCGGTAATCCCCGAGGGAGAGGCGATCGACGATCTCCAGCCCCGCCTCCGGACCCCGCTCCTCGGCGACCGCGACCGCGCGGCTCAGTTCGACGACCGGCGAGTCCGTGAGGCGGGCGAGCTCCCCGTAGAGTGCCGCGATCTGCGCCCAGTCCCGCGGCTCCTCGGTATGCAGCGCCGCGATCGCCGCGTGCACGACGTAGGGACCCCCTCCGCGTAGAGCCACCGCCCGCTCGAGCACCACCCGCCCCTGCGCGATCTGCGCCGTATCCCACAGCGAGCGGTCCTGGTCGGCCAGCAGCACCACCTCGCTGTCCGGCGGGGGCGTGTACCGCGCCCCACGGCGAGCGTCGTGCAACAGCATCATCGCCAGCAGGCCATGCACCTCTGGCTCGTCGGGCATCAGCTCCGCCAGCGAGCGCCCCAATCGCAGCGCCTCGGCCGCCAGCTCACCGCGGGTTGGCGGAGCCGAATATCCCTCGTTGAAAATCAGGTACACCACGGCCAGCACCGCGTCGAGCCGCTCGGGCAGCAGGTGATCGGGAGGCACCCGAAAGGGGATTCCCGCGGCCTTGATCTTGCGCTTGGCCCGCACCAACCGCTGGGCCATCGTCGGCTCACCGACCAGGAACGCGCGCGCGATCTCGCCCGTGCTCAGGCCCCCGAGGGTCCGCAGCGTGAGCGCGACCTGAGCATCGGTGGCAAGTGCTGGGTGACAGCACGTGAACACCAGCTCGAGCCGCTCATCGGGAAATGTCGTCGCGTCCATTGCCTCATCCGCTGGGCCGTCCACCTCTGCGTCCGCTAGCGCCGCGGCGTCCACCGCGTCCTGCGGCACCTCGAGCAGGTGCCGCTTTGCAGCCAGCGTGCGCTCGCGGCGAATGCGATCGATCGCACGGCGCCGCGCCGTCGTCACCAGCCACGCCCCCGGATTTGTGGGCGCTCCTTCGCGCGGCCAGCGCTCCGCCGCGATCGCAAAAGCCTCCTGCGTGGCCTCCTCGGCGAGATCGAAGTCGCCGAGGAAGCCGATCAGCGCAGCCAGCACCCTGGCCCACTGCTCGCGGAACGCTCGCTCTAGGATCGCCCGTGCTCCACGATTGGGCGCACCTCGATCGCGCCACCCATGCTGGCGGCCGGAATCCGGGCCGCCAACTCGATCGCCGCGTCGAGGTCCTCCGCCTCGAAGAACAGGTACCCCCCCACCGCCTCCTTGAGCTCGACGAACGGACCGTCCGTCGTCAGTGTCTTGCCGTCCGCCACGCGCACCGTCGTAGCCATCTCGGGGGGCTGCATCCGCAGCCCCGGGCTCACCCCCGGCGTCTCGTTGATCGCCTTGTAAGCCCCATACACAGCCCCCCGCTCGCCCTCGGACAGGCTCTCCCACTCCTGCGAGCCCGGCAACGGGGTCGTGCCTTGATGAATCAACAACATGTACTTCATAGCTTCCTCCTTGTCAGGGTCGTCACCTATCAGACGAACAAGACGCGCGCAATCGACACCACGACGCCACGCTGCTCAGGCGCCCATTCGCGCGCCCTCGTCGTGGTGCTGGTGTCCGCGTACCGTGCGCCAGCTCTCACGGGTGATGCGCAGTATCACCACAGTCATACCCAGGCCGATCACAGGGTCGAGCAGTCGGACGCCCACAGCGATCGCCAGCGCGCTCGCGATCACCGCCAGCGAGACGTACGCGTCGACCCGCGCGTGATCCCCATCGGCGATCAACGCGGGGCTCTCCAGCCGCCGCCCCGCGCGTGTGCGCACCCGCGCCGCGAGCCGGTTGCCCGCGAAGCCAACCACACCAGCGAACGCGAGGACGAGCAGATGATCGGGCGTGGAAGGGTGGACGAGGCGCACGATCGCCTCGTACGCCACAACGCACGCGGAGATGAAGATCGCTGCCACAACCGCCAGGCCCGCCAGGCGCTCGCCGCGGGGGGAGCGCAGCAGGAACGCGATCCCGAGCGGGATCGCCGTCAGCGCGTCGCCACCGTTGTGGATCAGGTCCGCGAGCAGCGCCAAGCTGCCACTGAGCGCGAACGCGAGCGCCTGCACCGCCGCCGTTACCGCGAGCACGCCAAGCGCGAGTGTCACCGCCCGCACGCCTGCCCGCGAGCGCTTGATGCTCTCATCCACCAGACCGTGAGAGTGCCCGCTGTGACCCTCGCCCCTGTGCGCGTGGTGGCGATGGGGCCCATGATCGTGGCGATGGGGCTCGTGACCGTGGCGGTGGGGCTCGTGACCGTGGCGGTGGGGCCCATGATCGTGGCGGTGGGGCTCGTGACCGTGGCGGTGGGGCTCGTGACCGTGGCGGTGGGGCTCGTGACCGTGGCGGTGGGGCTCGTGACCGTGGCGGTGGGGCGCAACATTGCGGTGTTCGTGCGGCCCCGTATGTGGGTGGGCGTGGCGCAGTGCGCCGTGACGGTGCACCTCGCCTCTGACGAGCTCATACGTAGCTGAGGACATGATCCCTCTCAGATTAGGAAGCCCTCCGTCGCCCGCCACAGGGCGCCCGGGGGGCTCGCGTGCCGCTGCTCCCCTTGTGTCTCGGGCCATGAGTTCGACGGTTTGCGCGAGGTCTTAAGGTGTGACACCACGCCGGCCGCGTAGATGGCGGTGCGCGACACCTACAACACACCACACACAAACAGTAATCCGCGGCGATATCCCCGGCGAGGTCTCGCGGGTCAAGGAACAGGTGCCGGGAGACATCCTCGTCGCCGGCAGCGCCAAGCTCGTGCGCACCCTCGCCGAGTACGACCTCGTCGACGAAAGCTCTGCCGTTTAGTTCCGTACGCTTCCGTACTGGTCTGCTACGACAAGTTCAGTAGAGCCAGCCGACCTCAAGTCGAACCGCTCGGCGCGGCTGTCGGGCGGCCAGATGTCTCTTGACGACGCGGAGTAATGTCCGAGAGCCTTTGGCTCATGTGCCGGTCATCGCTGCCTCTGCACGCTTTGCCATCTCCTCGGGTGGCACGTCCTCGACGTGGCTGGCGACGTTCCAGCAATGTCCGAAGGGATCCTCGAACTGGCCGGATCGGTCGCCGTAGAACTTGTTCTCGAGCTGGCTCAGCGCCCGCCCGCCCGCTTCGAGAGCGCGCTCGAAGACGCTATCGACATCCTCGACGTAGACGTGCAGGGTGACCGGTGTGCCTCCGACCGTCCGTGGCCCGCGTACACCCATGTCCGGGTGCTCGTCGGCGAGCATGATCATCGAGTCGCCGATGTCAAGCTCCGCGTGGCCCACCCTGCCGTCTGGGCCCGCCATGCGCATACGCTCGCTCGCGCCGAGCACCGAGCTGTAGAAGTCGATCGCCGCGCCGGCGTCGTCGACGATCAGATAGGGAGTGAGTCGGGGATAGTCGTCCGGGATCGACTTTGCCATCGCTTGGCCTCCTGGGGTAGGGTGGTTGACGACCGGCGGGCGATCCGGCGATGGATCGCGACTCCGTGACCACGGTAGCGCTCGGCCGCGAATTGCGGAATGCCGCCGGATCTAGCCGTCACTGCTGCCTACTCCGGCCAACAGGCGATCTCTATCGGCCGGTCGTCCTCCGATAGCGCCTCCTACAGCTCTGCTGCCGGCAACCACGCGATCGCCGGCGCTAGCATCAGCGGCTATGCGGTCGTGCAGACCTTCTCCGCTCAGGCCAGCAAGGTTGGCCCTGGCAAAAGCGGCGGCCCGGAAAAGAAAGCAAGCGGCGCATCGCTGGGCCTGCCGTTTACGACCACGCAGGCTAACGAGATCGTGCTGATCATGGTCGGCGGCCAGGGCACCGGCACGCTGACGTTGAGCGAAGTCGAAGCCACCACGCTCCAGAATGCAACCTACAGCGAGGCCGGCTCCGACGTGCTTGCCTCGGCTGCGATCTACACCGCGCAGCTTCCCGTCGGTAAACATAAAGCCAAATGGCACTCCACGACGTACCTGACCAATGCCGGCACGAGCCTCGGCGCAGTCGCCTACGTATTAGCGCCGCTGCCTCCGCCGACGGTTACGAGCGTAAGTCCGAACAACGGGCCTGAAGGCGGCTCCACTTCGGTGACCATCACCGGGACGAACCTCGCCGGCGCGACCGCGGTCAAATTCGGCGCCAACGAAGCCGCCAGCTTCAAGGTCAACTCCGCTACGTCCATCGAAGCCATGTCACCCGCCGGCAGCGGGACGGTTGACGTGACTGTGACGACTCCGAGCGGTACCAGCGCGACCGGTGCCCCCGACCTCTTTGAATACGTGCCGCCGCATCCGGTTAACGCCTATGAAAACTACGGTTCGGCGACCGTTGGACATGCCATGTGTCGCGGCAACCCGGCCCGCCCCGAATCGATGCCCGGCGGCACCGCCACGCAGACCTTCACGATTCCGCCCGGTGTGGCGTCTTTGTCGAGCGCGCTCGTGCAGATCGACCCCGACAGCACCGTGACGGCACACCTGACGCTGACGATCAATGGCGTAGTACGGCCGGCCACCGAAGCGCTTGCCGCGGGCGACACGCATTTCAATTGGCCCGCGGTGCCCGTGAATCCCGGCGATCAGGCGGCTCTGTCCATTTCGTTCACCGCGACCTTCGGGAAGATCATCACCGTCTACAGCGCCGCCAACGTTGAAGGAACCCTGACCTACAGCAACTCCTGCGCGGACGGGGCTCCCTCCGGAACCACCGAAAACGGACTCCGCGCAGTCGTTAGCGGACTGAGTCTATAGACCGCCCGGTGCCCCTACGCAACACAACACCGAGACTGTTCGTCACCGCACAACAGGTCGGCAACGCCATCGGCCTAGCCGCGCTCGCCACCATCGCCGCCGCCGTGACCAACGCTCATCATGGCTCGCTCGTCGGCGGCTACAAAGCAGCATTTCTCGTGTCGATCGGGCTTTCCGTCGCCGCCGTCATCATCGTTGCAATCCACATGAGGGCTCGTGCCGCGCCCAAAGGGACCGCGTGAATCGCCCCCGACCGAATCGTCCGCTGCGGAACACCACCGTCGTTGAGACGGCTCAGCTAACGCCGCACATGGTCCGCATCATCGTGGAGGGGCCAGAGCTTGACGGTTTCGTCGTTGGGGAGTTCACCGACCATTACGTCAAGTGCCGATTCGGCGAGAGCACCCGCACATACACCGTCCGCGACTGGGACGCTGACCGGTTGCGGCTGACGCTCGATTTCGTCGTTCACGGCGAGGCGGGCATCGCGGGACCTTGGGCGGCCACCGCCCGTTCCGGCGACACGCTCACGCTCACCGGCCCCGGCGGCGGATACGCCCCGTCACCGGACGTTGACTGGCACCTGATGGTCGGCGACGAGGCCGTCATCCCAGCCATCGCCGTCTCCCTCGGCCGGATCAACCCTGGCGTGCCGGTCTTTGTTGTCCTCGAGGTTGGCGGTCCCGAGGATGAGCAGCCGCTCAGCTCGCCGGGCGATCTGCGCCCGCAGTGGCTTCACCGTACCTTCGGCCCTGGCGAGGACCCCGATCTACAGTTGCAGGCCGTCCGCGCGCTCGATCTTCCCGAGGGCCGTGGGCAAGCGTTCGTTCACGGCGAGGCCGAGGCCGTCCTGCGCGTCCGCCGCCACCTACTCCAACAGCGCGGCATCCACCGAGAGGACCTATCAGCCACCGGATACTGGAAGCTCAGACGCACCGACGAGCAGTGGCGCGCAGAGAAGCGCGACTGGATCACCCAAGCCGAGACCGACGACGCACAGGCGCCGGTGCCCGGTGAGCCGTCTCACCCTCGCTAGGGAAGTTGCGCCACCAAGGATCGCGGGTCTAAATGACAACGACAGCAACCCCAAGCGGGTCAAGGCTGTGCTCCAAGCCATGATCGACGGAATCCGCGTGTACGCACGCGATCGCATCGAACCTACATTGAGTCGGGTACATGGAGCCAACCGAAGTCAACTCGAACCGCTCCGCGCGGCTCCCTGGCGGGCGGATGTCGCTTGAGGAAGCGGAGTAGACCCTGGCGAGCCGCGAAGTGGGCCGGGACGAACGAAACCCCGGCGGTTTGGCCTGCCCCCGAGGGGGCTGCACAGGGACCGTTCCGGGGTCTTCGTCTCCTATGGTAGCGCGGGCGACTCCCGATGACTACCCCCGACCCACAGCTTTCGCCGTCGGACCTCAAGCGCCTCTTCAGCGCCGAGCGGATGAGCACGTACATCGATCACTGCGGCGGAGATTTCGCGGCGGCGGTCGCGATGTACCGCTGGAACGCGGCGATCACCGCCGCGTTCTGGGAGCCGATCGGCCACCTGGAGGTGGCCCTGCGCAACACGCTCGATGGACGACTCGCCGCCCGCCATCGCCGGCTCGAACGGTTGGGCTCCTGGCTGGACGATCCCGCGCAGGAGTTGAGCAGCCGGGCGCGTCTGGACATCGCAGGCGCCCGCGACCGCGTAAGGCAGAAGGGCAAGCGCGCGAGCGACGGGCAGACGATCAGCGAGCTGAGCTTCGGCTTCTGGCGCTTCCTGATCACCAAGAAGCTCACAGGACTCTGGCCCGATCTCGCCAGCGGGTTCCCGCGCGCGCCCGACCGCCAACTACGAACCGTCGAGGGCCCGCTCGCACGCCTGCACGTCTTCCGTAACCGTCTCGCGCACCACCAGCGCGTCTGGAGCCACGCCCCCGAGGAGCGCTACGAAGACCTTCTAACCCTCGCCGGATACATTGACCCCGCTCTCCCTGCGTGGATCACAGCCACCAGCAAGGTTCCGCAGACGATCAGCGCCAAGCCGGGAAGTCAAGCTCTCGATTGAGGCAGTTCAACGCCGGGTGCTCACGTAGGAGGCTCTCGGCGCGCAAACCCATGCGCTGGTGGCGGCACCTGCTGTCGGGCTCGTGTGATGGCGCTGCTCTGAGCCGACGATGAGAACCAGGCTTGGCACGCCCAGTTTGTCCCGAGCCTTCGTGGCCCGGCGGTAGGCTCGTGTCGTGAAGCTGCCACGAAGCGTCGAGATGGATCTAAACACCGGGCTGGTTTCGGTGCACGAGCCAGACGGCAACGTCCGGTCAGGCGAGCTCCCTCACATACGAGATGCGATGCGGGAGTCGAACATCCGGCAATTCCGGCTCGATTTCGCCGCGCATCGCCTCTCTCTCGTCTTGCCGAACGGCAACGAGGCCATTGCTGAGCTGCCCTGGCCCGGACAGACCGATACCGAGGCACTCGGGGCCCGGCGCGTGGTCCACCTTGATCAACGGGACTGGTCGAAGCTTGCCGCGGCAAGGCATGGGGGACGCCCAATCGGCCGCCGCGAGGCCAATGCCGCCGAGGAGTTGTTTGAGTTGGTCGATGCGGGGAAGATCATCCTTCCGATTTCGGCGGCGCACTTCGTCGAGTCCGATCGCCTCGTCGGGCCCAACCGCGTTTCCCTCGCGAGCACACTGCTCGAACTATCTCGGGGTTGGCAGATGCGGCATCCGGTCAACATTGGTCGGGACGAGCTTGCGGCTGCGCTCGGACTAGGCCAAGACGTACAGACGGGCGGGGTCTACACGCTCGCACCGAACGCCGCATTTGTACGGTTTCCTGCGCCGAACGCTGATTACCCAGAGCCCCTCCGCTCCGTCATGCCGGCGGTGATCGCCGTTTCCGGCACCTATGACGCGGTGATCGATGCCAGTCCGGCCAAGGACGAAGGCGCTGAGGACGCGCAAGCAGCGTGGGTTGAGGATCATGAAGAACTCGTCGCCCTATTTGAGGCTGATGGCGCCTCCCGCAACGAAATCAGACGTGCGGCCATCGGCCGTCAACTGGTTGCGGCGGCCGAGCATCTCATGCGCGAATCTAACCTCGACCCGCGGAACGTAGGAGCGTGGCTGCCCGCGACTTGGCTGGCAAACGTGGAGCGGCACTTCGCAACCATGCCGTACCTTTCGCGCGTGTCGCAGGTGCATTTTGCCCGATTGCGTAACCGCTCGGCGTGGCATCCCAACGATCTGCTTGACATCCACAACCTTTCGGCGGCGGCCGGCTACGCGCACATCGTAGTCGGCGAGAAGCGCACGATCGGAGATCTACGAACCGTGAAGAACGTACCTCCCGGTGCTGAGCTCGTCACGAGCCTGGCCGAAGCTGCGACTGTACTCAAGAGCTAGCGCAAAGAGCCCAATTTCTCGGGCTCACGGGGACTGCGCCGACGGAGCTGTGTGTGTCTTCCTGGCGGGCGGATGTCGCGGGCGGATCCGTCGCCTCAGTTTCAGCTTGCTCGCCGCGCTCGTGAAACCGAGCATATCGCCGGGCACGTTGCTCGGCGCGAGCACGCCCCACGGAGGTTGCGCTCGCTACCCTCGCACCATGCCCCCGTCTAACCGATGTGTGATGTGCGGGAACGAGCTTACACAACCCGTGGTGATCCATGCGCGGCGGGATTGCGACATCTGCGGACGCCCCGTGTTCAAGCTCCCTGGCCAAGGCGGCCTGACAGTCGAGGAGGGCGACTCCGTCGTCGCCCCGGCCGGCGCGATCAAGATGAGCCTCGATATGAGTCAGTCAACGGGACAGTTCACATTCGCGGGCGTCTCGATGTTCGTTCAGATGCTGCTTGGCAACCAGGCCGCCGACGAGGCCGGCAAGATCGTCGAGAGTTTGCAGGCGATGTACGAGGCTGGCGATGCGTTCCTTGAGGCGTCCCCACTGCTGAGCGACCTCGACCAAGATTCTGAAGAGGGAGCCAAGGCCGGAATAGCTCGCCTCGAAGAGAAACAGGACACACCCGAGTGGCTCGCGTTTCTTAAGGCCGGATTCGCGCGGATAGCTGAGGAGGCAATCGCCGCGGGAGACGCCGAGCACGCCGCGTGGGCCGCACAACGGTCGATGCTCGCGCACGCCGGACTCGTGTTCGAGCGAGATCTGAAGCCCCGTATCTGGCGCGGATACGGCAACGTTGGAGCTGACCAGATCGGCGAGGCTCTTGAGCTGTGGGAGCAGAATAAGGACAACGCCGGCGAGGAGTTCTGGCAGCAGGAGCTGACGGCTCGACCCTTCCTTCTGAACCAGCTCCTGGCCGCACCAGTGGTCATTGAGCAGGGTAAGGCTTATGTTGGCGGGAAGGGCGTCTCGAACACTGGCGGTGGGCTCCTCGACTTCCTCCTGCGCCAGGCCGTGCTTGAGAACGTCGCGCTGCTGGAGATCAAGACGCCGGCCACACCGCTGCTACAGGGGTCGACCTATCGGGCAGGGGTCTACGGGCCTTCCGACGATCTGGGGGGTGGCATTGCTCAGGTCGCCACGTATCGGCAATCGCTCCTGACCGAGTTCAATGCGCTCGGCCGAGACGAGCCGTTCGAGGCGTTCAACCCCCGTTGTGTACTTCTGATCGGGAGCGTCGAGGGGGAGTTGGTCGATAAGGACCGCCGCAAGTCCTTCGAGCTGCTCCGGAGCGGACTCCGCGATGTCGATGTCATCACCTACGACGAGCTGTTCGCTCGCGCGCGCGTACTCCGCGACGTGTTGGCCGGAGCCTCGCCCGCGCCGGCGGCCGAGGATGCAGGAGACTAGCTCGGCGGCGAGTCCCTAGCGTGCAGCCGCTTGGCCACGCTAGGACGGGGTTTTGAGCGAGCTTAAGAGGGTTTGTGTCCGAACGACCACGCGGCCAGCATCGGCGCTGATCCAGGGGCCGGTATCGGCTTGGCCTTGAGATCCGGCGTGGGTTCTGCTCTGCTCTCGCGCATCAAGCCAACAACCAGGTGGCCGGACGGGTGTTTGCGCACCCGCCCGGCCGTGGACAACCGAAGAAACCACCTTCGGATGCCCGGCCCGACACCGTAGCTCTCCGGCTACGGGCCGGTCTAGTCATGGCACCGGCGGTGCGGCTCTTCGGCCGACCGGAAGGGAGTGACCATGACGACGATCGTCATACCCGAGGAGTTGCTGCCGCCGCTGCGTGACGGGCTCTTCTTCGACCTGTACGTCCAGGTCGAGGAGGCCAGCGCGCTGATCGATCCTCGCAAGCGGGGGAACATCGGCGGCGAGGTCAGAGCGTGTCTCGCGCGCGCGAGCCGCACGCGGGCGCTGCTGGATGTCGTGGGCTGGGTCGAGCCCGTCGAGGCGCCCACCGCCGTCGAGGTGGATGCGCGCAAGCACCGCGAGGCGCTGCTGCGGACGCTGCTGGCGCGCATCGAATCCGAGCACGGCATCGAGGAAGACCCGGAGGCCAGCGAGGAGGCCCGTGCGGCGGCGAAGGCGCGCATCGGGCAGCTCACCGACCTCATCGTCTGTGTGGAGGAGGCCGGCTCGTGAGTGCCCCCGACCCGTGGAGCGAACCGGCCCGCTTCTACAGGTATGCCGCGCGGCGGCAGGCACGCGGGTTGGCGACGCTCCCGCCGCCGCGCGCGCACCGCGTCCCCAAGGAGCGGCATATCGAGATGCTGCGCTTGCGGCTGCTGGAGGGCCTAACGCTGCGCGAGATCGGCGAACGCGCCAGCGTCAGCGACGGGCGCGTGCAGCAGATACTCCGCGAATACTTCGGGCTGCGCGTGAGCAAGCCGGAGGGTGTGGCGCCCGCCGGTGAGAGCAGGGTCAGGGTTCCGGCGGGGTTCGTGGAGGTGTTGCGCGAAATCGTGGAATGCGGGTATGGCGCTGGGATCGTGACGGCGCTGCGGGAGTGGCAGAACCTGGAGCGTCAGATCGCGAGATGGTCGGGTGATCCCAAGCAGAATCAAGTGGCGCGGCGGAATATCCGGCGGATTGATGCGTTTATGTTGAGCGCGGGTGTGGACGATCGCAGCGTGGTCTCTGTCGCGCTCCCGTCGGAGGCGGTGGCGCTCGTGCGCTTGGGGTTGCTCGGGGAGCTGGGCGAGACGGCCGGGGAGATCAGCGAGGCGATCGGACGGGCGGGCTACGACCAGGCGGCCAAGTGGTACGCCGAGTCGCTGAAGCGCCAGGATGCTGTGCGCGCGTTGCTCGACGCGATGGGCTGGGACAACGTCGAGGAGCAGCGGCCGGTGACGGTCTATCTCGACGTTCATCGCGACGCGCTGGTGCGCGCCATGCGCAACGGCCTCGATGACCAGAGGACAGGCGCGATGCACCCTGACACGCCAGAGGAGGAGCGCGCGGCGGCGGAGGCGAATTGCGCGCTGCTGGAGAAGCTGCTCGCGGCGATCGGCGGCCAGGCGCGACGGCCGGGCAGCGCCGGGAGCGCGTGATCCTCAGCCACATCGGCCAGCGTCCCCGCCGGCCCCGGGCTTTTCCGCCGCGGGCTCTGCTCTGATCGCTCGACAAGTCAAAACTGATGCGGCCGGACGGGCTGCTTGCGGCACCCCGCCCGGCCTGTAGCACCGAAGCGGTTACCTTCGATGCCACGCCCACCGTAGCTCTCTGCGGATAGGTAAGTCGTGCTCGCTGGCGGTCCTTCGGTGCCCGAAAGGAGACCAGGGTGAGCGCAGGACCCGTCCGCACATCGGGGGGAGTCGCGGCTGTGAAGGCGCCGGTGCTTCTGCTCTATGGCGAGGAGTACGCGAACCTCGCGCTCGCCGACGAGCTGAAGCTCGACGGTTACGACGTGCGCCGCGCGAGTGACGCGGTGACGCTGCGCGCCGCGTGTGATACCCGCGAGATCGACGTGCTCATCCTCGGCCAGACTGCGCGCCGAGGGTGCGGCCTGGAGGTGTTGCGCCAGTTGCGCGCCGGCGCGTTCGCGCCGCAGGCTGAGCCGGGGCTGCGCACACTCTGGGTGAGCCCGAACGGGAAGCTGCGGGACGTGCTGCGCGGCTTCGAGGCCGGCGCCGATGACGTGATCCGCACGCCGTACGCCTACCCCGAGTTTCGCGCGCGCGTGCAGGCGCTCACCCGCCGGGACCTCCACGAGGCCCCCGGCGTGATCGAGTTCGGGGAGCTGCGTATCGACACCGCGGCGTACGAGGTGACATTCGGCGCCACCCGTGTCGGTCTGCGCCCGTTGGAGTACGAGCTGCTCGTGCATCTCGCGCGCGACCCCACCCGCGTGCATACCAAGGACGAGCTGCTCGGGCAGGTGTGGGGAATCCACACGGCCGTGATGACGCGGACGCTGGACTCCCATGCTTCACGGTTGCGATGCACGCTCGCCCGCGCCGGCGCCGAGGGGTGGGTGCGCGTGACCCGCGGGGTCGGCTACCGCCTCGCGCCCGACTCCCTCATTTGGCACACCCCGACCAGCACAGGAGGTTCACTCGTCCATGCCCGATAACCGTAGTTCAATCGACTCGGAGGCGCACGTCCCCCTCGACCAAGCCGTGCTTCAGCTCATGCTCGACCTCGACCGGCAGCGGCCGTGGTCTGAAAGCGAGATCGCCAGGATGATAAGCACACCCGGCGATGTCACCGCCAGCCTCGCGCGGCTCCGCTCAGCCGGTCTCATCCACTGCTGGAGCGACCTGGCGACCGCGACGCACGCGGCGGTCTACTTTCACGAGATCACGCAGTCGCTCGACTCCACCGCCGAGGGCGAGCACCACGACGACAGCGCCGTGCTCAACAGCCTGATCGCACGAGCCAACGACGACGAGGGCCCGCTCTCCGAGGAGGAGATCGGGAGGGCGTTAGACGCCGGGAAGCGCAGGTTGAAGACCCGGATCGTTGACGCGCTGGATCGCCTTGACGGCGCCGGGCTCATCGAGCGCCACGACGGACGGTTCATCGCGTCCGAGGTCGCCATGTACCTCGACCGCATCCTTACGCTCTGACGCGGGGTAGGGCAAGCGCGCAACTATGTGGTTGCGTGGTTACGCAGGCACATGCTTGCGTAGTTGTGGACATCGCGGCCGGTTCGCGGTAGACCTGTCGCCATGACTATTTCCTTCCTTGCGCGTGCGGTCGAAACGCCGTCCGGCCTCGCGGTGGGCTGTTCGGTCGGCGAGCAATTAACCATTTGGTTAATTGCTCAAATGGTTGTGGACATCGCGGCCGGGTCGCGCTAGACCTGCCGGCATGACTATTTCCTTTGTTGTGCGGGCCGTCGAATCGCTCTCGGGCTTCGCGCTTGGGCTGCTCGGCGTGCTGGGGTTGCTGCTCGGGCTGGTGTGGCTGCCGGCGGGGCTGGCGGTGGCTTGTGTGCTTGTGGTGTTGGCGGGTCGTGTGCGGGGTCGGCGTCGTCTGGCCAGGGCGGGCGGCTGGTGGGAGGTTCGTTTCGGTGAGCGGGTGTCGCGGCCGGCGCTGGAGGCCGTTATGCGAACGTTGGTGGGCGGGTTGCCGCGGCGGTTTTTGCGGGCCTCGCCGTGGGTCGCGCTGTCGGTGTCCGCCCATGAGGACAGGGCGGCGTGCGGCCTGTTCGTCTCGGGTGGGCTCTCCCAGGCGCAGGTGCGCGCGGCGGTCGAGCAGGCATTCGGTGGCGTCACTGTCGAGGCTGAACGCGAGTCGCTGCTCGGCGCTGGCGATGGTCTGCGTCGGCGGGTTGCGTGTCTTGCGCCGGTCGGCTCGCGGTTTCTGCCGTTGCGGGTCGATCACCGCGTGGACCCTGCAGGGCAGTTGTTGGCGTCGTTGCGGGCGCAGGAGGCTGGGGAGGGCGGTGTCGTTCAGCTCGTGCTGCAGGCCCCGGGGCGGTCGGTGGGCGCGCGGGCGCGGGGGCAGGCCGCGCGGCTGCGCTCGGGCCGCGGGCTTCAGTCGAGTGCCTCGTTGAGGGCGCTCGATGGTTTGGGCTCGGCCGTTGGCGGGGTGCTCGATGCGCTCACGCCGGGCACGCCGCACCCGATCGGGCGGCCGGCAGCGACACGCGCGGCGGACCCGTTCGCTCTGGAGCGCGCACGGGCGATCGACGCAAAGGCCACCGCGCCCATGCTGGCCGCGACGATCCGCGCGGGAGCGTGGGCCGCGAGCCGGCGGCGGGCGCGCGGACGGCTGGGTGGGGTGCTCGCGGCGTTCGGCCAGTACCACGAGCTCGGCGGGCTGCGCCGCGGCCGGGAGCCGTTCTGCGCACAGCGGCTCGCGCGGTGTCTGCCGTCGATGCGGCCGCGGTTGTTGTTGAGCAGCGGTGAGGCGGCGGCGCTGGTGCCACTGCCGGAGGAGAGCGCGCTCGCGCCGGTCTCGTTCACCGAGGCGCCCGCGCGCCGCGTCGCGCCAGTCGCGCAGGCCCCCTCGCGGGGGCTGCTGCTGGGTCGCAGCGACCACTCGGGGTTCGACCGCGAGGTCCGCGTCGAACCGCGCGCGCTGCTTCAGCACACGCACGTGCTCGGGCCGACCGGCCGGGGCAAGAGCACGCTGCTGTTGAACATGACGCTGGAGGCGATCCGCGCGGGGATGGGCGGGGTCGTGCTGGACCCGACCGGCGAGCTGACCGCACTCATCCTCGCCCGCGTACCCCGCGAGCGCCAGCAGGACGTTGACCTGCTCGACCTCGGCGACGAGCGCTACCCGCCGGCGCTCAACCTCCTCGCGTGCCAGCCGGGTGAGGGTGACGCGCAGGCGCAGGCGATCTGTGGCATCTTCGCGCGGCTGTTCGCCCGGTTCTGGGGACCGCGCACCGAGGACATCCTGCGCTCCGCACTCACCACCCTGCTCGTTGGCCGCGACCCCGCAGGAGAGGCGCCGACGCTCGCGGATGTGCTGACGCTGCTGTCCGACCCGGGGGAGCGCTCGCGGTACACGGCGAGTGACCCGGTGGCACTCGATGTGTTCTGGCGGCAGTGGCAGATGCTCAGCGAGCCCGCGAAGGTGCAGGCGCTCGCGCCGCTCTCGAACAAGCTGCGGGCGCTGCTTGGGAACCGCACGCTGCGCAACATGCTCTGCCAGCCCGCCGCGCCGGACATGCGCGAGCTGATCGACAGGGGGCGGTGGCTGCTCGTGTCGCTCCCGCAGACCTTGGGTGAGGATGCGGCGGACATGATCGGCTCGGTGCTGTTGCACCGTGCGTGGCAGGCCGCGCAGCGCCTCGGGCCGCTCGCGCAGAGCGACCGGCCGCCGTTCCTGTGTCTGATCGATGAGTGCCACCGCTTCTGTCACCTCCCGCAGGGGATGGCGAGCGCGCTCGCGCAGGCCCGCGGGTATGGGCTCGGGTTCGTGCTCGCCCACCAGCATCTCGCGCAGGTCGCCGACCACGGGCTGCTGGAGGCGATCGACGCGAACTGCCAGACGAAGATCTGCTTCGCGTTGCAGGCCGCCGACGCACGGCGGATGACGCCGCACTTCCAGCCGCGCCTTGACGCCAGCGACCTCCAGCACCTCGGCGCCTACACCATCGCGTGCCGTGTCCTGCACGACGGGCGGGAGCTGCCCGCCGCGACCGCCGCGACACTCCCGCCACCCGACCCCACACCGGGTGACACCGCCGGGTCGATCCGCCAGCGCGCCCGCGACAAGGCGACGGAGCGCCAGGCGGTGGAGGCCGCGATCCGCTCCCGCTATGGCAGGATCGAGCAGCCGCCACCGGGACGTGCTCAGGCTGATGAGCTTGACCAGGGAGTGCTCGGGGTCGATGTTGAGGGTGCTCCGTTGGGGGCTCCGTTCGATGCTCCCTCCGACGGAGCACCCCCGCCGCCCGTAACCCCGCACCACGACAGCGATCCAGGGTCGTGGGCGAACCCCGACAATGAACAGTTCCTTCCCCTTCCCGGGCGGCGGCTATGAAGCCGAGTCTCCCCCCTACAACTGTCCGTGACCGGGAGCTACTCGATCGCCTCTCCCAGCACGAGCCCCTCTCCACCTCAGAGCTTCACCTTCTCTTCTTCACTGGTATTCGTACCTGTCGCCGCCGGCTGACCAAGCTCGAAGCGCATGACCTCCTGACGCGGGTCTACCCGACGCGCTCCAACCGGGGCGGGAGCGCCGAGGCGCTGTGGTTCCTCTCAGCGAACGGGCGGCGGATGATCGGTGCTCCCGTACGCCGGCCGCCGGGCCTCTCGATCCCCGACCTCGAGCACCGCCGCGCTGCCGCTGCCTTCTTCCTCGCGCTGGTCGAGCGGAGTCTCACCCGGCGCGAGGAGGGCCTGTATAACTGGCTCGGTGAGCAGCAGGCCCAGCAGGGCACGGGCGCCAGCGTGCGCCCGGACGGCTACGGCCGCTACCTGCTCCCCGATGGCGAGATCACCTTCTACCTGGAGGTAGACCGCGGCAGCGAGCCCGCGCGGCGCGTCAAGGGCAAGCTCGACAGCTACCGCCACGCGCTCGCCGGCGACCCGCACCGCGACCGCGGGAACATCCTGCTCGTCTGTGAGGGGCGGCGGCGGCTATCGAACCTCGCGCGGTGCGCGCCGCCGGCCCGCCGTGGGTGTGGGGCACCACCGACCGCGAGCGCTACACGCTCCTCCCCGGCTGCGACCAGCAGCGAGCTTTCCGGGAGCTGCCCGCTGGGCCTCGTCGCGCCGGGCGCCGCGCTGCGGACTGCCTCGGGCGCCGCTGGCGCCACCCTGCCCATGCGGGCACGACACGACGGCGGGTGGCGTGAGCCGGCCTCGACGCCCAGCGGAGTGCCCGCCGGCAACGCCGGGCAAGATCCCCGCTCGCCGCCGGCAGCGCGGCGAGCCCGCGGGGGTCGAGCGCTCTCGGCCGGGACACGCTGCCAGGGGCGCCAGCGGGCAGTGTCGTGGCAGCGGGGCGGCGGCCGGGGATCGCCCGTTGCGGCTGCTCGTGGGCCGCACGCGGGTGATGAGCGAGGAGGAGCACAGGCGACTCGTCGGCGCGCTCGCCGAGCTGCTGGCGGACTGGCTGGTGGCGCATCCCGAGCGGCGGCCTGCGGCCTTGAGATCCACGCCCGGATCTGGTCTGGTGCAAGGACCCCGAGCACAGGAGCAGCCATGACCCGTAGAGCAGCACTCGCTATCGCCGCTGACTCGGCCGCCGAGCCGGTACGGGTGGCGACCTACACCCGCATCTCTACCGACGAGGAGCGCCAGCCCAACTCCCTCGAAGCCCAGCGCGTGCGTCTTGAGGCGTTCGTGGAGAGCCAGCCCGAGTGGCGGATCGAGCGCCGCTACGAAGACCAGTTCACCGGGACCGTGATCGACCGGCCCGCGCTCACCCGCCTCCTACGCGACGCGAAGCTCGACCGCTTCGACGTGCTGCTCGTCTACCGCGTCGATCGGCTCGCGCGCTCGATCCGCGGGCTCGCGCAGATCATCGACGAGCTTGACCAGGCCGGGGTGATCTTCCGCTCCGCGACCGAGCCATTCGACACCGGCACCCCCGCCGGAAGGATGATGGTGCAGATGCTCGGGGTGTTCGCCGAGTTCGAGCGCGCGCTGATCGTGGAGCGCATCACCGCCGGCCTTGAGCGCAAGGCCGCACGCGGCGGCTGGTGCGGCGGCCGTCGCCCCTACGGCTCGACATCGCACGCCGACCGTGACCACCTGCAGCGCAACACGACCGAGGCGCCGCTGGTGCCCGTCATCTTCGACCACTACGTGAACGGCCAGGAGGGCTCCTCGATGCTCGCCAAATGGCTGAACGCGAGCGGCTACCGCACCAAGAACGGCCGGCCGTGGAGCTCCGCGAGCGTCCTCACCGTCCTGCGCAACCGCTCCTACCTCGGCGAGATCTACTACCGCGGAAGCTGGTATCCCGCGCCACACGAACCACTCATCCCCACAGAGCTTTTCGACCGTGCGCAGGCGATCCTCACCGAGCGCGGCGAGGACCGCTCACAGCGGCGCACCAACGCCTCCGAGTACCTGCTCACCGGCCGGGTACGTTGCGGACGCTGCGGGCAGGCATACATCGGGACCGCCGCCCACGGGCGCAACGGCCGCTACACGTACTACACCTGTTTCACCCGGATGCGCTACGGCACCAAGCACTGCGCAAACGACCGGCTGCCCGCCGAGCGGCTGGAGCAGGCCGTCACCCGCCGCCTATGGAAGGTGCTCGAAGACGGCGACCTGATCAACCAGCGCGATCGAGCAGACATACGCGCGGCTGACCGCAGCGCGACAGACGAGCAGACCTCACGAGCTACGCCGCGGTGCAGCGCAAGCTCACCGAGACACGCGCCGCGATGGACCGCTACTTCCGCGCGTTCGAGAACGGCACGATGCCCGAGGACACCTGCGCCCCCCGCATCGCAGCGCTCGACGAGCAGGCCAAAGCGCTCGAAGGCCGAGCCGCCGAACTCGCCGCGGCAGCCGACGACGACAGAGCACCCCGAGCGCGTAACCCCAGCCGACCTCGACGCGCTACGCCACGAGCTACGCTCCGCGCTGGAACACAGCACTCCCGCCCGCACCAAGACCGTCCTCCAAGCCATGATCGACACAATCCGCGTAGACGCACGCGACCACATCGAACCAACCTTCCGCGTGCCGGCGGTTCGCAGGACCATGCGGTTACGATGGAGCCAGCCGGGATCGAACCGGCGACCTCCTGCTTGGGACCAGACGTCCGTACCGAGTCAATCTGCCCAAAGGCGCGTTCGGAGGCTGCGCCGGCCGGCCGGGGTTTCTGCCAGGCGCCCGGCCGGGTTGGCCGCGAAGACATTCAGGCAGTGCGCCGAGCAGAAGTAGAACCTCTCACCGGCGCGCTCCACGCGCGCCGCTTTGGCCTTGTCGACCCTCATGCCACACACGGGATCGGTGACACCGCGTCGCGTCGTCATGAAGAACAGCGCGGCGAAGATCGCCACACCGACGAGGTTGGCGAAGAGCTTGTAGTCAACCTCTATCTGCCCGAAGATGTCCGTCCGGCTCGGCCGCACGTGAGGTATGAGGCCCAGAGCGCTGAACAGACCGTCCACCATGAGGGCAGCGATCACGATCGTCACGAACATCAGTGCAACGATCCGTAGGGTGAAGGCGCCGCCGTAATACTTACGGTAGATCAGGATGATCGGCAGCACGATCAGGTCGGCGAAGATGAAGGAGATCACCCCCGCGAAGCCGATCCCCCCCGACCACAGTACCGCCGCGAGGGGTACGTTCCCGACCGAGCAGACGAAGCTCAGGATCGCGATGATCGGGCCAACGATCGTGTTCTCGATCAGCTTCACAGGGGCGGGGGCGTGGGTCACGAACAACGCGTTGAAGAACCCGTTATGGAGCTGACCGATGAAACCGGCGAGCAAAAAGCCGATCAGGATCTCTTTCCAGACCATCGACCAATCGTTGCGGAAGTTGTGCGCAACGTCCGACCACGCACTCGCGCTCCGCAGGCGCCGCCCGATCCCCATGCGCTCCCCAGCGCTGTGATGCTGATGGCCGCTATCGGCCCCCTGGGCGTGCTCTCGGGCCTGCTCCTCCAGGCGCTTTGACACGAACAGGCGCAGCAGCACAGTCATCACCACGATCAGCACGAGGCCGCCGAGAAACTCCGCGAGCGTGAACTGCCAGCCGATCAGCACCCAGATGACGATCCCGAGCTCGAACACGAGGTTGGTCGAGCTGAACTGGAACGCCAGCGCGGAGGCCGCCGAGGCACCCTTCTGAAAGAGGCTCTTGGCAATCGCGATCGCTGCGTAGCTGCATGAGGACGAAGCAGCGCCGAAGCCCGTGGCGAGCGCAACCGGTCGCGCTCCCGATCCGCCCAGCGCGCTCTGGATGCGCTCGCGCGGCACCCACGCCTGCACGATCGCCGAGATCGCGAAGCCGAGCACGAGCGCCCACCACACCTCCCACGCCATCAGGAAGGCATCCTTGAAGCCATCGCCAATCGTCGTCAGGACGTCCATCGCGGCACTCTCTCGAAGCTCACTACACGAACTTAGCCGCCGGCTCAGGGTCGCCCTGACGCCACCCCGGGACCCCTCAAGACTTGGCAGCCCCGCGCGCCGCGCGGCGGATCGAGAGTACGAGCAGGCCGAGCACCGCGAGCGGCATCACCCACCAGGCCGCGACCGTGGTCTGCGCGAGCAGCGCCGTGAGCGCGAGCGCCACCACGACCCCCAGGGCGGTGCGCCAATCATCGCCGACGATGAACTCCCACACACCCAAGAGGAATCCTCGCACGCGTCTCATGCGCTGACCGTCGCCCCGTCCGGCGCCTCCGCCGGTACCGCCCGATCGGCGGCCACCGGGGGCAGTGAGCGGCGCAGTACCCACACGATCGCGTTCGCCGCGATCAACACCCCTGGGACGATCGCCAGCAGCGCCGCATCGTCGCCCGGCCAGCTCGCACCCGCGCCCTCCGCACCCCAGAACATCCCGAAGGAGCTCAACATCACCCCCACCGCGAACTTCATCGTGTTCTCCGGCACCCTCGCCAGCGGCGCCCGCGCCGCAACGCCCGCGGCGATTACCAGGAGCACTGCGACCGTGGCGGCAGCCACCGCCAGCGGGATGCGGTGCTGGTTGGCGCCAAAGGTGAGCACGATGAACGCCACCTCCAGGCCCTCCAGGAGCACCCCCTTGAAGGAGATCGCAAACGCGTAGCCGTCGAAGCCCCCGCTCCCACCGCCCGCCGCGCGGGCCGCCTCGGCCTCCGTTTGGAAGATCTGCGCCTCGTCGTGCTTCGCCTTCAGGCCCGCCGCGCGCAGGATCGCCTTGCGCAGCCACTGCAAACCGAAGATCAGCAGCAGCCCACCCACCACGACCCTCAGGACCCCGATCGGCAGCGCGCTCAGCGCCGGGCCGAGTGCCGCCACGATCGCCGCGAGCGCCACCGTCGCCGCGCCCACACCGCTCAACGCCGAGGACCAGCTGCGCGTGGTCCCCACCGCAAGCACGATCGTCAGTGCCTCGACCGCCTCCACCGCGCACGCGAGGAATACCGAGAGGGCCAGTCCTATCTCCGCGCCGCTCATGCTCGTGATGCTCCCGGTCGTAGGTTCATCGGTTCGTGGTGGCTGCTCTCACTGTCGTATCAGTGTTCCACTCCCGATGCTCTCCCAAAAAGCCGACCCGCAAGACGGTCTTGACCCGCCGAGCGGGCGATCGAAGGAAGGAAGCCCGCACCGCCCGTGACCGCAAGCGCCCGCGCCGTCGGTCGCGTGGGAAGATTCCCGCGATGCCCACCCAGCTCGAGTACGTCGACCCCAACCGCCCCCGCAGCCTGTTCAGCCGCGCCTTCGCCGCGTTCTCCAGCACCCGCTCCGGAAGGTTCATCTCGGCCAACGTCGTTTGGAAGGTCGATCCACACCTGCTGCGGGCAACCCGGGGCCGCTTCGGAATGGGACTCGTCCTCCCCACCGCCCTGCTCGAAACCCGAGGCGCGAAGAGCGGCGCCGTGCGACGCAACGCGGTGATCTACTTCCACGACGCGGACCGCGTCACGATCATCGCCTCCAAGGCCGGCGCCGAGCGGCACCCCGCGTGGTTTCACAATCTCCGCGCCCACCCCGACGTCATGTTCGGCGGTATCCCCATGCGGGCGACCGTCGTCAGCGACGAAGCTGAGCGCAACCGGATCTGGACGCTCGCCGACCGCGTCTTTGCGCCCTACGCCACCTACCGTCGAGAAGCGGCGCAGGCGAACCGCGAGATCCCGATCGTTCAGCTCACCGCACGCGGGCCCGACGCCGTCGCATCCGCCCGCACGATCTCGACATCGCCATCGAGCGTGCGCCGTAGCCGCTCGCAGTAGCTCTCCAAGAGCTCCACGACAGTCAGCAAGCCGGGTGACGGGCGAGCGAACCGCCGGGAGCGTAACTGCGGTCCCACACGTGTCCACCGCGGTGTTGCCACGTCAAGCGGACTTGCGGGGCGGTCGATCGGGTTGGGAGGCCCATCCCCGGCAGGTCTCCTCAGCTGAGTGCACCGATCTCTCATATCTCCTCGCCCCCTTGCGCCTGCCCCGCAGGCTCGGTCGGCGGCCGTCCTCGCCACGACGTTCGCCATCGCGATCGGCCTGCTCACGCCGGCCACCTCACCGGCACGAACCGCCCGACACCCGCGCTCGGTGGCGCATCCCAGCAGCGCCCATCAGACGTGCACACCAAAACACCACAGTGCGTCCGCGGGCCACGCGCGCTCCCCGGCGCGGTGCGCAAAACGACGCACGACCAAGAGCGAGCATCAGCCCACACACGGATCCCCCGCGAGCTCCCGCGGGGCGACCGGCGGCGGAGGATCCGTCAGCGACGCCGCCGCGGATCCTCTGGGCGCCGAACTCCCGACCGCGGAAGTAATAGGCGCGACCACGGGCCCCGGACAGACCTACGCTTCCGGGGTTGGCTCACCCGAAGATGCATCCGGCGGCGAACCAGGCAGCGGCCCCGCCTCTGAACAAGGGGGCCCCTCAACCTCCGAACAAGGCGGCTCAACCTCCGAACATGGCAGCGGCTCCCCCGAAGAAGGCTCCGGTGGAGTACTCCAGGACCCGATCGACCCGAAGTTCCTCACCGAGACTCCGTTCGGGACGACCTCCTTCTGGATTCAACCGTGGCGAGCCTACCTGGACACCTGGCCCGCCTCGCGGCTGCTGGAATCGCTCGGGATCAACTTCAACGTGAGCGCCCCGCAGGCCGAAGCGACCGCGCAACTGCTCCAGGACAGCGGCTTCAAGCTGGCCCGCATTCCGATCAACTGGGACGCCCTCTCCTACAGCGACCCCACCCAATTCGTCGACGAAGCCTCCGTGCGCACCCGCCTGGAAGCGCTGCGCCTCCACGGACTGCGGCCGCTGATCCTGCTCGACGCCAACAGCGAGGGCCCCACCCCCGCGAGGCAGGTCAACCTGGAAACCACCGCCGAAGCGCCGGCAGGGGCTCAGAGTGTGATGCTCACGCCCGCCGCCGCCGCGGCAGTGGTGCCCGGCAAGACCGGCTTCGACGGGCTCTCCTTTGGCGGCGATCCCGACATCCTGATCGAGTCCGTTGGCGCCAGCGGCCTCGCCACACTCTCCAAACCCCTACTGAGCGCGCTGCCCGCGGGCGCGCACAAAGGCGCCACATTGCTGTATGCCCCCTTCACGGCGCCCACCCTCGCGAACGGCGAACCGAACCCCGCCTTCCAGGAAACCCTCGCCGGTTGGCTGAGCTATGTGGCGACAGTCTGCAACGAGGCGACGCGCATCTTCGGCCCCGAAGGGTATGACCTCGAGGTCTGGAACGAGCTCAGCTTCGGCTCGCAGTTCCTCAACGGCGAATACTACGACACGCCCGCCGGCACCGAAGGGGTGAGCGCGGCGGCCAGGGAAATCACCAAAGCGCTGCTCGACGAAACCGTCGCCTACGTGCGCAACCCCGCCCACGGGATCGGGCCCGGGGTCGGAATCAGCGACGGCTTCGCCAGTCAGACACCCTTCCCCTCCGGCGCGCAGGCGCCGCCGGGACTCACAGCGCTCAGCAAGCATCTATACGACGGCGCAAAAACCTTTCCCTCCGCCTACCCGGAACGGTCGCTCACACCGCTGAATGCCCTGGGTGAAAAGGACACCGCGGCCAACAACGTCTTCACCCCGCTGTTCGTGCCCCACTACCAGTCGCTGTTCCCCGAGTACTACCTTGCGGCCACGCAGACCGAGACGATCGTCCGCGACCTCGCACCGATCACCACCGAAGTCTATGGGCTACCCCACGGCCGCAACGTCGGACCTCCCGGAGGTACCCCGCTGCAGAAGTGGATGACCGAGTACAACCTCTCACTCAACAAAGCTACCCCCGTCGACCCCGACGAGAGCACCCTTGCACAGACAACGCTCACGCCCGCCGACAAGGCCCACTTCCAGGCCAAGGCGCTGCTGCGCAGCCTCGTCGCGATGATCAACAAGGGCATGACCCGCGAGTACTTCTACGCCGCCACCGGCCACGCCCTCGCCCTCATCAACCCCAGCTTCTTCCAAGCCCTCCAAGCCCACCCCGAAACCTACCCCGGCGACGCGCTCGGCGGCGAAACGATGAGCGGCTTTCGCAACATGCTCACCCAATTCCAGGGCCCCGGGCCCGGCCTCAACCTGCGGCAACTCACTCTCCTCTCCATCGCCCAAGACGGCAACCACGCCCAATTCACCGGCAACGGCACCGCCGCCCACCCAAGCCTCTACGACCACGAAGTGCTCGCCGTCCTGCCCTTCCAATCCTCCCCCACCCGCTTCGTGATCCCCGTCTACGTCATGACCCGCGACCTCCTCACCCTCTACGAACCCAGTGCCCCCACCAGCGACATCCACCGCTTCGACCTCCCCGACGAGACCTTCCGCATCACCCTCGGCAACCTCCCCGAAACCGCCACACCTCCCACCATCGCCGCCTACGATCCCCTCCGCAACGAAACCACCCCCGCCAAGCTCATCGCCCAAACCGGCCACACCGCCACCGTCGAAATCGCCGCCACCGACTATCCGCGGATCCTCACAATCGAATACCCCTGAGCGGATCGCCACCGGCAGCTTGCTTGCGGGGTTGGGATGGGGCGCTGAAGTGCCCGCTACCCTCTCGGCCGCGCTGACTGGACCCAACCGAAGTCTGCTTCCGGGCAGCCGAATGTCGCTTGACGAAGCGGATGACGCTCAGGCCACGGGTGGCGCGGTCACGGCGAGTAGCGGGGTACCGGGGTAGAGCTTTGCGATGAGGTCGCGCAGGGCCTCGAAGTCGTGGCGATTCTCGGTGGCGATCTGACGGCCGTGAGTCCAGGCGCAGGCTGCGATCTGAATGTCCAGCACCCACGCGGCGCGTTGCTCGGGCTTGACGCCCTTGCGACGGACGCCGGTGGGTGGTGTGGGCTGCATGGCTCGAAGCCGCCCAGCAACGATGGCCGCTGGCCGGTCGAACGAGAGAACCTCGAGCAGGTCGCTCGCGATGAGCCCAACAAACCAGGTCAGCGCCAACGCAATACCCGGCTTACTGGCTGCCGTGGTTTGGAGGCCGCGGACCACCTCCATGACGGTAGGCGCAGCGATAGAGATCGGCTCGTCTGCATTTGCCTGATCCAGCAGATGTTGCTCCAGCAGTCCGCCTGGGTAGATCCGGGAGACGAGCGTTGTGTCCCAAGTAAGTGTCAAGGATCGCGTCGGCCCGCGAGCATGGCCTCATGGAGCTCGTCTGGCGATGGGAATGCGAGCGTGTCACTCAAGCCAGCGCGCTCGACTGCCGCACGACGCTCAGATGCCAATGCGGCGATTCGCTCGTGGCGTTCGCGGGAAGAGACGCCCTCCTCCGCTAGGCGCACAATCGCGTCATTAGCCGTAGTGCCCAATTCTCGGGCGAGGCGATCCGCTGCGTCATGCACCGAGTGAGGCACGGTGAGAGTGGTTCTGTGCCCTGTCCGCCGAGGTGCCCTCCTACGAGGCTCCATAGCAGCGCATCATAACGCATCAAGCGACGGTCAACCGCACCGATCACCACCGAAGTCTATGGGCCGCCTCACACTGGTTTACAACGGCGCTCACGGACAGAATGAGATGACCCCCAACTGTGATTGACGGTCGCGGTCCATTGTGTCGACTCGGGCATGAGCATGGAGCCGGCCGTACGTTGCGCAAAGCCCCATGTTCGTGCGGGCGCAGCCGCTGAGCGTGTAGCGCGACCGTCGCGACGGGGCAGCGTACCTCTCACTTCCCATAGTGGTAGCGGGCCTGTAGGACCACGAGGTCGGTGTCGAGCACTTGGTACACCAGCCGGTGCTCCTCGGTGATCCGCCGCGACCAGGCCCCGGCTATCCCGTACTTGAGCGGCTCAGGCTTACCGATCCCGCCCGTCGGATCGCGTAGAGCGTCGTCGAGCAGGCGGTTGATGCGTCTCACGATCGCGCGATCCGCCCGCTGCCAGTAGGTGTAGTCCTCCCAGCCCTGTGGCGTGAAGACCAGCCTCACGCGCGGTCGAGTGAATGCTCGACCGTCTCGCCGCGCTCGGCCGCCTCAGCGGCATCGAGCAGGCGCCGTGCGTTGGCCGGCGAGCGGAACAGGTACGCAGTCTCGTGCCACGCCGCGTACTCGTCGGCCGACATGAGCACGGCATTGCCACGTTTGGACGTGATCTCGATCGCCGCCCGATCGTCGTTGACCTTCTCGATCAGCGGGAACAGCCCTCGGCGTGCCTCGCTAGCCGTGATCGCCACCGCCATCTCCTTTCACTGGTACCAAATATCGTACCATACGTGAGGGGGAACTGAAACCGATGCTACTTGCTCGTGTGGTTCACGAGGCCGGCGGGGGCTGTGGCAGGCACGACGCGTTGTCGCGACTCCGCCAGCCAGTCACGACGAGGACGATCCGAAGCTCCTGAACCCAGACACCCAGCGCATGGTCCAACCTGCGCTGAAACGAGCCCCAGACCATATCCGGAGGGCCTCGCTGGCCATCGGTGGCAACCTATGTAGAATAAGCAAAAGGCCCTATGTAGAATAAGGAAGACAACGTTGACGACTGAGCGGCGCATCACCCAGCAGACCGAACGTATCCTCGAGACCCTGATGAGCGACTCCGCCGGCGAGTGGTGGGGATCGCGGATTGCGCCGGCAGCGGGGCTCAAGAGCGGAACGCTCTATCCCGCACTCCTGAGAATGGAGCGCTTCGGGTGGCTCACATGGCGCTGGGAGGACATAGACCCCGCAATAGCGGGGCGACCCCGCCGCCGCCTGTACCGTCTCACGGGGGACGGCGAACGTGCTGCCCGCCAGATCGCGCTCGAAGCTCAGACGCGTACGCGCCAAAGGCAACACAAGGAAAGCTTACGGCCCGTGCCCAGAAGCGTGCCCGCATGACGCTCGCTGCCATCATCCTGCTTGCCTTGAGTATCCCTGCGTTCTTTGCCAAGCTCGTGCGGGAAGTTCTCGGCGATCTACTCAAGCGGGAAATTCGAGCAGCGCTGCCGGACATCAGTTACGGTCTAGTCAGGCGCGCTGCCCTCTCTCTTACCTGCGAGCAGAGATCCGAAATAGAGGCCTGGGAATCTGAACTGCACGAGTACGCCGATCGTCCTCTTAAAGATGCTGATGACTGCCGTGCAGATCTGGCGTCAGCGCAAGTTGATCGCCAGCGAGGGGCGGTTGGCAACGGGCGAACCTCGGATGGCCGCAAGACGGGCCGGGCGAGGGAGGCTTTTTGTGGAAATGCCAAGTGCGATACCCATGTTCGCCGCGTGGCGAGGCATAGAGCGACTGAGGCAACTCCTTCAAGCAAAGTTCGAACCGTGGTCGATTGTGTTGTCGCTTTTCATGATCTGTGACCTAGCGCTCGGCTGGTACCTTGCTCCGGGTCTCTATCGTTCCCTGGGTATAACCGCCTTGCTTCCGTCGCTAGAAATACGGCTCGCGCTCTACTGCATTACATTGGCGGAGCTACTCAAACGCCGACAGCGACTGGTGGCGATCGTCAAGAGCGTGTTCCTCTACGTGGAGTAGCGGTCACAGCCGCGCCATGCCAATCCCTTAACATTTAACGCTATACCATGTAAGTGTCATCCGTCGATCCTGCGGTCAGGCGTGCGGGTCGCCGTAGTCTTCGATAACCTATGGCTGGTGTTGAGCAATGGGACCCCGGTGACGCTGATCCAACGCTGCGGCCAAGGCCTATCCTAAATGCTGCTGCTGCGGGATGAGCCGGTCACAATTGCGCCACAGTTCGGCCTCCGCGGGAGCCAAAACCACGCTCACGGTAGCGGGGGCAGCGGATTGACCGTGTCCGAGTCCCAGGTGACGAGCTGATCGACCGAGACCGGAAGGGACTCGAGCCGGTCGTCGGCAAGCACCGCCCTGATGGATGCGCTGCACCCGCCGACATAGGTGCTCATCAGGTCGACGTCTGCGCCTACACACCAGGCGCGATCCTCGGGCCACCACAGGTTGGGTGGCTGGTGGTGGAACTCGTAGAACTCGTCGATCGCAGCGAGCGGGCCACGCAACAGCCGCATCTCCCGATTCGGCAGCGTGAACGACGCGCCGCTCTGCACCAGCTCACGCCACACGGCGATCTCTTCCTCGGCGGCCCGCCGCTCGGGCTGCTGAACTTTCTCCGGGGTCCCCTCTGCGAACAAGAGCAAGAGACCTATGGTGTCCCACCCGTCCCACAGCGCAAAATAGGAGCACTCTGGGCTCGTAGTCCAATTGGTGAGGACCGCAGCAAGCCGCATTGCTGACTTCTCAGGCAGTTCGCCGGTGCGCGGCGGCTGGTCCCAGAGGCCGGGCTGCCTGGGCAACTTCCAGGACCCGATGAGCGACCCCCACTCCATGGCTGGATGCATCACGAGACCGTTGGCAGCGGCCACCTCGGCCCAGCCCACCTCGACCTCGCCGGCGCCCGTTTGGCGCGAGGCCGGATGAAAGACACGGGCATAAGCCTCAAACACCGCAGGCACAACGGCACCGACCGTCCCATCGAAATCACGCACGCCTGCCGCGACCCAGTCAGCAGCGTGGGCATCGCCTGCAGCGCTGAGTACGTCAAGTCCTCGCCGACCTCGACTAACCACCCGCTCATGGTGGCTCAACCGTTTGTCGGGGCTACGTGGGCTCAAGGGACCGCTAGCCTGTAATCGGGATCCGTATTCGAGCGGTGCGCTGCGCCCGCGCGACGTTCCCCGGGGCGCCAGTTACCTTGACGGTGATTCGGAACTCCAGTATGCCGTCTGCACGAGCGATGGCTCTGAACATTGGCAGCATGTTGCCGCTGTAAATCTGGGTGAACTGCTCAGCGCCACCTGCTGGTGCAGTGATCGACACCGGCTCTGAGCCAAGGTCCAGTTTGGAGGCGCGAATGACCCTTGCGTGGCGCCGCAATACAAAGGCCTGATAGGAGGTCTCGCCCGAACAGCCAGCAGTGCAATGGATGCGGTACGTCACGGCCGGATGTGCGAGGTGGAAGCTGCCAGTCACGCTGATATCCACCTTCAAGTGCGGTGGCTCCCCTGGGGAAGGAGACGTCGGTGGCGTGGGCGCAGGCAACGCAGGTGCTGGCAGTATCGTCAACGTGCGTATAGCTGTCGTGTAGGTGGTCGGCGTCAGGCCTGAGCATTCAGCGATGGTGGCGCTCGAGAAGGATGCGTCCCAGTAGATGGCTCCGGGTGTGATGGCCGCCCTGGTCGAGGTGAACGTGTAGGTATCAACGTTCGGTTCGCGAGATGAGAACGGTTGAGCAGACCCTGGGCCACTGTCGATATCGGGGTTGGATAGCAGCGCTGGCGAGGATGCCACAGAAAACCTTAGCGGTACCTCGGAGTTGCCGGTGAAGGCCACGAGAGCACCGACTTGGGCTGTCGCGCTGTTAGTGGGGGCCAGTGATCTTTCCAACGCGCTCAAGTTTGCCTGGCTGTTATTGACACAGTTCAAATATGGCGCGGGCACATACCCGTGCGCCGAGCTGATGGACCCCATCACGACCCACGCCAGCGTGCCGAGCACTACGAATGGAGCCGTGATAGCGAGAGTCACCAAGCCACGATAATGGCGGACAAGCTTACGGATCGATGACTCCACGATGTACCCCTCCGGTAGGTTTGGCTACAGGTTGCCAGGATATTATCAAGCAATGGGCTTTGTATTGCCCCCAACTCCATACACGCCCGCTATCAGACTCTCCCCGCCGTAGTTCTCACGGGCTTGCGCTCCAAACTCGACTGCCACCTCACCGTCGAGAGACCGACGAGTTTTCCCGCGGCCGTGGGAGCACCCCGGCGATGGTCATGCCCACTCAAAGCCTGTCGAACTCGGCGCGCCGGACGACCTTGGCCGTGGTAGGGCTGCCACGCGACTCAAGGCGGTCTCTAGCGGCGTGACTGGCATGGCACCGTGGTCGACGCCGTAGCGTGTGAGTCCCGTCCGCGGGATCGCCGACATGGCCGAAGAGCTCGATCTGGGCCGCTCCACGACCCACCGCTGTGCGACCACCCTGGTCTCGCTCGGCTACCTGGAGCAGGCACTCTCGCGCAAGTACCGGCTCTCCTCACACGCGTCGGACGTCCGCCTCTCGCTGCTGGACTCCGTGGAGATTCGCAGCGCGGCCTGCGAGCATCTACGGAAGCTGCGCGCACAGACCGGACATACCGCAAGCCTGACGGTGCTGGGGGGCATCGAGGTTGCCTACATCGACAGTTGGCAGGGCTCGCGCCAAGGGCAGTACGCGGTCGACGTAGGTATTGGGCTGGGCACACGCCTGCCCGTCCACTGCACCGCCGCGGGTAAGGCGCTCCTGGCCTGCCTGCCCGCGGCGGAGCAGCAAGAGCTGATCGCCAAGCTGCGCCTCTCCCGGCGCGGCCCTAAGACGATCACCACCAAGACCGCGCTATGCACGGAGCTCGAGCGGATCGCCGCGGAGGGGGGAGTGGCGATCGAGGACGAAGAGCTGATTTCCGGCAGGCGTGACCTCGTGGCCGCAGTGGTTGACACGAAGGGCCGGCCTATCGCGGAGGACACGATAAGACCTTACAGGATTGTTCTGCCTACGACTAAGGAGCGGGAATGAGCGCTGTGCCTAACGGTACCCAGAGAAGGGTCCCGGCAAGCCGGAACGGAACGGATCACGGACCCTCGCACTACCTAAACATCCGCAGAGCATGGACAGTCCATCGTCGCAGATTCGTGTTGGCGGTCTTAGCATTCACCATGCTCGGCCTTGTGTCCGCCCCCACTTCGTTCGCTTGCAGTTATGAAGAAGAAAGCATTGTTACGCGATCATATCTTGGCAGATGAACCGATCAAAAGGTGAAGAAATATACGGAGCCCACGCAGCCCTTGAGACCTACAGTAGCGACGTGCCTAACTGGGAACTAGGTGAATTTATTGACGATGAGATGTGGGTGGGATTAGGCGGAACCGGCAAGGGCGCAAAATGGGTAGAGGGAGGCACGACCACCCCCGGCGAATTCGAAAATGCCTATACGCCAGACTACTTTATGGCACGGGAATACGGCTACGAAAATTACTATGAGTACGATTATAAAGAAGCTAGCCCTGGCTTCAAACTGAACCGCTCTCGTTCTCGTATGCGTAGTCGTCGGACCAGCCGCGATTGTGGCCGCCGTCCCTCGCCGTGCAACGATCGCCGGGGAAGTTCATGTCGCTCCCGCCGAACGCTCCAAACCTGGGCATAGAGGGCTAAGCAAAGAGAAGTCCATCAAGGTCAAGGTCCCCTTGACGGTGGAAGACGTGCGGTCAGGAAAGATCCTACGCAAGGTGACTGTAGTCACGGACACCAAGTTCGCGCTGCCGATTGAACCTGGGGTCTATCGCGTGAGCGCTAGGATCGGGCCGCCGCTTGTCAACCCGGGGTCAAGGCCGTGCGGGAAAAGCGTTGTCCATGCCCATGCAGACCGGCGAGTGTTTGTCCGTCTAACCTGCTCACTGCTGTAGTCGCCCGCGCCACCGAAGCTACTTGCTCCATCGAGGATGTCGCGCGCGATCGACCAGTAGAGCACCACCCAATCGAAGACCCGTGAGCTCCCCGCCGGCGGCGGCTGTGGCAGGCACGACGCGTTGTCGCGACTCCACCAGCCAATCGCGCAGCGCCTCGTGCACCGCCTGCGCGCCGACTCAGGGCGGTCTCCTAGCTCGCCCAGGCCCGCGCCGGGCGTATCCCGCATCATTGCCTCGGACGCTACGTCCGCTCTAACGGCGATGATCTCGCGCGCTGGCCGGAGGAGACGCGCCAGGGACCACCGCGGACAGGCGAAGCGAGGCGATGAGCGGGCTTTACACCTACATTCTCGATCGAGTTCTCCGTGCATGGATCTACGTTGAGTTCACGACCGATCGGCGCACCGTCACCGACTACACCGTCATGCTGCTCGTGCAGGAGGAGTCCGGGCATATCGAGACGGTCCGGGTCTACGACGGCGCTCACGGACAGAATGAGATGCACCGATACACCCACGGGGGCGGAAAGCAAGCCGCGGAGGTCTTCAACCACGATATCCTGGGAGCTGGAATGCGTGTCGCGATCGAAGAGGTCAAGCACAGCTACGCAGCGATGATCGACTCATGGCGCAGGCAATGAACAACCCCAATGGACAGTCGCCCGCATCCCGGGTGATGGACGAAGCGATCGAGCTTGCGATCGAGGGCTGCTCTCCCTACCCCGAGCGCGCAGCGTTCATCGATGCCGACACGCCAGACATCGACTGGGCGATCGACCGAGCCATCGACGACGATCTCGCCGTCGTGCTCGTCTCTGCCGACGGCAGTACGCGCACCTTGCGCGCCGAGCCTGCCCGCCGCTGACGGGGCTTCCGCAAATCTGGGGTCGCTTGGGGACATTTCAAGGCCCTCGATACGGCTCAACGAAGCCAAAAAGATGACTGATCGTGCGACTCCTAACCAAATACCCCTAAGCAAGCCGCCGCCAGCGGCTGTGGCAGGCACGCCACGCTACCGCGACTGCGACTGCGACTGCGACTGCGACTGCGCCAGCCAATCACGCAGCGCCTCGTGCATCGCCTGCACGCCGACGATCGGGGCTGCCGTCTCGCTCCACTCGGCGGGCACCACGGCGAACGGCCTGGTCTGCGGCCCACCGAGACCTCCGTGCGAGCCCATGAACTCCTCGAAAGGGGCCACCTCGTCCGCGCTTGGGTCGTACATGCAGTTGACCAGGATGTCTGGGCAGTGAGGGAAGCGATCGTGGCGGCGCAGATGGTCGGCCGCGGTGGTGCCAAAGTGGGTGAGCGGGTCCTCACCCTCGACCACGTCGTCACTCAGGCGCCGCTGCCCCGCGCCACCGATCACCAGCGCACCGTGCGCCTGCGATCGCAGCATCACGAACCCGATCCCCGGGTGGGCTGTGAGGGCGTCCACCAGCCGCGGATGCGTCTCGGCGATCTGCTCGAGCGTGAGCCGCTCCGCACTGAGCGGCAGATAGATGAGCGCGAGGCCGCCTGAAACCATCACCACCGCCTCCTTGCCCTCCTCCTCCCCCTTCCCGTTCCCCTTCCCCTTCTCCTCTCCCTTCCCCTTCCCCTCCCGCTCCCCCTGCTCGTCCACCGCCCGGCGAACGCTGCGTTCCGCCAAGGCCTCCCGATTTGGCCCCAGCGCCACGGTGCCCTCGACCGATCTGCCGCTGGTGGCGCGCGCCAGCATCCGTCCCCCCACACTCGGCTCCTGGCTTGCGTCGGCCAGCACCGCACCCACGTCACCCCACGCCTCATCGACCGCAGCCGGCGCGTATACCTCGCCCTGCTCGAGTGCTCCCCGCACGAGCTCCTCGAGCGTTTCTCCGTAGCGCTGGCGAAACGGTCTGCCCTGGGTCTGACCGTGGTCGGAGAGCACAACCAGGTGGTATGGGCGAGGCGACTGCCCCGTCGCGCGCTCCAGGCGGGCGAGCTGACGATCGTGGCGCCCCAGCACCGCCAGCGCGTCGGGCGCGCGAATGCCCGAGTGGTGCGCCACCTCGTCGTAGCCCACGAATGTGGCGTAGCTGACCGGCACGCCCTCGACGATGTCGGCCATCAAGAGCGCCGTTACCAGGTCGCGCATCACCACCGCGATCACGGCCCGGATCAGCGGGTACATGCCTTTGCGTTCGACGTGCTCCTCGCCACCGCGGCGCTGGCGGCGGGCGGCCCGGCGCTCGTATGCGATGTCGGCGAGCGACAACACGATCGTGCGCATGAACCCGTAGGGATCGGAGAAGTAGGCGAACAGATCCCCCGCCTTCGAGCGACTGCGGTCACGGATCACGCTCATCGTCGCGGTGCAGCGCGGCGCGTCGCCGGAGAACATGTTCCCGCGACTCGTCCCCCCCGCCGCGAGCAACCCCGCGCCCGTCGATCTCCGCCGCTCCATCTCAGCCGCGTCGGCGGGATGGTTGGAGACCATCGTGCGCCCCGACTCCTTCTCATACCAGCGAAAGGCGGGCATGTCCCAGTTGCTGCCGAGCAGCAGCCCCGCCTGGCTTGCGCCCGTCTGCGAGGAGAGATCGCACTCCCAGCCCAGCATGCGGTGGGTGCCATCCGCGAGCCAGCGCGCGATCGTGGGTGCGTGCCCCGCGCGGATCGCGTCGCGCAACACCCCCTCGCCCAGCCCGTCGATCTCGAACAGGATCACCCCCGGGACATCGGTGGGGCTGTGGCGGTGTGTGCGTCGCACCCTGCGTCGGACCACCCGCAGATGGCTGGCGTCCCCCGCGACGTCGAGCAGGGGCGCCACGAGCATCGAAACGAGCGCCAGACCGAACGCGATCGCCAGGTCCGTCCAGAATGACGGCGTCTTGCCATCCACCACGTAGAACGCGAGCGCGACCATGCCCGCACTGAGCACAAGCGAGCCAAGCCCGAACGTGACGATCGTGAGCGGCAGCGCGATGCGTGTGAGCAGCGGCCAGAGAACCGCGTTGATGACCGCCATCGTGGCGGCAACGAGCACAGCGGCATCCAGCGAGAGGGAATCGTTGCCTGGCAATAGGGCGGTCAACACAACCAGCGTCAACGCCTGCACGCCGAGCATGATCAGCGCCCTGATCACAAACCCCACCATCGCCCGCCAGCGGCTCAGGTGTCGTTGGGTGGAGCGCTCGTCGATCGCTGAGTGCATCTCGTTGCTACCGTCTCGTCATGGTCGATGGTGCCCTCGCCGGCCGTCGCGTGGGCAAGGCCGCAGACCGTATCGTTTCCCTCGGCCACGCGACCGTCCTGATCGAACTGGATGGCGTGCGCCTGCTCACCGACCCGCTGCTGCGCGGCCGCGTCGCCCACCTGCGCCGTCAGGTTCCCGCGGTGCAGAGGGATCTGGTCGCCGACCCCGAGGGGGTGTTGATCTCACACCTCCACCACGATCACCTCGACCTCCCCTCGCTGCGGCTACTCGGCGGCGATACCCCCCTGATCGTGCCGGCCGGCGCCGGCGGGTGGCTGCGACGCCGGGGCTTCGCAACGGTGACAGAGCTCGGGGTCGGCGACGTCGCCAAAGTCGGAGCACTCACGGTGACTGCGGTGCAGGCTCACCACGATGGGCGCCGCCTCGGCGGCCCACACGCCGAGCCGCTGGGCTATCTCCTCAGCGGCGGGCACACGGTCTACTTCGCCGGCGACACCGAGCTCTTCGCGGACATGTCCAACCTGCCGCGGCCGCTCGACGTCGCCCTGCTACCGGTCGCCGGCTGGGGCCCAACGCTGGGCGCGGGCCACATGGATCCGCTCGACGCCGCGCGGGCGGTCCAGTTGATCCAGCCGCGAGTCGCGATTCCCGTGCACTGGGGAACGCTCGCGCCGATCGGTCTCAGCCGCCGCCGCACGCGGCTCGGCGACCCGCCGCGCCTGTTCGCCGAGCACGTGGCGAATCTGGCCCCCGCGGTCGAGGTGCGAATCCTCGCTCCCGGCCAGGGGACCGATCTCTAGGATGTGCTGCTCATGGCAGAGGGGCTCTCGGCGAGCGAGGTGGGCAAAGAGATCAGCGAGCACAATCACGCTGCTGAGGCTCCGCCAAAGGACGGCCGGGACCGGCTGCTGTCGATCACAGAGGCGATCCTGCTCTCGCTGGTGGCCGTGCTCGCGGCCTATTCGGGCTTCGCCGCGGCCAAGTGGGGCACCTACTCGTCGGTCTCGCTGGCCAAAGCGTCGGCGGCGCGCACCAAGGCCAACCGCGCCGACCTCGAGGCGCTGCAGATCCGCACGCTGGACTCGGTCTCGTTCAACGCTTGGTTCAGCGCATTCTCGGCCGGTAACACGCTTGCCGAGCACCTCGCGGAAAAGCGCCTGCGGCCGGGCTATCGCCCCGCCTTCCACGCCTGGCTGGCGACCGATCCCGCGCACAACCCCAATGCGCCGCCCGGCCCCTCCTACATGCCGCAGTACATCATTCCCCAGGAACACGCCGCCAACGTCGAGGACGCCAAGGCGGACGCGAGCTTCGCGGAGGGCACCGAAGCGGGAGCGATCGGGGACAAGTACGTGCGCGACACGGTGTTCCTCGCCACGGTGCTGTTCCTCGTCGGGATCAGCGGCCACTTCCCGCTGCGCCAGGCGCGCTACGGCCTGATCGGGATCGGTGCGCTGATCCTCGTGTTCGCAGTCATCCAGCTGCTTGGCCTGCGGACTCCCCCGTAAGATCAAGCGCATGGCGACTCAGCAGGGGCTCGCAGCCGCGCACCGACGGTTCCACCCGATGCGCATCCTGATCGGCGCGCTGGTGATCGTCGTGTTCGGCGCCGCCGCGACGCTTGCCGGCTGGGACATAACGGGCTGGCTCAAGCACATCTGGGACACGATCACGAGTATCTCCCTTGGCTACGTGATCGCGGCGATCGCGCTCATCACGCTGCAGACCACCGCGACCGCGTACGCCTGGTATTCGATCCTGCGCTACGGCTATCCCGACTCCGAAGTCCGCTGGATCCAGATCCTGGCCTGCTATGCGGCGGCCGTCGCGCTGAATTCGGTCCTGCCGGCAAACCTCGGCACGCTGGTGATGCTGTTGATGTTCACAACGATCATCGCCGCCGCCGCGTTCGCCGGCGTGCTGGCGGGGATGGCGGTCCAGAAGATCTTCTTCACCTTGATCGGAGCCTTCTGTTACGTGTACCTCTTCCTGACGGTCAATGGGTCGTTCTCCCTCCAGCTGGGGTTTGTGAGCGAACACCCCTGGGCCACCGCGATCCTGCTCGTCGGTCTCGCCGTGCTCCTGTTCCTTGTAGCCCGAGTACTGCGCGCGCGCGTCAAGCAGTGGTGGCAGCAGGCGAAGGTCGGTGGGCAGATCCTCGTCCACCGCCGCGCCTTCCTCGGGCGCGTCGTGCTGCCAGAGGCGATCAGCTGGGTCGCGATGCTGGGAGTCATCGCCGTGTTCCTCGCCGCCTACAACATCCCCGTCAGCTTTCACATCCTCATGCGCGTCGTCGCCGGAAACTCGATCGCAAACGTCAGCGCCGTCACTCCCGGTGGCGCCGGCGTCGTCCAGGGATTCAACGTGCTCTCCCTGAAGGGCGTCACCAGCACAGCCAATGCCACCGCCTACTCCGTCACCCAGCAGCTCGTGACCACCGCCTGGGGCATCGTCTTCGCAATCGCCCTCCTCGTCAGGGCCTTCGGCTGGACCGACGGCAAAACGCTCGTCGCCCAGTCCTACAGCCAGGCGCGCGAGAAGCAGGCCGAGCACTCAGCCGCGCGCAAGGCCAAGGGCAAGGGCAAGGCTGGCGCGGCCAGTGGTCGCGGGTGATCGCACGTGCCATTCGTCGTGCACTACCGTCGCACGTGATGCCGACGCTTACTCAAGCGTGCCGGCGGGTGCGATCCAGACGCTTGCAAAGTTGAGAGCCCGCGCAAGACGGTCGTAATGATTGTCGTAATGCAGCACATCGACGCCAGCGTCCTGTGCGGCTGCAGCAATTAAGGCGTCCGCGATGGGAACGCGATGTTGCCCTGACCCGCCCGCGGCGAGGTCGCGTAGCGAACCAATCGCTGCCCGCTGGGCAGAGATTGAGACTGGTATCTCGCGTAGGAGCGCCTGCTCAGCCTCCAGCGCCGCAAACTCCGCCGCGTCGCGTGTTGAGTACAACAGCTCCAATGTCACAATCGAGCACGTCGCAATCTGCCTCTCGCGCAATGCGGCAGCCCATTGCTCTCGTACCAACGGATGTGACGCGCGCACCCAAGCGGAAGTATCGGCAACCAGCACCCTGCCTCCGAAGGGAGGCACTCCGCTCACGGCTACGTGCCCCAGGCAAGCTCGTCGATACGCTGAGCGACATCGATGTCGAATCCGGGGTCGGTCGAAGTCGATCGGGCGATCATGCGCTCGACAGCCTCGGAGTCTCGCTCGTGCTCTGCGAGCAAGGCCTCAGCACCACGGATCGCGAGATCATGCACGAGCGTGGCAGCCGGTTGATCCGGCTCAACAATGGGTGCGACGCGATCCAGTGCCTCAGCAAGTGCAGGATCCTTGGTAATCGGGATGCGAGCGAAGCGGGTGGGCATGACCCTATGGTAGCACCGAGGTGTGACACCCTATGCCCGGGGTCGGCGGGTCATCGTCCGTTGCCAGCAGGCGGTGCCAGCTCCCACCAAACCTCAAAGCGGTGGATCTCCGGATCGGAGAGCAGGCGCCCGGCTCCGTAGTCGAGCCCGGGAAACTGAGTCTCATAGCGGCGCAAGGCCTCTAGCTTTGCGGCGGCGGCATCGTCGTCGAGGCGCTCGACATGGGCCGAGCGCAGCGCCGGGAGCTCTGGCACGCCCTTGAGAAACTCGAGCCAGAACGCATCGACGTTGCGGTGGGGATCGGGCTCGGTGCCGTCCACCCAGTGCGGCCAGCCGTGCAGGATGCAGTAGGGCAGATCGGCGTAGAGCGTGACGGGCAGGCCGGCGCGCAACAGCATTCGCCCGTAGCGGCGTGCGAGCAGATGGTCGAGGTGGCCGCCCACACCCGCGGGGACGTACACACGAGAGGCGCTCGGGAGCGCGGTGCTGAGCGTGTGGTCGATCTCCTCCAGGCTGGGAGCGGGCACCCCGGAGCGGTACTGGGCGTCCAGGAATGGCAGGTTCACCGGCGTACGGCCGGCGCAGGCGAGCGCACGTGCGTCCTCGGCGATCCGCTCGCGGGCTCGCACGGCGGAGTCGGTGGCGCCCGTGATCGCGTCCCACGGCGCGAGGCACCCAGGCGCCGGTACTCCCGCGCAGAGGTTGACCACAGTCACCTGACGCGCGCTGGTGAGCAGGCCCCAGCAGTCGAGCACGGCGTCGTCCCAGTGGGGTGAGAGCAGTAGTTCGGGCGCCTGCGGGTCGCAGCGCAGGCGCGTTTGGAAGCGGCGCTCCCGGTAGCCTTCGCGCAGCGCCTGTGAGCGCCGGTAGATCGCGCGGGGCATGTCAAGTGGCGAGCGAGTCCTCATCCCCGCCTCGCCAGCACCACCAGATCCCACGGGCGTCCCACCGCAAGCAACCTGTCGGCGTGACCCCAGGCGAGTACCGCGAAGCGCGGCATCAGGCTGCGTCGGCCGCGACCGAGGCGCTCGTGCTGCCAGCGCCAGACGAGCACGAACCAGCGCATGAGCAGGTGAAAGCAGTAGCCCTGCCAGACGATCTCGAGCCCTCCCTGGGCCAGCAGCTCGCGCAGCTCCTGCGGGGTGTAGCCCTCGCGCACGTCGGCCGAGACGCGCGGCGCAGGCGGCGTGGGCACGCTCACAAGGGCGTATCCACCGGGCTTCAGCACCCGTCCCAGCTCGCGCGCGACGGCGCGGTCGTCGGGTATGAACTCGATCACCTCGGTGCATATCAGCCAGTCGCACGAGCCGTCCGCAAGCGGTAGCTCGGTCAGCGAGCCGGCGGCGTCGGTGTGCCGCGGGTCGGGGCGTGTGGCACCGATCCGCGGCATCCTCACGTCGAGGTTGACGATCTCGCTGACCTCGGCGAAGGACTCGAGGAATCCGCTGTAGAGGCCCTCGCCGCAGCCAGCGTTCAGGCAGCGGCCGTGCGGAGGCGCGACGGCCGCGGCCTCGTACAGCACGGGCTCCTGTGCGGCCCGGCGCGCCTCGTCGGGCCAGCCCGGGCGCAGCAGCGCAGGCACGCGCCCGCGGATGGTGGAGCTGCCTGTCACGCGCGCACTCTCGCTCGCTCGGCGTCCTACCGGCCCGAGTGTGGCGCCGATGCACTTGCCACCGGCCCCAGGCGCGAGAAGAGCACCGTCCAGGGGAGTTGCAACAGCGCGGTGATGCGCGAGCCGCCCTGCGGCGCGAGCACCTTGCGCTCGAGTGAGACGACATCCGCGGAGAGCAGCCGATTGCCGTTGAGGGGCAAGCCGGTGCTGAGCGACGTCAGATCGGGAAGCGCCGCGGCGCAGTCGACGCGGTGCAGGAGCTCGCGCAACGTGCCCTCCGGGTCGGCGAGAAAGTCCTCGTGTTGCAGCAGCATCCGTCGCTCGCGGGGTTGGCGCAGAAAGACCAGCACCGACAGCAGGTGCGTCAGCCACAGGTTGGCGTTGGTGCTGAGAACCCGCAGCCGGCGCTCGGCCACGTCGTTGCGATTCAGGTAAAGGTTGAACGAATCGACCACGCTGCGGGGGTCGCGGACCAGGAATATGAGGTACAGGTCGATGCCGTCGAGGGCTTGCAGCTCGCGCGCGCGCAGCGGGAAGTGTGAGCTGTCGAGGACGTGTGTGACTCCCGCCGTGTGCGCAATCGCCCGGTAGAGATCCTCGGTGACGCGGCGGTAGCCAGCACGCAGTTCCCGCCGCGCGCGCCAGCGGTGAATCCGAAACGGCGCGAACGAGCGTTCCAGGTCACGCTGAGCCCTGTTGCCGAAGAGCTCGGAGGCGCCCGGAACCGCGTCGCGGACGGTGCTCCAGAAGCGCGTCCGTTCCAATCCGCCGAGGACCGGAATGCCCGCGCGCACCAGCCAGTTGTCGAGCTCGCCCGCGTAGAAGACGCCCTCGCAGTTACCGAGTGCGACGCCGAGAATCGTGCTGCCGCTGCGGCCCGACCCCATCACGTAGACGACCTTCGGGCGCCCCGTGCCGGCGCGGGGCGCCTTGGATGTCGATGTCCCCGCCATCGCGCCGGCATTCTCTCGCACCCCGCCGGCCCGCCCCTGCGGGTTCACACAAAAGACACATCTACCCCACCCCACGGCGACGCGCCCGGGATCTATCATCAGCCGCGATGTCCGCCCCTCCGAGCTCGGTGCTGTTGGGCACCCCGCTGTGGGGTCGCAACGGTGGCGTCGCAGCGCACGTCCAGACGAGCGCACAGCTGCTCGCCGAGCGCGGCATACAGGTGATCGTGGTGGCCGGGAAAGTCGATCCCGACCTACACATACCCGGCGTGACGGTGCACCGCAGCGCTGAGCTCTTCAATGCGCACGCCCCGATCGAGACGCGACTCGGCGCCGCCGCATCGCTGCGCCCAGATGTCATTCACCTCCACCAGCTCGACGACCCCGATTTGGTTGCGGCCCTGCGAACGCGCGCGCCGGTGGTGACGAGCGCCCACGGATACACCGCGTGTACCGCGGGTGTGCACTACTTTCGCCCCGGCCACGAGTGCAACCGCCCCCACGGGCCGGGGTGCGCACCCAATCTCGCGCTGCGGGGCTGTGCGCACGTGCGCAATCCGCGACCGCTGCCCGCCTCCTACCGGCAGACATCCCGCGCACTCGAGGCCCTGCGCGGAGCCGACCTGGCGGTGGCGTACTCGCGCGCCGTGGAGCGACACCTCGCGGTCAACGGCGTCGCTCGCCGAGCCGTGGTCCCGCTGTTCACCACGCTGCCCCCGCGCCCGCCGAACGAGCGCACCGCGCCGCGCGTCGTGTTCGCCGGCAGGGTCGTCAAGCCGAAGGGACTCGGCGTGCTGATCCGCGCCGCGCGCGTGGTGGATGCGGAGCTCGTCGTCTGCGGCGACGGCCTTCAGCTGGCGGCGATGCGCCGCTTGGCGCGGCGCCTGGGGGTGGAGCGGCGCGTGCACTTCCGCGGCTGGCTCGACGCCGAGCAGCTCGCGCGGGAGCTGGCGGACGCATCGGTCGTGGTGATTCCCTCGCTGTGGCCCGAGCCGTTCGGTCTGGTCGGGATCGAGGCGCTCGCCGCAGGCCGCCCCGTGATCGCCAGCCTCACCGGGGGGATCGCCGACTGGCTGGAGGACGGGGTTACCGGCGTGGGCGTGCGCCCGGGAGATGTGCGCGGGCTCGCGCACGCGCTCGCTGAGCTGCTCGCCGATCCGCAGCGCCGGCAGACGCTCGGGGCAGCCGGCCGAGCGATGGTGGCCGCGCGGTACTCACCCGAGCGCCACGTCGAGGCGCTGCTGGAGGGTTATCGCGCCGCGCGCGCGAACTGGGATACGGGGAGGGGCGCCGGATCGAGCGCAGCGGCCCCGGCGACCGCTTCGAGCAGCCCCCGCACAGCCTCCGCCGTGCGCTTGACGCCCATCCGCTCCTCGGCGAACATGCGGCCGCGAGCCCCGAGCGCCGCGCGCGCGGGGGCGTCCTCGAGCAGCCGCTGAATCGCATCGGCCAGCGCTCGAGCGGTGGGCTCCACCACCGCCGCGGCGTCGGCCTGAACCAGCTCCTGCCAACGACGGGGACCATCGATCGCGAGCACCGGCCGGCCGGACGCAAGCGAGGCGGCGAGCGTACCCTTGCGCGAAGAGGGGCCCGCGGCGTCGACGAACAGCAGCAGATCGCAGGCGGCGAGCGCGTTCGAGAGATCCTGCGCGGGGAGCATGTCGGAGAAGTCGAGCGCCTGCTCGATCCCACACGCCCGTGCTTGCTGCAGCCACGTCTCCGCCACCTGCGAAGCGCGCCCCGGCGCCCCCAACAGCACAAGTCGCGGCACCACACCGCGCCCTGTGAGCAGCATGACCGCATCCAGCACCTGCGAGAGCGCGGCGCCCTGGTAGGAGTAGCCGAACAGTCCAAGCGCCGGCTGGGAGCGACACCCATGCGGATCGGCATCCGCGTGAGGAGTCGCACTAGAGGGGGCAGGTGGCGACCCGGCAGGCGCGGGAGACGCACTGGGGGGGGCGAGTGGCGACCCGGCAGGCGCGGAGGGTGGATCGGCGCAGACGGAAGGCCACCCGACGAGCGGGGGCGGCAGGTTGGAGAAGACCGGCGCGACAGCTGAGGGGCGCCGCGGTAGCCACGGCCGCGAGGACAGCCACTGCGCGCGAAAGTCCGTGGTCAGCAGAACCGCCGCGGAGCTGCGCATCACGTCGATCAGCAGCGCCCGCTGGGTGATCGCCCAGACCTTGCCGCGCAGGCCGCCGTGATGCCAGGGATAGACGAACTCGTGCATCACTGTGATCAGTGGGATCCCCGAGCGCCGCAGGGCCGCGAGCGTGGGGGCGACGAACAGCGGCAGCCCGCGGTAGGAGTAGGCGAAGACCGAGTAGTGCAGCAGGATCGCGTCGGGCCGCTCGCGTGCCAGCTCCTCGGCGAGCGCCCGCCCCCACGCGCGGATCTCCGCACCGCCGCCGCGAACCGATTCCTCGTGGCGCTGCAGCCAGTGCATCGAGCACAACACGTGCTCGCGACCGAGCCCCTCCGCGAGCAACTGCGCGTGATCGCGCGCGCCGCAGGTCGGCCCCGCGGACATGCCGACCACAGCGACGCGCATCTCCCGCCCGCGCCCAGCTGGATGCGGCTCGAGGCCCCCATCGGGCCCAGCTGGATGCGGCTCGAGACCACCATCGCGCCCAGCTGGATGCGGCTCGAGACCACCATCGCGCCCAGCTGGATGCGGCTCGAGGCCGCCATCGCGCCCAGCTGGATGCGGCTCGAGGCCACCATCGCGCCCAGCTGGATGCGGCTCGAGACCGCCACCAGAGTCCCGCCCGGGCACTGCCCACGTCGATAATCCACCCCGAGCGCCGCTACCCACTGAGCACCTCCCCGCGGTAGGCCGCCTCGATCGCCTGGGTGAGCGCGTCGAGATCCCCCGTCGGCAGGATCAGCCCATTGCGCCCCGGGTCGATGAGCTCCTTCATGCCGGTGCTCTCGCTGACCAGCGCGGGGACGCCACAGGCGAGTGCCTCGAGGGGGGCGTAGCCGAAGCCGTCTTCGTAGCTCGGGTGCACGTATAACGCCGCGCGTTGCAGATGGGGCAAGGGGTCGCCGGGCTGGACGACGATCCGCGCATCCTCGGCGCAGGCCCCCTGCACGAAGCGCCGCATCCCCCGCGTACCCCAGCCCCCGACCAGCACGAGGCGCAGATCCGGGCAGTCCAGGCGACGCACGGCGTCGATCAGCAGCGGCACGCCCTTGACGACCGAGAGGCCACCGGCGTACACGATGTCGAAGCTGTCCGCCGCCGCGCGGGAGCCCGGGTCGGGCACGAAGCGCGGGGCGGGCGTCAGAGGGAAGAGCGCGAGCCGCGCCGCGGGCACCCCCTCCTCGACGAACGACTCCCACGCGTGCCGGGAGGAGACGTAGATGCGATCGGCGAGCGTGTACTCGGCGAGGTTGCGCCTCAGCAGGCGCGTCGCCCACGAGCGCTCTAGCGGATACTGCCGGTGGGCCAGCGCGTACATGCGCACGACCCGCCGCAGGTGCGAGTTGGCGGACATCAGCGACACCGACTGCATCCCCGCGCGCCTGGCGGCGCGCAGCTGCAGGAGCGCGGAGCCGTTGAACGCGAGCAGCTGCTCCGCGGCCCCCGGCAGCTGCCGCGCGGCGTCGAGGTCGAAGGCGACGTTCGCCGTCCACGTGCTCCACACGGGCGAGCGGCGCGTGAGGGGAGCGAGCGCCGCCGCGAACCGCCGCGCCCCCGCGGAATGCGCGCCCGCCTCGAGTGGGTCGCAGATGCAGACCCCCGGCGCCCCACGGCGGGCCAGCGCATCCATCGCCTCCTGCAGGTGGCGCCCGAGACCGCCCATGCCGAGCGGCGTCGAACACGACACCACAACCCGGCCCGGCGGCATGACCTCCTCCTGAGCGCGCTCCCGCGCGGCCCGCCAGCGCGCGTCGAATGGCCCGTGCGCAGTGCTCTCGACCGCACGCCGCTCGACCGGCTCCCCGAGCTCCAGCTCGACCGCGGGCCGCTCAGCCGAGGCGGTCATAGCCCCACAGCGCGACCGCGGGCCGCTCTCGGGACGGGCAGTTGGGCAAACGGGAGGGGTGCGCGGTCATGGCCCATGGCACGCTCAACCGAGGCGGTCATAGCCCCACAGCGCGACCAGGTCGCGGCCGAGGTACTCGCTCAGCGCGACGACCTCGGGCTCGTAGCGGCGGCGCAGTTCGAGCATCAGCCGCTCGTCCACCGGCGGCGGCGGCGCGAGCACCAGACGGCGCTGGAGCGCTTCGAGCGCGGGGCGACGCAGGCGGCGGGGGGCGAGCGCCTTCAGCGACGCCTTCACGGCGCGCGAGACCGGGCCGCGACCGACGGAGACGGAGTGCACGAGCTCGTCGAGCTGCTGCGAGCGCAGGCGCACCGTGGCGTTTATCTCGGTGGGCGCGATCGCCACGGTGTCGTCGGCGCCCACGAAGCGCAGGACGCGGCGCACCGTGGCGTCGTTGTCGGCGCGGTAGTCGTCGTAGATCAACACCAGCATCTGCTGCTCCGCGAACACCGCGCGGTAGCGCTGCAGCTGCTCGGCGTAGCGCACGTACTCCGAGTAGAGCAGCGTCTGCGGGCGCCGGCAGCGCCGCGGGATCCGCCGGCCGGCGCGGCGGTCATCCTCGGCTGCCAGCGCGGCCCCGAGGTCGGTCTCGGTCTCGTAGTGGGACTGTAGGTTCTGCAGGTGCAGCGAGCGCAGGAAGCTCGCGGGCTCGCGCAGGATCGCGATGATGCGCGCGGCGGGTTGCACCTCCGCGATCCGCTGCGCCGCGCTCGCCGACCACAGGTACATCGCCGAGCGCTCCCCCACGAGCTGCTCGGGGCGCGCATCCGTGAACAGCGCTCGGTACTCCGCGAGCGTCGCGGGCAGCGCGGTGCGGTGATCCTCGCGCGGCAGCTCGCTCGCGAAGAAGGCCGGTTCGCGCTGCTCGGGGGTGAAGATCTGGGGGTGCGCGGCAAGCATGTCGTACAGCGCGGTGGTGCCGCACTTGGGGTTGCCGACGATGAAGAAGTCGGGCACCCTCGCCCCCGGCGCCGAGGCGGCCGTGCTCGCGACGGACGCCGGCGCACCGCCCAGCTGCGAGCCCCCGCCCACGCCGCCACCCCACGGCGTCGCGGCGCGCTCGCCGGAGGACGGGGAGCGGGCTGGCTCAGCCGAGGCGGTCATAGCCCCACAGGCTCACGAGGTCGCGCTCGAGATACTCGCTCAACGCCGCCACCTCCGGCGCGAAGCGCCGCCGCAGCTCCCGCATCAAGCGCTCATCCGGCGGCTGGGGCGCGCCGTAGAGGACGCGCCGGCGCACCGTGCGCATCGCCCTCGCGCGCAGCCGCTCGGGGGTGAGCGCGCGGATCGACCTGTTCAGCACCCGCCCCAGCGGGCCGCGACCCGTGCGCACCGCGAGCGTCACTCGCGCGAGACGCACCGAGCGCATGCGCACGGTGGGGTTGGCCTCCAACGGCGCGATCGCCACGCCATCGTCCACCCCCAGGAAGCGCAGCACCCGCTGCACCGTCGCCGCGTTGTCGGCGCGGAAGTCCTCGTAGATCAGCACCAGCACCCGCTCGCGCCCGAACAGCTCGTGGTAGCGACGCAGCTGCTCGACGTAGCGCACCCGCTCGGAGTAGCGCAGCACCGTCCTGCCATCGCGCACGATCTCCTCCTGCGCCAGCGCCCTGCGCAGATCGCGCTCGAGCTCGACGTGGTCCTGCAGGTACTGCATGTGCAGCGAGCGCACGAAGCTCGCGGGCTCGCGCAGAATCGCGACGATCCGCGCGTCGGGGGCCAGCTGAGCGATGCGCCCGGCCGCGGTGCGGCGAGCGCAGATACGAGGGCGAAGCCTCCCCCGCGCGCTGGTCGGAGCGGGCGGCGGCGAACAGCGCGAGGTACTCATCGAGCGTGCGCGGGAGGGCGCCCGGAGGCCGGGTGGACGGCATGGGAGGCGAGGCGGGCCGGGTGGACGGCATGGGAGGCGAGGCGGGCCGGGTGGACGGCATGGGAGGCGAGGCGGGCCGGGTGGACGGCATGGGAGGTGAGGCGGGCCGGGTGGACGGCATGGGAGGCGAGGTGGGCGGCATAGGAGGCGAGGCGGGAGCCGCAGAGGGCAGGGGGGACGCCGCGCCCGTCGACCGCGGCGGGGAGGACGGCAAGTGCCGCGGACGCTCCTCGGCGGCGAGGAAGTGCGGCTCCTTGAGCGTGGGCATGAAGATCTCGGGGTGACGGCGCAGCATCTCGTACAGCGCGGTGGTACCGCTCTTGGGGTTGCCCACGATGAAGAAGTCGGGCACCCTCGCCGGCAACGAACGCCGCGCGCCGCAGGCGACATCCAAACTACTGTCCGACTCGCTGCTCGCGTCCGCGCGCGGCACGTGGGCCTGCTCCTCAAGCGAGGTCGTCATAGCCCCACAGGCTCACGAGATCGCGCCCCAGGTACTCGCTCAACGCCACCACCTCCGGCGCATACCGCCGGCGCAGCTCCGCCATCAGCTGCGCGTCGGGCGGCGGGGGCGTGCCCGAAGACCACACCGCGCCTCACAGCGCGCAGCCCCGCGTGGCGCAGCCGCCTCGATGTGACCGCTTGAGCGGCGCCCTGAGCGCCTGCGAAACGGGCCCGCTCCCGACCTGCACGGCCTGCACCGCCCGGTGCAGACGCGGCGCGCGCACGCCCACCGTGGGGTTCGCCTCGACCGCCTCGATCGGGGCGCGCTCATCGACGTCGAGGAAGCGCAGCACGCGGCGCACCGTCGCCTCGTTGTCGGTGCGGAAGTCGTCGTAGATCAGCACCAGCACCCGCTCGTCCCCGAACAGCTCGTGGTAGCGGCGCAGCTGCTCGACGTAGCGCACGTGCTCGGAGTAGAGCAGCGCCTGCGGGCGCGGGGAGCGGGGCGGGATCTGGCGTCCCGCGCGCCGCTGCCCCTCGAGCGCGAGCGCCCGGCGCAGGTCGCGCTCGCTCTCGACGTGCACCTGCACGCACTGCAGATGGAAGGAGCGCAGGAAGCCGCGGGCTCGCGCAGGATCGCGACGATCCGCGCCGCCGGCGCAGCTCCGCGATCCGCGCCGCGGCGGAGTGCGACATCAGATACGACGAGGAGGCCTCCCCGGCGCGCTGCTCGGGCGCGGCCGCGGCGAACAGCGCGAGGTACTCCTCGAGCGTCTCCGGGCGCTTGCCGATCCGCGCCCGCCGCGCGGAGCGCGCGCGCAGCTCCGGCGCGAGAAACCACGGCTCCTTGATGTCGGGCATGAAGATCTGCGGGTGCGCGCGCAGCATCCGTAGAGCGCCGTGGTGCCGCACTTGGGATGGCCCGACGATGAAGAAGTCGGGCACCCGGCCCCGCGGCTCAGGCCGAGCGTCGGCGCCGGCCGCCGCGCAGTCGGCCGGCGCCGTCGCGGACCCCACCGCGTCCGCCGGACCGCCCCGGCCCCCCCCGCCGGCCTGCCGCTCGGGCATCGCCGCGGTGTCAGCCGAGGCGGTCATAGCCCCACAGGCGCACGAGGTCGCGCTCGAGGTACTCGCTCAACGCCACCACCTCCGGCGCGAAGCGCCGCCGCAGCTCCACCATCAGCTCCTCATCCGCGCGGGGGCGGCGCGCCGATCACGAAGCGCCGCCGCACGCCGTGCAGCGCGGCGTGGCGCAGCGCGCCGCGGCGCCAGCGCCTTGACGGGCGCCCGCACCGCGCGCACCAGCGGGGAGCGCCCGACCGTGAGCGTGTGGACCACCTCGTCGAGCCGCTGCGAGCGCATGCGGACCGTCGGGTTGGCCTCGCTCGGCTCCACCGGCACGGTGGGGTCGAGCTCCAGGAAGCGCAGCACCCGCCCCACCGTCGCCTCGTTGTCGGCGCGGAAGTCGTCGTAGATCAGCACCAGCACCTGCTCCTCGGCGAACACCGCGCGGTAGCGGCGCAGCTGCTCGACGTAGCGCACGCGCTCGGAGTAGAGCAGCGCCTGCGGGCGCGGCGAGCGGCGCGGGATCTGGCGGCCCTCGCGCCGCGCGGGCTCGAGCGCGAGCGCCTGGCGCAGGTCTGCTCGCTCTCGATGTGGTTCTGCAGCAGCTGCAGGTGCAGCGAGCGCAGGAAGCTCGCGGGCTCGCGCAGGATCGCGATCAAGCCGCGCCCCGGGCTGCAGCTCGGCGATGCTGCCCGCGGCGGTGGTGGACGACAGATACGAGGAGGAGGCCTCCCCCACCAGCTGCTCGCGGGGTGGCGGCGTCGAACAGCGCCAGGTACTGCTCGAGCGTCACCGGCAGCGGACCGGTGCCTTTGCGCTGAAAGCGCGAGCGCAGGTCGGTGGCGAAGAACGCGGGCTCCTTCAGCGCCGGCATGAAGATCTGCGGGTGGCGGCGCAGCATCTCGTACAGCGCGGTGGTGCCGCACTTGGGGTGGCCGACGATGAAGAAGTCGGGCACCCTGGCCCGTCCCTCGGGGTCGGCGAGCCGGGCGCGAGCGGTGTCGGTACGCGGCTCGCCCCGAAGCGCTCATCGCGCGCCTGCAGCCGCGTCGGGCTCAGGGCTCAGCCGACGCCGTCATAGCCCCACAGCTCACGAGGTCGCGGCCGAGGTACTCGCTCAGCGCCACCACCTCCCCCTCGAAGCGACGGCGCAGCTCGGCCATCAACTCCAGATCCGGCGGCGGGCGGCTCGGCGAAGACGATGCGCCGCTGCGCCGCGTCGCGCGCACGGCGGCGCAGGCCCGCTGGGGGTGAGCGCCTTGACGGTCCCCTTCACCGCCCGCGAGAGCGGGCCGTGCCCGACGGAGACGGCGTGCAGTAGCTCGTGCAGGCGCTGCGAGCGCGCGCGCACCGTCGGGTTGGCCTCGACCGGCTCGACGGCACGGTGTCGTCGACCTCGAGGAAGCGCAGCACGCGGCGCACCGTCGCCTCGTTGTCGGCGCGGAAGTCGTCGTAGATCAGCACCAGCACCTGCTCGCGCGCGAACAGCTCGTGGTAGCGGCGCAGCTGCTCGACGTAGCGCACGTGCTCGGAGTACATGAGCGCCTGCGGCCAGTAGGTGTGGCGCGGGAACCTGCTCGCCCTGCGCGCCGCTGGCCGCTCGAGCGCGAGCGCCCTGCGCAGGTCGCGCTCGGTCTCGACGTAGGTCTGCACGAACTGCAGGTGCAGCGAGCGCAGAAGCGCGCGGGCTCGCGCAGGATCGCGACGATCCGCGCCGCGGGCGCCACCTCGGCGATCCCGCGCGCGGCGGTGCGCGACCACAGGTACAGCGCGCGACGCCTCGCCGACCCGCTGCCCGGCGCGCGCCGCGGCGAACAGCGCGAGGTACTGCGCGAGCGTCGCCGGCGTCCCTTCCGGGCGCGGGGGCGTGCGCTCGTGCAGCTCGCTGCGCGAAGAACCACGGCTCCTTGCCCTCGGGCATGAAGATCTGCGGGTGGCGGCGCAGCATCTCATACAGCGCGGTCGTGCCGCCTTGGGCTGGCCGACGATGAAGAAGTCGGGTATCGGGCAATTTTTTGAGATCGTCCGCGCGGGTGGGTCGGGCAACGAGGCTCCCGCCGCGGGGCCTCCATGCCCCCGCGCCCGCGCGCGCGTATCCAAGGGCGCACTCATCGCGCCCCCGCGGCCCGTTGGGGCACGCACTCCGAGGCACGCTCACGGCACCCCCAGCAGCCCCGCCGGCGCGCTCGCGGCGAGCCCCGAGGCGGTGCGGTAGTAGGGGTTGTGCGTCTGCAGGAACGCGGTCGTGTCGAACGCCGCGAGGCGGCCGTCGAGGATCACCATCACGCGGTCGCAGATGTCGAGCGTGGACATGCGGTGGGCGACGATGAACAGCGTCAGCTCGTGCTTGAGCGCGCTCAGCGACTCCTGGATCAGCGGCTCGGAGTGTGGGATCGAGCGCGCTGGTGGGCTCGTCGAGCACGAGCACTTCCGGCCGCGCGGCGAGCGCGCGGGCGAGGCAGATGCGCTGCTGCTGGCCGCCGGAGACCGCGTCGGCGCGCGGGCCGACGACCGTCTCGTAGCCCTGCGGCCAGGAGACCACGTCGTCGTGGATGCGCGCCAGGCGCCCCGCCCGTTCGATCGCCTCGCTCGTCGAGGTCGCGGAAGTAGCGGATGTTCTCCGCCACGGTGGCGTGCACGAGGCGCGGCTCCTGCGGGACGTAGGCGACGCGCCGGTTCCACTCGCTGCGCGCGAACTGCTCCGCGGGGACGCCGTTGACGAGGTAGCGCCCGCCGTCCTGCGCGCGCAGCCGCAGCAGGATCTGCACGAGCGTCGACTTGCCCGCGCCGGAGGGGCCGACGATCCCGATCGCCTCGCCGGCGGCGATCGCGAAGCTGATCTCCGAGAGCACCGGGCGCTCGGCGCGGTAGGCGAACGAGACGCGTTCGAACGCGAGGCCTTCGATCCGCGGCAGCAGCGCCCCGCCGTCGAGCGGGGCGCTCTGCGCGTAGCGCTCTTCAGCGGCCTGCAGGCGCTCGATGAACGGCAGCGACTGGCGCAGCCCCTGGTAGGAGGTCTGCGCCTGCTGGCCGTTGTTGCCGGCGCGCACCAGCAGCAGCACCACCGCCCCGAGCGAGGCGGCGTGGCCGGCGCCGGCGAGGTAGAGACCGCCGAGGCCGACCACGAGCAGCAGGTAGATCAGGCTCTGGTAGAGGTTGGGCACGAGGCGCCCGATCACCCAGGTGCGGAAGAACAGCTCGCGGGAGGCGTCGATCAGCCCTCCGATGCGCTCGCGCTGGGCGGCGGCCACGCCGAACACCTGCGTCTCCTCGGCGACCCGGATCGCCTCGCCGATCCCGCCCGCGTACTCCATCTGCGCCTGCGAGAGCGAGCGCGCGCGGCGCGCGCCGAGCGCGCTCAGCGGGCGCAGCAGCCCGAACAGCGCGATCGCCACGGTGAGCACGATCGCGGCGGCGATCAGGTTGAGTACGAGCGCCGAGATCAGCAGCACGACGAACGTGATCAGCGAAGTGAGCAGCGTCGTCGCCTGCACCGCGCCGGCGGTCGCCTGGATCACCTGGCTGGTCATCGTCTCCTGCAGGTGCCCCTCGCGGTCGCTGGACTGCACGCTCCAGGAAGCGCGCGTGAAGGCGTGCAGGAGGTCGCGGCGCAGCCGCGCCTGCACCTCCGCGCCGATCCGCGCCGGCAGGATCGAGATCGGCACCTGCAGCAGGAGGCGAAACGCGGTCAGCGCGAGCGCGGCGAGCAGCAGCTCGCCGACCGTCGTGTGCAGGTGCAGCGGGCCGATGTGCGTGTGCACGTGCCGCGCGCCGGTGGCGATTGCGGCGGCGATCTGCGTGAGCAGCACGAGCATCCCGGCTTCCGCGAAGCCGGAGAGAACCGAGCTGCCGGCGAGCATCGCGACCGCCCCGCGGCGGTCGCCGAGCAGCAGGCTCAGCCGCGCGCGCGCGGCTGACCGCGGCGCGCGCTCACGTTGCACGCGGGAGCGCCGGCGCCTCATGGCCCATCAACGCTCCTCGCCACCCACATATCCACTCCTAACCAAATCGTCACTTCTCCGGCGCCCCGCGTCGGACGCTCCCACCACCTTCACCGCCCCGCCCCCTGCGCGTCGACGCGGATCGGCGCGCGGTTGGCGCGCCCGGGACCAGCCAGCCAGTAGGCGGCGATCCCGACCGCGAACCAGTAGAAGGGACCGGCCGCCGCGCTCGCCATCACCGGCCCATTGGTGCCCATCAGGATCAGCGCGATGAACGCCGCGAACACGCCCGCGAGGCCAATCCGGATCTCGGCGTCGCCGACGCGCCGCAGACGGCTCACGACCATCCAGATCACGCTCAGCGAGAGCGCACTCCACAGCAACAGGCCGGGCAGCCCCAGTTCGTCGGTGACGTAGTTGTACTGCGTCTCCGCGCTGTGACCGTGGCCTTCCAGCGTCACCGTGGTGTGCCCCCCGAAGTTCGACGCCGCGCCCGCGGTCGCGAGGCCGAAGCCGAAGGGGTCGTTGGCGATGTCGTTGGGGATCTGCGCGAGGCTCGCGGCCTTGTAGGTGGTCGAGGTCGAGCCGACGTTCGAGGGGGCGATGCTGATGTAGCGCGAGAACACTCCACCGCCCTCGAACGCGACGAGCGCCACCCCGATCGCCACGGCGACGACCGCGACCGTCAGCAGCGCCGCGAGCGGGCGCCGCACCCGCCGCCCCGCGCCGGCACCGGCGCCAGCGCACAGCAGGCCGAAGGCCAGCAGCGAGATCACCGAGCCGAGGACAGACAGGCGCGCCAGCGAGGTCGCGATCGCGACCAGCGCGCCCACGCAGAGCAGCGCCGCGAACCACCGTCGCCGCCGCCGGATGGTCGCGAGCAGCACCACCGTCCCCGCCAGCGCGATCACCCCGACGCTGCCGCCGAAGCCGGCGTCGGAGCCGAGCGCCGGCGGGCGCACCCGCGCGACGCCTTCGCTGAGGTACTTGCGCGCCGAGAGGGTTCCGTTGCCGTACTCCAGTTCGGAGTAGCCGGGGCCCCAGCTGGCGAGCTGCGCCGGGGTGAGCCGCGTCTGGTAGAGGCTCACCGCCCCGTTGGCGAGCGCGATCAGGCCGAGGATCACGAACAGCTGGCGAAAGCGCGCGCGCGAGCGCATCAGTACGTACCCGAAGAAGAAGAACGGGACCCACTCGAGCTCCTGGCGGAAGCCGCCCAAGATCTTCAACGTCCCCAGCGTGTTGGGGTTGAAGGCGTCCGCCACGACAAGCGCCACGAACGCGATCACCCAGCCCGACAGCGGCGGCAGCGCCACGCGCTCGCGGCGCGTGAGCAGGCGCACGATCGCCCCCAGTACGACCGCCGCGATCAGCACGTCGCGGACGGCCGACGCGGCCTGGTTGTGGCTCAGCAGCTTGACCGGCCCGTCGAGCATCCCGAGGTAGAGCGCCAGCACCGCCACCGAGATCTCCAGACGGGTGTTGACCGCCAGCGCGACGATCCCCACCGCGCCGAGCGCCAGCGCGAGCACCAGCACGAAGTTGGGATTGGGCACCGCCACCGCGATGCCGAGCGCCAGCGCAAGCGCGATCGCGCCGGCGCCCCCGAGCAGCGCCAGCTCGGCGACCCGGCGACTCACGACAGCCGGATGGGCGCCCACGCGCAGAGCGCCCAGGCGCGGCTGGGAGGCGTTCATCGGGCGATCAGATCGCGCAGTCGCCGCGGCTGCCCGTAGGGGGCGCCGAAGCCGTACTCCTGCACTTCGGCGCGCGAGACGCAGTTGGCGAGCACCCCGAGCACCGGCGCGGATGAGACGCGCGCGAGCAGCTGCATCAGCCGCTGCGCAGCCGCCTCGTGCGTGTGACCGGCGCGCGCGACCAGCACGATCCCGTCGACCAGCCCAAGCAGCGGCAGCGCGTCGCTGACCTGCAGCGGCGGGGGCGAGTCGATCAGCACGTAGTCGAACTCCTCCGCGGCGGAGCGCAGCACGCCGCGCATCCGCTCGCCGGCGAGCAGCGCGGGGGGATTGGCGGTGTGGCCGCCGCTGAGCAGCACCGATACCGAGCCGTGCGAGTCGGTCTGCAGGTGCGTTGCGCTCTGCCACGCCTCGCCGAGCGAGAGCGCGCCCACGAGCACGTCGCTCAGCCCGTAGGGCGCGTTGACACCGAGCAGCCCCGCCAGCACGGGCCGGCGCATATCGGCCTCGATCACCGCCACGCGCGCGCCGGCGTCGCGCTGCACGAGCGCCAGGTCGGCGAGCAGCGTCGACTTGCCGTCGCCGGCGTCGGCGCTGAGGAACAGGATCAGGCGGGGCGGGCGCTGGCGGTCGCGCTCGAGCATGTCTCCAAGTTGCAGCGTGGTGTGCAGGCGCCGCAGCGGCTCCAGCAGCCCCTCGGCCGGCGCCGGCTCGCCGCCGGTGCGCACGACCGGCCGGCGGACCGCGGGCAGCGCGCTCAGCACCGGTGTCCCGAAGGCCGCCTCGATGCTCGCCAGCGAGCGCAGCCGGCGGTCGAAGCGGCTGAGCAGGCAGGCGGCGGCCGCCGCCAGTAGGACGCCGAGCACGAAGCCGAAGATCGCATTGCGCTTGGGGCTCGGCGAGGCCAGCGTCGCCTTGGTCTTGCCGGAGCTGATCTCCTGGACGCCCGCGACCTCCAGGTCGCCTTCGAGCTGGTTGATCTTGCTGGCGAGGTTGGCGGCCTGCACCGTGGCGGCGCCGCTCGCGGCACCGGCTGCAGCGCCCCCCTTGCCCTTCGCCTTGGCTTTCGCGGCAGCGGCGAGGCCGGCTTCGATGCGGCTCAGCTGGCGGTGAGTGGCGGCGATCGCCGCGCCCACCTCCCGCCGGTAGTGGGTGTGCTGGCGCTTGACGTACGCGGCGGCGTAGGCGTTGGCGAGCTGCTCAGCGCCCTTAGAGGTGTGCGCTTCGGCTGTGATCGTGATGAAGTCGCTGCCACCGGCGGGGCTCGCGTGGGCCTTGCCGCGCGCCGCCGCGAGGCGGTGTTCGGAGCGCAGCTGACGATGGACCGGTTCGCCCAGGGAGCTCGAGTTAATCAGCGTCGCCTGATCGCTGACGTCGCGATCGTTGAGGGTGACTTTGCTCTGGGTGGTGTTGAGCAGGCCCTGTTCTTCCGTCCCCCCGCCCAGGTAGATTTGCGTGCTGGCGGTGTAGAGGACGGGCTGATGTTTGTAGTAGGCGTAGGTCGCCACGGCGACTACGATCCCAACCAACAGGATCAGCCACTTGCGCCTCCAGATCGGCGCGAAGATGGCCGTGGCGTCGGTCGTCTCGTTCATAGACTCAAGGCCCCATGGTCGAGGCGGTGGGGAGCGACCGCCGTGCGTCGCACAGAGAGCCGCAGATTGACAGGGTTGCGAACGAGGGCAAAGCGCTTCACAAAAAGTAAACATCGAGCGCGGCGCCCAGCCATCACGATCCGTGGAGCATGAGCCGCTATCCGCCGGCGCCCTACGCGCAGCGCCGACGGAGGCTGCTGGCGATCAGCCACCCCGCGGTGGTGAACGTCAACCAGGAGGTCTACCGCGAGCTCCAGCGGCGGGGGTGGGAGGTCACGATCGTGGTGCCGAGTCGCTGGCGCAGCGAGTACTCGCAGAACACGATGACGCCGCAGCCGCTGGCGGGACTGGAGCACGCGCTACGGCCGACCCCGGTCGTCCTCGCGGGCCGTCCGCAGCGGCATCTCTACCTGGCACGCTGCGGCGCGTTGTGCGCTCGTGCGCGGCCCGATGTGGCGTTCGTGGAGGCCGAGCCGTATTCGCTCGCGGCGACCCAGTGGGGACGGGTCTTTGCGAGGAGGGGCATCCCGTTCGGCGTGCAGTGCGCCGAGAACATCGACCGGCCACTGCCCCCGCCGGTGCGGGTGCTGCGCTCCAGGGTGCTGCGTCGCGCGGCGTTCGTGGCGGCGCGTTCGGAGAGCGCCGCGCGCCTGGCGCGCAGCTGGGGCGCCACCGGGGAGGTCGCGCTCGCCCCCCACGCTGTGCCCGAATGGGAGCTGGCGCCGCGCGAGGGGGCGCTGGCACAACATGAGGGGGCACCGCGGGAGTGGGAGCTGCCACCAAGCTCCACCGGGCGGGAGGGCGGGGGCCTATTCAAAATCGGCTACGCCGGGCGCTTGGTCGAGAGCAAGGGGCTCACCGACCTGCTCGCAGCGGTGCGGGCGCTGGAGACTCCGGTCGAGCTGCTGCTGATCGGCGACGGCGAAATGCGCGCGCAACTGGAGGGACTGCCGATTCCCGGCTCGCGCGTACGCGTGCTCGACGGCTTGACCCACGACCGCATGGCATCCGCGTATGCGCAGCTAGACGTGCTCGCCCTGCCCTCGCGCACCACACCGACGTGGAAGGAGCAGTTCGGGCGGGTGATCGTGGAGGCGTTGTGGTGCGGGGTCCCCGTGGTCGGCTCGGACTCGGGTGAGATTCCCTGGCTGATCGGGTTGACGGGCGGCGGGCTCACATTCCCCGAGGGCGACAGCGTGCAGCTGGCCGCACGACTGAACGAGCTGCGCGCAGCACCCGATCTGTGCCGGCAGTTGACCAGGAGTGGACGCGCGGCCGTCGAAAAGCTCTTCTCGGTGCCGGCGGCGAGCGACGCCTTCGAGCGCCTGCTACTTGGCGCGCTCTAATCCAAAGGATTGATCGTTTGAAAGTGTGAACATTTTCTTTACAACGTTTTCCGCACCCTGATCGGTTATGCTCCCCCGCTCGATCCTTGGGCCATGGGCAGGATGTACCCATGGTGTGAAAGTCGTGTGAAGTAATGGTGAAATCCCCTTCCCTCGAAGTGAAATGGAGACAGGAATGAGAAGCTTCAAGATGGCGACTGGGATGCTCGCCACGATCGGCGCACTGGCCGCCTGCGCGGCGCCGGCGATGGCCCACCAGTTCACAGCCAGCCGGCTGCCCAAGCCGCTCTCGGAAGCCGAACCCGGCAAGACCAGGGGCCGCGGCGTCGGCTCAACCGAACTTGGTGGAACCGAACGCAGCCAGGAATTGAAGTTCGGCGTGTTCTATATCGTCTGCGCCGCCAAGACGTCGGGCAAGACGATCGACGAAGGCGCCGTGTCGTGGGCCACGTCGCTGACCTTCTCAACCGAGGTCAAATTTGAAAAATGCCTCACCCGCACCGACTTCAACGGGTTCTTCGCGGGCACGAAAACGACCTTCAACGTCAACCCCGAAACGAAAAAATCAGAACCGGTGAAGTTCGTCTACCACGTCAACGGCTACGTCGGGCTCGGCAGCGGTGAAACCGAATCCGAAGTCGAAGTGGGAGCGGGCACAGCCTCGTTCTCGATCGCGGGGAAGATCTGCAAGATCGACTGGCCACGCCAGACCGTGCCGGCCAAGGCGGTGAAAGACCCCAACGAAACCTTCTCGGCGGCGAGCTACTCCAGCGCGGAGGTCCCGGTCGAAGAAAAGGAGCTGCGGAAATTCCCCACGCTCCTGCAGACGCGGCTCCTGATCGCCAATGAATTCAAAGGCATGGAATGGAGCTACGAAGAAGGCCAGTGCCTGGGCGAAGGCGGTTTCGAACAGGTCGCCAAACAGGAAGCGGGCAAGACGGGCCTCTACAAGGGCTCCCTCGAAGAGGAAATCGCCGCGGGCAACCTCGGCTTCGAATAGTTTCAACGCCTCGCACGAGGGCGGGATCGGGGGCGCTGCGGCGCCCCTTTTCCCGCCCTCGCTGTGGCCGCTATCCGGCGAGCCGCCCGTACAACAACTCGTGCTTGACCACCATCTCCTCCCAGGAGAACTCGAGCGCTGAGGAGCGGGCGGCGGCGCCGAGGCGTTCGCGCAGCGCCGGATCCGCGGCGAGCTGCCGCAGGCGCTCGGCGATCGCGCCGGGCTCGGGCGCGATCAGCAGGCCGTTGCGCCCATCCTCGATCAGCTCGCGCACGCCGTTGACAGGCGTGGCGAGAATCGGCAGCCCGCTCGCGGCCGCCTCGAAGGTCACCAGCGAGAACGTCTCGTAGCCCGACGCCAGCACGAACGCGTCGGCGAGCTCGTACACCACCGGCATATCGCGCACCACCCCCAGCCAGTGCACCGCCCCGCCCACGCCGAGCGACTCGGCCAGCTTTTGGTAAGGCGCCACGTGCCCCCGCCCCGCCACCACCAGATCCCATTCGCGCGCGCCGGCGAGCGCCTCGATCACCGTGCGCAGGCCCTTGTGCCCCCAATCGCCACCGACGAACGCGAGCACCAGCCGCTGCGGCGCCACGCCCAACCGCTCGCGCAGCGCGCGGGCCTCACCCGTGCGCGTCCCCGGCGCGAACGCGCTCGTGTCGACCCCGTTGTGGATCGCCACCACCCGCTCGGCCAGCTCGGGAAAGTGCTCGCGCAGCTCCTGCACAACCCCATCGGAGACGCACACGAACGTCGCCCCGCGGTTGGCGCGAAAGCACAGCCGCTCACAGACGCGCGCGAGGAGCCCCACAGCGCGTACATACCAGCGCAGCAGCGGCAGCGGCCGGTTGGGGCTCGCGCGATGAACCTGGTGGCAGCAGTGCACCGCGATCGCGTCCACGTGGTTGAGCACGATCGCACCGGTCGCCTGCACCACGCCCCGCCGTTTCCTCCACACGAGCAGCGAGCCCACAACCGCAAACCACGGGTACGCCACGAGGAACGGGCGGCTCGGCCCCCGCACCCGGTGAAAGGCGACGCCCGCATCCGCGGGCAGCTCGCAGGTGCGCGCGATCACCTGCACCTCGTGGCCGGCACGCCGCAGCCCGAGCGCGAGTTCGGCCAGCTGACGCTCCATCCCCCCCACCGGACCGACATCGTGCGCCACGATCGTAACCGCGCACAGCGCGGGCGCGCGCCGGGCCGCAAGCTCCCCCGCGCGCCGGGCCGCAAGCTCCCCAAGCCGGGCAAAGAAGCGCTCACGCATCGCAGCGTCGGTGAACTCTGAGGCAAACCGCTCCCGGCCCGCCGCCCCGAGGGCTCGACGCAGCTCGGGCGAAACCAGCAGCGGCTCCAGCGCATCGGCCAGCGCGCCCGGCTCGCCCGAGCGCGCCAGCACGCCGGTGCGGCCATCCTCGACGTACTCGGCGGGACCCCCCGAGTCGACCGCGACGACCGCCACGCCGCGGGCCATGCCCTCCAGCAGCACGATGCCAAATGGCTCACAGTCGGAGGCGTTGACGAGGATGTCCATACGCTCGATGTAGGGCCCCGCGTCGGGCACGTGGCCGGTCATCGTCACCGCCTCGGCGAGCCCCAGCCGATCGACCAGTTGGGGAAGCGAGCGGGCGTATTGGGGTGAGATGTCATACGCATCGCCGCCGACCATCACCGTGTGAATCCGGTGCCCCCGCTCACGCAGCAACGCCTGGGCGCTGAGCATCCGGTCCTGGCCCTTCCATGGCTCCATGCGCCCGACGAGGCCGACGATCGGCACGTCGGTGGGGAGCTCGAGCGGAGGGTGCGCGGAGTCCCCATTGGGAGAAGCCGTGCCGGGCGCGACCACAAAAGTGGGCCGCGCGGGCGACAGCTGGGCCTGCGCGCGGGCGACCGTCTCCGAGGAGCAGCCGATCGCGATCGCGGGCAGCGCCGTCGCGCAGCGATCCAGCCAGTGGCGCGCCTGGATCGCGTGCTGCCACCACAGCACGCGATCGGCCATCCCCGCAAGCACCGCCGCGGGTGCCCCGTACAGCTGCGTCTTCGCGGACCAGTTGAGGATCAGGTCCGGCTCGCGGCGCCGGAAGAGCTGCGCGAGGCGCGCGACGGTGGCGGCCCAGCGCTGGATGTCGCGCATGCGCCCCGCCCTCAGAGTCTCGACGCGAAAGCCCGCCGCCACCAGCTCCTCGGGCCACGGCCCCGGCTCGAAGAACACCAGCTCCAGCTCGTGGCCGCTCTCGCGTGCGCCGTCGAGCACCGTCTGCAGCATCGCCTCCGCGCCGCCGAGACGCCGCCCCCACGGCATCGTGATCAGGACACGCATCGGAGGACCCACCTGCCTGACAGCCTCGCACGCACGGGCTGGGAGAGTACCCCACCTCAGCAAGAATCCACCGGACCCCGGGTCGCATCGGTCGCGGATGCCCAGCCCGATCTCGGTGGATCCAAACTCGGTTGTTGTCGGATTGTGAACGAGAACGTGACCGTTCACCCCAACATTTTCACATCTGCACAGCCACCCCCCCGATAGCTTGCACTCGACTCATGAAACCCTCGGTGTGCGGCCGATCTGTGGACAAGTTGTGAACCTGCGATGAGCCATCTACCCAGCCCCTCGCCGGCACCTGGGCCGGCGCGCAATCTCTCGGCACTGGTCGGGCAGGCCCACCCCGTCCATCAATCTCCGGCGGAGCGCTTCACCGCCGAGCGCTTCACCAAATTTTCACCACCAGCGGAACGGGTCAGCATCGCCCACGACTACCTGCTGGTGATGCGCGGCGCGGAGCGCACCTTCGCTGCGATCGCGGAGCTCTACGCGCAGGCGCCGATCTTCACCCTGCTCTACGACGAGGAGGGCACCGACCGGCGCTTCGCCGGTCGCTCGATCACCACCTCGCCGCTGCAGCGCCTCGGCGTCGGCCAGTCCCACTTCAGGCGGCTGCTGCCCCTCTACCCCACCGCGGCCGAGCGCCTGCGACCACAGCAGTCCGACGTCGTGCTCAGCAGCAGTAGCGCCTTTGCGCACGGCCTGCGCGCCCCCGCGGGCGCGGTGCACGTCTGTTACTGCTACACCCCCTTTCGCTACGCCTGGGACGAGCTGGATTTCGCCCTGGGCGAGGTCTCCCCCGTCCTGCGCCCGCTGCTGCGCCACCAGCTGCGCCGCATCCGCAGGTGGGACCTCGCCGCCAGCCGCCGCGTCGACGCCTACATCGCGATCTCCCAGCTCGGCCGCGAGCGGATCAAGCGCTGCTACGGCCGCGACGCCGCAATCGTCCACCCTCCGGTGGAGACCCACCGCTTCCGCCCCGGCTCCCCCGGTGACTCGCTACTCGTGGTGTCCGAGCTCGTCCGTCACAAGCGCGTGCACATCGCGCTCGAGGCGGCCCGCCGCGCGCGCGCGCCGATTCGCATCGTCGGCAGCGGACCCGATCACGCCGCGCTGCGAGCGGCCTACCCCGAGGCCGAATTCCTCGGGCGCGCCGGCGACGCTGAGCTGGTCGAGCTGTACGCGAGCGCCCGCGCGGTGATCGTGCCGAGCATGGAGGAGTTCGGCATCACCGCCGTCGAGGCCCAGGCCGCCGGACGGCCCGTGATCGCCGCCGCCGCGGGTGGCGCGCTCGAGACGGTCATCGACGGGAACACCGGATCGCTGGTCGAGCTCGACGATGTCGACGCGTTCACGCAGGCGATCGCGGGAATCGAGCGGCTCGACTTCGACCCCGCCCGCGCGTGTGCCAACGCCGAGCGCTTCTCCGTAGCCGCCTTCCAGCGTCGCCTCGCCGCTCAGGTGGACAGAGCCGTGCAACGAAGTGGCATGTCCGCCACGCACGTGCAAGCGCGTGTGCTTCCTCTCACCCGCGCCGCGCAGCGGCGAGCATCGTCGTCCAGCGCGCAGCCAGCGGTGAGCCGGCCTCCCGCGGCAGCATCCGCAGCGACGCGCTACGCGAGCAGATGAACGCCAGCCGGCGCAGGCGGCGGTAGTCCTCCATACCTGCGTAGTCGGTGATATTGCGCGCCAGCGCCACGGCGGTGTAACCCGACCGCGCGGCCAGTTCGAGTACAGCGTCGCGCGTGGGTACCAACACCAGCTCTCCATACGCGTCCGGCTCCTCGAGGTGTGACACCTCGAAGCAGCTCGACGACGCGCGCGCGAGCGAGGTGTCGATCACGAGCAGCTCGGCGCCCGTGGCGGCCATGCGCTCGAACAGCTCGACCGGCTTGGCCACGTGTTCCATCAACCCCAGGCACAGCACCACGTCGAAATGCCCACCGAGGTCGTGTGCGAACACGTCGCCCCGCTCGAAGCGGTAGCGGCTCGGGTCGATGCCCTTGGCCGCGAACACCAGATTCGCCTGGTCGATGTACGCCTCCTGCACGTCTACGCCGAGCACGAAGTCCGCGCCCGCTTCGATCGCCTGCAGCGACCACCAGCCCGCGTTGCACCCCAGGTCGAGTACCCGTCGCCCATCGAGCGAGCCACCCGTGACCCTCAGCAGCGCCTCGAAGAAGTAGCGCCGCCGCTGCTCGTGGCGGTTGACTTTGCCGAAGTCCACCACCGGCGTGCTCGCACCGCCCTCGAACTCGAACCGGTAGTGCCAGCGGGGAAACTCCGCAATCCGCTCCTGCAGTTCGTGTGCCTCCACCGGCCGATCCTATCGCCTGAGCCCCCGGTTCGCGGCCCCAACCCCCACTGGCAGGAGCTTCACGTTTGGGGCAGCGAGGCAGTGCGCGCCGACGCACACCGCCACGGGCCTCGCCATGGGATGCTCTTGCCCACCACGACCCCGCTCCTCCCCGCCACGACCCCGCTCCTCCTTGAACGACACCGGGGCCGCCCACTTGGGCGGCCCCGGTCCTCGTCACATCGGTGTGTCCGGACTACGCGACACCGTCACGAGAGCCGTGACGAGCGCGTGGGTGAAAATACCGTCTCTACGGTTTGATCCACCCGATTTCCTTGACGCCAGCTTCGGCCTCTTTGAGGACGGTGCCGGACACTTTTTCGTAGTCGTGGTCTTTGATGTCGTACCCGCCACCCTGTGCTTTGGTGCTGAGCTCCCACAGGAGGTAGTCCCTGGTGGTCTGGGCCACTTCTTTGCCTTTTTCTTCTTCAGCCGGCGTCCCGCCGTGGGGCAGGATGTACGGCTTGTATTCCCGCAACGCAAGGTCGTACGTGAGCCCGCAGATCGGGTACTTGACCTGCACCAGCTGCGCTTTCACTGTTGCCCACGGTTCACGCGTGTTCACCGGGGGAATCACTTCACCGATTTTCCCAATGTACTTGGTGTTTGCACAGTTGGAGGCATCGGCTTTTTCGAGATCCTGGTTGTTAGCCGGGTCGGCATATTCTTCGCCGGCCACCGCGCTGTTCTGGATCGGGGCCCAGAACCTATGGTTCTGTTCGCCGAGTTTGGTGGCGGAGCCTTTTTTGTTTTCCCCACCGCATTCCGGTGCTTTGGCGGGCAGTAAGCATTTCTTCGAGAAGAACCCTTCTTTGCGTGCCACCGCGAGATCGGCGTAGCCGATGCTGCTCGGTTTGCTGTTGACTTCGCCGACGACGCCCGGGTTACCCTTCAGGAAGGGGCGGACGACTTTGGCTTTGAGCGGCCAACGCTGGTTTTCGCAACCTTCCTGAACGGCTTTCCACGGCTTGAGGCCCGCCGGAATCACGGTACCGCAGGGGTTTTTCTTCTCCACGCCTTCTTCGTTGATTTCGTTGAATTCTTCGGCTTCGAATTCGTGCGGTTCGGGCTCAACCTGCGCAATGAACGACTTGAAGATGTGCGTCGTGCCCGATTTGTCATCACGGACGACCACGCTGATCGGAGTTTCCTCTTCTTCTGCGGCCGTTTTTCCGCCTTCGCCTTTGCAGGTGATCTTGTCGTGGTCGTCGGTCTGCGCTTCTTCGACTTCTTTCCAGCTGCGGATTTCGCCTTCGTAGATCTTGGCGACGGTGGTGTCGTCGAGCGCCAGTCGGCCCTCTTTGACGATTTTGGTGGCGACCTTTGCTTCATCCGATGCCACGCAGCCGGACGGCAGGTGGATGAGTACCGCCAACGAGCCCTGCAGCACAGGAATCGACTCGATCGTTTTTGGTTCAGTGTCGCTCGAGGCTTTGTTGGCTTCCATCAGATGCTCGGCACTTTCGCTGGGCGCTTCATCGGTGCCGCAGTACGGGTATTCCTCATATTTCGGCGCTTCGCCGTCGCCGAAGCCCTTCAAGCAGGCGCCGCTGCCGGAATGGGTGCCGGTCGATTCGTACGTCACCGTCGGCATTTTGCCGTCGCCCTGACCGGCGTTGCCGGCACAGCCCAGCACGTTCGTGTCGATGCTCGCGTTGAAATCGGGGTTCCAGACTTCCTGCGCGGGAGCCTGGAAGGTCGACCCCTGCCCTTTGATGTTGGCCCCCGAGCACTGGCTCGTGAGGTCGCTGGTTGCACCCGCCGTGCCCGCCGTCGCCATCGCCAGCGCGGCCACCAGGGCCACAGCGGCGATACACGCCGAGAGCATGCGTCGTGCGGAGTGATACGTCATTACGTAACTACCTCCTGATTGGTATCCGGTTCCAGCGCAGATCCATCATCCGCGCGAGCGGGAAGTTCTCCTTCCTCGCACATGAAATCTCGCACCCGGGGAGCCCGAGAGGGTTACCATTCTGTGCCCCTGAGCCGATTCTTCACCGGTTGGTCACACACATGGGCGGTCGCTTCTCCACTCCTTCACGGCACGGGTACGGAGTCCGTAACAAATGCTTCACGTGCTGTTACACCGAAAGCGCCGTACTCGGGGGCTAGTACTCCCGGCAGCTACTTCTTCTTGCGCTTCTTCTTGCTCTTGGGCCCGTATTTCTTGCGTGCCGTCGCTTCGCACTTGGCGCGCTTGCTCTTGGGCTCCTTCTTGCACGTCTTCAGCGCCTTGGCGAGCAGTTGAGCCCGAGTCGGGGCCTTGTGCTTCGCTTCTTCTTCGCGCTTTTTCTGTTCTTCTTTTTCTTTGGCTTCTTTCGCAGTTTTCGCTTCCAGTGCTTCCTTGGCTGCTTTTTCGGCTGCCACCTGCCGTTCTTTGGCTTCCTGTGCTTCTTTGGCAGCTCTTTCAGCTGCTTCCTGTTGTACTTTGGCTTCTGCTTCTTTGATAATTTTTTCTTCTGCTTCTTTTTTGTGCTGCGCTTCTTCGGCAAGGCTTTCGTTGACCGTGATTTCGAAGGTCGTCTTGGCCGGCGTTCCTTCAGCGACGGTGTCTTCGACGCTCAGTGTGACCTTGCATTTGCCCGCTTTGCAGCGCGAGGTGAACTTGTGTTTGATCTGCAGTTCACCAGGGTTCGCCAGCTCAGCCGGTGGCGTGACTTCTTGGGCAGGGCTACCATCGCCGAATTCCCACTTGATCTTCTTCAGATGCATATTGGGTTTTTCGCTGGTGTTGGGATCTTCGACGGTGACCGCGAGCGACGCTTCTTCTTCGTTGACGCGGACCGCTTTGGGCAGCGCCGGCTTGAGAATCGGCGTCGTCGCCGTCGCGATGACGTGGAGGACTTCAGCCGGTTTGATGGCTTCGCCCGCGAGATCGTCGCCCTCCACCACCTCGCTGATTTCGTAGTCCCCGGCGTGCTTGAACTCGTATCCGAGCGGCAGAAATTCGTATTCGCCGTGCGCGTCGCGCAGCTGGGCGCTGGTCTGTTCGACCGTTTCCTGGCCTTCTTCGCCGGTCGCCGCATCTTTGTACTTGAATTCCCACTTCACGCTCTTGGCGTCGGCGCCCTTGAGTTCGGAGGCCAGGGTCACGGGCTCGTTGGTTACCGCTTCGGTCGCCTCCTGACTGTCCCCAAAGACCATGTGCGGCTCGGTCAGAGTCGCCTGCGGGCAGCCGCTCGTGCTGCCCCCGGGGCCGAACGCGAAGCTTTCCACTCGCGGACTGTGCGTGCCGCCTTCTTCGTTATACGCATCGAGCACCAGGACACGTTCGTGGCCGGCGCCCACCACCGCGGTGGCGTTGTCGGGCGAGGCAATGCTGCACATTTCGCCGGCGCCTCCCGCGGTCCAGCCGATATCGCTCACCTCAGATGACTTGTCCGCAGATTCGACGTAGTGCAGCGCGAGCGGAATCGGTTCGTGCGCGAGGCCCTGGGCGGCGAGATAGATCCTGCCTTCTCCACCCGCTGTTCCTTCGGGAACGAATGACATCACGGGGCCGGGGACTTCTTCGGGCGGTTCCAGGTTGAGCAGAGCGCCGAGCTGGTGTTCGTCGTAGAGCAGCGTGGGCGTGATTACGACTTTCCCCTCGCCGCTTTCGCTGTTCGGCGTCGGCACTTCCCAGATCTGTCCTTCACCCTGCGCGCCGGAGTAGATCAACAGGTTGCCACCGGGGGTGACCACCGGTGAGAGCGGCACAACGCTCGCTTCGTTCAAAGCTTCTGCATTCCCGCATCCGGTCTGGCCGGGACCCAGCACGTCGGCGGTGTCGACGTAGCGATGGCCGAGCTTCCCCGTGAATTTCCCCGATTTACTTTCGACGATGACGAATTGCGCCGCGGCGCGACACTGTTTTTCGGCTTCTTCCTTCTCCACTTTTTCATCGGACTCTTCGTCCTCGATACCCAGGATCGCGACATCTCCGGTGCTTGGATCGACCGCCAGTCCACGGGGATGCAGCAACGCTTCCCCGGGGGTTTCGCTCTGATCGGCAAACGCCGTGACGGAGGTTTCGCCTGTCGTTTCGCCAACGAGCGGCGCCGGCTTGCTTTCGCTTTCCTTGAGCGAGACGAGTTTGCCCCCGGTCAATTCGAAGGCGTAGAGCTCACCCGCAGCCTGTTCTTCGGAATCCAGCGGAGTGCGTGTCCAGCAGGTTTTGGGTGGATCGCACGCGTTTCCAAGTTCTTTTTCTTCTTTTTCCAGTTCTTTTCCTTCTTTTTCGCTTTCGCTGCGCCGCTTGTAGAGGACAAGCGCATACACCCGGTTGTGCACGGGATCGACGGCGATCTGCAGGCCCACAGCCGTTTCGCCTTCCGTACCGTGGGCTTTTTTCGGTTCGGGCGGAGTGAACGAGATCGACGCTTCCGCTTTGCCTTCGACGAAGCGCTGGATCCTGTATTCGCCTTCTTTCGGTTCGTCGCCGATGTAGTAGCTGGAGTCGGCCGAGTCGGCCGCAAAGGCTAAGACGCTCGTGGACGATGGGAAGTTCACATTGTGAACTTTTGGCCCGAGGATTTCGGAATGACCCAGCTCGCCCCATTCGGCGTGAGCCACAGCAGCGAGCGCACCGAGCATCAGCAGTGCGCACGTCGTGGCAAGTGGCAGATATCTGCGAATGGTGGTCAAGAGGTCAGTCGGGAGCAGCGCGTCGTGTCACCGAGAGAGTGCCCGCTCACGCCCGACATCATGTTGCCAAGCGGTGAACGATCGTGTTGCCAAACAGTGAATGTTTGGTGAAGAGGCTTACGGCTCCTGGAATGCAACGGATGTACCGGCGGGAGGCAGAGCGCTCCAGCGATCGATCGCCCTTCAGCGGCTCACCACCGCCGCCGGCGGCCGGCGGCCATCCGCCGCTGGGCGCGCGCGCTCGACAGCGTGGCCGGGGCGACCCGCAGCTTGGTCCCGCGGCGGCGCGAGCGACGGCCGATCGACGCCCCGGCAAACGCGGCCAGCACCAGCAGGCCGAGCAGGTACGCGGGCGCGGGCTCGTGTTCGTAGGCACGGTAGGCCACCGCTTGGTTTGAGACCGACTCCGTCGCTTCCTCCTCTTCCTCTTCCTTCTGCGCCGCCTCCACCGGGGAGGTGACCGCCGAGGTCCCACTCGGAGGAGTCGGGTTGGCCGCCGGGGGGAGCGGGGGCGGCACGAACACGACCGTCGGTACGGTGCTGGCCAGGGGCACGAAGAAGGACGCCGGCGGCGGCGTGCGCAGCGGCAGCGGACGCGTCGGGATGGGTGCAATCGGGGGCGGCGCCGGCAGCGGTACCGGGGGCGGCGTCGAGGAGGCCGGCGTCACGTTCGGCGAGGTGGTCGGAGGGGGCGGAGGCGGAGGCGGGCTGGCCGTCGCTTCGGCGGGGGCACGAGGCTTCAACGGCACTGTGCCGCACGGCTCGCGCACGCTGCCCGCCTGCACCGTGACCGGCAGCGAGGCCGACAATCCGCCCGCGCGGATCGTGACGGTGGTGGTGCCGGGGTTGAAGGCGCAGAACAGCCCCGACTGCGCCGCCAGCGGCTTGCCCGCTTCGCGTTCGTCGGAAATCGGTTCGCCTTTGGCGTTTTGCAGCACTTCGTGTGGGTTGCTCGAAGCGGTGTTGCGCTCCACGAAGCGGCCCACTTCCTTGTCCGAGGATTCGAATTCGTATTCGGGCAGCACCGCGGTCTGGCAGCCCGAGATCACACACAGCTCGGGGATCGGCGTGTACTGGTCTTCCGCGCACTGCGTCTGGCCGGATTCGCTCCCCCGGCAGCCCGCGCGCGGGCGGCGCGCGAGCCCTTCGAACATCGACACGCTGCTGCGCCGCAGCAGCGTCCCATTGTCCGCTTCGAGCGCCAGTTCGCCGATCACGGGGATCAGCTGCACCGACACCGGCGCTTCGTCGTTCGGCTTGCGTTCGGAGGCCTGGACGTGGCCGAGGAGGATGCCCTTCGCCCCGTGGAAGTCGCCCGCCTGCTCGGTCGCGAGATACTCGTAGCCAAGCGTGCCCGACCCGAACGCGGCGAGCTGGTGCCCGTTGTAGGTGAGGCGTTCCTGGACGTTGGCTTCGGGGGAGTCGTAGAAGTAGGCCGATGCGACATAGTGCCCGGGGTCGCCCGCCCCGTCGGGGTTTTCGCCCACCAGCGCAGCGAGCAGCCTGGTCGCTTCGATGTCGTGCGCGGCGACCTGAGCGCCGAGGTTGGCGTTGCCCACGACGAGCACCGGCTTCGCTTCGGCGCCGGCCGCCCCCAGGCGCCGCTGCACCCATTCGCGCTGCGCCTGATCGACGTCGCCGTGCTGGGAGTCGTCGAGCACCAGCACCCACACGCCTTCCCTTTCCACGGCGTAGTAGGCCGACTCGCAGCCCAGCGCGGCGCCGCAGCGAGTCGGTTCTTCGCCGGAGCCCGGCGCGCCTTCGCCGCCGAACGGCCGCGGGAAGGCGGCGAACGCCGCTTCCCAGGAGGCCTCGCTGCCATCCTGCTCGGGACGGGCATCGAGGTCGTCCGGGGTCAGCGTGTCATACACCGGGATCGCCGAGACGGAGAAGATCGAGGCGTAGCTGCCGAGCTCGTCCGCGAACGGGATCGGGGGAGATTTGGAGCCCACGAACGTGCCCGCGGTCACCGTGGGGCCCGTGTCGAAGAAGGCGCTCACGTGTGACCCGCCGGCTTCGCCGACGCGGCCGGCGAGCGCCAGCGCCGAGCGCAGCCACACCTGCGGACCCACGCCGGCGTGCGCGCGATCGGAGCAGGGCGCGGCGCACAGCGCTTCGCCGCCGAACGCAAATGTCGCGGGGCCGGGCGAGGCCACCGGCGCGGAGCCCGCGCCGAGCGGCGCAACGCCGTCGGCGGGGTAGCGCTCGACGTCGGCAGTCTCGATTGGTTCATCTTCGGGATCGGAGATCCCGCCGACCGCCCACCCCTGCGTGCCGGTCGGGTCGATCAGAACCGCGAAGATCGGGTCGGGTCGGTAGGGCAGGTCGAAGGCGACGAACGAGCCTTCCTGCCCGCCGACCGGGTTGAGTTCATGGCTCTCGTCGCGCCAGCCGGTGGCCGTCTGGCGCAGCACGCCGCCGCTTTCCGGCCCCGAGGAGAGCCCGCCGGTGGGAGCCTGCGGGGGCGGAAACCCCGGCGTGGTGGAGCTGCTACCCGCGGAGAGACCGTTGCCGCCGGCCGTCACGACCGCGCGCAGCGCCCCGTTTTCGCGGAATAGCGCGAGCGCCCCCGCGGGCGAGCTCGGCAGCGGCGTCGGCGCCACCTGCCACGGGGCGCCCGCCGCTTCGCGCTCGTATAGGCGCTCCCCCCCTTCGCTGCCGCTGGCCACGAACGCGGCGCCACCGTCGGGCAGCCCCGCGACGGCCCGCGGTACCGAGCTCGCGCCCGCCACCGCTTCCGCCCCCTGATCGACGTGCCAGCCCGAGCCTTCGTTGACGAGCAGCCCGCCCACGAATTCGTTGACCTGGGGGTTCGGCTGCCTGCTGTAGGCGACGATCGCCTCCGAGCCGGCGAACGCGATCGAGTTGAAGCTCGCCCCCTGCACCTGGGGAGGGAGCGCGGTTTCTTCGGTCCAGGTCTTGCCGTAGCGCAGCAGCACACCCCCCTGCCCAACCGCGTCGCGGCCCACGGCGTAGCCGCGCGTTGGGTCGTTGGGGTCGAAGGCGATGCCGTAGAGGTTCGCGCGGAAGTTGATCGGCGTGGCCGGATCGCGTTCCCACAGCCCCGTCTCCTCGCGCCACAGCCACATTTCCCCTTCTTCTCCCACGGCAAAGGCGCGGCGCGGCACCGGCCAGGCGATGGCACGCAGGCGCACGTGCGTTTCCGCGCGCCCCCCCGGCCCCAGCAGGCTTTCCGGCAGCCAGCCCGCGCCGGGCTTGTAGCGCGCGACGGCGCCGTTTTCGCCGACCGCGAGCGCTCCGCTCCCGATCGCGCCGACGGGCGCGCCCGGTTCCGGCGCGATCGCCACCAGCGGGTGGCGGAACGACACCGGCCACGGCTGCAGGCGGCTGGGCTGCAGTTTCGAGGCGAGCGCGATGTGGACGGGCATCGCGGAGTAACCCAGCCACCCTTCCGTGGGCGTGGAGAACGCGGCGCCGTGCTCCCCACCGGGACTGTTGTTTTCGTTGCCGCCGAGCGCGAGCACGCGCTTGAACGATTCCCCCTCCAAGCGCAGGCTCACGCCTTCGGGCAGGCCGGTGATCACGCGCTCGCCGTAGCCTGACCCGTCGGCCCAGCCGATGCTGCGCGAGGGGCCGAGTGGCAGCTGCTCGGGCAGTTCGTGCTCGCAGGACGGGGTGCCGGCAGGCGCTTCGGCGGGGAGCTCGCACCAGCTCGACTCCACTGTGCCTCCGCCGGTGCCTTCGGGCTTGAAGAACAGCGTCGCCGTGACCGGCGCGCGCAACGTGAGGTCCCCGCGGGCGCCGTCCACCCAGATCCCTTCGCTCGTGACGGTCAGCAGCTGCGCTTCGAGCGCCGGCGCATCCGCGCCGGGCACGGTGAGCGGCTCGCCTTCAGGGGGAGCGCCCGGGGAGGTGGGATTCTGAATAGGGAGGGTGAGCGGATGCGCTTCGCCATCCCCCGCGCCGGCGCTCAGCGCCACGGGCTTCCAGCTCCAGTGCCCCGGCGAGGATTCGACGCGGCGGAAGAGCGCCACCGCGCCGCTCGGATAGTTGGCCGAGAGCCCGGCGAGCAGCCAGGCGTTGGTGGGGGAGCTCGCCCCGATCGCCAGCACGCGGAAGCTTTCCGAACTTTTGGCCGGTATCTCGATCGGCTCGTCGCTCCAGTGGTGACCGTCCCAGTGCAGCACCCCGTTCTCCACCAGCCCTTCTTCACTGACCGGTGCCACCAGCGCCCCCGCTTCGCCGTCCGCTTCTTGCAGCGGCGCGATCATCGGCGCGCGATGCAGGCCCCCCAGGCGCTGGCCCTTGACGAGCAGCGGTTCGGTTTCCCCTTCGACCGGCACCGGACCGGTCGCCGTGAAGGCCCCGCCGGGCTTGCGTACGAGCACGACCTGTTCGTTGTCCGCGGCGCCTTTCACCGTGCCGAGGAGCACGCCGAACCCCGTGGGCGTCATCTGGCCGGCGAGCGGGCTCGCCAGGAGCTTGAACTGCTTGGGCAGTTCTTCGGGCAGCGCCGGCCCGAGCGTCCACGTCCCTTCTTCGGCTTCCACCGCTCCGGGATGCACGTAGTAGCGGACCAGTACGGTGCTCGCGCCTGCGCCCGAGCCCTCGCGCCCCACGCCCCACATCTCTTCCTTGCCCGGAGCTCCGGGTTCTTCGGGCGTCGCGCCGATCATCGTCACTTCGCGGGCCGGCAGCGACGCGTCGGTCTGCGGCAGCGCTTCTTCGGGTGGAGCCGGCTGTGCGGCGGCGAGCGAGTCCCGGTGCGTGCCGGGGAGCGCGAGCGCCAGCACCAGCGCGATCGCCGTGACGAGCACGCCCGCGACCAACGCCGGGGGACGCGCGCCCACGGCGCGAATTCCCGTTTTGGCCAACGGCAGCCGCGCGCGCGCCACTTTGGCGCGGGGATTCCCAGTGGCTCTCAAGGCAGCTGATCCGGTCCGCTCGTCAGATCACCGTGCGGCAGCGCGACCAGCCCGGTCGACACGGTCGTCACGTTTGCGCCTTCGCCCGTCACCGAGGAGACGAGCGGCAGCGGCGCGAGCGCGTGCGTCTGCAGGCTCAGCTTCGTCGGCCAGCTGCGCGGGTTGAGGCTCAGGCGGAGCGTGCGGCTGCCCGCCTCCAGGGTGAGCATGCGCGTGGACGCCACCACGCGTCCTTTGCGCTTGGCGAGCAGGCGCACGCGTGCCTTGACCGCTAGGTGGAAGCTCAGCTGCAGCGTGGTGTGGTGGACCAGCTTGCTGTGCAAACGCGAGAGCAGCGGCAGCTGCACCTTCGATTCGCTGGAGGACTTCGATTCTTCGCCCTTCACGATTTTCGGTACGACAAACCCTTCTTCATTCAAGCCCGAGGTGTTGGGAGGCGGCGCGTCGGCCACGACCTGCGGCAGGCCCTGATCGCGGGGGCGGAAGCTGATCACGCTGTGAAAGCCGCTGATTTCATTGACCGGCAGGGATCTCACGCCTTCTGGCGCGAGGTGGAACAGCCACCCCTCGGTGGTCGCCAGCCAGCAGTCTTCGACGGCGGGACAGGAGATCCGCGCAGCGGCGCCCTTCGGACCGACGCCCGCTTGCGCTTCGGCCTTGGTGGGCAGCGTCTGGGCGCCGAGCACCTTCCCAACGGCTGAGATGTGCACCAGCACCGCGCTCACGCCTTCGCCGGCGCCGGTCGGCGCCCGCAGCGCCAGCCACGCGTCTTCGCTGCCCGGTTCGGCCGCGATCCCGCTCACCGCCGCGCCCTTCGCTTCGCCGCCGAGCAGCCGGCGTTCTTCGGCTTCGCTTTCCAGCACCCGGCCGAGCGGGTGCGCCACGATGCCGGAAGTGGGCGAGCCGGGACCGAACGGCTGGCTCCACACCCCCTGCACGCGACGCACGACCGTCACCTGGCCCGCTTCTTCGCCCGGTTCGACAGCCCTGGGGCTCTTCCCGGCCGCACCCCAGAGCGCGCCTTCGGCCGCCGAGAGGTGCAGGAATTCGAGCGCGTCGGAGAGCTCGCTGAAGGAGCCGTACAGCGGCGGTTCCTGCGCTTCGGGCACGATCGGGGGCGAGGCTTCGGGTTCGATCGTGTGCAGTACCGGGTAGCGGCTCTCTTCCTTGGCGACGAGATCGCCGGCGCGCACGCGGACGCTCTCGTAGAGCACCCCTTCGAGCACGCTCATGCTCTGCACCGCGTGCCCTTCCCCGGGGTACGGTTCCGCTTCCACGCTGCTCCCGTTCCAGTGCAGGTGGAAGGCCCCCAGCTGCGGTTCCGGGAGCGAGTCCCCCCCGAACCAGCAGTCCGCGGAGTCGACGGCCGGCGGGGGCGGCGGGATGCACGCCGCCGCGTGCATCGCCTGGTAGGAGTCGGCTTCGCCGGCGGGGTGGGCGTAGGAGCCGACCACGCTGCCGCCGGCGAAGTGGCACAGCGTGTTGTCTTCGAGCGGCACCTGGTGTTCGAACTGCGTGCCCGAGGATTCGTTCGCCTGCCCCGGGCGCCCGTCGGAGACCGTCCAAAATTCTTCGGGGCCGGCCCACGCGATGCTCCCTTCGCTCGCGCCGCACACTTCGGCGATCTCGCGCCATTCGACGCCGTCGTAGGCCCACACCCCGGCGGGGACCGCCTTGCCGTTGCCGTGAGTGATCAGCAGCCCGCGATTCGGTTCCCAGAACTCGATGTCGCCGATCTGCCCGAGGCCGATCGGCAGCGACAATTCCGGCGTCCCCGACGGCGCTTTCGGTGGACGCGGCTGTTCCAGGCGCCATTCGGCGCCCGCTTCGCCGCCTTCCGCTGCACCCGCTGCAGCCGGCAACGTGCATGCACACGCACACGCGCCGGCCAAGACCGCCGGCACCAGCAGCGTCCGGAGATGGGCAACCAAGCGTCTCATCGCCGCCGGGCCCTGCTGGTCTGAGAGCGGACGGCGGCGCCCTTGGTTGAGCGCCGGTCGGTGGCGGTGCGCTGGAATGAGACCGCGATGCTCGTGTGCAGGGCCGGCTCGCCAGGTGCGGTGAACGTGAGGTTCGCGTTCGCCGAGAGGCCGCCGGGCTGAGCGGCGAGCCCGGCGTAGGTCTTGCCGAGCTTCAGCACGAGCGCGATCAGTTCCCCTGCGGGGGCGTGGGCGGCCCTGCCCGCGACGGCGAGCGTGCGGGTCGCCACGAGCCGGCGAGCGCCGTTGCGAGCGGTGGTACGAGCAGCGCGGTGATCCGCACGCGCGGAGCGAGCGGTGCGCGTGGCCGCGCCCTCCGAGCCGCCGGCGCGCCCAGTCGAGCACGAGGAGCGGCCGGGACGCCGGGTCGCACATGAGGAGCGTCGGGCGCGGCGCGCCGCGCGCAGGGAGCCGCCTGCCCCGACGAGCAGCGCGCCGCGGGCCTGCGCCGTGAGCGTGCCGGCGGCGGGGACCGCTACGTAGAGCACGACGCTGCCGTTGGCGCGCGAGAGCGCGGTCACCCCCAGCCGCCAGGCCGGTTCGGTGCCCATCGTCGGCGCGGGGCTGAACGATTGGGAGGTGGGGAGCGAGGGAAACGCGATCGGTTTGACGAGGAATACGTCGCTGCCGTTGGCGGGTTCCGCGGAGGGGATGTCCCCGGGCGGGGTGTTGCCGTCTCCGTAGACGAGGTTGTCGGCGGTGGAGGTGAAGACGAGCGTTTCCCCGCTGGCCGAGAAGGCGGGCGAGAGCGCGCCGAAGCCCTTGGGGGGTGCCCCGTACTGGTCTTCTTCCTGGAGGTTGGTCTTGTGGGGCTGTTCGCTCGGCCCACCCGCGTAGCCGTGCGTCACGCGGGTGAGCGTGCCGTCGCGCAGGTCGACGTCGAACAGTTCCGGCAGCCCCGGTTCGGGCGCGGGCGCGTTCACGTATTGGGGAATGCCGAGCGGGAACTGCGTGCGCAGCGTGGTGAACGCGACCTGATCGCCGTCGGCGGAGATTTCGAAGTCGGCGATCGCACCGTCGTAGGTGAGCTTTTCGGCGGGCCCGATCTCGGTCAGCGGGGTGAGCGCCTGGTCGCGAGTGAGGCCGGGGTGCATGTCCGCCGTGAAGAGGTCGCTGGGCTGCCCGGTGCCGCCCGGCCCGAAATCGAGGCTCTCGGCGAGCAGCTTCTCCTCGGAGAGGAACGCGACGGTGTAGCCGTGAGCGCTGAGCCGCGGGATGAAGTCGCCGACGCCGTGGGCCGCACCCCACACTCCGGTGGTGAGGTTCCCACCCCCCTGTTCGGTGATGAACGGCCCCTGGCAGGGGTCCGCGGCGGAGGGCGTGGCTGGCAGCGCGATCTCACCCGAGGCCGCACAGAGGGGATTACCGGGATCCGATCCACCGGTCACCCGCTCGGTCGCCGTTTCGGAGCCCGGAGCGATGCGCCGCCACAGCGGTTCGGTGTATTTCGGATCGAGGACTTCGGAGGACAGCGTCGCCGCCTGCTCACCGACCTCCTCGCCCATCCACGTGACGGTGCTGCCGTCGGCACTGATCGAGGCTCCGGGCCATTCGCCCGTTTCCGGGATCGAGGGAAACTCGAGCCGTTCCCCCGGGTAGACGGCGCCGAGCTGACCCTTGCCGACGACCGGCTCGCCGGCCCCCGCGGCGGTCGCTTCGCCGCATTCGAAGTAGCAGCGGCTCACAAGCACGGTCGTGCCGCTTTCGAGGTAGCGCACCGCGACCTGATCGGCGGGTGTGTGCGGCTGCGGCGTTTCGCCGCGAGCGTGTTCTTCTTCTTCGAGCTTTGGGTAGGCGACGAGGTCGGAGATCGCGGTCGTGACGAACGCGACCTCGTTGCCATCGGCGCTGATCGCGGAGCGGCCGGCGGCGCTCGCACCCATCGTCGTGCCCGCACCGTGGTAGTCGAGCGGTTCGGGGGAGCCGTTCGCTGCGGAGACGATGGTGAAGGCGCCTGCTTCCCCCGGGCTCAGCGCCATGTTGCGCCGGTAGACCTCAACCGCTTCCTGTTGTGGCACTTCGTCGGGTCGTTCGTCGGTGATCGCGGGCAGGCTCATGCCCTCGTTAGTCGTGAAGCTGAGGTACTGCCCGTTTTCACTGATCGAGGGCATCTCCGCATCGCCGCCAGCCACCTGTTCGAGCGTGCCAGTGAGCAGGTCGCGCCGCCATACGCCGGTGACGCCGGCGATCGAGCCGTCGAAGGCGACGTACTCGCCGTTGCCGGAGATCGCCGCGTCGTGGGCGTATTCCAGCTGCTGCGGTTCGCCTCCGCCGAGCGCGCCCTCCGAGACGAGCGAGATCGGTCCGAACAGGTCGGCCTGGGCGAGCGCGGGCCTCAACGCGAGCGCGGCGAGCAGGCACAGCAGCGCCGCGGCGAGCAGCGCAGACGCCGCGCGAAGCGCGAGCGCCGCTCGAAGCGGGCGCCGGCTGTACATCGCGCGTCGAGCGCTCCGCGTGGGCGAGGCCGCCGCGGGCACACGTTGGGCATTGCTCACTGGGCGCCTCATCGCACGCTCACCCACTGACTCACGACGCCGGCGTTGCCGATCGCATCGCGCACGTGCACGACCACGCGGTAGACGCCCGCGCGGCGGTAGCGGTGGGAGAAGCTCGTGCGCCCGCGCGCGAATGCGCCGTCCCCGAAGCTGACGCTCACCGCGCGTGCAGCCACACCCGCGTAGGAATCGTGCACGCGCACGCGCACCACTGCGCCGGCCTGGGTCGAGGTGATTCTCACCGTGGGAGGCACGCCGGCGATCAGCAGCGTCGAGGGTGCCGTCAGCGTGGACTCGCCGTCCCTGTCGGTGGCGAGCACCTGCAGACGATGGCTACCCGAGCTGAGCCCACGGGGATTCAGGTGCGCCGCGAAGACTCCCGCCGGGGTGGGCTGGATGTGACCGTCGAGCACGAGGTGGTAGCTCAGCGGCCCGGCAGCGCTTGGCGCGGGCTGCCAGGAGACGAGCGCCTGGGCCGGTTTCACCCACCCTTTGGGCAGCGTCAGCACGAACTGGGTGGGGGGTGCGCTCGCCTGCGCCGCAACGATCGCGGCGTCGCCGAGCTGGCCCTGGCGGAAGGCGATCAGGCCATCGCCGAGCCCGGAACGCCCGACCGCGAGTTCCGCGACTTCGCCGCCGGCGCCGCCGCTCACCAGCGCGGTCTGCACGGCCCCGCTCGAGAAGTCCTCGCGCACCGCCACCGCGGGATGGCCCTGCGCTTCGGCGCTCGGCCACGCCGAGACGCCCCCGCCTTCGGGGTTCATGACACTGGCGACACTCTCTTCGCTGCCGGCGAACAGGGGGCCGAGGGAGAGCTCCCCCGTGAGCCCTTTGTCGTTGCCTTCGATCACGCGGGGGGTGCCGTTGCTGTCGTAGAGCACGCGCACGGAGCGCTTTTCGTCGATGTCGATCGCCGGCGGCCCGACCGTCGCGCTCTTACCGCCGGAGACGGCCGAGTCGGCGATCGCCGCGCCTTGGAACTCACCGCCGTTGGCCGATTCGCCGTCGGGGAGGATGTTCAGGAAGATGCGCGGCCCGGGCAGCGGCGAGGATGGGCCGGCCGCCTGGCGGTAGGCCACCTCGGCCTGGCCGAGACGCGAGAAGGCGACGCTCGGCGCATCGGCGTCGTCGGTGATCGGCGCCCCGTTGTAGGTTTCGGTGGAGACCGGCATCACATAGTTGAGCGCGCTACTGAAGACCCGCCGGGCCCAGATCCGCGCGACGCCTTCGATGTCGGGCTCCTGCCAGACCACGACTCCGTTGCCGGTGGGGCCGATCGCGATCTGGGGAGCGTTGGCCTGCGTGGGCGGGCGCATGCCCACCGCGGCGTCGCGGTTGATCGCGCCGAGGCTCGACCAGCGCTGGCCGTCGAAGCGCGCGACGCGGACGCTCTCGGGAACGTCGCCCGCACGCAGCAGCGAGACACCGACTTTGTTGGTGTCGATCACCCGGTAGACGACATCGGCCTGACCGGTCGAGCTGACCGCGAGATCGGGGCTCGTGGCGGTTCCTTCTTCGATGTCGCGGTCCACGATGATCGCCTGGCCGAAGTGTTCGCCGCCGGGGCCGAGCTCCGCCCCAAGCAGCTCGTACACGGGCTTGCCCGTGATCGGGCTGGTCGCGAACGGCGTTGCCCACACGACGATCAGCTCGCCGCCGACGGCGGCGCCAATGCGGGGCCAGCTGGCGGCGAACTGCTCTTCGGTGTCCACCCGGATCGGCGCCAGCCAGTGCCCTTCGCTGTAGCGCGAGACGAACACGTGCGCGACGCCTGCGACGGTCTTGAGGTAGACGACGCCGCCACTGCCGTCTTCGGCCATCGCCGCACCGCCGAAGCCGACGATGCTCTCGCTGGGACCGTCGATCGTTGTGGCCGGCAGGATCACAGCACGTGCGCAGGCCGGGAGGATCGCGAGCGCTAGAACCGCGACGAGAGCGGCGAGCGTCTTCCCCGGGCTGCGCCCCATCTCACGAGGTCGATTTGTTGAGGGCGCCCGGGCTCGGAACGTAGGCGCAGCGAAAGTTCTGCGCTTCGCTGACCGGCTGCGATCCGGCGAAGCCGCCCTTGGTGGCGTTGGAGTAGACATCCACGTACTGCAGCGATTCGGGCAGCGGGTTGGCGGGGAGCGGCACCGGGTTGGGCTGACCCTGGCGGGGGTCGCCGGTCGCGCCTTCGCTGACGCCCTCGAAGCCAGCGGCCGCGGAGCCCGCTTCGGTGGTGACCAGCGTCGAGCTCATCTCGCGTTCGTCTTTGAGGCCACGCGTGGGGTCGAGGTTGATCGTGGCGGTGAGCGGCGAGTCGTGGATCGTCGACTCGAGCTTCACGCGGGCGGCGCCGCCGAGCAGCTCGGAGGCGGAGGGCAGCCAGCCGCCTTCTTCCTCGCACTTCTTGGAGGCCCAGATGTAGTTGTTCTTGCCGAGCTCTTCCTTGGTGAGCGGGAAGGGCGTCGATTCCAGGCACCAGGTACCGAGATCGACGGTGTCGGGGGGGCAGGTGGCCACGATCTGCTCGGCCGTTTTGCCGTCGAAGCGCTTCGCGTTCTCGGCGGTGCCCACCGTCGGGATCGCGGAGGCGGGGAATTTCCCGTTGCGTCCCAGCGTCAGCAGCGCTCCGGCGCGGGGCTTGGAGGTGATCTGGTGCCCGTCGATCGCCGCGACCACGTCGTGGCGGGCGGCGTTGGCGAGACCGGTGGTGGAGAAGACGAGCGCGATCAGCGCGATCACCATTGCGGGTGACGGCGGGCGGCGAGCTCTCATCGCACCCACCCGGAGCCGCCGAGGACCGCGGGACGCGCCCGCGCCGCGCAGGAGAGGCGTAGGCGTGAAGCCGGAGTCCTCATCCCGCCGGCTCGGGGTCGCTGCTGGTGGTGAAGCGGGGGGGCGAGGACACTGTGGCACGCCGCACGTCGCGCAGTTCCTCGAGCGTCACCTCCTGCACGGTGGAGAGCACCGCCTCCAACGCCACGCCGGAGAGCGTCTCCTGCTCGAGCAGCGCAGTGGCGGTCTCCTCGACGGTGCTCCAGTTGCGATCGAGGATCGCGGCGGCGCGCGCCTCGGCGTCGCCGACCAGCCGCTCGACCTCGCTGTCGATCGTGTTCAGCGTATCCGGCGCGACCGAGCCGAGGTCCTGCAGCGAGGCGCCGAGGAACACCTCGCCGCCCTTCTCACCGATCGTCACGAGGCCGAGCGCCGGCGACATCCCGAACGAGGTGACCATCGAGCGCGCCAGCGCGGTGGCGGCGTGCAGGTCGTCGTTGACGCTGGTCGAGTGGTTGCCGAAGGCGATTCGCTCGCCCGCCAAGCCGGCGAGGATCGAGATCAGCTGGCGCTGCAGGTCGGGCTCGCTCATGATCACCTGGTCGCGGTCGGTGAGCATGTGCGCGGCGGTGCCGAGCTGGCGCCCGCGGGCGACGATCGAGAGCTTGCGCGTGGAGGTAGTCTGACCGAGCGCATCGGTGACGACCGCGTGGGCGGACTCGTGGATCGAGATCAGCCAGCGCTCCTCGGCACTCAGGATGTGGCGCTTGGCGGGCCCGGCGACGACGCGGTCGATCGCCTCCTCGAGCGTGTGCTGGTCGATCTCCACGCGCCCGTCGCGGACACTCAACAACGCCGCCTCGTTGATCACGTTGGCGAGCTCGGCGCCGCTGAAACCGGGCGTCTGGCGCGCGACCTCCTCCAGCGAGGCGTCGGGTGCGAGTGGACGCTTGCCGCCGTGCAGGCGCAGGATCTCCATGCGCCCGTGCACGTCGGGGTTGTCGATCACGATCTGGCGGTCGAAGCGCCCGGGGCGCAGCAGCGCGGGGTCGAGGATGTCGGGGCGGTTGGTGGCGCCCATCACCACGAGGCCGCCGTCGCCGGCGAAGCCGTCCATCTCGACGAGGATCTGATTGAGGGTCTGCTCGCGCTCGTCGTTGCCCTGCCCGATCCCCGCGCCGCGCTTGCGCCCGGCGGCGTCGAGCTCGTCGATGAAGATGATCGCGGGGGCCGCCTTGCGGGCCTTGCGGAAGAGGTCGCGCACGCGCGCCGCGCCGACACCCACGAGCGACTCCACGAAGTCCGAGCCCGAGAGCGAGAAGAAGGCGGCGTCCGCTTCGCCGGCGACCGCCTTCGCGAGCAGCGTCTTGCCGGTCCCGGGGGGGCCGACCAGCAGCACGCCCTTGGGCGCGGCCGCCCCCACGCTGAGGTATTTCTGCGGTTCGGCGAGGAAGTCGCGGATCTCGCGCAGCTCGGCCACCGCTTCGCCGGCGCCGGCGACGTCGGCGAAGGTGATGCGGTCGGAGGTGCCCTTGCCCTTCTTCTTGCCTTTGCCGGCGAACTGCGAGAAGCCGGCGATGCCGCCCGCGGCGCCTTCGGTGCCGAGGCGCATGAACAGCGAGAAGAGACACACGAGCAGCAGGATCGGGATCAGGAACTGGACGATGATCGTCTTGGTGCCCTTGCCGGCCTGCTGGTCCACGCTGACGATCGCGCCGCCGTTTTCGAGTTCGTGGATGAGCCCCTGAGTCTGCGCGCCGGAGGCCGGGTAGGAGGCCCAGAGGACCCTGGCGCCTCCGACGCTACCCGTGCCGGCGCCCCTCCCCGCGACCCCCGTGGTCGGGGACGCACCACCGGCGCTGCTCGTGGAAGCGCCCGCGCCGGCGCTCGTGGAAGCGCCCGCGCCGGCGCTCGTGGAAGCTTCCGCGCTGCCGCCGCCGGTGGTGGCGGCGCCCGCTGTGCCTGCTTCGCCGGCGGTGCCAGCGGTGCCAGCGGTCGCGCTGAGGATGGCCCCGTCGGGGGCGATCGCGGGGGCCTTCGCGGTGGTGAGGAGCTCGACGCGGTTGTCGTGGTCGAGCAGCAGGGCGGTGGCGATCTGGCGGTGCGTGGCGAGCTTGTGCACGGTGCTGAGCGGCACCTGGGTGCCTGCGCTGCTGGGGGCGATCGAGCCGAGCAACGCGGCGAACGTGATCGCGAGCGCGATCGAGGCGAGCAGCAGGAACAGCGCGATCGGGTCGCGCAGTGCGATCCTGCGCGCATTCTGGGCAGCCGCGCCGAGCGTCGCCAGCACCGGGCTGCGGCGGTGGGCCAGGCCGGAGCGCACAGCGGGGCGCGCGCCGGGGGGCAGGCGGTCGGAGTGGCCGTTACCCGCCGCGGAGGGTACGTCCGCGGGGGGTGTGGAGAAGTCGTCGTTGGAGCTTGGCTGGTCGGTCATGGCAAATCGGCCCGGCCGGCCGCGGCCGTCGTGGGAAATCGGCGCGGCGGCGAGTCAGCGCCGGGATCCCAGGTCTACAGGAGGCCGATGGAAAAGCAAAGCCTCTTCACAAAAACGAAACATCGCCGTGGGCGCCACCCCTATGTTTCACCAAATTTTCTCCACTTGAACACCGCCTGTTCACTTGAGTCAGAGGGGGGCCGGCTGAGACTGCCCAACGCCCTCGAAAGCAAAGGAGTCGCCGCTGTGCGCGCACACCGCACCCTCAAGGTTCTCTCGCTGATCGTCCTCGCCATGCTGGTCTCCGCACCGGCAACGAGCGCGGGCGCCAGGCGCCTGGTCATCGGCGGATCGACGTCCGTGCTCCCCCTCGCCCAGAAACTCGCCGCGGCCTACCACCATGCGAACCCGCGGATCCCCGAACCGAAGGTCGAGGGTGGGCAGTCCGACATCGGCATCGCGGGGGCCGCGAGCGGGCGCTTCGACATCGGCGACGCCTCGCGCGACCCACTCAGCACCGACCCCAAGGGGCTGGTCTTCACGAAGATCGCGCGGGACGGCATTTGCGTGATCACCAACGACAAGAACCCCGTCGCCAACATCTCCCAGACGACGATCCAGGGCATCTTCAGCGGGTCGGTCCGCGACTGGAGCGAAGTATCGGGCTCCAGCCAGACAGGTCCGATCGACCTGTTCGACCGCTCCAGCGCCTCCGGTACGCAGGACGCGTTCCAGAACATCTTCATGGGTGAAGACCTGAGGATCTCCCCCAGCGCGAGCGCTGAGGACTCCAACGGCGAAGAGCAGAACGCCGTGTCGGCAGATGCCAACGCGATCGGCTTCGTCTCCTTCGCGTACACAGCGGGCGTCCACCCGGCCGCCTACCAGGGTGTGGCGTGCAGCCTGCGCAACGCGCGCTCGGGACAGTACGGGGGCGTGCGCAACTTCTGGATGGTCACCAAGGGCCTCCCCAAAGGGGAAGCCGCGAAGTTCATCGCGTGGGTGACGAGCGGCAACAAGACCACCAAAAGCCTCATCAATTCAAACTGGATCGCGATCCATTAGCAGGCCCGCGCACCTGAAGGAGGCCGCCCGCGACCGGCAGGTCGAGTTTGTGCTCGGCACGCTGGCCGCGGGTACGCTGGCGCTGATCGCGGCGATGCTGGTGACGGTGCTCGTCAACGGCTGGCCGTCGTTTGAAGCCAACGGCCTCAGCTGGTTCGGCAACAGCGGAGACCCGGTCACGCAGTTCCGCGCGATGCAGACGGGCACCGCGCTGCCGGGCCACTCGCTGCTCTACTTCAGCGCCTGGCCGCTGATCTGGGGGACGCTGCTGAGCACCTGCGGCGCGGTCGCGATCGCGCTGGTCGTCTCCACGCTCGCGGCGATCTTCCTCACCGAGTTCGCACCGGTGCCGGCACGGCGCGTGCTGGAACCGGTGGTGCGACTGTTGGCGGGCGTGCCGTCGGTGATCTACGGCCTGGTGGGGCTGCTGCTGATCGCACCATGGGTGAACGGCCTGATCAGCAACGCGCGCAAGGAATCGGTGCAGTACGTCGTGCAGCTGAGCGGCGAGAGCCTGCTGACCGCCACGCTGGTGCTCACGGTGATGATCGTGCCGATCATGATCGCGCTCACCGCCGGGGCGCTCACGGCCGTCCCTCCCGCCTGGCGCGAGGGTTCGATGGCGCTCGGCGTCAACCGCTGGCGCACGATCTGGCGCGTGTCGGTACGCGCCGCGCGACCCGCGATCGTCTCCGCAACGGTATTCGGCACCGCCCGCGCACTCGGCGAGGCGATCATGCTCGCGATGCTCGGCGGGGGGCGGCCGTGGGCCCCCAACCCGCTGGACGGGCTCACGTTCCTGTTCGAGCCGATCCAGCCGCTCGCCGCGTCGATCGTCAAGGAATTCGGCGATAACCCCGACACGCCGATGGGCCACACCGTCTACGCGATCGGCACGGTGCTGCTGTTCAGCGCGGCGATGCTGTCGTTCGCCGGGTGGGCGGCAAGGCAGCCGCTCAAACGCTATGGAATCGGCACATGAACGCACATGGCGGCGCTGGGCCGGCGTCCTCCCTCCCTCGTGTGCTGAGCACACTTCGCTCGGTGCGTCCTTGGCCAGCTTGCCCTGTGCGCCCATGTGGGCGTAATGCGGCGAAAGGGCGAATCAAATGAGCACCGCACTGACGCCGCCCGCCGCAGCGATCGTCCACCCGCGCCGCGAATCGACGTCGTCGTGGCCACTGGTGGACCGGCTGGCGTACGGGCTGTGCTGGGCGGTCGGGATCGGCTTGTGTGTGGTGGCGGTGGGGATCGTGGCGTTCATGTTCATCAAGGGAATCTCGGCGCTGCGCCTCAGCCTGTTCGTCGAATCGCCATCGGCGGGGGTACTCACGGAAAAGCACTCCGGGGGGTTCCTCGACCCGCTCATCGGGACGTTCATCCTCACGGCGATCGGCATCGCGATCGCCGCGCCGGCCGGGGTGGGCATCGCGGTGTGGCTGGTCGAGTATGGGCGGCCGCGGTGGCTGGCGCGCACGGTGGAGTCGGCGATCGAGACGATCGCCGGCATCCCCAGCATCGTGCTGGCGCTGTTCGGTCTGCTGGTGTTCGCGCGCCCGCTGTTCGGGTTCCTCTCGGCGAGCGCCAGCAACGGGACGGTCGGCGGCCAGTCGTTCCTGAACGCCGGGATCATCATGTCGCTGCTCGCGCTGCCGCTGGTGGTGGGCGCGACGCGCGAGGCGCTGCTGCAGCTGCCCTCGCGCATGCGCGAGGCCTCCTACGCGCTCGGCAAGACGCGCGCGACCACGATCCGGCGGGTGCTGCTGCCCTCGATCAGGCCGGGGATCGCCAGCGGTTCGGTGCTGGGGATGGGGAGGATCATCGGCGACACTGCGGTCATCCTGATCCTGCTCAACACGTTGAAGCTCGAAGGGGCTGGGGGGGCGCCCGTGCTCAGCACGCTGCGCGGCACGGGCTCGTCGCTCAGCTACTACATCTACTACTTCGCGCCCACCGGCGACGGCAACTCGCCCCAGAAGGCGTACGCGGCGGGGTTCGTGCTGCTGGTGATCGTGCTCGGGCTCAACGCCCTGGTGACGCGCCTGAGCAGGGGGCCTCGCGGGGTGCGGTCGATCGGATGACCAGGCTGTGAGACGTCCTGGGACTCAACCCGTTGGTGACGCGCCTGAGCAGGGGACCTCGCGAGGTACGGTCGATCGGATGACCAGGCTGTGAGACATCCTGGGACTCAACCCGTTGGTGACGCGCCTGAGCAGGGGACCTCGCGAGGTACGGTCGATCGGATGACCAGGCCGTGAGACATCCCATGTCCACCCCGAGCGCCGCTCGCGCCCTGAGCTGCGCAACCACTCGCCCCGACCACCACGGTTGGTGCAGCTTGCCGGCCGAGGTGGCCCACCGGTACACGCCAGCCGAGTTACGGAGATGTTGACGAGCGCGGCGTCACGAGGACCGAGGCAATCAAAGGATGCTCTATGAGTACCCCTCCCCCACCCGTACGACGTATCGCCGTGGACGGCCATCCGCGTGTGGTCGGGCCCGCGGCGGGCGCCGATGGCTTGGGCAACGGCGCGGGCGCCGCGGTGGCGGGCGGCGGGGCAAGTGGATCCTCCACTCTTGCCCGCCGACGCGCCACGCGGCCGACGACGGCCACCCCGCCGGTGGAGCGGATGCGGATCGAATCGGTGTCGCTTGCCTACGGGGAGCGGTGGGTGGTGCGCGACGTGAGCCTGCCTGTGCGCCAGGGCGAGGTGCTCGCGCTGATCGGCGCAAGCGGCTCGGGCAAGACGACGCTGCTGCGCTCGCTCAACCGCCTCACCGAGATCACCGCGGGAGCGGGCCGCGCGGGGCGGATCACGCTCGACGGCGAAGAGATCCACGAGATCGAGGTCAACGCGCTGCGCCGGCGCGTGACGATGGTCTTCCAGCAGCCCAACCCGTTCCCGATGAGCATCTTCGAGAATGTCGCGTACGCGCTGCGCGAGGCCCCGGGACGCCGCCGCCGCGCACGGCGCAGCCAGCTGGAGCCGGAGGTGCGCGAGGCGCTGCGCCGAGCGGGCCTGCACGAGGAGGTCGCCCAGGATCTCGATCGCCCGGCGCTGTCGCTGTCGGGGGGCCAGCAGCAGCGGTTGTGCATCGCGCGCGCGCTGGCGGCCGACCCGGAGGTGCTGCTGCTCGACGAGCCGTGCTCGGCCCTGGACCCGATCTCCACGGCGGTGATCGAGGAGCTGATCGTCGGCCTGCGCGAGAGCGTGGCGGTGGTGATCGTCACCCACAACCTCCAGCAGGCCCAGCGCGTGGCCGACCACGTCGCGTTCATGCACCTCGGCGAGCTCGTCGAGTACGGCCCCGCCGAGCAGGTGTTCGACCAGCCCCGCCAGCAGCGCACGCGCGACTACATCGGCGGGGCCTTCGGGTGAGAGCCGCCATCGCGCTGATGCTGCTCTGCGCGCTCGCGCTGGGGGGATGCGAGAGCAGCCAGGAACAGAGCGCGCAGCTTGAAAAGCAGGCGAAGCTGGCCGCCGCGAAGAACCCCGTGCAGGCCGCCAAGGGCCTGTCGATCGCACACGCCAGCAGCGCGGTGCGGGTGCTCGCGACGCAGGCTGTGCACAGCTCCGAAGGGACGGCGGTGGTGGTGACGCTGCGCAACGTCTCCACGCACGCGCTGCGCGACGTGCCGATCGCGATCACCGCGAAGGGCGCCGGCGGGAGCACGCTCTACCAGAACAACGCCCCGGGCCTGGAAGCGGCGCTCACCTCGGTGGCGCTGCTGGCGGCGGGGCAGCAGCTCACGTGGATCGACGACCAGGTGCAGGCCGCGCAAGCGCCGGCGAGCGTGAGCGCGCTGGTCGGGGAAGCTCCGCAGGCGCCGGCGCCCGTGCCGCACATCGTGCTCACGGGCGTGCACTCCAACGAAGAAGGCGGCAGCAGCGGCGTGGCGGGAACGGTCCACAACGAATCCGCGGTGACGCAGCGCGAGCTCGTCGTCTACGGGATCGCGCGTCGCGGCGCGCGGGTCGTGGCGGCCGGGCGAGCGGTGCTCGGCGAGGTGGCGGCGCACGGTTCGAGCCCCTTCCAGGTGCTGTTCATCGGCAGCGCCGCCGGCGCGCACGTCGAAGCTAGCGCGCCGCCCAGCACGCCCTGAGCCAAGCAAACCCCAGTTGATCGATCGGCTTTACTTCGTCAATCGACTTTGGTATAAAATGCTCGCGGGTAGGTCTGGCTAAACGCCCGTTCCCATCATGCACGTCGATCCATACATAGTCCTTGGGGCCGCCATCGTGGGTCTGCTGGTCGGCATGACCGGCGCGGGTGGAGGCGCGCTGATGAGCCCGATGCTGATCCTCCTGTTCGGGATCACGCCCTCCACCGCGATCTCCAGCGACCTCGTCGCCGCCGTGCTGATGCGCCCCGTCGGAGCGGGGGTGCACATACGCGCGCGCACCGTCAACTTCAAGCTGGTCGGCTGGATGGTGCTCGGCTCGGTGCCCGCGGCGTTCCTCGGCGCCTACCTGCTGCACCTGATGGGCGGATCGAAGATGGACCAGGAAAAAATCGAGATCGTGCTCGGCACTGCGCTGCTGGTGGGCGCCGGCGCGATGGTACTGCGGATGGCGCTCGACCGCCGCGCCGGGAACGCCCGCACAGGCGTCGTGCACGAGGTGGTGCCCCGCCCCATCCCGACCGTGGCGATCGGGATCGTGGGGGGGCTGATCGTGGGCATGACCTCGGTCGGCTCGGGCTCACTGATGATCGTGATGATGCTGTTCCTCTACCCCGCCCTCAGCGCCGGCCAGCTGGTCGGCACCGATCTCACCCAGGCCGTCCCGCTGACCGCCGCGGCCGCGCTCGGGGCACTCGCTTTCGGGCACGTCGACTTCGGCGTCACCACCTCGCTGGTGATCGGCAGTGTCCCCGCCGTGTACGTCGGCTCGCGATTCTCCTCCTCGATGCCCGATCGCTACGTCCGCCCGGCGATCGCGTTCGTGATCTTCGCCTCCGGCCTGAAGTACGTCGGCGTGGAAACCACCGCACTCGGCTGGATCCTCTGCGCGACGCTGCTCGCGTGCGGCGCACTCTGGCTCATCCGCGCCCGTCCGGGGAGCGCTGCTGCGCAGACCGCCGAGTCCTCGGCGCTCTCAACGCCCGAGGGTTCCGCACCCGTGGTGGACCCGGCGCCGGCGAGCGTTCGCTAGCGCCGGCGCCCGCGCTGCTTGAGCGTGATGCCCTCCAGCACGTGGGCGACCGTCTCGCACGCGTCCACCGCGGCCTCGAGCGACTCGAAGATGTCCTTCCAGCGGATCACCACCATCGGGTCGATGCCCCCCGCGAACAGCGAGGCCACCGCGTCGCGCTGGAGGCGGTCGCCCTCGTTCTCCAGGCGGTGGATCTCCACCAGGTGGGGGGCTAGCTCGGCGCCCGTGCGCAGGCAGCGCACCGCCCTGCCCACCTGCTCGCCCGCGCCCACCAGGACATCGGCGATCTCCACCGCCTGCTCCATCGGCGCCTCCACCCCGTAGAGCACCATCTGCGCCGCCCCGTGCTCGGTGTAGTCCACGATGTCATCCAGCGCCGTCGCCAACGCATAGCCGTCCGCCGCCGCGAACGGCGCCCGCACCCTCCCACCCCCGGTGAGCCGGTGGATGATGTCGTGCGTGATCCTGTCCCCCTCCTGCTCGCAGACCTTCAAGTCCCGCGCGAGCGCCGCGTGCTCGGGAAACTCCCGCAGCATGTCCTGCAGCAACAGGCCCGAGCGTTGTACGTTACGCCCCGCCTCCTCCACCAGCTCCATCAGGGACCCATCCATACCACGGCGCAGAAAGCTCATCGACGGAGAATATTGAGCCCCGTCCCGCCCCGCGATCCATTCACGAATTCTTTACGAGGGAATCACGAATTCGCAACCACGCCGGCCGCTCGGGGCGCAATTCTGCGATCCGTGGAAGAGTCTCACGCGAACGGCGACACCCCGAACGGCGACACTCTATACGCGGGTGAGCTCGAGATCAGGCCCCGCGAGGGGCTTGCGCTTGCCAGCGGCCAGGCCCTCACGCTCTCCGTCCGCGAGTTCGAGCTGCTCGTGGCGATGGCCAAGCGGATCGGGGCGATCGTAACCCGCGAGGAGCTCTACCGCGTCGTGTGGCGAGGAGAGCTTCGCGACGGGGACCGCTCCGTCGACGTCTACGTCTCCAAGCTGCGCACCAAGCTCGAAGCCGCCATGCCCGACCGCCGCTTCATCCACACCCACCCCGGCTTCGGCTACCGCTTCCAGCCTCAGCCACGCTTCCACTCCCCGCCTTCACGAAATGTTCACAAGCAGGGAGTTGTGGACTAGGACAGTAGGGTTTCGGCAGCAAAGCGGGTGGGGATGCCGTTCTACGCCCTGCCCCGATCCCGACCCCAAGCCAGAGGGAGACTCAGTAGTGATCACCAAGAACAAGACCGTCGCGATGATCCTCGGCCTCGCCGTGCTTTCGCTCGTGCTCGCCGCCTGCGGCAGCAGCTCGACCACTTCGAACACCACCGCCGCCTCCTCTTCCGCGACCATCTCCGGTGCCGGCTCCACCTTCGCCGCACCTGTATACGAACAGTGGGGCGCCTCGGGGTCCCCCTCCGGCGTGACCCTCAACTATCAGGCCGTCGGCTCCGGCGCGGGGATCACCGCGCTGGAAGGCAAGACCGTCGACTTCGGCGCCTCCGACCCGCCGCTCAAGGCCGAAGAAGAATCGACGCTCGCCAAGATCGGCGAACCGGTCCAGATTCCCATGTTCCTGGGTGCGATCACCGTCTCCTACAACCTCCCCGGCGTCAAAACCGGCCTGAAGCTCGATGGCACGACGATCGCCGATATCTACCTCGGCACGATCAAAACCTGGAACGACCCCGCCATCATGGCCCTGAACCCCGGCGTCACCCTGCCGAGCACCCCGATCACAGTGATCCACCGCTCGGACTCCTCGGGCACGTCCGCTGGCTTCACCGGCTTCCTCGCCGCCGTCAGCCCCGAATGGCTGAAAAAGGTCGGCCCCGGCAGCAAGGAACCCGCGTGGCCGACCGGTACCGGCGCCAAGGGCAACGCCGGCGTCGCCGGCGCGGTGGAGCAGACCACCGGCGCGATCGGCTACGTCGAGCAGGCCTACGCGCTGCAGCACAACTTCACCTACGCCAGCGTGAAGAACAAGGCCGGCAACTACGTGGCCCCCTCGCTGGCCTCCACCACCGCCGCCGCGGAAGGCATCACAGTGCCCGCCAACCTCGGCTTCAAGATCAAAAACCCCTCCTCCCCCCAGGCCTACCCGATCACCTCGCAGACCTTCGTCATGGTCTACAAGGACATGTGCAAGGCCGGCGTGCCCGGGGGCAAGGCGGCCGCGGAAGGCGTCGTGAAGTTCCTCGACTACGGCCTCGGCGCAGGGCAGGAAATCCTCTCCAAGGCCGACTACGCCGCGCTCCCCGCGCCGATCCTCGCCAAGTCCAAGGAAGCTGTCACTGGACTGGAGTGCGAAGGCTCCCCGCTGAGCTAGCCTGAAAGGCGCTGTGGAGGCAGCTTCGATCCCAAGCGGTGATCGCTCCCTGTTGGAGCGGTCACCGCTTGCGCGCCTTCCAGACCGCGCCCTGAAGTACGGGCTCACCGCGCTTGCCGCGCTGATCCTCCTCCTGATCGTCTACTTCTTCATACGCCTCTTCGGCGAAGCGCGCCCCGCGTTCGCCGCCTCCGGCGTCATCGGCTTCGTCTTCGACAACAACTGGGACCCCGCCGCCGGACAGTTCGGCGCCCTGCCGCTGCTCATCGGGACCCTCATCACCTCCGGCCTCGCGCTCGTCATGGGGGTGCCGATCGCCGTTGCCACCGCCGTCTACCTGACCGAGCTCTGCCCCCGACGCCTGCTCGGGGGACTCACCGTGCTCGTCGAGCTGCTCGCCGCCGTGCCCTCCGTCGTGTACGGGCTGTGGGGCATCTTCTTCCTCGCCCCCAAGCTCCAGCCCGCCGAGCAGTGGGTCGCCGACCGCCTCTCCTTCATCCCCTTCATCGGCGGCGGCCTCGTCACGATCCCCAACTGCTTCGTCGCCGGGCTGATCCTCGCGATCATGATCCTCCCGATCGTCTCGGCCATCGCCCGCGAGGTCATGACCACCGTGCCCCTCGACCACAAGGAGGCCGCCCTCGGACTCGGCGCCACGCGCTGGGAGATGATCCGCATCGCCGTGATCCCCTACTGCCGCACCGGGATCGTCGGGGGGGCGATGCTCGGGCTCGGGCGCGCGATCGGCGAGACGATCGCCGTCACGATCGTGATCGGCGACTCCCCCACCCTCGCCCACCACCTCTTCGGGCAGGGCTACACCCTCGCCGCCGTGATCGCCAACGAGTTCGGCGAGGCAACTGGCCTGCATCGCTCCGCCATTTTCGCTTGCGCGCTCGTGCTGTTCGTGCTCACCCTGCTCGTCAACGCCATCGCCCGCCTGTTCGTGCTGCGCGCCTCCCGCGGTAGTAAGACGCGGGCGAGCGGAGCCGGCGAGGGCCCCGGCGACCTCGGAGCCGCAGTGGCGGCGGGCGCATGAACGAGGATCGCATCGCCCGCTTCGCCGTCAGCTCCCGGCGGCGACGCACCGACAAAGTCGCTCGCGGGCTGCTGCTCCTCGCCACCCTGATCGCGCTGGTGCCCCTCGTGCTGATCGTCTACTACCTCCTGCACAAGGGCCTCAGCGCGTGGAGCTCCGACTTCTTCACCACCGACCCAACGGGCTCCACCTTCTTCGGCGGCTCCTCCATCGGCGGCATCAAGAGCGCCATCCTCGGCTCCATCGTGATGGTCGCCCTCGCCTCGGCGATCGCGATCCCGATCGGCATCGGCGTCGCCCTGTGGCTCGTCGAGTACGGCCGCGAGAGCTGGTTCGCCCACACTGTCCGCTTCTTCGTCGACGTCCTCACCGGCGTCCCCTCGATCGTCTTCGGGCTGTTCATCTATATCGTCCTCATCCTCGGCACCGGCTCCTCCTACGCCGGCTACAAGGGCTCCCTCGCCCTCTCCCTGCTGATGCTCCCCGTGGTGATCCGCTCCGCCGAGGTGATCCTCCTGCTCGTTCCCGGCGCCCTGCGCGAGTCCGCGCTCGCCCTCGGTGCCGCCCGCTGGAAGGTGATCTTCCGCATCGTCCTCCCCACCGCCCTCACCGGGATGCTCACCGGCGTGCTGCTCGCCGTCGCCCGTGCCGCCGGCGAGACTGCACCCCTGCTGTTCACCGCCGGACACACCAACCAGAGCACCCTCAACCTCGGGCAGTTCATGAACTCCCTCCCCTACCAGATCTACAACGACGTCATCTCCCCCACCCCCGCCGTGGTAAACCGTGCGTGGGGCGCTGCACTCACCCTCGTCACCATGATCCTGGTCCTCAACCTCCTCGCCCGCCTGCTCGCCCGAAGGAGCCGCCTTGTATGACCCCCGACGCGTTCTCCAACCCGACCACCGGCGGCTCCCCCGCCCGCGACACCGAGGGACCTCGAGCGGGCGACACCGAGGCGCACGCCTCGCGTCCAACCGACGCCCCACGCCCGGCCCCCCACGGCGAGGAGTACCTCTCCCAGAACCCCGACGCACCCGCACCCCCGCACGACACGACGTCGTCCCCCCGCGAGATCGAGGATGCTCTACTTCCTCCCGCAGACCTTGAGCCCATGCTCGAACCCAGCCGCCAAACCCCACCCGCCGGCGCCGGCTCCGCCAAGGCCGAGCCCGGCACCGCCGCCGGACGCAGCGGCGAGATATCGGCTGTCAAGGTCGGGCCCGAGATTCGCCTCGAGGGGCTGCGCGCCTTCTACGGCTCCGCCGAGCAGGTCAAGGGCATCGACCTGCGCTTCCCCCCCAACCAGGTCACCGCCATCATCGGGCCCTCAGGCTGCGGCAAGTCCACCATGGTCCGCTGCATCAACCGCATGCACGAGGAGATCCCCAGCGCGCGCGCCGAGGGCCGCGTGCTGCTCGACGACCTCGACGTCTACGCCCCATCCGTCGATGTCATCGCCGTGCGCCGCGCCGTGGGCATGGTCTTCCAGAAGCCCAACCCGTTCCCCACCATGTCGATCTTCGACAACGTCGCTTCGGGGCTGCGCCTCACCATCGGGCGCTCCCGCCGCGGCGAGCTCCACAGCCGCGTCGAGGCCGCCCTGCGCGGCGCCGGGCTTTGGGAGGAGGTCCACGACCGCCTCGCCACCCCCGGCGTCGGGCTCTCCGGCGGTCAGCAGCAGCGCCTCTGCATCGCCCGCTCGCTCGCCGTCGACCCCGAGGTGCTGCTCATGGACGAGCCCTGCTCCGCCCTCGATCCGATCGCCACCCTCAAGATCGAGGAGCTGATCGCCAAGCTCAAGCAGCGCGTCACGATCGTGATCGTCACCCACAACATGCAGCAGGCCGCCCGCGTGGCCGACCGCACCGCCTTCATGCTCGGCGGCCAGCTCGTCGAGGTCGGTCCCACCAGCGAGATCTTCACCAACCCCACCGACCCCCGCACCGAGGAATATGTCACCGGAAAGTTCGGCTGAACGCCCCGACCGCTTCCTCCGCGCCGAGGGTGGTCCACACGCTGATAGTGGTCCGCGCGCCGAGAGCGGTCCCCGCGCGCCCCTGCCACCCGGAGGCAACAGGGCGGCGGCTTCCCCCAACAGCGTCCGCACCGGCAGCGGTGGCGCCAGGGGAGGGCGCGGATCCACCGCCCACAACCCACGCCAGCACTTCCAGCAACAGCTCTTCGAGCTCGAACAACACGCCCTCGGCGGCCTCGATCTGGTGGTAGAGCAGCTCGACCGCGTGCTGGAGGCCCTCACCCACCAGGACGTCGAGCTCGCCCAGATGGTCATCGCCGACGATGACCGCATCGACGGGCGCTACCTCGAGGTCCACCAGGGCATCCTCTCCCTGCTCGCCCTCCAGTCCCCCGTCGCCGGCGACCTGCGCGTCGTCGCCGCCCTCCTGCACATCATGAAGAACATCGAGCGCATGGGCGACCAGTGCGTCAACATCGCCAAGCTCATCCCCCTCTCCGGCAACGAGCCCCCCGTGCGCCGTGAACTGCTCGACGCCCTCATCAAGATGGGCGCCCTCGCGCGCTCCGAGGTCACCCAGTGCAAGGCCGCCTTCTCCTCCCGCGACGTCGCCCTCGCCGAGGACCTCGTGCGCCAGGACCGCGACATCAATCGCCTCAACCGCGACATCTTCCGGATGGCGCTGGAGATCGGCGACGACCCCGATACCCGCGAATGGGCCATGCACATGATCCTCGTCGCCAGAGCCCTCGAGCGCATCGGCGACAACGCCGTCGACGTCGGCGAGCAGGTCGCCTTCGTCGTCACCGGCCTCTTCCGCGAGTTCTCGGACTCCTCCCACCCCATCTTGGGTGGGTCCGCCGGCTGAACTCAGCGATCGGGTTGGCGTCGGGCCCGCGCTTGTGATTTTCGCAATTAGCGACCCACCTGTGAACATCCTGTGACGTTTGTCGCCCACGCCTCACACCGGCCCGTGGGTTCGCATACACTTGTGGCCGCGATGACGGACAATATCCGCGCCGAGCAGGGGGGCACCTTGGACGCACGTGTCTCCCCTTCGACAGGAACTCCGCTGCGCATCGCGGTCCTCGATCGCGACAGCGGCTTCATCCAGGTGCTCAGCAAGCGCCTCGATCGGCTCAACTGGGAGCACCGCGTGCTCGCGAGCCCCGTCCCCGCCGACGCCGTCGTCTCGATGCGTCTCAGCGCCCTCGTGGTCGATCTCACGATCCTTGGGCCCCAGGCTTGGAGTTGGCTCGAGCGCCTCTGCGGCGCCCTTCCCGAGCTCGGCATCGTCGTCTGCACCGGTCCCTCCACAGTCGCCCAGCGCGTGCGCGGGTTGCGTTTGGGCGCGGATGACTGGATCACCAAGCCCTGCCACCCCGAGGAGGTGATCGCGCGCGTCCAAAGCGTCGTGCGCCGGCGCCGCCGCAGCACCGGGCGTGCCGAAGCCAAGCCCGTCACCGCCGGCGAGGTCGAGATCCGCTCCGATCGCTTCCAGGCCTTTGTCGGCGGGCGCTCCATCGACCTCACCCGTCGCGAGTTCGAGCTCATCGAGCTGCTCGCCGCCGCCGAGGGACGCGTCCTCGAGCGCGAGGAAATCTACTCCCGCCTGTGGGGCTACGCGATGGTCCGCGGCGACCGCTCCGTCGACGTGTTCGTCCGCAAGCTCCGCCAAAAGCTCGAGAAGGCCTCTCCCGACTGGCGCTATATCCACACCCACTTCGGCATCGGCTACCGCTTTGCCGCCCAGCCCGCCGATGAGGCCGCGGCCGAGGAGTCCCAGGCTCTGCCGATCGGGGGGCCCGCCGCCGCAAAGAGCGCCGCCCCACACCTCGCCGCACAGGCCACCCCAACACACGCCCCACAGACAGTCGCCGCCCAGGCTCCCCAAGATCCCGTCGACGATCCCCTCTGCGCCTCAGACCTCGAGCTCGAGGTCCTGGTCTAGCGACCGCCAAGTGCGGCCAGGTCGGCGCGCACCATCCGCTCCACCAGCCCCCCGAAGCTCATGCTGGGCTGCCAGCCCAGCCGTTCCCGCGCGCTGCTCGGGTCGCCCACCATCGGCGTTGACTCCCGCTCACGCACCAGCTCCGGATCGACCCGCAGGTAGCGCTCCGCCTCGCGCCCCACACACGCGAACGCCACTCTCGCCAGCTCTCCTACCGTGTGGGGTTCACCGCTCGCCAGGATGAAGTCCGCCGGCTCCTCCTGCTGGAGCATCAGCCACGCCCCGCGCACGATGTCCCCCGCGAACGACCAGTCCCGCACCGCCTCCACGTCCCCCAGCACCAACTCCCGCGCCAACCCCAGCTCGATCGCCGCCGCCGCACGGGTGATCTTGCGCGTCACGAACCACTCCGGGCGCCGCTCCGACTCGTGGTTGTAGAGGATCCCCGAGCACGCATACAGGCCCTCGTGCGCCCGCACCGCCCCCACCAGCTGATGCGCCGCCAGCTTCGCGATCGCATACGGCGTCTGCGGCCGGCACACCGTCTGTTCTCGCTGCGGGCTCTCCCCCGCCGCCCCGAACATCGCCCCCGTGCCCGCCACAAATACCCGAATCGTCGGATCCACCGCACCCACTGCCTCCAACAGCGCCCCCGTCGCGCCCGCGATCGCTGCCATCGTATGCGCCGGGTGCTCCCACGAGGCGGGCACAAACGATGGCCCCGCCAGGTGGTAGAGCTCGTGCGGGCCCGCCGCCTCCACCGCTCTGCGCAGGCTCGCGTGGTCCAATAGGTCCCCGCTCACGACCTCCACCCTTCCTCGCAGGTGCTCCGCCGTATCGAGCGAGGACCCCGGCCGGTCCCGCACCAGCCCCGTCACGCTGTAGCCCTTCTCCAGCAGCAACTCCGCCAGAAACGATCCGTCCTGACCCGTCAGCCCTGTCACCAAGGCCCGGCGCGGCGCGTCAGCCACTCAGCAGCTCGTGATCGGAGTCCACCATCAACCGGATCAGCTGCTCGAAGCTCGTCTGGGGCTCCCACCCAAGGTCGCGGCGGGCCTTCGTGGTATCGCCGATCAGGTGATCCACCTCCGCGGGGCGCTTGAGCGACTCGGCGATCACCACCCGCCCCTCGATCTCCACCCCCGCCTGGTCGAACGCGACCTCCAGGCATTCCCGCACCGAGTGCGCCACCCCCGTCGCAATCACGTAATCCTCGGCCCGATCCCGTTGGAGCATCCTCCACATCGCCTCCACGTAGTCCTTCGCATAACCCCAATCCCGCTCCGCGTCCAGATTGCCGAGCTGCAGCGTCTCCACCAGGCCCAGCCTGATCGCCGCCGCGTGCCAGGTGATCTTGCGCGTCACAAACTCGAGGCCCCGGCGCGGCGACTCGTGGTTGAAGAGGATCCCGCTCGTCGCGTGCAGCCCGTAGGACTCCCTGTAGTTGACCGTGATGAAGTGCCCATACGCCTTCGCCACACCGTACGGGGAACGCGGGTAGAATGGCGTGAACTCCGTCTGGGGAACCTCCCGCACCCGCCCGAACATCTCGCTCGAAGACGCCTGATAGAAGCGCGCCTCCGGGCACACCTCCCGCATCGCCTCGAGCATCCGCGTCACCCCCACCCCGGTGAACTCCGCCGTGAGCGTCGGTTGGATCCACGACACCGCCACAAACGACATCGCCGCGAGGTTGTAGATCTCATCCGGACGGGCAGCCCGCAACGCGTCCACCAGCGAGCGGTGGTCGAGCAGATCGCCCTGATGCAGCGTGATGCGATCGCGCAGGTGCTCGATCCGATCGAAGCGCTCCGTCGAGGAGCGTCGCACCATGCCGTGCACCTCGTAGCCCTTCTCCAGCAGCAGCTCCGCCAGGTAGGAGCCATCCTGACCCGTGATCCCCGTGATGAATGCCGAACGCCCGCCCTTCATGCGGCGAGACCCTACCGGGCCCACCGCCATCGACGTATCTATTCCGTTGCGATCAGCGCCAGCTCGTGGGGACGCAGCAGTGCGATCAGCTCTCCGCTGGGACCCTCCATCCGCACCACAGCCAGTCCGCCCTTCTTGAGGTCGATGCGGGCTCCCGTCAGTTCAGCGACCACATTGGAGAGGTCCGGCTCGTGGCCCACAACCAGCAGCCGTCCTCCGGGGGCCTCGATCGCAAGCTCCGCCAGCGCCGCCAGCGCCAGCTGCGCATCGAAGCCCGCCGACAGCGGCTCGTGGATCTCCACCTTCGCGGAGAACTGACCGATCTGCGCTCGGTGGGTCTTCGTCTGGTCGCTCTGCGCTTGCTCGCCCCAAGCCTGTACGGCCAACTCCGCCGTGCGCAGCGCGCGCACCCGCGGGCTGCTCAGCACCGCCTCGAACTCCACTCCCATGCGCCCCAGCGCAGCTCCCGCGAGGCGTGCCTGGCTCTCTCCCCGGTCCGTCAGACGCCGCTCGGAGTCCGGACGGGTTCCATGCGGCTCCGCGTCCGCATGACGTAGCAACCAGAGCTGGCGAGCCATATCCCTCACCCTTCACCCTAGCGGGAGTCACAGGGTGTTAGCGTTGCCTGGCGGTTATGAGCAGCAACCACCCCCACACCGAGGAGCACGACAGGACTCACCCTCACCACCTGCGCGACCCCTCGCTCTACATCAATCGCGAGCTCTCCTGGCTGGACTTCAACGAGCGCGTGCTCCAACTCGCCGAGGACGAGCAGGTCCCCCTGCTCGAGCGCACCAAGTTCTGCGCGATCTACACCACCAACCTCGACGAGTACTACATGGTGCGTGTCGCCGGCCTGTACGACCAGATCGAGGCCGGCGTCGAGAACCCCTCCCAAGACGGCTCAACTCCCTCCCAGACGATTGGCCGCATCCGCGAGCGGGTGCTCGAGCTCTCAGAGCGCCTGAGCGTCTGCTTCGAGCAGCGTCTGCGCCCCGCCCTCGCCGACCACGGCGTCCACATCGTCGGCTTCCATGAGCTCGACGAGCGCCAGCGGGTCCACCTCGCACGACACTTCCAGCAGGTCATCTTCCCCGCGCTCACCCCCCTTGCAGTCGCGCCCGGACGGCCCTTTCCATATATCTCCAATCTCTCCCTCAGCTTGGGGGTACTCGTGCGCGACCCCGTCCACGACCAGACCGTGTTCGCACGCGTGAAGGTCCCCACCGAGATCCTCCCCCGCTTCACTGCGGTCCGCCCCCCGAGGGTGCACCCGCCGATCGCGTCACGCTCGTACCCCTCGAGGAGGTCATCGCCCACCACCTCGACGCCCTCTTCCCCGGGATGGAGATCGTCGACTGCGATGTCTTCCGCGTGACCCGCGACGCCGACCTCGAGGTCTCCGACGACGCCGCCGACCTGCTCCAGGCCGTCGAGGACGAGCTCCGCCGCCGGCGCTTCGGCGAGGTGGTGCGTGTCGAGCTCGGCGCCCGCTGCTCCGCCCCCCTGCGCAGCGAGCTGCTCGGCCTCCTGGGCATGGCCGAGGAGGAGATCTACCCCGTCGACGGGCTCCTCGATATGGGCTCCCTCTGGCAGATCGTCCGCCTCCCCGGCATGTCCGAGCTGCGCGACCCTCCTGTGAGCGGCATCACCCACCCCCGCCTGCTGCGCCACGAGGGCGAGCGCCCCGACGTGCTCGGCGCGATGCGCGACGGGGACCTGCTCGTACACCACCCCTACGACTCCTTCGCCACCTCCGTGGAGCGCTTCGTGGAGCAGGCCGTGGCCGACCCCAACGTGCTCGCCATCAAGCAGACCGTGTACCGCACCAGTGACGATTCTCCCCTCGTCCCCGCCCTGATCGATGCCACCGAGAGCGGCAAGCAGGCCGTGGCCTTGGTCGAGCTCAAGGCGCGCTTCGACGAGCGCATGAACATCCACTGGGCCAAGGCCATGGAGGAGGCCGGAGTGCATGTCGTATACGGGCAGCCCGCCCTGAAGACCCACGTCAAGTGCGTGCTCGTCGTACGTCGCGAGGGGGACGGGGTGCGCAACTACGTGCACATCGGTACGGGCAACTACCACTCGACCACCGCCCGTCTCTACACCGACTTTGGGCTGTTCACCACCGACGAGGAGATCGGCGCGGACGTCGCCGACATGTTCAACTACCTCACCGGTTACGGCCGCCCTCTGCACTACCGCAAGGTGCTCATGGCCCCCACCCAGCTGCGCGACGGGTTGATCGCCGAGATCGACCGCACAATCGCAGCCCACACCCCCGAGCGCCCCGCCCGCATCGCCATGAAGATGAACGCCCTCGTCGACGGCCCCTGTATCCGCGCCCTCTACCGTGCCTCCCAGGCCGGCGTCAGCGTCGATCTCAACGTTCGCGGGATCTGCTGCCTGCGCCCCGGCCTCGAGGGGATCTCCGAGAACATCCGCGTGGTCTCGATCGTGGGGCGCCTGCTCGAGCACTCGCGTGTCTACACCTTCCACTACGACGGCCGCCAGGTCGTCTACATCGCCTCCGCCGACCTCATGCCCCGCAACCTCGACCACCGCGTCGAGATGGCCGTCCCGATCGAGTCCCCGGAGCTGCGGGCCGAACTGCTCGACACGCTCGAGCGCGCCTTCCACGACAATCAGAACGCCTGGGAGCTCTCCGGCGACGGGTATTGGCGACGCCGTGCGCCGGAGCCCGGCGAGAAGCCCCGCAGCATGCAGCTCGAGTTGATCGCCATCCACGCCCAGCGCGCCCTCCAGGAGCGACCCGTCGCGCGCGAGGGGGCCGGCGCGTGATTCGAACCGTCGAAAGGGGAGACCATGGATTTGACCTTCAGTGAGTCGGAGATCGCGTTCCGCGACGGGCTGCGTGCCTGGTTTGGCGAGCATGACCCGGGCGCGGAGCCTGACGGTGACGAAGATCGCAGGTACGCGTGGCGGCGGGACTTCCAGCGCCAGCTCGCCGAGGGCGGTTGGGCCGCTGTGCACTGGCCGCGCGAGTACGGCGGCCGCGGGGCGACGCTGACCGAATCGGCGATCTTCTTCGAGGAGCTCGGCCGCTCCGGCGCCCCGCTGCCCGCCAATGTGCTCGGCTTGCTGCTCGCCGGACCGACGATCATGACCTGGGGCACCGAGCAGCAGAAGGAGCGCTACCTCGCGCCGATCCTGACCGCGGATGAGATCTGGTGCCAGGGCTTCTCCGAGCCCGACGCCGGTTCGGATCTCGCCAGCCTGAAGACGCGCGCCGTGCGGGATGGCGATGAGTGGGTGCTCACCGGTCAGAAGGTCTGGACGAGCGCCGCGCAGTACTCGAAGTGGTGCATGCTCGTCGCCCGCTCGGACCCCGACGCCCCCAAGCACAAGGGGCTCACCTACTTCCTGATGGACATGGAACAGGACGGCGTGCAGATCCGCCCCCTGCGCCAGATCACCGGCGAGCCCGAGTTCAACGAGCTCTTCCTCGACGGCGCCCGCGTCCCGCACGAGAACGTGCTCGGGGGTGCCGGCAACGGCTGGAAGGTGGCGCTCACGACGTTGATGAACGAGCGCGCCGGCCTCGGGTTCTTCCTGCAGGTCCGTCTGCGCCAGCTGCTCGACAGCGTGATCGACGAGGCCGCCCGCGAAGGCCTGCTCGAGGACCCCGTCGTGGCCGACCGCCTCGGTGAGCTGCACCTGCGCACCGAGATCGTCAGGCTCACCGCCTACCGCGGGCTGACCACGATCGAGAAGTACGGCCAGCCCGGTCCCGAGGGCTCGCTGACCAAGTGGATGTGGTCGGACACCAACCAGCGCCTCACGCAGCTCGCCGCCGAGCTGCTCGCCCCCCGCGCACTGCGAGCGGGCGATCCCTGGGCCTATGAGCTGCTGCGCGCCCGCGGCAACTCGATCGAGGGGGGCACAACCGAGGTGCTCAAGAACATCGTCGCCGAGCGCGTGCTCGGCCTTCCCAAGTCGCGTTAGCGGTAGGAGGCAGCCGTGGATTTCGACCTCAGCAAGGATCAGCGCGAGATCAAGGACGTCGCCCGCGAGCTGCTCACCGCGCGCTCGCCGTTCGCCAAGGTCCGCGAGGCGGCGCAGGCCGCCGCGTACGACGCGGCGCTGTGGAGCGAGCTCGTCGGGCTCGGCTGGCCGGGGATCGCCGTCGCCGAGGAGCACGGCGGACAGGGGCTCGGGGCGGTCGAGCTCGCCGTCCTGGCCGAGGAGCTCGGGTACGCGTGTGCGGCCACGCCCTTCCTCTCCACCGCCACCGCGGCCGCGGTCATCCAGGCCGCCGGCAGCGAGGAGCAGCAGGCCCGCTGGCTGCCGGGCCTCGCCGCGGGGGAGCTGACCGCGGGGATCGGCACGCGCGAGCTCGCAGCCGACGCCGCCGGTGCTGCGGTGGTGCTGGTGATCGAAGGCGATGAGGTGCAGCTGATCGCCTCGCCCGCGACCGAGGACTTCGTCGCGATCGACCCCACCCGGCGCTTCGCGACCGTCGCGGGCGATGGAGAGCCCCTCGGCCCCAACGCCGCCGAGCGGATCCGCGCAGCGATCGCCGCCGAGCTCGTGGGCGTCTGCCAGCGCGCGCTCGACATGACGCTTGCATACGTCAAGGAGCGCAAGCAGTTCGGCGTCCCCGTCGGGTCCTTTCAGGCCGTCTCGCATCGCTGTGCGGAGATGCTGCTCCACACCGAGAGCGCACGCTCGACCGCCTACTACGCGGCCTGGGCCGCCGATGCCGACCCCCAGCTGCTCCCCGAGGCAGCAGCGCTCGCCGGCGCCGCGGCGGCCGAGGGCGGCCTGTCTGTCACCGCCGGCGCGATCCAGCTGCACGGCGGGATCGGGTTCACCTGGGAGGCAGACGTGCACTGGCTGTTCAAGCGCGCCCAGCTGGACGCCGCGCTGCTGGGTGGGGCCAAGCGCCACCATGCCGCGCTGACTCGCTACGCGTTTGCCAAGGCGCGACAGCTGACGTAGGGACCGTCCAGGATTATTCGACCGGGCTTGGACTCCAGGATCCCAGTGCCAAAGCGGGCTCTCGGCGCCGGTTTCGGGGGCGGCATTCGTGGAGGACCCACCAGCCCTCGGGAAACCGCACCGGCCTCGGGAAGGTTCGCGGCGTAGCGGTGTCTAACAATGCAGAGACGAGCCCGACCCACGCACCCGACATTCGGAGGAACCATGAAGCGAACCTACGCCCTCTTGGCCGTCGCCCTGGCAGGCGCAGCCGGTGCCGCAACGATCGCCAGTGCCCACCCGGGCATCCCCTCCGCGCATTCGAGCCGCACCTCCACGGTCGCGCTGCGCCACACCAGCCTCGGGAACATCCTCGTCAGCAGCTCCGGCCGCACGCTGTATGAGTTCACCAAGGATCGCGCCAACCGGAACAGCTGCACGGCGATCAGGGGATGCTCAGAAGTGTGGCCATCGCTGAAGGTGAGCGGCAGGCCCACGGCCGGCTCCGGCGTCAAGGCGTCGCTGCTGTCCTCCATCAACCTGCCCGCAGGCGGCAAACAGGTTACCTACGCCGGGCACCCGCTCTACACCTACAGCGGCGACAGCGGGCCTGGAGCAACCTCCTACGTCGGCGCAAAGCAGTTCGGCGGTGCGTGGTACGCGATCAACGCCGCTGGAGGCGCGGTGCGATAGCCGTACGCTGGTGCGCCTCGAGGGCCATCGCGCGCGCCACCTGAGCCCGCAGAAGCTTCAGTTCGCGCTGGCGTATGAGCAGACGCACCGCGAGCGCCATCACGACCGCGAGGCAGACGAAGCCCAGTGCAGCCTCCAGCTTCACGGTCGAGCTCGCGGTGGCGGTTCCCGGCTGGGGCAGGGTCACGCCGTGCGGGCTCGCGCTCGGCGCGCGCAGCGAGGCTTCGGGGCTGCCGACCGGCCGGGTGTCCCGGGCAATCGCCACCATCGCCTGTGGCGAGAGGCCGTAGGTGAGGGTATTTTCGATCCAGTACGTGGCGCTCCCTTCTCGCCATGCGACCGTCTTGATGTGTTCGCCGTCGTAGAAGAGGCTGTAGGTACGCGAGCCGATGTGGATCTCCTGACTGGGATCGCTGAGCAGCGGCGAACCGGTCCAGCTCGTTCCCTGAATGTCGTAGTACTGCCCAAGTTCACCCTCGCCGACGACGATCACGTAGCTCCAGCAGCGCCAGGACTTCTTCTTCGCCGTGCAGGTCGGTTTCGACGGCTCGACCGAGGATCCGCTCGAACTTTTCACGGTTTTCAAATAACGTCGAGCCGTACTGCGCCTTCACCGCAAGCAGGAACCGCTGATCGCGCGCGTCGCGAATGAGCGAGGTACTTTCGTGGCGGTTGGCCACGAATTCGAGTGCCCGCTGGCCGCATAGTCGCTGGTAGCCGGGCTGGAGATTGATTTCGAAGTACTGTTCACCCCCGGGTTCGTTGACGTGGTGATAGCGCTTGTCCACCGTCATGTACACGCAGCCCATTTCGTCGACCGCGCGCCTGAACTTCGGAAAGTTCGTGACGAACACGTGGTTGACGGTGATGCCGAGCACGCTCTTGATCGTTTCGAGCATCAGCTTGATGCCCCCAGAGGTGCCGCCGCCGTCCTCAGCGCCGTAGGTGTAGGCGGAGTTGATGCGGTTCGTGATCACTTCCCCCGTGGGGGCGGTGAACGTGACCCGCAGCTCACGCGGGATCGAGAGCATCGAGATCGTCGGCTTGCTCGGGTCGATCCGCACGAGCAGCATCTCGTTGGAGTGCGGCAGGACGGCCCCCGTGGGGTTGTCCTTGGGAGGTGGGCGTTCGTCGTTGCCGACCAAGAGCAGCGTCTCGGGCTGGCCTCTCCCGGTGGGAACGAGCACCTTCGGAGCGATCTTGACCGCATCGTTCTGCCCGAGCGCGCTGACGACGCCGGCGATCTCCTTACCGACCAGCACGTAGGTCCCCACGCCCACGAGCACGACGATGCCAAGCGCCGCGAGGCCAAAGCGCCTGGCCATCCACCAGCCACGACGCGGCGGCTCAGGCGGCGCGGGTCCTAGCGGAGCGCCGCCGGAATGGGACAGCGACGTGGGCGGGGTCGCGACGGTGTTCAATGCTGGGAAGGATAATCGCCGATGAGCGGGCCTCTGCCGTCAGCCGGCCGCGGCTCTCCAGAATCACCCCGAGCTCCTAGGGTCTCCGCAGGACCTCAAGGTCGCAAGCAGCGCAAGAGACAAGGTGGGTGTAGGGAACATTATAGTTCACCTGGGTGACGTCTACTACGCGGGGACGAACGACTATCAGCAGGCGAACTTCTTGACTCCCTGGCCCTGGCCCGGAACGCAAGGGATGTCGTTTGCGTTGAATTCAAATCACGACATGCATGCCCACAAAACCGGGTATTTCAACACCGCGCTCGCTTCACCGATCTTTGCAAGTCAGAACCGCTGCAGTTACTTCGCCCCTACAACGACAGGTTTCGCATTGTCGGGCTCGATACAACCGACTTCGACCCCGACCAGTCCGGTGAAGGATTCATGATAGGAAACCTCGGGCCGACCGGGGCAGGGATACAGGCTCAGGTGTAGCCGAACATGCCGGCGAGCTGCTCGCTGAGCGTCGCCAGCATTACAGGTGGGCTCTCGGGATCATCGCAGCATGGGGGCTTCGCGCGCTTGCGGCGTCCAACTGGGCTGAGACCGGGGAAGATGTCGGCGATGATCTGGTGCGGGTTGTGACCCTTGTCGTGCCTGGCGAGCGAGATCACGATCACGCTGTGGTCTTTCGCGAACAGCGTGTGCATGCGCCAATCGTTAGCGAGATGTCGGCAGCACAGCGGGAAGTCTCCGCCGTCTATAGCCGCCAGTCGGTACCCGGCGGACTTGCAACCCTCGCCCTTCAAGCCCGAGACCCGCCGCGTCGTACGCCCGCCGGTCAGTCTTGTTCAACGAGGCGGCGACACGAGCGACCGTATCGACCACAAACACGGAATGTGCCACCCCGCGCGCTCGTCAGGCCGGCTGGAGCTTGCCTTCAGCCAGCTCCTTCAGGCCCTGGCGTACGCTCGGACTCGAACGATCCGCCATGTCTTCGACGTAGCGAACCACGCCCTCCAACCACTCTCGGTCCTCGCCCCTCGCACGCAATTCGCGCACGGCGCGCCCGACCCCCCTCAGGCTCTCGTGCTCGATCAGCGTCGGCTTGGAGCCCGGCAACGCAGCAAGCGCGCCACGCCTGACCCACAGCCGGACAGTCGGCTCGGAGACACCCAGATACTTTGCCGCCTCCGCCACAGGGACTCCCCGAGCAGCGTTCGGTGCGGCTCGCTTGAGCTGCTTGCCCATCGCCATCAGTTGCTTCGCGAGTTCTCCTGAACGCTGTGGATCGCTGACCACACTGAGCTCCTCAACCACATCGTCCAGCCCGACGAGGAACGACGAGAGCGCGCGATCATGCTTGGTAGCCATGCCCTCAGACTACCTGCAGGCATTTGGTTTTTCAAGCTTTTCCCGAAAGCCTTCGGAGACGATGCGATCGCTCAGGCAGCCGGGCTGGGGAGCGCGTCCAGCGCTGCCTTGAGGTCGTCCACCGACTGGTAGTCGAGCCCGAGCAGGTGATCGTGGCGGTGACGGACGATCCCGTTCTCGTCGATCACGATCACCGCGCGCTTGGTGGACCCCACGCCCGGCATCACCGCGCTATAGGCCCGGGCCACCGACTTGTCCACGTCGGCCAGCAACGGCACCGTCAGACCGTTCTTGGCGATGAATCCTTCGTGTGAGGCGAGATCCTGCGAGGAGATGCCGACCACGGTCGCGTCGAGTGCCGCAAAGTCCTCGGCCCTGTCGCGGTAGGAGCAGAACTGTTTGGTACAGACCATCGTGTTGTCCCCCGGATAGAACAGCAGCACCACCCGCTCTCCCCGGTGCTCGGACAGCTTGAACTGGCCCTCGGTGCCCGGCAACTCGAAGTCCGGCGCTGTCTCCCCCACCTGCGGTGTCCTGGCCATTGACGCAGGATACCTTGCCCACCCTCAACCGTGAGGCGCGCCCAACCTCAGTCAACCGCGGGGCGCGCCCAACCTCAGTCAACCGCGGGGCGCGCCCAACCTCAGTCAACCGCGGGGCGCGCCCAACCTCGGCTACGGGAGTGATCACAGACGCGGGACCCCCAGCGTAGGAGTCGCGGACCGAGCCCGGCGCGCGACGGAGCGCCGCACACGACCGGGCGTCGCGGGCGACGGAGATCCGACTGAGCACCGCATCCGACCGAGCACCGCGGGCGACGGAGCGCCGGCGACTCCGCCGCTGCGGGCCGCCGGCGCTTTACCAGCACCGAAATTGAGGGGAGTTCGGGGCCGGCGCGAGCTCCAGGGGCAGCCGGCGGAGAGAGTCAAAGACCGGATGCTCAGAACCCCACGTCGCTCCTGTCCCTTTTTATGGAGGACGCAATGATCGTCGCATCCTTGTGCCGCGCGATTGTGATCTTGCGGTGATCGCGCCGGAATCGTTGTGGAGGTGAAGCACGTCCCGAATGCGGGTAGCCTGACCGTATGGAGGAATCGCTCAGCGGCCAGCTTCTGCTTGCGGCCCCGTCGCTACTCGATCCCAACTTCCGCCGCACCGTGGTGCTGATCGGCGCCCACAGCGAAGACGGGGCGATGGGGGTCGTGCTCAATCGCCCCTCGCAGGTGACAGTGGGGGAGGCTGTGCCCCAGCTGGAGCCGGCGGTGGGGGAGTGGGAGACCGTGTACGTAGGAGGTCCGGTGCAGCCCAACTCGATCGTGTTCCTCGCAGAGTTTCTCGACCCCTCGATCGCGGGTCTGATCGTGCTCGGGCGGATCGGCTTCCCGGCGCCGGAGGCGGAGGTCGAGGAGCTGGCGGAGGCGACCGAGCGCCGGCGGGTGTTCGCGGGCTACGCCGGATGGGGAGGGGGGCAGCTCGATGCGGAGCTCGACCACGGCGATTGGATCGCGCACCCAGCCCAGCCCGAGGACGTGTTTGCGGAGGATCCTGAGGAGCTGTGGGGTCGGGTGCTCACCCGCAAGGGAGGGGCGTACGCCCTGATGGCCCGCATGCCGCTCGATCCGAGCATGAACTGAGCTGGGCCGGCTCGCCGCCGGCGACCGGAGCCGCGCTCGGATCTACGGATGGCGCCGCGCGCGACCCGGGCGCGTGGTCGATCGCCCCCGGGATTCCAACTCACGCGAGAGAGCTCGGGCTCCGGCGCAGACCGGCCGCGCAAAGAAAGCTCGGGCTCCCGCGCAGAGCTTTCTACTCTCTATGAAGCACATTGCGCGTACCCGCGCGCGCCCAGCCTTGCCCGAGGCTTCCCCAACCGCCCGAGGTCGCCCATGCTCAAGCTCGCCCGCTGGTCCACAACCCATCGCCTCTACGTAGTCCTTGGCTGGATCCTGCTGATCTTCGTGGTCAACGGCCTGGCCCAGTCGGCGGGCACGGAATACTCCAACAACTTCACGCTCCCCAACTCCGACGCCCAGCGCGCGGCGGACCTCCTGCAGAAGAGCTTCCCCGCGCAGGCGGGGGACCGCGACCAGATCGTGTTCCGCGTCGAACACGGCACCGTGCTCGCTCCCGCGGTGCGCGCGCGGATGAGCGCGATGTTCACGGAAGTCTCCAAGCTGCCGCACGTGAGCGCCGTGATCAGCCCCTACGCGGGGGCCGCCGCGGGGAAGGCGATTTCCGCCAACGGCCAGATCGCGTTTGCGACGGTGGTGTTCAACGAAAAAGCCAACCTGCTGCCCGTGAGCGCCGCCAAGCGCGTGGTCAGGGTGGCGAAGGCCGCCGCACGTCCGGGCCTCGAGGTTCAGCTCGGGGGGCCGGCGATCGAGAATACCGAGCAGGAAGGCTTCGGCCTCTCCACCGCGGTGGGGCTGATGGCGGCGATCGTGGTGCTGCTGATCACGTTCGGTTCGCTGCTCGCGATGGGCCTGCCGATCGTGACCGCCCTCTTTGGGCTGGGCACGGGCCTCGGGCTGATCGCGCTGTTCACCCACGTAGTGGACACCCCCAACTTCTCCTCCGAGCTCGCCGCGATGATCGGCCTGGGGGTGGGGATCGACTACTCGCTGTTCATCCTCACCCGCTACCGCGAGGCGTACGCCGCCCCGGGGCCCACCCACGGACAGGTACGGGAGTCGGTGGTGCAGGCGATGGACACCGCCGGGCGCGCGGTGCTGTTCGCGGGCACCACGGTGGTGATCGCTCTGCTGGGAATGATGCTGCTGGGGGTCGACTTCCTCTACGGGGTGGCGATCTCGGCGTCGATCGGGGTGCTGCTCGTGATGCTCGCCTCGCTGACGCTGCTGCCCGCGCTACTCACGCTCGTGGGTGCCCGCCTCGCGCGCCCCAGTCGGCGAGCCCGCCGGCGCGCGCGGCAGGCGGCGGCTGCCGCGGCCGGGGGCGCAGTCGGCAACGGTGCGGGCACCGCGGCGCTCAGCGGCGGTGGGACCGGCGCGGTGGGGGCAAATGGCAGTGGCGTCGCCGGCGGCAACGGGGCGGCGGGCGACGCAGCGATGGGCAGTCGCGCGGCAGGGGACGGCGCTGGGGGCAACGGCGCGGCTGGCGACGGGGCGGCCGACGCGGCGGTGGCGAGCGGCGGGAAGGCGTGGCTGCGGTGGAGCAAATTCGTGCAGCACTACCCGCGCACGATCACGCTGGTGGCGACGCTCGTGATGCTCCTGATCGCGGCCCCCGCACTCGCTCTGCGACTCGGCTCCAGCGACGCCGCCAACGACCCCACGGGCACGACCACTTACCACGCCTACAAGCTGCTCGCGGAGGGCTTCGGGGAAGGCTTCAACGGCCCGATGCAGGTGGTGGTGCAGCTGCCCCACCACGCCGACGCGGCGGGGCTGCAGGAACTCGAGAGCGCGCTCGCGGCGACGCCCGGGGTGGCCTCGGTGACCCCCCCGCGCCTCAACCCCTCTGGGGAAGTGGCGACGTTCTCGGTCTACCCCGCCTCCTCCCCCCAGGCGTACGCGACCACCGTGCTCGTGCGGGATCTGCGCGAACACGTGATTCCCCCGGTGGCGGCGCGCACGGGCATGGTGGTGCACGTGGGCGGCATGACCGCCGGCTCGGTCGACTTCGCCACCACGCTCGCGCACAAGCTGCCGCTGTTCATCGGCGTGGTGGTGCTGCTCTCGGCGCTGCTGTTGATGGTGGTGTTCCGCTCGCTGGTGATCCCCGTGCAGGCGGCGTTCATGAACCTGCTCAGCATCGGCGCCTCGCTGGGGGTGATCGTGATGATCTTCCAGTGGGGCTGGCTGCCGGGGTTGCTGGGGGTCAGCCCGGGCCCGATCGAGTCCTTCATCCCGGTGATGCTGTTTGCGATCGTGTTCGGGCTCTCGATGGACTACGAGGTGTTCCTCGTGTCCCGTATCCACGAGCAGTGGACCCGCACCCGCGATCACCACCGCGCCGTCGGCGAGGGGCTCGCGCTGACCGGCCGTGTGGTCACGGCGGCCGCGGCGATCATGGTGTGCGTCTTCCTCTCGTTCATGCTCGGAGAAAACCGCGTGATCAAGGAGTTCGGCCTCAGCCTCGCCAGCGCGGTGTTCCTCGACGCGGTGATCGTGCGCTGCCTGCTGCTGCCGGCGGTGCTCAGCATCGTCGGTGCGCGCACCTGGTGGTTCCCCGCGTGGCTCGACCGTGTGCTCCCGCGTCTGAACATCGAGGGCACCTCGGTGCACCCGCTGCCCGCCGAGGAGAGCGAGCTAGCCGGTGCACGCGTGGCAGACCCCGCGGAGCACGATCTCGTGCTCTGAGACGGCCAGGGGCACGCGGGCGCTGAGTGCGTCGATCGCCCGCTCCAGGGCGTCGTCGGAGAAGGGCATCACGAGGCCGCAAGTGTCACAGACGAGATGGTGGTGGTGCTCCTCCCCGGAGCCGTGGGCACGCTCGTAGCGGACCATCGCCTGCCCCGTCTCCACCCGCGCCACAAGACCGAGGCGCTCCAGCTCGTCGAGGATCCGATAGATGCTCGCGCGACTCACCGCGCGCGACTCCGCACTCAGCGCCTGCTCGATCTCCACGGCGGTCAGCGCGCACGTCTGGTGGCCCAACAGCTCGAGCACAGCACGGCGCGCGCCTCCACGCTTGCGCCCAGCTGCCGCCAACGTCGCCTCCGCGTGGTCTGCCCAGGTGCCGTGGGGGGAGCGGGAGTGGATCGCGGAGCGACTGGGGGGGACGCGGCTGGGGGGGACGGTATGGGAGGAAGCGGTCATAGGAGGGTGCTAAGAGCGTAGAACCCGACGGCCACGAGTATCACGGCGCTCCCGGGGGGCAGTACTCCGATCCAGTAGCTCAGCGCTAGCCCGATCCACATCGCGCCAAGTGCGATCGCCGCCGAGAGCGCGAGGCCTCGATAGGGGTTTGCGGTCAGCCGGTACGCGGCGCCCGCGGGAGCGGCGAGCAGGCCGAGCAGCAGGAGCGCTCCCACCGCCTGCGTGGCCTCGGCCGCGTCGAGGCCGAGCAACACGAGGAACGCGAGCCCCAGGGCGCCCACGGGGACTCCCCCGGCGGCCGCCAGCGGGGGGTCGATCGAGGCGAGCAGCAGGGGGCGCCCGATCGCGAGCAGCCCCACCGCGATCGCCGCCCCGATCGCCGCGGCGAGTTGGGCTTCTCCGCTGGTGAGACTAAAGATCGAGCCAAACAGGGTACGCGCAGCGATCGTCCCGTTGGCGCCCGACCCTCCGGAGTTGAAGAGGTCCAGGAACAGCACCCCCAGCCCGAGTACCCACACGAACACCATGCCGGTGCTCACGTCGTCCGCCCGCACACGCCGAACCGACGGGCTGCTCAAGATCCACAGCAGCAGTGCCACGGCGAGCGTCGTCGCGAACAGCCCCAGGCGCAGATCGAGCCCCGCCGCGGCGGCGGCGAGCGCCCCGGTGAAGGCCACGTGGCTGAGCGCATCCCCCGCGAACACCTGCACCCGCAACACGACGAAGTACCCGATCAGCCCGCTCGCCACCGCGATGCACGAGCCCGCGAGCAGGGCGTTGCCGAGGAAGCCTTGGAGGGGCATCAGCGGTACCTCATCCGCAAATGCCGCGGTGGCCGAGACCAGCGGCGCATCAGCGGCTCGCCATCCAGTTCGGCCGCCGCTGTCCACCGCCGACACCTCGCGGGCGCCGGCGCAGTGAGCGACCCCTGAGACCTCGCGCCAGGCGGGCCCCGGCGAAGAGGGCCGTCGCGATGCTCGTCACGAAGAACCCGGCGGGGTAATTGGTGAAGTACGACAGGCCGAGCCCCACCCATGCGATCGCCAACCCCAGCGCGACGCTGAGGCCGAGTCCGAACCCAATGCGGGGGGTCAGCTCTCGCGCGATCGCGGCGGGCCCGAGCAGCAGGGCGAAGACGAGCAGCACCCCGGTGATCTGGGCGGTGGCGGCCACGGCGAGGCCGAGCACGAACAGGTAGGCCACGGAGAGGGCGCGCACGGGCACCCGGCTGGCGGCGGCGAGCGGTCCGTCCACGGAGGCGAACAGGAGTGGGCGCCCCGCGAGCGCAGTGAACGCGAGGGCGCCCGCCCCCACGATTCCGAGCGTCAATACCTGGCCCCGGGTGACCCCGAGGATCGAGCCGAACAGCAGCGACTCGAGGCTCTCGAGCACCCCCCCGTAGAGGCTCAACAGCAGGTATCCGAGCGCGAGTGCGCCCGCCCCGACCATCCCCACGACCGCGGCCTGTTGTCCGGGACCGCGCCGGCCGGCATCCGGTCGCGCCCCGCGGCGGGTGGAGCCCGCGATGATCAGCGCCCCCCCGGCGCAGAACGCGAAGTACCCCCACGCCAGCGGCACGCCTGCGAGTGCCGCGGCGGCGGCCCCGGGGAAGGACATCACCGAGAGCGTGTGCCCCGCGAAGGTCTCCCCGCGCAGCACCATGAACCAGCCCACCACGGCCGCCGTGATCGCCACGATACCCGCGGCCTGGAGCGCGTTGACCATGAACTGGTAGGCCAGCAGCTGGTGCACGTCCGAGCCGAGGTTGAGCGTCAGGTGTGGGTTCACCGCAGCACCGGAGCGCCCCATGAGCTCGAATGTGGTCGGGAGACGGCTGTCATTTTTTTTGATTGATTGGAGGGGTCGGTTGGTCGCCTACCGCAGCACGTGGCGAGGTCCGTGCTGGTGGGGGGCTTCGGGCTGGCCAACAACGACGAGGCGTCCGTCTGTCGTGCGCAGCACCTCGATCGGCGCGCCGTACAGTCCGCTCAGGGTCGTACTGGTGATGACCTCCTGCACGGGACCCATCGCGGCGCGTCCCCCCGCGAGGTAGAGCACGCGATCCACGTAGGGCAGCAGCGGGTTGACGTCGTGCGCCACGAGCAGCACGGTCACCCCCGCGGAGCGACAGATGTCCTGTACGAGGGCGCTCACCGCGGCCTGGTTGGGGAGGTCGAGGCCATCCAGAGGCTCATCGAGGATCAGCATCCGCGGGCGCTGCACGAGCGCCTGGGCGATCAGCAGCCGCTGCTGCTCGCCGCCGGAGCACTCCCCGATCGGTCGGCGCGCGTAAGCCTGCGCGCCGACCCGCTCGATCGCTTCATCCACTCGCTCCCGGGCAGCGCGCGCGCGGGCGCTGCGCAGCGGGCCCACTGCTGGCAGCGGCACGCCCCAGCGGCGCCCGTCGAGGCCGAGGCGCACGATGTCCACCCCGCGGATCCGGGTGGAGGCGTCGAACACCCGCCGCTGGGGCAGGTAGCCGATGCGCTCGTTCTGCGCCCCCGCGGGGCCGTCCAGTACGCGCACCTCGCCGTGGGAGAGGTCGAGCAGGCCGAGCAGCACCCGCAGCAGGGTCGACTTGCCGGCGCCGTTGGGGCCGAGGATCGCCACGAACTCGCCCGCGGGCACGACCACGTCGACCCCGCTCCACACGGTGGCGCCTCCGAGGCGTACCGCAGCGTCGGTCAGCTCGACCGCCGCTGCGTGTGAGCGCTCCGCGCTGTGCGGCGCGCAGGACGCAGACGGCCGTACGGCCCCGCCGCCGCCGGGCAGCCCTTCGCCCTGCGCGTCAGCGCCGTGCGCGGGCATCGCGCTAGCGCCCCGTGGCCTCTGCCGAAGCCGGGAGACGCTTTCGCATCCCCGTTGCGGCCAGCGCGCGCGCGAGCCCTTCGAGCTCGGCGACCTGCCACTGCTCGAAGCTGTCGCTCGCGGGGGAGAGCGTCTCGGTGACGGTGGCGATCGGGATGTGGGCGGCGCGCGCGAGTTCGTTGACCCGCTGCACGTCGGGGGTCACGTTCTGGCTGTTGAAGACCCACACCTCGATCTTGTGGTCTTCGGCCTGGCTGTCCACGGTGCGCTTGTCCTGCGCGGTCACTTCGCTGCCCTCGGCGATCGCCTTGGCGAAGCTGTAGGGCGTGAGGAGCTCGAGGCCGAGGCTTTCACCGAGACCCTGGAAGATGCTCTCGCTGTAGCCCACCGGGGTCCCCGCGTAGCGGGCGCGGATCTCGCGGCGCAGTTCGTTGTAGCGCGCGAGTCCGTGGGTCTCGAAGGTGCGCCGCTGCTGAGCGAAGTAGGCGCTAGCGGCGGGGTCGAGGCGGTCGTAGTCGGCGACGATCTGGTTCACAACGGTGTAGACGTTGGCGGGGAAGTACCAGCGGTGTGGGTTATCGCCGTCGTGGAGCCCGAGCAGCTCGCCCACGTTCAGCACCACGCGCCCACTCAGCGGGCTCGCGTTCAACAGCCTGGAGGCCCATCCGTCGTAGCCGACCCCGTTGACGATCGCCAGCTGCGCACCCGCCATCGTGCGTGCATCCTGGGCGGTCGGTTCATAGCTGTGGGGGTCGGTGGCGGGGTTGACGATGATGCTCCGCACCTGGACCTTGGTAGCGCCGAGCTGGGCGGCGATGCTGCCCCAGAAGTTCTCCGCCGCGACCACCTGGAGCCTGCCTCCGGTGCCCGTGGCAGCGTCTTCTCCGCCGCCGCAGCCCGCCAACAACGCCGGGACGCCGAGCGCGAGGATCAGAAGGAGACGGCGCATAGCCGCACCCTACCAGAATAAGACTGAGTCTTGTTCTTAGCTTTGAGGGAGCTGCAGCTGCAACAGCTCCTCACCCCCCTCGTGATCCACTTGCAGAGTGGCGTGCTCCACCCCAAAGCGCTCCCGCAACAGCTCCTGCAGCGCCCACCGCGTGGCGTGGCAGTCGGCGTCGCGCTCCACCAGCACGTGGGCGGAGAGCGCGGGGTAGCCCGCGGAGAGCTCCCACACGTGCAGGTCGTGGACCTCTACCACTCGCGGTTGGGCCGCCAGGGTATGGCCGATCTCGCGGGGGTCGAGACCGGGCGGGGCGGCCTCCAGGAAGACCCGGCCCGAGGCCCGCAGCAGGCCAACGGCGGAGCGCAACATCAGGGCGGCCACCAGCAGCGAGGCGATCGGGTCGGCGCGCTCGAAGCCTGTCAGCAGGATCACCGCGCCCGCCAGCGCGGTCCCGATGAACGCGAAGAGATCGGTGAGGACGTGCTGGAAGGAGCCCTCGACGCTCATATGGGCCTCTCGCCCCGCGCCTGCCAGCGTGGCGATTACTGCCCCGTTGACGGCGATCCCCGCGAGCGCCACCACGATCACGGTCCAGGCGGAGACCGTCGGCGGAGAGATCAGACGCCCCACGGCGGAGTACACGATCGCCCCTGCCAGCACGAGCAGCGTGATCCCGTTCGCCTGCGCCGCCAGCACCTCCACGCGCAGGAACCCGTAGGTCATCGCTCCCCGCGCGGGCCGGGCCGCGAGGCGTAGCGCGAGGATCGAGAGTCCCAGCGCGGCGGCGTCGGTCAGCATGTGCGCCGCGTCGGAGATCAGCGCGAGCGAGTGCGCGAGGATACCCGCGAGGACCTCCACCGCCATGAAGGCCAGGATCAGGGCAAGCGCCGCTGCCAGCCGCCGCCCCGATGCCGGCGGGCCGTGGAACGGGCCGTGGGCGTGACCTCCATGGGCGTGCCCCGCGTGAGCGTGCCCCGCGCGCCCTTCCTGGGCGCGACCTCCATGGACGTGCCCCGTGAGCCCTCCGTGGGGGTTGCCTCCGTGGGCGTGCTCGGTGCGGCTCACCCCGAGCCGGCGGGGGGCGCCGAGGCGGCCTCGTCCCCGTGGCCCGCGGGGCCCTCCTCCTCGAGCGCCCGCCGGCGGCCGATCAGCAGCACCACGAGCACGATCAGGATCGCCACGATCAGCACCCCGCCCGCGATGTAGCGCAGTTTGTGGTGAACCGGCGCCGCTTTGTGGGTACTGGTGGCCACCGCGAACGATGCCCCGCTGGCGCGCACGAGCGCCGCCAACTGCGGCTCTTCGGCCGCCGCGTAGGTGACGGTCATGTGACCCCCGTTGTCGAGCGAGACGTGGGCCTTGTAGCCCTGGGGGTGGAGCACCACCGCGTGCACTTCGCGATTGCGCAGCTGGGTCAGGAGCTGCTGGTAGCTCTCGTGCTGGAAGTGGATCACCGTCGCCGCCGCCGGTTCCGCCCCCGGGGCCGCCACCAGCGCGAGCGCGGTCGATGCAAGGCCGCCCAGCGCGAGTACCGCACACGCCGCCGCCAGGGAGAGACATCTGATTTGGTTGCTCATGCGCAAAACCCTAGCGCTGTGTGCGCTGTGAACCATCCTAGGCCGCGCCCGTGATCCTCGGCGGCCTCCAGGACGGTGGGGCAGCAGGGCGCGACTACTGCGTCTCTCCCTGCGGCGTGTGTTCACAGGTTGGTGATCGTCTGCTATCTCTTAGCGGGATTTTTGCTATCTTGAGATCGTGAGTTCAGCTACCAGACGCAAGACCTCCTTTGCGGTGGACTTCGCCAAGGTGGATGCCGCGAAGCGGATCCTTGGAACCACCTCGCTCACGGACACCGTGGACGTGGCGCTCGACGAGATCATCAAGCTGGAGCAACGCCAGCGGCTCGTGGAGCTGCTGTTCACCCCCAACGCGCTCGAGCTCGGCAATCCCGACGTGATGGTCAGCACCTGGCGCTGAGCAGACCGCCGCGGTGCCAACCTATCTGGCCGACAAGAGTGCCCTCACTCGGCGCGAGACTCGGCTCCGGGTCCGCGAGATCGTCGAGCCCCTCGTGCTCGCCGGACAAATCGCGACATGCGGGATCGTCGATCTCGAGTTGCTCTTCAGCGCCACGAGCCCCGCCGTGTACGCCGAGCTCGCTTCGGCGTTGCGCGCGCTGCCACGAATCCCCGTCACCGAGGCGATCGTCGATTGCGCGCTGGCCGTCCAGGCACTGCTCGCCGAACGCTCACAACACCGGGCGGTGCCGCTACCAGACCTGCTCGTAGCCGCCTGCGCAGAGAGCGCGGGCCTGACCGTGCTCCACTACGACGCCGACTTCGACCGCATCGCCGAGCTCACCGGCCAGCCCACGCAGTGGATCGTGCCGCGAGGCAGCGTCGCTTGACCCCGGAACCGCACGGTTCCGTACGATTCCGTACGGACATGCTAGGATGCCTACTATGGCAACGGTCAAGGCCGAGGATGTGCGGATTCCACGCAGAGCGCGTGAAGCCGTGGCACAGCACGAGGAGGTAGTCGTCCTCAACCGGGAGCGCCCCGCCTTCGTGATCGTCCACCCCGACGATCGTGGGCGCGGGACACCGACGCGCCGGGGACGGCCACTGCGCGACGCGCTCGCCGCGCTCGCGCAAGCCGCACCGCCCGACCCCGACTTCGCTGCGGACATGGAAGCCGTGCTCGACGCCGTGGGGCCGGTACCGGCAGATCCGTGGGCACAGTCCTAGACACCACTGTTTTCGTCGAGTTCGAGCGCGCCACGCGCGGTGCCCCCGCCGACAGCGCAATGCAAGCCGTAAGCGGCCGCTTGGAGGAGCGCCTCGGCGCGAACGACGAGGTGGCGATAGCTGCGATCACGGCCTCTGAGCTGCTCCATGGCGTACACAGGGCAACGGGTACGTATCGCGCACGGCGCGAGGCGTTCGTGGAGGCCGTTCTTGCAGCATTCCCTGCGCTCCCCTTCGACCTCCTCGTCGCACGGGTTCATGCAAGGCTCTGGTCCGATCTCGCCTCATCTGGGACCGATGTTGGAGCCCACAACCGCATTGTCGCCGCCACCGCAATATCGGCAGGCTGGCGAGTCGGCAGTGCCAACACGCGTCATTTCGATCGCATCGCCGGCCTGGACGTGACGCCGATCTCGCTCGCGTGACAAAGACCCGGACGCGAGATGGTTTGTACGCACGGCCGGGTGAGCAGAACGGTGCCGACCGGATCGAAAGCTCTTCACGCCGAAGCCCGGGCGAACCCCGAGGCGCCTTCTGTGGGCGAGGTGCTTCCCCGTGCCGCGGAGGCGTCCGGGGTGCGATACAAGCTCGAGACCTACTCCCTGAACGTCGCTCACCTGCACGGAGGACCCAAGGCCCGGGGCTTCATGCTGATCCTCGACATCGCGATCGAGGCGATCGACTACCTCGAAGCTCAGATCTTGATCCGCGTGCTCGACACACCTATCTGCGAAGTCCGAGATAACGGGCCCTACGGCATCAAGTGCGTGGTCGACATGCCCATCGGCGGCATCGGCGCAAAGGCCCACCGCACCATCAACGTAAGGACTGTCTGGGCATGCGACCAGCCGGACGCACCGCCGCGACTTGTCAATGCCTACCCAAAGCCCTAGCATGGAGGAACCATGGCCACAGTCGAACAGAAAATCGGAGAGGTCGATGTCGTCGCCTTCATGCAAGCCGTAGACAAGGTCGAAGGCGACGGCAAGTGGTCAGCCGGCACGACCGGCACCGTTCTCGGCGACTACGGGGACCATAAGGAAGTCGAGATCTCCGGCGACCGAGGCGAAGCCTTGGACTACGTCATCGTCCCGGTCACGCAGCTGCGCCTCATCGCCAAATACTGCTGAGCGAACGTGCGGCTCGGCCTTACCGCTTATTGCGCTTGTGCTTGGGCTTGCCGCGCTTTATGTGCCAGTGGCGCTTCGTATGCTTGCCTGCCTTCTTGGCTTTCTTCGCGCAGCCGGTGACGGCGATCTTCGTACTCTGGTGGACCTCGGCGCCGTTCTGGGCGATGAATTCGGTGGGGATCGTGAGTTTGCTGTTGCAGAGGTTGCCGTTGGCGCTGAGCGCGGAGTACTTGCCCTGGGGCAGCGTCAGTTCGAAGCTCGAGAAGGGCTGGTCGGGGACGGTCTTGAACGTTGTGCTGGTGACCCCCGATTTGCTGATGAACGTCGTGCCGACGAGGTCGATTGTGATGCCGTAGCCCTGCAGCACCATCGTCAGGCTCGGGAACGCTTCGCCGCCGTGACTGACGAAGATCACCGGGCCCTGCAGCGGCACCGGGATCAACGGGGTATGCACGGTCGCGTACCCGATCTTCGATTCCGCGGGGCACGCGGCCGGGTCGGCTTCGAACTGCCTGTCCGTACACGCCTTCTGCAACGTCGTCAAACGCGACGGGAGCTGCTTGGGGAGTTCGACTTTGACCTTCGCGATGTCCGCGTCGGTACCCTGCGGCACGCTGGGGTAGGTCAGCTTCGCGGTCAGCGACGCGCCGTTCGCTTTGCTCGTTTTGCCTGACGTGGAGACCGAGAATTTTGGTTCGAACTTCAGCGCCGCGCAGTTGGTGACCTGGAACGGCGTGGAGATCGTGCTCGATCCGCCTTCGCTCAACTGCACCGTGCCGGTGAGGGCCATCTTCGAGCAGTTCGTCGGGTTGAACTGGAAATCCCCACGCGTGGTCGTCGCGTTGACGTGCTGGATTTCCAAGGGGATCCCTTCGATGCTCGTCGGGATCGAATCCGGCGACCCGGGCGGGTTCGAAGTAATCGTGATCGCCGACGTCAACGGGTCCAGTTCGATCTTGCCCCTCACGACCACACAGTCGCACGCAGGATGGTTGCTCTTCGTGTTCGCCAGATCGAACGGGCCCGCCTTCGCGGGCACCTCGAACGTCAGCCCAAACGGCGCGCACCCCGGTTCCCCGACCGTGCAGGCACCGTGGCCGTTGTAGGGGCCGGTGAGATAGAACCGTCCGCCGGTGACCGTGAACGGGTCGTTGCCGACCCCGACACCGATCGTCGCTTCGCCTATCTTGCTGTTTTCCCCGCACAGCCCTTCGTTGGCCCGTGGTTCGGGGCATAGTTCGACACCCGCCAGCACACCGGAGAGGCCCGGCGGTAGTTTCGCTTCCAGGGACTTCAGGTTCTGTTCGCCGTCTTTGCGGTTCACCGTCACCGTCAACGGCGAGAACGCCCCTGCCTGGATGTTCGTCGCACCCGCGTTCACAGTCGGGTTGAACGGCAGCGTCGTGCCCGGGCACGGGCCGCCATGCGGACCGCGTTCGATCTCGAACGAGGATTCCGCGGTCACGGGGCCATTACCGTCCCACGGCGTGAACACGGCTGTCGTCGTGTAGGTCCCGCAATGCGTGGGTGTCGCCAGCGGCGCGCGTTCGCCGCCGAAGAAGTGCAGTTCGAGGTTTTCAAACGGCACGTCGGGTGTGTTCTTGAACGTCGCGACGATCTGTCCCGTATCCGGGTTCAGCGACACTTCGCCCGCGAGCTTGATCAAGCTCCCGGAATAGGGGTCTTCGGCGATGATGTACATCGCTATCACGCTCGCGAACGGGTTTGAGTCCTGCGTCGCCAGGTACACCGCGCCTTCCAATTCGTGTTCCAGCAGTGGTGTCTTGATCTTCACAGTGCCGACCTTCGAACCGTTTGGGCAGAAGTTTGTCCCCGGGGCAAGCGGGCTCGCGACTTCCGACGTGAAGGTATTCCAGCTCACGCCCGGTTCGTATTCGGCGTTCAGTTCTTGCTGGCCCTTGTAGCCGATCTGATCGCCGGGACTGCCGAGCGCACCCGCGGCAAGCGCACCGGGATCCGAGGTGCACGCTTCGAGGCCGTCGCCACCCGACGGATTGATCGCGACCCCTTCGGGCAGCGCCACCGTCGTGTCCCTGAGCGCCGACTCCGCCAGGCCATTGGGGTTGAGCGCGGCGGTCTGAGGGACGTGAACACCAACCGTCAGCCCCGAGGACGTGCTCGCATTGTTGCTGTCCGGCGCGACGCTGATTTCCGCCGGGAACTTCAGCTTCGAGCAGCCCGTCAGCGACACGGGCGAGCCGGCGGCGTTGTGCGTGACCGTGCTCTTCCTGGCCCACTTGCCCGGTTCTTCCCACGACTCGGCTTCCATCGTCGAGCTCAGGGGGCCGTGGCAGCCGGTCGGCATCGTCAGGAAGGCTCTGCCGGGGCCCGATCCCTTTTCGTAGTCGCCTCCCGTGACGAGGCCGGTTCGTTCTGTGCACCCGTTTTCGTACTTACCGGTTCCTTGTACCACTTCCAAGCAGGGCTCGAGCACACCGGTCAGCACCGCCTTGCTGCTGATGACGGGCGCCGTCGTTGGCGCTTCCGTCACCGACACCTGCACGGGGTAATCGCCGCCCGCGAGAACACCATTGTTGATATACAGCAGGGGCACGAGGAAATTGGTGCCGAGCTGCAAAGCCACGCCGCGCACGGGCGCCATGGCGTAGAGGCCGCCGTCGAGCTTCGGTTGACGATCCGCGTTTTCTGACCATCTCAGGTTCAGCTCGCCCACATTCGATGAGGTTGAGCATGCATACACACGCAGTTCCTGTCCGGTGCATTTTTGGAAGGGCGCATTGGGGTCACCGACGAAGCCGGGGGGCAGATCGATCTTGATATTCCGCACGACGCCGTCGGGCAGGCGAATGTACGGTGAGTCAGCGTTCGATTCCTCGCGCGCAAAGTGCGAGTTCAGCGTGAAGAAGTCGACGAACTTGTATGGGTGCGAGCCCGCCTGCGTGTTGGGTGTGCCGTTTTCGTTCAGGAAGCTGATTTCATAGCTCTTGATGCCGAAGCCGACGCCCTGCGTCGCGAGCATACCGCTGTCCTCCCCCGCGCCGTTGGTGTTGGTCGCGACGAGGCGGAAGTGGTAGAGTTCGCCGGGTTCGAGACCTTCGAGTTGCGCGGAGACTGCCACTGGGCTGCTTCCTGCTCCGATCTCGGCCGGCGTCTGCTTGCAGGGCACGCTGTGGCTGTAGTGGCCGTTGCCGAGTTCGTCGGTGATGCCGTACTCGAACTCACACGAGCCGACGGCGGCGCCACGTGGATCGACCGTGCCGCTCAGGCCGACGGCTTGCATGGTCACGTCCGGCGGTTCGCCGGTTGTCACCATCGGGGCGGCGCTGCCGAAGACGTAGACCTTGCCGTTTGCGGGGTTGGAGAGGTACACGTCCCCGCTCGCGCCGTCGACGGCGATCCCGCCCTGGCCCGAAGTCCCCGAAAGCTCGAGCGAGCCGAAGCGCGAGACGAGCGTGCCAGCGGCGTTGCCATTGAAATGTTCTTCGCTGTTGCGGTTCATCGCGCCCGTGTCCCACTCGGCCACGGAGGACTGATCGTCTGCGTAGAGGTGGCCGGTCGCGGGGTCGACAGCCACCGCGACGTCGCCTGCTTCGCCGCTGTCCACGCGGCCGAGCGGGGAGAGCTTCTGCCCGAACTTGAGCGTACACGAGCACAGCGGTTCGTACATCGGGTAGTTATCGCCCGTGGTGGAGACGGCGAAGCCGTGGGCCTTGGAAACCCCGTTGGGAATGCCGGGAGAGGCATTAATCCAAAACTCCCCTTCCAGCGGCTGGCGAGCGATGAGATGGTTCGTGGCCGCGTCGTCGAATTCGTCGATCAGCAGCACACTGCCGCGACTGCCGGGTGTCAGGTCGATGTGCACAGTGCCGCTCCCGTCGACGCCCAGCCCCAGCATTCCGCTTCCGAAGCCGCCCATCTGGCTCAGGTATTCACCGCTGGGGCTGAACTTGTCGATCACGCCGTTGCCCCCATCCATCACGTACAGGTCGCCGGCCGAGGGGTCGAATTCTTCACAGGCCTTGCCGGTGAGCGCCGGGTTGTGCTGCACACAAGCGTTATCGACCGCGATCGCCGCGGGGGTGCCGTACACCGAGGGAAACGAGAACGATTTGGCTTCTGTGGCGGCGCCCGTCAGCGCGTTCGAGCCGAGCGCGGCGAAGTCGAGTGAATTGCCACTCGCGTCGAACTTGTACACCGTGTCGGTACCGATATCGGCGACGTACACGTCACCAGTCGATTCATCAACCGCGATCCCGTTCGGGTTCGAAAAGGCTTCCGTGGCGTTGTGGCCAAATTCACGCAGGAACGGGTGCGCTTCGCCGGCGAGCGCCGGGGACGCGCCAGCTCCCAGCGCCACGATCGCAGCGACCGCGAGCGAGAGCGCTGTTGGGATTCTCCTGGAGCGCGTCATCACTTACCCCTCCTGTTGACGTGGACTGGCTTCTTGGCCTTCTTCGCCGGATTCCTCACACACTTGCCTCTCTTTTTGACAAAGCCCTTCTTGCATTTCACGGGCTTCGCCTTGAGCATCGCCTTCGGCCTGGTTTCGGGCGGGGCGAGGTTCCCGACGCCGGAGAATGTCTGGCTCGCCGGCTCCCCGTAGACTGAGGGTTGCGGCGCAGCCGCCACACGGCAGGCGTCGGCGGTCGTGCACGCCGGCGGAGAGGGCGGTTCGGCGAAGCCACCCGCGACGCGCGCATCGTAGGTGACGAGCTGTCCTTCCTGGTTGTCCTGCGGGAGGAGCTGCTGGTTGGACCTGAAGAACACATCATTGCCGCTTTCGCTTACGTCCTCCAGGGCCGATTCGAAGGAGCTCGTGCCGCTCGAGATCAGGTGCGCGCCGCCGCCCTCGTACTCGTAGACGTCGCGCAGGCCGTTCGTATCGGAGGGCACGAGCGCTTCCCTCGTTTCGAAGAACACCTGGCCGGCGTCCGTGAGCACGTGCCGGGTCGTGAAGACTCCGTAGTCTTCTCCTTCGGCTTCCCCACGCAGCGCCACACCGCCTCCTGCGATCGCAGGTTCGCCCGTGGGGTTGCACGAGGCGCAGGCGAGCTGCCCTGTGGCAACGCTGTACAGGAAGAGCTCTTGGCACGCAACGCTTTCACCGCAACCGCCGCCATCTGCGAGCGCATTGTTGTAGCCGGTCAGGCTCTTGTCCGATTCGAACGCGAGCCACTTGCCGTCGGGCGAGGTCTGTGCGATCCCGAACTGGCTGTATTCGACGCCGCTGGCGATGAACGTCGTCCTGTTGCCGTTCCGCAGATACAGGTTTTGCTTCCCGGCTTGTGCCCCTTCGACGACGGTCTTGCCTTCGCTGTTCGTGAATTCCCTCGTGTTGGACGCCAGCACGCCCTTGGCGGCGAAGTAGACGTAGGAGCTGTCATGGCCGCCGAGCGGCGTGACGCGGAGCACGTCGGCGTGTTGCCCGCCCACAGCGACCGTGAGGTCGCTCAGTTCGCATTTGCTCGCGCCTTCAGGCAGCACGCACTCGTACAAGTCAGGTTCGCCCGTTTCGGCGGTCGAGTCGGCCGTGAGCTTGCTTTCGTCGAGGAAGAAGACCTTCGAGCCGTCGGAGGTCGCGGTCTTGAAGGAGCCGCCGCCGCCGGGGCCTGACCCACCCTGATGTTCGTCGATCTGGACGGTGCGCCGCCCGTCGATGCGGTCGTAGAGGGCGCCGCCGTAGGTGAAGAGGACGTGCGAGCCGTCGCTTGAGACCACACTTTCGTGTTCGTCGTGTTCGTGCACACCCGCGCTTACCGCAAACGATCCGGGGACCGCCGTGCCGTCCGGCAGCACGCTCACCAGTCGCAGCGCGCCTTCGTCCCATTCGTACAGGTTTTCGACGCCGTACCGCGCGCCTGCGGCCAGGGGCGAGGTCTCCGTGAAGATCACGTGGCTGAGATCAGCGGAGGCTGCCTGGAAGTTCGCGTCGGCCGGCGTCACGCCCGGCGGCGGGACGTTGACAAGCCGGTAGGCGCCGGTCGCGTTGTCGCGCACCAGCAGGTTTTCGTAGCCCACCGGTTCGCCGCTGACAACCTGACTGCCTTTGGGGTTGCACGATTCCGGGTCTTGCCTGATGTTTCCGGACGCGGAAGCGCGTGACCCTCCACCAGCTAGAATCACGTCCCTGGTGACCTGTTCCGAGTAGGCGTAAACGAATTGGTAGCTCGGGCAGGTCACCCCGTCATAGGATTCGAGCGGCATGATGTCTTCCGCGATCCAGCCGCCTGCGCCACGCTTCGCCACGTATGCTTCGCCGGCGGTGGGCGCGCCCGGCCGCGGTTCCGCAGTGGTGAGCGTGAGTGCTTCGCCATCTGCGGCGGCTTTGCTCGCGTACGCCATACCCACCACAGAATCGAACTGGGATCCGCTCGTGACCGGCGGCGTCACGAGCTCGTAGGCGCGGCAGTCGGGCAACTTCCCGGCGAAGCCGCCGCGCAGCTGTTCGTTGGGACACGCCGCCTCTTCAGCGCTCAGCGTGGTGAAGGTCTGGTCGGGGCCGTAGGCCGTTCCCACTTCGCTGCTCGCCACAACACGGTAGTGGTAGATGCTCCCAGGCGCGAGGCCGCTTGCGGACGCCCACACTGCGTGCGATTCCAGCCCTTCGCCGACGCTTCCTTCCGGGAAGGGCGTCGAGTTGCCGTAGGCGCCGGTGGGGCCGTATTCGAAGCGGTAGTTCGTCTGGATTCCGCCGGGGTTCACGAGCGCGCCGAGCTTTGCTTCGGAGGTGCCGACTTCAGCGGTGAGCTCCCTGTGGACCGCAGGCGCGAGGGGAGGCCCGAAGATCCAGGCGGTATGTTTGGTGCCGTCGGTCACGTACACGCGCCCGCTCGCTTCATCCACCGCGACCATGCTGTAGAAGCGACCACCGCTCCCGTCTTCATCAGGCGTACCGAAACTGCCGGCCCCCACATCGGCGAGCTGCCTGCCTTCCGAGCTGTACTCGAGGAGATGGGAACAAGACGAGCCGATTACGCCGCACGGGTCCGCGCCGTTGTCGACGAGCGCAAACACGTCCCCGTGTCCGTCGAGCGCCACGGAGTACACGCCTTCGCTCTCGATTTCCACGGGCTTGCCGTTCACTTCCACAGGCGCGCCGCCGGAACCGAGCTCCACGATCCTGTTGTTCGCGGAGTCGGCCACCCAGAGGTTGCCGGGGGAATCAACCGCGACTGCCGTCGGTTCCTTGAGCGCGCCCGGGCCAAAGCCTGTGAACGTCTTCAGTAGCGTGCCGCTCGGGCTGTACTCGAGCACCTCGTTTTCGGCGGGATCCGGCACGTACACGTTGCCGGCCGAGTCCACTGCAATCTGTACGACTGTGACGAAGCCGAAGAGGTTGCGTGACGCCGGCACTTCAAAAGGCGTTCCCACCGGCGCGCCCGTGTTGGGGTCATAGACGTAGACATTCGCGGGCGCGCGAAATCCTTCTTCGGCGAGCACGTACAGGTCGCCGTTGATGGGGTCGATGGCCGCACCGGAGTGGAATCCTTCGGCGCCTATCTGCTGCGACAGTTCATTGCCGGATTCGTCGAATGCCCTGATATGGCCTGGGCCCGTGCTTTCGTCCTTTTCGTTCACATCGAAAAAAGAGGCCGTGAAAACATCGCCGCTGGCCTGATCGACCGCGACGCCGGGGCCTTCAGACGCGAACGTGCCGTCGAGGATGAGCTTGGGAGGTTCGGCTTGGGCGATGCCGACGCAGAGTGCAAGCAGAACGCAGAGTGCAGCGAGCGGCGCGGCGACAAGGCCGCATGCGGACGCACCACTCCCTTTGGCTTGGTGCAGGCCACGGAGCGTCGCGAAGCGCCCGATCTTCGGTGTGGCGGCGGGCTTCGCGGTGTGCTCTGGTGGTTTCACCTTGTCTCCTTGGTCGTACTGGTAATTGATGAGGCTCGGCGCACGTTTTTCCCGTGGGGCTCCGCGTCGACGCGCAACCGTTGCGCGACCTGGGAGCCCAGCGGTGTGAGCGCCCACGCGTTGGGCTCGCCTTTGGCGTGCCCGGCACCCGAGTTCGCCATCAAACCCAGGCGCTCCAAACGCGCCAACAGCTTCGAAATCTGACCCGCATCAGAGACCCCTGAGCGCTCGGCGACCACACGGTTACTCGCACCCGGGTACTCGGCGATGCACTCCAGCACCCGCGCCGTGCGATACGTCAGGCGCATCTGCACGCCGCCCAGGGGATCCTCGCGGCCATCGACGCCCTCATGCTGAGCGCGCCTGGCAGAGCCCGCGCGCAGCCCCGGCGCGGGCCGAGCCTGCTCACGCCGCGCGGCACCCGGGCCCATATAGGGCAGCACGATCATCCCCATCAACTCCCCAAACAGGTCAGTCAGGCACCCCCGCTGCCTGCGCAACAGCCGCCCATGCACAATCCCGAACATCGCACCGACGAGGCCCTCCGCGGTCAGGCGTGAGCACTCCCCACCCCGCCCGCCCACTGTCCGGCCCTCATCGAGAACCCCGGCGATGCGCCCCAGCAGCCGCTCGCGGGCCTCCAGCACCGCGGTGCCGCCGCGCAATGCCTGCACCACGCAGACCCGCGCGAGCGCCGGCTCGCGATCAAGGAACGAGAGGACCACCCACAGGCCACCGCGGACCCGCTCGCGCCACCCGAGACCCTCGAGGTCGGCCGCCGCGAGCTCCCGCTCGACCTGCGCAACCGTATCCTCGAGCAGCTCCACGAGGAGCTCTTCGCGGTTCGTGAACAGCTCATAGAACGTACGCCGCGAGATCCTTGCCCGCGCGGTCACAAGCGCGACCGAGGCGTGCTCGTAGCCGACCTCGTCGATCACCGCGCCCGCCGCGCTGAGCAGCCGCAGCCGCTGGATCTCCTGCACGCGGCGGCTCGGCATCCCGTGACGCGAAGGCAGCCTCCTGGCCCACACCCCGCTGCTACCCGAACGCGCCCGCGGCGGCGCGAGCGCCCCCACCGCGGCGGTGGCATGACGGCGCAAGGCCATCACACCACTCCCCGCACGCCCGCCGCGTGACTACCGGGAACCCAGGCCGCAGAGCGATAATCCCGAATCGCTGACCCCATGGCCCGGGCCATCGACCCAAGAGCCCGGGCCGCGTAGTGCCCCTCCCCCGCGAGGGGGAAGAACAGGCGGCGCGAACGCGCCGAGCGACGAGTTCTAGCGGTGTCCTCTAAGGCACAAGAGAGAGAGAGAGAGAGAGAGATGCGGCAGGCTGCTGCCGCATCTAGCTACGGGCCCGCCGCGAGCGGCGTGCATACCCGATACGTATCTCCCTCCAGAAACCACGTAGAACAACTCCCTCATCGCTCCGATCCAGCCCTCTCCCGATACCAATATTCACCCTGCGAGCGCTATGGGTCAACCACAAGGTGGTATGACCACAACTAGACCCTATGTTTACCGGCGCCCCGTCCTGGACCACCGACCTGCCGACGACATTAGCCCAACCCGGCACAAATGTCAAGGCCCCAACCACGCACCCACACGCACCACCACGACCCCTCGACCCCGAGAAGACCACTACGGATACCCCAGATTTGGTTTGTATACGAGTGATTTGCGCCCACGGCCGACAAGGTCCTAACCGCACGACAGCACGCTTGGAGCCGCTGCGCGCCGCCCGCAGCGCGAACTGGGGTGCTATCGCGTCACCTATTATCATATGACTTGGCGCACGACACGGGCGCAGAGCGACGCACTAATCCGGTACGCCCGCTAGGCCGAGACCAGCGCTCGCTTTACACCCACAGCGCCTCGACGGTACGCCCCAGCGACACTCGGGCAGAGCGTCGACCTGCCAGCCTGGCGCTGGCCTTCGACCGCCACGATGCGGGTGTCGGCAAGCGCCTTCCCACCTGCACTTCCGCGTGCCAGGGAGTCTCATGCGCAGACAAAGCACCACTGCGATAGGGGACAATCCGGAATACGAACCCGGACAATCCGGATTAGCGTTTGGACGTGGAGCAACGGTGCAAGTCCTCGGCCGTCAAAGTATACTTTTACTAAGGCGACTTTGCTTGCTACCCTGCCGGTATGTCGCTGTCCCGACCGGATGACCTCTTCGGCCGCGTCCCCGAGTGGGAGGATCTCGCCGCGTTTGCCGCCGGCCGCGGCGACGGGGTGCGCGTCGCGGTGGTGCACGGGCGACGTCGCCAGGGCAAGTCCTACCTCTTGCGTCGCCTCGCCGCCGCAACGGATGGCTTCTACTACCAGGCGCTCGAGGAGGAGGCGGCTCCCGCGCTCGAGCACCTCGGCGCTGCGCTCGGTGCCTGGCTCGCTGTCCCAGGGGGCAGGCTGGCGCTTGCCGACTGGGGCGCCGCGGTCGACGCGCTCGCAGGTCTGCACCGGGACCCTGCCGCCCCAGTTGTGGCGGTCATCGACGAGTTCCCCTACCTGCTCGACCGGGTCCCCGAGCTCTCCTCGCTGGTGCAGCGCGCCGTCGACGCCTCCCGCGAGGGACGACAACGCCCGGTTCGCCTCGTTCTCTGTGGCTCAGCGCTGTCGGTGATGAGCGAGCTGCTGTCGGGGCAGCGGGCCCTGCGCGGGCGCGTTGCCTGCACGCTGCGGGTCGATCCGTTCGACTTCCGCGAAGCCGCCTCCTACTGGGGTGTGGCGGGAAACTGGCCGGTCGCGCTGCGCTTGCACGCGATCGTGGGCGGCACCCCCGGCTACCGTGACCTGCTCGGACTCGACCCGCCTTCGCGGATAGCGGACATCGGGCGATGGCTGGCGGCCGGTGTGTTCAACCCTGCGTCGGCGCTCTTCCGGGAGGATGACTATCTCCTGGCCGAAGAGCGCGGGCTCAGCGACCGCGCGTTGTATCACTCGGTGCTCTCAGCGGTCGCCGCCGGCAACCGTAGCGAGACCAAGATGGCGGCGGCGCTTGGGCGGGAGCGTCAGGCGCTGGCCTGGCCCCTGGGTGTTCTCCTCGATGCCGGCTTCGTGGTGCGCGATGAGGACGCGCTACGCCGACGCCGACCCTCCTACCGGATAGCCGAGCCAATCGTGCGCTTCCACCACGTCGTCACCCGCCCGGACCTCGCCCGATTCGAGGAACGGCGAGCAGCCGAAGCGTGGGAAGACGCGCAGCAGCGCTTCTCCACCCACGTCCTCGGTCCCCACTTCGAGGATCTCGCCCGCCTCTGGACGACGCGCTACGCCTGCGAGGAGACGCTCGGCGGGCGTATCACCCGGGTGGGGGCAACGCAGCTGAATGACCCCGCCGGCCGTTCTCAGATCGAGATCGACGTCGTCGCTGTGCGCCCCGGCAGCCCAGAGACGGTCGGCCTGCTCGGCGAGGCCAAGTCCGGGAGCACAGCGGCGGGTGTCGGCGTGCTCGCCCGCCTTGAACGGGCACGGGACCTGCTCCGCGCGCGGGCGGCTGCGGCGGCCGATGTCAAGCTCGCAGTGTTCTCCGCGGGCGGGTTCGACCGGGCCCTGCTCGCTGCTGCACGCCGCCGAAGCGACGTCGAGCTCATCGATCTGGAGCGGCTTTACACGGGCGAGTGAAACCGCCCGAGCGACGCCAGGACAAGCCGTAGACAAGGTCGAAGGCGACGGCAAGTGGTCAGCCGGCACGACCGGCACCGTTCTCGGCGACTACGGGGACCATAAGGAAGTCGAGATCTCCGGCGACCGAGGCGAAGCCTTGGACTACGTCATCGTCCCGGTCACGCAGCTGCGCCTCATCGCCAAATACTGCTGAGCGAACGTGCGGCTCGGCCTTACCGCTTATTGCGCTTGTGCTTGGGCTTGCCGCGCTTTATGTGCCAGTGGCGCTTCGTATGCTTGCCTGCCTTCTTGGCTTTCTTCGCGCAGCCGGTGACGGCGATCTTCGTACTCTGGTGGACCTCGGCGCCGTTCTGGGCGATGAATTCGGTGGGGATCGTGAGTTTGCTGTTGCAGAGGTTGCCGTTGGCGCTGAGCGCGGAGTACTTGCCCTGGGGCAGCGTCAGTTCGAAGCTCGAGAAGGGCTGGTCGGGGACGGTCTTGAACGTTGTGCTGGTGACCCCCGATTTGCTGATGAACGTCGTGCCGACGAGGTCGATTGTGATGCCGTAGCCCTGCAGCACCATCGTCAGGCTCGGGAACGCTTCGCCGCCGTGACTGACGAAGATCACCGGGCCCTGCAGCGGCACCGGGATCAACGGGGTATGCACGGTCGCGTACCCGATCTTCGATTCCGCGGGGCACGCGGCCGGGTCGGCTTCGAACTGCCTGTCCGTGCACGCCTTCTGCAACGTCGTCAAGCGGCTGGGGAGCTGCTTGGGGAGTTCGACTTTGACCTTCGCGATGTCCGCGTCGGTACCTTGCGGCACGCTGGGGTAGGTCAGCTTCGCGGTCAGCGACGCGCCGTTCGCTTTGCTCGTTTTGCCTGACGTGGAGACCGAGAATTTCGGTTCGAACTTCAGCGCCGCGCAGTTGGTGACCTGGAACGGCGTGGAGATCGTGCTCGTGGCGCCTTCGCTGAGCTGCACCGTGCCGGTGAGGGCCATCTTCGAGCAGTTCGTCGGGTTGAACTGGAAGTCCCCACGTGTGGTCGTGGCGTTGACGTGCTGGATTTCCAGGGGGATCCCTTCGATGCTCGTCGGGATCGAATCCGGTGACCCGGGCGGGTTCGAAGTGATCGTGATCGCCGACGTCAAGGGGTCCAGTTCGATCTTGCCCCTGACGAGTACGCAGTCGCACGCGGGATGGTTGCTCTTCGTGTTCGCGAGGTCGAACGGGCCGGCCTTCGCGGGCACCTCGAATGTGATGCCGAATGGTGCGCACCCCGGTTCCCCGACCGTGCAGGCACCGTGGCCGTTGTAGGGGCCGGTGAGATAGAACCGTCCGCCGGTGACCGTGAACGGGTCGTTGCCGACCCCGACACCGATCGTCGCTTCGCCTATCTTGCTGTTTTCCCCACACAGCCCTTCGTTGGCCCGTGGTTCGGGGCATAGTTCGACACCCGCCAGCACACCGGAGAGGCCCGGCGGTAGTTTCGCTTCCAGCGACTTCAGGTTCTGTTCGCCGTCTTTGCGGTTCACCGTCACCGTCAACGGCGAGAACGCGCCCGCCTGGATGTTCGTCGCACCCGCGTTCACGCTCGGGTTGAACGGCAGGGTCGCACCCGGGCACGGGCTCCCGCCGGGGCCGTGTTCGATGTTGAACGAGGATTCCGCGGTCACGGGGCCGTTGCCGTCCCACGGCGTGAACACGGCTGTCGTCGTGTAGGGCCCGCAATGCGTGGGTGTCGCCAGCGGGGCGCGTTCGCCGCCGAAGAAGTGCAGTTCGAGGTTTTCAAACGGCACGTCCGGGGTGTTCTTGAACGTCGTAACGATCTGCCCCGTCTGCGGGTTCAACGACACTTCGCCCGCGAGCTTGACCAGCGAGCCCGAGTAGGGGTCTTCCGCGACCAGGTACATAGCCACGAGACTCCCGAACGGGTTACTGTCCTGCGCCGCCAAGTACACCGCGCCTTCCAGTTCGTGGTCGAGCAGCGGTGTCTTGATCTTCACGGTCCCGATCTTCGACCCATTCGGGCAAAAGTTGACACCCGGGTCGAGCAGACCCGGGATTTCCGGCGTGAACGTGTTCCACTTCACGCCCGGTTCGTATTCAGCGCTCAGTGCTTCCTGGCCCTTGTAGCCGATCTGATCGCCGGGACTGCCAAGCGCGCCTTCCGACAACGCGCCGGCGTCAGACGAGCACGCTTCAAGGCCACCGCCACCCGACGGGTTGATTGCAACACCTTCGGGGAGCGTGACGGTCGTGTCCCTGAGCGAAGACTCCGCCAGGCCATTGGGGTTGAACGCGGCGCCTTGCGGGACGTGGACGTTAACCGTCAGTCCCGAGGACGTGCTGGCATCGCTTGTGTCCGCCGCGACGCTGATTTCCGGTGGGAACTTGAGCTTCGAGCAGCCCGTCAGCGACACTGGCGTGCCCGCGGAGTTCTGCGTAACCGTGCTCGCTTTCACCCACTGGCCAGGTTTTTCCCACGAGTCGACTTCCATCGTCGAGTGCAGCGGACCGTGGCAGCCGGTTGGCAGCGTCAGGAACGGTTTGCTGGCCGACGTTTCCTTTTCGAATTCCGCGAACCCGCGCCCACTGGCTTTTTCTCTGCACGCGAAGTCGTTGTATTGACCCTTTCCCGGCCCCACTTTCACACAGGGAGTGACAACACCGGAGAGCGTCAGCTTGCTCCTGATGACGGGTGCCTCCCCCGGCGCCTCCGTCACCGTCGCCTGCACAGGATAGTCCCCGCCAGCGCGCACCCCGCTGTTGATGAACAGCAGTGGGACGAAGAAATTGGTGCCTAGCTGCAAAGCAACACCGTGCGGGGGCACCATGTTGTAGATGACGTTGGCGAAGTGCCCCACACGAGCCGTTGCATGTCCCCAGTTCAGGAGCAGTTCGCCCACCCTCGAGGTGCTTGGGCAGAGGCCCGGATACGGCCGCAGTTCCTGCCCGGTGCACTTCCTGGGGGTCGCGTCGGGGTCACCGACGAAACCGGGCGGCAGATTGACCGTGACATCCCGCAGGACGCCGTCGGGCACGGGCAGGTACGGCGAGTCGGCGTTCGATTCCATGCGCACGAAGTGCGAGTTCATTTCGAACGTGTTGACAACCTGGAACGGGTGCGAGCCCGCCTGCGTATCGGGCGTGCCGTCTTCGTTCAGGAAGCTAACGCCAAAGCTCTTGATGCCGAAGCCGAGGCCGTGCGTCGCGAGCAGACCGCTACCCTCGCCTGCGCCGTCGGCGTTCGTCACGACGAGGTGGAAGTGGTAGAGCTGGCCGAGTTCGAGACCTTCCAGTTGCGCGGAGACCGCCACCGGGCCGCTCCCGGCTCCGATCTCGCCCGGAGTCTGAGTGCAGGGCAAGCTGTGGTCATAGGGGCCGTTGCCGAATTCTTCGGTGTCGCCCCATTGGAATTCGCACGAGCTGACGGCAACGCCGCGCGGGTCGACCGTGCCGTTCAGGCTCGCGGTTTCCCTAGTGACGCCTGTCGGTTCGTCGGCCGTCACCGCCGGGGCGTCGCTGGCGAAGACATAGACCCTGCCGTCTGCCGGGTTTGAGACGTAGATCTCGCCGCTCGCGCCGTCCACGGCGATCCCGCCCTGCCGGGCCAGGGAAGCCGACAACTGTAGCGAGCCGAAGCGCGTGACGAGCGTGCCAGCGGCTTGGGCCTGTTCTCCCGTGGCTTTGTTTTCGTCGCTGTTGCGGTTCATCGCGCCCGCGTCCCACTCGGCCACGGAGGATTGATCGTCCGCGTAGAGGTGACCGGTCGCTGGGTCCACGGCAACCGCGACGTCGCCCGCTTCGCCGTTGTCCACGCGACCGAGCGCGGAGAGCCGCTGCCCCATCTTGATCGTGCACGAGCATTCCGGTTCGGGTTCGTATATCAGGTAGTTATCGCCCGTGGCCGAGACGGCGAAGCCGTGAGCCAGAGGTGAACTGGCAAAACCCTCACCAGGACCCGCGTTCCAGGACAACCATTGCTGGCGAGCCATGAGACGGTTCGCGACCTCGGTGTCGAACTGCTCGACCAGCGGGGTTTTGGGTGCTGTCTCAAGGTCGACGTGCACGGTGCCGCTTGCGTCTACGCCCAGCCCCAGCAGTTCGTCTGCTTCGGCGGCACCGGTATACGGCAGGAAGCCGGCGATCTGACTCGCGTACTGGCCTTCGGGGTTGAACTTGTCGATCACACCGTGACCGGCGTCCATCACGTACAAATCACCGGCCGAGGGGTCAAAATCTTCACACGCCTTGCCGGTGAGCGCCGGGATGTGCTGCACACAGGCGTTATCGATCGCGATCGCCGCTGGGGTGCCATACGCCGCAGGAAACGAGAACGACCCGGCCGGCGTGGCGGCGCCGCTCAGCGCGTCTGAGCCGAGCGCAGCGAAGTTGATAGCCCCGCCACTCGCGTCGAACCTGTACACCGTGTCCGTGCCGATGTCGGCCACGTACACATCGCCGGTCGCTTCATCGACCGCGATCCCATTGGGGTTGGAGAACGGCACGCCACTGGAGCGTTCGAAGCTGCTTGTGAACGGATGTGCTTCGCCCGCGGCGATGGCAGGCGTGGAGCCGCAGAGCGCTGTCAGGACGAGAGCCGCGGCAGCGACGCAGAGCTTACGTGTAATCCCCATGTTCAGCGTCTCCCCGTCTCGTGGTTGGACTTCCCAGCCCGCTTCGTGGACTTCCCGGCCCGCTTCGCCCGCGTCCCCGCCTTCACGCACCTGCCCTTCTTCTTCACGGTGCCCTTGCGGCACCTCACCACCGCCTTCTTCGTTGTCTCGGCAGTGATGGTCCCTTCGGCGGACGGCGGGGCCAGATTGCCAGCGCCTTCAAAGGTCTGGCTCGCCGGCGCCCCGTATATCGAGGGCTGCAGCGGGACCGCCGCACGGCAGGCGTCAGCGGTCGTGCACGCCGGCGGGGAAGACAGTTCGGCGAAGCCGCCCGCGACGCGCGCGTCGTAGATCACGATCTGTCCTTCCTGGTCGTCCTGCCGCACGAGCGACTGATCCGACCTGAAGAACAGGTCATCGCCACTTTCGCTCGCCCCCACCAAACTCGATTCGAAAGAGCTGGTGCCGCTCGAGATCAGGTATGCATGGCCGTCCTCGTACTCGTAGACATCGAGCTCGCCGTTCGTATCTGCGGGCACGAGCGCGTCCGTCGTTTCGAAGAACACCTGGCCGGCGTCCGAGACCAGGTGCGACGTTCCCCGAAAGTCCTTGAAGGCTTCTTCGGTGCTGCCCGGGTTCTGCCCGATGCCGCCTCCGTAGCCGACGCCGTCTCCTATGCCCGCCATGCCACCTCCCTGTACCGGACGTTCGCCCGTGGGGTTGCACGAGGCGCAGGCGAGCGTGGCTGGGTGGGAACCCGGTCCGGCGCTGTACAGGAAGAGCTCGCCGGCGTATTCACCGCTCGGTTCGACGTTGTCATAGCCGGTCAGGCTTTCTCTCGAGTCGAACGCAAGCCACTTGCCGTCAGGCGAGGCCTGCGAGTCGCCGAACGGCCCGCCAGCGATGCCGGTGGCGATGAAGGTCGTCTTTTCGCCGTTCCACAGATACAGGTTCTGCTTGCCGGCTTGCGCGCCTTCGACGACGGTCTTGCTTTCGCTGTTCGTGAATTCACGCGTGTTTGACGCCAGCACCCCCTTGGCGACGAAATAGACGTAGGAGCTGTCATGGCTACCGAGCGGCGTGACACGCAGCACATCGGCGTGATCGCCGGCCGCGGCAACCGTGAGGTCGCTCAATTCGCATTTGCTCGCGCCTTCGGGCAGCGCGCACTCATACAGATCAGGTTCGCCCGCGACCGCACTCGAGCCTGCCGTGAGCTTGCTTTCGTCGAGGAAGAACACCTTCGAGCCATCACCGGTGGCGGCCTGTAGGGAGCCGCCACCGCTGGTGCCCGACCCGCCCTGCTGTTCGTCGATCTGGACGGTGCGCCGCCCGTCGATGCGGTCATAAAGAGCGCCGCCGTAGGTGAAGAGGACGTGCGAGCCGTCGCTCGAGACCATACCTTCGTGTGCGGGCGAACCCGCTTTTGCCGCGGGCGATCCGGGGACTGCCGTGCCGTCCGGCAGCACGCTCACCAGCCGCACCGCGCCTGCGTCCCATTCGTACAGGTTTTCGACGCCGTACCGCGCGCCTTCGGCCAGCGGCGCGTTCTCAGTGAAAATCACGCGGTTGAGGTCGGCGGAGGCGCCCTGGAAGCGGGCGTCGGACGGCGTCACGCCCGGTGGTGTGAGGTTGACGAGCTGGTAGGCGCCGGTCGCGTTGTCGCGCACCAGCAGGTTTTCGTGGCCCACGGGTTCGCCGCTCACGACCTGATGGGCGTCAGGGTTGCACGATTCTGCATTTTCACCGATGTATCCGTTTACGGTGGCGCTTGACGCTCCGCCATCCTGCACCACGTCCCTGGTGAGCATTTCCGAGTAGGCATAGGCGTGTTGGTATTCCGGGCAGCCCGCCCCGTCATAGGGTTCGAGCGGCATGATGTCTTCCGCGATCCATCCGCCCGCGCCACGCGTCGCCACGTATTGCTCGCCAGAGGTGGGCGCACCCGGCCGCGGCTCCGTGGTGACGAGCGAGACCGCATCGCCATACGCGGCGACCGTGCTCGCATACGCATAGTTGCTGCCAGCGTCAAACTGGGACGAGCTCTCGACCGGTGGCGTCACGAGCTCGTAGGCGCGGCAATCGGGCAACCTCGCGGCGAAGCCACCACGCAGCTGTTCGTTGGGACACGACGACTGTTCAGCAGTCAGTGTGGTGAAGGTCTGGTCGGGGCCGTAGACCGTTCCCAGTTCGTTGCTTGCCACGACACGGTAGTGGTACGTGGTCCCCGGCGCGAGGCCGCTCGCAGACGCCCACACCGCGCGCGCTTCCAGCCCTTCGCCGACGCTTCCTTGCGGGAACGGCGTCGAGCTACCGTAGGCGCTGGTGGTGCTGTATTCAAAGCGATAGCTCGCGGCGATGCCACCGGAATCGACCAGTGCCCCGAGCTTCGCTTCGGAGGCGCCGATTTCAGCGGTGAACTCCTTGTCGAACATGGGCGCAGTGGGGGACCCGAACACCCAGACGGTTTCCTGCTGGCCGGCGACCACATATACGCGGCCGTTCGCCTCATTCACCGCGAGACCGCTGTAGTAGTGTTCCGATTCGCCACCAGCGAAGTTACCGGCCCCCACATCGGCGAGCTGTGTGCCTTCCACGGTGTACTCGACGAGATGCAAGCAGGGCGATTCCTTTTCCCCGCACGGGTCCATGCTGTTGCTGACAAGCGCAAACACGTGGCCATGCCGGTCGAGCGCCAGCGACCACACGCCTGTGCTCTTGATTTCCACGGGCTTGCCGTTCACTTCCACGGGCGCACCGCTGGCACCGAACTCGACGATCCTGCCGCCGTTGCCTGAGTCGGCCACCCAGAGGTTGCCGGAGGAGTCGATCGCGACTCCGGTCGGTTCATCGAGCGCTTCAGCGCCGGAGCCCTTGAAGGTCTTCAGCAACATGCCGCTCGGGCTGTACTCGAGCACCTCGTTTTCGGACACGACCGGCACGTACACGTTGCCGGCCGAGTCCGCCGCGATCTGCACGTCCGCGAAGAGGCCAAAGAGATTGCGTGATGCCTCGACTTCAAACGACGACACCGGCGCACCCGTGTCGGGGTTGTAGACGAAGATCGTCGCGGGTGCGGGCGGCGCGAAGAAGCCGCCTCCTTCTTCGCCGAGCGCGTACACGTCGCCGTTCACGGGGTTCACCGCGACGCCCGAGTAGTGCGCAGAGCCAAACGGCGACGGCGGCGAGAGTAGGTTGCCCGCAGGATCGAGCTTGATCACCTTCGATTCTTCAAATTCCCCTTTGAAGATGCTCGTCATGAACAGGTCTCCAGAGCTTTCCACAGCGAGACCATTCACCAATTCCTGGTGCGTGGGGAGCACTCCGTAGGAGATGAGCGAAGGAGGTTCGGCCTGGGCGACACCGGCACAGAGCGCCAGCAGAACACAGAGCGCTGCGAGCGGCGCGGCAACCAGAAGGCGTGCGGACACACCACTTCCTTGGACCGGGGCAAGGCCACGGAGCGTCGCGAAGAGACCGGTCTTCGGCGTGACGGCCTTCGCGGTGTGCTCTGTGGGTTTCACCTTGTCTCCTTGGTTGTGGTGTTAAGTGATGGGGCTTGGCGCGAACCTTTCCCGTGGGGCTCCCCGCCGACGCGCAACCGCTGGGCTACCTGGCAGCCCAGCGGAGTGAGTGCCCACGCGTTGGGCTCGCCTTTGGCGTGCCCCGCACCCGAGTTCACCGTCAAACCCAGACGCTCCAAACGCGCCAACAACTTCGAAATCTGGCCAGGGTCAGAGACCCCCGAGCGTTCAGCAACCACACGGTTACTCGCACCGGGGCACTCCGCGATGCACTCCAGCACCCGCGCCGTGCGATACGTCAAGCGCATCTGCACGCCACCCAGGGGATCCTCCCCACCATCGATACCGTCGCGCGGCGCACTCGCAGAGGCCGCGCGCGCTCCCGGCACGGACCGCGCCTGCTCACGCCGCGCGGCGCCCGGGCCCATATAGGGCAGCACGATCATCCCCATCAACTCCCCAAACAGATCGCTCAGGCGCCCCGGCTCCCCGCGCAACAGCCGCCCGTGCACGATCCCGAACATCGCGCCGACTAGGCCCTCCGCGGTCAGCCGGGTGCACTCCCCGCCCCGCGCGCCCACTGTGCGGCCCTCATCGAGCACCCCGGCGATACGCGCCAGCAACCGCTCGCGGGCCTCCAGCACCGCGGTACTGCCGCGCAACGCCTGCACCACACAGACCCGCGCGAGCGCCGGCTCGCGATCCACGAACGAGAGGATCACCCACAGGCCGCCACGGACCCGCTCACGCCAGCCAAGACCATCGAGGCCCGCCGCGGCGAGCTCCCGCTCGACCTGCGCGACTGTGTCCTGGAGCAGCCCCACGAGGAGCTCTTCGCGGTTGGTGAACAGCTCGTAGAACGTGCGCCGCGAGATCCGCGCCCGCGCGGTCACAAGCGCAACCGAGGTACGCTCGTAGCCGACCTCGTCGATCACCGCGGCCGCCGCGCTGAGCAGCCGCAGCCGCTGAATCTCCTGCACGCGGCTGCTCGGCAGCCCGTGACGCGAGGGCAGCCTCCGAGCCCACACCCCCGGGCTACCCGGACGCGCCCGCGGCGGCGCGAGACTCACCGTTGCCGCGGCGGAAGCATGGCGGCGCGCGGGCATCACGCCACGCTCCAAACGTCCGCCGCGCGACGGCTAGAAACCCGGGTCGCGGGGCCCAGAACCCGGGCCGCAGGATGCCCCTCCCCCGCGTGGGGCAAGCACAGGCGCCGCGAGCGCGCCGAGCGACGAGTTCTAGCGGTGCCCTCTAGGGCACAAGAGAGAGAGAGAGAGAGAGAGATGCGGCAGGCTGCTGCCGCATCTAGCTACGGGCCCGCCGTGAGCGGCGTGCATCCCCGATACGTATCTCTCTGCAGAAACCACGTAAAACAACTCCCTCATCGCTCCGATCCAGCCCTCTCCCGATACCAACATTCACCCTGCGAGCGCTTGCCGTCAACCACAAGTGGCATGACCACAACTAGACCCTATGTTTACCGGCGCCCCGACAGCGGGATCACCGACCTGCCACGGACGATAACCCAACCCCACGCAAATGTCAAGGCTCCAAACGCGCTACCCCGCGCGCAGCCAGAGTTGCCCCACTCGACGAATGCCCACCCGTGCGGGCCGTAAATGGCTCACCTACAAATGATTCCCGCTACGAGCAAGACAGATCAAGCGCGCCGAAAGAAACACGCGAGAACTCCACGCATCACCATTTGCGGGGCGTCGCGTACTACCACGTCACCTATTATCAATTGGCAGACAGCGCCGCAGTGCGATCCGTCCAACCGATGCTGCCATTGTTATGGTATCCTTCTACCATGCACGTGTCAATTGACAGCGCGGGCCGGGTGGTGGTTCCCAAGTCCCTGCGCGACGAGCTCGGGCTCTCGCCCGACGTGGCGCTGGAGATCGAAGTGGTCGACGGGCACCTCGAGCTCTCGGTGCCCCACAGGGCGGCCGAGCTCGTCACCGGACCCCACGGGCCCTCGATCGCAGCCACCGGCACGCCGATCACCGATGAGGATGTGCGGCGCACCCTCGAGGCCGTGCGCGAGCGCCGATGAGAAAAGCCGCCGACAGCAGCATCGCGATCGCCGCGCTCCTGAGCGACCATCCGGCGCACACAACCGCCGCCGACGCGCTGGCCCGCTGCAAAACCACGATCGCGCACGCCGCGGCTGAGACCTACAGCGTGCTCACACGGCTGCCAGCGCCACATCGCGTCGATGCAAAAACCGCGGCCGCCGTACTCGCCAGACGCCTGACAGCCACGTACGCCACGCTGGACGCGAGCGCATACGCGAGGGCGCCCGGCCATCTCGCCGACGCCGGCGTCAGCGGCGGGGCGACCTACGACGGCCTGATCGCCCTGACCGCACTGGAACACGACCTTGAGCTCCTCACACGCGACAAACGAGCCGAGCGCACCTACCGCGCGCTCAACGTGCCGTACCAGCTGCTCGGTTGAAATAACTGGTCAGCTTGTGGGCATCCGCGCGCCGCGGGACCTCCGACCCGAGTGTCCGCCTACCGCCTATGGCGCTTCCCGCGCTTTGTGTCCTTTCCATGCTTGGGCTTACGCTTGGCGTGCTTGCGCGCCTTCTTGGTTTTCTTCGCGCAGCCCGTGACGGCGATCTTCGTGCTCTGGTGGATCAGGGCGCCGTTCTGGGCGATGAATTCGGTGGGGATCGTGAGTTTGCTGTTGCAGAGGTTGCCGTTGGCGCTGAGCGCTGAGTACTTGCCCTGGGGCAGCGTCAGTTCGAAGCTCGAGAACGGCTGGTCGGGGACGGTCTTGAACGTTGTGCTGGTAACCCCCGATTTGCTGATGAATGTCGTACCGACGAGGTCGATCGTGATGCCGTAGCCCTGCAGCACCATCGTCAGGCTGGGGAACGCTTCACCGCCGTGACTGACGAAGATCACCGGACCCTGCAGGGGCACCGGGATCAACGGGGTGTGCACGGTCGCGTAGCCGATCTTCGATTCCGCGGGGCACGCGGCCGGGTTGGCCGCGAACTGTTTGTCCGTGCACGCCTTCTGCAGTGTCGTCAGGCGGCTCGGGAGCTGCTTGGGGAGTTCGACTTTGACCTTCGCGATGTCCGCGTCGGTGCCCTGGGGCACGTTCGGGTAGGTCAGCTTCGCGGTCAGGCTCGCCCCGTTCGCTTTGCTCGTTTTGCCCGACGTGGAGACCGAGAATTTCGGTTCGAACTTCAACGCGGCGCAGTTGGTGACCTGGAACGGCGTGGAGATCGTGCTCGATCCGCCTTCGCTCAGCTGCACGGTGCCGGTGAGCGCCATCTTCGAGCAGTTCGTCGGGTTGAACTGGAAGTCCCCACGTGTGGTCGTGGCGTTGACGTGCTGGATTTCCAGGGGGATCCCTTCGATGCTCGTCGGGATCGAGTCCGGAGTGCCCGGGGGGTTGGAGGTGATCGTGATCGCTGCGGTCTGCGGGTCCAGTTCGATCTTGCCCCTGACGATCACGCAGTCGCACGCGGGATGGTTGTTCATGGTGTTCGCGAGGTCGAACGGGCCGGCCTTCGCGGGCACCTCGAACGTCAACCCAAACGGCGCACACCCAGCTTCACCGACCGTGCAGGCACCGTGCCCGTTGTAGGGGCCCGTGAGATAGAACCTTCCCCCGGTGACCGTGAACGGGTCGTTGCCGACCCCGACACCGATCGTCGCCTCCCCGACCTTGCTCCCTTCCCCGCACAACCCTTCGTTGGCCTGCGGTTCTGGGCACAGTTCGACACCGCTCAGCACACCGGACAGGCCCGGCGGTAGTTTCGCTTCCAGCGACTTGAGGTTCTGTTCGCCGTCTTTGCGGTTCACCGTCACCGTCAACGGCGAGAAGGCGCCCGCCTGGATGTTGGTCGCGCCCGCGTTCACAGACGGACCGAACGGCAGGGTCGCACCCGGGCACGGGCTGCCGCCCGGACCGTGTTCGATGTTGAACGACGATTCCGCGGTCACGGGGCCATTGCCGTCCCACGGCGTGAACACGGCGGTCGTCGTGTACGTCCCACAATGTGAAGGTGTGCTCAGCGGGGCGCGTTCCCCGCCGAAGAAGTGCAGTTCGAGATTTTCAAACGGCACGTCAGGGGTGTTCTTGAACGTCGTCACGATCTGCCCCGTATCCGGGTTCAATGTCACTTCGCCCGCGAGCTTGATCAAGCTCCCCGAGTAGGGGTCTTCCGCGACGATGTACATCGCAACGAGGCTCCCAAATGGGTTGGATTCTTGAGCCCCCAGATACACTGCACCTTCCAGTTCGTGTTCCAAGAGCGGGGTCTTGATCTTCACCGTGCCGATCTTCGAACCATTCGCGCAGAAGTTCGCGCCCGGCGCCAACAGGCTCGGCATTTCCGGCGTGAACGTGTTCCACTTCACACCAGGTTCGTATTCGGCGTTCAGTTCTTCCTTGCCTTTGTAGCCGATCTGATCGCCGGGGCTGCCGAGCGCACCTGCCGCGAGCGCTGACGGTTCGGAGGTGCACGCTTCAAGGCCACCGCCGCCCGACGGGTTGATCGCGACCCCTTCGGGGAGCGCCACCGTCGTGTCCCTGAGCGAGGACTCAGCCAGGCCTTCGGGGTTGAGCGCGGCGCCCTGCGGGACGTGGACGTTCACCGTCAGCCCCGAGGACGTGCTCGCGTTGCTGCTGTCCGGCGCGGCGCCGATTTCCGGCAGGAACTTGAGCTTCGAGCAGCCGGTCAACGAGACGGGTGTGCCCGCGGCGTTGTGCGTGACCGTGCTCTTCTTCGCCCACTTACCCGGTTCCGACCACGACTCGGCTTCCATCGTCGAGCGCAGGGGGCCGTGGCAGCCCGTCGGCATCGTCAGGAAGGCCTTGCCGGCACCCGGTTCCCTTTCGTATTCGCCTTGGCCGAATTCGGTGGCTTCTGTGCACCGGAATTCGCCGTATTTACCCGTCCCCCGCGGCACCTGCCTGCAGGGGGCGATAACACCGAAGCTCACCACCTTGCTCGTGATGACGGGAGCCGTCGGCGGCGCTTCCGTCACCGTCGCCTGCACAGGATAGTCTCCGCCGGCGAGCACACCGTTGTTGATGTTCAGCAGGGGTATAAAGAAGTTGGTGCCGAGCTGCAACGCCACGCCGTGCGGGGGCACCATATTGAAGAGGTGGCCCCCGATGTGCGATAGACGAGGCTCACTTTCTGCCCAGTTCAAGGATATTGTGCCCACGATCGATTCGGATGGACATGTTTCGTCTTCACGCAGCTCCTCTCCGGTACACTTCCTGGCGCTCGCATTGGGGTCGCCGACGAAGCCGGGGGGCAGATCGATCTTGAGATTCCGCAAGACGCCGTCGGGCTCGCGAATATACGGCGAGTCAGCGTTCGATTCCATGCGCTCGAAGTGCGAATTCAGCTTGAAGGAGTTGACGAACTCAAACGGATGCGAGCCTGCCTGCGTGTCGGGCGTGCCGTTTTCGTTTATGAAATTGACTTCAAATTCCTTGATGCCGAAGCCTTCGCCCTGCATAGCGAGCATACCGCTGCCCTCGCCCGCGCCGTTGGCGTTGGTCGCGATCAAGTGGAAGTGGTAGAGTTCGCCGGCCACGAGGCCTTCGAGCTGCGCCGAGACCGCCACCGGGCTGCTTCCCGCTCCGATCTCGCCCGGCGTCTGCTCGCACGGCACGCTGTGGTTGTAGGGGCCGTTGCCGTAGTCGTCGGTGAGGCCGTATTCGAACTTGCATTCGCTGACGGCGACGCCGCGCGGATCGACCGTTCCGCTCAGGCTCGCGGCTTTCCTGGTCACGTCCGCGGGTTCGCCGGCTGTCACGGCCGGGGCGTCGCTGCCGAAGACGTAGACCTTGCCGTCGGCCGGGTTGGAGACGTAGATCTCTCCGGTCTTGCCGTCCACAGCGATCCCGCCCTCGCCCGTGGAGTTCGAGAGCTGCAGCGAGCCGAACCGCGCGACGAGCGTGCCGTCTCCCGTGACGGTTTGAATAAACACTCCCTCGCTGCGATTCATCGCACCCGTGGCCCACTCGGCCACGGAGGACTGATCGTCTGCGTAGAGCCCGCCGGTCGCGGGGTCGACGGCCACGGCGACATCGCCCGCGTCGCTGGGGCCGTTCACATCGCCAAGATAGCTGAACCGCTGCCCGAACTTCACCGTACATGAGCACGACGGTCCGTACATCCGGTAGTCATCGCCCGTGGCGGAGACGGCGAAGCCGTAAGCAGCGCTGCTATTTCCTACTCCAATTCCAACGCTGGTCTCCCACTCCTGGCGAGCCACGAGATGGTTCATGGCCGCGCTGTCGAACTCCTCGACCAGCGGCTGGCCCGCCGTGATGTCGACGTGCACTGTGCCGCTCCCGTCGACGCCCAGTCCCAGCAGTTTGCCTTCGGGGGAGCCGGTGGCCGGCGTGAAGCCGCCGATCTGGGTCAGGTACCTGCCTTCGGGGCCGAACTTGTCGATCACGCCGTGGCCGGAATCCATCACGTACAGGTCGCCGGCCGAGGGGTCGAATTCTTCACAGGCCTTGCCGGTGAGCACCGGAGTGTGCTGCACGCAAGCATTGTCGACCGCGAGCGCCGCGGGACTCCCGTATTCCGCGGGGAATGAGAATGATTCGGCCGGCGTGTCAGCTCCCTTTAGTGCGTTCCCGGGTGCTTCCTTGGAGCCCGCGGGGAAATTGAAGTTGACCGGGCCGCCGTTCGCATCGAACTTGTACACCGCGTTCGTCGTGGCGATGTCCGCCACGTACACGTCCCCCGTCGATTCTTCCACCGCGATCCCGTTCGGGTTCAAAAAGGCTTCCGTCGCATTGCGGCCGAATTCATGCAGGACCGGGTGCGCTTCGCCGGCAAGCGCCGGGGACGCGCCCGCTCCCAGCGACACGATCACAGCAACCGCGAGCGAGAGCGCCGTTGGGATTCTCCTGGAGCGCGTCATCACTTACCCCCCCTGTTGGCGTGGACGGACTTCTTGGCCTTCTTCGCCGGCCTTTTCACACACTTGCCTCTCTTCTCGCCCCTCCGGGACCCGTCACCTTTGCACTTCACCGGCTTCGCCTTGGGTTTCGCCTTCGGCTTGGCTTCGGGCGGCGCGAGGTTCCCGACGCCGGAGAATGTCTGGCTCGCCGGCGCCCCGTAGATCGAGGGCTGCGGCGCGACCGGCGCACGGCAGGCGTCGGCGGTCGTGCACGCCGGCGGGGAGGACGGTTCGGCGAGGCCACCCGCGACGCGCGCGTCGTAGATGACGATCATTCCTTCCTGGTGGTCCTGCGGCACGAGCGCCTGGTTCGACCTGAAGAACACGTCAGAGCCGCTTTCGCTCGCTCCCTCCAGGATCGATCCGAAGGAGCTCGCGCCGCTCGAGATCAGGTACACATGGCCACCCTCGTACTCGTAGACGTCGAGCTGGCCGTTCGTATCGGAGGGCGCCAGCGCTTCCCGCGTCTCGAAGAAGACTTGACCGGCGTTCGTGAGCAGATGCCGCGTCCGGAAGACTCCGTGACTTTCTCCCTTGGATTTCGAGTGCGGCCCCACCACGCCGCCTTCTGCGATCGCAGTTTCGCCCGTGGGGTTGCACGAGGCGCAGGCCAATGGGCCGGCCCCGCCCGATCCGGCGCTGTACAGGAAGAGCTCCCTGGCGGATCCGTTGTCATAACCGGTCAGGCTTTCCCTCGATTCGAACGCGAGCCACTTGCCGTCGGGCGAGGTCTGTTCGATGTCACGTTCGCCAACTTCGCCGCCGGAGGCGATGAACGTCGTCTCTTTGCCGTTCCACAGATACAGGTTCTGCTTCCCGGCCTGCGCGCCTTCGACGACGGTCTTGCCTTCACTGTTCGTGAATTCCCTCGTGTTGGACGCCAGCACGCCCTTGGCGACGAAGTAGACGTAAGAGCTGTCATGGGAGCCGAGCGGTGTGACGCGCTGAACGTCGGCGTGTTCGCTCCCCGCAGCGACCGTGAGGTCGGTCAATTCGCATTTGCTCGCGCCTTCAGGCAGCGCGCACTCGTACAGGTCAGGTTCGCCCGCGGCCGCGGTCGAGCTGGCCGTGAGCTTGCTTTCGTCGAGGAAGAAGACCTTCGAACCGTCGGCGCTGGCGGCCTTGAAGGAGCCGCCGCCGGCGACGCCCGACCCACCCTGTTTTTCGTCGACCTGGACGGTGCGCTGCCCGCCGATCCGGTCATAGAGCGCGCCGCCGTAGATGAAGAGGACGTGCGAGCCGTCGCTTGCGACGACCCTTTCGTGTGCGGTGCTCCCCAGACTTGCCGCAATCGATCCGGGGACCGCCGTGCCGTCCGGCAGCACGCTCACCAGCCGCAGTGCGCCTTCATCCCATTCGTACAGGTTTTCGACGCCGTAGGTCGCGCCTTCGGCCAGGGGCGAGGCCTCCGTGAAGAACACACGGCTGAGATCCGCGGAGGCGGCCTGGAAGTGCGCGTCGCCGGGCGTCACCCCCGGCGGCGGGACGTTGACGAGCTGGTAGCCGCCGGTCGCATTGTCGCGCACCAGCAGATTTTCGTGGCCCACCGGTTCGCCGCCGACAACCTGACGGCCTTTGGGGTTGCACACTTCCGGGCCGATTTCGTTGTCCGACTCAGACGCGCTTGACCCTCCACCAGCCACCATCACGTCCCTGGTGAGCTGATCTGAGTAGGCGTACACAGGTTGGTAGTCCTGGCAGTCCACCCCGTCATAGGATTCGAGCGGCATGATGTCTTCCGCGATCCAGCCGTCCGTGTGACGCGTCGCCACGTATTGTTCGCCGCCGCTGGGCGCGCCCGGTTGCGGTTCCGTGGCGCGGAGCGTGATCGCTTCGCCATCCGCGGCGACCGTGCTTTCGTACACCATGTCTGCCCGACCATCGAACTGGGATGAGTTCTTGGGCGGCGGCGTCACGAGCTCGTAGGCGCGACAGTCGGGCAGCCTTGCGGCGAACCCGCCGCGCAGTTCTTCGTTGGGACACGCCGCCTGCTCGGCGGTCAGCGTGGTGAAGGTCTGGTCGGGGCCATAGACCCCGTGGAGTTCAAGTTCGTTCGTGGCGACGACGCGGTAGTGGTAGGTCGTGCCGGGCGCGAGGCCGCTCGCGGACGCCCACACCGCGCGCGATTCCAGTCCTTCACCGACGCTGCCTTCGGGAAATGGGGCCGAGATCGCGTGTTCGGGACCGGAGAAGCTGTTCCCGTTGGCCTGGAATGCCGCTTCGGTGAGGTATTCGAAGCGGTAGCTCGTCTGGATGCCCCCGGGGTTCACGAGCGCGCCGAGCTTCACTTCGGAGACACCGATTTCGGCGGTGAACTCCCGGCCGACCACAGGCGCGACGGGAGGCCCGAACACCCAGATGGTTTCTTTGTGGCCGTCGGTCACGTATACACGCCCGTCCGCTTGATTCACCGCGACCATGTTGAAGAAGCGTTGCGTTTTGAGGGTTATATTGGGGATGCCGAAATGGCTGGCCCCCACATCGGCTAGCTGCCTGCCTTCCGAGCTGTACTCGACGAGATGGGTACACCCTTCCGTGTTGATTTCGCCGCACGGGTCCGCGTTGTTTTCGACGACCGCGAACACGTCCCCATGCCCGTCGAGTGCCACGGACCACACGCCTTCGCTTTCGATTTCCACCGGCTTGCCGTTTACTTCTACAGGCGCACCGCTGGAATTAAGCTCCACGATCCTGTTGTTGCCGGCCACCCACAGGTTTCCGGAGGAGTCAACCGCGACTCCGGTCGGTTCCTTGAGCGCACCCGCACCGGAGCCCGTGAACGTCTTCAGCAGCGTGCCGCTCGGGCTGTACTCGAGCACTTCATCATTGGCTACATATTCATATTCGCCCGATCCCAGCGGACTCTTTTCCTGCTTCTTGAGCGGCTCAGGCACATAGACATTGCCGGCCGAGTCGGCCGCAATCTGCACGTCTGTCCAGAAGCCAAAGAAATTGCGTGGCGCGGGCACTTCAAACGACGACAGCAACGCGCCCGTGTTGGGGTCGTAGACGAAGATCATCGTGGGCGTGGGCGGCGTGAATAGGCCGATTGATTCTTGGCCGAGCACGTACACGTCGCCGTTCGCCGGATTCACCGCAACACCCGAGTAATACCCAGACCCAAACGGGGACGGCGGCGAGAGGAAACTGCCCGAAGGATCGAACTTGACCACCGGCGAGGGATCATACCCTTCCCCTCGGAGACCCGACACGAACAGGTCTCCAGAGCCTTCCACAGCGACACCAACCGCGTTCGGCTCGTGCGCGCTGAACTGTCCGTAGGAGATCAGCTTGGGAGGTTCGGCTTGGGCGGCACCAACGGAGAGCGTGAGCAGAGCGCAGAGGAGGACCAGTGGGGTGGCAATCAGGCTGCGCGTGGGCGCACTACTCCCTTTGGCGTGGAGGAGCCCACGGAGCGTCGCGAAGCGCCCGATCTTCGGCGTGACAACGGGCTTCGCGGTGTGCTCTGTGAGGTTCACCTTGTCTCCTTGGTCGTACGGTTGGCTAATAAGGCTTGGCGGCGGTCTTTTCTGCCGGTCTCCTCGCCGACGCGCAGCCGTTGCGCGACCCGGCAGCCCAGCGGTGTGAGCGCCCACGCGTTGGGCTCGCCTTTGGCGTGCCCCGCACCCGAGTTCACCATCAACCCCAGGCGCTCCAAGCGCCGCAGCAGCTTCGAGATCTGGCCCGCGTCAGAGACCCCCGAGCGCTCAGCGACCACGCGGTTGCTCGCACCCGGGCACTGCGCGATGCACTCCAGCACCCGCGCCGTGCGATACGTCAAGCGCATCTGCACACCCCCCAGGGGATCCTCGCGGCGATCGAGACCCCCAAGCCGCTCACTCCGCGAGGACGAGCGCGCTCCCGGCGCCGGCCGGGCCTGCTCACGCCTCGCCGCACCCGGCCCCATGTAGGGCAGCACGATCATCCCCATCAACTCCCCAAACAGACCAGTCAGCCGCCCCCGCTCCCCACGCAACAGCCGTCCATGCACGATCCCGAACGCCGCACCGACGAGGCCCTCCGCGGTCAGCCCGGTGCACTCTCCCCCCCGCGCGCCCGCCGTGCGGCCCTCCTCGAGCACCGCCGCCAGGCGCCCCAGGAGCCGCTCGCGGGCCTCCAACACCACCGTGCCGCCGCGCAGCGCCTGCACCACACAGATCCCCGCGAGCGCCGGCTCGCGATCCAAGAACGAGAGAATCACCCACAGGCCCCCACGCACCCGCTCACGCCACCCAAGACCCTCCAGGCCCGCCGCCGCCAGCTCCCGCTCTATCTGCGCGACCGTGTCCTCCAACAGGGCCGCGAGGAGCTCTTCGCGGTTGGTGAACAGCTCGTAGAACGTGCGCCGCGAGATCCGCGCCCGCGCGGTCACAAGCGCGACCGAGGCGCGCTCGTAGCCGACCTCGTCGATCACCACGGCCGCCGCGCTGAGCAGCCGCAGCCGCTGAATCTCCTCCACGCGGCGGCTCGGCAGACCATGACGCGAGGGCAGCCTCCGCCCCCACGCCCCCGGGCTACCCGGACGCGCCCGCGGCAGCGCAAGACCCACCCCCGCCGCGGAAGCATGACGACGCGCGGCCATCACGCCACCCCCCACACACCGCCGAGTCGGGTCACGGAATGCCCCTCCCCCGCGTGGGGGGAAAACGGCCGGCGCGAACGCGCCGAGCGACGAGGTCTAGCGGCTTGCCCTAGAAGGCAAGAGAGAGAGAGAGAGAGAGAGATGCGGCAGGCTGCTGCCGCATCTAGCTACGGGCCCGCCGCTGGCGGCGTGCATCCCCGATACGTATCTCCCTCCAGAAACCACGTAGAACAACTCCCTCATCGCTCCGATCCAGCCCTCTCCCGATACCGACATTCACCCTGCGAGCGCTATGGGGTCAACCACAAGGTGGTATGACCACAACTAGACCCTATGTTTACCGGCGCCCCGCCGAAGGGACCACCGACCTAGAGACGACATTAGCCCACCACGTCGCAAATGTCAAGGGCCCAAGCCCGCAACCCCCTGCACCACCACGACCCCGAAGCCCCACGAAGACCGACCACCGCACTCCGGAACCGGCTTTGCGCCTAGCGATTCCCGCCCCCAGCGCAGCGGACCCAGACAGTCCCACGGCACGCTTTGAGCCGCCGCGCACCGCCCGCCACTCCAGCTACCGTGCTACCGCGTCACCTATTATCATATGACTTGGCGCACGATCGCCAGGGGCAAGCCGGCCTTGTCGGTGCATCCGCCAGACCGAGGGCGCGCCGCCTGGGCTCTACCGCTTCCGCGGCTTGTGTTTATGCCTGCCGCGCTTCGTATGTTTGCGGGCCTTCTTTGCCTTGTGCTTCGCGCAGCCCGTGACGGCGATCTTCGTGCCCTGGTGGACCTCCGCGCCGTTCTGGGCGATGAATTCGGTGGGGATCGTGAGTTTGCTGTTGCAGAGGTTGCCGTTCGCGCTGAGCGCGGAATACTTGCCCTGGGGCAGCGTCAGTTCGAAGCTCGAGAACGGCTGGTCGGGGACGGTCTTGAACGTTGTGCTGGTGACCCCCGATTTGCTGATGAACGTCGTACCGACGAGGTCGATTGTGATGCCGTAGCCCTGCAGCACCATCGTCAGGCTCGGGAACGCTTCGCCGCCGTGGCTGACGAAGATCACGGGGCCCTGCAGCGGGACCGGGATCAACGGGGTGTGCACGGTCGCGTAGCCGATCTTCGATTCCGCGGGACACGCGGCCGGGTTGGCCGCGAACTGTTTGTCCGTGCACGCCTTCTGCAGTGTCGTCAGGCGGCTCGGGAGCTGCTTGGGGAGTTCGACTTTGACCTTCGCGATGTCCGCGTCGGTGCCCTGGGGCACGTTCGGGTAGGTCAGCTTCGCGGTCAGGCTCGCCCCGTTCGCTTTGCTCGTTTTGCCCGACGTGGAGACCGAGAATTTCGGTTCGAACTTCAACGCGGCGCAGTTGGTGACCTGGAACGGCGTTGAGATCGTGCTCGATCCGCCTTCGCTCAGCTGCACGGTGCCGGTGAGCGCCATCTTCGAGCAGTTCGTCGGGTTGAACTGGAAGTCCCCACGTGTGGTCGTGGCGTTGACGTGCTGGATTTCCAGGGGGATCCCTTCGATGCTCGTCGGGATCGAGTCCGGAGTGCCCGGGGGGTTGGAGGTGATCGTGATCGCTGCGGTCTGCGGGTCCAGTTCGATCTTGCCCCTGACGATCACGCAGTCGCACGCGGGATGGTTGTTCTTGGTGTTCGCGAGGTCGAACGGGCCGGCCTTCGCGGGCACCTCGAACGTCAACCCAAACGGCGCACACCCAGCTTCACCGACCGTGCAGGCACCGTGCCCGTTGTAGGGGCCCGTGAGATAGAACCTTCCCCCGGTGACCGTGAACGGGTCGTTGCCGACCCCGACACCGATCGTCGCCTCCCCGACCTTGCTCCCTTCCCCGCACAACCCTTCGTTGGCCTGCGGTTCTGGGCACAGTTCGACACCGCTCAGCACACCGGACAGGCCCGGCGGTAGTTTCGCTTCCAGAGACTTGAGGTTCTGTTCGCCGTCTTTACGGTTCACCGTCACCGTCAACGGCGAGAACGCACCCGCCTGAATGTTCGTAGCACCAGCGTTCACACTCGGGTCGAACGGCAGGCTCGCACCCGGGCACGGGCCGCCGTGCGGACCGTGTTCGATGTTGAACGACGATTCCGAGGTCACGGGGCCGTTGCCGTCCCACGGCGTGAAGACCGCGGTCGTGGTGTACGTCCCGCAATGGGAGGGTGTCGCCAGCGGCGCGCGTTCGCCGCCGAAGAAGTGCAGTTCGAGGTTTTCAAACGGCACGTCGGGCGTGTTCTTGAACGTCGTCACGATCTGCCCTGTATCCGGGTTCAGCGACACTTCGCCCGCAAGCTTGATCAAACTCCCCGAAAACGGGTCTTCCGCGACTATGTACATCGCGACGAGACTCCCGAACGGGTTGTTGTCCTGCGCTGACAGATAGACGGCGCCTTCCACTTCGTGTTCGAGCAGCGGCGTCTTGATCTTCACGGTCCCAATCTTCGACCCGTTCGGGCAGAAGTTGGTCCCCGGCGCAAGCAGGCTCGCCAGTTCCGGCGTGAACGTGCTCCACTTCACGCCCGGTTCGTATTCGGCGTTCAGTTCTTCATGGCCCTTGTAGCCGATCTGATCGCCGGGGCTCCCGAGCGCACCCTCAGGCAACGCACTCGCTTCAGACGTGCACGCTTCAAGGCCATCCGCACCCGACGGGTTGATCGCAACGCCTTCGGGGAGCGTCACCGTCGTGTCCCTGAGCGAGGACTCCGCCAAGCCGTCGGGGTTCAACGCGGCGTTCTGTGGAACGTGGACGTTCACCGTCAGCCCCGAGGACGTGCTGGCGTTGCTGCTGTCCGGCGCGACGCTGATTTCCGGCGGGAACTCGAGCTTCGAACATCCCGTCAGCGACACGGGCGTGCCCGCGGAGTTGCGCGTGACGGTGTTGATTCCGACCCAGTGACCGGGATTCTGGTAGGAATCGATCGAGATCGTCGAGCGCAGCGGACCATGACAACCAGTCGGAAGGGTCAGGAAGGCTTTGCGGCTCGTACCGCTGCCCACCACTCCGGACACCCTCAGCGCGCTACCGAGCACGGGGGCTTCCGGCGGAGCATTGATGATCGTCGCCTGTATCGGGTAGTCGCCTCCGGCAAGCACTCCATTATTGATGTACAACATCGTACCGACATAATTCGTGCCGAGCTGCAAAGCCACGCCGTGGGGGGGCACGATGCTGTAGACCGGTTCGTTGAACTTATATCCACCATAGTGTATGTGGCTGCTGTATTCGATATGCAGATGGCCGACGACCGATTCAGGAGGACAGAGTACACCGTGTGCTCCTTCGCCCAACTCCCTCAAGTTGCACTTCTTGGCCGTCGCGTTCGGGTCGCCGACCAGTCCGGGGGGCAGGTCGACGACGAGATCCTTCAGGGTGCCCGCAGGGTCTTGAATGTAGCGCGAGTCGGCATTGGATTCCTCGCGCAGGAAGTGCGAGTTGAAAATGATGTTGACGATCATTTCGTACGGATGCGAGCCGGCCTGCGTATCGGGACTTCCATCTTCATTCAAAAACGAGACTTCAAAATCCTTCACGCCGAAGCCCACACTTGCAGTCGCCAGCAGACCACTGCTTTCACTCGAACCATCCGCGTTAGCGGCAGTCACACGGAAGCGATAGAGCAAACCGGGCGTGAGACCTTCGATGTCCGCGGAGACCGGCACCGGTCCAGCAACGCCGATTCCGCCGGCAGCCGGTTTGCAGAGCGCGCTGCGTTCGTAGTGTTCGCCTGAGACCTGCCCGAACCCGTCGGCTACGCCGTATTCGAACTCACAGGAGCTGAGCGCTTCGCCACGCGGGTTCACCGTAGCGTTCAACGTCGCGCTTTCCTTGGCGATGTTCGTGGGCACGCCGGCACTCACCGCGGGGGCATCACTGGCGAAGATCTGCACCGTGCCGTCGGCCGGGTTGGAAATATAGAGATCGCCGGTTGAGCCGTTGACAGCGATCCCACCCTCGCCAGCGGAGCTCGAGAGCTGCGGCGAACCGAAACTCGAGACGAGCGCCGTTCCTGCGCGTACATATTCACCTGCAGAGAATCCACTCCCGCTCATTGCACTGGTGTCCCACTCGGCGACGAACGACTGGCCGTCTACGTAGAGATGGCCGGTCGCGGGGTCGACGGCGGCGGCGACGTCGCCGGATCCACTGTTGTCGACGCGGCCGAGCCCTGACAGCTGCTGGCCGAACTTCACCGCGCACGAGCACCCTTCATAAAGCAGATAGTCATCGCCGCTCGGACTGACAGTGAAACCGTGAGCCTGCAATGCGCCGAATTCACTGGGCACACCTGTGTCGTTTTCGGTGGCGTTGATGTTGTGCTGAACCGCCAGCCGACCGTTCGCCAGCGAGTCGTCGTACTCGACGACTACGACTTCGGCGGTCGGAGCGATGTCGACTCCGTTGCCTCCGGCGCTCACCTCTACCTTGAGGATGCCGCTTGCAGCGACGCCCAATCCCAGCAATTCGTTATGAGTGCCGCGCACCGGGGGAAGGTCCGGCTCCGGGACGTAGCCGGCGATCTGGCTGATGTATTCGCCGCTGGAGCTGAACTTGTCGATCACGCCGTGGCCCGCGTCCATCACGTACAGATCCCCCGCAGATGGGTCCGAGGGATTGGCTGAGTTGTCAACGACGATCGCGGCCGGGGTATCCGGGACTTCAGGAAAGGAGAACGATTTAGCCGGAGTGGCGGCGCCGACCAGCGCGTTGGACCCCAGCGCCGAGAAGTTGACCGGATTGCCCCTGGCGTCAAACTTGTAAACCGTATCAGTACCGATGTCGGCAACGTACACGTCACCGGTTGATTCATCGATCGCGATCCCGTTCGGGTTCGAGAACGTTTCCGTCGCGGAGCGACCAAAGCCGGACAGGAAGGGGTGAGCTTCACCGGCAGCAAACGCCCGGGCGCTACCCGACGACAGCCACAAGCTCACGGCAGCGACGAACGCAAGGCCCGACAGCGCCGCCCGGGAACGAGCCCCGTCAAAGAAAGCGGTCCTCATGATCACTTACCCCCCTTGTGGGACTTGGCTTTCGTTGCCGCTCGACGCATCTGCGAGGCGCAGCGGGCACGCTTATGCACGTTGTGACTACACACCTTCTGTTTCTTGGGCTTCACCTTGCCCTTCGGCCGCTTGGGCTTCGCCTTGCTCTTCGGCCCCACTTCAGCAGACGGCGTCAGGTTCCCTGCACCCGAGAACGTCTGACTCGACGGCGCACCATAGATCGAGGGCTGCGGCGAGGCCGACGTACGGCACGAGTCGGCCGTAGCACACGGCGGCGGCGAAGACGCAGCCGCAAGGCCGCCGTCCACGCGCGCATCGTAGATCACCTGCCCTTCTTCCTCGGTGTCCTGCGGCACGAGTTGCTGGCGCGAGCGGAAGAAAACGTCATCGCCGCTTTCACTCTCACCGACCAAGAACGATCCACTCAAACTCGTGCCACTCGAGATGAGATACACCTGTCCACCCTCATACTCATAGACATCTTCCCGACCATTCGTATCGGATGGCACCAACGCTTCACCCTGGAAGAAGACGCGGCCACCGTCCGACGGACTGCTTTGATCGTACCCTCCGTCACCTTCGGGAGCTGCACCGTTGGGATGACACGACACGCAGACAAGCTGATTTGAGGACATGCTGTAAAGGAAGATCTCCTGGGCCGCTATGCCGTCCGGCTTTGTATTTTCATAGCCCGTCAGACTGGCGGTCGATGTGAACGCGAGCCATGTGCCATCCGGCGAGACCAGCCCTTCACCATTGTCTACGTCAACAGCAACCGGCGCGGGCCTGGCGATGGCGATGAACGTCGTCGTCTTACCATCCGACAGGTAAATATTGTTCTGACCACTTTGGGCCCCTTCGACGATTTTGTTGCCCCTGCTGTCCGTGAATTCTCTCGTGTTGCTCGCCAGCACCCCCCGGGCGGTGAAGTACACATAGGAGCCCTCTTTGCTCCCGAGCGGATCCACGTGGGTGACGTCAGCGTGTTCGCCCGCCTTGGCAACCGTCAGGTCGCTCAACTCGCACTTACTCGCGCCTTCCGGCAAAACACACTCATAGAGGTCCGGTTCGCCCGGTTCGGCAGTTGAGTCGGGCGTGAGCCTGCCTTCGTCGGTGAAAATGATCTTCTGACCTTCGGCGCTCACCGTCTCGAGGAAGCCGCCGCCGCTCGAGCTCGACCCACCCTGGGATTCGTCGACCTGGACGGTGCGTTGGCCATCGATGCGGTCATACATGCCACCACCGTAATTAAAGAGAATATGCGAACCTTCGGCAGAGATCGAGGCAAACGATTCCCCCGCCACCGGTGCGCCGGTGGGCAGCACGCTCAACAGACGCACAGTGCCTTCATCCCATTCGTACAGGTTTTCGACGCCGTACTGCGCGCCTTCCGCCAGCGGCGCCGACTCGCTGAAAACCACGTGACTAAAGTCCGCGGAGGCACCACGAAAGAAAGCGTCAGCAGGCGTGACTCCCGCCGGAGGGGTGTTGATCAGACGATAGGAACCGGTGGCGTCATCCCGCAACAACAGGTTCAGATAACCCACCGGTTCGCCTTTTACGACTTGCATGCCTTCCGCGTTGCATGATTCATAGAAGTTGAAGGCTGACGAGGAGCCTGACGAGGCGCGACTCAATAGACCAACGCTTACGATCGCCTTCGACAGATCGCTCGAAAACCCCACCGCTTCGTCGGCCCTGATACAAGCGATCCCTGAATACGCCGCCAGTGGAAGAATGTTTTCCGAGCCCCAACCGCCAGCTCCACGCGTCGCCACATAAAAATCCCCACCGGCTGTCGCGCCGGGCAGCGGATCGCTTGTGAGGAACCAGACCGCGTTGCCGTCGGCGGCTGCCGTCCCACCGGCGGATTCGACTTCCGCCGAGTTCTTGACGGGCGGCGTTGCCAACTCGTAGGCGCGGCAGTCGGGCAGCTTGGCCGAGAAACCTACGCGCAACTGTTCGTTCGGGCACTCCGCCCGCACAGCGGCCTCCGTCGTGAATATCTGATCGGGGCCGGCGACCGTCCCAAGTTCATTGCTCGCTACCACGCGATAGTGGTAGGTCGTGCCCGGCGCCAGTCCACTCGCCGCAGCCCACACGGCATGTGCGCTGATGCCTTCCCCCACGCTGCCTTCGGGAAATGGCGTCGAATGACCGTACGCGCTCGTCATGCCGTATTCAAAGCGATAACTCGTCTCGATCCCGCCCGCGTCGATGAGCGCTCCGAGCTTCGCTTCGGAGGTGCTCACTTCGGCGGTCAGCTCGTTGTCGACAGCAGGCGCGATCGGCGCCCCAAAGACCCAGACCAGATCTTTGTTTTCTGTTTGCTGGGCGCTGCCATCCGTCACATATACACGACCGCTCGACTCGTTGACCGCGACCATGTCGGGCAGGCTGCCGGTTTCGGATCCAAAGTTGCCGGCGCCGACATCGGCGATCTGGGCACCGGCGGAGTCATACTCGATGAGATGAGAGCACGGCGGCGTAAACGTGCCGCAAGAGTCTCTTTCGTTCTTCGCGATCGCGAACACCTCGCCGTGGCCATCGAGCGCGACCGAAGAGACACCTTCACTTTTGATTTCATCGATCGGCACGTCGGCTGGGCTGAGCTCCTCGATGCGACCGTCGCCGCGATCGGCGACCCAAAGATTCCCAGAGGAGTCAACAGCTACGCCTGTAGGTTCCTTCAGCGTGCCCGCGCCCGACCCGGTAAACGTATTCAAGAGCGTCCCGCTTGGACTGTACTCGTGCACTTCATCATTGGGCGCCGTGCCCGAGCCCGTTTCCTGGAGCGGCTCGGGCACATAGACATCGCCCGCCGCGTCCGTGGCGATCTGCAGCAGCCGTTCGGCGATGCCACCAGATACGCTCACCGGAAACGATGAAAGCAGCGCGCCGCTGTTCGGGTCATAGATGTTGATCGAGCCAAACAAGTTCAAGACGTACAGGTCCCCGTTGGTGGGATTCACGGCCGCGCCGGCGTTGAAGTTTTCCCCAAATGGCGAAGGAGGCGAGATCAGCTTGCCCGAAGCATCCAACTTGTCATCGACGGGGGCTCCTGAAGGACTGGATAGACCCGCGACGTACAAATCGCCGCTGGACTGATCAACCGCGATGCCAGACGGATACGAGGTGACCGCGCTGAAGCTGCCATCAGAGATGAGCCCCGGAGGTGCGGCCTGGGCGATGGCGGCGGTGGCGAGCGCGAAGAGGCCGGCAAGCGCACAGAGGACCACGAGGGAACGAGCCTGACCTGCTTGGTTGAAACTGATTTTTGACAGACCACCGCCGTTGCCCGTGAGCAGCCCACGGAGCGACGCGAAGCGACCGGTCTTCGGTGCGACGGCGAGCTTCGCGATGTGCGCTGTGGATGTCACCTTGTCTCCTTGGTTGATGTTGTGAAGTCGTTGCGGCGGGGCAGGCTCCGTCCACGCGCCGCATGCGCGGGGAGCACCCACGCCCTTGTGGAGATGGGTGAGCGCGCCCTTGGCATCACGCAGCCCGCCGTTCGTGGGGGGCACTTTGCACGCGGATGCTCTCGGTGACCTGCTGGCCCTTCGGGGTCAGCGCCCACGCGTTGGGCTCACCTTTGGCGTGCCCCGCACCCGAGTTCACCGTCAAGCCGAGGCGCTTCAGGCGCGCCAGCAGCTTCGAAATCTGACCCGGGTCTGTAACCCCCGAGCGTTCAGCGACCACACGGTTACTCGCACCCGGGCACTGCGCGATGCACTCCAACACCCGCGCCGTGCGATACGTCAAACGCATCTGCACACCCCCCAAGGGATCCTCGCGGCGATCGACACCCCCAAGCCGCTCACCCCGCGAGGACGAGCGCGCCCCCGGCACCGGCCGCGCCTGCTCACGCCGCGCGGCGCCCGGACCCATGTAGGGCAGCACGATCATCCCCATCAGCTCCCCGAACAGGTCGCTCAGACACCCCCGCTCCCCACGCAACAGCCGCCCGTGCACAATCCCGAACGTCGCGCCGACGAGGCCCTCCGCGGTCAGCCGCGAGCACTCACCACCCCGCGCGCCCGTTGTGCGGCCTTCGTCGAGAACCGCGGCGATGCGCCCCAGCAGCCGCTCCCGGGCCTCCAACACCGCGGTGCCGCCACGCAATGCCTGCACCACGCAGACCCGCGCGAGCGCCGGCTCGCGATCCAGGAACGAGAGGATTACCCACAGGCCGCCGCGCACGCGCTCTCGCCACCCGAGACCCTCCAGGCCCGCCGCCGCGAGCTCCCGCTCTACCTGTGCGACCGTGTCCTCTAGCAATGCCGCGAGCAGCTCTTCGCGGTTGGTGAACAGCTCGTAGAACGTGCGCCGCGAGATCCGCGCCCGCGATGTCACAAGCGCGACCGAGGCACGCTCGTAGCCGACCTCGTCGATCACCGTCGCCGCCGCGCTGAGCAGCCGCAGCCGCTGGATCTCCTCCACGCGGTTGCTCGGCAGCCCGTGACGCGAGGGCAGCCTTCTTGCCCAAGCCCCTGGGCTACCCGGACGCGCGCGCGGCGGCGCGAGACTCACTGTCGAGGCCGAGGCAGCATGGCGACGCGCAGACATCACGCTGCCCCCCATGCGCCCACCGCGCGACGGCCGGGAACCCAGGCCGCAGAGCCCAGAACCCGGGCCGCAGAGTGCCCCTCCCCCGCGTGGGGGAAGAACAGGCGGCGCGAGCGCGCCGAACGACGAGTTCTAGCGGCTTGCCCTAGAAGGCAAGAGAGAGAGAGAGAGAGAGAGATGCGGCAGGCTGCTGCCGCATCTAGCTACGGGCCCGCCGCTAGCGGCGTGCATCCCCGATACGTATCTCCCTCCAGAAACCACGTAGAACAACTCCCTCATCGCTCCGATCCAGCCCTCTCCCGATACCAACATTCACCCTGCGAGCGCTTGCCGTCAACCACAAGTGGTATGACCACAACTAGACCCTATGTTTACTGGCGTCCCGTCAAAGGGACCACCGACCTAAGGACGACAATAACCCAACGCGTCGCAAATGTCAAGGCCATAAGCGTACACTGCGTCACCTATTATCAGTTGGCAGCGACTACCTACACGCGCCCGGTGTCGTGCCGGTAGGCGCGCCGCGCGAGCGCGGTGAAGAGCACCGTCCACGCCGCGATCACGATCCACGCCTTCGCGGGCCAGGGGTGGCCGCCGAGGGCGACGTGACTGGCCTGCACCAGCCAGTAGGAGGGCAGCAGCTGGCCGACCACGTGCAGGAAGCCGTGGCTGGGGATCGGAAACCAGGTGCCGCCGAGGAACGCGAGCAGCGCGACGCCGCCGCCCACCGCGGGGCCGATCGAGTCGGGGGTGAGCATGTGGCCGACCGCGATCCCCAGGGCGGCGAACGGAATTAGGCAGACTAGGATCAGTACGGTCATCTTCACCCAGTCCGAGGCTGGCAGGCTGACCCCGAGCGCGGCGCCGGAGATGTACAGCACGAGGATCGTGAGCAGCGCCATCATGTACGCGGTGAGGACCTTCGCGCGCAGGTAGGCGCGGGTGGAGAGCGGACTGATGCGCAGCTGGCGGTTCCAGCCGACCGCGCGCTCGGCCGCGATGCGCGCGCCGCTCGAGAGCATCCCGCTCATCGTCCCGAACGAGACCATCCCGACCATGTAGTACAGCGGCGCGTAGAGACCGGTGCCGGCAAGGTTGTGGTTGTTGCGCTGTGGGCCCGCGATCAGTAGATAGAGGACCAGCGGAAAGCCCAGCGAGAGGATGAAGAAGCGCCGGTTGCGAAACGTGCGCAGGAGCTCGTAGCGGGTGTAGGCGAGTGCGTTCATCGACCCCGCCTCCCCGTGGCGGACGGCCCACGTGGGGCCCCGCTCGGCGCGCCACATCGTGCGAACGCGATGTTCACAGGCCCACTCCCGGGAACGCCGCGGCCTGCGAACCGGCCGGCCCGCCCGCCGGGACCTCGGCGTCATCCGCGGTCAACTGCAGGAACGCCTCCTCGAGGCCCGCGGCGGCGATCTCGATGTCGCGCGCGTCGGGGTACGCCGCGAGCAGCGCGCGGATCGCGGCGTCGGAGTCCGCGCAGCTCAGCACGATCGCCTCGCCGCGGCGATCGGCGCCGCTGACGCCGGGCAGCGTTGCGAGCGCGTCGAGGTCCGCGCCGGGGAGCGTGGCGCGGATCGTGCGGGTGCCGACCATCGCCTTGATCTCCGTGGGGGGGCCGTCAGCGACCACCTGGCCGTGGGCCATCAGCACCGCGCGGTCGGCGTACGCGTCGGCCTCCTCGAGGTAGTGGGTGGCGAACAGGATCGTCTTGCCGCGGGCGGCGAGCTCGCGCATCGTGGTCCAGAAGGAGCGCCGGCCCTCCACGTCCATCGCCACGGTGGGCTCGTCGAGCACGAGCAGTTTGGCGTCGCTCACGAGCGCCACCGCGAAGCGCACCCGCTGGGTCTGCCCGCCCGAGAGCTTCTGCGTGCGCTGCGCCGCGATCTCGCTCAATCCCGTCAGCTCCAGCGCCTCCGCGACGTCGAGCGGCGCGGGGTAGAGCGAGGCGACCATCGCGACCAGCTCCCCCACCGAGAGGTCGCGGATCAGCGCGCCCGTCTGCAGCATCGCCCCCACCTCGCCCGCGTCGACCGCCGCCGAGGGTGTGCCGCCGAACACCGAGACCGTGCCCCCATCGGGCTCGGAGAGACCGAGGATCATATCGATCGTCGTCGACTTGCCGGCCCCGTTGGGCCCCAGCAGCGCGACCGTTTCCCCCACTCCGATCGCCACGTCGATGCCCCGCACGGCCTGCACGTCCCCGTAGCTCTTGCGCAGGGCGGAGACCGCGATCGCCTCGGCGGGCGCGCTCATCAGCGCCTGCCCGCACCCGCCGAGGCGGGGCGGCCCCCGACGCACCCGATCCACCGCACGGCAGAGCACATCGGCCTGCCCGATCGCTCCCACGCGGGGCTCATTTCCCGCGCCGGATCCGCGCCGCCTTCATACGCTCTGTCTTACCCAGCTCGACCTTGCGCATGCGCACCGTCTTGGGCGTCACCTCGACGCACTCGTCCTCGCGCACCCACTCCATCGCCTGGTCGAGCGTGAGCTGGCGGTGGGGGATCAGCCGCTCGAGCACATCCGAGGTGGAGGAGCGCATGTTGGTCAGATGCTTCTCCTTGACGGGGTTGACGTCGATGTCCTCCGAGCGGGCGTTTTCGCCGACGATCATCCCCTCGTAGACCTCCTCGCCGGGGCCGACGAACATGGTGCCGCGCTCCTGCAGGTTCATCAGCGCGAACTGGACGGTCTCACCGCGGCGGTCCGCGATCAGGGCCCCCGAGGCGCGCGTGCGCATCTCCCCCGCCCAGCGCTCCCAGCGGTCGAAGACGTGGTGCATCATCCCCGTGCCGCGCGTCTCGGTGATGAACTCGGTGCGGAAGCCGATCAGGCCGCGGGCGGGCACGAGGTAGTCCATCCGCACCCAGCCGGTGCCGTGGTTGGTCATGTGCTCCATGCGGCCCTTGCGCAGCGCGAGCATCTGCGTGACCACGCCGACGAACTCCTCGGGCACGTCGATCGAGAGCCGCTCGACCGGCTCGTGGCGCTTGCCGTCGATCTCGCGCTCGAGCACGCGGGGCTGCCCGACGGTGAGCTCGAAGCCCTCGCGGCGCATGATCTCGACGAGCACCCCCAGCTGCAGCTCGCCGCGGCCCTGGACCTCCCACGACTCCGAGCCGACGCCGCCGGTGTGGAGCACGCGCAGCGAGACGTTGCCGATCAGCTCGGCGTCGAGGCGGTCGCGCAGCTGCCGGGCGGTGACCTTCGAGCCCTCGCGGCCGGCCATCGGCGAGGTGTTGATGCCGAGCGTGATCGACAGCGAGGGCTCATCCACGGTGATCACGGGCAGCGGACGGGGGTCCTCGGGATCGGCGAGCGTCTCCCCGATCGTGACCTCGGCGATCCCCGCCACCGCGATGATCTCCCCGGGCCCGGCCTCGGCGGCGTCGACGCGGTCGAGCGCCTCGGTGATGTACAGCTCCGATACCTGCGCGCGCGAGATCGAGCCGTCGGCGCGGCACCACGCGATCTGCTGGCCGCGGCGGATGCGCCCATTACGTACGCGGCAGATCGCGAGGCGCCCCACGTAGGGGGAGGCGTCGAGGTTGGTGACGAGCGCCTGCAGGGGGTGCTCGGGGTCGTGGGTGGGCGCGGGGATGTGCTCGACCAGCAGATCGAGCAGCGGCGCGAGGTCGGTGCCGGTAACGGCCTCCTCGCCGCTCTTCGCGGCGTCGTACTCGAGCGAGGCGCGCCCCGCCTTGGCGTTGCAGTAGACGATCGGGAAGTCGATCTGCGACTCGTCGGCGTCGAGGTCGAGGAACAGCTCGTACACCTCGTCGATCACCTCGGCGACGCGCGCGTCGGGGCGATCGACCTTGTTGACCACGAGGATCACGGGCAGGCGCGCCTCGAGCGTCTTGCGCAGCACGAAGCGGGTCTGCGGCAAGGGCCCCTCGGAGGCGTCCACGAGCAGCAGCACCCCATCGACCATCGTCAGCCCCCGCTCGACCTCGCCCCCGAAGTCGGCGTGGCCGGGGGTGTCGACGATGTTGAGCTTGACCCCCGCGTAGTGCAGCGCGGTGTTCTTCGCGAGGATCGTGATCCCCTTCTCGCGCTCCAGATCCATCGAGTCGAGCACCCGCTCAGCCACGTCCTGGCCGACGCGAAAGGCGCCCGACTGCCACAGCATGGCGTCGACCAGGGTGGTCTTGCCGTGGTCGACGTGGGCGACGATCGCGACGTTGCGGATATCCGAGCGGGGTTCGAGCACAGCAGCCCGGCAGGCTAGCGGGTACTGGCGAAATTGCGGACTACCCGCGTTCCAAAGCGGGCTAGCGCCGTGGGCATCCGTTCCGCTGCGGCCACCACCGTCTCCAGCGCGGCGGCGAAGCGGCGGATCTCCGACTCCTCGATCACGAGCGGGGGGAGCGCCTTGATGACGTTCATGCGGTGGCCCGCGACCTGGCAGAAGATGCGGTGCTCGTGGAAGAGGGGGACGGTTATCAGCTGCGAGAAGAGCCCGGGCTGGGCGCGCTCCAGCGCGTTCCACGTGGCACGCGCCACCTGCCCCTCGGGGGGGCCGAGCTCGATCGCCCACATCAGCCCGAGACCGCGCACGTCGCGCACCACGGCGTGGCGCTCCACCAGCGGGCGCGTGAGCTCCAGCAGCAGCGCCCCCATCCGCTCGGCGCGCTCCACCAACCCCTCCTGCTCGAGCACCCGCAGCGTCGCGAGCCCCGCGGCGGCCGCGAGATCGTTGCCGCCGAACGTCGAGCCGTGGCGCACCGCCCGCTCCATCCCGTCGAACACCCGCTCGAAGGCGGCGCGAGAGACGAGCACCGCGCCGATCGGCACGAGGCCCCCCGAGAGCGCCTTGGCGACACAGACCATGTCGGGTTCGAGGCCCCAGTGCTCCAGCGCGAGGAAGCGCCCCGTGCGCCCCAGGCCGGTCTGCACCTCGTCGCACACGAACAGCGCCCCCGCCCCGCGGCAGAGCGCCTGGGCACCCGCGAGGTAGCCCGCGGGAGGGAGGTTGACCCCTTTGCCCTGCACGGGCTCGACCACGAACGCGGCCACGTCCCCGCGCTCCAGGGCGCGCTCCAGCGCGTCGAGATCGCCGAACGGCACGGGCTCACAACCGGGTAGCAGCGGCCCGAAGCCCGCGCGGAAGTGCTCGTCCCCGTTGAGCGAGAGCGAGCCGAGCGTGAGCCCGTGGAAGGCGTGCTCGGCGAACAGGATCCGGCCCCGCCCGGTGGCGGCGCGGGCGATCTTGATCGCGGCCTCGACCGCCTCGGTGCCGCTGTTCGCGGGCACCATCGCCGCCACGCTCGCGGGCGCCCGCGCGAGCAGCTGCTCGGCGAGCACCCCGCTGAGCAGCGTCACCCCGAGCTGCGGCAGGTTGCCCGTGCGCGCCGCCAGCACCTCCTCGAGCGCCGCGATCGCCGCGGGGTGGTTGCGCCCGATGGCGAACACCCCATAGCCCCCGAAGAGGTCGAGGTAGCGCTCGCCCGCGCTGTCGATCAGGTGCGCCCCCTCCCCCCCCACCCACACCCTGTCAAACCCCAGCGTGCGCAGGATGCGCCCCAGCTGGGGGTTCAGGTGGCGGTCGTTGAGCTGCAGCTCCTCCCCCGTCCGCCGCGCGAGGATCTCGCGCACGGAGGGGATGGGAGTGGGGACCATGCAGCTAAGCGTAGGCCCGCTTGCGTCCGCGGCGCTCCTCGTCGACGCTGACGACGTCCCACACGAGCCCCACCCGCTCCAGGGTGTGGATCACGAGCGCGGAGACGTCGGGCTGGCGCCAGCTGAGGCCGTGGCGGGCGGAGGTGGGGAAGGCGTGGTGGTTGTTGTGCCACGCCTCGCCGAAGGTCGGCAGCGCGAGCCAGGCGAGGTTGCGGGAGTGGTCCCCCGTGACATAGTCGCGGCGCCCGAAGAAGTGGCAGAGCGAGTTGATCGAGTAGGTCATGTGGTGCAGCACGAGCATCCGCACCGCGCCCCCCCACAGCAGGCCGGTGAGACCCGCGCGCCAGGTGCCCCCGATCGCGTAGCCGAGGCCGAAGGCGGCGAGGAGCCCCCCGATCGCCCACACGAAGAAGGTGCGGTCCACGAACGACACCACCGGGTCCGCGAGCAGGTCGGGGGCGTAGCGTTCGCGCGAGCCGCGCTCGGTGTGGATGAACAGCCAGCCCAGGTGCGCGTGCGCGAGGCCGCGCAGCGCCCCGCGCAGGCCCACGCCGTGGTCGACGTGGGGGCTGTGGGGATCCCCATCCTGGTCGGAGAAGGCGTGGTGCTTGCGGTGGTCGGACACCCACGAGATCACCGGGCCCTCGATCGCGGCGGACCCCAGCACCGCGAAGACCCCGCGCAGCGCGGGGGAGGTCTTGAAGCTGCGGTGCGTGAAGAGACGGTGAAAGCCCACCGTGATGCCGAGGCCGGTGAGGACGTACATGATCGCGAACACCACCAGGTCCGAGGGGCGCAGCAGCCCGTCCCACATCTGCCACGCAACGAAGCCCAGCGCGAGGATCGGCCCCACGGTGATCAGCCCCGTGAGCACTCGATCGAGCGTCTCGAAGGCGGCAGGCTGGATGTCGTCCCGCCCGGGGACGATCCTCTGGATGTCGTCTGGCCCGGGCTGCTGCTCGTTCACAGCGTCGGGAAGGAGGGTGTTGGTCATGTTGGGGTCCTACCGGGCAAACTAGCAACCGGGGCTCTACTCTGTCGCAACGACACAGATGATGGCGCAGCGACCCGACAGAACAGCGACCCTCACACGCGGTGGCGTTCGCGCGCACTGAGCCGCTGCGCCGCGAGCTCGCGGGGGCGCTCCCGGAGCGCCCGTTTGCGCTGCGTTTCTGGGACGGCACCGAGCTCGCCCCAACGGTGCCGGGAGGACCGGTGTTCACAGTGCGCTCGCCGACAGCGGTGGCCCACCTGCTGCGCGCGCCGGGGCAGCTGGGCCTCGGGCGGGCGTACGCGGCGGGAGCGCTCGAAGCGGACGACCTCGACCTCGTGATCGGCCTGCTGGACAGCTTCAAAGCGCCGGCGATCGACCCAGCGACGCGCGTGCGCCTGAGCGTCGCGGCGCTGCAGGCGTGCGGCCTGACGCGCCCCCCGCGGGTTCCCGCGAGCGAGCTGCGCCCCCAGGGGCGCCGCCACAGCCGCGCCCGCGACGCGCGCGCGGTGCGCCACCACTACGACGTCTCCAACGACTTCTTCAAGCTGTTCCTCGACGCCTCGATGACCTACAGCTGCGCGGTGTTCTCCAAGGGCGCCACCACGCTCGAGGACGCGCAGCTGGCCAAACGGGAGCTGGTATGCACGAAGCTCGGCCTCGCGGAGGGGGAGCGCCTGCTCGACGTGGGCTGCGGGTGGGGCAGCTTCGTGCTGCACGCCGCCTCCCGCCACGGGGTGTCCGCGGTGGGGATCACGCTCTCCGAGAACCAGGCGCAGCTCGCGCGCCGGCGCGTGGCGAAGGCGGGCCTCGAGGAGCGCGTGGAGATCCGCCTCTGCGACTACCGCGACCTCCCCCCGAACGAGCGCTACGACGCGATCGCGAGCATCGGCATGGTGGAGCACGTCGGCGCCAACCAGATCGACGTCTACGCCGCGAAGCTCGCGGGGCTGCTCGAGCCTGGGGGTCGGCTGCTCAACCACGGTATCGCGCGCCTGCGCCACGGCGACCCCGAGGCGGGCCCCTTCTCCGAGCGCTACGTGTTCCCCGACGCCGCCCCCCTGCACGTCTCGCGCGTGCTCCTCGCGCTGGAGCGCGCGGGCATCGAGCCCACCCACGTGGAGGGCCTGCGCCAGGACTACGTGGACACCCTCTCCGAGTGGATCGCCCGCCTCGACGCCAACCTCGCTCAGGCCGAAGCCCTGGCCGGCGGCGAGCGGGTACGGGTGTGGCGCCTCTACCTGCGCGCCGCCCGCAACGGCTTCGCAACGGGCTTCACCTCGATCTTCCAAGTGCTCGGCCGCCGCGCCTAGACGCCCGCCTTGTGCGTCGCGGAGCGGGGTGGCCTGCGCGCTGCCCGGTGGCGTCGCTCGGCAGCCCGCCCAGCTCGAGCTCGCGGTGCAGGCCGAGGTCGCTGACCATGCTCACCAGTTCGCGGGCCTGATCGTGGAGGACGAAGGTGATGCCCGTGCCGCTGGCGCCCGCGCGGGCGGTGCGCCCGATGCGGTGCACGTAGTCCTCGCGCGAGGAGGGGATGTCGAAGTTGATCACGTGCGTGATGCCCGCCACGTCGATGCCGCGCGCGGCGACGTCGGTGGCGACGAGGGTGTCGACGGCGCCCGACTCGAAGCGCGCGAGCGCCTTCTCGCGCTGGGCCTGGGACTTGTCGCCGTGCATCGCCACCGCCTCGACGTTGCCCGCGGCGAGCCGTTTCACGAGCCGGTCGGCGCCGCGCTTGGTGCGCACGAACACGAGCGTGAGCCCACGCTCGGAGTCGCCCAGCTCGGATACGAGCCGCGCGATCTTGCCCTCGTGGGAGACCGACACGAAGCGGTGCTCCACCTTCACCTCGGTCGACTCGCCCCCGCCCACCCCCGCGTGCTCGTGACGGCGGGGGTTGGAGGTGTAGGCGTTGGCGATGCGGCCCACCTCGCCGTCGAGCGTCGCCGAGAACATCAGGGTCTGGCGGTCCTTGGCGGTCATCTTCACGAGCCGCTCGACGTCGGGGCGAAAGCCCATGTCGAGCATCCGGTCGGCCTCGTCGAGCACGAGCAGCTTGACGCGCCCGAGCGAGACCTCGCGGCGGTCGATCAGATCCAGTAGCCGTCCCGGGGTGGCGACGAGGATGTGGGCGCGCGCGGCGATCCGGCCCTGCTTGACGATCCCCACCCCGCCGTACACCGGGGCGATCGAGAGCGCGCGGGAGTGGGCGATCGCGCGCAGATCGTCGACGATCTGGATCGCGAGCTCGCGCGTGGGCGCCAGCACGAGCCCCGCGGGGCGCACGTCGGTGCCGTGCAGGCGTTCCACCATCGGGATCCCGAAGGCGAGCGTCTTGCCCGACCCCGTGGGGGACTTCGCGAGCAGGTCGTGGCCCGCGAGCACGTCGGGGATGACCATGCGCTGAACGGCGAAGGGTTCGGTGATCTCGCGCTTGGCGAGCTCACTCGCGACGATCTCGGACACGCCGAGATCGGCGAACGTTTGCTGCTTCATGTTGGTGTTGCTCCTTCTGGCGACCCGCAGGCCGCCTGTATACGGATGGAGATTCGACTGGCCCCATCCGCGCACCTTCATGAGCGCCAACAAAGACAAGAACCTCGCGGGCGGCCTCGCCACCCGGTCTGAGGACCGTAGCAGACAACTCGCTGATGGCCCCGTCTTCAGCGTCTCCAGGAGTCCGAGGGGCAAGCATGGCAAGGACGCAGTGAGCGAAGTGTGCGTAGTGAGCACACGAGCAATCGAGGACGCAGCCAGGCGCCGCCCATCGGACTACTGGAGGCTGGCCATCACGTGCTTGACGACTGTGTAGTCCTCCAGCGAGTAGACACTGAGATCCTTGCCGTAGCCGGACTCCTTGAAGCCGCCGTGGGGCATCTCGGAGACGAGGGGGATGTGATCGTTGATCCAGACGCAGCCGAAGCGCAGCGCCTTTGCGACGCGCAGGGCGCGGCCGACGTCGCGGGTCCACACCGAGGAGGCGAGGCCGTAGCGGGTGGCGTTGGCCCACGCGATCGCCTGGGCCTCGTCGCTGAAGCGCTGGACGGTGATCACGGGGCCGAAGATCTCGCGCTGGATCAGCTCGTCCTCCTGCGCGGCGCCCGCGATCACGGTGGGCTCGAGATAGAAGCCCGGGCGCGCGGGGGCGTGGCCGCCGGTGACGAGCTCGGCGTGGGCGGGGCGGCGCTCGAGGAAGCCCTGCACGCGCTCGCGCTGGCGCGCGGAGTTGAGCGGGCCGAGGGTGGTGTCGGGGGCGAGCGTGTCGCCGAGCACGAGCCCCTGGGCCTGCTCGGCGAGGCCGGCGACGACGTCCTCGTAGACGCCCTCCGCGGCGAGCACGCGGGTGGCGGCGGTGCAGTCCTGGCCCGCGTTGTAGTAGCCGGTACCCGCGATCGTCGCCAGCGCCGCCTCCATGCCGACGTCGTCGAACACCACCACCGGGGCCTTGCCGCCGAGCTCGAGGTGCACGCGCTTGAGGGTCTCCGCAGCGGTGCGCGCGAAGTGCTTGCCGGTCTCCACCGACCCCGTGAGCGCGAGCATGTCCACGTCGGGGTGGGAGATCAGCGCCTCGCCGGTGGGGCGCCCGGGACCGGTGAGCACGTTGAGGACACCCTTGGGGAGGACCTCGGCGATCAGTTCCGCCAGGCGCACGGTGGTGATCGGGGTGGTCTCCGCGGGCTTCAACACGACCGTGTTGCCGGCCGCGAGCGCGGGGGCGAATTTCCAGATCGCCATCATCAGGGGGTAATTCCACGGTGTGACCTGTCCGATCACGCCGACGGCCTCGCGGCGGGTGAAGGAGGTGTAGCCCTCCATGTACTCACCAGCGGCGCGGCCCTCCAAACAGCGCGCGGCGCCGGCGAAGAAGCGCAGGTTGTCCGCCATCACGGGCAGCTCGTCGCCCGTCACCGCGCCGATCGGCTTGCCCGCGTTGAGCGCCTCCAGGCGGGCGATCTCCGCGCCGTGCTCCTCGATCAGATCGGCGATCGCGAGCAGCGCCCCCGCGCGCTGGGCCGGCGTGGTCGTGGACCAGCCCGCGAAGGCCCGTCGCGCCGCTTTCACCGCGCGGTCCACATCGGCCGCATCGGAGATCGCCGCCCGCGCGATCGGCTCCCCCGTGGCGGGGTTGAGAATCGCTTCGGTCTCGCCCTCCGAGGGGACCCGCTCACCGTCGATGAAGTTGCTCAGCGTCTCGATCTGGGTGGCCATTTGGGTCTCCTCTCAAGCTCTTTGCGGAATATGCGTGTGGCGGGTCTCGGGTTGGGATTTTTGGATTTGGATCGGCGTTCGTCGCCCGCACCCAGGGTCTGTTTCAGGCGCCCTGGCCGATCGGCGTGCCGAGCGCCTCCGCGACCGCGGGGTGGGTGATCTGGCCGTCGCGCACGTTCAGGCCGAGGCGCAGACCGGGGTCGCGCTCGAGCGCCTCCTCGACGCCGTGGTCGGCGAGCGCGAGCACGTAGGGGAGCGTCGCGTTGGTGAGCGCGTAGGTCGAGGTGATCGGCACCGCGCCCGGCATGTTCGCCACGCAGTAGTGCGTGATCCCGTCCACCTCGAAGGTCGGTTCGGAGTGCGTCGTCGGGTGCGAGGTCTCAAAGCAGCCCCCCTGGTCGATCGAGACGTCCACCAGCACCGCGTGGCGGCGCATCGACCCCAGCTGCTCACGCGTAATCACGTGTGGGGCGCGGCCCCCGTGGATCAGCACCGCGCCGATCACGAGGTCCGCGAGCGGGAGCATCTCCTCGATCGCGAGCGTCGAGGAGTACACCGTCGAGGCGCGCCCCCCGAAGGTAACTTCGAGCTCGCGCAGGCGGTCGATCGAGCGGTCGAACACGAACACGTCCGCCTGCATCCCGATCGCGATGATCGCCGCGTTCGCGCCCACCACCCCCCCGCCGATCACGAGCACCGTGGCGGCCGCCACGCCCGGCACACCCCCGAGCAGGATCCCCCGTCCGCCGAGCGGCTTCTCGAGCATGAACGCCCCCGCCTGCGTCGCCAGCTTGCCCGCCACCTCGCTCATCGGCGCCAGCAGCGGCAGGTTGCCGCGCGCGTCCTCCACCGTCTCATACGCGATGCACGTCGCCCCCGACGCCTGCAGGCCCCGCGTCAAGCTGGGCTCCGCCGCGAGGTGCAGGTAGGTGAACAGCGTCTGCTCTTCGCGCAGCAGCGCCACCTCCCCGGACTGCGGCTCCTTCACCTTCAGCACCAGCTCCGCCTCCGCGAACACCGCCCGCGCGTCCGGCGCGATCCGCGCCCCCTGCGTCACGAACGCCGCGTCCTCGAACGCGCTCCCCAGGCCCGCCCCCGCCTGCACGATCGCCTCGTGCCCGTGGGCCGTCAGCTCCCGCACCCCCGCGGGGGTGATCGCCACGCGGTACTCGTCCAGCTTGATCTCGCTCGGCACCCCGATCTTCATCGCAACCCCCTTCCGACCCACCGGCACTCGTCCAGCTCGATCTCGCTCGGCACCCCGATCTTCATCGTTGCAGCCTCCTCGGTACGTGGGGATGCCCCCAGGCTCGCACAAACAACGCCGCCCCGGACCCCCTCCGGGGGTCCCCATCCAAAGAACTCCCCAAGCTCATCGCGCGAGCTCCCTGCCCCGCAGCGCCAGCCAGAACTCGATCCGATCCCGCGCCGTCGAGAAGTCGCGGCCCGTCAGCTGCTCCACGCGGCGGATCCGGTAGCGCAACGTGTGGCGGTGGCAGTACAGCGCGCTCGCCGCCTTCTCCCAGTGGCCGTTGTGCTCGATGAACACGTCCAGCGAGCGCAGCAGCTCGTCCCCATACTCCCCCTCCCCCGCTTCCACCGGGCCCAGCACCCCCCGGCAGTACGTGAGCAGCGCGTCGTCGTCCTGCAGCGAGAGCAGCAGCTGGAACGCGCCCAGGTCCGCGTAGGAGGCCACCACCTCCGCGCTCCCGTCCCCATTCGCGCGCAGGCGCACCGCCTCCAGCGCGCAGCGCGCCTCGTGGAAGCTCAGCCGCAGCGCGTTCGTCGGGGCCACCCGGCTCGCGCTCGCGCGCACCTCCCCCCCCACGTGGGCCGCGAGCTCCGTGCGGATCCGCCGCGCCAGCGCGATCGGGTCGAGCTCCCCCGCCCCGTTGCGCCCCCCCGACGCCGCCGCGCCGGAAGAGGAGGTGGAGTTGCGTTCCCCCGACGCCGGCCCGCCGGGGGTGGAGGCTGCGGTAGAGGCCGAGGGCGAGGCCGCAGTGGAGGCCGCGGTCGAGGGTGGAGGACCGGACGCGTCCCCATCCACAACCGCGCACAGCAGGCCCGCCCGGATCGCAACCAGACTGCCCCCCACCGGGCCCCCCACCGCGCTCGCATCATCCCGCGCCAGCATCCGCTCCACCAGCGGCGCCGCCACCGCCGCATCCGGCGGCGCGAACGCCAGCACCGCCGCCCGCTCCCCGATCCCAAACGGGCGCAGCCGCGCCTGCAGCTCCTCCGGGTACAGCCGCCCCGTCAACGCCTCCGCCAGCACGTCCCCCGCCATGCTCCGCTGCAGCATCTCGTAGCGCTCGTCCAGCAGCTGCGCGAACACCCGCTCCGTGATCGCGATGAACGGCAGCTCGTACGGGACCTCGAACAGCGGGAACGAGCGCTTGCGCGCCTCATCCGCCAGCGCCGTCGGCAGGCGCTTGTGGGCGAAGCCCGTGCCGAACCCCAGCCCCGCGATCTCGTGCTCCGCCAGGCGCCCCACCAGCTCCCGCTGCGCCTTCGCCCCCTGCAGCTGCAGCCCCGTCGTCAGCAGCAGCTCCCCGCCCCGCAGCCACGGGGTCGGGTCCGTCAGCTCCGTGCTGTGCACCCAGCGCACGTGCCCCCGCGCCCGCTCCTCCCCACTGAGGAGCTTCAGGCCCAGCTCCGCTACGAGGCCTTCGACGGTCAGCATCGCCCCTACGCGATCCGCTCCCACGCCTCGCTCAGCACCGGGCGCAGGATCGCCTCGATCTCCGCGAACTGCTCCGGGCCCGCGATCAGCGGTGGGGAGAGCTGGATCACCGGCTCCCCCCTGTCATCCGTGCGACAGATCAGTCCCCGCCGGTACAGCTCCCCCGAGAGGAACCCCCGCAGCAGATCCTCGGACTCCTCGTGGTTGAACGTCGCCTTCGTGTGTTTGTCCTTGACCAGCTCGAGCGCCTGGAAGTAGCCGGCCCCGCGCACGTCCCCCACGATCTCCAGGTCCCTCAGGCCCTCCAGCATCCCCCGCAGCGCGGGTTCGTTGGCGCGCACGTGCTCGCACAGCCCCTCCCGCTCCATGATCTCGATGTTCGCCAGCGCCACCGCGCTCGACACCGGGTGCCCCCCAAACGTGAAGCCGTGATTGAAGATCGCCTTCCCGTGCAGGAACGGCTCCGCGATGTGGTCCCCCGCGATCAGGGCCCCCATCGGCGCGTACGCCGAGGTGATCCCCTTCGCCGTCGTGATCATGTCCGGCTGGTAGCCATAGCGCTCGCATCCAAACCAGTGCCCGAGGCGCCCCCACGAGCAGATCACCTCGTCGGAGATCAACAGCACCCCATGGCGGTCGCAGATCTCGCGCACCCGCTGGAAGTAGCCCTCCTGGGGGACGAAGCACCCCCCGCTGTTCTGCACCGGCTCGAGGATCACCGCCGCCACCGTCTCCGGACCCTCGAACAGGATCGCCTCCTCGATCGCATCCGCCGCCCACAGCGGATCGCGGTCCTCTTTCCAGCGGTAGGAGTTTGTGTTCGGCACGTGGTGGCCCCCCGGCGTCAGCGGCTCGAACGGCGCGCGCAGCGGCGGCAGCCCCGTCGCCGTGAGCGCCCCCATCGAGGTCCCGTGGTAGGCCAAGTTGCGCGCGATCAGCTTGAAGCGGCCCGCTTCCCCGCACGCCGCGTGGTAGGACTTCGCGAGCTTCCACGCGCTCTCCACCGCCTCCGAGCCCCCCGAGGTGAAGAACACCCGGTTGAGGTTCCCCGGCGCGAGGCCCGCGATCCGCGCCGCCAGCTCGATCGAGCGCGGGTGCGCGTAGCTCCAGTTCGTGTAGAAGCCCAGCTCCCGCGACTGGCGCGCCGCCGCCTCGCCCAGCTCCGCGCGGCCGTGCCCCACGTTCACGCAGAACAGCGCCGAGAGGCCATCCAGGTAGCGCTTCCCGTGCTCGTCGTACACGTAGCACCCCTCGCCCCGCACGATCACCGGGATCTCGTGGTCCGCGTAGGAGCCCATCCGCGTGAAGTGCATCCACAGGTGCCGGTGCGCCAGCTCCTGTAGGTCGCCCCCTCCGACTCGTGCGCTCCTCGCCCCACGCGAGCCCTCCGCCCCACGCGCCCCCTCGGCCCCACCCGCGCCCTCGCGCGTTGCCTCCCCGTGCGCGCCCTCGCGCGTAGCCTCCGCCGACTCACCGGTTGCCAGCGGTGTGACCCCCGCACCAACCGCACTCGTGGACGCCGCCGCCGAGATCGAATCGCTCAGGTGGGTAGCCATTTTGTCGCCTCCTCGGGAAGAACCCAGTGCCGCATGAATAGACACTCAGGATAACCGTACTCCGCTTCAACACCTGCATCAATGCGCCACAAGTTCAAGAGCTATCCGCCTCGTTGTACGAGATGTACAAGCACGTGGCGAATCTTTGGGAATTGCGCACCTTGTGTCCGCGGCGAGGTGGTCCTAGCGTCTGTCGCGACCGGTTTTTTTGGGTGCGACGGGCGCCCGCGAGGGAGCCCTCACACCCCGGAGTCGGAGGGAGAAGAGCATGGCAACCGTCAGCGCCGCAGCACCCGGGGTCCCCGAGCCACCAGGGGTGATGGACAAGGGCCTCAAGAAGAACGCAATCGGGTACCTCTCCAACATCGTGATCGGCGTCGCCTCCACGGCGCCCGCCTACTCGCTCGCCGCCACCCTCGGGTTCATCGTCGTAGTCAAGGGCGTCGGCGTGCACGCCCCCGCGGTGATGCTCGTCGCGTTCCTGCCGATGCTGCTCGTCGCCTCGGCCTACAAATACTTCAACCGCGCCGACCCCGACGCGGGCACCACGTTCGCGTGGACCACGCGCACGTTCGGGCCCTCCACCGGTTGGCTCAACGGCTGGGCGATCTTCCTCTCCGACGTGATCGTGATGGCCTCGCTGGCGGACATCGCGGCGATCTACACCTTCCAGCTCTTCGGCTTCACCGAACTCGGCGAATCGAAAGCGGCGATCATCATCGCCGCGGTCGCGTGGATCGCGATCATGACCTGGATCTGCTACCGCGGGATCGAGCTCTCCGCGCGCATCCAGCAGGTCCTGCTCAGCGCCGAGATCCTGATCCTCGGAGCGTTCGCGGTGGTGGCGTTCGTCAAGGTCTACGGCAGCCACCCCCCGGCCGGCTCGATCAAGCCCTCGCTCGATTGGATCAACCCCTTCGCGATGAGCTTCGGCGACCTCGTCGTCGCGCTGCTGCTCGCGGTCTTCATCTACTGGGGGTGGGACTCCGGAGTGGCGGTCAACGAGGAGTCCGAGGACCCCGCCGAGGGGCCGGGCAAGGCCGCGGTCATGTCCACGATCCTGCTCGTGCTGATCTACGTCGTCGTCTCCGCCGCCGCCCAGGCCTTCCACGGGGTCGGCTTCCTCTCCAACGAAGCCAACCAGGAAGACATCCTCAAGGCGCTCGGAGCAGGCGTGTTCGGCGAACCCCTCAACAAGCTGCTGATCGTCGCCGTGCTCACGTCGGCCTCAGCCTCGACCCAGACGACGATCCTGCCGACCGCCCGCACCACGCTCTCGATGGCGCACTGGAAAGCCGTCACCAGCCTGCTTGCCCGCGTCCACAAACGCTACCTCACGCCCACCGTCTCCACACTCGGCTTCGGCGCCCTCTCGATCATGATCACGATCGCCCTGCTGCTGCTCTCCGCAAGCGTGCTCTCCGACTCGCTCACCGCGATCGGCTTCCCGATCTGCTTCTACTACGGCTTCACCGGCGTCGCCTGCGCCTGGTACTTCCGCCGCGAGTTGAAAGAAAGCACGCGCAACCTGCTGCTGCTCGGCATCGGCCCGCTCCTGGGCGGCCTGATGCTGTTCGGCATCGGCATCAAGGCGGCGTTCTACTACTCACACACGGCCAACGTCGAATCCAAGCCGATCCTCGGCATCACCCTGCCGCTGTGGATGGGCATCGGCGGGATGCTCCTGGGCGCGGTGATCATGTTGATCTCGCGACCCTACTTCAAAGCGTTCTTCTCGCGCAAGACCGAAACCGCGCCGCCCGGCCTGCTCAACCAGCCACCGCCCACCGGACCCGTGCCGGCGCGCGTGGAATTCTGAGCTTGGACTGCAGCGCGTAGCGCCAACCGCGCGCGGCAGTCGGCTACGCAGGCAGCAGCTCCAGTGCGTCCACGTGCCGCGGGCGCATGACCGAGAAGTGGCGATGGTCGAGCGTCGCCAGCTTTGGCTCACGCAGGCGCTCAACCAAGGCGAGAACGGCGGCATCGACGAAGCCAACGCGCAGGTCGGCGTAGGTTGTGAGCAGATCGCCCACCCGGCGATAGTCCTCGTGCAGCAGATCCTCTACGACGAGCGCTCCCGTATCGATCTGATCGAGGATCAACGAGAACCGATTGCGGGGAAGCCGCCCGCAAAGCCAGTCCACCTCCGACAACACTGGCGCGGGTACGACTCGCGGCTCACGTGCTTTCGTGAGCAGACTTACACACACACCGTGATCGTCGTCGCCCGCATCCAAGGTGGCGTAGAGAACGCCGGTGTCTAAGACGAGCGCCAAGGCTCGGGCTCGAAGATGTCTTCGCTGGCAAGTCGCGCGAGGTCGCTACGGCCGGACCTAAAAGCGCCAATGCACGTCAAAGGTGGCGGGATCCGCTCCTCGTCGGAGACAGGACCCAACTCATGCTCGATCGCCTCACGCACGACCTGAGCGATCGAGACTCCACGCTCGGTGGCACGACGCTTGGTACGTTCGATCAACTCCGACTCGGCCTGGATCATCAGCCTCTGCATCATTGTGTGCAAGCATGATAGCAGTCTAGGGGCTAATTTCTACGACGGATCGTCGCGCTGCCCGTGCGGCGAGCCGAACGCGGCGAGACGTTCGAGGAACGGGGCTGGGGGGAACGCCTCGGGGCCGAGCACGCCCGTGCCCTTCCACGTGCCCTCGTCGAGTAGCTCGAGCGCAACCACGGGGTTGACCGCGGTCTGCCACACCACCGCCTGGCTGCCGTACTCGCGCATCGTCTGCTCGTTGTCCACCACGTGGTACAGGTAGGTCGAGCGCGGAGTCCCATCCTTGCCGGTGCCCGTGACCCAGGTGCCCGCACACGTGCGGCCCGTCATCCGCTCGCCCAGCGTCGCGGGGTCCGGGAGGGCGGCCGCCACCACGTCGCGCGGGGCCACCTCCACACCGCGTACCGACACCGGCTCGGTGGAGTCGAGTCCCAGTTTGTGCAGCGTGCTCAGCACCGCGATGAACTCCTCCCCCAGGCCGTACTTGAACGTCACCCGCTCGCACTCCACCCAGCGCGGGATCAGCACCACCTCCTCGTGCTCCACGTTCACACACTCCACCCTCCCGATCCCCTCCGGGAACTCGAACACCTCCGGTTCCGAGAACGGAGGGGTGGTGTGGAAGCCCCGCTCGCGCTCCCAGATCAGCGGCGGGTTCAGGCACTCCTCGATCGTCGTCCAGATCGAGAACGTCGGCGCGAAGTCATAGCCCTCCACCACCAGGTCCGCCCCGTCGCGCACCCCCACTTCGTCGATGCTCGAGAACAGCTCCTCGGCGGCGTAGCGCGCGAATACGTCCGAGAGTCCCGGCTCCACCCCGATCCCCACGAGCGCCAACACCCCCGCCTGCTCCCACTGCTCGTGGCGCGCGAGCTGCACATCGCCCAGCATCACTCCTGGCAGCTCGTACGGGCGCTCCGGGTGGGGGTGCGAGAGCGTCATCGCCATATCCAGGTAAGTCACCCGCGCCTGGAACGCCGCGTCGAAGATCGGCTCGTTGAAGCGTGGGTCGCACGCGTTCAGCACCGCGTCCGGCCTGACCCGCTCGATCAGCGCCACCAGCTGCTCGCGGCTGGAGGCATCGACCTGCTCCGCCCCGAAGCGGTCCGCTTCGCCCAGCCGCGCCACCACGTCGTGCGCGCGCCGCGGCGAGACGTCCGCCAACACCACCTTCGTAAACGCCGCCCGCCGCTGCGCGATCGCTGCGAACGCCGCGCCCACACCACCAGCTCCTACGACCAGGACTCTCATATCCTCATTCGATCGTAGCGGAGCGCACAACTGCCAGAAGGAACAGGCGCATCGCCCTCGCCGCGATCCTGCTCGTGGGTCTCGCCTACGCGACCCTGATCCAGAACTACTCCTGGAACCAGACTTCCCACTACGACCTCCTGCGCGCGCTGTACCACGACACGACGACGATCGACCCCTACCAGGTCAACACCGGCGACAAGGTCGTCTACCACGGCCACTACTACTCCGCCCGCGCCCCCGGCCTGGCGCTGTACGTGCTCCCCTGGTACACCCTCCTGGAGGCCGTGGGCGCGGACGAGTGGGCGCGCGACTCCCAGGCCCAGCCACACGCCGACGAGGTCGTCTACCTCGTCGGGCTCTGGGGCAACGTGCTGCCCGGGCTGCTGCTGCTGCTGCTCGTGTGGCGCGCCGCGGAGCGCCTGGAGCCCGGCTTCGGGGCCGCCACCGCGGTCACGCTCGGCCTCGGCACGATGGTCGCCCCGCTCTCCACGCTGCTCTTCTCCCACGTCTTCACCGCGTTCCTCGGCTTTGCCGCGTTCACCATCCTGATGCGCGAGCGCGACGGCCCCCCCCGCGCGTGGCCCGCCGGGGCGGCCGGCCTCGCGATCGGCTACGGGATCTCCTCGGAGTACCCGATCGCGCTGCTCGGCGGCGTGCTCGGGCTCTACCTGCTCGCCCGCCGCGACGCGCTCACCCCTCTGTGGGTGCTGCGCCGCGGGGGCGCCTACGTGGCGGGGATCCTCGTGGGGGTCGTCCCCGTGCTGCTCTACAACCACGCCGCCTTTCACTCCTGGACGCACGTCGCCTACGCCAACGTGCCCCAGCAGAAACAGGGCTTCTTCGGGATCGACGCTCCCAGCCTGCGCGTCGCGGCGACGTTGCTGCTCGACTCCCGCGGCCTGCTCACGATCGCTCCCGTGCTCGCGATGGGCGCGCTCGGCGCCGTGGCGCTGTACCGCCGCGGGCAGCGCGCGGAGGCGCTCGTGATCGGGGGCGTGAGCGTCGTCTACCTCGCATACAACTCCGGCTACTTCCTCCCCTTCGGGGGGAGCTTCATGGGGCCGCGCTTCCTCGGCACGATCGTCCCCTTCCTCGCGCTCCCCCTCGCGATCTCCTTCAAGCGCTGGCCCGGCCCCACCGTCGCGCTCGCCGCCGCCTCGATCGTGTGCGCCACGGTCGCCACCATCACCCACCCCCTCACCGCGTATGAGACCGAGACCGCCAGCTGGATGCGCCGCCTCCTGGAGAGCTTCTTCCAGCCCACACTCGCCAGCGCCGACGGCCTCGGCCGCGGCTGGGCCTCCATCTGGACCTTCCTCGCACCCGCCACCCTCGCCGTCGCGCTAGCCGCCTACGTGACCCCCCGGATGCGCCTCACCAACGCCTCGATCGGGGCCGGCCTGCTCGCGCTGGCCGCCTGGGCTCTCTTCGCTGCGCTCGGGCCCACCCTGCTCGGCCTCGACCACCAGGGCCTGCGCGACATCCTCCACTCCGGCGACACGCGCGCCCTCCACAATGGTGCCTACTACGGCTACTACCCCCTGCGCGCGCTCGTCCCGCTCGCCACCGGCTTCGCGCTGCTCGCGCTGCTGGCAGCGCGAGTTTGGCGGGGTGCGCCCGGGGAGGCTGGGGGGCAGGCTGCGCAGCCGCAGGACCATTCAGAGCCGAGCGCTCTGCCTGCGTAATCGCGCGGGGAGCTCAGCTGCTGGTCTGTGCGTGGATCGCCCGCTCGATCTCGTGGCCTTTGAGGGTGAGGGTCCAGGCGTTGGGTGCGCCCCTGCCGTGGTTCTCCGTCGTGTTGGCGATCAACCCGAGGTGCTCCAGGCGCCAGAGGAGCTTTGACATCTGGCCCTGGTCTGCAACGCCGGAGGCGTCCGCGACTTCGCGGCTGGATGGTGGCGTGGCTCCCCGCCCTCCCAGCTCGGCGACTGCTAGCAGCACCCGCACGGTGCGGTAGGTGAGGCGCATGTCGACTTCGCGCAACGGGTCAGCCGTGCGCCGCGCGATGCGCCGCCGGGACGCGACCGGCCGCTCGCGCTCCCTGGCGGCCGCCGCCGCACCGAGGTAGGGCAGCACGATCATCCCCACCAGCGGGTTCAACAAGCCCGTGAGCTCACCGGGCTGCCGGGCGACGATCCGCGCGTGGACGACCGCGAGGACCGCGCCGACGACGCCCTCGGCGACGATCCGCTCCGGTCTCGGCGCCTTGCCGCGCTGCGCCGCGCCGCCCTCGTGAACCGCGTCCACGAGCCGGTTGACGATCCGCGTGCGGCGCTCCAGCGTGACGCCGCCCGCGGCGAGCGCATCGACCACGCACAGCCCGCCGAGCTCGGGCTCGGCGTCCAGGAACTCCAGCACAGCCGCCAGACCCGCGCGCATCCGCTCCCGCCACGTTTCCGGCGCCCCATACGCCGGGAGCACCGTCTCCCCCGCCCGCGCGACGGCCTGGTCGAACGCCGCGAGGAAACAATCCTCACGATCCTCGAAGAGCTCGTAGAACGTCCTGCGCGAGACACCCGAGCGCTCGACCACGTGCGCGACCGTCACCGCGATAGCGCCGCGCTCGCGCACCAGCTCGCTCATCGCCGTGAGGATCCGCGCGCGCTGCAGCTCCCCCACACGGCCCTGACCGATACGCCCCCGCAGGGCGCCATCGCCGGCATACACAGAGACCGCCACACTCACTCCTACTTGCTTCCCCGGTTCCCCTTCGCCCCGGTCTTGTTGCCCTTACCCCGCTTCCCGTGGCCCTTCTTCTTGTGCGCCGCCTTCTTCGCCTTGGCGCAACCGGTGACCGCGATCTTCGTGCTCGTCTTGATTTCAGCGCCGTTCTGCCCGACGAATTCGGTGGGCATCGCCAGCGACGTTTTGCAGAGGTTGCGGTTCGCTGCGAGCGCTGAGAACTGGCCCTGGGGCAGCGTCAGTTCGAACGTCCCCACCGGCACATCGGGGATCGTCTTGAACGTGCTGCTCGTGATCCCCGTCTTTTCGTCGATGAACGTCGAACCGACCAGGTGCACTGTCGCACCGTAGCCCTGCAGCACGATGACGAGGCTCGGGAACTGTTCCCCACCGTGCGAGACGAAGTACGCCGGGCCGGTCAACGGGACCGGGATCACCGGCGTGGACGCGGTCGCGTGACCGACGACCGACGCCGCCGGGCACTCCGCGGGGTTCGCTTCGAACGTCGCCGCCGCACACGCCTTCTGCAGCGTCGTCAACCGCGAGGGCAGCGCCTTCGGGAGTTCCACTTTGACCCTGGCGATGTTCGCGTCATACGGCCCCGCCGGGTAACCCAGTTTCACGGTCAGGCTCGCACCGCCCGCCCTGGTGGTCCTCCCCGAGGTTGACGCGGTCAGCTTCGGCTTGAACGCCAGCACCGCGCAGTTCGTGATCTGAAACGGCACCGACAGCGCCGCGCTGGACCCTTCACTGCTGCCGAGACTCCCGGTGATCGCCAGCGGGCTGCAATTCGTCGGGTTGAACGTAAAGTTCGGCCGGTCGATCGAGACGTTCACATGCTTGATCTGCAAGGGAATCCCGTCGAGGATGTGCGGGATCGCATACGGACCCGACGGGTCTGTCGTGATCGTCAACGCTGCCGTCGTCGGATCGACTTCGATCTTCGCACGGACGATCACTTTGCCAAGGTCGAACGGACCGGCTTTCGCGGGGTTGACGATCGAGAGGCCATACGGCGCGCCCTCGTACGGGCCGGTGATGAACACTTCGCCGCCCGTGACGCTGTAGGGGTTCCCACCGAGGCCGACGCTGACGATCGTGTGCCCGATCAGGCTTTCCGGCCCGCAGGTGCCCTGGTCGGCCTGCGGTTCCCCGCAGAGCTTGACTGTGGAGAGCGTACCCAGCATCCCCGGGGGCATTTTCAGCTGGATCGACTGGAGGTTCTGCTCGCCGTCTTCGCGGCTCATCGTCATCGTGAACGGGCTGAACCCGCCAGCCTGGATGCTCGTCGTGCCCGCGGTCAACGTCGGCTTGAACTGCAGCGGATCGGAGCACGGGCTCCCGTTCGGGCCGCTCGTGATCTTGAATTCCGAGGAGGAATCGATCGGTTCGGTCGCCGACCACGGTTCGATCGACGCCGTCGTCGTATAGCTGCCGCACAGCGCCGGGGTACCCAGCGGCGCTCGCGAGCCGCCGAAGAAGCTCAGGTACAGGTCTTCGAAGGGCAGCTGCGGTGTTTCCTCGAACGTCGAGACCAGCTGGCCGGTCACCGGGTCCGGTTTGACTTCACCGGCAAGCTTCACCAGCACACCCGATACCGGGTCCCGCGCCACGATATACAGCGCCACCAGGCTCCCGAATGGGTTCGCGTCCTGGTCAGCAAGATACACCGCACCAACCAGCGGATTCGGCAACAGCGGCGTCTTGATTTCGACCGTACCGACCTTCGAGGATTCCGGGCAAGTTATTTCTTCGGGCGAGTCCAAGCCCACTTCTTCCTCGCCGCACGAGGACAGCCCATCGGCGCCCGCGGGGTTCAGACCGACTCCCGCCGGTAGCGCGACGGTCGTGTCCTTCACCGTCGCCTGCGCGTCCCCGTGCGGGTTCAACCCGGCCGTCTGCGGCACGTGAATACCGATCGTCAGACCAGTCGGGGTGCTCCCCGCCTGCCCATCCGGCGTCACGCTGACCGACGGTTCGAACGTCAACCGGCCGCACCCCGTCAACCCCAGCGCCTGTCCCGACTGTTCGTGCAGCGAGTATTCACCGGTTGTCCGCAGGTCCGGCTTTGGCCAGGAGTACGCCGACACGGTCGGCGCCCAGGGCGTCTCACACGACGTCGGCAGGGTCAGCAGCGGCTGATAGCGCGGTACGTTGAGCGCTTCACACGACGCGCCGTTCCCGAAGAAGCCACCGGCCAAACAGGGAGTGCCGCGCTCCGCGTTGTGACGCGGGTCGTCCGGGGCCCCCCAGAACGTCACCTGGCTCGCGAGCAGATCCGCCGTCTCCGCTATTTCGGGGACGGTCACGACGACGCCGTAGTCCCCACCTGTCCGTACCGACGTATCGAGAATGACCGGGGTATGGAGCACTTCAAAGCCAAAGCGCGCCGGTTCACCGGGATTCGGAGCCAAGTTGAACAGCGGATAGGGAGCCGTGACCGGCCGGCCGAGGAAGGTCCCGCCGATCGTGGTGTCCGCGACACCGATGACCGTGTCCGAAGGGCAGGCGCTCCCCGAGTTCGTCTCCGTCGAGAACTCCAGGCTCGTGCACTGAGGCATCGCGTTGGGGTTGCCGATCATACCGGCCGGGAGATAGAAATGGAGGTTCCTCACCAATTCCGGGCCAGTGGTCTCGCCAGCTTCCACTGTCGCGTTCAGCTGAAGCGTCGCAGTCAGCTGAAACGGGTGCGATCCGGCCTGCGTATCGACCGTACCACCCACATTTTCCGGGACCATTTCAAACGACTGCACACCAAAGGGAGTGCTGCCTTCACCGACCGTCAGTGGCTGCCTGGCGACGAAACGCGGCGCGCCCCCACCTTCGGCGACGATTTCGTTCAGCGCACCCGACTGCGCACCCGCACGCACCCGGACCTCCACTTCGACCGCGACCTGTTCATACGGCAAGATGCCCCGCCCGACGGTACAGCTCACCGTGACAAGCTTGCATTCGCCACGCGCGCCGAAGCCAAACACGCCCGTGGTGCTCTCGATCCCGATCGCTTCGACGCCCGCCGGGAGCCTGTCCGAGACCGTGATCGGCGCGACGGATCCATCCGCTTCGCCGTCGCCGAGATTGGTCGCCGCGATCACGATCTTGCCCGTGCCTTCGACCGGCAGCACCGACGGCGCGACGCTGGCCTGCGCGTTCCACCATGGCGACCCGCCACCTTCCGCATACGCTTTGGTCACACCCGTAAAGGTCACACCCAAGCACATCAGCGCAACCACAAGAACCGTCTTGAGAGCCGCGCGTGCGCCCGGCAGTCTGGTACTGGTCATCGCTAGCGCCTCCCCTTGCCGGTCGAGCTCTTTGCCTTTCGCGTACCCGCCACCCCATATCTCTCCTTGGCGCGCGACCTGCAGGCCGCGCGCTTCCTCTTGGGGTCGCGCTTGCAAGCGCTCAGCGCAGCCGCGAGCTTCTGCGCCCGCGTCAGCTTCTTGTGGATGACGACCGGTGGTTCAGGCGCCGTTGGCGGCGCGACGTTGCCGGCCCCCGAGAACGTCGCGCTCGCCGGCGCACCGAACAGCGATGGCTGCGGCGAAGGCGCCGCCTTACACGAATCGCCACTCCCGCACGGCGGCGGCGAGACCGGTGCCCCCGCGCACGGCACAGCCGCAGAGCACAGGTGCGCGTCATACACGTCGTACGCGGTATCCACATCCCGCCGCACGAGGCTCGCCGCGGTGACGAAGAACACATCTTCGGATTCCCCGCCACCCGGACCCTTACCACCGGCATCCAAGAAAACCGATTCTTCCGGTGAGGTCCCAGGCGATATCAGCGACACACAACCTCCCGGGCGCACACAGCTGCCGACGCCCTGCGGCTCGTACTCGTAGACGTCGGTAGTCCCATTCGTGTCCTGCGGGACGAGCGCATCCGTGCTGTCGAAGAACATCCGCCCTTCATCGGAGAGCGCACGCGACTGATACGAGACACTGACCCGAAGCCCGGCGTCCTGTTCGCTCACCCTTGTCCACCCTGGAATATCCGCCGCGATCCATCGTTTTGCCCAAATTTCTTCCGGGTCAAAGAGGTTCCTCCCAGACGACCCACGCGGCCCATTCCCGCCTTCGTCAAAGACACCCTGCGGACGCTGCCCCGTCGGGTTGCACGAGACGCACCGCAGCGAGCCCGTCGCCTTGTCGTACAGGTACACCTCCTCGTCGGGCTGTCCATTGACCGCGTCACGTGTGTCATAGCCGTCCGGGAAGTTGACGGTGTCGAGACCGGCGTCAGACATGAACGCCAGATACCTTCCGTCCGGCGAGACCCTGGAGGACAAATAGTACAGCTTCCCATTTGCCACGTCGGACCCGGCCCAATCGAGATTATCGGCCCCGGAAAGCACCGCCACGAGGCGTGGGGAAGACCATGCAACGCCCGTCTCGGAAGCGACATACAGGTTATCCGCGCCGGACACCGCCCCCGGCGCAAGCTTGCCCGTCGCCACGAAATACACGACCGACCCATCTTCGCTCGTACCGACCACTTCATGCTGCACGTTCGCCGCTTCACCCGCGTTGTGGTCGACCGACAGATCCGTCAACGAGCCGGTCACGGTGTCATACACGTACAGATCTTCGAAGCCACTCGTGCCCTCTGGGACATCGCTCAGCATCGATTCAGAGGTCAATGGCTCATCATCCAAGAAGAACACCTTCGAGCCGTCGACGCTGGCGATCTCATAGGACGCCTCGGCCGGCGGCGGTGCGGGGACTCCCGCCGGCAAATTCATCTGCACCGTTTTCTTCGTGACCGTATTGCGCACATAGAGGTTGAGTCCTTTCGAGAAGAAGACCATCGAACCATCGTCGGACAGCGCATTTCTCGTCTCGTAGTTACGCCCAAGTTCCGCCGCTTCCGTGTTCGCTTCGCCGCCGGGCAGTTCGCTTACAAGCTGCAACCGGCCTTGCGACCATTCATAGAGATTGTTACTGCCGGCGTTCGCCCCCGGCGCGAGCGCATCCGCAGACGCGAGCACGATGCGCGAAAGATCCCCGGTGGCGGCAGCGACGTGCGGGAATAGATCCTGTTCGGTGGAAGACGCGAACGGAGTGCCGGGCGGAGTCACGTTGCTCGCCGTCACCAACGGGCGATAGCTGCCGCTGGCGTTGTCGCGCAGGTAGGGCGTGGCTTCCGTGGCTTCCGGCGAAAGCGGCGTTTCGTCATGCGGTTCAGCGATCGCGAGCGAAAGATCGGAGGAGAACTCGCTGTATTCGCCATCAAAGATGTCCTTTGTGACCTTGACGTTCGGAGGGTTGATGTCTTGCGAGGACCAACCACCCGGACCACGCCTGGAGAGGAGCTGCGCCTCTCCCGTCGGAGCCGGGTTGCCCGCGACGTTGGAGCCAAACGGCCCCGTCGCGTGGTAGGTGATGGCGCTGCCGTCGGCTGAAGCCTGAATCGCGCCACGTTCCAGCGGCGAGATGATCGCCCCTCCCTTGTTGGGCGGGGAGACCATTTCCCACACTCGGCCATCGGGCAGCGCAAACGCGCCACCGCCCGCCTGCGTGGTGAACACCACATCGCGCCCATACACCGTACCGAGCACGTTGCTTGCCACCAGACGCATGTGGTAGGTCGTTTCCGCCGCCAGCCCCTCGACGCGGGCGGATATCGGCACACTGCTGCCGGTCTGCGGCCCGACTTCACCACCGCTCGCGGGGACGCTCGCGCCATAGGATTCGCTCGTGCCGTATTCGAAGCGGTACGTCGTCGGGGAGCCGCTAGGATCGACCTCGCCGTTGAACAGCGCACTGGCCGAGGAGACGTCGGACACGCTTTCTTCGGACAGCACGACCGGCCCGGGGGTGATGAACGTGCGGTCTTCGCCATAGCTGGAGCCGTGTTCGTTCATGACCTTCAAACGGAAGTGGTATTCAGTCAACCGTTCGAGACCGACCAGCTCCGCGCTCACCGCTTCCGGCTTCTCGCCAGAGCCCGGGCTGGTCGAGCACGGAACGCTCTGGCCGTAGGCAGAGCTCGTGCCGTATTCAAATTCACACGCAGTGACCGGAATTCCATCGGGGTTCACCGTGGCCCCAACCGTCACGGACGTTTCCCCGAAGCTGGACACGGAGCCCGGGCTCGCGTCGGGAATCACGAAGGCCGCGAAGGCATCGACTTCCTGCGTGCTGTCATTCGCAGCGTACACCGTGCCCGTCGCGGAATCGACCGCCAAACCGCGGCTGGCGCTGAGCTCAGATGACCCAAAGCGCTCGATGAGCGACCCGGATGGCCCATACGCCGCGATACTCGTTTCGTTGTCGACGTAGAGATCGTCGCTCGAGGAATCGACCGCGAGGCCGGTCGCTTCTTCACCGCTGTCCAATTCTTCGAAAATTGGGTTCCCCGCCTCGCTGAACTCGGCGGGATCCGCGAGCCTCGCCGCATCATAGTTCTCGAGTCCCATGTAGAAGCTGCCTTCGGAATTGAACGTCAAGCCCGCAGGAACCGCGGAAGTCTGACCACCTTTGGTTCGGAGTTTCAGCTTGACAAGCGACACGTATTCATTGACCGACGCGTCGTTGAACTCGTCCAAGATGGTCTGCGTATTGCCTACTTGCACCCAAAGAGCGCCGTTTTGATCGACCGCGACCGCTTGCGCCCCGGCTTGCCTGCTCGCACCTGTTTGCACACCTGGGAACGGCGAAGTGGGGGATGTTCCGGCTATCTGCCCGAGATAAACGCCGGTCGGGGTGAACTTGTCCACCAAATTGTACCCACTATTCAGAACGTAAACATCGCCTTTGGATGGATCGAGCGGATTCGTCGAGTTGTCCACCACGATGGCGCTGCCGGTACCTTCAGATTCTAAATTTCCAAACGATGCGCCGGGCCAGGAGAATGTCCCACTCGGGGTGGAGCTGCCGTTGAATTGCCCGACATAAACGCCGGTCGAGCTGAAGATCTCCACACGGTTGTTGCCGCGATCGATCACATACACCTCACCTGTCGATTCGTTCACCGCCAAGCCTCCGGGTTGCGAAAGCGGTTCAGGATCCGCCGGCGTGGATGTGGCGCTCCCAAACGCGTTGCTGAACGCGTGCTCACGCTGTGCCAGCGCCGGGCCACTCAACATCAGCAGCCCGCCGACCAGCGCGCACAGCCACACCAACGCCAACGAGACCGACCGGCGAGCTCTCATCAGACCATCTCCTCCTGTAGGAAAACCGACACCACGCCAGCCCGACCCCGGGCAGCACAACGCCGCCGCGGACACGCAGTCCGCGACGGAACGCAAGAACAAGTTAGACGCGTACGTAGGCGGCCACGCGCGTAAGACAGCACAATCCCCGCCCCCGCGGCGGGTCAGGCGCCCAAGTGAGAGACTGCGCGCGGTCCGATGCGGGGCAGCCAATCCCCGCCCCCGCGCGGGGGATGCCGGTTGGCCCGTTTGGGCCGTCCGGAATGGGACTTCAGCGGTTGACTCTAGGCCACAAGAGAGAGAGAGAGAGAGAGAGATGCGGCAGGCTGCTGCCGCATCTAGGTACGCACCCTTGGCGGGTGACAGACACTCCTGTCACGTTTATCCCTCTCGAGCTCACGCGGAAACGACTCCCTCTTCGGTCCCGACCCGGTCCCTCTCCCAGAGAAACCCCTGTCAGCACTGCAAAGGTCGACCACTGGGGCAGACCCAACCAGACCACTATGTTTGGCGCCCGCGACCCGCTGGGTCACAGGGCAGGACTACTATAAGCACTCTGGCCGGCACTTGTCAAGCCCCTAGTGTTTCGAGCTGTGGCCCTGAGGACGGCCCTATGGCCTGAGCTCAGTTGCCCACGATGCGCACGTTGCAGTGGGCTGCGTGCAGCTGGCGACAGACCACCGTGTAGCCTTCTCGCGGCTTGTAGCGCGCGTTCATCAGACCCGCGTCAAAGCGCGTCGAGGCCGTCCCGCCCGTCCAGTCGTAGATGTAGAGGCGCTTCACCCGCGGCTCCGAGGCCGCCACGCCGAACATGTATTTGAGCACCCTCGCCGCCCGTTTCAGGCCCGAGCCGCGGTTGTTCGGGAAGGCGCCCCCGAATTTCACGATCCCGCCGGTCTCCGTCAGCCACACTTCGCCGCCGAGATCCGCCACGAGGTCGCGCGTGCGCCAGCTTTCCAGGCGGTTGAGGTCGGAGTAGTTGTGCAGGCCCCACACCGACGGCATCAGCGTGTGCAGGCGATAGATCTCGCGCTTGAATTCCGCGATGTAATCGATCGTCGGGTAGATGTCGTCCTGGTCCAGTACGTCCAGGCCGACCACCGTGCAGGGGATGCAATCGCGCTTCAGCGCCTGGTAGTACTCCGCGTCTTCTACCGCCGTGGGGCTCGAGAACTGCGCTGCGCCGCTGTGCACGTTGCCGCGGTTGGCCTCGTCCCACGCCTGGTATTCCCTAATGTGCGGGAAGAGCTTGATGAACTTCGCCACATCGCGCTTGTAGGTCGCCACGCTCGGCATCCTGCTCGGCGTGTACTCGGAGTGGTAGAAGGCCACCACGATCCGCTGGTGCTGCGCTTCCGCCGCGCGGATCCATTCGGTCGCGTGCTGGAGGTTGTACGGGCGCACCGCCACGTCGTAGGGGACGATGTCGCGCACGATCTGCGTGTGCAGTTGCCGCCACAGCGGGTTGGCGAACATCTCATCCTGGTCGTCGCCGATGCCCGTCATGAACGACGGGCCGCGTGGCCTGGACTGTGAGCTGCCCGCCGGGCTCGCGAGCGCCCACGTGAGCGCCAGAGCGCCCAGCAGCAGGGTTATCGATCTGGCGGTGAGCAGCGGGGCCATCGATCTGCGCAGGGAGGAGGCGGTCATGTGCATCGCAACAGCCTATGCATCCCGAGGTTGCGCTCGCGCCGCATGCAAGCTCGCCTGCACCGGGCGCTCCGGGGCCGCCGCCACCGGGATCTGCACACGTGCCCGCTCGCCCTCGCTCGCCGGGCGCAGCGCGATCAGCTCGCCCGGGACGTGCGCCAGCAGCCACGCCACGTCTTCCGGGTGAAAGCCCTCCCCCGTCGCGTCCGCGCCCGCCGCCACCACCATCCGCTCGAAGCGCTCGTGTGCGATCAGCTCCCGCAGCGCGTGGCGTACCGTGCGGCCCCGCTCGATCCGCGCATCCACCGGGACCTCCGCGCGCGCCGCCCGCTGCTCGATCGCCTCCAGCATCGGCAGCGCCACCGTGCACTCCGCCGGCAGCGGCACCTCCACCGCGAGGCGCATCGGCACGATCGCCAGGTACACCGGCAGCAGCGTCGCCCCCTCCGCCCGCGCCAGGCGCAGCGCCGCCACCAGCGCCGGCTCCGACAGGCCTTCGCCCGTGAACGGGAACGCGATCCGCCGCACCCGCTCGCGGCGCCGCAGCGCGCGACTGCGCCGCCCCCGCTCCAGCGCCAGCGCCGCCCCGAAGCCGACCGCGAGGGCCACCACGATCAGGACCGCCGCGAGCGCGGTCATCGGGGTGCTCCGATCCAACGCGGCGCCGCCGGAGGGCTCTCCGGGGCGCCCCATCGCGCACCGAAGGACGGCCACGAAGGGGCATACGCAGCCCCGGGGACACGTGGGCAACGAGGGGCGGATACGGTCATAACGGCGCCGCCTCCTCCCCGCTGCCCTCCGGGTCCGGGCGCAGCGTGCGGTCCGCCACGATCCGCAGGTCCACCCCCGGCAGGCCTTTCAGCAGCCGGAACGGCAGCGCCGGCTGCGTCAGGCGCCGCCACGCGCTGCGCGGCTTCGGGGTGCCCATCAGCACGTATGTCGTGCCGCGGCCCTGCGCCACCCGGATCGCCACCTCCGCCACGTCGTCCCCCTCCTCCAGCAGCAGCGTCGCCCCCAGCACCGAGGCCAGGCGCCGCAGCGCCTCCAGCTGCTCGCGCTCCTCCCGCGTCGGGCTCGACCCCGGCTGGCGCACCACCAGTAGGTCGAGCCCCCCACCCAGGCGCTGCGCCGAGCGCCACGCGCGGCGCACCACCCGCTGCGAGCGCGCCGTCGGGGTCACCAGCGCCAGCAGCCGCTCCGAGATCACCTGCGGCGCCGCCCGCGCCAGCAGCCGGTCCTCGCGCCGCCCCACCGGCGACTGCACCAGGCGCCCCTGCTCCACCCCCTCCGCGACCTGGCGCAGCGCCGTCTCCCGCAGCGCCGAGAGGTTCTCGATCTTGAAGAAATTCCCCAGCGCCGCCTGCACCCGCTCCGGCGGGTAGACCTTGCCCGCCCGCAGGCGCCCGATCAGCGCCTCCGGGGTCACGTCCACCAGCACCGTCTCATCCGCCGCCGAGAGCACCGCATCCGGGATCGTCTCCCGCACCCGGACCCCCGTCAGCTGCGTCACCTGGTCGTTGAGGCTCTCCAGGTGCTGCACGTTGATCGTCGAGAACACATCGATCCCCGCCCGCAGCACGTCGCGCACGTCTTCGTAGCGCTTCTCGTGCTCCACCCCCGGCGCGTTCGTGTGCGCCAGCTCGTCGATCAAGCACAGCTCCGGCGCGCGCCCCAGGATCGCGGGCAGATCCATCTCCTCTAACTCCGTCTCGCGGTAGCGCACCCGCCGGCGCTCCACCAGCTCCAGGCCCTCCGCCTGCGCCACCGTCTCGAGGCGCCCGTGCGGCTCCAGGTAGCCCACCACCACGTCGCGGCCCGCCTCCGCCTCCGCCTGGCCCTCCTGCAGCATCCTGTACGTCTTGCCCACCCCCGCGGCCATCCCGATGAAGACCTTGAGGTGTCCTCGATCGGAAGGCATACCCCTATTCTCCCCGACCCACTACCCGGAACGCCACCCCGGAGGCACGGGCCTCCACCGGCGCCGTTGCGCTCGAGCCTGTCCCGGTCACAGGTGCGCGGGACAGGCCCTCCTCAGCCCCCCAGCAGGTTGTGCACGATCAGGTCGATCAGCTTGATTCCGATGAACGGCGCGATCAGCCCGCCCAGACCGTAGATCCACAGGTTGCGCCGCAGTAGCGCGCTCGCCCCGATCGGGCGGTAGCGCACCCCGCGCAACGACAGCGGGATCAGCAGTGGGATCACGATCGCGTTGAAGATGATCGCCGACACGATCGCCGATTCCGGCGTCCCCAGGTTCATGATGTTGAGGATGTGCAGCGGGCCCTTGCCGGGTGGGTGGGACCCAAATCCTGCCGCATACGTGCCGATGAACACAGCCGGCAGGATCGCGAAGTACTTCGCCACGTCGTTCGCGATCGAGAACGTCGTCAGCGCCCCCCGCGTGATCAACAGCTGCTTGCCCACCTCCACGATCTCGATCAGCTTCGTCGGATTGGAGTCCAGGTCCACCATGTTGCCCGCCTCGCGCGCCGCCTGCGTGCCCGTGTTCATCGCCACCCCCACATCCGCCTGCGCCAGCGCCGGCGCGTCGTTGGTGCCGTCGCCCGTCATCGCCACCAGGCGCCCTTCGCTCTGCTCCTCCTTGATCAGCGCCAGCTTGCGCTCCGGCGTCGCTTCCGCGAGGAAGTCGTCCACGCCCGACTCCTGCGCGATCTTCGCCGCCGTCAGGCGGTTGTCGCCCGTGATCATCACCGTACGGATGCCCATCGCCCGCAGCTGCTCGAAGCGCGCCGCCATCCCCTCCTTGATCGTGTCCTTCAGGTAGATCACCCCCAACACCTGGCTGTCGCGCGCCACCGCCAGCGGCGTCCCGCCCTCGTTGGAGATGCGATCCAGCTGCGCCTGCAGCGCCGGCGGCGCCTGGCCCCCTTCGCGCTGCACGAACTCCACGATCGCGTCCCCCGCCCCCTTGCGCAGCTGCTGGCCGTCGAAGTCGATCCCGCTCATCCGCGTCTGCGCCGTGAACGGCACGAAGTTCGCATGCAGCGTCGCCATGTCGTGCTCGCGAATCCCGTAGCGCTTGGCCAGCACCACGATCGAGCGGCCCTCCGGCGTCTCGTCCGCCAGCGAGGAGAGCTGCGCCGCGTCCGCCAAATCGGACTCCGCGACCCCCGGCATCGGAATGAACTCCGAGGCGATCCGGTTGCCGATCGTGATCGTCCCCGTCTTGTCCAGCAGCAGCACATCCACGTCACCCGACGCCTCCACCGCGCGGCCCGAGAGCGCGAGCACGTTGCGGCGCACCAAGCGGTCCATCCCCGCAATCCCGATCGCCGAGAGCAGCGCCCCGATCGTCGTCGGGATCAGCGCCACCAGCAGCGCGATCAGCGTCGTCTCCGAGATCGCCGTCCCCGCGAACAGGCCGAACGGCCGCAGCGTCGCCACCACGATCATGAAGATCAGCGTCAGCGCCGCCAGCAGGATATTCAGCGCGATCTCGTTCGGCGTCTTGCGCCGCTCCGCCCCCTCCACCAGCGCAATCATCCGATCCAGGAACGAGTGGCCCGGCTCCTGGGTGATCTCCACCACGATCCGGTCCGAGGTCACGCGCGTGCCGCCCGTGACCGCGCTGCGGTCACCGCCCGACTCGCGGATCACCGGCGCCGACTCGCCCGTGATCGCCGACTCGTCGACCGTCGCGATCCCCTCGATCACCGTGCCATCGCCCGGGATCAGCTCGCCCGCCTCCACCACCACCACATCGCCCCGCGTCAGCTCCGAGGCCGCCTTCGTGGTGCCGTCCTGCATCGTCGCGACCGTCTCCTTGCGCATCGAGCGCAGCGTGTCCGCCTGCGCGCGGCCCCGGCCCTCCGCAAACGCCTCCGCCATGTTCGCGAACACCACCGTCAGCCACAGCCACAGCGAGATCGTGAACGTGTACCACGTCGGTGAGTGCCCGCCCCCCAGCGGCTTGCCGCCGAATACCTGGATCAGCCACGTCACCGTCGTGATCGCCGCGCCCACCTCGACCACGAACATCACCGGGTTGCGCAACTGCACCCGCGGGTCGAGCTTCCTGAAGCTGTCGATCAGCGCGCGGCCCACGATCTCGCGCTGGAACAGCGACACCGCCTTGCGCTCATGGGTGCCAGGCATCTGCGCGGACATCAGCTCGCTCCTGAGGTAAGACGGTCGAGGGCCAGGTTCAGTTCGAGTACGTTCACACCCGGTTCGCCCGAGAAGCCCAGGCCGCGGCCCGAGGTGTACTTGGCGATGAGGCCATTCACTGTGGCCAGCGCGAGACGGCGCACCGCCGCGATGCGGTGAGCCTGGATCCAGGCGTTGGCCTGTGAGATTTCCGGGTCGAGGCCCGACGCAGATGTGTTGACAGCGTCAACTGGAATCTTTGCGACAGTCAAGCGAGGGTCATACCGCTTATTGAGCTTCAGATATTCCTCGATGTACTTTTCGTCGGCTTCCTTGGTCTTGAGGCTATTGGGTCCGCGATTTGAGAACGTGCTGGCGGCTGCGTTGTAAGGACCTTCGGTGGCGGAGGGGCGCGACTGGAAGTAACGTAAGTCTGAGCTGAAATCCTGGCCGATGATCTTCGAGCCGACCAGCCGGCCGTTCACCCCGATCTGCTGCCCGTTAGCGTTGCCCGGGAATGCGACCTGGCTGATGCCGGTGATCGCGAGCGGGTAGACGAGCCCCAGCAGGATCGTGAAGACGATTATTCCGATGATCGAGGTGACGATGTCGCGTTTCATCTCAATAAAGGTGGGAGGTCAGGCCCTGCACGATCGGGCCGAGTAGCAATGCCGGGAAGAACGTCAGTGCGCCGACCAGCACGATCACCCCGATCAGCAACACCACAAACGTCGGGTTGTCCGTACGCATCGTGCCGAGGCCCGCCGGAGTCACGCGCTTGCCCGCCAGCGCGCCCGCGACCGCGAGCGCGAACAGGATCGGCGCATAACGCGCAAACATCATGTCGAAGCCCCCCAACACGTTGGCGAAGGTGATGCCGTGCGAGCCCAGGTTGCCCGCGTTCGGCTGGATGAAGCCCGTGTAGCCGGCGAACGCCGAACCGTTGTTGTTCGCCTGCGACAGGTAGGCGTAGAACGTCTCCGAGAAGCCCTGCGGCGTATTGCCCCCCGCCTTCGAGAGCGCCGCTTCGGAGATCGACGCCCGCCCCGCTTTGCTCGCCGTCGCCAGCGCCGTGCAGAACAGCGCCGCCAGCGGTGTGATCAGGATTCCCAGGCCCGCCAGCTTGATCTCGCGCGCCTCGAGCTTCTTGCCCAGCCACTCCGGCGTGCGTCCCACCATCAGCCCCCCGATGAACACCGCCAGCAGCACATACAGCAGGATCGAGTACAGACCCGTGCCCACCCCGCCGAAGATCACCTCGCTCGCGGACAGGTTCGCAAACGGAACCGCTCCCCCGATTCCCGTGAACGACTCGATCGCGCTGTTCACCGCGCCGCACGAGGTAACCGTCGTGACGACGTCGAACAGCGCCGACCCCGCGATCCCGAAGCGCTGCTCCTTGCCTTCCATGTTGCCCCCACCCGAGCCCGAGATCACGCCCGTGTGCAGGCCCGCCGCATGCTGCGCCGGCGAGCCGTGCGCCTCCGCGATGTAGGCGACCGTCACCGCCCCCAGGAACATCACCATCATCGTCGCGTAGATCGCGTACCCCTGACGGCGATTGCCCGTCATGCGCCCGTAAAAGAACACCAGCGCCGCCGGGATCAGCAGCACCGCCAGCATCTCGAAGAAGTTCGTGAACTGCGTCGGGTTCTCGAACGGATGCGCCGAGTTCGTGTTGAAGAAGCCACCCCCGTTCGTGCCCAGCATCTTGATCGCCTCCTGCGAGGCCACCGGGCCCATCGCGATCGTCTGCGTCAGACCCGTGATCGTGTGCACCGTCAGGTAGTCCGAGAGGTTCGCAATCACCCCCTGGGAGACCAACACCAGCGCGATGAACACCGACAGCGGCGCGAGCACATACAGAATCGTGCGCACCATGTCCTCCCAGAAGTTGCCGAGGCCCTTGCCCGTCCGCCCCACGATCCCCCGCACCAGCGCCACCGCCACCACGATCCCCACCCCCGCCGACAGCCAGTTCTGCACCGTCAGCCCGATCATCTGGCTGAGGTAGCTCATCGTCGTCTCGCCGCTGTAATACTGCCAGTTCGTGTTCGTCATGAACGACGACACCGTGTTGAACGTCACGTTCCACGGCGCCGAGTGGTAGCCCAGCGGGTTCAGCACATGGGGCACCCACGGCGCGTTCTGAGTGCGCAGTATCAGGTACAACATCAGCCACCCCGCCAACGAGAAGACGATCAGGCTCTTCGCATACGCCTTCCAGTCCTGCTCGCGCTTCGGATCGACTCTCAGAACGCTGTACAGAAGCCGCTCCGGGCCGCCCAAAATCGGCGTGAGGATGACCCGTTCGCCCGTGTACACCCTCGCCATATACTGCCCCAACGGCCACGCCAGCGCCGTCAAGATCACCGCGAACAGGACGATCGTCAGCCAGCCCGCGAACGTCACAGATTCTCTCCGCGGATCAAGGCGTAAAACAGGTAGCCGATCAACAGCACCGTCACCACCAAGCCAAAGACGTCCGCGCCGCTCATGTGCGCGATCAACGCGCCCAGGGGAGGCGTGCTCATATCCGGTCGATTCCCTCGACCATCGCCAACAGGATTGCGAACATCGCGATCCCGATCACCACCGCCACCACGTCCATGCGCTTACTATCCCCGCTTCACCATTACGGCCGCATCACGATTCACCCCCCGGGTATAACGATTTCGTTACGGTGCCCTCACGGCTGCGCCCGGATGTCCTTCACCGCGCCCGGGATCGGGCCACGAACGCCGCGGGCAACCCCGGAGGGGTTGCTCATCAAAAAATGCGCGCCCCGCCGAGTCGCCCAGGGGCGCCGACCTCTCAGCTCGCCAACCGGTACCCCACGCCCGGGTCCGTCACGATGTACCGCGGGCGGCGCCCCGGACTCTGCGGCTCGATCTTGGCCCGCAGCCGCGCGATGTGCGTGCGCAGCGCCTGCACGTCGTCCACGTAGCCCGGGCCCCACACCTCCGCCAGCAGCGCCCTGTGCGTGATCAGCCGTCCCCGCCCCTGCGCCAGCACCCGCAGCAGCTCGAACTCGATCGGCGTCAGGTGAACCCGCCTGCCGTCCCGCCGCACCTCGTGGCCCGCCACGTCCACCTCCAGGCCCTCCACCGCGATCACCGGCTGCTCCTCCCCCGCCGCGCGCCCCTCGCTGCGGCGCAGCGCCGCCCGCAGGCGCGCCACCAGCTCCCGCGCTCCGAACGGCTTCGTGATGTAATCGTCCGCCCCCGCCTCCAGCGCTTTCACCTTCTGCTCCTCGTCTCCCACCGCCGAGAGCACCAGGATCGGCATCCCGCTCCACTCCCGCAGGCTGCGCGTCACCTCCACCCCGCTGCCCCCCGGCAGTACCAGGTCCACGATCGCCGCCCGCGGCGCCCGCGCCGCCGCCAGATCGAGCGCCTCCTGCACGTCTTCCGCGCTCACCACCTCGAAGCCCGCCTCCCGCAGCACCACCCGCAGCGCCCGCACGATCTGCGGCTCGTCGTCCACCACCAGCACCCGCGGGCGCGGCGGGGCCTCAGCCGCCATCCGCACCGCCCTGCGCCACCGGGACCTCAGCGGCCATCCCCACCGCCCCGCGCCACCGGGGCCACAGGCGCAGCGACCGGCGGCGTGCTCCGCTCCAGCGGCAGCTCGAACACGAACGTCGCCCCCTGCCCCGGCAGCGACTCCACGTGCAACGTGCCCCCATTCGCCTCGACGAAGCCCCGCGCAATCGCCAACCCCAGGCCCGAGCCCCGGCGACCCCCCCGCGCCGTGCCCGCGCTGTAGAACGGTTCGAACACCCGCTCCACCTGCGCCGGCGGGATCCCCGGACCCCGGTCCACCACCCGCACGATCAGACGATCCCCCTCCCCCCCCAGCGTCCGCACCGCCCGCGCCCGCACCGACACCGGGTGCCCCCCCGAGTGCTTGCGCGCATTCTCCAGCACGTTCACCAGAGCCCGCTCCAGCTGTGTCGAATCAGCTCGCACCAACGGCAGGTCCCGGTCGATCGTGAGGTGGAAATCCTCCGCGGCCGCCAGCGGCGCCTCCGCGCCCAGCGCCGGGGTCGGTGGGGGCGCCAGGTCCTCCAGCGCCATCCGGATTATCTCCTCCACCGACAGCCACTCCCGCCGCGGCTCCGCCGCCCCCGTCTCCAGCTTCGAGAGATCCAGCAGGTTGTCCACCAGACGCGACAACCGCCGCGTCTCCCCCATGATCACCCCCGCCAGCTCCTCCCGCTCCGCCCCCGAGACCCCCGGCAGCGCGATCCCCTCCGCCGCCGCCGAAATCGCCGTCAGCGGACTGCGCAGGTCGTGCGACACCGCCCGCAACAGCGCCGTCTTCACCACATCCGCCTGGCGCAACGCCGCCGTCTCCACCACCCCCTCCTGCAGCGCCTCCCGCTCCCGCGCCGCACTCAGCAGCGCCTCCAACGCCGGCACCACCCGCTCCTGCAACCTATACAGGCTCCGCTCCGAGCTATCCGCCCCCACCACCACCGTCCCCAGCCGCCGATCCCCCTCCCGCAGCGGGAACGCCACGCTGCGCGCATCCGCCTCCACCGCCTCCATCGCGATCGCCGCCGACTGCAGTTCCAGCGCCTGCGCCATCCGCGCCGCCGCCGTCGGCAGCACCTCCCGCAGGCTCCCCCCCGCAACAGCACCCGCGCCATCTCCGTCACCAAGCTCGCCTCCCGCCGGCGCTCCAGCGCCTCCCTGCGCGCGCGCGACGTCGGGACCGGGATGAAGCCCAGCAGGCGGGTCATATGCGCCCAGCGTAGATGAACCGCGCCCGAGAACGTCGTTCCTGCGCCGCACCCCCAAGCCCCTCGCGCGCCCCGCAACGTCGTTTCGTCCGCCACGCACCAACACCGTCGTCCAGAACCGCGCCCCACACGTCGTTCCTCCGCCACGTACCCCCAAAGCCCCTCGCGCGCCCCCGCAACGTCGTTTCGTCCGCCGCGCAGCCCCACCCCTCATACTTTCAAGCGCTACCGTCGATAGCGAACACCGACCCCCGCGTGGGTCAGCGCTCAGCCATGCACCCCACCACGCACAGGTACTCCCGACGGAAAGCCCCCCGGGCGCTCCTGCTCGCTTGCGCCCTCGCGCTATGTCTACCCGCCGCCGCCGCCGGCTCCGTCGCACCGCTGCCCACCGCCGAATACCAGACCCGCCACGTCTGCCCCCCGCCCGCGCTCGGGCGCGCGAGCTGCCTCGCGGTGGCGCTCACCCCCAAGGCCACCAGCGCCGCCGCGACCGCCCCCTCCGCGCTCACTCGCAGCGGCATCGCGCTCGACCCCCTGCCCCTCGGCGCGCGGACCCTCGGCGCGCGGACCCTCGGCGCGCGGACCCTCGGCCCGCTGCCCCCCGGCGCGCGGACCCTCGGCCCGCTGCCCCCCGGCGCGCGGACCCTCGACCCCCAGCGCCCCGGCGCGCCGTCCGCACCCGCGGCCGTACAGCCGAGCTACGCCGCCGGGCAGAACCCCAAAGCCCTCGAACCCAAAGAACTGCTCAGCGCCTACGACCTCCCCGCCGAACCCCCCACGGGCTCCCCCACACAGACCATCGCGCTGGTCGACGCCTACAACGACCCCAGCGCCGCCACCGACCTCGACGCCTACGACGGCTACATGAAACTCCTCCCCTGCACCGTCTCCAGCGGCTGCTTCACGAAGCTCAACCAGAGCGGCGAAAGCGCCGAAGGCACCCACGCCCCCTTCCCCCGCACCGTCAGCGAACGCGAAGCGCGGGAAGCCATCTGCAAACGCACCCGCAAAGGGGAAAGCACCGCCGAAAAGCGCGAAAAGCAGAACGCCTGCTTCGAAACCGAAGAAGCCGCCGGGTGGACCGTCGAGATCTCCACCGACGTCGACGTCGCCCACTCCCTCTGCCCCACCTGCCACATCCTCCTCGTCGAGGCCAACTCCACCGAATACACCGACCTCGAAGCCGCCGAGGAAACCGCCGCCCAGCACGGCGCCACCGAGATCTCCAACTCCTGGAGCGGCTCCGAGCCTCCGTTCGAAAGCCCCGCCTTCGAACACCCCGGCCTCGTGATCACCGCCGCAGCCGGCGACGACGGCTACCTCAACTGGACCCAAGCCAAGGAAGCCGAAGCCGAAAACGAACCGTACTACTCCGGCGCCGGCTACCCCGCCTCCTCACCCCACGTCGTCGCCGTCGGCGGCACCGAGCTCACCGTCGCCGCCGACGGAGCCCGCAACAGCGAGACCGTCTGGAACGAGGACCCCAACCCCGAAGGCGCCAACGACGGCGCCGGGGGCGGCGGCTGCAGCACCCAGTTCAGCGCGCCCCTCTGGCAGCGCGAAGTTCCCAACTGGTCCTCCGTCGGCTGCGGCACCGGCACCGAATCCAAACGCGCCGTCGCCGACGTCGCCGCCGACGCCGACCCCTACAGCGGGGTGCTCGTCTACGACTCCGAGGAATCCACCACGGACTACCTCCAGATCGGCGGCACCAGCGTCGCCTCCCCGATCGTCGCCTCCGTGTTCGCCCTCGCCGGCGGCGCCCACGGCGTCGCCTACCCCGCCCAGACGCTCTACTCCAACCTCGGCTCCCCCTCCCTCTTCGACGTCACCGAAGGCGGCAACGGCGCCTGCGACGCGCTCTACACCTCCTGCAGCGGCTCCATGAGCCCCCTCTCGCCGCTCTCACCGCTCGACTGCGGCAAAGGCGTACTCATCTGCGACGCCGCCCCCGGCTACGACGGCCCCACCGGTGTCGGCGCCCCCAACGGGATCGCCGCCTTCAAGCCCGGCACCGAAAGCGAAGAAGAAAAAGCCGCCCGCGAAGCCCTCGAAGCAAAACGGGCCAAAGAAGAAGAAGCAACCCACGCCAAAGAAAAAGCTGCCAAAGAAGCCGAGGAAGCCAAAGAAGCCAAGGAAGCCAAGGAACGCGAAACCCGCGAAGCCCAGGAAGCCAAAGAACTGAAAGAAGCCCGCGAAGCCCAGCAGATCAAGGAAGCCCGCGAAGCCCTCGAAGCCAGGGAAAAAGGCGCCCCCGAAACGGTCCAGACGCGAGAAGCCAGGGAAAAGGCAGCCAAAGAAGCCGCAGAAAAGCAGCAGCAGGGCAGTGGCCTCAGCACAGGCACTCCGGCCCCCACTGCGCCCGGCGATGAATTGGGCCTCGAAGAAGAAGAAATCGAAATCTCCCCCGCAGGCCCCGGAGCGCACCAGAGCTCGAGCCACTCCGGCGCCACAGGCGTCCGCCTCTCCGGCCTCGCCCTCACCGCCCGCGCCACCGCTGCGCTCGCCAACGCCCACCCCACGCTCTCCCAGGTGGCCTTCCGCTTCACCCTCAACGCTCCCGCCCGCGTCCGCGTCGCGCTCGCCAAGCGAGTCGCGGCGAAAGGCCGCCTCGCTTGGACACTCGTCTCACACGCCCCCACCCTCACCGCCCCCAAGGGCCACGACCACAGCCGCCTCCACAGTCCCACCGCACTGCCCCCCGGGCGCTACCGCCTCACGCTCACCCCCGCCGGCGCGGCTCCGCGGGCGATCATCTTCTTGCTCCGGTAGCCCCCCGATTGCGCTCGAACCGGGCCCCGACTAACGCGAAATAGACCGCTCCGAGGCTTCCCGGCGCAGCTGCAGGGCGTGCTCGACCTGCTCGCCCCGGGGGGTCAGCTCCCACGCGTTGGGCGCACCGCGCGGGCCCTCACCACCCACGTTGGCGATCAACCCCTGGGCCTCCAGGCGGCTGAGCAGCTTCGAGATCTGGCCTTGATCGACCACCTCCGCCCGGTCCCCCACTTCGCGGTTGCTCGCCCCCGGGCGTTCCGCGATCGCCATCAGCACCCGCGCCGTGCGGTACGTGAGCCGCATCCCCACCCCCTCCACCGCGGAGCGCCCACTTTTGCCCTGCTCCGGCTGGGGGGTCCGCAGGAGGGGCCGCGCGAGCTCCCGCTTGGCGGCAGCGCTGCCCATATAGGGGAGCAGCAGCAAGCTCATCAGCTCCCCCCGCAACCGGCTCGGCGGCTCGGGGTGGGGCGCCAGCAGGCGCGCTTGGAGGACCGCGAGCAGCGCCCCCACGACCCCCTCCGCCGTGATCTCAGGGGGCTCCATCCGCGACACCGAGTGCACCCGCCCCAGGTCCACGAACTCGCACAGCGTCTCGATCGCCTCCGTGCGCCGGCGCAACACCCGCGGGCCCGCACCGAGCGAGTAGACCACCCACAGACGCGCCAGGTCGGGCTCCTCTTCGACCAGCGCAAGCAGCGCAGTGAGTGCCCCTCTGACCCCGTCGGTCCACCGCACCTCCTCCTCATACGCCTCCATCATGACCCCACCCGCGCGCTCCGAGCCCCATTCGAACGCCGCGAGGAGGCACTCTTCGAGGTCCCCGTATAGCTCCCGAACCTTGCGCACCGAGACCCCCGCCAGGGCGGCGATGTCCGCGAGCGTGACCGAGCCCAAGCCACGGTCCGCCACCGCCACCGCCGCCGCCCTCAAGATGCGCGTGCGCTTGTCGTCCTCCACGTCGCTACCTCTCTCCTCCACCCGTGCCTCTCTCCTCCACCCTTGCTCCTCCACCCTTGCGTATGCGAACGAATCCGTTTCGAATGCTGCTCCCGGCCCTAAGCCCAACCCTACGCCCAAAGCTTGATCTTTGCCACCGACGTTATCTTCTCATTGTCCAGCCTCGGAAGGGTATGCCGTAACCGGCCGTTTCCGAACAGCCCCGCGGAGAGACGCTACCCGCGACCGTTTTGGATCGCCGCGGAGCCCCTTCTCGGCCGACTTAGCGGCCGCTGCTCAGCCCCCCTCTCGGCCGGCGTAGCACCCGCCGCTCGGCCCCTTCTCAGCCGACATAGCGCCCGCCGCTCCGCCCCTTCTCGGCCGACGAAGCGCCCGCTGTTTCCGACTATGCGGGCTTTTCGGCCACCCCTCTCAGCCCCCAGAACCGCTGATATGCAGGGAAAACTCGACCACCCCCACGCCCCCCGTCGCGGCTGGTCGGACCGCCCCGGCGATTTGAATTGCGCGCCCCCAAGATCGGCCCTACGCTCGTGCGACTGGTGATTGAACCGAAAGCGGTGAGCAGTGCCCCGTCCGAGGACAACCGAAGCGAAACAGCCACTTCTTGCGCCCGTAGCTCAACTGGCTAACGGCCATGACAGCAGCGGTGCCGGATCTCCGAGCGTAGTCATTCAACCGGCGACGGACCCCGGGCCCCAGGTCCGGGTGGCACGCAGGCCGGCGGCTATCTGCCGCGCAGCGGTCGCTTGGTATGAGAACGCCCCTGCGAATCGTGTCCTAGAGAGCAGCGGCCTTCTAAGCCGCCGATGTGGGTTCGAGCCCCGCCGGGCGTACCTTCCACCCCTGTGCCTGTGAAGTGCTCGACCAGCTCACACGGGCGCTGAGCGCCCTCGCGCCACGGGGCGAGTTCTCGGTGATACCGCTGTACAACCCCCGCCGCGGGGCCGACGCGCAGGTCTTCCTGCACGGGGACCACGCGCGGGAGTCCGTCGGCGCAGCGCAGCTGAGCGCGGTGCGCGAGGCGCTCGCCGTGCTCCCCGAGGTCGCCGACGTGGGCACCCGCCGCGACCACTCGCTCTCCGTCCGCTTCGCCGACGCCCGCGTCGGGTCGCTCGGGGAGCGCTTGGAGTCCGGCGATCTCGTCGTGCTCGACGCCCGCGACATCCTCGCCGGCGAGGAGCTCGTGGTCAACTTCTGCGACGCCAACCCCACCAAGGCGCTCCACGTGGGTCACCTCCGCAACATCGCCCTCGGACAGGCGCTCGCCGCGGCTCTCACCGCCGCCGGCGCCCGCGTCACCCGCCAGAGCCAGGTCAGCGACTACTGCCGCAGCATGGGCGAAGCGCTCGCCGGCTACCTCGAGCTGCCCGCCCACCTCACCCCCCGCACCCTCGGCGTCAAGAGCGACCACTTCGTCGGCGAATGCTTCATGCGCTACGCCCGCACACCCGCCGACACGCCAGCAGGGGGGGACGGATCTGGAGAGGGCCCGTGGGAGGCAGACGAGGGCGGCGTGGCCCCACAGGGAGGCAGGCCCGGAGAGCCCGCGCAGGGGGACCGGGCCGGAGCGACGTCACGGAAGGACGGGGCGGAGCCCGCGCTGAGCGCTGAGGAACAGGTCCGCAACGACCTCGCCGACAAGCTTTTGGCGCGCTGGAGCGCTGGCGATCCCGAGATCCGCGCGCGCTGGGAGAAGCTGCGTGGGTGGGCGCTCGAGGGGCAGGACGCCACGCTCGCCGCGCTCGGGGTCAGGCTCGAGCGGATGGTCTACGAGTCGGACTCCAGGCCGCTCACACAGTGGATCCTCGACACCGGACTCGCAAGCGGGGCGCTCACCCGCGCCGACGGGGGGGCCGTGGTGTTCGAGACCGGCGACGAGGAGTACCCACGGCTGCTGCTCGCGCGGGCCGACGGCTTCCCCACGCAGCACCTCCGCACGTTCGCGCTGTGGCACTCCCTGCGCGGCTCGCTCGGGGCCACCCGTACGATCGAGCTGGTGGGCGAGGAGTGGCACGCCTACGTGCGCTACCACGAGCGCCTCATGGGCCACATCGAGTCCTCGCCGGAGACGGCGCGGGAGGCAGTCGAATCCTCGCAGGAGGCTGGGCGGGGGGCCGTCGAATCCTCGCAGGAGGCTGGGCGGGGGCCCGTCGAATCCTCGCAGGAGGCTGGGCGGGGGCCCGTCGAATCCCCGCAGGAGGCTGGGCGGGGGCGCGTCGAATCCCCGCAGGAGGCTGGGCGGGGGCCCGTCGAATCCCCGCAGGGGGCGCCACCGCGCGTCGAATCCCCGGGGGCGCCGGCCCGCGGCGGGAGCCTCATGCGGGAGCAGCGCCACCCCACGAGCAACGTGATCTACGGGATGGTGACGGTGGCGGGGGGCGCGGTGAAGTCGAGCAACGGGAGGCCCCCGCTCGTGGACGGGCTGCTGGAGCGGCTCGCGGTCTCGCAGGAGCTCCAGGAGCTCGCCGCGCAGAGTGGTGGGCGCCTCACCCCGCGCAGCCTCGCGGCGCTGATCGCACTGGGGTTGTACCTGGGCCGCCCCACACGCAAGCCCGTGGATCTCACCCTGACCGAGATGCTGGAGCTGCGTGGGGGGATCGGGTGGGAGCTCGCGCGGGCCGCCGCGCACGCGTGGAGCCCCCGACACGACGGCCCACCCGACCCCGCCCCCGAGGATCCCCGCTACCGCCAGATCGTGCTCCAGTCCCAGTTCCACCGCCAGCTGTTGACACGTGCCGTGGAGCAGCTCGACGTGTATGAGCTCGCGCGGTTCTACGGCCACCTCAGCCGCCGCTACCTCGCCACCCCCGCCGACGGCCGCGTCGCACGCGCGATGCGCACCCTGCTCGCCGCCGGCCTCGGCGCGCTGGGACTGCCGGGGGCGCCGGCCGATGGGGGTGCGGGGCGATGACACCGCTCGGGGTACGCGCGCGAGACCTGCGAGCGGTCGCGCCCCACGAGGAGTGCAGTCCGACTCCGCTCCTCGCGAGCGACGCGTGCGCGGAGAGCCAGGTGGCGCAGCTGGATCGCAACGAGGCCCTGCGGGGGCCCCCGCCGGGGGCGGTGGAGCGCGTGCGGGCGGCGATTGCGCGAGCCCATATCTACCCCCACGAAGCGCTCGCGCATGCGAGCGCGGCAGCGGCCTCCCATCTCGGGGTCGCCCCCGAGCGGGTGATCCTCACGACCGGAGTGGACGAGGCCGCGGACCTGTGCATCCTCGAGCTGGGGAATCCCCACACGGTCACGCCCGGCTTCGACGGCTACCGCGACCGCGCAGCCGCGCTCAACCACCGCTGCCGAGCATTTCCGCTGACCGATGAGCACGAGCTCCCCGAGGAGCTGATCGAAGCGGCGGGACCGGGGCGGTTGGTGATGCTCTGCAGCCCGAACAACCCCACCGCAAACGCCTTCGCGCGGGAGTCGCTGCGAGCGGTGCTCGAACGCTCCGCGTACCTGCTGCTGGACGAGACCTATGCGGACTTCTGCGCGGGCGCACCCGGCCTGGGGTGGCTGGCGGAGTACCCGAACCTGCTGGTGTTCCGCTCGTTCTCGAAGGCGTATGGCTTGGCGGGCCTGCGCATCGGCTGCGTGGTGGGCGAGGAGCGGCTGATCGCGCGGCTGCGGGCGCGGCAGGCGTACCTCACGACGAGTGGCCTCGCGGCGGAAGCGCTGATTGGGGCGCTGGAGAGCGACCCCGACTTCCCCATCCGCCACGCGCGCGAGGTGGTGGCGCTGCGCGGGGAGCTGATCGGGCGGCTGCGCGCGGTGGAGCTGTTCGAGCGGGTGTACGAGAGCGAGACCAACTTCGTGTTCGTGATGTGCGCCTCGCGCGCGCAGGCGACGTGGATCCGCCGCACGCTGGCGGAGCAGCTGAACGTGATCGTGGCCTCCACCGCCCCCCTGGGGGAGCCCGCGGGGCTGCGCATCGGGGTGAGCCTGCAAGGGGACGCCGACCGGCTGATCGCCGGATTGACCGCAATCAAGGAAAGGGAGATACCGACATGAACGGCGGCACGCAGACGATCGCGGCGATCACGCCGGAGGCCATCAACCGTGCGGCGTTCCGGCCGACGCTGCTCAGAGCGCTGGACTACCTCGCGGGGTGGGCCACAGCGGAGCTGCTGATGGCGATCCTCGAAGACGAGCCCCTGCTGGCGGCGCTCGAGGAGGGGGTCTCCGCCGAAGAGCTCGCCCAGCGACTGGGGTCGCCGGGGAGCGAGCGCACGGGGGCATCGGGGAGCGAGCTGACGGGAGCGCTGCTGCAGGCGCTGCACTCCGAGGGGGCGCTCGTGGTGGAGGGGGGCGTGTACCGCCTCGCGGAAGACCTCTCGGAGCTGCGCGCGGTGCACGGGTGGCTGGAGCTCCTGATGGAGGGCTACCGCGACCTCTTCCAGGGGGTGGGGCGGCTGCTGCGGGAGGGCGATGGGAGCATCGAGCGCAACCACCTGCGCGTCGCGCTCGGCAGCGCGCGGATCGCGATCTACGACGCGGTGCCCCTCACGCTGCGTCTGATCGAGCGGCTCGGCGCCTCCGAGGGTGTCGTGCTCGACTACGGGTGCGGCAACGCGCTGTACCTGATCACCCTCTGCGCCCAGCACCCCGGGCTGCGCGCGATCGGGGTGGAGCTCGCCGAGGACACCGTGGAGGAGGCGCGCCGCCACGTGCGCGCGGCGGGGATGGAGGAGCGGATCGCGATCGAGCACGCCTCCGCGCCCGACTATACGCCCGCGGAGGAGGTCGACTTCGTGGTGTCCGCGTTCGTGCTGCACGAGATCGTCGGCCAGCGCGGGGTGGAGGGGACGATCGAGTTCCTGCGCTCCTTCGGCGCGCGCTTCCCCACCGCGCGCCTGTTGATCATCGAGGTCTCGAACCCCTACGAGGAAGGCCGCAGCGAGCTGATCGGCTCCGACCGCCAGGGACGGGGTTACTACAACTACTACATCTGGCTGCACTCCGTGACCACCCAGCGGCTGCTACCCCACGCGCAGTGGCTCGAGCTGTTCGAGCGCGCCGGCTACCGCGTCCTGCACGAAGAGCGCGTCGATGACATCGTCGACTCCACCGGCCTCGAGATCGGCTACGCGTTGGAGCGGGTGTAGAGGGGTGGAGTAGGCGGCACCGGGCCACCGAGCCGCGCCCCTTTCTCAGGGATTTTTTGAGATCGTCCGCGCGGGTGTGCGCGGGGAGCGGGGTGGTGGGCGCGAGGCTTCCGTGCCTCGCGACCCGGGGCCAGGGAGGCATCCGCGTCACGGAATCCGGCGTGCCGACAATCTAGGGGTGATGGCTGATACCGAGGCCTTTGTGCCTTTCTATCGACAGGAGGCCGAGGCGGTGCTCTTATTCCTGACGCGGCGCACGCTCGATGGCGAGGTGGCGCTCGAACTGACCGCTGAGACGTTCGCCCAGGCGTGGCGCGGGTGGGGGCGCGTGCGCGTGGACAGTCCTGAGGAGATGCGCGCGTGGCTGTTCACGATCGCGCGCCGCCAGCTGGGGCACTACCTGCGTCGCGGCCACGCGCAGCGCGCGGCGGTGCGCCGGCTCGGGATCCGCACCCCGAGCGTGTACGAGGACGATCTCGCCGCGATCGAGGAGGCGGCGGGTCTCAGCGAGGTGCGCGTTGGGCTGGCCGCGGAGTTCGAGCGCTTGAGCCACGAGCAGCGCGAGGCGTTGCAGTTGCGCGTGGTCGAGGAGATGCCCTACGAGGAGGTCGCGCGGCGGCTCGGCGTCTCCGAGCCGACCGCACGGGCCCGCGTGTCGCGCGCGTTGCGTGCACTGCAACGCTCGCTCTCCGCCGCGACGGTGGCTGAAGGAGGTGTCTCATGAGTCAGAGGTTTCGCGCGCTCGAGGAGCTCGAAGCGGAGCTGGTCCAGGTTATCGCTCGCGAGCAGGCCGACGCAAGCCGCCCCAGCTTTCGCCGACGCCTCACCGGCGCCCGCGGAGGCCTCACAAGCGCCCGCGGCGCCCACCGGCTGTGGCTGCTGATCCCCGGCGTCGCCCTGCTGCTGGCCTCCACCACGATCGCCCTCGCCGCGACCGGCGTGATCCTCACCGGCGCCCCCGTGTCGCCCCCCGCAGTGCTGAGCCCCACGGTGGGCGTGGGCCTGCCGCTGCCCGGCCACTCACGACTGCTGTCGCTACGCGTCCCCGACCCCGGTGGGGGCCTGCCGTGGGGGATGCGGGTGGTGCTGACCACGCGCGGGCTCGTGTGCGTGCAGATCGGGCGCGTCCAGAACGGCCAGTTGGGGGAGCTCGGGATCGATGGCGCCTATCACGACGACGGCCGCTTCCACCCCGTGGGCCCGGGTGTGCTGCCCACCTACGCGGGCGGCGCCTCGGAGGGGGGCGTAACGAGTGAACGGGGCTCCTGTGTGCTCGCGAACGGCGATGTGACCGGCAACGGCGAAGCCTGGGGGAGCGCGGTGGCGGCCGAATTCGGGGGCATCGACGAAAACGCCGCGTTCGCCTTCAAACGGCACCCCGGCGCGGTGGCGCATCGTCGTGACATCACCTACGGGATCCTCGGCCCCCACGCGGTGAGCGTGACCTACCGCGAAGGCACCGCGCTTCACACCGAGCCGGTCGTCGCGGGTGCCGGCGCATATCTGATCGTGCAGCCCGCCGCCCTGGGTTCGACCGTAGAAGGTCACGGGGCGGCGCCCGGCACCGACACGCCGGGCGAAGGGCCCGGCGTGGTAGGCGCGCTCACGACGATCAGCTACGACCACGACGGCGCGCTCTGCGAAAACGGCTACAACGCACGAACCGGCGGGCACACGAAGGTTCAGCATCCCTGCCCCCCGCCGAACCCCTACCCCCCCGACCTGCGCGTCACCACACCCGGCAACTTCATCCGCCACCCCCAGGTCGCGCTGAGCGTCCACCGCGGCAGGGTCATGGCGGCCGAACTCTCCTTCCCGGCTCCCTTCGCCGTGACGAGCGCCGCGGAGAGCTACTCGCTGTGGAGCAAGCCGTGCGGCCCCCGCGCGGAAGGGGGCGACACGGCGGTCCTCGACCACAACGTGGCGCAGGGCGCGATGGTCCACCTGACGTTGATGTATCCGTTTGCGCCGCGCTGCTCGGGGGCCGCGAGAGCCGTCGAAATCCTCTACGACTCCTCCGGTCCGGACGCCAAACGCTCCTATGGCAGGGCCCCCGGCGAACTGCTGATCGCCACCGCCACCATCCGTCTACCCAACGGCGACCGGGGGGCGACGCCACCGCACCGCACCGTGCACCGTCGCGGTTCTTCCTAATCCGTCGTACGATCCATGCATGGCGTTGGTGTCGGCTCCCCGCGACTCCGCGACTGAGCACCCTCGAAGGCGTGCCCTGCTCGGCGTGGGGATCGCAGTCCTCGTGCTCGTCGCGCTGCTGGCCGCGGCGGCACTGGTGCTCTCGGGCGTAACGCTCGCGAGCGATCCGACCGCGCTGGCACGGGTCACAGTGCAGCCGTTGGGAGGGACGATCGTCAGCGTGCGGGCATACGGACCGCACGGCCAGCGGGTGCCGCTCACGGTGAACGGCGGGCGGTTGACTCCTCGCAGGCGACTGACCCCGGGCGAGGAGGTGTCGGTGGACGTGGAGGTCCGCCGCCCCGGATGGCTCGGCTGGGCATTGGGCAGCGAGCGCCACGAGCAGCTCACACTGCGCGCCCCCGTCGCGCACGTGACCCAGCGCTGGATGACCGTGCCCCCGGGCGCGCGGGTGCGCGTGAGCTTCAATCAGCCCGTGAGCGCGGTGGCCTACGGAAGCAGCGCGGATGGCTTGGCCCACCGCACGCTGGGCGGCGCCCAGCGCTCGATCTCGCTCGGGCCACAGGCGTCGACCGGCGCGATCGAGATCGCCGCCGCACCGCGGCCGTGGGAGAGGCTGGGGACCCCCACGCAGGTGAGCTGGTTTCCTCCCTCCCGGTCCCCGGTGATGGTCAGCTTCCCCGCCGCCGGTTCCCAGATCTCTCCCGCCACGCCGATCGACCTGACGTTCTCAAAGCCCGTCAGCGAAGTGTTGGGATCGGCTCGTCCTGAGCTCTCGCCGAGCACGCCCGGGCACTGGCGCGAAGCCAACAGCCACACGCTCGTGTTCACCCCGTCGGGCCTCGGGGCGATGCTCGACTCCCAGCTACAGGTTCAGCTTCCACGCGCGGTCGCCGTCACGACGGGCGGGAGCGGGCTGCGCACGACCAACCGGATCGAATGGACGGTGCCGCCCGGCTCGACGCTGCGCCTGCATCAGCTCCTCGCCGAAGCGGGCTACCTGCCGGTCACGTGGCTGCCGGCGGGCGCCGCGGTAGCGCGCACGCCGAGCGCCGAGGCGCGGGCCGCCGTCGAACCGCCGAGCGGCAGCTTCAACTGGCGCTACCCCAACACCCCCCACCAGCTGCAGGCGATGTGGAGCCCCGACCAGGCGAGCGTGATCACGAAGGGCGCGGTGATGAAGTTCGAGGACGAAAACGGGCTCACCGTGGATGGCGTCGCGGGCTCGACGGTGTGGCGCGCGCTGATGAGCGACGCGATCGCCGGCAAGCGCCTCAGCAGCGGCTACAGCTACGTGTACGTGCACCGCGAAGTGCCCGAGACGATGACGCTCTGGCACGACGGTCAGACGGTCATCGCCTCGCCCGCGAACACCGGCATCTCCGGGGCGGAAACCGAACTGGGGACGTTCCCCGTGTTCGAGCACCTCCCCGAAACCACGATGAGCGGCACCAACCCCGACGGCTCGCACTACGAAGATCCCGGGATCAAATGGGTCAGTTACTTCAACGGCGGCGACGCGCTGCACAACTTCGACCGCGCCTCGTTCGGCAGCCCTCAGAGCCTCGGCTGCGTCGAGCTCCCGCTCGCCGCCTCCGCGGAGATCTGGCCCTACACCCCGATCGGCACGCTCGTCACGATCGAAACCTGACGCGGTCAACGATCACCGGCCCGTCTCGGAGACGTACTTCCCGATGCCCCGGGCGAGGAGGGGCACCTGATCGAGCGCGCCACGACGCTCGCGCACCGTGCCGCAGCGAGAGACTAAGCGGCGGCCGGCAGCTCCGCGGGAGCCCCAAAGGGAGTCAGGCACGGAGGCAGCGCCACGGAGCCGTCCTCGCGCTGGCCGTTCTCGAGCAGCGCGATGATCGTGCGCCCCACGGCCACGGCGGTGCCGTTGAGGGTGTGGAGGGTCTCCGTGTGCTTCTCGCGACGCACGCGGATGTTCAAACGGCGCGCCTGGTAGTCGGTGGTGTTGGAGCACGAGGTGAGCTCGCGGTAGCGGCCCTGGCTGGGCAGCCACGCCTCGCAGTCGTACTTCTTCGCGGCCGAGGCCCCGAGATCGTTGACGGCGATGTTCACGACGCGGTAGGGCAGCGCGAGCTCGCCGAGGATCTCCTCCTCGATCGCGAGAATCCGCTCGTGCTCGGCGGTCGAGTGGGAGGGCTCGACGAAGCTGAACATCTCCACCTTGTCGAACTGGTGCACCCGGAAGATTCCGCGCGTGTCTTTGCCCGCGGCGCCGGCCTCGCGGCGGAAGCACGGGGAGAAGCCCGCGTAGCGCACCGGCAGCTGGGCGGCGTCGAGGATCTCTTCGTCGTGCAGCGAGGCGAGCGCGACCTCGGAGGTGCCCACGAGGAACAGCTCGTCCTCCGGCAGGTGGTAGATCTGCTGCTCGGTGTCGGGCAGGAAGCCGGTCCCGAAAAGTGCGCGCTCGCGCACCAACACGGGGGGCACAACCGGCTCGAAGCCGTGGCCGCGAAGCTTCTCCAGCACCCAGCGCACGAGCGCAAGCTCCAGGAGCACCAGATCGCCCTTCAGGTAGGCGAAACGAGCGCCGGAGAGCTTGGCAGCGTGGTCCATGTCGATCATCGCCCCCGCCAGCTCGAGATGATCGCGGGGGGTGAAGGTGGACCCACTCGCCCCGGACCTACTCTTGCCAGCGCCACCGGCATCCCCCGACCCGCTGATCCCGGAACCAACCTCTTCGGAGCCTCCCTCGCCGACCTCTCCAGAGCTCCCCACGCCAACCACCCCAGAGCTCCCCACGCCGACCTCCCCGACGATCCGTAGCAGCTCGTCCTCCGGGCCCGGGGCCGCGGTGGGGTCGGGCAGGTTCGGCAATGGCAGGAGCGCCCCCTCGAGCTCCTCCTGCACCTCGGCGAGCCGCTGCGTGAGCTGCTTCTCGCGCGCGCCCAACTCCCGCTGCTCGGCGATCGCCTCCGCGGCGTCCGCGCCGGCTCGCTTGGCCTGGGCGATCGCCTCCGAGGCCGCGTTGCGGCGCGCGCGCAGCTGCTCCAGCTCGGGGATGATCGCGCGCCGGGACTCGTCGAGCTCGATCACCCGGTCGAGCCCCGCGGTGGCACTCCCCCCGCGTCGCGCGAGCGCCGTGCGGACCGCGTCGGGCTGCTGCCTGATCAGCTTGAGATCGAGCACACCCGGGAGCCTACTCGTACCCGTCCGCCCGCCGGGGTCGTCATGACCGGCCGCTCGATGTCGAGCACGCGCCTATTTGGCCGCGCCGGTTGACTTGCCTTCCAGGGAGGTGTTTTCGATGACCGGCACCTTGGGTGCCTGCAGACCGGAGTACTTGGCGAGGAATTCCGCGATTTCGCGGGCCTGGGCGCCGACGACGATGTTCTGGGGCATGATCGCACCGGAGAAGCCGCCGTTGCGGATCGCGAACAGGACCTGCGAGTACTGCTCCTTGCGGAAGTTGAAGTTGGGGCCGTTCGTGCGCAGCCGGTCCTTGATGCTGGTCGCAGAGCCCTCGGCGCCGACCGTGGCGAGGGTGTGGCAGCCCGAGCAGTGCTGGAGGAACAGTTCCGCCCCAGTGCGGTAGCGGCTGGTCTTGGCCACCTGGATACCCTGGGTGCCGCACGCCGACAGGGCCGCCGCGGCGGCCAGCGCAGCGGCGAGCGCGAGGAACCTGGCGATCTTGAGATGAGCCCTCATGCGAGCCGGAATATATAGGCTCGCCCGATGAGAATGCGCCCCCTCGCCGCGGCGCTGCTCGCGGCGCTCCCGCTGGCCGGCTGCGGAGCGGGGCAGGCGACCACACGCGTGAGCAACCACACCCTGCGGCTCACGCTCAGCGAGTACCGCATCGTGCCCCAGACTGCGAGCGTACCCGCGGGGCCGCTTGAGCTCGTGGCCCGCAACACAGGGATCCTCCCCCACAACGTCGCCCTCCAGCGGGGCAGCCTCGACTCCAACGAACGGAGCACCCTCGCGGAGATCCGCACGCTGCTCCCCGGCAGGAGCGGTTCGACCCTCACGCACCCACTCGCGCCCGGGCGCTACCTGCTCGTGAGCACCGTCGGAAACCAGGCCGCACTCGGCATGGCGGCCACGCTGATCGTGCGCTGAGCACAGCGGCGAGCCGATCCCGTTGTCGCATGGCAGCCGCCCAGTCTTGCGCTGAGCATCACGCCACCCCGATCGTGCGCTGAGCATCACGCCACCCCGATCGTGCGCTGAGCATCACGCCACCCCGATCGTGCGCTGAGCGGCGATCCCGGTCGAGCACCGAGCGTCCACACACGAGCACCGAGCGGCGGGCGCTCTGAGCGGTCGCTCACCGCGGGCCGTGGCTCACCGCGGACCGTGGGAAACATGGGCTGAGCTCTTGTGCGGGGAAATCCGAGATAAGGCTCCGTTCCAGCAGTCCCGATGTGGGCTCCCGCCAAACGGCCAGCGGCTAAATCCGACTGCTCGATGGGATCACCAAAATGATAACCTCGCCGACCGAAGGTATCGTTACGCTCCGTTCTCGCAAACTGCAGCACACTCGGCCGTTTCGAAAAGTTGGGATACGCCTCGGATGCCGCCAAGTATCGGCTACGTCTACGTCTTCAACGCCTCCGTCGAAATCGTGCGCCTGTGGCTCAACAACTCCCTGAGCACCCCGATCGCGGGGGTTCCGCTGCCCGGCGCCAGCCCCACCCCCTACCGCCCATTCCAGCGCCAGATCCAGCGTCAGCTCCCGCCCAGCACCGAACTCGCCTTCCTTGACGGCCAGGAAAACGCGATCGCCCTCGAGCTCAGGGACTGCAGCAAGTCGAACGTCGCCAGAGTGCGGGTTCCCGCGCCCAGCGAGGCCACCGAAGATCTGTGGCTCTACGTCACCTACGAACTCCTACTCCTACTCACCACCGAGGGGAAAATCACGGCCCGCGCAGATCTCGTGTGGGCAAAGCGCTAACCAGCAAGCGCGCCCGCCCGCGGGCGCGTCGAACCCAACCACGAAAGGTCGTGCAACTCCGATGGCATACGGCAACGTCTACATCTTCAACCTCTACAACGACGTCGCGAACCTGACCCAGCTCAACGGCCAGGGGCCGGCCGGCAGCGCCATCGCCGCCCCCGAAAAGGGGAAGACCTCCCCCTTCTACGCCCCCCAGCAGACCGTGATCGCCAGGACCAACCTGATGCTCAGTCAGCTCAACGCCCCGCTGTTCGTCAACGAACAGAACAAAGGGGAAGTCAACACGCTGACGATCAACTACGGCGGCCAGGCCTGGAACGCCAAGGTGTCGATCCCCGTTCCGCCGCAGCCGCGTCTGGAGACCGATCTGTGGCTGTATCTCGCCTACCAGGAGGCGTTCCTGTTCGACTCCACCACCGGTGGCCTGATCGTGCAGCCCGGCGGCAAACAGTCGATCGATCTGGTCAAGGCCTAGGCGCCCGACACCGGCCCCAGCCCTCCGGCGATGAGCACGCTCAGCTTCCAGCCTGTCTCCGACGGTCTCTACAAGGCCGTTGGGGACGGCACGCCGGCGATCGCCGTCTACTGGGTGCTGCTCCAGGGCTCCCCACCCTCCGGCGACCTCGAACCCGCCGCCACCTGGACGAGCTACTCGGGCGCCCACGTGCTCGTCCCCAGCGAGCGACCCGTCAGCGACCCCGCCGCGTTCGTCGCCGCTGTGCGCGCTCTGTTCGGCGTCCCCGCCCCCACCATCCGCGGGATCGCCTGGATCGCCGATCCCGCCGCCGTCGCCACCACGGCAGTCGCGATCACCGGCGTGATCGGCGCAACGCCCGGGGTCGCGAGCACCGGCGGGGAACTCGCACTGCCATTCGGCAACGTGAGCTTCACCGCCTCCACCGGCGCACAGCTCTCCTACGACCCCTCGCCCCCCGCCGCGCCCGGTATCCCCTCGATCGCGATCCGCCCCCCCGCGCACGGCGGGCTCGTCGGGATCGTCCGCCAGAGCTTCACCGTGAACCTCGTACCCGAAGGCCCCGCCGTGATCCCCCTGGGCGGGCCCTGCGCCGGTGCCGCCGTCTTCGCCGCCAACTGGGACCGCGGCGAGCTCTACCGACTGTTCGCCGACGACCCCAGCTCGTGGGATACCCCGCCGGGCAACGAGATTCGCTTCTTCTACGGCCCCACCGGCGCCGAGCAGACACTGCGCTATCCGGTCTTCCTCGGGCAGGCCGAAAGCCAGGAACCCACCCAGCGCCTCGCGCTCGACGTCGCGCTGGATCCGTTCGCGCCCTGGGATCCCGACCGGACCGTGCTCGCGCTGGACGTCGCCAAGTTCGGCGGGGGCGGACCGCTCCTGCCGACGTGCGCCACCTTCGCCGCCACCAACGGGGCGACCGTCGAACTGCTGCCCCAGCAGGGCGCCGGGTTCGCACTCGCCCAGCGCCCCAAGGGCCCCAGCCCCGAGAGCGCCGACGCCTACGTGTACCTCACCCCCACCGGCACCTTCACCGTCGCCAAGGGCGTCGGGGCGCCGATCCGCCACCTCATGTGCGGGCTCGCTGGGACCGAGTATCTGCTGCTCGCCCCCGAAGCCACCGTCGAATTCGTCCCCCGGGGCGCCGCCTACGCCCCCGCCTTCAGCGAACCCTCCGGCACTACGGGCGCCGCCGACCCCTGCAAACCGGCCGGCGGCGAGGAGCCGGTCGAACCGAGCAAGCTGCTCAACGCCACCTACACCACCGCGTGGCTGCGCGTGAACCCACCCACCGCCCCCGTCGCCCCGATCGACCGCGGCTACGCGATGCAGCCCGCGAGCTCCGTCTACTACAGCTCCAGCGACACCGCCCCCGCCGCCTACCCCGCCGCGCTCGGCTGCCGCATGTCGACGCTGCTCGAAACCGGGGTCTCCGCCCCGCCCGTCCCGCTCCCGCTCGCACCCTACGGCCAGGTGTGGGCGACCGCAGCGAGCAAACTGCCGAGCGCCGCAGTGCTGCGCGCATTCGAGTCCCAGATCGTGTCCGCCACGCGGGTCGCAACCGCGCCCAAGGACATGACCGACGGGCCCACGATCTTCGCGCTCGACACCCACACCCCTCTCGACGGGGGCGCTGCGATGACCCCCGACGGGCTGCTCGCCGCACTCAACACCGTCGCCTCCAAGCACCCCGGAACATTCCGCACCCTGCAGCTCGCCAAGAGTCCCAACGAAAAACCCCACACCGGTGCCGCAGAACTCGCGTTCACCGCATCCGGCGGCTCGCCCGTGATGGCCCCCGACCTCGCCTACGCGCTCATGAACGACAACCTCTTCATGGTCGCCACCAACCCCGCGGCGCTCGGCGGATTGGGCGAAGGCTTCAAGAACGAGATCCAGATGGGGGAGTGGACGTTCCGGCTCGACGTCGGCTACTCCGCCAACCAGACCACGAAGCCCACCACGATCCTCGTGTTCAAGTTCACCACCGGCTTCTCCCTCGTGGACCTCGTCGCCAACACCGCCTACTGGCAGGAATGGCAGACCTTCATCGGCCCCGCAACCGCCACCGTCAAGACCGTCCAGAGCCAGCTGAACGCGCTCCTCTGCATGGCCAAGCCCGACGGCTCCAACGAACTGTTCGCCGACTTCTGGGCCAAAGCCACAGACCCCCAGTGGACCGGGATCCTCGCGATGGACTGCGGGCTCGACGCCGCCGATCTGCCGATCGACCTGCAGGATCTGCTCGGCGGGATCTCCGGGGAACTGCGCGCGCACCACTTCGGCGTCACCGTCAACCGCGTCAAGGGCGCCGACAGCAGCACCTGGACGATCGACACCAGCTCACTCTTCGCGCTCGTCCACTACGAAAAGAACTACACCCCACCGCTCCCGCCACCCGCCACCCAGTTCGCTTTCCAGGTCCTGCGCCTCAACGTCCTCTTCGAGAACTCCGCGCTCGTGCACTTCGACTCCCGGATCGCCGTCACGATCCCCGAACTCTTCTCCACCGAGGTGCTCCTCCCGCCCAGCGGGGACCCCCACGTGCCCAGCAACTACAACGCGATCGAGATCGACGGCGTCTACCAGCAGCACGGCGACAGCGGCACCGTCGTGTTCGACACCACCCAGGCCCAGGTCTTCTCCTTCAAGACCGCCACCTCCGGCTTCCGCGTGCTGCGCGAGGCGTACGTCACCGACGCCGCGCTCGTGCCGATCAGCAGCACCACCGCCGGGAACACCATCACCGTGCACTCCAGCCTCGCCCTCGCCGGAATGCTCGTGTTCGCCGAAGACGTCTCCGCCGCCGCTCAGGGCGGGAGCTCCACACCACCCCCGATGGACCTGTTCGCCTACGGGGAAACCACCACCACGCCGCCGCAGGGCCTCGGCTTCCAGTCCTACGCGATCGCGATGACCACCTCGATCGCCGCCAACGCCGGCACCCTTACCGCGATCGTGCCAGACCTCAGCGGGCTGCGCATCACCCCCGCCACCTCCCAGCCGCGACCCGGCAGCATCCTCGCCGCCCTCCCGCTGCGCCTCAACGCGTTTCTCTCACAGCCCGCATCCTCAGGGTGGGACGTCACGTTCGACGGTGCCTCGAGCAAAGCGTTCACCCCCACCTACGCCCTCCAGTTCCAGGCCTCCCTCGGCTCGCTCGGGGCCCTCTCCGCGCAGAGCGCCGGGCTGGAAGTCGACCTCGTCCTCGCCTGGGAAGCCGCCAAAGGCGCGGCCGGCGACCAGATCTGGCTGCTGATGGTGCCCCCCGCCGCGATGCACGGGCGGCTCGGCTTCGGCATCGAGGGGGTGCTCGACACCATCTTCACCTCCGTCAAGCTCCAGCGCGCCAAGTGGCCCACCTCGGGCTCCCCCTCGTGGACGGTCTATGCGATCAACTTCCTCAACGTCAACGTCGAACTGCTCGGCATGATGCTGCTACCCGGCGTCGGCGACTTCACGCTGTTCGCCAACCCCGCCCAGGGCGCCACCTCCAACGTCGGCTGGCTCATGTCCTTCTGGTCCCCGATCGTACCCCCGGTGTTGTGAGCGCGATGCCCGGCAAAGAGCTCGCCAAAACCGGCACCGGGGGCATCACCTTCCAGGCCCAGGAGTTTGCCTTCGGCCAGCGCGTCGGCCTACGCACCGACTCCACCAGCACCCAGGCGATCCAGGAAGCGATCGATGCCCTCGCCAAAGTCCCCGGCGACCTGAACTCGATCCTGCAGACGCTATTCGGCGCCCCCACCGCGAAACAGCCGTTCGGCTACGACCCCTCCGTCGACTGGCTCGTCGGCATCTCGCTGACCTACAGCGTGCTCACCTTCGACGTCCTGCTCGTCGACGGCGAGTTCTACGGGCTGCGGATCGAAGTCGGCCTCAAAGGCCCACCGCCGCCGGCCACCGAACAGCCCTTCGCGGGTCTCGCTCTGGAGATCCTCTACCGCAAGATCAACGACCACCTCGGCGAGTTCTCCGCCGACCTCACGCTGCCGAGCAAATACCGCAAGATCACCCTCGGCGAGCCCCCCGCCGCGACCGTCATCACGCTGCCCGCCGTCGGGCTCGCGATCTGGACCAACGGCGACTTCAAGGTCAGCATCGGCTGGCCGCTCGGGGAGCGCTCATTCAACATCGTCTTCCCCCCCGATCCGATCCCCTGGGCCGGCGGCGGCGGCCTGTACTTCGCCAAGCTCCGCAGCGAAGACGCCACCGACCTCGGCAGCAACTTCGCCACGATCCTCGAGTTCGGGATCGCCCTGCGCGTCGGCGCCGCCACCGAAGGCGACGCCTCGATCGTCAAATACAACGCCTCGCTGTACCTCTTCGGCAGCTTCCAGGGGTTCCTCGCGTGGGAAACCCACCACTCCATCTCCAGCGGCGTGGACTACTACTGGTTCTGCGCCACCATCGGCATCCAGGGCCACCTCGAAGGGGTCGTCGACTTCGTCATCATCAGGGTCTCGCTGTCGCTCGACGTCGTCGCCAGCGCCTCCCTCGCGTTCGAGACAGCACACTCCACCACCGCCCAGGTCGAGTTCAAGGCGACCGTCAAGGCGAGCGTCAAGATCCTCTTCTTCAGCGTCTCCTTCTCCTTCACCCTCGATCTGCAGACCCAGATCCAGTTCGGCTCCGGCACACCCTCGAAAATCACCGGGCCCAGCCCCCCCACGCTGCTCACCGCGCCCCCCGCGGCGGGGAACATTGCGGGCATCCTCAGCGGGACCGGTGCGACCGACCCCGCCGGAGAGCTTGTCGGCAGGGGGGCGGCAGATCTCGGCGGGGCGCTCAGCGGCGGGCGTACCGCGGAGGTCACGAGCGCCCTCGCCAGCGCGGGCACGGAGGATGAGGCCGCCCTGCTCCGCGCAGCAGCGCCCGTCGCCGCGCCGACCCCGATCGCGCTCAAAGCGCATCTCGTGCTGGCGCCCACGATCCGCTTCGACAAGGCGAGCGGCGCCTGGAAGCCGGTCGGCGTCGCCACCCTGATGCTCGAACGGCCCAAGGGCTCATCGGGGCCGGGCGCCGACGGCTTCAGCCAGCTGGCCGCGAGCCTCGCCGGCTTCCTGTTCACGACCTACGGCAGCTACACCGAACCCAACCAGCCCCTCACGCCGACCGAGGTGCGGGCGGTACTCACAGCGATCGAAGCGGGCCACTTCAACCTGCAGGCCGTCTACCAGTGGATGGCCGCGAGCCAGATCTCGTTCGCGATCGCCGGGGCGCAGAGCGGGACCGGGACCGCGGAAATCGAAGCGGCGCTGCTGCCGATGATCCCCGGCCTCGAGCTCACCTACAACGGCGCCACCACCACCTTCGGCGACGCCGCACCGCCCAGCGGCTACACCGCCGTGCTCGCCGACTACTTCGCCAAGCTGAGCTACGTCGGCGAAGGGAAGCTCAGCGGCGCAGCGATGGGAGCCGCGGGCACCCCGCCGCCCCCCTCCCCCTCGTGGTTCCCGGGGCTGCTGTTCGCCGACTCCTACAACCTGCTCGGCAAGCAGCTGGTGCGCGACATCGAAGCCCTCAGCACACCGGGCACGCTGCAGGCCGCCCTCGCGCAGCTCGACGTGGGCAACCTCGCCGGCACCCTCAGCCGCTTCCTCCAGCACGGCCAGCGGCTCCCCGATCCCGCGGCGAGCGGGCCGGTCGAGACGATGCCCACGCTCGGGCTCTACGGGCTCACAGGCCAGCAGTTCGACGTCGCCGACGACGGACACGGCAACCCGATCCTCAGCGCCCAGCTCGCCACCGGTGCTCCACACGTGAGCGTCACGATCGAAGGCGAAGGCAGCGCCACGCTGCCCTTCGCGCTCACACAGGCGCCCGAGCAGGGGCCACTCGCCTCGCCCCAGGCGCTGGAGCGCATCCAGCAGGTCCCCGTCGCCTACTTCCTGCGCCAGGGCTTCGGCTGGACCCAGCAGACCGCCACCGCCAAAACGCAGTGGCTGCTGTTCGACTTCCCCGGACAGCTCCAGTCCACGCTGCGCCTCAACTCCCCGTTGAGCCTCTCCCTCGCCGCCACCGACGGAAGCACCTCCGCGCCCGTGCGCGGGACCGAGGGCCTGCTGATCCGCTTCGCGCTCACCCCCGTGCCCTCCTCGGGGCCCTCCGACAAGCTCGCCGGCAAGGTCTTCAAAGTCGCCGGACCCGACGAAGCGACCCGCGACCTGATCGAGCTGCTGTTCGCCTCCGGCGAACTGACGGGCTCACGCCTCGACCTCCTGCTCCCCGCCGGGCAGGGCGCTTACAAGACCAGCCCCGCCGACGCCGAAGCCACGCTGCTGCGGAGCGACCTCTCCACCGCCGGGGGGCCGGCCCTGACCGCGCTGTTCGCCGACGCCCTCCAGGCGCGCCTCGGCTCGACCCTGATCCCCGCGCTCGGTCCCACCTGCGCGCAGCCATCGAACCCGACCGACTTCCTGGCGCTGCTGTGGGAGTGCAGCGTCGTCCACAGCGCCGGCTTCTTCCTCTACGTCCCCGACCTCGACACCTCCTCCAAGGCGCTCTCCTACGAAGTGGCGGTGCTCGTGAGCCCCACCGCGGGCGCGCCGGCCCCCACACTCACCGTCGACTCCCGCCACACCACGATCATGGTCGCCGCCGCCGACGTCACAGCGAGCCAGCGCGTCCAGGCGAGCCTCTCCCAGAGCGACGGTAGGACCCCCGTCACCGAACCGAAGCCGGGCTACCCGGCGGGGGCGATCGCCTTCGGGGCGACCTGGTCGGCGAGCGACACCCCGCCCGTACCCGCCACCGCGGTCGCCGCCAACTCCGGCGCGTACGCCGCCGCGCTGTACCAGTTGCTCGAGTTCCGGCTCCCCGGCGACTCCGCGATCGACCCCTCCGCGTGGAGCATGCCGCTCGGGCCCGACGGCGACGAGAGCAGCTGGTCCTACCGCCGCGCCGTCCCCGTCCAGCGCTTCGTCGCCGGCGCCCCCGCGACGCCCAACCGCTACGGCGCGATCGGCCACCCCACAACACTCGAACTGCAGCTGCTCGACGTATTCGGCAACGCGACCCCGCCCGCGCCACTGACCCTGACCGCGGTCTACAACGACCCCCTGATCGCGCTCGACGAATGGCCCGCGGCGGTGGTCGCGTACGCCTTCAAGGAAGGCACCAAGGGGAGCGCGACGCTGCTCGTCGAAACCACCTTCGCGCCCGACCAGGTCGAACACCCCGAAAGCACCCTCATCTACTACCAGGGGATCTACGACCAGCTCACCGACCCCCGCACCACCATGTCCTTCACCACCGCGCTCGCCACCGGCCCCGTCGCGATGGCCACCGCCCAGGGGGCCGCCGCCCAGGCCGCACTCGCGGCATTCGTGGCCGAGATCATCGCCTCCCTCGCCCCCCATGCGCCGGGTCCCGCGCCCGCCCCCGTCGTGCTCAGCGGGAGCATCGCGAGCGGCTACGTCACCCAGATCGGGGAGGACATGTTCCCGATCTGGGTCACGATCGAGCTCGCCCGCAACGCACCCCTGGAGACGCCCGCGTACCCCTACCCACCCGGGTTCTTGACGGCCTCCACGCAGGTCTCGCTGCTGCTCGGCCATACGCCGGCCTCGCCCGAAGCGGCGCTACGCGAATGGGCCGAAGGCTTCGAAGCCGCGTTCGCCGACTTCGACGGGAGTGGCGCGATCCTCAAGGTGCTCGCCGGCAGTCCCCCGTCGAAGGTCAGCGCCACCATGTCACAGCTGGGCACCTCGGCCGCCGCCGAAGTCACCTCGGTACCCGGCGACGTCTGGGCGCTGCGCTGGAGTCCCAAGGTCGGCGTGTCGGTGCAGTTCCCCAACGCCCACGAAGAACAGGCGGCCGCCGCGCCCGTGTACTTCACCGCGATGCCCCTCTCCACGCAGCTCCTCGCCGGGACCGTCGAAATCTACGACTACGACGCCACCGGCAACCGCCTGAGCACACCGACACCAACCACGTTCAGCGGCGTCGATCTCGACGGCTGGGCGAGCGCGTTCCTGTCGGCGTTCGACGCCCTGCTGGCGCCCGACATCGCGACCGCGATCGCGCGCCTCAGCGAGACCGAATACGCCGCCCTGATGACCGCCAAGGAGGACCTCGCCTACGCGATCGCCGCAGGGGTCTCGTGGGTCTTCGAAGACCAGATGCCCGCCCACGGGGGCTCCGGCGCGGGCGACCTCGAAGCGGCCCAGATCTCTCTGCGCGAGAGCCTCCTGAGCTCGCTGGGCGCCGACTTCGCGACCTCCGCGATCGTGCAGGTGCCCGCGACCGTCGCGGTCAACGGCCCCTTCGAAGCCGGCAAACCCCCCACACGAGCACCCGAACTGTTCGGCAGCCCCACGCCGATCCCGCCCAAAGGGGGCTCGCCCACGACCCTCGCGCAGTACACCATCTCGAGCGCCGCACTGCCGATCCTCGCCGGCCCGGGGGAGCTCACCTTCCTCCTCAGCGCCGCGAACCCCACCACGCAGGCCGACCTGTGCCTCGGCTTCAACTACGACATCGCCTTCCTCGACCACAGCTTCCAGACGAGCGCCGAGCAGTACGGCTACGTGCCCTCCTCGTGGCTGCGCTTCGCGGTGGCGGACGTCGACCCCGGAGCGCCCGCGACGCCGGCCCTCGAAGTCCCCATGGGACACCTCGACATCCCGATCCCACTGCGCGCCTACCCCTCCCCACCGCGGCTCGTACGCCAGACCGCCGCCGCCGCACACAGCGAACCGAAGACCCCCACCGAAGTCGTCGAGCTCACCTACGCGCTGACGCTCGCGAGCCCCTCCGTCGCACAGGACGACCTGCACCTGTCCCTCCTCTTCAACGGCGCCCAGGTCGAACGCCCAGTCGGCGCACAGAGCGTCCCGCCGCTATTTGCGCCGCTCGCCCGTTTCCAGGACTTCCAGGAACGCCACCTCGCGACCGCGCTGCAGGCGATCACAGCCGGCGAAGCCACCGCCGCCAAGTGGTGCGCCGACATCCTCGCCCTGATCGGAGAGGTCGCCGCCGCATGGCCGGGCGAGACCGAGACGCAGGCACTCGCGTTGGGGGGAGAACCGGTACTACCGCCACTGCCCTGGACGTGGGATCTGCGCCTGCAGATCCCCGACGAGACCAAGCCCAACGTGATGCTCCTCGACTGGACCGGCGCGGGCAACCCGCCGGCCGGAGCGTGGCCCACGATCGAAGGCGTCAGCGGGGAAGCGATCAGCCCCACCCGCATGCGCTACACCCTGGGCTCCGAAGCCAACCTCAGCGAACTCACACTCACCTGGGGAGGGCTCTCGGCGATCACCGCCCAGAGCATCACCACCGCCGCGTGGATCGTGCGCAACGAGACGCTCGCCGGCTGCGGCGGCGTGCAGCAGGAACGCGCCACCAATCCCGCGCTCGTCTACAGCACCGCGACCGTCACGTTCCCGGACCCCGTGGTCCCCCTCCTGCAGGTGAGTACCCCGCTCACCGTCAAATCGAGCTCACTCGAAGACGCCGTCGGGCAGTTGGTGAGCGGCGTCATGCAGCCCACCACGCCCGTCGCCCAGGTCGGCTGGGGCCTCGAGGCCGGGTACGAGTTCGCCCGGCTCAGCGGGGGCCCCGGCGAAATGCGCACCCGCCTCCCCGCGTTCCTGGCGCGCACCCAGCTCAGCACCGTGACCAACCCCCCCACCGGCGTCGACACCGTCGCCTCGCTCACCAAAGCGATAACCAAACAGCTCGGCGAATGGCACAGCGCGCTACAGCCCTCCGGGGCGAGCGCCGCGGTCGTGTTCTCACTCACGATCTTCGCCGCCGGCGGCGATCAGCCGCTCGTGCGACTGCTCGAAGTCCAGGCGCCGATCTCCGGATCCGGCTGGTGGCCGTCTTAGCGTCCGCGCCTCGTGCGCGACGCCAGGAGCTCGAGGGAGGGAAAGCCCCCCGCCCGCGGCGCCAGGCTCGGGAGGGAGAGCAAGCGCCCCGAAAGCTCACCGGCCATCGGCAGGATGCAGACCGGGGCTCCCCCTCCCTCACAGCCCGTGCGCCGTGCTCGCCGCGCGCAGCAGCAGGAACACCACCACGAGCGCCGAGAGCGTCATGATGCCCTGCTCGCGGTGCACGATCGCCGCCACCACCGCGTGCTGATCGGCCACCGGGAGCTCGCCCACCTCCGCAGCGCTCTGCAGGTTGAGCTGGTCGAGGATCGTCTGCGCCGAGGCGATCCGCAGCTGCTCGGCCACGAACGCCACCGCCAGCGGCAGCAGCGCGTATAGGTAGAAGAGGTTTTCCGTCGCAGAGTGGCCCGCCGCCGCGAGCACCCCCACCGCGAGCGCGAAGAGCACCGCGGCCCCCTGCGCCACACGCAGGAGCACCCAGAAGGCCCGGCTCGATTCCCCGCGATACCAGCGCCAGCCACCGAGCACAGCCGGGAACGCATTGAGGGCCGCCACCGCCAGCGCGCCCACCACCACCGCGCCATTCATCCCCAACCCCCCACGCCCACCACCACCGCGTCGCTCAAAGCCCACCCGCAGCGCCCGCGCCCGCCCGCCGCCGCTTGGAGGCGATCCACCGAACGCCACCAGGAGCCTCGGGGCGCCCCGATCCCCTGGCCCGCAAAGGGTCGCACGCACCGCCAGATTTCGAGCCGATCGTCACTATGTAACACTCTGGCACAAGCGGGGGGACACGGTGATATAACCAGCCGCGGTGCTGCGCTCCTACCTCCCCGCAATCGTATTCCTGCTGCTCGGCGGCGGCGTGGGAGCTGCGTTCACCGCGCTCAACGGCGTGCTCGGACCGCGACGCGCGACCAAGCACAAGCAGGACCCCTACGAGTGCGGCCTGCCCTCCGAGGTCAAGCAGGGGATGCGCTTCGGGATCAGCTTCTACCTGATCGCAATGCTCTTCATCCTCTTCGACATCGAGGTGATCTTCCTCTACCCCATCGCGATCCAGTTGCGCGCCTATGGCGGGTACGCCCTCGCCGAGACCGTCACCTTCATCGTGCTGCTGTTTGTCGCGTTCGTTTACGTCTGGCGACGGGGAGCGCTCGAGTGGAAGTAAAACGCGAGCCGCTGCGCCCACCCCGGGAGTGCTCTGCGGACGCGAACCCCACGGGCATCCGCCCCCGCCCACCCACAGCGCGAGCGCTACCGCGCGGTTGGTACCGAGAGGCGACCCTCCATGCCTGACGCCACCGGCCTGGAGCTGCTCGCCGGGGAGCTCGGCGACGCCGCGCTCGAGACCGTGTACTTCCGCGAGCGCGCCACGATCCTCGTCGACCCCCCCCAGATCCGCACCGTGCTGGCCACCCTGCGCGGGAAGGGATACACCTTCATGACCAGCCTCCACGGCGTCGACCACTACCCCGAGGAGCCGCGACTTGGCGTCCTCTACGAGCTACTCGACATGCGCACCCGCGACCGCGTCGCCGTCAAGCTGCGCGTCCCCCTGGACGCACCCCACGTCGAGTCCGTCACAGCGGACTGGCCCACCGCCAACCACCAGGAGCGCGAGGTCTACGACATGTTCGGCGTCGTCTTCGACGGGCACCCCGACCTGCGCCGCATCCTGATGCCCGAGGACTACGAGGGCCACCCCCAGCGGCGCGACTTCCCGATCGGGGGCGAACCCGTGATCTTCACCCGCGATGAGGCCCAATGGCTGGAGTCACGCACATGAGCCACAGGAGCACCCCCCGATGAGCACAGCGGCCACACCCCGCGGCTGGGACGAAGCAGCCGACCTCGAGAAGGACCCCGCGACGATCCCCGGGGTGGGCGGGTCTCCATCCCCGCCCGTGCCCGACGCCCTGCGCGCCGAGATCGAGGGGCACATGGCCCTCTACCCCAACTTCCGCTCCGCCATCCTGCCCGCACTCGAGGCCGCCCAGCGCGTGCACGGCTGGTGCTCCCCCGAGGCGATCGCCCAGGTCGCCTGCGTCATGCGCCTCACCCCCGCCGAGCTCGACGCCGTCGCCACCTTCTACGACATGCTCGAGACCTCCCCCGTCGGGCGCCACAGCGTCTACGTCTGCACCAACATCTCCTGCTCCCTGTGCGGCGCCGACGAGCTCTACGACGCCATCCGCTCCGCCGCCGGGGACGATCCCGAATTCAACGTCCGCGCCTTCGAGTGCCTCGGCGCCTGCGACATCGCCCCCATGGCCTCCGTCGACGGCGCCTACGTCGGGCCCCTCACCCTCGCCGACGTGCCCCAGCTGCTCGAGGACATCCGCGCCGGGCGCGAGGTCCTGCCCGACAAGCAGCTCGCCCGCCGCCCCTGCGCCGACCCCGGGGGCCACGCGTGAGCTCGTGCCAACCGATGCTCGCCGACACCGGGGCCCGCACACATCGCCGCCCTGCGCCGGGCGCGAGGTCCTGCCCGACAAGCAGCTCGCCCGCCGCCCCTGCGCCGACCCCGGGGGCCACGCGTGAGCTCGTGCCAACCGATGCTCGCCGACACCGGGGCCCGCACACATCGCCGCCCTGCGCCGACCCCCGAGGCCGCGCGTGAGTACCCTCTCGCCCGCCCGCCGCGCGTGGACGCGGGGCACGACGCCCCGCGCGTCCAAGCCCGTTGGCCGACACTCCCTCGCGGAGGACCCCAAATGAACGCCCACACATGACCACCACCCTCCTCTTCGACCGCATCGACGAGCCCGCACTCAACACCCTCGAGGTCTACCAGCGCCGCGGTGGCTACGAGTCCCTACGCAAGGCCCTCGCCATGCCCCCCGAAGCCGTTCTCCACGAGCTCGAAGCCTCCGGGCTGCGCGGGCGCGGCGGCGCCGGCTTTCAGATGGGCAAGAAGGTCTCCTTCCTCCCCAAAGGCGGCATGGACAAGTACCTCGTCTGCAACGCCGACGAGTCCGAGCCCGGCACCTTCAAGGACCGCGAGCTCATGCAGAAGTCCCCCCACATGCTCATCGAGGGGATCGTCATCGCCGCCCACGCCGCAGGGGCCACCCGCTCCTTCATCTACATCCGCGGCGAGTACGTCCTCCAGGCCGACATCCTCGACGCCGCCCTCGCCGAAGCCCGCGCCGCCGGGTTCCTCGGCGAGCGCATTCTCGGCTCCGACACCTCCCTCTCGCTCGTCGTCCACCGCGGCGCCGGCGCCTACATCTGCGGCGAGGAGACCGGCCTGCTCGACTCGCTCGAGGGCAAGCGCGGCAACCCCCGCTTGAAGCCCCCCTTCCCCGCCAACCAGGGGCTCTACCAGGGGCCCACCCTCATCAACAACGTCGAGACCCTCGCCACCGTCCCCACCATCATCCGCCTCGGCGGCGCCGAGTACGCCCAGCTCGGCGTCGAGACCTCCACCGGGACCAAGCTCGTGTCCGTCTCCGGGCACGTTCAGAAGCCCGGCAACTACGAGATCGAGCTCGGTATCCCCTCCCGCGAGATCATCTACGGGCTCGCCGGCGGGCCCCCCGCGGGGCGCTCCGTGAAGTGCTGGTTCCCCGGCGGCTCCTCCTCGCCCGTGCTCACCGGCGACGATCTCGACATCCCCTACGACTTCGACTCCATGGCCAAAGCCCGCACCATGCTCGGCTCCGGCGCCATCATCGTCGTCGACGACTCCACCCCCATCCTCGACGTCGCCCTCAAGGTCGCCAAGTTCTACCGCCACGAGTCCTGCGGCAAGTGCACCCCCTGCCGCGAGGGCACCAACTGGACCGTCAAGATGCTCGAACGCATCGCCAGCGGCGAGGCCACCCCCATGGACATCGAGATCATGGCCTCCGTCCAGGAGCACATCATCGGCAACTGCCTCTGCGTCCTCGGCGACGCCATGGCGATGCCCATCGGCTCCATGATCGCCAAGTTCCGCGAGGAGTTCGAAGCCCACATCGAGGCCGCCCGCGCGCAGCGTGAGAGCCGCCCGCCCGAGGCGCTGGCCGCGGTCGAGGGCGGGGCCGGCAGCGGGGCGCTCGCGGGCGCAACGGCAGGAGCCCACTGATGCCCCGCCCCGAACCCCGCACCATCACCTTCACCATCGACGGCCTCGAGGTCCAGGCCCCCGAGAACTCCATGCTCGTCGACGCCGCCAAGCACGGCGACATCGAGATCCCCGTCTTCTGCTACGAGCCCAAGCTCGGCAACCCCGTCGGCGCCTGCCGCATGTGCCTCGTCGAAATCGAGGGCATCCCCAAGCTCCAGACCGGCTGCTCCACCCCCGTCAAGGACGGCATGGTCGTCCACACCGCCTCCGAGCGCGTCAAGAGCGCCCAGAACTCCGTCGTCGAGTTCCTCCTCGTCAACCACCCCCTCGACTGCCCCGTCTGCGACAAGGGCGGCGAGTGCCCCCTCCAGGACATCACCTTCGGCTGGGGCCTCGGCACCTCCCGCTTCATCGAGCCCAAGCGCCACTTCGTCAAGCCCCTCGCGCTCTCCCCCACGATCGCCATCGACCGCGAGCGCTGCATCCTCTGCTACCGCTGCGTCCGCTTCTCCCAGGAGATCGCCGAGGACCACCAGCTCGTGCTCCTCGAGCGCGGCGCCCACTCCTACGTCGCCACCTTCGACGGCCACCCCTACATCGCCCCCTTTAGCGGCAACATCGTCGAGCTCTGCCCCGTGGGCGCTCTCACCTCCCAGCCCTACCGCTTCCGCGCCCGCCCCTGGGACATCGAGGACGCCGGCTCCGTCTGCACCCTCTGCCCCGCCCAGTGCAACGTCACCCTCACCGTCCGCGACGAGCGCGTCCTACGCGTCCTCGCCCGCGAGCACCCCGAGGTCGACGACGGCTGGCTCTGCGACCGCGGGCGCTTCGCCTACCCCCGCCTCGGGGGGGATGAACGCATCACCCAGCCCCTCCTGCGCGACGGCGGCGAGCTGCGCCCCGTCTCCTGGGAGCGCGCCCTCGGGGAGGCCGCCCTGCGGCTCAAACGCGCCGGGGCGCACGCCGCCGCGCTCGTCGGCGGCCAGGCCACCGGCGAGGAGGGTCTCCTCCTCAGCCGCCTCCTGCGCGAGGGACTCCACTCCCCCCACCTCGACTCCCGCCCAGCCGGCGCCCTGCCCCTGGAGCTCCACCACGCCCTCGCCGACCCCACCCTCCAGGCCACCGTCAGCGACCTCGAGTTCGCCCACGCCGTGCTCCTGCTCGACACCGACCCCCTCCTCGACATGCCCATCCTCGACCTGCGCCTGCGCAAGGGCGTCCGCCGCCACGGGATGCGCCTCGAGCGGATCGGCAGCGAGGACATGCACGCAGTCCGCGCCCTCGCCAAAGAGCTCGCCGCGCAGGCCGGCGAGGAGCTCGTCGTGCTCTGGGGCGAGCGCCTCACCGCCGGACCCCACGGCGCCGAGCACGCACAGGCCCTGATCGACATCGCCGCCGAGCTCAACCTCGCCGAGATCCCCGGCGCCGGGCTCCTCGAAATCCCCGCCGCCACCAACGGACGCGGCCTGCGCGAGGCCGGGGTGCTCCCCAACGCCGGCCCCGGGCTGCGCCCCCTCGAGACCGATGGCCTCGATACCCCCCGCATCGCCGCCGCCCTCGCCGCCGGCGAGCTCAGCGCCCTCTACCTGCTCCAGGCCGACCCCCTCCTCGAGGACCCATCGTGGGACTCGGCGCTGGAGCGCGCCAGCACCGTCATCGCGCACGCCACCTTCCTCACCGACCCCCTGCGCGCACACGCCGACGTGATCTTCCCCGCCGAGGCCTACGCCGAGAAGGAGGGCGTCGTCGTGCACCCCGACGGGCGCCTCCAGCGGCTGCGGCCCGCCGTCCAGCGGTTGGGTGGGCCCGAAGCGACGCGCGCCGGCTGGCAGGTACTCGCCGACCTCGCCCACCGCCTCGGGCTCGACCTCGGCGTGCTCAGCGGCGCGATGGCCTCCCAGCAGCTCTTCGACGCCGTCCCCTTCTACGCCGGCCTCACCCTCGATGAGATCGGCGGCCGCGGCGTGCGCTGGCAGGAGCGCGACCGCACCGCGGTGGCATCATGACCCCCCTCGCCGTCGTCGGCTTCTACGAAGAATGGTGGATCCAGGTCCTCAAGGCGATCGTCATCTTCGCCGTCGGGCTCCAGCTCGTGCCCGTCGTGCTGATGGCCGAGCGCAAGCTCCTCGGGCGCTTCCAGAGCCGTTACGGACCCAACCGCGTCGGTCCCTACGGCGCCCTCCAGCCGCTCGCCGACATCCTCAAGCTGCTCACCAAGGAGCAGTTTCGCCCCTCCACCTCGATCGGGTTCCTGTTTACGATCGCCCCCATGATCTCCATCGTCACCGCCGTCGCCGTGTTCGCCCTGATCCCCTTCGGCAACGTCCAGCACATCTTCGGCACCCCCGTCGGGCTGTACGGGATCGACGTCTCCATCGGGCCCCTCTACCTGTTCGCCTTCGGCGCCATCGCCTTCTACGGGATCATGCTCGGCGGCTGGTCCTCCGGGTCGAAGTACTCCTTCCTCGGCGCCATGCGCGGCGCCGCCCAGCTGATCTCCTACGAGGTCTCCCAGGGGCTCGCCCTGCTCGGCGTGATCTTCACCGCCCAAACCCTCTCCCTCACCGGCATCGTCGAGGCCCAGGCCGGCATGTGGTACATCGTCCCCCAGTTCTTCGGCTTCCTCATCTTCCTCACCGCCAGCTTCGCCGAGATCAACCGCGCCCCCTTCGACCTCGTCGAGGCCGACGCCGAGCTCGTCGGCGGCTACAACACCGAGTTCGGCGGCGGGCGCTTCGCCTCCTACTTCTTCGCCGAGTACCTCAACGTGCTCGTGGTCTCCGGCATCGTGACCACCGTCTTCCTCGGCGGCTGGCTCCTACCGTTCGGCATCCACCCCCCCGGCTGGGTCGATCCGTTCGTCGTGCTCTTCAAGATGGGGCTCTTCACCTTCTTCTTCATCTGGGTCCGCGCAACCCTCCCCCGCCTGCGCTACGACCAGCTCATGGGCTTCGGCTGGAAGGTCCTCCTCCCGCTCGCCACCCTCAACGCCCTCGTCACCGCCGTGCTCGTCGTCGTGACCCACTGACATGACCCCCTCCCCCCCGCCGCCCACGGGCCCGCTCACCGCGAGCCTCGCCGTCACCGCCTGGAACCCAGGCGATGACGTGATCGAGGTCAAGCGCACCCCCCCACCGGGGGCGGCGCGCAGCACCTGGCGTACCTTCAGAGAGACCATTCGCGGGCTCACCACCACCTTCGGGCGCATCCTCGAACGCCCCGTCACCGTCGAATACCCCGAGGAGAAGACCCCCGTCTACCCCCGCTTCCGCGGGCGGCACAAGCTGCACCGCTTCGAGGACACCGGCCTCGAGAAGTGCGTCGGCTGCTCGCTCTGCGCCGCCGCCTGCCCCGCCGACTGCATCCGCGTGGTCGCCGCCGAGAACACCCCCGAGCACCGCGTCTCCGCCGGGGAGCGCTACGCCGCCGTATACGAGATCAACCTCTCCCGCTGCATTTTTTGCGGCTACTGCGAGATCGCCTGCCCGTTCGACGCGATCACCATGGGTCACGACTACGAGCTCTCCGACTACGACCGCACCGACCTCATCTTCACCAAGGAGATGCTCCTCGCCGAGCCCCTCGAGCGGACCCCCCTGCGCAATGAGGGCGAGTAGATGAGCATTGTGAGGGTCCTCGATCCGTCCACAGCGCCCAGGAGGGTCGAGGTCGCAATCCAAAGCGCCGACCGGGGGTCCGCAAGATGAGCGCGCTGCTGTTCTTCATCGCGGGCTTCGGCGCAATCGCCGGCGCCGTCGGCGTCGTCACGCTCCGCGACCCCTTCTACAGCGTGCTCGCCCTCGTCGCCCACCTGCTCTCGCTCTCCGTGCTCTTCTTGCTGCTGCGCGCCGAATTCGTCGCAGCCGCCCAGGTCGTCGTGTACGCCGGCGCCGTGATGGTCCTCTACGTGTTCGTCGTCGCCTACGTCGAGGACACCGGGGAGCGCCTCAGCACCCGCCCGCCCCACCTGCACGGGAGCGCCCGCAACGGCTCCCACCCACCCGCCGGCAGCGGATCCAGCCTGCGGCTCGGCGGCGCGCTGCTCGGCGGCGCGCTGCTCATCGAGCTCCTCATCGCCCTGCTCGGATCCGGCCTCAAGGCGATCGAAGGGTACGGCGCCGCCTACACACCAGGGCCCCACGCCTTCGGCACCCCCGCCTACATCGGCAACCTCCTCCTCACCCGCTTCCTGCTCGCCTTCGAGATCGCCTCCTTCCTGCTCCTCATCGCCGCCGTCGGGGGCGTCGTGCTCGCCCGCCGGCGCGGCGGGCTCGGCGAGGACCCACAGGAGATCGCCCGCCAGGCGCCGCTCCCCCCACTCGACCTACTCCGACCCCGCGGGACCGGCACCATGGCCGAGGGCGTCGCCGACCTCCCCTTCGCCGCCGCCCACGCCCGTCGCGGGCAACTCGGTGGCCTTGGCGTCCCGGTCGCGAAGAACGGGAGTCATGCCGGCGCGGAGCACGACGATGGCGAGCCCGCCGAGGAGCACGCCGGCGTGGGCACCGGGGCCAGCTTGGGCCGCTCCGGGTCGGGCAGGTCACATGAAAAGGAGGGCGGCTGGTGAGCATCGCCTGGTATCTCGCCGTCTCCGCGATCGTCTTCACGCTCGGCGCCACCGGGGTCATCACCCGGCGCAACCCCCTCGTCGTGCTGCTCTGCCTCGAGCTCATGCTCAACGGCGCCAACCTCTCGCTGATCGCGTTCTCGCGCATGTGGGGCAACGGCGACGGGCAGATCCTCGCGCTGATCGTGATGGCCGTCGCCGCCTGCGAGGTCTGCATCGGGCTCGGCATGATCGTCGCCATCTACCGCCGGCGGCTGCCCATCGATGTTGATGAGCTGCGGGAGTTGCAAGGGTGAGCGCGACGACCTTCGGCTGGCTCGTGCTGCTGTTCCCGCTGCTGGGGACGCTCGTGATCGGCTTTGGCTTCCGTTCCTTGCCAGGCCGCTCAGCCGGGTGGATTGGGACTTTAGGGATTGGGCTTGCGTTCGTAGCCGCGCTCGGGGCGCTGATCCAGATGCAGGGCAACGCCCCCGACCACCGCGAGCTCACCTCTTCCCTGTGGAACTACGCGGTGACCGTCGGGATCGATGCCCACGTCTCGATTCTCGTGGACCCGCTCTCCGTCTACATGATCCTGATCGTCACCGGGATCTCCACCATGATCCACCTCTACTCCGTCTCCTACCTGGACGAGGACCGCGGGTTCGCCCGCTACTTCTCCTACCTCAACTTCTTCGTCTTCTCGATGTTGCTGCTGGTGTTAGCCGGCAACTTCCTGCTCCTGATCGTCGGCTGGGCCTTCGTCGGGGCCGCCTCATACCTGTTGATCTCCTTCTGGTACCGACGCACCACCGCCACCCGCGCCGGGATCAAGGCGTTCGTGATCAACGTCGTCGGCGACGTCGGCCTCGTGCTCGGGACCTACTTCATCTTCAAGCACACCGGCACCCTCGAATTCCTCGCCACCTTCAAGGCCGCCCCCCACGTCTTCCAGTCCGGGGGCGCCGACATCACCGCCGGCTGCCTGCTGCTGCTCGTCGGGGCCTTCGCCAAGTCCGCCCAGATACCCCTGCACACCTGGCTGCCCGATGCGATGGAGGGCCCCACCCCCGTCTCCGCCCTGATCCACGCCGCCACCATGGTCACCGCCGGCGTCTACTTGATCGCGCGCATGCACGTCCTCTTCGAACTCGCCCCCGCCGCCCAGGACACCGGCGCCGCGATCGGCGCGCTCACCCTCTTGATCGCCGGCACCATCGCGCTCGTGCAGACCGACATCAAGCGCGTCATCGCCTACTCCACCATGTCCCAGATCGGCTACATGATCATGGGCGTCTCCGTCGGCGCCTACGCCGCCGGCATGTTCCACCTCATGACCCACGCCTTCTTCAAGGCGCTGCTGTTCATGGGCGCCGGCTCGATCATCGGCGCGATGTCGGGCGAGCAGTCGCTCGACCGCATGGGCGGCTTCCGCAAGGCGCTCCCCTTCACCTTCGCCTGCTTCGTGATCGGCGGCCTCGCCCTCTCCGGCATCCCGCCCTTCTCCGGGTTCTTCTCCAAGGACGAGATCCTGCTCGTCACCGCCGAGCGCGGCGGGTGGCACTGGGCGCTGTACGCGATCGGCTACCTCGGCGCCTTCCTCACCGCGATCTACACCTTCCGCATGATCTTCCGCGCCTTCTACGGCGACCCCGTCGCCGAGGCCAGGGAGCTCGAAAAAGGCCACCTCCACCACGCCGAGGTCCCCACCAACCCCGCCACCGGCGAAGTCGAGGACACCGACGTCGGCTTCCCCGGCCCCCACCACACGATCGCCGAGCGCGCGCTGCCGATGCGCGTCGCGATGAGCGTGCTCGCCGTCGGCGCCGTCGGCGCCGGGCTCGTGCAGATCCCCGAAGTCGACCAGGTCGTCGTCAATTTCCTGCGCCCCACCTTCGCCGGCTCGCCCCTCTATGAACCCCACACCCGCGACGGCCTGCTCGCCTTCGGGCTGATCCTCGGCACCCTGCTCGGACTCGCCGGGATCGCAATCGCCTACCGCATCTGGGTCAAGGAGCCTGCGATCGCCGTCAATGCACGCAAGCGGCTCGGGGCCGTCTACGAGCTGCTCGTGCACAAGTGGTACTTCGACGAGGCCATCGACCTCCTCATCGTGCGTCCCGCCGCCGCCACCGGGCGCTTCGCGCGCGACACCTTCGAGCGCGTGTTCGTCGACGGCACCCTGATCGGCGGCACCACCGAGATCGTCCGCGCCGGATCCGCCGCCGTGCGCGCCGTGCAGAGCGGGTTCCTGCGCTACTACGCCGCCCTGCTGCTGCTCGGCGTCAGCGCGCTCGGCCTCTACTTCCTGTTGCAGTCCTGATGCCCCTCTCAGTCCTCATCTGGCTTCCCCTCGCCTGCGGTCTCCTTGGCGCCATCCTCGGACTTCGTAGCGAACGCCTCCCCGGCCCAGTTGCACTGGTCGGCTCCGTGGTGGCACTTGGACTGGCGATCGGGTACATCGCCGACTACCACGCCGGTGGGGGGCTCCAGCACGTCACTGACGTCGTGTGGATCTCCTCGCTCGGGATCCACTACAAGCTCGGGGTCAGCGGCCTCAACGTCATGCTCGTGGGACTCACCACCCTGCTGTTCGCCGCCGCCGTGCTCTCCGCCAACCTGCGCGATTGGGAGCGCCCGCGGCTCTTCTACTTCCACTTCATGCTCGCCGAGTCCGCCGTGCTCGGGGCCTTTCTCGCGCAGGACCTCGCGCTGTTCGTCGCGTTCTTCGATCTGATGCTGATCCCCTTCTACTTCCTCATCGGCGGGTGGGGCGTCGGGCCCGACCGCGTGAAGGCGACGATCAAGCTCGTGATCTACACCCTCGTCGGCTCGCTGCTGATGCTCGCCGCCGCGATCGCCACCGGGGTGCTCGCCTCCGAACAGCACGGAACCCCGATTACCTTCGTGCTCTCCTCCCTGCACGCCCTGCCCCTCAGCGGCGGCTCGCAGGAGTGGATCTTTCTGTTCTTCGCCGCCGCCTTCCTCGTGAAGATGCCCGCCTTCCCCCTCCACGGCTGGATGCCCGACGGCTACCGCGCGATGCCGATCGAGGTGCTGATGGTCTTCTCCGGGGTGCTCTCCAAGGTCGGCGCCTACGGCTTCCTCGCGATCGTGCTCCCGCTCTACCCCCACGCCGCCGTGCACTTCCAGACGCTGATGCTCCTGATCGCGCTCGCCTCGATCCTCTACGGGTCCGCGATGGCCTTCACCCAGACCAACGCCCGCCTGATCGCCGGCTTCTCCTCCGTCGCCCAGCTCGGCTTCATCACGCTCGGAATCTTCGCCCTGAACCCCCAGGGCGCCCAGGGGGCGCTGTTGCAGATGGTCAACCACGGGCTCGTCGTCGCACCCCTGTTCTTCATCATCCTCCTGCTCTCCCAGCGCGCCGGAGGTTCGGAGGACATCCGCGAGATGGGCGGCATCGCCTTCCGCGCGCCGGTGCTCGCTTCGCTCTTCCTGATCGTGGCCCTCGCGACCCTCGCAATGCCCGGATCCGCCAACTTCGTCGGCGAGTTCCTGATCCTGCTCGGCCTCTTCAAAGCCAAGCTCGCGATCGCGATCATCGCCTTCAGCGGCGTCGTGATGGCGAGCGTCTACGCGCTGCGCATGTTCATCCGCGCCATGCACAACCGCGTCGGCGCCGACGTGCACTCGCGCGAGCTCACCCTCCGCGACGGCCTCGTGCTCGTGCCGCTCGTCGCCGTGATCCTGTTCTTCGCCGTCTACCCCCAGCTCGCACTCACCCGCAGCGAAGGGTCGGTGAAGGCCTCCGTGGCCTCCGCCCAGGCCGAAACTCGGCCCTCCCCATTCACCACCGCGAGTGCCACCCCATGAACTTCGTGCCCTACCTCCCCACCCACATAGCCACCGCCCACCTCAAAGGCCCCCCCGTGAACTTCGCGGGTCTCTCCCCCCTGATTGGCTTGCTCGGCGGCGCGATCGTGGTGCTGATCGTCGGCCTGCTCAGCACGCGCTGGATCCGCGAGCACGTCGTGCCCGCGCTCAGCCTCCTCGCGCTCGGGGCCGCAGCGGGCCTCACGATCTGGCAGTGGGACGAACAGAAGTCGATCGTCTCCGGGGCGCTGCGGATCGACGATCTCTCGCTGATGCTGAACCTGATCCTCGTCGCCGGCGGCGCCGCCACGGTGCTGCTCGCCTGGCGCTCCTCCGCGGCGCGCGAGGCGGCGCACGGGGAGTTTCACGCGCTGCTGCTCACCTCGATCGGCGGGATGTCGCTGCTCGCCGCCGCGCAGAACACCGTCGCGCTGTTCATCGGCCTCGAGCTCCTCTCGATCCCCCTGTACGTGCTGTGCGCCACCGAGCGCCTCGGCGCGGGCAGCGCGGCAGGCCGCGACGGGCAGCGCTCCGAGCACTCGCTGGAGTCGGGGCTCAAGTATCTGATCGTCGGGTCCGTCGGCTCCGCCACGCTGCTCTACGGGATCGCGCTGATCTATGGCGCCACCGGGGCGACGGACTTCGGCGCGATCGCCGAAGCGATCTCGAGCCACGGCCTGAGTACCAACGTGCTGCTGCTCACCGGCGTCGCTCTCGCCGTCGCCGGCCTCGCCTTCAAGGCCTCCGTCGCCCCCTTTCATCAGTGGACCCCCGACGTCTACGAGGGCGCGCCCACCCCGATCACCGCGTTCATGGCGGTCGCCACCAAGGTCGCCGCGCTCGGTGTCTTCCTGCGCCTCTTCGACGTCGCCCTGATCGGCGCCCAGAACAGCTGGGGGCCCGCCGTGGCAGCACTCGCCGCGATCACGATCATCGTCGGCAACGTCGGCGCGCTCGGACAGTCCTCGCTGAAGCGGATGCTCGCCTACTCCTCCGTCGCCCAGGCCGGCTACATGCTCGCCGGGGTCGTCGTCGCCACCCAGCTCGGGGTCCGCGCGACCGTCTTCTACCTCGCCGTCTACCTGTTCATGAACATGGCCGCCTTCGCCGTGATCGTTGCCCGCGAACGCGAAACCGACCTCGGCGACAGCGTCCGCGCGCTCTCCGGCCTCGGCCGCGAGCGGCCCCTGCTCGCCTGGCCGATGACCCTCGCGATGCTCGGCCTCGCCGGCATCCCCGCCACCGCCGGCTTCATCGGGAAGTTCTATCTCATCGACGCCGCCGTCTCCGGGAACTACACCTGGCTGGGGGTCGTGATCGTGATCGGCTCGATGATCTCCCTCGGCTACTACCTCCCCGTCATCGCCGCGATGTGGATGCGCCCCTCACAGTCCGAGCAGGAGACCACGGCCACCGCCGGGGCGCCCCAGCCTCCCGCGGGCCCGCTGCCTGCGATCGCCGGGGCCTCGCCCGAGCTCGATCCGCCCGTGGGACCCCAGGCCGTTGGCGCCGCCGAGCCCCACCCCGCGGGCGCAACTCCGCGCGCCGGAGGACCCCAGGCCGAGGTCGCGCTCGTCGCGATCCTCGCCGGCGCCGCTACGCTCTTCTTCGGCATCATCCCCCAGCCGCTGTTCAACCTCGTGCAGCACGTCGGCAGCGGGCTCGGGCTCTTCTAACCACAAAGGCCGCCGCGGCGTATTCTCAGCCGCCGCGCGAGCGTACCGTCGCGGTCGCTCTCTACGATCGCAGCATGCAATCGACTCATGCCATCGTCGAGGCGGTAGATCATCGTTGGTCGGGCAGTGACTGGTATACTGGTCATATGGGCAGGCTGATGACCGCTACGGAAGTGAAGGCGAAGATCCTGGCGCTGCTCGACGAGGTCGCGGCGGGCGACGAAGTGGAGATCACCAAGCACGGTCACGTTGTCGCACGTCTCGTACCCGCCAGCGGCGCCCAATCACTCAAAGGCAAGCTCACGGGCGTCGCCATGACAGTCGCCGCGGAGGAGGAGGATCTGTTCACCACCGGGGCAGCCTGGGACCTGCCGTGACGACAGTGCTCCTCGACACCCACGTCGTCCACTGGTGGTCGGCCGAGCCCAAGCGGGTAAGCCGCGCCGCCGCGGCGGCGCTGGAGGAAGCGGACGAGCTCGCCGTCGCAGCCATCTCGTGGTTCGAGCTCGCGTGGCTGGCCGAGCACGAGCGCATCGCCGTCGCGATCCCAGTCCGCTCGTGGCTCGAGCAGCTTGCCGGCCAGCTGCGCACCGTCGGGATCACACCGGCCGTCGCCGAGACCGCCGTCTCTCTGCCATCGTCCTTCCCCGGAGACCCCGCCGATCGCCTCATCTACGCGACCGCCGTCGAGCATGGCTGGCGGCTGGTCACCAAGGACCGCAAGCTGCGCGCCCACCGTCACCCGCGCGCGCTCGCCATCTGGTGAGGACCCGCCGTAGAGAAAAAAGCCCCTCGGAGGGGGGTGTAGCGCTTCCCACGGAGACGACGCCGGAGGCAGTCCCGAATCGCCAGCGCGGCCGTAACCCACGGAGGGGTCGCTCTTACGACCCCCGCCCCTCGCCCAGCTGCTCGTCCTCGAGTGCGACCTCCTCGCCCCGCCGCTCGTCCTCGAGTGCGACCTCCTCGCCCCGCCGCTCGTCCGCGAGTGCTACCCCCTCGCGCAGCGGCACCTCCCGCCAGATCGCAGCGATCGCGCCATCGCGATCCTCCGCGGGCGGTAGCTCGCGGTCGAAGCCCGTCAACTCGAGCACACGCTGCGCACTCGATCCCGGTGTGTAGACCACGCGCAACGCCTGGCCGCGCCGCGCTAGATAGGCGCGCAGTTTGAACAGGAGTCCTATCGTCGCACTGTCAATGTATGTCGTAGCGCTCAGGTCGAGTACCAATCCCAGCGCCTCATTGGACATCTCATACGCAGCACGCTCGAGCAAACCCACGTTCGAGACGTCGAGCTCGCCAGTCACCCCAACGAGGTATACGCCCGCCCGCTCAGAGTGCACGATCTCCGCCAGCTCGTCAGCCGTCCGGCGACCCGCTTCCGGCTCGGCGCCGCCCACCATCGGCCGCTCGGCGCCGCCCACCATCGGCCGCTCGGCGCCGCCCACCATCGGCCGCTCGGCGCCGCCCGCCATCGGCCGCTCGGCGCCGCCCATCCCCGGCTGCTCAGCGCAACTCGTCCGCTCGCGCTCAGCACCATTCGTCGCCGACCCCTCAACCCCGCTCATCCCCGCCCCCCGCCTTGCGCGTGCGCACCGTCGTCCCGGACTCCCCCTGCTCGATATCGACCACGTCCATCAGTTGCCTGACCAGTCCGAGACCCTGCCCCCGCCGGGATCCACGCGGCGTTCGCCAGCGGCCCGCGTCCGCAACCTCGATCACCACATCCCCCGCCACACGCTCCGCCACGAGACGAAACGTGTGCCCCGATTCCGGCCCATAGGCGTGTTCGACCGCATTGGCGCAGAGCTCACTAACCGCCAGCTTGATCGCAAACTCATCTTCGCGTCCATCCCCCGTTGCGGCCAGCCAGCGCGCCACGCGGTACCTCGCCACCGGCACCGACCCCGGCTCCGCCGCGAGCACGAGCTCGAGTCGACCCGCGTCTTCGCCCCGGAGGCGCACCGCCAGCAGCGCCACGTCGTCCTGCACGTCTCCACTCCCCAGCGTACTCTCGATCACGTGCGAGCACAGTCCCTCGAGGTCCCCCGGTGCTGTGCGCAGCGACTCGCGCAGACGCTCGAGCCCGACGTCGATCGCCTCCCCGCGGCGCTCAACCAGCCCATCGGTGTACAGCAACGCCGTCGCTCCCACACTCAGCTCATACTCCCAATCCGCGAATACAGTGCGCTCCCCCGCCCCCAGAGGGAGCGCCGCAGGGTGCTCGATCAAGCGTGTGGATCCGTCGGGCGCCACCACCAGCGGTGGCAGATGACCGGCGCTGGCGAAGCGCACGCGAGTGCCACTCCCATCCACCACCATGTACAGCAACGTCGCCACCATCCGTGCGCTGTGCGTGGCCGCGACAAGCGAGTTCAGCCGCTCGAGCACAGCGCCCGGAGACTCCGGTTCGAGCACCGCGTAGGCACGCAGCGCGGCGCGCAGCTCGCCCATCAACGTGGCCGCCTGCACCCCGTGCCCCACGACATCCCCGATCACGATTCCCACCCGCCCATCGGATAGCTCGATCGCGTCGTACCAGTCCCCACCCACCTTCGCAACGCGCTCACTCGGCCGGTAGCGCGCAGCCATTGCGAGGCCCGGCACTCGCGGTAGCCGATCCGGCAGCAGGTGATGCTGCAGCGTGCCCGCAATCGCCTCCGCTTCGGCGCGCGCGCGGGCCTCGCGCACCCGCTCGCCACGCTCGCGCTGTAGCTCCACGAAGACTGCCACTTTGCTGCGCAGCACATCCGGATCGAACGGCTTGACCACGTAGTCAACAGCCCCCGCCGCATACGCCCGGAAGACCTGCTCGACATCCTGGGCGTGCGCCGTCAGGAAGATGATCGGCGTGTGGCGAGTGCGTGCGCGCGCGTTGATGTAGCGCGCGGTCTCCAACCCATCCATGCCCGGCATCCGCAGATCGAGCAGGATCACCGCGAACTCCTCACGCAGCAGTCGCCGCAATGCATCCTCGCCGGAGCGCGCCGTGAGCAGTCGCTGCCCGAGCGGCTCGAGCACCGCGCGCAACGCCCTCAGGCTCGCCTCCTCGTCGTCCACCAACAGAATGCTGGTCGCCCCCGAGGTCGGCTCGACCGCGGCGGAGGCCGGCCCGAGCGCCGTGACGCTCGCCGGGGAGGATGTCACAGTCGCAGCCACGTCCCGATGAGCGACAGCAGCCGCTCGGGCTCAACCGGCTTGGTGATGTAATCCGAGGCGCCCGCCGAGAGGCTGCGCTCGCGATCGCCCTCCATCGCCTTGGCCGTAACCGCGATGATCGGTAGCTCGCGCAGGCCGAGCGTCCGGCGGATCTCCTCGATCGTCTCGTTCCCATCCATGTCCGGCATCATGATGTCCATGAGAACGATGTCCACATCTGGGTGACGCTCCAGCGCGGCGAGCGCCTCCTTGCCCGTCTCGCCGAAGATGACCTCCATCCCGCGATCTTCCAACAGGCTGGCGAGCGCGAACAGATTGCGCACATCGTCGTCCACGATCAGCACCTTTCTACCGAGCTGCTCCGCTCCCGCGCCGGCGCCTGCCAACCCAGAGCTCGACGCCTCCCAATCCGGGGACACCCCCCCGCCCGGCTCCGGCGCGAGCCCGTCCGCGCCAACCTCGACAGGCGTCGCCGAGGAGGCCGGGGCGGATAGCGCCAACCTACGCCCGGGGGGCGTGAGTCTGCTCACACCATCCGTACGCACCTCCGTCGGGACGCCGAGCGGCCGGGGGTAGCTGAGCGGCAGGCTCAGAGTAAAGGTGGTCCCCGCCCCCACCGTGCTCGCGACCTCGATCTCCCCGCCCAGGGCGCGCGCGAGCTCGCGACTGATCGACAGACCGAGACCGGTGCCCCCGTACTTGCGGCTCGTCGTGCCATCCGCCTGCTGGAAGGCCTCGAAGATGACCTGCAGCTTGTCCGGAGGTATACCCACGCCGGTATCCGACACCGCGAACGCGATCCGCCCGTTCGATCCGCGCTTGACGTTGAGCGTCACTCCTCCCGCCTCAGTGAACTTGAAGGCGTTCGACAACAGATTCCGGAGGATCTGCTCCAGGCGCTGCTCGTCGGTCACGATCGTCGCAGGCAGCACGGGGTCGGCGTCGATCGTAAAGCGCAGGCCTTTGTCGGCGGCGATCGGATCGAAGGTACTCGTGACGTACGCCTGCACATCCGCGAGACCCACGAGGTCGGGGAGCACCTCCATCTTGCCCGCTTCGATCTTCGACAGGTCGAGGATGTCGCTGATCAGCTGCAACAGATCGGCCCCCGCCGTATAGATCGTGCGCGCGAACTCGAGCTGCTTCTCGTTGAGATTGCCGTGCTCGTTCTCCAACAGCAGCTTCGAGAGGATCAGCAGGCTGTTGAGCGGGGTCCGCAGCTCGTGGGACATGTTTGCGAGGAACTCCGACTTGTACTTCGAGGAGAGCGCGAGCTGCGCCGCCTTCTCCTCCAGCCCAAGCCGCGCGAGCTCGATCTCGCGGTTCTTGGTCTCGATGTCGAGGTTGCGCTCCTCCAGCAGCCCCGCCTTCTCCTGCAGCTCGTCGTTGGCTCCCTGCAACTTGTCCTGCTGAGACTGGAGCAGCTCCTCGGAGGCCTTCAGCGATTGCGCCTGCTGCTCGAGCTCGGCGTTCGAGCGTTTGAGCTCCTCCTGGCGGCGCTGCAACTCCTCCGACTGGGTCTGCAACTCCTGCGTGAGCGACTGCGACTGCTGCAGCAACTCCTCCGTGCGCATGTTCGCCATGATCGTGTTGAGGACCACCCCCAGGGTCTCCATCAGCTGTTCGAGGAACGTCCGGTGGATCTCGCTGTAGGTCTGCAGCGAGGCGAGCTCGATCACCCCGAGCACCTGTTCCTCGAACAGGATCGGCATCACGATGATGCTCGCCGGCACCGCCGCGCCGAGGCCCGAGGTGATCGTGATGTAGTCCGCGGGCGCCTGCGTGATGAGGATGCTCTTGCGCTCCACCGCCGCCTGGCCGACCAGTCCCTCGCCCAGCTCAAACGTGTTGGAGATGCTCTTGCGCTGCTGGTAGCCGTAGCTGGCGATCAGCCGCAGGCGGGTCGTGGAGCTCTCACCGTCCGGGTTGGGCTCCGCCAGAAAGAAGGCGCCGTGCTGCGCGGAGACGGTGGGGGTCAGCTCACTCATGATTACCTGCGTGACCGTGCGCAGCTCGCGCTGACCCTGCATCAGGCCGGAGATACGGGCGAGGTTGGTCTTCAACCAGTCCTGCTCCTCGTTGCGCTTCGTCGTGTCCCTGAGGTTGGAGATCATCTGGTTGATGTTGTCCTTCAACTCCGCCACCTCGCCCTGCGCCTCGACCGCGATCGTGCGCGTCAGGTCGCCCTGCGTCACCGCCGTGGAGACCTCCGCAATCGCACGTACCTGCGTGGTGAGGTTGCCCGCGAGCTGATTGACGTTCTCGGTCAGCCCCCGCCACGTGCCCGACACCCCCTGCACCTCGGCCTGGCCGCCCAGCTTGCCCTCCGTGCCGACCTCGCGCGCCACGCGCGTCACCTCGTCCGCGAACGACGAGAGCTGATCGACCATCGTGTTGATCGTGTCCGCAAGCGCCGCCACCTCGCCCTTCGCCTCGACCGTGATCTTCTGCGAGAGATCCCCCTGCGCGACCGCCGTCGTGACCTGCGCGACGTTGCGCACCTGATCGGTCAGGTTCGAGGCCATGAAGTTCACGCTCTCGGTCAACCCCCGCCACGTGCCCGACACCCCCTGCACCTCGGCCTGGCCGCCCAGCTTGCCCTCCGTGCCGACCTCGCGCGCCACACGCGTCACCTCGTCCGCGAACGACGAGAGCTGATCGACCATCGTGTTGATCGTGTTCTTCAACTCCAGGATCTCGCCCTTCACATCAACAGTGATGTGCTGCGAGAGATCCCCCTGCGCGACCGCCGTCGTGACCTGCGCGATGTTGCGCACCTGATCGGTCAGGTTCGAGGCCATCCGGTTGACGGAGTCCGTGAGGTCCTTCCATGTGCCCGAGACGCCCTTCACCTTCGCCTGGCCGCCGAGCTTGCCCTCGGTACCGACCTCGCGCGCCACGCGCGTCACCTCGTCCGCGAACGACGAGAGCTGATCGACCATCGTGTTGACGGTCGTACCGATGCGCAGGAACTCCCCCTTTACCGGCTGTCCCTCGATCTTCAGCGCGATCTTCTGTGAGAGGTCGCCCTCGGCGACCGCCATGATCACGCGCGCGACCTCGGTGGTCGGCCGCACGAGATCGTCGATCAGCGCGTTCACCGAATCGATGCTCGTCGCCCACTCCCCGCTCGCGCCGGTGAGCGCCGCACGCTCGGTCATGCGCCCATCGCGACCGATGATCCGTCCGACGCGTACGAGCTCCTTGGCCATCCTCTGATTCGTCGCCGCCAGTTCGTTGAACTCCGCCGCGATCTCCCCGAGCAGCCCCCGGCGGCGCGTATTCAGCCGCGCCGAGAAGTCGCCCGCCTGAACCGCCCGCAGCGCCGTCAGCAGATCCTCCAGCAGCGCCTCTTCGGATGCGCGACGGCCGGTCGTTGGTGACGCTGCTGCCATTCCTCTCTCCCTTTGTGTGCTCGTGTGCTCCGAGCCCCATCCCTGCCGCTTCGGCGTCGGCTTTTCGAGTAGGCCCGCGCCCAAGCCCGGTCCAATCAGGATGCTAGGTACCCGCTGTCAGGAAAGTCCAAACGGACGCATGGCCGATCGATCGCTCCTCCTCGACGACCGCCTCTCAGTTCATCCTCATGAGTAGACGGAGAGCCACGCGAACAGGCTCGTGGTGCCCGCCATCGTGCGAAACATTCCCGGCAGTGTCTGGGAGTCCCTGATCGGGCCACCCCACCAGCTGTCCAGCCACAGGCCCCGGCTGTCGGTGGCGTGCTGGGCGGCCTGGGCGGCGTTCGCCTGCGCCACTTCCAGCCAGTGACCATCGCCCACAGCCTTGCCGTAGGCCATCATCCACTCCATGAAGATCGAGTCGTACAGCGGCGCGAAGTTGTACTCCACCCCGTAGATCTCGGTCATCGAGCGCGCCTGTTCTTCTGAGTGCGTGCAGTAGTCGCTCTGGCCCGTCGCCCGGCAGAGCAGGTACTGCGCGTAGATCAGCGGCGCCTCCACGTAGTCGATCACGGTGCTGCCCGGACCGCCGCTCAGGTAGAGCCCGTGGAAGCCGATGTCGTGCGCGTTGCCCCAGTCGATGAACATCCGCACCTCATCGAGCTGGTAACGCTGATGATCGATCCCGTACAGCAGCATGCCCAGCAGGCTGTTCGCCGCCAGCGCCTCCCCCGCGTGGTAGGGGTGGTCCGTGTTCCACCACATCCCGCCCCCAGCGGCCCCGTCCCAGCCCTGGGTGGCGGCGAAGTCGAACGCCCGCTGCGCGTCGCGCAGGTAGCGGGACTCGCCCGTCGCTTTGTACGCCTGCACGAACGCCACCCCCAGCCAGCCGTTGTCATCGAACCACGCCTCCGCGCCCCGGTAGCGATCGTCCGGGTAGGGCGCGTAGCCGTTCAGGTAGGGGTTCCAGTAGCGCTCCGACGCGTGCGCGAAACGGTCGACCTGTGCGCGGTGGGCCGCCGAGGGCGCGGCGATCTCCAGGGCGTCCACCGACTCGAACATTCGCACGTCCCCCCACGTCGTCAGCAGCGGGTAGGCGCCCGTGCAGCCAAGGTACTCGCAGTACCAATCCCCCGCGCGCCAGCTCCCGCTCTGCGCGATCCCCTGTTCGGCGAGCGCCTCATAGTTCAGCGGCTGCGCCGCGTGGGCCAGTGGCCCCACCATCCGGGCGCCGGCGGACTGCGGCGCAACAGCAGCTGTCACGAGCGTCAGCGCAGCGGTAAGGACCAGCATCGCGCGTGCGATCACACAACCCTATCGACACTCCCGCCCACAGCTATGAGGCTCGCCGGCCGAAAGCGGCCACCTGGCCGGCTCACACAGTCGCGCGCCGGCGCGGGGCAGGACGCCCCGCGCCGACCCCCGCCGGATGCCCGCAACCCACGCGGACGATCCCAAAATACCCGCCCTCACAGTGAGCCGCGATCAGGCCATCACCGCGCGCGCCGCCGCTTCGGCCTGCTCCAGCTGACGCTCCACGAGATCCAGGCCCGCGTCCCAGAAACCCGGATCGGTGAGGTCCACCTCGACGATCCGACCCAACTCCTCCGGGCTGCGCGAACCGCCCGCCGCCAGCAGCTCCAGGTACTGGGGCACGAACTCCGCGCCGCGCTGCTCGTAGCGCTCGTAGACCGACAGCGCCAGCAGCTGGCCGTACGCGTACGCGTACACGTAGCCCGGGGTGTTGATGAAGTGCGGGATGTAGGACCACCAGCTGCGGTAGCCCTCCGTGATCTCCACCGAGTCGCCCAGCAGCTCCGCCTGGCTCTCCGCCCACAGCTCCCCCAGCCGCTCCACCGCGAGCTCCCCCTGCGCACGGCGGTTGGTGTGGACGAGATCCTCGAAGCGGTTCATCGCCACCTGCCGGAAGACCGTCGCGATGATGTCCTCCAGGTGCTCCGCCAGCAGGGCCAGGCGCGAGTCGGGCGTCACGTCCTGCGCGAGCAGGCGCCCAAACACCACCGTCTCCCCGAACACCGAGGCCGTCTCCGCCAGCGTCAGCGGAGTCCCCTGGTGGAAGACCCCCTGCCGAGCCGCCAGCGCGAAGTGCACCCCGTGGCCCAGCTCGTGCGCGAGCGTCAGCACGTCGCGGCGGCGCGAGGTGAAGTTGAGCAGCACATACGGGTGCGCCGAGGGCACCGCCGAGGCGCAGAACGCTCCCCCCCGCTTGCCCGGGCGCACCGGAGCGTCGATCCAGCGCTCCGAGAAGAAGCGCCCCGCAAGGTTCCCCAGCTCCGGGGAGAACGAGGAGTAGCAGTCCAGCACCAGCTCCCGCGCCTGCGCGAAGGAGAAGCTCACCTCGTCCTGCGTCACCGCCGCCATCCGGTCGTAGTCCGCCAGGCGCGGCACCCCGAGCAGACCCGCCTTCAAGCGGTACCAGCGGCGCGCCAGCTCGTAGCGACCGCGCACCGCGTCGATCAGCGCCGCCACCGACTCGTCGCTCGCCTCGTTCGCGAGGTTGCGCGCCGCCAGCCAGTGCGGGTAACGGCGCAGGCGGTCGTCCACCGACTTGTCCGCCAGCAGCGTGTTCAGCACGTACGCCCGCGTGCGCAGACCCGGCGCCAGCGCCGCCGTGACCGCCTCCGCCGCCGTGCGGCGCTGCTCCCGGTCCGACAGCGCGAGGCGGCTGAGCGCCACGTCGAGGGCGACCCGCTCGGTGTCGCTCGACTCACCCGCGGGCAGCTCCACCTCGATCGCCGACGTCAACTCCTCGAACAGCCGCGCCCACGCCGTCGCGCCGGTGAGCGACTTCTCGGAGACGATCTTCTCCTCCGGTTCGCTGAGCAGGTGCTCGCGGTAGCGGCGCACGTTGCGCAGGTAGTGCCGACAGAAGTCGAGGCCCTCGCCCGCCGAACCGGGAGACACTCGTTGCGCTCGCGTCCCCGGTTCGCCCAGCAGCTCCTCGACGCGCTCCTGCGGGAGCGCCGCCCACTCCAGCTCGAAGAACAGCAATGTCGTCTCGATCGCCGTCTCCCGCTCCTGCACCATCTGCAGCAGCGCCCCATTGGCCGGGTCCGCAGTGTCCGTCGAGAAGCGCAGCCCCGCGTACGTGCCCGCGCGACCCACCAGCTCGTGGATCGCCGCCAGCTCGCGCATCGCCTCCTCCACGCCCCCGCTGTCGAGCTCCGCCACCTTGCCCGCGTGGCGCTCCGCGAGCGCCTTTGCGCGGGTCAACGCCTCGGTCAGCCTGCGCTCGACACCCGACTCGCCCTCGCCATCCAGCAGCGGCTCGAGGTCCCACGCCGTGCGCTCCAGCTCCGGGTCGGTGGGCTCCGTGGCGAGGGTGGACATGGCCGGTGAGGATAGAGGGTGGCGCTGCCCGTCGAAGGCCGACGAGGCCGGGCCCCTCTCGGGCCTCCCGTGCTCCAGGTTGCCCCAGTCTCGCGGCGTCTCGCGGCGGCGCCCAATCGAGCGAGTGCGTCCGGGGGAAGTCCTACCATCGCTCCCCCCATGCACGAGACCACTCCAAGCGTTTTCCTGATCGGCCGGCCCGCGATCGACTTCGAGGGGATGCGCGCGTACCTGCGCGACGTCGGCGGGGAGTCGTGGCTGGAGCGACGCCTCGGCGAAGCGGGGGATCCTCGAGGAGAGGGCCCCAGTGCGGGGGAACTGCTCCTCGAGTTCGGGGGGCGCGCCTGCTACCGCAGCTGGGAGCCTGGCCTGAACCCCAACGTCTCCAAGATCCGCACAGATCGACGCGAGTACTTCGCCAACATCCTGCACAGCGGTCACGGGAGCGTGCTCGAGCACGCGAGCTACTCCTTCGCGATTCGCAACTGCTCGCGCGTCTTCACCCACGAGCTCGTTCGCCACCGCGCCGGCTCCGCCTTCAGCCAGGAGAGCCTGCGCTACGTGCGCCTCACCGACATCGGTTTCCGCGTGCCCCCCGCGCTCGAGCCCGTGCGCGAGCAGGTGCTCGCGATCGTGGAGCAGCTCGAGGAGTTCCAGGTCAGCGCCGCCGCCGAGCTCGGGATCGAGGAGCCGGGGGTGCCCTTCCACGTCAAGAAGGAGGTCACCTCCGCGCTGCGCCGCCTCGCCCCGATCGGACTCTCCACCGACATCATGTGGAGCGCCAACCTCCGCACCCTCCGTCACGTCATCGAGATGCGCACAGCAGAGGGCGCCGAGGAGGAGCTGCGCCTCGTGTTCGACAAAATCGCCCGCCTCATGCTCGCCGAGGCACCGAACCTCTTTCAGGACTTCGTCCGCCACGACGACGGGTCGTGGGTGCCGGAGAATCGCAAGGTTTAGAGCTGCGCCGAACCGGAGAATCGCAAGAGCTTAGAGCTGCGCCGAACCGGAGAATCGCAAGGCCTAGAGCTGCGCCGAACCGGAGAATCGCAAGGCCTAGAGCTGCGCCGAACCGGAGAATCGCAAGGCTTAGAGCTGCGCCAACGCAACCTCGTTGTTGGGTCTCAGCGCTGGTGCCAGCGGGCGTTGCGTGCCAGATAGGCGAGCATCGCGGCACTTGGGCGCGGCTGGGCGATCCGTCCGGGCGCGGCGGCCCGCGTGGGGCTCTGCGGGGAGGACCGCTCGCCCGGAGTGTTGCTCGGGGCAAGGGGAGAAAGTGCGTCACGCGCCAGGTTGCGAGCGCCGCCAGCATGAAGCGCGTCGGCGAATACATCGGTCGTCTCCCGCGCTCGTACGGGCCCTTACGACTATGGGCGCAGACAGAGGCCCGTGTATTCGGCATTCGACCAGCCGATGGTGCCGCTGTCGACGATCGTGTTGTCCCACGCCCTGACCACGATCGTGTAGCCGCAGGGGGCCGATTCCGTGCTTGTCTCGAGTTCCCACGTACCCCGTTCTTCTGTGAGCGTTTCCAACACGGGCGTTTTCGTGAGTTTCGACCCTTTCATCGGCATCTCGACCTCGATCGTGACCAGACGCAGGTCCTCGTTGTCGGCCGCCGAGTAGGTGCCTTCGATCGTTACGCCCGGTTTGAAGTCCCCGCACGAACCACCGCCGGACGTGATCTCCACGGCGATCGGCGAGGGCGCTGTGTTGTCGAGCTGGATGAGCGTCCAGGGCGTCGGGGAGCCGATTGGGTTGCCCGGCCCTTTGCGGACCTCCATTGCGATCCACAGCTGCTCGTTGCCAACGGTCTGCCAGTAGCCCAGGATGTTCCCAACAACGTCGACGTCGGTGCTCGAGTCCTCGAGGCAACTGCACCACCCTTCAGCGTCGGGGGTCTGCGGCACAGTGCTCTGCACAGGGGGGAGCGAGCTGTAGTTGTTCGTCTGGACGTGGAACTGCTTCGTCATCGGGGTGAAGCTCGCGCCTTTGTTGGTGCTGATCAGGATGCGGTATTCGAAGCCCGATCCACCGAAGCCGCCCGCGGGGTTGATCACGTGGCCGCTGAAGTTGATCTCCCCTCCAAATGGGCACGCGTTCGCTTCGAACCCAACCAGCGACTGGCCTTTGGCCAGGCCCGTCACCTTGTTGATCAGGCCCACCGCCATGCTCCCGATCGACTCGAGATCCGGACCGCCGCCGGTGATGACTTCACCGGGCGGGATCAGTACGTTGGTCTCGAGGTGCCCGCCCCAGAAGGGGACCGCGTAGGGGTTGGTCTGTGACGGCGGTGTCGCCCACGAGAGGACCGCCCGGATCGGGACGGTCTGGGCGCCATCCGCACATGGCCGGCGCCGCGTGAGGGCCTGCGGGAATGGCAGCGCCACCGCGTACTGCAAGCCACCGGCGGGGTTCGATGCGATGTCGTGCACATTCACGGACGTCGTCCCCACGTACTCGTAGCCCGCCCCCCAGTCGGCCCAGAAGGCGACGTACTCATAGCTGCCGGCGGTGCAGAGATCGCCCGAGTAACCGCCCGAGAGCTTGACGTCGACCGTGGCGACGAGCGCGTAGGTGGCGGTGTTGAGACCCACGCACCCGAGCTGCTCGTACGTCTCGTTGCCCTGCGGTTCGGCGAGCGTCTTGACGATGCCTCCGACGTCGACGACCTCCGCCAGGCCGGGGATCAGCTCGGCTTCGGACTTGTTGGCCGCCGCGCTCAGCGCGGCCGGGTCGTTGAGCAGCTGCTGCGCCGCGCTGAGCAGGTAGCGGTGCTGCGGGACGTCCCCGTCCTTGTAAAGCTCGTGCAGCTGCGCCGGCGCCAGCTGCGTCGCGGCGCCGAACTCGACGACCTGCTCGAGGTCGACGAACTTCCCGACCTCCCCGGGCTCGAAGGGAAGCTCGAGGCACTCCAGCAGGCTCGCGAGCGTGCCGAGGGCGAGCGGCGCAACCTGCACGTGCACGTCGAGGCCGTTGCCCCAGATGACCGGGTCGCCTGCCCCGCCCGGCGGGACCGACCACGAGAGGACCGCCCGAATGAGGACGATGTTCTCGTCCCTGCAGCACCTTTCAGCCAGATCGACCGGCAGGGTGACGTCGAACTCGAGCGGCTTGGGGCCGGGGACGTCCCACGCGGTGAACGAGGTGGTACCCAGTTCAGTCCACGTCGCGCCGTCGTCGGTCGAGGCGAAGAACTTCACGTACTCCTGCGAGCCCGCCGTGCAGATGCCGCCCGAGTAGCCGCTCGAGAGCTTGAGGTGCACGACCGCGTTGAGCTGCTTGAGCTGCGGCTGATAACCCACGCACACGAGTTCCTCATACGTCGTGTTGCCCGCCGGCGGCTCTCCCTCTGCAGATCCAGCGACTTCCTTGAAATGGTCCGCAAGCAGCAGCTCCTTGAAGTGCGTGCGCTCAGGCGGGAGGTAAGCAGGCACCACGGGGTGCTCGAGGACTGCCGTCTCGGGTCCGGACGTTGCTGAACTCATGAGAGTTCCTCCTGGCGATCGAGTTCCGCTAGAGCGACGATTGTTTCATGTCGTCTACTCCGAGTCAACAGAATAGTTCAGCGGGTGCCAGGGATGTAAAGAATGTGTATCTATAGGCGGGATCGTCTCCGACCTTTGGGCGGCACCCGAGACAGACGACGCGTCGTGTCGCGACATCGGTAGAGGCGAACTCGGCCAGAGTCCAGCGGCGATCCGCAGACTCGACCAGCCACCGCCTGTCCCCTCTGCGTGGCGGGGGGTCAGGCGTCCATGCGGCTCGTGCGCCACGCGCCGAGCCCGAGGAACACGACCAGCCAGCCGACGATCACGAGCGCGGCTGTACCGCCGGACAGCGTGAGGTGCGAGACACGATCGCCGAGATCGACGGGGCTGAAGTGGATGATGGCCTGATCGAGAATGGCATTGCGCGCGCTGCCGAGCAAGCTGATGCTCGCGAGCAGCGGACCGGCTATCAACTGCCAAGCGATCAGCGCGATGATCGCGGCGGGCCTAGAGGTCGTCAGCGAGGCGAAGCCCACCGCCACCGCGCAGAGCACGCCGGTGGTGAGCAACAGGAAGAAGAAGCTGTTGAGAATCAGAGAGCCATCGGGCGTGGGCAGGTTGGAGGCAAACACGAATGTGCCCAGCAGAATCAGGAGGTAGGCGGAGGCGATCACGAGCCAACAGAGGGCGAGCGCGGCGGGCACGCGCGAGGCGAACAGCGCCAAGCGCGAGCGGCCGGTGACGACGAGATCCCGGAAGACCCCCGCGGAGGCGTCGCCCGTTCCGGCCTCGACGCCGATCAAGATCGCCGCGAGCGGGCCGAAGAGCAGGCCCCCGAGCAGGCGCATGCCGATACGGAAGTTGTGGACCCCGCCGGCGGGACCGTTTTCACTTGGGCTGGTTGCGTGCAGAATCGCACCGATCACAAAGAAGAGGACCACCGGAGCGACGGCCAGCACGAGCGCCCAGATCAAGACTCCGCGCTTCTTGCGCAGCTTGAGGAAGTCGGCGCCGAACATCTGCGCTGCGAGCGTTACGGGCGAGCCGTCGGCGCCGGGGCCACCGGGAGCGGGGACCGACGGCGAGATCGCGCTCATGCCCCTACCTCCTGCACCCGGGCGAGCCGCCCATGCCCCAACCGCCTGCGAGAGCCGTTCATGCCCTCACCTCCTGCACCCGGGCGAGCCGCCCATGCCCCAACCGCCTGCGAGGGCCGTTCATGCCCTCACCTCCTGCACCTGCGCGGGGCCGCCCGGCGGGCCGCCTTCCAACCGCGAGGTGACCTCCAGGAAGCGCTCCTCGAGGCTGTGGCGCACGGGCTCCAGGCGCATGACGGCGACACCGGCGTGGACGAGGCCCGCGTTGACCGCGGCCGCGGTCTCGAGCTCGCCGGCGAGCACGACGCGCAGGCCCTCGTCGGAGCGGCGGGCCTCGCGCACGAGCTCGCTGCCTTCGAGCGTGCCGAGCGCGAGCTCGACGTCGTCGACCCCGACGATCAGCTCGTTGCGAGCGCCGCCGCTGCCCGCGGCGAGCTCGGCGATGGGTCCCTGGGCGATGACCTTGCCACGGTCCACGATCGCGGCGTGGTCGCAGATCTTTTCCACCTCGTCGAGGAGGTGGGAGGAGAGGAAGATCGTGCGATTCTCGTGCTCGACCATGGTGCGGATCATTTCGCGGAACTCCTGGATGCCACCGGGGTCGAGGCCGTTGGTGGGCTCGTCGAGGATCAAGAGCAGCGGGTCGGCGAGCAGACAGCGCGCCACCCCGAGACGCTGGCGCATCCCGAGCGAGTACTTCTTGACCTTTTCGTCGCCGCGCTCGGAGAGGCCGACGCGCTTGAGCGCGGGCTCGATCCGCGCGCGCACCTCGAGCCCGCGCACGGCGGCGACGATGCGCAGGTTCTCGCGGCCGGTGAGGTTGGGATGAAAGCGGGGCTCCTCGACGATCGCGCCGACGCGCCGCAGCGCAGCTCCGCGCTCGGCGGGCACGGGGTGCCCGAGCACGCTCATGCTCCCGGCGCTGGCGTGCGTGAGGCCGAGCAGCATCCGGATCATCGTGGTCTTGCCCGCCCCGTTGGGGCCGAGGAAACCAAAGGCGCTGCCGCGCGGAACGTAGAGGTCGACGCCGTCGATCGCCGCACGCGCGCCGAAGCGCTTGGTGACCCCCTGGGTCTCGATCGCGGCGCTGTCCACAGCGATGAGACTACCCGAGGGCTAATCCTCCTGCGCCTGGAGCTCGTGGACGCGCTCCTCCAGCTGGGCCATCACGGCGGGGTCGCGCAGGGTGGTGACGTCACCGAGGGTGCGGCCCTCGGCGATGTCACGCAGGAGGCGGCGCATGATCTTGCCGGAGCGGGTCTTGGGCAGATCCTCGGCCCAGATGATGCGCTTGGGGCGCGCGAACTTGCCGATCCGCTCGGCGACGGATTCGCGGATGCCCTCGACCTCGCGCGCGTCGCCCTCGAGGTCGCCCTGGAGGGTCACGAACGCGACGATCGCCTGCCCTGTGTCCTCGTCGTGCTGGCCGATCACGGCGGCCTCGGCGACGTCGGGGTGGGCGACGATCGCGGACTCGACCTCGGCGGTCGAGAGGCGGTGCCCGGAGACGTTGACGACGTCGTCGATGCGCCCGATCACCCAGAGGTAGCCGTCGGCGTCGCGGCGGGCGGCGTCGCCCACGAGGTATGTCTCGTTGCCGAAACGCTCGAAGTAGGTCTTGATGTAGCGCTCGTCCTCGCGGTAGAGGGTGCGCAGCATCGAGGGCCACGGGCGGGTCAGCACGAGCAGCCCCTGGCCCTGCTCGATGGGGTAGCTCCCGGACTCGTGGTAGACCTCGGCCTCGATCCCTGGGAAGGGGCGGGTGCAGGAGCCGGGCTTGGTGGCAGTGATGCCGGGCAGGGGGGTGATCATGATCGCCCCGGTCTCGGTCTGCCACCAGGTGTCCACGATCGGGCAGCGCCCGCCGCCGATCACCTTGTGGTACCACAGCCACGCCTTCGGGTTGATCGGCTCCCCCACGGTCCCCAGCAGCCGCAGCGTCGAGAGGTCACGTGCGTTTGGCCACTGTGCCCCCCACTTGATGCAGGCGCGGATCGCGGTGGGGGCGCAGTAGAGGATGGTGACCCCGTAGCGCTCGATGAGCTCCCACCAGATCCCCTTGTGGGGGTAGTCGGGGGCGCCCTCCCACATCACCGAGGTGGCTCCGTTGGCCAGTGGCCCATAGACGATGTAGGAGTGCCCCGTAACCCAGCCCACGTCGGCCGCGCACCAGTACACGTCGGACTCGGGCTTCAGGTCGAACACATAGCGGTGAGTGGTGGCCACCCCGGTGAGGTAGCCGCCGGTGGTGTGCAGAATGCCCTTGGGCTTGGCGGTGGAGCCGGAGGTGTAGAGGATGTACAGGGGATGCTCCGCGTCCAACGGCTCCGCCGGGCACTCCGGCGCCGCGGCCCGCACAATCTCCTCATAAAAAACATCGCGGCCCGCGCGCATCTCGCAGGGGGTCCCCTTGCTTCTCACCACCACGATCTTCTCGAGCGTCTCCAGGTCCCCCATGACCTCGTCGACGCGATCCTTCACGGGCGCGGTCTTGCCCTTGCGGGCGGCGCCATCCACAGTAATCAGGACCTTGGCCTCGGAGAACTCCATGCGCTCGCGCACCGCCTCCGCGGAGAAGCCCCCGAAGACCACGTTGTGGGGGGCCCCGATGCGCGCGCAGGCGAGCATCGAGACCACCACCTCGGGAATCATCGGCAGGTAGATCCCCACAACGTCGCCACGCCGAACCCCCAGATCCTTGAGGGCGTTGGCGAAGCGCTGCACCTCGGCGAGCAGCTGGACATATGTGATGTCACGCTCCTCGCCGTCCTCTCCACGCCAGTGGAAGGCCACCCGCTCGCCCCGGCCCGCGAGCACGTGGCGGTCGAGACAGTTGTATGAGACATTCAAGCGCCCCCCGACGAACCACTTGTAGAAGGGCGGGTTCGAGTCATCGAGCACGGTCTCCCAGGGCTCGAACCAGTGCAGGCGCTCCGCCTGTCCGGCCCACCACGCCTGGGGGTCGCGCGCGGCCTCCTCGTACACCGCGGGATCGCTCAGGAGGGCGTGCTCGCGGAACTCTGGGGAGGGCTCGAACGTCTGCACCTCCAGCAGCTCGGCCAGCTCGCGGTCGAGTGCCTCGCCCGCGAGCGCCTTTGGTTCAGTCGCCATCTCCGCGCCCTCCCTTCCTTCCTCTCTTCTTTTTTTCAGCTTGGTTTATTCAGCGGCACCACCGGCATAACCGTGCGACCGAAGGTCGAGTTTGTCACAACGGCAAATGAGGCGTACCAAGCCGCGGCGGCAGTCGCGAGACCGACGTAGCCACCCCAGTGGGTGACGGTGGTGTGGGGGCCCACGGCGCCGATCGCCAGCAGGATGAAGGTGACGGTCAGCAGCGTGAAGACGGTCAGCACCGCGAGGTTTACGCGCAGTGCGGCCACGGTCATGTAGGCGGTGAAGATCGCCCACGCCCACAGGTACACCCCGATCGCGTGGCCCACATTACCGCCGATGTCCTTGGCGTAGAAGACGTTCAGTGCCCAGAAGGAGAGCCAGAAAGCCCCATACGAGCAGAACGCCACCGCGCCGAAGGTGTTGCCGGTGCGGAACTCCCACAGACCCGCGATCAGCTGCACGATCCCGCCGTAGGCGAGCGCCAACCCGAGGACCACGGGGACGCCCTTTTCATCGACGAGGTTTGCGTTGAACATCGAGAGCACAAACGTCGTCATGGCGAATCCCGCCAAGCCGAGCGGCCCGGGGTCGGCCGGCTTCCACCCGCTGGCGACCGCGGCCTCTCCCGCGGGCGGGTCGCGGCGCGGAATCGCCTGCATCGGCTCCGGGCGATGAATAGATGCTGCCTCCATATTGAACCCTCCCTTCACCCGCCCCTTGGGGGCGGTTCAGGACGCATTGCAGATTCCTCCGGGAGCGGGGAAGGGCTAGTAACGATTCCCACGTTCTCGCACTTGTTATTCCCGCTCGGAGGAGAAGTTATTCCCCGCTGGGGGGAGAACGCGATCATCCGCCCGGGGGACGCCCGGGGCCCCACATGAGAGGGGGCCGGAAGGGGTCTACTACTGGCGCGAGCCGCGCTTGCGCCGACGCCTGCTGGCGGCGGGCGCGGGGGGCTTGACGGGCTCGGGGGCGATGTCGCCTGAATTGAGCTCGCCGGAGCCGTTCTCACTCGCGGGGGCTTTACGCCGTGAGCTCTTCCCGGAGGAGGTGGTGTCGCGCGCGGCATCGCGCGCGGCGCGGGCATCGGCGGAGGAGGGCCAGGGGCGCGCTTCGCCGGCGGCCCAGGCGGGGGGATCGCCGCCGGGCCAGCGCTCCATGAGCAGGAGGCCGGCGGCGACCATCCAGAAGGAGGGGATCAGCTGCTGGGCGGAGCCGAGGGCGAGCCCGAAGGGAGTGAACGCGAGCAGGGCCGAGAAGATCCCGAGCATCATCATCCAACGGGGAAAGAGCCCAGTGCGGGAGCCTCCGAGCATCACGATGATCACACCGGCAGCGAGGGCGAGCCCACTGAGGAGGCCGAGATACTGGGTGACTTCCAGCAGCGCACCCTGGGTCAGGGCGTGGTTGACGGCTTCAGTGCCGAAGTCGTGCCCGGCGGTGAAGTTGTGGGCGTTGACGACCTGGGCGGTGGGGTGGAGGACCGAGACGAGCACCATCACGGCGCCACCACCGAGGAGGAGGGGAAGCGCGATGGAGCTGGTCTGGGGCCTGCGAAAGCGGATTGCGCCGAGCAGGAAGCTGAGGATGAGCAGGAGGAAGACGACCGCGATCGCCTGCAGCACGTTGCCGGCGAGCAGCCCGAAGGCGTGGTGGCTGATGAACCTGACCTCGGCGGCGCCGGGGCCGACCGCGGGCTTGGCTTCGCCGCGCAAGGCGGGGGCGAGACCCTGGAGCAGCCCAACGGTGGGGAGGCCTTTGAGGGTGGAGCTGACGGTGATGCCCCCCAGCAGGTAGAGCACGCCGGCCGCGATGGCGGGCACGCCGAGGCGCAGGCGACGCGCGGACTCGAAAGCGACGCGATCGCGGATCTCCCGCTTGCTCGGCGTGGGCGTATCGGCGTCGGGCGGGTTGATGTCTCGGCTCTTGGGCATATGGGGGAGAGCGGAGTGTATGGGCTGACCGGAGTCGAGGGGCCCGGCTCCGCAGCCTCCGGCTGACTGCGCCACCCTCGTTGGGCTGACCGGAGTCGAGGGGCCCGGCTCCGCAGCCTCCGGCTGACTGCGCCACCCTCGTTGGGCTGACCGGAGTCGAGGGGCCCGGCTCCGCAGCCTCCGGCTGACTGCGCCACCCTCGTTGGGCTGACCGGAGTCGAGGGGCCCGGCTCCGCAGCCTCCGGCTGACTGCGCCACCCTCGTTGGGCTGACCGGAGTCGAGGGGCCCGGCTCCGCAGCCTCCGGCTGACTGCGCCACCCTCGTGGCGCTAGGATGGGAGCACGATGGGAAGCGAAGGCGGTCTGGGAGACCTGTTCGGAGACCCCGAGGAGCTGCAGCGGCGCTTGGCGGACTTCGCCCAGCAGATGCAGGGCCAACAGCGCCTGGCGTGGGCGGACAACGCGATCAAGCTCGCGGTGGACATGACGGTGGCGGCGGTCAACCGGGTAAATCTGCAGGGCAGCGCGGAGGCGCAGGCGGAGCAGATCAGGACGGTGATCGCGAGGGTCTTCCCCGAGGCGGTCACACTCGTGCGCGAGGCGCGCGAGGGACTTCAGTAGGCGGCTCCTCCTCGACTGGCAGCACACCGCCGCGCTCGGCGCGGCGCTCGGCCTCGCGGGAGGCGTGCCCGGCGGCGATGACCTCGCGGAAAGAGCGGAAGCGGAAGATGAAGACGACGGCGCCGAGCCCCAGGAGGGCGGTGAAGGTGGCGATGGCGATCTGCTGTCCGACGGAGTAGGCGGCGACGACAGCAGTGGGGGCGGTGGTGGAGAAGACCTTGACGAGCAGCGCCTGCTGGACGCCCGCGCCGCCGGGGGTGAAGGGGACGGCACCCGCGACCTGGTTGACGCCGAAGACGAGGAGGACGTTCTCGACGGAGCCACCGACGCGGAAGGCTTCGAGCATGAACCAGAAGGCGGCAAAGCGGCAGAGCCAGGCGACGGCCTGCCAGGCGGCAACCTCGCGCAGGTAGCGGGGGCGGTCGTAGAGGATTGTGAGGCCCTGGCGGACGCGCACCCAGAAGGCCTTGAGCCGCACGGAGAGCAGGGCGAAGAGGACGAGCGCGAGGATCGCGAGGGCGGTGATGAGAAAGAGGGTGAAGCGGAAGTGCGAGGCGAGGTAGGAGATGTCGAAGGAGCTGAGGTGGGAGAAGTCGGGGGGCTTGGGGAAGACGCCCTGGGTGAAGGCGAAGATCAGCACGAAGACGCCGACGCAGATGTCGAAGATGGACTCGACGAAGAAGGCGGAGGCGACGGTGGGGTAGGTGGATCCGGGGATGGAGCTGCGGGTGAGGAAGAGCTTGATGATGTCCCCCCCGCGGGCGGGGACGACGTTGTTGAAGCCGACAGCGGCGAGGTAGGCGCCCCAGATGCGCCGCCACTGAAAGCTCACCGCGGGGTACGCCGCGCGGAGGCTGTGAAAGAACGCGCGGGAGCGCAGCGTGAGGTTGAGGCCGAAGAAGACGAGCGCCAGCACGAGCGCCCCCCAGTGGACGGCGGCGAGGTCGGAGAAGAACTGGCCGACGGCTTCCAGGAAGGAGCTGACGCTGTTGGCGATCGAAGAGGAGGCTGCCACCACGTCTCAAGCGTACGGCGAGCGTGCCCGGTGGAGGCGGGCCCGCGTGGGTGAGCTGGTGGCCTCCCGGAACGAGGGACCCCCACTGGAGCCGGAGGTCCGCTCGGAGCCTGGAGTTCTGGCCAGGGCTTCCGGCCGAACGCAACGAGCGGGCCGCCGGGGTTCGGGTCGAACGCTACGGGGGAGCGGCCGGAGTTTCCGGCCGAACACTACGAGCGGGGAGTCAGATTTCGTCGTCCTCGCTGTCGTCATCCAAGTTGTCGTCGAACTCGTCGAGGTCGAGCTCCTCGTCGTCGGTGCCGAACTCCTCGTCTTCCTCCCAATCCTGGTCGTCGAACTCATGCTCGGGGATCTCGAGGATGGTGCTCAGCGACATGCGTCTCTCCTTTCAAGGCGCGCCCGCGATTGTGTTTTCTACCCGCCTGTGCGAGGGGGGCGGATCATAGTGTCGCGCTTGGCGGATGTGGCGTCCAGCGCGGCGAGCGGCGAGATCGGTAGTTCACCGCGGGATCGCTGCGGGGGGACGCGGTGGCTGGGCGAGCGGGGAGGGGCGAGACTTGATCGCATCAGCGATGTCTGCATCTCTTGGTGGTCAGGTTCGGAAAACCTCGTCGAGCGTGAGCGTGGCGGATCGACACGCGCCGCCTGAGGGAGGTGCGCGATGCGGGGCCTGCGGGGAGGTGGTGGGCGTGTACGAGCCGCTGATCGTGTTGAGGGGGGAGGATCCGCGGCTGACATCGCTCGCGCGTGAGCCGGCCCTCGCGGGGACCCAGGATGGGGCGCTGTACCACGAGGAGTGCTACGGAGGCTCTATCCCGTAGTGGTGGTCACAGCGGAGAGGATCCAGAGGGCGAGGCAGGTGAAGGCGACCATCACGGCGAGCATCCAGTACTGGGAGCGCACGGCCGCTTCGGAGCTGCGGAAGGCGACGAGACCGCGCTCGTGGGAGAGGACGAGGCCGCTGACGTGGCCCGCGACGATCGCGGCGATCTGGACATACCAGATGGCGGCGAAGGAGATGAGGTTGTAGTTGACGAGAAGGTTCGCAGTGCCGAACAGGTCGCTGCCGCGCCCGAGGGGGTCGGAGACGAGGTAGCCCATAGCCTGGCCCTGGAGCACGAGCAGGGAGAAGTAGTGGGCGAGCATGTACCCGAAGGCGATCGGGACGAGGGTGTGCAGGAAGGTGCGCGAGAGCGCGCGGCGGTCGGCGGCGGGGTCGGACGTGGTGAAGCCGGGGACGGAGAGGTCGTGCAGGGCGCTGGCCATGCCGCGGATGCCGAGCTGGTACATGCCGGCGACGAAGGCGACGCAGAAGAGCAGGCCGACAGTGCCGACGATCTCATACGCGGTGAGCGCTCCCACTCCGAGGTGCCCGAGATCGGTCTGCAGCGAGGGCGCGAACTGGACCCAAACCTCGCCGTTGGAGAAGCCGTCGAAGCTGGTGGAGCCGATCAGTGTGCACACGACGGCGGTGGTGCCGGGCCACGGCTCGAGGTCGCAGATCCCCGACAGCGGCAGCCGCAGGCGTAGCCAGCGGTCCTCCCAGTCGAGTGGCGAGAGGCGGCCCATCAGCCCGAAGTAGACGCCGAAGCCATCCGCGCGCTCGCACCACGTCTGCACCCCGAACGCGGCCATCCCGGCCAGCTGCACGGCGGCGTAGAGCGAGCGCCAGGATCGCGAGCAGGCGGGGGTCGTCCTTGCTGGGGTACACGAGCTCGAGCCACGCGAAGCCGAGCAGCACTCCCGCCGCCGGCCAGCGCCCCACGCGGGGGGGGTAGCCGGACGCGCACGCAGCGGGCCGCGCGGTGTAGCCGACCGCGCTTCAGCAGCCAGCCCGCGAGCCTCCCGACCGCCCGCCAGGGGTTGAAGGGCCGGAAGAGGTCCCCCACGAAGGCGCTCGCGATCGGGATGCCCACCCAGAAGATCACGTAGATGAAGGTGGGGGCGAAGTTGGAGGTGAAGTTCTGCGCCCCCATCAACCCGGATACGACGACGAGCCCGAAGAGGAGACTCCGACCGCCGCCGCACAGCCACTCCACGGGCAGGGGCACCCGCAGCAGAGGCCTGCCGCGGGGGCCGTTGAGGCGCGGCTTGGACCACAGGCCCCAGAGGGCAAGGAACGAGACCACCATCACCGCGGTCGCGGTCCACGCGAACAGCCACGCGGGGATCGGCAGGTCGGCGCGGCCCACGATGCCGTGGGCCGACGCCGACGCGGGGAGCGCGAGGCTGCCCATGAGCGTCACCGCGCAGACGGCGATCGACCGCTTGCGCAGCGCCACTCCGAGGGACCCTGCGGTACTCACGAGCTAATCATCTATTTTTCAAACTGCGTATAGCCATAGCTATACGCAGTTTGGATTTTGCATTAGCGCTCACGTTCACTGCCCTCTCGGTGGGAGCCGCTCACGGCTACTGCCTCTCGATGAGAGCGATAGCCATATGGGGCTGGTTCGGGACCTAGCTTTTGACCGTCACGTTCCCGCAGAGGATCGCGGGATCGTTGCTCATCGCCTGCATGAACGCCATCGAGGCGGGCGCGGAGCCGATCTGATCGAGCTGACTGGCGGGGGTGGGTTTCTGGTGCACGACGATGAAGTACCCGGACCCCACGACCTGCTGGTGGACGGTGAGGTCGATCGACCCATACGCTTCACCCTTGGCGTTGGCGACGAGGTCGGGGAGCACGACGGCCATGTTGGAGACCTGTTTGCTCGCCGGCGAGCACGCCCCGTCGGGTCCGTGGAGGTGATTGGCGTGACGGCTGTAGGGGACGAGCCCCCAGATCCTCCGCCACCCGGTGAGGTGGTCGCCTTCCTGCTTGAGGAACGCTTCCCCGTGCGCTGCGGAGGCCACATAGGGCATCCCGCCACCGGAGGTCGTCATGCTTTTCATCTGGCTCGCGCTCATCCCTTTCATCGAGCCGGATGTCTTGGTCATGCTCGCGGCGTCCCATGCGACCATCGGCTTGATCGCGGCGGTCGCTTCGGTGGGGCTGCTCGAGCCACAGCCGCTCGCGGCGAGCGCACTCGCCGCGATTACAACCACGGCCCCGAGGGCCGTCCATCGTTGCCTATTGGATCTCATTTGGCTCCTTAGTCGTTGCTGGGTCTTGTATCCGACGGGGCGGGGCGCTCGCGGCGCCGCGGTGGGTACTCCGGAGCGCTGCCCCGTGCGAAGGCTCCGGCGCGGCATCAGGGTTAGGGCAAGCAGCACGAACAGCGGCCCCGCGTTGGGGTCGGTGGCCTGCCCCGTGGTGATCGCACCGAGGCTCTGGCCGAGCGCCCAATAGGCGAGCGACAGGGCGACCCCCGCCACCAGCGCGGCGCGGCGAAAGCGGGTCCAAACACCGCCCGCGATCGCGAGCGAGAGGAGTCGCGAGGACGACGGCCATCGCTTCCCCGTGACCCCCGGCGGCGTGGGCCACCGAGGTCTGCAGGTGAGCGAGCCAGCTCATCGAGTTGGGCGCTGCGGCGTGGAGCGCTTCGGAGATCGCCCCGGGGGCGCGATTGACCGACAGACACCACAGCACGGTGGCGGTGAGCCACAGCACCGACCACACAACCAATCCGCCGCGTTCGCCCAGCGGACCGCCGTCCGCGACGGAGCCCTCGCCGGCGGGCTCCTTGCGGAGGACCGTGCCACGGCCGACAGCCGTGTCTTCACTGATGGCGGAACCCTCGCCGATGGCGGAACCCTCACCGATGGCGGAACCCTCACCGATGGCGGAACCCTCGCCGATGGCGGAACCCTCACCGATGGCGGAACCCTCGCCGATGGCGGAACCCTCGCCGATGGCGGAGCTCCCACTTACCGCGCCGCCCTCGCGTGCGGAGGATCCCTCGGGGGCTTCATCGCGCGAGGGCCACACGAGCAGCCCCACCAGGCCGTACAGCAGGACCGCGCCGGGAGCCCCGGTGAGCGGGGAGGCCATACCCGCGGGGATCATGCCGAGGCCCTCTCCGAACCACCACACCACCAACGCCCACACGAATGACGTGAGCAACGCGGGGCGCACCGTGCGGCGGAACAGCAGCCCCAACCCGATGGCTACCTGCACGAGAGCGAACAGCGTGTCCCACAGGGCGAGGTTGTGGCCGGCGAAGTGGGCGGCGGAGATGATCGAGTGGCCGATCCAGGCGGGCTGCATCATGGCGGAGGGTTCGATGACTTCGGCGAGGAACCCGTGGGTGTACATGAACGACTGGAACTGCAACGCCCCGTCGAGCAGCCAGATCAAGCCAAGCGCGATCTGCAGGCCCCTCCGGGTGATCGAAAATCTCGCTGCGTGCATACGACATCTCTCCATCCGAGGTTATGTGTGTGTGTGTCTGTGCAGGGCAAGAGACCCCAAAGGCACTCGTTGCCCGCGAGACCTTGCGAACGTAGGCGCTGGAGGCGCCCACTGTCTTCGGGCACGAGACGCCAGAGGCGCTCGCTGGCGCGCCGCGCGACACCACGCACTCACGCAGAAGCGCGAGGCGGACGGCATCTCGCGTCCGCAGGTTCGCGGGCGGGGAGGGGCTGTGTCTCGCTATCGGGACAGCCACGCTGCACTGGCACGGCCGTATACGTTCAGCGGCAGTTCACAGCCCGCCCCGCCCACGGAGGGGCACGGCCGGCGAGTGAGACCGCGATCAGTCGCCCACCGTGGGGCACGGGCAACTCGATTGCGCTCCTGGCAAGCGCCGCACGCACACGCGCGTGCCTGCGCGCGCGACGCACACGCAGGGCCCCGATCAGGCGCTCCCCGGGGTAGCGCTTCGCGAGCAGCGGTACGAGCAGCAGTAGGGCGGGGAGCAGGTAGAGCATGCCCTCCCACAGACCCGCCGCGATACCCCCGCCGTGGGCGGCCACGGCGAGCAGCCCGCAGATCAACAGCAATGCGGCGAGCACAAGCGCAAGCCCACCTCCGCTGGAGGGCCCTATCCGGCTCCCGTGAACTATGCGGGACCTCGCCACAACGGGGGATCATACCCCCGCCCCGACGAGGGCACGACACCTGGCCAGACGAGGGCACGACAGCTGGCCAGATCCCCTCACGCCCCACGACGCCTCCGCGCAGAGGTCCAGTCATAGTCAAGCTGGTGCAGCCAACTGGTGAGGATCGCGTGGAGGCCGACGGGGCGGCGCGTGGGCGGCGCGTCGCGGTCCGGTGGCTCGATCACTTCGTGCCGGAGGGGAACCCCACGGGAGCGGTCTACGGCACGCTGACCCTCGGCGCACTGCTCGCCGCGGAGAGCGGACTGCGGGACACCTACCTGGAGACCGTGGGGTCGGCTGTGGTGACGCTCGTGACCTACTGGCTCGCCCACGCCTACGCGGAACTCCTCGGTCACCGCATCACCGATCGCACCAACCTCACCGTGGGGGGGCTGGGGCAGGCGCTTGCGCGCGATCGAACGATCCTCCAGAGCGCCACGATCCCCGTGCTCGCCCTGCTGATCTGCTGGGCCGCGGGCGCGAGCCAGGAGACCGCGGTCTCGGTTGCGCTCTGGGTCTGTGCGGGGTGCCTGCTGGCGTTCGAGCTACTTGCCGGCCTGCGTACCCGCGCCCGGCCCGCCGAACTGCTGTTGGAGGGATGCGTGGGAGCCGCGATGGGCGTCGGGGTGCTCGCTCTGCGGGTGATCCTGCACTGAGCCCCGGGCCCTCGCCAACCGCTGGGGCGGGATGCATGGGAGCCGCGATGGGCGTCGGGGTGCTCGCTCTGCGGGTGATCCTGCACTGAGCCCCGGGCCCTCGCCAACCGCTGGGGCGGGATGCACGGGAGCCGCGATGGGCGTCGGGGTGCTCGCTCTGCGGGTGATCCTGCACTGAGCCCCGGGCCCTCGCCAACCACTGGGGCGGGATGCACGGGAGCCGCAAAGGACCCGACGTGCTCGCTCGCGAAGCGCTCCGGAAGCACTCCGGCAGTGAGCGCCTGTGGGGAGACGCCGTCCGGTGGGCTACGCTTCGCCGCGATGGCTGAGGATGGACCGATCCTGATCGCCTACGACGGATCGCCTTCCGCCCGGGTCGCCGTGCAGGAGGCCGGTGTGCTGTTCGCTCCCGGCCGCGCAGTGGTGCTCACTGTTTGGGAGCCGGCCCTCGCGGAGATGATGCTGGCCCCCGACCCCACGGGGATGGGCGCCCCGATGCTCCCGTTCGACCCCTCCCTCACCCAGCAGGTCGAGCAGGCCAGCGAGGAGCGCGCCTGGACCCTTGCGCGCGATGGGGCCGCACTCGCGGGCGCCGCGGGCCTCGATGCCGAGCCGCTTGCCGTAGAAGACGTCGCCCACCCCGCCGACGCGATTGTGGCTGGCGCAGAGCAGCATCACGCCCGCGCGATCGTGATCGGCTCGCGGGGACACCGGGGACTGCGGGCGAAGCTGCTCGGCTCCACCTCCGCGGACGTCCTGCGCCGCTCCCCCCGTCCGGTGGTCGTAGTGCGCCAGCCCGACGGGGCCGACAGCGACAGCTAGCAGCAGCGCTCTCCACCGCGCCGCAGCGCGGGGCCGGCAACACGCCGGGACCCCATCGATCGCGACCTCAGCGACGGACACTCCGCGCAAAAGCCTTGTGAGCCCCGCAAGCGACTGGAGGCCCCGGCCCCTCCCGCAAGCGACTGGAGGCCCCGGCCCCTCCCGCAAGCGACTGGAGGCCCCGGCCCCTCCCGCAAGCGACTGGAGGCCCCGGCCCCTCCCGCAAGCGACTGGGAGCGCAGCCCCTCCATCCGCCAAACGACTGAGAGCGCAGCTCCACTTCCCTCGAGCGACTGTGGCGAGCCCTATCTCCCCCGGCGACGAACAGCCTCCACCCCGTCGCCCGCTGCGGGGGCGAAAATATAAGAAGGCCCACGCAGTGGCAGACATCCGCTGGCTCGCATTACGAGCCCGTTCCGATCAAGCCCGCAATCCGCCACAGACCGACGGCACGGCTCCCAACCGTCGGCTCAGCTATCTTGGAAAACCATACGGCTATTGGGAAAAACCACTGATCGGATCCCCCTTGACGGGACTCGGGGTGATTGCATAAGCTAAGGTGTAGACAAAAAATCGCTGACATGGAATAATCTTGTTTACCAGACTCCATGACAGTCTGGTTGTCAAGAGCATGCGGGGAGGTCGAATGACTGGGTCGGAGGGACAGCGAGGATCGCCAGGGCCACGGGCTCGCAAATCGGAGCAGGGCCCACCCACGGGCACGACCGAGCGGAGTACCCGGAAGCGCACCAAGAAGGGTGACCCCGAATCCACCGAGGGTGCCCGTAAAGTCAGCGCATCGAGCGCTCCTGAGCGCGCCGGACGGGGTGTGCACAAGCGAGCCGAGACGAGCACGCGCAAACGCAAGAAGGCGGCGACCAAGGGGATCGTGCCCCTCTACACGCGTCTGCCCAAGGGACCCCATAAGATCGGGCCGACCGAGGTCGCCCATCACCAGCGGATTCGCATGCACGGCGCGATGATCGAGGCGATTGACAGCCGGGGCTTCGAGAAGACCAGCGTAATGCTCGTGATTGGACTCGCCGGAGTCTCGCGGAGGGCCTTCTACGAGCAGTTCTCCGGCAAGGAGGTGTGCTTCTTGGAGACCTTCGATCTCATCATCAACCGGGAGATCCAGCGCCTCACCCACGCCTATCGCACCGCCACGGGCAACCGCGAAAAGCGGATGCGGGGCGCGATCGACGTCTTCATGGGAGAGCTCGAACAGAACCCCAAGCCGCTGCGCCTCGTACTGGTCGACGCTCAGCACGCCGGCCTCGAAGGGCCGCGGAGACTGCACCGGACGACGGCCATGTGCGAAGGGCTCTTCTCCAGCGCCTTCGCCGACAAGCGCCTCCCCGACGCCCTCCCTGCGCCTGTGGTGCGAGCGATCGTGGGAGGACTGCGGCGGGTCGCGTTCATGCGCCTGCGGGACCGCGAGACCGAAGATCTGGCCCCGCTCGGCAGGGAGATGCTGAAGTGGCTGAACGCCTTCCGCTCTCCCGCGGTCCGCGAACTGCGGCCGCGGCCGTGCGAGAACGCCCCCTTCAGCAGCCCAATCGAGCTCGAGCCCTCCGCCTGCGGCGGGGAGGGGCGCCGCGCGAAGCTGTTGCGCAGCGCGATTGAGATTGGGGTGCGGGAGCAGAAGTACGACGAGGTCAGCTCCCTACGGATCGCCGACAACGCGAACCTGCCGATCGAGACCTTCATGGAGCTCTATAGGACCCCGCAGGCGTGCTACATGGAGGCGCTCGACGTCCTGGGAGACGAACTCCTGCAGCTCGTCGCGGACCCTGGGTTGGTCTCCGAGGAGTGGCCCGCGGCGGTGTGCGCCACCGTCGAGACGCTCCTCGCCCACCTCGCCGGGAGCCCGGCCCGCCTGATGACGCTCGCGGGCAAAGCGCTCGAGGCGGGGCCGATCCCGAACGCCAACATGGTGGATCTCGCCTACGAGGTCGCCACGCTCCTCACCGAGGGCGCCCCCCGGCGCCCGCGCTGCAGGATCGCGGTTGAGGGGATCGCGGGGGGGCTATGGCACATCTTCTACGGCGAGGTACTAGCCGGTCGCGGCCACCGCCTCCCGGTGCTGGGCGAGTACATCTCCTATGTGGTCCTCGCACCGTTCCTCGGCCCCGAGGAGGCTGCACGGGAGGTGGTCCGCGCGCGAGCGACCCGCGAGGGGGCGGCGCGTGCGAACGGCACCGCCACCACAAATGGGGTCTCCTCGATGACCCAGCCCCTCGCCGGAGCGACGCCACCGCTGGAGATGAATGGAACGCTCACTGCGCACACGGGGACGCCACCGGTGGAGCTCCACAGCTCACCCCCGGCGGTTGCACCGGAGTCGATAACGGCGATGAATGGGGCCTCGCCCACCGGCGGACGGCATAGCGCGCCCGCAGAGGCCCGCCGAGCGGGGAGCGCGACGAACAGAGCGCCCGTGGCGAGCCTCGCGGCGGCAGAGACGAACGGAACCCCCGCAGGGCCCCACCGAGTCGCGGGGGACACAAACGGAGCTCCCGCAAGGGCGAGCCTGGCGGCCGAGATGAACGGAGCGCCCGCGGAGGAGGACTATCGGCGCTTGGCGGAGCGCCGCTCGGCGAAGTGCGTGAACACGACCCCCACCAGCACGGAGACCACGATCACCACGATCAGCGGAGCTTGACCGGAGCCAAAGATCCAGTTGACCTCGACGCTTTCCACGTTGAGGACCGCAAACAGGGTCATGAGTACCGCTAGCAGCACGAGCCCGCTGGTGCGGGCGATCTCACGATTGCTACGTTTCTGCTTCGGAGGCCGGGTCTGGGTGGAGGTAGACATTGCCCAGCTCAATGGTAGGGCATCGGCGGTGCGCTCAGCCGGTGGCGAGCCCTGAGCCAGTCGCAAGCTCGGAGCCAGTCGCAAGCTCGGAGTTGGCGGCGAGCCCTGAGCCAGTCGCAAGCTCGGAGCCAGTCGCAAGCTCGGAGCCAGTCGCAAGCTCGGAGCCAGTCGCAAGCTCGGAGCCAGTCGCAAGCTCGGAGCCAGTCGCAAGCTCGGAGCCAGTCGCAAGCTCGGAGCCAGTCGCAAGCTCGGAGCCAGTCGCAAGCTCGGAGCCAGTCGCAAGCTCGGAGTTGGCGGCGAGCCCTGAGCCAGTCGCAAGCTCGGAGTCGGCGGCAAGCTCGGCGCGCACCCAGGAGCAGCCGCTGGAGAGGTCCTCAACGCCGAGGGCGGCCGCGACGTTGAGGGCCATGCCGTGGTTGAAGAAGTCATCGATGCGCTCGTCCTCTGCACCGGAGAGACTCTGGGCCAGGCCGACGAGCCTGGCGTAGCGGTTGCGCACACGCTTACGCACCACCTCGTCGTCGCAGGCGGCGTAGGACTGGTGCTGGAGCATCAGGTAGTCGCGGTCGGAGAGCAGGAGCTGCTTGTAGGCGCTCCCCATTGCCATCAGTGCGTCTTCGCAGTCCGCCGGCGCGCGCCCCTCGCGATACTCCTCGGCGGCGCGTTCGAATGTGTGAGCGATCTGCTCGAAGCTGCGCTCCAGTGCAGCGAGGAACAGTTCGCGCTTGCTGCCAAAGAGGCTGAACACGTATGGCTGCGCCACGCCCACCCGGCGGGCGATGCGCTCCACCGGGGTCCCATGCAGGCCCCCGTGGGCAAACTCGTGAACTGCGGCCGTAATCAGCTCCTCTCGGCGCTGCGCGGCGGGCACACGAACGCGGGGGGCCTCGGTACTCAAACGGCCTCCCCGGCGGGCACATACCCAAATGGCGTCTCGGCCGCTGCCTCGCCCCGCTCCGAACGGGTCTCCTGGGGCCGGGTGTTGAAGGGCAGGAGCAACACCGCGAGGGCACCTGCACCGAGCATCCCTACCCCGACCCACAGTGCGGGGACGAGTCCGTTCACAAACGCCTGGGGGGAGTCGTATCCGCCTGCGTGGGTGAACACCGAGGCGAGCACCGCGACCCCGAGTACCCCTCCTGTCTCGCGGATCGCGTTGGTGGCACCCGAGGCCTGCCCCGCCTGGGCGGGAAGTACCGCGGAGAGAACTGCGTTGGCCGAGGGCGCAAACACGAGCGCCATGCCCGTGCCCGCCATCACGAACGGCACGATCATCTCGCCGTAGGGCGTGGTGGTACTGGTGATGGTCGCCAGCCACGCCAGGGCGCCCGCCTGGAGCGTCAGCCCGGCGAGCATCAGGGGACGGCTACCCACCCGCTGGGAGTAGATCCCCGCGAGGGGGGCGGTGATCATGGTGGCCCCGGTCCACACCAGAATCTTTAAGCCCGCCTCCAGGGGGCTGTTGTGGAGCACGTCCTGCATGAACTGCGAGAGGAAGAAGATCGACCCGAACATCCCGAAGAACATCGACAGCGACGCGAAGTTTGTGACAGCGAAGGCACGGTGGGAGAAGAATGACATGGGCAGCATCGGCTCGGGCGCGCGGCGCTCCCACACGACGAACAGCGCAAGCAGGACGATCCCAGCGGCGATCGAGGCGAGGATCGGCAGGGAGGTCCATCCGAGCGACTGGGCGCGCACGAGACCGAAGACCACCCCAAACGCACCCGTGGAGGCGAGCGCAAGGCCGGGCAGATCGAGGGAGCCGTAGGGCCCGTGACTCTCGCTCAGACGTAGCGCCGCGAGGGGGACGAGGACGAGGCCGATCGGGACGTTGATCCAGAAGATCCAGTGCCACGAAATGCCCTGCACCACGGCGCCCCCTACCAGCGGGCCGAGGGCTACCGCGGAGCCCGAGATGCCCGACCACACCCCCAGCGCGAGGCCCCGGCGATCCGCGGGAAACGCCTCCGCGAGGAGCGTGAGGGTCAGGGGAGTCACCATCGCCGCACCCGCCCCCTGGAGCGCACGGGCGGCGACCAGCAGATCGGTGCTCGGCGCCAACGCGGCGCACGCAGAGGCGAACGTGAAGAGGGAGAGCCCCGCGAGGAACATCCGTCGGCGCCCAAAACGATCCCCGAGCGCGGCCCCCGTGAGGAGCAGCACCGCGTAGGCGAGCACATACGCGTTGACCGTCCACTCCAGCGACTGGATCGAGGCCCCCAGGTCGCGGCGGATCGAGGGGATCGCGATCGACACCACGAGGTTGTCGAGCACCACCATGAACAGCGCCGTCGACACGATCCCCAACGTCCAGTTGTTCCTCCGCGAGCCACTCACCTCGGACCTCCTTACTTAGTAGTCGCTAACTTCAAATAGATTAGCAGCCACTAATAACCTTGTCAAGAGCCGCTGCCAAGGGCCGAAGCAATCGAAATCCAAGTGGGGGCGCCGGGAGTCCCACAGCCTCCGGGCAGACAATCGCGCAACCCCGTGAGCGATCGGGTGTTGAGCGAGAAGGTGGGCTATCCGGCGGCGGCGAATAGAGAGAGAACATGATGAGAGCTGCGGCTTTGATCGCGGGGGCGTTGGCCCTGGGAGGCACGGGCGGGGTGCTGCTCGGAGGCTGCGGGGGCGCGACCAAGACGGTGACCATCTCCGCGGCCCCAACCACCGACGGCGAATCCGGAGGCACTGGGCACGGCGGCGAATCGGGGGGCACCGCGCACTCGAGATCCACAACGGGCGCCCACACAACCGATTCCACTCCGGAAACCTCCACGGGCACCGCGGGCGACGGCCAGACCACGAGCTCTGGCGCCTCGGGAGGGAGCCCGAGCACTACCCGGACCGCCCCCGAGCCGGCCTTTACCCACACGGGTACCCAGCCCGCAGAAGCAGCAGGCGCTCAGGCCACCGCCGCAACCGCCGTGGTCAGGGCCCAGGGGTATACCCCCAACGACACCTCCGAGTACCACCCCAACCAGACGCTCACCGTGCTCCTCGGCACCCGCACCGGCTCCGCCGACGGGTACAACCAGCGCGCCTTCTTCTTCCTCGACGGCCGCTACATCGGCACCGACTCCTCCCAGCCCTCCGCCGCTCTGCGGGTGCTCAGCCAGAGCGACACCGAAGTGACTCTCGCCTACGCGCTCTACCGCACCCACGACGCCCTCTGCTGCCCGTCCGGCGGCCAGGCCACCGTCCACTTCCAGCTCAACAACGGCAAGCTCGTACCCCTCGAGTCGATTCCGCCCGTCGCCTCTGCCACGGGCCTCGCGCGGCAGTAGTAGGCCTCCGGGCCAGCCCTCCCCGCGGGCAGTCCCTATCTTGGTGGTGTGCACTGAAACACCCGCCACCTAGTGCGCATACATCCCAGAGAATCCTGAGAAGGAGGAGGACTCCATGAGCTCAAAGATCGAGGGCCGCGCCGAGGAGTTGTTGAAGGACAAGAACTTCTGCAACGTCTCCACCCTACGTGCTGACGGCTCCGTGCACTGTGTGCCGGTATGGGTCGACGTCGAGGATGGCCGCGCTGTGCTCAACACCGCGGAGGGCCGCGCGTGGCCCCGCAACCTGGAGCGCGACCCTCGGGTCACCCTCACGGTGCAGAACATGGAAAACCCCTACGAATACCTCACGATCCGGGGCAGCGTGGCCGAGCGCACCCACGACGGCGCCGACGCCCACATCGATGCCCTTGCGATGAAGTATCTCGGCCAGGATACCTACCCCTACCGCCAGCCCGGGGAACAGCGTCTGATCATCCGCGTCGACCCCAGCTTCGTGAACGTTTACGGGAGGTGAGGCGGCCCCTGATGCAGGCTACGGGCGCCCGAGCAGACGCCGCCACCACGGCGCCGCGCGCGGTTGGGCGCGGCGCCACTCGTCGCGGGAGCGCAGCTGGCCGCGTTCGTGGGCGCGCGCGACACATGTGGTGTGGGCGTGGCGGCGGCGGCGGGTGTCGCCTTCGGGGGCAATCAGCATGTGCTCGCTGAGCGCGGATAAGTAATGGCCGCAGATCGGGCAGCGATACGTCGCGGGCTTGCGATTCGCCGCGCGGCGCACCGTCCACCATGGGGCCGGCGGAAGCTTCGGCATGGTCCCATTGTGCCCCCCCTGCGCCGCGGGCCGGTCGCGGCGGCGCTGCTCGCGGTCGGTGTCGGCGTGGCGGTGGCAGTCGCGCGCTCCCAGCTGGAGCGCCGCTCCGTGGTCGCCGCCCGCCCACGGTGGGAGCGCAGGAAGGTACACGCGGCTCTGCGCAAGGGCGAGCCCCTCGCGGAGGGGCTGCGGCGGGTGATCCTCGAACAGCTCCAACTCGCGGTCGAGCTGCTCGAGGCCTACCCGGGGGGCGCGGGGGAGGAGACGGTGCATGAGATCCGCAAGGCGCTCAAGCGCGTGCGCGCGCTCACGCGCGTGCTGCGTAACGAGCTCGGCGCCAAGCGCTACGCCCGCGAGAACGATGCCGTGCGCGACAGTGCGCGGCGCCTCGCGGGGGCCCGCGACGCGGAGGTGATCCTCATCACGCTCGATGGCCTACTCGAGCGCAACCCCGGCAGGCTCGCCCATAGCGGGGCGGTGCGCGCTCTGCGAGCCCAGCTGATGGCTGAGCGCGAAGCGGCCGCCGAGCGCGGTATCCGCGACCCCCAACTACGCGCCGCGGTCGCCGGCGACCTGCGCGCGGTCACTGCGCGGGTCGAGCGCTGGAAGCTACGCGAACGGCGCCGCAAGCTGCTCACCCCGGGACTCGACCGTGTCTACCGTCGGGGGCGCCAGGGCCTGCGCACCGCTCGCCGCGGCGGCAGCGCGCGGGAGCTGCATATCTGGCGCAAACACGTCAAGGACTTGCGCTATGCCGCCGAGACGCTCGACCGCCGCGGCAAGTCCTTCGCGCATGCCCGCCGTGTCGCCCGCGAAGCAGACCGGTTGGGAGAAATCCTCGGCGAGGACCACGACCTCGCGCTGCTGCACCGCGCAGTGCGCGAGCGGCGCGCCCTGTTCGCCGGGGAGCGCAAGACCCGTAAGCGTCTGCTGAAGGCGATCGCCCGGCGACGTAAGCGATTGCACAGGCGCGCGCTGCGCGAGGGCGAGCGCCTCTACCGGCGCAAGCCCAAGCGGTTCGTGCGCCGCTTGCTCGCCCGCGTGTAGAGCAGACGCTCGCGACCTGCAACCACAGGTCGAGCGGTGGGTTCGTGCGCGCTTGCTCGCCCGCGTGTAAGGCAGAGCAACTCGCTCGCATCGAGCTGTTCGACTTCAGAACTGGGACGTGGGAGCCGATGCAGTGAGTGGGGATGCAGAGCACTACACGCACTCGGCCTATAGCGGTCACCGTGGTCCTCGCGCTACTTGTGGGGGGAGTGGGGGTGCTGATGCTGCACACGCTCGCCGGCCTCGGCGGCTTCCCCTCGGAAGGGTCCTTCGACTACACCATCTATGGGTTGGTGATGGCGGGGGCCTCGTTGACGGTGCTCGCGCGGGGGGTGTTCGTGCGGGCGCAGCGCAGCGCGTGGCTGACACTTGGCGCGGGCCTCTTCTGCTGGGGTCTGGGGGATCTCTACTACACCCTCTTCGTCGAAGGCCCCAGTGCGGCGGGCGGCGTTGTCACCCCCGCGGACGTGCTCTACCTGGTGTTCTACCCGTGCTGCTACGTGGCGTTGGTGCTGCTCGTGAGCGCTCACCTGCGGGAGCTGCGCATCGGGATGTGGCTGGACGGGCTGATCGGCGGGCTCGCAGCGGCCGCGGTGGGGTCCGCGATCATCCTCCCGCCGATCCTCAACGGCGCGCACGGCGAAACGGCGTCGCTCGCGATGTCGCTCGTCTACCCGATTGGGGATCTGCTGCTGCTGGTGTTCACCCTTGGGGCACTCGGCATGACCGGGTGGCGCCCCGGGCGGGTGTGGCTGCTGATCGCGGCAGCGATGCTCGCCAGCGCGGTGGCGGACTCGGGCTACCTCTATCTCACCGCGACCGACAGCTACCACGTGGGGGACTGGGTACAGTCGCTGTGGCCCGCCTCCGCTGTGCTGCTCGCGATTGCCGCGTGGACGCCGTGGCCGCGGCCCGCGCGCAGGCGGGTGGAGGACTGGCGGCTGGTGTCGGTGCCCTCACTCTCGCTGCTCGCCGCGTTGGGGGTGCTGATCTACGGCAACCTGCACGATCAACTCACCCCGGTCGCCCTGATCCTCGCGATCGTGACGGTGCTCGCGGTGTGCGTACACCTGATGATGACGGTGCGCGAGAACATGACGATGCTCTCGAGCTCCCGGCGCCAGGCGCTGACGGATCCGCTCACGGGCCTCGGCAATCGCCGCCAGCTGATGGAGGATCTCCACGTCGCGTGCCGGCGGGTGAGCGCGGGCGAGAGCTGGGAGCTCGTGTTGTACGACCTCAACGGCTTCAAGCGCTACAACGATACGTTCGGCCATCCGGCGGGCGACGACCTGCTGACGCGCCTCAGCGACAAGCTCAAGAGCGTGGTCGCCCCGCATGGCACGGCCTACCGCATGGGGGGAGATGAGTTCTGCGTGCTGCTGTGCGGCAGCCCGCACCAGATCGAGCCGATCGTGAACCGCAGTGTTGCCGCCCTCTCCGAGCGCGGGCCTGGCTTCTCGATTGGGGCGGCACACGGCGTGGTGAGCATCCCCACGGAGATCGCGGACCCCTCCGCGGTGATGCAGCTCGCCGACCAGCGGCTGTACCGGCGTAAGGATGAGACCCGCGAGGCGAGCGCCGTGCAACAGCTGCGCGACGTGCTCCTACAGGCCTTCCAGGAGCGCTACCCCGATCTGCAGGAGCACCAGCGGGGGGTGGGCGTGCTCGCGCTCGACGTGGGCCGGCGTCTGGGGATGTCGGGCGAGGAGCTCGACGTGCTCGCTCGCGCCGCCGAGCTGCACGACGTCGGCAAGATCGCGATCCCCGATGCGATCCTCAACAAGCCCGGCCCCCTGGATCCGGAGGAGTGGCGCTTCATGCGCCGCCACACGATCCTCGGCGAGCGGATCCTCACCGCCGCCGCCGCCCTGCGCCCAGTGGCGCGCCTGGTGCGCTCGAGCCACGAGCGCTTCGACGGCAACGGCTACCCCGATGGTCTGCGCGGCGACGGCATCCCCCTCGGGGCCCGCATCATCTTCGTGTGCGACGCCTTCGACGCGATGATCTCCAAGCGTACCTACAGCCGTGCGGTGCCCCGTGAGGAGGCGCTCGCCGAGCTGCGCGCCTGCGCGGGGACCCAATTCGATCCTGTCGTCGTCTCAGCCTTCATCGCAACCATCGAGGAGCCGCTTGCGAGCATCGAGGAGCCGCTTGCGAGCATCGAGGAGCCGCTTGCGAGCATCGAGGAGCCGCTTGCGAGCATCGAGGGACCCCTGATCACTCGACGCTGAGAATCGTGAGCAGACTCTCGCCGCGGGGCAGCACGACGGCGGCCTGGTCGCCGGGGCGACGTCCGATGAGGGCGCGGGCGACGGGGGACTCTGCGGAGAGGCGACCCTCGGCGGGGGCGGCGTCGTGGGAGCTGACGATCCTCCAGGTGCGCTCCACCCCGTTCTGATCGCGCACGGCGACGGTCGAGCCGAAGGCGACCGCACCGTCCACGGCGGGGCCCTCACCTTCCTCCACGACGACCGCGGTGGAGATCTTTTCGCGTAGGCGTGCGATCTTCGTCTCGAGGTGGGCCTGATCGTTCTTCGCGTCGTGGTACTCGCTGTTCTCCTTGAGATCCCCCCACTCGCGCGCCACTTTGATTCGCTCGGCGATCTCACGGCGACCGTCGCCCTCGAGCACCTGGAGCTCAGCTCGCATCGACTCCAGACCCGCGGGGGTGATGAGGTTGGTCGCCTCCATGCGTCGAAGACTACTCGGATCGGCCCCAACGGACGCCGGCGTGGGCAATCGGGATCAGCAATAGGCGCTCGGGGGCGCTCGGGAGGACAGAAAGAGGCGAGGCGCCCGGGGGCGCTCGATGGGATCGGAAATCGAGGCCCAGGAGGCGTGGGGGGCGGGGGAAATCAGCAATAGGCGCCCAGGAGGCGCGCCAGGGATCAGAAATAGGCGCTCGGGGGGATCGCGAGCAGCGCGTAGATCTGCACGACGGCGGCCTGCCCGAGTAGTTCGGCGGTGGGGGGGAGCCGTAGGCGAAGAGGTTGTCGCTGAGGCGGTGGCGCTGCCAGGCGTAGTAGGCGTATTCCTTGGCGGGCAGCGCACCGGGGGGATCGTGGGTGACGGAGTCGAGGTAGATGAGGTTGCGGAGGTAGACCGCGACGAAGAACGGGTTTTCGGAGGAGAGGCGGCTGTAGGTGTAGTAGGCGAGCGCGGCCTTCGCGGTCTGGCGGGCCTCGTAGAGGTATTCGCCGTTGTGGGTCACCTGGTAGAGCAGCGCACCGGCGCCCATCATGGCGCCCTGGTTGTAGGACCACTCGGTGTGCTGCACGGCGCCGCCCAGTTCGATGTGGTCGGCGTAGAGGTCGTTGGGTTCCAGGAGGCACTGGCGCACCCAGCCGTAGGCCATCTCGGCGAACTGCAGGTAGCGGGCTTCGTGGGTGATCCGGTAGAGCTGCACCGCGAGCTCGGCCGCGGGGGCGTCGGTGACGGTGTTGCGCTCGGTGTTGTTGGTGGCGTTGGAGAACGGCACCCCCCCGGGGCAGGGCAGCGGCTGGCCTTCGGGACCGACGGTCTGCCAGCCGGACATCACGAACTCCATGATCTGCTCCGCCTGGGCGAGGGCGGCGGCGTTGTGGTCGAGCTCGTACATACGCGCCAACTCGATGCCCACCCACTCGTTGTCGTCGTAGTAGCTCGCTCCGCCGGGGCCAATGGGGGGAGCGACGACGCCGTCGTAGGAGCGCACTGTGCCCGCCGTGGAGGCCCCGGTCGCGGTCGCTTCCCCGGGGGGAGCGCCGGGCGCGCTGAGGTACACCTGCAGGCCCGTGGTAAGCGCCTGCAGTCCCCCCGCCAGCTTGGGGGCCTCGCCGGGGAGGTGGGAGAGGCTGACGGTCGCTGCGAGCGCCTGGGAGAAGGGCCACAGGAAGGAGTACTCGGGTTCCCCCTTGTACAGGCCGACCTCGGGGAGGTAGAAATTCTGCTGCATCGCCTCGTAGGCAAGCAGCGCGCGGGTGCCGTAGAGATTGATGGCGGGCGGCTTCTTGGAGGCGGGCTTGTGCTTGGCCGCGGCGGCGCCGGCGGTGCCCACGGGGGCGCACGCGAGCAGCACGAGGACGATCAGGAGGATCCCCGCGATCACGGATCGGCGGATGGCAGGCCGGGGCAGCGTCATCGGACTGTCAGGCAAGAGAACAGACGGGCTGGGCGTTCGATGTGGTGCAGCTTGGCTTTCGATGCGGGCTGGCGCCCAATATACGAGGCTGGCCCTGCGGGGCGGGACTGGTTCTGCGGGCGTAGCCGGCTTGCGAGGCGAGGACCGGCTCCGCGTGGCGAGGGCCACTCCGAGCGGCAAGGCCCACTCCGCTAGGCGACGCCGACTTGCGATGTGGTTGGGGCTTGGCTGTACGTCGGGCTGGCTTGGTGGTCGAGCCGGGGCTTTTGATGAGGATCGGAATGCCGGAATCGTTCGTTTGTCGATCCCTGTGAGGGACCGCGGGTGGTGGTGTCTTCTCAGTGGCGCCACTTTTGCACATGTTCGCAACCGCAGAAAACAGGGAGGAGCTCGATGGCAGCATTGAACGAGAACTTGCAGAGACCGGCACCGGCGTGGAACCGCGTCGCACTCCCTCCACCACTGCGCGTGGAGTGCGCGGGCGGGTGGGGGATGCCGCTGCGGGCGGTGGTGTGCGGCGAGATCGATTATGCGGGGGCGTTCTCGATGCAGGTGCGGATCGCAGCGGCGTGCAGGCGCCGCCAGGCGCGGGGGCTGATCGTTGACCTGGCGGGCGCGGAGTTCATGAGCTCGAGCGGCCTGCAGGCGCTCCTGAGCCTCCAGCGCGAGCCGGCTTGCCAACACGGGGGGATGATGCTGGCGGGACCAACCGCGGAGGTGCTGCGCATCCTCGAGCTCACCGGCCTGAACCGCCGCTTGGAGGTGGCGGACACGGTCGAGGAAGCGGAGAGCCTGCTGGTGTACACCGCGATGGGGGGCGACGTAAGTCGCCGCTGAGAGAGCTGGATCGTGTTCCGCTCGATACCGTTCCTCGCGCCTGCGGGCGCAAAGGTGGGAATCCAACGGGACGAGCGGGAGGCGCGAGACGATGAGGACGGTACGGGAGGCGACGTTCGAACTGCTGCGGGAGCGGGGCATGACGACGCTTTTCGGCAACCCGGGCTCCACGGAGCTGCCGATGCTGAGCTCGTTCCCGGAGGACTTCCGCTACGTGCTGGGCCTGCAGGAGGCGGTGGCGGTGGGGATGGCGGACGGGTACGCCCAGGCGAGCGGGGTCCCGGCGCTGGTGAACCTGCACACGGCCCCGGGGCTGGGCAACGGGATGGGGGCGATCTTCAACGCGCAGGCGAACAAGTCCCCGGTGGTGGTGAGCGCGGGCCAGCAGTACCGCTCGCTGATGACGCTGCAGGCGAACCTCACCAACAGGGACGCGGTGCGGATGCCCCATCCGCTGGTGAAGTGGAGCTATGAGCCACCGTGCGCGCAGGACGTGCCGCACGCGCTGGCGCGCGCGATCCACACCGCGGGGCTCCCCCCGCGGGGGCCGGTGTTCGTGTCGATCCCGATGGACGACTGGTACGCGGAGGTGCGCTCGGAGGAGGAGGTGGGCCACCAGACGGCGCGCGCGGTGAGCGGGGGTGGGGGCCTCCCGGACGGTGCCACGATCGCGGACCTTACGCGGCGCGTGGCGCAGGCGGCCAACCCCGCGCTGGTGGCGGGCCCCGACATCGACGCGGCGGGCGGGTGGGAGGCGGCGGTGGCGTTCGCGGAGAGCGCCCAGCTGCCGGTGTACGCGTCCCCGGCCACCGGCGGGGGACGGCTGGGCTTCCCGGAGAACCACCCCCTCTTCCAGGGGATTCTGCCCCCGGCGGTCCAGCCACTGGGGGAAATGCTGGCGGCGCACGACTTCGTGCTCGCGGTGGGCACGTCGATCTTCCCCTACTACCCCAACATCCCCGGCCCCCTGCTGGCCCCAGGGACGAGCCTGGTGGCGATCACGAGCGATCCCGACGAGGCGGCGAGGGCGCCGATGGGGGACGCGATCGTGGCGGACGTGGCCCTCACGCTGGCCGCGCTGGCGGACGCGGCGAGGGCGGGCGACACGAGTGCAGCGGCTGGATCGGAGGGGGCGGGGATCGGATCCCACCGCGAGCCCCCACCGCTGCGAGCTGCCCCAGAGGAGGTCCCGCTGACGAACCCGATGAGCCCCTCGACCGCGGTGCGGACGCTCGCGCAGGTCTTCCCGGAGGACGGGATCGTGGTGCTGGAGTCGCCGTCGGCGACGCCGGCGCTGCGCAACCAGCTGCGCTTGGGCCGGCCGGGGAGCTACTACTTCTCGGCGGGCGGCGGCTTGGGCTTCGGGATGCCGGCATCGATCGGCGTACAGCTGGCGTGCCCGGAGCGCCGCGTGGTGTGTGTGATCGGCGAGGGCTCGGCGCAGTACGCGGTGCAGAGCTTCTGGACGGCGGCGGCGTACAAAGTACCGGTCACCTTCCTGGTGCTGCGCAACGACGAGTACGCGATTCTGAAGTTCTTCACGCTGCTCGAGGAGATCCCGGGCGCGCCGGGGTTGGACCTGCCGGCGCTCGACACGATGGCGGTGGCGGCGGGCTACGGCGTGAACGCGTGCCGCGTGGGCGACGCGGAGGAGCTCGCGGTCGAGCTGCGGCGGGCGCTGGGGTCCAGCGGACCGGAGCTGATCGAGGTGGGGGTCACGCCCGGGATGGCGCTGGCGTGAGAGAGCAATCCCGAGACGGCCCGGCACGCCCTCCTGGGAGCGCACCTCGACCGTCCCGCGAAAGCATCGCGTCTAGGGAACGAGGATCGTGAAGGGCAGGTCTTCGGGAGTGCCCGATGGGTTCTCGGTCGCGACCTCGTAATTGCTCGCCCCACCGCACTGATTGGGTGCGACCTGCTGGATGTAGCCCGGCGCCTCGAGCGTGAGCGCCACCACGGTGTGCGCCGGCGCGGGTACGCAGACGATCCCCGCCGATGGACTGATGGGCGAACCCGAGAATCCGGAGTTCTCGGTGAAGGTCGGGTTGCCGGAGGTCCCGCTCACCTGCACGCTTGCCCAGGCCGCCGCCGTACCGGCGGGACCCGCCGCGCCTGCGGCACCCGCCGCGCCCGCGGGGCCCGCGGGACCTGCGGGACCTGCCGGTCCCTTCGCGCCCTTGAGGTCCTTGCGGACCTTGGGGCTGATCTGCTTGGTCGAGGTAATCACGTAGTGAGATGCTGCAAGTGCCCCGCCGCTCATCGCGAACAGGAGAGCTAGTGTCGCTGTTATGTTGGCGTAGCTCACACGCCTGCGTAGTTTTTTCATGGGCGGAGGATATGGGGATTGGCTCGGGGGCCAGCCAGCGAGGCCGGCGCGGGACACCGAGCCGACTCTCGCCGGCGGCGCGCAGGACACCGAGCCGACTCTCGCCGGCGGCGCGCAGGACACCGAGCCGACTCTCGCCGGCGGCGCGCAGGACACCGAGCCGACTCTCGCCGGCGGCGCGCAGGACACCGAGCCGACTCTTGCGGCGACACACGGGACACCGAGCCGACTCGCACTCCCAGCGCGAGTGACATTGCTGGCTCTCGCCTGCGGCGCGGGGGGCACCGAGCCGGCGCTCGCCGACAGCGCATCCTTGCGATCCACTCGGGGTGGTCGCGGGGGGACCCATCCCATACCCTTCCACTCGATGCCCAACACCAACCGCAACGGCAACACACCCCAGCCCGAGGTCATCGTCGTCGGGGCGGGCCTCGCGGGGCTGGTGAGCACGCTGGAGCTGCTGCGCAGCGGCCACACGGTGCTGCTGCTCGACCGCTGCCGCCCCCACGAGCTGGGGGGCCTCGCACGGGAGGCGTTTGGGGGGATGTTCATGGTGGACTCCCCCGAGCAGCGCCGCTCGCGGATCCGCGACAGCGAGCGCCTCGCGCTGGAAGACTGGCTGCGAATCGCGGAGCTGGGCCCCGAGGAGCGCTGGCCGCGGGCGTGGGCGGAGCAGTATGTGACCCGCGCCCGCGACGACGTGGGGGGCTGGCTGCGGGAGCTGGGGGTGCGCTTCTTCCCCGTGGTCAACTGGGCGGAGCGGGGCAACTTCGGGGACGGCAACTCGGTCCCCCGCTTCCACCTCACGTGGGGCACCGGCAAGGCGCTGGTGGAGGCGGTGTGGAGCGCGATCGAGCGCCACCCCCGCCGCGGCGCCCTGGAGGTCCGCTTCGGGGCGCGCGTGAGCGAGCTGCTCACCGATGGACAGGGCGCAGTGACGGGGTGCAGGGTTTTGGATGGGGATTTGGATAGGGGCCACCTGGCGGGGGGCGGGGAACGGGGCGCGCCTGGCACGGGGGCGCAGCGGGGGGACCCGGGGGACCCAGACACGAGCGCCGGACACAGGCCGGGGGCAGGCGAGGGGACCGGCGGGGAGGCAGACACGAGCACGAGCCACCGGCCGGGTGCGGACGAACGGACCAGCGTGGGGGGCAGCTACGAGGTAAGAGCCGGCAAGGCGGTGGTGATCGCCGCGGGAGGGATCGGGGGCAACCCGGACCTCGTGCGGCGCGTGTGGCCCACCACCGAGCTCGGGAGCCCCCCGCGGCGCCTGTTGATGGGCTCCCACCCCTATGCGGACGGGGCACTCCACGAGGAGGTGGAGCGCGTGGGCGGCAACGTGACCCACCTCTCGCGGATGTGGAACTACGCCGACGCCGTGCGCCACCCCAAGCCCCAGCGGGAGAACCACGGGATCAAGCTGATCCCCCCCCGCTCCGGGGTGATGCTCGACCCCGACGGCCGCCGCTACGGCCCCGTCCCGGTGATGCCCACCTTCGACGCGTACGCCGCCCTGGAGCGGATGTGCGAGGACGAGCGCAAGTATTCGTGGCTGATCTGCAACTGGAAGATCGCCCGCCGCGAGCTCGACGTGTCGGGCTCCCAGCACAACCCCCACCTGCGCGAGCGCCGCTGGGTGCGCTTCCTGCTGGGGGTCCTCCTCGGCAAACCCCGCCTCGTCTCACATTTCCTCGAGGGCTCCCCCGACTTCGTGTCCGCCCCCACCCTCCCCGAGCTGGCGCGCAAGATGAACGAGGTGACCCGCGCGATCGATGGCGAGGGGGGCAGCGAGCGCCAGCATCGGAGCGGGGGCGAACCGGGGACGATCGACCCCGACGTGCTCGCCGCGGAGATCGGGCGCTACGACGAATCCATCGCCCGCGGTAAGGGGCTCTTCAACGACGACCAGCTCCGCCGCATCGCCCAGCTGCGGGGCTGGCGCGGAGACCGCCTGCGCACCTGCGCCTTCCAGGCGATCCTCGACCCCGACGCCGGGCCCCTGATCGCGATCCGCCTCCAGGTGATGGCCCGCAAGAGCCTCGGCGGCATCCAGACCGACCTCGCCTGCCGCGTCCTGCGCGACACCCAGGACGCGCAGGACGCGGCGGTCCCCGGCCTCTACGCCGTCGGTGAGGCCGCCGGCTTCGGGGGCGGGGGGATGCACGGCAAGCGCTCCCTCGAGGGCACCTTCCTCGGCGGCTGCGTCTTCACCGGGCGCCTCGCCGCCGCCGCGATCGCGGGCGACGAGCTCCCCCTGCGCCCACCGATCTCCGATCGGTCGCCCCGCGTGGGTGCCCCGCAGCGGTGAGGAGTACCGCGGAGGGAGCGCAAGCCCCGAGCCGCACCGTGACCTCCCCCCGCGACCCGATCGAGGGCGCCTACGACTACGTCACCGTCGGCCACGTCACCGTCGACGTACTCGGCCCCAAACGGTCCCGCCACCCCGGCGGGACTGCCTTCTATAGCGCACTCCAGGCCGCCCGTCTCGGGCTACGAACGCAGATCATCACACAAGGAAACCCCCCCGAGATCCACCAGCTCCTGGCGCCCTACCGCGACGAGTTCGACCTCACCGTGCTCCCCGCCGAGCACACCACCGCGCTGCGCACCTGGGGCGAGGGCCCCGAGCGCCATCAGCGGCTGCTCGCCTGGGCCGGCCCCATCGTTGGGCCGATCGAGGTCGATACCGCGATCCTCCACCTCGCCCCCGTAGCGCGCGAGACTCCCCCCGCGTGGCAAGGCCGCGCCGACTTCGTGGGGCTCACACCTCAGGGACTCGTGCGCACGTGGGACGCCCCCGGCGACATCACCCCTGCCCCACTCCAGCGCGAGCTCCTGCCCGCGCGCTGCGACGCGATCGTCCTCAGCGCCACCGAGCGCGCGTGCTGCGAAACGCTGATCCCCCCACACCCCCCCCTCGCGGGGTCGATCTCCGCCCCGGGAGAGACGAGCCCCTGGGACTCCGCCCACCGTCCGCTCGTGGCCGTCACCGCCGGGCCCCACCCCACCACCCTCCACCTCCCCCGCGGCGAGATCCGCCACGTCCCCGTGCCCCCCATCGAGACCCCCACCGACGACCTCGGCGCGGGCGACGTGTTCGCCGCCGCCCTCTTCATCGCCCTCCGCGAGGGTCACCCGCCCGTCGCGGCCACCGCCTTCGCCAACGCCGCCGCCGCCGTACGCATCGCCGGCGCCGGGCCCCGCGCGATCGGCGACCGCCCCGCGATCCAAGCGCGACTCGAGCACACCGCCCGTGCGCGGAGTAGCGACGAACGCTGGGCCGGGGGCTAGCTAAAGCGTGAGGCTGAGCTGGCCTGTCGCGAGTTCGAATGGGTCGCTGGTCTCTCTAGGCGCCCGGTCGGCTTGGATGCGTTTGCGCTCGGCCAGCAGAACTGGCTCAGCGACATAGTGGCGGCCGCGTGTCTGGCCGATCGGCTTGAGCAACTTGGCGTCTACTAGCGCTCGAAGGTCGCGGCTCGCGGTCTGGCCAGAAATCGTTTCGCCTGCGGTTATCTCCATGATCATCTTGTAGGTGCTGTGCGTCACACGCAAGCCATACGCGACCTCAGCTAGGGCGCCTGTGGTGCGCTCCGGGAGGCCTCGCTGTTGGGCGATCTTTGTGCAGGCTTCGTAAAGCCGCTCCGTCTCTTGGACACGCCGCAACTGCGTTCTTGCCTGGTAGTAATGCGCCCTCAGGCAATACCTGAGCCATGGGCGCGCGTCACTCTCCGGGTGCCATTGGCCCTGACCGACCTCTTCCAGCACCTGGTAGTAACTCTCGGCGTTGCGTCCAAGGTACTCCTCGATGCTCGAGAAGACTGGTGCCCTGATCTCCTCGCGAGCGAGCACTAGCGTCTGAAGAGCACGTCCCATGCGACCATTGCCATCCCTAAACGGATGCACCATGACGAGGTTTATGTGCGCCATGGCCGCGCGGGCGAGGACATGTGCATCGCTGTCTTCCAACTCAGCGATCATCGCGGCAATCAGGTCAGGCACCCACTCGAAGGGGGGGCCTTCGTACATCTGCTCACCCGTGGACTCCCGGACGACGTAGATCTCGCCCGGGCGCCAACGTCCGGGGTCCTTATCTAGCCGATGCTTCAGCATCGTGAAATGCAGCGACTTGAGAAGTCCGGCGTCCACCCTGGCAGCAGGGTCCTGGGCAATCTGAAGCACATAAGTCATGGCATCTCGGTAGCCCGCAAGTGCCAAGCGTGTCTCCTCATCAGCGCTTAGCGTGGGCTCGTCGTCGACCGCGGCGATCACATCGTCCAGGCTGGCGTCGTATCCCTCGATACTGTTGGAGCCCTGGACGGCCCGCGCGAATGACATGCGGCGTAGCGTGCCGTACCAGCGACGGAGCTCAGGATTGACGTAGTTCCTCAACTGGTCGCGGAGGTCATCGATCATCCCAAGCACCTCGATCTCGATCGGCTGCAGATCGGGCGTCCGATACACGGGAAGCATGATAAAAACATTATATCATCCGCTAGAAGGGGATGCCAGAATGTATCTATCATTCTGTCGTCCGATGGCTCGAGCATTTGTGGTCTCCGTCAACCACCTGCCCGGCCAGTCCCGACCCCAATCTGACCCACTACCTCCAAATTTTGTAACGGTGCCCGCTCCCCCGCCTGAGCTGGCCACCACAGCTATACGGGCGTCGCTCCTCTATACGAGCTTTGGGTTTCCGAGCTTTGGGTTTCGCCGACCACCCGCCAGCGCTCTCCCGATCAGCGCCCCCAGGTCGATCCCCGCCAGCGCCCCCTCTGCCCCCGCCGCCCGCGCCGCCAATAGCAGCGAGCCCCCCACCGGGTTCATCTCCACCACCCCCAGCCGCGCCCCCGGGGCGAGCTCGTGGATCGCCTCCGCCAGCGGATCCACGAACGCCGCCCCCGCCTTCCACGCGCTCCCGATCAGACCCACCGGGAACGGCTCCCCGCTCTCCCCCAGACCCGTTTCGCGGATCACCGCCCCCACCTGGCTCGCCAGCTCCCGCGCGCCCCGCTCGTAGAGCTCCCCCGCCACCACGTCACCCGCCTCCGCCAGCGCCGCCGTCTCGATCGCAAACGCCGCAATCTCGCTCTTCGTCAGTGGGCTGCTGTACACCAGCGCCGCCAGCGCCTCCACGCTGCCCGCTTTGAAGAACTCCACCGCCGCCTCGCTCAGCGCCGTCCTCGGGCCCGAGGACTCGCGGTCGCGCAGCGCCGCCTTGATCGACTCCACCCCCAGCCAGTACCCCGACCCCTCGTCCCCCAGCAGGTGGCCCCAGCCCCCCGCACGCCACCCCCGTCCGTCCGCACCCACCCCGAACACATTGCTCCCCGTCCCCGAGATCACCCCCACCCCCGGGCGCGCCCCCGTCGCCGCCGCCCACGCACCCACCACATCCCCCACCACAATCCACTCCTCCGAGCGCTCCCCCCGCACGTATGCGAGCACCGCATCCGTGTCCGTCCCCGCCACCGCCAGCACCGCCCCGTCCAACTCCCCATCCCCGATCCCCGCCCCCCCGAGCGCCCCATCCGCCGCCGCGAACAGCGCCTCCCCCGCCGCCCCCACACCCACCGCATCCTGGTTGCTCGGCCCCCCCTGCCCCACGTGCACCAGCCCCCGCTCCACATCCAGCACCGCCGCCAGCGTCTTCGTCGCCCCCCCGTCGATCCCCAGCAGGTAGCGCACCCCTCCGGCTCGATCGCGGGCGCCCCCCGCGTCGGGGAGGAGCTCGTTGCCTGCACCCGCGGTGCGCGACCCCGCGGCCCCCTCCTCCAAGGGCTCCGGGCGCGGCGCAAAGTGCGCCACCACCGGGGGGAGATCGACAAGCGAGCCGCGGTCCACGGCGGGATACTTACAGCCCATGGCTCCCCCACGCGTCCACCCCGTCTTTCCCCACGCCTCCCCCGCCGCCGGGATGTACGAGTCCTTCTACCTCCGCGCCGTCTCCCCCCACGAGCCCCTCGGCGTGTGGATCCGCTACACCGTCCACAAACGCCCCCACGAGAGCCCCCAAGGCTCCGTCTGGTTCACCCTCTTCGACCCCCGCCGCTCCGGGCCCCTCATGCACAAGCTCACCACCCCCCAGCTCTCCGTGCCCCCCGGCGGGTGGATCGCCGTGGGCGATTCGCAGCTCCGCCCCACTCGCGCCGAGGGCGCCTGCGGCGGTGCCCGCTGGTCGCTTCACATCTCCGGCACCGAGTTAGAGCTCCGCCATCTCCCCCACCCCTTCCTCTACCGCACCCCCCTCCCCCGTACCAAGCTCACCACCCCCCTCCCCCTCGCCCACTTCGACGGCGTGCTCGAGGTCCCCATCGGTGCCCCCCTCCCGCCCACCGGCGCTTCCCCGCCGCCGATCGGTGCCTCCCCGTCGCCCATCGCCTCCTCGCAGACACCACCCACGACCGGCGCTCATGCGGACTCCTCCCCCCACGCGGCCCCTACGCCCACCCGCACCATCGAGCTGCACGGGTGGCGCGGGATGGTCGGGCACAACTGGGGCACCGAGCACGCCGAGCGCTGGATCTGGCTGCACGGCATCGGCTTCGACGAGGACCCCCACGCGTGGATCGACGTCGCCCTCGGGCGCATCCGCGTCGCCGGCCGCACCACCCCCTGGGTCGCCAACGGCGCCCTGCACCTCGACGGCCAGCGCCACCCCCTCGGCGGTCTCGGCGCCCGTGGGCTGCTCGTCGCCGAGAACCCCCACCGCTGCACCCTCTCCCTCCCCGGCCCCCGCGGGCTACGCGCAGAGGCCCACATCGAGACCGCCCCCCACGCCATCGCCGGGTGGCGCTACGCCGACCCCGACGGCGGGGGACACGACGTCGCCAACTGCTCCATCGCCGCCCTCACCCTCACCCTCCGCCGCCCCCAGCTCCCCGCCCGCACCCTCCGCACCCCCCACAGCGCCGCCTACGAGCTCGGGATGCGCGAGCGCCACCACGGGGTCCCCATCGCCCCCTTCCCCGACGGCTGACCCCGCACCGGGCGCCCAACGGCGCATTCCGACGCCCTCCGACGCCAACACTCAGGCCCGTCGCACCCAGCCGGAACGGGACACACTGCCCGACACTCCACCCCCAGCAGCCCACAGATAGAGACGGGATAGAGACATTACGCCTTACACAACGGCCCCCCAATCGCCCCGCCGGAGATCGGTAGTAGACCGCAAATTTGCGACGCTCACCCTAAATTTGGCTCCAATTTGCGAACAAACTGGCTACAATGGGCTCCGCAGCGTAAGGGAATGAGTAGCGACAAGCAGGGATAGCTTGAGTTCGAATTGTGTTCTTGTTCGAACGCTCCGGTTTCATATTGCCGGTGCGCCAGGATTCTGGAATCACTCCGAACTTTGATTGCGGCCTCAGGATGGGGCCGTTGAGGACAGCGAGGAACAAGGATGATCATCGCCAGCAGTGACCCGGACCGGGATCGAGTCCACGCCGCGTCGGCCACAGTCGGGCCCCGCGCGTCGTATCGCGGGCCGACCCCGCCGGAGCCCACTCCACGATGGCCCAGCGCCAGCCCCCGGCTTGGCTCATACACCAGCTACCACTCCAGCGCGGGCACTCCCCAACTTGGCCCACACACCGACCACCAGTCCAGCGTGAGCACCTTCCCCCGGCTCCGCGCCCACCCCATCCGCCAGCCCCGCGCGCGCACCGCCAGCTGGCTCCGCCCGCTGGCCCTCCCCCGGCCCCGCCCACTGGCCCTCCGCCGGCTCCACGCGCAGGCCCTCCGCCGGCTCCACGCGCAGGCCCTCCGCCGGCCCCACGCGCAGACCTTCCGCCCGCCCCGCGCCCAGACATTCCGTGGACTCGGCGCGCACACCATCCGCCGGCCCGGCCTGGAGATCCTGCTGCCGCTCCTCCTGCTCGCCCTCGCCGTCACCGCCTTCCTGCCGTGGACCCGCGTAGAGCTGCACACCACCGCCGACCAAGTCGCCGTCGAGACCGCCGCCACCCTGATCTCCACGCTCGCCGCCCTGCTGTTCTTCGACCGCTTCTGGCACCACCTCCGCCGCCGCGATCTGCTGCTCGCCAGCGGCCTCGCCGTGATCGCCGCCTCCAACCTCGGCGCCGGCCTCCTACTCGCCAACGACGTCGTGCTCGCCGGGCACTCCGCCGCGTGGATCGTCGTGGGAGGGCGCATCGCCGGCTGGCTGCTGATCGCCGCCGCCGCACTCACCCACGACCGCCTCATCACCCGCCCCCGCCGCGAGGTGACCAACATCGCGTTTCGCTACGCCGCCGGCCTCGCTGTCGTAACCGTGCTCGGGGTCCTGCTCAGCGCCAACTCCGTCTCACGCGAAGCCGCCCACAGCGGACCCCTCGGCAACCACACCGCGATGCTCGTCATCCAGATCCTCCTCGTCGTACTCACCGGCGCCGCCGCCCTCACCTTCCTGCGCGAGGCCCACCACGACGGCTCCCCCACCGCACGCCTCCTCGCGCTCACCTGCGCCTTCGCCGCCACCGCCGCGCTCGCCAACTGCGCGATGCCCTCCTTCTACGCCTCCCGCGTCGGCGTCGGTGACCTCCTGCGCCTCGGCTGGCTCGTCACGCTGTTCGCCTGCGTCTGCGTCGAGTGGTCCCTCGACGAGCGCCGCGCGCCCGCCACCGCCCTCGCCCGCGAGCGCCGCCGCATGGCCGCCGACGTCCACGACCTGATCATGCAGGATCTCTCCTTCGCTCTGGCCAACGCCCGCACCCTCGCCGACGACCCCGCCCGCGCCCCCCAGGCGAGCACCGTCGTGACCGCCGGCGAACGCGCCCTCGCCGGAGCCCGCGACGTTGTCAGCGGCCTCACCGAGCACGACACCAGACCGATCCCCCAGGCCGTCGAGGCCAGCGTGCGCGCCGCCGCCCGCCACACCCCCCTGACCTTCAACGCCCACCGCACCCCCCTCGCCACCGAGCCCGAGCTCGACCGGCCCACCCGCGACGCCCTCGTGCACATCGCCCGCGAGGCCGTCACCAACGCCGTCAAGCACGCCCGCCCCAACGCCATCGACGTCGTGCTCGAACACACCGGCCAGTGGCGCCTCACAGTGCGCGACGACGGCCGCGGGTTCGACGAAACCCCCACCAATCCCGGCTTCGGGCTCCTCAGCATGCGCCAGAGCGCCCACGCCCTCGGCGGCGCCGTCCACGTCGGCAGCGCCACCGGTCAGGGCACCACCGTGGAGGCCGTCATCCCATGAGCCCCCACACCCCCCCTCGACCGCACTGCCGCGCAGGCAGGCACCCCGGAATCTCATCCCAACGCCCCCCACCTTGGCAGCCCCACCGGGCTGGGCACCACCGTGGGGGCCCTCATCCCATGAGCCCCCACTTCCGCAGCACTCCCCCAACAACCACCGCAACGGAGGTCCCCCGCCCATGAACGACGCCCCCACCGCGGTGATCGCCGATGACCACCCCCCCTTCCGCATGGGCGTGCGGATGGCCCTCATGCGCGGCGGCTTTCGCGTGCTCGCCGAGGTCGCCGACAGCGAGGCAGCCGTGGAGGCCGTGCTGCGCGAGCGTCCCGCCGTCTGCCTCCTCGACGTCCGCATGCCCGGGGGCGGCATCGAGGCCGCCGCTCGGTTGAACGAGCTCGCGCCCGCCACCGCCGTGGTGATGCTCACCGTCTCCACCCGCCCCGACGATCTGCTCGCCTCCCTGCGCGCCGGGGCACGGGGCTACCTGCCCAAGGACATGGCCCCCGAGCGCCTCTGCGCCGCGCTGCACGGCGTGCTCCGCGGCGAGGCCGCGCTCCCCCGCACATTCGTCGGGCACATGCTCCACGAGCTGCGCGCGCTCCCCGCCCCCGACACCGGCCCCCTGCGCGTCGGCGACGTCGAGCTCACCCCCCGCGAGTCCGAGATCCTGCGCATGCTCCGCTCCGGGCTCTCCACCGTCGAGATCGGCGAGCGCCTCTCCCTCTCCCCCGTCACCGTGCGCCGCCACATCTCCGCCTGCGTCACCAAGCTTGGCGCCGCCGGTCGCGACGGCGCGTTGCGCGCGATCGCGTAGGTCACACCGCGCCGCCGCCAGGAGCGCATCACACCGCGCCCCGCCTGACACCGCCCACCGCCGCAGCCGTATCGCCCTACACCAGGCCCGCCCGCAGCGCGTACACCGCTGCCTGCACCCGGCTGCGCACTCCCAGCTTCTCGAAGATGTTCGTCACATACTGCTTCACCGTGTGCGGGCTGATCGAGAGCTCCGCCCCGATCGCCACGTTGTCCGCGCCCTCCACGATCAGCCGCAGAACCTCCGCCTCGCGCGGGGTCAGCGCCGGTGCCTGCTCCAGGGCGTGCGCCTCCTGCACCGCGACCCGCGCCGCCGCCGCCTCGGCCTCCGCCACGACCTCCTGCGCCTGCTCCTGCGCGTCGGTCTCCGTGCCCGCCCGCACGTACGCCGTCAGCGCCCGCGCCACGTCGCTGGAGAGCACCATGTGCCCCTCCGCCGCCTGCTCGATGCTCGCCGCGAGCTGGTCCACGCGGGTGTCCTTCATCAGGTACCCACACGCCCCCGCCGCCAGTGCCGCCAGCACGTCCCCGTCCTCCGCGGAGACCGTCAGCACCACCGCCTGGATGTCCGGGTCGCTGTGGGCGATCTCGCGCAACGCCTCGAGGCCCGAGACCTCCGGCATGTTGAGGTCCAGCACCACCACATCCGGAGCGAGCTCCCGCGCGAGCGCCACCGCCTCAGCGCCGTCCGACGCCTCCCCGATCACGCTCATCCCCGCCTCCTGGAGCGTGCCCCGCAGTCCGTCCCGGAAGATTTGATGGTCGTCCGCGATCACCACGCGCAGCGCATCCCCAGGGTTAGCCACACACCGCAAAATAGAGGAATCGCTCCCCTATCGCGGTTCGCCGCGTCCGATCGCACGCCTCCCCGAGTCAAAACCCAAGCCGCCCGCTACAACGAACGTTGAGTCTCAGCTTCGCGCTATTCCCGCTCGCGAGCCAAAGCCAAGCCCCCTTCCAGGTGGGAATCTAAAAAGGCCCCGTTTTCGCGGCCCCACACCGATCGCCGCCCCGGCGGGAGCTCTGGGGGCCATCGCTCGAGAACGCCCCACCCACCCGACACCGAGTCGTCCTCTTGACCATACGTCGGGTCTGTCCTAACCACCGGACACCAAGTACTGGAGCCAGATCGAACGTTTAGTCGATCATGCGAGGGGTAAAGCCCGCCCATCGACGCGTCGAGAGCCACTGGACACCCTCACCCCTGCCAGGAGGATATCGATGCTAAAGCGCTCTAAACGCAGCTGTCTCACGGTCAGCTGTCTCACAGCTGCCGCCCTACTCCTACTACCACTACTCGCAACCTCGTCGGCGCTCGGCGCCCGCGCCTTGCGGCGTGAGACAAAACCTGCAACGCACCACGCCGCCCATCGCCGCGCGCTCGCGCGGCGGGCCCACCACGGGCGCAACGGACCCGCCAAGGGATCCCCCACCACCCGTTCGCGCCACACCCCGGCCACCGGCGCCGCCGCCTCGCTGTTCGGGTCGCCCGCCGCCGTGCTCGCCCCCACAACCACCCTGCTTGGCGACGAAACCATCGAGGCCTCCAGAGACAGCCTCGACGCAGGCCAGGCCGAAGCCTTTCCCTTCCCGGCACTCGCCTCCGGCGACGCCTCCGAGGCGCACATCTACCTCGACTACCGCAACGCCGCCCGGACGGTGATCCTTGGCCTCTACAGCAACGCAGGCGGGCATCCCGGCACACTGCTCGGCACCGGTTCGAGCACCTCGCCCAGGGGAGGCGCCTGGAACACCGTGGCCCTCGCCCCCGCCGTTCAGCTGAGCAGCGGCGCCACCTACTGGCTCGCCGTGCTCGGGACCGGCGGGACGCTGCACTACCGTGACCGCGCCGCCGGGCCCTGTGTGGCCCAGGCCTCCACCCAGACCAACCTCCGCGCGCTGAGCACCTCCTGGAGCACCGGCGCCAACTACTCCACCTGCCCCATCTCCGCGTACGTGACCGGACCCGCCGCAACGCTCCCACCGCCGCCACCCGTGGAAACCACACCCCCGGTCGATCCGCCGCCGCCGGTGGAAACCTCACCCCCCGGCGAATCGACCCCTCCAAGCGAAGAACCCGTCCCGCCCACACCGGCAGCGCCCTCCGCGGGCTTCACCTACAGCCCGGGCTCGCCGACCGTCGGCGTGCCCGTCGCGTTCAACGGCGCCACCTCCACCTGCGCGGATGGGCCCTGCACCTACGAATGGTCCGACGACGGCGGCCCCACCCGGCCGGCCTCCGTGCTCTGGCCGCTCGGCAGCGGAAAGACCATGTCGTTCACCTTCCACGAAGCCACCACCAAGTACGTGCGCCTCGTCGTCAGCGACGTCCTCGGACGCACCGCCACGGTCGAGCACAGCGTCGCGGTCGCCCCTGAACCGACCAAAAGCGAACCCCCAACCGAAAAAGAACCTCCAACCGAAAAAGAACCGCCCGCGAAAGAAGAACCGCCCGTCGAAAAAGAAGCACCCAAAACCGAACCCCCTCCGAGCGAATCGCCCTCGACGCAGACCAACTGCATCGCCACCCCCAGCGCCTGCGGCTACCCCGATGCCACCAACACCGGGGTGCCCGCGGGCACCGCGCTGACATCGCAGTCCGGCGAAACCTCGGTGACCAAAGCGGGGACCACAGTCAAGGATCTCGCCGTCACCGGCGCGATCGACGTCGAGGCGAGCAACACGACCCTCGAAGACGACGAAGTCATCGCCAGCGCCGGGAGCGGCAATCGCGGCATCTACATCGCTCCCGGCGTCACCGGCACCGTACTCAAGCACGTCACCTGCCACGGCGCCGGCAAAGGGACCCAGTACTGCGTCTTCAACAAAAGCTCCTCCACCAAGATCGAATACTCCTACCTCTACAACTGCGGTGAGTGCCTCAACGGCTCCGGGACGATCACCAACTCGTTCTTCGACGTCACCGCCGTGATCTCCGGCGAACACTATGAGGACATCTACTACGGCGGCGGCGAAGGACCGTTGATCGTCAACCACGACACCATGCTCAACCCCCAGGGCCAGACCGCAACCGTGTTCGCCAGCACCGACTTCGGCAATCAGACCGAGCTGACCATCACCAACAACATACTCGCCGGCGGGGGCTACACCCTCTACGGCGGCACCAGTTGCACCACCGGCGGCTGTGGCTCCGTCACGGGCCCGGTGACCGTCACCGGGAACCGCTTCAGCCGTAAGTACTACCCCGAAAGCGGCTACTACGGCGTGGCCGCCTACTTCAACAACGCCAAGACCACCTGGTCGGGCAACGTCTGGGACGAAACCCTGAAATCGGTGGAAGCGCCCTGAGCCCAGGGCAAGCCCCACCGCGCCCAGTGCAAGCGCGCTGAGCGCGGTGGGGGCGCGTGCTGTAGGGGCGCGTGCTGTAGGGGCGCGCTGAGTGCGATGGGGGCGCCGCGCCGTGGAGGCGCGCTGCTACCAGCGGCACATCGGGTCCGACGCGGCGGGCTCCTCCTGCGAGGGGAGCTCGCCGCGCACCGCCCGCGTCGTAGCTCGCGCGCTCAGCAGAGCGCGACCTCGTCCCCGTCCCCCACCTGCAGACGCATCGCCCGCGGCACCGAGAAGTCCCTGAAGACCCGCGCCTCGCGGCCCACCACGCTCGCCACGAGGCGTCCCCCCACATGGATGATGCTCGCGCCCGCGAACACGATCGAGCGCTCGATCTCCGCCCCTTCCACGTGCACCCCCGCGCCGATCGACGTGTGCGGTCCGATGTAGGAGTCCGACACGTGCGCCCCCGCCCCCACGATCACCGGGCCACAGATCACACTCGACGTCACCGTCGCCGTCGGATCGATCACCACGCGGCCCTCGAACCGGTTGCCGTCACGCTGGGTGCTCGGCACCTGGTAGTCGAGCCCTTCGAGCACCGCGCGGTTCATGTCGAGCAGATCGAGCGCATCGCCCCCGAATGCGCACCACTCGCGCACCACCCGCACCAACAAGCGCCCGGAATCGCGCACGACGAGCGACTCCACCAGCGCCCCCAGGTCGAGCGCCGGCCCCGCCGCCAACTCGGGCGTTGGACGCACCGCCGACTCCAGCTCCGCCGCCAACCCCAGCCCCGGCCCCGCCGCCAACTCGGGCGTTGGACGCACCGCCAGCTCGAGCTCCGCCGCCAACCCCAGCCCCCGCCCCGCCGCCAACACCGGCCCCTGGCGCAACGGGTTCGTCTCTGTGCCCCCCTCACCGCAAGCCAGATGGTCGAGCGCGCCGGGGCCCAGCATGCACACGCCTGCCATCCCCAGCGCCGCATTGGCCGGGTCGAACTCCGCCACCCGGAGCATCCGCTGCGTCGCGGAGCCCAAGCGTTCGACATTACGCGCGCCCTGCGCGAGCAGGAGCACGATGTCGGGAGCACCCTCCTCCAGCAGCTCAAAGAACGGCCCCAGCGGCTGACCCAGCAGGCCATCGGCTCGATGCACGATCACCGGTGCATCGCCGGCAAACTTCGCGATCGCCTCCAGCGCGCCCCCAGGGTCGGCCGCGGGATCGTGTACGAGGTAGCTCACCTCGCCCTGCGCCGGCCCCTCCTGCTCGATGCAGGTCACGATGTCCTGGAGGAGATCCGGGGGCGTCAGCACCGCCGTCTGCGCGACCCCCGCCGCCGCGAGCGCGTCGAGCACGTGGCAGATGATTGGGCGGTTTGCGATGCGCTGTAGCGAAGGAGCGTGCGTCGCATCGAGCCACGGCCCCCGCGATGGGGCCGTGGTGTGGACAAGGATGACTCCCCTACCGTGCACACATACAAAACGCTTGAAGCCGGCCCCCGCTCGCGCAGGCACTCGCAAGTGGACCGCCACGGCCCGGGAGCGCCACGCTCAGCGCAACCCGGCTCCACTCGCACAAGGGCGCAGTAGACGGCCACCCCACGCCGGCAAGGGGGGCGTTCACAACACGGCCTCGAGCGATGGCTACATAACGCCGCCTCGGCATCATGTATGCTGCCCCGCAGGTGCCAGCCTTTGCAAGTTCCAGGGGCCCACGGATGGCACGTCCCCGATCCAATCGATCGAGGTCCACGCGGGCCGCGATTGTCGGTGGACGATTCCGTGCCAGCTCTCGTCCTACCCTTACCGGTTCTCGGCTTCCCCGTGCCAGTTCTAGCCCCGCGCGCCGTTTCTTCCATATGAGTTCTGGGGCGACCCTTGGATCGCTGAGGGTCGTCGCGATCGCGGCAACTGTGGCCATGGTCGCAATCCTTGGCGCCCCGGCCACCGCCGGCGCGGCAAAGAAGACCCACCACCGATCAACCGCGCGCGTGCGCTGCGTGACCAGCAAGACCAAGCGCCGGCGCGCCCACGGGCGCGTGGTCCACCGCAAGGTCCGCTGCCTCCCCCGCCCCACGCACAAACACAAGCGCGCCCCCGTGGCCGCCCCGACTTTGACCGGGCCGACAAGCCCAATCTTCTCGCCCTCGGTCGCTGCGGTGATCGCCCCCGCCACGAGCTCTCTGCCGGTACAGACGACGGAAAACCCATTCAACCCCGCAGAACCAAACCCGCCTCGCAAAGAACCCAAAGAAAAAGAACCCCCCAAAGAAGAACCCGAAGAACCAAAAGAAGAACACAAAGAAAAACCCAAAGAAGAAAAACACAAAGAACCGCCAAAAGAAGAACACAAAGAAGAACCGCCAGCGGAAGAACCCCCAGTCGAATCGACGGGGCAGCTGGTGGGCAGCGACGCGCTGCAGCCGAGCCCAGACAGCACCTCCGGAGGCCAGGCCGAAGCCTTCCAGTACAAGGCTCTCGCCACCGGCTCCGTACAGAGCCTGTCGCTGTACGTCGACTCGGGCGACACCGCCTCCTCGATCGTGGTGGGGCTCTACAGCGAAGCCTCCGGGGGACCCGGAGAACTGCTGACCCACGCCACCATCAGCTCGCCGATCCCGGGAGCGTGGAACTCGGCGAACGTCCCCGCTGTCGCGGTCGCAGAAAACACCACTTACTGGCTGGCCGCACTCGCCCCGAAGGGGACACTGTCGCTACGCGATCTCCCCAGTGGCACCGGTGGCCCGACCAAGAGCAGCGCCTCCGCATCGCTCACCGCCCTGCCCAAGTCGTGGACCACCGGGGAATCGTGGGAAAACTCGCCCGCATCGTTCTACGCCTCCGGCGAAACCGCGGGCCCGCCACCGCCTCCGCCGGGCCCCACCGCGCGGTTCACCTACAACCCCACCGCGCCCGAAGTCGGGCAGCCAGTCAAATTCGACGCCACCAGCTCGACCTGTCCCGACGGTCCCTGCACGTACGAATGGTCCAACGACGGTGGCCCCGTACAGCCGATTCCCCCACAGTTCCCGCTCGGCAGCGGAGAGACCATCACGCTCACCTTCAAGAGCGCTGGCACCGAGTACGTGCGGCTGCTCGTCACCGACCTCCTCGGTCAGACCGCAACCATCGAGCACAACGTCACCATCTCACCCGAACCTCCTCCGCCGCCGCCCCCGACAGCGCCCAGCAACACCGCCGCCCCCACCATCGGCGGCACCGCCCAGGTGGGACAGACCCTCACCGCGCACAACGGCACCTGGAGCGGCACCACCCCGATCACCTACACCTACCAGTGGCAGCGCGCCGGGGCCAACATCGCGAGCGCCACCAACTCCACCTATACCCCCGTCACCGCCGACGTCGGACACACCCTCGACGTGCTCGTAACAGCGCACAACAGCGCCGGCTCGCAAGCGGCCACGAGCGCCTCCACGGCGGCCGTCGTCAAGGAAGAAGAAAGCAAAAAAGAAGAAGGTAAAAAAGAAGAAGGCGGCCAGCAGACCGACTGCATCGACAAACCCTCCTCGTGCGGCTACCCCGACGCCACCAACTCCGGAGTGCCCACGGGCACCACGCTGACCCCACGCTCGGGCGAAGTCTCTGTGACCACCGCTGGGACCACGGTCAAGGATCTCGCCGTCACCGGCGAAATCCTCGTCGAGGCCAGCAACACGACCCTCGAAGACGACGAAGTCGTTGCCAGTGCGGGCAGTGGCAACCGCGGCATCTACATCGCCCCCGGTGTCAGCGGCACCGTGATCGACCACGTCACCTGCCACGGCGAAGGCAGCGGCTCCCAGTACTGCGTCTTCAACAAAAGCTCCTCCACCAAGATCGAATCCTCGTATCTCTACAACTGCGGTGAGTGCCTCAACGGCTCCGGGACGATCACCAACTCGTTCTTCGACGTCACCGCCGTGATCTCCGGCGAACACTACGAGGACATCTACTACGGCGGCGGCGAAGGGTCACTGATCGTCAACCACGACACCATGCTCAACCCCCAGGGCCAGACCGCAACCGTGTTCGCCAGCAACGACTTCGGCGATCAAGACACGCTGACCATCACGAACAACCTGCTCGCCGGAGGGGGATACACCCTCTACGGCGGCGCGAGTTGCACCACCAGCGAATGCGGCGCCGTCAATGGTCCCGTGACCGTCACCGGGAACCGCTTCAGCAACAAGTACTACTCCGAAAGCGGCTACTACGGAATCGGCGCTTACTTCAACAACGCCGTCACCACCTGGTCGGGCAACTTCTGGGACGACACGCTGAAGTCCGTCCCCGAGCCCTCAGCCTGAGGCTCGATCCACAGGATTCAGGGCAGGGCGCCACCGTACCCAGGCTACCGGCAAGGTTACGCCGGATAGCCTGAGCCGGACAGCCTGAGCCGGACAGCCTGAGCCGGACAGCCTGAGCCGGACAGCCTGAGCCGGGCGGCCCTCGAACCTCAATCGGAAGGCTAGACCGTACGGCGCTTACGCCGTACGGGGGCGCGCCGAAGCGTGGCTCGCGCCACCCCGGCGGCGCAGCGCGTCCAGCATCCGCCCGCGCAGCTCGCGCCTCACGAACAGGCGAAATGCCGGGTCGTCCACCCGCGGGGTGCGACGGACGGCGGAGCGCAGGTAGCCGTAGAGGAACGCCACCCCCGAAAGCCCCCGCGGGGGCGTCCGTGCAACCTTGAAAGACCGCAGCAGAACCCACGGGAGCGTGAAGTGGGCGATGTACGCACACTCCCCGTGGCGGGCGCGGCCCCGCAGCGTGCCATCCGCGCTCGCGAAGGGGCGATGGTGCCGGGCGATGAGATCGCCAAACGCGCGCGTGCGATAGCCGTACATACGGGCGTACGTCTCGTCGATCGTGTCCCACCCCAACCGTTCCTGCATCCCCCCGATCGCGGTGAAACAGGCGAGCGAGTAGCACTTCAGGGTGCCCGGCACGTGGTGCTCGGTCGGCATCCGCATCGTCTTCCAGCCATCGCCCTCCCCACTCGGATCGGGGTCCGCGTACAGCCCCCCCGCCAGGCCGAGCTGCGGATCGCGCTCGAACTCCCCCAGTACGCGCTCGAAGTAGTGCGGCGGCAGCTCCGTGTCGCCGTCGAGCTTGGCGATGTGAGTGAAGGAGCGCCACGCAACGCTTTCGAGGCCCTGGTTGAAGGCCCTCACCTCCGCAGCCAGCGCGAGGCGATCCGGCACCGGACCCTTGCGGGTTCGCTTGGACCCGTCGACGATCCGCAGGAAATCGATCCGCTCGGCCAGTCGCGCGAGGATCTCCGGCGTGCGATCGGTGGAACCGTCGTCCACCACGATCCACACGTCCGGCGGTCGTGTCTGCCGCGCCAAGGCCTCCGCGATGCACTCGATGTGCGCCTCCTCGTTGCGCACCGGGGAGATCAGGAGCAGCCGCTGGGTCATCGCGCCACCTCGGGCACACGGCCGGCCGCCTCGACGACCTCGCGGATCACGCGCTCGACGAGCACCCCCGCGTCCTCCCAGGAGGCACCCCGCACGCTCGCGGAGGCGTCCTGCGCCGCGGTGCGGCGCTCGGCGAGGGGCCGGTCGACGAGACAGGAGAGCGCGTTGGCGAGATCGAACGGGGTGGCGGGGGCGTAGGCGACCTCCGAGTTGTCGAGCACCACCCGGTTGTGTTCGGCGTCGTTGACGACGGGGATGCAGCCGGCGGCGAGCATCTCGTGGGGCACGAGCGAGACATTCGTGGCTGAGAGCACAAGACCGGCGATGCAGCGGTTGTAGAGGCGGCCCAGCTGCTCGGGGGTGAGCAGGCCGTGATCGGTGGCGGCAAAGGGCAGGGTGCGAACCGATTCGCCGTAGAGGTGGATGTCAACCTCGGGGTGGCGCTCGGCGAACAGGTCGAGGGCGGCCACCGCGAGCTCGAAGGCCCGGCGGGGCGTGGAGGGGCGGGCGTAGAGGCACACCCCGGTGCGCTCGGCGGCCGGATCGAGGCGGTAGCGATCGTGCTCGCAGCCGAACTCGAAGTGGTCTGCGGCCATTCCGTAGTCGCGTTCCAGCATCTGCGCGAGCCAGGGTCCAGCGGTCACACCGTGGAACCCGAAGCCATAAGTGGCCTGCGCGAGCAGGGACTCGCTGCCCGCCGCGTAGAAGGAGGGCTCGTGGTCCTGCACGAGGTAGAAGCGCGCCCCCCGGGCGGGGGAGGTGAGGACGGGGTAGGCGGTTTCCCACGAAGTCGCGAAGATCGCGTGGGAGTCCTCGATCCCCTCCGCCGCGTCCCGGATCTCGGCCCGCAGGGTGGGCCACCAGGCGCGGATTTTCTCGCGGTGGCGAGCGAGCGACCATTCATGCCGATCGTGGAGGTAGATGGTGCACTCGTGCCCCGCGCGCTCCAGCGAGGAGGCCAGCCGGAAGAGGGTCGTGAAGCCTCCCGCGCCCTCTCCGGGGGGGGCGCAGACCCACGCCACTTTTAGAGGCTCACCGTCCCGCGGGGGCAGCGGGGGCGGGAGCGTCCAGCCGCGGGCGGAGATCTCGGCGGCCCGCACGAGGTCCTCCCGCGCGACGAGCAGCCGCCCCTCGCCCGCGGGGGAGACCCAATGCGAAGCACGATCGAGCAGCCGGGCGGCGACGCCCCCGTACCCTTCCCGGCGCAGCAGCAGCCGCGTCTGGCGGGCGCGGTCGAGGACGGTGAGGCGGCTCATATTCCCCTCAACCTCCAGCGCATGCGGATCACGTGCGAGCGCAGCCGGTGGGCGGCGCCCGTGGCGATGAAGGGGGGAAAGCGCAGCGAGCGTCCCGCGCCGATCCACTGGCGTACAGTCAGCCCCCACCACTCGCGCAGGTGGGGAGCGTCGGGGTGCACATCGAGAGCGAAGCTCCTCAGCTCCTGCACCTGCGCATCGGGGGCGCCGCGATCGACCAGGCGGCTTGCCCGCCACAGCGCCTGGCGGGCCAGGGTGCGGGAGACCATGGTGTGCAGACGCTCGGTGGGCACGGGACACGAGGCGAGGAACGACTCGAAGGCGATGCGGCGTTCGCGCAGGTCGAGGATGTCGCTGGCCTCGCTGCGGAGCATGCTGTCAGCGTGGACGCGGTAGACGGCCTGGGGCACCCCGCGGATGTAGGCGATATCCGCGACAGCGGCGATACGCAGCCACATGTTGAGATCGCTCGTGTGGTGGCAGGCGGGGTCGTAGCCCCCAACGGCGCGCTGCACCGAACTGCGCACAACGACCTCGGGGGAGGAGATGCAGTTGTAGGTGGAGCGGCAGCGGATGCGGATCCAGTCGGCGCCAGACCACACCTTGGTCGTGCGCCAGCGGCCCGCGGCCTCGGGGAGCGGCCTGCCCTCGGACGCCTGGAGGGTCTTGCCGTAGACCATGCCCACGTCGGGGTGCTTGGCCATCACCTCCGTCGCGCGGCGCAGAGAGCCGGGCACGAGCAGATCGTCGGCGGAGAGCAGCACCACATACTCCCCCGGCGCCCACTCCAGCCCCTCATTGGCGGTGGCGATCAGACCCATGTTCTCGCGGTGGGGGCGAACCTCAATGCGACCGTCGCGCTCTGCCAGGCGGCGCGCGACCTCGGCGCTGTCATCGGTGGAGCGGTCGTCGATTACCAGCACCCGCACCTCGACGCCCTCCTGGGAGAGCACGCTCGCCAGGCAGCCCTCCAAGAGGTGGCCGTAGTTGAAGCACGGCACAATCACGCTGACCGTGGGGAGCGTGGCGGCTGGCCCCCCGTGGGCGGTCGGATGCGTGTCGCTCTGCTCGCCGTTGGGGGCTGAAAGAGCGTTGCCCACCCCGCCGCTGGCGGTGGGAAGCGTGGCGCCCGGCGCCCGGCCGATGCCGGGAAGCGTGGCGCTCAACTCGCGGCGAGCGGTGCGAGCTGGCCGGGAGAGTAGCGATTGGGTCACATACCCTTAAACGCTGTGGCCTGGTTTGAACTTCCAGCCACCACGCCCGTCAGACGGTCGCAGTACGCGTCGAGCAGCAGAGCCCGCCGGCACCCGCGGGCTCAGCGCTCCTTCAAGAAGTCCCGCCCGAGGGCGGCGGATACAAGCGCAAGGGCTTGCTCATCGTGGAGATCGCGAACATGCTGGCGTAGGTCGAAGGCCGCGTTCATAGCCGCAACAAGATCCGCGGCTTGGACGTCGACCTCGGCCCTGGCCTTGCGGTGCTCGATCATCCAGTGAGCCACATCGGGCCAATGCCATAGACGTGTCCTTCTGTCTGCATATGTGACTGGGGCAGGAAAACCTCCAGGGCCACGCTCCATGTTGGAAAGCAGTCGAACATACTCGCGCGAGAGTCCGCAGCGCTCAGCGATGGCAGCCATCGTGACAAGCTCATCAGGCTCGATCCGTACGACCCGTAGGCCAGCCACCGCCGAGGTAGTGTCGCGAATCGCGCCCGCCAGCGCCTCGCTGAAGCTCTCCGCTTCGCGATCGAACGCCGCGTACTGGACACCATCGCGCACCCCGAACAGTGCGTCACCGCAGCCCGTCTCAAATAGCGCATCCAACTGCTCGTCCTCCAGCACCTCAACTCCCTCGAAGAAGAGGGTGAAGCTATGAATCGGTTTAGCGCTCGCGCTCATCGGCTTCCTGCTCCATCGCGTTGGGGATAGCGGCCCGTGCGACTACATCTCAAACGCGGTGCGGGACCAACACTACCCGCGAAAGCCCGGGTAGTATTCAAGTCGGTAGGATTTCGGCCCAATGAGGTCATTGCTCGCCAGCAGCCCGCGGCGGGTCGGAGCCGCGGCGGCGGTGTGGTTCCTGCTCTGCGTGGCGGGGTACATTCCGGCCGCGGGCGCCGCGGAAGGCTCCTGTGCAAACGCGACGCTGTCGGGACGCGCATGGGGGCTGCCCGACTGCCGCGCGTACGAGCTGGTGACTCCCCTCTACAAGGAGGGGACACCCGTACAGGGCTTGAACGGAGAGTTCGCGCTTTCACCCGAAGGCACACGGATGATCGCCACCAGCGTGGGCACCTTTGCGGGGTCCGAAGCGGGGGAACTCAATTTCTCCTCGCGGCTGCAGGGGACTGCGTATGAGCTCTCGCGCACCGCCTCGGGCTGGCAGCCCACCGCGCTGGGGCCACCCGAGTCACGGTACGTCGACGCCGGGATGTATGACGTGAGCGCCGACCTGGAAGGCACGCTGTGGGGCCTCGGCACACTCACCCAGCCCGAAGGCGTGAGCGACCTGTACGTCGAGCGCCCGCGGGGGACGTTCACAGAAGTCGGCCCGCCCACTCCCAGCCCCTCCCTCGCCAACACCGGGAAGTACACCTACCTGGGCGCCTCCGCGGACCTCTCGCATGTCCTCTTCTCCACCGAACTCGGTTATCGGTGGCCGTTCGACGGCACCGTCGGGACCGGGAACACGCTGTATGAGTACGTCGGCACAGCCGACTCCGCACCCTCTCTGGTGGGGGTGAGCGGGGGGGCGGGCAACACCGAACTGGTGAGCCAGTGCGGCACGCTGCTGGGCTCCGGGGCGAGTGGGTCCGTCTACAACGCGGTGTCCTCCAGCGGCGCCCGGGTGTTCTTCACCGCGACCGGGAAGGACGATCGCGAATGCGACGGGCGTGAGCCGCCGATCGACGAGCTGCTGGCGCGCGAAGAAGGGCCCTCGGGGGAAGCCCAGACGGTGGCTGTCTCCGAGCCCACGCTCGCCTACTGCTCGGATACCCCTTCGCCGCCGTGCGCGGACGCCCACTTCGAGGGCGCCTCCCAGGATGGGGCAGAGGTTTTCTTCTCGAGCACCCAGAAGCTGCTCCCCGAAGCGGGGGAAGGGACCGTGAACCTCTACGAGTACGACTTCCAGGCTCCCGCCGGCGAACGCCTGGTGCTTGCCTCTTCCGGGGGCGCCCCCGCGGAAGTGCAGTGCGTGGCGCGCATCTCCGAGGACGGTTCGCATGTGTACTTCGTCGCGAGGGGCGTGTTGAGCGCCTCGGCCAACAGCGCGGGTGCATTTGCGGCGCAGGGCGGGGACAACCTCTACGTCTACGAGCGCGACGCCCAGTTCCCGGCGGGGCGCACCTCGTTCATCGCGACGCTCTCCGCGGGTGACGAAGCGGACTGGGCGCGGGCCGACGACCGGCCGGTGCTCGCCTCCCAGAGCGGCCGTTACCTGGTGTTCACCAGCCAGGCGGACCTTCTGGAGGAAGGGGTCGCCCCAGGGGTGGCGCAGGTGTACCAGTACGACGCCCAGACCGGCGCCCTCGTGCGCGCCTCGATCGGCAAGGAAGGGGGGGACGACGATGGCAAGATGCCCCTCTACGGCGCGACCCTTGCCACCCAGCAGGCGGACGCCTTCGACTCGCCCACTGCCGCCGTCGGTCTCTCTGCACCCGAAGACGGGGCGGTCTTCTTTGCGAGCGCCACCCCGCTGGCCCCCAACGTAACGGGCAGACAAACCGACCCACTCGGCGAACCGGCACCTAACGTCTACGAGTACCGCGCCGGGAGCGTGTCCTTGATCTCCGACGGCATCGACAGCTCGGCGCTCGACGGTGGCCCCGGTGTGCGTCTGCTCGACTCAGATCCCTCGGGCGGGGATGTGTTCTTTACGACTGTCGACAGGCTGAGCGTGCAGGACACCGACACCCAGCAGGACATCTACGACGCGCGTGCGGGAGGCGGCTTCTCGACTCCACCCACGCCCCCGAGCTGCTCCGGCGAGAGCTGCCAGGGGGCACCGAGTCCTCCACCGCCACCGCTTTATTCAGCCCCCAGCGCGACGCCCGCGAGGCAGGCCGCACACGCACAGCCAGATTCCGAACCGACCCAGTTTGGGATCGCCGACTTCGCCATGCAGGTGCTCGATTCCGACGACGCGCCCGTGACCCAGGCCGGTGCGCATCCCTACAGCCTCACCGCGAGCTTCGACTTCGCCACCACCGGCACAGGCAGCACCGAGCGCCCAGTGGAAGACGTGAAGGATGTTGCGCTCAATCTCCCCGTGGGTCTTGCGGTGGATGCTCGGGCCGCCCCCAAGTGCCCGCTGTATGGGCTGCTGCTTACCTCACAGGAGAGCGCGTGTCCGCCGGGGAGCCAGGTCGGCACACTCGGGCTCCGTCTGGCGGGGGAAGCCTCGAGCCGCTCCGGAGGCCAGGAGGGCGAACCCACGGCTCTCTACAACATGGTCCCCGAGGTCGGCTATCAGCTGGAGCTCGGCGCAGTATCCGGCGGGCGTCCGATCCTGATTTACGGGAACGTGGTGCGCATGGGGTCCGGCTACGGTCTGCGCCTCGCCGTGCCCGGGGTAGCGGGTCCGGGCGTGATCGGCGCGTCGCTCACCCTGTTCGGCGACCCGGCACAGTGGGATGGGGGTGGGGTATCCGTGGCACTGCTCACCGATCCAAGCCACTGCTCCAGCGATCCGTTGACGACAAGGCTGGAAGTCGACACGTGGCAGCACCCGGGCCGGTACAACGCGGCCGAAGCGGTGGCGTTTCCGGATGTGGAGGGCTGCGAACGGCTGTCGTTCGATTCGACGCTCAGCGTCACGCCTGATACCACGGAGGCTGAAGAGCCCTCGGGGTACGACCTCCAGATCGACTTTCCACAGAGCGAAAACCCGCTTGAACTTGCCACCTCAGAGCCCAAGCGGGCGGCCGTGACACTGCCGGCGGGAGTGTCGATCTCGCCCCCAGTGACCGAGGGCCTGGTGGGCTGTGCGGCGACGGGTCCTGAAGGGATCGACATCGGCAGCGCAGACGGGGGCCCCGCGGGCCAGGATCTCGGCGACCCCGAAGCCAGTGAAATGGGTCCCGATGGGCTCTACCAGACGGCCCCGGGCCACTGCCCGGACGCTGCCACGGTAGGGAATGTGGAAATCGTCACACCGTTGTCGGGGACCCCGCTGCAGGGCCATGTGTACCTGGCGTGCGGGAGTGCCGGCCTGCCGGACTGCTCTTCCGACACAGGCGCCGGGGATGGAGAACTCTTCGGTCTCTACCTGGAAGCCACCGGTTCGGGACTCCTCCTCAAGCTCGCAGGCCAGGTCTCCCTCGATCAGACGACGGGCCAGCTGACGGTGAGCTTCGACGAACTCCCACAGCTGCCCATCAGTGAGCTGAAGTTAGACCTACAGGGCGGAGCTCGAGCGTTGCTGGCCAACCCGCAGACGTGTGGCGTGGCAAGCACAAGCAGCGACCTGTCGCCGTGGAGCTCACCTTTTACAGCAGACGCAGAGTCGCAGTCGGTGTTCTCCATAAGTGCTGGCGCAGACAATGAACCCTGCCCGGGCACACTACCCTTCGACCCTACCTTCAGCGCAGATGTGACCACGCCGAGCGCCGGCAGCTTTACCTCACTCACGCTGAGGATCCTGAGAACGGCCGGCCAACAATACCTGTCGCGTTTTGCTCTGCAGTTACCCCCTGGACTCGAATGGATGTTCTCGAGCGTTCCACCGTGTGGGGAACTGCAGGCAGCGGAGGACGCATGCTCCCCGGCGAGTGCGATCGGGGTGACCCAGATCGTGGTGGGGGCAGGCCCATACCCGTTGGGGCGCATCGGTCGGGTGTACTTGACGGAGGGCTACCGGGGGGCGCCTTTTGGTCTGAGCGTCGTGGTACCGATGCCCATGTGGCCACTGAACCTCGGTACGGTGGTCCTCAGGGCCACGATCGGGGTGGACCCGGGCACGGGCGCACTCACGATCACAAGCAATCCATTACCGCAGATCCTCGACGGGATACAGCTGCGGATGCAAAGGCTCGAAGTTGCCATCAATCGCCCCGAATTCGTACTCAATCCCACCATCTGCGCCACGCGGCAGATCACCGCCACGCTCGAAGGCGCGGCGGGCGCTAGCGCGCAGGCAGCGGACCCACTGGTAACCCCCGGCTGCCAGAATCCCCCGGCCCCGCCCCCGAATACGACAGTCGCTCCCGCCGGGGCCGGCCCAGCGCCCAATCAGGAAAGCGTCAAACAACAGACCGCGCTCAAACCCTCCAAAAAGACCTCGAGGGTCAGGCACAGGCCCAAGAAGAGGCCCCGGCGGGGCAGGCACAAGAGACGGGGGAAGCGAAAGAGGCGCCGCAGTCGAGCTCCCTAGCCTCCCTCCGGAGCATGGCGAGCTCACAGCAGTAACGCCTGTGGAGGGATAACGGTCATACGAAGCTCTATACTCCGCGACGTGTCGGGGCTCGGCGATCTGGCTGGCGAATTGGGCGCGGATGAGCGGACGCTACGCCGCGCGGTAGTGGATGGGATGATACGTTGCGAGCGCCTTGGTCCTCGCAGGCAGCGTGTAAGCGAGGAGGAGCGCCTCTATGTAATTGGCCATTGGGAGTTGCTGGCGAAGCTGCGGCGGGCGCTGCGCACCGAGCCCAACGTGCGTCTTGCGGTCGTCTATGGCTCGGTCGCACGCGGCGAGGAGACATCGGATTCCGATCTTGACCTCCTGGTGTCACTCGCCAAGGACACCCCTGACTCGGCCGTCAAGCTCGCTGTGCGCTTGGAACGTGCACTGGGCCGTGAGGTGGACGTCGCGCGGGTGAACCGCGTCGGGGACAGTGCTCCACTCCTGCTGCAGCAAGCGCTTGACGATGGACGGGTGGTTCTCGACCGGGATGGGCAATGGACTCAGCTGTATGCGAGACGCGATGACATCGCGCGTCGTGCCCGTCACTCTCACGAGGCCAGGCGCCGACGTGCGCGGAACTCCATTCGCGAGTTTCTCTCCGAGGCGCCCTGATGAACAGGGCGCCCGGCGTCGCCACGGATGGCGCCAGCGCTGGAGGACAGGAGAGCGACGCCGGTATCGCGGCCCTCGACCGCATTGGTTCCAAGCTCGAGCGCCTCGCGGCACAGCGCAGGGCACTTCGCAAGGCACTGGGGGAGTTCGGCGAAGGGTTCGATGCAAAGACATGGTCGGACGCCTTCCTCTCTCCCGAAGTGGATGACATCAACCGCGTACTCGCCGTCACGGGCGGCTATCTCGCGCTGGTGAACAACACCGTCGAGGCGGTCAAGGCCGGCGCCAAGCTGGTGGGCATAAAGCCAGCGGTTGGAGTGCCAGGCGCCGCGGGACTCATCGACGCGATCAGGCTAGATGGGGGCTTCAGCGAGCGGCAGGCCGAAACGTTCATAGGGCTTTATCGCACCCGCAACCGGCTTCAGCATTCCTCACCAGACATCGAAGCCGACGAGGTGCACCGGCAGGTCCGCCTTCTGCTGCGCCATCTCCCGCGGTTCGTCAAGAGCTACATAGCCTGGCTGCAAACGCACGGCGTCGAACTCTGACCCCTACCCCACGCGCGCGACGGTACCGGCCAGCTTGCGCAGGAAAGCCTCGGTGGCCTCTACGTCGAGGGGCCGGGAGAAGAGGAAGCCCTGCCCGCAGTCACAGTGCTCGTCTTTGAGGAGGGAGAGCTCGTGCTGCTGCTCGATACCCTCGGCGAAGGTCTCGATGGAGAGGGCCTTGCCGAGCTGAACGAGGGTGTGAATCAGCGTTTCACCCTCCTTGTTGTGTTGCAGGCCAGAGATGAAGGAGCGGTCGATCTTCAGCGCGTCGACGGGGAAGCGCTGGAGGTGGGCGAGCGACGAGTAGCCGGTGCCGAAGTCGTCGATCGCGATCCGCACGCCGAGTCGCTTGATCGCGGTGAGCCGGCGGGCGGTCTCCTCGATGTTGCGCATGAGAGTGGTCTCGGTGATCTCGATCGTCAGCGCCCCCGCGTCGAATCCGCTCTGGGAGAGCGCGCCTTCGATGTCGGCGATGAGCTGGTCGGAGTCGAGTTGGCGCCCGGAGACGTTGACCGCCATGCCGATCGGATACCCGGCCGCGCGCCACACGGCGCCCTGGCGGCAGGCCTCCTGGAGGACCCACCTACCGACCTCGGTGATCAATCCGGTCTCCTCGAGGAGGGGGATGAAGTCGTTGGGCTGGACGGTGCCCCGCACGGGATGCTTCCAACGGATCAGGGCCTCCACGCCGTTGGGGGTCATGTCGCTGAGGTCCAGGGTGGGCTGGTAGGCGAGGAGGAACTCGCCGTTGTGGAGCGCCTCGCGGAGATCCATCTCAAGCTCCATGCGGTGCTGCACGGTGTCCTGCATACTGGTCTCGAAGACCGCGTAGCGATTCTTGCCCTCCCACTTGGCGCGGTACATCGCGATGTCGGCGTCGCGCAGGAGTTCGTCCGCTGAGGCACGGTCTCCCACGGCGATCCCGATGCTGGCCGTCACGGTGAGGCGGTGCTCGGCGTTTTCCCCGAGCTTGAAGGGGTGCTTGAGCGCGTGCAGGAGACGCTCGGCGATCAGTTCGGGCCCCGTCTCGAGGGAGAGGTCCTCGGAGATCACCACGAACTCGTCTCCCCCCAGGCGCCCCAGTGCGTCGGCGCCGCGAATCACGCCGTCGAGCCTCGCGGCGACGGCCTGCAGGAGCTCGTCGCCGGCGCTGTGACCGAGGGTGTCGTTGATGCTCTTGAAGTTGTCGAGGTCGACGAACAGTGCCGCCATCGGCTTCTGGCTGCGGCGCGAGCGCGCGAGCATCTGCTCGACGCGGTCGAGGATCAGGGTGCGGTTGGGGAGGCCTGTGAGGGGGTCGTGGGTGGCCATGAAGGAGAGCTCCTCCTCGCGCCGGGTGAGCTCCTCGTCGGTGCGCCGGCGCTCGCGCTCGAAGCACTCGCACATCCGCAGGAGGCTGAACTCGAGGCTGAGCTGGAGGATATTCATCGCCTCGCCGAGCGCAGCGGCGCCGACGTCCAGTTGGGTGGCGCTCTCGCGCAGCACCTCGGCCATCACATTGCGCCACCACAGGGAGCGCCTGGTGACCTCGTCCAGAGACGCGGCGCGGTGGGCGGCGAGCTCGCCGAAGATCAGCCAGGTTTCCTGGCCGGCCTCGATCGCGACGGCCATCCCCTCCCCCGCCATCCAGCGGGCGACGGCGATGGTGGAGCTGCGGGAGAGCCGCTCGAAGCTGCCCTGGACCACGGCGTCGACATTGTGGCCCGAGCCCGAGGTGTGCGCGACGGTCCGCTCGAGCACCTCATCGGCGCGGGCCTTCAGCGCCTCCCCGAGACGGTGGAGCTCCTCACTGGAGGGCTCGACCGGTGTACTCGGGGGCAGCGGGACGCGGATCTCATCCCTTCCAAAGGTTGGGCCGTCGGCTGGCATATTGGCTCACTAATCGACGGCTGGGGCCAATCCTTGAAGGTCGGTCCCAACGTTGTCGCCGCTATTGGCCCGCTCCCAGCGGGGGAGCTCTGCACCATCCTTGGATAAACGGCTTGCACAAGAGAAACCCGGGGCGCGGGGATGCGTCCTGGGAGCGCGACTGTCGCACGCGAAGATGCCCCGGGAATGCGATCGTCCCGGGCCGGGATCAGCTAATCCGCGCTGACCAGCCCACGGGCGGCGAGGGCCTCGAGCACGCGGTCGACGGCCACTTGGACGTCTTCTTCGCAGGCGCCGATCACGACGTCGGGCTCGGTGGGGGCCTCGTAGGGGGCGCCTACTCCCGTGAGACCAGGGAGCTCGCCGGCGCGGGCGCGGGCGTAGAGCCCCTTGGGGTCGCGCTCCTGGCAGCGCTCGAGGGGGGTGGAGACGAAGACTTCGATGAAGTGGAGATCCTCGGCGGCGTGCAGAGAGGCGGCGAGCTCGCGGTCGGCTGCGTAGGGGCTGACGAGGCTGACGAGGGCGAGCACTCCGGACTCGGCGAGTAGCCGGGCGACGTGGGCGGTGCGGCGCACGTTCTCCGCGCGCGCGACCTCGTCGAAGCCGAGGTCACCGTTGAGGCCGTGGCGGAGGTTGTCCCCGTCGAGCAGGTAGGCGGGGCGCCCGGCGGCGACGAGGCGCTGCTCGAGGGCGTGCCCGATGGTGGACTTGCCGGAGGCGGGGAGCCCGGTGAGCCACACGGTGGCGCCGGCGCACCCGAGCGCGTCCCAGCGCTCGCGGCGGGTCATGGTGGCCTGTTGCCAGCGCACGTTGGGGCTGCGCTCGGTTTTCGTCTCGGCCGCGGCGGCGTCGCGGACCTCGGCCTCGGGCTCGGTATCGAGGATCACGCCGGCAGCCACGGTTTCGTTGGTGGCCTCGTCGATCACGATCAGGCTGCCGGTAACGCGGTTGCGGCGATAGGAGTCGAATAGGAGGGGGGTGGTGAGCTCCACGCGCACGCGCCCGAGGTCGTTGAGCTCGAGCGCTGAGGCACGCTCGTCGCGGTGGAGGGTGTCGACGTCGATGCGGTAGCGCACGTCGAGCGCGCTGACGGCGGCGGTGCGGGTGGTGTGCTTGACGAGATAGCGCCGGCGGGGGTCGAGGGGACGCTCGGACATCCAGCACATGAGACTCTCGAAGCTGGACGAGACGGTGGGCTGGTTGTTGGTGCGGGCGATCATGCTGCCGCGGCCGACGTCCACGTCGTCGGCGAGCCTGAGCGCGACGGACATCGGGGGGAAGGCCTCGGACAGGGGCCCGTCGAAGGTCTCGATGGCGGTCACCGTGGTGTGCTGTCCCCCAGGGAGGACCACGACCTCGTCGCCCGCCCGGAGGATCCCCCCGGCGAGCTGGCCCGCGTAGGCGCGCCCCGTCGCCCCCGCGGAGACCCCGGGACCGGAGGAAGCACGCTCGCCGATCTCGCCCGCAAGCCCCGCGGGGGCGCGCTCGTCGGCCTCCCCCGCAAGCCCGGCGGCGGGGCGGGGGCGGATGACCCACTGCACGGGGAAGCGCACGTCGATGAGGTTGCGGTCGGAGGCGATGTGGACGTGCTCGAGGTGGTAGAGCAGCGGGGGTCCCTGGTACCAGGGCATCTCCTCGGAGCGCTCCACGACGTTGTCCCCGCGCAGGGCGGAGATGGGGATGAAGGTCACGTCCTTGACCTCGAGGCGCGCGGCGAAGCGCTCGAACTCGTCGACGATCGAGTCGAACACCTCCTGGTCGTAGCCCATCAGGTCCATCTTGTTGATGCACACCACGAGGTGGGGGATGTTCAGCAGGGAGGCGATGAAGGCGTGGCGGCGCGACTGGGCGACGACCCCCTTGCGGGCATCGACGAGCACCACCACGAGATCGGCGGTGGAGGCGCCGGTGACCATGTTGCGCGTGTACTGCTCGTGCCCGGGGGTGTCGGCGATGATGAAGCGGCGCTGGGCGGTGGCGAAGTAGCGGTAGGCAACATCGATCGTGATCCCCTGCTCGCGCTCCGCGCGTAGGCCGTCGGTGAGCAGCGAGAGGTCGAGGAAGTCATGGCCCATGCGGCGGCTGGTGAGCTCGATGTGCTCGAGTTGATCGGCCAGCACCTGCTTGGAGTCGTAGAGCAACCGCCCGATCAGGGTGCTCTTACCGTCGTCCACAGAGCCCGCGGTGGCAAAGCGCAGGAGCTCGACCGGCCGCTCGGTGAGCCGCCGGAAGACCTCGTCGGTCTCGCGTGCAGCGGCGGCGCGCTCACGCTCCGCCGCGGCCTCCCCGCTCAGCGCCTGCGTATCGGTTGAAGCCATCAAAAGTACCCCCGCCGCTTGCGGTCCTCCATTGCGGCCTCGCTGGCGCGGTCATCGCCGCGGGTCTGGCCGCGCTCGGTGAGCTCGGTGGCGGCGATCTCCGCGACCACCTCCGCGAGGGTGGCGGCCTCGGACTCCACGGCGCCCGTGCAGGTCATGTCCCCCACCGTGCGGTAACGCACCCGCGCGGTGAAGGGGCGCTCGCCGTCGAGCGGTTGCACGAAGGGGCTCACCGCGTAGAGCATCCCGTCGCGCGCGAACACCTCGCGCTCGTGGGCGAAGTAGATCGAGGGGACCTCGAGGCCCTCCTCCGCGATGTACTGCCACACGTCGAGCTCGGTCCAGTTGGAGATCGGGAAGACCCGCACGTGCTCCCCGCGGCGGATGCGCCCGTTGTAGAGGCCCCACAGCTCGGGGCGCTGGCGCTGGGGTTCCCACTGGCCGTGCTCGTCGCGGAAGGAGAGGATGCGCTCCTTGGCCCGCGCGCGCTCCTCGTCGCGTCGCGCGCCCCCGAACGCCGCGTCGAAGTCGTGCGCAGCGATCGCATCGAGCAGGGTCACGGTCTGCAGCCCGTTGCGCGAGGCGCGGGGGCCGACGGCGTCATCGACGCGCCCCTGGCGGATCGACTCCTCCACCGAGGCCACGATCAGACGCTCCCCGAGCTCCGCAGCGCGCCGGTCGCGGAACTCGATCGCCTCCGGGAAATTGTGGCCGGTGTCCACGTGCAGCAGTGGGAACGGGAAGGGCCCCGGGCGGAACGCCCGCTCGGCGAGCCGCAACAGCACGATCGAGTCCTTGCCCCCGCTGAACAGCAGCACCGGGCGCTCGAACTCCGCGGCGACCTCGCGCATCACGTGCACCGCCTCCGCCTCCAGCGCGCGCAGGTGCGAGAGGCGGTAGCTGCCAGAGGGGTCGCCCGTCGCGCGTTCGACGGGCTCCGCTAGATCCACAGATGGTACGGGTGGCGGCGGCTCGATCGTACGCGGCATGGGCGATCAACGTGCGCCCCGCAGTGAGACTTGTGCACTTTCACCGATGTTCACACCGGCTTGCTGGGATCAGCCGTGGTGCTTCTTGGTCTTGCTATGAAGTTTGATCTTGCCCGACCCCCTGATGCAGCTCTTATAGGTGCTGCTCCCGGCGAGGCGCTGTTTGAGAATCGTGGTCGCCAGGACGTTGACCGTGTAGGTGGCCGTGGTCGGCAGGTGCGTCAGCGTCACACCCTTCTTGAGCCGCTTGACGCCCTTGACGTCCGCGACCTTCTTGCCGTCGATCTTGACGACGACCTCCACGAGGGGGTCGTACTTGGGGTCGCGCAGCTTGATCGTGAGCGACTTCTGAAGCGTGCACTGGCTGCTCGGCGGCAGTTTGACCGTGTTGGAGAAGCTGACCCCCCCCGACGAGCCCGACCCGGAGACGGGGGGCAAGGGCGAGATCAGTTCCAATTTCACGCAACCGAAGGTAGCTTCACTTTCCGTGCCGTCGGTAGCGATCTTCGGCTGGGAGGTACCCGGGTGGCTGAAGCAGACCTTCAGGTAGTGGCCACCGGTCGAGTTCTCGAGCACTCGCCACGCGGTCGGTCCGAGATGCGGGTCCTGTTCGCATTTGCCGCCGCCTTCGCGTACGAACCACGCGTCGTCTCCCCAGAAGGAGCCGTCGGGCTGCTGCCGCATGTCCGTCCACGCCACCTGGCCGGCCGGGTGGGGGCATTCGGCGAATGTCGTTTCGGTATCGACGATGCCCTGGAAGCTCCCGTCAGGCAAAGGCGAGATCGCGATGGAGCCGCCTTTGAACGACCACACCCCTTCGATCGTGTTCGATTCCGCAGCCGTCGCACCCCCACCGAGCGCAAGAGCCGCGAGGAGGACCACGGAGACCGGCATGAGCGAGCGGCGAGCGATTGAGGGGAGGCGCATGGACGAGAACATAGTGCACCAACGGGCGGAGGGTTACAGTCCTTCCATGCAGGGGACCATGGACCCGATCGCCCAAGCCGAGACCACGAACCCGATCGCCCAAGCCGGGACCACGAACCCGATCGCTCGAGCCGATACCCCGTCGAGGCACGGCCTACGCGCCTTCGGCCTCAGCGTGCTCACCGACATGCCGCCCCCCGGCGCGTGGGTCGCAGTGCCACTGGCCGAGCCCGTCCTGCACCTGCGGTCCTCCTGCGCGGAGGAGATCGCGCAGCGCTGGTCCGGGTTCGATGCGATTGGCTGGGAGGGAACGATCGACGGTGCCCCGTTCGTCGTCGAGCGGGGCCACGCCGGAGACCACCGCCTCGTGCACGGCGAGCACCCCGATCCCCGCGGCGCTCCCACCGCGGGGACTCGCGCGGTTCACCACCTCTCCGCCGACGCCGCGGTGCTGCGCTGCGCGCCCCCGGACCTGGACGAGCTGACGTGGTGGCGCGTCGTCCTCGACTCCGCGCTGTTCACCGTCGCACTCCTCCACGGCTACGAGGCCCTGCACGCCGGCGCGATCGCCACACCCGAGGGCGCGATCGCGATCACAGCCACCACAGGCGGCGGCAAGAGCACGCTGCTGAGCGAGCTGTTGAACGATGGCCTGACCCTGGTGACCGACGATGTGCTCGTGCTCGAGTCCCGCGGCGAGGACGCCCCGCTTGCCCATCCTGGCGCGCCCCTGATGACCGTGTCGGTGAACACCCACCCACCACCCGGAGCCCCAATCGCGTCGATCGCAGAGGAGCGCTGGATGTCCGTGCGCGCGCATCGGCAGGCGCTCCCGCTGAGCGCGCTGGTCGTGCTGAACCGTCGCATGGGCCTCGCCACGTCGCTGCATCGGGCTCACAACCCGCTCGCCGTGCTGATCGGCTCGCTGCTGCGCTTTCCACGCGTCCCCGAGCGCGAGCGCGCCCGCTTCGAGCTGGCGGCGGCGCTCGCCGCGCACGTCCCGATCTGGGAGCTCAGCGCCGATCCGCGCGTCACGCCCGCCGCGCTCGCCCGCCTGCTGCGCGAGGAGCTGATCGGGATCCCGCTCACACCGATCCGAGGCCCAACGGCCGTTGCCTGAGGCCGCGTGCGGGTCGCTCGGAGACCCTGGCCGAGGCTCGGCAGTCGTCGCCTGAGGCTGCGTGCGGAGCCGATCGGGGGCCCCAGCCGGGGCCCGGCGGCCGTCGCCTGAGGGCCGTACGTAAGCGGCGTGTTCAACCGTTGTTAGGGTCACGTCAACGCCGCCGCACCGCCCACCATGAGCTCTTCCGCAGCCCCCACCGCTTCCAGCGACACCCCCACCCGCCTCCCGGGAGCACCGCTGCTCGAGCTCGAACACCTGCACCATCGCTGGAAGGGCCCCAAGCCACCGGTGCTGGAGGACGTGAGCCTGACGTTGTGCGCCGGCGAGGTGACCTGGATCGGGGGTCGCAACGGCGCGGGCAAGACCACCCTGCTGCGCCTGGGCGCGGGCATCCTGCTGCCGCAGCAGGGCAGCGTGCGCATCGGCGAGCTCACGCCGCGCACGAAGGGGGGCCACTACCGACGCCAGATCGGCTTCCTCTCCGCGGGCGACCGCAGCCTCCAGGCGCGCATGCGCGTCCGCCAGCAGCTCGACTACTGGGCCCGCCTCGCCTACGTCCCCCGCGAGCGCCGGCCCGAGCTGGTGGCGCGCAGCTTGCAGCGGTTCGGCCTGGAGGAGTTCGCCGAGCGGCGCGTCGACCGGATGTCGATGGGCCAGCGCCAACGCATCCGCCTCGCGATGGCCTTTCTGCACGAGCCCCGGGTGCTGCTGCTCGACGAGCCGCGCAACTCGCTCGACGACGATGGCTACGAGCTGCTCAACACGCAGATCCAACGCGCCGCCGAGGATGGCGCGACCGTTCTGTGGTGCTCACCGCGCGGCGAGGATCGCGTGATCGCGTGCGACGCCAGCTTCACCCTCCAGGACGGCCGCCTGGAGCGCATCGAATGAGGCCGTGGGACGCGCCACCTGGGGCCCGCACGCTGTGGAACGCATCATCTGGGGCATGCCTGATAAGGCCGCGGGATGCACACACGGAGCACGCCGAATGAGGCCGTGGTTCGAAGCGATGCAGGGGATCATGCGCCGCGACGCGATCCTGTTCATCAGCTACCGCACACAGCTCGTCTCCCAGTTCCTGGGACCGCTGTTCACGATCGCCGTCTTCTACTACATCAGCCGCCTGCTCACAGCCAAGACCTTCACCTCCCCCGGCGGCTACTTCGGCTTCGTGATCGTCGGCCTCGTGATCGTTCAGATCCTCACCCTCTCACTGGGGCTGATGCCCGGGAACGTGCGCCAGGAATTGATCTCCGGCACGATCGAGCGCTTCCTCGTCAGCGCCCACGGACCCGTCAACGGCATCGTCGGCACGATGCTCTTCCCGCTCTGCAACGCCTTTCTGAGCGGCATCCTCACGCTCGTGATGGCGACCCTCTTCTTCGGGCTCCCACTCGCCGCGACCTCGTTTCTGGCGATCCCCGTGGCGCTGCTCGGCGTGATCGCCTTCATGCCATTCGCGCTGTTCCTCGTCTCCCTCGTTATGGCCTTCAAGCAGGCCGCCAGCGCGACCCAGTTCATCGTGGCCGGGATCGCGATTGTCGGCGGGCTGTACTTCCCCGTCAAGGTCCTCCCCGAATCGATTCGCTGGATGTCCGAAGTGCAGCCCTTCACCCCCGCGACCGACCTCTTGCGCCACCTGCTGTTGGACGCACCCCTGGTGCACCCCGCCACAGTCGAGCTGCTCAAGCTCGTGATCTTCTCGCTCGTGCTGCTACCCGCCGGCTTTGCGCTTCTGGGAGCCGCAATCCGCTACGGTCAGCGCACCGGAACCGTTGCCGAGTACTGAAACTACTCCAGGAGCTGACACACCCCCATGGCCTCCCCCTCGACCAGCGAACTACTTGCCGCCCGGATGCGCACCCCCCAGCACGTCGTACACCGCAGCTTCGTCGCGGAGACCGTCGTGCTGAACCTCAACACCGGTCAGTACCACGGGCTGAACCCCACCGCGGGCAGGATGCTCGAAGTGCTCGACGGGGCACCCACGGCGGGCGCCGTCGTGCCCGAGCTCGCGCTCGAGTACGGGGTCGAGCAGGAGCAGATTCAAAGCGATCTGATCGCCCTCTGCCAGGGCCTGCTCGAGCGCGGTCTGATCGAGATCGTGGATGCCGATCCCGCCTGAGGCGCTCGCCCGCTCGCTCCCCAAGCGAGCGATCCACCGCACCGCATTCGGCCTGCGGCTCGAGATCGACCCCGAGCTCGAGATCCCCGGCATCCCCGGCAGCGGGGGCATCCCGGGTAGCGCGGACTGCCGAGTAACGCTCGATTCCCCGGAGCTCGAGCGGCGCTGGAACCCCGCCGCCCCCACCGCCGAGCGGGTGCGCGAGCTGCGCGACGGGGAGACCCTGCTGCTCACCGTCGAGCACGCCCCCCCCGCCGGCTACCTCCTGCACGCGCCGGGGTTCGCGCGCATCCTCGCCCTGCCCGACGGACGCGAGCTGCTCTGCGATCCCGCGCCCGGGAGCACCGAGTGGACCACGCTCATCCCCGCCCAAGCGCTGCCGCTCGCGGCCACGCTGAGGGGGTTGGAGGTGCTGCACGCCTCCGGGGTCGTACTCGGGGACCGCGCGCTGCTGTTCGCGGGTGCACCCGGCGCCGGCAAGTCCTCGCTCGCGGCCGCCCTCCTGCACCGCGGCGCCACACTGCTCAGCGACGACACAGTCGCGCTACAGCTGCGCCACGGCGAGCTGGCCGCCCACCCCGGCGCCGCTCTGCTGCACCTCCAGGCCCGCGAGCACGATCGCCTCTCCGCGCGTGAGCTCGCGGTTCTAGGACCCCCCGCGACGTTCCCCCACAAGCAGCGCTACCACCCAGTGGTGAGCGCGTCACCGGCGCCCTTCGGCGCGCTGTTCCTGCTGGAGCGCGCCACCCACGGCCCGCCCCTCGAGCGGATCGCAGCGGTCGACCCCTTCGCGCTGCTCGCGAGCACCTTCAACCTGTCCGTACGCACCCCCGCGCGCCTCCTGCGCCACCTCGATCTCACCGCCGCACTGGCCGCCACCGGGCGCATCTACCGTCTCCGCGTCCAGCCCCGCATGGACGCCACCCAGCTCGCCGAGATCGTGCACCAGCAACTGCCGGAGCTCTGAGAGCTGTGTTCGCAGTTGCCTGGGGCGAGCGGGCGGTGGAGTTGATGGAGCGCGCCGCCAGCAGTACCGGCACGGCGATCGAGCGCACGGGCGCCCTGGCCGTCACCGGCGCCGAGGGCGCCACCGAGGGGGATTGGCGCTGCTGGATCTCGGGGCGCCTCACCAACGCGCGTGAGCTGGGCGAGCGCTTCGGGCTGCCCCCCGAGCGCGGCCTGCCCGAGCTGCTCGCGCGTGCCTATCAACGGCTCGGACCCCACGCCTATGAGCTCTTGCGCGGGACCTTCGTGGTGGTCGCACTCGACCGCCCGCGCAACACCGCCACGGTCGTCCGCGACCACCTCGGCGGGCGCCCCCTCGTGCACACGCGCGTGGGCGGTGGAGCGCTCCTCGCCGAACACGAGCGCGCGCTCGTCGAGCTGCTGCCCAGCACCCCCGCACCCGATCGCTTGGCGCTCGCGCGGTGGATCGAGCGCGGCAGCACCCCCCCCGGGCGCACCCTGTTCGAGGGCGTGCGGCGCATCCCCCCCGCGCACAGGGTCACGCTCTCTACAGAAGCCGTCGCGATCGAGCCCTACTGGCACCCCCGCTACGAGGGGGTGAGCGCCGGATCGCGCGAGGCGATCGCCGAGCGGCTGCGCGACGCGGCCTTCGCCGCGGTGGGGCGCGCCGCCGACGGCGCGCAGCGGCCCGCCGTGCGGCTCAGCGGCGGTCTCGACTCGGCCTGCGTCGCGGCAGGACTGGCCGCACGGGGGACACAGGCGGCACGGGGGACACAGGCAACCCGGGAGACACAGGCAACCCGGGGGACACAGGCAGCACAGGGGACACAGGCAGCACAGGGTCCCCATGGAGCGTCCCCCCGTGGGGCGCTGGCGCTCGCCGCGGTCTTTCCCAACCACCCCGCCACCGACGAGCGCGAGCTGATCGAAGCCACCGCGCGCCACACCGGGCTCTCCGTCGAGCTCACCTCCTTCGACGACCGCGCCTCGATCCTCGCCCCCGCACTCGATCACATCGCGCGCTGGAGCCTCCCGCCAGTCACACCCAACATGTTCGTGTGGCAGCCCCTGATGGCGAACGCCCGCGCGCTCGGCGTCGACGTGATGCTCGATGGCGAGGGGGGTGATGAGCTGTTCGGCTGGGCACCCCACCTGTTCGCCGACCTCCTGCGCCGTGGACGGCTGCGGGCCGCCTGGAGGCTCACCCGCCAGATCCCCGAAGTCGGGGCCGACGCCGACCTGCGCCTGCGTCTGCGGGCGATCCGCAAATACGGCGTCAGCCCCCTCGTCCCTGCCGCCGTCAAACGCCGACGCCGACGCCATAGAGCCACGAGCGACCCGGGGTCGCTGCTCATGGCAACCGACGCCGCGGCGCTCGCCGCGCTCGAAGAGGATGGGGGACTCGCGCAGCGGCTCGACGGCCCGCTGTGGTGGCAGGCACTGGCGGCGGAGCTCACCGGCGCAGGCGAGACGCTCGGCGTAGCGGGCCAGCTGCGCCGGGAGTCCACCGAAGAGCGGATCGACCGTCGCCATCCCTTCCTGTTCGACCTCGAGCTTCTACAGACCGCGCTCACCGACCCGCCCGAGCTGCAGTTCGACCCCCTCCGCGACCGCGCGCTGCTGCGCGACGGGCTGGCGGGGCAGATCCCCGAGGCGGTGCGCACCCGCCACGCCAAGAGCTTCTTCACCGACCTCCTGCCCACCGGGCTCGCCGCCGATGGGGCGCTGCTCGCCGAGGGTCCCGCCCACAGCGACGCGCCGGTGCGCGCGTTCGTGCGCACCGAGCCCCTGGAGGCGCTCCTGCGAGGAGATCCCGATCAGCGCCGCGGCCGAGCCGTACGCCGGCTCTGGCACGTCGGCCTCGCGGACGTCTGGCTGCGAGCGCTCACGCAGCCGGAGTATCCGCGCGCGCTGCTCGACCGAATCGCCGCCCCACGCCCCACGTAGGTGCACGCAGCCACCGACGCTCAGGCCAGTACTTTTTTCATACCGGTACTTTTTCTGGCCTTGAGGACGGCGCGAGTGTCCTTATCCTTGTGTTCTCCAACCGTCCTCCACCTCGAAAGGAAATCATGGAGAAGGACACCAAGGAGTACGAGGCCCCTCGGATCGAGGATCACGGGGATCTCGCAGAGCTCACCGCGGGCAGCCACGACGGCGAATTCACCGATGCGGCCTTCCCGATCAACACCCCCAAGAAAGATCTGACCTTCTCCACTCCGTAGGTCGCGGAGCCGAAGGACATTTGGCTATATGCCGGTCTCTCCAGGTGGGGAGACCGGCATATAGTGCTGCTTGTACTCGCCTTACAGCGGAGCGATCCGCAGCGCCGCACGGAGCGGTTCGTCGCGTTACATCCGTCGCGTTTGAGTCGCGGCGATGGTGGCCCAGCTCAAGCCGGGCCACCATCGGGCCGCTTGTGAGCACTCTCTCTAGTAGTCCTCTCCGAATTCGGTGGCCAGTGTGAGCCCTTTGCCTCCGAGGATCGCCGAGTACTTCCCGGTTGCGGTGTTTTTATCGCCACCGAGCACGGAGGACAGTTCGCCGTGCGCGGTGTTCGTGTAGCCACCGGCCACCGAGGCTCCAAAGCCACTGGCCATGTTGAGGAAGCCGCCACTGACGGTGGCGAAGTCTTCGCTCGCGATGTTTTCGGCGCCGCCACTCACCCAGCTGGTGGTGCCGGAGGCTTCATTGTAGAGGCCGCCGCTCACTGTGGCTCCCAGGCCATTGGCCCTGTTCACCTGGCCACCGCTCACCGAGGCTCCTTCGTTGCTGGCCGTGTTGTCGTAGCCGCCGCTCACGGACGCGCGCACGCCGCTGGCGGTGCTGTATTCGCCGCCGCTCACCGCAGCGCCGCCGCCGTTGGCGACGTTGTGTTCGCCGCCGCTCGCAGCTGCGTTGGCGGCGCTCACGGTGTTGCGTGCCCCCGCCAGGAATCCGCCATAGCTCGTGAACGACTGTTTGAACGTTCCCACCACGAGGTTGCTGGAGCCGGTCTGGGTGCCCGGTTCTTCATCCCTACCGACGACAAGGTTGCCCAGCCCGTTGATTTCGCTCTCTTTGGCGGCCCCTGAGACGACCTGCACGTTGGCGCCGGAGAACTGAATCGTCGGCTTTTTGCCGACGCCTTCTTTGACGAATTTGACGTAGGGAAGCACCGCAAGCAGCGTTTCCCTCTCGGCCGTCGTCAGACCGGCGAATGTGCCTTCTTTCCCTTCTTTGCCTTCCTTTCCTTCTTTACCTTCTTTACCTTCGGCACCAAGTTCGTCCAATTTATATTTTCCCGGACATGTGCCTTTTGTGGGCGTTACCGTCGCGGCGTTTTCAGCTTCCGGGATACAGAGACTCACCCCACCTATGGCGGACGCGCCAGTGGCGCCCAGCAGCAGACAGCCGACTGTCGTAGCGACTGCCAACGCCACACTTCCAAGGGTCCTGAACGACTTCATCAAGCCACCTCCCCTGCGCTAGAGATGAGCGCGCGAACAACGACCTCGCACGCTAGATGCGAGCATGGTGGCACGCTCCGCTCGCGCGCGTCGGCTCCTGCCGTCCCGCTTGAAAGAATCGCCACACCACCGGAGTTGTTGGGGAGCATAATGCTCTCCAACACAGACACAATGTCCGACACCACGCCCCCCGACACGCTGCCCGACCTCGCCACGCTGCCGACAGCGAGGATCGCAGTCCCCGAGCACGTGGCCTACCGCAGCTTCTCCTCGGAGACCGTCGTGCTCAACCTCCAGACCGGGCGATATCACGGGCTCAACCCCACCGCCGGCACCATGCTCGAGACACTGGAGCGGGTCGCCTGCGTGCGCGACGCAGCGGCAGTGGTGGCCGAGCAGTACGCGCAGCCGCCGGCGATCGTCGAGCGGGACATGCGCGCGCTCTGCGACGCCCTGCTCGCACGGGGCTTGATCGAGCTCGCTGGTGAGCCCCCGCACTGAGGGGCATCGCCGCGGCGACGCGCACAGGACGGAGGATCCCGGCCTGCCGCGGATGCGCCCACGACGCCCGCTGGAGCGCGCGCGTCTGGTCTGCGAGATCGTCGCGGCCTACCTGCAGGCGCGCCGCGAGCTGCGGCGCGCCCCGATCGCATCGGTGCTCGCAGCGCTGCGCTCGGCAGCCCCACCCCCAGCACCGCAGCTCACGGCAGCCGCACTCGAGGAGGCCCGCAGCCTCGGCTGGATCGTGGTCCGGATTCTGAGGCTGATGCCCGGCGACACCCGCTGCCTGGCGCGCTCGCTCGTCCTCACCCGGCTGCTCGCTCAGCGCGGCATCCCCGCAAAGCTCGTGATCGGCGCACGCGCCGCCCCCGAATTCCTTGCGCACGCCTGGGTCGAGTGCGACGGCCAACCCGTCCTCTCCCCCGGCGACGAGTCGCTCGGCCGGCTCGTCGAACTCTGAGCTGGTTCGCCCAGCTTTGAGCCGGTTCACCAACCTCTGAGCAGGCTGGTCGAGCTCTGAGCCGGTTCGCGGAGACCCGAGCCGGCTCGTGATCACCGAGCCGGTTGGTCGATCTCTGGCAGGGCTCCACGCGCCGTAAGTCCGACCACGATCGCGCCGTTACTCCGACATGCCCGAGTCCCCGGTCTCCAGAGCATCGATGGAACGGCCGGCGACGGCGAGCGCTCTGCTCGACAGCGGTGCTGCGGTCGCGCTGATCGCGGGGGCGGGACCGCGGGAGCACATCGGCGCGATCCTGCAGGAGCAGGGGTGGGAGCTCACCGCCTTCGAGGACGTGGAGGATCTGCTCGAGCAGGGAGGAGAGCTCGCGAGTGGGCTGGTTGCCCTCTGGGTCGAGGACGCGAGCGCCAACGCGGCGCAGCAGGTGGAGCAGTTGCAGCGCGGCAGCGAGCACGCCCAGATCGTGGTGATCTGCCCCGAGATCCAGCGCTGGGAGATGCGCGCGGCGCTGGCCGCGGGCGCCGCCGGCGTGGTGCTCGAGCGGGAAATGGCGGGCGCCCTCGGCGCCTGCCTGCACGCCGTGCGCGTCGGTCAGATCTGCGTGCCCCGGCAACAGTGGCGCCAGATCGCACCGCCGGCGCTCTCCTCGCGGGAGAAGCAGATTCTCGGCATGGTCGTGATGGGCTACATGAACGGCCAGATCGCCGAGCGCCTGTTCCTGGCGGAAAGCACGGTCAAGAGCCACCTCTCTTCAGCGTTCGGAAAGCTGGGGGTGCGCTCGCGCAACGAGGCGGTCAACCTGATTCTCGACTCGGAGCGGGGACTCGGCATGGGGATCCTCGCGCTGGGTGGAGAGCCATTGCAGGCAGGGAGCGAGTAGGGCAAACGCCAGGGAGGCGACACTATGGGCGGGGGCGTCAGCAGCAAGACAGAGATACCGATTCCGCAAGCGCAGCCTGATGCGGACGCGCTTTCAAGCCCGCCCGCGCTCACGGAGCCCGACGGCAAACGCGTGCGGATCACCGACGCCCGTGAGAGCGCAGGCGTCATCGACGCTCGTGAGAGCACAGCGCCGAGCGAGCCGCGGGGCCTGGTCGAGAACCTCTCGCGCGAATCGCTGTTCCGCCGCGCGCTGCTGGCGGCCGACGCGATCGCGATCGTCGGCGCCTTCGTGGTGCTCGCCGGGATCTCCGCGAAATCGCTGCAGCTCACGTGGGTGAGCGTCGGCGGCCTGTTGACATTGCTGCTGGGCGCCAAGGTGATGGGGCTGTACGACCGCGACGACGTGCTGATGCACAAGACGACGCTCGATGAGGCCCCGAAGCTGTTCCAGGTGGCGACGCTCGGCGCCCTCGTCGCGTGGCTCGCGGGGGGCTTCGTCATCCACGGCGACCTGCTCAGCCGCCGCGAGGCACTGCTGCTGTGGGTGGTGCTGTTCCTCCTGCTGGTGCTCGCCCGCGCCGCCGCGCGAGCGCTCGCCCTGCACGCCCTCCCCGCGGAACGGTGCCTGTTCATCGGCGATCAGACCTCAGCGCGGACGGTCCGCTCGAAGCTCTCGGGGCACGGCGGGATCAAGGCCGAGCTGGTCGGTCAGCTCGACCTCGACGACGTGGGGACGTGGTCGACGAACACCTTCTCCGCGCAGCGGCTCGCGGAGATCCGCAACCTGGCGCGCACGCTGAACGTGCACCGCGCGATCGTCGCGCCCACCAGCGCCGACGGCGGCGAGATGCTCGATCTCGTGCGCACCCTGAAGGCGGTCGGCGTGCGCGTGAGCGTGCTACCGCGCCTGCTGGAGGTGGTGGGCTCCTCGGTGGAGTTCGACGACCTCCACGGCGTCACCCTGATGGGGGTCAGGCGCTTTGAGATGTCGCGCTCCTCGGCGGTCGTGAAGCGCGCCTTCGACCTGCTCGGAGCGTCGCTGGGGCTGCTGGCGGTAGCACCGCTGTTCGCGGTGATCGCCGTCGCGATCAAGCTCGAAGACCGCCGCAGCCCGGTCTTCTTTCGCCAGCAGCGCGTGGGACGGCACGGCAAGCACTTCGGGCTGTTGAAGTTCCGCACGATGATCCCCAACGCGGACGCCCTCAAGGACTCCCTGCGCGACCGCAACGAGGCGCAGGCGGGACTCTTCAAGATCGCCGACGACCCGCGCGTGACGCGCGTGGGCAAGTTGCTGCGCAAGAGCGCGCTGGATGAGCTGCCGCAGCTGCTGAACATCATCGGGGGCGAGATGAGCCTCGTCGGCCCGCGACCGCTGGTGATCGACGAGGACCGCCGCGTCGAGGGCTGGTACCGCCGGCGGTTGGAGCTGATGCCGGGCATGACCGGGCCCTGGCAGATCCTCGGCCCGGCGCGCGTGCCGCTCAACGAGATGGGCGCGATGGACTACCTGTACGTTGCCAACTGGTCGCTCTGGGGCGACGTCAAGATCATGCTGCGCACCGTCCCCCACGTGCTCGGCAGACGGGGGTTGTGAGATCGGGCGAACCTTGGATTCGCTTGACGCTCCCTGTGGGCGACGGGCGAAGGCCAGCGGAAACGTCGGATTGGGCGTATGATGCGCCGAGATGGGCGCATATAGTGGGGAGAGATGAGACGACAGCGCAGCAGCGACCTCTTCCCCACCGACCAGCCGATCCCCGCCAGCCAGATGATCGGGCGCGAGCTCGACGTGCGCGAGATCACAACCACCCTCGCCGGCGGCGCGAGCGTGGTGCTGGCGGGGCCGCGGCGCACAGGCAAGACGAGCGTTTGCGATGCCGCACTCGGCCACCTCTCCCAGCAGGGCCTCTACACGGCCGCCGTGGATCTCTTCCGGATCGCCACCACCGCTGAGCTCGCCGAGGCGCTGGTCGCCGCCACGATCGCCAATCGCTCACCGCTGCGGCGGGTGCTGCACCAAACCCGCCGCGCAGGGCGTGTCGTCGCAGACGCGCTACAAACATCCGCCGTGTTGAAGTCCAAGGCCCAGCTCGGGGAGGAGCTCGAGATCGCCTTCGCCCCAGGCCTCGCCGCCCGCGACCCCGACCGTTACCTGGACTACGCCCTCGCCCTCCCCGGCCGGATCGCCACGGCCGACAGGAAGGAGATGGTGGTGTTCTTCGACGAGTTCCAGGAGATCGCGGGATCCCAGAACCCCTACGGCGACCCCGACCGACTCACCAAGCGCATGCGGGCGATCTTCCAGCGCGCCACCGGTGTCAGCTACCTGTTCGCGGGGAGCATCGAGCACATGATGCGCGACCTCTTCATCCCCACCCACCGGGCACTGCACCAGTTTGGCGGCTTCCACGACTTGCGCCCGATCGACAGGAGCGCCTGGTTGGAGGGCCTGGCGGAGCGCTTCCACGCCGACGAATGCGCAGTGGACCCCGGGGCGCTGGCGCGCATCGTCGAGTACGGCGAGGGACACCCCCGCACGACCATGCTGATCGCCCAGAAGAGCCACCTCACCACGCTTGAACTGGAGGTGCACGAGGTGGATCTCACGATCGTGGAGCAGGGCCTGCTGGCCGCGCTCCGCGCCGAGCGCGCCAGCCACGAACAGACCGTCGAGCGGATCCGCCGGCTGCACCAGCTCGGCCTCGTCGTAGCGGAGCGGATCGCGCGTGGCGAGCTCGTCTACCCCCAGCTTCCCCGCGGCGCCGTGCGCCGCGCCCTGGAGGGCCTTCGCGATGCGGCCATCGTCGAAAGCCGCGGTCGTGCCGACTGGCGCTTCACCAACCCCCTACTGCGCCGCTACCTCGCGGGGATCGGGCCGTACGACTGAGCCGAGCGCGCAACCGCGTGGCCTCCCACAGGGGCCGTCATTCGCACTCTCCGAACGCAAACCCAGCCGACGGCAGCCATCCCCCGGATGCGCCAAAGTTGGCGCATAATGCGCCGGGACGGACGCATAGCGTGCCGTAGGGACGCGATGGTCAAGTTGGCCATGACCGCACACGGTGATCTCTACCCGGCATGACCGGGCTCTGACAGATCCTCGGCCCCGCGCGCGTGCCGCTCAACGAGATGGGCGCGATGGACTACCTGTACGTTGCCAACTGGTCGCTCTGGGGCGACGTCAAGATCATGCTGCGCACCGTCCCCCACGTGCTCGGCAGACGGGGGCTGTGAGCCGCCCCTTCGAGCTCGCCGTCGCCGCGCGCGGCCATTCGACAGGCGGCGATGACCACGACGGCCACCGCGAGCCACACGAGCGTTAACAGGATCAGGAAGAGCATCAGCATCGGATCACACACGCTGGGGGAGGTCCATGTGCTTTACAACACTTTCTACCCCCAGTTCGGATCTCCTATCGAAAGAATCTTCGATCAGCTTAAGGCTCGCCCCGGCGAGAAGACGAAAAGCTCCCGAGGTCTTGCAGAAGTACCGCAGGCCGTCGCGAGGAGCTCTTTATCGGCTTTCGTCAATAAAGAGCGATACGGCGGGTCACCGGGAATTGTCTTGCGTCGCTCGGAGGTATTGAGCGAAGCGGGGGACGGTGAAGTCGATTAGGCCGCGCCGCGGGCTCCAGATCAGCTCCTTGTGGATCAGCTCTTCGCGGACGACGGAGGCTCCGCCCATGTTGTTGTAACCGGCTGACCGTGCCGCATCGGCGGTCTTGTATGGGCCATCACCGAGGCTCGAGATCGCGATCAGGTAGCGCTGCTCGGCGTCCGTGGCGAGCTCGAACGCGGGTCCGAAGAACCCTCGATCGAGGTTGTCGTTGACGATCTCTTCCACGGCGCGTACGTGCTCGGCCGTGATCGGCGGGGTGTCGATCTCGTCCCACAGCACGCGCCCGTACTCCTGGAGGAAGTAGGGGTGGCCGCCCGCCTGTTCGACGACGAGCTTGACCGCCGGCTGCTCGAGCTCGACGTTCTGCAGCCCCGCTGGACCGACCAGGGCGAGCCTCGCCTCGGCGCCCGACAGCTGCCCGAGCGTGTGGTAGGAGAAAAGGCGGGGCGCGTAGGGCTTCGCGGCACGCAGCATCGTCGGGAGCGTCGGCAGCCCGGCGCCGACGAGCGCCACCGGCAGCTCGCGCTGGCTCACCCGGTGCAGAGCCATGCAGATCGCGCCCAGCGAGGCGCTGTCGAGATTCTGCATCTCATCGACCACGAGCAGCGCACCGGTAGCGCCCCCGCGCGCGACCTCGCCGATCTCCACCAGCAGATCGGCGAGATCCTGCTCGAGATCCCCCGTATCGGCGCTCCCCGGCGCGGCATCGACATCCAGCTGGAGCCTGATACCTCCAGGCCCAGCGATCGAGAAGGACTTCACGACCGACAGCGCAGCCTTCGCGCGATCCTTCATGCGCTGGCGCAGGCTCATGCTACGCAGCAGACGCAGCGCGAGCCGCCCCATGCTCGCGCGGAAGTCCGCGTTGCTGCCGACCTCCTGCACCCCCGTCGAGAACCACTCCGCTTCCCCAGCGAGAATGTCGAATTCGAGCAGCAGCACCGTCTTCCCGATCCCGCTCGAATAGGAGTCGCACTACTCATGTTGTGGATTGTTTGCCGGAGCGGGTGCGGCTGATCGCTGCGCCGGGTGGGCTGCGTGATCTCGAGCTTGAGGTGCGTGGTTGGACGACGGATGATGCTTCGGGTGAGGCGGTCGTGGTGTGTCGGCTGGTGGATGGCAGTGTGGGTGAGATTCCTGCGCGGTGGACTGATCTGCCGCGGCGGACGGTGGGGGAGCGTTCGCTGGGTGTGGTCGTGTCGCCGACGGCGTGGCGGCTGCTGGGTGAGCGCCTCGGGGCGTTGAAGGCGAGGCGTCCGGGGCGGGGCGCAGCGTTCGGTGAAAACGGAGGTCAGCGTGTCTGGACGGTTGGCGCTCGTGATGGGCGAGCAGACGGTGGTCGGGGCGGCGGTGTGGGAGACGCTGCCGCCGCAGACCCAGCAGACGATCGTGCTGGTGTTGGCGCGCTTGCTGGCGAGGCTGGTGGAGGGGGAGCGCGATGAGTGAGCATGGGAAGGTCACCGAGGCGCATCTTCGTCGGCGTGCGGTGGTGTATGTGCGCCAGTCGACGCTTGGGCAGGTGGAGCGCAACGTGGAGTCCGCCGCGCGCCAGTACGCGCTCACAGAGCGCGCGGTCGCGCTGGGCTGGCCGGCGGGGTCGGTCGTGGTCGTGGATGAGGACACCGGCCGGTCGGGCAGCACTGTGGAGGGCCGTTTTGGTTTTAAGGAGCTGGTCGCCGAGGTCGGTCTTGGTCATGTCGGGCTGGTGCTCGCGCTCGAGGTCTCGCGTTTCGCGCGCAGCTCGGCGGACTGGCACCAGTTGCTGGACCTGTGCGCGTTGACCGGCACGCTGATCGCTGACGCTGATGGTGTGTACTGCCCCGGGGACTTCAACGACCGGCTGCTGTTGGGGCTCAAGGGCACGATGAGCGAGGCCGAGCTGCACCTGATCCGCGCGCGCCTGAATGGTGGGCTGCGTCACAAGGCGCAGCGCGGTGAGCTGCGCCTGGCGTTGCCGGTCGGGTTGGATCGCGACGAAGACGGCCTGATCGTGCTGTGCCCTGATGAGCAGGTGCGTCACGCGATCGAGCGGGTGTTTGTGCTGTGGCGCCGGTTGGGCTCGGCGCGCCAGGTGGTGATAGAGCTGGCCGGCGAGGAGCAGATGCTTCCGCGGCGCAGTGTTGGTCAGCGGCGTATCCGTTGGGCGCGCGCGAGCTATGGCGCGGTGCACAAGTTCCTGACGAACCCGGCGTATGCGGGAGCGTTCGTGTTCGGCCGCAAGCGCCGCGAGAAGCGCGTGGGAGAGGACGGGCGAGTGCGCGTTCGCGACGTCGAGGTGCCGATGGTCGAGTGGTCTGTCTGCCTGCCAGGGCACCATCCCGGCTATGTCAGCTGGGATGAGTATCTCGCCACGCGCAAGCGGCTGCGAGCGAACATGACCCGTCAGGGTGAGGGAAGCGGAGTGGCGCGCGAGGGTCAAGCGTTGCTGCAGGGACTTGTGCGCTGCGGGCGCTGCGGGCGACGGATGCAGATCGCCTATAGCGGCAAGGGCAGTGCGAGCCACCGGTATGCGTGTGTGCGTGGCCGTGACCTTCACGCAACCGGCAAAGCGTGCCAGTCCCTCGGCGGCAAGCGACTGGAGAAAGCCGTCCTGGGTGCGTTCCTCGACGCCGTCACGCCCGCGGGAATCGAGGCAACGGCCGGGGCGATCCGCGAGCTCGAGCAGCAGCACGAGCAACGCCTGGCCGGCCAGCGACTCGCGCTGGAGCGCGCCGAGTTTGAGGCCGAGCGCGCAGAACGCCAGTTCGACGCGTGCGAGCCAGAGAACCGCCTGGTCGCCAGGACGCTGGAGGGAAAGCTCGAGCAAGCACTCTCTGACGCCGAGCGCGAGCGCGGCAAGCTAGCCGCGCTTGAGCGCTCGCGTCCCGCGCCGCTCACAGACCACGAGCGTCAGGCGCTCACGCGCCTCGCGCACGACCTGCCACGCCTGTGGGAGGCGAAGAGCACCAGCGACCGCGACCGCAAGGAGCTGCTGCGCACGCTGATCGGCGAGGTCGTCCTCACCATCCACGCCTCAGAGCGCCGCGCGGCACTCGAGATCTGCTGGGAGGGCGGAGCCAGGACCGAGCTCGCGGTACGGCTAGGCACAAACGTCTTCGAGCGCCGGCGCACAAGCGAGGACACGATCGAGCTGATCCGCCGCCTCGCCGCGCACCACCCCGACCGTCAGATCGCCCAGACCCTCTCCCGCCAGGGACGCCTGACCGCCAGCGGACTGCCATTCACCCAAGCACGCGTGCAGAGCGTCCGAGTCAGAGCCGGCATCCCCGCCGCGCCGGCCCTGGACCCGGCCAGCCAGCTGTTCACGATCCTGCAGGCTGCTGGCGAGCTCGGTGTCTCCACCAACACCATCCACCGCTGGCTACGCCAAGGGCTGCTCCCGGGCGAGCAAGCCACCCCCGGCGCGCCCTGGCGCATCCGCCTCAACGACGAGATCCGCGCACGCTTCTTGCCCGACGTCCCCAACGGGTACGTGCCGCTCAACCAAGCCGCACAACTACTCGGCTGCGCCCGCCAGACCGTGTTGCACAAGGTCCAACGCGGCGAGCTACGAGCGGTCCAAGTCACTCAAGGACACCGCAAGGGCCTAAGAATCGAGGTCCCCGGCGCCCAACTGGACCGAATGATCAACCAGTAAACAGGGAGGTGCAGTGTGAACCAAGACCGCGCAGGCCCGCATAGATCAGACTTCGCTCCGACCTGCCGGCGGCCAAGCGCTCCAGCAGCAGCCCGAAGTTCTCGAGGTCCGCGTCGCGGCCCGCCAGCTTCGCCGGCCGCTTGCCCGCTCCCGGGGTATATGGGTTTGCGCTGCGCTTCATCGGCTCTATCGTAGATTATTGACTATCGCCAATAATGGTGGATGGAGTTTGCCGCGCAACAGTCGACGCCTTCCTTGCAGCTCCCCTCGCAGGACAGCGCGGACTCTGAGGAGCCGCTTGGGCGCTCAGCATGCGGGACTACTGCTCGGCAGGCAATCTCGAGGGCGATCCGAGACCTAAATCCCAGGCACCCATGGGAACTGGCGAGCAGTCGACGTCGAGTTGGGAAAGATCAGGTTCTCACAGTGGGGACGCGCTCGGACGGGCCGGCCCCGTTGCTCGATACGACGGCAGGTGGGGAGGATCTATCAGCCCTTGTGTAGACGTAAGAGCCATGGTCGCCAAACTTCGAGCCGTTGGCGATGACTCCTAGTAACGGCGCGCCGCTGCTTGCGAGTACCTGGTGCAGTCGCTCCGCGGCATCACGTCGGCTGTGCCCGACCCTGCCGACGATCACGACACCGTCAACCTTGGTGAGTAGCGGAAACGCGTCCGACACGGCGGTGAGCGGCGGCGTGTCGATCACAACGAAGTCATATGCCGACCTCGCCTGGTCCAGCACCGCAGCCATCGCGCGGCTCTCGAGCAGCTCGCCCGGGTTCGGGGGCAGGATGGCACCGGCAACCAGAACATCCAGCCTCCGCCCCGCGATCCCCTCGCCGGGGGGCGCCTGCACATCAACTGATTCGGTCGCCTCATTCATCGGGATTGTGCCAATCAGCACATCGGGAAGCCCCGGTCCGGACTGAAGGTCGAACTGTTGGGCGAGCGTCGGCTGGCGCAGATCCACCTCCACTAGCAGCACTCGCGAGCCAAGCCTCGCCGCCGCCTCGGCGAGCTGGCGAGCGATCGTGGTCTTGCCATCGCCCTGCGCGGGCGAAGCGATTAGAATCGTGCGCAGGTCACGATCGATGTTGAAGAAGCGCAGGTGGGCGCGGATCAGATTGAAAGCCTCGGCCTCCGCCGACGGTAGGACCGTCCGCCCGCCCCTGCGGCGCCGCACCGATACCGCCAAAGCGCTGCTCTCGGGGACGATGCCAAGCATGGGTAGCCGGTAGATCTCCTCAAGATCCTCGGGCCTCTTGATCCGGCGGTCGAGGCGCTCGAGCACGAAGGCGAGGCCAAGACCTATGAGCAGCCCCAGAACCCCGCCGATAAGCACGTTTCTCGACGTCTTCGGCGAGGAGACGCTGGTGGGTGGCAGCGCTTCTTGAGCGACCTGAACATTGTCGTAGTTCAGCCCTGACAGAAGGGTCAACGTCTGTGCTCGGTTCTCGAGGCTGAGCCCATCCGGACCAACCCTCTGTGCAGGGGAGAGCCCAGCGAGCTGCCTTTTCACGAGCGCCAGTGCCGACGCGAAGTATTGGCGATTGGCCCGCTGCTGCTCTTTGACGAATTGGCGTGCGTAGGTGTTCGCAATCGCGGCCGATAGCGCCGGAGAGGTCGCCGTGGCCGACACATCGACCACCTCCGATTCTCCCACACCAGCTATGCTCACACTGCCCGCAACCTTTTCGCCGGTCAGACCGTGACCCAGTAGGCTCGCGGTCCTCGTCGCCGTGTTGCCACTCCTGACGAGTTCGAGATTGCTGTCCTGTTGAGCCAACAGATTGTTGCTGTTGCTCGGCAGCAGGCCAGCGATCTGCTGGCTGAGGGAGTTGCTGCTGAAGGTCAGCGAAGCGGTCGCTGTGAACTTTTTTGTCTCGCGCTTGGAGAGCCCAAAGGCCGCGCCCGCGGCAAGAGCGAAGCAGAGCAGGATCAACGGTGCGCGTCGCCTCACGACACGCAGAGCCTGCTCGAGATCAAGTCCTTCGGAGTCTTGCTGCACGTTGTCGTATCCCCCAAGATCGCTACGGGTCTATTGCCCTACAAACCGTCCTCACGCGTGGAAACTTTCGGGATCGCGGCATAAGAAGTCCGCGGCCCAGCGCGTTGTAGGCTATCCGACCTTGTATACCCATGAGCAGACGACTCTACCCCTCGGCGCTCCCTCGGGGCGTATATGCTGGGCGCGGTGACCGTGGTGGGCACGGCGACCGCAAGGCGAGTGCCGTGCGGGTCATCCGACTGCTGCTATGACCGCAGAAGCAACTCCGAAACAGGGCGAGGCCCCCGAGTGCCAAGAGTGCCGCCCTGGCGTGTCCTACGTAACCTCGCATATTCACCCTAGGCGTGTGGTCCCTTACGAGCGCATACACACAGGCTAACGACCCGCCGTCGGCAACGTCTGACGACTGCATCGGCAAGTCTGTCCCCACCATAGATCGCCATAGCTCGGGGCTCACAGTGACCAATCGTCCACATCCATGCCTAGCTCTCAAAGCCAAGCAGTCATCTTGCTCGCGACTCCACAATCACGGTCGCTTGTTCCCTGCTCCCACTCTACCGTGACAGTCACTAGTCGCTAGCCCCTTACACCAATTCGATGAAGCCACCCTCACACATCAGACTCAAGCGCTTCGTATCGGCTGATTCACTACTCCTCGCCTTCGCGGCCACAGCCTCCTTAGCTGTCGGTGCGATGGTCACGAAGTCGCCCACAGACGCGATCGCGTTGCTGGTCGCCTGCTCGGCGATTGCTATCGTATTGACCAGGCCGGTCCTCCTCTTTGCGACAGGCATCGTTTTTCTCGCCATCGAACCAGCAAAAATCTTTGGAGAGCACTCGACTTTTGCCACGCACACGGAAGCTTATAAGCTTGTCCTCTACGCCTGCTTTCTCCCTCTCTTTTTCAAGCGTGGCATCGCCCCAAGAAAGTGCGCGCCGCTGGTCGCCTACGTGACCGTCGCGATACTGTCCGAGGCATTTGGCACCCGCCTACCCGGCCTGACCTCATCCCAAACAGCCGCTAGCCTGGCAACGCTGTCTCTAGGCTGGCTCGTATTCGCCATCAATTGGGACTGGCGCCGCGATCATTTCCTACTTAAGACGCTGTCCTGGGTGCCGATTATTAGCGTGTTGGCTGGCGCCTTTCTGCAAACACTGGGGATTTTTCGCCTTTTTGAGGATAGCTCACCCCCCCGCCTGGAGGGCGCCACGATCACGGCCTGGCTCGGCACTCTTGGTGTCTGCGCAGTCGTCGCGTGCCTGACGTTATATCGTCGAGAGCAGTGGAAATCAGCCAAGTGGATCGGATTCGCGGACACTGTCATCCTTGCTGGCACCCTTACTCGCGGCGCGATCATTGCCCTAGGGATAATTGCACTACCTTCGTTAGTCAGATTCGGAAGACGCCAGTTATCGACCAGAAATGCAACTGGCTTGGCAAAGCTAGGGATCGCCGCTATAGCTGCTATCGCCTGTGCTGCGATATTCGTGCCTGGACTGGAGGAACGCAACGAAAAAGCGATCGTCTACGACTCGGCACGAGGTGCCGTAGTCCACGAAATCGCCTCGGGGCGCCTTCAAGCATGGGCCTTCGCATATGAACAAGCGAAGGTCAATCTCGCCTTTGGTCGGCAGATCGGCGCGGGACCTATTATTGGTAACATACCTGGGAGCCCCAGTGGCTTTACCGCGCAACACAATGAGTATGTTCGCATGCTGCTTGAGGTAGGCATCATAGGCAGCGTCATACTGCTTACGACCATGATAACAACGCTTGTCTCAACGATCCGACGCTCCCCACCAGAAATCCGCGCCGATCTTGCCGCGGCCGGAATAGCGTTTGCATTATACTCTATCACTGAAAATACCTTGTCCGCTACGCCCCTCGCTGTGGCATTCCTCCTTGTCTTTGGCATCGCGAGTAGCCGCGCAAGTTCGCACTCTGTTACCAAAGACCTATGACGCGTTTCTCGCGATGCGGCTGCCGTGATTTATCACCCGTAAACTGGCCTAATGATATGCAGATGTCAAACAACCTTAGCGCGATATCTCGCAGCGAAACGAAACCGGGCCACAAGATACCGGTATTGCTTATTGCTTGTGCAGGGCGAAGTGGTAGCACACTTCTCGACCGAATCATTGGTATGCACGACGGCTTTTGTTCCGCTGGAGAGTTGCGCTATATATGGGAACGATCGTTTGGGGAAAACCAGCTGTGCGGCTGCGGTTTGCCCTTTGATGATTGTGCCTTCTGGGGAGAGATTTCCCGCGGAGTCTTTGGCACAGAAGCCGCCCAAGTCGAAGCCGCAACCGCTGCCAGCCTTCAACGATCCCTTGACGATCTTCGTTCTGCCCCATGGTTGCTTCAGTCACACAGGCCCGCATTCCATCGAGCAGCACTACATATATACAGCCAGTTGATCGAGCGCCTCTACCAGGGGATACTGCAAGTATCACGCGATCGAGTAATCGTAGATTCAAGTGGTGATCCAACGCACGGTTTGATCCTATCGCAGATACCTAGTATCGAACTTCACGTCGTACATCTCGTCCGCGACCCTCGCGCTGTTGCATTCTCCTGGACCCGCGCCCGCAGACGTCCAGAGATCCACTGGACCGCGGAGAATATGCCAATCGCACATGTTAAGACGAGTGCTACGCAATGGATGATGCACAATACGATCGCGGAACTGCTTTCACAATCATCCGCGAGTTATTGCCGCTTGCGATACGAGGATTTCGTGGCAAATCCCGACGCGGCCCTGTCGAAGATACTTTTGCCTTACGACTGGATTCACGTACGACCGAGTGGGATCGCCGAGCGAAAAATCGTGCTTGAGCCAGCACACACGGTATCCGGCAATCCCATGCGGTTCAAGCACGGTTCGCTCACTATTCAACTCGACGACGAATGGCGACGTGCCATGCGTCCGCGTGATCGCCGGTGGGTGACAGCGATAACGTGGCCCCTGTTGACCAGGTATGGCTACCTTCTGCGAAGCAGTGCTTGAAGCCACACCTAACAAAGCGCCGCCGCTTACGGAGACCGAACCCCATAAGCCGGAGGAATCGACGGTGGGTCGTAGGTTCTTGGTGCGTCTCGCGCGAGGAGCGATCTTTGCTTTCGTGATCCAGAGCCTCGGAGCAGGCCTCGGATACATATCACAGGTGGCCTTTGCACGCTGGATGGGACTTTCACAATTTGGTACTTACGCATACCTGATAGCGTGGGTAACCACCCTCGCGCTCCTCGCTGGCCTTGGATTTCCGATGTCCGTTCTAAGGTTTATTCCCGAATATCGCGCACACGGTTACGATGACCGATTGCGCGGGATAGTGCGGTTGAGTCGTCGCGTAACCTTTGCCACCGGCCTCGTCGTGGTGATTATCGGAACATTGATTGCCCTTGTATTTACTCCAAACAAAAACCTCACCGCTGTAATACTCGCAGTATGGCTTGTTCCGGTCGGAGCATTAATTAACCTAGATGCTGCAATCATACGAGCAGGGGGACGGGTCATAGGAGCATTTGCTCCCTCTCTCGTCATACGCCCTTTACTCATCTTGCTCGCCGCGGGCGCCATATGGTATACGTCACGGGGATTAACGGCCACTACCGGGCTTGTAGTAACTCTTGCCGCATTCGTATTGGTAGCCCTTTTGCAGTCCCGACTTGTCCGCAAGGTCTTTCAATATGGAGAAACACCCCAACTGGTAACGTACGATAATCGCAAATGGCTACGGGTATCTGCACCCCTGTTCTTGGTTGCGGGCTTTCAAATCGTGCTGGGACAGACAGATATTCTGCTCGTAGGCTCTGTGCGTGGAGTGCGAGATGCTGGCCTTTACTCGGCGGCATCGAAGACGGCTGCACTGGTCGGCTACTTGCTTGTCGCATTTGGTGCCGTCGCTGCGCCGTTGTTCGCCGAACTTTGGGCAAAGAGAGATCAGACGGGATTACAGCGACTTGCGACTGTCTCCGCACAGTGGGTATTCTGGCCAACGCTGATAATCGCTGTAGGACTTGCCTTGCTCGCGCCTTATGTGCTCGGACTATTTGGGCCCGCATTCGTCGCCGCCGAAGGAGCACTTCTCATCTTGCTTGCGGGACAGTTGGTAAACGCTGGATGCGGCGCTGTAGGTTATCTTTTGAGCATGACAGGACATCAGAACGACATGGCGCGTGTCTACGGCATAGTTTCTGTGTTTAACATTGCAGCCTGCTATGCGGGCGTCAAGGCTTTCGGCCTCGATGGGGCGGCGAGCGCAACTACGATCAGTCTAATCATTTGGAATGTGTGGCTACACCAGCTAACGGCCAAGCGGATCGGCGTCCGTGCATCAATCTTTTCCTCCTTAGCCCTCAGAAGAGCAAGTAAAGCAGAATGCAATTGACGGATCATTTCGCCCGACACTGACGGGTCCCCGTGAAGTGATCCAGGCTGGGTACGTGGTCGTGTTTCCCGTGATGGGATGGAAGGGGGACACGATCGTGAAGCGACGCAGGCATACACCGGAGCAGGCGGCTCTTGAACAAGAGCGGCGAGCTCGTGGAGGTACTCCGCCAACAGGAGGTCAGCGAGGCGACGTGGAACCGCTGGCGGGCGCAGTACGGCGGGATGAAGGCCGATGAGCTGGGCGCCTGAAGCAGCTCGGGGGCGAGAACCAGCGGTTGAAGAAGCTCGTCGCTGAGCAGCGCTGGATATCGACACGCTCAAGGAGCTGGCGGAGGGAAACTTTGACCCCGGGCCGCCGGTGTAGAGCCGTCGACACCCTGCAGGAGCGCTTCGGGGTCTCAGAGCGCAGAACATGCCGTGTCGCGAACCAGCACCGCTCCACGCAACGCAGACAGCCACGGCCACCGTGTGATGCGGATCAGCGTCTGGCACGCAGGCTACGGGAGATCCCCAAAGAGCACTCGCGGTGGGGCTGGAAGACAGCATACGAGATCCTGCTCCGGGAAGGCTGGACGATCAATCGCAAGCGCAGGCGGATCTGGCGCCAGGAGGGCCTCAGACGGCCTGTGAGAGTCCACAAGCGCCGCCGGGCCACCGGGCAGGCAGCGCATTTGAGAGCGACTAAGTCCTTCAACGACCGCCTCCGCGTCGAACTGCTGAACATCGAGGAGTTCGCCCGCCTCACCGAGGCGAGAGTCATCACCGAGGACTGGCGCATCAAGTACAACACCTACAGGCCACACTCAGCCCTCGGTGGATTCACACCCGCCGAATACGCAGCCAAAGAGAACCAACACCAACCAGACCACGCATAAGCCCTTGGTCTGGTCCCCGAGTAATGGACCGCGTATGTGAGAGGGTGGGCGGCATGATTCCCCGAAGGAGAGGTGCATGCCGAAGTCTTATTCGCCGGAGTTTCGTCGTCGTGTGATCGAGTTGTGCCAGGCGGGGGGTCGTAGGCCGCGGGAGGTCGCTGAGGAGCTCGGTGTCGCTGAAGCGACCGTCTATCGCTGGATCGCCCAGGAGGAAGTCGACCTCGGCGAGCGGCCGGGCGTCCGAAGCGGCGAGCGCGCTGAGCTCTCTGAAGCCCGGGCGCGGATCAAAGAGCTTGAAGCTGCACTGGAGCTGACGCGTAAGGCCTCGGCGCTGTTCGAGGAGCAGGAGGGACGACGGGCAGCACGCCCAAAAGGATCTACCCGGTGATTGAGGTCCTGGCCGGGCAGGGACACTCAGCGAAGGCGTGCTGCAGGATGCTCGACATCGCACCGTCGGGCTACTTCTACTGGCGTACGCGACCCCCGTCGATCCGCCAGCTACGCCAAGGACAGCTCGGGGATCTCGTGCTCGATATCCACCGGGCGTCCAACGGCACCTACGGGAAGCGCAGGATCACCGCAGAGCTTCGGCTCGGGTACGGCATGACGGTCAACCAGAAGGCCGTGAGAGCGGCCATGCGCCGGCTCGGCATCCAGGGGTTGCCGGCACCCAAGCGTAAGCGACGAGGGCCGCGGAGCGACAGGGCGCCCGCCAGCGACCTGGTCGCCCGGCAGTTCGCCAGGGACGCGCCTAACCAGCTATGGCTCACAGACATAACCGAGCACCCCACCAGGGAGGGCAAGCTCTACTGCTGCGCCGTCCTGGATGCCCATTCCCGGCGCGTAGTTGGCTGGTCGATCGACAGCCAACAAGCAACAACCCTGGTGACCAGCGCGCTCGGGATGGCGGTCAAGAACCGCAAACCCACCAGCGGCACGATCATACACTGCGACCATGGCAGCCAATTCACCTCATGGGCCTTCAGTGAGCGCATCAAAACCGCCGGGCTAGCACTCTCGATGGGCCGCGTCGGCGACGCCTATGACAACGGCATGATGGAGTCCTTCTGGGCGCGCATGCAAACCGAGCTACTGAACCGCAAACGCTGGCGCACCCGGCTGGAACTCGCCAACGCGATCTTCGAGTACCTCGAGATCTTCCACAACCGCAAGCGCCGCCACTCCGCACTCGGAATGCTCACACCAACCGAATATGAGACGCTACACAACCAACAGCCCATAGCCGCCTGACTCTCACAAGCACGATCCATTACTTTGGGACCAGATCACCTGGCTCACCTACAGGGACCCTTCAACACCTGCCCGTGACGGTATGGGCAACCACCATACCCAACATGCAGGCCCTACCAACATCAAACGGGGCGTGCGTTAACCTATACGCAACCGCTCTGCCTTTGGATGGGGCTCTAGGGTCGAATAGCGCGTAGGAAGAAGCCCGATCCGGCGCTCGTGTACCTTTGCGTTGATGAGCAGGTCATACCATGAGATCAGAGCACAATAGATGAGACCCTCTCTCCCGTCTCGGAAACCCTGCTTGACTATATAGAGCCATAGAAAACGGATCAGCGGACGCCCAGGGAGTCGCATCCATATTCGCGACTTGATGGCGCGACGACGATCCGCCCAGTTTCCAAGAAACGATCCCACGCGAATGTCCTGGCTTGGGCTCTCGAGCTCATCTGCCTCAAGTGTCGCATACCTATTATGGCGTTCGACGAAGTCGGTCAAACCCTTTAGATTCTCATGCCAGATGTCGGCCCAGAGTTCCTCGACCGGGCCATCGATGGCAATATGCTCATGAACCGATCGTGGCTCGAACGAACCCATGCCAGTACGTACCAGCCGAAGCTGGAAATCGGGATACCACCATGAATATCGCATCTCACGTCCGAGAAAGACCATTCTGCGGGGGAGCCAATATCCGATTGCATCTCCGCTTTCGGCAGTCTCGCGAATCATTCTGCGGGTATTCTCGGTCACAAACTCGTCCGCGTCCATCAACAGAATCCACGGTGTATCCACGTTGGTGTTCTCGAACGCCCAATTCTTCTGTGCCGCATACCCTTCCCATGGGTGGACAAAGACGTCCGCCCCCGCACGCCGGGCACGGTCCACAGTTTCGTCCGTACTCTCCGAATCGACTACTACTACTCGGCCGAGTGGTAGGAGTGACCGCACACACCTCTCGATGTGAACCTCCTCGTCCTTTGTCGGTATAATCGATGTGATCAGGGATTCAGACATGATGAGAAACAGCGATAGCCTGACAATGGCGGGAGCTTAGAAAGCGTCTTGCAGGCTGGTCTGTGCCGTAAAGGGTGTGTGTCGCTGGAGTCCCGTTTGGCATGAAAGTGGTGTACTCTTCCACAATGACCTTGAAAATCCAGCTCTGGAGCTACAACTACGATCCCGAGCCTACCGGCATCGGACCCGTGAGCCGGGTATGGGCAGAGGGCCTGTACGACCGCGGACACCACGTCGAAGTGATCGCTGCGCACCCTCACTATCCCGAGCCAGTGTGGGGATCCAGGGTGCTTCCTTATCGTGAGGTACGTAACGGAATCCCCGTGCTTCGGCTTCCTCTCTGGATCGGACGTGATACGGCAATCGAACGCTACCGCCAGGAGCTCTCGTTCATGGGTGCTCAATTCGCAGCGCTTCCGATGTTGCCCCGTTCTGATGTTCTGGTGTCCGCGTCCCCGTCGTTTCCGGCGCTTTTCCCAGCGATCGTAAACGCCCGCATGCGCCACACCCCCTGGGTATTGTGGCTGCATGACATTCTGCCCGACGGGGCAGCTTCGAGCGGCATCGTGGATGAGGGGAGCGTTGTCATTCGCGCCTCGAGGCGTTTGGAGTCGGCCGCCTACCGCCACACCGACCGCATCGTGGTGCTCTCTGAGGCATTTACGCACAATCTGATTGGGAAGGACGTGCCCCGGAGCAAGATCCAGTTGATCTATGATCCTGCCACGCGGGACCCACAAAAGGAGCCGCACTTTGGGCCCCATGCTGAGCCCCCCCGGATCTTGAGCATGGGTAACATCGGCTACTCGCAGGGGCTGGCGCCGCTCGTCGCGGCCTTCGAGCGGTCTGACGCACTTGCCGGCATGCCGATCCGCTTTGTGATCACAGGCAACGGCATGGCCGCACAGGACACGCGGTCTGAGATCTCCTCCGACCGAGTCGAGATGCCGGGCGTCGTCGACGATGAGCGCCTCGAGACGGAGCTTCAGTCGGCGACGATCGCCTTCGTCAGCCAACAGCACGAGGGGGCTGAGTTCAACATCCCTTCGAAGATCATGAACTACATGGCCTACGGGCTGCCGATTCTTGCGGCAGTCAACCCAAGCGGCGAGGTCGCGCGGATTGTGGAAAGGTCTGACGCCGGCTGGGTGGTAGATAGCTCCGACCCTGACTCCTTTCCGCAAAAGCTTGCGGAGATCCTGCGTGCCCCGGCCGAGATCGCCGTGCGAGGACGCGCCGCTTATCAGTACGCGCAGCGACACTTCACCCAAGCGGGCTTTGCGGAACGGTTCGATGACTTGCTCACCGATGTTGTCGACCGTCACAGTGCCACAGATCCCAAAGCCGCGTGAGCAGATCAAAGCCGCGTGAGCAGATGCAAGGCTATCGCGCCAGGCTTAGCGCGGAGGCTTGATTGAAGATCCACGCATAGGTATTCTCGAGTCCCTCACGTAGTGAGATGCTCGGCTCCCAGCCCAATCGCTCCTGGATCATCGCGTTGTCACTATTGCGACCCCGAACGCCCTTGGGGGCCGACAGATCGTATCGACGCTTGAGGGTGACTCCCGCAATGTCCTCGACAATGTCCACGAGCTGATTTATCGTAACCATCTCGCTGGATCCGAGATTGATCGGCTCAAGGATCTCAGAGTCGAGGATCGTCTTCGTCCCGTAGATACAATCGTCGATAAACATAAAGCTGCGCGTCTGCTCCCCGTCGCCCCAAATCTCGATCTCGTCGCTGCTTGAGAGCTTTGCTTCCGCGACCTTGCGGCAGATCGCCGCCGGCGCCTTCTCGCGCCCCCCCTGCCACGTACCCTCAGGGCCGTACACGTTGTGGTAGCGGGCGACGCGCGTATGCAGTCCGAAATCCTCGCGGAAATGCCGGCACATACGCTCGCTGAAGAGCTTCTCCCACCCATAGCCATCCTCTGGCAGGGCCGGATAGGCATCGCTCTCCTTCAGCCCAGGGTTGTCCGGGTCGGTCTGCTTGTCGGCGGCGTAAACACAGGCCGACGACGAATAGAAGAAGCGCCGCACCTCCCACTCTTGTGCAGCTTGCAACATGTGGGTGTTGATCAAAACCGAGAGCATGCAAAGCGCCTTGTTGTTCTCGATGAAGCCCATCCCGCCCATATCGGCAGCCAGGTTGTAGACATCGTCGACACCGGCAAGCACCTGCACGCAGGCGTCCTTCAAGCGGAGATCCGCAACCACGTTCTCGGCGTCCTCGTGGACCTGGTACCACTCATCGAGCGGCTTGAGATCAACCGATCGGACTCGGTGCCCCTCGCTCAGCAGGTTGGCAACAAGGTGGCCCCCGATAAAGCCTCCACCGCCTGCGACTACGACCAGACCGCTACTCATTGGACCCCCATGCCTAGAACGTTCGATAGCTCTGCGATTTGAGCTACAAACGGGGGAAAGATCGCATTCTTTTCATCGAATGCGAGATCTTGCGAGCAAAGCGGTCTTCTGCGGGCCCGTCAGCGGTTATACAGCTGCCTGAGGCGGGCACCGACCGCCTCGGGGCTCATCTTCTTGCGGCAGAGCTCCATCCCGGCGGACCCGAGCGCTTGAGCGCGTTTAGGATCAACGAGTAGGGCGATCAAGGCTTCCGCGAGCGCCCGGTGGTCTGCGACGGGCACGATGAGGCCTCCCTCCGCCAGAGAAGCTATGCCGCCGATCGGGGTGCTCACAAACGGTCTCCCTGCCGCCATCGCCTCGGTCAGGACCATAGGCAAAGCCTCTTCGCGAGAGGGAAGAGCGATGACACGCGCTTCACGAATGAGCTTCTTGACCCCCTCCGTGTCGACTGGCTCGCGAACTTCGAGCCGCTCTGTCTCCGGAAGGCGAAGCTCGGTAGCCGGACCAACGATGAGGCACCTCGCCAAGGGCCTGCTGGCGGCGACAATCTCCCACGCCCGACTCAGCACGTCCGCCCCCTTACGCAACCCCACTTCGCCGGCGAAGAGCGCGACCTCAGAAGTCTCGGCGACAGGTCCAGAGGCCGAGTCGAGCGGCATCGGGTTTGGGAGGAGCTCCGAATGGACGTGCGGAGCCAAACGCCGAGCCACCGCGAGGTCCACGTCGCTGAGAACCGTGATGGCACTGGCCATGCGCAGCACCGACCTGACCAAGCGCGGCCGGCGCTCACTGAAGCCGACGAAGTCGGCACCGTGGATCGTAATGATGCGTGGTAAGCGCCGACCCCTGGCAGCGGCTACGACCGCTGCCTCGCGTAGGAATGAACCATCTTCGGACATGTGCACGTGGATCGCAGTACCACGCGGAAGGCGGAGCACAAGCGCCACGGCCCGCGCAGCAAGCAGGCCGGATTTGACATGCGATTGCGGTACCCAGGTGGGCACCGCTGTGGCGCTCTCGGCGCCCACGCTATGCCTGACCAGCATCGCGATGACCGATGCCATCCCTCCAACGTGATCGGTGCTCGGCCCGAAGTGGTATACACGTGTCACTGGCGCATGCCTCCCCACAGTTCTCTGGCCCTCAGCGCAGCGTTTCGGGAGCGCGCATCAGACGAGTCATCGTCAGACCATACCGGCCCAGCATGCCCACACTGCGACGCATGGGCGATCTCGGCCGCTGCTTCGGCGCGCGTCGGTCGAGCTCGTTCAGAACCTCGTGTGGAAGTATCACCTGGCGGCGCACAAACGCGCGGAATCCCCCCCGGGGCATCAGCAGTCCGTCGATCAATCCCATGTCGGCATAGAGCTGCGGCCGGCTGGAACGCGGGTTGGGGTTGGCGAGCCGCACAGAGATGCGCTCGCGAAGATCCATTTTGGGCCTGTGGCCAATAACTCGGGCCGCCGGCAAGCCAACGGTATTCTCGGCGGCTCCAGCCGCGGCTAGGGTTACGCGCGTAAGCGCCGGATAGGCACATAGCAGCTCATCGACTGCACCAGGCGGGAAGTGGGCGCCGTGCACATCCCACCAGGCGCCCAAGTCGGTGGCCAAGCGTAGATCGATGAAGCCGTCCCGCGCATAGAAGAGCAGGAGAGCGACGAGCTCATCGACCGGCGCGGGACGCCAGCCGCTCTGCTGGTCGCAGGTAGGAGGCAACAATCGCTCGCACGCAAAGCTCCGCTCGTACCAGTGGACGCGCCAGTGGAGCTCGACTGGTGGTAACTCCCCGTGCCCATGTACAAGAGCGAAGTGCAGACGAGGCAGCCCATTGCGTTCGATGTAGTCGGTCGGAGCATCGTAGCCAAATCCACGAACGACCTCGACCGCAGCCTGCAACTGCTCCGGTGCCACAAGCAGATCAATGTCGCTGGAGATACGCCGGCCGGGATCTCCATAGATCGCCTCTCCCAGCAACGGGCCCTTCAACGCAGCGGAGCGGACTCCGACGCCGGCGAGCGCAGCCATCACCCGCAGGGAGATGCTCTCCAGGAAGGCTCCGCGCCGACGCCCTACAGTTATCGCCTGTTCCACTGCGGCGGCAAAATCATCGCTCACGCGCCGACCCGCCAGCTCCAGGATACGCGGACCCAAGGTGGGCAACAGCCTTCGCCGGTCCAACGTCTCCACAAGCCGCGACCAGTCCACTTCGCCCATGAGGCGCCCGGCATGCTCGAGCATTCCCTGTCGGCGTGCGGTAGTTCCGGCGCTGAGCAGGATCAACCGCCGTTCGGCTTGGGAGCTGGACATCAAAAGTTCAGCGCATGGTAGTCGATGAGAGCGGGTCCCCAGACACCGCGCCAGCCCTTACGAAGTGCGATGCAGTCTCATCTTGAGCAGCTGCAGGTGGCTCCAAGGGAAAGCAGCGAGGAGCTGCCTGGTGGCCTTCCCTTCGAAGTAGCCGTGAGGGCCGGCATACGGTTCCGTCCCGGTTGGGATCGGGTTCTGGGCATAGAAAGCCACGTTCCCCGCTCTATCCCTGACGAAGATCCCATAGCGCTGCGCCGCTTCGGCAACCATCAGCGTCAACCGCGGGAGATGCAACGCAGCCAGGTCAAGACTGGGATCAAGCCGCAAATGAGCACCCTCCGGCAGCGACAACGGGCTGGTCGAAGTCCCATCGGTCCGCTGGGCGGGCGAGGCATAGACCCCGGCGCGCACATTGGGGATCCCGATCGCCAGGGCGTGGTTGATCTGACCCCGTTCGAGATCTTCCAATGTTATCAACCCCCCCGCGATCGACAACGAAGAGGCCGAGGCGCCCCAGTAGCGACTCGCGCCCGGCCAGGCGTTCCGGCTATAGACACCAGAGTCGGCGGAAACGTTCCGCATCGCCCCCCCCCACGCCGCCTGCCAGCCGGCGGGGGATTGTTCCAACCGCCAGAACTCCCATAGCCGTTCCGTACTCGGCTGCCATACCAGGAGGTGTTTATCGGTGCCGGCCGCGGGCTGGGCATCCGGCGGCAACGGAACCGCATCCCACGCCCCCTGCAACGCAGGCGAAGACGATTGACCCTCAAGCATGACCTTGACCGTCGGCTGGTCGGCGGGCACCGTGTAGATCGGAACAGACCACCCGGTCGCGAGGATAGCTGGGCCTCTTTGGATCTGCGTCGCTGCCGTGATTCCTTCGTCAAAGGCGCCCACGATCGCAGTCGATCGTGGATCCAGGCGAGGATTGGCAGGAATCGGCCTGTTCCAAAAGCTCGTGGGAGAGAAGAAACGAAACGGGCTCTGGGTGGCAGATAATCCGGGGCTATCCCCCACGCTCCGGGTTCCGTAGCTCGCTGCGAGTGCCTGCGACCGCGTATCGCCGCAGCCGGCCACCACGCCAAACACAAGGGTCAGCGCAATCCAAAGCGCAAGTTGAGCTATGGCATTTCGCATTTTGGAGGCAATCTAGTGGGGGTGCTTTGGTAGACGAGGCATGAGCTGCGGGCTCAGGTACCCCGACAGTATCCCCACTAAACCTCGAAGACGCCGCACACCCTCACGAGCTGCTGTGCAGATTCATTTTGAGCAGCTGCAGGTGACTCCAAGGGAAGGATGCGAGGAGCTGGCCGGTGGTCTTCCCTTCGAAGTAGCCGTGAGGGCCAGTATACGGTTCGACCCCGGTTGGGATCGGGTCCTGCGCATAGAAGACAACGTTCCCCGCCTCATCCCTGACGAAGATCCCATAGCGCTGAGCCGCTTCGGCGATCATCAGCGTCAACCGCGGGAGATGCAACGCAGCCAAGTCAAGACTGGGATCAAGCCGCAAATGAGCACCCTCCGGCAGCGACAGCGGGCTCGTCGATTTCCCATCGTCCCGCCTGGCGGGCGAAGCATAGGCCCCGGCGCGCACATTGGGGATCCCGATCGCCAGAGCATGATTGATCTCACCCCGTTCAAAATCTTCCAACGTGATCAACCCACCCGCGATCGACAGCGAAGACGCACTCGCTCCCCACCATTGCGTCGCACCAGCCCACGCTTCAGAACCGTAGGCGCCCGAGCTAGACGACGCTTTTTCGATCGCACCTCCCCACGCTGCCTGCCAACCTTCCCCTGTTTTTTCCAGACGCCAGAATTCCCACAGCCGATCTGTACTCGGCTGCCACAACACGAGATGTTTGTCGGTGCCGGCCGCGGGCTGAGCACCCGGCGGCAACGGAACGGCTTCCCACGCTTTCTGAAGCGTGACCTTCGACGAGGAGCCCTCGAGCGTGACCTTTACGTTCGGCTGACCGGCGGGCACCGTGTAGATCGGAACAGACCACGCGGTCGTGAGGATGCCGGGCGTACCTTTGTTCTTGTCCTCCGTTGTTGCGACTTCTCCGTCAAAGGCGCCGATCACCCCAGCCGAACTCGGGTCCAACGCTGCATCTGCAGGCACGGTTTCATTCCAAAAGCTGGTGGGGGAGAAGAAGCGTAACGGCGCGGGAGGTTCTGGCGGAGCACTGGCGCTCGACGACCCCGAACCACTTTCCGGACCACTCGAGGTGCCGGCACCCCCTCCGGAGGAGCCAGAACCAGCTTCCGAACCCCCAGTCGAACCAGGTTCTTCTTTGGGCGACCCCGAGCCACCTTCTTCTCCCGTGCCCGGGCTCCCTTCTCCCGGGGAACCGGAGCTGCTTCCTTCTGAGGCGCCCAAGCCCCCGCCGCTCGGGGAGGCGCTGCCGCCTTCTTGCGAAGAGCCGCCCTGGTGCTCACGCGGGCCGGCGGAGCCACCCCCAAGGGAACTCGTTGCAGCTTCGTAACCGAGGGCACCTTCCAGGCTGCCGCTCAGTGAAGGGGCGTCGCTCTCGATCGTCGGAGGCACTTCAGCTGGATCGGCGGCGTCCCCCACCCTGGCCGAGGAGCTGTGGCGGCCTGATGGCAGTTTGCGCCCGCCAGCCACCTTAGATCCCGCTGCCGGGCATCTGCTCGCGGACGCCCCGCGGCCGTGACGGTGTCTGCGGCGACGGGATCCCTTGCGGTCACTGGCTCGCGACGCCTTGCAGGCAGCGGGCGAGGAGGAGGCCGCTCGCCCCGAGACCCCGCGTGCCGCGGCCGAGGCGACCGCACGAGACCGGTCGGGCCGCGAGCCATGAGCGCCGGCGAAGCCGGCGAGCAGCAGGCACGCGAGGATTGCCGTCGCCGCGGCGGCTGCAAGTCTTCTTGCGAACGTCATGTCGATGCTTCATCGGACGATCACCCGGAGCTTCAAGGCGAGGGGCGTTGCACTGGACTCATGTCAGTCCGGGCCCTTCGATGCTGGGGCTCCCGGATCACAGGCCAGCTCCAGTGGGGAGCAAGAATGTCCCGCACGTCGCGCGGTGCTGCGAGTCATCCTCACACGAGGCTAGCCAGCCCTCTCGGCCCCTTCCGGACAAGGGTCTTCCTCAACATACGGATCGTGACGCTGTCCTGCGCGGTGTATGTTTCGCCCGCTGGATCGCGCGAGGCGACGGTCGCCTGGACTCGCAGCACGTGTACACGGGCGAGCAGAGAGCGCGCGCTGCTCGAAAGGCGCAGCCTGACGGTGCCCACTCGTCCCCCCGGGATGGTGAACCGTCCCTCGGCGACGGCCAGGCTGACGAGCTTCTTGTACGCTTTGGAGTGGGCGCCTTTCGCGGTTCTGGCGGGTATCAGCAGCCGCAGCGTGATCGTCCCGGTGCAGCTGCTCACCACGACCGGGCATCTCACACCGACACTGACCCTGCTCGCGTTGATGGTGGCCAACACCGCGCTCGCCAACTGGGCGCCGGAAAAGCGTGGCGTTTTGGCCTCCGAGATTTTTGGCTTCCCGAGGCCCCCGGCTAGCGGTTGGACGAGTGTTTTGGCGGCCACGACGCCGGTGCCGGAAAGTTCGAAGCTCGCGGTCTTTCCCGTGCTCGAAGTCGCAGTGACTTTTCCGCTGATCGTCCCCGGTCCAGTCGGTGAGAAGGTGATCGGAACCTGAATCGTCTGACCCGTCGTGAGCTTCGCCGGCAACGGCGGGGAGGATTTGCCGAGCTTGAACTGCGAGGAGCTCGATTCGAGTTTCGACAGTGTCAGCGGTTCGGTCGCCGTGAGCGTCAGCGTCTTCTCGGCGGAGTCCCCGATGGTCGTCGCTTCAAACACGACCGGCGAGCCGGTCAGTATTGGGGGGACGACGCCGATGCCGCTGAACTGCACATCGTGTAGCCCCGTCGCATCCTTGCCATTGATCGGCCATTCCCCGCTCGCCGGTCCGGCTGCCGTAGGCGTGAACTTGACCGTCTCGGTCACACTTTCGCCGGGCTTGATCGTCGTTCCCTCCGACAGCGATGTGGTGGCTTCGAACGCGCCTCCCACCGGCGGCTTGGACTTCGTGATTTCAACCGACGTGCCGCCGGTATTCGTGACGGTGAAGCTCTTGGACTCGCTGGAGCCGGTGTACACCGGACCATATTCGACCTTTTCTTCCTTGACCTCCAACGCCCCGGGCAGGCCGGCGGCGCCGGAGAGGCCAACCGCTTCGTTGCCGCCGCTCGTTTCCAGGCCGATTTCGCCGTTGAACGCGCCCACTTCCGTCGGGTTGAAGGTGACGGTGACCGTGATCGAGCCACCCGGTTCGATTGTCGCGCCGGCCACGGGAGGGCCTTCGACGCCGAACGGAGCCGAGGGCAGCTTCACTTTTTCGATCGTCAGCGGCGAGGCTCCGACATTGCGGAAGGTTGCACCCGCCGAGGCGTGTTCGCCGATGGCCGTGCCGTCGAAGGTCACGACCAGCGGCGATACTTCGAGCTTGGGGCCCGCCACCCTGCCGGTGCCCGAGAGCCCGAAGCTCGCCGTCTTGCCGGTGCTCGTGGTAGCCGTCACCATTCCGCCGATCGGCCCCGACCCAGTCGGTGAGAAGGTGATCGGAACCTGGATCGTCTGGCCCGTCGTGAGTTCCGCGGGCAGCGGCAGCGAGGGCGTGCCGAGCGTGAACTGGGAGGAGCTCGATTCGAGTTTCGAGAGCGTCAACGGTTCGGTCGCCGTGAGCATCAACGTCCTTTCAGCGGAGTCCCCAACGGTCGTCGTTCCAAACGCGGTTGGAGAGCCGCTCAGGATGGGGGTGACGGGCGAACCGAACGCGATCACGTGGCCGTCGCGGGTGCCCACGTAGAGCCGTCCCGCCCCCACGCCGGGCGTCGCGAACTTCGAGGAGATGCCGATCGGCGAGCTCCACAGCATCATCGGTTCGCCGTTCACCGGGATCGGGTCGTAGGCGCGCAGCTGGGCGCCTTCTCCGGTGCCGTTCGGGGCCCACACGATCCACACGAGCGCGGAGCCCGGGATGGTTTCGTCGGAGGTGATGATCGGTGCGCTGGAGGAGAAGCCGAACGCTTCGGATGAGGTGGCCTGGAGTGAGAGTGTCGGCGTGCCGGCGCCAGAGAGACCATACTGGTAGACGCGGAGATTGCCAGAGGAGCCCACAGTACTCGTACCGCCTGAGGCCGTCGGTATGTAGACCCAGCCGCCTTCCCCCGGCCATACGCCCGGGCGCGACCACACGCCGCCGTAGGGGCCAATCCGCTGGACGACGTCGTCGGAGTCCGAGGGACCCTGGCCGATCCCCCCGAGGTTGTCGCGGTTGAGCAGATACACGTAGCCGTCCTTGCCAACCGCGACCGCGAGGTGCGGTATGGAGGGTGTGCCGAAGTATTCATTGGGCAGCCCAGTCACACCGCCCGAGGCGAAGTCAGCGTCCCACGTGTCCAGGTAGGTGGCGTTGTAGGGGGCGAAGAAGTCCACCGGCTTCAGCGAGCCATCTGGCTGGACGTCCAGCCGCACGATCGACTCGCCAAGGTTCGTCGGCGGTTCGTCGCCAGGCGTCGGGGTCGAGGGGGCACCGCCATTGCCGGTGCTGAGCAGGATCGTGCCCGGGCCGTCGGAGGTGAGTCCCGCGCCCGACTGCCAGATGCCGGCGCCATAGCCGGTCTCATCCCCGACCCAGCGGGCCTTGACCGCTCCTTCGGTCGAGACCCCGAACACCCAGCCCTGCCAGCTGGGGCGGTCGCAGTCGGAGCCGAAGGCCGCATACACGACCCCTCCCATCAGCAACAGCCCCGGGCGCTGCAGTTGGGCCTCGGGACGGAATTGCTGGTTGGACGCGTTCTGGGCTTTTCCATTCAGCAGCACCGGAAAGCCCGGCTGCTGTTCGCCGTTTGCGACGCCGACGGCGTCCATGAACCACTCTGGTTCTTTTCCTTTTTCGCGATAGGTCTTGTACGTCAGGTACGCGACGTTGGTTTCCGGGTCGATCACGGGCGTGGAGGTCACACCGACATCAGGGAAGAGGTCCTTGCAGCCGACTTCTTCCGGATTCCACGGTTCGCCAAGGTTCTCGGTCCATTCCTGCGCGCCAGTCGCCGGGTTCAGGGCGTAGAGGTTGTTTTCCTCGGTCGCCACGAACAGCTTCCCGTCGTCCAGCAACGGCTGCGCATACACCTGGCCGGTGACCGGGGTTGTCCACAGCTTGCCAAACGTGCCGCCGCCCACAAGTTCCGGCGTGAGCGTCGGCTCGTTCGGATACCACCCCGTACGCAGATTCCCGCCCGAGTTGGTCAGGCTCGACCCGAACACTTCTTCCGATGCCGGCGCCTGCGCAGCCGTCGCAAGCAGCGAGAGCACGCAGATGATCGCTACCGCACATGTTCGGCGCATCGCTTCTTCCCCCTGTCGTAGCTAAGACGCCCGCGACGATCACAGGCCAAGGTCGCAGGTCATACGTACCAAATACGCACGATGGAGCATCGTTCTTCCACCAGATGGCGGTTGGGTTGACCTCCCCAGGGGACAGGTTGTGATACCAAGGATCCGCGTGAGCGTGCAGTACTCCGTCCCGGAGTGGGTGTCGCATTTGAACTGGATGGGCAGCCGTCAAGGTCGTTCATGGTCGCCCAGGCTGGGCGACCGGTTCGCACAGAGCGGTACGGCTCAGCGCCTGCTCGAGAGATCTCTCCCGCGAGCCACATTGAAGACTCACGAGGCGGCCGGACTTATCCCAGGCTCAGCTTCGGCCGCTCGCCACATTGGTCCCGATCCATGGACGGCCAGCGGCACGGCCACCGTCATCCGGTTGCTCACCCGGCCGTCACGCATAGCGGCGGTCCTACACGCGGTCCGGGATGAACGTGACCGTCGGCGCACTAGAGTATGTAATGGTCCAGAAGTCGCCCGGGCTGACGTGAAACTGCACGTTTGTACCGCCAGCGACTTTGTAGAAGCTTTTGCCGTTCGGGCTTGATTCGACAAGCGTCACGGTGCCTCCTATCACGGAGATCACGCCCGAGCGGCCTTTGTAGGCTCCCCAGAACACTTTGGTGGTTTCGGGCGGCGTAATCACTTCGGGTGCTTCTGGCGTGGTGAATTGGTAGCCGCGGGTCATCGCGCGCACCGCGACTTTGCCGTCTTCGAATTCCAGCGAGGGACCCGTAGAGTTGAGCGCGGTCGAGTCGCAGTCCTCCACAACCATGCTCCGCAACAATGAGACAGCTGCCCCTATTGCGTGTTCTGCGGCCATCCCGGGTTTGTTGCCGGATTTGCACACGGTGATCTTTTTTTCCGCTTCGTTCACCGATGAAATCAGGTAAATTTCGGCTTTGGCCGTGCTCAGCGAATCCACCACTATCGCCTGGCCTTCCGCGAAGCCTTCGGTCGATTCCACTTCGAGCACCAGCGCTTCTGCGACTGCAGCAGAGGTCAGCTTCGTCAACGGGCTCTGCGAAGACGTCAGGGCATCGCCCTGCGACGAAAAGGCGCATCCCTTCCCGAACGCGATCCCAACCAAAGCCCCGCCACCTTCTTCGATCCTGCTCGGCAGCCAACGGTGACGCACGCGACCTCGCAGGTCGCCAACAGTCGCTTGGTTGAGGCCGATGCCATAGACCTTTTCGGTGCCGTTGGTTTTCGTTCTCCAGCGCGTCACAACGTCCAGGTCGAGAATCGCCCGGGTGCTGCTGAAGTTCAGACACCGTCCCTGTATTTTGCCGCTGCCAGTGTTGCCGTTTCCTTCGACCGAGATTTCGGCTTTGATCTCGATCGGCGGAGCAGGCGCCTTCATTTCGAAGCTAACAGGGCTGTAGATGAGCGTAGAAGATTCGCCGTATTCGAGGTTCTTCTTGTCTACTTTGAGATTCCCGAGCTTGATGAAGCGCGGGCTGCCTGATGCGCTTTTCGACGTGCCTGTTTGACAGAAGACCTGTGTCGCATGGCCAGTGCTGGTGTCGATCACAGTAGGATTGGCTATCGAGATACCGGAGCAGGGGATCACGTTCTGCGCGTTCTGGAAAACGATCCCCCGATTATTGCCGTTTGTCATTGTGGTTGTATGATAGATGGTGACGGTGCCACCTTTCCACGCAATGGCATCCATGTCATCAACCTGACTGATCCATTTGCTTTCGGCCCATTCGGTGCTGAGCGCTTCGGTGACTTCAATGTGTTCGCTGCCGGGAATGGCCTTTATCGTTCGGCATTCGCAGCTAGCCACACCCGAGGCGTAGAACACGATCTGGCGCCCCACAACGAAATTCGCGCTGGACGCAACCTTGATAAGCGATTCCCCGCTTTTGACCACAGCAGCCGTTTTGGTGACGACCGGGGAGCCCGTAGCCGCTGGGTTGAAAGTGTTGAGCAGGAGGCCCTCGTTGTAGGCATTGGTGACAGATAACTGATCGAACACGCAGGGCACGTCCAGCTCAACCCCCACGTCGCTTGAGTTCACCCCACGGATACGCCTGACTACGATCGTCTCCGGCTGATCGGTCCAGGCGTTCTGGCCGACCTGCACGTTGGCGCAGTTGTGGTCTTCGATGGCCGTCGAGGCCACTTCGTGCAGAACGTCCTCGATGAGGATATGTCTCATCCGCACATTAATCGGGAAAGGCGTCTGTGTGCTTTCTCCCATGATCGTGACGCCGCCCTGGCACCCTTCGATTTCGACTTCGCCGATGTCGATGTTTTCGATCTTGTTCAGGGCCTGGTTCGGGAATGACTGGTAGGACTGGATCAGAAGCGCGTGACGATTGGCAGATGTGGCAGGCCCGGGAACGTTAATGACGTTCACACGCCTGACACGTACATTGACGACGTTGACTTGTTCACGACATTCGTTTGACTGTTCGAGAATGACACTGCCGCCGCCCGTGACGTTGTTCCCGTTGATCGTAAAGTCGCTCAGGTCAACGTCGCCAATGGTGTCTCCCGCTACCGTTTTGACGTAGCTGAGTAAGTATGGAGCGCTCGTAAGCTTGACGATCGTGTTGCCACGCCCTGCGCCGCGAATCACGATTCGACACGAGAGGTTCTTCGGCAGCTTGGGTTCGCCGTTGATTTCCCCTTCACCCGCCGGGAGCAGGATCGGTACACCGCCGGCGGCGACGCTTGCTGCTATCGCTTCTTCGAGTGCTTTGGTCGAGTCGTGCCCCGGTTCCCATTTGGGGTCATACTGCTTGAGTGGGATGAAGTTGCCTTGGCTGCTGGCTACCACCGAGCTCGGCAGCTGGGCTTCCGGCAGCTTGCCGCCGCTGTTGAGCGACGCCACGCCATTTGGCTGCCCGACCTCCGATGTCGGGACCGCCCCAACATCACTCGCGGCCAAGGTCACCGCTCCGGTTTTACCATTGACACTGGTTACTTCGCTCATCTGCTCACCTCGGCTCGTTGGCCCGCACGGCTGGAGCCGGCGACCTTTGGATCGTTCGATGGGCGGAATCATACAGATATCACGGTTGCGTCACCACGCCCTCTACTGCTCGCGGGCACGCCCGCACCCAACCCGCCCAGTCGGCCCAGATCCAGACCATCCCCCCACGCGGGGCATGGACGGATGATCCGCGCCCGTCACACTTGGAGCCAGCAGTCCGGCCCTCCAAGCCTGGCGGCTCTATGCACTTTGGGCAGACCCCTCAGCCGGCCATCACCCATAGCGGCAGACCTACCCGAGCACGAAGTAGGGGCGCTTGATCGCGCTGGATACGGTCACGGTCGATGGAAGTTCGCCCGGCGCTTTCTGCCCCGTGTTGCCGGTCGCGCCCAGTGTGGGGGGCACCTGCATCACCGATTTGCCTTCTCGCCCTGCAATCGAGATGCACGTGCCCCCACTAACGGTCTCGCAGATGAGCGGGCGCACGTTGATCCAGTTCGGCCCATTCTGCCACGGTGTGGTGAGGTATAGGCCGCGCATGTTGATGGCCGTCATGGGCGTGTTCGTCGCCGATGTGTAGTCGGCGGTGATGCCGAGCTGTTTGCCTTCTTCGTTGAGGAGTGCCATGAACAGATGTTCGCGGTCAGCTGGGATGCTCTCCACGGCGTAGACATACACGGCGATGAAGTTGACGACCATATAGGGAGGGATTTTCTCCAGCCCTATCACGGGCGTGCCACTGGTGAGCAGGTATTCGAGCGACTGCTGGTCGCGTTCCGCCGTCTGCGTCTTGCCTGCCTTTTCTTCGTTGGCCGATTCTGCGTTGTTCTTGTATACATGGCATGTGGGGATGATCCCGCTCCCCTGAGCGAGGATCGTGTCGGGGGTACCGTACCAGTTGTTGCCCACCTTTTCTGCCGCAGTCCCCGTGCGACCAAGTTCCACGGGACCCGTTAGGACATTGTTGCGGACGTACACTTTCGCGGCGGCCCCAGCTTCCAGGACGTTCCCGCTTTCCGCGGTCGTCGCCATCGAGACACCCGTCAGCGTGATCGTTTCGGTGCTCCCCACGGCAGCGGTGACGGCCAGCAGTCGCTTCCCGCCCGTGCACGTCCCTGAGCTGTACATCGCCGTCGAGAACGAAGATCCCGTTCCTTCTCGATAGAACAGGGTGCCCGTCTTGTTCGGGATGGTAGCTTTGAATCCATCAACCACAGCGCAGTCGTAGAAGATCTGTTCGATAGCTTCCCAGTTCCCGCCGCTTACCGTGTTGCAGCCGCGACACGCCGCAGCGATGTTGCCTACCGTGGTTCCGCCGTGCACGTATGGAAAACCGAAAAGCGCCGTGACGGCTTCGGCTGAACCAACAGCGTTCACATATGGTTTGGTGATCGAGGTGCCGGAGTAGCCGCCTTCGAATTCCTGCGGATTGACGCTCCTCACGACCTGTACGAGCGTCGCGCTTGTCTGGACCACATAGGTGCAGTCGATGCTCCGCACGTTTTGCAAGACATTGGTGGTATTTTTGTTGTCCCCTTCGTTGCCGATCTGAAGAAGATGGCCGCCCGCGCTCAGCGTGTTGTTAACGTCTTTGACCGTACAGGCTCGCCATGTAACGTTTTCAATCGCTGCATTTTTTTTCGCGCCTTCTTCTGAGAGTAGGAACGTACTGGTGAGATGGGTGTGGCTTCTGGACGAAGCCAATCCCTCTACCACGCAGTGGTCGATGAGCACGTTCCTCACCATTCCCCCCGCGCTAAAGACCGAGAGCCCCTCGTCTCCCGTGGTCTGGCCGAAGTAGGAGTTGGTGACCGTGATGTCTTCGGTGCTGTTGACGAGTTCGGTCGGTTTTGACGTCAGGTTTCTGATCCACATGCAACCGCCGTGCGCTGTTTCTGCGAGGTTTTCTGCGTAGACCCCATCAACCTTGAAGTGCTTGACCGATGCGAACACGTCGATGAGCGAATCGACCTGTCCCGCGCCTTCGGTTTTGAGACGACAGTCTTTGATTTCTCCGCCGCTGACGTTCGCGAGCCCGATGTTTCCGTGCCCCGAGCTGCCTTCGACTGTGAAATCGATACCCTCCAGATAGAAGGGGCTCGCGCTGCCGTTGTAGACGGTCGAGAAGTGATTGCTCAGGATGCGCAGGGTTTCGGCACCTGTGTAAGTGAAGGGTGCCGTAGCCTTGAGCACCGACTTTCGGGGCACGCCCTTCCAGGGGACTGTTTTGACAATGGTTTCAGACCACTTCCATTCGCCGGGCGGGAAGAACACGCCCCAGTTTCCCGGCTGTTCTTCTGCATATGTTTGTGCTGCTTTAATCGCGGCTGTGCAGTCGCCGCCCGAGACCGCCCCGTGATTGAGAATACTCACCCAGAACTGACTCCCGCTTACCACCGAACTCTGCAGCTGGGCTTCCGGCAGCTTTCCGCTGCTGTTAAGCGACGCCACGCCATTCGGCTGCCCGACCTCCGACGTAGGGACCGCCCCAACGTCGCTCGCGGCCAAGGTCACCGCCCCCGTTTTACCATTGACACTGGTTACTTCGCTCATCCGCTCACCTCGGCTTGTTGGCCCCCGCGGCTCGAGCGGCGACCTTTTGGATCATTCGATGGGCAGAATCATACAGATATCGCGGTTTGCATCACCACGCCCGCTACCCCTGGAAGCGTACGCGCTCAACTCCGCGGGCGTGGCCGACCAGAAGACGATCTATGAATCGGCACACCTGAGCAAGGCGACAGGCAGCGCCTACGAGGACCTGCTGGCGGCACTTCTGATCACAGAACGCCTACCCGCGTGGTCCTCGAATCGACTCAAGCGGTTGGTGCGCCGCCCCAAGCGCTACCTGATCGACGCCGCCCTGGTGACCGCCACGCTGGGACTCGACGAGCAGGGCGTGCTTGCCGACGGCGACATACTGGGGCGGGTGCTCGACACGTTCGTGGCCGCCCAATTGCGTCCCGAGCTCGCCATCGCCCATTCGCGCCCACGGCTCTTTCACCTGCGCACCGAGGAAGGCCGCCACGAGATCGACCTGGTAGCCGAGCTCGCGGGACGGCGAGTCGTGGGCCTCGAGGTCAAGGCCACCGCCGCCCCAAGTGCGAGCAGGGACGCCAGGCACCTCGCGTGGTTAGCAGACCAGCTCGGCGAGCGCTTCCTCGCCGGCGTAGTCCTGCACACCGGCCCCCACGTATACAGACTCAGCGACAAGCTAATCGCTGCCCCGATCGCAGTCCTATGGGGTTGATCCCCGCTTCCTCAATTGCTTCTAGCAGCTAGATTCCGCGCACCTAAAGGAGCTCCCCCACCCCAATAAGGTGACACCTCGGATCTCTGCCAGGGGCATCCACCCGGGTGCATCGACCTTTCGGGGCGAGGTTTCCTCACATCTACTGAGCGCCAATGTACACATATACGGTGTCCGTCCCTTCCCGTCGGCCCTTGAGCATCGACTCCCCGCTCGAGCCGCTGGCCGCTTCCCGAGGCGTTCGCCCGCCAGATCCATCGCCGCGAGTGATGACTCGCCGCCCACCTCACCGCGATCGTACGGCGCGATCTGCGCGACCTCGCCAACATCGAGCCAGACTCACGCTAAGCCGCAGTCCTACGGGATTTCCGTCCCGGCGCCAGACTTGTACCACTTGGCTCCGTCGAACGTCACGTAGATGTGATTCGTGGTGTCGCGTATCGTCGTTCCGGCCACCACCGTAACCCCAGTTAGCGCAGCGGTGATTTCCGCGCTGCCTTTCCCCGTCGTGTTCAGAACGGGCAACACCGTCCGTGTGCTGCCCACTACGGTGCTGTCGCGTTCGACCCCGCCAACGCTCGTCGTGACCTTCACGCCCGCCGGAAGGCCAGCCACTTCCTGGTACACGGCATCGGGGCTCCAGAAGGGCCTATATTCTTCGTTTGCCATGGACGGTGTGTGTTCGTACGCCGTCACGCCATCTATCCGAAACGCGGGGTTCGTTAGCCCTTTGATTGCCAGCGGGCATACGGCTGCTGCTTTTTTGCCCCCGGGCTGGTACATGAAGAGGTTCTCGAACTTGCACTCGCGCGAGTTGTTGCCGGCCAGATAGAAGATGTGGGTTTCGCCCGTTGTCGATGTGTGGCTGGGAGATACCTGATGGTTTTGTACCTTTAGCCCCGGCGTTTGGCGCAGGAAGGCCGGTGCCTGCTCCATGTGACAGTCTGAGAATTCGAGCGACGGGACGATGAAGTCGGTGATTACGGACCAATTTGAACAACAGATGACGCGCAGGTCTTCTTTATGTTCATAGGTGACTTCATCTTGGAATTTGACGGTCCCCGTCGTCGAGTTGTACGCAGAAACATGCAGAATGTCCATTCCAGCCTGAGAGACCAGGAGCATACAGTAGCCCGCCGAGATCACCCCGGCAGCCAGGCCCGTTTCGACGGTCGTTTCTTTCGCGCCTTTGGCCGGCAGCCCGGTGGTTTTCTTTTCGTAGAACTCGTGGGCACCCTGGGCCACCCACTTCGCCGACTCGAACCGCACGTTGTTCGTTGTGTCACCGCCCCGTATCACTCCCCCGCCAGAGTTGATCGTCCAGAGATCGCCGCAGTCAACGTTGCCTCCGTTTACATTGGGATTGTCGATCCAGAAGGTGTGGCCCACGATTTCCAGGAACGACGTGCCCCTCAGGCTGTACTCCCACATATTGACGAGCCGGATACAACCCCGACACTTGTAGAATTCGGTCGTGGTGTTACCTTCGAACTGAACCTTGATTTTGGAATGGGAAGCGCTCAGCCCTTCGAGAACGGTCATCCACGCTTCCGGCTTCTGGCATTCGAGCCGCATCGTAAAATCCCAATCCACAAGTCCCGCTTTGCTGTCTGAGCGGATATAGCTCAGGCAGGGACCTGTCGTGTTCTTGTCAATGATGACCGAATGAGGTCCGGAGCGCCAGATATGCCATTCACGATTGGCGACATTGGTTCTGGCGATGGTGCCGCTGAGCACAATGGGAAAATTAGGCAATACGAGCCGGGCGTTGTGTTCCTCGCAGTATTTGTCGGCTTCGGCGAATTCGGTCGATACATCTTCGCCTTTTTCGACCTTGGCCGCGTTGAGCCACGGCTCCAAGTAGATCTCTTCGAGGACGACCTTGCCGCCGGTTTGACTGCCGCTTACCACCGAACTCGGCAGCTGGGCTTCCGGCAACTCGCCGCCGCTGTTGAGCGACGCCACGCCATTTGGCTGGCCGACCTCCGACGTAGGGACCGCCCCAACGTCGCTCGCGGCCAAGGTCACCGCCCCAATTTTACCATTGACACTGGTTACTTCGCTCATCCGCTCACCTCGGTTTGTTGGCCCCCGCGACTTGAACGGCGACCTTTTCGATCATTCGATGGGCAGAATCATACAGATATCACGGTTTGCGTCACCACGCCCGCCATCGTTCGCAGGCACGCCCGTGAGAATCCCGTCACCGTACCCGGCGTCTCGCCTCTGAGGGTCCACGGTCTCGCCTTCCTAGGGTCCAACGTGGTGAACTGAGGCGAAGACCCCGTGCGCGCCGGACTCGCTGTCTTCGTCCCATAGGACCACCGCGTCGCCGGCGCGGTCGATGGCCGCCGGGGGCGTCTCGCCCGTGACCGCGCCTGAGAAGACCAGCTGAGCAGACCCGAGACCGCCGGGGGTGCCGTCGTGGCGAGGATGCTCGCCTTGTCGGTGGAGTCCGATTCCCGACGTGTCCCTACGATCAGATAGTTGCCCGACGCGCTGGCCGCGAGCGTGGGTGGTTCGGGCGCTTCCAACCCACGGACGAGAGCAGGTTGCGTCAGATGAGCGCTTGTGGCCGGCAGCGTCGAGGCTTCCAGTCGGTTGCCGAGGAAGCGGAGATCGGGTTCCCAGAAGTGGTCGAAGAGGGCGACCGCAGAGTCCCCACCATCAGCCAACGCAAATGGCCTTTCGCCCGCACGGGAGAGCTCCTGGGGGGCGCTCCAGTGCTTGCCGGGACGCAACACCTCCTCTCGACCGACCATGTCGACGGCCGCGAACTCGCCACCGTCATTCAACGCGAACGGCGTTCCTTCGACCGGGCCGTTCCAGACACCCACAGTAATCGCTCGCCCGAGGGTACCGTCTGAGCGCAGCAGCGCAGTGGCAAGGTGAACCACACGACCTTGCCGTATCTGCACCGCCGGGGGCTCAGCCTCTAGCCCTGCCATCGGATGCCCACTATCGCCGTATCGTCGTGGTGGCCCTCGGATGCGAGGCCGTTAGCGAGCTCGAGCAGCAAATCCTCGAGCGGAAGCGCTGTGTTGGTGGCCGCCTCTCGCAGGCGTGCCAAGCCGACGTCGAGCACCTCTCCCCGGCGCTCCACCAGACCATCGGTGAACGCGATCACCGTCGTATCCGGCCTCACCGAAAGTGTCGTCTGCAGGTAGGGCGACTTGCGCGCGACACCGATCGGCACGTTGACCTCGAACCCTACGAACTGCCCGCCGGCGTCGTCGATCACGAGCGGCGGAATGTGACCCGCGCTGGCCACCGTCAGCCGATGGGCGCCCACGTCGACCAGGGCACAGAGCATCGTCGCGAAGTAGTCGTGGGCCCCACCGTTGACGAAATCCGAGAGCTGGGCGAGCACCGAAGACGGGCTGGGATCCTGCGCCGCATACGCCAGCGCGGCGTGGCGCAGCGAGGCCATCGTCGTCGCCGCGCGAAGCCCATGGCCCGAGACATCGCCGATCATGACCAGCACCTGTCCCTCGCCCGCCGCGACCACGTCGTACCAGTCGCCTCCCACGTCGATGCCCGAAGCGGCCGGCACGTAGCGAGCACCCACCTGCAGTCCTTCGAACTCGGGCAACGCGTCAGGCAACAACGCGTGCTGGAGCGTCTGCGCGATGCTGCGCTGCTCGGTGTACATCTCCCGATTCTCGGCCGCAACCCGATCGAGGACACCGACGAGTTGCTCCGCGTAGCGTCGGCGACGCGCCAGCCGATCGGTCATCAGTGCGGCCGCCAGGCTCACGCAGAGACCCACAAAGCCGATGATCCACGGCAGGCGCTCGAAGAACGCGCCCCCGAGCGAGCCGTTTGAGCTAACCACAATCGTGAACACCCCGGCGCCAAAGGGAACGACATCCGAAGCTTGCCGACCCTTCATCGGCAAGTGCTTCAGGCTCGTCACCAACACATCGCTCGTGCGCTCGGAGCGACCCAGATACAGCGCGTAGTTGAGGTCGAAGAAGGCCGAGTTCTTCTCCAATTTCGAGCGCCTGTTTGCCGGCAGCGGTTTTTCGGCGTAGACCGCAAAGCCGTGCGCACGGCCCGGCGCGCTGAAGTCAAAACCGAGCGCCGGACGCGGGGAGCTGAGAAAGCTCGTGAGGTTCAACACACCAGGCCTCGTGGAGTGTGCGAAGAATTGCTTGGCCCTTTCCGGCATCGACGCGAGCACCGGAGCGCTGCCGAGCACCGTGCTCGGCGCGAGCCGCGATGTTCCCAATGGCCACAGCGATACCGAGGTGAACTGGCGACCAAGGCCCACATAGGGGGCGATGAACGCACGAAATTTCTGCGCGTTGCCGCCCGTGGCGTCGGCCAGCTCGGCGGCCGACGCCAGCGGTGTCTGGATCGAGGGAGCCGTCGCCGCCAGCACGAGGCTCAACTCTCGCACGCGCAGGTTCAGCAGCCGTCGCTCGTTGCGGTTGTATACCGCCACGGACGTCAACGCCAGCGCCCCCGTCACGATCAACCCCGTCAGCAGCGCCGCCATCGCTACCCAGGACGGTTGCCAGCGCCAGCGCGAACGCGAGCGCGACGAGCTCACGGAAGATACGGAGCCCTCGGCAGCCGCCGGCTCACCCCTCGAGTCATAGCGAGAGCCAGACACGCTCGCCCCCATCGCACGGCGGCTCATTGCAAACATCTCCTCATGCCCATACCCGCCGCCTAGCTTATCCCGATGTCTGGCCTACGCTTGGGCACATGCTGCAGGGCACGGAGGAGCGCAACCGACGCATGCTGCGCGCACGCGACGCGATGGACCGAGCGTTCGCGCAGCCGCTCGACATCCCCGCGCTTGCGCGCGTGGCGCACTCCTCCCCAGCCCACTTCAGTCGGCAGTTCCGCGCGGTGTTCGGCGAGACACCGCACAGGTACCTTCAGCGCCGTCGCGTAGAGCGCGCGATGGAGCTGCTCAGGGAGACCGATCGACCCGTGACAGAGATCTGCTTCGACGTCGGTTTCAACAGCCTCGGCACGTTCAGTCGCACCTTCAGCGAGATCGTCGGCGAGCCACCGTCGAGCTACCGAAAGCGCTTCGTCGACGGTGGCGCCGCACTGCGGGTACCGGCCTGCTGGGCGATGGCCTGGATGCGCCCCGCGGGTTGATGAGCAGATTCGGAGAAGCACAGCGAGCCCCGGCGCCCTAGCCTGACGTCCATGTTCAAGCGAATAACCCACACCTTCATTCATGTCCTCGACCAGGACGAGGCGCTCGACTTCTATGTCGGCAAGCTCGGAATGGTCGTCCACACCGACGCCGACCTCGGCACCATGCGCTTCCTGACCGTGACCCTCCCAGACCAGCCCGACCTCCAGCTCACCTTGATGCTACCCGGACCGCCCGCCTACGACGACGCAACCGCCGCTCAGATCCGCGAGCTCGTGGCCAAGGGCGGGGCGGGCGGTGGCGTGATCTTCGAGACCGACAACTGCCGCGACACATACGAGCGGCTGTGCGCAGCCGGTGTCGAGTTCACGCAGGAGCCCACCGAGCGCTTCTACGGGACCGACTGTGCGTTGCGCGACCCGTTCGGGAACCCGATCCGCTTCACCCAGCCACCGGACGGACCGATCGTCGTGCCCTCGGCCGAGGAGCTGCGGGCACAGACCTAGAATGCGAAGGCGTTTGTGATCGGCCCCGGCGCTGTTGTGGCGGGCGCGCCCCTCTAGTAATGCAGGCTGCCCGTCGTCTGGACGATCATCGCGTCCGTCCTGCGGTTGATCGTGCCGTACAGTCCCCCATTGCCGTGCGCGTGCCTGTAGCGGCCCGTGCCGCCCGTCACCGTCAGGGTCCCCCCGAAGCTCGAACTCGCGCCCGTTGAGCTCAGCTTCCCGCTGCCCCGGCCGCTGATCGAGCCGCCGCCGCGGGCGTAGATCGTGAACGATCCCGTCACCGTCGCCCCCACGTTGAAGCGCACCTTGACCGTCCCCGGGATGCTCCCGCTGACCGCGCCTTCCTCCACCAGCAGCGAGCCGTTCGTGCCCGCCAAGTGCAGGTGCCCTTCGTCTTTGACGTTCACCGTGTGCGCCATCGTGGCTTTCGGGCTAGGGGACGCGAGGGCCTGCGTGGTGATCCTCGGCGCAGTTGCCCCGAGCGCGACTATCGCCGTTGCAACCACGATGCGCCTCGCGCGGAGCGCCAGTAGGTCTTGGGTCATCTCTACGCTCTCCTCGGTATCCTGACTCGTGGAACCATGATACCGGTCACGGAGTCGCGGCGCCTACTTGCGAAGAGTAGGAGAGTTCAGAGTGATTGGGAAACAGAAGTTGCGTCTTAGGCGCGATGCTGTAGCCTTTGCGCGCTCCTCCAGGTTCCAGCAAGCTGACTGCTATGGCGCAAACGAACAAAGCGCGCAAATCTTCCAACCGCCGAACGACGCTCAAGACGGCAGTGCTCGCCGCACTCATCGATCAGCCCGGTCATGGCTACGACCTCACCGCCCGGCTGAATATGCGGATGGGCCCGTCGTGGAACGTGGACCCGAGGCGCGTCTACGAGGTCTTGGTGGAGTTCGAGAAGGACGGTCTTGCACGGTCCGTCGAGGAGCGCCACCCGGGTACGCCAAGTGGTTGGCGACGGGTGTATCACGCGAGCGCTTTGGCTGAGGTAGTACGCGAGGAGTGGATGGCAGGGCGTCAGCGAGTATCGCTTGGGCGTCCCGATATCCGCACATGGATCGCCTTTGGGCGCCCACAGGATGCAGCGCAACTGCTGGTGCGCCTCGATGCGTATGAGCTGGATTGCATGGAGATGCTGGAGCACGCCGAGGAGCCCGACGTGCAGCCGGCGTCGTGGCACGGTCGTGTGATCAACATGATGCGGGGCGCCACCGCTGAGCAGTTGCAGGCCGAGTTGCGCTCGATCACGCGCGAGCGGCGAGAAATCGAAGAGTACCTGGCTGAATCCCAGTGACGCTTCTTTGTCTCAAAGATGTCACCAAGCGCTTCCAGGACGGGGCGAAGGTCGTCCCGGTCCTCGAGGGCGTCTCGGTGCAGATCGAGGAGGGCGACATCGTCGGCGTCTATGGCGAGCGGCGCGCGGGCAAGAGCACCCTCTTGAGGGTACTGGCAGGTTACGAGCGGCCCGACGCGGGTGTCGTCAGCTTCGCCGGGGAGGATCTCGCGAGCCTCTCCCCGAGTGTGCGAGCGCGGTTGTGGCGCGAGCGCGGAATCGCCTTGGTGCGTGGGGATTGGAGACCCGCCCGGGGCGACCAGCCAGTGATCGAGTATGTCGCGCTTGCACTTACCAGTGGCGGCTTGACGCTCGCTGAGGCCGAATCGCTAGCGCGCCCGGCGCTCGAGCGTGTCGACGCGTTGCCATGGGCCCACCTGAGCACAGACCGTCTGTCGCTCAACGAACGTATCCGCGTCGAGCTCGCCCGCGCGTTGGTCGGCGAGCCGCGGCTGTTGCTCGTCGATGAGCCCGCAGTGCTGATCGACCCCGGGGAGAGCCGGGAGCTCCACGCGCTCCTGCGGACGCTGGCGAGGGAGTCGAAGATGGCACTCGTGATCGCCTCCGAGGACACGATGGCAATCAGCGGTGTGCAGCGGGTCATGACGCTCAGCGACGGCAGGCTCCGTACAACCGATTTGCGCAAGCGCGTGGTGTCGCTCTCCGAGCGCCGTGACCAGCGTTCTCCGCGTGTCTCATGAGCACACTCGAACTGCGGGAGGTCGTCAAGCACTATCCGTGTGGTGACGGCGAGATCGTCCGAGCTGTCGATGGGGTGTCGCTGAGGATCTCAGCGGGAGAGTTCATCGCGCTGTACGGGCCCAGTGGATCGGGCAAGACCACGTTGCTGTTGATGGCCGCGGGGCTGCTGGCGCCTGACGCGGGGAGCATCTTGTTCGACGGGCGCGATATCGCCGCTCAGACGCTCGCCGAGAGCGCGCTCTACCGGCGGCGGGAAGTGGGCTTCGTGTTTCAGTCCTTTCATCTGATGCCCGGTGCGAGCGCGGTGGAGAATGCGGGGCTGAAGCTGCTCGCCGACGGGTTCACGCTCGAGGAGGCTTGCCAGGCGGCGTACCCATGGCTAGAGCGCGTGGGTATAGGTGAGCGTGCGACCCATGCACCGGAGCAGCTCTCGATGGGAGAGCGCCAGCGGGTAGCGATCGCGCGCGCGCTGGTCAACGAGCCTCGGCTGCTACTCACCGATGAGCCGACCGGCAACCTCGACTCCAAGCGCAGCCGCCAGACCCTTGGGCTGCTGCGCGAGCTATGCCACGAGCGTCAGATGCCGGCGCTCCTCGTCACACACGACCCACAGGCAGCCGCGTTCGTGGACCGTGTCCACACACTCCGCGACGGCAAGCTGACGGAGGGCCTCGACGTGGAGATGGCCACCATGCTCTCGGCGTGATGAGCGCACCCTCCCCCAAGCCACCGAGGCACTACTTCAACCCGCAGATCATGGGGGTCCGGGTGAGCGTGCTGCGAGATCTCTACCGTGTGCGGCTACGCAACCACGCCGTCGCGGAGCTGCTCGCAGGCGCGGGAATCGCGATCGGTGTCGCACTCGTCTTCGGTGTCCTCGTCGCGAATACGAGTATCACCGGGTCCACCGCGGGGCTCATTCGCGCCGTCAATGGCTCAGCGCGTCTCCAATTGGTGGCGCGGTCCTCCGAAGGTTTCAGCGGGCGACTCGCCGAAGAAGCGGGACGACTACCAGGTGTCAGGGATACCGCGTCGGTGTTGCGCGAGCCGGCAGTGATCCGCGGCCCCCAAGGGAGCCGCCAGATCGAGCTCGTGGGTGTGAACGCCGGCATTGTTACCCTCGGCGGCTCAGCGACACAGAATCTCGGAGCCGGGGCGCTCCTGCTCTCCGGCGGTATCGGTCTACCGTCAGGCGTCGCCAGCGCGATTGGCGCCGAATCGGGCGCAAGCGTGACACTCCTGGCCAACGGGGACGCGCACCCCGTGCTTGTAAGGGCCGTACTCAATGGCGGCGCGATCGGCGCAGTCGCCAATAGCCCAGTGGCGGTCGCGCTGCTCCCGATCGCTCAGCGACTCACCGAGGAGCCCGGGCGAGTCACACAGCTACTCATCAAGCCGTTGCCCGGCGACACGCGAGAGGTCGAAGGCGAGCTACGCCGGCTCACAGCGGGACGCGTCAGCGTGGCGCCAGCCGATAACGAACTGATGGTCCTCAACCAGGCAGCCGCGCCGCTGCACCAGTCCACCGCCCTGTTCGCCGCGATCAGCGCGATGGTCGGCATCCTCCTGGCACTCAACGCGATGCTGCTCACGGTTGCCGATCGCAGGCGGTTCGTCGCAGAGTTATGCACACAGGGGTTCGACTCTCGCCAGATCATCGTGATCCTGGGCTTTCAGGCGCTCCTGCTTGGGGGGCTCGCGTCGATCGCCGGTCTCGCGCTGGGTGATCTGCTCGCGCGCACCCTGTTCCACCAGAGCCCGGTTTACCTAGCTGTCGCCTTCCCTGTCAGCATCCACGACACCGTGCGCCTCGCGACAGCGCTGCTCGCGTTGGGCGGCGGTATCCTCGCCACGCTGCTGGCGTCCCTACCGCCGATCTTCGACCTCTGGTCCGGGCGACCCGTCGATGCTGCGCTGAACGCTCCAGGCGACCCGGCGCAGAGGATCAGACCACGGACAATCCAATGGCTCGCCGTCCTCGGCCTCTCGATCGTCGTCTGCGTGACGGGACTCGTGGTCATAGTCCCAAGCCTGACTGTCGTGGGTGGAATCATGCTGGCCCTCGCAGTACCCATGCTGGTCCCCGCTCTCTTCGTTGGTGTCATGCGCAACCTGAAGCGGATCGGCAGACGTACGCGGGGGAGCATGCTTCCGATCGCGATCACTGAACTGAACTCCACAGCCGCCCGGTCGGTCGCCCTGATCGGTGTAACTGCCCTCGCCGTCTATGGGAGCGTCGCGATTCAGGGGACGCGAGCGGACCTCACGCGTGGACTCAACGACGCCGTCGTCGAATTCCTCGACACCGCAGACATCTGGGTATCCACCGGCGATAACTTCCTCACGGTCGATAGCTTCCGGGCCGGCGACGCTCCCACCGCGATTGCGCGCGCACCCGGTGTCGCGTCCGTCCGTGCATACCAGGGCGGTGTACTCGACATCGGCGCACGGCGCATATGGATCCGCGCCCGCGCCCCCAACGACCGCGGAATCATCCAGGCCAGCCAGTTACTGGAAGGCAACCTCGCCACCGCGACCCGCCTGATCCGAGCCGGTGGGTGGGCCGCAATCTCGAGCGGCCTCGCCGAAGAACGCCACGTACACGTCGGAAGCACCTTCACCCTGCCCACCCCGACCGGCACCGTGCCCTTCAGGGTCGCTGCGATCACCACCAACGCCGGATGGTCACCCGGCGCGATCACGATCAACACAACCGACTACGCCCGCTACTGGCAAGTCACAGACCCCACCGCGCTCGAGGTCGACCTCGAGCCCGGGGTGACCCCCGCACAGGGCAAGATCGCCGTCGAACGAGCCATCGGCTCACGACCCGGCCTACGCGTAGAGACATCCAGCGAACGCGAGCGAAGCTTCGAGGCGAACGCTCACGAAGGTCTACGTCCCCTGGGGGAGATATCCACCCTGCTGCTCATCACCGCGGCGCTCGCCGTAGCGTCGGTCCTCGGCGCAACGATCTGGCAGCGCCGCGCCCGCCTCGCGTCGCTGAAGACGATGGGCTTCGACAACATGCAGCTCTGGCGCGCGCTGCTGCTGGAGGGCACGATCTCAGTCGCAATCGGGTGCGCCGACGGCGCGATCCTCGGCGTCTACGGCCACGTTCTCGCCAGCCGCTGGCTGAAGCTCACCACCGGCTTCCCAGCGCCTTTCGCCCTCGGCGTGACACAAGTTCTGCTCGCCCTGGCGATCGTTACCGCGATCACGCTCTTGATCATCGCAGCCCCCGGACTCTCCGCTGCACGCGTACCCCCCAGCCTCGGCTTTCAGGAATGATCACCAAAGCCATCATCCGCACGTCAAGCTATCCGCATGATTGCAGCATCCCGCAACCGTCCACCCATGGTCCGCACATTCGTGACGGCCATGCAGCGCTACTGGCTGAGCGTCTTCCCCTGTATCTGCAGCGAGCTACATCACTGGAGGCGACGAGCCGGCGCGATCCCTGAGCCCACGCTACGCGGAACAGCGCTCGCGGTCCAGCGCAGCAAGCGCGGCAACATCGATGGCTCCGCGGCGTTCGCGGCGTTCGCACCACACGCCCACCGCCCCGCAGTCATCCGCGCCCAGATCGCCTTTCAGGCGATCTACGACTACGTCGACACGCTCGCCGAGCAGCCGCATAGCGACCCAATCCGAAACGCCCGCCAGCTGCACCGAGCACTCATCGGCAGCCTTGACCCCACCGCCGGCCAGCTCAACTACTACGCCCACCACCCCCACAGTCACGACGCCGGATACCTGCAAGCGATCGTCAACGCTTGCCGTGCGATGCTGCGGACCCTTCCCTCCTATCCCACCGTCATCCGGCCGGCGCGCAACCTCGCAGGTCGCATCGTCACCTATCAGAGCCTCAACCTCACCGACGCACAGGGCAGCCACCATGCCCTCGAGCGCTGGGCAAGCCAAGCGGCCCAGCCACACTCCGGTCTGCGTTGGTGGGAGACAGCCGCCGCGGCAGGCTCCTCCCTCGGTATTTTCGCCCTGATTACCACCGCCGCATACCCCGCTATCGAACCCCACCACGCAAACAAGATCGAACGCGCATACTTTCCATGGATCGGGGCCCTGCACTCACTCCTCGACAGTCTCATCGACCGGCCCGAAGACGTCGCGAGCGGCCAGCACAACCTCACCGCGCACTACACCTCCGCCAGTGAAACCGCCATACGGCTGCACACACTCGCCACCGAGTCCACCGACCACGCCCAGAGCCTCCCGAGCAGCGTCTACCACACACTTATTCTCGCCGGGATGGCAAGCCACTATCTCTCCGCACCCGAGGCACAGTTACCCCACGCCAAACTTGCCAAGACACGCATACTTCACACTCTCGGGCACCTCGCCGTGCCCACCATGCTCGTGTTCCGCCTACAACAAGCCATATCCGTTTCGCCGCTGCGCGCAACAGCGAAATACTCGGAGTACCGCGCATCGCGAGATAGTCCTATTTAGGACTAGCGCTACTTAGGTCTATTCACCGGGCCACGGTTGGGGCATGATGCCCAGGCGATGACGGCAAGAGCGCGAACCGTGACCCAGGCCATGCAAGCTTCGCGTCACCCTGGCGCGCGAAGAGGGCAGGGGCCACAGCGGCGCCCACCGCACCGAGGGCGGTGGGCCGCCGGCGTGGAGCGCGAGCCGGGCGCACGGGGGGGCGCCCGGCTCGCGGACCGGCCTGGCGGAGCGTAGGATGAGCGAAGAGGGGATACCGCTAGGGTTGACCGCCGAGCAGGTGACGAGGCTGCTCGCGGCGGCCGCCGAGGGGGCGGGCAACTCGCAGCTACTCGCCGGCCTCGCGAAACCGCGAGAGCTCATAGGCTCACCGCTGCTCGAGGATCACAAGGTCTCGAGGTCGCTGCTGCTCGGGCTGATCGTCCTGATCGGCTTCCCCGCCGACGGTAGCGAACGGAGCGTCAAACACGTCGCCCAAGAGCTCGACCTGCCGGTCTCGAGCACCGACCGCTACGTCCACACGCTGCTCGCCGTGGGCCTACTAGAGCGAGGTCGCGACTTCTACCGCTACCGTCGCGCGTACCCACCCACGAGACCCAGCGGGCTGCCGCCAAGGAAAGTCCCCTAGCGCTGATGCTGCGGACCTCGCTCCGCACCTTCCTACCTCACGCTAGCGCCCGGTTCGCCGTGCCGTTTTGAGAAGGCGAGATGACTAGGCCTAGCTGAGCGGTACCGAGGCCTTCGGCGCCCGGTGAGGCCGCTGGCCGATACCCACGCCGCGGACCACGCTCGGGCGGTGTGCTCGCTGCCGTGGCATCATCGCGACCCCTTCGACCGCCTGCTCGTCGCCCAGGCGACCCTCGAGGACGCCGTACTCGTCTCCAGCGATGGCAGACTGAGCCTCAATGACGTACGAGTCGCGTGGTAGCGTTGCACCACCGTTTTTCCACTCTCGAGAATCGCAGTCCGCTCGCTACGCCCTCTTAGCGCGGGCTCCGGAACCCATAGACACACGGTCTCACCATCCTGACTCTGCGCCCGATGCCAAGTTTTGGACCCCGAGCCGGGGAACTAGCCTTTTTCGGTACCCCCTGGGAGCTCCCTCGCGTGAGCAGCGAGGCCCACCTTCCGTTGAAGGCCCGTGGGGTGCGAACCGACCTCGACGGTGAGCAACGTGCACGCAGGCGATGACCTGGGCGCACCCGGCGACGTGGACGCCCCCGTCAGCCGCCGCCTCACCCTCAAGCTCGACAGCTTCGCCTGGCAGGCCCTCGAGGCCGAGGCCTCCCAGCTGCAGGTCTCCGTCCACGAGCTCGCCAGCTTCGCCCTGCTCTACTACCTCGCCGATCGCGACAGCGGGCGCATCGCCAGACGCTTCCCTCAGTCCACCACCACCTTGGGGGAGCCCCACCCGCTCGGGAAACTGCTCCCCGACTGAGTGCTCCCCGACTGAGGCCGCTACGCGCTACGCCGCGCCCGGCCCGCCAGCGGCGCGCGACAGCTCATCGTCGTCGGAGCCACCCCCCGGCTCGCGAGCTCCACCGCGAGCGTTCTGCGCCCCCGGTGGTGCAGGCCGTGGATCGAACCCTCGCTCTTGCCCGTGAGCTTCGCGATCTCCACCGGCGAGAGTCCCGCCACATGGCGCAGGATCAGCACTTCGCGTTGCGCCGCCGGCAACGTCTCCAAAGCGTCGCGGATGTCCTGCATCTTGCCCCCCGCCGCCGGGTCCCCGCTCTCGCGCTGATCGACCGTGCGCACCTCCTCCACCGGGATCAACCGCTCGCTGCGGATGTAGTCCACCGCCACATTGCGCGCCACCCTCAGCGCCCACGCCAGGAAGGACACATCGCGCTCTTCGTATTTGCCGATCACCCGCATCAGCTTCGCGAACACGTGTTGGGTGATGTCCTCCGCTTCGTGGTGGTTGCGCACAATGCTCCGCACATACCCATAGATGTTCTCCGCATAGCGCGCATACAGGAACCCCAGCGCTTCCCGGTCGCCGCCCTGAGCGCGTCTGATCGCCTCCGAGACCAGCGGCGAGTTGGTCTCCTCAGCGCGCGGAGCGCCATCCGCAAACCCATCCAACCTGGCTCGGCGCAGCAGCGAATCCGTTGCCCTGCGCTCGTCGATCCCTAACGTAGCCACTGTCGATACCCCCGTATCGGTCTCCTGCTCAACTTCCAAGCCCCCCGCCGGCGCGGGGATGGCCAGGACGTCCCGGTCTGCGTTGTCTTTCGCTGAAGCTACTCATCACTGACCAAAACGACGTTAAGAACCTGTACAAAATCCGCGCCCAATCTCTGTCACGATTGCTGGAGAGGCATGGCCAACCACGCCGCCGGTCGATTCCCTTCGACCGCCGCCGCCGACCGGGCCCCATCAAGCTCGGTCAAACCCGTCTAAAACGCAGGCAACGCAAACGCCTACTGCGTTGACAAACTCAGTGCAATGGCTGAAACCTCTCCGTTTGCCCCATCTGCGATCCGAAGCTCACTACGCAATTTGCGGCCTGCTTGAGCGGCACCCTACCACACTCAACAAACGTTTGGGGCGCATCCCTACTCGCGAACGAATGCTTGCAAGACACGACTTTCTTTGTAAAGGTCATAATTCTCACTGAAATAATGATCTATGGTCGATCGCCGATTCCATGCCGCAAAGTGCGCTCAAAAGGGATATTTCTCACCGATACAATCAACATTGTCCTTAATCGAAGCCGATCTTGGGAAACGCCTCCAGTACGCTGTCAACCATGCCCGCACACGAGAGTCTCACACGCATGCGCCGGCGCGCCGAGCAACTCGCCCAGCGACTGCTCGCCCCCGCCGGCTACCAGCTCACCCGTCGCCACTTCTACAGCCCCATCCCGATCGTCGAGGAGCTCCCCCCGAGTCTCTGGGACGGTGGCCCCTCCGAGCTGCCCGGCGTCGAGCTGCGCGTCACCGAGGCCCTCGCCCTGCTCGACGGCCCCCTCGCGCCCTACCTCGCCGAGTTCCATCCCCCCCTGCACCCCCCCGGGGCGGGCGGGCTCGTGTCCCCCGCAGCGACGGACGGGTCCTCCTCCCCCGCCCCCTCCAGCCGCTTCTGGCTGCACAACAACTCCTACGAGTCCGTCGACGCCGAGACCCTCTACGCCCTCGTGCGCCACCTCGAGCCCGCCCGCGTCTACGAGCTCGGCTCCGGCGCCTCCTCCCACGTGATCCACCTCGCCGCCCTCGCCAACGCACGCGACGGGCACCCCCTCGAGCACACCGTCTTCGACCCCTTCCCCTACCAGGCCAGCCCCATGGGTCCCGTCGGCGAGGGCGTCACCACCCACCCCCTGCGCACCGAGGACCTCGACCCCACCCGCTTCGCCGCCCTCCAGAACCGCGACATCCTGTTCGTCGACACCACCCACACCGTCCGCACCGGCGGCGACGTCACCCACATCTTCCTGGAGATCCTCCCCCGCCTCGCCCCCGGCGTCACCGTCCACGTCCACGACATCTTCCTCCCCTACGAGTACCCCCGCGATTGGGTCGTCGACCAGCACCGCGCCTGGGCCGAGCAGTACCTCCTCCAAGCCTTCCTCGCCTTCAACCGCGACTTCGACGTCCTCATGCCCAACTACGCCCTCGCCCGCGCCGCCCCCGCCGAGCTCCAACGCCGCATCCCCTCCTTCGACCCCCACACCGTCCGGCCCGGCGGGTTCTGGATCCGTCGGCGGGTGCCCTAGCCTCGCTGCCCCACCTCCCCGCCGCCGCGGAGCACGGACGCTCCGCGCCCCCGCCCGTGGTGTGCGTGCCCCGCTGCGCGGATGCGACCCAAAGCCACCCCCTCCCCCTGCCACCCGCTTTTTGCGCTCAGCGCAACCCCCGCACCCGGTCCCGTCCCTCCACCAGCAGTCGCCGCACCACCGACCACGGCCTCCGTCCCGGCGCCGGGACCTCGCTCGAGTTCAACGGGCGATCCGGGATCAGCGCCACCGCGATCCGCCCCGCCGAGTCCACCGCCAACGGCTCCGAGGCCCCCTCGCCAGCGGCGAAGGTCATCCCCGCCGTCGCCTCCCCCCCGGATACCCGCCGCCACCCCGCGCCCCCCAGTGGCTCCTGCGCCAACACCCGCAGCTCCCCCACCCCCGCCGGCACCTCCAGCTCGATCCCGCGCGCGTACATCCTGATGTACAGCGTCTCCCCCACCCGCCGCGTCGCATAGTTACTGCGCGCGATCGGGCCCAGCGGACCCCACCGCACCTCCCCCAGCGCGTTGATGTCCTTCGCCGCCTCCGCCAGGATGTCCAGGCCCTCCGCGAAATCCCAATGGTGGCCGTAGAGGATCAGCGGCTGGCCCAACAGCGCCCGGAACGCAAGGTCATCCCGCCCGTCCACCAGCGGGCTGCGCAGCAGCATCGGCATACCCCCCGCCACCAGCTCCGCCGGGCCCCACTCGCTCAGCTCCCCCGGCGCCGCGAGCTCATCCCGCCACGGATACGCCCGGTTCAGGCACACCCCCTCGACCCCCAGCCTAAACATCGCCCCCAGCGCCTCCTCCGAGCAGCGGCTGTGCGGCGGCACCATCACCCGCTCCACCCCCACCCCCGCCCGCCGCTCCAGCGCCGCCGTCCGGCGCAGCGCCTGCGCCATCGCCCGCTCCGCCTCCCCCTCGCTGCCCAGACGGCCCAACTCGTGCGTCAAATGGTCGTTGCCGTGCATCAGCAGCGACAGCACCGATCCATTCTCCCGCACCAGCGCCGCCGCCCGCCGATCCACCCACCAGCCGTCGAGCGGCACCGTCGCCAGGCCCAGGTGGTAGTTGTGCCGCCCCGCATGCCCAATCAGCTCCCCATACTTCAGATACCCATACGAACGCCAATGCAGGTTCGGGTCGTCCACCACGAACGACGCCCGCACCGGCGGCAGCCTCCAGCCCTCCTCGCCCACCACCTCCCCCAGGAAGTGCACCACCGGCAGCAGACCCATGAAACGGCCCGCCTTCAGATGCTCCCGCAGCGTCTCCCCCGCCGCCAGCTCCGCCAGCGGGTAGACGCTGAACCACAGCCCCGCCCCGCTCCCGTCCCGGCCCCCGAGCCCGTCGCCCACCCCGTCCGCGTTCGCGTTCGCGTTCGCCCGCCACCACACCGGCCTCCCATCCACGCTCGCCAGCACCTCATCCCCCGCAGTTGGTGGCTCAGGCGAGTTGGGCGAGTTGGGCAGCTCGCCCGCAAGCGTGTCGTCGGCGATCCCCCGGCCCCGCAGCGCACGCGCCAGCTGCTCCCCGTCGGACAGCGCGACCACCCGAGTCTCACCATGGCCGTACCTGCCCGCCCCAAGCACCAACCGTGGAACGTCCCCACGAGCCTCCCCCAGGCGCCCCCCCTCCAGCACCACAGCCGCGTCAACGCCGCCCCGATCCGCGCCACCTCCCGCGCCGCGCCCGCCGGCTCCCTCCCCCTGCTCGAAGCTCACCGGGAAGACGCTTTCCAGCAGCTTCAACGGAGCCGGCAGCCCGGCCGCCGCGGGGGCGCCCCGCGCGTCCGACCACGCCCGCCCGCCGATCACCGCGATCCGCTTGCGCGGTCCATCCGATCCCGGCTCCGCCCTCTCGCGCAAGCCGCTCATGTGGGGTCTCGTTGATCTCTTATGGCCGCTGATCCTATGGCCGCACGCGATACGCCGGCGGCCGCGCCCAATCCACTGGCAGTCTCTCGACAGATCGTCATCCTGCTCGAGAACTTCACCTACCCCGCCGACACCCGCGTGCGCAACGAGGCCGAGTCCCTCGCCGCCGCCGGCCACCGTGTCACCGTGCTCGCCCCCCGCGGTCCCCAGCAGGCCTCCCACGAGCGCCTGCACGGCGTCGACATCCGCCGCTACCGCACCGTCTGGGCCGGTCGCTCCCCCTGGTCCTACGCCCTCGAGTATGGGATCGCCCACCTCCAACTCGTCTCCCGTTCCCTCGCCGCCCTCCTACGCGGCGCCGACACCCTGCATCTCAACGGGCCCCCCGACACCCTCGCGTTCGCCGGCCTCCTCGCCCGACTGCTCGGGCACAACGTCGTCTACGACATGCACGACTCCGGGCCCGAGCTGTTTCGCGCCAAGTTCGGCGGGGCCCGACTAGACGAGACCACGCCCACTGAGGCCACGCCGGGTGAGGCCGCGTTCAATGGGGCAGGTTCCGGCGCGACCACCACTCCCCAACGCCTCTCCTCCACGCTTGCCTCCTCGCTCCTCTCCCGCGCGATGCTCGCCGCGCAGATCGCCGCCCTCCGCTGCGCGCACCAAGTCATCGTCACCAACGAGACCCAGCGCGAGCTCGCCATCGCGCGCGGCGCCCGCTCGCCCAGCGACGTCACCGTCGTGCGCAACGGCCCCCGCATCGCCGAGTTCCCCGAGCCCTCCCCTGGAACCCCCGGGGAGCTCCCCGCGCCCAAGCTCATCTACGTCGGGACCCTCGACGTCCAGGACGGCGTCCTCGACCTCCCCGAGCTCCTCCGCGCCCCCCCGCTCGCCGCCGCCCACCTCACGATCGTCGGTGAAGGCCCCGCGCGCGAAGAGCTGCACGCGCGCTGCCGCCAAGCCGGCGTCGAGAGCCGCGTCACCTTCACCGGCCACGTGCCCCACCAGCGCGTCTCCGCGCTGATCGCCGACGCCGACATCGGCATCGACCCCGCGCCCGGCACCGAGCTCAACCACGGTTCCACCATGATCAAGGTCGCCGAGTACATGGGCGCCGGACGCCCCCTCGTCGCCTACGACCTGCGCGAGACCCGCCGCACCGCCGGCGACGCAGCGCTATATGCGCCCTGCGGCCAGCCCCCCGCGTTCGTCGATCGCATCCTCACCCTCGCCCGCGACGGCGAGCTCCGGCTGCGCCTCGGCCGGCTCGCCCGCGCCCGCGCCCTCGAGCTCACCTGGGACCGCTCCGAGGAAGCGCTGCGGACCGTCTACGGGAGACTTGCCTAGGGAGAGCGCCCAGGGGTGGCGAGCATCAATATAAAAATCCGATGCACCTCTGACCCCTACCGCGGGAGGCGGGGGCCCGAAGTCACTCCGATCCCGGCGGGCGCGCGAACGGGGGCGCCGCACGACCGAGCACCACGGCGAGCGCCGCGCGCTCGGCAGTCGCCCTTGTGCTCCACCCCAGCCGTGCCCATCGGACCCCCCCCGAGCCAACGCCACACCCTCGCGCGCCACCCCAGCGGATGCCCGCGCCCGCGCGCAGCGCGTGACGTAGCGCGAGCGCAGCCCGGATCGCAAACGTACGCGCGCGCCCGTAATGCTTGCGCGCAAACAGGATCTTGGCGTAGCTCAGCTGGGCCGTCAGGTCCGGGCGGGAGGCGTGCGAGGAGTGGTGGGTGATGCTCATCACCGGCAGATGCGCGACCCCCCACCCCGCACGGTGGAAGCGGTAGCACCAATCGGTCTCCTCCGAGTAGAGGAAGAAGCGCTCATCCAGAGCGCCGACCTCCGCGAGCGCCTCCGCACGGGCGATCAGGAAAGCCCCCACGAGCCAGTCCGCGGGGGTCTCGCTCCCATACGCCCCCGCACGGGGCTCCTCCTCGCGCCACCCGCGCAGCGGCGTCCAGCGGGCTGCCGCGAGCGCCTCGCCCAGCGCAAGCATGGGCGACGGGAAGCGCCGCACCGAGTATTCGAGGCGACCGTCCGGGGCGTTCTGCACCACGCTCGCCACGCCGATCTCGCGCCGCGCGTCGAGCGTCGCAAGGAGTTCGTCGAAGGTCCCCGAGTCGATCTCGACATCCGGGTTCAGCAGCAGCACATAGCGCCCCCCCGCGTGCTCGAGCCCGCGATTGTTCGCGGCCGCGAAGCCGATGTTGCGCTCCCGCTGCACCCGCACCTGCGGGAGCGCGGCCTCGATCGCATCGGGAGTCCCGTCGCTCGAGCCGCTGTCGATCACCAGCCACTGCACCTCCAGGTCGCGCACCGCCGCCAGCGCCGAGCGCAGCGTGGTCAACGCCAGCTCCGCGCGGTTGTGGGTCACGACGATCACGCTCAGATCGGGGCGGCCTCCCGCCGTATCGGCTCGATCCGCGACAACACTCATCACCAAAGCAACGCACACCGCAGCGGTTTCTCCCACCGCCCCCACGCGTGCCCATGCCGACGCGGTCTCCGCAGCCGGCCCGCTGGGAGCAGTTTCTCCCGCCGCAAAAAGCGCCGCGCCCGGATCGTTTCTTGTTGTGAGGCGTCCTGCCGCACCCGCCCATCTCCCACCGGAAGGATCGAGCTAAAAATGGAGTTTGCGCTTGTATTGCGAGAGCTGGCCAGGCACCGACTGGCGCTGGCAGTCGGCGTGTTCGTCGCCGTGGCAGCCGCCACGCTCAGCGTGTACCACCTCGACGGCCTCAAGCTGAAGCCGCGTGATCTGCAGCACTCGAGCGCGAGCACCACCGTGTTCGTGGACTCGCCCTCCTCGGTCCTCGGCAACCTGACGCCATCTTTCGACCCCCTCCAGGCGCGGGCGACGGTGTATGCGAACCTGATGGCGAGCCCCGCGATCCTCTCCGAAATCGGACAGCGCGCGGGTATCTCCGGCGAACAGCTCTACGCCGCCGGTCCCGTGGACTCGCTCGTGCCGCGCATCGTGGAGGAACCCACCGCGGTGCAGCGCAACGTCGAGATCACCGGCGAAACGTCTCCCTACCGGTTGAACTTCAACAACGACCCCAACCTCCCCACGATCGGGATCTTCGCCCAGGCGCCGACCACCCCGCAGGCGATCGTGCTCGCGAACGCCGCCGCGGTGACCCTCGCCCAGTACGTCAGAAATCTCCAGGCCGCCGATAACGTTCCCACGCAGTCCCGCGTGGTGATCCGCCAGTTGGGCCGCGCCAGCGGAGGAGTTGCTGACAGCGGGATCAGCAAGACGCTCGCGCTGCTGGTATTCGTGGCGGTCTTCCTGCTCTGGTGTGTCCTGATCCTGATGACCGTGCGCTTCCGCGCTAACTGGCGCAGCAGCAAGGTCGAACTCGTGGAGGACGCCGAGGGCGCGGGCGCCGAGCCCCAACTGACGATCAGCGAGCTCGACAAGCCACTCGGGATCGACGAGCTCGACCACGCACCCGGCGAGCGCGAGCCCGCCGAGTACGGGGTGTCCTGGGGCCCCGAGCACGAAGCACGCAACAGGAAGGCACGCCCCGCTGAGCGCGCTCCCGAGCCGGTCGGCGCAGGGCGCGTCCGCGGGCGCTTCCGTTCAAACGGGCAGTGACCGAGGTGCCGTCAACCGCGGCACCACGCGATGCATTTCCGCACACGCGCCGCCCGCTGCCGTGGCTGCTAGCGGGGTTCGTGGCGATGCTGTTCTTCGTTCCGATCGACTCGACGGAATTGAAGGTCAGCCTGCCCGTCGGCGCGCAGATCGACCGCTTCGCGATCATCGGGCTGGTGCTCGCGTGGCTCGTCCTCGGAGGCGATCAGCACGCGTTCCTGCGCACGCGACGCTCGAAGCTGTACGTGGGCGCCGCGGTCGCGTTCCTGGCGCTCGCGGTGGCGAGCCTGCTGCTCGACGTGGGGCGGATCGTGAACATCAACGACTTCACGCTCGCCGAGAAGCGCTTCGGCCTGCTGGGGTCGTTTCTCGTGCTCTCATGGTTCACGCTCACCGCGCTGCGCTTCGAGGACGTGCGGGGCTTCGCGAGCTACCTGATCGGACTGGGATCGATCATGTCGATCGGGATCCTGATCGAGCGCCACACGGGGACCAACCTCTTCTACGAATTGAGCGCCACGCTTCTCAAACCGATCGCGAGCGTGGCGGCCGCGCCGACCAACATTCACCCCGAATTCGGGACCGACGGGAGGGTCGTCGTGGTGGGCCCCACCCTGCACGGGCTGGCGGCCACCACGATGCTGATGGTGACGATGCCCTTCGCGCTCGTGCGCATGTTCGACGTGGACAGGGCGCGAGCCGGTTGGCGCAAATCGTGGTGGTTGAACGCGATCGCGCTCACGCTGATGCTCGTGGGGGCCGCCTCCACCGACCGCAAGACCGCGCTGCTGGTGCCGATCGCGGTGGTCCTCTACCTCGGGATCTACCGTCCGCACAAGGTGCTGCGCCTCGCCCCGATCGGGGCGATCGCACTGGTGGGCCTCGTGCACTTCGCCTCGCCGGGGGCACTCGGCACGATCTTCACCCCCAGCGCCGGGCTCAGCAGCAGCTCCACCACGCACCGCGTCGGGGACTTCACCGACGTCGCCCCCGACGTGCTCGCGCGCCCGATCCTCGGGCGGGGCTATGGCACGCTCAACATCGAAGCCCCCAACCAGTTCCGCATCAACGACGACGAGTACGTCGACGAGATCTGGCAGGTCGGGGTGCTCGGCCTCGCCGCGTACCTGTTCATGATCCTCGCCCCCATCCTCACCGCGCGCCGCGCGATCCGCGCGCGCGACCCCGCGAAGTCCTCGCTCGCGCTCGCCGCATCCGCAGGCTGTGTGGCCTACCTCGTGGTGAACGCCCTGTTCGACGCCATGTCCTTCCCGCAGGCGCCCTACATGTTCTTCATGGTCGCCGCCGTAACCGTCATCGCATCCGCAGGTCCCGAGGGCAACGTCGTGCCCAGCCGCGAGCGCGTCCGCCAGCTCGCGCATAGCCCGCGCCGCGCGCTGGCTGAAGTGTCGGCGTAGCCCTCCCAACTCGCTCGATGCCACAGCCGAGGCACCGAGGGTTTTATAACGTATCGTGCTGTGTTACAGTGCGATACATGAGTGCCGTGCCCTTGAGTATCCGCCTCCCCGAACGGACCGTGGGGCGGCTGGCCGACCACGCAAATCGCTCCAGCATGGCGCCGCGAACGCTCGCCCAGCGCTACATCGAGGAGGGCTTGCGAATGGACGAGCACCCGCTCGTCCGCTTCGCCGATGGCCCTTCGGGTCGCAGGGCGCGACTGATCGGAGGCCCGGACGTGTGGGAGGTGATCGCTGTGGCCCAGGACAACGACGGTGACGTGAAGGAGACCGCCGCATATCTGGAGATGCCGGTAGGGCACGTCCAGGCTGCCGCTTCCTATTACGGTGCCTACCCACAGGAGATCGACGAACGCATTGAACGTAACCGCCTGGCGGCGCAGGAGGCCCATGCCGCCTTCCTCGCCGCGGGGCGAGCCCTTGGTCGGTGAAGCTTCTGCTCGACGAGATGCTGTCCCCCGCCATCGCGCGTGCGCTTCGCGTTCGCGGCCACGATGTGGAGGCAATCCAAGAGCATCCTGAGTGGTGCTCCTACGACGACCCACAGGTCGTCGACCTCGCCCGGCGCGAGCGCAGGGCACTAGTGACTGACAACCTTGTTGACATGCGGCCCCTGCACTACGAGGCGATCACTCCGGGGGGGCCCGGCGACTACGGCATGATCTTCATTCCCGCAGGGCGCCCCCGCACCCGAGCCGACACCGGCCGAATCGTCGCCGCACTCGAGGTGAAGCTGGCAGCCCACCCCGGAGAGAGCGACCTCATCAGCAGCGAGGATTGGCTGTAGCGCTACCGGCGAGGCTCCGGTCAGTCGCTCAGGCCTTGATGTGGCTCAGCGCAGTGGCCGCAAACGAGGCGGCGATCGGACAGGGCGCGGTGACGGTCAGGAACTTCCCCGACGTGAGCGGGACGACCATCGTGGGGGTGCCCGCGACGCCGCAGTAAGCGGCGTGGCCGCTGACCTTGACCGACATCCGGTCACGCAGGTGCGCCTGGGGTTTGACGGTTGAGAAATCCGTGGCGACCACCGCGACCGTGATCGCACCCTTGAAGCCCTGCGCTGGGTAGACGCAGGTGGGACCCTGGGGGGCGTCCACGGGCCGGCCGACCGGCTTGCCGAGGATCGCCTGCGCCTGCGCGCGCGTCACGAGCGAGCACGGGTCGAGCGCCTTCGCGCCCGAGGCGCTCACCTCGTCGTCGATCATCCCCGCCTGCGCCCGCGCCCTGACCGCGCCGCGGCGGGTCCGGTGCACCTGATCGGCACTCCGGAACTTGGCGATCGGCGTCACCTCGCGGCCCGCCTGCACCCGCCCGCCGACGACCCCGTGCGCAGCTGCCGCGGCGGCCGCAGCCGCGGACACTGAGGAGGCCGAGGAGGAAGAGGCCGAGGGAGAGGACGGCGACGAGCCCCCACAGGCCCCGAGCAGGAGCGCGGCGGCCACCGGTAGCACGGCGCACGAGCCCGTCCGCAGCGCACGGCTCATCGGCATATCACGCTCACCTTTTTCCGCACCACGCACCGGACTCATCGTCATCGACACTCCTTTGTCGTATTGCTGGATCGCGACCGTCGCCGGCGGATCGCTTGCCTGTGGGGCGCCCCGCATCGGAGGACTCACCGCGCGGGCCCGCACCTTTTATCGGATCGCCGCACGATGGACCGTACCGTTACGGCGCGAACAGCACGTCGACCCAGTAGTTGGTGGCGTTGTAGCTGCTCGAGGGGAAGGTGCTTTCGGAGCCGTAGGTGTAGACCCCGTTGGGGCTCGTTTCGTTCGCGAGCGCCTGCAGCGGCGGGCTGCTCAGGCCGCCCGCGGCGAACGCCGCGGGCGAGGCCGAGTAGTGTCCGTTGGGGGCGAAGTAGCCGACCACATAGGTGGTGCCCGCAGTCACCGCGACAGGGCTCGAGAAGGTGACCTGCTGCCAGCCGGATTCCGTCTCGCCCGTGAACGCTGCGGAGGCGAGCAAGGTCCCAGTGGAGCTCCACAGGCTACCCACGTGCGCGCCGGTGTTCGTGGCCGCCTTGTAGAAGCGAACCCCAGTCACCCAGCCGTTTTCTTCAGGCGTGAACTTGAGACCGAGCTCGATCGAGCCCCGATCGCCCGAGTCGGCGACTTCCGGCGTGGAGTAGTTGAAGAGCGTGTCCTCCGGCGTCACCGTGCCCGAGGCCGCTGACTGTGGGCCGGTCCCGAGCGCGTTGGTCGCGGAGACCTTGAAGGTATAGCTCGTCCCGTTGGTGAGACCCGTGACGATGGCGCTACGCGCGGAGGCTTCGACTTTGACCGCCGTCTGCGCGCTGGAGCCGATGTACGGGGTCACGGTGTAGCCAGTGATCGGGCTGCCATCGGCGTTGGGCGCGCTCCACTTCACCTGCGCCTGTTTGGTGGCCGCGGTCGCCGAGACGTTTTCGGGCGCTTCCGGCGCAGCGGGCGCAGCGAGCTCGAACAGCACGTCCACCCAGTAGTTCGTCGCGTTGAAGCTGCTCGTGGGGAAGGTGGGGCTCGCGCCGTACGCGTACACCCCGTCCACGCTCGTTTCGTTCGCCAGCGCCTTCAGCGGAGGGTTGCTGACCCCGAAGGGCGCGAAGGCCGCCGAGGTGGCCGAGTAGTGGCCATCCGGGGCGTAGTAGCCCGCCACGTAGGTGGTGCCCGCTTTGACCGCGACGGGACTGGGGAATGTGACCTGCTGCCAGCCCGATTCGCCTTCGCTGGAGAACGTCGCCGAGGCGAGCAGCGTGCCTGTGGAGCTCCACAGGCTGCCCACGTGCGTGCCCACGTTCGTGGGGGACTTGTAGAAGCGCACACCCGTCACGTAGCCGTTTTCTTCGGGTGTCAACTTGACCCCGAGCTCGACCGCGCTCGCGTCACCAGCGTCGACGACCGTGGGCGTGGCGAATTCGAAGATCGTGTCCCGCGGCGTGACCGCGTTGGATGCCGCCGAGAGTTCGCCGGTCCCGGCCGAGTTGGTGGCGCTGACCTTGAAGGTGTAGGTGGTGCCGTTGCTGAGGCCCGTAAGCGCGAGCGAGGTCGCGGAGGCGCCCACTTTCACCGGTGTCTGCGCGGAGGAGCCGATGTAAGGGGTCACGGTGTACCCCGTGATCGGACCCCCGCCTTCGTTGCTCGGCGCCCTCCAGCTCACCTGCGCCTGACCCGAGGCGACCGCCGCGAACGTGCCCGTGGGCGGCCCGGGGGGACCCGTCGGCGGGACCGGTTCGAACAGCACGTCGACGTAGTAGTTGGTGGCGTTGTAGGTGTTCGTGGGGAACGCGCTGCTGGAGCCGTACATGTACACCGCGTTGGCGCTCACCGGATTGGCGAGCGCTTCGAGCGGCCCGTGGGTCACCCCCGCCGAGGCGAAGGCCGCACCGGTCGCCGAGTAGTGGCCGTTGGGGGCGAAGTAGCCCGCCACGTAGGTGGCGCCCACTTTGAGGGCGACCTTTTCGGAGAACGTGACCTGCTGCCAGCCCGATTCGCTTTCGTGCGTGAACGTGGCCGTGGCAAGCAGGGTGCCCGTGGAACTCCACAGGCTACCCACGTGCGTGCCCGTGTTGGTGGACGCCTTGTAGAAGCGGACCCCCGTCACCCAACCTTCGCTGGAGGCGTTGAACTTGACCCCGAGCTCCACCGAGCTCGGGTCGCCCGCGTCGGGGAGCGTGGGCGTCGCGAAGTCGAAGATCGTGTCCTCGGGCGTCGCCGCACTCGAGGTCTGGGGTTCGCTCGTGCCGATCGCGTTGGTCGCCGTGACCTTGAAGGTGTAGCTCGTGCCGGTTTTGAGGCCCGTAACCGTCGCCGAGCTCGCCGCCGCGCCCGCGCTGAGCGGCGTCTGCGCGGTGGACCCCACGTAGGGGGTCACGGTGTACCCCGTGATCGGGGTCCCGCCTTCGTTGCTCGGCGCCTTCCAGCTCACGAGCGCCTGCTTGGTCGCGGGGCTCGCCGACACGCTGCGCGGCGGTGAGGGCGGCGCCGTCGCGGGCGGATCGACCGCATTGGAGTGCGCGGAGATCGGGCCGTAACCGTTGGGGTTGGAGGCCTGCACGGTGAAGGTATAGGTCGTGCCCGGCGTGAGGCCCGAGATCGTCACCGACGTTTCCGGCGGGGAGCCGCTCACGGTGGTCGGCGTCTGCGCGGTGGAGCCCACGTAGGGGGTCACGGTGTAGGTGCTCACCACACCCGTGGCGGGCGCCGTCCACGAGACGGTGGCCGCACCCGCCTGCGGCGTGGCTTTCACTTCGGTCACTTCGCCCGGGATCGCGGCCGGCGTGAACACGGGGTCCACCCAGTAGTTGGTCGCGTTGAAGCTGCCCGTGGGGAAGATCGGCGTGCTGCTGTACGCATACAGCCCATTGGTCGTCGAAATGCTCGCGGGAACCGCGTGCAGGGGCGGGCTGTTGAGCATGTTGCCGCCGGTGGGGGGCGGGTTGTAGAAGTAGTACGGTTCCTGCGCGTAGTGGCCGTTGGGCGCGAGGTAGCTCACCACGTAGGTCGTGTGCGGCGAGATCTGCACGGGCGTCGAGAAGTTCACCTGCTGCCAGCCCGAGGCGGTTTCGCCCGTGAAGGTCGCCGACGCGAGCAGCGTTCCGCTTTCGGTCCACAGGCTGCCGATGTGGGTGCCGGTATTGGCCGCCGACTTGTAGAAACGCACCCCGTTGACCGTGCCGAACACGTCGGAGGTGAACTTCATCCCCAGCTCCAGCGAGGAGGGGTCGCCGGAGTCCGGCGTGGGCGGCGTCACGGCCGCGCCCCAGATCGAGCACGGGCATTCGACTTTGACGGTCACGCCCGCCGAGGGAGTCTCGAGGTTGGCGCTGTCATCGACGGCGCGCGATTTGATGGTGGTCGTCGGGTTGCCGTGGGCGGCCCACTTGTATTCCCATTTGACTGTCTGTTCGGCCGGCGTGGTCAGCGTCGCGGGATGCCACGTGGAGCCCCCGTTGGTTGACACTTCCACCCCGGCCACAACGCCGCCGCCGGAGTCGCTCGCGCCGCCCACGATCGTCACCGCACTACCGTCCTGGAGGGTGGCGCCCTGCGCGGGCGCGGTGATCGTCGAGGTCGGCGGCGTGGTGTCGGTCGACTTGCTCGCCGTCACGAGGCCTTTGCTCAGCGACCCCGGCTGGACGCCCATTTCGGCGAACAGGTTGACCGTCGCCTGCTCCAGGTTGGGATCCGCCGGCTTGTTACCGGGCTCGGTCGTTTCCGATTCCCACACGTTGACGTTGGCCAGGCCCCACGCCCACTGCACGCTGCCCGCCCCGAACACGAGCGCGCCGCTGGGAGCCTTGTACAGCGTCAGATGGTGCGTGGCCGTCTGGTTTTCAGCCAGGCGGCTGCCGTAGTCGGTGAACGTCTGCAGCCCGCCGACCGTCGTCGAGGAGAGGTCGAACTCGCCCGCCGGGCGGAAGCCGTTGTCGAGGTCCTCGTCCCACTCGTAGCCGAGCGTCCCCGCGCCCGGCGCGAGCGTCAGCGACTGACCGGATTTCAGCGTGGCGGCGGCGGTGCTTTTCCACATTCGCAGTTTGCTGTACTGCGAGGGCACCGTGATATCGGAGGTGCCCGCGTTGACCAGGAAGAGCTGGCCGGTGAGCGCGTTCTCGGGCCTGCCCCCGTTGGCGGGGGGACTGAAGCGCGGATCGCGCCACGAGCCCGTCCACGTCGGCGGGTCTTCGGGGTCCACGGGCGCGTTGTAGTGGGTCTCCTTGTAGGTGATCAGCGTGCGGTAGGGCGTATTGGTCCCTTCACTGCTCGCCGCCCAGCGCGTCTTCCAGAAGATCTCGTTGCCGGAGAAGAACGCCAGGTTGACGCCGGCTTCGCGCGCCGCTTCGACGTTGTTGCGCTGGCCTTCGGACCAATACTCGTCGTGGCCACTGGAGATGAACAGCTTGTGATTCTTCAGCAGCGCCCCGTTGTGGTCGACTTCGGACTCGCTTGTGTAGCTGACGTTGTAGCCGTTCTCTTCCAGCCAGTACAGCAGCTGGTATTCGGCATACCACAGGTAGGAGGCCCCGCCGTCGACCTCGAAGGAGCCCTCCCACGGGCGGTTGTAGGAGACGGCGTCCGCGCCCTTGTACGCTTCCGGTTCGCCGGGGGGGCAGGCGACGGTGCAGGTGTACAGGCTGTTGCCGCCCCAGTCGTTGTACGCCTCCCACGTGGCGTCGGAGGTCTGCAGCAGGATTTCGGAGTGGCTCGAGTCGTTGCGCACCACGAACGGGATCTGGCTGTCTTCCTTGCCGGCGCCCATCACGAGCTCCGCGATGTAGACCCCCGAGACGGCGTTGCTGGGCACCGTCCACGAAGCCGAGACCCCCCAGTTGCCGCAGTCGATCAGCCCGGTCGCGGAGCTGGTGAGGCAGGCCGGCTGTTTCTGGGGCAAAGTCGCTGAGGGTTTCACTTCGGGGGCGACGAGGCGCGCCCCGTCGCCCCCGTAGTAGCCCAGGCGCAGGATTTCGATGTGGTAGGAGGAGGCGTTCGTCTTGATCTTGAATGACTCCGTCTGGCCGACGTTGACGCTCATCGAGGTGGCGTACCCTTCGATTTCGGGGTTGCCCACGCCGTTGACCTGCCAGTTGCTCATGGGGTCGCCGGGGAGCGCGTTCTCGCACACGCTCGGGTTGGCGGCTTCGGCGCATTTGTCTTCTTCGGCGAACGCCGGGGCCACGGGCATGAACACGAGCGCGCAGGCGAGTGCAAGCGCGCCCAGAAGCCACAGCCGCACCGCGCGCAGCGGAGCGGATACGCCAAAACCGGTTGCCTGTGTGTCCCTCACGGTCGTCTCTCCTTGCTCAGCCCCACGGACAGCTCCGCGCCGAGATAGTTGGTAAGCCTTGAAAAGCCCTGCACAGACTGTCTGTGTTTCACGACGCCCCCTTGCCGCTGAGCACAGCGGGCACGGTCCGCGCCAGGATCGAGAGGTTGAGCCACAGCGAGCGGCGCTCGGTGTACTCCACGTCGAGCGCCACCATCTGCTCGAGCGTCAGGTCCGAGCGTCCGCTGACCTGCCACAGGCCCGTCACCCCGGGCTTCACCGCGAAGCGCGCGAACCAGTGCGCGGGGTAGTGCTCGACCTCGTAGGGGATCGGCGGACGTGGACCCACGAGTGACATGTCCCCGCGCAGCACGTTCCACAGCTGGGGCAGCTCATCGAGGCTCGACTGGCGCAGCAGGCGCCCGAGGCGCGTGACGCGCTCGTCGCCCACGAGCTTGAAGCGGGGACCCCCGTCGGGGCGCTCGGGCTGCTCGCCGGCGATCAGCGAGAGCACGAACTCCCGGTGCGTATCGTGGCCGACACCGTGATGCATCGTGCGAAATTTGTTGACCGTGAAGGGATCGAGATCACGCCCGACCCGGCGCTGACGGAACAGCACCGGCCCCGGGGAGTCGATCCGCACGGCGAGCGCGATCAGCGCGAGCAGCGGTGAGAGCACGATCAGCAGCACCGCGGAGAGCGCAAAGTCGAGTGCCCGCAGCGCGGCGTCGCGGGAGAGCGTGCGCGCCGTGCGCGCCGTGACCGCGCGAACCGGTGGCAGCGACACCTCGCCGGCGACGCCGGGGGTGACAGCGGCCGGGGAGTACTCCGCCAAGCCCCGTCTCTGGGCAGTGCTCACCTCCATACTCGATAAACGCACCGGTCTTTGCCCGTCTTTTGTAACCGTCTGAGGGCCCTCAGCGAATAAAGACGCACCTGGAGGCAGTTGGCGCGCCGAGGCCCACACACCACGCTCCGACATCAGGCCGCCAGACTGAGCGCGTGCGCGGCGAGGCGCTCCAGCACGTAGTCCTGTTGCTCCTCGGTGAGGTCCGGGAACAGCGGCAGCATCAGCACCTCGCGCGCCGCGGCCTCGGTGTGAGGCAGCTCGACGTGGCCAGCGGCGTAGGAGCGCTCCTCGTGGATCGCCATCACGCCGCGCCGGGTGGGGATGCCGTCGCGCAACAGGCGACGCATCAGCTCGGTGCGGTCCACCGCTGCGCGCGGACCGACGCGCACGCAGTAGGACTGCCAGGTGCGCTGCGCGTAAGGCGGTTCGTAGGGCACGTACAGGTCCGGCATCCCCGCGATCGCCGCGTTATAACGCTCGGCCAGCTGCCGGCGGCGTGCGAGGATGCCCTGGAGATCCTCCAGCTGGCAGAGCCCCAGGGCCGCCTGCATGTCGGTCATACGGGAGTTGAAGCCGCGTTCGGGATAGCTCTCGATGACCACGTCGCGGGCGGCGTGGCGGGCGAGGTCGGACATGTCCATGCCGTGCGCCCGCAGCCGCCGCAGGCGCGCGGCCACCGCCGGGTCCTGCACCGCGATCATGCCCCCCTCGCCGGTGGTGATGACCTTGCGGGGGTGCAGCGAGAAGCACGCAAGCGGCCCCAGCGAACCGATCGGGCGGCCCTTGTACAGCGCGCCGATCGCACACGCCGCGTCCTCGACGAGCGCGATGCCGTAGCGCTCTGAGAGCTCACAGAAGGCGTCCATGTCCGCGGGAAGGCCGACCTGGTGGACAGGCATGATCGCCTTGGTACGGGGCGTGATCGCGCGCTCGGCGGCGACGGGATCGAGGTTGTAGGTGAGCGGGTCGATGTCGGCGAACACCGGCTGCGCACCGCACTGCCAGACGGCGTTGGCGGTGGCGATGAACGACAGCGAAGGGACGATCACCTCGTCCCCGGGGCCGACCCCGGTGACGTGCAGCGCGAGCTGCAGCGCGGTCGTGCAGCTGGTCGTCGCGACCGCGTCGGCCGCCCCGACGCGCTCCGCGAAGGCGGTCTCGAAGGCCTGCACGCGCGGGCCCTGAGAGACCCACCCGGTGGCCACCGCCTCGGCGATCGCGGCGGCCTCGCGGCCGGAGAAGCAGGGACGCGCGAAGGGGACCTCCATCACGACGCCCCCGCGAGCACTGGCGTGGAGGAGAGCTCGCGCTCCGCGCGCCACCACTCGACGAGCCGCCGCAGACCCTCCTGGAGATCGACGTCGGCCGCGAAGCCGAGCCGCTCGCGGGCGAGCGTTGTGTCGGAGAGGCGCCGCGGCACCTTGTTGACGGACCGCTCGGGTCCGTGCTCGACGGGGAGGTCGGCGTCCATCACCTCGATCAGCATGCGCGCGAGCTCGAGCAGGCTGGTCTCGGTGCCACTGGCGACGTTGAACACCTCGTCGCACACCGGCGCCGTGGCAGCGAGCAGGTTCGCGCGGGCGACATCCCCGATGTAGATGAAGTCCATCGTCTGTGAGCCGTCGCCGAGGATCAACGGCGAGCGCCCCTCGGAGATGCGCTCCATCCAGCGCACCAGCACCTCGGTGTAGACCCCATGGATGTCCATCCGCGGTCCGTACACGTTGAAGTAGCGCAGCGCCACGTAGTCGAGCCCCCGCATCGAGTGGAAGCTGCGCAGCAGGCCCTCGTTGAAGGTCTTGGCGGCACCGTAGAGGGTGTCGTTGGCGTAGGGGTGGTGAGACTCTGTTGTCGGGAACTCCTCGGCGAGGCCGTAGACGGAGGCCGAGGAAGCCGCGACGATCCGGCGCACCCCCTCCGCGAGCGCGGCCTCGATCACGTTGTAGGTCCCATCGACCATCACTTCGAGCGCGAGTCGCGGTTCCTCCGCGCACTGGGTGATCCGCAGCGCGGCCTGGTGGAAGACCACGTCGATGCCGCGCGTGAGCTCGGCGACGAGCTCACGGTCGCAGATGTCCCCCTCGACGAGCCGCACGGGACCGTTTGCGAGCGCCCACTCGAGGTTCTCGCGGCGGCCGCGCACGAAGTTGTCGAGCACGACGATCTCCTCAGCTCCGGCCCGCACGAGCTGGTCAGCGATGTTGGAGCCGACGGCACCCGCGCCGCCTGTGATGAGGGCGCGTTGACCGCGCAGCGTAGGAGCGTTCATGATCAGTAAACGCTCCGCGATGGGCGGTTTTTGTGAGGTGGACCGCAGACGGTGGACCACAGACGGAGAGCGGCCGAGTCACGCGGGGGGAGTTCTCACGACGCCCGCAGGGTCGGCCGCACGGTCCCCGGAGGGAAGAGGCCCAACCACGCGCGCGGGGATGCCGCCCGCGATCACGCAGGCGGGGTAGTCACAACCACCGAGTGGTCGGCCGCACGGTCCCCGGAGGGAAGAGGCCCAACCACGCGCGCGGGGTTGCCGGCCGCGATCACGCAGGCGGGGTAGTCACAACCACCGAGTGGTCGGCCGCACGGTCCCCGGAGGGAAGAGGCCCAACCACGCGCGCGGGGTTGCCGGCCGCGATCACGCCCGCGGGGATCGATGCGACCACGACGCTGCCGGCGCCGATCACCGAGTTGGCGCCGATGCTGACGCCCTTGAGGATCGTGACCCCGTCGCCCACGAAGACGTTCTCGCCGAGCGCCACAGGCGCCATCCGCGGGCTCCCGCCGCGACGTCGATCGGGGTGCAGGTCGTGGAAGTCGCTGTCGTAGATCGTGACCTCCGAGCCCAGCAGCGCGCGCGCGCCGATCCGGATGCCGGGGCCATCGCTCTTGATGAACGCGTTGTTGTTGATCTGGACGCCGTCGCCGATCTCGATCACCGACTCGGGGGTGGCGGCCTCGAGGTGGCAGTAGCCGGTGTAGAACAACCTCGATCGCCTCCACCCGAATTCGACCTCCCGCCCCAGGGCAATCGCGCCCGGACCCACGAACAGCACGGGCTGCAGGATCACCGGGGAGCCGCTCACACGCCGGCAGGTGGAGAGCGCCCGGTACTTCCAGATCCGGGCGCGGCTCAGGGGTCCGCTCAGGTAGTCGGCGCCTCGCATCACTACAGGTAACGCCCTTACGTATACGGGGTTTCCGAGCGAGGGTACCGCGACTGGGGTTTCCGAGCGAGATACCGCGAGATCGGCCGCAGGCCGTTCGTTGATTGGGGGAGATGGCCGACGATCCGACGCCCGCCGAGGAGCTGCGCGCCGCGGCGATGCATGGGGTGCGGTGGTCCTCGATCGCGCGCCCGATGGCCGAGTTTCTCCTGCTGGGCTCGATGGTGGTCCTCGCGCGCATCATCCCGCCCGCCGAATTCGGCCGCTACGCGGTGGCGCTGATCGCGCAGGAATTGGCCTATGTGATCACCGCCGAAGGTGTGGGCAGCGCGTTGGTTCAGCGCAAGATCGTCACACGCGCGCACCTACAGTCGGGGATGGCCCTAGGGCTGCTCACCGGCTTCGTGCTCGCGGGACTGATGCTGGTCACTGCGAGCCTGATCGTCTACCCGATCTTCGGGTCGCGCACCGAGCTGTTCGTGCAGCTCATCTCGCCCCTCTGCCTGATCGCCGCGGGGGGCACCGTCTCGATGGCGCTCCTGCGCAGGCGGATGGCGTTCCGGCGCCTGAGCGAGATCGAAGTCGCGAGTACCCTCGCGCGGGTGGTCGCCTGCGTCGCGCTCGCGCTCGCAGGCCTCAGCGGGGAGGCGCTTGTCTGGGGGATGCTCGCGGGGACGCTCGCGATGACGAGCATCGCGTGGATCAGCGCGCCGCCGCCGCTGCCGCGTCTGCACCGCAAAGAGGCGCGCGAACTGCTGGACTACGGCTTCTCCGCCTCGATGGCGGCAGCGAGCTGGGTGGGGTTCCGCAACAGCGACTACGCGATCGTGGGCGCCCGCCTGGGGGTGGTGCCGGCAGGCCTGTACTTCCGCGCCTACACCCTCGCGGTGGACTACCAGAAGAAGGTCAGCATGGTGATGGGCCAGGTCGGCTTTCCGCTGCTCTCGCGCACACGCAACGAAACCGAGATGGCCGCGATGCGCCGCCAGATGGTGCGCCTGCTGACGGTCACGCTGTTCCCACTGCTCGCGCTGCTGGCGATCGGCGCGCCGGTGCTGGTTCCGTTCCTGTTCGGCCCCAAATGGGCCGCGGCGGTGGTGCCGACTCAGATCCTCGCGGTGGGGGGTGCAGCGACCCTCGTGATCGACGCGGTGGGGACGGTGTTGATGGCAAATGGCCGCACGCGCGCGCTGCTCGGCTATGGGCTCGGGCACTGGATCGTGTACGCGGGCTCGGTGTTCGTGGTGGTGCCGCTAGGGATCGACGCGGTCGCGGTCGATGCGGCGGTGGTGCACACCCTGTTCCTCGTCTTCGCCTACAGGTTGATGCTGCGCGACTCCCCCGAGCGCGCGCTGCGCTGCCTGTGGAGCGATGTCGCGCCCGCCACCGTCGCCTGCATGGGGCTCGTGGCAGTGACCCTCCCCGCGAGTATCGCGCTGAGCGCGGGGGACCTGCCGAGGATCGTGTGGCTGGTGGCGGTGGGTCTCATCGCGATCCCCCCCTATCTCCTCACGCTGCGGGCGTGCTTCCCCGCGACGTGGCACAGCCTGCGCTCGGTGCTCCAGCAGTTCCTGCCCGAGCACCGCCGTCTGCGCTGGGTCAGGCAGCGCCTCGCGCCGGCCGGCGCGCGCCCCGCGGCCTGAGCGGATCGCCATCATCTGGGCGGTACAATCCGCCCATGACGACTCGCGAGAAGGCACACAAGTTGCTAGACGAGTTGCCCGAGTCAGAGATCGAGCCCGTGCTCGATTTCATCGCCTCCCGGGGCGCAGGTGTTACCGAGTCGGTGCCAATTACCGACGAGTGGGGCGACCTGGATGCCTGGTCGGATGCCGCAAGCGGCGATGCGTTGCGGATGCTCGATGCTGAGGAGGCCGCGGCAGGGTTCTCGTGGGAGGACCCCAGTCGGACGTGAGGCGCGGTGAGATCTGGTGGCATGAGCCACCTGACAGCAAGCGCCGACCTGTGCTGATCCTGACTCGCGACGAGGCGGTCGGCCACCTCAACAAGCTCGTTGTAGCCCCCGCCACTGGCACCATCCGCGGAATAGCATCGGAGGTCCAGATCGGGCCTAAGGACGGAATGCCGCGCGACAGCGCGATCAGCCTCGACAACACCACCGTTGTGCGCAAGGGGCTGCTTACCCGACGCATTACACAGCTCGGCCCCGAGCGGATGTCAGAAGTCTGCCGGGCGCTGAACGCGGCCGTCAACTGCTGAGCGCCGGAAGAGCCAAGAGTCGCCGGCTCAGCGACCCGCAGCCGCTCGTCGCCGGCTCAGCGACCCGCACCCGCTCAGGCAACACACACCTGCTCGTCGCGGGCGCCTCTCTCTCTGCCCGCCAGGCTAGATGCTCGGCGCGCTCAGGCAACCGGCACCCGCCCAGGCGACGCACCTGCCCGTCGGGCGCCTCTCTCTGCCCCGCCAGGCTCAGATGCGCTCTGGCGTGCTCAGGCGACCTGTAGCCGCTCGAGCGCCGGCGCGACAGCGCGAGGGGCGCCGCGTTCACGCATAGAGGCCTCGGCGCTCTCGATCGCCGCGACGATCTCGACCCCAAGATCCACGTTGGAGCGCGGCTGCTCGCCGGTGCGGATCGCGTGCGCGAAGTCCTGCAGCTCGAGGCTCAACGGCTCGGCTGGAGCAACCCGGGGAATGACGACGTCGCCGGTGCGGTAGATGAGCTGGTGCTCCCCGAAGTTCGCGGGGGGACTGATGTCGAGACCGCGGTCGTACACACGGACTGGCTCGTCGGCGGCGGTGTCGTCGTACTGCACCATCAGTTTGCTGCCCACCACGATCATCTGGCGCACCTTGCTCGGGGCCAGCCACGAGATCTGCACATTCGCAGTCGTGCCACCCGCGAAGCCGAGCGTGAGAAACGCCGTCTCGGGCACACCGTGTTTGAACACGCTGCGGCCCGACGCCGCCACTTCCACGATCGGGCGGTCCAGCCAGTAGAGCAGGATCGAGAGATCGTGTGGGGCGAGATCGCAGACGACCCCGTCGGCCTGGTACTTGCCGAGGTTCATGCGCGAGGAGGTGACGAAGTGAATGTCGCCGACATCCCCCCGACGGATGAGGTCACGGACCGCGTTCACCGCGGGGCTGTAGATAAAGGTGTGACCGGGCATCAACACCAGTTCCTCCGCCCGCGCCAGCGCCGCGAGCTCGCGCGCGTCCGCGAGGTTGGTGGCGAGTGGCTTCTCGACGAGCACATGCTTGCCCGCTTCCAGAGCAGCCTTCGCCAGCGCGTAGTGGCTCTTTGGCGGCGTGGCGATCACGACCGCTTCGACCGCGGGGTCGTCGAGCACTTCCGCAAAATCCGGGAGTGCGGAGATATTGGGGAAGCGGCGGTTGAACGCCCCTCGCTGTTCGGGGTCTCGATCGCACAGGTACTCGAGGCTGAACTCGGAGCGCTCCTGGAGATTGCGCGCCAGGTTGGGGCCCCAATAGCCGTAGCCAACTACCGCCGCACCGATCGACGAGGGGCGCGGGGTGATGCGCCCGACACGGTTCACGGTGCCATCCTCAGCGATAGACGGAGAGCAATTCTCCGTAGACGTAGAGCAATTCTCATTTCTGAACACAGTGCAATCCTCGATTCCAGCCATAGGGGGAGATACGGATTCCTAACGCGGCTTCCATATGCCTGATCAACGCCGCTCGACCTATGCGTCTTTTGTGGGAGTCGCTTTTATGAGTCCGGAGACGTCCCCGGCGGAGGCGTTCCCGGCAGAGATGCCCCCCGCAGTTGTGTTTCCAACAGAGACGTTCTCCGCGGAGGAGTCCCCGGTGAAGCTCGCCACTGCCTCCACCACCTGCTCCAGCTCGGCGTCGCTCATCCCGGGGAACATCGGCAGCGAGCAGATCTGTTCCGCCAGTGCCTCACTCACAGGCAGACTGCCGGGGCCGAAGCCGAGGTCCGCGTAGGCCGCGGTACGGTGAATTGGCACCGGATAGTGAATACCCGTGGCAACCCCCCGCTCGGCGAGGTGCTCGCGTAGGGCGTCGCGCTGGGCGCAGCGCACCACGAAGAGATGGTGAACGCTGTCGGCTCCGGGGAATGGCAGATGGACGGGGTCGACCGCGGGGGCTCCAGCGTCGCCCGCCGCACCTGCCAGCGAGCGATGGGAGCCCTCCACGGCTATCCCCCGTACCCCGTCCAACCCTGCCTGCCCCCCGAGCTCGCCGGTGTTCTGTGCCCCCGCACCGGCGAGTCCCACGCTCCCGTCTGTGAGCCCGATCCCCGCATCGGCCGGTCCCACGCCCCCGTCCGTGAGCCCGATCCCTGCATCGGCCGGTCCCACGCCCGCGCCAACCAGTCGCACGCTCGCGCCGGCCAGTCCCACACTCGCGGCGGCGATCCGTGCGCGCAACTGCGCGCCGAAGTGACGGCGTTCGTCGTTCCAGCCATCGAGGCGGGTGAGCTTGCGCCGCAACAGCGCCGCCTGCAGGGCGTCCAGGCGCGCGGTGGCGCCCACCACGCGGTGGTGGTAGCGCGGGCGCTCCCCGTGCGAGCGCAGCAGGCGCACGCGGTCGGCAAGCTCGGGCGTAGCGGTGACCACCGCGCCTCCGTCGCCCCACGCCCCGAGATTCTTGGCGGGATAGAAGCTGAAGCAGCCAAGCGCCCCCAGCGTTCCCACCCGGCGACCGCGGTAGCGCGCACCGTGGGCCTGGCAGGCGTCCTCGAGCACATGGACGTCCGCCGCGCGGGCCAGCTCGAGGATCGGGTCCATGTCCACGGTGGCCCCGAACAGGTGCACGGGAATCACGCAGCGCACCCGCGGGTTGAGACTCGCGGCGATCAGCTCCGCGGTGATCAGGTGGGAGTCGGGATCCACATCCACCGGCAGCGGGGTGGCGCCCACCGCGCTGACCGCCTCGGCGGTCGCGATGAATGAGTTGGCGGGCACGATCACCTCGTCGCCCGGGCCGATCTCGAGCGCCCGCAGCGCGAGCGCGAGCGCCTCGGTACCCGAGGAGACCCCCACGGCGAAGTCGGTCTCGCAGTAGTCCGCGAAGTCGTGCTCGAAGGCCTCCACGTGGTGCCCGAGCGTGAATGCGCCGCGCTCCGCGACTTCGCGCACCGTCCCCAACAGCTCCTCGAGCAGCGCGGGGTCGGCGCAGTCCATGCGTGCGAACGGAACCTGGAGGGTGAGCGCGGGCTCACCGCTGGGGGTCCTGGACACGGGCTCACCGTTGGGAGTCCCGGGCACCGACTCACCGTTGGGAGTCCCGGGCACCGACTCACCGTTGGGAGTCCCGGGCACCGACTCACCGTTGGGAGTCCCGGGCACCGACTCACCGTTGGGAGTCCCGGGCACCGACTCACCGTTGGGAGTCCCGGGCACGGGCTCACCGTTGGGAGTCCCTGGCACGGGCCCGCCGGTGGCGGTACCGAGCACGGTGGCGGGGGTGCTGAGCACGGGCTCAGGGCTTGCGATTGCACTCGACATCGGAAGGAACCTCCTCAGTTCGCCGAGAGGGCGATCGCAGGGGCAGAGTCGAGACGTCGCAGCTCAATTTGCAGCGCACGCCGGCCCCGGTGGTGCAGGCCGTGGATCGAGCTCTCCGAGCGACCCATCTGCTCGGCGATCTCGGGCGGTGTGAGCCCGATCACGTGACGCATCACCACCACGTTGCGCTGCTCTTCGGGCAGCGAGTCGAGCGCAGTGCGCAGGTTGCGCGAGCAGTCGAGCGCGGTCTCATCGACGTGGCTATCGGCTCCGTAGACCTCTTCGGCGGGGATCGCGCGGCGCCTGCGGAGATGGTCGAGGGCCACGTTGCGCGCCAGCCGCAGCAGCCACCCGGAGAAGGGGATGCCCCGATCGTCGTACTTGCAGATCGCGGTCATCAGCTTCAGGAAGACGTGCTGGGTGAGGTCTTCGGCCTCCTTCTCGTCACGCACGATGCTGCGCACGTACCCGTAGACGTTTTCGGAGTAGCGCACATACAGCAACCGCAGCGCCTCACGGTCGCCCTCCTTGGCGCGTGCGATCGCCAGGCTCACCTGACGCATCGCCTCGGGAGACTCATCGAGGGTCGTGCGAGCGCGCAACCCGATCGGCTGACGATCTGGGACAGTCGGGGCATCAACGGGCATTTAGTCATCTCCATCCGTGGTGACTTTTTTGTTTGTCGGGAGCCCCCCTTACCTCGCCGGGGTTGTTGCCTGTGGCGGCACCCTGGGATCGGGCTGGGCTCTGTCCGGCGATGATGGGCACCCGGCGGGGCACTCACAATCGCCCGTGATGCGCGACTTGCGTTCAGGCCTGTGAACGGCGCGATCGGTCATCCTTCGGGGAGCACCCCACGTTGCTTCGCAGACAACTCGCTGTCGGACCCCTCGCACCCTCGGCGATAACCGACGCGGAGCCCCGGCGGCGACGGTGCGCGGCTTGCGTTCAGGCGTGTGAACGGCGCGATCCGTCATCCTTCGGAAACGACCTGCTTCAGATCCTCACGCCGCCGGTCCGATCGGCGACGAGCAGCGCCCTTCACGACTCCCGGTGGCAAACCGCGGGGCCCCACTCAGAGCAAGGAGCGATGACAGTGAGCGAGCACCCCCACCACACCTCCACCCACCCCGACGAGGAGGACCCCTACGAGTCGTTGATGGCCCGCCAAGGCGCCCCCAAGCGACGCTTCCCCGCCCGCGAGTGTGACCCACGGCTGGCGTATGCACTGGTGCACGACGAGCTGCTGCTCGACGGGGTGGCGCGCATGAACCTGGCGACGTTCTGTACCACGTGGGCGGAGCCCGAGGTACTGGCGCTGCTGGCGGAGTCCTTCGACAAGAACATCGTCGACAAGGACGAGTACCCCCAGACCGCGGAGCTCGAGGCGCGGTGCGTGCGGATGCTCGCCGACCTGTGGCACTCCCCCCACCCGAACACAACCCTGGGAACCTCAACCACGGGCTCCAGCGAGGCGGCGATGTTGGCGGGCCTGGCGGCGAAGTTCCGCTGGCGCGAGCGCCGGCGCGCGGCGGGCCTGCCGACGGAGCGACCGAACTTCGTGTGCGGCCCGGTGCAGGTGTGTTGGGAGAAGTTCGCGCGCTACTTCGACGTGGAGATCCGCGAGGTCCCGATGGACCGGGGCCGCTACCTGATGGAACCGGAGCAGTGCTTGGAGCGCTGCGATGAGAACACGATCATGGTGGTGGCCACCCTGGGGCAGACCTTCACGGGCCTATTCGAGGACCCCGCAGCGATCGCCACCGCGCTCGACGACCTCGAGACCGAGCGCGGCCTCGACATCCCCCTGCACGTGGACGGCGCCAGCGGCGCGCTGCTTGCCCCGTTCACGGCCCCGGAGGTGGTGTGGGACTTCCGGATCCCCCGCGTGAAGTCGATCAACGCCTCCGGGCACAAGACCGGCCTCGCCCCCCTCGGGTGCGGCTGGGCGATCTGGCGCGAAGCGGGGGACATGCCCAAGGAGATGATCTTCAACGTCAACTACCTCGGGGGGGAGATGCCCACCTTCAACCTCAACTTCTCCCGCCCCGGGGGGCAGGTGGTGACGCAGTACTACGACTTCATCCGCCTCGGGCGCGAGGGCTACAGCCGGGTCCACGGGGCCACGTATGAGACGTGCAAGCACCTCACCCAGGAGATCGCCAAGTTGGGCCCGTTCGAGATCGTCCACGACGGGGACCCGCTGAAGGGCATCGCGGCGGTCTCGTGGAAGCTCACCGACGATCACGAGCACGGCTTCAACCTGTTCGACGTCGCCGATCGCCTCCGCGCCCACGGCTGGCTCGTACCGGCCTACACCCTGCCCCCCCATCTGGAGGACCTCGCGATCCAGCGGATCCTCGTGCGCCACGGGTTCAGCCGCGATATGGCGGACCTGCTGATGGCGGACATCCACCGCAGCCTCAAAACGCTTCAGGAGCACCCCCCGAGCAGCTCCCTCTCAGAAGGCGAGGTCGGCTCCTTCAACCACAACGCCAAGCCCGCGGTGCGCTAAAGGGCCTCCTGGGCGAACGCGTCGGCGAGGTCCCCGCTCCAGGTGTCGAAGAACGCCTCGGCGGTGGCCGCGTCGAGGGGGCGGGCGAAGAGGAAGCCCTGGCCGCTGTCGCAGTGCTCGCCCTTGAGGAGGTTCAGCTCGTGCTGGCGCTCGATCCCCTCCGCGAGGGTCTCGATCGACATCGCCTTGCCGAGCTGCACCAGCGTGTGGATCAGCGTCTCCCCTTCGGGGCTCTGCGTCAGCCTGGAGATGAACGAGCGGTCGATCTTCAGGGCGTCCACGGGGAACTGCTGGAGGTGGGAGAGCGAGGAGTAGCCCGTGCCGAAGTCATCGATCGCGATGCGTACCCCATGCTCCTTGACCGCGACCAATCGGCGAGCGGTGTCCTCGGCGTTGCGCATGATCGTGGTCTCGGTGATCTCCAACGTCAGTGCGCCCGGTCGCAAGCCGCTCTGCTCCAACGCTTCGCGGACGTCATCCACGAACTCCTCCATGTCCAACTGCCGGGCCGAGACGTTGACCGAGATGCCGATCTCGTGGCCCGCCTCATGCCACACTGCCGCCTGTTGGCAGGCCTCTTTCAGGACCCACCGCCCGACCTCGGTGATCATGCCTGTCTCCTCCAGCAGCGGTACGAAGTCGTCCGGCTGGACCACCCCCCGTCCGGGGCTGTTCCAGCGCAGTAGCGCCTCCACGCCCTTGGGGCTCATGCTCTGCAGGTCGAACGTGGGCTGGTAGACGAGGAAGAACTGCTCGCCTTCGATCGCTTCGCGGAGGTCCATCTCGAGCTCCATGCGGCTTTGCATGGCGTCCTGCATCGTGGACTCGAACACCACGTAGCGGTTCCTGCCATCCCACTTGGCCCGGTACATCGCGATGTCCGCATCGCGCAGGAGCTCATCCGCAGAGTCCCTGTCGCCCATCGCGATCCCAACGCTCGCCGTCACCGCCAGGCGGGTCGCCTCGGCCTCATCGAGCTTGAACGGGGGCGCGAGCGCCTCCAGCAGGCGCTCGGCGATCAGCTCGGGACCGGCGGCAAGCGAGATTCCCTCAGCGACCACCACGAACTCATCCCCACCGAGACGCCCAAGCGCATCGGTCTCGCGGATGGCGTTGCGCAGGCGCCCCGCGACCGCCTTCAGCAGCCGATCCCCCGCGCCGTGGCCGAGCGTGTCGTTGATGCTCTTGAAGTTGTCGAGATCCACGAACAGCGCCGCCACCGGTGTCTGGCTGCGGCGGGAGCGCACCAGCATCTGCTCCACCCGATCGAGGATCAAGGTGCGATTCGGCAGCCCCGTGAGGGGGTCGTGGGTGGCGAGAAACGCCAGCTCCTCCTGGCGGCGCGAGAGCTCCTCGTGAGCCCTGCGGCGCTCCTCCTCGAAGGACTCGCACATCCGCACCAGCGTCACGTCGAGGCTGCGCTGGAGCATCGCCAGCGCCTGCCCCAGCACCGCCGGCTCGAGCTCGAGCTCCGCGGCGTGCTCGCGCACCAGCTCCTCCGCCGCGTCGCGCCACCGCAGGCAGCGCTTGGTGACCTCGTTGAGCGGCGCCGCCCGCTGGGCCGCCAGCTGGCCGAAGATGCGCCACGACTCGCGGCCCACCTCGCGGGCGACCTCCTCGCCATCGCCCGCCATCCACCTGGAGACAGCGATCGTCGAGACCGTGCCCACCCGCGCGAAGCTGTCCTCCACCAACCGGTCGAGAACGCGCCTGGAATCCGCGGAGCGCCGCTGCAGTCGCGCGACCACCTCGTCGGTGCTCCCTTTGAGGGCTTCCCCGAGACGCCTCAGGTCATCGCCCGCATGGGCACGGATCAGGTCTTCCTCAATGTCGGCCGGCGCAGGCATCCGCGCCGCGGCAGGCATCCGCTCGTCCTGGGCCGTTCCCCGCAACGCGTCCTGGGCCGTTCCCCGCAACGCGTCCTGGGCCGTTCCCCGCAACGCGTCCTGGCCCGCTCCCCGCAGCGAGCCCCCATCGACCGCTCCCGCGAAACGTGGCCCTTCTCGACCATGACCAGACATGCCCTCATCTATCGACGACCCGGGCCATAGCTTGAGGCCGCATACGCGTCACGCTGGACACGGGCCCGTGTAGGCGATAGTTTTCGCTATCCAAGAGCGAAGCGCAACTTGACCCCGCGCCGGGGGTTTGACTCGATGGTAGACACCGCCTTGACCAAAAGCCCACCGAGCCAGTAGGCTGCTACGCTCGGACAGGGGTCTTACACCAAACGTTGCAGGAGGAGAGGATCGTGGTTATGAGAAGCATTGCTCGACGTAGCCTTGCCGTTACCGGTGCGCTCGCCGCCACCAGCGCCCTGGCGCTCGCTGGCGGCGCGATTGGCGCCCTGGGCTCGACCGCCCATACGGCCGGCACAACGACCCTGAACGACAGCGGCACCCTGCGCGAGACCTCGCACAAGGGGTTCAACCTCTACGAGTCCGGCCACGCCAATGGCTCGATCCCTGGATCGGTCTCCCTGCATCTCGACGTGGTCTCCACCAACCGTGTCACCGCCCAGCTCACCGTCAACGCCAGCGGCGGCTCGATGAGCGGCTCCGCCTCGGGTAGCTACCGCAACAACGGCGCCACCGCGAGCTTCGTGGGCACACTGTCGATCTCCCATGGAACCGGCAAGTACTCCCACGCCCACGGGTCCGGCATCAGCTTCAGCGGCACGATCCAGCGCTCCAGCGGGTCTGTGTCCGTGAAGGTCAACGGCCGGCTCTCCGACTGACGCCGGCACAGAGGGGGATGCAATGCTCACTGTCAAGGCGGGACACGCCTGTAGAGCCCTCGGGGTCCACATCCCGAGAGCAATTATCGCCGCCACCGCGGCACTGCTGATCTGCGGCGGGGCCGCGCCGGTGGCGGGAGCGGTCACCGAGCAGGCCACTCTGCAGGCGTCGTTCACGCCCGACAGACTTGGTGCCAGCACCACGATCGAGTTCGGGTTCCACCTGTCTACCACCGAAGGGCTCGCGCCACCGCCGCTGGAGAGCATCAACCTGCATATGCCAGCCGGCATGAACTACACCTCGACCACGCTCGGCTTGGCGATCTGCCAGCCAAAGGCCCTCGAAGAACACGGGCTCAGCGGCTGCCCCGCCAACTCCCGCCTTGGGTCCGGGAGCGCCAACGTCGAAGTACCCTTCGGGACGGGGTCCGGCCACGAGCTCCCCGAAATCCAGGCGCTGATGGGACCGCCGAGCAAGAACAGCAACATCGTCGTGCTCTTCTACGCCAACGGACAGACCCCCGTCTTCGCCCAGTTGGTCTTCAGAGGGGAACTGCTGCCTGCCACCGGGATCTTCGGCTCGCAGTTGACCACGCTCGTGCCGCCGATCCCCAGCGTGCCCAACGGCCCCGACGTCTCGATCCTCAGCGTCGAGTCCACCATCGGGCCCAGCCACCTGACCTACGTCAAGCGTGTCCACGGCCGCGTCGTGCACTTCCATCCCATCGGCATCGCCGTACCGGAAAAGTGCCCCCACGGCGGCTTCCCGTTCTCCGCTGAATTCGGCTTCCAGGACGGCTCGCAAACCTCCACCACCGCCACCGTCCCCTGCCCCCCGCGGCGCAAGTAGCGCGCCGCGGGTAGCAGCGCGCCGCCCGCATAAGTAGCCGCCGGCGGCGGCACGGTCGCAGGAGCGCAGAGCACGGCCGCGCAAGGAACAGCAGGCAGGGCAGCAGCGCGGCCTCGCAAGTCGCGGTGGAGAGCAGAGCACTGCCGCGCAACTCCCAACGGGGGGGCGCGGCCTCGCAAGTCGCGGTGGAGAGCAGAGCACTGCCGCGCAACTCCCAACGGGGGGGCGCGGCCTCGCGACTCCAGAGCACGGCTGGGCAAGTAACCACGACGAGCGCCACCGGCGCCCAGGTCACCGGCAGCAGCCGCCGCACACTGGGTTCTCGGCAGTCCCCTCACAACGTGAGACTGCCAACAGCCAGCGTGCTGCCGATAGCCCCGCCACACGTCGTGCTGCGGACAAGCGCCCCGGCGCGCGTAGCGCGGTAGCTGCCTCCGCACTGCGGATGAAGAGGGCCACGCGGGGGAACGCCGCCCGCGGGGGCAAAGAACCCCAAAAGGCCCGCCGCCCGGGCTCAGTCCTGCAGCGCGACCGCCGGGGGGACACCCGCGGCGATGTAACCCGGGATCGCGACGATCGCCACCGCCGCCGCCGTGACCAGCGCGAGGCTCGACACCGCCACCACAGCCCCAAAGGAGTAGACCACCGGGAAGTTGATCACGTCCGCCAGCGCCCGGTCGAGCAGCTGCTGGCCGTACAGGCCGAACGCCGCCCCGCTCAGGCAGCCCACCCCGAGCAGCAGCAGACTCTCCAGCAGAATCGTGCGCCACAGTTCCTCCCGTGGGAACCCCTCGAGCTTCAGCTTCGCCAGGCGCGGGCGGCGCTGCCACACCATGTTGCCCATCGCCGCCGCCATCGCCAGAATCGCCGCGATCAGGATCAACGTCGCGATCTGCGTCAGCCGTTCCAGGCCCTGGCGGCTCAGCGCGCGCTGCTGGTTGGCGTGCTGTTCGCCCGTTTCCACCGCCAAGCCCGTGCCCCCCCCGAGTGCCCGCTCGATCTCGCTCTTCGCCTGCAGTTCAGATGTCCCCGGGGTGAGCAACACGTTGTACGCGCTCGCCTCCGTCGAGCCCCACGCACTCGCGTAGTCCGCCCCGTTCACAATGATCGCCCCCGGCGCCCAGCCGATGTTGGTGCCGATCGCCGCCACCCTGAACGTCGTCGGGACCGGGGTAGGCAGCGCGATCGGATCGCCGATCTGCAGGTGGTGTTCGTTGGCGATCGCCTGCGAGATCACCACCCACCCCCCCGCGCGGACCTCCGCTTCGGCCCGCGCCACGTTCCCTTCCACGATCTGGCTCGCTGGCAGCAGTGGCGTCGATTCGCGCGGCGGCGCGATCACCCACACCCGCCGGTCCCCAATATCCAGCAACCCCCCCCGATACAGCCGCACCGCGCGTACCCCCGGAAGCTTTTCGAGCTTCGCCTGCTGGGTCGGCTTGAACGACGTGGTCTTCAGCAGGTTGTACTTACCCGCCGGGGAGACCCACACGTTGGTGAACGCGTTCATGTCATGCGCCGCGTTTTCCAGGCCGTGCAGCAGATCGCCGTGGGCCGCCTCGATCGCCACGCTGCCGAACACCGCCACCGCCCCCGTCGCCGCGATCGCCACCGCGCGCGCTCTACCCGCCCGCAACTCCATCACCGCCACATGCGGGACCGCGCTCGTGATCCCCGGTGCGATCCGCCGCACCAGTGCGAGCGTCGCGTTCAGCGGGACCGGCAGCAGCAGCAACAGCGACGCCACCAGGAAGACCATGCCGAGAACCGCCAGTTTCGGCGCCGCCAGCAGAATCGCGGTCGCCGCCGCCAGGCACAGTACCCCCGCCAGCGCAAGCCAGCCCGTGCCCCTGCCGGAGCTCCCGCCGTCCTTTTCGGTGATCGCCGCCAGCGGCTGGCGCGAGACGATGTCCTTGAAAGGACTCAACACCGCCACCGAGGCCGCCAGCATCCCCCCCAAGACCGCCACCGCGACGCTCTGCGCGCTCACCACCCGCTGCGAGCCCACCGCAAAGGCCGAAGAGAGGTAGCCCGGGTTCGCATGGAACAGGTGGATCGAGAGCTCCTGCCCCAGCACCAGCCCCAACACACACGCCAGCAGGCCGAGCACCACCGCGTCGAACATCAGGACCGCAATCACCGCCCCCGGGGTGTACCCGTCGCGGCGCAGATCCGCGATCAGCCTGCGCCGCTGGGGGATCGTCAGCAGCATCGCGTTGAACGCAAACAGGAAGCCCACCAGCGCGCTGATCACCGCGAACAGCGCCGTCGACTGGTTCGTCGCCGCCGCCGCCTTCGCGAACAGCGTTTCGTCGTAGCTCGCCGCCTCCACGTTCAGCCGCCCCCCCGCCAACCGCTGAAGCGCCGCGCGCACCTCCCCTTCGGAACCCGGAGCCGGCTGCACCAGCACCCGGCTCACGCGCCCCTCGAGGCCCGTCATTTCCTGCGCGAAAGAGAGCGGCGCGATCGCGATCGGGCTCGATATCAACGGTCCAATCTGCTTCGCGCGCAGCTGCTCATATAGCGGCGCTTCCCAGTTGACCCCCGCCACCTGCATCGTCGCGATTTCGCCGAACTTCTTCACCCCCAGCTTGCTCGCCAACGGCGCCGGCAGCACGATCGCGCCGATCCCCGCCACCGGAGAGAGCTGCGTGTTGTGCACCAACGAACCCCCCAGCTTCGAGAGGCTCGCGTCGGCACCCACCAGCTCGACCGATTCATGCCCCTTGGGGCCGATCGCGTTGGCGCTCGCTTCCAGCAACGGCGCCGCCGCGTGCACCCCCGGGATGTGGCGCACCTGCACCAACAGTGTTTCCGGGAAGCCCTGCTGATCGCGCGCCACCAGCTGCAACGTCGCGTTCCCCACTATCCCTTTCGAGAGCTGCGCCACCGAGCTCGACAGGCTCTGGCTCGCCACCTGCGAGGCGAACAACAGCGCCACCCCCGCCGCAATCCCCACCACCGCAAACAGCTCCTGCAGCAGCCGCGCCCGCAGCCGCACCCGATAGAGATGCAGGACGTTGAAGGGTTTCATCGACCTCCCCCTTGGTCAGCCAGCCCGATCGGACGCACACACCCGCGGCGCGATCTCAGCGGCCCGCAGGGGGCCGGGAGCGAAATCGCGCAACCATCGGCCAGCCGGCGGGCGGGATACGAGATGTCGAATGGCTTCACCTCAGCGACCCGGGCCCTACTGCGCGGCCACCCGCGCGAGCCACTGGTCGGGCTCGTACTCGCCGAGCTTGCCGTCCCGCAGCGCGTACACCCGGTCCGCATACCCCGCCGCCTGGGGGTCGTGGCTGACCAGCACAATCGCCACCTGGTGCTCCCGGCACAGTTCGGTCAACAGGTCCAGCACTTCCCGCCCCCGCTGGGTGTCCAGGCTGCCCGTCGGCTCGTCCGCCAGCAGTAGGCGCGGTTCGGTGGAGAGCGCACGGGCGATCATCACCCGCTGGCGCTCCCCCATCGACAGCGTCTCCGCGCGGTGCTCCAAGCGCTCCCCCAAGCCCAACCGGTCCAACAGCGGCGAGATCTTGCGGTGCGCCTCCCGCCAGCGCATGCTCTTCAGCAGCTTCAACACCGCGTTGTCGATCGCCGTCACTCCCGGCAGCAGGTCGAAGTTCTGGCGGATGAAGCCCAGTTCCGAGAGCCGGAAGTGCGACGCCTCCTTCTCCGACAGCGAGGACACATCGCGCCCCCCGATCAGCACCTGGCCGCTCGTCGGCTGCAGCAGCGTCGCCACCATCAGCAGCAGCGTCGTCTTTCCCGACCCGCTTGGACCGTACAGCGCGACCATCTCCCCCGGCTCCACTTTCAGCGAGACCCCATCCACCGCGCGTACCGGCTCGCCGCTCGTATCGGGATAGTGCTTCACAAGGTCGCGTAGCTCAAGCACAGCGATTCTCCCTCAGGAGTGCGTGGACAGAGTAAGGGGGACTGGGCCCTCGAGGCAGGCAGCAAGGGCGGCCGGGCCGTCGAGGCAGGCAGCAAGGGCGGCCGGGCCGTCGAGGCAGGCAGCAAGGGCGGCCGGGCCGTCGAGGCAGGCAGCAAGGGCGGCCGGGCCGTCGAGGCAGGCAGCAAGGGAGACTGGGCCCTCGAGAGTGGCATCGGGACTGTGCTTCACAAGGTCGCGCAGCTCAACCACAGCGGTTCTCCCTCAGGGGTGCCTGAGCAATGAAGGGGGTTATCGATCCCTCAATACCGGCGCAAACGGTGACCCAACCGCTCCCGCGGCGCCCATGTGTGACCCGGACAGACATCAGTCTACTTCATGCCATACGGCTCGTGGCCCAATGGAGCGGGCGGGGCTGCCGTCAACGCGATCGCACCCCCCGCCACCGGATCCTGCACGGGGGGTATCACCACCTCCGCTCCCCCCCGCGACGCGCCGGCGCGCCCGGTACCTTCGGGGCCAGGCGCCGCAAGCGCAGACGCGAGCGGAAGACCGCCATCGAGAGCGCCGCCGGCTCCCCCAACGCGCTTAGCACCGCATCCGCCACCGGCGCCGCCTCCGCCGCGCGCGCCTCCGGGGTCGAGAGGTAGAAGCTCGCCATCGCCGCCAACACCAACGCGTGGCTACGCTCCCCCAGCGCCCCCGCCGCTTCCATCGAACGCTCCGCCAGCAGCCCCATCCGCGTGGCCGCGTCCAGGGGCGAGGCGTAGCAGCCGATCAGACTCCGCTGCCCCGTCGCGTAGTCCTCCTCGGTGTCGATCAAATTGTCCAGCAACGAGTGCAGCGCCCCGATCCACGGGAAGTACGCCCCCTCGATCGCCTCGATCCGCTCCCCCGCCACCTCCGTCTGCGCCGCCTCCGCAATCAGCGCGTACACCCCCAGCGAAGAGCCCCCCGACGCCGCCGTCTCCCACCAGCGCAGGCCCGTCCCCCGTGGCGTGTGTGCGCGCGCCCACCGTTCCAGCGCCGCATAATCCCCCTGTACCTCCCCCGTGTTGCAGCTCTGGAACGCCACAATCCGCTCCGCCGCCCGCCGCGCCGCCGGGGCCACCGCCGCCCACGAAGGCAGCTGCGCCAGTGCCGAGCGGCACGCGTCCACCGTCTCCACCAGGTAGCCCCCATCCTCCTGCAGGTGGTGGTGCGCGTAGTAGTCCAAGTGCTCCGCCTCCGGGTCCAGGGCGATCAGCAGCGCGCTATGCAGCAGCCGCCCATTGACCGTCGGGTCCGTGTTCGGTAGCTCCGTCAGCATGTCCAGATAGTTGTACGCCGCCTGGAAGCACGCCATCGCGCGCACCGCCGCCGTGCGCCGGCGGCCCGGGACGAACGCCGCGAACGCCGTCGCCCCCTCGATGTTGCCCCACTTGCACAGCGCATCCACCACCACCCGTCGCAGCAGCGGGTCCGGGATCTCGTGCGCCCGTGCCTCCCGCCGACGGCGCTCCGCGCACACCCGCGGGAACACACCCAACCAGTAGCGCCGCGCAGCGCCCGCAAAAGCACCTGTGAGCGCGGTACGACTGCTGACGTTTGAACCCATCGGCACGACCCCCAGACCCTAGCTCCTCGATCGCGCCGACCCGCGCGATTGACATCAGTATAGACGTATACGCAAGCCTATGTCCAGTGCCTCGGTAACGAGCCGTACCCCACCCACGGGGCCACCCGCGAGACTGCTGCCATCATGGCCAGGTGAGCGCCCCCCTCTCCCAGAGCACTCCCCTCCCCCACAGCGCCCCCGCCTCCATCCGCGCTCCACGGGTGCGCGCCGTGCTGCGCCAGGGCGAGCGCGTCACCCCGCTCGAGCTCTTCTTCGACCTCGTCTTCGTCCTCGCCCTCACCCAGTGCACCGCCCTGATCGTGCGCAAGCCCGACTGGCTCGGCGTCGGCCAGGGGCTGCTCGTGCTCGCCGTCCTCTGGTGGTCCTGGGTCGGCTACGCCTGGCTCACCTCCGTCGTCAACCCCGAGGAGGGCGCCGTACGCCTCGCCATCTTCGCCGCCATGGCCGCCCTCCTCGTCGCCGCCCTCTGCGTGCCCGGCGCCTTCGGCGCCGACGCTCTCCTCTTCGCCTGCGCCTACGCCGTCGTCCGCAGCGCCCACATCATGCTCTTCCGGCTCGCCTCCCGCGACGACCCCCATCTGCGCCACTCCGTCACCGGGCTCTCCGTCTCCACCGCCCTCAGCGTCGCGCTTCTGCTCGGCGCCGCCTTCGCCCGCGGTGCCCCCCAGGCCGCCCTCTGGGTGCTCGCCGTCGCCCTCGACATGGCCGGCCCCTACTTCTTTGGCTCCGACGGCTGGAAGCTCGTCCCCGGGCACTTCGCCGAGCGCCACGGAGCGATCGTCATCATCGCCCTCGGCGAGTCCGTCGTCGCCCTCGGCGTCGGCGCCCGCGTAATCCTCCACAGTGGCGAGGTCCTCGCCGCCGTCCTCGGCGTCGTCGTCGCCGCCGCCCTCTGGTGGCTCTACTTCGACGTCACCGCCATCGCCGCCGAGCGCCGCCTCTCCGGCGCCCAAGTCGGGCGCGAGCGCAACGAGCTCGCCCGCGACTCCTACTCCTACCTCCACTTCCCCATGGTCGCCGGCATCGCCCTCCTCGCCGTCGGACTCAAAGTCACCCTCCAGCACATCTCACGCCCCCTGCCCCCCGTACCCGCCGCCGCCCTCCTCGGCGGCGCCGCCCTCTACCTCCTCGCCCACGTCGCCTTTCGCCTGCGCAACATGCACACCCTCAGCCGCCGCCGCCTCGCCGGCGCTCTCCTGCTGCTCGCGCTCGTGCCCCTCGCCACTCTTTTGAAGCCCCCCTCCCTCGCCACCCTCGGCGCGCTCGCCGCCCTGCTCGTCGGCCTCATCACCTACGAGGTCCTCCGCTACGCCGAGTTTCGCGATCGCATCCGCCACCAGCCCGCCCAGGATTCAGTCGCGGGTTGAGGAGATCCGAGATCCCGCGGCACGCGCGAATCGGAGATCCCGCGGCACGCGCGGCGCCGTCACCAATCGACGCGGCGGTGCAGGCGATCTCGCCCAACCCGCGCCAGCCGCCGCGGTACACGCGGCGCCGTCACCAATCGACGCGGGCCTGGATCGCCTGCTCGAGCTCGCGCCCGCGGGGGGTGAGCTTCCACGCGTTGGGTTCGCCCCTGGTCTGCTCGCCGCCATTGGCGATCAGACCCAGGCTCTCGAGGCGCTGGAGCAGCTTTGAGATCTGACCCTGGTCGGCGACGCCCGCAGCAGTGCCGACCTGGCGGTTGTTGAGACCGGGGCTCGCAGCGACCGCCGAGAGGACCCGCATCGTGCGGTACGTGAGGCGCATATCGAGGTCCTTCAGCGGGTCGTTGCGCGCCGGGGCACCCCGCCGCGGGCGCGGGGGGCGGCGGGCCATCTCCTGCGCCGCAGCCTCGGGACCGAGATAGGGAAGTACGATCATGCTCATCAGCTGGCCCCGCAGGGGGAGCAGCGGCTTGGAATTCGACTCCCGCAGGCGATTGTGCAGGACACCGAGCACCGCGCCCACGACGCCTTCCGCGGTAACCCGGTTGAGACCCATACCCGGTAGCGCTTCGCGGCGACCGCGATCCACGGCGCTGACGACGTCGTCGATCACCCGGGCGCGGCGCTCCAGTGCCCGCGGACCCGCACCGAGGGCATCCACCACGCAGAGGGCCGCCATCCCAGGCTCCTCTTCGAAGAAGATCAGCATCGCCGTGAGGCCCGCCCGGATCCGCTCGCTCCAGCCACGCTCACGGCGGTAGCTGGGGAGCACCGCATCGGAGAGCTCCTCGAGCGCCTCGTCGAGGGCCGCCAGCAGACACGCCTCGCGGTCGGCGAAGATCTCATAGAAGGTGCGCCGCGATACCCCCGCGCGGGCGACGACGTGCGCCACCGTGACACGCTCAGCCCCCTGCTCACGGGTCAAATCGACCATCGCGCCCAGCATCCGCACCCGCTGAATCTCGGCCACGCGCTCGTGCTCCAGCTTCGCGCGGGCCGCCAGTTCCTTGCGACTCTTGGACGACCCGCCAGTGGCGTTCCCCCGCGTACGGCCATTCGCGGCGTTCGCGCCACCACGGTCGTTCGAGACATTTGCGCCTCCACGGCCATTGGCGGCGTTGGTCCCACCGCGATTGTTCGAGGAGGCGGCGGCTCCGCGGCTGTTCGCAGCGTTGGTCCCACCGCGACCATTCGCGGCGTTCGCGCCTCCACGGTCGCTCGAGGTGTTCGCGCTCACACGGCTATTCCCGGCGTTCGCCCCACCATTGCCCTTCGCGGCGCTCGTCCCACCCCGGCTATTCGAGGTGTTCGCACCTCCCCGAGCGCTCGCGCCTCCACGCACGCGGCCGTCCGCCGACCCGCGCCTCTCTATAGCGCTCTCACGTGCACGATCGCTCCTCTCGCCAGGATCCTGGCGCCTATCGCTCATGCGAACACCCCATACATATGTACAAACCTACCGACCTCGGCATGTCTAATGTAGGCGAATTGCTTCTGATTTGTCAAGGGTGTGTTTCTTTCTCTAGCGCAAAACCCCCCTTCTTCAGCTGGGCTCAGGCCCCATCTCGATCGCGCCGCAGGGGCCGCTCCTGCACACAGGGGGTCACGTACTCCCGCCCCCTCGCCGCCGCGCGGATCGCCCGCGGCAGATCGGAATCCGCCAGGTCCTTCAGCACAAAGCCCACAGCGCCCGCCTCCAGTGCCCCCCTCGCGAACGCCGGGCTGTCGTTCATCGTCACCGCCACGATCTCCGTATCCGGCGCCCGCGCGCGCAGGCGCACGATCTCCGTAACGGTACCCGTGCGTACCCCCTCTGTGTCCACGATCCCAAGATCCAGCACGAGCACATGCGGACGGTGAGCACTCAACTCGCGCCTAACCCCCTCCATGTCCCCCGCCTCCGCAACAACTTCGATACCGCTCTCCACGTCGAGCAGCAGTCGCATACTGCGGCGCACCCCACGGTGGTCGTCAGCCAGGACCACGCTGATCGGTCCCTCCACCGATCGCGACCGCCGCTCGGGGTCCGGCTCCTCCGCCAAACGTAGATATGGGGGCATATCATCGAAGCTACCCCCATAGACGCTCCCCAGCTAGAGTGAAAAGTCCTCTCCACTGCGGGGGAAAGCACTGAAGGCACGCACACGAGCCGTCGGCCAGTCGCTCACGACAATGCCGCTGCGCGGACCCGCCGTACCCAGGGCTCAAGCTTGACGGGTCCTGGGGTGCGCCATTCCTGCAATTGGTGCGATTTCGCGCTACGCTTTTCGGCTGAGGAGCGTAAATACCGAGGTTTTGGAACTGGCCATGCCAGCAGCAACGGCCACACCACAGGTCGAGGTGCCAGGGTCGAGGGGTGTCGCGAAGGAAAGCCCACCCCCAGCGAAGGGTCCACCCAGGGTGAACCCCTGATGGACAACGCAGCCCGTGGCGTGCTGGACCTGGCCCGCGGGGTGCTCGCCGAGTTGGATCTCGACGTGGTGCTCGAGCGCGTCCTGCAATCCGCTCAGGAATTGACCAGCGCCCGCTACGCGGCGCTGGGGGTGCTCGACGACTCCCGCCTCGAGTTGAGCAGCTTCATCACGCGCGGCATCGACGAGGACACCCACGCCAGAATCGGCGCGCTGCCCCGCGGCCGCGGTGTGCTCGGCGTGCTGATCGCCGACCCCGAGTCGCTGCGCCTCACCGACGTCGGCGCACACCCCCGCTCCTACGGCTTCCCCCCAGGACATCCCCCGATGAATACCTTCCTCGGGGCCCCCATCCTCGTCGCCGGAGTGCCCTACGGCAACCTCTACCTGACCGAGAAGGAGGGCGGCGCAGAGTTCTCCGCGGAGGACGAGGAGGCGCTCACGATCCTCGCCGAGCTCGCCGGAGTGGCCATCGACCACGCCCGCCGCTACACCGGCGCAGAGGAGCGCCGCGATGAGCTCGAGCGCACCGTCGCCACACTCGACGCCACCCTCCAGATCGCCCGCGCCGTCGGCGGGGAGACCGATCTCGAAGTGATCCTCCAGCTGGTCGCCAAGCGCGGCCGCGCGCTCGTCGGCGCGCGCATCCTGCTGATCGAGCTCTGCCGCCGCGACGAGCTGGTGGTCGCCGCCGGGGCCGGCGAGCTGCCCGCCGGCGTGATCGGCCAACAGGTCGCGATGGACGACTCGCTCGCCGGCCTCGCCCTGCGCGCGCGGCGCACAATGCGCCTCGAGGACGAGGTCACCCGCGCCCGCTTCGAGGAGCACGGCAACGGCCGACTCGGGCTGCGCGCCGAGGGTGGGCTGGTCGTCCCCCTGGTCTTTCAGGGCCGCCCCTACGGCGCGCTGCTCGCACTCGACCGGCTGCAGGACGGGCCCGCATTCAATGCCGAGGACGCACGCCTGCTGGAGGCGTTCGCAGCGAGCGCCGCCACCGCTGTCGCGACCGCCCAGTCGGTCGCCACCGAGCGCCAGGGTCAGCGCCTCGCCGCGGCCGAGGGCGAGCGCCGCCGCTGGGCGCGCGAGCTCCACGACGACACCCTCCAGAGCCTCAGCGCACTGCGCATCGGGCTCTCCACCGCCATCCGCTCGCAGCAGCCCCACGCACTGCGCACCGCCTCCAATCACGCGATCGCCCAGCTCGAGGAGGCGATCACCAACCTCCGCGCGCTGATCACCGACCTGCGGCCCGCCGCACTCGACGAGCTCGGCGCCCAAGCCGCCGTCGAAGCGCTCGCCGAACGCGCCACCCGCTACGGGATCGAGGTCGACGTCAGCATCGAGCTCGCCCACGAGAGAGGCGAAGTCGACACCCGCCACACACCCGAGCTCGAGACCGCCATCTACCGGATCGTCCAGGAGGCGCTCAACAACGCCTCCAAGCACGGCGGCGCGCGACGCGCAGTCGTCGAGATCCACGAGGCCAACGAGACCGTCCACGTGGAGATCCGCGACGACGGCGCCGGCTTCAATCCCGCCGCCGCGACCACCACCGGCTTCGGCCTGCTCGGAATGCGCGAGCGCGTCGAGCTGCTCGACGGCACCCTGCACGTCGACTCCGCCCCCGGCCGCGGCGCGATCGTGCGCGCGAGCTTCCCCACACGGCGTCGCGCCCCCATCGCCGAAGCCGCCGCCCGCAGCGGCTGAGCGCAGTTCCGGCCCCGGCGCGACCCTGCGCCCAAAATCCCCGCACCCAGCGCTGCCCCCTGCTCCACACCGCGTCACACCCCCATCGCCGAAGCCGCCGCCCGCAGCGGCTGAGCGCAGTTCCGGCCCCGGCGCGACCCTGCGCCCAAAATCCCCGCACCCAGCGCTGCCCCCTGCTCCACACCGCGTCACACCCCCATCGCCGAAGCCGCCGCCCGCGGCGGCTGAGCGCAGTTCCGGCCCCCCCGCGGGCGCTCACACGCTCATCAGCCCCCGCTCGAGCGCATAGCGGACCAGCTCGGCGCGCGAGGAGAGACGGAGCTTGTGCTGGATGTGCGCGCGGTGGGTCTCCACCGTGCGCACCGACAGGAAGAGCTGCTCCGCGATCTCCGCATTGGTATGCCCCAGCGCGATCAAGCGCAGTACGTCCACCTCGCGCTCCGAGAGATCGTCCGGGGGGCCCGGCGGCGGCTCGGAGGCCAGCCGCGCCCCCAGGCGCGGGTTCAAGTACGTTTCGCCCGCCGCCGCGCGGCGCACCGCCTCCACGAGCTCATCGTCCGCCGCCTCCTTCAGCACGTAACCGAGCGCGCCCGCACCGAGCGCGTGGCGCGCGAAGGCCGGCTCCTCCTGCATCGTGAGCACCACGATCTGGGTCTCCGGCGACTCCGCCCGGATCGCCGGGATCGCATCGAGACTCGAGCCCCCCGGCATGTTGAGATCGAGCACCAGCACCGCCGGATGATGCCCCCGCACGTAGCGCCGCGCCGCGTCCACATCGCCCGCCTCCGCCACCACCTCGAAGTCCACCTCGTGGTCGAGCAACAGCCGCAGGCCGCTGCGCACCACCGCGTGGTCGTCCGCGAGCACGATCCCCACCGCCGGCCCAGACCGGCCCTCGCCCTCGCCGCCCCGATCGCGCTCCTGACTCTCCTCGCCCGGCGTCGCCTGGTCGGACATCAAAGTCAATGTATACACATCTCCGAGGCCCCCACAGGGATCTGTGACGCCCCGCGAGCGCTGCATGCCCGGGGCCGCTCACTCCATCGGTACAGCTGAAGCCGGAGAGATCGCAGAGTGCCTCCCTCTGCGAGCGTCGCCCGAACTCCGCGGCTCACCGCTCCCGCGGGGCAGCTGCGCCTAGCAACGCCACCACCTCCTCGTCCGATGTCGGGCCGAAGTCCTCGTACCACAGGCCGATCGCCCACAGGTTCGCGGGCGTCTCCACCGCCACCACCGCGTCCACCTCCGCGCCCAGCTCCCCCAGGGAGCTCGGCGCCGCCACCGGAGCCGCCAGGATCACCCGCGCCGCCCCCCGCTCGCGCAGCGAACGCGCCGCCACCCGCGCCGTGCGGCCCGTCGCCAGGCCGTCATCCACCAGGATCACCGTCCGCCCCGCCACCCCCAACCGCTCGCGCTCGCCCCGGTAGCGCGCCAGCCGCCCCGCCAGTTGCACCCGCGCGCGGGCGATCAGCTCGCCCAGCTGCTCCGGCGCGATGCCAAGCGCCCTCACCGCCCCCTCGCTCACCACCTCCACACCGCCCTCCGCCAGCGCCCCAATCCCGTACTCCGGGTTCCCCGGCGCCCCGATCTTGCGCACCACCACCACATCCAGCGGCGCCCCCAGCGCACGCGCCACCTCCGCCGCCACCGGCAAGCCCCCGCGCGCGATCCCCACCACGATCGGGCGCTCGCCCCCCATCCGCTCTGCCTCCAGTAACTGCGCCAGCGCCCGCCCCGCGTCCCGGCGATCCGCAAACCGCCGCACACCCTCGGACGGGTCGAGCCGCATGATCCCACGGTAGCGCCCCACTTCGATCGGCCACCCCCAGTCGCCCAACACCTCCAGCACAGCATTTTCTCGGGGCAGTGAGAAACGTTGCAGGCTGGCTGCGCCCATCGCTGCCTGCTCTCCCAGCGGCGGATTATCCGCCATTGAGAGGGAGTGAATCCCCCGCGCCCCGAGGCTCGCCCCAGCGCCCCACCCACACACTTTCGGAGCGTCCCGTTCTTATCGGGTTAGATTCATTCGAATGGCGCGATATACCCGCGTCGTCCAACTATCAGGAGAGTGACATATGAGTAAGCTCAAGATCCTCATCGGCCTCGCCACTGCCCTCTGTACGATCGCGGCCTCCGCCGCACCCGCCAGCGCGGAATTCGAATCGCTCAACGGGAAATCGAGCGAATCCCTTAAAACTACGACACTAAAATTATCCGAAGTTGGAGAATGTGAAGCCGGCACCGGCAAATGGACTATCACCAAGTCGGTCGAAGGCGAAGAAATACCCGCAACCAAAGGGCCCAAACTGACTCAAGCCATCACCTTCAGCGGGTGCAAAATAAAAACACCCACCAAAAGCTATGAAGCCGCACCCCTCGCGTGCGAATCGCAGCTCACAGAGGCCAAAGAAGCCGTGACCGAGAGCATCAAGAAATGCACACTCAAAGGCAAAGGCGAAGCCGAAGGGTGCGAAATCGCACTTTCCGGGAAAGAACAAAAATCGGTCGCCCTGAAAAATCTCGGAGAAAACGAACTCGAAATCAACTCCAACATCGAACCCGTCGAAACCAAACCCAACGCCGCCTGCCTCGCGAAAAAAATCGAACCCCCGACAACCATCCGCGTCATCTGGATCGAGATTCAAATCTGGATCTTCTTCTTCTTCTAAGAACTATTTCTAAATAGACGGTGCGCCCCGGGTGTTCCGGTCTTTGAAACCGGTTCTAAACACCCCCTGAGCCAGTGGCGCCTCGCGGCACAGTCCCTTTGCTGCCGTGCTCGCGAGCAATGGGGTGGGTCTTCGGATCCACCCCCCCGCCGGTCCAGCTGGAAGGCCGGGCCAGAGAGGGCCCAACGGCCCGAAGATCCGTCCGGCCCATATCGGAGGATGCCGGACTCCGCCGTGACGGGCACGGATCCGCGGACGCGGGGCACGGAAGCCCCGCGCCCACCCGCCCGGACACGAGATCACCCGCGCGGACGATCCAAAAAATGCCCAATCTCGCCCCCCCATCGGGCTCCACGCCCGCCCCGAGCACTGCCCCCACGTCCCTGCGCGCCTGGCAGCTCCACGCCCTGGAGCGGCTCGCCGGCTGGCACGCCGGGCCGTTCCTCGTCTCCGCCGCCCCCGGCGCCGGCAAGACCCGGCCCGCGCTCGAGCTCGCGCGCGAGCTCCTTGGCCGGGGAGCCGTCAGCCGCGTTGCCGTGCTCTGCCCCACCACCCCCCTCACCCGCCAGTGGGCCGCCGCCGCCGCCGCGCTCGGCGTGCAGCTCGTGCCCGACGCCCACGGGGCCAGGCCCCCCCGCGACTTCCACGGCGTTGCCGTCACCTACGCCCGCGTCGCCTCCGACCCCCGCGCCTGGGCCAAAGAGGTCGCCCCCTCCACCCTCGTCGTGCTCGACGAGGCCCACCACCTCGGTGAGAACCTCGCCTGGGGCGCCGGCTTTCAGCACGCCTTCGCCGCCGCCCCCCGCTGGCTCCTGCTCTCCGGCACCCCCTTCCGCTCCGACGCCACCCCCATCCCCGGCGTGCGCTACGACGCCGAAGGGCTCGCCGTGCCTGACGTCTCCTACACCTACGCCCAGGCCGTCGCCGACGGGATCTGCCGCCCCGTCGCCTTCGTCACCTTCGACGGCACCCTCTCCTGGCGCTCCGGCGATGACGTCATCGAGTCCTCCTTCGAGACCGTCCTCACCGCCCGCGAGGCCTCCCGCCGCTACCGCACCGCCATCTCCACCGAGCTCCCCGACGGGCTCCCCCGCATCCTCCGCGAGGCCCACACCAAGCTCCGCCAGCTGCGCGATCGAGGGCACCGCGACGCCGGCGCCCTCGCCGTCGCCGCCGACGCCGCCCACGCCCGCGAGATCGCCCGCCTGCTCACCGACGTCACCGGGCGCGCCCCCCTCGTCGTGCTCCACACCGAGGCCCGCGCCGCCCAGAAGCTCGCCGACTTCCGCAGCTCCCGCGAGCCCTGGATCGTCGCCGTCAACATGGTCTCCGAGGGCGTCGACATCCCCCGCCTGCGCGTCGGCGTCTACGCCACCGCCGCCAAGACCCCCCTCATCTTCCGCCAAATCGTCGGGCGCTTCGTGCGCACCATCCCCGGACATGCCCCAGAGACCTCCTGGCTCTACCTCCCCGCCGACCCCCTCCTGCGCCGCCACGCCGCCGAGGTCGAGACCGAGCTCCGCCACGTTCTCCGCCCCCCCTCCGAGCTCGCCGACGCCGAGCTCGACGAGCCGCGTGAGGCCCGCGCCACCGAGCCCTCCCCCGCCGCCGAGTTCGTCCCCCTCAGCGCCGAGTTCGCCCCCCAGCTCACCCTCTTCGGGTCCCCCGCCCCCATGAGCGGCGCAACGCACCCGCAGGTGACGACCCAGCCGCCGAAGGCACACGATCCCCCACCGGCCACCTTCGAGCACCGTGAGACCCTGCGCGAGCGCCGCGCCCGGCTCGTCGCCGATCTCCACCGCCGCAACGGCAGCTCCCACCGCGAGATCAACGCCTGGGTCAACCGCCTCGTCGGCGTCCACCGCGTCGAGAGCGCCACCATCGAGCAGCTCGAGCGCTCCATCGCCCTGCTCCACAAGGAGCTCACCCGCCGCAGCCGCCCCGTCGCGCCCCGTCGCTGACGCCTCCGCGCCCGCGCCGACGCGCCTATGCGGGCGGCCTGCGGTGGGCCGATACTTCCCACCTTCGGTCTCCCCCCTCGGCGTCGCAGAGCTCTCCCGCCCCTCACTCCGGGGGCTATGGCGCCCCAGCATCGCGTTCCGCCGCTTCGTTCCAGCCCTTGATAAGTGTATCGATGTACTAGTACAATAAGCTATTGACGGATGCTTAGATTCGCGTTACTGTCGGTAACTTAGAATGTAGGCGAGGATGGGAGGCGATGTGAGGCTTCGAGTACGGACGCTCCTTGCGGTTCTCTTGGCTTGCATCGGCCCGATCTTCGGCACACCGCCGGTTGCGCCCGCCGAGGGGGCCACCGCCGACGCGCAGGCGGCCACCGCCGACGCGCAGGCGGCCAACGCCGACGCGCAGGCGGCCAACCCCGACGCGCAGGCGGCCAACCCCGACGCGCAGGCGGCCAACCCCGGCACACAGGCCCTCGCCCCCGGCGCACAGGCGGCCACCTCCGCCACGATTGCGCCCTCCTTCCTCCCCTACCGGCTGGGGGGCAAGTCCGCGCTCACCTTTTCGATCGCCTACACCGGGGGTGAATCCGGAGTGCCCTCACCTGTGCGCCGCTCCGTGCTCCGGTTTCCCGCCGGGCTCAGCCTCGACATTCCCAGCCTGCACACCTGCAACCCCGCCCGCCTCCAGGCGCTCGGCCCGCGCGGTTGCTCAACAGAGGCGCAGATCGGCAACGGACACGCGCTCGTGGAGGGTTACCTCGGGGCCCAGCTAGTCAGCGAGAACGTCACCCTGACCGTGTTCCTCGGGGCGCCCCGCAACCTCGAGCCGATCGTCGAGATCCTCGCCGAGGGCGCCAAGCCCATCTCCGTGCAGGTCGTGATCGTCGGGACCGTCCTCCCCTACCGCCCCCCCTATGGGGAAGAGCTCGCGATGTCCATCCCCGCGTTCTCCACCCTCCCCGGGGGCCCCGAAGCGTCGATGGTCGACTTCTCACTCACCGTCGGCACCCACGCCCGCCACCGCGCCCGCGACGCCACCACCGTGCTCGTCCCCGCCCACTGTCCCGCCGGCGGCCTCCCCTTTGCCGCCGAATTCACCTACGCCGACCGCTCCACCAGCAGCGCCCAGGCCACAGTCCCATGTCCGCGATGAGCAGCCACAAGGCCACAGTCCCATGTCCGCGCTGGGCACCCAGAAGCCCGCAGTCATTCGCCGATCCGTTGATCCGGGACAGGCTCTGGCGCCCCCTCCCACCACGACTGAGTCACAAAGGATGAGGTGATCGCATGTTGGAGCTCCGCGAACTCGTCAAGCACTACCCCGCCATCGGTGGAGAGCCCGTGCGCGCCGTGGACGGCGTCACCCTGCAGGTCGCCCCCGGCGAAATGGTCGCCCTGTACGGCCCCAGCGGATCGGGCAAGACCACGCTGCTCTTGATGATCGCCATGCTGCTCACCCCCACCGCCGGGGCGGTCGCGATCGGCGGACGCGACGTCTCCTCGCTCTCCGAGCGCGAGGCCTCCGACTTCAGGCTCACCGAGCTCGGCTTCATCCGCCAGAACTTCGACCTCCTCCCCGGTGTCAGCGCGCTCGACAACACCGTCCTCAAGCTCCTCGGGCGGATGCGCTGGCGCGACGCCCAGCGCGAGGTCACCCCCCTGCTCGAACGGCTCGGGCTCGGGGGTCGTCTGCGCCATCGCGCCGAGACCCTCTCCATGGGCGAGCGCCAGCGCGTCATGATCGCCCGCGCGCTCTCCACCAAGCCCCGCCTGCTGCTCGCCGACGAGCCCACCGGGAGCCTCGACACCAAGCGCGGTCGCGAAGTGCTCGAGCTGCTGCGCGAGCTCTGCCGCGAACGGCACGTCGCCACCGTGCTCGTCAGCCACGACCCCGTCGCCGCCCACTACGCCGACCGCGTCTTCGCCCTCCGCGACGGCCAGCTCTACGACCACGCACCCCACCCCGAACTGGCCGTGCGATGAAACCCCCCAACGCCCCCCGCCGATGAAACCCCCCAACGCCCCCCGCCGATGAAACCGCCAACGCCCCCCATGCGATGAAACCCCCCAACGCACCCCCCGCGCGATGAAACCCCTCAACGCCCTGCGCCTCTACCGTGTGCGCCTGCGCGCGCGTTGGGCGCAGGAGTGCCTCGCCGTGGTGGGGATCGCCGCGGGGGTCGCCCTGCTGTTCGCCTCCCAGGTCTCCAGCTCCAGCCTCCAGAGCTCCGTCGCCGAGCTCGCGCGGGGGATCGACGGCAACGCCACCCTGCAGCTGCTCGCCCGCGATCCCCACGGCTTTCCCGAACGTATGCTCGGCCGTGTGCGCCGGATCCCCGGGGTGCGCTTCGCCGCGCCGCTGCTGGAAGCCGGCGCGAACGCCACCGGCCCCCGGGGGGGTCAGTCGGTGGAGCTCGTGGGCGCCGACGCGAGCCTCTCCGAGCTCCGCGGGACCCTCGTGCGACACACCCAAAACCTCTCCCCGTTCGCCAACCTCGGGGCCGTCGTGCTGCCCGCCCCGCTCGCGCAGAGCATCGGCGTGACCGCGTTCGGGCGCGAAGTCACCTTCCAGATCGCCGGGCGCACTGCCCAGGCCCCGCTCTACAGCGTCCTTGACCAACGCCAGATCGGGTCCCTCATCGCGAGCCCCGTGGCGCTCGTACCGCTCTCCTTCGCACAGGAAACGACCGGCTTCGGAGCCCGCGTGAGCCGCATCCTCGTACAGCCCGCCCCGGGCGCCCAGGCGCGGGTGCGGGCCGCGCTCCGCACCCTCGCCGCCGGGCGCCTCAACGTCGAGGGGGTCGACTACGAAACCACCCTCTTCGCGACCGCCGCCGCGGCGAGTAACAAGTCCACCGAGCTGTTCGCCGTGATCAGCGCGCTCGTGGGGTTCCTCTTCGCGTTCAACGCCACCCTCCTCACCGTCCCCCAGCGCCGGCGCCTGATCGTCGACCTACGCCGCGACGGCTACGCCCCCCGCACCGTGATCGGGGTGCTCCTCATCGACGCCCTCGCGCTCGGCCTGATCGCCTGTGTGCTCGGGCTCGCGCTCGGAGACGAGCTCTCGATCCACCTCTTCCATTCCAATCCCGCCTTCCTCTCGCTCGCTTTTGCGCTCGGCTCCCAGCGCGTCGTCGGCTGGCAGAGCGTCGCGCTCGCCCTCGCCGGGGGGATGCTCGCCGCGATCGTCGCCGTGCTCACCCCCTTGCGCGACATCCTCGCCCACGACCCCCTCGCCGCCGGCGCCCCCCGCGGCGGAGGGGACGCGGGGGCGCCCCGCAGCCCCGCTTCGAGCGCAGCCCGCCCCGCCGCGCACGCCGGCGGCCGCTCGTGGGCCGCCTGCCGCCGCGCCGCGCGTGCGGGGGCCAATTCGCCCGTCGCACGCCCCGCCGCGTGCGCCCTCGCCGGGGCGCTCTGCCTCGGGGCCGCCACCGCGATCCTGCTCGCGGACCCCGCCGCGTCGATCCCGGGGATGGTGCTGCTGATGGGGGCGCTCCTGCTCGCGCTGCCCCTCGCCCTCGACGCCACCCTCGCGCTCGTGCGGCGGCTCGCAGGGATGGTCGTCAGCCCTGTCCCGCACGTGGCCACGATGGAGTTGAGCGCCGCCCGCGCGCGCGCCGTCGCGATCGCGGCCACCGGTGCGGTGGCGGTATTCGGGAGCGTCGCGATCCAGGGCGCCCACCGCGACCTCCTCGTGGGCCTCGAAAACGCCGCGCGGGAAATGAACGCGTTCACCGACGTCTGGGTCTCCCCCGCGGGGTCCTACGACCTGCTGAAGACCACCCCCTTCGCGCCCACCCAGCAGGCCGCCCTCAAGCGCCTCCCCGGGGTACGCGCAGTGGGGCTGTACCGCAGTGGGCTGCTCGACTACGGGGAGCGCCGCGTGCTCGTGATCGCCCCCCCGCGCGAGGCCACCCCCCTGCTGCCCGCGGGACAGCTCTTGCAGGGAGACCCCCGCGTGGCGAGCGAACGGGTGCGCCGGGGAGGCTGGCTCGTGCTCTCCGCCGCGCTCGCCTCCGAACACCACCTCCGCATCGGCGACACCTTCACGCTGCCCAGCCCCGATCCCCGGAGCTTCCGCGTGGCCGCGCTCTCGACCAACGTCGGCTGGGCCCCCGGGGCGATCGTGATGAACGCCACCGACTACGCCCACGCGTGGGGCAGCTCGGACGCGAGCGCCTACAGCGTCGTGCTCGCCCCCGGGGTCTCCCCCGCGCGGGGGGCCCGCGAGATCGAACGCGCGCTCGGCCTCGGGGGCAGGGGGGGCACGGACACGCCGGGCGCGGGGACCCGAGGGTCACCTCCACCCGGGGGGGAACCGGCGGGCAGGACACCGCCACCCGGGGGGGAACCGGCGCCCGGGACACCGCCACCCGGGGGGGAACCGGCGCCCGGGACACCGCCACCCGGGGGGGAACCGGCGCCCGGGACACCGCCACGGGGCGGGGGGCTGGCGGTCGAAACGGCCGCGCAGCACGCGGAGCGCCAGCAGGCGCTGAGCCGCGCGGCGCTGGCGCGGCTCACCCAGATCGCCACGCTGATCCCGATCGCGGCGGTGCTCGCGATGGCGGCGGCGATGGGCGCGATGGTGTGGCAGCGCCGCCCGCGCCTGGCGAAGCTCAAGCTGGAGGGCCTCCCGCGGGTGCAGCTGTGGCAGACGATCCTGCTCGAGAGCCTGCTGCTGCTGGGCGCGGGCTGCCTCACGGGGGCGCTCTTCGGCCTCTACGGCCAGCAGCTCGCGGACCGCGCGTTGGCGAGTGTGGTGAACTTCCCAGTGGTGTACTCCGTCACGCTGCCCGCGGCGCTGCGGAGTCTCGCGCTGGTGAGCGCCACGGCGCTCGCAATCCTCGCGCTCCCGGGCTACCTCGCGGCCTCCGTACCGGCGGCGCTCGCGCTCCAGGATTGACGGTGTGGGGAGAGGCTCCAATACGCTTCCCCGTGATGGCGGACGCCAAGCCCCGGCCGTACAAACAGGTGACACGGGCACAGGCACAGCAGCGCACGCACGAGGCGCTGCTCGCCGCGGCCCTCGACGAGTTCACCGGGGATCGCTGGCAGAAGACCTCGCTCGAGGCGCTCTCCGAGCGGGCGGGAGTCACCAAGCAGACGCTACTGCGCCACTTCGGCTCCAAGGACGGGCTGCTGATGCAGGCGCTCACGCGCGGGGCCAAGGAGATCTTCGACCAGCGCTGGAGCGCGCCGCGGGGCGACATCGCGGGGGCGGTGGAGAACCTGCTCGACCACTACGAGACCTGGGGGGAGCGCTCGCTGCGGATCGGAGCCTGGCTGAACGGGTCGCCGACGCTCGCCAAGCTCTCCCAGGGGGCCCGCCAGCTGCACTACGACTGGGTCGAGTACGCCTTCGGCCCGTGGCTCGAGCAGCTGCACGGCAGCGCGCGCGAGCAGCGCCGCGCCGCGCTGATCGCACTCTGCGACGTGCACACCTGGTGGCTACTGTCAAACGATCTCGCCCTCCCCCGGCCCGCGGTCCACGCGACCCTCAGCGACGCGATCGAGCGGCTGCTCGGGGAGCAGGGGTAGGGTGTTGTGAGGCGAGATTTTTGGGATCGTCCGCGCGGGTCGGCGAGGTGGCCGCGGGGGTGGGCACGGGGCCTCCTGCCCCGTGGCGGCGCGACGCTCAGGTGTCGGTGGGGTCGCTCGGGGCGGTCCTGCTGGGGGCACCCGGCGCGACACCGCTCGCGGCCAGGTAGAGAAGTGCCTGCACGCGCGCGACCGCGCCGACCGCGCTGTCCGGGACCAGCAGCTCGGGGTGGTGCAGCGGGCGAGTGGTGAAGCCCGCGGCGCCGTCGAGCCCGACGAACGCCATCGCGAGCGGGGCGAGCGCCCCGTAAAAGGCGAAGTCATCCGAGCCGCAGGAGCGCCACTCCGGGGCGGCGCGCAGCCCGGCGCGTTCGAGCAGCGCGCGAGCGCGGGCCACGATCGCACAATCATTCTCCAATGCAGGCTCGCCAGCCGTCAGCTCGACCCGCGCGGTGCAGCCGTGAGCCGCCGCCACCCCCTCGGCGACCTCCTGCACCAGCCCGCGCAGCACGCGGCGCTCCGCGGGCCGGTACGCGCGCAGCGCCCCGCGGGCGTGGGCGTGGGCGGGGATCGTGTTCTCCGCCTCCCCACCCCCGATCACCCCGACGCTCAGCACCGCTGGGCTGAGGGGGTCGATCCGCCGCGGGGCCTGGGCGTGGAGCGCAAGCACGATCTGTGCGAGCGCCAGGATCGGATCGCTCCCCAGGTGGGGGTAGGCGCCGTGCGAGGGCTCCCCCGTAACGACGATCGCGAAGGCGTCGCACGCGGCGTTGACCACGCCGGGGTCGAGCGCGACCGCGCCCCAGGGCAGCTCGGGGTGCACGTGCGCGGCCACGACCGCCGCGGGCGCCGCATCCGCGAGCGGGCCGCGGGCGAGCTGCTCGGCGCCCGAGGGGTAGGCCTCCTCGCTCGGCTGCAGGACCGCCAGCAGCGGCGCCGGTAGCTCCTCGCCGAGTGCGTGCGCCGCGCGCGTCAGGGCCACGAGCGCGGCCATGTGGACGTCGTGCCCGCACGCGTGCATCGCGGGGCCCATCGCGCTGAAGGGGGCGCCGGTACGCTCCACGACCGGCAGCGCGTCGAGCTCCGCGCGAACCGCCACGGGCGCCCCCGCGGCCGGCCCCACGCGCGCGATCCGCCCAGTGCCCGCCACGGTGGTGCACGGCACCGGCAGCTCCGCCGCGACCGTCGCCGCGGTCCACTCCTCGGCGTGCGCGAGCTCCGGGTGGGCGTGCAGCCGGTGGCGCAGCTCGACCGCGCGCGGCAACTCGCGCTCGATGCCCGCGAGCAGCGCCCCCAGCAGCTCCTCAGTAGATCGCGGCATAGCGGCGGCACACCTCGCCGAGGTCGAGGTCGAGGTCGGCGACCGCGGCGAGCTCCGCGCGCTTGACGCCGACGTAGGCGTCGTACAGCGTCGCCCCCAGCCACCCCCGTGCGGTGTCGTCATCGGCGAGCGCGCGCAGGGAGGCATCGAGCGAGGCGGGCAGCGCGCCGACCCCGAAGCGCTGCGCCTCCGCGGCATCGAGCTGTGCGGGGTCGCGGTCGAGGATCGGGGGCGGCTCGAGCCCCGTGCGGACCCCGTCGAGCCCCGCGCGCAGGATCGCGCCGAGCGCGAGGTACGGGTTCGCGGCCCCATCCGCCCCGCGGTACTCCAGGCGCAGCTGGCGCGCGGGGTCGCCGCCGCCGAGCGTGACGAGCGGGGGGATGCGCAGCAGCGCTTCGCGGTTGCGCAGCCCCACGCAGACCGCACCCGCCCCCCAGCGGTGGGGTGTGAGGCGCGCCGCGGAGACCGGGCTGGGGGCGCTCAACGCGCTCAGCGCGCCCGCGTGGCGCAGAACACCCGCGGCGAAGCGGCCCCCCAGCTCGCTCAGGCACGCGGGGCGCGCGGGGTCGTACAGCAGCGAGTCCCCCGCGGCGTCGAGCAGGTTGAGGTGGATGTGCACCCCGTTGCCGGGCCCCGCGGGGTCGAGCAGCGGCGCAAAGCTCGCGCGCTGTCCGTGGCGACGCGCGACCTCGCGCACGACCTCCCGGAAGACCACCGCGCGATCGGCCCCCGCGAGTCCCGCGGCAGCCTGCACGGGGATCTCGAACTGGTGCGGGGCGAACTCCGCGAAGAAGCGCTCCGGCGCGACCCCCGCTTCGAGCAGCGCGCCCATCGCCGCCGCGGCGAACGGTTCCGCGCGGCGCTGGGCCTCCAGGGAGAAGGGGGGGACTGGAGGGACGCCGAGGGCTCCCGCGACGGAGCGGGGATCGTCCGGCGGGAGACCGGCCGGCTGGGGACCGGCCGCGCGAGGACCGGACTGGACGGCCGCCCCGTGGGGATCCGCCAGCAGCTGGAACTCATGCTCGAAACTGGCAACGAGGCGCGCACCGAGCTCGCGCTCTAGCTCCTGCAGCGCATCGCGCAGAAAGCGCCGCGGGCAGCACTCCCATGGCCGCCCGTCGGTCTCGACGATGTCGCAGAGCACGAGCTCCAGCGCGCTGGCGCGCGCGTCCGCCTCGATGCGCACATGGGTGTCGGGGTCCGGCAGCAGGCGCAGGTCGCCGGTCGAGCCAAATGGGGTGGAGTCCGCCAGCGGCCCGAACGGGGTGAGCGACTGGTTCGCGGGCACCCAGCTCACGCCCGCGTCGAGATGTCCACTCAGCTCGGAGGCGAGCACGGAGCGTCCGCGCACGATCGCGCCGAGGTCGCAGCACACGAGCGCGGCCAGCTCGGGGGCGCTCACCGCGGGGGCTCCGGGGCGGGGTGGGGCTGTTGGCCGGCGTGGGCATTCAGCAGACCCTCCGCCCTAGGGCGGAGGGTCGCGTCCGGTGGCGTGGGCGCTGGCATCGTCCGAGGGACGGTAGTGCACGCGCCCGGCGGGGGTCACGCCGGCTGAGATTGCCCGGAACGGCTTTACCCGGCGGTCACCGCCCAGGTGCCAGTATCGTCAACAATTGCCGATTCGCTTTCGGCTTTGATATTGAGGACCACGCCCGTCGCCCCAGCTTCACCTGCTCCCTTTGCGGGAGATTCCGTAGTGATATTTTCAACGCCGTATCCGCCGTTCTGAAAGATACACAGATTGCCTGGTTCGGCTTCCGGTTTACTCAGTTCGCTGGTCGTGGGGCATCCCCCGCCGGCACCTTTCCCTTCCTTTTCGATTACGTGCACATGCGCCGCCGTAAGGCCTGCCTGTAACGGTATCGTAAACGAGATTCCAACTACTGCACTGTTTAGCAGAGGTGCCGGGGCCTGGGCCACGCCCCATACGCCTGTCTCCGTGGCTCCTTCGGGGAGTGTGCCGCCGTCGGTCCATGGTGAGCCTTCCTTGCCGTTGCAGGCGTAGGCTTTTGCGCTGCCTGCCGCGAATTCGCTGCCGCCCTGTTCGCAGGTGCCCTGCCTGCCGGCAAATGCTTTGCTCGTCACGCTCGTCCCGGGTGCCCCGTCTGCACCATTGGTCCCGTTGGCGCCTGCGGGTCCCTGTGGGCCAGCCGGACCGGCGGGACCTGTCGCTCCCGTAGCGCCGGTCGCACCGGTTGCGCCTTTGGGGCCGGCGGGCCCGCGGGGACCCACCTTGCTCTTGCTCTTGGCTTTGGCGACGCTAGCGACGGTGGACCCCGAATTGCCGACGGTTGCGCCCCTGGCCCGGTTGCTCGACTGGGGGGTGGGGTTGCCGCTTTGGCTGGTGGCGGCGAACGCGCCGCCTGTCAGCGCGAAGACCAGCGCGACGAAAGCTATCGCGGTGCCCGGGGTCAGATGCTTGCGTATCGCGTTGAACATCAAGATTCCTCTCTAGCTAAGTGTGTAGGTGCGGTGTGTGCGACAGAAGTCTGGGTGTGCCCATCTGTCACCTGTGTTTCTTCGTGTGTTTCCGGTTGGCCCTGTACTTCTTCTTGTTGTGGTGCTTGGTCCTCTTGACCTTCGGGCAGCTGGTGACTTTGATCGGTGTGGACCTGTGGATCTCCGCGCCGTTCTGCGCGAGGAATTCGGTCGGCATCGCGAGCTTGCTGTTGCAGAGGTTCCCGTTGGCCGCGAGCGCAGAGTACGGGCCCTCGGGGAGATTCAGTTCGAAGCTGCCGACCGGCGCGTCGGGGACCGTCTTGAACGTGCTGCTAGTGATCCCGGTCTTTTCGTTGATGAACGTAGAGCCGACCAAGTCGAGCGTGACGCCATAGCCCTGCAGGACAACGATCAGGCTCGGAAAGGCTTCGCCGCCGTGGCTGACGAAGTACGCGGGCCCTTCCAACGGAACCGGGATCAACGGTGTGATCGCCTTGCCGTGCCCGACGATCGACGCCGCAGGACATCCCGCGGGGTTCGCTTCGAACTGTCCCGCGGTGCAGGCCTTCTGCAGCGTCGTCAGCCGTGAGGGTAGCTGCCTGGGGAGTTCGACTTTGACGCGGGCGATGTTCGCGTCGGTGCCCTGCGGAACGTTGGGGTAGGTCAGCTTCACCGCGAGGCTCGCACCGCCCGAGCGGCTGGTCTTGCCGCTGGTAGAGACCGCGAATTTTGGTTCGAACTTCAACGTCGCGCAGTTGGTGACCTGGAATGGGACCGACAGCGCCGAGGATGCCCCTTCGGTGCTCGTGAGGCTCCCGGTGATCGCCATCGGACTGCAGTTCGTCGGGTTGAACGTGAACCCGGGCCGCCCAATCGTGACGTTCACGTGCTTGATCTCCAGCGGGATCCCGTCGATGATCGGCGGGATCGCATACGGACCGGAGGTATCGGTTGTGATTGTCAGCGCCGCGGTGTGCAGGTCCACTTCGATCTTCGCGCGGACAATCACGTTCCCGAGGTGGAATGGGCCGGCGTTCGCGGGGTTGACGATCGAGAGGCCGAACGGGGCACCCTCATAGGGGCCGGTGATGTAGACCTTCCCCCCGGTCACGGTGTAGGGGTTGCCGCCGAGGCCGACGCTGACCGTCGTTTCCCCGATCAGGCTTTCCGGGCCGCAGGTGCCCGCGTCGGCCTGCGGTTCGCCGCAGAGCTTCACCGCGGACAGCGTTCCCGAGAGGCCCGCGGGCATATGCAGCGTGATCGCCTTCAGGCTTTGGTTGCCGTCTTCACGGCTCATCGTCGTCGTGAACGGCGTAAACGCGCCGGCCTGGATGTTCGTCGAGCCCGCCGTCAGCGACGGCGCGAACGGCAGCGGATCGGAGCACGGCGCCCCGTTCGGGCCGCTGGTGATCCTGAATTCCGAGGAGGAGTCCACCGGGGCGCTACCAGACCACGGCGCGATCGCCGCACTCGAGGTATACCCCCCACACAGCGCCGGCGTACCCAGCGGCGCTCTCGACCCGCCGAAGAAGTGCAGCCTCAGGTCTTCGAACGGCAGTTGGGGAGTGTTCTCGAACGTCGAGACGAGCTGCCCGGTGACGGGGTCCGGTTTGACTTCGCCGGCGAGCTTCACGAGAACGCCCGCGGTGTGATCTTCGACGACGATATACAGCGCGATCAGGCTCCCGAACGGGTTCGCTTCCTGCGCAGCCAGATATGCCGCGCCGACCAACGGGTTCGGCAGCAACGGCGAGCTGATTTCGACCGTGCCGACCTTCGACGCTTCCGGACACGAGATCGGCCCCGGGCTTTCCAACCCGACCTGTTCGGTCGAACAAGCCATCAGACCATCCGCCGCCGCTGGGTTCAACGCCACACCCGCCGGCAACGTGACCGTCGTATCGCGCACCGTGGAGTCCGCCAAACCCGTCGGGTTCAGGCTCGCTTCCTGCGGCACGTGAACCCCGACCGTCAGTCCCGTCGGGGCGCTCCCCTGCTGCCCGTCCGGTGCGACGCTGATCGACGGTTCGAAGCTCAAGCGGTTGCACCCATCGAGCCCATACGGTTCGCCGAGCCCACCCACACCCGTCTGGAACACGTATTCAGTGGGCGCGCTGAACACCCCTGGTTCCGCCCACGAGTCGGCTTCCACGGTCGTGTGCAGCGGTCCCGTGCACGACGTCGGCATGATCAGGAATGGCTGCGGCTTTTCTTTCGCCGAGCACGAGATTTCTGCGCTGCCGTCCTGTTGCGGCCCGTATTCATGAAGGCATTCGCGGCCGCGTGCGTTGTCGTGCCGCGGGTCGGCGGGCACGCCCCAGAACGTCAGCTGGTTGCCCATGAAGGGGTAGTCGACGATGTTCGGCACCGTCACCACGACACCGTAATCGCCACCGGTACGCACCGAGGTGTCGAGGATCACCGGCCCGACCGGCGTCTGGAAACCAAACCTGGCGGGCTCCCCCGCGGCCGGTTCGAGATTATATAGCGGTTCTGAGAATACAAACGGCGTGTTCCGGCTGCCGTAAATGTCTGTCACGATCGGCGTCGAGACGCCCACCGCCGTGTCCAACGGACATTGCGGCGTATCATTTTTAGCTTCCTGTGTGAATGTGAGCATGCTGCACTTCGGGATCGGCATCGGATTGCCGATCAGACCCGGCGGGATGTCGAAGCGCAGATCCTTCGTCAGCGCCAGCGGCACCGCTTCAGGCACCACGGCTCCTTCGTTGAATTTGCCCTTGATACTGCCCGCACCCCAGTGTTCCTTGAATGCACGAACTGTCTGCGTGTCGAGCGCGAGCGTTGTCGTGAGCTGGAACGGGTGCGAGCCTGCCTGTGTATCGACGGCGCCGCCCTCTTCTTCAGGCGTCAGTTCGTAGTTTTCCACCCCGTAGGACGGCGCGGACTGATCCGGCGAGAGCGCACGCCGCGAGACGACAGGCGCAGCCCCGCCACCGGACACGTGCACTTCGTTGACGCCCGCGGCCGCTCCCGCTGCCGCCCGCACGTTGATCGCCAGCATCATGCGTTCGTACGGTCTTACCGGTGCGCCGTACAGGCACGTCACGGTCTGCCCCGAAACCGAGCAGAGTTTGCCCCGTCCCGCGCGTTCGAGTTCCATTTCAAGCGCCCGCTGGTGCGTGACGGATTCCGGCGTACTGCCGCCGCTTTCCGCCTGCACCGAGCGTTCTTCGTGTGTCACCGTGAGCCCCGCGGGGAGCTTCTCGACAAGCTTGATGAAGCCCTTTGTTTCGCCCCTCGCCAAAGCTTCTTCGAGGTGTTCGTGCAGCGTCCCGATCGTCGGCGCGTCCCCGAGATTGCTGACTTCGACATCGACGAACCCTTCGCCACCGGCCCTCTGTGCTGGTGCATACACCGTGTTCACGTGCCACCACGGCTCGGCCGCGAACGCCGGCGCAACGCCGAACGCCAACGTCATCAAAGTCACTGCCATCAATAAACGCATAGGAACCCTCATCGACCCGCCCTCCGCTTGTTGCCGGCTCTCTTCGCCCTACCCCGTCTACTCTTGGCTTTCGCTTTCACGCACCTGGCGTTCTTTTTCACGAATCCCGTCTTGCACCTGCTCGACTTAGCGGTCGCTTTGACCGAAACCGGCGGAGGGGCGATATTGCCCGCGCCGTTGAACGTGGCGCTCGGCGCGGGGCCAAAGATCTGTGGCTGTGGCGCGGGCGCGGGCTTGCAGGAGTCGCCAGAAGAGCACGCCGGCGGCGAGACCGGTTCGCTCGCGCACGGCACTTCCGCGGAGCAGACGTGCGCGTCATACAGCGCGTAGGCCGTTTCATCGTCGGCCGGGGCGAGCTCGCTGGTCGTAATAAAGAACACGTCATTCCCGTTTTCGCTCGCGTCGTAGAACTCCGATTCGGCGCTGGAGGTGCCACCCGAGATCAGGCTCACACACCCCAGCGAGCGTTCGCCGAACGTCACGCTCGAGTTCGTGCAGCTGCCGACACCCGCGGGCTCATACTCATACACATCCATCAACCCATTCGTCGCCTGCGGCACGAGCTGATCGGGACTCTCGAAGAACAACCGCCCACTGTCCGAGAGAGCTCGCGGCTGATAAAACGAGGTCGTCCGCGTCGCCCCCTCGTAAACGCTCCACCACGAGGGAATGATCCCCGCCAACCAGTGCTCACCGGCAGTTTGGCCCTGCCCTTCCGCCGCCCCCCAGGCATCTTCGGGGTCGGCCAACGGCCGGTGGCGACCGTCGCTGTCGAGTACCCCCACCGGCCGCGCACCGGTCGGATTACACGACGCGCACACCAGACGCCTCGCGACCGCGTCGTACAGGAACACCTCCTCGTCGCGCTGCCCACTGACAGCATCGGCATTGTCATAGCCGGTCAACGACCGGTTTGACATGAACGTCACATAGCGGCCGTTCCCGGAAACACGCGAGCTGACCAGGGAGCGCTCCACACCCCTGCAGTTACATGGATCTCCTTCTTCAAAAATGAAGTCGCGAGTGGCGTACCAGTCATGTTCGTCTTCGCTCGCCAGCGTCGCGATGTAGGTCGCGCTCCAACCGCTCGTGCCATCGCGCAGCACATACAGGTTGTCTTCCCCTCCGATAGGCGCACTCCCTTCTGCATTCGCGCCGCTCAGCACCCCCTTCGCAACGAAATACAAGTTGCATTCACCCGGCGCGCCCTCGTCGCAACCCTCTTCGCTGGCACCCAGGATCGCATCCTGCACGCCGGCGCTCGCTTCGCCTTGACCATGGCTCGCCGTGAGATCCGTCTGCGTTGCGGTGTTCATATTCGTTTCGTAGAGTTCGCCGTTTTCGCGAAAGAAGACGCGCGAGCCATCGCTGCTCATGGTCTCGAACTCCGCGCCCGGTCCACCAATCTCTACGGTCTCCTTCTCGACCATGTCCCGGACGAACAGTCTTGTCGTGATGCCCGGTTCCATCGCCCCGCTGCTCCAGGCGATCCGCCGACCATCGTTGGACACGCTATGCGCAACGACCTGTTCGCCTCCCTGTGCGAGGTAACCGAGGTTTCCATCCGTCGGCTCGCCGTTGGGGAGTACGGTCACGAGCTGCACTGCCCCCACTCCACTCGTACATGCTGTTGCCGGTGGCTGCCTTTGCAAGCAGAGGGTGCGGCGTTTGCAGGACAATATGACGCAGGTCGGCGCTCGCCCCGACGACGTTCACCTCGTCGGCGGAATTATTGCCCCCAAAGTGCGCGTTCGCCGGTTCCACGTCGGCTGGTGTCACGAGCGGCGTGTAACACGTCAGCTGCTGCGCCCCGCACGTCGTATTGTTCCGCACATAGGGCGTTCTTTCCGTCACTTCGGGCGCCAGTCGAGGAGGGGCAGGGGGTTCTTCCTGTTCGACCAAGCCGAGGGACAGGTCCGCGGAGAACAACGTGTAGCCGGTGCCCCCTTCTCCCGACTGTGCGGCGACTCCTTCGGGCGGCAGGCTGCGCGGTATCGAGATGTCTTCCGAGCGCCAGCCGCCCTGACCACGCATCGAGAGAACCATGGTCTCGTTGCTCTTACTCACGGGGTTTTCCCCGATCGCGTCACTTGCTTCATATGCGATCGCGCCGCCACCCGCGGCGGCCTGAATCGTATGGTAGGAGTTGATCGGCTGGATCAAAGCGCCGTTTTTGTGAGCTGGTGAGACCAGTTCCCACGAACGGCCGTCGGGCAAACTCGGCTCTTCGCCGGCGCGCTGCGTTATAAACGTGTGGTCCGCGCCTTCGATCGTCCCGAAGCTGTTGTGCACGACAATCCGGTAGTGGTATGTCGTGTCCGGGGAGAGTTCCTGGCGGTGATAGCTCACGAGCGCGTCGCCCGAGCCTTCGATGCTGCCCGTCAGGGTCTGTCCGTAGGCGGCGCTGGTCCCGTATTCCAGGCGGTATTCGGTGCTCACCCCGGTGGGGTTGACCTCGGCATTCAACGTCGCGCTGCTTGCGGAGACGTCGGTCGCGTACTCGCCGTCGATGTATGCGGCTGCAAGCGTAGTGAACGTCTGGTCGGGCCCGGCGACCGTGCAGGTCCTACCCGGTTCGCATTCGTTGCTTGCCACGAGCCGGTAGTGGTAGGTCGTGCCCACCTGCAGGCCGGCGAGTTCGGCCGCGGGGACCGATACGGGTTCGTCGCCGGCTCCGAGTGCACCGTCGGGGACTGGGATGTTTGTCCCGTAGGCTGCGCTGGGGCCGTATTCGAAGCGGTAGGCAGTGGGAATGCGGTTGGGGTTGACCTTCCCCTGCAGGGACGCGGCGGTATGCGTGATGTTCGTCGCCGACTCGTTGCTGACCATCGGCGGGCCGGCCGTCGTGAACTTCTGGATCGGGGATTCCGCGCCGTTGTTCGTGCCTTTCTTGTTGGAGGCCTGCAGACGGTAGTAGTAGGTCGTGTCCGGCTGGAGCTTTTCCTTCAGTTCGGCCTGCACCGCGACCGGGCTGCTGCCTTTCACTTCAGCCGGTTCGCACCCGGCGGTCTGCCCAAACGCTTCGCTCGTGCCCCACACGAACTGGCATTCAGCCTCTTCACCGGTTTCTGCTTCCAGCGCGTTGACCATCCCGGTCAGCGTCGCGCTCGTCGCCTGCAGACCTGATACGGGGGTATTCGCGACGTCGGGGACGACGACTGCGGGACCAAAGACCGCCATCAGACCGTCCCAGTTGTCGGCGACATAAACTTCGCCGGCTGCATTGACAGCCATCCCCGGCGCGCCGTTGATACCGACGTGTTCTTCGCCGAACGCACCCAGCTGGGTTCCCGACTCGTCGTATTCAACGATCCGCCCCGTGGCCGGATAGTGGTCCTCTGATACGTAAATATGGTCGTCGGCTGGGTCGACAGCGACACTCGCTGTATAGTTCGAGTCCACGATCGACGTGCCACCACCCGGTTCGAGCTTGACGGCCTTTGGCCTCGACCCGATCCCAGCTTCTGCGTTTGCGAGGTAGACGTCGCCGCTGGAATCGACCGCGATCGTGGACGGGTGCACGATCACGGGGCTTTTCAGTTCCTTGACGAGCTTCCCGGACGCGGCGAACTCGTCCACCAGATTGTTGGTGAGGTCCGCGACATACACGTCGCCGCTTTCGTCGACAGCCACGCCGCTGGGTGTGACAAGTGACGCCGCGAGCGTTTCCGCGCCTGTCAGCTCGGAGAGCAGTTTACCCGAGGAATCAAACCTGTATACGACCTCGTTTTCCGGGCCCGCGACGTACAGATCTCCTTTATTCGGGCCACTGGAGTTATCGACGGCAATGCCGGAGAGGGTAAAGAAGAGGCCAAGGGTGCCCTGGGGAACGGCGGCGCCGGTGATCTCACCGAGGTATTTGCCGGTCGCGTCGAACTTGTACACCGCGTCGTGGTAGTACGCCACGACATACACGTCGCCGCTCGCGCGATCTACCGCGACGGTCCCCAGGTCATCTTCGAATGGTCGTCCCGGGATTTCGCTTCCGTTGAACGTGAACTCGAAGTTGTGCGTGACCTCGGCCGAAGCGGACGCGCCGACCAACACGCTGGCGCCAGCCAGGAATGCCAGGGCGGACGCCAGCGACAGCACCCAACGAGCAGCGATCCTCATAGAAACCTTCCTCCCCGAAGATGGAGGGAGCGCCCTGTGGTCATTGCCGGTCATCGCGCTCCTGCCTCCCTGGTTGTATGTGTTGGTATGTGTATGTGTGGTGGGCATCACGCGGCCTCGCTGGTGTGGATGCTCGTACTGAGGCGCTGGGCGACCTGTTCGCCGAGGGCAGTCAGCCGCCACGCGTTCGCGGCGCCCTTGGCGTGCCCGTCACCGGTATTGGCGGTAAGCCCGAGGCGCTGCATCCGCGCCAGCAACTTCGAGACCTGCCCCTGATCCTGGATCCCGGAGTACTCAGCGACATGACGGTTGCTGATACCGGGCCGCTCGGCGATGCTCTGCAGGACCCTTGCGGTGCGATAGGTCAAACGCATCGAGACGTCCTGCAGCGGGTCGCGCTCCGGTGGTGTGAGCGCAGGCTCGCGGCCTGCCGTACGCGGAGCACTGGGCGCGGGGCGCGTCTGCTCGCGCCGCGCGGCCGTCGCGCCGAGGTAGGGCAGCACGATCATCCCCATCAGCTCGCCGAGCAACCCCACCAACGGCTCCCCGGTACGCTCGCGAGGCGCGAGACGCTCACAGACAATCCAGAACGCCGCACCGACCAGACCCTCCGCGGTCAACTTGGTGCACCCGCCCGCTCTCGGTGCCTCAGCGCGGCCCTCGTCGAGGACCACCGCGAGGCGTCTAAGGAGCTCCCCGCGGCGCTCCAACACCAGCGGGCCACCACGCAACGCCTGAAACACGCACGCGCGGGCGAGCACCGGCTCGCGATCCATGAAACGGAGGATCACCTCCAGGCCGCCACGGACCCGCTCACGCCACGACAGCCCGGCGAGGTCCGCTTCGCGCAGCTCGTTTTCGAGTGTCCCGACGAAGTCCTCGATCAGCGCGAGCAAGCACGCCTCGCGGTTATCGAACAGTTCGTAGAACGTGCGCCGCGAAACCCTTGCGCGGAGCGTGATCTGCGCAACGGTCGTCTCCGGGTAGCCGATGTCCTCGATCGAGCTCAACGCGCCCGCGAGCAGCCGCGAGCGCTGAATCTCCGCGACCTGCGCCGTCGGCGTACCCACCGCCGCCGCCGGTGCCCGTGCGCCGCTACGCGCACCCACACGCCGCGCCACACTCGCGCCGACGCCCGGGCGGGTCTTTGACGAGACCCCGGACACTCGCCCGGGAGCCCTTGCGGTGGACGCAGTGCGCGCCACTCACACCACCCCCCAGCACCAGCGCGGGGACAGGCGATCCCTCGACCCCGCGAGCGCGGAGCGAAAGCGGCGCGAAAACGCCCGGCGGCCCCGGTTAGCGGCTAGCCGCCACCGACAAGAGAGAGAGAGAGAGAGAGAGATGCATCAGCAAGCTGCTGAGGCATCTAGGTTCACGCCCCGCACCAGCGGCGCACACCCCCGACACGTATCTCCCTACAGAAACCACGCTAAACAATCTCCCTCATCAGAAACCGACCCGGCCCCTCTCCCAGAAATTTCCCCCAGAAGCACTTCCACTTCGCGGTCGACCAAATGGGGCGACCCGAACCAGACCCTATGTCTACTCGGTAACACCGTGGCTACCAAGACTCCACCCATCATAGCCACACGAAAAGCTTCTTGTCAAGGCCCAACAGCGATCCACGCCGCCGAGCACCAGCGACCACACCCCCGCCACGATCGAACACACCGATCCAAACCCGCGCAAACACACAAGATCCAGCCTCATCCGGCCAGAGGCAGCACCCACTCAGCACCCACACCCCGCCCCTCATACCACCGCCCGTATATCCGCCAACCACCGCTAGAAAGACAGGCCAGTAGCCTGTTGTCAAAGACCGGCCGCAACGAAGAAGGGCGCTAATCGCACCCGTGGAGCGGCCTCACCATCACGACACCGAGAAGCCCCGCGCCTCTCATCGGGGGCCCCTCAGGGGCCGACGGTGCCGTTGTCCCACAGACCCTCGACCAGACCGAGCGCGCGGGCGCCGGCACGCACCGCGGCGGTGTCCTCCACCGCGGCGACCACGATCATCCCGCCCGCGGGCATGTCGCGCCGCTCGATCGCGGCAGCGAGGCGCTCCGCGGGCTGCAGGTGCACGCCCCCGTTCCCGAGCGCGGGGTAGGTGTCCGCGACGCCGTAGAGGGCGCCCCCGGGGCCGCGCAGGCGGCCGACCACACAGACGAAGTGGCCGACGTCCCAGTCGGCAGGAGGGCCGTCGGGCGCGCCGTGGAGCAGGTAGCCGAGTAGCTGATCGGCGCGCGGATGCCCACCCCAGAGGTGGTGGGTGGCGAGGTTCGCCAGCAGCGCGACGGGGCGCATAAACGCAGCCGCGAGGTCGAACAGGCCGCCGAGCGTGTCCACCGTCCAGGGGCCGCTGTAGGGGATCCCCTCAGCGCGCCCCATGGAGACCGCGCCGATCGCCTCGCACAGCCCCGCCGCGGTGGTGCCTGACACTGCCGCGTCATCGACGAAGGGCAGTGCCAGCCGGTAGTCGCGCCGGCCGCTTTCGGTGAAGGGCAGTGAGTCGGGGTCCCCGACCGCGGAGACGACGCTGCGGGCGGCCAGCGCCACGGCATCCTGGTCGAGGGGCTCCCCGTCCCACTCCTGGAACCCGGCGGCGCGCAGCGCGAGTGCCCCGCAGAACGCGCCGCAGAGATCGTCGCGCTGGGGCAGTTCGCGGGCGTGGGCGGCGAGCAGCGCCTCCGCCCCCGGAAGGAGCGTCAGGTCCAGTGGCGTGGGCGCGGGCATCGCCCGATGGAAGGTAGTGCACGCGCCCTGGGGTGGTGAGGCTCACCGGGGCGAGACTCACCTGGGCGAGACTCACCGGGGCGCTCGCCGGCCGCTGGAGCGGGCCGACTCGACCGCCCGCGTAAGACCATCGCAGGACCACCTACCGCGGGACCACCACTCACCACGAGACCCCCCGTGAGGCCGCGAGGCTCAGCGCCCCTCTGCGACCAGCGCCTCCTGAACGTTGCGCGCGTCGGAGAAGATCTGGACGTGGGCGACTAGGCCCTCCTTGAACTTCACCACCCACGTCGTGGGCGCCCCCTCGAACGACCCCCCGGGCCCGCGGCCGCTGACGACTCCGAGCGCCACCACCGCCCGGCCGGCGGAGCGGATCTGGGTGGGGTGGAGGATCAGCTCCTGCCAGTGCAATTCGACGTCCTCCGCGTAGCAGCGGATACCCTCGTGCCCGCAGTAGGGCTCGCCCGCTCGCGTGACAGTGGCGGTCATCGGCTCGAACACCACCTCGGGGTGCAGGAGCCCAAGCATGTTCGGCAGGTCGCGGCGGCTGAAGGCGTCGAACAGGCGGGCCACGATCTCCTCGTTGGACACTATTTCCTCGGGAGCATGCCCACCGGCCTCTCCGTCGAGCGCACTCCCGTCGAGCGCACTCCCGTCGAGCGCACTCCCGTCGAGCGCACTCCCGTCGAGCGCACTCCCGTCGAGCGCACTCCCGTCGAGCGCACTCCCGTCGAGCGCACTCCCGTCGAGCGCACTCCCGTCGAGCGCACTCCCGTCGAGCGCACTCCCGTCGAGCGCACTCCCGTCGAGCGCACTCCCGTCGAGCGCACTCCCGTCGAGCGCACTCCCGTCGAGCGCACTCCCGTCGAGCGCACTCCCGTCGAGCGCACTCCCGTCGAGCGCACTCCCGTTGGGCGCACTCCCGTTGGGCGCACTCCGGTTGGGCGCACTCTCTTTGGACACATCCCCCTTGATCGCGGTCGCATGTGGGTTCGCGGCCACATGTGGGTTCGGCGCGGCGTCGCGCCGGTTCGGCTCCGGGGACGCCTCGCGACGCTCGCGCGCGGGGACCGCGGTCGCAGCGCCCGTCGAGCCATCGCCTCGCATCGCCATCCTGTCTGCCGCTCCCTTCCGTAGGCCACATCGTTCCAAGGCTCGATCGGTGCCCCTCGGGACGCCGACCCACACCAATCGGTCGCAGCGTCCCGTCCATGGCTCTGCCCGAACCTGCCGTTATGAGGCTACCCACCCGCGCGAGCCGTCAAACGAGGGACCCCACGCGGGTACAAGCTGGGTTATCGGCCGTAGAAGGCGCATATCAAGTCCGCGGTGACCGGTGCTACGGATCTTGCGGAACGGGCGGTCACGCACCCCACCACACCTACCGGAGCACAGCGCCCGGGCGACGCCAGATCAGTGTGGACGCCGACGCCAACTCCGTTTGAAACGCCCGAGGCCGTCGTTCCACGCGGAGGAGCGCCGGTGAGAGTCCGCGTGCTCCTCGTGCGCGGACCGAGCGCGGTGCTCGCGGGCGACGAAGGACTCCTGCGTCATTTCATCGGCCAACCGACTCCCGTACCGCTCAGCCGTCACGCGTGCCCAGCGTTCTACGTACGGCTCGATCGTCTCCTGGAGAATCCGGATCGATCGTTCGTCCATCTCGATCTGAACGGCTGTCTGGCGCTCGCTGCGGGCCCTGCGGACCGCTTCCTGTGTTCGCAGCTGATCAGCGGTCTCGCGCCGTGCTTCCTCGGCAACCAGGTTCTCGCGCTGCTGAATCTCGACGATCGCGGCCTCATCGATCGCGTCCAGGGCTTCCTCGTAGAGCGACCGCCGCCCGACCGACATCAGCGTCTTCATCACCGCGGGGAGCACGTCCACCGCGATGATGAAGATCGTGAGCAGGAGCGCTTCGGTGCTCACCGAGGAGTTCGAATGCTCCAAGATACCCAGCGCCCGGTCCGCGTCGGCGAGCCCGCTGGGAGCCTCGAAGCGGTGGGCCAATTCGGCGTTCTTCGCATCGAATTCTCCTTTCAGTGGCGCGAGCTGCGCCTGCGCCGCCCGGAGCTTCTGCGCGTTGTCATGTTTGCGACTCTCGTTGTCCACGCGTTCTTCGGCGAGCAGTTCTTCGCGCATCGGGCCGAGTTTGTCGAGCGTCGCCTGCGCCGCGCGCTCGTAGGCCTGCGCCTTCTGGGCGCTCGTCGCGTTGCGGGCCTCGGCCTGGAAGGTGCCGTAGCGTTTGGCCAGCGCGTGGTACTCGGAGCTGGCACCCAGCGCCTTGCCGATCGCCGGTGGGGTGTTCAGTTCGTCTTCCAACTGTGCGATCGTCGCCTGCAGGCCCGGAACGGCGGCGAACTGCCGCTTCAGGGCTTCGTGGGCAGCAGCGTACTGGGCGTTCCTGTCGATCGAGACCTGTGCCTTCACCTCCGGCTGGAATACCTGCAACAGCAGCGGCTTGGAGATCACGAAGCCCAAGGCAAACGCCAGCGCCACACGGGGGAGCGCCTGGAGCAGCGTCAGTCCAACCGTCCGCTGGCGCCTGATGGACGCCTGGACGTAGCGCTCGAGGTTCATGATCGCGAGGCTCCATCCCAGACCGAAGACGATCGCAGTAAGGAGACTCAGGTGCAGCAGCGCGTACGCAGCGAACGTTCCGGCGATCAGCGCCATGCCGGTGGTCATCAGCACCGCACCTCCGGCGGCGACGAACTTCGTCGCCTCGCGGGGGCAGCCCTCGAGCACGTCACGGTCCACGGTCGAGAGCCAGAGCAGCAGGTTGCGCACTCGCAGGGCCATCACCGGCCGCTCCCTCCGTGGCGCGGCCGGTGTGGCCGGTGCGGCGTCGCAGTTGGAGGCGTCGGGACGAGCGGCGCAAAGAGATGGGGGAGATCAGGAAACCCGGGCATGCGCAGGTCGATCCGCGGCACACCGGCGCTAGCGCGCGCTCCCAGCCGCGCGAGCGGGATCGACGGCGCGGCCGGGGCCTGTGGCGCGGTGACCCCGGGGAATCCCGGGACGTAAACCTCTTCGGCCCTCCGGATCGGCATCGCCCATACCGTGCGGCTCAACCTGGCCGTAGAGTCAAACGGATTGACCGCACGCACCCAGTAGGCGCTGGAACGGCGCACTGCGACCGCAAGCTCGCCCTCCGGTGGGTGAATACCGTGCCCGTCGATCACGACGTGCGTGGCGTTTCGCGTCGCCCACGAGAGCGTTACGACTTCACCTTCGGGGACCGCCAGTTTGCTCAGCTCCACCGAAACGATCTCCGGCGGCACGCGCACGCCCGTGAGGATGAACCGCCACCCCGCCGCGCGCGGTCGCTCATGCCCCGCAGCGACCCACCCGCCCACACCCGCCGCGTCGGGGGCCCCGTGCTCCTCTCCGTTCAGCGGCGAGGGGCCCACCGCGCATCCGAGACAGTCGGGGCGCCGGGTGGTTGGAGCGCGCAGCATCGCCGCGCCGGGCCGGAGCACGAACAGCTGACGCGGCCGCGGGTCCTCGAGCGAGGGGGCCATGTCGCGCGCGTGGCGGGAGTTGGGTTCGAGGAGCGCGACGCACAGGTAGAGCGACTGCTGGATCACCGCAAACGCGTCGGCATTCAATGAGCTCACGCTCCGCACCTCCGAGCCCGGGTCGCGGAAGCCGTCCCAGCACATGAAGCACGCCTCGCCCGGGTTCAGCTGCACGAATACCTCCCCGCCGCGGTCCGCGTAGAGGCCGGGGACCACCGCGGGGATGTCCATCGCGAGAGCCCGCCGTGCGATCCGCCGCTGCGCGGTGCGCTGGTCGGTCGCGATCACGACCAGGTCCGCGGGCGCGAGCAGACGATCGATCTCCTCATCCTCGAAGGACTCGTCGAGGTGGTGCGGCGCCCCACCGACATCGAGAGCGGGCACATTCAAGGCGAGATGCATCGCCATCGCCTCCGCCTTGTTGGTCCCGACATAGTGGTCGGGGAGGGCGTGCCGCGGCAGGTTGACAACCTCCAGCCGGTCGCCATCGATGAGCACCATGTGTCCCACCCCGCAGCGCGCCAGCTCGAGCGCGAGCAGCGACCCCACGGACCCGACGCCGACCACCACCACGAACGCCTGCGTCAGCTCCCCGACGTCGACGCGGCCGGCGATACGCGAGAAGTATTCGGTGCGATCTGCCATCGGAGGTACGCGAGCGCCCTGGCCTTGACCGGCAGGAGGGCGGATAGCGGCTCGGCGCTATCCGCCCGGCCGCCGGCCGGCCGGCGACGGCATTCAATCCCAGGTGCTCGGCTCCGGCTTGTGAACCGGCAGCGGCACCGCGGTCGGTACCACGCGCTCGACGATCCCACCCTCGAGCGTCGTCGTCACATCCTCACGGACGCGCGCCGCCTGACGGCGCTCCGCGAGCTCCGCCCGCGAGAGCGGGCTCTTTTTCAGGGATTCGGTGTAGTTGGTTGCATTGCCCATCGCGAGACCTCCTTGTTGGTCGAGTTCGCAGCGGCGACCATGATCGGCGGCCTCACCCTCGGGGCGAGACTCGACGTCGTGTCGCCCTTTTCATCCACTAGTCAAGGTATGCGACACCCCCCGCGTTTTAGGGATCCCGGGGCAGATCCCAGACAGAGTCGCGCGATCTGCCCTTTACACCGGCTTAGTGTCAGGTCGAGGACATCGCCCCCGATCAAGTCGCTCGCGGATGCCCGGAAAGGGAGGTCGAGCGAACCGCTCCCTACAACTCCTCCTTAATGCCAACTCGAGGATGCCCCGGCGGGGCGGCTCAAGGGCCGGTCTCGCGCGCCTGAGCTTGCTCAACGACCACCAGCGCCGTGTGATCTATCGTGCGCAGCGAGCGGACGAATCGGCGCCCCTCATCGCCTTCCAGGCGCGTGAAGGCGGGAGCGAGGTCCTTCCCGAATCGCTCAGCGATCTCTTCGGTGCGGGTGCGCCAGCAGATCGCCTCGACATCGCCGATGGCATGTGCAAGCTTCAACCCGAGGTCCCCACTATCGGGTTCGAGATCGAATCCGATGGCGGCAAAGCTCCCGTGGGTGGCGGACATGGGCGCGCCCGGGTTATCCCCTCGCGCATAGCGATGCAAAAGCGCGTACCCCCTGCCATCTTCGAGCTCGTATGCATACCTCGTGTCCACCAGCCGAATGTTCATCTCCAGGCGCACGGATGCCATTGCCCAGCCGAACAGCTCGGCCAACTGCGCGGAGTTCAGCCAACGCAAGCCACGGCGATGCGGCTCGTCCTCAATCTCAACCACGGCCCGCTGTATGCTCAAGCCTTGCTCATCGTCCGAAGGGCGGCTGGCCGCTGATTCGAGCCACTCGCGTAGCTTGCCAACGTGGGGGCTCAGGTACTCAAATGCACCACGCCCCAAGTCCCGGCCCACGGCAAGCCGCGGGAAAAGGACGTCGAGCTGAGGCGCATATCCAGTCAGCGCCACGCTGTCTATGCCAAACGCCGCCAGCTGCGCCGTCAACTCCATCTCCTCGGCCGTGCTCGGGTAACTTTTGATTTTCTTGCCAACCTCGACGAGCGGAGCGAGCATCTCACCGGTCATCCGTTTGCACAGGGTCGTAGCGTTTGGCGAGGGGAGCAGCGGAAGGATCAGGCCATGGGTGCGCATGTCTGGGCCGCAGAACACCGGCCCGACATGGCGCTCGAGCATCATCCCCGTGGCCGTGTCCTTGTATACCCCAGGCCCCGACATATCGGGGCCCACCGGCGAGTCGAGCTGTTCTAGGACACAGGCCACCCCGTCGAGGAAGTCACCCCGCGCGGCGAGGATCATCGGAAACGCCAGCGCACAGACCGCGAGCTGAGGGCCCAACGAATGGTACCTCTCATCCAGAGCGGCCGGGCTCAGGTTCGCCGCGGCGGCGAACTCCTTGCGCTTCAGGTAGCGTGGATGTTCGCCCGCCAACAATGCCGGCGCGAGGTACTTGTCGAACTCGATGAGCACCAAGCGTTCCAGCTCTCTGGCCTTGGTGGCCGTGGCCCCGCGCAGACCGGCGATACCGGCGAGCAGCGGCAGGGCGGACACGATCAGCGCACGCGTCCTGGCGAGAAGCTCCGGTCCGCAGTCGAAGTTCAGGTCACCCACACCCCTCACCGAGGGGAATCTACCTGCCTGAACTCGGCCGAGGACCCGGAGAGAGAGCGAATTCCATATTTAAGGCCCGATAAGCGACACAATCACCGCGCCGGCCACCGTTCAGGGATATCTGTCGAGATTGTGCTCGATACTCTTGACCACGACCCCAAAATAGGCGTACAACGCCGCGAACATGCTGACACGAGACGACATCACCGTGATTGAACGCACCATGACAGGCTTCCCATGCATCTCGCACCCTCGATACATCCCAGCGATCCCAATCACGGGGCGGACGCGATGACGGTGACACCGATCGACAGCGGCGAGGCCGAGCAGCTCGACGAGGACGATCGGCCCTACGCCTACAGGCCCCCCTCGGTAGTGGGCCCACAGTGGCGTGTGGTCCCGGGCCCAGCGGGGCAGGGTCGGTGCCTCGCCATCGATGAGTCGGAGCTCGAGCTGCGCCTCCTCGCACCCCCAGGGATACCGTTGCAGCTGCCCGAATACGGATCGCTTCGCCGGTGGCGCTCAGCCTCCTGGGAAGGCGGATCCATATCTACGGAGGTCAGCGAGTTGACGCACGAAGCTGTGCGAACCCTCGTGCCGTCACATCACGCTTGGATCGTGGAGCAGGAGAGCGAGGAGCGGCTCCGTGCCCTGGCCGCCCAGAACCTGGACTTCGAAGCGCTCGAGGACGCCTCCATGGAGGTCGTTGTGGCCGATCGCCGCCCCGTGTCTGTATTCGTGGGTCGTCGCCTGGTCACGGCGATCACCCAGAGCGCGAGCACCTACTCCGCACTGGTGCTAACGCAGCCGTCCGATGCTGCCGTCGCGCGTGTCGAGCGCGTGGTCAACACCTCTTCGAGTCTCGCTGAGATCAGCAACGGACTGCGGGAGATCGCGGATGCCATTGGCGTCGATCAGACGCGCGAGCTCGTCGTCGCGCTGTTGCACGCCCGTGCGCGCAGCCACAGCTGGCGATGCACCTGGCCACTCAGCGTGCTCGAAGGACGCGGACCGCTCGAACGAGTCGTGGGACGCGAGATCGACGCAGCGCGCACCGGCGGGGAGCTGACACAGCGCCTCGCGGCGGTCGAACTGCAGGCCAGCGAGCTCGACCGGCTGCTCGTGATACTTCTGTACGCGCGATCGCGCAGCGTGCGCTGGAGGATCACCTCACCGTTGCGGCGACTCTTCGGGTCACGCCGGCTGCGGGGGGTGCGCACACTCTTGCGGGAGCGGGTGCAACCCCGCTTTGCGGCGCTCCGCGGACGGCACACCGCGCTGCCTCCCGTCCCGGAGCTGAGGCACCTGGGATAGGCTCCCCGGGAGCGGGAGTCAACACACCCACTCGGCGCGAAGCATGTGCACTTCGAAGTGTCGGCAATCGCTTGATAAGCGCGCGGGACCTTTGGATAGTGCAGGTAGATGCTCCTCCTCACCGCGCTCCTGCTCGTCGTCGCCATCATCCAGCTGGCACTCGGAGTGCGCCGTCGCAATCGAGGCTCAGCTCCGAGCTGCAGGACTATCAGCGCACACTTCACCGCCGAGCGCGTGGATATCCACCTCTCGCTGACGATCGCGCGAGGCGACCGTAGCGTGGGGACGTCAACCGTCGCCCCGCATCGACAATCGCCGCGTCGCTGATCGCAGTCACATAGTGCTTGCTGGAGATCCAGCCATACCTTTGCCGTAGCGTCAAGGCGGACCCTGCACGGAGAGGGAGAGCGAAGAGCGAACCCGCAGCTTGTGTGGACGCGCAGCAGAGAGCTGCACGCCCGGCGTTATGGCTGAGGGGCGTGATGCGGCTTGCCATCGGCGGCCATGCGGACTATAATTATGGTCATGCCAGATGTTCTTCCGCTTTCGTCCGTCAAGGCGCACCTCTCGGAGATCGTCGATCGCGTCGAAGGCGAGCAGGAGCGCGTCGTGCTCACCCGGAATGGGAAGGCTGCGGCAGTCCTCATCAGCACCGACGACCTAGAAGGCCTCGAGGAGACGCTCGCGATCCTGTCCGATTCGACGCTTCGCGAGCAGATTCGCGAAGGTGAAGCGGCGGCAGCGGCCGGCGACACCGCCACGCTCGAGGAACTGCAGACCGACCTCCGGGTCAGACGCGCGAGCGACCAGGCCGCGTGAGCGACAGGCCGTGGCAGCTGGTCGCCGCCAGCTCCGCACGCCGTGATATCCAGAGCCTGCCGGAGAAGTACGCGGCAGCGGTCCTCGAGCTGCTACCGGTCATTGCCGCCAACCCGAAGCGCGTGGGCAAGCCGCTGCGCTTCGAGTACGAGGGACGCTGGTCAGCTCGTCGCGGACCGTATCGCGTCATCTACAGCATCGATGAGGCGTCCAGAACAGTCACCGTCCTCGCAGTAGGACATCGCGCGGACGTCTACCGCAAGCGCTGAGGCCAAGCCGCTCGCATCTGGTAGGCACGTTCCGGTGGTGTACACCGGGCCCTCTGCTCCTACCGTGGTAGCATCGGGGTAATGGCGACCCAGAAGCGATCGATCTCGTTTGACGAGTCAGTGCTCCGCGAAGCCGAGCTGCGGATCGCCGAGTCGGGGGGGAACCTGTCGGCATTCGTCAATGCTGCGCTGTTGCACGAGCTTCAAGTAACGCGTGGCCGCGAGCTGCTTGCCGAGGACGAGGCTGAGTTTGGTGCGGTACCGGCCGAGGTCGAGACTCAAGTTCTCGCCGAGTGGCCGGCCTGACGCTCGACGCCGGGGCGCTGATCGCCTACGAGCGTGGGCAGGAGCGCATTCGCAAGATTCTCGCGGTCGGCTATGAGCGTGGCCTTGTGCCCACGATCCCGGCGGTCGCGCTCGCCGAGGTGTGGCGCGGCGATGCCAAGGATGCCCGCGTCGCTCGTCTCGTGAAGGCGTCCTCCATCGAACTGCTCGACGAGCAAATCGCGCGCGCAGCTGGGAGCCTACGGCGGGCGACACCTGGCGCCAACACGATCGATGCCTGCATCGCGGTCGGCGTGCGCCGCCGCGGCGACGCAATCGCCACCTCTGATCCCGGCGACATGCGTGCGCTGCTCGGAAAGGGATTCACCATACTCGCGGTCTGACCGGACGATAGGGCCGTCGCGGAGATGAAGAAGACCGAGGGCTTGAGGCGCACAATCAGCCGGTAGACGGAGCGCGCGCGAACATTGCGTCGGAGCGCGTAGGCATCATCTGCTGCTGTTCAAAGCTCCCGGCCTTGAACGCCGGCCGTACCCACCGCGATGAGTCTCCCCGCTGAGACTGGCCCGTCCCTCCCTCCCGAGCGGTAGTCGACACGAGCGTGGTTGTCGACTTGAGACAAGCTAGATCCGCTTGAGATAGGCAAATCTGGCACTGCAACGGAGGGGGAGGTGTGTGTGCACGGGACTCGATGACATCTCGCGCTGCTTGGAACAACGAATCGCCGTTGAACGGATTCTCTGCTGCCACAGCGACAGCGACCTGCGTTTCCGAGATGCGCACCTCGACTTCTAGCTCGGATTCTGGCGTCACGCGCAACGTCGGCAATTCGCGCTCCACCACGTCCCAGACGAGCACAAGATCAACACCAAAGTATTCATGGATGAGCTTGTCGCGCATACCGGCGATCTGCCGCCAGGGCACCGCCGGCTCCAGAGCGCGTGTGCCATCAGAGATGCCCTTGACCGCCTGGCCGACGATCTCGATGTTGCGGATGACGGCATCCTGAGTCTTGCCGTCTGAGAAGAACACTTCACGGCCATCGACGGTGTAGCTCAAGATCGCGTCGATTGCTTCTTCGATGGCATGAAGAGGTAGACGCGCTCGTCCTTCACAGGGATACGGCCTCGGCGTAGATGCGTTCACGCAGATGCGGGCTCACGCCGCCGTCGCTAAGCACATCGACGTGAGTGCCGAGCATATCCTGCAAATCCTGCCACAGCCCCACGAGGTCGATCAGGCTGCGCCCCGGTTCCATCTCGACCAAGAGGTCCACGTCGCTCGACGCATCCGACTCACCGCGCACCACCGAGCCGAACACACGCACGTTGCGCGCGCCATGCTCAGCAGCCGACCCCAGGATCTCCTGCCGTCGGGCACGCAGCCGTCGAAGGTCGATTTGGGCAGGTGCCGAACTCATGCTGGTGATTACGTTACCGTCGCTGGGGGCGTCAGTGCGCTCTACGCTCCCTGACCTTGCGGACCCCTTGGCGATGACCATCCTATGACGCTACCCGCAGAGACCTGCCCTGCCCTCGCCCCTGATCGTCTCTCGGTCTGGCCGGTCGAAGGCAGACGCTACGGCCTGGACGCTACCTACCACGGCGCTACGGGCTTCGAGCAAGCTGAGGCCCAGCGACAGCGCCTTCAGGCCGCGAACCTCTCGGCGTCGGTCCAGCAGGAGCTGGGCGACGACAACGACTGGACGCTGCGACTCGGCCTCTGACCCACAGCGCTGCATGGGCAGCCATTGAAGCCTTCCTCGGCCCCCCAGCCCCTCCCCGTACGGGGTAGCCGTGGGGTAGCCAGCACCTTCCGGGAGCCCCTTTCAGCGGTGGGTGCTGCTGCTCACAGTTCCGACCCGGAGCACACCGATCCCGCTTGTCTAAGCCAAATCTGGCTCTATCAACGGGGAGGGAGGGACGAAGATCGAACCCAGACATTGTGTGGAAGCTCATAAGCGAGCTGCACGCCAGGCGCTTCGACGCTCCGTAGCCGTGCGTTGGCGCTAGGGAAGGATCTCGGCGCGAAAGCTACTGAGGTGGAGCACGCCCGCCTGAGGACCTGGCGTGTCGAGCAGAGCCGCGATTGCGTCCCAATGTCCGAGCAAGCAGCGAAGCTTCTGCCACTGGCTGTATTTGGCGTCGCCGAACGCGAAGACGTGCGCCGCGTTGTCAACGACTGCTTGTCGCTCGGCGGTCACGATTCCCTGCTGGAGCCTCTGACGTAGGCCGAGAATCGCGGCGTCTTGCGTGAGAATCGCCATGCCGCGCGGCGCTATGTCTGCGATCCACCACTCGTCTCCTTTCTGGGGGCGCTGCATCTGGGGGTGTATGTCGTGCTGAAAGTGCGCGGTCACCCCGTGGTTTCGCGTGAAGCGATTGATCGTGTCAGTCAGGGCACGACCGACTGAGTTCTCGACGTAGAGCTCGCGGATCACGCGGCCAGGATCGCCGCAACCACCTCGGCCTCTGTGGCGCCGGTGTCGCGCTCGATTTCGTCGTTCGAGTAACCCTCGCGATGACGCGTCGCGATCGCGTCTAGACGCACCCCGGTTCCGGCGGTGATCGCGTGTCCGCCAGCGACCCGTGTGTCTACGACCACTGGCACAGCCCTGGTCTTGAACCACCAGCGCCGGGCGCGCTCGTCCTCGTAGTCGATGTCCCGCGTCCAGAGTGCGCCTTCAACGAGCTTCTCCGCGGTAAGCTGCCCGCCTCGGGACGCATTGAGGAGCATTGCGCCGTCGTCGGTCTCGATGAACTTCGTGAGCAGGTCCCCGCCATAGACGTGGAACTGCCTGGTCATCAGCGGACGCTGCTCGCCGAGTTCTTTGCCTACGTACTCGAGAGCGCGTCGGATGGCTTGAAGCGCGGCGTCGCCCCGGTACATCGAGAGGGTCTTCAGTTCGAGCAGGTTGAGGAAGGACAGCGCGAGCCCACCCTTGGCTCCGTCTGCCGGGATCAGCGGCTCGTCCCGGCGTGGCTGGCCCTTGTAGAGACGTTCGTGGCCGAAGCTCCACCGACTGACCGTCTCGGGGCGTCGCCCAACGAGCGTGGCAGCCTCGCCGATCGTGTACCTGGGGGTCAGGGCGCGTTGTTCGATGCGAGCATCCATGCGCTTAGCGTAGTCCACCCGTCGGCACCTGCAGCCGACAGCGCCGGACCGCTAAACCAAGGTCTACGCCTCGCTTACCGAGCGCGCGGCTGGCCTTCAGTCCGAGCGGGGTTCGAACAACCGTCACGAACCTGGCGAAAACGGAGGGGGAGGGATTCGAACCCTCGTCGGAGGAATCTCCCCCGAAACGGTTTTCGAGACCGCCGCATTCAACCGCTCTGCCACCCCTCCAGGGGGCTCTACCAGGGTAGTTGATCGGGTTCCTCGGCGACGGTGACAGGACGGCGGCAAGCGCCGTGGGTGCGTTATGCTCCCAGCGTCAGATGGAGCCCTGACGCGATGTTCGCCTGGGAGACCCCAAGCGGCGTCCGGACCGCCCACCGCAGGACAAGGGCTGATGGCTCCTTTCGCGAACTTCCTACGCGAGAGGAGCAGTTGAGCATCGTGCCCGCCCATCTGAGTGCCCCCACCACAGGTTCCCCCAAGGAGCCCCACAATGGTCCCCAGGAAGCCTCGATGAGGCCTGCCGGGGTTCTTCGATGAGCCTCACCGGGGCACCCCGATGAAGCTCGATCGACGGGAGCTCGGTGCCATCTTCGTCGGTGGCGCCGCCGGGGCGCTGCTGCGGGTGTGGCTGGGGGTGACCTTCACGGGGGCCGCCGCCCAGTGGCCGTGGGTGACGTTCTCCATCAACCTCACCGGCTCGTTCGCCCTCGGTTACTTCGCGACCCGCCTGCAGGAGCGCCTGCCCCTCTCCACCTACCGCCGCCCCCTGCTCGGCACCGGCTTCTGCGGGGCCTACACCACCTTCTCCACCATGCAGGTCGAGATCCTCACAATGATCGACCATCACCGCTACGGCCTCGCCCTGGGGTACGCGCTCGCGAGCATCGCCGCCGGCTATATCGCGATCCACATCGCCACCGCCGCCGTCCGGCGCACCCGGATGATCGCGTGAGCGTGTTCGCGAAGGTGGCACCCATGATCGCCCCGGTCCAGCGGGACTCGCAGGGCACTTGGGTGTGGACACCTGCGCCAATCCGCAGAGGAGACCAGCACCGATGAGCGCCTGGGTCTGGGCCTGCGTGCCCCTGCTCGGGGGGGCCGGGGCGATCGGGCGCTTCGCCCTCGACGGGCTGATCGAGTCGCGGACCCAGGGCAGTTTTCCGCTCGGTACCCTCGCCGTCAACATCAGCGGGGCGATGCTCCTCGGGCTGCTCACCGGCCTGGCCGTCAGCGGACCGGCGCTCGTGCTCGCAGGGACCGCCACCCTCGGTTCCTACACCACGTTCTCCACCTGGATGCTCGAGTCCCAGCGACTCACCGAGGACGCCGAGGGCCGCGGGACACTGCTCAACATCGCGCTCAGCCTCCTCTTCGGCGTCGCCGCCGCCGCCCTCGGGCGGGCGCTCGGGGGGCAACTGTGAACACGCCGCACCTCTCGGGGGGCAACCGTGAACCCCGGTGTCGCCACCGCCCTCGGGCGGGCGCTCGGGGGGCTGTTGTGAGACCGCGGTGGCGACCGACACAAACGCCCCGGTGGCTGCACCAACAACGAGCGGTTACCCCATGAGCGAGGACTGCCTCAAGCTCACCACCTACTTCGGCGAGCGCGACCGCACCCCCCGGGGGCTGCTCGCCGACGAGCTGCTCGACCTCTACCACGCCCACCGCGTGCGCACCAGCGTGCTGCTGCGCGGCGCCGAGGGCTTCGGGCGCCTGCACCATCTCCACACCGACCGCCTCCTCACCCTCTCCGAAGACCTCCCCCTCGTGTCCGTCGCCGTGGACCGCCGCGAGCGCATCGAGGAGCTCCTCGCGGACGTCCTCGCAATCAAGCCCCGCGGGCTCATCACTTTGGAGCGCGCGCAGCTGCTCACCGGCAGGTTGGACCCCGTGCAGCTGCCCACCAGCAAGGAGCCCGAGCAACTGCCCACCGGCAAGGAGCCCGTGCAACTGCCCACCGGCGAGGACCCCGTGCAACTGCCCACCGGCAAGGAGCCCGAGCAACTGCCCACCGGCGAGGACCCCGTGCAGCTGCCCACCGGCAGAGAGTCAGAGCAGCTTCCCACCGGCGAGGAGTCAGTGCGACTCCCCGAGCAGCTCCACGAGGCCACCAAGCTGACCGTCTACGTCGGACGCCAAGAGCGCGTGCGGGGTCGCGGCGCGTTCCTCGCCGTGTGCGAGCTCCTGCACGCCCGCGGGCTCGCCGGGGCGACCGTGCTGCTCGGCGTCGACGGCACCCGCAACGGCCACCGCGCCCGCGCCGCGTTCTTCAGCCGCAACGCCCGCGTTCCCACCATGATCATCGCCGTCGGCTCCCGCGCGCAGATCGCGGGGGTGCTTCCCGAGCTCCGGGACCTCCTGCGCGAACCCCTCATGACGCTCGAGCGTGTTCGCGTCTGCAAGCGCGATGGGGAGCTGCTCGCCACACCCCACGAGCTCCCCCGCACCGACCGCAGCGGCCGGCCCCTCTGGCAGAAGCTGATGCTCTACACCTCCCAGAGCGCCACCCACGAGGGGCACCCCATCAACCTCCAAGTCATCCGCCGCCTACGCGAATCCGACGCCGCCGGTGCCACCAGCGTGCGCGGCGTGTGGGGATTCCACGGCGACCACCCCCCCCACGGCGACCGGCTCCTGCAGATCCGCCGCCACGTCCCCGTGCTCACCATCGCAATCGACACCCCCCAGCGGATCGCGCGCTCGTTTCAGATCATCCACGAGCTCACCCCCGCCCACGGACTCCTCACCAGCGAGATGGTCCCCGCCCTCAGCGCAATCGGCGCCGACGCGGGCACCCAGGACCTCGGGCTCGCCGAGCACGAGTTCTAGACAATCCCACGAGCGATACCGCCTCAATCCCCGAGCTCCGGGATGAAGACGAGCTCGGACAGGGGTGAGGCGCGGCGTAGTGCATATGCGGACAGGGCGCCCGGAAAGGACTCTCAAAACCCACACTCGTTCCTACCGCCGCGCCGCGAAGAACTCGCTCAGCAACCCCCCACACTCCTCCGCCAACAGGCCCCCCGCTACTTCCGGGCGGTGGTTCAGGCGCTGCTCCCCCAGCACGTCCAGCACGCTCCCCCCCGCGCCCGCCTTGGGGTCCGCCGCCCCGTACACCACCCGCGGGACGCGCGCCAGCACGATCGCCCCCGCGCACATCGCGCACGGCTCCAGCGTCACATACAACACCGTCTCCAACACCCTCCAACTGCCCACGCTGCGCGCCGCCTCCCGCAACGCGATCAGCTCCGCATGGGCCGTCGGGTCCTGGCGCACTTCCCGTTCGTTGTGGCCCGCCCCGATCACCTCTCCTCCGTGCACCGCCACCGCGCCGATCGGGACGTCCTCGTGTTTCAACGCATGCTCCGCCTCGCGCAGCGCGAGGCGCATGAAGTACTCATCGCGTGGAAAGAAGCAGTCGCTCATGGGCTACCGGCCGATGTTAAGGGCGTACGTCCTCAAGCAGGGCATCCCCTCCTGGTGGACCTGCAACCTGGGGCCGTATCCCACCGGGCGCACCCGCGGCTCACTGCCCCCCGTGCCCTCCCGCGCGAGGATCCCGATCTCGTGCCCATGCGGCTCACCTACCCCCGTGCCGGCCCCCGGCGCCACGGGGCATCATCATTACCGAATCCCCATGCTCCACCCCGCCCCCACCGACCCCCCCACCAGACTCCGTGACGTGCTTGGGCTCCGCAACGCGCGCGGGCTGCTTGGCGTGGTGCTCGCCCCATGCGCACTTGCGCTACTCACCCTCCTGCCCCACCTCGCCCACGCCGCCCCCCGGGCGGACCGCCCCCCGGGCGGGTCCGCTATCCCAACAACAACCACCCCCACCTCCCCCCCCGCCGATCGAGCACCCTACGCGCCCCGGGTCGTAATCGTGGGCTACTCCCCCTCCGACCCCCCCACCGCGCAGGCCGCCACCGCACGCGCCGCCGGGGCCGTCGATCCGGTGGGGGTCGCCGCCCATACCCGCCTGCTCACACTTGGGCGCCGTGTCACCGTCCCCGAGGCGCTCGCCCGCCTGCGCCGCACCCGCGGGGTCGCCTGGGCCGTGCCCGACTACATCGCCCACATCGCCATCGTCGGGGATCCCAACGCCCACCCCGCGAGCGCCGTGGGCGCCACCGCCACCGCGGGGGTTGCCCCCGCGGTCACGGCTGAGAGCACCGCCACCGCCACCGCAGCAGCTCCCAGCCCTCCCGCCGGCGCGGAAACCGCTGCTCCCGCACGCACCGCCGCCGCCGGGGAACCCTTCCCCAACGACCCCGGGCTCGCCAAGGTCCCCGGGGGGTGGCGCACCCTGCAGTGGAACTTCGCCGGCGAATTCGGCGTACACGCCCCCGAAGCGTGGGCCAACTTGATCCACGACCACGCCCCCGGGGGACGGGGCGTCGTCGTCGCCGTGCTCGACACCGGCGTCGCCTACGCCAACCGCCGCCACTTTCGCATCTCCCCCGACTTCTACCCCTACCAGTTCGTCGCCGGCTACGACTTCGTCGCCCACAACCGCTACCCCAACGACCGCAACGGTCACGGCACCGACGTCGCCGGCACCATCGCCGAGGCCACCAACAACGGGAAGGGCCTCACCGGGCTCGCCTACGGGGTGCACATCATGCCCGTCCGCGTGCTCGACTCCGAAGGCAACGGCAACGCCTCCACCATCGCCCAGGGAGTCCGCTTCGCCGTCAACCACCACGCCCAGGTCATCAACCTCTCGCTCGAATTCCCCGGGGGGATCACCGCCTCCGACATCCCCGAGCTCATCTCCGCCCTGCGCTACGCCAACCGCCACCACGTCGTCGTCGTCGCCGCCGCCGGCAACGAGGCCCACGCCGCCGCCGCCTACCCCGCCCGCGCCCCCAACGTGATCGCCGTGGGGGCCACCACCGAACATGGGTGCCTCGCCTCCTACACCAACTACGGCGGCACCCTCACCCTCGTCGCCCCCGGCGGCGGGCCCGACGCCAACCTCCCCGGGGACCCCAACTGCCACCCCGAACTGCCCCCCGGGCAGGACGTCTTCCAGGTCACCTTCCTCGGCACCTCCCCCCAGCGCTTCGGCATCCCCGGCGGCTACGAAGGCACCTCCATGGCCACCCCCCACGTCGCCGCCACCGCCGCCCTCATCATCGCCTCCCACGTGCTCGGCCCCCACCCCACCCCCGCCCAGATCATCCGCCGCCTCCGCGACACCGCGCGGCCCCTCGGAGGGCCCTCCGACGCCCGCCTCTACGGCGCCGGCCTACTCGACGCCGCCGCCGCCACCGCCCCCGGTGGGCCCGGGGCGGTTGTTGCCCCCTCGGGCTAGCGGGCAGTTGGTCCCCGGCGGGCCCGGGGCGGTCGTTACCCCTCGGGTTAGCGTGGCAGCTCTTACCCCCTCGGTTAGTTCAGGTAGCAACTGGCGGCGAGGACCCCGCTAGGTCACCCCGAAGACGCGGCCCGCTCGATTACCGCGGCCATCTCCGCGCGGAAGCGCCCGCGGCCAAAGCTCGCCGCACCCGCGCGCACCTCGGCCCGATCGAGGTCGAGCCCCTCGAACCGTTCGATGGCCTCCGCCAAGCTTCCCGCTGTCTGCTCCTCGAAGAGCACCCCCGTGCGCCCGTCGCGCACCGTCTCCGAGGCTCCCCCCACGCGGTAGGCGATCACCGGCACCCCCGCCGCCTGCGCCTCGACCGGCACGATCCCGAAGTCCTCCTCCCCCGGGAACAGCAGCGCACGCGCGCCGCCCAGCAGCTCATCGCGCCGGCGATCCCCCACATGGCCGAGCAGCTCGATCACCGGTAGCGCATCTGCACCCCGTGGCCGATCCCCTCGCGACGGCTCCGGTGGCCAGTCCCCTCCCGATCGCTCCCGTGGCCGACCGCCTCCCGATGGCTCCCGTGGCCGACCGCCTCCCGATCGCTCCCGTGGCCGACCGCCTCCCGACGGCGCTACCGCGACGGCAGCTGCCGGGAGGAGCGACCGCGCCTGCGCCCCCACCGCCGCGAGCGCGCGCCCGTCCCCCGCCACCTTCAGCGGGCGCCCGAGGCGCGCACAGGCCGCGACCGCGAGATCCACACGCTTGTACGGCACCACCCGCCCGAACACCAGGTAGAAGTCCTCCGGGGCACGGGGCAGGCCGAGGAAGTGCTCGACATCAACCGGCGGATGGACCACCTCCGCGGTGCGCCCGTAGCAGCGCTCGATGCGCCGCGCCACGTGGCGCGAGTTCGCGACGAACACATCCGGGCCCCCCGCCCCCCGCAGATCCTCGCGGCGCAGGCGCCCCAGCAACATCGGCAGCATCACGCGCCCCACACGCCCCACCTCCTCGCCCTCGAGGAAGCCCTCCTCCCACGCGTAACGCATCGGGGTGTGGCAGTAACACACGTGCAGCGCCCCCCGCGGAGTGCGCACGTTCTTCGCGCACGCATGGTTGCTCGAAAGGATCAGATCGAAGCCCGACAGGTCGAAGGACCGGTAGGCCCGGTCCATCAGCGGGAGCAGCCTGTGATAGTGGCTGCGCGCACCCGGGATGCCGCTCAGGTACGACGCATGCACCCGCCGCTCCGTGATCTGCGCCGGCCACGGCGCCGGGTCGTAGATCGAGGTGAACAGCTCCGCCGCCGGGAACATCTCCAGCAGCTCCAGCACCACCTGCTCCGAGCCCCCCGGGATCGTGAGCCACTCGTGCACCACCGCCACCCGGGGGAAGCGCTCGCGCAACTCCTCGATCAAATCCTCGCTCAAGCTCGCGAGGGTACTAGGAGACCCCACCACAACCACTGGCGCCAGCGATCGCCAGCCGCTAGCGCAGCGATCTCGCAGCACCTCTAGCGATCCGTCAGCGGCTCCCTGCGGCGCCCCGCCAGCGCCAGCAACGCCAGTCCGAATGCGCACCCCAGCGCCAGCCCCACGATCGGTGCCCCACCCAGCAGCTTTTGGATCAGATCGCGTTCCCGCGGGGCGCCGCGCGCGGGAACGGCGCGCAGCGAGGCAGCCACCGCCTGCATCTGCGCCACCGTGCCCACATCCGGGTAGCCGGTGACGGGCAGCCCGTACTTGCGCTGGAAGTACGACAGCGCCCCCCTCGTGCGCACCCCGAACGTGCCGCTGCGCTCCCGCCCCAGCGGATAGCCAAGCTCATGGAAGAGGCGCTGGACGATCAGCACCCTCGCCAGCGGCGGCCGCGCAAGGTCCCTGCGCCGGCCCCCGACGCGCACCCCGCGGTGAGTGACCGCGATGTGGGGCCCCGACTTCACGCCCGCAAATGCCCCCAAGCCGCTCCCCCCATTCAGTGGGACCGCCAGCGTCGAAGGAGTCCACCACAGCGCCAGCCCAAGCGCCACCGCAACCATCGGGACCGCGCGCCGCGGCACACGCAATCTGCGGCGGCTCGCTCTGTGGCGACTCGCTCTGCGGCGGCTCGCTCTGCGGCGACTCACCGGGCTCACCGCACTCATGGGCGCTTGCGGCCCACGCCGGTCGTGGGAGCGCGGTCGAGGTCGACAACCATCGCGGCCACCATCGCCGGCTGCCCCTGAGCTGCGGACAGAGCCTGGACGGCGCTGGGTACAACCGCCGGCATCGCGGCGGGTGGGGGTGGGAGCCCAATGGGCTCGCCCGCCTCCCCCCGCTCGGCGCGGGACCCGCGCAACAGGCGCGGGCGCGGGACCCCGTGCCAGCTGAGGCGCACGAAGCCGAGCAGCAGCACGCTGTAGAGAACCACCCAGTAGGCCGAGCTCACGTCGAAGCTGTTCAGGAGGCTGTGATGGGCCAGCGACCAGCCCATCGTGCCCGCGAGCGTCGCGAGCAGCAGCATGTGCGGCAGCGCGAGCCGCCAGTGCCACGCGTGCACGTTCTCCTTGCGGGTCACCACGTAGCGCGGCTTGCCGCCCCGCCCGCCCCGAATCGCCAGCACGAAGGCACGCGCGTAGGTGAAGCTGAGTCCCGCCCACACCAGCCGCGCGCGCCACAGCTGCTCGAGCGTGAGCGGGCGGTGGACCGCCGCCATGTAGAGCTCCAGCGCCGCCGCAAACGGCCAGAAGTGCAGCAGGAAGGCCCCCGTGCTGGTGAGCACCGGATAGTCGTGCAGCGCGAAGCCCAGCGCGGGGGTGAGCAGGAACACGAGCGTGGCCGGCCCCTGGAGGTAGAACAGCGCGAGCTCGTAGAACTGCAAGCGCTGACGCACATTCAGACCATCTTTGGGAGACCACATCATCAGGCGCATCGTGTCCAGCGCCCACGTCCCCCGCTGCTTGACGAAGTTCGGCAGGTCCTCCGGGGAGTGCTGAGCGTAGGCCCCCACGATCGGCAGATAACAGCCCTCCCAGCCGCGGCGCAGGGCCTCGAGCCCGGACTGGAGATCCTCCACGAGGTTCCACGTCGGGAAGTCCCCGATATCGCTCAGCGCCACACGGCGCCACACCACCCCCGAGCCGCACGGAAAGACAGCGTTCGCGGCGTAGCGCGAAGCCATCGCGCAGCCGAAGAAGTGTGGCTGGCAGTTATCGAACGGGTCGCCCCGGTGAACCTCCCCCGACTTCACCGTCTGCACGAAGGCCAGCCGCTCGTGAGCCACCAGCTGACCCACGCTCTCACGCAGGAAGCGCGGATCGCCCACCAGGTCATCGGCGTCGCGGGTCTCGATGAACTTGATCTTCGCCGGCACCCGCGCGAGCGCCGAGTTGAGGTTGCCCGCCTTCGCTTCACCGTGACGGCGGGGGTCACCCTTGGCGGGGGGCATGTGGTAACGCAGCGTCGCCCGGGGATGCTCCAGCGCCAACCGATTCACCAACTCGCGCACCCGTGGGTCGTGCGCGTCGTCGCTGACCAGCACCCACAGGCGCTCCTGCGGCCAATCCTGGCCGAGCACCGAGCGCACCGTGCGCTCGAGCAGCTCCAACGGCTCGCCGAGTGTGGGGACGATCACCGCGACCCGCGGCTCCAAGCCGGCGGGCACCGGGGAGCTCACCGGCACCGCGCGCTGCCAACGGTTGACCACCGACACCAGCAGCGCCGCGACAACCACCACCGTGGCCGCCACGAAGGGCAGCGACAGCCACACGTGGGCGAGGTCGGCGTGCGCCACCAGCCAGGGCAGAAACCAGGCGATGCTGAGGACCAACAGCACGCCCAGCGCCTGCGCACGGCGATCGTGGTGAATCGTCCTGCTCATCTCAGACTCCATTCCGCTCGTTGTGCCAGATTTCGATCGGTTCGCTGTAGGTGACAAAACGCAGGTTGCTCCCCAGGTTCGTCATCGTGGCCCGCGCGGAGTAGAGCTCGTGGAAGCTCCCGCAGCGCAGCATCTGCGCGCGCACCGCCGCCGGCCACGCTTCGCCGCCGGGGACCACCACGAACCACTGGAAGTCGCACACATCGACTGGCTTGGTGAGGTGTTTGACGCGGTACGCGTCGTACAGGTCATACGGCGAGCCGATCCGCCCGCGGGAGTAGAGGTAGGCATCCTCGACCCACGCAGAGTTCACCAGCAGCCTTTCACCCGGGTGCACATCCGCGCTGAGCACCGCCGCCGAGGCGCGCAGGTCGGGCCAGCCCTCGTCGATGCGCACCACCTGCACGAACGCGAACACCGCGAGCCCCAGCGTGAGCAGGAACGCGAGCACACGCCCGCGGCCTGCGAAGGCGCGCTCGAGCGTGACCCCCGCGAGTGGCAAGATGAACAGCAGACCGAACACCACGTGCTTCTGATCGCCCGCAGGATTGCCCGTGCCGAGGTGGTAGATCGGCGCCGCGATCACCCCCGTCAGCAGCGCCAGCGCGAGCCGCCGACGGCCCCTGAGCAGGATCGCCCCCGCGAGTGCGAGCAATAGCGGCACCGCAGTGAAGTAGAGCTGGGAGTACGCGATCTGCGCAGTGCTCACGCCGAAGCTCGGGTTTTCCTGCGTGCGGAAGTTCGCGAACCCGATCAACTGGGCGCGGTTGGCCATGAAGTACACGAGCAACACCGCCCCCGCGACCATCGCGAACAGGAACAGGTCGAGCACCGCGCGCCGCCCGCGGAGGGAGACGATCAACAGCATCAGCGGGGGAGCGATGAACGCCAGCACCGGGTACTTCGAGAGGCCCGCCAACGCGTACAGCAGCGCAGCGCCCACGAGCCACGCGCGGTCGTCGCGGCGCAGGAACACGCTCAGCGCCCAGAAGGCCCCACCCGCGAAGGCGACCGCGGCGGTGTCGTACACCGCGAGGTGCCCCAGCGCGATCACCGGGCCGCTCGTCACCGCCGCCAGCGCGGCAAACGCGCGGGCGCGCGCCCCGAACAGGTTGCCGGTCGCCCCCACCATCCCCGCGAGCCCAGCGGTCACGCAGAGCGCCGCAGCCGCCCGCGCCCCAGCGAGGCCCGCGAGCTTCCAGCCCAGTGCCGCGATCACCGGCCACAGTAGGGACCCCGAGAACCAGCCCAGGTAGTTATCGGCGATCCCGTGGCCCTCGAGCGTGCGCAGGCCCGCCGTCACGTAGATCCCCTCGTCCAAGAAGGGGCCCGTAGGCTGGGCGAAGCAGATCGCGAGCTCCGCCGCCAAGAACACCCCGAGCGCCAGCCACGGCGCGAGGCGCAGCATGCGGGAGGACGAAGCAGCCTGCGCGCGCTCACGCGCGGGGGTCGGCGCCACGGCGCCGGGTGTCTCGTCCGTGACGGGCGGACCGAGGAGCGGCATCAGCGAGCGCGGGGCGAGCTCGCGCGAAGCGGGTACGGTGACGCTCATGGGGCTGGGTCTCCCTGCGGCCCGACGTGCACCCACTGGGCGACAGACGGCACCCCATTTGCGTTCACGAGGAACACCATGTAATAGCCCGGGGGAGCGACGTTGTCATTTGCTGTGAGCTGCACGCTCAGCTGACCGCCCGCGTCGCTCGAGATCGGTAGCGCGACCTCGCGCTGGTTGGGGTCCGAGGAGTGCGTCACCGCGCCCGGCCGGATCAGAACCGCGGAGTGGATCGCCGCTGCGGAGCTGTAGCCGATCGTGTGTTCGCTGCCGTATTCCCACTGCGTGGTCTCAGTGGTGCCATCGGCGGCCGCTTCGTTGGGCCGGCCGTCGATCAGATCGATCGTGGGGCGGGGACCCTTGAACAGATAGGGCGGTTCGTAGAGCGAGATCCGCGTCTCGAAGCGCGCGAGTCCCGTCTGGGCGTCGACCGGATTGGAGCCCAGCGCGATCACGCGGCCGTCGGGCAGCAGCAGCGCCTCGGAGTGGTAGTCACGGCCGACCGGGTCGGACGCGACAGAGGTGAATTCATTGGTGCTCGGAGCGAAGATCGCGGCCTCGTGCACGTCTTCGGTGCGCACGTACTCCGAGCCGCCCGTCTCGAGCACAGTGCCATCGGGGAGCGCGACCGCCGAGACGTACATCTTGCCCGCGCTCATCGGCTCCATCGCACCTTCTTCGGTCGCTCCCTGAGGCAAGTTTGGTCCCGGCACCCAGTGGGGGTTGGTTTCCTCGAGGTCGATCTCGTCGGTGAGGTCGATCGCACTCCGCCCGGCGCCCTTGAGCGTCGTATAGGTGTTGCCGCCGCCCATGATCATCACCCTCTGTGCCTGCGCGGGGGGTAACAGCAGCGAAGCGGACTGGTCGCGCTCGTCGGGGTCGCGCAGCCCGGGAACATCTGTCACCCGGGCGAACGTCCCGTTGGGCCCTTTCACCACAGCATCGGGGTTCGGTTCGTTGGGGTTTTCACCCGGGTAGCCGCTGCCCTTCAGCGGTTCGCCACAGTAGAAGTCGTACAGGGAGGAGCCGCTGGGAGCCTGGGGGGTGCCCTCGAGGCCATCGCCGAAGACGTGGCTGCCATCGTAGAAGAGGCGCCCGTCGGCGGTGAGGATCATCGAGGGGTACTCCCCCCAGTACCACGGGTAGGTCTGCTGGAGCTTGTTGCTGCCAAACCCCACCCACTCGCCGGCGAGGTCGCCGTCGGTACCTTCGTTGGTGGGGTAGGTGTAATAGTTGGTCTTGGTGTCGCCTTCGCCCTGCTCGTCGAGCCCACCGAAGGAGATCACATCGCCGTCGCCGAGCTCGGTCGTGCTGGGGTACCACTCGCCACCCAGCAGCGGCCCCGGTTCGGAGGGGTTGTGGGGTGCCGCCGTGTCGTAGGGGACGTTTTCGTATTTGTCGTCGTGGATGTTGAAGATCCAGCTCGCGTTCTCACCCTTGTATCTGGTACTCGGATATTCCCCGGGCTTCGGTTCGGGTGGATATTCGGAGGTGCCGCCGAGGATCAGCACGTTGCCGTCAGCCAGCTGAACGTGGCCCGAGCAGAACACGTCCTTCGGGGTTTCCAATTCCTTCCAGGTATACGCGACCGGGTCGTAGAGGTAGGACTTGAAGCTGCCGGCCTTGAACGCCATCGGATTGTTGCCCGACCCCGCCATGATCAAGAGCTTGCCGTTCTGCAGCAGCACCGCGTGCACCGAGCGCGCTTCAGCGCCGTCTTCGAGCACCGTCCAGCGCCCCGTCTTCGCATAGCCGCTCGGTTCTTCGACGGGGGGTGACTGTTCGTGCGGCGCCACCACCGGACTCGAGACCGGCTTCCCCGGGGCCGCCGCAGTGACGGGCGCGAGCGCCTGGGGGTGAGCGGTGGCGTCGATCAGCGTGAAGCGCTCGCTCGCGACCGTGCCGCGGCGCTCGAGCAGCACGCCAAATGCGATTCGGTCCACGTCCCCTTGAATCGGGCGCAGCAGGACGGTGACGCTCGTCAACACCCTGCGCGCACTCAGCGTCCTCGCGGTGTACCACGGTCGCCAGCCGCGAGGGGTGTGGGCGAGCAGCTCGAGGCTGACCGCCGCGGTGCTGCGGTAGCGCAGCGAGACCGAGTAGGAGTGGCCGACTTGGACCTTCGGCGCACAGGCCGGCAACTGGGTGACCATCACCGGAGGACGACGGGGCCCGGCCCGCAGGACGATCGAGCCCCCCGCTACCGGCGGCGGGTCCGCAAAGCGCACAGTCGCGCCCGCGAGCACCGCCTCGGCGTAGCAGGCCGGCCTGCCCGTGTGCCGCGCGGTGATATCCGGGTTGGCGATTAGGTTGTAGGTATGCCGTGCCGACGCGGCGCTCGCCGCGGTCCATTGGATCTCCGCGGCACGCCCCGTGACCCCTTCTGTCTGACCCGCCTGAGGCATGGCGGCGCTCAGGCCGAGCATCATGCTCGCCAGCGCACATACCTTCCATGGACAAAGGCGCCTAAACCTACCCCTACTTATCAAGATGCCGCCTAACGTACACAATCGACTATCTATTCGTCGAAAGAACGCCTGGGGACTCCATGGCCTTATGCGGGCGTACGAGTAACGCCCTGTGACGCCCTCGGCTCCGCCACGCATTGCGCAAGCTCGCGTTTGTGTGCTTTGTCACTCGTTCGGGGGGCGCGTCGCACCACTGCTGGCGATCTGGTCGATCGTCCTGGCCGGCTGGCTCGCAGGCAGCGCGCCCGCGGGCGCCCAAGGCCGCCACACTGCACATAGAGCCCACGCGACCGAGGGACGCAGGGCCACGTGCAGACACCAGCGTGACTGCACACGGCGGCGCCAGCCGCCCAAGAGAGCACCCCTCAAGCCACGAGCGACGGCGCCACTGGCGCAAGCGCTACTGATGGAAGCATCCCCAGCCGAAGTACCACTGGCGCAAGCACCCCCAGCCGAAGCTCCATTGGCGCAAGCACCACCGGGGGAGACGCCAGCGGCCGAAGAACCGCCGAGGGAAGAAGCCCCCGCGAAGGAACCCCCGCAGGAAGAACCCCCAGCTCAAGAACCACCACGGGAAGAACCCCCCGGGAACGAAGCCCCGAAGGAAGAACCCCCAGCCAAAGAAGCCCCACGGGAAGAACCCCCCGGGAACGAAGCCCCGAAGGAAGAACCCCCAGCCAAAGAAGCCCCACGGGAAGAACCCCCCGGGAACGAAGCCCCGAAGGAAGAACCCCCGGCCAAAGAAGCCCCACGGGAAGAACCCCCGGCGCAAGAACCACCGCGGGAAGGGCCGCCGAGAGAAGAACCCCCCACCAACGAACCCCCCGCCAAGGAAGACCCTCCCGCGAAAGAACCACCGCAGGGAGAACCGCCCGCGGGCCCCTCGTACGCGCTGCGCCTGTTCTCTGCGCAGAGCTTCTTCAACAAGCCACTGGCCCCATCGGCGCCGCAGGCGTCGGATTCGGCGAAGCTGGTGGCGGCGTTCAACCACCAGGTGCAGACCTACTACGGGCACGTGGTGATCAACACGACCGAATGGAGCGCACCGGTCTACACGGTGCCCGCCGACGCGCCGACGAAGGCGGTGGTGCCGCAGAACGGGACGTGCCCGCGGGGGGGCGACGTCTTCGAACCGTTTGCACACGACATGAGCGCAGTCCCGATCCCGGCGGGGGCGCAGGCGGCGAAGGGCACCGACGAGGACATGATCGTGTGGCAGCCCTCGAGCGGGCACGAGTGGGAGCTGTGGCGCGCCCAACAGGAAGGGGGGCGCTGGACGGCGTGCTGGGGAGGTGAGTTTCAGGATGCGTACACGAGCGCAGGCGTGCTCCCCGAACCGCTGGGGGTCTCCGCAGCGGGGCTCTCGATCCTGGGGGGACAGATCCACCTCGAAGAACTGCAGCAGGGGGCGATCACACACGCCCTCGAAATGACCCTGCCGGACACCTCCGCGGCGGGGTTCGTGTGGCCGGCCAACCGCACCGACGGCACCTCCAACGATGCGAACTCGATCCCCGAGGGCACCCGCTTTCGCCTCAAGCCGAGCGTGAACCTGAGCGCCCTGCATCTGAGCCCCGCGGCGCTCGCGATCGCAACCGCGATCCAGCGCTACGGGATGATCGTCAGCGACACCGCGGGCGCGGTGGCGCTCGAGGCCCAGGACCCCACCCCGATGATGCGGGAAGGCAAGCCCAATCCCTACGCGAAGCTCCTGAGCGGCGGGTCCTACGAAACGCTGAACGCGGTTCCCTGGAGCCAGTTGGAAGCGATCAGCCCCAGCGATCACGAATAGCGCATCGCGCGACCCGTTTGGGGGATCGCTTGGGTCGCATCCGCGCAGGTGGATGAGGGGCCCATGCAGGTGGGCGCGGGGGCGTCGTGCCCCGCGACCGCGGCGCTCCCGACGGAGGGTGTGGGGCACAGCTGAGATCATGGTTCCGATGCCGGACCACCAAGGGCTGCGGGGACGTGAGATTGTGTGCGTGGGGTTCGCCGACTGGGACACCGAGTTGTGGACCAACCAGCACCACCTGATGTCGCGCATGGCGCGGGAGAACCGGGTGCTGTTCGTGGAGTCGCTGGGACTGCGCAGACCGCAACTCGCGGGGCGCGACCTCACGCGGATCGCACGGCGCCTGCGGCGCGGACTCGCGCCCCCCCGCGCGAGCGACGGGCTGCAAGTACTCGCTCCCCTGGTGCTGCCCCTCCACGGCAACGCCGCCGCGCGCGCGCTCAACCGCGGCCTACTGCGCGCGCAGGTGCGCCGCGCGGTGCGGAGGCTCGGCATGAGACAGCCGATCCTGTGGGCCTACGTGCCCCAGGCGGAGGCCTTGATCGAGACGCTCGATCCGGAACTGGTGGTGTACCACTGCGTCGATGACATCGCCGCCCAGGAGGGGGTGGACAAGGTGAGCTTCCTCGCCGCGGAGCGGCGTTTCGCCGCCCGCGCGGACCTCGTGCTCGCAAGCGCCCCCGCGCTCGCGGCGCGGATGCGGGAGCTCTCGGGGAACGTGCTGTACGCGCCCAACGTGGCCGACACCGACCTGTTCGCCCGCGCGCTACGGCAGGGCCCCTCCGGCCACAGCCCGCATCCCCCCTCCGAGCAGGGCCCACACCCCCCCTCCGAGCAAGGCCCACACCCCCCCTCCGAGCAGGGCCCACACCCCCCCTCCGAGCAGGGCCCACACCCCCCCTCCGAGCAGGGCCCACACCCCCCCTCCGAGCAGGGCCCACACCCCCCCTCCGAGCAGGGCCCACACGCCACACACCACCGGAGCCCCAGCGACCGGTCCGACCGGGACCCCGCCGCCCGGCCCGATCCTGCGGTCGCGGCGCTGCCGCGGCCGTGCGTCGTCTTCACGGGGGCGATCGTCGCCAAGAAGCTCGACGTGCCGCTGCTCGCAGCCCTCGCGCGGGCGCGCCCCGCGTGGTCGTTCGCGCTCGTGGGGCCGGTCGGCGCGGGGGACCCCGGCACGGATGTCTCGGCGCTGAGCCGCGAGCCCAACATCCACCTGCTGGGGCGCCGCACCTACGAGCAGCTGCCCGACGTGCTGCGCGCCGCCGACGCGGGCCTGATCCCCTATGCGCGCAACCCGCTCACCGAGAGCATCTTCCCGATGAAGGTCTACGAGTACCTCGCCGCGGGCCTGCCCGTCGTGGCCACCCCGCTGCCCGCGCTGGCGGACGTCGCGGAGGTCGCCACCGCGCCCGACGCAGAGGGCATCGCGCGCCTGCTGGAAGAGGCGATCGCAGCGGACACCCCGGAGCTCCGCGCAGAGCGCTCGCGCGCCGCCGCCGCCCACTCCTGGGCCCGGCGCCTGGAGGAGATCGCCGCCGCGATCGAGGTGCTGTGAGAGACCTGCTCGTCACCGTGCACACCCCCGCGCTCGGCTCGGGGCGCGCGCTGCGCACCTATGGCATCGCCCGCGCGCTCGCCGCCCACGGAGGCCTGGATCTGCTCTACGCGCGCTTTGAGTCCCCCCATCCCGACGCGGCGTTCCGGGCGATCCCGGGGATCGAACTGCACGCGGTCGTGCCCTCGCGGGGCGCGCGGCGGCTGCTTGCCTACGGCGCGGCTCGCGTGCACAGCACGCCCGCGGCCATCGCGCGGGGCGTCTCCCCCGAGCTGGCCGCAGAGACGGCGATCCTCGCCGCCACCCCAGGCCGGGGACGGGTGATCGCCGACGGGCCGGTGACCGCCGCGGCGCTGAGGCGCGTAATGCGTGAGCGTCCGGTGATCTACAACGCCCACAACTTCGAGTCCGGCTTCCGCCACGAGCTCGACGGCGCAGGAGCGATGGGCAGCCCGCGCGCACTGCGGGCCTTCGAGCGCGGGCTGCTCGCGGAAGCCCACGAGTCGTGGATGGCCAGCGAGGCCGACCTCGCGGCAGCGCGCGAGCTGTGCCCCTCCGCGCGGCTGCGGTACGTGCCCAACGTCGTCGATGTCGCCGCGATCGACCCCATCGAATCGACCCCCCCGGAGCAGCGTGCAATCTTCGTCGCCAACTTCGCCTACGAGCCCAACCGCAACGGCCTGCGCTTCCTGCTCGCCGAAGTGCTCCCGCGGGTGTGGGCGCAGCTGCCCGACGCAAAGCTCGCGCTGGTCGGGGCCGGCCTTGACGAGCCGCTCGGGGGGGACAGCGGCGGCCCTCTGGACCGAGCCGCTCTGGCGGACTCTGCGCACGGAGCCATCACTGGGCTCGAGCCCGAGCGTGGGGTCCTCACAAGAGGAACCGCCCAGGCGGACTCTGCGCACGGCGCCATCACTGGGCTCGAGCCCGAGCGTGGCGCCCTCACAAGAGGAACCGCCCAGGCGGACTCTGCGCACGGCGCCGTCACCGGGAGACGCCAGCACGGGCTCTTCCTCCGGGAGTGGCCTTCCCCGGATCCCCGCGTCGAAGTCCTCGGCTTCGTCGAGGACCTGCGCACAGCCTACCTCGAGGCCCGCTGCGCCGTGGTCCCTCTGCTGCAGGGCGGAGGCACCCCGCTGAAGCTGATCGAGGCGCTCGCCTACGGCCTCCCTGTGATCGCCACCCCCCGCGCGGTGGCGGGCCTCGCGGTACGCGACGGCGAGCACTGCCTGATCGCCGACGGCGCCGAGGCGTTCGCGCAGGCGCTCATCCGCGTGCTGCGCGACGGCGCACCCGAGCTCGCCCGCAACGGGCGCGAGCTCGCCGCCGAGCGCTACTCGATCGAGGCGCTCAGCGAGTTGCTGGCGCCCCCAGCGCCTGAGTGAAGACGACAATTGACGGTCAGTGGGCCGCCGAGCACGCGACCCTCTCGCCGCAGGGACAGCAAACCCTTGAGTAACAAACTCGTGAGTAACAAACTCGTGAGTTTGTTACTATGCCGTCGTTCATGATCGATCGCGAGCAGGAGAAGACCCGCCTCGAACAGGCAGCAGCGCAGGCGCCGCAGCTCGTGGTGCTGCGCGGTCGCCGACGCGTCGGAAAGAGCTACCTACTGGATCACAGCTTCGCGGGACGGCGCTTCGTGTACTTCCAGGCCGACGAGGGGGAGGAGCGCGACCACCTGGATCTACTCGCCGCGGAGGTAGGAGTGCTCGTGGGCGCTCCCCTGAGCTTCGCCGACTGGGAGGCCGCCCTGGGCTATCTCGGCTCGCTCGCCCAGGAGGCCCCGCTGGTGGTGGCGCTAGACGAGTACCAGTGGATGCGCAAGGCCCAGCCACGGTTGGACTCGATGATCGTGCGCCACTTCGATCGCTGGGAGCGCGCGGGGCTGGCACTCACGCTGGTGCTGAGCGGTAGCGCACTGACGCTGATGGAGGAACTGCTGGAGGGCAACCAGCCGATGTTCGGTCGCGCCTCCTACCGCCCGCTGCTCGAGCCCTTCGACTTCCGTGACGCCGCAGAGTTCGGGAGCGCACGCCTCAGCGCCGAGGAGAAGCTGCGCCGCTACGCGGTCCTCGGGGGAACCGCGCAGTACCAGGTGTGGGCGGGTCGCGGGGTACTGAGGCAGATCCTCGCCGAGCGGATCCTCACCAAGGGGGAGTCGCTATTCGAAGAGCCCCTGCAGCTGATCCGCGGCGAGGACGAGATTCGCGAGCCCGGCAGCTACTATGCCCTCCTACGCGCCGTCGCCGGGGGAGCGACCCGCTTTGCGGAGATCGAATCGAAGTCGAAGATAACCTCGAGCTCGCTACTGACTAAGCGCCTCGCACGTCTCTCCCAACTGCGCTACCTCGAGGAGCGGCGCCCTGTGGGCGGCAACGGCAGGCCGGTGTGGGCACTCGCCGATCCCTACTTCGCGTTCTGGTTTCGCTACGTGTACCCCAACCGCTCAATGCTCCAGCGGGGTCGCGTGCAGGAGACGCTACAGGCGATCCTCGCAGACCTCGACAACTTCATGGGCCCAACTTTCGAGCGGGTCTGTCGCGAGTGGGCCAGCCGCTATGCCCACGCCCCCGAGCTCGCCGAGGCGGAGGAGATCGGGGCGTACTGGACGCGCACGCACGACACCGAGATCGACCTCGCGGCACGCACCAAGGAGCGCTACACCGCGGTCGGTTCCTGCAAGTGGTCCGCCAGAGCCGACACTCACGACCTCGACCGGCTGCTCGAGCTCCGGGGCGCCGTGCGTGGCGCAGGCGACGCCTCGCTGTGGCTGTTCGCCCGCGGCTTTCACTCCTCACTGCGCCGCCGCGCCGCGAAGGACGGCGTCAACCTCATATCGGCCGAGGATCTGTTCGCGTAGTGGCGAGGCCCACCGTTGAGAGCTCATTTGACTTCAGCTGGCTGACGCGCTTTTGCTACGGGGGAGGTTGGGGAGACACGTTGGCCGTCCTCGCCAGCAGCGCGAGCAGCCCCAGCTGCGCTCCCAGCAGCACCGTAAAGCGCGCATCCACGCCGGTGAAGCTCGCGGTCGTGTCGATCGCGACGAGGCCCGCGAGGCCGCAGAGCGACGCGAGGCCGAAGGCGCTCAGCAGCGGCTCGCGGCTGCGCCGCCACACCTGCCACGCGAGCGACATGCTCCCGAGCAGGATGCTCACGTAGGCGAACAGCCCCAGCACACCGAGCTTCAGCCAGAACCAGAGGGCGGCGAAGTGCACGTACTGGCGTCCTTCTTCGTGTTCGGCAGAGAGCGGCTGCACATCCGCCGCCCACGGAATCGTCACCCCGAGACCGGTGAGCGGATGTTCGCGGATCTCCCCCAGCACGTTCGCGCGCTCATCCAGACGGTAGCGATCCTGGATGTTCGCTTCGAGCTTCGAAGGGGCGAGCGAGGCGACGCGCTTTACAAGCGGCAGCTGCGACTGGAAGTTGATCGACCCCAACAGCAGAATCGCCCCCGCCACCCCAAAGCACGCCGGCAGCAGGAGACGCCGCCCCCCCGGGGAGGAGCCCAGCAGCAACACCAGCAGCAGGCCGAGTACCGCACCGATCCAGAACGAGCGCCTGTAGGAGAGAACCAGGCAGGCGGCCAGCAGAGGGCTGCCCAACAGCGCCCACAGCGGCAGTTTGGCGCGCGCGAGGACTGCTGCGAAGATGCCGAGCAGGGCGATCATGATCAGCCAGTTGGCAGTCGGTTCGAAATAGGTCAGCGTGGCGGTGCCTTCGATCGGCAAGCCGTAGTGGCCGACCACCTCGATCAGACCAAACACCGCCTTGACGATCGCGAGGGCCGTCGCGCCGCCGAGCAGTTTCGTGATCTGCGCACGATCCAGATCGAGGTTCGCCACCGCGATCGGCAACAGCAACAGGTAGGCCAACACGTGCTCCGAGGCAACCGCGAAGCGGAGCGTGGCGCCCGCGGCGTATCCCGTGATCACCCCAGCCACCATCGCCAGCGCGAGGATCGCCAGCGGCAACGCCAGCGCCCGCGGCACCAGCAGCGGCCGGCGATGGCGCACGACATCCACGCCGACCGCCACGAGCGCCAGCGCGACGAGCACATCCAGCATCGAGATGTCCCCGTAGACCTGGATGTACAGGTGCGAGGTGAAGGTCAGGATCCCGAACTGCGGCCCCTCGCAGACCACCGCGAGCCCCACCGCCAGGGTCACCGCCAGCAGCGGCCGCAGCAGGAGAATGCACCCGAGCACCACCGCCACCGGGACGAGCAGACCGACCGTCCCCAGCTTGTGGATGCCCGCAAAGGCCAGTACCGCGGTGACGCCCGCCGCCACCGCGGTGGCGATCAGCTCCCCGCCGCTCGGCACCGCCAGCCGATCTCCGATCGGTCGCAGTCCTCGCACCACGCCCACCGCTACCTTGCTCTCAGCGCGCCGTCCGCTCCGAGGCGGAGGCGCTGGAGGAGCGAGACAGCGCCTCGACATCCACCTCGAGCGTGGGCGCCGCACCGCGGTAGGGGCCATACCCATAGCCGTAACGGCCCGAATCGCGGATACCGGTCACGACGATCCCCACCGGCTCGACGATGTGGCGATCGAGGATCCCACGGGCACGGCGCGCCTCGTCGCGCGTGACCCGCTCGACCCGCGCAACCAGGATCGCGGCGTTGACCGCGCGGTTGTTGAGCAGCACCTGCGCATCCGCCACCGGGTTCAGCGGCGGCGCATCCACGATCACCATGCTCTCACCCACGGCGAGCTCCGTGAGGATCTCCTCCAACCGAGGGGCCCCCAATAGCTCCGAGGGGTTGTGGGGGACCGGCCCGGAGGGCAGCACGAGCAGGTTCGGCGCGTCGGAGAGCGGCTCGAGCAGCAGCTCCGAGATCTGCCCACGGCCGGTGAGCGCAGTGGTGAGCCCGCGCGCGGGGTCGAGCGCGAAGTGCTCGGCGAACGTGGGACGACGCAGGTCGAGCTCGACCAGCACCGTGCGACGCCCCGTCAGTGCAATCGTGTGCGCGAGGTCGATCGCGACCGTCGTCTTGCCCTCGCCGGCGACCGCACTGGTGACGAGCAGCGTGTCGAGCGGGCGTGCGACCGCGGCGAAGTCGAGGGCGCTGCGCAGGATGCGGTAGGGCTCGAGCAGCTCCTCGCGCTCCTCGGCCCGGCGCGTGCGGAAGGCCGACTGAGGGATCGCGGCGAGCGCCGGCAGCCGGTACTCGCGCTCGAGCTCCTCGATCGACTTCATGCGTCGGTCCAGCGACTCGAGCAGGAACACCAACGCGAACGCGATCGCCAGGCCGATCAGCAGGCCGATCGCGATCGTGCTCGTCAAGCCCGCGCCCGCAGGGCTCGTCGGGGGAGTGGCCCGCCCGATGATGTTCGCCCCACCCCCAGCGACCGCGCGGGTCACGCTGAGGCGCTGCAACGACTGTTCCAGCGCCGTACGTTCGGCGGAGCCCGCCGGCAGCGCCGCGATCTGCCGCTGGAGCTCCGCCTGCGCCGTGCTGATCCCAGCGAGCTGGGACTGGCCCCGGAAGGCGATGTACTGTTCGGCGAAGGCGTTGGCCAGACGTGCCGCGTACTGTGGATCGCCGGCAGTGGCGAGGATGTTCAGGACGTCCGCGTTGGGGGCCGCTTCGACTTTGACCTTGCTCAGCAGTTCGCTCGGTCCCGCGCTGATGCCCAGCTGGGCGGCGGCAGCCTTGGCCACTTCGGCGGAGTGTGCGATCAGGACCTCCGTGTCGGCTTCCCGCTGAGGTTCGCTGCTGCTGGACGGCGAGACCTGGAGCCCCGCCTCAGAGAGCGTGCCGCTCTGAAAGGCCACATTGGCGGTCGCGGTATAGGACTTCGCTTTGTGCTCGTGGCTCGCGAGCAGAACCGCCACCGAGGCGAGCACCACACCCACGATGATCAGCCAGCGGCGGCGCAGGACCTCCAGCATGCTCGTGAGGCTTTCGCCCTCGCGCACGCGCTCGAAACGCTCGGCGGCGCTCATCCGAGCAGCCTCCAGGCGAGTGGCCGTTGCCTGGGCGTCGCGGCGCGAACTGGGGCAAGGAATCTCATCGCAGGGCTCCTATCGTCGGCTCGAAGCTCGCACTTGACGCTTGCGCCTGCGGCTGAACGAGCCGGCGAAATCGGCATCGTCGGTCATGGTATCGGCCGTCGCGCGCATCCTCGCACGCATCGTCCCCCGGATTTGCCCGCGCATCGCCCGCGCATCGCTGCACCGACATCCGTCCAGACGCCGCGCACCGGGTGTCGCGGCGCCCGCGCGCGCCGATATTCGACGCAGAGCGTGGCTCGGCGTAGAGCGTGGCTCGGCACAGCTTGCACCACGACAAGGGCACACCCGCCGCGAGGCGGGGCCGCAAAGCCAGGGATCTCTCTGAGACGGCCCGGCCACCGAAGGAGCGCAGATCCCCATCAACCTTCATCTCGGTCGCCGCGTCACAGCGGTTCTCATGTTCTTCTGTCTCGCCTCCGTGGGAGCTTTGAACGCCGGCAGGACCGACGCGCAGCCTCTTAATCGGCCACAGGTCGTAAAGCTTGCGCAGGGCTCGCATGCCACATTGCAGGCTCGCGCAGCGGCATACCAGCGCACTCATCTACGACGCGTCGCCAGGTTCGCCTGCGCAGCGCACAGACGAACCCTCTGTGCCAAGAGCCGCGCGCAGCTGGCACGCATCGATGCCCACACCACGCGGGTGCACAGGACCGCCCATCGCCACCATGTGGCCACTCAAGCGCGCGCCGGCTCCTCCGTCGGCTCCGTCTCCCTCGCGGCGGGCGGGTCGAGCTCCGCCAGCGAGTCAGACTCCGTCGGCGGGTCAGGCGGCTTCGACGGGTCGGGTGACCCGGGCGGGTCGAGCTCCAGCGACCGGTCAGGCTCCACCGGGGGGTCGAGCTCCACCGGGGGGTCGAGCTCCACCGGGGGGTCGAGCTCCACCGGGGGGTCGAGCTCCACCGGCGGGTCGGGCGGCTTCGACGGATCTGGTAGCCCGGGCGGCTCCCCCACCCCCGGCGAACTCACCCTCGCCCCCGGGGCACCCTCGTCGGCCACCGCCTTCCAGCCGGGGATCGACTCGGGCGCGAACATGACCCTCGACCTCCAGGGCGCAGAAGCGCTCGGAGCCAAGCTCGTGCGGATCGAGTTCCCGATCGCAACGACGACCCCCGCGGAAATGGAATCCGTGATCGGCGGCTACGCCGCCGAGGGCATCCGCGTACTGGTGCTGGCCTCCTTCCGCGGCACACTGCCGACACCCGCCCAGGCGCAGAGCTTGGCAGGGTGGGCCACGATGTTTGGCCCCGGCGGCACCTATTGGAGCACCCACACCGGCGGCCAGGATGCGGTCCAGTCGATCGAATTCGGCAACGAGACCTCCTACGGGTACCAGTACGGCGACAGCGCCGGTAGCCCCTCCTACCAAGCGCGCGCCGAAAACTACGCCCGACGCTTCGAGGAAGCGGCCGAAGCGATCTCCGCAACCGGCGTCCACGTGGGCCTGCTGGCAGAGGCCGACGACTGGACCGGCGACTGGATGAACGGGATGTTCGCCGCAGTGCCGAACCTGAGCCAGTACGTCGCCGGCTGGACGATCCACCCCTATCACCACTGGCGCAGCCGCCTGGAAGACCTCGTCGAACAGACCGCCGCGCACGGCGCCCCGAGCACGATCCCGATCGACATCACCGAGTGGGGCCTCCCCGCGGACAACGGCCGTTGCATCGGCGCAGACGAGGAATACAACGGTTGCATGCCCTACAGCGAAGCCGCCTCGATCCTGCGCAACACGGTCGGCGAAATGCGCCAGCTGCTGGGTAGCCGCCTGGGCATGTTCATCCTCTACCAGATCCGCGACCAGTCACCGACCGGCGCGAGCAGCGACGACGAAATGTATTACGGCGCCCTGCAGCACGAACTGCAGCCCAAGGGCGAATACACGACAGTTGTGCAGGAATTGCTCGCCAGCTCCTGAAGCATGCTGTCCACTGACGAGACAAGCCACCCGCCGGCAGGCACACCACTCGCCGGCGCAGCCGCACCGCCGAGCGACAAGGGCGGGGCCACCGTCTTACGGGCCCGTCTCCCGCGGAGTCCTGATCGCCTGAGATAATCGATCGCGTGGGCATCAGCATCGAGCCCCGCAGCAGCTCCGCCGCAACCCCTCGCGAGTCCCCCGCCAAGCGAGCTTGGCCCCCGGCGGGCTCGTGGCTGCGGCAACCCGGCACCGCGGTGATCGCACTGACACTCGGCGCCGCCGCGCTGCGGTTCGCGACGCTGAACGTCCAGAGCATCTGGCTGGACGAGTCGGCCACGATCGTCCTCGTGCACCGCGGCTTCTCCGGGATGCTCTCGCACCTCTCCTCCAGCGAGTCGGCACCGCCGCTGTACTACATCCTCGTGTGGGCCTGGACGAAGCTCCTCGGCGCCGGCCCGCTCGGCTTCCGCTCCTTCTCCGCGCTCGTGGGAACGCTCACGGTCCCCGTGATGTACCTCGCCGGGCGGCGCATCTCCACCCGTGCGGGGCTGTGGGCGGCGGCGCTGACGGCGGTCAACCCGGCGATGTACTACTACTCCCAGGAGGCCCGCGCCTACGCCCTCGTGGTCCTGTTCAGCGCCGCCGCCCTCGTGTTTTGGCAGCGAGCCCTGGAGGAGCCCAAGAGCCGCAACCTGTGGCTGTGGGCCACCATGTCGATCCTCGCGGTGCTCACCCACTACTTCGCCGCTTTCCTGTTCCTGCCCGAGGCACTCCTCCTCGCGCGGCGCCACCGTTGGCGAGCCACGCGCGCCCCGATCGTCGTGGTCGCGCTCGTCGGGATCGCGCTCGTGCCGCTCGCAGCGCGGGAGCGCGCCGACGGCAAGTCCAACTGGATCGAAGCGGCTTCGCTGAGCTCGCGCATCGGGGAGAGTGCCAAGCAGTTCCTCGTCGGCCTCTACGGCCCCCTGGAGATCCTCTCCGCACTGCTCGCCGCGCTGCTCGCGGCAGGCGCGCTCGCACTGTTGCTGCGCTACGGCGATCGACGCGAGCGCCACTGCGCCCGCGACCTTGCGATCCTCGCCGGCGTGGCGATCGCGCTGCCGCTGCTGCTCGCCCTGACCCACCTCGTGGACGTCTTCGACGGGCGCAACATGATCGCCGCCTGGGCGCCCTGCGCAGCTCTGATCGCGATCGGCCTCGGGGTCACACGGGCACCGCGCGCAGGCGCAGCACTTGGCATCGGCCTGTGTGCCGTCTCCCTCGCCGTGATCGCCGCGACCAACGCGATCCCCGGCTACCAGCGCGACGACTGGCGCGGCGCGGCGCGCGCGCTGGGAGCGCTAAGCGGCGCGCGCGCGATCGTGAGCCAGGAAAACGCCTCGCTCCCGCTTTCGATCTATCTGCCCGCCACCACACCCGCCGAGCACGGGAGCGTGACCACGCGCGAGCTCGACTTCATCGCCCTGCGCACCAGACGCACCGGCCGCTCCCCCCTGCCACCAATGGTTGTAACGAGCCCCCCGCGCGGCTTTCGCCCGGCCGGTGTCCGCCGCAGCGAAACCTACGCCGTCGCACGCTTCCTCGCCCCGCACCCCACCAGCGTGCCCGTCGCCACCCTCCGGCATCGCAGCGGAGAGCCCAAGGCCGAAGTCATCGTCCAGCGCTGATGGGAGTGGGGGAGCCAACCCAGCAGGTCACCTCGGGGGCGATGTCGTCGTCGCAAAGCACCCCGGGGGATTCGCCGTCCCCGCAAGTCGCCCCCGAGGGCCCGCCACCTCAGCAAACCACCCCGGGGGACTCGCCGTCGATCCAAGTCGGGGCGCGGCGCGCCACGCTCGACATCGGCACCCAGGTGATCGGGCGCGTCGGCAATCTCGCGCTCGGCGTTGTGGTCACTTCGGTCATCGCACGGATGCTGGGGGGCAGTGGCTTTGGTGAGTGGTCCACGATCTTTGCGATCACGCAGATCGCGGCGAACTTCGGGGAACTCGGCCTCACCCAGGTGGCCGTCAGCCGTGCCGCGAGCGAACCAGCCCGCCAGGGCGAGTGGCTGGGAGCGCTTGTCAGCCTGCGGGTATTGCTGGCGGTGCCCACCACGATCGTCGCGCTCGTGGGGGTCCTCCTAATCGTGCCCACCCAGTCCGCCGAGATCGCCGGCGTTCTGGTCGCCGCCACGATCCTCATCAACGCCCCGATGGCGCTCAGTGCGGTCTTCCAGCTGCGCGTGCGCAACGACATCACGATCGCGATCATGACGCTCGGCAGCGTGCTGTGGACCGGCGGCGCGATCGCCATCTCGCTCACCTCCAAGAGCATCGGCGCCCTCGCCGCCGTCTTTCTGGCGGTCGCCGCGATCACCACCTGCGCGACGATCGTGCGCGCCCGGCGCCTGGTCTCCCTACGCCTCGCCTCCTCCAGACGGCTGTGGCCCGCCGTGATGCGCGTCGGGCTCGGCGTGGGGGCCGCCGGGATTCTGGTGACGCTCTACGTGAAGCTCGACCAGGTGCTCGTGTTCGAGTTCGCCGGCAGCACGCAGGCCGGGCTCTACGGGGCGGCCTACCGCATCCTCGACCAGATCCAGTTCATCCCGATCTCTGTGATGACCACGCTGTTTCCCCTGATCGCCACCGCCTATCCACGGGATCGCGCGCGCGTTCGCCGGCTCCTGCAGAGCGCCGGCGAGTACCTCACGATGGGCTCGCTGCCGGCGCTCGCCTTCACAGTGGTCGCGGCCGCGCCGATCGTCAAACTGCTGTTCGGCGCGCAGTTCGCGCAGGCCGCTCCCGCGCTGCCGATCCTGATGGGGGCGTTCGTCTCGATCTCCTTCGGCTACCTCGCCGGCAACATGGTCGTGATCCTCGAGTTGCAGCGCAAGTTCTTGCGCTACGCGGCCGTCGGCCTCCTCGTCAACGCCTCGCTGAACGTCGCGCTCATCCCCCGCTACGGATTTCTCGCAGCCGCCTGGATCACACTCCTCACGGAGGTCCTCGTGATGTCGCTCACGATGCGCAGCGTGTTGGCCGAGCTCGCGATGACGCCCCGACTCGGGCGCCTCGTGCGCACACTCGCAGCGGCGCTCGGGATGGGGCTGCTCACGTGGCTGGCAAAGAGCCTCGGGGCGCCCCTGCTCGGACTGATCGCCGTCGCGGTGCTCACCTACCCCACACTGCTGTTCCTGCTGCGCGCGCTCACCCCCGCCGAGCTGCGCGCGATCTTGCGCAAGGAGCCGCTGTAGGCTCTGGCGCATACGGTCGTCAAGTTGAGCGCGGCCAATGCCGAGGAGAGGCACAGATGCCTGCCGAGGAGACCCGGGATATCTCGTTCGTCGTTCCCAGCCACAACCGGCGCGATGCGCTGCACCAGAACCTCCCCGCGCTACTCGAGCTCGACGACGTGCTCGAGGTGATCGTCGTCATCGACCGGCGCTCCGACGACGGGACCGAAGAGATGATCGCTCGCGAGTTCGGGGCCGAGCCGCGCGTGCGGCTGCTGCGTCAGGAGCACGACGGCCTCTCCAGCGCGCGCAACGCCGGCTGCGCGATCGCACGTGGCGAGTGGGTCGTGCTCTCCGACGACGACCTGCGCTACCCCCGCGACTACGGCCCCACACTCAAGCGCGTCGCGGCCGAGCAGCACGCCGACATCGTGGGAGCGCCGTGGCTCAACACCGCCGAGCACGACCTCGAGTCCGCGCTCGCCGCCGCGCGTACCCGGCGCGGTGGGGTGCCCACGATCGACGACCACTCCGTGGTGCCCGAAAGTGAGCTCGAAACCCCGTTCATGCCCGCCCCCGCGCTCATCAACCGCCGCGTCTTCCAGCGCATCCGCTACGACGAGAACTACGGCAACACCGGCTGGCGCGACGAGACCGACTTCTTCATCCAAGCCGTGCGCTGCGGCTTTCGCTGCATCCTCACCCCGGTCACCGCGATGTACCAGGTCGACCAGTGGGAGGGGGGCTCGCGCCGACCGCGCCTGGAGTACGAGCTCTCGGCGATCAAGAACAACTGGCGCTTCCTCTCCCGCCACGGCCACTGGCTGACCGCGCAGGGCCACATCAAGAGCCCCACACAGGGACAACTCTCATTCATCGCCGCGCGCGTCAAGCTTACGCTCGCCGGCTTCATAGGCGCACGCCTGAAACGGGCGCGGAGCGCACTGCGAAGCCTGCTCCCAAGCGGAGGGCCCCGATCGATCTGAGGGGCGCCGGTTCCGGATACGTTCCCCGACCCCTCCCCGACGGCCCCCGACCCCTCCCCGACGGCCCCCGGCCCCTCCCCGACGGCCCCCGGCCCCTCCCCGACGGCCCCCGGCCCCTCCCCCCCTACGCTCCAGTCGAGATGGACTCCAAGCCGCCCGCGACGCCCGCAAGGCACGCGATCCTCATGTCGCCCGTGCCCACGAGTAACGCCGGTGGCGTCGAGCGCTTCTGCTGGCTGCTCGCCGGCATCCTGCGCGAGGAGGGCTGGCGGGTGTCGATCGTCGGACCCACCCGTCAACCCGGGCGCTGGACGTTCCGTTTCGGCGGCTCCCCGCTCGTGTGGTCGCTCTCGACCGGGCGCGCCGTCGCGGCCGCGGAGCGCCGACCCGACCTGATCCTCGGCAACGGCTTCCTCGGGCTCGGCGCGCCACGCGGCGTGCCCCGCGTGCAGGTCTTCCACGGCACCTCCGTCGGCGAAGTGCTCGCCGCGCGTCGCGGCCTGCTGCGCCGCGACTACCTGCGGCGCCTCCTCGGCTACTGGCCCCTGGAGGCCCTCACCTGCCGCGCCGGCGAGCTCGTGGTCGTCTCCGAGAGCGCCGCACAGGAGACCACGCGCTACTACCGCCACCCCCCCGCCGCGGTCATCCCCAACGGCGTCGACACCGATCTCTTCCGACCGCGCGAGCGCGCGCAGGCACGGGCCCAGTTGGGACTCCACGAGCGCCAGCGCTACGCCCTGTTCGTGGGGCGCCCCGAGTACCGCAAGGGCGCCGATCTACTGCTCGAGAGTTGCCGTGGAGCCGGCTGGGAACTGTTGCACGCAGGGGCCACCCCAATCCCCGGCGCCCGCCACCTCGGCCTGCTCGCGCCCGAGCAGCTGGCCGACGCCTACGCAGCCGCGGACTGCCTGTTGTTCCCAACCCGCTACGAGGCCTGCAGCTATGTGCTGCTGGAGGCGCTCGCCTGCGGGACCCCCGCGGTGACCACGCGCGTGGGGTGGACGCGCACATTGCTGAGCGCGCTGCCCAGCTACGAGGCCCTCTGCGTGCGCCCCGCCGTGGAGGACATCATCGCGCGGCTGCGCTGGCTGGAGGAGGCCGACACACGCCCCCTGATGGAGGAGGTCCGCGCCTTCGTGGGCACCCACAACGACCTCACCCGCTTTCGCGCTGAGTGGCTCACGCTGATCGAGCGCGTGGCTGCGGGCCGCCCCTGAGCCCACACCCCGCGTTCGCTGCGCGCGGCCGCCTGCGTGCGAGCGTCCGCCACGTTTGGGACGAACGACTCACTTGCGCAGAACGAAAATGACCTCCGAGGCCAGCTCCTTCGGCAGGTGCGAAGCGAGACGAACGTCGGCGCGGGTCCAGCGCTCATCGACGTTGTAACCCGCCAGCTTCGCGATCAGCGGAGAGAAGATCTCGAGCGGTATCACCTCCAGGACGGTGAAGCGCCTGGCGAATTCGCGCCTCCACCAATTAGGTGAATGAAAGTGCTCTACATCCTGGCGAATATCCCCCCGGAAGCGGTTGCGCCGAAACAGCGTGCGCGGATCGCGATCGTTCAAGAAGGCGTAGCTCCCATACGCGTTCAGCTGTCCCAGCACCGCGATCCCCCCTGGGCGCAGCACGCGCCATAACTCCCCCAGCGCTCCCTGCAGGTCTGGCACATAGGATAAAACCGATATACAGAAAACCGAGGCGAACTGCTCGTCGGCGTAGGAGAGCTTGCTGACATCCTCCTTCGCGATCTCGATCTCGCGTCCCACGATCGCGGCATTTTCTGTGAAATTCCTGCGCGCCAGCTCATCGTAGTCGGCCGCCGTGACATCGTGACCCCACGCGAGCAGGTGCAGCGTCAGCCACCCCGTGCCGGCGCCCACATCGAGCACCGGGTCGCGCGCCCACTGCGCCGCGATCTCCAGTCGCCTGCGGATCGGCCACCACGTCGGGACCGGGGTTTCGGCTGTAAATCCGCCTTGCTCGAACTCCGGGATCAAGGCAACCATCGACCAGAGAGTCTATGCACCTTTTGAACAGTCCGCCATCGCTAAAGCTGGCAGCACTCGAGCGCCGATACCATCCACTCGATGGGTCGCCCCCACCGCTGAGACCAGGACGTTCCAGCGAGCGACCCGCGTGCGCGGCGCTCAGCGCCGGCGATCTGGACCGACATACAGACACACACCACACCACCACCAGGGAGGGACACGGCAAGTGAGCGCGAAGACGTTGATCACCGGCGGCAGCGGCTACATCGGCGCGATGCTCGTGGGCGAGCTACTCCAGGCCGGACGCGAGGTGCGCGTGCTCGACTCCCTCCTGCACGGGCAGGAGGAGATCGCCGCCGAGCAGGAGCGCGCCGGCGTCGAGGTGATCCGCGGCGACGTCCGCGACACCGAGACCCGCCGGCGGGCGCTCGCGGACGCCGAGGCCGTCGTGCACCTCGCCGCGATCGTCGGCGACCCCGCCTGCGCCCTGGACCCCGCGGCCTCCGACGAGGTCAACGTCCAAGCCACCCGCGCGCTCGTCGCCGACGCCAACACCGCCGGGGTCCAGCGCCTCGTGTTCGCCTCCACCTGCTCCAACTACGGGCGCATGGCCGACCCCAACGTCCCCATCACCGAGCAGGGCGAGCTGCGCCCCGTGTCGCTGTACGCCGAGCAGAAGGTCGGGATGGAGCAGCTGATCCTCGGCCACGCAAACGGAGCCCCGCCCACAAACGGAGCCCCGCCCACCCAGCCCGCCACCACCAAACCCACCTGCCTGCGCTTCGCCACCGTCTACGGCGTCGGGCGACGGATGCGCTTCGACCTCACCGTCAACGAGTTCACCCGCGAACTGTGGGCCGACCGCGAGCTCGAAGTCTTCGGCGAGCAGTTCTGGCGCCCCTACATCCACGTCCGCGACGCCGCCCGCGCCGTGCGCACCGTGCTCGCAGCGCCCCCCGAGACCGTCGCCGGCGAAGTCTTCAACGCCGGGCGCTCCGGAGAGAACTACCGCAAGCTCGACCTCGTGCAGGAGATCGGCCGCCAGGTCGACCGCGGCACCGTCTCCTACGTGCGCCGCGACGAGGACCCCCGCGACTACAAGGTCAGCTTCGAGAAGATCCGCTCCACGCTCGGATTCGAGACGTTGATGACCGTCCCCGACGGCATCGCCGAGGTGCTCGCCGCGCTCGACGCGCAGGCGTTCGGCGATCCCTTCGACCCGCGCTACAAGAACATCCCCTAGTGGCCCCCCTCGTCAACGTCCCACCCGCCCCGGCCAGAGCCCGGACTACGAACGGGCCTCCGTCCCGGGTGCCGGCCCAAGGCTCGGGGAAGGCCCGCTAGCGCCTCGGCGCTTCGAGGCCCACGAAAATCGACTGAGATGGCCCCCATCACCGCCGAGACCTTTCCCGAGCTGCCACTCTTCGACCTCCTCCTGGAGGAGCAGGATCTCGAGGCGGTCGCACAGACCCTGCGCTCCGGCTGGCTGACGCTCGGCCCCCGCACCGCCGCCTTCGAGGAGGCCTTCGCCGCGCACCTCGGCGCACGCCACGCCGTCGCGCTCTCCAGCTGCACCGCCGCCCTGCACCTCGCCTACCTAGCGGCCGGCGTCGGCCCCGGCGACGAGGTGATCGTCCCCTCCTTCACGTTCACCGCCACCGCCGCCGCCGCGCTCTACTGCGGCGCCACCCCCGTATTCGCGGAGATCGTCTCGCGCGCGCGCCCCAGCCTCGATCCCGAGGACGTCGCCGCGCGCATCACCCCCCGCACGAAGGCCGTGTGCGTCGTGCACTACGCCGGCTACCCCGCCGCCGCCGACCGCCTCGCCGAGCTCTGCGACACGCACGGCATCGCCTTGATCGAGGACGTCGCCCACGCCCCCAGCGCCACCCTCGGCGGACGCAAACTCGGGACCTGGGGGCTCGCCGGCGCCTTCAGCTTCTTCTCCAACAAGGTCCTCTCCGTGGGCGAGGGCGGGCTGCTCTGCACCGACAGCGACGAGGTCGCCGCCCTCGCCCGCTCGCGCCGCTCGCACGCCATGAGCAGCGGCACCTGGGACCGCCACCGCGGGCGCACCGACACCTACGACGTCGTCGGCCTCGGCTACAACTACCGCATCGACGAGCCCCGCGCCGCGCTGCTGCTCTCGCGCCTCGGGCGCCTCGAGGCGGACATCGCGCGCCGCCGCGAGCTCGCGCTGCGCTACCGCACCCTGCTCGCCCAGGTCGAGGGGATCATCGTGCCCTTCGCCGACGCCGACATACCGAGCTCCTCCTGCTACGTGATGCCGATCATGATCGCGCACGACGGCCGCCAGGCACAGGTCAGCGCCGCGCTGCGCGAGCGCGGCATCCAGACCAGCATCTTCTACCCCTCCATCCACCGCTTCAGCGCCTACCGCGAGCGCTTCCCCGACATCTCCCTGCCGATCACCGAGCTCGCCTCCCGCACCGAGCTCACGCTGCCCTTCTACCCCCATATGACCCACGCCGACCAGGACCGCGTCGTCACCGCGCTCGCCGAGGCGCTCGCGCGATGAACGTCGCCCGCGCACGGCCGCTGGACAGGAAGTCCAGCGCCCACCACCCCGTTGCCGAACCCACCCGCGCGGACGATCCCCAAAGAACACCCCCCTGCACCCCATGAGCGAGTGGCGCGTCCCCCTCACCGACATCGCGATGCCCGAGCACGACGTCCAGGCCGTGCTCGACTGCCTGCGCTCCGGCTGGCTGACCATGGGCCCCCGCAACCAAGCCTTCGAGCACGCGCTCGCCGCCTACGTCGGCTCGCCTCACGCCGTCACCGCCTCCAGCGGCACCGCCGCACTGCACCTCGCCTGCCTCGCCGCCCGGATCGGCCCCGGCGACGAGGTGATCGTGCCCGCCCTCACCTTCGTCGCCAGCGCCTCCGCCCCGCGCTTCGTCGGCGCCGAGCCCGTCCTCTGCGACATCCGCGGCCACGCCACCGGCGGACCCTATGACCTCAACATCGACCCCGACGACGCCGCCCGCCGGATCACACCCCGCACCCGCGCGATCCTCGCCGTGCACTTCGCCGGCTACCCCGCCGACGTGCTCGCGCTGCGCGAGCTCTGCGACGCGCACGACCTGATCCTGATCGAGGACTGCGCCGAGGGGATCGGCGCGCGCCTCGACGACGGCCGCCACGTCGGCACCGTCGGGGAGCTCGGCGCGTTCAGCTTCTTCTCCAAGAACCAGCTCTGCGTCGGCGAGGGCGGCATGGTCTGCGCCGCCGCCGAGGAGCTCGCCGAGCGCGTCCGGCTGCTGCGCTCCCACGCCCTCACCAGCAGCACCTGGGACCGCCACCGCGGCCACGATCCCGCCTACGACGTCGTCGACATCGGCTTCAACTTCCGCCTCGACGAGCCCCGCGCCGCGCTCGGGCACAGCCGCCTCGCGCGCCTCGACGAGGACATCGCCGTACGCCGCGACCTCGTCCGCGCCTACCGCGAGCGCCTCGCCGATCTGCCCGGCATCGAGCTGCTCTGGGACGACCACGCCGTCGCACGCTCCTCCCACTTCTTCTTCCCCGTCCTCCTCCCCCACCGCGACGCCCGCGACCGCTTCCGCGAGCAGCTCAAGGCCGCCGGCGTCCAGACCACCTGGTATCCCGCGCTACACACCTTCACCGAGTACCGCCACGCCGCCGCCGCCGGCGAGCTTCCCCGGGCCCGCGAAGCCTCCGACCGCCACTGCGCCCTACCCCTCAGCGCCACCATGGACGAGGCCGCCGTCGAAATCGTCCTCGCGGCCGTCCGCGCTGCGCTCGCCTAGTGCGTCCGCGCACTTTCGCCGGACGATCGTCGCGATCCGCAAGCCCCGGTGAGGGCGCCACCTCAATCCTCCGGCGGGATCAGGCGATCGCGCACGCTCTCGAACTCCTCCAGCGCCTGCTCGTAGTCGTCGTGGCGACCGATGTCCAGCCAATAGTCTTCGCTCGGCCACGCCCGCACCAGCCTCCCCGCCGCGATCAGGCGCAGGATCAGGTCCGGGAAGTCCAGCCGCTCGCCCGGCTCCACATGCGCGAGCGCATCCGGGGAGAAGCAGTACACCCCCATACTCGCCGTGTAGTCGATCGTCGGCTTCTCGTCGTAGCCCGTCAGGCGGGTCGGATCCCCATCCTCCCCGAAGCGCAGAACCCCCAGGGAGATCTGCAGGTGGCGGACCTTCGTAGCGATCGTCGCCACCGCGCCGCTGCTGCGGTGGCGTTCGAGCAGCGCCCCATAGTCGATGTCCGTCAGCACATCCCCATTCATCACCAGCACATGGTCCTCCCCCAGACCGTCGATCAGCGCGAGTGCCCCCACCGTGCCCAACGGCTCCTGCTCGCGGTAGTAGTCGATCGGGATCCCATACGCCGAGCCGTCGCGAAAGAACGCCTCGATCAACTCCGCCAGGTAACCCGTCGCCACTGTGATCCGCTCGAAGCCGTGCGCCTTCAGCTGGCGCACCACGATGTCCAGCACCGGGCGGTCCCCGATCGGCATCAATGGCTTCGGCAGGACCGTCGTGTAGGGGCGCAGGCGCGTACCTTCGCCTCCCGCGAGGATCACCGCGCGTTTCACGCCCCTAGCATATGCCCGTGAGCGATCGGTGGCCGCCCCGAGTGCTGCTGGTCGAGGAGGTTGGACTGGGAGGGATCGCCGAGTACACCAACGAGCTCGCCCACGCGCTCGCGCGCGCCGGCTGCGAGGTCCACCTCGCCACCGCGCGCGACCACGACTCCGCCGCCACCCCCGACGTGGTCGTCCACCGCGTCTTCCCCTACATCCGCGCCCGGAACCGGTGCGGGCGGCTGCTGCGCCGCCTACGCCTCTCCCGGCCGCTCAACGGCGTGGGCCATCTCGCCGGCGACCTCGTCGTGGCCTGGCTCGCGCGGGGCTGCGACGTCGTGCACGTCCAGGGCGAGGAGTGGCCCCCCCTCGGCGCGATCCAGGCGCTGCTGCTGGCCGGCATGCGCCGTCCCGTGATCTACACCCCCCACAACACCTTCGACCGCGGCGCGCGCTCCTACCCCCGCGCCAACCGCCTGATCCGCCGCTGCGCAGCGAGCATCGTGATCCACTCCGAGTACGACCGCCACGCCCTCTCCCCCGCCGAGGCGCGCAAGGCGGTCGTGATCCCCCACGGCGAGTACGGCGGCCTCGCCCGCCGCGGAGGGCTCGAGGAGGATCCCGAGGCCCTGCGCACCGCCCTCGGGGTCGGCGGCGCAGAGCCAGTCGTGCTGCTCTTCGGCCAGCTGCGCCCCGACAAGGGGGTGCGCGATCTGCTCCAAGCCGCCGCCACCGTGGATCGCGTACGTGTAATCCTCGCCGGCGATGACCGCGGCGCACTCCGCGAAGCCGCCCCCGAGCTCGCCGATCCCCGCCTGCGCGGGCGGGTGCTGATCCAGCGCGGCTTCGCGCCCCCCGCGCAGGTCAGCCGCCTGTTCGCCGCCGCCGACGTGGTCGCGCTCCCCTACCCCAAAGCGAGCGCCAGCGGCGTCCTGCTGCTCGCCTACGGGTACGGCCGGCCCGTGCTCGCCTACCCCGTGGGTGGCCTGCCCGAGTATGTGATCGACGGGCACACCGGGTGGCTCTGCGAGCGCGCCGACGTCCCCGCGCTCGCCGACGGCCTACGCGCCGTCAGAGCCGCCGGGCGCGAAGGGTGCCGCGCCCGGGGCGCGCAGGCCCGGAGCTTCTCCCGAGAACGCCTCGGTTGGGACCCGATCGCACAACGCACGCTCGCGCTCTACCACGAAGCCCTCGGGCTCGAGGCGTCCCGATGAGCTGGGCCCTCGAGCTCAGGTCGTCCCGATGAGCTGGGCCCTCGCGCTCAGGTCGTCCTGATGATGAGCACCGAGCACGGTGCGTGGTGGGAGACCTTGTTCGGCACCGAGCCCAGCAGAAAGCGCTTGGCGCCGGTCATGCCCTTGTTGCCGACCACGATCAGATCCGCCCCCCGCTCCTCCGCCACGTCGAGGATCGCGTCCGCGGGGTCGCCCTGGCGGGCATACACGTTCACATCCACGCCCGCAGTCCGGGCCGGCGCCGCAGCGCCCTCCAGCGCGGCGTCGACGTCCTCGCGCGGGTTGATCGCCCACTGCAGATCGTCCGGCGTGTCGCGGCGTTCCTCGCGCAGGCGTTGCGCCGGCACCGGCTCGTACGCGCTCACGATCTCCAACGTCGCCCCCAGGGTGCGGGCCAGGTCGCTTGCCTGGCGCACCGCCTCCCCCGCCGTCTCGGAGCCGTCGGTGCCAACCACGATCGATTTGAACATGACTTCTCTGACTCCTCGCCCCGTATATGTGTGTTCGATAGCTGAAAGCCCGCGCTTGCGGCCGAGTCGATCATATCCGGGCTCGCAACCTCGCAGATCGCGGTAAGCGACGCGCCCTCCGCTCACCAGACGAATCCCGAACCGCCAAGCGGAGCGACACACGTGGGTAACGTTCGCCTGCGGTGATCGACCTCCACACCCACGTGCTGCCCGGCATCGACGACGGACCACCCACCCTCGAGGGGTCGCTCGAGCTCGCGCGCCTCGCGGCTGCGGCCGGTACCCGCACGCTGGTGGCCACCCCGCACGTGAGCTGGAGCCACCGCAACGACGCCGCGACGATCGCCACACGCGTGGCCGCACTGAACGAGCGCCTCGCAGCGGAGGAGGTCCTGACGGCCGCTGGCAGCGTCCTCGAGGTCCGCGCGGGAGCTGAGATCGCGCTCACGCTGGCCCCCGAGCTGCAGGATGCGGAGCTCCACGCCCTCGGCCTCGGCGGCGGCCCGTGGCTGCTCGTGGAGCCTCCCTTCACCCCCGTCGCGCCGAACCTCGACGCCCTCCTGCTCGAGCTCCAGCACCGCGGCCACCGCATCGTGCTGGCCCACCCCGAGCGCTGCCCCGCCTTCCAGCGCGACCCCCCGCTGCTGAGGCGGCTCGTGCGCGCCGGGATGCTCACCTCGATCACCGCCGGCTCGCTCGGGGGCCGCTTCGGCAAGGAGGCGCGCCGCCTCGCACTCGCGCTCGCCCACGAGGGCCTGCTCCACAACGTCGCCTCCGACACCCACGACGCCGTCAACCGCACCCCCGAGATCGCCCCCGAGCTCGAGTCCGCCGGGCTCGCCCCGCTCGCCCACTGGCTGACTGTCGCCGTGCCCACCGCGATCCTCGACGGCGATTCGGAGATCCCGCCCGCTCCCCCCGCTCTACCGCAGGAGCCGCAGCGTACGCCACGTGGGTGGTGGCGCTCCCTGCGCCACTAGTGAAGCCAGACCCGTGAGGCCGGCGCTCGTGAGGCCAGACCCGCGAGGCCAGCGCTCGTGAGGCCGGCGCTCGTGAGGCCGGCGCTCGTGAGACCAGACCCGCGAGACCAGACCCGCGAGGCCAGCGCTCGTGAGGCCGGCGCTCGTGAGACCAGACCCGCGAGACCAGACCCGCGAGGCCAGCGCTCGTGAGGCCGGCGCTCGTGAGACCAGACCCGCGAGACCAGACCCGCGAGGCCAGCGCTCGTGAGGCCGGCGCTCGTGAGACCAGACCCGCGAGACCAGACCCGCGAGGCCAGCGCTCGTGAGGCCGGCGCTCGTGAGACCAGACCCGTGAGACCAGCGATCACGCGAGCTTCGTGATCGCGATGACCATCCCGATCACCACAAACACAACAATCGCAATCTGCATCCAGATCCACGTAGGGGACATGAGACCGACAGGGTACCTGCGCCGCGACTGGGTACCTGCGCCGGCTAACGTGTAGTGGTGGCAGGATGCCGAAGTAACCCCATGGCCGGACGCCAACACCAATACAAGCTCCTCACCCTCGCCCTGCTGGTTGGCCTGTGCGCGTCGGCGTGGCTGCTCCCGCCGAGCGGGGCGGGGCGCGCTGCGAGCCCGCAGACCGCTGCTGCCCAAGGCGGCCTGAACATCCTCGGGCCCAGCCCCGGCGCGCAAGTGGGCGCCGCGGACCACGAGATCGCCGCCGCGGGAGCGCTGCACGTCCAGTTGGTGCGCGTCGACGTACCCTGGTCGGTGCTCGAGCCCGGCGGCCCGGGCCAGATCGAACCGCGCGCGCAGGCCTTCCTCGACCGCCTCGTCGGCGACGCCGCAGCGGACGGCATTCGCGTGGTCATGACCGCCGACAGCACCCCCTGCTGGGCCTCCTCCGCGCCGGCGTCGCTGCTGCGCAGATGTGTCGCCGGCGGATCGAGCAAGGCCAACGCGTGGCCGCCCCTCGAACCCTCCGCCTACGCGAGCTTCGTCGCCTACCTCGCCGCCCGCTACGGCCCAAACCTCGCCGCGATCGAGGTCTGGAACGAGCCCGACCAGGCCAACGAAGACTACTTCGCGGGACCCGAAAAACCGCAGCGCTACGCCGCCCTCCTGCGCGCCGCCTACCCCGCGATCAAGCAGGCCAACCCGAACGTACTCGTGCTCGCGGGCTCACTCGTCGGCTCCAACGGGGTCTTCCTGCGTGCCCTCTACGCCGCCGGCATCAAGGGCTACTACGACGGGCTGTCCGTGCACTTCTACAACCTCACGCTCGCCTCCCTGCGCGCGATCCACGAAACCCAGCTCGCGAGCGGGGACACCAAGCCACTGTGGCTCGACGAGTTCGGCTGGACCAGCTGCTGGCCACACCACAGGATCCAACAGGAACAGGCCTGCGTCACCCCGCAGATCCAGGCGCTGAACATCACGAACCTCTACCGCTCCCTGGGGCGCGGTGCGCCGTACGTGGCTGCCGCGATCCTCTATGGGATGCAGGATGGGGCACACGAAAACTTCGGCGTGCTCAACGCCCGCGGCGCCCGCAAGCCCGCGTTCGGCGCGCTCACGCGCGTGCTCGCCTCCCCCTTCGGTGCACCCAGCCCCGTGACCCTCCGCCTGCGCAGGCAGCGCGGGCGGGTCGTGGCCAGCGGCTCGGGGCCGGTCGGCGACTACATGCAGCTCGAAGTCCTCCAGGGCAGCGTGCCGCGCTACAAGGCGCTGTTCACGCTCGACCGCTTCAACCGCTACGCGATCCCCCTCCCCCGCGTGCTCGGCACGCACGGCCTCACCGTGCGCGTCTTTCAGTACTGGGCAGGGAGCGGGAGCGACGCGCAGCGCAGTATCTGACCGCAGCGCAGTATCTGACCGCAGCGCAGTATCTGACCGCAGCGCAGCATCTGACCGCAGCGCAGTATCTGACTACTCCGCGTTGCGCAAGAGCGCCCCGAAGGTGAGCGCGAGGATCTTCAGATCGAGCGCGAGCGACCAGTGGGCGATGTAGTAATTGTCCCACTCCACCCGTTCCGCGAGCGAGGTCTGGCCGCGCAGGCCGTGCACCTGGGCCCAGCCCGTGATCCCCGACTTGACGCGGTGGCGGTCCCCGTAGCGGGCCACGTCCTGGTGGAAGAGCTCCACGAACTCCGGGCGCTCCGGGCGCGGGCCGATGACGCTCATCTCGCCGCGTAGCACGTTGATGAACTGGGGCAGCTCGTCCAGCGAGGTGCGGCGCAGGAAGCGGCCGATCGGGGTGCGGCGATCGGAGCCCTCGACCCCGCCCGGGGCGGTGTCCCCGCCGAGCATGAAGTCGAGCGCCTGTTCGTCGTCCTCGCCCAGCTCCAGCACGGTGTGCGCGATGCGCATCGAGCGGAACTTGTAGAGGTCGAACTGCGTCCCGTCGCGCCCCACGCGGCGCTGGCGGAAGAGGATCGGGCCCCGTGAGGTGAGGCGCACCGCGAGCGCGGTGCAGAGCAGGATCGGGGCGAGCACCAGCAGCAGCAACAGCGCGAATACACGGTCGAAGGCGTGCTTCAGCGCGAACTGCACGCCCTTCGGGTTGACCGTCGTGAACGAGAGCAGCGGCAGCCCGCCCACCGTGTCGTAGCCGACGCGGTTGTTGATCGTGTCGAACATCCGCGGCACCACCGAGACCTCGATCCCGAGCTCCTGGCAGCGTTGGATCAGACGACTCACGCGGGCGTCGGCCACCGAGGAGAAGGCGACGATCAGGTTGCGCACGTGGGTGCGCCCCACCACCTCGTCCAGGTCCTCGGCCGTACCCAGGACCGGAACGTCGCGCCCGCCCACTTCGGCGAGCGGGCGGGGGTCGTCATCGAGGAAGCCCACCGGGCAGAGCCCGTACTCGGGGTGGCCCTCCAGGCGCCGCGCCACCTGGGCGCCCACCACGCCCGCGCCCACGATCAGTACCGGTCTGCCCACCAGCCCGCGGCTGCGCGCCCAGCGCTGCGCGAGCGCCAGCGCTGTGCGGCCGATCGCCAGCGCCGCCAGCGCGAACAGCCACGTCCGAATCCAGTCGGTCTGGGCCGGAATCTGCCCGTTGGCGAGCAGGCCAATCATCGCGACCGCCATCGCCGCGACCGATACCGCGCTCACCACCGGCGCGATCCCATCGAGGATCAGCGCGCGCAGTCGCGTGCGGTAGAGCCCGCGCAGATAGAGCGCCAGCATCGTCAACGCCGGCAGCGCCAGCAGCGGCGCGCGCAGCGCCGAGGGGTGCAGCGCCGCACGCGCACCGCCGAGCGCGAGCACCACCGCGATGCACAGCAGCACGAAGTCCGCCGCTGGGCGCAGCACGCTCCAGCCCGGTTCCTCCAGCAACAGCTGCAGGGGCCCGCGAAAGCTTCCCCCGCGGGCCGAGCGCGGCTCCGGCGCCGGGCGCGTGCCCGGATGGCGGTGGGCGAGCGGCAGGCTGGGGGTGGTCGTCTGTGGTGTAAAGCGCGGTTCGCTCATGGGTGGTGCCTCGCAAGCCGCACCGTGGCCAGAGCCGTGAGCGTCAGCGCGCCCGCAGCCAGCAGCAGTGCCAGCAGGTCCGCGCTGGAGAACCACGAGGCCCCGCCACCGATTGAAGCAGCAACGGACGCCCCCACCTGTGACGAAGTCCGATGCACACCCGCGGTCCCACTACCACCGCCGGTCGCCTGCCCCGACCCGCCGCCCGCGGGGCGGTTGCCACGGCCAGAGGAGCCCCTCCCCGAGCCCCGCGCACTCCCGCCGCCGGCGGTTGTCGCGCCGCCGCGGAGCGAGCCCCCACCGGCGGTGGTGGCCACCCCCGAGGCGCCGCTGCCCGCGTTGGCCGTCGAGCCACCGCCCGAGCCGCCCCCCCAGTTGCCCGCGGAGCCACCGCCGGAGGAATTGCCCCCCGAGCCTCCGCTCGGCCCGTTCAGCAGCGCCGCGCCGATGATCGCCTGGGAGCCCGCCCCCGGGCCTCCGTAGCCGCTGAGCAGCGGCCCGCCCGCCAGCGCCGCACTGGGACCTATCAGCGCGCAGGCGCTCACCAGTAGTGCGGTCGTACCGAGGGATGTGCGATGGCGCTTCATGCTTCCCAACCTTGGGTGAATTCCTTTCGGCTCGAGCGACCTCATGTCGCCTCTCCTTGCCCTATTGCCCACCGTCGCCACTGTGCCCTTGTGCTGCGTCCTGGCCCACAGCCGCCGTGGCGTCGTGGCCTTGCAAATCGATGGCGTCAAGAAGACAAGCTAGCGAAGCTTAGAAGCATTGTCGAGCGAAGAGCCACGTTTCGGGTCCGTAGTTTCACCACGACTCGGCTCGGGTTATGAGAATTGACGAGCGTTGAGCAGGATTGATCGATTCAGTTCCCCGATGTCCACCCTACCCCCGCCGCGCACGAGCCGCAGCGCTGCCCTCGTCAGCTGATCGCGGGGGTCGAGCCGCACCGCTCGCCCCAGTAACACGAGCGCCGCGCCGCGTTCCCCGCGGGCAGAGGCGATCGCCCCCGCTCCAGTGTCGCGTAGGCACCTCCCGGGGTGCGCCCCAGGGCCAGCGCGAAGTCACGGTCTGCGCGCCCCAGTTCGCCGCGGCGCAGCGCGATGCTGCCCGCCACCACGTACGGTTCGTCGCTCAGCGGGTTCAGCCGCGCCGCGTCCGAGAGCTGGGCGTACGCCGTCTGCGGGGCGCGGGGCCAGATGCGGGCGGCGTTCTGAACCTGCAACTCGCTCAGCCACGGCGCCGTCAGCGATACCACCGCCGCGAGCGCCGTCAGGGCGCCGACCGCGAGCGCAACCGCGCGGAGCCATCTGCGCCTGCGCGCCAGGGAGAGCCCGGCGCGGGTCGCGCGGTCCAGCTTGCCCGCTCGCGCTAACGCCGCCCTATCAGACTGCCCCGCTTTGCCAGACCGCGCCGTTGCGCCAGACAGCGCGGCCCTCCCAGACGCCGTCCCTCCCGTGGAACCCCCCGCCCGGGGGGCCAGTGCGCACCCCAGGCCGAGCAGTGCGAAGGCGGGCGCCCCGAGGCCCGCGAACTCCCAGAACCAGTCGAACGAGCCATGGATCGCCCAGTACGCGAAGCCCGCCACGGCCGCCGCGGCGACGCCGCGCGCGAGGGCCTGGGGAGCGCCACGGATCGCACTGGCGCACGCGAGGAGCGCCGCCCCGAGGCCCACCAGCGCGAGCAGCGCTCCCACGAGGCCCGTCTGGAGGAGGGTGCGGACCTCCACGGAGTGGGGGTAGTGGGGGGTCTCGTTGCTGCGCCCGCGGGCGAGGTAGGGCTCGGCGAAGTTGTCCGCCCCGATCCCCACGAGGGGGTGGGCCACGAATTCATCGAGGGCGACCCTGTAGAAGTCGTAGCGCTCGCTGCCCAGCCCGCTCGTGAGGCGGCTCCCGGTGGTGCTGTCCGCGCTGTAGCCCTTGGGGCTCTTGAACGTGTCCCACGCGTGCCGCGCCCGCGTCACCGGGTCGCCTGCCGCAGCCCAGCCCCCTGCCAGCACCACCACCAGCGCGGCCACCGCGACCGCGCCCACGCCGCGGTGCACCCGCTTCGCTGTCTGCGGCGCGAGGGAGCGCCGGCTCTCGAGCGCCGCCGCTGCCGCGACCACGGCGGCGACTGCGAGTGCGCTGAGCAGTACCGCTGTCGTGGCCCCGTGGATCGCCGAGGTGGCTGCGTGCGCCGCTGTTGCCACGCGCGCCGCTGCCGCCACGTGCGCCGCGGTGGCCACATGCGCCGCGGTGGCCGCGTGTGCCGCTGTGACCCCGTGCGCCGCGGTGGCGACCCCGTGCGCCGCTTCCGCTCCGCGCGCGGCGCTCGCGGTAGCGCTTTCCAGAGCGCTCAGCCGGTCGCCCACGCGCAGCACCGCGGGCGCCGCCGCGGCGATCCCCGCCGCGATTGGGACCCCCACCGCGAACGTCCGTACCCGTCCCGGGAGCAGCGCGAACACGAGCACGACGAGCGCCGCCATCGAGTACACCGAGCCCCTGCTCTGGCTCAGCAGCGCGACCTCCGCGAGCACCACCGCCCCGCCCGCGAGGGCACCCCGCACCGCCCACGGGAGCCTCGCGCTGCGCGCCAGCAGCAGCGCGGGCCAGAACGCCATCAGCCACTGCCCCGCGGCGGCGTTGACGTAGCCCGCGGGGTACACCAGCCGGCCCCCCGGGAGCAGTGTCTGCAGGTGCGCGGCGCTGGCCGCGGCGGCGTCCACGTGCAGGATCGCGAACAGCGCCACCCCGATCAGCGCGAACATCCACGCGCAGAGCAGCACCGCGGCGGTCACACCCCGCTGGGGCCAGCAGGCGAACAGGGCGAAGACGAGCAAATAGAGGAGCGTCCGGTTCGCTCCTTCCCACGCGTCCCCGGGGACCCCCGCCCAGAGGATCGAGAGGAAGCTCAGCGCCGTGTACGCCGCCAGGCACCCCACCGCGATCCGCACCGCGACCGGAATCTCCACCCAGCGCAGCGGCGCGGCGAGCAGCGCGATCGCCAACAGCGCCAACACGATCACGCCCCCCGGCGCCCAGTGGGTGAGGGGGTATCCGGCCTGGTCGGTGGCCCACACCGCCATCAGCACGACTGCGCCCAGGGCGGGTACCGTGGCGGGGGCTTCGCGCAGGGGCGCAATCAGCCTCGCAGTCATCCAGGTTCAGAGCCTACCGGTCGCTCCACTGACCTCCTGCGTAAAGCGTCGCTAGGCGTTGCGGGAGAAAGTTATTTGGATGAGGACCCCTCCGGGGTCCGGATGGGCCGGCTGGTGGCGCACCGGGTCGATGGACGCCAATCGCGGGTGGGCCCGAGTCGAGCAGGCTCACGCCTGGGTCGGTGACGCCAATCGCGGGTGGGCCCGAGTCGAGCAGGCTCACGCCTGGGTCGGTGACGCCAATCGCGGGTGGGCCCGAGTCGAGCAGGCTCACGCCTGGGTCGGTGACGCCAATCGCGGGTGGGCCCGAGTCGAGCAGGCTCACGCCTGGGTCGGTGACGCCAATCGCGGGTGGGCCCGAGTCGAGCAGGCTCACGCCTGGGTCGGTGACGCCAATCGCGGGTGGGCCCGAGTCGAGCGGGATCACCCTCCGGGAGACGCCGGGCGGGTCGCGCCCGCGAGCAGCAGTGAGAGCACGCGGCCCATCAGCTCATCGGGCACCGCGTCGGGGTCGGCCATCTTCTGGCGTGCGATCCCGTCCGCCAGTGCGTCGATCGCGATCGCGAGCTGCTCCGCGGGTAGCTCGAGCTCCAGCTCGAAGTCCCGTGCCCCGTCCGCGATCAGGCGCGTTAGCGTCGCTCGTGCCCGCGCAAAGCTCGCCGCCACGTGGCGGCGCACCCCCTCGTCGCGCGCGGCGTACGCCCAGAACTCCATGAACAGCAGCAGCAGCTCGGGCTCCCGGTCGATCATCGCCATCCACCGCTCCGCGCCTCCCCGCGCGCGCTCGGCCACCGACGCGCGCTCGCGCACGGCCTCCTCGATCTCGCGCGCGTGCTCGTCGATCTCGCGGTCCATCACCGCGAGGAAGAGATCCTCCTTGCCGCCGAAGTTCGAATAGAGGGCCCCCGTCGAGTAGCCCCCCTCGGCTGCGATCTCCTCCACCGATGCTCCGTGAAAGCCCCTGCGCGCGAACACCGTGCGCGCCGCCACCAGTAGCCGCTCCCGCGTGATCGCCTTGCTCTGCTCTCTTGTCAGGCGTGCGCTCGCCACCTCTCTCATCCTACTTGACGGAGCGATCACTATTGCGATAACGTTCACTATCCATTTAGCGGACAGAGGAGCAGACCACCCATGGCCACCACCGCCCAGCCCCCCGCCCCCGGCGCCGCCGACGAGGGGCTCGCGAGCCTCCCCGCCGACGCGATCTCCTACGAGGACCTCTACGCCCGCTGGGAGCGCGGCAATTGGAGCGCGACCGAGCTCGACTTCACCGAGGATGCCCGCCAGTGGCGGGAGCTCACCGAGTTCGAACGCCAGGCGGCCCTGTGGAACTACGGGCTCTTCTTCTGGGGCGAGGACGCCGTCGCGGACAACCTCTCTCCCTACATCGACGCGGCCCCCAAAGTCGAGCAGAAATACTTCCTCGCCACCCAGCAGGTCGACGAGGCCCGCCACGCAGTCTTCTTCAAGCGCTTCATGCACGAGGTCTGTGGGCTCGGCGACGGCTCCATGAGCAGCGGCCTGAACGCCGTGCTCCCCGGACTCACACCCGGCTTCCGCAAGATCTTCGAGCGCCTCGACCGCATGGCCGACGAACTGCGCGCCGACCGCTCCCCCGCGAAGCTCGCCGCCGCCGTGGCGCTCTACCACATCGTGATCGAGGGCGCCCTCGCCCAGCCGGGTCAGCACCTCATCTGCTCCTACCTCGAAGAGCGCGACATGCTCCCCGCGTTCCGCGCGGGGATGCAGAACATCTCCGCCGACGAGCAGCGCCACATCGGCTTCGGCGTCAAGCTCCTCGCCGACCTCAAGCGCGAAGACCCCGTGCGCGTCCCCAAGGCGGTCGCCGCCCTGCTGCAGGATGTCACCCGCTTCACCGCCCAGGTCCTCATGCCCCCGGGCTGGGACGAACGGTACCTCACCGTCTTCGGCTACACCTACGACAAGGTCGGCGGCGAGGGCGTCACCTCGCTGATGACCAAGCTCCGTTCCGCCGGCATGCCCCCCGAGTCGCTCCCCGGACCCCCGCTCATGCCCCCCGGCCTGACCGCCGTCGAGCTCTCCCAGCGCGGGCGCGCGCTCGCCAAAGCGGGCGTGCTCGGCGTGCGCGAGGGGCCCTCCAGCCGCGACCCCGAGGTGCTCGAGCTGCTGTTCGACACGATGCGCCGCCAGGTCAACCCCAACCACGGGCTGCGCCGCCCCACCACCTTCCAGTGGGAGTTCACCGACCCCGACATCCCCACCTGGCATCTCACCGTCAACAACGGCTCCTCCACCGTCACCCAGGGCGACGCCGCCAAGGCCGACCTGCGCATTCGCATCGCCTACCAGGATTTCGTCGATATCATCGGCGACCGCCTCAATCCCATGCGCGCCGTCGCCACTGGCCGCATGCGCCCCCGCGGCAACCCGCTCGCGCTCAAACGGCTCGCCAAGGTCTTCCCGCGGGCCTGAGGCGCGCCTTCAGGCTCTTCCCCACGTCTAGAGGCGCGCCTTCAGGCGAAGCCGCCGCTCGACCCCGGGCCGCGGGACAGTCGGCGCTCAACGTCCCGCTCGCACCTGGACTCATTCGGGGCCGAACTCCCGTTCCGCGTGCGTCGAGGGTCTGGAAGCAGTCGCGGCCGGCGGGGTTTCAGCGTTGGCCGCAGCCCCGCCAGTCACCCCACCACCGTTCCCCCCGCCGCTGGCCTGGTTGCGGGACGCCGCCTGTGCCGTCACCGCCGCGGTGCCTGCGCCTGTGGCCGTCGAACCGCTTGCCGTAGCAGGCTGTTCGAGACCGAACTCACGCTGGGCGTGGCGCGCTGAGGCGCGGGTTGCGGATGCGACAGCATCCGCCCGTGAGATGCGCGGGGCGGAGGTCGAGGAGGAACGCCCCGAGAGCGCGCTCCCGATCGACGTCGCGCCTGCAGCGAGCGGGGCGGCGCTCGCGATGTCGGCGTTTGCGGTGGTGGCCCCACCCGTTGACGCCACCCGGTGGACACGCCCATGGCGCGCCTGCGCGTGGTGGGGCGCCACCGTGAGTGCCACGCAGCCGACACTCAGCGCCAGCACGCAGCTCACCGCCAGCTTCGCCCCCAGCGAGCCGCCCAACAGCCAGCCCCCACTGGCGGCGCCGCCCGCGCCGACCGCCCCCGACGCCGAGATCGTCCCCGCGCCGACGCCCGCACCTGCGCCGGCGCCCGCCTTCGCACCCGCTGCGCTGTGAGTGGACGGAGCAGGTCGAGCGGCGGATCGGATCGGCGGAGCAGAGGACTCGTGGGAGGCGGGCGAGACCGGCGGAAAGTGTGGTGTGTGGGGCGGCACTTCCACCCCCGGCCCCCATGGGAGCGGCAGCGGCGGCAGCACCGCGGCGAGGCCGCGCAGCGAGAGGATGTATGCGCGGCACGCCGGGCACTCCCGCTGGTGCAGGCGCGCCAGGCGGTAGCGCTCCCCGCGCGGGTCGAGGATCCCAAACGCCAGGCCCCGCATCGTCGAGGCCTGCTGCTCGCACCACTCCCCGCCCCGGATCGACTCCAACAGCTCCCCCACCTTGCGCGCCACCCCCGGGCGGCCCGCGCCCGCGCCCTCCATCAGCTTGACCATTCGCGCCTCGCTGATCCCCATCCGCTCGGCCGCCTCTGCGCGGGTCATGCCCTGCAGGTAGCAGAGGGCCGCCGCTTCGCACTCCCGCGCACTCAGGCGTCCCCGCAGCGCCTCGAACAACTGTCGCAACCGCGCCCGGTCGTCGAGCGCCGCCGCCAGGTCCTGCTCCTGGGCCGCCGCCCGCTCCGGCGGTTCGCGCTTGCGCGAAGACCACCCCGGCGATCGGCCCTCGATGCTCCCCGCTCCCCCCATCGCCACGTGCTCCCCCCTGCCGTCGCCACCCGCCACCCACTCGGGGCGGGTGGAATGACCCAACCCCCGCGCCGCGGCGGCGCGGTGCTCGTCGATCGCCCGGCGGAACGTCACCACCGTCAGCCAACCCCCCGGGTTGGCGATCTCGTCGCCCGCTGCGATCGCCGCGTAGAGGCCCTGCCATGCCTGGGCATAGCACGCCTCCAAGTCCCCATCGTCGAGGTGCACCCCACGAGCGCGCAGGCGTCCCCGCACACTTCTCAGCACCTCCCCCCGCAGCCCTCCGAACTCCTCTCGCAGCAGACGCTCGGCGCGGTAGCGGCGTAGCGTCGAGGGGCTCATCGCCCTGCGCGGAGGAGCGGCGCGAGACGGCCGGGCGTGGAGGGGCGCGACGCGGAAGGACAGCGCGACGCGGAAGGACAGCGCGACGCGGAAGGACAGCGCGACGCGGAAGGACAGCGCGACGCGGAAGGACAGCGCGACGCGGAAAGGCGGCGCAGCACGGAGGGGCGACGCAGCAGTGGGGGATTCATCCCCCCGGAGATTACGGACTAAGTTGTGACTCCGTCGAATTGTTCAATCTGACTGACAGTTGTCTGCCGTGCGTCCGCGCCGCGGTCGAGTGCCCTGTGCCACTGCACCACCCGCGCCAGCGCCTCCTCCAGGTTCCACGCCGGGCGCCACCCCAGACCCTTCGCTGCCCGCGTGGAATCGAGCGCGAGGTGGCCCGCCTCGGGCGGGCCGGGGTCGCCGTCCGTCTCCCACCGCAACGCTCCCCCCCAGTGCTCCTCCAGACGCCCCACGATCCACCCCACCGTGCGCGCATCCTCGGGCGCCGGACCGAAGTTCCACGCGCTCGCCACCTCCCCCGAGCTCCACAACGCTTGCGCCAGCGCCAGGTAGCCGCTCAAAGGGTTCAACACGTGCTGCCACGGGCGCACCGCTTCGGGGTTGCGCACCCGCACCGGCTCCCCCGCCCCCACCGCCCGCACGATGTCCGGGATCAGGCGGTCCGCGCCCCAATCCCCCCCGCCAATCACGTTGCCCGCCCGGGCCGTCGCGAGTCGCGCGGTGGGCCGCGCTCGATTTCCATTCGTCTCCCCCGTGGAGAAGAACGAGGCACGGTAGGACGCCGCAACCAACTCGGCGCAGGCCTTCGAGCTCGAGTACGGATCGTGCCCCCCAAGCGGGTCACCCTCCACGAACCGCCTCTCCGCTACGTGTATAGCCGCCGGGCGCTCCCCCCCGGCCGCAGAGGCGGCAAATCCAGTTTCGGGCGATGTAGTGTCGGGAGAGGCAAAATGGGAAGCGGTGGGGACCCGCTCGTCAGCCGCCGCGGAAAGAGCGGTCCGGGAAGGGGTATGGGCGGAGGGGTTCTCGTAGCACTTGTCCGAGGTCACCACCACCACCGCCCGCACCTCCTCGCCCACCTCGCGCACCGCCTCCAGCACGTTGACCGTGCCCATCACGTTCACCGCGAACGTCAACGCCGGCTCCTCGTAGGAGCGGCGCACCAGCGGCTGGGCCGCGAGGTGCAGGACCACCTCCGGGCGCTCCTCGCGCACCGCCTCGCGGATCGCCGCCGCATCGCGCACATCGATCGCCCGCTCCCGCGACATCCCCTCCCCCACCCGCGCCAGCTCGTACAGCGAGGGTCGCGTCGGCGCAGCCGGCGCCACGCCCGTCACCTCGGCGCCCAACGCCTGCAGCCACAGCGAGAGCCACGCCCCCTTGAACCCCGTGTGGCCCGTGAGCAGCACCCGTCGGCCACCCCAGAAGTCTGGATCGACGATCGTCATCTGGCGGGTATCTTCACTGAATCTCCTCCACTCCCGCAGCCACCATCCTCACCGCACCCCCCCACCTCCCCGCGCAGAGGTCCTCGGCATCCCGCTCGCGGTCTCCGACTACGGGGAGGTCCTCGACTGGATGCACGACATGATCGCCGCCCGCGCGCGCGGGTACCTCACCGCCGCCGCCGTCAACCTCGTGATGAGCGCCCGCGAGGAACCCCCCACGCTCGCCGCCACACTCGGCGCCACGCTCGCCGTGCCCGACGGGATGCCGCTCGTGTGGGCCCTGCGCCTGCTCGGCCACCCCCGCGCCACCCGCGTCTATGGGCCCGACCTGATGGCCGCCTTCTGCGCGCGCGCCGCCCGCGACGGCACCCCCATCTACCTCTACGGCGGGCGCACCCCCGCCGCGCTCGAGCTGCTCACCCATCGCCTCCGCGAGCGCTTCCCCGGCCTGCGCATCGTCGGCGGCCACTCCCCCCCTTCCGCGAGCTCACCGAAGCCGAGGAGCAGGAGGCGATCGAGCGGATCGACAGCTCCGGCGCCCAGGTCGTCTGGGTCGGCATCGGTCAGCCCAAGCAGGAGCGCTGGATGCACCACATGCGGCCCCGCCTCCAGGCGCCACTGCTCGTCGGGGTCGGCGCCGCCTTCGACTTCCACGCCGGCCTCGTCCCCCAGGCGCCCCCCTGGATGCAGCGCAACGGACTCGAGTGGTGCTACCGCCTCGCCCGCGAGCCCCGCCGGCTCTGGCGCCGCTACGCCCGCCACAACCCCCGCTTCGTAGCGAGCTTCGCGCGTCAATACATGCGCGAGCGCCGCTAACCTGAGCGCCGATGACCCCACCTGAGCACACCGCCGACGTCTCCGTGATCGGCCTTGGCCGCGTCGGGCTGCCGCTCGCGCTGTCGTTCGCCGACCGCGGCCTGCGGGTCGTCGGGATCGACAACGACCCCGCCCGTCTCAGCGCCCTGCGGGAGGGAGTCATGCCCTTCCAGGAGACCGGCGCCCAGGAGCTGCTGGAGCGAGTCCGTCTCCGTAGCCCAGCCACGCCAAATGGCAACGAGCGGCACGGGCCCGGGGGGAGTGAAGGGCCCGACCCGGGGAGTCGCAGACCTGATCCGGGGAGCGGCGGATTGGCGGGGAGCAGTGGATTGGCGGGGAGCGGATTGGAGGGGAGCAGCGGATTGGCGGGGAGCAGTGGATTGGCGGGGAGCGGATTGGCGGGGAGCAGCGGATTGGAGGGGAGCAGCGGATTGGCGGGGAGCAGTGGATTGGCGGGGAGCGGATTGGCGGGGAGCAGCGGATTGGAGGGGAGCAGCGGATTGGCGGGGAGCAGTGGATTGGCGGGGAGCGGATTGGCGGGGAGCAGCGGATTGGAGGGGAGCAGCGGATTGGCGGGGAGCAGTGGATTGGCGGGGAGCGGATTGGCGGGGAGCAGCGGATTGACGGGGAGCAGCGGATTGGAGCTCTCCGAGCGCGTCGCCGACGCCGCCCGCGCGCGGCACATCGTGATTACCCTCGGGACCCCCTCGTTCTCGCACATCGAGATCGACATGCGCGACATCCGCTCCGCCCTCGACGACCTGCTCGGGGTGCTCGCCCCCGGGCACTCCCTCGTGCTGCGCTCCACCGTCGCCCCCGGGACCACCGAGTTCGTCGCCGGGTACCTCGCCAAGCACCGTGGCTTTGCGATCGGCGAGGACGTGTTCGTCGCCCACGCCCCCGAGCGGATCGCCGCCGGGCGCTTCCTGGAGGAGATCGACACCCTGCCCTGCATCGTCGGCGGGGTAGGGGCGCGTTCCGGCGAGGTCGTGGCGGAGCTGTTCAGCGTGTTCGACGCCCCCATCGTCCAGACCACCCCCGTGCAGGCCGAGCTCGCCAAGATCTGGGCCAACATCCTGCGCTATACCAACTTCGCGCTCCCCAACCTCCTCATGATGGACTGCGAGCGCTACGCCGCGAACGTCTTCGAGGTGATCGACCTCATCAACCGCGACTACCCCCGCGGCGGCATCGCCCGGCCCGGGCTCACCGCCGGCACCTGCCTGCGCAAGGACTTCGCCTTCTCCGAGGAGCGCTCCAACGCCCCCGGGATGCTGCTCGCCGTCTCCCGCGTCAACGAGTCCGTCCCCCTCTTCCTCGTCGAAGGCATGCGCCGCCGCCTGCGCACCCTCGCCAACCGCAAGATCGCCGTGCTCGGCCTCGCCTTCAAGGCCGACACCGACGACGAGCGCGACTCCCTCGCCCACAAGCTCATCCGCCTCCTCGAGCGCGAGCTCGCCGACGTCGCCATCCACGACCCCCACGTCCCCACCCCCACCGCGCCCCTCGACGAGGCCCTCCGCGACGCCGCCGCCGTAGTCGTCGCCGCCAACCACAGCGAGTTCCGCGCGCCCGCCACCCTCGCCGCGATCGCCGCCCTCGCCGCCGAGGACTGCCTCGTCGTCGACCCCTGGAACTGCTGGGGCGCCGGACAGGTCTTCGCGTACACCGCCGAGCTCGCAACGCCCACGGCGGCGGGACAGGAAGTCCCGCCCCCATCCGCCACGCAGCGGACCAGCCCGCGCGGACGATCACAAAAAGACGCCCCCCGAAACCCCTCACCGGATGGTCGATCGTGAGCCGGGTACTCGTCACCGGGGGCGCCGGAACGATCGGGGCCGCGGTCGTGCGGCGGCTGCTCGCCGACCCCGACTACGAGGTCCGCGTCTCCGACCAGCGCCCCGCCCCCCAGTGGATGCGCGAGGGCTGCGAGGTCCACACCGGGGACCTCCGCTCCCTCGCCGAGGCCCGGCGCGCGATGGACCGCTGCTCCCACGTCATCCACCTCGCCGCGATCGTCGGGGGGATCGCGAACTTCCACCGCCTCCCCCACACCCTCACCGAGGTCAACAACGCCCTCTACAACGCCATCTTCCGCGCCGCCCTCGAGGTCGAGGTCGAGCGCTTCACCTACGTCTCCTCCTCCATGGTCTTCGAGCGCGCCACCGAGTTCCCCACCACCGAGGCCCACCTCCCCCACTGCCCCACCCCCCTCTCCGCCTACGGCTACTCCAAGCTCACCGGCGAGGTCTACTGCCGCGCCGCCCACGACGAGCACCGCCTCCCCTACACCATCTGCCGCCCCTTCAACGCCTACGGCCCCGGCGAGGTCCCCGATCAGGAGCCCGGCATCGCCCACGCCGTGCCCGACCTCATCCACAAGGTCCTCTCCGGCCAACGCCCCCTCCAGATCTTCGGCTCCGGCGAGCAGACCCGCACCCTCACCCACGTCGACGACATCGCCGACGGCGTCGTCACCGCCATGGGCTCCCCCGCCGGGCTCAATGAGGACTTCAACATCTCCGCCTCCCGCGAGCTCACCGTCGCCGAGATCGCCCGCATCATCTGGGAGGCCTGCGGCGAGGACCCCCACGCGTTCGCCCTCGAGCACCTCCCCAGCTTCACCGTCGACGTCCCCCGCCGCTGGCCCTCCGTCGAGAAGGCCCACACCCTCCTCGGCTGGGAGGCCCGCATCGACGTCGAGGACGGCATCGCCGCCACCGTCCGCTGGCTGCGCGAGCGCGAGAGCCCCGCGACCGCGGGACCGTCCCGCGAGAGCCCCGCACCCCCGGGACCAGCCGCGGGCCACGCCGCGGCGGGGTCGAGCGCCGGGTGAAAACAGACTCGCGCGGCAGAGAGCCGCTCGCCCAAGCGAGAACCGCCCACCCCTGCGCAGAGACCGCCCCCGCCGGAAGGTCCAGTGACAAACCATCGCGACCAGCCCTACCTTTAGGGTCCCGCACATGGCCGTCCCCCTATTCGACACCTCAACCCCACTGGCGCCCCTGCGCGCGGAGCTGCGCGCCGCCGTGGAGCGGGTGCTGGACTCCGAGCGCTACATCCTCGGCCCCGAGGTCCAGGCGTTTGAGCGCGAGTTCGCCGCCTACTGCGGGGCCCCCCACGCGGTCGGCGTCGCCAACGGCACCGACGCCATCACCATCGCCCTACGCGCCCTCGGAGTCGGACCCGGCGACGAGGTCGTCGTGCCCTCCTTCACCTTCTACGCCTCCGCCGAGGCCATCCCCCCCACCGGCGCCACCCCCATCTTCTGCGACATCGACCCCGCCACCTACTGCATCACCCCCGACACCGTCCGCCCCGCGCTCACCCCCCGCACCAAGGCCGTTATCGCCGTGCACCTCTTCGGCAACATCGCCCCCGTCGCCGAGATCGAGGCGCTCGGGGTCCCCGTGCTCGAGGACGCCGCCCAGGCCGCCGGGGCGCGCCTCAGCGCCGGGGCCAGTCCTTCCGCAAGCGCATCCGGCGCCCCCGCGAGCGAACCCGGCGCCGTCCGCAGTGGAGCACACCCCACGCCCAGGGGGGCCGCCGTGACGGCCGGTGGGCCACACCCCGCCGAGCGCCGCCCCGGCGCGCTCGGCACCGCCGCCACTTTCTCCTTCTTTCCCTCCAAGAACTTGGGGGGATTCGGCGACGGTGGCGCGATCACCACCTCCGACCCCGAGATCGCCGAGCGCGCCCGCACCCTCCGCTTCCACGGCTCCCACGACAAGGTCACCTACGAGCAGATCGGCTACAACTCCCGCCTCGACGAGCTCCAAGCCGCGATCCTCCGCGTCCAGCTCCCCCACCTCGACACCTGGGCCGACGGACGCCGCGCAGCCGCCGCCCACTACGAGCGCGCCGGCCTCGGTGGGTTGGTCTCGCTGCCCCACCCCACTGCCGGCGCGCAGCCCGCCTGGCACCTCTACGTGATCGGCCACCCCGACCCCCCGCCCCTTGAAGCCGCGCTCACCGCCGCCCGCATCGGTCACAAGGCCTACTACCGCACCCCCATCCACCGCCAGGCCGCCATGCGCGCCTGGGGTCACGGGGTCGAGCTGCCCGCCACCGACCACGCCGCCCGCACCCATCTTGCGATCCCCATGAGCCCCGTGTTGACCAGCGAGCAGATCGCGGAGGTCGCCGCGGCCGTGCGCGGGGCCGCTTCCTGACGCGTCGTGAGCGCCACGCCGATTGCTCTGCATCAAGGCATCAAATATCCTATGCTCTGATGCATGCGCACCACTCTCACCCTTGACGACGATGTCGCCGCAGCAATCGAGCATCGCCGGCAGGAGCACAATCGCTCCCTCAAGCAGGAGGTCAACGAGCTGATCCGGGTCGGCCTCATGTATGCGGATCAGCCTCGCCAGGAGACACCCCGTTTTCGGGTTGAGCCGCTGGATACCGGGGGGCTGCTCATAGACATCGACGATGTGAGTACCGCGCTCGACATCGCAGAGGGGCCGTGGCGAAGCTGATCCTGCTTGACGCGAATCTCCTCATCTACGCGTACGAACCCGAGGCGCATGACCACAAGGCTGCGCGCACCTGGTTCGAGGACACTCTGAATGGCCCTACGAAGGTTGGATTTCCGTGGCCCACGCTGCTGGGGTTCATGCGCCTGATAGGCAACTCCCATGTCGTACGACGACCGGTCCCCCTCCATCGGGCTTGGGGCGTAGTGCAGCCATGGTTGGCACAACCACAAGCCTGGATTCCGCTCCCCACCGATCGCCACCAGGCGATCCTCGGTGGCCTGCTCACAGGAGAGTCGCGGCCCGACCTCGCCAACGACGCGCACCTCGCGGCGCTCGCGATTGAGCACGGCCTCACCGTGTGCAGCACCGACGGCGACTTCGGCCGCTTCCAGGGCGTACGCTGGGAGAATCCGCTGCGGCAGGGTGGATTGTAGATCGTCGGAGACCGTAAGACACTCCTCAGAATGCTCAGCGCAAACACGCTGGGAGGACCCGTTGCGCAGCCGATTGAGCTCCGCCTCAGGAGTCGCGCGGTCCCGGTAGACCTAGCGCCAGCGCTCCAACAGATCCTCCGCTGGCACCTCGCGCAACGCGCGGGCCGGGACGCCCAGCACGACCGCGCGCGGGGGAACATCGCGGGTGACAACCGCGCCCGCGGCGACGAACGCCTCCTCGCCGATCTCCACCCCCGGGGTGAGCACCGTTCCACCGCCCACTCGGCACGCACGGCGGAGCGTGGCGCCCCGCAGGGGGGTCGCGTCGTCGTGGCGCGCCATCGTGTCGTCGTTAGTGGTCGTCGCGCCCGGGCCCACGAACACGTCGTCCTCGATCACCGTGAACGCCGTGAGGTACACCCCCGTCTGCACTTTCACCCGCGCGCCCACGCGCACGTCGTTGTCCACCACACTCCCTCGCCCGATCACCGAGCCGGGGCCCACGTGGGAGCGCTCGCGCACGAACGACTGGTCGCCCAGGATCGCCTCCTCGCCGATGCTCGCCCCCGCGAGCACCACCGCGCCGGTGCACACCGTCACGCGCTCCCCCAGCTCCAGACGGCCCACATCGCCTTTCGCCGAGGAGCTCCGCGCCAGGCGCGGGCGCTTGCCCAGCACCGCGTGGTCCTCGATCACACAGCCCGCCCCGATCACCGTGCCCGCGTGCACCACCACGTAGGCCCCGAACAGGACCCCCTCGCCGATCTCCACGCCCTCGCCCAGCAGTAGACCCGGGGCCCGCGGGTCCGCCCTCAGCGGGTTCAGCTCACCTGTCGCGCTCACAACCGCACCGTATTGGAGACCCCCGCCCCCCGCGTGACCCCACGCAGGTCCACCACCATGCGCGCGTACTCCGCCGCGAGGGAGTGATCGACCGTGGGATGGGCCGTCACGATCAGCGCGAGGTCCGCCTCGTGCAGCGCCTCCCGCAGCGGGACGTTGCTGAGGCCGAGGTCGGGCAGCTCGGGGACGTGGGGGTCGTGGTAGACAAGCTCCGCCCCCAACGCCCCCAGCAACGTGATGATCTTCAGCGCCGGAGACTCCCGCACATCGCCCACCCCCGGCTTGTAGCTCACGCCCAGTACCGCGATCCGCGCACCCTTCACCGGGAGGCCCGCATCGTTCAAAGCGCGCTCCACCTTCATCACGCAGTGGTAGGGCATCTGCTGGTTCACCTTGCCCGCCAGCTCGATGAACTCCGTAGCCATATCGAACTCCCGCGCGCGCCAACTCAGGTAGAACGGGTCCACCGGCAGGCAGTGCCCGCCCATCCCCGGGCCCGGCTCGAAGCGCATGAACCCGTACGGCTTTGTCGCCGCCGCATCCACCACCTCCCAGATGTCGATCCCCATCCGGTCCGTCAGCATCGCCAGTTCGTTCACCAGCGCGATGTTCACCGAGCGGAAGATGTTCTCCAGCAGCTTCGTCAGCTCCGCCGCCTCCGGGCTCGACACGCGCACCACCTCGTCGCACACCAGCCCATACAGGCTCTCCGCGCGCTCCGCACACGCGCCGGTAAGACCCCCCACCACCTTCGGGGTGTTGCGCAGCGTGTAGTCCGTGCGCCCCGGGTCCACCCGCTCGGGGGAGAACGCCAGGTGGAAGTCCCGCCCCGCCGCCAGGCCCGACTCCTCGAGGATCGGCAGCATCCGCTCGCGCGTCGTCCCCGGGTAGGTCGTGGACTCCAGCACCACCAACTGGCCCGCTTGCAGTACCTCCGCGAGCCCCCGCGTCGCTTCGATCAGCGGACCCAGGTCCGGCTCCCGGTTGCGCGTCAACGGCGTCGGCACACACACCAGCACCGCGTCCGTCCGCTCCAGGCGCGCGTAGCGCGTGCTCGCGTGAATCCGCTCCCGCATCGCCCCCAGCTCCGCCGAGGGCACGTCCTCGATATAGGACTCCCCCGCCTCAATCGCCGCCACCTTGCGCGCATCCACATCCACCGCCACCACGTCGCACCCCTCGTGCGCAAACGCCACCGCCAGCGGTAGACCCACGTAGCCCAGCCCGACGATGCCCACGGTGGTCATGACCGGGCGTAGTGTAGAGCGGTCGCATCCCCGTAAATCTCCGCCAACCGCTCAGCGACGACCTCGGGGGCGCACAGAGCGCGAATCCGCCGCAGCGCGCGCTCCCCCGCGCCCGCGTCGGCGCGCACGCGTTTGATCGCCACCGCCAACGCCCGCGCGTCGCCCGGCGGCGCCATTCCCTGCTCCTCCAGCAGCTCCACAAGCGCGCCCACACGGCTGCCCGCCACCGGCACACCAGCCGCCATCGCCTCCGCCGCCGCCAGGCCAAACGTCTCCGCCGAGCGCGATGGCACCAGCGCGAGTGTCGCTCCCGCGCGTAGCTGCGCCAGGCGCTCATCGTCGACACGGCCCACGAAGCGCACCCTATCCGAGGCCGCTTCCGCTGCTCGGCGCGCACCCCGCGTTGCCTCCTCCAGGCCCCCCCCGGCCACCACCAGCGGGATATCCGCCATCCTGCACGCCTCGATCGCCACATCGATCCCCTTCTCCGGCGCCAGGCGGGATACCACCAGCGCGTAGCCCCCCGGCGGGGGCTCGACCCGATCCACGAGCGCCCCGAGCCCCATCGGAGGACTGCCCGCCGGAGCACCGAGATCGGGGGGAACGGGACCTACTTCGACCTGATCCACGGGCGCCCGAAGCCTCATCGGAGGACCGCCCGCCGGAGCGCTGAGATCGGGAGGGGCGGGACCTACTGCCTCCCCGATCGGAGAACCTGTCCGCGCCAGCGCCCGCACTGGCGGCGCCAGCACGTGCACCCGCTCCCACGGGAGCGGCGCCCCCAGCTCCCGCAGTCGCTCGCGCGCGAACACGCTGGGAACGATCACCGCGTCCACCTGCTCCACCAGGCGACGTTGCCACAGTGCGAGGCCCGCCCCGTACACCAGCGCCTCCGCGCGGCTACCCCGGCAGTTACGCAGCACCCCCGGAAGGGTGTTGGCACCGTGACAGCGCACACACTCCTCCCCCTGCGTGAAGCACACCCCCACCGCACACACCAGGCGGTACTGGTGCAGGTGCAACACCACCCCCGCCCCCGCCGCCCGCGCCGCCGCGAGCGCCCGCCAGCCCAGGGTGGGGTGGAGGTTGTGCGCATGCACGATCCGCGCGCCCCCCCCGCGCACCGCGTCCCCCACCTCGCGCGGGTCCACGCCCCCGCGCAGCAGGCCCGCCGCCGCTCGCCACCGGCCCACCGTGACGGCGCCACCGGCCGCCGCCGAGCCCCGTCGGTCCACCGCCCGAGTACCCCCGGGCGCCGCCGAACCCCCCCGGTCCGCCGCCCCGGCACCTCCGTCCGCCGCCCCGGCACCTCCGTCCGCCGCCCCGGCACCTCCGTCCGCCGCCATCCGCCGCCGGTCCGCCGCCCGAGCGCCGCCGGACGCCGCCGCGCTGCGCTCCAGGAGCTCCGCCGGCTCGCCCAACCGCTCGCGCACCAGCCACATCAGGTCCTCCACCACGCGCTCCTCTCCCCCCGTCGAGCGGTAGCGGTTATGCAGGAACAGGATCATCGCTCGGCCATCGCAGGGTGGAGATGCCGGACAAACCTAGAATGTTCCACTTGCGAATGCTCTCATCGCGAGTATTCGCATCTGGAGTACTCGCATCTTGACCCCCACAGCCTCGATCGTCATCCCCACACGCGCACGGCCCGATTACCTCGAGGTCGCGCTTGCCTCGATCGCCCCCCAGGCCGCCGCCGCCGGAGCGGACCTGCTCGTGGTCGAAGACGATCACGGCCCCTCCCCCGCCACGCGAGCGCTCGCCAAGCGCTTCGGCGCCCGCTATCTCGCCCACCCGCAACCCCTCGGACTCAACGCCGCCCGCAACACCGCCATCGCCCACTCCCGCGGCGAGCTGCTCGTGTTCGTCGACGACGACGTCGAGGTCCGCCCCGGTTGGCTCGAGGCTTTGCTGCGCGCCGCCCACGAACACCCCGACGTGCAGGTCTTCACCGGCCCCATCCGGCCCCGCCTCGAGGGCCGCGCCGGGTGGAGTCGGCACTCATGCGGGCGTGAGGGGCCACCCATCACCGCTCTCGACCTCGGCCTCGAGGACACCCCCGACGTGCGCTACGCCTGGGGCGCCAACATGACCCTGCGCCGCAGCGCCCTGGAGCGCGTTGGTCCCTTCGACGCCGCCCTCGGGATCTACGGCGACGAGCAGGAGTGGCAGGACCGACTGTTCGCCCAGCCCCGAACGCGCCCCATCCTCTACGTCGCTGACGCCGCCCTCGACCACCGGCGCTCCCCCGCCGATGCCCGGCTGCGCGCGCTCGCCAAAGCCGCCTACTTCCGTGGACAGGCCAGCCGCCGCTTCGACGCCTGGCGCGGGGAGGCGGGCGAGGCGGGCGGGCGGGTCCCAAGTCTGCGCCGCGAGCTGCGCACGCTCGCCGGATGCGTCGGCCACGTCGTGCGCCGCCGCTGCCCCGCCGGCCTCACGATGGTCGCCCACAGCACCGGCCGCCTCCAGCAAGGGGTGCGTGAACGGGGCCGTGGATCGAGCAGCGATCGCCCCGCTCGAGCGATCCTCGCCGAGGACTTCCTCTCCGGCGAAAGCGGCACCGTCGGGGGTCTCGACGCGGCGCGGCGCGAGCTCCTCGACAGGCTCATCGACGCCCGCGAACTGCTCAGCGGCCAGCGCCTGCGCCTCGCTCGCGCCGCCCACCGCTCACCGCCACGCCGGCGGGTGCTGGTGCTCGGGGTCGAGCGCCCCGAGCGGCGTGCCATGAGCGCAGCGATTCGCGCCGAGCTCGCCCGCTCCCGCCACGACGTCGAGCTGCGCTTCACCGCGCCCGGAGAGCTCGGCAAGTTCGAGAACCTCAACCTGCTGCTCGCCACCGACCCAAGTGAGAGTCCACGCGAGAGCCGAGAACCGGGTGCCGAGAGCAAATTGCATTCGCGCGAGGTAGAGAGCCAAGAGCCAGGGGCTGAGAGCACGACGTACCCGAAGGGGGCAGAGAGCCGCGCACAGCACAGGGCAGAGAATCGAGTGTCCCGGGGCGGAAGGCTCGCCGCGCTCGACACCTACGACTGGCTGCTCGTGATCGACGACGACGTCGTGCTCCCCCGCGGCTTTCTCGACCAGCTGCTGTTCCTCGCGGAGCGCTTTCAATTCGACCTCCTCCAGCCCGCCCACCGCGCGCGCTCCCACGCCGCCTGGCGCGTCACCCGGCGACGCGCCGGAGTACTCGCGCGTGAGACGCCATTCGTGGAGATCGGGCCCGTCACCGCCTTCGCCCGCACCACCTACTCCGCCCTGCTCCCCTTTCCCCCCGGCCTGCGCATGGGGTGGGGCCTCGACCTGCACTGGGCCGCACTCGCCCGCCAGCAAGGGTGGCGCTGCGGGATCCTCGACGCGCTCGCGATCCGCCACTCCGCCGCCCCCGCGGGGGATGCCTACTCACGCCACGCAGCCGTCGCCGAGGCCCGCGCCCTGCTCGCCGAGCGGCCCTACGTCAAGGCCCGCGAAGCCCAAACCACCCTCACCACCCACCGCCACTGGTGAAGGTCGCCGTCGTAGCCGAGTTCTACCCCCGCCGCGGCGACCCCGTGCTGGGGGTCTGGGCTCACCGGCAGGCGCTCGCCGCGCGGGACGCTGGGGCGGAGGTACACGTGCTCGTCCTGCACCGCCTCATCCCGCCCCGCGCCGCACTGCACGCGGGCGCCCACGGGGCCGCGCGCTCGCTTGGAGGCCTGCTGCGCGAGCCGCGGCGACAGGACCTCGACGGCCTCTCCGTCACGTACGTCCCCTACCTCTCCCCACCCCGCGATCGCTCCTACCCCTCATGGAGCGCCTGGGCCGCGCCCCCGCTCGGTGCCGCCCTGCGCCGCTTGCGCCGGCGCGCCGGCTTCGATCTGATCCACGCCCATAACGCCATTCCCGCCGGGGACGCCGTGCGCCGCGCCGGGCTCAATGTGCCCCTTGTCGTCTCCGTACACGGGGGCGACGTCCTCTACACAGCCCCCCGCTCCCCCGCCGGGCGAGAGGCCGTCGCCCGGGGACTCGGCGCCGCCCGCGTCGTGCTCGCCAACAGTCGCGGCATCGCCGAGCTCGCCACCGCCCACGGGGCGGCCGATGTGCGCGTCGTGCACCTCGGGGCCGACCTCCCGGGAGCAGGGATGCGACGCGACGAGTCGCCCTCCCTCGTCACCGCCGGGCACCTCGTCGCGCGCAAGCGCCACCGCGATGTGCTGCGCGCGCTCGCCGTGCTCGCCCCCCGGTATCCCCAGTTGCGCTACACGATCGTCGGCGACGGCCCCGAGCGGATCGCCCTCGAAGGACTCGCTGCGCGGCTCGGGGTGGCCGAGCGGGTACAGATGTGCGGAGCCCTGCCCCCCGCCGAGGCGATCGAGCGCGTACGACGCTGCACCCTGTTCGCGATGCCCTCCACCGAGGAGGCCTTCGGCGTTGCCTACATCGAGGCGATGGCCAGCGGCCTCCCCGCGATCGGCTGCCGCGGGGAGCCCGGGCCCGAGGAGATCGCCGCCGCCGGCGACGGTTTCGTGCTCGTCCCCCCCGGAGACATCGAGCGTCTCACCCAGCGCATCGACGAGCTCCTCTCCGACCCCCACCGTCTCCGTGAGGCCGGCCGCCGCGCACGTGCCACAGTCGCCGCCAACTTCACCTGGGAGCGCTGCGGCGAGGAGACCCTCGCCGCTTACGCCCACGCGTTGCGATGAGCTCTCCCCGCCCCAACCCCCCGCATTCGCGCCGCATCCCTTCCACGGGGCCGCGGGCAGCTGGGCCAGCCCGCCCCTCCCGTCAACCACTGGCAATGACAGGCTCCGCGACCGATCGGAGAGCGGCCAGCAGGCCCGTGCTGTTCGTCGATGAGCTGCGCCACCACGCGTATCGGCCACCGCGGCCTATCAGGCTTGCCGGCCGAGGTTGCTGGCTCTTCCATGCCAGCAGAGTTAGGGAGTTGTTGAGGAGCGCGGCGCAGGGATACCCAAGGTGCAAGCCGTTTCTCCTGCAAGGTGGAGGGGAGGCTCGATGAAGCCCATGCTGTTCGTCACCGGGCACGCCCCCTTTGATCGGGTGGGGGCCTTTGCGCTGCTGCATGAGCGCGAGGATGTGGAGTTCGCGCTGTTCGGGGGTCCCTCCCAGCACGGAGGGGTGGGGGTGACGGAAGATTTCCCGTTCCCCCACCGGCATATTCGCCAGCGCGACGTCGCCGCGCTGGCCGCCTCCGGACGCCACCGCGCCGTCGTGGTCTCCGCCGGCGGACGGCTCGCGCTGCCCGGCGCGTGGGCCGGCGCGCGGCGCGCCCGGATCCCCGTGATCCTCTGGAGTGCGCTCTGGGCGCACCCCCGCACCGCGGCGCACAGCCTCAGCTACCTCGCACTGCTGCGCCTCTACCGCTCCGCAGACGCCGTTGTCACCTACGGACCCCACGTCAGCGCCTACGTGCGCGCCCACGGGGCCCGCAACGTACACGTCGCACCGCAATCGGTCGACAACGCGTTTTGGTCCCACCCGCTCACCGCACCTGATATCGGGCCCCCCGCGGACCCCCCCTGGCCCGAGGGGGCCGCCGTGAAGTTCCTGTTTGCAGGTCGCCCCGTTCGGGAAAAGGGATTCGGGGTGCTTCGGGAGGCCTGGCTAGAGTCCGGCCTCCGCGTACCCTCCGCCGCGCTCGTCCTCGTCGGTGTGGGATCCGACCCCCCTTGGGTCTCCGCCGGCGGCGCGGCGTGGCGCGGCACGTCGCTCGCGCGGAGGCTGCCCCCGTCGATGCAAGGATCGTCTAATCCCTCCCCCCGATCCTCGCCGGCGGGGCGGCCCCGTGCGAGTCCGCAGGTGGAGGTGCCCCGCCCGAACCCACAGACCAAAGCGCCCCGCCCGAACCCACAGACCAAAGCGCCCCGCCCGAACCCACAGACCAAAGCGCCCCGCCCGAACCCATAGACCAAGGCGCCCCGCCCAAACCCATAGACCAAGGCGCACTCCCCGAACCCACAAGTCAAAGCGTCCCCCCCGAACCCACAGGCCGAGGCGCCCCCCGTGGAGCTGCGGGTGGGGGTGTCCCGCAAGGGATGATCTGCCTGGACCCCGTTCCCCCCACCCAGCTGCGCAGCATGTACGCCGCCGCCAACGTTCTCGTTGTGCCCTCGATCGCCACCCGCACCTTCCGCGAGCCCTGGGGGTTGGTTGTCAACGAGGCGATGAACCGCAGCCTTCCAGTGATCGCAAGCGACGCCGTGGGAGCCGTCGCCGGTGGACTCGTGCACGACGGGCGCAACGGCCTCGTCGTACCCGCCGGAGATCCCCGCGCGTTGGCCGGCGCGCTGCGGCAGCTCGCCGCCGATCGCGCCCTACGCGCCCGCCTCGGGGCCGCAGGGGCGGAAGATGTGCGTGCCTACACCCACGACGCCTGGGCGCGGGGGTTCTCGAGCGCGCTCGACAGCCTCGGGCTTTCCCGCGGGGGGCACTGGTAGCGTGCACCGCTTGGCGAGTCCAAAGACACTCTCACCCCGCTCATTCGCAGGGTCCGCAATGGGGCGCCACCGTGTGCACACCCACCACCGCCACCGGCACGCCGGGCCCGACCGACACGCGCCTCGCGGCGATTCCCGCTGGGGGCGCAGGGTCCTGCGTCGCCCCGCGCTCGCGCTGGCTGCGGCGTTACTCCTGCTGCTCGCCGGCGCCACCCCCGCGGGCGCGAGCGAAGCCACGAAGATCCTCGAAGTCTGCAACAACGGCACTCTGCCCACCGGCTACAGCCCCCAGGCGTACAGCCAGGCCCTCAAACAGATGCCCGCCGAACTCGCCGAGTACTCCCCCTGCCCCGACCTCATTCAGAAAGCGCAGCTCGCCGCCGCCGCCCACGGCGGTTCCGGCGACAGCACCGGTGGAGGGCCCGGCGCGAGCAGCTCCTCCATCGCGGCCCCCACCCCCACCGAACAGCGCACCCTCGAACACGCCGCCCACGCGAGCTCCTCCCCTGTCCACGTCGGCGGCGAAGTGATACATCCGGGGGTCGTCCACGTCGACATCGCCTCCGCGTTCAGCACCCTCCCCACACCGCTCATCGCACTGCTCGCGCTCCTACTCGCCTGCGCCCTACTGCTGCTCGTCCGCGTCGTTCGCGATCGTGTCCGCGATCGCCGGGCGGGCGAGCACTCACCACTCGACTGAGATGTCCACCGCGGTGGCGCCCCTCCCCGTAGTCCGCGAAGAAAAGTCCTCCAGCCCCCCCTCCCCGCCCCCACGCTGGGAGCGCAGCGCACCTCCGAGGAGGCTGCCGACGCTCCTGCTCAGCGCCGGTCCTACCCTGCTGATCGCGGGGGTTCTCTGCCTCGCCACCTTCCTCGCCGACGGAGGGTTGAACCTCGCCACGATCACCCCGGTCGAGATCTTCCTCACGCTCGGCTGCGGCCTGGGGGTGGCGGCAGCCATCCTGCTCACCCCCCCCGGGCGCCCCACGTACGGCCTGTGGTCGATCGGCCTGTTGCTCGCCCTCGCCGCTCTCTCCGCCCTGTCGGTGGTCTGGTCGGTGCAGCCCGACGCCAGCTGGCAGGACGCCTCGACCCTGTTCGCCTACAGCGGTGCCCTCGCCCTCGCCGTGCTGCTCGCCCGTGCCACCCCCGCGCGCTGGCCGGCCGTTCTCGGCGGAGTCCTGCTGGCCGCCGTGATCGTCTGCGCCTATGCCCTGCTCACCAAGGTCTTCCCCAACGAGATCGGCTCGGAAATCGGGCGCTCCTACGCGCGGCTGCGTCAGCCCTTCGGCTACTGGAACGCAGTTGGACTCGCCGCCGCGCTGGGCGCGATCGGCTGCATGTGGCTGGGGGCGCGCCGCGCCGGAAACCTGCTGTTGACCGCGCTCGCCTACCCCGCCATGGGCCTCTTGCTGGTCACCGTGATGCTCGCCTACTCCCGCGGCTCCCTCGTCGCACTGCTGGTGGGGCTCGCGCTGTGGTTCTGCCTGATCCCCCTGCGCCTGCGCGGCGCCGCAGTGCTCGGGGTCGGTGGCCTCGGCGCCGGTGTCGTGATCGCCTGGGACTTCTCCAAGCACACCCTCACCACCGACGACATCCCGCTCGCCGCCCGCGTCCAGGCTGGGCATCAGCTCGGCGTGCTGCTGCTCGCGGTGCTGCTCGCGCTCACGCTCGCCGGGATCGCCATCGGCTTCTTCACCGGCCGCCGGGCGCCCTCGCCGAAGACCCGCAGGCGCGCCGGCACCGCGCTGCTGAGCCTGCTCGCGATCCTCGCGATCGCCTTCGTCGGGGCGCTCGCCGCGAGCCACCGCGGCCTCGTCGGAAGCATCTCCCACGCAGCCAGCACACTCACCAACCCCAACGCCCCCGTGCCCACCAACGGCCCCGGGCGTCTCACCGCGATCGGCAGCGTGCGCGCCCGCTACTGGAATGAGGCGCTGGAGATCTTCAAGGACAACCCCCTCATCGGCGTCGGCGCCAACGGCTACGAAACCGCCCGCCTGCGCTACCGCACCGAGGTGCTCGACGTCGGGCAGGCACACGGCTTCATCGTGCAGACCCTCGCCGATCTCGGCCTCCTCGGCCTGCTGGTCGTGCTCGCCCTCTTCGGCGTCTGGCTCACCGCCGCCGGGCGACCCACCCATCCCTTCGACCGGCGCTGGAGCGGCTGGCGTTGGCGAGCGCTTGCGAGACCCCCCTCCGCCGAGCGCCTCTACACCGCCGAGCGGATCGGGCTGCTCACCATGCTCTGCCTCGTGGTCACCTTCGGCATCCACTCCTCCGTGGACTGGACCTGGTACGTCCCCGGCAACGCCCTCGTCGCTCTGCTCTGCGCCGGCTGGCTCGCCGGCCGCGGACCGCTCTGGGGCACGCGGGCGGTCGCCACCCCGGACGCATCGGGAACCTCGGCGATGCCTGCCCCCTCGGCCATGCCTGCCCCCTCGGCCATGCCAGCCCCCTCGGCGATGCCAGCCCCCTCGGCGATGCCAGCCCCTTCTGCGATGCCCGGCCTTCCTGCGGTACCTGCCCCTCCGGGAGGGCCTGCTCCTCCGGCTGCCTCTCTCGCCCCCGAGGCATTCGTCGCCCCCACCGGCAGTGTCGCCGTGGGCGCCTCCGACGCGCTGGCCCCCGATCAGCGCCCGCGCCTGCAATCACTGCACGAAATCGGGCCCCTGCGCGGCGCAATCGCGCTCGCCGTGGTGCTCTTCGCGCTGCTCGCCGCCTGGACTGAGTGGCAACCCCAGCGCTCCGTCGACGCCTCCAACGAAGCGCTCGCCCTGATCGCCCGCAGCCCCGCCGCCGCGCTCAGCGCCGCCCACACCGCCGTCAGCCGCGACCCCGTCTCCGCCAAGGCGCTGCTCACGCTCGCCTCCGTGCAGGAGGGAGCCGGCGAGTCCGCCCCCGCCCAGGCCACCTTCGAGCGCGCCGTGCACCTCCAGCCCTCCAACTACCAGACCTGGCAGGCCCTCGGCGAGTACTACCTGCGCACCGGCCAGCCCCGCGCCGCACTCGATGCGCTGCGCGCCGCCGTCTACCTCAACCCCGAGGCCGTCGCCCCCCGTGCGAGCATCGCCGAAAACGCCGAACTGCTCAGCATCCAGAACGACTACCTCCAAGCCCTGCGCGAAGCCAGTAACAGCGGCGGGACTGCCGCCGCGGGGGAAGGCGCCCCCTCGGGGACCGGCGCCTCGGGAGCCGGCGCCCCCTCAGTGACCGGCGCCTCCGGAGCCGGCGCCCCCTGAACCTCAGAAGCGCGCCCGCCGCGCCGTCGCCAGCAGCGTGCGCCGCGCTCCCGGAGGGCCACCGAGACCGCGGGTCTCGATCCGCTCGAAGCCAAAGTCCTCCAACAGCGCCACCAGGCTCCCGCGCGTATAGAAGCGCACGTGGTCAGAGCGCGGATCGAAATGGGACTCAAACGCCCGCCCCGAGAGACCCAACGCAAGGCGCCTCGACCACGGGTGCGCAGGCGTGCTCAGCACCAGCGCACCGCCCGAGCGCAGCACCCGGCGCACCTCCGAGAGCCACCCCGCGGTGTCCTCCACGTGCTCCACCACCTCCCCCGCCCACACCGCGTCGAAGCTCACGTCCTCCAGCGGCCACCCTCCCGCCACGGGAACGCAACGCAGATCGGGTACCTGCCTCCCCAGACGCTCCTCCCGGGCACGCGCACGACGCAACGGCTCCCGCGCCACATCGATCCCCACCGCCTCCCGCCCCGCCCGCACCAGCGCTGCGGTAAACCACCCCTCCCCGCACCCCACGTCCAGCACCCTCGCCCCCACCCCCACCTGTTCGAGCACGAAGGCCAAGCGCGCCTCCATGTCCGCCGGCCGCACCCCCTCCGGGATCGCCTCCCACAGGCTCTCGTGGTACTCGCGCCCGGGCATCCGCCTGGGAAGGCTATAGGCAGGAGGGCGACCCGCCCAGCCCGCAACCCCAGACAGAGAGCCCCCAGCGAGACGACGCCAGCCCCCCGCGACGGAGCCACGAACCGTTGACGCGACGCGCGCAGCCCCCTAGAGCTCGCACAGAGCGGCAACTACGCTCTCATCCCTATCGCTCTCGATGCAAAACCACTAATGTGGCCCCCGTGCACGTCCTGGGGAGTGACGTGAAGGGCCACGATCGACCGTGAGGGTCGCCTTCGACAGGCGCCCCATCGCCGACCCACGGGGAGTCGGGCGCCACTCCCGCTGCCTACTCGCAGCCCTCCGCGACACCGCCTCCGAGAACGACGTCGTGCTCGAAGCCAACCGCCCCCGCGGCGTCGACGTCTTCCACACCCCCTGGATGCAGGGAGCCATGCTGCACAGCCCCTGCCCCATGGTCGTTACCCTGCACGACCTCTCCGCGCTCAAGCGCCCCTCCGAACGGCTGCGCTCCGGAGGCCTACGCCCCCGCCTGCGCCATCTCGCCGTGCAGCGCGCCATGCACGTCATCGTCCCCACCCACGCCGCCGCCCACGACGCCGTCACCCAGCTCGGTCTGCACCGTGAGCGCATCGTCGTGATCCCCGAGGCCCCCGACCCCGTCATGTACCAGCGCCCCGAGCACGAGGTCGCCGCCGTGCGCCAGCGCTACAGCCTCCCCGAGCGCTACCTCGTGTGGGTCGGCTGCCTCCAGCAACCCAACCCCCGCCGCCATCTCGCCGCGCTCGCCGCCGCCCCCCGCGAGCTGCCCCTCGTGCTCGTCGGCCCCACCCGCCCCTGGGCCCACGAGCTTCCCGACGTCACCCTCACCGGCCACGTCCCCGACGAGCACCTCGCCGCGATCTACAGCGGCGCCCACGCCCTCCTCATGCACTCCGAAGACGACGGCTTCGGGCAGCCCCCCGTCGAGGCCCTCGCCTGCGGTACCCCCATCGCCGCCTGCGAGGCCCCCGCTCTGCGCGAGGTTCTCGCCGAGCGCGCCACCTTCGTCGCGAGCGGCGACTTCCCCTCGCTCATCGACGCCGCCCAAGCCGCCACCCGGCCCGCCCCCCGCCCCCCCGCCTGGAGCTGGGAGGACGCCGCTCGCGCCACCTGGGATGTCTATCGGCGCGCCCTCGCCGAGCCCGGTCGCGAGTGCGTCACCACTTGGAGCAAGCGCCCCCGCCCCGGGCTCCGGGCCTCACGCCCGTTGGGCTGAGCGCCCGCCGTCGCGGGGCACGGAAGCCCCGCGCCACCACACCCAAGTCGAGCCCCCCGCCGCGCGGACGATCTCAAAAGCAGAACCCCTCGATGAGATCGGATCAGTACGCCCCCCGGCGCGAACGTACAGCCGGGGAGGCTGGCTCAGTACGCCCCCCGGCGCGAGAGCACCGCGGGGATCGTCTTCAGGAGGATTGTCAGATCCACCGCCAGCGACCAATGCTCCAGGTACAGGAAGTCCAGGTGCACCAAGTCGTCGAAGTCCAGCTCCGCCCGGCCCGACACCTGCCACAGCCCCGTGATCCCCGGCAGCACCAGGTAGCGCTTGCGGTGCCACTCCTCCAGCATCTCGAAGTCCCGCTCCGGCAGCGGCCGCGGGCCCACCAGCGACATCTCCCCCCGCAGCACATTCACCAGCTGCGGCAGCTCATCCAGCGAGAACCGCCGCAACACACGCCCCACACGGGTCAGCCGCGGGTCCTCCCGGATCTTGAACAGCGCCCCCGACGCCTCGTTCAACGCTTCCAGGTCCGCTTGCCTGTGCTCCGAGTCCACCTGCATCGTGCGGAACTTCAAGCACGCAAACGGCCGCTCCCCAATCCCCTGGCGTCTGGAGCGATATAGCGCAGGACCCCGCGACGTCGCCCGCACCGCCACCCAGATCGCCCCCAGCAGCGGGCTCAGCACGATCAGCAACACGGTTGCCCCCACCATGTCGAACGTCCGCTTCAACACGAAGTCGATCCCCTCGAACACCGGTGGCTTCAACTCGAACAGCGGCACCGACTCCCCCGGCACGAACTCCGCTCTGTGAATCAAGATCTCCATCGTCGACGGCGCAATCCGCACCCTCACCCCCCGCCGGTGACAGCGGTCCACCAGCTCCACCGCCTCCCCCTGCGGGAAGTCCGGGTCCGCGATGATCACCTCGTCCACCCCCTCCCGCTCCAGCACCCCGTCCAGGTCCCCCAGCGAACCCAACGAGCGCAAGCCGTTCGACGGCAGCGCCCGCGGTGAGATGAACCCCACCACCTCCACCCGCGAGTGGGGCGCGTCCCCCAGCGCCCTCGCCACCTCCCTGATGTGGCCCCCCGTGCCCACCAGCACCGCCCGCCGCTCCCGCCCCGCCACCCTCAACATCGCCCCCGTCGCCCGCTCATAGGAGTAGCGCAGCAGCGGCACATACACCAGCGCCAACGCCAGCGAGCCCCAGAAGATGTAGTAACTCGAGAAGTGCTCCCCACTGATCACCGCAAACAGCGCCGCCACAAACGCCACCTGGAACAGCCCCCCCACGATCCGCGTCAGCCCCGGCCGCTGCGCCCGTGTCGCATACAGCCCCGAGCGCGCGAACAACAGCGCCGTCACCAGATACACAAACGCCAGGTTCTGCTTCGTCTCCCCGTACGCATTCGACGCGTCGAAATGGCCATGCACCCCTTCCTTCAGCGCCAGCGCCGTGAAGATCGCCAGCGACAGCCCCACCAGGTCCAGCGCCAGCAGCGTCAGCACCCGCGCCGCCCTGCGCGCCGTCTCCGCCCGCAGCAGGAACGAGATCGCCGGCGCCGGCTTGCGGCGCATGTCCCGATCCGACGGCTCCCTACGGATCGTCGCCTCCGAAAGGATCGGTATCTCCAGCGGCTGGGCGTCCACTGGCGGGGCAGGCGCCTTCGTGGAACTTGCCATCTCGCCGTTCACAACGCCTCAGACTCGCAGATGTAGCGGTCGCGACGCGTTCTGGAGAGAATCGGGCGCTTTTTCCCAAACGCGTGCGCGAGCGCCTCGTTTGCGAGCGGGCCTTTCGCGAACGGCCCTTTCGCGAACGGGCCCACACACTTCTTCATCGAGGGTCTCACGAAGATCACCAAGTGAGGTTCCCCGATCGGACACACCCCTAACCGACCAAAACCTCAATCCCCGACTCGCTGATCGTCCGCTCCAACCCCTCCCGCAGCGGTACCTTCGGGGACCACCCCAGCAGCTCCCGCGCCAGCGCAATGTTCGGCCTGCGCTGCTGCGGGTCATCCACCGGCAGCGCCTCAAACACGATCTCCGAGCTCGACCCCGTCAGCTCCCGCACCGTCTCCGCCAGCTCCAGCAGCGTGAACTCATCCGGGTTGCCGATGTTCACCGGCTCGTGATACCCCGACTCCGCCAGCGCGATCATCCCCGCAATCAGATCACTCACGTAACAGAACGACCGCGTCTGCGCTCCCGCTCCGAACACCGTGATCGGGCGGTTCGCCAGCGCCTGGCGTAGAAACGTCGGGATCGCCCGCCCGTCGTGCGGGCGCATCCGGCTGCCATACGTGTTGAAGATCCTGATGATCGCCGTATCCACCCCCTGCTGGCGGTGGTAGGCCATCGTCAACGCCTCCGCGTAGCGCTTCGCCTCGTCGTACACCCCCCGCGGACCAATCGGGTTCACATGGCCCCAGTAGGACTCCGACTGCGGGTGCTCCTTCGGATCGCCGTACACCTCGCTCGTCGAGGCGATCAGGAAGCGCGCCCGCTTCGCCTTCGCCAGGCCCAGCGTGTGGTGGGTGCCGTAAGAGCCCACCTTCAACGTGTGCAGCGGCAGCCGCAGGTAGTCGATCGGCGACGCCGGCGAAGCCAGGTGGTAGACGAAGTCCACCGCCTCCTCCACGAAGTACGGGTCGATGATGTCCACCCCCAGGTGCACGAACCGCTCCGCATCCCGGATGTGCGCAATGTTCGCCAGCGAGCCCGTCTCCAGGTTGTCCACGCAGATCACCCTGTGACCGCGCGCCAGCAGCTCGTCGCACAAATGCGAGCCCAGGAAGCCCGCGCCCCCGGTCACCAGGCAAGTAGCCATCGGCCCAGGATACCGGCCGCAAAGCCCGCGCGCCCCCCCACCGCGAGCGCCGTCCTACGCGTGCCACGCCATCCAGAGACCACTCCCCCGCGCCGCGCCAGCCTCCACCGCCGCGCGCCCGTGCGTCCGGCGGGAGCCACCCCGGAGGGCGGGGCTCTTATCATTCAGTTCTCATGGCCACCGTGCACCGAGACCCCGGGACCGGTTCAGAGGGCGAGGATTCCGAGCGCCTCACCGTCGCCCCCATCGTGGGGCCTGACGATCCCCGTCGCTACACCGACTCGGGGATCGAGATCTCCGAGCTCTACACCGAGGCGGACCTCCCCCCCGAACTCGACCTCGGCGAACCCGGTGAGTTTCCCTACACCCGCGGTGTGCACCGCGAGATGTACCGCCGCCAGCTCTGGACCATGCGCCAGTACGCCGGCTACGCCTCCGCCCGCGAGTCCAACCAGCGCTACCGCTACCTCCTCTCCAAGGGCTCCACCGGGCTTTCGATGGCCTTCGACCTTCCCACCCAGCTCGGGTTGGACTCCGACAACCCCCGCTGCCTCGGCGAGGTCGGGCGCACCGGGGTGGCGATCGACACGATCGAGGACATGCGCACCGCCTTCGACGGCATCCCCCTCGACCAGGTATCGACTTCGATGACCATCAACGCCCCCGCCGCCTGCCTCCTCCTGCTGTATGAGCTCGTCGGCGAGGAGCAGGGCGTGCCCCCTCAGGCGCTCCGCGGGACCACCCAGAACGACGTCCTCAAGGAGTACATCGCGCGCGGCAACTACATCTACCCCCCCATCCCCACCATGCGGCTCACCACCGACCTCTTCCAGTACTGCCACCAGTGCGTCCCCAAATGGAACACCATCTCCATCTCCGGCTACCACTTCCGCGAGAAGGGCTGCTCCGCCGTCCAGGAGGTCGCCTTCACCCTCTGCTCCGGCATCGCCTACGTTCAGGCCGCCATCGACGCCGGGCTCGACGTCGACGACTTCGCTCCCCGCCTCGCCTTCTTCTTCAACGGACACAACAACGTCTTCCAGGAGGTCGCCAAGTTCCGCGCCGCCCGCCGCATGTGGGCCCACATCATGCACGAGCGCTTCGGCGCCCTCGATCCCCGCTCCCTGACCCTGCGCTTCCACACCCAGACCGGCGGCGTCACCCTCACCGCCCAGCAGCCCGAGAACAACATCGTCCGCGTCGCCCTCCAGGGCTTCGCCGCCGTCTGCGGGGGCACCCAGTCGCTGCACACCAACGGCTTCGACGAGGCCCTCGCGCTGCCCACCGAGCACGCCGCCAAGATCGCCCTGCGCACCCAGCAGATCCTCGCCCACGAGTCCGGCGCCGCCGACACCGTCGACCCCTTCGCCGGCTCCTACCTCGTCGAGTCCCTCACCGACGAGATCGAAAGTCGCGCCCTCGAGCTCATCGGCAAGGTCGACACCCTCGGCGGATCCGTCAACGCGATCGAGTTCATCACCGGTGAGATCGACGAGTCCGCCTGGGGCTACCAGGAGCGCTACCGCATCGCCCAGGACATCGTCGTCGGTGTCAACAAGTTCCAGGAGGACGACATCGAGGTCCCCGACCTCCTCCGCGTCGACCCCCAGTCAGAGCGCGAACAGGTCGCCCGCCTCACCGCCTTCAAGGCCGACCGCGACCACGCCTTGGTCGAGCGCCGCTTGGAGGAGCTGCGCACGGTGGCGCGCGGAAGCGAGAACCTGCTGCCCCCCATCCGCCAGGCCCTCAAGGACCGCTGCTCGTTGGGCGAGGTCTGCGCGGCCATGCAGGACGTGTTCGGGAAGTACGCCCCCACGTTCTGAGACGTGCCCCCGATGTATCACCACACGCCAGGCCGGGTAGGGTCTCCTCCGTGACCCCCGCAGCCTCGCTCTACGAAATCGTCCTCGCCGTACACATCATGGCCGTCGTGGTCGCCTTCGGGGTCACCTTCGCCTACCCCATGATGTTCATCGTCGCCGCCAACCACGACCCCCGCGGGCTGCCCTTGATGCACCGGGTCGAGTACACCATCGAGCGCTATCTCATCAATCCCGGGCTGCTGCTCGTCGTGCTAGCCGGCATCTACCTCGCCAGCGACGGACACCTCTGGAGCCAGTTCTTCGTCCAGTGGGGGCTCGGCGCCGTCGTCGTCATCGGCGCGCTCGTCGGCGCCGTGATGATCCCCACCGCCAAACGCGCCGAGCAGATCGCCGCCCGCGATGTCGCCGCCGCCGGAGACGGCGAGATCGCAATGAGCGACGAGTACCAGGCGCTCGCTCGCCGCCTCACGATCGTCGGCACCGCGCTCAGCGCGCTTGTGCTCGTCACGATCCTCTTCATGGCCATCAAGCCCTAGTTGTAGGCACCTCCACCCGCGGAATTTTCGTTTCGCAACGAATCCAAGCCATGCCCCCGGAGCCCGCCAACCGTACACCGAGCCTCGGTACCCTTTGACCCACCATGAGTGCCAGGAGCTATCGCGTCGCCGTCGTCGGCGCCACCGGACAGGTCGGCTCGCTGATGCTGAGCCTGTTGCGCGAGCGAGCGTTTCCCGCGCGCGAGGTCGTTCCCTTCGCCTCCGAGCGCTCCGCCGGGCGCGTGCTCGAAGGCGCCGCGCCGGACGGCGGCGACCTCACCGTCCAGGCACTCAGCGAGGAGGCCATCCAGGGCTTCGACCTCGCGCTCTTCTCCGCTGGGGGCTCCACCTCGGGGGAGTGGGCGCCCCGCTTCGCCGACGCGGGCGCCGTGGTGGTCGACAACTCCTCGCGCTGGCGCATGCACGAGGACGTGCCGTTGGTCGTCGCCGAGGTCAACCCCGATGCGCTCGACACTCACCGCGGGATCGTCGCCAACCCCAACTGCTCCACCATGCAGATGGTCGTCGCCCTCAAGCCCCTCCACGATGCCGCCGGGATCGAGCGGCTCGTGATCTCCACCTACCAGGCCGTCTCCGGCACCGGCAAGGCCGCCGTGGACGAGCTCCTCGATCAGTCCCACGCCCTCCTCCACGAACGCCAGATCGAGCCCCCCCATTCCTACGCGCACCAGATCGCCTTCAACGCCCTCCCCCACGCCGGCTCCTTCGCCCCCGGCGAGGACCACACCGACGAGGAGCGCAAGCTCATCAACGAGACCCGCAAGATCCTCCGCGACCCCGCGATCCGCGTCAGCGCCACCTGCGTGCGCGTGCCCGTCGTCAACGGACACTCCGAGGCCGTCAACGTGCAGACCCGCCGCGACCTCTCGCCCGAGCACGCCCGCGAGCTGCTCGCCGCCGCGCCCGGCGTCACCGTGCTCGACGACCCCGCCGCTGCGCTCTATCCGCTCGCAATCCACGCCGCCGGCAAGGACGACGTGTTCGTCGGGCGTATCCGCCGCGACCCCGGCCACGAGCGCGCCCTCGATCTCTGGATCGTCGCCGACAACCTCCGCAAGGGCGCCGCCACCAACGCCGTGCAGATCGCCGAGCTGCTGGACGAGCGAGGCCTCGTTCGGACCTCACGCGAACGCGTCGCCGCCTGAGACTGCCAGTCAGTCGGGGAGACCGAAGACCGTCGAGCATCGGGACGATTGACCCGAGCTCCTGTTGATCGCCGGCGTGTCAGTAGGGAGACCGAAGACCGTCGAGCATCGGGAAGTGGCGCACGTTGGTCGTGAGCAAGTCGGCCTCGAACACAATCGCGGTCGCGGCAACCAGGTAGTCGATATCGTCGATCCCGCTGTACGCCCCGCGAAACTTGCGCGCCAGTGAGCCCGCGGTCCGGGTCACATCCCGATCGACGGCCAACCAGATCAGCGCCGAACAGAACTGCCCCAAAGCCTCCAGCTCGTCGGGGCCCACGCCTGCGAGCAGCTCGAAGCGGACGAGCTCGCTTGCCGCGAGCAGCTCATCCCCCTCGCTCAGTCCCTCCAGCAGCTTCACCGCGGGCTCGAAGCCGCGAAGGTGGTCGACCGCGACGGCCGTATCAAGCAGCTTCACTCGAGACCGAGGCGCCGCAGACGGTCGTTGAGATCGCCCCGCATCGCATCCACGTACTCCGCACCCGTGAACCCCCTACCCTGCCACGAGCCCGCACTGGCCGCAAGCGCTCTCCCCCTGTCCGCCTTGCCGCCAGCTCCAAACGCCTCCCTGATCGCCCGGCGAATCAGCTCCGAGCGGGAGGCACCGACAGCGCGCGCCGCGCGATCGAGGAGCTCGAGCTCCTCCGCTCCAAGGTATACCTGCGTACGGCCCACGACACCATTGTACACCACCTAGCACATCTCCACTCCCGCTGAGAATGCGCTTCGTACTGCTGAAGGAGTCCGGACGCCCCGCTCGAAACATTGGGCGATGGCCTCCTCCGAAGTCCAGCGCACCCTCGTCAAGTCTCCCCCCGAGCTGTGGGCCGAGCTCAGCGACCCCGCCTCCCTTGCGCGGCATCTCGGCCACTTCGGCGAGATCCGCATCGCCCGCATCGAGCCCGAGACCACCGTCGAGTGGGAGGCCGACTCCGTCCACGGGGCCGTGCGCCTCAAGCCCTCCGGGTGGGGAACCAAAGTCACGCTCTCCATCACCCGCAAGGAGCCCCCGCCCGACGCTGACGCCTCCCCTGAGCCCGATCCACTTCCGACGGCAGCCGAGGAGCCCGATTCAACACCCCCAGCCACCGAGGGGGTCGAGCCCGCCGCCGAGAGGACCGAGCCCGCGCTCACGACAGCCGAGGAGCCCGAATCGGCACCAGCTGCAGCCGCAGAGCCTAATCCAATTCCGGCAGTAGCCGAGGCGCGCGATCCAGAACCAACAGCGAGCGAGGAGACGGCCCCCGAACCACGCCCAGGGTTCTTCACGCGGCTTTTCAGGCGCCGCAAAAAGGAGCAGCCCGTAGCCGAGCCCGAACCCGAGCAGCCCCAAGCTGAGGCGCCTGTTGCCGAGCAGCCCACCGCAGAGGAGCCCACCGCGGAGCAGCCCACCGCGGAGCAGCCCACCGCAGAGCAGCCCATCACAGAGCAACCCCAGACGGAGCCAACAGATCTCGCCGCCGAGCTCGCCGAGATCGAGGAGGCGCTGGCGGAGCAGGATGCGACGTTGCTCAGCGACGTACTCGACCGTCTCGGAGCGGCGCATCACCGGCCGTTTTCGCGCGGCTAGCTTCGCCACACGTGAAAAAATCTTGCGGCGAAATCGCCCCTAAAGATGGCTGCGAGAGCGCGGCGCGGATAAGATCGGGCGCCCGATGATGATGCGCGAGAAGGCACCCGAGACATATGAGGAGAAGCTCGCGCAGTTGCAGGAGCTGCGCACCGCAGCGCTGCACTCGGCCCCGGAGGCGGAGAAGAAGCAGCACGCGCGCGGCAAGTACACAGCGCGGGAGCGCGTAGAGAAGCTGCTCGACCCGGGCTCCTTCCAGGAGCTCGACACCTTTGTGCGCCACCGCACCTACGAGTTCGAGATGCAGAAGAACCGCCCCTGGGGCGACGCGGTGGTCACAGGCCACGGCACAATCGAAGGTCGTCGGGTGTGCGTGTTCAGCCAGGACTTCACCGTCTTCGGAGGCTCCCTCGGCGAGGTGATGGGCGAGAAGATGTGCAAGATCATGGACCTCGCCGCCAAGATCGGCTGCCCGATGATCGGCATCAACGACTCCGGCGGTGCCCGCATCCAGGAGGGCGTGGTCTCGCTGGGCTCCTACGGCGATGTCTTCCTGCGCAACGTCCGCTGCTCGGGGGTGATCCCGCAGATCAGCCTCGTGATGGGACCCTGCGCCGGCGGGGCGGTGTACTCGCCGGCGATCACCGACTTCATCTTCATGGTCGCCGAGACCTCCCACATGTTCATCACCGGCCCCGACGTAATCAAGACGGTCACCGGCGAGGAGGTCGGCTTCGAGGAGCTCGGCGGGGCGATGACCCACAACACCAAGTCCGGCGTCGCCCACTTCGCCTCCGCCGACGAGGACGCCTGCCTCGAGGACTGTCGCTACCTGTTGAGCTTTCTACCCTCCAACAACCTCGGTACCACTCCCCGTGTGCAGCCCACCGACGATCCCCTGCGGATGGACGAGGAGCTCGACCACGTGGTCCCCGACAACCCCAACAAGCCCTACGACATGCGCGACGTCGTGCGCCTCGTCGTGGACGACGGGGAGTTCCTCGAGATCCACGAGCACCACGCCAAGAACATCGTCTGCGGCTTCGCCCGCATGGATGGGTGGACGGTGGGGGTCGTGGGCAACCAGCCGAGCCAACTCGCGGGGGTGCTCGACATCGACGCCTCCGCCAAGGCCGCCCGCTTTGTGCGCACCTGCGACGCCTTCAACATCCCCCTACTCACCTTCTGCGACGTCCCCGGCTTTTTGCCCGGAACAGCCCAGGAGTGGGGCGGCATCATCCGCCACGGAGCCAAGCTCCTGTATGCCTTCGCCGAGGCCACCGTGCCGAAGGTCACGATCATCACCCGCAAGGCCTACGGGGGTGCCTACGACGTGATGTCATCGAAGCATCTCGGCGCGGACTTCAACCTCGCCTGGCCCACCGCCGAGGTCGCGGTGATGGGTCCCGAGGGCGCCGTCAACATCATCTACCGCCGCGACATCGCCGGCAGCCCCACCCCGCAGGAGCGCCGCAAGACGCTGATGGACGACTACAAGGCCCGCTTCGCCAACCCCTACACCGCTGCCGAGCGCGGATACATCGACGACGTCATCGTCCCCCACGAGACCCGCCCCCGGCTGATCACCGCGCTGCGCACCCTGCAGACCAAGCGCGAACCCAACCCCAAGCGCAAGCACGGGAACATCCCGCTGTAGACCGAGGCTCCTTCGAGCTAGCTCCCTCCGGTTTCGCTTTGGATGGAGCCCCTCGGGGAGCGAGCCCCCCCGGAGCGAGCCCCCCCGGAGCGAGCCCCGCTCAGCTACGACGCCCCCGCCGTTCCCCCAGCTCCAGCCACAGCGGGTAGGTCGCAAACAACAGCGCGGAGACGATGTGCGTGCGCCGCCCCGCGCGGCGGAAGTCCAAGCGCAAGACCCCGGAGTTGAGCATCCAATCGCGACCGCTCCGCGCGCGGCAGAGCTCCCAGATGCGGCGCGTCCAGGGGCGGTCGAGATAGAGCGAGATGCTAGTCGCAAGAAAGACCCCCGCGGTCGCCTTGCCGACCGCTCGCGCGGCGGGAGTTCGCTCGGGCATCAGCCGGCCATAGACGCGGCCCGTGGCGTACAGCCAGGGTGGGTCGATCAGGAAAGACATTGGGCCTCCTCGGTCGTGGTGGGGGGTACTGCCCGGCCAAGCAGGTGGTAGGCCAGGCGAGTGGCGAGCGCCATAATCGTGATCTGGGGGTTGACGCCCAGCGAGCTCGGCATCACGCTACCGTCGGCGACGTACAGCCCCTCCACGCCGTGTACGCACAAGTCGGGGTCGAGCACCCCACGCGCGGGGTCGGCATCGGCGCGCGCGGTCCCCAGAGGGTGGAAGGCCAGCAGTTTCAGATCGCGCGCGCGGGCACGGGCAGGGGTCACACCGGGGGGCAGTGGCAGATAGACCTCGCGGGCCCCCGCCGCACGGAAGAGCTCCTCCAAGCGGGCGAGGCCGACGCGGAACTTCGCGACATCTCGCTCCACGATGTCGTAGCGGATGAGCGCCCGCGCACCCCGCCGCCCGCGGCGCGGTAGGCGAACACTTCCGCGCGAGCTGTCGCTGACCATCAGCCCAAACTGCGCGAGGTGCCGGTAGTTGGCCATCGCCGCAGCGTGGCGAGCGCCGGTGAGGGGCAGCGAAAGCGCGGCGTAGGCGGGGGGTCCGGAGACCCCCTCGAACATGATCCCCTCGGGGGCGAACTCATCTACATAGAAGCTCTGGGGTACCCCGCGGGCCATGTCGACGACCTCGTCCATCAGCGCAAACGCGGCAGTGGCGGGGTGCAGCACGAGATTGTGCCCGAGCTGCCCCGAGGCGCTTGCGAGTCCGTTGCGGGCGAGCAGTAGTGGGGTGTGAATCGTGCCGGCGGCAATCACCACGCGGGGGGCGCGCACTTCCAGTTCCCCCCCACCGCGCGACCGTCCCGAGCGTCTCCCGCGCTCGAGCGCTCCGCCTCCGTCCTCGGCCCGCGCTCCCCCGTGCGGGTCCGCGCGCCGCGCCTCCCAGCCCGGGTCCATCAGCCGCGCGCCCCCGCCCTGGTCCATCAGCCGCGCGCCCCCGCCCGGGTCCGTTAGCCGCGCCCCCCGGCCCGGGTCCGTTAGCCGCGCTCGCACCCCCCGCGCGCGGCCGCCCTCGACGACGATCCTCTGCACGTCTGCCCCCGTGAGGACGGTGGCCCCGGCGGCCTGCGCGCGCGGTAGATAGGTGATACCGGTGTGCTGCTTGGCGGAGGTGGGGCAACCGAAGGCGCACACCCCGGAGCCGACGCAGCCGCGGGCGTTACGGCGCAGGTAGCCATGCGACCAGCCGAGCAGCTCGGCCCCGCGGCGGGCGATGGCGGCGTTGGCGCCCGCCAGCTCGGGGGTGACCTCGGCGACCGAGAGGGCGCGTTCGACCCGCTCGAAGCAGGGGACGAGCTCCCCCCCGTCGAGCTCCAACCCGTACTCGCGCCGCCAACGTTCGAGCACGTGGGCGGGGGTGCGAAAGCAGGTGCCGGAATTGATCAGCGTTGTGCCCCCGAGCCCTCCCCCGAGCAGCAGCGGGATCGGGGGCGCGCCGAGCGTCACCGTCTGACCCCCGTCGCGATAGAGGCGCGCCATCATCTCCATCGGCTTCGCAGTGAAGTCGTCGGGGTCGTGGTGGCCCCCCTGCTCGAGCACCACCACACGGGCCCCACCCTCGGCAAGCTCGGCGGCCGCCACGGCGCCGCCGGCCCCCGCGCCGACCACACAGACGTCTGCGTCGAGCGTGCCCACGATGCTCATAGAGCATCCCTCACGGCCGCCCCTCAGCGCGACGCAGAGCACGCCCGCGCAACACAACGGCCTCGGCGTCCCACCCCAGCGCACGGGCGAGAGCGGGATCTTCGTAGCGCTCCATCCCGAGGAGCGACTGGGCGAGTTGGTCGGCGGGAGCGAGGCGTCTGAGCAGGGCCATCCCGCGGGGCCGACGGCCGAGCGCGACCAGCACACGCAACCCCGCGCGCTGCGGCAGGGGGGCGGCGTCGAGGAAACCTGCGAGCGCCTGAGACACGCCAGCGAGCGTACCAGTGTCCTGGCCACCCAGCCAACAATGTCCAGCGCCCGTCTCCGGCGCAGTCCAGACCGCGCAAGGGCGAACCTCCATCCGCGCAGCGAACAGACCGCGCAAGGGCGAACCTAGATCCGCGCAGCGAACAGACCGCGCAAGGGCGAACCTAGATCCGCGCAGCGAACAGACCGCGCGAGGGCGAACCTCCGAACAGACCGCGCAAGGGCGAACCCACATCCGCGAAGCGAACAGACCGCGCAAGGGCGAACCTCCGAACAGACCGCGCAAGGGCGAACCCACATCCGCGAAGCGAACAGACCGCGCAAGGGCGAACCCACATCCGCGAAGCGAACAGACCGCGCAAGGGCGAACCCACATCCGCGAAGCGAACAGACCGCGCAAGGGCGAACCCACATCCGCGAAGCGAACAGACCGCGCAAGGGCGAACCCACATCCGCGCAGCGAACAGACCGCGCAAGGGCGAACCCACATCCGCGCAGCGAACCCGCGGCGAACCGACATCCGAGCAGCGACCCCCCCCCCCCCCCCCCCCCCCACCGGGGGGAGCGAGACCTCAATAGGGCCCCTACAATGTGGGGTCGATGATGGTCAATCGTCGCCCGCAGCTGGAGTTGATCGCGCCGTCGGCCTCCCCCCTCGAGGCGGCGGCCGTGGTGGCGGCGCTGGAGCGATTCATGAGAGACACCGCGCCCCAGCTCGCGCCGCCGGCTGAGCGCCGGGACCTGTGGACGCGGATGGCAATGCTCGAATGCGTCGGGCGCGAGGACGAGTGGCCGACCGACTGGGGCGATCCGCACCCCTGGGAATAGCCGGTGTCATCACCGGCCGGTACACGCCGGCCGGGGGCGGGCTGGACAGAGGAACGATCACCTTGGGGACCAGCCTGGACGATCGAACGATCGCCTTGGGACCAGCCATTTCACAACCATTGCCGCCCGGCCTGGATAAATACCCAAAAGCCGCTAGCCTTTAGGGCCAAATTGCGGTCCGTCAGCCGATAGCCAGCAGAGCAGCCAGCAGCAAGCCCCGCAACCAAGCAACCCCGCAGCCCGAGAAGGCCGGATCAGGAGGTCTCGTCGATGGAGTCAGCCACCGTACCCCCCGCCCCGCGCGGCACCCTCGCGGACCCGGAGGTCCTGCAGAACGTACCCGGCCACGTGATCCCGATCCTGCAGCGGGAGTTCGACGACTTCAAGACTGAGGCGACGAAATTCCTGGAGGGACAGACCGCGGAAGATGAGTTCATCAAGTTCCGCCTCAAGCAGGGGGTGTACGGTCAGCGCCAGCCGGATGTGCAGATGATCCGCGTGAAGCTCCCCTTCGGAGGGATCACGCCGGAGCAGTTGGAGAAGTTCGCCGACGTCGTTGAGAAGTACGTGCCCCTGAACAAGGGCCACATCACGACGCGCCAGAACATCCAGATGCACCACATCCCGCTGCCCGACGCTGAGCGCGCGATCCGCGAGCTCGGGGAGGCTGGTCTCTCCAGCCGCGAGGGGTGCGGCAACACAGTACGCAACGTCACCGGCGATCCCTGGGCGGGAGTGGCAACGGATGAGCTGTTCGACATGACCCCCTACGCGGGGGCGTACGTGCGCTACTTCGTGCGCCACCCCACGACGCAGGCGATGCCACGCAAGATCAAGACGGCCTTCGACGCGAGCGAGCCGGGGCGGGCGATCAGCGAAATCCACGACATCGCCTACCGGGCACGCGTGCGCGAGATCGACGGTCGGGGATCTGTACGCGGCGCACAGATGCTCGTGGGTGGGGGCACGTCGATCATGCCGCGCAAAGCGCCGGTGCTGTACGAGTTCGTGGAGCTCGAGAACGGCGAGTACCTGAAGATCGCGGAGGCGGTGTTCCGCATCTTCGACCGCCAGGAGTGGCTGCGCGCGAACCGCGCGCGGGCGCGAATCAAGGTATTCGTGGACAAGTACGGGATCGACGAGCTGCGTCGCCAGGTGGAGGAGGAGCTCGCGGGCGAGTGGGTGAGCGAACGGGACTTCTCGGTCGAGCACCGGCTGTTCCTCGACGACGAGCGCGAGAGCGCACCGGCACCCCCCGCCACCTACGGGAGCCCCAACGGGGACGTCTCGGAGTTCGAGCGCTGGAGGGCGGCGAACGTGCGCGAGCAGCGCCAGGAGGGCTTTGTGACGGTGGAGGCGAAGATCACCCGCGGCGACCTCACCCCCGAGCAGTTCCGCGGGCTGGCGGCGATCGTGCGCGACTACTCGGGCGGCTACGCGCGCACGACGGTGCAGCAGAACCTCGTGCTGCGGTGGGTGCGTCACGAGAGCACCTACGACGTGTGGCGGGCGCTCGGCGAGCTCGGTCTCGGCGACGCGGGCTCACGAGAAATCGACGACGTCGTCTCGTGCCCCGGCACCGACTCCTGCAAGCTCGGGATCACGAGCTCGATGGGCCTCAACCAGGCTGTGCAGGAGCGGATCGAAGCGATGGACATCTCCGACCCGTTGACGCGCTCGATCCATATCAAGATCAGCGGTTGCCCCAACGGGTGCGGACAGCACCACGTGGGCAGCATCGGCTTCACGGGAGCGTCGATCAAAGTCGGGGAGCACACGATCCCCGCATACATCCCCCACGTCGGCGGGGCCTTCGAAGGCAGGGAGGTCGAGTTCGGCCTGCGCCTGAAGGCGCGCCTGCCGTCCAAGCGGGTCCCGGATGCCGTGGAGCGCTGGTTGCGCCACTACGAGTCCACACGCGAGGACGGTGAGGAGTGGGGTACCTTCGTGCAGCGCGTGGGCACCTCGGAGCTCGAGAGCCTGGTCAAGGATCTCTCGCTGCCGGTGGAGTTCGGCCTGGAGACGATGGGCCAGTTCATCGACTGGAACCGCAACGTGCCCTTCCAGGTGATCCGCGGAGAGGGCGAGTGCGCGGTCTGAGCGACACCACCACGGCCCCCGCAACGGGGCCGGCCGCCCCCGACATGGCGGGGAGCCTGGCGGCGACGGTACGCGAGGCTGCCACGCGCCACGGCAGTGGCGCGGTCCTGCTGTGCTCCTTCCAGAAGGAGGAGTCGGTGCTGATCGACGAGCTTCTGCGGGTCGCGAATGGAGACGCCGTGAGGATCGTGACGATCGACACGGGCGTGCTGTTCGAGGAGACGTTGCAGACGTGGCGGGCCTTTGAGGAGCGCTTTGGAATCGCCGTGGAGGTGTTCGACGCAAGCGCTCCGGGGGGCGACCCCTGGAGCGGTCCGGAGCACTGCTGCTCAGTCGCAAAGGTGGCGGCCCTGGAGCGTGCCCTGGAGGGTGCGGAGGGCTGGATCACGGGCATCCGCCGCGAGCAGGGTCCAACACGCGAGCAGGCGGAGCTGACCGAACGCGACGAGGGGCGGGGCCTATGGAAGTACAACCCGCTGGCGCTCTGGACAGAGAAGGACCTGTGGCGGCGGATACACGAGCGTAACCTGCCGTACAACCCGCTCCACGATCATGGATACGCCTCGATCGGCTGCGCGCCGTGCACCAAGCCGGGCAGCGGCCGCGAGGGGCGCTGGGCAGGAACGGGAAAGACCGAGTGCGGACTCCATGTGCACGTATAGCTGCGCTGGATCGGCGTCCTCGGTCGCTCGCGTGCGAAGCACGCCACGCTCCCTGCGTCCTTGTCCAGCTTGCTCTACGTGCACATGGAGCGGAGACCACCACGACATGAAAAGCGAGGAAAAATGTACGGCGGGGCTGGAGCGACGATGAGCGTGGCGGCACGCCCGCAGCTGAGCCATCTGCGGGCGCTGGAGAGCGAGGCGATCCACGTGATGCGCGAGGTGGCGGCCGAACTGGAGCGCCCGGTACTGCTGTTCAGTGGGGGCAAGGACTCGATCGTGCTGCTGCGCCTCGCGGAGAAGGCGTTCCGCCCGGCGCCCTTCCCGTTCCCGCTGATGCATGTGGACACGGGCCACAACTTCCCCGAGGTGATCGAGTTCCGCGACCGGCGGGTGGCGGAACTGGGGGAGCAGCTGATCGTGGCGAGCGTACAGGAGTCGATCGACAGCGGGCGGGCGGTGGAGGAGACGGGCCCGCGGGCCTCGCGCAACCGCCTGCAGACGGTGACGCTGCTGGATGCGATCTCCCAGCACGGCTTCGACGCGGCGTTCGGGGGCGCGCGGCGCGACGAGGAGCGGGCGCGGGCGAAGGAGCGCATCATGTCCTTCCGCGACGACTTCGGCCAGTGGGACCCCAAGAATCAGCGCCCGGAGCTGTGGAACCTGTACAACGGGCGCATCCGCAGGGGGGAGAACGTGCGGGTGTTCCCGCTGTCGAACTGGACGGAGCTTGACGTGTGGGAGTACATCGCGCAAGAGCAGCTGGAGGTGCCCTCGATCTACTTCGCGCACGAGCGGGAGGTGTTCAGCCGCGACGGGATGCTGTACGCGTGGCGCGAGGGAGTGGAGCTGATCGACGGGGAGCGGGTGTTCTCGGAGACGGTCCGCTACCGCACCGTGGGGGACATGAGCTGCACGGGGGGCGTGCGCTCGCTGGCGGAGACGCTCGAGGAAGTGGTCACGGAGATCGCGGCGACGCGGATCACCGAGCGCGGGGAGACGCGCGCGGACGACCGCACCTCGGAGGCCGCGATGGAGGACCGCAAGAAGGCCGGGTACTTCTAGTGACCCGAGGATTTTTTTTGATGGGGCCCCCTCCCGGGGGCCGGGATGGGTCGCGTCGTGAGGTGATGTGGGCGGCGCTCGGGGCATCGAGCGCTGCGCAATGGGTCGGCGTGTGGGTGGCGCGCAGATGACCTTGGATCTACTCCGCTTCACCACGGCGGGCTCGGTTGACGACGGCAAGAGCACGCTGATTGGGAGGCTGCTGTACGACACCAAGCAGGTCTTCGAGGATCAGCTCGAACATGTGGCCGAGGCGAGCGCGCGTCGCGGGGGGTCGGGCGCGCTGGACCTGGCGCTGCTGACGGACGGCCTGCGGGCGGAGCGCGAGCAGGGGATCACGATCGACGTGGCGTACCGCTACTTTGCGACGACGCGTAGGCGGTTCATCATCGCTGACTGCCCGGGCCACCAGCAGTACACACGCAACATGGTGACGGGGGCCTCGACCGCGGATTTGGCGGTGATTCTGCTCGATGCACGCAAGGGGGTGCTGGAGCAGTCCAAGCGCCACGCCTTCATCAGCGCCCTGCTGGGGATCCCGCACCTGGTGGTGGCGGTGAACAAGATGGACCTGGTGGAGTACTCGCGGGAGCGCTTCGAGGAGCTCGTGAGTGACTTCGAGGTGTTCGCGCGCAGGTTGGGAGCACACCCCTCCGCGCGCGCGCCCGTCGAGCCGGGGGGCGCACCGGACTTGGAGCGGGCGGAGGGACCAAACGTGATGTACATCCCGATCTCGGCGCTGGAGGGGGATAACGTCGTGGAGCGCTCGGGGCGGACGGAGTGGTATGGAGGCCCCACATTGCTGGAGCTGTTGGAGGAGGTCGAGGTGGCGTACGACCACCCGTACGAGACGGGGGCCCGGTTCCCGGTGCAGTGGGTGATTCGCCCCGCGAACGGAGTCTTGGCGGGACCGGGCGGGAATTCGGATCAGGGGGAGTACAGGGGTTACGCGGGCCAGCTGGCGAGTGGGGCGCTGCGGGTGGGCGAGGAGGTGGTGGTGCTGCCGAGCGGCCAGCGCACCCGGATCGCGGGGATCGACACGTACGAGGGGGAGCTGGAGGAGGCGCTGGCGCCGATGTCGGTGACGCTGCGCTTGGAGGACGAGCTCGACGTCTCCCGCGGTGAGCTGATCTGCCGCGCAGAGGACGCGCCGACGGTGGCGAGAAATCTGGAGGCGGATGTGTGTTGGCTGAACGAACGCCCGCTGCGCCCTGGGGGGAAGTATTCGATCAAGCACACGACGCGCAGCGCGACGGCGATCGTGGAGGCACTGGAGGATCGGGTGGACGTGCACACGTTGGAGCGGACGACCGAGGCACCGGGGGAGCTGGCGTTGAACGACATCGGGAGGGTGCGGCTGCGGACGAACGCGCCGCTGACGTTCGACCCCTACCGTGCCAACCGCCGCACGGGCAGCTTCATCCTGATCGACGAGGCGACCAACGAGACAGTTGGCGCGGGGATGGTTGCCTCGCCGGAGGATTAGAGAGAGGGAGTAAAACTGAGTGGCCTGCGGGGAGCGGGGTATTCCCAATCGCCTGGCAGGGATGTTTCCAACTCCTTGGGTTGCGCGGATTTGCGTACTTGCGGTACGGATTCCGTTTAGTTGAGCGCAAAACGGCCAGTCCAAGTACTGGCCGTTGAGCCAGTAACGGCCTGGGAATAGACGAATGACGGACTGCCGTTGACGCGGCCCCAGCGTCGTGCGATAGTCAGGTACGTTCCGGAGTACAGAACGGGCTGGCTACCCCACCGCTTCCCAGCGACGTGGGCTCTCCACGGGGAGCTTTGTGGTTTTGGGGCTGCGCCAGTGGAGCTGCCGCGGAACACGACTCGGCTCCGGCACCGCATCACACTCAGTACGAAAAGGGGAATTCGACGTAAATTCTACCGGAGTGAATTTTAGAGATCTCTCGAGCCAAAGCCGCCGATAGGCCAAAGCTGGTGCGGCGACCTTCGTGGCCGCCCGCCCCAGGCAGGCGGGCATCGAGTGCGAGAGCACGCCAGGGCGATGCCCAAAGCTCGCGCCCGGGGTCTGTGGAGCGCTTACCCCGGGCGCGGGCGCCTGCCAGATGCGGGACGCCTGCCCAAGCGCAGGTGCCTGCCGGACCCGGGGCGCCTCTCTGACGTTGGGGCACCTCGCTCCGACACCGAGCCCCCGCCCAACGCCAAGCGCCTGCCGGACCCGGGGCGCCTCTCTGACTTTGGGGCACCTCGCCCGACACCGAGCCCCCGCCCAACGCCAAGCGCCTGCCGGACTCGGGACGCCTTTTTCAGACGTGAGGCTCCTACCGGACGCAGACTCGATACTCTGCGAGCCCTCGATGTTCGACAAGGTTCTGGTGGCAAACCGCGGCGAGATCGCCGTACGCATCATGCGAGCACTGGAGGAGCTCGGGATCGCCTCGGTGGCGGTCTACTCCGAGCTCGATCGCGACGCCCTGCATGTGGCGCGGGCGCAGGAGGCGTACAACCTCGGCGAGGGGCCGGCGGCGGAGAACTACCTGAGCATCGAGAAGATCCTCGACGTGGCCGCACGCGCCGGCGTCCAGGCGATCCACCCGGGTTACGGCTTCCTGGCGGAGAACGCGCGGTTTGCGCAGGCGTGTGTGGATGCGGGCGTCACGTTCATCGGCCCCCCGGCAAGCGCGATCGAGGCGATGGGCTCGAAGACGCGCGCGCGGGAGCTGATGCAGGCCGCAGGGGTCCCGATCGTGCCGGGGACGACGAAGCCCGTGGAGAGCGTGGCGGATGCGCTGCGGATCGCGAGGGACGAGATCGGCTTCCCGGTGGCAGTCAAGGCCGCAGGCGGGGGCGGCGGCAAGGGCTTTCGAGTGGCGCTCACGGAGGATGAGTTGGAGGGCGCATTCGAGGGGGCGAGCAGGGAGGGGGAGAAGTTCTTCTCGGACCCCACGGTGTACCTGGAGCGCTACCTGCCGGATCCCCGTCACGTAGAGGTCCAGGTGCTGGCGGACGGGCACGGCAACGTGATCCACCTGGGCGAGCGGGACTGCTCGATCCAGCGCCGCCATCAGAAGGTGATCGAGGAGGCTCCGGCCCCGGGCTGGGTGGTGAACGCGGAGCTGCGCGAGCGGATCGGCAAGATCGGCGTAGAGGCGGCCCGAGCGGTGAACTACCTGGGCGCCGGCACGATCGAGGGTCTGCTGGCCCCGCCGGCGACGGGGGGCGAGGGAGCGAGCGCGGAGTACTTCTTCCTGGAGATGAACACCCGGGTGCAGGTGGAGCACTGCGTGACGGAGATGACGACGGGTATCGACATCGTCAAGGAGGGGATTCGCGCGGCGGCGGGGGAGCGACTCTCCTACCGCCAGGAGGATGTGGTGCTCAGGGGCCACGCGATCGAGTGCCGCATCAACGCGGAGGACGCCTCCAAGAACTTCGCCCCGGCGCCGGGGCGGATCGGGCGCTACCGCGAGCCCACGGGCCCGGGCGTGCGGGTGGATTCCGGGGTGGGCGAAGGTGGAGAGGTCTCGCCGATGTACGACCCGATGGTGGCAAAGCTGATCGTGTGGGATGCCGACCGCGAGCAGGCCACCCAGCGCATGCTGAGGGCGCTCCAGGAATATGAGATCGAGGGGCTGAAGACGCTGATCCCCTTCCACCGGGCGTTGCTGGCGACGGAGCAGTGGGCCAACGGGGAGACGTGCAGGGATCTACTCGAGGACCGGGGATGGCTGAAGACGCTCGCGTTCGAGACTGAGGCGCCTTCACAGCCGGCGGAGTCAGAGGAGGGCGAGCCGGTGCAGCAGGCCTACACGGTGGAGGTCTCGGGGAGGCGCTTCGAGGTGAAGATCGTGGGTCCCCCAGCGGCTGTCGCGCCGCACGGACTCGGTGGGGGAGGCGCGCAGAACGGGTCCGCGGCGGGTGCACGACCCGCTCCGCGCCGCGGAGAGCGAAAGTCGGCAGCGGCGGGCGGCCCGGACACGCTCCCCTCGCCGCTGCAGGGGAACATGTGGAAGGTTCTGGTCAAGCAGGGAGACACGGTGGCGGAGGGTCAGCTGCTGTGCATCATCGAGGCGATGAAGATGGAGAACGAGATCACCGCCCACAAGGCGGGTGTGATCTCGGAGCTGCCGATCGAGGAGGGCGCCTCGATCGCCGCGGGCGCCCCGATCGCGACGATCAAGAGCGCGGACTAGAGCGCCGGCCGCCGGGAACGGCCAGGACAGATTTTCGTCCGGCGCCCACAGGGAGACAGACCCCTACTACGTCCCGCCGGGCAACCTGGGCTGGCCGCCTAAAGGGAGCACCGTCGGAGACAATCGAGGCGGACCTCGGCCTTGCATCGCCATACCAGGCCTGAGCGTCATCCAAATCCCTTGAACCGTCCATTGGAGCCTGCGAGGCTGCCGGGACTATGAAGGTGACCGAAGTAGACGTGGTCATCCCCATCCACGGCCACCGGGAGATGACCGAACGCTGCTTGGCCGCGCTCGCAGCGCAGACGCTTGCGCACCGCACGATTCTCGTCGACGACGCCTCCCCGGACGACTCGGCGACGATCATTCCCCAGCGCTTCCCCGACGTCGAGCTCGTGAGGCTCGAGACCAATCGCGGCTTTGCGGCGGCCTGCAACGCCGGTATCGCCCGGGCGGGGGCCGCGGTGGTGGTGTTGCTCAACAACGACGTGATCGCGCCCCCGAGCTTTCTGGAGCGACTCACGGCCCCGCTCGCGCTGGACGCGCGGCTCGGCTCCACTGCCTCGGTACTGCGGTGCCCCGAGTCGGGCCTCATCGACAGTGCGGGTCTGACCGTGGATCGCACGCTGGCCGGCTTTCCCCGCTTGCAGGGCCAGCCAGAAAGCAGCGCCACAGCGGCGGAACCAGTGTTGCTCGGGCCGGCCGGCGCGGCAGGCGCCTACAGGCGCGAGGCGCTGCGGGCGGTGGGGGGCCTGGACGAGCAAATCTTCTTCTACCAAGAGGATGTGGACCTCGCCCTGCGGCTCCGAGCCGCGGGCTGGGGCACGATGCTCGTGAGCGACGCCCAGGCGGAGCACCTCGGGTCGGCCACGGCCGGGGTGGGATCCGTGTGGCAGCGCCGACAGGGGGCCCTCGCACGGGGCTATCTTTTGCGTCGCTACGGCGTGCTGGCTGGACGGCACGCCCCGCGTGCGCTTGCGACCGAGGCGATCGCGGCCGTTGGCGACGCGCTCCTCTCGCGCGACCTCGCGGCGCTGCACGGGCGGGTGACGGGCTGGCACAGGGCACGTTGCGGACGACGGCGACCGCCGACGGACGGGATCGACGCCACGATCGGATTTCTCGCGAGCCTGCGACTACGCACGCGTTCCCGTGCGGTGACCGCTTGAACGGCGATGGGCACAGGGGTAGAAAGCGTAACCGTTGCCACAACAGGCGACCAGAGCGGGCGAACGTGCCTGGTATCGGTCGTGATCCCGTGCCTGAATGAGGCAGAGAACATCGAGCAGTGCGTCCTCACGGCACGCAGCGCGATGACAGTGGCGGGAATCCCAGGGGAGGTGGTCGTCGCTGACAACGGCTCGGTCGATGGCAGCGCGGAGCTCGCGGAGCTGGCAGGTGCTCGTGTAGTGCACGAGCCGGTGCGCGGCTACGGCAGCGCCTATTTGGCGGGGTTCGCGGCGGCGGGCGGCGTGTACATCCTGATGGCGGATGCGGACCTCACATACGACTTCAACGAGATCCCACGCTTCCTCGCGAGGCTCGAAGGGGGCGCGGACATGATCATCGGCGACCGGATGCAGAACATCCACCCGGGCGCGATGCCGTGGCACCACCGTTACATCGGCAACCCGCTGCTGTCGCACTTTCTGAACCTGCTCTTCCACACCGGGGTGAACGATGCGCACTGTGGGATGCGCGCGTTTCGCAGCGAGCACCTGGAGCGTCTGGAATTACGCACCAACGGCATGGAGTTTGCCTCGGAGATGGTCGTGCGCGCGGCCAAGGCGGGGCTCGCGATCGAGCAGTTGCCGATCGAGTACCACCCGCGTGGAGGGGAGTCCAAGCTCTCCAGCTTTCGCGACGGTTGGCGGCATCTGCGGTTTCTGCTGATGCACTCCCCCAGACACCTGTTCATCGTCCCCGGCACTGTGATGGCGCTGCTCGGGGGCGTGATCTCGGCGATGGTACTGGCGCACGTAGACGTACTCGGGCGCCGCTGGGAAGTTCACACACTGATCGGCGGCTCACTGCTGCTGATCGTGGGTACCCAGGTGGTAACCCTGGGACTCTGCGCGCAAGCGTATGGGATCTACTTCATGGGCGAGCGCGACCCGTGGTTCGATCGTATGCGCCGCCGCTACCGGCTCGAGCATGGACTGGCGCTCGGCGGGATCGTCGCGGCTGCCGGAATGGGCATGACTCTCACGATCCTGCTGGAGTGGATCGAACTTGGCTTCGGAAGCCTCTCCGAGGAGCGCCTGGCGATCGTCGCGGCCACGCTGCTGGTACTCGGCATCCAAGTCATCTTCGCCTCGTTCCTACTCAGCATCCTGGGATTGCGACGGAAGTAGTGCACGTCAAGGTGGTGCTCGCCGCTGCGCTGGTGCTGATCGTCCTCGCCCTTGCGGTGACGCTCTCACACGCTCCCGCGAGCACCGTCGCGGCCCGATCGGTGCCCCCCGAAAAAACGCTGGTGTCCGGGTCCGGGAATGCGAGCGCCTGCCAGTCGGGTGAAGTGCTGCCCCGTGATACCTCGGCGATCCGCATCGGCGTATTCCAGGTCAGCAGCTCGGGTGTGGCGGTGAAGGTGTTCGCGGGTTCTCGTCTCATCACTGAGGGAACGCTCGCCGCGGGGTGGTCGGGCGAGGGCCCGACGGTGCCAGTCAAGGAGATCGCCCACACAGTTTCACCGGTGAAGGTCTGCTTTTACCTTCTATCGTCGATTAGCAAGACGCAGTTGCTGGGCAGAAAGACGCCTCCGAGCGAAGCGGCGGTCGGCGAAGGACAGCTGCTGCCCGGCAAGATGAGCGTCGAGTACCTACGGCCGGGTCCCAGGTCGTGGTGGGCGCTGGCGGGCTCGGTGGCGCGACACCTCGGTCTCGGTCGCGCGGCGAGCGGCGCCTGGAACGCCTTCTTGGTGATGGCGCTCGCGGCGACAGTCATCGCGCTCTCAGCGTGGATTCTCGTGAGGGATCTGAGATGAGCAGGCGCACCGCGTCGCGGGCGCCCACGAAACCGACTACAACCGTGGGCACTCGACCCTCAGCAAGGAGGACGCTGACCACACAGGAGCACAGCAGGCGTCAGCGGACCGCGCCGACTGACGGGGGACCAGCGACCGGCCTGTGGCGGGCGCTCCGTCGGATCCCGGCGACCGCCTGGCTCTGCGCGCTCGTGGCGTTCCTCAATGCGGCCTGCTGGTCGGTGATCTCACCTCCCTTCCAGGTACCGGACGAACCGTCTCACTTCGCCTACGTCCAGCGTCTGGCGGAGACCGGGAGCCTGCCCACAAAGGCCGGGGAAGAATTTCCATCGGTGGAGCAGGTGGCACTCAACGACCTGGATCACGCGGAAGTGCTCGAGCATCCTGCGGTGGGCACGATCTCCTCTGCGGCCCAGCAGCAGAAACTGGAACACGATCTCGGGCTTCCCTACCAGCGCACCGGCAGCGCAGAGGCGGGAGTCGCGGCGTCGGAGCCACCGCTGTATTACGCCCTCGAGACCATTCCCTACGACCTGGAGAAGGACGGCACGATCCTCGACCGGCTCGCCCTGATGCGGCTGCTCTCGGCGCTGCTGGCCGGCGTGACCGCGCTATTCGCCTACCTCTTCCTGCGCGAGGCGCTTCCCGGGGTCCGGTGGGCGTGGACGGTGGGCGGGCTCGGGGTGGCGCTCGCGCCGTTACTCGGCGAGACGTCGGGAGCGGTCAACCCAGATGCACTGTTGTTCGCCGTTTCAGCCGCGCTCTTCTACTGCCTGGCACGGGGATTCCATCGGGGGATCACCCCGCGGCTTGCGGTTGGGCTCGGGGCGGTGCTTGCGCTTGGGTTCATGACCAAGCTCAACTTCCTCGGCCTGCTTCCCGGCGGACTCCTCGGTCTGTTGGTGCTGTGCCTCCGCGAGGCGCGTATCTCCCGGCGCAAGGCTTCCCGCTGCCTGGGGCTCGCGCTCGCGGTGGCGGCTACTCCAATGTTGCTGTACATCGTCATCAACGTGGCGTCGGGGAGGCCGAGTGTGGGTACGCTCCAGAGCGCCATCACGCTCAACGGGCGGCGGGGATCGCTGCTCAGCGAGCTCGGCTACATCTGGCAGTTCTACCTTCCGCGGCTGCCGGGGATGACGCCATATTTCCATGGCTTCTCCACCACGCGGGTGTACTGGTTCGATGGGATGGTGGGGCTCTACGGATGGCTTGACACGACATTCCCCGCGTGGGTCTATAGCCTGGCCCTGATCCCCGCGGGGCTGATCGCGGCGCTGTTGGCACGCGCGCTGGTGCTAGACCGCCGCGCACTGCGAAGCCGGGCGCTCGAGGTCGTCGTCTACCTGGTGATGAGCCTCGGGCTGCTGGTGATCATCGGCGCAGCCGATTACATTCACAGGGCCCCGGGGGAGTACGCCGAGCCCCGCTACCTGCTGCCGATGCTCGCACTGTGGGGTGCGGTGCTGGCACTGGCTGCGCGTGGCGCCGGCCGGCGCTGGGGACCGGTCGCGGGGGTCCTGATCGTGGCCCTCCTGCTCGCCCACGATCTCTTCAGCCAGCTGCTCGTGATCTCGCGCTACTACGGCTGATGGTTTACGACCCGGCGCGCCAGTGGGAGATGTACGGCGCGGTGGACCCCTACTTCGGGGTCCTCTCAATACCCGAGTTTCAAAGCGCAGGGATCGATGGGGAGCGACGTGAGCGCTTCTTCGACACGGGCCGCCGGCACATTGCGGAGTTGGCCGCGGAGCTCGAAGCCCACGCGGGCTCGAACCTGCGGGGACGTAGGGCGCTCGACTATGGCTGTGGCGTGGGTCGCCTGACGCTACCCCTGGCGGAACAGTGCGAGGCGGTCTACGGGGTGGACATTTCGCCCTCGATGCTGCGCGAGGCGGATCGCAACGCGAGGCGCTTGAAACTGAGCAACGTCGAGTGGGTGAACGCGGAGAGGCTCCCCGAGCTGAGCGGCCGCTACGACCTGGTGCAGTCCTCGCTGGTCTTCCAGCACATCCCGGTGCGCGAGGGCGAGCGGATCTTCGCGACCCTCCTGCACGGACTTCGCCCCGGGGGGATTGGCGCGATCCACGTGACCCTGCGCGCGGGCGATCGACTGACGGCGCGCTTTCACTGGGCGATGAAGACGCTTCCGTTCGCACACAACGCCTTCAACCTCGCCCGCCGCAGGGCGTGGTCCTACCCGCACATGCAGATGAACTCCTACTCGCTGGATCGCCTCGGGAGGCTACTCGCAGAGGCGGGGATTGCGGAGTGGCACATCCGCTTCATGCCCGCCACCGCGAGGCTCTCCCACGACAGCGCGTTCATCATTTTTCGCAAGGCGTGACTCGCGCGGCGTTTTCGGTGTGTAGAGCACGCTGAAACGTGCTGCGCCGCCCACCGGGCAGCTCGGCCTCAACCCCATGCTCGTCCAGGGCGTGCAGATAGGCGAGGTCCTCCTCCAGCACCGTGAGCCCCCGCTCCGCATCCAGCGTGGGCCCGTGGCCGGGCACGATGTAGAGGGCGTCTGCGACGAGCGGACGCAGGCGCTGGAGGGTCCCGATGTAGGCGTGCAGCGCTCCGCGGACATCGCTTTGCGTGGAGGTCTCTACGGAACCGAGCGTGGGGGTCTCCACGGAACCGAGCATGGGGCGCTCCATGGATCCTTGCGTGGAGGTCTCCACGGAACCGAGCGTGGGGGTCTCCACGGAACCGAGCATGGGGCGCTCCATGGATCCTTGCGTGGGGGTCTCCACGGAACCGAGCGTGGGGGTCTCCACGGAACCGAGCATGGGGCGCTCCATGGATCCTTGCGTGGGGGTCTCCACGGAACCGAGCGTGGGGGCCTCCACGGAACCGAGCATGGGGCGCTCCATGGATCCTTGCGTGGGGGTCTCCACGGAACCGAGCGTGGGGATCTCCACGGCGGAGAGATAGTCCCCGGCGAGCAGCACCCGCGCCCACGGGATCCAGAGAGCCATCCCATCCGCGGTGTGGCCCTCCGCGCGGTGGAGCTCGAGCTCGGAGTCCCCGATCGCACAGCGCCCGGGAACGGGCAGCGCCTGCACGGCGCCGAGCGCGAGGGGCCGGGGGCGCGCGATCAGGTACTGCTCGTCGAATGCCCGCAGCTCACGCTGGGCCGCCCCCGGAACGGCGCGCAGGCGCTCTGCCGTACTCTCCGCGCAACCGAGCGCGACCCCGGGGAAGGCGAGGCGCCCCAGCAGGTGATCCCAGTCGCCGTGGGTTGCGAGCAGTCCGCTGGGCACGGGAAAGCGCGCCTGGTCGAGCAGCGCGGGCAGGGCGTCGAGCTCCTCGGGTAAGACGGGGGAGTCGACGAGGAAGGTCTCGTGCTCCGCGCCGTCAACGGCGCCGCGCACGATCGCGCAGTTGGTCTGCCAGATCGCGCTGGTGGCGACGAGCACGTCGGGGTGCAGGGCGAGCACCCGCACGGGTAACGCTCAGGAGACGTCCAGGAGTTTGGCAGCCTCGCGCAGAGTGTGGACTTCGGCGGTGGGCTTTTTCTGGGAGGCGTCGAGGGTCTGTTTGTTGCGATTGACCCAGATCACGGGGATGCGCTGCTTGAGACAGGGTTCGACGTCGTGGTGGTGGCTGGCGGCGATGTGCACCCACCCCTTCTTGCTGCCGATCCGCCGGGCGCACTCGGTGAAGTGAGCGAGGTCGGGCTTATAGGAGCGGACCTGCTGGGCGGTGACCACCAGGTCGAAGTCGATCGGGATGTGGCGGCGGGTTTGGCCGAGCAGCTTGTCGTCGATGTTGGAGAGCAGGCCGAGCTTGTACTTCTTGGCGAGCTTCTGGAGCTGGACAGGGGTTTCCTTGAAGGGGATCCAGCGCTGGACGGAGTCGGGGAGGAAGCCCGAGCGGGAGGTTTCGAGGGGCCAATCGAGGCGTTTGGCGATCTCCAGGGCTGTGCGGCGGAGGACCTCGGCGTAGAGCTCGTAGGAACCGGCCTCGATCTCCTGGGAGACCTCGTGGAAGAGGGCGAGGAGCTCCGAGCGGTCGAGTGTGATCCCGTCGCGGGCGGCCTCCTTGGCGAAGGCCTCGTAGATACCGGTCTCCCAATCGATCAGCGTGCCGTACACATCGAATGTGACAAAGGTGACGTTCTTGGGAAGAGGCATCGCGCGGCATTATGCCCTGCGCGGGGATCACGGCGCGGTCTGCCTACTTAAGTTAGAGTGCTGCGCCGCCATGGACCCACTCGAGTATCAAGGCAAGCAGCTGCAGCCAGCCGGGGGAGGGCAGGCCCTCCCCCAGGGCCCCCTTCCCGTCCCCCGAGCGCTGATCTGCTGATGGATCTGCTCGAGTATCAGGGCAAGCAACTGTTCGCCCGCCACGGGCTGGAGGTGTCCGCGGGGAGGGCTGTCAGCACCGTGGAGGACGCGGTCGCGGCGGCGAGCGAGGTGGGCTACCCGGTGGTGGTCAAGGCCCAGGTGCTGATCGGGGGACGCGGCAAGGCCGGCGGGGTGAAGCTGGCGGCTGACGAGCGCGAGGCCCGGGAGCACGCGAGCAACATCCTGGGGATGGACATCCACGGACACACGGTGCGCAAGCTGTGGATCGAGCACGCGAGCGACATCGCTACGGAGTACTACGCGTCGGTGCTGCTGGATCGCTCGGCGAAGCGACCACTGGTGATGTTCAGCACCGAGGGCGGGGTGGACATCGAAGAGGTCGCGGAGCAGACCCCGGAGAAGCTGGTGCGCCACCACGTGGATGCCCTGGAGGGGCTTTCGCGGGCGGAGGCGGTGCAGATCGCCACCGAGGGAGGCGCCGACGCGGACGTGATCGAGGGGGTCGCGGACGCACTCACGGCGTTGTACGAGGTGTGGATACAAGAGGACGCCACGCTGGCAGAGATCAACCCGCTGATTGTGACCCCGGAGCGGCAGGTCAAGGCGCTCGACGCAAAGGTCTCCCTCGACGGCAACGCGCTCTACCGTCACCCCGAGAACCAGGACCTCTCCGACGTCGAGAACGAGGACCCGATCGAGCGCCGGGCCAAAGAGCAGGGCGTGCAGTATGTGGCTCTCGATGGGGACATCGGCATCCTCGGCAACGGGGCGGGCCTCGTGATGTCCACGCTCGATGTGGTCGCCCAGGCGGGGGGCAGGCCGGCCAACTTCCTCGACGCGGGTGGGGGCTCGGATGCGGCCAAGATCAAGCAGGCGGTCGAGCTGATCCTCTCCAATGCGCGGGTCAAGGCGGTGCTGTTCAACATCTTCGGGGGGATCACCCGCTGCGACGAGGTGGCGAAGGGGCTGATCGCGGCGTTCGCGGAGATCGAGCCCGAGGTCCCATTCGTTGTGCGGCTCGATGGCACCAACGATGTGGCCGGCCGCGAGCTGCTCGCGGAGGCCGCGCTCCCCAATGTGCATCCGGCCGCCACGATGAACGAGGCCGCCGAGAAGGTTGTGGCGCTCGCAGCGGGAAAGCAGGTCTGATGGCAGTCCTGGTCGACAAGAGCACCCGCCTGGCGGTGGCCGGAATCACGGGCAAGGAGGGCTCCTTCCACACGCTCAACAACCGCCGCTATGGGACCAATGTGGTGGGCGGGGTGACCCCGGGCAAGGGGGGCCAGGACGTGGAGGGCATCCCGGTGTTCAACAGCTGGGCGGAGGTCGCGGAGGCGGCGCAGCCGAACACGGCGATGATCTTCGTCCCGCCACGGTTTGCGGCGGACGCGATCCTCGAGGCGGCGGCAGCGGGGGTGGAGCTTGTGATCGCGATCACCGAGGGGATCCCGGCGCACGACGAGTTGCGGGTCTACAACACGCTCGAGCGCGACCGGGTGGGTGGGGTTCCAAAAACCCGCCTGATCGGCCCGAACTGCCCTGGGATCCTCTCTCCCGGGAAGGCCAACGTGGGGATCATCCCGGCGTCGTTCTTCAAGGAGGGCAATGTGGGGGTGGTGTCGCGCTCGGGCACGTTGACCTACCAGATCGGCAACGAGATCGCACAGGCGGGCTTCGGCAACAGCTCGATCGTGGGTATCGGTGGGGATCCGGTGCCGGGCTCCTCGTTCGTGGACGTGATCGAGCTCTTCGAGGCCGACGCCCAGACGGAGCTGATCGTGCTGGCGGGCGAGATCGGGGGCTCGGCGGAGGAGGAGGCGGCGCAGTTCATCGCCGAGCACGTCACAAAGCCGGTGGTGGCCTATATCGCGGGCTTTACGGCGCCGGCGGGCAAGCAGATGGGACACGCAGGGGCGATCATCTCGGGGACCTCGGGCACGGCGGCGGCCAAGGCGCAAGCGCTCGAGGAGCGGGGCGTGCGGGTCGGCCGCACCCCCACCGAGGTGGCTGAGCTGGCTGTGCAGATTCTGCGCGGCTGAAGCCCGCATTGGCGCAACATATGGTTCAGAGCTCGTGCGGCAGCTGCAGGCGGCCGAGTAGCATTGGGTGCGAAACTCATTGCACAGACGCCGATGACCGATACGTTCGCAAGCGAATCCCACACGCCGAGTGTCGGCTCCTCCAACGCCGCCGAGCCTGCGGGTGACGTGACGGGCACGCTCGCGGAGCTCGAGCGCAAGCTGCGGGAGCTCGAGCAGGAGTTGACGTCGATCGGCAGACGTCGCGAGCTCGGCGGGTCTCCCGCTGGAACGGCGTCCCAGGCAAGCGGACGGCTGGTGGACGAGGCGATCGAGCCGCAGAGCCCGGTCGTACACGAGAACCCTGTTGAGCCAGAGAGTCCCCCCCGACCGGCTGCACCCCAAAGGCCGGCCGAGGCAGAGGGGTTGGGTCAACCGGTCAAGTTCACACGGCCCATCCGGCCGGTAGCGGCCAGGGAGCCTGCACGGGAGGCATCCGGGCGCTCCGAGGCCCAGGGGGCACCTGCGCCGCAGACATCCCCTGCGCCCCAAATAACATCTGCGCCCCAGGGAACACTCAAGCCCAAGGTCACACTTGCACCCCAGGGAACATCCGCACCTCAGGTCACACCTGCACCCCAGGGAGCACCTGCACAGCAAGTCACATCAGCATCCCTGGTAAACCCTGCGCCGCAGGAGCGCCCGCGCCCAAGCGAGGCGCAACTGGCCAGTCTCGCGGAGCTACGGCGCTTCCGCGACCGTTTGGAGCGTTTTGCGCGCGACCTCGCAGCGGAGTACGACGCGCTGCTGGGACGAGTGATGACGGGGCTCACATCGGCCTCACCGGCCGCCCCGCAGCCGCCTACGGCGGGCCCTGCCCCTGCCCCCCCGGCGCACGCTGCTCCATCCCCGGAGGACGCACTCTTTGAGGGCAGGGTTGAGCTGGGGGTCGGGCCCTTCTACGACATCGCGTCGCTGAGCGCCTTCGAGCGGCGGCTCGCAAGCCTCCCTAACGTGGTGGAGGCCTCGGTGCGGCGCTTCGAGGCGAGCCACGCGGTGGTCGATCTGCGGCTGGCAGCCCCGATGGCATTGGTGGTGGAGTTGCGCCGCGCGATGGACTCGGACTTCAGTGTGCGGGAGGTCGCAGACGGGCGGATCCTGCTGACCTTCGACGAAACCTGAGGGGCCGGAAGCCTAGTGTCCGGTTCGCGTAAGCTTCGCGGTGATGGCGGAATCCACGATCTCATTCGCGCGGGGGGCACCCTCGCTGGATATCATCGACGTGGATGGTCTGCGCGACGCGTCCGCGCGAGCGTTCACGAGCGACCCGGCGGGAACGACGGCATATGGGACCTCGGTGGGCTACCCGCGTCTGCGGACGTGGATCGCCGAGCGCCACGGAGTGGAGCCCGAGCGGGTGCTGGTGACCAATGGATCGATGCAGGCGGACGCATTCTTGTTTGAGCACCTGATTCAGGCGGGGGATGAGGTCGTGGTGGAGCGCCCCACATACGACCGCACCCTGCTTTCGCTACGCGAGCGCGGCGCACGGGTGCATCCGGTGGAGCTGCTGCCCGACGGCATCGACACGGACGCCCTCGCAGCGCTGCTCGACGGAGTGCATCCGAAGCTGGCCCACATCATCCCCAACTTCCAGAACCCGGCGGGCTACACGCTCTCACCGGCTCGCCGTCGAGCGCTGCTCGCGCTGGCGGCGCAGCACGATTTCGTGGTGTTCGAGGACGACCCCTACGTGGAGCTGCGCTTCAGCGGGGAGACACTGCCGACGATGCTCTCGATGGACCCGGAGCGAGTGGTGTACGCGTCGTCGTTCTCCAAGACGGTGTGCCCGGGCATCCGGGTGGGCTATCTGGTGGGCCCGCCGGACCTGATCGGGGCGATTGGGAAGCTGGCGACCAACACGTACATATCCCCCAACATGGTGGCGCAGTCGATCGTCTACGAGTTCTGCGCCTCGGGCGCGCTGGAGCGCTCGATCGAGACTGTGAGGACGGCGCTGGCCAAGCGGGTGCGCACGCTGGAGATGGCGCTCCGCCGGGAGCTGCCGGAGGCCGAGTTCGTGACACCGGAGGGGGGGTACTTCATGTGGGTGACCCTGCCCGAGGGCACCGATGTGGCCGCCCTGCACGGCGCGGCCGCCGAGCTGGGGGTCGCGTTTGTGAAGGGCACCGACTTCCTATTGGAGGGCGGGGAGAACACCCTGCGCCTCGCCTATTCGGGGGTCACCTCGGAGCAGATCGAGGAGGGCGTGAGTCGCTTGGCAGCTGCAGTGCGGTCGCTCCAGGGCACCCCAGCGTAGCGTTTCACTTGCCGTAGCGTTGCTGGCCGAGCACGAGCTGCTCGGGCAGCGCGGTGCGCGGGGGCGGGGAGGGATCAGCGACCACGGAGACCGTCTCGGCGACGCTGGGGGTGACCGCGCAGCGGCGTCCGTCTGCCGTCTGCACGACGACCTCGCGGCGATCGTGAGTGGCGAGGGTACCCTCCAACCCGGGCTCGAGACCGGAGTCCTTGAGGTAGCGCAGGAGATCCTCGGCCTCATTCTCAAAGCGCAGGACGCGCACAGAGGCGCCGATCTCGACGTCGGCGAGGGGCACGCCGGCCTCGCGGGTGCCGGCGACGATGGGGTGGCCGTGGGGACAGGTCTTGGCGTCTCCAATGGCGGCGAGCATCCGCTGTTCGAGCACGGGCGACATCGCGTGCTCGAGGCGCTCGGCCTCCTCGTGAACCTCGTCCCAGGGGACCCCGAGGACGTCGGTGAGGAAGCGCTCGATCAGGCGGTGGCGGCGGACGATGCCCTCTGCCTCCTGCGCCCCCTCCGCGGTGAAGGCGATCGCGCGGCTCTGCCCGCGGGTGATGTACCCGTCGCGTTCCAGGCGCCCGATCATCTCGTGGACGGTGGGGGCGGAGAGCTGCATCGCACGGGCGACATTGGCACCGGTCATCGGCAGCCCGGCCTCCTGCAGCCAGAAGAGAATCTGGAGGTACTCCTCCTCCCCCACGGTGGCGGTGTCGCTGGCCATCTCACCAATGATGCTATTGCAGCTGATCGAAGGTGCACTGCCGGGGGTTCTTGTCCTCGCGCCAGCGCCGTAGCTTGGCGCCGTGGCGGATGCGCCCGGCTGAGACGTGGTCGAAGTCGATCTCGATGACGAGCTCGGGGCGCAGGGCGACCCACTCGAGGTCCCGCCCGGAGCTCCAGCGGCTGGGGTCGGCGGAGCCGCGCTCCCCCGTCTCGTAGGGGGCGAGGAAGCCCACGAGGCGCCGCTTCTCGGAGGCGGTGAGACCGGAGCAGTGCCCGACGACGCGTAGCTGCTCGCCGTCGTAGAGCCCAAGGATCAGAGCGCCGACGGTGTCGGCCTCCTTGCCGGGGCGCCAGCCGACGAGGACGGCATCGATGGTGCGGGTGCGCTTGACCTTGACCATCCCGCGGCGCAGACCGGGGAGGTAGGGGGCGGCACGCTCCTTGGCCATTGCCCCCTCTGCACCGGCGAGCCAGGGGGCGGCCTGCTCGACGGTGTCCACAGTGGGCATCAACTCGAGCGGGGCCTCGGCGAAGCGGCTGTCCGCGAGCAGCGCCACCAGGGCGGCGCGCCGCTCGGAGAGGGGCAGCTCCAGCAGCGACTCGTCCTCCCGAGCGAGGAGGTCGAAGGCGACGTAAACGGCCGGGGTCTCGGCGGAGAGCAGCGTGATGCGGGACTCCGCGGGGTGGATGCGCTGTCCGAGCGCGTCGAAGTCCTCGCGCCCGTCGGCCCCGCGCACGACGATCTCGCCGTCGAGCACGTAACGCCCGCGCGGGAAGCGCAGCTCGGGGAAGTAGCGCCCGAGCGGCCGACCGTTGCGGGACTGGAGGAATACATCCTCCCCATCGACAAAGGCGATACAGCGGAAGCCGTCGAGCTTGACCTCGTAGAGCCACTGCTCGCCCTCGGGCAGCGCTTTGCGGGAGAGTGCGAGCTGTGGCTGCAGGGGCGGGCTGAGGGGGAGGGTCACGACTCCTCCCGCGCGCGGCTGGGCTGCACGCGCCGGGGCTCGCCGCGCTGCTTGCGAAAATGGGGAGGCCAGGGGGCGTCGCCGAGGCCCTCGCGCTCGTCGCGGTCGGCGAGCTCGAGCAGGGAGTCGAGCGCACCGGGGTGGCGGTCGATCGCGGCGGCGGGGTCGCCGCGCTGACGTAGCCGAACGGGGACCGTGTCGAGGCGCAGCTCGGCGGGGTCGACGTCGGGGACCTCATCCCACTCCAGGGGGCAGGAGACGCGAGCGTCGGCGACGGCGCGCACGGAGTAGGCAGAGGCGACGGTGCGATCGCGGGCGTTCTGGTTGTAGTCGATGAACACGCCCTCGCGCTGCTCCTTCCACCAACGGGAGGTGGCGAGCCCTGGCATGCGCCGCTCGACCTCACGCGCGAGAGCGAGGGCGGCGCGGCGCAGCTCGTGGAAGGTACGGGTGGGAGGAGTCCGCACGAGCACGTGAATCCCGCGGGACCCGGAGGTCTTGGGGAAGCCGCGCAGGCCGTGCTCTGCGAGCACCTCGCGGACCCCAAGGGCCACCTGGCGGACCTGGTCGAAGGGTACGTCGGGCTGGGGATCGAGGTCGATGCGCAGCTCGTCGGGGTGGTCGAGGTCGGCGCGGCGCACGGGCCAGGGGTTCCAGTCGATCACCCCGAGGTTGGCCCCCCACACGAGATGGGCCGCATCGTTGACCACGAGCTCGCGCGCGGTGCGCCCGCTGGGAAACTTCACGACCGCGGTCTGCAACCACTCGGGGGCGGACTCGGGAACGCGCTTCTGAAAGAAGGGCTTGCCCTCCACCCCATCGACCCAGCGCTTCATCACGGTGGGGCGCTCGCGCAGATGCACGAGCACGGCCTCGTGGCACTCGACGTAGTAGTTCACGAGATCGAGCTTCGTGAGGCGGGCCTCGGGGAAGTAGAGCTTGCTGGGCGAGGAGACCCGCAGCTCGCGCCCGGCGAGCTCGAGCGTCGCGAACTCCTTCTCCGCGGCGGGGGTGCGCTTGCGCTTTTCCTGCGCGGCCGGCTCAGGGGACTCATCGGACATGCACGTAAGGATGCCTGACCGCGATCTCGAACGCTGCGCACTCGTATCGGCGCATGAGACAACGAACTGTCGATCGCTGCAAGACCGCACCCAGTAGCACAGTTGGAGACATCGACGTGTTTGAACGCTGGGCTTACTGAGCCACACCAGTGTCATGCGGGCTCTGCATAGGAGAGAAATGGGGCGGTTGCGACGTGACCGCAAGACTCAACGGTGCCCGCGACAGCTAATGGGAAGGGTGATCGACTGGCACTATCTGCCAATGGCTAAGAATTGTCCGACCCACACCGTCTACGCCCCGCCCCACGTGCCTGCCGGCAGTTGGCGCTTACACGTCGCGCACCGCTTCGGCGTCCCGCCGGATCGGCTCACGGCAGTGGCGCCGGCGAGCCTCGACACCGCTGCGACGTGAAGCTGACGGCCGTCATCGCCTGCTACCGCGATGCGCCGGCGGTGCCGATCATGTACGAGCGCCTGCGCAGCACGTTCAGCGAAATCGGGGTCGACTACGAGATCGTCTTCGTCAACGATGGCAGCCCGGACAACGCGCGCGAGGTGCTGACCGAGCTCGCGTGCCGCGATCCCAAAGTTGTGGTAGTCAACCACACCCGGGCCTTCGGCTCGCAGAGCGCCTTCACCAGCGGGATGCGGATCGCGACCGGAGATGCGGTCGTGTTGCTCGACGGAGACCTGCAGGACCCGCCCGAGATCATCCCCCGCTTCGTGGAACGGTGGCGTGCGGGCTTCGACATCGTGTACGGGGTACGGGTCGAGCGCGAGGCAACAGCTTTCATGCGCAGGGCCTACAAGTTCTTCTACCGCGCCTTCCGCTGGCTCTCCTACGTCAACATCCCACTCGACGCGGGCGACTTCGGACTGCTCGATCGTCGAGTCGTCGATGCGCTGAACGAGCTTCCCGAGTCCCACCGCTTCATCAGGGGACTGCGCGCGTGGGTCGGGTTCCGCCAGACAGGGGTGCCGTATGTACGACCGGAGCGTATGTTTGGCAGAACCACCAACTCCTTGATCAAGAACGTCGGCTGGGCCCGCCGGGCGATCGTCTCGTTCTCCTACGTACCGCTCGATCTGATCGCGTGGCTGGCGCTGGCCACGGTGGGTTTCTCGTTCACCGGGCTCGTGGTGCAACTCGCGATGCGGTTTGCCGACCCGAGCCTTGCTCCCAGGGGTTTCACCACGCTGATCGTCGGGATGCTGTTCATCGGGGGCGTCCAGCTTCTGTGCCTCGCGATCATCGGCTCATATGTGGCACATATCTATGAGGAGAGCAAGCATCGTCCGCCTTATCTGGTCGAGAGCGTCCTCAATGCGCCGCTCGAGACCCGTCCCGAGGATGTAACGCCAACGCCCAGCGGGGGCCTTCCAGGAGATGTAGCGCCTGCCGCCGTCGAGAATGGAGCACTGAAGCACGAGCCGCTCCCGCAGCCATGAAGGCGAGCCTCGACAGGCAGTTGCCCGCGATGCGATCCACCCGCTGTGCGATCTGCGAGTGTGAGGGCAATGCGACCGAGCGCTGGCCCGCGACCTTCGACCCGGAGGCGTTCAGCGCCCGGATCTTCTCGGCGCGGCGACTGCCCGACCGCATCCACTACCGGCTGGTCGCCTGCAATACCTGCGGCCTCGTACGTTCGGATCCGGTCGCGAGTGACGATCTGCTCGCGACGCTCTACGCGGCAAGCAGCTTCGACTACGGTCAGGAGGTCGGGGCGATCGAGGTGACCTACCTGCGCGCGCTCGCGCAGCTCGAAGCACGCTCGCCGCAACGGGAAGCGCTGCTCGAGATCGGCTGCGGAAATGGCTTCTTCCTGGCAGCGGCGCGCCGGCAGGGCTGGGGGGAGGTGCGCGGCGTGGAGCCGAGCGCCGACGCCGTGGCGAAGGCGCCGCCCGAGCTCGGGGGCGTGATTACGCAGGACGTGATGCGCAGCGGGCTGTTCGCGCCAGAGAGCTTCGATGCGGTGTGCCTGTTCCAGGTGCTCGATCACATTCCCAATCCAGTCGACCTACTTGCAGAGTGTCTCGCGGTCTTGCGACCGGGCGGACAGATCCTTGCGCTCAACCACAACGTCTCAGCGTGGTCCGCGCGGATGCTCGGCGAGCGCAGCCCGATCGTCGACATCGAGCACACCTACCTGTACTCGCCGACAACGATGTGCAGTATCTTCGCGAAGGCTGGCTTCGTCGATCCACGGGTGCGCAGCGTGCGCAACACCTACAGCGTGGCCTATCTCGCGCAGCTTGCGCCATTGCCGGCGAGGATCAAGTCGACGATCCTGGCGAGCATGCGCGCAGGCCCACTGGGCCGCATCCGGGTGACGGTGCCCCTCGGCAACCTGTGCACGATCGCAAGCAGGCCCAGCCCCGCGGCGTGATCGCCGGCACCGAGAAGACTGTCGGGGGAGACCTGGCATCGCTGCTGTGCGGTGCGATCGCAGACGGCGTGATGCTGCTCGCGATTGGCGCTGCGGCGGTGATCGTCCTGTTCGGCCAGAGCAAGCCGACCGAGCTACTGAGTTACCTGCTCGCGATCCTCGTGGTGGCGCCCCTGAGCGTGGTGCTCGCGTGGCGCCGCTGGCGCCCGGACGCGACGGACGAGCACCAGCAGATCATCGCCTTCGCGACACTCGCGGCGACCGCGAGCGTACTCTGCCTGGCGCGCCTGCTCGCGCTGCCCGCCGACGGGCCCCTCGACACATCGCTGTTCCTGCTGCTCGCGCTCGTTGCAGCCCGCGTCGCACTCGCGCTCTGCGCACACCTCCTGCCGACGAACTGGCCACGCTGGTTTCCGGCTGGAGCCGCGATCGCCGCGACACCCGTGCTGCTCGCAGCGGCGGCAGCCCCATTCGTTCCCCCCGCGACGCTCAGCGCACTCGACATCGCAGTCGCGCTCACCGCGGGGCTCGCGACGCTCTACGCGCTCGGAGCCTACGGAGATCGCCGCAGCCCACCACGCAGATACACGCGCGTGTTCGACTGCACTGTCATCGCGCTCAGCACACTCGTCGTGGTCTACCTCGGACGCCCCGTACGCGAGCTCGCGCTGAACCACAACTACTTCCTGGGGCCGGCCGGAGACATCATCCACGGACACCCGATGCTGGTCGACACCTTCTCGCAGTACGGAGTCGGGATGATGGACGCACTGGCAGCGGTCTTCCTGGTCATACCGATCGGCTACGGCACCTTCACCCTCCTGCTATCCGCACTGACAGCACTGCTCTTCGCCGGCATCTACACCGTCCTGCGCTGGAGCACAGAATCGCTGCCTCTCGCCGCAAGCGGACTGGCGGTCGCAGTCACCCTCTACGTCTTCGGGCAGATCGATGTCTATGCGTTCTTTCCGAGCACGGGGGTGCTGCGGTTCGGTCTGCCGTGGTTGGTGATCCTGCTCTCGCTTGCATCCGTGAGGAGCACGCGAGAACACGGGGGGACGCGGCGCAAGCGAGCGCTCGATTGGCTGGTGCTCGCGACGGTCGCACTCGCAGCGGCGTGGAGCGGAGAGACCGCCGTCTACTGCCTCGGGACCGCCGGAGCACTCGCGTGCCTGGACGCGGCGATCACAGACACAAGCCCACACCAGCGCCTGCGAGTCGCCACGCGCGGCATCGCCCGACTACTCGCAGCCAGCGCCCTCGGCCTGCTGACCTTCACACTACTGACCCGAGTGACAGCAGGGGCATGGGCGAACTGGGGAGCGTACCTCGAATACATCCGCCTGTACACCACCGGGGGCCTCGGCGCCGAGCGGATCAGTCCCTGGTCGCCGGGTCTTGCGCTGGGGGCGATGCTCGCGGTATCGGCAATCACGATCGTGCTCCTCGCCCTCACGCGACCAGCACTCATACGCCAACGCACCGTCGCGTTCCACGCCGCAACCGGCCTCACAGCACTCGGAACGCTCGTCTACACCTACTTCCTCGACCGCGCCGCCCCCAACAACCTAATCCACATCTCCCCACCAGCCGTCACGCTGCTGTTCGTATGGCTCGGAATCACCCGCTCAACACTCACCCACCGCACAGCCACCGCAATCGCGACAGCAACCGTGATCTTCCTCGGCGCGATGATCATCACCAGCGAGCACACCAACATCACCCACAAGTACCCCCACACCGCACTCGCCGCACTCCTCGGCAACGCACCACCACTCACCACCGAGATCCACACCCTATGGCAAAACCCGATCGTCGACCCCACAACAACCCACATCGTCAACTTCATAATCCCACTCTGGAACAAACACACCACCCTCACGATCCTCCTAACCCCAAACATCGAGTCCGAGACCCTCATGCACCTCAACACAGCAAACGCCGCGGGATCCAGCAACCCATGCCAGGAATCGCTCGCCCAGCAAGGCCCAGCCCGAGTCGCAGCAGCCATCCACACACTCCCACCCGGCGGCATCCTCATCACCAGCACCTCACCACAAGACGCCGGCGAGATCCTCCCAATCCAGAAATACACACTCGCACAACTAGAAGCACACTTCACCCTCCACCAACTCGACACCGACCGACACGGCCTCCAAGCATTCCGCATGAGCACACCGACACCCACACCCACACCCCCCACCACCCCCCCACGATGGGCCATCCCAGCCCACGGCTGCGCATAACAGGAGCACAACAGGAGGAGGACTGGGGAGCACAACTGGACGAGGACGGGGTATTACGTGCGAGGATGCGGGGAGGATGATCTCGAACACGGTGCTCATCGCCCTCGAGCCCTTCGGTGAGAATCTGGATGCGGAGCGCGCGGGGAGGGCGCTCGGGCGGGGCTTGCAGGCGGGGGATCCCTCGCTGGGGGTGGAGCTGTGCCCGATCGAACCGGATGAGGGGGGGCTCGCGCGGGCACTGACGGAGGTGACCTTCGATGTGCGGATGCGGGCCTCGCGGGCGGTGGTCGTCGGTGCGGCCCGCCTGGACGAGCGCACGCTGCTCGGCAGCGGGGTATTCGAGGTCGCAACGCGAGCGCGCCAGGCGGGGGTCCCCGCGTATGCGGTTGCGGGGGAGAATGCGCTGAGCAGGTTCGACGCGCGGATCCTCGATCTGCAGGTGATCGTGGAGGCGAACAACCCACGCGCCCTGCGCAGAGTGGGCGAACAACTGGCCGGGATGGTCTGACACAACCGGCGGGGACGTCCGACACAACCCACGGGGACAGTCCGACACAACCCACGGGGACAGTCCGACGAAGAGGGACTCGGCTCGCGGGCCTTTGGCCGGCTGCGCCACCCTCTAGCTCACAGGAAGCACTGCCCCTCACCACGGTAGGTGGGTACCTCATCGACGATGCGCTCCCCCTCGATCAAATAGAGGCGGTCGAAGCGCTCGCAGAGCTCACCGGCCTTGGCGTGGCGCATCCAGACACGGTCGCCGAGGGCGAGGGTGCGGGCGGGGGCTCCGAGCAGGGGGGTCTGCACCTCACCGGCCCCCTCCTGGCGGTCGAGACGCAGCCCGGGGGGCAGGTAAGGCCGGGGCAGGCGGGCGGAGTCGGAGGGCCCGGAGGCGAGGTAGCCGCCGCCGAGGGCGGTGACGACGGTGGGGGATGGTCGGCGCACGATGGGTAGCGCGAAGAGCGCGGCGGGGCGGGGGGTGAACGCGCGGTAGGCGTCGAAGAGGGCGGGGCCGTAGAGCCCGGAGCCGGCGGCGATCTCGGTGATGGCGGCCTCGCGGGCGGTCCCGTGGAGGCTGCCCGTGCCACCTCCGTTGACGAACTCCAGCGGGGCGATGCTGCGCACGGCTGCGACGGCGAGGGCGCGGCGGGTTGCGAGCTCGCGTGCCGAGCGCGCCTGGAGGAGCCGGATGAGATGGCCGCGCAGACTGGATCCCCACCGGCCCACGATTCCCGACCCGCTGGGTGCATCGCCGAGCCCGGCGATCTGGGCCTCGTAGGCCATGAGGCCGACGAGCCGCACCCCCTCGCGGGCGACGACGGCACGGGCGAGCACGGCGGCCTGGGCGGGGGTGTGGACGGGGGAGCGCTTGGCGCCGATGCGCACACGCCCCCCGAGGGCCCAGAGGCCGGCATCGAGCTCGATGCACACGCGCACGGGCGGGCGCGCGAGCGCCCCCTCCAAGCCCACGCGTCCCGAGTGGGCGGGCGCCCGCTCCCCGTACGAGATGTCCCCAGGGCCCCCGGCACGGGCAGCGGAGCCCACCATCGGCCCTTCCAGATCCCCGAGTGCAGAGTCAGCCATCGCCCCCTCCTGCCCCCCGACGACAGCGTCGAGCAGATCGATCTGAGCGGAGGAGTCGACCATGATCGCGATGCGGGTCTCGGGCCGCTGGGCGGTGAGCAGGGCGAGCTCGCGCAGGGCGCGGCGGTCGGCGGTGGGGTAGGCGACGAGGATGTCGCGAAAGCCACACCCAGCGAGCCAGAGCGCCTCGGGCAGCGTGTAGGCGAGCGTCCCCGCGAACCCCGGCCGAGCGAGCACGCGCTCCTGCAGGGTCCGGCAGCGCACGGACTTGGAGGCGAGCCGGATCGGCTTGGGAGCGGCGCGGGCTTCCATGTCAGCCGCGTTGGCCCAAAGGGCGTCGAGATCGACGACCGCGAAGGGCGGGTCGAGCGAGGCGGTCGAGCGTTCGAGGCGTCCGAGGTCGGCGTCTTGCAGTTGGGTATTCATTGGGGATCGTCCACCCGGGCGAGGCGGGAAACGGGCGCCGGAGCGCGGCGACGTGGGCAGGGACCCCTCATGAATCGGCCCCCGACCCCGCCGAAAGGACACGGGCAGAGCACGCTCACGGCCTTCCTCCCACACCACCGCTTGGACCAAGCACGCGCTCTGTGTACGCGTTGGCGAAGCGGCCCCCCGGATCGAGGCGCCGGCGCACAGCCTGGAAGCGATCCCACTCGGGGTAGCGTCCGCGCAGTGTGGAGGCGCTCTGGAAGTGGCGCTTGCCCCAGTGCGGGCGGCCGTCGAGCTCGTCCATGATCCCCTCCACCGCGCGGAAGTAAGGCTCCCACTCCATCCCCTCGTACATGTGCACAGCCACGAACCCGCTGTCACGCCCGGCGGCGGTGGAGATCAGCGCGTCATCGGCAGCTACCGTCCGAACCTCGATCGGGAACGGCACAGCGAAGCCACTGCGATGTCCACCTCCCCGCGCGCGGCTCTCGATGAGCTCCAGCACGCGACGCACGGCCTCCACGGTGCGCTCGCGGGGCACGGAGTACTCCATCTCGGTGAAGCGCACGAGGCGGGGGCTCGCGAAGATCTTGTCGGAGCGGTCAACGCGGCCGCCGACCCCGGCGAGGCGGGTGACGAGGCGGTTGATGCGGGGAATCTGCGCGGGCAGGCGGCGCCCGAGGCGGCAGAAGAGCCCGAAGGTGTGGTTGGTGAGCAGCACATCGTTGGCGTAGGCGCTCACCCGTCCCCGCGGGCGGGGGACCGCGTCGGTGCGGTTGTTGGTGCGGGTCAGCGCGGTGGTCGCGTGGGGGAAGACGTAGAGTTCGAAGTGGTCGTTCGCGGCGGCGAGCTCGTCGAAGCGCGCGAGCGTCTCCTCCAGGGGAGCCGAAGCGTCGAGGCCGCGGAGGGTGAAAGCGGGCACACAGCGCAGAGTGACCTCAGCCACGACCCCGAGCGCGCCGAGTCCCACGCGGGCGGCGCGCAGCAGCTCGGGGTCGCGATCCTCGGAGCACTCCAAGGTGGAGCCGTCGGCGAGCACGAGCGTGAGGGCTGCCACCTGCGAGGAGATGTTGCGCAAGCGCGCCCCGGTGCCGTGGGTGGCGGTGGAGATCGCCCCGGCGATGCTCTGCACGTCGATGTCCCCCAGGTTCTCCAGCGCGAGGCCGTGCTCGGCGAGACGCGCATTGAGGGCGTGAATCGTGATCCCCCCCTGCACGCGCACCAGCCCGGAGGAGCGATCCACGTCGAGCACGCGGCTCATGCGCGCGAGCGTCAGGAGGCGTCCGTCGGTGAGGGCGATGTCGCTGAAGGAGTGCCCCGCGCCGGCGACCCGCACACGCTGATCGTGCGCGGCGGCCCGCTCCACGGCGGCGGCGACCTCCGCGATCGACTCGGGGTGCTCGATCGCGGCTGGCCGGCAGCGCTGATCGCCCGTCCAGTTGCGCCACACGGCAGCGTTTGCTCCCGGGCCGAAAAAAGCGGGGCCCGACCGAAACCGGGAGACACGCGACTGCGACCCGAGCGGGGGGACACTCGTCTCCGACCGAAGCGGGGCGACACTCGCCTTCGGCTCGCATCCCCCGTTCGGCCAGCATCCCCGTTTCGGCCAGCCGGCCTCTGACCGAGTGCGCCACCCTCTTGGTTGACCAGTAGGCTCGCTCACCGAATGAGTGAGCCTACCCCCACCCGCGCCCGCTCGCTACCCACGCCGGGCGCCAAGCGGGCAACGGTGATCGGGGCGGGGTCGTTCGGCACGGCGCTCGCGGTGGTGCTGGCGCGGGGGGGGTTGCGCACCACGCTGCAAGCACGCACCCCCGAGCAGGCGAGTCGATTGCAGCGGGAGCGGGAGAACCGCACCTACCTGCCTGGGGTGGAGCTCCCCGCGCAGCTGCGCATCGAGCCCGCCTCCGCGGGGGTGGCGAAAGCGGATTACGTGTTCTTGGCGGTGCCCTCCCAGGCGATGGGGGAAGTGATCGACAATCTACGCGGCGCCCCTACGGGCGCTCATCCGAGAGGCGAGTCAGGGGACAGCGGCCCAGGCCACCACGGAACAGAGCCACGCGGCGACAGTCCACGTCACCGCGGGGCAGAGACGCGGGGCGGCCTGGGCCACCGGGCGGCGGTGGTGTCCGTCGCCAAGGGCCTCGTCCCCCCCGCAGGCGCGCCCCCCACCAGCGTCCTCAGCGCAGCGTTTGGGGCGCACCGCGTAGCGTGCCTGGGTGGACCGGCGCACGCCCAGGAGATGGTGCACGCCGGCGCGGGCCTCGTGGCGGCCTCCCACGACGAGGAGCTCACCGGCCAGCTCGCGCAGGTATTCACCCGCGCGGGGGTTGTGTGCGAGCGCTCCAACGACCCGCTCGGGGTAGAGCTGGCGGGGGCGGCCAAGAATGCAGCGGCGCTCGCCGCGGGGGCCACCGAGGCACAGGGGCTGAACGCGGCGGGAGCCGCCGCGGGGCACATCTTCGCGGAGGTCTGGCGCTACGCGGAGACCCTCGGGGCGCGGCCCGAGTCGATGATCGGCCTCGCCGGCGCCGGCGACCTGGTGGCCACTGCGCTGGCGCCCGCGAGCCGCAACCGCCGCGCAGGCGAGCTGCTCGCGGCGGGGGTACCCGCGACGGAGATCCCCGCACGCATCGGCCAGGCCGTGGAGGCGCTCGAGTCGGTGCCTCTGCTCGCGCTGGCTTTGGAGCGTGCCCGCCGAGAGACCACTGGGACCGCTACGAGCCGACACCCGGAGGGGGCGCCGGCGCCGATCACGACCGCCCTCGGCTGCCTGATATCCGGCGAGATGCCGCTCGCGGAGTGGGTCGCACTGGTGCGCACCACAATCCCCCCGCCCGCCCGTTGGCGCCGGCGCCCGCAGGCGGGCTTTTGGCGGCGGATCTGGCGGCGGTTGCGTCACGCTGCGTGAGCACCCGTTCACTCCTAATGTTTCTATTTAATGGACTAATCTGGATATTGGCGATAGAGTGGGGCTATGGGTTGGGCAGATGACCACACATCGATCCCCTCCGACCCCCCCGATGCTGCTTCTCACCTAAATCTCCCTGCATTTGTCGGTGAATCGCGGGCGCCCGGCAAGCCCGGAGCCGACCCCCCCCTCGGAGCCAACCCCCCCCTCGGAGCCAACCCCCCCCTCGGAGCCGACCTCCCCCTCGAAGCCGACCCCCCCCTGAACGGGCGGATCAGGCGGACCATCCTGGAACAGTCCAAGCGGGCCGCAGTCGGCCATATCGGCTCCGCGCTTTCGATCGCAGATCTCATGGCGGTCCTCTTCGGCGGTGCCCTGAACCTGTCCGATCCCGACGATCCAGAGCGGGATCGCTTCGTGCTCTCCAAGGGACACGCAGCGCTCGCCCTCTACGCCGCGCTACACGCCACCGGCAGCTTGAGCGATGCGGACCTGGCGAGCTTCTGCGCCGACGGCAGCCCAATCGCCACCCACCCCGAGCACGTGGTGCGGGGCGTCGACTTCTCGACCGGATCGCTGGGGCAGGGGCTCTCCTACGCGGTCGGCGCCGCACTGGCCGCGCGCATCCACCGATCCCCCCGGCGCGCGTTTGCGCTGATGAGCGACGCCGAGTGCAACGAGGGATCGACCTGGGAGGCGATCATGTTCGCGGCTCACCACCGATTGGGAAACATGATCGCACTTGTGGACGTCAACGGCCAGCAGGCCCTCGGGTACACCCGCGACGTGCTCGATCTCGCGCCGCTGTCCGCGCCCTGGCGTGCCTTCGGATGGGATGTACACGACGTCGACGGGCACGACCTCGAGGCGCTGCACCGGGTAATCGAGGGACTCGAGAGCACCGGAAATCCACACGTACTACTCGCCCACACCACCTTCGGCAAGGGTGTCTCCTATATGGAAAACGTGATCGCATGGCACTATCTGCCGATGTCCGACGAGCAGTACGAACAGGCCCTATCCGAGCTCGAGAGCCCTCGCACATGAGGAACGCCGAGCTCGAGAGCCCTCGCACATGAGGAACGCATTCGTCCGCGCACTCGAGGAGCTCGCCGAGGCCGATCCGCGGATTACGCTCCTCACCGGCGACCTCGGCTTCACCGTGCTGGAGCCCTTTGCCGAGCGCTTCCCCGAGCGATTCGTGAACGTTGGCGTGGCCGAGCAGAGCATGGTCGGACTGGCCACCGGGCTCGCCGAGGCGGGGTTCGTGCCCTTCGTGTACTCGATCGGGACGTTCGCATCGCTGCGCCCATATGAGTTCATCCGCAACGGACCCCTCCTGCACATGCTGCCCGTCCGCATCGTCGGTGTCGGCGCGGGCTTGGACTACGGCCACAACGGGGTTACCCACTACGCCCTCGAGGACATCGCGGTGATGCGCGCCCAGCCCGACATGACGATCGTCGCCCCCGCCGACCCCGCCCAGGCCGTCACCGCGATGCACGTCTCAGCGACCGTCGCGGGCCCGATCTACTTCCGGATCGGCAAGGCCTCCGCACCGGTCCCCAATTTGGACGGCCGCTTCGAACTCGGGCGTCTGCAGCTGCTCGGCGGGGGTGAGGATCTCGCGATCCTCGCACTGGGTAGCGCCGCAGCGGAGGCCGTGCGGGCGCGTGAGCTCCTTGCCGCACAGGGCATCGACGCCGCCCTCGCCGTCGTCGCCAGCGTGCAGCCCGCGCCCGTGGAGGACCTCCTCGAGCTGCTCAGGGAGGTCCCCCTGGTCATCACCGTCGAGTCGCACTACCGCACCGGCGGCCTGGGCTCGTTGACGGCAGAGGTGATCGCCGAGGGCGGCCTGAGCTGCCGCCTCGTGCGGCAGGCCGTCGACGTCATGCCACGCGGCCTCACCGGGACGCCCGCATTTCTCAACGACTCCCACGGTCTCTCCGCGCAGTCGCTCGCGGCGACCGCCGCCAACGAGTTCAGTCATGCGTAGCCCAACGGCGAGGGGGCACGTATGAGAGCGCTCGTCACCGGAGCAGCGGGGTTCGTGGGCGCAAACCTCAGCGAGCGCCTGTTGCGCGAGGGCCACGAGGTGCACGCGGTACAACACCAGGACGGAGATTGCCAGCGCATGGCCAATCTCAATGAAATCGTCGTGCACGACGCGGATCTGACCGTTCCGGGAACCGCGGACACCCTCATCGAGCGGATCGCCCCCGACTGGGTCTTCCATCTCGCGGCCTTCGGCGCGTACTCCTGGCAGACCGAGACCCTGCGGATATGCGCCACCAACCTGAGTGCCACGATCGAGCTGGCCGACGCGGCCGAGCGCCACGGCGTGCTCGCATTCGTACACGCCGGCTCCTCCTCGGAGTACGGATTCAGGGACCACCCCCCCACCGAGGACGAGCGGCCTGAGCCCAATAGCGCCTACGCGGCAGCCAAGGCCGCGGCGACGATGTACTGCCGGCACATCGCCCGGGTCGGTCGCCTGCCCGCGGTGACCCTGCGGCTGTACTCGGTGTACGGAGCGATGGAAGACCGCAGGCGGCTGATATCCACCCTCCTGCGGGAGGGCCGGCAAGGGTGTCTACCGCCGCTCGTATCGCCCGACACGGCGCGTGACTTCGTATACGCCGAGGATGTGTGTGACGCGTTTCTGCTGGCCGCGATGCGCGCCCGCGATGTGGCAGGCGAGATCTACAACGTCGGCAGTGGTCGCCAGGTCACGCTGCGCGAGTTGGTGGAGTGTGTCCGCGAGCTGTTCGAAATCCCCGATCAGCCGCAGTGGGGTACGCATCCGCCGCGGACATGGGATTCGGATCGGTGGTGTGCGAGCACCGAGCTGATCGCGCGCGATCTGGAATGGTCCGCCGAGACCCCCATCGAGGAGGGCCTGCGCCGCACACTCACCCTGGCCGCGAATGACCCGGTCGCCCACAGCGGCGAGCGCATCTCGGCGTAGACCACGGGTAGCGCCGAGGAGTGAACAACTGAGCCAGCCACCATGCCCAAGTCGATAGACGTCGCGTGCCCTCCAGTGTCCCGAGCCACAAATTCACCGAATTTCCGTCGAACACTGGCCCTTTTCGCGATCCTCGCGATCGCGCTCGGGGTTCGCACCGCGTATGTGGCCTCCAACCTGCATCCGATCTACCGGCCGTGGCTGTGGGGCGGGATGGCACACAGCATCGTGCGCGACGGACGCTGGTTCGAAGTCAACAATCGAGCCCTCAACTTCTCGTATCTGCCCGTCGGCGCAGGTCGGCTGGTGGAACCCCAGGGAGACCCCCAGCTGCGGTACGCCGATTCCCACCCGCAGTGGGAACCGGAGATCATCGAGCCGGTGGGCGAAGCGGTCGTGCTCGCCGCGCTGTGGAAGATCGGGGGCAGCGAACGGTTCCTGCCCGACCAGATCCTGCGCATCGTCGTGGACTCGCTGATGGCACTGCTGGTGTACCGGATCGCGATGCTGCTCTTCAAACGTCGACGAGCCGCACTGATCGCGGCCACCCTGTACGCGATCTATCCGCCCCTCGCCTGGCAGGTGAGCGACCCCTTTCCGGATATCTGGGCGGTGGACTTCACGATCGCAATCGTGGCGATCTACCTAGAGGCGATCAATTCGAGTCACCGTTGGCGCTGGCTCGTGCTGGGCGGCGTGGTCGTCGGCCTCGGCAGCTACTTCCGCCCCGGCGTCCTGATCCTCCCCGGCGCCCTCGCACTGGCTACGGTCGCGATGACCGGTTGGCGAGAAGCCCTGCGCCGCGGGCTCTCCATCACGGCGATCGCCGCCATTCTGCTCGTCCCCTGGATCGTTCGCAACTACAACGACTTCCACAAATTCATTCCCACTCGTACGGGCTTTGGACAGACACTGTGGGAGTGCCTCGGTGAAGTACCCAACAACTTCGGCGCCGTGGTCAACGATGTGGTGACCTACGAACAGGTTCACCGCACCCACCCAAACGTTCGCTTCGAGTCGGCCGCATACGATTCGATCCTCCAGCAGTGGGGGGTCGAAGCGATCGAGCACCATCCGTTGTTCTACCTCAGGCTGCTCGCGCGGCGCACGGCCTTGGCGACCGTCTGGGAGCGAGGGATCCAATGGATGCACCGCGGAACCGTATCCCCGTTCACCTACGGTGGGGGGCTACTCGCATATATCGTGAATCGTCCGTTCGACCTGTTCCAGATGTTGCTCTCGCCCGCCGTCTTCGTGTTGTCGATGCTCGGTCTCGGATTCACGTGGCACCGCCGGTGGCGCGCGCACCTGGTTTTGATCGCAACGGTTCTTGCGGTGATCGTCCCCTATATCTTCATCCGAGTCGAGTTCCGCTACGTACTGCCCGCGACCTTCGCCTACCTCATCTGGATCGGCCTGGGGGCCGACCTGCTCGTCGAGCGGGCCGGGCGCGCGCGCCACGCGCCACCCACATCCGCTCATGCCTTCGCGTGGAAGACGCCGTGGCGGAAGATCAGGAAGTTGCCCGCCGCGAGCACCAAGGCGGTGGTCACGTAGACGACCTCGGTGGGTAGGCCCAGCAGGCGAGGCAGCAGCGCGGTGGTGAGGACAGTCACTCCATACTGGATCCCCACGACCGGGAGATAGCGGCCCATCTGGCGGTGGATCGGGAGCGCGAACTCGTCGTGGTGAACCCACACGAACGCGCGCTGCAGCGTGAAGTGGACGGTAATCGCCAGGCAGAACCCGACTGCGAGCGCGAGCTGGAAGGGCAGGTGCACGACAAGCGCGAGGATCGTCGTCGTAAGCAGGTACACGAGCGCCACCAAACCGCCCACCAGAGCGAAGCGCACCCCCTGTCCGAGCAGGCCGGAGTCGGGGCTGAGAACGGCTTTCAAAAAGGCTGCCACGCCCGGATGCACCATACGAGACGCACTCCGCTGCGATCCCCTCCCACGTGGGATGCCCTTAGCTGCCGCTCCCCCCCGATGAACGATTGCTACCCGAGCTCGAGCCTGGATCAGCCCAGATGCTCGTCAAACCTCGCCCGAGCGCTCAACCGCGGGCGGCCACCGCCACCGCCGAGCACCCGGCCCGTATCGGCGTCTCTGTGTCTCCCACCCCGGAGGCATTTCCCGCCCCACCACAGCAATTTGGGGTTTCGGGGGGTCCGGTGATAGCAATCGCCGCCGGGGACGTACGCCGTAGCGGAGCCCGACTGTCGCGGAGCCCGATTGTCTATCGCATTAACTGGGGGACCGATACAATTGCGCACAATCCGCCAAAGGGGAGCTAACCAAAATGCCGCAGACCCGCAAAGCAAATGCAAAGCCCGGAGAGGTCGACCCGACCTTCGGCCTCAACATGGATCCCGAGGAGTTCGCCAAGCAAGAGCACAAGCGCGACGAGATCCTCAAGATGCAGGACGCCGTTCGCCCCGGCCGCACCACCCCGATCGCCGTGCGCTTCGATCAGTTCACCCTCAAGCGGCTCAGGGCCCTCGCCCTCCTGCGCAACACCGGCTACCAGACCCTGCTCAAGGAGTTCGTCGTCGAACGCCTCTACGAGGAGGAGAAGCGCGAGGGCATCATCGAGTCGTAGGGTCCGCGCACCGCCGCGGGGCACGGAGATCGAGCGGCCCCACACCGAGGCATGAGGTCGGACGCCGCGCCCTGAGCAACGCGATCGAGCACCCACAGGGTATGGAGTCGACGCGCCGCCGCGGGGCAGGGAAGCCCCGCGCCTATGCGCCCGGCGATGACGGCTCACCCGCGCGGACGATCCCCAACCTATCCCTCCATCAGGGTGCTCACCACGGCCTCGTAGACACCCGCCCCGTGTCCCTCCGCGCAGACACGCGCGTTGGGGTGTCCCACCAGCGTCTCGCGAATCGTCGGGTCGCGCTCGCACGCGTTTGCCACCAACCAGAACGTCTGCACGTGCTCCGCGCTCGCCACATCCTCCCGCGAGTCCCCCACCGCGAACGTCTCCTCCCGCGCGTACCCCCGCGCCCGGCGGTGGAACGCCACCGCCGCCGCCTTCGACGCCCCCGCCGGCACCAGGTGGTAGCCCCGCACCTGCGCGAGGCCCTCCAGCGCCGGGGAGCGTCTGTTGACCGCCCCGTTATCCACCAGCCGCAGGCCCCCGTACCCGTGCTCCGCCAGCACCCCGTCCGCCTCCCCCGCGTCCACCAGGCCCCGGAACAGATGCGACACCTCCCGCTCCGTGTGCCACGGGTCGTGGTGCTCGAGGCGCCCCGCGTAGTGCTCCAGCAGCAGCGCCGGCGCCCCCGAGCGCTCGATCTGCTGCGCGATCGTCAACTCCCCCGGCAGCATCTCGCCCGTCAGCCAGTGCTCCTCCCCCTCCAGCACCACACACGCCCCCGCCTCGTAGATGTAGGAGCTCTGGCCCAACAGCCGCGCATCCTCCGCCAACTGCGCCTTGCGCCGGCCCGACATCAGCACCACCTCCACCCCCGCCCGCAGGCACGCCTGCACCGCTCGCACCCCCTCGATCGATACCTCCCCCTCCCCGTCGTGCAGCAGCGACGCCCCCCGCCCCAGCAGCGTGCTGTCGAGATCCAGATACAGGCACCGCACGCTCACCCCCCCACCCCCACGCTCGCCAGCGGGGGGCGCTCCACGACCTCCATCGGCCCTCCCTCCCCATGCGGCGAACCCGGATCGCCGGGGGCGGTTGGCTGAAGTATCAGCCTCCCCTCCCGTTCCAGTCGCCGCGCGATCGTCCCCAGCACCGTTTGCGCCATCGGCGTCAACTCCCGCAGCGGCTGGTGGCGGTTGTGATGCACCTCCAGGTCCACCTGCGCCATCCCCCCCAGGCCCACCGCCTCCCACACATCGATCAGCATCCCGATCTCCACCCCATAGCCCGTCGCAAATGGCACTCTTTCCAGTAACTCCCGCCGCGCCGCCACCTCGCCCGCCAACGGCTGGCGCACCTCCGCCAGCTCCGGGTAGAACAGCGCCAGCGCCGGGCGCGCCATCAGGTGGTTCACCCGGCCCCCTCCCTCCGGCAGCGAGACCCCACCCTGCTCGAACGGACGCCGGTAGAACGCCTTCACGAACTCCACCCCCCCCTCGCACACCAACGGCCCCACCAGACCCGTCACGAAGTGCGCCGAGAAGCCCTCCGTGTCCGCATCCACGAAGCACACCACCTCCCCCTCCAATATCGACAGCGCACGCCACATCGCATCCCCCTTGCCCAGCACCGCGCCCACCTGCGCCAGCAGGTCCGCCTCCCCGTACACCACCGCCCCCGCCCGCTCCGCCGCCGCCGCCGTGCCATCCCTCGAGGCCCCATCCACCACCACGATCTCGTCGATCGCCCCCGCCGCCCGCAGCTTCGCGAGCTCCCCCACGATCCTCCCCACCGTCCCCCCGCACTCCTTCGCCGGGAGGCACACCGACACGCTCACCGTGCGCTCGCGTGCAATCCGCTCCGCGGTGTAGCGCGAATGGTGGAAAGTGCGCTCTCGCGCCCACTCCTCTGCGATCGATCCCGCCATCGCCGTCTACTATCGCAACCGGTGGCGATAGAGCGCACGATCGAGCCCTGGAGTGCCCTCCTGGACGCGGGGCGCGCCGACGGGCGGCTCGTGCGCGAGGCCAACGAAGGGGGGATCGGTCCCGATCCCGCGCAGGGCGTGCCCTTTCCTCGCGAGCTGCACCCCGAGGTGCTCGGCGCCCTCGAGCACGCCGGCATCGAGCAGCTCTACTCCCACCAGGCCGCCGCGCTGCACGCCGCCTGGGAGGGGCCCCTGATCGTCACCACCGGAACCGCCTCAGGCAAGTCCCTGTGCTTCAACCTCCCCACCCTCGACGTCCTCTGCCGCGACCCCCACGCCCGCGCGATCTACCTCTACCCCACCAAGGCCCTCGCGCAGGACCAGGCCCGCGCCCTCGCGCGCTTCGGTCTCACCGAGCGCGTGCGCCCCGCCATCTACGACGGCGACACCCCCCGCGAGGCCCGCGCCCAGATCCGCCGCCGCGCCAACATCGTGCTCACCAACCCCGACATGCTCCACCTCGGCATCCTCCCCCACCACGAAGCGTGGGCCAACCTGTTCGCCAACCTCGCCGTGGTCGTGATCGACGAGGCCCACGTCTACCGCGGCGTATTCGGCTCCCACGTCGCCAACGTTCTGCGTCGCCTCCGCCGCATCGCCGCCGCCTACCGCACCGAACCCCGCTTCCTGCTCGCCTCCGCCACCATCGCCAACCCCGTCGAGCTCGCCGAGCGCCTCACCGGGCTGGAGGACATCGGGCTGATCGACCACGACGGCTCCCCCACCCCCCGGCGGCACATCGCGATGTGGAACCCCCCCCTCACCGACGCCGCCAGCGGCGCCCGGCGCTCCGCGCTCGGGGAGGCCGCCGAGCTGCTCGCCCAGCTCGTCCGCGACGGCGCCCGCGCGATCTGCTTCATGAAGTCCCGCAAGGGCGTCGAGCTGCTCAGCCGGCTCGTGCGCGAAGAGCTCGAGCGCGATGCAGACCTCCCCGGGAGGCGCGGGGAGTCGGGCGCCCCCTCTGAGAGCCTCGCCGAGCTCGTGGTCCCCTACCGCGCCGGCTACACCCCCCAGCAGCGCCGCGAGCTCGAGGGTCGGCTGATGCGAGGCGAGCTGCGCGCGGTAATCACCACCGACGCCCTGGAGCTCGGGATCGACATCGGGGAGCTCGACGCCGCCGTCGTCGTCACCTTCCCCGGCACCGTCGCCTCCCTGCGCCAGATGTGGGGGCGCGCCGGGCGCCGCGGGCGAGGCCTCGCGCTGTACATCGCCGGGGAGGACGCCCTCGACCAGTTCTTCTGCCACCACCCCGACGAGTTCTTGGAGCGGCCCGTCGAGGCCGCAATCCTCGACCACGAGAGCCCCCAGATCCACCTCGCCCACCTCATGTGCGCCGCCTTCGAGGGTCCCCTCTCCGGCGAGGACGCCGAGATTCTCGGTCCCCGCTGGGAGGGCTATGCGGAGATGCTCTCGGGCGGGGGTCAGCTGCGCCGGCGTGAAGGCGGGGTCTACGTCCCCCGCAACCCCGGCGAGTACCCCGCCGCCGCGGTCTCCCTGCGTTCCGCCTCGCTCGAGCACTTCGCGATCGTGGACACCTCCTCGGGGGAGATGCTCGGCACCACCGAGGCCGCCCGCGCCCACTCCACCGTGCACCAGGGCGCCGTCTACATGCACCTCGGACGCTCCTACGAGGTCGTCGAGCTCGACCTCGAGCGCCGCCGCGCGCTCGTGGCTCCGTTCGACGGCGACTGGTACACCCAGCCCAAGCGCGAGACCGACACCACCATCGAGCGCGTCCTCGATCGCCGCGAGGCGCTTGGCGTGGCGCTCTCCTTCGGGGAGGTCTCCGTCACCGAGACCGTGCTCGCCTACCAGCGCCGCCGCCTCGCCGACCACGGGCAAATCGACCTCGTCACGCTCGACCTCCCCGAAACCAGCTTCTCCACCCAGGCCCTCTGGTTCGAGCTCGACCCCGACGCGCTGCGCCCCGAGCGGCTCGACCCCGACGCGCTGCGCCCCGAGCGGCTCGACCCCGAGGCGCACAGCGGGACCCCAGCTGGGAGGCGGACGACGAAGACGCAGATCGACGCTGGAGCCCCCACCGGGGGGGCGGCGCCGGAGAGTGCCCTCGGCGCCCTGCACGCCGCCGAGCACGCCCAGATCGCGGTGTTGCCGCTGATCGCGATGTGCGACCGCTGGGACATCGGGGGGCTCTCCACCAACTTCCACCCCCAGACGGGGGGGCCCACGATCTTTATCTACGACGGCCACCCCGGCGGCGTGGGGCTGACCCGCGCGGCGTTCCTGCGCTTCGATGAGCTCTGCCGCGACGCCCACCGCCTGATAGCAGAGTGCCCCTGCCGCGAGGGCTGTCCCTCGTGTGTGCAGTCGCCGAAGTGCGGCAACCTCAACGAACCCCTCAGCAAGGCCGGCGCGCGGCGCCTGCTGGAGGGGATGCTGAGCGAGCCGGCGTTGAGCGAGCCGCTGAGGGTGCGCTGAGCGAGCGGGCGAAGGCGTGCCCCACGCGCAGGGAGACCTCTGTAGAGTCAATGAGAGCGGTTTTGCAACCGGCGTAGGCTGCGGGGGAGTTCGCCACAATTGACGACTCGTGCCCCACGGAATCCTCGGCAAGAGCACCCTCGCAGGCGTAGCGGTCCTCCTGGCAATCGCGCTGAGCGTTCCCCCGAGCAGCGCCGCCCTCGGCGAAGGCCCCGGGGGGCAGGTGGCGCTGAGCGACTGGGTCATGAGCCCCGACCCGGGCGACCTGGGAGTCCTGTTGGGGTGGCCCACGGGGAACTTCGCGGGCACCCCGGTGGCGGTGCCCAACACGGTCAACCCGACCCCCGTCAAAGGGCAGGTGGCGATCCCCAGCTACGAAGGCTCGGTGGCGTGGTACCGCACGACCTTCACGGCCCCCGCCGCGGGGATGTACGCGCTGAACTTCCAGTCGGTGAGCTACGTCGCCGAAGCGTGGGTCGACGGGCAGCCGGTGGGCTCGCACGTGGGCTTCGACCTCCCCTTCGAACTGCGCAGTGCGCTCGCCGCGGGGGTGCACACGCTGGTGGTGCGCGTGAACTGGCGCGACCCCCTGGTGCAGACCCACGGGGGCTTTCACCGCACGTGGTTCAACTTCGGGGGGATCGACGGCGCGGTGAGCGTGCGGGAGGTCGGGGCGAGCGAGCTCTCGGACCCCACGATCCAAACCACCCTCACCCCCGACAGCCCCCACGCGCAGACGGCCACGGTGGCGTTGAGCGTGGATGTGCACAACGACGGGCCCGCGCGCACGATCGCCCCCGAAGGCACACTCGTCGGGGCGGGGCACACGATCCCGGTGAGCTTCCCCGCGCAGGCGGTGGGCGCGGAACAGACGGTGCGGATGAGCGCGACCGTGACGGTCCCCGAACCGGCGGAGTGGGCGCCGGGGAGCCCCAACCTGTACGAACTGACGCTGGCGGTACCCGGGGAGAGCAGCTACAGCGCCCACGTGGGGCTGCGTCAGCTCACGTGGAGCGGGGAACGGATGGACCTCAACGGACAGCCGCTCCAGCTGCACGGGGCCTCGATCCAGATGGAAGCGCACGGGCGCGGAGAAGCCTTGGGGCCGGCCGAAGAAGCGGCGCTGGTGGAGGAGCTGCAGGCGATCGGGGCGAACGCCACGCGCTCCCAACACCCGCTCCCCGCGAGCTTCCTGGAACGCCTGGACGCGGCGGGGATCATGGTGTGGCAGGGGATCGGCCCCAACGACCCCTCGGGGGATTGGACGGGGACCACCCCCGCGCTCGCGGAACGCGCCCTGCAAGACGCACAGACGGCGGCGATGGCCGAGCAGCTGCACCCCTCGGTGATCGCGTGGAACCTCACCAACGAGATGGCCGGCAACGGCCACCCGGGCGGCCAGGCGCAGTACGTGGAGGCGGCGTCGCAGTGGCTGCACGCGTACGACCCCGGACGGATCGTGGCGGTGGACGTGTGGGGGATCCACCCCCCCAAGGTCGCGGGGGCGCTGTACCGCGATGTGGATGCGGTCTCCGAGACCGACTACTCGGGGTGGTATGAGGGCGTCCACTACAAGCCCAAGCGGATGGCCAAGTTCATCCGCGAACGCCTCGAGGCGATGAACAGGACGTTCGCGGGCAAAGTCCAGATCATCAGCGAGTTCGGCGCCGAAGCCAACGCCCTCAACAAGTCCAACAAGCCGGGAGGGTACGCCTTCCAAGCGCACCTCCTCGCCCAGCACATCGCGATCTACAAAGCCGACACCCACCTCAGCGGGATGCTGATATGGGTGCTCCGCGACTTCGCCGAGACCCCCACCTACAACGGCGGCTCCGTGCGCAGCGAACTGCCCCACGTGAAGCTGATCGAAGGGATCAACGGCAAGGGTCTGTTCGACTACGCCGGGCAGCCCAAGCCGGCGGAGCGCGTGGTGGCGCGGCTGTTCAAGGCGCTGCCTGGGGTGTGAGGACGATACGGTTCGATCGTGGTTCTCTACGTCTGCCGCACCCGCACCACCGACGCGATCAATCGTGCAATTGCCGGCCTTCCTCCGACTCTGAGTTCACCGATGCGGCTGCTGCGGCATTGACTACCGGTTCCCCCGCGCGATCTTGGCGAGATCGATGGTGGCGTCATACAGCTTGGGGTCGACGCCCTGCTCGAGGGCGACGTCGCGCAGGGGCCGACCGGAGTCGGTGGCGTGCTTGACGATGGCGGCGCCGAGGTCGTAGCCGATAGCGCCGTTGAGCGCAGTGGCGACGGCGAGGGTGGCGCCGGCGGAGGCGTCGGTGCCGGGGCGGTTGGGGCGGATGCCGTCGACGCACTTCTCGGCGAAGGCGCGGGAGGCGGAGGAGAGCAGGGCAAGAGACTGGAGGAGATTGCGAGCGATCAGGGGGATGCGAACGTTGAGCTCGAACTGGCCCTGCATCCCGGCGATAGTGATGGCGGTGTCGTTGCCGATCACCTGGGCGGCGACCTGGAGGACGACCTCGGGGAGCACGGGGTTGACCTTGCCGGGCATGATGGAGGAGCCCTTCTGGAGCTCGGGGAGGTAGAGCTCGCCGATGCCGGCGCGGGGACCGGAGCCCATGAGGGCGAGGTCGCCGGCGATCTTGGTGAGGGAGACCGCGATCACCTTGAGCGCACCGGAGAGCTCGACGAGGGCGTCGCGGTTGGCCTGGGCCTCAAAAGGGTCGAGGGGGGCGGCGATCTGTTTGAGGCCCGACTCCTTGCGCAGCCGCGCGCGGACGCGCTCGGCGAAGCGGGGGTGGGTGTTCAGGCCGGTGCCGGTGGCGGTGCCCCCGAGGGGGATCTGCCCGACGTGCCCGAGCGTGGCGCGGACGCGCTCCTGGCCGAGGGCGATCTGGGCGGCGTAGCCGGCGAACTCCTGCCCGAGGGTGACGGGGACGGCATCCATGAGGTGGGTGCGCCCGGCCTTGACGACGCCCTGGAAGCTCTTGGCCTTCTTGGCGAAGGAGCGTTCGAGCTGACGCAGCGCGGGGAGCAGTTCGCGCTGGGCGGCCTCGAGCGCGGCGAGGTGCACGGCGGAGGGGAAGACGTCGTTGGAGGACTGGCCCATGTTGACGTGGTCGTTGGGATGCACTCCGTCGCCGGCGAGAGCGGCGATGACCTCGTTGGCATTCATGTTGGTGGAGGTCCCGGAGCCGGTCTGGAAGACGTCGATGGGGAACTGGGAGTCGTGCTTGCCGGCGGCGATCTCGGCGGCGGCCTTATCGATGCGCCCGGCGCGGCGCTTGTCGAGCAGCCCGAGCTCCCCGTTGACGACGGCGGCGGCACCCTTGATGCGGGCCAGCCAGTGGACCACGGCGACGGGCACGGTCTCCCCAGAGATCGGGAAGTTCTCAACGGCCTTGGCGGTCTCCCCGCCCCACAGCTGCTTCTCTGGCATCAGGTCTCCTCTTGAATCGACGCTCTCGTCCGAGACCCTATCCGCAAAAGGCGACGAGCTCCCGGGCGAGGCCGACGGGATCGTCGTAGGCGATCAAGAAGCCGGTCCCGGGCAGCACGCGCAGCTGCCCGCGGGGGAGCAGCCGCAGCGTCTCTTCGGCGCCGGCAAGGGGGTGCAGACGGTCACGGTCGGCCCACAAGAGCAGCACGGGCTGGGAGAGCTCGGGGTAGAGACCGAGCAGCTCAACCTGGGCTCCGCGGGGCCAGCGGCGCGCAAACTTGGCCCACGAGCGAGCGAGGCTGGGGTTACCGGGGACGTCGGCGAAGGCGTGGCGCACGAGGTCGCAGGCGGCGGGCTCGCCGCGCGCGGAGAGCTTGCGGCCGAGCGAGGGGTTGAACACCACCGGGGCGGCGTGGGTGAGCAGGCGATCGGCGCCGGGGAGCGCCCCGGCGCGCGCCGCGATCCGCCAGGCGGCGCGCAGCTGGGCCTGCTCGAGGGGCCGGTGCAGGCGGTTGGGCATCAACACCAGACGCGCGGGGGCGAGGCCCTGATGGCGGACGGCGTGCAGGAGGATCTCGGCGCCGAGGTCGTGCCCGCCGATCATGGGACGCGGCCCGAGCACAGCGGCGGAGAAGCCGCAGAGGACCTCGGCGAACCAGTCGATCGTGTAGGGGTATCGACCCCCACCCCCTCCCCGACCCTCGGAGTCCCCGTGGAGGGGCAGGTCGGGGAGTACAACGCGGAAGCGCTCGCTCAGGCGCCGCACGACGGGCTCCCACTCGAGATGGGAGAGCATCGTGGAGTGCAGCAGGCACAGAGCGGGGCCGGCGCCGAGTTCGCGGTAGGCGACGCGGGCACCGTCGGAGTGGTGGTAGAGGCGCAGCCTCACGATGGTGCGTGGTAGCGGACCACCTGTGCATCGTAGGCCCGTCGCGCTCCGCCGCCGGCGCCACCCTGCCTGCACCTCCTGCATCCCCGTCCCACCTCCACCGCTCCCGCTCGCCACCTCCCCTCCCCAGCTCGCCACTCCCTCCTCGCTCCAGGTGGCTCGCAGGCGGCCCCGTCGCCCCCTGGGCCGGGACTCCTGCGCGCGCAACACGGATTTCCGGATGCAGGGCGTGTTGCGGGGGTTGTGGGAAGGCTGCGCAGACGTGAGCATTCCCCCATGAGCGCGATTCGCACAAACGCGGCGGCGGCGATGCTGGGGGTGAGCCCCAACACTCTGCGCAGCTGGGAGCAGCGCTTCGGCTATCCCAACCCGCGGCGTACGGAGGGCGGCCACCGCCAGTTCGAGCTGGGGGAGATCGAAGCCCTGCGCGAGGCGTTCGCGGAGACCCACAACATCTCCTCCGCGATCTCGATCGCCCAGGAGCGCGGTTCGGGCCTGGCCTCACCGGGCCGCCTGCGGGCCGCGCTGGCGGAGCTCGATCACGAGCGGGCAGACCGCCTGCTGGAGGAGAGCCTGGCGGTACGCTCGCTGGAGCGCACGGTGGAGACGGTGCTGTTGGCGGCGGTGGACTCCCTGCGCGAGCAGCCCCCCGCCGGCGCGAGAACCTCCTCCGCGCACACCCCCGCGGTGAGGATCGCGTCGAGTCCCAACGCGGCGCTCGCGTCGAGTCCCAACGCGGCGCTCGCGTCGAGTCCCAACGCGGCGCTCGCGTCGAGTCCCAACGCGGCGCTCGCGTCGAGTCCCAACGCGACACTCGCAGCGCAGCGCGGCGCGACGCAGGAAGTCTCGACGGCGCACACCTGCGGGGAAGAAATCTCACCGGAGTACGGCTTCGCGTGGCGTTACGCCACAGGCTGGCTGGCCGCGGCGCTGCGCGTGGCGCCGCCCGCGACCGCCGGGGAGGGTGTGTTGGTCCTCGACGCGACCCGCCCCCCGGACCTCGACGCCCTGCACGTGCAGGCACTCGAGCTATTCCTGCGCCGGGGCGGCCTGCGGGTGCTCACGCTGCCGGTACAGCTGGAAGCCACCCGCGTGGGACACGCGCTGCGAGCGCTGCGCCCGCGGGCGCTGGTGCTCGCCGGCGGGGGCGCCTCGCTGGACACCCTGGGGCGACTCGTCTACTCGGCGCGCCAGAGCGCGGAGGGGACACTCGATGTCTTGGACTACCGCGGCGCCCTGCCGGACACGGGCGCGAGCACGGTGACCCGCCTACCCGGGGAGTCCGTCGCGGCGGCGGGCGCGGTGCGCGAATTTCTCGCCAACCGCGCCACCCTGGCAACTCGCCAACCGAAGTTGGCGACGCTCTCAGCCTGATCGCCCTGCGGCTGGAAACACCGACTTCGAAGTAGAGGACCGTTTTCCCAGTATCGACGGGAGGAGGCAGGCCCGATCTCCTGGGCGGGCGCTCCCGCGATTACGGTGGCGCGATGTCAATGGCGCTCCTCCCACCAACGCACAGTCGCGGTCAGACCGTCGGCGAGCTGCCAGCGAGGCCGGAAGCCGACCTCCTCGCGCAGGCGGGTGACGTCGGCCAGCAGCAGGGGGGGCTCTCCGGGGCGCTCGGGCAGCGCTCCGCGGCGGACCAACTCGGGGTGTCCGATCACACGCACGATCTGCTCGACCACCTCGCCCACCCCCACTGGGACCCCGGAGGCGATGTTGACCGCTCCGAGCACCGAGCTATCGAGCAGCGCCACCACCGCCCCGGCCACGTCCTCGACATGCAGGAAGTCGCGGACCTGCGCGCCGCTGCCAGTCACAACGGCCTCGCCGTTCAGCAGCGAGCGAATCACCGACGGCACCAGGCGCCCGGGAGTCTCGCGGGGGCCGTAAAGGAAGAACAGCCGACCCCACGCGAGCTCGACCCCCGCCTGCGCAGCGTAGGCGCTTGCCACACGCCGCAGTGCGTCCTTAGCCACCCCGTACAGCGTGGCGGGGGCCAGCGGCGAGCTCGACTCCTGCAGCGGCGCGGTGACGGCCGACCAGTCGTACTCGGCACACGTCCCCAGCATCACCGCCCGGCGACCCCCGCAGCGGATGAAGGCGCGTATGAGGTGCAGGCTACGCTCCACCCAGGCGACGTTCTCCGGGTCCGCCCAGAAGCGGCCGTGCTCGGTGCACCAGGCGAGGTGCACGAGTCGCTCGGGAGCGAGCTCGTCCATCAGCGCCCGCACCCCGACGCGGTCGGCGAGATCGAGGCGGTGCCACTGCACGCCCGCCGGCGTCGGGGGATGGGGGTGGCGGGAGAGCGCGTGGATCTCCCAGTCCGTACGCGCGAGCCGCGCGAGCGTCGGCAGGCCGACGAAGCCGTCGCCCCCGCTCACCAGCACACGGCTCATGTGGTCCTCCTCTCCATGGGTGATGGCCGATGGAGTCCCGGCGCGCCGCCGGCGCAGTGCTCGCGCGCGCGGGTCATGCGACCCTCACCGGGGCGGGGCGGTCGATGGGGTACCGGAGCGCCGCCGACGCAGCCACCGTGCACCTTGGGCAAGGGCGCGCGACGCTCGCCGAGGAGGGAGCACCGATGAAGATCTCCGTGCTGCTTCCCACCCGCGACCGGCTGGAACTGCTGCGCCACGCCGTGGCGAGCGTCCGGCGCATCGACGCTCCCGATTGGGAGGTCGTGATTTCCGACAACTGCTCCTCCGGAGACGTGGAGGGCTACGTGGCCGCGCTTGAAGACGAGCGCATCCGCTACCTGCGCACCCCCGAGGTGCTGTCGGTCACCGAGAACTGGAACAACGCACTCGTGCACAGCAGCGGCGAGTACGTCGTCATGCTGGGTGATGACGACGCGCTGCTGGGCGACTACTTCGCACGCACCAGGCGCCTGATCGCCGATTTCAACCATCCGGACGTCATTTATCACAGCGCACTGAGCTACGCCTACCCCGGGGTGATCCCCGCCGAGCCGGAGGGGTTCCTGCGTGGGGAGGGATATGCACGCTTCTTGCGGGAGGGAGCCGAGCGGCCGTTTCGTCTCGCGCGCGAGCGCGCCCAGGTATTTGCACGCGCTGCCGCCGACTTCCGGCTCGCCTACGGTTTCAACATGCAGTTCGTGACAATCAGTCGCGCGGCCGTCGCGGAGCTCGCGGGCGACGGAAGCTTCTTCCGTTCGCCGTTCCCCGACTACTACGCGATGAACCACCTGTTCGCGCGCGCCCACTCGATCGTGGTGGAGCCCCACCCGCTGGTGGTGATCGGGGTATCCCCGCGCTCGTATGGGTTCTTCTACAACAACCACCGCGAGGTCGAAGGCAGGGCTTTCCTGGAAGGCGGCGAGCGGCCCGAGGAGCCGGCGCCGGGGCACTCGCTCCTGCTCCCGGGCACGAACATCAACAACGGCTGGCTGCGAGCGGTCGAGGATCTCTATCAGCGGCTCGGCTGCCCCGCAGACCTGAAGCCCAACTACCGCCGCTACCGGATGTTGCAGATCGTGCACACCTACAACGGTCACCACCTCCGGGGCACCGTGAGCGCGGAGCAGCTGGCTGAGCTCAAGCCGCATATGACAGCCATGGAGCGTCTTCTGTATGGGCTGCTGTTCTCCACGCTTGGGATCGCCCAGAGGGTGCTCCCGGCGCGACTACGACCGCAGGTATCTCGTGTGGCGACCCTGATCGCACGCCAGTTCCCGTGGTGGACTCCGGTACGCGATCCCGGTCGCTACGCCGACATCAGCGAGGTGGTCGAACGGGTGAACGGCGACTGCGACCCCGTGCGCTGGGGGGCCCAGGCCGGGTCACGCCTCGGTAATGAGATCCTGCAGCGGATCTTTCCGTGAAGACCTCCATCATGGACGCGCCTTGGCGCGCTCGCCAACACCATTAGCGCTGTCACCGGCCGCCCGCGGGGGAGGTGAATCGTCGCCGCGATCCTCACGCGGTGACTCGCGAAGGGGAGGTGAATCGTCGCCGCGATACTCACGCGAGGGATGCGCCGCGGCGCGCTCGCCCCACGCCAGGCTCGCAAGTAGCCGGCGGCGCTGGATGCCACCGTGCTCGTAGGCGCGGGTGCGGTTGTCAACCGTGAGCAGCCGCTCCTGGTCACCCTGCCAGAGCGTCCCGCTGCGATACCACTCCCCCGGCTCGTACACAGCACCCTCGCGGTCGACCACGAGCGTACGCATCCCCATCTCGACGACCTGGCGGGTGATGTTCAGCGATCCGCTCTCGAGCACGTAGGTGTCCATCTTGTTGCGCACCACGAACAGACGCATATCCCTCAGCGCGGCGTGAGAGACCATGAAGGCCGTGTTGCGTATGTGGGGGGCGGGGAAGGCTTCGAAGGCAAGGAGTTCCTCAGGCAGCTGCGAGAGCAGCCTCATCCGAGTGCGCAACGAGTCGAGCTTCGAGCGCCGCTCGATGCCGATCTGTTCAAAGTCGATCTCCAGCAGCAGCCGGCGGGCCACACCGATCGGGGGGAGCACGTGGCGGTAGAAGCTGGGGAGCCCCATCGAGTACATCACCCAGGAGTGCATGCTCAGCCACGAGCCGGTGGCGCCCACCATGCCCACGTCGGGCCGCTCGAACGCAGCGTCGAGCTTGGCCAGCCACCCGTCCACCACGGGACGGGTGTGAGAGTTCACAAAGCAGTAGCGCTGGCGGCGCAGTCGCGCGGCGGCCGCAAAGTACAGTCCCAGGTCGAGCCCCACGTCGGGGAAGAACTCGATCTCGGGCGCCAGATCCGCGACCTCCGCGAGATAGGGCCCGGCCTGCGCCGCCGAGGCGAACCCCTTCATGGCGAGCACCAGCTGGTGCTCGATGCCCGGTGGGTGGGCGCGCATCGCCGCGGCGAACTCGCGCAGCGAATCCACGCCGTTGACCGCGCGCACGAGGTGCACCACGCACGGTGGGACAGCGGGGTCACGCTCGCGTGACTCGGGCAGCCTCAGCGGCCGGCGCGGCCACTCCCAGGGAGGACGCATCGCTCCCTCAACCCCCCGCGGCGGGGCGTATGTGGCTCCCGACCGGATACGCATCCATCCGCGACTCCCCGACATGGAGCACATCGCCTTCGACTGCGTGCGCACCGGTCCCCAGGGGCGGGCGCACGAACAGCGACGTGTAGGTCGTCCCGGCGAGCCTGCGCGCCTCCAGGGGAGTCATCGCGGCGGTCACTAGTACCGATGCAGCCCACGTGGTCGGCGTCCGGGGTTTCCGTGCGGGATGGCGACGGATCGCGTATTCCCACCCGAAGCGGTCCCAGCGGCGCCCGCTCAGATCGGAGCTCGTGCTCCGCACATGGCGCAGCCCCAGCTCCTGTACCTTGCCGATCAGGGTCGAGGCAGGTATCAGATAGAGGTGCCGCGGGGCGTCGATGTGACACCAGTAACGGCCGAGTAGCCGCAACTGCAGCGCGTCGGGGTTGGGGGTGGCCACGAGTAGGGCGCCCCCCGGCGCGAGTCTCCTCGCCGCCTGTTCCAGCGCTCCCCAGGGATCCTCCAGATGCTCGATCACGTGCCACATCGCGATCGCGTCGAAGGGGCCCAGCGAGCCCAACACCTCCTGCGGGCGGTCGCTGCAGATCGCCCTTGCGCCGACCACCGACTCGATGTACTCACAGCAGCGCGCGTCCATCTCGACCGCAGTGACATCGAAGCCCGCGAGGACCGCCGCCCGCGCGAACGCACCCATGCCGGGGCCGATCTCCAGCAGGCGCCCCGACCTGACGGTCCCCCTCAACAGCCTCAGCTTGGGCTTCTCCCACCGCACCACCCGCGCCAGCTGGGAGGGACCGGGGAAACCGTGATAGTCCGGCGGATAGTGGCGTGCGAGATCGGCGGGCACCGGGTCCAGGAAGTAGGTATGACAGTCCACACAACGCCAGTAGTCGAATGGCTGCGAGGAGATTCCCCGGTTGCGATCCCCGATCGAGAACGCGGCGCAGGCGTCGTGGCCGCACAGCGGGCAGGGGCGCCCAGCCTGTGACCGCGAGCCCGCAGACGACCCACGCGCAACACCCACGGCCCGCGCGCGACCGCCGGCAACCTCCAGCAAACCACCGTTAGGGCGTCCGGACGTACCCATCTCTCAACGCTCCGAGCTCGCAAACGAGCCCTCGCACTCCGCGGCCTGCCAATCCGCGAAGGACAGATCGCGCTCCGAAAGGATCCGCTCACCGCCCGCCACAGGGGGCCACTGGATCGCAAACGCGGGGTCGTCCCAGCGCACACCCCGAGCGGCCTCGGGAACGTAGTGGTGACCCATTTGATAGAAGACCTCACAGTCATCCACAAGGGTCTGGGAGCCGTGCGCCACTCCCGGGGGCAGGTACAGGGCGCGGCGGTTCTCGGCACTCAGTTCCGCGCCGTGCCAGCGGCAGTAGGTGGAGGATTCTGGGCGCAGGTCGAGGGCCACGTGGAAAGTGGCCCCGCGCACACAGCGCACGAGCTTCGGCTCACCGTGGGGCTCGGCCTGGTAGTGCACCCCCCTGAGCGTGCCCCGGCGGGGACTGAACGAAGCGTTGCACTGCACCACATCCATCGCCAATCCCCGCGCCCGGAACTCCTCCAAGTCGAACGTGCGCGCGAACCAGCCGCGCTCGTCGCCGAGCGCGTCGAGATCGATCAACCAGACGCCCGCCACGGGTGAGCGTAGGAATCTCATCGGATCCCCACCACGGACTGATTCTCGTGTGGCAGCCGAGGATCGGCCATCGCGCCCCACGCGAGCGTCGAGAGCAAATGGCGGCGCGCGAAGCCCCCGTTGGTGTACGGGAGCGTGCGGTTATCCGCCACGAGCAGCCCCTCCTGATCGCCCTGCCACAGGGTGCAGCTGCGAGGCCACTGCTCGGGCCCATAGACGGCGCCGGCACGATCGACCACGAGCGATGACAAGCCAAGCCCCTCCAGCTGACGCGTGATACTCATCCGGCTGCCCTCGAACGCGTAGGCGTCCGTCTTGTTGCGCACCGCGAACAGCTGCAACTCCCGCAGCGCCGCGTGGGTGATCATGAAGGCGTTGGTGCGCAGAAAGCGCGCGGGGAACGGTTCGTAACGCAGCAGCGTCCGCGGCATCCCGCCCAGCGTCTGAAGGCGCCCCCACAGAACATTCCGCGCCGAGCTCTGCCCAGTAAAACCACGTTCGTATTCGATCTCCCTGAACAGCCTCCGGGCCACCGGCGGCGAGGGCATCAGGCCCCGATAGGCACTGGGCAGGCCGGCCGAGTAAAGCTGCCAGGAGTGGCCGCTCGCCCACGCGCCGGTGGCACCGACCTGCCCCACCCGCGGGCGCGCAAGCGCGGCATCGAGCTTTGCCAGCCAGCCGTCCGCGAGCGGCCGGCCGTAGGAGTTCACAAAGCAGTAGCGATCCCGACGCAAACGTGCAGCGGCGTTGAAGTACACAGCGAGATCGACGCCCCGATCCCCGAAGAACAGCACCTCGGGGTCCAGATCCGCGACCTCATCGAGATACGGCCTCCCCTCGGCGGTCGATGCGAAGCCGTTCATCGCGAGCACCAGCTCGTAGTCCACCCCCGGGGGATGGCTGCGCAGCGCAGCGGCAAACTCCCTCAACGGCTCGAGCCCGAGCGGCGCCCAGACCAGGTGCACGAGACAGGGACGCCCGGCCTCGCTCGAGGCGGGAGGCAGCACCAGCCGCTGACGACGCCAGCCTCGGAGCGGCCGCACCTCAAGCCACCCCCGCTGGGACAGACAGTGGAACCTCTCGCGGTGGAGCCGGGGCGGTGCGGGAGCCCGACGCTCCGATCGATCGGAGCACCTCAACCAACCTCCACCGTGGCCGTCAGCGGGTCCGCCCGCGGTGGCGCCGGGGCGGCGTGAGGGCCCCAGGCACAGGTCGATAGGAATCGTCGACCCGCGAGGTCGGCATGGGTGTAACAAAGTGTCTGGTTTTCCGCCACCAGCAGCCCCTCCTGGTCACCCTGCATGAACGTGCGGCTGCGCGGCCACTCCTGCGGCGTATAGACCGCGCCCGCGCGATCGACCACCAGCGAGGAGCACCCCATCTGCTCCAGCTGCATCGTGATGCCCTGCCGGCCGCTCTCCAGAGCGAACGTATCCGTCTTGGTGCGGACCTCGAACAGATTCAGTTCACCAAGCGCCGCGTGCTCGATCACAAACGCGGTCCCGCGCATGTGCGGCGTGGGAAAGGGAGCGAAGCCAAACAGCTCCTCGGGCACTTTTGACAACGTCTGTAAACGCATCCGCGCCGAATTGCCGACCGACGGCCGCTCGATCATGCCCTGCTGCACCTGCATCGCCGCGACCAGTTCGCGGACCGTCCGCAGGGGTCCCAACAGACTCCGGTAGGCACTGGGCAGACCAGTGGAGTACATCAGCCAGGAGTGCAGGCTCGTCCAAGCGCCCGTCGCACCGGCCATGCCGACGCCAGGACGGTGCAGCGCCCCATCCAACATCGCCAGCCACCCAGGCACCAGGGCGCGACACTGGCACTTCAAAAAGCAGTAGCGATCGCGACGCAGACGGGCGGCGCTGGCGATGTAAATACCAAAATCGAAGCCGCTGTCCTCGAAGAACAGCGCCTCGGGCGCCAGATCCGAGACCGCCTCGAGATACGGCCTCGCCTTCGCCGGGGAGGAGAAACCCTTCATCGCGAGCACCAACTCGAAGGGGATACCGGGAGGATTTGCGCGCAGCGACTCGGCGAACTCCCGCAGCCAACCCACACCATTCACCTCGCGAACGATGTGCAGAATGCAGACCGGATCCGCGGAGCTCGCCCCGGGCGCGGGTCCGGGCAGACTCAGTGGCCGCCGCGGCCAGTTCCACGGGGGATTCACTCCCCAACCCCAACGAGCACCCATCTCAGCTCACCCTCCGCGCTCTGAAGAACAGCGCCGGTAGGTCGGAGGGGAACGCCCCCAGGGCGAGCAGGACCGCCCCGTAGAGGCAACTGGACAGTGCCACCCTCGCGATCACGGGTATCTCTGTGAATAGCATCGGGCAGGCCCCGATCGCGGCACCCAGCGCAACCCTCGGGAGGACCCGCATGCTCGGTTTCAGGTGGGGGCGACCGTGCATCAGGACAAACCCACCGGCGATCGCGGCCACGACCTCCACCGACGCGGTCGCAATCGCCGCTCCCTGGGCGCCATCGGCGGGAGCGAGGACAGACACCGCCACGCTCACCAGCGCCAGCAGGCTCAGATTGAGAATCAGGATCACGCGGTGCAGGTGCAGACTCAGCATCGCTGTAGCCCACACGTTGCCGACGAAGACCGCCGCCACGGCGATGCCCTGCACGGCCAGAACGGGGGTGGCCGGCAGGAAATGCGGACCACCGATCACCGCGATCGCCAGCCGCGCGCCCACGGCCAGCGACAGGGAGACCCAGACGCCGACGATCAACGCGGCGTCGAACATGCGCGAGATCACCCCCGCAAAACGGGCCGGATCCGCATGCGCCGCGTGGGCGAAGATCGGAAAGGCGGAGCCGACGAGCAGTGAGGGAAGGAAGAACAGGTTCTCCACCACCCGGTAGGACACGCTGAGATAGCCAAGCTGGCGGGTGGAGCTCAGCAGCGACACCAGCACCACCGCAATGCGGAGGTATACCGTGGCGGTGAGTACCGCCGCCGAATAGGTGAGCATCGGAGCGACCAGCCGCCGCCAGTGGCGGGTATCGAATGACGGCCTCAGAGGCATATCGCCGCGAACCATGGCGATCGTGGGGGGCAGCATCACAAGTGCCGCCACAGCTGCGACCGCCAGGAAGGCGAGCAGGTTAGCGCCGGAGATGACGAGCAGGGCGATCAGCGCCGCGGTTGTGAACTGACGAGCGAGTTCGAGTGCCGACAGGCGCCCCAGACGCAGGCGTACCGATAGCGACACCGTGAGCAGTACCTGGGTGTTCTGGAGTAGCACCCCACACCCCGCAATCAGCACCCCGAGGCCCAGCAGACTCCCGTAGGCGGCGAACGCGAACGAGGTGACCGCGAGAGTGCCCGCGAGCGCAAGCACCAGGCGCAGTCCAAGCAGATTGCGCGCGAAGCTCCTGCGCTGCTCGCCGCGCAACACCGAGAGTTCACGCACACAGATCCCCGTGAGACCGAGATCCGTCAGGCCCGAGACCAGCGCACCCAACGACGTCGCCGTCGTGTACCGACCCGCGTCGATGACACCGAGGTGGCGAAACATGAGCGCGGCGGCGCCCACGCTGAACAGCGAGCCCCCCACGAACGACACGATCCGCAGGGACGTCCCCCGCACCACCTTGGGACCGACCTCGGGCGTGGCGAGGACGTCGGGCTCGGCCGGCGTCTCGAGGGGGAGCGATTTGACAGTGCTCACGATCGCCCTCCCGGCGAGCCGCGGAGCGACGTCCCGCGTAGGCTCCTCACCACAGTCACGAGAGCAGCGCCAACTCCGGGGTGCGCGCCGCAAACCGGCCTCCCCACTCGGCGATGAAGCTGAGCTGCTCCACGATCTCGTCCTTGAGATTCCACGGCAGGATCACCACCACATCGGGGCGGTCTTCGCGGATCGCCTGGGGAGAACGGATCGGGATGTGGCTGCCGGGTAGGAAGTGTCCCTGCTTGTGCGGGTTGAGATCCACGGTGTAATCGAGGAAGTCGCGGCGCACGCCGCAGTAGTTGAGCAGCGTGTTCCCCTTTGCCGGGGCGCCGTATCCGACCACGCGACAGCCCTCGTTCTTGAGGCCGATCAGGAACTGGAGAATCCGCCGCTTGTCGGCCTCGATCCGGGCGCCGTAGCGGGTGTAGGTCTCCAGTCGCTCGTAGCCCGCCGCGCGCTCGCGCTCACGCATCTCCAGGGCGCGCGCCGTATCGGGCTTGCTCGCGTCGTCCTCGTGCGCGCCGTAGACCCGCAGCGAGCCGCCGTGCGTCGGCAGCTCCTCCACGTCGAACAGGCGCAGCCCGTGGGCGGCGAACACGCGACTGACGGTGAGGAAGGAGAAGTAGGAGAAGTGCTCGTGGTAGATCGTGTCCCACTGGTCGTTCTCGATCAGCCGCATCAGGTGAGGAAACTCCATCGTGATCGTCCCCCCTGGCGCGAGCAGGATCTTCATGCCACCCACGAAGTCGTTGAGGTCGGGGACGTGGGCGAGCACGTTGTTACCCAGCAGCAGGTCGGCGCTCGACTGGACCGCCAGCGCCCGCGCCAGGCGGCGACCGAAGAAATCCACGTGCGTGGGGATCCCCTGCCGGAGCGCCACCTCCGCGACGTTGGCCGCGGGCTCGACCCCAAGCACGGGAATCCCGCGCTCGTGGAAGTACTGCAGGAGGTAACCGTCGTTGGAGGCGAGCTCCACCACCCTGCTGTGCCCCCCCAGAGCGAGCTGCTCGACCATCTGCGCGGTGTAGCGCCGGCAGTGCTCCAGCCAGCTGACCGAATAAGAAGAGAAGTAGGCGTAGTCCGAGAAGATCTGCTCGGGCGTCTCGAACTCCTCCAACTGCACCAAGAAGCAGCGCTCACACACCAGCGCGCGCAGTGGGTAGAAGGGCTCCATCGCGCCGACACGCTCCGGCGATAGATAAGCGTTGGCCAACGGCGAGGAGCCCAGGTCGGCGAACACGTGGCGTAGCGGAGCGCCGCAGAAGCGGCACGGCGAGCCCGCCGCCTCGACGTGCGGAGCCCGCCCCCCGGCAACTTCGAGGCGAGTCCTCTCCGTGCCTGGAAGCCGCCCCTGCGCAACGCCGAGCCTCCCCTCCACCATGTTTGGAGCCCGCCCCCCCACGACCCCGAGGCCGGCCTCCTCGGTGCTCGGTGTTGCGATCCGGTCCGCGTCCCCGGTGCGAACCCCCCTGGCGCCGACGTGGGTGTCGGGCGTCTGGCTCATGCGGCGACCGCCGCCTGCTGGTAGGCCTCGATCTGTGCCGCGCAGAGCGCCCGCATGTCCCGCCCCGCGCGCAGCGCGCAATACCAGGCGACGGTCGCCTCCAACCCCTCCCCGAGGTCCCACCGCCCCCGCCAGCCGAGGCGTGCGCGAGCGCGGGAGGAGTCGAGCTTCAGATAGCGGGCCTCGTGGAGCTCGGTGGAGGGGTACGCGGTCTCTTCAACCCACGGCAGTGGCTCCGGCCACAGGGCGGCGATCTGCCGCACGATCCAGCGCACTGGACGGGCGTCCTCATCGGGGGGGCCAAAGTTCCACGCCCCCGGGAGCCGCTCATGGGACCACAGTGCCTGAGCCAGGGTGAGATATCCGCTGAGTGGGTTGAGCACGTGCTGCCAGGGGCGGATCGAGTCGGGATTGCGCACGCGCACGGCGCGGCCCTCGAGGGCCGCGCGCATGAGGTCGGGAATCAGACGGTCCTCCCCCCAATCCCCACCGCCGATCACGTTGCCCGCGCGCGCCGACGCGAGCGCGGGTGCGCCATCGACGCAGAAGAACGAGCGGCGGAAGGCGTCGCTCACCAGCTCGGCGCAGCCCTTGGAGCTCGAGTATGGGTCGTGGCCACCCAGCGGCTCGTGCTCCCGGTAGGCCCACTCCCACTCGCGGTTCTCATAGCACTTGTCGGAGGTCACGTTGACCACCACGCGTACGGGCGAAGCTGGGGCAGCGGGACCGCGCTCCCCGCGCACGGCGTCGAGCAGGTTGACGGTCCCCATCACGTTGACCTCGTAGGTCAGGCGCGGCTCGGCGAAGGAGCGGCGCACAAGCGACTGGGCGGCCATGTGGATCACGATCTCGGGGCGCGCAGCGGCGAGCGCGGCGGCGAGCGCGGGGAAGTCGCGCACATCGCCCTCAATGCTCTCCATGCCTTCCCCCACACGCGCGAGCTCAAACAGCGAGGGCTCGGTGGGCACGCCCAGGGAGAAACCGGTGACGCGCGCGCCAAGCGTCTGCAACCAGAGGGCCAGCCAAGCGCCCTTGAAGCCGGTGTGGCCCGTCAGCAGGACCCTGCGCCCGCACCAGAAATCGGGATCCACCGTCCCGGGGGACCGTTCCGGGGCAAGCACTCCGGAACGGTCGCTGGCGATCGGCTCGCGTGACTCTCCGGCGTTGCCCTCCGTGGAGGCCAGCGCCTCCTCGGGAGCCGCTGGGGAGACCACCTCGGCAGCGTCCCGGAGGGCGTCCAGCGCGGCCTCGCTCATTTCCATACCCGCCACGGGGCGTGCCCGGAGTCCCACAGATGCTCCAGCTGATGGCGGTCGCGCAGGGTGTCCATCGCCTGCCAGAAGCCCTCGTGGCGAAACGACGCGAGCTGCCCCTCCTCGGTCAGCTTGCGCAGCGGCTCCTGCTCCCACGTGGTCTGATCGTCCGCGACGTAGCGACCGACCTCTGGGGAGAGCACGAAGAACCCACCGTTCAGCCACACCCCATCCCCGCGCGGCTTCTCCTCGAAGCTCCGCACGCGCGTCCCGTTGAGCTCGACCGCGCCGAAGCGGCCCGGGGGCTGCACGGCGGTGACGGTGGCAAGCGCCCCCTGCTCGCGGTGGTAGGCGACCAGTGCGCTGACGTCGATGTCGGCCAGGCCGTCGCCGTAGGTGAAGCAGAAGTCCTCGTCACCCACGTAGGGGAGCACCCGCTTCAGGCGCCCCCCCGTCATGGTGCCCTCGCCCGTGTCAACCAGCGTCACCTTCCACGGCTCGGTGCTCGAGCGGTGGACGTGGACGTCGCCCTGGCCCAAATCGAAGGAGAGATCGCACGTGTGCAGGTGGTAGTTGGCAAAGAACTCCTTGATCACGTAGCCCTTGTAGCCGAGGCAGATCACGAACTCCTCGATCCCGTGGGCGGCGTAGATCTTCATGATGTGCCACAGGATCGGCTTACCCCCGATCTCAACCATCGGCTTGGGGCGGACCGTGGTCTCCTCGCTCAGCCGCGAACCCAGGCCCCCGGCCAGGATCACCGCCTTCATCGCCCGCGACCGAAAACGGCCCGAGACCCGGTCGCAGTCCTGACCCTGCCCAAAATCCTGATGCTGCGCGAAGTCCTGACTACAGACATGAGATGGGTCAAGCTAACAAGGCTCCCGCACACGATCGAGCGTGTGGGGCCAAAGTCCCTATCCATCGCGAGCAGTGGCCTCCCCCGTGTTTCTCTCCGCCACTCATACAATGGTCCGCCCGTGACAGCCCCCAGGCGACACCCACTGGTTCCCCCGCGCAAAGTGGATCCCCACCAGGAGCTGCCCGCGCTGGAGCTGGAGGTGCTCGACCGCTGGCGCAAGCGGGCGGTGTTCGCCGAGTCGCTGCGCCTACGCGCGGAGGCGGAGCCCTGGGTCTTCTACGAGGGCCCGCCGACCGCGAACGGCAGGCCGGGCTCCCACCACGTGCTCTCCCGGGTCTTCAAGGACATCTACCCCCGCTACAAGACCATGCGCGGCTACCGCGTCGAGCGCAAGGGCGGCTGGGACTGCCACGGGCTGCCCGTGGAGATCGCGGTCGAAGAGAAGCTCGGGATCTCCTCGAAGGCCGAAATCGAGAACAAGATCGGGATCGAGCAGTTCAACGCCAAGTGCCGCGAATCCGTGTTCGAGTACCTCGAGGAGTGGAACCGCCTCACCGAGCGGATCGGGTTCTGGGTAGATCTGGAGCACGCCTACCGGACCCTCGATGAGTCTTACATCGAGTCAGTGTGGTGGGCGCTCGCGGAGATCCACCGCCGGGGGCTCCTGTACGAGGGGCACAAGGTCGTGCCCTACTGCCCCCGCTGCGGCACCGCGCTCTCCTCGCACGAGGTCGCACTGGGATACCAGGACGTGGTCGATCCCTCCGTGTATGTGCGACTGAGAGTCCTTTCCCCCGGCCACCCCCACCCGCTCCCATCCGACACCACCTCCCCGCCCGACCCCCTGCCGTTCCCATCGGACCCAAGCACCCCCCCCGACCCCCTGCCGTTCCCATCGGACCCAAGCACCCCCCCCGACCCCCCGCCGTTCCCATCGGACCCAAGCACCCCCCCGACCCCCCGCCGTTCCCATCCGACCCAAACATCTCCCCGCCCCCATCTTCCTCTCGCGATCACGCTTCCCCAGCGCTCGACGGCGATGCACTGTTGATTTGGACGACGACACCGTGGACGCTACCCGGCAACGTCGCCGTGGCGGTCGGACCGGACACCGAGTACGTACGGGCGCGACACGCAGGCGAGACGCTGATCCTCGCGGCGGCGCTGGTGGAGAAGGTCCTCGGCGAAGAGGTCGAGATCCTCGATCGCTTTCCCGGTCGCGAGCTGATCGGTGCCACTTACGAACCTCCCTTTGTCCGTGGCGATCGGGGTCCCGGCGGACTCGGCTCCCCGGTCATCCCCGGCGACTTCGTCACCACCGAGGACGGCACGGGCCTCGTGCATATCGCGCCCGCGTTCGGGGAGGACGATTTCAACGCGGCGCTGGCGCATGGGATGTTCGATCAGACCGACCCCCACACGCTCTACAACCCAGTCCGCCCCGACGGCACCTACGACGAGCGCGTGCTCAGCCGCGACGGGCACTCATATGGGGGTCGCTTCGTCAAGGACCCCGAGCTCACCGCGGAGCTGATCGAGGACCTGCGCCATCACGGTCTGCTGTTCCGGGCCACCGACTACGAGCACTCCTACCCCCACTGCTGGCGCTGCGGGACCCCGCTGATCTACTACGCCAAGGCCTCGTGGTACATCAAGACCACCGCGGTACGCGAGCGGATGCTGGCCGCCAACGAGACCGTCGCGTGGCATCCCCCCCACATCAAGCACGGTCGCTTCGGGGATTGGCTGCAGAACAACGTCGACTGGGCGCTCTCCCGAGAGCGCTACTGGGGTACACCGCTGCCGGTATGGCGCTGCGAGAAGGGACATATCCACGTGATCGGGTCGTTCGCCGAGCTCGAGGAGCTCTCCGAGCAGGCGCTCGCGGACCATCATCGCCCGTACGTGGACAGGCTCGAGTTCCCCTGCCCCCAGGCCGGCGAGGACGGCGTGCGATGTGAGCAGACGATGCGCCGCGTGCCCGAGGTGATCGACGTGTGGTTCGACTCGGGAGCGATGCCCTTCGCGCAGCATCACGCTCCGTTCGCCCGCGGGGAGGCCGAGGACCGGGAAGGCGAGGACCGGCCGGGGCGGGGAATCGGAGCCGAAGGCGAGGGCCGGACGGGGCCGGGGACGGGAGCCGAGATCGAGAAGCTCGACGCAGAGGCCGCACGCTTCACCGCGGACCGCGAGCGCTTCCCCGCGGACTTCATCTGCGAGGCCCTGGACCAGACGCGCGGGTGGTTCTACTCGCTACTCGCCGTCTCCACCCTCCTGTTCGACACCGCCTCCTACCGCAACGTGGTCTGCCTCGGGCTGATCCTCGACGGCGAGGGCCAGAAGATGTCCAAGTCACGTGGCAACACCGTGGAGCCCTGGCAGGTGCTCGACACCTACGGAGCCGATGCGTTCCGCTGGTACTTCTTCACCTCCAAGCAGCCCTGGGATGGCTACCGCTTCTCCGAAGAGGCCATCGGCGAGGGGGTACGCCTGTTCCTCAAGCAGCTGTGGAGCACCTACTTCTTCTACGTGCTCTACGCCAATGCGAATGCGGACCCCTTGAGCCAGGCAACCGTCGGGACCCCGCCGGGCGACGATCTCGACCGCTGGGCGCTCTCGCGCACCGCCGCCACCGCGCAGTTCGTGGCCGCGCGCCTGGACGCCTACGACGCAACCGCCGCCGGGCGCGCGATCGCGGAGCTCGTGGACGAGCTCTCCAACTGGTACGTGCGCCGCTCCCGGCGGCGCTTCTGGGACGGCGACCCCAACGCCTTCGCGACTCTACGCACCTGCCTGGTCACAATCGCGAAGCTGCTCGCCCCCTTCTGCCCCTTTGTCGCCGATGAGATCTACGACAACCTCGACGGCTCCCTCGCGAGCGTGCACCTCTGTGAGTTCCCCGCGGGCGATGACCCGGAGGGGGACCTTCGAATGGGAGACCTTCTAGCGGGCGATGCTCCGGCGCAGACCGCGCCTGCGGGAGAGAGGCCTGCCAGAGCGGTGTCCGCGGGAAGAGTGCCAACAGATGGCGCACTGCCCCCGCGCGACCCCGCCCTGGAGGAGGCGATGGCGATCGCTCGCCAGACCGTGCGCCTCGGTCTGGGGGCGCGCAGCCAGGCAAAGATCAAGGTCCGCCAGCCCCTCGCCGAGGCCGTCGTGGTCGCCAACGGACGCGAGCGCGACGCGATCGAGCGGCTCGCCTCGATCGTGCGCGAGGAGCTCAACGTGCGCCGTGTTCGCTTCGTCGCGGGCGCCGAGGAGCTCGGACGCTACGAGGCCAAGGCCAACTATCGCCGCCTCGGCCCGCTCTTCGGCCCCGAGATGCCACTCGTCGCGCAGGCCATCGCGGCCCTCGACCCCGCGCACGTGGCCGCCGCAGTACGCGCGGGCGCCGAGCTCGGCATCTCCGTGTCAGGCCGCGAGCACACCCTCACCCCCGAGGACGTGATCCTCACGATGCAGGCGCCCGATGGGTACACCGTCGAGCGCGAAGGCGCCCACGCCGTGGCGCTCGACCTCTCGATCGACGACGACCTGCGCTTCGAGGGCCGCGCCCGAGAGATCGTGCACGCCGTCCAGAATGCCCGCAAGAGCGCCGGCCTCGCCGTGGAGGATCGGATCGAGCTGCGCCTCGCCGGCGACCCCGCCCTCTTAGAGGCAGCGGCCGCGCATCGCGACTACATCACCGGCGAGACCCTCGCGGTGCAATTCCACCTCGGTCACGGCCAGATCGGCGACGGGACGCCCCCCGCCGATCTGGACTACACCGAGCAGGGCGAGATCGACAGCCTGGAGCTCGAGATCGCGCTGCGCGCTACGCGCTGAGAGCGGGCTCCAGCTCGGCCTCAATCTACTCTCTGCGGGAGGGGGGCCAGGCCCCCCTCCCGAACCTCCCCCGGTCGTTTCAAACTCGCTGCCCCCAAGAACTACGCCAAAGCAGGCCCCAACTCCGCCTCAATCTTCTTCTTGGGGTAGGCGCCCACTACGGTCTTGACCGGCTGGCCCGCCTTGAAGAGGATCATCGTCGGGATCGACAGCACCTGGAAGGTCGCCGCGGTCTGCTGGTTGTCATCGACGTTCAGCTTCACGATCCGCAGGTCCTCGCGCTCCTGCGCAATCTCCTCCAGCACCGGGCCCACCACGCGGCACGGCCCGCACCACGGCGCCCAGAAGTCCACCAGCACGGGGGTTTCGGATTCGATCACCTCCGCCTGGAAGTTCGTGTCCGTTACTTCACTCAACGCGCCTGCCATGGGAGCCTCCTTGGGATCTGTGCCGCTCTACGCCCGCCTCTGGTGGGCGGGCCCCCTAATACTATACAAAGTGTAGTGTGGCTGTTCGGCATGCGGGGAGGACCGGGAGGGGTGGCTAGCGGAGAACGTGGAAGCCCACCGGAGGGTGGCTGTCGAAGCATCTATGGGGCACCGGGGGGCCGCTGCCTGAGTATTTGGAGGCCAGCCGGAGTGCGTGGAGGCCAACCGGAGGTGCTAGCGAAGTGCGGGGGCCTTGCGCCCGGCGTCGGGCACCGCCGGCGGCGGTTGGCGGCCGTGGCGCAATTGGGGCACCAGCCACATCGCCTCCGCCGCGATCCACCACGACATCTTGCTCTGCCCGCGCTGGCGGTCGCGGAAGACGATCGGGACCTCCACCACGTGGAAGCCCGCGCGCACCGCCCGGTAGGTGAGCTCCACCTGGAAGCCATACCCCTGGGAGCGCACACGGTCGAAGTCGATCGCCTCCAGAACCTCCCTGCGGAAGCACTTGAAGCCGCCCGTGAGATCGTGCACCCGCAGACCCAGCACCAGGCGCGCGTAGGTCGAGCCCCCCCGACTGACGAACTGGCGCATCAAGCCCCAGTCACTCACCCCCCCGCCCGGTACGTAGCGGGAGCCCAGCGCGAGATCCGCCCCGTCACGGATCGCCCCAAGCAGGCGGGGGAGGTCTGCGGGGTCATGCGAGAAGTCGCTGTCCATCTCCAGCACGTACGCCGCCCCCTGCCGCAGGGCGTGGTGGAAACCCGCGAGGTACGCCGGGCCGATGCCTTCCTTTTGCGTACGGTGCAACACCTGCACCCACGGGTGCTCCGCCGCGAGCCGCTCCGCGATCTCCCCCGTGCCGTCCGGAGAGCCGTCGTCCACCACCAGCACCATGTACCCCGCACACGGGGCCCGCGCCAGGGCCTCGCCTGCGGCGCGCACGATCGCCTCGATGTTCTCGGCCTCGTTGTAGGTGGGCAGTATGAGCCAGGCTGTGCCGTCCACTTTTGGACACCCTAGCGGGGGCGAGCTGAGCTGCGCCGCCAAGGCGTGTGGAGAACCGAGGCTCGTGTGGGCTTGCCGGCCACGGCCTGTGGTCTGCTACCCGCCAGCTCGAGTCACCAATCATGAATTGAGCGCGAGGGCACGTAAAAACCACGAGAATGGCGTGACATGCGGGGGCGAGCTGAGCTGCGCCGCCAAGGCGTGTGGAGAACCGAGGCTCGTGTGGGCTTGCCGGCCACGGCCTGTGGTCTGCTACCCGCCAGCTCGAGTCACCAATCATGAATTGAGCGCGAGGGCACGTAAAAACCACGAGAATGGCGTGACATGGCAGACATCTCCAATCCTGCGATCGCCGACGCCCTCGAGGAGCTCGGCGACCTCTACGAGCTCGACGGGGCGATCGTGCACCGCGTGCTCGCCTACCGCCGCGCCGCGGAGACCGTGCGGGAGTCCTCCGTGTCCGTCGCGGGCCTCGCCCGCGCCGGACGCGCCACCGAGCTGCAGGGGATCGGGGGGACCCTCCAGGAGAAGATCGTCGCCCTACTCGAAACCGGGACGATCCCCGCCGCAGAGCGGCTGCGCGTGAAGTTCCCCCCCGGCCTGATCGCGCTCACCCACATCCCCGGCCTCGGCCCCAAGCGCGCGCGGGTGCTCTACGAGCAGCTCGGGATCGACTCCCCCCAGGCGCTACGCGAGGCCGCACAGAAACAGCGCCTGCGCGGGGTACGGGGATTCGGAGAGAAGTTCGAGGCAAAAGTCCTCGAAGCCCTCCAGGAGATGTCCGCGGATGAGCTCAGCGGCGCAACCGACGGTGCGCCCCCCCAGCGCAGAGCCCGGAGGGTGCTACTGCCGGCGGCGATCGAGCTCGGGGAGGCACTCGCCGCGGGTCTGCGCGAGCACGGCCCCAAGGACACCCACGTGCAGCTCGCCGGCTCCGCGCGGCGGGGCGTGGAGAGCGTGAAGGACATCGATCTCGTGGCCGTGACCCGCGAGCCCCAAAAGCTCGCCGAATGCCTCGAGCGCCTCGAGCAGATCGAGCAGGTCTCCTCCACCGGCAGCGCCGGCGCGCGCGGGCGCGCGCACCTCGGGCTCGGCGTCGACCTGCGGATCGCCGCCCCCGAGCAGCTCGGCAACCTGCTCCAGCACTTCACCGGCTCCGCCGCGCACAACACCGCGCTGCGCGAACTCGCCGTCCGCGACGGCCTGCACGTCTCCGAGTACGGCGTCAAGAGTGACGCCGACGGCTCCACGCAGACCTGCGCCACCGAGGCCGAGGTTTACCGACTGCTCGGCCTCCCCTACATCGAGCCCGAGCTGCGCGAGAACCGCGGGGAGCTCGAGGCCGGGCTTGGGGAGGGGTTTGGATCGGCCCTCGGCCGGCAGGGTGGGTCGGGTGGTGGCGCCACCAAGCATGGCCCGGGGACCCGGCGCAAGACTCGTGGAGGCGAGGCGAGCGAGGGCCCGCGCGAGGGGCTACCCAACCTCATCGAGCTGGCAGACATCCGCGGGGACCTCCACTGCCACACCGTCGCCTCCGACGGGAAGGGCACGATCGAGGAGATGGCCCTCGCAGCGCAGGAACGCGGCTACGAATACCTCGCAATCACCGACCACTCCGCCTCGCACGGCTTCGGCAACGACGTCTCCCCCGCCCAGCTACGAGAGCAGATCGCGCGGGTCGAGGAGGTCGATCGCAGCCTCAAAGGGATCAAGCTGCTCGCCGGCAGCGAGGTCAACATCCTCCCCGACGGGACGTTGGACTACGAGGACGAGCTCCTCGCCCAGCTCGACTGGGTCATCGCCAGCGCACACACCGCCTTCGGGATGGAGGAAGACCGCATGACCGAGCGGATCCTCGCCGCAATCGAACACCCCCTCGTGGACGCCATCGGCCACCCCACCGGGCGCCTGATCCAGCGACGCGAGCCCTACGCAGTCAACCTCCAAGCGCTCTTCGAGGCGGCCGCAAGGACCGGGACGCTGCTCGAGATCAACGCCAACCCAGATCGCCGCGACCTCTCCGAGAGCCACGCCCGTGCCGCCGTTGCCGCCGGCGTGACGCTCGTGATCGACTCCGACGCCCACCGCACCCACACCCTCGCAAACATGCGCTGGGGCGTGCTCACCGCGCGCCGCGGCTGGCTCACCAAGGAGCACGTCGCCAACACCCGCCCCTGGGCCCAGCTCGAGCGCATGCGCAAACGGGCCCGCACTTCCGACACGCGCTTTACAAAGCCCTAAGCGAGCCCGCTTAACGTCGCCGGGAGTGAGCTTCGCATCCCCACTCCTGCTGCTGTGCCTGCTCACGGCTCCCGTGCTGTGCGTGTGGTACGCGAGCCGCGTACGCGCGCGCGGGCAGGCCGCGGCGGCGTTTGCGGCACCGCGCATGGCTGCCTCCGTGATGCCCCGCCGGCCAGGCTGGCGCCGGCACGCCCCGATGACCGCCTTCCTGCTTGCAATTCTCGCGATCGTGCTCGCCGGCGCCCGGCCGCGACTCACTCTCACCTCGACCGTGGCCCACCTGCAGACGATGCTCGCCCTGGACATGAGCGGCTCGATGCAGGCCACCGACATTTCCCCCACTCGCGCCGGCGCCGCTCAGCACGCAGCGGATTTGTTCGTCAGCGGAGTTCCATCGCAAGTGGCCGTGGGCGTGATGCAGTTCAACCAGGCTCCCCTCGTGCTCGCACTCCCCACGAAGAACCACCAGGCCGCGCTCGACGCACTCGGGCACCTGCGGATTGGCGGGGGTACCGCGATCGGAAACGCGATCCAGGAGTCCCTGACGATCCTGAAGCCATCCGCCGACCCCCCCATAGGGCAGAGCTCTTTCAAGGGACCCTCCGCGGCAATCGTGCTGCTCTCCGACGGCAAGTCCACCAGCGGACCAAGCTCGGTCACCCTCGCCCGCGAGGCCGCCCGCCTGCACATCCCGATCTTCACCGTCTCCCTCGGCACCCCCACCGGCACGATCTCCGTGCCCCACAAGAATGGGCACGGCGTAGCGACCGTGCCCGTGCCCGTCGAACGGCGCGAGCTCGCCGAAATCGCACAGGCCTCCGGCGGGCGCGCCTACACCGCCGTCGACGCCGACCACCTCAGCGCGATCTACCGCCAGCTCAGCGCCCGCCTCAGCCACCACAGCGAACAGCGCGACATCACCGCCTACCTCGCCGCCGCCGGCCTCGCCCTCCTCTTGCTCGGCAGCGCCCTCACCATCGCCTGGTTCGGGAGGCTCATATGACATCCACCGCGCGCACCGAGGTTCGGGGCTCATATGAGCTACGCCACTCGGCCGTCTACGAACGCCGCGGGCCGCCGCGGGCACCGCCCCCCCGCGGCCGCCACACCGGCCCCCTCACCGCACCAACCAACCCATCCAATCCAAAAAAATAAATCCCCCACACCACCCCGAGGAGCACACCCATGACCGACATCGATGACGATCCCCTCGCCCCCGGCGAGGAGCCCCGCACCGGCCTCCAGGAGGCCCTCTCCGAGATCCGCCGCGTGATCGTCGGCCAGGACGCGATGCTCGAGCGCCTGCTCGTCAGCCTCCTCGCCCGCGGCCACGTGCTGCTCGAGGGCGTCCCCGGCCTCGCCAAGACGCTTACCCTCAAGACCCTCGCCGAAGTCCTCGGCGGCACCTTCAGCCGCGTCCAGTTCACCCCCGACCTCGTGCCCTCCGACCTCGTCGGGACCCGCATCTACCGCCCCGACACCGGCCGCTTCGACACCGAGCTCGGCCCCGTGCTCACCAACTTCCTGCTCGCCGACGAGATCAACCGCGCCCCCGCCAAGGTCCAGTCCGCGCTGCTCGAGGTCATGCAGGAGCAGCAGGTCACCATCGCCGGCACCACCTACCCCGTCCCCCACCCCTTCCTCGTCATGGCCACCCAGAACCCGATCGAGTCCGAGGGCACCTACGCCCTCCCCGAGGCCCAGCTCGACCGCTTCCTCATGAAGATCGTCGTCGACTACCCCACCCCCGAAGAGGAGGCCGCCGTCGTCGGCCGCAGCCTCGCCCCCCTCCCCGAGATCCGCGAACGGCTCACCCTCGAGGACCTCGAGCGCTACGCCGACACCGTCCAGGATGTCCTCGTCGACCGCGACATCATCCGCTACGCCGTCACCCTCGCCGCCGCCACCCGCGATCCCGCCGCCCACGGACTCCCCGAGCTCACCCCCCTGATCGAGTTCGGCGCCAGCCCCCGCGGACCCGTCGGGCTCGTCCAGGCCGCCCGCGTGCTCGCCCTCTTCCGCGGGCGCCACCACGTCCGCGCCGAGGACATCCGCGACCTCGCCCCCGACGTCCTGCGCCACCGCCTCGTCCTCTCCTACGACGCCCTCGCCGAGGGCGTCGGCCCCGACGAGCTGCTCACCAAGGTCATCGAGCGCGTCCCCGCCCCCGAGGCCGACCACATCCGCCCCGCCGAGCGCGCCGCGTGAGCCCGCGCCAGTTCAGCCCCCGCCCGTCCAGCCGCGTCCACCGCGAGGAGCGCGCCGCGTGAGCGCACCCCCCCTCCAGTCCCCCGCCGCCCGCCAGGGGCCCGGGCCGATGTCGCGTGCGCTCGTCGACGCCCTCGAGCTCGCCCTCGTACGCCGCGCCGCCCGCACCCTCCCCGGCGACGGCCGCGCCACCGGCGTCGGCGCCGGGATCGAGCTCGCCCAGCTGCGCCCCTACCACCCCGGCGACGACGTCCGCCACATCGACCCCGCCGCCACCGCCCGCACCGGCGAGCCCCACGTGCGCCTCCACATCCCCGAGCGCGCCCTCACCACCTGGATCGCGCTCGACATCTCCCCCTCCATGGCCTTCGGGACCGCCCGCCGCCTCAAGGCCGACGTCGCCGAGGGCGCCGCCCTCGTGCTCGGCCAGCTCGCCGTCCGCCGCGGCGGCGGGCTCGGGCTCGTCACCTTCGGCGCCCCCGGTGGGCCCCCCCGGCTGCTCGGACCCCGCTCCTCGCGCCCCGCGCTCGCCCTCCTGCGCCGCGTCCTCGCCGAAGGAGTCGCCCCCGACGGCCACCGCGACCCCCACGCCCTCGCCCACGCGCTCGCCCGTATCGGCCGCGTCGCCCGCCAGCCCGGCCTCGTCGCCGTGATCTCCGACTTCCGCGACCACCACGACTGGACCGCCCCCCTCGGCGCCCTGCGCGCCCGCCACTCACTCCTCGCGCTCGAGATCGCCGACCCCCGCGAGCGCGAGCTCCCCGCCGTCGGCCGCCTCGCCGTCGTCGACCCCGAGACCGGGCAGCGCATCGACGTCAACACCTCCAACTCCCGCGTCCGCCGCCGCTTCGCCACGCTCGAGCGCGAGCGCCGCGAGCGCATCGCCCGCGAGCTGCGCAGCCTCCGCGTCGCCCACGTCGCGCTTCACACCGACGCCGACTGGCTCCTCCAGCTCAGCCGGGGGCTCCGGTGAGCTTCGCCTCCCCAGCCCGCCCCACGAGGCCACCCGCGGCCGCTCTGCCCCCCGCCCCCCGTCGACTGCCCCCGCCCAGCCGGGAGGCCCCATGAACTTCGCCTCCCCCGCCTGGCTCGCCGCGCTCCTCGCGCTGCCCGTGCTCGTCTGGGCCTACGTCGTGGGTCGCTCCCACTCCACCCGCTACGCCGCCCGCTTCCCCGCCGTCTCCACCCTCGCACTCGCCGCCCGCGCCGAAGGCCGCTGGCGCCGCCACCTGCCCACCGTGCTCGTGCTCGCCGCCTGCGCCGCCCTCGTGCTCGCCCTCGCCCGCCCCCACCACACCGTCCGCGTCCCCGTCGGCAGCGCCTCCGTCGTGCTCGTCCTCGACCACTCCGGCTCCATGGAGGCCACCGACGTCCAGCCCACCCGCCTCGCCGCCGCCAAGCGCGCCGCCCACGCCTTCGTCGACGAACTCCCCTCCCAGGTGCGCGTCGGCGTCGTCGCCTTCTCCACCGTCCCCGACGGCATCCAGGCCCCCACCTTCGACCGCTCCGCCGCCCTCCACACGATCGACGCCCAGACCGCCGGCGGCTCCACCGCCACCGGCAACGCCCTCCAGTTCGCCCTCCAGCTGCTCGCCACCGCCAACCTCAGCTCCGCTGGGCAGGGCTCTGCTGGGCAGGGCTCCGGCGGCGGGACGAGTGCCGGCGGCTCGACCGGCGCCGGCAGCGGGACAGGAGCACAGACACAGCCCCAGGTCGGCTCATCCCGGGCAGGCAGCTCACCCACAGCCGGGGACCCCCCACACAAACGCAGCCCCGGCGCGATCGTGCTGCTCTCCGACGGCGCCGCCAACGCCGGGACCGACCCCGTGGAAGTCGCCACCCAGGCCGGCGCTCGCGGCATCCCGATCTACACCGTCGCCCTCGGCACCCCCGGCGCCACGATCCCCGACCCCTCCGGCTTCGGCCCCCCCGTGCCCGTCCCCCCCGATCCCGAACTGCTCGCCCAGATCGCCGCCGCCTCACACGGACGCGCCTTCACCGCCCAGGACGAGGACCACCTCATCTCCACCTACCGCCAGCTCGCCATCCAGCTCACCACCGTCCCCCGCTCCCGCGACATCACCGCCGCCTTCTCCCTCGCCGGCGGCCTCCTCCTGCTGCTCGGCGGCCTCGCCGCGCTGCGCCGCGGGGGCGTGCTGCCGTAGCGCGACACCACGCACATCGCGCGACACCGCACACACCTCCCAGACACCGCACACACCTCCCCAACTACCCCTCGAGCAGCCGCGGCAGCAGCCGCTCTGCGACGACCCGATCGACCGCCGCGGTGGTGAATGGCTCCAGCAGCTTCTCCGCGCGGATCGCGTAATTCGCGGTTGGGGTGTCGAGGGCGTGCCGCAGGGCCGCCCCGAGGTCCTCGCCAACCAAGCGGGGGTCGAGCTCCCGGGCGATCGGCAGTGCGACATACCCGCCCGGGGCCGACGTTGTAACCAGTTGGCACCCCCCCGCCAGCGCCTCCAGTTGGGCGAGCCCGTACTCCTCCCGCCGCGGCGCACACACGAATACCCGCGCGCGCCGCAACAGGGCTTGGTAGTCGCGTTGGGAGAGCAGCCCCGCGACCTCGACACCCTCCACCGATGCCCCGAGTCCCTCCCCTGACACCCCGAATCCCTCCGCTGCCACCTCGAATCCACTCTCCCGCAGGCGCTTTGGGGTGACGCCCACCACGACCAGCCGCTCCGCCGGCCGGCGCACACGCCGCCACGCCGCGAGCACCCGATCGAAGCCCTTCTTGTGAGGGTTGGCGGCGTATGTGATCGCCGCGATGTCCCGCTCGACTGGTGTCGCCGGAGTAGACGTGGAGGGCGTTATCGGAGGTGGCAGGATCAGGGCACGCTCGACACACCCGGGGACCGCCGCAGCGGCCTCCGCGAGGGCGCCCGTGCTGGAGGGCAACAGCAACGGAGCTTCGCGCAGGCGGCGGCGCTCCAGTGGGCGCTGCCAGATCCCGTGGCGACCGGGGCGATTCGCGGCGGCCGGGGCGTCGAAGCGGATCGCGCCCGGCCGCGGCCAGAGCAGGGCAGCGGTGGCGGTCGAGTAGATCACCGACCGTGGTGGCGCATCCCCCAGACGATCGAGCTCCCGCCTCGCAGCGCCGCGGGCGGCGCGGGCCCACAGGAGATCCGTCAGCGCGAACGTGCGCACATCCCCGGGGTGGCGCGCCGCGGCGACCACGACCCGCGCGCCCGCACGCTCCAGGGAGCGCACGAGCTCCTCGTCGGCGACCCGCAGGCCCGCCGTCGAGCCGAGCTCGACCAGCAGCACGTCCGCCCTCAAAGCACGTTTTCAGGTCGTATCGCTTTGAAGCCGGGGGTGCGCTGCAGGGCGATCGGCCGCACGGGGGAGGTGGGGGTGATGTAGAACCGCACCCCGTCGCGCTCCTCGATCGCGGCCACCGCGGCGTGCTGACGGCGCCACGCGAGCGCCCAGATGATCGCGAAGCCGGTACCGATCCCTGGGATCTGGGGTGCGAGGAACGCGAGACCGCCGGCGAGCACCGCGAACACCAGCAGCGGCCAGAGCCGGTTGACGAGGATCGCGGCGGGGCGATGCTCGGGCATCGCCGTGGCCGGGCGCGCCGCCGCGAGCAGCCGCGCGATCGGTGGGCTCGTATCGGCGCGGCGCCCCAGCGATAGCCCGATCAGGGCCGCGATCACCCACCACGCGACCGACAGCAGCACGAGCCGCGATTCCGAGTTCGCGGCAGCGGAGAGCACCGTCACGAGCGCAAGCGCAGTGGCAGCGCCAGCGGAGAGCAGGACTGTGGTCTTGAGGAACTCGGCGAAACGCATAGGAGGGCGCCTACAGGAGCGCCTGGAGCAGTTCACGCACCCCGTCGGTGCCATCGATCGCAAGATCCGCCTCGTCCAGGAGCTCGGAGGGCGCTTCCTCGGAGCGCACCGCAACGCACACCGCACACCCGAGCTCCCCCGTCCCCACGAGCGCGCGCAACGCGCGGAACGCATCGAGGTCGGTCGTGTCGTCGCCCGCGTAGAGGGCAGCGTGGATCTGAGCGGCAGCGTGGCTCGGAGCAGGTTGGATCGCAGCGCGTTGGATCGGAGCGGCGGCGTGAATCGGAGCAGGGGGAACCGGAGCATGGTGGATCGGAGCGGCAGGGTGAATCGGGGCGGGCGGAATCGGAGCAGAGTGGACCGGAGGATGCTCGCCCCGGATGGACGCCCCGTCGAGTAGAGCGGTGATCCCGAGACTCTTATCGAGCTTCACGGGGGGACGCACCTCGAGCACCTTGCGCCCGCGGTGGACCGCGAAGCCCTCCCGCACCGCCTCCGCCGCGATCTCCTCGACAGCCGCCGCGGCGCGCGCCTCGTCCGGGGCGCCACGCCAGTGGAACGCAGCGATCGCCTGCTTGTCCTCGGAGCGCACCCGCAGGCGTTGATGCTCCGCGGTGTACACGCGGACCGCAAACGCACGCACCCGCTCGCTCCACGCGGCGAGCTCGGGGTCGAGCTCGGGCCTGGTGGCGCCGGGGCGCAGCAGCTCCCCCCCATGGTTGCCCACGTAGGCGATGCTCCCGATCGCCACGATCTGACGCGCAGTGGCGGCGCGGCGGCCACTGATGCAGCCCACGAGCCGGTAGCACTTGGCGATCTCGATCAATAGCGTGCGCGTCGCCTCCGGCACATGGGCGTCGTCAGCGTGCCGCACGATCGGGGCGAGGGTGCCATCGATGTCGAGCAGTACAGCGGCGTGGGAGGGGTCGGAGCGCAATGGCTCCAGCGCCTCCACAAGTGAGGCGGCGGGGGACACGATCCTTAGTATGCCCGAGCATGCCGATAACCCACGCCCCGGGCAGGACCGCCAAGCTGATGGCGATCGGCACGCTCGCGGGCCTGTTCAGTGGAATCTTCGGAGTGGGGGGCGGAACGGTGATCGTGCCGCTGCTCGTGCTGTGGTTGGGCTACGGAGCGCGCGAGGCGACCGGAACCTCGCTCGCAGCGATCGTGTTCATCGCGGGCTTCGCAGCCGCCGTGCAGGCCGGCTACGGCAATGTACGGGTCCTGGATGGGGTGCTCATCGGGATCCCCGCCGTGGGTGGGGTGCTGCTGGGAACGTGGCTCCAGCAACGTCTACAGAGCCGCACGATCGCGCTCCTGTTCGCCGCCGTGCTCGTGGCAAGCGCAGTGGAGCTGCTCGTGCGATGATCGCCACGATCGCGCAGCAGGCACCAGACCGCGGGAGTCGACCGTCATTTGCGAGGGCGCCGGCGGGGAGCCCAGTGGGGTCGCTGCGGCAATGATCGCCACGATCGCAATCGGGCTCGCAGCCGGCGTGATCGCGGGCCTCCTCGGAGTCGGTGGCGGTGTGCTGTTCGTGCCGGGCCTCGTGATCTTCATGGACCTCTCCCAGCACCAAGCCGAGGCGACGTCGCTGTTGGCGATCGTCCCCGTGGCGATCGTGGGGGCGATCGTGCAGGACCGCTATGGCAACGTGCGCCGCAGGGACGGGCTGCTGTTGGGGCTGCTCTCGGTGGTGGGAGCGGCAGCGGGGGTCGCGGTGGCGAACGCGCTCTCGGGGAAGGTCCTGCAGGTGGGCTTCGCGCTGTTCATGCTGTTTGTCGCGGCACAGTTGGTGCGCCGCAACCTGGACGCTCAGAAAGGCGTCTAGACTGGATGTATGGGACTCGACAACCCAATCCACATTGCGTTCATTGTGGTGATCCTGCTGTTGGTCTTTGGTGCCAAACGGCTTCCTGAAATCGGTCGCTCGCTAGGCACCGGTATGCGTGAGTTCAAGGACTCGGTCAGCGGCGAGGCAAAACAGCCGACACTGACCGCGGCGCAGCCCGCACCCGCGCAACCGGTGGCAGCGCCCATCGCACAGCCGGTGGCGGCACCCGTCGCACAGCCGGTGGCACAGCCGATTCCGACGCAGGCTCCCGCCGCACCCGAGGCTCCTTCGGAGCCGGCGAGCTAAACCTCGGGCCTCAGGCTGGACCTCGGACCTCAGGTCTCCCGCGCGGGCTCCGCCGAGTTCGACGTGTGGTCACCCGCGTCCGGCGCCAACGCCGCGGGACGGCCCTCGCGCAGGAGCGGCGAGCCACAGCGCCAGCAGTAGGCGGCGCCGCGACTGTGCACAGCACCGCAGGCACGGCACGCCCCCCCGACGCCGGCCTCGGTGGCGGCCAGCAATCGCTCCACCTCGCCGAGCTGGGCGTCGGCCTGCTGTAGCTCGGCGGCGCGGCGGGCGAGGACGTCGAGGCGGTAGTGGTCGCGGACGGCCATCTCGTAGGTGAGCCCCCCGAGGTCCCACGTGAGCGAGGCGACGCGCTCGGCGAGCTCCACACGCAGGCGGCGCAGCTCGGTGAGCGAACCGCCATCGGGGGACAGCGATGGGCCGGCAGACTCAGAGGAGCTGAGCGAGGGTGCGCGGAGGGGAGCGCTCTGCTCCCCGGCGTGGGGCTGCCCGTTGGGGTTCAAGCTCATGGACACTAGTGTCCGGTTTCGATGGGGGCGGTACCAAGCTTGCTCTCTTCTTCCGCGTGCTTCTTGCCGGTGGTGTGGGCAAGTTTTTCAAGCGTGGAGGAGGCTTTGTGAGCAGCGGGGAGGGGCTTGGGTTTCGCGACTTCCTTGACTTCCTTGACTTCTTCGGCTTTTGCTTCGCTCTTGGAGGGGGTATGAGAGCTGCTGGAACCGGTATTGCCGGAGGAGTTGGAGCTGGTGGCAGACCCGGAGCTCGTGGAGGTACCGGTGGTGCTCACCGCGGCGGGCGCAGCGGCGCCGATGGGGGCGTTGAGGTCCACCTTGAGCACCTGCGGCCCGCTGCCGGAACTCCCCGTGAGCCAGTGCCCGACGAGCAGCCCGATCAGCAGGGCGGCGAGCAGGACCCCGAGTAGGCCGAAGAGCCCCGAGTAGCGACGCAGGGAGTCGAGCGTGCCAGCGGGCTCGGGTGGGGGAGCGTAGAGCGACGCCCCCGCAGCCCCGCCGGCGTAGGAGTTGCCGTTGGTGGTCTGGTACTCCCCCTGGAGCACGTCGAGAAAGGCGAGGCGCACAGGCGAGCTGGGGCGCCCGCAGGAGAGGCAGTAGCGCTGGTCGGGAGCGAGCGGGGCGCCGCAGCCGGCGCAGGTGGCCGTGGCGGCACCGTCCGGGGGGGTGGGGCTCGGGAGGGGGATCACGTCCATCGGCGCACCGACGATCGCCGGCGAGATGGGCGGCGCGTGGACGCGCGTGCGAGTGCGAAGACGCCCGCGCTCATCCAAAGGCCCCCTGGACGTAGTCGCGAGTGCGGGGGGCGCGGGGGTCCTCGAAGACCTGCTGGACGGTGCCGTACTCGACGAGATCCCCGAGGTACATGAAGGCGACCTTGTCGGCCACGCGGTGGGCCTGGGCGAGGTTGTGGGTCACGATCACGACGGCATGGTCGCGGCGGAGCTCGTGGATGAGCTCCTCGATCACGCCCGTGGAGATCGGATCGAGCGCGGAGCAGGGCTCGTCCATCAGCAGCACCTCGGGCCGCAGCGCGATCGCGCGGGCGATGCAGAGGCGCTGCTGCTGGCCGCCCGAGAGACGCAGCGCGGGGCGGTGGAGATCGTCCTTGACCTCGTCGTAGAGCCCCGCGCGCTGGAGGGCGTCGACGACGAGCGGTTCGAGCTCGGGCCGCCGCGGCCGCCGGCGCGACTGCTCGCGCAGGGCGAAGGCGACGTTGTCGAAGATCGACATCGGGAACGGGTTGGGCTGCTGGAAGACCATCGCCACACGGGCGCGCAGGGCGGTGTCTTCGAGGTCGTGGATGTCATCCCCGTCGAGCAGGATCCGCCCGCTGCGACGGGCGCCCGGGGTCAGCTCGGTGAGACGGTTGAGCGTGCGCAGCAGGGTGGTCTTGCCACAGCCCGAGGGCCCGATCAGCGCCAGCACCTCGCCCTGATGGATCGAGAGCGAGACCGAGCGCACGGCGTTGGCCCCACGCCGGCCCAGGGTGCTGGTGGCGCCATAGGAGACGGTGACGTCCTCCAAGCGCAGGCGCTCCGGACCGGCGGCGGCGGCGAGTGGACGGACAGCCTCGCGCTGCTCGGGGGGGCGCACCGGCTCGGGGAGCCGGTCGAGCACGATCGTGCGCCGCGGCGGCACGGCGAGTGCCACGGGGGGTGGGGTGGCATGGGTGGACGCATGGGGGTGATCGTCCGCGTGGGGCTCGCGGGCACGTAGCTCATGGGCACGAGGCATCGTGCCTCGTGTCGGCGGCGGGGGGGCCTGCCAGGCCGCGGGCTGGGTCGTCGCGGCCTCCCGGACGGGGGACTGCGGTGGGGCCGGCTGTAGCCTGCTCACGGGATGACCTCCATGGGGTTCCTCACCATCCCCACTATAGAGATTGACACGGTGCGCGCTCACACGATCCCCCCGACGATCGCGACGCCCCCGGTACGAGCCTGGGCGCGGCGGGTGAACCGTTCCACGGCGAGGTTGAGGAGCAGCACGAACAGCAGCAGCAGCACCGCAGCGGCGTAGGCCTTCTGCGGAGCGAGCCCTTCGCCGGCGGGGGAGTTGTCGTAGATGTAGCTGGTGAGGCTGGAGCCGGTGCCGCGCAGGACGTTCAGGGCGGGGAAGCCACCCTGGGGCGTGAGGCGCAGTTCGTCGCCCAGCAGCACGATCACGATCGCGGTGTCGGCGATGATGCGGCTGACCCCAAGGGTGACGCCGGTGGCGATGTTGGGACGTACGCTGGGCAGCAGCACCCGGCGGATCGTGGCGATGCGGGTCTTGCCGAGCGCGAACGCGGCCTCGCGCATGTGCGCGGGCACTGCCTGCAGGCCGTCGCGGGTGGCGACGAACAGTGGGGGCAGAGCGATCAGCGACATCATCGCGCCGGCGGCGAGGAACGAGCGGCCATAGACCCCGCCGCCTTCGCCGGTAAAGGAGGCGAACGCGAGCAGGTGCAACTGGAAGATCGCGAGACCGAAGACGGCGATCACGATGTCGGGGGTGCCGGCGACGATCTCGATGCTCGATTCCACGACGCGGGTCAACCAGCGCGGGCGTCCGTACTCGACGATCCACAGCGCGCTCGAGACCGCGAGCGGGGCGGCGATCGCGATGCCGATCACGGTCAGGAGGAGGGTCCCGAGCAGCGGATCGAGGAAGCCGCCCGAGCCGGCCTGATCGAGGCTCGCCTGGGGGCGACTGAAGATCAGACCCGGACGCAGGTACTGGATCCCGCGATAGCCCATGTAGAGGAGGATCGCGGCGGCGACCACACATAGCGAGAGACCCGCGGCCCAGGCTGCAAGCCATACGAGGCGATCGCTCCAGCGCCACGCGCGCATCGAGGAGCGCCGGCCGCGCTGGGGCCCGGCGGTTGGCAAAGCAGGGTCAGAGACGAACACGCTCATCCTCACAACTCCGAGCACCAACGTCGACAATGCGGGTGGACTTGCGCGCTCATCCGCGCACCTGGTACTTCCTCAGTGGCAACTTGACGAGATAGCCCGCGACGGACAGCACGAAGACGGAGAACAGCAGCAGCAAGGCGCAGGCGTACAGCGTGGAGTTCAGCGCGGGGGCGCCGCCGAGCCCTTCGTGGTTATCGACGATCGTCGAGGCGAGAGTGCGCACGGGCTCGAAGAGGAAGACCACCCCGTCGCTCGGCCGGGGAGCGAAGAAGATCGAGCCGGAGACCATCGAGATCATGATCGCCTCGCCGAGCGCGCGGGCGGTGGCGAGCACTGTGGCGGCGACGATCGCGGGGCGCACGGCGCGCAGGGTGACGGCGCGGATCGCGCGCAGCCGGTTGACACCGAGCGCGGCGGCGCCCTCGCGCCACGCAGGGGGTACTGCCGCGAGGGCGTCGCAGATGAGCGCGATCATGATCGGGGCGATCATCAGCGTGAGCAGGACCACCGCAACCGCCAGTCCGGCGCCGGTGAGCTCGACGGTGTTCTGCAGCGAGGACCGCTCGGCGCCCGTGATGAAGTGGTTGAGGACGAACGGCACCAGCACGAGGATCCCGAGCAGCCCCCAGATCACGGACGGCACCGACGCGAGCAGGCGCACCACGCGGATCATCGTGCGGCGCAGCCCGGGGGGCGCGAGCTCGACGATGAAGATCGAGCAGAGCACCGCGAGCGGCAGCGCGAGCAGCACCGCCAGCCCGGTGACCAGCAGCGTGCCGTAGATGATCGTCCAGGCGCGCACGTGGTAGACCGCGGCCGCAGGATGCGACGGCGCGTTCAGCATGTTTTCGAACTGCGTCCCCAGGTTGCCGCCGGGCCCGAGCCAGCTGAGGCCGTTGTGCGCGAAGGTGGGCCAGGCGCGCACCGCGACGAACACGACCATGAAGAGCACGCAGAGACAGGCAAACAACGAGACCGCGCCGAGCGTACGCTCGGCGCGGCTGTCGGGCCACGGTTTGCGCAGTCGCGCGAACAACGTGGAACGGGAGGGGGGCCTGCCCCCCTCCCGTTCCCCTCCCGATCCGATCAAAGCGGGCTGACTCACGACGCGCGATCTCTCAGCTGTCCTGTTTAGACCGGGATCCACTCGGTGGAGATGATCTTCTTGGCGGCCTTGCTGGTCGTGATCCACGAGATGAACTTCGCGGCGGCGCCGGTGGCGGGGCCCTTGGTCACCTCGTAGAACTTCGCGACCGGGACGTACTGCCCGGAGGTGGCGTTGGCGAGCGTGCAGCCCACACCGTTGAAGCCGACAGGGTTGACCGTGCCCTGGTCGGCCCGGTAGTTGGAGAGGAAGCCGATCGAGTTGGGGTCGGCTTCGATCGCCTGCTCGAGCAGACCCTCGGAGGGCTTTTCAGCGGCGAGTTTGGAGACGGACTTGTTGGCGAGGAAGAGGCTCTTGAAGTTGGTGAGCACACCGGCGGTGGAGGTGCGGCTGATCAGGTCGATCGGGCCGGACGCGGAGGCGCCGGGAACCTTGCTCCATTCGCGGATCTTGCCGGTGAAGATTTCCTGCACCTGGGCTTCCGAGAGAGTGGAGACGGGGTTGGATTTGTTGGTGACGACGCAGACGGCGTACTTGGCGATCGGGTAGAAGTCCAGGCCGGTTGGATCGGTCGGCAGCGGATCGCGGGAGACGTCCCCGATCGTGACGCGGCCCGCAGCGACGTCGTTGACGCCGATCTGGGCGCCGCCCTGGGAGATGTGGAATGTGACCTTGTTGTGCAGGAGCTTCGAGTACTTGTGGGCGAGCGCCTGAACGAGGGGGAAGGAGGCGGTGGCTCCGCTGATCGTGATCACGCTCGTAGCCGAGGCGATCGCGGGCACCGCGCTCCCTATCAGAGTCACAGCCGCGAGCGAGGCGGCGATACGGCGGATTCGATGCATGGTGGGGGCCTCCAATTGGGACGTGTTGACAAGTTGTTGACGAGCACCCTACCATATTCTTCATAAAGTAGATCGAGATTAGATATTTTGTCGAGAAGATTGAGAAAGTTGAGATTGCCCAATGACTCCTCCTCCCCTCCCTCCCCAGGCACCCAAGCTGCCCTCTCGCGGAGTGGGCGCGATCCTCACCGCGTTGATGCTCGCCGCGGGAATCGGGCTGGGGGCCCTGATCGGCCCGGGCCCGGCGGCGTCGCTGGCAAGCACCTCACGGGCGGCCGCCGTGGGGCGGGTGCTCGCGCTGCTGGCGCTGGGACAGGGAACGGGGGCGGGCAGTGGGCTACTGCTCTCCTCGGGCGCAGGCCACACCCCGAATCCCACACCCTCCCAGCCGGCGCCAGCACCGGCCACGACGAGCAATGCCACCTCAGGGACGGGGGGCGAAGGGGGCGGGGTGGCCGCGAGTACTCCCTCCTCCTCCTCCAAATCCTCCTCCCCGTCGAACTCCTCGGAAAGCTCGGTGTCTCCAACTCACTCCACGTCGCCGGCCGCAAGTGGCGGGGAAGAAAAAAAAGCGACGACGCCGTTGCCCCCGATCGCGCACGTGTGGCTGATCGTGCTCCCATACGGCGCAAGCGTGAGCAACGCGCTGGGCCAGAGCGCCGCGGCGCCCTACCTCGACGGACAGCTGGTGGGGACGGGAACAGTTCTGAGCGACTACACCTCGCTGGCAGCGGGACAGCTCGCGGGAGCCGCAACGCTGCTCTCGGGCCAGGAGGCAGCCGGCGTGAGCACGATCTCTGCACCCGCGTGCGCCACAGCGGGCGGATCGGGGGCGACCGCGGGCACGGGTGCAGTTGCGGGCCAGGGGGCGACACAGAGCCCGGGAGCACCCGCGGATCAGACCCCGAGCGGCCAGCCACCAGCGACGTCGTGCCCAGCGGGGGAACCGGCCGGCGTGGCGGCGGCGAACGCGTTCCTCGGAGAAGTGGTGCCAAAGATCCTCGCGAGCACGACCTACCAGGAACACGGCCTGATCGTGATCACATTCTTGGCGGCGAACCCGCAGGGAGCCGCGACGGGCGCCGCCGGCGCCCCCTCGACGGGGACACCGAGCGCCGAAGGGGCTGGCGCGGAAGTGACATACCCGGCGGGTTCGCTCACCTCGACGCTCACCGCGGCGGGGGCCCCGGCGGGAGCACTGGTGCTCTCACCGTTCCTCGCCCACGTGGGCAAGCGGGTCTCGAGCACCTTCGACGCGCTGGCCCCCCGCACGAGCCTGGAAGGGCTCTTGCGGAGCAAGGCCAAGGGCGCCTGAGCTCGTTCGACCCAAGACCCATCGAAACACCCAGCAACCAATGACCCATCAATGAACGGAGGCCATGTGCACTCACTGAAGTCGGTCTATCGCAGCGCCCTGAAATCCAACCGGACGCGCGCCACCTGGTGGTTTACCGCGCTCCTGGGCGCGATCGCTCTAGCGCTCGCCGTACCGGCCCTGGGGGAGGCCGAAACGACCCCCGCCGCGGCGTCCAACCCCAACCCAACGGGGGAATCGAACCCGAACAACTACGACTGCGCCGGGCACATCTCGGCCGGTAAGAAGGAACCGATCGGCGAAGAAACGCCGGTCGCGTACACGTTCCTGTGCAACGGGCAGATCACGGGCTACCAGCTGCAGACGCAGCTCCCGATCACGAGCATCGAAGGCGCCCCGCTGGTCACGAACTTCGCAGGCACGCCGCTGTCGGACTCGTTCTCGTGTAGCGGCACGTTCCCGGGGTATGCGGTCAACTGCGTGGGCTCCAGCACCACCGGAGCGCAGGAGCGGATCTCGGGCCAGTTCGAAATCGGGTGGAAGCTGTGCACCGAACCACGCGTGGACCCACTGCTGACGGTCACGTACGCGTACCTCGAAAAGGGTGTCATCACCCAGGCGATCTCGGGGCCGTTCGACCTCGGCCGCCCGCTGGGCTGCCCGGCGACGGCACTGTCGGGCAAAGATCGGCTCGATGCCTACCGGGGCTCGGAACCGACGCACAAGCACAAGAAAGGCAAGCAGGGCAAAAAGGGCGGCAAGGGCAAGAAGAGCAGCCAAGGGGCGCACGGGAAGGGGGGCGCAAGCTAGGCTGGGCCGCCTATGGGAAGACGGCACCCGTGAGACGGGGGAGAACATGGCCCGCCCTCGGCGCCCTCGCACTCGCGGGGGCGCTCGTGGGCTGTGGATCGAGCGGCCCGAGCGGAGGGCCCACGACGATCACCGACACCGCGGCGGTCTCCCCGATCGCCGAGACGTGCTCAAACGCGGCGCTCGGAGCCCTCGAAGAAGTCGCCGACCGGGTGTACGGGGAGTCGACGAGCGGGCGCATCGTGACGCAGGCGGTCCAGCGCCTGGAGAGCTCCCGGGCGCTTGCGGCGACCGTCGAACGCGATGAACCGGCGGCCGCGCGGCGAGTGCTGCGGACGCTGCTGCTGAACCAGATCGTAAGCGTGCAGGTAACGCGCGACGGGCGCCCGCTGGCGGAGATCGAACGCGGTGCAGGGATCGCTCCCGCAAGTGGGCGCGTGCTGGGCGCAAGCGGCGCGCAGGTGGGCGCCTTCACGGTCTCGGTGCAGGGCGCCAACGGATACGCGCAGACGGTCTCGGGGCTGCTCGACGCCCAGGTGGCGATTCGCAGTGGGGGACGGCTGCTGCACGCGACGCTGCAGCCTGCACCGAGGATCGCGCCGGGGCAGCGCGAAGTGAGCTGGCGGGGGGTCGACTATCGGGTGGACACGTTCGCGGGCAAAGCGTTCCCAAACCGACCGTTGAGCATCTCGCTGCTCGTCTCCCCCGCGTCGCTCGCGGGGATCTGCCCAACGGACGCGGCCCCCTCGGCAGCGACGGCGCAGCAGGCGCGCGCAGACACGTTCGGGAGGGTGGCCGAACGGGTGTATTACGCCGAGCACGCGGGCAGCAAAGCGGAATTGATCCTCGCGTACGTCGAGCGCTCGCGTCCCTTCCGCGCTGCGGTGCTGGCGGGCAACGCGGCGGCGACCCGCGCGGCGATCATCGAATTCTTCCGCAGCCACCTGCACATCGTGCGCGTGCGGGTGATGCGCGCGGGCAAGCTCCTGATCGACGTTGGGGGCCCCCACGTCTTGGCTCCGATCCCGGGGGTAATCCGCGACGCGAAAGGGCAGGTGGCCGCCCACTTCCTGCTGGCGATCCAGGACGACCTCGGCTTCCAGATCCTCGCGCATGCGTTCACCGGAGCACAGGTTCTGATGCGGGAGGGCAAGCAACAGGTGATGGGCACCCTCGACCCCGGACCGACCGCAGTCCCCGCCCGCGGGCGGGTGGCCTACGGGCAGGTGGCCTATCGGGCGTACTCGTTCAATGCGGAAGCCTTCCCCACCGGCCCCCTGCGCGTCTCGCTGCTGTACCCCGCGAGTTGAGATACCCCCGACCCAAGCTCGGCCCGACCCAGGCTCGGCAAGCCACCCCGCGTGCGGCGAGCGGCCATGCCGCCGCCTACTCGAGGCTCGTGGTCATCCGCTCGACCTCCTCGAGTGAGGTGAGCCCGGAGCGAACCTTGTCGATGCCGTCGTCGCGTAGGCGGCGCATCCCCTGACGGGTGGCGGTGGCGGCGATCTCATCGACCGATTCGTGCTGGAGGATCTGGGTGCGGATCTCCTCGCTGATCGCCATCACCTCGTAGATCCCAACCCGCCCGCGGTAGCCGGAGCCCGAGCAGCGGGTGCACCCGACGGGCTCGTAGGGCTGGATGTCGTACAGCCCAAACTCCGCCAACACCGGCGGGGGCAGGTTGGCGGGGCGCTTGCAGTGGGGGCAGAGCATCCGCACGAGCCGTTGGGCGACAACGCAGTCAACGGCGGAGGAGATCAGGAAGGGCTCGATGCCCATGTCGCTCAGCCGCCCGAGCGCGCTGGGGGCGTCGCGGGTGTGGAGGGTGGAGAGCACCATGTGCCCCGTAAGGGCCGCCTCGACCGCAATGTGGGCGGTCTCGCGGTCGCGGATCTCCCCCACCATGATCACGTCGGGGTCGGCGCGCAGCATCGAGCGCAGGCCGGTGTCGAAGGTGACGCCCGCCTTGGGTGCGACCTGCATCTGCTTGACCCCCGCGATCCGGGACTCGACGGGATCCTCGATCGTGAGGATCGAGCGCGCACCGTCGTTGAGCACGCTCAGGGCCGCGTAGAGGGTGGTTGACTTCCCGGAGCCGGTGGGCCCGGTGACGAGCACAGCCCCGTGGGGGCGCGCGATCGCACGGGCGAAGCGCTCCTGCTCGGCGTGCTCCATGCCCAGCGACTCGAGATCCTGCACGACGACGCCCTTGTCGAGGACCCGCATCACGGCGCCCTCGCCGTACACGAGTGGGAGCGTGACGACCCGGATATCGATGCGCCGACCTTCGACGTTCAGGGCGAGGCGGCCATCCTGGGGGGCGCGACGCTCGGAGATGTCGAGGTCCGCCATGATCTTGATGCGGGAGACCATCCCGGCGGCCATCCGCCGGCGCACGGTGGCGGCGGGGTAGAGCATGCCGTCGATGCGGAACAGCACACGGGTGTCGCCCTCTTCGGGGTTGACGTGGATATCGGAGGCACCCTGCTGGACGGCCTGGGCGATGATCGAGTGCACGAGCTTGATGATCGGGGCGTCCTGGTCGGCCTCCTCGGACAGGGCGGTGGAGAGCGGGTCCGCCTGCTCCTCGGTGCCCGCGCCCTCCTCGATCGCTTCGATCGAGCCATCGAGCCGCCCGAGGCGGGTGGCGAGCAGCTGGAGGTCCTCCGCGGACGCGGCGGCGACGCGCACGCGGCGGTTGGTGATCATCGCGATGTCGTCGATGCTGAGGATGTTCGTGGGATCGGCCATCGCCAGCAGCAGGGCGCCATCGTCCATGAAGCGCACGGGCACGGCCTGGTAGCGCTTGATCGCCTCGACGCTCAGCAGGTTGACGGCGCCCATGTCCGGCTCGTGCACGGAGAGATCGATGTAGTCGAGGCCGAACCGTTCGGCGACCACCCGCGCGAGCTGATCCTGGCGCAGGACCCCCTGCTCGACAAGGACCTGCCCGGTGGGCTTGCGCTGCGAGCGGGCCGCGGCGACGGCCCGCTCGACGGCCCCCTGGTCGGCGAACCCGAGATCGACGACCACCTCACCGATCCGTCGCCCCGAGCGCCCAGGGCGTATGGGCGCGCTGAGTCCATCGGTGGACGCCGGCTCCAGGGCCATCGGCGCGTCGAGAGCCGTCGGCGCTTCAGGGACGAGGAGGGAGACCTGCTCGAGGGGCCCAGGCGGATCGAGCAGCGCGACCGCGGTCGTGGCCGGGGGATCGGGCACTGTGGCGATGGCGGCTTCGGCCGGCATGGATTCCAGCACTGAGAGCTCGGAGGCAACGGGTGGATCGGGAGCTACCGGCGCTGGAGCCGGCGGGACCGGGGCCCGAGCCTGAACCACCGCCGGCTGAACGACGGGAGCCGCAGCCTGGACCACAGTCGGCTGGGGGGCGGGAGTTGCAGCATGAACCACCGCCGGCTGAGGGACGGGAGCCGCAGCCTGAATCGCCGTCGGCTGGAGGGCGGGAGTTGCAGCATGAACCACCGCCGACTGAGGGACGGGAACCGCAGCCTGAATCGCCGTCGGCTGGAGGGTCGCCGGCCCTGGGGACGTCGAGACGGGAGACGGAGTCTCCGTCAGGGGCTGGGCAGGGGCAGACGCATCCGGGATCGCGTGCTCATCGCCGGCCGCCTTGGCACGTCGGCGTCGAAACCAACTCATCGAGTTCTAATCGGCATCGCGCGCCCGGCGCTTGACCGTCGCGGGCGACCGTGCGGGCGCGCCGCGGGGCCGCTCAGGGGCCGTGCTCGAAGCTGCCCTTGAGATGGGCGTCGAGGGCGTTGCAGCGGTAGAGGGCGATCGCCTCGGAGGAGGCGAAGCGCTGGCCGGAGAGGGCGTCGGGGCCGTGGTGGGCGAGGATGCAGTGCTCGAGTGCCAGCCGGCGCTGCGGTGGCAGCGAGGAGGGGTAGCGGGGGGCGAGCAGGCGCATCCCGAGCTCGAGATGCCCGAGCATGCTGCCCTCATCGCTGCGGGCGATCTCGGCACCGTAGGTGAACTCGCGGGTCTTGCCGAGGTCGTGCAGGAGCGCAGCGGCCAGCAGCAGGTCGCGGTCGAGGCGGGGGTGCAGGGTGCAGAGCTCGAGCGCGAGGGCGGCGACGGCGACGGTGTGCTCCAACAGCCCGCCGAGGTAGGCGTGGTGGCTGCCCCCGCCGGAGCGCCCCCCGCCGCTGCGGGCGGGCACGGGTATCGAGCAGGGCGCGCGGCGCAGCTCGCGGCGCAGCTCGCGATCGCCGAGCACGCGCTCCAGGAGGGCGCGCAGGCCCGGTTCGTAGAGCTCACGGGCGAGGTGCTCGAAAAAGCCCTCCAGCTCGTCGAGATCGCGGTGGGAGACAGGGAGGAAACCGACGGGGTCGGCCTCCGCCCCCTCCGCGCGGGCGATCGCCCGCAGCTCGATCTGCAACTGGTCGCGAAAACGTTCGACGCGACCCTGTACGCGCACCAGCTCCCCGCGCTCGAAGCGCCCCGCGAGCAGGTCCGCGTCGCGGAAGGCGCGCGCGAGAATCGAGCCGGTGCGGTCGCGCAGCTCGACGGTCAGGTAGGGACTCCCCGCGCGGGAGAGCTGGCGCTCCTTGCGCGCGCACGCGAAGACCCCAGCGACCTCCTGTCCGTCGCGCAGGGTGGCGATCGTCGGCGGGTCGTCCTTGGTGCCCGAGGTGGCCATGCTCCCATGATGTACGGTGGAGCGGATGCAGCCGTTGATCTGGGACCACCGTCCTACGGGCCTGCGGGATCCGGCGATGGTGTGCGCGTTTGAGGGCTGGAACGACGCCGGCGACGCGGCGTCCACAGCGGTGGGGTTCCTGAGCTCGGCGCTGGGGGCGCGGCGCTTTGCGCACGTCGACACGGAGGAGTTCTACGACTTCCAAGCCAACCGCCCCCGGATCCGCTTCTCGGTGGAGGAGAGTGACTCCCAACCCGCCCGTCGTGAGATCGAGTGGCCGTCGGTGGATGTGTATGAGGCGATCGTGCCGGACGCCCCGCGGGATCTCGTGCTCGTACAGGGGGTGGAGCCATCGCTGCGGTGGCGCTCCTTCAGCGCGCTGATCGTGGAGCTCGCCGAAGCCCTGGGGGTGCGGTTGGTGATCACACTGGGGGCGCTGTTGGCAGACGTGCCCCATACGCTGCCGGTAGCGATGACCGGGTTCGCGTCCGATCCCGCTTTGACCGAGCGCCTGGGAGCTGCGGGGCGCCCCAGCAAATACGAGGGGCCCACGGGGATCGTGGGCGTCCTGCACAGCGCCGCCAGCGATGCGGGACTACCCGCGATGAGCCTCTGGGCGAGCGTCCCCCACTACGTCGCCGCAGCCCCCAGCCCGAAGGCGGCACTGGCGCTGGTGCGCCGCCTGGAGGACCTCGTGGGAGTTTCCGTGGACGCGGAGGAGCTCGAGGATGCCGCCTCCAACTACGAACGCCAGGTGGGACTGGCCGTGTCAAGCAACCCCGAGGTCCAGGCGTTCGTAGAACGCCTGGAGCAGGATGCCGAGGTCGAGGAGGACGCCGACCAGGAGTACGAGCAGCGGGGCGATTGGGATCCGCTTGCGCTCGACGATCTGCCCTCCGGGGAGCTGCTGGCTCGCGAGTTTCAGCGCTTCCTGCGCCAGCGCGGGAGCGAGGGCAAGCCCGGCGGTTAGGAGCACGGCGAGCATCGCGGGTGGCGCAGACCGCCGCTGGCCGATCTTTGATCGGTCGGCCGCACCGGCCCGTCAGAGACTTTGTCGTGGACCCTTAAAGGCCAACGGGGCGACTGGGGGTCGCCCCGCTGACCGAGGGAGGAGAGGGTCCTTCTCCTGCCGGCGAATATGGGGCCGGCAGACTTTCCCGCGCTCGCGTCTCCTCGGGTCCGAGGCGGGGGAAGTTGCTGAGACTCAGACGAGGTTCAGGACGCGCTCCTGGATGCGCCCCGCGAAATCGACGCCATCTTCGAGGCGGGTGCGCAGGGCCTCCTCGATCTGAGACTGAGTCTTTTCGAGCTGCGCCTGGGTCTGCTCCACCTGGGAGGAGACGCTCTTGGTGAGGTGCTCGCGCCGCTTCTCGAGCTCGCGCCGGCGCTGGCGCAGCTCGCGCTCAACGCGGGTGCGGGTCTTGCGGACCTCGCGCTCCAAGCGAGTGCGGGCGGTGCTGCCACGGCGCTCGAACTTGCGCAGCTGGGTCTGGGCCTTGTCCGGGGTGGAGTAGATGGAGATCGCGTCAGCCACGCTCGAGACGACCCGCTCACGTGCGAGCAGGGCGGCCCCGACGGGGATCAGGACGGCGCGTTCGGCGTAGTCGCCGACGAGATCGACCGTTCCACGGGAGGAGCCGGCACGGGTGGAGTTGGTACGTGCGGAGTTGGTGCGCGCGGAGGGGCCTCGCCGTGTGCCGCTCCCGGCAGTCGATTTCGCACGGGGCGCTTTGCGAGTGCCCGCAGCGGCGCTCGCTTTGGGGCGAGCCGCGTTCGCGCGGGATGCGGCACGGGGGCGAGCGGCGCCGGCGGCGGCGCCGCGAGCTTTGGTGGCACGGGGGGTTTTGGCAGCCCCAGCCGGGCCGGTGGCCGCGGAGGCGCCGGTTGCGGACTGGGGGAAAGAGTTGCGGGCAGTGGTGTCGTCAGCCATGTGGAGATGGTCTCCTCTGTCTCAAGTCCTCCGGAGAGGACGTGTGGGTACGTTTGTTCCTATTCGTCTCGGTGGGCAGACCGCCACCGAACACCTGTTTGTACCCGGGGACCGAGAGATCGTTACACCGAAAGATTAGCACGGCGCTAAGTGCCCGTAAAAACTAGCCCCAGAGCACTGGAGCTTGTAACAATAGGAACGCATGTTCGGCAGGCGTCGATCTGGCGTCAGGACGGTGAGGTAGACCGACGCCGACAGGGGCCCTACGCACGGCGCGGTGTCCTGCCGAGCGCCACGTCTAGCCAGCCTCCAAGGAGACTCGGATGAACAACGTCCTCGGGACCTACTCCCCAGCCCTGCCGCGTTGCGGCCTTAACGCGTCAAGCGGTGCGCAGCAGCCAGCGCTCGGGCTCGCGCAACTCGGCGGCGGTGGGCAGATCCTCGGGGGAGCGCCAGGCGCGGGCGAGCGCGGAGGAGCCACCCGCGAGCACAACCGCGTCGCAGAAGCGCCGCCCCTCCTCATACTGGCGGAGCTTGAGCTCGAGGCCGAGCAGCCGCTCGAGTACCCGCCAGGGCAGACCGCGAGTGTGGCGGCGGCGGTTCATCGCGGCGCGCAGGCGGGGCAGCGAGGGGAGCACCTCGGCGCCGACAGCATCCATCACGTGCTCGGCGTGGCCCTCCACGAGCGACATCGTCGCCTGGAGGCGCTCGACGAGCTGCCAGCGCTCCTCCCCGAGGGTGAGCCGCACGAGTTCCCCATGGCGCAGGCGCTCGGTGAGCGCGCGGACATCGTCGGCGTTGGGAACCCGCAGAAGATCCCCCAGCGAGACCGTCACCTGGAGGCCGTCGATCAGCTCGCGCAGGATGCCCGCAAGGTGCTCGCGCAGCCAGGGCGCTCCTGAGAACTGGACCGCGTGGGCGATCTCGTGGATCGTCACCCACGTGAGCAACTCGTCGCGGTCCAGCTGCATGTTGTGGGCGGCCTGGGCGAGGTTGGGGGCGACAAGCAGCAGACGTGGAGTCACCGAGGGATCGAGTAGCGCAAGGTCGTACTGTCCGAGCACGCGCTGGGAGAGCATTCCCGCCATCGCCCCGACCTGGGCCCCAAGCAGCAGCCCACCGGCGGCGCTGAGGGTGTCGTAGAGCGGCCCGAGATCCTGTCCTGGGCGCTTCCAGCTGTAGCGCCAGCGACGGCGCGCGGTGCTGCTCACGCCCGACTGCTCCGCGAGCGACTCCATCACGGGGCGCATCGTCTGGAGGTTCGCGGCGATCCAACGCGGGCGATCGACCGCTTCGAGGGGAGGTAATTCGTCAGGGGGCGTGAGGCCGGAGTACTCCCCGACGCGCTGCGCGAAGCGCTGCGCGAGCGGCTGCACCGTCTCCCCCCGCACCCCCCCAAACGGAGGCGAGCCGGCGATGAGCTCGCCGACGCGCTGGGCCGTGCTCCAATCGATCGTGTCCACCCTTTGAGGGTAGAGCCCCGAGACACATCCGAGCTCCGAGACACATCCGGTTGTGGCCCGTCGGGACATATGCTCTTGAACGTGCCCTCCCCGCTCGACGGTCCGCAAGACGCGCCCTCCGTGGGGGGCGAACGAGAGAGGACACCCACGCAGGGGCGCCCGCCAGACACGCCCGGGGGCGGGGGTGCGAGTGAAGCAGCGCGAGGCGCCACCAGGGATACCTCCGTCACGGAGAGCATCTCGCGAGGGGCCACACGGGAGAGCCGCGGAGGAGGATCTGCACAGCGGGAGAGCAACAACACCCTCCTAGAGCAGGCCGAGGTGCGGGATGTGCTGGCGTGGATGCGCCTGCTGACCGACCCCCGCGACGCGTCTGCGGCCGTGCGCGCGCTCGCACGTCCGCCGATCGAACTGCGCCAGGTCGACCTCGCGCGCGTCATTCAGATCGCACGGCGGCAAAAGCTCGAGGTCGTCGCCGCCCTGGCGAGCGCGCTGGAGTCACCGCAGGTCCCGCCCGAGGCCCGGGAGCGAATCCAGCGCTTCCTGGAGCTGCACAGGTGGGCCGCAGGGAGCCTCGACACGATGCGCGCGGACCTGTTCGTCGGGCGCCTGATCGAGCGCCTCGGCCTGCGCCGCAGGCAGCTGTTGGCCGGCGAAGGAGCGAGCGCCAAGCGGTTGGCCGGCCTCGCAGCGCTGGGAGAGCTGGCGGAGGAGTTCATCGCGGGCTCCCCCCGGCCCACCGCGCGGGCGCTGGCCGCGCACCTGACAGCGGCGGCGGAGGGACCGCCGTGGACACAGGCGCAGCGCGCGGAGCCACAGGCCGAGCCGGAACAGGCGCCGGGGAGCCCCACGGGAGGGGCATCACACGACCAGACGCACGCGCGCGTCACGGGAGGGGCACCGCACGAGCGGACGCCGGGCGACCCACGACTGGGGACCACACACGAGCCGGAGCCGGCGCCTGGGGACCCCGAACGGGAGGCCCTGCAGAACACCGTGGAGGCACTGCGGGAGGAGGTCCTGGGCGACGTGGCGCGGATAGCGGGGCGGCTCGGGGAGCTGCGGCTGGACACGGAGCTCGATGTCTCCCATGGGGTCGTTAGGTACCTGGAGCTGATCAAGCTGGCAGCGCTGTTGGAGCGCCCCCGGGGAGAAACGGTGGAGGAGGCGCTCGAGGACCTAAACGCGCGGCTGCGGGCAGCGGTCACCCCGCTGCAGCGGGAGATCCTCGAGAGCTCGCCGCTCGATGAGCTGCTGCTGGCTGAGGGCGGGGAAGACGGGGCGCAGGCAGAGCGGGTGCGCGCACAGGCAGTGGCGGCGCGAGGGGAGCCCACGCTGGAGGCGTTCCTGCCGCGGCGCGGCGAGGGCCTCGTGCTGTCGGCGTCGGACGTGGAGACCTACCGGAGCTGCCCACTGCGCTACAAGTACGCGCGGGTGCTGAAGATCCCCACCGAACAGACGCTCAGCCAGCGCTTCGGGATCGTCGTGCACCAGGTCCTCGAACGCTTCCACGCCGCCCAGGACGACGGGGAGCGGGCCCGCGCGCCAGCTGGAGGGGTGCCGGAGGGGCGGGAGCTTAGAGGCGAGGAGCGCCCAGGCGGGGAACGCGCAGGCGGGGAACGCGCAGGCGGGGAACGCGCAAGCGAGGAACGCGCAGGCGGGGAACGCGCAGGCGGGGAGGTCCGGCAGCGAGAAGCAGGAGATCTCGAGGAGGGGGAGCGGGAGGGAGGCAGGCGGCAGGGGACGCTTCGGGAGCTCCTCGAGCTGCTCGACACCGCGTGGCGGCGCAGCGGCCTCGGAGAGCGCGGCGCGGAGGGGGAACTGTGGGAGAAGGCGCAGGTCGCGCTGCGGCGCTACCACGAGCGACTGGAGCGCGAGCGCGCACAGCCGCTGTGGTTCGAGCGCTCGTTCGCGTTCACCCTCGGGCCCCACCACGTGCGGGGCCGGGTGGACCGCGTGGACGCCCTCCCCGAGGGAGGGTATGAGCTGATCGACTACAAGACCGGGTACGCCAAGACAGCCGAGGAGCTCGGGGAGGACATCCAGCTGTCGCTGTACGCAATCGCAGCGCGGGAGGCCTGGGGCCTAGAGGAGACGCAGGGGGCCTACTACTACGTGCTCGACGACTGCAAGGTCCCCGTGCCGCGCAACGGGGCGGACACCGAGTGGGTACGGGGAGCCGTGCTCGAGGCCGGTGCGGGGATCCTGGCGCAGGACTTCGAGCCCACGCCCTCGCCCGCCGTGTGCGCGCGCTGCGACTACCGGATCGCATGCCCCGCAGCCGAGCGCTGATCCCGGCTTCTGCGAGAATGGGCTTGATGCCCACCCGCGAGCAGATCATGAAGGCCCTCGAGGTCGTGATCGACCCCGAGCTGCGCCGCTCGATCGTCGAGCTCGGCATGGTGCGCTCCGCGGAGATCGGGGGCAACGGGGTCGTGGACGTGACGGTCTCGCTGACGACCGCTGGCTGCCCCATCCGGGGCCACTTCCAGACAGCGGTCGCACAGGCCGTGGAGGCGCTCGAGGGGGTCGAGCACGTCAACGTGTTCTTCGACGTCCTCAGCGACTCCGAGAAAGCCGCCCTCCAGCAGCGCCTCGGGCGCGCGAGCCTGCCCGCGGGCACACTCGCCCAGGTCGCCAACGTGCTGTGCGTCGGTTCCGGCAAGGGAGGCGTGGGCAAGTCCACGCTGACCGCCAACCTCGCCGCCGCGCTGAGCGCCGAAGGCAAGCGCGCCGGCGTGCTCGACGCGGACGTGTGGGGCTACTCGATCCCGCGCATGTTCGGGCTCGGCGCGCAGCGCCCCGCGGTCTCCGCCGAGCGCAAGATCATCCCCCTCGAAGCACACGGGGTGCGGGTGATGTCGATCGGGTTCTTCGTCGAGGAGGACGCCGCCGTCGTGTGGCGTGGGCCGATGCTCCACAAGGCGCTCACCCAGTTCCTCCAGGACGTCGAATGGGGAGCACTCGACTACCTGCTCGTCGATCTACCCCCCGGCACCGGGGACGTGTCGATGACACTCGCCCAGTTGCTTCCCCAGGCAAAGTTCGTGATTGTCACCACCCCCCAGCCCGCCGCGCAGAAGGTGGCGCGCCGCTCCGCCGAGATGGCACACAAGGTCTCCCTCGAGATCGGCGGCGTGATCGAGAACATGTCGGGCTTCACCACCCCCGGCGGGGAGCGCTACCCGATCTTCGGCGAGGGCGGGGGCCAGGCGCTGGCCGACGAGCTCGACGTGCCGCTGCTGGGCAAGGTCCCCCTCACGATGCCGCTGCGCGAACACGCCGACAGCGGCCTACCACTGGTGCTGGAGGACCCCGACGACCCCGCCGCCCAGGCGATCCGCCACGCCGCGCGCGGGATCGCCGCGATCACCCCCGTGCAGCTGCCCATCTTGAGCGCCACCGACGCTGGAGCCCCGAACGGCACGGGCAACGGATCGCCCGCACCCCCGCCCGCAAGCCCCAAGCCCGCGGGCATGTCGCTGCCGATGGCCTGAGGCTCCCTGGCCCTCCTCGCCGCCGTCGCGGAGCACGGAAGCTCCGCGCCCACCACCCCGGCGCCTGCGCCAACCCGCGCGGACGATCCCTAAAAACTACCCACAGCCCCGCCAGTCGCGTGGTAGGCATCGCAACCAGCGGTCGCTGAGCAAGCGAGACAAGGACGCAGTGAGGGACGTGTGCTCAGCACACGACCGATCGAGGACGCAGTATCGCGCCGCTCAGCGGCTGCTGGCGAAGTACTCCGCGTTGATCTGCGTGTACTTCTGCCACTCCTCCGGGAGCTGATCCTCGGCGAAGCACGCGTCCACGGGGCAGGCCTCCACGCAGGCATCGCAGTCGATGCACTCGTCGGGGTCGATGTAGAGCATCTCGGCGGCGTCGTGCCCCGGCTCATCCGGGGTGGGGTGGATGCAATCCACGGGACACACCTCCACACAGGAGTTGTCCTTGGTGCCGATGCACGGCTCTGCGATCACGTAGGCCATTCGTTTCCTTCTCGAGTCGATTTTGTCTGCTGCGGGACGAGAGGGAATAGTAGCGGCGTCCCGCCGTGGCCCGCCGGAGACCCCCGTCAGGCCTGCGGCTGGAGACCCCCGTCAGGCCTGCTTGGGGCCGTAGTGGTGAGGGCGCGGGAACGGGCAAAAGTCCTGGGCGCCCTTCGCGAGCGGGTTGCCGATCCGCACCCACACGCCCGTGCCATCGTCGAGCGTTACGCAGGGGGGCACTTCGTGGGGCAGGATCTTCCCGTGCGCCATCACCGCCACGCTCTGGCCCAGCTCCCCGATCGACGTCCCCGCGGGCGGGGACCCGAGATCCGCGATCTGCGCGAACGCCACCACCCCACCGTTGGAGAAGTCCGGTTCAAGCGCCTCTTCCTGGGGCCACGAGATGTAGCGCACCCCCTCCCCCCGCAGCGCCTGCAGCGTCGCGAGCAGATCCCCATCGCGGTGGGGCCCCGAGACGAGGAACCCCCCCGGATAGAGCGTCAGGTAGCCCGACTGCTCGAGCGCCGTCGCCGAGGCCCCGGGGAGCGCGATCCGATACGGAGTCCCCACGCCAAAGGTGCTCCCGAGCGTGTTCGCCGCCGCCACCAGCACCAACCCCGCCGTCGCGAGCATCCGCCCGCGACGCGGGAGCGCCACGATTCCCCCCGCCGCGAACACCGCCAGGTAGAGCAGCAGCGGCATGCTGTAACGCGTGTCGTGAAAGTAGGTCTCCGTCAGAATCAACCACGCCAGGAACGCCCCGATCGTGAGCTCCGGCGCGAGGCCGCTCACCGGGCGCCGACGCAGGAAGCCGACGAGCGCCCAGATGAACCCCGCCGCCGCGAACAGCAGCAGTGGCAGCCCGAGCTGCACGTTGTCCAGGTTCCAGAGGTACCACTCGAGGTTCGCGCTCGACAGGCGCGGCGGCGCGATGTCCTTCGGGCCCGGCCCTTCCGGATTCGGGTACGCGCTCGAAGACGCCGTCGCCTGGTTACCGAGCCCCTGGATCAGGGTGTGCTCGTGGACGTACCACGGAAGGGCGATCGCGAGCGAGATCGCGGCGAAGAGCGCAAACCCGCGCCACGACCCCAGCCCGCCCCGCACCAGCGTGACCAGCACCACCCCCACCACGAAGATCGCAAACGGCTCCTTCGTAAGCATCCCCAAGCCCACCGCCACGCCCGCCACCGCGCAGAAGCGCAGCTTCGCAAAGCCCTCCGTGGCGATAATCAACCAGATCGAGACCGCCACCATCGCCGTCTCCGGAGCGTCCGTCATGAAGACGTGGAACTGCGCAGCGATCAGCGGCGAGCCGAGCGCGAACACCACCGCGAGCAGGCCCGCCGTCGGGCCGAACGCGAGCCGCCCAACCTTGTAGCAGCCGAGCGCCAGCAGCGTCACGAAGACGAAGTTCTCCGCCAGGATCGGCGGTGCCACAGCGACCCCCCCGAGCATCAACCCCAACGAGCCCACCAGGTACGCAAACGGCGGGTAGGGAACCGTCAGCGTGAGCGCCGTGCCAAGGCGCCCCGCGGCGAGTTCGTGGTGGACGTTGATCACCAGGCTCAGGTGCAGCCCCGCGTCGAAGATCGGGATGCTGCGGTCCTGCGTGAGCCACCAGCAGGTAACCGCGAGGAACAGCGCGGTGACCCCGATCGCACCCCACGCCGCCCCCGGCCAGTCGAGCTCCGCCAAGCGCGCCGTCGGAGCGACACGCTCACGCAATCGGGAAACGCTCGCGTCTATGGCCATCGGGCAAAGGTAGACTCTCGGTCCTCCGCTGGCAACAATTTGGACCCGTTTGTTTCTTTCAACGCAGCGGCACACATCCACGCTCACAGCGCCAACACCCACGCTCAACCCGAGCACCGGGCGGGCAGGCGCCGAAACGATCCCGGCCGCCTCGCAAGACGGCCTCCCCCCGCGGATCGGGAGCCACACCGCGTCCTCCACCGCCCCGCTCCGCTAGGTTGGAGAGCGAAATGCTGCTGCTGACCGGCGCCACCGGCCAGGTGGGCTCCGCGCTCCTGGGACGTCTGCTCGCCGAAGGCCACCCCGTGCGTTGCCTCGTGCGCGACCCCCGCCGGCTCGGGGCGCGGCGAGTGCGGGTGCAGATCGCGCTCGGCGACCTCACCGACCCCCCCTCGTTCCGCAACGCCATGCGCGGAGTCGACACCGTCGTGCACCTCGCAGCCTCGATCCGCGATCAGCCACGGGGCTCGATCGAGGAGCTCAACGGCATCGCCACCTGGCGCATGGTGCAGGCCGCCGAGCGGGCCGGGGTCGAGCGCTTCCTGTTCTTCTCCGCCCTCGGCGCCTCGACCCACAGCCGCGTGCGCTTCCTACGCGCCAAGGCACTCGCCGAGCAGGCCGTGCGCGAGGCCGGGCTGCGCTCCGTGGTGCTCTCCCCCTCGATCGTGTACGCCCCCGGAGACCGCTGGCTGACGCTACTGGAACGCCTCGCCCTGCTGCCCCTGATGCCGGTGTCCGGCAGCGGCCGCGCGCTCTACCAGCCGATCTGGGTCGAGGACGCCGCCGACTGCGTGATCGGCGCGCTGCGCGCCGCGCACAACGCCACCCCCGGGACGCCCCACGAGCGCTTCGAGCTCGCCGGCCCCCAGACCCTCAGCCACACCGAGATCGTGCACCTCGTCCTGCGCTCCCTCGGCCGCCGCCGCGCACTCGCGCACATCCCCACCCCGATCGTGCTCCGCGCCCTGCGGCTACTGGAGGCCGCCGCCGGCACGCGCGCGTTCGCCACCTGGGAGGAGGCCGAGCTGATGGAGGTCCCCATGATCTCCGCCCGCGGCTGCACCGACGTGGAGCGACTGGGCGTACGGCCCCACGCAATGGGGGCCGTGCTGAGCCCCTCCATCTAGCTGAGCGCAGCGCTCCGTCCGTGGCCCAAGCTGGGCACCCGGAGGCGGCCCAGCCTGAGCGGCCGTTTGTCGTGGTTGTCGGCTATTTGGAGTCGCTCCTCGTCACCGAGAGTCCCCAGCCACCGAGAGTCGCTCCCCGTCACCGACCCCGCCCCGACGGCGGGTCGAGTCCCTACAGCGCAGCCAGCTCAGGGCGACGCTCCGCCCACGGACGCGCGGCTTCCAGCTGCGTGGCGAGCGCGAGCAGCGCCCCCTCCTGCGCCGGGCGCCCCACGATCTGCACCCCCAGCGGCAGACCATCCTCACCATGGAACAGTGGCAGCGAGATCCCCGGCTGCCCACTCGCGTTGAACACGGGCGTGAACGGCGTGAACAGGCCCGAGCGCGCGAACGTGGACAGCGGGTCAGGGGCCGCAGTGTCGAGCGTCCCCAGCTCCAGCGGGCGCTCAGCCAGGGCCGGAGTCAGCAGCGCGTCGTAGGGCTCCAGGAACTCCGCCAGCTGGCGCGTGAAGGCCTGCAGCCGCACATTCGCCCCGAAGCCCTCGATCGCATTCAATTTGCGCGCCAAGCAGAAGATCGCCCAGCTCATCGGCTCCATATCCTCCGCCGTCGGCTCCCGCCCCGCGACCGTCCCCGAGAAGGCGATCGAGAGGCCGACGTGCGTCGAGAACACCGCCCCAAAGAGCTCCTGCACACCCTCGATCTGCCACGGCGGATCGACCTCCACCACCTCGTGGCCGAGCCCCCGCAGGAGCTCCGCCGCGTCGCCCACCGCCCGTGCCGCGAGCGGGTCGACGGTGGCCTCCGCGATCGGCGGCAGGGTGGTCGCGGCGATCCGCAGCCCGGTGGGCGCACCTGCGGCCGCGGCAGCTGCGAAGGGCTGGGGCGGCGGTGGCGCCCACGTGGCGTCTCCCACCTCGTAGCCCGCGAGCACATCGAGGATCGCGGCAGTATCGGCCACAGTGCGGCTCAGCACCCCGTCGATCCCCAGCGAGGAGTCCCCCAGTTCCGGCGCAACCGAGATCCGCCCCCGCTGGGGCTTGAGCCCCACCAGACCACAGCACGCAGCGGGGATCCGGATCGAGCCCCCACCATCGTTGCCGTGAGCAACCGGCACCATCCCCGCCGCGACCGCCGCCGCCGACCCCCCCGAGGAGCCCCCCGGGGTGCGTCCCAAATCCCACGGGTTGCGGGTCGGGCCGAACAGGCGCGCCTCAGTGGTGGGCAGGATGCCGTACTCCGGCAGCGTCGTAGTGCCCACCACAATGAACCCCGCCCGCTTTAGGCGGCGGGTCACGTTGTGGTCGTAGCCAGCGATGAAGTCCTTCATCAGCTCGCACCCGATCGTCACCCGCAAACCGCTCACCGGGCGGTTGTTCTTGATCGCAATCGGCACCCCCGCAAAGGGGCGCTCGTCGCCCCGGGAGATCTCATCGGCGGCGGCCAGCGCACGTTCGCCGTCGATCTGCACAAAGGCGTTGAGCGCCGGGTTGAGCTCCTCGATCCGCTCGAGCGAGGTCTGCACCAGCTCGCGCGCAGAGAGCTCCCCAGCGCGCACCATGCCCGCCAGCTCGGTTGCGGGACGGAACATCAGATCGCTGTCGGACACGGTGGTGCCTCCTCTTGGTCTCGCTCGCTCGCTCGCCGAGGACGAGCATGCGCCCGTCGAGGGAGAGCCTAACGTCCACGGGGAGGATCGCGGTCGCGCCCATTCCTGCGACCATATGCGCTGCCCAGAAGGCAACCCGGCCGAGCGCGACGCAACCCGCAGCGCTCCGGCCTCCCCCCGTCAAGCAGCTAGCCCAGAAAGCGAGTGCCATGAGCGTGGTTCAGACAGAGCCGGAGGTCCACTCGGGCCTCGAAGGCGTGGTCGCCTTCGCCACCGAGATCGCAGAGCCCGACAAAGCCGGGGGCGCGCTGCGCTACCGCGGCGTCGACATCGAGGACCTAGTGGGAGCGGTCCCCTACGAGCAGGTCTGGGGTCTGCTCGTGGACGGCCACTTCAAACCGGGGTTGCCCCCCGCCGAACCGCACCCCCTGACAGTCCGCTCGGGCGACCCCCGCGTGGATGTCCAGGCCGGGCTCGCGATGCTCGCGCCCGAGTGGGGCTTCCGAGCGCTGATCGACATCTCCGACACCGAGGCCCGCGAGAACCTCGCGCGCGCCTCGGTGATGGCACTCTCGTTCGTCGCCCAGTCCGCGCGCGGCGTCGGACAGCCTCCCGTGCCCCAGGCGGAGATCGACCAGGGCCGCTCGATCCCCGAGCGCTTCCTGCTCCGCTGGCGCGGCGAGGCCAACCCCGATCACGTGAAGGCGATCGACGCCTACTGGGTCTCCGCCGCCGAGCACGGAGTCAACGCCTCGACCTTCACCGCCCGCATCGTCGCCTCCACAGGCGCAGATGCCGCCGCCGCGCTCTCCGCGGCGGTGGGTGCACTCTCGGGACCCCTGCACGGCGGAGCCCCCTCGCGTGTGCTCAAGATGCTCGATGAAGTCGAAAAGACCGGGGACGCCGAGCGCTGGGTCTCCGACGCCCTCGACCGGGGGGACCGACTGATGGGCTTCGGGCACCGCATCTACCGCGCCGAAGACCCCCGCGCGCGCGTGCTGCGCCGGACCTGCAGAGAACTCGGTTCGCCCCGCTTCGCGGTCGCCGAGGCGCTCGAGCAGGCCGCCCTCGCGGAGCTGCAGGCGCGTAAGCCCGACCGCGTGCTCGCCACGAATGTCGAGTTCTGGTCCGCCGTGGTGCTCGACCTCGCGGAAGTGCCCGCCGAGCTGTTCACCCCGATGTTCACCTGCGCCCGCGTCGCGGGCTGGTCGGCACACGTGCTCGAGCAGAAGCGCGAAGCCAAGCTGATCAGGCCCACCGCAAAGTACGTCGGGGAGCCCTCCCGGCCGATCAGCGCGGTGCAGTAGTAGCCCGCGGGATCGTTCCACGAGTCAGAAACACCGTCACAGGCGGGGCTGCGCGTATGGCACGATGCTCCTCGCACAGGCGCCCAAATCGGCGCCCCTCACAAGGCGATGGACCAGGCTAAGCGGGGTCGGGTCCATCCCTATGAGGATCGCGGACCCGCCCCCCAGGGCCAGTACCGCGACGAGGGCCCGGCATGATGCCGGGCCCTCGTCTTGAAATCATCCATCCTGCAAGCAATCCACTCCCTCGCCCCATCCGCTCCCCCCTCGCCCGCAAGTCTGACGCGAGCGCGGGTGCGGGTGCTCTGGCGGCGAACCCGGCGAGCGGCGGGGGGCACCCGCAACGAGCGCCCTCCCGTCGATCTCCGATCGCTTACATCATCCCGCTCATATCCGGCATACCCCCGCCGGGGGCGCCGCCGCCTTCCTTCTCGGGCACCTCAGCGACGATCGCCTCGGTGGTGAGGATGTTCTTGGCGATCGACGCCGCGTTCTGCAGCGCCGAGCGAGTGACCATCGCGGGGTCGATCACGCCCGCAGCCACGAGATCGACGATCTCGTTGGTGGCCGCGTTGAGGCCGTGTCCTTTCTTGGCCTTGCGCACATCGTTGACCACCACCGAGCCCTCCAGGCCCGCGTTCTCCGCGAGCTGGCGCAGCGGCTCCTCCAGCGCCCGCAACACGATGCGCGCACCCGTGCGCTCATCGTCGGAGCCGTCGGCGTCGTGGCTGTCCTGGTCGATCTTGATCGCCGCCGAGGCCTGCAGCAGTGCAACGCCGCCGCCCGGCACGATGCCCTCCTCGAGCGCCGCCCGCGTGGCCTGCAGGGCGTCCTCGACGCGGTGCTTCTTCTCCTTCATCTCCGTCTCCGTGGCCGCGCCCACCTTCACGACCGCCACGCCGCCGGAGAGCTTTGCCAGGCGCTCCTGGAGCTTCTCCCGATCGAAGTCCGAGTCGGTGTTCTCGATCTCGGCTTTGATCTGACTGATACGCCCCTTGATTGCCGCCGCATCGCCAGCACCGTCGACGATCGTGGTGTTGTCCTTCGCCACCACCACACGCCGCGCGCGCCCGAGCTGGGAGACCTGGGTGTTCTCCAGCTTCAGGCCCATCTCCTCGGTGATCACCTCGGCCTTCGTGAGGATCGCAATGTCCTCCAGCATCCGCTTGCGGCGGTCGCCGAAGCCCGGAGCCTTCACAGCCACGCCAGTGAACGTGCCCCGCAGCTTGTTCACCACCAGCGTCGCCAGCGACTCGCCCTCGACGTCCTCAGCGATGATCAAGAGCGGCTTCGCGCTCTGGATCACAGCCTCGAGCACCGGCAGCACGTCGCGCACCGAGCCGATCTTCTGGTTGGCGATCAGGATGTAGGGGTCCTCCAGCACCGCCTCCATGCGGTCCTGGTCGGTGACCATGTATGGGGAGATGTAGCCCTTGTCGAACTGCATCCCCTCCGTGAACTCGAGGTCCATGCCGAACGTCTGGCCCTCCTCGACGTTCACCACGCCGTCCTTACCGACCTTCTCGATCGCGTCGGCGATCACATCGCCGATCTCCTCGTCGCCCGCGGAGATCGTCGCCACGCGAGCGATCTGCTCCTTGCCGGAGACCTCCTTGGACTGCGAAGCGATGTTCCCAACAACCTGGTCCACCGCGCGCTCGATGCCGCGCTTGAGCGCCAACGGGTTGGCCCCCGCCGCGACGTTCTTCAGGCCCTGGCGCACGATCGCCTGGGCCAGCACCGTCGCAGTGGTAGTCCCGTCGCCGGCCACGTCGTTGGTGGCCGTGGCCACCTCGCGCACCAGCTGGGCACCCTGGTTCTCGAAGACGTCCTCGACCTCGATCTCACGGGCGATCGTCACGCCGTCGTTGGTGATTGTGGGGGCGCCGAACTTCTTGTCCAGCACCACGTAGCGACCCTTCGGGCCGAGCGTGACCTTGACGGCGTTGGCGACCGCGTCCACGCCCGACTCCAGCGCTTTGCGCGCCTCAGCGCCGTACTTGAGCTCCTTGTGTGGCATCTTGTCTCCTTACGCGTTACGCGATCTTGGCGAGGACATCGGACTCGCGCAACACGAGCAGGTCATCGCCCTCGACCTTGATCTCGGTCCCGCCGTACTTGCTGTAGAGGACCTCGTCGCCCTCCTTGACATCGAGCGGGATACGCTTGCCGGCGTCGTCGATACGACCGTCGCCGACGGCGAGAACCTCGCCCTTCTGCGGCTTCTCCTTGGCTGTATCGGGGAGAACGAGGCCACTAGCCGTGGTCTGCTCCTCCTCGATCGCCCGCACGATCAGGCGATCGCCCAGGGGCTTGAGCTTCATCTTGATGAGACCTCCACTATCTAGAAGAGTGCTTCCAACAGGTGGCGCGGGGAATGGGACACCCACCGCGCCGCTTCTGGCACTCCACGCAATGGAGTGCCAACGACCCGCCACTATATACGAACGCGAGCATCCGTCAAGTCCAAATTGGCACTTTTACGACGAAAATGCCAGCGGAGTTGCAGTTCTGCGGAGGGGTCCAGTTTCTGAGCGCCGCCGCAGCCTTCGACCGCGGCCAGTCGGCTGGCGCGGCGAAGCCGGTGCCGTTAGGCTCTAGTTCTGGGCGCCGCCGAAGCCCTCCGACCGCGGCCAGTCGGGGGCACGGAGCCGGTGCCGTCAGGCTCTAGTTCTGGGCGCCGCCGAAGCCCTTCATGGCCTCGGTCATCCCCGCCGGGGTATCCAGAATCCGCGAGAAGCGCACCATCGTCACCGTGTCCTCCATCGACACCCCCCGGCCGTAGATCTGCTCGAGGAAGTGGATCAGTTCCTCGTGACGACGGAACTCGGGGTTGTCGTGCTTGATGTCGCGCGGCGAGAGGTCCCCCAGGCGCGTCACTTCGACCTGGTCGATCACCGCCTCGAAGATCCGTTCCCGCGGGGAGTACTGGTAGCCGATCGTGACCAGCACCAGCTGGTTCTTGCGGTACTTGTCAGACTTGTCCCCCAGACGAATCGTGGCCGTCTTGCGGCCCCGCTTGAGCTCGTCCGCGAAAATCGTCGAATAGAAGTTGAGCACCTGCACGACAGTGCAGGCTATCTGAAGAAGAGGGGCCCGGCTCGCCGGCCTCTAGCGAAGAAAGAGGGACCCAGCTCGCCCGGGGCACCGCCCGAAGGGCTGGGTCGGCCGACTACGCCGACCTCTAGGGCTTCAGGGCGGCAAGCGCACGGCCGGCGATCTCTCGTTCGCCCTCGTAGGTGAGCTCCACACACGCCCGCTCCAGCGCCATCCAGCGCACCTCCTCGACCTCCTCGTCGTGATCGGCGGTATCGCCGCACGTGTACCGCAACAGGAAGAAGACCACCGACTTGGGGATCGAGCGCCCGTGACGTCTGTACCAGTAGCGCACCTCTCCCAGCTCCCCCACCAGCTCCGCCTCCACACCCGTCTCCTCGCGCACCTCCCTCAACGCGGCCTGCAACGGCGTCTCCCCGGGGTCGAGGTGGCCCTTGGGCAAGCCCAACACGCGCGCGCCGTCCGCCGCGCGCCGGCGCGGCACGATCACCAGCACCTCCTCCCCCCGCACCACCACCCCCCCGGCCGAGCGCTCCCGAGGTCTCAACGGGCCCCGCGGAGGGGGCTCCCGGGAGCGCTCAGAAGACATACGCGCGCAACGCCCCCGGATCGTGCACCACCAACCGGCCCCGCCCCTGCGAGATCACTCCCGCCCGCTCCAGCACCGCCAAGAACCGGCTCGCCGACTCCCGCGAGCTGCCCGCCAGCTGCGCCAGGTCCGCCTGCGTGGCGGTGATCGAAACGTCCCCCTCCCCCACCTGGCTGGGTGGACTCTGCGACCGCGCCTGCTCGACAAGCTCCCCCAGCACGAACGCCACCCTGCTCTGCACCGTCTGGAAGGAGCGGCGCGCGAGGCGCTCATTGCTCGCGCGCAGGCGCCGCCCCAGCGCGATCAACAGACGCATCGCGATCTGTGGGTATTCCACCATCAATCTGCGCATATCCGGACCCAACACCGCCACCACACTCGTGTCCTGAACCGCCTCCACCGTGGCCGAGCGAAGCTCGTCCTCGAACAGCGCAAGCTCCCCGAAGATATCCCCCGGGCCAAACGTCGCCAGCGTGATCGTGCGCCCATCGCCGTGCTGGCGCACCGCGCGCGCACGGCCCACATACACCACGTAGCACGTGTCGCTGTGGTCCCCCTCGCGAAACACCACCTGGCCCGCCTCGAAGCTGCGCGGAACCGCCAGCTGCGCGATCCTCTGGAGATCCTCGACCTCGAGTGTCGAGAACACCGGCACGCGCGCGAGCAGCTCCACGACCTCCCCTGAGCTTGGCGAGCGCATCGCGCAAGTGAATAGCACACCCTCACCAAGTGGCCCACTCAGCGCCTCCCCAGCGCTATCTTCACAATGTGCTCACATCGCCTCGCAAGCTCGCCGCCCTACTCGCGCTGCTCGGGGCCACGGCGCTCCTCGGCGGGCTCGTGCCGGTCACCTCCGGCAGCGCCGCCACGCATACCACCCCGCTCGCCCAGTCGCCCGAACTGTGGGCCACCGTAGATCTCTGCAACACGCCCCACCATCCCGACGAAATCGGAATTCGCGGCTCGATGCCAAGCGACGGGCACCCCCACGACACCATGTACATGCGCTTCCTCCTGCAGTCCCTCAACGCCACCACCCACCAGTGGGCAGACATCGGCGGGAGCGCCGACTCCGGCTTCGAACGCATCGGCCTCGCCACCAACACCCGCCAGGCCGGGCACAACTTCGGATTGACCCCCTCCACCACCACCTTCACGATGCGCGGGCTCGTCGAATACCAGTGGCGCCGCTCAGGCCACCTCGTACACCTCGCCGCCCGCCCCACCAGCGCTCATCACACCAGCCTCGCCGGTGCTGAACCGAAAGGGTTCAGTGCCGCGACGTGCACGCTCTCGTAGTCCGGCGGGAGGGGGCTCCGGGGGAGGGCCTGCCTTCCCCCGGCCCACCGTTGGGGTTCAGCGCGGCGGTGTGCACGCTCTCGTAGTCCGGCGGGAGGGGGCTCCGGGGGAGGGCCTGCCTTCCCCCGGCCCACCGTTGGGGTTCAGCGCGGCGACGTGCACGCTCAGCTAGCGATATCTCCCCCTGGGAGCTTCTCCGCGCTCCCCGCGAACAGCCGCGGATCGTTGGTGATGATCCCATCCACCCCCAGCGCCGTGAGGCGCGCCATCAGCGCCGCATCGTCCACCGTCCACACATACAGCTCCCCCCCGCCCTCCGCGACCGCGCGCACCAGCGCGGGGCTCACCACCCGCCAGTGCGCCATCACCGCGTCGAAGCGGCCCGCCCGCAGTGTCGCGCGCGCACGCTGGGGCAACCACGCGCGGTAGCCCACCAACATCGCCAGCGCCGGGATCGCCGTCAGACGGCTTTCGGTGTAATCCCGCCGTGCCCGCGGCACCGACCAGCCCACGCGCAGCGAGGGCTCGATCGCGCGCATCGCGTCCAGCTCCTCCGGGAACGTGCTGCTCACCAGCGAGCGCCCGATCAGACCCGTCTCGCGCAGCTCCCTCACCACCTCGGCCCCGTAGCCCGGCAGCTTCACATCCACATCGAGCTCGATCCCCGCATAGGCGTCGCTCGCCAGGTGCTCCAGGCCCTCGCGCAGCGTCAGCGGCGCCTGCGCTTGCGCCAGCGCCCCGTAATCGTGGGCCAGCAGCAGCCGCCCCCCGCCGTCCCGGCGCTCGCTGAGGACGTCGAACTCGATCATGTCCACCCCCGCCCCCACCGCCGCCTCGAAGCTCGCCAGCGTGTTGCCCGGCGCCAGGTGCGCCGCACCCTTGTGACCCACCCTCCGCGGCGCCGTGCGCGAGCCCGTGACACCCATCACACGGACCAGGATAGTGGTCGCCTACTCGGGGCTCGCGCCAAAGTAGGTAGCCACGAGTTAGTGTGGTCGATACGTGGATGAGATGCGACGCACGCCAGCGCAGACGTGCTGGTAGCACGGCGAGCATCGCGACCGATCGGAGATCGGCCAGCGCAGATCGCCGCGTAGCGGCCGCACTAAACAGGCTCTTCGCGGGCGAGGCTTCTGCGCGTTGAATCGATCGTCTGGCCCGCCAGTTTCGGCCCCACGTATGGGGCGAGCACGAGGAACGCCAGATGGTCGGTCAGCGAGGGCAGGTACTTCACCCGCTTGCGCACCGCGTAGTTGCCCACGATCGCCCACACCGCGCCCGCCACCGCCTCGTGTGCGATCAGCGGCGCGCGGCGCGGTTCGGGCGAGCCCTCCTGCAACGTGCTCGCCAGCTTCCCCAGCGAGCGACCGATGCTGTCGGTCACAGCCGGCCCCACATCGAATACGTCGACGAACGTCATTTTTGTAAGCCCCGGATGGGCCACCAGATGATCCACTCCGGCCTTCACCCCGATATACGCCGCCTCCTCCCACGTGCTCGCGCGCGCCGACGCCGCCGTGACCGCCTGCAGGGTTTCGTCGATGAACTCGTCCACCACCGCCAGGAAGCACTCGCGCTTGCTCGGGAAGTGTTTGTGGAACGATTCCGTGGACATCCCCGCGAACTGTGCAATCTGCGGATCCGTCAGCTCGTGGTAGCCCTCGTCGAGCGTGAGGTGCACCACCGCGCCGAGCACCCGCGCGCGTTTCTCGTCGCTTTCCAGGAAGCGCGCCGGCTCCACCGGCGTGTGCGGCGGCGGCGTCCGCGGCACCCCGATCCGCGCCGCCGGGGAGCGGTAAGAGCTGATCCAGTCGAGCAGTTCGTCGGTCAGCATCGGCAGTTCCGCCACCCGGTCGCTGCGCAACCGGTCGAACAGCAGGTGCCGCCCTCCGCCCACGATCGCCTTCGGGCCCAGCGGCGGCAGCTGCACACCATCGGGTGCCGCCTTGAACCCGTCCGCCAGCACCCGCTCGAAGGCCACCGCTGAGCGCATCATTCGTTCGCGGCTCTTCGCGCCCAGACCCAGACCCTCGATCAGTACCAAGCGCGAGGACTTCACGTTGCGACTCGCATCCTCCACGAATGCCTGGCACGCTCTGTGCATCCGGTTGGCCCAGCCGCGCTCGTTCATCCAGCCGTCCACCATCCGCCGCTTCGCGCGTGCCACCGCGATGTCGTAGGTCCCCAGGAAGCAATCTTCCTTGTTGGCAAACTGCTCGTAGAACGCCCGCCGCGAGACACCCGCCAATGCGATCACGTGCGCCACCGTCGTCGCCTTGTAACCCTGACGGTGGACCGCCTCGATCATCGCCCCGAAGAGCCGCGCGCGCTGATGACGTGCCACCGCATCCCGCCCCATTCCGTGCGGGCCATGCGGCAAACGCCGGTACATGGCGCTCAGCTCCCTCTCAGTTCCGCTCATCCCCACGCTTTCGACCATACAGCATGAACTAAAGATTGCAAGTTAAAATTTGTGGGACCCATCCGACTTTTCCGACGACTTCCAGAAACGAATTCTTCGGCAAAATATCGCCAATCGGGGCGGGGCAAACGGGCACATAATCAGCAAATCGCGGACTCCCGCGGACCGGCCGAGCGCTACTGCGCGGCGAGCTCCACACGACGCGGACCCACGCGGAAACCCGCACCCTCCAGGGCCGCCTCCCAGGGCGAGCCCAGCACCGGCTCCCCGTCCACTCGCTCGAGCGCGAACCGACTCGCAAGCAGACCCCTGCGCGCGTGCTCCGCGAGCGCACAAAGTGCCTGCTCGACGCGGGAATCTCCGAGGCCACCGCATAGCACCCGCAACGCCCTGCAGCCACGCTCCAGGTACAGGATCGGCTCGGCCCCCACCAGCACCACGCTCGCTCCCGGCACCCGCGCCGGGGAGTGTCGCGCCCGGTTCGCGGGCTCGCCCCCCACCTCCGCCCCGGGCTCCGTCCCCGGCCCCCGGGGCGTTTGAGGATTTTGTCTCCCACCCCCGGAAGGGCCCTCGCGGCGGGGCCACGGCAGCGCCGCGCCATAGGGCTGAGCCGGATCCCCCGCCGCGAGCACCAGCGCGCGCGGGCAGTCCTCCGCGCGCGGACGCTGCGCCCGCAGACGCTCCACCGCTCCCGCCAGCGCGAACTGAGCGCCCCCCAAGCCCTCCACGAAGTAGCCCCGCCGCGCCACCCCCAACGTCTCCAGCCGGCACAGCTGCGGGTAGAGCGCCGCAAAGCCCCCCGGCACCCCCTCCGCGAGCACCAACTCCCGCGTGAGGATCCCATGGCGCTCCAACAGCAATTCCGCCAGCGCCCGCAGGCGCTCCTCAGGCACATGCGGCTCGCCGAACAGCTGCGCCGTCAGCGACCACCGACCCGGGGGATAGGCGGTCCGGCCGCCCGCACGAGCCGCCATCCTCCCGCCCGAGAAGCGTCCCCCACCCCGGGGCCAAGCAGGCGCCGAGCCCCCAGCCGAGCGCACAGACCGACCCCCCAGGACAGCAGCGCTCCCGCCGCCCGCGCGCGTGGATGGGCCCCCCACGATCGGGCCCCCCACGATCGCCCTCAGCCGCGGCGCGCGCAACGGCGCGAACGCGTCGTTGGTCACCTCCCCCGCCCACACCAGGTCCCACAGTGCCTCCACCAGAGCCGCCGTAGGCAGGTCCACCTCCACGAGCAGATCCGCGAAGAAACACGGACCTTTCTTCAGACGCGCGCGTACGCGCGCGTGGACTTCCTCCTCACCCCCAGCTTCCCGCACCGGCTCCACCCGACGCAGCGGAGGACCCAATAGCGGAGCGTCCTCGCGGAAGTACAGCGCCACCCGGCCATCGTTGCGTCCGAGCGCGCCCGCTCCCACCCACACCAGCTCCCCGCTCGCGCACAACTCATCCATCCACGCCGTCGAATACGCCCCCACCCGACGCGGCAGCACCTCCCGCTCCCACATCCGCGGCGTCAGCGCCAGGCCCTGCAACGGCGCCAACTGCTCGCGCAGCCGATCGACCCCCGCGCCCGCCGCCGCGTGGCGGTCGATCCCGTGCCACGCCGGCAGAAACGCCGCGAACGCCCGCCGCTCCGCCGGCTCGATCTCACGGCGCAGTGCCGCCAGCGACGCCCTCCGCAGGCGTCGCAGCACCTCCACCTCGCACCACTCCCGCCGCCCCGTCACCCCGTCGGGGTGCAGCTCCCCGCGCACCAGCACCCCCGCGCGCTCCAACTCTGAAAGCACCGACTCCACCACCGCCACGCCGAGGCCGTAGCGCGAGCGTGGAGCCTCGCTCGGGAAGGGCCCATGCGTCGCCGCGTAGCGGCGCAACAGCCGCCCCAGCGCGTCCGGTACATCCGCCACGAACGCCTCCGGCAGACCCCCCGGCGCGACCACCCCCAACGCATCCCGGTAGAGCCCCGCATCGGCCGCCGCGATGTAGCGCTCCTCCCCCCCGATCCGCACCCGCACCGCACGCCGCTCCGCCTCCAGACCGTCCAGCAGCGCCCCCGCGTCGATGCCCTCCAGCACCCGCTCCCGCACCTCCGCCGCGCCCAGATCGCCCAGTAGGCGCAGCGCGTCGTGCAGCTCATCGCGCGTGGCCGCCCGCAGCCGCTCGCTGCGACGCTGCAGCTCCTCCTCCAGCGCCGCCAGCGCGCCCAGATCGATCAGCTCGCGCAGCTCCTCCTGCCCCAACAGCTCCCGCAGCAGATCCCGGTCCAGCGACAGCGCCGCCGCCCGGCGCTCCGCATTCGGCGCGTCCCCCTCATACATGTACGTCGCCACGTAGTCGAACAACAGCGAGGACGCAAACGGCGAAGCGCTCGCCGTCTCCACCTCCACCACACTCAGCTCCCGCCGCTGCAGCCTCCCCAGCAACTCCGCCAACCCCGGCATGTCGAGCACGTCGCGCAGGCACTCCCGATAGGCCTCCAGCACGATCGGGAAGTCCCCGTAGCGGCGCGCCACCTCCAGCAGCGTCTGCGCCTTCAGCCGCTGCTGCCACAGCGGCGTGCGCCTGCCCGGGTACGCGCGCGGGATCAACAACGCCCTCGCCGCCGCCTCCCGGAAGCGCGCCCCGAACAGCGCCGAGCCCGACAGCTCCCCCACCACGAGATCCTCCAGCTCCTGCGGCTCGATCAACGCCAGCTCCGCTCCCGGGGGCTCGTCCGCATCCGGCAGGTGCACCACGATCCCGTCGTCGGAGGAGATCGCATCCGCCTCCACGCCCAGGCGCGCCCGGATCCTCCCAGCCAGCGCCAGGCCCCACGCCGCGTGGATCCGGCCCCCGAACGGAGACAGCACACACAGCCGCCAATCGCCGATCTCATCGCGAAAGCGCTCCACCACCACCGTGCGGTCGCTCGGCAGCACCCGCGTCGCCCGCTCCTGCTCGCGCAGATACTCCACCAGGTTCACCGCCGCCCGGCGCTCCAAGTCGTACTCCCGCTCCAGCACCTCCGGGCGCTGCTCCACCGCCCAGCGCGTGAACGCCCCGATCGCCTCCCCCAGCTCTTTCGGGCGCCCAACGCCATCGCCCTTCCAGAACGGGATCGCCCCCGGCGCCCCCGGCGCCGGGGTCACGATCACCCGGTCGCGGCCGATCTCCTCGATCCGCCACGTCGAGGCCCCCAGCATGAACGCCTGGCCCGGCCGCGCCTCATAGACCATCTCCTCGTCCAGCTCCCCCACCCGCCGGCCATCCGGCAGCGTCACCAGATACAGCCCCCGATCCGGGATCGTGCCCGCGTTCGCCACCGCCAACTGGCGCGCCCCCTTGCGCGGGCGGATCGTGCCCGCCACCCGGTCCCACACGATCCGCGGCCGCAGCTCCCCAAACTCCGAGGACGGATAGCGCCCATCGAGCATGTCCAGCACCCCCTCAAACTGGCGGCGCGGCAGCTGCGCGTAGGAGTGCGTACTGCGCACCAGCTCGTACAGCTCCTCCACACCCAACCCTTCCTGGCCGTCGTCCTCCTGCGCCGCCGCCATCGCCACGATCTGCTGCGCCAGCACATCCAGCGGGTTGCGCGGCACCACCGTCGGCTCGATCGCCCCCTCCCGCATCCGCCGCACCAGCACCGCGCACTCCAACAGGTCCGCTCGGAACTTCGGGAAGATCCGACCCTTCGAGACCTCCCCCACGCCGTGGCCTGCGCGTCCGATCCGCTGCAACCCCGCCGCCACCGACTTCGGCGACTCCACCTGCAACACCAGATCCACCGCGCCCATATCGATCCCCAGCTCCAGGCTCGACGTCGCCACGATGCACGGGATCTCCCCCGCCTTCAGCAACTCCTCCACCACCGTCCGCTCCTCGCGCGCGAGCGAGCCGTGATGCGCACGCGCGATCTCCCGAACCGCGGGGGTGGAGCTCCGATCGTGGACCGACCCGGAGGTCGCTGTGCGTACGCCGCGCCGGACCCCCTCGAGGGGGTCCCCATCCCCATCCCCGCCCTCCGTCTCCGCCGCCAGCTCGTTCAGACGCAGCGCCAGCCGCTCCGCCGAGCGGCGGTTGTTGACGAACACAATCGTCGAGCGGTGCGCGCGGATCAGCCGCAGCAGCTCCGGATACATCGCCGGCCAGATCGAGTTGTGCGACGGTTCGAGGTCCGCGCTCAGCGGGTCCCCCTCGGCCCTCGTCGGCGCCGCGAGGTCGGTCATCGACTCCACCGGTACCTGCACTTTCACGTCCAGCGGCTTCGGCGTGCCGAAACCGGGAGACGCTAGCCCTTGGCGAGCATCCCCGTTTCGGCCAGCGTCGACGATCTGGCACTTGCGCTTCGGGCCCACCAGGAACCGCGCCACCTCCTCCAGCGGGGTCTGCGTCGCCGACAGGCCGATCCGCTGCACCTCGCGGCCCGCCACCGCCTCCAGGCGCTCCAGCGTCAGCGCCAGGTGCGCGCCGCGCTTCGTCGACGCCACCGCGTGAATCTCGTCCACGATCACCCACTCCACGCCCCGCAGGATCTCCCGCGCGCGCGAGGTCAGCATCAGGTACAGCGACTCCGGCGTCGTGATCAGAATCTCCGGCGGCTCTCTCAACATCCGCTGGCGCTCCCGCTGGGGGGTATCGCCCGTGCGGATCCCCACCGAGATCTTGGGCCGCACCGCCGCGGTGGCATCGGCTCCACCTCGCAGACCCGCTTCGATGCCCCGCAGCGGCGCACGCAGGTTGCGCTCGATGTCGTAGGAGAGCGCCTTCAGCGGCGACACATACACCAGGCGCGTATGCCGTGGGTTGGCGGGGGGTGGGTCCGCAGGATCCCCATCACTCTCTCCCGCCAGCCGGTCCAGCGCCCATAGGAACGCCGCCAGCGTCTTGCCCGAACCCGTCGGCGCCGAGAGCAGCACGTGCTCACCCGTCGCAATCGCCGGCCACGCCCCCGCCTGCGCCGGGGTCGGCGCCGCGAACGCCCCCTCGAACCACGCGCGCACCCGCGGTGAGAAAGGGAGGGCTGACAGAGACACTGCCTCGCGAGGCTAGCGCGCTCGCAGGGCAAGCTCCCTTTCGATCACAACACGAGGCCTGAATCGTGGCGCGATTCCAGTAACCTCGAACTCATGGGGAGCTCCAAGCTGGGCCTCGACCAGGGAATCGTTGAATCCTGCCGCCACGCCGCCACGCGGATCGCCGCCGACGTCGCTGCCCAGATCGCACCCATGACCACGCTCTCCGTCGAGCGCACCGTCGCCCGCCTCTTCGGCGTCGACGGCGCCAACACCCTCGGCGCCCCCCTCCCCAACGTGCTCGTCGACCACGTCCGCGCCCGCGGCGGACTCGGCAAGGGCGTCGCCTGGTGGATCGGCAACGCCATGCTCCACGCCGAGCGCACCGGACGCATCAGCCCCCAGGAAATCGCCGAGGGCGTCGAGGAGGGCAGCCTCGACATCTGCGCCCCGCCCCACGCCCCCGACGACGCCATCCGCGAGCGCGCCCGCGAGGAGCTCGCCCGCGGCCTGCACGAGGTCTCCACCCGCATGGAGGAGCGCCGCGAGGTGCGCCGGCGCCTCGGCGAGAGCCCCCCTCCCCTGCGCTACGTCCTCACCGCCACCGGCAACGTCTACGAGGACGTCGTCCACGCCCTCGCCGTCGCCGAGGCCGGCGGGGACATCGTCGCCGTGATCCGCTCCACCGCCCAGAGCCTCCTCGACTACGTCCCCTATGGCCCCACCACCGAGGGCTACGGCGGCACCTTCGCCACCCAGGCCAACTTCGCGATCATGCGCGCCGCGCTCGACGAGTGGTCCGAACGCAACGGGCGCTACGTACGCCTCTCCAGCTTCTGCTCCGGGCTCTGCATGCCCGAGATCGCCGCCATGGGCGCCATCGAGGGGCTCGACAACATGGTCAACGACGCCCTCTACGGAATCCTCTACCGCGACATCAACCCCCTCCGCGGGCTCATCGACCAGCGCGTCTCGCGCACCGTCAACGGCTTCTTCGGTGTCACCATCAACACCGGCGAGGACAACTACCTGCGCACCGCCGACGCCCTCGAGGCCGCCCCCTCCGTCACCGCCTCCCAGTTCATCAACCACCAACTCGCCCGCGACTCCGGCGTCCCCGACGAGCAGATCGCCCTCGGCGACGCCTTCGAGATCGACACCCCCGTCACCAACGGGCTGCTCTATCACTGGGCCCAGGCCCAGCTCACCCGCGAGCTCTTCCCCGACTGCCCCATCAAGTACATGCCCCCCACCCGCCACATGGACGGCAACCTCTTCCGCACCCACGCCGCCGACTCGCTCTTCAACCTCGTCACCGTCGCCACCGACCAGGGCATCCAGACGATCGGGGTCCCCACCGAGGGGATCTTCACCCCCCACATCCACGACCGCGTGCTCGGGCTCCAGAACGTCAACTACGTCTTCAACGCCGCCCGCGACCTCGGCGATGAGATCGAGTTCAAGAGAGGCGGCATCATCCAGAGCCGCGCCCACGAGGTCCTCGCGGGGGCCCACCAGATCCTCGAGCAGATCGCCGACGTCGGGCTCTTCCGCGCGATCGAGGGCGGCATCTTCGGCGACGTCTCCCGCCACTACGAGCAGGGGCGCGGGATGGACGGGATCGTGCCGATCGAGGAGGACTACTTCAACCCCGTCACCGAACTCATGCGCGGGGCGCTCAGCGTTGCCTGACGAGGCCGACCTCCAGCGCGTCAAGCCCTACGCCGACCACCACGGCGACGGGATCGTGCAGCTCAGCTTCACCCTCCCCGTCCCCGACGGCCCCCCCGCACGCCGCGCCGCGCTCGATCTCGCTGCCAAGATGGGCTTCCAAAACCCCGAGGTCGTCCACCACCAGCGCCTCACCGAGGGCTACACCTATTTCGTGATGTACGGCCACTGCGTCCACACCGTGGACTACGCCACCCTCAGCGCAGAGGGCATCGACGTCGCCCAGTTCATGACCGAGGACGAGGTCGAAGTCTTCGCCCAGGAGCACATCCGTCGCCCCATCGTCGTCGTCGGCGCCTCCACCGGCACCGACACCCACAGCGTCGGGATCGACGCGATGCTCAACCTCAAGGGCTTCCACGGCCACAAGGGCCTCGAGGGCTACCACTCCTTCCAGGCCCACAACCTCGGCAGCCAGGTCCCCAACGGGACGCTCGTCGCCCGCGCCCTCGAACTCGAAGCCGACGCCATCCTCGTCTCCCAGACCGTCACCCAGCAGAACCTCCACATCCACAACCTCACCGAGCTCGTCGAGATCGTCGAGGCCGAGGGCCAGCGCCGCGAGATGATCCTCGCCTGCGGAGGGCCCCGCGTCTCCAACGAGCTCGCCAAGGAGCTCGGCTACGACGCCGGCTTCTCCAAGGGCACCTACCCCAACCACCTCGCGACCTTCCTCGTACGCGAGCTCGCCGCCCGCCTCGGACGGGGCGCCACCGATGACGGTCTCGAGCACCAGCCCCCCGGGCGCGCCGCCTTCGCGGACCGCCACTCGAGGACTGCACTAGGCTGACAGCGATGCCCCAGCTCGCCGAGTTGATCGCGCCCGCGCGCCGCCTGGCGCTCGTTGGCCTAGCCAAGAACACCGGCAAGACCGAGACCCTCGCCGCCGTCCTGCGCGAGCTCTCCGAGCGCGGCCGCCGCGTCGGGGTCACCTCCGTCGGGCGCGACGGCGAGGAGCGCGACGTGATCGACATCCGCATCGAGAAGCCCCGCGTCGAGCTCCGCGCCGGCAGCCTCGTGGCCACCACCGACGCCCTCCTGCGGGCCGGAGCGATCGCACACGAGATCGTCCAGGAGACCAGCGTGCGCACCCCCCTCGGCCGTGTCCTCATCGCCCGCCTGCACGCCCACGGGACGATCGAGGTCGCCGGGCCCAGCGCCGCCGCCGACGTGCGCGAGGTCTGCGACGCAATGCTCGCCCACGGCGCCGAGCAGGTCCTCATCGACGGCGCCATCGACCGCCGCGCCGCCTCCTCCCCCGCCGTCTCCGACGGCCTCGTGATGTCCACCGGCGCCACCCTCCACGAGGAGATCGAGCAGGTCGTCACCCGCACCCGCGAGGCCGTCGAGCTCGTGCGCCTACCCGTGCTCGAGGACGAGCACGTGCGCGCGATCGCCGCCTCCAACCCCGCCAGCGTGCTCCTCGGGGAGCCCGACGAGGAGCCCCTCACGCTGCACCCCCGCTTTGTGCTCACCAGCTCCGCCGCCGACATCGCCCAGCTGCTGCGCGCCCGCCCCACCGCCAGCCGCCTCGTCGTGCGCGGCGCCCTCTGCGAGCCCTTCCTCGCCGAGCTCCTCAGCGCCGCCCGCGGCCGTGAGATAGAGCTCGTCGTCGCCGACACCACCAAGGTCTTTCTCACCGACCACAGCTGCGAGTGGTACCGCCGCCAGGGGATCCTGATCGCCGTGCTCACCGCGATCGACCTGCGCGCCATCACCGTCAACCCCGTCGCCCCCCACTCCCACAGCTTCGACTCCGTCCAGTTGCGCACCATGATCGAACAGGAGATCCCCAACGTGCCCGTCCTCGACGTCCGCGACCCCACCTACAACCTCGTGCCCGCCGCGTGAGCCAGGCCGGCGCGTCACCCGAGGAGCTGGAGGAGCCCGCCATCGGCGCGGATCCAGGGGGCGAGGAGCAGCGTGGCGCGGACGAACGCCGCGCGAAGCTGGAGCGGCTGCGCGCCGAAGGCGTCGACCCCTATCCGCCGATCAGCCTGTGGGAGACGCGCACGCTCATCGCCGACGTGCGCGCCGCGCACGACCCAGCGGGGCTGGAGCACGGCGAGCACCCCGAGCTGCGCTATCAGATCGCCGGCCGGCTGATCTCGCGCCGCGGGCACGGCAAGACGGCGTTCCTCGACGTGCGCGACCTGTCGGGCTCGATCCAGGCCGTGGTGCGCGTGGACGCGCTCGGGCAGGGGACCTACGACCGCATCCTCGGCCTCGACATCGGCGACATCGTCGCCATCGACGGCTGCGTCTACGTGACCCAGCGCGGCCAGCTCGCGCTCGCCGTCGAAGCGTGCACGCTGCTCACCAAGACGCTGCGCCCGCCGCCCGACAGGCACCACGGCCTCGGCGACACCGGCACGCGCTATCGCTACCGCGAGCTGGACCTGCTCGCCAACGAGGACACCCGCGATCTGTTCATCAAACGCCACAGGATCGTGTTCGAGATCCGCAAGTGGCTCAACCAGCGCAACTTCATCGAGGTCGAAACACCGGCCCTGCAGTCGCTCGCCGGCGGCGCCGGCTCGCGCCCGTTCACGACCCACCACAACGCGCTCGACCGCGACCTGTACCTGCGGATCTCCGTCGAGCTGTTCCTCAACCGCTGCATCGTCGGCGGCATGGAGAACGTGTACGACATGGGCAAGGTCTTCCGCAACGAGGGCATCTCCCCCAAGCACTCGCCGGAGTTCACGATCATCGAGTTCATGTGCGCGTACTCCGACTACAACGACGTCGCCACCGTCACCGAAGAGCTGTTCCGCGACGTCGCCCAGGCCGTGCTCGGGCGCACGACGATCAAACGGGGCGGCGAGGAGATCGACCTCGCCAAACCGTGGAGGCGGATCACGATGCGCGAGCTGATCCTCGAGCGCACGGGCCTCGACTTCATGGAGTCCACGCGCGAGCAGCTCGCGGAGGTCCTCGACGGGCCGCTGGACCCCGCCTCCAGCTGGGCCGATGTCGTCGCCGACATCTACTCGGAGAAGATCGAGCACACGCTCAACCAGCCCACGCACGTGTTCGACTTCCCCCTCGAGCCGTTCCCGATCACCAAGCGCCACCCCGTGCACCCCGAGCTGGGTGAGCACTTCGACGCGGTGATCGGCGGCATCGAGCTCGTCAGCGGCGACACCGAGCTCAACGACCCGGTCGATCAGTGGCAGCGCTTCGTCGACCAGCGCAAGCGGCGCATGATCGACGACGCCGACGTGCCCCATCCCAACGACGAAGAGTACGCGCGGGCGATCGAGTACGGCTACTCGCCCACCGCCGGCGGCGGCATGGGCGTCGACCGCCTGGTGATGATCCTCACCGAACGCGACACGCTGCGCGAGGTCATCCCCTTCCCGATCGTCAGGGACATCAGATAAGCGCCCAGAAAATCTGCTAGGCTCTCCCTCAGATTTTGTAAAAGGGCGCTTCGCGCTTCACACCCCACCAAGAAGGAGCCCCATCACATGGGCAAGACAATTGGAATCGACCTCGGCACCACCAACTCCTGCATGGCGGTGCTCGAGGGTGGCGAGCCGACCGTCATCGAGAACGCCGAGGGAGGCCGCACCACGCCATCCGTGGTCGCCTTCACCGCCTCCGGCGAGCGACTCGTCGGCACCGTCGCCAAGCGCCAGGCCGTGACCAACCCCCAGAACACCGTCTTCTCGATCAAGCGCTTCATGGGCCGCAAGGAGGCCGAGGTGCGCGAGGAGGAGTCGATCGTCCCCTACAAGGTCGTCTCCGGTCCCAACGGCGACGCCCGCGTCGAAGCCGGTGGTGAGCAGCACTCCCCGCCCGAGATCTCCGCGATGATCCTCCAGAAGCTCAAGACCGATGCCGAAGCGTACCTCGGCGAAACCGTCGACTCCGCGGTTATCACCGTCCCCGCGTACTTCAACGACGACCAGCGCCAGGCCACCAAGGACGCCGGCAAGATCGCCGGGCTCGACGTCAAGCGCATCATCAACGAGCCCACCGCCGCCTCACTGGCGTACGGCCTGGATAAGGAGTCCGATCAGACGATCCTCGTGTTCGACCTCGGCGGCGGGACGTTCGACGTCTCCGTCCTGGAGATCGGCGACGGGGTGTTCGAGGTCAAGTCCACCGCCGGCGACAACCACCTCGGCGGGGACAACTTCGACAAGGCGATCGTCGACTGGCTCGTCGCCGACTTCAAGCGCGACCAGGGGATCGACCTCTCCGCCGACCCGATGGCTCTCCAGCGCCTCTACGAGGCCGCCGAGAAGGCCAAGATCGAGCTCTCCACCACCCAGGAGACGCAGATCAACCTGCCCTTCATCACCGCCGACTCCTCCGGCCCCAAGCACCTCGACACACGTTTGACGCGCGCCAAGCTCTCCGAGCTCACCAGCGTACTGCTCGATCGCGTCGTCGCCCCCGTGCGTCAGGCGCTCGGCGACGCCAAAGACAAGGGCGTCAAGGAGGTCGACCACGTCGTGCTCGTCGGCGGCATGACACGCATGCCCGCCGTGCAGGAGAAGGTCAAGGAGCTCACCGGCAAGGAGCCCCACCGTGGGGTCAACCCCGACGAGGTCGTCGCCGTCGGCGCCGCGATCCAGGCGGGCGTGCTCGCGGGCGACGTCAAGGACGTGCTGCTGCTCGACGTCACCCCCCTCACGCTCGGGATCGAGACCAAGGGCGGCGTGATGACCAAGCTGATCGAACGCAACACCACGATCCCCACGCGCAAGGGCGAGGTCTTCTCCACCGCCGAGGACAACCAGCCCTCCGTGGAGATCCACGTGCTCCAGGGCGAGCGCGAGATGGCCACCTACAACAAGTCCCTCGGTAAGTTCCAGCTCACCGGCATCCCGCCGGCGCCGCGGGGCATCCCCCAGATCGAGGTCGCCTTCGACATCGACGCCAACGGCATCCTCAACGTCTCCGCCAAGGACCTCGGCACCGGCAAGGAGCAGAAGATCGAGATCAAGGCCGGCTCCGGGCTCTCCGAGGAGGAGATCAAGAACATGGTCTCCGACGCCGAGTCCCACGCCGAGGAGGACCGCCGCGCACGCGAACTCGCGGAGGCCCGCAACAACGGCGAGAACGCCGCCTACCAGGCCGAGCGCCAGCTCACCGACCTCGGTGACCAGGTCGACGCCGACTCCAAGCAGCGCATCGAGGAGGCGATCAAAGAGGTCCGCGCATCCCTGGAGTCCGAGGACGAGGACGCCGCCGCGATCAACGCCAAGACCGATGTCCTGCAGAGCGCCTTCCACGCGGTCTCCGAGGCGATGTACCAGCGCGCCCAGGAACAGGCCGCCGCGGCCGGCGCGAGTGACGGCGGCGCCCCGACCGACGGAGCCGGCGCGCCCTCTGAAGAGGAGGACGTAGTCGACGCCGAGGTCGTCGACGAGACCAAGGCCTGAGCCGATGAGCGACATCGAGGAGGCTCTCCAGGAGCAGGAGACCGCGGCGCAGGCGCAGGACGCCCACCCCCCCACCCCCGGGGACGAGCACCCCACGGGGGGGGAGGGGATCAATGCCCCGGGGGTGGGTCCCGAAGGAGGGGAGGTCGGTGAGGACAGCGAGGCGCGCGAGGTCGAGGGCGACCTCGACGAGCTGCTCACGGTCGCAGCACAGCGCGACGAGTACCTCGCACTCGCCCAGCGCACCCAGGCGGACTTCGAGAACTACCGCAAGCGCGTGGCCCGCGAGTCCGCGAGCGCCCAGGAGCGCGGCGTGGCAAAGCTCGCCAAGGAGCTATTGCCGGCACTCGACAACCTCGACCGCGCGCTCGCCTCCGCGGATCAGGGCGACCCGCTGCTGGAGGGCGTGCGCCTCGTGCGCACCGAGCTCGGCGCGGCGCTCGCGCGCGCGGGCATCGAAGCCTTCGACCCCGCGGGCGAGCCGTTCGACCCCACCCACCACGAGGCGATGCTCCAGCAGCCCGTTGAGGGCGCGGAGAGCGGCACAGTCGTCGAGGTCTACCAGCCCGGCTACCGGCTGCATGGGGCCGTGATCCGTCCAGCGCGCGTCGTGGTTGCGGCGTAGGGAGGCGATCGTGGCTGGGCGACCCGATTACTACGCAACGCTGGGGGTCGATAAGAAGGCTTCCCCCGAAGAGCTGAAGAAGGCCTACCGCAAACTCGCGCGTAAGTACCACCCCGACCGCAACCCCGACGACAAGCAGGCGGAGTCGCACTTCAAGGAGGTCTCCGCCGCCTACGACGTGCTCTCGGACCCCGAGAAGCGCAAGCAGTACGACAGCGGCACAGGGCAGTTCGCGGGCGGCGGCGGCGGCTTCGGGGGCTTCGGGAACTTCGACTTCGACGCCTCTTCTATGGGCGACATTCTCTCCAACCTGTTCGGGGGGTCCACGAGCGGACGGCGCACGCGCACGAAACCCCGCGCCGAGCGCGGGCGCGACCTCGAGACCGAGGTCTCGATCACCTTCGAGCAGGCGGTCGCGGGCGCCCAGGTGCCGCTGTCGGTCGCCACCCAGTCGCCCTGCCCGACCTGCCACGGGACGGGCGCCAAGCCGGGTACCACGCCGAAGGTCTGCCCCAAGTGCGAGGGCCGCGGGATCGAGACCCAGGGTCAGGGGATGTTCTCGATCTCCCAGCCCTGCTCGCGCTGCGGCGGCTCGGGCACCGTGATCGAGGATCCCTGCCCCACTTGCCACGGCGCGGGGGCGGTGCGCACGATGAAGCGCTACCGCGTGAACATACCCGCGGGCGTGAAGGAGGGCTCGCGCATCCGCCTCCCCGGAAAGGGCGAGGCGGGGCCACACGGGGGGCCGCCGGGCGACCTCTACGTGATCACACACGTGGCGCCCTCCCCGGTCTTCAAACGGCGCGGGGACAACGTCGAAGTCGAGGTCCCCCTCACGATCCCCGAGGCACTCCGGGGCGCCGAGGTGAAGGTCCCCACGCTCGCTGGCACCAAGACCCTGCGCGTACGTCCGGGCACGACCCACGGCACCGTGCAGCGCCTACGCGGCGAGGGGCCCCCGAAGCTCGGCAGCGGTGGGCGGGCCGAGGGGCGGGCGGGAGCCCCAGAAAAAGGGGACATCCACTACCGCTTCCTGATCGACGTGCCCGAGCGGCTCACCGACGAGCAGGGCGCCGCAGTGAGCGCACTCGCCGACGCGCTCAACGGCGAGGACCCCCGCGCGCAGCTGTTCGAGAAGGTCTCGAAATGAGCGAGCCCCGTTCGCCCGGGCGCGGATCGCCCCCGGGCGGAGCGTCCGGGCGGGGGGCGCCTGAGCCCGGATCGCCCGAGGGCCGAGCGTCTGGGCGCGAATCGCGCGCGGGCGGAGCGTCCGAGCGGGGGGCGCCTGAGCCCGAGCTGCACACCGGGCGGCGCCCCGCCGGGGGGTCGGCCTCGATCCACGTCGCCGCCGACCGCGGCGTGTTCATGATCTCGGTGGCCGCGGAGCTCGCGCAGATGCACCCCCAGACGCTGCGCACCTACGAGGCGCGCGGGCTGATCGACCCCGGGCGCTCCCCGAAGGGCACCCGGCTGTACTCCCAGGAGGACGTCGAGAAGCTGCGCCGCATCCAGGAGATGACCGCGGAGCTTGGCCTCAACCTCGCGGGAGTCGAGCGCGTGCTCGACCTCGAGTCCGAGATCGAGCAGATGCACTCCCGGATCCAGGAGTTGGAGGTGCAGGCGCTGCGCGCCCAGGTCGAGTTGGCCGAGCGCCTCGAGGAGGTCCGCCGCTCCTTCCGCGCCGAGCTGGTCCCCTACCGCGGGGGCCGCGAGATCGTGCGGGCCTCCGACGTGCGGCCGCTCAGGCGTACATCGCGACCGCCCGCGCGCTGAGACGTCAAAGGGGGCCCGCCACGTACGGCGAGCCCCCGTGACTTACTCATCCATGCGTCGCTGCCTGGTACTCCGTTACGGCTATTCGCTCGCTTTCACAGCGGCGGCTACAGCGGCATCGAGGTTGCCGTCGAGGACCGCCGTGTTGTGCCCCGCGGCGGCGGGCAGACCGAGCTCGGAGTTGACAGCTGCGTCAACGATGCCTTCGAACGGCCAGGCACCGCAGCCTTTGGCTTCGGGCGCCGCGAACGTGTTGTCCACGAGCGACCCGCCGGTGAGGCCGACGAAGTTACCTTCTTCGAGGATTTCCAGCGTGCCCACTTTGCCGGTGATCGGTTTGTTGGGTTCAGGCGGTTTCGTGGTCCCGGTCGTCAGGTTCAGGACGATCGGTTTGCTCGACGTGCCGACGATGCAGTTGTTGCCGAGGAACGCGTTGCCCAATTTGACCTGCACGGGCAGCTGCAGCGCGGTCCCTTCCTGGAACAGCAGGTTGGAGAGGTTCAGCTTGATGTTGCTCGCCGGCCCCGCCAGTTCGGTCGTGGCGGTTACGCCCGTCGGACCTTTGTTGATCGCTTCTTCGAATTTTTCTTTCTGTTCTTTGTCCAGGAATTCCGGCGCGACGATGTTCAGCAGGCCACCCGGCACTGCCAGGGCGACCTTCACCAGCGTTTCCGCGCCTTCGGCCGCATAGAATTCGAGTTCGCCTTTGGAGTTTTCGGAGAACCCGCCCTGCAGGACGATCGGTTTATTGATCGGTACGTTCCTTTTGCCGACGTCGAATTCCCCGCTGGTCGTTTCGGCGAACGTGCACGATTCAACTTTGGAGTTGCTCGTCGGGCAGTACTTGAAGGGAGCGTAGATCCCTTTCGGACTGTGGGCGCCCGCCAGCGTCGGTACCGCGAGGGCCAACGACCCCAGCAGCGCCATCACGGCGACAAGCATGTATGGGCGCAGACCGCCGCGCCCAGTGTGCTTCCTGGTCATAAATGTCCTGCCTTCCTCGTGTCTTGTACTACGGCACCTGCAAGACGACGCTATCCGGCCCAGCGCTTCATTGCCGGTGCTGTTTCCTACTCAAACGATCCCATGTTTCTGACTCAGGCACGCACAAAAGAGGAGGGCCCGCCGCGAATGCGGCGGGCCCTCCGGAACTACTATCCATGCGCGCTACGAAGTAACCACTTTACTGCTATTCGCTCGCTTTCACAGCGGCGGCTACAGCGGCAGCGAGCTTGCCGTTGAGGATCGCCGTGTTGTGACCGGAGGCGGCAGGCAGACCGAGTGCGGCGTTGACTGCCGGGTCGATCAGGCCTTCGAGGAAGAAGCCACCGCAGCCTTTGGCTTCGGGCGCCGCGAACGAATTGTCCACGAGCGATCCGCCGGTGAGGCCGACGAAGTTACCTTCATCGAGGATTTCCAGCGTGCCCACTTTACCCGTGATCGGTTTGTTGGGTTCAGGCGGTTTCGTGGTCCCGGTCGTCAAGTTCAGGACGATCGGGTGGCTCGAGGAGCCCACGATGCAGCCGCTGCCGAGGAAGACGTTGTCGAGTTTGACCTGGACCGGCAGCTGCAGCGCGGTCCCTTCCTGGAACAGCAGGTTGGAGAGGTTCAGATGGATGTTGCTCGCCGACTGCGCCAGTTCGGTCGTGGCGGTTACGCCGGTGAACCCTTCGTTGATGAAGTTGTTGAAGATTTCCTGCAGCCATTTCGGCAGGTATTCCGGCGCGATGATGTTCAGCAGGCCTCCGGGCACCGGCAGCGCGACCTTCACCAGCGTTTCCGCGCCTTCAGCCGCGTAGAATTCGAGTTCGCCTTTGGAGTTTTCGGAGAACCCGCCCTGGAGGATGATCGGTTTGCTGATCGGCACCGTCCTTACGCCGACGTCAAATTCCCCGCTGGTGGTTTCGGCGAATGTGCACGATTCTACTTTGGAGTTGCTCGTCGGGCAGTACTTGAAGGGAGCGTAGATCCCTTTCGGGTTTTTGGCGCTCGCCAGTGTCGGTACTGCGAGGGCGAGTACGCCCACCAGCGCGACTACTACGGCGAACATGCGCCGGCGAGGATTCGCCGCGCGCCCACTATGGTTCCTGGTCATATATACGTCCAACCTTCCTTGTCTTTTGTCCTAGGGCAGACTGCCCTACGACCCTATCCGGGGCGCGAGGTCATTGGTTGTTGTGTTTCCGACTTGGATGGTTTTGTGTTTCTGACTTCTTGGCTGGCGTTCCTGGTGTTCTGCTTTGGACTCGAGCAACGCTTCCTCAACCCGCTTGGGCCGGCTCATCTACACCCTTTGCCGACCGCGTGGAGACCTGTAGCGCACCCTACTGTCGCGTATAGCTCGTCCCGCCCAGGCCGATGACCTTGGCCGTCTGTTCGCCTTCTGTAAGGAGGGTTTCCGGGTCAAAGCCGGGCTTGGCCGCGATCGACTTGGTCAGCGCGCTCACCCTCACGAGGAAGGTTTCGCTCTTGCCCTTCGGTGGGCAGATCGAGTAACCGATCTTACCGAAGCCGTTGCGGCCCTCGATCGCCCCCGCCGGAAGCGTTCCAGCCGACACACCGTTCGACGTCGGGCTCAGGCCAGCCACAGCCCAGTTGAAGAAGAGATGCTTCCCGTTTACGAGTTTGGTACTCTCGACCGACAGCACGAGCTCAGCAGTGTCGTGGGGAACGCCCCTCCATTCCACTGGGAGCGACACATCTTCCCCGTCGCACGTATAGCGCTTGGGAAGTGGCTGCCCGGCCGCCGCGCCAGGGATTTTCACCCCTATCGCAATCGTGACCGACGGTTCGGATCTCCCTTTTGCCTTTACCGGCGGGGCCGTGAGACTCCCCGGCGTCGTGGTCGGCGCGCCCTGCGACTGGGCGCCACTCGCGCCGCTGACCGTCGTCGATGTCAAGTGCGTAGCCGATCCCCCACATCCCGCGAACACCAACGCCGCGATCACCGCGAGCGCTATAAATATATTTCCAGCCGCCTGCTGCCATGTATAGCGTAATAATTCCATATGCCCTCATCGATCGGGTTTGGCCGGCGATTACTACGTCGCCGTCTCCAGCGTACCTGTCTACGCCGACCGGCTCCTCAAACCGGTAACTCCATCATATGGGGCGGGGGCATATTCGGGCTCAGCTGTTTCCGACCATCGCATTATCCGTTCTGTTGGCGCTTGCGCCTGGCGCTGGCGTGACCCTTCCTCCATACTTTCGGGCAGCCAGTCACGGATATTTTTGTGTCCTCATGAATTTCCGCGCCATTCTGCGCGACGAATTCAGTCGGTATCTTTAGGGTCCCTTTGCAGAGCTTACCATTCGCCGCAAGCGCTGAGTAAGGGCCCTCTGGGAGTGTCAATTCAAATGATCTGAACGGCACGTCCGGGACCGATTTGAATGTCGAGCTCGTTATGCCTTTTTTGCTGATAAACGTCGAGGCTTCCACATCGGCCGTAACATTGTCGCCCTGTAGAACCACGACCAGCGACGGGAACGCTTCGCCGCCGTGAGATACGAAGTAAACAGGGCCGGTCAACTCGACCGGCAGCACAGGAGTCAGGACCTTCGCGTGACCAACGATCGAGGCAGCCGGGCAGCTCGCAGGATTTTCCTCGAAGACAGCAGCGCGACAAGCTTTCTGCAGCGTCTTCAGACGCGATGGAAGCCGCTTCGGAAGTTCGACTTTGACGCGCGCGATATTAGACTGAGCGCTCTCCTGGTTGACCCCAAGTGGGCTTGAAGGGTAGGTAAGCTTCGCGGTGAGGCTAGCCCCGTCCTCCCGCGACGTTTTCCCAGAGGTCGACACGGTAAAATGAGGGGTGAATTTTAGGCTTCGGCACGAGCCGACCTGAAAGTGGCTTTCGAGAGGAGCTGTCGTGCCTCCCACGCTGGTTGCCGTTCCGTTGAAAGACATCGGATCACAGTTCGTAGGGTTGAACATAAATCCCTGCCGATCAATTACTGTGTTGATCGACCGATAGTCTACAGGTACACCATCGAGGATAGTCGGCAGCGGGTTGGGAGCGATTATAATCTGCGCGGTATGAGGGTCAATTTCGATCCTCGCTCGTACTACAACTGTGCCAAGATTGAATGGGCCGGCGATGACGGGCACAGCAATCGAAAGACCGAACGGAGCGCCGCCGTAGGGTCCAGTGATGTAAATCGGCGCCTGCGGCTCGCCAGGTTGAGGCACCACAAGCGGATAGGGACCCGCTCCAGCCGCAGTGACCACATGACCGATCTGTGATGCTAAGGCGCAGGCCCCGAGTGAGGCCTGCGGTTCGGGACAAAGGGACACCTTGCTTATCATCCCCAATAGTCCCGAGGGGGCTTTAAACCTGACAGCCGAGATAGGCTGCTGGCCGTTTGCCTTCTGAAGCAAGAACGTGAAATCGGTGTATCCTCCCGCCTGGTCCGTAGTAGCACCCGCGATCATTGAGGGATCGAACGGCAATGATGAAACACATGAGCTACCTTCGGGGCCCGCCGCGATTTCAACTCTGCTCGACCTCAAGGCATCGGCTATCGACGGCGCACCCCACGGAGTGAAGTCCGATGTCGTTTCGTAGATACCGCATGAACTTGGCGTCACCAAAGCCGCCTGCGGCCCGCCGCTGAAGGACAGCTTGAAGTTACTGAAAGGCAACTGGGGTAAAGCCAAGTGACCCTTAAGGGACGGAATTTCTGCTTCCAAAGCCGGGGCTTCTCCGAACTTGGCGGTCAGCTGTCCCGTCGTTTCATCCAAGTGTACCCTACCAACGAGCTTGATATTTATCCCGTCCGCCGACGCCGCGACCAACAGCAACAGGTTTGGCGGGTTCGACTTTAGGATGTAGACTTCACCTTCGAGTTCGCGTTCCAGCTCGCCGACTTCTAGCAGCGGAGTCCTAATTTTGACAGTGCCCACCCTTGACGCCGTTGGGCAGGCGGGCGCTTCTTCGGTTCCAACACCACTTTCCGCAAATCCACATGCAGCCAACCCCGCAGCCTGGCCGGGGTTAACCGTAAAACCTTCCGGTAGCGTTACCGTCACGTCCTTAAGGTCAGATTCACTATACTGGCCTGGCACAGTGAGACCTTCCTGAGGCATTCGCACTTCGGTAGTCAGCCCTGCGGGCGTGTCGGCCTCATCGGTATCCGGGGCAGCAAAGATCGAGGGGTTGAAGCTCAGATGTTCGCAACCCATCAGTCCAGTCGGGGGCTCGAACGCGGTACGTGCTTGTTCACTTGGGGGTTCGACCCACGGGCTAGTTTCCACGCCGAACGGCAGCGATACACCGCATGAAGTAGGCAACGTCAGGAAGGGCTTCCCCCCCACAACTCCCCAAATGGTCGCAGAATTATATAACACCTCGAAGGCAGGTATATTTGTAGCGCGCGCTACGAGCCCATAGTCCCCGCTACTCTGAACACCACTATCTACGAATGTCGGAAAGCCTTCAAGCTCGAACGCAAACTCCGCCGGTGTGCCGGCCGGCGGAACAATGTTGTAAACGGGCTGCTGCAGAGGGAAGACTTCTCCAGGTTCGCCTGCACCTGTAAGATACACGGTATCCACCCCAACCTGCGAGTCGGCGGGACATTTCCCCCCATCCAATTCCTGCCTAGTACACTGAGCGACCGCCCCCGGATCTCCGACCAACCCGGGGGGTAGATTAACGATTAGAGTCCTCGGGGGGCCACCAACAGGACGAGACTGAGTCCCGGTGCTAAACGTCACGTTTTCGCTGTTAATGTTGAAGGTTACTGTTAACGCATAGGGATGAGATCCAGCCTGCTCATCTGCCGTCCCGTCCGCATTTGTCAACCAGGCATCGAAGTTCGCAAACCCTGGGCCCGCTCGCGATGGGCTGATCGTGACGGGAGCAACCGTAGCCGTTGACGTGCCTTCATCCGTGACAGTGACTTTATTTTCTAGTGTCCCGGATACACCTGATTGAACTTCGACAGGAAAGCTCGTTTCCTCTGGTTTGGCTACGCTTCCTGCTGCAACAGACACGTTGCATGTCACAATCTTTGTGCCGGTGCATCCGTTTCGCGCCGGAAGCGCAATTACACCGACGGGCAAGGTGTCTGTTACTGTCGCTAATCCAACAGCCTCCGCACCTACGTTCTCAACGTTGACCTGCATCGTGCCTGTCCCACCAGGCGGAAGATTTGACGGAAACGTATTGGCGGTGACTCTCAGAAGGCCTTCAGCCGCAGTCGCCGAGCCTGGTGCTAGCAGCACAAACAAAGCACTTACGGCAACAGCTAGCGATAGCCATCTCGCAAACATTTACCTTTTATCCTTCTTGAGTTTTGTGCCTTTTGACTTAGAGTCATAGCGCCTCCTAGCCTGCCCTTCACATAAAACCCGCTTATTACGTCCGTCCCGCTTTGCTCGACAGGCCTTGAGCGCTTTTGCCAGTCGCCGTCCACGATTCACTGTCTTGGACGGTGGCTTCGTGACCATAGCTGGTTCAAAATTGCCAACGCCACCGAATGTCACACTAGCGGGAGTAGCGAAAATAGGCGGGGCAGGAGGGATTCCCTGGCAGCCCGAACCTTCGCAGGTAAGGGAAGTCGGTGGCGGAACGCCGACACGAACATCGTAGACGTCATAGTTATCATTTCGGTCCTGTGGCGTGAGCTGCGCACGCGTGGCGATAAATACGTCGTCGCCATTTGCGCTTGCATCGAGAAGCCACGACGCCGACGTACTTGTGCCTCCGGAAAGAAGATAGATGCAGCCATCATCCTGCCGGCAGCTGCCACTGCCGTCACGCTCCCACTCGTATACGTCTTGCTTGTGGTTGATATCCTGCGGGACTAATGAATCCCTACTGTCAAAAAAGACCCTGCTTCCATCGTCGGAGATCCAGCGACGCTGGTGCGTATTTTCATAGCTAACCGGCAGGAAAGCAGCCATTATGCGGCCATTTGTCAAGGGTTCGGTTTCTTCCCCGGTTGGATTGCAGGAGACACACAGCAAGCGACCGCTCTCGGTTTCGTAGACGTAGACCTCGGAGAGACCACCGTTACGATAACCAGTGAGACTAGCTCTCGACATAAAAACAAGACTGTGGCCGTTGGGAGTCACCTCGGCAGTGCGGTGTCCGAGGTTGACTGCCCAGTCCCCGAATGTACCTGCCGCAAATTCACCAACATTGGATTCGTCTTCGGGCGAAAGCGCAGCGACAAAAATGACTGAGCCTTCATGGTACAAGTAGAGATTCGGCGTTCCCGTAATAGCATGGGGAGCAAGAATATTGGTAGAGACGAAATACAGGTAGCTACCGTCTTCGCTTGTACCAAGAACGCCCCTTACACCGCCATCCGGCGTAAGATCTTTAGCAACTGTACTATCGACATTGTATAAGTAGAGATCGCCTTCCTTAGTAAAGAAGACCTCTGTACCTTCTCCATTTGCAGTCCAAAAGCGCGCATCTTCGCTGATTAATGTGGTCTTCGTATCGTTTTCACGGAGGTATAGATTGTTGTTCGCCAAGTCCGTCCAGAAGATCCGTGACCCATTCGCTGAAATCACGTTACTAAAGTCTGGTGGGTCTTCCCTGTCAGATGTTTCCCGGGGAGAACCAAATACCGCCCCAGGAAGCGGCATCCCTTCTGGCGATATGTTGACCAGATGCAACTGGCCGTTGTCCCAGTCATAGAGGTCATTCTGGGCCTCGCTTGGTATCTCAGACCCCGCTTCAGGCGTAAGTGCTTCGTTAGCCTCGAATAGGATATGGCCGAAATCCGCTGATGCGCCTGCATAAGCGACTCCGTCCCGGTCTTCCCGCCCCAAGTAGCAACCCGATACGTCCGTAACGCCTGTAGCCCACCCCCCGAATTCATTCGATGACTTGTTTGGCGGACTGTTGAAGGTAAACAACGGCTGATAGCTAGTAGGAGCACCGACGGCATGTGAGTACAGTACGTCGTATTCTTCTCCAGGAGCGTCCGCTGCCAACGGAGTCGAGTCGCATGCGTCGAGGACCCCGGTTGAAAGATCATTTGAAAATCCCTGATAAGTTACTGTATGGCCCAATGGATCGAGATCATGCTGTTCCCACCGTCCCCCGACGGACCTCGTGGCAACATACTGATTCCCGTTGCCGTGACCCCGGCTGGCACTCCCCCCAATCGTAGGATCACCTACGTAAGCAACTGCGTCACCTTCCGGTGACGACTGAAACGGCAGGGTCGTCCCGATTCCTTCTTCAAATGCGTGTTCTAGACCCTTGGCTTCAGGTACGTACGTATCAGCATCATAATTGTCAGGTGGCGTGACCATTTCATAGAGACGGCCGTCAGGTAAGCTAGAAGTGGCCGGTGGAACCGTAGCAAAGATATCGTCGCTCCCATACATCACGCCGTACGAGTTCGTGGCGACCGCACGGAAATGGTAGGTCATACCCGCTTCCAGTTCAGTAATCTGTACCGATACGGTAGCAGTGCTCTGGCCTTCTCCAATGTGTGCCGCCAGTGTCTTTTGTCCATAGACTTCGCTATCACCGTATTCGACGTAGAACGTCGTGGGCGAACCGGCAGGATTGATGGGAACGCTAACCGTCACAGTATATGCGCCTACATCCGCAAAGGACTCTTCGCCTATAATCGGCTTGCTCGGCATGGTAAAAGTTTCATCCAAAGCTTTGTTGTTGGTTCCGCTTTCGTTGGATGCGACAAGACGGTAGTGGTAAGTCGTGTGCGGTTCAAGGCCTTCTACGTCAGCGTGAACTTCCACAGTGCTCATTCCGGATCCGGGCTGGGCGGGCACGCAGGGAGCGACTTTGCCGTAGGAAGTAGTCGTTCCGTATTCGAATAGGCACGCCGTCACCGGGATGCCGTCCGGATTTACTTGACCCGTAAGCTTCACAGTCGATTCGGTCTGCGGCGTCGCTGGTCCCGTCGTTGTTTCGGGAAACGTCGCAAGCTGGTAGGCACGAACGACACCCCCCTCGAAATCGGAGACGTAGACGGCGTGAGTTATGCCGTCTACGGCCAAACCGAAGGGCCTAGAGATACCCGTTTCGAATCCAGGCAAGCTAATGGGCCCGATAGGCGTTTCTTCGTAAATCGTGATGCTACCTCCTGCATGGGCGATGTACAGGTCGTTCGTGGCTGGGTCAACCGCAACAGCCGTCGCGCTACCACTGGTTTCGATTGTCCTCACAAAGAGGCCAGCGGGCCCGAACTCATCTACATTTCCGCCGACGACAATATATAGGTCATTCCCGGATGAATCAAACGCAAGCCCTTTTAGTTCTTCGTTTTCTTTGATCGGGACCTGTGCGAGGAACTGCCCTGAAGGACCGGGTCCGTACACGTCAAGAACGTTGTGCTGAGAGTCGGTGACATAGACATTCCCATCAGACGGATCGATCGCAACATCAACTGGTTCCGCCAGCAGGTCTTTGGGAGGAGGAATCGTTTCAAGTTTTTCTGGATGGCCCACCGTTCCTTCTTGCGGCCTTCCGGGCCCAATGAACTTATCGGCTTCTCCGGTGCCGGAGTCAACGACGTACACTTCGCCATTGGATGGGTCGGTAGATGTTTCAAAGGACGCACATTCGACGACTGACAGCCTCTGCAGATAGCAAGAGTTGTCGATCCCCACTCCAAAGGCAAAGCTAAAGGAAGCTGTGATTTGTCCTTCGGTGTCGTTTGAAAAACCAACCGACGGACTGGTCCGACTTACGGGCGCAAACCGCTGGACGGTATTTACGTTAGCTACGAAAACATCCCCGCTCGCCTGATCAACTGCCAGTCCGAGCGGGTGGGACAGTATTTCAGACCCGAAGCTCGAAACGTTCGCCCATTCCTCAGCAGCCAGTGCCGTGGGACTGGTGAGCCCGAGTAGCCCTGTCGCGGTCAGAAAGATCGACAATATGGCGCGTTTTAGTAGACGCCCACGATCTTCTCGCGAGCCGCCCCTCAGGTTTCTACCTCCCATCGCGTTAAAATTATCCATGTGCCTGGACTATTATGCAAGTGGTGTTTCTGACTTTGCGCTTTGGAGCCGCCGTGTCCGTTGCTTGCGAACCGTTGCCTTTGTTTGTGTGGCCGTAAGGCGTTTAAAACACACGGGCCGGAATGGTTCCGGCCCGTGTGGTGTTAAAACTAGACACTACCGTAATTTTCGCTTACTGGTCGGGGACTATGACCTTAGGTCGCACTCCACTTTTTCGCCCCAGCAGTTTTCAGGAGCTCGGTGCTCCAGAGTTTTGCTGGTTCTTCCGTTGATTCCCCTGCTTTCAGTGTGCTTCCGCCGGGCGTGCAGTACAACTCGTGCACAACCTCTTCCACGCCTGCTTCCCAGAATGTACATAGCTCACTGCCTTTGACTTTGAGCGTTAGGGCCGCTAGGGTGGCGAAGGGGCAACTCGCGTTTTTCGCGATTTTAATTTCAGCGAACGTTCCGCCTTCACCGGTAAATGTATCTTCACCTAGACCGGTCAATTCGTCCGTTGCTTTAGCGGTGATCGGTTCTGTTACGACACATGACGGCTCCGCTACCAGATTACCTCCTGTGATCTCGTATACCTGGCAGTTACTAAATTCGATTCTGGCTTTTGATTTGCCTTTTTCTTCAATCTGGCTTGTTGCTACCGTATAGTCGTCTCGGCACTCCAGATGGACGATGTTGCCGCCTACCGTGGTTTCCATATATCCCGTTTGACTCATGGCTTCGATTGCGACCGGAGTGGCTCCTAGCACGGCGCCTTCGACCTTGAATTCATGCAACGCCAACGCCGACGATGACATGACTGCGCTCAGTGCAACTGTCGCCAGTCCACTAAACAGCGCTATCTTGACCTTAGACATGTACTGATCCTTTCGTGTAGACATGTATCTAATGAATGTCCCGGCCTAAACCGAGACCCTCCTCTCGGCCACGGCGCTTCCGCCACTTAATCTGACGTCAGCACTGTGCTGTATCTCCTCATCCACCTCGCCTCGGGATCTCTCTACCAAACCATCCCAATCCCGAACTCGAGGCTTGCTTTCGACTATAGGAGTCGCCCGATTTCCCGTCAAGGGTCGGGAATGTTCCGGCCGAAAGTAGCACTTTGGTGACTCCGGTAGGCTTGCTTAAATGCCTGCAAATAGGCGTATTTGGTGGGTTTGGACGAAGGAAGTATGGTTGGAAACAAAATCGCGATTGTCGGTCGGGGAAGCTCCGCGGCACCTGCGGCCAGGCGGGGCCGGCGGCCTGTCGATGTGCGATTCCTTTAAACCCGCGCTGCGGGTTTTTTACGTAGCACGTGCCCTGCTTGATGCGCCCGCCGTTTGTCTCGCTGCCGACCCCAAAAAAGTCGGGATGGGGCCGGAAGGTACCAGCCCCATCCCGCTTTCTCTTTAGACCCGCAGCGATCCCTGCCTGGCTTCCGCGTTACGTACTACTCCACGGCTTGCCGTCCGCCAGTTTGAGGGTCGCCGCCGACCATAACCGCGCCGGTTCGGTACCCGTTGCCAACGAGCTGCCCGCTGGTGAGCAGAGCAGCTGATGCACAACATTTTCTTCGAGCGAAAGAGGAATCGTGCAGTCCTCCGCTCCTTTTAGCTTGAGCGTGATGGACGCCAATTTGGTTAGAACGCATTTTTCTTCTTTGGGAAGGACTATTTCCGAAAAGGTTTCTTCTGCTTTACTTCCCGTAAACTTGTCTTCGCTGGTGCCCACTAGCGACCCCGTGGCTTCCGCGATGATTGGTTCCGTGACTTTACATTCAGTGGGCGCCGATTTCCCTTCACTCACTTTGGCGATAAAGCAATTCCTCAGTTCGGTCTTGAACTTTGATTTGCCTTCTTTTTCAACCTGGTTCGTTCCTGCTGCGATTGATGTGTAACCCGCCAGACAGATGAAAGTCACCGTACTTCCAGCTGCGGTGCCCTCGAAGTCCCCAGCGTAACCGTTACCTCCAATTTCAAACGGGGTGGCGCCCACTGCTGCACCTTCGACCTTGAATTCGTGGGCGGCCAGCGCGGATCCTGCCATGAGTGCGCTCAGCGCTAAGGCTGTAAATGCGGCAAGTAGAATAGTTGTGAATTTAGACATCTGCACGACCCTTCGTATAGAGCTGCGATTAATTAGATATGGCTACCCGTCGGTTACGTGATGTCGCACTAATAGATCCGATAGCCAGGTGAGTTCAGGCTATAGTCATTTTGCGAGGCTGTCAAATTAATTGAGCTGCCAGCAAAAACCTACGAGCCGACCGTTGCGAGAGACGCACGCGAAAACCCTGCCTTGAAGCTAAAAACGCACGCGCTACCGACTCATATATGTAAGAAACAAAGTCGAGATTGTCGGTCCAACGAGGCCCAAGCCCCATGCGCCGACGGGGCCCTACCCCCGCGGAACCACAGCAAAAGCAATAACCGCGTAATGCAACGCGGCCGCCGCGATCACAAGCGCGTGGAACACCTCGTGGTAGCCAAAGACCCCAGGAACCGGGTTAGGCCGACCAGCCGCGTAGACAACCGCGCCCACCGTGTAAAGCAACCCCCCAAGCGCCAACCCAGCAACGCCAAGCCACCCAATAGCCCCAGGCAACTCCCCAAACACGGCAAGCGAGACCCAACCAAGCGCGACGTAAACCCCAGCAAAAAGCCACTTCGGAGCGTCGATCCAAACAAGCTTGAACGCGATCCCCGCGCCGGCCCCAGCCCAGACCACGACCAGCACAATGCGCGAAAGCGAGCCACTGAGGGCCAGGAGGGCCACAGGCGTATACGTCCCCGCGATGAGCACGAAGATCATGGAGTGGTCGAGGCGCCGCATCCAGCGCCGTGCGCGGGGGCGCCAGGTAACGCGGTGGTAGAGGGCGCTGGTCCCGAGCAGCGCGGAGACCGCGGCGGCGTAGATCGCGGCCGCCACCCGCGCGCGGCCCCCGGAGGCGGCGAGGATCAGGCCGACCCCGCAGGCGAGGGAGACGAAGAAGGCGTACTGGTGTGAGACCCCGCGCAGGCGGGGCTTCACGGCGCCGCCAAGCTCGCCCCCTCCGCGGGCCCGCAGGGCACCGCCGAGCTCTGCTCCCCGAGCTATCGCGAGCCTCCCATACCGATCTCCATCGTATGTGTCAGTCTAGAGCGGTAATGCAGCCCGACCGCCTGACGATCAAGTCCCAGGAGGCGCTCGCTGCGGCGGCGCGCCTGGCGCAGGAGCGACGCAACCCGCAGGTGACCCCGGTGCACCTGCTCGCGGTGCTGCTGAGCGCCTCCGGGGGCGTCGGCACCGGGGGCGACGGCGCCCCAGCGGGCGGGGTGGGGACCGCGGGCGGGACGGGAGCCACAGGCGGCGTCGTACTTCCGGTGCTAGCCAAGCTGGGCGCGTCGGTGCCCGCGCTGCGCGCCGAGACGGACCGCGCGCTGAACGAACTCCCGCGCCTCGGCGAGGGCTCCTCCACGGAGGGCGGCCAGCCCTCCTCGGAGCTCGTGGCGGTGCTGCGTGCCGCGGAGAGCGAGGCGCGCAAGCTCTCGGACGAGTACATCTCCACGGAGCACCTCCTGCTGGCGCTCTCCGAGGAGAAGGACCGCGCGGGGGCCGCGCTGCGCTCGGTGGGGGCGAGCCACGAGCGCCTGCTCGCGGCACTCGCGGAGGTACGGGGCCCGCACCATGTGACGGACCAGAGCCCGGAGGAGAAGTACCAGGCGTTGGAGCGCTTCGGACGCGACTTCACGGAGCTCGCGGAGGAGGGGGCGCTCGACCCGGTGATTGGACGCGACGAGGAGATCCGGCGGGTGATCCAGGTGCTCTCGCGGCGCACGAAGAACAACCCCGTGCTGATTGGGGAGCCGGGGGTGGGCAAGACGGCGATCGTGGAGGGCCTCGCGCAGCGGATCGTGGCGGGCGACGTCCCGGAGTCCCTGCGGGAACGGAGGGTGATCGCACTCGACATGGGCTCGCTGATCGCGGGGGCGAAGTACCGGGGCGAGTTCGAGGACCGTTTGAAGGCGGTGCTGAAGGAGGTCTCGGACGCGCGCGGGACGGTGATCCTGTTCCTGGACGAGCTCCACACGATCGTGGGGGCGGGCGCGGCGGAAGGGGCGGTGGACGCGGCGAACCTGCTCAAGCCGATGCTCGCGCGCGGGGAACTGCGCTGCGTGGGGGCGACCACGCTGGACGAGTACCGCAAGCACATAGAGAAGGACGCGGCGCTCGAGCGGCGCTTTCAGCCGGTGCTGGTGGGGGAGCCGAGCGTGCAGGACACGATCGCGATCCTGCGGGGCCTGAAGGAGCGCTACGAGGTCCACCACGGGGTGCGCATCCAGGACAGCGCGCTGATCGCGGCGGCGACGCTCTCGGACCGCTACATCGCGGACCGCTTCCTCCCGGACAAGGCGATCGACCTGATCGACGAGGCGGCGAGCAAGCTGCGGATCGAGATCGACTCGCTGCCGACGGAGATCGACGAGGTGGACCGCCGCGTGATGCAGCTGGAGATCGAGCTCACCTCGCTGGCGAAGGAGACCGACGAGTCCTCCGCAGAGCGCCGCGAGGCGATCGAGCGCGAGCTGGCGGAGCTGCGCGAGCGCTCGGACGCGATGAAGGCCCAATGGCAGTCCGAGAAGCAGACAATCCAGGGGATCCGTGACAAAAAGGCGCGCCTCGAGGAGGCACGCGTGGAGGCGGAGCGGGCGGAGCGCGCGGCCGACCTGCAGCGCGCGGCGGAGCTGCGCTACGGGGAGATCCCCGAATTGGAGAGGGAGTTGGCCGCCCTGGAGGGCGGCTCGGTGGGGTCGCGTGGTGGCGAGACCACGGCGAGCGCAGCGGCCGCGGCGGGCGGCGACTCGACTGTGGTCGGCGATATCGCAGCCGGCGAGGGGGCCGGCGGCCAACAAAGCGCGCAGATCGCGGGGGGCCCCGCGGCGCCGGTGTTCCTGAAGGAGGAGGTCGACGCGGACGACGTCGCGGAGGTGGTGGCGCGCTGGACGGGAATTCCGGTGAGTCGCCTGTTGGAGGGGGAGGTGGAGAAGCTGATCCACATGGAGGAGCGCCTGCACGAACGCGTTGTCGGCCAGGACGAGGCGGTGGAGGCGGTGGCGAGCGCGCTGCGGCGCTCGCGCGCGGGGCTGCAGGACCCGGACCGCCCGATCGGGACGTTCCTGTTCCTCGGCCCGACGGGGGTCGGCAAGACCGAGCTGGCGCGGGCGCTGGCGGAGTTCATGTTCGACTCGCAGGACGCGATGATCCGGATCGATATGTCGGAGTACATGGAGAAGCACACCGCCTCGCGCCTGGTGGGGGCGCCCCCGGGCTACGTGGGCTACGAGGAGGGGGGCCAGTTGACCGAGGCGGTACGCCGGCGCCCGTACTCGGTGGTGTTGCTCGACGAGATCGAGAAGGCGCATCCCGACGTGTTCAACACACTGCTGCAGGTGATGGACGACGGCCGCCTCACCGACGGGCAGGGGCGCACGGTGGATTTCAAGAACACGGTGCTGATCATGACCTCGAACATCCGCGTCGGCCCCGAGCCGCCGCCGGAGGTGGGCCTCGACCCCGAGCAGGCGGGCGGGGTGGGCACTCCCTACCCGGCCGACTCCCCGCGCCCGGGGGGGGCGAGCGCCTCGGCGGCGGCGGACGCGAAGCTGCGCGACGCGCTGCTCGAGCACTTCAAACCGGAGTTCGTCAACCGCCTCGACGACATCGTGCGCTTCCGCTCGCTCACGCGCTCCCAGATCGGGCGGATCGTGGAGCTGCAGACGGCGCGCGTGATCGCGCGCGTGCGCGAGCGCGGCGTGGATGTAGAGCTCACCGACGCCGCGCGGGAGCTGATCGCGGAGCTCGGCTACGACCCCACCTACGGGGCGCGCCCGCTGCGCCGGGTGATCCAGAAGCAGCTCACCGACCGCCTCGCGGTGGAGCTGCTCGAAGGCAGGCTGCGCCCGGGCGACGCGATCCGCGTGGACGCGGCCGACGGCGGACTGACATTCCAGCCAATCCAGGCTGCTGCCACGATTCCAAGTTGAGGTCTAATCTGGATTGTCTCTGCGAGTTCCCACGAAGCTCTCACCGCAACCCCAGGAGGAGTCCGATGCCGACGTACATCATGCTCGCGAACCTCACGCCGGAGGGCGTGCAGACGGTCAAGAACAACCCGCAGCGGATCCACGAGGTGAACAAAGAGGTCGAGCAGCTCGGCGCGCAGGTGAAGGCGCAGTGGGCGACGCTGGGGCGCTTCGACTTCGTGAGCATCGTGGAGGCGCCGGACGAGCAGACGATGGCGCGAGTCTCGCTGGAGCTCGGCTCGCGCGGCACGGTGAGCTACGAGACGCTCACGGCGATTCCCGTGGACAACCTCATAGCGTCCCTGTGACATGAGGGTCCTGGTTGTGGGCAGCGGGGGGCGCGAGCATGCGCTGGTGCGGGGCCTCGGGCGCTCGTGGGAGAAGCCGGAGCTGTTGTGCGCCCCGGGCAACGCGGGCATCGCGCAGGACGCGCGCCTGCTTGACGTCGCGGCGGATGACATCGCGGGGATCGTGGCGGCGGTGGAGCGGGAGGGCATCCACTTCACGGTGGTGGGGCCCGAGGCACCGCTGGTGGGCGGCCTCGTGGATGCGCTCAACGAGCGGGGTCATCTGGCGTTCGGCCCGAGCGCGGCGGCGGCGCGCCTGGAGAGCTCGAAGGCGTTTGCGAAGCAGGCGATGGAGGAAGCGGGTGTGCCGACGGCGCGCTGGCGTCACGTCCACACGCTCGAGGAGGGCGAGGCGGCGGTGGCGGAGCTGGCCAACCCGGGGGTGGTCGTGAAGGCCGATGGCCTCGCAGCGGGCAAGGGGGTGACGGTGGCGGACTCCGCCGAGCGGGCGCTGGAGGCGCTGCGGGAGATCTTCGTGGAGGGGAGATTCGCCGGAGGCCCAACCCACTCCCGTCCGGCGCCCACAGTTGCTCACTCCGACGCCGCATCCGTGCCCGCGGGCTCCAGCCCGGCCCAGGCCGGTGGATCCCCACCCGGCCCTGCCGGCCCCGCTGCGGCCGACCCGGACACCGGCCCGAGCGCAGTGGTGGAAGAGCGCCTCACCGGCAGGGAGATCTCGCTGCTGGCACTGTGCGACGGGGTGACCGCGTGGCCGCTGCGCCCGGCGCGCGACTACAAGCGCATCTTCGATGGCGACCGCGGCCCGAACACAGGCGGGATGGGGGCCTACACGCCGGTGGCGGAGATGGAGAACGAAGCGGAGTGGGAACTTTCACAGCTGGTCCACGATCCGATCGTCAAGTGGATGCGCAAACGCGGGACCCCCTACCACGGGGTGCTGTACGCCGGGCTGATCCTGACCGCGGAGGGCCCGCTGGTGCTGGAGTACAACGTGCGCTTCGGCGACCCCGAGGCACAGGCACTGCTGCCGCGCCTGGAGACAGATCTGCTGGATCTGCTGTTCTGCGCGGCGCGCTCGGGGGGGTTGCTCAACGGGCGCGACGAAAGCGACGAAGCGCGGTTCCCGCAGTGGTCCCCGGAGTGGGCCGTGACGGTGACGCTGGCGAGCGCGGGCTATCCGGCGTCGTCCTCCAGCGGCGAGCAGATCGCCGGTCTGGATCGAATCCCGGAGGATGTGGAGGTGACCCACGCGGGCACGGCGCTGCGCGACGACGGCGCGATCGTGACGGCGGGGGGGCGCGTGCTGAACGTGACGGGCTTCGGGGTGGACGCGGGGGCGGCGCGCGAGTCGGCGTATGCTGCGGCGCGGATGATCTCCTTCGCGGGCATGCAGATGCGCGGTGACATCGCCGCCCAGGTGGAGGCCGACCCCAGCCTGCCCCGGCTCGAGCAGTGGTTGGAGGAGTCGTACGGGCTGGAGCCGGAGGTGGAGCGTGGGTGAGGTGACCCCGATCGCGACCCCGTTGACGGAGACGGATGTGCGCACGCAGCTCGCAGAGCTCGACGTGGACGCCCCCCGGGTGGGGATCGTGATGGGCTCCAAGAGCGACATGGAGGAGATGCAGAAGGCCGCGGCGGAGCTCGAAGCACGGGAGATCCTGCACGAGCTGCGGGTGATGTCGGCGCACCGCGAACCGGATGTGGTGGCGGAGTACGCGAAGAACGCACAGATGCGCGGCCTGCGCGTGATCATCGCGGGGGCGGGCATCTCCGCGGCGCTGCCGGGCGCGGTCGCAGCCCACACCGACCTGCCGGTGGTCGGGGTCCCCCTCTCGGGCCGCCTGAGCGCGGCGGGGGGGCTGGACGCGATCCTCTCGATCGTGCAGATGCCCCCCGGTGTGCCGGTCGCGTGCGTGGGCCTCAACAACGCGCGCAACGCAGCGATCCTCGCCGCGCAGATCCTCACCGCGTAAGCGTGCGCCGACCGGCCCGGAAGGCCGGTCGGCGATAATGCGATGAGATGATCGAGCTCTACACCAGCCCGGAGCTTTTAGCGCGAGGGGGGCAGGCCCCCCTCCCGACCACCCCCCGGCCGGCGACGAAGGGCAACCGGCGTGATTGAGCGCTACACCCGCCCCGAGCTGGGAGCGATCTGGACGGACGAGTCGCGCATGGAGGCGTGGCGACGCGTGGAGGTGGCGGCGTGCGAGGAGCTCCCGAGGCTGCTGGGCGAAACGGAGACTCAACCGGCTTCGGTCGAGGGCGGTGGACCCACCCCGGCCGAGCTCGAGGCGATCCGCGCGGCGACGTTCACGGTGGCGGCGGTGAACGAGCGGGAGCGCACGACCGATCACGACGTGGCGGCGTTCGTGGACGTGTTGGCGTCGAGCGCGGGTGAGGCGGGCCGCTGGATCCACTACGGGTTGACCTCCTCCGACGTGCTGGACACGGCGCTCGCGCTGCAACTGCGCGCGGCGGGTGAGATCGTGCTGGCGGGCGCCCGCGCGCTGGCGGGCGCGCTGATCGTACGCGCGCGGGAGCACGTGGACACGGTGTGCGTCGGGCGCACGCACGGGGTGCACGCGGAGCCGACGACGTTCGGGGTGAAGCTGGCGGGCTTCGCGTTTGAGGCGCAGCGCAACGCGGTGCGCCTCAAACGGGCCTTCGCGCAGGCCGCGGTGGGTGCGCTCTCGGGCGCGGTGGGCACCTACGCGGCCACCTCGCCGCGTTTCGAGGAGCGCGTGCTAGCGCGCCTGGGTCTGGAGCGCGAGCCGGTCTCCACGCAGGTGGTCGCGCGCGACCGCCACGCGGAGCTGCTGCAGGCGATCGCGCTGGCGGCGGCGGGGATGGAGCGCTTCGCGACGGAGGTCCGCCACCTGCAGCGCACGGAGGTGCGCGAGGTCGAGGAGCCGTTCGCGGCCGGCCAGAAGGGCTCGAGCGCGATGCCGCACAAGCGCAACCCGATCAAGAGCGAGCAGATCACGGGCCTCGCACGCGTCCTGCGGGGCAACTCGCAGGCGGGCCTCGAGAACGTGGCGCTGTGGCACGAGCGCGACATCTCGCACTCCTCGGTGGAGCGGGTGGTGCTCGCGGACTCGACGATCCTGATCGACTACATCCAGCAGCGCGCGATCAGGCTGGTGGAGGGCATGGTGGTCCACGCCGAGCGGATGCGCGCGAACCTCGACCTGACCCACGGCGCACTCTTCTCCCAGGCGCTACTGCTGGCGCTGGTGAAGGGCGGCCTCGGACCCGACGGCGAGGTGGGTATGAAGCGCGACGAGGCGTACCGGATCGTGCAGCGCACCGCGCAGGAGGCGTGGGACACGGGCACTCCCCTGCGCGAGCTGATCGCGGCAGAGCCCGCCGCGGCGCCCCTCGACCTGGATGCGATCTTCGATTACAGCCGCTACGTCCGCTACGCCCACGAGATCGTGGCCCGCCTGGACGCGATCGCCTGAGCACGCCGGCGTTTCGAGGCGCCCGCCAGCACCGGAGCGCGCAGCCCGCACCGTTGTTCCCACGCTCCCGCCTGCCCTCCCCCCGCACCCCATGCCGGCCCATCCCCTGCGCCGCCTGCGCCGGTAGAGTCAGGGCCATGACCGCGCTCGCCGACCTGCCCCTGATCGCCAGCGGCAAGGTGCGCGAGATGTATGCATTCGGTCCCGCCCACCCCGACCGCCTGCTGATGGTGGCGAGCGACCGGATCTCGACCTACGACGCGGTCCACCCCACGCCGATCCCAGACAAGGGCAAGGTCCTGACGGGCCTGTCGGTCTTCTGGTTCGAGCGCACCAAGGAGATCGTGGCCAACCACCTGATCTCCGCGACGGAGGGCGTTCCCGAGGAGGCCCGCGGGCGGGCGCTGGTGGTGCGCAAGCTCCAGATGCTGCCGGTGGAGTGCGTGGTGCGCGGCTACATCACGGGCTCCGGCTGGAAGGACTATCAGGCGACGGGCGCCGTCTCGGGGATCGCGCTGCCGGCCGGCCTGCGCGAGAGCGAGCGGCTGCCGGAGCCGATCTTCACGCCGAGCACGAAGGCGGAGGTGGGCCACGACGAGGCGATCGACTTCGAGCGCGCGGCGGAGCTGGTGGGCGACCGCGCGCTGATGGAGCGGGTGCGGGAGGTCTCGCTCGCCCTGTACTCGTTCGCTGCCGAGCACGCCCGCACGCGGGGGGTGATCCTGGCGGACACGAAGTTCGAGCTCGGACTCGACGACGATGGCGAGCTCGTGGTGGGCGACGAGGTGCTGACCCCGGACTCCTCGCGCTACTGGCCCACTGAGGACTTCGAGGTCGGACGCGGCCAGCCGAGCTTCGACAAGCAGTACGTGCGCGACTGGGCCGCGGGCAGCGGCTGGGACAAGCGCCCACCGGCACCGGCGATCCCCGAGGACGTGGTGCAGGGCACCAGCGCGAGGTACATCGAGGCGTACGAGCGGATCACGGGGGAGCCCTTCGGGGTGTGGCTCGAGCGTTCGGGCGCGTGATGCGCGCGCGAGTGCTGATCCGCCCCAAGGCGGGCATCCTCGACCCCCAGGGCGAGGCGGTGCAGCGAGCGCTGCCAGCGCTCGGCTTCGTGGGCGTGGCGAACGTGCACGTCGGGCGTCTCGTCGAGCTCGACGTCGAGGACCCCGCAAAGCTGCAATCGATGTGCGAGAAGCTGCTCGCCAACCCGCTCGTCGAGGACTACGAGGTCCAGTTGCTCGACGGCAGCTGCTGACCCATGCTGGAGCGATTTGAAAGGTCGTATGTGCATGTGTGTCTGCTCATGTGCATGCTACAGTGTCGATATGCCGCAGCTGACGCGTCGCACCCAGCTTCTACTTGACGACGATCTGCACCGGCACCTCCGCGAAGTGGCGGCGCAGCGGGGCATCTCGATGGGAGCCCTGATCCGCGAGGCGATCGACGAAAAGCTCTCACGCGTTCAGGATGTGCGCGCCACGGCGATCGACAAACTGCTCGCGGCACCGCCGATGCCGGTCGATGACTGGCCGGCGATGAAGAAGCAGATGCTCGATGACAGGTACGCGAGCGCCATGCGCATCCTCGACACTTACGACTGACCCCCGAGTGCGTCGCTTCCTCTTCGACACGGGCGTGTTCGTCTATGCGCTCGGCGGCGAGCACCTCTATCGCGAGCCGTGTCGAGCCGCTCTGCGCGATATGAGAGATGGGCAGCTCGCCGGGGAGGCCAGTGTCGAGTTGATCCACGAGTTCACGTACGTGCGGGGCAGAAAGACGGTGGCTCGTCGCGACGCCGCCGCCTCGGCGCGTGACATCGCCGACATGTGCCGGCTGCACGTGGTCGAGCCGAGCGACCTCGAACGCGCTCTCGACCTGTGGTCCGATTACGAGCAGCTCGACATGCGCGATGCGATCTTCGCCGCCCAAGCACTGAACCGCGACATCAATGCGATCCTCAGTCCCGATAGTGACTTCGACGGTATCCCCGGGCTCGAGCGCATCGACCCGGCGGACGCCGAGGCAGTGGCGAGGCTGCGGTGAAGTTCGGCGTCCTTCAGTTCCCCGGCTCCTGCGATGAGGTGGACGCGCTTCAAGCCGCCCGCCGGGTGGGGGACGCGGAGTTGCTTTGGCACGGCGAGCGCGATCTCAGGGGCGCCGACGCGATCGTCGTTCCCGGCGGCTTCTCCTACGGCGACTATCTAAGAGCAGGAGCGATCGCGCGCTTTGCGCCGGCGATGGAGGCGGTCATCGAGTTCGCCCGGGAGGGCGGTCTGGTGCTGGGGATCTGCAACGGCTTCCAGGTACTCTGCGAGGCCCATCTCCTGCCGGGCGCCCTACTACCCAACGCAAACCTGCGCTTCACCTTCCGCCAAGTCGCCCTCGATGTCGTCAACCCCGACAGTGCCTTTACCCGCGCGGCCAAACAAGAGTCTTTGAGCATTCCGGCCAAGCACTCTTGGGGGCGCTACTACGCCGACGAGCCGACACTCGATGAGCTGGAGCGGGGCGGCCAGGTGGTACTGCGCTACGCGCCCGGGCATAACTTCAACGGCTCCCTGCGCGACATCGCGGGGGTGCGCAACGCGGCGGGCAACGTATTCGGCCTAATGCCCCACCCCGAGCACGCGGTGGATGCGCTGACCGGCTCAACAGACGGCCTGTGCATCTTCGAATCGATGCGCCTCGCCGTGGAGGGTGCGCATGCCTGAGAGCAGCATTCGCCTACCGCCGCACCGGTCGGGCACCTCAGCGCGAGGGTTGGCCGATGCCTGAGAGCGCCGTGCTCCCGACGGTCGAGGATGCCCTCGCGCTGGGCCTCACACGGGCCGAGTACGAGCTCGTCTGCGAGCATCAGAGGCGGGCGCCGAATCAGGTGGAGTTGGCGATGTATTCGCTGCTGTGGAGCGAGCACTGCGCGTACAAGCACTCCAAGAAGCTGCTGCGCACACTACCCACGGAGGGTCCCCGCGTGGTGATGGGCCCGGGAGAGAACGCCGGGGCGGTGGACGTGGGGGGCGGCCTGGTGTGCGCGTTCAAGGTGGAGTCCCACAACCACCCGAGCGCAGTTGAGCCCTTCCAGGGGGCGGCCACCGGGGTGGGGGGCATCCTGCGCGACATCTTCGCGATCGGAGCCCGCCCGATCGCGGTGCTCGACTCATTGCGCTTCGGCGAGCCGCATCTCGATCCCCATTACCACCCCCACGATGAGGGGGGTGGTGACGAACCTCACTTTGACCCACATCACCACCCCGATGGGGGAGGCGGTGACGATCCCCATCACCATCCTCAGGATTGGGGGGGGCAGGAGAGTGGTGTGAGGCAGGGAGCCCGCGCGCGCTACCTGCTCGACGGGGCGGTCCGCGGGATCGGGCACTACGGCAACTCGATCGGGGTGCCGACCGTCGGGGGTGAGGTCTATTTCGAGGCCCCCTACGAGCAGAGCTGCCTTGTGAACGCGATGGCGCTCGGTCTCTGCACGCGCACGCGGCTGGTCCGCAGCGCGGCGGCAGGGGTGGGCAACGTGGTCGTGCTGTTCGGGGCCTCGACCGGGCGCGACGGGATCGGGGGCGCCTCCGTGCTGGCTTCAGCAGAGCACGGCGAGGGGGACGAAGACCGCCGTCCCACCGTCCAGGTCGGCGACCCGTTCGCGGAGAAGAAGTTGATGGAGTGCTCCCTGGAGCTATTGGAGCGGGGGCTGCTGGTCTCCCTGCAGGACCTCGGAGCGGCGGGCCTAACCTCATCGGCCGCGGAGATGGCCTCCAAGGGGGAGGTTGGCCTCGATCTCGACGTGGCGCAGATTCCCCTGCGTGAGCCCGGAATGGAGCCGTTCGAGATCATGGTCTCCGAGTCCCAGGAGCGGATGCTGTGTGTGGTGGCTCCCGAGGATGTGCCCGCGGTGCTGGAGCTATGCGAGAAGTGGGAGGTGGGCGGCGCCGCGATCGGGACCGTCACCGAGACTCGCCACATGCGGGTCTTCGACGGGGAGCGGCTCGTCGGGGACATGCCCGTGCGGGCGCTGGTGGACGACTGCCCGCTGTATGACCTCGTTCCGGAGAAGCCCACCCACGCGATCTACCCCCCGCCTCCCGCGGCCACGCTCGCCCCCGGCGCATCCACCCGGGAGACGCTGCTGGCGCTGCTGCGCTCCCCCAACATCGCCTCGCGCCGCGCGCTCTTCGAGCAGTACGACGCAATCGTGCAGTCACGCACCGTGCGCCGCCCCGAGCAAGCCGACGCCGCGGTGCTCGCACTGCGCCCCGAACCCGCCAATGCGAGCGGCGCCGGTGAGACATCCAGCGCGGGGGAGCAGGACGGGCCTCTCCCGGCCCTCGCGGTCAGCATCGACGGCAACGGCCGCCGCGTCGCCGCCGATCCCTACCGCGGCACGATCGCGGCCGCCCTGGAGTGCGCCGCCAACCTCGCCTGCGTGGGAGCGCAGCCCTTGGGGACAACCAACAACCTCAACTTCGGCAACCCCGAGAAGCCCCATATCGCCTGGCAGCTCAGCGAATCGGTGCGCGGCCTCGGGGACGCCTGCCGGGCCCTGGAGGCGCCGATCGTGGGGGGCAACGTCTCCCTCTACAACGAGGGTCCCGCCGGCCCGATCTACCCCACGCCTGTGGTGGGGATGGTCGGGCGCCTGCCCGACGCTGCGCGCGCGGGGCGGCTGGGGTTCGCACGGGAGGGAGACACAGTCGCGCTGCTCGGAGCGTTCTCCCCCGCGCTCGCCGCGAGCGAGCTCGCCAAGCTGCGCGGCGAAGCCCTCCCCGACGGGCTACCCGAGATCGACATGGAGGCAGTGCTGGCCGCCCACGACGCCGTGCGCGAGGCAGTGCGCGGGGGGAGCTTGAGCAGCGCTCACGACATCGCCGAGGGGGGGCTCGCTGTGGCGGTGGTCGAGTGCTGCTTGGCCGGCGGACGCGGCGCCACGCTTACACTCGGCGATTCCCCGAACCCCTGGGCGCGGCTCTTCGGCGAGGGGCCGGGGGGATTTGTCATATCCGGGCCGTCCGCGGCACTGGCTGAGCTCGCCAAGCGTGTGCCGCTGGAGGTGCTGGGGTGTGTGAGCGCAGATACCCTGAGCATCGCGATCGCAGGGGAGACACTGAGCATCGCCCTCGACGAGTTGGCAGAGGCGCACGGGGCCTTGGCGGAGCTGTTCGGATGACTCCGTCTCTCACAGCGAATCCCCGCCTCGCCAGTGGTATCTCCGATGAGGCGGGCGCACCGAGCGAGGCTGCTAGCTTGTGCGTGTGAGGCCCACCCCCGGCCGCGCCGAGGATCGCGATGGGCCGCGCGACGAGTGCGGCGTCTTTGGCATATGCGCACCGGGGCACGAGGTCTCGCGGCTCTCCTACTTCGCGCTGTACGCGCTCCAGCACCGCGGCCAGGAGTCGGCCGGGATTGCCGCCGCCGATCTCGGGGGACAGATCGTCACCCGCCGTGAGCTCGGCCTCGTCAGCCAGGTATTCGGCGAGCACGACCTACGCACGCTCGCCGGAGATCTCGCGATCGGGCACGTGCGCTACTCCACCACCGGCTCCAACGCCTGGGAGAATTCACAGCCCGTGCAGCGCTCCGAGGGCACCCACGGATCCCACCGCGAGCTCGCCCTGGCGCACAACGGCAACCTCATCAACGCCCTGCAGCTGCAGCGCGAGCTACTGGAGCGCGGGGTCACGTTCAGCTCGACCTCCGACTCGGAGATCATCGCCGCTCTGATCGCCACCCACCCCGCGGAGCGGGTCGAGGACGCGATCGCCGACGTGCTCCCCCGCCTGCGCGGCGCCTTCTCGATCGTGGCGATGACCAAGGATCGCGTGCTCGCGTTCCGCGACCCCCACGGCCTGCGTCCACTCGCGCTCGGTGTGCTGGAACCCCACAGTGGCGCGGGGACGGGCGCGAAGCCGTTAGGGCAGAGTGGAGAGTTGAGCGTGCAGCAGGAGGGGGGGACCAGCGCCGGAGCGGGCGCGGGTGACGGGGTGCCGCAGCCGGAGTGGGGATCCAGCGCCGGAGAAGCGGAGGGTGCGAGAGACGGGGTGCACTACTGCGTAGCCAGCGAGTCCTGCGCCTTCGACATCATCGGGGCGCGTCACCTGCGCGACGTGCAGCCGGGCGAGCTGGTGACGCTCGACGCCGACGGCCTGCGCAGCCGCATCGTGCACCCCGGCGCGCGCAAGGCGTTCTGCGTGTTCGAGTACATCTACTTCGCCCGCCCCGACTCGCGCATGAACGGCCAGGCGCTGCAGGTCGCACGGGGGCGCATGGGCGAGATCCTGTGGCGCGAGGCACCCGTGGAGGCCGACCTCGTGATCGCCGTGCCCGACTCCGGCAACGCCGCCGCCCGCGGCCTGGCGCGCGCCAGCGGCATCCCCCAGGACGATGGCTTCGTCAAGAACCGCTACGTCGCCCGCACCTTCATCCAGCCCGGGCAGGAGCTGCGCAAGCACGGGCTGCGTCTGAAGTTCAACCCCCTCCCCGAGGTGATCGCCGGGCAGCGCCTGGTCGTGGTCGACGACTCGATCGTGCGCGGCAACACGACCCGCCAGATCGTGCAGATGCTGCGCGACGCCGGCGCCCGCGAGGTGCACATGCGGATCTCCGCCCCCCCCATCAAGCACCCCTGCCACTACGGGATCGACATGTCCACCCGCGAGGAGATGATCGCCCACGGGCGTACCACCGACGAGGTCGCCGCCGAGCTGGGGTGCGACTCCCTGCACTACCTCTCCCTCGCCGGCGTCTACGAGGCCGTGGGGGCCTCGCGTGCCACCCACTGCGATGCCTGCTTCAGTGGCGAATATCCCCTGGACGGCACCGGTGAGGCGAACGGCAAGTACGCCCTGGAGGAGCCCGCCGGGCCGGCGCTGCCGCTGGTCGAGGTTTGAGGCATGGTTCTTGCCGACCCGTCCGTTATCGTCACAGGCCAAATGCCAGCTCGTGTCAGCCACTTCGAGGAGCCGTCTCCAATCGCGGTACTCGTATCCGGAACTGGCACGAATCTCCAGGCACTGCTGGACACCGTGCATGGGCATGAGGCTCAGATCGTCGCAGTGGCCTCCAACGTCGCCTCGGCGCCCGCCCTGGCGCGCGCCGAGGACCATGGGGTACCCACAGCCGTCTTCGCACGCACCGAGTACCACGACCGCGAAGCACGCGACGAGGCGCTGGCAGCCTGGCTGTCCAGTCGCGGGGCGCGCCTGATCGTGCTCGCCGGGTTCATGGAGCTGCTCAGCGAGCGCTTCCTCGCACACTTTCCGGAAGCGGTGATCAACGTACACCCATCGCTGCTGCCCGCCTACCCCGGCCTGCATGCGATCGAGCAGGCGCTCGCCAACGGTGAGGAGACCTTCGGTGTCACCGTGCACTACGTCGACGCCGGCATCGACACCGGACCGATCATCGCGCAGCGCTCGGTATCGCTGCCGAACGCCGCCGATCCGGCCGAGGTGCTGCGGGCCCTGCGCCCGCTCGAGCACACACTGCTGCCCGAGGCCGTGCGGCGAATCGTCGCGCAGCGACACCCAATCGCCGCTTGAGCGCTCTCCCCAAGATCGAGCGCAGCAAGCCCGGCGAGGTGCGCGTACGCCGTGCACTGCTGTCGGTCTCCGAGAAGGCCGGGATCGTCGACTTCGCCCGCGGCCTGGTCGAGCTGGGCGTAGAGATCGTCTCCACGGGGGGCACCGCGCGCGCGCTCGCGGACGCCGCGTTGCCGGTGCGCGCGATCGAGGACTTCACGGGCTTCCCCGAGATGATGGACGGGCGCGTGAAGACTCTGCACCCCCGCCTCTACGCGGGCCTGCTCGCGCTGCGCGACAGCGATGAGCATCTGGGGGCCGCCGCCGAGCATGGGATCGAGCCGGTCGATCTGGTGTGCGTGAACCTCTACCCGTTCGAGCAGACCGTCGCCCGCGGCGATGCCGACGCCGCGGAGATCGTCGAGAACATCGACATCGGCGGCCCCACCATGATCCGTGCCGCCGCCAAGAACCACGCCTTCGCCGCCGTCGTCGTGGATCCCGCCGACTACGAGGGCGTGCTCGCCGAGCTGGGCGAGTCCGGCGGACGGCTCTCGCTCGCAACCCGCGAGCGGCTCGCCGCCGAAGCGTTTGCGCTCACCGCCCGCTACGACGCCGCGATCTCGACGTGGTTCGCACTGCGCACCTACCACGAAGGCTTCCCGCCCCACTGGCGCGACGCCTACGAGAAGGTGAGCGACCTGCGCTACGGCGAGAACCCCCACCAGCGCGCCGCCTTCTACGCCCGCGTCGGCTCGCCCACGCACTTGCTAGACGGCGTGGAGCAACTGCACGGCAAGGAGCTCTCGTTCAACAACCTGCTCGACCTCAGCTCCGCGCGCGAACTGCTCGAGGACCTCACCGGCGCGGGGTGCGCGATCGTCAAGCACAACAACCCCTGCGGCTGCGCCCTCGGGGAGAGCGGCCAGATCGCTTACGAGCGCGCCTTCGCCTGCGACCCCCAGAGCGCCTACGGGGGCGTGATCGCCGTCAACCGGCGTGTCGACCGCGCCTTCGCACAAGCGCTCTCCCAGCAGTTCATCGAGGTGCTGCTCGCCCCCGGCTTCGACGAGGACGCGCTGGCGGTCCTGACCGAGAAGAAGAACGTGCGCCTGCTGGAGCTCGCGCAGTGGCCGCCGCCCCTCCGCGAGGCCGAAGGCAAGCCCGTCCTCGGGGGCCAGCTCGTGCAGACCCGCGACGTCGTGAGCGAGACACGCGAGCAGATGCGCGTGCTCACCGCCACCGCCCCCACCGAGGCGCAGTGGGAGGACATGCTGTTCGCCTGGACCGTCTGCCGTCACGTCCGCTCCAACGCGATCGTGCTCGCCGCTGGCGGATCTTCAAACGGTAGCGCCACCGTTGGGATCGGCGCCGGACAGATGAGCCGCGTGGATGCCGTGCGGATCGCCGTCGAGAAGGCCCAGGCCACCCAGCCTGACCGCCTCGCCGGCGCGGTGCTCGCCTCCGACGCCTACTTCCCCTTCGCCGACGGCCCCCAGCTCGCGATCGACGCAGGTGTCAGCGCGATCATCCAGCCCGCAGGATCCGTGCGCGACGCGGAGGTCGTCGCCGCGGCCGACGCCGCCGGCATCGCAATGGTCGCCACCGACGTTCGCCACTTCCGCCACTGAGCCATCGGCTCGGCGACCAGACCCGATTCCGTCCCAGATGGCTCCCGCTTCGAGGTGGACGGGCAGGCGCTGAATAGGCTCCATTGCGTCCCAGATGGCTCTCGCTGCACCTGAGATGGGTTTCGAGGTGGACGGGCAGGCGCTCACAGACTCCATTCCGTCTCAGATGGTTCCCGCTGCCCCAGCTGTAAGGGAAAGTTGGCTTCCTTGACATTCGGCGATATATCGTGTTACTATCGTGATGTTCAACGATAGGAGTTAGATATGCATTCCCATGCGATATACGCAACCACAGAGGGTCCCTGCTGCGACCGTGGCGAGGCCTTTGACCTGCGCTCACTCCAGAGCGACCTGCGCTCGCTCTGGCGCGCAATGAGCGCACATGAAGAGGGCGGCCCCCGGGGCGGACACCGCCATCACCGCGGGCCGCGCAGTGGCCCCGGCGGCTTCCCCTTCGGAGGGTTCGGGCCAGGCAGCGGACCGCCGTGGCGCGGCGGCGCTCGCAAGGCGCGGCGCGGGGATATCCGCACCGCGGCGCTGCTGCTGCTCGCCGAGGAGCCCCGCAACGGCTACCAGATCATGCAGGAGGTAGAGGAGCGCAGCGACGGCGCCTGGCGTCCGAGCCCCGGCTCCGTCTACCCCGCCCTACAGCAGCTCGAGGACGAGGGTCTCGTGCGTTCCGAGGAGATCGACGGACGCAAGGCCTTCCAGCTCACCGACGCCGGCCGTGCCCACCTCGAGGAGCGCGACCCCGAGCGCCCCGCCCCGTGGGAGCAGATGAGCGGCGACCTCGGCGCCAAGGCACACGAGCTCGGCAAGATCATGCGCGAGGTCGCGTTCGCCTTCACGCAGGTCATCCGCGCCGGCAGCGAGGAGCAGCAGGAGCAGGCCCGCAAAGTGCTCGTCACCGCTCGCCGCGATCTCTACCGCATCCTCGCCGACGGCGCGGACCCAGAGTCCTGAAAGTCAGGCAGAGCCGCGCTACGGTATCTCCGGTCCCCGTAAACCCCGGGGGGCCGGAGATGCACGGCCACCGAAGGGGTCTGCCAGGGGCTCTACGGCCCCCCCAGAAGGGTCTGCCAGGCTCTACGGCGTCTTCCCATAGCGACGTAATCCCACTGCCCCCCAAACCATGACCCCACTCACACAAAGCACCGCTAACCCCTCGACCAACGGTCGCCTCGACACCTCCGCTCTCGGCAACGCCGTCTCCGTCAAAGGCCTCACCAAGCGCTACGGCGAGCTCGAGGCTGTGCGCGGCATCGACTTCGAGGTCGCCCGCTCGGAGGTCTTTGGGTTCCTTGGGCCCAACGGGGCGGGCAAGTCGACCACGATCAACATGCTCTGCACGCTCGTCAAACCGAGCGGGGGCTCCGCGCTGGTGGCCGGCCACGACGTCGTCTCAGAACGCGATGCAGTGCGCCGCAACATCGGCCTCGTCTTCCAGGACACCACACTCGACGGCTACTTGACCGCCGAGCAGAACCTGCGCCTGCACGCCGAGCTCTACGGCGTACCTCGCGAGACCGTCGCTCCGCGGATGCAGCAGGTGATGGAGATGGTCGGCCTGTGGGAGCGCCGCAAGAGCCTCGTCGGAACCTTCTCCGGAGGCATGAAGCGGCGCCTGGAGATCGCACGGGGCCTATTGCATTCACCGCGCGTGCTGTTCCTCGACGAGCCCACCGTGGGCCTTGACCCACAGACGCGCAGCTCGATCTGGAGCTACATCGACGAGCTCAAGCGACGCGAGGACATCACTATCTTCCTCACCACCCACTACATGGACGAGGCCGAGTACTGCGACCGCATCGCGATCATGGACCAGGGTCGCATCATCGTCCTGGACACCCCCGAAGCGCTCAAGGCGAGCGTCGGCAAGGACCGCGTGCAGATTTCCACACCCGACGATCAGGCCACGATTGCCGCCCTGCACGGGCACTTTGGCATCGACGCCACGATCGCCGAGGGCGCCGTCACCTTCGGCGTCCCCGACGGCGAGCAGTTCGTACCCCGCCTGTTCTCCGAGCTCGGTCAGCCAATCCGCTCGGTCTCCGTCTCCCGCCCCTCCCTCGACGACGTCTTCATGTCCTACACCGGCACTACGATCCGCGACGCCGAGGCGACGTCTACCGATCACATGCGCAACGTCGCACGGATGATGGCGCGCTGATGGCTGCCCGCGCCGTCACGTCCACGCCGCCCGCCACGGGGAGCGCCCCACCCAAGCCGACCGCAGGCCCGACCCTGCGAGGAGGATGATCTGATGGCCGCCACCGAGACTGCTCCCGCCTCCACCACGGGGCCCGTCCACCAGGTTGCGGGGGTGCGCGTCCCCACGCGCAGCCTCGCCGGCGAGCTGCGCGCGATCAAGGTCGTTTGGCGCCGCGAGCTGATCCGTTTCAGCCGCGACCGCCTGCGCATCGTCACCGCCCTGATCCAGCCCTTCCTGTTCCTGTTCGTGCTCGGCACCGGGCTCTCCTCACTCGTCTCCGCGAGCACCGACGGCGTCAACTTCAAAACCTTCATCTACCCCGGCGTGCTCTGCATGGCGGTGATGTTCACCGCCATGTTCTCCGCCGCCTCGATCGTCTGGGACCGCGAGTTCGGCTTCCTGCGCGAGATGATGGTTGCACCGGTGCGGCGCTCCTCGATCGTGCTCGGCAAGTGCTTCGGCGGCGCCACCGTCGCCGCCTTCCAGGGGGTGATCGTGATCGCGATCGCCGGCCTCGTCGAAGTCCCCTACGAGCTCGGGCTGATCCTCGAGATCTTTGCCCTACAGCTGCTGCTCGCCTTCGCGATCACCGCCTTCGGCATGATGGCCGCCGCGCGCATCACCCAGATGCAGTCCTTCATGGCCCTCATGCAGATGGCGATCATGCCCATGTTCTTCATCTCCGGCGCCATGTTCTCCGTCGCTCAGCTGCCCCAGTGGCTGGCGATCCTCAACCGCCTCGACCCCCTCACCTACGCCGTCGATCCGATGCGCCGCGCGATCTTCGCCCACATCGACATCAGCGAATCCGCCCGCCACGCCCTCGCCCCCGGCGTCACCTGGTTCGGCTGGCACGTCCCCACGATCGTCGAGGCCGGCGTGATCGCCGTGCTCGGGCTGATCATGCTCTTCATCGCCATCTGGGAGTTCAGCAGAGCAGAGTAAATACTCTGTGTGTATGCGCATCCGCGTCGTGCGGCCCGACCATCCCGAGATCTCCGAGGTGATCGCCTCCGAGCACTGCGTCCTGCGCTTCCGCAAACGGGGCCGCATCCGCACACCGGGGCTCGACGCCGTCGGCGAGGCGCTCGAACACGCCTTCGAAGAGGCCGACTTCACCCGCTGGGCCCCTCCTTGGGTTGACACTAACAGACAAACTCAAATGTGGGCGCTGCTCGACGACCTCGCCTTCCCGCTGACCCCCACCGGAGCGCCCGGCAGCTGGCTCGCCACAACCTGCCTGGTGCGCGACGCCCACCGCGTCTGACGCACTCGGTAGCCCACCCTCACGTTGCCTCCCCGGGCGACTCTATCCTCCCCGGGCGGCTATCCCGCCCTTCCACCCACCCCGCGGGATAGGCTCCCCCCATGGCCGACCCCGATGTCCATAGCGCCTACCGCCGCGCCGGCGTCGATTACGCCGTGCTCGACGCCGGCAAGCGCCGCGCGCTCGATGTGGCCCTCGGCACCTCCCACTGGCTCGCCGCCACCGGCGGACGCGCGCTCGACGACTCCCGCGGGGAGCCCGCGTTCGTGCTGCGCTTCGCCGGCAGCACACTCGCGTTTGTGCTCGAGACCCTCGGCACCAAGTCGATCCTCGCCCGCGAGTACCACGAGCTCGCCGGCGTCAACCGCTTCGACCACGTCGCCTACGACACCGTCGCCGCTGTCCTCAACGACCTGATCTGCGTCGGTGCCCTGCCGCTCGTCATCAACGCCTACTTCGCCACCGGCTCGAGCGCCTGGTACGAGCACACCGAGCGCGCCGACGCGCTGCTCGGGGGGTGGCGCCGCGCCTGCGACGACGCCCACTGCGCGTGGGGCGGGGGCGAGTCCCCCTCGCTCACCGAGCTGCTCGCCCCCGATGACATCGAGCTCGCCGGCAGCGCCGTCGGTTTCGTCCCCCCGCCCGGCGAGCCGCTGCTCGGCGCTGAGCTCGCGCCCGGCGATGAGATCGTGCTGCTCGCCTCGGGCGGCCTGCACGCCAACGGGGCCTCGCTCGCACGGCGGATCGCACGGGAACTCCCCGACGGACTGCTCACCGAGCTGCCCGGTGAGACCCACTCCGCCACGCGGGGCGATGACGACGACCGCGAGACCGGTGGAGCAGGCCCGGGTGTCGGGGCCCACGGGGAGCCCTTCGGAGAGGCGCTGCTGGCGCCCAGCTTCCTCTACGTCGAGCTCGTGCGCCGGCTGCTCGGCGACGGGCAGGTCGAGCTCACCTACCTCAGCCACATCACCGGACACGGCCTGCTCAAGCTCATGCGTCCCAAGCGCGAACTCACCTACAGGATCCGCACACTGCCCCCCGTACCCGGAGTGCTCGCGTTCCTCGTCGAGCACTCCGCGATGGACCCCGCCGCCGCCTACAGCACGCTGAACATGGGCGCCGGCTTCGCCGTCTACTGCCGCCCGGGCGGCGGTGATCGCGTGGTGGAGGTCGCCGCCGAGCTCGGCCTCGACGCGCACCTCGGGGGCGCCGTCGAGGAGGGCCCACGGCAGGTGATCCTCGAGCCCGTGGGTGTCACCTTCGCCGGCGATCAGCTCGCGCTTGCGCCCGAGCGAGCCAGCTGAACCCGTTCGCTCTCCCCCAGCGCCTCCACGAAGATCTCGATCCCCCGCCTGAGCAGGTCGCGGGAGATCACCAGCGGCGGCAGGAAGCGCGCCACGTTGCCGAAGTGACCCCCCAGCTCGATGATCAGCCCCCGCTCGCAGCACCCCCGGCGCACCGCCGCCGCGAGCTCCGGCCACGGCTCCCGGCTCTCGCGGTCGCGCACCAGCTCCACCCCGATCATCAGCCCCCGCCCACGGATCTCCCCGACCGCCGCCAGCTCCTGCGCCGCGGTCGCGTCGCTCAGCAGTGCCTGTGCGTACTCCCCCAGCTCCCCCGCATGGCGCGGGAGATCGAGCTCCCCCATCAGCTCGATCGCCGCCGCGCCCGCCGCCATCGCGACCTGGTGGCCCCGGAACGTCCCAATGTGCGCCCCCGGCTCCCACGTGTCGAGGATCTCGTCATAGGCGATCCCCGACAGCGGGTACCCGATCCCCCCGATCGCCTTCGAGAGCACGATCACGTCCGGCGCCACACCCTCGTGCTCGCACGCGAACATCGCCCCCGTGCGCCCGAACCCCGTCTGGATCTCATCCACGATCAGTGGCACCCCTCGGCGCTCGGTGATCGCCCGCACCTCCCCCAGCCAACCCCGCGGCGGCACCACCGTCCCGCCCTCCCCCTGGATCGCCTCCACGATCACCCCCGCCGGACGCGGCACCCCGCTGTAGGGGTCCTCCAGCGCACTCTCCAGGAGCTTCGCGCACGCCAACCCACACGTCTGCGGACGCAGGCCCAGCGGGCAGCGGTAGCAGTACGGGAACGGCATGAAGTGCACCGCCGTGTCCGTCGGCCCCCCACAGCCCACATCGCTCGTGACCGACAGCGCGTCCGCCGTCATCCCGTGGTAGGAGCCCTGGAACGCCACAATCGCGCGACGGCCCGTGTGCGCACGCACCAGCTTCAGCGCCGCCTCCACCGCATCCGAGCCCGTCGGCCCCCCGAAGTGAAAGCGCGCCGTGCGCCGCAGCGCCCCCGGCAGGATCTCCTTGAGGCGACGCATCAACGTTAGCTTCGCCGTCGTCGGGAAGTCCAGCGCATGCACCAAACGTCGCTGCTGCGCGTTCGCCGCAGCCGCCACCACCGGGTGGCCATGGCCGAGGTTGAGCGTCCCCGCCCCCCCGAAGAAATCCACGTACGTGTTGCCGTCCACATCCTTGAGCGTCGCCCCCCGCCCCTCCTCGAAGGCCACCGGCACACTGCGCGGGTACGAACGCGCGCGACTCTCGAGCGCCGCCTGTTCGGCCAGCATCCGCTGCGAGCGCGGGCCCGGTACCGGCCCCGAGACCGACGGCGCCGGAGCGAAGTGCAGGTCCGCGAAGCGCTCCCCCGCGGGTACCAGCGAGGCTGGTGCCACAGCACTCATCGTGCGGTCCATCCCGCCACAGCCGCCTGGCCCAGCGCCACCCCACCGTCGTTGGCTGGCACGCGACAGTGCGAATAAACCTCAAAGCCCGCCTCCCCCAGCGCGGTGTGGCAGCCGCGCAACAGCAGCTCGTTCTGGAAGACCCCCCCGCTCAGCACCACCCGCTCGATCCCCGTCCGCTCGCGGATCGCCCCGCACGTCTCGCGCACCATCTCCACGACCGTGCAGTGGAAGCGCACGCTCAGCTGCGCCGCCTCCTCCCGGCGCAACCCCAGTGCCGAGGGCTCGCCGCGCCGCGCCTCCCCGTGCCGCACCTCCCCATGCTGCGCCTCCCCATGCTGCGCCTCCCCACGCCGCGCCTCCCCACGCCGCGCCTCCCCACGCCGCGCCTCCCCACCCAGCACCTCACCCGCCAGCTCCCGCACCATCGGCGCCACGTCGATCCGCCACGGCCACCCCTCCCCACCGCACAGCTCCCACGCAAACGGCCTCCCCGCTGCGCCCGGCCGCGCGAGCTGCTCCAGCTCGATCGCCGCCTGCGCTTCGTAGCGGCAGTGCTCCCGCACCCCGATCAGTGCCGCCACCCCGTCGAACAGCCGCCCCATGCTCGACGTCAACGGCGAGCGCACCCCCGTCTGCAGCATCCGCCCCAGCACCCCCAGCTCCTCCGGTGCCCGTGTCCGCACCACCGCGAGCTCCTGCTCCCCCAGCTCCCCCCCGTACGCCTCGTGCAACAGCGCAAGCGCCACCCTGTAGGGCTCTTCCACCGCCCGATCCCCACCCGGCAGGCGGAAGTAGCTCAGGTGTGCCGCCCGCTCGAAGCCCCCGTAGCCCCCCACCAGGAACTCCCCGCCCCAGATGTTCCCGTCCGTTCCATACCCCGTGCCGTCGAACACCACTCCCACCACCGGCCCCCCCAGGCCGTGCTCGCACATACACGACGCCATGTGCGCGTGGTGGTGCTGAACCGCCACTGTCGGCAACTGCTCCTGCGCCAGCGCGAAGCGCGTGCTCAGGTAGCCCGGGTGCATGTCGTGGGCGATCGCCCCCGGCGTCACCTCCAGCAGCATCGAGAGGTGCTCGATCGCGTGCTCGAAGGAGCGCATCGTCGCCTCGTTCTTCAGGTCCCCGATGTGGTGGCTCAGGAACAGCTCATCCCCCCGCGTGAAGCAGATCGTGTTCTTCAGCTCCGGCCCCACCGCCAGCAGCGGCGGCAGCTGAAATGGCGCCCGTATCGGCTCCGGCGTGTAGCCGCGCGCGCGCCGCAGCGGGGTGACCTCGCTGCGAGTTGGGGGACCGCCCGGGGTGGAGGGGCCACCCTCGAGCGAAGGGCCACCCGATGTGGGGGGACTATCCAGACATACCACCCGCACGATCGAGTCGTCCACCCGCGTGTAGATGTCGCGCTCGCCGATCAGGAACACATCCGCGATCCCCGCAAGTCGCTCCAGCGCCTCCTCGTCGCGGAACGCGATCGGCTCGTCGGAGACGTTGCCACTGGTCGCCACCAGCACATCGAAACCCTCCTCGAACAGCAGATGATGCACCGGCGTGTACGCCAGCATCGCCCCGTAGCTGCGGTTCCCCGGTGCGATCCCCTCGGCGAGCAGCCCATCCTTGCCCGGGCGGCCGTCCCCACCGAAGCTCCCACCCGGTGCCCCGCCCGCCTCCTGCCCCTCCCCAAGCCGCTTGCGTACGAGCACAATCGGCCGTCGCGGGCTGCTCAGGAGCTCCGCTTCGCGCTCCCCCACCTGTGCGTAGCCGCGCACCGCCTCCAGGGTCGGAGACATCACCGCGAAGGGCTTCTCCTCGCGGTGCTTGCGCGTGCGCAGTCGCGCCACCGCCTGCTCGTTGCGGGCGTCCACCATCAGGTGGTAGCCCCCGATTCCCTTGACCGCCACGATCGCCCCCCCGTGCAGCAGGGCCGCTGTCGCTTTGATCGGATCCAGTCCAGGGTCAGGATGGGTCACCTTCTCGCCCGGATGCACCAGCGCCACCCGCGGGCCGCACTCCCAACAGGCCGTTGGCTGAGCGTGGAAGCGGCGGTCGCGCACATCGTGGTACTCCCGCTCACAGCGCTCACACATCGGGAAGACCGCCATCGTCGTCATCGCCCGGTCGTAGGGGACCCCGCGGACGATCGAGTAGCGCGGGCCGCAGTTGGTGCAGTTGATGTACGGGTAGCGGTAGCGGCGGTCCGCCGGGTCCAGCAGCTCGCGCAGGCAGTCCTCGCACACACACATATCCGGGGAAACCAGCGTGCTCGCCCCCGCCGTGCGCTCGCTGATGTGGATCTCGAAGCTCTCCACGACCCGCTCCTCGTAGCGCTGCTCGATCAGCGCCACCGACTCGATCCGCGCCAGCGCGGGCGCGCTCGTGCGGACTTCGACGATGAACTCCTCCAGCGCCCCCGGGCGGCCCTGGACCTCGAGCACCACGCCCTCCGAGTCGTTGCGGATCCAGCCCCCCAGCGCGTGGCGCTCGGCGGCGCGGAACACAAACGGGCGAAAACCGACCCCCTGGACGATCCCACGGATCTGGTAGCGGCGCGTCTCGCGGGTGGCACGGGCGCCCTGCGCCGCAGACGGCCCCCGCGCCGCGGGCGAGGGGTGCGCCTCATGTCCCCGCTCAGCGACCGGGCGACCCTCCGCGGAGGTGGATGCCGGCCGACCGGTGGCAGGGGGTCGCCTGGAATTGCGCGGCATGGCTGTCCTCCATCGATTCCTCCATCAACACAACCTTGGCAGCTCCGCGCCGTAGAGCAGCTCGATGACCGCCTCAGTCCCATCCCCGCGCACCATCGTCACCCGGTTACCAACCGACGATCCGTCCGCGCGCTCACCTACCACCCCGACGATCTGGGCGTCGCAGCCGTTGGGGTGCAAGCGCAGCAAGTCGAGCACCGCCGCGGCCGCCTCCTGCGCGACGAACATGCAGATGTTCCCCTCGTTGGCCAGGTACAGCGGGTTGACACCCAACATGTCCGCCGCCATCGCCGTCTCCTGCTGGATCGGCAGGCTGCGCTCCTCGATCCGGATCGACACCCCGGCCCCCTCGGCCAGCTCGTTGAGCACCGTCCCCAAACCCCCGCGGGTGATGTCACGCATGCAGTGCACGTGGGGGGCGTACTCGTCCAGCACGCTCCCCACCATGCCGTCCAGTGGCGCGCAGTCGCTTAGCACCCGCTCCTCGAAACCCAGGCCCTCGCGCAGGGAGAGGATGTGGATGCTGTGGTTGCCCAGCCAGCCCGTCACGATCACCGCGTCACCGGAGACGATCCTCCCCACCCCCAGCTCGATCTCGCGCTCGAATACCCCCACACCCGCGGTGTTGATGAAGAGCTTGTCGACCTCCCCCGCTCGCACCACCTTGGTGTCCCCCGCCACCACCTCCACGCGCGCCGCCGCCGCGGCCTCGCGCACCGAGTCCAGAATCCGCTCCAAATCGGCGATTGGGAAGCCTTCCTCGAGTACCAACGAGAGCGTCAGGTAGCGCGGCACCGCACCCGCCACCGCAAGGTCGTTGACGGTCCCGCAGACCGCGAGCTTGCCGATGTCCCCGTTGCCGAAGAAGATCGGGTCGACCACGAACGAATCCGTCGTCACCGCGATGCGCGTGGCGTCGAGCTCCAGCACCGCGCTGTCCTCCATCCGCCCCGAATGCACCGCGCCCAGCCGCGGGGCGATCAGCTCGCCGATCAGCTCCTGGCTCATCCCCCCGCCCGTGCCGTGGTCCAACTGGATTACCGCTCCGGTCATCGCCGTGGGGCCCCAGAACCCGGGCACCGATCGCGGGGACTCGGCCGATCGACCGCCACTGTGGCGAGCACGCGGCTCATGGGATCGGGACCACGCTGAACCGGGGCAGCTCGTCCTGTGCGATCGCGCCGGCGAGCTCGCTGGTGGTCATGATCGTGGCACAGTAGGAGCCCAGCCACTCGAGCGCCCGCGCCTGGTCCTCGGGCCGCGCCGAGACGACCGCGTCGGGGGGCACGATCACGTTGTAGCCCCGGAAGAACGCGTCCGCAGCGGTGGTCTGCACGCAGATCTGCGTCTGCATACCCGTGATGATCACCGTGTCCACACCGAGCTCCTGGAGCCGGTCGTGCAGGTCGGTTTCATAGAAGCCGCTGTCCTTGTTCTTCTCCACCAGCACGTCGCCCTCCGCGAAGAACTCCTCGACGATCCGCGCTCCCTCGGAGTCCTTGGTAACGGGTAGCCATCCGTCGTAGCGCTCCGCGTGGGGATCCTCCTCGAGGTTTATCAGCTGCAGATGCACCACCGGCACCCCCAGTGTGCGCATCTCCGCGAGGAAGCTCCGCATCTGAGGCGTGAACGCCGCCACTGCCGCCCTGCGCTCCTCGTTCTTGTTGACGAGGTCGTACTGGAGATCGTTTGTCAGGACTGCGCAGCGTGCCACCGTGTCACTCCTCCTCCTCTTATTCCCTTTTTCCGTTCCCTAACCCTTTGTGCGTGTGTGTGTTATCGGAACCCTCGCCTGTTACCCGCCCCCACCGGCCGGGCAGCAGTGGGTCACACTCCGACCGCCAGACGGGGCCACCCCCACTCGCCTCAGCGCTCCTCTGTGGAGCGGCGAGATCGGGGGCGACCGTCGTCCGGAGTCTGGCAGGACATCAGGCAAGCATCAACATATCTGACCCGTTTGATTCTTTCTGGACTTCCGGTTGGCGATCCGGTAGCGTCGAGATCATGAACGGTTCCCCAAACGACGCAACCCCCTCGCCCGCTCCGGCGCATGCAGGGGTTTCCCGCGCCAGCAACGGCGCGGCCCACACCCCAGCGCTCGCTCTCGAGGCGCCGGCCAGTAACCCAAATTCGTTTTCAACTCGCGGCGCCGACTACGAGCCCGGCTCGATCGAGGCCCGCTGGCACGCGGCGTGGACGGAGGCGCACGCCTTCTCCGCACCCCCACCGCCGGACGCGCGCGAGCCCGCATACGTCTTCGCTGGCTGCCCCTTCACCTCCGGGGACGCCCATATGGGACACATTCGCAGCTACACAATCGCCGACGCTTACGCCCGCTTCCTGCGCGCTCGCGGACGCGCGGTGCTGTTCTCGCTGGGCTTCGACTCCTTCGGGCTACCCGCCGAGCTCGAGGCGCTGCGTCGCGACATCTCACCGCACGCGTGGGTCGCACGCTGCTGCGAGCGGATGCGCGGCCAGTTCGAAGCGCTCGGCTACTCCTGCGACTGGGAGCGCACCTTCGTCTCCTCCGAGCCCGAGCACTACCGCTGGACCCAGTGGCTGTTCCTGGCGATGCTCGAGCGCGGGCTCGTCTACCAGCGCGAGGCCCAGGTCAGCTGGTGTGACTCCTGCCAGACCGTGCTCGCCACCTTGCAGGCCGAGGACGGTGCCTGCTGGCGCTGTCACACCGAGGTGCGCTTTGTGCGCCTACCCCAGTGGTTCATGCGGATCACCGCCTACGTGCAGGACAACGAACGGGGACTCGACGCCCTCCCCGGCTGGGACCGCGCCGCGACCGGCGCCCAGCGGGCGGTACTCGGCCGCGTCGACGGCGTGGAGCTCGACGCCAGCACCTTCGACGGGGCCGCCCTCACCGTCTTCACCCCCCACGCCGAGGCGATTGGCAGCGCGGCGTTCATCGCCGTCTCCCCCGCACACCCCGACGTGGATCGCTGGATCTCAGAGCCCGACGTCGCCGCCCAGCTCGCGGGGATGCGCGAGGCCGGTTGGCGGCGCGAGGACCGCGACGCGGAGCAGGTCCCTATCGTGCAGACCGGCGCAATGGCCACTGTGCCGGGGGTCGCGGGGATGCTCCCGATCGTGATCTCCCCGCTCGTCGACGCCCGCTTCGGCCCCACCGCCGCACTCGGCATCCCCACCCTCGACCCCACCGACCGCTCGATCGCCGAGCGGCTACCCGCCCCCGCGGGGACCGCCTGGAAGGCCGGCAAGTCGAGCGGCACCCCGCGACCTGCGGTGCGCTACCGCGCCCGCGACTTCGCGATCTCCCGCCAGCGCGCGTGGGGCGCGCCGATCCCCCTGATCCACTGCCCCACGTGCGGCACCGTGCCGGTGCCCTTCGCGGATCTCCCCGTGCGTCTTCCCGACGATCTGCAGATCTCAGGCGAGGGCGGTAATCCGCTCTCCAGGCGCCCCGACTTCTACGAGTGCACGTGCCCGCGCTGCGGCACGGCGGCGAAGAGAGAGACGGACACGATCGACTGCCACGTCGACGGGATGTGGATGTGGATGCCCATCTGCGTGCCTCCCGAGGGGCGCTCCACCGAAATGTTCAGTCACCCCGAATACGCGCGCTGGCTGCCCGCCCAGCAGATCGTGTGGGGCGCCGACGCCGGCGGCTACATGTTCGACCAGCGCCTCATCGGCAAGGTCCTCCAGGATCTCGAGCAGCTGCCCGCGCTGCCCGACCGCGAGCCCTTCGCGAAAGCCCTCATGCACCAGATGATCCGTCTCGAGGGGCGCAAGATGAGCAAGCACCTCGGCAACGTCGTCGACCCCAACGAGCTCGTCGCCACCGTCGGTGCGGACACCGTGCGCCTCGCCGTGCTCCACGCCGCCTCCCCCGGGCGGATCTTCAACTGGAACGAGCAGCCCGTCCGCTACTGCCAGATCTTCCTCAAGAAGCTCTACGGCTACGCCGAGGGCCGCCTGCGGCAGTGGAGCCCCCAGATCGACGGAGAAGCCCGGATCGACCCCTCCGACAAGCTGCGCCGGCGCCTGGCCAACTGGTGCTCCACGGCGTGCGAGAAGGTCACCGAAAACTACGAAGGCCTCGAGATGCAGCGCGCCGCCCACAACGCCATGCTGCTGCTCACCCGCATCCAGGACTTCGAGCAGCGCGCCCTGGAGAAACGCGGAGAGCTCCACGACCCCGACCGCGAGGCGATCGTCGCCGCGCTGCTCGCACTCGTGCAGATGCTCGCCCCGATCACCCCCCACGTCGCCGAGGAGCTCTGGTCGCTCGCCGGCCGCGAGGGCTTCGTGAGCAACGCGCCCTGGCCCAAGCAGGTTGCGCCCGAGGAGTCGGACGGAGCCGGAAGCTCCCCACAGGCCGCGCCCGCGGAGCCGCGCGAAGCCGGGAGCTCCCCGCAGCCCGCATCAGCCGCCCTCGCGTCACAGCCCAACGGGCCCGCGACCGCCCAGCCCGAGGAGGCGGTGCCCACCGGCGGATAGACAACCCTTGTTCACACGCGTCCGTAGCTCAACGGGTCAATGGCAAAGCGAGTATCGGGTGAGGGAGGGTTCCGTGTGAGTCATTCAACCGGCGGCCTCGTCTGCCAAGCCGGCGGCTCAACGCCGCGTCCCGCGGTCGCGGTGCCCAAGCAGCCCAGAGAAATCCAAGCCTAAGAGCAGCGGCCTTTGGAGCCGCAGATACGGGTTCGAGTCCCGTCGGACGCACTTTGGGAATCCCTTGCAAGCTTTACAGCTTTCCGAAGCCTTGCCCCGGGTACCAATTGGGTACCGATGTCTTGGAGTCCCTGCACGCCCTGCCGCGGGCTCACCCCACGCCGACCGGTACCGCGCGCAGACGGTGCACCGCGGCGAGGACCGCCTCGCGGGCGTCCTCGGGTTCGAGCACCGCCGCGTCGCCCGCTTCCTTGAGAACCTCGCGTACGAGCCACTGCACCCCCGCGAAGCTCAGCTCGACGACGACCGAGCCGTCTGAGAGCTCTTCCACCACGCGGCGGCTCTCCCGCGCCCAGCGCGCGCGCTCGGGGGAGACCCACAGGCGCGCCGTGCGCGAGGCCTGCACCTCGCCCGTTCGCATCCAGCCCTCCACTTCCGCCGCCGGGTCCACCTCCGCGCGCGGCTCGAAGGGCTCCTCGGTCACCTCCGCGCGGCGGATCCGGTCGAGGCGAAAGTGGCGCATGTCGCCCCGCGCCGGGTCGAACGAGGCCACGTACCACCCCTCGCGTCCGTTCACCAGCGCGTAGGGCTCCACCCGGCGCTGGGAGAACTCGTCCTCGTTCTCCTTGTAGTAGTCCAGCTCGATCAGCCGGCGCTCCGTGATCGCGCGCGAGATCCGCCGCGCCACGTCGGAGTCGTCGCTGCGGCCGTGCGCCACCTGCAGGCCCTGCTCCATCGGGTCCTGCCCCAGGGCCGCCACGATCTTCTCGCGCGCCGAGCTCAGCGAGCCCTCCGGGACGTGCTCCCCCAGCAGGTCGATCGCCGCGATCAGCGCCTTCGCCTCCACCGGCAACAGCCGCGCCGGGCGGTCGAAGTTGTCGCTATACGGTTCCGGATCGACCTCCACCGCCTCCCCCTCCTCGGTGTCCACGATCTCCGCGTACAGCACGTACGAGCCCCCCGAAGTTCACGATGTTCAGCACATCGATGTCCTCCCGCAGCTCCTCCTCGCTGAGCTGCAGGCGCTCCTGCAGCTCCGCCACCGACTCCCGCCGCCCCGCGCGGCCCGCGTGGATCAGGATGCCCGCGAGCGTCACCAGGCGGGCGAAGCGCTCCGGCCTGATCGCCGCCTCGGCACGGCGCGGCTCCTCCGCCGCCGCGAGCTCCCCCTCCTGGGCCGCCCCGCGGCGGCGGCGCGGGCGCACCGTCCTCCCCCGCGCAGGCGCGCCCGCCGCCGCCTCGGGCTCCCCGCCCTCGGCGCCCGCGAGCGGACTCTCCGCGTGGCGGAGCTCGAGCAGCTCCAAGCGCCGCGCGAGCTCCTCCGTCAGCTCCGGTGGACCCAGCAAACGCGCGTGCTCGCCCAGGCCCAGCACCCACGAGACCAGCATCCGCTGCGCCGCGTACGGGGTCACGAAGACGCGATCCCCCTCGTGGATCTCCTCCACCCGCGAACCACCCTCTGTGTGCGCGGGGGTTGGTTGCTCCCCCCGGGGCTCCTCCGCGCCAGCCTCCTGCGGCCACCCATCCCCATCCCCCATCGCACGGATCTCTCCGTAGCGGCCGAAGTGGCGCTCCACCTGCCACGCAATCCGCTCGCTCAGGACGATCTCCGCGACCCCCCGCTCATCTCCCAGCTGCCACTCCGCGCGGTTCGCGTACGCCCGCGGGTCGAAGTCAGTCGGGCGGCGGAAGTCGTGCTCGGCCTTCGTCGCATATGCCACTTTGCCGCGAATCCGCGAGAGCCTGAAGACACGGACCGCCTTGCGCTCGTGCGCGTGGCCCAGCAGGTAGAACTCCCCCCCCTGAAACAGCAGGTGGTATGGGTCCACCCGCCGCGCGCCCTGCTCGTCGCGCTGCATCGTGTAGTAGTCGAACGTGATCGTCTTCTGGCGGAAGATCGCCGTCTCGATCTTCGCCAGGCGCGCCGAGAGCTCGTGCCCGCCCGCCGACGCGGTGATCCCCAGCGCGACCGAGCGCTGCTGATCCGGCGCGCGCAGGGGGCTCGGGCGCCCCCACGTGATCTGCTGCAGCGCCAAGCGCAGCGGCTCCGCGTACGCGAACTCCCCGTCCAGCAGGTGCAACGCCGTCTGCAGCGCCGCCAGCTCCTCGTCGCTGAACTCGATCGCCGGCAGGTGGAAGCTCTCCGAGCGCAGCGAGTAGTTCTCCTGCTCCGCCGCCGCATCCGCCGGGCGCTCCACCGTGAGCTGGATCCCCAGCGATTCGAGCTCCGCTCGGTCCGCGTAGAAGCGCCGCGCAAACGCGTCCTCGTTCATCGCGCTGTACCCCTCCACGTCGCGTCGGATCTCCAGTGCCGTGACCGGCCTGCGCTCGGCCATCAGGTAGGAGATCAGCGACAGCTGGCGGATCAGCTTCTCGGTGTCCTTCGCCATCCTCGCCTGAAAGATAGAACCCGGCGGGGAGACAATGATCTCGCCCCCCCACGTGCGCCCCGCTATTTGCGGAGATTGTGCGCGCAGAGCACTCCACTTCGCCCGGGTACGTGATGCGCACGCCGCGAGACCCCGGAGGGGTCCAATCCAAATCGCATCCCCTCCCGCGCCCGGTTCCCCACGTCCCACGGACGCCCGACCAGCTCCCCGCTACGCGGCCTCGCGCTCCTGCGTCTGCGCCTCCACACGGGTCGGGAAGAACGCCGCCGCCCCCAGGGCGCGGTCCAGTTCCGACCAGCTGCGCCCCGGGGCGAGCTCCTTCTCCAGCCTGTCGAAGCTCCCCAGGCGCCCCCCCAGGTTGTCGATCATGTGCACCAGCGTCGCCTCACGCGTGCACGGCACCACCGGGCTGCCGTGCTCGAGCGTTCCGTGGTGGGAGAGGATGATGTGCAGCACCGCCCACTCCAGCTGCTCCGGGAAGCCCTCCAGCTCCTCGATCGCACGGCGGATGCGGTAGTAGCCCAGCGCGATCTCCCCGTGTAGACGGCCCGTGTCGGTGAGATCGATGCTGCGCGGATCGTCCGTGTAGGCGTCGAGCTTGCCGATGTCGTGCAGCAGCGCCCCCGTGACCGCCACGTCGCGATCGATCCCCGGGAACGTCGCCGAGATCGCACCCACCGCCTGCGCCACCCCCAGGCAGTGCTCCAGCAACCCGTGGGGGTATGCCTGGTGGTAGTACTTCGCCGCCGGCGCCCTCCGGTAGCCCGCCCACAGCAGCGAGTGCTCCCCCAGCACCCGCTCGAGCAACATGCGCAGGTAGGGCTCCTGCACCGTGTGGATCAGATCGCGCAGGTCGCGCTCCATCTGCCCCACCTCGCGCAGCGGTCCGTCCAACAGGTCCTGCGGGGAGAAGCTCCCCGCCTGCGCCACCGCCAGCTCGCGTAGGTTGATCTGCGGCCCGAAGCGGGGGTGCACCGCGTAGCGGCCCCGCACGTGCACCGGCTCCCCCGGGCGCGCCAGCCCTTCGGCCTGCTCCAGGCCCTCCCACACCATCGCCGCCACCGCCCCCGTGCGATCGCCCAGCAGCACGCGCAGGTAGTCCCCCCCGTCGCGTCGCGCGCGGCGCTCCAGCTGGCGCACCAGCAGCACCTGGTCGATCTCCATGCCGTCTTGCAGCTCGTTGATGAGCATCGATTTGAAGGTAGAGGCCGCCCCGGACGGCACGGCCGCGCGGCGCCGCGCGGCGACACGCGCGCGGAGAGACGCGGAGAGAGAGAGAGAGGGAGGGAGGGAGGGAGGGAGGGGGAGGGAGAAGGGAGGAGGAGGAAGAAGAAGGACGGGGGATAGGAATGCCCCCGTACCACGGAGACCCCCACTCACCCGCTCGGGGGGCGGCGCCCTCGGGGGCTGGATGGCGCTAGACCCCGCTGTCATTGGTGTCTCGTGCAAAAGGTGTGCCAAAACGTCTAACGCCCGTCCGCGAAATGGGCCTCGTGGTACCTGGACGTTTGCAGCTACCCTGGCTATCTTTGTAAGGCAGTGTTTTGTAAGTCAGTGTTTATTCGTTCTCTCCAGACGGGCCGGGATACAGATGGGGGATGACATGGAAGATATGCGAGTGATCAGCTGGAACGTAAACGGGATCCGAGCGCGCTGGCCACGACTGACGGAGCTACTCACCTGCGAGAGCCCCGACGTGGTCTGCCTGCAGGAGACCCGCTGTCCCGCCGGGCGTTTCCCGCGGGAGCGACTGCGGGAGATCGGCTACCAGTCCCGCCACAGCCCCGGACAGCAGCACGGGGGCGGCGTCGCGATCCTCGTCCGCGAGGACCACCGCGTGACCGACCGCAACGTGGAGCTCGACCACCACCGCGACATCGCCGAGGGCCACTGGATCGAGCTCACCACCGAGGGCATCACGATCGGCTCCGTCTACGTGCCCGCCGGCGGCGAGCGCGGTGAGTGCAGCGACGCCGGCAAGCTCGCATTCCTCGAGGCCGTCGCCCATCAGGCCTGCGACGAGCACTCCCACCCCCTCCTGATCGCCGGGGACTTCAACGTCGCCCCCACCGACGAAGATCTCTACGAGCCCGCCTGGTTCGCAGACTCCTACCAGACCGGCGAAGCCGAGCGCGCCGACCTGCGCGCGATCCTCGACGAGGGAGAGCTCGTCGACGTCTACCGCCACATGCACCCCCACCAGCCCGGTTACACCTGCTGGGAGCAGCGCGAGGGCCACTACGCCCGCGACTACGGTCTGCGCATCGACCTGATCCTCGCCAGCGAGCCACTCGCCGCGCACATCGGCAGCTGCGAGGTGAACCACACCTACCGCAGGGGCTACCGCCCCTCCAACCACGCACCCGTAGACGTCGAGCTCCAGGACGTGCGCGCCTGCGCGCACTGCCTCGGGGGACCGGTGCAACAGGAGCTCATCCTCGCCTGAGGGAGGAGGAACCCCACCAGGGCCGCGGTCGCGCTTCCCGGCACACCCCAGCGACCGCGGCCCTACCGGCCGGTGTGTGCATCTGTGGGCCGAAGCGCCTCGGCCGAGCCTATGGTCGCGGTGGGTTACTGCGCCGGGCCGGCTCGCGAGCCGACTTGGTACGCGCGGTTACCCAAGCGCAGCGATCCGCCAGCTGCCGCCTTCCTTGACCAGGCGCAGCGTGGCGAGGCCGGCCCTGCCGGACCACGTGCTCTTCACCACCGCGGTCGCGGTGGCGCCCTTCACGACGACCTTTTCGACGGTCATTTCGTAGTCGTCGATCGACCCGATCTGGCGTTTGACAGCGGCTTGACAAGTATCTCCCCCACTGTTCAGCCGGGCGCTCACCGCGCGCGCGAAGTCCTGGTTACACACCTTCTGCTCGCTCGCCGCCGTCACATCGGTCTGCAGGTCGGCGATCCGCTGCGCCACCGCCTTCGCTTCGCCCTTGAGGCCGCTCGTGGAAACCGTGCTCCCGCACGCCCCAAGGCCCAACGCGAGCAGGGGGATAGCGATGAGTGCACCGGCGCGCATCCCTACGGCTCCAGGCGGTTGGGGCCGCGGTATAGGAAGGTGACCTCGCGGACGTTGTCCTGGCCGAGCATCTGCATCAGCAGCCGCGTGAGACCGAAGCCGAAGCCGCCGTGGGGCGGGGCGCCGTAGCGGAAGAAGTCGAGGTAGTACTGGATCGGCTCCACCTCCACGCCCTTGTCGAGGGCCTGCTGCAACAGCGTCTCGTAGCGGTGCTCGCGCTGTGCGCCGGTGGTGATCTCGATGCCGCGCCAGAGCAGATCGAAGCTCCGCGTGAGCCCCGGCCGGTCGGGGTGGCGCATGTGGTAGAAGGGGCGCACCGTGGTGGGGTAATCGGTGACGAAGGCGAACTCATGGCCCCCACGCTCCGCTGCGAGGATCGCGCTGAGTGCGCGCTCGCTCGGGGGGTCGAGGTCGTCGTCGGGCCCGGGGACGTGCTCGTGCCCGTGGGCCCGCAGCAACTCCTTGGCCTCCGCAAGCGCGATGCGGGGGAAGGGCAGGGTCGGAACCACCACCTCCACCCCGAACGTCTCCCGAATCGCGTCACCGTGCTCAGCGGCTACCACGCCGAAGACGTGCGCCAGCCAAGCCTCCTCGAAGGCCATCACATCCTCGTGGGAATCGACCCACGAGATCTCGACATCCACGCTCGTGAACTCCGTGTCGTGACGTGAGGTGAAGGACGGGTTCGCGCGGAACACCGGCCCCACCTCGAAGACCTTGCCGAAGCCCGCCGCCATCGCCATCTGCTTGTAGAACTGGGGAGACTGCGCCAGGTAGGCCGTGCGCTCGAAGTACTCCACCTTGAACAGCTCCGCCCCCGACTCGCTCGCCGAGCCCATGAACTTCGGGGTGTGCAACTCGATGAAGCCCTCGCTGCGCCAGTGCTCGCGCATCGCGTACTCCACCGTGCTCTGCACCTCGAAGATCAGCCGCCGGTCCGGGCGGCGCAGATCGAGCGCGCGCCAATCGATGCGCTTATCGAGCGCCGACTCCGGCGTCACCGGTAGCTCCGCCTGCGCCGGAGAGTCCACCGCGAGCGTCTCCAGGCGCACCTCGATCCCGCCGAGCTTGACCCGCTCATCCGCCGCCACGCTGCCCGTGAGCGTGACCGCCGACTCCGCGGTCAGCTCGGAGAGCACCCCGTTGAGCTCGCTCGGAGGATCGGACTTCTCGAGCACCACCTGCGCCAGTCCCGTTTCGTCGCGCAGGATTAGAAACTGCATGCGCTTCTGGTCGCGCACCGCGTTGACCCAGCCGCGCAACTGCACGGACTCGCCCACCTTGGACTCGAGATCGGCTATCGGAGTGCGGGCCACGCGGTCGATCGTATAGAAGGGCCACACGCGGCGCCGACCGAAGCCGTGGCGGACCCTCCCCAACCGCTAGCCTCCCCTCAGGGATGAGCCGCCGGGAGCAGATCAAGATGGACAGCGCGGAGGCGGCTACGTTCCTAGCGCAGGAGCGCACCGTCGTGTGCGCGACCGTCGGGACGCGGGGGTGGCCACACCTGATGCCGCTGTGGTATGTGCTCCGGGAGCGCTCCGGGGGCAGGCCGGGACCGCAGCTGTGGTCGTGGACCTACGCCGCCTCCCAGAAGGTGCGCAACCTCGAGCGCGACCCCCGCGCGACTTTGCAGGTGGAGGCCGGCGAGCTCTACCCCGAGCTACGCGGCGTGATGCTGGAATGCGAGGTCGCGATCCACCGCGACCTCGACGTCGTGAAAGCACTCGGGCACGAAATCTTCGCCCGCTACGCCACCCCGCGCGGGGAGCCCCCGGTGGCGGAGCTGCCCCACGAGGTTGGAGCGGTGGTCGACCTGCAGGCCGCCAAGCGCGTCGCGCTGCAGTTCATCGAGCTGGAGCGCGTCACCTGGGATCACCGCAAGCTCGACGGGGTCTATTGAGTTGAGTGTGAGATCGAAATGGATCCGTTGAAGGGACTCATCCTCCCGGCAGGCAAGGGCACACGCCTCGGCGGGGGGAGGGCGGGCCCTCCCCCCGAACCCCCTCCCGATTTGGAGATTCAATAAATGCAACTGAAGGGGCTCATCCTCTCCGGAGGCAAGGGCACACGCCTGCGCCCGATCACGCACACGAGCGCCAAGCAGCTGGTGCCGGTGGCGAACAAGCCAGTGCTGTTCTACGGGATCGAAGCGATGGCCCAAGCGGGGATCGAGGAGATCGGAATCATCATCGCCCCCGAGACCGGCGCCGAGATCGAAGCGGCGGCGGGGGACGGCTCGCGCTTCGGGGTACGCATCTCCTACATCGTCCAGGACGAGCCCCTCGGCCTCGCGCACGCGGTGCTGACAGCCGAGCAGTTCCTCGGGGAGAGCCCCTTCGTGATGTACCTGGGGGACAACCTCCTGCAGGGCGGCATCGCGGACCTGGTGGCCGCATTCCGCGAGCACAGCCCCGATGCGCTGATCCTGCTCACGCCGGTGCCCGACCCCGAAAACTACGGCGTCGCGGAGTTGGCCGACACCCAGCCGGGAGCGGGCACGCCGGGCAGGGTGGTGCGGCTGGTGGAGAAGCCCGCACAACCGGCGACCGACCTCGCGCTGGTGGGGGTCTACATGTTCACCGCACAGATCCACGCGGCCGCGCGCGCGATCGAGCCCTCCGCGCGGGGCGAGCTCGAGATCACCGACGCGATCCAGCACCTCGTGGACACCGGCCTGCGGGTGGAGCCGCACATCGTCAGGGGCTGGTGGAAGGACACCGGCCGCCTGGAGGACATGCTCGAGGCCAACAGGCTGATCCTCGACAACATCGTGCGCAGCGTCGAGGGAGAGCTGATCGACTCGCAGGTGGAGGGCCGCGTCGTGGTGGAGCCGGGGGCACGCTTGGAGCGCACGCGCGTACGCGGACCCGCCGTGATCGCAGCGGGAGCCCAGCTGCGCGACTGCTACATCGGCCCCTACACCGCGATCGGGGAGGGCTGCTCGATCGTGGGTTCCGAGGTGGAGCACTCGATCCTGCTGGAGGGCTCCTCCGTATGCGAGCTCGACGGCCGCATGGAGTCCTCGCTGCTCGGCCGCAACGTGACGGTGCGCCGCGGCGAGCGCCAACCCCGGGCCTACCGCTTCATGGTCGGCGACAACTCGGACATCTCGATCCTGTGAGGGGCCCAACGACCTCCACTCCCGCGCAGGGGCTCGTGCCCGGAATGCGATCGCGGGGTCGTGGGCGATGAAGATCTTGATCGCCGGCTCCGCCGGCATGTTGGGTCGCGATGTCCGCCGCGCGGGCGAGCGCGCAGGCCACGAGCTGGTGGAGGTGGACCTGCCGGAGCTCGACATCACCGATGCCGGCGCCGTGCACGCATTCCTCGGGGAGCGCCAGCTGGACGCCGTCGTCAACTGCGCCGCGTGGACCGACGTCGACGGCGCCGAGACGCACCGCGAGCAGGCCCGCGCGGTCAACGCCGATGGGGCCGGCAATCTCGCCCGCGCGGCGTCAGCGCTCGAGATCCCGCTGCTGCACATCTCGACCGACTACGTCTTCGACGGCCACGCACCCCGCGACGCAGAGGGCCGTCCACGGCCTTACGTCGAGTCGGACCCGACCGGCCCCCGCTCGGTCTACGGGCAGACCAAGCTCGAAGGGGAGCACGAGGTGCTCGCCGCGTCGCCACGCCACACCGTGGTGCGCACCGCGTGGCTCTACGGGGTGGACGGGCGCAACTTCGTCGACACCATGCTGCGCCTCGCCGAGGAGCGCGAGGCCGTGCAAGTAGTGGACGACCAGATCGGCTCACCCACCTGGTCGGGCCATCTCGCGCCCGCCGTCCTCGGGCTGCTGGAGCGCGAGGTGCGCGGACTGGTCCACCTGACCGGCACCGGCGCGGTCTCCTGGAACGGGTTCGCGCACGAGATCTTCCGCCAAGCGGAGCGCAGCTGCCGCGTTGAGCCCGCCACCAGCGAGCAGATGGCGCGCCCCGCCCCGCGGCCCGCCTACTCGGTACTCGACTCAGAACGCGACGACGTCCTGCCCATGCCCGACTGGCGCGATGGGCTCGCGGGCTATCTCGCAGCGAGGAATGGGATGATGCGCGCATGAGACTGCTGGTATGTGGAGGCGCGGGCTTCATCGGCTCGCACTTTGTGCGGGTGCGGATGCTCGAGCACGGGGACACAGTGACGGTGCTCGACAAGCTCACCTACGCGGGTCGCGAGGAGAATCTCGCCGAGCTGGCCGGGGAGCCCGGCTACCGCTTCGTGCGCGGCGGGATCGAGGACCCCGAGGCAGTCGCCCGCGCGCTCGAGGGGTCTGCCCCCGGAGGGCCGCCAGAGGCGATCGTGAACTTCGCCGCCGAGACCCACGTGGACCGCTCGATCGCCGAGCCCGACGCATTCGTGCGCACGCACGCACTCGGCACCTACGTGCTGCTCGAGGCCGCACGCGAGCGGGAGTTGCGCTACGTGCAGGTCTCCACAGACGAGGTGTACGGGTCGATCGAGGTCGGCACCTTCACCGAGGGCTCTCCCCTGCGGCCCTCCTCCCCCTACTCCGCGACCAAGACCGGGGCCGACCTGCTGGTGCAGAGCTACTTCCACACCTACGGCCTGCAGGCAGCGATCTGCCGCGGATCGAACAACTACGGCTCCCACCAGTACCCCGAGAAGCTGATCCCGCTGATGATCCTCAACGCCCTGCACGGGGACGCGCTGCCGGTCTACGGAGACGGCCGCCAGGTACGCAACTGGATCCACGCCAGCGACTTCGCGCGCGCGATCGGTTGCGTGCTCGATCGGGGCACCCCCGGTGAGGTCTACAACGCCGGGGGCCCGGACGAGCTCACGAACATCGACGTCGTCAAACGCATCATCGAGCTCACCGGCGCCGAGGAGTCGATCATCGAGCACATCGCCGACCGCCCCGGCCACGACCGCCGCTACTCGCTCTCCTCCACAAAGGTCCGCGAGCTCGGCTGGGAGCCCCGCGTGCGCTTCGCCGACGGCCTCGAGCGGACCGTCGCCTGGTACCGCGACAACCCCTCTTGGTGGGAGCCCATTCGCTCAGGCGAGTACAAGGCGTATTACGAACGTCAGTACGGCCGCGCCTTGAGCTAGCGACGAAACGGCCGCGCCCTCAACTGAATGCGCGGCCGTTTTGTCAAACGCCTCTCTGGGGGCCTAGGACCAAGCAGATCAAGGACGCACCGAACGAAGTGTGCAATAGCACACGAGCGAGGGAGGACGCAGATATGCGCAGGTCATAGGCCCCCAGAGTTACTCGCGCTCGTCGTCCCGTCGATAGCCCAAGCGTGCCGAGATGCGGTCGGCAGTCGATACGAGGTGCGGCCCGAGGTGCTCCACTAGCTCCTCGAGTGAGATCATCGAGCTGTGCGCCGCCATGTTCACGGCGGCGATCACCTCGCGTGACTCCGAGCGCACCGGCGCGGAGATCGAGTGCAGGCCCGGGGCGAGCTCCTCGTCGTTGACCGCGAAGCTCTCCTCGCGCACATGATCGAGCTCCGAGCGCAAGCCTTTCTTGCTGGTGATCGTGTTCGGTCCGCGCTTTGCGAGTTTGATCTCGGCGAGCAGATTGCGCTGCTCGTGATCCGGCAGATAGGCGAGCAGCAGCTTGCCCATCGAGGTGCAGTACGCGGGCAGCCGCGAGCCGAGTGAGAGCCCGAGATCGATCTTGCTCTGTCCGCGGCGGAAGCTGCGGGCACGATCGACGTACAGGATCTCCGGGCCATCCAGCACAGCCAGGTTGACGGTGTAAGAGGTGCGCTGGCGCAATTCCTCCAGGTAGGGCCGAGAGTGCTCGCGCAGCCCCGTGGAGTTGAGCGCGGACATCCCGAGATCGGTTACCCGCAGTCCCAGGCGATACTTACGTGAGGCTCCCTGCTCGAGATAGCCGAGCGCAACGAGCGTGATCACATAGCGGTGAGTAGTACTGCGGCTCATACCGAGGTCGTCGGCGATGTCGGCGATCCCGAGTACGGGCCGCTCGGGTGTGAAGCACCCGAGGATCGCGAGGCCGCGCTCCAAAGACTGGGAGTATCGTGGCTCGCGGAGGCTGGGAATCGAGCGAATCCATTCCCCATCTGCGTTGAGTCTGTCAGTATGCTTACTTGTTCTTGGCATTTGTCCGGTGGACCCCTGTCCTTAGTCCCGAGTGATCTGGACCCCCTGCGGGGCCAAGCATGTCTGAACAGAGATCATACTTCGAAGTTCGGATGTTCTCAATCATAGGGTCCGGCCACACCAGACTCCTGGTCTGGTACTCCCCCGGGTCGCCCGCGATCTCGACCCTGGCGCCGCGCGCGGCGCGCCCAGTGACCAACAGGCGCGGACTGCCCCGACCCAGCCTGCTGCCGGCCCAAGCCCCGCCTGCGCAGGACGCAGGAATCGCCGTTCCCCCGCCGGCCGGCTCACGCACGCAGAGCAGCTCACACACGCCGGCCGACTCCCGGCTTTGGGAGTCATCCCACACACAGGAGTTCACCGCCCCATGAAGCGTGGAAACTACTGAAAGCAAAAGGCCCGCCCCCGCCCGACTACTGAAATGAAAGCCTGCTCGGGCACATGCGCGCCAACACACAGTCCCCGCAAGCCGGTGCACGCGCGTGACAGGTGCGCCGGCCGTGGCGCAGGAGGTTGACGTGCAGCTCGAGCTCCTCGCCGGGGGGCGTGAGCGCCAGCATCTGATCGTGCAACTCCTCGAAAGGGGCACCCGGACGCAGTAACCGCAGGCGGGTCCCCACGCGCGAGACATGGGTGTCCACGGGGACGTCGTGCAGGCCATACGCGAACAGCAGCACGCACGCCGCCGTCTTGCGCCCCACCCCCGGCAGCGTGGTCAGATAGTCGCGCGCCTCCCCCAGGGGAACCGTCGGGAGCCAATCGAGTGACAGCTCTTGCGAGGGCCCGTCGGAGATCTCGCGCAGGATGCGCTGGATGCGCTGCGACTTGACCTTGGAGATCCCCCCCGGGCGGATCGCCTCCTCCACCTCCTCTAGCGGCGCGTCACGGACGGCCGCCCACGTCGGCAGACGCCCACGCAGGCGCAGGTAGGCGACGTCGCGATTGCGGTCGTTCGTGCTCTGCGAAAGCACCGTTAGGACCAGCTCCGCGAGCGGGTCGCCGTGGGGGCGCATGCGCGGTACCCCGTAGATCGCGCGCAGCCGGTCGCGGACCGCGCGCACACGGTGGCGCCTGGGAGGATCCCACCTGACCGCTGACATCCGCGCCACGGTAGCCACTTGCGCCTCGCCGCGGGGCACGGAAGCCCCGCGCCCCGCGCCACCGATCGAAGATCGGCTTGCACGTACAACCCACGCGGACGATCCCACCCAACCCCCAACCCCAACGTCCCCCACCGCCCCGGGACCCGTATATGCTCGGCTGCGGTGCCCGAAATCAGCGAGCACAACGCCCAGATCGGCGCGCTGCCGGTCTTCTGGCGCAGCGCGCCGCCCCCCGCGGACGCCGAGGGGCGCGCACCGGTGCTCTACCTGCACGGGGTGCCGACCAACTCCGACGATTGGATGGTGTTCCTGGAGCGCAGCGGCGGTCTCGCGCCGGACCTCCCCGGCTTCGGGCGCTCGGGCAAGCCGGGGAACTTCGACTACTCGATCCCCGGGTACGAGCGCTTCATCGAGCAGTACCTCGACCTCCTCGAAGTCGAGCGGGTGCGCCTCGTCGTGCACGATTGGGGGGCCGTGGGGCTCGCATTCGCGCAGCGCCACCCCGCGCGAATCGAGCGGCTGGTGGTGATGAACGCGATCCCGTTCCTCGCCGACTACCAGTGGCATCGCACCGCACGCCTGTGGCGCACGCCGCTGCTGGGAGAGCTCGCGATGGGCGCCACCACGCGCTACCTACTGCGCCGCGCCTCGCGCGAGGCCAACGCCACGCCCGGACCACTGCCCGAGGCGTGGCTCGACACCGTGCTCGATCACTTCGACCAGGGCACCCAACGCGCGATCCTGCGGCTCTACCGCAGCGCGCCCAGCGAGGTGCTCCAGGCCGCCGGCGCCGAGCTGCAGCGCCTCGACATGCCCGCGCTGGTCGTGTGGGGGCAGCGCGACCCCTACATCCCCGCACGCTTCGCCCACGAGTACGTGCGCGCCCTGCCAAACGCCCAACTGCTGGTGCTCCCCGACGCCGGCCACTGGTGGTGGCTCGACCGGCCCGACGCGATCGAGCGCGTGCTCGACTTTCTCGCCGAGAAAGAGAGTCCCGGCTCGCAGGCGTCCAGCCGGCTGCGCGACCCCCCCAGCGGCTCCTGAGATGGGCCCAGACACGCTGACCGCGGCGGTTCCCGCGACATCCACGAAGTCCGGTGACGGAGCTCCGCGACCCGCAGGCGCGGCTGGCGGCCTCGCCGCGCAGCCCTGGGCGATCGCGCTGGCGGTCGCGATCCCGCTCGCGGTCGCCTACCTGATCCTCGCGCCGCCGAGCGGAGACCTCGCGGCGGCGACCTACCGCAGCGACCTGTTCGCGCGCGTCGGGCTCACACTGTGGGACAACGGCTGGTACAGCGGCCACTACCTCCCCGGCTACTCCCTGCTCGCGCCCGCCCTCGGGGCGCTCCTCGGCAACCGCGCACTGCTCGCGCTCAGCACCGTCGCCGCGGCCGGGCTGTTCGCGCTGATCGCGCAGCGCACCTTCACCGCCGGGGGCGCCCGCATCGCCGCCGCGTCATTCGCGCTGGGGGCCGGCGTAGGGCTGCTCTCCGGGCGCGTCGCCTACGACCTCGGGCTCGCAATCGGGCTGCTGGCGGTGGTCGTGCTGCTGGCCGAAACGGGGACTCACGCCGAAGGCGAGTGTCTCCCGGCTTCGGTCGAAACGGGGACTCACGCCGAAGGCGAGTGTCTCCCGGCTTCGGTCGAAACGGGGACTCACGCCGAAGGCGAGTGTCTCCCGGCTTCGGTCGGCCACACCCCCGCGGCGCTCGGACTTGCAGTGCTCACGAGCCTCGCAAGTCCCGTCGCCGGAGCCTTCCTCGCGCTCGCCGCAGTGGCCTACGCGCTAGCCGCTCACCCGCGCCGCGGGCTGGCGCTCGCCGCCGCCGCGCTGCTGCCGATCGTGCTGCTGTCCGTGGTCTTCCCCGAAGGTGGCTGGGAGCCGTTCGCGCCGTCGGTGTTCTGGCCCGGCGTAGCCGGGGTGCTGCTGATCGCGCTGCTGCTGGGGCGCTTCGCGGGCCCCGGACTCTCCGCCCAGGCCGTGCGCATACTCACCTGGGGCGCCTCGCTGTATGCGCTGGCGCTTGTCGGCGCCTACGCCCTGCACACCCCCGTGGGGAGCAACGCCGCGCGCCTCGGGGCCCTGCTGGGAGCCCCCCTGGTGGCGGGCGTGCTGTGGGAGCGCCGCCGCCTGGCGCTACTCGCGCTCGCACCGGTGCTCCTCTACTGGCAGCTCGAGACTCCGATCAACGACGTCTCCGAACTCGTGGGAGACCCCTCCGTGAACGCCTCCTACTACGCCCCCCTGCTCGCAGAGCTGGAGGACCGCTCCGGCGGGACGCCGGTGCGGGTGGAGGTGCCGATGCTGGGAACCCACTGGGAGTCGGTCTACCTGCCCGAGCACGGCTCGATCATGCTGGCGCGCGGCTGGGAGCGCCAGCTGGACACGCGCTACGGCGCGCTCTTCTACGAACCCGGCGGCGATCCCCTCACGCCGGCGACCTACCGGGCGTGGCTGTACGAAAACGCGGTCTCCTACGTGGCCCTCCCGGACGTGCGCCTGGACTTCTCCGGCGCTGCCGAGGGGCGCCTGATCGCACACGGGCTGCCATACCTGCAGGCGGTGTGGCACTCACCCCACTGGCGCCTATACGCGGTGCGGGGGACCCCAGCGCTGGCACAACCACCCGCGCGCCTCGCCGGCGTGGGCGTGGACTCCTTCACGCTCCTCGCGCCCCGCGCGGGAAGCTACCTGGTGCGGGTCCGCTTCACCCCCTACTGGGCGCTCGAACGCGGACACGGGTGCGTGAGTAGCGCCGCGGGCGGGTGGACCACCGTGCAGGCACGCGCGCCCGGCACGATTCGCGTGGGGATCGACTTTTCGCCGGCGCGCATCTTCGAGCATGGGGCGCGCTGCGCCTGAGCATCCATTAAGCTACCTCGATGGCCGCTCGGCTCCGCGTGCTCCAGGCACGGATCCTGCCCCATGGATGGTTCGACGTACTGCGCCAGGTGCTGCTCTTCGGAGCCGCTTACCTGTGTTACACGCTGGTACGCGGACTCGTGGCCGGTAGCGCGACCGAGGCCTTCCAGCACGCGCGCGAGCTGATCCAGATCGAGCGCGCCACCCACCTCTTCGTGGAGCCCTCCGTGCAGGCGTGGGCGTCGGGCAGTCGGCTGCTGATGGATCTGTCGAGCTGGCTCTACGTAAACGCCCAGACGACGGTGACAATCGGGGCGCTCGTCTACCTCTACCTGCGCCACAACCGCTCGTTCTACTTCGTGCGCAACATGTTCATGATCGCGATGGGAATCGCGCTGGTGGGCTACGCAGTGTTCCCCACCGCACCGCCGCGGTTCATGCCGGAGTGGGGCTTCTTCGACCCCGTATCGGCCTTCACCGGGATGCATCTGGAGGGAATGCACGTCCCCCACGCGAGCACCACGGGCGCATTGTTGAACCTCTACGCAGCGGTACCCTCGATGCACGTGGCGTTTGCGCTGATGATCGGCTGGACGCTCGCGCGGCTGGTGCGCTGGCGGGTGCTGAAAGCGCTGTGGCTGCTGTACCCGCTGCTGATGACCTTCGTGATCGTCGCCACCGCCAACCACTTCATCCTCGACGCCATGCTCGGCGCGCTGACAGCCGGGATCTCGGCCTACGGCGCGCGCTGGTTGGCGCGTGCGCGGCCCGCGGTGTGGCGCTTCGCCCCGGCACGCGTGGGGGCCAGCGCGTAGAGCCGCGCGCTCCCACTCGCGCCCGCACCCCCGACCCATGCCCCCCCGACACGCACCCCCACCGAGACGGACCCCACGGCGCGCGGGCGGGCGGGCGCTGATCGGCCGTGGGCGCGGCCGCGACGGACGGGTGGCGCTGAGCGCGGCACAGCGCCGCGAGCTCGTCCGCAACCGGCTGATCGAGTCGCGCCTGACCCCCAACACGATCTCCCTGACCGGCCTCGCCTTGAACCTGCTCGCCGCGGTGCTCGTCTGGGAAAACCTCTTCTTCCTGGGTGGGATCGCGTTCGTCGTGGGCTCGGTGATGGACACGCTCGACGGGCGCTACTCGCGAATGTCCGGCAAGGGCACCCCGTTCGGCGCGTTCCTGGATTCGACGCTCGACCGCATCGAGGAGGGGATCGTGCTGACCGCAGTGGCGGGCTACTTCGCGCTGCAGGGCAACCGCGTGGCCGCTGCCGCGGTGGTAGTGGCAGTGCTGGCCTCGCTGATGGTCTCCTACACCCGCGCCCGCGCGGAGGCCCTGGGGGTCGAGTGCAAGGTGGGGATCGCCACGCGCCCCGTGCGGGTCGTGATCCTCTCGATCGGGCTGATCTTCGCGAAGGGCGCCTCGCTCGGGCACTTCGAGCTCCTGCAGCCGGCCGTGTACGTGCTGGCGGCGCTCAGCCTGGTCACAGTCGCGCAGCGCATCTGGCACGTGCGCCGCGAGCTCTCCGTATAGGCTCTCTGGATGACCATCAACACCAATGGCGCAGGGCGCTACCAGCAGGATAAAGTTCGTGTGGCGATCATCGGCGTGGGCAACTGCGCCTGCTCGTTCGTGCAGGGCGTGCACTACTACGCCGACGCCGACCCCTCCCAGCGCATCCCCGGCCTGATGCACGTGGACCTCGGCGGCTACCACGTGCGCGACATCGAGTTCACCGCGGCCTTCGACATCGACCGCGCGAAGGTCGGCAAGGACCTCGGAACGGCGATCTGGGCGGGGCAGAACAACACGATCAAGTTCGCCACCGGGGGGCGGGGGGTTCCCAAGAGATTGGGCGTGCCCGTGCACCGCGGGATGACCCACGACGGCCTCGGCAAGTACCTCAAAGAGAAGATCGTCAAGGCCCCCGGGGAGACCGCGGACATCGTGAAGATCCTCAAGGAGACCCACACCGACGTGGTCGTCTCCTACCTGCCGGTGGGATCCGAGCAGGCGACGAAGTGGTACGTCGAGCAGGTGCTGGAGGCGGGCTGCGCGTTCGTCAACTGCATCCCCGTGTTCATCGCCCGCGAGGACTACTGGGACCGGCGCTTCAAGCGGGCCGGCCTGCCGATCGTGGGCGATGACATCAAGTCGCAGGTGGGCGCCACGATCGTGCACCGCGCGCTGGCGCGCCTGTTCGGGGATCGCGGCGTGAAGGTCATCCACACCTCGCAGCTGAACGTGGGGGGCAACATGGACTTCTACAACATGCTCGAGCGCGAGCGCCTCGAGTCCAAGAAGATCTCCAAGACCAACGCCGTCACCTCGATCATGGAGGACGAGCTGCCCGCGCACGACGTTCACGTGGGACCCTCGGACTACGTGCCGTGGCTGACCGACCGCAAGTGGGCGCACATCCGCCTGGAGGGCCAGGCCTTCGGCGATGTGCCCCTGAACGCGGAGCTGAAGCTCGAGGTGTGGGACTCGCCGAACTCGGCGGGGATCGTGATCGATGCCGTGCGCTGCTGCAAGCTCGCGCTCAACCACGGAGTGAGCGGCCAGCTGGACGGCCCCTCCTCCTACCTGATGAAGTCGCCCCACAACCAGCGCCCCGACGATGAGGCGCGTGCGGATACGGAGCGGTTCATCGCAAAGTACACGCGTGGATCGGGCTCCCACCCACCTGGGAGGCCGATCGCACCGGCGCAGGGTCGCAAAGCCGCGAAAGCCGCGCCGGCCCAGAAGACCGCCCGCGCGGCGAAGTAGCCGCTCGATCTGGCCCCATGGGGGGCTCGCTGAGAGATACGCGCCGATGCGTGATCGCGTCTGCTCGTGTGCCCGCGGGGTGCAGCAAGGACAACTAACCTGGAGGTCGATGGCCCCGCCGTTCGCGATCGCCCACGTCACCCCGTACCCCTGGGAGGCGCAGGAGAACGAAGTCAACACCTACGTGCGCGAGGTGGCGCGGGAGCTCTCACGGCGCGGGCACCGCGTGCTGATCCTCGCCCCATCGCGCTCGCAGGAGCGGGTGCGCGTATCGCGCCGCGCGCTGCGCGCGGCGCGCGAACGGCCGCAGGGCCTGCTCGAAGGGACAGATGGGGGCGAGCCGCGCGTAGTCGCGGTGGGCGAGGTGCTCGACGTCCCGGTACCCGCCGCCTCGAGCAGGCCGGCGCGGGCACTGCCGATCGACGTGGCGCGCACGATCGAAGAGCTGCTGGGCGCAGTGGAGCTCGACTTCGTCCACGTGCACGAGCCGTTCGCCCCGAGCGCAGCCAACGCGGCGCTGCGCCACTCGCGCGCGCTCAACGTGGGCTCCTTCCACGCTCCTACGGAGCGGTTGCTCTCCACCCTGCTAGGTAGGCGCTTCGTAGCGACGTTCTTCGGGCGCCTCGACGCCCGTACGGCGAGCTTGCCGCAGACGGCGCGGCTGATGGAGCGCCACTTCCCCGCCGACTACCGGATCGTGGCGCCGGAGGGGTCGCCCGCGCAGCGCACATGGAGCGTGGTGGCGGACGATCTGGAAGGGCTCTACCGCGAGGTGGCCGCACGGCGGCGCGACCCGGGGGGGAACCCCACGCTGCGCGGAGACCTGGCGGCAAGGCCGTTGATCGACGTGGATCTGCACATGCACACCGACCACTCCCACGACTGCGCCACCCCGGTGGAGGTGCTGCTCGCGACCGCCCGCGAGCAGGGGTTGGGGGCGATCGCGGTGACCGACCACAACGAGGTCTCCGGGGCGCTGGAGGCCCGCGCGCAGGCGGCGGATGGCAGCGTCAAGGTGATCGTGGGCGAGGAGGTGAAGACCGCCTGCGAAGGCGAGGTGATTGGGCTGTTCATCGAGGAGCGCATCCCGCGCGGTCTGACACTGGCGGAGACGGTCGCCGAGATCAAGCGCCAGGGGGGGGTCGTGTATGTGCCGCACCCGTTCGACCGCATGCACGCGGTGCCCGACTACGAGCATCTGCTGCCGGTGCTCGACGAGGTGGACGCGATCGAGGTCTTCAACCCGCGGGTCGCGATCGGGGCCTTCAACGAGGAGGCGGCGCGCTTCGCGGCGAAGTACCGGATCGTGGCGGGGGCGGGCTCGGATTCGCACGTGGCCCAGGGGCTCGGCTCGGTGCGGGTGCGGATGCGGGACTTCGAGGGGCCGCAGGAGTTCCTGCAGTCGCTGCGCGAAGCGGAGATCGTGACGCGGCCCACGAGCCTCCTGTACGTGCAGGCGCTCAAGTTCCTCGAGACCAAGGCGATCCCGCCCTCCGCGCGGCGCGCCCGCGCGGCCCGCAGGGTGCGGCGGGCGACCGGCGATGGGCGCCCATGAGAGGAATACCGAATCGATTCCCGCCCACCCAGTCGATTCCCGCCCACCCCAAGTCGAGGGTCGAGCTGAGCAAAGCATGAATTCCCCCGGCGAGCATCCCCGTTCCGGCCGGCGCAGGCCATCGGCCGCCCCGCAATCCACGGTGCAGCGCCAAGGACAAGCGGCGGTCCCGTCAAAACCAACGGCGTCAATGCCCGCGACCGACGACGAGATCCGCGAGAAGTATCTGGAGCGGGCGATCCGTGAGCTGAACACGCTGACGCGGGAGCTGCAGACGTGCCCACACTGCCCGCGCGGGAACCTGATGCCGGTGCTCGGCTCGGGCCACCCCCAGGCGGACGTGATGCTGCTCAAGCACGCCCCGATGCCCTCGGAGATCGAGGAGGGAGTCGCCTTCTACGGGCGCGCGGGGGGCGCGCTGATGAAGTCGCTCAAGCGCCTCGCGATCGACCCGCTGGCGGTGTATGGGACGCTATGCGTGAAGTGCCCCCTGGGCGACTCCTCGCTGGCGGAGCCCGAGTGCGTCGCGCGGGTGCTCGAGGAGATCGCGATCGTGCAGCCAAAGATCATCGTGGCGATGGGCGCCGAGGCGCTGGGGGCGCTGAACGACCTGCAGGTCCCGCTCGGCCGTCCCCTGGAGCCGCGGCTCGGTGAGATCCAGCGGCTGACCCCCACGATCGACGCGCTGTACGTGCCCAACATCGACGAATCCCTCGACGAACAGGAGGCCAAGCGAGTCTTCTGGGAGGCCTTCAGGGCGCTGGGCGAGTGGTGGGCGGCGCAGCCGCCTTACTGAACGAGCACGATCTTGCCGAGCTTGCCCCCGGCGGCGAAACACTCATAGGCGTCGGCGGCGCGGTCGAGGGGAAAGGTCTCGGCGATCGGCACAGTCAGAGCGCCCATGGCGAAGAGCGGCAGCACTTCGTGCTCCAGACGGCGCGCGAGGAGCGCTTTCTCCTCCAAGGGCCGCGCGCGCAGCGTGGAGCCGTGGATACGCGCGCGCTTGCCCATCAAAGCGAGCAGGTTCAGCTCGGACTTGGCGCCGGCGCTCACGCCGATCACGGCGATCCGCCCGCCGGTGGCGAGGGCGCCCAGGTTCGCGGGCAGGTTGGGGGCGCCGACGAGCTCGAGGATCACGTCGAACGGTCCGTGCTCGGCGAAGCCCTCGGGGGCGATCGCCTGCGCCCCGAGCTCCGCGACCTGTGGGCGGGACTGCTCGCGGCGCACGGTCGCCGTCACGCGCGCACCGGCCGTGCGGGCGAGCTGGATCGCGGCGGTGCCCACCCCACCGGCGCCGCCGTGCACGAGCAGATGCTCGCCCGGGCGCAGCTCGGCCTGGGCGAAGAGCGCGTCGTGGGCGGTGGTGAAGACCTCCGGCAGCCCCCCCGCTGCGGGCCAGTCCAGGGCGGTGGGGACGGGCATCAGCTGGCGCTCGTGGACGACCGCGAGCTCGGCCTGGCCCCCGCCCCCGACGATCGCCATCACCCGCTCCCCGAGCGCGAAGCGTTCGGCGCCCGGGCCGAGCGCGGCGAGCACGCCGGCGAGCTCCATGCCCGGGATGTCCTGCGGGGAACCGGGCGGCGCCGGGTAGAGCCCGCGCCGCTGCATCATGTCGGCGCCATTGAGTCCCGCGGCGCGCACGCGCACCAGTACCTCGCCCACCCCCGGGACGGGGTCGGGGTGCTCCTCGATCACGATCTCCTGCTCGCGGATGGTGGCGGCGCGCATCGGAGGGAAGCCTATCCCTCGTCCGTCTGCGGCTCGCTCGTGGGGGGCGATTCGCCGTGCGCCCGCTCGTCCCCCGCGCCGTTCCCGGCGTTTGCGGCGTCGTCGGTGCGGGCCGGTGCACCCTGGCGCTCCAGTAACGCCACGCACTCCACGTGGTGTGTCTGAGGGAACATGTCCACGGGGCGTACCCGGCGTAGGGCCCAGCCGGCCTCGGCGAGCTGGGCGGCGTTGGGGGCGAGGGTGGTGGGGTTGCAGGAGATGTAGACGATCCGCCGGGGTGCGGCCTCGATGATGCGGCGCACCACTTTCTGAGAGAGACCGGCGCGGGGGGGGTCGACGACGACCACGTCGGGGCGCCCGGCGCGGGCCACGAGCTCGGGGAGCGCGAGGCGGGCGTCGCCGGCGAAGAAGTGGGCGTTGCGGATCTCGTTGCGCTGAGCGGCGGCGATCGCGTCGGCGACGGCCTGCTCCACGAGCTCGATCCCCCACACCTCGCCCGCGCGGGGAGCGAGGGCGAGGGCGATGGTGCCGATCCCGCAGTAGAGGTCGTAGACCCGCTCCCAGCCCTCCAGAGCGGCGTACTCGGAGGCGATCCCGTAGAGGACCTCGGCCATCTCGGTGTTGGTCTGAAAGAAGGCCTCGGGGGAGATGCGCAACTCGAGCTCGCCGAGGCGCTCGGGGAGCTCGGCCTCGCCCCACACGAGCTCGGTCTCGCCCCCAGCGGTGGTCTCGGCGAGCTGGCGCGAACGGGTCCACAGGACCCCCGAGAGGCGTTGCTCACCGCCCAGCTCAGCGGCGAGGGCGGCGGCGAGGGAGGGGACGTCGAGCTCCCCCTCGGTGGTGACGATGCGCACCTGCAGGCGACCGGTGCGGCGCCCTTCGCGGACGACGAGGTTGCGCAGCTGCGCGCGCCCGTCCGGTCCCGGGCCGGTGCGGTCCTCGCGCGCAGACGCAGCCCTAGCGGGAGTGGGGCCCCGCTTTGGGGCGCCCTCCGGGGCGAACTGCTCGCCAGCGCCCCCGAGCGGCCGGTCCGGTGGCCCTCCACCCCGATCCGTCGCCTCTGCACCCTGCTGCCTGGCCGCACGCCCGCCGCCGTCGCCGAGGCCACCACCCTCCTCCCCACCGCGGCTCCACGCGCGCAGGCCCTGCTCGCGGCACCAGCGCAGGGCGACCCGGCGCGCGCGATTGCCCTCCTCGGAGGCGAGCAGGCAATCGTCGATCGCCAACACCATGTTCCAGCCCGCGGGAGCGTGGAAGCCACAGACGAGCTCCCCCGTGTGGAGGTCGTGACCGAAGGAGTACTCGAGCTTGTTGCGGTAGCGCCAGGGTTCGAGTGCGGGCACGATCTCCTGCACCTCGAAATCCGCGAATCCGCCGATCCGTCGCAGGGCGTCCTGGGCCTGGGTCTGCTTGATCTCCAGCTGGCGCTCATAGGGGAGCACCTGCCACGCCACCCCGGGGTGCTCGGCGCGCGGGGGTATCCGCTCGGGGCTGGGGCTCAAGACCTCGAGGGTGCGGGCGTGGGCGTAGGAGCGCTTGCGCTTGTAGACGATCGCCCGCACGCGGTCCCCGGGAACGGCGCCCGCGACGAACACGACATATCCGGCGGGCCCCCAGCGCGCGACGCCCTCGCCACCGTAGGCGAGCGAGTCGATCTTCAGCTCGAGCTCCTGGCCGCGTTCGGGCCTGGCCGCACCTGTGTGGTCGGCAGCACTGTGGCGATCGGGGGCACTCATGGGGAGTCCATGGAGACCGCGGGGGCGACACTCTCACCGCGGCCAGCGGCGACGGTGCAGGTGAGTAGCTCCAGCAGCGCCTTCTGCGCGTGGCGGCGGTTCTCGGCCTGGTCCCAGATGCGCTGACGGGAGCCGTACATCACCTCGGCGGCGATCTCCTCCCCGGGATGGGCGGGGAGGTCGTGCATCGCAAACGCACCCGGCGCGGCGGCGTCGAGCAGCGCGCCGTCGACGCGGTAGTCGGCCAGTGCCGTACGGCGCTCGCGCGCGGTGGCCTCGTCGCCCATGCTCACCCACACGTCGGTGTACACCGCGCAGGCCCCCCGCACCGCCTCGTAGGGGTCGGAGTGCAGCGTCAGTCGCCCACCGGCGCCGGCGGGGAGGGGGAGGTCGGGCTCCAATGTGTAGCCCGCGGGGGAGGCCACGGCGATGTGCATCCCGGCGAGCGTGCCGAGCACTGCGAGTGAGCGGGCGACGTTGTTGCCGTCGCCCACGTACGCGAGACGCAGCCCCTCGAGCGCACCGTACGCCTCGCGCAACGTGAGCAGGTCGGCGAGCGCCTGGCAGGGGTGGTGGCGGGCGCTGAGCATGTTGAGGATCGGCACGGTGCTGTGGGCGGCGAGCTCTTCGAGCAGAGCGTGGGGACCGGTGCGCAGCCCGATCGCGGCGACGTGCCGGGAGAGCACGAGTGCCGTATCGCGCGGAGACTCGCCACGCGAGAGCTGTAGCTCGTCGCTGCGCAGCACGACGGCGTGGCCGCCCAGCTCGTGGATACCCACCTCGAACGACACGCGCGTGCGGGTCGAGGGCTTCTCGAAGATCAGCGCGACGCTGCGCCCGGCGAGGGCGCGGGAGCCGAGCGGGGCGGCCTTCAGCTCGAGCGCGCGATCGAGCAGCCCGTCGAGCTCCACGGCGTCGAGCTCGGCCCCGGTGAGGTAGTGGCGCGGAGCGGAGTCCGGGCCGGAGCGCGGAGCGGAGTCCGGGCCGGAGCGCGGGTCGAGGCGCGGAGCGGAGTCTCCAGCTGAGAACGGGTCGGGCGCATGGGCTTGGGGTTGCGTCATGGGAGGGCCAGTCTAGGCTAGGCTGACGCCATGCGAAGAGGCAGTGATCGAAATGCTCGACCGTCGCTGCGGACGGGACTGTCGGTCGCGGCGAGTTGCGCGGCACTTGTGCTCGCGGCGGGCTGCGGATCGAGTAACAGCTCAAGTTCAACGGGCACCACCGGCTCCACGGGCGCGAACTCGAGCAGCAGCGCGAGCTCGGGCCTGAAACCGGCCACCACTCCGAAGTTCGCTGCCCCCTCCTCCTCGGAACCGGTGCAGAGCGGGGTCGTGCCGATCGCCTACCGCAACATCGCGATCGACCCAGACACCGTCAGGGTCAAGCTGGGGAGCACGATCAAGTGGACCAACTACGACCCCGTCGAACACAACGTGACCAGCGAGAGCGGGCCGATCAAGTTCGCCTCGAAGAACTTCAGCGAAGGCCACGCGATCGAATTCAAGATGACCAAGCCCGGGGTCATCCACTACGAGTGCACGATTCATCCGACGACGATGAATGGCACGATCGAAGTGGTCAAGTAGCCTCAAGTAGGGAATTCCGCCAGCCCCTCGTCGGGCGTCGAGGCCGTGGCGTAGAGGCGCCGGGGGATACGCCCGGCGGTGCGGGCGAGGCGTCCAGCCTGCACGGCGTGACGCATCGCGCGAGCCATGCGCACGGGGTCCTCGGCGCGGGCGATGGCAGAGGCGGCCATCACGGCGTCGCAGCCGAGCTCCAGCGCGAGCGCCGCATCGGAGGCGGTGCCGATCCCGGCGTCGAGCACGACGGGCACGTGCACGGCCTGGCGCAGGAGGGCGAGGTTGTAGGGGTTGCGGATGCCCATGCCGCTGCCGATCGGGGCGCCGAGGGGCATCACCGCGGCGCAGCCGACATCCTGTAGGCGCCGCGCGAGGACGGGGTCGTCGGTGGTGTAGGGGAGCACCACGAAGCCCTCGTCGACGAGCTCCTCGGCGGCGCGCAGCAGCTCGGGGGCGTCGGGCAGGAGGGTGTCCTCGTCGCCGATCACCTCGAGCTTGATCCAATCGGTAGCGAAGGCCTCGCGGGCGAGCTTGGCGGTGAGCACGGCGTCGCGAGCGGTGTGGCAGCCGGCGGTGTTCGGCAGCAGCCCCACCCCGGCGTCGGCGAGCACGTCCACGAGCGAGCCCCGCGCGGAGGGATCGATGCGCCGCAGGGCAACGGTCACCAGCTCGCTGCCGCTCGCGTGGATCGCCTCGGCCATCAGCTCCAGGGAGGGGAATCCGCCGGTGCCGAGCAGCAGGCGCGAGTGCAGGGTGCGCCCGGCGATCACGAGTGGGTCCGTGGCGGTGTCGGTGGAGACGGTGGAAGAGGCCATCGACAGATCATCCTCCCTGCATCGCCGTGAGCACCTCCACGCGGGCGTCCGCGGCGAGCGCAAACGTCTCCCACGCGGCCCGCGGCACGACCTCGCCGTCGACCGCGACAGCCACGCCGCGCGCATCGGCCGGAAGTCCGAGGCGGGCCAGCGCGTCGGCCACCGTCTCGCCGGCCGGCAGGTCGGAGCTCTGACCGTTGAGGGAGATCATGATGGGACCCCCACAGGGGGTCCGGCGGGGTTGCGTGCCGCGCGAGTTGGGCTGGGTGCGAACCGCAGGGGGTCGCATGTTGACAGGAGCATGCGATCGTGGCCCTCGAGATCGGGAGGTTCCGGATGATCCTTCTCGAGCGCGCGCTCGCGTTCAGAGAGCATGCGATCGTGGCCAGCGAGGTCGCGGGGTCCCGAATGTGAGAGCAGGGCCGCGACGAGCTCCGCGGTGAGCGGGGCCAGGAGGATGCCGTTGCGGTGATGCCCGGTGGCCCACACCAGCCCCTCCACCGCGCCGGGTCCGATGATGGGGGCGTTGTCCGGCGTTGCGGGTCGGAACCCAACGGAGAGCTCCTCGATCTGCAGCTCGAGGACCCCGGGCACGAGCTCGCGGGCGTCGCGCAGCAGCTCGTACACGCCGCCCGCGGTGGGCAGCTCCTCGAAGCCGCGCTCCTCCACGGTGGCCCCGAGCACGTAGCGCCCGTCGCCCCGGGGCACGATGTAGCCGCCCGCGAAGCGCACGACCCGCCGCAGCAGACCGGGCCCGGCCGGATCGCGCAGCCGCAGGATCTGGCCCTTGACGGGCCGCACGGGCACGCGCGCGGATGGGGGCAGCCCCTCGATCTCTGCTGTCCATGCGCCAGCGGCGAGCACCACCTGCCCGGCGGGTACGCGTTCCCCGTTGGCGAGCGTCACGCCGATCACGCGCCCAGCCGGCTCGCCAGGCGGGCGCACCCCCGCCTCCACATCGCCCAGGCCATCCTCAATGCGCCTCTCGCCATCCCCCCCGTTGCCCTCGGCGCCGCCCGGTCGCTGCACCCCCACCGCTGCCACGGGGACATGCTCGCGCACCTGCACCCCGCAGCGCTCGCAGGCGCGCCGCAGCGCGGCGAGTACGAGCCGGGGATCGACGCTGTGATCGTCATGTGCCTCTAGCGCAAGTCGCACCGTCGGAGCTAGCGAGGGCTCGAGCTCCCGCGCGGCGGTGGGCCGCAACCGCGTGGCACGCACCCCGAGCGACTGAGTCAAGGCCAAGTGGCGCTCGAGCCCCCGCGCCTCGTCCCCGTCGCGCGCGAGCAGCAGCGTGCCGCTCGGCCGCAGCCCGATCTCCATGCCGGCGGCCTCCTCCAGCTCGGCTGCGAAGCCGGCCCACATGCGCGCGGAGCGCAGCCCGAGCTCCAGCATCCGTCGCGCCGCCTCCCCGAACTCGACCTCGGAGACCGGCGCGAGCATCCCCGCGGCGACACCCGACGCGCACTCCCCGCCAATCCCCCCGCGCTCGAACACGGCGACGCTCAGTCCGGCCAATCGCGCCCGCCAGGCAACGGCTAGGCCGATCACGCCGCCACCGACCACGGCAACATCGACGGCTCGGGTCGCGGATGACATGGGGTTGATGCTAGCCCTCCAATTCCCGGTGTGGCGCCCGCCGGCCGACCCGGGAAGGTCGCGAAACACATGCCAGACTGAGCTGATTCCCGAGCCGAACGCAACTCAGCCCCAAGCTCCATCAACCACAGCGGCGAGCGCAACCCACCTATGCATCCCACCCAACTCCACCCTCCCATGCCCAACATCGACCTAGGCGCCACGAGGCGCGAGCGCCTCGCCGCTACGCGCCTATATCTAGTCTGCGACTCCACCCCCGGAGGTCGGGAGTTGGCAGATGTGCTCAGCGCGGCGATCGCGGGCGGGGTAGGAGTCGTGCAGTTACGCGACAAGCGCCTCCCCGACGATCAGCTCACAGATGTTGCGAGCACTGCACACACGATATGTGAGCAACTGGGAGCGCTGCTGATCGTCAACGACCGCCCCCACGTCGCGCTGGCAGCCGGCGCCGACGGAGTGCACGTCGGACAGGAGGACATGCCCGTGGCACAGGTGCGCGAGCTGGTCGGGCCCGACCTGCTGATCGGCCTCTCCACGCATACACCGGCGCAGATCGACGCGGTTGTCGGACTCAATCGGGGCGGCTCCACCGCAAGCTCAGGTGGGAGCGGTGCGGTTACGTGTACGAAGGGAAGCATCGGAAACAGCCCAATCGAAGTGGACTACATCGGAGTCGGCCCAGTGCACAGCACCCCGACCAAGCCCGGGCGGCCCGCAACCGGACTGGAGCTGGTGCGCTACGCCGCCCAGCGCTCCCAAGTCTCATTCTTTGCAATCGGTGGTATTCATGCGGGAAACGTAGACTCGGTGATCGAGGCCGGCGCACGGCGGATTGCAGTTGTGCGGGCCATCGCCCAGGCCGACGAGCCGGAGTGCGCCGCGCGGACGCTGTGCTCGGCCTTCCGCGAGGCGAGCGGCACGTCCCAAGGCTCTTGCCTTTCTCCCACAGCCCGGTAGCGTCTACTCCCACAACTCCGAACTGCGAGACCGTCGGGTAGACGGACTCCCGGTCGGGGCCATCGACAGGGCGGTGAGGAGACGCCAGCGTCCGCTCCCATACGGAGATGTCGTCGCCTTGCCGTGACTACCCCGGCGTCCGCCGGGATCGAGAGGAGGTGGAGATCTATATGCAATCCAGAAAGGTGAAGCTACTATTTGCGATTGCGGTTGCCATGGTCGCCGTAGGCATGGCCGGAACCGCAGTCGCATCCGCCACAGAAACACCCGGTTGGATCGTCGGCGGCAACAGGCTCCTGGAAAACCAGGAAGAAACGGTAGAAGCAAAAACGCCGGCAGGTCATAACCTTACCCTAGGCGGCGCGATCAACGACGGCTCTACGGTCATCAATATAAATATCAATATTACAATAATCTTTATCAATCAACCTATATTTATTGGATCTTGCTGGAGATGTGACGGTAAAGCCGCCAACACCATCCAGTTCGAAAATGCCAAAGTGCTCACCAAGGAAGCGGGAGCTAAAGAATACACAGAACAGAAAGGGTGTGAAATAAATAACTTCGAATCGAAGCCGCTTAGTGGGAAAATCTGGCTGGAAGGGAGTAAAAGCGCCGGGAGCCCGAACCCGGTCCTCGTGTACAATGAAAAGGAAGGCAAAAATATAGTTGCCGAAGTGGCGATCAAAAAAGCCGCCGGAAAAGCGTGTAACGTTCTAGAAAAAGAAGTAGGAAAAGAAATTGAAGCAAAAGTTGAAAAAAAATTCACCCTAGAAGGGGATGTCGGCGCCCAGATCGAGATCGCGGGTGGGGAAACCGCAAAGGCGACACTCAACTTCCCCAATAAACCAGTCACGCCTGTTTGGCAACCACCGGGCAACCAAGAAGGCGAAGAGACACTTGGCCTGGAGTTTGCCGGCCAAACCGCGAGCCTTGCCGGCGAAGTGGAAGTCGAATTGAAGTCCAAAGCAAAATTCGGAGTGGTCATTCAGAACAGGTTTCGTGCCGAAGGCACACACTGGGTAGTCGACGGCGGAACCTTGACCGAAGCTCTGGAAGTTCAGGGTGTCAGCTCGAGCGGATATCTCGAAAGTACAGTAGGAGGTCTAGCACTCACAATTACATGTAAAAGCGCCAACACGTCGCCTACCGCCGGAACCAACCAGATTGAAAAAGAAGGTAAATCTAAAACCAAGATCGAATTCTCCAACTGCCAGGCCTGGGAGATAATAGGAGGTAGTAGTATCAGCCAGCCGGAATGCAAAATAACAGAACCTATCATCGCTGAAGCTACGGGTAAGCTTGAAGGAGCCGGCGAAAATCTGTTTACGGGTAGCAAAGCGGAAGAAACACTTGCGGAAATCGCGATAGCAAAAAGCGAAAAATGTGCATTTACCAAAGTTGCGGAATTGAAATTAAAAATAAAAGCGACAGAGCTCTGTACCCTTCCTCTACTCAGCGAGGAAAGCGTGGTGCACGAGATGATCTGTACACCGGGTGGCAGTAAACTAAAAGCGAGCACAGAAATAGTGCGAATGTGGTCTACCGAGCTCTTGAGACTCTAACAGCTCAACGGCCCAAGAAGAGTTGGTCTGGCCCAGATCTCGAAAGGCACAGATCGCGCAAGTAGTAAATCGCCTGTGGAGGCGTGCCGTATGACGGTTCCACAGGCGATCATGCCTGGGCGCCAATGGAGCCGCCAGGACCCAACTTGACGCCAGCTCGCGATAAGATGACACTCGGGCATGAAGAGAGACCACCTTGGCGCCTGACCGCGCGACGCGCGAGGAACAGGCCCGCGCAGCGCTCGCACCCCTCGCTCCGGGCGAGCGGCCGGTGGCGCTGCTGGTCGCGGTGGCAGTGGCGGGCCTGCTCGCAGTTGCGGTCGTGGCGGGACTGGTTAGCAGCCATGACCTGCGCCGCCACGGGGGGTCGGTACCCGGTGGGATCTTCCTGGCTGGGGTGCTCGCAGGGCTGGCCGGGGGCATGTACGGGCGGCGCTACTGGGCGGTGCTCGGCTTCGAGGGGCTGCTCGCCTTCCAGATCCTCGTGACCTCGCTGGCGCTCGTGATCGCCACCTCGCTGCTCGCCGCCGGGCTGTGCCTGCTCTCGATCCTGCTCGCTGGATGGCTGTTCTGGAAGTTGGTGCGCGTTATGGGCAGGATCCAGGCGGGCGAACGGCCTGTGGACGATGTGGCGACGGGCACAACCGGACCGGACGAGCCGCTGCGATAGGCTCGCGCCACTGTGGCTGACTCCTCCTACGACTGCATCGTGATCGGCGCGGGGCCGGGCGGCTACGTGGCGGCGATCCGCGCCGCCCAGCTGGGGATGAAGACGGCGGTAGTCGAGAAGGACAAGCTTGGGGGGCGCTGCCTGAACTATGCGTGTATCCCCGCCAAGGCCGTGCTGCGCTCAGCCGATCTGCTGAGCGAGATCCGCGAGGCCGGGGAGTATGGCCTGACGGTCGCCAGTGTCGAGGTGGACTACCCCGCGGTGCAGGCGCGGCGCGAGAAGGTCGTGGGGACGCTCACCGGCGGCGTGGGAAGCCTCTTCAAGAAGGGTGGGATCGAGGTGATCCCCGGCGAGGCCTCGCTCGCGCCGGCCTCCGGCGGGGAGAGCGCCGGCGGAGGGGCAGGCAATGGGGTGAGCGGGAGTCCCAGCGGGGCAAGCGGAAGCCCCATCAAGGTGCGCGTCGGCGACTCCGAGGTCGAGGCCCACACCGTGATCCTCGCCACCGGCTCCGTCGGGCGCTCGATCCCTGGGGTGGAGCTCGGGGGACGCGTGATCGGCACCGAGCAGGCCTGGGCCCTGCCCGAGCTGCCCACGCGCCTCGCCGTCGTGGGAGCCGGGGCCTCCGGCGCGGAGATCGCCTCCGGCTTTGCGCGGCTCGGGAGCGAGGTCCTGCTGTTCGAGGTCCTCGACCGCGTGCTCCCCACCGAGGACGCCGACATCTCCCGCCTCGTGGAGCGCGGCCTCAAGCGCCAGGGCATCCAGATTCACACCGCCACCCCCATCGCAGGCGTCGAGGCGACCGACACCGGCGTGCGCTTCACCTACGGCAGTGAGTCCGCCGCGGTCGACTACCTCGTGATCGCCGCCGGACGGGGACCCGACGTGGATGCACTCGGGCTCACCGCCGCCGGCGTGCAGCTCGACGAGCGCGGGCTCGTGCAGGTCGATGGCGCCCTGCGCACCACCGCGCCCGGGGTCTACGCGATCGGCGATCTCGTCCCCGGGCCCGCGCTCGCGCACAAGGCCTCCGACGAGGGCATCATCGCCGTCGAGGACGCCGCCGGCCTACCCACCCATCCCCTCCCCTACATCGACATCCCCCGCGCCACCTTCTGCACGCCCAACGTCGGCTCGTTCGGACTCACCGAGGAGCAGGCCCGCGAGCAGGGCTACGAGGTCGTCGTCGGCAAGGTCCCCTACGGGGCCGTGGGGGGCGGCATCGTCTACGGCGACCGCGCGGGCATGGTCAAGCTCGTGGGGGAGGCCAAGTACGGCGAGCTGCTCGGCGGGCACATCGTCGGCAGCCGCGCCACCGAGCTGATCCAGGAGCTCGTCAACGTGCGCGCCCTCGAGGGTGGCTTCTCCGAGGTCGCCCGCATCGTCCACGGCCACCCCACCCTCTCCGAGGCCGTGATGGAGGCCGGGCGCGCCGCCGACGGCTGGTTGATCCACGGCTGACGAGGACCCGCGACCCACCCCACCTCACGGTCGAGGCTGCGAGGACCGTCACTCACCGCAACGGGTCAAAGATCGCGATGACCCGCCCACTATCGCGATCGCTCGTCGCGCCGCTCGCGAGGGCGTGAGCGGCGCCCCAGCCCAACGCTCGCCCGCCGTCCCCGGTTACGCTCTGATCGGTGGACCGTGCCTTCTACTTCGATCTGGCCAGCCCGCTCGCGTATCTCGCTGCCGAGCGCGCCCTCCAGGTGTTGCCCGGACCAGTCGAATGGCGCCCCGTGCTCGCTCGCGAGCTACCCCACGCCGAGGCATTCGAAGCGTTTCGCTGTAGGACCGAGGAGCAGATCTTCCGCGCCGAGATCGAGCGCCTCGCGGGGGATCTGGGCCTGCAACCAGTGCGCTGGCCGGAGCCGTTTCCCTTCGACAGCGAGCTCGCGATGCGCGCCGCCACCTACGCCCAGGGCATCGGACGCGTGGTCCCCTTTGCGCAGGCAGCCTTTCGCCAGGCATTTGCAGCTGGGCGCCCACTCGCCGATCCCGACACCGTGCTGCTCGCTGCCGCCGCCTGCGAGATGCACCCCGCCGCGGTGATCAAGGGAATCGGGCTGGCATCGGTCGCCGAGCGGCTGAGCGTCACCACCGCCGAAGCCCTCCGGCTCGGAGTGAGCGATGTCCCAGCCGTCAGGATCGGCGAGCGCGTCCTCATCGGCGAGCGCGCGCTGGAGGACGCCGCGCAACTGCTCGCGGGCGCCCCCCCGCGATGAGGGCCAACCGCGCCTACCGGCTGATCGTCAGACGCGGCGGGTGGGTGCCCGCGCTGCTGGCCGACCACGCGCGGATCGATCACGTCGAGGTGGTGGAGATCGACAGCGGCGAGGTCGTGCTGTTCTGGGATCTCCCCCCACTCCCCGCGGCGCGGCGCGCGCGCGCACTGCGAACCGACCTCGCGCAGCTCCAGGACGAGGAGTTCATCGCCACCTGGGCTACCGTGGAGCATTGATGAGTCAAGCCCCCCTGCCCGATCCCGAGACCGCGCGCGAGTGGCTGGCCACGATGACGTTGATCCGCCGCTTCGAGGAGCGCGCCGGAGAGATGTACGCGCGCGCCAAAGTCGGCGGGTTCCTGCACCTCTCGATCGGCGAGGAGGCCTCGATCGTAGGCAGCGCTCGCGCGCTGCGCGCGAGCGACTACCTGATCTCCACCTACCGCTCCCACGGCCACGCGCTCGTGCGCGGAACGCCGCCCGGCAACGTGATGGCCGAGCTGTTCGGGCGCGTCGATGGCTGCTCCGGGGGGCGCGGGGGCTCGATGCACATGTTCGACCTCCAGCGCCGCTTCATGGGCGGCTACGGGATCGTCGGCGGCAACCTCCCGATCGCCGCCGGCATCGCCCTCGCGAGCGAGTACCGCGGCGAGGACGACGTCACGCTCTGCGTATTCGGCGACGGCGCCTCCAACCAGGGCACCTTCGGTGAGACCCTCAACCTCGCCGCACTGTGGCGGCTGCCCGTGGTGTTCATGGTCACCAACAACCAATTCGGCATGGGCACCGCGCTCGGGCGCCACTCCGCCGTCACCGACCTGCAGCGCAAGGGCGAGAGCCTCGGCGTGCCCGGGACCCGCTGTGACGGGATGGACGTGCTCGACACCCACGCCGTCATATCCGAGGCCCTACGCCGAGTGCGCCAAGAGCGCAGGCCCCTGCTCGTCGAGGCCGTCACCTACCGCTTCCGCGGGCACTCAATGGCCGACCCCGAGGAGTACCGCACCAAGGAGGAGGTCTCCCAGTGGCGCGCGCGCGATCCGATCCCCGCCTTCGGCGACCTGTTGGAGCGCGAGGGCGCGCTCGACCCCGACCAGCGAGCGCAGCTCGACGAGCACGCGCGCACACAGGTGGACGACGCCGTCGCCTTCGCCGAAGCCTCCCCGTTCCCCCCGCCCGACTCCCTCTACGACGACGTCTACGTGCTCGGCGAGCAGGTGCACGGCACCTACTCCGTGCGGACCTCCCAGCCCGGGGATGGCGCCAACGAGACTCCGCCGCAGCCAAACGGTCCCGCGCTCGCCAGCACCGGGGAGATCCCGCAGCAGATCACGAGCGCCCTGCAGGCTGGAGAGGACGCATGAGGGCCCGTGGTGCACCTCGCGCGTGCCGCATGAGGTCTTCGCGGCCGTCAGGAGGGTCCCGTGCCTGGCATGAGGGGCGGTGTGCCTCGCACGCGCCGTGTCGAGTCTCCTCGGCTGCCAGAGGGTCCCATGACTGAGCTGCGTTACCGCGAGGCACTGAACGCCGCCCTGCGCGAGGAGCTCGCGCGCGACGAGCGGGTGTTCCTGATGGGTGAGGACATCGGCGTGTTCGGCGGCGCCTTCAAAGTCACCGCCGGCCTGCTCGAGGAGTTCGGCGAGCGCCGCGTGCGCGATACCCCGATCTCCGAGAACACGATCGTCGGTATGGGCGTCGGCGCCGCGATGGTCGGGCTGCGCCCCGTGGTGGAGCTGATGACGATCAACTTCGCGCTGCTCGCCTTCGACCAGATCGTCAACCACGCCGCCCACATCCACTACATGTTCGCCGGCCAGGCCCGTGTGCCGCTCGTCGTACGGATGCCCCAGGGGGCGGGACACCAGCTCGGGCCCACCCACTCCCACTGCTTGGAGGCGATCTTCATGCACGTCCCCGGGCTGCTCGTCGCCACCCCCTCCACCCCAGCGGACGCCAAGGGCCTGCTCAAGGCCGCGATCCGCGACGAGAACCCCGTGATCTTCATCGAGCACGAGTCCCTCTACGGCCAGCGCGGGGAGGTACCCGACGGGGAGGATCACATCCAGGGCTTCGGCGAAGCGGTCGTGCGCCGGGAGGGCGCCGACGTGACCCTCGTGGGCATCTCCCGGATGGCCCTCACCGCGGAGCGCGCCGCGCAGACGCTCGCGGACGAGCACGGCGTGCAGGCCGAGGTGATCGATCCCCGTACCCTGCGCCCCCTCGACCTCGACACGATCCTCCGCTCCGTCGCCAAGACCAACCGCTGCGTGATCGTCGAGGAGGGCTGGCCCCACGGCGGGGTCGGCGCCAACCTCGGAGCCCTGATCTCCGAGCAGGCCTTCGACGACCTCGACGCCCCCGTACGACGTGTCACCGGGGCCGACGTGCCGATGCCCTACTCCAAGCCCCTGGAGGACATCGCCTACCCCCACGAGCCCCAGATCGTGCACGCCGCCCTCGAGGTCCTCGGTCAGGCGCCCGCGGCCACCCGAGGCGTGGCGGGAAATGCGATCAGGGCTGGGGCGAGCGGAGACGGCGAGCGGGGTGGAGTGGGTGTGCAGCGATGAGCGAGATCGTGATGCCCCGTCTCTCGGACACGATGGAAGAGGGGACGGTGCTGCGCTGGCTCAAGCGCGACGGCGAGCACGTGCACCGCGGCGAGGAGCTCGTCGAGATCGAGACCGACAAGGCCGCCATGGTCTACGAGTCAGACCAGGAGGGACTCCTTCAGATCGTCGCCCAGGAGGGTGACACGCTCCCCGTGGGCGCGCCGATCGCGCACGTCGGAGAGGGTAACGGCCCCGCCGGGGGGCCGAGTGTCGAACCCACGGCCGCAGCCGACGCGGTCCCAGCACCGGTGGATAGCTCCGCAGACGCCTCTGTCCATGACAGTGAACGGCTCGACTCTCCTCCCGCAGACACCCTCGTACATGAGGGTGAACAGCTCGAGGTAGCGCCTGTCGATGCGGTCGTCGTCGGCGATGACCATCTGGGCGAGCTCGACGTCCTGGTGGGTGAGGGCCTCGAGTCTCCCGCCGTAGACACCCCCGTACATGAGAGTGAACGGCTTGAACCTCTCCCCGCAGACACGTCTGTACATCAACATGAACAGCGCGGGTCACCCTTGGCAGACACACCTGTACATCGAGGTGAACAGCGCGTGAAGGCGTCCCCGCTCGCCAGAAGGATCGCCCGCGAGAGCGGCGTCGACCTGCACGACCTCATGGGCACCGGCCCCGGGGGGCGGATCGTGAAGGCGGATGTCGAGGCCGCGGGGATGACGGCAGCGGGGATGACGGCAGCGGGGACAGTCGCACCGCGGGCGCCCTCCCGAGGCGACGTACCGGTGCCGGAGGGCGCCAGCCCACACGCCCCGCCGGGCGCGCCGGCCGACATCGCCGAGCGCGTAGCCACCGCCAAGGGCGAGACCACCATCGTGGAGCTGACCCGCACCCAGCAGACGATCGCGCGGCGGATGTCCGAGTCCAAGGCCACGATCCCCGACTTCGCGCTGCACATGGAGATCGATATGGAGCGCTGCGTGGCGCTGCGCAACGAGCTCAAGCGGCTCTCCCCCGAGCAGGCCCCCACCTACAACGACATGGTCGTCAAGGCCTGCGCCCTGGCCTTGCACGAGCACCCCCGCGCGAACGGCTCCTACCGCGACGGCAAACTCCAGTTGCACTCCCGTGTGAACGTCGGGGTCGCCGTCGCGGTCCACTCCGACGATCCGATGGGCGGCGCGCTCGTCGTCCCCACCGTGTTCGACGCCGCCCTCAAGTCGCTCGGCGAGATCGCCCGCGAGACCCTCGTCCTCGCCGCGCGCGTCCGCGCCGGCACCATCACCCCACCCGAGCTCGGCGGTGGCACCTTCACGGTCTCCAACCTCGGGATGTACGGGGTGCGCAGCTTCACCGCGATCGTCAACCCCCCCCAGGCCGGGATCCTCTCCGTCGGCTCGCTCGAGCCCCGCCCCGTAGTGCGGGAGGGCGAGATCGTCGCTTGCCACACGATGTCGGTGACGCTCGCCTGCGACCACCGCATCCTCTACGGCGCCGACGCCGCCCGTTTCCTCGCCCGTGTCAGGGAGCTGCTGGAGGAGCCCGCCGCGCTAGCGTTGTGACCCAAGCGCTGAGTAGCTTCTTGGGAAGGGTCACCGCCCCCACCCGATCACGCCAGCCCGAGGCCGACCGGCCCGGGAAAGGAGGTGGTGAAGATGAACAATCCAGTGTTGCTTATCTTGGCGATAACGCTAATGGTTGCGGTCATCCGCAGCCGGACGTAACGCCCCTCAGTTCCGGCGGGAGTCGGCCTCGATGCCCGCCGGAACGCCCTTAAAGTCAACGGGGCCCGGCGAACCGGACCCCGAAGGATGAACAACCTGTGGAGCTCATCTTGGCGTGCGAAATATGCTACCACCAGGGAGGGTAAATGAATCAAAGCCGCCGCTCTCCCGACGACATCTGGGTCTGCCACCTCGGCACGATCCCCTATAGCGACGCGCTCGCCATGCAGCTGAACATTGCCATTCGCCGCCAGTCAGGCGAGCTGCCCGACACCCTCCTGCTACTCGAGCACCACCCTGTCTACACCCGCGGGCGGCGGTCGCTGCCGGGCGAGCTGACCCTCGGCGAGGACTTCTACCGCGCGCAAGGGATCGAGGTGGTGCCCACCGATCGCGGGGGGCGCGTCACCTACCACGGCCCCGGGCAGCTCGTGGGCTACCCGATCATGGGCGTCACCGATGTCGTCGCCCACCTGCGCACGATCGAGGACGCGATCGTCGCCGCGCTGGCCGAGGAGGGGATAGCTGCCCACTCCCGGCCGCACGACGGCCCCGACTACACCGGCGTGTGGGTCGGCGAGCGCAAGATCGCATCGCTCGGAGTACACGTCTCCCGCGGGGTCTCCACCCACGGGTTCGCCGTGAATGTGGACAACGACCTGGAGCCCTTCGGCTGGGTCGTCGCCTGCGGGTTGCCCGACGTGGAGATGACCTCGATCGCCGCCGAGCGGGAACGGGACCGCGGTGGGGCCGCGTACACCCAGACGACCCTGGAGTGCTTCCGGCGACGCGTCGCCCACCGCTTCTGCGAGGCCCACGAACGCCGCGCGCGACTCGTCTCCCCGCGGCGCTTGGGGATCGAAGCGCCAGCGGCGACCCCATCCGAGCGGACGCCTATCACTCTCTCCCATAGGCCCCCCGCGGGGGTACTCGCATGAAGGCGATTGGCTCGGACCACAAACCGCCGCCGCGGGGCACGATGCCCCGCGCCCACGCGCCCGTTGCGATGCTCACCCGCGCGGACGATCCCAAAACCAAAGCAGCGATACTCGCGTGAGCTCGCTTGCACCCACCCGCTCGCGGGCGAATCCCGGGGGGATGGATGTGCTCGAGGTGCTCGGGCCCGATGTGCGGCCCCTGCGCGAGCGCAAGCCCCCCTGGCTGAAGGTGCCCGCGCCCGGTGGCGAGCGCTACCGCGCGCTCACCGCCCTGATCCGCGAGGAGGGCCTGCACACCGTCTGCCAGGAGGCCGCCTGCCCCAATGTCGGGGAGTGCTGGGAGCGCGGCACCGCCACCTTCATGATTCTCGGCGACACCTGCACCCGGCGCTGCGGGTTCTGCAACGTCAAGACCGGGCGCCCCACCTGGAACGATCCCCTCGAGCCCGCCCGCGTCGCGCGCTCGATCGCGCGCATGGGGCTGCGCCACGCCGTCGTCACCTCCGTCGACCGCGACGACCTCCCCGACAAGGGGGCATCCGCCTTCGTCGGGGTCATCCGCCAGGTCCGCCGCCAGGCCCCCCAGTGCCTGATCGAGGTGCTCACCCCCGACTTCCAGGGGCACGAGATGCCCCTCGCCAAGGTCATCGCCGAGCGCCCCGACGTCTTCAACCACAACGTCGAGGTCGTCCCCCGCCTCTACCCCGTCGCCCGCCGCGGGTCGAGTTTCGCGCGCTCCTGCCGCGTGTTGCAGATCGCCAAGGAGCTCGGCGGCGCCGAGGTCACCACCAAGTCAGGGCTCATGGTCGGCCTCGGGGAGAGCCACCAGGAGCTCGTCGATACCTTCGCCGCCCTGCGCCACCACGGCGTCCAGGTGCTCACCGTCGGGCAGTACCTCCGCCCCTCCGCCCGGCACCTGCCCGTCGTGCGCTACTGGCACCCCGACGAGTTCGCCGCACTCGAGCGCGCCGCCTATGAGCTCGGCTTCGAGCACGTCGCCGCCGGGCCCCTCGTGCGCTCCTCCTACCACGCCGACCAGCACGTCGCCCAGCGGCGTGACGGCGTGGGACCGCTCGCTCACGGGTAGTCTCCTGCGATCTTGACTCGCGTGCTCGTGCTGCTCGTAGCAGCCCTGTTCATCGTCGGCTTCGCCTTCCTCACCCTCAGCGCAATCGCCTCTCAGGGCTTTACCCTGGGAACCGCGATCTCGGTCTTCGTGATCGTGCTCATGGGCGTCGGAATCATCGGCGCCCTACTCGACTTTCGCCGATGAGCAGCTCCCCCTTCATGCCCCCCACCAGCCGCCGCCGCGTACACGAGTCTGCGCGCCGCCGGCGCCGCCGGCGGCGGGTGCTCACCGTAGCCCTCATCACCCCCGCAATCCTGCTCGCCGCCGTCGTGCTCATGCTTGTCCGTCCCTGGCGCTCGCACGCCTCCGCCGCCCACCGCCGGGCTCGCGGTGCCCACAGCGCCACCCTCGCGAGGGGGAGCGGGGGTGCCACTGGGCAGGCGGGGAGCGCGATCGCGCTCTCCCCCGCGGGGCTCCCCCTGGGGCGCCCCCCGCTCGCGCTCGACCTCGCGCACCCCGCCGCCGACCCCGTCCACCTCGACTCCCCCGAACAGCCCCGCGCGGGGATCCTGTTCAACCTCGACACCGGCCAGGTCCTATGGCAGCTGAACCCCTACAGGAGGCTACGCATCGCGAGCCTCACCAAGATGATGACCGCGCTACTCACCGTGCGCTCGGGTGGGCCCCATGCGCGCGTGCTCGTCACCCGGCAGGCCGAGGAAACCAGCGGCTCGAAGGTCGGAGTGCTGCCCCTCGGACGCCACGTGGAGCTCGAGACCATGCTCTACGGGCTGCTCCTCCCCTCCGGCAACGACGCCGCCGTAGCGCTCGCCCAGCACGTCGCCGGTACCGTCAAGCGCTTCGTCGCGCAAATGAACGCCCAGGCCGCCACCCTCGGGATGGGCTGCACCCACTACTCCTCCCCCTCCGGCTACTACAACACCCACAACTACTCCTGCGCCGCCGACCTCGCCGAGCTCGCCCACGTCGACCTCGAACAGCCCCGTATCGCCCACGTCGCCGGCACCTATGTCGCGATCAGGCCCTTCCCCATCAAGGGCCGGAAGCTCTACCTCTACAACAACAACCCCCTCCTCATCTACCACTACCCCGGCGTGACCGGGCTGAAGACCGGCTACACCATCGAAGCCGGACGCTGCCTCGTCGCCACCGCCGCGCGCCACGGGGTGCACCTCGGTGTCGTGCTCCTGCACTCCCCCGCCCCCGGCACCCAGGCGCGCGCACTGCTCAACGACGCCTTCCAGAACATCTACCACCAGCGCGCCCTCCCCGAATCCCCCATGCCGCCCGATGCCTGACGGGTTTTAGGCCTTGTAACGCGAACCTCCTCAGCGCACCTCGACATCACCCCCACCGAGGGAGTACCGTATAGAGGCGATTGACTGGTCAGTCAACCAAGGAGGCGCTATGGATCTCGACGACACACCAGAGCAGGCCGAGTACCGCGTGCGGGTACGCGCGTGGCTCGATCAACACAAGGCCGAAGCCCCCGTACTACAGGGCGAGGGTGCACTTCAGGACGAGGATGAGATCCTCGCCGCGCGGCGCACGTGGCAGGGTAAGCTCGCCGAGGGCGGCCTCGCGGGGGTGACTTGGCCCAAGGAGTACGGCGGCCAGGGCCTCGGCCCGATCGAGCAGGTCATCTGCGGTCAGGAGATCGCCCGCGCCGGGGTCCCCGGGATCCTCGACGCGATCGGCGTGGGGATGCTCGGGCCCACAATCATCGCCCACGGCTCCGACGAGCAGAAGGGCCGCTACCTCGGCTCCATGCTGCACGGCGACGAGGTCTGGTGCCAGCTCTTCTCCGAGCCCGCCGCCGGCTCGGACCTCGCCGCAGTGCAGGCCCGCGCGCGCCTGCAGGAGGACGGCAGCTGGCGCCTCAGCGGCCAGAAGGTGTGGACCACCAACGCCCAGTTCGCCGCCTACGGCCTACTGCTCGCCCGCACCGATGCGGACGTGCCCAAGCACTACGGCCTCACCATGTTCATCGTCCCCATGGACGCCGAGGGGGTCACCGTGCGCGGGCTGCGCCAGATCTCCGGGGAGGCCGAGTTCAACGAGGTCTTCTTCGACGACGTCGCCCTCGACGCCGACGCCGTCGTGGGGGCCGTGGGCGCGGGCTGGGGCACGGCGCTGACCACGCTGATGTTCGAGCGCGTCACCATCGGCCTCGGCGGGGAGGGCCTCGGCTACAACTCCGCCCGCTTCGCCCGCGCCATCGCCGCCGACGAGCACGCCCGCCGCGACCCCGAGGTGCGCCGCCAACTCGGGGAGATCGCGAGCGAACTTATGGCCGTGCGCTTCACCGGCTACCGCACCCTCACCGCCCTGCAGCAGGGGCAGATCCCCGGCCCCGAGGCAGGTCTCGCGAAGGTCACGATCGTCAACGGCGCGATCAAGTCCGGGGACCTCATCGCCGACGTGCTCGGCCCCGACGCCCTCGACGAGAGCAGCGAGTGGTCCTACATGATCTCCTTCCTCCCCGGGCTCAAGTCCGCGGGGGGCACCGAAGAGATCCTGCGCAACACGATCGGCGAGCGCGTGCTGGGATTGCCCACCGAGCCCCGCCTCGACAAGGGAATCCCGTTCTCGGAGCTCCGCTCCAAGGAGGTCGCAAAGGCATGAATCTCGCACTCTCAGACGAGCAGGTCCTGCTACGCGAGGCCGCCCGCGGCGCCCTCTCCCGCTTCAAGACCCTCGAGGACGCCCGCGAGGCGCTCGACAGCGGTGGGGGCCTGCCAGACCTATGGCCCACCGCCACCGAGGCCGGCTGGCCCGGATTGCTGATCGGCGAGGCCCACGGCGGCGCGGGCCTCGATGTGTTCGACGCGATGCTCGTGCTCTCCGAGTGCGGACGCGTGCTCGCCGCCGTCCCCCTCCTCGGACACCTCCCCGCCACCGCGATCCTCGAGGACTCCCCCACCGCAGATGCCTCGCTGTTGGGGGCCCTCGCGAGCGGCGACTCCCGCGCGGCGTACCTCCCCGCGCACCCCGGGGACGACCTCTCCGCACAGTGGACCGCCGACCCCGCGCACGGGATGGAGCGCGCCCCGCTGCCAAGCGCCGTGCGCGACGGGGATGGGGGGAGAGTGACGGGACAGCTCGCGTTCGTGCCAGATGCCCCCGGGGCCGACGTGCTCGTCGGGGTGGCACTGTTCGACGGCCAGCCCACGGGCTTCGCCGTGGAGTCCTCCACGGCGGGTGTGAGCGTGGAGGAGGTGCGCCGCTACGACGCCACCCGCTCGCTGGGGCACGTGACCCTGAAGGACGCCCCCGCCACGCTCCTGGACGCCCCCCCGGAGTCGCTTGCCGCCGCATGGCACCTTGCCCAGGCCTTGATCGCAGCGGAGTCCCTCGGCGCCGTGGAGAGCGCCCTGGAGACCTCGGTGGCCTACGCCAAGGAGCGCTACACCTTTGGGCGCGCGATCGGCTCCTACCAGGCTGTCAAGCACTCCCTCACCGAGGTCCTGCGCCAGCTGGAGAACGGCCGCTCACTGCTCTACTACGCCGGCTGGTCGCGCCACGGGGCCCCCGCGGAGTTTCCCCTCGCCGCGAGCGCCGCGCGCTCGGTCGCGGGGCGCGCCCTGGACCACGCCGCGCGCACCATGATCTCCGTGCACGGAGGTATCGGGGCGACCTGGGAGCACGACGCCCCTCTCTACTTCCGTCGCGCCCAGCTCTCCCGTCGTCTGCTCGGCGGAACCGCCCTCGCCACCGACCGCGTGGCCGGTGAGCTGATCGCGCAGAGCTGAGAGGTCTATCCCCGCCGCGTCCGCCGCCTGTGGTGGCGAGCGGTCGTGGCGGTCTGAGTGGGGGTGAACGTCGCCAACACCGGGGCCCCATACGCTTCGTAGACCGCGCTCGCCAACGCGGGCTCCAGACCACAGTTGATGCAGAAGCCGTGCTGGGACCACCCGATCGCGCGGGCCAGCACTTCATCGGCGTAGGAGACCCCCGTGGCGTCGTGGCCGTAGTAGTCGTACGCCGCCCACCACGCCGCGTCATCCAACGCCGTCCCCGCACCGTCGGAGGAGAGCAACCACGCCGCCGCCATCACCGAGTCGTAGTCGTCGTAGATCGAGGGGTGGCGCGCGGTCTCGTGGTCATACACCGCGGGGCGCTTCCCAAACAGATAGGCCTTCTTGACCAACTGCCACGTGGAGACTGGCCCATTGGTCACGTTGAACTGCATCGGCCCCCCGCAGCAGTGCGCGAAGTTGAGCCCGCGGTAGGTCGTGGGCGCCGTGGAGAAGGCCGACTCCTGCTTGTGGATCGAGGCGAGCAGCAGCCAGTTGACCCCGAATACCCGCTGGGCTTCGGCGTAGATCGGGTAGAAGCCCGCCTCCCAACGCGCCGGGATGTGCACCGCGAGCCGGTCCACCTGGGGCGCTGCGCCGCTCCCAGCCCCACGCGGCGGAGAGTCCACGACGGCACCCACCGAATCCACCATGGCTCGCGTAGCGCCCGCGTACGGCCCCGCCGCCGTCCCCCGCCCACTGCGCAGCGCCACCTCGGAGGGGCTCGCCGCCGCGGGAGTGCGTGCAGCCACCAGCACCGCGGGCGGCGCCGGCACATGCGCGGAGGACCCCACCGCGCCACTGAGCACCGCCGCGAGCACCCCCGCGCCCAGCAGCAGGAGCGTGAGCGCAATCAGCCACGCCCGCCGTTCGGAGGGCGGGAGGGGTGAGTGAATCTCATCACGCACAACCTATGACGGTATCCGCGCGACCTAAAGAACGCGCCAGGAAGGGCGAGCGGGGCGAGCCGACGGAGCGAACGGACAGGCGAGCGGGTATACCGTGAACGGGAGATGACCGAGGAGACCCAACCCGAGCACTACGGCCCCCTCGTGGTGGAGCGCCGGCGCAAAGCCGACGGGCGGGCGCTGATCCTCTACTGGCGAGTCCCCACCACGGTGCAGCTGCACGGGCCGGATGCCACGCGTGGGTGAGCTGCGCGGGCCGGAGGTCACGCGTGGGTGAGCTGCGCTTCGAGGAGCTGCGCGGGGAGTGGGTGGACTACGCGATCCACCGCCAAGAGCGCACCTTTCTCCCCGCCGAGGAGCACTGCCCACTGTGCCCCACCAGGCCCGGTGGAGCGGCAACGGAGATCCCCCTCGAGGCGTTCGAGATCGCGGTCTTCGAGAACCGCTTTCCCGCATTCGAGGCCCCACGGGGGGCGGCGGAGGTGGTCGTGTACACCGACCAGCACCACGCCACCTTCGCCACACTCCCCCCCGAGCGTGCGCGGGCGCTGATGTGGGTGTGGCGCGAGCGCTACGCCGCGCTGGGCGCGCGCGAGGAGGTCGAGTACGTGCTGATCTTCGAGAACCGCGGGGTCGAGGTGGGGGTCACACTGCACCACCCCCACGGACAGATCTACGCCTACCCCTTCCTGCCCCCCGTCCCCGCGGCCGAGTGCGCCGCCGATGAGCGGCTCGGCGGCTGTGCGCCCTGCGCGCTGCTGCGCCGTGAGCTCGAAGATGACTGCCGGGTGGTGCACGAGAACGAGGAGGTCGTCGTCTACGTCCCCTACGCCGCGCGCTGGCCCTACGAGGCCCACGTGGTGCTGCGCGAGCACCGCCCCAGCCTCATCGAGTGCACCCCCGCGGAGCTCGACTCGCTCGCCGACGCCCTCCAGGCGCTCACCCGCGGCTACGACGCGCTCTTCGAGCGGCCCTTCCCCTACGTGATGGCGGTGCACCAGGCGCCCACCGGGGCGCGCTTCGCCACCGCGCAGTCCGGAGCACCCGGCCCGCCGGAGACCGCCCCCATTGCCGGGGCCGCCCCCATTGCCGGGGCGGTCGCGATTACCGGGGCTGGCGGCGAGCCTCGCTCCACATCTGCCAGCCGGGGGGGCCACCTGCACGTGGAGTTCTATCCCCCTCTGCGTACCGCGGAGAAGCTCAAGTATCTCGCTGGTTCCGAGCAGGGCGGGGGCGTGTTCATCGTCGACACCCTCCCCGAGGAGTCCGCCGGAGCTCTGCGCGAGGCGATCGTCCGTGCCGCGTGAGGTCCCAGCGCATGCCCGGCGGGCGCCCATCCGCGCCAGGGAGATCCCAAGTGCCGGATGAGGTACGCGCGTTCGCCCCCGGTCGGGTGAACCTGATCGGGGAGCACACCGACTACAACCGCGGCTTCGCCATGCCCTTTTCGATCGCCGAGGGCGTCACCGTGCGGGCATCCACGAGGGACGGCAACAGCGGGCAGCGCATCTGGGCAAGGGCACTCGATCTCCTCGAAGAGGACGAGTTCGAGCTCCCCAACCCCCCACCGCGCGAGGGCTGGCGGGCATTTGTGCGCGGCATCGCCACTGAACTGCACAACGCCGGGTTCGCCATTCCGAGCGCCGCACTCGAGATCTCAGGCGACCTCCCCCACCGCGCCGGCCTCTCCTCCTCCGCCGCCCTGGAGGTAGCGCTCGCGCTGACGCTGCTCGGCCTCGCAGACGGGGATCTGGACCGCCGCGAGCTGGCAAGGCTGTGCTCGCGGGTCGAGAGCAACTGGGTGGGCGCCCGCACCGGGCTGCTCGATCAGCTCGCCTCACTCTTCGGGGAGCGGGACGCCGCCCTGCTCATCGACTTCTCCGATCTCGACATCCAGCCCGTGCCCCTCGTGCTGGAGGAGGACTGGAGGTTGGTCACGCTCGACTCTGGCGAGGCCCGCGCACTTGCCCAGTCGGGCTACAACGAGCGGCGCGCGGAGTGCGCACGAGCATGTGAGCTGCTTGAGGTGAATTCCCTGCGCGAGACCGACGAGCGCAGCACCGACCGTCTACCCCCTGTCCTGGCTCGCCGGGTGCGACACGTGCTCGAGGAAAACGCACGGGTGCTGGAGACCGTGTCCGCCCTGCACGAGCACGATCTCCCGCGGGTGGGAGCACTGCTCGACGCCTCCCACGCAAGCCTGCGCGATCTGTACGAATGCTCCACCCCCGCCGTCGAGGCCACCGTTGCGCACCTCAAGCAAGCTGGAGCCGCCGGCGCACGCATGATCGGCGGCGGTTTCGGCGGGCACGTGATCGGCCTGCTTCCACCCGAGGCCTCCTCACCTGACGGCGCGCGCGAGGTGCGGCCCTCAGCCGGAGCACGCCTGCTTGCCTAGTTTCCCGAGTGTTGCGTAGTCGCCCGTTTGGGTTGCCCGCCGGGCCCGTTCGGTTGCTCGCCGGGTGGCTGAGGCTAGGCCACCGCCAGCGCCGCCTGCTTCTCGTCGAGCGCCGCGATCAACTCTTCGAAGGCCGCCGAGAATTTCTGGACCCCCTCGCGCTCGAGCGTCTCGGTCAGATCGTCGTAGTCCACGCCCACACGCGCAAGTTCCTCGAGGAGCTTGCGCGCCTGCGCCACCTCCGCCTGTAGGCGCCCCTGGGGGCGGCCGTGGTCCTGATAGGCGCGGATCGTCTCCTCGGGCATCGTGTTCACCGTGTCCGGCCCGATCAGATCCTCCACATAGAGCGTGTCGGGGTACGCCGGATTCTTCGTCGAGGTCGACGCCCACAACACCCGCTGGGGGGTCGCCCCCTTGCCCGCCAGGAACTCCCAACGGGGGCCCCTGAAGACCGAGCGGTAGTGCTGGTAGGCCAGCCGCGCGTTGGCCACCGCCAGGCGGCCCTTGAGATGCTCGAGCTTCCCACCCCCTCCACTCTCCGCCACTTCAAGCTCCTCGAGACGGCGGTCCGCCTCGGTGTCGATCCGCGACACGAAGAAGCTCGCCACCGACGCCACCGCCCCGGGGTCCCCGCCGGATGCGATCAGACGCTCGATGCCACGTACGTAGGACTCCGCCACCTCCGCGTAGCGGCGCAGCGAGAAGATCAGCGTCACGTTGATCGAGCGGCCCTCCGCGATCACATCCTCGATCGCAGCCAGGCCGGGCTTGGTGGCGGGGATCTTGACCATCAGGTTCGCCCGATCCACCGTCTCGTGGATGCGCATCGCCTCCTCAAAGGTCGCCAGCGTGTCGTACGCAAGATCCGGCGCGACCTCCAGCGAGACGTACCCGTCGCGCCCCAAGCCCCCGTCCCAGATCGGGCGAAAGAGATCGCACGCGTCCTTGATGTCGCGCTCCGCCAGCCGCCAAAAGGTCTCGCGTGCGTTGAGACCCTCCGCGGCGAGCTCGCGTAGCTGCTCGTCGTAGGCCTCCCCCGTGCTCATCGCCTTCTGGAAGATCGACGGGTTGGAGGTCGCTCCCACCACCGCGTCCACATCCAGCAGTTCCTGCAGGTGCCCCCCGCGGATCGACTCGCGCGAGAGGAAGTCCACCCACACGCTCTGACCCAGCGCGGAGAGGCGGTGCAGCGGAGAGAGGTTCGCGGAGGTGCTGGACATCGATGGCTCCTTTGGGAGTGGGCCGTCAGTTCGATTGGTGTCCGCTCAGCCTACTCCCGAATCACGTCGTCTCAGCAGCGCCCCGGCGCGGGGTGACTTCCCGCCCCGCGATTCAGAGCGCGAGGCGCTCAGAGGCGGGCGATCTCGATGATTGACCCGCACACGCCCACCATCGGCCCGACTATGCCCGCGCCAGCAGCGCGCGGGCGCGACTTGCGATGTTCTCCGCGGTGAAGCCCAGCTCCGCCAGTACCGTGGCGCCAGGCGCGGAGGCACCAAAGCGGTCGAGGCCGAGCACGTCCCCCCCGCTGCCCACCCACTTCCACCAACTCATCGTCGCCCCCGGCTCCACCGCCAGACGGGCCGTGACAGTGGGGGGGAGCACCGTATCGCGGTACTCCTGAGACTGGGCTTCGAACAACTCCGTGCACGGCATCGAGACCACCCGCACCGCCGTGCCCTGCGCCGCAAGCGCCCGCGCGGCCTCCAGCGCGAGGGGGACCTCGGCGCCGGTGGAGATCAGGATCAACTCAGGACTCTCCGCGCCCCGGCCGTCGGCGACGGGGACTGCCGCGGAGTCCCACAGCACGTACCCGCCACGCTCGAGCTCCTGCGCCGCGGCCACCCCGTCCGTCCCGCGGGCCAGCACCGGGATCCCCTGGCGGGATAGCAGCAGCGCCACCGGGCCGTCCTCGCGTTCCAGTGCTACCCGCCACGCGTGCACTGTCTCATTGGCTTCCGCGGGACGGATCACCCACAAGTGCGGAATCGCCCGCAACGCAGAGTAGTGCTCGATCGGCTGGTGCGTGGGACCATCCTCCCCGAGTGCCACCGAGTCGTGTGTCCACACCCACACCACCGGCAACCCCATCAACGCCGAGAGGCGCACCGACCCGCGCATGTAGTCGGAGAAGACCAGGAACGTCGAGCCGTAAGGCTTGACGATCCCCCCATGCGCCGCCGCGCCGTTGACGATCGCCCCCATCGCGTGCTCGCGGATGCCAAACGGCACGTTGCGCCCGGCGTGCACACGCGAGAAGGTGCCCGCCCCTGGAAACACCGTCTTGGTGGACTCCACCAGATCGGCCGCGCCACCCATCATCGTGGGGACGTAGGCGGAGAATGCCGCCATCGTCTTCTGACCCGCCGCCCGCGTGGCGAGCTTTTCGCCGGGCGCAAAGGTCGGCAGCGCCTGACGCCACCCCTCAGCCAGGCGCCCCGACCAAGCGCGATCCCAATCCTCCGCCAGCGCCGGGTGAACCTCGCGCCACTGCTCGAAGCGCACTCGCCACTCCCGCTCCGCGTCTGGGCCCGCCTGGGCGAGGCTCATGTGTGCGTACACCCGGTCGTCCACATGGAAGCTACGCTGCGGATCGAAGCCCATTGCGAGCTTCGCCGCGCGCACCTCTTCCTCGCCCAAGGGAGAGCCGTGCGCAGCGGCGGTGTCCACCGCGTTGGGGGCCGGGTAGGCGATGTGCGAGCGGATCGCGATGAACGACGGGCGCTCGGATTCCGCGCGGGCCGTCGCGAGCGCCGCGTTCAGCGCCTGCACATCCTCGGAATCTCCCACCCGCTGCACGTGCCACCCGTCTGCCGCGAGGCGCGCGATGTGGTTCTCCCCGTCGAAGGAGATCGCGGTGCTCCCATCGATCGTGATGCGGTTGTCGTCGTAGCACACCGTCAGCTTTCCCAGGCCAAAGTGCCCCGCGATCGAGGCCGCTTCCTGGCTGACCCCCTCCATCATGTCCCCGTCCGAGCAGATCGCGTAGGTGTGGTGATCCACCACCGCTTCGCCCGGGCGGTTGTAGCGCTCCGCTAGGAAGCGCTCGGACATCGCCATCCCAACCGCGTTGGCGAAGCCCTGCCCAAGCGGCCCCGTGGTGACCTCCACCCCTGGAGTGTGGCCACGCTCGGGGTGGCCCGGTGTGCGTGAGCCCCACTGACGGAACTGCTCGAGGTCCCCCAGGCCGATCTCATAGCCACTGAGGTGCAGCAGCGCATACAGCAGCACGCAGGCGTGCCCCGCGCTCAACACGAAGCGGTCGCGGTCCGGCCACTGCGGGTCGCTGGGGTTGGCCCGCAGGACACGCCTGAAGATCACATATCCCAGCGGCGCCAGCGCCATCGCGGTGCCGGGGTGCCCCGCGTTGGCCTTCTGCACCGCGTCCATCGCCAAGCCCCTGATGGTGTCGATACTGAGGCGTTCGAGCTCGGGCTCACGGTGGGCGTCCATACCCGAGCCATCTGCCCGCAAACCGATCGATCCATGCCTCACCGCCATCGCAGCTCGATCCTAGCGGTGCGGAGGGATCGTGTACTCCTGGAACGCGGCGCGGAAACGTAACGCGGGGATCGCTTTACCCCGGAGTGCGTCTTCCTGGAGCGCGCGATCAGTCACGCGGGCGTCGGCGCACAGGCGCCAGCGCCGGTATCGGGTGGGCGCGACCGCATCTGATGCAGCACGTGGGGCGACGCACGCACACCAGCCAATGCAGGTCGTGACGGCAGTGGGAGCGCCGGTATGGCCACCTCGCGTGCAGCGCCCTGAGCATGCGCGGCTCCTCACAGATGAAGACTTTCATGACGATTCAACCTCCCTACCCTCGTGTAATTGGCCCATCCGGACGACAGAAGCCCTCTCCTTGGTCCAACACGTACCGTCAAATAGCACGCCCTCCTACAGAATGTATCGAGTCCCGCAAAAACGCCGGCGCCGTCCAGGGCCCCCTTGAGCCAGCCCAGTCGCGATGCTCGACGTCTCGCATATCACCCGTCTTACCTTGCTTTCCCGGTCCATTTGCGACACCGGCGCCGGCCCTCTCGGCGTCAGCCCTTGAACTCTTCCTGCTAAACACATATAAATCATGTTTTACTCATCCTGTCAACACCCATGAGCAATAGCTGCGCTATCCGAATGGAGGTCGAGCGCGTTGCCACGCCTCGCGCGGTCAACTAAGGTAGGTCCGGTGACGGGGACGGCGGGAGAGCGGGCCGGCAGGAGCGCAGGTGCCCAGAAGGGCCTGCCGCGTGGACCCCAGGCGCTTCCGCGCGCCGAGGTAGCGGCGCATCAGCGCGAACGCCTGGTCGAAGCGATGGTGCAGGCCGTCAACGAGCGCGGTGTCGTGGCGACCACGATCTCCGACCTCGTGGCACGCGCCGGCATCTCACGACGCACCTTCTACGAGCATTTCGAGAACAAGGAGGACTGCCTGCTGGCCACCTACGACACGGTTGTCGAGGCCGAGGTTCGGCGGCTACTGGCGCTCATCAGCCCCGGGGGAGAGTGGATGGGGCAGCTCGAGACAATCATTCGCGCCCTATTCGATGCGATCGCCGAACGCCCCGACGCGGCCCGTCTGATCTGCGTGGAGATGGGGGCTTCGGGAGAGATCGGGGTACAGCGCTGGGCCGCGGGGGCAGCCCGCCTGGAACACTTCATCAGCACCGGCTTCGAAAGCGCCCCCGGAGCCGGAACGATCCCCGATCCGGTGGCCCGCGCGTTCGTGGGAGCACTGCGCAAGATCGTCTACTCACGCGTGCGCGAAGAGCGCTCCAGTAGGTCCCTCAAGACCGAGCTCGCACGGCTCGTCCCCGAGTTGATGGAGTGGATCGGCGGCTACTACCCGAGCCCTCCCAGCATCCCGCGGCGCCCGCGAGCGCGCAAGCCGCGGCGGCTGGAGGGGGGCCGGGCACCCGGCACCCTCTCCCCCGGCACCCTGGGGCGTGCGGGGGCTCCCCCGCGGCGAGCACAACCTGCCGCGCGGCTTCGTGGTCTTCAACCAGCGCGAGCGGATCTTCGACGCGATCGCCAAACTCACCGCCCGCAACGGCTATCCGGCGCTCAGCCTGGAGGAGATCGCCGCCAAGGCGGCGATCTCGCTGCAGACCTTCTACAGCCACTTCGAGAACAAGGAGGAAGCGTTCCTCGCCACCTACGAGGTCGGTCACACACGCGCCAAAGCGGCAGTCAACCGGGCACTCGCGCACGAGACCGACTGGCTTGGGGGGGTGCGCGCGGGGGTGATGGCGCTGCTCGAGTTCCTCGCCTCCGAGCCGGCCCTGGCGCATCTCTCATGCGTGGACATCCTGATCGCCTACCCCCACGTCGCGGGGCGAGTCGAGGAGGCGAATGCGGCGTATGCGGAGTTGCTCGACATGGATCTCGGCGGGGGTGCCCCTTCGCAGGCCTCCACGCCGATCGTGGGGGAGGCGATCGTTGGGGGGATCTTCGAGTTGCTCCACGACTACATCCTCCAGGGGCGTACGCGCAGGCTGCCTGAGCTCGCGGACCACATCACCTACATCGCCCTCACCCCTTTCATGGGCAAGGAGGCCGCAGCCGAAGCGATCGCCCGACCCATGGCGCGATCCCGGTAGAGACGCCGTGCTTACCCGCTCCCCCTGGGAGAGGGCGAAGCTCGAGCAGAGCACCTCATGCAGAAGCGCTGCGCAGGACATCGCATTCGATTCCGCGGGGCGCTTCGCCATAGGAGCATGCCGTCGCCGTGGTCCTCATCACACTTGCCTGTCAGAAACACCGAACGCAGAGGCTTGACTCGGTCAATGCGAGACCGTAGCCTTACTCATGGGCCTGGGGAAGGGACCAAGAGGAGGTGGAGTAATGACGGACGGCGCTGCGGCAGGGCCGATCGCCGCTTCAAAGCACATCGCCACGGCTAACAATGCGGTGCGAATGCGGTTGCCCTTTGGCGACCGAGAGGACTTCGAGGAGGCGCGCAGAGGTTTCCTCGCGACACTCTCGCCGGCGGTCGTGAGAGGGACGACGGGGCGAGTAGTGTGGGATATGGAGTCTTACGCATTCCTCGAGGAGGGGTGTCCCGAGACGGTCAACCCGAGTCTCTGGCGCCAGTCGCAGCTGAACGCGATCCACGGGCTGTTCGAGGTCGTCCCCGGCATCTACCAGGTACGGGGGCTGGATCTCTCCAATATGACGATCGTGGAGGGGCGGGAGGGGGTGCTGGTGATCGACCCACTGATCTGCTCGGAGACTGCGGGGGCGGCGCTCGAGCTGTACCGGACCCATCGGGGAGCACGACCGGTTACCGGGGTGCTTTACACCCACAGTCACGTCGACCACTTCGGCGGGGTTCTCGGTGTGGTCGATCCCAACGATGTCCTCGCAGGCCGGGTGCCGGTGTTGGCCCCCACGGGCTTCTTGGAGCACGCGATCAGCGAGAACGTCTACGCGGGTACCGCGATGGCCCGACGTGCGGCGTACATGTTCGGCGTCCTGCTCGATCGCGAGCCCGCCGGGCAGGTGGGCACCGGGCTGGGTATGACAGTCTCGAATGGCTCGGTGGGCATTGTGGCTCCGACGCTGGAGATCGAGCAGACTGGCCAGGAGGAGACGATCGATGGGATCACGATGATCTTCCAGATGACCCCCGGCTCGGAGGCGCCGGCGGAGATGAACTTCCTCTTCCCCGAACACCGCGCGCTGTGCATCGCGGAGAACGCCACCCACAACCTCCACAACATCATCACTCCCCGGGGCGCCCTCGTACGCGATGCGCGCCTCTGGTCGCGCTACCTCGGCGAGGCGATCGACCTCTTTGGCGAGCGCTGCGATGCGCTCCTTGCGGGGCACCAGTGGCCACGCTGGGGACGGGAGCGGATCGTGGAGATGCTAGCCAGGCAGCGCGACCTATACGGCTACCTGCACGACCAGACACTGCGCCTACTCAACAAGGGGTATGTGGGTAGCGAGATCGCGGAGATGCTGGAGCTCCCGGAGGGCCTTGCACAGGAGTGGCACTGCCGCGAGTACTACGGAACTGTGAGCCACAACGTGAAGGGGATCTACCAGCGCTACATGGGCTGGTTCGACGGCAACCCGGCCCACCTCTGGCAGCACCCCCCCGAGCAGGCGGCGCTCCGTTACGTGGAGGCGATGGGAGGCGCGGACGCGGTGCTCGAGCGGGGCCGGAGCGCATTTGCGGCGGGCGATTACCGCTGGGCGGCAGAGCTGATGTCCCACGCGGTGTTCGCCGACCCCAACGACAGCGCGGCCCGAGAGCTCGAGGCGCAGGCCCTCGAGCAGCTGGCCTACGGCGCGGAGAATGCGACGTGGCGCAACATCTTCCTAACGGGGGCGCTGGAGCTGCGCGAGGGGGTGATCGAGGGCGGAGTCTCACCCTCGCCGCACATGATCGCGATGCTCACCACCGAGCAGCTGTTCGACGTGCTGGCGATCCGCATCGACGGCCCCCGCGCGGGCACGCGGGAGCTGCGCTTCAACTGGGAGTTCACCGACACAGGCGAGCGCCACGTGCTGTCCCTCAGCAACGGCGTGCTGATCCACTCCCCCAACCGGCAGGATCCCGAGGCGGACGCGACCGTAGTGGTGGAGCGCTCCGCCCTGAACGAGCTGTTCGCGGGGCTCGCTCCGATGGCCGAGCTCGCGCAGGCCGGGCGCCTGCGCGTTGAGGGAAACGGTGCAGCGCTCGGCGAACTGCTCGGGCTACTCGACCAGCCCGCCCCCTCATTTGCGATCGTTACGCCGTAGTACGAGCGGCCACGGCGACCTCGACGACGACCCTCTCGAGCCCAGGTGAGCCGCCGATCTGAGCAGTGCGGCGCCGATCCGGACTCGGCAGCCGCAGGCCGTACGCTCCACGAGTGCTGATCGAGACCGAGCGACTCCTGCTGCGAGGGCTTGTGATGGAGGATCTCGACAAATTCGCTGCGCTGCACCGGGATCCCGAGGTCATCCGGTTCGTTCGTGGGCTCGACCGCGCGCAGGCCAGAGAGCGGCTACGGGCCAACGAGCAGGAATGGGAAGCGCGCGGCCACGGAATGCTGGCGATTCGCGACCGGTCGAGCGGCTGGCTCCTGGGCCGTGTGGGGTTGAGGTACTGGCCACAGTTCGAGGAGACAGAGGCGGGATGGTTGCTGCGCCGCGACGCATGGGGGCACGGCTACGCGACGGAGGCCGCGGGGGCTTGTCTGAATTGGGGTTTCGCAGCCCTACCCGTCCCTTACATCACCGCCATGATCAACCCCGAGAACACGCGCTCGGAACGGGTCGCACAGCGGCTTGGCTTCGAGCCCGTCCGCGCAGACGTGCTGCTCGGCGACCCCGTCATCGTCCACGCGGTCGAGCGCGCGGGCTGGACCAACGTGGATCCCACCCCGGGAGCTCGACCATGTGGTCTGTGAGTCGTCCACGCGGTCGAGCGCGCGGGCTGGACCAACGTGGATCCCACCCCGGGAGCTCGACCATGTGGTCTGTGAGTCGCGCTCCCACGGGAGCGCCACGACTTGCGCCGTAAGGGCGCTCGCCAGCGGAGTCAGCCGGGGTCGGGCCCATCGCCCTTGCATATCCGCTCCTGTCACAGGTTTTTGGTCATCGTGGTTGACCTATCCGAGCAAGAGCCCTCCGAAGAACTGCTGGTAACAACGCTCTCGCTTGGATCTGGCGTCAGCAAGTCCGTAGCTCCCGCCTCAGCCAACGCGCGATGGACAACGCGTGACCCAGTGATCACCGCGAAATCACGTCCTCCCCTCTTGCAAGCGGCGCCGTGGAGTGCGATCGCCGTGACCCCGGCTGAATCGATCGCCTCGAGCTGACGAAGGTCGAGCGTGAGGATCGTGACGCCTTCTTGACATAGGCACTCGATCTCCTCCTCGAGCTCAGGAGCCGAGCGATGGTCCAACTTGCCTGTCAGGATCAGCTTGTGTCGCCAGATGGGCGTACTCACGAGCGTCAGGTGCGGCCGAGCGCGCGCAGCCTCCAACAGGCTGGTCTGACCGTCTCCAGCGCGGATTCGATCCATGACTGCTTCTGTCTTGTCCTGGTCGGGTGCATACTGACTCGTCGTTGACAATGTCAGATGAGGCTTCATATCTATACAGCTCCTTTCAACAAGATTTTCGAACTGATAACCAACCGGCCTGGACCAGGCGACCCAGGACCGAGGTAGGGAGAGACCGGGAAGAGCTAGCCCGGTCGCTCTGGGATCAGAACGAAGAACGACGTGCGCCACGACGGCTGCGCCAGACGCAACCGCCGCATCGCGCGCGGCGCAGCTTGGAGGAGGACCCCCACGAGTGTTGAGGATGCTGAGGAGGCGGAGCCCGAACCGCCCCCCGCAGCCGCTCCACCCCCTGCTCCGCCGGACCCAGATCCGGGGAAGGGGGCGGAAGGATGGTTCTCAATCACAGAACCACCGTCTTGGCTGCCGGAATGTGCACCTGCCGTGATCGCCGTCGGCGACGCGCCGATAGTGGCGAGGATGGTCGAGACCGACGCATCGGCCGAGATGTCCAACCAACCACAGGCGTAGCCCGCTGTGATCGATGCCCCGATTGCGGCAAGCTCGCAGCTCACCTGCCCAGTGCAGCGTGCCGAAATCGTTCGCGGACGCAACGTAACAGACGACTGGTTCTGCACCGTCGAGATTTCAGATGGAGCGTCGGGGATCGTAGAAGTCGCCACGGAGATCAGGGCTTCCGGCGCGACTTCACCCGCAGCGTCCTTGTGGGTCAGTCCCGAAGCGTTGGCGGGCACCTGCGCGCCTTCCCCCATCCCTTGGGTGGCTTCGGATCCCGCCCCAGTGGTCGCTTCGCCGGCAGTCTGTTCAACGGTCTTTTTTTCGAGCTCCGTAGGGTCTTCTTCAGCTACAGGCGGCACTTTTCCGGTCGTGGGCGGAGATTCGTCGGTGACAGGCGGAGCAGCAGGAGGGGTTTCATCGGTCGTAGGCGGAGATTCGTCGGTGACAGGTGGCGCCGCTGGAGGGGCTTCATCGGTCGTGGGTGGAGATTCGTCGGTGACAGGCGGAGGGGTTTCATCGGTCGCAGGGGGAGATTCGTCGGTGACAGGCGGAGGGGTTTCATCGGTCGCAGGGGGAGATTCGTCGGTGACAGGCGGAGCCGCTGGAGGGGTTTCTTCGGCCGTGGGCGGAGACCCTTCAGCGGGAGGCGACACCTGTTCAGCGGCAGAAGGAGCTTCTTCGGCGACAGGCGGGTCAGCTGAAGGAGGGGTCCCTTCGGACGCAGGTGGAGACCCTTCAGCGGGAGGCGACGCCTGTTCAGCGGCAGGAGGAGCTTCTTCGGCAGCGGATGGGGACCCTTCAGCGGGAGGCGGCGACGCCTGTCCCGAAGGCTCTCCGCTTTCCGTTGCCGCTTCGCCTACCGGCGTCTCTGCGGCGGCGCTGTCGGGCGCGTCCGTGGCGCGCGCTTGGGCGGCGGCAGCGAAGAGGAGGGCCGCGAACACGAGCGAGACAATCAGCCAAAGAGCAAAGCGGCCTTTGGAGGGGACCCACTGCGAAGGGCTCTTGACCAACTCGATCATGTTCGCTTCTTAAACATACGAGCTTTGGCTCCCACACGAGCTACATACGGACTCTCGGCCCCTATATACGAGCTTAGTGGCTCCCGATCGTCATTCCAGCGCTAAGCTCGTACGGGATGATGACATCGCAGAGGGAGTCTGTGAGCCCAGGGTCTGGTCGGTGCGTCCGCTTTAGGCTTGGAGCCCGAGCACGCTGGATCGAGTCGGGGAGCCGAGACTCGTGCTCGTCCTGACGCGAAAGGCCAAACAGAGCATCATGATCGGTGACAACATCGAGGTCATGGTCCTGTCGAACGACAGCACAAAGGTGCGCCTCGGTATTCAGGCGCCCTCGAACATCCCGGTGCATCGAAGGGAGATCTACCTCGAGATCCAGGCGCAAGGCCGAGAGAGCGCCGGTTCCGAGCAGCACGATCTATCACGCGGGCGGCGAAGGCAAGCGAGACCGTAGAACTTGGGAGGCGGCTAAGGCGATTGCGACGGCAGGCGCCTGGCGGGTCGCCGGCAGCTCCTCGGTAGGCCGCCCGTGGCGGCGAGCACGCGACCGCACGCAGGCCCGGATCGCATTCTGGCTCGTCTACAACCGGCACCGAGCCGCGCCGCGGGAGGAGCTCGCAACGGCGATCTGGGGAGAAGAGCGCCCCGCGGCGTCGGGCCAGGCAGTGCGGGCTCTGTTCTCAAAACTCCGCTCGGCGATCGGACGCGACTCGCTACCCACAGACGGGCCGTTGCGATCTGGCCGCGCTCCGCGGGCGACCGAGTCGGCGCTGCATTGGTACGAGGTCGAGGGGATCGCCCCGCGAAGGGATCGGCCCGCCGGATCGGGCGGTACCCCCGGCCGCGGCAACGCTCTTAGGAACTACAACAGTGCCCGAGATCACCGCTGCTACACGGCGATTTCGGCCGATCCCGCACCGCCAGAAGCGCAGAAGCGGCGAATTTGCAGGGATGTTTAGGGTATGGAGCTAGGGGGACTCGAACCCCCGACCTCCTATGTGCGATCCGGCCGCTCTGTGCGGTCGCTCTGTATTGAAAGGTGCCGATTAGCAGGCGATTCGTGAACGAGCTAAGGCACCGAGGGTCGGTGCGGATGTGGGTGGATTGTCGGAGATTATTCACGACCCATTATCCGCCGGCATGGGGAGCAGTCCACAGCCGGAGGGCCCAGCCCCCTCACGCAGGGTCTTGCCGGGGCCGGTCGCTTGAGGATCGAGCCTACAAGCACCGTGAGGGGTCTTATCCACGCGCTCGGGCCGCCCTGTGCGGCCGGGGCTGCCACGCCACGAAACGGGTTGCCACAGGCAACCGAGGAATCCGCTGGGCTGGCCTCAAAAACTTCCGACTAACGCACAGTTGTTACGCGAGCCGCGCACTTAGCGGCCGGATGTCATGCCACACCAACGCGATATGATCGAGGCACTCGTCGCGCGTTCCCGCAACGCCGGTTGTGTGCCACCCACTCGGCAAGGGTCGCTGCTCAGGCCAGACTGAGTACTGCTCCTCGTCGTTGACAACCACCGTCCACCGCTCGTTCGCCGCCATTCACCTCTCCTTCTCGGCCAGACACCACTCGAGGATTGCCATGGCACTGTAGAGCTTGTGCTGAGCCTGCTCGAATGCGACGCTCGCCGGTCCGTCGAGGACTGCGGCGTCGACCTCCTCGCCGCGATGGGCTGGGAGGTCGTGCATGAAGTGGGCCCGCGGATAGCGCGCCATCAGATCGGACCCTACGCGAAATGGCGCGAACGTCGTTCGCCAGCCCGGATCGTGCTTCGTCGTTCCGGTCGTCTGCCACCGAGTCGTGTAGACGATGTCCACATCGCTGGCCAGGTCATCAAGGTCGTGCCGCTCCCGAACGGTGGCGCCGGTGCGCATGGACGCCGCTCGAGCGGCCGAGAGGGCGGCGTCCCCTACGCCGTAGCCGGGAGGCGTCCGTAGGTCAAGGACGGCGCCTGGCACCCGTGCGAAGGCGCGTGTCAGCGCCGTCGCCGTGTTGTTGCCCTCGCCAACATATAGCGCGCACACACCCTCGATGCAGCCCCGAAACGACAGGATCGTCGAGAGATCCGCAAGGGCTTGCGTCGGGTGCTCATCTTCTGACATTGCGTTTACGACGGCCATATGGGGCTGGCGAGCGAGCACATGCAGATCGTGCTGGGGTCCCGCGGTGCGCGCGACGAGCGCGTCGAGCATGCGGGAAAGAACGCGCCCGGTGTCCTCGACCGACTCCCCCGTGTTCTCCTGGAGGTCGTTGGGGCCGTACGAGACCACGCCGGCCCCGAGGCGTATGGCGCCGCTCGCAAACGCCGTCCGGGTACGCGTCGAGGTCTTGCGGAACAGCACACCGACGACCCGGCCGGCCAGCGGACGAGCGCATTCAGCGTCCCTGGCGCCCCGCGCGGTACCCCGCTCGACGAGCCCGTGCAGCTCGGCATCATCAAGGTCGTCGATGGAGAGCAAGTGCCGGACGGACATCAGAAGCGCTCGAACACGTCTGGCGTGGACGCCGCAGCGAGCACGCGCCGCAATTCACGCAACGCCTCAATCTCCACATTGGTCAGATCTGGGTGCCAGAGGTCCACCAGGACACAGTCTCGCGGGCCGTCGCCGTGGTTGAACACCTCGTGCGGATAGGCGTCGGAAAAAAGCAAGCAGCGCCCCTCTTCCCACCGCCGGGTCTCGCCTCCCACGCTGATCGCACAGTCAGCAGGCACACGCAGGCCGAGGTGCATCGTGAGCTGGTAGTTGTTGTCGTCGTAGTGCAGCGGGAGCACAGTGCCGGGCAGCAAGCGCGAGAGTATGACCTCACCGGAGACGGCGGGTGCAATCCTTGTCAAAACCGCGGCCGTGGCAGGGCAATCGGCGACAGTGTCGCTCAGTCGGCCGTTCGCGAATAGGTCAATGCTGCGCCAGTCGTCGCGTCGTGTGCCGGAGAACTTCGTGGTCAGGTAGTCGTTCCCGAGGTATCGGCGCAGGTCGTCGGCATGGGCGTCAGCTACCCGATCGAGATCATCGCGGATCATCTGCCACGAGCGCTCGAGCGTTGCGGCCACCTCGGCCGTCGCCGGGAACGCTGCCGGGTCGACCCACGGCGATGTTGGGAGGGCGGGAACGTGAAAGAGAGCTGGGCGCTGCCGCGAGTCCGTGTAGCGGTGCGGCTGAGCACCGACCGCCATCTCGATTGCGTCGACGATCCGCGCTGCCGCCGCCCCGTGCCGCCGCACGAGATCCTCGGCGAGGACGATCAGCGACTCCCGCAGCTCCACCCGAACCATACGGCGGCGGCGGCGGTCGCAGTCAGCTTGCGGCAGCCGCGGCGGATCATCCGGCCGCCCGACGATTAGATTCCGTGCGAGCCGCGGCACGCACTCGCCTAACGATGTGCCGCGGCCCGCGACCACGCTGAACCCAGTCGGCCGTACGAGCAGCTCGAGTGCGGCGAGTCGCTGTGGCACGGGAAGTGCTAGAACGCGCTCACGTGCCAGGGACTGAATAAAGATGTCGGCGGGCCGGAGGAGGTGCACCGCCGGCACAGCCCCGGCGTCACTTCCGTCTCCACCGAGGTCGACCGGGCGTCCGCCGCCCTCCCATGTCAGGCCGTTGACCGCTACCCATTCACACGGAAGCCCTTCGAGCAAGCCCGGAACGTCCGCCGCCCGCCACGCGAAGACGCAGGGATTCAGGAGCGCGTCTACATCCCGAACATCGCGCCGGCGCGGGTCGTCCTCGCCATCGGCGGCTGGTCCGTACCGGTGTGGGGAGATGCCGAATCCCAACTCCCGGACGATGGCGAGCGCAGAGCACAGCTCATCCGTGCCCGCGAGGAGCCGGACGAGCTCCCGGTCGACCAGACGGTCATGCTCGCCGATGGCATGGTACAGCCACAGGTATATGAGGCCGTCGGGGCTCATCCGGTCGGCGAGCCAGCGCAGCCCCTCGTGCGGGTCAGGGAGGTGGTGAACGACGCCGCTGGCCAGTACAAGGTCGAATGTCACGCCCAGCTCGAGGTCCGGCAACGTACCGTGCATGACATGCAGGTTCGTCGCACCGTGCCGGTGTGCCACCCCGCGGGCAACTTCTACCGCGGACGCGGACGAGTCGAAGCCGACGAACTGCGCCTCGGGATGCCGCAGCGCGAGGGCAACCAGCCTGTGACCTGTGCCGCACCCTGCGTCGAGGATGCGCCATCCGGGCAGGTCGCGGAGCCCGACGATGCCGTCGACGGTGTCGGCCAGGTCCTCGATCAGCTGATCGGCCTCGGTCGGCGCTGGATAGGGGAACGCCTCGTACAGCTGCCGGACCTGATCGTGGTACTCAGTCGTCATACTGTCCCTTCGTCGGCGGACAGGTGTCGCAGGCGATCACGGGCTCCAGCGACGGTGGCGGCCAGCGCGGGCTCGCGGAGCATCGAGAAGTGGTCTCCTTGAACCGTGGTTGCGCTGTGTTCTGAGGCGGTCCACCGTTGCCAGTCGGTGCGGGAGACGACTCCGTCCTTCAGGCTGCGGCTTGCGTAGACGGCGTGGATAGGCGCCCGCAGGCGCGTGGGCCACCAATGCTCGAACAATGACGACTGCCGCTCGGCGCGCTCAAGTTGGCGCTCGAGTGTCCGCTGTGTCGCGTCCCCGCGGACGCCGGCGATCTCCGCGAGTTCAAGCACTCGGGCCACCCGACTCGACGCGGCAAGCGTTGCCAGCTCCGCGCCAAGGCGCACCTCGCTGCAGCCAGACGTGCTGGCGATGCGCGCGAGACCGTCAGCGCCAAACGAGACACGGAGGACCATTGGGATGAGCTGAGGCAGCCGTTGTGGCGATGCGGTCGACAGCCCGCAGTCCCACACGTCGACGAACACTACCTCGCGACCCGCCGTCTCCAGGCGAGCTGCTAGGCCGAGCGCAATCAGGCCGCCAAGCGACCAGCCGATGAGGGCGACACGCTCATGCGGAACTACGGCGAGAAGGTCAGCCGTATACCGTCGGAGCATCTGATCGATCGTCGCCGCCTCCTCGACGCCGGCTGCGACCGAGCGCGACTGGATGCCCCACACCGCGTGCTTGCCCGGGAGTCGGCCGATCATCTGTGCGTAGGCGTCGAGTTCGCCGCCTAGCGGATGCGCGAGGACGACCGGCACGGCACCGGCGACGCCGTCGCGCAGCGTCACAGCGGTGCTCGCCGGGCGCGCTCTCGGCAATTGGTCGACAGCCTCTGCCACCGCGGCGAGCGTTGGCTGCTCGAAGATCGCAGCAACCGGGAGTCGGACGCCGAACGCGAGGTCAATCCGGCGTGCCAGCCGGGCCGCAAGCAACGAATGCCCGCCGCTGTCGAAGAAGTTGTCGTCCCGTGCAGGCTCGGTGCCAAGGAGGTCGGCCCACGCCTGTGCGATCAGCTGCTCGGTATCCGTTCGCGGTGGCTCGGCGGTGGTTGTCCTCGCGTGTGCGGCTCTGGCAGCCAAGGCGGCTAGCCGGGGGCGATCGAGCTTGCCGCTCGTCGTGCGAGGCAGCGACGCAACCTCGAACAGCGCCGACGGGACGCAGTACGAAGGCAACGCGCGCTGAGCGAGATCCTTGACCGCGTTGACCTCTGCCCCCGGGGCCGTGACGAGAAATGCGACGAGTCGCGCTCCGGGGTTCCCGGCATCGAGGATGCCCACAGCGGCCTCGATGACGTCGGGGGCCCTCCGGAGCACCTCCTCGACCTCCTCGAGCTCGATGCGGTAGCCGTGGAGCTTCACCTGTGCGTCAGCTCGCCCCAGGAACGCTAGCGTCCCATCGTGGCGCCACCGTGCCAGGTCGCCGGTGGCGTAGAGTCGCCCCCCGCCGGACTCGGGCCGGAACAGATCGGCGGTGAGCCGCGGCTGGATCGGATAGCCCAGCGCGACCTGCGGACCGCCGAGGTGGATCTCCCCCGTGACGCACACGGGCACCCGCTCGCCGTCCTCATCCAGCAGCCGCAGAGTCGTACCGGGAAGCGGCACGCCGATCGTGGGGCTTGGGTGGTCCGCGAGACGCGCGACCGTCGCGTTGATCGTGAACTCCGTGGGTCCGTAGACGTTGTACGCGTCGATCCGGGAGTTGCGCAAAGCCCGCCACAAAGACCGCGGGACCGGCTCACCTCCCATAACGAGTGCGGCGGGGAAGCGCTCCGCCGGATCGAGCAGGCCCGCGTCGACCAGCGCGGCGGCGTGCGTCGGTGTGCAGTCGAGCGCGGCGATCTCGCGACGGCGTAGCCAATCGACCAGCGCCTCGGGATCGCGTCGCATCTCCTCGGGCACGACCAGCACAGGATGATTTTCGGCGAGCAGTCCGAGATACTGCAGCGATGCATCGAACGCCAAGGGCGCATTCGCGGCCCACGCTGCTCCCGGCGGCACGGACCGGTACACTGCCCGCGCCATACCGGCGTGAAAGGCCGCAAGCGACGCATGACTCACCGCAACCAGCTTTGGCTCGCCGCTCGACCCGGACGTGAAGATTGCATAGGCCGCCGCGCCGGGGGCGACTGGCAGGGGCTCGGGCAGGAGCACTCGCGGGCCGCTGCGCATGACGTCATGGCACAGGAGCCCGGCGAATGGACCGCGGCCGGATGTGGTGTCGTCCACCACCACGTGGCGGATGGAGCCGATGCGGACCATCGCGGCGAGTCGCTCGTCGGGTAATCCCGGGTCGAGCGGTACCATCACACCGCCCGCCGCCCACGTCCCGAAGACTGCAGCGACCTGCATGGCCGACCGGCTTGTACACACGCCGATCCGGTCGCCGAGGCCCGCACCTGCGGTACGTAGCGCCGCGCCCAGACGGCACGCGTGACGGTCAAGCTCGGCTCGTGTCAGCGCCCGCGGACCCGCGCCCGCGCCGGCCACAGCGAGCTCCTCTTCGCGACCGCGTACACCTGCGCGGACACGTGCCGGGATCAGCACACGTCCGGCGGGCGTGCCAAGCAGCGGCGGCCCGTCCTCGAACGATTCGACCGCAGCCCTGGCCGGGGCATTCCCCCGGCCGAGCTTACGGACGACGCACGCCGAGTCGACCGCGGCCTCCTCGATGATCGCCCAGAGTATGCGGACAAGCCAGCGGACCGTCGGCTCATCGAACCGCGCTGTCGCGTACTCCACAAAGCCCGCGCACGCGCTATTACCGGACTCGAGGTGGAATCCCAGGGGATACTTCGCCACGCCTGGGTCGAGCTCGAGCGCTCGAGCGGTTACGTCTGGGAGGTCTAGCGCCTCTGCCCCGGCGAGCAGGTCAAGCGCTATGTTGAAGAGGGGTGTGCCGCCCGCGTCATGGTCGCCAACGGCTGCGACGATGTCGTCGAACTCGACCGACAGGTGGTCCATGGCGTCGAGCACGACATCCTGCACCGTTCGCACAAGCTCGGCGAACGGGCGGTCCCGGTCGACGGAAATGCGAAGCGGAATCGTCTTGACGAGAAAGCCGACCACACCATCGCCTCCAACCCGCGGGCGATTGGTGACCGTCGTACCAATAGTCACCTCGGCTACATGCCCCACGCGTGCAAGGAGCGTGGCGAGCGCGGCGAGGAGGACCGTATAGGACGTCGTGTCAAGCTGGCGTCCAAGGGCGGCGACCCGTTCGTGCCAGTCTGGCTCCCAGGTCACTGGCAAACGCCGTCCGGCGTACCGCCGGGTGGGGTCCGCATCGCCATCGAAGGGAAGTGGCGCTGGCGCCGGTCGATCGCCTAGTTGCTCGCGCCACCACGCCAGGTCACGTTCGCGCTGGGCGCGCTGCTCGACAGTGTGCATCCGATGGAGCACCTCGAAGTACGGCGGCGGCGCAGGTGGGGGTTCGACCCCGGCGCACCAAGCGCGGTAGAGCGCCTCGAAGTCGGCGAGCAGCGCCCCCAGTCCCTCACCGTCGACGATGATGTGATGCAGCACGAGCCCGAAGTGCCACTCCTCGACGTCCACGCGTACGAGCAGCGCCCGCACGAGCGGACCGGCCTCGAGGTCGAGCTGCGTCGCGGCGAGCTCGTCCAGCAGTTCGGCCGCTCGCTTGGTAGGCATCGGCGCCGCGCGCGCATCCGCCTCCTCGAGCGTGAGCGACGCGTCGGACAAGACCGCCTGCCGTGGCTCGTCGAGGAGGGTCACCACGGTCCGCAACGCGTCATGGCGTCGCGGCAGCATCGTGAGCGCGTGGCGAAGGGCGGGGAGGCAAAGCCGACCACTTAGCGAGAAGCCGACCGCCACGTTATAGAGCGGGACGCCGGGCGCCAGCTGGCATGCCGTCCAAAGCCGGCGCTGCGCACGCGAAAGCGGTGGCAGCCGCTCGGCCAGCTCGCGGCGTTGGTCCTCGTCGAGCTGCTGGAGGCGCTCGCGCAGCCCGAGAGTCATCGGCCGCGGCTCCCCTCGCTCTCAACCTCCGCCAGGGCTGTGTCCAGTTCAGGCACAGCGGCACCCGGCCCGTCGGGGTGCTGCTCGCCACAGCCACACCTCGGCGCCGCGTAACCGGCGAGCTCGGCCTTGACGCTCGTCGTCATGCCTCCGAGCGTGCGATCTGCAATGAGATCGCGGAGCGAGACATCGACACCAAGAACCTTCCTGATCCGCGCGCGTAGGCGCATAATCGTCAGCGAGTCGCCTCCGAGCTCGAACAAGTCGTCGCATAACGCGGGAGCCGCCGCGCCTGTGAGCTCCGCGAACCACCCTCGCATAGTCTCTTCGACTGAACAAGCCGCCCTCGCCAACCCCAAACCCTGTTGCGCCTCACGGGTCGAGCTCGGCGTCGCCGCATGGCCCTCCGCCATCTGATCCGCGGCCCCGACAGCCCAGGTGGCGAAGCGGGCTGCCATGTCCCCACGGGCCGCCATGACGTGTCCGCGCCCGGACCCGATCGCGGACAGCAGCATTACAAACGGCTCGTCTCCATAGAGGGCGAAGGCATCCAGCGAGCCACCGACGGCGGCGCGCTCGTCGTCGGGTAGGCGCCAGCCGTCCCAACTGACCGCCACCCACGGGAGGCCGTCACGCGTCCGCGCGCGCGTTGCTATGGCGTCGAGGTGCGCATTCGCCGCCGCGTACAAAGCCAGCCCCGGACCACCCAGAACCGACGCATTCGAGGAGAACAAGGCGCAGAAGTCGACATCGTGCCCGGCAAGGGCGCGTCGGAGCGCCTCGGCTCCGCCGACCTTCGCGCGTGCGACGAGCTCGTATCCGTCACCGAGGCCACGACGCGCGAGGTCGCCGACGTTGGCGAAGCTCGCCCACGACGAAACGTCGCCGGCGGCATGCACCACGCCGTGCAGTGCGCCGTGGCGCGCGACGATGTCGCCGACGACCGCTGCCATCGCATTTGTGTCCGAGACGTCGGCCTGTACGACCTCGAGCTCGCCGCCAGCGGACCGGATTTCGGCGGCTAGGCGGTCGGCACGCGTGCTCCCGCGCTGCACTGTGACCACCCGCGCAGCGGCGGATGCGGCGAGCCAGCGCACGATCCAACTGCCGAAGCGGCCGAGGCCGCCTGTCACCAGGTAGACGCCCCGGTGGCGGAGGACCGCCGGGGAGGGCGCCGGAGCGACTGGCGCGACCGCGGGCTCCCATGCCGCCGACCCGCGGAGCGCGACAAGCGGCGGGGTCGAGGGGTCGAGGGCGAGGGCGACGATCTCGCCGGCCAACGTCTCGCAGGCGCCCTCATGGTCGACGCACACGGCGTCGATGTCGCCGTACTCTTGCGCGGCGACAAGTGCGGCAACGTGGACTGCACTCTCCGCTGGCTGCAGGTCCTCCACGCCAAGTACATCGTGGCCGCATCGGCTGAGGCAGACGATGCGGGCCCGTCCCCCGTGCCTCGGTGGCCTAGCGGCGACGAGCGACATCACGCCAAAGATCGCGTCACGGGCCCGTCCGCGCTCGCGCATGTCAATCACCAGCGTGGGCGCCCACTCCCACGCCTCGGCCAGCTCAATGGTGACGCGTACCTCGACACCGGAGGCGGTGAGCGCACGGCGGAACGGCTCGGCTCCGCCGGGCGCGCCGAGAACGACGGCGCGATGCACTGCGCGTGGCGGCAGCGAGGACGCCGGTCGCCTGCGCCAGAGGCGCGTCCAAAGCGCGGGCGGGGTCGTGGATGCCTTCGCGCCGGGGTGGTCCGCGTGCGACCTTGACGTGTTGGGGCCAAGCTTCACTCGGTCGAGTGGTGTCACCGGCAGTGCGACGCGTCGGCGTCCAAGATCGCCGGCCGACAGATCCACCTTCGCGCCGAGCTCCCAAAGTGACGCGAGCACGTCGAGCGGACCACTATCGAAGGGCCCGTTACCCTCGCGCGGGGCAGGCAGCACGGCGACTGCGTAGCTCGCGGCCGGCAGCACCAGGCCGCGGGCGAGCGACGCCAGGCCGTGCCCCGGCCCGAGGTCGACAAAGATCGTCTCCTGGTTGTCCGCCGAGGCGCGCAGGCACGCATCGAGGCGCACGGGCTCGCGTACCTGCCGCGCCCACGCCTCGGGATCCGCGAGCTCGTCCGGCGTGAGCGGGACTGCAGACCTGTTACCGATCACCGGGATAGCCGGCGTTCGCCGCACGGTGCGCGCGACCGCGGCGCGGTAGTGGCCCAAGTGAGGTTCAACGAGCGGCGAGTGCACTGCACCGGGAATGTCCAGACGGCGCGTCGTCACGCCGGCCTCCTCGAGTGTCGCTACCGTGCGCGCCAGCGCGACATCCTCCCCAGATACCACGCACGTCTCCGCAGACGAGATGACGGCGACGTGTACCCCACTGGGCAGCAGTGGCTCGACCGCCTCGATCCCAGCGTCAACACTCACGGAGCCGCTTGGCGGCATCGCGGAGAACGTGTCACCTCGCGCAATCGCGAGGTCCATCGCGTCCTCGAGCCCGATGATCCCGGCGATCGCCGCTGCGGTGATCTCGCCCAGGCTGTTACCAGTTACAGCGTCCGGGTGAACGCCGGCCGCTTCGAGCACAGCGGCGGAGGCCAGCGAACACGCCACTATCGCAGGGAACGCCGCTGGCGCGCCAGCCAAAGCCGCTGTCCGCGTGTCCCACAGGAGCTTCCGCAGGTCGCCGTGCCCTCGGCTCCAAAGATGCTTCGAGGCGCGATCGACGACCGCCCGAAACGCGGCCGAGCAAGCGTACGCCTCGCGCCCCATCCTGGGATACTGGCAACCGCCGCCCGGGCACAAGAATACGATGCGCGGGTCGGCCACGACGCGCCGCGCTGGGCGCCGGCGGAGCGCCTCGCTGGTGGGCCCGTCTTCGCCGCGCCTGCATACGACGGCGCGTCGAAGGGGCAGCGCCGACCGCGCCTCGCGCAGTGTCCGTGCGACCGCGCGTCGGTCCGCGCCCTTGACAAGCGCGACGGCAACGGCGTCGCCGAGCAGGTCGAGCGCCACTTCGCTACGCGCCGAGAGGGTGAGGGCGACCGGACCGTCGTCCTGGACCGGGTCGGCTTGCGGCACAGGCGCCTGCTCAAGCACGATGTGGGCATTGGTGCCTCCGAGCCCGACCCCGTTAACGGAGGCCCGACGCGGGCCGCCCAGATCCGGCCACGGCGCCGCAGTCGCCGTGACCGTGAAGGGCGAGCGCTCAAGATCGAGGTGCGGGTTGGGCTCGGAGAAGCCCGGGGTGCCCGGCACGACCGAGTGCTCGAGCGCCAAGCATGCCTTGACGAGGCCGGCCACGCCTGCCGCTGCATCGAGATGTCCGATCGCGCCCTTGACCGAGCCCAGCGTCGTGCGGCCCGGACCCGTGACGCCAAGCGAGGCCCACGCACGGCTGAGCGCAGCGACCTCGATCGGATCGCCCAACGGCGTCCCCGTCCCATGCCCCTCCACGAACCCGATCGTTGCGGGGTCGACGTTTGCGACCTCGAGCGCCTCCCGAATCGCGCGCGCCTGCCCGGAGAGGCTCGGGGCGGTGAAGGCGCTCTTGCTGCGACCGTCATTGTTGATCGCGCTGCCGCGGATGACAGCATGGATGTGGTCGCCGTCCGCAACGGCCTCCCCGAGCCTCTTGAGAACGATTGCCCCGGCGCCATCGCCACTGACAATGCCAGTTGCCCGCGCGTCGTACGGTCTGCACGCCCCGTCCTTGGAGTAGATGCCGCCCACCTCATACAGGTGCCCGCGCAGCAGTGGATGGCGTATCGCGGCACCGCCCGCGACCGCTGCGTCGCACTCGCGTGTGAGCAGGCTCTGGACGGCAAGGTGGACGCAGACAAGCGACGTCGAGCACGCCGTCTGCACCGTCAGTGCCGGCCCCTGGAGGTCCAGCAGAAACGCGACGCGCGTCGCCAGGTAGTCGGCACTCGTCCCGAGCTCCGCCGCTAAGGTCGCACCGAGATCGTCTTCGTCAGCGGCAATGAGCGGAAGCCACGTCTCTCTGCTGCAGCCGGCGAAGACGCCAACCGTGCGGGGCTCGCGCCGCAGCGCACCTGCGTGCTCTAGCGCCTCCCATGCGCACTCGAGGAAGACGCGCTGCTGTGGATCGATTCGCCGCGCTTCCTCGGGCGCGAGCCCGAACGCTTCGGCCGCGAAGTCGTGTGCCTCATCCAGCGGACCCGAACAGCAGACGTAGCGCGGGTCGTCCGCAAGCGCCGGGCTCACGCCCGCGGCGACGAGGGAGGCCCGGCGGTGCTCTCGCAGGCTCGTTCGGCCCTCGCGCAACAGGTTCCAGTACTCCGAGACGTCCGGGGCACCAGGAAAACGCACGGCCATCCCGACCACAGCGATCGCTAGGTCGTCCGCTGGCGTCGCCTCAGCCACGGTCACTCCTGTGCCTGATGCGCTCGTACCCGGCGCGCCGGCCACGGTGACGGTCGCGAGCGAGCAGCTCGTCGAAATTACCCCTGCCCGTTGTGCCCTGTAGCGCCTCGATGCGCGCGGCCTGGCCGCGCACGGTGACGTGCTCGAAGAGCTCGGCGACCGAAAGCTCAACACCGAAGCGCGCGCACAAGTGAACGCGCAGGCGCGGGACCAGCAGCGAGCTCCCGCCAGCGTCGCGGAAGGACCGGTCAACCGCCTCCACACGATCCCCGAGCAGGCTCATCCAGACCGCCGCAACCTCCCGCTCCAGTTCGGTACGCGGTGCTGGTCCGGAGCGAGCGATCACCTCGCCGTGCGTAGTGGCCAGCGCCCGCCGGTCAACCTTCCCGCTGAGCAGCCGAGGAAGCGCACACACGCGAAGGAACACGGACGGAACCATCGCCTCGGTGAGCCGGCGCTCGGCCGCCGTGCGCAGCGCCTCCTCGGAGAGCGCGCCGCGGTCCGCTGCCAGGTACGCGACGAGCCTAGGGGTCGCCCCTGTCTCGTCGAGCGCGACTGCAGCCTCGCGCACACCAAACATCTCGCTCAATACCGCCTCGATCTCCTGCAACTCGATGCGCTGGCCGCGCAGCTTTACCTGATGGTCACGCCGACCTCCGAACTCCAGGACGCCGGCCTCGCCCCAACGGACCCGATCCCCCGTGAGGTACATCCGTGCCCCCGGCGTTGCCACGTGCGGGTCCGGCACGAACCGTGCAGCGGTCGCCCTCGCGTCGCCCATATACCCGAGTGCGACCGTCGGTCCGGTGATAGCCAGATCGCCCCAGACCCCCACCGGCACGCGGCGCAGGTTGGGATCGATGACGTGCACGCGCACGCCGTCGATCGGGCGGCCGAGCGGGACCGGTCCACCGCGGCCGTCCGGCTCGTGCCAGGCGGCGTCTATCGCCGTCTCGCTCGGCCCGTACATGTTGACCAGCTTCGCACCCGGCAGGCGGGCACCTACGGCGGCGGGTAGCTCGAGGGGCATGACCTCACCTCCGCACCAGACTGTCCGCACTGATCGCCAATCCGCGGACGCGGGCTCCTCGAGCAGCACTTTGAGGAGGGAGGGCACCGTCTGGAAGCCAGTCACCTGAGCGGCCGCGATAGTCTCGGCGAGATGCTCCACGTTGCGCGGTTGCTCGGCGACAGCAAGTGACGCGCCCTGCGCGAGAGCGCCGATCGCCTCCCACGCTGCTACGTCGAAGCCCGGCGAGGTGTGGAGGAGGATGCAGTCGGTGGACGCGAGTGGGTGGCGGAGTTCCATGAACGCGAGGTGCGCCGCAAGCCCAGCGTGCGTCACTGCGACGAGCCGCGGGTCGCCGGTCGACCCGGACGTGAGGACGGCATAGGCAACGTCCCATGGCTCTACGTGTGGCGCCGACTCGCGGTCTGCCGGCACCTCCACCAGTCGCTCCGGCGTCAGCACGGGCAGATCCCACCCCTCCGGGCCCAACGCGATGACAGCTCTCGGTCGGCCCGCAGAGCACGCCGCGCGCCGTCGGCCGGCTGGCCACGCGGGGTCGAGCGCCAAGACACCCGCACCGGACCGCAGCACGCCGAGCCACGCAGCCACGAGCCAGGCTGACGGAGCCAGCGACACCCCGACGAGGCTGCCTCGTCCGATGCCCGACACCGCGAGCCGTGCGGCGATATGCCGCGAGATTTCATCAAGGTCTGTCCCCGTCCAGTGCTGCCCCGTGACGACAGAGCGAACCCGCGGGCCCTCGACGAGACGGGCGATGAGACGCTCATGTACGGGCTCAAACGCAGCCTCCGGGCCGCTGTCCTCCAATCTGCGCAGGGCATCGCGGGCATCGGCAGTGACGAGCTCGACATCGCGGACGTACACGCTCCGATCCGCCGCGATGGCCTCCAGTGCTGCGCTGAACTGGTCGAGCAGCGACGCGGCCCGGTCCATCCCGCAAACCGCCTCGTCGAAGTGCAGCCGCATCTCGGCCAGCTCCGGTCGGTCAATGACCTCGAGGTCGAGGTCGAACATCGCGCGGGCGATCGGAGGCGACTCTTGCCGCACGGCAATCCGGCCGGAGGTGGCGTTGGCCGGCTTCGTCAGCGTCAGCATAGTCCGGGCCGCCTCGCTGGCACCGTGCTCGAGCCGCGCACGACGCGCGTGTTCCGCGTACGGCACCTTGCGTTGGTCGATCGCCGCCGTCACGCCCTGCCGGACCGACCCCAGCAAGTCGCCGATCTGTGCGCCGGGGTCAACGCGGACACCGACCGGCACAGCGTTGACGAAGTGCCCGACCGCCCCCTCAAACGCTGGTCGAGGTCGGAGGTCGGCCGGAGCCAGCACCGTCACGACATCCTCGTCACTCTGCCGCGCCAGAACAATCGCCCATGCAGCGAGCAGCGCCATGTACTCGGTGACCCCCGCCGCGCTCGCCGCGGCGGCGACGCCAGCGCGGGTGACCGCCGAAAGCGGTCGCCGTCGTAGCGCAGAGGAGCGGCGCGGCGTACCCGAACCGCGCTCCGCGAGTCCGAGCTGTCCCGGCGCTGGAGCGCTACCATGCCCCGCCCGCGCAGGAACTGACGGATCGTCGGCGTACTGCGCGGGGCGCTGATCAGCGAGCTCACCTCGGTCGAGCACCTCGGCGAGCTCGCGGACAAGAACGGCAATGGATCCGCCGTCGAATACCACATGATGAACGGCTAAGAGCAGCGTACCGCTCGTGTCGCCGAGCCGGAGGAAGGTAGCGCGGAGCAACGGCCCGTCAAGGACGTCCAGCGGCTCGCCCGCGAGTGCGTTCATCAGCCGCCGCTCAACCTCCTTCCCGTGTACGTCCCGGCTCGCATCCACCACATCGAGCTCGAAGGCGTCCTCAACGTCGTGCAGTCGTGGCACGGGAACGCCGTCGACGTCCGGGTACGTAGTGCGGAGCACGTCGTGACGCGCGATGAGCACAATCAGGGCTCGTCGCACTGCCGCCGGATCGCCCTCCCCTAATACCGCGAGCACGAGCGGAATGACGTAGGTCGTGTCGGCAGGGTCGCGGCGGGCCAGCGTCCAGAGCGCAAGCTGCTGCGGCGAAACCGTGCGGCCGCCTAGCGGTGCTCCCTCAGGAGCCTCGGCCTTCTTGACAGCCCGCGCCATCGCCGCCGGCGTGCGGAGCGCAAAGACGTCACCGACCGTGAGTGTTCGACCTGTCCGCGCCTCCAGGCGCGCGATAGCCTGCACGGCGGCGAGAGAATGCAGACCAAGCGCCAGCACGTCGGTGTCCGGCTCGACGTGGGAGACCCCGAGTACCTCAGCAAACACGACGCCGAGCATCGCCTCCTCCGTCCCTCCGGCTACGACGACCGGCTCATCGGCCTCTAGGCTGAGCGCCTTCGCGTCGACCTTGCCGTTCGACGTGCGTGGGAGCCGGTCCACGACGACGACGCGTGCCGGCACCTGCTCGGGCGGCAAGCTCTCGTGTACTTGGTTGCGGATCACGGCCGGGTCTACCGGGCCAACAACCCACGCGATGACCGTGGGCCCGAGATGCGCAATCTCTCGGACGCCAACGTACGCATCGATGACGCCGGGCTGCTCGCGCAGCATCGCCTCGATACCTGCTGGCTCCACCCGATTGCCGCGGATCTTCAACTGTCGGTCGACCCGATCGAGGATGACGATCCTCCCGTCGGGCTGGAGGCAGGCTCGGTCGCCGGAGAGGAACGCACGCGCGCCATCCGCCGCTGGCACGAACCGCGCCGCCGTCTCCTGCGACTGGCCGACGTAGCCCCACGCGACGGCGGCGCCTTCTATGAGGAGCTCGCCCGCTGTCCCCGGGGCCACGGGCGCGAGCCGATGGTCGACCACCGTCAGTCGGACACCCGAGATCGGGCGTCCGACGGGCACAGTCGGGAGACCGGCCGCTTGTGCCTGTGCCGTGTCGCGGGCGAGGTCCACAACGCCCATGGCCACGCCGACGCACGTCTCCGTCGGGCCGTAGTGGTTGAGGACCCGACATGACGCATCCCGGCGACGCAGATCCTTCGCGAGGTCCACGGCGAACCCCTCACCGCCCACGATGAGCGTACGGAGAGGCAGCACCTCAGAGCCGCGCGTCGCGTCGAGAAGGGCGCGCAGATGGGTGGGAACGAGCTTGACGGCATCGAGCGCGTGCTCGCGCTGGTATGCGACGTACGCGCGCGGGTCTTGCGCTACGCGCTCGGGGACGACATGCAATTCGGCTCCTGCCAGCAGCGCTGGCAGGACCATGGTGAGACCGAGGTCCGCCGCGAGCGTGGTCACCGTCGCCAACCGCGCATCACACAGCGCCGTCCCGCCGAGCATCTCGATTGCTGCGTCACAGTAGTTCTCGAGCGCAGACGCGGGAACAGCGACCGCCTTGGGGTGACCGGTGCTGCCGGATGTCAAGATGACGTACGCTAGCTGCGAAGCCTCGCGGACGGTCGGACTGTCCAGTGTCGCGCTCAAGTCGCGGACGTCGGCTACAACAACGGTAAGCCCTGCCGTGGCGGCAACCGCCCGCGCCCGGTCGATCAGCGCGGGTTCGGCGACAACGGCGCGTACTGCGCACCGTCGCATGACGGAGACGAGCAGTGTGTGCGGCAGCCGCGGGTCCACCGGAAGGTAGGGGAGCCCGGCCCGAAGCGCCGCCACGATTGCAGCCACCGTCCCACCCCCTCGTCCGACGAGGACTGCCACCACACCTGGGTCCTGTACCGCGTTGTCGAGCTCCGCGGCGATCGAGGTGGTGCTACGCAGGAGACCCTGCCCGCTGACCGCACCGTCGCCGGCGATTACGGCCGTCGCCGGCCCACGCGCGCCGAGGGCGCTCGAAAGCCGCGTTCGGAGTGAGCCTCGGGGGGCGGGCGGTCGGGCCGGCGTCCTTTCAGCGGCAGTCGACCAGATCGACGATACTGATGCTTCGGAAGCTAACTCATATGCTCGAGACCGCGCACTCATGGTTACCTCGGAGGTCGGGATTCGCCCTGTCGCCGTCCGTCGCGCTCGGTTCTTCTCCTGTCAAGGTGCCGTCTGCCGTGGGCCACGTGCTGGCGTCGATGGGCACGCGGGAGCAGCGGATTCATCTGAAGATCGAAGGTCACAAAACCTATGGGTCGATCAAGGACCGGACCGCCACGGCTCTGCTCCACTCCGCCCGTAGCCGCCCCGGCGGCAACGTCCGCCATGTGGTGGAGTCGACCTCGGGCAACCTTGGAGTCGCGCTGGCAGGCATCGGCACCGAGCTTGACATCGACGTCACGCTCGTTATCGACCCCAGAGTACCCCGCCGCGCGATTCAACGGATGCGCGAACTTGGGGCCAGGCTCGATATGGTCGAAGATCCAGATTCAAATGGAGGCTACCTCCTAACCCGACTTAACCGCGTTCAGGCACTGCTGCGCGAGGACTCGCGGCTGGTCTGGACCGACCAGTACAGCAATCCCGCAAATCCCGCGGTGCATGAGCGTGAGACGGCGCCCGAGCTGGCGGCCCAGATCGGCGATGACCTCGACGCTGTATTCGTCCCCGTCTCCACTGGCGGCACGCTCGCCGGCATGGCCAGCTGGTTTCGCCGGCACCGACCTCATGTCACGCTAATAGCGGTCGACGCCCAGGGGTCGGTCGCTCTCGGAGCACCAGCTGGCACCCGCGAGCTGACCGGCATCGGCGCCAGCAGGCCGTCCCGGTTCCTCGAACCGTGGTCCTATGACGCCGCCTGCATCGTGCCGGACGCACTTGCGTTCACTGTCGCCCGCGCTCTCCGGGAGGCCACCGGCCTAGCGCTAGGCGGGTCGAGCGGCGCAGCGCTGGCCGCGTGCGTCACCCAGGTTGCGGCCGGCGCGCGGTTTGTCGCTCCAGTCTGCGTGTGTCCAGACAGCGGTGACAATTACGAGGACACCTTCTATCACGATGCTTGGCTGCGGGCGCGCAACATCGTGCCGCAGCATGACGCCCTCACGCTTCCCGGGGGGCTGGGCACTGTCGAGTTCGCGCTCCTCTGAGTTTCGGATGAGCGACGACATCCTTTATCTCTCATCCGCGGAGGTGGAGCTGGCACTCACCGTCGTCGACCCCGTAGCGAGTGTCCGCGATGTAATGTTGCTCCACACAGCTGGCGACGTCGATTTGCCCGCTGAGGCGTCGATGTACTGGAATGGCCCTGCCGGGGCCGCAGCGCGAACGCTGCTCATGCCGGGTCGCGTGGGTGGCCGCTTTCAGGGCGTCGGCGCGAAGATGATCAGCTCAGGCTACGGCAACGTCGCTCGCGAGGTCCCTCGAGCGAGCGGCCTCACCGTGCTCCTCGATTCCGACCTCGGGCGCGTCGATTGCATCATGGATGGCGGCCGGATCAGCAGCCTGCGTACTGCTTGCGTGACATATCTCTCCCTTGAGGCGCTGCGCCGGCCGGGGGCGTCAACGGCCGCCCTCATCGGCGCGGGACCAATTGCCGGTGCACACCTCGAGGTGATGGGCGCACGACTCGAGGGCCTTAAGCGAATCGTCCTCATGGACCTCGAGCGGGCGAGGGCCGAGCGGCTCGCTGCCACCTGGCGCGAGGCGCTCGCCAAGCGCGGTGTAGAGCTCATAGTCGCTGCCAGCGCGCGCCAGGCCGTTGAGCAGGCAGATATGGTCGTGCCGGCGACGACGGTCGGCGAAGGCTATATCGAGGCGGACTGGCTCGCGCCCGGTGCGACAATCGTCAACGTCTCGCTCGACGACCTCACCCGCGACGCCGTGCTTGCGGTTGATCGGATCTACGTCGACGATTGGGAGCTCGTCGCAGGCGACGATCGTCGCCTCCTGGGCCGGCTCGCTCGGACGGGCGAACTGGCAGGCCCCCGCGCCGTATGCACGGGGGCACTGCGGCAAGTCGACGGCCAGCTCGGTGCCCTAATTGGGGGAGCCGCGGCGGGTCGCGATGCCTGGTATGAGCGCATTCTCGTCAACCCGTTCGGCATGGCGATCGAGGATGTCGCGCTGGCAATCGATGTCCGAGACGCCGCGGACCGACTCGGGCTCGGCACCCGGCTGCCGCGCTAGCGCTCGTCGACCGGCGCGTCGACGTCGGCCCACCCGACTATGCGCCTCTAGCGATCGGCTCCGGCACGCAGGCCGGTCCGTGGGCATCGTGCCAGTGCACAACACGGGCAGGCCACCGCCTACGCGAGCGACAGCGACGGGGACATCGGCACCGAACCTTGCGCAGGCGACGCTGACCGGCCTAACCTCGCGGCCCCGGCGGCGGGCCCCAGCGCCCATTCACCGCGGCAGCGGGCGGCTGGCCCGCACCAACCGACAGCGCGCACCCCGGCCGCCTTGCCGAGCGCCTCGAAGAGCGTCCACCTCGCGAAGAAGCGAGCGATGCGCTCGTCGGCCGGGGCGCCAGCGATCTTCGGCGGCGAGCTCGGAGGAGAAGCAGCTACGTCCCACCGCGTTCATCTCGAGAAAGGGCTGCATTTGCCCAACGTCGATACCGTCACGCCTTCGTCGGCGACTGCACATGCGGCCAGGGAGTGTCCGATTAACGGTGGATTTGGCTTGGTTGGTTTAGTTGATTCTTCCTTGGAACGGTTGATTCTTCCTTGGAACGCTATCGCGAATGCGTTTAGAGCGGGCTTCCATCTCATCGCCCAGCGTGCTCTGCCTCGCCCTGTGGGGTCGAGGGCCCTGGTGACGAGGTAGAGGCACTCCAGCGCGGCTGTGTCGTTCGGGAAGTGCCCGCGTGCTCTGACGGCGCGACGGTAGCGGGCGTTCAGGTACTCGATCGCGTTCGTGCTGCAGATCACGCGCCGGATCTCGACGTCGTAGTCCAGGAACGGTATGAACTCGCTCCAGGCGTTCTCCCACAGCTTGCTGATCGCCGGGTACCGCTTGCCCCACTTGGCGTCGAACTCCGCGAAGCGCTCCCTGGCGGCGGCCTCTGAGGACGCGGTGTAGACCGGTCTGAGGTCCCGGCTCATCTCATCCAGTACTTGCGTGATGCGAACCGGAATGTGTTGCGGATCAGATGGATCACACACGCTTGGACAGTCGCGAGCTCCCAGGTCGTCGTGATCGCCTCCGGGAGGCCCTTCGGACCATCGCAAACAACGATGCATACGTCCTGCACGCCGCGGTTCTTGATCTCGGTGAACACGCCGAGCTAGAACTTCGCGCCCTCCCCGCCATCGCCGGCCCACAGCCCGAGGATGTCCCGCTCGCCATCCACGGTCACGCCGATCACGACATACACCGGCTTGTTAGCGACCTGCCCATCGCGAACCTTGACGACCATCGCGTCGATGAAGATCACCGGATACACCTTCTCCAACGGCCGGTTCAGCCACTCCGTCATCTCGCCGGTCACCTTCTCAGTGATCCGGCTGACCGTGTCCTTACTGATCTTGGCGCCATACACCTCCTGGAAGTGGGCCGCGATCTCCCCGGTCGTCAACCCACGCGCCGTCAGCGACAGCACGATCTCATCGACCCCGGTGAGCCGCCGCTGGCGCTTGCGGACGATCTGCGGCTCGAACGCCGACTCGGTGTCCCTCGGGACCTCGATCTCGACCGGCCCGATCTCCGTCAGCACCGTCTTAGCGCGCGCCCGTTACGCGAGTTCCCACTGTTATGCCCAGCACGATCATGCTTCTCATACCCAAGATGCTCGGCCATCTCGGCGTCCAGCGCAGTCTCGAGCACGTTCTTGGGTCAGCTGGTTGAGCAGCCCACCAGGACCAACCAACTCGATGTTCTGCTCCTTAGCCTGCTCCAAGAGCTGCTCAGCCAGATGCTTCTGATCAACGATATCTGTAGTCATCTGCCCGATCATTCCGTCCCGGTCGGTCGGATCGACAAGCTCCGTCATGGTCATCCCCTTCGGTCAGACCAAGCACTTCCACCGTTAGCCAGACAGTCCCCCGCCGCTCTCTGCGACGCGCCCGCCCTGGACGGCGATTCCGCGTTGAAAGGTGCCGATTAGCAGGGGATTTGTGAGCAAGCTACTGCGCTGAGGTAGGCGCGGATGCAGGCGGATTGTTGGCGATTATTCACAACCCGGGCACTCCTGGCGACGAGTGCCTGAACGCGATGCGCGAGCGCCGCCGGACGCCGCGGCTGGCGGGCGCCCGCCAGCCACCAGTCATGCGCTGCAACAATCACCGCATGCCGCCAGGATCTTGTGGGACTGATCATCGCCGGCCTCGCCTTGGCGACCTCCCGGATGATGCGCGCCTACGTCGGCCGGGCGCGCTCACGTCCCGCCAATCGGCGCGCTGCCGGCCGAACCGAGCTAGCGCCGTCATAGGTCTTTGATGGATGCCAAACCCGGATCTTGGGCAGATTCGAGATGCCGAGGAGGTGTGCCATGAGCAAGCTCAGACTCAGTATCACGATGTCGCTGGACGGCTATGTCGCAGGCCCGGACCAGAGCGAGGAGGACCCGCTCGGAGTAGGCGGGATGGAGCTGCATGAGTGGTTCTTCCCCCTCAGGGCGTTCCGGGAGATGCACGGCGAGCAGGGCGGCGAGACAAACGCAAGCTCCTCGGTGGTCGAGGAGCGCCGCGCAAACATCGGCGCCACGATCATGGGACGCAACATGTTCGGCGGTGGCACCGGATCCTGGGGCGACGATCCGTGGCCAGGCTGGTGGGGCGAGGACCCGCCCTACCACCATCCGGTGTTCGTGCTCACCCACCACGCGCGCGAGCCGCTCGAGATGAAGGGCGGCACCACCTTTTACTTCGTGACCGACGGGATCGAGTCGGCGCTCGCGCAGGCCGAGAACGCCGCCCAGGAGCAGGACATCTGGCTTGCCGGCGGCGCGTCGGTGGTCAACGAGTACTTGGCTGCAGGCCTTGTCGACGAGGTCGACATCTCGATCGCGCCGGTGATCATGGCCGGCGGCAGACGCCTATTTGAGGGCCTCCAACACGGGGCTCTCAAGCTGACGCAGATCCGGGCCGTCGACGCACCCGGCGTCACGCATATCAAGTACCAGGTCGGTTGAACCACTATTGCGGTGCCTTGGCGTCAGCGCTCCGCTGCTGGGGTGTTGGGAACTTGGGTAATAGGAAAGCCATGACAGTCCGCACAAGGGTCACTTTGGCTTTGCCGGCGGTGCTTGTCATCACCGCGGCAGCGGCTTGCGCTGCCAGCGCGGGGGCGGGTGCGGCGGCTCACCGCGCGCCCAAGCGCCATTCGCGCATATACGTCGCCAACAAGGACTGTCGCGGGCGCACCTTTCGCCCGGCCAGCATCACGCTCGCCTGCGGCGATGGCAACCTGTACGTCAGCGAAGTCGATTACTTCAACAGCCGCTCAGAAGGCTACGGGTCAGCACAGGCGGGCGCGTCGGTCACGATCCACGAGAACGACTGCAAGCCGGACTGCGCTGCGGGCATGTTCATCGTCGAAAAGGGCGCGCTCACGCTGAAACGCGTCGTTCGCTGCGCCGACGGCCTGCTGTACTACTCGCGCGCCTTCTACGCGTTCCCCGGCGGCGAGAACGAAGTCGACATCCAACCCTACGAGCGCTGCGTGCCGGTGCACCACGTGCACTCAAAGGCCATTCGCGCCAACGCTCCCGATGTGCCCGCCGAACCACCGGCCTCGCCGAGCGCCCGCGCGCTGATCGCAGCTCGCTCCGTGCAGAGCGCCTTGAAGGCGGCGGCGCTGCCCAAGGGAGCCACTCGTCTGAGCAGGGTGCCGGCCGGGCAGGCCAAGCTGCTGGGCTCGATCCGCACGCCCGCCGTGTCGCTGGGCAGCGAAGAACGCGCCAAACTGGTGGCGCGCAGCTCCGTCTGGGCCACCTCTGCGCCGCCCAGCAGGGTCTTTGCGTATCTCGCCGCGCATCTACCCGCCGGGACGCGCGAAGTGTTCTCCACGAGCGGCGACTCCTCGTTCACGCCGCCCCACGGCCACGAATCGCTGCCTGAAATCGAGAAGCGCGAATCGGTGAACTTCTGGGGCGAGGAATTCCGTCTGCCGAGGGGGAGCCGCGCGCTGCGGCTGCGCGCGCTCGGCATCTACATCGCGCGCCGCGGCGCGAGCGTCGACAGGTTCATCGTGCGGGTCACCGCCGCCGCGTCGTGGGAGCGCGCGCGTCCCAGCTACTCGCTGCTCGGCGCAAACGTCGGCGCGGTCGCGATCACGGTCACCGATCGGCCCGCGCGCAAGAGTGAACCGCCGCCGGTGATGATCCTCAAGCCAGCGCTCGTGCGGACGATCGTGCAGGACGTCAACGAGCTGCCCGTCGACGAATCAGCCGGCAGCGCCGTAAACTGCCCCGCGGAGGGAATCGGTCGAACCTCGCAGCTGCTGTCGCTGAGCTTCAGCGAAAGAGAACATAGCCCGCTGCTTGCCACCTTCACGGACAACGCCGAGGCGTGCGCCCCTGCACCGTCGATCGCGCTGCCCGGAGAGCCTCCCGTCGCGCTCTCCGAAGCAGAAGGGCTCGTACACCAGATCGAAAGGATCAGCGCCATCCGCCCACGCTGAGGAGGTGCCTCAACCCGCTTGACCCCGCTCGCGAAGGCCGGCGTCGCGTTCTACGACAAATGAGGGTCTATGTTGCCGACACGTCGGAGAGGGTTACGGTGGTCACGGGCAGACCCGTGCCCGCCAGCTTGCTCGGAAGGTCGAGCTTCAACCATCGCGACAGACGCGTCGGCAGCGTTGAGATGATCACCTCGTCGAAGCCGTACAGGTTGACGCATCCTGCACCGCTACGCCCGGGTCGGGGGCACCCACGACACTGCGGCTCGGGTATCGTCCGCGGTGATGCCGAACAGCGGATTGCGCCCGCAGGTCTCCGCGGCTGATGGTTCGACGCTCCGCGCGGAGCTCTTTGCACCCGTCGGCGAGGGGCCCCACCCGGGGGTCGTCGTGCTGCACGAGTCGTTCGGCCTCAACGACGACATGCGCCGAATCGCCCGTCGCTTCGCCGACGCCGGATACGCCGCGCTGGCCCCCGACCTGTATTCGCACGGGCCGCGGATCGTGTGCCTCAGTCGCGTTATGGTCGACATGCTGCGCGGCGGCGTCGCGCGCAAGATCGCCGACATCCGAGCGGCCCGAGACGTGCTCACCGCCCGTCCCGAGGTCGACTCCGAGCGGATCGCCGTGGCCGGGTTCTGTCAGGGCGGCGGCTTTGCCCTCATCGCCGGCACGCAGCCGGGCTTCTCCGCGGCCGCCGTCAACCACGGCGACGTGCCCGCAGACAGCCCGCGCCTGGACGGAGTATGTCCGGTAGTCGCAAGCTCGGGGGCAATGATCGCCTCTTCGGGCACAGGACGGCCGCGCGTGCGGGCGCAAAGATGTGCACCCTTGTCGGCGGGTAGGCGACGCGCGGGCGATGTGCGCCGCGCGGCACCGCGAGATGCACGACGTCGGGCATCTCGTCCGTCAGATCCCAGAAGCTGGCGGCCGAGTTCAAGCAGACCATCGCGGCCGGAGCGCGTCGGCACACCGCCACGAGATCAAGATGCGCAGTCGCTGGAGCATCAACGATGCGATACACGCCGCGGGAGATCTCCACTAGGACCCCGAGGTCACGCAGCCGGTACAGGTCCTCCCACCGTGCTCCGCCGGCAATCAGCTCAGCCGAGGTGACGGTGCCACCGGCGCGCCTTACGATCTCGAGTACGCGGTCCGATCTCATCGGATGAATGTCTACACACGGTAGCCCTATATGCGTAGGGTTTCATCCGGTGGCAAGGTCGACCGCTGTCCGCCAGTCGCTTCCTGACGCGCACAAGGAAGTGCCAAAACGAGTGCCGAAACGCTTTCCCCTGCAAAATAGGCGCTTTCCGCGCGATGAGGGCGACGCCGCGACGAGAACACTTCCCCGTAGAAGTCCAGAAGTCCTCCGAATTGCAGGCACTTCATTGGCGAAACGCCCGTATATCAACTATGAGAGCGCCTGTTCCGAAGGAAGCGTGGCTAGCGGTTGAAAGAGGCCCGTATTTGCTGGGGTTTCGCGCGGTGGGCAGGGGATGGACAAAACACCCACGGCACGAAACACGCCTCAGAGCCAACTCCAAAAACCGCTCATTTGCAGGTACTTATGGACCTAATCGGAGTTCTATCGAACCACGAGTTACAGGGGTCGTTGGGCCGTCTGGCCGGGAAACTGGCCGTCGTGCGGGCCGGCAGCGGGCCTCGATGGCCGGCCGTGGCCCGCCGTCAGCGGCCTCACCGGCCAGGCTGGGTGCTGAAGGCTGTCGTCCAAGTGCTGGCCGATCGGGACGAGCCGATGCGGGCCAAGGACATCCATGCTGCCGTTGAGGCGTCCCTGGGGGTGCTGGTGGCAGAGTCTTCGGTCAAGGCTGCCCTGGCTGCCAACGTCTCGGGTGCTTCGCCCCGCTTTGTGCGAGTGGCGAGGGGACGGTACGTGCTGGTGGGCCCGGCGCGCCTCCTCGTCGGCAGCACGACGCGGGAGGCTGCGCCTCAGCGATCGGATACCTGACCGACAGGCTGTGCGGCGAGTAGCCCAAGCGTCGGGGGACGTGCGTAGGCTCCCATGTAGACCACCGCGATGGCACGGACACCAGACGCACTGATCAAGCCGGAACTACTTGTATGGGCGCGCCAGTCGGCGGGCCTTAGTCTCGACGCGGCTGCCGCCAAGCTGCGGGTATCCGAGGAGCGCTTGCGCTCCTGGGAGACCGATGAGGCCCGCCCGACCATCGCTCAGCTTCGCACGGCGGCCAGGGTCTACAAGCGCCCGTTGGCGATCTTCTATCTGCCGGAGCCGCCACTCGACTTTCAGCCCCTGCGGGACTATCGGCGCGTGCCCGAGGCCCAGCTCGGGCAGCTATCGCCTGAGCTGCTGGCCGTCATTCGCCGTGCCCACGCGATCCGCGAAGCCGCCCTCGAGCTGCGCGAGCTCGCCGACGAGCCGGTGAAACCCGCGCCCAAACTCAACGAGGGGACCACCGATCCCGAGCGGTATGGCGCCGCTGCGCGCGCTCTGCTTGGCGTGACTCTCGCCCAGCAGGCGGCCTGGCGCGATCCAGGGCGCGCCCTCAACGCATGGCTCGATGCGGTTTCCGGGCTCGATGTGCTCGTTTTGCAGGCACAGCGGATTCCTATTCAGGAGATGCGGGGGTTCTCGATCTCGACTGATCGCTTGCCGGTCGCTGTGCTCAACGGCGGAGACTTCCCGCGCGGGCGGATCTTCACGTTGCTTCACGAGTTCGCGCATGTGCTGCTGCACGCCGACGGGGTGTGCGATGCGCTGCCAAGGCGTCAGGCGCGCGGACCCACAGATGAGATCGAGATCTTTTGCAACCAAGTCGCGGCCGCCGCACTGATGCCGCTCGATGCCTTCCGTTCGGAGTCCGCGCTCCAAGACCCTCCGGCCGATAGACGTTGGAGCGAGGAAACAATCGGCAGCCTCTCGGAGAAGTACTCGACGAGCCGAGAAGCCGTCGTGCGTAGGCTGCATTCGATCGGTCTTGCGGATTGGGACTTCTTGCACGAGAAGGAGGCTGAGTATCGCGCGGCTTACAAGGCGTTCCGCGAGGAGCAGAAGCGTAAGCGGCGTGAGGAGGAGCACTCGGGCGGCCCGGGCTACTACCGCATGAAGGTCCGTGATCTCGGCCGCGGATTCATCGAGTCAGCGCTCGACGCCTACTACCGGCGCGCCATCACCGGGTCAGACCTCTCGGAGTACCTCGAGATCAAGCTCAACGGGCTCCCGAAGCTCGAAGCCGAGCTAGCGGCTACGGGCGGCCGCGACTGATGGCCTACTGCTTCGACACGAGCGTCCTCATCGGATGCTGGGCGCGCTCCTACCCACCCGAGTCTTTCCCGGACTATGGATCAAGCTGGACGAACTCATTACCCAGCAGCAGGTGCTCTGTCCCGACGAGGTGCGCGTCGAGCTGGCACGACAGGAGGACGAGCTCGCCAAGTGGGTCAACGCGCGCCCGCATATGTTCGTGCCGCTCGATGACGCTATCCAGCGCGCCACCAGCGAAGTCCTGGCGCGGCACCCACTTCTGATGAAGGCCACAAAGAACCGCAATGGGGCGGACCCGTTCGTCATCGCCACAGCGCGGGTCAAAAGTCTCACGGTTGTCACCGAGGAGCTGGGTGGGACGACGACCAAGCCCAAAATTCCATCGGTGTGCCAGGCCCTCGGCGTGCCATGTATCAACGTGCTCAGCTTCCTCCGAAACCAGAGCTGGAGCTTCGCGTAGGGCGCCATACGCCGCCTGGTTCGAACACCGCGATCCGCGGTTTGGCGTACCATTTGGTTCGATTAGCGCTGCTTTCTTCCTCAGAAATGGAGCCAACCGGGATCGAACCGGTGACCTCCTGCTTGCAAAGCAGGCGCTCTCCCAGCTGAGCTATGGCCCCGTGGCCTCCCAATATACCTGTCGTAGAGCGGCCTTCTGCAGCGCTGGGCGGCATCCGCCTTCCGCTCAAACCCTGCGGATTGCCCTCCAATCCCGCCGCATCCGTGCCACGGCCAAAGGTGGAATCCCCAATGAACACCGAAGAACCAGGCTTCATAGCCTGTCCACTGGACTGCTCATAAAAAGACGCTCTCCCCACCAAGCTATGGGCCTCGGGGAACCCAAGTCCAGGCGAGGTCTATGGCAGGGCGGACAAAGGGGCTAGCGCTCGATGCTGAGATCTGGCATAGGTTGGCGGTCAAGCCAAAGGCTCTCGTGGGCGTCCACCGAATCGAGGGCGTCCGCTGAGACGCCGCTGATCGGCGCCCTACTGGCATCAAGGACCCCGTGCACATCGGGGAACCCCTCCCCCCGGAGCTGCCGATTGACAGCACGCCTGCGCTCTCCCGGCACCTCCCACTCCAGGGAATCGCCGGTCGGGCCTCTCTCCAAAGCGGGTGGCTCCACCCGCGCACGTAGCGGGGTTGCACCCCTCAAGGAGGGCAACCCGTCCCGCTCCGAGGGGCCGGCACCCTCGATCGACTCTCCCTCGAGTATCGCTCGCATGTCCAACTCGACTGTCTCCTGGCCCTCATGTGGATGTCCCAGATCTGTCCGAGTCTCGACCGGACTAGAAGTGAGATCTTTGCGGATAGTCGAGAGCTTTGTAGCGCTCGCCCCGATTTCCGCGGGAAGTCCGCCCTCCATACTGAGAGCAGGGCCTAGAGCTTCTCGCTCTTCGAGGGTCACCTCGCCCGGATCAGCACCATGACGGCGCTTGAGTTCGAGGTGCTCGCGGATGGCGTCATCGAGCAATCCCATTGCGCCGACAAACCATACCTTGCCGTCCCGCCACGTTTTTTCCGCAAAACTCCGGGTATCCCATCAGGGTCGAGCCTCACGCTTTGCGATCTCCGCAACGTATTGCCCCCCGGCCCACGCCCGGGCGGCCAACCATCGCCGCGAAGCCTTGCGTACCGACGCAGCCTCGCTTGCCGTATCCGCTCCACTACACTTTGCCCACTACGTTGTCGCGATACGTGGGGCTATAGCTCAGTTGGGAGAGCGCCTGGATCGCACCCAGGAGGTCGGGGGTTCGAGTCCCCCTAGCTCCACTCCTAAAAGGCCTGCAAATGCGCAGGTTCGGTACCAGCGTCGTGACCCTCGCGAAAGGAGGCGTCATGACCGTAGTCAAGTTCCAGTCAAGCAGGGCTTCAAGAGAAGCCCTCGCCGGGAGCGCAGACCGCGATGCGCCCCCGGCTCCTCACGCGGATACGAGCGCAGCGGCCGGCGACGAAGGGGCGGCCAAGCGCGTTCGGGTCGAGCGCCGCATCTACCGCCAGCCCAACGGCAAGTACGCGGTGTGCTTCATGCTCGACGGGCGCCGCGAAGGTCGCGCCGTCGGCTACGACCTCGAGCTAGCTGTGGTGCCCGAGGAGGTTCCGAACGCGGGTGAGGGGTGGCTGGTTGCCGATGGCTGAGTGGTGGCGTCGCTCGTTGTAGTGGTCGAGCCAGTGTGGCAGGGCTTCTTGACGGGCTGTGCTTGTGGCGTATTGCATGGCGTAGGCCCACTCGCGAGCGAGAGTTTGCTGGAAGCGCTCCACCTTCCCGTTGGTGCGGGGCGTGTAGGGTCGGGTTCGGAAGTGCTGGATCTGGCGAGGGTGAGCAGCTGGGCGAAGCTGCGGCTGCAGCGGTAGCTCATGTGGTTGTCGGTCATCAGTCGCTCGGCGACGATCCCGTGCTCTAGGTAGAAGTCCAGGGCGCGTTCGGTGAACGACCTCACGGTCTCGGCGCGCTCGTCTTCGCGGATCTCTGAGTAGGCCAAGCGTGAGTAGTCATCGACGATCGAGTGCAGGTACTCCCAGCCAGCGCGACGAGAGCGGCGAGTGCGATCTCCCGTCGTCTTGTGCCCCGGCTCGGTGAAACGGGCGAACTTCTTGACGTCTATATGCAGCAGCTGCCCGGGGCAGGGCCACTCATAGCGCACGATCGCCTCGCGCTCAGCGGCCGGGCATCGTGAGCACCCGGCGCGCTGCAGCACCCGGCGAACCGTTGAGTGGGGCCGGCCCGTGTCAAGGCCGGTCGAGGATTGACCCTGTAGCGCCGGTTGAGAATTGACCCCCCTGGGGCGATAGATAGGAGGCGTGGCTCTCTGATTCTTCCTCGTGGAGCCGGAGCCGTAGGCGGAGGCGGAACGAGGAAGAATCGGCGCGGCTGCGGGGGGTGTCAGTCGGCTTGCGGGGGCCGTTCGGCGGGGCGAGCGCCGAGGTCGTGGTCTTTGAGGCGGTAGCTGTCGCCCTTGAGGGAGAGGATCTCGGCGTGGTGGACGAGGCGGTCGATCATTGCGGCGGCGGTGGCGTCGTCGCCGAAGATCTCGCCCCAGGCGGAGAATGGCTTGTTGGAGGTGACGATCAGGCTGGCGCGCTCGTAGCGGCGGGAGACGAGCATGAACATGAGGTTCGCGGCCTGCGGGTCGAACGGGATGTACCCCACCTCGTCGCAGACCAGCAGCGGGTAGCGCTCCAGACGCCGCAGCTCCTCATCGAGGCGGGCTTGGCGTTGGGCGTCTGAGAGGAGCGCGACCCACTCGGTAGCGGTGCGGAAGAGGACGCGCTGGCTGGCGAGGCACGCGCGGATCGAGAGCGCGATCGCCAAGTGGGTCTTCCCGGTGCCGGGCGGTCCGAGGAGCACGACGTTCTCCTTGGCGTGCAGGAAGTCGAGCTGGCCGAGGTGCTCGATCACTTGCTTCTTGACGGAGCGCTGGAAGGTGAAGTCGAACTCCTCGAGGGTCTTGCGGGCGGGGAACCGTGCTTGGCGGATGCGGCTCTCCCCGCCGTGCGCCTCCCGCGCGGAGGTCTCGGTAGAGAGCAGTGCCTGCGCGAAGCGCTCGTAGCTCCACTCCTCAGCACGGGCGCGCTCGGCGAGCTTTGGCAGTGCCCTGGCGGCCGCCGGCGCCTTCATCGCCCTGAACAGGTGCGCCAGCTCAGAGGAGGCGCTCACGCGATCAGCTGGTCGTAGACGGCAAGGGGCCGCTGCTGCACGAGTAGCTCGGGCTCTGGCTGCCCGCGGCGCTCCTTGAGTGCCCTGGCGTGCTCGAGCGCGGTGATCGTGCGGTTCTTGGCGAAGCAGCGCTCGTGCCGGCACGCAAGCTCGCCCGTGTCCAACGCCAGCGCGGTGATCTCGCGCTGGGAAGCACGGACTTCCACGCGACGCCCGACGAGGTGCGGGTCAAGCGAGTAGTCGTTGGTATCGAACCGCAGGTACGGGTCGGGAGCTACCCGGGTGACCCAGCGGCGGTCCAGGTCGAGCTCCCGGGTCGGCAGCGCGCGCATCACTCCCCGCTCCTCTACGAGCCGGTCGATCGGCCGCGCCCTGAGCGTCTTGTGCGTCCGCGCGTTCGCCTTCTGGAACCAGGCGTCCAGCTGCAGTTGGAAGTCGAGGTGGTTCGCGAAGGACCGGCCGGGCTCGAAGTTCGTCTCCAGATAGCCCTGCAGGCGCTCCACGGCGCCCTTCGCCTGTGGGTCACGCGGCTCGCAGAAGTACCAGTCGACCGGCAGCTGCCCGCAGAAGCTCGCATACGGATCTGTCGGGCGGCCGCCACCGGCGTGCAGGCACCCCTCGCGATCCCAAACCAGCAGCTTGGGCAGCGCACCCAGCGACCACAAGCAGCGCGCCATCCCCCACAACACATCCGGCGCCTCCTTCGAGAAGACCAGCGCGCCCGTGCCGGCACGCGAATACCCCAGGCACGCCACCACAACCCACGCACGACGAACCTCGCCATGACCGACCGGCACCCACGCCGAAGGCTCCCACAAATCCCACTGGCAGACCTCCCCCGGGCGATAAACCGTCCGCTGGTAGGTACGCGCCGCCAAAAACAACGGGCGGACCTCACGCAGGTAGTCATCCACGATCGTCTTGGCGCCATCGAACCCGAGCGGCTCGATCAGCTCCCTTACCCTGACACCAGGAAGCTTCGGGTCGTCCTTCAACAACCGATGAATCTCCTCCTTGAACGAGTCGAGCTTCGACGGGCGCTCAGGCACACGAAACACCGGCGGCTCCCCCGAGCGCAGCGCTGCCCTGATCGTGTTCCGCGCCAGCCCCGTGCGACGCTCAAGCTCCTTGATCGATACCCCACGAACGAAATGCTCCCGGCGCAACTCAGCCCAACGCTCCACGTCCAACACGACCCTTCTCCCGGTCTCGGTGACAGCGACCGAACCAGGCTCAACACGACCCCGGACGTCTCCGCCACCGCCCCAGGGGGGTCAACTCTCAACCGGCGAAGAGGGGTCAGTTTCTCACCGGCGCCGACACGCCCAGATCCGGTTCGGGCTCTCGCAGCTGCCGGCGCGCAACGGTCACCACGAGTTCGAGGAGGCCTGTCGACATCTCGCTTACGCGCGGATCGCGCCGAACATCGTGCCGGCGACTGGGCCAGTGTCGTCCGGTGGCGACCAGGGTCGCGACTTCGAGACGTTCCACAGCTACATCGCTGAGACTCTCGGCCGGCACGGCTGGTTTGCTGGGCTCGTGCCGTCAGGACCGATCGCCGGGATCTGCATGCTGCAGCAGCGCTCGGTAAAGGGCAAGGTGCTCGACGATGTGGGGAAGATCTGCGGCTCAGGCCAGCGCCCAGACAGGATCTACGTATTCCTTGGCAGTGACATGCCGATCGCGCAGCAGCATGCGTTGATCGCCGAGGCAAAGAATCGTCATCACGTCGAGCTGCAGGTGCTTGACGCGAATGCGATCGCCGAGCAGCTGGCGGAGTTCGACACCTACTGGATCGCCGTGCGCTATCTCTCGCTGCCCGAGCAATACGCGCCGTCGCGGCCGTCGAGCGGCGATCTGGAAGAGCCGCAGTGGTATGTGGATCTGCGATCCGAGTGGCGCGAGCGCGACAGTGGGCTACGTTCGCTGGCGGAGTTGATCTCGGTCCGTGACGGCCTGCGACGCGCCACCTTCCACCCTCGCGCCCGACCGGATCTTGCGTTCTGGCTGGACCTTGTACGCCCGTTGGCAGAGGATGATCCCGACGAGGATCTGCGTCAACGCGCGCGCTACGAGGTGGTCGTCGCCACGATTCGCGGGCTGGGGGATATGCGCACGGCCGACGCGTTGGCCGATGCGTTCCTGGCCGACGCGGTCGTGGCAGAGGCCCCCGGTCGTCTCGATGATGCCTGGGTGGTGCTCTCCTACGCAAGCACCGCTGCTGCGGCTCGAGCGCGACGTCCTGTTGAGTGGTCACGCTACCGACAACCGCATAGACGTGCTCTGGGAGTTCGAGCCCGCGCCCGGGCGGGTGGTGCAGCTGTTGTTCGAGTGCCGCTCCTACACGCGGCGGATCAACCAGCAGGCGCTGCACAGCTGGCGCAGCGTCGTCGACGACGTCTCCAAGCCGGGCATCGAGACAATCGGCGTCATGGTGACCACCACTGGGTACCAGATCGGCGCCCAGCGTGTGGCGGACAGCTACGGGATCGTGATCCTCGAGCTGCGCGCTCCCGCCGCCAGCGATCTCGCTGACCGCTGGCGCTCGGTGCGGATCGCATTCGTGGCTCGCATGCCCGTGATAACCGATCTGGCCGTCATGGCGACCGAGCAACTCGGGCCCGACCCGAGCGCGAACGGCGCGCTAGGAGACTTCTTTCTCGAGTTCGAGGACGGCTCGAGCGAGCGACTCGCGGACCATCTGCTACGCGGCGAGCTGTCCTCGCTCGAGGAGCCGCCGACCGAGCCGCATCCCGTGACGCGCACCTTTCCCTCGCCGGTCCTGCTCAGACACCTGGACGAGCCCGTCGCACGGGTCGTTCAGATCACCGCCACGGTAACCGAGGCACAGGCGGACCCGATGGTGATCGAGACACCGACCGCAGAGATCGCTTGGATGCTGGCCGACACCCTGACCGGCAGCCATACTTGGTTTGCCGCCGATGGGCGGATCTGGCAGACCCCCAGCTAACCACCGGCCGAACCCACGCGTCCGCAGTTATCCTCGGCGCGGCGCGGGGGGCTGACTCTCGCTACCGGATGAAACTCTACGCATGTAGGGCTATCGTGTGTAGACTTTCATCCGATGAGATCGGACCGCGTACTCGAGATCGTAAGGCGCGCCGGTGGCACCGTGACCTCGGCTGAGCTGATTGCCGGCGGAGCACGGTGGGAGGATCTGTACCGGCTGCGTGACCTCGGGGTCCTAGTGGAGATCTCCCGCGGCGTGTATCGCATCGTTGATGCTCCAGCGACTGCGCATCTTGATCTCGTGGCGGTGTGCCGACGCGCTCCGGCCGCGATGGTCTGCTTGAACTCGGCCGCCAGCTTCTGGGATCTGACGGACGAGATGCCCGACGTCGTGCATCTCGCGGTGCCGCGCGGCGCACATCGCCCGCGCGTCGCCTACCCGCCGACAAGGGTGCACATCTTCGCGGCCGCCACCTTCTCGCTCGGCCGTATAGAGCAGGAGGTGGAGTCGGGGGAGACGGTCACTATCAGCTCCCGCGAGCGGACGGTCGTCGACCTCATGAGGTTGCGCTCACGTGTGGGACGCGACCAGGCATTCGCTGCGCTACGGACCTATCTGGACGGTCGCGACGCCCGCCCCGGCGAGCTCCTGGCGTTGGCTCGCGAGCTGCGCACAGGGAAGGCTATGGCGGACGCGCTGGAGACGATGCTGGCGTGAGCACGCGCAGCCCAGAGGAGGCTTACAGGGCTTTGCAGCGGCTCGCGCGTGCCGAGGGACGGACCACGCAGCAGGCGTTCGAACTGTACGTGCACGAGCGCTTCCTCGCGCTGCCCGGTCGACTCGTGCGCTCCGCGCGGCGCACAACACTACGGATGCCCGCCCGCTGGCCCTGGGCCGATGGCTTCCTCGCCGCGCTCGCGCGACTACGCGCGCTCCCGCCACCCAACTGACCAGGCCCGCTCCGCGACGACAACCAACGCCACACCACCGGCCTCAACCTGCCCACAACCACGCCGAGACGCACGCTAAACACCGCCCCGGACACCTCAACACCGACCAACGGACCGCCTCACCACCCCGCCAACAACAAAGCCTCACCAACCGACTCAAGCGCCGCCCACACCAACACCCTTCAGAACCACAACGGTGGATCGAGGATTAGCGCGGCGAATGAACGACCTCACCGCCCCGGCGCCGTACAGCCCGCCCCTGGCAGGACGCACGCGAGCATGTCGATGAGCCTTGCGCTTGTCCGCCGTTCCACCTGCGCGGTCTCCGCAGGGGTCCCTTCCAGGCGAACGGCGACGATTCGGTAGACGTGTCGTCCGCGCAGCAGGAACACGTCACTCTGCCTGGCGCGGTCGGGATTGACCCAAGTCAGATTAAGTGCCCGAGGCGGCGAGAGCGCCGACCACAGGACGCCGGCTCGATGACAGTCGGTGCTGGCCGCCTCCCCGAAGAATTCCCGTGCCTGGCGTGCTCCGCCGAATACAAGAGCATCGGCTCCGATATCGAAGTCAGGGGTCCACCACCGCATCTCGTACCCCGACGGCCACAGCCCATTTGCCAAACGCGTCGAGCGCAGCCGCAGCGGCGGGTCATCCGACCACATGTCCTCGGGGGTCACGATGCCCCCGGCATACCGGCGGCCACCGGCAAGCGCGAACACCCTCAACAGGCCGGCACGCAGTTCGACCAACTCTTCAAGATCGGCATCGACGGGCGCCGGCAACCCGTGAGGAGCGCACCACGTCGAAGCTCCCTCCGCGCTTCTGCCGCCGCCACCGATCCCAACTGCGCCGAGGAGATTTGTCCTCGTGCCCAGCAGCAACGCGACCGTCGCGCCCAGGCACACCAGCAGCACGGCAAGACGGACCTGCTGACCCGCCCACCATGCCGTCGGCGGCATCTCTCGATCGTGCTCCACACCTCAAACATCGAGCAGAAGGCATCCCCGCTTGAGAGCGCGAAGCTGCCGCGAACGAACACACAACGACTCATGCAAATAGCTCTTCGCCGATGAACCCTCCAGGCTTCACCCCCGGCGGACAGGCGAAGATCGCGCTCGAGGTGTGCAGGGTGTGTTTGTTGAGCGCGTCGGAGGCCGCCAGCTGCCGCTGGATCGGGATGAACTGCCGGCTGGGGCTGCGCTGGAAGGCGATGAAGAACAGGCCCGCGTCAATCTGGCCGCTGCCCGGTTCCATGCTTTCGCTGTAGGAGTAGCCCCGCCTGAGGATGCGCTGCCCTTGGTTGTCCCGTTGGCTGGCGAGGCGGACGTGGGCGTCGATGGGGATCAACAGTTCGCCGTTCGCGGCGGTGGCCTGTAGGTCTATGGGGTCATACTCGCTGTGGCTTCCGAGCGGGGCGCCGGTAAGCTTTTCGCGGCCGATAACGCGCTGCTGATCTTCGAGAGTAGTCGCGTCCCATACGTCGAAGAGGATCCTGATGCGTCGCGCGACCAGATAGGTCCCGCCGGTCATCCACCCCGGGCCATCACCATCCTTGACCCAGACGAAGTCGTTCATGGCGGTGGTTTCCTCGGCGCGAATATTCGCGGTGCCATCCTTGAAGCCCATCAGGTTCCTCGGAGTCTTCTGAGCGCGGCTGGTTGAGGAGGTCCGCCCGAAGCCCAGCTGGGCGTAGCGGAGCGTCGCCACGCTGCTCACGAGCCGCGAGAAGACGTGGATGGCGTGGAAGGCGACCTGGGGATCATCCGCGCACGCCTGCACGCAAAGGTCCCCGCCCGAGCTCGATGGCTCGAGGCTGTCGCCTTGAAAGGCGGGCAGTGGCTGCAGCTCCGCCGGACGCCGACGCGCAAGTCCGAAGCGGTCGTGGCCCGGCGACCCGAACACGCCCGGGCCCAGGCCAATCGTGAGCGTTAGCCGAGCTGGCCCCAGACCGATCGCCTCACCGGTATCCACCGGCGGCTCGTCCAGCGTCGCCGTCGCCGGCCCATATGGTTTCCCTGCGGTCAGCAGACCCGCCACGGCCGTCCACTGTTCAAGGACGCCCCGCAGATCATCAGCGGCGTCACTCGTGATATCGAAGGCGGCGAACTGCAGATAGTCCTGCGCCGGGGTGCCGATCCCGGCTTGGTGGAAACCATAGAAATCCTCCGTAGAGACAGGCAACTCTGATTGAGCGACGGTGTTACGCGCTGCCTCGCCCAGAACGCGCTCCAGCCCCGCTCCCACGCCTACGAGCGCGGCACCAGTGATCACGCTCCTGCGCGTTAAGCCCGTCCGCGTCGTGGTCACCGCGATGCACGCTCCGCAACGTACGCCGCAATCGCACACACAGCCAGGAAGACAAGGCCCGGCACTACCCCAAACTGATGCGTTACCCAGCCACCGGCACCCAAGATCACCCATGCCACCACTTGCCATCTCCAGCCTGTCCAGCGCAGCATAGGAATACCCGCCGTTTGCCTACGAAGACGTATGCCGCCGCAAGTAGGTGGCGTTAGCCGCGGCGCGGCCATACAGTAGTCGTAGCGCCTCCTTCTCCGTCGGAGCCGGAATGGGATGGCCGAAGCCGATAGCTTCAAGTTCAATTTCACCCGGGCCGGTGGTGAACCCGAAAATATCGCGGTAGATGTGAGCGCGGATCGCTCCGGTGCGGAGCAGCCGTGTTTCGTCAATCTTCGTTAGAAAGCTATGGCTAACGCCAGGCAATGGGTTGGGCACAATCGTGACCGTGAACGGCCCGATTTGCTCTCGCCCTTTGCGTTCCCGATTGATCTGTTTATTGACCGCTTCGAGGTAGCGTACGAGGCAAGCTCGGCCACGGGAGCTGTGTGACCTGGTGTTGTTGAGGGCGACAATGGCTGGCGTCGGCCATACTTCGACAGCAGATCGCATAATCTTGCCGTAAAAGGCGCGTCCAGCGGAGAATTCGGGTGAGAAGACCTCTACGATCCGGCGGGCAGGGTTGACGCCACCGCGGCAGCGGCTGTATTCAAGGCTGTATCGCCCCGGCTTGGGTGCTTCCGTTTCGCTCCCGGCGCTGGTGAACCCCGGCAGATCCCCGGCTCGCAGATTGACGGCGTGCGCATACGCTACTGCTTGGGCCTTGGTTACTACCTGCCCCGACGTTGGTAGAGTCACGCCGACCACCGAAGCGGCGGCGCCTCCGCATCCGGCAAGTAGACCGGCGGCAAGCAGGATGGCAGCACTCCGTGCCCCTCGAGGTCGAGGCCAACGACTACTCATGCAATCAATATCGACATCGGACGCCGTTCGCTAAAGCCTTGCTGGTGGTCGTACCAACGTCCGTCCGCTGCCCCTTCTACTGGTGGCAGTCTCGCGTGCTCCCCGGGGATGTCCTTGAGTCGGCTTGGAAGACCCGAACGGTCGTGGGCGGCTATCGCCAGCGCCGGGTGCGCGGCCCACTGCCCGAGCTCGGGCGATAGCGGACGACATGAACGATTCATGTTGCGCAGCCTCCAGTGGACCCCAGGGGAGCAGCTGTAGCCATGACTCGTGAGCAAGTCGAACATGGGCCCTTGCGCTCGCGTTCCTTATCCAAGCCCAGGGCCCTTCTCGTGACCCCCGCCTCCGCCGTGACTGCCACCACCACCACCGGAATTTTCTTCTTTATGTTCGGGAGGAAAGGCCGCTTCGCAAATCCCTTGCTCCACCCTACCCGCTACAATTTTTGTTACAGCACCGCCCGGATTCGGAACCCATGTTGTACCTGCTTCACAAAGTCCCGTTTCGACACTTCTCGGGACTTCGGCTGGCGCACACGACACGCTAGATTCTTCACTACTCGTCCCCGCGTAAAGCGCCTTTTCTCTTTCGCACTGGCCCTTTGGTGCGGTTTCGAGAGAGTTGTATTCGGTACCCAGCGGATCAGTCGCATTCACCGGATTGTCGCCTGTATACGTATACAGATTGGGTCCCTGAACTTGGCCTAGTGGATCTTGACTGACGAAGCGCGCCGCCGTCGGACTGTAGTAGCGAGCACGGTCGTAGTAGATGTTATTGCCGTCGTTTTCCTGACCCGCGTACTGTGTGGTGTTTTCGCTGGCGGTACCTTCTTCGGTGGTTGAGCCAAAGGGGTCGTAGGTGTAGCTGGTTTCTACACTGCCAGTGCTGCCGGCCAGGCCGATGGTGCTTCCGAGCTGGTCGGTGAGCAGGTTTTCGGTGGTTTTACTTGTGGTGCGAGCGAACACCTTATCGGGGAGTAGGCCGGTTAGGAGGTTGGCTGTGGCTTTGCCGCCCTGGATTTCCTGGACGACGTTCGGACCGTCGTAGAGGAGTTCGGTTGTGGTGCCCCCAATGGTTCGGCTGATGCGTCGTCCGAAGGGGCTGTAGCCGTAGCTCGCTTTGATCGCGCCGGTGATCGTGATGAGTTGGTTGCGGGCGTTCCATGTGTATTCGGATGTGCCGTCGGACGTGAGGTTTCCGTTGGCGTCGTAGCTGAGTTTGGTAGTGCCACGTTCGGTCTGCTCATTGTCGGCGTTGTATGTGGCTGAGCTGAAGGCTTCGGGTAGCGCTGTACGAGCGTAGCTTCCCCAGACGGCTTCCTTCTGGCCATCGATGTCGTAGCTGTAGTCCAGTTCGCCGAGGGTGGTGGAGCCTTTCTTGTACGCAATGGACGTGACCTCGTTGGCTTCGTCGTAGCCGTACTGCTCTTCGACACCATCCGGGAGCGTTGTGGTGGTCGGGAGGTTGTCTTCGTTGTAGACGAAGGAGACGGTCTGGCTGCTGCGAGTGAGTTCTTTGAGGCGGTTGGCTTCGTCATAGGTATATTTGACCGCTTCCTGCCCGGGGACGGTCATGCTTGTGCGGCGGTTGGCTTCGTCATATTCGTATTTGATCGTTCCCTGTGGTGTGGCGAGCGACTTCAGCCGGTTTAGTTCGTCATATTCAGGCGTGTATGTGCCGCTCGCACTGTCGACGATCTTCGTGAGACGGTTGCCGTTGTCGTATTCGTATTTGATCGTGCTTTCGGCAGTTTCGCCGGAGACACCGTACTTGGCTTCGGTCAGTCGGTTGAGAGCATCGTAGACGAACTTGTCCACCTTGCCTCGGCGGTCGGTGAGTTCGGTGAGGTTGCCCTCTGTGTCGTACACCGCCGTGGTTTTCTTTTCAAGCGGGTCCTCTTCGCTTTCCAGCAGATCCATTTTGGTATAGGCGAATATGCTCTTGTGTTTCAAGGGATCTGTTACTGCGGTAAGGTCTCCATCAACATCGTATTCGTAGGAGGTCCCGTCTCCTGCGGGGTCAGTCGTCTTGAGCAACTGGTTTTCGTTGTTGTATTCGTTGAGAGTTTGCTGGCCGCCTGGGGTGGTCGTCGATACGACCCGACCCATGACGTCCACGAACTGTTTGCTGGTGCGGCCCAGCGGATCTGTCACGCTAGCGGGCTCACCACGTTCGTAGGTGATGGTCGTTTTGTGGCCAAGCGGGTCGGTGATTACCGCTAGCTGTCCGTCGCTGTTGTATTCGTAGTGCGTGGTGTGACCGAGCGCGTCCTTCTTGGCGACCCGCTCACCTTGACTGTTGTATTCATAAGTGGTCGAGTGGCCCAGCGGATCGGTTTCCTTGGTAAGCTCGTTGGTAGTCGGTTCATACGTGAATTTGTAGGTCTGTGCTGAAGCCGTACCCGCAAGATGCGTAATCGAGGTCACGTTGCCGTAGCTATCGTATTCGTACGCGGTCTTGCGGGAGCGAGCGTCTGTGCTTGAGAGCAGAAGACCAGTGCCTGCCTGCGGTTCGAAGGTGGTTTTTTGTTCGATGGAGCTGCCGAGCCCCAGCGTTTCGCTGGTCGGGTAGCCTTCGGTGTTGAAGGTGATCTTGCGTTTGTTTTCGCGTGGTTCGGTGATCGTCGTGCTTTCGACGTTACCTTCGCCGTTCAGGGCATAGCTGAATTCGAAGGTCCCACCGTTCGCCATTTTCTGCTTCGATATCCTGTTGTGGGAATCGTATTCATTTTCGATGTACTTGTTCCCACGAGGGTCCGTGATTGAGGTCATGTCACCTTCGGAGTTGTATTCGTATTTGGTCGTTCGTTCAGCCGCGTCGGTCGCTGATTCGAGCAGGCCCGCTTTGTTGTAGGTGTATTTGAGCGTGCGGCCACCATTGTCTTTGACTTCTGTGATGTCGCTGGAGCCGTTGTACGTAAACTTCACCCAACGGCCATGCGGCGATGTGATCTGCGTGATGTTGCCGGTCAAACCTTTTTCGCGTGTGATAGTCAGCTGCTGCCCCTGCCTGTTGCGAATCGCCTCCAACGGAGCATGGCTTATATGGCTCGCAGGTTGCGGCACGGACAGGGGGGAGCGCGTAGTGTGCGACGCGCGCTCCTAAAACCTTCCGAATTGATACTTCCAAGAGCTACTTGCTGGGCTTCCAGCGAGCCTGCGCAGCCCGTCGCGCCGACTCGGAACGCTCCTCTGCCGTCATCCTAGAGGCGCGAGCTTTTCCGCCCTTCAAGCCGCCTTTGCGCCCCAGCGCGACCGCCGCGGGGTCCTTCCCTGCATCGGGGTCCGGGTCCTCGACCTCGCCTGTGGCGATGTCCACGATGAGCTTCGCCAACTGGTTGGGGTCGCGCGGGCGTTTGCGTGAGCGCTCGGGCACCCTTTGGAGGGTACCAGCGCGCTAGGCGCAGGATAGTTCTACCTGCTCGCTCGGTGCCATGCTCGTGCGCACGCGACCACCGACGACATCATCGAGCCTCTGGGTGATCTTGCTGATCTGGGCGTGGATCTCGGCAGAGCTATCTGCCTCCACGCTGAATCGCACATCGATCGTCGGCTGCTCGAAGTCGCAGCCAACAGCAGGGCCGATGACGTTGGAGTCATCCTCAAGCAGCTCCATCACGCGAACGACGGCATCCTCCAAGCGCTCAAGGGACTCAACGCGCGGCATCTCCAACTCTGCGCATACAAGTACCGCGATCTTAGTCATCCTCTGCTCCATGTTAGGGGATCGACCTCATGTGTCTAGCCCTTGAGATCTAGGCCGTATTTCTTGAGCAATAGTCGAGAGTTCCGAATGCTGCGATGATCGAGGACAAGTAGGTGGGGTGCATCTGAGCGTCGCCCGCGAGGACTTCGATCGAGAGGCGCCGTGCTTGGCGCAAGCGGCGCACAGCGCATCCAAGCTGGGCGTTGGTGGGAGGCATCGCGGGGTGCCGCGCCCTGCACGAGCGGCGCGGCCCTCCTCCTGTGGCTCAGGCGACTTGGCCGACGATCTGGACCATCCGCCACGCCGCTCGGGTCGCGAACACGAACCCGTCGGTGGTCTGGTGGATGAGACCAGCGTTGAAGAGGCTGCGCAAGGCGTCCTCAACACCGGCGTGGTCTTCAAGGGTCCGGCGATGTCCTCGACGGACCAGATCGGCAGATCTTCGCCGGTCAGGAGATACAGCGCGTCGCGTTCCATCGCGTCGAACCGCTCGACAGGATCAGGGGTAGGGTTCTCGTCAGGCATTTGGGGAGTTCACGCTCCTTGATGTCTAGGCCCCGGCGTGGACCACCATCCGCGTCGGGGCCGCTGGCTAATCGGATGCCAGCGAGACTAAACCCTCGCGTACCCAAGCGGACACGCATATTCAAACTGAGACACTACCCATTGGCCCGAGCGCTGCTGCTGCGGGCACGTGTTCTCGGGCGAGCAGCGCAGCCCCGTGGGCGAGTCGGCACGCCACCAAGTCGAAGAGCTGCTGCCGATCACCGTCAGGGTGATCGAGCACCGAACGCAGCGGCTGCGCTGCCCGGAGTGCGGCACGCGCACGCGCGCTGAGCTGCCCAGGAAGTGGCCAGAAGCTCCTTCGGCGCGCGCCTTGAAGCGGCGGTGGCGACGCTCTCGGTGCGAAACCGGGTATCGCGCGAGGATGCGGTGAAGCTCACAGAAGAGCCGTTCGGCGCGCGCATCAGCTCCGGCACGGTCGACGCGATCATCGGCCGCACGGCAACTGCGCTCGGCGAGGCCGGCCTCGCGCTGTGCGAGCGTGTCTTCTGGGCCTGGGAGGTCTTCGCCCACACCCACGATCGGCGCGATCTGCAGCACACGGTCCACTCACTGCGCCGGCAGTACAAGTCGATCGTACGCTCCGGGCGTCGAGCCGACCAACAACCACGCCGAGCGCGCCCTCAGAAGCGCCGTCATCTATCGCAAGCTCTCCCTGGGCAGCCAGTCCAACGACGGCGAGCAGCGCGTCGCAAGGCTGCTCTCCGCGCACACCACCTGCCGACTACAGCGACGCTCACTATTCGCCTACCTAACCGACGCGATCACCACCCATGCGCGAGGCGATCCCGCACCCCTACTCAGCTGAACCAACCAACTGAACGCTTACCCAAACTCGCTAATTTGCAGGCACTTTAGGATATGGGCCTAATCGGAGTTCTATCGAACCACGATCTACAGGGGTCGTTGGGGTGCCTAAACAAGAAACTGGCCAGCGTGCGGGCCAGTGGCGAGCCTCGACGGCAGGCTGTGGGCTGCCGGCAGCGGCCTCGCCGGCCGGGCTGGGTGCTGAAGGCTGTCGTCCAGGTGCTGGGCGATCGAGTGGAGCCGATGCGGGCTAAGGACATCCACGCAGCCGTTGAGGCGTCCATGGGCGAGCCGGTGGCGTGGTCCTCGATCAGAAGTGCTCTTGCTTCCAACGTCTCGGGTTCCTCGCGTCGATTCGTGCGGGTATCGAGGGGACGGTACGTGTTGGCATAGGGTTCGTCGGCCAGGCCGGGGCGCCCGCGGGTGCGCCCGTCTGCGACACCCTGTCCGCGCTGCGCCTCATGATGGCGCCGTGCCCCGCGTCAGCTTCTTCTACGGCATCGTGATCACGATGTATTTCTACGACCACCAGCCGCCCCACTTCCATGCGCAGTACGCCGAGCACCACGCAGTGATCGCGATTGACGGCACGAGGGTGCTCGTGGGCGAACTGCCGGGCCGCGCGCTCAAGCTTGTGGCAGAGTGGGCAGCCCTCCACCGTGAAGAGCTCGAGGCCGACTGGGAGCGCGTACACGGCGGAACTGTTCCCGAGCCGATCGACCCGTTGCCGTAAGATGGGGCGATGGTGTTCGTAACCGTGACATCGGTAGAGGTGCTCGGCCACTACCGGCTGCGACTCGGCTTCAGCGACGGCAGCCGGCGCGACGTCGATCTCACCGGAGAGCTGCACGGCCCGATCTTCGAGCCGCTGGGCGATCCGGCCTTCTTTGGGCAAGTGCGGGTGGACGACGAACTCGGCACTGTCGTCTGGCCCAACGGCGCCGACCTCGACCCACTCGTGTTGCACGGGGACTTCGAGCCGGCCTCCCGCCTCGTCCACCACTGATCGCAGACGACGATCTCGGCCACCTGCCTGCTGCGACGATAGGCGTCGCCAGCCTGTGCTGGCGCAAACCATGCGCTGACGGTGGCGCCAAGCCGATCGGGATCGGCTGATTGAGAGCTGTCTGCCGTCAGGCGGCGGTCCGCCGTCAGACGGGGCGCGCGTCGTTCGCTGCCACCTTCGCTTGTTGCTGTGGCCCACCTGGGCCGAAGAGAAGTACGTGGAGATCGGCGTCAGATGCAGGTCCGTGGCCGAGTTGTGCCCGCGTCGCCTGGATTGCCGCCACCATCAGAGCGCGACCCTCCAGCGTCTCCACGGTGGCGTTGTCTTGAAGCGAGCGCCATGCGGCGACGACTGGCGGCCTTCCATGCATCGCCACGTGCGAGACGGCTGACGCGTAGGCAGTTTGGGCCTGAGCATCAGTCGAGTTGCTCGCAGCAACTTGTGCAATCGCGCGGATCGCGTCGTTAGCGGCTTCCGCAAGCAATTCGTCGCCGCGCGACCGCCGATCATTCCGACGCACACGATCCCCGCCAGCGCGATCTGGTCAGTGCCGAGATCGACTGTGCGCTGAAGAATGGTTCGATTAGCGCCGCCTTCTTCCTCAGATATGGGCCGTGCAGGAATCGAACCTGCAACCTTGGGCTTAAGAGGCCCCTGCTCTGCCGATTGAGCTAACGGCCCGCGAGGACGCCGTCGGGCGGGCGCGTCCTGAGAACGCCCGCATTCTAGCCAAGCTGGAGCTACGGGACAGTCAGGCGCCTGCCACCGCCGGTAGCCCCCGAGGTCCAGGGCGCCTCAGAACACCACGGTGCGCCCGCGGTCCACGATCACGCGGTCATCCAGGTGCAGGGCCACCGCACGGGCAAGGACCACTCGCTCGATGTCGCGGCCCACCCGTTCGAGGTCGGCGATGCTGTGGTTGTGATCCACCCGCTCCACCCCCTGTTCGATGATCGGACCCGCGTCGAGCTCCTCGGTGACGTAGTGCGCCGTGGCTCCGATCAACTTGACCCCGTGCTCCTGCGCGCGTCGGTAGGGCTCTGCACCAGGGAAGGCGGGGAGAAAGGAGTGGTGGATGTTGATCACCGGTGCCCCCAACCGCGTGAGGAAATCGCCGCTGAGGATCTGCATGTAGCGCGCCAGCACCACCACGTCGGCCTCCCCCCCCAGCAGCTCGAGGATCCGATCCTCCGCGTGCTCCCTCCCGCCCCGCTCAACGGGCACGTGGTGGAACGGCACCCCCGCCGTGCGCGCCTCGGGCTCCACGTCGGGGTGGTTGGAGATCACCCCTACCACCTCCGCGTCGAGCTCCCCGCGGCGCCAGCGCCACAGCAGATCCACCAGGCAGTGGTCGCGCCGGGAGACCAGGATCGCCATCCGCCGCCGCTGACCCGCGAACCGCAGCTCCCAATCCATCTGGAAGCGCTCGGCCACCTCCGCGCCGAAGCGCTTCCGCAACCGCGCGCGTGCCTGCGGGGACTCGAGCGCATCCGCTAGGAACAGCTCGGTGCGCAGGAAGAACCGCCCCCCCGTGGGGTCCGTCGAGTACTGGTGGGAGGAGACGATGTTGGCCCCCAGGTCGAACAAGAAGCCCGAAACAGCCGCCACGATTCCCGGTCGGTCCGGGCAGCCAACCAGCAGGCGCGCTGTGTAGCGCGGGGAATCCTCCCCGAGGGCCACGGGCTACTACTTCTTCGTCGCGCTGGACTGCGTCGAGCTGGTCTGCCCCGACGGCGCGACCTTCGCGGCGCCCGTCTTGACCCCGACGTAGTTCCCGTTCGGGCCCTTCTTGACCGCAAACGTTTTGCCGGCCTGCGTCGCGATCAATTCGCCGTTCGGGCCCTTGGAGATCGTGGTGGGCGTATGACTCAGTGGATTCTTCCGGAGTTCCGCCAGATACTTCTTCACGCGCGAGCGTTCGCTGCTGGGGGCAAGCGCGAGCGCCTTGTGCGCCGCCGCATCCCCCTCCTTGAGGTCGCCCGCCTTATAGGCATACTCGGCAAGGCTCGAATACAGGCCCGCACTGGTCGGATTGCCGATCACCGCGATCTTCAGCGCACGTGCCGCTTCGCTTGGGTTGTTGAGACCCGCTTCGGCGTAGACGCTGGCCATCTTCACCGCCAATTCAGGGCTCGGATGATGAGTTTCCAACCTGAGGTAGGTCCCCCACGAGCTCCCCACCTTGGCGAGCTGCTGTTTGCCCTTCGCGGTGTACTGTTCGGCGGTTGGACTGAAGTATTCCGGTTCGCTGGCCTGGTGCAGCTGGGCTTCCGCGAGCGCCGCCCACGCCGCCGGTTCGCCGGGGTGGAGCTTGGTGCGTTTCTGCGCCGCCGCGACCTGGCCCGCAAAGCTCGCACTGTTGGACCCGCTGTTTTCGGTCAGGGCGTTGAAGATTCCCCCCCCGCCCCCACCGACCCCGACGCCAAACCCGACGAAGCCGAGCAGGAACAGGATGGCAAGCCCAAGGTAGACCACCCGTACAGTGCGGCGTCGGCCGCGGCCTCGCAGATCGAAGAGCATCAGTTGGAGAGCCTGGAGTCTATGTGATCGATGATCGCGTTCACGTTCGTGTCTGGGTTCTCGTCCGCGTCAGCGCCCAGTGGCCCACTGCCTGGGGTGCCCGCTGGCGGAGACGGCGGCCCCGAAACGCCTCCCGGCGAGGATGGCTCCTCCGGCGGGGGATCTCCTGCCGCCGTGGCCGCCGCCTGCGCCCTATCCCGCGCCGCCTCGCGTCGTGCCACAAACGATGCCACCAGGATACTCGCCTCGTAGAGGAGATACAGGGGGATGGTCTCCAGCAGCAGCGTGATCGCGTCCCCCGGCAGGAACGCTGCGATCGCCGCGCACGCCACGATCGCGTAGCGGCGCCCTCGACGCAGCTGTTTTGGGGTCACAAGGCCCGCGCGGGTCGCACCCAGAATCGCGACGGGGACCTGGAAGACCATTCCCATCGCCAGCAACACAGTCGCGGCGAACTGGTAGTACGGGTTGGCCTGCACCAGGATGTTGAACTCACTGCTGTTGAAGTTCACGAGGAAGCGCAGCGCCGAGGGAAGCACCACGAAGTAGCCAAACAGGACACCGGCCACGAACAGGAACGGGATCGCGATCAGCAGCGGCGCGACCGCACGTCTCTCACTCGGCTGCAGAGCAGGCAGCACGAAGCCGTAGAGCTCGAACAGGATCACCGGCAGCGAGACGATCAAGGCGAAGAAGAACACCACCGTCAACGTGGTCGTAAAGGGCTCGCCGATCCCCAGCGTCGTCAGCTTTTCGGCCGGCGGGGTGGATGGGAGCTTCGCGGTGTCCGCCCGCAGGCGCGGGAGCTCGGCTGCCAATTGCTTGCGAACCGTGGCCGGTAGATGGCTGTCGGGGGCGCTGAGGAGCGCGACAATCCCCTCGGTGTCCCGACCCACCCTGAGCACCGCCTGCTGGGCCAGCCAAGTCTGGCCGGCCGGGCTCTCGCCCTTCTCGACCTGTCCGTGCTTCTCCTGTTCAAGGGGGCGGGCGATCAGGTGCAGCAGGGCATGGTTTTGCCATAGGCACACACCGAACGCGACCGCCAGCACCGCCCCGCTGACGATCAGGCGCGTGCGCAGCTCCTCTAGATGCTCCACGAGACTGAGGCGGTCCTCGTGGCCGATCGTACGGATCGCGGTGGCCATATACGTCTCTCAACTTAGCCTGCTCAGTCGATGGACGGCGGGTTGCGGATGCGAAACGTCGGGTAGGGCTGAGCCATTCGGGGCCCTAAACCGGTCGTTTGCCGTGGCAAACGACCGCGAAACGGCGGGCTCCCCACGATCGACCTGCACAAACCTCGGTATTCGTGGACACGCGCTAAAGACGGCGGGAGCGTGAGTCGATTACTCGCCTGGAGGATGGCGCAGCCGGCCGAAGGTCGGCGAGCCGAGCCCCTCTTCTTTTCAGTAAGGACACAGATGCCCGCCGAGGAAAGCCAACACCAGAGCCGCCACCACGTGCAGCTGCCCAGCGGCAAGCGCATCGAGGTCGTCTACCTGGACAACCCGCTGCCCCCCGCGCTGGATCCCGGACGCAGACCGGCCGACCAGGCGACGGAGCCACTGCACGTCTGCTTCTACTGCGCCGGAGAGCTCGTCCACCCGGTGGACTGGTCCGAGGCCGGGCCCAGCCGCTGGCGGATCCTGCTGCGCTGCCCCGAGTGCGAGGCTACACGCGAGGGCGTCTTCGAGCAGACCGCCGTGGAATGCCTCGACGAGGAGTTGGATCGCGCCGCGGGCTCGCTGCTGAGCGACCTTCAGCGCGTCACCCACGCCAACATGGCCGAGGAGATCGACCTCTTCATCCGCGCGCTCGACGCAGACTTGATCCAGCCCTGCGATTTCTAGGGGGGAGGGGGCTCTGGGGGAGGGCCTGCCCTCCCCCAGACTAGTGATCGACCTCTTCATCCGCGCGCTCGACGCCGACTTGATCCAGCCCTGCGACTTCTAGCGATAACGCTCCACCACTGCATCGGCCACCAGGTCGAGTAGTACAGCGCGGCCATCGGGGAGGAGTGCCGGGAGTGCCCCCTTGGCCTGCGCTACAAGCGCCAGCGCTTGCTCACGGGCCTCCTCCAGCGCGCCCGTAGCGGCGATCCGTTCGCACAGCTCCGTCGCCTGCTCGGGTCCCGAGAGGGCGGCAAGGTCCATCGCCGCGAGGCGCTCATCCCGTTCCCGGGCGAGGATCAACGGCAGCGTGACGGTGCCATCCAACAGATCGGCCCCGCGGGTCTTGCCCGTCCGCTCCACCGGCCCGGAGACGTCGAGCACGTCGTCCAGCAGTTGGAAGGCGAGCCCGATGCGTCGCGCGAATCCCCCCAACTCATCCGCAAGGCCGGTAGACGCACCGCGTGCCGCGAGCGCCCCCAGCCGACACGCAGCCTCGAATAGGGCCGCGGTCTTCAGCTCACAGCGGCGCAGGTAGCGCTCCACCGCCACATGCCGGGCGTACGCATCCTCGCGCTGCAGTAGCTCCCCCATCGCCAGCGCCGAGCTAGCATCCGAGAGAGTGCGCAGCTGCTCCAGGCTCCCGTTGCGTGCGAGCTCCGCAAAGGCCCGCGAGAAGAGCAGGTCACCGGTTGCGATCGCAGTGTTGCGACCGGCCCGCGCGACCACCGAGGGGCGACCTCGGCGCAGCTGAGCCCCGTCGATCACATCGTCGTGGACGAGTGTCGCCGAGTGCACCAGCTCAACCGCCACCGCCGCGCGTACCAAGCTTTGCTCAGCCTCCCGCCCATCCACGGAACCGTTTTCCTCAGGGGCACCGGCGGCAACCGCGGCGAGCACCACCAGCAGTGGGCGCAGGCGCTTACCGCCGGCCTCCACCGTGGCGCTCGCGTACTCCGCGAGCGGCCTCCCCGCCTGGGCCGCCACCCACTCCAAATGCTCCTCGATGCGGACCATCCGCTCGCGCAGCCGCGCTCCACCGAGGCGCATGATCTCAGCGACCGCGTCCTCATCCCCTGTCGCACCGGATCCCTCTGCCGAGCTGGCGCTCACCACACTCATCATGCGCCATCCGGCGGGACGGTGCCGGCATGGATAGCGATTATCCCCCCGGCTGTGAGTAGGTAGCCGATCTCGCGGAGTCCTACCAGCTCCATCTCGCCGGCGAGCGTAGCGGGGGCCGGGAAGCGCCGAACGGAGTCGGGGAGGTACGTGTAGGCGTCGGAATCCCCAGCAAGTCGCCCGAGCAGCGGCACCGCGCGATCGAACCACAGGCGATAGAAGACCGACAGCGGGGGGCGAGTCGGAGAGGTGATCTCCAGCACCACCACCCTGCCTCCCGGCCGCACCACGCGGACCATCTCCGCCAGGCCGCGGCGCAGATCGGAGAAGTTGCGCGCCCCAAAGCCCACCGTCGCCGCATCGAAAGCCCCGCTCTCATAGGGAAGATTCAGGGCGTCGCCCCACTCAAAGCGCGGAATCACGCCGCCCGAGCCATTGAGCGCGGCCCCGTGATCCCGCGCCTTGGCACGCGCACGGGCCAGCATCCCCTCAGAGAAGTCACTGCCCACCACCTCACCCCCAGGGGCCACCCGCCGCGCGAGCTCGAGCGCCAGGTCGCCCGTTCCGGTCGCGACGTCGAGCACACGACTGCCCGGACCGATCCGCGCGAGGTCGACCGCGCGCTCGCGCCAGCGGTGGTGCAGGCCGGCGCTCATCACGCCGTTGAGCGCGTCGTAGACCCCCGCGATGCGGTCGAACATCGCCTGCACCTGCCCCGCCTGCGGTACTCCGGCGCCAGCGCCTTGCCGAGGGCCGTGAGCCATCGCCAAACGCTCTACTTCAGCTGCGAGAGGAACTCGACCGCCGCTTCGAACTTCTTTGGCGGGAGACCTTTGAATGACGGCATCGGCGCCGTCGGGTTGACCAGCGTGCGGGCGATGCCCAGGCGCGGGATGCGCGAGCCGATGTGGGTCAGTTCCGGGCCCGGTCCGTTGTTGCCGTTATCGCCGAGCTTGTGGCACGCCAGACAGCCGCTCGCGGCCACCACCTGGCGGCCCGCTTCGAACTTCGCGAGCTCCTGGCCGCCGGCCTGGCGTACAGCCGTGGGCGTAGCGATTTCAACCGAGAACGGCGAGCCGGTGCTGGCGCCCTGCCAGGTGAGGAAGGCCATCGCCCCGATCACGAACACGCCTGTGATCGTGGCGATCGGACGGCGCTCGGGGCGACGCTCCGGCCCGCGGTCGTAGAACGGCAGCAGGAACAGCAGGATCATGCCCAGCGTCGGGATCCCGATCGTCGCCAGGGGGACGAGGCTCGGCGGCTTGATCACGCGCAGCACCTCGAACAGGAAGAAGAAGTACCACTCCGGGCGGGGCACGTAGGTGCTCGTGGTGGGATTCACCTTGGAGCCGAGCTCCGCGCCAAGCACCAGCGACATCGTGATGATGCACGCCATCACCACGCACGCCATGATCGAGTCCTTCGCCACCGCGTAGGGGAAGAACGGTTTGCCTTTGGACTTCAGGAGCGCGTACTCGCGGAGATACTCCTCCTTCTGGCGCTGATTCATAGCTCGCGCCCCCACCCCGTCAGCGCTTTGACGGTGTGCGCAGCCACCCCGGTGCCCTTGTTGTTGAAGACGTTCATGCCTCTGACTCGCGCAGCTCGGAGTCCTGCTTCGCTTTGGCCCACGGTGGCGCCGTCGTGCCCAGCTTGGCGACCAGGTAGAGGTGAGCGCCGAGCAGCGCTGCGATCAGCCCGGGAACCAGCAGCATGTGGATCGCGTAGAAACGCGACAGCGTGGTCGCCCCGATTTCCGAGCCCCCGCGCAGGAAGTCGCTCAGATAGGGGCCCAATAGCGGACCGGTGCCGTTGATGTTCACGCCCACCTGCGTCGCCCAGAAGGCGCGCTGATCGAACGGCAACAGGTAGCCCGTGAACGACATCACCATCGTGAGGATCAGCAGCACCACGCCAATAACCCAGTTGAGCTCGCGCGGGTACTTGTACGCGCCGAAGAAGAACGTGCGGCCCATGTGCAGGAAGACCAGCACCACCATCACCGTCGAGCCCCACTTGTGCATCCCGCGCACAAACTGCCCGAGGAACACATCGTTGGTGACGTAGCGAACCGATTCGTAGGCCCCCCCGAGGCGTCGGGGCGGTAGTACATCGCCAGAAAGACCCCCGTGACGGCCTGGTTCAGGAAGGCGAACATCGTGGCCGAGCCAAGCGTGTAGAACCAGTTGGTGCCCTTCGGGACCTTGCGGAACATCATCCAGCGCGCCGCACCGCTCAGCGAGGTGCGCTCGTCCACCCAGTCGACCACCGCGGTCCCCGCATTCGCCGCGTGGTCCACCGGGCGGGCGGTCCCGTTCTCCTCCTCCGGCCGCGGGGGCGGCGCCTGCAGCGGAGAGGGAATCGGGGGAGCGGGAAGTTTGGGCACGGTGTCCTAGCGACGAATCGAGGGACGGGAGGGATAGGCGAACTGGCCGAGGCCGTCGATCGGCTCGCCGGGGTCGCGCGGGGAGAAGCGCTGCAGCTCGCTGTTGACGCTGAAACGCGCCCCGATCTGCACGTAGCCGTCCACGACGCGGGTGTAGAAGCGGTCCAGCGGGCGCACCGGGGGGCCGCCGGTGCGGCGACCGAGCAGGTCGTAGACGCCACCGTGACAGGGGCAGATGAAGCGCTCCGCCGCATCCACCCAGCGCACCGGACAGCCGAGGTGCGCACAGCGCGAGGTGATCGCGATATAGGGGGTGTTGCGGTCGTAGGGATCGGTGTCGATCGCGGGATTTTTCTGGCGCACGTAGACCAGCCCCTTGCCCGCCTCCCCGATCCCCGGTGTGAGTGTGATCACAGTGGGGATGTAGTTGTTGTCGGGGAACATATCCGTGGGCCCCACTGTCTCCCAGGTGTGGGGTTTGCTCTTGAAGATCGGGCCGATCGCAAAGCCCAACGCGGGCAGCGTGAAGGAGAGCGCCGCAATCGCCCCGGCGGCGTGGGCGGAGCCTGTCATGAAGCGCCGACGAGTGATCGTCTCGCCCTCGAACGCCCCCGGAATGTGGCGGTCGAGGGTGTACTTGGACTTGTGCTTGTCGTGCTGGCTGGGCAAGGGGGCAAAGAATACCGCTTGCAGGTCAAGGTGAGTCGGGCTCAACGCGTATCTCGGCCGCGCCGCGCATCGCCTCCAGCGCCTCCGGCGCCCCTGCGCGAGCGAGCGCCTTGGCCTCGCGGTGGGCGTCGCTCGTGCCCCAACCGACGGCCCGCGCGCCGGCGCTCCAGATCGCCTCGGCCAACTCCTGCTCCCCATCCCCCTGGGCGAGCGCTGTCAGGGCGATCGCGTCCGCGAGCTCCGCCACCGCCGGGAGGTCACCGAGGGCCACCAGGCGAGCCAGGCCAAGGGCATATAGCCGGTCGCCCGCGAGCAATCCGAGATCGGCATCCGCAGGCCGCAGGACCCTGGGGGTCCCGTAGTGCAGGAGGTAGCCCTCGTAGATCGCCTCCAGCAGTAGCTCGTACTCGGCAGCCCGCGCACCCGGACGCGGACCGGCCGCCGCTATCTGGGCAGGGCCCGAGGCTCGGACGGGCCCACCGTCTCCCCGAGAGCCGTCCACGTGAGCGCTGTTCGGGCTAACGCTGTCAGGGACAGCCCTACCCGCGTGGACGCCACCTGGGCGAGCGCCGTCCGGGCGAGCCCTGTCCGCGCGAGAGCCGTCTGGTTGGGCGCCGCCCTCGCCCAGCGCCGGCGCCGGCGCATGGGACGCCCCCTCCCGCGGGAGCAGGCTCGCCATCAGGCCGCCCTGTTCGCGCAGTAGCGCCACCAAGCGCTCGAGCGAGGGAGGAGCTACTGGGGCGTTCAACCGTGCCCCCGTCTCATTCGATTTCCTCAAAGGCGCCAGCCGCAGCGGCCACTGTGCGCTCAATGTGCTCAGCGGTGTGGGCCAGCGAGGGGAACCACGCCTCGAACTGCGCGGGCGGTGGGTATACACCCCGCGCAAGCAGCCCCCGGCACCAGGCCGCGTGGGCCTCCAGATCGCACGCGTGGGCGCCCTCGAGGTCGTGCACGGGGCGCTCGCTGAAGAACACCGTCAGCAGGCCGGGGTGGCTCGCGATCTGCACCGAACGCCCCCCCGCTCCACCGGCGCGGGAGTCGGCCGCCGCGCGCAGCCCCGCAGCCAGCTGCTCGGTGATCGCCGCCAGGCGCGCGTAGGCGGGTTGGTCGAGCAGTCTCAGAGTCTGGAGGCCCGCCGCCACCGCCAACGGGTTGCCCGATAACGTGCCCGCCTGGTAGACCTCCCCGGCGGGAGCGAGCAGCTCCATCAGCTCGGTGCGCCCACCCACCGCGGCGGCCGGCAGGCCGCCGCCGAGCACCTTGCCCATGATCGTCAGGTCCCCCTGGACCCCTGTGAGCTCCTGCGCGCCGCCCCGGGCTACGCGGAAGCCGCTGATCACCTCATCGAGCACGAGCAGCGCGCCGCTATCCCGCGCCTGCTCGCGCAGCAGCTCCAGGAAGCCCGGCTGCGGCGGCACGAGACCCATGTTGGCGGGGAGCGGCTCCGCCAGGATCGCCGCCGGCTCGTGCCTGTGTACCGCCTCGATCAGAGCCTCCGGGTCGTTCCACGGCACCACCACCGTGGCCGCAGCCACAGCCGCGGGTACGCCGAGGCTGGAAGGAATCCCCTGCGTGGCGAGACCCGAGCCTGCCTGCGCGAGCAGCCCATCCACGTGGCCGTGGTAGGCACCCGCGAACTTGACGATCCGCTCACGGCCAGTGGCTGCGCGCGCGAGTCGCAGCGCGGTCATCGTCGCCTCCGTGCCCGAGGAGGTCATGCGCACCATCTCCACCGCCCCCATCCGCCGCGTGACCTCCTCCGCGAGCTCCACCTCGCCTGCGGTCGGGGCACCGAAGCTCGTTCCCCGCGCCGCCGCCGCGCTCACCGCCGCGAGGATCTCCGGATGGGCATGGCCGTGGATCAGCGGACCCCACGAGCAGACGTAGTCCACGTAGCGGTTGCCGTCGACGTCGAATACCTCCGCGCCAGCTCCGCGGGCGAGGAACACCGGGTCGCGGCCGATCGCGCGCATGGCCCGCACGGGGGAGTTGACGCCACCGGGGAGCGCCTTCACGGCGCGCCGATAGAGCTCCGCGGAGCGGGTGTCGGTGAGCGAGGGCATCACAGACCTTGGTTGAGAGCGTGTTTGGAAGCGATCGGCGCACGCGGGTGGGCGGGCACCGGATCCATCTTCAGGCGTGCTCGGCTTCCCACCGCTTGTAGTCGTCGGTGAAGTAGAGCAAGCGGACCTTCTTGAACTCGGTCGAGGAGTAGAGCGTCGCGCGCTCCTCGATCCCGGTCTGCTCGGCGATCGCGTCGAGGATCGCGTCGCACTCGTCCTTGGAACGGCCGTGGGCCATCGTGAAGACCGAGTAGGGCCAGTCCGCGTATGTCGGTCGCTGGTAGCAGTGCGAGATGCCGCGGAAGGCGGCCATCCGCGGACCGAGCTCCATGATCCGCTCCGGGGGCACCCCCCATACACCCATGCCGTTTGCCGAGAAGCCGGCGCGGCGGTGGTAGAGAATCGCAGCGACCCTCCGCAGCAGGCCGCGCTCCTGCATCCGGCGCATGTGCTCGAGCAGCGCATCGACCTCCATCCCCAGCCGCTGCGCCGCTTCGACGTAGGGCTCGCTGAGCACGGGCAGGTCGCCCTGGGTGGCACGGATCACGGCGATGTCCCGCTCGTCGTAGGGGACCGACTCCAGCACCGCCTCCTCCTGTGTGGCCCCCTCACTGGCGAGCGCCTTGGTGTCGCCCTCCATCTCCAGATCCATCCTGATCTTGAACAGCTTGAGCGTCGGCAGTTGACGGATCGACTCCGCCCCGGTGAGCTCCCGCAGGAGCTCGAGGGTGCCCTCCAGGCCAAGCGGCGAGTCCGGCTCGGTGGCGAGCGTGAACCACATGTTGAAATCGTGGTTGCGCAGATAGTTGTGGGAGACCCCCGGGTGGGCGTTGACAATCCGTGCGGCGCGCCACGGATGCTCGGGGTCGACCTTTGCGGCGACCAGCATCGAGGAGTAGCCGAGCGCGCGTGTGTCGTAGATCGGGGTCACCTGGCGGATGATCCGTTGCTCCAGCAGCTCTCGCACGCGCCCCAGCACCTGCTCCTCGGGAATCCCCGCCGCACGTGCCACTGCCGCGTAGGGCCGGGCCTCCAACGGGAAGCTCCCCTGCATCAGATTCAGCAACCTGCGGTCGTGCTCATCCAGCGCCACCGCTGCACCGCCCGTGCGGCTGCGGGTCTTGGGCACGGCCGCGCCTGCGCGATCCACGGGGGCACCAGGGCGATCGATCGCCCCGCTCGCTCGCTCGGCGCCAGGCGCCGGCACGGTGGCACCCTCCGGCGCGATCGCGGCCACCGGGAGGCCCAGGTCCTGCGCTGTGGTCAACTCTGCTCGTTCAGCCATCTCGCCGCGTCCTTCGCGTGGTAGGTGATGATGACGTCCGCGCCCGCGCGGCGCAGCGAGGTAAGGATCTCGAGCACCGCCGCGCGCTCGTCCAGGTGGCCCGCAGCGGCTGCCGCCTTGACCATCGCGTACTCGCCGCTCACGTTATACACCGCCACCGGCAGGCTGCTCCTGCGCCGCACCGCGCGGATCAGATCGCCGTAGGCGAGCGCTGGCTTGACCATCACCATGTCGGCCCCCTCCTCGACGTCGAGGAGCGTCTCACGCACCGCCTCGCGCCCGTTGGCGGGGTCCAGCTGGTAGGCGCGGCGGTCCCCAAACGCGGGCGCCGAGCCCGCGGCCTCGCGGAACGGGCCGTAGAAGGCCGAGGCGAACTTCGCGGAGTAGGCGAGGATCGGAGTCTCGGTGAAGCCCTCCCCGTCGAGCTCCGCACGGATTGCGCCTACGCGGCCATCCATCATGTCCGATGGCGCCACGATGTCTGCGCCGGCGCGCGCGTGGCTGACCGCGGTACGCGCCAGCAGCTCCACGGAGGCGTCGTTGTCCACGGCCCCATCCCCGCGTAGTACGCCGCAGTGACCGTGCTCGGTGTACTCGCAGAGGCACACGTCCGTGATCACCAGCAGCTCCGGCAGCGCATCCTTGAGCGCTCGGACGCAGAGCTGCACAACCCCCTCCTCATCCCACGCCCCCGAGCCCTCCGCGTCCTTCTCGGCCGGGATCCCGAACACCAGCACCGCCCCGATTCCGAGCTGCGCCGCCGCACGCCCCTCGACCACCGCCTCGGAGATCGAGAGCCGCTCTACGCCCGGCATCCCGGGGATCGGCTCGCGGGACGATCCTCCACCGCCGAGGGCAGGCTCCGCGACGAATAACGGCAGCACCAGCTGGCCCGCCCGCAGCTCGGTCTCGCGCACAAGTCCGCGCAGCGCCGGTGTGCCCCGCAGCCTGCGCATTCGCACCTGGGGAAATGCCATCGCCGTCGAGGATACCCTCGATCAGTCCGCGCGCCGCAGGCCCACGCGGGCAAGCACCCCGAACAGCACAGTCAGCACAAGTAGGTGCACCAGCGAGGACCAGAGCCCCGGGGAGGAGTCGTTGACCGCCGCGTCGAGTGCCTGCAGGGCGGCCTTGAAGGGGAACACGAGCGAGATCGCCCGGATTACGTCGTACACCCCACTCGCCACCGCCCCGGCGGGAACCAGCGCCAGGAATGCCAGTGGGAGGGAGAGTAGGAAGGCCAGCAGCGATGCGGCTCGCACCTCGCGTGTGAGCGCGCCGATCGCCACTCCGAGCGCCGCGAATGCCAGCGCGGCCACGGCGAGTGCCACGATCCACAGCCCCACTCTGCCCCAATCGAGGCCGACGAACGCCCCGATCCCGGCGAGCATCGCGAACGCCACCACCGCCGAGCAGCACGCTGCCAGCAGCAGCTTCTCCGCGATCAAGCCCTCTCGCGAGACCAGTGATCTCGTACCGCGGACGGATGGATCGGTCGATGGAGACAAGGGGGTGGCCAGGGGAGCCGAGGGGGCCGGGGGAGACGAGGTAGCCGAGGGGGCCGAGGGGGCCGGGGGAGACGAGGTAGCCGAGGGGGCCGGGGGAGACGAGGTAGCCGAGGGGGCCGAGGGGGCCGGGGGAGACGAGGTAGCCGAGGGGGCCGGGGGAGACGAGGTAGCCGAGGGGGCCGGGGGAGACGAGGTAGCCGAGGGGGCCGGGGGAACCGAGGTGGTCGGGGGGGTCGGGGGGGTCGAAGCGGTCGATCCTCGCACCAACCGCGCCAGCGTGTGCTCTTCACGCTCCAGGGCGATCCCCCCGGCGGCGAGCAGCACACACACGAACATCAACGAGATGCTGACCGCGACGACCACCGCGTAGGTGTCCAGCGGAGTGCGCCGGCCGTGCAGGAGCGTGCTCTGCACCTGGATCGGCTGGCTCACCGTGCTCAGCACGTCGCGGCTGATCCCAAGGTTCTGGGCGGCGAATTCGGTGAACGTGGCGAGCCGTTCCAGCTGCTCGCGGTTCGCGCCGTGGGGTTGGTGGGCGATAACACGGTGCAGGATCCCGGGGATCGCGCTCAGCCCCGGCAGGTTCTGGGGGGCGCCCGGCACCCCGAGACTGCCGCCGCGCACGAGCGCCCCGATCACTTTCGCTGCGAGGCTCCTGATCTGGTTCGACAGTTCGAGGTTCGCCTGGGAGAGCGCCGCTTCGATCGTGGAGTGCACGAAGCTCTGCTCCAGCGCGTCCCCGTTGTAGATCACTTCGACGTGCCCCTGGCTGGTCACGGAGGAGAGTTGTGAGGCGATATTCGCGGGGATCACCACCCCCGCGAGCGCGCGCCCGCTCTGAACCGCCGCCACGGCCTGAGCGCGGGTGGCCACGGGGATCGGCTGCACTTGGCTGAAAAGCTGGCTGTAGTAGTGGCCGACGTTCAGATGTGTGCCACCCAGTTCGACGGTCGCCCCGGGGGGGGCGAGGTTGGCGATCGCCACCTTTGGCTTCGACGGCGCCCGCGAGATCGCCAGGCCGATCAGCAGCGCCACCGCCACCGGGTAGAGCACGAGGATCGCCACCATCACCCGCGAGCGGGCGAGGATCAGTAGATCCTTCCGCAGCATCCACCTCATCGCCCCCACCTCGCCGCAGCGTTGCGCGGGGCCGCAGTGGCGGGCCGAGGCGCATCCGCTCCGACTCCGACTCGCACTGCGCCAATCTGCCCGCGCAACTCAGTGTCCCCGCTCACGCAGGAACCGTACGAATGCTCCTTCGAAACCGACACCTCCGTCGGCGCCGGCCGCGCGCGCCAGCTCCCGGGGGGAGCCGCTGAACAGTGGCTCCCCGTCGGCGAGGACGAGTACCCGGCCCGCGTAGTGCTCGGCCTCGGTGACGTTGTGGGTGGAGAAGACGATGCACCGCCCCCGCCCCGCGAGGCCGCCGATGAACTGCCACAGTCGCTCGCGCTGGAGCGGATCCAGCGACGAGGAGGGCTCGTCCAGCACCAGCGCGGGGGGGTCCGCGAGCAGACCGACCGCGACGTTCACCCGCTGGCGGTTGCCCCCCGAGAGGCGTTCCAGGCGCTCACCGGCGCGGTCCTCGAGGCCCGTCTGCTCGAGCATCGCGCGCACCGTCGCGCGGGGGTCGGGAACCCGCTCCAGGCGCGCGAACAGCTCGAGGTTCTCCGCCACCGAGAGCCGCGAATACACAGCGGACTGCTGGGGCACCCAGCCGACCCGGCGTGGTGGCAGGCTCACGCTGCCGGCACTCGGCGACTGGACGCCCGCGAGGATCGAGAGCAGCGTGGTCTTGCCCGCACCGTTGGGGCCGATCACCGCGATCAGCTCCCCGGCGCGCGCCTCGAAATCCACCCCTCGCAACGCCTCGCGATCGCCGTAGCGCTTGACCAGGCCCTGTACCGCCAGCAGGGGCTCGTTCACAGCATCCCGCCCGGGGTGCGCTCCCAGGGCTCGAGCGTGAGGTGGCGAGCGAGATACACGAAGGTCTCGCGCAGAATCGCGAGGATCGGCAGCGCGACCAGCGCCCCCACGACCCCGTGGAGCTGCAGTCCGAGCAGCAGCCCAAAGATCACCAACAGCGGGTTGATCCGCAGTGTGTGGCCAAAGATCTGGGGGGCCACCACGTGGCCCTCGAGCTGCTGCATCCCCACGAACAGCAGCACCACCCACACGGCGCTGATCGGGTTGGTGAGCAGTGCGACCAGCACGGGCGGGACGGCTCCGAGGATCGGGCCGATGTAGGGGATCAGCTCCATCACTCCATAGAACAGCGCGAACGCCACCGCGTACTTGCTCCCGTCGGGGAAGATCCCCAGGACGCCGAAGAGGTACAGCGCGATCCCCGTGGAGGTCCCCATCACGACGCTGAACAACAGCTGCCCCCCCACGTAGCGCGAGACGGCGTGCTGGGTCAATGTGGGGTAGTCGTCGGCCGGCGTTCCATCCCCGTCGGGCATCGCCCGGCGCACAAGTCGCCCGATGCGCTCCCCGTAGATGAGCATGTACACGGAGAGCACGAAGATCAGCACCAGATCGAAGATCGCGCTGGCCGTTTCGGAGAGCAGCGCACCGCCGAAGGAGGCGAGCGAGCCGGCGCTTTTGACGACTTTGTCCTGGAGCGTCTGCAGCGCTGTCTTACCCTGCTTGATGAATTCCACGTGGACGCCGTGGCGCTGCAGCCAGCTCTGGAGGTTGGCGAGCGTTTCGTTGGCTTCACCGACCAACTTGGGCGAATTGTGGGTGAAGGATTGGGCTTGGTGGACGATCGGGTTGGCCAGCAGAACGCCGATCCCTGCCAGGGTGAGGAAGAATGCGAGATACACGGTGAGCACCGCCAGACCGCGGGGGAGGCGCGAGCGCTGGAGGAAGGCCACAGCAGGGTTGAGAATCAGAGCGATCAGAGCAGCCACGATGAAGATCACCAGCACTTTCCCCGCCGCCCGCGCGAGCGCCCACAGCGCGAGCAGCGCCAGCGGCAGCAACACGAGCTGCACCCAGCGGGGCACCACCACGCGCGGTGGCGGCGGCGGCACCTGCGTGGCGGTCGTGGAATCGGCCACGTCTGCCGCTGGCGTCTGCGCCAACTCGCGCTCTTCCGAGCTCGGGGGCTCGGCGGGCGTGGACCTAGCCGCCTCGGGAGCCCGCTCTCCGGCGCTCACATTCCTCCCATCATGGGCGAAGTATGGCTGAGGCCGAGGCGACCTCCTCCGATCCGGTTCCAGCGCCGGCGGGACCTTCCGGGGAGCTGGTCCCGGGAGAGCGCCCAGCGCAGGCGACGATCCTGTTCGTGGGCGACCTCGTTGGGAGCCTCGGGCGGCGCACGCTGCTCGAGTGCCTGCCGCTGCTGCGCGAGCGCCACGACCCGACGTTCGTGGTCGTCAACGGGGAGAACGTGGCGGGCGGGTTGGGGATCACCCCCAAGGCCGCCGACCAGCTCTTCGCAGCGGGCGTGGATGCGATCACGCTCGGCAACCACGCCTACCACCGCCGCGAGATCTACCCCTACCTCGACGCCCAGCCTCGAATCGTGCGCCCCGCCAACTATCTGCGCGGCCAGCCGGGGCGCGGGGTGTGCGTGGTGCAGAGCGCGAGCGGCCTGCGCCTCGGTGTGGTCAACCTCAGCGGCAGCCTCTACCTGCGCCCGGGCCGCTCGGCGTTCATCGAGATCGAGGTCGCACTCGAAGAACTGGGCGAAGTGGACCACATCCTCGTCGATATGCACGCGGAGGCGACCAGCGAGAAGATCGGGCTGGGCTGGCACCTCGACGGGCGCGTGAGCGCGGTGGTGGGCACACATACCCATGTCCCCACGGCCGACGCACGCGTGCTGCCGGGCGGCACGGCCTACATCACCGATGTGGGCATGACCGGACCCCGCGGGGGCGTGATCGGCGTCAAGCGCGAGCTCGCGCTGCAGGCGATGATCACGCAGATGCCCGTGCGCTTTCACACCTCCGAGGAGGACCCCTGGCTGAACGGGGTGGCGATCCGCTGCTCTAGGCGGCTGCGAGCGGACTCGATCGAGCAGGTTCTGATGCCGAAACCGCCTGCGCCGCCGTCGCCGTAGGCATCGCCGCTCCTGACTCCTCGCCGCGGCCGAGCAGGGCGATCATCACCAGCCCAAAGAACCAGGGGATGTAGAGGTAGAACCAGTGTTCGATCCCCAGCTGCAGCGCGATCAGGATCGCGGCGGCGGCCGCGGCGAGCGCGGGCACGCCAGGCCGGCGGGGGATCACGGCGAGCGCCAGCGCGAGGACGACCGCGGCAAGCTGCACGGCTTTCTGGGCGCCGCCGAGCCCCCCATATAGCCCCCACACCGAGAAGGGCGAGCCGCGGTTGGCCTGGTAGGCGACGGTGCGCTCGTAGATCTCGTGCAGCGAGTCGTGCGCGAGCGCGGGGATTGAGACGATGGCGACCGTAGCGCAGAAAGCGAGCGCAAACAGCGCGAGTGCAGTGGGCCGAGAGTAGCGAGAGCCTGACCGCACGGTGCCAGGCTGGGTGACAGCCTGGGTGACACCTGCCGGCCCAACATCCGTCGCACCACTGTCCGCCGGGTTGTCGGCCGTCCCCCCGTGCGAATCGGGCGGCAGCACCCATAGGCCGTGCGTGGCAAACAGCGGGGCGAGCGCTAGTGGTGCGATCTTGGTGAGGCCAGCGAGGGCCGCGAACACCCCGCGCGCGGGGGGTGAAGCGGCCACGAGCAGCGTGGCGAGCAGCAGGACGGCGACGATCATGTCGTTGCTGTTGCTCTCCAGTGCGTACAGCGTGAAGGGGTAGGAGACCCACGCGTAGGCGAGCGCGACCCCCAGCGTGGGGCCGCGGATGCGCAGTCCGAGCAGGAACAGCAACCCGACGGCGAGCAGGTCGAACACGATCGAGGCAGCGTGTGCTGCGGGCAGGTCGTCCCACAGCCCGCTCCACCCGAAGATCTGCTCGAAGGGTACGTACGCCTCATAGTTGACGGGCCCGTAGGTGTCCCCGTGTTCGTTGTTAGAGGGGTAGCCCCCGTACAGCGGCCGGTCGGCGGCGATCCGCTGCGCTCCGATCACCCCGGCGTAGCCGACGTCGATCACGTTGGAGTCGGTCACGTTCAGCCCGATGCGAAAGCCGATCAGGAAGACCACCATGACCGCCAGCCACGGGGCGGGGATCAACAGATGTAGATCGGCCCCACGCCCACCCGGTGGCGGGCGGCGGGAGCGCACCAGCCCGAGCATCCGCAACAGCAGGTACACCAGCGGCGGATAGGTGAGGGGTACCGAGGCGTAGATGTTCCCGTGGTTGAAGAACGCCAGTGAGATCGAGAACGAGAGCAGCGCGAGCAGGTCGAGGTGGCGCAGCGCGAACGGCCGGCGCCAGTCGATGAAGGGCAGCACGAACAGCACGCACAGGGGTATCCAGATGTAGAGCGCATTCACGTGGCGCCCAAAGGCACCCGGATACCCGCGCGCCATCGTCCACGCCACCTGAAAGCCCACCCACTGTTCGAGCACCCGGCCGCTGTAGTCGGAGATGATCACCTGTCCGATTTCCTTGCCCTTGCGCGAGAAGTAGCTCACCTGCCAGCGCCCCGGCCCTTTTAGGTAGGCACCTGCATAGGAGCCCGGGCTCTTCGCCCGTTCGCGGCGCATCAGCGGCAGCCGCCCCGCGATTTCCAGCACGTCGTCGGAGGAGAGCCGCCGGCCTGCTGGGGGGACGATCGACTGGGCCACCGGGACCGGCGCTTCAGGGTTGGTCGCAGTGCTGGCGCTCGCCCCCGTGTGCGCGCGCGCCGCACTCGCCGCGGCCGCCGAGAACGAGGAAACCGCAATTGCGACAGCAGCCGCAGAGATGACAGCGAAACGTAGGAGGTAAGGCCCAATCTCCACCCCGCGAGCCTAGCGCAGAGCGGCCACCCTGCTCCCGGCTTCTCGGCCACTCCCACGCGCCCCCGTTGGAGTGGGAGACAATTATATCCACCTCACCGGTTTCCCGAGATAGCTACGTCCGCAGCACCGCCACGTGCTCGATCGAGCTCGCATTGAAGGCCCACTGGCGAGCCGACACCCTATGATACGGCCTTTACAGGTAGGCGCACAATGAAAGTAGAGAGGTAATATGCGAAATATAAAGATCACACTGTCGGTTCTATCGATAGGAGTCGTGTCAAGCTGCGTCATCGCACCTGCGGCGCTTGGGCACGAATGGCTCATCGAAAACGTTGAACTCAAGAACCGTTTTCCCACTTCGGAAGAATTCAAAGCCACCAGTCGTGGGGGGGCCCTAGAAGTCCCCGTAGCAGGAACCATGGTGGGCGTCGGCTGCAATGCGGATACCTCGTCGCCCGTTGCCGGCAGGAGCAAAATTGAAGAAATGGGCAAAATGATGATCGAACTCGAACTCACGAATTGTAGTACCACGCGTACAGAAAACGGAGTGACCACTGATCTACCTGAATGTAAAATCAGCGAACCCTTCGACCTCCGGGCAGAAGGCAAAATCGAAGGGGCCGGCGAAATCAAGCTCACTGGATCAGTCCCGATGGCGGTGGAAGAATTCGGTAAAATACTTATTGTCAAAAAAGCGAACTGCGTGCTCTCCCAGACCGAAGCTTTCGAACGGAAACTCAAAGGCACGATTTGGTGCACGGTGGTCGCGGCTAGCACTCCGGTCCGCTTCAAAGAAATTCTTTGCACCCCTGGCGGAAGTATGCTGAGAGCCGGCGCCGAAGTCGTTAAACTATGGACCAACGAGGCGATTGAAATGGCTGGTAACAAAGAACCGTGGAGTTTCATCTGACCACAGTTTCTGGTGTCGCGGCAAGGAAGAGCGCCCCTCAAGGCGCTCTTCCCCTTGTGTAGCAAGGCCACAAGACGAATATCGACACCAGCAACCGGGCGCCGTGCTCATTTTCACCGCTTCAATCCCATGATGTGGCCCAGCACTAGCGGGGCCACATCACGGATCGACCACCGCGCCTGTCCCTCGTCGGAGAGTTCGTGCGCCCCGCCCGGCGCCCCAATGGGGATCTCCACCCCACACAGAACCAACGCCCCAAGCGAGTCTTCCCCCCGCAGCGACCCGTGGCTGCCGCCGCCCACGTGGGCCTGACGGCCCCAGTCGAGGAACTCGTGGCCGGGGGCGGCTGAGAGCAGCACGTCGCCCGAGGTCGAGCAGGTGAGCGCGGACCACACGCGGGCGAGTGCGTCGGGGTGCTCGGGGGTCTGCAGCACGCCGTCGCGGATGCTCGCTCCGAGCACGGCCAACTCTCCCTCCACGCTCCAGCGCCCCGCGCGCGCATCGGCGATTTTCCCACCTGGGGCGAAGCGCAGCTCGCCCACGGAGGGCCGCGCGATGACGGCCTCTAGCGGCTCGTCGTGGGCGTCGCGCACGAGCCACATCACGAGCTCCACCCCGTCGAGCGCCAGCGCGCGGCGCACCACGTCCGAGCGTAGCTCCTCGTGGCGGCGCTCGCCGAGCACGTAGACCATCGCCGCGCGCTGGGAGGGGCAGACCGCGATCCGGGGCTCCTCGCGGGGTCGGCGGGTCGGGATGCGCGGCCCGCGCGGCGCGCCCAGGCTGTGAGCTCGCCCGGAAGCATCTGACTCCCCCGTCCCCCCGGACTCACCCACTCCGCTGGACTCCTCGCCTCCGCTTGATCCACCGGCTCCGCCCGGAGCGCTCGCGGCGGAGCGGCCGGGCTCCAGCACCCCGAGCTCGGCGAGCGCGTCCTGCAGCGCGACGGTGGCGGTGACGGGGGCCTGGGAGTGGTCGGCCATCACGATCATCGCGTGCTCCTCGAGGAAGCGCTCGACGCCGCCGGCGGGCTCCATCATGCGCGCGAGCTGGAGATCCGCGAGGGCGAGCGAGCGCAGCTGCCCCTCGGGGCCGTGCTTGTGGGAGTGCCAGTCGTTGTCGGGGAGGGAGAGCAGCAGGAAGTCGAACAGGTCGTGCTCCACGAGGTACGCGGCGACGCACCCCGAGTGCTGGTCGCGCACCCCGGGCATCCCGAGGTTGGAGCGGCAGCCGGTGCGGCGGGAGGCGAAGATGTCCGCGTAGAAGAGCTCCCGCGGCCCCATCACGGGGTGGCGCGCGAGGGTGGCGCTGGCGAGGCGGGTGAGCGCGCCGTCGCGCTGGGGCTCGTGGCGGTGGCGGCCGCGGTAGATCAGGTAGGTGGTGCCCGCGGTGCGCACCCCCGCGTCGTCGAGGGACTCGAACACGGTCAGCGGCTCGGGGGCGAGGTGGGCGCGGTTCATGTTGTAGACCGTGTCCGTCAGCTGGCGCGCGATCCCGAAGCGCTGGGAGGCGCGAAACGAGGAGCCGTACTCGATGTAGCGGCCCTCCTCGCGGTGGTACCAGTTCATCGCCGGGATCAGGTGGCGGTCCTGCCCCGCCCCCGTGGTGATCGAGGCGGCGCACACCGGGGTCACAGAGGGAAACGCGGCGGCGCAGTCGGGAACGTAGAGGCCCCGCCGCATCAGCTCCCCCAGCACGGGCGCCACGCCCTCCGCGACGGCCCGCTCGAGCATCGCGGGGGCCATCGCGTCGATCACGCAGAGGACGAGCTTCGGCGGCGCCACCGTCAGGGGCCCTGCCGTGATCGCAGGCTCGTACGTGGGGCCGTTTTTTGGGATACGCGGACTCCAGCCCCTTGAACAGCCGTAGTAGCGCCGGTCGCCAGCCCTGTTCGGGTACGGTTCACGACGCCTAGCGCCCGAGGATGCGCAGGCCGGCGTACTTCTGGCCCCCGCGTCGCCGCGCCCCGGCCGCCAGCCAGACGAATAGGGCGAGTGCCACGTAGCCCAGGGGATGCAGCAGCGCGACGAGGGCCGCAAGTACGAGTGCGGCGCTGTCGGCGTACAGCGTTAGCGCTTCACGGGCCCCCCGATCGGGCAGCCGTCCGCGGGCGCCCGCCAGCAGCGGGCGCACTGCGGCCTGCGCGAGCGCCGCCGCCGCAGCGCCCCCGAGCAGTCCCGCCCAGGCGGCGTCCCTGTGCTCACCGAGGGTGCCCGCGAACAGCAGCGCCCCCACGCCGATGCCGATGCCCGCGACCGCCGCCCCGAGCGGGCCCGCCTCGAAGGCCACGGCGCCCAGACGCAGCTGCAAACCCCACGCGAGCACCAGGACGGCCGTCACCGCTAGCAGCCACCACGAGGACTGCAGGAATTCGTAGCCGCTGTGGGCGAAGCTCACACCGAGCGCCCCATCCTTCGCGAGGGCACCCGCGAGCAGCGCCGGTAGGAACGGGCGCACGCCTGCCGCGAGGGCGAGGCCGAGGCCGAGGCCAATGTAGAAGACGAGGCCGTTCATCGAAAAGGCGTCTAAGCGGGCGATAGGTCGGGGACGGGGGCGAAAGATGGATCTCGGGAAGAAGTGCTCCGTACAGGCTATGCGGGGGATGGTGGAGAAGGTTGTGCTGGGGTGTCCGTGAGTGCTCGGACCGGCTTCGGCACGGGTACCGCGCTTGCATAGCCGCGGCGCGCTTGCGCTACCGTGCGAGGCGTCATGACGATAGAGGATGAGCACCCACCCAGCCGCGGGGCTCGCCCCACCGCGCACGAGCTGGCCCGCTACGAGCAGCTGTTCGCTGCGCGCACGAGCGGGATGCGCTCCTCGGCGATGCGCGAGATGATGGCGCTCACCGAACGGCCCGACGTGATCTCGCTCGCGGGGGGGCTGCCCGACACCTCGACGTTCCCGCCGGAGCTGTATGCGGAGCTGATGGCGCACGTCGCCGCCGACTCCACCGCGCGCGCGCTGCAGTACGGCCCCACCGAGGGGATGGTGGCGACGATGGAGTGCATCGTGCAGGTGATGGCCGAGGAGGGCACCGCGGTCAGCACCGAGGAGATGATCGTCACCACCGGCGGCCAGCAGGTGATCGACCTCGTCTGCAAGACGCTGATCGACCCCGGCGACGTGATCGTCGCGGAGGCGCCCACCTACCCCGGCGCGGTGCCCACGTTCGGGGCCTACCAGGCCGACGTGGTGCAGATCGAGATGGACCACAATGGGATGCCGATCGACGCGCTCGAGGAGACCCTCGACCGCCTGCAAGCCGAGGGGCGCCGACCGAAGTTCATCTACACGATCCCCAACTTCCAGAACCCCGGCGGGGTCACGATGTCGCTGGAGCGCCGTCGGCGTCTGGTCGAGGTGGCGCGCGAGCGCGAGCTGCTCGTGCTGGAGGACAACCCCTACGGCCTCCTGCGCTACGAGGGCGTACCGCTGCCGACGCTCTACTCGCTGGACGCCGCCAACGCCGGGCGGGGCGGCAGGTCCGACTACGTCATCTACCTGGGGACCTTCTCGAAGATCCTCTCCCCCGGCATCCGACTCGGGTGGGCGGTGGCGCCGCGCCCGGTGCTGGAGAAGCTCAACCTCGGCAAACAGGGAACCGACCTCTGCTCCTCGCCGGTCACGCAGCTGTTCGTCGCGCGGTACTTCAGCGAGCACGATTGGCGCGGATACCTGGGGGAGCTGAAGGATCTGTACCGGTGCCGGCGCGACGCGATGTTGGAGGCGCTCGACGAGCACTTCGGGGAGCGCGCCGGCTGGACTGTGCCACAGGGCGGCCTGTTCATCTGGGCGACGCTCCACGAGGGCGTCGACACCACCAACCTGCTCGCCCGCGCCGAGGGCGTGGCGTTCGTTCCCGGTCGCGCCGCGTACATGGACGAACGCAGGGGGGCCTCGTCGATGCGCCTGAACTTCGCCGGCCTCCCCGAACAGGAGATCCGGGAGGGCATCCGGCGAATCGGCAAGGTCATGGGGGGCGACACAGGCCTGTTCAGCGCATTGACCCGCTCCCCACCCCCAGCGCCCCCCAAGAGCCCTCCCGGCAGACCCCCCACCCGCGCAAACGCAGATCCGGGAACGGGCCCTGCGGGCAGGGGCGCAGCGGGGAGCCCAGACCTCACAGAGGTGGTGCGGATTCCGCTCTCCGATAAGCAGGAGAAGGGCTTGCGGCGGCAGAAGCGATGAGCGCGGGCAAACCCGCAGGCGGCAGCCGCAGGGACAAGGGGCGGCGCGGTGGGCACCTCCGCGTCGCGGGCGACCCCGGGCCGGTCGCGGTGCTCAAGGGTGGAGGGTCGCTGGAGCGCACCGTCTCGCTCCGTTCCGGGGCACGTGTGCAGAGCGCGCTGGAGCGCCTCGGGCACGAGGTGGTCGCGATCGACGCCGGCTCGGAGTTCGTAGCCGAGCTGCTCGAGTGCCAGCCCCACGCCGCGTTTCTCGCGCTGCATGGCCGCGACGGCGAGGATGGCACCGTGCAGGGGCTGCTCGAGGCGATCGGCGTGCCCTACACGGGCTCCGGGCCCTCGGCGTGCATGCGCTGCACCGACAAGGCGCTCGCCAAGTACCTCATGTACGAGGCGGACATCCCGACGCCGGCCTTCCACGCCTTCAAGGAGAGCGCGATCAAGGAGCTCGGCGTCGCCGCAGCGTTGCCGAGCGTCGAGCGCGAGATCGGGTTTCCGATGGTGGTCAAGCCCAACAGCCAGGGCTCCGCGCTGGGCGTGAAGTTCGCCAGCTCGAGCGAGGAGCTGCCCGCCGCGATGGTCGCCGCGCTCTCCTACGACCGCGAGGTGCTGCTCGAGCGCTATGTCGCGGGACGCGACCTCGCCGTGTCGATCCTCGACTCCGACACCGCCGCCGAGCCCCTCGCGCTGCCTGTCCTCGAGGCGATCCCGCGCGAGCAGGACTTCTACGCCTACGAGTCGCGCTACGAGATCGGGATGACCACCTTCGTGTGCCCCGCCGAGCTGCCCGCCGCGACGACCGCGCACGCGCAGGAACTCGCGCTCGCCGTGTACAAGCTGCTCGGCTGCCACGGCGTCGCGCGCGTCGACCTGATGCTCGACAACGAGAGCGGCGAGCTGGCCGTGCTGGAGACCAACGTCGTGCCCGGCCTCACCGAAACCAGCCTCCTGCCGCAGGCCGCCGACGCCGCGGGGATCGACTTCGACGCACTCGTCGCGCGCATCCTCCAGAGCGCCTTCACGCGGCCCTAGACACCCTGCGCGGCGTCGCGGGGCAGGAAGCCCCGCGCCCACGGGCTGTCTTGTAACGAGCGAGCCGCGCGGACGATCACCAAGCCCTACCCTCGCTACGAGTCCCCCGCCGCGAAGTCCTCCGGAGAGACCTGATCGAGGAACTCCTTGAACTGCTCCACCACCACTGAGTTGGGGGAGGGCAGGCCCTCCCCCAAGACCCCCTCCCCCCCTTACGAGTCCCCCGCCGCGAAGTCCTCCGGAGAGACCTGATCGAGGAACTCCTTGAACTGCTCCACCACGTCCTCGGACTCCTCCTCGTTCTGCTCGAATTCGATCGCCGACTCCGCGATCACCTCCTCCGCCGCATAGATCGGGGCGCCCGAGCGCACCGCCAGCGCGATCGCATCGCTCGGGCGCGAGTCGATCTCGAGCTCCCTCCCGTTGACCGACAGGGTGATCGAGGCGAAGAACGTGTTCTCCCGCAGCTCCGTCACCGCCACCTGCGTGCACCGCACCTCCAGCTCCCCCAGCATGTCGCACAGCAGATCGTGCGTCATCGGCCGCGGCGTGCTCGCCCCCTGCAGCTTCATCAGGATCGACGCCGCCTCCGGGTGGCCAATCCAGATCGGTAGGAACCTATTGCCCTCGACCGTCTTCAACAGCACGATCGGCTGCTTGCCCACCATGTCGAAGCTAACGCCGTAGATGACCATCTCCTGCACGAGAAACCAGAATCTCCTCGGAGTGGGGGTGAAATCAGAGTATAGGTACCCGCTGGGGGCCTGACGACACGGACCTCAGCCCGCGGCGCGGAAGCTCCACAGCTTGTTGCCGAGGAAGTTCAGCGGCATCGACGCCGCCACCGCCAGCGCCTGGGCTGGGACCTTCGCGACGCCGGCGCTCTCCACCAACACCGTCAACAGCACCAGGCTGAAGGCCTCCGCCACGAGGCTCACCACGAAGAAGCGGATCGCCTGGAAGCGCACGCTCCCCGCCGCCGCATCGAACGTCCAGTGGCGGTTCAGCAGGAAGTTGTTCAACACCGCCACCAGCCACGCCACCACGCTCGCCGCCCGGTAGTCGATCCCGAGCGCCTGCGCGCACAGCGCGTACACCACCAGGTTGACCACGAACCCCGTTCCACCCACCAGCCCAAAGCGCACCAGTTGCAGCCAGTTCGCCGGCTTGCGCATCCCGTGCAGCAGACGCGTATGCGGACGTACCGTCTCTCGCGCCGGGGTGCCTGAGCCGGGAATCGTGATGGCCGTAGCCTCTTCTTGCATCCCCCCAGCCTAGCTCAGCCCGCCCGCGCCCCGCCCTCCCGGCAGGCTCCCCCCAGCCTCGCCCTGGCGCGCATCGCCCCGCCCGCCATTTTCACAGCCCAGCCCTGGCGGCGTACCGCCGCCGCGCGGCCGCTAGCCTTAGCGGGGGTGAGCACCTCCCAGATCCAGCACGCGGACGGCGCCCACCCCGGGGAGGGATCCCGCTCGGGGCCCTCGCGGCGCGTGATCGCCGGCATCCTCGCGGGCGCCTGCCTCGTGGCCCTCGGCGCGGTTCTGCTGCTCAACTCCGAGGGCCCCGCCCACCACGCCGCCGCGCAGACTCATAGCGCAGCGGGACTTCATAGCGCAGCGGGGCTGCGCGGGGCGAAGACCGGCGGGACCGGGAATCCGAGCCTCACGCCACGCAAGGTCGAGCTCGCCTCCACCAAGCCCATCGTCGAGGCCCGCGACCCCGAAGAAGCCAAGAGCTTCCCCGTCCCCGGGTCCGTGCACCACGCCGCCGCCGCCAAACCGAGCACCGTCGCCGAAGGATTCGTCGCCCCCGGCGCCCAATCGAACGCCGAAGTGCGCCAGGAGCTCGGCCGCATGCACGCGATCGAAAGCGCCGCCCGCAAACAGGCCACCGCCACCGCCGCAACCGTCCCCGGTGGGGACTCCGTCGGCGGTAACGGCCAGATCCCCATCCCCGCCGGCATCCCCGAAGTCGTGCAGCGCGTCATCGCCGGTGCCAACGCGATCACCGACTTCCCCTACGTCTACGGCGGCGGGCACGCCTCGTTCGTCAGCAACTCCTACGACTGCTCCGGCTCCGTCAGCTACGCGCTCGCCGCCGGTGGCCTGCTGAGCGTCCCCGAGACCTCGGGGTCCTTGGAGAGCTGGGGGGAACCGGGGCCCGGGAAGTGGATCACGATCTACGCCAACGCCGGCCACGTCTACATGTACGTCAACGTCGGCGGACGCTGGATGCGCTTCGACACAGTCGGGCGCTCCGGCCCCTACGCCTCGCGCTGGCAGCCCGAAATACGCTCCAACGCCGGCTTCGTCGCGCGCCACCCCCCCGAGCTGTAGGCGTCTCGCCTATTTGTGCAGCACGACCGTGCTCATCACCGTGGTGAAGAGCGGATTCTGCTTGGAGGCGTTGTGGGCCGTGAGGCGCAGCGTCAGCGTCACCTTGTGCGCCTTGCGCAGCCGCTTGGCCGTGCTCTTGTTGAACTTGATCCGCACCGAGCTCTTGCCGCCCTTGGTCGTCACCAGCAGCGCCTGGCCGATCACCAGCGACTCCGGCGAGCCCGCCGGTAGGCCGCTCGCCACTCGCCCCACGATTCCCAGGCGGTGCGCCGTCGCCGCATCCAACAGCACTTCGAAGCGGCCCGCCACCTGCTCGTTGACCGCGTAACGGACCACCAGCCCGCTGCGCGAGACCTGCTTGAGCGAGCTCGAGAGCGCCGCCGCAGTGGCAACCGGAGGGGGAAGGGAGCTGCCCCCACCACCCACGCCGCTTCCGGGCGTGAAGACCCCCGGGGCCACACCGGTGCCCGAAACCCCACCGGAGCCCGAGCCCGAGGTCCCCGGCGCGGGTGGGCCCACCACTGTGATCTTCTGCATGCTCGTCGCCGTGTTGCCACCCACATCGGTCACCGTCAGCGTCACTTCGTACACGCCCCCGTACTTATAGGAGTGGAACGTGCTCCCCGCGCACGGGGGCAGCCACGGTTCTTCGCACAGCGTCGCCGGGGGGTTGCCCGGGGCCTGGCCCGGGGCGTAGCCCGAGACCGTGGGCGTGCCGTCCCCGAAGTTCCACGTGTACGTCGCGTACGTCGGCGTGGGTTCGCCTTTGGCGTTGTACGCCGTGCCCGCATCCAGCGCGATGTTGGACTCCATCCCATCGAAGCCCACGATTTCTTCGGAGTTCACGGGGTTGGGTGCCGTAAACTGCGGTATCAAATTGACTCCCCCGAGACAGGGGACCCCGGGATAGGGGAGCTTCAGAGCGGCGAGGCTGAAGGCGTTGTTCAGGTAGTAGTCAACGCCCCCCAGCTTCTGGTTGAACAGCGTTCCCGCATCCGTGAATTCGTTTGCGTTGGCACTGCCACCCAGGTCCCCACTGGCGAAGAAGTTACGGCACTCGTCCGTCGCCTCATTGCCCACCGAGTCCTGCCACCCATCGAGCAGCGGGTCGGTGACCGTGTTCTGCTGCTCCACCGCGATCTGGTTGATGATCGGATCGGACAGGCCGTGGTCGTGGGCTCCGTCTGGCCCGACCTCGTTGAGCAGCTGGTTGGGCTCCTCAGCGTGGGGTTCTTCGAGCAGTCGTTCCCTGTCTTTCTTTTCTTTTTCTTCGACCGTCGCGGCTTCGAATTCTTCTATTTCCTTTGTGGTCAGTTTCTTCGCTTCCTCCAACTGCTCGGGGCCCGGTTTGCTCGCCGGGTTGAACCCGCCATCCTGGCACGGGTAGGCGAGCGGCATCGGGGTCCCGCTCAGCTGGTAGCTACCGAAGTTGCCGGCGGTCCACGGGATCACAGAGTAAACGATCGTGCTCGCGTCGCCGTCAGGTGCTTTGTCGGGATTGATGTCCGAGTGGTAGCTGCAGAAGCTGTTTTCATAGCTTTCCGCAGTTTCCATGTAATCCGAGCAGCGCCCCGTGACGCCACCAGCTTCGTTGAGGCAGACCGTCACCCCAGGGGGAGTCAGCACATAAAAGATGGTACCCATCCCCTTCTGCAACGAGTGCTGTCCGACAAACGCTTCGATCTGAGTCCGGATCTGTCTATCCGTAAGGCAGGTGATCTGATTGGGTTCATGGCCGGGAAAACTCGTCCCGATCAGCGGTTCAGGATCTTTACATATGCGGGGTGGATACTTTTCGGTGTCGGTCAAAGCCCCCATGAAGGTAGAGCGGTAAGAGGCGTGCTGGTTGGCTGCGTCGGTGTACTGGGAGTCGACCGTAAAGACACTCCCGAACGATCCGCTTTCGGCGCCCATACCCTGTAGGAAGGTATCGATCGAATGCTGCCAGTCGCCGTGGTAGTTGTCGGTCGGGTCCCAGTAGATCGCGTACACGCGACTGGAGGAAAGGACCGGGGCGCCCGTGGGGTTGGCGAACTTTTCGGGATACGCCGGGTCTTTCGCATACAGCGGTTTTCCTGCAACTGCTGTTTCCCCGGGAAACAGCAGCGTGCTGCGAGGCTGTACACCAGCCTTGACGGCACCCGCTTCCGCTTCCACGACCTTTGCGCCCGCCGGCGCCACCGCCGGGGAGAGCGCGAGCGCGCCGAGCGCGGCGGCGGCAAGCGCCAACCTGCGCACGAGGACGGACAGCGAATGCGAGCGGGTACGGAGCGTCACGAGACCATCATCGGCACTGACTCGGGCTCCCATTAGCGCCGTGGACGGAGTGCTCACGAGCGCCCGAGCGCTGGGAGCCAGCCCACCGCCAGGGCGCAGGCGGGTGCCGGCGCAAGCGGTGACAGGCAAGCGCAACGAGCCCGGTCGCCGCGTGTGTGGCCTGACTAGCGCGCGAACAGCGCTGCCTGGCCCTGCCCCACGCCCACGCACAGCGTCGCGAGGCCGAGCCGCGCCTCGCGACGGCGCAACTCGTGCACGAGGCTCACCACCAGCCGCGCCCCGCTCATCCCCAGCGGGTGCCCGATCGCGATCGCGCCGCCGTTGACGTTCACACGCTCCGGGTCGAGGCCCAATTCGCGGATCACCGCCACGCTCTGGGAGGCGAACGCCTCGTTGAGCTCCACCAGGTCGAGTTCCTCCACGCCCACCCCCGTGCGCGCGAGCAGCTTGCGCACCGCGGGGACCGGGCCGATGCCCATCACGCGCGGATCCACCCCCGCCGCGGCCGAGCCCGCGAAGCGCCCCAGCGGCTGCGCCCCGAGTCGCTCGGCGGCCTGCGCCGAGGCGATCACAAGCGCCGCCGCGCCATCGTTGACGCCGCTCGCGTTGCCCGCCGTGACCGTGCCCCCCGCGCGGAACACCGTACGCAGCTTCGCCAGCGCCTCTGGGGTGGTGCTTGGGCGGGGGTGCTCGTCGCGCTCGCACTCCCCCACGGGGACCAACTCCTCCTGGAAGCGCCCCGCCGCGTCCGCCGCCGCCCAGCGGCGCTGGCTCTCGAGCGCAAAGGCGTCCTGGTCGGCGCGGCTCACCCCCCAGCGCTCCGCCACGTTCTCGCCCGTCTCGCCCATGCTCTCCAGGGGAAAGAGCTCCGCCATCGCCGGATTCGGGAAGCGCCACCCGATCGTCGTGTCATACACCGTGCGGTCCCCCCGCGCGAACGGCTTCTCATCCTTGCCCAGCACCAGCGGCGCGCGGCTCATCGATTCCACACCCCCCGCCACCGCCAGCTCGATCTCCCCCGCGCGAATCGCCTGGCAGGCGCACACCACCGCCGCCAAGCCCGAGGCGCAGAGGCGGTTGACGGTGATCCCCGGAACCTCCTGGGGCAGCCCCGCGAGCAGCAGCGCCATGCGCGCCACGTTGCGGTTGTCCTCCCCCGCCTGGTTGGCACAGCCGAGGTAGACCTCCTCGATCTGCGCCGGATCGAGGCTCGGCACGCGCTCCACCGCGGCGCGCAGCGCGATCGCCGCGAGATCGTCGGGGCGGACCTTGGAAAGTGCCCCGCCGTAGCGTCCCACGGGGGTGCGCACTGCGGCGAGGATCACTGGCTCGGGTGATGGTGTCATGGCCGGAAGGGTCGCACACCGAGCAGCCGCCTGGCGTCCGCAGGCGTAGCGACCGGGCGCCCGAACTCCTCCGCGAGACGCACGATCCGCTCGACCAGCTGTGCGTTGCCGCGGGCCAGCTCCCCACGGCGGTAGTAGACGTTGTCCTCCAAACCCGTCCGCACATGCCCCCCGTACAGCAGACTCAGCACGTTCACCTCCAGCTGGTGGCGCCCGATCCCGAGCATGCTCCACAGCGCGCCCTCCGGCAGGCGGCCGAGCAGGTAGCCGATCGTCTGCAGATCGGGCGCCGCGCCGGCGGGGACGCCGAGGCACAGCTGCCAGAAGCCGGGGCCGCGGATCAGCCCTTCCTCGATCAGCCGCAGCCCGTTGCGGATCATGCCGCTGTCGAACGTCTCGATCTCGACAGCGATCTCGAGCTCCCGCATCCGTCTGGCCGCCGGCTTCAAGAAGGTCGCATAGGGGTTCCCGAACACCCAGTCGTCGCCGAGGTTGACCGAGCCGCAGTCGAGCGTCGCCAGCTCCGGTGCCAGCTCGATGCAGGCGAGACGTTCCGCGATCCCCGCACGCCCCCCCGCGCTGCCGGTGCTGAGGTTGACGATCGCCTCGCACCCTCGTTCCCGGATGCGCTCGATCAGCCCCCGAAAGATCGCCACGTCCTGTGTCGGCGTTCCGCGCTCGTCGCGGGCGTGAAGGTGGACGATCGCAGCGCCCGCGCGCCAGCTCTCAACAGCCGCCTCCACGATCTGATCGGCGGTGAGCGGAAGATGCGGAGAGTGCTGCGCGGAGGCGATGCTGCCCGTGACCGCGGCAGTGATCATCACGGGCTCGGCCATAGCTTCTGCTTAAGGTATACGCATGGCCGCGCCCCCCAAGGTCACCTACGAGACCTTCGCCGCCGACGAGCGTCAGCGCAATGCCTTTGTCGAGGCCCTCGCGTACACCGCCGGGGGATTGGGGGAGGAGCACCCGTTCTACATAAACGGCACCGCCCAGCGCGGCGACGGTTGGGAGCAGGAGCACTCGCCGAGCGACAGCCGTGTGCTCCTCGGGCGCTTCGCCACCGCGTCGATGGACGACTTCGACCGCGCGGTCGAGCACGCGCAGAGTTTCCATCCCGCATGGTCCAACCTCGAGTGGAGGGCGCGCGTGGAGGTGGTGCGTAGGGTCTCCGCCGCGGTGCTCGAGCGCCGCTACGAGCTCGCCGCGATCCTCGCACACGAGGTTGGAAAGCCCCTGCTGGAGGCGCTCGGTGAGGTCGACGAGTGTGCGGTGCTGATCGATTACTACTGCGATCAGATGACCTCAAACGAGGGATTCGCAACCGCGATGGGGCAGCCGGGCGGGGGCGAGCGCGTCTACAGCGTGCTGCGGCCCTACGGCGTGTGGGCGGTCATCGGGCCCTTCAACTTCCCCATGGCGCTGCTGTTGGGGCCGATCGCCGCGGCGCTGATCGCGGGCAACACCGTCGTCGCCAAGCCATCCCCGCACGGCTACCTGAGCGGCCTCGCGGTGTACGACCTGTTCCGCCAAGCGGGGGTGCCGCCGGGCGCGCTGCACCTGCTGACGATCCCCGATCAGCGCCTCGGCGATCGCCTCTACACCAACCGGGAACTCGGGGGTCTGACCTTCACCGGATCCTACGCCACGGGCATGGAGATCTTGCGCGGCTTCACACTCGGTTACCCGCGCCCGGCGATCTGCGAGATGGGGGGCAAGAACCCCACGATCGTCACCGCCTCCGCCGACCTGGACAAGGCCGCGCTCGGCGTCTCGCGCTCGGCGTTTGGCTTCAGCGGACAGCGCTGCTCGGGCTGCTCGCGGGTGTTGGTGGCGCGCGCGGTGTACGACGAGTTCGTCTCCCGGCTCGATCGGTGCCGTAGCGAGGTGCGGGTCTCGAGCCCGCTCGACCCGGCCACGCGGGTGGGGCCCGTGATCTCCCACGCCGCGGTGGAGCGGATGCTCGCCGCGGTGCAGGAATGCCACGATGGCGGCTGGCCCGTGCACGGCGGGCGGCGCCTGCGGGAGGGAGATCTGCGCCACGGCAACTATGTCGAGCCGGCCGTCGCGGAGATCCCCGCGGACGCGCGCGTGCTACGCGAGGAGCTATTCACACCCTTCGTAGGGGTACGCCCAATCGATTCGCTGGCCGAGGGCCTGCAGCTCGCGAACGGGCTCGTGTATGGGCTCACAGCCGGCCTCTATACAGGCGATGCGGCGGAGAGCGAGCGCTTTGTGAACGAGATCCACGCCGGCGTCGTGTACGTCAACCGCGAGGCGGGCGCCACCACCGGGGCCTGGCCTGGTATACAGCCTTTTGGTGGTTGGGATGGTTCTGGAACTACAGGAGTCGGTGCGGGTGGGATCCACTACCTGCAGCGCTACATGCGCGAGCAGAGCCGCACCTTCGTCGAGCGCTGAGCGCGGCCCGAGCTCGAGCGCCTCGAACTCACGCGCCTGGATCGGCGCGCTTCTGCAGCGGGCTTGGGGCCCCACCTGCGGGCAGCGGGCCGCAGGCCGCGGGGCGCCGTGAGCACAGAGACCACAGTGGCAGTCCTCGGAGCCGGCGCCGTGGGCCTGAGCGCGGCGCTGCGGCTGACCGAGCTTGGGGTGACGAATGTCGTGGTGCTCGACTCCACCCACGTCGCCGGCGGCTCCTCGGGACGCTCCGTGGGGGTCGTCGAGACCCAGTACGTAGACCCCTTCGACATCGCGCTGCGCGTACCCAGCAAGCGCGTGTTCCTCGAACTCGAGCGCGATCACGGACTGCGCTTCACCCGCAACGGCTACCTGCGCATCGGACACACCGAGGAGGACGCGCGGCGCTTCGAGCAGAGCGTCGCCGTGCAGCGCGAGCTCGGCATCGAGGACGCCCTGGTCCTCGGTCCCGCGGAGGTCTCCGAGCGCTTCCCCGACGTCCGCAGCGATGACATCAGCGCGGCGCTCCACGGCCCCAGCGACGGGTTCGTGGACGGCCACCTCTACTGCACACTGCTCGCCGAACTGGCGCAGGCGGGCGGCGCGCGCGTGGTGGGGCAGGCACGCTGCACCGCCGCGCAGGTGCTCGGCGATGGGCGCCACCGGCTGCAGACCACCGCCGGAGAGTTCATCTGCGAGTCCGTGGTGAATGCGGCCGGGGCCTGGGCCCAGGAGGTCGGGGCATACCTCGGCGTGAGCACCCCGATCCTGCCCCAGCGCCACGAGGCGGTGAGCATCCACCTGCCGCGCAAGCTCGACTACATGATGCCCGAGGTGATGGACTACTCCCCAGCAGAAGGGCGCTCGGGACTGTACTTCCGGCACGAGACCTTCGACATGTTCCTCGGGGGCCTGCACAGTGAGGAGGCCGTGCATCCCGTCGTCGACCCCGACGACTGGTTCGAGGGAGTGGAGCAGACATACCTGGACCAGCTCGCCGAGCTGCTGCCCCACCGGCTGCCCACACTTGCGGACGCGCGTCTGGGCAGGGGCTGGGCGGGCCTATACCCCGTGAGCCCCGACGGCCGGCCCCAGGTGGGGCCGTGCCCGGAGGACCCAAGCGTGATCGCCGCCTGCGGAGTGGGCGGCTACGGGATCCAGGTCTCCCCGATCGTGGGGCGGCTCGCCGCCGAGTGGGTCGCCTTTGGGGAGGCCCGCAGCTTCGAGCAGGCCGGGGAGCTGCTACCGGGGCGGGCCTCACTGGCGCAACAGACGTAGGGCGAACTGGAGGGGACTAAATGCGTGTAAACGGGGATAGGAGAGGCGCATGAGCACAGAGGTGGCCTATACATCCGAGGAGCAGCAGGGCGAGATCCTGGAGCACTTCGGCTACGAGCAGGAGCTCGACAGGGAGATGGGATGGTTCTCGTCGTTCGCGGCCTCGTTCTCGGGCGTATCGATCACTACCGGGGTTCTATTGACGCTGCCGTTCGTACTGACACAGGCCGGCACCGGTGGGCTGTGGACGTGGATCATCTCCGCGTTCGGCTGCATCCTGATCGCATCGATCTTCGCCGACCTCGCGGGACGGATCCCGCTCGCGGGCTACGCCTACCAGTGGGCCAGCCGCCTCACCAACCCCAACCTCGGCTGGTTCGTAGCCGTCTGCGGACTGATCGGCTTCGGCGTGGGAGCGTCCGGAACGGCTTACGGCGTGACGCCCTACTTCCTCTCGGAGTTCGGGATCGAAACCACTCGCAACGCGACGATCCTCGGCGCGGCCGCCCTGACCACGATCGTGATGCTGATCAACATCGCGGGAATCCGCATCGCCACCACCTTCAACAACGCGGCCGTCGTCACCGAGATCATCGGCGGGGTGGGGGTCGCGATCGCGCTGCTGGTGTACGCGATCATCGAGCACCCGCACCCGGCGTCCTTCCTTTTTCACCAGCAGCCCGCCATGCACAGCGGCTACATCGGCGCGTTCCTCCTGGCGTTCCTGCTCGGCGCCTACACGTTCGCCGGCTGGGAGCTGCCCGCGGACCTCGCCGAGGAGACCCGCAACGCGACCACAGTCACGCAGCGTACGATTATCGCCTCGGTAATCGCGGTGGCGGTCAGCGGCTTCATCCTCCTGATCGGCTTCTCCTATGCCAGCCCCGGCATCGCCAAGACCCTCGGAGAAAGCACTCCGGTGCTCTCGATCATCCAGTACCAGTGGGGCACGACCGGCAGGCAGCTCGTCGACATCCTGTTCCTGATCTCGTTTGTCTCGGTCGTGCTGCTGATCCAGGCCGGCGCCGCGCGCCTCTTGTTCAGCCTCGGGCGCGACAACATGGCGCCCTTCGGCACCTTCTTCGGCAGGGTGAGCTCCCGCTTCAAAACCCCCTACACCGCGCTGATCGGCACCGCGGCCTTCGGGATCGCGATGTTCACGGTGCCCGCTCTGATCTCGGCGAAAGTGCTCGAATACATCATCGGCACAGCCTCGGTCGGCTTCAACCTCGTGTACGCACTGATCGCGGGGATCTACCTGTTCATGTCCTACCGCGGGACACTGCCGCAGCAGTTCGGCAAATTCTCGCTCGGCCGCTGGGGTAAGCCGATTGCGTGGGTGTCGCTGGTGTGGCAGATATTCCTGGTGGGGACGTTGACGCTGCCGAAGATCAACTTCAAAATCGGCGTCACCACGCTGGCGATGATCGCAGTGGGGATGGTCTGGTTCCTGGTCTGGGTCCGTCCCAAGGTCAAAGCGGGTCAGGCCGGCCCCCACCGCGAAGTCGCCGTCGAGAATCTCGAAACAGCGACGTGACGCAGCTCGAGCAACGGTACGTGCGCAACTGGCCGCGCGCGCGGGCGATGTACGAGCGGGCGCTCGGGTCACTGCCGGGCGCCAACACGCGCACGCAGGTCCACGTGGAGCCATTCCCCCTGTACGCCGAGCGTGGGAGCGGCGCACGTCTGACTCTCGTCGATGGTGCGGAGGTCGACGACTTCCTGCTGAACTATTCCGCCTCGGCGCTCGGCCACCGCCATCCGGCGGTGACTGGCGCGATCCGCGAGGGAATCGATGCGGGGGGTCCCTTCGGCCTGCCGGTTCCTGCGGAGGTGGGGCTGGCCGAGCGGATCCGCACGCGCTTCACCGGGGTGGACCTGGTGCGCTTCACCAACTCGGGCTCGGAGGCCACGTTGCAGGCGGTTCGGGCCGCGCGCGCCTTCAGCGGGCGGACCCGGATCGCCAAGGCCGAGGGCGGCTACCACGGCAGCCACGACCTCGTCGACGTCGGCATCACCCGTTTCGGCACGACGCCCGGCGAGGCGATCGGGGAGACGCGGGGGATCGCGCCCGAGGTCGTGGCAGGGGTGAGCGTGTTTCCTTACAACGACCTCGACGGCGCGCTGGCGGTGCTCGAACCGCAGGCCGGGACGCTCGCGGGGGTGCTGATCGAGGTATTCCTGAACTCCTCCGGCGTGATCCCCGCGCGGCCCGAGTTCCTGCGCGGCATCGCCGAGTGGTGCGCCGCGCACGGGGTGCTGTTGATCCTCGACGAAGTCGCCAGCTGGCGCACCGGCTTCCGCGGCGCCGCCGCCGAGCACCACGGACTGCGCCCGGATCTGATCTGTCTCGGCAAGGCACTGGGCGGCGGCTTTCCGATCGGCGCCCTCGGCGGACGCGCCGACGTGATGGCGATGTTCGACCCCCGCGGCGGCAGCATCGTCCGCCACGCCGGCACTTTCAACGGCCACCCCGTCGCGATGTCCGCCGGTCTCGCTGTGCTGGACGCGCTCGGGGAGCCCGCGATCGCGCGCATGAACGCCCAGGGAGAGCGTCTCGCCGAGGGCGCACGGCGGATCGGCCGCGAGCAGGGACTGGCCCTCACCGCCACCAGCTACGGGGGAGTCGGGCGCCTGCACATCGCACACGCGCAGCCGGGCTCCGGGCGCGCGGCGGCCGCGCTGCCCCGAGAGCCGCGCACCGACATCTACCGCGCCCTGCTCGAGCGCGGCGTACTCGTTTCGCCCGACGGCCGCTTCGCCACCTGCACCGCGACCTCGGATGGGCAGGTGGAGAGGTTTCTCACCGCGCTCGCCGAGGCGGCACCGGAAGCGCTCGGGGAAGGCGAGTGAAAACACCAACACATTCGGGGCGTCGCCGAGCTACCTTGCGCGAGCACCGCTCACCCCGAACCCTGGAGGCCTCATGAGCAGTCAACCACCCCCACAGCACAACCCCCAGAGCCCAGGTGCGGCGCAGCCCACGATCCCGCTGGAGGGCCTGGGCGCCGAGAGCGTGGTCGCGGCCGCGCAGCTGATCCGCGGCGGGCGCGTCTACGACCTCGACTGCGGGCGCTGGCCCAACATGCCCCAGTGGGACGGGCACGCCCCGTTTCAGGTCCTCACCTACCGTACCCCCCGGGGGGTACGCGTACAGAAGGACTGGGACTGGCTGGGCGTGAACACCGTGAACTTCGGGATCCACAGCGAGCTCCTGTCGGGCAGCGCCCACACCGGCACCCACATCGACGCCCTCTGCCACGCGACCTGCGGCCCAGACGACCACTGGTTCGGCGGGAGCACCCCCGCGGAGCATCTCGGCGACTTCGGCCCCCTCACCCACGACGCGGCGGCGATCCCCCCGATCTTCACGCGCGGGGTGCTGCTCGACGTCGCCGGAGCACTTGGCGTGGAGGCATTGGCGGCGAGCACCGAGATCGGGCCGGCAGAGATCGAGCGTACGCTCAGCGCCCAGGGCAGCGAGATCCGCCCCGGCGATGTGGCCTTGATCCGCACGGGATACCTCTCCGCGTGGCCCGAGCGCGAGCGGCTCGCCGAGTTCGCGGATGCGGGGATCAACCTGCAGGCGGCCACGCTGCTGATGGACGCCGGGGTGGTGGCGCTGGCGGGCGACACCGAGTCGCTCGAGTGCCTGCCCTCGCCGGATCCCGAGAGCCCCCACCCCGTCCACCTGGCGGCGCTGATCGAGCGGGGGGTGTTCATCCTCGAGATGGTCTACCTCGAGGAGCTCGCCCGCGACCGGGTCTACGAATTCGCGTTCGCCTGCCTGCCGCTGAAGATCGCCGGCGCCACCGGGTCGTGGGTCAGGCCCGTGGCTCTGTGTTGAGCTCGGCTGCGCCCAGCTGCACATAGGCCGCGCCGTAGGTCTCCGCTTCGGCCACCCGCGCGAGCGCGGAGATCGTGATGCCGAGGGCTTCCGCCAGATCGCACAGCTTGGTCCACGTGGGGTTACGAAGACCCCGTTCGATCGAGGAGAGATAGGTGGGGTGCATGTGGGCTTCCGCGGCGAGCGCTTCGATGCTGAGCCGTCGCGCGAGACGCAGACGGCGAACGCCATGCCCGAGCTGGACGTTCGAAGGCGCTCCCGGGGTCACACCGGGACAGTCGCCGTTCGGCTGAGATATGTCCAGGGACGATATCGGAGATATGCGGACAATAGTCTGTAAGATGCGTGTCTTTGTGTAAGAAGTTCCCGACTTTTGTGACACGTTGCACACCGATCGAAGGACAACCTCCCCAAAATGCGCCCCACCCGCCTATGCAGCGCGGACCAGGCTCTATCGCCATGTGCTCGATCACGAGCTCCGCGCCCTGCTGGCGGTGGAGTTCACGGTATGCCGGTGCGAGGTGCTGGACTACGCGGTGATCCTCGCTATCGACGATGGCTGGGCTGTGGAGACGGTGCGGGTGTACGACGGAGCGCACGGGTTCAATGAGATGCACAGGTACCGCCGGATCGGCAAGAAGACGCCCGCGGAGATATTCCACCACGGCACCCTGGGAGAGGGGATGCGGGCCGCAATCGCCTTGGTGCGGGACGACTACCAGGGGCTGATCGCTGCATGGCTCGCAACCTGAGTATGCCCCCAACCCGTGCCATTGGGCTTGTGCCCGGGGAGCTCAGTAACTCGGGTGCCCGCGCAACAGAACCTCGCCGGCCCACGGCGTGTAGATGTCGAGCGCTCCAACATGCATCGCTTCCATCGGGATCGGTGTGCACCAGAAGCTCCACACCAGCCTCGCCGAGGGTTTGACCGTGTTTGAAAACGCAGATGTCCGACCGCTACCGAGCGCGTTGCGGGCAGCCACCCTGAAGCGGTAGCCAACCCCGTTCTTCAGCCCAACGACCACGGCGCTCGTGCCCGAGACCGTGATCGACTTCAACCGCCGCCTGCCGGCGTATGGGGTGAGGGTGTACGTGGTGACCTGGCTCCCCCGGTTGGGCGGCGCTTTCCAGGTAACCGTGGCGCTCCGATCGGCCGGGGTCGCCACCAGGGGCGTCCGCACAACAGCGGGCGCCGCCGGCGCTTCGGCGGCGGGCGCCGGCTTGAGAACGACTGTCGCCATCAGCCAAACGGTCGCAGCCCCGGTCTGTACGCTGGCGCTCGGAGTCGCGCCGGTGGCGCCGGTCAGCGCATCCTCGGCGACGAACTCGATGTCCGCAGTGGGGGAGACGTTGACCCGCCCGTTGAAGCCCATCCGAGCCATCAGGGTGTCCCCGAAGCCAGAGTCCGCATAGAAGCCGAGGACGAGCTCGTCGGGGCCCGACGTCGGTGGAGTCGCACCCGTGGCGACGACGGCCGCCGCGCTGGTTTTGCCCGTCGCCTGAGCGCTCTGATCGAGGACCGCTGTGCCCGCCGCAGCCGAGAGTCCAGAGTATTCGAGGACCGCGACTCCCACGTCTGCGGTGGCGCTCGGCGTCGCGGTGATCGTGGGACGCACTCCAGCGCCGGCGCTCACGGGCGCCGTCCACACGCTCATCTCCGTACCGTCTGACGCTTTGAAGTGCAGCAGCTCGGTGAATGTGTCGCCCGCGGAATCCTTCACGCTCGAGGCAGTGGCGGTGGAGTTTCTCCAGACACCGACCTCGACGACCAGGCGGTTTCCCCCCGTGAGGCTCGCCGTAGGAGTCACGGCGAGGCTCGCGACGTTGTGCGCGTGCCCAGACACCTGCTGCACAAATGCCGGGGCGGTGGTGGCGGTCGGCGTCACTGCATTCGACGCAGCCGAGGCGGGTCCAGTTCCGACGGCGTTGGTGGCGCTCACAGTGAATGTGTAAGTGGCGCCGTTTGTGAGGCCCGTGACCGTAGCGCTCGTCAAAGGTGGAGAGCCCGTGACCGTCGCGGGAGTCTGAGCAGTGCTCCCGATATAGGGAGTGATCGTGTAGCTCGTGATCGGGCTGCCATCGTTCGCCGGGGCGCTCCAGGTCACCGTGGCGCTCGCGTTGGCCGGGGCCGCCGTCGGCGCTGCGGGGGCAGCGGGAGCGGTCGGCGCGGAGGGCGTCACCGGATTCGAGGCCGTCGACGCAGGCCCGGTGCCGACGGCGTTGGTGGCGCTCACAGTGAATGTGTAAGTGGCGCCGTTCGTGAGGCCCGTGACCGTAGCGCTCGTCGCCGGCGGAGAACCACTCACGGTCGTGTGGGGCTGCGCGACGCTCCCGATATAGGGAGTGACGGTGTAGCTCGTGATCGGGCTCGTCCCCTGCGATGGAGCGGTCCATGTGACGGTCGCAGTGCCCGCTGACGCGGTCGCTTTCACTTCGGTCGGTGCCGCGGGCGCGGCCGGTGCAGCACTGAGGTTGAGTGGGGCGGAGACAGAGGGAACGCCCTTGTTGTTGACGATGAACAGCATATAGTTGCCGTATGGCGCAAGCGCCGAGTTCGCCGGCGTCTGCACCGTCAGCGAGCCCGAGTTTGCGGTGAACGACAGCGGCACGAAGTGCTGAGCCATGTCGCTCTGGTGGGTGTCCGCGCCGAGGGAGACGAGGTTCACGGCGCCGATCGACGCGGCGTCCGGCGTGGTGACGGTGATCGGGGTGTTGTACGTGGACGCGGTGGGCGCAGAGGCGATCGTCGGCCGCGGTCCGTTGAACAGATAGGGGGGCGAGTAGATCTGGGCCGAGAACTCACCCGGGTCGCCGAGCCCGTTCGGGTGCCCGCCACCCGCGACGAGCACCGTTGCGTTTGGCATCAGGATCGCCGTGGAGTGGTAGTTGCGCGCCGCGGCGATGGGCGCTGCGGGTGACCACGTCTCGGTGTTCGGGTTCCAGATTTCGGTGGGCAGCACACCACTTGTGACGATCTCCTGATCGCTGGTCGGCTCCCCGCCCACGGCGAGCACTTCACCGTTGGCGAGCATCGTCAACGTGTGATAGACGCGCGCGTTGTGCATCGGTGCGATCTGCTGCCATTTCGGTGTCGCGGCGGTGAGGTCGATGATCGACGTGTTCGCGGATGCGGCGGTAGTGTTGGTGACGCTCGGCGCGCCACCGCTGTAGAGAATCTTCCCCGGCCGGTACATCACCGAGGAACCGTTGGTGATACCGCTCACGCCACCAGTCGACGTCCAGGTTTCGTTCGCCACGTTGAGCTCAGAGGAGACATCCTCGGAGGGACCGATCGTGAACACGTTTCCGTTGGGTATCAAATAGGAGAATGGATACTCCTCCTCATGGACCTCGGAGGTGGAGATTTTCGAGAGTAGCGTCCAAGTGTTGGCCACCGGGTCGTAGACCTCCGGGGTATCGGCCCACGTGTTCGAGTTCGTCGAGTTGCCGCTGATCGCCAGATAGTCTCCGTTGGGGAGCTCCACGACGGACGGATACCACCGCGGATCGTGCATATTGGCGACCCGTGTCCATGTTCCTGTTGTGGGGTTGAAGATCGAGGTATCGACGATCCCGGTGTTCCCCGTCGTGAGGCCACCGTAGCCGCCAACCGTCATCACCTCCCCGTTGGGGAGCTGTGCCATCCCTGCACAGAAGATGCTGTCCGGTGCGGTGGCCGATGAGAATTCCTGGGTGGTTGGGCTCCAGACATAGGTGGGCTCCGGCTGCTGCCAGCCGTCGAACGCGAGGACGTGACCGGTCGAGAGCAGGAAGAGGTGAATCGCCACGAATGGCCAGTTCATGAGCGACGTCCATTCGCCTTCTGCCTCCGCGGTCGGTGTCACTGCGTTGGACGCGGCCGTGGGCCCAGTTCCAACTCCGTTTGTAGCACTCACGGTGAAGGTGTAGGCAGTACCGTTCGTGAGCCCAGTGATCGTGGCACTCGTCGCCGGTGGGGTGCCGCTCACGGTGGTGGGAGTCTGCGCGGTGGAACCGATGTAGGGGGTGACCGTGTAGCGCACGATCGGGCTGTTGCCATTCGACGGCGCGGTCCAGGCGACTGTCGCGCTCGCGTTGCCCGCGGTGGCGCTGACCGCCGTGGGCGCTGCGGGCGCCGTCGGTGCGCCCGTTTCACCCGCCCGCAGAACGACGGTCGAAGTCAGCCACGTGGTCGCGAGGCCCGTACTGAATGACGGGTTGGGCGTTGCACCGAGCGCGACGACGGCGTCCTGAGCGAGCAGCTCGATGTTGCCATCCGGCGAGACGTCGGCGCGCGTGGTGTACCCGGGGCCGCCACCGAGCGTGTCGCCGAAGCCCGAGTCGAGGTAGAACCCGATCGCGAGCTCGTTTTCGCCAGTCGTGGGTGGGGTCGCGCCCGAGAGGACCGTTTCCGCGGCCTTGGTCGTTCCGGTATTGAAGATCGACTGGTCGAGCACGGTTGCGCCGGAGACCGTGGAGACACCGGCGTATTCGAGCGCGACAACGCCCACGTCGGCCTTGCTCGACGGTTTGACCGTGATCGCCGGACGGGTGCCCCCACCACTGGTTATCGGCGCGGTCCAGATGCTCATTTCGGTCTTGTCGGAGGCTTTAAAATGGAGCAGCTCGATGTAGCTGTTGCCCGCCGAGTCGGTCACGCTCGTGGCGGTAGGCGACGTTTCGCCCCAGACCCCGACCTCCACGACCAGACGGTTGCCGGTGGTCGCATTCGAGCCCGGCGTGACCGCGAGGCTGGTCACGGAGCTGGAGTGCCCGGTCGCGGCCTGCACAAAGACAGGCAGGGCACTCGCCGCATCAGCTACGACGGGTCCGCCTGCGACCCAGGGCACGATCGCCGCGCCCAGCGCCAGGAGCGCCTTCCACCTACCCAATCGTCCGACTCTCAGCCTCATCAGACTCCCCCAATGGTCACGCCCGCAGGGCACAGCTTTGGGGTATAAACGCGCCAGCGCGGGGCCGTCTTTTGCGCCAGGAAACGAGCCCGCCACTAGGCCCGTCGAGCATTTCGCCGTCTACTCCCAAGCCCGGCCCTGCCAATTCGCTGCGGCCCGGAGCGCCGGGCAACCCGCGGAAGCGTCCGGCGGAGCGGCCATGCTGTCGCCGCTATGACCAGCTTCGAGGAGCGGATATACCAACTCGGCTCGGAGGCGTTGGCCGAGCAGGAGCGCCAGGTAGACGAGGTGCGGAGTCGTGGATCGACCCTTCTCGCCGCCGGCGCCGTGATCGCGTCTCTGCTGGCCAAGCCCGTCTTCCACGGCGGGCACCCCAGCGGCGCGGTGGAGACGTTCGCAACGGTCGTGGGGCTGATCGGGGCCGGGGGCCTGCTCGTCTTCGTCGTGATGCTGTTGCGGCCCTACCAGCTTGGTTTCAGCGTCAACGCGAAGACCACATATCGTGTGCTCTGGGAGAAGGAGATCCTTGAGCAGCCGATGGTCGATCTGGCTCTTGCGGAGGCGTTCGAGGACAGAAGGAGGAGAACACGAAGACCGTCAGGCGACTGGTCTGGTTCCTGGGTCTTGCCCTCGGTGCACTGGTTCTGGAGACTGCTGGCCTTGCCGCCGCGGCTGCGCTAGCCTCATAGTCATGGCAGACCATCCGACAAGCACTCCACCGTCGACTCCCAAGCCCGGCAGCCCGCCTGCGCCCGACTCGATCCCCAAGCTGCCCAAAACGATCTTCAACCTCCAGAAGCGGGGCGGAGCGGGCAACATCGGGCAGGCTGAGCGTAAGTAGACCCCTGGTCCGCTCCCGCGCGTCAGCGCGGACACGGAGCCGACGCCTCCGGTGCACGTAGCGGCGGCCACCCGGCCGCAACAACTCCCGCCGTTCAGGGTGCCCGTAGTCCTCGCGCGCCATCAACCACCGACTCGCGTCGTCCCTCGGTGCTGCCGTTCGTTCGCGTCGCGTCCAGCGATCAACGAGCCCACCCGTCCGGCGCGGCGCCGGGCTGCCATGCCCGCGTGACGCCGCCGCCTTCCTGGCGAAGTTCTCGGCTGTAGTCGGAGAGCTGCGCATGAAACGCCAGCTCGTGCCGCGGGTCCTCCGCTACCTGGTCGATCCAGTCGCGCCACACCACGAGCGCGCACAGCACCTCGACGTGCGCGGCGTCCTCCCACCAGCCGTCTTTCAGGTACGGCAGCTCGCGCGGATAGCGGCCGTAGAGGGCCACGATCGAGCCCCACATGTAGGACCGCCATTCCGGGTCCCCGAGAACGGGTTCGATCCAGGGCGCGTTTCGATCCGGGGCTGTCGCCGGCGAGGAGGCCGAGATCGAGGAGTCATCGCCGGAGCCAGCTCAGACGTGGCGGGGCGAAAGGCCGTTATACACCGAATCCCGCTCCAATACAGGCGATTCGGCTATGGGCGATCCAGGATTCGAACCTGGGACCTCTTCCTTATCAGAGAGTGCTGGCTAACTGGGTGCGGCGGCCCGAATCCCGCACGGCCAGCGGAGATCAGGCGGGAGAAGCCCCTGCGGCAGCTCGGCAGAATGGTCGCAGTTTGCGGGCGATTCCGGCCGATATTGGCAGGGCTGCCATTTGCGACGGAGCACGTCGGGGTTGCCCCCGAGCCCTGTCTACGCCGGATCGCAGAGCGACCTCGCAGCCGGCGAGGGGCATGATGCTGGTGTCGGTATTTTGAGCTAACCAACGGTAGGCGTTAGACTAGCCAATATGCCGCCTATGACCGACCTTCCCGATGCGCTGCTTGCCGAGGGACGCTACTGGGTCACGTCGGACGAAGCCGCCCAGTTCGCAGGCATCCCAACCGCGCACGTCTATCCCGGCCTCCAGCGCCTGCGTCACCGAGGCGCGATGTTCTCGCCGGCGCGCGGGTTCCATGTCGTGATCCCGGCCGAGTACCGCGCGTGGGGCACCCTGCCGGGCGAGCTGTTCATCGACGGGATGATGCGAGCGCTCGGACGCGCGTACTACGTCAGCCTGCTCACCGCGGCGGCGATGCACGGAGCGGCACATCAGGCGCCGCAGGTCTTTCAGGTGATGGTGGACCGCCACGTCGCCGGCCGCGACATCGAGCGGGTCCGTCTTCGCTTCTACACCAACGAGCACCTCAGCGAGATGGCGACCGAAGAACGCCAGGTGGACACCGGGCGCATCCAGCTCGCTACACGCGAGACAACTCTCGTGGACCTCGTCATCCACCCCGACGACGCGGGGGGACTGAGCAACGTTGCCACCGTAATCGTCGAGATCGGCGACCTCGACGTGCCACAACTTGCCCGGCTCGCGGCGGTTCGTTCTCGCTCGGTCGCCCGGCGCCTCGGGTGGCTGCTCGACCAACACCGCGACGATCTCGACCTCGAACCGCTACGCGAGGTCGCGTGCGCCGACGGCGGCTACCCGACGCGCCTCGTCCGTGCGCTCCCCGCACGCGGCCCGATCGACCCACGCTGGAACCTCCAGGTCAACGGCAACGTGGAAGCAGACCTGTGATCGACCGCCCCGCTCTCATCGCGTGGCGCTCCAGGGCTCCCTGGCCGAACCCCGTCCAGATCGAGCAGGACCTCCTGCTCTCCCGCCTCATGATCGAAATCGCCCGCGACGATGTGCTCGGCCCCGAGCTCGCGATGCGCGGCGGCACCTGCCTGCACAAGCTCCACCTCCCCACCCCACTGCGCTACTCGGAGGATCTCGACTACGTCCGCAGAACCCACACCGGCATCAAGCCATACACGCAGGCCCTCGGAGCCCTCGCCGAGCGCCTCGGGCTCACCGTCTCAAGCCGCCAACGCTCAGGGCAGATGGTCCACGTCTACCTCGACTCGCAGCCGACCGAAGGCATCGGTCGCATCCGTATCAAGATCGAGATGAACATCGCCGAGACCGAGCCCCACCGTACCCTGAAGACCATACGCCACACGGTCAAAACCTCCTGGTGGAGCGGCGCAGCCGACATCCCCACCTACGAGACCAGCGAGCTACTCGCCACCAAGCTGCGTGCGCTCTACCAGCGCAGCAAGGGACGCGACCTCTTCGACCTCTGGCTCGGCCTCACCATCCTGAAGATCGACCCCGATCAGATCGTCGCCGGCTTTAACCACTACATGCGCGGCGCCACCTTCAGCTTCCCCGAACTACGCGACAACCTCGCCGCCAAGCTGAGCAGCACGCGGTTCCTTCGCGACCTCGACGCCCTTGTGACCAACACACCCGCCGGCTATGACCCCGACACCGCCGCCGACCTCGTGATGCGAGAACTCGGTAGTCGCCTACGCAACGCGCCACCCAGTGACGAGATCGCACTACTGAGCTCGTAGGCGCACACCTCACGGACATTGACGGTCCCTGAGAAACTCGGGCGTCGTAAAGACCGGCGGGGTCGTAGCGGCGGCGCTCAACCGCGATACGTGCTGCTCGCGAACCGCCGCTCAAGCGCCTCGTCCCCGCCCATGCCCTCTAAAGAAACGCGATGGTCAGCCAGCGTCGGGTTGACGTCGATCCCGACCGCCCCCGACGCGATCGCTGCACGGGCGCTGTTGCCGTCGGCTGACGCGATTTAGTCAGTTGGCGCTATTCGGACCGCTGTTATCCTGACGCGTGAAGGGAAATGGGGCTTCTCGAACGACTAGGGTTTAGATCGGCGGCGACCGCTGCCGCATCGCAGAACGGCTCGGTTAAGATTGCCGTCCTCGACGACACGCACACGTTCGTGGCAAACGACGGTAGCCGGATTTGGTGTGGCGGCTACTCCCCAATCGACGAGGATGGCCGGTTCTACACAGAGGCCGAGCACCAGACTTCCGACCCCCGCGCGTTCTTCTGCCACGTCGCAGGCGTGACCTACCGTCCGCAGGCCCTGCCCAAGGCCTGCTTTGCGACGGGCTCCTTTCTCGCTCTCAGGGCGGAGCCGAACAATCCTGTCGACCCGAGCGCCGTTGCCGTCTATGACGGCTCCGGAAAGACGCAGGTCGGATACGTCCCGGCCGAGCTTGCGCCGAGAGTCATCGCTGTCATGCACGAAGGTGTTCAGCTAGCTGGCTATGTCCTGCGCGAATACCGGGAGCGCAACTCGCGCGGTAAACGGCTCGGCATCCACATCGCAATCTTCCCGGCTGGGCAGTTCACGCTTTCAATCGACGACTGAGCGTGGCGGCGCACACAGAGTTGAGCCACCCCGCCCTGGGAGCCCTCGGTGCTGCCTTTCGTTCGCGTCGCGTTCAGCGATCAACGAGTCCACCCGTCCGGCGCGGCGCCGGGCTGCCATGCCCGCGTGACGCCGCCGCCTTCTTGACGGAGTTCTCGGCTGTAGTCGGAGAGCTGCGCGTGGAACGCCAGCTCGTGCCGCGGGTCCTCCGCGACCTGGTCGATCCAGTCGCGCCAGACCACGAGCGCGCACAGCACCTCGACGTGTGCGGCGTCCTCCCACCAGCCGTCTTTCAGGTGCGCCAGCGCGTGCGGGTAGCGGCCGTAGAGGGCCACGATCGAGCCCCACATGTAGGACCGCCATTCCGGGTCGCCGAGAACGGGCTCGATCCAGGGCGCGTTTCGATCCGGGGCTGTCGCCGGCGAGGAGGCCGAGATCGAGGAGTCATCGCGGCGGGGGTCCTTTCCCTCGGCGAGCCCGGTGCAAACCATCTGCGCTGCGGATACGCCCGCATACGACGCACAAGGCTGGAACCGCTCCTGCTCGCGCTGGCGCCGGCGATGACGGGCAAGACCGTGCCTGTGCGTTGGCGCGTAACGGCGAGCAACACCGACGGCCACCAAGAAGGCGATATCGACTTTTATGTGCCAGCGAGCAGCGGTGCGCCAGAGCCGTCCGAGGCACAGGCGCGGACATGAAGCGGCGCGTCCCTCGTCAAGCACACGTAAATGCTGTTCGATGACCTGCCCTCAGTCACCGCCTACTTCGAGGCGGGACAGGACGAGCGCACTGACCCTCTGCTTCGCGCTATAGGCCGGCTCGTGTGGGGCGCGAACCTGTTGGAGGTCGTGCTCTTGCTGCTGGTCGTACAGCTCCGCGATGACCGGGAGAGCCAGTTCCCGGCTGAGGAGGAGTTCGCCTACCTGGAGGAAGCCTCCGCTGGGAAGCGGCTCGGCCTCTTGCGGAAGTTGGATATTCCCCCTGACCTCGAAGCGCGGATAGACGATGCCATCGGCCGCCGCAACCGCATCATCCACCATATGTTCGAGTGCCCCGAAATCGTCGGAGCGATCATCAGTGGCGAAGGGATAGACGCTGCGGTCGAGCAGGTCGAGCAGGTGGCGCTCGACTGCGGGAAGATCGGCGTTGAACTCTATGCTGTCGCGGGACCGAGACTCGAAGCCAAGGTTGGCAAGACGCCTGCCGAGCTGGTCGAGATGCTCGGGTCGGTGAAGCTGGAGGCCGTCGAGGACCCCCGGTTGCGTGAGCAGCTCGAAGCCGTGCGGGCGATGCGGGGATTGGACCTCACGCTGCCGTGGCAGGCCACCGGCGGCGACGCCGGATCGGCCTCGGCGTAGAGGGAGCGCATCGTCCCTAGACCCTATGTCGTAGGTCGCCCGTTGGGTTGACCGCCGGGGTAGGCCGGACACTCCTCGCGGGGGTTTGTCTGGCCGGAGAATGGCTCCGGCTGACCCCAATTCAATGAGGAGGTCCGGCCATGACCGGAATGGTGACTTATGTGGGGCTCGATGTCCATGCCCGCTCGACGCATGCTGCGGCGATTGACGTCTCGACGGGTGAGCTGCTGCGCGCGCGGTTCGGGCCGGGCGTCGAGGAGCCGGTCGCGTGGCTTACGGGTTTGCCTGGCCCGGTGCGTGCTTGCTATGAGGCCGGCCCGACCGGGTTCGGGCTCTATCGCGCCGCGAGCGCTGCCGGTGTGGCCGTCGAGGTGATCGCTCCTGGCAAGACACCCCGGGGCCCGTCGGATCGAGTGAAGACCGACCGCAAGGACGCGGAGCTGCTCGCGCGGCTGCTGCTCGCCGGGTCGCTAACCACCGTCGTGGTCCCACCCGTCGAGGTGGAGGCCGCCCGCGAGCTGATGCGCGCGCACGATGCGTGCCGGAGGGATTTGATGACGGCTCGTCACCGGGTCTCAAAGATGCTGTTGCGCCATGGCCGGATCTACCCCGAGCCCTCGACCTGGACTGTTGCCCACCGGCGCTGGCTCGCGGCTCAACAGTTCGATGAGACGGCCTCAGAGCTGGTGTTCGCTGATCTGATTGCCTCCGTCGATGGTCTGAGCGCGCGCAAGGCGGCGATCGCCGAGCGACTCTCGCGCCTGGCAGAAGACGAGCAGTGGTGGCCGACCATCGCGAGGCTCCGCTGCTTCCGGGGCGTTGACACCCTGACAGCGTTCGCATTGCACCTCGAGCTCGGCGGGGACTGGCAACGCTTTCACCGAGCGAACGCACTGAGCGCATGGCTCGGGCTGATCCCGTCCCTTCACCAGTCCGGCGAGACATCCCATCAGGGCTCGATCACCAAGACGGGATCGGGCTTCGCTCGCCGGCTGCTCGTCGAGTCGGCCTGGCACTACGGACGCCCACCACGGATCGGGGCGACACTCCGAAACCGTCAGCAGGGCCAGCCCGACCACGTCTTGCAGATCGCTAACCGTGCCCAGCAGCGGCTGCACCGTGTCTATCACCGGATGCGCGGCCGCGGCAAGGCGCACAACGTGATTGTCGTCGCCTGTGCCCGTGAGCTCGCGTGCTTCCTCTGGGCAGCAGCAACCGCCGACTGACCCCAGCCGACAGCCCTACCGGCCGGGAGGCCGGGGCGCCGGGCCATCAGCGGCCGGCACGCGCGATCGGTCTATGGGCAGCACTGCAAAGGGTGCCATGCCCGTTTCTAGAAAGCGCAAGCCGGCAGCACGAAACCGGGCCCTGGGGTACCCAACCCCCGCATCATCAGACTGGCAACGCCGACACCGAGTCCGGCGTCCCGGCCTCCCGACCACAACCAACGCCCCTCAACCAGGCGCGATCAACCCTGCCCACTTGACAAACACCGCGACATATCAGACCTGGCTACGCTTGCTTGCATGTCCGTGTTCAGCAAGCGCCATCGTCGCGCCCTCGCCGCCGGCCAGTTCGATGTCAGCCTTGACGAACGCCTGCGCGGACGCCTGTGGCGGCTGATGCTCAACCACAATGAGAGCTTCACCTACCAGCCTTCTTCGACGGACAACTGGACCGAGACGACCGACTTGATGGAGCAGACTCGGCTTGGTCTGCTCGACGTTAACGGGCTGAGCGGGCTCAGAGTCAAAGGCGTGAAAGTAGACCTCAAACAGTGGCTCGCGCAGTGCCCCGGCGAGGAAGTGCTCGATGCCGTCGAGCTGTTCTATCTCCAGCTCGAAGATGGAAGCCGTGCCGCCTTCAGCACCGACCTCAACCGCGTGCTGGGCGAGGAGGATGCGGCCTGGCGGATGCTCGACGGCCAGTTCGTGCTGCTCGATGCCGTGTTCGTCCATGAGCAGGTGGTCGCCAGCAGCCAGGAGACGCTGCACTCCGTCCACTTCGAGGGCGCGGCCCAGGAGATGCTGTCCGCGCAGCACAACCTCGCTGACCGGGACATGAGGGGAGCCGTGCATAACGCCGGCAAGTCGTTCGAGAGCACTATGAAGGCGGCGCTTGGCGAGGAGGGTCATCTGGCCGCAAAACCGCTCATCGAGTCCTTGCAGGCTGCTGGTTGGCTCGGCGGCCTGCCCGAGGAGCTGCGTGGAGGCTTCGTCAGCCAGGTCATGCTCGCGCTGCCGTGGATGCGCAACCACCTGGGCGGGCACGGACAGGGGCGCGACGAGAAGCCCCTCCCGGAACCCTATGCGCGGCTCGCCCTCGGACTCGCGGCTGTCTTCGATGAGTTCATCGTCGGTCTGGCGATAGAACGCGACTCCTCACTAGCCCGGGTGACGGACCAACGCTCGGCGAGCGCCGAGGATGTTCCCGTCGATGAGTCAGACTTCGCGCTCTTTCCGGCTGCCAGCGGGGACGACGACATACCGTTCTAGCTTCGAGAGCTTGCCGAAAATCTCGCCACCCGCGCAGTGCAGCCGCCCGTTCTTCGTGGACACCACGGAGGCGAAGTGGCAGATAATGGCAGACGGATCGCCGGAACCAGCTCAGATGTGATGGAGCGAAAGGCCGTTATACACCGAATCCCGCTCCAATACAGGCGATTCGGCTATGGGCGATCCAGGATTCGAACCTGGGACCTCTTCCTTATCAGAGAAGCGCTCTAACCGACTGAGCTAATCGCCCTTGCTAAAGATGCACCGCTCGGGCCAGCCTGTCCGCAGCATAGAAGTGCCATATGTGGAACTACTATGGAACAGCCGTGCTCGCGTGAGCTATGCACTCGCCGATAATCGTAGCGCCGAGAGCTCCTGCGTGGCCCACAGAGGCCGATGCTCGGTACGCTGCCACCATCGGACGATCCCCGAGGATCGCGTCTTGCCTCAGTAGCGAGGCCTGGGTTTCGCCTTGATCTATCGCCTCTTCTTCAAATCAATCCTGCAACACATCGACCCCGAGGCCGCCCATGCGTTCGCCTCCCGCATGTTGCGTGTGGCCATCGCAATTCCCGGGGGTCGCGCGGTGCTGGAGCGGGTTGCCGGCAAGCCCGATGCGTGCCTCCAGGTCCGAGCGCTCGGACTCACCTTTCCGAGCCCTCTCGGCGTGGCCGCCGGTGTCGACAAGGATGCCGGCTGGTTCGACAGCCTCGGCGCACTCGGCTTTGGGTTCGTCGAGATCGGCACCGTCACCGCCGCGGCCCAGGCCGGCAATGAGCGCCCCCGTGTGGTGCGGATCGTCCGCGATCGCGCGCTTCTGAACAGGATGGGATTCCCAAATCCAGGTGCCGAGGTCGTCGCCGAGCGCCTGCGCAAACGCTCTGGGCGAGTGACCGTCGGCGTGAACGTGGGCAAGAGCAAGACCGCGCCACTGGCAAGCGCCGGGGCCGACTACACCGCCAGTATTCGGCAGCTGGCGCGATATTCGGACTATGTCGTCCTCAACGTCAGCTCCCCTAACACCCCCGGGCTACGCGAGATGCAGGCCGTCGAGCTCCTCCGGCCACTCATCACCACGGTTAGGAGCGCGCTCGCGGCGAGCGGGGTCGAGGTGCCACTCTTAATCAAGATCGGCCCCGATCTCAGCGGCGATCAACTCGACGCCGTCGCCGACCTGGCCGTGAGCCTCGAGCTCAGCGGGATCGTGGCTGTCAATACGACGGTCGACCGCAGCGGTCTTTTGGCGCCCGCCGATATTCCGGTCTCGATCGACGGTGGCGGGGTCTCGGGTGCTCCCCTCAAGGCTCGCGCCCTGGAGGTCCTCGAGCGTCTTCACGCGCGCGTGGGCGAACGCCTCGTTTTGATCTCCGTTGGCGGCATCGAGACGCCCGAGGATGCGTGGTTACGAATCCTCGCCGGTGCGACCCTCGTGCAGGCCTACACCGGCTTCGTCTACGGAGGGCCCGCCTGGCCCGCACAGATGAACCGTGAGCTCGCTCGTCGCGTCCGCGCGGGTGGGGGCTCATCGGTCCAGGAGCTAGTGGGGACGAGCAGTGGCCATCCAGAGCAGACGGGGAGAGACTCCGCCACCGCATCGGCGCCCGGCTCGGTGTGACCTACGCCGGTGCCCGGACGCCAAGACGCTCTGCGAGCGCCAAAGCCTCCTCGCTAGAGCCGAAGGAAAGCTCGACCCTATAACCCCCGTTCGCAGCCGGGCGAGCCCTGACATCCGCGCCCAGTGCGCGTCCCAGCGCCGCCTCGATCTCTGTTGCCGCCGCCTCCTGGTCGGGATGCACCTCACGCGCCCCCAACCCTGCCCCCCGTCGTGCGCCACCGCTGCCCCCATCGTCACTCGCGCCCCCGTTCGCACGGCGCGCGCGATCTTCTGCCGTTCGTACCGACCAGCCCTCTGCCACCGCCGCGCGCGCCAGACGATGACGAACGGTGTGGTCCTTCGCCAACAGCAACGCACGCCCGTGTCCCTCACTGAGCGCGCCGCTCTCCAACAGCTCCAGCGCCCCGTCCGGGAGCTCGAGCAGACGCAACAGGTTCGAGACCGCGACCCTCCCGCGACCCACCCTCTTGCCCACCTGCTCGCGCGTGAGGCCCAACTCCTCCACCAGCGCCGCACAGGCATTCGCCTCCTCCACCGGGTTGAGATCCTCACGCGCCATGTTCTCGATCAGAGCCAGCTCCAGCGCCGCCGCGTCGTCGTGGGGACGAACCAACGCAGGAATCGTCTCCAGCCCAGCAATCTGCGCAGCTCGCCAGCGCCGCTCTCCCGCGATCAACTCATACGTGCCCTCAGGCTTTGGTCGCACCAGCACCGGCTGCAGTACCCCTCGCTCCCCCAGCGATCCCGCCAAGGCCTCGAGCGCCCCCTCGTCAAAACGCCGGCGCGGCTGGCGCGGGTTGGGCGAGATCGCCTGCACCGGCACCTCACGCAACTCCTCCTTCGCGGCGGTCGCCGCGGACACCGACAGGATCGCCTCCAGCCCCCGTCCCATTCCCGGCCTAGGCTTAGCCACACCTCCCCCCCTCAGCAGTGCAACCTACCAATGAGCCGGCTCTCCTCCTGAGCGGATCGTGGGCGGCGGCTGGCAAGGACGCACCGAGCGTGGTGTGCAAACGCACACGAGCGAGGGAGGACGCCGCGAGGCGGCGATCCACGATCCGCTCAGGCTCAGCCACGAGCCGCGACCTCCTTGGCGAGCTCGAAGTAGGCCTCTGCACCGGAGCTATGCGGATCGTGGTGAGTCACCGGCAGGCCGTAACTCGGGGCCTCCCCCACACGAACGTTACGGGGAATCACCGTGTTGAACACCAACTCCCGGAAGTGCTCGCGCACCTCCCGCTCCACGTCGCGGCCCAGACGAGTTCGGTTGTCATGCATGGTAAGCAGCATCCCCGCCACCGTTAGACCGGGATTCAGCTCCCGGCGGACCAACTCGAGCGTCTCCAACAGGCCCGCCAATCCCTCGAGCGCAAAGTACTCGGTCTGCACCGGCACGATCACTCTGTCCGCTGCGACCAGGGCGCACACCGTCAGCGGCCCCAGCGAAGGGGGACAGTCCAAGAGGATGTACTCGAACTGCTCCCTTACCCGTCCCAGGCTCCTGCGCAGATGGCCCTCGAATCCATCCATTCGAGGCAGCTCCACGTTTGCGCCCGCGAGGCCCGGACCCGCCGCCATCAAGGTCAGGTCGGGGATCCCCGTCTGCGTCATCGCCTCGCTCGCGGTACACGACCCGGTCAACAGCTCGTACAGACCGGGACTACACGTACGGGGCTGGCCGAGCCCAACGGTCGCATTGGCCTGCGGGTCCACGTCCACCAACAGCGTCTTGTAGCCCGCCTCCGCGATGCACGCGCCCACGTTCACCGTCGTCGTCGTCTTGCCAACCCCGCCCTTCTGGTTGGCGATCGCATAAACCGTCCCCATTGTGCTCCGCACGCTAGCGCCAATCACGGTCGGAGAGACCCCTCACCCAAGCGGGCGCTTACGGGCCATCCCTACACGCCGTGGAAACCCCGCCGGTGTCGGCCCGGTCTTGACGTATAGATGTAGATGGTGCTCGCGGGCGCCCACGTAAGGCTCAACCCGCAGGATCTGCCGGAGCTCGAGTCCCAGCGCCTCGGCAGCGCTTGCGCTTGCACGCTCCTCACTCGGATCCCTGCGCCCACGCCAATCGAGCAGGCTGCCGCCACCGCGCAGCAGCGGAGCCGCATACTCCACCACCACCGCCTGGGCAGCCAACGCGCGGGCCAGCACCACATCACTCCCATTCACCCCCCCAGCCCACTCCTCCACCCGCGTGCACACTACCCGGGCGTTGGCGATCGCCGCCCGCGCGCAGAGGGCCTCCATAAACGCACACTTGCGCGCCTGGCTCTCGATCAACGACACCTCTGCCGTGGGTAGAGCCACCGCCAATGCGAGCCCCGGAAAGCCAGCGCCAGCCCCGAGATCAGCGATCCGCCCTGCCCCTCCAAGCACATCGAGCTCTAGCGCCACCAGCGAGTCCGCCACATGCACATCGACTGCGCCCACCGGGTCGCGCACCGCCGTTGGAGCCCAATTCGCACCCGCGAGCCCGCCAAGGAGCGCATCGAGCTGGCTGCGCTGACTCGAGCTCAGGGCGTACCGCTCACACAGCTCCCCAAGGCGCGCCGCCACGCGAGCGGGCGGGTCGTTTGATTTCACGTGAAACACTCCACCTCACCGCGAGCGATAGTCACCGACCAGCCCTCCTCTGCACGCCCCCGGCCGGCGGCATCGTGTCTCGCGGGCCGCCCCGACACGGGCCTTGTCGCTACTCCGTGACCGGAGATATCACCAGGTAGCGCTCCGGCTCCTCGCCCTCGCTATGCGTTCGTACATCGCCCCGATCGCGCAGATGTTCGTGTACGACCCGTCGCTCCGACGCCGGCATCGGTGCAAGCTCCACAGCGCCACCCAGCTGCAAAGCCTCCTCAACCGCGTCATCCGCCTCTTCCTCCAGCATACGCGCGCGGCGCTCACGGTACCCGTCGGCATCGATCACCACTCGCGATCCCGCCGCACCCCCGTGATAGACAATCCGCTGCGCCAGGTGCTGCACCGCGTCGATCGTCTGACCCCGCCTGCCGATCACGAGACCCAGATCCTCTCCCTCCAGACACCCCCAGAGCGCACCATCTCGGCTTTCAACGCTCACCTCGCAGTCCAAATCAAGGCCATCCGCCACCTCCTCCAGTAGCTCCACGAGTAGGTCCTCAGGCTCCCGCACCCCATCCCCCTCGACCTCAGACAGCTCACTCATCGACGCCTACCAGAGCGTTTCTTCTTCTTGCGCGGTGGCGGCGGAGGCGCCGCCCCGGTGCCGACTCCCGCCAGCGCCGGTTCCCCCCCTCCAGCAACCCCGCCACCCTGCGAACCGCTGGCCTTCCCGTTCGATGTCCCCCCATTCGAAGGCGCCGCAACCTTACCCGCAGGGGGTGGGGGGGCGCCGATACTGCGCCGCACGAAGTAGCCCTGCACGATCGTCCATACATTGGTCGTTATCCAGTAGATCAGGAGCCCCGCTGGATAGCGAACCAAGATCACCAGGAAGATCAGTGGTAGACCGAGCATCAGCCAGCGCTGACTCGGTTCCGCGCTCGCGCTCATCAGCAGGGTGGAGGTGATCTGCGATGCCAGATAGAGCACGAGCAGCACCACCAGCACCACACCCGTGGCCTTTGCTGTGATGTCCGGCACGAATAGGAACTTCGCAGAGTGCGGAGCGACCTGGTTGCAGGTCGCTTTTTCGATTGCCTTCGTAGTAACGATGCCGTGCGCCTGCAGGGCGGGCCCGCAAATGCGCTTCTTGAGGTCCGTCCGCAGCATGTAGAAGAGCGAGATGAACACCGGAAGCTGCAGCGCGAGCGGCAGACACGAAGCGAACGGGTTGACTTTGTTCTCCCGGTAGAGCTTCATCATCTCCTCGTTCTGGCGCTGTTTGTCGTCCTTGTACTTCTCTTTCAGCGCCTTCATCTCGGGAGCCAGCAACTGCATCTTGCGCATCGACCGGAACTGGCTGAAGGTCGGGGGTAGCATCACCGCGCGCACCACGACGGTGAGCCCCACGATCGCAAGGCCCCAACTCCCACCCACGAGGTGGCTGTGGATGAAGACCAAGATCGCTTCGAACAGCGAGATCAGGGGCGAAAACGCTTCCTGGATGATGTTCGCGAAGATCGGCATATATCGGTGGGGTTTGGGAGAGTCAGCTACCGCTACGACGGTGTGCCGCCTCCAGGCGTCCTTTTCCCTTTAGCCTCGACACCCAGCTGGTGGGTGAGCTTTGAACAAGCGCTGGTCCCCCACCGGGTCAAATCCCCCGGGACTCCACGGATTGCACCTCAGCAGGCGCCAGGCAGCGAGCACCAAGCCCCTCAGTATGCCGTACTCCTCAATCGCCCGTACCGCATAGCGCGAGCAGGTCGGCTCGTATCTACAACGCCGTGGGAGGCCTGGCGATATGACCCGCTGGTACACGACAATCGGGAAGCTAGCCAGTGAACGAGCCGCGCGCGCACTCACCGCGGCCCACCCACATCCTGCTCCGGCCCGGGATTGCGCAGGCCGGCCTGATCGAGTAGCTCGCCCAACGACGCGTCGATACCCGCCTGGCCCTCCCGCTCAGCCAGGCCCCTGACTTGCGGGCGGGCCACCAGAACCAAGTCCTGGCCACCACCAAGAGATCCCTCGACGCGTCCAAAAGCCTCCCGCAGCAGCCGCTTGATGCGATTTCGCTCGACCGCGCCGCCAACCTTGCGGGAAACCGACAGCCCCAGGCGCGGGCGCTCTACCGCAGCGTTGGGAAAGCAGTAGAGAACCAGGTGGCGATTCGCCGAGGAGCGCCCGTGGCGATACACACGCTCAAACTCCGCGCTGCGCGAGAGGCGTCCCCGGTGAGCAGCGCGAGGAGGCGCCATCGCTTTCACGTTGATAGGCGCTTGCGACCCTTGTCGCGGCGGCGCTTGAGGATCAGCCGACCGCTGCGCGTCATCATGCGGGCACGAAACCCGTGGGCACGAGCCCGCTTACGCTTCTTTGGCTGATAGGTCCGCTTCATCGATCGCCTTCGGGTCTATGGGATATGCACCTGCGCCACGGCCGACCGCCGAGCGTACGAGCTCGCTCGGCCGGCGCCTAAGTATAGAGACCTCCCCGCAGCCTGGGACGGTTGAGCCACCACACACAGCCACCGACGCCGGCGAAAGCGCGAGCGCAGGAATTTCTCGCCAATTGCGGGGCGCCACCAACCCCCAGGCCCAAACCTTCCCAGACCTTCGAGTATATTCGACTCTCCGGGTCCTCACGGGCCCCGCAGAGAGCTTCCCACCCACCCCTCCCCGAGGAGTCGATCGTCGCTGCCGTGAACACCGAGCTCGAGCAAATCTGGTCCCACATACAGGACAAGCTCGTCGAGTCGGTCGACGACTCCACCTACCGCGTGTGGCTCAAGCCCCTACAGCCACATCAACTCGAGCGCGACAGACTCGTGCTCCAAGCCCACCCGCGCTCCTGTACGTGGATCCACGAACGCTTCGGGCGGCTGCTGCAACTATGCGCGAGCGACATTCTCGGCCCCGGCATCACCGTGCAGCTCGTTCCAGCCATAAGCCCTGCACCCGCCGCCGTCCGCCACCACACCCACAGCGACGCCATCGCGACCACACACCCTCCACGCCGAGCACCACAGCCACCCTCCGGCCCCCTGCCCGAACCCCCAGGCAACCCGCGCTTCGCCTTCGAGCAGTTCGTGATCGGGGACTGCAATCGCCTCGCCCACGCAGCTGCACTAGCAGTCGCAGAGCTACCAGGCCAGGCCTACAACCCCCTCTTCATCTGTGGCCCGCCCGGCGTCGGCAAGACCCACCTCCTGCGCGCAGTCGGCAGCCTCGTGCTCAGCCACAGCCCCGGGCTCAACGTCCGCTCCACCACCGGCGAGACCTTCACCAGCGAGTTCCAGGTCGCGCTCGGCGAAGGTCGCATGGGAAACTTCAAGGCGCGCTTTCGCCACCTCGACGTCCTGCTCATCGACGACGTCCAATTCCTCGAGCGCAAGGCCCGCACAGAGGAGGAGTTCTTCCACACTTTCAACGCCCTCCACGAAGCCGGGGCACAGCTAGTCCTCACCTCCGATCGCCCTCCGCGCGATCTCCAGGCCCTCGAAGACCGGCTGCGCGAGCGCTTCCAAGCGGGTCTCGTGGCCGACATACAACCCCCAGACCTCAATACCCGCCTCGCAATCCTCCGCAAGCGCGCCAACCAAGATGGCATCGAGCTATCCGACCCGCTGACCCTCGAAACCATCGCCAGCCGCATCACCCACAACGTTCGAGCGCTCGAGGGCGCCCTCATCCGAGTAGTCGCCTATAGCTCACTCACCGCTCGCCCCCTCACCTCCGACCTGGCCTCCGAGGTCCTCGACAACCTCTACCCACGCCCCACCACCACGCCCCGCTCGCTTGCCGACATCCACGCCGCCGCCTGTCGGCACTTCGGGGTGAGCTCCGAGGAGCTCATCTCTGCCTCGAGGACAACGCGCATTACATGGCCACGGCAGGTCGCCATGTTCCTCGCACGCGAGCTGACCACCGAGTCCCTACCCTCGATCGGACGCCACTTTGGTGGGCGCGACCATACGACCGTTATACATGCCTGTCGTCGAACCGAGCAGCGAATCCTCACAGACCAAGCCTGTCGAGAAGCTGTGGAAGAGCTGCGTACAGAACTTCAACAACACCACTGCTGACCGGCGCGCTTGCCACACTTCCACAGGCTACCCCCAACCATACGCCGCCGATTCCCTTCCCCCACCTCTCAATCCACATTTCCACAGCCCCAACTTCCCCAATCTCCTATACCCAAAGCCAGAGATGAAGCTTTCCCTCCCGACCGCCGAACTCCTAACGCAGCTCCAGACAGTCACCCGAGTCGCTTCGACGCGGAGCGCTGTGCAGGCCCTCTCCGGGGTCATGCTCAACGCGACCGAGGAGCACGCAGAGCTCCTCGCCACCGATATGGAGGTCGGCCTGCGCGTCTCCCTTCAGGCCGAGATAGTCCGCCCCGGGCAAGTCGTGTTGCCCGCCCGCCTACTGCTCGATGTCGTCAGGGCTCTACCCTCTCCCACTGTCAGCTTGGAGCTCCGCTCCGAACAGCAGGACGTAGAGCTGCTTTGTGGCGGTGCTTCATTCCATCTACGGACCTTACGCGCCGAGGACTTTCCAGCGCTCCCAACCGCGACCGATGAGACGCGGATGGCACTCCCCGCCGAGGCCTTCGTGCAGACCGTCGAACGGGTCGCGCGCTCGGCCTCTCGGGATGAGACTCGCCCGGTCCTCACCGGCATCCTGATCTCCGCGGCCGAACAGGAGCTACGAATGGTGGCGACCGACTCCTACCGCCTCAGCGTGAAGCGCACCACGCTCGCAGCCCCTCTCCAGGGGAGTCTGGAGGCCAACGTCCCGGCCCGAGCCTTACAGGAGCTTGCTCGCATCGCCCAGCAGTCCGAGAGTGCTGAGCTGAGCGCGGGGGTCGGGCAGAACCAGGTTGTCTTCGAATTGGACGGAGTGGTCCTCTCATCGCGCCTGATTGACGGGCAGTTCCCCAACTATCGCCAGCTGATTCCCGAGTCCGTGGAGCACGAGCTACGCCTGGCCACCGAGGAGCTCACCAGTGTCGTTCGGCGTATCAGCCTGCTCGCTCAGAAGAACGCTCCTCTGCGCCTGGCCTTCCGCGAGGGCGAGCTCACGATCTCAGCCCAGACTCCAGATGTCGGCGAGGCCAGCGAGACGGTCCCGGTGCCCTTCCATGGAGAGTCCTTTGAGATCGGCTTCAATCCCGAGTTCCTCCGCGACGGCCTCGAGAGCATCGACACCGATGAGTTTGTGCTGAAGCTCATAAGCCCTCTACGTCCGGGCTTGATCGAGTCCCCCGACACCGGAGACTTCGTCTACCTCGTCATGCCCATCCGTCTCAACGCCTGAGGAGGCGCTGTGCGCGTCCTCAGCGTTACGCTGCGCGACTTTCGTACCTACGCCCGTGCGGAGGCCAGCCTCGGCCCCGGCCTGACGGTTCTCCACGGCCCCAACGGTGCCGGCAAGTCCAATCTCATGGAGGCGCTCTACTTCGGATGTACCGGCCACGCTCTGCGCGCCCGCAACGACCGCGAGCTCGTACGCTTTGGTGAGCAGGCAACGCGCGTCGAGGTGAGCCTCGCCGACGGTGAGCAGCGCCATCGGCTGAGCGTGGGTTACGCTCCGGCTGCGCAGGCCGAGCGTTCGGCGAAGCGCATGTCGCTCGATGGGGCTCCCGTCGAGCGGTTGACCGACATCGAGACCCGGCCCCTGCTTGGCGTCTTCATGCCCGACCGCCTCGCCCTGCTCAAGGGTCCTCCAGCTCCTCGCCGTGCCCACGTGGACCGCCTCATCGCAGCTCTTTGGCCCGCTCGCTCGGAGACCCGCCGTGCATACGCCAGCGCGCTGGCGCAGCGCAACGCGCTGCTCGCTCGGATCCGCACCGGCCGTGCCGCCCGTTCGACGTTGCCCACCTGGGACAGCGAGCTGGCCCGCCACGCGATTGCCCTGCGTGAGGACCGCGAGCGTGCCGTCGAGCTATTACGCGTGCCGTTCGCCGCGCGGGCCACCCAGCTCGGCTTGAGTGGCGAGCCGGCCCTCCGCTACCGACCACGCTCCCACGCTCAGGATGTGGGGCAGTTCATCGCCGAGCTACAGGAACGCGTGGAGGGCGAGATCGAGCGCGGCTTCGGCGTCCACGGCCCCCACCGCGACGAGCTCCCGTTCCTGCGCGACGGGCGGGAGTTGCGCAGCTACGGCTCTCAGGGTGAGCTCCGCCTGGCACTGCTCGCGCTGTTGCTCGCCGAGCGCGACGTGCTCGCCCGCGAGCGCCGCCGGATCCCGCTGCTGTTGCTGGACGACGTGATGAGCGAGCTCGACTCCGAACGCCGCGAGCTTCTCGCCGCCGAGCTCACCGCCACCGGCCAGAGTGTGATTGCGACCACCGACCTCGCCCATGTTCCAGGTGCGAGCTCCGCGCAGGTCACGCGCCTGCGTGTAGCGCCCGGGGCGATCCTCCAGGAGGCATTGGCCGCGTGAGCAGGGCAGCTCCCCGCCCGATTTCGCGTGCGCTCGAGGGCCTCGCCGCCAGCCTGCAGCCGGCCAGCACCCTGGCCCGGGTGCACTCATGCTGGGAGGCTACCCTCGGCGAGGCGATCGCCGCCGCCGCCCGCCCAACGGCGGAGCGCGACGGGGTCTTGACCGTGGGCTGTGAATCGGCGGCTTGGTCGCAGGAGTTGGAGCTGATGGCGCCCGAGCTACTGGAGCGTCTCAACGAGGCTCTCGGTGCTGAAGTCTTACACAAGTTGCGTTGCCGCACGGGCTAATCTTGTGAGGGCTTTTTCCCTGCTATTTACAGGCATTAACGCCTCTGCCCAGGGGTTGTGCGAGGGGTGTTTGTGCTATCGTTTACTCGACAGCAAATGTGCCCCGGTCCGAGGTTGATCGTGCCCGGATTTCGGGGCTTTCTCACGTCATAGTGGAGGCCCATTGGCCGCAAGTGGCAGCAGCGACAGCGTAGACGGACGCAACGACTCGCAGGCACACCTCGGTAGCTCCTCCGTGGGTGCCGACGCCAGCTACGACGCTCAGGACATCACCGTCCTCGAGGGACTCGAGGCGGTCCGCAAGCGCCCCGGCATGTACATCGGCTCCACCGGTGTCATGGGCCTGCACCACCTCGTCTACGAGGTCGTCGACAACTCGGTCGACGAGGCCCTCGCGGGCTTCTGCACCGACGTCTCGGTCACGATCCACCCCGATAACTCCGTCACGGTCACCGACGATGGCCGCGGAATCCCCGTCGCTATGCACGAGAAAGAGGGCCGCCCCGCCGTCGAGGTCGTGCTCACCGTGCTGCACTCCGGAGGCAAGTTTGGCGATGGCGGCGGCTACAAGGTCTCCGGTGGACTGCACGGCGTCGGCGTCTCCGTCGTCAACGCGCTCTCCGAACGCCTGCAGGTCGAGATCCGCCGCGACGGTCACGTCTGGACACAGGAGTACTCCCGCGGGGCTCCCCAGGGTGAGCTGCGCAAGGGCGAGGCGCTCGCCAAAGGCGCGCGGACGGGCACCACCGTCACCTTTCTCCCGGACGCCGACATCTTCGAGACGCTCCAGTTGGACTTCCGCACGTTGGAGGAGCGTCTACGCGAGACCGCCTTCCTCACTCGCGGGCTGCACATCTCGATCGTCGACGAGCGCGCCGAGGGCCACTCCGCAGAGTTCCGCTATGAGGGAGGTATCGAGGATTTCGTCGCGTACCTCAACGAGAACCGTGAGACCGTCCACCGCAAGGTGATCTTCTTCTCCGGCGAAAGCGAAGAGGGCGCCGCAGAGGTAGCGATGCAGTGGAGCTCCTCCTATCAGGAGTCGATCCACTCCTTCGCCAACAACATCAACACCCGTGAGGGCGGCGCCCACCTCTCCGGCTTTCGCTCCGCACTCACCCGCACCCTGAACAAGTACGCCCGCGATCATGGGCTACTCAAGGAGAAAGAGGAGAATCTCTCCGGCGAGGATGTCCGTGAGGGCCTCACGGCGGTGGTCTCGGTCAAGCTGCGCGACCCCCAGTTCGAGGGCCAGACGAAGACCAAGCTCGGCAACCCCGGGATGGCCGGCTTCGTGGAGTCGATCGTCAACACCGGCCTCGGGGAGTTCCTCGAGGAGAACCCCAGCGAGGCCCGCGCTGTGATCGTCAAGGCCGTTCAGGCCCAGCGCGCACGCGACGCTGCACGCAAGGCGCGCGACTTGACCAGGCGCAAGTCCGCCCTGGAGAACTCCACCCTCCCCGGGAAGCTCGCCGACTGCTCCGTCAAGGACCCCTCGCTTGCCGAGCTGTTCGTGGTCGAGGGCGACTCCGCCGGCGGTTCCGCCAAGCAGGGCCGCGACCGCCACACCCAGGCGGTGCTGCCGCTGCGCGGCAAGATCCTCAACGTCGAGAAGAGCCGCATCGACAAGGTCCTGCAGAACACCGAGATCCAGGCGCTGATCACCGCGATCGGCACCGGTGTGCGCGAAGAGTTCAACCTCGGCAACGCCCGCTACCACAAGCTGATCATCATGACCGACGCCGACGTCGACGGCGCCCACATCCGCACGCTCGTGCTCACCCTCCTGTTCCGCGAGATGCTCGAGCTGATCGAGGCCGGCTACGTCTACATCGCCAAGCCCCCCCTCTACAAGCTCAAGCAGGGTTCGCGGGAGCGCTACATCGAGAAGGACTCCGAGCTCGAGGACATCCTCCTTTCGGACAAGTGGGAGAAGCTCACGGTCTTCGACCGCCACGGCGCGCAGTTCAAGCTCACCGAGAGTCGCTGGCAGCGCTTCACCCGACTGCTCAAGCAGTACGAAGGATGGTCCTCCTCGCTACGCGCCGCGCACGGCCACGACATGGTCCAGTTCCTGGAGGAGTCCACCCTTCTCGACGAGCAGGCGATGAGCGCGCAGGACGCCGTCGCGCTGCTCACCAAGGAGGGCCTGGAAGGGGAGACCCACGCCACCGAGCTGCTGGAAGAGGACCCCCTGGAGCTGCGCGTAAAGGCCGTGGAAACCCGCACCGGCTTCGCTCGCACCCACCGCATCAAGCGCAGCCTGTTCGACTCCCAGGAGTACCGCCAGCTCGCCGCCGTGCACCGCCAGCTGATCGAGCTCGCCGGTACCCCCGCCTTCGAGGTGCGCCTCGGCGACGCTCGGGAGAGCGCCCCCTCCTTCGAGGTGCTGCGCCGGGCCGTGTTGGCGGTAGCCGAAAAGGGCGTCAAACTCCAGCGCTTCAAGGGCCTCGGAGAGATGAACGCCGAGCAGTTGGGCGACACCACGATGAATCCCGCCACCCGTACCCTCGCCCAGGTCACGCTCGAGGACGCCGCCGCCGCCGACCGCATCTTCTCGATGCTGATGGGTGACCAGGTCGAGCCGCGCCGCGCATTCATCGAGGAGAATGCCAGGGCCGTCGTCAATCTCGACGTATAGAGAGGGGGTGATTCGCGATAGCTAGTACTGACGTGATCGGCGGGGGGAACATCGAACCGCGCGCGCTCGAGGAGGAGATGCGCACCGCCTACCTCGACTACGCCATGTCGGTGATCGTGGGGCGCGCACTGCCCGACGTGCGCGACGGATTGAAGCCCGTACACCGCCGCGTGCTCTACGCCATGAACGAGCTCGGCCTCGGGCCCACTCGCTCCTACGCCAAGTGCGCCAAGATCGTCGGCGAGGTGATGGGCAACTATCACCCCCACGGCGACTCCGCGATTTACGACACGCTCGTACGCATGGCCCAGGAGTTCTCGATGCGCGCCGAGCTCGTCGACGGCCAGGGTAACTTTGGCTCCGTCGACGACGACCCCGCCGCTGCCATGCGCTACACCGAGGCGCGCCTCGCCCGCATCGCCACCGAGATGCTGCGCGATCTCGACATGGACACCGTCGACTTCGCCGCCAACTACGACGGCTCCCGCCGCGAGCCCCTGGTGCTCCCCGCGCGCTTTCCCAACCTCCTCGTCAACGGCTCCTCCGGGATCGCCGTGGGGATGGCCACCAACATCCCCCCCCACAATCTCCGCGAGGTGATCGACGCCACCGTCGCCTACATCGAGGATCCCGACATCGAGCTCGACGGACTGATGCGCCACATCAAAGGGCCCGACTTCCCCACCGGCGGAATCATCCTCGGCCACCAGGGGATCCGCGACGCCTACGAGACCGGCCGCGGTCGCGTACGCGTACAGGCCCGTGCCCACATCGAGCCGCTCAAGCAGGGCAAGGAGGCGATCGTCGTCACCGAGTTGCCCTTCATGGTCAAGAAGGGCGGCCCCGGCAACCTGATCGAGAAGATCGCCGACCTCGTGCGCGAGAAGCGCATCCCCGAGATCGCGGACATCAACGACGAGTCCGACAAGCGCGGCATGCGCCTCGTGATCGAGCTCAAGCGCGACGCGATCCCCAAGGTCGTGCTCAACAAGCTCTACAAGCACACCCCCATGCAGTCCACCTTCGGGGTCAACATGGTCGCCCTCGTCGACAACGTCCCCCGCACGCTGAACCTCCGCTCGGTGATCCACAACTATGTGGCCCACCAGCGCGAAGTGATCGTGCGCCGCACCAAGCACGAGCTCAGCGAGAAGGAGGCCCGCGCCCACATCCTCGAAGGACTGCTGATCGCGCTCGAGAACCTCGACGCGATCATCGAACTGATCCGCGCTTCGCGCGACCGCGAGGAGGCCCGCGAGCAGCTCGTGGTGCGCTTCGCGCTCAGCCACATCCAGGCCACCGCGATCCTCGACCTGCGCCTCTCCCAGCTCACCGCGCTGGAGGCCGACTCGATCAAACAGGAGCACGCCGATGTGACCGAGCGGATCGCCGAGCTGCGCGCGATCCTTGGCGATGAGAGCCGCGTCCTCGGCGTCATCAAGGAGGAGCTCGGGGAGATCCGCGAGCGCTTCGCCGATCAGCGCCGCACCGAGATCGCGCACTCCGAGGACGAGATCGACATCGAGGACCTGATCGCCGACCAGCAGATGGTGATCGCGATCACCCGCACCGGCTACATCAAGTCCCTCCCCCTGGCCACCTACCGCCAGCAGCACCGCGGTGGGCGCGGTGTGAGCGGGATGGACATCAAGGATGGAGACTTCATCGAGCACCTGTTCGTCTGCTCCTCCCACGACTATCTGCTGTTCTTCTCCAACCGCGGCAAGGTCTACCGCTCCAAGGTCTACGAACTGCCCGAGGCCTCGCGTACCGCCAAGGGTCGCGCGCTGGTCAATGTGCTCCCGCTGCGCGAGGGCGAGCGGGTGCAGTCCGTGCTCGCCACCCGCGACTATGGCGAGGGCGCCTACCTCGTGTTCGCCACCCGCCAGGGCGTCGTCAAGAAGACAGAGTTCAAGGCCTACAACACCCCCATCAACGCCGATGGCATCATCGCGATCAAGATCCGCGACGACGACGAGCTCGTCGCTGTGCGCCGTACCAGCGGAGACGACGACATCCTGCTCGTCTCCCGCTCCGGCCAGGCCGCCCGCTTCCACGAGTCCCAGGTGCGCTCCATGGGTCGCGATACCTCCGGCGTCCGCGGCATGAACGTCTCCCGCCAGGGCAACTACGTGCTCGCCATGGACGTCGCCCGCGACGACCAGGAACTGCTCGTGGTCACCGAGAACGGCTACGGCAAGCGCACCCCGATCGCCGACTACCCCCGCAAGGGCCGCGGCTCGATGGGCGTCAAGACGATCGCCCTCACCGACCGCAAGGGCGCCCTTGCCGGCGCCCTGGTCGTGCGCGAGCACGAGGAGCTCGTGTTCATCTCCATCAGCGGCATGGTGCAGCGCACCTCCGTGAAAGGCATCAGCCGCTACGGCCGCGCCTCCCAGGGGGTGCGCCTCATGAACCTCAAGGACGACGACCTCGTCAGCGCCGTCGCCCTGGTCGTAGACGAGGGCGAGGATGGCGAAGGCGGCGACGGCGAGGCTGGCGGGGACGACGGCGCAGCCGCCGTGGAGCAGCCCGACGTGAATTAGGGGTAGCCCCTTGCCCTACGTCCCCCTCGTCCGCTACTCTGGCGAGACCAGAGAAAGGAGGTGGTCCTTACGTCTAGTGACAGTTCTTGCGGGACCCTGGAGGTGACCGGCCGCTAGGTCGGTGGCTGGACCGCTTGGCGGAATCCAACCCGGGACACCACGAGACGGCCGCCGGTCTGGTCCCTCCGGCAACGCAAGCAGTCTCGGTTTTCCAGTCAGGGTAGTTCTACGAGGGGCGTCGCGGGGGTCGCGGCGCCCCTCGTGTGTCTCTCCAGAGGGTCTCCGATGGCCCTGTGCGCTGAAGTAGGACACGAGGGGAACGCTTGGTGGGCCCAAGTCAAGCCCGCTGACAAACCTCACACGGCAGGTCGTCAACCGGCTGAATGCCCCGTGTCAGTTAGTCCCCGGGATCGGTCTCCCGGGATCGGTCTCCCGGGATCGGTCTCGAATCAGGCCGCCTGCGGTAGGTACTGGCGCCACGTCGCGGGGATCGAGGGGCTCGCGATGTGGATGAACACCTCCGCCCGCGGAACTCTCGGCGCATGGCGCGGGTGCATGCCCGCCTGACGCGGCAGCTGATCGCCCTTGCGCCGGTTGCACGGGGCGCACGACGCCACGATGTTCTCCCAGCTCGACGTCCCCCCCTTGGAGCGCGGGATCACGTGATCTACCGTCAGATTCGAGCGCGAGCCACAGTACTGGCACGTCCACCCGTCCCGCGCGAACACAGCCCGGCGCGTGATCTTGCGCTTGTGCACATCGCGCGGAACGCGCACATAGGCCACCAGACGGATCACCGCCGGCCGCGCGATCGTCGTGCTCTCCGAGTGCAGCTCCCACCGCCCCCGCTCGAGCAGCTCCGCCTTCTCCTTCAGCAGCAGCACCACCGCGCGTCGCACCGAACACACGTTGATCGGCTCAAACGTCGCGTTGAGGACGAGCACCCGACCACTCTCAGGCCCGCGCCGCCGGTGCTCGTACGGCGGCACGGACCGAACTGGGTCTGGTGGAACGGTGGTATCCATCCGTGGGCCGCAGTGTAGCGGCGAATCAGGCTATTTGTCGTCGGTTGTGTACCTAAACAAAAGGGCTCTCCACATTCAGCCTTTCGGGAAGCGCGTCAGCGCCCCGCCGGGTAGGAGCCCAGCACACGCGCCTCCTCGCAGACCCCCCCCAAGCCCGCTAGTGCCTGCGCCACCAGCGGCTCCTCGACGCTGCCCTGCAGATCCACGAAGAACATGTAGTGGCCCAACGCCGCCCGCCGCGGGCGGGACTCGATCTTCGTCAGGTTGATCCCCCGGCCCGCGAACTCGTCCAAACAGCGCACCAGCCAGCCCGGGCTGTCCGCGCCCGCGCCCCAGAACACCACCGATGTCTTCCACTGGATCGTTCGGCTCCCAGCCCCCCCCGCCGACACCCGCAAAGGTGGTACCTCCGCCGGCGAGGACTCCTCGCTGCGGGCCAACCACACAAATCTCGTCACATTGTCAGCGCGGTCCTGCACCCCCTCCCGCAGCACCGCTCCCCCATAGATCTCCGCTGCCAGCCGCGTCCCCAGCGCCGCCCGTCCCCGGCGCCGATCCGCCACCACCTGGCGCACCGCCTCCGCCGTCGAGCTTGCCGGCAAGACCTGCGCGTGCGCAAGCTCCCCTCGCAGCAGCTGTGTGCACTGCCCGGGCACCTTGGGGTGGGAGACGACCTCCTCGATCTCGCCCAGCTCCACCATCTCCGCCGCGATCAGGGAGTGGCGCACCGCGAGCAGTGCCTCGCCCACGATCTCCAGATCCCCCCGCTCGTCCGCAAGTAGATCGAGCGTCACCGTCACCGAGCCATCCAGCGAGTTCTCGATCGGCACCACAGCCCACCGCACCGCGCCCGCGCGTACCGCCAACATGGCGTCGTAGATCGTCCCCGCCGCGACCGGCTCCACCGCGCCCTCGCCCGCACTCGCCAGCAATGCCTCCTCGCTGAACGTCCCCGCGGGTCCCAGGTAGCCGACCTTCGGCAACCCGCTCATCAGCTGCCGCTCGCCCCGCCGTTCAGCGGCGAGGACGCCAGCCGGACCGCCTCCGCCTCCTCAGGGGAGAGCTCCAACTCGCTGTGGCCCCCCCGCACCTGCTTTGCGTACACCCGAGCCTGATCGCGGTGGTGTATACAGGAGAGCACAATGCCCGAAGCGGTCCCATCGAGCAGGGCGATCGACATCGACTGCTGGCCCGAGAGCTCGTTGTACGCGTCGTAGCGCACCAGCGAACGCTGCGCAAGTGCGCCCCGCAGGCCCTGCTCGACTCCCGCCAGGCGTCCGTCCAGGCGTTCGGCCATCTCTCCCACCCACTCGCGCAGCTCCTCGAAGGCTCCCTGCAGCTCAGCGGCGTGGGCGACAACGTCGCGCTCCCGCTCCCCCAGCACCACTCGCTGGCTCGCGCGCAAGCGCCGGATGCCGAATGACAGCACCACGCATCCCACCAGCGCCGCAACCGCGATCACCGCCGCGGCGAGGGCGACGATGCCCTGGGTGTCTGTCAAGCTCGCGGCGGCCACACGGGACAAACTATCGTGTGCACCGGCCCTCCACACCCGCCGCGACTCGCTCACAGATCCTCGCGCGCGCAGAGCGCCCCACGGCAAGAATTGCGCCCCCGCTGTTGCTGTGCCACCCAGGACAGCCCAGCGCCCCGACCGCCTCTACCCGCCGAAGACCGCCAGGTAGGAGCCCTTGTTGTTTTCGACGTTTGTCTCCCCCGGCACCGGCTGTACATAGACGTTGATGCGCGCCGCCGAACCCTGCGGGACCCCTTCCACCGGGATGTCCACGCTCGAAGTGACCCCCGGTTCGGTCTTTTCGATCGTCCGCATGTCCTTGTACTGCCTACCCCCCGCCGTCACCGCCACTTCGACCTTCACATCCGTCTCCGAGTTGCTCCCCGAGTCTTCCACCTTCACCGTGAACGTCGGGTTCGCGTTCCCGCCCAGGTGGTTGATCGCCGGCGGTACTTCCAGCGCCGTGCCCCCCACGCTTACCCCGATCAACGCCGAGCCGTGGGTCCCCGGCGCGATCTGCCCGCTCGGCGCGGAGCCCGAGGACTTGCCCGTGAGGCGCTGCTGCACCGTGCTCGGTTCCAGCCACCCCAAGTTCGGCAGAAACTGCGTGCCCGCCGTGCTCACCCCGTGGATCCCACCTCCCGCCAGCGCTTCCTGGATCAGCGGCGCCGTGCGCTGGGAGTAGACCACGTCCGAGGCCAGGAACGTCTCCATCGCGCCCGCGATCAACGTGCTCGCCTGCTTGCCCTGCCCCCCCAGCGCCGTGCGCACCAGGCTCGCGATCTTCGCCACACCTTCCGCGCGCAGGTTCAGTGCCAAAGTGAGGTTTCGCTGCGCCGCCTGCATTTCGCCAGGCACACTCAGTCCCTTCGCCCGCGTCGCCAGCTGTTGAGCCGTTTCGCGCAGCTGATTGATTTTCAGCTCCACGTTCAACGGCGATTCCCCCGAGGCGCTCGCCAGCGCCGCGAACAGTGGCTGGGAGACCTGCCGGTCGGATTCGCCCACCAGCTGGCCCGCTTCGCGATTGTAGGTCTTCAGCGCTTCTTCTTTGCCGCTCTTCAGGCAGCCGTTGACCACCAAGACGATCACGATCAGCGCAACCACCCCCACCCCCGCCGCGATTCGCCGCCGCACCATCATCGTGTGCCGATCAGGATGCTGGGGCCCCCCGCTCGCCGGCCGCTGCGGGCGGCGCGGGCGGGACTGTGTGCGCCCGGCGCCCCCCCGGCCGCTACCCGCGGCCGCCGGCCGCGGGGCTCCCCCCTCCTCATCGTCGAAGAACGACAAAGCTCACCGCTCCTTGCAGGGACTACTCACTCGCTTAAGGGGACCAGTATGACGCCGCGCCCACACGCGCACCATGTGCGCTCCGCGCCTGTACGCGTGCCGACGTGCCTCTTGTTGCAACTTCTCGCTCATCCCCGCTTCTCCTGCATTCCCCCAGCAGGGAGCCCCGCCCTGCACGGCGAACGCATCAGTCGGTGGACACCCTCGACACCCTGATCGCGCCCGCGCGTACGCCCGTCCGCGCGTCGGCCCCGCAGCCGCACGCGCTCGAGGATCGCGCTCCGCGCTCCCCCGTGCTCGACCGCTACCGCCTCCTCGACCGCCTCGGCACCGGTGGTTTCGGCGTGGTCTGGCGCGCCCACGACGAGCTCCTCGACCGCCACGTCGCAGTCAAGATCATCCCCCTCCCCGCCCACGAGGACCGCGAGCGCGCCGCCCGCGAGGCACTCGCTACCGCCCGCCTCTCGCACCCCGCGATCGTCGCGCTGTACGAGGCCTGTGCCGCGGACGGCGCCTTCTACCTGATCTCCGAGCTCGTCCCCGGACACACCCTCGCGCAGCTGATCGCCGCCGAGCAGCTCACCGACGCCGAGGTGCTCGAGATCGGCCTCGCCCTGATCGACGCCCTCCTCCACGCCCACCAGCGGGGTGTGGTGCACCGCGACATCAAGCCCCAGAACGTGCTCGTGCCCACCCGCCCCGAGGGACCCGCGAACGGGGACCCCGCTGCGCAGGGCTCCCTACCTCCCGCCAAGCTCACCGACTTCGGGGGCGCTCTGCTCGCCGGTGAGCAGAGCCTCACCCACACCGGGGACGTCCTCGGCACGCTCGCCTACATGGCCCCCGAGCAGCTCGACGGCCACCACGTCGACGCCCACGCCGACCTCTACTCGCTCGCCCTCGTCCTCTACGAGAGCCTCTGCGGCGTCAACCCCGTACGCGGCCCCACTGCCGCCGCCACCGCCAGGCGGATCGGCTGCGAGCTTCCCCCCCTGCACCGCCACCGCCGCGACCTCCCCCGCGAACTCACGCAGGCTCTCGATCGGGCACTCGACCCCGACCCCGCCCGCCGCGGCACTTTCCCCGAGCTGCGCGACGTCATCGCCCACACCCTCCAGCACAGTGCACTCAGCTCGCCCGCGTGGCACTCCCCGCGCCCTGCCCCCGCTGCGCCCTCGCGCCCCCCCCAAGCCGGCCCGGAAGGGCCGGTCCGATCCCAACCCCAAACCCCCGCCCTCGAACACCACGAGCTCACCGACGCACAGGCCCACAGCGACCCCGCGCCCGACACCGCCGGCTGGCTCACCCCGCAGCGCCTCGCCTGGCTGCTCGGCGCGCTCACCATCTGTATCTGGCAGATCGCCGCCGGCCGGATCGGAAGCGGATGTGCAGCGATCTGCGCCGTGCTCCCCCTTGTCCTACTCGTGCGCCGACCCTCCCCCCGCTGGCTCGCCGCGGCGCTCGCACCCCTGCTCGGCCTCGCCGGCCTCGCCGCCGCCTTCCCCGCGTTCGCCGGGCAGCCCTCCCGCTGGCGCGAGCGCGCCCTGCTCGGCGCGCTCGGCTACTGGTGGCTGCGCCTCGCCGAGCCCCTCCTCGATGGGCCCCGCACACGCCTCTGGCTCGGTGCCCCCGTCGGCACCGGCGCCACCGGATCCGGTCTCTCCACCTGGGAGCGCTCGCCAACCGCAGCGCTCGATCACGCCGTGATTCCCCTCATCGGCCTCGCGCTGCTGCTCGGCGCCGCCCTCTGGGCGCTCGCCGCCCTGCTCCTACCGTGGATCGTGCGTGGACGTAGCGCCACGCTCGATGGCTTCGCCGTAATCCTCTGGGCCGCCGCCCTCGCCGCCGCCGCCCCCCTGCTCGACCGCGGACTGCCGCTTGCAAGTGGCAGTCCGCGGGGCCCCGGCCTCCAATCCCCCCACGGCGCCATCCTCGGTGCCATCCTCGGCGGCGCGATCGCCGTGGGCGCCCGCGCGTTTCGCGGCCCCGTCTGACTAGCATTGCTCAAGGGCACTCTCCCCGCCGTCGGGCGCCCGTAGCGCCGAGCGGCTGGACACAGCATCATCACGCGATGAACCCCCTCAAGCGCCTCGAGACCACACTCGCCTCACTTCTGGAGGGCGGTTTCGGACGCCTCTTCCGCTCCGAGGTCCGCCCGATCGAGATCGCCCGCAAGCTCGCCCGCGAGATGGACGAGCACCGCACCACCTCCGTCTCCCGCGTCTACGCACCCAACGAGTACGCCGTCTGGCTCTCCCCCGAGGATCGCGCCCGCTACGACGGCGTCGAGGACGACCTCATCGACGAGCTCTGCGCCTACCTACTCGAGCACGCCCGCACCGAGAACCTCACCCTCGTCTCTCCCCCCCTCATCGCCTTCCACACCGACGAGCAACTCACCCTCGGGGAGTTCGGCATTCAGGCCCGCCTCGTACGCCCCGACGAGCACGACGGCGACGAGCAGCCCGAGTTCGACTTCGAGCGCCGCGAGCGGCGATCCCCGGACGCTGACGCCAACGAGCACGACTGGGGGAACGGCTCACAACAGAGCCCCCATGAGCAGGACGAGTGGACCTCCTCGGCTGCCCCCAGCGCCGCGGGGGCGTTTCGAGGCGCCCCCCCCGACCTCGACGACGAGCACGGCCACACAATGATCTACAGCGGCTCCCAGCGCCTACGTGAGCCGCTGCAAGAGAGCCACGCTCGTCCCCCCCGCCCGATGCTCCTGATCGCAGGGCGCCGCCTGCTCCTCCCCCCCGACGGAGCCGTCGTCGGCCGCAGCCGCGACTGTGACGTCGTCCTCGACGACGCCGGCGTATCCCGCCGGCACGCCTACTTCCGCAGCGCCCCCGAGGGCTGGACCATCGAAGACCTCCGCTCCACCAACGGCGTACACCTCAACGGCCGTCCCCTGCATGGCGTCCACCCACTGCGTGTCGGAGACCGTATCGAGCTCGGCACCACCGAGATCGTCTTCGAACTGCGATGAATACCCTCCAGCCGGTGTCCGTCGCGCTCAAGTTCGGCTTTCTCGCCGCGCTCTACCTCTTTCTCCTCTGGGTCGTCCGCAGCGCCCTGCACGATCTGCGCGGTCGCGGTGATGGGGCCGGCTATCCAGGCGCGGGGGCCGCAACCCCAGGAGCTGCCACGCCCGAAGCCACCGGCCTGCACTCCGCCTCCGCCCTCACCCGCTCCGACATCGCCCACCGCACACCCCGCCTCGTGGTCGCTCGCGCCACCGGCCACGAGCCCGGAATGATCTACGACCTCGACAGCGATCTCGTGCTCGGCCGCGGCGAGCACGCCGAGATCCGTCTCGAGGATCCCTTCGCCTCCTCCCGCCACGCCCGCATCTACGCGCAGGCCGGCACCCTCGTGCTCGAGGATCTCCGCTCCACCAACGGCACCTACCTCAACGAGGAGCTCCTCGATACCCCCCGCCCCCTGCATCCCGGAGATCACATGCGCATCGGTGAGAGCGAATTCGTCTTCGAGGTCGACTGATGCGCCGCCCTCACCCCAGCCCCCCCGAGCCACCGCCTCTCGCGCGGCCTCCTCGAGCAACCGCCCCCGCGCAAGGCTCCCCCCTCACGCAAGGGCCCCTCTCGCGAGACTCCCCATGAGACGCCCCCCCGCGATACTCCCCGCCTAATGCTTCGCGTCGCCGAACAGTACGCAGGCACCGACACCGGCCTGCAGCGCCGCGCCAACGAGGACTCACTGCTCGCCCGCGCCCCCCTGTTCGTCGTTGCCGACGGCATGGGCGGTGCCCAGGCCGGCGAGGTCGCCTCCAGGATCGCCGTCGAGTGCTTCCACGACGGCCTCCCCCACGACGCCAGCCCCGAGCACGCGCTCGCCGAGCACGCGCTCGCCGCCAACACCCGCATCCACGAGCTCTCCCGCAAAAACGCCGAGCACGCCGGCATGGGCACCACCCTCACCGCCGTCTACGTGGGCGAGGACGAGGTCGCCATCGCCCACGTCGGCGACAGTCGCGCCTACTGCCTGCGCGAAGGGGAGCTCCTGCGCCTCACCGACGACCACTCGCTCGTCGACGAGCTCATCCGCGAAGGGCGCCTCACCCCCGAGGAAGCCGAGGAGCACCCCCAACGCTCGATCATCACCCGCGCCCTCGGCCCCGAAGAGAGCGTCGAAGTCGACACCCGCTCGTTTCACGCCCGCCCCGACGATCTCTACCTCCTGTGCAGCGACGGCCTCACCTCCATGGTCCCCGAGGCGCGGATCTCCGAGATCCTCCGCGAGCACCTCCAACCCCCCCTCCGCGCCGCCGGCGAGGCCCTGATCGCCGAGGCCAACCGCGCCGGTGGGCGCGACAACATCACGGTCATCCTCCTGCGACTCGAGGAGATCCACCTCGCCGCTGGTGCCGCCCCCGACGAGGCCCCCGCCTTCGATCGTCACGCCACGCTCGTCCGCATACCCGCCGTGACTCCCCCCGTGGCCCGTGGGGCGGCGAACGGGGACGGCGAGGGTGCGAGCCCGACCAGCGGGCGCCTCTCCCCAACGCCCACCCCCGTTGTCACCCGCCGCCCCCGCGCCCCCACTCAAGATGCCGCCGCTCGCCAAGGAGCGCGCCCCGCTCGCCGGCGGCGGCGCCATACCCTGCCCGTCCTCGTGGCGCTCACCGTGCTGGGAATACTCGCCGCCGGCGCATACATCGCGAGCCAGTCGATTTACTTCATCGGCACCAACTCGCGCGGGCTCGTGACCCTATATCAGGGCTTCCCCTACCAGCTCCCCGGCGGGATCAAGCTGTACAGCAGCTACTACACCTCCGGCGTCGCCGCCTCCGCCCTCAGCCCCACCCAACGACACAACCTGCTCGACCACACCCTCCGCACGGAAACCAACGCCGGCACGCTCATGCACAGCCTCGAACTGGAAGAGCTCAGCGAATGAACCGCCCGATCCTGCGCCTCTATGCGCTCGTCGTCCTGCTCTTCGCGCTGCTCGTCGGCTTCACCTCGCGCTGGACGATCTTCGACGCCGCTTCACTGCGGGAAAACCCGCTCAACAAGCGCACCCTGCTGGAGCAGGAGCGCATCCAGCGCGGCGCCATCCTCGCCGCCGACGGCACCGTGCTCGCGCGCAGCCCCCGCACCCACGAAGGGACCTACGAACGCACCTACCCCACCGGCGAACTGTTCGCCGCCCCGCTCGGCTACTCCTACATCGATCCCGGCAGCACCGGCCTCGAGCTCTACCGCAACTCCGCTCTCAGCGGCTCTCAGGGGGAAAACCTGCAGAGCCTCCTCGACCAGCTCCAGGGGCGCTCTGCCCGTGGCGACCGCGTCGTGACCACGCTCGTACCCAACGCCCAGCAGGCCGCCATGCAGGCGCTCGCCGTCCACCACGGCGCCGTCCTGGCACTCGACCCCCGCAGCGGCGCCGTCGAGGTAATGGCCTCCAGCCCCAGCTACGACCCCAACGCGATGCGCTCCCCCGCGACCGCCGCCCGGGTCGAACACAGCAGCGAAGACTCCCTCGACAACCGCGCCACCCAGTACGGCTACGCCCCCGGCTCCACCTTCAAGATCGTGACCGCCACCGCCGCTCTGGACTCCGGTGCCTTCACCCCCACCTCCACGCTCAGCGGGCGCAACGGCATTCCCATATCCGGCGTCCCCCTCGACAACGACAACGACGCCAGCTATGGCCAGATCACCCTCACGCACGCGCTCGCCGAATCCGTCAACACCGTCTGGGCCCAGGTCGCCGAAAAAGTCGGCAAGCCCACCCTCGGGCGCTACATGAAGCGCTTCGGCTTCAACGCTCTGCCCCAGCTCGACTACCCCGCCACACAGATGACCCCCAGCGGCGAGTACATCGGCGGGCGGCTGATCCCCCCCACCAGTCCATTCGTGGATGTCGGGCGCATGGGCATCGGGCAGGACAAACTCCAGGTCACCCCCCTGCAGATGGCCCAGGTCGCTGCCGCCGTCGCCAACCACGGGCAGCTGATGGTCCCCCACATGACCGCCCGCATCGTGGATCCCGAAGGGCGCACCGTGCAGACCATCGCCCCCCGCGTACAGGACCACGTGATGAAGCCCTCCACCGCCGCCGAGCTCACCACGATGATGGAGGCCGTCGTCAACGAAGGTACCGGCACCGCCGCCCAGATCCCCGGCGTGCAGGTCGCCGGCAAGACCGGGACCGCCGAGACCCAGATCGGAGCCGCCATCAACAACGTCTGGTTCATCGCCTTCGCCCCCGCCGCCGATCCGCGCGTTGCGATCGCCGTGACACTCGAACACGTCCCCGGCTTCGGCGGGGTGTTCGCAGCCCCCATCGCCAAGCGCGTGATGGAAGTACTGCTCCATGATTGAAAACGTGGCCCTGCGCCAGACCGTCCGCCCGGCGGCGACTCGACTGGCAGCGACTCGACTGCCGATGACTGGACCGACGGCGACTGGACTGCCGATGACTGGACCGACGGCGACTGGACCGACGACCCGAGCGCTCCGGCGATGATCGACCCCGGTACCGTGATCGACGGCCGCTACGAGGTGCTCTCCCGCATCGGGACCGGGGGGATGGCCGACGTGTACCTCGCCCGCGACCAGCTCCTCGGCCGCCAGGTCGCCGTCAAGCTGCTGCACCTCCGCTTCGCCGAGGACCAGGAGTTCGTCGAGCGCTTCCGCCGCGAGGCCTCGAGCGCCGCCGGGCTCTCCCACCCGAACGTGGTGGCGATCTTCGACCGCGGCGAGTGGGACGGTACCTACTACATCGCCATGGAGCACCTCCCCGGGCGCTCCCTCAAGGCCGTCGTGCGCGAACAGGGTCCGCTCGACCCAGCCGCCGCGATCGACATCGTGATCCAGATCCTCACCGCCGCCCGCTTCGCCCACCGTCGCGGGGTGATCCACCGCGATCTCAAGCCCCACAACGTGATCCTCGACGAGGAGGGCCGCGCCAAGGTCACCGACTTCGGCATCGCCCGTGCCGGCGCCTCCGACATGACCCTCACCGGCTCGATCATGGGGACCGCCCAGTACCTCTCCCCCGAGCAGGCCCAGGGCCACGCCGTGAGCGCCGCCTCGGACCTCTACGCCGTGGGGATCGTGCTCTACGAGCTGCTCACCGGCGCCGTCCCCTTCGACGGAGAGACCGCCGTGACGATCGCCCTCAAGCAGGTCTCCCTCGCGCCCCCCGCCCCGAGCGAACTCAACCCCACCGTTGGGCCCGCGCTCGACGCGGTCGTACTGCGCGCACTCGCCAAGGACCCCGCCGAACGCTTCGCAGACGCCGACGAGTTCATCGCCGCGCTCGAACACGTCCGCAACGGCCTGCTCGGCGAGAGCGGGGGGTCGCCGATCCCGTCCCGCGGCAACGGCCCCGTCCCGGCAACCGCCACCTCGGCGCTGCTGCTTGCCCCCGCCTCCGAGCGCGGTGGGGAGGATGGCCGGCAGGACACCGCGCGCCGCCGCAGGTGGTGGTGGATCGGTGGCGCGGTGGCGCTCGCACTTGTGGCGGGCGGGGTCGCACTCGCGCTGCTGCTGCCCTCCTCCAAGCGCGAGGTGACCGTACCCGACGTCACCGGGCACACCGAGGCACTCGCCGAAGCCACGCTCAAAGGCCAGGGGCTCGTACCCGTATCCCTGCAGTCCGCGAGCCCCACCGTGCCCGCAGGCCTCGTGATCAGCGCGACCCCCGCGCAGGGAAGTGTCGTACAGCGCGGCTCCCGCGTGAGCATCGCCGTCTCCACCGGCCCCAGTACCGAAGAGGTGCCCGACGTGAAAGGTCTCAGCGGTACCCAGGCCGTGCACAAGCTCACCCAGGCCGGATTCAAGCCCACCACCCAGAACCGCTCCAGCGCGACCGTGCCCTCAGGCAGTGTGATCTCCACCGAACCCTCCCAAGGGACCGTCGTGCGCGCCGGCAGTCCGGTCACCGTGCTCGTCTCGAGCGGGCCCGAACAGGTGAGCGTCCCCGAAGTCACCGGCCAGAGCGAAGGCGAAGCCCGCGCCTCGCTACGCGCCGCCGGCCTGCACCCCGGCAGCATCACCAAGCGCGAAGCCGCCGAACAGGAACCCGGCGTCGTCCTCTCCCAGTCGCCCACCGCGAACACCCCAGTGGACAGCGGCGCCGCGGTGAACCTCGTCGTCGCCAAGGCCTCTCAGGAAGTCGCCGTGCCCCGCGTAGTGGGGAAAAAGAAGGAACGCGCCGAAGGCGAACTCGTCGGTGCCGGCTTCAAGGCAAAGGCCACCACGCGCACCGTCACCAACGAAGCGGAAGTCGGGATCGTGCTCCAGCAGAATCCCCCCGGCGGCACCAACACCAAGCGCGGCGCCACCATCACCCTCACCGTGGGAGAACTCGGCACCCCGCCCGCCCCGACCACGACCACCCCCACGCCGCCCCCCACCACCACACCCGGCGCCACCACCACTCCTGCCGCCAGCCCCAACCCGTGACCGAGGCGAGCGGCGCTAGAGCACTCAACGTCGCCCTGCTCGCAGGCGGGCGCTCCTCCGAGCACGATGTCTCGCTCGCATCCGCGCGCGCCGTGCGCGAGGGCCTGGAGAGCGCCGGCCACGACGTCTCCTGGGTGGAGATCGACCGCGCTGGAGCGTGGCGCCACGAGGGGGAGCGCCTCAGCCTCCGCCCCGGCGAGGGGCTCCTCGCCGCCGACGTCGTGTTCCCCGCCCTGCACGGCCCCTTCGGCGAGGACGGCACCGTCCAGGGCGTGCTCGAGACGCTCGACGTCGCCTACGTCGGCGCCGGCGTCGCCGCCTCCGCCGTGTGCATGGACAAGGTGCTCTTCAAGCAGCTCATGTCCGCCGCCGCCGTGCCCCAGGTGGACTACGCCGGCGTGCGCGCCGAGCGCTGGCGCCGCGATCCCGCGGAGGTCATCGCCGCGCTCGCGCCCCTCGGCCTGCCCGTGTTCGTCAAGCCGGCCAACCTTGGCTCTTCGGTGGGGATCGTCAAGGTCACCGGCTCCGAGGAGCTCGGGCCCGCGCTCGAGCAGGCCTTTGCGCACGATCCCCTCGCGATCGTCGAGGCCATGGCCAGCGGCATCGAGGTCGAGTGCGGAGTGCTCGCGGCGCTCGCCTCGGAGCCCGGCGAGATCGTCTTCCCCGGCGACTGGTACGACTACACCGCCAAGTACCAGCACGGAGGGATGCAGCTCGTAATCCCCGCCCGTATCTCCCCCCCGCTCGCACCCGTGTACGGGAGCTCGCGCTCGCCGCGTTCGCGCACGCCGGCTGCGAGGGTCTCGCCCGCGTCGATTTCTTCGTGGACGGCGAAACCGTGCTCGTGAACGAGCTGAACACCATGCCCGGTTTCACCCCCACGAGCGTGTACGCCAAGTTGATGGAGGCCTCCGGGATTCCCTATCCCGAGCTCGTGGACCGCCTCTGCCGGCTGGGGATCGAGCGCCGGCAGGGGCGGCGCGCCCATCGCTACTGAGCCGATCCGCGCCGCCACCGTGCAGAACCTGCAGGCGGGAAAGCGGTTCCGGACTGCATCGGTATAGTCCCTGCGGCTCGCAAAGCCACGCCAAACAGGGGGGGAAGTTGTCTACCCAAGCTCTGTCGCCCATCTCGGAGAAGCTCGCGTTCTACCGGCGCGCGGCCAATTACATAGCGGTGGCGATGATCTACCTCCAGGACAACCACCTCCTGGAGGAGCCGCTGAAGCCTGAGCACGTCAAGCAGCGCCTCCTCGGCCACTGGGGGACGGTACCCGGGATAAACCTGATGTATGCCGGCCTCAACCGCTTGATCCTCGATAACGACGCCAGCGTCCTGCTCGTCACCGGCCCCGGTCACGGCGCCCCCGCAAACCTCGCCAACCTGTGGATCGACGGGTGCCTGGAAGATGTCAAACCCGAGATGAGCCGCGATCGCGAGGGCCTCGCAAAGCTCGTGCGCCTCTTCTCCTGGCCCGGCGGCTTTCCCAGCCACATCGCTCCGATCGTGCCCGGCACGATCCACGAGGGCGGCGAGCTCGGTTATGCGCTGGCGACCGCGTTCGGCGCCGCGCTCGACAACCCCGACCTGATCGTGGCGTGCATCGTCGGCGATGGCGAGGCCGAGACCGGCCCCACCGCGGGTGCCTGGCACTCCAACAAGTTCCTCGACCCCGCAACCTGTGGCGCGGTGCTCCCCATGCTGCACCTCAACGGGTACAAGATCGCCAACCCCACGATCTTCAGCTCGATGAGCGACACCGAGCTCACGAAGCTGTTCGAAGGCTACGGCTGGCACCCGCTGATCGTCCAGGGAGACGATCTCGACGGCGAGCTCGCCGCCGCGCTCGACACCGCCTACGGCGAGATCCGCGAGTTGCAGAGCGCCGCGCGCGAGGGGCGCCGCCCCGTGCGGCCGATCTGGCCGATGCTGATCGTGCGCTCGCCCAAGGGCTGGACCGGTGTGCGCGAACTGGACGGCGTGCGCGTGGAGGGCACCTCCAAGTCCCACCAGGTGCCCGCGATGCAGGCCCGCACCAACCCCGAGCACCTGCAGGCGCTGGAGGATTGGCTGCGCTCCTACGGCCCCGAGGAGCTGTTCGACGCCAGCGGCGCCCCCGCCCCCGAGATCGCCGCGATGTGCCCCACCGGCGAGCGGCGCATGGGCGCCAACCCACACGTCAACGGCGGGCGCATGCGCGTTGCGCTGCAGCTGCCCGAGCTGCAGGCCCACGCCGTTGCGCTCACGCAGCCCGGCGGCGCGACCGAGAGCTCGCTCGGCACGCTCGGCAAATACCTCGGCCAGGTCTTCGAGCTCAACCGCGCGCAGCGCAACTTCCGGGTGGTGTGTCCCGACGAGGTCGCCTCCAACCGTCTCGGCGCACTCTTCGAGGTCGAGAACCACGCCTACGAGTGGCCCGTCGATCCCGACATCAGCCCCGACTACCAGCCCGACGGGCGCATCATGGAGGTTCTCTCCGAGCACAACTGCCAGGGCTGGCTGCAGGGCTACGTGCTCACCGGCCGCCACGGCGTCTTCCCCTGCTACGAGGCGTTCATCCCGATCGTCGACGGGATGGTCAATCAGTACGGCAAGTTCCTCAAGATGTCCCGCGAGGAGGCCCCCTGGCGCGAGCCGGTCGCCTCGCTGAACTACCTGCTCACATCCGAGGGCTGGCGCCAGGATCACAACGGCTACTCCCACCAGATGCCCGGCTTCATCAACTCGATGCTCAACCGTCGCGAGGAGCACGCCCGCGTGTACGTGCCGCCGGACGCCAACACCCTGCTGGCGACCGTGGACCACTGCCTGCAGGCGACCAACTGCATCAATCTGATCATCGGCTCCAAGCTGCCGCTGCCGCAGTGGCTCTCGATGCCGCAGGCCGAAGAGCACGTCCGCATCGGCGCCTCGGCGTGGGCGTGGGCGAGTAGCAACGATGACGGCGATCCCGACCTCGTACTGGCCAGCTGCGGCACGATCCCCACGATCGAGCTGCTCGCCGCCGCCAGCCTGCTCAGAGAAGACGTGCCCGACCTGAAGGTGCGCTTCGTCAACGTCACCAACCTGTTCGCGCTCGCCGCGCCCGGCAAGCACCCCGACGCGATGCCCGCCGCCGCGTTCGGCGAGCTGTTCACCAAGGCGCGGCCCGTGATCTTCAACTTCCACGGCTACCCCTCCGCCGTTCACCAGTTGATCCACCGGCGTCCCAACCAGGAGCGCTTCCACGTGCGCGGCTACGCCGAGGAGGGCACCACCACCACGCCCTTCGATCTACTCGCGATGAATGGCGTGGACCGCTACCAGCTGGCGATCGAGGCGCTGAGTCGCGTCGACCTGGGGATCAGCGACAACATCGGCGGGATGTCCGGCGCCTTCGCCGTGCGCAGCATCGGCGGTGCCCAGGACGCGATCACCAAGTACCGCGCGCAGCTCGCCGAGCACCGGCGCTACGTCCGCGAGTTCGGTAATGATCCGCCGGAGCTCACCAACTGGGTGTGGCCGGGATCCACAGCGTGAGACACAGAAAAAAGACGTGCAGTGAGGAAAAAAAATGATGATTTGGGGCGGCGATCGATGACCGCGAGGGAGCGATGACCACAGGACTCGCGCAACAGGCCAGCGCGCAGCTCCAAGGCGGCGAATACCGCGCGGCCCGCGAGGCCGCCCTCGCCGGCCTGGCCGACACGCCCGAGGACGTCGAGCTGCTCGTGCTCGCAGGGCGCGCCGGCGTCGAGCTCGATGCCGAGGATGCCACCGAGCAGCTGCGCCGCGCCACCGAGCTCGCGCCCGAGTACGCCGACGCCTGGCATTACCTGGGGGAGGCGCTCGCGACCGAGGGCCAGATGGATGAGGCGGGCGCAGCCTTCCGCCGCGCCGTCGAGCTCAACCCCGACGACCAGGTCGCGCTCAGCCACCTCGGCCACACCTCCGCCGCGAGCGGCCGCGAGGAGGAGGCCGTCGGCTACCTGAGCCAGGCCGCGCAGAGTATGCGCGGCGCCTCCACCGCGGCGATCAACCTCGTCGACATGTACCGCATGCTCGGCCACTATGAGGATGCGCTGGCCCAGGCCCGGCGCATCGCCGAGGCCGAGCCCGACGATCTGCTGGGCGCACTCGACGTGGCCGAGCTCAGTCTCGAGGTCGGGCAGCTCGACGAGGCCGTGGCCGCCTTCCAGCGCCTGCGCGAGCTCGACGACGCGCCCGGGCACGAGCTCTACCCCTTACACGGGATGCTCAAGGCCGAGATCCAGCGCGAGCAGTGGCAGCGCGCGCTCGAGCTCGCCCGCGAGGCCCCGCTCAGCGACGCGGAGGGGCGGGCCGTCAATCTGATCGCCTTCCTCCAGGCGCAGCTCGACGAACCGGCCGAGCAGGCGCCCACCCGCGAGGAGCTCGACGCAGCCCTCAGCGCATCGCTGTTCGAGTATCGCCGCATGCACGCCGACGATCGCCGTCTCGCTTCGGAAGACCTCCTTGGCTGAGCTCGCGACAGCTGGCCGAAACGGGGATTCGCGCCAAGGGCGCGTGTCTCCCGGCTTCGGTCGCGCGGAGGTCGTGGAGTGGTTTCGCTGCCCCGCGTGCGCGGCGTTCGTCTACCACAAGCGCCTGCGCCGCAACCTCGGCGTCTGCCCCGACTGCAACCACCACTTCCGCCTGCGCATCCGCGAGCGCCTCGGCCAGCTCCTCGACGAGGGCAGCTTCGAGGAGCTCAGCGGCGACCTCGAGATCCTCGACGCGCTCTCCTTCGCGGACTCCAAGCCCTACACCGAGCGGATCGCCCAGGCGCAGAAGAAGAGCGAGACCAAGACCGGCGCGCTGCACGGCACGGGCACGATCGACGGCCTGCCGATCGTGGTGGCGGGCATCGACTTCTCCTTCATCGGCGGCTCCATGGGCGGCGCGGTCGGCGAGTCGATCACGCGCGCCGCGGAGCTCGCCCTGGAGAGCCGCACTCCCCTGCTCGTGATCTCCGCCTCCGGCGGCGCCCGCATGCAGGAGGGCTGCGTATCGCTGATGCAGATGGTCAAGACCAGTCAGGCGATCGCGCGGCTGGCCGAGGAGGGTGTGCTGTTCATCTCGCTGCTCACCGACCCCACCTACGGCGGCGTCAGCGCCTCCTACGCCACGCTCGGCGACATCCTGATCGCAGAGCCCGACGCGCACATCGGCTTCGCCGGGCCCACCGTGATCGAGCAGACGATCCGCCAGAAGCTGCCCGACGAGTTCCAGACCGCCGGCTTCCTGATGCAGCACGGGATGCTCGATCTCGTCGAGCCGCGCGAGAGCCTGCGGCGCACGATCCGCAACCTGCTCGAGCTCCACGCCCGCGCCGAGGCCGCGCGCGGCGAGGACGCTGCGGCCCGCCCCGCGCGCCTGCCTGCCGTCGCGGGTGCCGCGCCGATCGTCGATCCCGAACAGCTCCCTGCGCGGGACCCCTGGGAGATCGTCCAGCTCGCCCGCCACATCGACCGGCCGCGGTTCCTCGACATCGTCGGCTTCGCCTTCGACAGCTTCCAGGAGCTCCACGGCGACCGTCTGTTCGAGGAGGACCACGCGATCGTCGCCGGACTCGCCCAGCTCGGCGAGCTCGCGGTGATGGTGATCGGGCAGCAGAAGGGCCACACCACCAGTGAGCTCGTGGAGCACAACTTCGGCATGCCCGAGCCCGAGGGCTACCGCAAGAGCATGCGCCTGATGCGCTACGCCGCGCGCTTCGGCCTGCCGCTCGTGACGATCGTCGACACGCCCGGGGCCTACCCCGGGTTGGGGGCCGAGGAACGGGGGCAGTCCAATGCGATCGCCGAATCGATCATGTTGATGTCGCGCCTGCCCGTGCCCGCCGTGACCGTGGTCACCGGCGAGGGCGGCAGCGGCGGCGCGCTCGCGATCGCCGCCGGCGACCGGGTGCTGATGATGGAGAACGCCTACTACTCCGTGATCAGCCCCGAGGGCTGCTCGACGATTCTCTTCAAGGACGCCTCCGCCGCTCCCCGCGCGGCCAAGGCGCTGCGCATCACGAGCCCCGAGTTGCTGCGCCTCGGTGTGATGGACGCCGTCGTGCCCGAGCCCGAGGGCGGCGCGCAGGCCGACCCGCCGGCCGCCGGCGCCAACGTCAAGGCTGCGATCGTGGCCAGCCTCGGCGAACTACTCCCGCTGAGCACCGACGAGCTGATCGCCCAGCGCTACGAGCGCTTTCGCAAGTTTGGCACCCCCGGGCGCCAGCCCACACTTCCGCCACTATCACAGGGGGAGACATCATGAGCGACAACGAGAACACCCAGGCCACCCCCGACCGCGAGCTGATCGAGTCAGTGTGGGCCGAGGCCCGCGATCTGATCAAGCGGCTGGAGGGCTCAACCGTGCAGCGTTTCGCGGTCGCCGCCGGCGACTACAAGATCGAGATCGAGCGTGGCTCTCCCGCTGCGGCGACGCCCAGCATAGGGGGGGCGGGCATCTCAGTACCTCCGCCGGCGCCGGCCGGACCGGTCGCCGCCGGCGCGGGTCCCGGCATGAGCATCGCCCCCGGTGCGCGCATGGCCTCTGGCGTCTTTACGATCGGCGATCTCGAGGCCGACAACCGCGTACCGGTGCTGGCGCCCCTGGTGGGCACCTTCTACGGTGCCGCGCAGCCCGGCGCCAAGCCGTTTGTCGAGGTCGGCTCGAGCGTCGAGCCGGGCCAGACCGTGTGCATCGTCGAGGCGATGAAGATGATGAACGAGGTCGCCGCCGGCGAGGGCGGCAAGGTCGCCGAGATCGTCGTCGAGAACGGCGAGTGGGTCGAGTTCGAGCAGGTGTTGATGTACCTGGAGCCCGCTGATGACTGAGCGCCTGGGAGACGAGGGTTCCGTCGAGCGTCCGGCAGCGCCGAGGAGCTGAGCCGATGTTCGAGAAGGTCCTGATCGCCAACCGGGGTGAGATCGCGCTGCGCGTCGCGCGCGCCTGCCGCGAGCTCGGCATCAAGTCGGTCGCGATCTACTCGACCGCCGACGCCGAGTCCGCCGTGGTGCGCTTCGCCGATGAGGCCGTGCACGTTGGGCCCCACCATCCCGGCAAGAGCTACCTGCACATCCCCAACGTGATCGGCGCCGCCCAGAAGACCGGCGCCGACGCGATCCACCCTGGCTACGGGTTTCTCTCCGAGGACCCGTTCTTCGCCGAGATCTGCTCGGACAACGGGATCACCTTCATCGGGCCGCGCCCCGAGGTGATGGAGAAGGTGGGGGACAAGGCGATTGCGCGCGACCTGATGCAGAAGGCCGGCCTGCCCCTCCTCCCCGGCACGATCGAGCCCGTTCAGACCGCAGAGGAGGCGCAGGAGATCGCCGACGGGATCGGCTACCCGGTGATCATCAAGGCCGTCGCCGGCGGTGGCGGGCGGGGCATGAACGTCGTCCACAAGGCCGAGGACATGGCGCGGCTGTACGCGACCACGCGCGCCACGGCGCAGGCGGTCTTCAAGGACAGCGCCGTCTACATCGAGCGCTACCTGGAAGCTCCCCGCCACACCGAGGTGCAGCTCGTCTGCGACAGCCACGGCAACGGCGTCTACTTCTTCGAACGCGACTGCTCCGTACAGCGCCGCCACCAGAAGCTGATCGAGGAGGCACCCTCGATCCACCTCTCAGACGCACAGCGCCGCGACATCGGCGAGCGCGCCGTCGCCGGCGCTCTGGCAGTCGGCTACACCGGTGCGGGCACGATGGAGTTCCTGCTCGACCACGAGGGCAAACTCTCCTTCATGGAGATGAACGCCCGCATCCAGGTCGAGCACCCCGTCAGCGAGATGGTCACCAGCATCGACCTGATCCAGGAGCAGATCCGCGTCGCCGCCGGCGAGCCGCTGTCGGTCACCCAGTCGGACATCGTGCTGCGCGGCCACGCGATCGAGTGCCGCGTCAACGCCGAGGACCCCGACCGTGACTTCGCGCCTGCCGCGGGGCGCCTCGACGTCTACGTCCCGCCGGGCGGGCCGTGGACCCGCGTGGACTCTCACTGTTATCCCGGCTGGAACATCGCGCCCTTCTACGACTCCCTGATCGCCAAGCTGATCGTCTGGGCGCCCACCCGCCTAGAGGCGATCGAACGGATGGACCGCGCCCTGTCGGAGTTCCAGATCGAGGGCCGCGGCGTGAAGACCACAATCCCCTTCCACCGCCGCGTGCTCGCCGACGAGCAGTTCCGCTCCGGGGACGTGACCACCGACTTCGTCGAGCACTTCCTCGCCGGCGAGGCCGTGACGGCGCGATGAGCGATGAGCTTCACTCGCGCAGTCCGCGACCCACGCCGTGCAGGGCCCACCAGTTTTAGCGCCGTGCGTGACCGACCCAGAGCAAGGAGACCCCAATGAGCAACGGTGAAGCCGCAGTTGAGATGCTGCCCGAGGTGCTGGACTATCTGGGCGAGCAGCACACGCTCACGCTTGCCAGCGCCAGCCCGAGTGGGGTTCCCCACGCCGGCACCTTTCTCTACGTGCACGACGGCCCCGAGCTGTACTTCTGGACGAAGGCGCACACCACCACTGCCCGTCACATCGAGCAGAATCCCCTCGTCTCCTTCACGATCGACAGGTATTCCGAGGACCTGCAGAAAATTCGCGGCCTGCAGGGCAGAGGGGAGTGCCGCGTGATCCTCTCCGGCGAGCAGATCGCGCGCGTTGCCGACCTCTTCGGGCAGAAGTTCCCGGCGCTCTCGCCCGGCACCACGATGACGATCTCGTTCTTCCGGATCGTCGCGAGCGAGCTACAGTTCACCGACAACACCGACGCCTCGATCCATCAGCAGGAGGGCACCTTCGGCGTGGAATTCCACCGCGAGCGCGCCTACTCGGTGTTCAGCGACCTCCCGCTGCAGAGCGTCTCCAGCCTCACGGGCGAACTGCAGATCCTCGACTTCCCCGCCGGTGAGGTCATTGCCCGCGCCGGTGGGCCGGCGGACAAGTTCTTCATCGTCGTCGCCGGCACGGTCGAGGTCGACCGCGAAGGGGTTGGCGGGGAGGCCCCCGTGTCGCTCGGTCCCGGGCAGTTCTTCGGCGAGCTCGCGATCCTGCGCGACCGCCCCCGCACGGCCACCCTGAAGGCGGTTGAGCCCGTACGGCTGCTGGCGATGGAGCGCGACACATTCCGCGATATCGTCGCCGAGTCCCTGGGTACGACCAAGGACTTCGACGCGATCGTGCGCGAGCGCCTGCGGAGCCTCGACTGAGGAGCGCTCCGGCGAGTCATCCGCCACTCAGCTCATGCCAGCCTTTAGCAGCAAGGACTTCCGCGACACGGTCGGCGCCTTTGCCACCGGCGTCACGGTGATCACGACACGCGGGGAGGAGCACTCCTACGGGATGACCGCCAACGCCTTCTCCTCGGTATCGCTCGACCCGCCGCTGGTGCTCGTGTGCACGATCGCCCGCTCGGAGGGCTCCGAGCATCTGCGTCGCAACGGTGTGTTCGCCGTCAACATCCTCGGCACTCACCAGGAGCCGCTATCGCGCTACTTCGCCTCCAAGGACCGCCCCCGCGGCCGCGACGCGTTCGCCGAGGTGTCCCATCGGGTGGCCAGCAGCGGCTCGCCGATCCTCGAGGATGCCCTCGCCTATCTCGACTGCCGGCTGCACGCCGAGCACGCGGCGGGCGACCACGACATCTTCATCGGCGAGGTGCTCGAGCTCGGCGCCAAGGACGACGCCGAGCCGCTGATCTTCCACCGCGGGCAGTACCGGCTGCTCGGGGCGGGGTAGGCCCTCAACCTCAGCCTCAGGCCGTCGAGCCCGCGAACGCCGAGAGCTTCTCCGGCGAGTCGGCGGCGAACACCTCGACGTCGCTGTCGATCTGACGCACGAGTCCTCCCAGCACGCGTCCAGGTCCGAGCTCCAGGACCCTCGTGCAACCCTCCTCGACGAGCGTCTGCACGCAGTCCACCCACAGCACAGGGCTCGCGATCTGCGCCACCAGCGCCTCGCACACCTCAGCGCCCGTTCTGATCACGGTGCCCGAGGCGTTGGCCACCAGCGGGACCTTGGGATCGGTCCAGGTGAGCTTGGCCATCGCCGCGGCCATCTCGCGCTGAACTGGCTCCATCAGCACGCTGTGAAACGCGGCCGACACCTTCAGGCGTACCGCCTTGCTGGCCCCCGCCTCCTCGGCCAGCTCCAGCAGCCGCTGTACCCCCGCCTCCTCCCCGGAGACCACCGTCTGTCGCGGGCTGTTGAAGTTGGCGGGTGCCACGGTGCCCACCTCGGAGGCGGTCTCGCAAAGCGCCCGCACATCCTCGGCCGGCAGGCCCACGATCGCGGCCATCCCGCCCGGGCGCTCCGCGCCGCAGTTGGCCATCAGCCGCCCGCGCAACGAGACGAGCTCCATGCCCGCCTCTAGCTCGAGTGCCCCGGCGGCGACCGCCGCGGTGTCCTCGCCGAGGCTGTGTCCGGCAACGAAGTCGGGCTCCAGACCCGCCTCGCGCGCGAGCTCGTGGATCGCGAGCGAGAGCGCGAACAGCGCCGGCTGAGTCACGTCGGTGCGGGTGAGCTCCTCGATCGGCCCCTCCAGTGCGAGCTTGCGGATCGGCAGCCCCGAGGCCTCGTCGGCCAGGCTGAAGTAGCGATCGAACAGCTCGGAGCGCGCCTCGAGCAGCTCGGCGCCCATGCCCACACGCTGCGAGCCCTGTCCGGGGAATACAAATGCCGTTGCACCCATCTTCAGCGCTCTCCTTTGTCAGGGGTCCACGTCGGGACCCACGGCGTGGATCTCGCGCAACCGGTTGGTGTCGACGTCGTAGACGAAGCCGCGTACCGCGTCGCGGTGCAGCAAGAACTGAGATTGGCGGACGCGCAGGATCGATTGGCGCACATCGGCCTCGACGTCGGTGAACGACTCGATTGCAAACGCCGGCGCCACCCCGGTCGCCTGCAGCAGCTCGGCACGAAACCCATCGTCGGTCAGTGACTGCATACCGCAGTCGGTGTGGTGGATCAGCATCACCGCACGCGTGCCCAGCCGCCGCTGGGAGACCGCCAGTGAGCGGATCACGTCATCGGTGACCACTCCGCCCGCGTTGCGCAGGATGTGCGCCTCGCCGCCCTGCAGGCCGAGCGCCGCGAAGACGTCGATGCGCGAGTCCATGCACGTCACCACCGCCAACCGGCGGCGGGGGCGAACGTCGAGATGCCCCGCGGAGCGCGCGGCCGCAAAGGCCTCATTGTTGGCGAGCAGCTCGTCGATCGCGTCCATCTCCACGGCAGCCTAGCCGGATCTACCGATAGGCTTGCGCTTCGTGGGGCAGTGTTCTGCAATCGGTGGTGTTCTGGGAGGCGATCGTCGTGGATCTCGGACTTAGCGGAAAGCGAGCGCTCGTCACCGGTGGCTCACGCGGCATCGGGCGCGCACTCGTGCTGGGACTGGCGCAGGGGGGAGCCTCGGTTGGGGCTTGCTACAACCGGGAGTCCGAGGACGTGGAGCGCCTGCGCGGCGAGCTCGAGCAGATCGGCGGCGCGAGCTTCCTCGCACAGGCCGACCTCGCGGACCCGGCCTCGGCGGAGGCGTTCGTCCGCGACACGAGCGAGCGCTTCGGTGGCCTGGACATCGTCATCAACAACGCCGGCGTGGTCAGCCACGCGATGATCGAGCAGCTGACGCTCGCGGAGTGGCACCGCGTGATCGACACCAACCTGACGGCCGTCTACCTTGTGTGCCAGGCCGCCCTACAGACGATGGGGCAGGGAGGATCGATCGTCAACATCACCTCGGCCGTCGCGATGCGAGGGATGCCCGGGCGCGTCCACTACATCTCCTCCAAGGCCGGTCTGATCGGTCTCACGCGCGCTCTCTGCAAGGAGGTCGGCAGGCGTGGCATCCGCGTCAACGCCCTCGCCCCCGGCATTATCGAAACCGACCAGACCGGCGAGCTCGACGAGGCCGGGCGCGCGCGCTACTCGGGCCTCGCCGCGCTCAACCGCCTTGGACGGCCAGAGGAGATCGCGGACGTCGCCCTGTTCCTGGCCAGCGACCACGCAAGCTTCGTCTCCGGCGTGACCCTGAACGTCGACGGCGGGATCTGACCCGCGGGTTGGACCCGCGGAGGAGGCGAGCGTTGCCGAGCGGGGGTCTGACGAGACGCTTGATCGCCTTCTACGCGGTCTTGCTCGCGCTGCTGGGCGTAGTGGTAGTCGTTGTCATCGGTCAGGGCGGCAGCGAGAAAGCACTTCCATCGATCGCCGGGGGATATGTTGCAAGTGCCCCGAGCAGCTGTCTGGGGCCGGCTCCCGCGCCCGCCGGCGGGGCCCCGCTGCCGCCGACCGCGCCCACGCAGCTGCCCCCGCCGGGACCGGCGTTCAGCGTCAACCAGTCCGGGCAGTTCGTCAACCTGACCAACAACCAGCGCACGCTCGGTGGGCAGCTGCGCCTGCAGCCCGGCACCATCGCCGGCGGCGCTCACCGCCTCACGGGAACGATCGACTGCGTGTCCGGCAAGCAGCAGACCATCACCGCCGTCGCGATTCCGGGGGTGAAGGGGTCGATCGCCGGCACGCTCGGGGGCACCGTGTTCGCAGCCACCCTCAAGTCACCTCCGCCGGCTCCCGGTGCGGCGCTGCCGCGCGCGCCGGTCGGCATCGCCGGCAAGTATGCGCTATCCCCGACCTCGACCTGCTTCGGCGGCTCATTCACTGTGAACGGCAGTGGATCGAGCTACACCGTACTCGCCGCAAGCCACACGCTCGGGCGGCTTACCTATACGAAAAAGACGAGCGCCGTCAGCGGCGATGTCGCGTGCATCAAAGGCGGCTCCGTGCGCTTGACCGCGACGGCGAACGACATCTACTTGCAGAACGTGAAGCTGATTCCCCTCCAGGTTGCCACGCCCGTTCCCTCCTCAGCCAAGCCGCCTGGTCAAGCGCTGAGCGCTCTCTCGAAGCCGGCGGCCAAACCGACCCTGAACACCCTCGCGAAGCTTGTCGCCAAACCGGCGCTGATCACCCCCTCGGGACTCCCCCCGGCCGGTGAGCAGTTCACCGCGACCAAGCAGCGCAGTTCGTTCACCAAGCTCGTCGCAGCCTTCTTCCTGGCCGTCCTGATCGTCCTGATCGTCGCGCGCCTGTTCGGGATGGTCGCGGTGAGGGTCGGCCAGCCGCGCGTAATGGGGGAGGTGATCGCGGGGATCGCGCTCGGCCCCTCGCTGTTCGGCCTGGTCGCGCCAAATCTCCAGGCGGCGATCTTCGCGACCGACATCCTCCCTGCGTTCGGTGTGGCGGCCAACCTCGGGCTGATCTTCTTCATGTTCCTGATCGGCATGGAGGTCGACCAGAAGCAGCTCAAAGGGAAGGCCGCTCCCGCCGCGGCGATCTCCAACGCGAGCATCGCGCTGCCGATGCTGCTCGGCATCGTCGCGGCGCTGCCGCTGTACAAGCTCCTGGGTCCGGACATCAAGTTCCCCGCGTTCGCGCTGTTCATGGGCGTGGCGATGTCGATCACAGCCTTCCCCGTGCTCGCGCGGATCCTCACCGAGCGACGGATGCTCAAGAGCCCAGTCGGCTCGCTGACGATCGGCTGCGCCGCGATCGACGACGTCAGCGCCTGGTTTCTGATCGCGCTCGCGACCACGATCGCCGTTTCGGGCTCGTTCGGCGGCGTCGTGCGGACGATCTGCGAGGCGGTCGCGTTCGTGCTCGTGATGGCGCTGGTGGTGCGGCGGATCCTGGCCCGCATGGCGACCGCCTTCGACGAGGCCGGGCAGATCCCCTCCGGGTGGTTCGCCGCGATCGTCGTCGGCGTGCTGCTGTCGGCGTACCTGACCGAAGCGATTGGCATCGACGTGATCTTCGGCGGTTTCATCATGGGGATGGTGATGCCGCGGCACGCCCGCCTGACCGAGGAGGTCACGCGCCGGGTCGAGGACTTCGTCGTCACGCTCCTGCTGCCGCTGTTCTTCGTCTACACCGGGCTGAAGACGAACATCGCGCTGCTCGACCGCCCCGAGCTGTGGCTCATCACCGCTGGCCTCGTGGTGCTTGCGATCGTCGGCAAGCTCGCCGGCGCGGCGATCGCCGCGCGCGTGTGCGGCTTCAACTCGCGCGCCGCGCTGGTGATCGGCACGCTGATGAACACGCGCGGGCTCACCGAGTTGATCGTGCTGAACATCGCGCTCGAAGTCGGCGCGATCTCCAGCGTCCTGTTCGCGGCGCTCGTGATCATGGCGGTCATCACCACGCTGATGACCGGGCCGCTGCTGAAACTGCTCGACCCCCGCAACGAGTACGGCACCAAGCTCGAGGACGAGCTCGCCGGCGCGGCCGCAATCGCTGCCCGCGAGCACCCCGGGCTGCCGGTGGCGGAGCGTTCGATCCTCGTCGCCTCGCACACCGACGCGGCGCTCGAGCGCCTGATCGAGCTCGCAGAGCCGCTGGCGCGCACGGCGCCGCAGCGCGAGCTGATCCTCACCCGTCTCGTGGAGCCACCCCGCGGCGCCGGGGTGCGGGGCGGCCTGCAGACCGAGAACCTGCAGCTCGAACGGGCCTCGCAGGCGATCGCGCAGGCACGCGAGCGCCTGGCCGCCGACGGAGTGCTCGCCAGGGGTGTCGCGCTGAGCTCCAGCCGTCCCGGCGTGGATCTCGCGCACGTCGCCGAGCGCGAGCCCGTCGACCTCGTGCTGACCGAGGGGCGCCGGCGCCTGATTGGCGAGGGCGTGCCGCTCGGAGACGTGAGCGTGCTGCTCGAACAGGCGGAGTGCGATGTCGCCGTGCTGATCGCCCGCGAGAGCGCGCCGGTGAGCCTCGGGCCGGACAGTCCGCTGCTCGTGCCGTTCGGAGGCGCCGAGCACGACTGGGCCGCTCTGGAGCTCGGCTCCTGGCTCGCCTCGGCCACCGGTGCGCCGCTCAAGCTGCTCGGCGCCGGCGGGCACACCGATGAGGGCAAGTCGGTCACCCGCATACTCGCCGACGCCAGCCTGCTCGTGCAGCAGACGACCGGGATCGCGACCGAGCCGCTGGTCATGGCCGGCGGGCGCGATGGCATCGTGGCGGCCGCGGCCGGCGCCGGCCTGCTGGTGATCGGCCTCTCCGAGCGCTGGCGACGCGAGGGCCTGGGCCCGACCCGCTCGGAGATTGCGAAGGCCGCCCCCGCTCCCGTGCTGTTCGTTCGCCGCGGCACCCGCGAGGGCCTGTTCTCCCAGCGCGGGAACGTAACTCAGTTCAACTGGTCGAGGGCGGGGCAGACCTCACCGAGGTAGGACCCAGATCGGCGGCGGCTGTGGCGCGGCTAGGACTTTGTGAGTCCCTCGCCCGCCTCGTCGACCGAGAAGGTGCCGTTGAAGATATCCCCCGTGAACAGGTGCAGCTGAAAGTTCTCGGGTTCGTGGGCATCTGTGAAGAACTCCCCGAAGCGTTTGATCGCCTGCAGGTGGTACTCCGCCTCGGTGCTGGCCAGCAGCTCGTCCTCGCCTTCCCAGAAGGTGATCGAGAGCGCCTTGCCTGTGTCGCGGTCGACCAGCGAAAGTGCACCCTTGAACCCCTCGCGCGCCATCGTTACCGGCAGCACGTTCTCGTACCACAGTTTGAGGCCCTCTTGCACCCGTCCCTCGGGCGCCTGGACGTGGGTCACGCGACAGAACACATGCTCCCCCTTGTATGCAGGTTGGACGAGATTGAAGCTCGCGCCGATCCTAGCGCTCTGCGGGGGGCGTTGCGATGTAGGATCTCCTCCGATGGTGCGCGCGACCCTGCACATGAAAGTCAAGGACGGTCGCGGGCCGGACTTCGAGCGGGCTTGGCGGGCGATCGCAGAGCAGGTTCGACTCGTCCCCGGGAACATCCATCAGACGCTCGCACGCGACCCCGAGGATCCCGACAGCTTTGTTGTCAGCAGCGACTGGAGCAGCAGGGAGGTGTTTGGGGAGTTCGAGCGCAGCCCCGAGCAGGACGAGCTGACGGCGCCGCTGCGCGAGCTGCGATCCTCAGCACGCATGACGGTGCACGACGTAATCATCGACATCGACGGAGGGGCTAGCTGATGGCCGCACGTGTAATGGTTTTCGCCAAGATCAACCGCGAGGACGCGGATGCGTTCGAGGCGGCGTATGCGCAGGTCACCGCCAACGTGAAAGGCACGGCCGGCCACCTCGGCGACGAGCTGTTGCGCCGCCGCGAGCCCGCGGACCCCGCTGCGGAGCCGCTCAGCTACATCCTCCTGAGCGAGTGGGAGAGCAAGGACGCTTTCCTGGCATGGGAGGAGTCGCTCGCCCACGTCGCCAAGCGCTCGCCGATGCACCCTTACTGGGCGGGGACGAACGAACGGATCATCTACGACGTCGCCCACACGATCAAGCCGAGCGCCTGAGGGGGCTTTATGTACGCGCGAGTCAACACCACCGAGTGGAACCCCGAGCAAGTCGACGCCGGCATGCAGCTGACGGAGGAGAAGATCATCCCCTCCTATCAGGAGCATCCGGGCTTTCGCGGCTACATCCTGCTGACCGAGCCCGACGGCGGTCCACATGCGATCGCGATCACGCTGTGGGACAGCGAGGAGACCAGGGAGTCGAGCGCCGGGATCGCACGGGCGATGGTCGGGGAGCTCAAGGGCATCCTGCAGGCGCCACCGAAAACCGACCACTACGACGTACGTTTCTACGTGCAGGGAGAAGGGGGTGCGTGATGGCGCAGTACTGGGCACTCATGTGGGACATCAAACCGGGATCGCAGGACGCGGTTCGCCAGGCGTTCAAGGAATACGGTCGGCCCGATCACACCATTCGCGACGAGGACGGCAACGAGGTCGGAACGCTGCTCAGCACGCAGGTCTTCATGAAGGGCAACACAGTAATCAGGGTGGTCGAGACGACCGATGACGTGCCCCTGCCGGTGCTCGGGCAGCACATGGGTCGCCAGCCGGCGATCAGCGAGTTGGAGAACAAGCTCGACGAGTACGTCGCCGAGCCGCGGGACATGTCCACCCCCGAGGGCGCGCGCGAGTTCTTCATGAAGAGCACGATGGAGCTGCTGGTGACGCGGCGGCACGACGAATGACCGCGGGCGCCCCCGCGGGTGCTCCGGGCGACCCACCGGCGACGCCTCCCGGTCCATCCGAGAGGCTGGGGGGGGGACCGCCGGGACCGCCAAGTGGACCACCCGGCTTGCAGGGTGGCCCACCAGGGGGACCGCCCGGACCCGCGATCGTGGTGGACGAGCAACGCGCCGCCGACTTCGCATCGCTGTTTCGCCTCGACGGCCAGCGCGTGATCGTCGTGGGCGGATACGGCGGCATCGGCGAGGTCACCACACGGCTGTTCGCGGAGTGCGGCGCCGAGCTGGTGATCGCGGGACGCTCGCAGGAGAAGGCGCAGGCGCTCGCCGAGGAGCTCTCCGCGGCAGGGCACGTCGCGCGTGGCACGCGCGTGGACATCGCAAGCCGCGAGAGCGCACGCGAGCTGATCGAGCGGGGCCAGCGCGAGCTGGGCGGGGTGGATGTGCTCGTGAACCTCGCCGGGATCGATATCGAGGCGCCGGCCGAGCGCTTCGAGCAGGAAGCGTGGCAGTCGCTCCTGGACGTCAACCTCTCGGGCGCGTTCTGGCTCTCGCAGGCGGCCGGGGAGGCGATGATCGACGCGGGCCGCGGCGGGCGCGTCATCCACTACTCGACCACCCGCAGCGTTGCGGGCGCGCGCCGGGGCTTCGCGGGGTACGCCGCCAGCAAGGCCGGTCTCAACGGCCTCATCCGCCAGCTCGCCACCGAGTGGGGCAGGTACCGCATCACCGTCAACGGGGTCGCACCGGGGTTCGTCCCCACCGAGCTCGTGCGCGATGCGGCGGCTGACGATAGGTTCGTCGCGATGATGCTCGGGCGGATCCCCTTCGGCCGCTTCGGCGAGCCGGTCGAGCTCGCGGCGGCGACGCTGTTCCTCGCATCGCCCGCGGCGAGCTTCGTCACCGGGCAGGTGCTGTTCGTCGACGGCGGCGTAACCGCGAGCTCGTAACGTGTCATCCTCGCCAACCGACAAGCAGCGGATCGCGTTCATCGGCCTCGGCGTGATGGGCAACGGCATGGCCTGCCGGCTGGTCGAGTCGGGCTACGACGTCGCCGTCTACAACCGCACGCGTGCCAAGGCCGACGAAGTCGCCGAGCTCGGTGCCCGCGTCGCCGACTCCCCCGCCGACGCGGCGCGCGAGGCCGACGTGGTGATGCTCAGCCTCGCCAACCAGGAGATCGTCGCGCGGATGCTGTTCGACGCGGACGGAGTGCTCGAGACACTCCGGGAGGGCAGCTACATCCTCGACATGAGCACCGTCCCACCCGATTTTCCCCGCGAGGTCGCTGCGCGCGCACGTGACGCCGGTCACCACGCGCTCGACGCCTGCGTGCTCGGCAACCCAATGCATGCCCGCCAGGGCGAGATGCGGGTCATGGCCGGCGGCGAGGAGCAGGACTTCCGCGCGGTCGAGCCGCTGCTGGAGGTGCTCGGCAAGGAGGTGACCTATCTCGGCGGAAGCGGCATGGGCGCGACAATGAAGCTGGTTCTCAACATGCTCATGGGGGTTCAGATGCCCGCGCTCGCCGAGGCGGTGGTGTTCGGCGAACGCGCCGGGCTGGCGCGCGAGCAGGTGCTCGAGATGATCGCCAAGAGCGGCTACAGCTCGCCGGTGATGAGCTTCCGCTGCGCGATCATGGGCCAGCGCAACTTCGAGTTCGCAGCATTCAAGCTCGGGCTGATGCGCAAGGACATGACGCTCGTGCTCGGCGAGGCGCAGAAGGCGGGCGTGCCGATGCCCGTCACAGAGAGCGCCCACGCGATGCTCACCGCCGCCCAGCAGCAGGGGCTCGGCGATCTCGACGTCGCCGCGATGCTCGCCTTCCAGGAGCGGATGTCCGGGGTGCACGATTATCCCTGGCCCGGTCAGGACCAGAGCGAGGATGGCGGAGCCGCGACATGATCGCGGAAGGTTGGGGTAGCCTCGTCGGGATCGCGGAAGGTCGGGGGAGCGCCGTCGGTGCCGTCGCGGTTCGTGGAGCGACGTCGTGATCGTCGACGTCCATGGCCACATCACCCATCCCGAGCTGTTCAAGCGCTACCCGATGCCGCCCGCGCTCGCGGACATCGAGGGCATGCTCGACCGCAAGTCGCAGGCGGGGATCGGCGTGACGATCGTCGGCAGCCCAGTCGGCTTCGGGACCATGAGCAAGCGCGGTCACGACAACTACGCCCAGTCGGCCGACGAACTGAAGTCCTTTCACGAGTGGCTCGCCGAAACGGTGCGCAAGCACGCTCCGCGGCTGGCTGCCTACGCCTACACGAATCCGTTCGGCGACGATGCGCTGCTCGACCAGACCGCGCAGACCGTGAGGGACGGGGGATTCGTCGGGCTGATCGTCAACACCAGCGTCCACGGCGAGTACCTCGACTCGCCGCGCGCCGACCCGTTCTTCGAGATGGCTGCCGAGCTCGGCAAGCCGGTCTTCCTGCACCCTCCCGCCGAGCCCGTCGGCAGCGGGAGCATCGAGGATTTCCGCCTGGTCGAGCAGGTCGGCCGGTTCATGGACGTCACCGTCGGCCTCGCCGCGCTCGTGTTCGCGGGCCGACTGGAGCAGTACCCCAACCTCGAGCTCATCGCGGCCACCGCGGGCGGCGCGATCTCCCTGCTCGCGGGGCGTATGGACCAGGCTTATCGGCCGCGGCACTGGGGCGGTGGTGGCCCCCCAGGCGGTGGCGGCCCTCCTGGTGCTGGGCCTCCCGGCGGTGGACCGCCCGGCGGACCGGGCGCAGGTGGCCCCCCGCCGATGGCCCAGTACACAAACAAGATCACCCAGCCCCCAAGCACGTACCTGCGGCGCGTGTACGTAGACACAGCCAATTCGAGCGTGCCCAACCAGCTCGCCAACCTGGAGTTGATGGGCGCCGATCACATGCTGTTCGGCACCGACTCGCCACCCCTCGCCACGCCACTGCAGGACGCGATCGCAATGGTCGATGGACTGCCCATCTCAACCGCTGAGAAGCAGGGCATCCTGGAGGACAACGCGCGACGGCTGTTCGGGCTGTGAGCTAGGTCTCCTCATACACCGGCCAGCGGTACTGACGCCGGCGGCGGGCGTTCAGTGCGACGAGCCCGCCGATCTCACCGAGCAGCGCACGCCGGTCACACCCGGGCCGCACGAATACCCGTCCCATCGCCGCGGCGAGGCGCGGCGGGGTGAGGACTTGCGAGGGCTTCCCGCGGTGGCTGAAGAGGTTTATCAGCGGTGCCAATTCGCCACGGGCCAGCAGCCGCTTGCCGACCTCGGGAAGCGCCGTGGGCGCCTTGCCCCCGCTGCCGATGTCGGTTGCCAGCCAGTAATGCCCGATCGCATCGTCGTTACGCCAACGACCCCACTCCACCAGTGCCTCATCGAGCGCCCGATCGGACCCCTCGAGTCCGCGGACGATCGCTGCCGCCAGCCTCTCGCCCTGCCTGAGCGCGTCCCCGATCCCCTGGCCAGCGGCCGGGTCCTTGAAGTGGCCGGCATCGCCGAGCAGCACCCAGCCGGCGCCGGAGGCCTCCCGGAAGAAGCCCTGCCAGCGCAGCATCCCAAAGATCTTTCCCACACGCCGTGCTCCGGAGAGCGCCTCGGCCACCGGTTGGCAGCTGCGAGCGTGCTCGCTGTAACTGCCCTCGAGGTCCTCCCGGTAGCGCGGGAGCTCGCTCAGCTCGGGCATCACCACGACCTGGTACAGCCCGCCGTCCGACGGCGCTGCGACCACGAACCGCGCGCCCCAGCGATGCAGCACGAATGCCGGGTCGGGGCCCGCGTCGGCGCCCTCGAAGAACGACCAGTAGGCAAACCGCTCGTTCCACACCACGTTGTACTTGCGCGCACCGGCGCTGCTCGCGACCGTCGAGTTGCGACCATCGGCGCCGACGACCAAGCGCGCCTGCAACGTGCTCTCCACGTCACCCTGCTTGAGGCGCACGCCGGTCACTCGCGCGCCATCCTTCACCACGCCAGTCACTGTCGCCCCCATGCGCAGCTCGGCGCCGGCCGCGGCCGCGGCGTCGGCGAGGATCGGGTCGAGCACCAGGCGGCGCACAGATCTGAGCCCGCCGACGTCGCCGGGCTGCTGGGGCAATGGCGCCTGGAACTGGAAGTCTTCGATGCGGAGGTCGACCAGCCCCACGCACGGCGCGCCGGTCGCCTGCAGCTTCTCGGTCACACCGAGACGCTCCAGGGAGGCGAGCGCCTGGGCTTGGAAGAAGTGAGTGGAGAGCGTGTCGCGGGGAAACTGCGCCTTCTCCACCACCGCGACGCGCAGACCGCGCCGCGCAAGCAGTGCCGCCAGCGGCGAGCCCGCGCAGCGCGCGCCGACTACGACGACGTCAAAGCGCTCAGCGATGCGAGCCTCCCAGATCTCTCCTGACACCCCGCGAGCTTCCCGCAGGACGTCCGGCCATCGCTACGCGGGCGGTCCACCGACGCCCGGGGGTGGACCACCGACGCCCGGGGGTGGACCGCCGACGCCCGGGGGTGGACCGCCCGCCAGCGCCAGCGAGGAGTCCCACAGGCCGTCGATCCCCACAACCATTCCCCGCGCCTGCTCGATCGTCAAGCCGGGCGCCTCGAACAGCCCGTCGGCCTCCCACCGCTCGGGATCGAGGCTCACGGCGTACGGGTTGATCGGCCGATCGGTCGGGGGACCCTCCGGCAGCGCCTTCGCCGCCTGGTTGAAGATCGCTACTGCCATTGCCTCGGAGTTACGTACGTTGGTCCGCAGCTCCTCGAGCAGCGCCTCGTCGTCGGGGTACTCCTTGACGAGACCGACCAGCCCTCCGATCAGCACTGGGAACGTCGCGAGCATATCCGGGTCGCGCGGCTTGTGCTCGAGCTCGTGCCATTCACGAAACAGCTTGTGCATGTTGATGTTCAGTTTGAACAGGCGCTCCAGATCCTCATCGGCACGCTTCATGAAGTCGATGTCGGTGAACCGGTTCTGGGTGAACAGCAGCACGTTGCCGGTGTGGTTGGAATAGAAATCCCAAGTCAGCAGGCCGCACAGCACCCAGGCGTTGCCGAACACCGGGTAGGAGTCCCGGTAGCGCGAGATGACGTGCTCGAAGAGGCGCTGGTAGAGGTCGTTGTAGTAGCCGGCGCGCTCGTCGATCTGCTCGCCGTTCAAATCGCGAGTCACTAGATCGGCTGTGAAGGTGTTGCTGTAACCGATGAAGTCGGAGCCGGGTGAGTAGAAGGGATCGGCGAACGCTCCCGCCTCTCCCACCAGCGCCCAGCGATCGGTCGAGAACGTCTGCTTGACCCCGTACGCGAAGTCTTTGACGCGCAGGAAGTCTTCGATGTCCTGCGGGCGCTCTTCGATCGCCGCGGCGAGCTGGGGCTCGTGCCCCCGCAGCCAGCCGAGCAGGCCGTCGAGCTCGTTGATCTCCTCGTAGGGGTGAAAGCGGGGATCGGCGCACACGCCGATGCTTATCGGCCCGGAGGAGAGGGGAATCAGCCACACCCAGTAGCCCTCCCCCATCAGGTGATTGGTGCTGAACTGGCGGATGCCCGGCTTGGACATCCGCGCCATCCACTCGGGGTCATCCGCGCCCCACTGCTCGAAGTCGAGTCCGCCTCCGAGTCGCAGCCACGCGGAGTTGATGTGGTGCCCGCAGTCGGCGGTGAGGTCCAACTTGCGCTTGAGGATGCTGGCGCGACCCGCGGCGTCCACGATCCAGCTCGCCGTCAGCGTCGCCTCGCGCTCGAACTGCTCGAACGTCACGCGGTGGGGGTCGCTGTCGAGATCGACCTCCCTGACGCGTGCGCCCTGCTGTAGGTCAACACCGAGCGCCCGGGCGCGCGCTGCGAGCTTGTTCTCGAACAGGCCCCGATCGAGCTGGAAGTTGTCGTGCGGCGGGTATATCGGGGGCCCGGCCTCGACCCGCTTGGTGATGTCCTCGTTACCGTTCGCGGGCGGGAAGTAGCGCAGCCCGCACTTGATGAGCTGTTCGGCGATCAGATGGTCGTGCATCCCCACCACCTCGGAGAAGTAGTGCGCGCCGGAGGGGACGGTCGACTCCCCGACCTTGAACGCCGCGAGCGGCGCGGGGCCCTCGCGCTTCTCCAAGACGACCACCGCTGTCTCGGGGCGCATCCGCTTGAGCTGGATCGCCAGCGTAAGACCCGCCAGCCCACCACCGAGAATCGCGACGTCGTAATGCTCGGACGGCGGGCGAATTGCCGCAATCTCTACGATGGACTCGCCTCGTTCGACGCTCACGGGGTCCGCATCCTATACGACCCCACGCCGTCGCGCACGTTGAAACTCGACCTGCTGGCCTGCGCGAAGCAGGCTCGCATCGGCGCCAGCAGGCGGGCATGGTCATCTGAGGCGTCCCAGGCATTCGAGGACTCGAGGCTCTCCCACTCACTGATCACCAGCCAGCGCTCGCCGTCGTCGCTGCACTCGCAGAGCTGATGGCCGATCAGCCCCGGCTCTTGCTCGACGCGCCGGCGCAGCGCGGCATAGGCACCCAGCAGATCATCCCGGGACTCCGGCTTGATCCGGACGTCGACGACGAGCCGGACGCTCATGCCTCCTCGGGCGGATCCCAGCTATAAAACTCCTGCGCCTGAGCGTCCTTCGGCGAGCGCCACGTCTCTGGGTTGTAAGGGGTGATGTAGGGATCGAGCTTGCGGCTGATCTCCTTGAACAGATCGTGGTCGCGTACCCTGTCGACCGTGTCGGCGAACTCGTCGTCGGTCTCCACCAGGTGGATGTAGATGTCGTCGAGCACGAACAGGCTGCGGTGCCGGACACCGGTGATCCGCGGCAGCTCCGTCTCGTCGGACTCGGCGAAGATCCGCGCGACCTCCTCCTTGGCGCCGGGCTTGATACGGGCGACAATCACACCTCGCTTAATCATGGCCTGCTCCTTTCGCCCGGTTGCTCAGGGGCCGAAGCATATATTGTCCCCGCGCGAGCCGCCATGTCCCGTCGACGCCTGCTGATCATCTCCCGCCATCAGACGAAGCTGCTGCTTGGCAACCCGGGGGCGCTGGTGATCTTCGTGATCATCCCGCTGCTGACGATGGTGATCATGAAGACCACGCAGAAGGCGGCGCTGCTCGGGGCCGGCTACCGCCACGTGAACGGGGCCGAGCAGGCCGTGCCGGGGTTCACGGTGATGTTCGCGTTCTTCTGGCTGGTGTTCGTCGGACGCACGTTTTTCGCCGAGCATTCCTGGGGTACGTGGGACCGCCTGCAGATGATGGCCTCGACGACCGAGGTCATCATCGGCAAGCTGCTGCCCTCGTTCGCGGTGATCACCATCCAGATGATCCTGCTGTTCGTGATCGGCGACCTCGTGCTCGGCATGAACTCGAAGGGATCGATGGCATCGCTCGTGATCCTCGCGCCGGCGCTTGCGATCTGCGTGCTGGCACTGACATTCGCGCTGGTCTCGTTCTGCACCACGATGAGTCAGATGGACGCCTCCTCCAACCTGTTGATGCTCGTGTTCGCCTCGCTCGGCGGAGCGCTCGCGCTGACCACGGCGCTGCCGCAGTGGGCTCAGACCGTCTCCCCCGCGATCCCCAGCCACTGGGCGATGCAGGCCTCGACCGACGTGATCCTCAAGGGCGACGGGTTCGGCTCGGTGCTCGGTCCCGTGGCTATTCTGCTGGGGTTCGCCGCCGGCTTCACGGTGCTCGCGGCGATCCGCTTCCGCCCGACCGACCGCAAGTTGATCGCATGAGCGCCGGCGAGGTACTGCGCGTGATCGCGGGGCCGGCGAACGGCACCGACATCCCGCTCGGGCACAGCGTCCCGATCGGCCGCGCCGTGCAGGGGCCGGGTGCGCTCGGCGGCGATGAGGAGCTCTCTCGCAACCACGCGCGCATCGCGCTGCTCGACGACGGCGGCTACTCGCTCGAGGATCTCGGCTCGACCAACGGCACCTACCTGAACGGCTGGCGGATCCCCGCCTCGCAGCTGCTCAGTGCGGGCGATCGCATCCAGGTGGGGCAGACGGTGCTCGAGGTCGTGCTGGCCCCCGACCCGCAGCGCACCGTCATGCGCCGGCGCCCCGTGATCCTGGCCGACTCCCCCGACGCGGAGGAGCTGCGCACCCCGCGCTCGCAGGCGACCCTCTACGTGAGTGGCGTGCGCAAGTCCTACGGGGATTTCGAGGTTCTGAAGGGGGTCGACCTCGAGATCGAACCGGGGGAGGTAGCTGGACTGCTCGGCCACAACGGCGCCGGCAAGACGACGTTCGTCTCGTGCGTCGCCGGGTTGCGGCGGGCCGACTCGGGCACGATCCTCGTCAACGGCGTCGACGCGATCGCCGAGCCGCTGCAGGCGCGCCAGCACCTCGGCATCGCTCCGCAGGATCTCGGGATCTACCCGACGCTCTCGGTGCGCGGCAACCTCGAGCTGTTCGGCGAGCTCGGCGGGCTGCGGGGGCGCGAGGTCGCAAAGCGCGCCGAGGAGGTGGGGGAGGCCCTCAGCCTCACGCCCAAGTTCGACGCTGCCGCCGGCACGCTCTCCGGCGGCCAGCAGCGCCGGCTGCACACCGGCATGGCGATCGTCTGCAAGCCGGCGCTGCTGATCCTCGACGAGCCGACCGTCGGCGCCGATATTCGCACCCGCCAGGAGATCCTCGATCTCGTCAAAGGGCTCGCCGAGGAGGGGCACGCGATCTGCTATTCGACTCACTACCTCCCCGAGATCGAGCAGCTCGGCGCCTCGGTGGCGCTGCTCCAGGGCGGGGCGATCATCGCCCGCGGATCGATCGCCGAGCTGGTCGCCATGAACTCCACCCAGGTCGTGGAGTTCACGTTCGATGGGCCGGCGCCCGAGATCAGCGTGCGTGGAGGAGAGGCGGTGTGCGATGGCTCGCTGCTGCGCATCTCGACCGACAACGCCGCGGCGATGGCCGCCGCGGCGCTCGGCCAGCTCGGCGCCAACGCGATGCGGCTGCGCAACATCGAGCTGGTCCGCCCCAGCCTCGACAGCATCTACCTCACTCTCACCGAACAGCGCTACTCCAGCGGCGAGCCCGCCGACCGCGGCGACGCGGACGGCGCTGGCGCCGGCATGTCCCAGGTCATGGCGCGGGCCGTAATGCAGAACTCCGGGGTCAACTTCAAGCGTCCGTAGATCACAGGTCGTACTTGACGCTGCTCGCGAGCGCTTTGCGCCAGAGGGCCGCAGGGACGGCGCGTAGGGCGGCATTGCGCACGGTTGCCACCGCGGGGTTCGACAGCGACAACATACGCCCTCTCCGCCTCGATGTCAGTACGATCTTCGCGCAGCGCTCCATCCGCGCCCGCTGAAAGGACTCGAGCGCCCCGGCGAGCATCCGCTGATCGCGCAACCCGTCTGTGAGCGCGAGCTCCTTGGCGAGTACCACCGCATCCTCCATCGAGATTCCGGCTCCCTGCCCGATGAACGGAGTGGTCATATGCGCGGCATCGCCGATCAGCACGACTCGGCCCTTCACCCACGTTCGCTCAGGGTCGCGGTCGCAGATGTCGGCTCTGATGATCTTCGCCTCCGCGGTCGCCATCACCAGGCGGCGTGCCACCTCGGGGAAGTCATGCAGGTAGCCGGTCAATAGCGCATGCAGGTCACTCCCGGGATCTGCTGCACCCTGCGCCTCGCGCTTCAACAGGCCCCAGTAGATCCGGTTGGAGCCCACCGGAAACATCACGAACTGCCTGCCCGCGCCGAGGAATGTGCGCGAGGTGTCCGGCGGCAGGGTATCCGGGCTCATCTCGACGACCGCCCGCCAACTGGTGAAACCCGAGTAGCGGGGCGGCGTATCGGCGGCCCCGTACACGTGCTTGCGTGCGACCGATCTGCCGCCGTCGGCGCCGATCAACAGCGCACCTCGCTCGGTGTGGCCGTCGGCGAACGTCGCGGTGACTCCCTCGGTGTCCTGGTCGATTGCGACGCACTCCGACTCGAGCTGCAGCACGCCCGGCTTGACAGCGTCGATCAGCGCCCACTGCACGTCGGCGCGCAGCAGACTGATGGTCGGCGTCCCGTACTCGTCCGCGACCTCGCCCTGGGGGAAGGTGAACAGCAGCTCGCCGTGGATGTTGCGGAACTCCTGGACGCGCAGCTCCGTGCCCGCCGCCTCGATCCGCTCGCCGACCCCGAGCTTCTGCAGGGCGCGCAGCGCGTTGCTCTGCACCCCCAGCCCGGCCCCCGCCTTGCCGAGCTCCGCGGCGCGCTCGAACACGCGCACCTCGATCCCGATGCGCGCCAGCGCGATCGCCGCGGTCAGCCCCGCCGGGCCGGCGCCGATGATCAGCACCCGGTTACCGGCGTTGGCTGCCACGGTCTCCTCCCCCGACTCCTGGCTCCTCGGGGCAAGGGCGCTCGGCTCCGGCGATGCGTCAGCCGGTGGCGGTGCGATCTCGGAATCGGCGGCGCGCTGCTCAGGCTCCATCCGCCGACTCCGCCTCCAGGCGCTCTTTGATGACCTGCATCTGCACCTTCGTGTTCTTGTTCATGTACTCCTCCGCGTGCTCGTCGTCGGCGGGTGCCTCGGGCTTCATCGAGAAGTCCTGCACCCACCGCATCTCGGTGCCCCCGTCGGCCTCCTGGAAGTACCACTCGATGTTCATGTACTGAAACGGACCGGTCTCGATTCGCTTCGACTTCGAGCTGTGCGTCTGTGGGTCGGCGGTGCGCTCGGAGGTCCAGCTCCACACCTGCCCGTCGTAATCGGGGTCGGGATGGGTGGTGAGCTTGAAGCGCACGGTCTCACCGTCGCGCTCGAGCACCTCCGCGGCGGCGTACTCGCTGAACAGGCTGGGCCAGCTCTCGATATCCATCATCCGCTCCCATACGAACTCCAGCGGGGCCTGGATGGTGACGGAGTTGTCGGTATGCGCCGCCATGATCTACTCCTGCTCCGCGAGGCGTCGGTTTACGTAGTCGATCGCCTCGCCCACGCTGTGAATCTCCTCGGCGTCCTCGTCGGGAATCCTGAACCCGTAGTCCTGCTGCATGGCGAGCTGGATCTCCATGAACGCGAGCGAGTCGAGACCCATGTCCTCGAATGTCGCTTCGCGGTCGTCCACCACGTCGGCCTCGGGGAGGCCCACGCGATCCACGAGGATCCGCTTGAGATCCTCAAATTCGAACTTCGTCTGCTCGGGCAATGCCTTCTCCTTCACTGGTGGTTTTCAAATCGACAGGTGTGCTGAGCGCCTGCAACGCCGGCAACTGCGCGAGTGCCGCTCGGCGCCCGGCGGCGAGGAACAGGTCGGCAAGGTGGAAGTCGCGCCAGTGCGCCGGCCCGAAGCGCGGCGTGATCACCACGTCGGCGAGCTCGGCGTGACGGGCGCTGGTCTCGAGCTGGCTGAGGTCCATCACCTCCAGCAACGTGTCCAGCGTGCTGCCCCGCCGCTGGCGCTCGCGGGCGGGCTCGAGCTCTGGCTGCTCCGGCCAGGTCGGAAGCACCTCGGCGCCCATCAGGTTGATCGAGACGGCGAGGTCGGCGCCGTCCTCGAAGACCGCCCCGGTCGGCACCGGCACGAGTGCCAGGCCGTCCACCAGGCGGTGCCCGCCACGCTCGTGGGGGGGAAACACGCCCGCCAGCGCAGTGGCGGCCAGCAGCGACTCCCACAGCGGCCCCTCGCGCAGCGGGGCGGGAGCGCGCTCGGTGAGGTCCACGGTCATCACAGCAAGCGGGATCAGCGTGTCCGCGAACGAGCGCTCCGTGGTGCTCTCGCGCATCAGCTTGCTCATCGCCTCGAGTCCCGATGCGCCGCTCATCGAGGTTTTGAACAGCTGCGCCACGTTGTCGGCGTCGAAGGCGCTGCGCAGGGTCGCGTCGATCTCCGCGGCATCCATGCCCAGCGCCAGGTAGGCCCCCACGATCGCGCCGATGCTGCTGCCCGACACGTAGTCCACCACGTAGCCGGCCTGCTCAAGTACCTGCAGCGCGCCCACGTGGGCGTACCCCTTCGCTCCCCCCGCGCCCAGCGCTAGACCCAGCTTGGTCCGGGTGAGATGGCGCGCCAGCCAGGCCTCGTCGGCGGGTGGCATCCCGACGCTGTGCGTGGGGGTTTGCTCGGTGGGGGCTGGCCCGGCGCCGTCCGTGGGGGTATGCCCGCCACCGGGCGTCTGCCCAGCGCCATTCGTGGGGGGCAGCCCAGCGCCATCTGCTCGGGGACAGGTGCGCACCACGCGGATCGGCGCGCCCGCCGGCCACGCGGTGCTGGCCGCCACCGCCTCCTCGCCGACCAGCACCGCTTCCACCTGGGCACCACCCCCGCTCGACCCCCGCGCGAGTGTGCCCAGGCGCTCCGCTTCGCTGGCCGAGCCGGCCAGCGCCACCACACGGTCCACTTCGTCGAGCAGCAACGCGACGGTCTCCGGTTCGAGCTCGCCGGGCAGCAGTACGGTCGCGTGCTCGTCGGTCAGGTCGTCCGCCGCAGTCAGCGCCCCGGCGAACGACAGCCGCCGGTCCAGCCACACCACCGGGCGGGGGCTTACGCGCTGGGCGAGTGTCGCTACACGAGCGGCTGCTGCGGCCATCGCCGGTCCGCTGATCAGCGCGACGGTCTCGCCGCGCTCGTGCTCGACGCGGCGGGCATTGGCGATCGCGAGGCGCTCGCTCTGGATGCGGATCAGGTTGATCAGGATCGCCGGAAACCGCTGCGCGAGCGCGAGGAAGCGCTCGGCGTCGAGCTCCAGCGCGGAGGTGGGGAGCGCGGCCACCACGGTCGCGGTGCGAGGCTCGCCGGTGACCGCGCCCTGGGCGCCCACCACGTCGCCCTTGCGCTGACGGGCCATCACCTCGCCCGCCGCCGCGTCGGAGTGCCCGGCGAGGATGTGCACGAGGCCTCCGGTTATGAGCCATAGTCGGTCGCTTGCCTCGCCCGCGGCGCAGATCTGCTCACCGGCGTCGAACGCTCGCGGGCGCGTCTGCTCGGCGACAGCCGCAAGCTCCGCGTCGGTCAGCCCGGCGAACAGCGCGCTGGGGGGCAGTGGAGGCAGGGTGTGCAACACCTAGAGGCCCGCCTCGTGAGCGTGGAAGCTGCGGGCCAGCTCGCGCCGGTCCGGCTTGCCCGATGCGAGCAGCGGCAGCTCGGGCATAACGCTGACGCCGTAGGGCACCTTGTACCCCGCGATTCCTGCACGCGCGAAGCGGACGACCTCGCGCTCGAGCAGCTTGGTCTTGGGACTCGGCACGACGAACGCATGCAGGGTTTCGCCCATCGCCGCGTGTGGCACTCCGATCACGCTCGCCTGGCCGATGTCGGGATGGGTGAGCAGGAAGCTCTCGACCTCGGCAGGGAACACGTTGAAGCCGCCGACGTGCACCACTTCCTTGGCCCGTCCCGCGATCGTGAGGTTCCCACCGGCATCGATCCCCCCAAGGTCCCCGGTGCGCAACCACTCGCCGTCGAACGCCTCGTCGTGCTCGCGCGCGCGGCCATGGTAGCCCGCGGTCACGTAGGGGCCGCGTACCTCGATCTCGCCATATGCCTCGCCTCCCTGGCCGGAGTGGACCACCCGGAACTCATAGCCCGGAAGCGGGCGGCCCACGGTGCGATACCGCACCTCGGGGGGGTCCTCGGGACGGCAGCTGCTCGCCGCGCCGATCTCGGTCATGCCGTACATGTTGAGCACACGCGTCGCACGCCGGTCGAGCTCTTCGAGCACTCCAGGCGGGCACGAGGACCCCGCGGTGAAGCCGCTCTGCACCGGCAGTTCGTCGGTCGCCTTCAGCACTCGCGCGAACAGCGCCGGCGTGCCGTGCAGCACGCGCGCCTCGTGTCGACGCACCGCCTGCACCAATGGCTGCAGCGACGTCGTGGAGTCGACCAGCACCGCCTCGCCGCCGGCGGCCAGGCAGCACAGCAGGCAGGCCAATCCGAACGCATGTGAGCCGGGGGCGACCAACACGCACGCAGCCTGCGCGCCGTCGCCAAGCAGCTCGGCGAGGTGCTGACCCTCGGCCACGCCGAGCGCATGGGACATCAGTGCGCCCTTGGGTTCCCCGGTCGTACCCGATGTGTACATGATCGCGGCGACCTCCGTGTGCAGCGGCTGCGCGCTCTCGCCGGCCGGCCACTCCAGCTCCTCGCGCGTCTCTCCGAGCTCGTCGACGACGATGCCGCTGCGCAGCGTCGGGATCTGCTCGCCCAGGGCGACGAGCTCCTGCGCGAGCGAGAATCCTCCGTGCGCGGCGAGCGTGATTGCCGCCGACGGCTGCGCGTCGGCGAATACACGCCGCAGCTCGAAGCTACGTAGACGGGCGCTCAGCGGGACGACCGTGGCGCCCGCGCGCCATACGCCGAGGAGCGCGACAACGAGCGCGGGCACGTTGGGTGCGATCACAGCGACGCGCTCGCCGGGGCGCTCGCCCAGGCGCGCGGCGAGCCGATCCACGGCCGCCTGCAGCTGGCGGTAGGTGAGCTCAGCGTCGAGGTGGGCGACAGCTGGTCGCCGTGGGCTCTGCGACACAGCCGCCTCCAGTAGAGCGCCGATCTGTGGTGGCTGCGGCATGAGCAGGGTGCGCCCGGCGGTTGTGACGTTAGGTCATGCGCCGGAGCACAAGGGCGCTGTTGAAGCCGCCAAAGCCGCGCGCGTTGACGAGGATCGTCCTTGGCTCCCCGGGGCGCTCGGACCCCCGTACGAAGTCGAGCTCGAAGCCCTCAGCCGGCTCGTCGAGGTTGACGATCGGGGGCAGGGTCCCGTCACGCATGCACAGCAGCGCGGCTGCCGCATCCAGTGAGGCGCCACCGGCGTACATGCGCCCCACGCCGCTTTTTGGGGCGAGTACAGGCACGCTCCCGGCGTGCTCGCCGAAGACGGCCTTGATCGCCTGCACCTCCAGCGCGTCGATCTCGGGAACGCCGAAGCCGTCGGCGACGATCGCATCGACCTCGGTGGGCGCGATGCCGGCGTTCTTCAGTGCCACGGACATCGCCCGCGCCGACTGCGTGGCGTCCGGCGCCGGCCTACCCCAGTGGTAGGCGTCGTTGGTGGCGCCGTAGCCGAGGATCTCGCCGTAGATCTGGGGGGCTTTGCGCTCCTCGGCGCTCTGCAAGCTCTCGACCAGCAGGATCGCTCCCCCCTCGCCGGGGACATAGCCGTTGGCGCCCGCGTCGTACGGGCGGTAGGCCGCGGCCGGGTCGGACGCGGTGCTCAGGAACCCCGTGCCCAGCTGGCAGGTGAGCGCGTACGGTCCGATCGGCGCCTCGACGCCGCCACTCACCGCGGTCTCCACGCCGCGGCGGATCGTGCGCCGCGAGTGAGCGAGCGCCTCCAACCCGCCGGCGCCCTCGGCGAGCACCACGCCCGAGGGGCCCTTCATCCCGTGCTTGATTGAGATCTGCCCGGTCGTAGCGGCGTAGAACCAGGCGATCGACTGGTAGGCGCCCACGAACACCGGGCCCTTCTCCCACAACGCCTGGATTTCGCGCTGCCCGAACTCGTTGCCGCCCGAGGAGCTGGCGGTGATCACGCTCATCGAGTAGGGGTCGTGCGCGGCCGGGTCGAACTGGGCGTCCTCGAGCGCGGCCTGCGCGGCGATGAGCGCCATCCACGTCCAGCGGTCGGTTTGCTTGATCAGCCGCTGGTCGAGGTGCTCGCCGGGATCGAAGTCCCGCACTTCGCCGGCGAGCGTCACCGGGTAGCGCGAGGGATCGAAGCGGGCGATGCGCTCGATCCCACTGTTGCCGGCGCGTGTCGCCGACCACCACGACTCGCGATCCTGGCCGGTGGGAGCGAATACGCCGATGCCCGTGATCACGGCGCGGCGGTCGGCGGACGGGATCGTGGGGCTCATCGCAAGCTCACAGCCCCGCGTTGCGGCGCTCGTTGGGAACCGAGAAGATCATCGCCGACTGAAAGCCGCCGAAGCCGCTGCCGGTCGACAGCGCCACGTCGATCTGCTTGCGGACCGCCACATTGGGCGTGTAGTTGAGGTCGCACTCGGGGTCGGGGTTCTCCCAATTGGCGGTGGGCGGGACCACGCCTTTGTCGATCGCCAGTGCGCAGGTCGCCATCTCGATCGCCCCGATCCCCCCCAGCGAGTGGCCCACCATCGACTTGATCGAGCTGATCGGCACCTTGTAGGCGTGCTCGCCCAGCGACTTCTTGTACGCCGCGGTCTCGTGCCTGTCGTTCTGCTTGGTGCCCGACCCGTGGGCGTTGATGTAGTCGATGTCCTGCGGCTTGGTCCCACCCTGGGCCATCGCGTCGATGATCGCCTCGGTCATCTCGCTCGCGTCGGGCTTCAGGCCGGTCATGTGAAAGGCGTTGCCGCGGCTGGCAAAGCCCGTGACCTCGCAGTAGATGTGAGCGCCGCGCGCCAGCGCGCTCTGCATCTCCTCCAGGATCAGCACCGCCCCGCCCTCGCCCATCACGAATCCGTCGCGGTCGCGGTCGAACGGACGCGAGGCGTGCTCGGGGTCGTCGTTGCGCCGCGAGGTCGCCTTGATCGGATCGAAGCAGGCCATCGAGATCGGCGAGATCCCCGACTCCGCGGCGCCCGCGATCACGATGTCGGCCTCGTCGTCCTGGATCATCTGGTGCCCGTAGCCGATCGCGTCGATCCCCGAGGTGCAGCCGGTCGAGACCACCACCGAAGGCCCGTGCGCCCCGAACTTCAAAGCCACCTCGCTCGCCAAGCTGCTCGGAATCAGTCCCTGGTAGAGGAACGGGGGGGCATAGTCGGGGTCCACCAGCCACTCCTGGCCGTGGTTCGAGACCGCCACGTAGCCGTCCTCGAGCACCATCGTGCCGCCGACCGCCGAGCCGAGGCTGACCCCGGTGCGATCGAGGTCGAGCGTCTCGCGGTCGAGCGCGCTGTCGGTCATCGCCTCGATCGCGGCGGCGACGGCGAACTGGATGTAGCGATCCATGCGGCGCTTGTCGTGCTCGCTGAGGCCGGCCGCCAGCGGGTCGAAGTCGCACTCGGCGGCGATCTGCGAGCGAAAGCCGGAGGCGTCGAAGAACGTGATCCGCCGGGTCGCGGTGCGCCCCGCGGTGATCGCCTCCCAGAACGAGTCGCGCGTGCTGCCCCCGGGTGCGACCACGCCCACCCCGGTGACTGCCGTCCTGCGTAAAGTTCCCCCGTCGCTCATCTCGGTGGCCTACTCCGTGTCCACGTGCCCCGCGTCGGGGCGCGGCGCCAGCGGACCGAGGTGGAAGACGATGAACGCCTCCTCCTCGCCGTCGTTGACCAAACGGTGGCGCACGTTGAGCGGTATCAGCAGCGCCTGGCGGGCACCGATCCTGGTGGACTCGCCGTCCAGCTGCGCGTCGAGCTCGCCGCTGACGACGTAGATGAACTCCTCCGAGTAGGGGTGGTAGTGCTCGCTGATCCGTTCCCCGGGTGCGATCGTGGCTACACCCATGAAACCGGAGGTCGAGCCTGCGGTCTTGGGACTCAGCAGGGTGCGGACGTCGCCACCGCGCCGGGTATCGGCCGGCATCTCGTCGACCACGCGAATCTGCGGCGCGCCGGTGGGCTCAGGTCGGGGCTGCTCTGAGGACATGGTGAGCTTTCCTCGTCTCTCTTGGTTCGTGTGGACCGAGCACGGGAATCTATCCGACAGGGGCTATGCTTGCGCTGCGCTGGTGGGCGGGACGATCAGGAGGATCGGGTTGGAAGTCGGACCGATGACATCGATCGACGTGATCGCCTCGGCGTTGGGCGACGCGCAGCCCCAGTTCGGCGAGATGAGCTCTCCCGATGGAGCCCTGACGCTGCTCTTCTGCGACATCGAGGATGCCGCGGAGATCCGCGAGGAACTGGGCGCCGAGCGCTACTCGGAGCTGCTGGGGGATCATCGCCTGATCGTCGAGCGGGTGGTCGGCCACCACGGGGGAACAGTGGCGAAGTCTCACGACGACGGCTTCATGGTCGCGTTCGACAGCGCCCACGCGGCACTACGCTGCGCGATCGACCTGCAGAGCTCGCTCGCCAACCGGAGCGTCCCGGGAGGCGAGCGTCCGTTGCAGCTGCGTGTCGGCCTGCACACCGGATTCGTGATCACCAACGAGCAAGAGATGTACGGGCGCAACGTCGTGCTCGGCGCTCGCATCGCCGGGTGCGCGCGCGGTGGCGAGATCACGGTCTCCTCGACACTCAAGGAGTACACCGAGACCGATCCCAACTTCCGCTTCGAGGAGCGCGGCGAGCACCGCTTCAAGGGTGTCCTCGGGGAACACCACGTGTTCGCCGTCGTGCGCTGAGGACACGTGGCACGCAACATCTACATCACCGCGATGGGCCCCCACAGCGGCAAGTCGATCGTGGCCCTCGGCTTCGTCGAGATGCTCTCGGCGCGTCTGCAGCGCATCGGCTTCTTCCGTCCGATCGTCCGCGCCAGCACCGAGCCCGACCCGCAGATCGAATTGATGCGCCACCGCTACCAGCTGCACTCCAGTTACGCGGAGATGCACGGCCCCACCGCCGAGAAGGTGACGGCGCTGATCGCCCACGGTGCGCACGAGGAGATCGAGAAGCAGGTCCTCGCGGCCTATCGGGAGCTGGAGAGCCACTGCGACTTCGTCGTGTGCGAGGGCACCGACTTCGTCGGCTCTGCCCCTGCGCTGGACTTCGACCTGAACGCCAATCTGGCCAACCAGCTCGGCTGTCCGGTGCTGGTGGTCCTCAACGGGGCGGCGAGCACCGACATCGTCGAGGAGGTGCAACTCGCGCGTGAGGAACTACAGCGCAAGCACTGCGTGCTGTTTGGCGTAATCGTCAACCGCGTCGCCCCCGACACCGTGGAGGAGGTCGAGCGTCGACTCGCGCCGAACACTGGCCAGGAGTGGGTCTACGTGATGCCCGAGCACGCCGAGCTCAACTATCCGAGTGTGGGCGAGATCCAGGCCGCCCTCGGCGCCCGCCCGGTGCTGGCCGGCGATGGGATGCTCGACCGCGACGTGCGCGAGGTGCGGGTGGCGGCGATGAGTGCCGAGCACTTCATCGAGGATCTCGTGGATGGCACGCTCGTGGTGGTGCCGGCCGATCGCTCGGACATCGTCGTCGCGTGTCTCGCCTCGACGCTCTCCCCCTCGTTCCCGGCCGTCTCCGGGCTGTTGCTGACGGGCGGATACCAGCTCTCCCCCACCGTGCGGGGGCTGCTTGAGACGGCGCCCTTCCCGGTGTTCGAGATCGACGCCCGCACACACCTCGCTGCGGCAGCTATCGCAGGTGTCAGGCCGGTGCTGCGAGCCGCGAACGAGCGCCGCATCGCCACCGCGCTCGGCGTCTTCGAGCGCAGTGTCGACAAGGTCGAGCTGCAGATGCGCTTCATGGTGGAGCGCCCAGCGCGGATGACGCCGACGATGTTCGAGTACGAGCTGATCGAGCGGGCAAAGGCGGCGCGTCGACACATCGTGCTGCCCGAGGGCGAGGACGAGCGCGTGTTGCGGGCCGCCGACATCCTGCTGCGCCGGGGTGTGGTCGCGTTGACGGTGCTGGGCGATCCCGAGGGGGTACGCGGGCGCGCCACCGCGCTCGGCCTGGACCTCGACGGCGCGCAGATCGTGGATCCCCTGAGCTCGCCAGAGCGCGAGCGCTACGGCTCGGTCTATCACGAGCTGCGCAAGCACAAGGGCATGACCGAGGAGATCGCCTACGACGCGCTCGGGGACCCCACCTACTTCGGCACGATGATGGTCCACCTGGGGGAGGCCGACGGCATGGTCTCCGGGGCGGCGCACACGACCGGCGACACGATCCGGCCCGCGTTCGAGTTCATCAAGTCCCGTCCCGGTGTGTCGGTCGTCTCGAGCGTCTTCTTCATGTGCCTCGCCGACCGCGTGCTGGTCTACGGCGACTGCGCGGTGAACCCCAAGCCCGACAGCGCCCAACTGGGGGACATCGCGATCTCCTCTGCGGACACCGCGGCGGCGTTTGGCATCGCCCCGCGGATCGCGATGCTCTCCTACGCCACCGGCGACTCCGCCAAGGGCGCGCCGGTGGATGCGGTGCGTGCGGCCACTGAAACCGTGCGCCGGCTGCGGGGCGACCTCAAGGTGGACGGGCCGATCCAGTACGACGCCGCCGTCGACGCGGGCGTCGCCAAGCTGAAGCTGCCCGACAGCGAGGTCGCGGGCAGCGCGACGGTCTTCATCTTCCCCGACCTCGACACCGGCAACGTCGCCTACAAGGCGGTCCAGCGCTCCTCCGGGGCCGTCGCGATCGGTCCTGTGCTGCAGGGATTGCGCCGGCCCGTCAACGACCTCAGTCGCGGCTGCTCGGTCACGGACATCGTCAACACCGTGGCGATCACGGCGATTCAGGCGCAGGAGGGGTGAGGGTGTCCGCTGCGCAATCGGTGCTGCACGGTGCTACACTGATCTACGGTGCCAACTACCCTCCCACGTCATACGATCACCGAGACGCCGCCTGTACAGGAGGCGCTTGACGAGCTGCGCGCCCGTCTGAACGGCGAGCGGATCGACTACGCCGAGCTCGTGATCCTCGGCGCTCGCGCGAAGGCGCGCCGGCTGCCCAAGGGGGGGGACACCGAGGAGGCTCGGCAGGCTCGTAAAGAGCTCGCCGAATGGATTATCGAGGGCAATGGCCCCAAGATGGACATCGCCGCGGCCGATGAGGTCAAGCATCTCGGGCTGATCGCCAACTACGACGAGTAGCGTGCTGCTGCTCGACAACTCGGCTTGGTCACGTCTGGCCCAGAGAGCCGTTCCGAGAAACCGCGCGAAGACGATCGTCAAGTGGATAGATCAGCGAGAGATCGCGGTCTGTCTGCCATTCCTGCTGGAGGCCGGCTACTCGGCGCGCTCGGCGGCGGATCGCCAAGCGTTGATGACCCGCTTCGATCGACTCCCCCGAATCGCAATCGACGGCGAGGTCGAGCGCCTTGCGTTGCAGGCGCAGCGGGAGCTCGCCGAGGTCGGCCACCACCGCCTTGCGCCAATCGACGTGATGATCGCCGCATGCGCGCACCGAGCGGAAGGGGGCGTGCTGCACTACGACGGCGACTACGACCTGCTGGCCAAGCACACCAGCCTGGTGTTCGAGAGCGAGTGGCTCGCCGTACCGGGGACGCTCTGAGAAGACGACGAGGGCGCCACCCTCCGGCCTGGGCCTACATCACTGGATCTGGTAGGTGCGCTCCTGCTCCCACAGCAGCTGCCAGAACCGTTTCGGCATCGCCGACAGGACGCGCTCCCGCATGAACAGCCCCACGGGGTGCTTCATGTGCGAGAGTTTCGCCAGTTTCGCGGAGCGGTTGACGATCTGGGTCGTGCGCGGGATGCGCTTGCGCTCGTAGGAGTCGAACGCGGCCTGCACCGCGCCGGGGGTGGAGAGGGGGCCGACCGCGGATAGCTCGCGTCCGAGCACGACGCCGTCCTCGATCGCCATCCCCGCGCCCTGCCCCAGCGTCGGTGTCGTCGGGTGCGCCGCATCGCCGAGCAGCGTCACACGCCCATCGCGCCAGCGCTCGAGCGGCTTGCGGTCGTAGAGGTCCTGGCGGAAGAGTTGCTCCTTGGGGGTCGCTTCGATCACCTGCTGCACCTCCGCGGGCCAGCCGTGGAACGTGTTCAGCAGGTCCTGCTTGCGGCCGATCGGCGGGTCGACGGCACCCTCGGGCCGAATCTGGCTTCCCCACCAGAACAGCCGCTCGTCGACCGGGAACATCCCGAAGATCGACGCCGGGCCGTACACCTGCTGGGCGAAGTTGCGCCCCAGCGCTTTGTGCTCGTACTCTGGCAGCGCCCGCCACACCGTCGCGCCCGAGTAACGCGGCCCGCCGTCGCCGATCGTCTTGGAGCGGATCACCGAGTGCAGCCCGTCCGCGCCCACCAGTGCCGCGCCGCGCTCCTCGTGGCCGTCGGCGAACAGCGCCGTGACACCTGTCGCGTCCTGGCGGAAGCCGACGCACTCCATGCCGCAGTGGACGATGCTCAGGTCCCCGACGGCCCGTACCAGCAGCTCAAGCAGCTCTCCGCGGTGGACGGCGACGACCTCCCCGTGCCACGGCACCGCCGCCATGGTGTGACCGTCGCGCCACGAGAGCAGCCGCAGCGCCTCGAACCCGGGCCCCGAGATCTTTCGCAGCTCATCGCGGAGCCCCAGCATCGACAGTGCCTGCGCCGCCACGCGCTGGATCCCCACGCCCGTGCCCAGCTCTCTGAGCTCGGGCTGGTGCTCGAACACCTCCACGGGGACGCCGCCGGCCCGCAGCGCGACCGCGGCCGTCAGGCCACCGATACCGCCGCCGATCACCAGCACCCGTTCGGAGTCCTGCATCGCGGCGGACTCTACTGGGGCGTGGTTTGTGCGGGAGCCGCAAGCAAATCGCCGGGTGGGTCACCGGGGTACCGCACCATGCCTGCTCCGGCTCTGATTCAATTGGGGTGTGCGTGGTTCTCAGCTGGGGGGGCAAATCGACGTTAGAGCAGGGTGCGTCGCGCTAGCGGTCGCAACGCTGCTCGCACTCGCCGCGCTGGCGTGGCGACCCGCGGTGGGCGCGGCCGAAGTCATCAATACCGCTGGTCCGCTCACCTCGATCTACGTCGAAGGCGACCTCGGCTGCCAGGTCCAGGCCAGCGGTGACGTCGGGGGGAGCTTTTTCCCCAGCTCAGCGCCTGGGGCGTGCGGAACGTTCCTCGCCCTCACCGAAGGCGAAGACGTCGTCACCGAAGGCAGCCATCACCTGTTCGGCTCGAGCCCGCCGGCCGGCGTCACCCCGGAAGCGGACTTCAGCCCTGTCCCGGGGGAACCCCAGACGTTCACCGGCAATGGCACTGCCTCCAGTCCGTTCGTGGTTACCACCCACGTCTACGCGGAAGAGCCCATAGAAGAAGGAACAAACTCCTTCAAAGTGGCCGAACTGACAGAGACCGACAGCTACGTCATCGGCCAGGACAGCTACGAAACGACGATCACCGTGAAGAACCTTGGCGATTCGCGGCTGAAGAGCACCCTCTATCACGCGGGCGATTGCTACCTGGCCAATCTCGACGAAGGCTACGGCGCCGAAAACGTGCCTTCCGCTGGCTCGGTGGCCTGCACGATCGACCCCAACAACAGTCCGCCGGCCCGGCTCATGGCCTTCACGCCGACCTTCACGAGCGGCCCTGCTCCGCAGCACATAGAGAGCTTCTACGCCACCGTCTGGTCGTACTTGACCCCAGAAGGAACCGAGTTCCCGGACACCGTCGACACCACGACACATGAGGACAATGCCATGGGCCTGTCCTGGCCGATCAGCCTGAGTATTTTCGGCACAGCAGAAGACTCGGCGACGGTGAGGCTCACGACCACAGTCTTGCCCTCCAGCGCCCCGAGCTCCAGTTCGAGCTCCTTCAATGCCACCGCCGGCGGCGCGTGCGTACCTGGTGAACAGTTCCCAGTGACGATCTCCGCGGGTAATGGCGTCAAGGCGGTGCACTACATTCTCGACGGTGCGGCCGAAAAGACGATCGAAACCAAAGAAGCCAACCAGGTTTCGATCCCGCTGAGCCCCGGTCAGCACACGCTTGAATATTGGGCCGAAGACCTGACGGGGGTTCAGGAGAGCCCTCACAACAAAGTGACCGTGATCGCGGGCTCCGGTGCGCCGGGCCTAACGATCACAAGCGAACAGGGCAAGAGCGCCTATCTGGTGGGCGAAACGGGCTCGGTCGCGATCGCGGCCACTGGCCTGGATATCACCAGCAACCCCACGGCCACCAAAGTGGCGATCTCGACCTCCGAACCGGGGAGCTTCTCGGTGACTCGTTCTGCCACGAACCCCTGCGGTACGACCAGCGCGAGCTTCGCGTACACGGTTGCCCGCAACACGCTGGCCACGCTGCCGCCCCCGGTGTTGGGCAAGACCATCAACGTGGAACCGGTCAGCGGCGAAGTGTTCGTCAAGCTGCCGCCGGGGTACGCAAACACGGCGGCCGTGCGCTCGGCTGACCTGCTCCAGGCCCCCGCACCGCTGGGGATGGCGACGGAGAGCCTGAGCAAGGGGATCGGCTTCATCCCGCTGCGCGAAGCGCGACAGATCCCGGTGGGCTCGATTCTCGAAACGACTCGTGGCGTCGCCCGGATCGCCACTGCGACTGCCACCCCGAAACAGCAGCAGTTCGGCGACTTCGGGGCCGGGATCTTCAAGTTGCTGCAGCAGCGCAAGCAGAAGGGCCTGACTGACCTCGACATGATCGACAACCGCAGTGCCCGCCAGGTCTGCGCCACGGTTGGCAAGGGCAAGGGCAAGGGCAGGGCGCTCGTGGCCAAGCATCTGAGCGCGACGGTGCTCGGCCGGATCAATGCCAGCGGGCACGGTCACTTCGCCGTGCAGGGGCAGTACAGCGCGGCGACCGTGCGTGGCACGGTGTGGAGCGTGGGCAACCGCTGCGAAGGGACGCTCACGCAGGTCAAGCGCGGCGTCGTCTCGGTCCGCGATTTCCGCCGCCGCAAGACGATCACCCTGTTCACCGGCCAGTCCTACCTGGCCAAGGCCCCCGGCTACTAGGCTGGCGATGCGACCAGGCAGCATTCCACGCCCTCATTCGTATACGCGTTTGGGGGCGATGGTGCCCGCGGTGCTCATGGCGTTGGTGGTCACCGCTGGGCTCGCAGTCTCGGCGCAGGCAGCCACCTACACCGTGGGGACGACCGAAGATCGCATCGGGGCGTGTGCGCCCGCCTCCGGCACCTGTTCCCTGCGGCAGCTGATCCAATACGAGAACAACCTGGCGAGCCCGCCGAGCCCATCCGACGTCATTGTCCTCCCAGGCGGAAAATACGACTTGACTTACGGCGAAATCGGGATCGTCCAGTCGCTGGCGATCATCGGCGCGGGCGCGCGCGCCACCCAGGTGGACGTGCCGGTAGGCACGGAAGGACGGGTGTTCGACGTCAAAGTCCCGGGCGACACGAAGGTGGAAGTGTTCATCTCTGGCCTCGAGATCTCGGGCGGTAACGCCAACTCGGAGAACGGCTCATTCGGTGGTGACATCCGCAGCGCTGGGGTACTGCTGCTCAGCGAAGATTGGATCACGAACGGCACCGCCGAATCGGGGGGCGGGGTCTCCAACGATGCCGGCACGCTGGCGCTCGAGCGCTCGCTCGTGTCGGGCAACCACGCTTCGCTCGGGGGTGGAGATTCGGGCGGCATCCAGAACTTCGGCTCGCCCGGACCTCCTGACGAGCCGGGCAAGCTTGCCGTCCTGGATTCGACGATCGCCCACAACGACGCACGGTTGGGCGGTGGCATCTTCAGCTGGGGCGACGCGAACAACACGATCACGATCGAGGGCTCAACGATCGCTTTCAACAGCACGCAGGCAGAGTCGAGCGGTGGCGCCCGCGAACCGGGAGCGGGGCTGGCGCTGGGCGAAACCGACGGGGGCACGGCTCAGGTCGTGGGCTCGATCATCGCCGACAACACCGAGGCGATCCCCGGGGCTGGCACCGTCAACTCGAACTGCCACGCCCTCGAACCGGCGAGGATCGTCTCCCTCGGCTACAACCTCGAGAACGAAACCGACTGTGGCTTCACGTCCGCCGGAGACCGGCAGAGCACCTTTCCCGAATTCACCTTCGGCGAAGAACTGCACGACAACGGCGGCAACACCGACACCCTCGCCCCGACGCCAACGAGCCCGGGGGTCGATGCGATACCGGCTGGCAACCCGTTCTGCAACGGTACCGACCAGCGCGGGGTCGCCCGCCCGCAGGGCGCTGGCTGTGACATCGGTGCGGTCGAGCTCGTCCCGCTCACGATCCAGGCCACCGAGGGCGCGCAGTTCTCCGGCCAGGTCGCGGTCACCCCAAACTGCGGCATCTTCCCCGAACCGATCCCCACGATCGCATGGGGGGATGGAAGCACATCGCAAGGGACCGTTGGCGAAGCGGGAATCGACGGAGCTCACACTTACGCCGAGGCGGGGACCTACACCGGCACGGTCACGTACAGCAACGATTGCGACCGTGGCGTCCCGATCAAAGTGGCCTTCGTGGCGAACGTCGCCGACGCGCCTCTGAGCGCGACTGGGGTGTCCGTGAGCGCGACGGCGGGCGTGCAGTTCAGCGCCACGGTTGCGACGTTCACCGACGCCGATCCGGCCGGGGCGGCCTCGGACTACACGGCGAGCATCAGCTGGGGTGACGGCACAACGTCAACGGGGACGATCGGCTCCGCGGCCGCAGGAGGCTTTACCGTCACCGACTCCCACACCTATGCAAATGGCGGTGCCTACCAGATCGGTGTGGCGATCAAAGACGTGGGAGGCGCCGTCGCGACCGCCACGAGCACCGCCAACGTCGCCTACCCGCCGTCGGCCCCGCCCGCGCCGCCCACGCTCCTCGCAGCGTCGCCGCCGTCGGTGCTGTCGACGACGAGCGCGGCGTTTACGGCGACGGTAAACCCGCATGGGCTGGCGACGACTATGCACTTCGAATACGGGCCGGTGCTGGGCGGGGCGAGCGCGGCGGCGGTCGCCTATGGCTCTGTAACGCCGGATCAGTCGGTGGGCTCGGACTTCGCCAATCACACGGTGACGGCGACGGTCTCGGGTCTGCTGCCCAACGTTACGTACAACGTGCGTGCGGTGGCGAGCAATAGCGCGGGTAGCGTGGTGGGCGCCAATCAGACGCTTCAGACGCCGGCCGATCCGGCGCCGCCCCCGCCGGTGCTCGGCAAGTCTGTGAACGTGACTCCGGTATCGGGTGTCGTCTACATCGAGCTGCCGCCGGGCGCCACCTTGGCGTCGGTCTCTCCGTTTTCGCCTTTGGCCTTGGGGGCACAGGCGTTCGCGGCGCTCACGAAGGGGCAGGCGTTCATACCGTTGACGGAGGCGCGTCAGATTCCCGTCGGATCGATTCTCGAAACCACCGGCGGCGTTGTGGGTCTGACGACGGCCACCACCGCGTCGCGGAGGGGCAAGCTGCAGTCGGGCGACTTCGGGGGCGGGATCTTCAAGCTGTTGCAGAACCGCAAGCAGAAGGGCCTGACCGACCTCGACATGATCGACAACCGCAGTGCCCGCCAGGTGTGCGCCACGGTCGGCAAGGGCAAGGGCAAGGGCAGCGGCAAAGCCTACGCTGCGAAGCATTTGAGCTCGAAGGTGCTCGGCCGGATCAACGCCAGCGGGCACGGGCACTTCACCGTGAAGGGGCAGTACAGCGCGGCGACCGTGCGTGGCACGGTGTGGAGCGTGGGCGACCGCTGCGAAGGGACGCTCACGCAGGTCAAGCGTGGTGTCGTCTCGGTCCGCGACTTCCGCCGCCGCAAGACGATCACGCTGTTCACCGGGCAGTCCTACTTGGCCCGGGCACCCTTCAAACGGCCTTGATCACATCCCGACCTGGGCGGGGTGTGACCCGTGCCGGCGCCGAACTGAGATCGGTTGCTGCACTCAGGTGCGGCCGAGGCCGATCCCTGTTAACGGGGTGGGGTCACTAGCCGGGTGGGATCGTCGGGGTCCGTCACGCGGAGCGGATCCCGGGCCTGCGGGCACCGAGGCTGGGCATCGCCTTGTCGTCGGCTTCGATGGCGCTGACGGCGAGCTCGGCGAACAGTGCGGCGCGCTCGGCGTCGTCGGGCCCGTAGTGGCCGCCGTCGCGGCGATCGAGCAGCGACAGCACGCCGATTGGGCGACCGAGGCGCAGGAGCGGTACGACCAGCATCGTGTAGGGGACGTGGCCGGTGCCGGCGGCGATGCGGGCCGCGAAGCGGGGGTCGGTGCGGCAGTCGCTCACGGCCAGCGGCTGCCCGTTCTCGACGACGCTGCCGGCGAGGCCCTGTCCGGGGGGCAGCCGCACGCCCACTATCTCGCGTCCCCCCGCCCCCCACGCCGACTGGTAGACCAGCTCGCCCGTATTGGCGTCGATCAGCGCGATCGAGGAGGCCGCTGCCCCGAACACGCCGGCGGCGGTGCGCACGATTCCCTCGATCAGGCTGCGACGCGCGGCGGGCTGGTCGATCGAGAGGGTCAGCGAGCCGCCGACGGAGGCCTGGGAGTGGCCGCCGAGCGCGCGCGCGAAGGCGGCGATCGAGGCGACCCGCCGCTCGGGGATCATCTCGAGGCCGGCCTGCACCGCATCGGCGATCTCGGGGGGGACCTCGGGGACCAGTCCGCGCAGCTTGGTCGGGTTGGCGTACACGGGTGGCTTGCCCACGATCAGGGTCCACAGGGTGGCTGCCAGACTGAAGACGTCGCTGCGCGGGGAGACCGAGCCACCGGCGAACACCTCGGGCGCCATGTACCGCGGGGTGCCGACTCCTACCGTGCCTTCGTCTTCTTCCTCATCCTGGAGCAGGCGGGCGATCCCGAAGTCGACCAGCACGACGCCGTGCTCGCCGAGGATCATGTTGTGGGGCTTGACGTCGCGGTGCACGATCTGCTGTTCGTGTACGTACTCGAGCGCCTCGCAGCCCTCACGGATGTACGCCACCGCCCGATCGAGACCGAGCCCCGGATCGCCCTCCCGTCCCAGCAGGGCGTGTAGATCGGTGCCCTCGACGAGCTCCATCACGAGGTACTGGCCGCGCTCGTCGGCGAAGTGGTCCAAAACCTCGACCACGCGCGGATGGCGCAGCAGCGAGAGCAGCTGTGCCTCGACCTCGAAGCGCTCTGCGTGGCGCGTGTTGTTCACGTGCTTGATCGCGACAGCCGTGTCGGTGTGGGTGTCGTGGCCGCGGTAGACCGCGCCCATCGCGCCGCTGGAGATCGGCGCCTGGACGGTGTAGCGGTCGGCCAGCGTGAGCTCCTGCGCCAGGACGAAGCGGGACGGATCATCCATATCGAGGGCCAGCGTAACGCAGGCCCGTCCTGCGCCCTCGGTGTGGTCGCGCGGCGGGCTGCCCTGCAATGGTCGGCGACCGGGAGCTCGGATAGCCTAAGCGGGTGGCGCGGACGGCCGAAGGCAGAGGAGCCGGGCCCCGCCTTTCTCAATCGATGCGGTCTCGGGTGAACGGGTGAAGCGCAAGCGCGGGAGGGCCGGACCGGCACGCACGCGGCAGCTGCGGCTGGTGCTGCTGGCGATCGTGGCGCTGGGGGCCACGGGCCTGGCGATCATCGCCTACGAGACCGACCTGCTGCGCTCGCTCGAGTTGAGCACCGTCAACACCCGCTTCGCGATTCGCGGCCACCGGCGCCCGCCCGCGAACATCGTGCTGGTCGAGATCGACGAACGGACCTTCGACGAACTGGACCTGCAGTGGCCCTTCCCGCGCCGCGTGCATGCCCGTGTGATCGAAGACATCGCCCGCGACCACCCCAGGGTGATCGCCTACGACGTGCAGTTCAGCGAGGCGAGTGCCTGCCCGCTCTCCAGCACCGGCGCGCAGCCGCCGCCGGGGGACTGTCCGCAGGCGCGCAGCGACGAGACCGCGCTGCTGGGCGCGCTGAACAACGCGGAAGGGCGCACGGTGATGACCACGACCGAAACCGATGCAAACGGGAACACCAGGTTCCTTGGTAGCGAAGGCAACGCGCTGCTGAGCGAAGTGGGGTCGCGGCCCGCCAACGGGCTGCTGCCCACCGACCCGGGGGGCGTCCTGCGACGAGTCAGCTTCTCGGTGGGGGGGCTGAAGACACTCGCGGTGGCGAGCGCGGAAGTCGCCGACGGGCGGCGGGTGCGCGCGCGCGAGTTCGCGGGGGGCCCTGCCTGGATCGACTACTACGGGCCGGAAAACATATTCCCGCGGGTGTCGTTCTCGACCGTCTATCTCGGCCACGTGCCGCGCGGCTTCTTCCACGACAAGATCGTGGTCGTCGGCCCTTCGGCGCCAACCCTGCAGGACATTCACGCGACATCCACGGCCAGGCAGATGCCGGGCGCCGAAGTGCAGGCCAGCGCGATCGAGACTGTATTACGGGGCCTGCCGCTGCGCTCGACGGGGGCGTGGTTGGATCTGGCGCTGATTGTGCTGATGGGCTGCGCCACCCCACTGGCCACCCTGCGGTTCGGCTCGATCGCGACGGTCGCGCTCGCGGTGGCGCTCGCGGTGGCGTTCACGGTGGCCGTGCAGATCGCCTTCGACGACGGGCTTGTGGTGTCGTTCGTATACCCGCTCGGGGCACTGATCCTCAGCGCGGCGGGGGCGCTGTCGGTGCAGCTGGTCACGGTCGCCTTCGAGCGCGAGCGGGTGCGCGACCTGTTCTCACGCTTCGTGCCCGAGAATGTCGTGGATGAGGTCCTGGCGAGCGCGGAGGGGGGTTTGCGCCTGGGCGGGGTGCAGCGTGAGGGGACTGTCATGTTCACCGATCTGCGGGGCTTCACGACGTTCGCCGAAACGCTGACCCCGGATCGCGTGATCGAAGTGCTGAACCGCTATTTGAGCGAGATGAGCGATGCGATCCTCGACCACGGGGGCACCCTGGTGGCCTACATGGGGGATGGGATCATGGCGGTGTTCGGAGCGCCGATCGTCCAGACCGATCACGCCGACCGTGCCCTTGCGACCGCACGCGAGATGCTTGCCGTGCGCCTGCCCCGGTTCAACGCGTGGCTGCGCGAGCAGGAGTTGGGAGCGGGGTTTCGCATGGGCATCGGCCTGAACTCGGGGCGCGTGATGTCGGGCAACGTTGGCTCGGAGCGACGCGTCGAGTACGCCGCGGTGGGCGACGCCACGAACGTGGCCGCCCGCATCGAGCAGTCGACCAAGGGCACGCCCCACCAGCTGCTGCTCTCTGGCGCCACGAAGGAGGCGTTGACCGCGCCACCCGGGGATCTCGTGTTCGTGGACGAGGTCGAGCTGCGCGGCCGGCGGCGGCACACGACGTTGTGGTCGCTCCCCGCGGCGGGAGCCGATCAGTCCGAGACGGTGTAGCCGGCCCGGTGCAGCGCTGCGAGCGCGCTCGCGGCTTGGTCGCGGCCTCTGTTCAGCGCCTGCGCGGCTCGCGTGTAGGCCGCTCGATCTTCAGCGCGCGCGGCTGCGGCCAGCGCGGCGTAGTCGCGCCCGAGGGCGCCCAGCGAGTCGGCGAGGCTTGCGTTGACGCTCTGCACCGCGGGACTGACGGCGAGTCGCCCGAGCGTTTGCGCCGCGGAGCTGTAAGCGGTGGCGAGCTGTGCTGCCCCCGCGGCCTGTGCGGAGGCGCTCGTCGCGGCGCGCAGGCGGGCTGTGCCGACGCCGGCGGCGCCCCGCAGCGCGCCGAAGGTGCGCCCCAGCTGGCTTGCGTACGCGGAGCTGGGCGCCAGCCCAAACGCGGTGGTGCCGTTCAGCTTCAGCGTGGCGGCGATCTGCGCGCACTGCGCTGCGGGCGCGGAGGTGGAGGCGTTTAGGCACGCGATGGTGGCCACGCCGCTTGTGGTGGGCACCGTATAGAGGGTCACGGTCCCGGTGAGGCCGTGCACCGATAGTCCGCTGTAGCGGTATGCCTGGAGAGCGCCCAGCTGCACCGGTTCGGGCCGGGGCGGCGGGCCGTTGAGGGCGGCTGTAAAGGCCCCGGGCAGCAGCGAGGACCCGGAGGCGCTCGCCTCCCCGGCGAGGAGGCGCTGAGTGGAGGAGGCGCCGGCGGAGGAGCTCTGGGCAAGCGCGAGCGGCTGTGAGAGCGTGAGCCCTGGAAGCGCGGGGGTACTCGCGAGCTGCTGCCAGGCGGAGGGGAAGGAGAGCTCGACGTGGCCCGAGGAGGCGGAGTGGCTAAACGCTTCCCCGGAGCTGCCCGAGCCGCCACCGAGCAGGAATCCGGCGGCTGCTGCGAGCACCGCCGCGGCGAGGATCGCCGGCAGGTATCTCCCACGCGCGGCGCCGGCAGGAGCACGGGCGACCGCCGGTGCGGCCCCGGCCTGGGGGCCGGCGGGGGCAGAGGCGCCGCGGGGGGCTCCGGTCGAGGGGTGGGCTCCGCCGCCGGCGGTGTGTGCCCCAGCGCCGGGCTCGCCACCCGGCGCTCCGCCGACGCCCGGTGCGACGGCGGCCGCGCCGATACGGGTCGCGCCGGGATCGCTCTGCGGGGCGGCGTCCCGTACCCGCGTCGTCCCCCCGGCGGCGGGACGTAGGCGCGTGGTGTCCGTGGCGCCCGGCGCCGCGGGTGCCTCGGGCACGGCGCCGAGCGCGCGGCGCGCCTTCAGCATCAGTTCACCGGCCGAGGCGGGTCGGTCGGCGGGGTCCTTCGCCATCCCCTCGGCGACCACCTCGTCCATCGCTGTGGGGAGCTCTGAGCGCACCTGGGAGAGGCGCGGTGGGGGCTCGGTGAGGTGTGCGAGGAGGGCCCGCTCTTCGGTGGCGCGCACGTAGGGAACCTGACCGGTGAGGCACTCGCAGAGCACGGCTGTGAGGGCGTACACGTCGCTGCGGGCGGTGGCGCGCTCCCCGCGGGCCTGCTCGGGGGAGATGTAGTCGATCGTGCCCACGAACTGGCCGGTTTCGGTCATCGCTGCGTCGTCGTGCCCCTTGGTGAGCCCGAAGTCGGCGAGGTAGGCGTGGTCGCCGGCGCCGACCAGCACGTTCTGGGGCTTGACGTCACGATGGATGAGCCCCTTCGCGTGCGCCGCATCGAGCGCCTCGGCCACCTGCGTGAGCAGGCGCAGGGCGCGCCTGTCATCGAGCTGGCGGCGCAGGATCAGATCCTTGAGCGTGGGGCCCTCGACCATGCGCATCGCGAGGAACAGCCTGTTGTCTGCCTCGCCGGCCTCGTAGACGGTGACGATGTGGGGGTGATCGAGGGCGGCCTGCAGCAGGCCCTCGCGGCGGAAGCGCTCGCGGAAGCCGGGGTCGGCGCTGAGCTCCGCGGTCAGTACCTTGAGCGCGATCACGCGCTGCAGCGACAGCTGCGTGGCGCGGTAGACGGTGCCCATACCGCCCTCCCCGAGCGTGCCGTCGATGCGGTAGCCCGCGACGACGGTGGAGCTGTCCAGTGAGTCCATCAGGTCACCGGCGAGGGATGCTCGATCGGGGGGTCACACACGCTTCGACACTAGCCGACGATCACGGGGCCGCTGCCTTTGCCGCTGCTGCTCGGCGGGGCGGCCGGCGTGGAGGGTGCCGCCGGCGCAGCGGGCGCTGCCGGCGTGGTGGGAGCGGGAGTCGCCGGGGTGGAGCTTGGGGCGGTGCTCTGCGTGGGGGCCGTTGGGTGCGGCTGGCGGTGCAGCGCGGGGAGCGCCACGACGGGCAGTGCGAGACCGGAGGCGGGCACGGGCGTCGAGGGCAGCACGAGGGGGGTCGGCAGCGCCGCCGCCGAGGACCCCCCGGCGGTGGCCTTGCGCACCGCGAAGGCCGCCCCGAATACGAGTACCACGATCAGCGCTGCGAGTGCCATGCGCCCGCGCGAAGTGGCGGTCATGGGCGGCGCTCGGTCATTCGCAGTGCACTGGCTTCTTCGATCCTGGGGCGAGGCAGCGCTGGATCTTGGTGAAGCTTCCGTGGCCGATCCGGTATTCGATGTAGGCACCGATCTGGTTCTTGGCGGTCACGTAGATCTTCAGGGCGGAGCCATCGGGCAGCACTGCGCCGCTCAGTCGGGGGAAGTGAGCGGTCCGCGCGGTGGTGGTCTGGGGACGGCATCCGTGCGTGCAGCGAACTTCGACGCGGGCCTTGCGGGGGGCGGCGACGGAGAGGCTGACCACGCTCACGCCACCGGCGAGCGGCTGTGCGGCGAGCGTGGCTTCGGCCTGCAGACGCTTGAGCGGGACGAGGTAGTCGAACAGGAACTCGACGTTGCCCCCGGCTTCCTGCGCCCCGCCGATCTGGATCGTGTACGACTTGCCGGCCTGGACGTTGGCGAACAGTTCCCCGGCCATCGTCGGTTCGTTGACGGCGCAGTGGCGCTCGCCGTTTTCGGGCAGCAGCGTCTTGGGGTCGAACGGCATCACCGCCATGACCGTGCCGAAGTCCGCCGAGGTGCGGATCCGCACCAGGCCGTTGGCGTTGGGATAGAAGTCGTACCAAATGGTCTTGCCCTCGCTGACGCCGTTGCAGCCCGTCAGCTCGGGGGGGCCGCCGTGGGAGGGTGGGTTGAGGATGTCCGGCTGGACTGTCGCCGCCGTGGTGATGCGTTCGTCGCGCAGGGTTTCCGTGCGGTTGAGCGGGGTGCCCGGCTGGTTGATGTTCAGCGAGTCGAGGTAGTTGTCGTTGATCGGTGGCGCCGGGGTCGCTTCGCAGGGTGCTTTGACGCAGGTGATCGCTGAAAGCAGGTAGTTGCCGTCGATCGGTGCTGCGGCGCTCGCCGTCGTGGCCCCCATCGCCAACAGCATCGTCAGCACGAGGGCTGCGATCGGCCGCCGGGAGCGCGTGTGTGTTGCTCGCATCAGACCACCTCGCCTAACTTGCCGGTAAGGCGCCAATCATATGCCAGCGGCCGGCAACCCGCGCTGGGCTCTGCCATGAAAGGGCGAGATGCGCCGAGACCTGCAACGCTGCGGTGTGCACAACCACTCACACTTCGAGGGAGGCGCACAGGTGGCAGGCGTGGATGAGGGGTCCGAGGACGGTCGGCCGGCGGCGGCGCGCGAGGCTTCCCCACCCGATCCGCTGATCGGTGCCACCGTTGGGCGCTACCGGGTCGAGACGCTGCTGGACGTCGGGGGGATGGGTCGGGTGTACCGGGCGGTCGGTGCCGAGGGGGAGCCGGTGGCGCTGAAGCTGGTGAGGGGCGATCTTGCGGAGGACAGCGTCTTCCGCAAGCGCTTCGAGCGGGAGGCGCGGATCGCCCAGCAGGTCAAGAACCGGCATGTGGTGCCGGTGCTGGACACGGGCGAGCACGAGGGTGTGCCCTACCTCTCGCAGCGCTTCATCGAAGGGGGCTCGCTGGAGCAGAAGCTGAAGCGGGAGGGCCGCCTCGATGTGCCGAGCACGCTCAAGCTCTGCGCGGAGGTGGCGGATGGTCTGGATGCGCTGTTCGCGGGCGGGATGGTGCACCGCGACGTGAAGCCCGCGAACGTCCTGCTCGACCTGGATGGCACCGCGCTGATTACCGACTTTGGCCTGGCGAAGGACAGCCAGGGCACGAACCTCACGCGGCCCGGCCAGGCGCTTGGCTCGATGGACTACATGTCGCCCGAGCAGATCCGCGGCGAGGCGGTGAGCGCGGCGACCGACGTTTACGCGCTGGGGTGCGTTATCTGCCAGTGCCTCAGCGGAGAGCCCCCGTTTGCGGGCAAGCAGGGGATGCGCATCCTGTGGGCACAGCTCCAGGACGAGCCGCCCGATCCCTGTGCCGAGCTGGAGGGCGCTCCGGCGGAGTTGGGAGCGGCGGTCTTGAGGGCGCTCGCGAAGGCGTCCGCCGAGCGTCCGCAGAGCGCGGGAGAGTATGCGCGGCTGCTGTACGAGGCGGCCGGCTTGGCGCCGCCCGCCGCCGGGTAGGCCGCTCAGTCGGGCTCGGCGAGGGTAGCCCGCCAGCGCCCGTCCGCGAAGACCATGCGGACCGTCTCGCCACCATCTCCGAGCGCGATCCGCGCCTCGCGGGCCTCGAAATCGATCGCCAGCTCGAGCGCCAGCGGCGGGACTTGGGCGGTCGGCTCGACGAGCACGCGCGAGACGACGGTTGGGTTCGCCGGTACCTCGGGCTCGGGCTGCACGATCCCCCTGACCACGAGCGTCGTGGCCCCCACCTCGATCGAGTCGTCGAGCGACAGCAGCCGGGGGCTCTGAATGCGCAGGCCGTTGACGAACGTGCCGTTGGAGGAGCCGAGATCCTCGATCGCGTAGTCGCCGGTGGCTTCGCGCGAGATGCGGGCGTGCTGGCGGGAGATCTCTTCGTCCTCGGAGAGCCTGCCGGGCCCGTCGGCGTGACGCCCGACGATCAGCTCATCCTCGACGACGAGCGTGTCACCGGCCCCGTTGCCGCTGATCACCTCCAGTCGCAGGTATGTCGAACCGTTGCTCATTATCTTCTTGGGGATCGTCCGCGCGGGTGGGGGCGCATACCGTGCGTGTGGGCGCCGGGCTTCCTGCCCGGCGGCGGCGCTTTGCGCCCGCAACTATCCCTCATCGGGGCACCGTTTAGCACGCGAGCGATGGAGGACGCCGATCCAGCGCCGCCATACGTGCTCATCGGAGCACCGTAGCGATCGCGGAGGTCGGGTCGGGCTCGCCGCGCTCGGCGCGGATGACGTGCATGACGGCGTTGATCAGGGCGAGGTGGGTGAAGGCCTGGGGGAAGTTGCCGAGGTGCCGACCGGTGCGGGGGTCGATCTCCTCGGCGTAGAGCCCGAGCGCGGAGGCGTGGGAGATGAGCTTCTCGCACAGCGCGCGGGCACCCTGCAGCTCGCCGATTTCGCAGAGCGCGGATACGAGCCAGAAGGAGCAGATCGTGAAGGAGCCCTCCTCGCCGCTGAGCCCGTCGTCGGTCTCGGTGACGCGGTAGCGCAGGACCAATCCGTCCTCGGTGAGCTCCTCGGCGATCGCCCGGACGGTGGCGACGATGCGGGGGTCATCGGCGGGGAGGAAGCGCACGAGCGGCATCAGCAGCAGGGAGGCGTCGAGGGTGGTGGTGCCGTAGTGCTGGGTGAAGACGCCGCGCTCGTCGAGGCCGTGGGCGCAGATGTCGGCGTGGATCTCCGCGGCGGCGGCGTGCCAGCGATCGGCGCACTCGCGGTCGTCGCGTAGCTGCGCGAGGCGGGCCCCGCGGTCGGCGGCGACCCAGCACATGAGCTTGGAGGAGGTGAAGTGCTGGGGCTCGCCGCGGACCTCCCAGATCCCATGGTCGGGCTCGCGCCAGTGCCCGAGCGCGCCGGCGACCTGGCGCTTGATGATCGGCCACAGCCGGTCGGGGAGCTGGTCGCGGGAGCGGGTGTGGAGGTAGATCGAGTCGAGCACGGCGCCCCACACGTCGTGCTGGCGCTGGCGGTAGGCGCCGTTGCCGATGCGTACGGGTCGCGCGCCGCCGTAGCCGGAGAGGTGGTCGAGCTCCTGCTCGTCGAGGCGGCTCTCGCCGCCGATCCCGTACATGATCTGCAGCTCCCCCTCCTCGGCCTCGGCGAGGTCGGCGACGAAGTAGAAGAAGTCGTTGGCCTCCCAGTCGAAGCCGAGTGTGTAGAGGGCCCAGAGCATGAAGGTGGAGTCGCGGATCCAGGTGTAGCGGTAGTCCCAGTTGCGTTCGCCCCCCACGGTCTCGGGCAGCGAGGTGGTGGCGGCCGCGACCATCGCCCCGGTGGGGGCGTAGCTGAGCCCCTTGAGGGTGAGGGCGCTGCGCTGCAGGTAGGTGCGCCAGGGGTGGTCGGGGAAGGTGCCCTGCTTGAGCCACTCCTGCCAGTGGTGGGCGGTGCGCACGAGCCGCTCGTCGGCCTCGGTGGAGGTGGTGGGCAGGGGGTGTGCGGACCAGCCGAGTGCGGCGAACGCGGCCTCCCCCTCGCGCAGGATCGTGCGGGCACGGGCGCGGGGGCCCTCGAAGCCGAGGTTCATGTCGGTGACGAGCTGGAGCTCGAGGTCCATGCCCTCGGAGCCGGCGGTGGCCGCGTTGTAGCCGGGGCCGGTGTAGGACCACTCGGCGGCGAGCCCCCCGTAGTCGAAGACGGGTTCGCAGTCGAGGTGGATCTCGGCCCAGCCCTGCACGCAGCGTGCGGTGCGTAGGAGCACGTGGTCGGCGTCGTAGTCGGTGGGCGAGCGCCGGTGGGTGCGGGAGCGCTCCTCGTTGTGGTACCAGGGCCCGATGCAGAGCACGTCGCGGACGACGATCCACCCGGTGCGGGTCTCCCAGCTGGTCTCGAGCACGAGCGTCCCGGGCAGGTAGCGCACCGCGCCGGGCACGGTCACGCCGGCCGGCCCGAGGCGAAAGCCGCCGGCGTCGCGGTCGAGCATCGCCCCGAACACGCTCGGGGAGTCAAGGCGCGGGAGGCACATCCACTCGACGTTGCCGCTCGGCGCGATCAGCGCGCAGGTCTCGCAGTCCGACAGAAAGCCGTAGTCGGCGATCGGCGGAAACGGGCTCCCCGGTGTTCCGTGGGGTATCGCGCTCACCGCGCCAAGGCTACTAGTGGCCTCCATGTGGGGTCAGGCAGACCCCTGCTGTCCTGCCCCGGACGGGGCACGCGGACGGCCGTCCGCATGGGGGAGGGCCGCCGGATAGGCTCTCCTTGGGATGACCTGGGTCGAAGTCTTCACAGCGTTCGTGGTCTCGCACTTGGTGGGGGACTATCTGTTGCAGACCGACTGGCAGGCCCTGCACAAGCGCGGCGGCCTGGCGCGGGGGGCGGCTCCAGAGGCGCGCCGGGCGCTGTTCACCCACGTGAGCGTCTACACGGTCTGTTTCGTCCCCGCGTTGGTGGCGATCGAACTCGGGGTGGAACTGGTGTGGGTGATCCCGGCGATCTTCATCCCACACCTCATCCAGGATGACGGGCGACTGCTGCACTCGTACATGATGCGGGTCAAGCGGCTGGATCCGAAGGAAAACCTGGCGGTGTCGATCGCGGTCGATCAGACCTTCCATTTGCTGGCGCTGCTCGCGGTGGCACTGCTCATCAGCTCTTGAGCGCCGCTGGGCGACGCGGTGGTTGGCGTTCTCGTCAAAGTTGTGGTTGGCCGCGTTCGCGTCAAAGTAGAAATGGCGGGAGCGCCCGTGGGAGCCCGTCAGAGACTTTGTCGTGGGCCGTTACCGGCTGCTCGACCCGTCGAGGGGCGAGAGCAGCAACTGCACGAGCACGCGGGGGTCGCGGCGAATGCGGGCGGCGCCCGTCCAGTTCGATGCGGGGGGGCGCTTTTGGAGATCGATGTGCAGCGGGTCGCGCAGCCTGTTCAGGCGGCCCGCCTGGATGAGCTGCTCGTCCACCGCGCCGAGACGGCCCTCGAAGGTGGTGTAGACGGGGGTCCCGAGGGCGACGGCCTCACGGTTCATGGTCCCGCCGGCGGAGATCACGAGGTCGGCGAGGGCGATCAGCGACTGGGCGTCGATCGCCTCGCGGGGCACCACGAAGCCGGCCACGCCCGCGAGCTCCTCGCGCTGGGCGTCGGTGCGGGGTAGCAGCACCGGCTGAACTCCCGCATCGGCTGCGGCCGCGCGCAGGCGCTCGAGGACTTGGGCGAAGAGATCGTTCTCGAAGCGGTGGTAGAGGGAGACCTCGGGCGGGGTGCGGACCACGACGATCGGCCGCTCGGGGTCGAGCGCGAGCTGCGCGAGGATCGCGGGGTCGGGCTCGAAGTCGGAGAGGTAGTACTCCTCCTTGAGCCCCGCGTAGGCGCGGATCTTGCCGTGCGCCCCGTAACGCTCCAGGCGCTCGGGGGGGATCGCGTCGGGCACGACGACGGCGCGGGCGAGGCGGCAGTTGACGTGGTGCTGTACGGCGGCCCACTCGTAATCGAACATGGTGGAGCTGGGGATTCCCAGCAGCGCGGCTGCGACGCTGACGTCGTTGGAACCGTGGCCGAGGGCGATGTCGAAGCGAGCCCTGCCTACACCCGGCCCGGTGGCGCGCTCGCGGCCAATGCCTTTATGCGAAGCGCCTTCGCTGTGCCCCCCGGTGTCGGGCTCCTGCGCCCGCGCCCAGCGCACGAGCGCGGCGGAGCGCAGCGCGAGGCCGGCGCCCTTGGCGGCGAGGCGCTCGCCGCGGTGGTGCCCGATCGCGGTGTGGGGGATCCGAAAGCGGCGCAGCAGCCCAAGCGTCTGGGCGAAGTCGCGCGCGGTGACCCGGACCTCGTGGCCGTCACGCTCCAACGCCTCGATCACGGGGCGCATCACGAGTACGTGGGGGCTGTTGGTGAGGTCGATCCAGATGCGCATTGCAGGGGGCACGGTATCGCCCGGGGCCCCGCACCCGACGCAAATACATAAGCTCCGCGGGCCCTTTTGCGCGAGCTGCAGGCGTGGCGAGGATAAGACAATCTTCATCGATGACGGGGCATGTGCAGCGATCCCGCAGGCGTGGGCGGGTATCGTTGGCGCGCACATGCTGATCCTCGCCTCGGTCACGGAATCGGTCGTCACGGCGACGTGGCACTTCGTCCGCGACGGGGGGCTGCCGGCGGTGTTCGTGCTGATGGCGCTGGGCTCGGCGTGCATCCCGATCCCCTCGGAGGTGGTGATGCTGTTCGCGGGCTTCGCGGTGGCCGATCCGGGGGGCTCGGGCGCACACCACCACCTGACGATGACGGGCATCGTGCTGGCGGGGCTGCTGGGCACGCTGGTGGGCTCGTGGATCGCCTACGGGATCGGCCGCGGGGGCCGCCTGGAGCTGTTCGAACGCCATGGCCACCGCGTGCACATGGGCCCCGCCCAGATCGATCGCGCGGACCGCTGGTTTGCGCGTTACGGCGAACCCGCGGTCCTCTTCGGCCGCATGATTCCGCTCGTCCGGGCGTTCGTCTCGCTGCCGGCGGGAGTGGCGAAGATGCCGCCGGTGCGCTTCACGGTGCTCACGGTGATCGGCTCGATCCCATGGGTCTTGGCGCTTGCGTTTGCGGGTCACGCGCTGGGGAGCGAATGGACGAGTGTGCGCAAGGGCTTCGAGTACGTGGACTACGCGCTGCTCGCGGCGATCCTCGCGGGCGTCGTGTACGCGGTCGTTCGTCGGCGTGGACGCGCGGCCGATCCGGATGCCGTCTAGGCCGCCCGGTCCCGAGAGCCCCGAGCACCCGCTGCGGCACGCGCTGCTGCTCGGCCTCGTGCAGGGCCCCACCGAGGCGCTGCCGGTCTCCTCCTCGGCGCACATCGCACTGCTCCCGCGTCTGGCGGACTGGCCGCAGGCGGGAGTGGACGCCGAGCTGCGCAACTCCCTGGAGGTAGCGCTACACGCGGGTACTGCCGCCGCGCTGGCGCTCGCGCTGCGCGGCGAGTTGCTGCGAGGCGTGCGCGAGATGGACGCCGGCGCCCTGGCTGCGGCGGCGCTCGCGCTCGCCCCGCCGGCGCTCGGGGGGTACCTGCTGGAGCGGGGCTTGGAGCGCCGCCCGAGCGGCCCCTGGGCGCTCGCCGCGGGACTCACGCTGGGGGCCGCCGCGATGGTGTGGGCCGACGCGCGTCCGCAGACGCGCCGGCTCGCGGACCTCGGCCCCCGCGACGGTCTCGCGCTCGGCCTCGCCCAGGCGCTCGCGCTGCTCCCGGGCGTCTCCCGCCACGGTGCCGCGCTCACCGCCGCGCGCGCGCGCAGCTTCGCCCGCGAGGACGCCCACGCTCTCTCCTGGCGCGTAGGCTTCCCCGTGATCGCGGGCGCCGCAGCGCTGAAGGCGTCGCGCTTCGGTCGAAGCGGGGTGACATGCGCCTTTGGCCGAAGCGGGGGGACACTCCCCTTCGGCTCGCATCCCCCGTTCGGCCAACGCGGCTCGGCGGGCATACTCCCCCAACTCGCCACGGGCGCCGCCGCGGCGCTCCTCTCGACCCTGGCCTGCGCCCCGTTGATCCGCCCAGGTCGCCGTGGGGGGGCGCTGTGGCCGTTCGCGCTCTACCGCGCGGGGCTGGCGTTGGCGGCGGTGAGGTCGTAGCGCCTAATCGGTGTCATCCCCCACGCACCGGGGCCGACGTGCGACCCCAATGCGCCGCGTCTGCGCGCACCCAGGCAACTCCTGCCATGACCAGCGCGACGATCAGCACCGAGGGCCAGGCCCCGATCGCGAGGGCGAGCAGATGTGAGGCGATGAACAGGCCGAGACCGACGCAGCCGAGCGTTGTCGCGGTGCGCGCGCCGTGGCGCTGCGCCCAGGCGTGGATGCACCAGAGGCCGCCGAGCGCGAGGACGACGCCGCCCAGTGGCCGCGAGCCGGTGGCGACGACGACTGCGTAGCTGACGATCAGGGCACCGGCTGCGACGGGCGCTGTGGGGATGGCGCGCATACGGCGCAGCGTAGCCGCCGGGCGGCTGACCCGAGCCTTTCCGCATCACGACGAAGCGGTGTGCGTGCGGCGAGGATGCGCATCCCGCCCGACCCTGACTGCCAGACTCCCGCGGATGCTCGCGATATCACTGGCGCTGGGCGCCTCGCTCTGCTACGGGGTGTCGAACTTCATCGGCCCGCAGCTTGTGCGACGACATACGCTCGTCACCGTCCTGGTGTTCTCCCAGGTGGCGGCGCTGGGGGCGTGCGCGCTCTACCTGGCGCTGGAAGGTGGGCGGGCGCTGCCCGCGCAGGACGTGTGGCTGGCGCTGCTCGCGGGCGCGGGCAACGCGGGGGGGCTGATCGGCTTCTACAAGGCGGCGGAGCTGGGGCCGCTGTCGGTGGTGGCGCCGATCGGGGCGTCCGGCGTGGTGATCCCGGTCGTGTGGGGGCTGGCGAGCGGCGACTCGCTGAAGCCGGCGCAGGCGGTGGGGCTGGTGCTCGCGATGGGCGGTGCCGTGCTCGTCGCGCGTCGCGGCTCCGCTCATCACAGCACCGCGCACTATCCCGATTCGCGCGCGGCCGTGCTGTGGGCGGCGGCCTCGGCGATTGCCTTCGGGGTCTTCCTCACGGCGCTGCCCAAGGCCTCTGCGCACGGGCGCGCGTGGGCGCTGCTCGACGCGCGACTGGCGCTGGTGGCGCTGCTCGCGCTGTGGGCCGGGCGCGAGCTTCAGGCGATCAGGCTCGTCCGCGGGAGCGCGCTGTTTGCGATCCCGGGCGTGCTGCTGGTGGTGGGCACGATCATGTACACGACGGCCGCCGCTCACGGCCAGCTCTCGCTGGTGTCGGTGCTGGGCTCGCTCTTCCCGATCGTCACGGTCGCCCTCGGCATGGGCCTGCTGGGCGAGCGGCTGTCGCGGCTCCAGGCCATCGGGGTTGCCGCGGCGCTGACAGGAATCGCCCTGATCGCGTTATAGATTCTGCTCCCGCCTGCGGAACGCGCAAAATAGGGTGATGTCGCAAGCCATGCTCGGCACCGCGCTTGGCGGGCGCTACCGCCTCGATGCCCAGATCGGCAAGGGGGGGATGTCGACGGTCTACCGGGCGTTCGACACGGTGCTGGAACGGCCCGTGGCGATCAAGCTGATGCACCGCGAGATCGCCTCCGACTCCGACCAGCTGGAGCGCTTTCGGCGCGAGGCGCGCGCGGTGGCGCAGCTCAGCCACCCGCACATCGTCACGGTGATCGACGCGGGGGAGGAGTCCGAGGGAGAGGATGGAGATCCCACCAACCCAGCCACCCCCTACATCGTCTTCGAGTATGTCGAGGGGGAAACCCTGAAGGCGCTGATCCGGCGCACGGGGCCGCTGGAGATTCCGCAGGCGATCGCGTACGCGATCGAGATCGCCCGCGCGCTGGGAGCCGCGCACGAGCGCCACATCGTGCACCGCGACGTGAAGCCCCAGAATGTGCTGCTCACTGCCGATGGCACCGCCAAGATCACCGACTTCGGGATCGCGCGCATGCTCACCGAGGAGGGGCTCACGCTCGACGGACGGGTGCTCGGCACGACCGACTACGTCTCCCCCGAGCAGGCCCTCGGGCACCAGGTGACGGGCCAGTCCGACATCTACTCGCTGGGGGTGGTGCTGTACGAGATGCTCACCGGCGCGATCCCCTTCACCGGCGAGAGCCCGGTAACGGTGGCGATGCGCCACGTGCGCGAGGAGATCCCCGACGTCCAGCTGCGCCGACCGGAGCTCTCCGCCGCCACGGCCGCGGTGGTGGACCGCGCGACCGCCAAGGACCTCGCGCGGCGCTACCCCGACATTCCTGCCCTGTTGGTCGATCTAGAGGAGGTGCTCGCGGTCGAGGCGGCGCGCGCGGGGCAGGCCACGGGGGAGGTCACCACGGTGCTGCGCACGCTCCCCGCGCCCGCCCGCAGGCGGCTGCCGTGGCACATGCGCCACCCGGTGCGGTGGCTGGCGTCGCTCGCGCTGGTGGGCGGCCTCGTGGCACTCGGGCTCGTGCTCGCCGCAGGCAACGCGCACCGCGGCGTGGCCCCCGACGTGGATGCCAAACCGAACCTGAGCCCCGTGCCGTTGGAACAGACCGCCGCCCACGACTACAACCCGTTCGGCACCGAACCCGAACACCCCGCGCAGATCGCGAACGTGATCGACGCTGAACCGAGCACGGTGTGGAGCACCGAGCATTACGTCAACGACACCTTCGGGAGCAAGCCCGGGACCGGGGTCTATCTCGACGCCACCCCCGGGCTGCGAGCACGCGCGCTGGAAGTCCAGACGCCCACACCCGGTTTCACAGCCGCGGTCTACGCGGCCAAGCACTTCGACGCGAACCTCCCCTTTGGCGCCACCGAGAGCCTCTCCGAACGCGGCTGGGCCGAAGTGGCCCACCCGCGGGCGGTCGGGGCGCAGAGCACGATCGCACTGGAAACCCACGGGGCCGTGTACCGCTACTACCTGCTGTGGATCACCCACCTGCCCCCGAACAGCGAAACCGCGGCGATCTCCCAGCTGACACTTTTCAAGTAGGCGCTTACAATCCTGACAATGCGCCGACGTCTCCGCTCGGCGGCCCCGATCCGCTTCCACCGGCACATGCTGCCCCAGCTCGCGGTGGACGGAGTGCTGGTCGCACTCGCGTACTACCTGGCGTTCCGTCTGCGCTTCGACGCGGGGCTCCCGCACCGCTACGAACTGCTGATGGAACGCACGATCGTGTGGGTCGTGCTCGGGGGGCTGCTGGTGCTGGTGCTCGCGCGGGTGTACCTGCGCAGCTGGAGCTACTCGGGACAGCGCGACTACGAGGCGGTCCTGCGGGGGATCGTGGGGATCATGCTGCTCGCCGTCGTGGGGGTCGCGGTCTCGCGCCCCGTGCGAATCCCCTATGGCCCCTACTACCACGATCGGCCCGCGGGGGTGATCGCGGTGGATCTCCCCGTTGGCGTGATCGCGCTGTTCTTCCTGCTCGCGCTGGTGGCGCTGGTGGGGGTGCGGGTGCTCGCGCGGGCCTCCCATGAGCGGCGTCTGCCGGGGGCCTTCCGCGGGGTGCGCGAGGGCGAGCGGGGGGTGTTGATCGTCGGCGCGGGCGACGGGGGGCGGCTGGTGTTGCGGGAGATCGTGCGCAACCGCGGGCTGGGCCTCGCGCCGGTGGGCTTCCTCGACGACGACCCCCGCCTGCTGGACCTGCGAATCGAAGGCGTCAGGGTGCGCGGCAACACCCAGGGCGACCTGCCGCGGATCCTCGAGGAGGCCGAGCCGGAGGAAGTGATCATCGCGATCCCCTCCGCCCCCGGCTCGACCCGCGCGCGGGTAGTGCGCGAGTGCCGCGCGCGGGGGATCCCGGTGCGCACGCTACCCACGGTCTTCGAGCTGCTGCAAGACCGCAGCCCCAGCGCGGCGGGCACGATCGCGCGCCAGGTGCGGGAGGTGCGGGTCGAGGACGTGCTCGGTCGCGAGCCGGTGGTGATGGAGCTCGACCGCGTGGGCGCGTACCTGGCGCGGGAGGCGGTGGTGCTCGTGAGCGGCGCGGGGGGTTCGATCGGATCGGAGCTGTGCCGTCAGATCGCGCACGTGGGGCCGCGGCGGATGGTGCTGCTGGACCATGCGGAGGACAACCTGTTCGCGATCCAACGCGAGCTACTCGACGAGCGCCACGTGCCGCCCGCGGCGCTGGCCGCGGTGTTGGCGGATTGCAGGGAGGGAGAGCGGATGCGGGAGGTGCTCGAAGAGCACCGCCCCACGGTGGTCTTCCACGCGGCGGCGTACAAGCACGTGGGTCTGATGGAGTCCAATCCGGTGGAGGCGGTGCGCAACAACGCGCTCGCCACGCAGATCGTGGCGCACGTCTGCGGGGAGCTCGGGGTGGAGCGCTTCGTGCTGGTCTCGACCGACAAGGCGGTCGCTCCGGCGACCGTGATGGGGGCGTCCAAGGCGCTCGCGGAGCTCGCGCTGGAAAGCGCGGCCGCGCGCCACCCTGCGACGATCTACAAGGCGGTGCGCTTCGGCAACGTGCTCGGCTCCTCGGGCTCTGTGGTGCCGATCTTCCGTCGCCAGATCGCGCGCGGGGGCCCGGTGACGGTGACCGATGAGCGCATGACGCGCTACTTCATGACGATCCCCGAGGCGGTTCAGTTGATCATCCGGGCGGGCTCGCTCGGCGTCCAGCACGCCTCGGGCACGGCCGAGGTGCTGGTGCTCGACATGGGCGAGCCGGTGCGGATCGTGGACCTCGCACGCGCGATGATCGAGCTCTCGGGGCTCGACCCGGACCGCGACATCGAGATCGAGCTCACGGGCCGCCGCAAGGGTGAGAAGCTGGAGGAGGAGCTGTTCAACTCTTACGAGCGTCCCCGCCCCACGGCCACGGAAAAGATCCTGCTCGCCGAGCGCGAGCCGCTCGCGCCGGAGGCGGTGGAGGCGATGTTCGCGGAGATCAACCTACTGGTGCTGGAGGGGGACGCGGCGGGGCTGGCGGCGAAGGTCGCGGGCCTGACCTCGCAGGCGCGCCAGGGTATGGAGCAGACGCCCGCCAACGCGGAGCTCGAGACCGCGGCGCGGGCGCCTGTCCCACTCATACACTCTGCGGAGGTATGACCGCACTGCCACTAGCGCTCTCGATCTCCAACACGCTGCTAAAGGCGGGCGCCCTGGCGGCCTTCGTGGGGCTGGTGGGGATCGCGATCCTCTCGCTGCTCGTGTTCTCCCAGGCGCGCGAGATCAAGCGCCTGCGCGAGTGGGCGGGGCGCGCCCCGGAGCGCGCGGCCGAACTGGAGCACCGCGTGAGCTCCGAGGCCGCGATCCGCGCCCAGCGGATCGCCCAGCCGGTGCCCCGTGCCACGCCGGTGGTCACGCGCGCGAGCGCGGCGGCCCAGGCGTCGAGGGTGGCGAGCGGGGTGGCGGCTGGGCCCGCCCCACCCGGCCAGCCCACCGCGCCGGCGGGAGGCGCTGCACCCATCCCCGGGCAACCCACGGTGCCGGCAGGGGCCGCTGCACCCATCCCCGGGCAGCCGGCGGCGGTGCCCGTACCGGGACAGCCTCCGGCGAAGCCCGCTCCCGGCCAGCCCGCGTTCGTGACCTCAGCGCAGCCGGTGGCCGCATCGAGCCCGTTGGCGCCCACCGCGGGGCTCGCCGCGGTCGCCGGCGGGGAGGCTCTGCTTGTAGAGGCAAACAAGCCTGGGGGGGAGTCGGGGCCTGTGGGAGATGCGGGGCCTGAGGAGGAAGCGGGGCCCGTTGCGGTGAAGCCGGAGGGGGAGGCCGTGGATGCGCAGCAGCCGGAGCTCTCCGCGGGGGCCGCGGGGGTTGCCCTCAACGCCGCCGGACAGGCGGCTGCGGAGGATGCGCCGCCGGCCGAGGGCGGGCCGGCGGAGGGGGCTCCGAAGATCGCACCGGCGACGGCTGCGGCGGTCGCGGCGGCGGCTGCGCCGATCGCGACCCGCCCTGTTTCGGCGGGCGCTCCCGCGTCGACTGCGCCTGCCCCGACCTCGCCTGCGGCGGACTCCCCCGCGTCGAGGATCCCCGTGCCCGCCTCGACGTCGCCCGCTGCGAGCGCTCCCGTGGCGGGCTCGCCGGCGCCGGCTGCGCCCGTTGGGGCCCCGCGCTCCCCGCTGCCGCCAGGGTCCGCGCGGCCGCTGCCACCGGCTCCCCGCACGGTCTCCCCGCGCCCCGCGCCTGCGCGCCCGGCATCGGCCTCGGCGCTGCGCCCGGCGACCGCGGCGGGCGCCCGCGCGGGGCGAGCTCAGGGACCGCCGTTCCTGCAGGAGGAAGAGCGCATGGGCCGGAAAACGACGATGCTGATCGTGGGCGGCGTGGTGGTGGGGGTGGCGGTGCTGGCGGGAGTGCTGCTCTCGCTGGGGGGCGGCTCCGGCAGCAGCTCCCCGGCGGCGAGCACCGCGCGGTCGACCACTGCGGGCGGGCATGCGCGACACAGCTCCAGCGGCGCGGTCGCGGCCCCGGGCGAAACGCACGTGGTGGTGCTCAATGCGACCGAAGCGAATGGCCTGGCGCACCACCTGGCCGAACACCTGCGCCAGGGTGGCTACACGCTGGCGGCGGCGCTCGACGGGCACCCCCCGAGTGGGCGCTCGACGTCGGTGGTGGAGTACGCGAGCGGCCACCACTCCGAAGCCCAGCGGGTGGCCCAGGCGCTGGGGATCGGCGCAACGGTGCCGCTCGAAGGCGCGATCGCGCCGCTGGTGAACTCCGCCACCGTGGTGGTGATCGCGGGCGCCGACCAGGCGGCCCAGGTGGGCGGGGGCAGCGGGGAAGCGTCCACCGGCACGGGCAACGGCGAAGCGTCGGCAGGCACGAGCAACGGTGAAGCGTCGGCGGGCGCTGGCAACGGTGAAGCCTCCGGGGTTGGGTCGAGCGGCGAAGCCTCCGGGGCGGGCGCGGGGGCAGGCGGCGAAGCGCCCGCGACCCCGTGAGCTCCGCCACCGGCGCGGCGCCGCGAACGGCGAGCTTCCTAGACATCCCGGAGCGCTCGCGCAAGCCCCGCGAGCGGGGCCTCACGCACGTGCTCGACCGCGGCCTCTCGCTGGCGGAGGTGGAGGGCCTGATGGAGACCGCGGGGGAGTGCGTGGACATCGTGAAGCTGGGGTGGGGGACCGCGCTGGTGAGCGAGAACCTGGAGGCGAAGCTCGAGCGCTACGCCGCGCACGGGCTCCCGGTGGTGCTGGGGGGGACGCTGACCGAGCTCGCGGTGCGCCAGGGCCGGGTGGAGGGGATGGTCGGGTACCTGCACGAGTTGGGCCTGCGCCACGTGGAGGTCTCCGACGGCACGATCGAGATGGAGCCGAGCGCGAAGTGCGAGCTGATCGAGCGCCTCGCGAAGGAGTTCACGGTGCTCTCCGAGGTGGGGAGCAAGGACGCGCACACGATCATGGCGCCGTACGTGTGGATCGAACGGATCCAGGGGGAGCTGCAGGCGGGGGCCTGGAAGGTGATCGCGGAGGCGCGGGAGTCGGGCACGGCGGGCATCTACCGCGCGGACGGGGAGGTGCGCAGCGGGCTGATCGACGAGATCGCGCACGCGGTGGAGTGCGAGCGGATGATCTTCGAGGCCCCGCGCAAGGAGCAGCAGGTGTGGCTGCTGGAGTTCTTCGGCAGCGAGTGCAACCTGGGCAACATCGCCCCCAACGACGTGCTCTCCCTGGAGACGCTGCGACTGGGGCTGCGCTCGGACACGGTGGAGCGCTTCGCCCGGGACGGTCGGGATTGAGTGGAGGGGGCTCCGCCTCCGGCTCCGCCGGCGGGCGTTCGTTGACCGAAACGGGGCAGGCCCAGCGGCTGGCGCGCGTCGTGTTTGCGATCGTCGTGGTGGCGTGCTTTGCCGCGTTCGTGGCGACGCAGCGACTCAAGCACACCCCCACGCCCGTGCAGGAATTCAAGCTGGATGAAAGCTTTACGCCCACCCGCGCGCCGGCGGCAGCCTGCTGGGGGAGGGTGCCAAGAGCACTGGTCAACGCGAGCGAACGGATCGAGTACCTCTCCTTCAAGGTCGCGCAGGCCGACGCGGTCACGGTGGAGATCGTGAACTCCGCGAACCTCGTCGCCGCGAGGATCGTGCGCGACCTCCCGGTGGAACGCTACAAACCGCTCTCGCTGTGCTGGAACGGACAGCTCGGGCCGCTCCAGAGCGGGGGCCTGGCGCCGCCGGGGGTCTACCACCTGCGGGTGCACCTGCACAGCCAGGATCTCACGCGAGAATCCACGCGCAGCTTCAAACTGGAACGGCGCCCGTGAGCGGCCGCGGGCCCTTGGCCCACGCTACGGAGCTCTTGGCCCACGCTACGCCGTCGGACAGGAAGTCCGACGCCCACCCGCTCCTTACCCAGCTCGCACACGTGGACGATCCCAAATGAACACCCTGATGCTCGCCACCGCGCACGGCCTCGGCGAGGCCGCCGAGAAGCTCGGCGCGATCGCGGTGGCGCTGCTGGCCGCGACGGCGCTGTTGGCACGCCCCCCCCGGATGGGCGCGCGGGTGCGCGCGGGGGCGATGCTGGGCGCGCTGGTGCTCACACCGGTGCTGCTGCTGACGGATATCTGGCACACCTCGCAGCTGACCCACCTGCGCCACCACCCCGCGGAGGCCGCGGGGGCGGGCGCTCTGGGTCTGCTCGTGGTGCTCGCGCTCGCGGTGCTCATCGACAGGCAGCCCCGGGCCTTCCCGCTCCTGGCCGTGTTCGCGCTGCCGTTCCGCCTGCCGGTCTCCACCGGGGGGAGCACCTCGAACCTGCTGATTCCGCTCTACCTCGTGGTGGGAGCGGGGGCGTTGGCCTATCTCGTGCCACGTCTCCTCGGAGCCCGCGCGCCCAGCGCCATGCCGGGAAGTGCACCCCCCCCCGCGCACAACGCGCCGAACGGCCCCCCCAACCCCGGGGGGGGGAGTTGGTGGGCGCGGATGACCTCCCCGCGCGGCCTGGAATGGCTGCTGGCGGCTGCTGTGGTGCTGTATGGCCTGCAGGCCGCCTACTCCGCGGACTTCTCGAAGGCGCTGGAGAACATGGTGTTCTTCTACGTGCCCTTCGCGCTGCTGTTCGCGCTGCTGCGCGAGGTGCGCTGGACGCGGGAGCTCCTGCTGGGGTGCCTCGCCGTGGCGGTCGCGCTGGCCGTGGTGTTCGCCGGGATCGGGTTCGTGGAGTACCACCGCAAGCAGCTCTTCCTCAACCCCAAGGTGATCGCCGCGAACGAGTACGGGGACTACTTCCGCGTGAACTCGCTGTTCTTCGACCCCAACATCTACGGGCGCTTCCTCGCGCTCGTGATGGTGGCCGTGATGGCGGGGGTGATGTGGAGCGTGCGCCGCCGCGAGGTGCTGCTCGGGGGCGCAGTGCTGCTGTGGCTCCTCGCGGGCCTCGTCACGAGCTTCTCGCAGTCGAGCATCGCCGCGCTTCTGCTCGGGCTCGCGGTGCTCGCCGCCTACCGTTGGGATGTGCGGGGCACCATCTACGTAGCGGTCGCGCTCGCCGCGATCGCGCTGGTCGCGGTCGCCCTCGCCCCGGCGAGCCTGCACCTCGGGCTGAGCGGCAAAGGGGGCTCCGCGAGCAACGCCACGAGCGGGCGCACCAAGCTGGTCGAAGGTGGCCTGCGGCTCTTCGCCGACCGTCCCCTGCAGGGCTTCGGGCCGGGCTCCTTCGCGCAGGAGTACCGCGCGCACGAACACGTCGCGAGCGCCAGCGCGACCTCCGCCTCGCACACGATCCCCGTCACGGTCGCCGCCGAGCAGGGGATCGTGGGCTTGGCGCTGTACGTCGCACTGCTCCTCGCAGCGTTCGCCGTGCTGTTCCGCGGCGCCGGCCGCTCGCCTCCTGTACCGAAGCCGGGGGACACTCGCCTCGCGCTCGCATCTCCGTTTCGGCCCGCCCTCGCGGCGTGTTTCGCGGCGCTGGTACTGCACACCTTCACCTACGCGGACTTCCTCGAGGACCCCGAGCTGTGGATGCTGCTGGGGATCGGCGTGGCTCTGGCCTGTGCGCCGGGTGACCGCGAGTCCCAGCGCCGCGATGAGCCACGCGTCGAGCCGGCGGTGCTGAGAAGCTGAGGGCGTGCGCGACTACCTGAAGCGCCTGCTCACAACGGGGGCGTCCTACCAGGCGGCCGACATCGTGGCGAAGGGTCTCGCGGTGATCCTGCTGCCGCTGTACACCCGCCACGTGCCCAAGGAAGGGTACGGGGCCTACCAGACCCTGCTGACCGCGGTGATCCTGTCGAGCATCGTGCTGCGGGTGGGGCTGGGGGAGGCGTTCGTGCGCTTCTACTTCGTCGACCACGACACCCAGCGCCGCGCGCGAATCGCGCGCACCGTGACCGCCACGGTGGCATGGACGACCACGGTGGCGGCGCTCGTGGCGCTCGCGTTCGCGGGGGAGCTCTCGCAGCTGCTGCTCGGCTTCCACGACCCCGACCTGATGGACTGCGCGATCCTCGGCCTGTGGGCGTTCACGAACCTCGAAATGGCCTACGCCCAGCTGCGCGTGGACGAGCGCGCGCGCGCGTACCTATACGCGTCGATGGCGAACGTGGCGATGACCGTGGTGTTCACCGTGGCGCTCGTGGTGTTCGCCGACCAGCAGGCCCGGGGCCTGTTGCTCGGCAACTTCGGCGCCTCCGCGGTGGTGGTCGTGGGCCTGTGGGTGGTGCTCGCGCGCGCGCGGCGCTTCTCATTGCGCCTCAGCGCCCACGACCTCGGGGCGATGCTGCGTTTCGGCGTACCCACCGTGCCCGCGGACGCGAGCGTGTACGCGCTGCAGGTAGTCGATCGCCTCTACCTGTTCCGCGTCTACTCCCAGAGCGCCGCGGGCCTCTACTCGATCGCGCTGCAGCTCGCCACCGTCGTGTTCGTGGCGGTGCGCGGCTTCCAGTACGCGTGGCCGCCCCTGGCGTACTCGATCGAGAGCGACAACGAGGCCTCGCGGCTGTACTCGCTGGTGACCACCTACTACGCACTCGCGACCGGAGTCGTAGTCTGCGGGGTCGCGCTCCTGGGGCGCTGGCTGGTGCGCCTGCTCGCCGCCCCCGAATACTTCGGCGCCTACAAGGCGCTCCCCTGGCTGGCGCTGGGATGGGCGCTGTACGGGCTATACCCCGTGCTGATGGTGCTCGCGGGCCGCGCGGGCAACACCACGCGCAACTTCCCCGCCGCCGCCGCCGGCCTCGCCGCCAACGTGGCGCTGCTGCTCTGGCTGGTGCCCGCGAGCGGCCTCAACCTCGGGATCGCGGGCGCGGGCCTCGCCCTGTGCGGCGCGTACGTGGTGATGCTCACCGTGCTCTACCTGCTGACCCGCTCGCTCTTCCGGGTCGCCTTCGACTGGGCGCGCCTCGCGCTGCTGGTCGCGATCCTCGCCGGCGTCGCGGTCTCCGGCGAGCTGCTGCTCCCCACCAGTGGCCTCGGGGGCCTCGTGCTACGCGTACTGTGGCTCGCCCTGGTCCCCGCGCTGCTGCTCCTGACTCGCTTCTTTCGCCCCCACGAGCTGCGCGGGGCGCGCGCGGTGGTGCGCTCCGCGATCGCCTACCGACCGCGGCCCACTCGCACGTGAGCACTACCCCGCGCGTTTGCTCTCCCCGGCGGTGGCCCACCCGCACGTGAGCGCGGTGTCCCGCCCGGAAGGGTCGTGCCTGAGCGCTACCCCGCTGGGTCGCTCTCCCCGCCCGCCTGGTTGTACCTGGCGGCAGCCTCGCGCAGACCCTCCCCCCGGCTCGGCCTGAGCGTCGCTGTGACGTGGCGCCAGTACCGCTGCGGGGAGTGGCCGGGCAGCACGAGCGCAGCCAGTGCACGCAGCGCGTAGCTCCACGCGGTCAACCAGCGCACCGCGCGTGCCGCGGCGGGGGTGTGGTGCTTGCGCATGTAGAGGTCGCGGTTGCGCGCCATTTCCACGATCCGCCGCTCGGGGACCGTGTCGGTGGAGAGCTGCTCGTGATGGATCGCCACCGCCCCGGGAACCCACAGGCTGCACCAGCCCGCATCGCGCAGGCGCCGCGCGAAGTCGACCTCGTCGGAGTACACGAAGAACGCGGGGTCGAGGTAGTTCACCTGCGCCGCCGCCGCGGTTCGCACGAGCAGCGCAGCGGACTGACACCAGTCGACCTCGCGGGTCCGGGTCCCACGGCTCTGCACCACTAGCCACCCGTGCAGGAAGAGCGCGCCCGCGAGCGCGGTGAGCGGCGTGGGAAAGCGCCACGCCGAGGCCTGGGGCGTGCCGCCTGCCGCGGCCCTGGGGTCGCTCGACGATGTGGCCTGGGGCGTGCCGCCTGCCGCCGCCCTGGGGTCGCTCGACGACGCGGCCCCAGCGGCCGGGGGTGCACTGGGTCTCCGCAGCGCGGTGCCCGCGCAGGCCGCCCCGGGTCGCGCCTGGAGCGCCTCGTACAGCGCGCGTGTCGCCCCGGGCAGCAGCTCGGAGTCCTCGTTGAGCAGTAGCGCATAGCGCCCCCGCGCGCGGCGCAGGAGTTCGGAGTCGTTGAGCCCCTTCCCTCGCCGCTCCCCGATTGCGATCGTCTCATCGACCGCAGGGTGCGCGCGCGCACCCTGCGCTGAGCCGTCGCGCGAGCCGTTGTCGAGCACCAGTACCTCCGTAGCGAACGGCAACGCGGCGCGCTCGCGCGCAATCGCATCGAGCCCCCGCAACAGCAGCTCCCGCTGGGAGGTGTTGACCACGCAGAAGCTGACCTCGACCGGTGGCCCGGAGTCTCCACGGATGGGGTCCGCAGCCGGTGAGTGGGGGAGGTCGCTGGAGGTCACGTGCCTATTGTCTTGCGCGGAGACGCATATCGTCTGCCCGGTGCGCGTCCACATCGTCGACCCCTCCGCCTACACCCCCCCCTACGACCACGCGCTGTGCCGCGCGCTGGGGGCTGCCGGGGCCGAGGTGGAGCTGTTCACGAGTCGCTTCGCCTACGGCCCCGTTGCGCCGGCCGAGGGCTACGTACGCCATGAGTTTTTCTACCGCCACGCGCACAGCGGCACAGCCACTGGCCAACGCTCCCGTGCGCGGCTGGCGTTGAAGCTGGCCGAACACGTCCCCGACATGCTGCGCTACCGCCGCGCCGCGCGGGCGGCGGACATTGTGCACTTCCAATGGCTTACCGTGCAGCCACTCGACGTCCACCTACTCCCGCGGCGCCGCTACACGGCGGCGGGTGTCGCCCCCAAGCTCGTGCTCACCGCCCACGACGTCCTGCCACGCGAGCCCCGCAAGGGGCAGCTGACAGCGCAGCGGCGACTGTACGAGCGGATGGACGCCGTAGTCGTGCACTCCGAGCACGGGCGCGGTCGGCTGCTGGAGCTCGGCATCGATCCCGGCCGCGTGCACGTGATCCCCCACGGTGCCTTCACGCACCTCGGCGAGTTGCCCGCCGGCGCGCGCGCTGGCGGGCAGGTGGGCGAGGAGGCGGATGGGCTTTCCATCGACACCGACATGCCGGTCGTGCTGTTCTTCGGGCTCTTGCGCCCATATAAGGGGCTCGACGTGCTGCTGGACGCATGGCGCGGAGTCGCAGGGGCGGAGCTGTGGATCGTCGGGATGCCCCGCATGGATATCGCTCCGCTGCTGGCCAATGCGCCCCCGAACGTCCGCTTCGTGGCGCGCTTCGTCCCCGACGCCGAGCTGCCCGCGTACTTCAACCGCGCCGACCTCGTCGTGCTGCCCTACCGCGAGGCCGACCAGTCGGGTGTTCTCTACACCGCGCTCGCATTCGGCAAGCCGCTGCTGCTGAGCGACGTCGGCGGCTTCCCCGAGGTCGCCGCCACGGGCGCGGCACGCACAGTGCCAGCCGGCGACCCCTCCGCTTTGCGGGTAGCGCTGCAGGAGCTGCTAAGCGACCCCCCTGCGCTCGTCGAGATGGCCGCCCGCGCCGCCGCCAGCCAGTACTCGTGGGATGCAATTGCCCAACGCACGCTCGCGCTGTACCACTCGCTGATCGCCGCCGGGTGAGAACCATCCCAAGCCGACCGTAGAGTTATCCAAATGGTCGATCACTATGTGTCACAGGCCCCTCTCTCCGGGCCGTTCCGGGGCCGTATGTCCCGGAGAAAGGAGGTAGCCAATGAGTGGCACGATCAGTGCTTTGGCCACCGCTCTGCTGATTGCCATGCTAGTCATAGACCGGCTGGCGAGATAGCGGGGTGCCCTGGTGGTCGCAGCTCAGACGGTCCCGGCGGCCACCAGGGACTTCCCCACAGGAGGCTGACCAATGGGATCAGCGCTTTAGCCACACATCAGGGTAGCGACGCCGGCGGCAAGACGCAACGCGGATCCGGCCGATGAGCGCTGCCCTGGAGATCCTCTTCTGGGTGTGCGCCGCCCTGATCGTGTGGACGCAGATTGGCTACGCCGTAGCATTGGCCGTCCTCGCGCGTCTGTTCGGCCGAGCCCCGGTTCCCTCCACGCAGCAGGAGCCACTGCCACCCTCCCCGCCGTTACCCTCCCTGTCGCTGATCGTCGCCGCGCACGACGAGGAGTCGGTGATTGCGGGCAGGGTCGCGAACGCGCTCGCGCTCGACTATCCGCGGAAGCTGCTGGAGGTGATCGTCGCCTGTGACGGGTGCGCCGACGCCACCGCGGCGCACGCGCGGGCCGCCGGAGCCGACCTCGTGCTGGAGCTCCCCCGCGGCGGCAAGATCCGCGCCCAAGACGCCGCAGTGGAGCACGCGCGGGGGGACCTCGTCGCGTTCTCCGACGCCAACGCGCTGTGGGAGCCGGGGGCGCTGCGGGCGCTCGTGGGGGCCTTCGCGGACCCCCGCGTCGGCTACGCCTGCGGTCAGGTGCGCTTCGTGCAGGCCGCCGCGGGCAGCGAGGCCACCAATCAGGAGGGCGTGTACTGGCGCTATGAGATGGCGATCCGTGAGCTGGAGTCGCGGCTCTGCTCGATCACCGCGGGTAACGGCGCGATCTACGCCACCCGCCGCGCGTCCTACCTGGCGGTCGACCCGATCATGGGCCACGACCTATCGTTCCCGTTCAACATGGTCAAGCGGGGGTGGCGCGCGGTGTACGTGCCGGGGGCGCGCGCGAGCGAGAAGATGGTGCCCTCGATCGAGGGCGAGCTCGCGCGCAAGCGGCGCATGATGAGCCACACGTGGCCGATCGTGCTGCGCGGCGGGATGCTCTCTCCGCGGGGCTACCCCCCGGGCTACGCGCTGATGATCCTCTCCCACCGTGTGCTGCGCTACGCAACCCCCTTCCTGCACGCCCTCGCACTGCTCGCCAACATCGCCCTGGTCGCGATCGGAGCCCGCCCGCACACGCTGTACGTGGCCACGCTCGCCCTCCAGCTGGCGCTGCTCGCAGCCGCCGGCCTCGGCGGGGTGCTGCGCGTGCGGGTGCTGCTGGTGTGCCGCTACTACGTGCTCACCACCGCCTCGCTCGCCGCAGGGCTATGGGACTGGCTGCGCCACGGGACCAGCGCTGCGTGGGAAGCAGCGGAGGGGACCCGGTGATCCGCCGCGCGGTGGACATCGCGGTCGCTGCGAGCGCACTGGCGTTGAGCTCCCCGCTGCTGGCCGTGGCGATCGTCGCGATCCGCCTCGAGTCGCGGGGGCCCGCGATCTACCGCCAGCGGCGGATCGGCATGCACGGGCGCCCCTTCGACGTGCTGAAGTTGCGCACGATGGTGGACGGCGCGGAGTCGCTCGGGGCAGGTCTCGCGGTCGACGAGAACGACTCCCGCATCACCCGCGTGGGGGGGCTGCTGCGGCGTACCTCGCTCGATGAGCTGCCCAACCTGCTGAACGTGCTGCGCGGGGAGATGTCGCTGATCGGTCCCCGCCCCACGGTCCCCGTGCAGGTAGCCCAGTACACCCCCCGCCAGCGCGGGCGCCTCGCAGTCAAGCCGGGGATCACCGGCTGGGCGCAGGTCAACGGCCGCGCCTCGCTGCCGTGGAGCGAGCGGATCGAGCTGGACCTCCAATACATCGAGCACCGCTCGCTGGCGTTCGACCTGCGCATCCTGTGGCGCACGCCGACGCTGGTGTTGGGGGGATCGGGTCTGTACAAGGGGCAGAGCGGGGGTTGGCAGTGACCCCCGCCACCGGTTCCTCGGAGCTCGGCTCCTCTCTGCCGGCACCCTCTCTGCCGGCGCCCTCTCAGCCGGCGCCCTCTCAGCCGGCGCCCTCTCAGCCGGCCTCCCGGCAGATCGCCTCCCACCCTGAGCGCGTCGCGAGCGCAGAGCGACCGCCCACCCCCGCGATCCTGCTCACCGGTGTGGGCAAGCGCTACGACATCGTCGCCTGCTTCGCGCAGCTCACCACCACGATCGCCGCCGATCCGAACCCCTTGGCCCCCGCGCAGTACGCGGCCCAGATGCGCGTCGCCGTCCCCCGGATCGCCGACCCCGAGTACGTGCCGGCGCTCCAGGAGCTGTGCGAGCGCCACGGGGTGGGGGCCGTGATCCCGCTCACCGATCTCGACATCGAGGTGCTCGCCCGCGCCCGCGCAGAGGGCCGCCTGCCGGCGCTCGTGCCCTCCCCCGAGGTGGCGCGCGCGACGTTCGACAAGTACGAGACCCACCTGCTGCTCACCCGCCTGGGCCTGCCCTCTCCGCCCACTGTGCTGCCCGGCGAGCAGCCCGACTCCTACCCCGTGATGGTCAAGCCCCGCAAGGGCTCGGGGGCGCGCTCGATCTACCTCGCGCGCGACCCCGCGGAGCGGGACTTCTTCGTGCGCTACGTCGCCGAGGGCGGGGGTGGGCGGGGTCCGATTCCGGAGGGGGAGCCCGTGATGGTGCAGCGCGCGATGGGGGGCCCCGAGCTCTCGATCGACTGCCTCGGAGACCTCGAGGGGCGCTGCCTGAACGCGATCCCGCGCACGATGCTCGAGTCGCGCGGGGGGGAGTCGATCAAGGGAGCCGCGATCCGCGACCCCGAGCTGATCGAGCTGGGGCGCGAGGTGATGGAGGCGCTCCAGGTACGGGGGCCGGCCACGATCCAGGTGTTCCGTGACCCCGAGGTCGGGTTGGGGATCACCGACGTGAACACCCGCTTCGGCGGGGCCTTCCCCGCCCCCGCGTACGCCGCTCTGCCAGGCCGGACCTACCCCGAGCTGATCGTGCGCATGGCCGCGGGGGAGCACATGACGCCGCACGTGGGGGAGTTCCGCGCGGGGGGCACGTTCACCCGCTACTACTGGCAGCTGGAGCTCGACGAGCAGATGCGGCCCACCGGCCGCGAGATCGTCCCCGGGGGCCCACCGGCGCCGTGCCGATCGACGGGCGGCTGAGTCGCAAGGCCTTGAACGCTTCGCGGTCTTTGGGGCGCGGAAGGGGAGTCGGCGCCCGATCGGGGGGACGGGGGTACAATGGGATCGCAGTGAACCCGTTGCTGAGTCCCCCGGCGCCTTCGGCGGGCACCGAGCAGTCTCCCCCGCAGGAGCAGAACGCCGTCGATCCGTCTGGCCAAGCAGGCGCCACCGCGCAGGCCAACGGCGCTTTGAGTACGTCCGTCGCGCCGACGCCGGACACGCCGGCGGCGCTGCCCGACCCCGCGCACTCCGCGTGCGCGCACTGCGGGGCGCCGCTACAGGAGGGCCAGCACTGGTGCCTGCAGTGTGGGGCGGCCACGCCGGGCAGCCTCGACGAGCGGCCCAACTGGCGCCCGCTGGTGGTAATGGGACTCATCGCCACGCTGCTGCTCGCGGGCGCCGCAGCGGCTACGGCGGCGGCGCTCAGCAAACACAACACCGTGGTGCCGCCTACCACGCTCGCCCAGGTTCCCGCGCCAGCGACCACGCCCCCGGTGAGCACCACCACGACCCCCGCCCCTCCCGCCACGCCCGGGGCGGCAGGCGGAACAACCACACCGCAGGCGAGCAAAGGCGCCAACAACCTCCTGTTCCCGCCCACCACCGCGACCACGCCCCCCAAGATCCCCGCCCCCGCCGCGACGCCCGAACCGACGGGCTCCAGCGGATCGGGCAGTGGCTCCACGGGCTCCTCCAAAGAACCCACTGGCAAAGGGGAATCCGGCAGCGGCTCCGCGGAAGGGAAAGGCTCCGAAACGGGCACCTCGACGACCGAATCGAAGAACAAGGAAAGCTCCTCCGGCAGTGGCGCACAGCTCACCCCGATCCTGCTGGACACCAACGCGGCCACCACCTACAACCCCTACAAATATCCCGAAGCGGGCTTCGGGGACCCCGCGTTGGCGATCGACGGGGAAACCTCCACCGCTTGGACCGCCCAGATCCAGCCGAGCTCCTTCCCGAAGATGGCCGAGGGCCTGCTGATCGACCTGCGCAGCCCCACCAAGCTGGGCAGCGTGGCAGTTCGCACTCCCACCCCCGGGATGACTGTCCAGATGTACGGCGCCACCGGCAAGCAGGCGCCCGCGACGATCACCGAACCGGGCTGGACCCCGCTCGTGGGCTCGCATGTGCTGAAGAAGAAGCTCGCCCACCTCAAACTCCACACCGAAGGCGCTGAATTCCGCTTCATCGTGATGTGGATCGTCAAGGCGCCCATCGCCTCGCAGGGCACCGCCACCGCGCCCGGCCACGTCGCCCTCAGCGAAGTCGCGCTCTACCCGCCCGCCTCGTAAGGTCGAGGCGATTACGCGGAGGCCGGCCGCGAGCGCCGGGCTCGCCCGGGCGGGCGCTTCGTCTTGCCGGCGCGTGCGCCCCACACCTCGTCCAGGAAGGCCGCGATCTCCCCCGTCAGCCGCTCGGGGCGCACACGCAGCTCCACCAGCGAGTCGGCCTCCAGCAGCCGTCCGTTGGGGAGCTCCTCCGCGAGCATCCCCGCGTCGGAGAACGGGTGCACGGGGTCGCGCCGGTGGCCGATCACCAGGGCCGGCGTCTCGAACGTGCGTCGCTCGTCGCGGTGCGGCGCAATGCGTCCGAAGAACAGCCCCTGTAGCACCGCCGCACCCGGCCCGGGCTCCTGGCGGACCGTGTCGAGTAGCACATTGCCGTAGTAGGGCAGTAGCCGCCGCGGAATCGCGCGGGCGCCCCGCGCCACGAGCTTCATCAATGGCTCCCCGAACGTGAGCGCAACCAGGATCGGCGTGAACGTCAGCGCGCTCGAAAGCAGCCCGTTGTCGAGCACCGGCATCTCGATCACCATCCCCCGCAGCCGCTGCGGCGCCGTCAGCGCGATCTCGAGTGCCGTGTTGGCCCCCAGCGAGGTACCCATCACGACCGCCTGCTCCAGCTCCAGGTGGTCCATCAGCGCGAGCACCTGATTTGCGAAGAAGCGCATCGAGTAGCGCCACATATCGCGGGGGCGGTCCGATTCCCCGTGGCCGAGCAGGTCGATCGTCACCACGCGGTTGCCCAACGCTGCGAGATCTTGCGCCAGGGGGCGGTCCATCGTCTGGGCGAGCAGCAGGCCGTGGACCAAGATCAGCGGCCGTCCTTGCTCCGGCGCGGAGCGTGCGGTGCGTCCGCGCGCTCCGGACGACGTCACTGCGGCGGGGCCGCCCCCATACTCCGTGTAGGCGATCCGCTGACCCTCGAACATGAAGTGCGGCACGGCTTCAGGGTACTCCCTCCTCACACAGGCTCGGGCGACACCGTGGATCGCCCGAGCGTTGTGTGGCCCCTCTCCCTGTGACTCCCCGCCTTGCGGGTGGCTCCCAATCCGATCCCGTTGGGGCAGGTTGTCGCCTGTTCAAACCCGGCGCCGATGTGAAAGGTGCGCTAGGTTTTCCGATATGGCAAAGGAGCCCCGCATCATCGCCGGGTATAGCGCCGCCGTCACCGGCGCCGCACGGGGGATCGGCCGCGCCACCGCGCAAGCGTTTCTGAGCCACGGGATGAAGGTCGCGCTCGGCGACATCGATCTCCCCGCGGCGCAGCAGACCGCCGCCGAGCTCGGCCCCCGGACCGTCGCCCTCCCCCTCGACGTCACCGACCGCGACTCCTTCGCAGGCTTCCTGGACCGCGCCGAGGAGCAGATCGGGCCGCTCGACGTACTCGTCAACAACGCCGGAATCATGCCCATCGGCCGCTTCCTCGACGAGGAGGATCTCACCGCGCAGCGGATTATCGACATCAACCTCCACGGCGTGATCCTCGGGATGAAGCTCGGCCTCACCCGGATGCTCCCCCGTGGCCGCGGACACATCGTCAACATCGCCTCCCAGGCCGGTAAGTTCGGGATCGCCGGTGGTGCCACCTACTCGGCCACTAAGCACGCCGTCATCGGCCTCACCGAGGCCGTCCGCGGCGAGCTGCGCCTGATGGACGCCCACATCGATCTCAGCTACGTGATGCCCTACATCGTCAACACCGAGCTCGGTGGCGGGCTCGGGCACGCGCGCGGCTTCAACAACCTCGAGCCCTCCGACGTCGCCGACGCGATCGTGGACGCCCTCCAGCACGGCACCGTGGAAGTGTGGGTGCCCAAGTCGACCAAGCGCACCTACCAGATCGCGACGCTGCTCCCGCGGTCGCTGTCCGAGGGAATCGGCCGCATGACCAAGACCGATCGCGTGCTCGCCGACGCCGACGTCGCCGCGCGTCGCGACTACGAGCTACGCGCCGCCCGCTCCGAGCCCGCTCTCGCACCCGCGCCCGAGCAGCCCCGGCTCCCCGAGCAGTCGAACTGACGCCTCACCGGCCGCGCAAAAAAGAGCCCACGGATGGGCGAAGGATCGAAGGCGGTGCGCGCTCCAGCGGCATGTGTCTGCCCCCGGGGCACAAGGAGTCATGGGGAGGTGGTTGCGGCGTCTCCCGTCAGCGAGTTCCTACGCGGTAAGCCACTCCGCCACGATCGCCCCGATCTCGGGGCCTTTGTCCTCCTGCAGGAAGTGGCCCGCATCCTCGATCGCGCGCGGCTTCTCCTTGCCGATCGCCCCCGCGAAGTTCTCCGCCACCGACAGCGGCAGCACCGGATCCGAATCCCCCCACAGCATCAGCGTGGGGCGGGTGTCCTCGCGCAGCGCGTGTAGCACCCGCCGGCCCTCCGCCGCTCCGGGGGCCTCTGGCTCGAACGGGATCAGCGCCGGGAACGCCCGCGCCCCCGCCTTCGAGGCCGTGTTCGGATAGGGCGCCTCGTACGCCGCCACCACGTCGTCTCCAGGGTCGTTCTTGCACGCTCCCCGCACCAGGAAGCCCACCGGCAAGTCCTCCGTGCGCGCAGTGAAGTCCTTGAACGCCATCCACGCCTCCGTCATTTTCTGGGTGCCCGTGAATAGGCCCGTGTCGAGGATCACCAGGCGCTCGATCCGCTCCGGGTGATCCACCGCCAGGCGCAGCCCGATCGGGCCGCCCCAGTCGTGCACCACCACCGTCGCCCCCCGCAGGTCGAGATCCTCGAGCAGTGTCTCCATCAGCGCGTAGTGGCGGTCGTATGAGTACCACCCCATGTCCGTGGGCTTGTCCGAGCGCCCGAAGCCCGCCATGTCGCCAGCCACGCAGCGAAAGCCCGCGTCGCGCACCGGCGGGATCACCTTGCGCCACAGAAACGACCACGTCGGCTCCCCGTGCATGAACAGCACCGGTGCTCCCTGCCCCTCGTCGAGGTGCGCCAGCCGCAGCCCATCGACCTCGCGGTAGTGTGCCCCGAAAGGGAAGTCCGGTAGCCCCTCCAGGCGCTCCTCCGGTGTGCGCACCACGTCGGTCATCGCCCCGGGAGCATAGCCTGACTTCGCGCCCGCCTCCCCTGAGTTCGCCCATACGCCTTCCGCGAGCTCGCTCATACCCGCGAGCTCGCTCATACGCCTCCGCGGATCACCCGCGCGGGACCGTGCCCGTCTCCTTGCGGCGAGACTCTCCGATGCGCTAGGCTCGCGCGGGATGCACGTCGCGGTTCTGCAACTAGCGCCTCTGCTCGGGGCGGCGAAGAGCAAAGTGCCGTTCTACGTTTCGGCCGGCCTGCTCGTGGCCTGGGCGCTCGTCGTATCGCTGGGTCTGGGGTTGCGCAAACCGGACTTCCCCGCGAGCGTCAAAGGGCAGCGCGCTGTGATCGGAGTCACGCTCGTGCTCGTGCTCGCCACGGTGTCGATGGCTGTGGCGGTATCCGGTGCCCCCGGGTAGTTCGCGCAGACTCGCTCAGTAAAACCACTCAGGGTCACGCAGACGCGCTCGATCAGAGCCCAGGCCCGCTAGTCCGGGCGATCCCACTCTTCGAAGGCAGCGTCCTCTGTGCCGCACACCCTCCAAGGGCGAGGTGATCTCACCCTCTGCGGCGGTCCAATTGGGTGTAGCAATCGGCACATGCGGGAATCTAAATAGATGCGGAGGCTTGCGTGTGCCGCGATCTGTGCGCCTGTTCCAGCAGACACAAGGAGGAATGAGATGTCCGATAGCGACCTTGCTTTGGAGGCGGTGGAGCGTCTCGAGCACGCCGAGGGGCGGGTGGGATCCGGTTCCACCGAGCGGGCCCCAGGTTTTGACCGGCGCGCGTTCCTGCGCCGCACCGCGCTGACCGGCGCCGCTGTCGGCTCGGTGAGCGCACTGCTGGAGGCGTGTGGATCGAGCGCCACCAGCGGCTCCTCCTCCAGCGGCTCCGCCGCGGTGTTCGGCTCGCATCCCAGTTACAAATTCGTCGTCGTCAACCACGTCACGACCAACTCGTTCTTCGTCCCCACCCAGTACGGCATCGCCGATGCCTGCAAACTGCTCGGTTGCAGCTACGAGTGGACGGGCTCCGAAAGCGAAAACATCGGCCAGATGGTCAACGCCATCAACACCGCCATCTCATCCGGTGCCAACGGGATCGCGGTGTCGCTGATCAGCAAGACCGCGTTCAACGTACCGATCGAAAACGCACTCAAGGCTGGCATCCCGGTCGTCGGCTACAACGCCGATGCCCCCTCGCCCCCCAACAAGCGCCTGGCCTACATAGGCCAGGATCTGAAACTGGCCGGCGAACTCATGGGCAAGCGGATCGTCGCCGCCGTGGGCTCGGGCGACGTGGTCATCTTCACCGCCAATGCAGGCTCGGCGAACCTGCAGCCGCGTCTGTTAGGAGCTGAAAAGGCGATCAAGGAATCGGGCGCGCCGATCAAAGTGACCACGATCGTGACCGGCTCCCTGGAATCGGGTGAGAAATCGGCCATCGAAGCCTACTGGACCGGCCATCCGACCACGAAGGGGATGTACGCCGTCGACGGCGGCGACACCGCGGAACTGGCGGGCGTGATGCAGAAGCTCGGGCTCACCGCCAAAGGTGTCCATGCCGGCGGTTTCGACCTGACCGAAAAAACCCAGAAACTGCTCCACGAAGGCTATATCGAATTCACGATCGACCAGCAGCCCTACCTGCAGGGGTTCCTGCCAATCCTGCAGCTGTTCCTGTGGCAGGTCTCCGGGTCCCTGACGGGTCCCGCGGAAGTCGACACGGGCTTGAAATTCATCGACAAGGAAACCGTGACTCCGTACGTCAACTCGAAAAGCCGCTTCGAGGGGACCTCCTCGGAACCGAAGGTCGTCCCGATCCCGGCGGGCACCGCCGCCTAGCCAAGAGCGCCGACCATGGCCAGCGTGTCAGGCGAGCCGGCGCCGGCACCGGGAGGGGGGTCGGCACCAGCGTCCGAAGGCGGGCACGACGCGCCCGGTGCGCCGTCTGGATCGATCCCCCCGGCGGGAGGTCCGGCGCGCTCGCGCCGGGTCTCGTTGCCGAGTCACAGCACGCTGCTCGAACGCGTGCTCTCCCTGCGCGAGGGCAGCATCATCGTCGTCACGCTGCTCGTGGCGATCTACTTCTCGCTGACCACCAGCACCTTCCTCACCACCGCCAGCTTCAAGACGCTGCTGCCGTTCTTCGCCCCGTTCGCGATCCTCGGCGCCGGCGAGGTCTTCGTGATGATCCTGGGCGAGATCGACCTGTCGATCGGGGCGACATACCTGCTCGCGCCGTTCCTCTACTACAAGCTGGCGGTGGCCGGGATTCCGTACGTTCCGTGTGTGCTGATCGCGCTGGCCGGCTGCATGGTGGTCGGTTTCATCAACGGGTTCTTCACGGCGGTCATCGGCATCAGTTCGTTCGTGGCCACGCTCGGCATGCTCTTCACGCTGGAGGGGCTGACGCTGATTATCTCGCACGGCGTGCCGGTCGCGATGCCGGGCGCAGAAGTGACGAGCACGACTGTCAACGTCCACCACGTGATCAACGGGGCGCACGTGGTACTCACCGAAACGGTCAACCACGTCTCGACGTTCGCGAAAGTCCTCGGCGCGGGTACCTACTCGGAGCTGATCTGGGCGCTCGTGATCGTGGTCGTGGGGCAGATCGTGCTGACGTTCACCCGCTGGGGCCTGTACACGGTGGCTGTGGGCTCGAACAAGCTGCCCGCCGCCGAGGCCGGGGTGCGAGTACGCCTGGTGGTGATCCGCAACTTCATCCTCTGCGCTGCCGCCGGGGGCTTCGCCGGCATCCTCGAGGCGGTGCGGGCCTCATCGGTGCAGCCCGACGTCGCCGGAGCCAACGAAATCCTGTTCAAGGGGATCTCGGCGGCGGTGATCGGCGGCACACTCCTTGCGGGTGGGTCGGGGACTGTCGTAGGCGCGCTGATCGGAGCGCTGTTCCTGGGCATCCTCAACGACGGGCTGATCCTCAAGGGCGTCAACGCCGACTACCAGCTCTTCTACCTTGGCCTCGCGATCATCCTCGCGATGACCATCAACGTGTATGTGCAGCGCGTGCGCAGGGGTTCCCGAAGTGGCTGATCAGCCCATACCGGCGGAGACGATCGTCGGGCCGGTCTCGGCCCCGGATGACGTGCTGCGCGTCGAACACATCGCCAAGCGCTTCGGGCCGGTCACGGCCCTGCGCGACGTCAACCTGCACCTGCGCAAGGGCGAGGTGCTGGGCCTGCTCGGTGACAACGGCGCGGGCAAGTCGACGCTGATCAAGATCATCTGCGGCTTTCAGCGCCAGGACACTGGGCAGATGTTCCTGCACGGAGACCCCTATCAGCCGAAAAGCGTCGACGACGCGCGCGCGAAAGGCATCGATACGGTCTACCAGGATCTCGCGCTGATCGACGAACTGTCGGTCTATCACAACCTGGCACTGCGTCGCGAGAAGGTGCACCATCCGATCCCGTTCCTGGCCAACCGTGAGATGAAGCGGGAGGCACGCCGGGCACTGGACGAGATCGGCATCAACATCCCGCGCATCGATGTCTCCGTCGCACGCCTCTCCGGCGGCCAGCGCCAGGCGATCGCGGTCGCTCGCACGGTGAACTCCGACGCCGACATCATCCTGCTCGACGAGCCGCTCGCCGCGATGGGGGCCAAGGAGGGGGCGATGATCCTCGACCTAGTCGCCCGCCTCAAGGCCGAAGGGCGGGTTTCGATCATTATGATTCTCCACAACTACGTCCACGTCCTGGAGGCCTGCGATCGTGTCAGCATGATCCAGGATGGGGCAATCGCACTGGACAAGCCGACCGCGGAGACATCGGTGGAGGAGCTCACGGAGATAGTCGTCGAGGAGTACCGCCGCGCCCGCCTCGAAGAGCGGGCGGCCAGGCAGGCTTGAGGGCCATCGCGGCTCTATCTACGGTGCTCGTGGGGGCGCTCGGTATGGCGCCCGCTGCGGTGGCGCGCTGGTCTGCGCCGGCGCGACTCAGCGGGTGCGACGCCGCGCTCGCCCAGAGCACGCCTCTGATCGTCATCCCTTCCTCCGAACCGCAGATACGCAGCGGCCCCGGGGCGCTGCTGTGGGATGCACCCCGCGGGTGTGGCACGGGCGCGGGGGGAGCTACGGGTCCGGGTGGCTCTGTGGGGTCGGGCGGCTCTGTCGGATCGGGGGGCTCTGTCGGATCGGGGGGCACCGTGGGGTCGGGTGGCTCCGTGGGGTCGGGTGGCTCCGTGGGGTCGGGTGGCTCCGTGGGGTCGGGGGGCTCAGCGGGGTCGGGGGGCATCGTGGGCACCGCGGGGTCGGGGGGCACCGCGGCGCCGGAGGGTCTGGCGAGCGCAGTTGCCGCGGGGAAGGGAGAGATCTTTGGTGGAACGCTCTCGGCAGGCGACCTGCCCGGCCCGGGGCGCCCGTTGATTGGCGGTGGCAGCGAGATCGGTGAAATCGCCGCCGCGACAGGGACAGCCGCGGGGCAGGTTGTGGTGGCGGGCAACGCGCTGGGAGTGACAGGGTCCGGTGGCGCGGGTGGGTCGAGCGGGACGGGCGCTCCGGAGAGGCCCACTGGGCAGGCCGTGGGAGCGTTTGCGGAGGGTCGCGCGGTGGGAGCGTTCTCCGCAGCGCGACCACTGGGCGGCCCGGCGGCGCCGGTGAGCGCCTTCAGCGGCTATCTGGGGGATGCGGTCGTGGTCTCCTCTGTGCACGCAGAACACGTGGGGTGGGCGCTGGCGGTGCGCATCCAACACCACTACAGCGACTCTCCATCCCCCGTGCGGCTGCTGCCCGTCGGCGCAACCCCCCCGAGTGCGGTGGCGGCGACGATGGACTACCGCAGCGACATCCTCGTGGTGTGGGCGCACGACGGCGGGATCTACGCGCAGGAGATCGCCGGGACCGGCGTCTTGGGAGCGCTCCACCGGCTTGGAAGGACTCCTCCCGATCCGGAAATACAGGCGCTGATCAGCGACGACGGTCACGCGATCGTCGCGTGGCGCAGCCAGTCCACCACGCCGGGGGGCGGGGTGCAGACGACGATCGAGCTAAGTATCCCCGGCCCGGGGCTCGCCGCCCGGAGGGAGCAGCTGATCGAACGCTTCCGCAACCCCCCCGGCTTCGTGCAGCCGGCCGGCTCGCTGCGCCTGATCCGGCTCTCCAGCGAGGCCGTGATGATGGCGTGGACGGGGATGCGCTCGGGTCGCTACGTGGTACGGGCCTCTCCGGTCTCCCTGCGCCGCGGTGCGTGGGCGCCCGTGACCATCTCCACAGGTGACCAGGATGCGCTCCTGGCGGACCTCGTGCCGGGCCCCCATGCCGAAGCGTTGGCGCTGTGGAGCGCCGGTGGGCGTCTGCGCACCGGTGGCCCCAACCTTGGGCGGCGGGGAATCTTTGCCGCGAAGGGCCACTACGCGGGGCACGGGGAAGCGGCCTTCGAAGCGCCCGAAACGGTGGTCGCGCCCGGCCCCAACGGCTCGCCCGCGGCGGCCATCGACCCGCAGACCGGGAACGCTCTGGCCGCGTGGGTCACATCCACGGGGACGCACGGAAGCCAGGTCGCATATGCCCTGCGCTCCGCCACCCCCGTTGCCGCGGCGAGCGCGATTCCCCAGAGCGCCCTCTCGTGCTGCCTGGGTTTCCCTCCGCCCTATGAGAGCATCGACAGCAGCGCCATCCGGATCGGCACGCCGTTGGCAGCCTGCCTGAAGTAGGCGGCCTCGGGGAGGGCGTCGACCTCCTCGGCGATCTCGTGGATGCGGGGGAGGGGGTCGAGTAGGAGCTTGATCTCGGAGTTGCTCACATCGGCGGCCCTGATGCAGTAGCGATCCCGGTAGGCCGCTGCCGCTGCGGCGTCCTCGATGCGCTCCACTTGGAAGCGGTTGACGTACACCACCTCGCGGGCGAGTAGCTCTTGCATGTCGGTGCTCTGGGAGACTCGCAGCCCGCGCTCACGCAGCTGGGCGAGGTCCTCCTCGGTGAGCCACAGCTCCTGCGGTCCCACGAGCAGGACATCGTTGTCGGGGTAGTGGCTGAGGCCGCGGCAGAGTGAGTGGATCGAGCGGGAGTGGCGCGCATCGAAGCCCATCCCCACGCGCAGCGAGCTCAGCCGCCCGAGCTCGCGGTGAATCGTGTACATGTCGATCAGCGCCTGCGTCGGGTGCTCGTTGGAGCCATCCCCGCCGTTGATCAACGGCACCGGGCTGAGCTCGGCGACACGCGCTGCGACTCCGGGAGCCTCGTGGCGCAGTACGATCAGGTCGGCGTAGCTGCCCACTACGCGGACCGTGTCCTCGATCGACTCCCCCTTCGAGAGCGATGAGGACTCCACTCCGCGGTGCGAGATGACCGCCGCCCCGAGGCGCGCTGCGGCGGCGTGGAAGCTGAGGATCGTGCGCGAGCTCGGCTCGAAGAACAGCAGGGCCACCACCCGCCCCGTGAGACTCGACAGACGCGTGGGGATCCGCAGCGCGGCCGCCATATCCTCCGCGGTGCTGAAGATCTCGCGCGCGAGCACGTCGTCGACCTGGTCGATCGAGATCAGGTGACGGAGCATCGCGGGGAATATATCCGCGGTGAGCGCCACGGGCCCGCACGGGTCTGATGTGTGTTCCACCGCCGGGCACACCCCGGCCGGTCGTGCGCCTTGGGCCCGCACGGGTCTGATGTGTGTTCCACCGCCGGGCACACCCCGGCCGGTCGTGCGCCTTGGGCCCGCACGGGTCTGATGTGTGTTCCACCGCCGGGCACACCCCGGCCGGTCGTGCGCCACGGGCCCGCACGGGTCTGATGTGTGTTCCACCGCCGGGCACACCCCGGCCGGTCGTGCGCCACGGGCCCGCACGGGTCTGATGTGTGTTCCACCGCCGGGCACACCCCGGCCGGTCGTGCGCCTTGGGCCCGCACGGGTCTGATGTGTGCACCACCGCCCGGCACACCCCGGCCGGTCGTGCGCCTTGGGCCCGCACGGGTCTGATGTGTGCACCACCGCCCGGCACACCCCGGCCGATCGTGCGCCTTGGGCCCGCACGGGTCTGATGTGTGCACCACCGCCCGGCACACCCCGGCCGATCGTGCGCCCTTACTCCCGACTCCGTGCCAGTGGCCTAATTGTGAGCGCCGCGCTACGCGAGTGTCAAGACGCCTGACTCCAGCGCGAGCAGCTGCTGCTTGCGATCGAGGCCGCCGCCGTAGCCGGTGAGCGACCCACTGGCGCCGATCACGCGGTGGCAGGGGACGACGATCGCGATCGGGTTGCGGTTGTTCGCGCCGCCCACCGCGCGCGCCGCTCCCGGCTGGCCCACCACGGCCGCGATCTCCCCATACGAGGCCGTCTGCCCGTAGGGGATCGCCTGCAGGGCGCGCCACACCTCCAGCTGGAAGGGCGAGCCTTGGGGGGCGAGCTGCAGGTCGAAGTCGTGAAGCTCCCCCGCGAAGTACTCCTCGAGCTGGCGGCTCAGCTCTGCGAAGGGGCGCTCATCGGAGATCCAATCCGGCTGGGGTGCGGCGGTACGGCGGTCCAGGAAGTGCAGGCCGGTGATCGTTCCGGTTGTGTCCGCGCAAGCGAGCAGGTCCCCGACAGGGCTCTCCAGCACGGTGAAACTCGTTGTGTCGCCTGAGTCGATATTTGTCATAGCGAGACTCTGACACCTCTACGTACGGGAGTCTGGCGGAAATCGGACCTGGTAGGAGCACGCGGTGTCAGTGTCCGAAAACCGCCACCCGGGCCCCTCATACTGGTGTGCGTGATCGATCAGCGCGACACCGAGGAGTTCGAGGCACGCTACCGCGTGCTCGGCAGCCGCGATCACCGCTTCGACGGACGTTTCTTCGTGGCGGTCACCTCCACGGGCATCTACTGCCGCCCCAGCTGTCCCGCGATTGTGCCCAAGCGGCGCAACGTCCGCTTCTACCCCACCGCCGCCGCGGCCCAGAGCGCGGGCTTTCGCGCCTGTCTGCGCTGCCACCCCCACGCCGCCCCCGGCTCGCCCGAGTGGAACAGCCGCGGGGACCTCGCGGCGCGTGCGATGGGGCTGATCGCCGACGGGGTCGTCGATCGCGACGGCGTCGCCGGCCTCGCGGGGCGCCTCGCCTACAGCGAGCGCCACCTCACTCGCCAGCTCACCGCGGAGCTCGGCGCCGGCCCGCTCGCGCTCGCCCGTGCCCAGCGCGCCCAGACGGCGCGCATCCTGATCGAGACCACCGCCCTGCGCCAGATCGACATCGCCCACGCCGCCGGCTTCGCGAGCGTGCGCCAGTTCAACGACACGATCCGCGCCGTATACGGGCGCACGCCCACCGAGCTGCGCCGGCGGGCCCCCGCAGGTGGGTCCCGGGCCTCAGGTGGGTCCCGGGCCTCAGGTGGGTCCCGGGCCTCAAGTGGGTCCCGGGCCTCAGGCGGGTCCGGTGCTACAAACGCCTCCGTGAGTCGGATCGGCGCCCATCGACCCGAGAGCCAATCCCAATCCCCTCCCATCGCCCCTGTTCCTCGCACCGGTTCGAGCTCGCCAGCCGGCGGAGGGCCGGTCCTGCTGACCGTGCGCCTCGCGTACCGCGAGCCCCTGGATTGGGGGCGACTGCTGCGCTTCCTCGGGGATCGCGCTGTGCCGGGTGTCGAGGAGGTCGTCGGGGACAGCTACCGGCGCACGTTGCGCCTGCCCCGCGGCCACGGGGTGGTCGCGCTCGCGCCCGTGAATGGCCACATCGAGTGCCGCCTGCGACTTGCCGATCTACGCGACCTCACCGCCGCCGTGCAGCGCTGCCGGCGCCTACTCGACCTCGACGCGGACCCCGCCGCGCCCACAGAGCACCTCGGCGGCGATCCTCTGCTCGCGCCACTCGTGCGCGCCGCCCCCGGGCTGCGCCTGCCCGGGGCCGTGGACGGGGCCGAGCTCGCCGTGCGCGCCATCCTCGGCCAGCAGATCTCCGTCTCCGCCGCACGCACCGCCGCCGCGCGCTTGACGGAGGCGCTCGGTGAGCCCCTGGCGGTGCCGGTGGTCGATTGGGGACCGCCGCAACCCACCACGCCGGCTACTCGATCTTCTACGCCGCCTACTCCATTTTCTCCACCCACCGGATCAACCCTCACCCACCTCTTCCCCCACCCCGCCGCGATCGCCGCGGCCGATCCCGGCACACTTCCCGGGGGGCCGCTGCGCCGCCGGCAAACGCTGCGCGAGCTCGCTCGGGTGCTCGCCGCTGGGGAGATCGCGATCGACCCCGGCAGCGACCGCGAGGAGGTTCGCGCCCGCCTGCTCGCGCTCCCCGGGATCGGTCCGTGGACCGTGGAATACATCGCCATGCGCGCCCTCGCCGACCCCGACGCGTTCCTGCCCACCGATCTCGGCGTGCTCCGCGGACTGGAACGGCTGGGCTGCGGGGATCTGGTCCGTGCCAGCGTCTCGCGCTCCGGGGGAGGTCGCCGTGCCCCGGCCGACGCCAATCACTCCGGCTCCGGGGGAGGTCGCCGTGCCGGGGGCGATGCCAATCACTCCGGCTCCGGGGGAGGTCGCCGTGCCGGGGGCGATGCCAATCACTCCGGCTCCGGGGGAGGTCGCCGTGCCGGGGGCGATGCCAATCACTCCGGCTCCGGGGGAGGTCGCCGTGCCGGGGGCGATGCCAATCACTCCGGCTCTGGGGGAGGTGCCGGGACCGTTGCCGATCCCTCCGGCTCCAGGGGAGGCCGCTGCGGCGGCCTGGGGGATCGATGCACCCCGCGCGAGGCCGCCCGTGTCGCGGAGAGCTGGCGGCCCTGGCGCGCGTATGCGATCCAGCACCTGTGGGGCGTGGAGGCGCACCCCGAGCAGAGCCTCCAAGGGCCCTCGGGGGCCGTATCGTTGGGCCGATGACACCCACCGCAATCAAGCGCTACCGCGCCGTGCTTGGAGTGCTGGGCCTGATCGCGATCATCTACTCGGTGGTCCACTATCTCGGGCGCCCCGGCTTCAGCCCGACTGACTATTTCAGCTTCTTCACCGAGCTCAGCAACCTGTTCGCCGCCATCATCTTCCTGGTCGGCGCCACGCGGCCCGACCTGCGTCGCTCCGCAACGTTCGAGCTACTGCGTGGGGCCTGTGTGCTCTACATGCTCACCACCGGGATCGTCTATGCGGCGCTGCTCTCCGGGCAGAACGCCGCGATCCCGTGGGTCAACACAGTCCAGCACCGGGTCATGCCCGCCGCCGTTGCGCTTGACTGGCTGATCGACCCGCCCGGCGCACCGCTGGCGCTTCGGCGCGCGGTGTTGTGGTGGATGACGTTCCCCGTTCTCTACATCGCCTACACCCTCCTGCGTGGCCCCCTCGCACACTGGTACCCCTACTTCTTCGTCAATCCCCACCACTCCGGTGGCTACCTGTGGGTCGCCGCGAGCGTAATCGCGATCGGGGTGGGCCAGATCGCGATGGGGGCGGGAATCGTGGCGGTGGGCAATGCCCGCGGGAGGCGCACAGACAGCGCTCGCTCGGGGATGCTGGAGACGGGGAAGGGTTAAGAACCGGTTTCAAAAAGATCGGCACGCCCGGATGCGTCCCCGGGACGCTGCGCTCACGGCCGGGCGACCTTGGCTGAGTACACTGTGACTGTGGGTATTGCCGACGCGATCCAGGGGCCTGCCCTGAAGCTCCACCAGCAGCTCTACGAGCGCAGCGACGGGCGGATCGGTCACGGGATGATCGGGGTTCCCACGCTGCTGCTGCGCACCACCGGCCGGCGCAGCGGGGCGGAGCGCTGCAATGCGCTGGTTTACGCCAAGGATGGCGGGGACTACGTGCTCGTCGCCTCCAACGGCGGCTCGGATCGCTCGCCGGGATGGCTCTTCAACCTGCGCGACAAGCCCGCCGTGGAGATCCAGGTGGGGCGCCAGAAGACTCCCGCCACGGCGCGAGCGCTGGAGCCCGGGGACGAGGACTACGAGCGTCTCTGGCGGCTCGTGAACGACAACAACCACGGGCGCTACGACGTCTACAAGACAAAGACCGCGCGCCCGATCCCGCTGGTTGTCGTACACCCGGGCTGAGAGACGGCCCCACGGGATCCCCCTTTACGCCCGAATCGCCTCTACGCTTCGCCCCCAGAGTCTGCCCCCGCTGGCAGCGGCTCGGCCTTCGCCGCCGCGGCTAGATCCCGCGCCACGAAGAACTCCGCCCCCTCGATGCTCACGTGCGGCACCACTCGATCCAGCCACCCTGGCATCCACCAGTTGCGGTCGCCCATCAGGAGCATCAACGCGGGCACGAGCAGGCAGCGCACCACGGTCGCGTCGAGCGCCACGGCGACCGCGAGCCCGATCCCGAACTGCTTGATCGTGGGGTCCCCGTTGAGCACGAAGCTGCCGAACACGAACACCATGATTAGCGCTGCCGCTGTGATCACACGCGCACTCGTCACCAGCCCGGAGACCACGGAATCGCGGTTGTCCTCCCCGGCGTGGACGTGCTCCTCGATCTGGCTCACGAGGAATACCTCGTAGTCCATCGAGAGCCCAAACAGAATCGCGAACATGAACAGCGGCACATAGGAGACGATCGGGACCGGGCCGCTGAGGCCGATCACACCACTCAGCCAACCGTACTGGAAGATCGCCGTGAGCACCCCGTAGGAGGCCCCGATCGAGAGCAGATTCATGACTGCCGCCTGGGGCGGGACTACCAAGGTGCGGAACGCCAGGATCAGCAGCACGAAGCTGAGCGCGATCACCACGAGGATCTGGAGCGGCAGCTTATCCGAGATCTGAGAGGCCAGATCGACGTTGCCCGCGGTACTGCCCCCGACGTACGCCTCCATGTTCGTGCCCTGCTCGGCTGTGGGGATCGTGCTCGAGCGCAACAGGCCGACGAGGTCTGCCGTGGCGCTCTCCGCGGGCCCCGTCTTGGCGATCGTGTTGAAGTACGCCGTGGTCCCCGCCTTGTCGATCTGAACCGGCGTGACCGCCGCCACCCCGGGCGTGGAGGCGATGTCCTGCTGGAGTGTCTGCAGGCGCGGGTCGCTGGCACGCGCATCGCTCTGGGTGCCGGGCGAGTCGCCTGGCGGGGCGCCGTTTGGCGCCCCCGTGGAGGAGTTCTTCGAGCCTGGGGGCGGGGCGGCCTGCGCCGGGGAGCCCAATGAGATCGCCACGAGCAGTGGTCCGTTGACCCCAGGTCCGAAGTTGTCCGAGAGGAGGTCGTAGGCGCGGCGCGCGGTGGTCGACGTGGGCAGTGCCGCCACGTCCTGCTGACCCAGGGTCAGTGACAGCAGCGGGATCGTCAGCGGCAGGAGGATCGCCAGTGCCGCCAAGCCCGCGAGCGACGGCCGCTTGGCCACGCCGTTCGCCCACTTCGCCCACACTCCCCCCTGGGCGTGGGCCTCGGGGTGCAGGTCGCGTACGCGCAGGGAGTTGATGTGGGGTCCCGCGACGGCGAGCATCGCCGGCAGCAGCGTGAGCGCGGCGAGCACCGCGACGACCACGGCGATGCCCGCCATCAGGCCCATCGTGGTCACCAGCGGGATCCCGGCCACTGCGAGTGACACCAGTGCGATCGTCACTGTGCAGCCCGCGAAGAACACCGCCCCGCCCGAGGTCGCAGCCGCGCGGGCGATCGATTCATGGTGTTCGAGGCCCCCGTTCAGGCCGCGGAAATGGCGCGTCACGATGAACAGCGCGTAGTCGATCCCCACGCCCAGTCCGATCATCGTGGCCAGCGTTGGGGCTACCGAAGGGACCGAGATCACGTGGCCGAGCATGCGAATGATTGCGAGCGTTGCCGCGAGCCCCACGATCGCGTTCAGGATCGGCAGCAGCATCGACACGACCGTTCCAAAGGTGAGCGTCAGGATCACCATCGCCGCGACGATCCCGATCAGCTCGCTCGACTCGGTGGCCGGCTTGGAGACCTTCTGGCCCAGCTGGCCTCCCGTCTCCACCTCCAGCCCGGCTGCCTTGGCGGGGTGCGCGGCGTCGATGATGCTCTGCGCCTGTTCGGTGGAGAGTTCCCCCGGGCTGACCGCCAAGGTCACTGACATATACCCCGTGGCCTGGTTCTTGCTCAGCGCGGAGGCGCCCTGGGGTGTGAGCGGGTTGACTACGGCGGCGACGTTCGGGGCCTTCGCCACGTCGGCGGCGGCCTGATCGACGGCGCCGGCATACTTCGATTCGGTCAGCTTGCCGCTGGCTGCGTGCAGGACGATTGGGCTCGTCCCGTTCGCCTGGTCGGGGAACGATCTCGCGAGAGTGTCCATCGCCCGCTGGCTGTCGGTCCCAGGCAACGACAGGTCTTCGCTTGTGGTTTCCCCCAGCCCGTGGGACACCGCGACCAGCGCAACCGTCGCCACGAGCCACACGCCGATGACCACGAGACGGCGACGTACGCAGAACTGCGCCACCGCATGCAGAGCACCGGTCACTCGCCGCCACTCCCCTCTCGGTCGTATGCGGTTTGCAGATTCCCATCCTTTCGTATCGGCGTCCAGGTGTCAAGTTCGCGAGTCCCCAGTTGCTCCACCCGTCGAAGGTGAAAGCTCGGATGACCCGGGAGAATCCCGCGGTGAGCTCTGCTACAACGACGCCCGCGATGGATGGCTACCGACCGTGCGCGCCCTTTCTGGACGAGCTGTTCGAGCCCGACGGGGCGCCGCGGGCGGCGGCACAGGCGCTGGTGGAGGAGCTCAACCGCCTCGGTCGCGAGGGCCTGGCGGAGGCTGGGCGGCGGCGCGACGCGATCTTCATGCAGCAGGGGATCACGTTCGAGACCAGCGGCGAGAGCGGGGCCTCGCACGAACGGCCGTTTCCGCTGGACCTCGTGCCGCGGGTGCTGAGCGGGGAGGAGTGGCGGGACATCAAGCAGGGCCTCGCCCAGCGCATCCGTGCGCTGAACCACTTCGTCGACGACGTCTACCACGCCCGCGAGATCGTGCGCGAGGGCATCGTGCCGTGGCGGCTGGTGGCCGGGTGCTCGCACTTCGCCCGTGCGGTCCACGGGATCCGCCCCCCCGGCGGGGTCTACACCCACGTGGCGGGCTGCGACCTGGTGCGCCACAGCGATGGCGCGTGGAAGGTGATCGAGGACAACGTCCGCATCCCCTCGGGGATCTCATATGTGCTGGAGAACCGCGCCGCGATGGCCCGTCTTGTCCCCGAGCTGTTTGCCTCCTACCGGGTGCGTCCCGTGGACCACTACCCCCAGCTGCTGCTCGGGGCGCTGCGCTCGGTGGCCCCCTCGGCGGAGAGCGAGGCCACGGTCGTGGTGTGGACGCCGGGGCCCGCCAACCCGGCGTACTTCGAGCACGCCTTCTTAGCCAGGCAGATGGGTGTGGAGCTGGTCGAGGCATCCGATCTGGTCGTGCGTGACGACGTTCTCTACATGCGCACCACACGGGGATTGGAGCGGGTCCACGCGGTCTACCGGCGCCTCGACGACGACTTCGTCGACCCCTTGGAGTTTCGCCCCGACTCGCTGCTAGGGGTTCCCGGTCTGGTGCGCGCCTACCGCGCGGGCAGCGTCGCGATCGCCAACGCGTTCGGCACCGGGGTCGCAGACGACAAGGCGATCTACTGCTTCGTGCCCGAGATGATCCGCTTCTACCTCGCCGAGGAGCCGATCCTCGAGAACGTCCGCACCTACCTCCTCTCGGACCCCGAAGTGCTCGAGTACGTGCTCACCCGTCTCGATCGGCTCGTGGTCAAGCCCACCGGGGAGTCGGGTGGACGGGGCGTGATGATCGGTCCACACGCCCACGAGACCGAGCTCGCGCGCATGCGCGAGGTGATCCAGGCACACCCGGAACGGTGGATCGCCCAGGATGTGGTGCGGCTCTCGACGGTTCCCACCGTTGGCCCCGAGGGCGCCCTGTACCCCCGGCACGTCGACCTGCGGCCGTTCGCGGTGTTCGGCGAGCGCATCGACATCGTCCCCGGGGGGCTCACCCGGGTCGCCCTCGAGGAGGGTTCGATGATCGTCAACTCCTCGCGCGGGGGAGGCTCCAAGGACACGTGGGTGCTCGAGGATGGTGACGACGCCGATCGTGCCGGTCCACCGATCGCCGACACTTTGCCACCGGCCCTGCCCGATCTGCGCTACGGGGCCTGGAGTGGACAGCAACAGCAGCAGCAGCAGGAGGAGGCCGCGGGCTGATGCTCGCGCGGATCGCACACGAGCTCTACTGGCTGGGGCGCAATCTGGCCCGCGCGGAGTTCACCGCGCGGGCGGTCGAGGCGGTGTTCCAGTCCGAGTTGCAGGGGTCCCCCGATGCGATGCGGAGCGTCAGCTTCGGCTCTGGCGGGCTGCTGAAGATGCTCGGCGTGGCCGAAGACGAGCGCTCCGTGCGCAGCGAGTCGCTCGGGCGTCTAACGCTCGACGCGGAGCGCCCGGGCTCGATGCTCGCGAGCGTCGAGCGGGCCCGGGAGGGGGCGCGCACCGTGCGCGACGTGATCAGCGCGGAGATGTGGGAGGCGATCAACACCACCGCCCTCGGGCTGCGCGGCGGGGGGCAGCCGGGCTGGACCGCGCCGGCCGGCCCGTATCTGGCCTCGCAGTACGTCAAGCAGCGCACCGCGCTGATCTGGGGGGTTGCGGACCGCTCGATGTTGCGCGACGAAGCCAAGTGCTTCCTCGACGCGGGCGGCCTGATCGAGGTCTCCGACATGGTGCTGCGCATGTTGCGCATCGCGCTGCCCCCCGGCGAGGACAGCTCGCCGGCCGATGGCCACGCCCTGATCCTGCTGCAGGCCGTCGGCGGCTTTCACGCCTACTTGCGGGCCGTCACGGCACCCCCCAACGCACACCCCGTGGCGCGCTTCCTACTGTTCGAGCGCGCCTACCCGGATAGCGTGGCGGCATGCGTGGATTCGCTGCACGAGGTGTTCACCGCCGCCGATGCGGGTCCGCGCAACTCGAAGCCCGTGCTGCGGGTCAGCCGGTTGGCGGCCGACCTGGACTTCCAGCGTCGCGCGCTGCCCGACGGGGCCGAGCTGACCGGGATCTGCGAGCGTACCCAGCAGGAGCTCGCCCGCATCGATCAGGATGTAGCCGAGCGCTACTTCGCCGGGGCCACCCCAGCTGCGGAGAGGAGGTGAGGGCCCGCTGCACTTCGCGATCCGCTATCTGACCGAATACCGCTACGACGCCCCGGTCACCGACAACCTCAACGCTCTGCGGGTGCGACCCGCGACGACCTCCTCCCAGCGCTGCGACGAGTTCCACACCCGCATCGAGCCCGAGGCCCGCGCCAGTCGCCACCTCGACTACTTCGGCACCGAGGTGCTCGAGTTCGGTATCCCCACCGCGCATGAGCAGCTCACGATCGATGTGCGCGCGCGGGTGGTGACGTCCGACCCCCCCGAGCCGCCGGAGGGATCGTGGGAGAGCCTGGAGAGCGCGGCCTATCTCGACGCAGCCGGCGAGTTCGCCCTGCCGTGGCAGGATCAGCCCGCCATCCGGGGTCTGGGGGATCTGCACGAGGCCCTCGACGCGGACAGTCCACTGGAGACGCTCGAGTTGCTCTGTGAGCTGGTGCCGGATCGCTTCGAGTACCGGCCCGGAGTTACATACGTGGGCTCGAGTGTCGCCGATCTGCTCGACGTCGGAGCCGGGGTATGCCAGGACTTCGTGCACCTCTCGCTGGTGCTGCTGCGCCGCCGGGGCATCGCAGCCCGCTATGTATCCGGCTACCTCTGGGCGGCCCCCGAGGATGGGGGCTCCGATTCGCTGGAGGTCGATACCCACGCGTGGCTGGAGGCGCTGCTCCCCGGCACCGACGATCACGTGGAGCCCGTGTGGGTCGGCGCGGATCCCACCAATCGCCGGCTCGCGGGGGAGACCCACGTCAAGATCGGCCACGGGCGCTTCTACGCCGACGTTCCCCCCGTCAAGGGCCTGTACCTCGGTGGGGCCGCCTCGCAGTTGACGGCCGCAGTGACCATGTCGCGCCTCGATCCCCAGGCGAGCGCCAGGGCATGATCGACCGGTTGCGAATCAACCGTGAGCTGACGATCCCGCTGTCGGAGGTGACGGTGCGCGCGAGCCGCTCCTCCGGCCCGGGTGGGCAGCACGCCAATGTCACGGCCTCCCGGGTAGAAGTCAGCTTCGACGTGCTCGCCTCGGCCGCACTGAGCGATGCACAGCGTGAGCGCGCGCTCGCACGCGTCGGTCCACGGATCGTTGCGATCGCACAGGACGGACGCTCGCAGGCGCGCAACCGCGAGTTGGCCCTGGCCCGCTTCAGTGAGCGACTCGCAAAGGCGCTCCACGCCCCCAAGCGCCGCCGCGCCACGCGCCCCACCGCGGCCTCGCGCGAGCGGCGGTTGGCGGCCAAGCGCCGGGGGACCGAACGCAAGCGCGAGCGCCGCCCACCCGAGGACTCCTAGGTCACGGGATGCCTCAGCCCGCGGCAGGAGCCCTGCCGCGGGCAGGTCGTTGCGCAGTTGCGTCCCGCCCCTTGCGTGATGCGTCCCGCCCCCCCGAGGACCCGTGATCGCCTACCCGACCACCCGCATTAGGGTGTCGACGACCTCGGGGTCGAACTGTGTCCCGGAGTTGCGAGCCAGCTCCGCGAGGGCGTCGGGGAGTCCCATCGCCCTGCGGTAGGAGCGGGTGGTGGTCATCGCGTTTAGCGCGTCGCACGCGGAGACGATGCGGGCCTCCAGCGGGATCGCGTGACCGCGCAGGCCGTCAGGGTACCCCGCGCCGTCCCAGCGCTCGTGCGAGGAGCGCACGATCTCGCCGACCTCGCGCATGAAGCCGCCCACCCGCTCCAGCATGCGCTGGCCCTCGATCGTGTGGGTCTTGATGATCTCCCACTCCCGTTCGTCGAGCTTGCCCGGCTTGTTGATGATCTCCTTCGGCACCGCGATCTTGCCCACGTCGTGCAGGAGCGCACCGAACTCCACGTTGCGCCGCCTGTGGGGATCGAGCCCCAGCTCCTGCGCTACCTCCAGCGCGAGGCGCACCACGCCCTTGCAGTGCTCGCCCGTGTAGGCGTCGTCCGCCTCCACAACATCGCCCAGCACCAGCGCCGTGCCCCGGTAGGCGTCGCCCAGCTCGATCAGCTGCTCCAGGCGCGCGCGGCGTTCGCGCGAGAAGAGTCTCAGGATCGCGAACAGCGGGGCGATCAGGAGGACCGCCCAGCTGTGCTCCACCGCAGCCAGGGCGACCGCTAGACCGAGTGGTGCGAGCGCCGCATCGATCAAGTAGACCTCGCGCACCTCCCCCGCCAGTTCGCGCATCGAGATGCCCCCGCAGAGACCCTCCCGCGCTGCGTTGGCCGCGAAGTCGCATGCGAACTGCGCCCCCAGCGCGAGCAGCAGCACCGCGGGATTCGCAGTGGGGCTGTGGCTGTGGGTGAGCAGCAGTACCAGCGATGGGCCGAGTGCGAACCAGCTGTTGGCCGGCGCCGTCAGCAGCCTGCTCGGCGGGGCGCTCCCCGCGAGCACCGCGGGTGTCATTCCCAGTGTGAGCGCGAGCCCCACGAGCAGCGGCACCAGCCCCAACGGCAGCGCGAACAGCATCGGCACGAACACCGCCTGGGTGGGAACCGTGAAGCCGGAGCCGACGTCGATCCTGATCCGCCCCGCGATGGCCACCCCGATCACATAGAGCGCCGCCAGTGGCAGCGAGAGGGTGCCCTCGCTGCCGTAGCCGACGCCCCGAGGAGCTGCCACCAGCGCGAGCGCCACAGCCGCGCAGAGGAAACCGCCGCCGACGATCAGTTCCCCGCGCCGCTCGGGCACGCTCATCCCCTGCGTCTGGCGCAGGAATGAGCTTCGCGCGCGCTCAGACTCGATGATGGCGTAGGCCGACACGGGATCTCCCCCGGGTGTATCGCCACTCCACCGGCGCGTCTTGAGCTATTGATGGGGTGCGCTCGTGCGCGGTGAACCCCATTCGCCTATTTAGGTCGGCTGACGCCGAGGGGAAGGCGTTGATTCCGATCAATGGAGTGGCTGTGGGAAAATGAAAGACAAGTTTCATATATGCGTCCAAGTGGTCTTCACGTAAGGCGGTTAGTGCTTCATGCTGGCCCCAGCTTTTCAAGCGCTCTCAATCCACCAAACTGAAAAAGGCAAACCCGCCGCGAGGCGGGGACGCAAAGTCAGAGGTCTCCCCTGGAGATGGCTCGGCTACCGGTTGACCCACGGAGGCCACTGTGTTACCGAACCCATCTCGAGCCGCCACCTCTCGCTTCATCATCCCCCTGCTGCTGGCCGCCCTGGCCGTGCTGCTGCTGGCGGTCCCATCGGCGCACGCTGCGCTCTTGAGCGGTGGCGCTTGCAACGAAGCGTCACTCAGTCAGCCATTCGCGCAGTGGGGTGACACGAACTCCTACGAGTTGGTCCCCCAGGGGGACTTCGAGGGCTCGCTCTCGCAGTGGAGTCTCAGTGGCGGCGCCCACCGCACGCCGGGCAGTGAGCCCTATGGTGTCACCGGGGGCGTCGGTCAGTCCTCGCTCGCGCTGCCCCCCGGGGCAGCGGCGCAGTCGCCCTACACCTGCGTAAACGCCAGCTACCCCACCTTCCGCTTCTTCGCGCGCAACGGGGGGCTGCTCTCCACCGTGCTCGTGCAGGTGGTCTACAAAACCCTCCTCGGACCGGTGGCGCTGCCGCTGGGAGCGGTCGCGCTGAGCGGCACCTGGCAGCCCACCCTGCCGATGCTCACGGGCTCCGTCGCCGCGGGCCTGCTCTCCGGCGGCACCGCGCAGGTCGCGCTGCGCTTCACCGCGCTCACCGGGGAGTCGCAGATCGACGACGTCTTCATCGACCCGCGTATGCGCTGAGAGACAGGCTGTTGATGGGAGCGCGAGCCGGCCTGCGGGGACCGGCCGCGCTCCCTCGGAGCCGTCCCGGATGGCCCCGATCTTGACATAGTACTAGTGTTCTACTACGCTAGGAGTATGGAGGGTTCCTCTCGGGCGCCGAGTACTCGCGCAACGCTTCCAGCGCACCTCAGGCGGGCCGTCCTCCCCGCGCGCAACGCGCTCGAGGAGGTCGGGGATGTGATGCTCCTGACCTGGAAAACGCTGCTCTCCGCGCTGCGCCCGCCCTACCCCTACGGGGGGGAGTTCGTCGCCCAGTTCCTCTTCACGCTGCGCCTCTGCTGGCTGCCGTTGATGATCTCGACGGTCTGCATCAACTACGCCGCCCCCGGCCTGCAGGCCACGAACATCCTGTCGATCCTCGGCGCGCTCGACCGCCTCGGCGGAATCTTCGGGCTCGCCGCGATCCGCGAAATCGGCCCCTTCGTGACCGCGATCGTGCTGGCGGGGGTCGCGGGCACCGCGATCACCGCCGACCTCGGTGCGCGCAAGATCCGCGAGGAGCTCGACGCGCTGCAGGTGCTGGGCGTGGACCCCGTCAAGAACCTCGTCGTCCCGCGCTTCCTCGCGCTGATGCTCGTCACCGCCCTCTTCAACATGTACACGATCCTGTTCGGCATCTTCGGTGGGATCGTGGCCGAGCTCGTCAACAGCCAGCCGCTGGGTCCGTTCTGGGTGACCCTCTTCAACAACACCACCACCGTCGACCTGTGGGGCTCGGAGGTGAAGGCGACAGTCTTCGGGGCGATCATCGCGATCGTGTGCTGCTACAAGGGCATCACCGCCTCCGGCGGGGCCGAGGGGGTGGGGCGCGCGGTGAACCAGGCGATCGTCGTCGCCTTCTTGGCGATCGGAGCTTTCAATTACGCCTTCACCCAGATGCTGCTCGCGACTCACCCCCAGGTCCTGGTGGTCAAATGAGAGAATCCCTCGTCATATCCCCCCGCGAGTTGATCGCCGAGGTCGGTGAGATCGCGGGCTTCGCCTGGGAGGTCGTGCGCGACGTCTGGGGACTGCGCGTGCTGCGCTTCTTCGGCGAGGGTCTGCGCCAGGCGGGGATCATGATCATCTCCTCCACCGTGATCATCTGGTCGCTGATGTTCATCATCGGCCTGCAGTGCGGCACCGTGGGCGCGTACTTCACCGAGGCCACCGGAGCGTCCGCGTACGCCGGAGTGTTCAGCGCGTGGTGCGGCCTACGGGAGTTCATTCCCTACGCATTTGGCTACATGATGTCCGCCAAGGTCGGCACCGGCATCGTGGCGGAGCTCGGGGCGATGCGGATCAACGATGAGATCGACGCGCTCGAGGTGATGGGTGTCAACTCGATCACCTTCCTCTGTGCCACCCGCCTCTTCGCTGCTTGGTTGGTGCTCCCGTTCGTGTACATCGCGGGGATCGGCGGGGCCTTCCTGGCCTCCTACATCGCGGTGGTAAACCAGGTCGGGACCGTCAGCTCCGGGGGCTACCTGCTGATCTTTTGGCAGTTTCAGAACCCCCCGGACTTCCTGTTCAGCACGATCAAGGCGATGGTGATGGCGAGCGCGATCGTGCTCGTCGGCTGCTACTACGGCTACCACGCAAGTGGGGGGCCCGTGGGGGTGGGCACAGCGACCGCCAAGTCGATGGTGCTCAACCTCGTGCTCGTGCACATCATCGGGATGCTCGGCACCCAGGTCTTCTGGGGGGCCAACCCCCGCGCCCCGATCGGGGGCTAGGGCCTATCCCGATCGGGGGCTAGGGCCTATCCCGATCGGGGGCTAACCGCCCACGCGACCGTTGCTCGCGGCGAGCGTCTGGCGCCCAGCGTCGGTCCAGATCACCTGATCGCGCCCCGGGCCCACCCCCACGAGCGTCACCGGGGCCCCCACGTGTTCGGTGATGAACCGCAGGTAATCCTGCGCCGCCCCGGGCAGCTCGGAGAAGTCGGTGCACTGCCCGATGTCCTCGCTCCACCCATCGAGCTCCGTGTACTGCGCGGTGGTGTGGTGGAGCACCGTCTGATGGTAGGGGAAGCTGTCGAACTCCGCCCCCTCCGCACCGCGATAGCTCGTGCACACCTTGATGCGATCCACGCCCGAGAGCACGTCGAGCTTCGTGATCGCAAGCGCCGAGAGCGAGTTCAGCCGGGCCGCGTAGCGCAGCGCCACCAGGTCCAGCCAGCCGGTGCGCCGGGGGCGCCCCGTGGTGGTGCCGAACTCCCCCCCGCGGGTGCGCAGGTGTTCACCCATCGTGTCCTCGAGCTCCGTCGGGAAGGGGCCCGCTCCGACCCGCGTCGCGTATGCCTTCGCGACCCCCCAGACCTCGTCGATGTCCTTCGGGCCCACCCCCGCACCCACGCAGGCCGCGCCCGCGACCGGGTTGGAGGAGGTCACGAACGGATACGTACCGTGGTCGATGTCCAGCATCGTCGCCTGCGCGCCCTCGAAGATCACCCGCTGCCCACTGTCCAGGAGCTCCCACATCAGCTTCGCCGTGTCCGCGATGTGCTGCTCCAAGCGGTGCCCGTAGATCAAGTACTGCTCGGTCATCACGCGCAGGTCCAGCGTGTGGTCGCGCTCGAAGGGGCGCAGCGAGAGGCGCTTGGGCTCCATCGCCGCGACGATCTTCTTCTTGAGGATCTTCTCGTCCAGCAGGTCCTGCACGCGGATCCCCAGACGCGCCGCCTTGTCCGCGTAGCAAGGGCCGATGCCCCGGCGCGTGGTGCCGATCTGCAGACGCCCCAGCTTCGCCTCCCCCGCGGAGTCCAGCAGCAGGTGGTAGGGCATAATCAGGTGCGCATTGGCCGAGATCCGCAGGCCGCTCACGTCGATCCGCCGCGCGCGCAGTGCGTCCAGCTCCTCGATCAGCACCCGCGGGTCGATCACCACCCCGTTGCCGATCACGCAGCGCTTGCCCGGGTAGAGGATCCCCGAGGGGATCAGGTGCAGCTTCCACTCCTCCCCGCCGCGCACGATCGTGTGCCCCGCGTTGTTGCCCCCCTGGAAGCGCACCACCGCGTCGCTGTGCTCGGCCAGCAGATCGACGATCTTGCCCTTCCCCTCGTCGCCCCACTGGGCGCCCACTATGACTATTCCAGGCATGTCCGCATGGAGTGTAGGGGGGTGGGCCTCGATCCCTCGGGAAGCCCGGCCCCGCTCGCGCACGCAAACGAGCTGGCGCACGACGGGTGCGCCAGCTCGTGGAGATCTTTTGCGCGGTGCTGATTCTGGCGCGGCTCCAGCTAGTGGCCGCTTTGCGCTACGCGAGCGCCTTCTGCTTGAGGGCGTCGAACTCGGCCTGGTTGATCGCGCCGCTGTCGAGCAGCTGCTTGCCCTTGGCGATCTGCTCCGTCGGGTCGCCCTTGCTGGCCGCCGACTGAACGTACTTGTCGAATTCCTCCTGCACCGCCTGCTGGCGCTGGATCGTGCGTTCGGCCATGCCGCGGTGCTCCGCGATCAGGTAGACGAACACCCCGAGGTAGGGCAGCACGACGATGAAGATGATCCATAGGACCTTGGCGAATCCCGATGTGTCGTGGCGCCGGAAGAGATCGGCGAACACCCCGATCAGGATCCAGATCCAGATCACGAACGCAAAGAAGATCAGCATCGTCCAGAACACTTCCAGGAACGGATAACTGCTGCTGGCGATAATCACTACCTGGCCTCCCACGGTTGGCTGATGAGGTCTCCAGGGCACTCCGGCGTGGCCGGTCCGCCACACTTCCCCGCTTGCGAGGAATCGGGGTGAGCCTTGGAGAGGTATCTAGCGATTCGAACAGCTTATCGGGCGCTTAGGTTTTGCGCTGCAACGTCGCCCTCACTGCGCGTAGCGCTCGCCCGCATAGTTCATGAACTTCGGATACTCCTTGTGAAAGGTCAGCGTCACCCGCCCCACCGCGCCGTTTCGGTGCTTGGCGATGATCAAATCCGCCTCCCCGGGGCGCTCGGAGTCCTCGTCGTAGTACTCGTCGCGGTAGATGAACATCACCAGGTCGGAGTCCTGCTCGAGGTTCCCACTCTCGCGCAGATCCGAGAGCTGCGGTTTCTTGTCCGGGCGCGTCTCCACCGCGCGACTCAGCTGCGAGAGCGCGATCACCGGCACCCCCAACTCGCGCGCCAGGATCTTCAGGCCGCGACTCAACTCGCCCACCGCGGTCACGCGGCTGTCGTAGCGAGAGTCGGTGCGCATCAGCTGTAGGTAGTCGATGATGATCAACCCCAGCCCCCCCTCGCACTGGGTGTGCAGGCGCCGCGCCTTCGCGCGGATCTCCAACATCCCCACGTCGCTCGAGTCGTCCACCCACAGCGGCGCCGCCGCGAGGCGCTGGCTGGCGGCGAGGATCTTCGGCCAGCGCTGCTCCGCGACCCGCCCCTTGCGCAGCTCCTCGCCCTTGATCCGCGCCTGCGAGGCCACGAAGCGCTGGGCCAGCTCCGCCTCCGCCATCTCCAGCGAGAACAGCGCCACCGGGCGTTTGTGCGTCACCGCCGCGTTCTCCGCGATGTTGCACACCAGCGCGCTCTTGCCCATCGCCGGGCGCGCCGCGATGATCACGAGGTTGCCCGGCTGAAAGCCCCCCGTGATCTCGTCCAGGTCTTTGAAGCCCGAAGGTGTCCCCGTTAGCGAGGTCCCCTCGATCGAGAGCCGGTGGAGCTTGTCGAGCTCCTCGTGCAACACGTCCTCGATCGCCCGGAAGTCCTGCTTGCGGTCGTCGCGGGCGACCTCCAACATCGCCTTCTCCGCCTGCTCCACCAGCTCCCGCGGGGGGGCCCCGTGGCCGAGCACGCTCGCCTGGATCTCGTACGTGCTCGCCAGCAGCCGCCGCAGCAGCGCGTTCTCGCGCACGATCTGCGCGTAGCGCCGCGCGTGGCCCGCCGCCGGCACCACCCCCGTGAGCTCGTCTACAGCGGCGATGCCACCGACCTCATCGAGTTTGCCGGTCTGCTTGAGGCGATCGATGACCGTCAGTACATCGACGGGCTCGCTCTCCTCGTAGAGGGTGAGCATCGCTTCGTAGATCCAGCGGTGGCGATCGCGATAGAAGTCATCTGCCCGCAATCCCTCCTCGATCACCAGCGCATACATCGAGTGATCGGAAAGCAGAATCGCCCCCAGCACCGACTGCTCGGCCTCGAGGTTGTGGGGCGGCGTGGCGGCGACCGTCGAGGTGCCCGTGCCGTTGGTCGTCGAGGTTGCGCTCACAGCCGGCGCGAGTCTAGCCTGAGCCCCCGCCTCGCCGCAGGTAACAACCCGCTATGACGGAAAGAAAAGTCCCGCACGAACACATGTTCCCACGTCCGGCGGACGAGGGTTATTACTTCTTCGGTACGACCATGGCCTTGACGGTGGCGCTCACGCCCTCCACGACGTCCACGACGACCATGTAGGTGCCGACGTTCTTGATCGCCTCCGGGAGGTGCACGTTGTGGCGGTCGAGTTTGAGGCCTCTCGCCTCCTGGATCGCCTCCACGATGTCCTGCGCGGAGACCGACCCGAATAGGCGCCCGTCCGCCCCCGCCTGCTGGGCGATCGTGAGCACCGTCTTGTTGAGCAGCGCCGCATTGGCGCTCGCGCGCTCGATGAACTCGCGCTCCGCCCGCTCCTCGGCCTCCTGGCGGCGCCGGACCGCCTCGATCGCACCCTTCGTCGCGGGCTGGGCCAGCTTGCGGGGGATCAGGAAGTTGCGCAGATACCCCTTGGAGACGTCCACCACCTTGCCCTGCTCGCCGAGCGTCTCGACGTCCTTGAGGAGAATCGCCTCTGGCATCGCCTACCCCTCTCCTTCCGTCTCTACGCCCGCGCCGCCTCAGCGGCGGGGGCCGTCCTCGCGGTCGCGCCGGCGCGGGCTGTCGTCGCGACCACTCGCGTTCACATAGGGCAGCAGCGCCAGCTCACGGGCGCGCTTGACCGCCCGTGCGACCTGGCCCTGGTGGCGACGGCAGGCGCCGGTGATCCGCCGCGAGCGGATCTTGCCCTTCTCGGAGACGAACCTGCGCAGGGTCGCGATGTCCTTGTAGTCGACCTGCTCGATTTTCTCCTTGCAGTGCTGGCACGGCTTGCGCCGCCCCCCGCTGGGGCCGCCTCGCTTCTCTCTCCTGCGCGCCGGCTTCTCACGGCCGCGTGACTTCGCCACTTTGGTTCCTACCTCGCTGTCTGTCTGTCGTCGGGGGTACTTTTAGAAAGGAATGTCCTCGTCGCCTGCTCCGGCGCCGACCGGTGCGGGCTGGTAATCCCCTTCGTTGACGGGGGTTTGGCCGCCCTGTGAGGCCCCGTTCCCCGCGAACCCGCCTCCACCGGAGGGGTCCTCGCGCGAGCCCAGGAACTGCACCGAGTCGGCAATGATATCGATTGCCTGGCGCTTCGCGCCGTCCTGGGCCTCCCACTCGCGCCACTCCAGGCGTCCGTCGATCGCCACCGGGCGCCCCTTGGAGAGGAAACGGGCCGCATTCTCGCCCTGCGCGCCCCACACCTTCACGTTGAAGTAGTTCGGCTTATCCGTCCACTCCCCGCTCGCCTGGTCCTTGCGGCGCGTGTTGCACGCAATCCGCAGCTCGCACACCGAGGTGCCGCTCGGCAGCGAACGCAGCTCGGGGTCTTTGGTCAAGTTCCCGGTCATCACAACCCGGTTGATATTCGTCGCAGCCACAGCTCATCTTCCTTTCGCTATCTCTATCTCTCTGTGTGTGTGTATGTGTGTCTTCTCGCGCCCCCACAATGGCGGGGTCTGTCGCATCGCTCGGATGAAGCCCCCGAGTGTAGACCTGCATGCGGGCGCGACTTCCGCGCAGTTCCCGCTCGTTGCGCTGTTTTACGCCGAATCCCTGCGGCTGCGGGGGGAGGTGCGGAACACCTCGTCCCAGTACGGCGCGCTGATCCCGAAGCCCCGCGTGTCGTCCTGGAAGTGGTGGCGCATGTGGCGCTCCCGCAGCATCCGCCCCACGCGGCCCCGGGGGGCGAAGTGGTGCAGGTAGTAGTGCAGCATGTCGTACGCCACATAGCCCACGAAGAAGCCCGCCCCGAGGCCCGGGGCGTAGCGCTCCCCGAAGATCAGGTACAGCACCCCGAACACCAGCGCCGCCAGCGGGATGCTCACCGCGGGGGGCATCACGAGGCGCATCGGGTCGTTTGGGTGCTCGTGGTGGATCCCGTGGATGATCCAGTGCAGGCGCGCCCCGATCCCGTGGTCGGGCTCGAAGTGGAACACCAGCCGGTGCAGCCAGTACTCGAACAGCGTCCACATCGCATACCCCGCCACCGCCAGCAGCGCCAACGCCGCCACGCTCACCTGGGCGAGCGACCACACCGCCATCGCCACGATCACCGGCACGAACACCAGCACCGGAATCGCGGGGTGCACCCGCGAGAAGAAGTCCAAGAGGCGCGACTCGAACATCGGGGGGGACGCCCGCAGCACGTCCGTCCTGCCCACTGCCCCGTCGCTTCGCTCCAGCCGGCTCACCACACCGAGTGTATTACCCCGCCGCGGGCTCCGGTGCCGCCGCGGGCTCGGGTGCCGGCGCAGACTCGGGTGCCGCCGGGGACTCGGGTTCCGCCGGGGGTGCCGCCGCGGACTCCGCCGCCGTTGCAGGCTCGGGTGCCGGCGCAGACTCGGGTGCCGCCGGGGACTCGGGTTCCGCCGGGGGTGCCGCCGCGGACTCCGCCGCCGTTGCAGGCTCGGGTGCCGCTGCGGACGCTGCTGCGGGCGCGGACGTCGGCTGCTGCTCAGGCGCCGCCGGCGGTGCGGCGGCGGGCTCCGGGGCGCTCTCGGCCTCGCGGGTGGCCCCGCCGGCGACCCGCATATCCGGCGCCGCGGGGGTGCCGGGCTTCAGCTTGACGATCCGGAAGCGCACCACCTCATCGGCGATCCGCAGCGTTCGGTCCAGGCCCTCCAGCAGCTCGGTGCTGCCCGCGTGGAACTGCAGCAGGTGGTACTTCGCGGTCGCTTTGTGGTCGATCGGGTATGCCAGCGCCCGATCCCCCCACGGGTCGTCGCGCAGCAGCTCGCCCTGCGCCGCGATCGCCGCGCGGGCGTCCGCGAGGATCTTCGCGCGCGCCTCGTCCTCCGCTTCGGCGTCGAGCATCAGGACTAGGTCGTACGTGGGGGCGGGCAGCGTCATGCGGCGGCGGATGATACCAGCGGTGGGAAAACCCCCGCTCCAGGGTGCGGGCTGCGCGACCCGCGGGGACCCGGAGGGTCCTCATCCCAAAAACGAATCCACACCACGCGCGACCCCTCGACCATCCCGCCCCCGCGCGCGGCCCCTCGACCATCCCACCGATCCGAGATCACGAGCTCTCCGCTCGGCCAGTACGCCCCTACCGGGAGCGCCCCTTCGCGCGGATGTCCGCGAGCTGCTCGTCCACCCAGTCCCCGGGGTCGCGGGAGGTCACGATCTCGCGCAGGCCCTCCGCGCGGCGGTGGCGCTCCGCGGGGGCCATCGTGAGGGCGGCGTAGATCGAGTCCGCGAGCTCCTGGATGTCGAAGGGGTTGACCGACAGCGCGTACTCCCCGAGCTCCTCGTGCGCGCCCGTGTTCTCCGAGAGGATCGAGACCCCCTCGCGCTCGTTCACCAGGGGGCCCTCCTTGGCGACGAGGTTCATCCCGTCGAACATCGCGTTGACGAGCAGCACGTCGTAGTGCTTGTATGCCGCCACCGCCTCCTCGAGGTCGTCGCGGAGCTTCAGCTGGATCGGCATCCAGTCCGGGGTCCCATGGCGGTGGTTGACCACCGCCACCAGCGCCTCGATGCGCTCGAGGTACTCCGCGTACTGAGGCACGTCCGTGCGCGAGGGCATCAGCTGGGCCATAAACGTGATGCGCTCGGAGAACTCCGGGTGCTGCTCCAGGAAGAGGTCGAACGCGGAGAAGCCCCGCAGCACGTTCTTCGAGAGATCCGCGCGGTCCACCCGCAGGATCAGGAAGTCCCGCCGCCGCGCCAAGAGCTCGCGCTCGAGCTCCCCCACCCGCTCCCCCTCCGCCAGGCGCCCCGTGGCGCGGTGATCGATCGGCAGGGGGTACGCGCGCACCCACACCTCGCGCTCCCCGTAGCGCACCGTGCCCCGCTCGTAGTCCACCTCGAGCTCCATCAGGTCCTCGCAGCACTGCAGGAAGTTGCGCCGGTAGGAGCGCGTGTGGAAGCCGATGATGTCGTTCGCCAAGAGGCCCGCGAAGATCTCCTCGCGGATCCGCGAGGGCAGCACCCGCCACGCGTCCGACTGGGTCCACGGGATGTGGATGAAGTGGTGCAGGAACACGTCCGGGCGCGCGCGGCGCACGAGGTCGGGGAGCGTGTAGAGGTGGTAGTCGTGCACCATCACCACCGGCTCCTCTGCGCCCTGCAGCTCCTCCACCACAGCGCGCGCGAGGTCCTCGTTGACGACGTTGTAGCCGAACTCGAACGCCTCGATCTCGTGGCGGCGGATGTCGGGGGCGTTGGAGAGGTCCCACAGGTAGTGCTGAATGAACCACAGCATCGGGTTCGCGAACACGTTGTAGAAGCGGTCGTACGCCTCCGGGTCGCTCGCCACGAGACGCACCTCGAACTCCCCGCCCCCCGGCGAGCGCACGGGGAAGGCCCGCCCCCCGTGCCGGCGGGAGACCTCCACGTCCTGCTCGCTCATCGCCGAGGCGATCCACACCGCCTCGCGGTGCGAGGCCAGGCCCGTGAGCGCCGTCACGAGGCCCCCCGAGCCGCGCTGCACCTCCCCGTCCGCCTGGAAGGTCACGGGCCCCCGGTTGGACACCAGCACCAGCGGGGCCCGCTGTGCCGGCGACTCGCTCACGATTCTCGCAGCTCGTTGAAGATGCGTAAATAATCGCGCAAATAGCGCGGAGTGAGGAAGTGCGCGCGCACGTGCTCCTTGCCGCGTTTGCCGAGGGACTTGCCGAGGGCGGGGTCTTCGATGATCTCGAGCGCCCGCTCCGCGCACTGCTCGGGGCTCTCCACGAGGAACCCCGTGACCCCATCCTCCACCTGCAGGGGGATGCCCCCCACGTTGCCCCCGATGAACGGCCGCGCCTTCCAGATCGCCTCCGAGACGGTGAGCCCGAAGCCCTCGCGGGTGGACTTCTGGACGAGCACGTCCGCGTGGGACTGGAACGCGTTCACCTCGATCGCCCCGACGTTGTTGAAGTTGTTGAGGATGTGGATGTCCGGATCCCCATCCGCGTGGGCGATGGTGGCGTTGAAGAAGTCCCACCCCTCGGGGTCGTCGCTCGCCATCGAGCCCACCAGCGCGAGCTGTGCGGCGGGGATCTGCTCCTTCACGATGCGGTACGCGTCGATCACCCCCAGGGGGTCCTTCCAGGGATCGAAGCGCGAGACCTGGCAGACCAGGGGCCGGTCGAGGTCGATCCCGAACTGCCCGCACACGTAGGCGGCGTCTTCGGGGGAGAGCGCCATGTTCTTCGGCGTGAGGGGGTCGATTGCGGGGGGCACGATGTTGACGTGGCCGTTCATCCCCGGGGGGACGTACTGCTGCATGTGGAAGAGCGACTGGGGGTAGTCCTCGATGTAGGGGAGCAGGTGGGCGATCGTGTCGGGGTTGGGGGTCGAGAGGTCGATGTGGCAGCGCCACACCCACCCCTTCGCCTTGCCCGGGACGAGGCTCCGCAGGGCGGCCGGCTGGGGGTCGTGCACGAGGCACACGTCCCAGCCGCTGGAGAGCTCGCGGGCGTTCATCTCGTTGTAGCGCCGCCAGGTCTCCCACTGCTCCTCGTCGAGGTCCTGGGGGGCGCCCTGGAGGGCGTTGTGCATGAGCTTGGTCGCGTTGAAGAATTCCTCGCGCCCGTAGATCACCTGCCACTCGCACTCCAGCCCCACGTCGCGCATCAGGGGCACCAGGGTGTAGAGGATCTCCGACACACCCCCCCCGAAGGCGGTCGCGGAGACGTGCACCACGCGGCTGTCCTTCAGCGGCTCCGCGAGCTCGCGGATTTCCTCGATCAGGTCACGACCGCAGATATGGGTGTAGTCGGCGAGTGTCTTCGTGCCGACGGCGACGGGCTGGAGCACGCGCGCACGATACCGATCGCTGAGGCGCCCCGATGTGCGTATCGGGTTTCAGGCGACCGTGGTGGACGGATGGATGTGGATATCTTGGATGAGCTCCGTCTTCGACTCCGCTGGGGGCGTACGTGGTCCGCACCCACGCTGGGTGGCGCAGCGATTATGGTCTTGCCACGGTGCTCAACGGACGCATCTACCGTGCAGCCTTCATTCCGCTGCTGTTCGCGCTGGTAATCGCGGGGTTCTCGCTGACCGAGCGCGCGGGCCCGCTCGGCTCGAGCCTCGCGCCCGAGGCGTTCGACGGGGAACGGGCCTTCGCCGAACTCGAGGGCCTCGCGGCGCGCTACCCCGAGCGGCGCCCCGGGGGGGTGGGCGATCGACGGCTCGCGGGCTACGTGGCGCGAACGCTGCGCGCGCTCGGGGGGACCGCGCGGGGCGGCTTCTCCGTCACGACGCGCACCGTGCAGGCCCAGACGATCGACGGGGAGCGCACGCTCACCACGGTGATCGCCCAACGGCCGGGCACCACGGGGGAGGCGCCGATCGTGCTCCTCGCCCACCGCGACGCCGCGGGGGCGGGTGGGTCTCCAGCAAAGGCGCAGCTGTCGGGGACCGCCGTGCTGCTGGAGCTCGCGCGGGTGCTCGCCACCAGCGAGACCCAGCGCACGATCGTGCTCGTCTCCACCAGCGGCGGCTCCGGGGGCAACGCGGGCGCGGCCGACTTCGCGGAGCACCTCGGGGAATTGGCCAGTGGGGGGTGGTCCGGGGGCCCGATCGACGCGGCGCTGGTGCTCGGGGATCTCGCCGGTCGAAGTGCGCGCACGCCGCTGCTCGGGGTCCTCTCCGACGGCCCCGGATCCGCTCCGGCGCTGCTGCAGAGCACGGTCTCGAGCGCGATCGCCCAGCAGACCGGCATGGTCGCGGGCACCCCGGGGACGCTGGTGCAGTTGGCGCACATGATCTTCCCGCTCGCCCCCGGGGAACAGGCCCCCTTGAACGCGCACGGGGTGCCCGCGGTGCTCGTGGGTCTCGGCGGTGAACGCCCCCCGCCGCCAGACGAACCGGTCAGCGAGGCGCGCCTGGAAGGGCTGGGGCGGGCGGTGCTCGCCGCGGTGTACGCCCTCGATCAGGGCGCGCCCGGGGCGGGGGGGACGCAGTCGGGGCCGAGCGGCTCGGGGGGGCTCCAGTCGAGCGGGGTTGGCGGGGCCCAGTCCAGTAGCGCCGAAGGACTCCAGTCGAGCGGTGCCGGAGGGCTCCAGTCGAGCGGGGTTGGAGGGGTCCAGTCGAGCGGGGTTGGAGGGGTCCAGTCGAGCGCGGGGGGATCCCAGTCCAGTGCAAGCGGGACGGGGGGGCCCGAAACCGATCTGCCGATCCACGGCCGGCAGGCGATCCCCGCGTGGGCGCTACGGCTGCTGGTCGCGGCCCTGCTGCTGCCCGTGCTGGCGGTGCTCGGCGACGGGTTCGCGCGCCTGCGCCGCCGCCGGGAGCCGGTCGGCCGGGGGGTCGTGTGGGCGCTTGCGTGTGCGCTGCCCTTCCTCCTCGCGGGCCTGTTCGCGATCCTGTTGGGGCGGCTCGGCGCGATTCCCGCCCCCTACCCGCCGGTCTCCGCAGCGGCGCTGCCCTTCGACCGCGTCGCGGTCGAGGCCGTGTTCGCCGTCGCGCTCGTGCTGGTGCTCGCCTGGCTCGCCTGGCCCGCGCTGCTGCGCCGCGTGGGGCTCCCCACTCGCCCCGGTGTCTACACGGCGGGCGGCCCCAAGCGCCGGGGGGTGGATGCGAGCCGGTCGAGTCGAGGGGTGGATGCGATCCGGGGCCCCAAGCGCCGGGGGGTGGTTTCGGGGAATGGGTCGAATCGCCTCGGAGCGCGCGGGGTGGGCCGCTCGAGCGGGTTGGACGGTGACGTCGCGGAGATCGCACCGATGCTCGTGTTGAGCGGGCTCGCGGTGGTCGTGTGGGTGGTCAACCCGCTCACCGCGCTGCTACTCGTCCCCGCGCTACACCTGTGGCTGATGCCGGCCCTATTTGAACGGGAGATCGGGGATCGCCCCGCGGGCGCACCCGGTCTGATCCTCCTCGGCGAGCTCCTCCTCATCGCACTGGGGGCGCTCCCGCTGGCCCTGCTCGTGGCCTACGACGCGGGCCAGCTGCACCTCGGGCCGGGGGGGGTGGTGCACACGGCGCTGCTGCTGCTCGCGGGCGGGCGCATCGGGGTGGTGGGGGCGGCCCTGTGGAGCGTCGCCTGCGGCTGCTTCGCGGCGGCGCTGCTGGTGGTGCTCGCGCCCCCGCGCGGGCCCGCCGGGACGGGCAGCGACGGGCCCGACGATGGGATCGCCGAGCCCGATGCGATCACGATCCGGGGGATCGCCTCCTACGCTGGTCCGGGGTCGCTCGGCGGCACCGAGTCAGCGCTGCGTTAGACGCTGCTCTGAAAATCGATATGCAACCACCCGCCCTCCCCAGCGAGCAGCTTCCGCACCGATCGCCCCCCAGACGACACAGCGCTCCGGGTCGCCGTGCGCTGCGCGCGCTCTCCGTGGGGCTGATCGTGTTGGGGGCGTTGGCGCTACTCGATGCGGGCGTCACACTGGTGTGGCAGGAGCCGTTCTCCGCGCTGTACGCAAAATTCCAGCAGGACCACCTCCGCGGAGCGCTGCACGACCTCGAACGCGCCAAGCCCACCGCGCCTGAGAGTGCACACCTCGCGCGCCTCGCAAGCGAGCGCCGGCGGGTCTCCTATCTCGCCGGCGAGCTCGCACGCCACGCCACGCTCGGCGGCGCAGTGGGCAGCATCCACATCCCCCGCATCGGGGCCGACTTCGTGATGGTGTACGGCACGGGCACCGAAGAATTGGAGAAGGGGCCGGGGATCTACACGCAGAGCAGCTACCCCGAGAGCCGCTTCCCCGGCCTCGGTGGCACGACCGCGATCGCGGGTCACCGCACCACGTTCCTCGAGCCCTTCCGCCACATCGACAAGCTGCGCCGGGGAGACCGCATCCTGCTGGACATGCCCTACGCACACTTCACCTACACCGTGCTCGGGCACCGCATCGTCGACCCCTCCGACGTGGGCGCGGCGATTCGCCATGAGGGCTACAGCCGCCTCGTGCTGTCCGCCTGCACCCCCCTCTTCAGCGCCGCCCAGCGCTACCTCGTGTTCGCGCGCCTGACCAGTACCACCCCCGTGGGGGCCTCACTAACACGGGCAGCCCCCGCGGGTCTCACCCGGCGGCGGAGCTCTGAGCAGGGCCCCCGTTTTCCGACGCTCGTCCCGTCGCGGCGGCCTACCAGCGGTGCTCGAACCCCGCCAGCTCGCGTGCCTGGCCATCCTCGAACAGTGTGACCCCGGGAGGGTTGGTCGGGGTCGCCGCAACGACCTCCCCCACCCAGGCGATCTCAACTCCGCCGGCCTCGCGTAGGGCTCGCTCGGCGCGCTCCCGCTGCGCCGGCGCGAGGCACACGCACAGCTCGTAGTCCTCTCCCGCCCCAGCGGCGAGTTGCCACGCGGGCACCCCCAATTCGGCAGCGATCTCCGACACACCCTCCTCCAGGGGCAGCGCGGCGAGGTCGATCTCCAGCCGCACCCCGCTCGCGCGCCCGATGTGCCCGGCGTCCCCCCCCAGACCGTCGGAGAGATCGATCATCGCTCGCGCTCCAGCGCCCGCCAGCGCGCGGCCCTCGGCCAGGCGTGGCAGCGGATGACGCAGGCGGGTAAGCGCGGCCTGCTCCCGTGCTTGCGCTGTCTGCCCCTGCTCCCCGGTCGACTCCGCAGCTCGCCTCCCTGCCCCGGCCCGTCCCTCCAAGATCGCCAACCCCGCACCGGCCCCACCCAGGCGACCGGTCACCCCGACTAGGTCCCCCACGCGCGCCCCGTCGCGGCCCACGAGCTCGGTCTCGGAGTCGGCCCAACCCACCGCGGTCACCGACACGGTGAGCACCGGCGCCCCGACCACGTCACCGCCCAGGATCGCCGTCTGCGTGGCGCGCGCGAGGGCGTTGGCGCCGCGCACCAGCTCCAGCGCCCGCTCCTCTGCGAACCCCTCGGGGAGTCCCAGCATCAGATACGCCTCACCGGGCTCGGCGCCCATCGCGGCGAGGTCCGAAAGCGCAGCTGCCAGCGCCCGAGCACCGACTTGCGCGGGCGTCATCCACTCCTCGCCGAGGCGGAAGTGGATCCCCTCGACCATGGCGTCCACCGAGGTGACACACACCGGCCGTGCGCGCACGACGGCGGCGTCGTCGCCGATCCCACGCTGCACCCGTGCGCCGACGGCTCCCCCGCCGGCGAGACGCAGCTCATCCGCGATCGCCTCGATCAGGGCAAGCTCGCGGCCCACGTGAGCCTCAGCGATGCCGGTAGACGATCCGCGCGCGATCCAGGTCGTAGGGGGAGAGCTCACAGCGCACGCGATCCCCCGGGAGGATGCGGATCCTGAAGCGGCGCATCTTGCCTGCGACGTGCCCGAGCACGACGTGATCGTTATCGAGCTTCACCCGGAACATCGCGTTGGGCAGCGCCTCGATCACCTCGCCCTCGAATTCAACCTTGTCTTCCTTTGCCACGAGTATGCGTCCCATCCAGGGCGCCACCCGCGAGCGGCGACCTTCAGTTTCGGATTTGCGACACCCAAAGTACCAGCGTCAGCCCGGCGGGGCCCTTCCGGAGTACCAATGTCAGCCCGGCGGGGCCCTTCCGGGGTACCAGCGTCAGCCCGGCGGGGCCCTTCCGGGGTACCAGCGTCAGCCCGGCGGGGCCCTTCCGGGGTACCAGCGTCAGCCCGGCGGGGCCCCTTCCGGGGTAGTCGCTCACGCGACCGTGGGGAGTTCGGCAAGCGTCGAAGTTCAGCCGGGCGGGGCGGTTCCCCCGGTCCTACCCCCGCCACCTCCGCCGTGCTCGGCCCCGGGGTTCGCACCGCCGCCGGTGTTACCCCCACCGGGATTCGATCCGCCGCCACCATCTCCAGTGTTACCGGCTTCGGGGGCTTCGGCGGGCGTGTTGGGGGGAGCGGGCCCGGGTTTGGCGGGAGCGTCGTTGGGAGCCCCACCCGCCCCCGTGGGTTCGACGCCGACGGCAGGCGTTTCGTGGCCCCCGGGCGCACTCCTGCCGTGGCCGTGCTTGTGCGCGACGGTGGTGAGCGGCGGAAGCACTTCCACTTTTTCGCCACTCGGCGTACCGGCCGCTCCCATGGTCTCGTATTTGCCGAAGAACGGCTGGTAGACGAGCGGTTCGGTGGGCTGGGGGAAGGGCACGCAATCGCTGCCCACCACCCCGGACATGTAGTCGTGCCAGATCACCGCCGGCAGGGCGCCCCCCTGCTGGGGTTCGCCGTGGACGTCGGTCATCGGGACGCGGCCCTTGGGATAGCCCATCCACACCACGGAGGAGTATTCGGGGGTATAGCCGTCGAGCCACGCGTCGACTAGTTCGGTGGTGGTGCCGGTCTTGGCCGCCGTGGGGCAGTCGATCGCCGAGCGCACGGCGGTCCCGCTGAGGACGTTCTCGTGGAGGATCGTGGTCTCCTCCGCGGTGACCCCATTGCTGAGCACCTTCACGCGGTGGGGCACGCCCCAGCTCGCATCGACGCGCCCTTCGGGGAACACCACCTTGGTGATCGCGATCGGCGTGTTGCGCCACCCGCCGTCCGCGAGGGTCGCGTAGACATCGGACATTTCCAGTGGCGTGACACCCAACGTGAGGCCGCCCAGCGCCTGGGAGGGGTTGCCCATCAGATGGGTCTTGACGCCCATCTTGTAAGCCATTTCGGTGATCGATTCCTCGCCGAGGTCGGCGGCGAGCTGGGCGTAGACGGTGTTGTCGGAGGCGAGCGTGGCCTGCACCAGGTTGAGCTCCTTGTTCAGTGAAGTGCCCTCAAAGGTCTTCACTTCGTATTCCGGTTCCGCCGCCAACCAACCTTTGGGCAGGGTGTGCGAGAGGTAGTAGGTGCTGTTCGGATCGACACCCCGCGAAAGCGCGTCCGCGAGGTCGATCGCCTTGAACGTGGACCCCGGCTGACGGTGGCCTTCGGAGGCGAGGTTGAACTGCGACTGCTCGTAGCTCTCGGACTCGGCCATCGTCTCGATGTAACCGTTGTGGGGGTCGATCGTGACAATCGCGGCGGCGGGATCTTCGGGCTCGTCGAGTACTTCGGCGATCGCGTTGTGGGCGAGTTCCTGCATGTGCAAGTCGAGCGTGGTGTAGACCTTCAATCCACCACGTTCCACGGTTCTGCGCCCATAGCGGTCGATCAACTGCTGGCGGACGTATTCGAAGAAGAAGCTTTCTTTGCGCTGGGAGTAGAATTCACCGTGCTGAACTTCCAGCGGCGCGCGCTCGGCGGCGTAGGCCCGGGCGGGGGAGATGTAGCGTAGTTCGGCCATCTTGGCGAGCACCTCGTTGCGTCTGGTGCGCGCTGCGGAGGGGTCGAGGAAGGGGTTGTATTCGGAGGGCGCCTGGGGCAGGCCGGCCAGGAGTGCGGCCTGCTGGAGGTCGAGCTGGGAGGCGGGTCTGTTGAAGAAGATCCGCGACGCGGCCTGCACCCCGATCGCGGTCTGTCCCCCGACGGTCCCATAGGGGACGCTGTTGAGATAGCTGGTGAGGACGGAGCGCTTGGAGTGGTGTTCCTCATATTCGAGTGCCAACTTGGCCTCGATGATCTTCTGTTCGAGGGTGTGCTGGTCGCCGCCGAGATAGAGGTTGCGCATCAACTGCATCGCGATCGTGGAGCCCCCCTGCAGGGCGCGACCGCGCACGATGTCCTTCACGGCGGCACGGAAGATTCCGGTGAGATCGACGCCGTCGTCTTTGTAGAAGCGCTGGTCCTCGATCGCCACCGTGGCGTTGGCGAGGTTGGCGGGGATCTGCGAGAAGGGGATCGGAGAGCGCAGCTCGTCGGACTGGATGAAGCCCAGGCGGGTGCCGTCGGCGGCGAAGACCTGGGAGGAGGCCCCATCGATGAGGGGGTGCCGCGCAGCCAGGTTGGGGGCGGAGCGGGCGACGGAGATCACATAGGCAGCGGTGCCGGCGCCGGCCAGCAAGAGTGCGCCCACGAGCACGCTGAAGCCGACGATCAGGATCCGGGAGGGCCCCTCGCGGCTGTGGCGGCGGCGGCGCTGTCGTGCGTGTCGGGACATGGACTCGAGGGCCTGCCCGCGGGCGTGGGAGACTCTCTGAAGAGATTATCGTCTGAAATCGCGATGACCCCCGATACAGCTGAGATGGCCGTTGCAACCCCGCCGGCCGAGCTCCCGGCGAGCACGGCCGGGGGCCTGAGCAAGGGTCGCCCACGGCGCGGGCCTGCGTGGTGGGTGCGGCTCCATGCCGATCCGGCACGGATGACCGCGGTGCGGGAGTGCTGGCGGGCGCTGTGGGTCTCGCGCCTGGTGGTGCTCCTCGCGGGGGTCGGCGCGGCGCTCGTGTTCGGAGTGGGACGGGCCCGCAGTGCCTTCGATCCGCCCGGTCTGGTGAGCGGCTTCGGCTGGCTCGGCGACCTGCTGGCGGCCCCGGTGGCGCGTTGGGATGGGGTGTGGTATCTGGTGATCGCCCACTACGGCTACCGCCCCGACCTCGCCTCCTTCGGCACCGCCCCACGCGCGGCGTTCTTCCCGCTGTACCCACTCGGCATACGGGGCATCTCGGAGCTCGGCGTCCCGTCGATCGCAGCGGGGGTGGCGCTGTCGCTCCTGGCGCTGGCGGCGGCGCTGTACGGAATCCACCGCCTCTGCACGCTGGAGTTGGGGCGCCTCGCCGGTGGACTCGACCCCACCCACCGCGGGGAGGTGGCGCGGCTGGCGGTGCTCGTTACGGCGTTCGCGCCGATGGCGTTCTTCTTCTCGGCGGTGTACTCCGAGTCGCTGTACCTGGCGCTGTCGGTGGGGGTCTTCTGGTGCGCGCGCCAGGGGCGGTGGGCGTGGGTGGGAGTACTTGGCGCGTTGGCGAGCGCCACGCGCAGCGCGGGAGTGGTGCTGATCGTGCCGGTGCTGGTGCTCTACCTGTACGGACCCCGCGAGGATCGCGCGCCGGACTTCCCGTTCGACCGGGCTCACCTCCGAAGCCTCAGGCCTAGATACAAGCTGCGCCGGGACATCCTGTGGGTGGCGGCACTGCCCGTGGGGGTGGGGGCATATATGGCCTACCTCGCGTTGGCGGGGGGGAGTCCGATGCTTCCGTTCCACGCCCAGCAGGTTTGGAACAGGCACTACGCGGGCCCCTTCGTGGGTTTATGGGATGGCGCGCGCGCGGCCTTCGATGGGGCGCGCCAGCTGCTCTCCTTCCAGCGCAGACACATCTACTTCGCGGTCGCCGGGGGGAGCCCGTTCGTGGACGCGGGGCACAACCTGATGCTGTTCGCCTTCCTCGCGGCGGCGCTACCGTTGATCGTCGGTGTGCTGCGCCGCCTACCGCTGGCGTACGGGGCGTATGTGCTGGCGGCGCTCGCGCTGCCGCTCTCCTACCCGGTGGCGCCGGAGCCACTGATGTCGCTGCCGCGCTTCGAGGTGGTGCTGTTTCCGCTGGCGATGTGGCTGGGGGCGTGGCTGGCGGGCAGGCCGCGCGTGCGCCTGCCGGCGCTGATCGCAATGGCGCTGCTGATGGCGTTCTTCGTAGGGGAGTTCGCGACGTGGCACTGGGTGGCGTAGGGACGGTCGTCGGCGAGGACGTCGAAGCGGTGCTGCTGGACGGGCTGGGCACGTTGGTGGCGCTCGAGCCGCCGTGGCGGGCGCTGGTAGAGGGCTTGAGGGAGGGGTATGGGCTGGAGCTCGATCTGCGGCTAGCGGAGCGGGCGTTCCGCGCGGAGATGGCCTACTACCGGGCGCACCACCACGAAGCACGCGATCGCGACACGCTCGATGACCTACGGCGCCGCTGCGCGAAGGTGCTGAGCACGCAACTACCGGTCGAGCTCGCGGGTGCGCTCTCGCTCACACAGCTGACCGCGGCGATGCTGGACGCGCTGCACTTCAGCGTGTACCCCGACGCACCCCCGGCACTACGAGCGCTGCGTGCACGGGGATTCAGGCTGGTGGTGGCGAGCAACTGGGACATCTCGCTGCCCGCGGTCCTGCAGCGCGTGGGTGTGGCGGAGCTGGTGGACGGGGTGCTCACCTCGGCACAGGTGGGTAGCCCCAAGCCGCAGGGGGCGATCTTCGCGGCGGCGCTGGCGCTGACGGGGACGGCCCCGCGGCGCACAGTGCACGTGGGGGACTCGATCGCGCACGACGTGCGGGGGGCGCTGGGGGCGGGCGTGCGTCCCGTGCTGCTGCGCCGTGAGGATCGGCGCCAGCCCCCTGGGGAGGCGTGGCTTACCGGCGAGGACGCGCGGCTTACCCATGAGGATGTGCGGCAACCCCCCGCGGAGGCCGAGCGTCAGGCATTGCCTCCCGGGGTCCCGGTTATCGCCTCGCTGGCGGCGCTGCTCGCATAAGCTCGGTCGGTGGAGTCTTCGCAGACAACGCTCCCTGCGCAGGCGGCGCTCGCGCCCGCCGGTCCACGGCTGCCGGCGGACGATTGGCCGTGGTGGACGGCGCCGGCGGCGCTGGTGGGCGGACTGCTGCTGGCGGCCGTGGGGGGGCTGGCGGTGGACATCCCGGCGGCGCTGCTCGGGACGAACGTCAGCGCCTCGCAGCTGCCGGGGTGGCTCGAGATCGTGGACACGGTGGTGCAGGACGCGGGGTTCGTCCTGGCGGCGGTGCTGTTCGCAAAAGTGGGTGGACGCACGGTGAGTGCATGGCAGTTCGGGCTACAGCGCCCAGGTACGGGCTGGCTGGGCCCAGCCGTGGGGTGGCTGTGGGCAGTGGGGATGATGCTGCTCACGCTGGTGGTATTCCTCATCTTCAGCGCCGTGTGGGCGGAAATCGTGCACAGCCCCAAAGAGAAGCTGCTCGAACAGCTGGGGGCCAACGAAGGGACCACGCTGCTGCTGGCAAGCGCGCTGCTGACGTGTGTGGTGGCGCCGATCTGCGAGGAGTTCCTGTTCCGGGGCTTCATCTTCCGGGCGCTGTGCAACTGGAAGGGGATGTGGCCCGCGGCGATACTCACGGGCCTGATCTTCGGTGCAATCCACGGGGGCTCAGCGCCGGCGGTCGATCTGATTCCGCTAGCGGGGCTGGGGTTCGCACTGTGTCTGCTCTACCGCTATACCAGCTCGCTGTACCCGTGTATCGCGGCGCACTCACTGAACAACTCACTCGCCTTCGGAGCGCTCGAGGGCTGGAGGTGGCAGATACCGGTACTGATGGTGAGTGCCCTGGCGGTGATCGCACTGTTCGGCCTGGCCCTCTGGCGCGGAGGTGTGATCACCCCCCCACCGGTGGCTGCGGGCTCCTAACATAATCGGCGATGATCCCAGCCCTCCCTCCCCCGCCGCCCGCGACTGCGCCCGCCGCGGGACATATGGAGCTCCACACGCAACGCATCGGTGGCCGGCCGCGGTTTCTGCTCACCGGTGAACGCCTGGTGGTGCGGGGCACGGTGAGCCCCTTCGTGGCGGGACAGCGCGTGACGGTTCGTTTCACCGAGGATGGCCGGGGGATCTCCACGAGCACGGTGAGCGTACTTTCGGGGAGCAGCGGAACGGGTCGTTTCCGCCTCGCCTATATCCCCCGCAGGCCGGGCTTGGTGCAGGTGTTCGCGACACATGTGGCGAGCGCTTCACTCGCGGCGTTGACGGCGCGGACGAGGAGCGTGCGCTACGTCGCGGCGAACATGGCCGAAGGCGCGCGCGGCCCGGGCGTGTGGCTGTTGCAGTCGCAGCTGAGTGCGCTGCACTACGCGGTGCCGCTGAACGGGGTCTTCGACGAAGGCACGGGCCAGGCGGTGGCCGCTTACCGCAAGCTCACAGGACTCGCGCGGGTACCCGACACGGACGCGCAGGTCTTCCACTTACTGCAGCACCGGGTGGGCGCTTTTCACGTGCGCTACCGGGGAGACGGGAGGCACGTGGAGGCCGATCTCGCGGCGCAGGTGCTCGCGGAGATCGAACCGGGGGGGCGGGTGCGGCGCATCTACACGATCAGCTCTGGCAAGCCATCGACCCCGACGGTGCTGGGCCGCTTCCATGTCTACCTCAAGACGCCGGGGGTCAACTCGGAGGGGATGGTGGACTCCAACTACTTCATCCGTGGCTACGCGATTCACGGATACCCGGAAGTCCCCACCTACGCCGCCAGCCACGGCTGTCTGCGGGTGCCGATCCCGGACGCCCCCGCGATCTACGCGTGGGTGCAGATCGGGACCCCGGTCGATGTGTACAACTGAAAGCGCCCTGGGTACAAGTCGCTGAGGGGCGATATGAGCAAGCTAGGCAAGGACGCACTGAGCGAAATGTGCTTTAGCACACGAGCGAGGGAGGACGCAGCATAGCGCCGCTCAGATCGCCCCTCAGACCCGGATACGTAGCATGCGTGCTAAATAGCCGAGGCCCAGCCCGTAGACGAGCAGGGCCATGAGCATGCCGACGCCGCGCACGACCCACTGGTTGGTGTTGCCCGCGGTGATCCCCGAGAAGGGGGAGGTAAGTTCGCTCGAGACTTCGTCGATCACGCTGTGCACCGAGCCCTCGTGCGAGGGGGAGGTCGTGGAGGCGGTGGGGGTGGTGTTGCCGCTCACCTCGTTCTGCTGATGCGCAGAGGCGCTGCTGGCCTGGTTCACGGCGAAGATCGCAAAGGAGGCGATCACGATCAGGCAGGCGATCCGCGAGGCCACCCGCAGGAGCGCGGCAAGCGGGAAGAGCACGCGGGAGGCCGCCATCAAGCTAGATTAGATCCCGCTGTGGACACTGTGGCCGAATCTTCTATGAGCGACCTGGTCGCCGCACGTGCCTGCCTGCTGGCGGATCTGCGCGAGCACGCGCTGGTGATCGGCGAGGTGACGCTGACGAGCGGGCGCACGGCCCAATACTATGTGGACGCCAAGCGTGCGATCCTGCTACCGGGCGCATTCATGGCACTCGGGGCGCTGGTGGCGGATCGCGCTCGGGCGTGGGCGGCGAGCGCGGTGGGTGGGGTGCCGGTGAGCGCGATTCCGGTGGCGTGCGCGGCGCTCACCGCGGGGGCTCCGCTGAAGGCGTTCATTGTGCGCAAAGAGCGCAAGGCGCACGGCTTGCAGCGCTGGATCGAGGGCCCAGAGCTTGCGCCGGGAGAGCGCTGCGTGATCGTGGAGGACGTGGTCACCACGGGGGGCTCCACGATCGAGGCGCTGGAGCGGGTGCGCAGCGAGGGCCTCACGGTGGCGGGTGTGGTGAGCGTGCTCGACCGCCTCGCGGGCGGCGGGGAGGCGATCCAGGCGGCGCTTGGCGCGGAGGCGCCCTACGTGGCGCTGTGCACGATCGACGAGCTCTACCCGGAGCGCCCGGACCGTTGACGGCCCCGGATCGGCCCGATCTCTCCCCGGGCGGCACCCCGGCCGAGGGCGTCGGACCCCAGGTCTCCCACGACGCCCCGATCGTCCGCGCGGCGCGCGCGGGCGACGTTGCGGCGCTGCTGGAGATGTTCGCGGAACTGGCGGAGTACGAGGACCTCACGCACGAGCTGCGGGCCACAGAGAAACAGTTGAGCGTGGCCCTGTTCGGCCCCGAGCCCGTGGCGAAGGCGCTGATCGCCGAGCGAAGCCGGGAGACACGCACCTTCGGCGCTGGCCGATTTGGGGATGCGAGCGGAGCGAGTGACCCCCCAACCGGTCCCCATTTCGACCAAAGCCGGGAGACCCTCGCGAATCCCCGTTTCGGCCAGTCCGCGGCGGGGTCGGTGATCGGGTACGCGCTGTACTTCCCAACCTTCTCCAGCTTCCTCGCCAGCCGGGGGGTGTGGCTGGAGGACCTCTTCGTGCGCCCCGCGCACCGCCGCACAGGTGTGGGCCGAGCGCTGCTCGCCGCGGTCGCCGCGGATCTGCGCGAGGTCGGGGGCGAGCGTCTGGAATGGGCGGCGCTCGACTGGAACGAGCCCGCGCTGCGCTTCTACAAGGCCCTCGGCGCGCGCACGATGGGGGAGTGGGTCACCCACCGCCTTGTCGACGAGGACCTCGATCGCCTCGCCGACGAGCACCGCGGGCGCCTCCCCGGCGAGCCCCCGCCCCGCTAGCCTTCGGACAGGCCCGCCGCCAAGGGCCACGCCCTCGTAGTCCAATGGATAAGACAACCGCCTCCTAAGCGGTGGATCCAGGTTCGACTCCTGGCGGGGGCATTTTGGGGGAATCTCCTGCTATGGGGCGGAATTGAGAACTGGCTGGCTGTTCGCCACAAGCTCGCTCCAGGGCGTTTGGGCCTCGCTGCTGCCCATTGCTGCCCATTCAGCTTCAGCTCCCCAACCAGCGCAGAATGCCGGGCCGCTCGTGATCGTCGTGGAGCGCATCCGGCCGAGGGCATAGTTAGCGTGCGCCAGCTCTCATCAGCAGCTCCTTGGCAATGCGAAGCTGCGAGGGAGCTAGCGGTACGTACCCCTGGTACATCAGATCGGCTAGCTCGCCTAGTCCATCGGTTGACGGCCCCTGCGAGACTCGCGGCACCCTCTGGACTGGACGGACCTTGCGTATTAGCGGCCACTGTTTCGCCCACTCTGGCGGATGCGGGTCGCGCGACGCCTCGTCGTCCACGACTGCGATGATCCGACGGTCTACCACGGCGTGGTAGACAAGTTGATCGCCCCGTTGGATCGGGTCTGGCGGGTGCAGCTCGCTGAACCGCACCTCCCCAAGCAGCTCCCGGCGCTCGATCGCCCATGCATCCGGGAGCCTCCAGTCTGATCTCCCGACGAGCTTGAGCCAGCCGCTCGCAGACTGATCTTGCATTCGATCGATGGTATTGATCGGTCGCCGCCTCGCGTCCGGACCTCTCGCCATCGGCGAAGCCGTTGTCCTCTGCTCAGGAGAGGGGATCGAGGTCAGCTTGGGTCACCGGCCGTTCGCCGCCAAGACCAACAATGGGGATCAAGGTGGTGCCGGTAGGCGATGCGCCCGGCAGAGCGTCTGCGGCAATGCCTAGTCGCTCCTTCAGGGCAGCAACGAGCACAGCGCGCAGACGCTGGGAGAGGTCCGGCAATTCGGTCATCACAGAGGAGTCGAAGGCGTGTGCGCCGTGGAGCATCTGACGCGCCGTCCAAACACGGTCAGCGGCGCTCGGGTCCATGCCGTATCCCTCCGCGAGGAAGCGCTTCCGGCTCTCGCCCTGCACGGGCTTCGTGGTCGGCTTGCCGCAGTCGGGGCACTCCGCTATCTCGTGGCCGCACCGGGGGCCTCTGTATGGCTCTGTGACCTCAAACCGGCTCCCGCCAGCGAGAATGTCCGTGGCGATCCACAGGAACATGAAGTGATCGGCCTCAAAGCGAGCGTTGAGCGCCTTCAGGTACCAGTCGAGGGCTCGGTTTGCCTTCTGGTCAGAGGGATCGAGGTCCACGGTCAAGTCAGGAACCGTCGTGCCTATCAGCGACTGCACCGGCGCAGCGACCGGCCAGAAAGTCTGCGTGGCAAAGGCTGACCACCGGGTCATCGCGCGCTTTTCGCCCACCGCGGGGGCTCCTGTGAGGTCGATCGCATTGGCTGCGACCGTCGGGAGCATTTCCTGCATTTGGAAGGCCAAGCTCTCCAGGACTCGATCTACGTAGGGGGTGGCCTCGGCAAGAGCCACCTCGGCGTACTCGGCGTCGGTCCCTACCAACCGCACAGTGAGCGCGGCGACCGCGAAGCGAATGTCATTCTGCACACCGGGCGGTGCCAGCCTTTCGTCCCCTGGCCGGATGTAGACGGTAACTCCCTCGCCCAAATCACGGGATGCCGTGGGGATGCGGCTCTGAGGTCGTAGCTCGGGGGGCGGGGTCGCGCCGGCTGGGAAGGCGTTAGGGAAGACGACGCCGACCGTCACCTGCCACGTCCTTCGGGTTGTCTGCTCAGACTCGGCGCTCATACGCCGAGTCTGCCACTAGCACCGGCGACGCTGACCATGCGGGGTACGTCCCGTGACCGTGCGGCGCGCAGCTCTGCCGCACGACTGCCGGAGATCGTGTCAGGGTCCAGCGCCTGGGCTGGGTGAGAGTGATGCGCGTAGGGACTTTAACAGTTGGTGGGATTCGCAAAGTTCAAGCGCGACGCTCTCAAGGTCCCCCGGAAGCACGCTGTCGATCTGCTTGCCGATCAGCTCGCGGTATAAACCGCGTGCGTCGTTGAAAGTGCGGACAGCGCTTCTTGTCAGTCCTCTCTTGTCGGCGTATTCGCTGAGCAGGGTGTTGAGCGCGGCTGGATTGTCCATGCAGATCGATCTCCTTGCGCGGGCGAGGTTTTCAACTTTGACCTCTGCCAAGAGGCTTGCGGCCATCTCTTCGAGCCGCAGAAGCCAAAAAGTGGCTCTGCCCAGCGCGTCGATCAACTGTCTCGGCGCCTCGTCACAAAGTGGGGATAGGTCGCCTAGCTGTTGTTCCTTGGAGGGTTGGTCAGCTCGTGTAGGCGAGCGCCGGGCGGCTTGTGGCTGAGCGAGCCGTGTGGTCGAGTGAAGTTGTAGTGGGTCAGCCAGCCAGGTAGCGCCGCGGTGCGCTCGGCTGAGCTGCCGTAGATGGCTCCATAGGCCCATCGGTTGGTGAGCGTCTGGATGAAGCGCTCCGCCTTGCCGTTGGTGCGGGGACGGTAGGGGCGGGTGAAGCGGTGGTGGATCTGAAGCTCGCGTAGGGCCAGCGCGTGCACTTTGGAGCGGTAGCAGGAGCCGTTGTCGGAGAGCACGCGCTCGACGGTGACCCCGAAGCCTGCAAACCAAGCGACGGCGCGCGAGAGGAACCCCGCGGCTGTCTCTCCGCGCTCGTCGGCGAGTACCTCGGCATAAGCGAGGCGTGTGGCGTCATCGACGGCGACATGGACGAACTCCCAGCCGGTGGCGCCCAGGCGCTTAGACCCGACTCTGAATTGACTGCCGCGATGGCCGCTGACGCGATGCCCGGCGCCGCGGATGCTGATCCGCCCGAGCTTCTTGATGTCCAAGTGCACGAGCTCGCCAGGGCGCTTGCGCTCATAGCGATTGGGCGGCTCTGGTGGTGAGAGCCGAGAGCGCTTGCCCAGGCCAATCCGCTTCAGCACGGCCGAGACCGTGGAGAGCGCCATGCTCAGCACTTCCGCGATCTCAGCGGCGGTCATGTGCAGCCGCCGCAGCGCCTCGATTGCCTGCACTCGATCAGCCGGCGTGCGATGCGGAACGCGCTTTGGCGCCGAGGAGCGATCCAACAGTCCCTCTGCGCCCTGCTGGCGCCATCGCTTCAGCCAGCGATAAGCAGTCCGCTCGCTCACGCCAGCAGCAGCAGCGGCCTCCTCGACAGACCAGCCAGCACTCTCGATCCGCTCAACGAGCAGCTGCCTACTCTTCGGACAGGTGCGGGCATTACCGTGCAGCTTCATCCGGTGTCCTCCTTGGATCTGGGGGCCTAAGCACCGCCCAGCCTCCAAGGAGGCCCGGATATCTACTGACCAACGCCCCTAGGAACTACACCTAGCGCTCCAGTCATCCAATGCATTCTTACCAGGTGACTCCACTTCATATCGGCCGACCAAGTCTCGCAGTCGCTGGCGTGACGCCTGATCGCGCCTCATCCTGTGGCGATATACGCGCAGTGTGAATCCGGGGTCGGTGTGCCCGAGCTGGTCCATGACGCTGCCCGGATCGACGCCGAGGGCGACGAGGATCGAGGCGAAGGTATGGCGCAGCTTGTGGGGTGTCAGCCCGTCCGGCAGCGGCACGTCGCCGGCTTCGGCCAGCATCTCGTTGGCCTTGTCGATGGCCTTATCGAGGACGCGGCGGCGGATATTGCCCTGGATCAGTTCCGTGCCCGCGGCGGTGGGGAAAACGAACCCGTCCGGGGTGGCGATCCGCGCCTGCGCCTTGTAGGCATTCAGCTCGTTGTGGAGCACGGGCAGGAGGTCGATCTGCCGCACTCCGGCGTCGGTCTTCGACGCGTGTACCGTGATCCGGTTTCCGGCGAGGTCCACGTCGCGCCAGCGCAGCGCGGTCAGCTCTCCGATTCGCAGACCGGCGAACACGAGCGTCGCCAGTAGCGCGCGTCGGAAGACCAGCCCGCCCTTCTGGTCGTGGCCTCCCTTGATCTTGGCGCGGCGGTCGAGTTCGCCGGCGGCGTCGAGCAGCGCCTCGACGTGCTCTGCCCGGTCGAGCCATACAGGAGTCGGCCGGACGGCCTTCAGGCGCCTCCGGCGACCCTTGGCGGGGTTACGCTCGATCAGCCCGTACTCGACGGCAACCTCAAGGATCTGCCCCAACCGCGTGATGGTCTTGTTGATCGACGTGACCGACAGCTCGGCGCGTCGGACCTGCGCCTGGCGGTAGCGGTCTACCTCGGCAATCGTGATCTGCGAGAGCCGGTGCTGCCGGAAGAACGGCAGCAGGTGACACGAGAGCTGCCATTCGTAGTCCAGCACGGTCTTTGGGCGCCACTCGCCCTTGGTTGCGTCGAACCACCGCGAAGCGAACTCGTGGAATGTCGGGTCGCGGTCGATCTCGGGGGCCTTCGGCTCGGCCGGGCGCCAGATGCCGCGTCGTACGTCGGCGAGGACGTTCTCGAGTTCTGTCTGCGCTTTCGCTCCTGTCCACCCGTCTTCGGCGGTGCCGAGGCTCACGTACTCGCGACGTCCGTAGGCGCGGAAGCGCAGGCCGAACGTCGGGCTGCGCCTGCGTTTGTCTACGACCACCTGGCCTGTAGCTGGACGCGGCATCAGGCATCACCGCTTTGCGGCTCGTCCAGCAGCGCTCCGGGATGCACGTTCAGGCCGCGAGCGAGACAGAGGATCGTCTTCAGCCGGGGTTCTCGGCCGCCACGCTCCAGGCGCCCGATCGCCGTCGGATGCACGCCCGTCCTGCCGGCGAGGTCGTCCTGAGACAGACCGTGCTCCGTCCGCAGCTCGCGGAGGCGCTGCCCGAACGCTGACACACACGGTCACGCTGCCGTCCTTCGGGTGCGGGATCGGAGCCGGGAACGTGCATCGCGCCGTACGCCTCCCCTTCCGCCACCTGCACGAGCGCGGCAACTGTGATCCCAAACGCTTCGGCGAGGTCGCACAACTTCGCCCACGTCGGGTTGCGCAGGCCACGCTCGATCGCCGAGAGGTACGTCGGGTGCATGTGGGAGTCGCCCGCAAGCGACTCGATCGACAGCCGGCGCGCGAGGCGCAGCCGCCGTACTCCGCGCCCGAGCTGAGCGTAGGTCGGTGTCGGCGCCGGGCTCATCACTCGCCTCCCTGCGGCTCGATCCCTACCGCCGCCATGAGCACCCGGAGCGCGACCACGAGATCGCCTGCGAGACTGTCGTCGGTCGGGCGTGCGCTGAGCACTCCCCGGAGCGCTTGACTGTGCTCGGCGAGATCGACCTCGACCTCCCCCTTCACGGGGAAGTGGGTCCAGCCAACCAGGTCGAGCAGCGCTCGCGTGGCGTCCACGCGAGCGAAGCAACCCTCGATCAGCGTGTGGCCCTGGCCGATCGTCCCGATGTTGCGGCAGTCCTCGATCACGCCGCGCAGCTTGCCGAGGGAGGCGTGCAGGTCCCCGTAGGCGCCGCTGCGCACCAGCACGATCAGATCGGCCGGGATGATGGCGATGCTCTCGCCAGGCATCAGATCGACACCAGCCCGAGATAGTCCATGCGCCGCGTGCACGCCGACGCCTGCACGTGCTCCCCGTCGAGGATCACGACGCCCTCGGCCTCCAGCCCTGCCAGCGCGTCGGCAATCACCTGCGCCGTGCGGTCCTCGATCTCGAGCTCCAGCTCCACCCGCGTCCACTGCTCCGGGTGATCATCGCGGAGCACCTGCAACACGATCGCGCGCTCCGCCTGCTCCTCATCGGTCCATTCGCCCTGCTGCTGCTCACTGGTCATCGTCGGTTCCTCCGTTCGTTTGGAGGCCCCGAGGGGACTGCTCTGGCAAGGAAGCCGCGCCGCCGGACTGCTGGTAGCTTGGCTGGCGTGCCGGGAGGTCAGACTCTCGGTGCTACGGCGCCCGGCGGTCCTACCCGCGCGGGCGCCACTTGTATGGTGCCGTCGAGAATAGCGCACCCTGACCAGATTTACAATGCCCGGCCACGAGTCCGACGACACCCAAGACCACCGCGCCTTCGGCCGTGCGCTGCGCAAGCTACGCGGCCAAGCAGGACTCACGCAGGAGGAGCTGTCCGCCCGCGTCGGTATCGGCGTCGCATATCTCTCACGACTCGAAAACGGCCACCGCGGCGCCCGCTGGCACACCGTCATGCGACTCTTGCGCGCTCTCGATGCGACGCTCGCAGACCTTGGGGCGGCGATTGACCAGCAGGACCAGCCGCCGAAGCGTTGACGGTCGATCACGAATGCTCCCCGTGTTCGTCAAGTGGGATCACGGAGCCACGAATGGGCAGCAATCCGGGGCCACCGACGATCTGCTTACGTCGCCGACGTTTCGGGCCGCGCGTAGACGCGGGCGTCTTCGGCTCGCGCGACTCGCTCACGGCGGAGCGGGCGAGCACCTCCCGGGCCACCTCCACGTCGAAGCGTAGGCGCGGCTTTGAGCCATTCCCGAGTTGGATAGCGCCGAGTTCGACGCGGTGGGCGTAGACCCACGAGCGCTCGACGCCCAGCTCGGCGGCGAGTGTTGCCGCGTCGACCAGTCTGCGGACGATGGGGGAGCCACCCTCGCTGCGGATCAGCTCGACCACCCGCCGCGCCACGGCCTCCACGGAAGCCGCGTCGAGCGCGGTGTTGGCGTGGGGGCGTCCGGGGTGGTGGGCGAACTGTGGACGGTTTTGTGGGGCCATCAATGTTAATGACCGTGAGCCGCCCGAAACGGCCAACGACTTTTCGGTCCTGGCCCCTGCCCACCATCCGCAACGCGACCTTGCACATCGTTAACACGGCCAGTCTGCGGCCTCGCGGCGGCCTCCACATCCCTCCGACCTGCACACCCGAGCTGCCCGGTTGTGCCCACGGCCCAGGCATCCGCCCCACAGCTCAACTCTGGACAGACTACGGGTATGAAATACGGGGTGGGCTGTTGTCCGGTCGTGTTCGTAGGGTCGTTTGACCAGGACAGGGGTTCTTGTGGGAAGACGCAATGGTGGGGCAGGCCGTCGTGCATTTGGGCTGTGAGCCCGTCAATGACTATATGGCCGCCCCTGCGACTCACCTGGTTGGGCTGAGAGCCCGAATCCGTATTTGTCGCTTGCCCGCCGCGCCTTCCAGTTTGATAGTTCGATGGCTGGTGAAAGGAGCGGGAAGTGCGGTTTTTCGGTGTTGATGTTCACTTGGAGTTCTGCGAGATCGCGGTCGCTGAGGGCGGCAAGGTCTCGCAGGTCGGGCGGATCGCGAGCACACCGGAGGCGATCAGGGAGTTCGCGCGGGGTCTCGGCGGCGAGGATCAGGTCGTCTTGGACGCCAGCGGCAGCGTGATGGCGATCGCGAGGATCCTGCGGGAAAGCAACGTTGGGCGGGTCATCGTCTCTAACGCGGCGCAGACGCGCGCGATCTCTCACGCGCGCGTAAAGTCCGACCGCTTTGACGCGGCGATGCTCGCCAGGCTCCTCTCGGCGGGAATGCTCAGCGAGGTATGGGTGCCGGACGAGGCGACGCTTGCGCTACGCCGCCGGGTCGCGCGGCGCGCAGCTTTGGTGCGGGCGCGCACCCGGATCAAGAACGAGGTGCATGCCGTTGTGATGCGCTGTCTGCTTGGCCGTCCCCCTGTGAGCGATCTGTTCGGCCGCAAGGGACGCGTCTGGCTGGCCGAACAACAGCTCCCGGAGGAGGAGGCCGAGACGGTAGCTGGCTGTTTGCGCCAGATCGACTTCCTGGACAGCGAGATCGCTCTGCTTGACCAGAAGATCGCCGAGCAGGCCCTCACATGGCCGGGGCTGTGCAGACTCTTGACGATCCCCGGCGTGGATATCGGGACCGCGGCGGCGGTAATCGCAGCCGTGGGAGACATCTCTCGCTTTCAGACCTCGGGGCAGCTGGTCGCCTACCTCGGCTTGGACCCGAAGGTCCGCCAGTCCGGCTCAGAGCCCGCTCGCTACGGGCACATCTCAAAGCGCGGCAACGCGCAGGCCCGCTCGATGCTGGTCGAGGCGGCATGGATCGCGATCCGCAGCCCCGGTCCCCTGCGTGCGTTCGGGGAGCGCGTTCGTGCTCGCCGAGGCGCCCAGGTCGCCGCCGTAGCTGTCGCACGCAAGCTCGTCGTTCTCTGCTGGCATCTGCTGAGCAAGGACGAGGACTACGCGTTCGCACGACCGTCGCTGACGCGCCAGAAGACCCGCCGGTTGGAACTCACCGCCGGCGCGTCACGCCGGCCACGACGCCATGACGGGGCAACCGTCTCACCGACGGCCGCTCAGCGCGCGGCGGAGCTCCAGCTGCAAACCCAGGCAGAGCTCGCCTACCGGCGCTTGGTCGATGACTGGCGCTCAACAGCACCAAAGGGTGGTGCGGGCGCGACACCGGGGCGCGCATCTCAAAAGCCCATAAAGGGCAAAGCCGCGCGGCAGGCCACAAGCCCCTGACGCCTGCGCTTCGCTCACGTCAGTCACCCGCACCACAACAAATCATCCCACTCCCAAACACTCGACGCGACCCCACCGCCGATGCGTCTCCCTGCGCCACGAAACGCCCCCAAGCGCAACAAGAACGGCCGTACAGACCAGATGCACACGCCTCCAGGCACTGTGCGATCGCTGTGCCGCCGGAGCGCACCCTCAAGCGTGGAGACGCGCCCCCAGCAACCCCAAAGAAAAGCTCACACAGCCCTTGACTTTTCATCCGTACGCACTGTGATGCTTTCGCACAGCGATTGCTGTGTCGTGTGAGGTGTTGGCGGCGGGTGGTCGCTGTGTTGTCGACGTTCCCCCGCGGGGGAACGTCGGGCCTGGTGTTCAGGCTGGCTCCCGGTGGCGATGGACGTGACTCCCATATGCACTGGCCCCGTGTGTTGCGCGGGTGCCTTTCAAGCCGATTTGTCCGTCTGTTGCTGCCGGTCCCGGCCTGGCCGCCGCTGGTGGCCTGATCAGAAGCCTGTCCGCCCCGGAAGTCCCCGGGGCGTGACTCATCACAGTCTTGCCCTTCGCGGTTCCTATTGCCCAGGCCGAGTACCGACAGTCAAACCCCCAGAACAGGAGGTCGTATTCCATGCTGGCAGACCAAGCCGACCATGTGCTCGGCGTCGATACGCACCGCGACTCGCTGAGCGCCGCAGTTCTCGCAGCGGACACCGCGGTCGTGCAGGGACAGACCACCGTCGCCGCGAACGAGCGGGGCTACCGGCGGCTGCTGCGCTTCGCGCGGGAGAAAGCCCCCGGGCGCCGTGCGTGGGCGGTCGAGGGCACCGGCAGTTACGGCGCCGGGCTCACCGCGTTCCTGCATGGCCAGGGAGAGCTCGTGCTCGAGGTCGACCGTCCTCGCCGGCCGGCCCGCCGTGACCACGCGAAGTCTGATGAGCTGGACGCGATCCGCGCGGCACGCGAGGCACTCTCCCGGGAGCACCTCGCGCAACCCCGGTTGCGTGGTGAGCGCGAGGCGCTGCGCGTGCTGCTCGCGACCCGTGACAGTGCTGTGCGTTCAAAGCGCGCAGCGATCCTGCTGCTCAAGGCGCTGCTCGTCTCCGCCCCGCCGTCGCTGCGCGAAGGATTGCGCGGTCTGGCGACCCGCGAGCAGCTCGCAAAGGCCGCACGCCTGCGGATCAGCCCGACACTCAGCAGCGAGCATCGCGCAACGACCATCACGATCCGCGCGAGTGCCCGCCGCGCGCTCGCCCTCGAAGACGAAGCCGGCGAGCTTCAGCGCGAGATCGAGCCGATCGTCACTCGCGTCGCGCCCAGGCTCCTGGACGAGATGGGGGTCGGCTCGATCGTCGCAGCCCAGATCCTCTGCGCCTACTCCCACCCTGGGCGCATCCGCTCCGAGGCAGCATTCGCGGCTCTCGGCGGCGTCGCCCCAGTCCCAGCTTCCTCCGGACAGACCGTCCGGCATCGCCTCAACCGCTCAGGCGACCGCCAGCTCAACCGTGCGCTGCACACGATCGTGCTCTGCAGGATGCGCGACGACGCCCGCACACGCGCCTACACCGCCCGCCGCGAAGCCGAAGGCCGCAGCACCCGAGAGATCAAGCGCTGCCTCAAGCGCTACACCGCCCGGCACCTCTACCGCCTCCTCAACAGCCACCCAAAACCCGCAAATAGCGAACCTTGACAAACATAGAAGCATCGGGCCCGAGCGGGACCCACCTGTGTCCCCCAAACTGCTTGGCCGTTTTGGCGATCTCACGGTCATTAACCAGAGACGCGCAAACAGCGCGATCGTCAATTACGACGGAGGTGAGCCCGATGAGCTACCGCATGAAGATCACCCTGCCCGACCCAACAATGTCCCAGCTAGAGGCCCTCGCCGAGCAGCGCGGAGAACCAGCGTCGCGCATCGCAGCGCAGATGGTCTGCGCTGGGATCGCTGAAGGAAAGGACCCTCGCCGTGATGACTCCTCGATCTCGGCCTCCTCGCCAGCGACAGCCCCGGATCGAAACGCGCCCTGGATCGAACCCGTTCTTGGCGACCCGGAATGGCGGTCCTACATGTGGGGCTCGATCGTGGCCCTCTACGGCCGCTACCCGCGGGAGCTGGCGCACCTGAAAGACGGCTGGTGGGAGGACGCCGCGCACGTCGAGGTGCTATGCGCGCTGGTGGTCTGGCGCGACTGGATCGACCAGGTAGCGGAGGACCCGCGGCACGAGCTGGCGTTTCATGCGCAGCTCTCCGACTACAGCCGAGAACTTCGCCAGGAAGGCGGCGGCGTCACGCGGGCATGGCAGCCCGGCGCCGCTCCGGACGGGTGGGCTCGTTGACGCCTGGACGCGACGCTAACGAAAAGCAGCACCGAGATGAACGCGCGAGTCGGTGGTCGAGGGCGCGCGAGGACTACGGGCAGCGCCAACGACGAGGGCCGTGGCGGCCGGGTGGCCGCTGCTACGTGCACCGAAGGCGTCGGCTTCGCCTCCTGGTCCGCGCTGACGCGCGGGCTTGCTCCTGAAGCGATGGTGCCGTCTAGTCGCTCCGCGACAATCGCAGCCTTGTTCGGCTCGTCCGTACTCATTCTCGCTCAGGTCCCCATCAACGTCCACGTGGGCGGTGACAAGTGGTGGGTCACGGCGAGCGTCGCCGTCGGCTCCGCGCTACTCGGCAGTGGCTTCGGTGCCGCGGGGTCGTACTACGCGAGCGTCGTGCTTGAAGACAGGCGCCGTAAGGCCATCTCCGAAATCCGGCGGAAGGCGAAGGTCTACACGCCGATCCGCGAGGAGCTAATCGCCTTGCGACGAGCTATCGCTGAGGACCGCCACCTAAGCGAGGGCGTCCGTCTAAAGCGCTCGGACGACCAATGGCCCCGTGACGCGCCCCTCCTCGTCATCTGGCGCGAGTTCGTTGACGACGGGCGCGCGAACACGACGGCGAGCCCGAGTGTCCGCGAAGCATTGGAACGCATAGAAGGAGCCACGGACGTTTTCAACCTAGCCCTCAAAGCCACGCAGAGCACCTTTGACGAACGCGGCGACGCGATCGTGGAGCGATCTGGCTTCACTCCTGACTATCCGCACCAGCTTAGGCACGAATTTGAGGCGCTGTACCGTCACGGCGTACGCAACGCCCGGATTTTCCGCATATACCCCGGCCCTTCCAACCCCCAACGGGATGTGTCCCCGTTGACGAGCTTGCCCGAGACGCCAACGCAGGAACAGGAGGCGTTCGTGACCCTCTGGGAGGGGGACGAGGCTATGCGCGCCGCGGCGACGAAGCTCGGCGAGGCAGAACGCGGGCTGGACAAGGCGGCAGGCGCGGCGATCGCGGAGCTTGACGCGGCGATGAAGCGGATCGCGGACAAGTACGAGCACGAGCCCGACTGATGGCGGACTACGGGTTCACGGAGGCGGAAGCACGCCGGTTCCTGGAGGCGGAGTTGCGGCGCCACGCGGCGTCCACGAGCTTCTACTGGGAGTCGGAAGAAACACAGGAAGTGTTGGACCTGCTCACGGAGGTCATGGCGAAGCTCATCGCGGCGAACAACGAGAAGATCGCACGCGACTGGTCAGAGAAAGGCTTGGGCGACTTGCGGGGGCCGATGATGCCTGGCATCTGAAGGAGGCGGGCGCGTGCAGTAGCCGGGAGCATGTGCGAAGCCCAGCTCGTCGGGATGCTCAACGGCAGCGACCAGAAGCGGCTTTTCAAAGTAATGCTGGATGGCGGCTGTCCGCTCACCCCTCGTTGTGGCCTCAACGCGTGTACTTTTCAGCGGCACCCGATGGTGCCCTCATCGGGCTACCCCGCCGTCTTCAGATGCTTGCGACAGTCCGAGGAGCCACTCTCGTGGGCGCTCAGCCCGCAGCCGCGGCGGCGCGCTGCTGCGCTTGCGCGTACAGCGTCTCGGGCGCGATGTCGGCGTCGTTGGGCCAGACGATCGTGCTTGCCTCGGCGTCCGCGCGGAGCTGCGCGAAGTAGGCCGGGTCACGCAGCGGCTCGAACACGCCGCCGTGATCGAGCAGGTAGGAGAGGTCCACGTCGGCTGCGGTGCCGTCCTCAAACCGGACGCGCACGGCGTACCTATCCAGCGGCCGGGCCTCCGTGAGAACGGGCGTGCCGCGCACTACCGCGATGCCTGCACGGCAGGGCGACCGGCCGGCTCGTAGTCGCCGTGGAGCACGTCGGGATCGAGGTCGTAGCCGTTCGGCCATACGACGGTGCCAAGTTCGGGATCGACGCTCACCTGGCGAAAGTAGGCGGGGTCTTGCAGCGGCTCAGCCATCGGCCCCCAAAGATCGCCCGAGAGATCGACCTCGCGGACCAGGCCGTCGGTGAACGTCAGCCGCAGCCGGAAGCCCTCCAGCGGCTCGACGGCGGTGATCCGGGCAAGAAGACGAAGGTCGCTCATGGCAATGGATCAATGCTAGCGAGCGGCGTGCGGGCCTGGGCGCGCTCCCAGTTGTCCCCCAGCTCGGCCTGATGCAGTCGAGTCCACTCCCGGATGAGCCGCAGGGCTCGGATCGGCAGTTGTCCGGCCAGGGGATCGCCGGTGTCGATGACGATCTGCGCCTCGTACTCCCCGTAGCGTGCGTGGAAGTGGGGCGGCGCGTGATCGCTGCTGTACATCGTCACAACGATCCCGTAGAACGCGCTGATCCGCGGCATCAGGCACCACGCCCGAGGCGTCCGCGGATGGGCTGGGCATAGGAGCCTTGCCTACGCCAAGGGCGGAGCGATCGGTTCCAGAGCATCATTGCTCGGGCAGACTACTCACGACCCCCGATGCTTCAATCGTTTGGGCAGCAGTCCCGATCCCGCTGCCCAAACCCCGCGGATCGCGCCCCATCCCGCCCGATCCAAGATCGGGCCAGAGGGGCCGAATCGTCAGCAACCGCCTATAAATCCGGCCTCTCCGCCCTCAGCGGAGTCGGCCTCCTAAGCGGTGGATCCAGGTTCGACTCCTGGCGGGGGCATTTGGGGGGAGTTGCCTGTTGTCGGATGGGATTGAGGAGACGCCGATCGCTCGCGGCGGGTTCGCTCCTGGGTGCCCGAGCCTCGTTGCTGCCCGTTGCTGCCCATTCAGCACCGACTGTCCGAGCTGCGCTGTACGCTCGATCGTTCAACCCATCAGGAGAGCAGCACATGGCCGCAAGCACTTTGCCGTACGTCACGGGACACGGCAACATCAAAAAGACGCTGGAGAAGATCAAGACCGCCTCGACCCCGCCACGCTTCACGCAAGACTTCCTGGCCACGAAGCTCGATATGAGCGGTGGTAGTGCGCGGCCCGTCATTCCCTTCCTCAAGCGAACCGGCTTCCTCGGAAGTGACGGCGTCCCGACTGATCTCTACAAGCGTTTCCGCAACAGCGCACAGAGCGGGGCGGCGGCAGCCGAGGCGTTGCGGATCGGCTACAAGCCTTTGTATGAGATCAACGAATACGTTCACAGCGCAAAAGACGCCGAGCTCAAAGGGTTGATCGTGCAGGTCACTTGATTTGAGGAGGACTCGCAGACTGTCAAAGTCATCATGGGTTCGTTCAAGGCACTGAAGTCTTTCGCCGACTTCTCGGCCGGGGCCGAGGTAGACGCAAAGGCCGCGCCAGAAACACCGCCGGCCGACCCGGATGATGACGTCGCTGGCAATGCTAGCGACGCACTCCCAAGCCAGATCAACCTCGGCTACACGATCAACCTACACCTGCCCGCGACTTCGGATGTGGCCGTGTTCAACGCTATCTTCAAGAGCCTGCGTGAGCACCTGCTGCGCATCCCGTGGCGGTAGACGCGCAGTGTGAATCCGGGGGCGGTGTGCCCGAGTTGGTCCATGACGCTGCCCGGATCGACGCCGAGGGCGACGAGGATCGAGGCGAAGGTGGGGCTCGATCGTGGCCCTCTACGGCCGCTACCCGCGGGAGCTGGAGCACCTGAAAGACGGCTGGTGGGAGGACTCATCGCACCTTGAGGTGCTGTGCGCGCTCGTGGTCTGGCGCGACTGGATCGACCAGGCAGCGGAGGACCCCCGGCACGAGCTGGCGTTGCACGCTCAGCTCTCCGACTACAGCCGAGAACTCCGCCAGGAAGGCGGCGGCGTCACACGCGCGTGGCAGCCCGGCGCCGCGCCGGACGGGTGGGCTCGTTGATCGCTGACCGCGACGCGAACGAAAAGCAGCACCGAGGGGACGCGCGAGTCGGTGGTCGAGGGCGCGCGAGGACTACGGGCACCCCGAGCGGCGGAAGTTGTCGCGGCCGGGTGGCCGCCGCTACGTGCACCGGAGGCGTCGGCTTCGCCTCCGTGTCCGCGCTCTACGCGCGGGTTTGCGCCCAACCGTCCGCGGGCCGACCGACGGAAGAAAGCCTCGCCGCGCGCGTCGCTCTGGCGAAGTCGTCCAAGTGGTGGACCAGACTGGCGCCATACAGGCGGCGCAGCGGAGCCGCCGGCGCGGTGTCCGAGGTGCCGTCTAGTCCCTCCGCGACAATCGCAGCCTTGTTCGGCTCGTCAGTACGCATTCTCGCTCAGGTCCCTATCAACGTTCACGTTGGCGGGGAGGACTGGTGGGTCACGGCGAGCGTTGCGATCGGCGCGGCATTGCTCGGCAGCTTCGGCGGCGCCATCGGGTTGTATTACGCGAGCATCCGGCTTGAAGGCCGGCGCCGCAAGGCCCTCTCCGAAATCCGTCGCAAGGCGAAGGTCTACACACCAATCCGCGAGGAGCTTGTCGCGCTGCGGAGAGCGATCGCTAAGGATCAGCACCTAAGAATCGGCGTGCGCCGGGAGCGCTCGGACGACCAGTGGCCGCGTGACGCGCCGCTCCTCGTCATCTGGCGCGAGTTCGCGGACGAGGGGCGCGCGACGGCGAGCCCGAGTGTCCGCGAAGCGTTGGGGCGGGTGGAAGCTGCCGCGGACGCTTTCAACCCGGTCCTCGCGACGACGCGCAGAGCTTTTGGGGAACGCGGCGACGCGATTGTGGAGTAGTCAGGCTTTACTCCTGACTACCCAAGGCCAGCTTGGGCACGAGTTTGAGACGCTGTACCGCTGCGGCGTACGCGAGGCCAGGATTTACCACGTGTACCCCGGTCCTTCCAACCCTCACGGTGACGTGTCCCCGCTGACGAGCGCGCTCGCGACGCTCACGCCGGAGCAGGAGGCGTTCGTGACGCTTTGGGAAGCGGACGAGGCCGTGCGCGACGCAGCAGCGAAGCTCGGGGAGGCGGAGCGTGGGCTTGGCGCGACGGCGGAGGAGGCGATCATGGTGCTTGATGTGGCGATGAAGCTCATCGCGGAAGACTACGAGCACGAGCCCGACTGATGGCGGACTACGGCTTCACGGAGGCTGCAGTAGCCGGGAGCATGTGCGAAGCCGCTCGTCGGGAGGCTCAACGGCGGCGGACCAGAAGCGGCTTTTCAAAGTAACAATGGCGGCCGTCTGCGTACCCCTCGTTGTGGCGTCATCGCGTGTACTTTTCAGCGGGCGCCCGACGGTGCCCTCATCGGGCTGCCTCGCCGTCTTCGGATGCTTGCGACTGTCCGAGGACCTACTCTCGGTGGGCACTCAGCCCGCAGCCGCAGCGGCGCGCTGCTGCGCTTGTGCGTACAGCGTCTCGGGCGTGATGTCGGCGTCGTTGGGCCAGACGATTGTGCCGGCACCGGCGTCCGCACGGAGCTGCGCGAAGTGGCCGGGTCGCGCAGCGGCTCAAACACGCCACCGTAGTCGAGCAGGTAGGAGAGGTCTACGTCGGCCGTAGTGCCGTCCTCGAACCGGACATGCACCGTGCATCCGTCAAGTGGCTGCACCTCGGTGAGAAGGGTGTGCTGCGCACTACCGCGATGCCTGTGCGGCAGGCCGACCGACAGGCTCATGGTCGCCGTGGAGCACGTCGGGATCGAGGTTGTAGCCGTTCGGCCATACGACGGTGCCAAGTTCGGGATCGACGCTCACTTGGGGGAAGTAGGCGGGGTCTTGCAGCGGCTCAGCCATCGGCCCCCAACGATCGCCCGAGAGATCGACCTCGCGGACCAGTCCGTCGGTGAACGTTAGCCGTAGCCGGAAGCCGTCCAGCGGCTCAACGGCGATGATCCGGGCGAGAAGGCGAAGGTTGCTCATGGGACGGATCAATGCTAACGAGCGGCGTGCGGGAAACCACGGGTTCTCAGCCCTCGGCCTGCTCCAACTGGCTGACGAAGACGGCCGGATCGACAACCGTTATGCCGTCAAGGTAGACATCGAGCAGATCGCGGTCGAGAGACACGAGGAAATCGGGATGTGTTGCGTGCATCAGCGCGACGAGATAGTCGTCGTCGGGATCTCGCACCCCCGGGGACGGTGGCTGAGGCGGGTCCAGCTGGTGCTCGCTGCGAGCCCCAAACCCAGCGACGTAGGCATCACCCCTTCCATCGCCCGCCCAACGGGCGAACTTGGGTCGCGACAGCACCTCCCCAAGCTCGGCGAGCAGCAGCGGTGAGACGACAAGGACGAACCGACGATCGCGCCATGCCTCAACGAGCCGGCCCGGCCCGGCGTCAGGGTTGCCGATAAATGCCGAGACGAAGACGCTCGGGTCTATGACCGCGCGTATCACGCAGCCTGGCGGCCCGCCCGTCGCGCCGCTCGAACTTCCTGCACCGCGAGCCGGTCGGCTTCATCGGCCTCCAGGGTGCCCTGCGCTCGCGCATCCTCAAGCGCGCGCAGGCCGAGGAATACGGCGAGCGCGTCCTCGACGACCTGCACGTCGCTCTTGCTGGCCTCGCCGGTGTCCTGGCGACGTGCGCGGCGGACCAGCTCCTCATCGAGCATCAGATTGATCTTGCGGGTAGCCATCGCTGATCCAGGATACCGCCCAGGTCAACGCTCCTACGCCGGCCGGGTCCGGTGAATCCCAATCGGGGTGCAGCCGCCCGACTGTTTGGGCAGCAGCTCCCATCCCGCTGCCCAAACCCCGCCCATCGCGCCCAATCCCGCCCAATCCAAGATCAGACCGGACCGGCCGAATCACCAGCAACCGCCTATAAATCCGGCCTCTCCGCCCATCAGCGGAGTCAGCCTCCTGAGCGGTGGATCCAGGTTCGACTCCTGGCAGGTGCATTTTTGGACACCTATACGTCGTTAGTCGAACCATCTAGGTGCCGGCTTGCATGCGCCACGCGGGCATTTCATTCCGGAGTTCACAGGCTGACGTCAGCGACCCCTCGCTTTCAGCCTGCAAGCTCGAACCAGGTCCGCAGGCGCGAAGGACCTCAAGCCGCCCCGGACCTGACGGTCATATCCTATAGATCAGACGCTCGCGGCGAGCGCCTTGGCGGTGATGATCCGCTCGCGCCCGTCGGCGGAGACGAGCACGACGGCGTAGCCGTCGTCGAGCGCTCGTGCGATCTCGTGGCCGGCGTGGGGCGAGTCGGCGTCCACGAATGCCGCGCGCTCGGGGTAGGGCGAGTTACCCTCGATCCCCATGTCGATCGCGCGGTCCATCGCCTTCGCGGTGGGCGATTCGGCCGGGTTCACGTTGCGCACCATGCTCGGATCATCTCCTCGTAGCCTGTGCGACGACGGTGATCGCCGCCCGCATCCCTTCCCCAAGAGTACCGGCATGGAACGTCTCCGCCAGCGTCTTCTCTCCGCTTCGGCTATGCCGGTGCATGTCGTTGGTGCCGTGCGCCCCGTCGTACACGCGCACGGTCGCCTCGTTGCCTTCGTCATCGATCGTGAGGACCACGGCATAGTCCACGACATCACGGCGATCGGTCATGAACTCCACAACGATCCGCACCCCTTGCTCGTAGTCCAGCGTGTCGCAGTAGCGCCCACTCATACACCAGCCCTCCCACTGTCGGCTTGCGCTGCGAACTGGACTTGCGGCGTCGCGAGCCCGGCCACTCGGATGGCAAACGGCGAGGAGGCGATTCCAGCCATGGGGATGAGCCTGCCAGCAGGCTCGGACGATGCTCGACAGCGCCGCTCCCCACGAGCGGCACGGTTAGGCCAAGGTGTAGCGTCCGCGCGCCGGCAGGACAAATCGTGCCGAGGGGCCCGCGAGGTCGTGGAGAAATGGGCCGTGGCGTTTTGACTAGCGACGCCTCAAAGCCGCGACGTCCGAGCGATCACGGCGGTAGCGAGGCGGCCGTAGCCATAGGTTGTCGTCGGTAGCACCGGCTGTATCGAGCTACTCCCCGCGGTCCGCTGTCATGGTTGCAGACGTGCGCGTCGAAACCTGAAGGTCCCCAGGGTCTGGACTGCGGCGAGCAGGCATGCACCTGCCAGCCCAAGGGCAATGCCAGCCCAAAATTGGTGTTCTTGGTCGTGATCCTGAGCGTTCAAACTCTCGAGCACGAATCGTCCGTGTACATATCCCGAGCCCTGCCAGTCCGTGTTTCCAACGGCGCTCGGCGGAGATTCAGAGTAGAGAAGTTGCGTTGCAATGGGCCTTGTATATGACTCGTCAATGAATGAGTACTTTGGGTAATACCAGATGCCAGGAGTTGGCAAGGGTCCCGCCGCAAACCCTGGCGCGTCGGCTGGTGACCCTGGCACCTTTTCGGGTGGGGTCGCGACAATAAAGGGTAAGTCTCCGACGATCCACTTGCGATTTTGCGAGACTACAGAAGCAGTCGCGTCGCCGTCTATTAAATCCTCGCCGGAAACTACAAAGCTGCTCGGCACGGTGCTCGTCGCCTTGAGCGTGGAATAGCCATACACCGGTCCAGTGATTGTGCCTTCAAGGACTTGTATTGTGTTTCCCGAGTTGGGTGTGGGCTCGTACACAGAGCGGAGCGTGACATTTTCAGCGAGCTCCACCCGTCGGCGCGGCTTGGGACCCGAGGGGCCGAAGTCCTCCGGTACTAGCTGAGTTACGCCGTACAGCTCGATTGTCCACGTGAGCGACTGGCCGGCGGGCACGTTTGCGCCGATGCGCATCGACTCCTGTTCTCCTGTCTGATTAGCGCCGCCGCGCGCGTACGAGACAACCAACGCAACCGGGTCGGCAGGATGATTGATGTAGAGAGAGATGCCGCTCTCCTCCTCATGACACGAGCCGTGTATGTATCCGATGCAGTGGATCGGAAAGTTTGGCGAACTAACGGTTTTGGTCCACCGGTAGCCGACGAATGCGAGCAACACTGCAGTGGCCAGCAAAAGCCCACTAATCACCCTCGTACGCCGGCCTTGGCGCGGGTCTATAAGGCCATCGACATCAGCCCGCGACTCTGCTGTGTCCGTCCCATGATGCTGGCTTCCCTCGGGGAGATAAGCTGTAGGCCTGGCAACGTTCGCCTCCCGCTTGGGATGGGTGGGCGCGGGGTGATGGCCTCCAGCTCTCCGAATGATCGCGCCAGCGGCTCCCAGGGCAAAGAACGTGGCGAGAAGCCGGCGCCCCGCTGTTCCTCCCCAAGTGCCTTCTCGTCGAAGACGGTGTTTGTTCACCGCCGAAGTTTAGGAGATCAGGTCGTTAGTGGTGGTGTTCGGTGTCGCCGTCGGCGGGCAGGCGATCAGGCTGCCGTGGTTCGACTTCTGCGGGCACTGCGAGCTACCGCCACAGAGCGGATTCAACTGGTCCTCGCAACGCCCCTCCCGGGCATCGGCACAAAGCATCAGGCCGCATCCCATCTCTTCTTGATCGACGCTGTCGCGTTGATCGATCAAACGGATGGACTATGATCTCCGCCATGCGTCTAAGACTCGTTGTGTGCGCCGTATCCTGCTTGCTGCTCGCCGTCCCGGTGGCCGCTGGCGCCTACTCTGCGGAAGGATCCAAGCCGGTCGAGGAAGGCCTAGAACGCGAAGCCAAAGAAGCCGCAGAACGCCGCACCAAAGAAAAGACCGCCGAACAGCAGGCGAAGGAAAATGTCGAATATAACGAACGCGAAGCGAAGGTGGCTGAAGAAAGGAAGACCGCCGAAGAACGACAGGCTGCGGCGGCGGCACAGAGGCGCCATGAAGAAATCGAACATGCCGAAGCAGAAGGCGAACGAAGGGGTAGGGAAGCTGCGAACTCTCAGTGCGTCGTCCCCGCGTTGAAGGGCGACACGCTAACGCAATCCCGCCGGGCCCTGCGCGCGGCGCACTGCAAGCTCGGTCATGTCACCTGGCCGCCCCGCGGGCACGGACGGCACGTCGTGAGACATCAGAGCCTGCGCGCAGGCAGCAAACACGCCGCCGGAACGGCGGTCGCGGTGACACTCGCTCCCGTCAAGCTCGGGCGCTGAGCATCCGCGTAGTCGCGGTGACGCTTGGCCTCGCCGAGCGCAGCCGCGACCGATGGGAAATATGTCACTGGTGCACAGCCTGAACCATCCCGGCCCGCTCCTACCGATCGGTTCGACCGTGGGTGAGGCGTTGATCGAGCGGCGGCCTCGAGAGGTGCAGTCACGACAGCCGAGGGCCAGCTACGGCATGCGCTCGCGGATGTAGTGCGAGTGTCGTGATTGGGGAGTCGTTGGGCTGCTGGGAGTGGTAGGGCTACCCACGACGCGCGCTCGCGGATGCTGCGTGGACAGCTTCAGCAGGGCTTCGCTCGCCGCGCCGCCCGGGAGGCGCCGGTAGCCGAGCAGTTCGCTTTCCACCTGCCCCTGGCGCCGGTGCCTGGGGAGGAGGTTGACTGTGCGTTGGATAACCGGCAGGTAGGTGCGGGGGTCGACGAGCACGACCACCGCCATGATTGCGACGGGCTTCGCGTGGAACGAGCGGAAGGCGAACGCAACGTCGCCTTCATGTGACCATCCTGGCGCTCGCGGCCGACGAGCCTGAGCGGCCGTTCGCGGTAGAGCCGGCGATAGGCTGCGACGTCGGCGGGCGCCGTCGCAGCCTGTGTGGGTGAGAGCCCCTCCCAGGCGATCAACAGCAGGATTTCGCGATCGGTCTCGCTGAGCTGCTCGAGCGCATCGCGCAGCGCGGCGCCGGTGGAGCCCACAACCGGGGAGAGCGCCCCCACGGCCGGTCGCGGCGTGCCGCTTTCGGTGAGCCGCCGATGCAGGGCGGCGCCGCGTCGTTCGCCGCGGCGTTGGGTGCTGAGCACGCGCCGTGCGACGCCGAGCAGCCACGGCAGCGGCTCGGCGGGGAGCTCGTCCAGGCGTCGCCAGCACACCATGAACACCTCGGCACGAGATCGTCCGCGACCGAAGACTGCGCCCGGCGCTGGATGTACGCCTTGACGGCGGGCGCATGCTCGCTGTACAGCAACTCAAATCTGACCCGCCGCTCCATGCTCGTATATGTAATGGCCGCCAGGCGCCGAGCGTTACACACCTCGCGTGGGAAGGGCGGAGGGGCACCTGGGCGCGGGTAGACGGCTTTGCAGCCGCTAGCTTGGGCTCGTGAGAAAAGGCGGGCAAGAGAGAGAAAAAAAGCATGAGTAGAGGCGCGATGGGTCTGGACGCCGGACGCACTGGCGCGGAGCGCAACGGCTCGAACCCGAGCTCGGAGCCCTCCCGCGGGCGACGCCGGCTGATCCTCGCGATCTGCTGCATGAGCCTCTTGATCGTGGGTCTGGACAACACGATCGTGAACGTCGCGCTGCCCTCGATCGGGCGCGAGCTGAACGCGGGAGTCTCGGGTTTGCAGTGGACGGTGGACGCCTACACGCTTGTGCTCGCGAGCCTGCTGATGCTGTCGGGATCGATGGGCGACAGGCTGGGCCGCCGCCGCGTCTTTGCGACCGGGCTGGTGCTGTTCACGCTCGGCTCGCTGCTGTGCAGCGCGGCGCCCAGCCTCGGGTGGCTGGTGGTCTTTCGCATGCTCCAGGCGATTGGGGGGTCGATGCTCAACCCGGTGGCGATGTCGATCATCCGCAACGTCTTCACCGATGCGCGGGAACGCGCGCAGGCGATCGGGATATGGGGCGCGACCGTCGGCATCAGCCTGGCCCTTGGTCCGGTGGTGGGCGGGGCGCTCGTGCAGTCGAGTGGGTGGCGGTCGATCTTTTGGATCAACATCCCCATTGGCCTCATCGCGCTGGCTCTCACGTTGAGCTTCGTGCCCGAGTCACGCGCCCCGCATCCCCGTCGCCTCGATCCGGTTGGCCAGGTGCTCGTCATCGTTCTGCTGGCCTCGCTGACGTACGCGATCATCGAGGCCCCCTCCGCGGGGTGGCTCTCGGAGCAGAGTATCGGCCTGTTCGCACTCGCCGCGGTCGCGCTGGTGGCCCTGATCGTCTATGAGGCCAAACGCAGGGAGCCGCTGCTGGAATTGCGCTTCTTCGGAAGCGTCCCCTTCTCGAGCGCCAGCGTGATTGCGGTTTGCTCCTTCGCTGCCTTGGGGGGCTTCCTGTTCCTCAACACCCTCTACCTGCAGGAGGTACGCGGACTAGCGCCGCTCACGGCGGGCCTCTACACCCTCCCGATCGCAGCGATGACGTTGATCTTCGCTCCCCTCTCGGGCCGCCTGGTGGGATCGCGTGGGCCGCGCGTGGGGCTGCTGGTCGGTGGGATCGGGATCATGCTGGGGGGAGTGCTCTTGAGTGGTCTCAGCCCGAGTACGCCGCTGGCCTCGCTGCTCCCCGCCTACTTCATCTTCGGGATCGGCTTCGGCATGGTGAACCCGCCGATCACGACCACCGCGGTGCTCGGCATGCCCCCCGAGCAGGCCGGGGTTGCGGCCGCGGTGGCCTCGACCTCGCGCCAGGTCGGTCAGACCCTCGGGGTCGCGCTTGCTGGTTCGATCGCGGCCGCGGGCCTGGGGGGTACGTTCGGGTCCGGCTTCGTTCAGGCCAGTCACGCCGGCTGGTGGCTGGTCGCCGGGTGTGGCGGGGCGGTCCTGCTGCTCGGGTTGCTCAGCACGACCGATTGGGCAAACGTCAGCGCACAGCGGATCGCCGACGAACTGCGCGAAGAAGCGCGCGCTGAAGTCCCCCCGCCCGAATTGGTGGGGGCTTGAAGCCTGGCTCAGTGGGTCTGCCTCCACGCACCGATGGGTGGCGCGGCCGGCCGATTTGGTAACGGCCTTGAAACCTGACTATTGGGTAGGTGGCAGGTGGGCTCGAGGTTGGGTGTCAGGCGGGCTTGCTCGCGCCGGAATCGCCGGAGGCAGCCGTCTCGGGGGCGATCTCGTTGAGGCGTTCGAGGATCACCTGCAGGCCACCCTGGGTGTGCACATCGAGACGGTCGAGGATCGTCTCGGCATCTTTGAACGTATTTGCCGAGCGCGCATCCGCGGCGAGGCTCTGCACGTTCTGCCCCACCATGATGACCGACAACAGCACCAGCTGCAGGAACGTCTGGGCGATCCAGGCCACGATTCCCTCGCCGCCGGGTTTGAGCGCTGGGCCCAGGCCGAGCAGGGCGATTGCGCCGAACAGGTAGGCGCACCACATCGTGCCGACCAGCCTGGTGATGAGCACGGCGAACTTCGCGTTGAAGCCTTCGGCCTCGCCCATCGCCTGCCTGAGCACGGCGGGGCTGGGGTGCAGCGCCCGGGCGAGATGGTGTTCGGTCTTCACGGGCCTACGCTCAGTCATCGATCCTCCTCCCCACCCACGAGGTGGGATGTTTGTCGCCGTGGATGTTTGTCATTCGACATATTCCGAGGAGTGTAATCACCCCTCCAGCAGCAGCGTGACGGGCCCGTCGTTGACGAGCTCGAGCACCATGTGGGCACCGAATATCCCCCGCTTCGCTGCGGCACGGTCGCAGAAGCGCTCGTACAGCGGCGCGGCGTGCGCGGAGGCCGCGGCGGCGGCGAAGCTGGGGCGGTTGCCCCGCGCGGTGTCCCCGTAGAGGGTGAATTGGCTGACGCACAGGATCTCGCGCTCGCCCAAGGGTTCGTTCATGCGGCCCTCGGCGTCGGCGAAGATGCGCAGGGCGCGCACCTTGTCGGCCAGCCGCTCGGCCGTTTCGAGGTCATCCTCGTGGGTTACCCCCAGCAGCACGAGCAGTCCGGGGCCGATGCTCGCGACCTCGCGGCCCTCCACGTGCACGGCAGCACGGGCGACTCTCTGTACGAGGGCACGCATCGAGCGTCAGGGTACAGGGCACACATCGAACGTCAGCGTACCTCCGGCCGCTACGCCGCGGACCCCGCCTCGACGGCTACGCCGCGGACCCTGCCTCGACGGCTACGCCGCGGACCCTGCCTCGACTGCTACGCCGGCTAGGCCACGGACCCCGCCTCGACCGCTACGCCACGGCCTCGACCGCTACGCCCGTGGCCCCCGCCTCGACCGCTACGCCACGGCCTCGACCGCTACGCCCGTGGCCCCCGCCTCGACCGCTACGCCACGGACCCCGCGGCGACCCAGTCCCCGTCGGCGCGCTCGGTGAGCCACGGGGTGAGCTCCTCGGCGGGGGCGGGACGGGAGATGAGGTAGCCCTGGCCGGTGTCGCAACCCATCCCCGCGAGGCGCTCGCAGACGTCGGAGCTCTCGATGCCCTCGGCGACGACGTGCAGCTCGAGGTGGCGGGCGAGGTCGATGGTGGTGCGCACGATCGCTTCGTCGCGGGGGCTCTCGCACATGTTGGTGACGAACGAGCGGTCGATCTTGAGCTCTCCCACGGGCAGCTTGGCGAGGTAGGCGATCGAGGCGTGGCCGCTGCCGAAGTCGTCGATCGAGACCCCCACCCCGAGGTCGCGCAAGGCCCCGAGCACGCCGGCGGCGACGTCGGGGTCGGCCATAGCGGCGCTCTCTGTGACCTCGAGGGTGAGCGCGGCGGCGGGGACGGTGTGAAGTGCGAGCAGCGACTCGATCTGCCCCGGGAGCTCGGGGTCGTGGAGGTTGCAGACGGAGAGGTTGACCGACATCCCGAGCTCCAGGCCCCCCTCGCGCCAGCACGCGGATTGGCGCAGGGCGAGGTCGATCACGTGCAGGGTCACAGGCCCCACCAGCGCGGTGCGCTCGACCAGTGAGATGAACTGCAGCGGGGGGATCATGCCCCGCTCGGGGTGGTGCCAGCGCAGCAGTGCCTCAACCCCGGTGACGCGTCCGGTGCGCAGGGCGATTTGGGGCTGGAAGTAGAGCGTGAAGTCGCCCCGCTCCATCGCGGGGCGGACCTCCCCGAGCAGCGCCAGGCGCTCGGCTCCAAGGTGCCCCTGCTCGGGCGAATACACCTCCACGCGCCCGCGCCGGGAGCGCACGCGATCGAGCGCCATGTCGGCGCGCTGTAACAGCGTGTCGGCGTCCGTGGCGTGGTCGGGGAAGAGCGCGATCCCGATGCTCGCCTCCACGTTGAGGGCCACCCCGTCCACCGTCACGGGCAGCTCGAGCGCCGAGTGGGCCAGCGCGGCGACCGCGAGGGCCTCCGCTTCGCTCGTGGCTCGGGGGTGCAGGATCGCGTACTCGTCGCTGCCCGGGCGGGCGAGGAGGATGTCGGGGTCGAGCTTGGCGCGCAGGCGCTTGGCCACCTCGCGCAGCACGGCGTCCCCGGCCTGATGGCCGAGGGTGTCGTTGACCTGCTTGAACGCGTCGAGGTCGAGCAGCAGCACCGCGACACCGGTCCTTGCTGCTCCCGTGTGTGTGAGGGTGTCGTCTCCCCGCTCCCCTCGCGTGGCTGCAGCTCCCGCTCCCCAGCTCCCCACGCCCCGTGGGCGTTCCGCGCGCAGCGCTTGTACGAGGCGCTCCCGGAAGAGGGTGCGGTTGGGTAGTCCGGTGAGCTGGTCGTAACGTGCGAGACGGTCGTTCTCCTGTGCCTGTCGGCGCAGCCGCTTGGAGGCGGAGGCGACGATCCTGTAGAGGATCCCCCACAGCAGGGCGAGGCCGAGGAACACGAGCAGTGCGATCATGTGCTCGTCGCCGCTGATCGAGGCTGCGATCGGGGCGTAACTCAGGTAGATCTCAAACGCTCCCGCGGGTGGGCCGGAGGGGGTGAAGCGGAGTGGGACGTAAACCTCCACGAGCCGTCCAAGGCCGACCTCGCCGGCGGTCTCGGTGTGGAGGGTGGGCGTGACCAACTGCGCCGGATGGGGTTTCCCGGCGAGGGCGTCGTGGAGGTCATCGTCATCTCCCCCAAGGGTGTGTCCGATCAGGGTGTGGTCGTCGGAGTAGACGATCCTGCCGGCTGCGCTCCAGATCTTGATCCGCGCGAGATTGCTCACGGAGCGCGTCTGCAACTGCGCGTCCAGCGCGTGGATGCTCTGCGCATTGAGGCCGTCGTGCAGGTCGCGGGGGGTGAGCCACGGCTGGACCCCCATGCGCGCCACCAGCTGCGCGGACTGCCCCGCGTCGGCGAGCGTGCGCTGGACGATCTGCACCTGGAGGACCCGCGCGAGGACGAACCCAAGCGCAAGGATCGGGACCAGGCTCAGCAGCGCGACCTGGCCGGTCAGGCTGAGACGCGCACGCCGTCGTGGCATGCACCATTACTCGGCAGATTCCCCTCTCCGCTGAAGTTCCGACAGGGTTTATCGATCGATGTGACCTTTGCTAGGCGTCTTCGTCCCCGTCCCCATCCCCCTCGTACAGCGACTCATGGGCGAGCTCCTTGCCCTTCGCGCTCCACAACTTGATCTCGAGCAGATAGTGGCGGTAGTCGTCGGGGGCGATCAGGGTGAAGCGATCCTCGAGGAGCTCGCACTGGTCGACGGCGAGGCCGTCGAGCTCGGCGGTGGCGATGCTCCCACCCGCCACGAGGGGGCGGCCCCACACGAGCGTCATCGCGGCGAGGTCTCCGCTATAGCCGCGCCAGCGCCCGATTACCTCGTCGCAGAGGTCGAGGCTCCACTCGGGGTTGGCCGCGGCGGTCTCGTCGGTGTAATCGACGTGGGCGGAGAAGTCGCTGGGCTCGCCCCCCTCCTCGCCGGGTGCCACAAAGCGCACGTAACCGAACAGCTCATAGCCCCCCGAGGTGGGTGCGGTGGCGGGTACGTAGGTGCGCCCGTGCCAGGTGCGATCGGGGAACCAGCGGATCTCTCCTAGGGGCTCCCCCAGATCGTCGTGGGCGTCCTGTAGCTCTAGGCACGCGGCGAGCAGCTCCCGTTCCAGACGCTCGGCCCAGCGGCCGTAGGGCAATCCCTCCTGGGGGGGCTCCGCGGCGAACCGCGGAACGAAGCGCTCGACGGGCGACACGGTCGCAGCCTACCGGCTAGACGTCGCGCAGCGTGGTGGCGGCGTCCTCGGGGGCCACGATGTTGAGGTTGACTCCGGTGGAGAGCTCGAGGCCGGCGAGGTGGGTGAGGCGGGGGAGCACGTCGATGCGCCAGCAGAAGCGCTCCACACCGCGGGGGGCGGTGCGCACCCAGAGATTCAGTGGGGGGCTCGATCCGAAGTGGCGGGCGAGGCGGCGCAGGCCGTCGTGCAGCAGGGCGGCCCCAGTGGGTCCATCGTCCTCGAAGCGCGCGCGGGGCCGGCGGGGGATCAGCATCAGCTGGTAGGGCACGCGGGAGGCGTAGGGGGCGATCAGCACGGCCTCCTCGTCGATCGCGACGATGCGCTCCCCGCGGCGCACCTCCTCGGCGAGTAGATCGCCGAGGAGATCCTGACCCATGGTGCGGGTGGCGTAGGCCCCGGCGCGCTCACGCTCGCGGGCGACGTCGGCGGGCACGAAGTCGAGCGCGTAGAGCTGGGCGTGGGTGTGGGGCAGCGAGGCTCCAGCCTCGCGGCGCTCGTTGACGATCAGCTGCACGTAAGGGCTGTCCGCGTGCGCGCGCATCCGCTCCCGCCACACCCCCACGGCGGCGAGCACCTGCTCGACGGGCAGCTCCGCCAGCGAGAGCACGGGCTGGGGTCCGTTGACGATCACCTCGTGCGCCCCGGTGGCGGGCAGCGCGGTGAAGAGGTCCGGACGGGCGTCCGCGGTGGCGGGACGATCGGAGGTTGAATGGGTTGGGATGGCCGGCGTTCCGCCGGGGGGCGGGTCGCGCAGTCGGGAAGCGGGGGTGAGAGCGGGGAACAAGTTAGGCACGACTCGGACGGTCCAGCCCGGGGTGTTGGCATCCCGACCCATCTCATCCCCATCCATATCATCCCCATCGACTCCGACCCCCGCAAAGTCCGCGCCCCGAGCGTTGGTCCCACCGACCACACTCCTTCCGCGACCGCCGGGCCGCAGCGCGTAGAGCTCGGGAGGGGTGCGGTCCTCGTGGCCATCGGCGAAGGGATCCCCCTCGGGGTCGATCGGCACGGGTGCGGGGCACACCGGCTCACCCCCGGGCCGTCGGGAGCGCTCCCCGGCGACGATCACCTTGAACCCGGTAATGGGGTCCACGCGCAGCTCAGGCAAGGCTCACCGACCCTCCGGGCTGGACACAGGCAAACGCGGCCCGGTCTCGGGGGCGGAGCGGGGCGCGTCGGGGGTGACACTCGCGGGGCTCACGCTTCCAGGGCGTAGCGTTCGACGTCGCGTTCGAGCTTGGCGACGCTGGAGTAGGCGCCTTGACGGGGGTACGCTTCGCCGTGGCGGTTGTAGAAGACGGTGACGGGGGTGAAGGATGAGTCGGTCACTTCGAGGCCGAGCTGGCCGCTGGGGTCGTAGTAGCTGGGGTAGCTCACGGGGAAGGAGCGTAGGAACTCGAGCGCTTCGGTTCGGGAGGTGTCGCCGGAGTCGATCCCGATGAACGCGACGCGGCGCCCAAGGTTTGCGGCGGCGCGCTGGAAGGCGGCGAACTCCGCCTTGCAGGGGCCGCACCAGGAGGCCCACTTGTTCACCACCACAGGCCACCCGTGCAGCGCGACCAAGCGCGCTCGCAGCGCCCCGTGGCCGTCGCCTAGCAGCTCCCCCGCCTGGGCGTGCAGCGCTGCAAGCGGGGCGGGGGAGTCGGCGAGCATGGTGTGCATCTGCGCGGATGTCAGCTTCGTAGTGGAGCCTGTGGTGGAGTTCGAGCGCCCCGCCAGCTGCACGAGCCCGACGGCGAGCAGCGCGACGAGCACGAGCCCGCCGGCGAGGCCAATCAGATGCTTGGGCGCCACGCGCTAAGGGTGCCAGATGGACCAATTCTGGGCGTGCACTTCACGTCGGCCGCGGCGTGCTATATCCTGAAGGTACGTCGGGGCCGGTTGCTCCGATGTACCCGGGGGTCGGTCGGCACGGTGTCGACGCTCCGAGCCTCGCCGAGCTCCTTTCTGCGGCGGCTCCATCTCGAAGTCCACAGAGCCTCCTATGGCTGAGTCCACACCAGTGGCCCTCGCGGCCGCGCCGATCCCGAGCTCCGCTGATATTGCGCGTGCGGAGAAGCTCGTCCAAGAGCGCTTTCTGCACGAGGGGGAGGATCCCGCGGTGGCGCTCGCCCGGGTGGGCGGGTCCGCGACCCCGCGCCGCCGTGCGTTGGACGCGGCGCTGCGGGAGCTGGAGGAGAACGCCAAATATCCCTCGACGGCGTGGCGGCGGGAGTTCTCGCTGCTACTGGGCCTCGAACGAGTGCTCTCCGACGAGGAGCCGCGGCTGAACGACGGGACGGTGCTCTCCGCGCACCAGGTGGATGCGCTCTCGGGGACCCTCACGGCGCTGCTGGCGGAGGCGGAACGAAGCGCGGGCAACGGCAACGGGCGGGGCGCAGCGGTGATGATGGCCTCGCCGGAGTTGCTGGCCTCCGCGGCGATCCTGGGCGCCGACGGACAGGACGGGACGGCCGCCGAGAGTGGGCGCGGCGCCGCTCCGAGCGCCCGCAACGGCGCCCCCGCACGTCCGGATGCGAACGGAGCGCCCGCCCGGGGCGGGACGCCCGCGCAGCAGGAGCTCGGGGATGAGCGTGAGGGGCGAGTGGGGGGGGATGCGGACGATGAGGAGGATCCGCACAGCGGTGTGCGGGAGGTGCGGGACGAGGAAGAGGAGGAGTTGGGAGACCTCGAGGAGGAGCTCGAGCCGCTCCCGGAGGAGGTCGACGAGGAGGAGTCCGAGAGTGAGGAGGAGCCGCAGGACTGGGTGGACGAGGACGAGGAGGAGGCGCTCCCCGACCAGCCGGAGGACCCCAACGCGGCGAAGCGCTTCTGGTTCGAGCACGCCACGGGCGCCGGTAAGACGGTAGCGGCGCTGGGCTTCGTGGAGGCCTCGCAGACGGGCGGCATCCTGATCCTCACCCACCGGCGCAACCTCGTGGATCAGTTTCTGGGTGAGCTGCGGATGCGGGGCTATTCGAAAAGGATCAGCCGTCCGCTGTATGTGGGGGAGGACTCCACCAAGGGCCCGGTGTCGGTGGAGACCTACCAGTGGTTCGTACGTAACGCGGGGCGGATCTCGAGCGCGTACACGATCGTGATCTGCGACGAGGCGCACACGGCGCTGGGGGAGAAGACGAGCGGCGCGATCCGCGAGTGGACGGGGCCGATCTTCATCGGGATGACCGCCACGGGGGCGCTGATTGCGCGCCACGTGACGGACCTGTTCCCGACCCAGACCTCGCGCTTCGATCTCGCGCAGGCGGCGCGCCGGGGGGTGATCGCGCCGCTGCGCTGCGTGCGGATCTCCCCGGGGGTGGGGGTGCGCACGATCGCGAAGGTCCCGCTGCGGCGGGGCGAGGTGGATACGGAGTTCGACCAGGAGGAGCTGGCGGAGCTGCTCGACCAGCAGCCGTTCAACCTGGCCGCGGCGAACCTCTATAAGACCCGCTTCAACGGGGTGCCCGGGGTGGTGTATGCGGCAGGGGTGCGCCACGCGTACAACCTCGCGGAGGCGTTCCGCGCGGAAGGGATCAAGGCGCAGGGGGTCTCGGGGGAGACCCCGAAGCGCGAGCTGGCGGCGGTGCTGGCGCGCTATGAGCGGGGGGAGATCGACGTGTTGATAAACGCGCAGCTGCTCGCGGAGGGGTGGAACAGCCCGCGGGCGACGGTCTGCGTGCACCTGGCGCCGACGGCGTCCAAGCGCATCTACCAGCAGCGTGTGGGGCGCGTCACGCGCCGGCACCCGGGCAAGGAGGCGGGGCTGGTGGTGGACTTCGTGCACCCCGCGACCAAGCACGACGACCCGGTGGTGACGCTGCACTCGCTGCTCGACCGCGACGTGTACCGCGGGGGCGCGATCGTGGTCGGGCCGGTGCGCCGCGGGCGGGGGCGCAGAATGCGGGTGGAGCGCCGGGTGCTGCCGGTGTGCGCGGAGGAGGAGCGGCGGTTCGCGGTGTTCGAGCGCGAGCTGTGGCGGATCGCGGTGGAGCACTTGGACTACGGCGAGCAGCACGTGTGGGCGGCGCTGGCGGGGGCGCGGGTGACGGCGACGGGGTGGCGGCGGGCGAGAGCGATGCTGCACTTCGACCGCACGGGGGAGCTCAAGAGCCGCTTCCTGATCACCGCGGTGCAGCGCAACAAGAACGCGCAGCTGAGATTGCGCGCGTTGGCGGACATCGCGGCGGGCCGCGACCCGGACGCGTTCGACACGGCGATCGACGTGATCGGCGCGTGGACTCGGGACGAGCGCCGGGAGGCGTCGAAGATCATGCTGCGGGCGCTGGTTGAGAGGCGCATCGGCCGCCGCGACCAGGCGAGCGCGTGGATTTGGCGCCTGGCGGAGTACACGCGGGACCTGCACGAGGAGTACGCGGTGCAGCGTTGGCCGGAGACCAAGCGCCTGCTGGGCCTGCTCGTGAACTCCTCCGGGGGCGCGCACGCGCGCAACGCGCGCCGGTTGATCCACGCCTCGCGCAAGCAGGACCGCCGCCTCGCCGCCGCGCTACTCGCGGCCGCGCTGGCGCATACGCCTGAGGCCGAGGAGGCGCTGCGGGGTGCGCGCACGCGGATGGCGAGAAAGCCCCCCGCGCTCGCGCGCGAGCTGCTGCGCAACTTCCCGAAGCGGCGCTCGCGCAACAACAAGCGCAGGCGCAACAAAGCCCATAAGCCGGCTCCCGCGATGTCCTCAGCGCAGACGCCCAAGGCGATCGGCGAGGGCGACGCGCAGGCGATGACGGCGGAGGGGAAGAAAGCCGGCGATGCGAAGGCAGCCGTTGAGGGAGGGGCAGCTGTCGACGCTAAGGCAGCCGTCAAGCGGGGGGCCGCTGTCGACGCGAAGGCGGGCGTCGAACGGGGGGCAGCTGTCGACGCTCAAGCGAGCGTCGAGCGGGGGCGATCTGTCGAGGCTAAGGCGACCATCGATGCGGGGGCAGCTATCGCGGCGAAGGCGTTGGAGATCGAGGCGCAGCAGGCGAAGGCGGCTGGGGGCGAGAGCTCGACCGGCGAGCTGAAAGCTGCCGGCAGGGCGAAGCGGCCATCGCGTGGTCCGCGGGCCCGGGCGGCCAAAGCCCGCGGAACAGCCGAGACATCCCTGGAGTCGGCGGCGGCGGAGGTGAAGGCGGCCAGCGAAGCGAAAGGATCGCCCGGTGGCGCGCCTGCAACGAAGGTGAAAGCGACTACACCAAAAGCGACCAAACCGCACACGACCAAACCGCACACGACCAAACCGCACACGACCAAACCGCACACGACCAAACCGCACACGACCAAACCGAAAACGGTCACGAAAACGGTCACGAAAACGGTCACGAAAACGCCCAGAGCGAGGGCCCCCAAAGCGAAGCCGCCGGAGGATTAGTCGAGCACGAGGTGGACCTCGCCAGCGTTCAGCGCGGTGTGCCCTCCGTCCGGGAGCTCCACGAGGAGGCACCCGCCGTCGTCAATTCCGGCGGCGCGGCCGCGACCGGCCGACCAAGACACAGAACGCCCGCGCAGGGCGTCGCGTTCACGCCAGGCGTCGAGTGTCTGCGTGGGAGTGTCGCCGAGGCGCTGCTCCAAGGCGGTGAGCAGTTCGGCGAGCAGCGGCTCGATCGCCTCGGGCTCCATCCCGAGCGTGGCGGCGGTATCGCTCAGCTCGGGGGGCAGGTCGGCGATGCGCACCGCCACGTTGAGGCCGATCCCGAGCACGGCCCACTCCTCCTGGGGACGGCCCTCGATGAGGATGCCGGCGAGCTTGGCGAGCGCGACCCCGGACGGGGCGGGGCGGGGCGGGGCGGGGCGGGGCGGGGCGGGGCGGGGTGTCCGTTCGAGCACGACGTCGTTGGGCCACTTGACGCGCGCCTTGGGGCCCGCGACTTCGCACACGGCGACGGCCGCGGCGAGCGCCAGCAGCGGGGGGGCTGGCGCAGTAGCAGCGACATCAACAGCGCGCTCCCCGCGGGCCCGCTCCAGCGCCGTCCTTGGCGCCCGCGCCCGGCGGTCTGCTCGGCGGCGGTGACGAGTGTCCCGTGGGGCGCCCCGGCCCGCGCGAGCGCACGGGCACGCTCGTTGGTGGAATCGGTGCGACGCAGGTGTACGCGGGGATGGCCGAGCAGTGTGGGCGTAGAGGATAGAAACAACATTCTTCGATGCCGGCCCGTGAACGCTGGGGTACACGGGCACTCCGCCCATATATCTGATTCCAGTGGGTACCTTTCTCCGTCGAACGGCGGAAACCTATGCCAATCACCGATATCGAATCGATCTTTCGCCGCGCCCTCTACGACGAGGAGTTTCTCGCCGGCGTCCTCGCCGGGGAGGAGTCCGCGTTCGAGGGCTATGACCTGACCGCGGCCGAGAAGGCGGCGCTCATCGCCCGCGACGCCTTGGCACTCCAGCTGTTCGGGCGAGTCGCCTACCGCGAGATCGCCCATCAGAACGAGCCCCCCCAGGGGCAGCGGGTCCCCGCGAGCCTCGCCCGCAGGGAGAAACCCCCCAACCGGCCACCCGGCCTCCCCATCGATGTCCCCGAACCCGGGCCTGGCCCTGAACCTGGCCCCGGCCCTGAACCCGGGCCTGGTCCTGAACCCGGGCCTGGTCCTGAACCCGGGCCTGGTCCTGAACCTGGCCCCGAACCCGGGCCTGGCCCTGATCCTGGCCCCGGGCCTGGCCCTGAACCTGGTCCCGAACCCGGCCCCGGCCCCGGCCCCGAACCTGGCCCTGGCCCTGAACCCGGGCCTGGCCCCGATCCTGGCCCCGATCCTGGCCCTGGTCCCGGTCCCGGTCCCGATCCTGGCCCCGGTCCCGATCCTGGTCCCGGTCCCGATCCTGGCCCTGGCCCCGGGCCCGGTCCGATCCAGTTCGTCGTTGTCGTGATCGTCGTCGCGATCGTCATCTTCCTGCCGCTGATCGATCCTCCGCCCGAGCTCGCCGCGCTGAACGAGGAGCTTGACGCCCTTGGACGACGTGTGCTCGATGCCCCGGTCGAGCAGCGCGCAGAGTTGCTCGACGCGCTACTGACGCGCATGCGCGAGGGCACAGCCGGCATCACCGCACCGGGCGACAGGGGCGCGTCATAGAGCCCGACGGCCCGCCAGCCCATGACGTGTGAATCCATGATCGGAGACAACCCCAGATGACAGTTGCGAGGAACGAAAGGGATGAAGCGGGGAGCGAAGGGCGTGGGGCGGGGAGCGAAGGGCGTGGGGCGGGGAGCGAAGGGCGTGGGGTGGGGAACGGAGGGCGTGAGGGGGGAAACGACATGCGCGAGGCGGGGAACGGCGGGGCCGAGCTTCGGGGTCGCAGGCGGGGCCCCTACGACATCTACATCGTCGGCCTCGGCATCGAGAGCGTTCGCCACGTCACGCGCGAGGCTGAGGCCGCGCTGCGGTGCTCCTCGCACATCTACTACGTGGCTGCTGGCTTTGGGTTCGCCGAGTACTTCGACTCCCTCGGGGTTCCAGCCACCGATCTCCACCCCGCCGCCTATCGCGAGGGTGTCCCGCGGGTGGCGGCCTACGACATCATGGCCTCGACGGTCCTCCAGGCCGCTCTGGAGAACCCGCCGGTCTCGTTCGCGGTGTACGGCCACCCGATGGTGTACGTCTACCCCTCCCAGGCGATCGTTCGCGCCGCCGCGTTCCTCGGGCTGGGCGCGAAGGTCATGCCGGGGATCTCGGCGCTCGACACGATCCTCGTCGACCTCGGCCTCGATCCCGGGATCCAGGGCCTGCAGATGTACGACGCCACCGAGCTGCTGGTGCGCAAGCGCCCACTCCAGCCGGATGTCCCATGCCTGCTGTGGCAGGTGGGGGCGGTCGAGACTAGCCTCTACACCGAGGGGATCAGCCGCCCGGAGCGGTTCACGCGCCTACTCAACCACCTCTACGAGTTCTACCCCCCCGACCACAGGGTGATGTCGGTCTACTCCTCGACTCACCCCCTGATCCCATCCCAGCGGGAGACGTTCACGCTGCGCGAGATGCCGACGCACTGCGGGACCCTGCACCAGGCGCTGACGCTCTACATACCGCCGGTCACCCTCCGCCCGGTCCTTGACACGGACCTCAGGGAGCAGCTCGAGAGCGCAGAGCACCTCGTCGCTGTGACGGTCGCGCCCCCGGAGGACCATGGCCGCTGATGGGCGCCCGACGCTCCCCACGGCGGCCCCGGCGAGCTGCAGCGAGGAGGGACTGCGGGCGATCGTTGGGAGCCGCGCGTGGCTACGCAGCAGCGATCCCTTTCCGCACATCCTCGCCCGCGACGTGTTCGCGCCTGCGGTCTACCGGGAGCTCGAGACCGCCTTCGGGGAGATCCTCGACCGTGGCGTGGGCGAGACCGGGGAACTGGATCGCCTGTCGCGGAGCATTCCCGGGTATGACGCGCTGGCCATGCCGCTGTCGCCTGCGCTGCCCAGCCCATTTCACATCTTCTTCTCGCGTTGGTGGCATGCTCTGCTCGAGGGTGTGACCGGGGTGCCCGCCACGGGTGAGATCAACGGCGGGCTTCACCATCATCTCGCGGGCAGCGCCGCGGGTGCCATCCACAATGACCTGAATCCCGGGTGGTTTCCGCGCAGGGCGGGCGGGGATCGGGGGATCGCGCTTTCGGATCATCGCGTGTGCAGCTACCGCGACGGCCGATCCCGCACCGGGACGGCGACCGTCGAGGTGGTGCGCGGGGTCGCGATGCTCTTCTACCTGGGCAACGGCCCGTGGGCGGAGGGCGACGGCGGCGAGACCGGGCTGTACCGCTCCGCAGGGGACCCGCTCGCCCGCCCCGCGCGCGCTGTCCCGCCGTTTGACAACAGCATGCTGATCTTCGAATGCCGGCCAAACTCCTACCACGCGTTCCTCGGGAATCGCCGCCGCGCGCGCAGCTCGGTGATCCTGTGGCTCCATCAAAGCGCCGCAGACGCGGAGCGCCTCTGGGGTCGCAACGCGATCGTGCGCTGGCCCGTGGGCAGATGATTGCGTGATGTCAAGACGCGTGCTGCTCATCACCGGGGCCGGCGGCCGCCTGGGGCGGGCGCTCTGCGCGCAGCTGCGCTCGGAGTATGCGATCGCGGGTGTCTTTCACACCCGTATGCCAACGGTTCCCACCCAGCGGGACCTCTATATCGATCCCCTCCGCCCGGGGGAGCCCGTCGCGGGCAACGCAGAGCGGATCTTCGCGATCACTTCGGATCTCCTGGGCGAGGACGCGTCGAGCCGGATTGTCGAGCTCGCGCTCGCGCGGTTCGACCGGATCGACGCCGTCATCCACGCCGCCGTTCGCTCGCGCTGGGGCTCGCTTGTCCAGCGCGGTCCCGCCCTGGAGGAGATGCAGCAGCAGCTTATGCTCAACGTCTCCATCCCCGCGCTCCTGAGCGCCGAGATCGCGCGGTCGTTCTGGGTGGGCCGCGAGCGCGAGAATCGCGCTGAGAACAGATGTGTCATCAACGTCTCCAGCATCGCCGGTGTGAACGTCTACTGTGGGCTCGGTCAGGGTGTGTACAGCGCGTCGAAGGCGGCGCTGAATTTTCTCACTATGCACATGGCTGACGAGTACGCTGCTCTGGGTGTGCGCGTCAATGCGATCGCCCCCAACAGCTTTCCCGCGATCGTCAGCACCGCCAGGGTGGTGGATGGCGTGCTGTCGCTCGATCGGGGGACGATGACCGGTAGGACCTTGGTGATTGACAGGGCCGAGAGCAGGCTGGCCTGAGCTTAGGGCCTATCCCTGTAGGGCCGCACACTGGATGCGGCCGATGGCCTGCGCGAGGCTTTGTCCTCGGGCTCGACGTGGGCCCGCCACGCCTTCGTCCCTTGCGTCCGCGCCTCGCTTGACCCTCGACTGCCCCAGAAGCACGTCCCTACAGGGATAGGCCCTCAGCGGCGGGCACCTTCCAGCTGGGCCCCGCCCCAGCGCTGCGCCGCCGTCTCACAGCTCTGGTGGAGCCAGAGAATGATCGAGGTGCGGGGTGTGCGGGGGTTGGCGATGAAGGAGTGGTGCGAGCCCGGTGAGTTCTCGAATATCAGGAGCGAGTTGTCGGTTGGCGGGGCGGCCAGGCTCGGGCGCGCCACCGGCTGTGTGGCCGACGCGTAAAGGCCCGTCGCGCCCTCGGGTTCGGGTGCGGGGTGGTTGGCGATGTAGTAGATCATCGTGATGGCCCTCGTGGCCCGACGAGCCTTCACCCCTGGGGCCGTCGCGCCGGACATGTAGGAGCACCGGCGCAGATCCATCGGGTTGACCCCATCGGGGCGCGGCTGGTCGGAGAAGTGGACAAGCGCAGCGTCCTGATGTACGAAGCCGTGCGGGCTCCCAATGGGATGGTGGTGAACCGCCGCGTTGACGTCTCGTGTCGCTGCAACAGAGGCCAGCGTCGCGATCAGATCGTGCCACGCTCGGGAGTAGAACAGTGACAGGGGGCCATCGATGTCGGGCGGGAAGTCCCACGAGTACGCGTCCGAGTAGTGCATATTCTTTCCGAGCCGAGTGCTGTCGGGGGAGGACGCAAGGCCGCGGGCGGCGAGCGCGTCGACGCTTGCCCGGAGCGCGGCGTGCAGGTCGCGCACGAATACATTCTCCGCCACCCAATGTGTGAATGGGTGCCGGCGGCGCAACCAGCTGCGATTCTCCAAGAGGCGCTCGAAACCCGTCACAGCGGGCAGGTTACGCCCTCCCGTGCGTGCCGTCAGTGCGCTTGGCTCGCGTCGGCGAGCAGCGCATCGATCAGCCCCTCGATGTCGTGTCGCCGGGCCTCCACGTGGGGCTCCAGGCCGTGCTCGCGCAGGGTAGCGCTGGTGACGGGGCCGATCGAGACGATGCGCGTCTTCGGGGAGAGCTCGGCACTGCCGCCGGCGGCGTGAAGGAAGAAGCGTACGGTGGAGGAGGAGGTGAAGGTGACGTAGTCGGCTGCGCACGCCGCGGCGAGCGCGGGCGCGGAGAGGGGCTCGGCGATCGTCTCGTAGAGCGCGAGCACGTCCACCACCGCGCCGCGCGCCCGCAGCGCGTCGGGGAGCACGTCGCGGGCCTCGCGGGCGCGAGCGATCAGCGCGTGGCGGATGGGGAGCTCCCCGAGCGCCTCCACGAGGGACTCCGCTACGGAGCGCTCGGGGACGATGTCCGCGGTGATCCCGTGTTCGGCCAGCGCGTGCGCTGTACCGGGGCCGATCGCTGCTACCTGCGCACCGGCCAGCGCGCGCGCGTCGGTGGGGGGACGACCGGATTGGGCGAGACGCTCGAACAGGTAGGCGACGCCGTTGGGGCTGGTGAGACAGATGAGGTCGTAGGGGGAGAGGTCGAGCGGCGCGGATTGGCCGCTGCCACCCTCCGTTATTGGCTGGATGCGGATCACGGGGGCCTGTACGACGGTGGCCCCGAGCGCTTGCAATTGACGGGCGAGGCCGCTCGCCTGGGCGCGCGCGCGGGTGACCGCGACGGCGCGTCCGCTGAGGGGATATCGGATCCTGCCCTCCCGCTCCGGGATCCCGCCCTCCCGCTCCGGGATCCTGCCCTCCCGCTCCGGGATCCCGCCCTCCCGCTCCGGGATCCCGCCCTCCCGCTCCGGGATCCCGCCCTCCCGCTCCGGGATCCTGCCCTCCCGCTCCGGGATCCTGCCCTCCCGCTCCGGGATCCTGCCCTCCCGCTCCGGGATCCTGCCCTCCCGCTCCGGGATCCTGCCCTCCCGCTCCGGGATCCTGCCCTCCCGCTCCGGGATCCTGCCCTCCCGCTCCGGGATCCTGCCCTCCCGCTCCGGGATCCTGCCCTCCCGCTCCGGGATCCTGCCCTCCCGCTCCGGGATCCCGCCCTCCCGCTCCGGGATCCCGCCCTCCCGCTCCGGGATCCCGCCCTCCCGCCACGCAAGCTGCTCCGCGAGCCCGGCGACGGGCCCGATGACGGTGATCGAGGGGGGGCGCACCCCCTCCACCTGCGCGCGCTCGGCGATCGTGGCGAGGGTCCCGGTCACGGTCCGCTGGGTGGGGAGGGTGCCCTGTTCGACCACGGCCGCGGGCTCGGATGCGGGGCGGCCCGCCTCGATCAGCGAGGCGGCGATGTGGGCCAGCTGGCGCACGCCCATGTAGAAGACAAGCGTTCCCGGGAACGCCGCGAGGGCGTCCCAGTCCAGCGCGGTCTCCTCTTCGGGATTCTCGGGCGGCTCCCTGTGGCCACCGGTATCTCCAGCCTCGGTGTATCCCGCGGTTTCCGTCTCGATTCCCGTCTTTGCTCCCGCGCGGTCCCCCCGGGTGTGCCCGGTGATGAGCGCTACGGCGGTCGAGAGACCTCGATGTGTGACGGGGATGCCGGCGTAGGCGGGCGCAGCGACCCCGGCGGTGATGCCGGGCACGATCTCGAAGGGGATGCGCGCGGCGCGCAGCGCAAGCGCCTCCTCGCCGCCACGTCCGAACACGAATGGGTCGCCGCCCTTGAGTCGTACGACCATCCTGCCCGCCCGCGCGCGCTCCACGAGCAGCGCCTCGGTCTGCTCCTGTGGCACTGACTCTCCGCCGCCCTCCTTGCCGACGAACAGCAGCTCGGCATCCGTGCGCGCGCCCTCCAGCGCCTGGGGCGGGATCAGGCGGTCGTAGAGGATCGTGTCGGCACGGGCGATGAGCTCCAGCGCCCGCGCGGTCAGCAGTCCGGGGTCCCCGGGCCCGGCGCCGACCAGATATACGCGCCCGGGCGGCGGCTCAGGCGTGCTCAACGGCGAGCTCCTCGGCCTGGCGCAGCAGCTCGCCGGCGCCCGCGCTCAGTAGGCGCTCGGCCACGCGGCGCCCGAGCTCCTCGGGGTCGTAGAAGCCCCCCAGCAGCTCATCCTCAATCCAGGCGGAGCCGTCGGGGAGCCCCACCCACGCGCGCAGGTGCAGGCAGCCACAGCCGTAGTCGTAGGCGTGGGCGCCGAGGGGGGTGTTGCAGCTTGCCCCGAGGGCGTGTGCGACGGCGCGCTCGGCGCGCAGGGCGGCGAAGGCGGTGGGGTCGGTGATCGCCACGACAGCCGCCTGTACGCGCTCGTCCTCGGCGCGGCCCTCCAGTGCGAGGACGCCCTGGCCGGGGGAGGGGACGAAACGGACGGGATCGAGCACCGCGGCGATCTCCTGCTCGCGATCCAAGCGCTGCAGACCGGCGCGGGCGAGCACGATCGTGTCGAGGTCACCTTCGCGGAGCTTGCGCAGGCGGGTGTCCACGTTGCCGCGCAGGGGAACCACCTTGAGGTCCCCCCGGGCGGCGCGCAGCTGGGCGGCGCGGCGCACGCTGCTCGTGCCCACGCGGGCCCCCAGGGCGAGCTGCTCCAGGCCGCCTGTTCCGCAGAGCACGTCCTCGGCCCCCGCGCGCTCTGGGGCGCCGAGCAGCGCGAGGCCCGTGGCGAGTTCCCCGGGGACGTCCTTGGCGGAGTGCACCGCGAGGTCGATCTCCCCGCCGCTGAGTGCGCGCTCCAGCTCCAGCACCCAGCGGGACTTGTCACTGCCCACCCCGGCCCCGGAGCGGCTGCCCTGGGAAGCTGACTCCGCGGTGGCGGCGTCCCGATCCCCCGTGGTGGCGATCGCGATCACCTCGGCGGGCGGGTGGGGGCCGGAGGGGCGAGCATCCAACAACCTGGCGACGAGGTGTGCCTGGGCGAGCGCGAGCGCGCTGCCCCGGGTGCCGATCCGCATCGGCTCGCTCAGAGCTCCCTGCTCAGGGTCCCTGGCGCCGGCGACGCGCGAGGTTGTGCACCTCGGCGAGCTTGCCATCGGCGCCCCCGCTGCGCGGGGAGTGCCCGGCGGCGTTCTCCCCGGAGGTGTCCTGCTGCGGGTCATCGCGCAGTGCGAACAGCTCGCGCACGAGCTGCAGGCTGGCGTGACCGCGGGCCTCGGAGAGGCTGCGCAGGCGGATCGTGGGCTCGTGCAGGAGACGGTTGGCGATCGTGCGCGCGAGCGCCTCGATGCGTACGAGGTCACGCGGAGAGACCGCCTCCCAGCGGCCATCGTTCTCCCTCAGGACCTGCTCGACGATCGCATCGCCGTGTTCGCGCAGAGCGCTGACGGTGGGCAACGCCTCCAACTGGCCGAGCCACTGGGCGAAGCGGTGGATCTCCTCCTCTACGATCTCCAGCGCCCGGGGGACCTCCTCAGCGCGGGTGGTGAGGTTGCGATCGACGAGCACCTGGAGGTCGTCGATGTCGTACAGCGTCACTCCCTCGAGGTCCCCGCAGCGCGGCTCGATGTCGCGGGGCACCGCGATGTCGATCAACAACAGCGGCCGTCCCGCGCGCAACTCGTGCACGAGCTCGAGCTCCTCGTAGCCCACGATCGGGTGGGGGGAGGAGGTGGAGGAGACCACGATGTCCGCCTGCGCAAGCTGGTCGGGGAGGCCGTCGAGGCCGACCACGGACCCCCCGAAGCGCTGCGCGAGGCTGAGCGCGCGATCGGCGTGGCGGTTGGCGACGAAGATCGTGCCGGCCCCCTGGCTGGCGAGCGCTTGGGCGGTCAGCTCGCTGGTCTCGCCCGCGCCGAGGATCACGACGTGGCGCTCGCGTAGGTCCCCGAGGGATTCGCGTGCGATGTCAACGGCTACCGAGGGGACGCTCACGCGGCTGGCCCCGATCGCGGTCTCCGAGCGCACCCGCTTGCCGGTGCTCAGCGCGGCGCTCCACAGGCGGTTGCTGAGCGGGCCCGTGCAGCCCGCCTTGAGGGCCGCCTCGAAGGCGCGCTTGACCTGGCCCTGGATCTCCGCCTCGCCCACGATCATCGACTCCAGGCCCGCGGTCACACGGAAGAGCTGCCGGGCGGCGTCGCAGTTGCGCGGGGAGTAGATCTCGTGTGCGAGCTCGGTGGGGCGGATGTCCGCGTGCCGCGCGAGCATCCCCAGCGCGTCCGCCTCCGCGCGCACGGGGTCCCCCACCACGAGGTAGACCTCGGTGCGGTTGCACGTGGAGAGCACCACCGCCTCGCGTACCTCCGCGGTGGCGATCAGCTGCTTGGCGAGCTCCACCGCCCTGGGCTCAGTGAACGCCAGGCGCTCGCGCAGCGCCACCGGCGCGGTCTTGTGGGAGATCCCAAGGGCCAGCAGCTCGCTCATGCGGATCCTTCCTCGCTCCCCGCCTGGGAGCCGGCTCGCATGCGCGTGCTCATGCGGGGGTGGATTCCCTGTGGACGGAGGACTCTTGCGAGGCCACGTCCCGCGCGGCGCCGTTGCGGGGGTCGGCGGGGTTCTCGGTCAGCTCCAGCAGCTCGCCCAGCTGGCGCTCGATGTGGCTGAGACGGATCGCCATGATCGCAACGTAGATCAGGACGATCGCAAACAGCACGATGTAGGCGCCCGCCACGTACTTGCCGGCGGTGTGCAGCGGCAGTGCGGGCAGCTCGCCGAGGAGAGACGCACCGGTCATGCGCTCGAGCTTCCCGCCGGGCGCGCGCCGGTGTGCGCCGTGGTGTAGAGGGTCGGCGCTGCGCTGCGCCCCCGCGGCGCACGGGCCGCGGTGTCCCCCTCAGTCAGCCGCCGACGCAGCGCGCGCAGCTGGGCGCGGGCGTGCTTGGCGGTGAGCTCGTACTTGCAGAGGGTGGCGAACAGCAGCGTGAGCGCGAGCAGGGAGACGAGGAACGTGAGCGCCATCGGGCCGGGGAGGTTGGAGGTGGAGCCGAGCACGCGCGGGTGCAGGTAGGCGGTGGAGAGGCGCACGGCGATGAAGTTCATCGGCACGAACGCCCCTGCGGTGATGGCGAACACGGAGGCGTAGCGCGCCTGGCGCTCGGGGTCCTCGATCGCGAAGCGCAGTGGCTGATAGGTGGCGTACAGCAGAAACACGATCAAAAACGACACCAGCGTGGGCTCGCTCCACACCCACCAGTGCCCCCACGAGCCCTTCGCCCAGATCGAGCCGGTGATCAGTGTGCCCACCGCGAAGATCAGGCTCATGTGGATCGTCACATAGGAGCGCATGTCCCAGCGGGAGTCGCGGGTGCGCAGATGTTGGATCGCAAATAGGCCCCCGATCACGAAGCCGCTCAGCGCCACGATCGCGAGCGGTACGTGCACATAGAAGATCTTCTGCAGGAAGCCCTGTTCGGCTTCGAGGGGGGCGTAGAAGAAGACCAGGCCGAGCGCGAGCGCGATCGCAAGGACCGTCGCGATGCTCAGAGCGCGCAGGCCCTTTCCGTACAGCACGGGACCGTCTCGCCGACCCTCGATGCGCGGCGGGCGACGCATGCGCGTGAGCTGGTCCTTTGCATCTGGCACAGGGGGGAGGCGACGGTGATGGGCTAGTCCTCCAGCAGGAAGTCGAAGACGGCGTAGGCGATCAGCCCGAAAAGCAGATCATAGAGCGCGAGCGTCAACGGCCAGCGGATTGGGGGGCCAGTTGGATGGCCCAGCGTCAAGAGCGGCGCGGTCGCCCGCGCCCCCCCGATCACGACGGGCACGAGCAGTGGCAGTGCGAGCAGCGGCCCCAGGAGGTCGCGCGCGCGAGTGCGTACGGCCAGCGCGGCGACCAGCGTGCCGATCACCGCGACTCCGAGGTCCCCGAGCAACAGCACTCCGGGCAGGGCGGGCAGGGCGGGGCCGAGCGAGGGTTCGAGCAGGAGCAGCGCGAACGCGGGCACCGCGACCAGCTCCAGGACCACCAGATAGGCGAGCAGCGCGAGCGCCTTGGCGAGGAACAGCGCGCTGCGGTCCACGGGCGCGAGCAGGAAGCCGTCGAAGCCCCCCTCCTCAGCGTCGGCGACGAACAGGCGGTTGATCCCCAGCATCGCCGCGAGCAGCAGGGTGACCCAGAGGATTCCCGCGGCCTCGTCCCCGCTCACACCGGTACGGTTGAGCGCGAAGTGGAAGATCACGAAGACGGTCACCGCGAACAGCGACATCCCCGGCACGGACTCGAGCGTGCGCAGCTCCACGAGTAGCTCCTTGCGCAGCAGTGCCGCGACGGTCGCCGCGAAGCCGGGTGGTGTTACGGCGTTCACGCGTACAGCTCCCGGATCGCGCCTGCGTCCACCGCCGAGGGCTCGCTGAGCAGCGCTGGGCGCCCCATGCGCAGGCCGAGCACCAGATCCGCTCCTTCGAGGTCGGCCCGGGGATCGTGGCTGCATACCACGCGGGTGCGTCCGCACCCTGGGCCGATCAGCGGCTCCACGAGCTCCGCCCCGGCGGGATCGAGGTTGGCGCGCGGCTCGTCGAGCAGCAGCAGCGGGGGGTCGTGCAGCAGCGCGCGCGCGATCGCTACACGCTGCACCATCCCCCGCGAGAGGGTGCGCACGGGTTCCCCGGTGCGGGCGGCCATGCCCACCGCCCCCAGCAGCTCCTCCACGCGTTTGGCCCCCACGCCGTGCAGGCGGGCGTGGTAGCGGAGATTCTCGTGCGCGCTCAGCTCCCGGTAGAGCAGCGGGTCGTGGCCGAGTAGGCCGATCCGTCCGCGCACCGCCCAGGCCTCCCCTGGGAGGCTGCTCCCGAGCACGCGCACCTCCCCCGCGTGGGGGCGCAGCAGGGTGGCGAGCACGCGCAGCAGCGTGGTCTTGCCCGCGCCGTTGGGGCCGAGGACCACCAGCGTCGCGCCAGCCGGTAGCGACAACGAGACTCCGGCGAGCGCCTCGCGTTCGCCGTATAGGCGCGTTAGGCCCTCCAGCTCGATCGCCGTCGCCCCGCCGGTCGCCTCCCGGGCGAGGGGTGCGTCGGGGGTGAGTGCCGCCACGCTGCCTTCAGGCGCCCGCGGCCTGCAGGGCGTGCTCGCGCTGCGCGTGCTCGATCAGCTCACGCACCTTCGCCTCCTCACCCGCGCGCAGCAGCGCGATCGGATCGGGGTCGCCGTTTACGATCCCCTCGAAGAAGTCACGGCGCTCGGCGTAGGTCGGCAGTGTGTCCTTGGCCCAGCCGCGGACCTCGTTGAGGAGGACCGCAAGGCGCGCGTACTCCTCGCCGAACAGCGCCGCGATCTCGCGCTTCATACGCTTGGCCAGCGCGGGGGAGGCGCCGGCGGTGGAGATCGCGATTGCGAGCGGTCCGGTGCGCACGATCGCAGGCAGAATGAAGTTGCACAGGGGGGGCACGTCGACCACGTTGACGAGCATCGCCCGGCGCTCGGCGTCCTCCCAAACGCGGATGTTCACGTCGGTGTCAGAGGTCGCGGCGATCACCATGAAGACACCCTCCAGCTCCTCGGGGCCGGCGTATTCGCGCCGCTCCCACCGGATCGAGCCCTCCCGCGCGAGCTCCTGCAGCGCTGGCTCGGCCGCGGGGGCGATCAGCGTGACCTCGCCGGAGCAGGCGAGCAGCCCCTCGACCTTCTCCAGGCCGATCTCCCCGCCCCCAACGACCGCGCAGCGGCGGCCCCGCAGTTTCAGGCACGCGATGTAGAAGGGGGTGTCGAGCATGTCGCGCACACACGACTGGTCGCAGATCCCCCTACGCAGCTGGCAGACGCACTCCTTGCCGGCGTAGGCCTGGGCGGGCATACTCAAAGATTAGGTCATGGCCGATTAGGTCATGGCCGACGCATCGCCCGTAGCCCGACTCGCGTGAGCGAACCCATTCCGTGGCGCCAGGCGCGCTCGCGGTCGGCGTCGCGCGCCGAGCGCAGCTGGGCGACCGCGCGGGCGGCGCGCTCGTGCAGCTCATCGTAAGGCGGCCACCACAGCCCCCGCGCCCCGGAGGGGCTCCAGGCGATCAGCTTCTCCTGGGCGCAGCCGCGCAGCCCCGTCTCGCCCAGCGTGCGTCCGAGGCCCCCGCCGGCGGCGGCCCCCCACGGCCCGCGCGCGATCGCGGGGGCGGGGAGGTGGTCGTTGAGCCACACCATCCCCGCGTGCAGCTCGCGCGCGATCCGCAGGCCGCGGTGGCGGTCTGCGGTCCACACCGACGCACCGAGCGCGTACTCGCCCGCGTTGGCAAGTTCGATCGCGCGATCGGTGTCGGGCACCGTCATCACCGCCAGCACCGGCCCGTCGAGGGGCTCGCGCATCAGACGCATCTCGTGCGTCACCCCGCTGAGGACCGCGGGCGCATAGAAGGCCGCGTCGGGCGCGCATCCGGGCGGTGGCTCACTGAGCGGTCCGCCACAGTGCAAGTGTGCGCCCTCGGCCACCGCCTCTGCGACGAGCTCGTTGATGTGCTCCACCCGGCGCGCGGACGCGAGCGGGCCGATCGTGATTGGGTGCCCGCCCGTCCGCTCGGGGTCGCCGACGCCCAGCGCGCGGGCCCCGTTGACCAGCCGCGTGAGAAAGCGCCCCGCGACCGCGTGCTCCACGTAGATCCGCTCGACCGAGCCGCGCGCCTGGCCTGCTCCTGCGCACCCCGCCCACAGCGCGCCACTCGCCGCACGCGCTACGTGGGCGTCGGCAAGCACCAGCATCGCGTCCTTGCCCCCCAACTCCACCGTCACCTCGCGCTCCTGCGAGACGCACGCGCGCGCCACCGCGCGTCCGACCGCGGGCGAGCCCGTGAAGAGGACCTTGTCCACCGGTGCGCGCGCCAGCGCGATGCCCACCTGGGAGCCCCCGTGTACCAGCCGCACCAGGCCCTCGGGCAGGTCCGCGCGTGCCAGCACGCGCGCGATCCGCTCCCCCGCCAGGCATGCCCGCCGCGCGGGCTTGAACACGACCCCATTGCCCGCCAACAGGGCTCCCGCGATCTGCGCGAGCGGCTGCGCAAAGGGTGCGCTGCCCGCGCCGATCACGCCCACCACCCCGAACGGCTCGTATGCCACCCGCGCGCGCCGGGCGGGCCCCATCGAGGGGTGCACGCGGATGCCCCTCGATCCCAGGATCCGCCCCCCCTCGTCCGCGATCCAGATCAGCGCGTCGATCGCGGCCAGTAGCTCCATGCTCGCCACCTCCGCCCGCGGGCGGCCCTGCTCGCGGGCGATCAGCTCGCTGAGCTCCGCAAACTCGTCGATGATCGCCTGTGCCACCCGGCGCATGTAGCGCGCGCGATCCTCCACCCGCAACAGCGCCCACAGCGGCTGCACCCGGCGCGTCTCGGCCACGACCTCCTCCACGCCCTCTGGCGCCGTCGGGCGCACGCTCCCCAGGATCGCCCCCGTCGCGGGGTTGCGCGAGCGTAGCTGCGCTGGCTCGGCCTTGCTCTGCTGGGAGCCGGGGGGGGAGGCCTCGGACGGGAGGGAGCTCATCTCCCGAGCGATTATCGCGCCTCGGGTGGGCGTCCCCATCAGCGAGGCAACTTCTTCATGCCCACTCCACGGGAGCGTCTGGCTCAGCTTCAACGCCCGCGTGCGCGGCGGACGCGCTCCAGTCGCTGCGTAAGCTCCGCTTCGGCCTCGTCGGGGGTGTAGAAGCGGGCGCCCACCACCTCCTCTGGGAGCAGCTCCTGCGGGGAGATGTGCCCGGGGCGCTCGTGCGGGTAGTCGTAGCCGCCGACCTCCTGGCCCGGCCGGGGTCCGGAGCGAAGCCATCCCGGGACGGGCGCGGCGCCGTGCTCGCGTACGTGGCGCTGCGCCGCGCCCAGTGCGCGACCGGCGGTGTTGGACTTTGGCGCCAACGAGAGATAGATCGCAGCCTGCGCGAGCGCGAATTTGGCCTCCGGCATCCCCACGTGCTCCACCGCCTGCGCCGCCGCCACCGCCACCGAGAGCGCGGCGGGGTCGGCGTTGCCGATGTCCTCGGAGGCGAGGATCACCATCCGCCGCACGATGAAGCGCGGATCCTCCCCACCCTCCAGCATCACCGCGAGGTAGTACAGCGACGCATCCGGGTCCGAGCCCCGGGTCGCCTTGATCCACGCGGAGATGTAGTCGTAGTGGCGGTCTCCCTTACGGTCGTAGAGCACCGCGCGGCGCTGCAAGGCGTCCTCGGCGCGGGCGATCCCGACAGTGCGCTCCCCCCGCTCCCCCGCGGTCTCGACCGCCAGCTCCAGCGCGTTCAGCGCGCTGCGCGCGTCGCCTTCGGAGCGCATCGCCAGGAACTCCAGCGCCCCCGGCTCGACCTCGATTCCGGTGTTTGCCTCGCCTGCGGCCGGTACGTCGGGGGGTCGGTTTGGGGAATCGGCAGCCGCCTCCGCTGCTGCCTCGGACACGTCGAATCCGTCGCTGTCACCCGTTGTGCTGTCGACTCCTCCTCCGCCATCCCTGGCGCCGTCGAGCTTCTCCGAGGCCAGCGCGCGGCGCAGCACCGTCGCCACCTCCTCCGCGGAGAGCGCCTGCAGTGCGTACACCCGCAGACGCGAGAGCAGCGCTCCGTTGACCTCGAACGCGGGGTTCTCCGTGGTCGCTCCGATCAATGTCACGAGGCCCTCCTCCACCGCGGGCAGCAGGGTGTCCTGCTGGGCCCGATTGAAACGGTGGATCTCATCCAGGAAGAACACCGTGCCTCTCCCGCTCACCGCAGCACGGTGAGCGGCGCGCTCGAGCACCGCGCGGACCTCCGCGCGGCCCGCTTGCACCGCGCTCAGCTCCTCGAAGGCCGCGCGGGAGCGCTCCGCCACCATCCGCGCCAGGGTGGTCTTGCCCGAGCCCGGGGGGCCGTAGAGGACCATCGAGTGGGGGTGGCCCTGCTCGATCGCGGTGCGCAGCGCCGAATCCTGCCCCAGCAAGTGGGTCTGGCCGACGAACTCCGCGAGGTTGCCCGGGCGCACGCGCGCCGCCAGTGGGCGGGCGTCCGCGGTAGTACCCCCGCCATCTACGGCAGCAACGCCGGCGTCCGCGGTAGTACCCCCGCCATCAACGGCGGCAACGCCGGCGTCCGCGGTAGTACCCCCACCATGTGCGGCAGCGACCCCGAGCTCCGCGGCGGTATCCCCGCTATCTGGGGCAGAGACTCCATCATCCGCGGCGGACCTCCCCGCGGTGCTCCCGCTGCGGACGCGGCCGGAGCGGGCGGGAGTGGGCCCGTCGGCGTCCTGGGGATCGAAAAGTGTGTCCATCTGCAAAAGGTTTTTGGGAGGTTGCCGACTATTCGGTGTCGAACTCCTATGGTCGGTGATCTACATTAGAAACACGCCTGCCCCCCGCGCGCGGTCTTTGCTATGACGACCGGCGCCGCGGACATCCTTTTACAGGGTCCCACCCCGGGCGGGCGGGGTCTGAACCCGCTTGGCCGGCTCGACCTCGCGCGCGGTGATATCGCCGCGCGCTCCCCCTGGCAGCTCTTCTGGCGGCGCTTTCGCTCAGACCGCGTGGCGATGTTCTCACTTGGCTTCATCCTGCTGCTGGTGGTGGTCGCGCTCGCCGCGCCCCTGATCGTGCAGATCGCAGGCGTCCCTGGCCCCAATGTGCAGAACCCCAATGCCACCGACGCCTTCGGCAGCCCCCTCGGCCCGAGCGCGGCGCACCCCTTCGGGGTCGATCAACTCGGGCGCGACGTCTTCGCGCGCGTCGTCTATGGGACCCGCGTGTCGCTGGTGGTGGGAATCGTCGGTACCGCCCTCGCGACTGCGATCGGTGCCGTGGTGGGTCTGCTCGCGGGTTTTTACCGCGGGTGGGTGGACACGCTGCTCTCCCGCCTCACCGATGTCGCGCTGTGCTTCCCGATCCTCCTGCTCGGTCTCGGGATCAGCGCTGCCTGCCAGGTGCGCGGCTGCGCGAGCGGGGCGATTCAGCCCGGGATCTCCACGATCATCGCGATTATCGCGCTGTTCAACTGGACCTACATCGCGCGCATCGTGCGCGGTCAGGTGCTCTCGTTGCGCGAGCAGGAGTTCGTCGTCGCTGCTCGCTCGCTCGGCGCCTCCAATACGCGCATCGTCCTGCGCGAGATCCTCCCCAATTTGACGGCTCCCCTGATCGTCTACGCGAGCCTGCTGATCCCGCTGAACATCCTGCTCGAGGCCGCGCTCTCCTACCTCGGCGTGGGTGTGCGCGCCCCCACCGCGAGCTGGGGTCAGATGCTCGCTCAGGCCACCCCGATCTTCAACACCGCGTGGTGGTACATGACCTTCCCCGGCATCGCCCTGCTGTTGACGGTACTCGCTTTCAACCTGCTCGGCGACGGCCTTCAGGACGCGCTCAACCCACGGACGGTTCCAGCCAGATGAGACCTGGATCCGCTCAACCCACGGACGGGTCCAGCCAGATGAGACCAGGACGCGCTCACCCACGGACGGTTCTAGCCACATGAGACCAAGACGCGCTCAACCCACGGACGGTTCCAACCACATGAGGAGGAGTCAGAGGATGTTCAACCACCATCACAGATGGAGGGGTGCCGTAGGGCGTACGTCTTTATCGTCGGCGGCAGCCGTCCTGATCGCGGGATTACTCGCCCTGGCGCTTGGCGCCTGCGGCTCCAGTGGCAATACCAGCAGCGCCGCGGGCACGAGTATTCCGCTGAAGCCCGGCGAGTCGCCGATCGGCCAGCAGCTCACGGGCAAGAAGCGCGGTGGGACGCTGACGGTCTACGACCACGAGGACTTCGAACACCTCGACCCCGGCGAGGCCTACTTCGCCGAGGATTACACCGTGCTGACGCCGACCCAGCGCCCGCTCTACTCCTATCCGCCGAACTCCGCCACCAAACTCGAACCGGACGTCGCCGCGGGGGCGCCGATCATCTCCGAAGGCGGCATGACCGTGACCGTGCACATCAAGCCGCACATCTACTTCAGCCCCCCAGTCAATCGCGAAGTGAACTCCGGCGACATCGCCTACGCGATCGACCGCGGCGCCAATCCCAACGTCGCCTGCCCCTACTTCATGCCTTACTTCGGGGACATCGTCGGCGCGGAAAAGGCCACCGGTGGGCCGATTCCCGGGATCGAAACGCCGGACAGATACACGATCGTCTTCCACCTCACTAAACCGACCGCTGCGCTCCTCTCGGGTGCGCTCAGCCTGCCGCTCTCAGCGCCGGTGCCACCGGAATTCGCCAAGCCGCTCGACGCCCACCACCCCACCATCTACGGCAGCGAATACCTGGTTGCGAGCGGCCCGTACATGGTGAAGTCCAACAGCCAAGGCAAGATCCTCGGCATCGGCTACCAGCCGGGCAAGTCCGTGACGCTGGTACGCAACCCGCGGTGGAACCCAAATACCGACTTCCGGCCCGCCTATCTCGACCGGATCGAAATCAACATTGGCGGGGAACCAGCGGTGATCGGTCAGCAGGTGCTCAAGGGCGAAGACGTCGTCCAGAACGACTCGCCGGCGCAATCGATCGTCAAGGAAGCCTACGAACACTACCCCCAGCAGATCACCTTCACCTCCGGCTCGGGCACCTACTACGCCTCGCTGAACAACGCGCACGGACCGTTCACCAACATCGACCTGCGCAAGGCCGTGTGGGCGGCGCTCGACCGCGACGCGATCGTCAAGGCGCACGGCGGCCCGCTCGTGGCGGCGCCGATGACGCACTTCCTCTATCCCAGCGTGGCGGGCTATGAAGAGGCCGGCGGCGCCGCGGGGCCAAAGGTCGACTACAACGAACACACTGAAGGCGACATGGCGGTCGCCGTGAAGTACATCAAGCTCGCGGGTTACCCGAGCGGGAAGTACACCGGTGGCAAGACTCTCCAGGTGGTGGGCGCAACCGGTGAACCGGAAGAAGCGGCCGCACAGATCGTCAATCAGACCCTGCAAAGCCTTGGCTTCAAGACCCACCTGAGCGTGCTCGACAAGTCGGTGATGTACGGCAAGTACTGCGGCGTGCCCGCGCAAGAGATCGACGTCTGCCCCAACGTCGGCTGGGGGCGCGACTTCGCCGACCCGCAGACCGTGCTGTATGCCCCCTTCTACGGGCCCGCGATCAGCCCTTCGGGCAATGCCAACTGGAGCCAGGTCAACGACCCCCAGATCAACGCCGCGATGGAAAAGGCGACGCTCGTGAGCGGTGAACCGGCGCGCGCCCAGGCGTGGGCAAAGATCGACGAAATGCTCGTCGAACAGGCCGTCGCCGCGCCCGAGGTGTTCGCGAGCCTCGCGAACATCGAGGGCCGTGGCGTCGCCGGCGTCGATCAGTTGTGGAACGACGGGTCCTGGGACTACGACTACACCTCGCTGAAGTAAAAGCGATGCGGTGAGCGAATTGGTCTGAGACCGACCTGAACCGATCCCGTTTGGGCACGTGAGCCCACACACACACAGAAGGGTGCTCGGACAGGCCCGAGAGCGGGATAGACGGGTGGATCTCGATACTGAAAACAGGAAGGCAGCGCCATCACCCGATACATCATCCGTCGCGTCCTGTGGGGCATCGCGCTGCTGTTCCTCGTGGCGGCGGTCACCTTCGTGTTGTTCTACGTCCTGCCCGCGGCCAACCCCGCGGAACTGCGGGCGGGACGCAATCCCAGTCCCCGGATAGTGGCCTACATCTACCGCGAGTTGGGGCTCAACAAGCCGCTGTACACGCAGTTCTACGACTACGTGAAAGAAGTGATCCTGCACTTCAACCTCGGCTACAGCTTCTACAGCAACGCCTCCGTCAAGAGCCTCATCTTCGAACGCCTCCCCGCGACGATCTCACTGGCCGCCGGCGCGGTCGTGATCTGGCTCGTGAGCGGGATCGCCGTTGGGATCGTTTCCGCGGTGCGGCGGCGCACGCGGTTGGACCGCGCGGCGATGGGGACCGCGCTCGTGTTCATCTCCGCCCCCGAATACTGGCTCGGGCTGATTGCGCTGTTCCTGTTCGCATCGGATATCGGCAAGCTCAGGATCTTCCCCGGCGCCGGCAGCTATGTCGGATTGAGCGCCGACCCCGGAAAATGGTTCACCTCGCTGATCCTGCCGTGGCTCGTGCTTGCCGCCACCTTCGCCGCGATTTACGCACGGCTGCTGCGGGGCAGTCTGCTCGACGTGCTCGGCCAGGATTACATCCGCACTGCGCGCGCCAAGGGACTCTCCGAGCGGCGCGTGATCGTGCGCCACGGCGTGCGCCCCGCGATCACCCCGATCGTCACCGTGCTTGGCCTCGACCTCGGCACGCTGCTCGCGGGGGCGCTGCTGGTCGAAGTGGTATTCGACATCCCCGGCGTGGGGCGCCTCAACTACGACGCGATCACCCACTCCGACTTCCCGATCATCCAGGGAACCGTGCTGCTCGCCGCGCTGTTCATCGTCGTGGCCAACATCCTCGTGGATATCTCCTACGCGTATCTCGACCCGCGGGTCAGGTTCAAATGATCCCGCGGCAGCTCGCCCCCCTGGGGGGCGCTCTCACCGATCGAAGACCGGCCGACGCGTGTGCTGAGCTCGGTGTGTCCTCGCCAGGAACGACGAGTCACTCGCTGGAGTGTGTGGTGGGCTCGTGAATGACCCCGGCGAACCCCTGCTGCGCGGCGAACCCCTGCTGCGCGTGGAGGATCTGCGCGTGGAGTTCCCTACCGAAGACGGGGTGGTGCACGCGGTGGAGGGCGTCTCCTTCGAGGTGGGGTGCGGGCGCACGCTCGGGATCGTGGGCGAGTCGGGATCGGGCAAGACGGTCACCGCGCTCAGCACGCTGGGGCTGACCCGGGCCCAGGGCGCGCGGGTCTCCGGGCGGATTCTCTTCGAGGGTGTCGATCTCCTGGCGCTGCCCGAGCGGGACATGCGCGCGCTGCGCGGCAATGAGCTGGCGATGGTCTTCCAGGACCCGCTTTCAGCGCTCCACCCCATGTACCGCGTAGGGGCGCAGATCGTCGAGGGAATCCGCGCCCACCGTGAGCTCTCGCGGCGGGCCGCGCGGGAGCAGGCGATCGCGCTGCTCGATTTGGTTGGCCTCCCCGAGCCCTCGCGGCGCGTGGACGCCTACCCACACGAGCTCTCCGGGGGGATGCGCCAGCGTGTGATGATCGCGATGGCGCTCGCCAACGAGCCCAAGTTGCTGATCGCCGACGAGCCCACCACCGCGCTCGACGTGACCGTGCAGGCGCAGATCCTCACGCTGCTGCGCCGCCTGCGCGAGGAGCTCGGGATGGCGCTCGTGCTCGTAACCCACGATCTCGGGGTCGTCGCTGAGATGGCCGAAGAGATCGCCGTGATGCAGGCCGGGCGGATCGTCGAGTGGGGGGCGGCAGAGCAGGTGCTCACAGCGCCTCAGCACCCCTATACGCAGGGGCTCCTGCGCTCGGCCCCGACGCTCGGGCGCCAGAGTCAGAGCCACCACGGTGAGAGCCAGGACAACGAGAGCCGCCAAGACGAGCGTCAGGACAACGGTAGCCAGGACAACGAGAGCTGGCACGGTGAGAGCCACCAGAGCCAGTACGGCGAGAGCCACCAGAGCCAGTACGGCGAGAGCCACGGCAACGAGAGCCAGGCCTACGAGGGCCGCCAAGGCGAGAGCCACCAGAGCCAGTACGGCGAGAGCCACGGCAACGAGAGCCAGGCCTACGAGGGCCGCCAAGGCGAGAGCCACCAGAGCCAGTACGGCGAGAGCCACGGCAACGAGAGCCAGGCCTACGAGGGCCGCCAAGGCGAGAGCCACCAGAGCCAGCACGGCCGGAGCCAGCACGGCGAGCACCACCCCGAGCGCGAGCACGGGGTCGATCCGCTGCTCGAGGTGCGCGACCTCGTCAAGCGCTTCCCGGTCGCCCGCGGCGTGGTGTGGCAGCGCCACGTCGCCGAGGTCGAGGCGGTCGCGGGGGTCAGCTTCGAGCTGCGGCGTGGCGAGACGCTCGGCCTGGTGGGGGAGAGTGGCTGTGGCAAGAGCACCACCGCACGTCTGATCATGCGCCTGCTCGAGCCCACCGGTGGGGAGATCCGCTTCGACGGCCACGACGTCTCCCAGCTGCGGGGTGCCGCGCTGAAGGCCGCGCGCCGCGAGATGCAGATCGTCTTCCAGGACCCCTACTCCTCGCTGAATCCCCGCAAGACCGCCGGCGCGATCGTCGGCGAGCCGTTTGCGATCCATGGCCTCCACCGCGACAGGGCCGAGCGCAGGCGCGCTGTGTGCGAGCTGTTGGACACCGTCGGCCTGCAGCCCGCGCACCACAACCGCTACCCCCACGAGCTCTCCGGCGGACAGCGCCAGCGCGTCGGCATCGCGCGAGCACTCGCGCTGGGACCAAAGCTGCTGATCGCCGACGAGCCCGTGTCCGCGCTCGACGTCACGATCCAGGCCCAGATCCTCGAGCTGCTCCGCGAGCTGCGACGCGAGCTCGGCCTCACACTGCTGCTGATCTCCCACGACCTCGCCGTCGTGCGCCAGATGGCCGACCGCGTCGCCGTGATGCGCGCCGGGAAGATCGTCGAGCTGGCGCCCAACGATGCACTCTATGGCTCACCCAAGCACCCCTACACGCGCGAACTGCTCGCCGCCGTCCCCGGCGCGCGGCGGGCGGTGGGATCAGGCGTCGGGTGAGCGACCCGTCGTCCCCGCGGTGGCCGGGAGGGGAGATCGGGGTTCAGGGTGAGCGGCTCCCCGCAGGGGCGTACTATCGCCGGATGAGCGCATCCCCCAATACGCACGCGGTCGGTGTGCCAAGAGCGGACTGGGGATGCGCATGAGCGAGGGAGTACGCGGCGCCGATCGGAGCTCGGGCAGCGAGGACCCCGCGCTCGCCTCGGAGGCGGTGCAGCTGCTGCAGCAGCTGATCGCCTTCGACACCGTCAACCCCCCCGGTAACGAGCTGCCCGCGCAGGAGCACCTGCACGCGCTGCTCCGCGATGCGGGTTTCGAGTGCGAGCTGCTTGCAGCCCAGGCGGGGCGGCCCAACCTCGTGGCGCGGCTGCGGGGCGCTGCGGACGGTCCGACCCTCTGCTACCTCGGCCATGTGGACACCGTGCTCGCCGAGCCCTCCGAGTGGAGCCACGACCCCTGGTCGGGTGAGCTCGCCGAGGGCTGCATTTGGGGCCGGGGGGCCCTCGACATGAAGTCCCAGGTTGCCGCTGAGGTCGCCGCCGCCGTGGCGCTCGCGCGCTCCGGCTGGCGACCCACGCATGGGGACCTGTTGGTGGTCGCCGTCGTCGACGAGGAGACCGGCGGGGGGCTCGGCGCGGAATGGCTCACCAAGACTCACCCCGAGAAGGTGCGTTGTGACTTGCTCATCAACGAGGGCGGAGGCGCCGTGTTCGAGTACCGCGGCCGACGCCTTTACGGGCTCTGCTGCGCCGAGAAGGGGGTCTTCCGTTTCACGCTCGCCACCGCGGGCGTCGCGGGCCACGCCTCGATGCCCAAGATCGCCGAGAACGCCCTCCTGAAGATGGGTCCACTGCTCCAGCGCCTCGCCGAGCGCCAGCCCGCCTACACGCTCACCGCCGAGCCCGCCGCGTTCCTACGCGGGATCGGCGAGGACCCCGAGGACCCCGCGGGCGCCATTGCCAACCTGCTCGCCGCCGACCCCCGCCTCGCGAGCATGTTCGAGCCGATGCTCGGGGTCACCTTCGCCCCCACCCGCATTCGCGCCTCGGAGAAGATCAACGTGATCCCCAGCCGCGCCGAGGTCAAAGTGGACTGTCGCGTCCCCCCCGGGCTCGGTGAAGCCGAGGTGCTGCGCGGGATCGAGGAAGTCTTGGGCCCCATCCCTAGGTCTGCGGGCCTGGACGGATCCAAGGGGGGCGGGCCGGCCTTCGCGATCGAGTTCACCGAGCGTGTCACCGGCAATCGCTCTCCCGCGGAGTCCCCGTTGATGGATGCCATCTCCGGCTGGATCGCCGAGCGCGACCCCGGCGCCGAGGTGGTGCCGGTGATCCTCCCCGGCTTCACCGACTCCCGCCACTTCCGCGACGCCTTCCCCGAGTGTGTCGCCTACGGCTTCTTCCCCCAGCGCCACCAGTCGCTGCTCCAGAGCATGCCCCTGATCCACGCCGCCGACGAGCGCATCGATGTGCGCGACGTCGCGTACGCCGCGGAATTCTTCAGGGACCTCGCGCGTTCCTTATTGGGATAGGGACTCCCGGGATAGGGATTCGACTCTGTTGGGATCGAGACCCCCGTTGGGGTAAGACTCCCGCTCCGCGAGTCGCGGCCCCGGGACAGTTATCCACGCTTACCAACTCTACGACGATTCCGTTAGGTAATAATGCAACCAATGGAGCCATGGAAGGCGACAGCGAAGGTGGGGCGTAAGCTCGCAATCGCGGGGTGGGTTGGCCGAACGGTGGCGGTGGAACCCGGAACGGTGGCGGAACCCGGAACGGTGGCGGAACTCATCTCGGATGAGCACTCGCATGAGTCGGGAGTGCGCTCGTGATCGAGGCCTCCGTCTCCTCGTTCGTCGCAGAACTCCAGAACTGGGCCTACCAGTGGTCCAGCGTGTTCATGATCCTGTTCTTCAGCGCGCTGCTGTTCGTGATGTGGCGGATGCTGAAGGTGATGCCGCGGGTCAAGCCCCAGCAGATCAAGCCCGCCTCCGACCAGTCCGTCGCCTGGCAGGACATCGCCGGGTGCGACGAGGCCAAGGCCGAGCTGCAGGAGATCGTCGAGTTCCTGCGCGACCCCGAGCAGTTTCGCAAGCTCGGTGCCCAGGTCCCCAAGGGGATCCTTCTGCACGGGCCCCCCGGGACCGGTAAGACGCTGCTCGCCAAGGCCGTCGCACACGAGTCCGGCGCCCAGTTCTTCGCCCAGTCCGCCGCCGCCTTCGTGGAGATGTTCGCCGGCCTCGGCGCCGCCCGCATCCGCAAGCTGTTTGCGATCGCCCGCGAGCACGAGCCCGCGATCATCTTCATCGACGAGCTCGACGCCGTCGGTGGGCGCCGCGGCTCGGACTTCTCCGGCGAGAAGGACCAGACCCTCAACCAGCTGCTCGTCGAGATGGACGGCTTCGCCTCGCGTGGGCGCCTCGTCGTGATCGCCGCCTCCAACCTCCTCGACAAGCTCGATCCCGCCCTGCTGCGCCCCGGGCGCTTCGACCGCCAGGTGTTCGTCGCGCCCCCCGACGTCAAGGGTCGCCAGGGGATCCTCGCCGTGCACACCCGCAACAAGCCCCTCCAGGACGTCGACCTCGCCCTGATCGCCCAGCAGACCAGTGGCCTCACCGGGGCGGACCTCGCCAACATCTGCAACGAGGCCGCCATCTTCGCCGCCCGCCGCCACGGCAAGAGCATCGGCGCCGCCGACTTCGACGGGGCTCTCGAGCGCGTGATCGCGGGCGTCCAGTCCCACCGCGTGCTCAACGCCCACGAGAAGCGCGTCGTCGCCTTCCACGAGGCCGGCCACGCGCTCTGCGGAGAGCTCCTGCCCTCGGTCGACCGCGTGCACCGCATCTCGATCGTCCCGCGCGGACGCGCGCTCGGCTACACGCTCAACCTGCCCGCCGAGGATCGCTACCTGAAGACCCGCGAGGAGCTCCTCGACTACATGACCGTGCTGCTCGGCGGGCGCGTCGCCGAGCAGGTCGTGTTCGGCCAGGTCACCACCGGCGCCTCCGACGACCTCAAGCGCGTCGCCGACATCTCCCACTCGATGGTCCACGACTTCGCGATGGGCAACGCCCACGTCGGGCGCTCCCCCGAAGGGAACGTGCGCCTCTCCGAGACCACCCTGCGGATCCGCGACGAGGAGCGCCAGGAGCTGATCGAAGAGGCCCGCCGCGCCGCCCTGAAGATGATCGTCGCCCACCGCCCCCAGCTCGACGCGCTCGCCCGCGAGCTGCTCGAGCACGAGGTCCTCGACCGCGACGCCATCGACCGCATCATGGATGGCACCCCCCGCCTCGTGCGCGCCCCCGGCGTCGGGCTGCGCGTCGCAGCCGCCACGCCCGTGGAGACGCCCCGTCAGATATACACTCCCCCGAGTGCTTGACCGCATCGACCACATCGGGATCGCCGTCGCCGAGATCGAGCCCGCCCTCGAGCTGTGGGGCGCTGGCTTCCAGCTCGACGTCGCCCACCGCGAGATCGTGGAGGAGCAGGGCGTCGAGGCCGTGCTGCTCGACGTCGGCGAGAACCACGTCGAGCTGCTCGCCCCGCTCGGCCCCGACACCCCCGTGGGCAAGTTTCTCGCCAAGCGCGGCCCCGGCCTGCACCACGTCGCCTACCAGGTCTCCGACATCGAGGTCGCCCTCAGCGAACTGACCGAAGCGGGCCTCGAGTTGATCGACAAGGCCCCCCGCGTGGGGATCGGCGGAGCGCGCGTCGCGTTCCTCGAGCCCAAGGCCACCGGGCGCGTGCTCGTGGAGATCGTCGAGCCCGCCCACCACGCCGGCGCCGCCGGCGTGTCCGGCGCCGGCAGCGAGGTAGAGCGCTGATGGCCGACCTCCGTCGCGTGAGCATCGGTTTCCACGGCGGCCAGGTGCTCGCCCTGCGGGTCAGCGACGAGCAGCTGAAGGCCTTCAACAAGGCCCTCGGCAGCACCGGCTGGCACGAGCTCGAGACCGAGGACGGACCCGTGCGCCTCGACCTCGCCCGAGTTGTGTACGTGCGTGTCGAGGGGGACGATTCGCGCGTCGGCTTCGGCGCCTAGCGACAGGCGCAGGAGTGGCATGCCCGCTCTCCTTCGCACCCGCGCCATACCCTCCTTGGACGAGAGGCTTCTGAGGGTCGCCCGCACCCGCGCGCACACCCCCCGCGCCGAGCGCTCCGTGGCCCGCTTCTCGCGGCTCGGCGAGCACGGAGCTGTCTGGTTGGCGCTCGGCGCCGCCGGCTGCGCGCTCGATCGCCCCCGACGTGCGCCATGGAGCCGGGCAACCACCACCGTTGCCGGGGTCTACCTCCTCAACACCGCTCTCAAGCTCCTCATTCGCCGCCCCCGCCCCGAGCTGCCCGGTCTGCCGCCCCTGACGAGCACCCCCACGCGGCTCAGCTTCCCCAGCGCTCATACCTCGACCTCATTCGCCGCCGCCCGCCTGTACGGGCGCCTCGGGTTACCCGCCCCCCCGCTGTACGCGCTCGCCGGTGCGCTCGCCGTATCGCGGCTCTACCTCGGTGTTCACTACCCCACCGACATCCTCGGCGGGGCGCTGCTGGGGACAAGTGTCGCCGCCGTCTCGGCGTCAGGCGGCCCCACCTACCTCCCGACGTGGGGCATGGAAGCCCCACGCCCACGCGCCTGTGACGGGAGCCCACCCGCGCGGACGATCCCCAAAATACCCCTCATGAGCGCCCCCCTCCGCTTCTCATGAGCACCCGCATCGGCATCGTCGGCATGCCCAACGCCGGCAAGTCCTCACTCTTCAACGCGCTCACCAAAGCCGGCGCCGAGGCCGCCAACTACCCCTTCACCACGATCGAGCCCAACGTCGCCGTCGTGCCCGTCCTCGACCCCCGTCTCGAGCGGGTTGCCGCCACCCTCGGCGCCTCCGAGCTCGTCTACGACACCATCGACTTCCACGACATCGCCGGCCTCGTCGCCGGCGCCCACCAGGGCGAGGGTCTCGGCAACCGCTTCCTCGCCAACATCCGCGAGACCCACGCCCTCGTCCACGTCGTCCGCGTCCACCGCGATCAGGGCGTCGTCCACCCCGAGGGCGACATCAATCCCCTGCGCGACATCGAGACCATCGAGACCGAGCTCGCCCTCGCCGACCTCGAGCAGGCCGAACGGCGCGTCGAGCGCGTCGCCAAAGACGCCCGCAGCGGGGACCGCGTCGCCGTCGCCGAAGAGGCCTGGCTGCACCGCGTCATCGCCGCCCTCCAGGCCGGGCGCCCCGTGCGCACCGTGCCCCTCCCCGAGGAGGCCCCCGGGGCCGCCCGCGACCTCGGTTCGCTCACCGCCAAGCCCGTGCTCTTCCTCGCCAACGTCGACGAGGGCTCGCTCGACGTGCCCCCCGAGATCGCCGCCCACGCCGCCGCCCAGGGGGCCGGGGTCGTCGCCGTCTCCGCCCGCATCGAGTCCGAGCTCGCCGAGCTCGACGACGAGGACGCCGCCGCCATGAGGGCCGAGCTGTACTCCCACTCGCCCCGCGACACCGAATCCCCCCGCGACGCCGAATCTCCCCGCGACGCCGAATCTCCCCGCGACGCCGAATCTCCCCGCGACGCCGAATCCTCCCGCGACGCCGATTCCCTCCCCCCCTCCAGCGCGTCGTGCGCGGCGCCTTCGACCTCCTGCACCTCATCGCCTTCTTCACCGCCGGCGAGGCCAAGCCCGCCCAGTCCTGGCATCTGCGCGACGGCCTCACCGCCTGGCACGCCGCCGGGCAGATCCACTCCGACATCCAGAAGGGCTTCGTCCGCGCCGAAGTCATCGGCTGGCAGGAGCTCCTCGACGCCGGTGGCTACTCCGGTGCCCGCGAACGCGGCACCCTCCGCCTCGAGGGCCGCGACTACCCCATGCGCGACGGCGATCTGATCACGGTCAAGTTCACGCCTTAGCCAAGGTTGGACATACCAGCTGATACCCTGGACACATGGGGTCAATGTTGGCTCGATCGGCGGCAGAGGTCCGCTGCAGCGAGCGCACCTTGCGCCGTCATGTCACCGGCGGCTTGCTGCGCGGCCGCCGGGTCGCCAGCGGCCAGCTCGAACTGTCGCACGCGGAGCAGGCCTATCTGCGCGGCCACTGGGCCCTGCTCAGCAAATTGATGGCCGCGCTGCGCACCGAGCGCGACGTGCGCCTCGCCGTGCTCTTCGGCTCTACCGCCACCGGCGAGGACACCCCCGTTTCCGACGTTGACCTGCTGATCGTCCACCGCCACCCCGAGTGGATGACCCAGGCGGGTCTGCGCATCCGTCTACGTCGCGCGCTGGGCACACCCGTGGACATCGTCATGCTGGAGCAGGCCGAAGCTCAGCCCTCGCTGCTCGCCGACGTCCTCCGCGAGGGGCGCGTGCTGATCGACCGCGACCACCTCTGGGGCGGCCTCCTGGGGCGCCGCGATGAGATCCTCGGCGCTGGTTCCCGTGAAGACGAGTTGATCGTGACCCGCGCCCACGCGGCAGTTGCTGGCGCAACCGAACGATTGGCACAGGCGTTGTGACAGCGAATGGCCTGTCAAAGGGCCAACGCCGAATCGGCACCATCCTTCAGGACGTTCCCCACGCCCGCGAGCAGCTCCTCGTGGCGATGGAGGGGTTCGGACCGGCCTTCGATGAGGCGCAGTTCCTCGCCGCCGCCTCCTCCCCCGACGCGCGCGAGCGCAACAAGGTCGCGGTCCTCGAGCGCCAGTACGAGGTGCTGCTCAACTGGTTGCACGAGCTCGCCGCACGCGGGCTCGCAGAGGGGCAGCGCCTCGGTGTGGTGGACAAGTCGCCCGGTCATCCTTGGGAGCGACTCGCCGCGCTCGGCGTCATCTCACGCGAATCCGTCGCACGCCTGCAAAGCGCCAAAGAGCTGCGCGACATCCTCGGCCACGCCTACCCCCCCGCCAACTGGAGGAACCTGCACGAAGGTGTCCTGGTCCTCGCGAGCGAGCTCGACCCCTTCCTCGCCAGCTTCGCACGCTGGGCCTCTGACGAAGGGATCCTCCCGCTTGCATAAATCACACCGGCCGCACGCTCGCCAACCGCTCCGCCAGGCGATTCATCCCCAGCGCGCGGGCCGCCGTCGCACCCCCCGCGAAGTCCGTCGCGCGGTCCGCTGGGCGCTGCACCTCGATCCGCACCAGCGTCGCGATCCGCTTGAACGCCCTCAGCTGCTCCGCGTCCTCGCTCAGCGCCGCCACCGTCCGCGGGCGCTCCCCCGTCGGGGAATCCCGTACCGCAGCTAGCGCTCCCTCCAGTGAGCCATGGCATCGCAGCAGCTCCGCCGCCGTCTTCGCCCCGATCCCCCGTGCGCCCGGCAGGCCGTCCGAGGGGTCCCCCCGCAGCGCGATGAAGTCCGCCACCAGCTCCGGGTCGATTCCGTAGCGCACCCGTACCTCCTCGGGTCCGATCTCCACCGGCTCTCCCCCCTTGCGCAGCTCGAGGATCCCCACCCCCTCGCCCACAGCCTGGAACAGGTCGCGGTCCCCCGTCAGCAACAACGCGCGGCCCCCCGCCTCACGCTCCACCTCCGCGAAGGAGAACATCACGTCATCCGCCTCCAACTCCGCGCTGCCCGCCACCGTCCACCCCAGGCTCCCCAGCAGCCCCGGGGCCCGCTCCCACTGGTCCGCCAGCTCCGCCGGCATCGGGTCGCGGTGGGCGTGGTAGCCCGGGTACAGCTCCACGCGGTAGGCCGCCTCCTCCGCGCCCACGCACGCCACCACCGCCCGCGGCGGGCGCGCCTCGATCGCCGACAGCAGTGCGTTCACCGTCCCCAGCAGCGCGTTCACCGGCCGCCCCTCCCCGTCCACGATCGATTTCGGCAGCGAGAAGAACGCCCGATACAGCAGCCACGGCACGTCCGCAATCAGTAGTGGATCCCCCATTCTGGGTCAGAGCGTACGGCGCCCGCTCCACCCGCGCCTGCTGGCTCCCACCGGGCGCCGCTGTCGCTGGACGGCGTCGCGCCCGCGTCCCCGTCCGCGCCTACCTACAGGGCACACCGACGTCGCTTCCGATGTTCTTGGACCCGGTTGCCGCTCACAGGGGCACGCTGCCGCCGCTTGGCCCCGGGGTTGCCGCGCCTGCGTCCGTGCCCCCTTCGGGCCCCGTGGCCGCGGGGGCGCCCGTTGGCGTCTGCGCTTGCGCCGGGGCTTCTGTCGCCGGCGCTTCCGTGCTCGGCGGCGGAGTCGGGGAGTGACTCAGATCCGGCTCCGCCTGCACCCCCCGCGCCGTGCGCACACTGAAATACGCCCACGTGTCGTACAGCCCCAGGCGTTCCGCCAATTCCGGGCCGCTGAGGACCGTGCGCCCCCCGAGCCCAGCACGTAGGCCGAGACGATCCGTGGCGAGTAGCCCCTGCGCAGCACCTCGATGCCGCGGAACGCTCCCTTCACGAGCCCCCGCAGACGGGCCGCCGCCGCGTGGAAGCTCATGCTCACATTCCACCGGTGCTGCGGGCCCTCGTCGTAGGGATCCGGGACCCCCTCAGCCACGGCTCCGGCGCCGCGCCCAGGAACGCGTTCTGCACATCCTCCGTCGCGCCCCCCGAGCTCGCAAAGAAGTACGTGATCGCCGGTCGCCCCCCGTAGGTCACCACCTGCCCCGCCGTCGCCGTCACCGCCGCGTTCGTCTGCGCGCTCTGCGCCTTCGTGCCGAGGAACACCTGCGAGCGCGTGTCCGCGTAGACGTCGAAGTGCGCCCCCCCCGCGTGGTCCGTGAGTGCGTACGTCCGGCTCGCCACCGCCTGCGCCTCCAGCGCCGCCAGCGGCCAGCTCGTCGGCATCTCCGCCCCCACCACCCCCCGCACGTAGGTTTCCAAGGGGATCGTGCGGACCCTCCCCCGATCAGCACTCTCACCTTCGTACTCTCCGGGACCGACCCCAGGGCCGTGCCCGTGTAGTAGTGCGCCAGGATCGCCTCATAGCTGTACCCATGCTGCGCATACCCCAGCGCCCCCTCCTGGCTCATCCCCACGCCGTGGCCGTAACCCGCGCCCGCGATCTCGAGCGTCGGCGAGGCCCCCGCCGCGGGAGGGCCAGCGGCACAGAGGAGCGCAAGGAGTGTCGCCGCGCGCAGCGATCGGGCAGTGGCGGCGGTCGCCCCGGGAGGCGCGACTGCTCGCCGGAGGTGGGATTGCAGGGTGCGGTGGTAGCTTGAGCGCATCGGTGATGACGTTCACGCGCGGTCGGGAACGGGCATCTATCCATCGGCCGCTCACGCAGCACACATGAGCTGCGCACGTACCCCGCTTCAGTCCATCAATTAGAATAAGAACCCAGGAGGTCAGTCGCAAATGGCCGATTCGAGCAGCGAGCGGGCAGCGCAGGGGTCGAGCGGTGGGCGGGCCCCACTCGGTTCGAGCAGCGAGCGAGCAGTGCTGGAGGGGGTCCCCACCGAGCTCTACATCGCCGGGCGCTGGCGCCCCGCGACTGGCGGAGGAACGCTTCCCGTCGAGGACCCCGCCACCGGAGAGACCCTGATCGAAGTCGCCGACGCCCAGCGCCCCCGATGCTCTCGCCGCGCTCGCCAGCGGCCGCCGAGCACCAGGCCGAGTGGGCCGCGTGCGGCGCCGCGCGAGCGCGGGGAGATCCTGCGCCGCGCCTACGAGGCGCTCACCGCGCGCGCGAGGAGCTCGCCCTGCTGATGACGCTCGAGATGGGCAAGGCGCTCGCCGAGTCCCGCGCCGAGGTCGCCTACGCCGCCGAGTTCCTGCGCTGGTTCTCCGAGGAGGCCGTGCGCATCCACGGCCGCTACATGGTCAACACCACCGGCGGCGGGCGCATCCTCACGATGCGCCAGCCCGTCGGGCCCTGCGTGTTCGTCACGCCCTGGAACTTCCCCATGGCGATGGGCACCCGCAAGATCGCCCCCGCGCTCGCCGCCGGCTGCACGATCGTCGTCAAGCCCGCCCAGCAGACGCCGCTGTCGATGCTCGCGCTCGCCAGCATCCTCGAGGAGGCCGGGCTGCCCGGCGGGCGTGCTCAACGTGATCACCGCGCACGCACTCCGGCGCGGTGATCGAGCCGCTGCTGCGCGACCCGCGCACGCGCAAGCTCTCCTTCACCGGCTCCACCGAGGTCGGTCGCACGCTGATCGAACAGTCCGCCGAGCAGATCCTGCGCGTCTCGATGGAGCTCGGCGGCAACGCCCCGTTCATCGTGTTCGAGGACGCCGACCTCGACGCCGCCGTCGAGGGCGCCCTCATCGCCAAGATGCGCAACATCGGCGAGGCCTGCACCGCCGCCAACCGCTTCCACGTGCACGAGTCCGTCGCGGACGAGTTCGCCTCGCCGGCTCGCCGCGCGCATGGCGCGCGCTCAAGGTCGGCCGCGGCACCGACGCCCGGCGTCGACATCGGCCCGCTGATCGACGAGCGCCAGCGCGACGAACGGTCCGAGCTCGTCGAGGACGCCGTCGAGCGCGGCGCCCGCCTACTGTGCGGCGGCGAGGCGTTGCCGGTCCCGCGACCCCGGCTACTTCTACGCCCCCACCGTGCTCGCCGACGTGCCCGCGGATGCGCGCGTGCTCGCGCGAGGAGATCTTCGGGCCCGTCGCCCCGATCGCCACGTTCGCCACCGAGGAGGAGGCGCTGAGCGCCGCCAACCGCACCGAGTACGGCCTCGTCGCCTACCTCTACACGCGCGACCTCGCCCGCGCGTTCCGCGTCGCCGAGGGCGTCGAGACCGGCATGATCGGCCTCAACCAGGGCCTCGTCTCGAACCCCGCCGCGCCGTTCGGCGGCGTCAAGCAGTCCGGCTTCGGTCGCGAGGGCGGCTTCGAGGGCATCGACGAGTACCTCGAGACCAAGTACATCGCGTTGGCCGTGTAGATGGCGCGCGGGCCCGGGATCGGCGTGAGGATGTGTATATCTTTTTGAGATAGCGTATAACTATGATTATACGGAGCCCACACTTTCATATATTGGTAGGGAGCCGAAATTCGTCCGCTTCCGGGGCACACGCCTCAGGTTTCACCGCCGGTGTTCGCCGAACGCGCGGGATGAGCAAGAATCGTGTGGGAATGCCCGAACGGTCGGAGTAATCTCGAACGCGTGGGGAAGCCACCCGCTGCTCGAGGGTCGGACGCGAAAGCCGCCCCGCGCGAGCTGCTCCGCTGGGCGCCGCTCCGCAGCCGTCCTCTCCGCGGCCGGCCCCTCGCGGGGCGGTACTCGCCGCAAGGTCACTCCGCGCTCGCCGCCGTGTGCGCAGCGGTCCTCGTACCGGCGTCGCCGGGCTGGCCGGCTGGCGTATCGGGGACGGCCGCCGCATGGCCCTCGCAGCGCCAGATCGACGACCGCTCCGGAGAGCTCCGCCGCGCGCTCACCGAGCTCGAGATCGCCCAGGCCGAGACCGTTCGGCGCCTCTCGATGGCGGTCGAGTTCCGCGACGAGGACACCGGCGCCCACATCGAGCGGATCGGACGCTTCTCGACGCTGCTCGCCGAGCAGGTCGGGCATGGACGCCGAGTTCTGCGAGCGGCTCAGCCACGCCGCCCCGCTGCACGACGTCGGCAAGGTCGCGATCCCCGACGCGATCCTCTGAAGCCCGGGCCACTCACCCCCGAGGAGCGCGCGATCGTCGAGACCCACGCCGAGGAGGGTCACCGCCTGCTGCGCGGCTCCTCCTCCTCGATCCTCGACATGGCCGCCACGATCGCGCTCAGCCACCACGAGAAGTGGGACGGCAGCGGCTACCCCCGCGGACTCGCCGGCGAGGAGATCCCGATCGAGGGGCGCATCGTCGCGATCGCCGACGTCTTCGACGCCCTCACCAGCGACCGCGTCTACCGCCTCGCCTTCTCCGTCGAGGAGGCCGTCAAGATGATGCGCGAACAGCGCGGCAAGCACTTCGACCCGGTGCTGCTCGACGCCTTCCTGGAGGTGCTCGTCCAGCTCCGGCCCCGACGCCCGCGAGCAGCTGCGCTCCGATCCCCGACGCTGCTCGAGGAGCCCTCGAGACCTTCTCCACCGCGCTCGAGCGCGGCGACGCCGAGAGCGCCGAGGGCGCGATCGCTCAAGCGATCGAGGACGAGATCCCCCCCGCCATGCTCCACGCCGAGGTGATCGCGCCCGCGCTGCTGCGGATCGGCGAGCTCTACCGCGCGGGCGAGATCGACATCGAGACCGAGCACCTCGCCACCGGCGATCACCCGGCGGATGCTCGCCACGATGCTACCGCTACATGCTCAGCGGCGCCGGCCCCGCCCGCGGAGCGTGCTGCTCGCCGGTATGGACGGCGATGGATCGGGCGACAGCCCGGAGGGCTGGTCGGCCACACGCTCGGGCTGCAGATGGTCCACGACCAGCTCGCCGCCGCCGGCTTTCAGACGACGATCGACGTTGACCTCTCCAGCCCCCGCCTGCTCGCCGCGATCGAGCACACGCCCCCGACGTGCTCGTCATCGGAGTTCGCCACCCACCCGACGCCCGCCTCCGCTGTCGCCGCGATCGAGCGCCTCCTGCGAGGAGCTCCGCGAGAGCCACCCCGACCTTCCCGATCGCTGCTCGCCGGCACCACCGCCGGCGCGCGCCTCCCGCGTGAGCTCCAGCGGGCCCATCCCCGGGGTGCCCGTCCTGCAGCGCATCGATGGCGCCGTCCCCGTCGTCGAGGAGCTGATCGACCGCGCGCGAGCACGCCCTAGGCTAGATTCCCCGCGTAGTCCAATCGCGCGCACTCGTCACCGGCGGAGCCGGGTTCATCGGCTCGCACCTCGTCGACGCCCTGCTCGCCGACGGCTACGCGGTGACCGTGATCGACGACCTCTCCTCCGGGCGACGCCGCGCAACGTGCGCCGCGCGGCCGCGCTGCGCGAGCTCGACATCGTCGACCGCGCCGCCCTGCACGGGGCGATCGAGCGGGCCGCCCCGCGCGCGATCTTCCACCTCGCCGCCCAGGCCAGCGTGGTCGCCTCAGTCGAGGACCCCGGCCGCGACTGCGAGGTCAACGTGCAGGGCACGCTCAACGTGCTCGACGCCGCCGCCCGCCTCGGAGCGCCCGTGGTGTTCACCTCCACCGGCGGGCGCGCTGTACGGGGACGACGCGCCGATGCCCACCACCGAGGAGCGCATCCCCGCGCCGCTCTCGCCCTACGGCGCCTCGAAGTGGGCCGCCGAGGCGTACGTCAACACGTGGTCGCTCTCCTCCGGCATCCCCCACGCCGTGTGCCGCCTCGGCAACGTCTACGGCCCGCGCCAGAGCCCCCACGGGGAGGCCGGCGTGGTCGCGATCTTCAGCCACCACCTCTACACCGGGCGGGCGCCCACGCTCTACGGCCACGGCGCGCCCACCCGCGACTACGTCTACGTCGAGGACGTCGTCCGCGCGCTGCTCGCCGCCTCCGGGCGCCCGGCACCTTCAACGTCGCCACCGGCGTGCGAGACCGACGTCGCTCACCGTCTGGAACGAGCTCGCAGCGCCGCCGCCGGGGTCGAGGTCGAGCCCAAGCTCGCCGACCTGCGCCCCGGCGAGCTCCAGCACAGCTGCCTCGACGCCACCCGCGCCCAGCGCGAGCTCGGCTGGCGCGCCGAGGTCCCCATCGCCGAGGGTCTGCGCTGGACCTACGAGGCGCTGGTCGAGGAGTTCCAGTCGCGCGAGGGCGCCGAGGCGGGTTGAGGGTGGCCCTGGGCGCAGGAGCCGCTGAGCCCCTCTCGGGGCGAGGGGGTCGGCGCAGCGACACACGGGTTGCCAGGGGGGCCTGGCGCGAGGCCGGCGAGGCCCCGCGAGTCCTCGGGCATGCCGCGCTAGGGTGCTCGATGCGAGGGCGCGCAACGCCACGCGCGAGTCGCTAGCATCGGGGCCCGGTCGAAGACCGGCCAGCGGCCAGATAGCTCAGTTGGTAGAGCACACGACTGAAAAGCTGTGTCTCCCGGCGGTTCATTTAGCGCTCGGATCAATGTGCTTTTCCCTGCTAATCGGCTGTTTTTCCGCGTTCCTGGGGCGGCGCGGTCGGCGTGTTTTGGGGGCTGTTTTGCGCCCGTTGTCCAAAACGTTGTCCAAAACCCCCCCGTTGTGGGCGGGCTCAGCGTCGCGGCGGTAAAGCTCCGTGCGGGCTTGGCGCATGAGGCGGTCGAAGGATCGGCCGTGGTCGCGCTTGGCGCGTTGCTGTAGCTGGTTGTACACGTCGAGGGTCATGTGGGAGTCGGCGTGGCCGACCTGTTCCATGACCCACTTGATGTCGTATCCGTTGGCGATCAGCGAGATCGATATGTACGTGCGGCGGAGGCTGTGAGGGGTGATGTGCGGGAGTGGCGGTATGCCGCGCGCGCGCAGCTTCTCGTCCGCTCGCTCGGCGGCTTCGCGGACGACCTCTCCGACCCGCTGGCGTGACATGCGCCCGCCTCGTTCGTTCTGGAAGAGGTACGCCTCGGGGCCCGTGTTGTTGCCGGCGCGGCGCAGCCGGTCGATGTGGAGGATGAGCACCTCGGCCAAGTCGGGGCTGACCTCGACAATGCGTATGCCGGTCTCGGTCTTGGAGTCGGGGATACGGAAGCGCGCCCCCTCGGGATCGTGGAGGCGCAGGTGGCCGATACGAATGTCGCACAGCTCGCCGTTGCGGACGCCTGACTTGCCGAGGGTGGCGACGATTGCCTTGCGCCCGACGTACCTTCCGACTCGCAGTCCGCCGAGGTTGCGGACGTGGAAGTAAATCGTGCCCTTGCTGAGCCCGAGTTCAGCTCCGATCTGTTTCTGGCGCTTACCTTCTGCGAGTCGGACGGCGACCGCCGCCGCACTGGACCCTGCTGGTGCTTCGCGGGCGGCGCGAGCGAAGCGCTCCAGGTTGGGGTCTTGCTCGCTCGCCGCATCTTCGAGGACGACTAGCTCGTCCATCTCTAGGAAGGTGCGTTTGGGCTTCGGGACGTGGATCTTCAGCCGCTTGCCGCGGGCGGGGTTGGCGGGCATCAGTTTGTCCTCGACGGCTTCATCGCAGATACTGGCGAGAAGGGTGATGAGCTTCTTGATCGAGGATGGTGAGAGCGGTTCGACCTTTCGGTTTCGGTGGTCTCGCAGGTCGGCTCCGGCTACGAGTGCTTCCTTGATTTCGTGTGCTTCTTTGATCTTGTGCTTCTTGAAGGCGAGGCACAGCTCAGCGTCGATTTCGTTGAGTTGGTAGCGGCCGAAGAAGGAGATCAGGTGGCGGATTCGCGAGCGGTAGTCAGCAGCCGTGTTCTCGTTGATTGGCTTCTCGCCGATGACTCCTTCGATCTTTGCTTTCAACCAGTAGCTGACGTATTCGTGGAAGGTGGGGATCGTTGTGAAGACTTGCTCGACGGGGAGCGGCTGGCGCTTGGGCGGCTTCCAGATCCCGGCCTGTACTCGCGCGAGGATGTTGGCTAGCTCGACGCGGGCGGTGCGCTCATTCCAGTTGCCGCGGCAGCCGCAGTCGCAGTCGCGGTCCTCGTGGAGCATCAACGTCTCGCGCTTGCCGTGGGCGGTGAACCGCAAGCGGAAGCGCATCGTCCCGTCCACCTGCTGTTCGACCTTGAGGCTTCCGCTTACTGGCCGGGGCATTGAACATGCTCCGGCGTTGAAGGGCTACCGTATCTGTGCATCGGGGTTACCTCCCGTTGTCGGGCCGGGGGCGTTCGCGCGCCGCCCGGCCACCTATTTGGCTGGTGAATGGTAGCTCTGTATGGGGCAGCAGATCAACGTTTCCTAGCCGTCTTGGCGGGCGTTTTCGGGGCCTGCCACGGCGCCTTTCGACGGGCGCCGGCTGGCCCTGGCAATCGAGGCGGCGGCGGATTGTCGGGAAGTCGAAACGCAGCCGCCCTCGCGGGCCTCCCAAGCGCACGCCGCCCAGCTCGCGGGCGTGCTCGTAGACCCAATCACGGTCGACGCCGAGCTTGCGCGCGACGAACGCGGCATCCACGAACCGCGCGCCGGTCGGGTCCTCTTCCTGCAGCAGCTCGGCGACGCGGACGGCGATGCGCTCTATGTCCTCGTCCTCCAGCGTCATCGGCGAGTCTTGCTCCTGGCTGGCGTCCGGCGGCAGTCGGCACCGCGAGTGCGGGGTGAGCGAGCCGCGGATTTCCGCTGCCCGGCCCAATAGCTGATCCGCGCCTTTGCGATGGGCACGTACCGCGGCTCGCGCTCGATGCCGTAGAAGCGCGCGCCCTCCAGAACGGCGGCGGCGCCGGTGCTGCCGGACCCGGCGAACGGGTCGAGCACGAGCCCGCCCTCGGGCGTCAGGAGCCTCACGAGCCAGCGCATCAAGTCCAGCGGCTTGACGGTCGGATGGACGTTCGCGACCGGGTTCTCCTCGCAGAGTTGCTCGTTGCGCGCGCCGATCTTGAACGTCTGCACGACCTGGCGGGGTAGCTTCTCGCAGCCCGCCTCGCGCTCCCGGCGGGACGCCTTGGAGGCGTAGAAGAAGCGGTGGCGATCCCCGAGCAGCCCGATCGGGCAGTCCGGTTCGCAGCGCTCGCCGGTGCATCTGTCGCCGTGGGAGAGCAGGAGGTTTGCCGGCCAGCGTCCCGCCTGGTTGGCGGTGATCCGCCTGCCGTGGCAGCGTCCCTCGCTCGGGCAGTCCTGCTCTGTGAGCGCGATTCGGCAGGCGTCGATGTTCAGCGCGCCGGTGCCATGTGTGGCGATGGTGTCCTCCAGGGTGCCGGCGGGCGGCCGGCGGGCGAGCACGATCGGCTCCCACGCAGGCTTCAGGCCGGTGCCGAGCCCGCCCCCGAGCACCCGGGTCGCGGGGTAGCCCTGCCCTTGCAGCCACATCAGGACGTCGCGGACTTCCAGGCCCGCTTCTTCCAGGCCGCAGGTCAAGCGATGCGCCGTCCGGGGGGCAGCGAACGCGGCGAGGTGCCCGCCAGGCTTCAAGGCCCGCACGCACGCGGCGCTCCATTCGCGGGAGAACACCTGGAAGGACTCGATCGGGTTGGTATGCGGTCGGCGTCTTTTGCCGGGCACTCGGTTGGGGTCGAGCTTGCCGGGGCGGTCCCACTCCAGGCCGTTTACGCCGATGCCATACGGCGGGTCGGTGATCACCGCATCCACGCTGTCAGCGTCGAGCTTGGGGAGGGCTGTGAAGCAGTCTGCTTGTGTGACTTGCCAGCGACGACTTCGAGAGGGCTGTGACATTTTCTACCTCTTATCGGTTGCGGTGGGCGCGGACGGGTTTGTGTGACTGGCCGGGGGGCTTTTGGAAGACGAGGACGTCCTCGTGGCAGACGAGGTGGGTCCGTTCTCCTCTGGCGAGCGCGTGGCGGAGGTTGAGTAGCTGCCACAGCGACGGGCGCGGGCGCAGCGCGTGCTCAGTGACACTCGCCAGCAGCGCGACGATGTGCTGCCAGTAGACGAGGCCGACGTTCTCGCAGAGCGTGATCGTGTCACCGGACAGGTTGGTGAGCCGACCGCCAGCCCGCATGTTCTTGGTGACGAGGATCAGGTAGCCGCCAGGGGCGAGCAGCTTGGCGCACCCGGCGTAAATGTCGCTCATCGCCGCGAGGTAGCTATCTCCGGTGAAACGCCTTTCGGTTGGTCGCCGACAGGCTTCCTGGAGATTCCCGTATGGGAGCCTGGCGAGGCAGGGCGCGCTGTCGCCGTAGCGGCAGGTGCGCTTGACCTTGCCGGCGTGCGCGCGGTCGGCGGCGGTGACGCGGCGGCCTTCGCAGGCGCGCGCGATCTCCATGCCCTTCCCGGAGCGGGGGTCGCCGAGGGTGGTGTCCGCGTAGGGCGGCGAGGTGAGGACCATGTTGACGGTGCCGGCGAGCTGATCGAGGACACCGCGGCCGAGACGTCGAGCGTCGTCGGTGAGCACGAGCGCCTGCCCGGCGGCGCCTTGGCCGCGGGCGTGCTGGACGTTCGCTGCGGCGAGCGCCGCCCAGCGCGGCTCGACCTCGACACCGATCGCGCGGCGGTCTTGGTGGATCGCCTCGACAAGGCTCGTCGCGATCCCGCACATCGGGTCGAGTACGAGGTCCCCCGGGCTGCTGTAGAAGTCGATCGCGCGGCGCGCGATCTCGGGCAGCATCTTCGCGGGGTGCCTGTTTGACGCGGGCAGGTATCGCCCTTCTCGCTGCCACTGGCTCGTCCGTTGAGCGCAGGGCCAAACCGCCAGCGGCAGGTCGCCGGTGCGCCAGCCCTCTGGCGGGCGGCGCGTTCTGGAGCGGGGGTTGCATCCGGGGTTCTGCCGCCGTCCGGCGGAAGTGCGCGGAGGCATTTTTCACACCTCCTTTGGTGCGGGTTGGCCGAGCCAGTCCACCGGCTCAGCGCTGGTTGGGTTGGTGAAGATCGGCGCGAACGGGCCGTGCGCGGCCAGGTCGGTGAGGCTGACGAACGAGAACGGGATGGCTCGCCGCTGCCCCTTCGCGGGGTCGGACTCGTACAGCGCGAGGACCCTGGCGATGCGCTGGGTCACCCGGGCCGGGGATTGATCGGCGAGGACGATCAGTACGTGCGGCCAGGCGCGGTAGTAGGTGCGCCACAGCGGCTCGGCGTGCTCCTCGGTGGACGTGGTGTATGTGCGGAGCCTTGTGTACCGGGCGAGCTTGGCCGCGAGCTGGTCGGCGGGTCGAGCCGTCCCTCGATCGACCTCCACGAACCGCTGGTGCATGACGAGCGACCCGTCATCCCCCGGCTGCAGATAGGTCAGTAGAGCGTCGGCGACGACGAGCTGCGCAGGGCGACGGACGCTGCCCTGCGAGATGGGATGCGCGATCTCGTGCCGCCAGGAGTCCGAGCCGCACTCGTCTCCGCGCTTGCGCGCGGCGCTGACGAACGCGATCCCGACCTCGTTGACGGCGAGGGTGTGGCGCTTCAGCAGTCCTTCGGCCTGCGCCCTCGTGGGAACTCGGCGGCGCTGCTCACCACGCGGCCCGGTGTCCTCCACGGCGTCCGCGCCGGCATCGGTGAGATACCAGCAGGAGAGCGTGCCGGGCCCTCGCACGCGGTCCACGAGCTCGCGGCGTTTGAGGACTTCCAGCACCTTGCGTGTCCACCGATCACCAGCGGTCGGCGTGTAGAGCGCGTGGACCTGCCGGGTCGTCAGAAGCCGGTGCTGGTAAAGCCCGGCGAGCACAGCCGGCGCGACGGCCGGGAGCGGCCGGTTGACGGTTGCGGTGGCGCTCATAGCTCACCGTCCCGGACGCGCGAGGGTGGCCGGGGTGTGGCGTGGCGGCGTCCCGGTTCCGAGCACTCTGCTCCGCCGACAGGCGTCGGGCAGTCCGCGCCGCTGGGCCGCCTGGCGGGTGCGACCCACGGCTGGTCTGAGTCCTCGGCCGACCGCGAACGTTTGCCGGCGCCCTGGCGGCTTTCGAGGTGCTCGATGATCCTGGCGTCGAGCGTGTCGAGCGCCGCGATCGTCTCGCTGGCCGGCGTGCGGCCGGAGGCGGCGTCGATCACGGGCTGCACGGAGGCGACCGCGTCCGGCCTGAAGGCGTCAGGGAAGGCGTCCTCGACCGATTCGTTGGTGAACCGGAACGGCCGGGTGAGCTCGCCGTTGAGAGTCACCTGCGCGATGAACGTGCGGCGCGGCAGCCCGGTGATCGCGTTTGCTGGCGGGTCGCCTCCCCACTCGCGGGAGATCAGCCCGGCCGCGTGCGAATTCAGCGCGGTGCTGATCAGATGGCTGCGGTTGGTGGTGAGCGCGTTCAGTGTGGACGCGGTCAACCGCTCGGGGTTCTGATTGAGGAGGAAGCCCCTGATCCCGAACTTCGCCGTCTGCTCGAGGAGGCTCGCCAAGGTGCCGTTCGACGCGCCGTCGAACACTTGAATCTCGTCAAGAAAGACGTAGAACGGACGGCGCTGCTCGGGCGCTAGGAACGCGCGGCTCTTGGCGCCGTAGAGCAGGTCGAACACGAGCAGGTTGGCGACGAGCCTGTCGCGGGCGCCGTCCGCGCCGGGGCAGGCGAGCACGATCTTTCCGTCCCTCATCGCGCCGGCTATGTCGTAGGTCGAGACCTGCGCGCCGAGCAGGGCGGCGAGCGGTGTCGCTGAGCGCAGCCGGTCGATGAGGTTCGTGACCGGCGTGATGCTCTCTTCGCTGAGCCTGGGGAATCGCTCGGTGAAGAACTGCCGGCGAGGCGGGGAGAGGAATGGCAGCGCCGCTTGCAGCCACTCCGGGTTGCCGAGGATCGAGGGGACTTGGAAGATCGTCGGCTGCAGCCCGTCGGGCAGGACGCGCGAGAGCTCGATCAGCGCGCCGGTCGCCTGCGTCGTCAGCGTCAAGGCCCGGTTGTTGCGCTCGCCCCACTGGAGAGCCGACGCGAAGCTGTCCACGATCGCCTCGACTCTGCGCTCTGCCGCGCTCGCGTCGAGTCCACGGCAGGCAAACAGGTTCCAGCCGGGCTGCCCGTCTCGGGAGCGCTCGCCGACGAGGTCGACCTCGATGATCCGCTGCGCGAACTCCTGCTCGGTCAGGCACGACTTGATCCGCTTCGCGGCGTCCTGGTGAGGATCGAGGAACAGCCCGCCGTGACCTGAGCGGAAGAGGTGCAAGCACTGGCCGAGCGCGAGCTCGGTCTTGCCCCACCTGGACCTCCCCGCGATGTAACTGAAGAAGGAGTCCTCGATGCGCAGCCCGACACGGCGCTCGCCGTCCTCGGTCGTGACTTTCCCCAAAGGCACGAGGTCGCGCTGCCCTGTGAACGTCGGCAGCGTCTTCGGCGCGGGGTACACGGCCGGCCCGAGGCGCAGCACCTCCGGCGCCGCGCAATGGACGGTCGGCGGCTTGAGTATCCCGGCCATCTCCCGCGCGGTGACGTGGCAGCGCCGCGCAGGCTTGAAGAGCCCTCTGCGCATCCGGTAGTCGAGCCACGCGCGTCGGCCCGGCAGGTCCGAGCCGAGGAACGCGACGCCGAGGACACGCACGCCGACGACGCGCAGCGAGTTCGCGCCCGCCATCGAGTCAAAGCAAGCGAGCAGGCCGTGCAGGCACGAGACCGCCGTGCCCTTCTCGGGCGCGCTGCAGCGGACGAGAATCTGCAGGCCGAACAGCGGTTCAGCCTGCACGAGCTTCGCGGCCAGCTCCTCCCGCGCCACCCTTTGTTCGACCATTTCCGCGGGCCGGCGACGCCCGACAGGGCGACCGCCGAGCCGAGCCTGGCGAGCGGCAGCGGGCTCGCCTTCACGGCGGCGTGCGTCACGCAGCATCCTTCGACGCAGCCGCCGCCGAGTCCCGGCGGTCCTCGGAAGCAGGTCGATCGCGACCTCCGCCCGCTCGCCGCGCCGGTAGTCAAGGCCGGCGAGGACCCTTGCGAAGCTCTGCAGTGGATCCGGTTGCAGAGGAAGGTGCGCCAGCGGCTCTGTACTCGGACGCGCGAGCCGAAGCTCCGCACGCGCGACGTGAACAGGACGGCGGCTCGCCGTGGGAGCGGCCTCGGGCTCCAGGCGCGCTTGCACCCGGTCGTAGACCATCAGCGCCGAGCGGACCGCCGGCAGCGCGCCGCGGGGCACGCTCAGCGAGTAGCGCATCCGGCCCTCCTCGTCGGTGTCGAGCAGCACCCGCACCGCGCGCGCACCAGGGTCCAGCCAGTTGCCGACCAGGCGACGCGCGCGAGAGAAGTGAGCGGCCGAGCGAATCACCGCGTCGAGGCTCGGATCGAACGTGTCCGGGGCGAGCACCACCAGCCGCTGGCGGGATGCCAACGAGCGACGAGTAGCCACCACGCGAGCTGCGGCGAGCACGACCACGAGCAGCAGCACACCTAGTAGCGCCGGCACCGCCAGCGCAATCACCGGGCCGGCAAGAGCCGCCGCGCGAGCGCCGTCGCTGACGAGGCTCGCCACAGCTAGGCCGACGACGACCGCGATCAGCGGGCGAGGGTCCTGCTGGCCCTGGCGCTTCATCGCGCGCCCCCCCGCGCCGCGCCGGCCGCGCGCCGGCCGTTATCCCATCTACCGGCCATCCGACGCGATAGCGGCGGAGGGGCTTCTCGCAAACGCAACCGCCCGCGAAAACGGCCTCTGAGCAGCCAAAACCAGCCGACGGCGCGAAAAGCGCCAGGACCCTGAAGCGGACCCTGAGACGGACCCTCGGCCGGACCCTGAAACGGACCCTGAGACGGACCCGATGCCTCATCGCCGCTCACCCCCGGCCTCAGCGACGATCTCCCATCGCAGCTTCTTTGCGGTTGGGTGCTGATCGGCCCGAACACGACCGCAGCGCGGTCGATGCCAGCGACCGCCGCCGGCCTCGCCAACCTTCGTGAAGCCCGCGGCACGGAGCGACGCGCCGCCCTCCTCCGGCAACGTGTACGTCACGAGGCGGCGGTAGCCGAGCGCCTTCACCGACCGCCACGCCGCCCGGTAGAGCATCGAGCAGGCGTTGCGCGTCCCGTCGGTGCAGCAGCGCGTGACCTCGGCCGTGAAGCCGTCCTGGAGCATCCGCGCGAGCGGCCTGCCGACCACCGCGACACCACAACGGCGGCTACCTTCAGTGACCGCGACGACGCTGATGCAGCCGCGCGCCGGCCGGTGGTGGCGGTGGTGCTCGGCGATGTATGCGTTGGCCGATCGGAGCGTCGTCGGGACCAGGCACAGGCTCGGAGCAGGCCCCGTCGGCTTGGCTCGGCGGCGGCGGATCGTCGGTGCAGTCGCCGGGCTCATCGTGCGACGAACACCAGGAAGTAGGAGTGGTTCTTGCGGGCGTGGAGCTGGCGCGTGATGCGACTCACGCCTGGGCGACCCGCGCGCACGACGACGAACAAGTCCTCGACCCGGAAGCGCTCGGCGTACTCGTTGACGAGTTCGACGTGAGTCAAACGCTGCCGGCCCGCGGATACCTCGTCCTGGCACTTGACGATGAAGATGCCGCGGCGGCGCAGGACCCTGTGCGCCTCTATCCCAGCTCGCCGGTAGAGGTCAACGACGGCCTCGTGATACTTCGGGCCTCCCTCGCTCGCTGCGCCGGTCGAGTACCGGGAGCGAAAAGCGGCGTGGGTGCCGCTGCCGGCGAGCTGCCCCGTCGCCGGCCTGAACAGGCCCTCCATATAGGGCGGGTCGAGCACGACCGCGTCGAAGCTGGCGTCGGCGTATGGCAGCCTCCTGCAGTCGACCCCCGTCTTCAGGTCGCTCGGCGTGAGCCGGTACTCGCCCGCGGGCACCTCTCGCCAGAAAGCTCCCTGGCCGTAGGTGACATCCGCGACCCGCGAGCCGGCAGGAACGTGCAGCCGCAGCACGTCGGCGAACACCGAGGCGTTGGCGGCGACCGTCGCCGAAAGCACCAGGTCGCTGCTGGCGACCCCGCCCTGCACACGACGCCGCGCGGGTTGCTCGCGGGCCTCGCAGGACCGGGGTGGCCGGGCACAGCTACCGCGCCGCTGGCTCATCGACTGCTCCTCTCTCGCGGGCACCGGGCGCGGCAGGACGCGCGCCTGGCCTGCCGAGCTCGCCGGGCGGGGTTGCGCTGGCGGGCCTCGCAGGATTCGCAGAGCAGCCCTGGTCGCTCTCGGGAGACTTCACCGGCGCGGTTGCCGTCGAGGTCAAAGCCGCCCCAGCGACACCACATGACCCCGGCGGCCTGCGCTTCTTGCTCGAGGGATTCGATGACCGCGGCGAAGAAGTCCGGGTACAGCGCTCCGAGCATCGCTCGCTCCTCGTTGGCTTTCGCGAACGCGCCGCAGTTGCACTCGCCCGAGCGGTGCAGGAGCGCGGCTGCCGGCGACTCGGGAAGTGCGTGCTCGCGGCGATAGCCGCGCATGTCCTCGCCGGTCCAGTCGATCAGCGGGTTGACGAACACCGCTGACTTCCCGGGCAGCCGGTTGATGGCCTCGCGCTTGGAGCGCCGCCGGGACTCTGCGCGGCGGATGCCGGAGAGGAACAGCACCCTCGCGCGGCGCGGGTGGCCCTGCTTGCTCTCTCGCAGCAGCGCCATGATCTGTCGTTCCTTCAGGCGGTTGTATGCGCGGCCGTGAGCGCCTGGCCCTGGGAAGCCGTCCGGGACCTGGCCGAGCTCGCCGCCGGAGGCCCTGCCGTGTCGGCGGGTGTCCCTGGCGATCAACTGCTCGATCGTCAGCGTCGGCTCGCGATCGTGCGCGGCGATGAACCTCGCCCACCACACCAGGTCGCCGAGGACCATCGTCCTGTAGGCGTCCCCGGCGCTGAGGATGCGCAGAGGCTTTTCGATCCATGCTGCGTACTCGCGCACGAACGTCTCGACGCCGGGAACCGCGGTGCCGGTGTCGATCCAAGCCAGGCCGTCGTAATGCTCGCGGCAGCGATGCGCGAGCACCGTCGAGTCGTTCCCGCCACTGAACAAACACCAAGCGGCGACCGGCTCGTGCTCGGCGCGCGCGGCGGCGATCAGCTCGTCCGGGCTCTGCTTCACCTCCGGCTGGCTCATCTCGCGGTCCTCCCTGCACGGCGGGGGTTGGTCTTGTGCCACCTGCCGGGGCACTGGCGCCGGTCGATGCGGGCGGCCATCGCGCCGGGGCTTTGCCGCGCGATCCCGCGGGAGGGTGCTCCGGCGTGGTTGCGCGCGACGTTGGTCGAGTCAGCCGACGCGAAGGGGTAGCTGCTCCCGGCGAGCCTGAGCCCGCGCAGCATGTGCAGCCATACCGGGGCCGGACCATCGCCGCAAAGGGCGTTCATCGCCGCTGTCATCCGCTCGTGCCACGCCTGGCTTGCGACGCTTCGGTAAGCCTGCGAGCTGCCGACGCAGACCCTCGGCCAGCCCTCGGCGAGCCGAAGCAGCCGCCGGATCGGTTCGTGCATGTGCCACACCGGGGCGCCCCTAGTCCCGAAGGGCCATTCGGCGATCAGCATGTCGTTCTCGCGCTCGCTGCCGGCGATCACGTCGGGGATCACCGCCCAGGTCGTGCGGTAGGCAAGCCACCTGTCGCACCACTCGTAGTAGGCGTCCCAGCTAACGCTGCGCCCGGTGCGCCAGAACGTAAACGCCCCGTTGTCGAGCATCACCGCCTGCCCGATCTCGTGGCAGGCGGCGATGTCGTGCGGCGCGGCGAAGCTCACGCAGAAGCACCGCCCGGCAAGCTCCAGGAGCTTCGGGCGTGGGCTGATCGGCGTGCCGTGGTAGTGGATCACGCCGTGGCCTCCAAGCGGCGCGGGCGGACCTTGGCGATGACCGCGGACCACAGCAAGGCGCCCGCAACCTTCGCCGTGAACTGGCCGACCGTCGTGCTCCACATAACCCCCCCGAACGCGAGCGTCGGAAAGACGAAGCTGTCGATCGCGGCGCCGAGCCAAGCGGCAGCGTTGGCTCGCTGTACCCACTCGCGGCGTCGCAGCAGGTGGTACAGCAGGCCCTCGCCAGTCTCCGCGCAGGCGAACGAGATAGCCGATGCCTCGGCGATCGCCTGCACGTCCTGAGCGATCAAGAAGCTGATCGCGGAGCCGGCGCCGATCAGCAGCACCATCTTGCGCCAGCGGCTCGTGCCCCAAAAGTCGGCGAGGCGGTCGCGGGTGATCAGGTCGAGCCCGATCAGCGCGAAAGCGTTATAGACCGATGCAGTTGGCCCGTAGCGGGCGGTGATGACGTTCGCGGTGACGATCGCCGCGAGGTACACGCCGACCAGCACAGCGACCTTCGCCCGCTCCCGGCGAGCAGCGGTTATTGGGTTTCTCATTTCGAGCGGCCTCCCTGCTTTGGTGGTTTGGAACGTCGGACTCGGCGAGCCGACGAGGCGAAGCTGGGCGCGATGGCCTGCTCGAGCACGCGGTGCGCGAGCGGTGGCGGGACGGCGTTGCCGAGTTGCGTGAACTGGCGGGTGCGGGCTCCCTGCCACGGGTAGCCGGCCGGGAAGCCCTGGAGGATCGAGGCTTGCTCCACGGTGACCCGGACGGCGTTGGCGCCGCGCCGCTGCTCGTAGCGGCCCGGAGGATCACCGGAGTTCTGCTTGTGGCCAGGCGGATGCACCCTGCGGTCGCAGGCAACGGTCGTCGCTGGGCGCTCGCGCGCCCAGCTCGGCGTCGACCCACTTCGGCGACTGCGGTCTGCGTCGCAGGGAATCCACTCGACCTGGTTGAGCGCGTGCCCGAAGTGAACGGTCGGCGCTGGCTCGCCGTCGCCGCGGACGGCGGCGTTCGCCTGCGTGCCATTGCGCCACGCCCAGCCGCCTCGCTCCACGCTCTCACCTGGCGGTAGCTGGCGGCCAACCAGCGCCCCGTCCTTGGATCGGCGAGTGGTCACCAGCGTCGGCGCTGGCCGCTGCCCGGTCCAATCGCCGCCCTCGCCCTCTGCGGCGCTGACGTCGTGTGCCTGCCAACGGTTCACTCGCGTGGTGACTGCCTGCGCGGGCGCCTCGGTGGGGTCGAAGCCCTCCTCGATCCGACCGCCGCTGCGCCTGATCTGCACGCACGGCTTTCGTGTCCACGAGCGCGTGCGCGCCGTGAGCGTCGAGGCGGGCTTGCACGCCGGGCGCCGATCGCGAGCGCGATGCGTCCCCGTGTCACCCTTGGCGGGCTGGTTGCTCGGGGTGTCGTTTCGACGCGGGAAGCCGACGCGATCGCCCGTCGGCCAGCCGAGCGCTTGGGCCATGCTCACCCACGGCAGAAGGTCAATCTCCTCCTCGGGGACCTCGCCGCGTCGGCGCGGGTTGTATGAGCGGTGCGTCGGGGGAGGCAGCTGGAGCGGCCCGTCGAGCGAGGCGATCAAGAACGCCCGCTTGCGGGTCTGCGGCACGCCGTAGCGCTCAGCGCTCAGGATCCCCGTCGCCGTGTGGTAGCCGTGCGCCGCGAGCAGCCCGGCGAACACGCTCCATAGCTCCAGCACAGCCGGGACCTGCTCCAGCGCGACCCAGCGGGGCCTGAGCGCGAGCACGTAGCGCAGCGGCTCGACGGTCAGCAGCGACCGCGAATCCCGACATTCCGCGAGGCGCTCCTGACGGCTGTCGTTGCCGGCGGCGAGCTCGTGCGCGCACGCGATCACCAGCGGCTTGTCCTGGCGGCCGAGGCCCTTGCCCGCCGAGCTGTAAGCCTGGCAGGGTGGCGAGCCGATGACGCCCCACACCGGGCCGAGCGAGGCGGGGTCGAGCGCGGCGACGTCGGCCTGCAGGCACTCGTGCCCGGCCGCGCGCGAGGTGGCACACGCCCACTCATCTGTCTCGATGGCGAGGGCGCTCATGCCGAGCATCCGAAGGCCCTCCGCCCAGCCGCCGGCACCGGCGAACAGGTCGATGATCTTCCCCGGCTGACGCCGCGACCGTTTGTTACTCGTCGGTCGCATGGGCGCTCCCTCGATGCCGCGTCCCTCTCGGGGGGGGGGGGGGGGGGGGGGGTAGGTTCGTCTGCTCGGCGCGCATCGCCGAGTGCTGGCTGGCGTGGGCATTGCTGCCTCCCGGTTGGCCGGTTCGCCGGCCTGCTTGTTTGTGTGATCTCGTGCCACCGCCTTCACCCCGTCTTGGTGGTCGCGGGTGGCTGGGCGTAGCCGTAGATTCCGGCTCGCTCCCCGATCGGGCTCGACGGCAAAAATGGGCCGACGAGGCTGACGTGGCCGCCGTAGTTGCCCTCGATCGTCGTTATGCGCCCGTCCTTGAACACCTGCTGCACGACGCCGACGTGCTTGCTTTCACCAGGCCCAGGCCCGGAGCCGTAGAACACGAGGTCACCAGGGGACGGCGTCGCGGTCGCGGGCAGCACCCTGCCGCCGTGTTCCTTCGCCCAGGTGTAAAGAGATCCGCTGTAGCCGTACTCGGTAGTCGAGCCTTCAAGCGGAACGCCTGCCTTGATCCACACCCAGCTAGCGAAAAGCGCACACCATTCCTCACACGGCCCATAAATGGTGCATTCGCTGCCCGGAGGATTTTCACCCTGCCCTATCTGGCTTTCGGCGATTTTGACAATCCGTGAGCTACTGGCCGGGGTTGGCGCAGGCCCCGCTGTGCAACCACCGCTCACGGGTTCCGCGAGCGTTGGGCTGCTCGGACGAGGGGCGCCAGAGCCGGTGAACCCGTACTGCACCGCCCTGGCCATGACCTCTTCGGCGTAGGCGACGGTCGCGTCACCGCACGCGCCGTAGTAGTGACACGCCGCTTCGTGATATTCGGCGTAGGTGCCGCCGGTCGGCGGGGCGCCCATGTCTTCGCGGAGAATCCTGGCGGCGGTATAGATCGCATCCGCGGGGTCATTCACCGATAGCGGATGACCTGGATCGGCGTTTACCGCGTAACGTTCCCACAACGTCGGCCCGGCACCCTGGCTGCATTCACTTTCTCGCACGTATGCGATTTGCATAGGCCCCGCGCAACCGGCTTCATTCGTTCCGGCGCAGTCGCCGCTTGAACACTCCTGCTCGGCGATCGAGGCGAGGAAAGACCAGTCGATGTCAAAGCGCCTGCCGGCGCCCTCGTACAACCGCAACCGTTCCGGCGGGATCGTATGAAGCGCATACGCCGAGGGAGTCGGACCGTCGACTTCGGAGGTCGATTCGGTGCTGCCCGACTGGCAGCCGCCGAAGCTCGCGCCGAGCACAGCGACCGCCACGCCGAACACGGCGAGCATCACGGCGCAGGTGCTCGCCGATCCCGCGAGCAGCCACATCAACAACAAGCGACCGTGAGAGCGCTGCCCGTTCATGGCGTACCCTCCAGCCCTGTGACCTGCCACCCTGGCGAGCCTTCGGTGAGGAGCAGCCGGATCGGGTAATGGACGACTTCCGCGTCAGTGACGAGCGCCGCCGCGATCGCATGACCGGGCGGCTGCGGGGAGACGGCCAGGCTTACGACACGAGGGTGAAGCGCTTTGATTCCTGGCGGCACCTCTCTCCGCGTGTGCTCCAGGGAGCCGACGAACGCGCCGGTGGCGTCCTTTACTTGGCTCGCCGGTGCCTGCCCGTACAGATAGGCGAGGTAGCCGTGCAGGAACGTGGCAGCGGTCGCGGTCGCCTCGGCGGCGGTCGCTGGCGTCCATCGGGACATCGCTTCGCCCCGCGCCGGGGTGCTCGTCGCGGTGGGGCGTGCCGGTCGCCTGCTTTCGACGGCCGGGCGGCTGGGGCTCGTGAGGATCAACCCGGCGGCGGCCAGCAGCAGGAGCAGCCCGCAGACGGTGGCGGTGCTGCGCTCGTGCCCCGCGATCGGGCGCTGTAGCTGGCGGCATATCCAGTGGCGCGGGCTCACAGCTTCACCTCGGGGGTGATCGCCTGCAGCCTGCGGCGCGCGAGCCTGGCCGTGTCGCGGCCCAGCTCGACGCCGAGGAAGTTCCGGCCGAGACGGTGAGCTACAGCCCCAGTTGTCGCCGAGCCGCAGAACGGATCGAGCACCAGGCAGCGGCCGGTGTCGTTTTGGTGGCCGCAGGTCGGGCGCCACACGCCCTCCTCGCCGATCGGGGTCGTGCGCTCGCGCTGCCAGGGCGCTCCGCAGATACCGCAAGCCGTCGGAGCGGTGCCCGCGAGGATGCACGGCTCCACCAGCTTTTCGGGGAACACCGCCTGCGCACCTGGATAGCCGCGGCCGGTTACCTTCCACCACGAGCGACGCTGACGGCCCTTGCCTCCGCGCCATTGTTCGTGCTGGCCACGCTCGCCGCGGCGGTCAAGGTAGGTGAGCCTTCCCCGGCGTGCATAGCCGTTGCCGGAGCAGCGGTTGCTGTCAGGTTCACGGACAGCGTCGGCGTCGTAGAAGTAACGCGGCTGCTTGGTCAAAAGAAAGAGGTACTCGTGCGCGCGAGTTGGCCGGTCGCGCACGTTCTCGGGCATCGGGTTGGGCTTCACCCAAATCACGTCCGAGCGCAGCCACCAGCCGCGCTCCTGCAGCGCGAACGCGACCCGCCAGGGGACGCCGACGAGATCCTTCGGCTTCAGGCCGGGCGGGGTAGCTGGCCGCTCACACATCTCGCGGCTGGGGAGCATCGGGTCGGCGGTCCGACACGAACGACCACCCGAGGTGTATGAGTCGCCGAGGTTCAACCACAGCGTTCCGTCGCTTCTCAGGACGCGGTGGACCTCGTCCAGAACTGTGACCAGGTGCTCGACGTACAGTTCGGGTGTCGGCTCCAGTCCGAGGCATCCACGCCACGCGCCGCAGCGTTGACAGAAGCGTCCTCCCTGGACGCCCGCGCGTCCCTGCCGCTCGTCGATCCCGAGCCGGCTTCGTGAGCGAGTCTCACAACCAGGGAGAAGGTCGCCGCGCCGCCCGCGCTGCATAGCCCCCCACGAGTGACGGCACTTCGGTTTGCCTCCCCAAGTTGCCGGTGGGAGTCCGTAGTCCCGCAGTCCCCAATACGGCGGGCTTGTCACACACGTCTGCGCCCACTCGCAAGGGAGTTCTCGCAGAAGTGAAAGAGCGTCTGAATTTTCTATGCGCCAGCTCATGCGAGTTCGTCCTCCGGGGTCGCGGGGTCAGTAGGTGGCTTGCTCTGCCGCGCTTTGAGGAGCCGCGCGGCCGGCTCTTGGGTCGGGCTCGGTGCCTGCACGGCGGGCGGCGTGGCGCCGCTGCGGCTCGTGTCCGGCCTCACCGCAGGCACCGCGGTAGCTGGCCCGCGCGCCAACGCGGGTTCCTGGCCGAGCGCGTCGTCCTGCGAGGCGATCCGCGACGCTCCCGTCGCGGGCGCCGAGGCCACTGGCGGCGCCGGGGAAGTTGAGGGCCCTGGCGTCGGCGCCGCGGTAGCTGGCGCGGGCGGCTGGACCGGCGCCGGCATCGGCGGCGAGGTGCTCGACGCGAGCGTGCTGCGCACAAGGGCGCTTGTCACATCGCCTGTAGAGGTGACGTTCGTGGGCTCGGGCTGCTGCTCGGCCGCCGCAGGCTTGCGATCAGGTGCGCGCGTCGCGCCGTCGGGCGCCTCTGCGGGCGCCTGCGCAGACCTGGGCTCGCCACCGGGCAGCTCGTCCTCGGCGGGCTCGCCGCCGGGGTGCGCGGGCGATGGGATCGGCGTGTTGGCCGGCGTTGGCGCGGCGGGCCCGCCGTGCGGTGGTGTGCCCGCTTCGCCTGGGGTCGGGGCGCCTGGCAACTCGTCCTCGTTGGGCCCCGTGGATGGCGGTGGCGAGCCTGGGCCATGTGTCGGCGTTTCGTGGGGGCTCGGCGGATTCGGCGGGAGGTACGTTTCACCACCCGCTTCACCACCGCCGCCTCCGCCTGTGGGTCCTCCGCTCGGCGGCGGAGGTGGAGGGCTTCCACCTGCAGGTGGTGGTGGCGGTGGGGCGCCCCCTGCTGGTGTTTCGCCAGAGGGGGATTCACTGCCGCCGCCGGATTTCGGCCAAGGCAGGTGCGGCAGTTTGGGAAGGCTAGGCAGACTCGGGATGCTCGGCAGCCCCGGCGTGGGGACCATCCGAGCGAGGCGGCTGGCGAAGTAGAGGTTCGCCAGGCGGTTGCCGTCCTCGCCGTGGTGGCCGACCGTGCCTGACAGCAGGTCGTCGGTCAGTTTCTTGCGTTGCAGGAAGATCGTCCATAGGAACGCCGCCTGCAAGCTGAAGGCAAGTAGCCATCCGAGGTTGCTGGTCGCGTTGTCGAGCGCCGAGCACACCGCGAGGACGACGGCGAGTATCAGGCTGTAGATGACCTTGCGCGCGAGGTAGCCGGCGAGCTTGCCCAGCCACTTACGGAAAAACTCGTGGCCTCTGCCGGGGAATATCCCGACGAGCAACGCGACCGGGGCGAACGCGAGCAGCGCGAGCAGCAGGATCTGCGCGAGGATGACCCCGACGGCGAGCGCGCCGAGCAGGAGGTAGGCGCCGATCTCCCCGAGCAGGATCACGAAGGCGAGCAGTAGGCGCTGGTACTGCCCGCCCTTGCCCATCGCTTCGGCTGCTGGCTCGTCGGCCGGTCCGAGCGGGTAGGCGCCGCTGTTCTTGCTGGAGTCTGCGTCCGGTAGGTCTTCCTCGTCGCCGTGTTCGAGCGCTTCGTGCTCGGCGTTTCGGTTTGGTGACTGAAACGGGTACTGCAGAAAATGGGTGGCGTACTTGTTGCGGTTGTTGATGCAGACCTTCCCGCCCTGCCCTTTTACTTCGGTGCCGTCTTCGAGTTGGGTTGCGAGGCGGGTTTCTTCTTCCGGGTTGGAGCTGAGCGGCCGTACTGCCTCGGAGTGCGGTTTGCCGCTTTTGACGGTGGCGCAGTGCTCGACCCCACCGAACTCCAGCACCGTCCACGGGTTGAGCACGAGCAATTCAAAGAGCTGATCGCTTGCTGCGGTCTTGGCTTTTTCTTCGTTGCCTACGCTGCCTTCGTTCGTCAAAGACAAGATCGCGGTAGACAGCTCGTTTGACAGCTTGCTCGCTGGTGCGATCGTCTTTTCTGGCTGGGTGACAATCCCGATCGCAAGCAGGAAGTAGATAAAGGAGACTGCGAGCGCGCTCGCTGTTTGGGTGTACTGGCGCTGCACGAGCGCCTTCCACATCGCCCAGCAGCCGACGAGTGCCACCATCGCGATCAGCCACGGCGTCCCGAAGGTGCTCGTGTACATATTGTGAATTGCCTGCGATATGGGCGTGAGAGCGCCGGAGCCCCGTGTGCCATTACCTGTAAGCAGGTTCAAGTTGAACGCGAGCGCGAACAACAAGATCACGCCGTTCGCCAAGAAACAGGTAACGAGCCACAGAACCTGCGCGCCGAAGTAGGCGATCATCGGCGCGACCCCGGAAGCGTCAACTCCGCTGGTGAATCCTACGGAGATTGCCGGGAAGTATTGGTCGAGTTGGTAGTGTTCGACCGGGTAACGACCTACCCATCCGCCGGGCGGTAGCTGCGGCGCCGGGCTGATATTCCCGTACACGTCGTCGGCGAGCGCACCGGGGTGCGCGACTATGACGAGCAATAGTGTGAGTCCGAGAATCAGGGCGGCGCGGCGCTTGTGCCGGATCAGCCACCTCGCCGGCCGCAGAACGATTGAAGGTTTCACTGCTCGCTCCTCTCTGGCTGGCCGGGTGTAGTCGTGAGCGCCTGCAAGAGGTGCGGGTAGACCAAGTCGATCTGCACCTCGCCGACGCGGCCCTGCAAATCACGCATTAGGCAGTGGCCGGCCCGGAACTCGCGGACCTTTGCGATCAGGTCAGGTGTGGGTGGCAGGCCGATGAATCGCAGGGCCGCCTCCGCGCCGGCATCGGAGTCCTGGCCGAAGACGAACACGACGCCGATCAGCTCGGCAAGGTCACCGAGATCGGCGATTCTGTGCGTCCCCAGCAACAGCGTCGCGTTGAAGGCGCGACCGAGCCTGACGAGACGGTGAATGATTTGACGGCCCTGCGGGCTTGCCAGCAGGAACCAAATCTCGTCAAGACCAACGACCTTGTGGGTGCTGCGGTCGCCGGAAATCAACTGCAGCGCGTAGGCGGCGACAAGCGAAAGCGTCGCCACGGACACGCGCTCGGCGCGCGTGTAGCTTTCACGTCCGGCGGCCGGGTCGGGCAACGATAGTCCCGGCATACGGATCGTGGTGACCGGCGTCTGCGCCTGGGTGACAGCATTTTCACCGTTGCCGAAGCCCAGGCGCGCGAGCCCGAAGTCCCGGATGACCTGCAAGGCTTCACCGGCGTCCTTCGCTCCCGGCCGGTCGCTCGTGAGCAACAGGTCGGCGACGCGCAGCAAGCCACGGGAGCCCTCGCGCACGGTTTCCTTGACTGCGAGGGAGATCGCGTTCTCCCACTGCGCAGGGTTGCCGGGCAGCAACTCCAACAGGTATGAGACGGCCAGCTCCTCCCGCAGGTCGGGCAGTCCGATCGCGAGCGGGTCCAGCCGGCCCTGTTGCGACTCCGCGCCGGATAGCTCGAGCACCTGAAGCCGGCCGGCGAGCTCGGGCAATGTGTGAAGCCCGTGGTCGGGCTTCGGATCGAAGTCCACGATCGCGCTGCCCATCCGCTCGGCGGCGTACTCGATCGTCTGAGCGGCGACCGTCTTGCCGCTTCCCAACGTGCCGATCAGAAGGACCGCCGAGGCGCGATCTTCCTTCGGTGCCTGTGAAGGATCAAAGCGGACCGGCAGCGGTGAGCCTGTCGGGGTGTAACCGATATATGGGCCGCGGTGCGAGCCGACGATCCTGCTGGCCGTGGCGACCATCCCGCCGAACTGCTCGACCGTGAGCTGCTGGGTGTAGGCGCGCATCACGCCACCCACCCGTCTGCGCCAGGGAGGTGCTCCAGCCAGAGCTGGTACTGCGCCCCGGCCGGCCTATGCAGGGTGATATCGCCGTACTGCTCACGGACCGCGGCGACCCGGCGCTCTAGCTCCTCCTCGCTGTCCGCGCCGACCGCGAGCCCGAGGCAGCCATAGAGCATCGGCGGGTGCCCGCCGGCCTGTAGCTGTGCCTCGTATTCGCGTGCGAGAACGCGGTCGACGCCCGCCAGCACGGTCGGCCCGTGCGCCGCGCCTTGGACCTGCTCGTTGAAGGCGTGCTCGACATCCTGAATCCGCTTGCGCACCTGCGCGAGCGCCTGCCTGTTACCGAGCCAGCGGCAGTGGACGACGGCGTCGACCGGCCACGGCAGGCTCTCCAACGGCGCGTACAGAACCTCGGAGGTCCAGCCTGGAAACTCGGGCGCTTCGGCGAGCGCACCGATCGCGAGCAGCGCCTGATAGGAGCAGCCGTGTTCGCTTTCGACTACGAGGTGCTGGTCGTGCTCCGTGATCGCTGCGTGCGCGCAGCGGCGCAGGTCGTGCGTCAGCGGCTCGAACTCGATCCCGCCGCCCGGGGCGGAGACGATCAGCGCGTCGGGCGCCCAATTCGCATCCAGCGTCGGCTCGCCCAGGCCCCGGCAGACTGCGCGCGCGAGCAGCCACTGAAGCTCGACCGTCCGAGCGCGGCGTGCGTGGATGACCCCGCCGACGCGCTCGAAGATGCGCTGCTCGCGGGTCGCAAGTTCTGAAAGCTCGCTTCCGGTGATCGGGCAGCCGCCGTCGATCCCAGCGATCTCCTCCACCTGCCGTCGGACCCTGTCGACGGTGCGCAAAAGGCCGGAGCCAAGACCGTCCGGTTTGGGGCCGGCGAGCGAAACGGCGAGGTACACCTCGGGGGTGTGCGAGCCGAGTTCCCGCAGTCGCTGCTCGTGGCCCCGCAGATAGTGCTGCCACGCCTGCGGGTCCTGGTGACGAGCATCGAGCAGGCCGGCGGTCTGCGCGACGTAGTCCTCAGCCGCGAACGCCCTGTTCACCCGCCACAAGGAGAAGTCGGCGGCGATCGTGTGCGCAAGGCGCTGCAGGCGGCGCTGCAGGGCCCACTTCCCGCCGTTGGGCAGATAGGGGTAGGCCGTCATCGCCAGCCGGTACAGCGCGGCGCGGTCCTCGCGGCGGCCGACCAGCACGTTGCCGTGCGCGTAACGCAAGGAGAAGCCGCTCATGGCCGGACCTCCACGACCTGGCCCTCCGCCAGCTCAACGACTTCGCACAGCCGCTCGCCGGAGCGCACCCTGTGCCCCTCGGCGCGGCGGATGATGAGCCGGCCACGGCCGGGGATCGCGACGACCCTGTGCGCGAACACGAGCCTCGCGGGACCTCTCACGCGACCGTGGTGAAGCACCGGCGAGTGCTGATCGGGCGCGATCCACACCTGCGGTGCCCACACCCGCTCCTGCTCCTCGGCGCCGATCGCTCCATCCAGCGAGCGGCGGGCCGCCCTGAGCCGCAGCGCGGCGAGCGAGCTCAGGTAGCTGTGCGCCGGGCGGCCGTCGGGCGAGGACTGCCCAGCAAGCGTGGCGATCATCCCCGGCGCGACGAGCAGCCGAAGCGGCCAATCGAGCCAGTCCAATGCCACGCCCGCGAGCAGCGTCGCCACGAATCCGGCGAGTCCGCCGAGGACCGCACCAGCTACGCCGTTCGTGCTGGCGGCCAGCAGCGCCACGAGCGCGGCGACGATGCCGGCCACCACGATCGAGCGCTGGCTCAGCACCAGCACGCCGATCAGCGAGCAGAACGCCCAGCACAGCCACTCCAGCGGCACGCCGCCAGGGACCGGAATCCGCCGGCCGTCGATCGCGTACACTCGCCGATCTGGCTTGAAAATCCGCTGGTAGCTGCGGATCGGGTGGGTGGAGTCACTCACAGCCGGCTCCACTCACCCGAAGATCTGCTTGCCGATGGCTTCAGCCGCGGTGGCAATCTCAGACGGCGCGAATACCATCCACGCCACCGCGATCGCCGCGCACAGGAAAACGACCAGCTCGGTGTACCTGCGGTTAATCAGGAACATCAAGCTGACCACGCCCACGATCCCGCCGTACAACTCGGTGGCGTAACCCGTGAGCAACTTCGCCACGTTCTGACCGACGTCGTTGCCCGAAGCGAGCGCGGCGACCGGGAACGCCATCGTGAAGCAGATCACCAGCAGCCCTGCAAAGCCGATAAGTCTTTTCCGTGACACGCCAATCACTTCCTTTGCGCCTTCGCCGTTTCGGTTGTGGCGGGCTGTGTCGCAGTCACCGTCACACCGCTTGTGGTGGTGGGCACGCGGGATTCGGTGTTGAGCATCGAGAGCGCGCCGCGAACAAGCAGCAGCAGCACGCATCCCCACAACAACGCACGAGCCGCGATACGCGCCAGTCGCTTCACTCCGTCCGTCTGTGGCCGGGTGAAGCGGTCCTGGCTCTCACCTTTGTGGGTCCTACGAGAACTAGTCATAGGGCCGAAGGTAAGGACCGGCTGTGCTATTTACTACAAATAACCATTTACGTATTCACGTAAATACGTAATCACTTATTTGCGGGTTGAAACCGTGAACGCGGGCAGCGGCAATCGGCCCCGCTGCGCGGGGAGGAACACGGCTATATCGGCGGCTAGCTGGGGCCGCGAGTGTTAGGGAGCCAGCTAAGCGTCGAGGCCGGCGATCGTCGCCAGCTCCTCGACATAGCCGCTGGCGCTCTGCGCCGCCTGCTCGACCAAGCGCAGGGCACTGAAGTCAGCGAGCGTGTACCACACCGTTCTCCCGTCCTTGCGGCGGCTCACCATGCCCGACTGATAGAGCACGGCGAGATGCCGGGACACGTTCTGATGGGTCGTCGCGAGCTCGTCCGTGAGGTCTTGAACGGTCGCTTCCCCGCCCTCGAGCATCTTCAGGATGCGTATGCGATTGGGCTCGGCCAGGGCCTGTAGCCGACGGGCCACAAAGTCCAGGAACGGAGCTGACATATTTGGGCTCATAATTTTGCCTGCGCGTGTCACGGCGGCCTACGTCCCGTGAGCGCAGCGGCGCGCACCTCCAACGATGGGCGTTTTAGTTGACCCCACACCATCGTCAGAAGAGCCTCGCGTGCCGTTGGCCCTGTTAGTGGGCCTTTGGCTTACTTGCCGAGATAGTCGAACTGTCCCTGTCTTGGACTTTGACCGACAGCGGGTCGGGAAAGTGGACGCGCCGGTCCGACCGACGAGTAAATTTTGAGACGCGAAGGCCCCGGATTGGGCGGGATCGCGCTCGTTGAAACTGCGCGTCGTCTGTTGGGAGACCGAGCTTGCGTGAGGCGTCGCGGGCGGGCGGCGGGCGGTGCAGACGCTCGGCGGGCCGGCGCGACCCGCCGAGCGCGGCGCGCGTTATGTCGGCCGTGGCCAGCGGAGTGGTGCGCCCGGCGGGTCGAACGAGAACCGGGGAAAGTGCTCAGACGCCAAGCCGCGCCGCACACGACGAGGGTCAGCGCGACCGCGGCGGCGCCCAGGAGGAGGCGGCGCCGATAGGGGCCCTGCACGTCATCGAAGGTGACCGTGAGCTGGGACGGCGCGTCCGACGCGTCGTGCTCGGAGTCGGTGGGGTCCATACAAGTGAATGTGAACCGCGATCCCAGCGGAACACCAACTTTGCGGCCCGCGAGCTGCGGCGGGCCGGGATCACGGCGACCGGGCCGGCATTCAGGCGATCATCCAGCGGCCTGGCGCCGCCTCAGACTCCTTGATCCTGCCCTCGCTCGCGAGCACGAGAATGCGCGCCTCTACTCGGCTCTCGGGCTCGTTGAACGAGGCAGCTAGGTCGGCCGGACTCTGAGTCGCCGCGGCGCTGAGGCCCGCGTGAGCGGCTTCCCGCCGGCTCCTCAGTCGACCGAGTATCAGCTCGTCAAGTTCCTCGTCCGTCATGCCGGGCGGCACTCTAAACGACCTGACGTCCAGCCCGTCAACGCGCCGTGCCGCAGTGGCTCAACCCCTACTGAGGCGCTAGGATCGTGGTCCCGGCGAGATAGCTCAGCTGGTAGAGCACTCGACTGAAAATCGAGGTGTCGGCGGTTCAAGTCCGCCTCTCGCCACTCGAAAGCCCTGCAAATAAGCACTATCTATGGTCATGGCACGCGCTTAAGGTCTTGGACGAGGCTCGGCTGGTCTTGGCGCGGTGGGAGCCCCAACACCGTCTCGGTTCCGGCCGCGACCTGCGTGTAGCCGGCGTCCCGGATGACCACGCAGTCGAGCTCGGCCTTCAGGCGCTCCCACGTCTGCTCATCGGCGAGGCGTACCTCCCCGGCCATGCCCTGCGTTCGCCAGCGCGCAAGCTCCACAGCGTAGTTGGCGCTCATCTGATCGGCGACGCAGAGCGCGGCGTGACCGTGTGGTGATCGGTCGGCATCTTCTCCGTCAGCTCGCGTGGCTCGCGGTGTCGGCGGCGAGCTTTAGCAGCGCGGCGCTCAGCGCTCCGCCCATGCTCGATGCGAGTCGATCAGGCGCCACCCGCCAGCGGCCCTCGGTCGTTTCGATGATGCCAGCACGCTCGATGAGCGCCGCGGCCACAACGCTGTCAACGCTTACCAATACGTCGTCGTAGGACCGGCGTGCCTGCCGCGCGAGCGCATGGGCGAGCACGTTTTCGGTGCGGGAGATTCGGGCGATCGACCACCCCGGCTGGTGCCTGGCCAGATAGCGGCACGCCGCCTCGCGCAATGGGCGCAAGTGCTCGCAGTCGCCGCGGTGCGGTCGCGCCGCAGACTCGCAATCGGTCCTGAAGATGACGTGGGAAAGGTGCGCCTTCTCGGCGGCAGTCATCGCCAGCAGAAGCGCGCGCAACTCGGCCTCGCCGTTGTTCTTGCACTCCACGAGCCGGCTTTGACCTTCGAGCTGATCGCTTTGGTATGCAATCCCGGCCCAGCCGCCACGGTAGGACGCATCACAGTTGACGTAGATCATGGCGCCCGGGGGCTATAGGCCCAAGCGGAGATCGAGTTTCGGCGACCGCCCTCCAGGACGGCGGCGCCCCGCGGGATCGCGTCGCTGGGCTCAGCCGGTACGAGGACGCGGTAGCGCATAGCTGTGGGCTGTCGGGGGGCGGGATGCCGGCGATCGCGGGGATTGAGCGCGCCAGCCGGCGTGTGGCCGCGACGTGGCGCCACAGCGCCCGAATGGGCGCGCTGTGGGGGGTCAGCCGGTCGCACTGGCGCCGCCCTGCTGGTCGGTGACGGTGGTGCGCGGCTCGCGTACCGTGATCTGCGGGAGCAGCAGGGACTGCCCGCGCCCGTATCCGGGTTGGCAGCCCTGCTCCCACGGGAAGCGGCCGGTGGGATCGCAAACGATGATCTGCTTCACTGCGGTCGTCCCGCCGTCGTAGTGGTCGCGTCGCCACCACTCGGCGAGGCCGAGGTAGGAGTCGATCATCCGGTCGGGAATCGGCGCGATCCAACACGGCACGTCGTTTGCGAACGCTCCAACCACGCGCCCTTCGGCCTCGGGCGTCTCCTCCAGCAGCGCGACGACCGAGGTGATTACGCGGATGCTCGCCTTCGGGCTGAGGCCGCAAACGGCCAGCTCGGGGTGACCGATGTGCTGGGGGAGACCGATCGTGTACGTGTAGCTCGGACCGCTCCACCCTCTCGTCGGGATCACCTGAGTCATGGTGTAGCCGTAGAGGGCGATCCGCGTCAGCAGAAGCGCTCGTGTACGTCCCACCTCGTCGTAGCTCACGCTTGCACCCGCACCCACGCCTGCACCGTGACGCGTTCGACCGGGACGTCCTCTTCGAGGGCCTTCGCCTGCAGCGCGTCTTTCACATCCTGCGCGCTGAGCGATGGCACGTCGAACTCGTCGCTGCTCGTGATCTTCACAGTGAAAAAGCTGTCCATTTCTGTACCTCCCAAGCGGGGAGCCGGGTCGTCTCGCAGGGCGACGGGATGAACCGTGTGTGGGGTCACGGAACGTGGGGTGCTCCCGTCGCCCTGCGAGACGCTCGGCTGGCTAGGCCACCGCTGCCGCCTCTGCTTCCTCTTGCGCGGTTTCCAGCATCTCGCGGGCGATCAGCGTCCAGTCGTCATCATCGAGCGCGGCGAGCGCATCCTTCACGCCGCCGCGCAGCCCATCCGACAAGCGGGTGACCGCTTCGGTTGCACCGGCGCGAATACCCTCGGACATGCGCGCTTCGGCCGGCTGGCTGAGCCCCTCTCGGACCATCTCGACGGTGGCGCCTCTCACCGCGGAGTGCCCGACGATCGAGCGCACCAGGTCGAGCAGGCTGTCACGGTCGAATGTCGCGCCCTTTGGTGAGGTGCGCTCCTCGCCGCCGCTTGTGTCCTGCGAGTGTGGTGATTCCATGCGTTTCTCCTTTGACTAGAACGTGCCTTGCTGGCGGGACACGTCTAGCTCGCCCGCAGGTAAAGATCAAGGCTTGTCGGAAACCTTTTTGTGACACTGGCAGCTCGCGCCGCGAAGGTTGCTTGTAGGGCGGCGGCTGGCCTTTCTTTGTCACGGGAGCGATGGGCCTCCCGCCGCCCTACAAGTCGCATGGCGTGCCTCACCATTCCGTCAGTGGGACGCCGTGCTCTCCCGCGATGGCCACGGCCTCGTGGTAAGACTTCCACCCGAGATCCTCTGCCTGCTCGGGCCCGTAGCGAAAGGGGACGCCGGCCGCTGCGGCAGCCTCGGCGTCCTCGCCCTCCGCCCGGATTACGACTACCGGCCCGATCGGCACCCTGTCGCCGTCGCAGTCCTCATCCTTGAAGGTGACCACGGTTGCGCTCATCGATCCTCCATGTGGGCAGGGGTCTCCCCGCGCAGCCCGACAGTCGTGATGGCCCGAGCTTCGGAGCTGGCGACGCCGACGTGCGTTCCCCGCGGGCACTCGTCCGTATAGATCTCCATCGCGAATCGACGGTTGCCGAGATCGGTCACGACGCCGACCGGCATACCGTCACGATTAACCCCGATCGTGGCGCCCTGCCGGTGCGAGGTGATTTCGGGCTCACGCTCGCTCATCGGCGACACCCCGGCGGGACATTGGGTACACCCCAGCCGCGAGTCGGGTCCAACCTGACGGGCAGCCATTGGAGAAAGACACGGCGAGCGAGCGGCGAGCGATAGTAGTGGTGGCGCAGCCCGAACAGCCATTGCCCCGCGAGCCACGCGACACCGCCGAGGATCGCGGCGATCGCCATTCCCGGTGAGCCGGTGAGGGCCGTGCTCCCAAGCCCGCCGACGGCCAGCAACGCGCCGCACGCACGCAGGACGAACCCGCCGAACAGCCACACGCCGACCGCGACGATGATCGCGCTCGCGGCGAGGCTCAGCACGCCGGTCATCGTGTGCCTCCCGGCGGCGCCTTATGGGAAGCCAACATTCATTGCCTCCTATCGAGTCCGTTCGTCTGCATCGGGACACACGTCTAGCTCGATCCAGCGGAAAGCTCAAGTCGGTCATGCGGGCCGTTCTCGCGCGCGACCGGATGCCCGCCGCCGAGGCCCTCGGCTGGCGGATCGGGCGGGCGCGGGACGGTGTACCGGCGCTCGATTACAGGCCGGTCGCGGTTCGCGCGGGCGCCGGGCGTGACTTCGAGCTTGCCCTGAGCGACAAGGCCGTCGGATTTCATTCGCGCGGAGTGCTTGCTGATACCGAGGTGCTCGGCGATCTCGCGCAGCGTCGCCGAGCCCACCTCTGTCAGCCAGTCGAGGATCGCCTCCTGGCGGACGATCACCGGCGGCTTACGACGCCGCACGCCGCCCGCAGCTAGCGGCCACCACGCCGTCGGTGTCTCGGGCGGCGGCGCTGCCAGCGGCGGCGGGTCCTCGCGGACGGTGTCGAGGGCGTCCGCCAACAGGTCGCGCCCGACCTGCTCCCAATCCTCGCCGGTCGCCGCGCTGAGCACCTCGCCGATCGCGACGCGAAGCGCCTCGCCGATATCGGCCGGAGGCTCCTCGCCGCTGGTAGCGATGTCGAACACGTACTCGCTCACCATGTCCGCGGTGGCTGAATGCCGCAGCGCGCCGTGGATGAAGTCGCGGACCAAGTCGGTGGGGAACTTGCTGCCCCACTCGCCGCGGCGGATGTCAGCGCCGATCACGGTCGGCTCCTTGGACGCGGCGGCGCCGGGTCCGGCGCGAGGCTGTTTTGCTGGCGGCTTCGGTCATCGCGGACACGTCTAGCTCGACCCACCAGCACAAGTCAAGTTCGACCGCGAGGTCCGCCGCACCTCGCTCTCGCCGGTCTCGGCCGAGCCGCGCGCGAGGGGCGGCCGATCCGCCGCAGCGCGCATCCGCCGCCTCGAATCGTCGTCTTGGCCGTGTCTCGCACAGGTGCTAGCGAACCGCGCTATCGGCCTGCGAGGGGTCGTGCGAGAGGACTTGACTTGCCCCGCCGGGAGAGCTACCACGTCCTCCGCCAAAGGCCCGGAAAGGGCTCTAACAAAGGAGAATCGACGATGAGCAGCAAGACGAAGACCGAATCGAAGGGCTCGCCCGAGGAGGCCGTCAAGGCGGCGGTGCAGACGACCGCGGGCGGCACGACCGAGGGCATCGCGCAGGTCGCCGGGATCGGCCGCTCAACGGCCGGGAAGGTGCTCGGGCGGCTCGCCGATGCCGGTGAGGTCACCCGCCATCAGGGTGGGCGCGACCGCGGGAAGCGGTTGCCGGACCGCTGGACGCTCGCCGGGGTCGAGATGCCCGAGGCATACGCCGGGCATGTGCTAGCGGCCGAGCAGCCGGCCACTGCGGCGGGCGACGGCAAAGGCGCCAAGGCACCCGCCGCCGACAAGCCGGCCGGTGGGAAGAGCGCGCCCGCGGCAAGCGCCAGCGAGCCCGCGGACGGCAAGCTCAAACCGGGTGGCCTGGACCCGCTCGTGATGGGCTACCTCAAGGACAACGCCGGCAGCGGCCCGCACGGGCCGACCGAGATCGCCAAGGCCCTCGAGCGCAGCTCGGGTGCGGTCGGCAACTGCCTCGGGCGGCTGACCGACGCGAAAAAGGTGAAGCTCGTCAATGAGAAGCCGCGCCGCTACAGCCTCGCGTGATCGTGGCGCTGACCGATAACGGCGCCCGCCCCCTCACCCCCGCCGCCCGCACTGGCGGTGGGGCGAGGGGGCGGGCCCAGCGCGCAATCCCTCAACGGAAGGAGAGCAGAGCCATGATCGATACCCCGCAGGCCCAGGAGACACTCGCCGAGCTCGCCGAGTCGACCGCCGCGGCGCTGCTCGCGTTCGCGCAGGCAGTCCGCCCCGCCTCTGACCGTGACGGCGACGGCGCCGACCTCGCCAGCCTCGGCCTCGGACGCCGCCAGCAAGAGATCGCCGCGCTGGCCGGCCTCGACACCGATGAGGGCCTGTCAACGAGCGAAGTAGCGCGGGATATCGACTACGACGCGGCGAACACCCACGCCGCGCTGTACGCCCTCGCCGCGCGCGGCGTCGCGGAAAGTTTCCGCCACGCCGAGCACACCCGCTGGCGACTCACGCCGAGGCATCGGTCCGCTAACCCGTACCTCGCGATCGCGCAGCTAATCACGGCCGGCGAGTGGACGACCTTTGACGACATCTCCCTCGTGGTACACGGCGACCTGCGTCACGGGCGCGAGGTGCTGCGCGCCGCCGTCGAGCTGCCCGACTTCCCCGCCCACCGCGTGCTGCCGCCAGGTGGGCAAGTGCCCGCGACGTGGCGGAGCTTTGCGAGCAAGACCGCCGACCCCGGAGAGTGCGTGCGGCTCCTGGCCGGGGAGGGCGTCCCGGTCGACGTCGACGGGCGCGCTTCGCGCGCCCACTACATCGGCTGGGATCAACTCGCCGAACGCGCCTGCGACGCCGGCCGGCTCGGCTGAGCGCGGGCACCCTCCCAAGCGGAGTCTTACCAAGTTTTAGAGGGTTTACGCGACCTCGATAAACCTCCTATAACTCCGTATAGTGCGGGCATCGACCCGATCCACAACCCATATAGCCCAGGCGCGGGCTCCCGCCCGCCAGCGCTGACCGGCCGCGACAGCGAGATCGAGCAGTTCCGGGTCCTCCTCGGCCGCCTCCGTGCTGGCCACCCTGAGAAGAGCATGTTGAAAGCAGGCGCGCCCCGCCGGCTCTGTCGCCGCACCCTCAAGACGGAGCGACGGACTGGGGGTCCTCGTGAAGCGCGATCAGTATCTCGTGCTGCTTCTTGTCGAGCCAGCCGGTGACCATCGTCCCGCGCTTGCACCGCCGATCGCTGCACACGGTCATCATCGTGTCGGGCGGCAACTCCGGTAGCCGCGGCACCGTCAGCCTGACGCCCTCGCCCTCGCTCAGCACGGTGCTGTTCGCCACGACGCGGTGATACGCGCCGTCGCGGCGTATCCATAGTCGCAGCAGCATGCCGAGCTTCACTTCATCGAGGCGGATCCTGCGATCTCTTCCCACACGACGTGGCACGGGCGCATCCATGGCATTACCGTGTCGCACTGGCTGGATCGTGGCACTTACCGCTGGCTCGGTCATCTCCAGAGCCTGCGCCACACCCCGGCACGCCCGAGCGCGCGCCCGAGGATGATGTTCTTCGCTCGACGGCCCGCGTAGCCCTTGCGCACCGCACGACCACTCGCGGAGAGCCGAGCCGCTCTGTACAGCGCCGACGTCAGCGACGTTCGCCGCGCCACTGCTTTCTCCCTACGTCAGGCGTCTTGACACCGCATCGTATCGCTCTGCTCACACGCGCCCAAACCAACCATCGTCCCCTCCCTACACTCGGCAGGTGGCACTGTGGTCTGAACGGCAGGGCAAACGTCGTGGCTTGAACAACGTGGACCTGCGTGACGCGCTGTTCGAGGTCTTCGCGCAGCTAGAGAAGCGTATGCTCTTCGCCGACGCTTGGGGCGAGCGCTGGCAAGACGAGCGTACCGGCGGTTACATTGAGGACCCTGAGCGATGGGTTCGCGAGAGCCTTAAGGATGCGAGCCTCTGGCAGTACCTCGACCGGCCATGGACAGTCACGCAGGAGTGGGACCCCGAATGGGCGGTCGTACCGAAACCCAAGAAGTGGAGCTTTAGCGTGCTATTCGACATCGTCGAGCTTCTTGATCGAGACGCGGTCGCGGTGTCGACCGGACCCGAGGATGTCGACCAGACCGCCGGGCGACGCGTGTTTCGCGACGCCGTCAACCCAGTACTCGCACAGCTCGAGCCTCCGAAGGTGCTCACCGAAGAGGGGCAGATCACCGAGTCGGCGAGCGTCGCCAAGCAGTCCATCCTAGAGGCAATCATCCAGCGCAGCGCTCCCGCAGGCGGCCCTGCGCTCGCCGATGAGGTCTACATGCACATCCTGGAGATCATCGATCGAGTTGGGCGCGGCATGGAGCTCGCGCCCGCCACATACAGGCTCCTGGGCGAGGAAGCCCGTCGCGACATCTACCTCGTCACGCTCAACACCCACTATGAGGACAGCACCGCCGGAGAGGCGTTCAACCATGCCGGCAAGACGGACCTCCGGGTCCGCAACGAAGGCGACAACGTGTTCATCGGTGAGTGCAAGGTTTGGCACGGTCCCGAGTCCTTCACCGAAGCACTGGATCAGCTGTTCAGCTACACGGCCTGGCGCGACACGAAGCTCGCATTGATCGTGTTCGTCCCAAACCAAAAGCTCTCTGCCGTAATCAAGCAGGCGCGCAAGCGCCTTGAAGAGCACGACCAGTTCCTGGAGTGGAGCAGCGCCTCATCAGAGCAAGCCTGGCTGCGAGCGGTGGTGCGTTGGCGTCAAGACGAGGACCAACACGCCGACCTCGCTGCCGTGTTCGTCCACCTGCCCGAGTAAGAGCGGGGCAGGTTGAATGACTCCGGCGTTTGCGGGACGCTCGGTGTGCCCTACCGCTGCCGCGGTAGGAGCGCGAGAAAGAGCTCGCGAGCCCCAGCTAGTCCGCTGATCGGGTCACGGTCGCGCAGCCTGAGCAGGTTGGCGTAGGCGATGTCGTCGAACTGGCCGTCGTGGTTGCGTTCGGCAAGGCGATAACGGAATCCGTCAGAGACAATTAGATTCCGGCAACCTGGGAACTTGGCGGCGTAGCCCGCGGCCTGCGCTGCCACGTGCGCTCCGAGGCCCTCATGCATGCGCTTGGACTCGAGTACCGTCGTCGGGCTGCCGTCACCCTGGTATGGCCGATCGAACAGCGCGACATCGATGCGCTTGTACTCGATCTTGATGCACTGCTCTGGCCAGCCGAGCGCAAGCAGGAGCGGAACGATGAGGAATGTTCGGATCTCGTGCTCACCGACGTCTGCGCTGTGCTGGTCGTACCAACTCGCCAAGCGAGTCACGCGACGCATGGTCGAGACGACCTCCTCTGCTCGCGAGACGGGAAGGCCGTCCTCGATCAACGAGTCAAGCAGATCGTCCAGCTTCACGTCCGCCGCGGCGTCTGGCAATTCGCGGCAGACGATGGGTTCACCCGTCTCCCACAGCTCGCGTGCCCGCTCAGCAACGGCCGACGCGCCGACGCGGGCTAGCGTGCGCCGCACATAGCCGGAATGCACAGCTGCGTCGCCGGTCGGGCGGCGCCAGTCGACCCGATGGAAGTGCTGGAGATCCCAACCATCTACATCACCGAGCACATCGTCCCAGTCGTAGTCGCCGGTGACAGTGCCTACGGCCGTGATCTTCCAGGCGTTGTGTGTCGATGGCTGCTTAAGGATGACTAGATCGCCGGGCTTGACGGCTCTGCAGAAGTCGAACATCCACAGGCGCCAGGCCCACGAACCCTGTTCGGCAAGGATGGCGTTGTCGCCGGGGTACGGCCCCGGCGTTCCGGGTCCCACCGCCATAACCCCAAAGTTCAGGAACACGTCACTGTAGTTGCGACCGGAGTCGCCCGCGGAGATCTGCCAGACCATCTACCGGCTCACATGAACAGACGGTAGGGATAGATGCCGCTGGGCAACGACGTAGCTCGCGCGATCGTGCGCGCGAGAAGTTGGGAGTACCGGATGGTCACGGGTATCGGGTCGTATAGGGCGTCGTTATTCCAGTCCATCTTTGACAGGGCGAGCGCGTCTTCGCCGAGGGCCTCGAGCGAGCCTGCTCCTGCGTGGCGAACGAGCGTGATCGGGCGCGGGATGCCCTTGCCACCCTGGAAGAAGTTGCCCTTGTCCGAAACGCCGGGCGCGTTTCCTGACACGAACAGAAGAACGCTCTGGCCCGAGAGAGGTAGCTGTGTGCCGCGCATGACTGGCCACCCGTCCGGCTCGCTGCGGGCGCGAGAGTCGCGTCTTGGTGCCAGCAGCCGGACCGCTCGCCAGTCGCTCGAGCGCTGCACTTGCACGCACTCAACCTCGTCGACGCGGCTCCATGCGTCGAAGCAACCGTCCAGCTCGTCCTCTCGGAAGGGCTGTGTCTTGTGGATGACGACGCGCCGGGGTAGGCCGCCGGCGTGGCGGGCTTGGTAGATCGCGACGCTTCGCGCCATCACAGCACGCATATCGCTCCGGCTGAGGAACGGGTTGTCGAAATCGACGCCGTCGCCAACGTCATAGGCGACGAACTCCATACCGCCTCCGTCGGCATCGAAGACCTGACTGCAGCACGTCACGAAGCGGTCCTTAGTGCCGCCGCGGATGGCGTACGAGAGCCCTACGTACGCTGTATCCGAGGTGGTGGGCACGAGCCGCCACGGGGTACCACCGGCCTTTGCGTAGAGCGCGATGCCAAGTCGCCACCCGACGCTGCAGCGGTCGCGGTACTGCAAGGCGCGGTCGTTCAGGAACTGCGTCGGCACGCCGCTCACGGCGGCGATGCTCTTCAGCTCGTCGTGAAGGTCAAAGCCGGTCTCCAGATCCTCGAAGCCGGCGCTCCACCGGTCCGGGAGGTGGATGGCCACGACGTCGAAGTCGTCTCGAACCGACCGGAGTCGGTCGAGTGCCTCACGTAACGCGGTGGCAAGGGATGGTGCGTTGCCGCCAACGTCGCTCAGGGCGCTCGGCGACAGCTTGACGTGGGCACCAACCGATGCACCATGCAACTCCACACCGAAGGCACGGCAGAACCCCGGGAAAGCAGGCAGGTAGCCGATGCGCTCGGTTGGCTTGTGTTCGACCTGCAGGGACTTCAGGAAGTCGAAGACGTCCTTCTGCGTGTCGGCGGGCGTGATAGTGGCAACACGCACCGAAGGCCGGAAGGCAGCGAAGGAGCCGCGACTGTACGGCCCGAACTCGATCAGGCCGGACAACGGATGGATGTGCCGCGCATCCGAGCGGTCTGCGTCGAAGGCGAGTACGGGCTCGGGAAGGACCCGGTACGGCGGCAGCTTGGTCGAGAACTGCTCCTCGGCAGCCGCTACGGGCGGGCGGGATCTTGGACGGGCTGTGCCGCTCACTGCCTTGCCTCCGTGGTCGCTCTCCGACCAGTCATGCCGCGGCCTCCTCAATTGCAGCCGGGAGACTGAACGCGGTCTGGCGAGCGACGCGGAAGCGGGCATCTATCGCTCGGGGATCGCTCAAGCCGAGTGACCACAATTCAGCCGTTGCCCCGCCGACGAGAACGTCGGCCCACGCGCCGATTGCCGCCGCCCAGATCTTGTTCCGGCGGGTCGCCCAGCGCTCCTTTACCCACGCAGCAGAAGGATCTGGCGCGGCCCACCGCGAGCGTGCGCGAGGCCCGCTCGGCGCTTGGGATCGGTTGCTGTTCTCCACGAACGTCCAGGGCTCGAACAGGAGCCAGAGTCGGCCGAGGCGCCACTCGAGCCGGAGCTGAACGCCCTCACTCCATCGCTTGCTGCCGCCCTCACGTGTGCCTGTTAGCGCGCTGTCGTAGGCCGCACGGAGCGGGGCAAGCTCGCTAGGCAGGCTGTCCTGGCCCGGGGCGACCACGATGCGATGTCCGAAGCGGCGAAGAAGTGGGCGGAGGGGGCGATCATGGGCGAGCGCATGGACGACGGCCTCGTAAGCCAGGCCGGTGACGAGCGGCTCCGCGTCCTCAGCGCCGGGGTCGATGTCGATGACCTCGACGGACGAGGGACCGAAGTCGGCGAGCGCGCGCCGCCAGCCCTCCGGCACTCCGAACCCGAGCACGTCGCGGCCGGAGACAACGCCGAAGCCAGGCGTGCCCGCCGCCCTCAGCAGCGGACGCATCCGCGGCGGTACGACGTCACGACACCGGATACGCAGGGCTGTCCGCGGATAGTCGAGCACTGGCAGCGCGTTGAGTCGAAGGACCGGGAATCGCCCAGCCTCGATCGTCGGGAGAGCAACAGGGTTCACACGTCGCGCGGGACTTGCCGCGCGAAGGCCGTTAGCAAGGTTCGAGGGAAGATGAACGTGGCGGGCGACAACACCAAAGACCTCGTCAAAGTTTGCCGCCTCGACGAAGCGTGCGTTGACCCCGTGCGCCCGCGCATCTTCGAGGAGCTGGTGCACGGCCGGCAGGGCTGCGGCCGGATCGTGTGTCAGCCATGCGAGGCCGTGCGGAAACGCGCCCTCTGTCAGCGCCGCCGTCCGCAGCGTGTCCATCACGGATTCATCCCGACCGCTGTAGCCGATCACCGCGAGGCCGTACTGCCGCGAGGCGTCAAGTACCGTCCGACGAAGGGTCTCGTCCTGCGCCTGAAGCTCGGTCGGAGTGTTCTTGAGGCGGTCGGATGCGATGTCGCCGTGCAGCTTGATGACTAGCGGCCAGTCGTCCTCCCGTAGCGAGCGAGAGGCGCGATCCGCCGAGTCGATCGCGGCGACCGTGAGGCGGTGGAGGTTGTCGTCCTCCGCGCGGAGTTGCTCGTACGCACGCTCGGGTAGATCATCGAAGTTGGTCGTTGTCAGCCATCGGAGTTGACCGGCAGCCATAAGCGCGGCAACGACGCGATGCCCAAACGATGGGCGCCCCTGTTGAAGCCATTGGTCGAGCCTCTGCCGGCGTACCGCCTGATCCGGATAGGTCCGCTCGAATGCAACTGCGTACTCCTCCGGAGCCCCGGAGGGCGGCAGCCCGTTCGCGCCGTCGAAGTACCGCCGCACGCGCTCGGCAACGAGCGGATCTGCCATCGCGACGCGCGAGCGGTCGATGTTGCAGTCGGAGGCGTAGAGGTCTGCCCTGAACTCATCCAGTAGCTGGCCTGCTGTCGGGACACCCGCCGAGGCGGAGGTACCGGCGCCGAAGAACCATCCGACGTGCGCACCGTTCACGGCAAAGGAGCGCGCGAACGTGACGAGCGGCTCAACCGGGATCGCGCTCGAGAGCCCGGTCATCAGCGGAAATGGCGGTTCGTGAGCATCCATTGCAGGCTATCCAGCCGCGTCGCCGGACGTGGCGGGCAATGTGCATCGTCCGCACGCTGCTGGTCGCTGGTCGCGAAAATGGTCGTTCCAGGCAATAGGCGAGCCCTCCGGATCGGAGCCGTCGCGACCAGCCCGATGATTTACCGCACATGGGCTTTAGCGAGGAGGAGGACGTCCCCCCCGTAAGACGCTGCCCCTCCCTCGAGGCGGAAGCGAGATCGCGACGCATCCGACCCTGTGGCGCACCCTAATTGCGTCGGGCCTGGTCGACTGCGTCGCGGACTTCGGTCGCTGCGGCGCGCAGCTGCATGATGACCGCGTCGGCCAACGTGGGTGACAGCGGAATGACCTCGTGATCGATGAGCCCAGCATCGTCCGCAGGGGCGAAGCCGTGAAGGTCCTCCTCGGTCGGTCGATAGGCGAGCTTCGTCCTCAGGTATGCCCGCGTGTACTGGCCCTGATTGTGCACCAGAGCGTTGCGTAGCTCCTGCGCGTGCAGAACCTGATCCCAGCTCGGCAGCTTGTCTAGCGCGACCCCCCCGAAGTCCCGATAGCGCTTCCTGATCTGCTCGAACCGACGATCCCAGCTGCGCACATCTTCTTCGACGAGTACTGCTAGAGCCGGATACTTGGACAGGTCGTAGCTCAGGTAGCTCCTCTTCAGTTCACGAACGAGATAGTCCTGGAAGACCGCCCAAGCAAAGACGACGGCTGCGACACGGATCGTTCGGCCAAAGTCCGCGAACCCCCACCCCTCTTCAGGCCCAGCCTCGGCTCCGTACACGTCTATGACGTCCCCGTCCTCCCCATCGCTGGGCCTCTCGCCGATCTCCGTCCAGCGCCGCTCGCGATCCGCGTCGACCAGCGGCGGCACGATCTTGATCAGACCGCGCAGCTCGGTGAGCTGGACCGTCAGCCCCTCGAACGGATCAGCGTAAACCCGCACCTCCGGATACACGCTCATGTTGTACCGCCCGCCTCGTGGACCTGCTTTGCGCGGAAAGGAGGCGCGCCCCCCGTAGCCAGCGAGACCCCCGACTTGGACGACGGGCAGGCGTGTCGCTCGGGGAGACGGCTCACGCCCGCTCGCGCCGGGCAATCCGGGAAGCGCGCTTGCTGTTGATCGTCCGACCCGGTGCTCGTCCGATGCAGCCACGCCGGGTGCGACCCACCGAGACGCCCGCTCTCGGTCAAGAAGAGGGCTGTGCTCAAAGGCGCGGGCCGGACCGCAACCGCCCTGAGCGTTCCTCCGCCCGCCGCGTCTGCGGGCCGCCCCAGCCGCTGAACTCCGGTGACATCTACGATGCGCCCGTCGGGCCGGCGCACCGCGACGTGCAGGGCATCCGCGCGCGGCGCGATCATCTTAAGGTTCATGACTGCCGACGAGCACCTTCCGCATGGCCGCTAGCCGCTCCGACGGCGGCGCGCTGCTGCAGCGCGCCTACGATGACCTCGACCTGCGGGGCGAGGACCTCCAGGCCGCCGCGTCCTCCCCCGCTGGTGCCTCGGAACCCGCCGTGTGGGCGGAGCTGGGGGACTGGTTGCTGCTCGGCGAGCGCGTCGGCGTACAGCAGATGTTCTTCTTGGGTGGCAACCCTGTGCTCGTGTTCTCCACTCTGGACGCGGCTGCGGATGAGCGGGAGATCATGGCGCTCTACCGCCGCGCCTGGTGCATGGCCCGCCCGCGCTGTCTCTTCGTCGCGCTCCATGACGAGCTACGCGTGTACGCCCTTGACGAGCCGCCTGTCGCGCCGGCTGAGCTCGGACGCAGCATTGAGCCGCTTGAGGTCATCAGAAGTGCTCGGGAGGTGGGTAGGATGCTCGCCCGCTTTCACCGCGACCGGCTGCAGTCAGGCGTCGCGTTCGAGGACGCCGAGCTCTCAAGGACGGGCGGCCGCGCGGAGGAGCGGCTGCTGCGCGACGTGCGTGCGGCGATCGCCGCACTGATCAACGGTGGTCTTGCGCCACGCCACGCTCACGCCCTGATCGAGCGCGCGATCCTCATCCGATACCTCGAGGATCGCCGCGTCCTCACCGAGGACTACTTCCAGCTGGTCGCCGCGGGGAGCTCGAGCTGGCGCCGTGCGCTTTCGGAGCCCGGCAACACCCCAGACCTGGGGAGGCCGAGCAGCTTCATTCGCTGCCTAGCTGACCATGGGCTGACCTACGCGCTGTTCGCGCGGCTCGCCGAACATTTCAACGGCGACTTGTTTGTGCCGGATCCCGACGAGCACGACGCGGTCGCGCCGGAGCACCTCCTGCTGCTGCAGGACCTGCTTCAGGGCGTTGCGGACTCATCGCAGGAGCCGCTGTTCCTGTGGGCATATGACTTCGCGGTCATCCCGACGAGCCTCGTCTCGAGCATGTATGAGCTCTTCTACAACAAGCAGGACGCGGCGAATGCGGAGGCGAACACGCACTACACACCACCCGAGCTGGTCGAGTTTATGCTCGCGGACGCGCTGACCCCCGACGTGCTGGATCGCGAGCCGCGGGTATGCGATCCGGCCTGCGGTTCGGGGATCTTTTTGGTCGAGGCGTTCAGGCGGATTGTTCGCCACGAGGCTGCGAAGACGGGGAAGCCGCCCTCGACGGCCCGCCTTCGCACGTTGCTGCTGGAGCGGATCGCCGGCTGCGATATTGACGCCGCCGCTGTGCGCCTAGCCGCGTTCAGCCTGTACGTCGCGTTCCTGAACTACCAGTCCCCGCAGGACATCCTGAAGGCCGACCCGTTGCCGGCGCTGATCGATCGGGGCGACGGGAGCGATCCGCCAGCGCCGCTCGTGGTCGCTGACGCCTTCTCGCCAACCCAGCCGGGTGACGAGGAGCAGAAGGAGGGTCAAACAGCACTGCCATGGCGGCAGCAGTCCTTTGGCATGGTGGTCGGCAACCCACCGTGGAGCGAGCCGCGCGGCGCCGCAGAGCGCGGCGAGCTCTGGGCCAGGGAGAGCAAGCTCGCGTTCGGCGACCGCAGCCCCTCACAGCTGTTCCTCTGGCGAGCGCTCGACCTCCTCGCTAGGGATGGGGTCGGGGCTATGCTGATCAGCGCGAAGGTGCTGTTCAACACGCGAACGACCTCGCAGCGATTCAGGACGCAGTGGCTGTCGGCGGCACGGGTGGAGCGAGTCGTGAACTTCAGCGAGGTCCGCCGCGAGTTCTTCCAAACCGCGGTTGCCCCATTCGCGCTCGTGCGCTTCGCGCACGGCGATGGCGATGGCGACTTCGTGTATGAGACCGCGCGGCGTGTGCCATCGGGCCGCCGCGGCTCGGCCGGACTCGCGCGCCTTGACCGGCGCGTCGTCTCGCAGCGCTCGCTGCGCGAGCAGCCGCGGCTGTGGAAGGTCTACAGTGCTGGCACCCACCGCGACGCGGCGCTGCTCGCCCGCCTCGGTTGCGAGGAACGCCTCGCCGACCTGCAGCCCACGAAGCCAAAGGCGCAGTACGGCTATCAGCACGCCAATGCCAATCAGCGCGACGCACATCCGCCCGATGCAAGCTGGCGCAGTCTCGCGAGTTTGAAGACCTTCGAGTCGTGGGGTCCTATACGGGATGCGTGGCTGGAGGCGGTGAGCGAGCAGGTGAAGTTTGCACCAGACCCCGCTCTATTCCTGCAGCGCACGCTGGTCGCGCGGCGCTTCGTCAGCCCTGGCTTCGGCCCGCACGCACGGCTGCTGCACGAGCCGCTCGCGTTCAGGCACACGGTTTACGGGATCCCGATGGGCCATCGACCGTTGTGGCAGGCGCAGGTGGCACTTGGCACGCTGCTCTCTTCGCTTGGGCGCTACTGGCTCTACATGGTCTCCGGCTCGTGGGGTACCTGGAAGGATGAGATCCGCTCGGAGGATCTACTGGACCTCCCCCTTCGCCTCGACCGCAGCCATAAGGCGACGGGGCGGATCCTCGCGGCGGTCAAGCACCTGGAGAGCGCCGGGCCCGCGCAGCTCGAGCTCTCAGACGGCCGTGCCACAACTGACCTGCGCTCGATCCAGCAGAGCCTGGACCTGGCGACGATGGACCTGTTCGAGCTGACCGACGCCGAGCGGGACCTCGTCGTTGACTTCTGGGCCAGCCGTACTGCCCAGTCCGCGGCACCAGTGCAACTCGATCAGGAGAAGGAGACACTCGACCCGATGCTCGCCCACTACCTCGACGTGTTCGCTGGTGCCTGGCGGGCCCAGCTGCCGGACGACGTGAGACTCGACGCTCGCGTGTGGAGCGACCCACAGGCTTCGGTGATCGCCGCCGAGTTCCAGACCGCCTCGGCCGAGGAGGCGCCCGCCCCCGCCGCCTCGGCGCGTGAGCGCCAAGCCTGGGGGGATGTGCTTGCAGGCTACGACCTCGAAGTCAGGGAGACCCGCTCGGGGAGCCTTCTCACACACGGCATGGTCCGGGCCGTCGCCGGCCAGGCCATCGTGCTCGTGAAGCGAAACGAACGGCGCCTGTTCTCTAGCAGCGCCGCGCGCGAGGACGCCGAGGCCACGATGGCACAGGCAATGGCGCTCAGACGCCGATGAGCGAGCCCTTGCAGCTCGCGTCGATCGACCTGTGGCAGCGCCACGAAGCCCGTTGCCTTGCGCTGCTTCGACAAGCGCTGGCCCTGCTCGCCCCAGGGCCGCCCGCGGAGCGCGAGACCGCGATCAACCGCCGGCTCTACCGGGCGATCATCGCCGCGCAGGTCGAGGCCGAGCGCCGTGGCCAGGGGCCGATGGCGCCTGTCGTGCCGGAGGGCATGAACCCGCCGGATGCCTCTGACGAGCGGCGCGCCGCACGGGAGGACAAGCGACCGGACTTCTACTGGGGCGTGATCGACCACCTCGCTGAGCCGGGGACGGCACGCCACTACGTGCTGGAGTGCAAGCGCCTGACGCGCCGCAGCCCGAGCTGGAGTTACACCCGCGAGTATGTGCACTCCGGAATTCTGCGGTTCATCACCGAGGGGCACGGTTACGGCAAGGGCGCGTCCGGCGGCGCAATGGTCGGCTATCTGCAACAGATCGAGATAGAGCGAGCGCTCTCGGAGGTGAACGAGAGCGCCGCCGCCGCAGGGATCCCGCGCCTGGCGCAGCGCTCCGGCTCGGAGACCGGCACGCTCGAGCTTGATCACACGCTCGACCGTCTCTTCCCGGACTCGCCGTATCTGCTCAGCCACCTCTGGGTGCGGAGGCCCTCGACATCACGCCACGGCTCGGGAGCCGGTTGCCCGACCGCGCGATAGAGCGCGCTGAGCCGATTTCGGGCCGTTGGTGCGCTTATTCACCCAGATCTTGCACCAAGCCGCCTCGCCGGCTGTGGTCTGACTCGCCCCGAGATTCCTGGAGCGACGATCTGCCTTTGATTTCGTGGAGTCGTGGCAGGCAGGAGCACTCCCGTGACTCCTGCTTACGAGCCCGAGCGAGCGCGCCGGCAGACGCCGCTCACGCTCCTCCTCCGGACGAGGCTCAGGTGCGTCGGCCGAGACCGGCGAGACGCCCGCTTCGCCCCGGGGTAAGTGATCGTGTCGCAAGCCTGCGCCGATGCGCCTTGGGGATCGTCATTGGCGAGCGTGAGCGACCGGATCGACTCAGGTTCCCGGCGGCCTGTACTCGGGTGCCATCTTCGCCGCCGCATCAACCTCCTCAGACGTGAGCAGCACGACCGTCCTGGCTTTCACGGCGCCAGATCGATTGATGCCGAGCGCGAGCGCGGCTGCGACCTCATCGCTCGGGTACTAAGCGCGCCGCTACCTCGGTGATCTGCGGCTCGGGTAGGTGACCGGGATCGAGCACGATCTCCTGCTCGCTGCGCCCGCCGAAGTATGCGATCACGCTCGCCCTGGGCACGGTCACGCTCGCAACGTAGCCGTCGGTCCCGGGGTCGATCGCGCGTCGGGCGAACCATTCCGCCCTCGTCAGGCTCAGCGTCCAGCTCGGTGCGAGGTGCCTGCCCGCGCGACGGAACCCGCGGTGAGCGGTCATTTGGTCACCGAGACTCGCGAGGACCGCGCGCTCGTCCTCGTCCATCAGCCATCGGGAGCGACCGGCGCGGTCGGCGGTAAGCGCGCCCACCCACTCGTCCTGATCCTCGTGGAGATTCTCGGTCTCAAGCCACAGACTGCCGAGCGCCTGCCAGTAGTCACGGTCGGCCATCCGGTCGCATACCCCAAGGAACACGCTCATCCGGTAGGGCTTCTCGTGCAGCCAGAGCACCTTCTGCCACTTGCCTTCTGCTTCGGCGTGGGCTACCGCCTCGCGCTTGCCGCGATAGGTCCGGTTCGCTATCGGCGCGAGCTCGGCGAGATAGGGCACCATGAAAACGAGCGGCGCCTTCAGCACCGTGCCAAGGGTGTCGACCTCGCCGAGAAACGGCAGGAGCTCAATGTCGAGCTCTTCTGGCTGGTGAAGGATTGAGGCTGCTCTCATCGCGCCGGTCTGGAAGTCGCCCGTTCTCATCGCCACGCCACAGGTGTACCTCTCCGGGCGAGGAATCGCAAGCGCGCCACGTCCGGAAGCTCGCTGGCCTGGCCTTTCCCGCCGCGACCGGGAGCCTTTGCGGCGCTTGTTTTTGTCGTGAATTAACCCGTCCGGTCGGGCAGTTAGACGTTGGTGCCGTCAACACGATTCTGTGGCGGCGCGGCCTAAGCGAGACGGGCCGCGCGAACACCCAAGCGCCTAACTCGCGGGATTACAGCACTTCACCTCTAGGTGGGTGAAGCGTTGCTGCTCGCCCGCGGGCGGGAGCCGAGGTCATGCCACCGGGAAAGGGAGGTCGGGAATAGAGATGGCAGATGCATCGAGCAACGGAGAAGCACGCAACGCGGCGGGCACGACGATCGTCGTCTTTGGGGACACCCTGCGAAACAAGCCGATAGTGGATGAGCTACTACTCGACGGCTTTGACGCTCGAAAGGCACCCAATCAAGAGTTTTTGAGATTGTGCTGCGAGCCTGGGGATGTCGAGCTACTGATCTTCGGCTGCGGGCGCGACGCGGCGTCGCTCGCGGTGCTGCGAGAACTTCGGGCGGGCGCGCTTGCCCCGACGGTCGGCCGGACGATGCGAGTTCTATGGATCGCGCCGGGTGATACGGAGAGCGATGTGCTGCGCGCGTTTGACGCTGGAAGCGACGATGTGATCCGAGAGCCCGTTCATCCACGGGAGCTACTCGCGCGGATCACCGCCCTCGTGCGTCGCTCACCGTCCCTCGCCACGTCGGGCCTGGTGTCGCTCCGCGACCTCGTTATCGACCTGGACGCGCGAAGCGTGACGTTTAACTCTAACCCGGTTGTGCTGCGGCGGATGGAATACAGCCTGCTTGTGTGTCTCGCACGCTGCCCCGGGAGGGTGTTCACGAAGTCAGAGCTGCTTTCGGAGGTGTGGGGTTACAAGGCGCTCGGGAACACCCGCACCCTTGACTCGCATGCTTCACGGTTGCGCAGCAAGCTCGCGGCCGTGGGAGCCGAGGGCTGGATCGTTAACGCGCGCGCGGTCGGCTACTCGCTGTGCGTCAGAGATCGCGCGGCCGTTCGATCACCGGCGGTGCGCGCGGCGTGAGGGTTGCGGTCCATAGTGATGAAGCTCTGTGTCAACTATGCATCCTGGGCTGACAGTGGGTGTGGTGTGCGTATGTTGGTTGTCCTGTAACCGTAAGCCGTTGCGCCGGTGCCGACGGCGGCCCGTGAAGTGACGGCATGGGAGGTAACAGGCGAAGTGAACGACCATTCCAAGCGCGAAACCCAGTCCGACGAGACGGTCCTCGACCGGGCGCTCCTTGACCTCATGCTCCAAACGTCGCACCCGTGGACCGAAGCCGAGCTAGCCCGCGCTGTCAGCTCCGACGGTGAGGTCCCCGCGGCGCTCACGCGCCTGAAGGACGACGGGCTGATCAACCGTTGGGGCGAGTTCGCCGCTGCCAGCTACGCGGCGCTTCGCGTCTGCGGGATCAACCACGACCACGACAGCTCCTCCGCACACGAGCACCGCGACGAGTCCATCGTGCTCGAGTTGATGCTGGCCACCACCGACGGCAGCCGACCGCTGTCCCGCCAAGAGCTACTGCGCGAGCTCGGAAAATCCAAACGAAAGCGCAACCGGATCACCGACGCGATCGACAGGCTCGTCGCGGCCGGCCTGCTGGACAGCTCCGAGGGGATGCTGTTTCTGTCCAGGGCAGCGCTGCGCTACGACCAGCTAACAGTATGAGCGGCGCTTCAGCGCTCGTCCTCAACAACCCCGCTGCCACCAGCCCGACGCGGCGCGGGATACGCAAACGGAAGGCGAGCAAGCAAAGCGCGACGCACCTCCGTGGACGCGCGCCGCAGCACGGCCGCCGCCCGCCGCCCGCCGCTTCGGCTGGCGATGTGCTCGGCCAATACACCGACAGCCGTGGGCGCCCACACGAGATCGTCGTCCGGGCAGGCGCCAGCGGCAGCGTACTCGTCATCGATCGTGACGCGGTGACATTCGGCGACCGACGCCTGGTCGCTCACCTGGCCCCCGACGAGCCGGCCGAGAACGCCCGCGTGGTGTGCGATCAGTACCTGGCCGATGCGCGTCGTGGGTGCCGGCCGGTGACCTCGGCCGATCTACAGACCACTCCCTACCCCGAAGAGGGCGACTCGTATGCGGAGGACCCCCAGGGTCACGATCACGCCGAAGCGCGTGCCCGCGATCTGCTGGTCGACCGGCACCGGCGCTCCTACCACTTGGAGCCCGTCCCCACCGGAAGGTCGATCCCCGAGATGCGCTGGCAACAGTATCCGCCGGAGGGGCAGGCCGGGCCACCACGGGTCCTGACCGTGCGCGACGTGATCGCGGCGCTGGAGAGCTACGAGCCGGTCCGCACTCTGACGCTCCAAATGGTGGTCCGTCACCGACACGACGCGAGGGTGTCCGTCTCGGCGCTGCGCGGTGAAATACGGCGGTTCTGCGCCAGCCGATTCGTGCTCAACCGTGGACTGCGCGAAGCGGCGCTCGCCAAAGCGAAGGCCGACGGCCTTTCGATGAGCGAGATCGCGAGACGCTGCGGACGCTTCAAGCGTTGCTCGGGTGGGCACGTTTGCGGCGACACGAGCTGGCTCTCGCGCAGGCTGGGACTGACACCGGAGGGCGGCGAGAACTCGCCGACCCCGTGGGTTGACAGCGACGTGCTAGCGCTCATAGCGAGACAGGGCCTGAGCATCAGCCCACGGGAGGTGGAGCTCGGATGAGTCAGAGCGTTCCAGTGCCAGCGCACTTTTACCCCGGCGGCTGGACGCCAGCCGCCGGCCCAAGGCGAAGCGGGATGCGTGAGCGGACCGTGAGCGAACGCCGCAGGATGTACCTCCGGGCGTGCGCCCTGATCCAGCGCGGCTATCGCCGGCCGCTCACCGTTTCGGCGGTCGCCGCGATCCTGGCGATTTCGCCCCGACAGCTACAACGCGTATTCGCGCAGTTCGGAGACCGGACGTTCCGCGAGGAGCTTCTGTTGCGGCGGATGACTGCCGCCGCGGAGCTGCTGGCCCGCCCGGCTGTGCCGCTTGGTGCGATCCCGCGCCTGGTCGGCTACCGTCGCAGCTCACAATTCTCGCGGACGTTCCGGCACCATTACGGCGTGTCGCCGTCAGCGTACCGCCGCGCGCTAGTGGCGGGCCGGCGTGAGCCCTAGCGTGTCACGCGCCGCAGCAGGGTGTCGCGGGGGGATGAAACCACGGCACCGTGCCCCAGCGCGTATTTCAAGGTGCGGCCATGCCGAGTGTTGAGAGCACGCGTGTCGTTGACACCGAGCGCTTCTCCGATCTGCCCGACCAGTGACCATCCTCCTTCGAGTCGTGGCTGGGACACCCCTCCGATCGTCAGGCTCACGCTACCGCACCCTCCGGGTTCGATGTCCGCGACCGCCAGCGGCGCCGCGTCGGGACTCGCGTAGAAGGTCAACTCGACGCTGCTGTCGCCAAGTTTGAGCGGGCAGGACCTGCGTCCCGGCTGAACCACCTGAAGCTTGTTCAGCAGTGCGGCGATTCCTTCGATTCGTCGCAGGGATGTTGTTTTTCGCGGCAGCCGCTCGAGTAACGCCAGCGACCTGGATGCGGGGTCTCTGGAGTTCCTGTGCCTGTCGTGCACGGTGATCCGCAGGAGGTGCGCGCCGGAGGGGATTCTCTCGGAGGTCGGACGGGGGGTGATCCACACAACCTGGGCGTCCGCACGCAGGGCCGTGGATCCGTTGGGAAGCTGGACGGCCCTTATGACCAGCGTGCCGGGCCTTCCGGGCAGTGTAAACGCCGCGATTTCGTTGTCGGGCACGTTCGGTCCGCTGAGGCCCCGGCCAAAGGACTCGGGGCGTGTCGTTCCAGCCGGGAGATGCGCGCAGATGTAGGCGAGCGCTTCCGCTGGGGCGACGGGGACGAGCCACCAGGCGTGCTCGTCAACCGCGTTGGGGGTCGCCGGTGGGCCGATCCCCGGGTGCGCCAGCAGGGAGCCATCTTCTGCGGGCTCGGTCGAGGACTTGCTTGAGCCTGGCGGCAGCGGGAGCTCGGCAAGCAAAGACGCAGCGTCCGCCTGTGCGGCTGATTCGCTGTATGGGCCGACCGACGAGCTGGGCGCGAGTGGACATCCTGTCGGGATCTCGCTCGCTAACACGCTCCCGGCGGCGACAGCGCAGCTAGCGAGCGCCAGAAACGCGGTAGACAGCAGCCAGCAAACCGTGATAGCCCAGCGCCGCGTGCCGGATGAGCGCGGCGCAACATGCGAGGCCGAAGTTGTTTTTTGCATCTGACCCTGCTTACGCGGCAAACGCTCTGGCTATCTGGGCTACGTCGAATTGGTCTGGCATCCTACCGGATACCGGGGCGCTTTTGGATGAGGACCAGCGCCAGCGCCGCACGCTTGCCGCTGCCCCTGCGCCGCCCCTCCCCACCTTGGCCCGCGACTTCGCCGTCGTGGCCGACACCCGAGCAGCCGGCGACGACACGGACTTCGAGCCACGGGTCGACCACACCCCCGACGGCCGATTGGCCGCGGCATAGAGGACGAAGCCCCGTTCTTCGAGGGTGCGATGCCAGCAAGCGCCTCCCCGGCGGCCTTCAGACGGGCATACTCGGCCACCAGCTCGGCGCTCGCCTCTAGCTACCTTCACGAGCTCGACCAGCGGCGAGTCGGATGAAGGAGCCGTTGGCTGAGCTTGGCTACCCCAGACTACGGGTGTACAAGAACGTTCGGGGGTTCCTGGCGCACCATCGTTCGAATTCAGAATCGATTGGCTTGCCGCATGCCTGGTCCAAGGCGTCTGCGACCTTTTCCCTTTACCGTTTCTCCCAATAGGGACGTAGTTCCGACCCGAGCAGGGACGCGGTCCTGAGTAGTCTGTAAAAGGGCGGCTCGGCGCTTGTGTGCGGCAGCGAGGAGCAGTCCTGTCCAGGTGCGCCGTCGGCGAGGACGTCTACGTGCGGAACGATTGCAGGGGCGGGCTCAGCGTTGCAGGTCTCGACGCGGATGTTGGGGCCGACGAGCCGCGTGGGAGGCGGTTGACGACCACGACACATATGCGCCGTGGTGCTTCGCACAGGGCGGCTGCCGCGACATACTGAAACCCGGTTGATCCTGTGACGATGCCCATGCGTGCCAGTCGCAGACCCGTCGAGTGTCAATGGGGCCAGGGTGAAGTCGAATTGAGCGGGAACCGTGATCTGGACGCTGTGAGCGTGTGATCGCGCGGCAGCTGCCAAGGGGCGAGGCCGGGCCGCGGGGCTTTTCGCATGACGAAGGTGATCGTGCCGTAACCGCTGACCGCGTCCGTGGGACTGCGTACCACAAGCTCGCACGCTCGCTCGCGTACCGCGCCGGCAGCTCACGGACTACTACACATAATCTCGTTGCTACCATCCTCCCGCGCCTACTGCGGTGCCGTAGAGGTGCCATTCATTCGAGCTTTCGACGTGCTCATCTTCCGCGATCTCACCATCATTGAAAGAGAACAGCGCATGGATGTTACCGTTAGAAGTCACGATCGCTGAGGGGTCGCCCACAGCGTCCCCGGCAGCGGCTGCGGTGGCGTAGAGGTGCCATTTGTTTTCGCTTGCGATCCACTCGTCGTCGCCGATCTCACCATCCCAGAGACGCACCAACACCTGAATATTGCCATTGGACGTAACGAGCGCTGACGGAGTACCAACGCCCAAGCCCGCACTCACCGCAGTCGCATAAAGGTGCCATTTGTTTTCGCTTGCGACCAACTCATCTTCCGCGATCTCACCATCGTTGAACTTGAAGTACACGTGAATGTTCCCGTTGGATGTGACGATCGCTGAGGGGTCGCCCACAGCGTCCCCGGCAGCGGCTGCGGTGGCGTAGAGGTGCCATTTGTTTTCGCTTGCGATCCACTCGTCGTCGCCGATCTCACCATCCCAGAGACGCACCAACACCTGAATATTGCCATTGGACGTAACGAGCGCTGACGGAGTACCAACGCCCAAGCCCGCACTCACCGCAGTCGCATAAAGGTGCCATTTGTTTTCGCTTGCGACCAACTCATCTTCCGCGATCTCACCATCGTTGAACTTGAAGTACACGTGAATGTTCCCGTTGGATGTGACGATCGCTGAGGGGTCGCCCACAGCGTCCCCGGCAGCGGCTGCGGTGGCGTAGAGGTGCCATTTGTTTTCGCTTGCGATCCACTCGTCGTCGCCGATCTCACCATCCCAGAGACGCACCAACACCTGAATATTGCCATTGGACGTAACGAGCGCTGACGGAGTACCAACGCCCAAGCCCGCACTCACCGCAGTCGCATAAAGGTGCCATTTGTTTTCGCTTGCGACCCACTCGTCGTCAGCTATCTCACCGTCCGCGAGACGCACAAACACATGAATATTGCCGTTTGAAGTGGTGACAACCGATGGCCGAGGTGCTGTAGAAAACGTCTGGTCGCTGCCTTTGCTGGTTTCACCGGCTCCAGCCCAGCTGTTATATGCGACTACGCGGTAGTGGTAGGTCGCCCCCGGTTCTAGGCCGGTGATCGTGGCGCTCTCCGAAACGGATTCTTTGCCAGACCCGGCATTGTTTTCAGGGGTGGCCGAGCCATAGGAGGTGGTAGTGCCATACTGGAAGTAGTAATGCGTTTCCACTTCGTGAGGATTAACGCCCCCGTGCAGTGTGGCTCCTACTGCAGTAATGCCTGTTGCCGCTTCTGTCGTTACTGTCGGTAGACTCGGAGTGGTAAATGTCTGATCGTTGCCATTGGTCGTCCCCTTCGCGTTGTAAGCGACGAGGCGATAGTGGTAGGTGGTGCCGCTCTTCAAGCCGCTGACCGTGCTGCTTACTGGTACTGGTTCCCCACCAGACCCTGCGGGTTCAGTAGGTGTTACATTGCCATATGCCGAGGTTTCGCCGTATTGGAAGTAGTAGTGCGTTTCGCCATAATTTGGGTCGACAGAGCCTTTTAGCTGGGCGCTCTTTGTAGGCACGAGACTGTACGATTCCGTGGTCGGGATGGGCGGCGGATCTTCAGGCGTGCACGTGTTACTTTCACTAAAGCCTTCCCAAGTGACATGGAATCCGGATTCCGGCGATTTTTGGAGGGCAGATGTGCTCGCCACACGCCTGGTGCCTGCGTAGATGGTTTCTGCATGGTGTTGGAAGTCCCACGGCCCCGCCCCGCTGTATTGGGCCCACGCTTCTGTTACTTCCCATTTGCCGAAGTTAGCGAGCGGCGCTTCGCCTGCACGCTCCATAATGTATTCCGCACTGAGGCCTTTGAAGGCCTTGCGTGAGCTCCTCGTGACAGGTCCGTAGGCCTGTTGCGTGGCTCCGTTCCAATAATCGACGCTGTATTCGTTATGAAGGCCATGGGCGACCACAACCTGAAAGAGGGCGCCTGGGGTCGCGTAGAATGGCAGGGGGATCGCGTAGTCTTCTTCCTGTACTGGTTCCTCGTAGTTCTCGATCCATGCTTGGTGTTCGGCGATTCCGTCGCCCTTGCCGAGTTCGGTGCCAGCCTGGTCAAGCGGTTCGCTTCCGTATCCGCCGAGGCCCACCCAGGGTGACGCGTGGGTACCTTCACAATCGTCGAGACGCTGCGGCTCCTTGTACATAATCCCGGCGTCCTGGAACGGCGGCGCTTCGATTCCGCCCGACAATTTACCTGTGTCCACATACCCAGCCCAGCAGGCAGAACATCCCCCGTGCGTCGTCTTCGTGAGAGAACCCCCGTCACCCCCTTCGAGAGGTGAGCCCGGGGGGGTCAGTTCGGAGGTGAGCACCGACGAGTTCTTTGCCTTCGCCGGCAGCACCGGCTGGTAGAGGGCCGTCGGCGGGGCACTGGGGTGAAAGTGGTGTATCTCCTGCTCCCAGCGAGCGTGGGCAGCTGTTTCCGTGACAGCCGGTTCTCGCGGGATGCCATAGGCTTCGCGCTCGCTCTGACTGGCCGTCACGGCGTTGAAGCCAGCCGGCGGAAAGGCGATGGTAATCGGACTGCCGCCAACTTCGTAGTGATATTCATGGCCACCATCCGCCCGCTTGGTGATCGCAGACAGCGGTATCGTTCGAACGTGGCACAACGCCCTGGTCGCCGAAGTCGCACGATACACATCAAGACCAACGCAAGCGCGAGGCGTGCCGGGAGGAATGGCGCCCGGCGCCGCCTGCGCCACTGGGGCGCCCGACCCCACGAGCAGCGCCATTGCCGCCGCTACCGCCACACGAGTCGTGAGGGCAGCCCCGCCCCCACCGATCGACCCGCGCCGCGCGACAGATACAGCCGCTAGATAACGCCCGAGCTTGCCCATAGGTCCCATCCGTGAACACTCCCCTTCGTATCGGTCCGGCGCCGGTACGCCGTCCCTTGCAAAGAGGGACTCCCGCGCTGGGTCTGTTGATTGGCGGGCCTGCCGCCGGGCGTTTTCTATCCGACAGATTTGATATATGCAAGACTTAACTCCACGAAAATGAGCCCTACTCGCAGAGTTAATGGTCTAAAGTTTCACTCACCCGAACACTAGTTCCAGATGTGCGAAACCCTTAACGTAGCGCCTGCACTATCTCTTCGCCGCGTGGTGTGAGTCGCCATGCGTTGCGCTTGCCCGTACCCTCAGAGCGCTTGGTGACGAGGTTTTCCTGGAGGAGGTATGTGAGCAGCCGTGAGATGTGTGATTGGTGGGCGATGTCGATACCTACGGCGACCTCGCGGTTACTGGAGTCCGGGTGCTCGGCGAGGAAGAGGAGGCATTCACGCGCGCGACGGGCGCTCGGGTTGCAGAGGATCGCGGGGAGAGCTGGGGCCTGCTCTCCGTTCTGGCCCGTGTCCTGTTGCGGGGTTTGCGCTGGCGGAGCCCAATGGGAGTCTGAGGCCAGGATCGCTCGCGCGAGCTCGTCCCCCTGTTTGATCTCTCGCTCGACGCCTCGCGCGCCGAGATATGGCGCCATTGTCAGACCCATCAACGGGCCAAGCAGTTCGATGAACGGCTCGGGCTTTGCCGTGACGATGTGCGCGTGCATGATCCCGAGCACCGAGCTCATCACCCCTTCCGCGGCCAGCGGCGAGACTTGGGGCACCTCCCTTTCGATCCGGTCGATGACCGGCTGGCGAAACACCTGGATTTGACGCTCACGATGCGCGAGCACGGCCGGACCGCCCGCCAGTGTCTCCACGATGCAGACGCGTGCCAGCTCTGGTTCGCGATCAAAGTAGCTCAGCACGGCGGCGAGGGCTGAGCGCACGCCGTCCTGCCAGCAGCCAGCCCGGTGTAGCTCGCGCGAGGCAAGCGTAGTGGCCTGCTCCAGAACACTGTCCATGATCGCGATCAGGCACTCCTCCAAGCTGTCGAAGCACTGGTAGAACGTGCTTGTCGAGACCCTTGCCCGCGTAACCACCAGTCCGACCGTGGCGCCCGCGAATCCCCGCTCGGCGAGGACTTCCACCAGCGCTTGCGTGATACGCGCGCGCTGGTCCTGCACGATGTGCTCGTGCGTCGAAGATCTGCCATTCTCCGCGTTTTGCTTGCTTCGGTGCGACGATGCCGACGCAGGTGGCTGGCCTTTTTGGCTTCGAGCCGGCGCGAGTTCCTGCATGTATGCGCTGGTGATGGAGGGGATGAGGCGATCGAGCAGCGAGGCCGACGTCTCGAGCACATGGCGCAGCGTGGCCCTGTCACCTTGCAGGTCGCTGTGATCGGCCTCTTGCATGATGAAGCCCTCGAGAACGGCATAGCCAGCGATATAACGGCGCAGCACCGTGTCCAAGCCCACCCCGGCGCGCGCAGCCCGCCGCGCTTGCGCGACCGCTGCCGACGGAACGACCGCCGAGGATTCTCCACCCCGCTCGATCCCCGTCAGACCGTAATCCAAGACAGCCGCCACAGCCGCACGCAGTCCGGCGACATACTCCGCGTCCCCGCTCCCCGCCGGATCAAACACCCCATCACGGACACGAGCAAAGATCGTCTCCTCGATCTCCGCACGTCGCAACCCCAACCGCTCAGCAACGCCAGCACGAACCTCCTCAAGAGGTATCGCATGACCAAGCGCATCCCGGCTACTCACAGCTCCATCCTTGGCGAGCAACTCCATTGACTCCTGTCAGCTCAACACCGAATGAAAGACACCTCTCCCCGTACTCAAGTAGCCCCATGCGCGACAATGAGGCCCATTTGAGCGCCGATTTAGTTGGTGAGCGTACCAAACTAACAAGCGTTAGCTGATCGCCACATGCGCCGGCACATCTCGATTTCGAGTGTGGCTCGTGAGTCTGATGGCCTGCGATGTTGGGTGATCGCGCGCGTTTCTGTCTCGATCTCGAGGTGAAGCATCCCAAGCCTCAACTAGCCTCAAATAGATATGGAGTGTGGAGCGTACCACCGACATGGTTTCGGCGGTGGGCGAGGCCAAAGACAAGGACACCTCAGAGAGAGAAAAGAGAGAGGAGATTCGGCTCGCGCTCGGCGAGGCGCTCCGCGCGCTTCGTGAGCGCGCAGGCATCACCCAGGAACAGCTCGCACATCGCATGAACATGACACCCTCTTACGTTTCCCAGGTGGAGTGCGGACGAAGGGGTCTTCAGTGGTACACCGTGTTGCGGTTTCTAACGGCGCTGGACGCCACTCTGAATCAGCTTGCCGACGAGCTTTTGGGCGCGACTAACGACAGCTAGCGCCAGGGCTCCCGAGCGTTCGGCCCGCGCGGACAGCTATCGCGGGGTCGTTACGGTTGGTCTGTTTGGAGTGGGGCGATTGTGTAGTGATCGCCGAGCTCGCGGGCTGCCCATGCGAGCGCTTCCTCGAGGTCGTCGCGCGCGGCCTGGTGAGCGTCGTCTGACGCGATGGGTAGGAACCGCGATGCGTCGCGTCCTGGGGGCGGGTCCTCGACTTCGAGCTTCCAGTGGAGCTGCTGTTCGTAGCGGCCGGCGGTCATGGTGGCCACGAGTGTGTGGTAGCCGTCGCGCCAGTGGACGCACAGCGGCTCGGTGTACGCAACGTCGCCGCTGTCGGGCTGGTCGGTGACCTCGATCGAGAGGGAGCGTCGCCGTAGCTCGTAATCGTCTGGCCCCTGCGATCGGTCGAGCGTTGTGTGCGGGAGGTCAGCGAGCAGGTGCTCTACGGGCGTCAGAGCGTGCATCAGGCCCTCGGCATCCCCGGAGCGCCTTTCGCCGAACGCGACCACCGTGTCCGCGGCGCGGGCCAGTTGCTCGTACTCGCGCTGCAGCCTTCGTTGCTCATCGGGTGAGAGGTGGGAGAGCACGAGAAGCCAGGTTGCATACCCGAGCGGTGGAGCACCACGACCGTCGCTCGGATAGGCGTCCAGTTCGGCGTAGTGCTCCTCGACCTCTGGCAGGTGGGGACCTTCCAGGCTGTCACCGAGACCTTGCCGGGCTTGCGTGAACGCGCAGCGCAGCGCGGCACCCAGCTCGCCGCCGTCCTCGTCCGCGGAGTCGATGAGCAGAAACACCGCGTCGCGGATGCTCTCGCCTTCGGGGCTCACCGGCACAACGTCATGCCCCCGCTCCGCAGAGCCACCGCTTTGGAGCGCACTGCCACCATGCCGGCCACTGTAGCTCTGAGGCATCCGCGGCAGCAAGCGACGGGCGCTGCGCCTCCGGCGCGCAGCCACCTCGGCCGCGCGGCCTCGCCGATGAGCGCCCGGGGGCTGCAGGATGGCTCCCAGCGCGTCCACCCGCGAGTCAGGCTGGAAGTCCAACGTGCCGAAAAGGACTGTGTAGGCAAGGGGACGTCTATGAAGCCTGTACGCGCAAACAGCGATCGGCCTAGTGGTGCCGCTCCGAGGGCGGGCGGTGCATCGGAGGCTGGGGAAATTCGTTGTCTCCCGGAGGGGGCTGCTCGCATGAACCTATTGATGGCGAGTTCAGCCCAAACGATCACCAGGCCCCGGCTGATGGGGCTGCCGATGGTCTCGCGCGCAAGCACGCGGTGGATCGTGCGGGCGCCCGGCCGCAGCGGGATGCTTTCCCCGGACGAGGCCGCCCACGCACTACAAGCCCGCCGCGCCGAGCTGCGCGCGGCGGTCGACCGGCGCAAGGACGCCCGATTCTTGAGCCCAGGGGTGCGCGACGAAGTCGTGGACGAAGCGATCGCGGTCGTGGTGATGTCCCGCAAGGCGATCCAGAACGAAGAACACCTGCAGGGCGCGTTCTGGACCTCCGTGGGGTATCTCGTGGCTGAGCGCAGGGCCGGCCGCCACGAGCTGCGCGTCGGGTCACAGCACCGGGTTGCGTTCGAGCCGCTGGAAGGCGAGCTCGCCGGGGAGGACGAGCCGTTTGACTTCGTGGAAGCTCGCGATCGTGTCCTGCGCGCCCTGGACCTGGTCTCCCAGCTGGATCCGCTGGAGCATCAGGTGCTCGCGATCATGGGCGGCTACGGCGTCGGCGTGAAGCGCGCCGCGAAGGCCCTGGGCCTGCCGATCAAGACGGTGCTCGCGGCCTCGCGCAGCGCGAACCGCAAGCTCGACCACGTCACCGCGATCCTGGCCGCTGGACGGATGTGCGAGTACCGCGCCGGGGCGCTGCACGCGCTCGCCGACGGCACAGCGCTGGAGGAAGAAGCCAAGATCGCGCAGGCGCACTTGGACGCCTGCAGCGCGTGCCGGCACGAGCACATCCTGCTCGCCCGCGAGATGGCGGGCGCTCAGTACAAGCGCGCCGCGAGCGCCGCCCTGCTACCGGCGCCGGTCGCGCTACCCCACACCCACGGCTGGCTGGAACGGCTGCTCGGCCTCTTGCATAACGGCCGTATGCCTTCCGGTGGCGGCGCGAGCGCCGAGCGGGCCGGAATCATGCTCGGCGGCGGAGCCGGCGCGAAGGTCGCCGTCGCGGCCGGAGTCGGTGTGCTCGCCGTCGCTGGTGCTGGCGTCAGCGCCATCCACTCCCTCCAGGGCACCACCGCGCCAACCCACCACCATGTCTCGCGTCGGCTCGCGCGCACCACGGTCCCGGCCGCCAGCAGCATCGCTCCGAACAGCGAGCCCGGCGGGCTGCCCACGACTCAGACTACCGCCGCGAAACCAGCACCAACCCCCGCGCGGAGCACGGATCGGCCGCAGCACCCGCCGCCCCCGCCTAGCCGTGCAGATGGATATCTCGCGATCGGCGGCTCCCCAACCGCCCCGACCACGACGGCGACGGCGAGAGCGGCGAGCACAGCTACAAGCAGCGAATCGGGACAGGGCGAAGGCCAGTCCCCGCCGCCGACACCGACCGGAGGCGGGACCAGCCTCCACTACCTCGGGCGCTGAGAGCCAGCGACCCACCGGATTTGGAAAGGAATCCACGACGATGAACACCCAACCCTCTCTCCAGTTCTCTACGTCCAGCCGCGGGCGGCTCGCCGCCGCGTTGCTCTTGGCGAGCGCCTTGTTCTTGGTGGGCTGGGCTCTGCTCGCTCCGATCTCGACGGCAAACGCGGGCGAGTGGGTGCAGCGCTCGTGCTCGTTCGGCGGCACCGAATACATCGCCCCCGAAGACTGGGAAGCGGAAGCGAATTACGGCTACGTCGGGCTGCCGCCCGACAATTGCGAAAGGTATTACAACGGCGGCGGGCTCGCGGCGTATGCCGCCGGGTGGAACGGCACCAAACCGCTCTCGGGCACAACATGGCGATACAAGGCGCCGCGTTACGCCACGATCGCGGGGGGTGACCTGGCTGTCACGATGACGGCCCGCGACGGCGGTGCGCTGGTCGCAGCCAAGGTCAAAGAACAGCCGGTCACGCTCGCTATCTGCGAAAACCCCGGCTGCCACGGCTACGAAAAAATCCTGGCGATCAACGCCAGCGGAGCGAGCGAACTTTACGAGACGGCGTACTGCTTCCCCAACAGCGAAGGCATCTGCCCCGCCGAGAACTTCAACGAACACGAAGGCAACGGTCACGAGGCCGCCGAAGTCAACATCACAAGCGCGCAGATCGTGCTCTCCACCAGCGTGAGCCCGGCCGCCTCCGGTTTCAGCGGGACGCTCCTGGGCGGAACCGTCACCGGCACAGGCACACTCGACTTCAAGGCCACCGACCCAGGTCCCGGCATTTATCAGGCGCGAGCAAAGGTCGACGGTCAGCAGGTGTGGGCAGCGACCCCGAACCCGAACGAAGGCAAGTGCGTCTCGACCGGCAGCCTCGAAGGCGTCCGTGCGTTCAACTACGCCCAGCCATGCCCGACCGAAACGGCCGTCCACGCGGAAATCAACACCGCCGGGCTGCCCGACGGCACGCACGCGCTCACGGTCGAAGTCGAAGACGCCGCCGGAGACGTCACGACGGTCTACTCGGGCACGCTGACCACCATCAACCACGCCACCGTGTTCACGCCCACCCCCGCGCCGGTGGAACGCGGGCCTTGCAACGGAACGCCGTGCGTCGAAGCCGCGACGCTCACCGCAACCCCAGGCGAGGCGCGATCCTTCAAGCAAGCGCTGAAGCACTCGACCGTCACGCTCACCGGCCGACTGACCACCACATCCGGCGCCCCGATCAAGGACGCGCAAGTCAAGCTCCTGCAGCAGATCGTCGGCTCCGCCTCTGTGACTCCGGTGGCGACGGCGACCACCACGGCCGACGGGTCATGGTCGCTAAAGGCGCCCGCCGGACCCTCCCGACTGCTTCGAGTCGCGTTCTACTCGCACACCCTCGACACGGTGCCGGCGGCGACGCTCGACTTCCACGAGAACGTCCCCGCGACGATCTCGATCCACGCCCCCCGGCACGTCAACCTCGGCCAGTTCTTCACCTTCTCCGGTCAGCTCACCGGCGGCTACATCCCTCCCGGTGGAGAGGAAGTCCAGGTGCAGATCAACTACGGCGGCCGGTGGCGCGAGCTTCAACTCGTGGACACCAACAGCCGCGGACAGTGGAAGTACCGCTACGCCTTCACCCTGGAACCAGGCACCAGGTGGGCGTTCCGCGCGATCGCCGTGCGCAACGGCAGCTACCCCTTCACAAGCCACGAAAGCGCCACCATCCACGTCGCCGTCCGCCGCTGAGCGGGCCGGCGCGCAAATTAGCTGTCGCGCGCGAGCGCCAGCTCGCAGTCCTCCATATAGGGCCGCTTTTCCACGCGGCCTGAACGTCACCGAACGGAGGATTGATGAACACCAACCAAGCACCCAAACGTCGTGGCCGGCGCGGGCTCGCCCTCATGGCGATCTCGGCGCTCGCCGCGCTCGCTGTGCCCGCCGCTGGCTGGGCGGACTCGATGACACTCACCGTGCCCGCCACGCCGGTGCAGGAAATCGGCGCGCAGGTCAGCTGGAGCGCCGTCAGCGAAGAGCCCGCTTTGGCTGTCGTGGCGGCGAACAATCCCGGCGTGCCGTGCGCGTCCACGCCGGCAGCCGATCAGGGCACCACGCTCACGCCCGGCCATCTCCTCGAAGGAGGGCACGTCGGCGACTGGAGCGGCTCGGCGGGCTTCACGCCGCCCACCCCCGGCGCCTACATTCTCTGCGGCTGGCTTGAGGAACCAGCCGGCCTGATCGAAACCGACGGCGGGCCGATCACAACTTCCACGTCCCTGCAGGTGCAGGTCCGCGCGCCGGTGATCTCGCTGAAGCTCAGCCTCCCAAGGGCGCCGCAGCCCGGCCGGCCGTTCGTGCTGAACCTCACCGCCACAAGCGAAGTGCAGCGCCACATGGTCGTTGAGGGGATGACCGCGACCAAGCACGGCTGCCCGATCAACTCCAGTGTCGAAAACGACCAGCACCTCATCGACCAGGACGTAACCGGCGGGCCGTGGCGGCTGGCGAGCAACGTCGAACCGCTGCGCCGCGGCACCTACATCTTCTGCGCATGGGCGGACCCGACCGAAGATTCCGGGCTTGACCCGCAAGCCTCGACCTCGCTGACCGTCCACGTCGGCGCACAGGCGCCGGCACCCCGCCCCCGCAAGCGACACCGCCACCGCCGTGCGTAGCCGCTGGGCGTCAGCTCTCGCGCGCGGGAGTAGCTGTGCTCGCCGCTGCCACGCTCGCGGTGGTGGGTCGCTATTAGCACGAGGGGCACTCGGAAACCGAGACCGCAGCCCGGACGCCCACCACGAAGCGCGCCCGCGTGTTGCCCAACGGGAACGGCAACGGCTCGTTGTGAAGCAGCGGCAGCCCGACGGCCCGGAGTGCCGGGGCTGCCTCCGTGAACGTCGGCGCGTGACAGACGATCACGCCTTCGGGGTCGAGCGCCTGCGCCTGCTCGACAAGCGCCGCGACGTGCGCGCGGCGCGCGCGGCGACGCTCGCCCGAAGTCAGCTTGTCCACCGGGAACGGGACGAGGTCCACGAGGTAGACGCCGTCCGCGCGCAGCCGCTCAAGCCAGGGTCGCTTCGGCTTTCCGGTGCTGCCGCGCGGGATCGGCTCGTACAGTGCCTCGACCATCCCTCGGAACAGGTTGTCGCGACGGTCAAGCTTCGGCGCGTAGAAGAACCGGCGCTCCTCCGCGCCGGGGTCGGGCGCTGACTCGCCGACAAGCAGAAGCCGGACGGCGTTGGGCTTCCACTGCCTGCGGAGGTCGTCGTACCACGCCTCAGACATGCGAAGCCCTACTCCGACGACGGCTCGTCCTTCGGGCGGTGGGGTCCTCGACGCCCATCAGGTCCACGATGTGCGAGCTTAGTCCTTGTCGTAGGAGCAACGAGTGCGAAAGGCGTGGAGGGCGGCCTCTTTCTGTTCGATGCGTTCGATGCGCGCCAGCTCCTTTTTCAAGCTGCGGCGGCGTATGCGGATATAGCCGTCGAGGATCGCGGCCACCGCGAGCAGCGCGACGATGACGTAGCCGAGGGATAGGTAGCTGGCGCTGAATAGCTGGCCGATCCCCGTTGCAGTAGCGCTCACAGCCACGCCTTTCTTCTCGCGGGGCGGGCGGTGCATTGCGGCTGCTCTGTCAACGGGCGTCTCTCCCTTCGGGTGGTGGCGGGGTCAGCGCGCACACCTAGCTCGACTCGCGCGAAAGGCCAAGGCCGGCGCCCGAGGTTGGCGCGGTCAGGCTGCCTGGCGGAGCCCCCAGAGCCCCCGGAGCGACCCGCTCGAAGAGGTCGGTTTGCGGGCGAGCTGGCGCCGATCATCGCCCCCCGCGGTGCCTTGCCCTTGCTGCCGGGCCAGGCTGCGCGCCGTGCGCCGGTGCAGCATCCGGCGCTTCTGCGCGGGCAAAGAGAGGTTCTTCGAGAAGGACTTGACTTCGTGCGGGATCGAGCTAGATGTGTGTGCCGATGCCGACGAACCGATCAGCCAGCCGACCCGAGGAGGCCAACATGAGCCCGCAGACCATGATTCCTGATAGCCCGCAGGCCACGATCCCTGATGTCTCGAACCTCTGCCTGCGAGACCGGGTGTGGTCGCCGAACGCCTTGGCAGACTGCCGGCGGCATTGTCGCGGGCGACGCTGGGTCGATGGCCACCAGACGTACGTTCCTGCTGCCCCAGGGCTGGCGTACCACGCAGCATCTATCGTCGGCTAGCGTCTCGCCGATGTGCCTCGTAGTATCGCCGCCTGTGGAGACGCTCGGCTACCCGCCCGAGAAGACGTGACCCTCGAGACCCACTTCACCGAGACTTTCGTTGCGCGTCTCGCGGCTCGCGAGAAGCAGATGCAGCAGCATTATCGGCCGGTCATCAGCGTGCACAAGTGGTTCGCACGCCGCCCGGGCGCGCTCTTCCGCGCACTCGTGCTGGCCGAGTTCGTCGACGAGCGCGTCGAGCGCAGCTATACGGAGAGTCACCAGCTAGCCGGCGTGTGCCTGGACCCGTTCATGGGCGGCGGTACGCCGGTGTTCGAGGCGAGCCGGCTCGGGCTATCGGTCATTGGCTACGACACGAATCCGATGGCCAGGTGGATTGTCGAGCGCGAGCTCGAAGACGTGGATCCCGACGAGCTGCACGAGGTGGGCGAGCGCGTGGCCACGGACGTCGACCACACGGTCCGCTCGCTTTACCGGACCACGTGCCCGGAGTGTGACGCCGACGCCGAGGTCCGGTACTTCCTATGGGTGCGTCACCACCGCTGCGCCTGTGGCGAGGAGCGCCCGCTGCTCGCGGACACGATGCTGGTCTCGACTGGGCTGCGCCGACACCCGCGGGAGGTTCACCTCTGCCCGTCGTGCCTGACGCTCGCCGAGTTTCGGCGCGGGAAGCGGCCCGCACGCTGTCCGTCATGCTGCGCTCGCTACGACAAGGGGCTCGTTCCGCCGGGCAGCCAGTGGCAGTGCTCGTGCGGCGAGAGCTGTCGCATCCCGCCGCAGGGGACCATCGAGACGCCGCTCCTGCGACTGGTCGCCGTCGAGTACCACTGCTTGCACTGCGCCTCGAAGGCAGACGCGCCGACGCACGCCTTCAAGACCGCCGATCAGCGCGACCACAAGCTCGTGCGCAAGGCCGAGCGCCTCGCCACCAAGAACCCGTCCGAGTTCTGGCCGCAGGAGCTGATTCCCCACGGCATTGAGACGCGGCGCCTTCTGCGCTGGGGATACAACCAGTGGGTTGACCTCTTTAACGCCCGGCAGCTCTATGGCCTCGGTGTCCTCGCGGCGCGCATCAGCGAGGAGCCCGGAGGTCCGGTCAAGCGCGCCCTGCAGACAGCGTTCTCGGACTTCCTGCGCTACCAGACGATGCTGTGCCGCTATGACCGGCAGGCGCTGAAGCCGACGGACGTGTTCGCGGTACACGGCTTCCCGGTCCCGCGCGTGTCCTGCGAGCCCGCGCTACTCGGGATGCGCGGGACCGGCAGCGGAGGGTTCCGGCATGCGCTCGCCAAGTACGAGCGCGCGAAGGCGTGGTGTCGCAATCCGTACGAGACTGTCCACGACGGCGCGCGCCGACGGCACGTCTCAACCGCACCGGAGACTCTCACACCGACGCTAGTCGATGACCCGGCGGAGCTGCCAGAACACGGCGCAGCGCTGCTACGTCGGGCATCCCTCGCCGTCGAGGATCTGGTCGCGGAATCCCTAGACATGGTCCTGACAGATCCGCCCTACTACGCCAATGTCCAGTACGCCGAGCTCATGGACTTCTGCTACGCGTGGCTACGGCGCCTCGCTCCGGACACGCCGTTCTTCGACGTCCCAAACACGAAGACCGAGCAGGACGCCGTCGGCTCTACTGGTGCGCAGCAGGTGAGCCTGATCGAGTTCACGAGCCGGCTATCCGAGGTCTATTGCGCGGCTACGGCGGCGCTCAAGCCCGGCGGGGCGTTCGTCTTCACCTACCATCACAACGAGCTCGCCGTGTACGCCCCGCTCGTCGTCGCCTGTCTCGATGCCGGGCTGACGCCAACGCGTCTATACGGCTGCCCCTCGGAGATGCGCGCCTCCACCCACATCCGAGGCCGCAACGCGTCGACCGTGGACACCGTGTTCGTGCTGCGCAAGCCCCCCGTGCCGGCCGGCCTCGGAACCGACTTCGCCGCCCGCAGCGTCCGCTCGGTTGTGGACGCCCGGCTCGCGGCGCTGCGCCGCGCGGGGCTGAACCCGACGGAAGCCGACCGTGCCTGCGTGCGCCACAGCGTTCTCGCCGCGCGAGCGATGGCGGAACTCGCCGCGTCATGGAACCCGGGGAGGGATGCGCAGGCCCAGGTCGCGCGCGCTCTCGAGGCCCTTGGCGCGCGGCACGCCGTGGCGATGTCAGAGCCAGCGCCGATCGGCTGAACTCTCCGGCCAGGTCCTGCCGGCGGCGCCGCTGCCCGACGGGCCCAAGACGAGTTGCTGCTTCTGTCGGCCGCGTGGCGCAGGTCATTCGTCGCTTCGCGGCTCGATGTCCTGCGCCTGGCGCATGTCGCGTAGTAGTTGCCTTGCGAGCGCGCGACGGCCTCGATCCAGGGTGAGGTAGTCCGCGAACGCACCCGCCGCCTCGGCATGCTCGTGCGGCGAGCTGCCAGCGGCGCCGCGCAGGTAGGAGATGACGAACTGCGCCTGCCCGCGCGCGGGGGTCATGACGGCCGCACGCGGGCTGCCGAGGCGTGCAAGACGCATCGCGAGCTCGACCGACTCATGCTCTGCCCCCTCCAGCGCCTGAGCCACCCCCTCCCCGAGTACCTCGGCTACGCGCACCCGAAGATATCGATGCAACTCCTCGGTGGCGTCGGGCTCAAACTCGGCGAGTTCTGCGACGACGTCGGGGTTCAGGCCGTAGAAGCCGGACAAAGCGTCGAGCGTCACCCGCCGGGGACGGTCGGCGTCGCCGGCCTCAAGCCGGCGCACGGTCCGTCCGGATATGCCCACCAGCGCCCCAACCTGCTCGGGGCTGCGGTTGAGGCTGTCGCGCGCGCGGCGAAGGACCTCGCCGAGCACGTTGCGGGGATGCTCTGACATCGCCCAAAACTATAGACAAATGTCAAGACATAGAGACGAGCTTGGACTTTTGCTACATTTCGCAGCTATGCAGTCAGGGGCTGTCGCCGTTGTGACTAACCTCCCGGTTTCCGGGCTGTCGGTGGCCGAGCGTCTGCAGGGGTATGCCCGCTCTGACCGCGTGCTGAGCGGCGTGTTGCGCCCCGGTTATGTTCGCCTTGACGGCAGCCGCGTCTTCCCTTCGGGACTGGACGAGGCGGCGTGCATGGTCGCGCGGTCGCTCTTGACCGACGCCGTGAACTCGGTCGCGGTCGCGTTCCCGCGCGGTCGCGGCCCGCAGGCGGCGATGCTCGGTCTGTACCTGTCGTTCTTGCGGCAGTCGCTTCCGGCGCGGCTGTGCGGGTCGGTGCTGGTGTCGACCACGCAGAGCGAGATGTCAACGCTGCTGCGGCATATGACGCTCGACGGCGCGAGGTTCGAGCGTCTGCTGCCGGGACGGCTGGTCGGCGGAACCGCGACCGTTCGCCCGCTCGACCGCAGCCCGCGCGTGCGGGGTATCTCCCAGGCGGACGGGTTCCTGCTGTTCGCGCGCCCGAACACGCTCGGGTGCGTGGCCGAGAACGTCATCGGGGTGATGGTCGTGGACACGGTCGGGACCGCGGGACCGCCGCCGTTCGCGGGCGCCGGCTCTGACCCCGATTCGTGGACGCGCACATGGGAGAACAATGCCGCCGCCGCTCGCAAGCAGCTGTGGGTCGGAGAGCTCGAAGACCCCGACTTCGCCCGCTTCTGCGCCGCGAACGAGATTCCCCTGGTCCGCTTTGACTGGCAGCTGATTGAGCGCATCGAGCGCGCAAGCGAGCACTTCGGCGCTGGCCGTCTAACAAGCGCCCCTCTCGCCGAGCGCGCACGGCGTCGTCCGGCGGTTTCCTACCGCATCGTGAAGGATGCCGAACGCGACTACCTGGCGCGTGAGGTGTACACGCTGCTGGGCAAGTTCCGTCGGCTCGCCGGCGAGGAGGGCGAGGAGCCGAGCGTGGTCGCCACCGCCTGGAAGCTGTGCGGCCTGCTGTGTCGGTTGCCGTGCACCAGGCAGGCGTACGACGCGGCGACCGGCAGCGCCCGGTTCGCGGAGTCGATCGAGCGGATGTGGAGGACGATCGACAATACACGCTCGGCCGCGTTCGTCGGGCGCAAGTGGAAGAACGCGTTTCACCGCTACTGGGACCCAATCCGCTCGGCTCTGCGCAAGCTCATCCACCTCCAGGAGGACGAGGACACGTGCAGCAAGTACGTGGCGCTGGTCGAGCGCATCGGCGAGGCCCAGGCCCGCGGCGAGCGGCTGCGCATCGTCTGCCAGACCAACGCCGAGCGCGGCGCGGTCAAGACCGTGCTGCGCGACTACGGCGTGAACACCGACCAGGTCTCGGTCCACTCGTTTGGCGCCCGGTTCGAGCACGGGCCCGAGGGCGAGACGGTGACTCTGCTGATGGGAGCGCCGCCACCGTGGCGGCGCTCCGTGCTTGTGACCGGCGAGGCGGGGCACGTGGAGGTGCTCTGCTACAGCCACGAGCTCGCGCGGCTGCGCGCGCGGGTGCGCGAGACCGAACATTCCCACGAGGCCACCAACACGGTTGCGCTGAACAGCCTCAGTCTCGGGACGCTCGCCACCCCGTCCGAAGATAACGAGCAGCTTGGGGAGCTCGCCGAGCTCCCCGGCTACGAGATCGGCTCCTCGGACGAGCCGGTGGATGAGTGGAGCGCGACTGTTCCCGCCGCCGAATCGACGCTGTGGGAGAAGCTGGTGGCGAAGTACGGGCAGGAGCTCCCCGAGCCCGACTCCACCGACGACATCGAGGACACGACCGCCGGCGCCGCGACTGCACCCTACAACGGGATGGCGAGGCTCGTGCGCTTCACCGACGCCGCGCCGATGTTCTACCGCGCCGACGCGAAGGTCGATGTGGTCCGCGGCGAGGATGAGGAGGCGGCACCGGGCGCCGTGCCCGTGGGTGACCTTCAAGAGGGCATGAACATCGCGCTGCTGCCCGGCGGCCAGCGCTCACTGGTCGAGCAGGTGTGCACGTTCTACGACGAGCGCCTTTTCCTGGAGACGAAGATGTTCGCGCCGCTGTGGGAGCGCGCGCTCGGGGCCGCGGTCGCGAACGTCGGCATCGCCAGCCTCGCAGAGCTGACCGAGCGCACCCCCGACACCGTGCGCTCGTGGGTGAAAGGCAACAGCATCCCCCAGCAGCCGTGGCGCTTCAAGCGCATGCTCGAGGCCTCCGGCGACGCCGAGGCGCTCCGCGCTCAGCAGCCGCTGTGGGATTACCTGACCGCGACGCGCGGGCCGCACCGCGTCATCGGCAAGCTGAACCGAAAAGCCATCGCCGAGGTCGCGCGCGACGACCGCGAGCAGCCGAATCTGCGCGAGCTTGAGCGCTACGTCGGCCGCGACCTGGAGGACCTCTACGACCAGGTGGAGGTAGCGATGGTGCTGTCGGTGTCGAGCCCGACCCCGATTCCGCTGTCGCACTGCGGCCGCCCCTTGCCAGAAGACGACCCGTACCTCAGGAGCTGTTCATGAGCACGACCGACACCACGCCTGCCACCGCCATCCCCGAGGCCACCGCCGACGAGCAACTGCTGCTCGTCGAGCACCTACACTCGCGCCTGCGCGACCAGTTCTCGGGCGGGGCGCCGGAGTTCGAGGAGCTGCGCCGCCGCTACCCGAGCAAGGTGCTTCAGCTCGGGGTGATTCCGCCGCTCCCGCAGCCCGACCCGGACACGGGCGAGACACCGGAGCAGTTCGCCAAGCGCCTGCGCCGGCCGCCGTCGAACATCGGCCTCGACTTCGAGCTGCAGCAGGCACCGGACGGGACGGCAACGGTAGACGTCGAGGCGCGATTCTCGTTCTATGTGCAGCGCTACCCGGACCTGGACGCGCAGAAGGAGTTCTACGCCGGCGGGCAGGAGCAGGCCACGCGCGAGGAGGAGGAGAACGCCGAGGACCCGGACACGAAGGAGAACGTGCGGCTTCTGCCCGTGTTCAAGCGCTTCGACATCGACACAGGCCGCATCGCCGTAGAGCTCGACAGCGACACCGGCGAGCGGGTCATCGACCTCGCCGGCCCCATCGCGGCCGTGCTCGGCCCGGTCTTGACCGACCTCGGGACCGTGTACCCGTTCTGGGGCCGGCGCTCGCAGACGCTGCCGGCGACGGCGCTCGCGGGCGACCAGGCGCAGTTCGAGGCCGCTATCCGCGAGGCCGAGGGCGGCAGCCGCTCAGAGCCGCTGGCGCCGCCGCAGGCGAGCGTCGTCGTGACCTGGCAGCCGAGCGCTGACGGCCGCATCCGCGTGCAGGCGACGCTCCGCAACGACACACTGTTCAAGCTGCGAAACCAGGAACGGCCGAAGCGGCGCCCGAAGGCGGACGGCGAGAAGAAGTCGAAGCCGGCGCTCGCCCGCGACATGGAGCTGTTCGACACGCGCCTGCGTGTGTTCCAGAGCGCTGGCGCGTTCCAGCGCATCGAGTTCCGCCGCGCGCCGAAGGACTTCCGCTACGCCGAGCTGCGGCACGTATGGGCGGTCGGGCGCAACTGTCACGGGCGGCGCATGGATGTCGAGCGCGACGGCGAGGCCGGGGCAGAGGAGCCGCTGACCACCGACCACTGGCCCGTGTACACGCAGAAGCAGATGACCCCGCGCAAGGACCGGGACCTGCAGCTGACGTTCTCCGAGCTCGCCGACCCCGCGACGTGCATGCAGGCGCTCGGGCGCATCTCCGCCGCGATGAAGGTGTACGAGGGACGCTGGGAGCAGTCGCTGACCGACTGGCCGGCCGACTCGAAGCAGGAGTGCGAGAAGTCGCTCGCCGGCTTCCGCGCGGACATTGAGGCGTTCGAGCGCGGCATCGGCTGCCTGAACCGCGACCCTAAGTTGGCGAAGGCGTTCTGCCTGGCCAACCGCGTGTTCGAGATCATCGGCGCTGATCGCGGCATCACGACCTGGCGGCTGTTCCAGGTCGTCTACCAGGTCATCCACGTCGCGGCGCTACGCGCCCGCGAGCAGCGCGACGAGGAGCTGCTGGCCGAGCTCGACACCGTCGACGTGCTGTGGTTCCCGACCGGCGGCGGCAAGACCGAGGCGTACCTCGGGCTCATCATCATCGCCCTGTTCTACGACCGGTTGCGCGGCAAGACCCGCGGCGTGACCGCGATTCTCCGCTTCCCGCTGCGGATGCTCTCCGTCCAGCAGCTCCAGCGGCTGCTTATCGCCGTCGCCGCCGCCGAGCGCCTGCGCCTAGAACTGCTCGCCGGCGGCGAGGAGCTGCGCGGTGACCCATTCGCGCTCGGCTACTGGGCCGGGAGCGCGAACAGCCCAAACTCGCTCGTGCGCGACTCGAAGGACAACCCGTTCGAGCACATCAAGAACTGGGTTAGCTACGTCGCGCAGGCCCCCGACGGCGGGGACGACAGGCGCATCATCACCGTCTGCCCGGACCCGGCGTGCAAGGGCAAGGTCCGCCTGCACCCCGACCCGATCCAGGTGCGGTTGCGTCACGTCTGCTCGCAGTGCGGCAACGACGTGCCCGTGTACATCAGCGATGAGGAGGTCTACCGCTACCTGCCCGCGGTCATCGTCTCGACCGTGGACAAGCTCGCGCACGTCGCTCGCGCCGACCAGTTCGTGAACCTGCTCGCCGGGCCCGCCTACCGATGCCCGGACCACGGCTACTTCACCTGGCATGAGGCCGGCAGCGAGGTCGAAGCGTCCGGGGCGCCGAAGGTTAAGGATCGCTGCATGGCCCGCGAGCTCTGTAAGCGCAAGGCCGAGGAGTACGAGCTCGTGGGGTCGACCAAGGACCCGACGCCGGCGTTCATCGTCCAGGACGAGCTGCACCTCCTGGAGGAGGAGCTCGGGACGTTCGCGTCACACTACGACACGCTGCTGAAGGTGATGCAGGAGCGCCTCGGTGGCGGTTCGGCGTCGAAGCTGCTGGCCGCGACTGCGACTATCGAGGCGTTTGAGGAGCAGGTTCGGCACCTGTACGCGCGCGAGGCGCGTGTGTTCCCCTCGCCTGGATGGAAGCTCGGCGAGAGCTTTTACGTCGAGACTGACGCAGACGTGGCCCAGCGCGTGTACGTCGGGGCGCTGCCCTCGCGCCCGGATGTGACCGAGTTCGGCGCGCTCGCGCAGACCTACCTGCATCAGGAGGTCGTGCGGATGCAGCGCAACCTCGAGTACGGCCTGCAGGCGCTCGGGCTCTACGACACCCACGACGAGGCATGGCTGCAGAAGCTGCTGCTCGACTACGAGCTGACGCTCGGCTACGTCAACCGCAAGCCCCACGCCGACCGCATCGCCTACGAGCTGGGCCGCGCAGCCGCGCGGCCAGAGCTCGCCGAGCGGCTGCGGGTCAAGGTGCTCATCGGCGGCGGCGCGGACATGGGCACGCCGCTTGCCGAGATCGCCGACACGCTGAACGAGATTGCCGGCCAGTACCGGACACAGCCCGACCGCACCCTGCGCCTGCGCGCGATGGTCGCGACCTCGGTCATCTCCCACGGGGTCGACCTGGAGGCACTCAACCTGATGGTCGTCAACAACATGACGCCGACCGTCGCGCAGTACGTGCAGGCGTCCTCGCGCGCGGGGCGCACGAACGTCGGGCTGGTGTTGGTGAGCTTCGACCGCCGGGCGGCGCGTGAGCGCGCGTTCTTCACCTACTTCCGCGAGTACCACGCGTTCCTCGACCGGATGATTGCGCCGGTGCCGGTGAATCGGTTCGCGCGCTTCGCTACGCGGGCGACCGTGCCCGGCATCCTCTCGGCGCTCATCATCCAGGTACTGGGGCGTGAGCGGCTGCGCGACAAGGGACTTGACCCGAAGCGGCCGCTGACGTCGCTGCGGGTCGGCGCGGAGATGCGCCGGTTCCTGTCGGGCGGCGAGCCGCCGGGGGACAAGACAGGCCTGCTCAAGCAGCTGACATTCGAGTCCCTGGGGATTGACGCGCACGTGCGCCGCTGTCGTGGCAGCAAGGTCAAGACCGAGCCCGTGTTCCCGCCGCGGCTGACGCAATGGCTTGAGTATGAGGCCGGCGAGCAGTGCGACCGCCAGTTCGCCGAGCTGCGCGACCCCGGCAAGCGCGGCTCAACCCCGGGCTTCTTCCGCCCGGACCCGCTGACCTCGTTCCGCGAGGTCGACGAGCCGACCGAGTTCATCGTCGCCACCAAGTACATCGAGGTCGAGGGCGACCTCGCGCGCCGCAAGTAAAAGGAGACCATCGCGATGCCGACCATGACCCGTTCCCGCACGCAGGTGCTCCGCGAGTACCTACCCGGGCAGACCTTCCAACACCAGAACGAGACCGTGGTCAAGACTATCTGGGTCGAGGCCGAGAACTCCGGCGTCGACCCCGACGTCCTGTTCGAGAACCTCGCCCGCGAGCTCGTGCGCTGGCAGCAGTTCGTCCCGCCCAAGGCCAACGACGATGACTCCGACCCCGACCCGCAGAACCGAGCGCCGAGTTTCCCCGAGCTGCCGCGCTTCCAAGACCGCTACGAGCTGAAGGAGCCCTACGAGGAGGTCCGCTACGTCGTCTGGCCGCTGCTGCTGCGCTGCGTGAACCCCGACTGCGAAAAGGTCGCGTTCCTCGCGGACAACCAGGAATGGGCCAAGACCCGCAACCCAGCAAGGTGCGACAAGTGCGGCTCGGCGCGCGAGCAGATGCCGTACATCCAGGTGCACATATGCGGCAACGACAACACGCTGCTCGTGCCCGCGTGCGACAAGCACGGTATGGACCACGTGTACCTGAAGGACGAGCGCTCGTTCGAGACATCGACCTGGCGCTGCCGGGCGCCGGGCTGCAACGGCCGGTATCTCTCGAACATGCGCTACCAGCCGTGCGGCTGCGGGATGGGCGGCGGTTACGTCTCGCGGACTATCCGCCAGGAGGACAAGTTCATCACGCATACGCTGTCATTCGTCAGCTTCGAGCGCGCCCCGCGGCTAAAGCTCGCGAAGACGCCCGGTGCCGACAAGGTCGTCGTCGGCTACTGGCTAGGGCTGTTCGACGACTACGAGCAGGCGCTGCTCGACGCACAGAACGAGCCGAATGCGGAGGCAACCGCGAAGTGGCCGGAGATGGAGAAAATGATGCGGGCCAACCCCGCGTTCAGCAACGAGGACATCGACCAGATGCGAAAGCGCGTCGTCGGCGAAACCGCGAGCGCGCTTGCGGAGGTGACTGCGCTCGTGCCGGAGAGCGTATGTGCGGACATCGGCATTGAGCAGCGTGCCCGCGAGCGCACGCTCATCTGGTCGGGCTCGGGCAACCTCCACACCTGGCGGCTGACCGACTTCCGCAAAGCGGCGGAGGACACCGGACGCCACGGCGCCGCCACTGTGCTCGACGACGCCGAGCTCAAGCTGGGGCAGGCCGGCTTCTCCGACCTGCTTGTAGTCGAGAACTTCCCAGTCGCGCTCGCCGCCTACGGGTACTCGCGCCTCGGCCGCAGCCCGGGGACAGCGCAGCTGCGCGCCTTCCCGCCCCGGCACCGCGGCAAGAGCAAGGACAAGACGCCCATCTACGTGGTCGAGTCCAAGACCGAGGCCGTGTTCTTCGAGCTCGACGCCACGCGCGTGCTCAACTGGCTGACCGCCAACGGCCTGCACGAGCAGGTGACGCTGCCGGATGAGCGCGAGCAAGCGCTGATGGAGGCGAAGGCAACGGTCCTGACCGCGGCAATGACCGACGTGGTCGTGCGCGAGCACATCGCGCTGCTGCAGCACACGCTCGCGCACGCGCTTATTCGCAACCTCGGGGAGCGCTCCGGGTTCGCCGAGAATACGATGTCTGAGTACCTGATCCCCGAGCTGCTGACCTTCGGGCTGTACGCGGACACCCACCAGGAGTTCACGCTAGGGGCGCTCGTGTCACTGGTCGAGCATCGCCTCGCCGAGTGGCTCGACGCCGCCCGCGAGGGCGCCCAGCACTGCGACTGGGACCCGCAGTGCGGCCGCGACGATGGGGCGTGTATGGGCTGCCTGCACCTGAGCTTCGGCTGTGAGCACTACAACGAGCTGCTCGACCGCGCCGTCATGTTCGGCTCGCCGCACGGGCACGCGCGGCAAATCCGGCGCGGGTTCTGGTCCTGAGGTCAAGATCGTGAGCGCGCTCACCTACGACCAGGCACAGGTTCTCGTCGCCAGCGTCTACCGCGCGCTCGACCTGTTCTCGAACAGCGAGACGGAGCTCGGCGAGTGGGCCAAGACGATGGATTCCGACGGGAACGCCGACGGGTTGATGCCATCGTGGTTCGACGCCGCCGAGCGCGGCGCCCTGACCCGCGCGTTGTCGGACTGCGGCGTCATCCGCGAGGACACCACCGTGGACCGCTACCGGCTCCTCGAGTTCCAGCAGGCAGTGGAGCTGCTGCCGCACTTCCGAGCGCAAGAGCTCGCCCGACGGCCTCTCGCCAAGGCCCAGGTCGTCTTCACCGTTCCCGAGGCCGTTCAGCTTCCGCGCGAGGCCGCTTACCTACGTCATTCACTCGCGGCGCGTGTGTCGGAGTCACTCGCCTCTGCCGAGGACCGTGCGCTACTCGCCTCACCCTACTGGTCCGATGAGGGCGCAGCCAAACTCTGGGACGCAACGAGGAAGGTCCGCGAGCTGGGCTTGCCCGTAACGCTCGCCGGAGCAAAGCGCGACCCCAGCGCCCAATACGACCATTTGGCGGCCATGCTGCGGTTCGGACACCGGCTCGCCGAAGACGGCGCGAAGCTCAGATGCCTGGAATTCATCCCGCCCGTTCCCGGCGCAATCTTCCACGCGAAGATTGTCTGCGGGAGCATCGGCTACCTGGGCTCCGGGAACCTGACCGACTCCGCGCTCGGGATACACGTGGAGGCCGGTGTGCCACTCGCGCCTGTCGACGTCAACCAAGTCTGGTGGCTCATCGGCATCCTCGAGGAAGCGGGGCTGCTGAGACCCGTCGAATCCCACGATGAGTGAACCGCGCGAGCACACGCCACTCCGAGCAGGCGCTCAACTCCCCCGATGACTGGGATTCCACTCACCGCGCGGACCCCTTCTCGCCGACAGACGCCGCCGTGGCGGTCGGCGGTGCCACAACAGGGTTGCCCATCTCCTGGCGGAGTTGGGCATCGCGGATTCCGGCCCGAACCGCCTCATCGAGTTCGACGACGAGAACAGCTATCCCCCACATGGCGAGGGCCTCGGCAAGCCACGTCCCCTTCGATGCGTACGAGGCCGCGTCCTCGTCAGCAAAGGCGAGGATAAGCTGAGCGTCGGGGCGGCTCCGTCCCAGGGTGATCAGCTTGAGGGCGTCCTGGGCGACCTTGTGCCGCTGCCCACCCTTCAACGGCCCCTGGTGAGCGAAGATCTCGACGAGGACCGTCTCGTCGCTAGAGGCTCCGTCGACGTGGACGAGGTTTCCGCCCTCAAGCTCGAGCTTCGCTGGCGAGAGAGCCTTGCCGACGTGCTCGGCGACCTTCCTGCGGATCAACGGCTCGGCCTCGCGCTGGGCGCTCGAGTCGCTCTGGTGCGGCATCCACCGAACGCTACAGCGACGAGCATCAGCGCGCCGCACTCCGTCCGCAGAGCCCTTGGCAGGCGCTCGACATAAGCTGCGGCAATGACCAAGATGCTGTTCCAGTTTCTCCTCCTCATCATTTGATAGGCATGACGCCGCTGACGCCTGTACCTGAGCAGCAGGCGCCGCTCGCGGAGTGGCTTGAGCCTTCGCTGCAGGACACAGCGGGACGCGATCCGCTGGGCTTGAACACGATCACGCTCGATCGCGTGCTGCCGCAGCTGGTGCCGGGGATTCTCCAACTCTCCGAGCGCGCACGCTACTTCTCGATCTATCCGTGGATGCTGTGGCTGTTCGCAGAGCGCAGGCGACCGGCGATGACCGAGGAGCTCGACAGGTTCATTCGACGGCGTGAGTTCGAGTTGTGCCTGGCGATGAAGCTCTGTCCTCGCTGCTCGGCGTACAAGGCTATCGGCGGCTTGAGCGCCGGCCCGCGGGTGAACGCAGGCGAGGACCCGTTCGCGCGCGGCCTGTCCGTCGACAGCAGCAAGGGTGGCTTCGGGCTGTACTACCGCAGTCCGCTCGTCGAGCTGGGGGTAGTAGCGCCGGCCGGCACGCCGCTCGGCGATGAAGGAACCCCAACGCCAATCGAGGTGCTGCTGAAGAACGACCGGGCGATGGCTGTAGCACAGGCGTTCCACGAGTCGATCAAGGACACCGAGTACTTCCAGCGCTACGAGCGCAGCGACGACCCGATCCCACGGCAAGTCCTAGAAGCCCTGGCCGAGCGGATCTGCCTGTGCCGGCTGCCACACCTGCCCGCGGAGCGTGATGCGATCCGTGAACTGATGTTCTCTGCGGCGTCCGAGGAGGCAGTGGAGGCGTGTGACGCGCGGCGGCGCGCATTCGCGTTGTACCTCTCGCTGCTTGACCGCGATGAGAGCGTTGCGGAGCACGACGGCCACTTCTGGCAAGGGATCATCTCGAAGTTCCTGGCGGCACCGACGGCGGACGACATCGAGGGCCGCACCGTCGCAGCATGGGCCGCACTGGCAATGAAGGAGTGCATGCAGGACGCCTTGTGCTCGGTCTGGACAGGGTTCTGCCGCGCGGGCGTAGAGCGTCAGAGCCACGACGGCATGACCAACGAGGAGCTCACGGCGGTGATCAGCAGACTTGCCGGCAGCGACGACCTCGAGTTGGGAGGCACGCGTCTCACGATCTCGCCAGAGGAGTCGGCGCTGGCGGTGCAGCGGCGCGCTGTCGCCGCAGCGCAAAAGATGAACTGGAATGACATCCGCTGGTGGGCGGCCGACAACAACAGCGCTATCGCGGGACTCGTCGGGTTGTTGCTGTTCGCGCGCCGGCTCCCGGATCCAAGCGCTGTTCACCCCCTATGGACGGAGATCGCTGGCCGCCGCTCCGAGCACCAAGACGGCCTGCTCGGCGTGCTGAGCCTGTTGCGCCACCGGCTGCGCTCCGAGCCGACGATCGCTGAACTACTCGACTGGACGGTACGACGCTTCCTGATCGGCCCGCACGAAGCGATCGCCTACTCGAAGCTCCCGAAGGCGACATTTCGCTTCGCGTGGGAAGAGACCGGCCGGATGCGCTTCTATAACCCGGGCGGAAGCGGGCTGGACCGCTTCGCGCCCTCCGACGATCGTCGCGGGACGATGACCCTGCTGTCCGAGGATCTCGGGCTGTGGGAGTGCGACGAGGAGGATTGCCCGGCCCTGACCGATGACGGCCGTGCGTTCGTCGCCGAGGTGTTCGGACGGTGAAGTTCGAGCAGCTGCTGGCTCGCAACGTGCGGGGCTTCTGGGCGACGTCTTACTCGTTCGGCTTGAAGCTATTCGACCAGTACCTGCTGCGCAAGCTTTCGCAGAACACCATCAACGCTGTCGTCTTGGCCGACCACGGCAAGGTCAGCGAAGTCTGGGAGCACCTGCCCGCCAACGAGCACTACCTCGCACGCCGTGTCGGCAGCCGATACTTGCTACGAGGTGTGCAAGTCCCCGGCGGCGGAGCGTTCCATCCCAAGACTTATCTCCTCGTGCGCGCCAGCGACGCGACGCTGATCGTCGGCTCTGGGAACCTCACCCGCGACGGTATCGACGGCGGACGCGAGGTGTTCACGAGCTTCTCGACCGAGCGCGAAGGCGACCTGCCGAGCCTACGCGCCTGGGCTGCATGGATGTCGCGCCTCGTCCAGGCTCAAGACGACGCACTGCTACGCGAGCGCTGGAAGGCGCTACGCGACGCATGCCCGTGGATACTCGGCAGCACCGATGGTTCCGCATTCCTTGTCAACGACGAGCGGACTCTGCTCGAGCAACTGACCAACCGCCTCCCGGCCACCGTCCGCGAGCTACACGTCACCGCTCCCTTCTTCGACCGCCATGCCCAGGCGCTCGACGAACTCATCTCAGCGACCGCTCCCGGTCGAGTGGTTCTGTACGCGGGTGCCGGCATGAGCGTCGACGGACCATCGCTCGCGGGCGTACTCGGCAAGGCTTCGTCGGTGCGGCTGTTCAGCTACGAGCCGCGTACGTTTGTTCACGCCAAGCTCATCGGCGCCGTCGGCGACGAGGAGCAGAGCACGCTGCTCATAGGGTCACCGAACCTCTCTCGCGCCGCGCTGACACTGACCAGCGCTGCCGAACACGGCAACAGCGAGACAGCCGTTATCAGTCATGGCAGTGCCGACCAAGTCCGCGCCGTGTTCCAGGGCAGCGGGCTGGAACTCATCGAACGGTCGCTTAGCAGCCTCGACGCGCTGGAGTTCGAGGACGACCCTCCGGCGGCCACTCGGCCGCTGGTGCTGCGCAACGCGACATGGCTCACCGACGGCCACGTCGCGTTCAACTGGCAAGGCAGCGGCGGTCTGCCGACCGACGTCTCTCTGGTATGGGACGAGAACACGGCAGGCGTCCCCGTCAACCACACAGGGGTGACCTCCGAACGGATAGACGACCGCGACCCGCTGCCACTTCTCTGCTGGCTGGCGGATGCCGAGGGCGGAGCAATATCCAACCGGGCTCCGATCGACGACCCAGTCGCGTTGCACGAGGCGCTCACCGGCACGGACCGCAAGACCACATCGCGGCCATCCGAGCTGGAGGGCTTGCAGATGAGTCCGCTCGTGCGCCTGGCTCTGTGGGCGCACGACAAGTTCATCTTCGATCTCGATGACACCGCTGCGATCCGTCGCGCTAACGACGCCGCTGCCGAGAACGCCGGCGACCAGGACGTCAGCGACTTTTGGGACAAGTATGCACGGGCCGAGCTGGAATACGACGCCCGCACGCACAGCTACCGTCCACTCGGTGCTGGCCGCAGCGGGACTGCCGGACCGGTTGACGAGCTGCTGCGCGAGCTTCAGACGCTGCTGCACGCGTCTCCTGACGCGCCTCATCCTGTCCTACGCGTCCTGACATCGGCCGTTCAGGGCACCGAGGAGCCCAGTGCCGGCACCCCCTGGACGATGGACGCGCGTCAGCGCGTGCGGGCGTACAACCTGCTCAACCGTTGGTGCGACGCGGTCGCCGACCCGCGGCACGCCCTCATCTCTCCCGACGCGCCCGTCATCAACTACCAGACCCTGCTCTCTGTCCTCTTGCTCGCGTGGGTGCATGAGGCCCTCGATGAAGATCATCTCCGTCGCCTCCTGTTGAAGCTGTTGAAGACGTTCATCGGTGCGGCTGACGGGCAAGGTTTTCTAGGGCGTGCTGAGGAGGAATTGCGCGTCGCCGCCCTGGAACACCTTGATGTGTTCATGGTCGAAGTCGCCGCAGGGCTCGTCGCGGCCGCATTGGGACCGGGCACACCGTGGCTTGAGGAGATCTACGACTGGCAGCCCGTCCTCGCCCGCGGCATCGAGTGCGGGACTATCCTCCCAGGAGACTGGAGCGGCATCGTCGTAGGGCGCATCACCGGCGAGCCTATGACGAGCAGCGACATCGATGAACTCCTATCGCGGCGGCTGGACTTCATCGATGACGAGACTTGGTGTGCGCGACTCGCCGCCGAGCTAGAGCTCAAGAGGATCGAGCTCGACCTGCACCGCCAGGCCACAGTAGGGACGAGCGTCAGCGTCTATGGGCCCACCGACCCGTTGCACGACGGGCGCCTGCTCACCGTCGCCCGCCGCGCAATCGACCACAAGAAGCTCACCGCCGTCGCCGTCAAGTGCGGCGACGCCTGCACGATGATTTTCGAGCCGGGCAAGCACGCCCGCGCGCTTCTGTCCGGCAGTACGCTTCGCTCCTCTGGCCCTACCGATGCCGCTCGATTGAAGAAGATCGAGCAACAGGGCGGCTCCTGGGCCGATGTGCTCGATGTCGCCGCGAACGCCGCAGCGTAAAGCCCGTACGCGCTGGAGGCGTCAACCGGGGGCAGCCTCGTCAACATCGTCGTGATGGACGCCGTCGCAGGGGCACCTCGCACAGGGGCTCGACAAGCCGTGGCTGCTCCTCCTCGATGACGCCGCTCTGTCGGAGGAGATCACTCAGCTGCTACGTCAGCTACGGCCGCAGCGTGGCCATGTGCTCGTCACGGCGCCCGGCAGGCTGTTCGGGATTGGCCCCCTCACCGCGCCAGCGCGAGGGATAGGTCCTGCTGCGCTTTGCCGGATGGAGTCATTGTCGCATCAGTGTCAGTATCGGCGGTCAGATAATCAGCCCGGCTGACTAGCTCGCTGTAGGAGAGCGTCTCGGCGAAACGTCCGTTCTCCAGCGTGACGATTCGATCCATAGTTCTCAGGGTGCTAACCCTGTGGGCTACGACGAGGAGCGTCACATCCTCGAGGGTCGTGATCGCCTCGCTGACCACGGCCTGGGACTCCTCGTCCAGGGAGGAGGTCGCCTCGTCCAGGAGGAGGATTGGGGGCCTGCGTATGAGTGCCCTTGCTAGAGACAATCGCTGGCGCTGCCCGCCGGAGAGGGTCTCGCCGCGCTCGCTCACGAGGGTGTCGTACCCGTCGGGTAGGCGGAGGATCTCGTTATGCAGGTGAGCGCGATGTGCAGCACGTTCTGCGTCAACGCGGGTAGCTCCTGAAGCCCCCAGCAGGATGTTTTCCAACACGGACACTCGGAAGATATGCGCATGCTGCGGCACGTAGCCGATCAGGCGAGCGATATCGTCTCGGCTGAGCTCACGAATGTCCCGGCCACCGATCCTGATGTGACCGGAGTCTGTGTGTAGTAGCCGGCAGATGAGCCGGAGTGTGGTGGACTTCCCGCCTCCGGAAGCTCCCACGATCCCCACTCGTTCACCGGCCGTGATCTGAAGGTCTAGGCCGTTGAGAACAGGGATTTGCTGCCCCTCGCTCAGATAGGCGAAGTGCACATCGGAGAGTTCGATTGCGCTCATGGTGCCGCCGATCGCGACCGGCTGCCCGGATGGGGTCGCATAGGAGGCGTCCTCGGGTTCGTCGAGCAGGTCGAATAGATCGCTTGTCTGCTGCGCGCTCTCGGCGGCCTCGTCGATGATGCGGTGCAGGTCGCCAAGCGGCTGGGTGACACCAGCGTAGAGAAGCACCAAGGCTGTGATCTCGCCAGCGCTCGCTGTCCCGCCGCCTGTTAGCCCGAGGGTCACTGCAAGCATGACCACGAGCCATAGTCCCTCGTTGATCGCCTTAGCCGCGTCGAAGATTGACATCGCGCGGTGGTGGCGAAGTTCGGTCGAGCGCAGGGCATGGGCGCTGGCACTCACACGCGACCCGAAGTGCGTCTCCGCACCGGTGGTGCGCACCACCTCCAGGGCTGGCAGCAACTCGACGACCTGGCCGTCGATGTCCTCCTTGCGATCACGCACCTTCAGCCGCACGCCGGCCTGGCTGGATACCTGCCAGAGCACGAGCGCGAACCCAGTCGGAATGACCATTGCCATCGCGGCCGCGGCGAGCGGCTCCCGTGTGACCGCGACAACCAACGCGAGCACCGCGAGAGTTGCGGCTGGTAGTAGGTCCATCGCACCGAGCTTGACTAGCTTGACGGCTCCCTCGATCGAGCGATTCGCGCGGCCGTAGATACGCCCCACCTGATTCTTGCGGAGGGTTTCCGGGTCTAGCCGGAGAAGATGGCGGTACGCGGCGTCGCGTGCGTCGCGCTCGAACCCGGTAGCGACCGCCTCGACCAGCTGGCGTCGCAGGACCTGCAGCAGCTCGGCGGCGACGACGAGCACCCCGATCACCGGCAGTCCTTTCACGGCCTTCGCGAACGAGGGGTGGTGAGCGGAAAGGCTGTGATTTACCAGGGCGCCGATCAGGACCGGTAGCACGGCGGTCAGGCCGCTCGCGAGGATCATCGCCACGGCGGCCATTCCGAGACGGCGACGATCACCGGTCGACAGTTCTGACCACAGCCTTCGCCACAGAACGACAGCCCGTGGACGTGTGATGGACGGTTTCACAGGAGGATCTCCCAATCGAGGACATAGAGCGTGTTTGCAGAGGGGAAATCGACTACGTGTTGCAGCACCGGCAGCCCGCTCGGCCCGACCGTCGGCTCTATGCGCAGTGGCCATGCCGACTCAGTCAGATCGCCGAGGCCATCCCCTACAGTGAATGTCCGCAACGTGGCCGAAGTCATCGACTGCGGCGCTGCACCGGGAAGCACCCGGAAGATCAGGAAGCGAAGCGGTCGCTGGACATGGACGAGATCCCGACCGATCGTCGAGGCGTAGTCGGCCTGCATATGGAGACGAAGCATGTCGCCTGGCTGGAAGCTGCCGACGGCGCACATCAGTGGCTTATGGAAGCGCTTGTCTCCGGTCGGTAGCGTTTCCTCGCGGTACTCCGACGGCGCCAGCGCCACCGGACCCTCATCGTTCGAGCCGCTGGCCTCGAGCACCCAGTGAGCTGGACTGCCAGGGACGAGCATCGAGCCGTCAGTCAACGAGGGGATTCCTGGGCGGAAGACCGCGATCGAGGATGATGCAGAAAGGTGGGTCCCGGAGTTTGACGCCTGCCACTCTCGTGTCAGCCCGACATTTCCGAATCCGTCGATCTCCGTTGCAGCCTGCTTCCAGCGCAGCGCAGCGGACGACGGGATGTCCTCGCCGCCACGATCCCAGGACGCAAGCCAGAAGCCTGAGCGCGCTAGGCCGCTGGCCTCGAGCAGGTATGCCATGCGGAACGCCAGGCCGACCACGCGGCTGTCTGTGAGGCCAACTGCGTGCCTGGTCGCAAGGAACTGCGGCAGTAGCTGGCCGAGCCAGAGAACGAACAGCGCCCCAGGCATGCCCACTGCGACCAGCGGACGCATGACGTCGGGCAGCGGGATGCTGGTGAGCGGCCACGTGGTCAGATGCGGAAAGCTTGACAGTGGACTGCAGAAGAAGACCGTGACGATCACGACCATCTGCCGGCCGGCAAGGAACCGGGCCAGGCCGTGGTCAGTTCGAAAGCGCCGGTGGAGTGCCGCCGCCCGGGGATACCTAGTTGCCACGGCTCCCAGATCTGCGATCTTTAGCATCGCGGCGGCGACGTGGAGAGCCTCAAAGATGGCGAGCACGAGCAGTACGAACAGGAACAGCAGCAATCCAAAAGGACCCGCGCTATCCCCGAGCAGCAGGCTTTGACCCTCGAGCAGGCCGCCGATCACAACGTATCCGCAGACTAGGCCGGTGACCGCCCCGACAACGTCGGCGATCCGGCGACCTAGCTGCCCTAGCGGGCCAATCAGCTCGGCGGCGCCGAGGTCGCGACCGAGCCGGTCCTCCAAACGCTCGAGGACATCGCGGAGCGCCCCCAGCTTAGGGCGCGAGCCTCCGAGCAGGAATCTCACCGCCGTCTCCTGATCGGAATTCTCCGCCGCTACGAGCTGCTCAAGGTCGCTGGAGCTCAGTCCCAGACCGCTGGTAGCGGCCTCGACCTCGCCGGTGCTGTGGGCGACTCCGGCGGGATTCGCCGGTGCCGCACGCCTCAACGTGCCGTCAGTTGATGAGAGCATGTCGTTCGTCTCCGTCTCCAGTCAGCAGATCGGCGATCGGTAGCGCGCCACGGTTTGAGGCGCCGTCGAACCACTTGAACTCCAACTTGACGATCAGATCGCCCTTCGGCCCGCGCTCTTGGAACACGAGCGTGTTCACCGGATCCGGGATCGGGATCTTGTGGTTGCTCAGTTGCAGACATCCGGTCTGCACCAGTTGCTCACCCAGGCTCCGGAGTAGCCGATCGATGTCTGCATGCGTTAGGTCTCCCTCGAACTCGACCATGCGCTCGTGCGCGTGGGGTCCGTGCGGATGGTGATGCTCATGCGGGTGATGTGGCATGTTTGTGTCTCCTCATAGTCGGACGTTGCTGGGGCAGCGTGATCCACGAGGGACGTCAAAGCGAGGTCAACGTTGACCTTCGATCCCGCGGACGCAATGCGCGATCATGGGCGGCTATGAGCAAACCCTCCGATCGCCACGGGAATCCTGCGATCACCTTTCAATACAGCGTCGGTGAGGTGGAGCGCGATCTGCCCGAGGTCTACCGGGCTGCGGGGGTCATGGCGCTGTTCGCAGCGAGCGTCGTCTGTCTCCCCGCAGCGCTCGCCGACCCGGGGCTAACATCCCGTCAGCGGCGGGCCAGTATCGTAGCGCTCGCCGCAGCGATCGTCGGTTCCGCGCTCGGGGTGCGGTATCCACGGCATCTCGGTCATGTGCTGCGAGGCCACTCGCAGTGGACCGCGATCTGCGGTGGAGGGTTCGGCATCCTCTCCAACAGCGCGTTTGGTGCTTGGCGAAGCCCCACCTTTTTCCTCGGGGTGATGACGACGGCAGTGGGCGCGGGCGCAACTGGGGCGCGAAACGGGCTGCGCTACGGGGCGGGTATCGCGCTTTCGGCCCTATCTGGCCTGGCCCTCAGAACTGATGCCCGCGAGGCAAGCGCCGCTCGACGAGCCGGCTGGGCCTACATAAGCACAACCGTGTCTTTCCTTGACGCGGGATACCTCGGCGGCAGGATCGGTGACCTCTCACTCCGCCTACGCGCCTTCGAGGAGGAGGCAAGCAGCGAGGAGGAACGCGCCGACCAACTCCGAGCGATAGCTGAGGAGCTCGACGCCGTCGGCCAAAGCTACGACGGTCTGCTGGCGCAGGCCAGACGGCACAGAGAGGACGACCACGCCCTCGCCGATATGGCCTCGCGCGTGAGAGTGCTACTGATCGAGGCGAATTTGGGACGCACGAGGCCCGAGACGATCGAGCAGGTGCTCGCGACTACCTGCCAGTTCTGGTCGGGCTACGCGCGTGGCCATCTCAGCGTCTCCCTGGAGGTGCAGCCCACTCTTGCCGAACAGCTCAGTGAGGATGCGGCCGCCGGGGTAATCCAGGTCGTCAATCGGGCGCTAGAGAACATCGTCAAGCACGCCCGCGATGCGCGCAAGGCGACCGTCAGAGTGTTCTTCGACGAGCATCGGGTCCTGCGAGTTCATGTCCAGGACGACGGTGGCCTGGTCGAGATCCCTCGACCTGACGGAGGCGGCACAAGGCAATCAAGGCGATGGTTCGAGGACCATCTCGCCGGCCACTTTGAACGGGGCTACCAACACGACGGCACGCACGTACATGCCTGGACTGAACATGGCCACCGCGGACGCTCGCTCCCTCAGCGCAGGATCACCAGCGCCTGGGCTCAGATGGACGATGACGGACGCGCTGTTCTCGCCTGCACACGATGGGCCACCGCGATCCAGGCGCTCGCGAGCCTTTGGATCGACACGCCCCGCGACCCCGAATCGGTCCGCACCCGGCTGCTCGTGACGGCAGGCATCGCGACGATCGAGGCCGCGCTTGTCGCTAGCCGCTCCGCCGCCACCGCACAGGCAAGCGCGATCGCCACACTTGGGCTGATAGCTGGATTTCGTGACCGCCGCGACTACCAAGCCTTGAGTGGCTGGGCGACGATGGTTGTCTGCGACTACGCTTGGCGGGCGGAGCACCGGCCACGCCGAACGCTGGCTGGCCTACTGGTCGCGCATTTCCTCGGCACCCGTGCCCGGCCGCGCACGATTCGCAACTGGATTCAGTGGTCTACCAACAACGCCGGTGTGAGCCTCGGCGTGCCGAGCCTGGTCAGGACGATCCGCGAGCGCGGAGATAGATTTGTCGGCGACCGCGAGGAACGCGTCGGCACAGCGATCGCACGCGCCGAGACACTCGACCGAGTGCGTGCCGCGGTCAACGTCCACCACGACTTCGACGCTCCGCTGCAGGAACTCGGGTTGCCGGCGGCGCTGGAGATTGAGCGAGAGGCACTACGCGACCGATACGAGCGAGCTCGAAGGCTGCTTGGCAGCATGACAGCCGGCGAGCAGCCGCTCGTGCAGATCATCGGGCAGACCATCGCCAAGCGTGTCGCACCCGCGCGCGTGACCGTCGACGCTGACCCACTACCCGGGGTAATACACAACTCTGGTTGCCACGATGCGGATGTAGACGACTACATCGATCGCCGTGCGTTCACAGACCTCGTGAGGGGAATCGGGGACACCTTGGTACGCGAGAACTCACCGACCATCCTCGGCCAGTGGGGCCTTGACAGCGTCCTAGTATCACTCCGTCGGCACAGCGATCGGGTCCGCCTCACTGTGACACCGTCTCCCGGGCCAAGACGCCGAGACCGCGGCATCCAGCCGCTGCACCTCGCAGCAAGCAGGCTCGGAGGAGTGTTCACCGGCGATCTCAGCGGCGCACTGTCCTTCGAGTTCCCCCTCAGACGCCTGTTCACAGAGGAGGAATAGCCACCACGCCTGTGCTCAGCCGAGGTCAACCGGGGTGCGCTCATCCTCAATGACCGCCTGAAGCTTCAAAGCAGCACGTATTGCCTCATCTTCGAACCTGGCCAGATCGCCAGCGACCCCTGTCTCAACTGGAATCTGGCGGGCTGCCTTCTGCATAGCCGTGCGTCCCATCTTGATCCTTGCTCCCACATCCTTTGTGTCAGGTTCGTTCGGCAAAGCACTCAGGAATGCCTTGAGTGCTAGCCGCTCGGTATCAGTGAGCATCGCACGCGTGGAGCTCTTGGAAAGCTCCGTGGCATAAAAGTCGCCGGGGGTAAAGAAACGGGAACGCATAACCCACGGCTTACTCAAGTCGTGAAGCCCCAACCGAGGCGTCGGCGTAAGACACGAGGCATCCAAGAACTGTAGATAGTAAACCTGGAGTGTCCCGCTGATCGCCCCTCCGCGAGTCGCTGCATCCCGGAGCACCTGGACAGGTTTCTTCGCACTCATACCACCCGGCAAAGACAGCTGATCGCCAGGAACGCCGTGCGCCAATTGCCACAACAGCTCGAGATGGTAGTGCTCGAACTTCAGGTCTGGGAAGCGCTGTTCGAACAGCTCGGCGATTCTTGCGTGATCACTGACCGATGTAGGGACGTTGCGAAATCGGGTCACAAAATCCATCCCACGCCCGACGAGCGCGCCACTGGTAGCGGCACGCGCGGGCGAGGTGTCACCCAGAGCGTCGATCAGCGACTGCAGTTCGGCCTGGTCCGCATTGGAGAGCCAGCGCCGCGACACATATCCCACCGCCCCCCATTCGCAAGCATCGCGTTCTAGCTCCGCACTCGTCTTCGCGGAGAGAACGACGGGTAGAACGTGCGTCTGTAGATCAGGATGCCTAGAAAGCGTATGGACGACCAGCCAGCCATCGAGGTTGACATCCAAGTTCCGACGCGCGAGATCAACGAGCGCGATCACACGAGAACCCTTGCGGCCACGAGCAAGGATCTCTCGATACAACTCGTCGCGGCGCGTCTTTGCGAAGACCTTATGGCCATCACCGAGCCGCTCACGCATGAGTAGCTCGCGCGACTCGCACTCGACAGGATCTGGATCGTAAACCGCGAGGACCGGTGGCGACACTCCCGAGACAGTACGCACAACCACGTCGCTTTGGCATGGCAGCTATCGCTGAGACGCCCCTGCACCGTGTGAGCCGAAGGTGAGCATCACAACGAAGGGCGAGAGCGACTACCGCAGCCTGGAAGCATGGCGACATCCTCGCCGATTCCCACCCGTGGGTGGCTCCTGGCCATCAATCCAAAGATGACCCGCAGGCGTAGTATCGCGCTGGTCGTGAGCGAACCCGACCGTCAGCCCTCCGCTGCGATTGCCATTGCTCGGGCAGCTACCGATGCTGCCGCTCGTCATGCAGCCGACGCCGCGGGGTGGACGACCGCAGTCGAGGCCTGGGATGCCGTGATGGACGACCTCGAGGTTACCGGCGACTCGGTGTCCTACGCCATCAATCTCGACTATGTGGCTCGCACACGGCTGTTCCGGGCGTGGGCCGGCGGACCATCATCGGATCTCGATGTCGCCGCCAGACTGTGGCGACGCGCCGTCGCGGTGGAGACGCTCAAGCCGGGGGACCGGGGGCCGATCGTGAACAACCTAGGTGTGGTTCTACGCGAGCTGTGGGAACGAGACCACGATCCGGCGGTCCTGGACGAGGCGATCACGGTGGCCGAGCAAGCAGTCGCCGCAAGGGCGCCTTCGACCGCCAAGGGCGTGGGCGTCTGCGTCCAACTCGCTCGCTCGCTGCGCGAGCGCTTCGCTTACTCGCGCTGTAGGCGGGACATCGATGCAGCCGTCGAAGCGCTAGCGAACGCGCTGTACGGCGTCAAAGACATGACCGCCGACGACTTGGCGTCGTGGCACGAGCAGCTGGGCAATGCGCTTGACGACCGCTACTGGCTGCTGGCCGAGCCCGCCGACCTCGAGGCGGCCGTGGTGCACCTGCGAGAAGCAGCCGAGCTCGATGGTGGGGACATGACGGATGTCCGCCGGCGCCAGACCAACCTGGGCACGGTGCTCCTGGTCAGGTTTGAGCTCTACGGGGCATCAGCCGACGTCGATGAGGCGACAGAGCTGCTGGAGTCGGCTTTTGTGTCTGCGGGCGGGCCGGATGGCGCATCGGGCCAGCTGCTCGTGGGACTTGGCAACGCGTGGCGGCTGCGCTCGATCCGCGACGGCAGCGTCAGCGACGTCGACCGGGCGATTGAGCTGCTCAATAGCGTCAGAAGCGACGACCGACCGGGCCTGCGTATGGAGGTGCTGCTGAACTACCTGGCGGCGGGATATTTGCAGCGATACGACTTGACGGGCCGGCTTGCGGACCTCGACGCGGCGATCGACCTGCTCGAGGAGTCGGTCGCAGTCACTCTTCCGGGCGACGGGCATCTCGGTGTTCGTCTCAGCAACCTCGGTGGCGCTCTGCGCACCCGGCAGCTGCGCCGGCGCCGCGGACGCCGCGACCTCGATCGTGCGGTTGCAGTGTTCGAGCGCGCGCTCGAAGCGAGCGGCGAGCACGCGCCGGAGAGCGCGGCCGCGCGCGGAAACCTGGGTAACGCTCTCAAGCAGCGTTATGACCTGACGAACGACGTTGTCGACCTTGACCGCGCGGTAGCCGAGTTCGAGACGGCGCTGAAGCGAATATCTGAACGCTCCCCCGACCGCCCCCGCTACCTCAACAGTCTGGCCGCGGCGCTTTCCACTCGGGCGAGCCGCCCTGACGGCGCACTCGCGGATCTCACGCGCGCGGTGGCGCTCTCGGGTGAGGCTGTGAGGCTTTCCGAAGCCTCGCCCTCTCAGCGGTCCACCTGCCTGGTCAACTTCGCCCACGCGCTATCGGAGCGCTACACACGACTGCACGACCCGGCGGACCTGTCCGGCGCCCGCGATGCCTACCGTGCGGCGATCCGCGCTGGCCTCCTCACGCGCGCTGCGGATGCGCTCGGGGCTGCCCTTAATTGGAGCCAGTGGGCGCGCCACCGGGGCGACTGGCACGACGTTGCCGAGGCATACGAGAACGGCGAGCAGGCGAGCAGGCGGCTGGTTGCTACTCAGCTTCGGCGCGCCGACAAGGAAGCCTGGATCCGGGACGCGGAAGGTCTCACCATAAACGGCGCCTACGCGCTAGTCGCCACTTCCGAGTTCACCAAGGCGGTGACGGCGCTCGAGCGAGGCCGCGCGCTATTGCTGTCCGAAGCCCTCGAGCGCGAGGATGTCGACCTCAGCATGCTCGAGGCGAGCCATCCCACCCTCGTCGAGCGGTTCCGTGCGACCGCATGGCGCCTTCGACAACTGGAGAGGGTCGAATGAGCGACAGCGCTGACGCCGCACTCAGGCGGGCACTGGATGCCGACGAGGCCCATGAGCGGACGCATGAACGGGACAGCCTCGATCGGTCCGTGACGTGCTGGGAGGTCGTGTTGGCGCATCCCGACTTCGACTCGTTGCCGCGCTCCACGCGCGCGCTCGTCGTTGGTGCCACCGCCACTGCGCGGTTCATCCGGTATCGCGTCGGTGGCGCTGCCGACGACCTAGACCGGGCGATTGCCCTGTATCAGCGGCTCGCGTCGAGTGGCCACCAGGACGCTGGCGATCTGAGCAACCTGGCTAACTCGTTGATGGCGCGGTATGAGGCGCGTGGCGTACGTGCAGATGCCGACGCGAGCCTGGCGTTCTATGAGCATGCGGTCTCGCTCACACCGGAGGACGATCCCCTCACCGCCGGCCTGCTCTCCAACCTGGGCAACGCGCTGATGACCGCCTACGAGGTCGATGACCGCTCAGAGGATATGGGCCGGGCGATCGGCGCGTACGAAAAGGCGCTCGAAAAGGCAACTACATCCGAGCAGAAGGCTGGTTGCGCGGCGAACCTTGCTGCCGCCCTGCGCGCGCGCCACGAGCGATCCGGCGAACTGGCTGACCTGGAGACGGCGATCACCCTCGGACGTAGGGCGGTCGACACGACGCGCGACCCGATCGAGCTTCCGCTCCGACAGAACACCCTCGGGGCGGCGCTGCTCGGGCGGTATGCAGCTCTCGGTAAGAGCGTGGACCTCGACCTCGCGCTTGAGCTACTGGAGCAGGCGACAGCGGCGACGCCCCTCTCTTCCCCCTCGCGTCCCGGCGTTGCCAACAACCTGGGCAACGCCAAGCGCGCCCGGTACGACGACACGGGCGAGATCGCCGAGCTCGACGAGGCGATCGCGCTGCTCGAGGAGGCGGTCGCGCGCGCGACTAAAGGCACGCCAAATCTTGCTCCGTGGCTGGCGAATCTCGGTGTGGCCCTCAACGCACGCTACGACGCCACCGGGGATCTGGAGGACCTCGAGCTGGCGATCGCCGCCTGTGAGGCGGCACTCGATGCACCCGCGGGCAGGGCGACCGACCGTACCGGCCATTTGTCGAATCTCGCTAACGGGCTCGTGGCGTTGTTCGAGCGCAGCGGCGACGCCGCGCAGCTCGATCGCGCTGTCGACTGCTACCGCGAGGCGGCTCGCATCACGAGCGCGCCGCGCGAACGTTCGATCTCGCTCAGCAACCTCGGGTACGCGCTCCAGGTGCGCTACCAGCACGTCGCGCGTGAGGTCGACCTTTGCGACGCGGTCGCCGCGTACGAGCAGGCTTATGCTGCATCGCCCGATACCGAGCCGCTGCACTGGAGAGTGCTCGGAAACCTGAGCGGTGCGCTACACCTGCGCAACCAGCTAACCGGGGATCGCGAATACCTCGCCCGGGCGATCGCCGGTTATCAGGCGACGGCCGAACACATCGGTGAGGGATCCCCGGATGCGCCGGTCGCGTGGAGCAACCTCGCGCTCGGGCTGCAGTCGCGCTACGACAGCGATCGTAAGCCGGCGGATCTTTTGCGCGCCGTCGAACTCTACCGTCGCAGCTGCGAGGAAGGGGTACGCGTTCGTCCGGGTATGTTCCTTGAGGTCGCAAAGCGATGGGGAGATTGGGCGGTCACACGCCAGGAGTGGCACGAGGCGGCCGATGCCTTTGACGCTGCTCTTGACGGCCTCAACGAGGTCGTGCGCAGCCAGGCAGCACGCGAACACAAGGAGAACTGGCTTCGGGACGCCGTGGGCGTCTCAGGCGACGCCGCGGTGGCGGCCGTACGGGCCTGTCAGCTCGAGCGCGCCGCGACTGCGCTCGAGCGAGGGCGTGCAGTGCTTCTGTCAGATGCGCTCAGCCGCGAACCCACGGATCTGGACGAGCTCGCCGACCGGGGCCTCGGCGCGCTCGCGGATCGTTTCCGCGCCGCCGCCGCTCGTCTCACGGTGCTCGAGCGCCGCTCTGAGGGCCCGCGTCGCGCCCGGATTCATGCTGGTCATCCGGCGGTAATGTGATCAGCAAACCGCTTCTCGTCCCCGGTCTCGTCGATGTACCGGACCTGCACGTCGGCACCATCGAAGTCGAGGATGGCGAAGCCCATAAGCGCCCACCGCTCGATCCACCCGTCAAACCAATCCCGCTCGACCCACGCCACGCGTGGGTCAGCGTCCGGGGGCTCGGGCACCGGGTACACAGGAACGCCCCCGTGGCCGATGCAGCGGCTGTACTCGACGCCGCCGAACGGCTCGTAGGCGATGCACTTGTGCTCGTGGCCCCACAACCACGCCCGGATCCGGCCGTTGTCGAGTAGCGGTTTGAGCCGGCTCTGCAGATATGGCCCGACCGACTCGTATGCGCTGAACAGCTGGTGGTGGCTGAGCAGCATGAACGGGCGGCGATCCTCAGCGGCCATCCGTGCGAGTTCGCTTGCCTGCGGATCCTGTAGGCCGCGCTCGGTTCGTGGATCGTGGATGCCCTGCTCGTCCCAGGCCGTGTCCAGGCCGACGATCCGCCAGTGCCGGTTCTCGATCGAGAACCAACTCGAACCGGCCTGGCGCCTGAAGCGGGGGTCAGCCAGCATGTGCTCGAAGAAGCCGTAACCGCCGGAGTACATGTCGTGGTTGCCGTTCAGCGCCCACGAGAAGACCTGGTCGGCTTCCTCGGGCTCGACCGGCCAGAACGGGAAGAAGTACTTGTCGTACTCGCGCTTCCAGCCTGAGTAGTAGACGTCGCCGAGGTGGATGACGTGGACCTGGAGACCGTCATCGACGCCCGCCTCCAACTGCTCGCGCATCAGCTCGGCGACGCGCTGCGCTCGGGGGAGGCCCGAGCCCCAGTCCCCAACGACGATCAGCCGCGCTTTCTCCGCCAGTTCCACGGGCGGTGCCGGCTTCCGATTGAACGGATGCTTGTCGCGGGCCAGCCGCAGCCCGTAAGCGAGCCCCACCTTGGTGACCCAACGCCAGTCGGTCATCTCAAACGGCCCGAGAAGCCGACGTCCCCCGGCTGCCTTGATGTCGTCGTCACTGAGCCCTACAAGCCTTCGGTTCGTTACGTCAGGGAGGTCGGGGCCGCTACGCCGCTCGCTGACGACAGCGTCCTCCTCCTCGATGGAGTTCGGATCCTCGCGTTCGAACCACTCCTCAAGCGCAGACTGGAGCAGGCTCAGCACCGGCTCACGGCTGAGGAACATCCGCTCGTCCAGCGGAGCTCCGTCTTCAGCGCTCTCTACATCTGCCGGAGCAACTGGTGCCCCGGGTGCTTCGCTCTCACGTAGCAGCCGGATAGCCTCGTCGGCTGCGGCGTAGTCCCCGGCGTCGATCTCGGGCTCCGCGTCGGCGGCTCGCCGGCGAGGCCCCGCGCCGGCGGCCGGATCCACCATCAAGCGCGCGACCTCATCTTCTACGGCCTCGAGCTGACTGAGCAGGACCGACCGGCTCAGGAGTTGGGCGATCATGGAAATCCAGGCATCGGGTTTACTATTGGCACCGATCTCGGGCCGCTGGACAGCCGAGGCGGTAGGTGGGACTTTAGACGAACGTCATACGTCCGGGCTCTGAGCTGATCGCTGGAGGTGGGTGAGGTTGTCAACAGATTGCATCGTGATCCCGGGGAGCGGGCGCGTCCCTCTTGACGGATAGCCTGGCCTTGGTGCGGTGGCGACACTTGGCGGCGTACCGCTTCTACGGCAATCCGGTAGCAGCGGTGCGGCCGTCTGGCGCCTTGGGCAACTCGAGAGGGTCGAATGAGCGACAGCGTTGACGCCGCGCTCAGGCGGGCACTGGATGCCGACGAGGGCTATGAGCGGGCGCATGATCGGGAGAGTCTCGATCGGTCGGTGACGTGCTGGGAGGCCGTGCTGGCGCATCCCGACTTCGACTCGTTGCCGCGCTCCACGCGCGCGCTCGTCGTTGGTGCCGCAGCGACCGCGCGGTTCAGCAGGTATCGCGTCGACGGCGATGCCGGCGACCTGGACCGGGCGATTGCCCTCTATCGGCTGGTCGTGGAGAGTGGTCACGAGGACAGTGGCGATCTGAGCAACCTGGCCAATGCACTGAGGGCGCGGTATGAGGCGCATGGCGTACGTGCAGATGCCGAAGTGGCCTTGGCGCTCTATGAGCATGCGGTCTCGCTCACACCGGAGGACGATCCCCTCACCGCCGGCCTGCTCTCCAACCTGGGCAACGCGCTGATGACCGCCTACGAGGTCGATGACCGCTCAGAGGATCTGGACCGGGCGATCGGCGCGTACGAACAAGCGCTCGAAGGGACAAGCTCATCCGAGCAGAGGGCTGATTGCGCGGCGAACCTTGCTGCCGCCCTGCGCGCACGCCACGAGCGATCCGGCGAGCTGGCTGACCTGGAGTCGGCGATCACGCTCGGGCGTATGGCGCTCGACGCGTCGCGCGACCCGGTCGAGCGTCCACTGCGACAGAACATCCTCGGGGCAGCCAACCCAGCGGCTCGGCTGCGGATGCTCCTAGCGCTCATACGAGAAGGTGAAGTGCTGGCGTACGCATCGACGCCCGCAAGCGATGCAACGGCCGCAGGCGATGATGTTAACTCGGGCGCCTCGGGCTCGCCCGGCGAGGTGGGCATGAGCGGCATGGACTTGCCGCCCGGGCCGAGTTGGCAGCCCGATCTTCGGCGCCGCCGCCGGGATGGGGAGCGCGGCCTGGATACGTCCGAGGAGCTTCGCTTCACGCCCCACCTTGACGTGACGCCGCCGCCTCCCCTCAGGCCAGGAGCGCGCTTCGGGGTCGAGGTGTATCTCGATCAACGCCCGGCGCGCCCCGGCGAGGAGACGGAGGACTTCCGGCTGGCGCCACCGCCGGAAGTCGATCAGCTCGAAGTCGATGTGTGGTTGCGCTCCACCTCGCATTTCATCATCGAGGGATCGCCGCTGGGGCACCTGACTATCCGGCTAGCCGACGCGGAGTGCGTGCCGGCGCGCTTTGCCCTACGCGTCGCGGATCCCGTTCCGGACATGGGGGATCCGGGACTGGCCGCGTCGTTCGCCTACAACCTGCGACAGAGCGGCCTTGTGCAGCGCACGATTGCGCTTGAGCTTCCTGATGGACTGCTGGCGCCCGCGCCGCCGGCGGACATCCCGGGTGGCGGAGCACGGATAGATCCCACCGCGAAGCCTCCCGACATGGACATCGAGATTCACCGCAAGGACGGGCGCAACGATCTCTTTGAGGTGACCGTGCGCACCGCGGATCGGGTGGAGATGTGCGACTGGCAGCTCGACCAAGCCAGCGAGGACTACGTGAAGAAGATCATGGCGCAGTTCTTTGCGAGAAACGCCTCGGCCAGAGCGCGTGTCGCCGCGCTGGAGGGCGCCGGCATCGCATTCTTCCAGGCGGCGCCATGCTGCTTCCAGGAGGTCTACTGGGACCTCGTCGACCGTGGCACTCCACCGGAGACCATCTACGTCGTGTCCGAGGAGCGCTCGGTGCCGTGGGAGCTGATGATCCCTCGGCGACTGATCGCAGCAGGCCGCGATCAGCGGAAGCCGCTCGGCGTGCAGTGTGCCGTCGGTCGCTGGCACCGTGGGTCGAATATCACCCCGCGGCAGCACATTCCGCTGACGGACAGCCTGGTCTTGGCGCCCCGTTACAGCGGCAACCGCACGCTGAAGCACGCCGAGGCCGAGGTGAAGGATGTCCATTCGTGGTTTCCCGGGGAGCGCGTACCCGCGACGTTCGACGAGCTCGACGTCTTCCTCAAAGCCCACAACGCGAGCCTGATCCACTTCATCTGCCACGGCAAGGACGACACGATCCAGACGATCTTGCTCGAGGACAAGGATGAGCTGTCGTCGTTGCAGGTCGCAGCCACCGGCCTATCCAATGCCTGCCAGGCGCGCAGGCCACTTGTATTCCTCAACGCGTGCGAGGTGGGGCGGCCGGGCCGTGCGCTAGTCGGCGTTGGCGGCTTCCCGGCTGCGTTGATCGAGGAGGAGGCCAGCGCGGTGATCGCGCCGCTGTGGGCGGTGGATGATAAAGACGCTCACGAGCTTGCGACGCAGTTCTACGCCGAGCTCGTCGAGTCCCCCGAAACACCGTTCGCCGAGCTCCTGCGACGCCTGCGCGCGCGGGCGTACTGCCACGACGGCGACGACACCTTTGCGGCGTACTGCTTCTACGGCGATCCGGTAGCGGCGATGCGGCCGCCAGTTGGCGCTTCGTCCCCGTCCCGCACGGGCTGATGGCCACGTCGGGACGATGGGCGGACAATCGGGAAGCTCCTGCGCAGGCGATCAGAGAGGCGCGGGCCGAGCTCGACACGGTGATCGAAGAGATTCAGAATGTTGCCGGCTTCGAGGACTTCCTCGCGCCCCCCGCGTTCGACGATGTCGCCGAGGCGGCAGCCGATCATCCGCTTGTCTACATCACGCCGACGGACACCACAGGACTGGCGTTGATCGTTCACGGTGCACGCGTGACGGACGTCGCTTTGCCGAAGCTGACCACGGCGCACGTCGCCGAGCGCGTGCGGGACTACCTCGCGGCGCACGACGCGCGCAAACGCGACCCGCAGCGCTGGGCGTCAACCCTCGACAACGTCACTGGCTGGCTGGGGGGCGCGGCGATGGACGAGTTGCTCGGCGCCGTGAAGCCGGCGGGAGAGATCGTCATCGTCGCGGGCGGGCTGCTGGGCCTGCTGCCGCTGCACGCGGCATGGGTCCCTGACCCCCAGGCCAGGACCGGCAGGCGCTACGCGCTCGACGCGACGACCATCCGCTACGCGCCAAACGCTCGGGCGCTGAGTGCCGCGCGCCGACGGGCGGCGGATACCGCCCACTCTACCGCGCTCGTTGTGGTCAACCCGAAGCCCGTGAACGCGCCCGCGCTCGATTGGGCCGATATCGAGGGCTGGGCCGCAGCCCGCGCGTTTCCAGAACGCGCGCGCGTACTGCCGGAAGAGCAAGCGACGGAGACGGCGTTCCGGAACGCGGCACCGCACGTTGACGTGCTGCACCTCGCCTGTCACGGACTCGCCCGCCTCGGCGACCCGCTCCAGAGCGGACTGCTCCTGGCGCACAACAAGTGGCTCACCCTCCGCGACCTGCTCACCATGCGACTTCACGCCCGGCTCGCGGTACTGTCCGCCTGCGAGACGTCCCGGCCGGGCACCGCGCTGCCCGACGAGGTTGTCGCGCTCCCGACGGGCCTGCTCCAGGCGGGCGTGGCCAGCGTGATCGCCTCGTTGTGGGTCGTGCCCGACTTCGATACGGCGCTGCTCATGGCTCGCTTCTATAGCGGTGACTTCAGAACCTCGCCGGCGGCCGCGCTGCAACGAGCGCAGCGATGGATGCGGGACAACGACGACGACGCCAAGCTAGCCGAGCTCGAACGGGCGATGGCCGGCGCACCATCGTGGATCGCACCCGACCTCGCCGAGCCGTTCGCGGACACGCTGCGCTCCTCCAAGCGCAGTGGGCGGCCAGGGCTCCAATCGTGGGCTGGGTTCGTCTACGTCGGTGCTTGAAGGGCAGAGCGTCGCCACGAGCCACACAGGGCAAAATGCCACGGCACGAGTACCATCCCCGCGCGTGAGCGAGTAGGTCCTCGCGGGACGATGGCGCGAGGCAGACTCCGAAGCCGTGACTTTCCCCGACCTACGACGCCGGCTCGACCAGGCTGACCGCGGACGCCGGCCTGCGCGTCAGCGCGGTTACCTGCGTCACGCGCTACCGCCTGAGATCACAACCGCTTGCAGGCTCCGATACCTTGCCGCTCGTGGCTGAGCTGACGCTCCACAGTCGCCCCGTCCAGACGGTTTTCGACCTTCTCGGCAGCAAGGAGGACGACATCACCTACAGCGTGGGCTGGGGCCTCGCGCAAAGTGAGGCGTTCACGCGAGCCGTGCTCGCCGAGGCGTACGGCGCAGTGAGGCAGGGCCAGATCACCGCGATCCGCTTGCAGGAGAGCGCCCCTGGCACCGGCCGCACCGACATCGAGATTGAGACGGAGATGCTGCACCTCGTCGTAGAGGCCAAGCGCGGCTGGAACCTGCCGCCGCGCGCACAGCTCCAGCAGTACGCGGACGGTCTGAACCAGCGCGACGATCGCGCTGGCCGTATCGCCGTGTCGCGGAGTGCGCGGCGTACTACCCCTCGGTGCAGCCACTCCTCAACCCGATCGGTGATATCGAGGTCTCGTACATGCCGTGGAAGACGATCGCGTAGCTGGCCGCGAGCACGGCCGCGGCGAGCCGCAGTCGCGCCGAGAAAAGTCTCCTCGCCGAGCTAACCGCCTACAGCGATGGGCGGTCATACCCAGATGCGGGCAGCATGCTCCGCGCAGGAGTCGACAAAATCCTGGCGGACAAGTTCGACGCGATAGAACGAGCGATCCGACGGAAGACCTGCCCCGTGCATCATCAGAGCCCCTCCGTTCACCGCACGCGATCCGGCGACAAAGTCAGCTTCCCGCATCGTGGCGTGCTGCGACCAACTCAGAGATGAAGCGCAGGCGGCTGCCGATCGGGCATTCAAGGCTTAGCCGTCGCCAATGCGCGGCTTCAACTCCGACTTCTACACGTTCGCGGTGTCCGTGATCCCGGTCGTGTTCTTCGCGCTGATGCTGCCGGGTTGCATCCTCGCGCGCTATGCGCGATGGGTGAAGCAATGGCGCAGTCGGCGCGCACGGTCGATCGTCACGGCCGACAAGATCTCCGCGCGGCGCCTTTGGCTCGTCCTGCGCAGCTACGACCTGCTGATGCTCCCGGTGATGGCCACGATCTACTTCACGCTGGAAGGAGAGCTCCGCTCGATCAATGCGCTGAGCGACCAGCATGCGTCGGCCTCCGACCAGCACTGGGTCACGATCTCGTTCATCGGGCTCGTCGTCATCGCCGTGGCCTGCACTATGGCCCGCGATCTCGCAGTCGTGGGCCGCTGACATCGGCACCTCAAGAGAGAGCGACGGCTAGCCAGATGTTGTCGTGAGCTTCCGTCCCTACACGGACGAGTACAAGGCCCGGAGCGACCCGCTCGAAGACGTCGGTGCGCCGGAGCGCATTCGGCGCTGCGCGGAGCAATGAGAGGTTCTTCGAGAAGGACTTGACTTCGTGCGGGATCGAGCTAGATGTGTGTGCCGATGCCGACGAACCGATCAGCCAGCCGACCCGAGGAGGCCAACATGAGCCCGCAAACCATGATCCCTGGTAGCCCGCACGCCACGATCCCTGATGTCTCGACCCTCTCCCTACGGGACCGGGTGTGGTCGCCGAACGCCTTGGCCGAGCTGACGGTGGTCGAGCTGTCCTACGGGCGCGTGTCCTCGGAGGATGTTCTGTCCGGCCGGGCGCGACCGATCGAGGCGAGGCTCAGCGCCGACGGGAGGGCCTTCGATAGCTCCCGCTGGCATGAGGGCGAGAGCAGCGACGGGGTCTATGTAGAGCGGATCACCGAGGCTGGCTGCGCGTTCCACGGGTTCGTGGACGCTCAGAGCCGGCGCCTCGTCCAGGCCGGCTGACCGGCCTGGACGCCCGGAACGTCGCCGCCTCTGGCACCTGCTGGCAGGGCCCCAACGGTGGGCCTGCCCCCGCTCTCGCGCCAGCGCGTGCTTGACCTTTCTCGCAAGTGGAGCTAGACCTGTCGGTTGTGAGCAAGCGACGCCGACTGCCAGCCAAACGGCGGTGCAGCGAGCCCCGAGCGCGACAGTCCGCGACGAGGCGGGCGCCCGCCGTGACCGGCCGCGACGCCGCCCCGCTCGTGCCATTCCGGCCGACACCGATGACGGCGCGGCCGTGCCCTACTGGCCTCCTGAGGGTCTGTCTAAAGGTTTCCTAAAGATTAGTCTAGGGGCCTTGACTTTTTCTAGGGGGCTGGAATAATGAGGGTATGAGCACCTCCCCTACAGCGACCAAGGAGCCCACCATGAGCACTGCAATCCTCCCGAACCACCGCGAGCTGGCGGCCTCGATCACCGCCAACCCCGACCGCCTCGCTGACCTGTACCGCGAGGCGAGCCTGCAGTACGAGCGGCTGCTGGAGAAGCTAGACGGTCAGGCCGCCTCGATCACCGACACGATGACGCGGGTGCGCGCGAGCATCGCCCGCAGCCGCGAGACCGGCCCGTCGGCCCTCTCGCTCAACGGCCTCGGTGAGCTTCAGGGCCAAGGCCCGGAACTCGACCGCCTCTGCGGCGAAGTGTCCAGCCAGCGCGATCTTGTACGCCGCCTCGGCGAAGTCCTCGGCGTAGCCGCATAACCCCGACCCGACCGACACAGGAGCCAAGCCCAATGAACGCCACCGCCCTCCAAACCCACACCCTCAGCGACGGCCCGCAGGTCACGACGACCTACACCCGCACCGACCTCGGCATCGACACCGCCCTCATCGCCAGCCGCCGCGACGGCCGCTGGGAAGCCCGCCTCTACTACGGGCCGGAGCCCGACGAACACTTCCGCGAGACGGTCGACCGCGAAGCGACCGCCGACCGCCTCGCGGTCGAGCACTCCCTCACCTTCTAACACCCCGACGACAACTCGCCAAGGAGCAAGATCATGGCCCAAGATCTGAGAATCAGCCCGAGTGATACCCGATACGCCGCGGCAGACGTTCGCGGTTTCATCCGCGACGCGCTGAATACGGCGCCAGCGGTCGAAGTTGTCCAGGAGCTCCTCGTCACGCATGTCGAGGGCAAGCTCCTGCACCCGTCGGTCGTGCAGGAGGAACTCACCGGGCTGATTCAGGACATCGTCGGCGCCGCGACCCACGCGGACTGGATCGCGATCACCACCGGGCTCATCAACGACGCGCGCGAGGCGCTGATTGACGATGAGCCCGCGACTGCCTGCGCCCGATGACCGCCGCGCAGCCGCAAGCCAACCCCCGGTGGTTCGACACCGCCGCGCGCCTGGAGCACGACGAGGACCGCGAGCAGCCTGGAGTCGTCTGCCACGTCCGCCCCGACCTCGGGGGACGCCTCACCGCTGAGGTCTCGCAAACCTCAGACGGCCGCTGGATGGCGCGGCTCTTCGACCGGCCCGACTCCTACACCGAGGTCACGCGCTCCCACCGGATCGTCGCCGAACGCCTCGCCTCAGAACACTCGGACCGGCTCACGCCCGAGACCTTCTTCGCCGAGCCCGAGCCGGAGGCCGCTCAGTGAGCCCCCGCACCCCGAGCACCGGCGCTCAACCCGGTGGGCTCGCGAGCGACCTAAAGGCCCTCGGCATCAACCTCCGCGACCTGCAGGTCCGCATCGAGACGGCCGCCGACTTGGAGCCGTTGGCGCTCACGGACGAGCGGCTGCAGGAGATCGAGGCTGTACGCGCCGCCGTCGCCAGCCTGGCGGACACGATTACACGCGCGCGTAATCGCGCCGTCGCATCGGCCGTCGCCGCACGCTGGCCCTACAAGCGCATCCAGACGGCGACCGGCCTGAGCATCAGCCGCATCGGGCAGATCGCCCCAGCCCGCGCGGGGCGCTATCCCGACGCCGACCCCACCACGCCCAAACCCAAAGCAAGGAGCCAGAAATGAGCACCGAAGCGCCCACCATCGCCGCCGACGTGACCGTGACCCTCGATGACGCAGTCGCCCGCGAGCTTCTCTCCCTCGGCGGGGTAGTCGAGGGCGACCTGCCGTCCTGGCGGCTACCCGACGGGACTCAAACCACCGACCCCCGAGCCGCGCTAGCTGGCGCGCTGACCGCCATCGCCGAGGGCGACGGTGCCGCCGTGCGGGACGCCGAAGCGATCCCCGCAGTTGGCAGCACCATCACCGTCACCCTGCCCGTCCCGCTGGCGGTCAGCCTAGTCGAGCACGCCGGCATGGAGCGAAGCGACGACGGGCGAGGCTGGCGAACCCGCGACGGCCGCGAAAGCCCCGAGCCGCGAGTCGCCGTGACCGACGCGCTCGTCGCGATCGCCGAAGACGACCTCGCCGCCGAATTCATCGAGCGCGAGCGCGGCGAGGACTGAAGGCCATGCCCTGCCGACTCTGCGCCCCAAGCGACCCCGGACTACTCCGCGAAGAACTGGCGGAGATCTACACCAACGAATTCGTGCCGCTCTCGACCCGCCGCCGCGCGCGGTGGATCATCGGCGAGATAGCACGCCTCGTCGGCCTCAGCCGCGAGGAAGTAATCGCCACCGCGAAGGCCGACGCCGAATATCTCCTGCTCACGCCCGAGCCCGCCTGAGAGCACCCCGCCGTTAGCTCGATCACGGCCGAAGTCCTGCTCGCTCGAATCCATCGAGCGGCCCCAAGCCGAGCGCTCCGCCTCCCACGCTGTAGGCTGCTCGCCGGATGACCGAGGCGGTGGACTTCCGCAGTTTGTCAGCGCCGATAGTTCAGGCTGGGATGGGCGCTGTAGCCCGCCACGAGCTAGCTGCGGCTGTGTCCGAGGCCGGCGGGCTGGGCACGATCGGCGGCGCTCGCGGACGAATCGCCGCCGAGCTCGCTGCAGCGCGCAGGCTCACCAGCCGACCCATCGCGGTCAACCTCGTGCTGCCGCTGCTCCGCCCAGGGGATGTGCAGGCAGCGACCGACGCCGACGTGATCGTCACCTTTTGGGGAGCGCCGCGCCGCCTTGCCGGCGGCACCTGGCTCCATCAGTGCGGCTCGGTTCAGGAGGCGAGAGCTGCGGAGGCAGCGGGAGCTGATGCGGTGATAGCCCAAGGCGTCGAGGCGGGCGGGCACGTCCGCGGCACGACGCCGCTACTCGACTTGATCGAGAGCGTTCGCGCTGTGGTCAAGGTCCCGGTACTCGCGGCTGGCGGGATCGTTGACCAAGAGGGGGTGCGCCAGGCGCTCGATGCCGGCGCGGTGGCTGCGGTCATGGGCACCCGCTTGCTGCTCAGCGAGGAGAGCCGCGCACACCCCGATTACAAGCTGCGCTGCCTGCAGGCCGACCGCACCCTCCTGACCGAGCTGTTCGGGCTCGGATGGGCCGAAGCGCCGCATCGCGTCGTCCCCAACGCCGCGACCCGCCGCTGGCTCGGCAGCGACCCTCGCGGACCTGGATGGATCCGCCTCGCCAACCGCCTCGCGTCGCCGATCGTAATGCGCGTCCCCGAACGGCTCCAGGATCGCGGGCTCGCGATCCAGCGGCCAGCACTCCCCTTCCTCGGCCCGGCGATGGCCCTTGACGACGGGCCCGCCAGCCTCGTGGACTCCGGGCCGCTCTACGCGGGCGCGGGCGTCACCCGCATCTCCGACATCCGCCCAGCAGCACAGATCGTCAACGACCTCACCCCGTAAGGCCGGCTCCTCGAGCAAGCCCGTCCCCGCGCGCCGGTTAGCTGCGAGAAGAACCCCGCACCAAGCGGCCCCCAATGATCGCCGGCTTGCCCTTTCGCGGGCGTTCGATTAGGCGTTGTCCCCGCCCGCCACCAGTTGAAGGGAGCAACAAGCCTTGATGGACGACCAGGACGCCCCGGCCGACGAGCCGAGCAAGACCACGAGCCTTCCGCCGCAGATCACGACCCTGCTGCGGCGCGCTTTGTACACCGACCTCCAGCGCACGTCCGAGGACGCGCCGACCGCTGGACCCGAGTCATACACCAGGGCAGCTTGGATTCCGGTGCTGACCCGAATGAACGCCACAGCCCGTGCCCTTGACGCGATCGACTGGAAGGAACCCAACGAGCAGAAGCCCCTCGTGATCACGCTCAACACGACGATGATAGCCGCCCTCGAAGCCGAGGCCGATCATTGGACCTGGCTTTCTGAGGCGGCGAGGACGGAGTCCGCAGAGGACCGCGCACGCGCGGCGCAGCTCGTCTCGGTGATCGAGAAGTTCCTGGCCGGGCTCGCCGAGCGGCCCGAGCCGGTGATCATCCCGACCGCAGCCTTCCCGGTCATCCGGGAGTGCGCCAACGAAGCCCTACCCATCGTGGCCGAAGACATCGACCGGGTCGAAGTGGACCTTTGGGATTGCGCCCGACGCCTGACCGCCCTCAAAGACCTCCTCGACCTGATCGGCTGGAGCGAGGACGAGGCACCAGCCGACGACGTTGACGCCACCGCGCACGCTCGCACGCTGACGGAAGTGGCTCCACCCCTACTCGAGACTATGACCCGACACGTCCGGGAATACGACGACGACGATCCCGACAAGCCCAAGACCGAAAGAGAACTCGCCTTCCTCACCGAGATCCACACGCAGGCGTGCGAGCTGCTGGAGAACTGAGGAGATCGGCCTCCACCCGAGGCCACGCTCGATTAGGAGCAGCGCGATCCGCTGGCGAGGCTGCGAGCCTAGAGTGAGTCCCGCCCCCCGCGCGTAATGGCCGTATAGGTTCGCGCCGCGATGGCGGTTGAGGTCAAGCCCGTGGCGAGTCGGAGCGAGGTTAACGCGCTCGAAGACACGCCGGTCGCCTCAGCGCGGCTCGGGGGGAGGGTCGTGCTCGACGCCGAGCGCCCGCTGCATCCACTCGACGTCGTGCCACGCGCCGAGCTTCCAACCGATCCGCCGGTAGACGCCGACCGGCTCGAAGCCCATCGCTCGGTGCAGGCCCACGCTCGCCTCGTTCGGCAGCGTCATGCCCGCGACGGCCATCCGGTAGCCGCGCGCCGCGAGCCGCTTGAACAGCGCCTCGTACAGCGCGCGACCCGAGCCGGTGCGTCGCCGGCCCCGCTCGACGTAGACGCTGACCTCGCACGAGAAGCGATAGGCCGCTCGCTTCTGATGCGGCCCGCCATAGGCGTAGCCGACGACGCGGCCGTCGTCTTCATGCACGATCCACGCGTGCGTGCGCGTCGCCGCCACGATGCGTTCGGCCATCTGCGCGGGCGTCGGCGGTTCGCCCTCGAAGCTCACGGCCGTCTCGCGCACATACGGCGCGTAGATCGCCGCGCACGCTGGCGCGTCGTCCTCGCTCGCATCTCTCACCGTCGCACCGGACACGTTCCGCCTGTAGCTTACGCGGGCGCGCGAGGCGTTCGTCTCTGAGCCGCCGCACGCCCCCGCGAGTTGTGGCCGGCTTCAGCGAGGGGCCACTCGGCCCATTGCCGCCGAACGGCGCCACGCTGCCCCGCGAGCCATAGAAAGCCGTCCGGCGGAGGTGTAGAATCGACCTCGGGGTTTTGGACCACGACCCCCATCCGTGGTCCAAAACCCCCGGTAAACCACCGGAAACAAGCGGTATCTGGCTTGATGTAGGCAGGCACAAAAGCCCTGCAAATGGGCCGGTTTTGGGGTGTATCCCGGTACGCCCTGAAAATCGTAGTGTCCTCGGTTCGATTCCGAGTCTCGCCATCCGCGGATCAGGGCCGAATCGGGTTTGGGCCGGGGATGCCCGCCTCCCGGCCCAAACCCCCAGGAATCCCCAGGAAACCAACGGTAGGTCTGGGGCGCCTCCTCTGGCGAGTCGCCTGCAAATCGGCGCGTTTTCAGGCCCAGGAGCACTAAACTGAAAATCGAGGTGTCGGCGGTTCAAGTCCGTCTCTCGCCACTAAAAAGCCCTGCAAACGCGCATATTCGCGGTCACGCCTCGCGCTCAAGGTCTACGACGAGGCTGGGCTGAGATTGGCGCGGCGGGATCCCCAACACGGTCTCCGTTCCGGCCGCCACCTGGGTATAGCCCGCGTCACGGACAACGACGCATTCGACCTCGGCCTTCAGGCGCTCCCACGTCGTCTCGTCGGCTAGGCGTACCTCGCCGGTCATGCCGTGAGCTCGCCAGCGCTGAAGGTCCGCGCCATAGCTGACGTTCATCTGATCGGCGACGGCAAGGGCGGCGTGACCGGCTTGGGCTATCGCCTTCCCCATGCTCTTGATGACGCCTGGGCGGATGACGTAGACAAGCGCGCCCGCGGCTGGGGCGGGCGGCTCATCGGGCCGCTTGGCCTCGGTGAACGGCGCAAGCTCGATTAGCTGGGGCTCGCGCTCTGACTTACGCCGAGGCGGCAGGCATAGGGCGGTCGGGCCGGCCGCTGTGGCGAGCGGAACGGCATCGAACGCGGCCAGTGCCGCGAACTCTTCCGCGTTGGCGCGCAGGGCGATCTTCGGATACTCGGCGGCGTGCCATGCGGCGAAGTTGGCGGCCCAGCGCTCGCTGTCACGGAAGCGGTCGGCGCACGCGACCGCGCCAGCACCGCCCAGCGCCATCGCCTGAGCGAAGCTGAGACGGCGGTCGCTACGCACGACGTAGTACATCGACCAGGGGTCGTTGTCCCGGCCGGCGGGGGCGGGCACGGGACCGGAGGTGTCGTCAGGGTTCGGCTGCATCAGCTCGCCATGCTCAGAAGCTGAAACACACCACGGTCCTCTGTCCGGCCTGCTGTACGTGGATCTCGTCCATCGCCGTGTCGAGTGTCGCGCCCTCGAAGCGCCGCCGGGAGAATTCGACAAACGCGCAGTCGTCCACGCTCAGATTCAGCCGCCAGTCACCGACATCGCGTTCACGTTCCTGCTCGATGTACTCGATCTCGCCGACGACGGTTATCGGGGATACCGGCGGCCAGGTTGTCTTTGGCGCGGTGGTCGAGACCAGCCCTCGCGGCCGACGCTTCGCCCAAGCAGCGCGACCAGCTCACCGAACGTCATGCGCTGCTGGCCGCGAGGCAAGCACAGCGCCGACGGTGCGGGCACCCGGATGCTGTCGGCGAACTCAAACAGCGCTTCAGCTCGGCGAATCCGGTCGAGCGCTTCGCGGCGACGCTGCCGCGACCGTTCACGGAGAAGCCCAAGGCGCCGCCGGTCAATCTCACTTATTCCGGCCGGCGTCGGATACCACCGGGCTGGCGACGGTCCATCCGGGCGCACCAGCCCAGCCTGCCGCAGCCAGCGCAGCCGCGGCGCCATCTGGCGGGACGGGCCGTGATCCGCGGCGAGCGCGCCGGGCCGCTGCACCACCGAGACGAGGACGCTCAGGCAGAGCTCGTTGGGGATCGGCCGCTCGATCACGCCTGAACCTCCGCACAGGTCGCGTTGCTCGGGGCGTCGGTGGCGAGCTTCAGCAGCGCTGCGGTCAAGGCTGCGTTGATGCTCAATGAGGTCTTCCCGGACGTTAGCCGCCAGCGCCCCTCGGTCGTTTCGTTGATGCCGGCGCGCTCGATCAGCGCTGTGGCGATGGCGGTGTCTAGGTTGACGGTCACCTCGTCGCGGGATCGGCGTGCCTGCCGCGCGAGCGCGTTGGCGGGCCCGTTCTCGGCGCGGGCGACTTGTGCGAGCGCCCACCCTGGATGCCGGGCGAGATAGCCGGCTGCTTGGTCGCGGAGAGGGCGCAGCGGCTCGCTCGCGCCGCGGTGCGGTCTCGCGGCGGACTCGCAATCGGTCCTGAAGATGACGTGGGGAAGGCGAGCCTTCTCGGCGGCGGTCATCGCGAGCAGGACGGCTCGAAGCTCCGCCTCTGTGCTCGATTTGCATTCCACGACCTGGCTGCGGCTTTCGAGATCCTCGCCGACATATGCGAGGCCGGCCCAGCCGCCTCGATAGGACGCATCGCAGTTGACGTAGATCATGGCGTCCAGGGCTAGAGGCCCAAGCGGGGGTCGAGTTTCGCGGCCTCGGCGATACGGCCCTGGAACAACAGCCGACGGGCTTGTGCGCGCCTGGCCGATCGGTTCTCGCGCGCCTCAAGGTCGCCCCTGTACACGTGCCGCCCGAGCCACTGCTCGAGGTGCGCTATCCCGCGGTTGTGGGCGCGCAGCTCGCCGTCCACCTCGTCGTAGAAACCGACCTCGACGCAGCCGTCAGGGAGCGCGACCACGCGCCCGTGCCGGGCTGCTTGGGCGCACAGCTCGCCGAACTGTTCCCGGCCGGCGCACATCCGCCCGTAGGCCGCCCCCCGAGCGCCTCGGCGGTACTCCAGGACGGCGGCGCCGCGCGGGATCGCGTCGCTGGGCTCAGCAGGAACGAGGACGCGGTAGCGCATAGCGGTGGCCTGTCGGGGGGCGGAATGCCGGCGATCGCGGGAAGTGAGCGCACCGACCGGCGGATGGCCGCGACTTGGCACTACACCGCCGTGTAGGGCGGGCTGTGAGGGAGTCAGCCGGTCGCACTGGCCCCGCCTCGCTGGTCGATGACGGTGGTGCTCGGCTCTCGCGCCACGATCTGCGGGAGTAGCAGGGCCTGCCCGCTCCGGTAGCCGTGATGGCAGCCCTGGTCCCACGGAAAGCGGCCGGCCGGATCGCATACGACGATCTGCTTCACTGCGGTCGGTCCGCCGTCGTGATACCCGCGGCGCCACCACTCGGCGAGGCCGAGGTAGCGGTCCACCATCCGGTCGGGAATGGGCGCTATCCAACACGGCGCCTCGTTATGGAACGCTCCGACCACGCGCCCCTCGGCCTCGGGCGTGTCCTCCAGCAGCGTCACAACCGAGGTGATCACACGGATGCTCGCCCGCGGGCTACGGCCGCAAACAGCTAGCTCGGGGTGACCCATGTGCTGGGGCAGGCCGATCGTGTAGGTGTAGCTCGGCCCGCCCCAATCTTTCGTCGGGACCACCTGAGTGATCGCGTAGCCGTAGAGCGAGATCCGCCTCAGCAGAAGCTCTCGTGTGCGTTGTATCTCGTCGTAACTCACGCTTGCACCCGTACCCACGCCTGCACCGAGACGCTTTCGACCGGCACGTCCTCTTCGACGGCCTTTGCCTGCAGCGCGTCTTTCACATCTTGCGCGCTAAGCGATGGCACGTCGAACTCGTCGCTGCTCGTGATTCTTACAGTGAAAAAGCTGTCCATTTCCGTGTCTCCCCGCGGCGGGGTCGCCTGAAGCCGGTCATCTCGCAGGGCGACGGGACGAACCGTTTGGAAACGGAACGTGGGGGTATGATCCCGTCGCCCTGCGAGACGATCTGCTCGCTACGCGACCGCCGCCGCCTCGTTGGCCTCCTGCGCGTCCTCCAGCATCTCGCGCGATCAGCGTCCAGTCGTCCTCGCTGAGCGCGCCAAGCGCGTCGGTCACACCGCCGCGCAGCCCATCCGCGAGACGGCCGAGCGCCTCGTTGGCACCGGCGTGAATCCCCTCGCGCATCTGTGTCTCGACCGGCTCGCTGAGCCCGGACCGGACCATCTCAACTGCGGCGTCTTTCACCGAGGAGTGCCGGACGATCGAGCGCACCAGGTCGAGCAGACTGTCACGGTCGAACGTCGCACCTTTTGGTGAGGTGCGCTCCTCGCCGCCGCTTGTGTCCTGTGAGTGTGGTGAGTCCATACGCTTTTCTCCTTTAACTAGAACGTGCCTTGCTGGCGAGGACACGTCTAGCTCGACCGCCGGTAAAGGTCAAGGCTTTGACGAAAACTTTTTTGTGACACCCCTGCTTCGTGCCGTGAAGGTTGCTTGTAGGGCGGCGGCGGGCCTGGTTTTCGTTACGGGAGCGATGGCCCTCGCGCCGCCCTACAAGTTGCATGGCGTACCTCACCATTCCGTCAGTGGGACGCCGTGCTCTCCCGCGATGGCTCGCGCCTCGCGGTAAGACTTCCACCCGAGATCCTGTGCGTGCTCGGGCCCGTAGCGAAACGGAACGCCGGCTGCCGCGACAGCTTCGGCGTCCTCGCCCTCCGCTCGGATGACGACTACCGGGCCGATCGGCGCCCCGTCACCATCGCAGTCCTCGTCCTTAAAGGTGACAACGGTTACGCTCATCGGTCCTCCATGTGGGGAGGGGTCTCGCCGCGCAGCCCGACAGTCGTTATGGCTTTAGCTTCGGAACTGGCGACGCCTGCGTATGTCTCCCACGGGCACTCGGTGGTGTAGATCTGCATCGCGAACCTGCGGTTGCCGAGGTCGGTGACGAGCCCGACTGGCATACCGTCACGATTAACCTCGATGGTGCAGCCCTGTCGGCGCCAGGTTATGTCGGGCTCACGCGGGCTCATCGGCGCCACCCCGGTGGGACATTGGGCACACCCCAGCCGCTGGTCGGGTCAAACCGGGCCGGCAGCCATTGGAGAAAGACACGGCGTGCGAGCGGCGAGCGGTAGTAGTGGTGGCGCAGCCCGAACAGCCACTGGCCTGCCAGCCACGCGACACCGCCGAGGATCGTGGCGATCGCCATTCCCGGTGAGCCGGTGAGGGCCGTGCTGGTGAGCCCGCCGAGGGCCAGTAGCGCGCCGCACGCACGCAGGACGAACCCGCCAAACAGCCAAACGCCGGCCGCGGCGATGATCGCGCACGCGGCGAGGCTTAGCGGCCCGTTCATCGCTCGCCGCCCATCGGCCGCACGTAGACGTTGAACGCCGTGTCGACGCCGTTGCAGACGCTGTACGCCGTGCGGTGCGGAGGCAGCCCATCTTCCTCGGCGAAGCGGATGTCGTCGGCGGTCGGCTCGTGCCAGAGGATCACGTCGCCGCGCTCGAACGCGACGCCGCCCTTCGTCCTCACCCGCGAGCCGATGACTCCGACCTGCCACGCCTCGTCGCTCCAATGGCCCTCGTACTGAGGGAAAGCGGCGTGCGCGACCGCTGCCGCGCGACGGATGTACTCGCGCGCGGCCTCGACGCTTTGCATCGTGTTGATTGCGTCCTGGAGTGGGTTGCCGATCGTGCGGTCAAAGCGGGCGTTCCTCTCGCGGGCGAGCCGGCCGATCAGCTCCTCCACACGTCGGTCAGTGGCAGCGGTCGGCATGACCTCACGCTCCGGCCGAGGCGGCGGCTTCCCGCCGCGCCTGCTGCTCGTCGGCGTACTCCTCGCCGTGGTTGAAGACGTCCAGCAGCCACCGATAGTCCCGGTCGGACTCGATGCCCTCACGCAGCACGTTGCCGGTCTCGACTTCCTTGATGCGCCACACCTCGTGGCCGCTCTCGTCGCGGTATAGCTCACCGACGGCAATCTCGGCCTCTTGCTCCTCTGTCGTCATTTGCCTGCTCCTTGGCTCGGGTTTGGGTGGCTTGGACACGTCTAGCTCGATCCAGCGGAAAGCTCAAGTCGATCCTTCGGGCCCTCGTCATGCGCGAGCGCGAGCGCCGCGCTGGGGTCGGCCTCGGGCTGCGGCACGGAGTAGCGGCGCGGCGTAATAGGGCGGCTGCCCTGCGCGCGGCGGCCGGGCTTGACATCGAGCCTGCCTTGAGCGACAAGCCCGTCGGCTTTCATGCGCGCTGAGTGCTGGCTACATCCGAAGTGCTGCGCGATCTCGCGCAGCGTCGCCGAGCGCACCTCCGTCAGCCAGTCGAGGATCGCCTCCTGCTGCACTTTCACCGGCCGCTTACGACGGCCGCTCGCAGCTAACGGCCACCACGCCCGTTGGCGTTTCGGGCGGCGGCGGGTCCTCGCGGACGGTGTCGAGGGCGTCCGTCAACAGATCGCGCCCGACCTGCGCCCAATCCTCGCCGGTCGCGGCGCTGAGCACCTCGCCGATCGCGACGCGAAGCGCCTCGCCAATATCGGCCGGAGGCTCCTCGCCGCTTGTAGCGATGCCGAACACGTACTCGCTGACCATGTCCGCGGCGGCGGAATGCCGCAGCGCGCTGTGGATGAACTCGCGCACCAGCACCGCGGGAATCGGGCTGCCCCACTCGCCGCGGCGGATGTCAGCAGCGAGCACTGTGGCCTCGACGTAGCCGCCGTGCGGCGGCGGGGTGGGCTCGGGGTGGACGGTTTCGGTCATCGCCGAACACGTCTAGCTCGACCCGCCAGCACAAGTCAAGTCCACGGCGCAGGGCTACGCGGAGGCCGCCGCTGGCCTTCTCGGCGGAGCTGCGCATGAGGGCGCGCGAGCCGCCGGACAGACCCTCGCTCGCCTCGAATCTTTAGTTCTGGCCGTGTCCCGCACGGGTGCTAGCGAACCGCGCGATCGACCTCCGCGGGGTCGTGCGAAAGGACTTGACTTGCCCCGCGGGGAGAGCTACCACGTCCACCGCCAAAGCTCCAAAAGGGGCTCTAACAAAGGAGAATCAGCGATGAGCAAGACCAAGACCCCGAACACTAAGCAGGCGATTGTCGAGGTGCTGACGGCCGCGTCGGAGGCGACCGCGGCGCAGATCGCGGTGAGTGCCGGTGTCGGCCGCTCGACGGCAGGCAAGATGCTCGCCCAACTGGAGAGCGACGGCGAGGTTCGCCGTACCGAGGGCGGCCGAGACGGCAACCGCCGGCTGCCCGACCTGTGGTCGCTGGTCGGCGAGCAATCGGCCAATGCCGCGGGCGAGGGCAAGAGCGCCAAGGCACCCTCCGCCGAGGAGCCGGCCGGCGGGAAGGCCGAGCCCACGTCGAGCGCCAGCCAGCCTGAGGGCGGCAAGCTCAAACCGAACGAGCTCAACCCGCTCGTGCTGGGCTACCTGAAGGACAACGCCAACAAAGGGCCACACAGTCCGACCGAAATAGCCAAGGCGCTGCAGCGCAGCTCCGGGGCGGTCGGCAACTGCCTCGAGCGGCTGACCAAGGACAAAAAGGTGAAGCGGGTCGTCGACAAGCCCCGCCGCTACGCAATCGCCTGACTCCGTGCCAGTGGCAGAACACGGCGCCTCGGCCCGCCCCTCACCCTTCGCCGCTCACCTTGGCGGTAGCGGCCGGGGGGCGGGCTCGCGCGGAACCCGTCAAGCGAAGGAGCACAGACCCAATGATCGATGACCCACAGGCCCAGCAGATGCTCGCCGAGCTCGCCGAGTCGACCGCCGCCGCGTTGGTCGCATTCGCGCAGGCGATCCGCCCAACGGCTGACAGCAACGGCAACGGCACCGACCTCGCCAACGCCAGGCTCGGCCAGCGCCAGCAGGAGATCGCCTCGCTCGCCGGTCTCGACACCGAGGAGGGCATGTCAACACGCGAAGTCGCGTGTGCGATCGACTACGACGCGGCGAACACCCACACCGCGCTGTACGCGCTCGCCGCCCGCGGGATCGCCGAAGGCTTCCGCCACGGCGAGCACACCCGCTGGCGGCGCACCCCGAGGTATCGCTCCGCCAACCCTTACCTCGCCATCGCGCAGCTGCCCGAGCCGCAGGTCACGACGGTCACGGCCGTCTCCGTTGAGCAAAGAGCCGTCTCTAACGGAATCTAAGAACTCTAACGCTCTCTAACAGGGCCGGGTATGGTGGACGGCATGAAGAACCCCTTCCACGCGAGCTTCGGTGTCAGCCCTCCGCTGCTGGTCGGCCGCGACGACCTCCTCGATGACTTCGCCGAGGCACTTGAAGATGGCCCGGGATCGGCGGGCCGTGCGACTCTCTACACCGGCGCTCGCGGTGCGGGCAAGACGGTCCTGCTCAACGCTGTCGAGGACCGCGCACGCGAGCGCGGCTGGCTCGTCGTCAGCGAGACCGCGACCCCCGACTTCGTCTCCCGGATAACCCAGCAGCACCTCCCACGACTGCTGCGCGACTTCGACCCCAAGGCGGTGCAGCGCCGCATGAGCGGCGTGAGTGCTCCGCTGCATATCGGCTCTCTCGCCTGGGAGACGATCGAGGCGCATGTCGTCCAAGCAGGTCTGCGTAACCAGCTCGAGATGCTCACCGACCTGCTGGCCGAGCACAGCACCGGCATCCTGATCACGCTTGACGAGATCCACCAAAACCAAATCGAAGAGCTGCGCGAGCTCGCCACCGTCGTGCAGCACGCGTTCCGCGAGAATCGCGAGCTAGCGTTCGTCGGCGCTGGCCTAGCTGCCAGCGTCAGCGACGTCGTCAACGACGACGTTCTCACCTTCCTGCGCCGCGCAGAACGGCACACCCTGGGCTCGGTAGCGCGCGCCGACGTTGAACGCGCCCTTCGCGAACCGATCCAGACAGCCGGCCGCAGCATCGGCGAGCAGGCCCTGGAGATCATGGTCGACGGAGCCCGTGGCTACCCCTTCCTCCTGCAGCTAGTCGGCGCCCAGGTGTGGCGGTTGAATCCCAGCGCACCTGAGATCACGCCCGAGGACGCCACCCGCGGCGTTGCCCGTGCGCGGCGCCGACTTGGTGCGCTCATCCACGAGCCGGCGCTGAGCGCCGCGTCAAACATCGGCAAGTCGTTTCTACTCGCGATGGCCCAGGATGACGGCCCGTCCAGGATGGCCGACATCCAGCAGCGCCTCGGTGTCGACGTGAACTACGCCAGCCAGTACCGCCTACGACTGATCGCGGCCGAGCTGATCTATCCGACCCGCCGCGGTTACGTGGACTTCGCCTTGCCCTACCTACGCGAGTACCTCCGCCAGCACTCAGCCAGCGACGCATGATCGGCGCCGCGAGGGTCTATCACGCCGCCCGCTGACGCTTTCAATCCTGCGACTGCACAACGCACCTCAACGGGCGCCGCCCGACTGTCATAGGAGGTTTATCGAGATCGCGTAAACCCCGTAAAACTCCGTACAACTCGGTAAAGCAGGACATCGCCCTGACCCCTTTACCCGAGCCGGCCAGTGTCGGCGGCGCGCTCAGCGAGAAGGTCCCAGCCGATGCGATGGGCCCGCGACGCGCGCCCATCGCCGTCGACCGGAACGCCCTCCTCGCAGAGCAGTCGCACGCACTCTCCTGGGTCGGGGGTTTTGGTCGCGTAGCTGCGCCGTGCCGCCAGCACCTGCCCGCCGGGCGGTAGCACGCGATGGGCGGGGAAGTCGGGCAGGTCCACGGACGCGCGCACTACATCGCGGCCGTGGCGCAAGTCGCCGTGGACGACGAGGGAGATGTCGTCAAAGGTCGTCCACTCGCCGGGGGCGACCAGCTAAGCTGGTCGATCCTCGCGCCGTGCCGGTGCTCGATGTCCGAGCGCATGAGCGGCGTGGAGAGCATCGCCCACGCGACGACGAGCATCACTGGCGCGATAAGGACTGGCGGCTCGCGCAGAATCGCTTGGGGATCGCCGCTCACGAGCACGGCGGCGATCGCGACGATTGCCAGTGCTCCCCCGACGACGATGCCCTTGCTCGAGAAGCGGGCGTTCAGCGTCATGATCGGAACGGCGAGAAGGCAGACGCTGGTCTCGCGCAGCGTTCCGCTGAGCGCGACGCTGATGGCGATGATCGCCTCGACCGACACCCACGCGCCGAAGAACAGGATCGCCGGCTGCTTGAAGCGCGGGACCAGCCGCTCGGTCAGCCAGTACACACCGATGGCGGCGAGCATCGGGACGAGCGTCCACGCCCCGGCCCAGGGCGCGGATATCGCGAGCCCGACCGCGAGCATGGCGAACGTCTTACGGCGCACGGGGCGCAAGCGGGACTCCATGTCGAGCAGGCGCTCCCGATCGGCTGCGTTCCCGAAAAGCCATCTGCTCACTCGCATGTGTTCGCGTCGTCGCGGCGGCCTGGCGGCATAAGGAAACGGGGGCCGATAAGACCAACGGCGGACGAAAATCGGGGTGATGTAAGCGTGTTGCTTACGGCGTGGAATATGCACACGAATCGGGGCATCAGCGCACGCGAATCCGGCGATGTCGCGCTAGGGTGCGCTGCACCGATGAGCCCGCCTGCTGCCGGCGATCACGCCCCCGACGAACACCCGGTAGCGGATGCCATCCACGCGGCTCTTGCCGAACGCATCGGGCGGCGCCGCGCCGACGAGGAGTTCCAGCAGCCCCTCAAGCATGCCATCGAGCGCCAACGCGAGGCACTGGACCTGCTGGCCGACTAACGCCCGAGCCCGGTCTTGTAAGCGTGTCGCTTACGGCGCGGAATATGCTCACGCGCAGGGAGATTTTGCGGTTGCAACACGCGAAATCCGCCCAAGAGGTCGATGTTCTGAGCTAACGTGCGCCGCAACTGAGCATGGCCTGACTCGCCCCGGTGGCTGGTAGCTGCGGGGACGTGCCAGGCGGTGTAGAGGTGAGCGAGCGATACGGAGGGTTCTGTAAACAAACGAGGGGCCGGGCCCGATGCCAACCTCCCAGGGTGATAACCGCACCTATGACGTAGGTTGAAGTAGTGCCTTCGTGCTGCTCGTGATGAGGACCCGGATGCTTTCGACCCCGGGTCCTCATTTTTTCGGCAGCCGCGCGGCGCACCTTGAGCCTTTCAGTTGCAGACCCCTCGCCGGCGCCTGGCCCCGGTTTAGACAGGGCGCAACCTCGCACGCACGCGCGCCCTTCGAAGGTCGTTGACGGGAGCTGCCAATCCCCGGTCCTTAAGAGTGCTTGGCCTTCTGAGCCTCGCGCAGCTTGATCACGACGCCGAGGGCCGGCAACCCCCCGGTGCCGGCGCCCAGCGCGAGCCATCGTCTTCGCGTTACGCTGGGCTTCGTGAAAGGAACAGACGAAGAATTCCCGGCGATTCGCGTGGCTATTGGCCCCGATCTCGACGGCATCACAGCCACCTTGTGGGCGGCTTTTCGCGATGACCCTGTGTGGAGTTGGGCGTTCTCGGACATCGAGAAGTTGAAGTCGTGGTGGCGGTTCCTGATCGGTGGCGCCCTCCGATACCCGTGGGTGTGGGTCGCGGGGGATTACTCGGCCGCGTCGGTCTGGATACCGCCCGGCGGCAGCGAGCTGACAGCGTCCGAGGACGAGGACGTGCCGTTTCTGTTGAGAGACCTTGCGGGAGACAGGGCGACCGCGATCATGGAGTTGTTGGACCGTTTCGAGGCCGCGCATCCCAGGAACCGGCCGCATTATTACCTCAGCTTGCTGGGAACACATCCCGATCACCGCGGGAACGGACTAGGGATGCGGCTGCTCGCTGAAAACCTCGCTCGGATCGACCGCGAGGGGATGCCCGCGTATCTGGAGTCGAGCAACCCAGCGAACGACGAACGCTACGAACGTGTTGGATTCGCCAGGATCGGCGAGTTCGCCACGCCCGACGGAGCCCACCTGGTGACGACCATGTGGCGGGACCCCACCTGAAAGCACGAACCTGTCTGCTTGGCGTCATACAGAGCGCCGTCGGCGGCACGGACGAACGCTCGTGGGGAGCGTGAGTCTCGTTCACGAGGACGCCGAGCCGAGCGACCCGTCGCGCCAAGCACCGACGAAGGCGTGATGCCCGATGATCACCCCGGCGAGCTGCTGGGCGAGTAGTGTGCCTCAGATGCGGTCCAAGGTTATCGAGGTCATCATCGAGACACAGATCGCCCGAGCACCCGATGACGTCTTTGCGATCGTCGGCGATCCGGTACATGCCCCGGACTGGCTCGGCGAGTTCCGTGAGGTCGTCAAGCTGACCGACGGGCCGATCGCGGTCGGATCGGTCTTCCGTTACACGATCGATCCCGGGGGCCGCTCCAGCACTATGGAGTGCGTCGAGTGGGAGCCGGGCCGCAGGTTCGGATGGGACGGACCGCCGCTGCCCTGGCACGGCGGCGGGGCACGTCCCCGCGGCTACTTCGAAGTGACGGAGACGGCCGGAGGCCAGAGCCGCGTCGTGTGCTGCTTTCGGCCAAAGGTGACAGGCTCGATGGCACTGCTCGCCCCATACATGAAGCGATGGCTGCGCAAACAACGAACAGTAGACACCGCACGGCTTAAGGCCCACCTCGAGCCCGGCAATGCTGTCTAGGGAAGTCGTCGTTGTGCCCCGGCAGTCTTGCTTGGACCGCGGCGCGAGCATCCCTTGCCTTCGTCGTGCTGCCTTTGGCATCGGCCTTGCGCGGCAGCCTGATCAAGCGTTTCGCGATGACATGCAGAGCCCGATTGATCTGGCGGTTACCCCGCGGTCCAAGCGACGGTTCCCGGAGCAAGCTCCCGGTCCCCCTGCACGCTGGCAGAAAGGACAGATAGGATCCCACGATGGCCGGCTTGGAGGAGGTTTGCGTTGTCCAGATTGACCTCGCGCCGGAGCCACAGGAGGTCGGCGCCACACCGCTCGGTCTGAGGCGTGTCCTTGAGATCGTTGGAGGCACTATCCGAGGGGAGCGGATTTCCGGCGTTGTCCTCTCCGGCGGCGGCGACTGGATGGTGATCGGCGCGGACAGGTGGGGCCGGTTGGACGTGCGGATGCAATGGCGCACGGACGACGGCGCCGTCATCTACGCCAGCGCTCAGGGCGTGGTCGAGTTCAACCAGCGAGTCCTTGATGCCCGTGACACCCAAGAAGGCACCGCGTTCGAGGACCAGTACTACCGCACACTGATGAGGCTGGAGGCTGGAGATCCCAGCTATGAGTGGGTCAACCACCGGGTGTTCGTCACCGAAGGTCGCATCTCGCCCGGAAAAACCGGGCGAGGGATCGAGGTACGCACATTCGTAGTGACCTAGCCTGTTCTCCATCACCTGGCGCGGGTTGTGGTCCCGGCGATGCCGTGCCGGCCGGCGGCGGCCGGTGACTGCACCTCGATGTGGCGGCTCAGCGGCTGCTATGGAGCTAGGAGATCGCCGATCGTTTTGGGCAGCTCGACCGGCTCGTCAACGATCCGGTCGGCGCCTGAGATGTGGCCGCGTCACGTAAATCCTGTTCGCGGCGATCCGATCAGTGCTGGGCTATCTTATCCGGCTGGTTCTCCTTGCCGGGAGGGGATGCGTTCGTCAGTGGGCGTGATGTCGCGCTCGCTGGAGTGGCCGTGGTGTGGGCGAGTTTGCGAGGGCGCACGGCGCGGGGTACAGAACGACTTGGCCGCCTGCTGAGGGTGCGAGTGTCGGTCCGGTGAGCTTCATCCGCTCCTCTGCGATCGGGGCGGGCTCGAGCGTGAACCGGCGCACGAGCGCTTGGAGGACTATGCGGAGCTCTGAGGTTGCAAGCGGCGCACCGATGCAGCGACGGATGCCACCGCCGAAGGGTGCGAAGGTGTATGGCGCTGGCTTGTCGGTGAGGAAGCGCTCGGGTCGAAACTCGAGTGGGCTCTCCCACAGGTCGGCGCGGCGGTGTGTGATGCTGAACATCGCGGCGACGCGTGTGCCCGCCGGGATCAGGTAGTCCCCGAGTTGTGTGTCTTCTCGAGCCACGCGGATGCCGTCGATTAGCGGCGGGCGGCTGCGCATCGTCTCGTCGATCAATGCCTTCAGGTAGTCGTCGTCGTCTCCGTTTTCGAGTTCCGTGATCAGTCGTTTTTGTATGGTTGGGTTGCGTGAGAGTCGCTCCCCGGCCCACGCGAGCGCGGTCGCGGTCGTCTCGTGCCCGGCGCTGAGCAGACCGAGCAGCTCGTCGCGCAGCTCGTCGTCCTGCAGTGGGCGGCCGTCCTCGTCGTGGGCGGCGATCAGCAGCGAGAGCACGTCGTCGCGGGATGCCGCGTCGGGGTCGGCACGGTGACGGGCTATCTCCTGACAGATAAGCTGGTCGACGGGGTCCCGGCGCGAAAAGTACAGGCGGCTCGGGTGAAACCGCCCGCCACGCCGGAACATGAACCGGAAGGGTAGAAGGGCAGCCAAGCGTTTGTCATAGAGGCGGATGATCGCGGAGTTGAACTCGGCGACTTTCGAGGGGTCATCCATGCCGAACACGACCTGGCAGATGACGTTGAACGTGATCCGTTGCATGACCGGCCGCAGGCGGATCGGCTCGCCTACGGGCAGGGCATCCAGGTGCCGCGCGGCGATGTCCTCGATCCGGTTTGACCAGCGTGCTACCTGCTCGCCGTGGAAGGGTGCCAGCAGCAGCTTACGCTTGCGCATGTGCTCGCTGCCCGAAGCGAGGATCACAGAGCGCTCGCCGACGACGGGGGCTATCAGACTGTTTGTCGAGCCGCCTGCGAAGCGCTCCCGGTCGAATAGGATTTCCTTTATCTCCTTCGGTCCGGTGGCGATGACGAACGCTTTGTTGGGGTAGGGGCGGATTGTGAATATCTCGCCGTAGCGCTCCGCGCAGGACTCCATGAACCCGACGAAGTCGTTGTTGACTTGCCGGCGCTGGCGCAAGCCCGAAGTGCTGGGTCCCGGTGGGGTGTTCTTGGGCGAGACGATGTGGGGGCTACTCATTCTCGTTCTCCTTCTTGGTGTATCCACTCTTGCGGGGGGACGATCGGCATGAACGCGGCCGATGCCAGCGCACATGAGATGAGCCAGCGCTCCCACCTCGGCCTTTGCTGCCCGCCCGGACCTTCCTCGGCGCGTTCCTGTTGGGCGTCTGGCTGGGTCGCTTGAGCAGCGAGAACCTTCGTTGTGTGGTGGTGCCGGGCGGACAGTGTCATGTCAGCCGACCTGTATGCCGCCGTGGGTGGCTGCCGACCTGATTTTCGTGCCGGTTCGGTCGGCGATGACGAGTTGCACCTTTCCCGATGGCGGACGCTCGATGGTGGTGCACCTCTCGACCTTCACGTGGGGGGCGCGGACTCCGAGCCCGAGGAGATTCTCGGCGACTCGCTCGCTCAGGCGCGCAGTTGTTTGCTCAGTGCCGGCGCCGTCGCGGAGGACTACTCGCACCCGCAGCAGCTCGCCTTCCTGGACGATTTGGAACTCGCGCACGTCGCGGTCGCCGGTGAGCAGCGCGAACTGGAGCGGGTGGACGGCGATCGGCCCGTGGGCGCCGGGGAGCTGGAGCACATCATCGGCGCGGCCCTCGATAGCTGCCAGGCGCTTCAAGGAGCGCCCGCAGCGGCACGGCTCCGGGTCGAATGTGACGACGTCGGCGATCTCGCAGCGGATCAGCGGCTGGACATGGTTGAAGAGGTTGGTGATCAGCAAGCGGGCGCCGGGGTTCCCGGGCTCCACCGGGTGTCCGTCGCTATCGACATTCTCGATCAGCGTCATGTCCTCGAACAGGTGGACCGCCCCCTCCTCGCAGGAGCTGCCCCACAAGCCCTCCGTGGTCGCGTAGATGTCTGCCGGGCGCACGCCAAACGCGGCGGTGATGCGCTCGGTGGCCTGCGGGGTGCGCAGCTCACTCGAGGTCGACAGCCAGCGCGGCGCGATACGCAGAGCGCCACGCAGCTGCTCCTCGGCTAGGAGGCTCGCAACGGATGGGTAGGCATTCAGGCAATCGGGCTGGAACTCGTTGAGTGCGGCGACGATCTCTGCCAACGGCATCGTTGCCGCCAGGGAGCGCACACGGTTGACACCGCGAACGGTGTCTGCGACCCGGCGCGTCATGTGAGTGGGTGTCCCGCCGCCGACAGCAGCGACTCGCAGCCGCGGGAGCCGCGGTCGAGGGATCCCAATCATTGCGTTGCAACGGGCAAGCTGCGCGACGATCCCAACCCAGCCCTCGCGGTCGTACACGAACAGCCCCTTGCGTCCACTGGAGCCGCTGGTAGCCATCGCGCGATAGCAGCCGAGGTAGAGCTCGTCGCGATCGAGGCCGTCGAGGTGCGAGAGCAGCGTGTCTCGTGAGAGGCGCCGGTCGGTTACCAGGTCATCGAAGTGCTCCATCATGGTGCCCTTGTCCAGGATCGGGAGTGCTGTCAGGTCGACCGGGCCCTCGCCGAGTGACCCGGCGAGACGCTCGCGCCAGAACGGCGAGTGCCGAGCCGCGTGGCGTAGGAGCACGTCGAGTCGCTGGCGTTGGTGGTGCTCGAGTGCCGGGCGGGTGAAGCGCTCGCGTTCTTCAAGGGTCCGCCCGGCGCGCAGAGCGCGCATGACATCGACGATCCGCCGCTGCTCGTAGGCGGGGCGCACCCTCAGCTCTCCTGGACGCTGGTTTCGGCCTGGCTGAGCAGGCCGCGGCGCAGCAGCCTCTGCGCGTGCAGACCCACATCCTCATCAACGACATCGGGGCTCGTCAGGCGCTCCAGGCCGAGGCCGGTCGTGAGAGCAAAAAAAGCCACGGCGAGCTGGTGAGCGTCGATCGGCAGCTCGATGTTGCGTTCGGCTGCGAACCTGCGAAGCCCATCGACGGCCGGCTGCATCGCCCGCGCGTGGATCACCGCGAAGCGATCTCGATGCTCGGGGTGGCGCAACACATGGGTCCAGAACTCAAGGAAAACGGCGAGCCAGCCATCGCCGTCCTCGCGCCGGCGAATGATGCCCGCCATCACCTGATCGGCGGTCTGCTCCTCATCCCCGGACTCCGCAGCAGCGCTTTCGACGTCAGCCAGGAAGCGCTCGACGCGACGTTCGTAAACCGCGAAGAAAACATCCTCCTTGGAGGCGAAGTTCGAGTAGACCGCGCCCTTGGTGTAGCCAGCGGCGTCAGCGAGCGCATCTAGTGACGTCGCCGCGAACCCCTGCTCCTCGAACAATCGTTCCGCGGCATCGAGCAGCCCGAGCCTGGTGCTCGCCTGTCTCTCTGTCCGTGTCGGAGCATTACGCATACCGACAGTATCGCAATACCATTGGTATCTGTCAAGTCAACCGCGACTTGAGCTGCCCCATGTGAGCGTCGCCTGCAGATTGTCGCGCGCGGCCTGGCGGGCGTCGTCTGATGCGGTGGGTAGGAACCGCGATGCCTCGCGTCCTGGGGGCCGGTCCTCGATTCGAGCTCAGATGGAGTCGCTGTTCGTAGCAGCCGGCGGTCATGGTTGCGACGAGCGTTCGGTGGCCGTCGCGCCAGTGGGAGGCTCAGGCCGGAAGTCCAACTTGCCGAAAAGGACTTGATAGGCAAGGAGACGTCTATGAAGCCTACGCTCGCAACCACAGAACGGCCTAACGGCGGCGCTCCAAGCACGGAGAACGGATCGTCGGCGGGAGAAATTGGTTGTTCCCCAAAGGCGGCTGCTCGCATGAACCTATTGATGGCGAGTTCAGCCGAAGCGATCCCCGAGCCCCGGCTGATGGGGCTGCCGTTGGTCTCGCGCGCGAGCACGCGCTGGATCGTGCGGGCGCCTGGCCGCAGCGGGGTGATTTCCCCCGACGAGGCCGCTCACGCCCTTCAAGCCCGCCGCGCCGAGCTGCGCACCGCGGTCGACCGGCGCAAGGACGCCAGCTTCCTGAGCGCCGGGGTACGCGATGAAGTCGTGGACGAAGCGATCGCGGTCGTGGTCATGTCCCGCAAACCGATCCAGAACGAAGAGCATCTCCAGGGCGCGTTCTGGACCTCGGTCGGCTATCTCGTAGCTGAGCGCAGGGCCGGCCGCCACGAGCTTCGAGTCGGATCGCAGCGGCGGGTGGCGTTCGAGCCGCTGGAGGGCGAGCTCGTCGGGGAGGAGGACCCGTCGTTTGACTTCGTGGAAGCTCGCGATCGTGTCCTGCGCGCCCTGGACGTGATCTCCCAACTGGATCCGCTGGAGCGCCAAGTGCTCACGATCATGGGCGGCTACGGCGTTGGCGTCAAGCGCGCCGCGAAGGCCCTCGGGCGGCCCGTGAAGGAGGTGCTCGCGGCCTCGCGCAGCGCGAACCGCAAGCTCGACCACGTCACCGCGATCCTGGCCGCCGGACGTATGTGCGACTACCGTTCCGGGGCGCTCCGGGCGCTCGCCGACGGCACGGCGCTCGAGGAAGAGGCCAAGATCGCGCAGGCGCACCTGGACGCCTGCAACGCTTGCCGCAGCGAGCATGTCCTGCTCGCCCGCGAAATGGCGAGCGCTCAATACAAGCGCGCCGCGAGTGCCGCCCTGCTGCCGGCGCCCGCCGTCTCGCCGCACGCGCACGGCTGGTTGGAGCGCATGCTCAGCCTCGCGCATATCCGTATGCCGGGCGGTGGAGGTGCGAGCGCCGAGCGGGCCGGGCTGCTGTTCGGGGGCGGAGCGGGCGCGAAGGTCGTTGTCGCTGCCGGCGTTGGCCTGGTCGCCGTCGCTGGTGCCGGCGTCAGCGCGATCCACACCCTCCAAGGTCCGACCCCGAGGAGCCCCCGCCACCACGTATCCCATCCCTACGGGCACTCCACGGTCCCGGCCGCCGCGAGCATCGCGCCGACCAGTGAGCCCGGCGGGCTGCCCGCGAGTCAGACTGCCGCTGCGAAACCGGCGGCGAAGGCCGCGCGGAGCACGGATCGGCCACGGCATCCGTCGGCCCCGCCTAGCCGCGCGGATGGATATCTCGCGATCGGCGGCTCACCCAGCGCCACGAGCACGGCAGCGGCGAGAGCGGCGAGCACAGCTACAAGCGGCGAACCCGGGCAGGGCGAAGGCCAGTCCTCGACTCCGACCGCGACCGGAGGCGGAAGCAGCCTCAAATACTTCGGCCGCTGAGAGCCAGCGACCACCGGATTTGGAAAGGAAATCCAACATGACCAGCACCCCGACCCATTCCCATGCCGCCCGCGCGCTGATCACGTTCTTGGCGATCACTGCGGCGCTCCTGCTTCCTGGTGTCGCGCAGGGTGCTGAACCGATCCCGGCGCCGAAGCCTGGCTACATGGCCTTCAGCTCGTGCCGTGAAGGAAACGAATTTGCCGGCGAAGGCGACTGGCAGGCCGTGAAGGAGGGCACCTACCCGACAACCGAGGGCGCGACGTCGACCTGCCTGGAACCCGGCGGCGCGCTGATCCTGAGAGACGAAGGGTGGAGAGACGACAGCCCGGGACAGGGACCAACCTTTCTCCTGGACGCCCCCGGTGTGATCGAAGGTGGCGTCATCCACGGCAGCGTGGTTTCCCCCGAAGGGCAGGCGTTCATCCAAGTGATGAAGTCGGGCCCACCGGACTACCTCCTCTTCTGCACCGAACTCTGCAAGACCTCGCGAAACTTCGAAGTGACGGTGCCCGCGGGGACACCAGGGCTGATGGCCGCCGCTCAATGCACCGAATCGCACAGCAGCGGCTTCTGCTCGACCGCAGCGACAAACGCGGAACTTCAGATCGCGAGCTCAACGCTGCTCGTAAAGAACGAAACCAAACCGGAAGCCCTCGCCGTCGGGGGAAGCCTCACGGAAAGCCCGGCCAGCGGCAACGCCGCGGTCACGTTCACCGCGCACGAGCAGTACGGGACCGGGATCTACCGCGTCAGCGTCCTGATCGACGGGACGCAGGTGTACTCCGCCACCCCCGATTTGAACAGCGGCTTCTGCACGCCGCACGGCACCTACGACGGCGCGCTGCTGTTCCACACCAGCCACCCCTGCCCAACCGAAACGCCGGTCCGCGCCGAAGTGCCGACAAGCGGCGTCCCGGACGGCCCCCACCTCGTTGAAGTCGACGTGGAAGATGCCGCCGGCAACAAAGCGACCGTCTTTGACAAGACGATCCAGATCCAAAACCACCCCCCCACGCCCTCCGCTACTCCCGCGCCCGCCGTGGCGCCACCGGAACGCGGACCGTGTAACGGAGTGCCGTGCTCGGAAGCCGGGAAGCTCACCGCGACGGCCGGCGAGGCTATGTCGGTGAACCGGCCGCAGAAGCGGTCGGCCCTCACCCTCACGGGCCGCCTCACGACGCCGACGGGCGCCCCAATCAAGAACGCCCAGGTCAAGCTCCTGCAGCAGATCCAAGGCTCCAGCACGACCACCCAGGTGGTTACCGCGACCACTAACGCTGACGGATCGTGGTCGTTGAAGGCGCCCGCCGGCCCATCCAGGTTGCTGCGAGTCGCGTTCTACTCGCACACCCTCGACGTGCTGGCGGCGGCGACCCTCGACTTCCACGAGAGCGTCCCGGCGATCGTGTCCATCCACGCGCCGCACCACGTCCGGCTTGGCCAGTTCTTCTTCTTCTCCGGCCAGCTCCCCGGCGGCTACATCCCGGCAGGTGGAGAGGAAGTCCAAGTCCAGATCAAGTACGGCGGCAAGTGGCGCGAGCTCGAACTCGTGGACACCGACAGCCGCGGTAAGTGGAAGTACCGCTACGCCTTCACCCTGGAACCGGGCACCCGGTGGGCGTTCCGTGCGATCGCCGTGCGCAACGGCGCCTACCCATTCGCAAGCCACGACAGCCCCATCATCCACGTCGCCGTTCGCCGCTGACTAGGCCAACGCTTGTTGCCGCTCACGCTAGTTGTGAAAATGAGGGGTAGTTGAGAACGGGAGTTGAGAATCTGCAAGGTAGTTGCGAACAACGCCACAAGAGCCCGGAAAACCAAGGCCACGGGGGGCTCGGGCGATCGTCTTTGGTCAGTTGGCCGGCGCGATCGCGCAGCCGTTCTGTTCGGCCGCGCTTCGCAGGTCGGCATCCCAAGTGACGAGCGTGATTGGCCCGCCGGCTGACAGGGCGCTCGCCAGATGAACAGCGTCGTAGCCGCGCAGGGCGAACCGTTCGGCGAGCTCCCCAGCCTCGCGTGCGAGCTGCGCGTCCACGGCTATCCGCGAGAGCTTCCCCTGGATCGACTCGAACTCCGCCAGCGCGCTCTTGTGGGCGGCTGGGGTGAGGCGTCCAGCGCGGTGCGCCGCTCCAAGAGCCGCGCGTCCCTCGGGGTAGGCGAGGATGCTCGAGGCAACGGGGTTCGAGCTCGTCCATAGTTCATCGGCGATGCTTGAGCCTTCCTCGGCGACGATGAGCTTGACGAGCGCCGAGGTGTCGAAGTAGAGGATCAGCGGCGTTGCTCTGCGACTAGCTCTGACACCGACCCGCTGGCCTTGACCTTCGCTGGGCGCGCGCTGCGCGGCCCGATCGGCGGCGTCACGAGGCCGCGCCTGACGAGATCATCGAGCGGATCGACAGCACCGACTGCAGACAGCCGGGCGATCGGCTCACCGCGGCGCGTCACCACCACTTCAGCACCGCCATGAACGTGCTCCAGATGCTCGCTCAGCCGATCGTGAAGCTCACGCACGCCAACCTCATAAGTCTGTGACTGTAGCGTCATACGCCGATCCTAGCAGCTACAGTGGTTTTCGCGGCTCGGCCGGCGCGCGAACTCTTCGGGCCGCGTTTGCGAGCTGGGGTGGCCAGTCGCATTACAGACAGCTTCAGCGGGCGGGGCTTCGTGAGCCCGCTAGAGGGGCTTCGAGTGCGATCCGAGCGACAACCGTTCGTCGGGTAGCACAACTGCTACTCTGTGTCGATGGTGACGATCCCCCAGAAGGAGCTACGCAACCAGGTCGGCGAGGTGCTCAGACGAGCCGAGGCCGGCGAGCACATCACGATCACAGTCTCCGGGCGGCCAGTCGCAGAGCTCGGGCCGATCAGCACCCGGCAGTGGGTTCCAAGCAGCCGGCTCGCCGATCTGTGGAGCGCACCGCCCGACCCGACGCTGGATGACGACCTGGCGAACCTCGGCGGGGGACTCACTGACCCCTGGGCTGCCTAGCTGGTGGCGGTCCTGCTCGATACCTCGGTCCTGATCGCCGCCGAGAAAGGCCCCGACGAGGACGCCGCGATCAGCGTCGTCTCGCTGACCGAGCTGCATTTCGGGGTGCTTGTCGCCGCTGATGATGAAACACGCGCGCTTCGGATACGCCGTCTCGGCGCGATCGAGGCCCACTTCGACGCCCTCCCGTTCGACGCCGCCGCCGCAAGAGAGTGCGGCCGACTGCACGCACTCGTCGCAAAGCGCGGCGGCCAGCCCCGGCGACGGGCGTTCGACCTGGCGATCGCCGCGACCGCCAACGTTCACGGGGTGCCGCTGCTGACCTACAACACCAAGGACTTCCAGATCCTCGCCGAGGAGATCGACATCCGCAGCCCATAGCGCAGGCCACGTTGACGCGGTCCCGCTCGGATTGCGGCGGATTCAGCCCACACACTGTCAACTAGCCATCAAACTGTCATCTGGCGTGAGCGGCAACACGCGCGCAAAATTGGCTGTCGCGCGCGCGCACCAGCTCGCAGTCCTCCATATAGGGCCCGCTTCTCCGCGCGGCCTGAACGTCACCGAACGGAGGACTGATGAACACCAACCGAGCACCCAAACGTCGCGGCCAGCGCGGGCTCGCCCTCCTGGCGATCTCGGTGCTCGCCGCGCTCGTCGTGCCGGCCGCCGGCTGGGCGGACTCGATGACCCTCGCGGTGCCCGCCACGCCCGTGCAAGAAATCGGCGGGCAGGTCAGCTGGACCGCTGCGCCGCGGCACCTACATCTTCTGCGCATGGGCGGACCCGACAGAAGATTCCGGGTTGCAACCGCAAGCCTCGGCGTCGCTGACCGTCCACGTCGGCACGCCGCCGCCTCCGGCAGCACGTCCCCGCAAGCGACACCACCGCCGCCGTCATGCGTAGCCGCCTGCCAGCTTGCGCGCGCAGTGTAGCTGTGCTCACCGCCGCGTTCGCCTTGGTGGCTCCGGCGGCGGCGCTCGCCGAGCGACCGGCGACCGCAGCGAGCGCACCGCGATCGAACGGCTGCTCGCACCGAGCGAGGAAACGCTCCATGTCCATCTCGATTGGGTGAGGGTCAGCACCCGCGGCCCATTCGCGCTGGCCTATTTCACAGGCAAAGGACAGACCAGCGCGATCGTCCTGCGCGGCGGCGGGCGGTACTGGCGGGGTCTCGCAACGATCTCCGACGAGGGGCTGCGCTGCGGCCTCGTGCCGCCGCCCGTGGTCGCCGACCTTCACCTGGAGAAATACAACGAGGGCCCCAAGCCCTGCGAGCCCTGAGCCCGACGAGTCTTACGCGCAGGTACGCATCCCGCGCGCCGTCAACCGGCCTGTACGAGCCGGCGGCTTTGGCTGTCGATGAAGCCGTGGAACGCGCGGCCCTCGGCGGTGATCCGCTCGACATAGACCGTCTCGTCGGAGGGCTCGCCCTCATGCCAGCAGGAGGTCACGAAGGACCGGCCGTCGGCGCTGAGGCTCGCCTCGATCGGACGCGCGCGACCAGCGAGGACATCCTCCGCGGGCACATGGCCGTAGGAGAGGCCGACGACGGTCAGCTCTCGGTTGGCGTTGGGCGACCAAACCCTGTCGTGCAGGGCAAGGCTCGATGCGTCGGGGGTCGTGGTGGCGCTCATGCTTGGGCTCCTTTGCTCCGGTTGGGCGGGGACACACGTCTAGCTCTGCTTCCGGCTGAGAGCAAGTCCCCCGGTTCGCGCCCCGCCTTGGCAGGGGACTTGACCTTTCTCAGAGGTCGAGCTAGACGTGTTCGGCGATGAATCCCAAAGGCGAAAAGGAGGCTCGAAGATGCCGCTGAGCGTGAGCTACAAGCACTTCGGTGACGAGGGCGGGGAGGAGATCGGCGAGGTCGTGATCTTCGACTCCGAGAAGATGGACGCCGACCCCGTGCTCGCTGCCAACACCGAGGAAGGGGTAGGCGGTGCGACGGTGACGCTGATCCCGTTCGGGCACGAGTCGCCGGGGATCACCGAGCTTGGCTACAAAACCCGCCGCGAGGCCGAAGCCATCGCCGCGCAGCACGGCGTCGAGCTCTCCGAACACTGAGGAGGCCCTTCGCCATGACCATCCAAGACCGAGAGATCAGGCAGGCCGTCGAGCCCGACGGCGGGCTGGAGGACCACTTCATCAAGGCCACCGTCAGGGTCCTCGACGGTGCTGGGATCGGCGCACGGTATGACTTCCCTGGCTGCCTGTTCGTCGACGCGCTCGGCCGAGAATGGGCGACCGCCTACACCGGCCTGCACGTCAACGACAACGAAGGCCACGGCGACGAGTTCCCCGACGAGCGCCTCGTGGCGCTGGAGTCGAGGGGCACGCTCAGCGTCGGCGAGTACGCCGACACGCTTCTCGCGGTGATCAATGACGCTCGCGCAGCGGCGACAGTATGAAGTGCTGCTATTGCCCCAACGACCTCGACGGCGGCTACATCGAGGCGATCCCCGCATGGGACCACCAGATCCTCTGGCGCGAAGAGGCCGACATTCGGTACTGCTCGGCCGAGTGCCTGCGCAAGCGCGTGGCCGAACTCTTCTTGCGCACGAAGTTCCCCGACGAGCGCTGGCCTCGGTTCACCGTCGAGGTCCCGCCCGAGTTGGCGGCGCTCCTCGACACCGTGCAGAAGCGCGCGCTCGGCGTGAACCTGAGCGCAGCGTCGCGCGCGGGCATCGCGCGCGCCGGCCTGATCCTCTACTTGGAGGCCACGGCCAACCCGCCAGTACCAGCGATCGACGCCACCGCCGAGGTCGAGGCCGACGTGCCGCAGTTGACGCCATGACCAGCGTTCGAGCCCGCCAAGCGCGACGGGGGAACGATCAGCGCCGCTGCAAGTCCTCTCGTCGCGGGCGGCTTGCTTGACCTTTTCCGCGAGTAGAGCTAGACCTGTCGGTTGTGAGAAAGCGACACCGGCCCCTACCCGAACGGTGTGTCCAGCGCCCGCCAGTCGCGAGCGTCGGCGAGGAGGCGGGCAACGTCGCGGCCGGCCGCGACGTTGCCCACAGCGCCCCCGTCAGCCCGACCATGATGGCGGCGATTGCGACCAGGGCGTGGTCGAGCCCTGCTGACCTCCAGAGGGCTCTCCTAAAGACTTCCTAAAGATTATTCCAGGGAACTTGACTTATTCTAGGGGGCTGGAATAATGAGGGTATGAGCACCTCCCCTACAGCGACCAAGGAGCCCGCCATGAGCGCCGCGACTGCCGCACCGATCAAGCCGAGTCGGGTCTACGTCAGCAACCGCCCCTATGAACGATCGCACCTCACCGAGCCGCGCGGTCGCGGGTCGTGGGCGTTCTCGTCATTTGCGGGCGGGGTCGAGGAGGGCGAGCCCGTCTTCTTCTCGGGCACGCTGACTGAAGCCAGGAGCGCCGCCCGTAAGCACTTCGCGGCGCTGGGCATACAAGAAATCGCTGTCCTGCCGTAGCCACGAACGACCCCCTAACTCTCACGGAGACCCCAAGCCATGAACGCCACCGCCGACCTCCAAGCTCACACCACGCGCAACGGCTCGCGCGTCACCACGACCTACACGCGCGCCGACCTCGGCATCGCCACCGCCCTCGTCACGGGCAGCCCCGAGGGCCAATGGGAGGCCCGTCTCTACTACGGCCCTGAGCCCGATGAACACGACACCGAGACGGTGGACAGCAAGGCCGCCGCCGAGAGCCGAGCGATCAGCCACTCCCTCGCCTTCTAAACCCTTGCCCACAAGAAAGGACGCCGACCCCATGCCCAGCACCGATGTGACCGTCACCGTAACAAGCTCGCTCGCGGAGGAGCTAATCGCTCGCGCGGGTATCGAGCGCGGCGAGCACGGCTGGTTGCTCCCCGATGCCAACACGACGCCCGACGCCGCGTTGGCGCTGACAAGCGCGCTGGTCGTCATCGGCGAGGATGACCTATCGGCGACGCTGCACGACAGTCTCGCGCGCGAAATGGCATAGAAGCCCGACCCCCCTGAAAGGAATCCGATCATGGCCAGCACCGACTACAGACTCAGCCCCGCAGAGATCCGCTACGACGCCGAGGACGTGCGCGCCTTCATTCGCGACGGGCTGAACACGGCGCCCGCCGCCGAACGAGTCCAGGAACTGCTCGTCCGCCACGTCAGCGGCAGGGAACTGCACCCCTCCGTCGTGAAGGAGGAACTCGTCGGGCTGATTCAGGACATTGTCGGCGCGGCCACCGACGAGGACTGGCAGGCGATCACGACCCGCCTCATCAGCGAGGCACGCGAGGCGCTGCTAGACGATGAGCCCGCGACCGCAGGCGCTGGCCGATGAGCGCCGCGCAACCGCATACCAACCCCCGCTGGTTCACGACCGCCGCTGGACTCGCCCACGACGATGACCGCGAGCAGCCCGAAGTCGCCTGCCACGTCCGCCCCGACCTCAACGGCTGCCTCACGGCGGAGGTCTCGCAAACCTCCGACGGCCGCTGGAAGGCCCGCCTCTTCGGCCACCCCGACACCTACACCGAGGTCACACGCACCCACCGGATCGTCGCCGAACGCCTCGCATCCGAACACTCCGACCGGCTGACCCCCGAGAGCTTCTTCGCCGAGCCCAAGCACGAGGTGGCACGGTGAGCCCCCGCGCCACCCCCGCCGACACGGAACGCGGCGAACTCGCCAGCGACCTGAAGGCCCTCGCCATCAACCTTCGCGACCTGCAAGTCCGCATCGAGACGGCCGCCGACCTAGAGGCCCTTCCACTGACCGACGAGCGCCTTTCGGAGATCGAGGCTGTACGCACCGCCGTCGCCTCGCTGGGGGACGTCATTACACGCGCGCGTAACCGCGCTGTCACGAACGCCGTCGCCGCCCGGTGGCCCTACAAGCGCATCCAGCGCGCGACCGGCCTGAGCACCAGCCGCATCGGCCAGATCGCCCCAGCACGCGCCGGACGCGATCCCGAAGCCGAACCCGCAACCCCCAAACCCAACGCAAGGAGGCAAAAATGAGCACCGCCGCACCAACCATCGCCAACGACGTGACGGTGACCCTCGATGACGCCGTCGCCCGCGAGCTTCTCTCCCTCGGCGGCGTAGTCGAGGGCGACCTGCCGTCCTGGCGGCTACCCGACGGAACCCAAACCACCGACCCGCAAGCCGCGCTAGCTGGCGCGCTGCTCGCCATCGCCGACGGCGACGGCGCCGCCGTACGGGACGCCGAACAAATACCCGCAGTCGGCAGCACCATCACCACGACCCTGCCCGCCCCGCTCGCGCATCGCCTAGTCGAGCACGCCGGCATGGAGCAAAGCGACGACCGGCAAGGGTGGCGCACCCGCGACGGCCGCGAAAGCCCCGAGCCGCGAGTCGCCGTGACCGACGCGCTCGTCGCGATCGCCGAAGACGACCTCGCCGCCGGATTCATCGAGACCGACAAGGACTGAATGATGGCCTGCCCGCTGTGCGCCCAAAGTGACCCCGGACTACTCCGCGAAGAGCTAGCCGGGATCTACACCCACGACTTCGTGACACCCTCGACCCGTCGCCGAGCCCGCTAGATGATCGGCGAGATAGCGCGCAGCGTTGGCATCAGCCGCGAGGAAGTGATCGCGACTGCCAAGGCCGACGCCGAGTACCTGCTACTCGCGCCGGAGCCCGTGTAAGGCTCGCAACCCGCCCGGCCCGTAACCGTCAGCTGACTCTTTCGCGGTAGGCGCGAAGTAGTCCCTGATGGGTGAGCCAGCCCACGACCCGTTTTCCGTCGGTCGCGAGTACCGGCAGTCCCGGTTCGTCGCTGGCGGCGAGTGCGAGCATCGCGTCATCGAGCGTCTCGTCGGCGCGTAGCGCCGGTGCCGCGCGCGCGAGCGTGCCGGCAGAAAGGCCGTCGCGATCGTCGCCGAGCGCCCGCTCGGTGTCGGATGCGGCCACGACGCCGAGCAGCACGCCGCTGGGGTCGATAACGGGAAGCGTGTCCACGCGCTCGGCCGCCAAGCGAGCGATGATCGCGTCGAGCGGAGCCTGGGGCGAGAGCGGCTCGGGTGAGGTGCCCATTGCCTCAGCTACGGGGATCTCCGCCAGGTGGTTGCGGCGGCCGGGCTGGTCGATGTCGATCCCGCGGCGGCGGAGCTTCAGGGTGTAGATGGTGTCGCGTGTGATCGCGTTGGAGAGGGCGGTGGCGAGCACTATGGCGAACATCAGCGGCAGGATTACGTGATAGTCGCCGGTCAGCTCGAAGATGATGAGTACGGCCGTGATCGGTGCGCGCGCGGAGGATGCGAACACCGCGCCCATCCCGACCAGCCCGTAGGCCCCGGCAGCCGGGGCGAGGTGCGGCGCGATGTGGTGGAAGATGGCGCCGTAGGCGGAGCCGAGCATCGCACCCATGAACAGCGATGGGGCGAATACGCCGCCTGAGCCGCCGATCCACATTGTCAGGCTCGTCGCCAGGATCTTTGCCGCGAGCAGCCCGAGCAGCGCGAGAATCAGGTAGTGCCCGCCGACTGCGCTCTGCAGGATCGGGTAGCCGACGCCGTACATCTCGGGAACCGCGAGCAGCAAGAGGCCGAGCAGCACTCCGCCGACGGCGGGACGCAGCCATTCGGGGCGCCCGCGCCATAGGCGGTCGGCGATGTCCTCCCCTCGGTAGAGCGTCCGCACGAACCCCAAGCCCACGCCGGTCGCGAGCACGCCGAGTAGCGCGTAGGGCAGCAGTTCCAGCGGTGAGGTGAAAGAGAACGCCGGGAGCGTCAGGAACGGGTGGCTGCCGAATGCCGCCCGGCCGATCGCGTCCGCGGTCACGGAGCTGAGCACGACCAGCCCGAAGGAGCGGGTCTCGAAGTTGCGCAGGATCAGCTCCAATGCGAAGAACACCCCGGCGATCGGCGCGTTGAACGTCGCCGCGATGCCGCCGGCCGCACCACACGCCACCAAAAGGCGCAGTTGCGCCTCGGGCAGCCGCAGCGTCTGCCCGAGCGCCGAGCCGAGCGCAGAGCCAATCTGCACGATCGGCCCCTCCCTCCCGACCGAGCCTCCCGAGCCGATACACAGCGCTGAGGCGAGCGACTTGACCACTGGCACCTGTGGGCGCATCCGCCCTCCCAACCTGTTCACCGCGTACATGACCTCGGGCACGCCGTGACCGCGTGCCTCCGGCGCAAAGCGGCTCACCAGCGGCCCGTAGATCAGCCCGCCGACCACGGGCGCCAAGACCACGAACCAGATGCCCAGGCCAGGCACGAGCGGATTGGCCGCATGGCCCGCGGCGCTGTAGTCGCTGTGGCCCGTGAACAAATAGGTGAAGCCGAGGATCATGTAGCGAAACCCAACCGCCCCCGCGCCCGCTCCCGCGCCGACCAGCAGCGCGAGCACCGTGAGCGCAGTTGACTCGTGCGTGGAAGAACGGCGAACCCGATCCCGCCAGCAGTGAGCTACCGCCCCGTCGTTGGCGACCTCCACGCGGCTCACCCAGCCTCGATGCCGGCGAGCAGCACGTCGATCGCGCGGCGCACGTTGCGCCAGCGAAACGCCCCGGGATCGAGCGCACCGTGCAACAGCAGGCCGTCGGTCAGCGCGAGCAGGATCGACGCGAGCGCGTTCTCCGGGATCGCCACCAGCTCGCCGCTGCCTACACCCTCTTGCACCCATGAGCGCACCAGCTCGCGCCTGCGCTGGGTTGCCTCGGCGAGCTGGCCGCGCACGAGCTCGTCCGTCAGAAGTTCTGACCACAGGTCGGCCCGTACCTGCACACGCGCGTGATCCTCCCCCCACGCGAGCATCACCTGCGCGAAGCGCCGCACGCGCTCCACGCTCGAGGTGTTGCCCTCGGTGATGCGCTCCAGCTCCCTGTCGAGTGCCGCCGCGTCATCTTCGAGCAGCGCAAGCAGGAGGTCCCGCTTCTGCTCGAAGTACCCGTAGAACGCCCCCTTACTCACGCCCGCCTCGGCGCACACCTCATCGACGGTGAGGTCACGAAAGCCCCGCGCCGCGGCGCAGCGCCACGCGGCGTGGATAAGCACCTGGCGGCGCTCCAGACGTATCTCAGGACGTATCTTCGGGATAGCGAACGCTCCTTTCCGACCAGCACTAAAACCGACTCGTCAGTTTTTTATAGCGGGATCACGGAACCCATTGCCACTACTCGGCGGGCGGCGAACTGACCGCCTCCGCAGAACTAGCTGCCGGCGAAACGACAGTCGGGGGCCAGCAGAGGCTGCGGATGGCTGGCGCTCACCCGAGCCCGTGCTCAGGCGGATAGGGACTGGATGGCCTGGCCGATCAACACGACGCCGAACACCAGGAAAAGCACGGCCATCACGGTGCCGTTGTTCTGCTGCAGCCAGGCCTTCCACCCGTCGAGGGTGCCTTGGGCGCGCTCCCCGCCCAACGCGTGATACAGGACCGGGATGATGATGGCAAGGCTGGCGAGGACGACAAAGACCGCCAGCATCACCCCCTGCTCGCCAGCCGACAGGCCCGCCTGCGCGATTGTGGTGCCGGCGGCGGCACTCAGGATGAGGTTCTTGGGTTTCAGCCCGCTGAGCAGCACTGCGAGCCCCAACGCCTTCGGTGCCGTGAACGCGTCGATGCCCGTCATCCATTTCGGCATCGCCGCCTCCTCGCCCAGCGCTGGGCGAGCCCGCCACTGACGCACAGCACCGAAGAGAAGCAGAACGCCCAGCGCCAGCTTCACCCACGAGGCGGCGTTGGTTGGTGCGCTTTCGCTGCCGACGCTCACGGCGTCGCAAAAGGCGAGAGCGATCCCTGCCGCAGCGCCCACACCAATGAGCCATCCCAGCAAGAATGCCGGGCCGTTCCACTTCGCTCGCTCGGAGAAGAGCATCAGGATGACAACGACGATCGCCACCGGGCTGAGCGCCACGCCGATGGCCAGCGGGAGAAACTGTCCGATTGCCTGGCCCACCACAGGCAGGTTGTCAGATCGGCATGGTGACCCGAGGTACGCCGCGAAGCAGTCCCGACGGCCCGTGCAACAGGGCAGCGCCCCAACGACCGTCGAAACCGGGATAGAGTCCCCGCTGAAGGCAAGCACCGCGAGTCACCACGATCAGTAGGTCGAACAGCAAATGAGCGAGGAGGAGCGGGACATGGCAGATGGCTTGGCGTGGGACGATCTCCCAACCGACCTGGAGGCGCCCGAAGCAGCAATCAAGCGGAAGAACTTCGACGGTCTCGCGATGTGCCTCATCAGAATGCAAGCTGGTGGGAAGACCGACGAGCTGTTTGCGGGGATGCCCGACGATCGATGCCAGTGTGCGCATTGGGGCTACATCATCTCCGGCACCATTCGAGTGAACAGCGCCGACGGCGCCCGTGACTACACGGCCGGTGAGACCTACTATTGGGCGCCTGGCCACAACCTCGAGGTCGTCACGGACGTTGAATATTTCGAGATCTCAAAGGTCGAGGACTACGACGTGCTGATGGAGCACTGCAGGCGAGGGCTCGCAGCGGCGGCCGAGGCGGCGCAGTAAGACGAGAGCGCCGGTGACCAGCGCGACCACCGACCCGCCCAAACCCCGATGAGGTCGCCAGTTTCGCCTCTCGGGTCTGGAGCTACAAGCAGGGGAAGACGGTCTCGCTGCTGATGACACCTGGGCCGGCAACCGCCGCAACCCATGCTCGCCATTGTTCCTCGGCTTCTCGATCGCCTCCTGCATGTCCTCCGCGTTGTCAGAGCCGGGCGGCGCCGGGGCCTGGGCACCATCGTTCACTCGCCGCGTCCTCGAGCGCGCAGGAATCGCGCCAGGAGTGCGACGTTGCCAGGTTGCCCTCCGCGTGTGGATCTGGTTCAAAGTTGACGACGGTCGAGCAGCAATCTTTCGTCGGATCGCAGTTACAGAGCGGTCGGCAGAATGGTCGTGGCTCCCAGTGCGAGGAGGATCGCGAATACGGCGAGGGGAGCTCCTCGGCGCGAGAATGCCACGAGCGATGGTTGGGTGTTTACCTGTCGTGCGGCACGCCACCACAGGAATGCAGAGAGAGACCCCGTGACAGCGATGTTGGGGCCGATGTTCAGCCCCAGGAGCAGCGCGCGAGGGTGCGCGACAGCGTGCGCCGAGAGAAGGACTGCCGCAGGAAGGTTGTTGATCGTGACCGACGCCAGCGCACCGATTCCCGTGGTGCCCCAGCGCCCAGCACCGTCGAGCAGTTGCGCCGGCCCATCCCAGGACCGTGCGATGACTCCCACCGCAACACAGACCAGGAACAGGCTGATGAGGACGATCGGGCCGACGGCGCGCACAACCTCCCGCCACTGCAGGCGACCCCGCGCGACCTCGACCACGGCCAAGACCAGCCCCACCGCGAGAACGGGGATCGCCGGGTTTGCAAGCGCAATCGTGAGGACGGCTGCGGCCAGCGCCCCGGGTAGCCCCAAGCCGAGACCGTCCCAGCTCGCACGCTGCGGGCGTTGATTTGGGGCTGCTCGTAGCCGGCGGCGAAAGAGCACGAACAGCCCCAGCGCGGTGGCGAGTGTCGCGGTGAGCGCGACAGGGAGCATTCGTGCGGCAAACGTGCCACCGGAGATCGGCTGATGGCTTAGGACGAGCAGGTTTGTGAGGTTGGACCCGGGTAGGTAGAGCGAGGATGCGTTTGCCATGTAGACCGTGCCGTACAGGAACGCCTCCTCCTCGATGCCGCGTCCGCGAGCCGCATGAACGAGAACGGGCGTCAGGAACACTACGGCGGTGTCCAGGTTGAGCACGGCGGTGACGACCGCTACCAGCAGCAGGCACGCGGCGAGCAGCACGACCGGCGGTCCCGCGAGACGCTGCACGAAACGTCCGGTCTGCTCAAATAGGCCATCGTGATTGGCGACCAAGCCGATCAGCAGCAACCCGGTGACGAGCACGAACGGGGGCCAGGCTTGTTCGGCGGCAGTGCTCAGCACCCGGCAAAGCCTGCCACGGTCACGCACCAGCCGATGCCACCCACATGCCTCTCGGCGACGTCTGCCGCAAGCCACGCCCACGGAAATGACGCCCAGCCGTGGCCGATCGCGCCAGGAGACCTTACGAGAGAGATGTGGCGAGGCTGATCGTGTGGCGCCGCGGCAGGAGAACCCCGTTCGCCGGGATCGCCCCGGCATCTGTGCCCGGCTACATCACGGCGCAGCTCGTCGGCGGCGCCTGTGCGATCCTCGCCATCAGGACGCTCTGTCCCGACCTCACTCCGGCCGAGGCAGCCGAAGCCGTCATGCCGCACAGCGATGGACGCTCGGACGCCGACGCAGCCAATGTCGGCGTCTGACGGCTGGCCGGTCAGACCGGCACATACCCTGCCGTGGTGCAGCCGACCGGCTCCGAGCCAGAACCCGGCCTGCTGAGATCGCAGGGAGGACGTGCGGTTTGTCACCTGCGCCGGTTTTGGGCTGTTCGGTAGATTGTCTGCACGGTTCGTCAAGCTGAGGCGACCTCGCGACGGAGCTGCCACCTGGCATCGGAGTTGGATATATGGACGGCCCTGGCCTTCGTATCGACCTTGAAGAACAAGACGGTTGGCGGCGCCTCGCGGCGCACGGAGAGATCGACCTCGCGACCCACAAGCAGGTCAGTCAGGCACTCAACGGGCTCTGCAACGATGGGGCAAAGCAGGTCGAGCTGGACCTGCGCGGCGTAACGTTTCTCGACTCGATGGGGTTGCGCGTCCTGATCGACGCTGTCGAAACCTGCAAGAGCTTCGAGGCGGAGCTACGGGTACGCACCAATCCCATCGTCCATAAGCTGCTCTCAATCACAGGCATCCTCGGCATTCTGACCCTCTACGCAGACTGAGCGATCGGCGGGCTGGTCGTCTCAGAACAGCGTTGCGTCCCGAAGCTGTCCGGGGCGAGGGGTGCCGATACAGAGGGCTGCTTGTCGTCTTTTGCGGCGGTGGTCAAACCTCCTAATTGATGTTGTCGCCTTTGCAGGGTTGACGGAGCGAGGGCGACTTCGTTACATCGGTGACACAACATTCGCCACAGCGCGCCACGACGATGTGGCCGGGATCGCTCGGCGGCGAACTCGTGGCGCAAGCGACGCTGCAGGCGGCGATCATGGATTGTGCGTGGGCGGCGGCGTCGCGTGGCGTACTGCGCCCGCGAGCTCGGTGCGGTTTGCGACGTCGAGCTTGCGGTAGACGCTTGAGAGGTGCATCTTCACGGTGCCTCGGGCGATGAAGAGTTGCTCGGCGATCTGGGGGTTGGTCTTGCCGCTGGCGGCTAGGAGCGCCACGTCGCGCTCTGTGTCGGTCAGGCTTGGCCAGCCGGCCGCGGTGCTTCGGCGGCGGCGTCCTCGTCCTCGTCGGGCGTAGGTGATCGCGTCGGCTAGCGCAGCCTGTTCGCCTTGTGCCCAAGCGTCATCCCAACCGTCCCCTGCCTGCGCGGCGAGGCATGCGCGTGCGCTGTCGAGGCGTTCAGTGCTCGCAAGTGTGGGCGCGCAGCTAAGCCGAGCGCGAGTCGACGCGCTGGCCGCCGCCATGCGGGCACACCGCTCGACTTCTCCCGCGTCCGCCGCGAGCAGCGCCAGCTCGTCAAGCACGTCGGCTGCTTCGCGTTCCAGGCCAAGCTCAGCGCAGCTCGCAAGCGCGGCGTGTAGGAGATCGCGTCCTCGGTCCTTCTGTCCGGTTTGGATCGCTGCTCGGCCGTTGATGTAGTCCGCGAGCGCCTGGTGGCGCATGCTGCCCGACCGTTGCGCGATTGCTTCCAACTCGCTCGCGTGCCGTTGGGCCTCGTCGGGCTGATCGCGGGCGAGCGCGATCCGGGCGAGTGTCTCATGTGCGATGACGAGTGTGTGTAGATGCGGCATCCGCAGCAGCCCTTGTGCGCGGTCGGCGGCGGAGTCCAGGGCGCCGTGCAGTAGCTCGGCGGTCGCGAGCGCCAGTTCGATCGCGGGGACCGCCTGCAGCGCGCCGGACTCCCTGGCGCGCTGTAGCGCGTGCTCGCCTGTGGTTATGGCCTCGTCGGTGCGCCCGAGGCGGGCGAGCGCATGGATGCGGAAGCCGAGCACTTGAAAGTGGGTCATCGACGGCCAGTCGCCCTCCAGTGCGCTTGCCCGCTCGATGTGTACGAGCGCGCGCTCGGGCGATCCGACGCTGACCTGCGCCCACGCTGCCGTCTGCTCCGCCCACGCGCGAAGAGTCCGGTGCTCGCAGGCCGTCGGGACCGCGAGGAACGCCTCGTATGCCTGTGCGAGCGCTTGAAAGCGCTCGCACAGCATTGCCGCGACTGCGAGCGATACGAGCGCCCACGCCAGCCCAAGCTGATCGTGCCCGTGCTGCTCTGCGAGCTGCACGGCGCGTTCGGCGTTGGTGAGGCCGCCGTTCAGGTCCACGCCGGTTTGGATCAGCACCATCGAGGAGCACAGCAGACAGGTCGCTTTGACGCCGGGGTCCTCGACGGCGTCCAGCAGCGCGAGACCTGCCTGCGTGCCCGTGAGCGCGCCTTCGTAGTCCTCGCTCAGCATCGCTACGAGCGCTGCCCCGCACAGAACGAGCGCAAGCGCCCGCGCATCTGCGCTCTCGTCAACAGCCTGGATCACCGCCGAGCAGATCGAGTGTGCTTCGTGGTAATGCTCGGCGAGTATCCAGTGGCGCATCAGCGATGCTGTCATCGCCAGCGCGCTTGCAGGATCGTGCTCCAGAGCGCGGTCGAGCGCGCGGCGTAGGTTCGGACCCTCCGCGTGGATCGGCTCGTGCCCGTGCTGTAGCAGCCGGTCGTCGGCTTGCATCGCCCACGTCGTGAACCAGGACAGGTGCCGGTCCGCCAGTTCGTCGCTTTCACCGGCCTTCGCCAACTCGTCACCCGCGTACTCGGCCACCGTCGAGAGAAGCCGCCAGCGCTCCGGCGCACCCGCGGGCACCAGCAGGCCCTTCCTCTCCAATGCTCGAAGGAGATCGTGAACGTCCGTGACGCTCTGGGCGGGCGCAGTGACCCTGTGGGCCGCTTCGGCTGTGAACCCACCCGAGAACACCGAGAGACGCCGGATCAGTGCCCGCTCGGTCTCATCGAGCAGGTGGTAGCTCCAATCCAGCGACGCGCGCAGTGAGCTATGGCGAGAGGGCTCGGCGGCAATCCCGGCCTTAGCGAGACGCCCTTGCCCGCCGAGCTCACGAGCGATCTCCTCGACATCGAGGGTGTCCAGGCGAGCGGCGGCTAGCTCGAGCGCCAGTGGGAGACCGTCGAGCTGGCGACAGATGCTTACCACCGCCCTAGCTGTTCTCGGCGTGAGCGCGAACGTCGCGTCTCGGCGAACGGCTCGCTCAACGAACATCCGTCCGGCGTCAGAACGGACGATTGCGCCGATGCCGTCATCGTCCGGTTTAGGGAGGCTCAGCGGTTCGAGGCAAAGCACGCGCTCTCCGTCGATCGCCAGCGGCTCGCGGCTGGTCGCGAGCAGCCGAAGATCGGGCGCACCGCGGCACAGCTCGCTGGCGAGGAGGGCGACGTCGGGGAGGAGGTGCTCGCAGTTGTCCAGCACCAGTAGCAGCCGCCGCGAGGCCAGATGCTCGACCAGGATGTCGTTCGGCGTGCTCCCGAAACGCTCACGCACACCCACAGCGGCCATCAGCGAGTCAATGAGCCGATCGGCTCGCGACACATCCGCGAGCGCAGCGACCACGCAGTCAGCGCCCTCCGGCCGCGACGCGCCGCACGCGGCCATCTCCAGCGCGAGCCGCGTCTTGCCGCATCCCCCCGGGCCCGTGATTGTCACGACCGGGCTGGCCGCGAGCATCGACTGAAGCTCGGCGAGCTCAGACTCGCGCCCGATCAGCGTTCCCCGGTCGGTCCTCGCCATCCCTGAAGATAGTCTCAGAAACCCCGCCGCGGCTACCTTCGACCTGCGCCGCGTATGCCGAGCTCTGAGAGTGCGGTGCGCGCACCGGCGAGCGATTAAGACTGGCCACATGGCAGATGTTTTCGGCTGCGCTGTCGCGTACCGTCCTTGCCTGAATGGTGGAACTTCAGGCTCTTGCGGCGTTTGCTGCATTCGAGCGGGCGGGCAGGCGAGTCCTGGGAGAAGCGAGTATCGCCCCATGTGCCTGTGTGGTAGCGGTCCTTGGTGGTGTCACCGTCGGCTGGATCGTGGGCGGCACCGGCCGGAGAGCTTCATGACCGCCACCCGCCGGATCGCTGAGCTCCCGGGGCCACGGGGTCTGCCGCTGCTCGGCAACCTGCACCAGCTCTGGCGGATTGAGCGATCGCATCTCGTGGCCGAGGAGTGGGCCGATCGCTACGGGCCGATCATCAAGTTCCACGTCGGCCGCCGGCTGAGCGTGTATGTCAGCGACGCCGATGAGATCAACCGAGTGTTGCGCGAGCGCCCCGATGGTTACAGGCGCTGGCCGGAGGTCGAGGCCGCGTTTGAGGGGATCGGCTTCCCTGGTGTGTTCTCCGTTGAGGGGGACGCCTGGCGGCGTCAGCGTCGCCTCGCGGTCACCGCCCTGAACACCAACCGCCTGCATCGGCACTTCGGAGTCATCCACACCGCCGCTGTGCGGCTGCACGGAAGGCTCGCAGAGCTCGCACGCGACGGCGCTCCGGTCGACCTGACCGACGTGCTCACCTCCTACGCGGTCGACATCACCTCCACGCTCGCGTTCGGGATCGACCTGAACACACTGGAGCACGGCAAGAACGAACTGCAGGAGCACATCCAGCGGGTCTTCACGATGCTGAACTTCCGCCTCTTCTGCCCAATCCCCTACTGGCGGTGGATTCGTCTTCCGCCTGACCGGCGACTGGAGCGCTCGTTGGGCGAGATCAACCGCGCTGTCGCCGGGTTCATCGCAAAGGCCCGCGAACGCATGAGCGAGCGCCCGGAGCTGTTCGCCGAGCCTGAGAACTTCCTGGAGGCGATGCTCGCCGCCCAAGGGGAGGACGGGACCTTCACCGATGAGGAAATCATCGGCAACGTGTTCACGCTGCTGGTAGCTGGAGAGGACACGACCGCCCACACCCTCGCCTGGACGAGCTGGTTCCTCGCCCAGCACCCCGACCTTCAGACCCGGTGCGCGCAAGAGGCGAACCAGGTGCTCGGCAACGAGACGCTGCCAGGCGATCACGAGACCGTATCGCGGCTGCCCTATTGCGAGGCCGCGCTGCGCGAGGCGATGCGCCTGAAGTCCGTCGCAAATGGACTCGTCGTCCAAGCGCTGGCCGACACCGTGGTCTGCGACACCCACATCCCCGCCGGCACCCGCCTGATCCTCGCAATCCGTAAGACGTCCCGCGACACGGGTGGCGGCGCGGACTTCGAACCCGAACGGTGGCTAGACGACGAGCAGCGCAAGGCGCCCGATCAAAAGTCGTTCCTGGCGTTCGGCGCCGGCCCACGCTTCTGCCCTGGGCGCAACCTCGCGTTCCTGGAGGCAAAGACGGCGCTTTCGATGATCGCCCGCAACTTCGAACTGCAACTGGATGAGAGCGCACCGCCGGTCCAGGAGTACTTCAGCTTCACGATGATCCCCAAGGGCCTGCGCGTGCGAATCAAGCAGCGCGCCGCGACCAGCGCACCGCCCGGCCAGCTAATCGCCGTCGCTCCCTCCGAGGCGTAGCCAGATGAGCCCCCAGCCGACTCGCTCGATCGCTGATCTGCCGACTCCGCCGCGGCTGCCGCTGATCGGCAACGCCCACCAACTCCTCAGAACCTCCCGGCTACATCTGGTCGCGGAGGAGTGGGCGCGGCGCTACGGCCCGATCGTGCGGATCGACATCGGCCGTCGAAGGATCGTTGGGCTCGCCGACCCCGATGAACTGCACCGCATCCTGCGCGAACGGCCCGATGGCTTCAGGCGCTGGCGCGAACAGCAGACAGTGCTCGCGGAAATGGGGCCACCCGGGGTGTTTGCCGCCGAGGGGGAGGAATGGAAGCGTCAACGCCGCCTCGTCATCACGGCGCTGAACACCAATCACCTGCACCGCTACTTCCAAGTAATACGCACCACGACCGAGCGACTGTACACACGGCTGACCGACGCCGCGCAGGCAGGCATCACCCTCGACATCAGCCAAGAGTTGACCTCCTACACCCTGGACACCATCTCCTGGCTGGCATTCGGCCACGACCTGAACACGCTGGGCCGCGGCGAGGGCGAGCTACAGGGCCACATCCAGCGGCTCTTCTACATGCTGGCGCGTCGTCTTGCCGCGCCCGTGCCCTACTGGCGGTGGATCAAGTTTCCCGCCGATCGTGCGCTGGATCGCTCCGTCGCGGCGCTCGACCAGGCGATCGAGCGGTTCATCGCGCAGGCGCGCGAGCGCATAGCCGCTAGGCCCGAGCTGCGCGAGGAGCCCGAGAACATGCTGGAGGCGATGCTCGCCGCACAGCAATCTGAGGGCACCTTCAGCGACGAGGAGATCGCGGGAAATGTGCTCACGCTGATGATCGCCGGGGAGGACACGACCGCGCACACGCTCGGCTGGACAGTCTGGTTGCTCGCCTCGAACCCCGAGGCGCAAGACCGGCTCGCGGCCGAGGCGCAACAGACGCTCGGCGAGCACCTCCTCGCGCCGGACTTCGAGACCGCCAGCGCGCTGCCCTACGGCGAGGCGATATTGCGCGAGTCGATGCACCTGAAGACGGTCGGTCCGCTGCTCACGCTCGAACCGCTCACTGACACCACGATCTGCGACACCCACATTCCGGCCGGCACACGGCTCATTTTGCTTTTGCGCCACGCCAACCTCCAGTGGCGACCGGCAGACCGATTCGACCCCGATCGCTGGCTTCGTGAAGATGACGCAACCGCCTCCAAGTCGCTGGTGTTCGGCGCCGGCCCGCGCTTCTGCCCTGGGCGCAACCTCGCGTTCCTGGAGGCAAAGAGCGCGCTGGCGATGATCGCACGCAACTTCCACATCGAACTGGACGACTCGCCCGGCACAGTGGGAGAGCGCTTCAACTTCGCAATGATCCCCGACCGCCTGCGGGTACGGCTACGGTTGCGCGAGCGCGTCTCGCATACCTCTGTCCCCGCCGCAGAAGCCGCCCGGTAGCCGCGATGGCATCGGTTGACGCCGGCGACACACCCGCCGCAGTGGACCCTGGGTATGCGCTCAGCTCCTCCAGCGAGGACGAGCACGCGCGACTCAGCCGCCAGTCCGCGGCGCATGAGCCGTTCACGCGCCGCCTACTCGAGCGCGCGGGAATCACACCCGGAATGAGAGTCCTGGACGTCGGCTGCGGACCGGGCGACGTCAGCTTCCTTCTGTCCGAGATGGTCGGTGCCGAGGGGTCGGTGGTAGGGGTCGAGCGTGACGAGCAGGCAGTCGCGACCGCGCGCCGACGCGCCGAGGGCTCCGGGCTTGGCAACGTCGAGTTCGTGTGCGGGGACTTCCGCGACGTCCAGCTCGACGGCGGCCCGTTCGACGCCTTGGTCGGCCGGTTCGTGCTGATGTACCAGGCCGACCCAGCAGACGCAGTGCGTAGAGCCGCATCCCATCTGCGCCCCGGAGGTATAGCCGCGTTCTTGGAGGCCAACATGATCGGCTCGGCGGTGCCAGCGCGATGGCTGGGGCTATACCCGGCAACAGCGGCATCTGAACAGCTCAGCGGGTGGATCTACGAAGCGTTCACGAGACTCGGCACCCAGCCGGACATGGGCGGACGGTTGCCTCACACCTTCACTGAAGCCGGCCTTCAGCCCAGCCCGGACGTTGACGCCGGGGTCGCGGTCGCCGTCGGCGAGGACGCCATCAGCCACACGGTGGAATTCACCGCCAGCCTGCTGCCGGCAATCATTGCCGCCGGGATCGCCACTGAGGAGGAGGTCAACATCGACCACCTCGCCGAGCGTTTGCGAGCCGACACAGGACCCGTCGGTCCGGTCGGCTGCTGGCCGACCGCGTTCGGAGCGTTCGCCACCAAGCCTTCAGTGGCATAGCCGTGAGCCTGCTCGCGCCCGACAGCCCGAGCACTCATGTGGCGGGCTGAGACGCGACGATGCGCGTGCTGTTCGCGACACAGCCCGGCCACGGCCACCTGAACCCGATGGTGCCATACGCCGCCGCGCTGCGCGATGCCGGCCATGAGGTGCGGTTCGCGACCGCGCCCAGGTTCTGCGCGGCGGTGACGGGTTTGGGGTTCGATGCCTCACCGGCGGGCTTGGACTTCAGCTGGGAGCGCGTTACCGACACGTTCCCCGACATGGCCCAAGCGGCGGCTCGCGGACGCTCGCATGTGAACGAGCGCGCCCAACGAATCGTCTGGGAGGACTGGACGCCACCTATGGTCGATGACCTGCTCGGCATCGCGGGTGACTGGCATCCCGATCTGATCGTGCGCGAGGCCGCCGAGCTCGGCGCCACCCTCGTCGGCGCATGTACCGGCATACCCGTCGCCTGCACCGCATGGGGAGCACCGATGCTAGACACGGCATGGGAGCGCCATCTGCCGATGGACATGACCTGGGAGGGCTACGCCCGCGAAGCCCGGCGACTCGGCGTCGACCCCGACGCGCGCACGACGATGCGAGCAGAACTCACGCTCTCCACCTTGCCGCCGAGCTGGATGAGAGCCGGTGACGGCGAACTGGGAGAGGTCCAGCACTTTCACGCTCCGCCACAGGACCGCTCAACCAACTCGGGGCTGTCCACCGAGCTCGCGGGTTTGATCACACGGCGGTTCGCATACGCGACGCTCGGGACGGTCCACAACTCCCGGCACGCCCTGCGCAAGACGATGCTCGCGGCGCTCGCCGATCTGCCGGTGGACGTGCTCTTCACCGCGGGGCCCGGCATCGACCTCGACCGCCTTGGCGCGCAGGCTCAGAACATCACGCTCGAGTCGTTCGTCCCACAGTCGCTCGTCGTCCCGCACGCCGCGCTCGTGGTCAGCCATGCTGGCCTGGGCACGGTCATCGGGGCGCTGTATGAGGGCGTGCCGATGGTGCTGATCTCGATCGCCACCGACCATCCGATCAACGCCGAGCGTGCCGTCACGCTCGGCGTCGCCAGAACAATCGACATCGCAGAATGCGAGCCCGAGCAACTCCGAGCGCAGATCACGCTCGCCCTAGCCGACGGCCATCTCCGTGAGAGGGCGAGCGAGATCAGCGAGGAGTGCCGCTCGCTGCCCGAGATCGGCAGCGCCGCGCAGGCGCTGGAGAGCTACGCCAGCCGGCAATAGCCGGGCATCGACGGGCGCCGGTCATGCCCACACGAGCGTGGCTCATAGTGCTAGTGCCGCGCGCACGATGCTGAGCAGGATCAGACTCACAGCGGCGGCGATCAGGGTCGCGCCCGCCGTGAGCTCGACACGGCGAGCGACCGGCAGCGGCAGGCGACTCAGCAGCCACTCGAGCCACCCCCCGATGTCGTTGCGTCTCACACGTTTAGCGCGCCATTGCCGCAGTTGGCTGTCGTTGAGCCGCGACGCCTCGAGCATGACTCCCCAGCCGATCAGCCCGACAACCACACCGATAAGCCAAGACCACAGCGCCGGTTTATCCATGATCGCCACGAGAACCGTGTATGCGACCGCGAGGACGCCAACAACTCGATAGGCCAAAGGTCGAGCCCATGCATAGCGCGCGAGCAACCCAAGCCAAGCGCGGACCGAGGAGAAGGTAGATCGCAGCGTGGGTTGATCGGACTGTGAGGGGGAATCTGTCACCGTTACGACTACCTCAGCGGCCCACGTCGGCCCTCGCGCCGGCTGCATGTCTCTCTATTGGATCGGGGAGTGTGCGATGCAGAGCAGCACGGATAGTTGGCAAGGAGTTGGAGTAGCGACCCCATAGAACCTTACGGCGTGTGCCGTCGAGCAGGTCCAACCGGAGTCGAGACGCCGCGAACCCCGAGCGTAGATCCCACTTGACGACGTCGGTGGACCAGGCGATCCAGTTTTCGGGGTGCGCGGCGACTAGCCCGCTGAGATCTCGGTTTGCATCGGCGGCGAGGCGTTCGTCATACCATCGCGAAGTGCTGTGGCTGACCAGCTCGACGTTCAGCGGGTTGAGCGCCGCTTTTAGGCTTCGCCCGAGAAGCTCCCCCGACCGGCCGCCGCTGTAGAGCAGGCATCGCTCGAAGATCAGCAGGGCCTTCGTCCAGTCTCCCGGAAGCCATCGTGTATCGGCGAAGCGAACGGTGACCAATAGGGCACCGGATGCTCTCTGCTCCAACCGGCTTGCGGATCGTGGGTTGCGCTCCACGCCACCATGATCTCACTCCTCGTTTGTTCGCTGCCGGGAGCAGCAGCCTGGACGATGGGCCGCGCAGTCTCCCGGCCGCGGGTCCGTTCGAGCGCGCTCTCCAACGAACCATCGCTCGCCGCTTCGCGGCTGTGTATCTGCTTGGCTCCGCCCGGAGTGATGCCATTAGCTCAGAGGGTGTCGAGGGGTACGCCGATGATGTTCAGCCGGCGTGTCAGGCCGTCGAGGGCGAAGGCGCGCAGATCGTCGGCCGAGGCGCCGAGGATCGAGGCGTCGGCGCCTGCCGGTGGCGTCAGGGACTCGGCTACGGCGGGCAGCAGGTCGCGCAGGGCGGCGCGCACGACATCGCCCGTCCCAGGGGCGTCGCTGACGGCTCTGCGTAGGAACCAGACGCCGTAGCCGATATGGCGATGCTCGTCATGGTGAATCTTGGTGTAACCCGCGACGAATCCTGGCAGCAGCCCCTCGCGCGCCATGAACCGAGTCGAGAACTCGAACGTCGTCAACCCCAACGTTGCCTCGAGGATCAGGTGGTAGATAGTCACGAACGCAACCTTGGCCGCCACACGCCTGGGTTAGAGAGGAGGCGTTCGTGGGCGGCGACGAGCCGCTCGTCAAAGATCGTGCGGAAAGCGGGCGAGACCTGCGCTCGGGCGCGCTCGACATGCACGGCGATGACTGCCGGCTCTGAGACGACCTCGTCCTGGAAGCGGGCGTAGAACTGCATGTGCCTGGCCTCATCGACCTGCTAGGTAGCGAGGAAGGTCGCCTCCTCCTCGCTGCCGTGAGCACCGACGAGCCCGGAGAACTTCGTCGTGATCCGCTCCTCGGCGACCATCAGTGAACCCAGCACGAATGACACGAGCGAGCGGTCCTCCATCGCCGCCCATTGCTCGCGGTCGGCGGACAGGTCGATGTCCCACGGATTCCACTGGCTCTCCTCCCAATGGCGATAAAGCGTCTGCGGATCGTGCAGATGAACCTCGTGCGGCGCTTCGCTCATACCGGCTGCTCGATCGGCTTACGGGCACGGACGATCGCCGAAGCTGCCTGCGCATGGACGCGGTGCGTCTCGCGTATCTCGACATCGACCAGGCCCGCGTCGGCGAGCGCTTGCGCGAACTGGCGGCGGGTGAGCGCCCCGGCGATGCAGCCGGTGTACGCCTGCATGTCCGCGCGGGTCGCATCATCCATGTCCTCGTCGGCGATCACGTCAGAGACCGCGAAGCGCCCGCCCGGCCGCAGAACCCTTGCAACCTCGCGCAGCACCCTCGGCTTGTCGCCCGAGAGGTTGATGACGCAGTTGGAGATCACCACATCGACGCTCGCATCGGGGAGCGGTATCTCCTCGATGTAGCCCTTGTGAAACTCGACGTTCTCAACGCCGGCCTTCCTTGCGTTCTCACGGGCGAGTGAAAGCATCTCGTCGGTCATGTCGAGGCCGTGTGCTTTGCCGGTCGGGCCGACCCGCTTGGCTGAGAGCAGCACGTCGATGCCTCCGCCGGAGCCGAGGTCAAGGACTGTCTCGCCCTCATGCAGTTCAGCGACGGCGGTCGGGTTGCCGCAGCCGAGGGAGGCGAGCTTGGCGGTATCGGGTAGCTGTTCGTGGTCGCCGAGCTCATACAGCGCGGCACCGAATACCTCGCTGCCGCCGTCGAACGTCTCGCTCGGGGCGCAGCAGCCAGCACCGGGGTCCGTCGTTGTCACTTGGACGGCGGCGGCGGCGTAGCGCTCCCGGACGGTCTCGCGAATATCGGTGGTGCCGGCCGCGCAGCCGCAACCCTCGCCGTGGCTGGGGTCGCAGCAGTCAGCCTTGGCGCCGGGTTCACAGCACGAGGCTTGCTGCTCCGGGGCGCAGCAGGGATCGGCGGTGGTCTCGGGGGTGGTCAGCTCAGCCATGCGGATAGCTCCTTGAGTGCGTCGGGGATGACGTAGTAGTAGGCCCATAGCCCCTTGCGCTCGGAGTCCACGATCCCGGCGGCGCGCAGCCTGCCGAGATGGTGGGAGAGCGTGGACTGTGAGATGTCGAACAGAGGCACGAGCTCGCAGACGCAGACCTTCCCGGCGTGCTTGCGCAGCACGTCCACGAGTTGCAAGCGGATCGGGTCGCCCAGCGCCTTGGCTACCTCGGCCATCCGCAGCGCTTGCTCGCGCTGCACGTCGGGATAGACGACCGGCTCGCAGCAGCGCTCACCAGCGGGGCGCTTGGTCTTCGGGGCAAGCTCCAAATCGACGGGCATCAATCTACTTATATCAATAACACTCACGTCTGTCGATGTAATACCATCCGCGTCTATGAGCACCAGCGACGCACCCACCGAGGAGCAAGGCGCCGAGCGGCCAGTCCGCTATGTGCTGTTCGTCTGCAACCACAACGCCGGGCGCTCGCAGATGGCCCAAGCCTTCTTTGAGCGCTACGGCCCCGAGGATGTCCACGCGGAGTCAGCGGGCAACCAGCCCGCAGCGGAGATATGGCCCACGGTGGTCGAGGTGATGCGCGAGATCGACGTTGACCTCTCCGGACGCAAGCCACAGAAACTCACCGTCGAGATGCAGCTCCACGCCGATTGGGCGATCACGATGGGCTGCGGGGACTCCTGCCCTTACGTGCCGACCACTGTCGAAGATTGGGACATCCCCGACCCGGCCGGCAGGCCGATCGCGGAGGTCCGAGCGATTCGCGACGGCATCCAAGCCCGCGTTCGCGAGCTGATCGCTACCCGGCTTCAGGACATACGCACCGACTCGACCGCGCACGATCAGCGCCTCGGGATGCTCGTAACGATGCTCGATGACGAGTTCGCGAGCGTCAAGCCGGCCAGCGAAATACGCGCCTGCGCGGAGGCCGTCCTTGACGGTTTCAGCAGCGCGCGGGTGCGCTCGCACGTCCTGGCCCTCGCCTACCGCCAAACCCGCGAATGCCTACGCCGTCCGACCTGCGACCTCATCGCCACCGGGGGAGCAACGTGAGCACCGACCCGGACGCCGTTGCCGTCATCACCGACATTCACGGCAACCTCCTGGCCCTTGAGGCCGCGCTCTCGCGGATCGAGGAACTTGGCATCCAGAGCGTCTATTGCGGCGGCGACCTCGTCGGCTATGGACCGCATCCCAACGAGGTCTGCGCCCTCATAGCTGAGCGCGACGTTCCCACGATCTATGGCAACTACGACTACGCCATCGCACGCGACCTCGAGGACTGCGGCTGCGCCTACGTCACCCAGCACGACCGCGAGCTTGGTCAGCGCTCGGTGGACTGGACACTCGCCTACACGACCCAGGAGTCCAAGGACTTCATGCGCGGCCTGCCGTTCGACCTGCACTTCCCCGTCGGCAGCGCCGACGTCCACCTAGTCCACGGCTCGCCTCGAAAGGTCAACGAGTACCTGTTCGAGGACAAGCCGGCCAGCCTCTACGAACGGCTCGCGGCAGCCGAGAACGACCCCGTGCTCGTCTTCGGCCACACCCACAAGCCTTGGGTCCACGAGTACGGCGGGGTGCTGTTCGTCAACTGCGGCTCAGTCGGCAAGCCCAAGGACGGCGACCCGCGCGGCGCGTTTGCCATCCTGACCCCGGCCGCCGACAGTGTGGCGGTGAGTATCGAGCGCGTCGAGTACGACACCGGTGCCGTCGCGGCCGAGGTTCGTGAGGTCGGGTTGCCCGACGAGTTCGCCGACAAGCTCCTGGTGGCGGCATGACCGACACGCCTCCGCTAGCCCGTCGTCTGCTCGCCGAGCTGCTTGGCTCCGCGTTCCTGGCCGCCCTTGTGATCGGATCGGGCATCGCCGCGCAGACACTCTCACCGAACGACGTCGGTTTGGAGTTGTTCGAGAACGCCGCCGCCACGGCAGCCGGGCTCTACACGATCATCCTCATGTTCGGCCCCATATCGGGCGGACACTTCAACCCCGTTGTCTCGCTTGCCGACGCGACCTTCGGTGGCATCCGCTGGCGCCACGCCCTCGCCTACATACCCGCCCAGGTAGCCGGCTGCGTGATCGGCGCCGTCGCGGCGAATGGCATGTTTTCCCTAGCGGCAATCAGCATTTCCACCCACCACCGCGCCTCGCCCGCGCACCTGTTTAGCGAGGTGATCGCTACCGCCGGGCTGCTCTTGGTGATCTTCTCGCTCGCGCGCACCAAACGCGCACACATCGCTCCCGCCGCCGTCGGCGCCTACATCGGCGCCGCCTACTTCTTCACCAGCTCAGCCAGCTTCGCTAACCCCGCGATCAGCGTCGGGCGCATGTTCTCCAACACCTTCGCCGGGATAGCCCCGGCGTCCGTGCCCGGCTATGTCGTGGCGCAGCTCGTCGGCGGAGCCTGCGCGATCCTCGTTATCAGGACGCTCTACCCCGACCTGACGCCCGACGAGGCAGCCGAGGCCGTCATGCCCCACCACGACGGACACACAGACGCCGACGCCACCCGTGCAGCAATCGACGGGCGCACCCAACCAAGCCCACGCTGACCGCCGGATCGCGCGGCCCTCACAGTGCAGGGCTGACCCGGTTGAAGATCGTCGGCGTGTGCCTATCGACACCCTCTGAGCTATGGCATTCTGAGCTATGGCATCGCTCGTCCAGCGCGCGACGGGTCGGTAGCGTGCAGATATGAGCTCGCCCGTCACTACGCTGCCCGTTCCTCAACCAGCCGGCAGGACTCGCTCGCGGCTGATCCACCGCGCCAGGACTCTCTCCCTGTTGAGCATCGGGTGGATGACAGTGGAGGCTGGCGTCGCGATCGTCTCTGCCCTGGTTGCTGGGTCGGTCGCGCTACTGGCCTTCGGCCTAGACTCGCTCATCGAGCTCGTCTCGGCGAGCACGATCCTGTGGCTCTACACCGGCAGCCGCAACGGCTCGGACGCGGCCGAGCGCCACGCGCAGCAGCTCGTCGCGATCTGCTTCGGGGCCCTCGCGCTATATGTGACGGTCGATGCGATCAACACCCTCGCGGGCGGATCGCATCCCGAGACTAGCTGGCCGGGGGTGGCGGTCGCGACCGGAGCGATTCTCGTCATGCCGCTGCTCGCCCGCGCGAAGGGCCGCGTGGCGGTGCAGCTCGGCTCCGCGGCGACCGCGGGCGACGCCGCGCAGTCGTGGCTCTGCGCGATCAGCGCCGCGGCGGTACTCGTGAGCATCCTCGCCAACGCCGCGCTCGGCTGGTGGTGGCTTGACCCGATCATCGGGCTTGGGATCGCTGGTCTTGCGGTGAGCGAGGGACGCGAGGCATGGGCTGGGAAGGTCTGCGCCGACTGCGCGCCGATCGGCTTGAAGTCGCACACAGATTGCGGCGAGGAGGACTGCCGCTAGACCCGTGCCAGATGACTTCGAGCACCCGATTCCCGCGAGTCTCGCTTCCGCCGTGCCGGGGGTAGAATGAGCCTCGGAGTTTTGGACAACGACCCCCATCCGTTGTCCAAAACCCCCGGTAAACCGCCGGAAAAAAACGGTATCGGCGAGGTGTTGGATGGCACAAAAGCCCTGCAAATGGGCAGGTTTTGGGGTGTATTTTGGTACGCCTGAAAATCGTGGTGTCCCCAGTTCGAATCTGGGTCTGGCCATCTGAAACTCCGGGGCAAGCATGGTCACGGTGAGCGTTAGCCTAGATCGCGGGCGAGGTGAGGGCACTGTTGCGCGAGGCGCTCCTTGGGCGAATCGGGAACTCGGCGACCGAGCACAGACCGACTCGCTCATCCCCCGCACCGGGCGACGCATAGCGAGGGCGCCCAAGTCAGGAGGAGCCGATGACCCGGATGGATTCCCACGAACTGAAGGCAGAGCTGGAGCCCGCCGAGGAGATCCTGCGGACCGCCACGCTCGCCCGCCTCGCCTACAACGGCGCCGACGATACGCCCCGCGTGATCCCGATCGGCTTCCTCTGGACCGGCGATGCGGTCGTCGTCGCCACCCACCCCACCGCGCCGAAGGTCGCGGCGCTGCGCGCCCGGCCACGAGTAGCGTTGACGATCGACACCGCGAGCCCGGCCCGCTCCCTGCTGCTCCGCGGCGAGGCCGAGATCGAAGTCGTCAACGGACCGGCGCCCGAGTACCTTCAGGCAGCGGCAAAGTCGATGCAGGGTGAGGAGCTCGCGGCGTTCGAAGCTACGTGCCGCGAGACCTACGACCGCATGGCGCGGATCAGCATCGCCCCCGACTGGGCCCGCTACTTCGACTTCGCCGCCGGTCGCTTCCCCGACTTCCTCCGCGCGCTGACCTCCAAGGAGTGAGCGCGAGCAATCGCCCCTTCATCCGGCTCGACCGACACCGGGGGTTTGTGTCGCAGACCCCCGGTGTCGCGGCACAAACCCACCGGAATCCGCACGTATTCGCAGGTATCTCGGTGGACCGCAGGGCCGGCGGCGACGCGCGAGTAGGGACGAGCGCGATTGCAGCGGTTCGCGCTCACTTCAGCGTGCGTTTGGATCGACCTCGAAGATGCCGAAGGTGTTGCCCTCGGTGTCGATGAAGTAGCCCTGCCAGCAGCGTCCGGGAACGGCGAACTTCGCGAGCGCGTCGAGGCCGCCGTTGCGGTGGATCGCATCGCTCGTCGTGTCGTAGCTGTCGACCTGCATCGAGATGACCGCCGCGTTCGTTCCGCTGCGCTCGGGCGGCGCTGTGGCCGGACGCTTCAGGATCGCGCCCTCGATCCCGCCACGCGTGTTGACGCGCCAGTACTTGATTGGCATCGCCTCGTCCCGTGTGATCTCCCAGGCGAAGATCGCGCTATAGAACGCGGCCGCTCGTGCTGGGTCGTCGGCTTGCAGCTCGAAGTATCGAGGGTCATTCATCGCGGGCATCGCCTCCCGCACGATGCTAGCCGCCGGGCGGCGCAGAGTCAGGGTGCGAACTGGGTGTCGGTGACAGTACGGGCAACCCGGCCGCTGTCGCCTGCTCAATAAGCTCCCCGTCATAGGTGACGATCTCGTCGGCGGCGACTCTGAGCGCGACGGCGAGGTGGATGGCATCGTTAGATCGCAGCGGCGCGTGGGTGCCGGCCGCGAGCAGATCCCCGCGCGTGAGGTCTATCAGGCTCACGGAATCGAGCACGGTTCGCACCGCCTCGAGGTCGACGTCTTGTGGGTGGCGCCCTGCGGCGCAGTGCATCTCGGTGTGCAGCAACCACGAAGAGACCAGTCGCCGGTCATCGCTGCCGGCCAGATCGGCGGTCAGCGCGTCGGATTGTGGCTCGTTGAGGACGAGCTTCATCGCGGCCGAGGTATCCAGGTAGCTGATCGTCACCAGCGGCCACGGACGTCGGCTACTATCGCCTGGCTGTCAGCGGTGCTCTTGCGTCGAACAATTGAGCGCAAGTTAGACGTCGGGTTTGGCGCCACGCGCACCTGACCTCGGGAGACGAGGTCCGCGAGGGGGTCCGTGCCCGGTGGAACGATCAACGCCGCGACCCGGCCGTTATTGGTGACCTGGATAGTCTCCCCATCGGCGACATGGCGCAGAATGTCACCGCTCTGGTTGCGCATTTCGCGATGCGTCACGGTCCTCATGTCGCACAGCGTAGCACGCTGTTTGGTGCATTTATCCGGGGCGCGGCACGGCTCGGGTCTACGGGTCATAGCTGACCGTCCGACAATCCTAGACTCAGAAACGACGGCCGCGTCCTGGGCGGACCCCAGCTATCGCAGGCGATCGGCAAGCTGCGCGCGTGACTTGATGTCGAGCTTGCGGAACGCCTTGCGCAGGTGATACTCGACCGTGTGCGGGCTGATGAAAAGCTGAGCGGCGATCTCTCTGTTGGTGTTTCCCTGCGCCGCGAGGCGGCAGACTTGAGACTCTTGCGGGGTGAGTTGGTCCTGCGTCTCGATGGTCCGCTTACGAGCACGCTCGCCGGTCGCCTGCAGCTCGACGCGCGCGCGCTCGGCAAACGCCTCCATACCGAAGTCGGTAAACATCTCGTGGGCGATCCGCAGCTCCTTACGAGCGTCCGCGCGACGAGGCCGACGTCGGAGCCACTCGCCGTAGAGCAGGTGCGCACGGGCAAGATCGATCGCGACTCGCGTGCGGCCTAGCCGCTCGATCGCCTCGACGTAATGGTCCTCGGCGCGCCCGTCATCCGCTAGTAGCGCGTGCGAGCGCGCGGCGATCCCCAGCGCCCAATCGGTCCCGCTCGCTCTGCTCCTATCCGCCAGGTGCCGATCGGTCTCGGCGGCGAGCTCGAGTGCTCCAGCTCGCACGGCTGCCTCGATCAGCTCGGGCATCACCCAGTTCACGGGGAGGGCCAGCTCGGCACGATCGACCACCCTGCGTGCTGCGGCCAGCGCCTGCGGGTAGCGTCCAAGCCCGTTGTACAACACGGACTCCGCCCAATCCACGAACAACAGCCCAGCGCCCTCGCCGCGCTCGATCACCTCGGCCCGAGCTGTATCGACGAACTGTCTCGTTTCGGCCTCACGGCCGCGCATTGCCACCAGACCCACCGCGTGGTATGGAGCGAGGGGGCTTCCGGTCAGCTCTGTTGCCTCTTGGAGGGCCTCCTGGAGAGACGCCGCCAACGCCAGCTCGCCCGCGAACACATGCAGCTGGCCCCGGTGACTAAGGGCGATCGCGAGATCGCCGAGCGCTCCGGTCTCGCGGACAAGCTGAAGGTGTAGATCCGAGAGCCGCTCCCAACCTTCGTCATCCCATAGGTGGAATGTTGTGACTGTCGCGCCCCACATCCAGCGCAGCCGCTCAGTCTGCGACTTCGTGCCCACGATTTCGTGCTGCGCCTGGCGCAGAATCGGCACGGCGGCGTCATAGGTGTCGCTGAGCAGGGCCACCAAGCCGTCGAGCAGCAGGTCCGGTCCGCGCGGCTTCCGGGCTCGTGGTGCCGCCCTCGCGGCGTCGGCTACCTCGCGCGAGCTTGCCCCCGGCCCGGCCAGCGGCCCGGCGAAGATGGCAGCCGTCAGGGCCTCCAGGTACGTCTCGCGGGCCAACTCGGGATCGACCTTTCGGAGCTGCTCGGCGGCTTTGAGTAGAAGTGCTGCGGCATCGCCGCTTCGCGTCGCGAGGAACGAGATCTGGCCGCGCAGCAACCCGGCCGTTGCCTGCTCGAGCTCGCTCAGAACCCCCGACTCAGCTGTCGCGACCAGGCGCAGAGCGTCATCTAGAGCGCCGGCGTGCAGCTTTGCCTGGGCCGCCGCGAGCGCGCGCCCCGACCGGCGCGACTCCTCGGGTGTCAACGCCGTGGCTCGCTCGAGGAACGCGGCCGCGGCGGCGAAACCTCCCCGTGCCTGCGCCCGGGCTGCGCAGCGTTCGAGCTCAGCGGCGACCTCCCCATCCGGGATCGATGTCGCCTGGGCACGATGCCAGGCGCGGCGATCCGGGTCGGCCTCCGGATCGGTCGCCCCGGCCAGCGCCCGATGGACCTCGCGCCGCTCGTCCGGGGCGGATGCCCGATACACAGCCGATCGAACCAGGGGATGACGGAACGCTACCCGGCCCTCGAGCGCCAGCAAGCCCTCCGACTGGACGGTCTCGGCCGCCGACTCGGGGATCTGGAGCCCGCGAGCAGCTCTCCAAACGAGAGCGGGATCGCCCACGGAGTCAGCGGCAGCCAACAGCAGCAATCGCCGGGCATCGCGCGGTAGCTTCCAGAGTCGCCGCGCGAAGTTCTGCTCGATCTGCGACGCAAGAGGCAAGGCGCTCGGCAGGCCAAAGCCGCCCGCCATCTGCGCCGGGGTCAACCCGCGCGGCATCTCCAACAGCGCAAGCGGGTTCCCCCGCGCCTCGACGATCAGACGCTCCAAGATCGGGTCATCCAGACGGGCCGGCAACACGGACTCGAGCAGCATCCGCGCATCGCGAACGTTCAACCCCTCGACCTGCACCTCCGGCAATCCGGCTAGCGTGTCGCCCACTTCGCGCGCCGCGAACAGCAGCACGATCTTCTCTGCCAGCAGGCGGCGGGCGACGAAGGCGAGCGTTCGCGCTGACGCACGATCGAGCCACTGCGCGTCATCGACGGTACACAACAGCGGCCGCTCTTCGGCGGCCTCGGACATCAGACCGAGGACCGCCAGCCCGACCAGGAACGGGTTCGGGGCCTGCCCGGCGCTTAGACCGAAAGCGACCGCAAGCGCGTCGCGCTGGGGAGGCGGGAGGCGCTCGTTCAGCTCGAGGATCGGCGAGCACAGCTGCTGAAGAGCCGCGAACGGGAGCTCCATCTCACCCTCGACGCCGACGGTCCGAAGAGCCCGAGACGCCCCCGCCGCCTCGACCGCGTACTCCAACAACGCCGTCTTGCCGACGCCGGCCTCCCCATGAACGACCAACACCCCGCCATTGCCGTTGGCCATGGCCTCGAGCAGCCGGTCGAGCAGGTCGCGCTCACGTCGCCGACCAAGCAGTTGCCACCCCCCATGCAACGTCATAACCGGTCCCAGCGTTGAAGACGTCCGCTCATTTTCCGCCTACCAGCATGACATCGACGCGACTCAGGGTGCGGACTACGGACTTCAGGGATTCGATCGTTGGCCAGTCGCGCCACGATCGTCCCCACATAGACACAGCGAACCCGGTGTAAACGACCCGTCCTCACTGTCGCGCGACGGACTTTCACCACCCGCTAACTAAATCCAGGAGGCCCTCAGTCATGAAAGTCGTACTCACCGGTGCAACAGGGTTCATCGGATCCCATGTTCTCACGGAGTTGCAGGAGCACGGTCACGAGGTGACGGCGCTCGTCCGGGACTCCTCTCAGGTGGACATCGTCGCCGACAGCGGCGCCATCGCAGCCGTGGTCGACCTCTACGATCTCCCCGCCGTCGTGAATCTCCTGGGCGAGGCTGACGCGGCCATCCACACCGCCAGTCCCGGTGACGCCACCAGCGGGAACCTGGACGCCGCCGTAGTCGATGCGGTGCTGGAGGCGTTCGCTGGCAGCGGCAAGCCCTTCCTCGATATCAGCGGTGGGTGGATCTACGGATCCAACCTCTCGATCAGTGAGGAGTCCCCCTTCGATTCGCCACCGCTGGTGGCGTGGAAGGAGCCGATCGAGAGCCGAGTGCTCGCAGCGACCGACGTGCGCGGGGTTGTGATCGTCTCCAGTACCGCCTACGGCGACGGCGCAGGAGGGCTTCCCGGAGTGCTGCTCGGTTCACCGCGAGACGACGACGGCAACCTCATCATGATCGGCTCGGGACAGCAGCACTGGTCGACGGTCCACGTCGCCGACCTGGCCGATTTTTTCCGCCGCGCGCTGGAGGACGAGGGCGCTCGCGGTCGTTACATCGTCAGCGACGGACTGAAACCCACGGTGGCAGAGCTGACCGAGGCGGCCGCCGTCGCCGTCGGTGCTCGTGGAGCGGTGCCCGGCTCCGAAGATGAGGCCCGCAAGCGCTTGGGCGACTATTTCGCCGAAGTACTGCTGCTGGATCAGGGCACGGTGGCGGCCAGGGCTCGCACCGAGCTCGATTGGGTTCCGTCCCATCCAGGACTCGTCGACGAATTCCGCGAGGGGAGCTACCGCAAAGTGACGAGCGCATGATCGACGTGCCGCGCGCCGGAAGTGTGGGCTCGCTACCGCAAAGTGACGAGCGCATGACCGACGTGCCGCGCGCCGGAAGTGTGGGCTCGCTACCGCAAAGTGACGAGCGCATGATCGACGTGCCGCGCGCCGGAAGTGTGGGCTCGCTACCGCAAAGTGACGAGCGCATGATCGACGTGCCGCGCGCCGGAAGTGTGGGCTCGCTACCGCAAAGTGACGAGCGCATGACCGACGTGCCGCGCGCCGGAAGTGTGGGCTCATGACCGAGGATCGCCAGACGGCACCCCCGACCTCAGCGCCCGCGGCCGCGGCGACGAATCTCCAAACGCGCTACCTGCCGATCGCCGAGCACGGGATCATCGGCGACATGCACTCCGCCGCCCTGGTCGGCAGCGACGGGACGATCGACTGGTTCTGCCCGGATCGATTCGATGGCCCGAGCGTGTTCGGGGCGCTGCTGGATCGCGATCGCGGCGGCTACTACCGGATCGCACCCACGGACCCGCTGGCGAGCACCAAGCAGCTCTATCTCCCCGACACGAATGTCCTCATCACCCGCTTTCTCTCTCCAGAAGGCGTGAGCGAGATTCAGGACTTCATGCCTGTGGGCGACGGCTCGCAGCGGCTCGTCCGAAGTATGGTGGGCACACGCGGCACGCTGCGCTTTCGTCTCGAAGTCGAGCCGCGCTTCGGCTATGGCCTGTACAAGCCGGAGGTCATAATCGAGCCGACCGGCGCTGTCTTTCGCGCTCAGGGTGACGCAGTTGCGATCGGCTCACCGGTCGCGCTCGAAGCAACAGGTGGGGGTGCCAACGCCGAGTTCGAGCTCGCTGCGGGGGAAAGGCTGACGTTTGTCCTTCAGGCTGGAGATGAGGCCGTGCGGCTCGGTGCGCGGGAGGCGGAGCAGCTGGGCGAGGAGACGGTCAGGTTCTGGCGCGCGTGGCTTCGGCAGTCCTCATACCAGGGCCGCTGGCGCGAGATGGTAGATCGCTCGGCACTGACGCTCAAGCTGCTCTCGTACGAGCCGAGCGGCGCGATCGTCGCCGCCCCCACAGCCAGCCTGCCCGAGCAAATCGGCGGAACGCGAAACTGGGACTACCGCTACGCGTGGCTACGCGACTTTGCGTTCTCCATATACGCGCTGTCCCGGCTTGGATTCGCCGCGGAGGCGGTCGCCTTCAACGGCTTTCCGCCGCAAGATCTCGAGCGCCGCCGCGGCGCCGCTCGGCGGCAGCCCGCTCGACGTCATGTACCGGATCGACGGCGAGCGTTGCTTGACGGAGCGCGAGCTCGGACACCTCGAGGGCTACCGCGGCTCGCGCCCGGTCCGGATCGGCAACGGCGCGGCGACCCAGCTGCAGCTCGACATCTATGGCGAGCTACTCGACTCGATCTACCTCGCCGAGCAGCAGGCGCTTCAGGGGCGCGGCGAGCTGATCGCGTACGACGACTGGATGAACCTGGTGCCGCTCATCGACTGGGTCTGCGCGCACTGGCAGGAGCCAGACGACGGCATCTGGGAGACCCGTGGCGGCCGCAAGCGCTTCACCTACTCGCGCCTCATGTGCTGGGTCGCAATCGACCGCGCGATGAGAATCGCGGCAAATCGCGGGCTCCCCGCGGACCTCGCGCGCTGGGCGCGGGTGCGCAACGACATCTTCGCCTGGATCATGGTGCGCGGATGGAGCGAGCGCAGGCAGGCGTTCGTACAGGCCGAGGGCTCCGATGTGCTCGACGCGTCGCTCCTGCTGATGCCGCTCGTTCACTTCATCGCGCCCACCGACCCGCGTTGGCTCTCCACGCTGCGCGCAATCGGCGGCGAGCTTGTCTCCGACAGCCTCGTCCATCGCTACGACCCCGCGGCTGCCCCTGACGGACTGGAGGGCGACGGAGGGGACGTTCTCGATGTGCAGCTTCTGGTACGTCGAGTGTCTCGCCCGAGCCGGCTACCTCGAGGACGCCCAGCTCGCATTCGAGAAGATGCTCACCTACGCAAACCACCTCGGGCTGTATTCGGAGCAGATCGGCTCGAGCGGCGAGCTGCTCGGCAACTTTCCGCAAGCGTTCACGCACCTCGCGCTGATCAGTGCCGCAATCAGGCTCGACCAAGAACTTCAGAGGGAACGCCCCTCCAGACCCAAGCCGCATACGACCTAGCGCGAGCTCGAGAGTGCACTCCGGGTGACACGAGTAAGGAGGGACATCATCGAGCACCGACCAATCTCACCCGCAGAGGCCGCCGACCGGCTCGCGATTCGCGAGCTGCCGGGCGGATACCGCGCAGTCACCGCGTGACCGCAACTAAAAGGAGACGACATGCCCGACAACCAGACATTCATTCGCAACGCGTACGACCTCGCCGAGGTCAAAGACATCCCAGGCTGGGCCAACGCCTTCACGGAGGACGGGACGTTCACCGACATGTCGACCGGAGTCACCTACCGCGGCGAGACGCTCGGAGACATAGTCGAAATCTACGGAACTGCGTTCTCCGACATGCACCGCGAGCTCGACCGCTTCTACCCGAGCAATGACGTCGTTATAGTGCAGCTCGCCCTCCAGGGCACGCACGATGGACCGCTGGTCCTACCGACCGGGACGATTCCGGCCACGGGAAGACGAATGGATGCCCCTTGCTGCGACGTATTTGAACTCGTCGACGGCAAGATCAAGCGATTTGACTGCTACCCGTCTGGCACGGTGATCATGGCTCAGCTGGGTCTCCTCGACGGGGCCTCCTCCTCCGCGGCTTGATGCCGCGCGACAGCCGAAAAAAATAGGCACGTCGAATGGTTCGGACATCGGGATGCGGACAGTCAACCCGCGGTTCACGACCGAGCCGCAGCCATTCTGGGGGCAGCCGCTCTGGGAGGTGCCGCCCGGCGACCTTCGCGGCCGGGGCTACGGTTATCGTACACCGGGTGACGACAGGAGCCGGGAGATGGCGAACCCCTTACTGGCGTGCAGTAACGCCTTGCATGGCTGAGCGGCTCACACCCAGACGGAGAGGGGCGTTGACGCCGCCGCCTGGTGCGCGCGGACAGCGGGCGGGTCATCGGAGCGGCGGCTGATGGCCGGCGAGATGCTGCGAGTCCTATCCGGACCCGCTTCGGGAAGCGAGTTGCACATCGGCGATGAGCTGCTAATTGGTCGTGAGAGCGACACGGACGGCAGCTTGGGTGGAGACATGGAGCTATCGCGTCGCCACGCGCGGATCCTGCGCCTGCCTGAAGGCGGGCTGATCATCGAGGATCTCGGATCGACGAACGGCACCTTCCTCAACGGCTGGAAGATCCCGGTTCCTCAGTTCCTCGCAACCGGCGATCGGATCGAAGTGGGCGACACGCTGGTCGAGTTCGTCGCCCAGGGGCAGGGCACCGCCCTGCGCTCGGCGATGATCGGCGAGGCGACCGAGACCCACCGTTCCGACGAGGGTTCCGTGCTGTCGGTGCGGGGGGTCACGAAGTCCTACGGTGACCACCACGTGCTGCACGGTGTCGATCTCGAGATCCAGCCGGGCGAGATCGTCGGCCTGCTCGGACCCAACGGCGCGGGCAAGACGTCGCTTGTTTCGATCATCGCGGGCCTGCGGACGGCAGACGCCGGAGCGATCCGGATCAACGGGGTCGATGCCCTGGCCAACCCTCGCCAGGCGCGGACCGCGCTCGGGATCGCACCGCAGGACCTCGGGATCTATCCGACGTTGACGGTTGAGCACAACCTCCGCATCCTCGGCCGGATCAACGGCCTCGGCAAGCCGCTCGTGGATCAGCGCGTCGCCGAGATCGCGAACGCCCTGAGCCTGACACCGATGCTCGGTCGCAGAGCAGGGACCCTGTCGGGTGGTCAGAAGCGCCGTCTGCACACGGGCATGGCGATGCTCCACCACCCACCACTCCTGATTCTGGACGAGCCCACGGTCGGTGCCGACATTCGTACACGCCAGGAGATCCTCGAGGCGGTCAAGGCGCTTGCCGCCGAGGGACGCGCGATCTGCTATTCGACCCATTACCTTCCTGAGATCGAAGAGCTCGGAGCATCGGTGGCGATCCTCGATGGCGGCAAGATCGTCGCGCGTGGATCGATCGCCGAGCTGATCCGCGAGTGCGCGAGCACCGCTGTCGAGGTGCGGTTCGACGGCGCAGCTCCCCAGCTCGACTTCCCAGGCAAGCTCACGATCCAAGACAGCCTCCTACGGCTCGAGACCGAGGATCCGAAGGGGGCTGCCGCCGCTCTGCTGAACCGGATCGGTCGCGATGCGCCGCCGATTGCGAGCATCGAGGTCCTGCGCCCGAGCCTCGACAGCGTCTACCTTGCGCTCACCAATAGGCACTATGCAGAGATTCAGCCCGTGCCGTACGTTCCCGGGCAGGGACTCACGCCACTCTCGGAGGGTACGGTCAGTCGTTCAGGTGTGACGGTGATGCGCAAGAGGGACGGTTAGGCGGCATGGCGCAAGAGACCATGAGGATAACCAGCGGCGCCGCCGCCGGCACCGGGTTGGAGGTCGAGACCGAGCTCATGATCGGGCGCGCCGCCGAGGGCAAGGGTACGCTGGACGGGGACCAGGAACTGTCGCGACACCACGCACGAATCGTGCGCGCAAACGGGGTTCTGACGATCGAGGACCTTGGATCCACCAACGGGACCTACGTCAACGGTGAGCGGCTTTCCGCACCGCGTCAGCTGCGCCAGGGTGACTCGATCATCGTCGGTAGCACCACGATCGGCGTGCTCGCTGCGCAGTCCGAACCGGCGGACGCAGTGTCGCAGCGAACCGCTGTGCGCCCCCGGATGCAGGCGACGACGCTCAGCTCCCGGCCCCCTGTCGAACCGGCGGCGCCAAGTTCCGAGGTTGAGGCGAGGAGCGCCACGTACGCCTTCCCCAAGTTCGCCCGCGCAGCCGGCGGTCCCGAGCACACGCCCAGCGGCGTTGTTCAGGCTCGGGGGCCCAGTCCCCTCGGAGCGCTGATCGGGCACAACCTGAAATTGCTGCTTGGCGATCCAGGACCGATCATCCTCTATCTCATCATCCCGGTGCTGTCGATCCTGGTGATGCGACCGACGATGAAGACGATCCTCGTGCAGGAGGGTTACAAGAACGTCAACGGCTCCGAGCAGGCCGTTCCCGGCTTCATGATCATGTTCCTGTTCCTCTGGATCTTGACGCTCGGCAGGGGGTTCTTCGTCGAGCACGGGTGGAACACGTGGGAGCGGATGCGTGCCAGTCAGGCCAGCACCGGGCAGGTCCTCACGGGCAAGCTTCTACCGGGAGCGCTACTGATCCTGACCCAGATCGTGCTCACGACGGTCATCGGCCTGACGGTATTCGGCATGCACTCCGAGGGGCCGTTGCCGGTTCTGCTGGTGGTCGCCGTGCCGCTGATCACGTGCGTGCTGGCGATGACCGCCGCAATCGTCGCGCTGGTGCAGACCTATGCGCAGCTCGAGGCGATCGGCAACATGATCCTGATCGTGTTCGCTGCGATGGGCGGCGCGCTGACTCCCGTCGCATCGCTCCCCCCAACGATCAGGGCAATCGGACATGCGTTTCCCAGCTACTGGGCGCTACTGGCCGCGCACAACGTGATCCTCGACGGCGAAGGGATCTCGGGCGTGCTTGTCCCCGCCGCCGTCCTGGCGGGGATGACGTTCGTGTTCTTAGTGATCGCGATGCTGCGCTTCAACAGCTCGCAGGCCAAGCGGATCGAGATCTAGTGGTTCGGATGGGCCACCAGTAGGGGACCTGACGATCGTGATCGTCCTATACGGCGCGACCGGCTACACCGGCGGTCTGATCGCTGACGAACTGACGAGCGCCGGGCTGACATTCACGCTCGCCGGCCGCGACGCGACGCAGCTCACGGTGCTGTCCGAACAGCGAGGCGGCATCCCATGGGCTGCTGCGTCGGTCGACGATCCGGTAGGGCTGCGCGCGCTGCTCGCCGATGCGCGCGTGGTGATCAACTGCGCCGGACCGTTCACGCTCTCGGGTGACGGTCTCCTCGAGGCGGCTATCGAGACGGGAACCCACTACCTCGACACGGCCTCCGAGCAGCTGTTCCTCAGGAAAGTGTTCGAGGAGAGATCCCCCGCGGCGCAGGAGCGGGGCGTCGCGCTCGTCCCGGGTCTCGGCTTCGGCGTGGTGGGCGATCTGCTCGGCCACCTCGTGGCCCGCGAGCACGAGCCTCTCGCATCGCTCGAGATCGGCTATTGGACCGTGAACCAGGCCATGGGCCGGGGTATGGCGCTCACCGTGCTCGAGGTCCTGCGCGAGCGGGACCTGGTCTACGAGAACAGCGCTCTGAGCTTTGGACATCGTGGTATTCAGCTCGGTAGCTTCGAGTTCCCGCCGCCGATCGGCAAGCAACCGGTGATCCGGTTCCCGAGCTGCGAGGTGATCACCGTGCCGCGACACACACAGACTCGAGCGGTTCGGGTGGTACAAGCCGCAGCTGGCCTCGCGCCGAAGCCCGCCCTGGCCCGCTTCGTGCAGCTCGGGCTCCCGGTCGGCCAGGCCGTCCTTCGGACCCCGATCTATCGACTCGCGCAGCGGGCCGCGAGTCGCTCCTCAGCCGGTCCGACCGAGCAGCAGCGCGAGGCCGCCGAGTTCACGGTCCACGTCGTGGCGCACAGCGACACCGGCGCGATCGCGTTCGGCACCGCCCGCGGTCGCGATCCATACAGGCTGACTGCGGCGGCGTTGACCCAAGCCGCCAGGCACATGTCAGAGCCTGATTACAGCCGCGCCGGCGCACTGGCGCCGGCTGTCGCATTCGACCCCGAAGCACTGCTCCGCGCTCTGGAACCGGCCGGCCTGTCGTGGAGCGTTGGACCTCGGTGACGGCAGACGACGCACGGCGTGTCCTGATCATCGGCGCCGGCCCGGCTGGCCTTGCTGCGGCTGCAGCGTTTACTCGAGTTCAGATCCCGGTGGATGTATTCGAGCGGGCTCCCGAGCTACGTGAGGTTGGCGCCGGTCTCGGCCTGCAGACCAATGCTCTGCGCGCCCTGATCAGAATCGGGATCGGCCGCTACATGATCGATCGGGGCGCCCCAGTCGAGTGGCAGGAGTTCTACTCCAACCGCGGGAGACTGCTGGCGCGCCTTCCGCAGGGCGAGGTTGCAAGGCAGAAGGGCGTTCCGGGGGTGAACATTCGCCGCAGCGATCTTCAGAAGGGTCTGCTCCGCGAGATCGACGCTCGCCGGATTCATCTGTCGGCCGAATGCATCGCCGTTGAGCAGGACGCGGACGGCGCAATCGCGCATTTTGCCGACGGCCGGCGCGAGCGCGGCGCCCTGATCGTTGGGGCCGACGGGCTGCACTCCGTCGTGCGCACCACCATGTACGGCAAGGCCGAGCCAAGATACTCCGGCTTCACGGCTTGGCGCGGGATCGCGACCGTCGAGCCCGGCCTCGTGCCGGTCGATGTTGTCAGGTTGTACAGCGGTGTCGGCGCCCAGTTTGGGATCTTCCCTCTCGCTCACGACGTGGTCGACTGGAGCGCATCCCTGCTCGCGCCGGCCGGCGAGCACCACGTGCCCGACGGCCAGCGGGCCGAGTGTCTGCGGCATTTCGGCAAGTTTCCGGCGCCCGCGGCGACGCTGATTGGGAGCACCGCCGATGACGCGGTGATCCGAAATGATATTTACGACCGCGATCCGATCCGTCCCTGGTCCAAGGGTCGGTTGGTGCTGATCGGCGATGCGGCCCATCCCACCACCCCGTTCATGGGCCAGGGTGCCGGCATTTCGATCGAGGACGCGATCGTGTTGGCGAAGGAGCTATCGCTCAGCGCGCCGCTGAACGATTCCTCCTCGATTCTGCTCGCGCTTCAGTCCTACGAGCGACATCGCGCAGAGCGGGCCAACTCGATCGTGCTCGCCTCACGGCGCCGAGGTGAGCAGGCCAAGGCGAATGGCGTCGTGTGCGCCTTGCGAAATACCGCCATGAAGATGCTCCCCGACAAGAAGTGGCGCAAGGCCGTCGCGGACTCGATCGCCTACGACGTCTGACTCCACCGATTCGCCGGTAGGTTCCCGCGCTTCGACGTCTGCGGCTCCTCGCCTGTTCTGGTCCGAGGAGCTTCTGGCCGAGGCGCGAGGAGGCCGCTCGGGTGGGCCGGGTCGGACGGTAGGCGTCGTCACGGAGCGAGTTCGCCCGACAACTGCCTGTGACCGCGCGAGCCAGGCCGGCCTCGACTTACTCTAGCCAGCGGCGTTTTCGGTGTGGACGATGACATCGGCGATGCCGGGGACCTGTTGGCGCAGCTCCTCCTCGAGCTCGCCGCACAGCTGGTGTGCATCGACCAGAGAGGTCTTGGCGCTGACGCCGAGCGTGAGGAAGATGATGCGGCCGGCCTCGGTGCGAAGCAGCCTCGTCTTGCGCGGCTCGGCTCCCGTCCGCGCAAGGACTATACGCTCGATCTCCCGGATCGCGTCGAGGTCCGTGCTCGTAGTGGCTGGGTGGGCGATCAGCGGGCGCTCCAGGGGCTCCAAGTGTGTCTGTACCTCACTCACGCCGGGGCGCGCGCGGATCGCTCGCTCGACACGCTCAGTGACCGTGAGTGCCGCGTGTAGGGCGAGATCGGGGGGAAACTTCAGATGCAAGGAGACACTGGCTGATCCGTCGTGCTCGTAGATCGCGATGTCGTGTACTTCCTTGACCAGTTGCTCGGCTAGCGCGATTGCCAGGACCCCGTCGCGGAGGTCGAGGCCGCTGCGGCGAGGCTCCACGTGGACGACGACATCGCTGCCGGGCAGAGCGGTCTCGATTGCTGCCTCGATGCGGTTCGCGGCCTGGTGGCCCTCGATCACCGCTGCTCCGGGCGCAACAGCGGCGATGACATCCGCGAAGTAGCGTCCCGCGGACTCGCGCAGGCGCAGCCGCACCAGTTCGATTTCTGGTTCAAGGCGCGCGAGTGAGCGCTCGGCTGCCTCTCTGGCCTCTGCTGGCGTGCGGTCCATCAGCACGTTTGCGTTCTCCGCGATCAGCCGTGCCGCGGTGGCGAGGATGATCGCGGCAATGACGAGTGCGGCGCTCGCGTCGCCTCGAGCGAATCCGGCGCGCACGAGCAGCAACCCGATGAGGACCGCTACGGAGCCGGCCATGTCTCCGGCGAAGTGAAACCCGTTTGCGTGCAGGGCGGGGCTCCCGTAGCGTCGTGCGGCGCGCAGCGAGATGACGGTGCGGGTGAGGTCCACAGCCAGCGCGATCGCGATGACCACGAAGACATACCAGTGGGTGTCAGGCGTGCCGCTGGGATTGATGAGATGTCCGATCGCCTCGACTGCCACGATCAGCCCGCCCGCCAGCAGGATGCCTGCCTCGCCCAGCGCCCCCAGGTTCTCGGCGCGCCCGTGCCCGTAGGGGTGCTCGGGGTCCGCTGGCTGGCGGCCCAACCGGACAGCGAAGAACGTCATGATCGCGGCGAGGACATCTCCGCTCGACTCGATCCCGGCCGAGATCAACGCCAGACTGCCCGCGATCAAGCCCACCCCGAGCTTGAGGATCACCAACAGGCCGGCCGCAGCGATCGACGCGAGCGTCGTCCGTCGCTGCACGGCCACCTGCTCGCTGCTGGCGGGCTGCACCATCAGTAGAGCCTAAGTGTCTGGGTCTCCACCGGCATCGAGGCCGGGCTCTGGTGCTTGGCCCGTCGTGGTACCCAAGCGTGAGCGGTTCTGAGGGTGCTCGGAGCAGAGAGCCACGCCGGTGCCCAGAAGTGTGAAAGTTCGCCGGGAAGGAATCCTGCGAGGGCGGAGTCCTACAGGCAGCGCGCGAAAGGCGGGCCGTGCGTTGATCGCTGCCGCAGAGCCGACGAAGGGGTCGCGAGATTCCGGTCGGGCGGGGCTGCGAGCAGGAAGGCCGTCTCGTCCGATACCCCGAACCACAGGAGACACCCCAGTGCCTAGAACGTCGATCCTTGCTCTAGTTGGTGTTGCGCTAGCTGTCGCTGGCTGTGGCAGCTCCAGCAGCACCAGCAGCTCGTCCAGCACCAACTCCGCAGCGAGCGCCAGCACGCCTGCAGAATCGACACCAAGCTCCGACCCGTTCCTTGCCAAGTTCACCAGCGTCAGCAAGGTCGCCTCCACGGTCCCGGCCAACGGCGATATCAATCCGTACGGCATCGTGTTCGTCCCCACCAGCGTGGGCAAGCTCCAGGCGGGCCAGATGCTGATCGGCAACTTCAACGCCAAGGAAGGCGCAAAGGAGAGCGGCCAGGGCACCGGCACGACGATCGTGCAGGTCTCGAGGACCGGGAAGGTCTCGCCGTTTGCGACGATCGATGCCAAGACACTCCCCGGCTCATGCCCGGGCGGCGTTGGGCTGACTACGGCGCTGAACGTCCTGCCGGGCGGCTACGTCGTCGTGGGGAGCCTGCCAACGACCAACGGCAAGTCAGCGACCGCCAAGTACGGCTGTCTGATCGTGCTCGACAGCGAAGGCAAGGCGGTCGAGACGATCGCCAGCAAGAACATCCAGGGTCCCTGGGACTCGACCGCCAAGAGTGAAGGCTCCAAGACCGCGCTGTTCGTCAGCAACGCGCTCAACGGCGGCGCCGCGAAGGGTATCCATACGGTCGACAACTCGACCGTGCTGCGGATCGAATTGGAATCCGGCGAAGGGCAGGCGCCGAAGGTGTTGGACGAAACGGTGATCGCCAATGGCATCCCCTGGGTTGATTCAGCGGAAGCCCTCGTGCTCGGCCCGACCGGACTCGCACTCGCCTCTAACGGGACGCTGTATGTGGCCTCAACTGACGGCAACAAGATCTTCGCGATCTCTGAAGCGATGACGCGTACGACGCCCGTCGCGAAAGGCGGCACCGTCCTCACCGAAGGCGGCCACCTCAAGGAACCGCTTGGCATGGAGCTCGCACCGAACGGCAACATCATCACGAGCAACGGTGGTGACGGCAACATGGTCGAAACTACACCTGCCGGCCAGCAGGTAGCCGTGCAGACCGCCGACAAGAAGACCGGAGCCGGAGCGCTATTCGGTCTGGCGATCGCCCCGGATGGCAAGGGCATCTACTTCGTTGACGACGGCGAAAACACGCTCAACCTGCTGCACGAAGGCCAACCGGCGACGTCGACGAATTCGAGCACGACGACGAGTGCGACGACCACAACCGCGGCTCCCGCGACGAAGTCGGTCAGCCTCGCGGTCCGCACGCTGCCGACCGTCGGGGCGGTGCTCGTCAACGCCGAAGGCCGCACGCTCTATACCTTCGCGCCCGACAAACACACCAAGGTCACGTGCGTGTCCTCGTGCGCGACGCTGTGGCCGCCCTTGAAGCTCGCGAGCGGTGAAACCGCGGCCGGGCCGCCTCAGCTGAACGCGTCGCTGCTGGGCAGCGACGCCGACCCCGAAGGCGGCCGTGTTGTCACCTACGCAGGCTGGCCGCTCTACACCTATGCGGCCGACTCGGCGGCTGGCCAGGACAACGGACAGGCGATCGAAACCGACGGCGGCGAGTGGTACGTCATCGCACCGTCCGGCAAGGTCATCACGACGCACTGAGAACGTCCCGCCGGAAGGGAATACGCCTGCGCGGAGTCTCCTTGAGTACAGGAGGCTCACGCGACAGCGCGGTGCCCCGACTTATCTATAGGAGCGAACACATGCGCCATCTACTGAAGCTGTCCCTACCGGCACTCGCCGCGTCCCTCCTGCTCGCCGCCTGTGGCAGCAGCTCGTCCAGCAACACGACCAGCTCGGCCGCCAGCACCCAGCCCGCCGCGCAGACAAGCAGCAGCTCCCCAAGCGCCGTCGTCGTCAAGACAGCCTCCAACTCGCTCGGCACGATCCTGGTGGACAGCCAGGGGATGACGCTGTATCGTCTCAGTGGCGAGCAGAACGGCAAGTTCATCTGCACCGGCACTGCCTGCCTCGGTGTATGGCACCCGCTGATCGCGCCATCCAGCGGCGCTCCCAGTGGCGAAGTCGGCTCGCTCGGGACGGTGAAGCGCCCCGAAGGGACCGTGCAGATCACCTACAGGGGCGCGCCGCTCTACACCTTCGCGCAGGACAAGCAGACCGGTGAAACCAATGGGCAGGGCATCAAAGACGTAGGCACCTGGAGCGTTGTCACGACCAGCGCCAGCAGCACTCCGCCGAGCACCGGTAGCTCGTCGGAACCAGAAAAGTCCAGCGGCGGTAGCTCGAGCGGCGGCGGCTACGCCTACTGAGCCCTCCGGCAGATGCGCAGCGCAGCGCGCGTGGGTGTGACACGCCGCACCCGCGCGCTGGCCGCCAGTTGCCTGTGCACGGTCGCGCTCGGCGGGTGCGCGAGCCAAACCGGGTCGGCGCCCAGCGCGCAACGTGCTGGGCGGGCAGCGATCGAGCGCTATATGGGCGAGGTCGAGCCGATCAGGCTCGCGGTCAACAAGCTCCTGGGCGGCGCCGACCCGATCCTCGAGGCGTTCCACGACCGGCGTATCGCGCCCGGCGAGGCCGCCCGGCGCATGGGTCAGCTAGAGCAGCGGTTTGCGGCCTACGCGGTCGATATCGCGGCGGTCGATCCGCCAACCGTCCAGCTGCGTGCTCTCAACGCTGGCTACGCCAACACCTATGTGTTCGAGGATGCCTACCTGAGCGCGCTCGTTGCCGGCCTCGCCGACGGCGAGCTCACCGACCTGCCCAACACGCAGGCAGCCCAGCGGGCGGCGATCATCCGCTGGCGCATCGGCCTGACCGTCCTCGCGCGGGCGGCCGACGCGCCCCTGCCGGCAGACCTCCAGCAGGCAGGCCGCGGTGAGATCGCACCGTCTCCCGACGGCAGCTAGCTACTCGGCCTGGTAGGAGGTCTTCTTGGGCCGCTATCGCGTAGCTGCAGCGTGGCGGCGCGGCTCGAGTACGCACTCAGGAGGAGGTCGCGCCGTGATCGCTCCAGCTTGCCAGCCTTAGCAGAGTGGCGCTGGAGACGCCGCGGCCGGATACCACGCACAGGTGGCCGTCACGCAGCCATGTCACGACCGCAACGCCGTTCTCGGTGAGCAGCCGGTAGGACACGCCACCGCGCCAGGTGATCATGCCACCGCTCACCCGTGGCATGGGGGTGCCGGCGAGGATCGCGTAGCGGATCCGCCGACCGCTCGAGTCGGCATAAAGACCGTCGTGATCGAGCGGCCGTCAACGCGATCGGTGCGCGATCCCGTGCTGCGCCAGCCGAAGCGGTCCTCCCAATAGCATTTCGGATGAGGGGAGCGACCTTCGGGCAAACGAAACGGTCGATCCCGCACTGCGACTGTAGCGTCCGAGGGTAGGACACGGACAGCGAAGCGCGGCGGGAAGGATCTCGCCGGGCCGGAGTCCTGGGTTGTTAGAGCGTGCTTCGGCTGCTCTGCATGAGCACGTGGGACCGACTGGGTACTTCGATTGAGAGGTGGGCTGAGATTGTGAAGCTGCGTAAGCGTTACCTACCCGTAGCGGCCGTTCTGGGGGCTGCCGTCGCGATCGTGCCCGCGCTCGCTGTCGGCACGTCCGCCCCATCTGAAGTCAAGCTCGAAGTCAACGAGAACTGCTATCTCCACGAATGGCCCTGCTGGAACGTCGAAGGGAACAACCCAGAAAACATCCGCGATATCCAGCCAATCACAATCGCTCAGGGCGGAACGATCTCCTTCAAAGACAACGATTCCAAAGCGCCCACCGATGTGATCTGGATGGGCGCGGCCCGGCCCAGCTGCACGGAAGTCGTGGAAGCGCCACCGACCTCAACCGGCTGGAGCGGCACATGCACCTTCACCGACGCGGGTGAATACGAATTTGAAAGCCAGGAACTGTTCAAAGGGGATGGGTTCAACTACACCAAGTACAAGGTGATCGTCGAAAACCCGGGCGGCGGCACGACCACCGGCACCACGATCACAACGACCACAACGACCACGACCACGACCACGACGACGCCCACCACACCGACGACTCCCACGACGCCGACCACTCCCACGACCCCTACAACGCCGACGGCTACGACCTCCACCGAGCCCTCCGGCGGCGGGACCTCCTCGGCCACGACTCCCGGCTCGATGGAAACGTCTCCCCCCTCGGGCGGGGGCAGTCCCGTCGCGAGGCTCGCGCTGGCGAACGCCCAGCACGGTGACGCGGTCCATGGCACCGTCCAGATTCCTGCCGCCGACGGTGGCGCACGCCTGGAAGTCGAACTGCTCGCCCAGGGCGCCTCGCTGGCCAAGGTCAAACGACCTGGCAGCTCGCGCGTCGGGCGGCTCGTCCGCTCCTCGGCGCCCGTCGGCACGGTGTCCTTCACGGTCTCGCTCGACGCGCAGGCCAAGCGCGTGCTGCGCCATCGTCACAAGCTGGCGCTCACCGTGAAGATCGTGCTCACACCCAAACACGGCGCGGCGATGACACTTACGCGAAGCGTGGTCGTACGATGAGGCCGCGCACGGTTATGAGACGACGCACGCTTGTGCTCTTCGCCCTCGCTGCGCTGATCGGGGCGGCGGTCGCCGTGCTGCCCGCGCTCGCCGCCGCACCGTCCGAAGCGAAGCTCGAAGTCAATGAGAACTGCGGCGGCTTCACCGACTGGCCATGCTGGGCAGCCCCAGGTTCGGGGTCGCCCGCGAGCACGGTCAAGATCGCCGCCGGCGGCGAAGTCATGTTCACCGACCACGCGACCACCAAGGCGGCCGTCGTATGGATCGGCTCTGCGCCGGCCTGCGCCGGTGTGCCTACAAGCGAAATGACCGGTTGGGAAGGCAAGTGCAAGTTCGAACAGCCCGGGACCTATAGGTTCGAAAGTTCGACTCTTTTCAAAGAAGAAAACAGCGGATACGGCAGCACCAATTACACAAAATACGAAGTAGTGGTCGAAGGCGCCAGCACCGGGACGACACCCACCACGACCACCACAACCACACCGACGACCACAACGACGACTGCGCCGACGACGCCGAGCGAACCCAGCCAAGGCTCGCCTTTGGAAGGAGGATCAAAGGCACTGAAGCTCGCCGGCAGCCAGCGCGGATCGACGGTGCGCGGATCGATCAAGGTGTCTCATGCCGGCGCCGGCGGGCGGCTGGAAGTTGGCCTGTTTGCCGCCGGTGCGTCGCTGGCCAAGGCCGGGCACGGGGGGCAGGTGCGCGTCGGGCGGTTGGTGCGCTCGTCGCTACAGGCGGGCAGCGTGTCCTTCTCCGTGCCGCTGAGTGCGAAGGGCAAGGCCGCGCTGCGCCATCGTCGGCGCCTGGCGCTGACGGTGAGGATCACGCTCACACCACAACACGGTGCGGCGGTGACGCTCACCCGCGTCGTCGTCGTGCACGCCTGAGCTGAAGAGCGCGCTGAACGTCCGCACATGCGGCAGATCCATCTCCTCGATTGAGGCCAATACAAGCCACGCCAAAATGACCCCCCGGGAGTCAATCCCGCAGGTCCTGCGGCACCGAAAGCACTTGCTCGCATAAGAGTCCGGTCACGAGCCGCGCTTCTGCTTTTGTGGAGGAAGAGCCCACAGCCGACACAGGAAATGCGAGGTGTAAGACGATGACCGAGAACCAGCAAGATCCCGAGCTCGATGCCGCTGAGCACGAGCAGGACGCTGAACTGGATGTCTCCGAGCACCAGGAGGATGCGCAGTGGAGCGTCGCCGAGTGGCACGGCAAGATGCTGGTGGATCGCGACGGTGAGAAGATCGGCAAGCTCCAAGACGTCTATGTCGACGTCGAGACGGACGAGCCGCAGTTCGCGACCGTCAAGGAGGGCTTTATTGCTCGCCACCTGACCTTTGTGCCGCTCGGCGGAATCAAGGTCGGGCCCGATAGCCTCCAGGCGGCGGTCTCCAAGGCGCAGGTCGAAGACGCTCCCAACATCGAACAGCACGGCGAGGAGCTCTCCCAGGCAGATGAGTCAAGCCTGTACCACCACTTCGAGCTCAACTACACGCCGCCCCAGACCGAAAGTGGACGCCGGCTCGCCCGCCGCTAACGCAACGCACTACACGAAGCGCCCCTGCGGCCAACGACAGCCGCGCGTGCCCGGTTTGTCCCGATCAGGGCGATGCGGATCGCGACGGACCCTCTCGATCGTGCACCAGTGCCGAGGGCAGCTGGCTCCGGGCGGCAATCTCGAGCTTGCGGTAGGTGCTGGTGAGATGCATCTCGACCGGCGGGGGCTCTCACTAATAAGCGGCGGCGGCGGGCGCTCTCACGCCTGGGCGGCGGCGGCCGGCGCCTCCACGCCTGAACTACGCCACGCGGGTACGCCGAGGGCGATCAGCCGCAGCTGGCGCTCGGCGGTTGCGATGATCTCGGCCTCGGCGGTGGGATCGCGGGGTGGCGCGTCGAGGATCCCCTCGGCGATCGAGACCATCGCGTTGACGAACAGCCCGGCGAGCAGCTGGAGATCCTCCGTGCCCCAGCGGTCGAGGTAGGGGAAGCGCGCGAGGTCGGTCGCGAGGTCGCTCGCGAACAGGCGGATCTCGGTGCGGATCGCGTGCCGCAGCGCGGCGACTCCTCCGAAACGCTCGCGTGTGATGAAACGGAAGTGGGTGTGGTGCTCGTGCACGTAGCGGACGATGATCTCGACCGAGTTGCGGATCGCGTGCTCGTAGGTCCGCGGATCCGCGCGCGCGGCGCGAATCATCGCGCGCAGCGTGCGGAAGGACTCGTCGATGAGGGCGAGACCGAGCTCCTCCATGTCCTCGAAGTGGCGGTAGAATGCCGTCGGGACGATGCCCGCGGCGCGCGTCACCTGGCGCAGGCTGAGGCTCGAGAAGCTCTCCTCCTCGAGCAGCCCGAGCGCTGCGTCGAGCAGCGCCTGGCGGGTGCGCAGCTTGCGCGCTTGACGCGTGTCGCCATTCTCTGGAGTACGGTCGTGCACGATCATAGTGTGACGTAGTTCACAATCCCTTTGCATGAGGTGCTGCATGAGGTAGTGTACTCTGTGCACAGCTGTACACTGATTGAGTGGAGTCGAGAACCCTGCCCACCGTCATTTCGTCCCGCGGCTTCGGCCGCCGCCTGCTGCACTCGGGCCTGCTCGAGGCGCTCGCCTACCCGCACGGCGTGGACCGTTACGTCGAGCTCGTGCGCCCGCTGCTGGTCAAGCACGAGGTGCGCGCCGTGGTGAGCGCTGTCCGCCGGCAGACTCCGAGGAGTGTGACGCTCACGCTGCACCCCAACGAGAATTGGCGGGGCCTGCGCGCGGGGCAGTTCGTCGGGGTGAGCATCGAGATCGACGGTGTCCGCGAGACCCGGCCCTACTCTCCCGCCGGTTCCCAGCACGCGCCCGGCGGTGCGCTCGAGCTGACCGTCTCGACCCACCCCGAAGGCAAGGTCTCGCGCCATCTGCGCGAGTGCGCGAGGCCGGGGACGATCGTCGGCCTGTCCGAGGCGCAGGGCGACTTCACGCTGCCCGACCCGCTGCCCGAGCGTGTGCTGCTGATCAGCGGCGGCAGCGGCATCACACCGGTGATGGCGATGCTGCGCACCCTCTGCGACGAGCGGTTCGCGGGCGAGATCGGCTTTCTCAACTACGCGCGCTCGCCCGAGCTCGCCCTCTACGGCAGCGAGCTCGATCGGCTCGCAGAGCGCCACGATGAGCTGCGCGTAGCCCGTGGCTTCACGCGCGCTCAGGACCGCGGACACGAGGGGGTGCCGGCGGGCCGCTTCTGTCGCGAGCACCTGCGCGCGGTCATCTCCGAGCACGCGGACGCCGCGACCTTCGTCTGTGGCCCCCCGGCGTTGATCGATTCGGTCCGTGCTGTGTGGGCACAGGACGGCCTCCCCGAGCCTGCGATCGAGACCTTCACCCAGCCCATCCTGAGCTTCGATACGGACGTCGTCGAGGGCACCGTCAGCTTCCTCGTGAGCGGGCGCCAGGCCGCCAACAGCGGGCTGCCGCTGCTCGAGCAGGCCGAGGACGCCGGCTTGATCCCCGATCATGGGTGCCGGATGGGCATCTGTAACACGTGCAGCTGCCGCAAGGCCGCCGGCACCGTGCGCAACGTGATCACCGGTGAGCTCTCGAGCGCCTCCGACGAACAGATCCGCATCTGTGTATCCGTACCCCTCGGCGATGTGGCGCTGGAGCTCTAGCCACCTACGCACTCTTCAAGCGCCCACTGCAGTCACTCCAAGAACCAGCCAGCTCCCGACCCACTCAAACACCGCTCCAAAGTCGTTCTCCATCTGCTCCACGAGCCACCCGACCCGCTCCAAGACCCCTCTATATAGATCTCCGGAAGGAGCCAACCATGCCCAGCACCGCCCCCACGCTTACACCCGAGCAGCTCGATGCCTTCGGCCAGGAGCTCGACGCCGTTCGCGCGCGCGTCGTGGCCGATCTCGGGGAGCGTGACGCCGGTTACATCAACAGGATCATCCGCGCCCAGCGCGGCCTCGAGCTCGCTGGCCGCGGCCTGCTGTTCCTGGGCTTCCTGCCACCCGCCTGGATCGCCGGCACGACGGCGCTGTCGCTGTCGAAGATCCTCGACAACATGGAGATCGGCCACAACGTCATGCACGGGCAGTACGACTGGATGCGGGACCCCCGGCTGAACGGCAAGACGTTCGAGTGGGACACTGCGTGCCCCGCCGAGCAGTGGCGTCACTCGCACAATTACATGCACCACACCTACACCAACATTCAGGGCAAGGACCGCGACATCGGCTACGGGATCCTGCGCATGTCCGAGGACGAACGGTGGCGCCCGTACTATCTCGGCAACCCCCTCTACGCGTCGCTGCTGGCGATCTTCTTCCAGTACGGCGTCGCGCTGCACGACCTCGAAACGGAGCGGATCGCGGCTGGCACGTGGGACCTGAAGGAGAAGCGCGGCATGCTGGCAGAGATGTGGCGCAAGCTGCGGGGCCAGACGCTCAAGGACTACGTGCTGTTTCCACTGCTCGCAGGCCCGGTTGCTCCGCTGGTGTTCGCGGGCAACGCGACTGCCAACCTCGCCCGCAACCTGTGGGCGTTTACGATCATCTTCTGCGGTCACTTCCCCGAGGGAACGCACGAATTCACCACGGAGCAGGCCGAGGGGGAGACGCGTGGGGCGTGGTACTACCGCCAGCAGCTCGGCTCGGCCAACCTGACCGGCGGCAAGCTGTTTCACATTCTCGCGGGCAACCTCAGCCACCAGATCGAGCACCACCTGTTCCCCGACCTCCCCGCCCACCGCTACGCCGAGATCTCACATGAGGTGCGCGAGATCAGCGCGCGCTACGGCCTCCCGTATAACACCGGCCCGCTGCACAGCCAGTTCGGCAGCGTGGTGCGCAAGATCGTCAAGCTCGCGAAGCCACCGCAGGGGTGGCTCGGTAGGCAGCTCGGCAGTGTCGCGCCGAGGGCCCTCCGGCCGGCGCTGCCAAGCGGGGCGCCTGTTCAGCGATAGCCAGCCCCCGCCGCCCGCCGCCCGCCGCCCGCCGCCCGCCGTCCGCCGTCCGCGGAACGCGGGACGTGGACGTGGACGTGGACGTGGACCGTGCTACGGTGTGCGGATAGGGTCGGGTTCAGCCCGACGAGGTAGTGCCAGCGCTCGTAGCCGTTGCCTTGGGCAATTTCCGCGTTCGCAGCACGCAAACGCAGGAGAAGACAAGATGGCTACAGGAATCGTGAAGTGGTTCAGCGACGACAAGGGGTTCGGCTTCATCACCCCGGATGACGGCGACAAGGACCTGTTCGTCCACCACACGGGAATCCTCGGTGAGGGTTACAGTTCGCTCGCCGAAGGTGCACGGGTCTCCTACGAGGCGGAGGCCGGCGACAAGGGGCCGAAGGCCGTCAAGGTCCAGCCCGTCTAGCGGTGCATCCTTCCGGCGGCGACGCCGGACCGGGCCTCGCGGCCGAGCGTCCTCACGGCGACGACGCCGCGCAGGTCCCTCCGGCCTTGCGTCCTTGCAGTGAAGACGCCGCGCAGGTCCCTCGGGCCTTGCGTCCTTGCAGTGAAGAGGCCGATCCGATTGAGCACGTGACGATCGACCGCACGATCAACGCGCTGGTCGCGGGGCTCCCGATCGCGCTGCTGGGCTTGGCGATGTGGCTGGCGTGGGGCGGGGTGCTGGTGTGGCAGGACTTCGTGGTGCTCGCGATCACCTACGTCCTCACGGGCGTGGGTGTGACCGTGGGCTTTCACCGCCTGCTCACGCACCGTAGCTTCAAGACGAGCGGCGCCCTGCGCGCGCTGTTCGCGGTGCTGGGCTCGGCGGCGGTCGAGGGACCGGTGATCGAATGGGTCTCCACGCACCGCCAGCACCACCGCTTCTCCGACCAGCCCGGCGATCCCCACAGCCCCCACGTCGACCACGGGGTGGGCCTCGGGGGGGCGCTGCGAGGGCTGATCCACGCGCACCTCGGCTGGACTTTCCGCGGGATCGAGCGCGCGAACCCGCGGCGCTACGCGAAGGATCTCCTCGCCGACCCGGTGATCTGCGCGGTCGATCGCACATTCCTGCTGTGGGTGCTTCTCGGGCTCGCGTTCCCGTTCGCGCTCGGCTACGCCCTGACGGGCACCCTGGTGGGTGGCCTCACGGGTCTGCTGTGGGGTGGGGCGGTGCGCATTCTGGTCGTCCACCACGTCACCTTCTCGATCAACTCCCTGTGCCACTTCTTCGGTCGCCAGCGGTTCCCCACGGGGGATCACTCGCGCAACCTCGCGTGGTTGGCCCTCCCCTCCTTCGGGGAGGCGTGGCACAACAACCACCACGCGTTCCCCACCTCCGCGCGCCACGGGCTGGGGCGCTGGCAGCTCGACCCCAGTGCGTGGCTGATCGCGGGCCTCGAGCGCGTCGGGCTGGCGTGGGATGTGGTCCGCATCTCCCCGCAGGACCAGCAGGCCAAGCTGGCCCGCTGAGAGCCGGTTTCAAAGGCGGGTCCTGGACCAAGCTGGGCGACGGCGGGCCGATCTCCGATCGGCTGGTGAAGTTCGTGCTGGTCGCACCGGAAGACGGACCGTGGCGATTCCAGCGCAGCGTCCCGGGGCGTATCTGGGCGTGGGGATCTCCTTGAAACAGGTTCTAAGCGCGAGTGGACGGATGTTCGATCTTCCTCGCTGCGTCTAAGCGCTCGAGGGGGAGTGGCCGACAGAACGTTTGCGCACGCGAGCGGACGTATGCGTCGGTTGGAGGTGCGGTCGATCTAGCGAGAGGCGCGATCGATCCAACTTCCCTCCGGGCCTGAGCCAGGAGCACGATGCCCACCCGAGCTGAGACATCCACCCACCCACAGGCAGGCTCGACGGCCTTCGGAATCTCGCAGCACGCGCCCGATCGGCGCACTGGCGTGATTGCGGTGGAGGGCGAGCTCGATCTCTCTACGGCTCCGCGCCTGAAGTGGATGTTGCTGGACTCGCTCGAGACGGGCCACGATCAGCTGGTCGCCGATCTGACCCGCACCACCTTCATGGACTCCACGGCGCTGGGGGTGCTGCTCGGCGTCAAGCGGAAGCTTGACGCGGAGGGGCGGCTGGCGATTGCGTGCGCGCGGATCGACGTGCTGAAGATCTTCGAGTTTGCGGGGATGGATGAAGCGTTTGCGATCTTCCCGACGCTCGACGAGGCGCTCGCCTACGCGCAGGGGCGCAAGGCGCGGGCGGGGTGATCGGCGGGCCGGCGATGACGCGTGAGATGAACGAACACCCCTCGTCTACTCGCACGCGTCCGGCGCTGGCCCTGATCCTCGGCTGTTGCGCCCTGGCCTCACTCTGCATCCCCGTGGCCACCGCGAGGCCCGACCACTCCAGGTCCGCCGCTGGCGCCGCGGAAAGCCAGGGGAGCACTGAACACGGCGCGGCCGCGCATCGACAGGGCGGGGGAGAACAGCAGGGCAGCGAAGGCGCTGGGGAGCAGGCGCAGGGGGAATACAACGAACAGCAGGGCGCCGGCTACGGGCCCGCGGGCTCGGGGGGGGATGCACGGCAAACCTCGGGTGGTCATGCACAGCAGCACGGTGGGGGTCAAGAACAGCAGGACACGGGGCACCACGAACAGCTGGCCGCGAGCTCCCACGAACAGCAGGGCGGGGGTGCGCAAGAACGGCAGAGTGGGGGCGGCGGGGCACAGCAAGATTCGGGGCGCCACGAACGGCGAGGCAGGGACGCGCACGAACAGCAGGGCGGGAGTCACGAGCAGCAAGACACCGGGGGTGAACGGGGGGGGCGAGGTGCGCACGACCAGCGGGGTGGGGGTCGCGAACAGCGAGACGGAGTCAGCGAGACTCGACAGAAGGTGGGCGGCGAACAGCAGGGCGCGAGGCGTCCGGCGACGTCGGGCGCGGGCGCAAAGAACTCGACGGTCGCTGCGACCCCAGCTGGGGGCTCCTCGACGCAGGCAGCTGCGGGGGCCTCCACGCCAAGCTCTGCGACGGGCTCCACGCCAGGCGCTACGAGCGCCCCGACGTCTACCCTGGCGTCGGCCCCGACTCCGTCTGTCGCCTCCGGGGCGCTGCCCACGGGCGCGCTCTCGACTGCGCCCGCAACGCCACCGTCGGCGACCCGCACCCATACATCGGCTCCGGCGCACGGCGGCCACGGGCGCCACACGGCGCGCGGGTCGACGCGGCACGGGCGCAGCCGCACGGCGAGGCGGAGTCGCAGGCCGGCCCACGCACAGGTGCGGGCGCTCGGGGCGGTGGGAGCGATCGAGACTGCGCGTGGGCGGGGGGCGCACGGGGGAACACACGTGGGGAGCGCGCGTGGGGGCGCACATGGGGCGACGCAGGCTCGAGGGGGGCGCAGCCGCCCGTCGCCGATTACTTCGACGATCACGAGGATCGTCGATGTGGTGCCCGCGCCGATGCGGATCCTGATCGCGCTGCTGTTCGCGCTGGCGTTCACGCTCGGAGTGCGTACGCGTCTGGCGGCGCTGCAGGCGCGGCGACTGGAGCACCAGCGGGGGCAGCTGCTCGAGGACGTGGGTCTGCTGCAGGCGGCGCTGCTCCCCGTTCCGCCACCGCGTCTCGGTCCGGTGGGGACCTCGGCGGCCTACCGACCGGCGGATGGTCCGGCGGCGGGGGGTGACTTCTATGACGTGTTTGCGCTCGAGGACGGCCGGCTGGCGGTGATCCTGGGCGACGTGTCGGGCCACGGCCGACAGGCGCTGCCGCATACGGCGCTCGTGCGTTTCACGCTGCGGGCGTACCTCGAGGCGGGCCTCTCGCCGCGGATCGCGGTGCAGACGGCGGGGGCTGTGTTGGAGCACCAGCTGGGGGGGACGTTTGCGACGGTGGTGGCGGCCACGTATCACCCTCGGGATCGAATCCTGGTGTACGCGTGCGCGGGGCATCCGCCACCGCTGGTGCTCGGGCCGGCGCCCGTGTCCGGGTCGGCGCCCGTGCCCGGGTCGGCGCCCGTTTTTGGCGCCGGGGCGATTGCGCCGGTCACGGTGTGCTCGGCGCCGCCGATCGGCGCGGGGATGCGCACGGGGGTGCGCCAGACGGTGGTGTCGCTGCCGGGGAGCGCACAGGTGTGCTTCCACACGGACGGCATCACGGAGGCGCGGGTGGCGGGCGAGCTGTTCGGTGCGGAGCGTCTCACGCGTGCGCTCGCGGAGCTCGGGGCGGGGGCCACGGCGGCGGGGCTCCTGGAGCGGGTGGCGCAGGAGACGGACGCGCGCCCGGACGACATGGCGGCGTGCCTGCTGCGCATCGAGGGGGGTGGGGGGGCGCCGGCGGTGCTCACGGAGGAGTTGGAGCTCGATCGCGAGCAGGCCACGGGCGATCGGATCGAGCGGTTCCTGCTGGCGTGTGGGGTCGAGCGCTGCGAGCTACCGGAGCTGGTGCGCGCGGCGCGTGCGGCGGCGGAGGACGCGGGCACGGTACTGCTCGAGCTGAGCCTCGGCGGGGGAGCGCCGGAGGTCACGCTGCGCCGCGAGAACGTCGCGCTGCTGCGTGGCCCCCACGCGGTCCGGCGGGCAGGGGTGGGAGTGTCGCGATGAGCCCCACCTTGACGCTGGCCCCCGACGCGGCGATGGCGCTGGGTATCGCGGCGACGGCGATGCCGTTCGCACGCACGCCAACGGAGCAGGCGGAGCGCTGGCTGCGGGTCCTGCGCATGCACGGGGAGGTCGGTGTGACGCTACAGGCGCTCGGCGTGAGCGAGGGTTCGCTCGGGGCCCCCGGCGGGGGAGCCGAGCGCGAGCCCCGCGGTCAGGGCGATCCCGAGCGGGCGAACCGCGGGGACGCGGAGGGGCCTTGCGTGGACTCTGGGCGGGCCGCCCGCGCGAATGACTCTGGGCGGGCCGCCCGCGCAAATGACCCTGGGCAGGCGCCGCGCGCGAATGACGGTGAGCAGGCGGCTCGTGCGAATGTCGAGCGGCCCGACGTGGTCGGGGTCGAGGATGGCGAGGCGATCGCGCGGGTCACCGAGGGCGCGGTGCGCATCGCCGGCCGGCGGGGCGCTGCGGGGGTGGCGACGAGCGACCTGTTGATCGCGGTGATGGATGTGTACGGCGCGGACTTCGATCGGGTCCTTCAAGCCCACGGCACCGACCGTGACGCGGTGCTCGAGCGGCTTGGCGCGAAGATGGATTGAGCGTTCCAGTGGGGTGCAGGCCCATGGGGCCGCGACACGGCGCTCCCATCCAGGGGGCCCGCGGGCGATCGATAGTGGGTCTCATGGGGGATCGTCCGCGCGGGTGGGCGGTCCACCGTGCGGGTGGGCGCTGGGCTTCCTACCCAGCGTCGGCGGGTAGCGCGCCTGCCTGGGCGGCTGTCAACTGGCGCCGATAGGGCCCGCGGCCGGTGAGGCACTCGGCGCCGCAGCGGGCCGCGAGGGCCAGGGCGTCCGGCACACCGAGACCGGCCCCGAGGCCGTAGGTGAGACCTGCGGCGAAGGAGTCACCGCAGCCGTAGGAGTCCACCGGGGGACCGGGCAGCGGGGCGGGAGCCCAGGCGCCGGACTCGCCGGAGCGTGTGCGGTAGATGCCGCCGCGCTCGCCCTCGGTGAAGACGAGCAGCTCGGCCTCCGCGCGAGCGCGGGTGGCCTCGTGGCGCTCCACTGCGTCATCCGCGCTCAGCACCAGGGCGTCTAGGGGAACGCCGTGTCCGAGCGCGTCGAGGGCGCGGGGGCTGGCCACGAGCACCCGCGCGGCGCGCGCGGCGCGCAGGGCGGTGAGGTCCCCGGCGGTGAAGTAGACGGCGTCGATGTCCTCCAACTCGCCCCACCGCAGCTCGTCGTCTCCGGTGGGCTCGAGGCGCGCCCCGAAGGTGGTGATCGTGCGCTCCCCCGCGTCGTCCACGAGCGTCACCGCGTTGCGGGTCTGCGCGGCACGCTGAGCTGCCCATACATCGACGCCGAGCTCGCGCAGGCGCGCGACTGCGCGGCGCCCACGCTCGTCTTCACCCAGTGCGGTGATGAGCACGGCTGCGCCGGCCAGGCGAGCGAGCTGGACGGCCGCAACCGCGCCGCCTCCGGCTGGCTCTTCGAAGGGGTCGTGCGCGTGCATCACCTCGCCAGGGTGGGGGACGTGGGGGACGCGCGCGAACTGGACCCACTCGACGTGGCCCACCACTGCCACCTTCGGCCGATTCGCTTGCATGGCGGCAGTCTCACACACTTCCCATGGGACGCCCTGTGCGGGGGATGATCTACGCGGTGGGGTGGCGCGTAGGAATCTAGCCAGTCACGGGACCCAAGATGTGCTCGTAAGTCGAACTCCACGGTTGCGGGCCTCGACGGGTGCTCGTGAGTCGAACTTCAAAATACACACATACCCCATACTCGAGGTGAGAGAACGATGGGACTTGACAATCCGCTGCATATCGCATTCCTGCTGCTACTCCTGCTGCTTGTGTTCGGCGCCAAGCGCCTGCCCGAGATGGGCCGCTCGCTGGGTGAGGGGCTGAGGGGCTTCAAGAGCACCCTCAACGGAGAGAGCGCTACTTCCCCGCCGTCCGTTCCCCAAGTGGCTGCCCCTTCGATAGCTGCATCCCCAGTCACCGCACCCGTGATCGCCGGCCCCTCGTTCACCGCGCCCGCGATTTCCGGCCACCCGTTCGCTGCGCCTCCGATCGCCGCCCCCCCAGCCACTGCCCCCCTAATCACCGCTGCTTCGATCGCTGCTTCCCCGATCGCCGCGACGTCGATCGCTGCGCCCCCGGTCGCCGCCCGGGGTGGCGACTCCCGCGACGCGCGCACACACACGGGGGGCTCCCACGCGAGCTGAGTAGATGGGTTCCCGAGGCCACGGATTCCTCGCCGCGAGGAGATCGACCGATCGGCGCAAGCTCGCCGATGAGGAGCTGATGGCGCTTGTGCGGGGGGGCGACGCGGAGGCGTTCGAGGTCGTCTACGACCGCCACTGTGACGCCGCCTTCTCGCTGGCGTACCGGATGTGTGGCAGGCGCGCAACTGCGGAGGAGGTACTGCAGGAGGCGTTCCTCGCCCTGTGGCGCACGGGCGCGCGCTACGACCGCACCCGTGGCAGTGTGCGCAATTGGATCCTACGGATCGTCCACAACCGCGCGGTCGACGCCCTGCGCCGCGGGGTTGTGCGCGAGCGCAATCTGAGCCACGAAGAGGGCGCCATCGAGCGGGTGGCGGGCTCGGAGGACACGACCGAGTGGACCCTCGACCGGGAGCGCTCCCACGAGGTCCGCAGCGCGCTCGAGGACTTGCCCAAGGAGCAGAGCCGGGTGCTCGAACTGGCCTACTTCGGCGGCTTCACCCACATCGAGATCGCCTCGATGCTGCAGATGCCCGTGGGCACTGTGAAGGGTCGGATGCGCCTGGGACTTGCCAAGCTGCGTATCGCGATGGCGACCGAGGAGGGGATCAGGCAATGAGCGAAGAGCGTGAGCGCCCGCTCCCCGGGGAGGGCGGCTGTGGGGATGCCGCGATCTACCTGCTCGGCCTCCTCGGGGAGGAGCACAGCGGGGCGTTCCTCGAGCACGCGCGTTCGTGCGCGCTGTGCAGCGACGATCTGGCCGCACTGGGGCCGGCCGTTGAGAGCCTCTCCGCCTCCGTTGCACAGGTGCCCGCGCCGGCGCACGCCAAGCGGCACGTGATGGCGGTTGTGCGCAGCGAGGCCGCTCAGGCCCACCGCGCTCCGTCCCGTCCGGGAGTGCAGCGCTGGTGGGTGGGGTTGCGCCGCCGCCCCTCGCGCCGCCCCGTGCTGGCGCTTGCCGGCGCCGGCCTGCTGGCGGCCGGTATCGCCGTCGGCGGCCTGTCTACACCGTTCGATGGGGGTTCCGCGGGCGCCCCACGGGTGGTGAGCGCGGACGTCACGCTCCCCGGTGCCAGCGCTGCGCTGCACGAGAGCGGCAACGACACGTGGCTCACGGTTGCGAAGATGCCGGAGCCCGCTTCGGGGCATGTGTATGAGGTCTGGTTGAAACGGCCCGGGGGAGCGCCCCAGCCGACCGACAGCCTGTTTGCTCCCACCGCTTCCGGCGCCGCGACGGTCAGGGTGCCCGACGAGCGGGGGACGCGTGAAGTACTGGTCACCCAGGAGCCTGCCGGTGGCAGTCGGCAACCGACCGGTCCAGTGCTGATCGTCGCGCACGTCGTTTGAGTGTGCTTCGCGGAACTTGAGCGAGGCTCCGCCACACTCGCGCCGGGGCTCGCCGTCTCCCCTGAGAATCCCCGCTACACGCTGCCGCCTTTTCTCTCCCACGAAGCCCGGCCGCCCTCTCGCTTTCTCTCTATCTCTCTTTTTTCTCTCTCTCACACACACGCAACACGCAAGGTGAAGCGGACGCGAATCGCCCGTCTCACGAAGAAGCCGCCCCGAGGGACGGCTTCTCGCGCTTGCATGGAGGCGGTGGCTGCTCAGACGATGAACCCGGTGCTCTTCACCGCGGCGAGGACCTTGCTGGCGGTATATGGCGTGTCAAACGGGCCGTCGGGTGCAATCGCGTTGCCGGCGGGTTCGTTGAGGAGCCCGATCACGCTGGCGTGGCGCGCCTCGATGGTGAGGATCGAGATAGCGGCCTTCACGTAGGCCGGGGACTTGATGTTGAGGGCCTGCCCGGAGTAGGCGTGCACCCCAGTGTTCTCGAGCACCTGCGCGGTGCTCATGAACATCGCGGGGCTGGTGTTGGCCCCTTTGAAGTCGAACTTTGGTTCCGTGGCCGCCTTCGCGCCGAGGTGGCTCTTGAGGAATTCGACGTGCGCGTTCTCATCTTTGGTGACGATCTTCAGGAACGCCGCGGCCTGGGCGCTGAGTGACATGTTGGCGGCGCTCGCGCCGTTGTAGAACGCGGCCTCGAGGTACTCCAGGGTCAGCGCGTAGTTGAGGATTCCAACGTCTCCCTTTCCGAAGCTCGCGGGGGGACGTCCTGCGCCGGCGGCGAGCGCGGGCGTGGCGAGCGCGCTCAGTACCGCTCCTCCACTAACGGCGCCGGCACCGGCGAGTGCGGTCTTACGTAGAAAGCTGAGGCGGGTGTCCCCGTGCTCGAGCGCATCGACGGCTTCGGCGTGGGCTTCGGCGACCGCGCCGTCGACGTCGATCTCCTGCAGGTTGATCTTGCTGGGCATGATCGTGCAACTCCCTTGTCGGTATTTTTTTACGGGACAGCGATCGATCCTGCGGTAGCGGCCATGGTCAGCGCACGATCCGCTGTCATCGCACGATCCGCTTGTGCTGTCCGACTGCGTGCGGTGTTACTTCGCGCCGACCGGCTCCACGGATCAATCCGCCCTAATTACCGTGCCCGAGCGGTACGTGACGGGCCGTCAAAAGCCGATCCGCCGGTGCTGGCGCGCACGGGTCGCCCGCTCGGAGCGATCCGCCGGTGGTCTGCGCGCACGGGTCGCCCGTTCGGAGCGATCGCCCCCAAGGATCTTTCACACTTTCTGAGTGATCTGCCGCGGTGGCTCGTGCGAAACGGTAGGTCATCAGCACGCTTTCGCACATACCGCTCGCGGCTGGAAAAATCGGACACGAGGAGCGACTCAGCTTCGTCGATCACCTCGACGAGTTGCGTACCCGACTGATCGTTTCCCTGGCCGCGCTCGCTGTGGCGTTCGGCTTCTGCCTATGGCAGAACCACTCACTGCTGCGGATCGTCAATCGGCCGCTCGAACATCAGACGCAAAAGCAGGTGCGGTCTGGAAATGGGCCACTGGGCGCGACCTATGCGGTGCAGCTGGGGGCCCGTTCGATCGCGGTCCAGCTCGAACGTGTGGTTGGTGCGCTCGAGCGGCCCGGAAGCGGGGCGAGCGCTGCGACCCGCGTCACCCTGCGGGGCGTGAGGCCGCGGCTGCACAGGGCGATCTCGCAACTCTCGGCTGCGCCGCAGGGCAACAAGCCGGTGACACTCGGAGTGGGCGAGCCATTCACCGCCACACTCGGCGTGGCGCTGCTCTTTGCGTTGATCCTCGCATTCCCGATCATCCTCTACGAGCTCTACGGCTTCCTGCTCCCCGCCCTCAGCCCGCGCCACCAGCGCATCGCCTCGCCGCTGGTGCTGGCGATTCCGGGTCTGTTCGTGGCGGGGGTCCTGTTCGGCTACTTCGTGGTGCTGCCCGCGGCGCTGCGCTTCTTCGAGAACTTCAACAGCGGCCAGTTCAACGTGCTCGTGCAGGCTGGCCAGTACTACCACTTCGCGGCTACGATCCTGCTCGCGATGGGGCTGGTCTTCCAGGTGCCCGTCGCGATCCTCGCGGCTACCCGCGCGGGCATCGTCACGCCGCGCCAGCTGCGCGCGAACCGCCGCTACGCGATCCTCGCGTGTGGGGCGGTGGCGGCCTTCATACCCGGCGACGCAATCACGCTCCTCCTGGAGACAGTGCCGCTGTATCTCCTCTTCGAGGTGAGCGTGCTGATCGCCTCGGTGATGGATAGGCGCGGACCGTTTACTACTGGATAGGCGCGGACCGCTTACTGCTGCGCGGCCCGCGGCGCGTAGCGGTGGTGGAGCATGAGCGCGTTGCCGGCGGGGTCGTTGAAGAAAGCCATGTGGCACACCCCTGTGTCGAGGGTGTCTCCGTGGAAGACCACCCCGCGCTCTTCCAAGGTCCCGCGGGCTGCCGCCACGTCCTCGACGTGCAGGGCGATCGCGGTTCCCAGGATGTGGTGTTTCAAGCCCATCTGCTCGGCGTCGATCACGCTCAGGGTGAGGTTGCCGGTCTCGAACTCCGCGTAGTGGCGCTCCTCTATGTGCACCGAGCACGGCAGCCCGAGGGTGGTTCCGTAGAACTCTACGGCCGCCTCGAGGTCGTGGGTGGAGAGGGGGACGAAGTCAACGCCTGTGACGAGCTGTGTGGTACTGGCCATGTTGGTGCTCCTCCTCAGTGGGGTTGTTGGGGGCTCAGTGGGGGTGGTGGGGGGCGACTTCGAACGACGCGCTCGCGCCAGTTGCTCAGGCTAGCGGGCTACTCGCCGATCCGGTGGCGCTGAGTCGGGCACGTTCGCGGCGGATGAGCAGATCGACACCGAAAGTGCAGACGCCGAGGCTGACAAGGGCCGCGACGACGATCGCCGCGGCGTCGGCGCTGGTGAGGACATGCTCGGCGAGACCCAGCGAGGCGATCGCGGCGGGCACCCCGAGCTGTGCGCTGGCCGCGAGTCCTACCGCTATGGGCCTGCGCAGGAGGGCGCTGGCGGCGAGGTGGAGCGCGACGTTCAGCACCACGAGCGCAGCGGCGAGCGCGAGCAGGGACCCGTGTTCGATCAGCCCACCGAGGTCCAGTTGGGCGCCGAGCACGACGAAGTAGAGGGGGACGAAGAACCCATCCGCGATCCCCCGCATCTGCGTGGAGAGCCGTTTGGGTCCGCCGACCACCGCCACCATCAGACCCGCGCCGAAGCCCGCGATCAGCGCACTGGTGCCGCTGCGCTGCGCGATCCACGCGAGCAGGAAGAGCGTCGCCAGCGAGAGGCGCAGGTCCAGCGCCCAATGGCGACTCTTGGAGAGCCGGCGGACCGCTTGCACCCAAGCGTGGCCGGCCAGCAGGCGGGCGAGGCTGAGCAGCAATAGCGCCGCCGCGGCCACGAGCACGCCCCCGAGCAGCGCGTGGCCGGCGCGGCCCGGTTGCAGCACGATCGGGACGGCCACGATCGTGACCACATCCGCGATCGTCACCTGCGCCATCACTACCAGTGCGTCGGGCCCCTCGACGCCGGCCTCCGTGAGCGCGGGCAGCAGCACCGCCGCCGAGCCGGAGGCGAACAGAACCCCGTAGATCGCCGCGTGGCCGGTGCCCGCGATGGCCGCGGCGGCGAGTCCCGCAAACGGCGCGAGCACACCGACGATCACGGCTAGCAGCGCCCCGCCGCGCAGTGAGGCCACGAGGCGGCGCTCGCGCAGCGGCAGGTGCATGCCGACCGTCAGCATCAGCATCGCGAAACCAACGCTCGCCAGGAAGGCGACCGTGGTGTTGGTGGGATCGACGGCGTCCAGGAACGTTGGGCCAACGAGCACCCCGGCGAGGATCTCGCCCACAACGAGCGGCACGAACCAGCGACCGTTGAGCCCCAACAGCGGGCCGCCGAGGCCGGCGAGCACGATCACGAGCAGTGTCCCGAAGCCCACGGTGACCCAGGAGCCTACGCACCCAGCAGGTCGTGGCGGGCGAACGCCCACACGGCGATGAGTCCGCGAGCGTTGTGCCGTAGCGCTTGGAGAGCTGTGGGGTGTGGATCGACGGCTGAGTGTGCGCCATGAGCGCAGGATGCTCAGAGGCCAGATGGGCCGGGGCATCAGGGTCTGACGGCTGAGTGTGCGCCATGAGCGCAGGATGCTCAGGCCAGATGGGCCGGGGCATCAGGGTTTCTTACGTACACGCTCGGGGATCGCCGCACATGTTGAAGATCAGGGCTTTCCCGCAACTGCGCGGGGTCTTAACACGGTGGTAGGTGGTTGGCGCAGCGACTAGCGTGTTCAGAGTGCCCCGCTCTCTCCATCTTGTGGCCGTCAGCGATCGCGAGGTCCGCCCTAGCCGCAGGACGGCTCCGCAGATCTCGGTGCTGCTCGCCGACGACCACACCCTGATGCGTCGCACCCTGCGGCTGCTGCTCGAAAGCGAGGAGAATGTCGAGGTGATCGCGGAGGCGAGCGATCTCCCCGCGGTCCTTGAGCTGGTGAATGGGAGTCGACCGCACGTACTCGTCATCGACCTCGATCTGCCGGGGGGCTCGAGCATTGAGGCGATCGGCCGCCTGCGTATCCGCGCGCCGGAGACCCAGATCGTGGTGTTGACGATGGAGGAGAGCCCGATCTTCGCCCAGCAGGTACTCGCCGCCGGCGCGCTGGGGTTCGTCGCGAAGAATCACGCTGACAGCGAGCTGACCGGGGCGGTGCGCGCGGCGGCACGCGGTGGGCGTTACCTCAGCCCGCGGGTCGCCGGCAGGCTGGACATGCTGCAGAACCTCCAGCGGGAGGATAGGCTGAGCCCGCGCGAGGTCGAGATTCTGCGGCTGATCGCGCTCGGATTCACGAGCGTGGAAGTCGCCCGCCAGCTGCACCTCTCCCCACGCACGGTGGAGACCCACCGCGCGCACATCCTGCGCAAGCTGGGGCTCTCCACGCGGGCCGAGCTGGTCGGCTACGCCCTCGGGCGCGGTCTGCTGGAAACTTGAGCGGAACCGCTCGCGTCCCGATCTCGGTGGGCCCCAGTGGGGGCTCCCAGGAGGCCCCACTGGGGATCCCGCCAAGGCCCCCCTCTGCGAGGGGGCCACTCGGACCCCCTCGAGTTCAGCGCGGCTAGTGTCCCACCCGCTCGTCGTCCCGGCGGTAGCCGAGGCGCGCGGAGATGCGGTCGGCCGTGGAGATCAGGTGCGGGCCGAGAGCGTCCATCAATTCCTCGAGGGAGATCATCGAGCTGTGCGCGGTCATGGTCGCCGCGGCGATCGCCTCGCGCGAGGTGGAGCGCACCGGGGCAGCGATTTCATAGAGCCCCGGGGCGAGCTCTTCGTCGCACGCCACCAGGCTCTCGCCACGGATTCGCGCGAGCTCCTCGCGCAGCGCGGTCTTGGTCTTGACAGTGTTGGGAGCGGGCCTCGATAGCCGCAGCTCTGCGATCCGCTCGCGCTGCGCCTGCTCCGGCAGATTGGCGAGCAGCAGCTTGCCCGCGGCGGTACAGAAGGAGGGCAGCCGCGAGCCGCGGGTGACGCCGAGATCGATCAGCCCCTGCCCGCGACGGCCCCCACGCAGCCAGTCGAGCAGGAGGATCTCGGGGCCGTCGAGTACCGCAGCGGCGACCGTGAACCCCGTCCGTGCACGCAGCTCCTCGAGGTAGGGATGGGCATGCTCCTGGAGGCCCGTGGCATTCATCGCCGACATCCCCAGGTCCGTCACGCGCAGCGCGAGGTGGTACTTGCGCCGGGCGCCCTGATGTAGATACCCGAGTCGGGTCAAGGTGATCACATAGCGGTGGGTGGTGGAGCGGCTCATCCCAAGCTCATCTGCGAGATCCGCGATCCCGAGCACCGGCCGTGTGGGAGTAAAACAGCCGAGGATCGCCAGGCCCCGCTCGAGCGACTGTGAGTAGCGCGGTTCCTGCAGGGTTGGAACCACCGGTGCCCACTCTGCGGCGGCCCCCGGCGATGGTGTCTTTACTCTCGGCATCTGCTCATCTCCTTCACTGTCCCCTCGCCGCCACGCATCTGCTGGGTCGTACTTTGGCCCAACGGAATACGCCGCGTTTTCCCAATTGGTCTTACCAAGAGCGATCATGACGGCTGCCCCACCAGATAGCCAGGAATCCGTTCCGATTGGAACAAAGATGTTCCGATTGGAACAGAACGACGCGCGCGTAGGATGATCCGTGATCCGGCGTGGGGAGTGACCATCACGGTGCGCCACCGTGGGCGCTCGATACGAGCACTCGCGGGCAAGATGGTATGTGTCGCAAGGGTGGCCCGTAGGACGGTCCGCATCTCCAGCAGGGCGAGGTGTTGACCCAGACAAGTCTTACGCCCTCCCCCCCACGGCAGCCAAAGCCGCGAGGAAGGGGGTGCGCCCAGAAAGCGCTCCGGGCGGAACGCGTGTGGATCTGGGTAGAGCAGGGGGTTGTGGTGCAACAGGTAGATGCACGCCAGCAGGCGGGTGGGTGGCCGGTAGGTCCAACTCCCGATCTCAATCGGCTGTGCCACGGCGCGCGGTGCGGCGAACGGGAAGACGGGCCTCCGTCGCAGGACCTCCTGGATCGTGGCGGCGAGGTACTCGCCATCTCCATCTGGATGTCTATCCGCTGCTCCGCCCCTATCTCCATCTCCATTCCTATCCCCAATCATGTTCATATCTCCATTCCTGCTCCCACCTCCATTCCCGTACACATCCCCATTCTCGTATGCATCCCCATCCCCGCCACAATTCCCATCGAGCTCGTTCACCAGTCGCTCCTGCACGGCTGGGTTGTGCGCGAGCAGCTGGAAGGCCCAAGCGAGCTCCGAGGATGTCGTCTCGTGGCCCGCGATGAGAATCGACACGAGGTTGTCGCGCACTTGGCGATCGGACATCAGCGAGCCATCGAGGTTGCGCGCCGTGAGCAGCACCCCGAGCAGATCCTCGCCGTGGCGCCCCGCGTGCCGACGCTCGGCGATCAGTGCGAAGATCGATTCCTCCACCGCCTCGCGTTGGCGTAGGAATCGACCCCACGTAGCACGCCAGCCCGGCAGGTGACGCAACCGCGGCTCCTGGAGCAGGAAGCTCGCCATCACCGACAGCATTCTCAGCAACCGCGTGTGTCGCTCTGTGAACTCCGCGTCTTCCTCGCCGAAAACGGTCCTCATTATCACCCTCAGCGTAAGCCCTCGAAGGCGATCGTGAACTGGGAAAACGCGGTCCCGCGGCCACGAGGCGACCTCACGCTCGACAATTGCGGCGACCGTATCCGCGTGTGCCCGAGCCACCCTTCTGTGGAAAGCCGGCAGGATCGCATTGCGGACGCACATGTGGCGCTTCCCCTCGTGCAGTGTGAACGATTCATCTCCGAAGAGGGGAGCCACCACAGCTCCCCCCGCGCCGGGATGCAGGACGTCCGGTGACGCCGTGAGCACAGCATGAACCTCATGTGGGTTGGAAAGAAATACAAGCGGAGGCATGTCGATTGGATGAACTGTGAAGCGATCTCCGTAGCGTGCCTGACAGTGCTCCATGTATGCAAGCGGCCATAGGCGACAGGCTAACGTCTGGGCGGCGCGGGGAAACGGCCCCGTTGGTGGGAGCTCACCTTGCTTCTGGGCATTGGTGGCAATTCGCTGGTTGGATGGCATTTGTGTCTCCTTTTCTCGTTTGTCTATGCGGAACGTTGGGAGTAGATAATTCGCCACAATCGGAGGATTGGCAGCAAGATGTGCGTAAGCGAGCCGCCGGTGTCCAAAAGGGCATCGGTGGTCGCCCGCATCGCTCGGGTGTGAGCGCTGTCCTTTGAGAGATACATGGCGACCATGCAGGCCGCAATGACGGTATGGCGCTCACCGTTGGGCAGCGCTCGAGCCTCATCGAGAGAGCGCCTTATGAGCTCACCTATACGTGTAGCCGTATGCTCGGGCGAACGGTAGTGAGCCACATAACAATGGTCATTGTTGGCAATATCCTCGACCCGGTCGACATAGCTGTCGAGCATCGTCGCCGTCGTCGAAATCCATGGAAAATAGGCACTTTGGACTTCGGCTATAACGGTGTCGGAGCACCTCGGTTCGGCGGCGAGGGCGAGTAACGCAAAGATCGTCAGCCCAGCGCTGGCGGCGCCCGTGAGCTCAAACCATGTAGCCTCATGGCCGGCGGGAAACTCCTGTCTCGCCCAAGCCTCGAGGTCGGCATCCCGTCGCGGTGGATCGAGCTCGTGGTTGGTGGCAAGCACCTGACCACGGGTTGCTTCGCGGAGGACGAGTTGGTGAACCTGCGCAAATGAGGGCAGCGACGCGCAGCCTTCGCGACAGATTTCGACGAGGGCCCCTAGGTAGCCACCGTCATCTCGCCAGGGATGGTGGAGGTAGTAATCGGAAATCGCGCGTTCCCGATCGAGCGCGTCGATCAGCGCCAGGTGCAATTGCCGACCGTTCTCTTGGCCCTCTGTGACACCGCGCTCGTTGGCGCTGTCGAGGAAATCCCACACGATCTGATAAGCGACGAAGATGCGCAGCAGGCTCAGATTGCGAGCGTGCGGGAGCGTCCACAGAAGCGCCGCGCCGTCGGTTTGCCCGCGCTTGCCACGTAGTGCGCTCAGCGCATCCCCGCGGATCGGGGCGTCGGGGATCGCCGCTGCCAGGGATCGGTAAGCGCACACCTCGCGGGCGACGGCGGGCGATCCCCACGTCAACTCGCGCGCGGCGGCGCGGCCGAGCGCACGAAGTGCTCGCCCTAAGGGCGACGCTGGACTCGGGGGTCTCGGGGGGGTTTGACTACGCGTGCGTCAGTACGCCGGGCTGACTGTCCTGGGAGGCACGCACACCACGAGATAGCCCGGCAAGGCGATGATCGCGACGGCGACAATGCTGACGAGGGCGAAGCCTGAGAGGGCGGCGAGGGCTTCTAGGTCAAGGGAGATCGGGAAGCCGGTGGCACTCGCCAGGGCGTGGCTTACAACCAACTGGCCACCCAGTCCGAAGACCGCCCCGATTGAGCAGCCCGCTGCGACCAGTAGTGCGCTCTCGCAGCACAGCCACCGCCATAGCACGCCCCTCCGGTAGCCCTCGCACTTGATGAAGGCGACAAGATCGCGACGCTGCCAGATCATCGCCCCGAGTGCACCCGCGACAGCCAGGATCGCGGCGATCAGAACGAGCAGTCGGATCTGCGCGAGTCGCGCGAGCCCCTGGCTTGCGAGTGCGTAGTGAAGCCGCTCACGTTCAGCGGCGGTTTCTGCGGTGAGTCCACTCTGGGGGCCAAGTTTGTGCACCAGGAGATTTCGCACCAACACCGGCGAAGCTCCGGGTGTGGTTTGGATCTCATAGGCGCTGGGGGCGCCCGATGCCCAAGCGTGAGCGTAACTGCTGGAGTTCAGGATGATTGTCCCGGGAGGCCATCCGAGGTTTGTGCTCAGCGCCGCGACGCGGAGAATCGTCGGGTGGGGCGAGGGCAGCACAAATGTCTGTCCAATTTGGAGGTGGTGTTCGCTGGCCAATGCCTGGGATAGTACCGCCCAGTCGCCTTCGCGGAGCCTTGCCGTCGCGCCCGCGAGGCTGCCATTGACAAGCTCGCTGGGAGGAATCGGCTGTTTACTGCTGTTCGGCGGTGCAAGCACCCAGAGGCGACGATCGCCCCAGTTCACGAAACTTCCGCGATACACCCCAATATTGCTGATACCCGGAAGGTGGTCGAGGGAGCGCAAGTTGATCGCTTTGAATGGCGTTGTCGCGAATACCCTGGATTCTCCCTTGGGTACAACCCACACATCTGCGCTGGAGTCGATGCCGCGCGCGGAGGCGTCGAGTCCGCGCTGGAGGTTCGACTGCGACCCCTGCACGGCAACGGTTCCGAATACGGCGACCGCCGCCGTTGCTGCGATTGCCAGCGAGCGCACGCGGGTGGGTGGCGTACGCAGCTCGGTAACGGCGATGATGGGTGACGCTCCGTTGAAGGGGCGCTGCGCCCACTCGAACAATCCAACCAGCCCATCGAAGAGGAACGGCAACAGGCACACGAGCGCGACGATCAATGTGAGATCACCGAGACTAGCCGCCTGCGGGTGGACCAGCAGAATGAGTCCGGTGAGTCCCAGCGAAAGGAGTCCCGCCCCCAATCGCATAGCGCCTCGCCGGCGCGCGTGTCCCGCGGCGGCCCCCTCGGCCTGGAGGGGTCGCCCGAGGATGTCGCGCAGTGGCCACAGCACCCCGATGCACGCGGCCGCCATTCCCGCGAGAACTGAGAGCGCGACGCTCTGCCATGTGACGATCCGCTGGCTCCCCACGGGGAAGGCGAACGAGAGGTAGCCGGGTGTCGAGTGGAAGACCGCGATCGAGAGCAGCTCCCCGAGCGCGAGCCCGACGATGCACGCCAGCACTCCGAGTACGAGGGCATCGAAGAGCAGGATCTGGACGGTCATCAGGCGGGTGGCGCCCTGGGGTCGGATGTCATCGATCAGTTTGCGGCGGGTGGGCACAGTGATCAGCATCGCGTTGAGTGCAAACATGAATCCCACCAGCGCGCTCACCGCCGAGAAGAGCGTCTCGCCCTGGCTCTCGGGAGCGGCCGCGACGGCGAACAGCGTGGACTCGAAGCTCGCGGGCTCGACCGCGACCGGTGCGGTAGCGGCGAGCCGCTCGAGGCCGGCTTGCACCTCGCGGTTGTGTCCTGACTGGGCCTGGACGAAGATGCGGGTGATACGGCCCCGCATCCCGGTGATCGCCTGCGCGTAGGCGACCGGTGCGAGGGCGACGGGACTGTGAACCAGTCCACCGATATCGGATTCGCCGAGTGTGGCCCCGATCAGGCTCGGCACCACACTCGCGCCGACCTGCAGCTGGATTGTCTCCAGCGATCCGCCCCCGATTTCCTGCGCGAGGGGGGCGGGTAGCGCGATCGCCCGTTGTGCGGCTAACTGAATCGAGGAGAAGCGCCGCAGCAGCGGACCGGCGAAGTGCGCGAAGTGTGGGTCGGTGCCGATCAGATCCACCGAGCGCTGAGTGCCGTTGGGCCCGATCACGCTCACCTGCTGCTCGAGCACCGGCTGGGCGATCTGCACGCCCGGTACGCGCCGCACCTCGCCCAGCAGCCGTTCGCTGAACCCATTCGGCCCGCGAGCCTCGAGCTGAAACTGGGTGTTGCCGACGATTTGGCTGGTGAGCTGGGCGACCGAATGAGTGAGGCTCGTGCTCGCGACCTGGGAGGCGAACAGCAGCGCCACACCGATGGCTATCCCAAGGATCGCAAAACACTCCTGTACGAGCACCGCTCGCGCCCGCAGGCGCGCGCGGTAGAGAAAGAGGATGTCCGAGAGGCTCATCCTCGTCATTGTCACTCGAACTCGTGTGCGGCGTGAGCGGGTACCAGCACGTGATCCGGCCGATACTCCCCGAGGTGCCCGTCGCGCAGCTCATGCACCTGGTCGGCGAAACCCGCCGCCTGCGGATCGTGGGTGGCGAGCACGATCGCTGCGCCCCGTTCGCGGCAGAGCTCTCGGAGCAGAGCGAGCACCTCTCGGGTGCGCTGGGTGTCCAGCGTCCCCGTGGGCTCATCTGCGAGCACCAGTTTGGGGTCGGTCGCCAGCGCAAGGGCGATCAGCACCCGCTGGCGCTCACCCATCGAGAGCTGCTCGGTACGGTGCAGCATCCGCTCACCGAGACCAAGCCGTTCCAGCAGCGGTTCAATGGTGTGCCGCGCTTCGCGCTTGTTGGAGAGCCACAGCTTCAGCGACGCGTTCTCGACCGCGCGTGCTCCGGGGATCAGGTTGTGGGGCTGGCCGATGATCCCGAGGTGGCGCAGCCTGTACTCGTCGCTCTCCCTACGCGACATCGTGAGAACGTCGCGACCCTCTACCACCACGGAGCCGCTGTCCGGGGGGCAGAGGCCGGCGATCAACTCCAGGAGGGTGGTCTTGCCGGATCCGCTGGGGCCATAGAGCGCCACGAACTCCCCGGCTGTGACCGTCATCGATACGCCGTCAACCGCGCGGATCGGATCGCCGTCCCCGACGCGGTAGTGCTTGACGAGGTCGCGCAGCTCGAGCACTGGGCGGGTCACGGGCTTCCCACGCCGCGCGAGCTGTGATGCTGGCGCGCGCTGGGGAAGTCGATCACGTCTGCCAAGCCCCCATCCCGCTCGGAGAGCTTGCTCAGCCGTCCGCGCTCCAGCGACCACACGCGGTCGGCGGCTAGTGCCGCCTCCATGTCGGATGAGCTCATCAATACCCCACATCCGAGCTCTCCCACCAACGTGAGCAGCAGCTCGCCCGCCTCGCGTGTGCGGCGCATACTGAAGCCGTCCATTAGGTCATCGATCACCAGCAGCCTCGGCGAGCAAGCGATCCCCCGCGCGAGGCCGACCAGCAGTCGCTCCCAGTTGGAGAGGTCACCCCAGCGCTGCCCCGCGCAGCTCACCGCACCGACCCGCTCGAGCGCGTCGATCGCGAGATCCTGCGCCTCGCGCTGTCCACGGTGGCGGCCGATCACCAGTGGCAACCCCACATAGTCGAGCACCTTGAACTTGACTCCGGTGCCCTCCCGGTGGGTCCACGCGATCTCTGCTCCGAGTAGCCGCGTGCGCTCCTGCTCGCTGCAACGCGCGAGATCCACATCTCCCAGCCAGACCTCCCCCGCATTCGGTGTCTCGATTCCGGCGGCGATCTTCAACAGCGTTGTCTTGCCCTCGTCGCGCGCGCCGACGATCGCCACCACCTCCTGCGCTCCGACCTCGAGTGAGATATCCGCCAGCACTCGCATCGTCCGCTCACCCCTCGCGTACTCCTTACGCACCGATCGCAGTGCCAGCAGCTCACCCATCGTCACCTCCGGGGGAGTCGATCTCATCGCTTGGGTCTTCGAGCTCCTGGCGCAGGCGCCGCAGTCGCCTGGCCCGCATCCCCCACAGCATCGCTTCGTCGGTTAGCAGCGCGCTGCGGACCCTGCCAATTGGGTCCGTTCCGCTCGGGGGCCCGAGGCGTTTGCGCTGCCATTCGATGTTGAGACGCGAGCTGGCGGCGGCGAACTGCAACGCGCACGCCTCCTCCTCCTCGCGGATCGCGGCAATCAGGTCGGGTAGATCCTCCTCGCCGGCGAGCTCGAGTTTGGCGTGCACGGCATCGCGCAGCGCGACGGGCGCTGCGGAGGACGTACGCAACCACTCCCGGAACTCTTCAACGCCCTCGTCGGTCGCCTCGTAGCGATCCAAGGCGCGCTCCGCACCCTGGTCGACCATGCGCACGAGCCCCTGCTTTTCGAGACTGGGCAGGCTGTTATGTGCGACCGATCGCGACCATTGAGCGTGGGGGAACCGCTCGACCAGCCGCGTTCCTAGACCATTGACTGTGTCGGCCTTCTGAACCACTAAGCCCAGGATCGCCATGCTGGCGGTGAAGTCACCTTTACGTGGTGGTGCCATCGCAACACGATCGTATTGGAAATTGGAGCTTATATGCGCCTGCCCTGAATGATTCCGGTCTCCTGGACATTGGAAGACATCTGTCATCGCAAGGGACAGGCGGCTTGGGCATGCGGTAAACAGGGCCCTCCCCACGGTCAGAAACATTTCGAGCAAACTGCGGGGCGGTCACAAGCCGAGGGGCGGCCACAAGCTGCGGGGTCACAGGCCGCGGGGCGGTCACGGGCCGCGGGGTCACAGGCCGCGAGGCGGTCACGAGCCGAGGGGCGGCCACAAGCTGCGGGGTCACAGGCCGCGGGGCGGTCACGGGCCGCGGGGTCACAGGCCGCGAGGCGGTCACGAGCCGAGGGGCGGCCACAAGCTGCGGGGTCACAGGCCGCGGGGCGGTCACGGGCCGCGGGGCGGTCACGGGCTGCGGGGCGGCCACAAGCTGCGGGGTCACAGGCCGCGGGGCGGTCACGGGCCGCGGGGCGGTCACGGGCTGCGGGGCGGCCACAAGCTGCGGGGTCACAGGCCGCGGGGCGGTCACGGGCTGCGGGGCGGTCACGAGCTGCGGGGTCACAGGCCGCGGGGCGGTCATGTGCGATCACCCATCGGCGCGCGCCGGTCTCGGAAACTCGATGATCTGGGCTTCCATGACGGCCTGCTCTGAGAGCACGCTCAGTCGCCTCCGCTCCAGTGACCACACGCGGTCCGCGATCAGCACCGCCTCGAGATCCGAGGCGCTCATCAGGACTCCGCACCCCAGCTCCCGCACCAGCGCCAGGAGCAGCTCGCCCGCCTCCCGTGTGCGGCGCATCCCGAGCCCGTCGATCACGTCATCCACCACCAGCAGCCGGGGCTCGCACACAATCCCCCGAGCGAGTCCCACAAGCAGCTGCTCCCAGTCCGAGAGCTCTGCCCAGCGACGTTCCGCGGAGTGTGTGGCGCCCACCCGTTCGAGCGCCTTCTTCGCGCGAGCCCGCGCCACGCCTCGCCGATAACCGCGCCCCATCGCGAGCGGCAGGGCGAGGTAGTCGAGTACCTCGAGCTTCAGCCCGCTGCCCTGGCGATGGGTCCACGCGATCTCGTCACCGAGCAGCCGCGCGCGCTCGTTCTCGGAGAGCCCCGTCAACTCGAGGCTGCCGAGCCGCACCTCGCCCGTGTCCGGCTGCTCGATCCCGGCGGCGATCTTCAGCAGCGAGGTCTTGCCCTCGTCGCGCGCGCCGACGACCGCTCCCACCTCGCCCTCCCCGATTTCGAGTGAGGCATCGAGCAGTACCCGCAGCCGCCGTCCCCCACGGCGGTAGCTCTTGCTCACCCCTTGAAGCGACAACAGCTCGCCCATCCCACCCCCAAGCATGACGCATTGAAGACATGTTGTCTCTCACGTCCGCTTTTTTAGGAGTCGTCGGGCGGCTCAGGCCGGGGCGGGGAGGGTTCGCCGGCGACGGTTGACTTCTCCGCGGGAGCCTCGGAGGGCTAATCGAGCGGCTCACCGGGCAGTCGCCCAGCGTGGGACGAGCGTCGAGGGCGGCTGGCGGCTCGATGCGTCCTTTCGCGATCGCCGCGTCCTCTACGCGGGCTTCTGGGGAATGCGCCGTGCGGGACTCGAACCCGCCCCACCGGATTAAAAGTCCGGCGCTCTGCCCGATGAGCTAACGGCGCGCACGGCGCAACAGTCTGGCACATGGGTGCGCTCCCCACCAGTTGGGTGCTGATCTTGGGTTCGCCGCGGGTGGCGCTTCCCGCTAGTGGGGTCGATCTTGGGTTCGCTGGGAGGTGGCCGCCCCCCGCCAGTGGGGGGTCGATCTTAGGTTCGCCGCGGGTGGCGCTTCCCGCCAGTGGGGGGTCGATCTTGGGTTCGCTGGGAGGTGGCCGCTTCCCGCTAGTGGGGGGTCGATCTTGGGTTCGCTGGGAGGTGGCCGCTTCCCGCTAGTGGGGGGTCGATCTTGGGTTCGCTGGGAGGTGGCCGCTTCCCGCTAGTGGGGGGTCGATCTTGGGTTCGCTGGGAGGTGGCCGCCCCCGCCAGTGGGTCCAACCCCGGGGCTCGCCGGAGTTGGACCCCTGGGAGCAGGCCGGGGCGCTACGCGAAGGTCACCGTCATCGTCGCCGTGGAGCTCGAGCCGCTCGCCGACTTGAATGAGGCCTTCAGCTTCACCCTCACCGAGTGGCGGTGGCTTCTGCGCAGCGAGGCGGTGGATGCCTTGGAGAGCCTCACCTTCAGCACTATGCGCTCCGCCTTGATCGCCCTCGCGTGGACAGCGTGCACCCCCCGGCCAGCGAGCGTAAGCGTGCCCGCGGCCGGTGCCCATATGACGATCGTGGCCACCCCGCCCCGCACCCGGCGGCTCAGGAACCCAACCCTCCCCGCCCCACTCCCCGCAGCGGGTGTCTTCTGGGGGGAAGGCGAGTCGGGCATCGTCAGGAGGATCGTCGTTTGACCCGCCGTGCCGCCCGGCCCGCCCTGGCCACCGCCGGAGCCCCCTGAGCCTCCAGGGCCGCTGCTTGCGCCGGGGCCGCCCGAACCCCCGGAGCCGTTGCCACCGGAGCCGCTGCTGCCACCGGAGCCGCTGCCACCGCTGCCACCCGACCCGCCTGAACCGTTGCCACCTCCGTTGCCCGCACCTCCTGAGCCACCCGAGCCACTGCCACCTTCCCCTGAGCCACTGCCACCTTCCCCGGAGCCTTCACCGCCCCCTTTGCCCGCGCCTTCCCCCAAGCCTTCCAGCAGGCCGAGTGCGAGCCCCCCCACCTTGGGTGCTACGCCCACCAGCTTTCCCGATTTGAGCGGTGCCGTGAGCATCGTCGCTGTCTTCGGTAGTTCCCCCGCCGTCTGACCGAGTTCTTCGCTCACCGCTTCCGGGGTCTTCTTCAGTTCTCCCGCCACTTCTTCAACGGTCTTTGGCGCAAACCCCCCCGTGAGTTCGGAGCCCAGCAGCCCTTCGAGCTTGCCTTCCGTACCCAGCTCCCCAAACATCCCCCCCGTCAGGTTGGCGAGTTCGGTGGTGAGCTGTTCGCCGGACCGCGCTGAGCCGAGCAGGGAGCCCGCGAGCTCGTCGAGGTTGAGCGTCCCCAGCGCGCCTTCCAGCGCCATCTGCTGGCTTTCGTCGAGGAGCGACCCGAGCAGCGTTTTGAGCAATCCCCCCAGCTTGCCTTCGAGCGCCGGGAGCACCTCTTCGACGTTGGCGAGTTCCCCCAGCGTGGCCGTATTGCTCAGCTGGAGCTTTTCAATTGCTTCGCGTAGGCCCTGTTCGAGGCCCGCCGCACCGAGTTCTCCGCCGAGCAGGCCCTTCAGGCCCGCGAGTCCGCTCAACCCTTCCACCCCCGCGAGGTAGTGAGCCAGGTGTGCCGCGCTCAGATCCTTCAGGGGGAGGTCCGCGAGCAGCGCCTTGAGTTCCCCCGCGGGAAGCAGTTCGCCGGGCGTCACCAGGGGCTTGACCGCAGTGGCCGGGCCGCGCGTGGAGTCGCCGCTGGATCCTGGCGCGCCCGTGTCGGTCAGTGCGGTAGCGGTGGGTATCACGGCCAGCGCCGCAATCAGCACCGCCGACAGAGCCGTCGTGGTCCAGCGACGGGTCCGGACGCCTCCGGCGGAGGTCCTCGGGTGGTTCGAATACATGCGGATTGCTCCCTCGTTCGAATTCTTTACGAGTGTTATTCGCTCTATGTAACACTTCGTTTCACCTTTGATGGACTGATTCGAACAAACGTCTATTTTGTATCTGCGAATCTTCCCCTTTAAAGGGAGTTCCAATAAAATGAGGACCTCGATCTTTCCGATGGACCGGGGCCTGGGTGCGCTCAGGGCGCACTCCGAGAAGCTCTGCGCGTAGAGCGGCCTCCGCAAAGGGTGGTTCTCAGCGCAAGATGATCCTGCGCGTGAGAAGGCTCTCCGTGTAGGGCGGCCCGGTTGTTGGGAGGAGTCTCCCTTGGAGAGCGCGCAAGAGCGGGCTCGTCGGAGGGAGAGGGCTCTCAGCGCAAAAGAGAAGGCTCGAGGAGGAGAGGCTCTCGGGGGGCGCGGGAGGGAGCTTGGAGGGAGAGGGCTCTCGGGGCGCGGGAGGGAGCTCGCGGGGAGAGGGCTCGGAGGGAGAGCACTCCAGGAGCGCACGAGAAGAGGCGCGGGCGCGGAGAGAGAGCCTCAGAGAGAAGAGAAAAAGGCTGGGGACCGGCTCAGCGCGTCGGGAGCTCCTCGGCGGCCACACGCAGCATCTCCTCGATCCGCGTCAGCTTCACCCTCGGGCGCCCCGCCGGTTCGCCCCGCTCGCGCTCGTGGCGATCTATCTCCGACCACCCCGCGTACGTCACCAGCTCGGGCTGGCGCTCCCGCAAAGTCTCCTCCAGCTCCCCCGGATCCGGGGCCCGCGGCTGCAGCAGGAGGCCCGCCGCAAGGTCTTCGAAGATCGCGTCCACCGTCTCCTGGGCATCCCGCTTGTTGGTCCCAATCACACCCGTCGGGCCACGCTTGACCCACCCCACCACGTACTCCCCCCGGCACCGCCCCTCCGCTCCCACCACCCGGCCCCCCTCGCCGGGGATCACCCCCCGGCGCTCGTCAAAGGGGACTCCCGGGATCGGCACCCCGCGGTAGCCGATCGCTCGCAACACCAGCCCCGCCGGGATCGTCTCGACCGCTCCCGTCGGCTGCGCCCGCAGGCTCCCATCGGGCGTCGCCACAAGCTCGTTGTGCGCCAACCTCACGGCCCCCACCAACCCATCCTTCCCCGGAAGGATCTCCACCGGAGAGAGCAGAAAGCGCAGCACTATCCGCCGCCTCCCCCCGGTTACCTGCCCGGGTCCGGGGTGCCCATCTGCGCCGCCATCATCCCCAGCGGCCGTCCTCTGTGCGTACTCCCGCAGAATCCGTACATTCTCAGTGGCGATCCCACTCGCCCCCGGGTCCGTCACGGCCAGCCCCCGCTCGAGCTCCGCGCCGTCCACCACCACATCCGCCTCCCCCATCTCCCCCAGCTCCCTCACCTCTGGGTTCGTGAACGCCGCCTGCGCCGGGCCCCGCCGGCCAACCACCACCACCTCCCGGATCGCGCTGTGCTCCAGCGCCCCCAGCGCGTGATCGGCCATATCCGTACGCGATAGCTCCTCGTGGGAGAGCACCAGCATGCGCGCCACATCCAGTGCCACGTTGCCGTTGCCAATCACCACCGCCCGCTCGCACCCCAGGTCGAACTCTAGATCCGGGTGGTCCGGGTGGCCGTTGTACCAGCCCACGAAGTCAGTCGCCGCCCAACTCCCCGGCAAGTCCTCCCCGGCGATCCCCAGCGGGCGATCCGCCGGGGCTCCCGTCGCGTACACGATCGCGTGATAGTGGGAGAGCAGCTCCTCCCTGCTCACGTCGCGCCCCACCTCCACGTTGCCGAAGTACCGGAACCGCTGGTGCCCCGCCGTCTTCTCGTACACCCGTGTCACCGACTTGATCTTCGGATGGTCCGGCGCCACCCCCGAGCGCACCAGGCCCCAGGGGGTCGGTAGCCGCTCGATCATGTCCACCTCGATCCGCCCCCCCGAGTCCTTGAGGAGGTGCCCCGCCGCATAGAAGCCCGCCGGGCCCGCCCCAATCACGGCTACCCGCACTGGGGAGTCCTCGGTTATCTGCGCGGGGGAGCTCTCGGTAGTCATATATGGGGATTCCGGGGACGGGGCGTCTCGATCGGACGGGTGACCTTCGATGGCATTTTAGATGGGACCCCATCGCGAGCGGGCGGCCGCCCCGTGCGCTCAGGACGCATCCCGGTAGGAGGCGTAGTAGGGGCGGCCAAGATCTCCGTCCGCCCGCCCCTCCCAACTCCCCCCTCAGTAAAGCCGATGCGCAACTGGGCGATGCCTGCAGGATGGGCGCGGCCCGACTCGAACGGGCGACCCCCTCGGTGTAAACGAGGTGCTCTGGCCAACTGAGCTACGCGCCCCCGGTGCTGCCGTGCTGCCGTGCTGCCGTGCTGCCGTGCTGCCGTGCTGCCGTGCTGCCGTGCTGCCGTGCTGCCGTGCTGCCGTGCTGCCGTGCTGCCGTGCTGCCGTGCTGCCAGTTTCAAGGCTAGCGTCTCCGCGCTCAGATAGCCACCCGCCGGTCCACCGCATACGCAGTAGCCGTGGGCGCCCGCGAGCGCTCCCGCACCATCATTGGCAGCCCCCCCGCCGGGCTGATCGTGGGCATCTGGCGGATCCCCAGCTCGAAGCCCTCCGTGAGCTCCAGCGAAAAGCGGCTCAAGATCAGCGTCGCGATCGTCCGCACCTCGAGCTGCCCAAAGCGCATCCCTATACACGTCCGCGATCCCCCCCCAAACGGGATGTACGCTCCCTTCGGGATCCCCGCCCGCTCCTGCGCGGAGAATCGCTCCGGGCGAAACCGCTCCGGCTCTGCAAACACGTCCGGAAGGTGGTGCGAGGCCCACGAGCAGTAGTTCACATACGCTCCCCCCGGGACCGCGATCCCCTGGAACTCGAACGGCTCCACCGACCGCCGCGGGCCGATCCACGCCGGGGGGTACATTCGCAGCGTCTCCTCTAGCACCATCTCCAGCTCTCCCAGCTCGCCCCCCATCAGCTGCTCCGCCGTCGGCCCCCCCGGCCCCAGGCGCTCCCCCTGCTCCGCCACCACGCTCGAGGCAATCTCCGGGTTGTGCGCCAGCTCGTAGAACATGAACGCCACCGTCGATGTCGTCGTGTCGTGGCCCGCAAACAGCAGCGTCATCACCTCGTCCCGCACCTGCACGTCGCTCAGCGCCTCCCCCTCCTCCCCCCGTGCGTCCAGCAGCAGGCTCAGCACGTCCTCCCCCCGCTCCCCGGTCCGCCGCCGCCGTGCGATCTCTGCGTAGATCACCCCGTCCAGGCCCCGCGCCGCGCCGCGCAAGCGCGCCCACGGGGTGAACGGTCCCCGCAGGAACCGCGCCGCGTATTCCGTCGCGTAGAACGACAGCGCCCGCTCAAACAGACCCGCCGCGTCCGTCCTGCGGGCCGGTTCCCCCTCCGGGTCCAGGCCAAACAGTGCCCGCATCGCGATCCGCAGCGCCAGGTCTCGCGTCCACATGTACAGGTCCACCGTCTCCCCCACCCCGAATCTCTCCAGCGCCCGCTCCGTCTCCTCGATCATCACCCCAATCGATGCCCCAATCCGCTCCCTGTGGAATGCCGGCAGCATGATCTTGCGCGAGCGCCTGTGGAACTCCCCATCGATCGTCAACAGCCCATCCCCCAACAGCCCAATCAGGTCCCTGAAGTGCGACTCCCTCCACGTGAAGTTCGACGCATGCGACACCGTCATGTAGTGGTTCGCCTCCGGCCCCAACATGAACACCACATTCCCATGCAACAACCTGATCGTGAACACCGCCCCGTGCCGCTCATAGCACTCCAACAGCAGCCCCAACGGTTCCCGCGCGAAGCGCCGCGTGCGCCCCATGCTCCACGTCCGCTCCCCCGGGGGGTACGGGACCCCGTTGCGCAGGTCTTTGCGCACATCGTCCACCATCACCGCAAACGGGTTGAATGGGCGCGGGGGAGGCGGGCCTACCAGGGGCACACCCGTAGCCTACCCTATTCCTGGCTGGCTGGCCAGCTTTGGGTGTAGTGTCCCTTCGACGGTCCCCCACTAGCTCCCCCGCCCCCGGCTTGCCATACTGTGCGCTCGCGCGTTGCGCCGCCGCGGGATCGTCTCCCGTCCCGGCCTCCACGCGGGGGCGTAGCTCAGTTGGTTAGAGCGCCGGCCTGTCACGCCGGAGGCCGCGGGTTCGAGTCCCGTCGCTCCCGTCGAGGGAAAGCCCTGGTAATCGGGGCTTTTTCTTTGGGTTGTGGTACTCGCGTGGTGCTCGGAGCTGGACGAGAGTACCGCGAGCGAGTACCACACTCGCCCGCATTTTGCGGGGAATCGGGCTGGCCCCGGTTTGCAGGCCGGAGGTTGCCTTCGATTTGGGGTGGACCCGACTTTCGCGGACAACTCCATCAAAGCGTGGGCAGATCATCATGTCCGTCAAAAGGGGGTTCCACTCCAGCCACCACCGCAATGGCAGCATGATCCGCAACGCGATCAAGCAAGCCGCCAGGAGCGAAGCCGACCTGGGCGACTCGCCCCTCGCGTGTAAGCGGCGCCGCCACGCGCGGTCGGGTCGGCCGAGGAAGCCTCTGACCTGCAATCAGGCGACCAGGCCCGCGTCCTGGAGAAGTTGGCCTACGCGCGCCTGGTTCTTGAAGACGTTGCCTGGGTATGCGTTGGCCGGAAAGACCGACACCAGCTTGCCGACGTAATCCGCAACCTCATCGTGCAAATCCGCTAGTCCGACGGCGAGATTTGTTTCCGTATCGATCAGAAAGCTGTCTCCAAGTTTCCTCATGACCAAGTGAGCGATGACTCGACGCCCATGGACCGCGACGCCGGCTTCCACACCGTCCGTTTTGCGCTCCGTCTCATCAAGGAGAGCATCGACGCGCGCGGTGATCTCTACCGCTCGGCTAAGACGAAGGGGGTCCGTTTGGGCGTTGAACAGGGCGGAATAAATCGAGCTGTCTGAGAAGAGTCGTGATACCTCTCGCTTAGCAACGACCGCATGAGCCACGCTAGGTGAAGAGCAGGCAAGCGCCACCGCGGCACTCCGTACGTCGATGACCTTGGAACGATCCTTTGATTTCGGCACCTCAGCCGCGCGAATCAGGTACTCAAGTCCCAAGACTTGCAGCTCACGAGCGAGCCGATGTTGCTCAGAATCGAGGAAGGCGAAGTCCTGGCTTGAGACCTCATTCTGAGTGTTGGCGTAGCGAGTGATGCTACGCCCCAAATCACCGTCTGCCTTAGGAACCTCAATGCACCTGACCAAGACGACGGCGGCACCGAGATTTGGCTCATGTTGGGTTCCCAGTGCCGACCCGAGGGTCGACACCGTCTGCGCACCGTTGACAATGCTAGCTCCGCTGAGCTTGAAGTAACCCACTTCACGGTTGAGTGCGCCACCAGGTCCGATCTCAATAGACTCGGCGAGCATCGTGATTCCATTGTTGTAATAGACGAAGCGGTCAGGGTCGTTTGCGATAGTGTCCAAGATACCTTCATTGATGTCGGAGCGCGGAAGCACAACTCGGATATTCTCTGCGAAGAGATCCGTCCCATGCGCGGCAAACCATCCCGCGATCTCGGCGGCGCTGACGCGCCCGTAGAACATCTTCTGCGGCTCAGACGCCCTTCCCCAATCAAGCATCTGTAGCTGAATGTCCACGGCCGGGTGGGGTTCATCTGCAATCGAGTTGAAGAGATCGCCCTGGGCAAGGTGCTGGTGTGTTGCGAGAGGCTCGATGCCCTCAAGATCATTCAGCTGCTCAAGGAGTTCCGAGATCGGCCTATCCACCTCAGCCGCAAGCGCATTTATGGCAGTTGTTGCAGTGACCAACCGGATCCGTGCCCCTGGTGTCTTGAGCAGATCGCGGACGGCTGCCTTCGTCGCCTCTGAAGCGTGTACCGGCGCATCGTCGGTCTTCATACCCAGCAGAGACCTCACTCCAGACAGGAACTTGAGAACCTCACCCAGCCCCATGGATCCGGACCCATCCTGCCGCCACTTGGACTGGACGAATACAACCTGCTTCGCCGCCTCGTCAACACCGACAGCATCGATTCCCCGGTCCTGGGTGCCGTCGGTTATCTCGACGACTCGTTGATTCCCCTCATCCAGGTCCAAGACGAACTCTATGGCATAAAGGGCGAGCAGCCGCGACATGTTCGAGACATCGTCGAGGCTTTCCTGCCAGTAGTCGGCCTGGTAGATTGACCTCAGGTGAGTCTCGATCTGACTGACGTGGAACTGGCTCATCTCGGCTCGACCGGGCAGACTACAAGATCCCAGTCGACCATGGGGGTTGGTGTCCCAGGATGGGTCGGATTGGCCGAACTCTAAGCAGGCGAGGTGCTGGTGGTAAGGCCAGCGGCAACGGTGGAGGCTTTGCGGTAAGGCCGGCCGAACCTGGCGGCTCTATCAGCGTCCGCGAATCGAACGGTGGTCGGAAATATCGTGGCTGGGAGTGCGGGTCAGCCAGCGTGTTGGAGAAAGAGCCGAGCGAAGCCGTAGAGGGTTGTGACTCGGGGTCCAGCCGGAGTCGAGGCGCTCCGGGTGCGCGAGCGATGGCACCTGTGCGCGGCTGTTGGTCATCCTCTGGGCCAGGCGCATGATCCGCTCGGCGTCCTGTCCTTCCTCGCCGAGGTCGTCGCGCGCGATGAACCAGTCGGTGCCGTGGCGTGAGCGCGTCGCCTCGACGTAGGCGGTCTCCTTGCTGGTCTGCCATCCGCCGGTGAGTACGACGGAGCGCTCAAAGGTCGCGCCCTGCTGGCGGTAGATATGCTGCGCGTATGCCAGCCTGAGTGACGCCAGATCCTCGTCGGCGAGCTGAACCTTGCGCCGTGTCCCGTCGAGCGTGATTGTTACGCCCTGTTGGTGGATGGAGCTGACTTGTCCACGGGTGCCGTTCTCGACCCGTGGCTGTGCTGGCGGGCGGTGCTGGGTGGTGAATGCGATGAGGTCGCCTTCGCGCAGCCCGTAATGGACGCCAGGCAGCGGGATCTCGTGGTGTCCGAGTTCGCCTCGTTGTGCGCGGAGGTGTTGGGCGCGGGCGTTGAGCCGGTCAATCTCCTGGTTGGAGGCGTCGGCGATCAACGCCACCTCGCGGATATCGCGGCCCTCCGTGAGCGCGGCCCATGTCTGTACGGCTTCCTCTGCGGCTTGGTCTCGGGTGTCGGAGAGGTGCAGCTGGCCTCGTGAGGCGTAGTGCGCCATCGCACGCTCGGGTTCTCCTGCGCGTAGCGCTTGCCACGCGCGCTGCTCGGCGGGGTCCTTGGTGCGGTGGATGTCCGCAAGTTCGGCGGTAGGCGCATGATTGGCGAGCCGGTCGAACATGCCGCCGGGACCGATCGAGGGGAGCTGCTTGCCGTCACCGACGGCGATCAGCTTTGCTCCGGAGCGCTCCACGAGCGCGGTCAGCTCATCGAGGCGCTTGTGATCGACCATTCCTGCCTCGTCGAGGATGACGGTGGTGTCCCTGCCCACGGGGAGGGTGCCCGTGTTTGCGCGGGCGACCAGCGAGTCGAGGGTGAGTGTCTGCCCGGCGAGCGCGGGGCTGTGGGCGCCGAGGCGCTCTGCGGTGGACCCGGACACCGCGACGCCGATCGTCTCGCGGCCGGCGTGCTGCTCGGCGCGTGCGGCGGCGTCGATCACCACTCCCTTACCGGTGCCGGCGGGGCCGACGAGGACCGCGGCGCGCCCGGGGCCGGTGAGAACTTCGAGCGCGCGGTGCTGCTCGGGGCTGAGTGGCCCGCCGATGCGCTCGGCGACCTCACGGGCTGCGTGTTCGCGGGCGATGCTGCCGACACCTTGGCCTGCGGGCTGGGCGAGCTGGGCGGCGCGGCGCTCGATCGCTTGCTCCTGGGCGCGCACGGCAAACGTCGTCATCCGCCCGCCTTCCAAGGTCAGCACCCGCCGGTCGCGGACCATCCCCCGCGCGACGGCGAGCGCTTCATCGGGTGCCAGCTCCCCGGCGGCCTGCTCCAGCACGACGGCGCGCAGGTCGCGCTCGTCGAAGACGGCGTGGTGTTCGGTGAGCTTCGCCTCGACGCGATCCTCGATCGCGCGCTCGGCTGCAGGGCGCCGGGATGCGCCGACCAGCCGCACGGTCTCATCCGGCCCGAACCCGTGGCTGCGCCCGGTCTCGGCCCACACTCGTTGTAGGTCCGAGCGTGTGGTCAGCTCCTTGGAGCGGCGGTTCTCGAGCGCGAGGTTACGAAGCTCCCCGCGCTCGGGCGCGCGGCCGTACCGGGCACGGAAGCGCTCCGCCGCGCGGGCGACCTCTCGGGAGCGGCCCGAAAACGCGTCGCACAACTCGCGGGGGACACCTGCGATCTCGAAGTACCGGGCGTCCTTGCCTGTGCCCTGCTCGATCGCGTACCCCTCCCGCACCAATTCCTCGGCGAGCGCAGCGCGGTAGAACGCACCAAGCTCCCGTGCGCTGCGGAAGATCGGCCGCGACGCGACGGCGACGATCCGATCGTCCTCACGGACAGCGCCGGTGATGACGACGTGGCTGTGTAGCTGCGGGTCCGGCGCCTGAGCGCCGGAGACTCCGCGGGCGGTGGTGTGCCGGTACTCGGTGGCGATCACGTCCTTGGCGTGCTCTTCGACGACCTGGCCGCTGTAGCGGCGGCGCACGACGGGCACCTGCTCTCGCAGGTGGTGGATCGTTTGCTCGACTGCCCTGGCGTGCGCTTGCTCGATCTGATCGCGTTGCCACGGGTCCCCGAGCGCCCAGACCGTCGAGACGGACTTTGGTGCGCTGAACGTCGCGTCAATCCCGCCGCCCCGTCCGCCGCCGGCGCCCTCCGGGCGAAGCCACCGGCCGGTGCCGGGGTGGCGGCCCTCCATCAGCGCGATGAAGTCCGCGCCATCCACCGACGCGCCGGTCTCGATCCCCAACTTCTCCAGGGTCTCGGCGTCGGCGAGCCACCGGCCGGGGGCCTGGGCCATTTCGCCGTCTGGGGTCAGGTAGTAGTCGCCGCGCTCGGGTTCGACGGTCTTGCTCTCCAGATAGCGGGCGTACCCGCCGCCCCTGGCGGCACCGATGCTGGCTGCGGTCATCACATGGTTATTGACCGCGAGCGCGCTCAACCGGCCAACGACTTCGTCACACAGCGATCACACAGCGCTCGCTTTGGCGTGCATGTTCGGATGAAAAGTCAAGGGCTGTGTGAGCTTTTCTTTGGGGTTGCTGGGGGCGCGTCTCCACGCTTGAGGGTGCGCTCCGGCGGCACAGCGATCGCACAGTGCCTGGAGGCGTGTGCATCTGGTCTGTACGGCCGTTCTTGTTGCGCTTGGGGGCGTTTCGTGGCGCAGGGAGACGCATCGGCGGTGGGGTCGCGTCGAGTGTTTGGGAGTGGGATGATTTGTTGTGGTGCGGGTGACTGACGTGAGCGAAGCGCAGGCGTCAGGGGCTTGTGGCCTGCCGCGCGGCTTTGCCCTTTATGGGCTTTTGAGATGCGCGCCCCGGTGTCGCGCCCGCACCACCCTTTGGTGCTGTTGAGCGCCAGTCATCGACCAAGCGCCGGTAGGCGAGCTCTGCCTGGGTTTGCAGCTGGAGCTCCGCCGCGCGCTGAGCGGCCGTCGGTGAGACGGTTGCCCCGTCATGGCGTCGTGGCCGGCGTGACGCGCCGGCGGTGAGTTCCAACCGGCGGGTCTTCTGGCGCGTCAGCGACGGTCGTGCGAACGCGTAGTCCTCGTCCTTGCTCAGCAGATGCCAGCAGAGAACGACGAGCTTGCGTGCGACAGCTACGGCGGCGACCTGGGCGCCTCGGCGAGCACGAACGCGCTCCCCGAACGCACGCAGGGGACCGGGGCTGCGGATCGCGATCCATGCCGCCTCGACCAGCATCGAGCGGGCCTGCGCGTTGCCGCGCTTTGAGATGTGCCCGTAGCGAGCGGGCTCTGAGCCGGACTGGCGGACCTTCGGGTCCAAGCCGAGGTAGGCGACCAGCTGCCCCGAGGTCTGAAAGCGAGAGATGTCTCCCACGGCTGCGATTACCGCCGCCGCGGTCCCGATATCCACGCCGGGGATCGTCAAGAGTCTGCACAGCCCCGGCCATGTGAGGGCCTGCTCGGCGATCTTCTGGTCAAGCAGAGCGATCTCGCTGTCCAGGAAGTCGATCTGGCGCAAACAGCCAGCTACCGTCTCGGCCTCCTCCTCCGGGAGCTGTTGTTCGGCCAGCCAGACGCGTCCCTTGCGGCCGAACAGATCGCTCACAGGGGGACGGCCAAGCAGACAGCGCATCACAACGGCATGCACCTCGTTCTTGATCCGGGTGCGCGCCCGCACCAAAGCTGCGCGCCGCGCGACCCGGCGGCGTAGCGCAAGCGTCGCCTCGTCCGGCACCCATACCTCGCTGAGCATTCCCGCCGAGAGGAGCCTGGCGAGCATCGCCGCGTCAAAGCGGTCGGACTTTACGCGCGCGTGAGAGATCGCGCGCGTCTGCGCCGCGTTAGAGACGATGACCCGCCCAACGTTGCTTTCCCGCAGGATCCTCGCGATCGCCATCACGCTGCCGCTGGCGTCCAAGACGACCTGATCCTCGCCGCCGAGACCCCGCGCGAACTCCCTGATCGCCTCCGGTGTGCTCGCGATCCGCCCGACCTGCGAGACCTTGCCGCCCTCAGCGACCGCGATCTCGCAGAACTCCAAGTGAACATCAACACCGAAAAACCGCACTTCCCGCTCCTTTCACCAGCCATCGAACTATCAAACTGGAAGGCGCGGCGGGCAAGCGACAAATACGGATTCGGGCTCTCAGCCCAACCAGGTGAGTCGCAGGGGCGGCCATATAGTCATTGACGGGCTCACAGCCCAAATGCACGACGGCCTGCCCCACCATTGCGTCTTCCCACAAGAACCCCTGTCCTGGTCAAACGACCCTACGAACACGACCGGACAACAGCCCACCCCGTATTTCATACCCGTAGTCTGTGCTGGAAGGGGAGCGAAGCGACCCGAAGGGGGTGGAAGGTCCGGCGTTACGGACTTGGGGGCGTGGCTGGCGGCGACCGGCGGGGTTGCCGGGATAGGTCGGGGGTGTCAGCGCGCGTCGCTGGAGTTGGGAAAAGGCGGGGTGTCGGTCGGGCGTGGCCGGGCATTCGCAAAATTTGATGGCCGTTTTGCCGCGCTCAGGGTCAATAACACAGAAGCCCGCTTCTCAGCCCAGCTCGATGAGCGCCATTCCCACATCCACTCCAACCCGTCCTCGGCTGACGCGCGAGGATGTCCTCGACGGCCGCGACGTCGCCGAACTGCTGCACCTGCCGATCTCGACGGTGCTCGAATACGCCCGGCGCGGGGTTCTCCCTGGGCGCAAGCTCGGCCGGCGCTGGATCTTTTTGCGCGACGAGGTGGAGGAGGCGGTGAGGCAGGCTCCGATCGGGGCATCGACCGACCATTGGCCGACAGGGGTCTGAGGGGTCCGCTTGCGGACCCCTCGTCTCCTGTGTGCGCGTAGGCGCCAAGCGCCCGGCCTTGCTGACGTGGCGTCCCCTTCGATCAGGCTCTCCGGGACCTGCGCTCCATCGGCACAGGCAGCCCGTCGAGCAGGACGTGTGGCGGGACCCTCAGCGCGTCGGCGACGATCAGCAGCGTGAGCACGCCTGGCTCGCCCTGTCCCCGCTCCAACACGCCGATCTCGTTGCGATGGAGGGAGGCGATTTCCGCGAGTCTTTCCTGCGCGAGGTTTCGCTGCACGCGGAGGCTCCGCAGGTTCTCCCCGAGCACGCTCAGTAACCGGGCTCGCTCGGCCGTGTAGGTGGCAGACATGCTCAGCCCTCCCCGTCCGTGGGGAGGGCTCCGAAGTGTTCCTCGAACTCATCGGGGGTCAGCTGGCGCCAGGCGAGGTCGTCCAACAGTTCGCCGGGCGAGATGCCAAGACCGTCCGCGAGCCGGAGGATCGTCTTGAGGCGGGGCTCCCGCTTGTCGCGCTCCAAGCGGCCGATCGTGGGGGCGTGGATGTGTGTCCTGCGGGAGAGGTCTTCTTGGGTGAGGCTGCGCTCCTTGCGAAGCTCGCGGAGGCGCTGCCCGAACGTTATGCCCACCATCAGATGGCGATGAGGTTGAGGGTGTCGTCGATGTACCGCAGTCCGTCGGACGCCTTGAAGCGCGCGCCGCTGCGGTCGAGCAGCCCAAGGCGCTCCAGGTGCACCAAGGACCCCCGCACCGCGTCGGGGTCGATGTCGTGCAGTCTGCGCAGCACTTCCGTGCGTGGCCACCATTCGGAGCGGTCGTTGCGGAGGAGCTGGAACACAATGACGCGCTCCGTGGCGGGCTCGCCGTCGGGAAACTGCTTGGATTCGTCCTGCATGGGAAGGCCCTACCTTTCCGTGCAAAGGTCCCGGCGGCAGTTATGGCTGTCGTCGGGACCAATTCGTTGTTAGTGATCGGACAGCATACACGGATAGTACGCTATTGGTTCTGGACGTTATTGGTTGTATCGCGGAGGATCGAACCCGTGGAAGCCAAGGTCGCCGTCGGCAAGAACATCCGCGCCAACCGCCGTCGCCTGAAGCTGACCCAAGAAGCCCTCGCCGAACGCTGCGACATGCACCCCGTCGAGGTCGGCCGAGCCGAGCGCGGCACCCGCGACCTCCGCGTATCAACCATCGTCAAGCTCGCCCGCGGCCTCGGTATTCCAGCGGGCGAGCTGCTTCGGGGCCTTTAGGGCGTGGCTAAACAGTCGCCGATGACTGACGATCGCGAGAGGGATGCATGGGAGAAGAAGGACGGTCGCGCGTGGCGCATCGGCGGGGAAGCTGAGGTTGCCTGGATTCGGGAGAACACTGAGGTTTCGTTCGCGATCAAGTCTGCGATTCCGCTGGTCTTTGAGGCCTATGCCACCCTGGAGCTTCCCGGCAGCGGCGACCACCTCTCGGCGTCGCCGTTTGAGGATCTGGACCGCCACAACGCGGCCGTGCTTGCGGTGCTCAGCGAGCATTCCGCGGTGCAGCCCTGGTGGATTGGCTATCTCGACACTGGTGGCGCGGACATCGTTTTCCAAGATGTGCGGAAGGTGAGGCCGGGCCCCACTGACGCGTGGTACGTGCTGGTCGAGGCTGGCCCCGAGCAGGCGAGTGTCTGGCGCGAGCGCGAGCATTGGAAGAGTCCCCTGCCGGATCTGATGTTTCCGGTCGATCGCTCGTGGCTCGTATCGACTTTGTGGGACGACGATTGGATGTGCATCGGGGGGTCGCGATCACTCGTGAACGCTTTTCTCGCCCATCCTGATCTACGACATCGCGCTCGCGAGGTCGATCCATCCCTCGGGGATGCGACGCCGCCCGGTCACACGGCGATCTGATCCGGATCTCGGGATCTCCGATGCCAAATCAGAACACAGTCAAGCCATAGAGATCGGCGATGCGTAGCAGCGCCTCGTCGTCGCGTGGGATGGGCCGTCGCTCCTGCTCATCGAGCGCGACGTTCTCGAAGAGCGCCCAGCATTCCCACTCCGAGGAGAGTCGGGACAGGTATCGGATACCTGCGAACTTCATGCGGTCGTTCGCGTCGCGTTGTTCGTAGGCCCAACGTCCGATCCAGCGGGTGATGCGACGGTCGCCGCCGCGGACCGTTGGTACGTCGAGGTCGCTGTATCCATAGAACGCGAGCAGCTTGCCGAGGTCCTCACGGAGTACGGCGCGGGTTTCGGCTGACTCGACGTCGAGCAGGCGGATTGCTGGGACCGTGTCGCTCGGTGTCGGAACGACGCGCACGGCGAGGCGCCGGTGGCGCCAGTCGGCGGGGACCTCGCCGAGCGCCATGAACTCCTCTTCGTCGGCGATCGAGCTGAGGCGGGGGTCGGGTCGGAAGCGGGAGAGCGTCTCGCCGAAGCATCCGTCGAGCGTCGTGGCGAAGTAGCAGACGCGGTAGTCCCCGGTGGGGCTGTCGAAGCGGTTTCCGGTGGCGCGGCTCTCGAGTAGCTCGGGGTCGAGCGGGTCGGAGAAGCGGAGCGGTTCAGGTGAGCGGCCGACTCTCCAAAGGCCGCTCTTGGGAGGCTCGACAACCTTCGGGCTCGGTGCCACTCATCCCCCGGCGAGGAACGCCTTGGCGGCTACGAGCACGTCGCGGAACGCTCCGTCGCGGATGCTCTGCGCGGGTGACTGGTCATCGAGCTGCGGGTTCAGGCCGAGGAACCAGGCGCGCACGGTGTGGGGGGACTCCTCGGCGAGTAGCAGCTGGAAGGTCTGGTAGGCGCAGCGCAGCCGCTGCTCGTGCTCTGCTCGGGGTGTGCGCTCGCCGGCCGCCCAGCGGCCCACGGTGCGGGGGTCGGATACCCCAGCGATGTAGGCGACCAGCTTCTGGCCGAGAACCTCCTGCATGTATCCGACCACGTCCTGGATCGTTGACTCGACCGCTTTCCTATGCGCGTCCTGTGGTGCTGAGCGGAGCTGCGGCATGGTTTCCCTCTGCTGGTGGTCGGTTTGCGGTCTGTCCTTCTATTCGACAGCTACCCAAACATTTGGCGAACTATTTGCCTGCATATTGGCCATATATTTGGCGATCTGGTTGGACATTATATCGGCCTAACGGATGGCGCATCTGTAGAAGTCCGCAGAGCAAAGGCAAGATTGACGCGCTCGACATCCTCTGGACGTGCCTTGGCATGCATGTAGCGCTCCGTGGTCGTGATCCGCGAGTGCCCGAGGAAGTCCTGCACGAAGCGCGCGTCGGCGTGGCGGGCGACGAGGCTGCCGGCGGCGTGGCGCAGGGCGTGGAAGCGCAGGGGTCGCAGGCCGGCGGCGTCGCGGGCGCGCTTGAAGCGCTTGCGTACCGCGGAGGGGTCGAGGCGCCGGCCGAGGCGTGAGCAGAAGATGTAGTCCTCGCGCGTGGTGTAGTCGCCGCGCGCCTGGAGCCGGGTGAGGGCTTCGGCGGCGGGGTCGGCGAGCGGGATGAACCGGGCCTGCCAGCTCTTGGTCGGCCCCTCCACCCCGGCGGAGACGGCGCGTTGGACAACCATTCGCCGGGTGTTGAGGTCGATGTCCTCCCAGCGCAGCGCGAGCAGCTCGCCGAGGCGCAAGCCGGTGTAGGAGGCGAGGCGGAACAGCTCGGCGTCCTGGGCGTCCTCGCGTGCCCTCCAGGCGATCTCGTCGGGTTCGAGGTTCGCGGGCTGTGGGCCGCGGTGTCCGCCATCGGCGGCGGCGCGGGCGAGGGCCTCGATCTCCTCGGGCTCGTAGAAGTCGAGTACTGCCGGTGGGGGCTCGCGGCGCTTGGTCGTCGCTTCCACCGGGTTGGCGGGCAGGCTATGGGTGTCCTCGCGGCGCCCGTAGTTGAAGATCGCGGAGAGGAGCTGTCGATGCTTGTTGACGGTGCGAGGAGAGACCTCGCTCTCGTCGAGCTGGCGCAGAAACGCGGACACCTGCCGGGTTGTGATCTTCGCGGCGGACAGGTCGCCGAATGCCGCCATCACGGGACCGGGGCTCTTGCTCTTCCCGCGCCGGTGCGGCGTCCCCGGCTCGGCGAGCATGTAGCGGTAGTCGCTCAGCGTCGAGGGCTTCGCGCCGCGCTCGCGCTTCAGGTGATCGAGCCACTCCGCCGCGAGCTCCCGGAACGTCACGCCCTGCTCCCTGCGCTCGCGCTCCCCCGCCTCGATCGCCCGCTCTCGCTTCTCGTGCTCGGCGATCAGATCGGCCATTCGCACGGTCGCGCGCTTCTCGTCCAGAAATCCGTCCGGCATCCGCCCGCGCCGCGGGCACCAGCCTTTGCCGTCCGCGCCATGTTCCAGCCACGCCGGCCCGACGCGCCGCTTGACCTGACGGCGGCCACGGCGCCACTTGGCCTCGTACACCGGCCCGTCGCCGCGCTCGACCACGACCAGTGCACCGGTCGGATAGGTGTGAGTTGAGCCGCCATCCTTTCGCACGATCTGTGGAGAGTACCACGCGAGTACCACGCCTCCGCGAGTACCGTTTTCAGTACCGCACGGGCCAGAATCAGCACTCACAAGGCCACTTTGAGCGATCGTAAACCCCTGAAAACACTGGCTTCAGCATCCTTACTCCGGCCTGTCACGCCGGAGGCCGCGGGTTCGACCCCCGTCGCTCCCGTACTTTACCCCCGCGCAGACAGCGGGCTGGGGGCGCCGATCGTTGAAGAAGGGGATGAACGGCGGCTTGGGCTGCACGGCGACGACGCGGTTGTCCTCGAGCCAGACGCCTTGGAAGATGAGGCTGAGGAACTGGCGCTTGGCGGCGGGGTCTTTCTCTTTTTCCCAGAAGAGGGTGAAGTCTTCGAGTACCTGCTGGGCGTGGTCGAGGTCGGGGATTGGCTGGGGCGCGAGCGCTGAGAGCTCGGCGTGGATGGCGTCGCGGCGGGCGATGTACTCGGGGCGCTGCAGGTCGCCGAGTTCGTAGAGGTCGCGCATCCGGGCGAGGCGCTCCTCCAGGGCCAGGCGGCGCTTGGCGGTCTCGCTGGTCTCGGGCGCGGCGGCACTGGCGAGGCGGCGCAGGATGTCCTCGCGGATCGCGGGGGTAGGCGCGAACCCGGTGATGTACTGCGCGAGCTGGGCCTCGATCTGCTCGGCGTGCGCGATCGGCTGGTCGCAGGAGCGGTCGGCGCGCCGCGTCGCGCAGTAGTAGCGGGCCGTCTGCTCACGGCCTCCGGTGGTGCCCTGCATCTTGGCGTGGCAGCGCCGGCAGCGTGCGAGCCCGCGTAGGAGGTAGCGCTGGGAGGGGCGCCCGGGCTTCAGGTTGCGGGCGCGCTGGCGGCGCATCTGCTGCACCCGGTCGAACAGGACCTCGTCCACGATCGGCTCGTGCAGGCCCTTGATCGCCTTGGTGGTGTCGCGCCGGCCGGAGACGTACCCGGCGTAGGCGGCGTTGCAGAGCATCTCCCTGACGGTGTCTACGCCGAACGGCCGGCCGCGGGTGGTGCACTGCTCGTTGACGTTCAGCCAGGCGGTGAGTGTGCGGTCGGAATGCAGTCCGGTCGCGTACATCTCAAACATCCGGCGGACATACGGGGCCTTCTCAGGGTCGGGGGTGGCGATCCCGTCCTCGCCCTTGACGTACCCCCAGGGGAGCGAGCCGGTGAGCTTGCCCTGGCGCGCCTTCTCGCGCAGCCCCATCTTCGTCCAGAAGGACAGGGACACCGAGTAGTACTCGTCAAAGATCTCGTGCACGGACTCCGAGAGGAACGCGGCAGGGTCATCGACATCGGCGCCGAGCGGCTGGGTGACGGAGATGACGTCGATCCCGAGCTCTGAGCGCAGGAGCTTCTTGTAGCGCTTGGCCTCGACCGTGTTGCGCGCAAATCGTGAGGTGTGAAAGACGAGCACGACCTCGAACCGGTGCTCCATCGCGTCCTCGATCAACCGCTGAAACCCCGGCCGCTTGTCCGCGAGGCGCCCGGTCTCGAAGTCGAGGTACTCCTCGACCAGCTGCATCCCGTGGTCGGCGGCGTACCGGGCGATTGCCTGGCGCTGCCCGTCGGGTGAGTAGCCGCGGCCCTGCTCCTCGGTTGACTCGCGGACGTACGCAACCGCGCGCCTGGCCTGCTCGGCCTGCTCAGACATTCAGCGTCTCCTCTCCTGCGGGGTGGTCGGTGAATAGCTGCGCGCCGCGGCGGCGCCAGTAGGCGACGAACCACTCCACAAACGCCTCGTGGTCGGGGTCCGGAAGACGCCGCCGCTGCGGGCATACGTCCCGCGGCTGGCGCCCACGACCGGCGCTCTGGTGCTGGTTGGCGGCTCGCCGCCGCCCGGCCGTGCGGCACGCAGCCCGCTGATCATCGGGCTCGCTGGGATTCATATGCGCACCTCTCTTTCCGTGCTGGCCGAGGCGTCCTCGCGGTACGCCTCGATCTGGTAGGTGTCGTGGCAGTAATGGCAGGCCGGCCTCCGGTCGCCGTGGCTGCTCGTGCGGTCAGCCGGGTAAGCGATCTCCCGACAGCGGCTGCAGACCCCGAGCGACTCCCGGTCGATCGGCGGGAAGAAGTCCTCCCTGCGGTGGGTGAGCCGACCGAGCGGCCCAGCCTGGCGCGCGAGGCGCCGCGCAGCGTGCTCGCGCCACTCCAGGTATGCGAGCCGCCGCTTGTGCTGCTCCTGCCGGCCGGCGGCGTCCCGCTCGGCGTCGAGATGCAGACTGCTGAGCGTGCGGTGGTCGATCAGCTCCCCGGATCGCAGGCGCTCGTGTGCCTTGCGTAGCCGCGGCCCCTCCCCGTATTGGGCGGCGAGCGTGTGTAGCCGTTTCTGCTGCGCGGAGCGGTAGGAGTCGATCAGTAGCGCCACCTCGCCATCGACCCCGGCGCCCAGCGGCGGGAGCGCGCTCATCCCCGGGTCGAGCAGCGCCTCGCCGAGATCGCGTGCGATCACCCGCAGCACCTCGCGCTCGTCCAGCGATGGCGGGTCGGTCGAGGCGAGCAGCAGCTCTACGGCCTGCACGCCGACCGGCCCGAGGGCCTGGAAGTAGGAGGCGAGCGAGCGCTCGTGATGGTGCAGGTGCTCGCGCATCGCCTCGGGGTCCTCGCGCAGACGCCGCCGCTGCTGCTCCTCGGCTTCCTCCCGCTCGCGGCGGTGGGCGAGCGCCCGCTCGTACGGCGCACGCGCCCCGTGGAGCACATCGAGCAGCCGCAGCCCCTCGTGGCCGTCGAGGTCAGCCAGGCACGCCTCATCGAGCAGCCGTCCGGGTGTGCGCGCGAGCGCGCCCGCCGCGGCGACGAGCGGCGCACGCGGGGGTGACTCGTAGCGCCGTGCGGGCTCCCGCAGCGCACGCTCCAGCACGGCGAGGAACCGGGCGGCCCGTGGCTGTGTGATCGTCAAGAACAGCAGCGCGGGCAGGAACAGGTGGCGCTCGCGCCATGCGTACGATTTGGCGTAGGCGGCATACAGGCCGGCCTTGAACCGCAGCCGCGTGTGCGACATCGTGCCGAGGTCGATCTCCACGAACGCGCCCAGCTTTCGTCCCTCCCCGTCGATGAGGACCACCATCGCGTCGGGGGCGAGCGTGCGCTCTTGCGTGCCGTCCTTGAATGTCTCGCGGGCTTCGCCCTCTCGGCGGTAGATTGCAAAGCTCAAGGCCCAGCCGAGGGGGCGTGGGTGGCGAGCGTGACGTACAGCTCGGTCAGCGCCGCCGTATGCGCGATGAACACCGGATTCGGGGTCTGGCGCTCCCCGCCGCGTGGCAGCGGCTCCCCGCGCACCAGGCAGTCAGCGCGCCGTGTCGGCCAGTGATGGTTCGGCGCCGACCCACTCTCCCGGTAGGGGCGGCTGCGCCCAGCGAGCCCGAGGTCGTGCAGCCGGCGCGTGCGGTAGCGCAGCGTCCGCTCGGGCACCTCGGGGAACAGCCGCGCGAGCTGATCCTGGCGCACAACCCGGTGAGTGCACATGACGCCGAGCAGGCGATGATCGATGTCCGCCAACGCGGCGCAGCTCGGATCGAAACGACGAGGCCGCACGACACGACAACGGTCGCCAGAAGCAGGAGCACTCACGAGCGCAACCCCCCGCAGCGCGGTGGCGGTGAGCATGGGGGTGACGTCATAGAGACCTCCAATGAATTGGGGTAGAGAGAGTCGGGCGCGCCAGCGCACCCACGATTCCGCACGGACAAGCCACAAACGCCGTGTCCGCCGTTGCCGTTCGGAAACGAGCGAACGGCAAGCCGCGACAACGCGAGTATCGTCGCACGAGGCGCGCTGTAGGTGGCGAGTCGAGGGGCGGCGGCGTCACGAGGGGTCAGGAAGGTGTAGCTCCAGCGGCCGAGGAAGTCAAGGGCTCGTTCGATTGCAATGGACGATGTTGCGGGCGGATGATGGGGGATTCGGTGCATATCTCTTAAACCAAGCTGCGGCCTGCTGGGACCAACGAATTAGGTTGAGGCGCCCGGCGTGGGTCGGCTCCGCGCTGCTCGGACTCACGGATCACCCCTCCCCGTCGGAGGGAAGATCCCGAAGTGCTCTCGGAACTCGGCGGGCGTCAACATCTCCGGGACCTGCGCTCCCGCGGTACGGGCAGCCCGTCGAGCAGGACGTGTGGCGGGACCTCCAGCGCATCGGCGACGATCAGCAGCGTGAGAACGCCCGGCTCGCCCTGCCCACGCTCCAATACACCGATCTCGTTGCGGTGGAGATTGGCGACTTCCGCGAACCCTTCCTGCGCGAGACCCCGCTGCTCGCGCAGGCCGCGCAGTTGCCCTCCGAACACGCTCAGGACCCGGGCGCGCTCGGCGGTGTAGGCGGTCAACGCTCAGCCCTCCCCGTCGGTGGGAAGGTGCCCGAAGTGCTCCTCGAACTCCTCGGGGGTCAGCCTGCGCTCCTCGTGGCGGGCGAGCATCGCCTCCACGCTCGGGTCCAGGCGCAGGAGCACGGAGCGAGGGATGTCGAGAGCGGACGCCAAGGCGCGCAACGTGTCCCACCGTAGGTTGCCGTGCCCTCGCTCAATCCGGCCAAGGTGCCCCGTGGACATCCCGGCCTTGCGGGCGAGTGCTTCGATCGTGAGGCCCTTGGCGTGGCGGTGGCGGCGGACAGCCTGCCCGAGCGCGATCAGCTCCTGTTCGTATTCGGTCATTGCGCGCGCCCTCAGATGGCGATGAGGTCGAGGGTGTCGTCGATGTACCGCAGCCCGTCGGACGCCTTGAAACGCGCGCCGGTGCAGTCGAGCAGCCCGAGGCGCTCCAGGTGCGCCAAGGACCCTCGCACCGCGTCGGGGTCGATGTCGCGGAGTTTGCGCAGCATTTCCGCGCGGCGCCACCACTCGGAGCGGTCGTTGCGGAGGATCTGCAACACGATGATGCGCTCCGTCGCGGGCTCGCCGTCGGGGTACTTGGGGGTGGGGGTCATCTTCGGTTCCTCCTCGTGTTGGAGGCCCCGGGAGGTCCGCTCTTGGCAAGCAGCCGCAACCGATACGCTGCGCCTGCGCCGGGAGTTCGCGCTTCCGGTGCCACGCGGGGCGGTCACTCACGGTGGCGCGCCCCGCATCTCGTTGTATGGGCACCCGAGCATAGCCCGGTACTCATACCGTGTCAAGCGTATAGACTGTAGGCCCTGTGAGTGAGAGGCTGCCAGCCGTGCCACCCAAGATGCCGCCCGACCCCGCGCTCGGCGCGGCCGTGCGCCAACTACGCGAGGCGCGCGGCCTCTCTCAAGAAGCCCTGGCGTACCGCGCCGACACGACCTACGGGACGATCAATCGCTTGGAGCTGGCGCAGAGTGCCCCGGCGTGGGCGACGGTGCGCGCCATCGCCGAGGCTCTCGGGGTCACGCTGGTCGAGCTGGCAACCGCCATCGAAGCGCAGGGCCGGCCGCGACGCTGACCGCGAACGGCTCCGTCGGCGGGGCGCCGGCCGGCACAAGGAGCCGCGGTATCCTGAGACGTAGACGCTTATGGACTCACGGGCACACATAGCCGCAGACGCCATCGGGTCGGTGCGCGCCGAGGGCTTGGAGCCGGGCGCAACCGTCACCGAGATCCTCGACCGCTGGATCGACGGCCAGATCGAGACCGAGCAGCTTGGCGACGCCGCGCAGCGCCTCGCCGCCGGAGAGTCCGTCGCCAACTTGCTCGGCCAGCCAGAACCAGTGCCAACACGCCGCTGACCGCGGTCTGCCCGGCGCGGTGGCCGACCCCTACGTCTACCCCGGCACCACCGTGCTGCGCAACCTGCTGGAGTCGCAGGACGCCGACGCGCTGGCCGAACACGAGGCGCAGGCAACCACGCTGCGGCTCGCACAGCTCGCCGCGAACGGCCTGAAGGGCGCCTACGACCTCCCCCACCTACAGGAGTTCCACCGCTTCATCTTCCAGGACATCTACCCCTGGGCGGGTGGGCTGCGCACCGTCCCGCTCGCCAAGCCCGGCAGCATGTTCGCGCTGTCCGAGCACATCGAGAGCTACGCGGCCCAGGTGCTACGTCGACTCGCCGCCGAGCAGCACCTCCGTGGCCTGCCACGCGAGCAGTTCGCCGAGCGGCTCACCCATTACTACGCCGAGATCAACGCCGTCCACCCATTCCGCGAGGGCAACGGACGCGCACAGCGCGCGTTCCTGCGCCAACTCGCCATCGACGCTGGGCACACGCTCGCCTGGGAGCACCTGGACGCAAGGGCGCTCGTCCACGCCTCGCGGCGCAGCTTCCAGGGCGACAACGCCCCGGTGCTGAAGCTGATCGAGGAAGTCCTCGACCTACCCGGCCGCTGACGACGAATATTGAGCGATCAGGCGACAGTCCCGACCACCGGAAGATACCGCGATGGAGGCGGATTCCTGCCTCCTGGGAAATCATCGAAGCGTTGAAGGGCTGGTGCGAGACGTGCGGCACAGTCAGAGCACATCCGGGCAGATCGCACGGCCAGCACGAGTTCGTCAGCGCGCCACAGCGCCAGCGCAAGCTGGTTGCCCACCTGGCCTACGGCCATCGCAACCTCGCGCCGTCCACGAGACGTCGCGATGGCCACATCACGTCGGCACTCCTCGGTCGCCTGAGCCGCAAAGAGTACGAACAGCTGCATCTGCCGATCAGAGCAAGGCACTCCAAGAGTAAATCCGTCGGCTAGGACGGTATGAGTCCGCCGCTCCAAGGGTTACGGTGCCCCCCATGTCGTCAGCTACGGCCACGTCCGTCTATGCCAAACGACCAGCTCCGCTGCTGGAGGTGCATGTGCATCTCGTTGATGTGGTTCCGCCAGCGCGTGGTCTGTGCACGGGCTACGACCGCAAGGCGTGGCGCAATAGCGCTCTCGCCGACTACCTCTTTGAGTATCTGCCGGACTTCGCGCTGCGCTACCAGGAGCTCGGTCCAGCGGGTCATGATGTCTGGGTTCCGAAGCTCCGCGAAGCCGCACAGTCGGTCTACACGACGGATAAGTTCAAGCGGCGCGGTGAGTTCGGCGAGCTGTTGCTCCACGCGGTGATCCGCGAGCTTTGGGAGACGGAGCCGGCGGTTTCCAAGCTCTACTACAAGGATGGTCCGAACGAGACGGTCAAGGGCTTTGATGCCGTCCACGTTGTGCTTGTCCCCGGGAGCCCTCTGGAGTTGTTGCTAGGGGAGGTCAAGTTCTACCGCTCGATCGAGAAAGCTATGACCGATGTCGCCAAAGAGCTGCGCGACCACTTCGATAACGATGCGTGGTTGCGCAGCGAGTTCATCGCCGTCACCCGCAAGATCGACGACACTTGGCCTCACGCCCGCGAGCTCAAGGAGTTGCTGCATCATCGGCGCACTATCAACGACATTCTCGGTCGCGTCCGGGTGCCCGTGCTACTCACCTACGAGAGCCCGTGCGTCGCGAAGCACGACGAGTGCCACGACATGTACTGCGCTGATCTTGTGGCTGAGGTGGCCGACCTGCAGCGGCGCTTTGCGGGTCGCAAGCTGCCCGCTGACGTGGTGATCGACCTGTTGCTGGTTCCACTGGAGCGCAAGGCAGACCTAATCAAGGAACTTGAGACGAGGCTCAGGGCGTGGCAGCTGATCTAACGATCGAGGAACTACAGGCGCACAGCGCAGAGCCTGAGAAGTTGGTGGCGCGCCCATTCGAGATTCTGCAAAGTACTGCGGACTTGCTTGCCCGCGCCGAAGGCGCGGCGCAGGAACTCGCCGCTCGGCAGGTGATCATCCAGTGCCGCGAGCACCGCAACCTGCTCCCCGCGCCTTTGACCGATGTCGTTGACGCCCTGGTTCGCGAGCTGGGCCTGTTTCCCTATCTGGACGGGGAGAACCTCGACGACCCGGCATTGCTCGCACGCGAGACACTACGCCTGGCCGACCTTGATGACGGGTCAGTCGTTCTGCACGCGGCCCAGGCCGGCGTCTACGCTCGCCTTCTCGCGGGTGACAATGTGATCCTCAGCGCGCCGACCAGCTTTGGCAAGAGCCTAGTCATAGACGCCATCCTTGCAAGCGGGAAGTTTGACAACGTGCTGGTTGTCGTCCCGACGCTCGCTTTGATCGACGAGATACGCCGCCGGCTGGCCTCACGTAAGACCGGACACAAGGTCATCACGCACCCGACACAGCCGCACGGCGAGCGCAACGTGCTTGTGCTGACGGCTGAGCGCGTGCTCGAGGTTGAGACGCTGCCCGACATCGACCTCTTCGTCCTCGATGAGTTCTACAAACTCGCTGACAGCGATGAACGGGGCCAAATCCTCAACCAGGTCTTCTACGACATGCGCAAGCGCGGGGTTCAGTACTACCTGCTCGGGCCCAACGTCGCGAGCCTTGGCGACGCGGTACCCGCGGCGTTGCACGAGGAGTTCGTGCGAAGCGACGACACGACCGTGGCGCTGCGTTTCCACGATGTCGCGATCAACGGCGACCGCAAAGCAGCCCTCGCTCAGCTGGCCATGGGCCTTGAACGAATGACGCTTGTCTACTGCCAATCGCCCGATTCGGCGCATCGAACCGCGCGTGAGCTGCTGGCGGCAGCCTTTGCGCCGGATGTGCCTGAACTCGCGTCGGCTGCGGCGTGGGTGGCAGACCACTTCCACCCTGACTGGGTGCTGGTCGACGCGCTGCGGCACGGCATCGGTATCCATCATGGCCAACTCCCACGTGCGCTAGGACAGTTCATGGTAAAGGCCTTTGAGGATGGGCGCATCCGGTGGCTGATTGCCACCGGAACGCTCATCGAGGGCGTCAACACCCATGCTCGACACGTTGTCGTCTACGACAACAAACGCCCTGGCAATAAGAAGATGAACGAGTTCTCGTTCCGGAACATCAGCGGTCGCTGCGGACGAATGTTCCACCACTTCTCCGGCGATGTCTGGCTGTTCGGCAAGCGGCCCTCCGAGCAGCTCCCCCAGGTCGATATCCCGATCCTCAGCCAAGGCGAGGAGACGCCGACCAGTCTGCTGCAGCATCTTGACGACAACGATCTCACCGACCGCTCCCGTGAGCGGCTCGACCCCTACGAGCAGCAGCAGGAACTCTCCGCGAAGACGCTGCGCCTCAACGCGGGACTACCGCTCGACGGGCAGGTCGACCTCGCCCGACGCATCCGCAAGGCTCCGGATAACTTCCACCCAGCGCTTGGCTTCACGCAGACGCCAGAGTACTGGCAGCTTGAGACTATCTGCGAGCTGTTGTGGAACGCCTTCGGTGGTCTGAAGTCCGGCTATACGCGTACGCATAAACAGCTCGCGCGGCAGCTGATGAACTTCTCGATGCAGCGCTCGGCAAAGGCGTTGATCGATGAAGAGATCGCCAAACAACCAAACGCCGACATCGATTCTCTCGTCAAGGAGGTTTGCTCTTTCGTCCGCAGCATCGCTGGGTACGCATTCCCGGTTCGGCTACGGGCCTTGGACCGCATCCAGGCGGAGGTCTTCGCGAAGGTGGGGCATCAGCCCGGCAACTACGCCAGCTACGTCGGCCGTGTCGAAGGACTCTTTCTCGCCTCGCCGCTTGTCGCTCTCGACGAGTACGGAATTCCTCCGGAGCTTGCGCAGAAGCTCCACGCCCAGCTCCGGCCAGAGGGTGACCTGGACGCCGTCCTAAAGAGGCTGGCGAAGCTCGACGCGGAGAACCTGCCCCTCACCGCGTTTGAGGCCGAGTTGCTGCGCTATGCGCAGGCAGGGCTATGACGTAGCGGAAGGCGCGTCCCACCGTACGGCGCCGGCGCGCGCCGTTACGAGCCTTCGGCCCGGCGGCGTAGTACCAGACTCCAACCTCCTCGACGTACGGGGCAAACCCGGACCCCGACCCTCCGGCAGCATTCGTACAGCCCGCCGAGCATTACCTGCCATAATTCGCGTGTGGCGGGCGATACGAATAGTCCAGCGGAGCCAGAGGTTGACCGGGCGGCCGTAGAAGCGATTGAGCTTGCGATCGACCAAAAGGTCGAGCAGACCAACCGGCGGGCATCCAAGCTGGAGGCTGCCTGGATAGTCGGGAGCGGAGCCGCCGTCGCTGCCACAGGCGCCGCAATTGCCGCCGCACCGGAGACGCTACTTGCCGCAGCCGTCGTTGGCGCGACTGGCACTGCGATCGGGCGTGGCGCCGCGCTTTTGCGTCGGCCCAAGCATCAGCGCGCGGGCATCCTACGACGCGCAGCGTCGCCTCGCGCAGAGAAGCCAGACCCGCTGAAGGCGTTCGTCGCGTCACGACTTGCCACTCGAGATGCGCTCACTCTCGCCGGGAAAGACCCCCGTTTCGTGCTTCAGGAAACCAAAGCGTGAGCCCACCCGACGCTCCGACGCACGAACTGCCCGAGGCGTCCACGCAACCGAACGGCACGCCATCGGACTCCACCAATGGAGGCACAACGGTTGCTGAGATGGATCACGCGCTTGCGGTGATGCGTGATGCGCTCGCCGCTCATCCGCTGCCCACAGCATTCTCGGAAATGGCGTGGGCCGAGCTTTTGAAGAGGGAGTCCGAGTTCGTCACAGAGCTCGGACTGGAGTCGGTCCGACTCGCGCGTCAGAAGCGCTCTGATGTGGTCGCCCGGGGCTCCCGAGCTTTTGGGCCGGACTCCAGACTGTTGGCGGTCTGTTGGCTGGAGGAGGAGTCAGCGGCCTGATCGCCGTCCTGGCCGAACCCAAGCCAGAAACCGCAGTACTCGTCTTGTCCGTCGCAGCTCTTCTTGCCGGGGCAGCACTATTGCGTTCGCGTTCGGGAGGATATGGCCGAACTCCAGGCGCTGACATTCGTCCTCTCCCGGCAGGCAGACTACGCTGAAGCAGGTACCGCAGATACACAGCTCAACGCATCGGCGCCTCCGCCCAGACCTCAATCTCCGCCACATCCGGGGGGCAAAGTCCGGACCCGACCAGCGCAGGAGCTATCACAAGTTTGGTATAGTTGGGCGTGATCGAGGAGCCACGGTGAAGCTATCCGACCTACCCACCCACGAGGAGGTGCTCGCCGAGCACCTCGACGCCGACCCCAAGTACCGCCGCAAGTGGGAGCGCACCGCGCTCGCCCGAGCGGTCGCGGTCAAGGTGATCTCCTACCGCGCCGAGCACAGCCTCAGCCAGACCGCACTTGCAGGGCGCCTAAAGATGAGTCAGCCGGCCGTTGCGCGGCTTGAGAGCGGCGAGCACAACCCGACATTCCCGATGCTCATGCGTCTCTCCGACGCCCTGGGCATCGAGCTGGCGATCGACATCGCGCCCACCGGCCAGGAGCCGCAGCTGATCGGCAAGCGCGCACGGCGCAACGCCCTGGAGTCCTTCGAGGGCAACGGTTGCAGCGTCGTCGTGGCCGCAGCCTGAAGCTATCTTTCTTAGGCTGCGCCCGTAGGCTGCGTCGGCAGCAGGCGGGCTGTCTTATGAATGGCGCAAGCGAACGAGCGAGCGGTCTACCCCGGATCGTTGCGTGTTGGCGCGGGCGGGGAGGAGCCGATCAGGGGCGTGCGAGGTCGGCATCTGTGAGGCTGACCTTGGCCTCGAGCCGTTCAAGCATGGCCTCTCGGCGCTGACGGATGAAGCGGCGAAAACTGCGGTAGTCAAGCAAGCTGGGGTCTATGAGTGCCTTGTCGAGCGACGTTTTGTTGACGTCGGCGAAGTAGTCCTTTGGCTTGCGGTTGCTCTTGTTGCGGTTCTTGCCCTGCGCAAGGATCCAGAAGTTGGCGAGGTCATTGATGTCTTCCTCTTCGTGATTGCGCCTTCGCAACTCCGACCGCGGGAAGATATGGTCCACCTCGGGGGCGTTGCGACTGTACTGTACCCGAGCACCGCTCAGGCCCTGGATCAGATGCAGGGTGAGCAGATGGTTGGACTCCGCCAGATCCTCGATGGACCCTACGCGCTCCCATTCCCGGATGCGCCGGATGGCAAGCTCAAGCGGGAAGGCGTGGTCGCCTCTGCCGTAGGCATCTGACGCCGTGCGGACGAAATTGCCAACACGGCTCTCGCCGTAGCGCGAGAAGGGTCTAGCCAGCCCGAATAGATAGACGGCGGTGCGCAAACGACCCGCTTGGTCGTTGGGTACCTCGTGGCGAGGCAGCCAGAACAGGTAGTGGACAATAGGGACCAGCGTTGTAGAGTTCCCGAGCAGCCGACTGCTCTGACACGAGCATTCGTTCTGCACGAAGTCGACAGTTGCGCGGATGGCATCGCAGCACTGCTCGTAGTTGTGTTGGAGCGCGGCGATGTTGGTCTGGTTGCGAAGCAGGTCGATGTCCAACTTGCCGCCCAGATCGCTGACGGCAAAGAGGCAGCGAACTACGAAGTCGGTGTCCAGGTCGAACGAGTTGCCGTTGTTGATGGCGTCGACGAACTCGGGGAGTCCCTCCGCGGACTCCTTCCAGTTGAGCTTCAACATGCTGAAGATCAGGTCAGATCGGCTCAAAGCGGTGCCTTCACGGTTGATTCGTACGAAAATCTCGAGCACATCAGTCTCGCTCTTGCGATAAGGGCTTTCAGCCGGCAGGTTCTCGTCGATCGTCGCGAGCTTGAGGATGTTCTGGTCTCGAGTGAAGACCTCGTCGAACGTGGCAAGGTTTTCCTCGAGCAATGCCGTCTCCTCGTCGGACAGTCGAAGCCGGTGGGTCAGCTCCTTGGATAGGTCGCGCCGGGCCCGAGCCGGCATGACGAACAACTCGCGCACCGACACCCACCACGCGGGTGTGTCCTCGCCATGCTCGGACGCTGCCTGCTCAGCCACTACCTCGTTTTGCTCTTTGACCTCGTCGGAAGCGAGGAAATCAAACAGGTAGCGCTCCTCCTCCGCGTCTTCCCACCGTTGACCACTGAGTACATCGAAGTGCACCGACCTGCCATCCCGCTGACCGTGCAGCGCGATGTACAGCGACTGTAGGCGCTGCTGGCCGTCCAGGACGACGCGGAGGCGTCGCTGCTCCGTGTTATCGCGGTAGGAGTGCAGCGTGCCCCGCCGGAAATCCCGCTCGAAGACGCGGTACTGAATGTCGTTGTAGGTCTCCCACAAGAGCGCGATGCCGATCGGGTAGCCGCGCATGATCGAGTCCAGCAGCATCTCAGTCTGCGGCTCGGTCCACACGAAGTCGCGCTGAATTGCCGGGAGAACCACCTCCTCGTCGCCGACCTGGTTGAGCAGTCCCATGATTGTGGTCATCGCGCTCACTGGTCTCGTACGCGGCGCGCCACCTGCGAAGCGGCCCGGTCATATAGGATCGCCCGTGGCGCCGCCGCCCAACGCTCGTGGCCGATATTCTGTATCTGCGAATCGGCGTGGAGGCGATCGATGGATTGCCTCACTCACTCACGAGAGCAAAATGTCCGCAGCAGCCTGAGCACACCGACTCGATCACACTCAAACATGACGGTTCGTCGTCACGAACCCATAACTCACCGCCGCTCGTTTGCGGGCGCTGTGTGCCACACCTCGATCTCCTCCGGGGGCAAAGTCCGGGACAGACCCCCGTCGCTCCCGCCTTCGGCACCGATGTTTTCGCATCGGTGTTGTAGGGTTTCATCGGCTGCATCGAAGGAGGGTAGGAAGACGTCGTGCGGCTGCACGGCGACGATCTGCCCTTCGTGCGCCCACACCTGCTCGAAGAGGGAGAGCAGGAGCTTGCGCCGCTCGGCGGGTTCGGTCTCCAGGTCCCAGAGGCTCTGGAAGTCGCCGAGGAGCGCGCGGGCTCGGTCGATGGCGGGCTCGGCTGGCGGGCCGAGGCGCTGGAGTTCTTCCTCGATCGCCTGGCGGTGCATGACGTACTGTGGTTTGGTGAGGTCGCCGAGCACGTAGAGGTCGCGCAGGCGCTGTAGCTGGCCGAGCAGCTCGCCGCGGCGCTCGGCGGGCTGCTCGGTGTGCGTGTCGGCCTCGACGCGAAGCGTTTCGAGCAGGAGGTCGAGGAGTTCCCCGTCGGGTTGGAAGGCGCGTATCCAGTCAACGAGCTGCGCCTCGAGGTCGAGCGCGCGGGTGATCGGCTCGCCGCAGGAGTGCCCGTAGCGGCGGGTGGAGCACATGTAGCGCCGCACGCGCGGTTTCGAGCCCGAGGCGCCGTGCATCCGCGCGCCGCAGCGCTCGCAGCGCAGCAGCTTGCGCAGCAGGTACTCGTCGGAGGGCGGGCCGAGTTTGACGACGGTGGTGCGCCATGCGCGGACTTCCTGCACGCGGTCGAACAGCTCCTCGGGGACGATCGGCTCGTGCAGCCCGCGGATCGAGCGGTCGTTGCTGGCGCGGCGCGGTGACTTACCCGGCGTATGCGGCGTTGCAGAGCATCTCCCTTACGGTGTCCTTTCCGAACGGCCGGTCGCGGGCGGTGCGCGCGCCGGCGGCGTTCAGCCACGCGGCGAGCGTGCGGTCTGACTCCTGGCCTGTGGAGTAGCGCTCGAAGAGCTGGAGCACGAGCGGCGCGCGCTCGGGGTCGGGGGTGGCGAGCTTGGTGTCGGGGTCGCGCGTGTACCCCACGGGAGCGAGCCGACGAGATGCCCCTGCCGCGCCTTCTCGCGGAGCCCGCTGCGCGTCCAGAAGGAGAGCGACACGGAGTAGTACTCATCGAACATCCCGTGGATCGACTCGGCGAGGAATGCGGAGGGGTCTGTGGGGTCTTCGCCCATCGGCTGGGTGACGGAGACGACGCGGATGCCGAGCCGCTCGCGCAGTAGCTGCTTGTAGCGGCGCACCTCGACCTGGTTGCGCGCGAACCGTGAGGTGTGGTAGACGAGCACCACGTCGGGCTTGCCTTCGGCGGCGTCGGCCATCAGGCGCTGGAACTCGGGGCGGGCCTCGGACTTGCGCCACCCGGAGTGAAAGTCGCAGTATTCGCCGATCAGCTCGAAGTCGTTCTCGCGCGCGAAGTTGGTGATCGCCTGGCGCTGCGCGTCGGGGAAAAAGCCCTGTCCCTGCTCCTCGATTCCGGCGGGAGGCGCGTACCGCAGAACGAAGCTGGTCGGTCATCAATTGGCTGTGTCGAGGATCGCGCGCGCGGTGCGACGAACGTCATCTTCGGTTGTCGACCAGTTGGAGAACGACACCCGCAGAGCGTGACGTCCGCGCCAGGCTGTGCCGCCGAGCCAGCATTCGCCGTTGGCTTGCACGCGGGCGAGGTGCTCCGGCGTGCCTGCGACCAAGACCTGGTTCAGCACGACGTCATTTAGCACCTCCAGGCCGCCCTCCCGAAGTAGGGAGGCCATGAGCGTCGCATGCCCGCAGCATCGCTCAACCAGTTCGGCGACGCCGCGCCGGCCGAGATATCGCAGCGCCGCGTACACGGGGATCGCACGCCCCCGGCGGGAGGCCTCGGGCACGAACTCCGCCGGCTCTCGGTGATCGCTGCGGGCGAGATACGCCGCGCTCACCGCCATCGCACGCGGTAGCGCCTCTGGCGGCGCAACAATCGCGAACGCGCAGTCGTAGGGAACGTTGAGCCACTTGTGCGCATCGACGGCCCAGGAGTCGGCCCGGTCTCTGCCGGCCACCAGGCCCTCGAAGCGCGGCGACGCGGCGGCCCACAGACCGAATGCTCCATCGACGTGAAGCCACGCGCCGTGCTCAGCCGCAAGGTTTCCGATCGCCCCGAGGGGATCGCACGCGCCAGTATTGACGTTGCCCGCCTGGGCACAGAGGAGCACCGGGCCTTTGGCAGCGAGCAGCGCCCCCTCGAGCGCCAACGGGTCCATCGCACCGTTCGCGTCGACGCCCACCCGCGTCACGCGATCGTGACCAAGGCCGAGGTAGCCAAGCGCCCGTAACAGGGTCACGTGTACCTCCTCGCCGACCAGCACCTCGATCGGCGGAGCCCCAAACAGTCCCTGTGCGTCAGCGTCCCAGCCCGCTCGCCGTAACAGCTCGCCGCGCGCAGCCGCCAGGCAGCTGAAGTTGGCCATCTGCGCGCCGGTGACGAAGCCAACGCTCGCGCTCCGAGGGAGACCAAGTAACTCCAGGATCCACCCTGCTGCGACCTCCTCGGCGACCGCCACCGCTGGCGATGCGCTGTACATGCCGCACATTTGGTCCCACGCGGAGACAAGCCAATCAGCCCCGAGCGCGACCGGGAGCGACCCACCGACGACAAATCCGAAGTAGCGCGGCCCAGCGGATGCGACCAGCCCTGGATCGGCATCAGCGGCCAGCTGCTCAAGGACGTCTACCGCACCCTCACCGGAATCGGTCAGCGGCCGGCGCAGCGCCACCGGATCGGAGCCGCCCACGTGCCGCTCGCTCACACCGTCGAGGTATGCGCGCGCCAGTCGGTGTGCATGAGCGAGCACGTCTTCGTCGGTCACCGCCGGAACAGCTTATCCCGGCCGCAGCCGTATTCCGCTTCGAGGACGCAGGGGCGGCCAGACGGAGGCTGACGGGCGCGCGTAGACTCTCCCGGCGTTGTCGGCCACGGGAGACCCTGGGTATGCGCTGAGCTCGTCCAGCGAGGACGAGCACGAGCGGCTGGTCCGCCAGGCTGACATGTATGCGCCGTTCACGCGCCGTCTGCTGGCGCGCGGGGGGATCGAGCCAGGGATGCGGGTGCTTGATGTCGGCTGCGGGCCGGGCGATGTCAGTTTGCTTCTGTCAGAGCTAGTCGGCGCCGAGGGTTCAGTGGTCGGGGTCGAGCGTGACGAGCAGGCGCTCGTGAGGGCGCGTCAGCGCGCGGCCGAGTCTGACATCGAGAACGTCGAGTTCGTGCACGGGGATTTTCGCGACATCGAGCTCGCCGGTGACCCGTTCGATGCACTGGTCGGGAGGCTCGTGCTGATGTACCAGGGTGACCCGCCCGCGGCGGTGCGGGCCGCGGCACGCCACGTACGCCCGGGTGGGGTGGTCGTGTTCGCGGAGATGTGCATGCGCACGGGGTCTGCGATACCGCAGAGGTTCTTGGTGTCCTGGCCGCATACCCCGGCGTCTGAGCGGCTCAGCGAGTGGATTGATGGCGCTTTCGGCGGGCTGGGCACGCAGCCGGACATGGGAATGCGGTTGCCCGCGACGTTTGCCGAAGCCGGCCTCGAGCCCAGCCTGGACCTCGACAGCGAAGTCGCGATTGCTGTTGGCGAGGAGGCGGTCTCCGAGGCCGTGGACTTCGTCCGCAGCTTGCTGCCCGGGATCGTGGCTGCCGGGGTTGCCACTGAAGAGGAAGTGGACATCGACACCCTCGCCGAGCGCCTGCGTGCCGATACCGGACCGGTCGGACGCATCTCGTTCTGGCCGACAGTCATCGGCGCCTACGCGACAAAGCCGCGGTAGCGCTGCTACTCGCGCGACCGACCGGGCGCCTGAACCACCGCACTGATGCTCAGAGCACATCGCGAGCGACCTGTAGGTTTTCCTCTGGCTACTAGTGGCGCCCTCGGCGTTGGCGGCGATGTGTGGCTCACCGACCTTGGCCCGGCCTGCAGTATCGAATGCTGGGACTATGCTTGCCCGCTGTGAAGGCCGAGTCACAGTCGCTCAAGCGCATCTTTCAGGGCGCGATGCGATACACCGTCCCGCTCTATCAGCGCCCCTATGTCTGGCGTCATATAAAGGACGATCCGGAGAACGATCGGCTCGGCCCCTTCTGGGAAGACGTCAAGCAGACTGTCGATCGCTTCGTCGAGCGGGAGCGGCTGCTGGCAGCAGCAAGCGACCCGGACAAGCTTGCGCCGATGACGCCGCACTTCTTCGGTGCGGTCGTCATCGACCAGCCTGAGATGGTCGACGGCGGGGTCGTGGCCCATGAGACCATCGACGGCCAGCAGCGGTTAACTACTGCTCAGCTGTTGATCGCTGCTACTGCTCGGGCTTGCGACGCGGCGGGGCGGCCAAAGCACGCCTCGCGGTTGCGCAAGCTGTGGATGCAGGAAGATGATCTGGAGTTCACAGGCGATCAGCGTTTCAAGCTGCTCCCCACCCGCTATGACCGCAAGCCCTTCGCCAACGCGATGGACCCTGACGATCCGGTGCTCGATGGACGCGACAATGTAGCGGCCGGATACCGCTACTTCGTAGAGCAGCTCGCGCAGTGGATGGCCGGGGTGCCGGTTGGCGAGGAGAATGCGTACTTCAACGCACTACGAGACACGATCTATGAGCACCTCCTATTCGTCGTGATCGAGTTGCAGCCGGGAGATAACCCACAGGGGATCTTCGAGTCACTCAACGCTCAGGGCGAACGGCTGTTGGCCATCGATTTGGTCAAGAACCATGTGTTCCGTCGCGCGCGACACGCCAAGCTCGACCTTGAACTCCTCGACACAGAGGTTTGGTCCATGCGCTTCGGCGATGAGTGGTGGCGTGCTGACGTCAAGCAGGGCCGCTACCGGCGACCTCGCGCGGAGCTGTTCTTGATGCACTGGCTCACCGAGCGCACCGAGGCGGAGGTCTCCGCGACCGGCCTGTTCGTGGAGTTTTCACGTCTGTTCAGTGCCGACAATCTTGACCTCGCAAGCGTCAAAGGCTTCATCGATAACTTTGTGGCCGACGCGGGGATCTACCAGCAGTTCGAGTCACTTGGTCCTGGCTCACGTGAGCACCTCTTCTTCGCTCGCCGCGAGGTACTCGACATCGGTGTCGTGTACCCGGTGACCCTGCGGCTATGGCGTGCGCGAGCCGAGAAGTCGATCGAACATAGCCGCCTTGTTACAGGTCTGCGTGCACTTGAGTCGTGGCTGGTACGACGGATGGTGATGAGGCTCACCACCCAGAACTACAACCGCGTGATGCTTGAAGTATTGAAGGCGATGGGCGTCGCTGACGACCCCGTGACCGCGATGATCGGTCACCTGCGTTCATTCGACGAGAACACGCCGACGGGATGGTGGCCGACGGATGAAAGATTTCGCGCCCACCTGGTTGGCAGCCCACTCTACAATTCGATTACGCAGGCGCGGGTGCGGATGATTCTTGAGGCAGCCGAGGCGCGACTTCACACACCAAAGACCGAGAAAGTGCCGGTGCCTGCCAAACTCTCCATCGAGCACGTGATCCCGCGCTCATGGAAAGACATGTGGCCGCTCGAGGAGCCAGATGACGAGGTTGCCATCGCGCGCCGCACGGACTATATGCACCGGATTGGGAACCTTACGCTGGTGACGTCGAGCCTCAACCCAGCGCTCAGCAACGACCCATGGGTGGAGAAGCGCAGCGAGCTAGCTCGGCACAGTGCCCTACGGCTCAACGCCCAGCTCGTCCACGACTACGCCGACCGCTTCGATGAGGACGCTATCGACGCGCGTGGTGCGGCTCTCGCTGACCTCCTCATTGATGAGTGGCCGGGGCCAGACGCGGGCGAGTGGGCGTGACGTACCTGGAATCCTGGGCAGTTCAGGTTGGGCCGAGCCCGGCGGTCGACAAAGCTCGATGTTAAACGCTCGCGTCAACTACGGCGACGGTTGAGCGAGACCGTGTCTTGTCACGGTTCCGCGTAGCCTTCGCAAAATTGCACCGCTTCCGTCGCCTTTGCCTGCAGGTTTTCGGTGTAGACGGTCGAGCCGTTCGCCCCGAGCACTGTTAGTTCAGAGGGCAGCGCGTTGAACACGCCGTAGACAAGCGGCCCCTTTGCATGCGCACGTGGTTGGACCGGAACCACGTTCAGCGCGACGGCACCTTGGGGGGTTCGAGCCACCACTGACTTTCCTGGTGGCACGAGGATTCCGTAGAGGATCGCGTAGGGGTGCGGGGCGCAGCCGATCGACAGCGACCAGGGGAACGCTTTGCTTGCGCTGAGTCCGATCGCTGGTTCATTGAGTCCCGGGTCGACACCGGTGTCTACGCTGAGGGAGGGCTCGCCGTTGAAACTGCCGAAAGCGCTGATCGTGAAGGTTTCTCCTTCGGGGGTGCGCCCGCTGGCGAGTTCCGCGACCGTCAGGAGTTCTGCCGGTTCATTGCGTTGTTTGACACAGCGGTATCGCGGCAGTTCCACGGTGAGCACGACGCCCCCGCCGGCATTCAGCTCGACGAGGGACACGGCGTGGCTCGTGCGGCCACGGATCTCCTGGGCGTAGATGCCCGCGGGGCCACCATCTCGTCGCGTTACGCGGACCACGCGCGACTCGATCGTCCGTCCGTCGGCGAGCACCAGCCTGACCGAGCGCACCGAGGCAGGCACCGCGGTCTGGATCGTCTCGATGCCCGCTTCGCAGAACACCGCGGGGTGCCGGTAGCGGGGCGAGGAGAAGCAGATCGGGTTGTTGGGGCCGCCCACGCTCAGCACTTCGGGCGCGCCCGGCCGGGTGTATGCCACCACCGCCGACCAATGACAGGAGCCCGGGGCGAGCAGCGGGTTGGACCCGGTGCTCATCTGGAAGCGAGTACCGGCGGCAGTGCGTCCGTGGCCCAGAGTGACCTGCTTGGGGGGTTCGGTCCCGACTTTGGGGAACCCGACGATTCGCTCCAAGCTGAAAAACGTTCTCACGGCGGCAAAGGCGCGGGCAAGGAGCTTACTTTCGACCGCGCTGGTCTTGCTGATCAGCGCTCGATCCGATGCGTTCTCGTAAGGCTTCAGCAGCGTGCCCACGGATGCCTCCCCCCGTTCGGAGTTCCTCCGGGCCGCTCGCGAAGCCTCGAATTCCCGGCTGGCCGCCGAGAGGGCGCGATAGCCGCTCTGGGCCCACGCCCTCGCGTCGGCGCAGAACGGCGGAGCGGGGGCGGAGACGGCTTCGAGCCTGGCCGTCTCTGCCTGGAGCGCTGAGGCGATCGCCCGGTTGCTCCACGACAGCTGGCGTACTTCGGCGGCGTACGCTTCCTCGGCTGGGCGATACAGGCTATCGCCGGGCCGAGCGACCGCCGTATCGAGCTCCTCTTCGATCGTTTGCTTCTGCTGGGAGCGGCGGGCGTTTTCGCCCCTAGCATGGGGCGAGGGCGCCGGCAACGGCTTCAGCGACGGTTCCTGCGGCATCCCCGACACCACCCCGGGGCATTCCCGAGCGATCTGCGCCGCCGCGGCACTCTCCGCGCCGCGCGCCCCGGCGGCTTCGTGCAACAGCGCTATGACGAGCCTGTACTGGGCGATCAGGTAGGCGTGCGTGGCCTGCGCGTCGGGGCTCGACGCGGCGGCGGCAGGCACGCCGCCGCAAAGCGCCGCGCAGACGAGGACGAGCGCGGCGCCGACCCGCCCCCTCCATCGCCCCGACCACCACTTCCGCCGCGGGCGTAGCGGCAGGTTGCGGCGCCGACTGCCTTCGTTCGCATTCACAGACGGCGAGCATATAGCGCGCGAACTGACACCCGCTTGACTTCGCAACAAGCTCACGGGCGCCGCCGAGGCCCGCGAGCAGTTGCATCTCCTCCCCGCGGCGTGCGAGCTTGGCCATACTGGCAAGCTGGCGGAGAGGGCGACTAGCCCTCGAGAATCCCAACCAAGCGAGGTAATGCGGATGGCGGCGCAAGATGTGCCCAGGACAAGCACCAGTTATCCATTCCTCGGCGTCGAGCACCATGCGCTTGTCGAGACCATCCTGGCGCCCGAGTGCAACCACACCCCGTCCGCTAAGCCCTTCTTGCGGGAGGACCTTCCGACGGAGCTCTCCGCGGCGATTGCATCCTTCTGCCTAGAAACTGCGGTCTAGCGATGCCCCCGTTCGTACACCACCTGCGCGTACGTTACAACGAGTGCGACGCCCAGGGCCACGTCTTCAACGCCAACTATTTCGTCTACTTCGATGTCACCCTAACCGAGCTGTGGCGCGAGGCGCTGGGCTCCTACGAGGCGCTCACGGCGGACGGCCTCGACCTGGTGGTCGCCGAGACGGGGGCGCGCTTCCGCTCCCCGGCGCGCTTCGAGGACGAACTAGAGATCACGCTCGCGATCGAGCGCCTTGGCAACACATCGATGGTGTCCGCGATCGGGATCGCCCGGGATGGGGGTATGCTCGCGGAAGGCCGCATCGTCCACATCTTCGTGCGCGCCGACCGCCTCGGCGAGAAGGTCCCGATCCCCGATCATGTACGGCGAATGCTGCAGCGCTACTGCGTTCAGGCCCCCGACTCGCACGTGGAGAGCACGATCACCGAGAGCTGACCTCGAGGCCGCTAACCGTTTGTAGCGCCTGGCCTTTACCGTGTTGCGCGCGAACCGTGAGGTGGGGAAGACAAGCACGACCTCGAAGCGTCTCTCCACTGCGTCCTCGATCGGGCTCGACAGGCGGGCTGAGGCACTGAGTTTTCCTCGATCGCTGGCGGCGCATGACTCTTCGCGGGCTGTTCGTGAGCGTCCGAGACGATCATCTGAATGTTCGTCTTCCCTAGCCCTGCGTGGTGGCCGACAGTCGGTCGACCTCCGCGGGCGTCAGCTTCAGCGTGGCGGCGGGCAGGATCTGCGCGAGCTGCTCTGTCGTCCGCGCGCTGGCAATCGGGGCGACGACCCGTGGCTCGGCGAGCAACCAGGCGAGCGCGACGGCGGCCACCGTCGTCGCGTGGGCCGCCGCGATCTCGTCGAGGGCCTCCAGGACCGCCGCCCCCCCGCTGTCGAGGTAAACACGGGCGGCTTCGGCGCGCTCGGACTCCACGGCCGCGCCGCCAGGCCGGTACTTGCCGGTTAGAAAGCCCTTGGCCAGCGCGAAGTAAGGCAACACGGCAAGGTCCCAGGCCTCGGCGACGGGCAACAGCGTGCGCTCAAAGTCGCGCTCGACGAGGTTGTAGTGCGGCTGCAGGACCCTGAACTCTGCAAGCCCATGCGTGCGCTGGAAATCGAGTGCCGCGGCGAGCCGCTGCGCCGTGTAGTTGGAGGCGCCGATGTAGCGGACCGTGCCCGCCTTGACGAGCGCGTCGAAGGCACCCAGCGACTCCTCCAGCGCCGTCTCCCTATCGTCGAAGTGCGCGTAGTAGAGGTCGATGCGGTCGGTCTGTAGGCGCTCGAGCGAGGCGTGCGCCTCGCGCTCGATCGTGTCCGCTCGTAGGTTGCGGACCGCTCCCTGGCCGCCGCCCACCTTCGTGGCCAGGACGATCTGGTCACGGTTTTTGCGACCGGCGATCCAGCGCCCGATGATCGTCTCCGAGCGGCCGTGCTCGACCAGGTAGGAGTTCGCGGTGTCGATGAAGTTGCCGCCCGCGCCGGTGTACGCGTCGAGGATGGCGTGCGACTGCGGCTCGTCCGCAGTCCAGCCGAACACGTTGCCGCCGAGGCAGATGCTGAACACATCGAGGTCGGTGCGTCCGAGAGCGGTCACGGTCCCACGGTAGCCGTTACCTCGGTGCAGCGATGCTACGACCTCGGCCCGACCCACCATCCAACCCAGACCCCGTCTTTGACGCGACGACTACTCACGTATATGCCAAATGGCAACTCGGCTTCGGTCTTCAGGGCCCGTTGAACATGGTGGACCCCCCGCCGAACCCACTCGTGCAGCAGGGTTGGGCCGCTGCGCCCACCTTGATTGAGCATAGTGCTATTGTTATTAGCTCCAATGTCGCCAGTCCAGGACCCTCCTCACCCCGCGTCAGCTTCCGCTCCCGAGCACGGACCCGTGCAGCGACCGGCCTGGGCCGACCCGCAGCAGGGCGTGATCGAAGAGGCGCGTCGGCGCCAGCATCAGCGTCGTACCCGCTTCGTGATCGCTGCGGCGATCGCAGCGGGGCTCCTCGGGCTCGCCTGGGTGCTCATCGAAGCCTCGCACGCCGTGCCCGTGCGCACGGGCGGTCACGGATCGCCCGCAAGCCCCGCCGCCTCCGGCGCCTCGGCCTTCAACGTTAGACTCGCTCCCGGAGTCGAGGTCGGCCAGGCGGGCTGGCAGCTGTTCTTCGAAGAACACGGCGCCCAAACGGGAGGCCAGGGTAACGGCCCGGCCCTCAGCTCGGACCCGATCGTCGCGGACGGGGGCAGTGGCGCCGGCGGCTCGCATCGGTGGACCACGATCCTCGTGACCACGCCGAACGCGGCGGCGATCCTCCTCGACGGCAAGACCCGCGTGCCGACGATCCCGCTGCCGGGGCTTCCCTATGGCTACCGGGCGGCGCACATCGTGACGGCAATCGCGCCGGCCGATGAACGCATCCCGCCGGGCCTCGGCCGCAGGCCGCAGGGTCCCGCCTCACTCGTGCCGCTCGACGCCCAGGGCCAGCCGATCCACTACAAGTCGAATAACCTGAGCCCCTTCCAGGGAAGGGTACGCGCCTGGGAATACCCGGCGCGGACGCCGGAGGGCTCCTGCGGCCTGCGTGCAAGCCCGCTACGCGGGCTGACGGCGCGGGGCGGGAAGGCGCTGAGCGCCGTGCGGCCCTATCCCGCCAACCTCATCGGCGGGCAGATCGTGGGACACGCCTTCTTGCCGTGCGTGTCCGTCGAATACCACCTGCAGGGCACGCCGCTGCAGGCGCTGATCATGCTCGACGCCGCCCACCCCGGCGCCCGCGCTGCCCCCCTGCCCGACTTCGAGCCGGTGCGCGAGTCGCCCGGGTTCTTCGACGAGGGCGGCCTGACGGCGAGGCGCGAAGGAGGCGCCTGGCTGATCGTCAGGCAGGGAAACGGCGTCGCCCAGCGAGTCGACCTACTGCGCCACCTCACCGCGCTCGTCAAGCTCGGCTCTTTGGTCCCGGCGTCCACCGGCGTGCCCGAGGTTGGCCAGGGGAGCGCACCGCCGCCTCCGACCCACGCGGCCAAGCTGCGCGTAACGCCCGCGCTCGAAGCGGGGGCCCTGGGCTGGGAGTACGTCGAAACCGAAGCTGGCGGCGGCGATAGCGGCGCCTGCTGCAGCGCGCTGACGCACCCAGCCCAGCTCTTGGGTGCCTCCAGGGACCTCGGGCAGGGCTCGGGGCCATGGTCAACGGGCACGGTGATAACGGCCCCCGCGGTGACCGCGGTCTCCGTGGAAGGCCGCGCACCCGTCCCCACGCGCTCCGGTGGGCTGCCATATGGGATGCGCTACGCCGCTCTGGCTGTAAAGAGCGCGGGCGTCACGCCTGTGGCGTTCAACGCGCGCGGCCAGCGCGTCGTGGCGGCGGGCTTTGAACCGCTGCCCAAACGTCACGAGTTCGAAGGCCTCTATGCGCCCCACGCCTGGACCGCGCCCACACCGCCGCCAGCCGCTCCCTGTGAGCTGAGCGCCTCCGGCTTGAACGGTCTCTCCCCGGTGGGCGGCGACGTCGTCCTGCAGGTAAAGGGCTACCGCATGTTCGAAAGCCGCGCCTTCCAATCGTGCGCGGACACCTACTACACGCTTGACAACTCGACGCTCGAGGCCGCCGTCCTGCTCGACGCCGAACACCCGGGCGCCACACCGGCGGCCTTGCCCTACCTGACACCGGCGCCGGGTGCAGCAAGCGTGTTTGACGCGCCCGGAGGGTTCATGCGAGGTGGGCGTGGAGGCAGCAACAACCTGACGGCCGACCGCTTGCCCGGCGCCTGGCTAGTGGTCACAGACGGCAGCGGACGCGCCCAGCAGCTTGAACTGCTGCGGCATCTGCACGCGACGATTCACCTTTGAGTCGCCGCTCAGTTCCCGGCTGGGCACTTCCGCGCCGCCAATCCGCTCCCCAGTCGTCAGTGCTACGACTCTGCGAGTCTCGGACCGAACGCGAAGGATTTCGGCGCTTGGGGCGCTCGGTGCCAGGCGATAATGCTTACCGAGCCGCGTGCTCGCTTTTAGCCGATCAGCCCTTGATTTCGTTGTGAACTCGAGCCACCATCGGCTCGTTCATCTCGACGCCCGCTGCCGCGAGGATCGGCAAAAGGGTTACCCCGAATGCGTCGAATGCCTCCTGCGACTCCCAAACGTCGAAGACCTGGATCTCGCCATTCGTCTCAAGGGCGACGTGGGAGATGCGTCCATCGGGGGCTCCCGCACCCGCTTCCTCGAGTTGGACGAGCGTCGTGTCGTACCGCTCCTGCGTAAAGCCCTTGGCAGTGATATAGAACCCGTGTTCGACAGCCGCGAGCAGCCCGCCAACAGCGCACGCTTCCTCTCCGGTGAGGAGTTCGGATGCCCTGGTCAGGCTACGGCGACGGCGACGTTTGAGGTCATCGGCATCCGCAGCGAGCCCCCAGCTGTAGCGTGCGGCGCAAGTCGCTCGGCGACCTCCTCGGAGACGGCCTGCTGGGAGTGAGCAGACGCGGCGGCGAACACCGACGCGATTGGGCTGGCGGCGATATAGAGGCGAGCGAACTCAGGGTGCGATGCCCACGTGCACTCGATCGTTTCGTCGATGACCGCGATCTCGCGGAAGCCTGCGTCGAACATCAGTTGGGCCAAGGTGGCGCCGTCGCCGAGCGTGAACGGCGAGTGCATCATCTGTGCAGCCTCGGTACTGACGTAGCGCCCGAGCGCGTCGGCGATTGCGCTGAACGGCGGCTCGATGTCCTTCCAGGTAGCAACCGCGACGCGTCCGCCGGGCTTCAGCACGCGTCGCATCTCGGCGAGCGCGGCCGCGCGCTCAGGGAAGAACTGCAAGCCCTGCTGACACAGAGCGACGTCGAAATCCTCAGCGTCGAAGGGCAGCGCCGCGGCATCCGCCTGGGCGTAGTCGATCGGCGCGGCGTTCTCCTCGGCCGGATATGAGCGCGCGATCGCGACCGTCGGCTCTCCGAGATCCACACCCGCAACCGATCCGCCCGCACCCGCGAGGACCGCGGCTGCACGCGAGACAACGCCGGTGCCACAGGCGACGTCGAGCGCACGCGAACCAGGCCGCACATACCCATGCTCGACGAGCCGCTTCGCGAACGGCGCGAACATCGCCGGCACGAGAACCTCCTGGTAGATCGCCGGTGCGCTCCCGCTTTGAGTACCCCAGTCCATCGAGGCCATCAGCCACCTCCTCTCATAGGATGACAGCACCATAAGGCGCACTCAGAGGAGCGACGTCCCCACCGAAAGTAGCTCGCCGCACCGAGGGCATTCAGACAGGCAAGGCGCCAGAGCGCCTTGCTCCCCCGCACCTGATCGGCCGGACGACGCTGGATGTCGCGCTCCGATGCTGCGACCAGCCCAAGCGACACAGCGAAGAGCACAGCGATCCAGACCTGCTGAACGGGCGAGTATTCTCTGAACTTCTTCTTCGGTCGCGACACACTGAGAGCTTACGCGCTGGCGCGAGCTTCTGCGACCGGCAGAGAGGGCGGCGGGAGACAAGTCAGCCAGACTCCTAGTTTCAAAGCGTGCGAGCGTCTCGCCATCTCCGGGTCCCGGAGAGCCGTTGGCGCCAGCAGAGCCCTGGGGTCCTTTCGCACCGGCTGAGCCCGTGGCTCCGACTTCACCGTTCGTGCCGTTTGTGCCGTTTGTGCCTGCAGGGCCGATTGCACCGTCGGAGACGGTCGAGGAGGGGCTACCGTTGTTCGTGTTCCCGAACACCGAACTGTCGGCGCCATAGGACACGATCGAGCCACCGCTCGCTGCTTCCAGTCCTGTCGCGTTCTGGGTGATCGTGTCGCTCGCGAGGGAGACGTCGGCGAACGTCCCGTCGGCTCGCACGCCGATAGCCGTGTTCCCCGACAGCGAGCTGTTCGACACACTTACCGGCATGCTCGCTACCGTCCCTTCCGCGTCGAGGCCATCGCCCGTGTTGTAGTCGATGTCATCGTCATCGAGCAACGCGTCCGTGGGGAATCCGCCGGGCGTGAGGGTAACACCGCCGCCCGCGTTGTCGTCGATCTGGTCGCCGTCGAGGACGAGTTTGGAAACGCCGGCACCGGGCCCATAGATATACACCCCGGCACCCGTGTTGTCGTCGATTTCATCATTTTCGAGCATATAGCTCGCCGGCCCGGTGTCTGCCTCGAAGCCGATGTCGTTGCCCTGGATCAGATCGTGATCGGCCGTCAGTTGGCCTTCGCCATCGCGAGTGAACACGCCCGCGGAGGACGCGTTCTCGATGAGGTCGTCGTCGAGTACCACCTGGTCCGGGTAGCCGCCGTAGAGGCCGACGCTCTGGAATGTGCGCACGCCCAACATCCCGCCGTTGATCGTCGAGTCGTTGACCGTCACGGTGTTCTCGACCTTGGAGGTGTTCGAGTCAGCCAGGCCGACCCCGATCTGGCTGAACCCATGCAGGTCGCAGTCTTCGATGTCGACGTCGCCCAGACCGTCAAAGATCGCATCGTCACCCGTGCCGCCGCCGTCGATGTCCAACCCGTGCAACACCACCCCCGTGTTACTCAGGGTGGGCGTTTCGCTCGGCGCGGGCAGGTCCACATAGATCCCCTCGCCGTCGCCGGGGAAGTCGACCGCCGCCGTGACGCCACTTGCGAAGATCGTGATCGGCTTCGTGATCCCGGCCAGTCTTACATCCCCAAAGGACGGCACGCGGCCGGCCGGCATCCAGCGTGAAACGCGTACAGCCGTCATCGCCGTGGTCGCGCCCGAGGCGCATGAGTGTCGGGAACGTGGGGTTGTGCTCGCCTCTCCGGAGGCACGCGATGGCCGGCTGGGTCATCTGTAGGCGCTTTGCGACGCGGCATGCCTGCTCTTGGCGACGAACGGGGCCGGTGCGCTACGCCGCAGTCGGTGGTCCGAACCAGGTGGTCAGCGCTTCACGAAGCCCGAGGTGGGTTCGGTCTCCGACCCAGGCAACGTACCCGTCGGGACGGATCACCATGGCGGTTGGAGCGGTGACCGCGCCAAGCACCGGCAGCTCCCACTCACCGGCATATTCAGCATCGATCAGCTGGACCCGATCAGCCCATGGAGCGATGTCGAAGCCGCCGGGCTCACCGAGGTTGAGCAGCACCGGTCTTGCGTCGTGCAGTAGCTCGAAGACCCGCAACGGGCCGTCGGCGCTCACGAGATCGAGATCGGGCATGCGGCGTCCCAGCAGCGGGTGCCCCTCGCCGAGGTTGTAGTGGATGTCCAATCCCGAGGTAAGCCCGGCGATCCGCTTGCGGGGCTCGTCCATGCTCGCCAGCTCTGACACGACGTCTACCAGGGCCTTCATGCGCACGTCCCGGCGCTGGAGCACGGTCTGAGCCATCGTGTACTGGAGGACGCGGGCAGTGACCGGGTGGCGCTCCTCCTGATAGCTATCCAGGAGGCTCTCCGGGGAGATATTCTTGACCACCTGAGCCAACTTCCATCCCAGATTCACCGCATCCTGCACGCCGAGGCTGAGGCCCTGTCCACCTGCTGGGTAGTGCACGTGCGCCGAGTCGCCGGCGAGTAGGACGCGTCCGGCGCGGTAGGTGACGGCCTGACGTGTCATGTCGGTGAACCTGGAGATCCACGTCGGACTGTGGACCCCGAAGTCCGTGCCGTACACCGCGATGAGTGCCTCGCTCAGATCGCGCAGGGTGGGCTCGCTGCTGGGCCCGAGCTGCTGCTCGGTCACCGTCACCCGCACCGGCCCCCGATCCATATAGACCACCTCGCCGTCGCGGATCTCGTACTCCAACCTGCCGAGGCCGTGGACGCCGATGTCGTCGTACCGGATACCCAAGTCCGGCTCCTCGGCCATCTCGACCTCGGCGATCAGGTTGCTCCTCGTCGCATCCCACCCGGGAAAATCGATGTCGGCTGCTTTTCGAATCAGGCTGCGTCCTCCGTCGCACCCGACGAGATACTGCGCCCACTGCGACTGGCCGTCGGCAAGCTCGACTTCGACACCGGCGTCGTCCTGCGCGAAGCCCATCACCTCGCTTCTGTAGTAGATCCGCACTCCCAACTCGGCGACCCAGGCGGCCATGATCCGCTCGATCTGGTTCTGCCAGATCCCGAGCGAGTACGGATGACGTGTCGGGAAGTCGCTCATGTCCAACGCCGTGCCGAACGACGCGGCCTGAGCAACCTGGCCCTCCGCGAGAAACCGATCGGCGACCCCGCGCTGATCGAGCACCTCGATCGTCCGCGAGTGAAAACCGCCGGCCCGCGAGCCGGCGAGCACGTGATCGGGACGCCGCTCGAGGAGCGCGACGTCGACCTTCGCCAACGCCAACTCAGCCGCCAGCATCATCCCCGCCGGACCTCCTCCCGCAATCACCACCGCATGCTCAGTCATAGCCACACTCCCGCCGGATACGTCGATAACCACACACGCATTTCGCGACTCCGATCTCCGTAGGTTCTGGTCTCGGCTGGCGGTTATACAGCACGATCTAGGGCTTCATGAAGGCCCCGTATGTGGTATAAATTGGAGGTGGAGAGGAGTGGGTAGCTGCCTTTTCCTATGCCGTCGGCCTAGCTGATATCCGACGAGTCGAGACACGAACCTCAGCAAGGCCCGGTGCCTCAGCGCGAGCGCACCGTCTCGCCAATCGTCGGCCTGTGGATCGGCGCCTCGCGTCCTGGCGGGATCGAAACCTGCCTCGGGTCAGCGCTTCTTGTTCTCGACAGCTCTCTGGAGCTGGGCCTTGTTCATGTGTGAGCGGCCTTTGACTCCGAGGCTGCGCGCCTCCTGGTAGAGCTGTTCGCCCGAGGCTGCGCGCCTCCTGGTAGAGCTGTTCGCCCGAGGCTGCGCGCCTCCTGGTAGAGCTGTTCGCCCGAGGCTGCGCGCCTCCTGGTAGAGCTGTTCGCCCGAGGCTGCGCGCCTCCCGGTAGAGCTGTTCGCCCGAGGCTGCGCGCCTCCCGGTAGAGCTGTTCGCGGGTGCGAGGATCAGGCGTCCGCGGGCGCTTGGACGACAGTTTCGAGAGCGGGCTGCCCGGTACTGGTCGCTGCGGTAAGCGTGTCCTCTGGCCAGTCTGAGTGAGGTGTCGGCGCCTGCTTCCGCGCGTCCTTCTTGGCTTGCTTGTCCAGCCGACGCTCGCGGAGTCTGCTTTCGCGTGTGAGCTTTGCCATCGTGGTCTTCTTCTTGCTGCTCGAGGCCATGTCTGTCCGTCCCTTGTTTGGAGTTCCGAGCGCGTCCCCTTACGGGGGTCATCCGGCGTGATGGATCCGAAGCCCTGGTCGTCGTTGACCACTTCACGGTCCCTGGCCATCCCTGTTCCTCCGGGTGTGTGTGCACTACGAGACGCGGCGGGTGCTATGAGGCAACGACTACGGAAACGGCCGCACTGTCGCGGATCGACGGACGCTCGACCCGTAGGACCACTCTAGCGCCTCGCCGCCGCAGGTCGGCCGTGCGCGGCATCTCTAAAGCGTGGGGAGCGAGGCGCAGTCGGTGGCCCATGGTGGGTGAAGCGGCGAGCCGCGCGTTGGTCACGCCGGGCCGCGGCGGCTACTTGCGCGCGGTGGGTATCGCCGCGTGTGGATATGCCAGGGCGCCCGCGCGGCCAAGAGGCCGCAGCCGAGCCCGATCCCCACGCCGGCCGCGACATCGCTTGGGTAGTGGACGCCGGCGTGTACGCGCGAGTAGGCAACGGCGCTCGCCAACGGAACGAGCGCCGGTGCCAGTGCCGGCAGCTCGGCGCAGGCGCCGGTGGCGAACGCAAACGCCGCGGCGCTGTGACCCGATGGAAACGACGTCGATCGCGGCGTGCTGATGAGCGTCGGGCGCGAGCGCGAGAAGGGCCGACGCCGGCCCACGAGCAGCTTTGCCGGACCGTTCGCTACGGCCGTCGCGATTGCGATCGCGAGCAGGCCGCGCCCGCCCGCGCGCCGCCCACGCCCTCCGCCGAGTACAGCCAGCGCGCCCGCGATCAGAAGCCACAGTCGGGAGTAGCTCGCCGCCCGCGTGACGGCGACGAGGGAGCTGTCCAGAGCTGGCGAGCGCGTACCGAAGGAGCGCCTCATCAACCGGCGATCCAATCGCTGCACGCGACCCCGCATCGTCATGAACCGCAGGCTCCCGCAAGTGGCGCGACACGTACCCCACCTAGCCCGTTCCGCTCAGCAGGCCGGTGACCACACAGCTTGGACAGTGGACGTCCCGGCGGACGCCGAGCGCGGGCAGCGGCTGGGCCGAACGACGGCCACGCGGCCACGGGGCTCATCGGCCGGCCGCCACCCGCAGCAGTGTGCCCAGGTTCTCCGTCGTGAGCGCCACTGCTCGGGCCGCCGGTGACAGACCTGCGCCGCGGGGCAGCCGCACGCGCAGCGCCCCTGGCAGCGACGTGAAGCGCAACGGCGCCTCGAGTACGAGCGCCTCGCCGTCGAGGCCGATCTCTACGGGGCCGCTCGAGCGGACCTCGAGCTCCGGCGCGGACCACGACCGCAGGCCGGGGTAGCGCCCCGCCTGGCCGACCAGCTCGAGCGCCATTAGCTTGGAGACCTCAGCGCCCCGGACCCGGGCAACCACGACGCCGAGCATGCCCGTGTCGATCCGTTTGCGTGTGCCGGCGCCTGACAGGTGTGTGAGCTCATATGGGTTGTTCGACACCAGCACGAGTGGGGCATCGTCGCAGTTGGTTCCGTCCGGGAGGGTGAGCTCGAGGTCGAGCGGTTCCGCCTCGGAGCCGAGCAGATCCGGCAGCATGCGCGTCCACGTCTCGAGCTTGGCGTCGCGGTAGGCGTCGGACTGGACCACCTTTGCATAGACGCCGAGCGACGCGTTGTTGACGAATACGCGGTCGTTCACGCGCGCGAGGTCGATGCGCCGCTCGACGCCGTCGGTGAATGCGTCCAGCGCGCCCACTACGTCGTCGCGATCCAAGCCGAGGTCGAGCGCGAAGTGGTTTCGCGTACCCGCAGGGATGCAGACGTGAGGGATGTCGTGCTGTGCGGCGACCGTCGCCACGAGCGCCTGGGACCCGTCGCCTCCGGCCATCCCAATGACCTGCGCGCCGCGCTCGATCGCGCTCTCGGCGAGCTCGAGTAGATCATCGCCCGGCCGCAGGACGATTGGCTCGATGCCTCGCCGCCGAGCCTCCCCGACGACGTCGAATCGCTCGGCCTTCCCACCGCCCGACTTCAGGTTGACGATCAGCGCCGCCGAGCCGGCGCCACCCACCGGCAAGGCCGTCGCAGCTACCCCACCCAGCGCTACCTGCCCTGCTCGCCCCAGTGCGTAGCGCGCGGCCAATCCGAACAGTGCGAGCAGCAGGAGCAGCACAATCAGCACCAGCAGCCCTTGCCAGTGAGTCGCCAGCACCACGACCAGGCCGCCACTGGCGAGGACCGCAGCTACTGCGCCGAACACACGCAGCGTGCCGCGCTCGGTCAAAGCGACCCAGATCGTCGCGTTCGCTAGCAGCACGAGTACGACGGCCAGCACGGCGATCGGAACATCCCCCGCCAGCGCGGCGGCGGCCACCACGACCATGGCGACCGGCACGGCGAGCGCCGCAAGCGCGGCAAGACGCCGCAACCGCGTGGCCGGGTCTGTCTTCATAGCCGCTGGAGTCCCATCCACAATGACTCCATGTTCTCAGAGCCCGGACATCACACCAAACGTAGCCCGGCATCCGTGCCAGAGTTTGTCGTGCAGGTTATGCGCTTGCTGCGCGGAAAGCTCAACGGCACGGGCCACGCCGGAGAAACCTACTGGCGGGGGAACGTTTTCCCGAGCACCTGAACCCCGGAGAATTCGCTCGAGCCGGGTCCGTGGATGACGAAGAACCAGAGAACGAAGATCGTGGCACAGACCACGGCGGTGAGCGCGAACACCCGTTCAAGCGCCCCCGAGCGCTGGTCGTGCCCGGCGGCACGGCGCAAGAGGACCCAGGCGCGGTCGATGTCATACATGGTCCGCAGGGCGCCAAAGAGCAGCATGAAGAGGGTGGCGAAGGACATCGCGATGCCGAGGGTGACGCTCCCGGTGAGGTAGTCGACGCGGGAGCCGATCCACAGGCAGGCGAGTGGGATGGGCCCCCAACAGAGTAGGCCCACGGAGGTGAGCGTGGCGAGGGTGATCCCCGCGAGGTAGCCATCGACGCGCTGACGCCCCGTGCTCCCCCGCCGGAGGGGGTTGCGATAGTGGACCGGCGCAGTGCCGGGACGCCTACGCGGAAACAGGCCACCGTTGTCGCTTGGGTCGGTACGCATGGTGCGCCGATAGGTTAGCCCAATACCACCGTTCGATAAATGCCCGAGCCGCGCGTCAGTGAGGGGAGGCGCGGGCGGGGGGTTCTGGCTTGCGCGCGTTCACACCTCCCCACGCGGCCTCGCCGTGGGAGAGATGGTGGGCGGCGAGCGCGCTGCCGGCCACCAGCGCGGTGGCGAGGGCGAGGGGGAGCACGAGGTCGACGTTGAGGACGAGCAGCGCACCGAGGAGGGCCCCGGTGAACATCGCGCCCACCGCGATCAGCCGCCGGGCGGGGTGTCCCCCGGGTCCGTGGGCGAGGCGGGAGTCGGCGGCGACCCCGGTGAGGGTCAGCGTGAGGACGGTGGTGGTGAGGTCGGGGACCGCGAGCCGCCGGGCGGTGGCGTTCTGGATTCCCATGGCGATCGCGAGGGGCACGATCAGCGCATAGCGTGCACCTCCGGATACCGGCTGGCCGACGATCGCGGCGAGGGCGACCGCGAGGAGGAGGGGCAGGACCGCGATCGCGCTCGCGGTCCGCAGGTGCCGACCGCGGTGTCCCCCGGAGCGCACCGCGATTCGCCCGCCGAGGAGGGCTCCCAGGAGAAACGCGCCCAGCGCGGCGAGGGATGCGAGCGCGGACAGCCCAGGGGCCCCAGCGAGAGCGAAGCCGAGGAACACCACGTTGCCAGTCATGTTGGCCACGAACACGTGGCCGATCGCGACGTAGCTCACGGCGTCGACCACCCCGGTGACCACGGTGAGCAGAATCAGGAGCGCGGGCAGCGGCCCGTGGCCGGTCCCGGACCAGGGCCAGCGTGAGCGAGGCTGCTCGCTCTGGGCGCTCAGCGAGACCTCCGGTCGAGCGTCCTGAGGGGTAGTGTCATGCGAGACATGTCGATTCAGGCCGAGGGTGCGAAGGTTGAGTCCAGTGGGGAGCCTAACGGGCCCCGGCGGCGCGCGGCGATCGTGGTTGTGGACGACGAGCCCGCCGTGCTCGCAGCGGTCGCCCGCGATCTGCGCCGGGGCTTCGGGGAGCACTACCGGGTGTTGCGCGCGACATCGGGGAGCGAGGCGCTGGAGGTCCTGCGCGAGCTACGCACGCGCGGGGAGCAGGTCGCGATGCTGATCGCGGATCAGCGGATGCCGGGGATGCCGGGGACCGAGTACCTGGTGGAGGCGCGCAAGATCGTCCCCGACGCCAAGCGGGTGCTGTTGACTGCCTACGCCGACACAGAGGCAGCGATCGCGGCGATCAACGAGGTGGCACTCGACTACTACCTACTCAAGCCCTGGGATCCCCCGGAGGAGCAGCTGTTCCCGGTGGTGGAGGACCTACTCACCACATGGGAGGCGGGGGCGGCGCTGGAGTCGGGGGGAGTGCGGGTGGTGGGTCACAGGTTCTCGAAGGAGTCCCACGAGGTGCGGGACTTTCTGGTGCGCAACCGCGTGCCCGCGCGCTGGCTCGACGTGGAGCGCGACGGAGAGGCGCGGGAGCTCCTGCGGGTTGCGGGAGTGGACGGGGAGCGTTTACCGGTCGCGCTGTTGGAGGACGGCACAGTGCTCGAGCGCCCCACGATCCTGGAGCTAGCAGAGCGCCTCGGGGTGACCGGCGTCCCCGCGCAGGATCACTACGACCTCGTGGTCGTGGGTGGCGGACCCGCGGGCTTGGCGGCGGCGGTGTACGGGGCCTCGGAGGGCCTGCACACGGTGATGGTCGAGCGCGAGGCCCCCGGGGGGCAGGCGGGGCAGTCGAGTCGCATCGAGAACTACCTCGGCTTCCCCGCGGGGCTGAGCGGCTCTGACCTGGCGCGCCGCGCGACCGACCAGGCGCGGCGCCTCGGCGCGGAGCTGCTCACGATCCAGGAGGCGGTCGGCCTGCGCACCGAGGGCGCGGCGCGCCTGGTGCGGTTGAGCGGCGGCGGGGAGCTGAGCGCGAGTTGCGTGCTGGTCGCCTCGGGGGTCTCCTACCGCCAGCTCGACACCCCCGGCTTCGCCGAGCTCACGGGAACGAGCGTCTACTACGGGGCGGCGATCACCGAGGCGCGAGCGTGCGCGAACCAGCACGTCGTGGTGATCGGCGGGGCGAACTCCGCGGGTCAGGCGGCGGTCTACTTCGGTGGGTACGCAGCCCGCGTGACGATGCTCGTCCGAGGTCCAACGCTCGAGCGGTCGATGTCGCACTACCTGATCGAGCAGGTAGCCGCGCGCCCCAACATCGAGGTGCGCACCGGCAGCTCGGCGATCGCGGCGGAGGGCGAGGGTGGCCGCCTGCGGCGCCTGCGCGTGCAGGGACCCGAGGGTGTGGAAACGCTCGAGGCGGACGCATGCTTCGTGTTCATCGGGGCCTCCCCGCGTACGGATTGGCTGGAGGGGGTGGTGGCCCGCGACGAGCGCGGCTTCATCCTGGCGGGACGCGATGCGCAGGTGAACGGGTGGCCATTGCAGCGGGAGCCCTACGTGTTGGAGACCACGGTCCCAGGGGTATTCGTCGCGGGCGACGTGCGCGCACGCTCGATCAAGCGCGTGGCGAGTGCGGTGGGAGAGGGTTCGATGGCGGTCTCGCTGATCCACGAGTACCTGGTGGAGGCGTGAGCGATGCCCCCATCACCCTGGAGGAGCTGCGCACGGTCGACCTCTTCGACGACCTCGATGAGGAAGAGCTCGCGCAGTGGCTCGCGGTGGCACAGCCGTGGCACGTGGGCCCGGGCGAGGTGATCGCCGAGCAGGGGGAGGAATCTCGGGGCCTGGAGCTGCTCCTGGAGGGCGAGGCGCAGGCGCTGCTGATCGACGGGTTGCGCAGCGAGCCCACCGGCCGCCAGCGGGCGCCGACGTGGATGGGGGCGATCGCGGTGCTGGCGAGGCGCCCGTCGGGGGTGCGGATGCAAGCGCTGAGCGCGTGCCGGCTGGCGATCGTTGCGGCGGATGACTTCCGCCGGCTGGCGCTGGCGCAGCCGTCGATCCACCGGCGGGTGATGGATCAGGTGGTGCCCGTGACGGGCAGGGTGACGGCGATCGAGGCGAACCGCGAGCGCCTGGCATCGCTGGGCACGATGGCGGCGGGGCTCGCCCACGAGCTCAACAACCCGGCGGCGGCGGCGAAGCGCGCGGCCTCCCAGCTGACGGAGGCGCTCGAGGTGATCGACGCGGCGCTGGGGTCGTTCGTGGAGGCGGGGGTGGAGCGGGAGGACGCGGAGCAGCTATTGCGCTTGCAGCGCCAGGCGCTCGCGCAGGCGGCGTCGGCCACGGCGCTGGACGCACTGGACGCGGCGGATGCGGAGGACGAGCTGCTGGCGCGCCTGGAAGCGCTCGAGGTGCAGGAGCCGTGGCGGCTCGCGGAGCCGCTGGCGGCGGCGGGGGTCGACCAACCCTGGCTCGATCGTGTGGCGCAGCTCGCGGGCCCGGCGACGGGCGCGGCGCTGCACTGGGTGGCGGCGACGCTGACGGCGGGCAGGCTGGCGGCGGAGCTGGAGGAGTCCACGGAGCGGATGTCGGGACTGGTGGGGGCGGTGAAGTCCTACGCCTACATGGACCGGGGCGACCTGGTCGAAATCGACCTACACGAGGGCCTGGAGACGACGCTGACGGTGCTGGGTCACAAGCTCAAGCACACGGAGATCGCGGTGGTGCGCGACTACGACCGCGCACTGCCGAAGCTCACGGTGTGGGGATCGGAGCTCAACCAGGTGTGGACGAACCTGTTGGACAACGCGATCGACGCGCTGGGGGAGCGGGGCACGATCACCATCGCAACGCGCGCGGAGGGCAGCTGCGCGGTCGTGGAGATCACCGACGACGGCCCCGGCATCGAGGAAGATGTGGTGGGCAAGATCTTCGACCCGTTCTTCACGACCAAGGACGTGGGACAAGGCACGGGCCTCGGCCTGGCGACGGCGCGGCGGATTGTGGTGGAGCGCCACGATGGCTCGCTTACCCTGGACACTCAACCCGGGCACACCACCTTCCTGGTGCGGCTGCCCTTCACTCAACGGCCTTGACGGGAGGACCCAATGGCTACCTGCACACACCTCGACCACGTCCATATCACCCAGCTGCCCGAGTCGGTGGAGGGCTGCGAGGAGTGTCTGCTGACGGGCGAACCCTGGCTGCACCTGCGGATCTGCCTGGAGTGCGGCCACGTGGGCTGCTGCGATGACTCTCCCAACCGCCACGCCACCGCCCACTACAACTCCAGCGGCCACCCGATCATCCGCTCGCTGGAGCCCGGTGAGAGGTGGTCGTGGTGCTACCTCGACGAGCTGGCCATGCTCATCCCCGAGGTGCACGGTGAGACTCGGATACCGCCCTCGCCGATGGGGGGCTGACGCGTCACAACGAAAAGTCCTCCTCGACGTCGTCCTCTTCGCCACCCTCATCCCCGCTCCCCCGGAGCCACCCGGCGAGCTGCTGGCCGGCGGAGTAGATCGACTCGCCGGCGTCGCGGAAGCCGTCGCGGAAGCGCTCGGTGTAGTAGGAGACGGCGTCGCCGCCGTCGGCGCGGGGTTCGGGGGGCTCGTCGCGGGTGGGGTAGTCCCCGGCGAGAATGCGGTCGTAGTCGCCCGAGCGCACCCAGGCCATGAGCTCGTGGGCGCGCTTGACGGGCATCGGGTGGCTGAGGCCGAGGTCGATCAGTAAGCGGGTCAATCGCGCCAACCCAAGGCCGCCCTCGGTGTACTCGAGCCCCTGGCGCATGAAGACGTCGAGGTCGAGCTGCTCGACCATGGCGCCCCCGGCGAGGGACATCAGGGTGCGGCACACGGTGAGGGGATCACGGGTGACGATCGCGGCGGCGCGATCGGCGCTGAGCTCAGTGGCGCGCTGCCACTCCATCAGCGCGGTGCGCACGGGGGCGAGGGCCATAGGGAGGGGCGAGGCGCGGGTCATTAGAAGCATGATCAAAAGCGCGGTCTGGTAGAGCTGGTGGTCGGCGAGGATGTGGGCGGCCTCGTGGGCGAACACAGCGCGGCGCTGTTCGCTGTCGAGCAGCGCCACAAGGGAGGACTGGACGACCACGATGGGGCGCTTGGCACCGATGGCCATGGCGTTGGGGGAGGGGTACTGGGTGAGGTAGAGGTCGGGGACGTCCTCCATGTCGAGGGTCGCGTAGGCGCGGGCGTGCTCGCGCCAGACGTCCCCGAGCTGCTCCTCGGAGAGTCGCACGGATGAGCCCAGGTAGCTCTGGCGCAGGGCGCGCTCGTAGCCGAGCTCGATTAGCTTGCGGACCACCCGGTCGAGATAGGGGATCGAGCCAAGGGCGGCGCTGGCGGCGCGGTCGGCGGGGTGCTGAAAGGCGCGAGGGGAGATGCCGGTCAGCCGGTGGCCCTCGGCGGGAAGCTGGGAGTCAGTGGAGGCCATCGTCATAGCTTATGGCGAGTCCCGCTAGTTCGCGTGCGCGCCGCAGGGCGGCGTCGATCATCGACTCGGTGAGCTTGCCCGTGAAGGTGTTCTGCTGGCTCGGGTGAAAGCAGCCGAGCAGCGAGAATGGCTCCCCCGGGAACTCCGCCTCGTGGCCGAAGCGGGGCCGGGGCCGGGGCATCGGTAGGCCGGACGCGGCAGCCCGGAGGCGCAGGGCGGCGTCCCACGCGAACGCTCCCAGGCAGAGGGCCACGCGGATCTCCCCCAGCAGCCGCAGCTCGGCCACGCTCCACGGCAGGCAGGTGTCGCGCTCGGCCGGGGTGGGCCGGTTCGCGGGGGGCGCACAGCGCACCGCCGCAGTGACCCATGCGTCGCGCACGCGCAGTCCGTCGTCGCGGTGGGTGGAGGTGGGCTGGTTGGCGAAGCCGGTGCGCCACAGGGCGGCGAACAGGAAGTCCCCGGAGCGGTCGCCCGTAAAGATCCGCCCCGTGCGGTTGCCCCCATGCGCAGCGGGCGCGAGCCCAAGGATCAGTACCCGCGCCGCGGGATCCCCAAAGCCCGCGACGGGATGGGCCGCGTACTGCTCGTCGGCGAACGCCGCGCGACGCTCACGGGCCACCTGCTCGCGCCACGCCACCAGCCGCGGGCAGCGCCGGCAGCCTTCGATCTCCCCCGCCAGCGCCGCGAGCTCCGCGGCCTGCCCGCGCGGAGTCACCCTTTGATTGCAGCGGAGGTCCCCAACACCGCGCCCGAGGCGCTGAGGGCCTGGACTTGCACGTAGGCCTCGGGCCCCGGGGTTGCGATCGCGGTCTCGAAGCCGCTGCGCGCCCCTGTGGCGACGGCCGCGAGGCTCTTCGTGGAGGCACCCCCCAGCACCCTCCAGGAGGCGATCTCGGTTGCGCCGTTCCAGCTCGCGTACACGGTCACCGGGCCGCTGCCGCCGCCGCTTGCGGCGATCGCGGGGGCTCCCGTGGGGGTGCCCGTCCAGGAGAAGCGGTAGGCGCGGTAGGACTGGTCGCCCGGGGGCATGCGGGCGTCGAACAACAGCTGCCCCGCGGAGCTGAATTCGGAGAAGTACGGTTCGGCGCCCCAGCCGAGGAAGAGGTTGCCGCCGGCGAGCTCCTGCACATTGCCCTGGCTGCCCGCCTTCAGTGCCGTCGGATGCTCGTACTCAGCGACCAGGGTCTCCGTGCCGGTCTGTGCGTTGAGTGCCACCAGGATCCCCCGCGACTGGGGGTGCACGGTGGGGACCCCCCCGTTGTCGAACACGCTGATCAGGCCGTTCGGCTGCAGGGTGGCGTCGTGCTGGAAGGCGGTCAGGGTGCCCGAGCCCATCTTGATCGTGCTGTGCTTGCCACCCGCGCGCGAGATCACCTGGCCGGTCCGTTCATTGAGTTGGTACAGCGTCCACGTGTTGCGCGCCGAGATCAGCATCTGCCCGCTGGGCTCCTGGTCGAGCGAGTTGATGTGGAAGTAGTCGTACGGCCATTCCGGCTTGCTGCCATATGGCGAGGAGTACGATTCGGTGAGCCCCACGTGGTCGAGGCTGGTCCATTCGCGGCGCACGAGCCGCGTGCGCAGGTCGATTTCCTGGAAGTCGCTGTCGGTGACCGCCCCATCCTGGGGACCGCCGATGCCGGTGAGGTTGCAGTGCAGCGGATTGAACACCGTCATCAGCGCGGTGTCGTTGGCGGAATCGATGTGGAAGTCGTGGAGGTCCGCGGTGTAGCCGTTGCCCGCGTGGATGGTGGTGAGCTGCTGATAGGAGCTGTTCGCGAGGACCTCTTCGCCCTCGCCGAACCCCTGCGGCGGGATGTACCCCTGCCACCACGTCAGCACGGGCCGCCCTTCGTAGCTCTGGACCTGCAGGTTGGTCCCGTACGTCCCCGCGGGCAGCGGGTGAAACCACACGAGCTGGCCGGTGTCGTCGAAGATCATCGGGCCGTCCCCCCCGGGGCCGGAGTAGGGCGCGGCGAACACATCGCCCGCGGGGCTCGGCGCCTTGCCGGTGGTGACTTCGATCGAGGGCGCCTGCAGCTGGGGGGCGGAGTGGAAGTGCTGCACCTGGTTGGCGCTACCCGCCGGCTCTTTGCCCGGGGGAAGACGCGGGAGGGAGTCTGGCCGCTCGACGGCGAAGCGGAACGCAAAGGACTCGGAGCTCTTGCCGCCCAGCAACTTCCCGTGCACCGTCACCGTCTCTCCGGGCAGGAAGGGGTTGGTGGGCAGGAAGCTCGCGCCGTCCCCCTGGGAGTAGGCGACCAAGTGCCCGGCGTGCCCGCCAGTGATCGATCCGATCACGCTCACCTGTGCCAGCTGCGCCTTCGGAACCCCAAGTAGGCTGATCTGCGCATGGGGGGAGGCGTCCAGGGAGTCGGGTAGGGGGGCGACCTCGAGTTTGGTGCCCGGCAGCGCGTCGCTGCGGTCGAGCGTGGCGGGCACGCAGCCCGAGGCGGCCGGCCCGCTGAAGGCGGCCTCCTCGGCGACAATCCGCTGGCCGCCAGCTGTGAGTGCGCCGACACTCGAGAACAGCACCACGGCGCCCCCGAGCAGCAGGGCGAGGCGCAGCCGTCGATGGTGCACTTGGGCTCCCGAAGCTCGCTTGCCCCGCCGGAAAGCCCACCCTTTCCGGGCGGGTGCGGGACGGGCGGCCCGCCAGATCCGCACGGGCGTCCACGGCCCCTCCCCGTGGCCTGATGGTTGGTGTCTACTCACGATTTTCCCTAGCTTCAGACAACGCTGGACCCTCCTAGTTTCGCTCTCGCCCGCGCAAAGCCTCCGGCGACCGCGCCGCAAGGGAGCTGCGCCTCTCGTGTTAGGCCGATGTTAAGGTCTCGCGGGCAAATGCAACCTACCCGATCCATTGTGCTGCCTGTCGCGGTCGTCGCGGCGGCGACCCTCGCCGCCGCGCTGAGCGGCTGTGGGCTGGGGTTATCGAGCTCCCATAGCGCGGCGGCGCCGGCGTGCCTGCCGGCCACGGTTGCCCACAGCGCCAAGCTCGCGGGGCTGCCCGTGGACGTCTCGCCGGCGCCAGAAAGCGGCACCGCGAACCCCCACACGCAGATCAGCTTCCTCAGCGTGCCCGCCGCGGAGATTCGCGAAGTCTCCGTCGTGGGCCAGCGCAGCGGCGCTCACGCGGGACGGCTCAGCGGCTACTCGCAGGGCGACGGCGCGAGCTTCGTGCCCAACGCCCCATTCGACAGCGGCGAGCGCGTGACGGTGCGCGCGGTGATCGGCGGCGAGGGCGGGGACGCAGCGAGCGCCTCGCAGACCGGTCGATCCCCGACGAGCGGCGCTGCTGGCAGGTCGGTGGTCTTTCACTTCCGCGTCGATACCCCGTACTCCACGGCGAGCGTCCCCGAGTTCCCCAGCCCACCCGCGGCACCCGCGGACTACCAGAGCTTCAACAGTCTGCCCGGCTTTCGCCCCCCGATCATGACCGTCACGGTGCCCGATCGCGACCCCGCGGCGGGGGACATCCTCACGACCAACGGGCCCGGTCCGGGCCAATACGGGCCACTGATCTACACCCCCCAGGGGCGGCTCATCTGGTTCGAACCGCTCCCGCTGGGGGTGGCGGCGGAGGACCTCAACGAGCAGACCTACGAAGGCCAGCGCGACCTCACGTGGTGGCGGGGCAAGGTGCTCTCGCTGGGCTTCGGGCAGGGCGAAGATCTCGTGATGAACCCCCGCTACCAGACCGTTGCCCGGATCGCCGGGGGCAACGGCCTGCAGGCGGACCTGCACGACTTCCAGATCATCCCCCACGGCGTCGCCTACATCACCGCGTACAACCCGATCCACTGCAACCTCACCGAGTTGAAAGGCCCAGCGGGCGGGGTGATCAACGACACGGCGATTCAGGAGATCGACATGAAGACGGGACTCGTGCGCTGGGAATGGCACAGCCTCGACCACGTCCCCGTCTCCCAGACCGAGACCGAAACGCCGCACACGGGGACGCCGTGGGATTGGTTTCACCTCAACTCGATCGATCCCGAGCCCGACGGGAACCTCTTCATCTCCGCGCGCAGCACCTGGGCGGGCTACGAGCTCCAGGGTGGCACCGGCACCATCCTGTGGCGCCTGGGGGGCCTCGCGAGCTCCTTCAAGATGGGGCGCGGCACGGAAACGGCGTGGCAGCACGACGGTCGCGTACTCCCCGACGGGGAGATCAGCTTCTTCGACGACGGCGCGAACCCGCCGATCCACAGCCAGTCGCGCGCGGTCAGGATCGCGCTCGACTTCAAGACCCACGAAGCGCGCCTCGCTGCTGCCTACACGCACCCCGACCCCCGCTGCTGGCCGCCAGCCAGGGCAACGCGCAGACGCTGGCAGACGGGAGCACGCTCATCGGTTACGGCGGGGTGCCCGAGATCAGCCAGTTCAGCGCGGGCGGCGCGCTCCTGTTCGACGCTCACCAGCCCTTCGACACGGCCTTCTACCGGGCCTTCCGCTTACCCTGGAGTGGGCGCCCGGCGACCCCGCCGGCGGTACTCGCCAGCCAGAACGACACCGGCGAAGAGACGATCGTGCACGCGAGCTGGAACGGTGCGACCGGCGTGGCCTCATGGCGGGTGCTCGCGGGGGAACATCCCGGCGCGCTCGAACCGCAGACCACGACCCCGGTGAGCGGCTTTGAAAGCTCGACGACGCTACCCAAGAAGCACGCCTACGTGGCGGTGCAGGCACTCGATGCGGCCGGCCACGTGCTCGGCACCTCGCGGACGGTCGCGGTGATCGGCTTCTACACCTCGCTCACGAGCGCAAGGTGATCTGGATGCGGGAGATCTCCGCCAAGCGAGGCGCCCTCGCCGGCCAGAGGCCGGCAGCGCCACCCTCTAGTACGCGGGTTTGGTGCTGTGCTTGTGGGGGGTCGTCGTGGCGGGTGTGCTCGACGTCGAGGAGGTGGAGGAGGTCCCCCCTTCACCCCCGCATCCCGCCACTGCAACAGCGGCGGCGAGGGCGGCAGCGAGCGTTAGCATGGCAGTCAGTGGCGTTCTTCTCATCGGCCGGGCTCCAATCGTCGCTCGAGGATTCGGATACCCACCCGACCCTACCAGGCGTTTGTGCGGCGCAACTCGAGCGCGGACGAGCCCTCGCGGGCCGGGTGGTTTGGCGTGAGTACCGTGGCACCGACGAGCCCTCGCGGGCCGGGTGGTTTGGCGTGAGTACCGTGGCACCGACGAGCCCTCGCGGGCCGGGTGGTTTGGCGTGAGTACCGTGGCACCGACGAGCCCTCGCGGGCCGGGTGGTTTGGCGTGAGTACCGTGGCACCGACGAGCCCTCGCGGGCCGGGTGGTTTGGCGTGAGTACCGTCGCCCCCACGAGCCCCGGGGAGGTGGGGCCGCCCCCTGTCGCACGCAAGCTTGGCGCGGGCACGGGGCTGCTGCTCGCGGTCTGCTGCGTGGCCCAGTTCATGGTGATTCTCGACCTCAGCATCGTCAACGTCGCGCTCCCCTCGATCCAGTTGAACCTCGGCTTCACCGCGCCCGAACTGCAGTGGATCGTCGACGCCTACGCGATCACGTTTGCGGGTTTTTTGATGCTCGGGGGTCGCGCCGCCGACCACTTCGGGCAGCGCCGCATGTTCGTTGCGGCGCTGCTCCTGTTCGCGCTCGCCTCGCTCGCCGGGGGCGTCGCGGGGGACCGCACCACGCTGATCGCCGCGCGCGCCGCGCAGGGCCTCGGGGGGGCGCTGATGGCGGCGTGCTCACTGGCGATCATCACCTCCTCGTTTGCCCCCGGCGCGCAGCTCAACCGCGCGATCGGCGCGTGGGCGGCGATGAACGGGCTCGGGGGTGCCGCGGGGATGCTGTTCGGGGGGATCATCACCCAGGAGCTCTCCTGGCGCTGGGTGCTGCTGATCAACCCCCCGATCGGGATCGCCGCCGCGGCGGTGGCGTACGTGGTCGTCAGCGAGCGCCGCCGGGCGCCCGGACGGAGCTTCGACATCGCGGGCGCGCTGACGTTGACGATCGGCCAGATGGTGTTGGTCTTCGGGGTCGTGGAAGCGGGCCTCAAGGGCTGGGACACGCTCGCCGCGCTCGGCCCGATCTTCGCCGGCATCGCCCTGCTCGCCGTGTTTGGCGTGATCGAGACGCGCCTGGCCTCAGAACCGCTGATCCCCTTCAAGGAACTGACCAAGCCGCTGCGGATCGCCAACAACATCGTCCTACTGTTCAGCGCCTCCCTCTTTCCGATGTGGTTCGTGAGCTCCCTCTACCTGCAGCAGGTGCTGGGGCTCTCGCCCCTGCACACCGGCCTGATCTTCCTGCCGATGACGTTGATGATCATGCTGGTCGCCTCACGCACCGGCAGGCTCGTGAGCCGCTTCGGGGTGCGCCCCGTGCTGGGCGGTGGCCTCGTGATGCTGACCGCGGGGATGCTGCTGATGGCAAAAATCGCCCCCAGCGGCAGCCCGATCGTGTACATCATGATTCCCGGGCTGCTCACCGCGGCGGGGATCGCGATGTCGATCGTGCCCTCCACGATCGCCGCCACCCAGGGCGCCAAGGAGGGGCAGGCGGGGCTCGCGTCCGGCCTTGTCAACACATCGCGCCAGATCGGCGGGGGGCTCGGGCTGGCGATCCTGGTCACGCTGGCGACCCAACGCTCGAGCCATCTGATCGGCACCGGTCAGCAGGTGCCGCAGGCGCTCACCGACGGCTTCCGGCTCGCCTATCTGATCGGCGCCGGCCTGGCCGCGGCCGCGGCGCTGGTCACGTTCACCGCGCTACCCAAGCCCACCGGTGCGCTGGCCGGCGCGGCGCGCCGCCTGGCGGTCGCGATCGGCGTGATCGTGGTGGGCTTCGTCGCGATCGACACGGCGTTCGCGGGCTCCCACGGCGCCCCCGTCGGTGCCTACACCACCAGGGGCGCCTACAGCTTCGTCACCGAGCCCACGCTGCACCCCCCGGTGATCCACAGGGACGGCCCCACCCGTGCCGGCAAGCTGGCGGGCGGCTACATCTTCGCGGCCAACTTCTACAACCTCAACTACCCCCCCCTGGTCGGCCAGAGCGGGCCGCTGATCCTCGACAGCAACCTGCAGCCCGTGTGGTTCCAGCCGGTGCCCGAAAAGCTGGTCGCCTCCAATCTGAGCCTGCAGACCTACGCAGGCAAACCGGCACTCGCCTGGTGGCAGGGGGTCGTCACTAACACCGGCTCGACCGAGAGCGGCGAAGACGTGGTCGTCAACCAGCACTACCAGAGGGTGGCCACGCTGCGGGCGACGGGCGGCTGGGTGCTCACCCTGCACGAGTTCCTGATCAGCGGCGAAGACGCCTGGGTGACCGCGAACAAGAACATCGCCAAGGACCTCTCCAGCTACGGCGGCGCCTACAACGGGGCGCTGATCGACTCGGCGGTGCAGGAGTACAACCTCAGGACCGGCAAGCTCCTGCGCAACTGGGACGCGCTCGAGCACATCCCGCTGGGCGACTCCTACGCGAGCGTGCCCACCAACGGGTTCCCCTGGGACGCCTACCACGTCAACGCGGTCGACCTGGGCGCCAACGGAACCTTTCTCGTCTCGATGCGCAACACCTGGGCCGCCTACCTGGTCAACATCGATACGGGCAAGATCGAGTGGACCCTCGGGGGCAAGAGCTCGAACTTCAAGTTCGGTCCGGGGGCCGCCTTCCAGTGGCAGCACGACGTGCGGCTGCAGGGTGGGAGGGATACCAATCTCAGGGTCAGCATGTTCGACGATCACTGCTGCCAGCTCACCGGCGGCGGTACCTCCGTCCCGGCCACGGGGCCCTCGCGCGGGCTGGTGCTCGAGCTCGACCAGAGCACGCACACGGCGACGCTTGTGGCCCAGTACCGCGGCGACGGCCAGTTCGAAACCGAATACATGGGGGACACGCAGCCACTGAGCAACGGCAACACGTTCATCGGCTGGGGCTCGGAACCCTCCTTCTCCGAGTACAGCCACTCGGGCCAGCAGCTCTTGGAGGGGAGCTTCCCCGGCTCCGACCTCAGCTACCGCGAGACGCTCGATCCGTGGGTCGGGCTGCCGCTCTCCCCGCCCCTCGGCGCCGCGCGCGAGCGAGATGGCAGGAGCACCGTGTACGCGAGCTGGAACGGCGCCACCCAGGTCCTCGCCTGGCGGGTCCTCGCCGGCTCCGGCACCGGTAATCTGGCCGCCGTGAGAACTGCCACCAAGTCCGGGTTCGAGACCGCGATCCCCGTGCCCCCGGGCTACCGGAGCTTCAAGGTGCAGGCGCTCAACGCCGCCGGCCGGGTGATCGGATCCACCCAGGCGTTTACGCCGGAGGGAGCGCAATGAGCGTTTTGGTTGCCACCGGCGTTCCCTCGGAGCGGATTCCTGGCGCTCGGGCGGAGCGGATCCCCAGCGCTCCCTCGGAACGGATTCCCGGCGGCTCTCGAGCGGAGCGCGCGCGTTGAAGTTCGGGCTCCCCGCGCTTGCCGCCGTGTCGCTCGCGGCGGTGCTCTGCTCCTGTGGGGGAGATAGCCCCGCCGCCTCGGTGGCGTTCGGCAACCGCGCCGACGTGGCCCTCGCCGCTGCCAACGCGGTCACCGTCTCACCCCTCCCCGGGACCCCCGACGCCTCTCCCGCTACCCAGATCAGCTTCCTCGGCGGCGCCGGCACGCAGATCGCGAGCGTCCGTGTCGTCGGCTCCCGCAGCGGCGCCCATAGCGGGCGCCTCGAGGCCTACTCCACCGCCACCGGGGAGAGCTTCCTGCCCGCCAAGCCCTTCGTGCCCGGGGAGCGGGTCACCGTCCACGCGCTGGCCGGGACCGGCACCGGGGCGCCGACGCAGGCGGTTACCACGACCTTCACCGTCGCCCACCAAGCCGCCGTCAGCGAGGAAGAGTTCCCCGTCAACCCCGGCGACCCCCACGCGGTGCAGCACTATCTCTCCGCCCCCTCACTCACCCCCTCCACCGTGACGCTCACCACACCCGCCAAGGCGGGCGCCGCGGGCGGCTACCTGTTTCTCGCCCCCTACCAGGGCAAGGGCTCCCCGGGCCCCATGATCGCCGAACAGAACGGCGCTCTGGTGTGGTTTCACCCCCTCCCCGCGGGCGAGTCCGCCACCAACTTCCAGGTGCAAACCTACGAAGGCCAGCCCGCGCTCACCTGGTGGCAGGGCCGCATCCTGCGCGTCGGGTTCGGCCAGGGCGAAGATGTGATCTACAACAATTCCTACCACCAGATCGCCACCGTCCGCGCCGGCAACGGCTACCGCGCGGATCTACACGAGATCCTCCTCACTCCTCAGGGCACCGCTTGGATCGACAGCTTCGACCCGATTCACATGAACCTCTCCTCCGTGCACGGCTCCCCCCACGGGATCCTCAGCGACTCGATTATTCAGGAGATCGACATCAAGACGGGCCTCGTGATGTGGGAGTGGCATGCGCTCGGGCACATCCCCCTGCGCGATTCCCTCAATCACGTCTCCTCCGGCGAATACCCGTGGGACTACGTGCACATCAACTCGATCTCGCCCGAACCCTCGAGCGGCGCCGACACCGGCCAGCCGGGGAACGTGTTGCTCTCCGCACGTAACACCTGGACGCTGTACGACGTCAACATGCACACCGGCGCCTACAACTGGCTGTTCGGCGACGGCGGCCACACCACGCTCAAGCTCGGCCCCGGCGTGCGCTTCTACTGGCAGCACGACGCCGAATTCCAGCCCGGAGGGCTGATCTCGGTATTCGACAACGCCTCCGACCCCCCCAAGGAAAAGCAGTCGAGCGGTCTGCTGCTGCGCCCGGATATTGGCGGCCACACCGTCACGCTGGTAAAACGCTTCGTCAACCCCACCAAGACCCTGCTCGCCTCGAGCCAGGGCAACACCCTCAGCCTCCCCGGCGGGGACTGGCTGCTCGGCTACGGGGGGCTGCCCAACTTCACCGAGTTCGACCCCTCCGGCCACGTGCTGCTCGACGGCACGCTCGGCAAGAACGTGCAGGACTTCCGCACCTATCTCTCCGCCCTTTGGAGCGCCCAGCCCACCACCGTACCCGCGATCGCGGTGCAGGCCGCCGGGGCGGGCGCAGTCACCGTGGAGGCGAGCTGGAACGGCGCCACCGCCGTCACCTCCTGGCAGGTCCTCGCCGGCGCCTCGTCCGAAAGTCTGAGTCCCGTGCTCACCGTGCCCCGCAACGGTTTCGAGACCACGATCCACGTGAGCACCGCCGGTCCCGACCTCGCCGTGCGCGCGCTCGGATCCGCCGGGCAGACGCTCGGGACGTCCACCACGCAACCCATCCCCTAATCAATAAAAAATCCTCCCCCGCGTCAGCGGCGACCCGCTCGTGGCCCCCCCGGGCGCGCGGGGTGAGGAGCAAAGGCTCCCCGGGGCGGCTGTGAACCATCGAGCGGCCGCCGGCCGAACGGGCTCAGCGGCCCCGTTTCGCTTTCCAAGCGGCGCAGGCGCGCCGCCGTCGCCCCCCGCGCCGCTTTCTTGGCCGTCAGGAAGTAGTTCTCGAAGCCCAGCCCATGCGCTTCGCGCAGATGGTCGGGCAGCGGCGCGCGCAACTCCGCACGCAGCGCCCGTTCCATCATCCGCCCCAGTGGACGCTCCAAGACGCCCCGCCCGGCGCGGTTCTCCAGCTCCATCCTCCCCCTCCGCGTGCGGTAGTCGTACAGCTCCCGTTCCTCGCCTTCGCGCTCCGGCGCGATCCCTTCGGGGCTCCAGTTGGAGTACGTCGCGTACTTCGCCCTCCCCGTGCGCAGCGCCACCACGTGCAGCGGCGCGTCCGCCGCGTACGCTTCCACCGCGAACTCCGTCACGATCTCATCCGTCGTATGCAGCACATACGGGCGCCCCCGCGCCGTGGGATCGGAGAGGATGCTCGCCAGGTCGGCCCGCCCCGCCAGATGCGCGCGCTCCGGGTCTCCCCGCCACGCGTTCGAGCCACTCGCGATCGTGAGCAGCAGCGGCGCCACATCCACGCTCGAGGTCAGCTGCATGCGCGGACGCCGCACCGCCGCCGTCAGCTTCCCACGCGGGTCCTTCACGATCAGTGGCACCCTAATCGCCTCCTCGTAGGCCCCCCCGCCCTTGCCCCGCAGGCCGTGCGAGGCACCGTACTCCCCGTGGTCGGAGGTGAACACCACCACCGTGTTCGCCGCCACCTCCGGGTGGCTCTCAAGCGTGCGCAGAACCCTCCCCACCTGGCCGTCCACCGCGCGCTGCAGCTTGATGTACAGGTCCATGAACGGCGTCCACGCCTCCGTCACGCCGGGGCCCGCGAGCGGCACCGCCCCGAATGACGCCGCCGCCGTCTGCTGTAGGGAGAGCTGCAGCAGCGGCTTATTGTTGGCTTCCAGCATTTCCGGAGTCTCGAAGTTCGGAGGCAGCTCCCCCACCAGCGCCGGCGCGTACGCCTCCGCGGGGACCCGTTCGCTCCACTTGTGCCACCACGCAATGTCGTGCGGGTTCACGAACGACACCGTCGTACACCACGGGCGCGACGGCCCACCCCCGCCGTTTTCGAGGAGCCATTCCTCGAACTGGTCCGCAATCTGCGGGTCCACCCGCCAGCCCTGGCCCGGGCCCCCATCCGGGGAGGGGTACGTGCCCCCCGAGAACCCGTAGCGCTCCAACGACCCCCCGTCCTGGATCACGCTCCACTTGTTGTCCCCATGGGTCAGGTGCCACTTGCCGAACCACCACGTTTCATAGCCCACCTCGCGCAGCATCGTCCCCCACGTCGGGAAGCCCGGGTCCAGCGTGCTGCCCCCCGTGATCATGCACCCCGTCTGGTGGGTGTACAGGCCCGTCAGCAGCGTCGAGCGCGCCGGCGTACAGTCGTTGGATGCCGTGTAGTGGCGCTCAAACGAGACCCCCTCGCGCCGCAGCCGCGAGATGTTCGGCAGCCGTCGCTCCATCTCCGCCGCCGCCGTGAACCACTGCGGGGCGCGCAACTGGTCCACCATGATCACCAAGATGTTCGGCCCCTCCGCCGCCGCCGTTCCGCCCGTGTTGGGGGGCGGCCTCAGCGCCTGCTCCGGGGTCGTCGTCCCTACCGGCCCGCGCGCCGGGGGCCGGGGATGTCGGTGGGGCCGATGCACCGGCGCCGAGGGCTCATTGGCCTCTTTCGCGATCGCCGCGATCGCCGCGCCTCCGCCCAGCAGCGCGCCCCCCGCCCCCAGGCCCCCCTTGATGAACGTCCGCCTGTCGATCCTCCGCTCAGCCATCGCCCCGCAAGGTACGTCACTCAGCGCTTTGTGCGGGCAAAGGTCTCGTTAAGGCCCTGTTGGGGTCAAAACACCGGGGTCTCCGTGTAGTCCCCGAAGACCTGCTGCAGTGACTCCACGATCTCCCCCTCCGAGGCGTGCGCCCGGGCGCACTCCAGCAGCGGCTCCATCAAGTTGTGGTCAGGGTGCGCCGCCGCCGCGCGCAGCGCCGCCAGCGTGCGCTCCACCCGCGCACCCTCCCGCTGCGCCCGCGCCGACTGGAGGCGGTCGAGCTGCTTGCGTTCCAGCGCGGGGTCCACGCGGAGGATCGGGATCTGCTCCTCGTCCTCGAGCACGTGGCTGTTGACGCCCACCACGATCCGCTCCCCCGCGTCGATTTCGCGCTGCAGCTCGAACGCCGCATCCGCGATCTCGCGCTGAGGGTAGTTGCGCTTCACCGCCTCCACCATCCCCCCCAACTGGTCGATCTTCGCGAAGTACTCGTAGCAGCGCGCCTCCATCCGGTCCGTCATCGCCTCCACGAAGTAGCTCCCCCCCAGTGGGTCCACCGTGCTCGCCACCCCCGTCTCGTGCGCGATCACCTGCTGGGTGCGCAGCGCGATCCGCACCGCCTCCTCCGTCGGCAGTGCCAGCGCCTCGTCGTAGCTGTTGGTGTGCAGCGACTGCGCCCCCCCCAGCACCGCAGCAAGCGCCTCCACCGCCGTGCGCACGATGTTGTTCAGCGGCTGCTGCGCCGTCAGGCTCACCCCCGCGGTCTGCGCGTGGAAGCGCATCAGCCACGAGCGCGGGTTCTTCGCCCCGAACGTCTCCCTCAGCTCCCGCGCCCAGATCCGCCGCGCCGCGCGATACTTCGCGATCTCCTCGAAGAGGTCGATCTGCGCGTTGAAGAAGAACGACAGCCGCGGCGCGAACTCGTCCACGTCCAAGCCCCGCTCCACCGCCTGGCGTACGTACGTCAGGCCGTCCGCGAGCGTGAACGCGAGCTCCTGCTGAGCCGTCGCCCCCGCCTCGCGGATGTGGTAGCCCGAGATCGAGATCGGATGCCAGCGCGGCATCCTGCGCGTGCACCACTCGATCATGTCCCCACACAGCCGCATCGCCGGGTCGATCGGAAAGCACCACTCCTTCTGCGCGATGTACTCCTTCAGAATGTCCGCCTGGATCGTCCCCGACAGGTGCTCCAGGATCCGCCCATTCGCCCCCCCGCTCTCCGCTCCTGCGCCGGCGCCCGCCGCGCCGCTGCCGGCGCCCGTCGCGGCGGTGCCCGCCCCGCCACTGCCCGCCCCGCTGCTGCCGGTCGCGCCGCTGCCCGCCCCGCCTGCGCCCGCCGCGTCACCCGTGCCGTGCGCCGCTTCGGCGGCCGCCACGTAGAACGCCAGCATGATCGCCGCCGGGGCGTTGATCGTCATCGACACCGACACCTCCCCCAGGTCGATCCCCCCGAACAGGGTCCGCATGTCCTCCAGCGTGTCCACCGCCACCCCCTCCCGGCCCACCTCCCCGAAGCTGCGCGCGTCGTCGGAGTCGTGGCCCATCAGCGAGGGCATGTCAAACGCCGTCGAGAGCCCCGTCTGCCCGTGCGCGAGCAGGTAGTGAAAGCGCTCGTTCGTCTCCTCGCTCGTCCCGAACCCCGCGAACTGGCGCATCGTCCACAGCCGCCCCCGGTACATCGACTCGTATACCCCCCGCGTGAACGGGTACTCCCCCGGGCGCCCAATCGGGTCCTCCGGGGTGCCGATTCCGCCCGGGAGGTCCGCCTCCGTGTAGAGCTCTGCGACCGGCTCCCCCGATAGCGTGCGCGAGTCCGCCGTGCGCTCCTGCTCGGGTGGGTTTTTGAGGCGGACCGCCATCGTCGCACGGATCATAGCCCCGCCCAGGAGGTGGGGCGAGGCGGCGCCCCTCGCCTCCACGCGCCCCCGTTACGCCCGTCGATCCGGGTCCGCGCGTGGCGTGTCTCGAGATTCCCCCCACTTTGCGAGCAAAACTCCGCAGACGGGTCAGTGCACGCCCCGCACAGAGGTGGTACGCTGAAGACAGTTGTCAGTGGTGAAGATTTGGATAAAGTCCTAGCCGGGACAATCCCAGCAGTCAAAAACACTACACAAAAACGGGCAACAACGTCATTAGGCTGAACATCCCACTCCTCTGAACAGTCTCCGCGCTGCCAGCGCCCTAACTCCGAGAGCGCCCACAACCCCAATGCATACGAGATCGCGCCGGTGGCTCACAAGGGCCGCCCCGCTGCTTGCCGCTATGGTCGTCGTGCTCTGTGGGGTTGCCGTCGGCGCGTGGGCGGATGCCGGGGTCGGTTCTTGGAGTGCGACCGGCGCGATGTTGATGACGTGGGATGGCGGGTCGATGGCGACGCTGCTCGCGGATGACCGCGTGCTTGTCGTCGGCGGGGGAGAACTGAGCGCTACTGAGCTATACGATCCAAACTTGGGGGTGTGGACGCGGGGCCCTGAGCTTCGTGCCCCAGAAGGCCAGCGGACCCTGGTGGCGTTGGCCGAAGGGGGGGCGCTACTGCTGGGAGGAGCGGTCTGCGGAAATCTTACTTGTACTCCAACAACGCATGCGTATCGGCTGAACTCGACTGCATCGGAATGGTCGCTAGCAGCGCCACCAGAGACAGCGCGCGTCGATCCAATCGCCGTACGTTTGAATGATGGGCGGGTACTAGTCGCGGGTGGGTTTGGCAGCGAATGCCCTGACACACCTTGGGGATACGCCTGTAACCAGCTCGCGAGCGCCGAAATCTACGACCCATTCAGCAACGAATGGTCGGCCACGGTCGCAATGCCCCAGCCACGGGGCGGCGCCAGCGCAACTCTGCTCTCCGACGGGACGGTACTAATTGTTGGTGGCGATGAAATGACCGCAGCGATCCGTTACGACCCAACTGCAGGGGATTGGACGGTAGCCGGGCAGGCCATTCAGATACGTACCGGCTCCCTCCTTGCCGCTCTGCCCGGAGATCGAGCACTTGCGCTCGGTAGTCAGCCAGCGGCAGACTACTTCGGCTCGGCGCGAGGCGTCGGAGAACAAGCGCCGCTTATATGCAATCCGCTCAGCTCCGAAGTCTTTACTGCAGTATCGGACACGTGGACAGGCGCAGCTAGCGAGCCCTCCGACGTCGAAAACTGTCGCTACTCGCATGGCGCACTACTAACAGGAGGCCAGTTCCTACTGGACGATCAAGGCATCCCCACTGGCGCAGGGCCGTTCGCGCTCGACGCCGAACAGCGGTGTTGGTCCACAACTCGGCCACCTCTGGAACCGCGCAACGAAGGTGCCGTCGTAGCTCTATCCGACGGTCGCGCTTTGGTCTTCGGTGGCCGGGGCACAGGCGAGCAGTGGCTATCGAGCGCGGAAATCTATACCCCGGGCTCGCCTGGGTGTACGCCGGTTGTAACCCCGCCTACGCCGGTCGATCCAATCACGACACCGTTTCGACCGCCACGATTCACCGGCGCGACGATCGCACGCCATAAGCACCTGACCCTCACGGCGACCGACTCGGTGCGATTGCATGCGCAGTGTTCCGCGGGCGCCGCCGGCCACTGTCTCGGGCAAGTGGAACTCCTCCTGCTAGCACCCCCATCGAGCGGGGTCGGGAGCAGGAGCCACGCGATGCGCCTGCTCCTTGGCGAGGCATATTTCTCCGCCGTGGCCGGTGGGGCGGCCACGGTGACCGTGCACGTCACAGACCACAGGCGAGCGCTCTATGCGGCGATACGCCGGCAGCGACGCGCCGCGATCGCCCTCGTCGTTACCGCTCTGGATGACACCGGGCAGGTCTTCACAACGACGGTGTCGGGAGCGCTCAGAGAGCCCGGCCGGGCCAGCTTCCGGCCAGCTCAAGGAACGGGCCGGCGCCTCAACGCAAGGCCGTGACGACATGCGTCCACGCCATCTGGTAGATATCGCGATCATCAAAACTATCTCCAACAACAGAATAATGCGGGGGACCTCAATATCCACGTGCTCGCCTCGGTGGAGCGCAGGGTCGGCATCGCTGCTGGCCGTTGTCGTAGCCGTGCTTTCCTGGGGCGTAGCCGGTGCGTGGGCCGACACGGGTGTCGGGTCGTGGAGCCCCACGGGGGCAATGTTGGAAGGGTGGCCGAGGGGAGCAGCGGTGGCGCTCGCCAACGGCGACGTCCTCGCCGTAAGGGGAGTCGAACACTCAGGTAGGACAGAGCTGTATGACCCAAGCGCTGGTACTTGGGCAAAAGGGCCCGATCTACCCCCTCTCAGCAACCAGTGGACCGCGGTGGCGCTCGCGGAAGGAGGGGCGCTGGTGCTCGGCGAGGCGCCGTGCACCAGCGAACCGCTTAGGTGTATCCCGACCGACTCGACCTACCGTCTGAGCGCCAACGACCTGGAATTCTCGCCCGCGGCGCCGATGCGCGAAGCGCGGGTGAAACCGGTTGCCGTCAGGCTCACCGACGGGCGGGTGCTTGTCGCCGGCGGGTTCGGCACTGAATGCGTTGAAACAATCGCAAACGGCTTCTCCTGCGAACCGCTCGCGAGCGCCGAAATCTACGATCCGGCAAGCGACGAATGGGCGCCCACTACGCCGATGCCGCAGGCCAACGGCGGCGCCGCCGCGACCCTGCTCTCAGATGGCACCGTACTAGCGGTGGGCGGCAGCGCGCAGGATTCGATTCGCTACGACCCCAGCACTGGTACGTGGTCCACGGTCGCTTCCACGGCTGGGTCGCGTACTGGCGCGCTGCTGCTCGCGCTGCCCGGTGATCGTGCGCTTGCCGCGGGTAGCCAGCCAGAAGCAGGCTTCTTCGGCTCGTTTGGTGGGGCCGCTGCGCGAGAAAGGCTCATCTGCTCACCGAGTCGCTCAGAAACCTTCGACGCGGCGGATGACACGTGGACGATGCCGCTACCGACGGCCGTTGGGAGCGAAAACTGTGTCCATCCAACTGGCGCACTTCTGTCGGGAGGACAGATCCTCCTTGACAGCGAACGGGACTACCCTCAGAGCAGCCCCCCAAGCCCGCTCGCTGTGCTCGATCCCGAACAGCGTTGCTGGTCCACGACCGCGTTCCCCCTGGAACCACGCAACGAAGGTGTCATTGTCCCCCTTCCCAGTGGCAGTGCCTTGGTTTTCGGCGGCGACGACGCGGAACAACACGCGCTCTCGAGCAGCGAAATCTATATCCCGGGCTCGCCTGGGTGTACGCCGAATGTAACGCCGCTTGCGCCGGTCAATCCAATCACGACACTATTTCGACCGCCACGATTCACAGGCGCGATGATTATCCTCCGCGGGCGCCTGGCCCTTACATCCTCCGGCTCGATCCGCCTGCTGGTGCGATGTCCCGGGAGTGCTTTGGGACGCTGCGTCGGTCACGTGCAACTCGCTCTTTCCCCAGCCAGTTCGACCAACGCGAGGGTACGCGGTCATGCCAAGCAGATGCCCCTTGGTGAGGCATCTTTCTCGATCCTGGCCGGTAAGACGGCGGTTGTGACTGTGCACCTGGCAAAGCACAGGCGTGTGCTCTACTCGGTCATTCGCCGATGGCGAAGAGCGACGATCCTCTTCACCGCGACCGCGCACGACAATACCGACCTGTTAGCCACCACGGCCACGACGGGGACTCTTCACTAGCGCAACCAGATCGGGCGCCGGCTTGCCTATGGGCAAAGCGCCACAACGGTGGTCAGGACGAAAGGGAGGCTGTTGATGAAGGAGGGAGCCGTGACTCACAAAGGGAGCCAAATAACCGAAAAATCCATAGCAATCAACGCGCATCTAGGCCACAACCTGGATTTGCTCGTACGTCATGTGGGGCTTGCGGCGATACTGCTTGTTGCACTGATATTCGGTAGCACCACGGACGCTTTTGCGGAATCATGGCATGATGGCCTACCGCCAGGTGTGGCGGTGCCGCAGTGGGCTGTAGGTCAACAGATCCACTTCGATCCAGAACCAGGACTGGGGCTAGCTGAAAATAATTCAACACCGTCAGTCACAAAACTTAACTACTTCGGTGGCCCGGCACAGACAGAACCACAAGTGATCCCTATTTTCTGGGGGAAAAACTGGGAAAGCGAACCGGGTTCTGCGCTAAAAACAGAGCTCATCACCATGTTCAACGGCCTAGGGAAATCGTCTTATCAGGGGATTCTGACGCAGTACAGTGGCCCCAACGGCCCCATACCCTCAGCGCCAGAAATCGGCGAAGTTTATCTCGACTCGCGCGTCGCTGCGCCCTCCAATCTCAACGGACCTGCTATTAAGGCTGAGGCCGAAGAATTTGGGAAAATAAAGTATAGCGATACAACATATTTCGTATTCCCTGCGCCCGGCTCCACATATGAAGCGGGCTTCGATAAAGGCTTCTGTGGCTATCATGAGTCTCTTACGGGAAATGGTGAAGCGTTTGCGTTTGTTCCGTATGCTGGTAACGCGCCTTTTGAAGGCTGCTCAGACTATGCGGAAGAAGGGAAAGAAGCCAAAGACAATGCGGACTACGCGACCTCATGGAACGCATCGCATGAGTACGCCGAGAGTGTGACGGATCCAAATGGTGAGACCGGCTGGATAACGGAACCGGGCGAAACGGGGCTAGAGATCGCCGACCTCTGCAAAGATAAGGGGGCACGCCAGCTCTCAGACGGCGCTTGGGTAAGTGAGCTCTGGGACGACTCCAAGGAAAACTGCGAGCTGGAAGACGCAAGCCCTGGACTTTTGAGGGTCGGCCCCTTTCTTGCTCCTACCGGTGAGTACGTAACCGAAGACAAACAGACCTCAGTGGAGCTGAACGCGGACATCGAGCTGTTTGACCTCGAATTGCATTACTACTTCGAATATGGGGCGACAGAATCGTACGGCACAAAAACGTCGGAAGTCAGCTTCCCTGGGATATGGGGCGTACAGGACGCCGCCCGCCTCATCTCTGGGCTGACGCCTCACACGATCTACCACTACAGGGTGGTCGCCTCCACGAGCAATGGCACTATCTATGGGCCTGACAGCATCATGGAAACGGCACTCAACCCGATCGTACAGACCGAACCGACCACGGGTGCGCGCTCCACGGAAGCGACGCTAAACGGCTCCGTGGACCCGGAGGGTGCGGAATCGAAATACTACTTTGAATATGGGGCCACTACGAAATACGGAGAAAGGACGGCCGAAGCAAGCGCGGGTGCGGGTACAAGCAGTGTCAAAGAGAGTATGCCCTTGACCGGCCTGCCTCCGGGCACGAGGTATCACGTCCGGATCGCTGCGAGCAACATCGGTGGCAAGACGTATGGCGGCGATCAGGTGTTCACCACGCCCGCGGGTCAGCCATTTGTGGAAACCAGGCCCGCTAGTGGCGTCAAAGCGACTGAAGCGACGCTGAAGGGCGTGGTCAACTCCGAAGGCCACGCGACGAAATACTACTTCGAATACGGGACCTCGATGGCGTATGGGTCGAAAACGACCGAATCCGGCGTCGCCGAAGAAAACCGCAACTTGGAAGAGAGCGGCACGATCACCGGCCTTACGGCGAACGTCGCCTATCACTACCGTCTCGTCGCCTCCAACAGTGTGGGGACCACCTACGGCGCCGACCTGACGACCTCGCCATGGGCTGTCCAGGCCTCTCCCAACCCCGAACCGGCCAAATCCAGCTACCTGGAAGGCGTTTCGTGCCCGTCCACCACGGTCTGCACCGCGGTTGGGCGCGAGACGAACAGCGCTGGGAAGGAACTCAGCCTGGCGGAGCGGTGGTCCGGTGGCGAATGGAAAATCCAGTCCACGCCCAACCCCGAAGGAGCTAAAAGCACGGCGCTCGAGGCGGTGTCGTGCTCCGCCTCGGGGGCCTGCACCGCTGCCGGCTACTACGTCACCAGCGCCGGGACCAACGTGCCATTGGCCGAGCGTTGGAACGGGACGGAATGGGTGACCCAGTCGGTCCCCATCCCCGCGGGGGAGAAATCGGGCTACCTGCTCGCGGTGTCGTGCCCCTCCTCCACCTTGTGCATCGCGGCTGGGGAAGCCCTGAACAGCTCCGCCGTCACAACGGCCTTCGCCGAGGAGTGGAACGGCACGGAATGGAAAACTCAGACGACTCCCAATCCGGCAGAAGCGACATTCAGCGGGTTCCGCGGAGTGTCGTGCTCGTCCACGACCGCGTGCACCGTTGTCGGATCCTACAAGAACAGCGAAAAAACCCGCCTCGCGTTGGTCGAGCGCTGGAATGGCACAGAATGGAAAATTCAGTCCGTCCCCAATCCGGAAGGCGCGGAAGCGAGCTATCTGCACGCGATCTCCTGTATCTCGGCGACCGCCTGCACCGCGGTTGGGAGCGACACCCCGATCGCCCACAGCGAAGTTCCTCTGGCCGAGAGCTGGAACGGAGCCGAATGGAAGGTCCAGGCCGCGCCGGACCCGGAAGGTGGCCCGGCCGGAGGAAGCTCGCTCCTGGGGGTGTCGTGCGCGTCGGCGACGGCGTGTACCGCGGTCACCTTCTACCAGGTCGCCGGCGCGTGGGTGACCCTCGCGGAGCACTGGAATGGCACGGAATGGAAGATCCAGGCCACACCCAACTCCCCGACAGCCAAGGGAAGCCTTCTGCGTGCGGTGTCGTGTCCGTCCTCCACCATCTGCGTCGCGAGCGGTGACTTCGAAACCAGTTCGGGCACGATCCAGACGCTCGCCGAGGATTGGGATGGGACCGAATGGACGATCCAGCCGACCCCCAACCCGGAAGCCGCGAAGGAAAGCTATCTGGCCGGGGTATCGTGCTCGGCGAGCACCGCGTGCGGCGCGGCGGGGTACTACGAAAACGGCTCCGGCGTGTGGGTCACCTTCGCGGAGCGCTGGAACGGGAGCGAATGGGCGCTCGAGTCGACGCCCAACCCCGAAGGCGCGAAAGAAAGCTACCTCGAGGGGATCGCCTGCACGCTATCGACGGCGTGTCTGGCGACCGGGCACTACGAGAGCAGCTCGGGGACGAGCACCATGCTCGCCGAGATCTGGAATGGCACGGAATGGAAAATTCAGTCGATCCCCAACCCCGAAGGCGCCAAAGAAAGCCTCCTGGAAGGGGTGTCCTGCTCGTCGGGGACGGGGTGCACCGCGATCGGGTACTACGAGAACAGCGCCAGTAAATGGGTAACGCTAGTGGAGCGCTGGAATGGCACAGAATGGAAAATTCAATCCACGCCCAACCCCGAAGGCGCGAAAGAAAGTTATCTGAATGGGGTGTCCTGCTCGTCGGGGACGGGCTGTGCTGCGACTGGGTACTACAAGAACAGCGCCGGTAAATTGGTCACTCTGGCGGAGACCTGGAATGGGACGGAATGGAAAGTTGCGTCCCCCCCAAATCCCGAAGGGGCCAAAGAAAGCAAGCTCGCTGGGGTCTCGTGCCCGTCCGACACGGCGTGTAACGCGACTGGGTTCTACAAGAACAGCGCCGGTACGAATGTCACCCTCGCGGAGCACTGGAACGGCCACGAATGGACGATCCAGTCCACCCCGAACCCCGAAGGGGCCAAAGAAAGCAAGCTGTCCGCCGTGTCATGCGACTCCGTGAGTAACTGTACCGCGGTGGGGCACTACAAGAACAGCTCCAATACGGTCGTCACGCTGGCGGAGAGCTGGAACGGCACAGAATGGAGTATCCAGGCCACCCCCAACCCCGAAGGGGGCAAGGAAAACTCGCTCACCGGGCTCTCGTGCGCGGTCTCCCCGACGTGTATCGCCACGGGGTCCTACAAGAACAGCTCCAGTAAGATCGCCACCCTTGCGGAGATCCTCGGTTGACAGGCAGGCGCCCCGGCTCATAACCAGGGGGTGCGCGGTGGCGCTCGCCTGCGCCCTCGCGGCTGTGCTCGCCGCCTGCGGCGGGAGCGGGGCTGCGCGCAGCGGGACGGGCGCCGCGGCTGCGGGTGCCGCGGCTGGGGGTGCAGCGGCTGGGGGTGCAGCGGCTGGGGGTGCAGCGGCTGGGGGTGCGGCGGGGACGGGTGGAGCAGCTGCCGGCGGGGTGGGTGGGAGCTATGGGACGGGCGCCGCTGCCGGGGCGGCCGCCGCGGGAGCCGGTGCTGCCGCGGGAGCCGGTGCTGCCGCGGGAGCTCTCCCTACGGCCCTGCCCCACATGACCAAGGCCACCCTGATCCTCGACTTCACGCCCAACGCGGTGCACGCCGGGATCTACCGCGCGCTGGCCGCGGGGTACTACCGGCAGGAGAACATCGACCTGCAGGTCGTGCAGCCCTCCGCGACCGCCGAACCGCTGAGCCTCGTCGCCGCGGGGCACGCCCAGTTTGGGCTCGCCGACGGCAGCGACGTCGCCACCGAGATCGACCGCGGGGGGCACGACGAGGCCGTGATGGCGATCGTCCAGCGGCCCCTCGGCGGGCTGATCGCGCTCGCCTCCGCGCACCTCTCCTCACCCGCCCAGCTGCAGGGTGCCACCGTCGGGATCACCGGGGTGCCCTCCGACACCGCCGTGCTCGACACCGAGGTGCGCCACGCCGGCGGGGATCCCGCGAAGGTGCGCGTCGTCACCGTCGGCTTCAACGGCGCCCAGGCGCTCGTCGCGGGGCGCCTCGCGGCGTTCACCGGGTTCGTGCCCGACGACGGTGTGGGCCTGGAAGTAGAAGGGCACCCCATCACCCCCTTCTGGTTCGACCGCAACGGCGGGCCCGCCTACCCCGGCCTCGTGGCCTTCACCTCGCGCTCGCTCGCCGCCTCCGACCCCGCGCTCGTGCGCGACTTCCTCGCCGCCACGATCCGCGGCTACGAGGACACCCTGCGCGACCCCGCCCGCTCGCTCGCCGACCTGTTGCGCCTGAACCCCTCGCTGCCCCGCGCCCTCACCGCCGCCTCGCTACGCGCCTACCTGCCGCTGTTCTCCGATGGCGGCAGCGTTCCCTTCGGGACTCTCCAGCCCGCGCGCATCGCCGAACTGTCGCGGTGGATGCTCGCCAACCACCTGATCGCCGCGCCGATCCCCTTCGCCCGCTACGGCAGCGACGCCTTCCTGCCTTAGCGGGTCCGCGTGTCAATAGATTTTATTTCCTGTTGTCCTTGATAGAGGCGAACATAGGTGTATATTGCCAAGTGCGATGCGTGGCATGGGAATGCGACGCCTCGGGGGTTGGCAGGGAGAGGATCGGGGCCGAAGGATCGACTGCAGCGATTGGGAACGCCGCGGGGTCACGGACGACCACAGCCCCTTTGCGGGGCACGCCGATGGCGGCGACCCCCTCCATCGGACGATGTCGGGCGGCGACCCATTCCGTGAGGCCACGGATGGCCACAACCCCCCGGGAGGTGCGCGGCGATGCGCGTGCTCGTGACCGGCGTCGGCGGGCTGATCGGCTCGAACCTCGCCGCCGCCGCCGCCCAGCAGAGCTGGAGCGTGATCGGCACCTGGCGCCAGAACCCCGTTAGCGTCCTCGGCGCGCGCACAGCCGCCCTCGACCTCGCCGACCGCCGCGACTGCCTCGCGCTCGCCGAAGAGTTCGAACCCGACGTCGTCGTGCACGCCGCCGGCGAGAGCTCCCCCGGGCGCTTCGAGCGCGACCCCCGCCTCGCCGAGCTCCACCGGCTCGCCACCGAGAACACGCTGGCCGCCGCCCACGCCGTGCGCGCTCGCTACGTGCTCGTCTCCTGCGATCTCGTCTTCAGCGGGCTACGGCCCTCCGGGGAGTGTTGGGATGAGCACGACCCCACCGAGCCCCTCAACGCCCTCGGGCGCTCGCTCCTCGCGGCCGAGCGGCTAACCCAAGAGTTCACCGGCGAGTGGCTCATCACGCGCCCCGCCGACGTCTACGGAGTCAACCTCTCGATCCCATGGGCCGGCCCGGCGGCGGGGGAGCGGTCGGCGGGGGAGCAGCGGTTCCGGGGTGGGTCGGCGGGGGAGCCGCGGGCCGGGGGTGGGTCGGCGGGGGAGCCGCGGGCCGGGGGTGGGTCGGCGGGGCAGCCGTGGGCCGGGGGTGGGTCGGCGCAGGAGCGGGAGCAGCTCGGCCGCGGGAGTCGGAATGGGAGCACATATGGAAACGGCAATGGGAATGGGGCCGCCGCGGAGGCCGTCCTCGCCCGCGCGAGCCACATCTGGAGCAGTTCCGGCCCGCCCCTGCGCTGGGTCGCGTGGCTGCGCGCCGGGCAGGTCCTCGCGGCGCCCGCCGGCATCCGCCGCTGCCCAACCTACGCCTGGGATTACGCCCAGATCGTGTGCGAGCTCATCGCCCAGGAGTGCGAGGGCATCTTCAACACCGCCGGGCCCACGATCCTCGGTCGCCTCTCCCACCTGCGCCTGCTCGCGCGCGCCTTCGGGTGCGACCTCGAGCTCGTGCGCGAGGGCTCCCCCGCGGCCTTCCTACGCGCCTGCGGCGAGGAGGAGTGGGAGACCGTCGGTGGAGGAGATCGGGAGAGCGTTGGAGGGGGGGATCGCGAGAGTGCCAGAGGGGGGGATAGCGAGAGTGCCGGGGCGTGGGATAGCGAGAGTGCCGGGGCGGGGAAGGGCCAATCTTTGCTGTTCCCCGCCAACACCGCCCTCTGCGACCGCAAGGCGACCTTCATGCTCGGCCGTCCCGCCGTGGATCCCTTCGCTGGGCACCACCTGATGCGTCGCCAGCTCGAGCGCCTGTTGGCGGGTACCGCCCCGGCTCACTCATCTGTCCCTGCGTCCAGGGCACACGCACTAGGCTGAAATCATGTTCGACACCCGCGCCGACACCACCCTGCTGCACGGTGAGCTCGCGGGGATCGTCGGCCGCGAGCACGTGCTCGCGGAGGGCGGGCGGACTCCTCGTCAGGGCCAGGTGGCCACTGGCGAGGAAGCTTCTGGCGGAGTCGCGGCCAAGCAGCGGATCTCCCCCTACGATCACGACGCCACCCGCGCGCGGGGGCTGACCGGGCACGCCGACCTGGTTGTACTGCCCGGGTGCACCGCCGAGGTCGCGGCGGTGCTGGCCCTCTGCTACGAGCACGACGTGCCGCTGATCCCCCGCGGCGGGGGTACTGGGCTCGCGGGCGGCGCGGTGCCCCTGCACGGCGGGGTGGTGTGCTCGCTGGAGCGCATGCGCGCGGTACGCGAACTGGAGCCCGCGCTGTGGCGGATGCTCCCCGAGGCGGGCCTCTCCACCCGCCACGTCCAGCGCCTCGCGCGCGAGAACGGCCTCTGCTTTCCCCCCGACCCCGGCGCCTGCGAGCAGTCGCAGATCGGGGGCAACGTCGCGACCAACGCGGGCGGGCCCCACGCCTTCAAGTACGGGGCCACCGGCAACTGGGTCACCGGCCTGGAGGCGGTTATCGCGCCGGGCGAGGTCATCACCCTCGGCGGCCCCTACCGCAAGGACGTCGCGGGGTACGACATCAAGAGTCTGCTGGTCGGTTCGGAGGGCACCCTCGGGATCATCACCGCGGTGCGCCTGCGCCTGATGCCCGCCCCCGAGGCGGCCCTGCCGCTGATCGCCTTCTTCGCCACCCGCGAGCAGGGCTGCACCGCGATCCTCGAGGTACTCGGCGCCGGGATCGTCCCCGCGGCGCTCGACTTCCTCGATGGCGACGCCCTGCGGATCGCCGCCGGCGCCTACCCCGGGGCGCTGCCCGTACAGGCCGGCTTCGCGCTGCTCGCCGAGGTCGATGGCGCCCGTGAAGAGGCGCGCCTCGCCCACGCCGAGCTCGCCGCCGTGCTCGGCCCCCAGGCGATCGAGCTGCGCCGACCCGATCGCGAGGCGCTGTGGATGTGGCGCGACCGCGTCCCCGGGGCGGTCTCCGCGATCCGCGGTGGGAAGGTCTCCGAGGACGTCGTCGTCCCCGTCGAGCGCCTCCCCGAGCTGCTCGTGCGCTTCCAGGAGATCGCTGAGCGCCACGCCCTGCGCTCCTGCGCGTGGGGCCACGGGGCCGATGGCAACGTGCACGCCAACCTCCTCATCGACCCCGCCAGCTCCGACGAGCGCGCCGCCGCGGCGGGGGCCGTCGATGAGCTCTTCGCGCTCGCCATCGAGCTCGGCGGCTCGATCTCCGGGGAGCACGGCGTCGGCTGGCTCAAGCGTGGGCAGCTCGCGCGCCAGTGGCCCGACGGCGCGCTGCGCCTCCACGAGGAGATCAAGCGGGTCTTCGATCCCAAGGGGCTTTTGAACCCCGGTAAGAAGCTCGCGCGCGTGCCCTCTGCAGTACCCGGCTAGGGCGTCATCCCATTCTGGCAAGCGGTCTTTCCGCTAAGACCGCTAGTCTGCGCGCCTGTTGTATCTAATCGAAGATGGGCCCGGCTCGCCGGCCTCCGGCCGGCTGCGCCACCCTCTCAGCAAAATCGAAAGGATCCCCTTCATGAACAAGACTCAGCTGGTCGACGCGCTGTCCGCCGACAGCGGTCTCTCAAAAGCCGATGCCTCGCGCGCTCTCGAGTCGTTCGTGGGCACTGTCGGTAAGGCCCTCAAGAAAGGTGACGAGGTCGTCATCACGGGCTTTGGCAAGTTCTCCGTCGTCAAAAGGGCCGCCCGCCAGGGCGTCAACCCTCGCACCGGCGAGAAAGTCAAGATCAAAGCCTCCAAGGCCCCCAAGTTCACCCCCGGAGCAGGTCTCAAGCAGATCGTCCACCCGAAAAAATAGGCACCCCTGGTCGCCGGTGGGGGAACGCCGGCGGCCGCCGGGTCGCACACCACAACTGTCCACATAGGACACCATGGGATTCGGGGAGGGATCCGCGAGGGACGCTGCCGCGCGCGCCCATGGGTGCGCGCGCGTGTAGCTGCTGGGCGACCGCCGGGCGTCTCGCCGGGCGTCCGCTTTGTGACGTGTATCGCCGCGCGTGCCCGCGTTCGTGTGCGCTCGCCTCCAGCGGTTCAGCGTGCGCGCGTGGTAGCTTCGCGTCCGATGCCCCGCGTCGAAGAGCTCGAGCTCCCCACCCTCGACTACCTCGACCCCGCCCTCCGCGGGGAGCGCTTCCATGCGGCGATGCGCGAGCTGCGGGCCGATCTGCGAGCGGCTCACGGCTGGCTCGCCTCGGGGCCCTACGGGTACGCCGTGCTCGACCGCGAGGCCGCCGAGCACTTCCTGCGTACCCGCGCCGCCGTCTTCCCGGGGATGACGATCGCCGAGATCTTCGACGTCCGCGAGGGGCCCCTCTATGAGGAGATGCGGCGCAACATCCTCCATATCAACGGCCCCCACCACGCCCGCCTGCGCAGTCTCATCAACCCCGCGCTCTCACCCCGCGCCGTCGAGCGCCACCGCCCCGTGATGCGCGAGCTGCTCCAGCGGATATTCGAGAAGGTGGATGGCACCCATTGCGAGTTCGTGGAGGATGTCGCCAAGCCCTATCCCTCGCAGGCGATCGCGCACGTGATGGGCGCCCCCCTCGAGGATGCCCCGCGGCTGCACCACTGGTCGAACTGGATCCAGCGCCAGTTCGACGCGATCTCGATGGTCGAGCAGCGCCCGTTGATCGAACAGGCAGTCGCGGAGTTCTACGAGTACGCGTGGGAGCTCCTGCGCGCGCGCCGCGAGGCGCCGGGGGACGATCTCATCTCCCAGCTAATCGCCGCCACCGGCGTCGACGAGGAGGGCCACGAGGTCGAGAGGCTCTCCGACGTGGAGTGCGTGAACCTCGTCCTCAACGTCCTCATCGGCGGTGTGGACACCACCCAGAGCCAGCTCGCCCACGCGATCCGGCTGCTCGCTGAACACCCCGACCAGTGGGCCCTCCTGGGGGAACGCCCCGAGCTCGTTCCCCAGGCGGTGGAGGAGGCGCTGCGCTTCGAGCCCATCACCCCCTTCACCGCGCGCATCCTTATCGAGGAGCACACCTTCCGCGACGTCACCTTCCCCGCGGGCACGATCCTCATGGTGTGTGCCTTCACCGGCAACCGCGATCTCCCCGGGGGGCAGGGCGCGGGTGGGGTGAGCGGGGATGGGGCCGGCGGGGGTGGGGTGGGCGGGGACCCCGACCAATTCGACATCACCGTCGATCGCGGGCGCGCCCGTGCGCTCACCTTTGGGGCCGGTGTGCACTACTGCGTGGGCGCCAACCTCGCGCGCCTCGAGCTCCATGAGGCGCTCGCCTTCCTCGCCCCCCGTATGCCCCGTCTCGAACTCGCCGGGGAGCCCGTGTTCGAGGGCATCACCGGCATCTACGGCCTCGCCGAGCTGCCCCTGCGCTTCGCCGCGTAGGGTTCGATTGCTCTGGACCATTTCGCCTCCCCGTGGGAGAATTGGGAGGGGGGTCCCCCCGGGGCCCCGACCGACATCGCTTTTGAGATGACTCTCCGGGAACTGCAGGGAAAGGTCCTCGCCGGTTGCGCGCTCGCCGCGGCCGGCATCGCGGTGCTTGCCGCGCTCGCGTCCGCGGCGTGGGCGGGGGAGTACCACGTCTACGCCTGTCGCACCCCCGCCGGGCAGGTCGCGCCTACCGATGGGTGGAGCGCGCCGCCCGAACATCCCACCTACGACCCCACGTTGAACACCTGCGAAGCCGGCGGGGGGCTCGTCGCCGCTTTGGATGCTGGTTACGCTCACGCCTCGGACTCTGAGACCGACAAAGCTACTTGGGCGTTTGAGGCGCCCGCTGGCGAGACGATTACGGGGGCGACGTTGTGGCGGGCGGGCAATACGCTCGGAGGATCAACGACAAACGCTTCCTACACCTTTTGGTTTTCGGGAGGAGCTGCGATGGGGCTCAACGCTCACGTCTTCGATGAATGCGCTGCTGGTGAAGGCTGTCCGAGTCGAGGCAATGTCGTTAACCCAATGGCAGAAGACAATCGCGTTAACGCCCCAAGTAGTGCACTGAACAGCCCATATCTCGCGGTGAGCACCTACTGCGGATCCTTCGTTATAACCTCATGCCCCACCGACGAAGGCGGAAAAATCACCTACGCGGCGATTGTCGAGCTCTTCGCGGCGGACCTAGTCCTCTCCCAGCCGGTGGGGCCCACGGTCTCCGCCGTGGGGGGCGGTCTCGCGGAGGGCTCCACGGTGGAAGGCACCAGCGACGTGGCCTTCCATGCGACCGACCCGGGCTCGGGGGTCTACGAAGCGATGATCTCGGTGGATGGCCAGGTCGTGAGCCACCGGGTGCTCAATGAAAACGGGGGGCGGTGCCGCAACGTGGGGGAGACGACGGACGGGCTGTCCGCGTTCCTCTACACCCAGCCCTGCCCCGCGTCGCTCAGCGCGGACCTCTCGCTCGACACCACGACCCTCGCCAACGGCGCCCACCACGTGCTCGTCACGGTCACCGACGCCGCCGGCAACGCCGCCACGGTGCTCGACCGCGAGGTCACGGTCGATAACCCCTCCACCCCCGCGTGCGGGGCGGGCGCGCCGATCGCCGGCCAGGGGGCACCCGAACCCGCGGTTCTCAGCGCCCGTTGGCAGGGGACCACGAGCGCGCGCCTACGCGGGGCCTACGGCGCGGCTCACGCGATCGAAGGGCGCCTCACCACGCCCGGCGGGGCAGGCCCCGGCGAGGCGATCGCAAACGCTCCCCTCGAAGTCTGCGAGCTGCCCGCGTATGCGGGCGCCACCGCGCGCGTGCTCGCGACCCCGCACACCGACGCGGCCGGCCACTGGAGCCTCGAGCTGCCCCGTGGTCTCTCCTCCAGCGAGCTCCTGGTCGTCTACCGCCGCCACCCCGGGGATGCCCTGCCCGCGGCGAGGAGTGCACTCGCCCTCACGGTGCCCGCCGCCGTGCGCCTGCACGTTGCGCCGCGCAGCGCCCCGTCTGCGGGGACGATCAGCTTCTCTGGGCGCCTGGCCGGCGGGCCGATCCCGCCGGGGGGCGTGCAGCTCGTGCTCGAGGCCCGCGCGCCGGGGGGGCGGTGGCTGGAGTTCCACGTGATCCGCACCGGCGCCCGGGGGCGCCTGCGCTACCGCTACCGCTTCCGCCTCCCGGGCCCGATCCGCTACCAGTTCCGCGTGGTGTGCGAACCCGCCGCCGACTTCCCCTTCGCCGCGGGGGCTTCCAACGTGGTGGGGGTGCTCGAGCGGTGAGGGGGACCTGCGGCCTCTATGCACGGCCTCAAGCAGGCGCGCGCCGAGGAGACCGTCCCGCTGAACGAGCTCTAACCTGTGGCTCGTGTCGAGCTCGCGGCCGCAGCCGTCGAAGACCTCGGAGGTCTTATCCACGTATTCGTCGAGTCCGAGGACCGCGTCGTCGTAGTCACCATCCAGGACGCCCGCACGTCGAGCGCCGCCACGGTGGCGCGTCGATAGCTTTCAGTCAATCGCGTCGCGAGGCCACTCATAGACCAGCGCGGAGTGGCCCTCCGGGGCGCGATCGCGCCGCTCAGCCCGAATGGGGCCGCGGGCAGACGTAGTGCGGGTGTGCCACTGCGGGGTCCCCCCGCACGACGTAGAGACCGGTGCCGTCTGGGAAGCGCCCGCACGGCGGGGGGCCTGTACGGGTGATCGGCCGGCGCAGCAGGTAGGCGTCGGTGGGGGTGAGCTGCTGCGGGGTGAGCCCGGGGGGCACGGGCAGTTGGGCGAGCGCGGCGAGGCGTTCCAGGCCGCCGGGCTGGAAGAACAGCGTGTCGGCGGAGGCGTGGTCGAATGCGAGCGCCTGCACTCCCCCTTGGCGCAGGGCGAGGAGGATATTTAGGATTAGCGTGCGTGGTGGGCCCGTGATTTCGGGGTGCATCTGCAGTTGCGTTTCCAATGAGAGGGGCGCGGTGCGTGCGTAGACCGCTGGGTGGCGTCCCGGACAGATGAAGGTGTACGTCTCGAACGGCTTCACGGGGTCGCCGAGCTCGACGTACACACCTTCGCCGTCCGGGAGGCGCTGGCAGGGCGGGGGGTCCCCGGCCACGGGGAGGTGCAGCAGCATGAAGCCTGCGCGCGGACCGAGCGCGCCGGGGTCGTAGGCGGCGGTGGCTGGCAGTCCGGCCTCCTCGGCGCGTACTGTGAGGCCGTAGGTGCTGAACGTTGAGGGGTTGCCCGCGGTGCTGCCGGCGTCGAAGGTGATCGTCTGTACCCCTGCGCGCTTCAGTTCGCGCATCAGCGCGAGGATGTCGCCTTCGCGCTTGGGCCCGCCGCGCACGTAGCCTTCGGGTGAGTAGATCGTGATCTGCCGCGTGGCGATGCCACCGCCGGGGGGCGCGCCGGGCAGCGCGACGCGCACGGTGTGGCCGATGCCGATCGAGACCCCGAGGAAGTTCGCCACCAGCACGGCGCCGAGGACGGCTGTGGCCGCGACGCGCACGCGCGGGCGCGCAACCACGATCCACCCGGTCGCGAGCACCGCCACGTATACGAGCGCGGGCAGCGTGAAGCGTGCATCCTTGTGCCTGATCAGGGTGATCCCCAGCCACGACACGAACAGCGCCCCGAGCAGCTCGGGACCGAGGTTCTCCGGCGTCCAGCGGCGCACGCAGTCGGCGATCGTGGCCACCACCCCGACTGCGAGGAACAGCACGAGCGGCGCCAGCAGCTGGATGTTCAGCGCGGCCCAGAAGTACCACAGCAGGCTCGCGCGTGAGAGCAGCGGGGGAGCCGCCTGTTCACCCGGCGCCGCCCCCGTCCCGCCCTGGCCTTCGACGAGGCCGCCCAGCTGGTGCAGGTGATAGACGTACCACGGCAGCGAGATCGCGGCCGCGATTAGGAGAAATGGCAACAGGCCGCGCCAGTTGCGCCAGCCGCCGCGGAGCAGTACGACCGCGACGAGGCCCGCCAGGAAGACGACGCTCGTGGACTTCGTCATCAGCGCAAGCCCCACCACCACCCCCGCGAGCGCGGCCACGCCCACGCGCTCGAAGCGCCGCGAGGCGAGGATCGCCCAGGCGCCGGCGGCGACCATCGCGGCCTCGGGGGGGTCGAGCATGAACATGTGCATCTGCGAGACGAACAGCGGGGTGGCGAGCGCGAACAGTCCCGCGAGCAGCCCCGCGCGGGGGCCATGCGCGAGCTTCCCCACGCCGTAGCAGCTGATCGCGAGCAGTGGCACGAATACGAGGTTCGAGGCGACGATCACCGCCATTGGGCTCCTGCCCGCGATGAACACGGCGATCGCTCCCACCATGTGTGCGAGTGGGGGGTAGGTGTTGAATTCGGTGAACCAACTGGTGAAGTTGCCGCTCGCGAACTGGTCGTGAATGCCATACGCAAGCAGGGTGTGTAGGCCATCGTCGGATGCCTGCACCTGGTCGTCCTGCGTGAGCCACCACACGGTCATCGCCACGAACACGGCCACGCCCGCGAGCAGCAGCCACAGCTCGCGCGAGACCCCGCCATTACGCTCCTCGTGGGCACCGGTCGTCGGCCGGCGGGGTCGTGGCTGAGCGTCTGTCTGCGCGCGTGCGGCGATGCCCGGCAACCTATCGTAGGGACAGGTCGAGTGGGTGACACCGGAACGTGATCCAAAGTGGCACTGGATGGCGGCGATCTGGGGCGTCGGAGCCAGTGCCGCGGGCTCCTCTGCCTGGTGTTTTCGCCGAGCGGGTCCTCGAGCGCGGCGACCATGCCGCCGAGCGTGCGCGCGCGGCTACGCGGACACCGAGCGGGGTCGGCCGGGGTCAGTCCGTGATGTGCAGCGCGAGGCCGGGGACCAGCTCGAAGTGGCGCCGATTGCGCGTCATCACGGCCATGTCGTGCTGGAGTGCGGTGGCTGCGATGAGCGCGTGGGGTACGGGAATGCCGGCTGTGCGCCTGACCTGACCGGCGGACTCGGCGATGGCGCGATCCACGGCGATCTCCTCGAGCACGCTCAGCGTGCGGCGCAGAGCGGGCTCGTCCACGTTGCGCGCAGCGAACAGCTCGCAGCGCGTGACCACCGAAATCGCCTGCTCGGGATCGCGCAGGTCCAGCCGCCGGTGCCCGCGCAGGTGATCGATCAGGACGTCAGTGTCCAGCAGGATCCGGCGCAACGCGATTCCCGTCGAGGTCGAAGCGATCCCACTCCGCGCGCGGCGGTGCCTGCAGGTCGGGCATCGATCCGAACGTCTCGTCCAGTGCCCGCTGGCGATCCTCGAGCGTCGGCTCCGACGGCTGCAGGTAGGCATCGAGCGCCGCACGGATCACCTCCGCCAGTGACCGCCCATCGCGCGCGCGCAGCTCCTCGATCCGATTGCGCTGCTCCTGGGTGAGGTACACCTGCGTGCGAGTTGCTGGCGCCATATACAGCGCAGTATACAGCGTCGAGGTCCGGACCGCAGTGCGTCGGGGTTGGTACTTGCGCTGTGTGTATACTGTGCGCATGGCACGGGTAAACGTTTATTTGCCGGACGAGTTGGCGCGCGAAGCACGCGCCGCCGGTTTGAACATCTCCAGGGTCACCCAGGAGGCGCTGAGTGGCACCCTTGCCCAGAGCGACACCGACCGTTGGCTCGCGCGCCTCGAGGATCTACCGCGGACGAATGTCGCCCATGCGTGTGTGATCGAAGCGATCGACGAGGCGCGCATCGAGCTCGGCGACTCCGCCGGTGCCTGAAGAGCTCGTCCTCGATGCCTCCGCAGTCGTAGAGGCGCTGCTTGGCTCCGATCTCGGCGTCGAGGTGCGCGAGCGGATGCGTGGCCACCGGCTGCACGCCCCGGCCCACCTCGACGCTGAGGTGCTCTCGGTGCTTGGACGTCTCCACCGTGCGGGCGAGATCGCACAAGCAACCGTGACTGCGGCGCTTGGTGAGCTCGCTGCCGCGCCGATTGAACGCCATCCACTGGCGAGCTTGCTAACAGGCGCATGGGCCCGGCGCGAGAATCAACGCCTCGTCGACGCGCTCTACTCAGAGCTCGCCGCTTCGCTGGACTCGGTCCCGCTGCTCACCACCGACGCGCGCCTCGCACGGGCCGACGAACGCGCCGTATTGATCGCGCTCGACAGCTCCTCGTCGCCGAGCCGGCACAGTTGATTCGCGTTATACAGCGCAGTATGCAGTGTCGAAGGGGATTCAGAATGCGCCGGTGATGTCGCGCCACTGCTCGTGGGATGAGTGCTGGCGGAGTTGGCGCTGTACGCCCGCGAGGATCTCGGTGAACTGGCTGTGGTCGAGCGTCCAGATGAGGATGATGCCCGCGTGTGGGCGTCCTGCCTCGGCCCACTGGCGCGCGAGCGGCGCGAAGTCACGACTGTTGCGCGTGATGAGTATCCGCCCCTCCGATGCGGCGAGCTCCAGCACCTGGGGGTCGGGTAGCCCCTCGAACGTGGCGTGTTCGGCGAGTGCGAGCACATCGTGGCCGGCCTCGCGCAGCTTGGCGGCGATACCGCGAGGGGAGAGGTTCGCGTCGAGCAGCAGCCGCAAGGGCGTCTACGTCGCCGGGGAGAGCTCGATGAAGGGGTAGAGCTCGCGCCACTGCTCGGTGGTGCGGCGGTTTTCCGCGATCGCCTCGGCGATCTCATCGGGGTAGCTGTCGCGGTAAGCGACGGCTAGGCGCACCTGGCGCTCGCTCAGCTGCGTCTGCTCCACGAGGCGCTCGATCGAGTCGAAGTCCTCGAGCATCTGCGCGATCTCCCACACATCGAGGCCTGAGCCGATCACCCACGGGCGCCGCGCGGCATCCTCGCCGCGGAACCCGATCCCCGCAAAGCGGCGGGTTCGTGCCGCCTCCTCGGTCAGCGCCTCCACGATCGCGCTCTTGGAGCGGCGTGTCCTCCGAGCCTCATCCTCCACAAGGTGGTCCGTCGGCGCGCTGAAGCGCACGCTGAAAGGCTCACCCTTGCGGGCTCTGCCACGCGCTGTAGATGCCATGTCAGCAAAATAGCACACAAAACTTACACGGTTATTCCAGATCTCGCTCGCGTCGGCGAGGAGCACGCGCATCTCGTGGCGATTTTCTCGGTGGCAATTTCAAGACGCGCGCTCTTCGGCCGCGGCGACGACACACGGCGCCACGGCTGAGACTGCCGCGGCGACGACATACGGCGCCACGGCTGAAAAGGGGCGGCGAGGAGGCTTACCCAGGCCTTGGTAATCTAATGGCATGCGAGTTGCCATAGATGCGGTTGGACGTCTGGTCATCCCGAAGAGCCTGCGGGACGAGCTGGGACTCAACGGGCCGGCCAACCTGGAGTTGATCGCCACAGACGGCAGGCTGGAGTTGACCGTGGTTGACGTACCGGCGCATGTCGAGGAGCGAGATGGACTGCCCGTGATAGTGAGCGACGAGCCGATCGCCCCGATGGGCGTCGCCGAGACGCGTGAGGCGATCGAGCGCACCCGGCGGTGATTGCCCCCGACTCCAGTGTGGTGATCGCCTCCCTGGTGTCATGGCACGAAGCTCACCAGCCCGCCCGCGCGGCGCTGCTCGCGGGCGATGTCGGGCTACCTGCCCATGTCGCCATCGAGACCACCACCGCCCTCAGCCGCATGCCCGAGGGACGCCGTGTGGCGCCAGCCGTGGTCCTCGAGGCGCTCGAACTGGGTTTCCCCCAGCCGTGGCTTGCGCTCGAAGCGGTCGATCAACGCGCCGCCCTGCAGCGTGCCGTGGAGGCCGGTGTGCGCGGCGGCGCGCTCTACGACGCGTTGATAGCCGCAACCGCCTCCAAGCATGGAGCGACGCTGCTCAGCGCCGACCGCCGGGCACGCGGTACCTATCAGGCGATGGGCATCGAAGCCGTGTTCATCGATGTGTGAGGCATCCGCTCCTCACCTTCGTCTTCGAGCGGTTCCGCGCCGTGCCACTGCCACACGGATACTGGCAGCGCGTCGTCGACGAGTCGCGGTACACGGAGGCTGTCGGGAAGGGTTGGGAGCTCGGTGACTCCGTCCATGCCTGAGGAGTTCGTCCTCGACCCCTCCGCGGTTGTAGAGGCTGCTCGGCACCGCCCTGGCCTTCAGGAGGTTATGGACTATCCTAACCCGACGATGCATCCATGAGACTAAAACGGCAAATTTTTACGATTGCTTGGCTGCTGATAGCAGCAATAATGCTCTATAGCTCGTCCACGGTGGCGGCAAGTCCTTGGGTCAGGGCTTCCATACGGCCGTCTGGTCGACGGTACGAGCTTTTTGTCGCTGGCGAATGTAGGATCCCCTATCCGGGTGTCGCGTGCCCAGAGCCCCTCTTAAGCAGCCCCTATCCTCGGATACCGCTGGTCATGCCCGGCATTACTCACTTGCAATTCTCGAAGCCGGCCCATGTCGTAAGCGTACAGTTCCTATCACCTTCCGCTATCGCTGCGGGGTCGGTGGTCTTTTTGCAAACCGATCAACGGCACGCAACACTGAGATTTCGTCGGACTCAAGTTTCCCTCAAGGTGCGCCTGCTGTTGACGTTCGTCAACGGTCAAGAAAAAGGAGAAGAGGATTTAACCTTCATTGCGGTGCCAATTAGACACCTGCAACCACGGCTGTGTTCACAGTCTGCCGCTCCGGGTTCTCCGCCTGGAGAGCCGTTTACGTATCATGGGGCGACCGAGTTGGTCAGCGGCCTATTTCTCAATGGGGGCCCGCTTCGACGCTCGGCAAAATGCCGGCCCGGAGTGCCATCTGCCGGTACCATCACCGTGACGAGCACCATAACCGGCAGTGTCGTAGCGAGTGACAACGTATCGCGTGGGCATCTCGCCAGAATTCCACTTGCTCCTGGGGTCTATACCATCACTGGTACCTTCGCAACTGCGTTTAGCAACAATCAACCGATACAGGCACGTCCAGAGAAAGTTACAATCTCCGCCGGAACGACAGTTCGGCAGGACATCGACGCGTCCATCCGCTGATCGTAGGGCCGCTACTCGCGCCAAATCCTGCCAAGCATCCTGGGCACGTCGAGCGAGGATTCCATATATAGTCAGAACGTATGACTACTCTACCCGACGCTAAGTCCCGTCCCTCGTCTGGTGCCAGCGAAGGTCGACCTTGCCCCATATGTGGTGAGGTAGGTGGCCGAACCTTGGTTGCGGCGGATCGCAATCGTGAGACGACGCCAAAGCGTTTCGTCTACCTTTGCTGTGCATCATGTGAAACGACCTTTCTACCCACGGTACCCCCCGATCTTGGTAGATACTATGGTAAAGGCTATTATAACTTCGGGAGCGACGGAGAGCCGGGATGGAAGCATAATCCACATCGCCAGAAGATTGAGGCTTTTCGCATCAAGCTCGTAGGTCGATACGTGGAGCCCGGCGGCTTGATCGAGATAGGGGCAGGAAGTGGAGGGTTTGCTACGGCGGCCCGTGATTCGGGATTCGATGTGACTGCGATAGAGATGGACCCGGGCTGCTGCCGATATCTCACTGAGCGCGTAGGGGTTACAGCCATATGTAGCGATGATCCGATCGCTGTGCTCCCCTCGCTTGATGAGGTTCGCGCGGTGGTCATGTGGCATGTACTGGAGCATTTGGTCGATCCGCTCGCAATTATTCAAGAGGCGACGAAGAAACTAGAGGTAGGTGGGTTGCTGGCGATCGCTGTGCCAAATCCCAGATCTCTGCAATTTCGCCTCCTGCGAGGCCGTTGGGCGCATCTCGATGCGCCACGGCATCTCTGCTTGATCCCCCCGGATGTCCTGGTTGCGAAGGTGGAGGAGTTGGGACTCTCGAGGGTAGCTTCCACGACAAATGATCCCGATGGCTTGGAATGCAATGCGTTTGGTTGGGCCAGTGCACTGCGACGTCGGCCAGCCGTCGGCGAGCCATCGCAGCTGCTGCTATATGCGGTTCTCGGACTAGGAGTAGCCTTGGCTCCCGTTGAGCGCACAGGGCTTCGTGGCGCCGCCGTCACGCTGCTCTTCCGCAAGGATTGAGGGCAGCTGGGTCGACGCAAACGCCGGGTGCGCGATCTTGAGGGAGCCGGTGCCATCCTTCATCACCGCTTGCGGCGAAGCGCAGGCAGGAGCAGGATGGCATCCGCTGAAAGGTGGATGTATCTCAGAGGGCCTGCGAGCCAAGCACAGCCGGCCGGGCAGGGGCGGCTGGCGAGCGCCAGTTCCAGCGCTCTCTTGTCGAGGGCATGGGTCGATTGCACACAAGGCGCTGTGCAAGGACTCCGAAGCCGCTGGCTCTAGGATCTTGCGCATCGCACCTTCGCATCCCAGATCAACCCGACCACAGACCGCGGCTCATGGCAAGACCATCCCGTCGGGCGACCAACCGGAGTCGGTCGAGGACCTGTCCATCGACATCCCCGACATCCTGTCCACCTCGGCCGCTGGTCCAGCGGCGGTTCGCGGTGGTACGTTGCGCGTCAGCGGCTATGTGATCGGCGTCCTGGCGGGCGGACTGTCGGCTGCCCTCCTGATCCGCCATCTCGGACGCGGCGAAACCGGCCTGTACGTGTTGGCGGGATCGCTCGTGGCGATTGTTGGGGCATTCTCAGACCTCGGCCTGACGGCGGTCGGGGTAAGAGAAATCTCGATCTTGCCCCAGGCCGAGGGTTGGTCATTGGCGCGGGATCTCTTAGGTCTGAGGATCATGCTTACGCTGATCGGAGGGGTGCTCGCGGTCGTCGTTGCGTACGTCGCCTATTCGGAGCAGCTCGCCGCAGGGGTCGCGCTGGCCGGGGTCGGTTTGTTGCTGCAGGCTACGCAGGACAACTTCGCGATCCCCTTGACCGTAGGGCTGCGGCTTGGCTGGGTTGCGGCTCTGGATCTTATGCGCCAGCTGCTCACCGCGTTGCTCACTGTGGTGCTTGTGCTACTCGGGGCCAGATTGGTGCCCTTTCTCGGGATATCGATTCCAGTTGGTCTTGTCGTACTCGCCGCGACCATCGCGCGTGTCTACCGTGTGCGAACGCTGACTCCAACATTCAACTGGCGGCGCTGGCGTAGGCTGGTTGGATCGATGATCCCCTTCGCGGTCGCGGTCGCTGCTTCGGCGCTCTACCTGCGGGTCTCGATTCTGCTCGTATCCGCTCTTTCCACGCGCACGCAGCTCGACTATTTCGGGGCGTCCTTTCGGATCATTGAAGCGCTTACACTCGTCCCGGCGTTGCTCGCAAGTTCTGCGTTCCCGATCTTTGCTCGTGCTGCCAGCAACGACCATGATCGTCTTGGCTACGGCCTTGGCAAGGTGTTCGAGGTCGCGCTGATCGTAGGCACGTGGGTCTCGATTTCGATCGCCGTCGGCGCACCGCTGGCGATCGCGGTCATTGGAGGTCCGGAATTCAAAGACGCGGCACCGGTTCTGGCGGTTCAGGGTGTCACGCTGGGGGCGATGTTCGTGAGTCTCGTTTGGGCCAACGGATTGTTAAGCCTTGGCTTGTATCGCCAGATCATGGTGCTGAATGTGCTCGCTCTGATCGGTAATGCGCTGCTTGTCGCTCTACTCATTCCGATCGGGGGTGCGCGCGGAGCGGCGATCGGGACTGGAATTGCGGAGATTAGCGTCGCAGTTGCTCAGGCCCTTGCTGTGATTCACCGGCGGCCACAGCTCAAACCATCGCTGCGGATCGTGCCGCGCGTCGCGGTGGCCGCCACGCTAGGGTTACTACCACTGACGTTGGTGGAGCTACCGGATATCGTGCGCCTATGCATCTCGACCTTCCTGTTCGGCGCGTGCTTGCTTGTCACGCGGTCATTTCCGCCGGAGTTGCTGGACCTTGTACCGTGGGGTGGTCCAAAGGGACACGGCGGTGCGGGAACTAGAGCATGATCGCAGTTGTTCATCTTGTGTGGGGACCGCTGGGCCCCGGGACGCTGCGGGAATTCATTAGCTCCTACAATGCGTGCGAGGCCGGGACCCCGCATACCCTTGTAGTCGTCTTCAACGGCGTGGCACCGCCATACGAAGGGGTCTCGATGCGTGCGGGGCTTTTGGCGGAGCTTCGAGATACGCCTCATCGACTCATAGAGATAGAGCGCCCTGTGCTGGATCTCGATGCCTACCAACGTGCTGCGAATACGCTGGAGCACGACTATGTCTGCATGTTGAACTCTCATAGCCGCCCGCTTACCCCTGGCTGGTTGGCCCTTCTCGAGCAGGCTCTGCGTCAGCCCGATATTGGCCTGGTGGGCGCCACGGGCTCGTGGGCAAGCCTGCGCTCCTATGCGCTTCGGCAGGTTGGCCTGCCCAGCGCCTACCGTCGCGTTTGGCCTGATCGAGGCCGCGCATTCAGGGAATTTCGAGAGCTCCACGGGGAGCGCACAGGAGATCAATCGTCTCGCAGTCCGTTTGCTGCCCTACATACTGCGCGCGCACTCGCTGACATGATGATCGGCTTCTCGACATTTCCAGCTCCTCATATACGTACTAATGCGTTCATGGCAGAGCGGCGGTTGTTGTGCCAAGGGCTGTGCCGAGGCCTGCGACGTAAGGTCGATGCCCACCGCCTGGAGAGCGGTAGCCGTTCTCTCACTGCTCAGATCGAGCAGGCCGGCCTGCGGCCGCTCGTAGTCGATAATGCGGGGCACGTCTTTGAGTCTCCCGAATGGCCAGACAGCAAGACTTTTTGGCAAGCCGATCAAAGCGGATTGCTAGTAGCTGACAATCAGACCGACACGTACCGTTACGCCGATGGAGCGCGCCGTCTGCTACTCGCTCAGTATGCTTGGGGAGAGTACGCAGCACCGACCGGTCCGAATTGATCGCTAGCCTCCTCTTCTATGCCACGAGTCAGCGCTGCAGTGCTCAATTTCAACGGACGGCGGCTTTTGGAAGTGATCCTTCCGTCGCTGGCTGCCCAGGCGTATCGTGACTTCGAGATCGTTGTCATAGACGACTGCTCGAGCGATGACTCACTCGAATTTTTGAGGCGGGAGTGGCCTGCCATCCGAATTGTCGGCACAGGTGAATCCAACATAGGTGTGGCGGGCGCTCTCAACGTTGCAGTTCGCGCTTGTGTCGGAGAGTTCGTTGCGCTACTCAACAACGATATTGAGCTCCACCACCTTTGGCTGCAAGAACTTGTCGCAGCGCTCGATCGCTATCCCGAGGCCGCTACGGCGGCGGGTAAGCTGCTCAACTATCACCGCCGAAATCAGATCGATGGCGCTGGCGATATCTTTACGCGCGCAGCGATGGCTTGGGGGCGCGGGAGTGGGCAAGCCGATCACGGTCAGTATGATTGCGCGGAGGAGATATTTGCCCCCACAGCTGGCGCGGGCCTTTACCGTGTCTCGGCGTTGACCGATGTTGGGCCGTTTGATGAGTCTTTCCACGCCTATTTCGAGGATGTCGATTGGGGTCTACGTGCGCAATTGGCTGGCTATCGCAGCCGCTATGTACCCGGCGCGATCGGGTATCACATGGGGGGTGCGACTACCCAGGGCCGGAAAAGCCCGCGTTACTACCAACTGCAACATCGCAACGCGCTAGCGGTTATGATCAAGGATGTGCCGGTGCGGTTTCTGTTGCGTCACGCCCCTGGGATTGTCTGGCATCAGTTGCTCGGACTCGCTTACAGTGCGCGTGCGGGGATGTTGCGTACTCATCTGCGGGCATTCGGAGCCGTCCTGCGCATGGCCCCAGGCTGGCTGCGTGAGCGCCGTGCCATCATGCGGCGGCGGCGAATCGATGTGCGGGAGTTCGACCGTTTCGTGAGCGCACGACGTAGTTGAACCGCCTCGCGATGAGTCCTCCGCAAGAATCATGACTGAGATGAAGGGTGACGATTTGACGCAGCGGCACTCGGTGGAGCCCAATCAATTGAGGGCACCGCGACTCACTGTCGCGATGCCTAACTACAACGGCAAGGCGCTGCTTGCGCATATGCTGCCCTCCCTCGCGGCGCAGACGTTCCGCGAGTTCACGATCGTCGTTGTCGATGACTGCTCGACCGATGATTCGATCGCATACCTCAAGGCTGAGTGGCCCCAGGTTCGTGTCGTGGCGCTGCCGGTGCAGGGTGGGGTCACGGCTGCTATGAACGCCTGTCTGCGAGCTGCCTACAGTGAGCTCGTGGGCCTCTTCAACAATGACATGGAGCTCGAGCCCGGCTGCCTTGCGGAGCTGGTGGGCGAGCTCGACCGTCACCCACAGGTCGGCTCGGTGACGCCCAAGATGCTCGACTTCGCTGAGCGTAGTGTCTTGGATGGCGCCGGCGATCTGCTGAGTTGGCGTGGCGGGGGGCGTCGCCGAGGGCACGGTCATCGTGACGTGGGGCAGTACGACTCGCCCGAGGAGATCTTCGGCCCCTGCGGTGGTGCGGCGCTCTTTCGCCGCTCAGCGCTTGAGAAGGTCGGCAATTTCGACGAGGCTTACTTCGCCTACTATGAGGACATCGATTGGGCCTTTCGCGCTCAGCTCGCCTGCGTGCGGTGCCGCTATGTGCCCTCGGCGGTGCTCTACCATCGCGGCAGCGCCACGCTTGGCCAGGGCATGACGGAGAGCAATGGCTACCTGCTCTGGCGCAACCCCGTGTGGTTAATCGTGAAGTGTTATCCCGCATCCGCGCTCGTGCGCCATGGGCCGTCGCTATTGCGCGGTCAGGCGGGCAACTTCTATTGTGCTTTGAGAGAGCGCAAACTGCGCGTTTGGGTGCGTGCAATGCGCGACGCGCTGAGTGGACTGCCGGCCGCACTACGCAAGCGCAGGCATGTGCAGCGTGTGCGGGTTGCCAGCGCTGCTCAACTCGAGGCCGCGGCGCGCGCGGGCGCACGGTGATAGGTCTGGTTTACCTCGTGTGGGCGCCGCTCGGCCCGGAGCCGCTGCGAGAGTTCGTGCGTTCCTATCGCGCTCATCCCGCGGGAGCGGAGCATGAGCTGGTGGTTGCATTCAACGGCGTCTCGCATGCGCAGGCTGCTGCAGGGATCGAGAGCACCGAGAGCCCCATTTCGCGGCACGGGGAGTGTGGGGGTCTGGCAGCTGAGAGTGGCGTGCGCGAGGCTCTCCGTGCAGAGTTGCGCGATATCGAGCACCGCCTGATTGAGCTTGAGCGTCCGGTGCTTGACCTACCGGCCTATGGCATCGCGGCTCGCCAGCTGCAGCACGAGCGACTGTGCTTCCTGAATTCCTACAGCGTGATTCTCGTCGACGGCTGGCTGGCTAGGTTCGACTCCGCTTTTGCTCTCCCCGAGGTCGGGTTGGTTGGGGCTACCGGCAGCTGGGAGAGCCAGGCCGAGTGGGTCCGCGGAAAGGCCAGGTATTGGCCCTATCAGCTCGCCGGCTTACGTCGTGCGCGGCGCGACTACCCGCGCTTTCCCAACCCCCACATTCGCACCACCGCGTTCATGCTCGATCGTTCATTGCTGTTGGAGATGAACTTGGAGCGCGCAGCTGACAAGCGCGCTACCTACCTGTTAGAGAGCGGCCCGCTCAGCATCACCCGTCAGGTTCAGGGGCATGGTCTGCGCACTGTTGTTGTCGGCTGTGATGGTCCTACCTATGACGTCGAAGCATGGCCGCGCAGCGCCACCTACCGAGCTGGTGCACAGGAGAACCTGCTCGTCGCCGACAATCGCACACGCGACTGGGAGCTTGCCTCACCGCGGTTGCGCCGGAGGTTGACCCGGGATGCTTGGGGATCAACTGGGAACCCTTGACCCTGAGATCATCAGGGCGCGTAGCATCCGGCGGCATACTGCCTAAAGGGATCTCCGGCGCAGTGCAAGCGACTCGCGTAGTGAGATTGAGCTGTCGATGGCCTCGTCGGGAGGCCAGGGATGACGCTCATATCCTCCTCCGGCACGCCAGCCTTCCAGACGGCCGCGCAGCGCCTCGATGTCGCGACAGATGACTGCGTCGCCCGCGACGACCAATGCCTCGGTCAGCAGCGCGCGCGGCGCGGCTCCGCGACGCAGAACGCCGTAGCGGCGCAGCAGGTAGCCGCGGCTGAAACCGGCCAGGCGGCGTTGGGTACGCGAACGGCGGCCGTAGGTGGCGGAGCCGAGGTGTATCCCGACTGCGTCTGGCGCTTGGGCGGCGGCCCAGCCCGCGCTGCGCAGCCGCAGGGCCAGGTCGAGGATCTCCATGTAGGCGCTGATCGTCTCGTCGAGTCCTCCCACCTGCTCCCACGCGGTCCGTCTGTAGGCACCGGCCGTGCCCTCCGGGCCGGCCGGCGGCGAGCCCTCCGCGAGGGCCTGCACGGGGGGGTTCCGTTGCAGCCTCGCGAAACCGGCGAGCGTCGCGTCGGCGCTCACCCCGAAGCTGTCGATCGCCTGCTCGCCGGGAGCGAGCATCAGCGCCGCCACCGAGCCGACTCTTGCGTCGTGCTCCAACGGTGCGATCAGCCGCTCCAAGCAGTCAGCGCGCAACAGCACGTCGTTGTTGAGCAGCACCACATACTCCCCCTCACCCGCCCGCACGCCGTGGTTTACCGCGCTCGTGTAGCCCCCGTTGCTCCCCCGCTCGAGCAGCGTGACGTGAGGCCACTCTTGTCGCACGCGCCTGGGGGAGTCATCGCGCGAGCCGTCGTCCACCACGATCACGCGGTGCTCTGCGCTTTGCTTGGCCAGGTGCTCCAGGCAGGAGTGGGTCAGCTCGTAGCGTTGATAGACCGGCACGACGACATCGATCACGTGCGGTGATGGTAGTGCGGCGGTCGGTTTCTAGTCCCCGGCTTCCATTTCTGCGCTACTTAGGATCCTCGGGTCTCGTGTGCGCAGATGACGTGCCGCCCAGCAAGCGATCGGCGTGAAAGCTGCTCCTGGATTGAGCACTTCACTGGAGACCGCCCGCCAACTACTCTCTGAGCAGCCTGACCTCGACGTCGAGCTCTACCTCGGCCCAGACGCCGTCGGCGCTCAGCGCCACACCGTCGAGGCGACGGGTGAGAGCGAGGCAGGCGCGGTCCCCGAGGGAGAGCCCCGCCGCGCGGGTGAGTGGGCGTAGGCGCGCCGCCTCGATCGCGTCTGCGATCGTGAAGGCGTGAACCGTGAGCGCTCCATCCAGCAGCCCGCGCTTGCTGAGCTCATCGGCTAGCCACACCGGATCCGTGCCGCGATTCGTCTCGGAGCTCAGCACCTCGGCGACGTTGACTGCGGAGATCGCGCCCCCCTCCGCGATCGCTTCGGCGACGACATCGGCCCCCGTCTCATCGCGCAGGTGCGCGAGCAACGCCGACGCGTCGAGCACCGGCACAGCCATCTTCACTCCTCGCGCGCAGCTTCCACGCGGCGTTCGGCGAGCAGATCATCGACCGCCGAACCAGCGTGTGGGGCGGGCTCACGCAGCAGCCCCCGGGTCTGTTCGGCCGCCGTGCGGAATGGCCGCAACCTCAGCGACCCGTCGGGTTCGACGCCCAGCAACATGTGTGCGCCTCCGGTAATCCCCAGCTCGCGGCGCACCGCTGAGGGCAGCACCATCCGTCCTCGATCGCCAACGATCACAATTGTGTGGGACATCTATAGATCGTACCACGATCGCAAAATGGTGGCCGGTGTTCGAACGCGCCGGTGAGACCTAGCTCACGGTGCTCGACGGTACCCGCGTCAGCTCCTCGTGCGTCCAGCGTGAGAGCTAGCCTCACTCTCCCATGCACGTCGGCCTCAACCTGATCTACCTCGTCCCCGGTGAGACCGGTGGGATGGAGGTCTACGCCCGCGAGCTGATCCCCGCGCTGCTCCAGGCGGACCCCCAGACGCGCTTCACCGCGTTCGTCAACCGCGAGGCCGCCGCCGCGGGTGGCGGGCCGTGGGGTGAGCTGCTGCCCGCGGTGACCGTGCCCGTCAACGCCCGCCGCCGCGAGCAGTGGGTGCTCGGCGAGCAGACCATGCTGCCGCGCTTGGCCGCGCGCGCGGGGGTCGATCTCGTGCACAGCCTCGCAAGCACCGCCTCCGCGTGGGGGCGCTTCCGGCGGGTCGTCACCGTGCACGACCTCATCTACGCCCGCTTCCCCGAGGCCCACGCCGGCCTGCGCGATCGCGGTATGCGCGTGCTCGTGCCGCTCGCCGTGCGCCGCTCCCAGCGCGTGATCGCGATCTCCCACAGCACCCGCCGCGACCTGCAGGAGCTGCTCCGCACGCCCCCCGGCAAGATCGACGTCGTGCCCCAGGGGCTCGGCGCCGCGCGCCGCGCGCCCACGCTCTCCGAGCCCGAGACCCGTGCGCGTTTCGCGCTCGGCGAGCGGCGCGTGCTGTTGACCCTCTCCGCCAAGCGCCCCCACAAGAACCTGCTCGCGTTGATCGGCGCGCTCGCCCGGATTCCCCCCGAGCGCCGGCCGCTGCTCATCGCGCCCGGCTACCCCACCTGGCACGAGGCCCAGCTGCGCGCACATGCCGCCGCGCTCGGAATCGCCGCCGACGTGCGCCTCGAGGGCTGGGTCGACGAGGCCGCGCTCGAGGGCCTCTGGGCGCTCGCCGACGCCTTCGTCTATCCCTCGCTGTACGAGGGGTTCGGGCTCCCCGTGCTCGAGGCCATGGCCCGCGGGGTCCCCGTGGCTTGCGCCGACGCCTCCTCGCTGCCAGAGGTCGCCGGCGACGCCGCGCTGCTGTTCGACCCCCATAGCCAGGGGGAGATCGCGACCGCGATCGAACGCCTGCTCGGCGACCCCGCGCTCGCTCGGGATCTGCGCGCGAAGGGGGCCGAGCGCGCGCGTCGATTCACCTGGAAGCGCACCGCACAGCTCACGCTCGAGAGCTACGCGCGGACGTTGGGCCCCGCATAACTCTCGAGCACCGTGCGCAGCGAGGACTCCAGCGAGATCCGCTCCGCGTTCTCCGCGAACCAGTTCGCCGTGCTCTCCCGCATCGCCATGCCCCCCTCGTACACCCGCACGATCGCGTCGGCCACCGCCTCGGGGGTGGGGCTCTGGGCGACCACCCCGTTGACCCCCTCCTGCACGAGCTCCACCGCGGCGTTGTCCGCGCCCGCCACCACCACGCTCGGGGTCGCGCGCGCCGAAGCCTCCACCACGACCATCCCGTAGCCCTCCCGGCTCGAGGTCGAGAGCATGCACAGCGCCCGTGTGAGCGCCCCGTCGATTACGGAGGCCTCCACGAAGCCCGGGGCACTCGCCACCTCCTGCACGCCGTGCTCCGCGATCGCCCCCATGAGCGCACCCTGCTCCGGGCCCGCGCCGTAGAACTCGCCTCGCAACGTCGGCCCGCGCGCTCTTCCCTGCGCCGGTTCGGTGGACTCGCCAGGTGGTGCTGGCTTTGAGGGCTCGTCCCGTGGTGTCGGCTCGGAGGGCTCGCCCTGTGGGCCCGACGTCGCGATACGCGCCGCCGCGAGCGCGAAGCCCGCGACCGCGAGTGGGGCGCGCTTCTCCGGGATCAGGCGCCCCGCGAACACCACCACCGGCTCCGCCGGCCGTGCCACCGGAGTCTCGAGCGAGCCCGCGTACTCGCCCTCCAGCACCGTCACCTCGCCGCGCAGCCCCTCCCCGAGCAGGCGCTCCGCGTGCAGGCGCGAGAAGCAGAACGCCCGCTGGCGCAGGCGCGCGCAGAGCAGTTGCACCGCGTAGCCCACCGCTCCCCCCACGACCCCCAGGTACTCGCGCCAGTACTCCCGGCTCCACACCTCGTGCCAGTCCACCACCAGCGCATAGCGTCCCCGCGTCCGCGCCAGCGCGGCGGCGAGCAGCGAGAAGTAGGGGAACGAGCACGTGTGCACCACCTCGTAGCGGCCGCCGTGGCGCAGCAGGTGCCACAGCACACCCAGCCCGAACACCAGCGGCGGCGCGATCCGCCGCCGACCGCCCTCGGTGTAGAGCGCCATCCGCGGTCCCGCGGTGAGCACCCGCACGCGCCCGTCGATCTCCGCCCGCTCACCCCGCTCCCACTGGCGCAGCGTTAGGTAGGTGACCTCGTGCCCCTCCGCCGCCAGGCGCTCCGCGAGGTTGCGGTACCAGCGCTCCGCGCCCCCCACCGTGTGCGGGAACAGGCAGTCGTATACGAGACAGATACGCATGATCAGAGGACGTGCAGAGCGACTTTGCGACCGACCGCGGCGGCGATACGGCGCAGGTCGTCGGGGTCGCTCGTAACGATCAGATCTTCGCGGGACAGCGCTGTGACGACGACGGCGGCATCCACCAGATCGCTCGCCCCACTCGCAGCGAGGGCCGTACCGGCCGAGCGCGCCTGGGACTCGGTGAAGGGCTCGATGCGACAGCCGCGCACAAGCCGCGAGAGCCGCGCCTGGGGACCGCCTCGCCAAGCCTGGCCAAGCACGACCGTCGGAAGTGTTGGATGCACCTCACGCGCGAGTATTTCGCGGTGCAGCACCCACATGGCCCTCGAGCCACGTTCAGCCGCGATCAGCGCGCCCGCGTCGTAGGTGACGCCGCTCACGCCGCGCGACGGGACTCGCGCTTGCGGCCAATCCCCATCGCATCGAGCACCGCGTTCGCCGCGGCCACCTCCTCCGCGGAAGGCGGCCCGCATTCGGCTTCCCATTCCGCGACCCCCACCAGGCCGTCCTCGATCGCCAACGCACTCTGGGCGGCGTCGTTCAGCCAAGCCGACAGGCTCATGCCCCGGCGCTCCGCCGCCTGCCTGGCGGCCTGCGCGACCGGCTCATCCAGGGCAACTGACAACTTCTGGACGGACACCCAGCCATGGTAGCACCAGATTCCTACCGTAGGGTTAGTGATCGGCAGGGGTGCTGCGGTGGTGCCAGGAGCGCTGCGATAGCATCCCCTGCGGCTATCCGCGCCACTTTCCGCCCCCCCGCGCGTTATAACCGCATGACCCGGCTGTCGCCGCGCCCCGCCCGGGCGCCGGGCGGTGGGTCCAATGTTATGAGCACGATCGAGCAGATACGGCCAATCCTCCCGGCGGACGTCGCAGACCCCCGCGCCACCGTGGTCTCGGTGGTGATCCCCTGCCTCAACGAGGCCGAGAACATCGAGCTCTGCGTGCGCACCGCGTGCGAGGTGCTCGAGCGCACCGGGATCGAGGGCGAGGTGCTGGTGGTGGACAACGCCTCCGAGGACGACTCCGCCGCGCTCGCCGCCGCCGCCGGGGCGCGCGTCGTGCACGAGCCCAGACGCGGTTACGGCAGCGCTTACCTCGCCGGCTTCGCCGCCGCCAAGGGGCGCTACATCGTGATGGCCGACGCCGACCTCACCTACGACTTCAACGAGATCCCCCGCTTCGTCGCCGCGCTCGACGAGGGCGCCGAGCTCGTGATGGGCGACCGCATGGACAACATCCACCCCGGCGCGATGCCCTGGCTGCACCGCTACGTCGGCAACCCGATCCTCACCGGCCTGCTCAACATGTTCTTCTCCACCGGCGTCAAGGACGCCCACTGCGGGATGCGCGCGCTGCGCCGTGACGTGCTCCCGCGCCTCGATCTGCGCACCACGGGGATGGAGTTCGCCTCCGAGATGGTGATCCGCGCCGCCAAGGAGCAGTTGCGGATCGCCGAGTTCCCGATCGAGTACCACCCCCGCGGGGGCGAATCCAAGCTCTCGAGCTTCCGCGACGGCTGGCGCCACCTGCGCTTCCTGCTCGTGCACAGCCCCACCCACCTGTTCATCCTCCCCGGCGCCCTGCTCGCGGGCCTCGGCACGCTGATCGTCGTGCTCGTCGGCGGGGGCCTCGACTTCTTCGGGCGCTCGTGGGGCCTGCACGCGCTGATCGGCGGGGCGCTGCTGATGATCGTCGGCACCCAGGTGGTCGCGCTCGGTCTCTGCGCGCACGCCTACGGCACCTACTTCATGGGCGACCGCGACCCCTGGTTCGATCGCATGCGCGCCCGCTTTCGCCTCGAGCACGGCCTGCTGCTCGGCGGCGCCTTCGTGCTCGTCGGGCTCGCCCTCGGCGGCGTGATCCTCGCGACCTGGATCGCCCACGGCTTCGGCTCGCTCGCCGACGAACACATGGCCGTCGTCGCCGCCACCCTGCTGATCGTCGGGATCCAAATCTTCTTCTCGTCGTTCTTGCTGTCGATTCTCGGTCTGCGCCGCCGCTGAGTCGATGCGCGTACGCCGCCTCGTGCTCGGCGTAGCGCTCCTGCTCGCGGCGGGGGCGCTCGTGCTCGACATGTCCGGACGGGCCCCCCGGATCGCCGGCACCGACCACATCAGCCCCGCCGCGTTCTCCGCCACCCTCGTGCACGGCGGGACCCTCTGCCAGCCCGCGATGGTGCTCCCCGGAGACGCCCAGCGCATCGAAGTGCTGATCGGCACCTACGGTGTCCCCGTACCCGCGATCGCCGCCGACTTCATCGCCTCCGACGGCGCCACCGTCGCCGCGGGGCGGCTCGCGCGGGGCGCCCGCGAGGGCTACATCCAGATCCCGCTCCACTATCCCCACGGCGCCACCGCCGAAGGCTCGCTGTGCCTGCACGTGGGCGGCACCCACAAGGTCGTGCTCGGCGGCGAACCATCCGCGGGAGCCGTCGCCGAGCTCGTCGACGGCAAGCCCCAGCCCGGTCGCATCGACGTGGTCTACCTGCGCCCCGGACGCGAATCGTGGTGGCAGCTGCTGGGCGTGCTCGATGAACGCTTCGGCCTCGGCAAGGCCCCGCTCTTCGGCGACTGGACGCTGCCCGTGATGGCCCTGCTGCTGCTCGGCGTGTGGATCGCCACCGTCCGCCTGCTCGCGAAGGAGCTCGTGTGAGCCCCCCCGCGCCCCCGCGCAAGGGGCAGGAGCCCGGCGCTGGTCCCACGAAAGAGCCCGTGTGAGTGCCGCCGCGGCACCACGCAGGGGCCAGGAGCCCGGCGCTGGTCCCACGAAGGAGCCCGTGTGAGTGCCGCCGCGGCACCACGCAGGGGGCAGGAGCCCGGCGCTGGTCCCACGAAGGAGTCCGTGTGAGTGCCGCCGCGACACCGCGCACGGGGCAGGAGGCCGGTGCGGGTAGCGGTACGGGCGGTGGCACGGAGAGGCAACAGGGTGCAACGGCAGCGGACCCCAGCGCGTCCCCCCCGTCGCGCGCGGGCCGCGCGCGGGCGCTGTGGGGGGCGCTCGTGCGCAACGTCGCGCGCATCCCCCGCGCCGGGCGCATCTGCTTTGCGATCGCGTTCGTCAACGCCGCGATCTGGGGCGTCGTCGTGCCCCCCTTCCAGGTGCCCGACGAGATCAGCCACTTCGGCTACGCCCAGTACCTCGCCGAGACCGGCAAGCCCCCCCCGCAGGGGACCGGGGCGCAGTACTCCGAGGAAGAGCAGGGGATATTGGAACGGCTCGACTTCTTCGCCGTGATTGGGCGCGCCGGGCAGCGCGGGATCCTCACGCCCACCGAAAACCACGTCGTGAGCGCCTTCCTCGCCTCGCACCCCAACCCCCTCGGGCAGGGCGGCGCCAGCTCCGCGACCAACCAGCCGCCGCTCTACTACGCGCTCGAGGCGATCCCCTACTGGCTCTCGCCCTCCTCCGACATCCTCACCCGCCTCGCCCTCATGCGCCTGCTCTCCGCGCTGATGGCCGCCTGCACCGTGCTCGCCGTCTTCCTCTTCCTGCGCGAGCTCATGCCCCACACGCCGTGGACCTGGCCCGTCGGCGCGTTGATGGTCGCCTTCCAGCCGACCTTCAACTTCATCGCCGCCGGCGTGCACGGTGACAACCTGCTGTTCCTCACCGCCTCCCTCACATTCCTCCTGCTGCTGCGCGCCTACCGGCACGGTCTGACGATGCCCCGCGCCGTCGCGATCGGCGCGATCATCGCCGCCGGGGTGCTCACCAAGCTGACCTTCATCGCGCTCCTGCCCGGGATCGCGCTCGCGCTGCTCCTATTGTGCTGGCGCGCCCGACGCCACGGGGCGGGCCGCGCTTTGGCGATGCTCGCCGTGATGGTCGCCGTCGCGTTCCTCCCCGTCGCGCTGTACGCGCTACTCAACGTCGTCGCCTGGCACCGCGGCGGCCTCACCGCCGGCGGCTTCGCGGGCGCCACCAACAGCGCCGCCCCCGGCGGCGGCACGATCACCCTGCGCCAGACGCTCGACTACACCTGGGAGCTCTACCTCCCCAAGCTGTGGTTCATGAACCACACCTATTTCGCCGAAGACCCCATCTGGGTCACCTGGCTGAACGGCTCGATCGGGCACTTCGGTTGGCTCGACTACACGTTCCCCGCCTGGGTCTACAACGACGGGCTCGACATCCTCTACGGGCTCGCCGCGCTCGCGCTCGTCGGACTCATCCGGCTGCGCGCCGGGATCAGGCCGCTGCTACCGATCTTCATCTGCTTCGGGGTCATGGCGCTCGGCCTGCTCGGGGCGATCGGATACGCCGGGATCCGCTACCAGGTGAACACCGGCTACCCCTTCGCCCAGGCCCGCTACCTGTTCCCGCTCGTCGCCCTCTACGGCCTGTTCATCGTGCTCGCCGCGCGCGCCCTCCCGCGCCGCTGGGGCGCACTGCTCGGAGCGCTGCTAGTCGTGCTCGCGATGACCCACGGGCTGTTCGCCGAGACGCTTACGATCTCACGCTATTACGGCTGAACCCGAATGCCAATTGGACGGCGCCCGACGACCGTCCACGATCGCTCGCTCCTCATCAAAAAACCCCTCCGCTATTCGCCGCGACCCGTTCGCGTTCGCGCAGCGCGTGGCGCAGCCCCGCTTCGACCTCGTCGGTCGCGTGGTCCCACGTGTGGGAGGCCACGAACTCGCGGCCCTCGCGTGAGCGGCGCTCCCACAGGGCGCGGTCGCTGAGCAGGCGCTCGAGCGCGTCCGCGATCCGGTGGGGATCGAGCGGCGCGAGGTCGAGCGCGCCGTCCGCGCCGAAGATCGACTCCGCGCTCACCCCCGCCAGCTCCACACAGGGTAGGCCGCACGCGAGCATCTCTTTGGGCATCAGCGAGAAGTTCGTCAACGACAGGCACAGCCCCGCCGTGGCCTCCGAGTACAGGCGCGCGAGCTGCGCCGGGGAGAGCACCCCCATGTGCTCATACGGGAACGCCGCATGCAGCGGTTTATCGGTGCCGAACAGCACGATCCGCACATCCGGCCGGCGCCGGTAGAGCTCCGCGAGCGCCATCAACCCCACCGGCACCGCCCGGCGCGGGGTGGAGTGGCGCGCGTAGTAGATCACCGTGTCCGCGCGCCGCTGCACCGGCAGCGGGCGGTACGTCGCGTCGTCCACCCCCAGCTGGAACGCGTCCGCGCTCGCCCCGTAGCGCTCGATCAGCAGGTCCCGCAGCCACGGGCTCGCGGCGACGCAGTGCAGGTCGTAGCGGTAGGTGTCCTCCGCGAGGAGCTGCTCGATCGAGGCCGCATAGAACTCCGGCTCGTGGTCGTTGACCAGATACGCCCGCGCGCGACAGTGGTCGAGTGTGAGCATCGCATGCACCGTCTGCCACCCCGTCGCGATCGCCACATCCGCGCCCTGCCACCCCTCGAAGCCCTTGTACACCGGCCCCTCGAAGGGCGCGAAGAACTCCCGGATCTCACTGCGCAGCCGCGCCGCGCGCACATCGCGCATCTGATTGTGGTAATCCGCCAGCCACACACTGCACGCGTGCCCCCGCCGCTCCAGACGGGTGAAGATTTGAAAGAGCGTGTTGTGCCCCCCGCTGCCGCGGCTGAACGGGGGGATCACCAGCGCCAAGCGCAGGCGCTCCCGCTCCGCCATCCCCGGCACCGCCTCCAGCAGCGGGGCCGGGCCCTCCCTCCAGATCCGCGTCACCACGTCGTAGTCATCGTGCGCGAGCACCTGCGGGATGTGCTCGGTCGCGGGTAGCGCGGGGAGCCCCACCGCCGGCGAGCCGCCCGCCTGCGCGGGCGTGGCCCCGTTCGCGCTCGGCGCGGCGGCGCCCGGGGCCCGCCCATCGCCCGGCGCGGCGTAATCCGCATGAGCGCCCCCGTCGTCCCGGCCCTCCAGCGACAGCCGCCGCCGCAGTGGCGCGGGCACCCGCTCCGCCCGCGAGCCCAGCGCGGAGAAGACGCGCCGCCCGCCGTGGTGGGCGGCGGAGCGCGCCGTCCAGCGGGCCCGCTCAGCAGCGCCCATATTCCGCGCGGCCATCCAGCGGCGATCGCCCGCCACCGCGCTCGCGATCTGGCGCGCCGCAGGTGTAACGGCGAACGGCTCGACGTGACCCGTGCTTTCGCGCAGGCCGCGGTACTCATCGAAATAGCGGCGCATGAACTCCACCGCCCCGTAGTCGTGCGCGTGCAGCACCGCGGCGCCTGGGTGGTAGACCTTCGTCCCCCCCGCCGCGAGCAGGTCGCTGCCAAACGCCTGGTCCTCGGAGTAGGGGACCTCGCGAAAGCGGATCTCCTCCCAGCACGCGCGCGCGTAGCAAGCGTTGACATTTGAGAGAAACGTCGGGTCCCCCGCGCGCTGGATGACCGGCGCCCCGGGCCCCCCCTCGTGGCTTGTCGCGCTCGGGTCCCGCGCCGCGTCCACAGCGCCGCCGCCCCGATCCGCCGCGGCCCCTCCCGTGAAGCCCGCGAAGAACTCGCTCAGCTCGCGCGCGATCATCGGGCTCGTGTCCGCGCGTGCCAGGTGCGGCCCGTACGCCGCGCCCACCTGGGCGTCGAGCGCGAACGCCTCGCGGTAGGCCGCCAGCCAGCCCGGCACGGGGGTGGCGTCCTGGGTGAGGAAGCAGATCAGCTCTCCCGAGGTGCGCTCCGCGCCGAGGTTGCGCGTGCGCCCGTGGCCGAACTCCGCGGGGTCGATCGCGAGCACCTCCACGCCCGCCGCGCGTGCGATCTCCAGTGAGCGGTCGCGCGAGCCGGAGTCGATCACCAGCACCTCCTCGACCCCCTCGCGCGCGAGCGCCTCGAGCAGCTCCTCCAGGTAGCGCTCCCCGTCCTTGACGGGGATCACAGCGGAGACCCTACTCATCCCTCGCCGTCCTTTGCTCGATGGGGATCCCAGCGGAGACCCGACTCATTGCGCCCGTCCCCCGGGGGGTCGCTGCGTAGGTGCCGCTCACGGTTTCTGCAGCCGCCGCTTGAGCAGCTTCGCGCGCCACCACACCCCGCGCACCGCGCGCACCGCGCCGAGCAGCTCCGTCGCGCCGGGTCGGCGCATCAGCGCGTTGAGGTCGAGGTGCCAGCGGTCGAGCCAGTACGCCTGCTCCTGCCATTTTGCGATCGCCGCGTTGGTGCGCGACTGCACCTCCACGAGCTCCGCCTCCAGGGCCGCCACGCGCGCGCGCAGGCGCTCGTTCTCGGCGGCGGCGCCCGGCTGTCCGTTCTCCGCGCCGGCTCCTCGCTGCTCGCTCGCCTCGACGTTCAGCTTCTCGCCCTCCATGTCGGCCCGCTCCATTTCAGAGATTCTCCGCGATCCGCGCGGCGGCGCGGTTGAAGACCACAAAACCCACGATGAAGATCGCCACCACGATCGCGAGCGCCCCGAACAGCGCGCTCCAGCTGCCCAGCACTTCGCCGGCGCTGGGGGTCGCGTTGGTGATCATCGCGTGGCGGAACTGCTGGAAGATCACCGCGAGCGGGTTGAGCATGTAGACATGCAGCAGTGTGGGGCTCACTTTGGCGATCACCGTCTGGATCGAGATGATCACAGGCGAGGCGTAGAAGAGGATCTGCGCGAGCACTTCCCAGATCGGCTGGATGTCGCGGAAGTGCACGAACAGCGCCGAGAGCAGCATCGCCATCCCGGCGGCGAACACGATCAGCGCACCGATGATCAGGGGGAGCTCCAACCAGCTGAGCATCGGGTGCACGCCCGCGCTGATCGCGAAGATCGCGACCACGATCAGGTTGAGAGCCAGGTTGAACATCCCCAGCAGCACGACCGAGAGTGGAATGACGAGGCGCGGGAAGTGGATCTTGCGCACGAGATTCTCGCGATCGACCACGCTGCGCACGGCGTTGGTGGTGCCTTCGATGAAGAACGTGAACAGCACGATCGACCCCAGCAGCTGCGCCCCGTAATATTTTTCGCCGGGCTTCGTGCCGTCGTTGACGTGGCCGACCTTGGTGAAGAACACCCACAGCACGCTGAACAGCAGCAGCGGGCGCATCAGCGTCCACACGTAGCCGAGCACCGAGCCGTAGAAGCGCAGCTTGAATTCGGTACGCGCGAGCGTGAACGTCAGCGACCAGAAGCGATGCAGGTCGCTACCGAGCGCCGAGGGTCCGTGCACGCGGTGGCTAACCGGCGCGCGCAGCGGCGCGGGCAGCCCCACCTCGGGCATGGTGCTCATACTTTCTCGATCCTTGCCTCGATCGGCAGCTCCAGGATCCCGCCGCTGGTGGTGCCGTGGATGACCACGGAGGTCATGTCCTCGACGAGTGCGAGCGCGTTCGCGCCGGTGCCCTCGCGTGCGAGTGAGGGGGTGAGGGTGTAGCGGCTCGGGGTCAGCCACGCGGGGATCGAGAAGCGCGCGATCGCGGTTTCGCCGGCCTTGAAGGAGCCGCTGTCGCCGCCGTGTTGGCCGGAACGGGGATGCTCGCCAGAGGCGAGCGTCGCCCGGCTCCGGTCGGAGCGCGCGACGATGATCGTGTGCCCGAGCTCGGTGCGCAGCGTGGCCGCGAACACCGGATCGAGGAGGTCCTCCCCGAAGCGGACCTCGAAGCACATGCTGAGGGCGTCCTCCTGGCTCGAGCTGGTCACGCGCTCCCCGCCCGCGCTCTCAAACCAGGCGTCGGCGATCGCGGTGCCCGAGCTCGAGTGGTCCTCGGCGGGCGCCTCGTGGGGCAGCTGGCCGAAGTTGAGCTTGTGGTAGGCGCGGCCGATCGCGCGGGGTTCGCCGATCTGCACCATGGAGCCGCGCTCCATCAGCATCGCGCGGTCGCAGAAGCGCTCCACCGAGTACATGTCGTGCGAGACGAACACGATCGTGCGACCTTCGCGCTTGAGCCGGTAGAACTGCTCGAAGCACTTCTGCTGGAAGGCGGCGTCGCCGACGGCGAGCACCTCGTCGATCAGGAGGATCTCGGCTTCGACCTCGATCGAGGTGGCGAATGCGAGCCGCACGAGCATCCCGGAGGAGTAGTTCTTGAGCTTGAGGTCGATGAACTCCTCGAGCTCCGCGAACGCGATCACCTCGTCGAAGCGCGCCCTGGCCTGGCGGCGGGAGAGCCCGAGCATGATCGCGTTGATGATCACGTTGTCGCGCGCGGTGAGGTCCATGTTGAAGCCCACCCCCAGCTCGATGAAGGGGGAGAGCCGCCCCGCGATCGAGATACGCCCGCGATCCACGCCGTAGATGCCCGCGATGCACTTCAGCAGCGTGCTCTTGCCGGAGCCGTTGCGCCCGACGATCCCGAAGAACTCCCCGTTGGCGATCTCGAGGGTGATGTCCTTGACCGCGTGGAGCTCGTCGTAGTCGGTGCTGCGAAACGGGTGCAGCGCGCGCTCCTTGAGCGTGGAGTACTGCTGGTGGGGCAGGCGGAAGCTCTTGCTGACGCCCTCGATCGAGACGGCCGCGGGCGCGCTCGCTGTAGTGGCGGGGCGATCGGCTGTCGGGCTCAGGGTGGCGGTGGACAAGGTGAATGAACGCTAGCAACGGGAGTCCCGGGCAGCCGCGGCGCAGCTGGGGTCGATGCCCGGCAAAGCAACCGGCAGGACCCCGCCGGGACTTCACGCCCGCTGGAGCACGTACACGTCCTGGTTGTCCTGGTTGCGACCGGGTGCGAACTCCAGAACGCGCCAGTGGGGGCAGAGTTGCGTGAGCAGCCACTCGGGGGAGAGGAAGGCGGTGCCCCAGTCGGGGTTGATGACCCCCCAGTCGCCGTTCTCGCCGAACTCCTGGGCGTACCACCAGCCGCGCTCATAGAGCCCGCCGACGATCTCGTCGGACTGCTGGGGGGTGCGGAGGGTGTTCTTGACGTAGAAGTCCACGGAGGTGAGGCCGTGGGTGGTGCACACGAGGTGCCCCCCGGGGCGGATCAGGCGGTGCATCTCCGCGAACCAGCGCAGGCCGAGCTCGGGGGCGAAGTGCGACCAGATCGAGATCGCGCAGGCGAGGTCGAGCGAGCCGTCCGGGAGCTCCAACGGGGGCTGGTTGGCGCTGAGGAAGAGGTGGATGCGCGGGTAGGCCCCGCGCGCCCACTCGATCGCGGGCGCGTTGGGGTCGCAGCCGTGCCAGCGGACCTCGGGGTAGGCGGCGCCGAGCACCCGCACGAGGCGCCCCGAGGAGCAGCCGAAGTCGAGCGCGTCGGCGGCGGACTCGATGCTCACGCCCACGCTCGCGAGCGCGCTTGCGACCATGTCGGCCTCATAGAGGCCCCCCGCGGCGGCGAGTGGCCCGCGCGCCATCGCGTGGATCTCCTCGGGCGGCTGCGCGGCGCCGAGGGCGAGCTTCTCGAGCACCGCGGGGAGCTGCAGCCAGACGCCGAAGCTGAGCAGCAGGAAGACGCGGTGGCGGCTGTCGGGGGCGCCGGCGTAGTAGGCCTGCAGGTGCTCGTCCCGCGCGATCGCGGCCTCGATCTCCTGCACGTCGGCGGGGGAGAGCCGCTCGTAGAGGCGGCGGCTGACGATCTGATCCGCCTCGGTGGGCCGCACCGGCTCGAGTGCGCGGGCGAAGCGCGCGGGCGCACCGGGCTCGGGGGAGATCGCCGCGGGGGTGGGCTCGCCGGCCTGCCCGTTCTCGCTCCCGCCCTGCCCAGCGGGCGCCGTGGGCGCGGGCGCGAGCCGCGCGGAGGCGAACTGGCTGCCCTGCGCCGCCAGCCGTCGCAGCCATTGGGTGCGCGGGGTGCTTCTCACGGGACGGAACGTATCAGCCAGGGTCGGGTGGGTCGGTGAGCCGCCGAGCGAGGCGGAGCGCCAGGCCGCACTGGAGAATGACGACCGCGACTACGACACGCTCGCGGAGATCATGGCGTTCGAGTCGATCTGGCTCGCCCCACGCGGCTCACTGCCATAGCCCCCCAACCCCAGGTGGAGGACCACGTCATCCCCGGCGAGTTTCGGGCCGGTCGCGGGGCCCCGGCTGGGGTTCAAAGATCAGATCCAGGAGCATCTTCGCCGGGGACCGACTGTCATTGATACGAGGGCGACCCTGCAGAGCGTGCTGCGACGCGGTTGGGGTCGGGGCCTGGCCACAGAAGACCGAGACGAGACAGGGGTGAGTGGATGGGACACGCTTCCGGCGGGGCCGGACCGAGCACGAACGGCGCAGGGCGCCCGGGGACACTGGATGGAGGGGACAAGCTGCCGCGTGGAGGGGGCAAGCTTCCGCGCGAGCAGGTGCTGGCGCGGCAACGCACGCGCATCATGGAGGCGACCGTGCGGGTGGTAGCGGAGGACGGCATGCGGGGTGCGTCGGTGACGCAGGTGACGAGCGCGGCGGGAGTCTCGCGGGTTACGTTCTACGAGCAGTTCGCGAACTTCGAGGAGTGCTTCCTGGCGGTTCTGGATGCGACGATGCGCCACTCGACGGCGCTCATCGCGGAGGCGTTCGAGCGAAGCGACACGTGGCAGGAGCGCGCGGTGGGGGCCCTGGCGGCGCTGCTGAGCTCCCTGGACTGCGACCCGCCGCTGGCGCGGGTGTGCCTGGTGGAGGCGCTCGCGGCGGGCCCGGCGGCGCTGGAGTACCGGGCGCGGGAGCTGGAGAGGATCAAGCACATGGTGGACGTCGCCGCGGGGGAGGGCGGGGGGGAGCGGCACGCTTCGATGCTCGGCGCGGAGGCGATCGTGGCATCGGTGGCGGGGATCCTGCACGGGGGGGTGGTGAGGAACGAGTTGCCTCCGTTCATGGGTCTGTTGACCCCGCTGGCGGAGGTGGTGTTGGGGCGGGAGATCACCGCTGCGGCGGGGTTCGCGCAGCTGCTCGAAAGGGCGCAGCTGTGGGCCCGGGCAGCCGTGGCGGAGCGCAGGGGCCCCGCGGCCGCGGGCGTGGCGATCCCGAACGGCCTATCGAACCCGGCGGCGCACCAGACGCGACGCTGTCTGCGCTATGTGGTGGGTCACCCGGGGGCGAGCAACGGGGCGGTGGGGGAGGGGATCGGCATCAAGTACCGCGCGCAGACCACCGCGCTGCTTGCGCGGCTGGCTGACCTGGACCTGGTGACAAAGCACTCGGGGGGGCCGGGGCGCGCCAACGCGTGGACGGCGACGCCCCACGGCGAGCAGGTGGCGCGGGCGCTCGAGGAGGGCTCGTGGATGTAGCGGGCATCGACCTGGTGGGTAGGACAGATCGTAGCGATCTGTCTGCGAGCGTCAAGCAGCTCGATCCACATATTCCCGTAGCGCAACGCGTGCGATCTCGCTGACGGAGCGATGCTCCTTGCGGGCGCGGGCGCGTAGGGCCTTGGCAAGGTCAGGATCGACGCGCACCTGGACGCGCGGCGAGGCGCCGCCGTCTCCGAGCGCGGGGCGGCCCATGCGGACACGCTTGGCCTTCGTCAAGTCATAGCCGCGCTCCGCCTCCTCTGCGAGCGCGTCGAGGACCTCCTTGGTGAGCTTGGTTCCGCTTCGTGTTCTCAGAGTCGCCACTGTTTAGCCTCCTCATATTGAGCCCTGTACTTCTCGCGTAGCTCCATCGCGTGGATCACGATCAGTTCGCCCCTTGGTCCCTCCACGGCCATCACCTCGAGCTCCTAGCCGTGGGCGTCGTCGCCGAGGACGACCAGCCTGTCGTCGACCGCTTCGGAGGCCTGTGGCGCTGGCTCCTCGAAGGCGAGGCCACAGTGTGAGATGACATGTCGAACGCGTTCCTTGGAAATGCGGTGCTTGGTAGCTGAGCGTGCGAACCGCACATGCTTATGGGACCACGGTACCACTTCTGTCAGACATAAGTGTCTCCGAACAAGCTCGGTTGCGAAGGCGTGGCCGTTGATGATCAGACGATGATGCTCGGCGGGCTGCGTCGGAAGCCCGGCCTCACTCGGGCGATCGTCGCTGACCTACTGAGGTCCCGCGGGCGCGCGTGTTGCGGGGGCTGCTGCCCCAAACGCTACGCGGCCGGCGGCTGGTTGCCCGCGGCCTGCGCCCCGTACGCCTCAGGGTCGGCGGGCGCGTCGAGCAGCCCATCGACCCACTCTCGCAAATCCGCCACCGCCCGGCGCGCGGTTGCTCGGTCGAGTCGGTCATCGAGGATGTCCTCGTAGCGGAACTCCGCCGCCCACGGAACGAGGGCGCGTGCCTCGCTGGCCGAGGCCGGCGGAGAGAGGTCCGCATCTGCGAGCCGCGCTATCAGCTCTCCGAGGTCGTGAATCCGAGGGGGGGCGACCCCGGCGTGGGCAAGCGCTGCCTTCAGCAGCTTCTCCAGCGCCTGCTGGGCGTGGAAAGCCAATGAGGTCGTCGGGCACGTCGGGATCGTCGGCGAGCTTCTCGAGTGCGATCTCATCGCTGCGGGCCTTACGCGCGAACCGGGCGGCAAGGTCGTGGAGGTCATGTTTCGGCGAGGACACGTCCCTCCGTCAGCGCATCGTGGAGCATCGTCCCAGGCACGTGGCCCCATTCCTCCACATAGGCGCGCGGGACGACCACAACGTCTGCGGCGACCCTGAGCGGGTCGAGCGCTCCACGCAGGCGCACCATCTCCTTTGCCTTGCTGGCGACATACGGCTCGATAACGAGAAAGTCGAAATCGCTATCGGCCTTTGCATCGCCACGGCCATGCGATCCGAAGAGGATCACCCTCGACTCAGGAGGCGCCGCATCGGCCAGGAGACGGCCGGCTCGCTGGACGATCTCGGCTGTCGTCATAGCGTCGAAGCTACAGTAGCTGGTGGACCTGAGCAATCAGCGTCCGTTCGAGGAGTCTGCGCGGACCTATTTGGCCAACGGGCGATTGGCCAAATGCCTCAGTTGGTGGCGGGCTCCTCGTCGTCGAGCTCATCGTTGTAGATGACCACTGCTGCCTCGACGATGCCAGTCAGCTCGTGCGCCAGCGCAGGAAGGTCGGGGAGCGCGGGCTTGAGCTCTGCGGGGGCGTTCTGGGTGAGCGCAATGTCGCCGGTGATGTAGCGCGCAACGGCGACCGGCGTGTCGACGCCACGTAGTGCCCATTCGGTCACGGTCTTGTTGCGGCCGGGGCACAGGATGAGGCCGATTGAGGGCCCATCTGCGGGCTGGCGCTGCAGCTCGTCTACGACATTGAGGTAGAAGTTCATCTTGCCCGCAAACTCTGGCTTGAAGTCCTCGATCTTGAGGTCGATAACGACGAAACGGCGCAAGATGTAGTTGTAAAAAAGGAGATCCACGAAGAACTCCTGTTCCTCGCCGGACTCCTCGTCGGACACCCTGAGCGGGAACTGCCTGCCTACCAAGGCAAATCCGTGGCCCATCTCCATCAGGAACGACTGCACGTCGTTGAGCAGGGCGAGCTCCAGGTCACGCTCTTTGGCCTCGGCGGAGAGATTGAGGAACTCGAAGTTGTAGGGGTCCTTGATCGCGTCGCGTACCAACTCGGAGTCCGACGCGGGTAGGGCTCGCTCGAAGCTGCTCAGCGCGCTGCCCTGCCTATCGCGTAGGCGGCTGGCGATCTGAGCCTCGAGGACCTTTCGCGACCAGCCATGCTTGATCGCCTCGCGGGCATACCAGAGCCGCGCATCGCGCTCGTCGAGCTTCGTCAGCAACGCGATGTTCTGGCCCCAGGGCAATTGGCCAACGGGCTGTTGGCCAATCTGTCCGCCGCCATCCTCCTGCGGCCAGGCCTCGGCGAAGGCTCGCATGTACTTGAGGTTCGATCGCGAGAAACCCGTCATGTCGGGGAACTCCCGCCGCAGGTCGTTGGCGAGGCGGTCGATGACCCTGCTCCCCCAGCCCTCGTGGCGCTCTCGCCTGAGGATGTCCTCACCGATCCTCCAGTACAGCTCGATGAGCGACTGGTTGGCGGCAAGGACCGCTCGCGTGCGAGCGGCCAGCACCCGAGCCTTGACCTCAGCTAGAAACTCCGGGTAATCGGCCGGCAGCGTGTCTGTCTGGCGCGCGGGTGTGTTGGCCACACATCGAGCGTATTACGCATCGCGGACTTCGTCGAATATGAAGGAGCTGCGTCTGCGTCGTGCGAACGTGCAGATGTTCGAGGACTTTGGACTTGGCGCCGCTCACGCGCGCTTCCAACATCGTCCGGGAGCGATCGTCCCGGGACGTGCCGTCAGGCGGTCAGGCGGCGCTGCCACGCGGCGGTTGCGCCGGCGCGTTGGCGCAGGACATCGGTCACGCGGGCGACGACTATGGGGAGGTCGCGGCCGATCTCGAAGTCCCAAGCACGTAGGACAGTCCAGCCGGCAGTTTCGAGGGCTGTAGCGATTTCGCGGTCGCGCTGCACGGTGCGGGCGATCTTCGTGTCCCAGTAAGCACCTGAGCGACCAGGCTTGTGGCGGGAGGGGTGTCCGTGCCAGAAGGCGCCATCGACGAATACGGCGACGCGAAGCGCGGGCCAGGCGAGGTCGGGCTTGCCGAGGACGCGCTCATAGTGGCAGCGCCAGCCACGGATGCCGACAGCGTAGAGCGCGCGGCGCAGACGCAGCTCGGGGGCGGTATCGGTACTGCGCACGGCAGTCATTATCCGCCGCCGCTGCTGCGGAGTGCGGGTGTCTGTCACCGCGCGATTTCTACCGCATGTGATCGCGAAGCGCCGCCGCGCATGTATTTTGCGCGGCGTTCCAGGCGTTCCTCGAGCGTGAGGCGCGTGTACTCGGGGGGCCCTTCGGTGCGAAATTGCGTCTCGTCGAGGCTCCATTTCATGTGCGCTGCGACGTGCCGGCCGACGGCGCGCGCGAGCAGGGGAGGGACGGCGTTGCCGACCTGGCGGTACTGCTGCAGCCGTGCCTGTTCGTCGGGCCAGTGGAAGTCGTCGGCGAAGGACTGCAGGCGCGCACACTCACGGACGGAGATGACGCGGTCGTGCTTGTAGTGGACAGGGCGCAGCGGGGAGAAGTTGCCGGTGCCCGCGCGTAGGGTATAGCCGGGCCGGTCGGGATGCAGACGATCGTGGCGCGATTTCGGCTCACGGGTGCCGGGCGTGAGCGTCGCGAACGCGGCGAGCATCGCCTGTGAGTGGAATGTCGGCTCGTGGTTGGCGACCTGTGCCGCGTCGGGGTCGAGCACGTCCGGCAGACCCTCCAGCACATCGCTCGCAGTCAGGTAAGGCAGTCGGCCGTTGGCTTCCGGGGCGTGTGTAGTGGGGGGTGCTGTGAGGATCTCGCCGCGGGTGCGCGTGCCCACGACGAACAGGCGTCTGCGCATCTGCGCGACGCCGTAGTCAGCGGCGAGTAGCTTGTACGGCGTGGCGCTGTAGCCGGCCTTCGCAAACGCCCCCAGCAGCTCGCTCAGGACCTCGCCTGTTGCTACGCTCGCAAGGTTGGGCACGTTCTCGAAGACGTACGCCTCAGCCTTGGTCTCAGCAAGCAGGCGCACGAACTCGAACACGAGATCGCCGCGGAGATCCTCGAGCGCCTGGCGCTTTCCGGCGACGCTAAACGGTTGGCACGGCGGCCCGCCAACAAGAAGCTGAATCTTCGCGCCCGCGAGCTCGGCGAGCTGCACGCCCGTCAGCTCGCGCACGTCCGCCTGCAGCGACTTCGAGCCACGCGGCGCGTGGTTGAGCGCGAACGTCTCGATACTCGGCGCATCGAGGTCGACGCCAACGCGCACGTCGATCCCCGCATCCAGGAGCCCCGTTGAGAGCCCGCCGCAGCCGCAGAACAGGTCCACGCAGACCGGCGAGCTCACTCGGCCTCGCCCTCCCCGTCAGCCTCAACCTCAACAGAAGAGAGCTCTTCGCCGAGGTCCAGCCGCGGGTGCATCGCGGCCTTACTGTCGAGTGTCGCCCGGGTGGCACGGATCAGCTCGCGCTGCTTGGGCGAAAGGTTCAGCCTGTAGCCGTGCGAGTGCAGGATCCGCAGTCCGGCAAGCGATGTGGTCGCGCGGAACTCGAGGAAGTGCAGCACCCCGTCGTAGGTCAGCTTGACAACGATCGGGCGGATCTCGTGCCCGACGAAGTACGTCTCGCAATACGCGACCGCAGTTGCGACCTGCACGCGGTTGACAACCTCGTCCGCGGCCTTCGCCTCAATCGGGAACACGACCGGCGCCTCGTCTTCTCGCAGCGCCACGCCGACGTCGATCTCATCGAGCTCGGCTTGGCCGATGTTCGGGACCGACTTGCGTACGTGCGAGCGCAGCCGGTAGACCGTCAGGCCGGTGAAGTGATCGAGTAGCTTGCAGTAGCTGACCATCGTCAGCAGCCCCTGCTCGTCGAGCTCAGCGACATCTTCCGGCAGCAGCCGCCGCACGGGCAGAGGGGTCTGGTCGTTGTGCTCGAACACCTCATGCTCGGGCAGGTGCACGACCGCCTCGCCGCCGACTTCCAGCGCGTACTTTCCTCGCCCCACCCCACGCAGCACCGTGAAACCGAGGTCAAGGATGTCGTCAGGTAGCCGCGTCCGCGAACGCATCCTGTAGACGACGTCCGCAGCGTTGCCGAGCTTTACGCCCAGATTCCCCGCAACCTCCTCCACGTCCTGCTTTGTGAATTCGATCCGCTGCGCCCCGGGCACGTACTTGCGCCGCACGATCTCCCGCAGGATTGGCACGTAGACACGACTCAATTGGCCGTGCGACTGCGTCGCCTCACGGCGCTTAGGTGCGGACATGATCGGCGGCATATTGACGGGCCAACCGGACATGCTCTATTCGCTCCAGGACACGTTGGGGCGGCGTTCTAGATCCTAGAGGTTCGAGCCGCCTTCCTAGAGAAGACCGTCGCGCTCAGCGTGGGAACTGGGGCGACGATGCGTCGTCGGCGAACCCGAAGGGGATCCGCCGCCGCGGCCAAGACACCTCGCAACTCCAACGCCCCGAGCGCAAGAAACGCCGGGGTGCCCATGACCGGACGCAGCTCCCTCCCCGAGGCCGGGGGGTGTTTCGGGATCGTCCGCGTGGGTGGGTGCGTCGAACGGAGCGGACGGGCGCGGGGCATCGTGCCCCGCGTCGAGGGGTAATCCTGGGCATGGCGGGTGCCTTTCTTCGCCCATGGGCGCGGCACTCGGATCTACGCGGCATCGCCAACATCGATCTGGGACTTCGATGAGACGGCCAGTCCGATCGTGTTGAGGCTGGTGCTTCGGGGCTTCGCGACGCAAGGCGAATGGCGGCTCTATGGGACCTGTTTGAAAAAATTTGCCGGGAGAAGTTGGCTCCGGCCGGTCTCGCGGCGAAGGCCAGGGACTCCAATCCTAGCCTGGGTTTCGTGGGGTGTTCATCTAGATAGACGGGCATCGTCTTCTGTAGTGGTCCACAGTAAAGACAGCGTGGTCGATTGGCGTGCCGTCTTGACAATGCTCGGAGGGGGCTCATAAGCTCGCTGAAAGGCATTGGCGACGAGAAACAGAATGCGAGGGGTGGGGTATGGTGGGTAGGATTCGGCGAGCACCATCAAGAACTGGCGGGCGCAGGGGAATCGATCGTGGTCCGCTACACCAGAGGACTCGGCTCCCCGGCCTCTTGGGGCGGATCGCGGGTGTCTGGCTGGTGGCGCTCTGCCTGAGTCTGGGTCTTCTGAGCGCCCCGGCGTGGGGGGGTACGACGTACGTCGATGGGATCTCCGACCAGAGCCTGCCGCACTGGGATACGAGCTTCTCCGAATACTTCTCGCCCTACTGGATCGGCGGGGGTCATATCAAATATGCGCGCTACTTCACCCCCTGGAACGTAATGAAAGCCGGCAACGCCTACTATTCGGGGCTCTCGGAATGGTACTCCGACGCGCAGGCAATGGGGCTCACGCCCGTGATCGCGCTGACGACTCTCGGCAGCCCGCTACCGGGCTCGGCAGCTGAATACAAAGAATACGTCGAAAAACTGCTCGCGAAATTTCCGGTGCCCTACCTGGAGGCGTGGAACGAGCCCAACGGCGGCGGTGGCCCGTCTGCGGCCAACGCCGCGGAATATTGGAAGAAGGCCAATACGGTGTGCTCGGCGCACAGCTGCACGGCGATTGCGGGCGACTTTCTGGATTCGCAGTCGAACCTGGTGGAATACGAGCAGGCGTATGTCTCCGCGCTCGGCTCCACGAAACCGGCCATATGGGGCTTCCATCCGTACTACTCGGTCAAGGAGCGCGATAACCAGCCGACGGACGAATTCGCGGAATTCCTGCCGAACAAAGGGGCTGGCGCCCAGATTTGGTTTACGGAGGTGGGGGCGTACAAGTGTGAGTATTACGGCGGCAAAAAAGAAGAATTCAGCGAAGCAGAACAGGCCTCCCGGGCTTACTGGCTCACGAGCTCCCTGATGCCTGAAATCAAACCGACACACGTCTTCTACTACGAGTTCATGTTCAAGGAAGGGCAGTCGCCGCCGTGCAATTCGGAAAGCGCCGATACGGCGCTGTATGTGCCGAGCAGCGATCCCTATGCACCGAATGCGCCACGGGCCGCCGCGAGCGATATTTTTAGCAATGTCGAAGTGCCAGCTGGCTACACTGGTGCGGCGTCAGTAGCTAACGCCGAAAGCGCAACGTTGACAGGTAGCGTATACCCGGGAGGCGAGAATACATCCCATTACCACTTTGAATATGGGACGAGCACAAGCTATGGGTCAACTTCTGCTGAAGGTAACGCCGGAAGTAACTTCGGTAGGTCAGAAGCGAGTATGGGTATAACGAGCTTGAGGGAAGGAACGACGTACCATTATCGCATCGCGACTTGGAATGTCGTAGGCAAGAGCACGCTCAGTTATGGTGTCGATAAGACGTTTACGACTCCTCGCCGGCCGGGTGTGAGCCCTAGTTCTGCTTCGAGTATCTCGGAAGAGCGGGCTACGCTCAACGGTACGGTGAATCCATACGGATTGGATACGCACTACTATTTCCAGTACGGTACATCGACTTCATATGGGTTAACCGCACCCGCTCCACCCGGTAATGATGTGGGCAGCGGAAACAGTGCCTTGCCAGTGAGCATTGACGTTACTCCATTAGAGCCGGGTATCGTCTATCACTATCGATTGGTAGCGAGTAGTAGTGCGGGGGTTACTTATGGCAGTGATGTTATGTTCACAACGTTCAGTGTTGAGTCGAGCCCTCGGTGGGTAGTGCGTAACCCGGTGACGAGTGATACGTGGGTGTATTACGTAAATAGCAAAAGTGAAATCGCGGAATGGAATTGGGATACCGCCGGCTGGGCGGGCGGCGCGATCGGCGGAAGCGTTGCGGCGGGTACGAGCCCAAGCGTGATACACGACCCAACGACCGGTGATACGTGGGTGTATTACGTAAATAGCAAAAGTGAAATCGCGGAATGGAATTGGGATACCGCCGGCTGGGCGGGCGGCGCGATCGGCGGAAGCGTTGCGGCGGGTACGAGCCCAAGCGTGATACACGACCCAACGACCGGTGATACGTGGGTGTATTACGTAAATAGCAAAGATGAAATCGCCGAATTAAATTGGGATACCGCCGGCTGGCAGAGCGGGACTATCGGCGGAAGCGTAAAGCCAGGTACAAGCCCAACCGTGATACATAACCCAACGACCGGTGATACGTGGGTGTATTACGTAAATAGCAGAAGTGAAATCGCGGAATGGAATTGGGATACCGCCGGCTGGGCGGGCGGCGCGATCGGCGGAAGCGTTGCGTCGGGTACGAGCCCAAGCGTGATACACGACCCAACGACCGGTGATACGTGGGTGTATTACGTAAATAGCAGAAGTGAAATCGCGGAATGGAATTGGGATACCGCCGGCTGGGCGGGCGGCGCGATCGGCGGAAGCGTTGCGGCGGGTACGAGCCCAAGCGTGATACACGACCCTGTAACGGGTGATACGTGGGTGTATTACGTAAATAGCAGAAGTGAAATCGCGGAACTGAATTGGGATACCGCTGGCTGGCAGGGCGGCGCGATCGGCGGCAGCGCAAAGACGGGCGCTAGCCCAAGCGTCATACACGATCCTGTTTTAGGTGACACATGGGTCTACTACATGAATAGTAAAGGTGAAATTGCGGAATGGAACTGGGACACAGTGGGCTGGCAAGGCGGTACGTTGTAAGTGTATGGTGTCGTCGCCTGGTCCATTGGGTGGTTGATTGAGTACAAAGCGGGAGAACTGACCGGAGATGTGCACCGGCCCGAGGCGGAGTTGCTTATCGAGGTGGTGGCACCGGATTCCCCCGCGACTCTGCCTGTTGTGTCTCGGGACATCGGAGACGGATGTCGCGGGACATAGTAGATAGCTAGGCACGCCCGAGCGGTGGTATTTTCGGCTGGGATCGAGCGTCAGCTCGCGGAGCGTCTCTCCGTCGAGCGTGATGACGCGGATGTTCTGGTCGGCGATGAGGAGCTTGACTTGGCGGCCTTTGTGGGCTCTGCCGAGGCCGATTTTGTAGAGCTTGCTCTGGTAGCGCAGGTTGACCTTGCCGTGCTGGTCGACCTTGTCTTGGCGCACTCGGAAGTGGGGAGCTTGGGGTGCACCGGCGGGTCTTGCCTTCACGCGGGCGTTGTAGGCATGGAACGGTGTCCACCTGTCCAAGGCACGGTGCGGGCGGAGTCGTTGTAGTAGCGGACGAAGACAGCGAGCTAGTCTTGTAGCTGTGGGAGTGTCTGGGCGGGCTGCTGGCGTGCCAGGTAGCGCCGAGCGTTCAACCTTGCCGCAGGTCTGTGGGTGGTAGGGGCGCGAGTTCTTGAACGCGACGCCGAGGCGCTCGAGCTCTGACTCGAGCATGACCTTGCCGCCGCGATAGCTGCCCGTGAAGACGGCCCCGTTGTCGCTCAAGAGCGACGCCGGCAGGCCGTGCAGCTCAGCCGCGGCATGAAAGCTCGCGACGACGTCCTTCGCTTTGACTCCCGGGTAGGCATCTGAACCCAGGAACAGGCGTGAGTGATCATCGATGATGTTAAGGATCTCGACGTGTCGCTCACCGGCCAGGCGCCAAGAAGTGATGTCCGTCTGCCACATCTCGTTCGGTAGATCCGCTTCGAAGCGCTTCAGTGAGCAGAGCGGACGCTTCTGTGGCTGGGGCGTGATCAGCCCGTGACGCTTGAGGGTGCGCCAGATCGTCGAAGGCGACGGAACGACATCCAGCTCAGTCGCGAGATGCGCCGCGATCGTGTGCGCGCCGGCATCATGACCATCGCTCTCAAGCGCGCTACGCAGCCTGAGGATCGCAGCCTCAACATCGCTGCCGATCCGAGCAGGACACGAGCGGGGGCCGCTTGGAGCGGGCCTCCAGCGCCTGCAACCCACCCTCCTGGTAGCGAGCCACGAGCTTGTAGATCCAGCTGCGATGTACCCCATGCGCAGCCGCCAGCTCGCTAACCAAACGCCCCTCCAACACATGCGCCTCGACCAGATACCGGACCTTGTCCACAGGAAGACTCCCTCATGTCGGTGTCTCCCATGTCCTGACACATGTGTCGCCTATCTCTTGAAACCACAACCCCGCGACTCTCCCTATCGAGCCATGGTGGTTCGTCCCACGCGCCGAGCGGAGCCCCGTCGGCGTGTCGGGTCATGGGTGGCGATGAAGGGGCGCTGGTGACCGCGGGGTATGGCTACGGAGCGTGGGCGCGGCACTTACGAGCTGGCGGTAGACTCCGCGCACAATGACTCCATCAATGCCAGTCCATGCCTTGGGAATGACCCTCTGCGGCTGTGGCGGGCTGCCCATAGTGGCGATACTAATATATGGTGGACGTTTGACCCATGAGTGATCCTCTCATAACCATGGCCCGTGTTTGTATCGTGTCGGCAAGCGGGCAGAACATCTTCTTCGCCGAGCTGCTGGATGCGCTCGAGAGCACCCTCACGGCTGTCGGCTTGGAGGTCGAACGCTCGGTCGATCGGTTTCCGCCTTGGCGCGATGACGTGGTCTATCTGCTCGTGCCCCACGAGTACATGCCACTGGTAGAGGAGAAAGCGCATCCAGACGAGATGCATCTTCGTCGCACCATCGTTCTTTGTACGGAGCAGCCAGGCACGACCTGGTTCGAGGAGGCCGCGGCGGTCGCGAGACGCGCCGCGGCGGTGGTGGACATCAACCGTCTTGGTACGCGCGAGCTAAGCAGGCGTGGGATCGACGCTAGTTTGATGCGGTTGGGCTATGTCGCCGACTGGGACACCTGGGGGGGGAGGATGAAGGGGAGCGGCCGGTGGACGTGGTATTCATGGGTGGCTACACTCCTCGCCGAGCGCGCGCGTTGGCCCGGTGTGCACCTCGGTTGGTGGGTAGGCGTTCAGAGCTGCTGCTCACTGAGAGTGGCCGCCCGCATTCGGCGGAGTCGGTTGATTTTCATGCCGGGGCGCGCAGGTGGGCTGTGCTGCGCCGTGCCAAGCTGATCCTCAACGTGCATCGTAGCGAGTTAGCCTATCTGGAGTGGCTGCGGGTCATCGGAGCGATAGCAAACGGTTGTGTAGTTGTGACCGAGCATTCGGTCGGTTTTGAGCCACTGGTTGCCGGTAAGCACTTTGTCAGTGTCTCTTACGATAGTCTTCCGTACGCGATCGATGCGCTTCTTACGGACCCCGAGAAGATCGGCGAGATTCGCCAAGCCGCGTATCGCCTCCTCCAAGAAGAGCTTCAAATGACCAACACGGTTGCCCCACTCGTTCGAGCCATTCAAGAAGTGGCAGTAGCGCCTTTGGAGCCTGGGCTGATGATCCCTCCTCCCAGTCGGCCCTTGCCCCGAGCTCTGCCACTTCTGGCGACCGAGTATGAACGGATTTTCTCCCATCGCAGCGACTTGGACAGGGTGAAGGCCGGGGTCAAGGATCTCATGCTTGGACAGGTGGAGCTTCGTAGACAGCTCGATGCATTGACTGCGGAGCCATCCTCGCTAGCCGACGCCATCAAGCGTATAGGCCCGCCCGACCACCCCGTCCGTGTATCGGTGGTGTTGACTGTTTACAATTACGCCGATGTTGTGCGGGCCGCGATCAGGAGCGTAGCCGAAAGTGACTATGAGAGCTACGAGTTAGTCGTTGTGGACGATTGCTCGCGAGACGAATCGCTCGTTGCCGTGCGCGAGGAGTTGGCGAAGTATCCGTGGATGAGTGCGACAATTATTGCGCGTGGTTGCAACCAGGGACTAGCTTCGGCACGTAACTGCGCGGTGGAGCACGCGCGAGGGGAGTTCGTTTTCATTCTTGACGCTGATAATACGATTTATCCTCACGCCTTTTCGCGTCTGGTTGCCGCACTCGACGAGACATCGGATGCGAGCTTCGCCTATGGGATCATCGAGCAGTTTGGTCCCGAGGGGCCGAGGGATCTGATGAGTTGGCAGTATTGGAGCCCTGAGCGCCTGCGGTACGGCAACTACATAGACGCAATGTCGATGATCCGCCGGGCAGCCGTCACCGAGGTAGGCGGGTATACATCTGACCGTCGTCTACATGGGTGGGAGGATTTCGATCTATGGTGTGCTTTTGCGGACGGCGGGTATAACGGTATCCGAGTCCCCGAGATCCTCTCTCGCTACCGGACGGGCGTCTACTCGATGATATCCACCACGGACATCGATGCGCAGGCTGCGTGGAGCGCGCTCGTAGAGCGGCACTCGTTTCTGGCTAACCCCGCAGCAACCGCATGACGGTGCGGAGCGGCCCACTCAAGCGCCAACTTAGCGACCCTGTGATGTCGTCAATGGTACGCTCGGCACGCCGCAGGCGCTTTTCAAAGTCGTCCCCACGATGTCGCGCGAGAGTTTCCCGCTCCGCTGCACGCTGAATCGCGCTATCAGCCGCTCCCCTAATTTGTTCCACCCACTGTCGCAAATCAGAGTCGGCAGATTGTAACCGTGCGATCTCGTTGTGAGCATCGACCAAATGCGCCTCCACCGCCAACAAGGCGCGGCCCTGCTCCAAGAACTCATGTTTGAATTTGGCGCGCTCGCGGTCACGCTCGCCGCGCTCGCGGTCACGCTCGCCGGAGACTAGCTTAAGTCTCTCCTCCCACCACCCTACCTCAAAGGGGTCGCCCATCACGGCAAGGTCGGCGGGCGCCGGAAGCTCGGACTCGGAGGCTAGGGCGATCGTAAAGGTCTCGGCCCCCGGCTCGATCGATCGAGTCTTGATCACGTTGAGCGTAATTGCTGCCGCAGAGCCCATCGCTTGGCTGCGCTCATCATCGAGTACTGCGGCGGTCAGCCATGGGGACTGCCGGTAGAGCCTGACGTGGCTGAACTCGCCAGCGAGCGCCTGCTTAAGCTCGTCCGGCTGGTATTCGTGGATGTGGTAGGGATTGCCAGGGGGATAGACGCCCCGATTGGGCGAGGAGATCGCTAGCACGCCACTAGCTCGAAGGACTCGGTGCAGCTCGCCGATCGCGCGCTGCTGCTCCTCGACGTGCTCGATCACCTCGAAGCAGACGACGAGTTCGAAGGTGTCGTCCTCGAAGGGCAGCTCGTATATATCTCCCAGCGAGAACTTGCTCGAGACTCCTTCGAAGGAGGAGCGCGCGTATTCGATCGCCTCGGGGGAGATGTCGATGCCCACCACATTCTCGGCCCCCAGAGCGGCGAGGATCTCGGTTCCATAGCCGGTTCCGCATCCTGCGTCGAGCACCGAGCGTCCTTCAGCCAGTTGCGCAGCCCACAGGTAGCGGCTGCGATGCTCTGACTCCATCAGGCTTCCAGCCATCTCCTCGGGGTCGGCGCGCTCAACGCTCTGTTCCGTGATGCTTTTCGCGTCTGTCGACATGATCAGACGAGAGTCTAGACCTGCGCGCCGAGAAGTGGCGTGTCCTACGGCCACACGGGACGACGCTCGAACGTGGGCATGGCATATGATGCAGCCATGTGGTTCTTGCCCACTCCCAGCCGGCCTGCTGTCCTAGGTCGAAAGCTCTCGCGAGGCTTGCGTGGTTGACGAGAACAATCCGATCGTGCGGTTGAAGCTAGATATTCTGAGGGCAGCCATGCCAGCAGAGTCGGCGATCGTGTTCGGTGACATGTACATTGTCGACGGTTTCTACACAGCCAAGTGTCTTGAGTATGGATGCGATCAAGTGGTGCTGGTCGATTCGCTAGAGACGCCTGTGTGGCAGAAACGGCGACTGGATGATACGCGCATTGACTTCCTCAAGGGTGATTTCTCCGACCCCTTCTTTATGCAAAGTATTAGAAGGAAGTGCTCCCTCAGTGTTGTGTTCGACATCTTGCTACACCAGCCGCCGCTACTCTCGACTCTACACTTGATGCTTGAGAAGACCGAGAATCTGATTGCGATAGTCCAGCCGGTGCTAAAAGAGCGAGAGACGAGTAACACGCTTGTCTACCTCCCCGGACAGCCAGTCGGATCGGGTTTGTATCCACTCGCTGAGCGCTCCGATGAGTATCGAGCCTTCGATGTACAGGAGGTAAACCAGTCGCATTGGATCTGGGGCATGACGCCGTCGTTGATTCGCTCTATTCTAAAGGGAGAGGGATTTGAGGTTGTGCTGGAGCAAGATGCGGGTGAGCTTGAGAATCCGCAGTGGATGTGGTGGGGCTGCTTGGCACGCCGTTCGCGCGAGAACCCACACCACTGGAGCCGACAACGTCCGACGCCGGGACTTTTCGAGCCTAATTGGTAAGTGGCTGTTGTGGCGATCCCTTGTGGCGTAGAGAGCGATTAGCCTATAGGCTCGCGCGATGCACGTGACCTTGCGAGTTTCCACCAGATTTCCATGACCGATCCGGTTGGCGTCGTCGTCGTCGGAATGGGCCGCAGTGGTACGAGCGCTGTTACTGGCATGTTCACCAGTGCTGGCTTCTTCGCGGGACGGGACGACGATCTCATGCCGGCGAGTGAGTCTAATCCCGCTGGGCACTGGGAGAATCTGAACATTTGGCGCGCTAACGAGCAGATACTTCACCGGCTGAAAGGAAGTTGGTTCGATCCTCCTACTACGGCCGCACAAATCACGGCGCGAGAGTGGGCCATTCCCATGTTGCTGGCGGAGGTCGAGCGCGTCATTGAGTATGCAGACGGTGCGCCGGTTGCGATCAAGGACCCCCGAATCGGCGTGATGATGCCACTGTGGCATCAGATCATTAAGGGTCGCCTCCATCCAGTGCTCGTGATTCGTGATCCCGTGGAGATAGCGCGCTCGCTCTATTGCCGTGATGGAATTCCGCTAGCGTTTGCGCTCGCCTGCTGGGAGCTGCATATGACGACTCTTCTCGACTATCTGAGCGAAGGGATCGTGACAGTGGCTCCCTACGCGAGTCTGCTCGACGACACGGAACTCAGACCGCTGATCGTAGGGGCGGCGGCAGATCATATCGAGCATAGTAGAGCGACGTACGTGCGGCCGCAACATGCTTTTGGGGGGGGGCTTGACGTCGAATTCCGTCGCAACCGCGTGGAGGACGGAGACCGTGAGGAGCTACTCACCAGCCGGCAGCTCGGCCTTTGGCAGTTCCTGTCGTCGCTTCCCCACGGTGATTGGGCGATCGACGTACCCACGGTACTGCGTCGACCCAGTGCGACAGCGCGAGCGGGAGCGCGTAGCGAGACAGAGCGCGCTCAGCTTGTTCAGTGTCTCGAAGCTTCGCATGCTCAAACAGTCGATTTCGAGACGAAGCTTGCATCTGAGCGCGAGCGAGGCGCGACGCTTGCGGCAAAGCTTGACTCGGAGCAAGAGTGGGCCAACGGCCTGGCGGAAGCTCTCGCTGACGAGCAACAGCACAGTGCGAGACTGTCCGCGGAACTTTCAGCCGAGCGCGAGCGTGCCAACGCCGCCCAGGCCGCGCACCTCCGGGCGGAGGGTTGGCTTGCGGCCATCCAAGGCTCAGTGAGCTGGCGGATCACCGTGCCCTTACGAACGGCCAAGGGTGAGTTGGGCCGCCGACGCCGCGCTCGGGATGACCTTCGTCGGTTTCCTTGGCTGGATAGCGAATCAGTGCCCCCCCCGAAAGGAATCATGTCTATCCGACGTGTGGGGATTCGGAAATCGTCGAGACCCGTGCGCTCGGGGAATGGGAGCCCTTTTCCTTGCGAGATTCACATACCTATCAGCCCGACCCAGCCTTTTCTTACGAAGCTCCACTATCTCGTGGCGTCGCTCCGGCTCTTTGGGGGCGCACTCGCCGATAGCCCCGTGATCGTCACGGTCGGCGGGGATGAGCCTATCGATCTTGCCCGCGCTCATCCGTGGTCGCAGCGTCTTGGCATTGAGTGGCGCTGGCTCGACGACTCTCTATGGCGCCGATATGGCATCTTCGGCACCGCGCTGCAACGGTTCTGCTACGAGATCGAAGCACCCAACGCACTCTTACTCGACGCTGACACGCTGTTCGTTCAGCCGATTGACGACCTGCTCGAGGCGACGGGCCGATGCAAGGCGATCGCGGGTGTCATAGCGCACGTCTCGCCCTTCATTGGGTATGAGGGGGAGCAGGACCTTTGGGAGCAGATCTTCAAAGCGGCAGGCCTAGAGGATCCCGCCCTAGTATGCGAGCATTCGGGCTGGCAAGTTATTGAGTTCAGCGCTGCTAGGCGCTACTGTCCACCCTACTTCAATCTCGGCGTACTCATCGCTCAGAGGGGCGTCTTTAGTAAGTTGGCGGAGTCGATCTATTCGGAGATGGAGACCCTTGAGCGGATACACCCTACCCCTTTCCGCTGCCAGCTCGCACTCACTATGGCGATGATGCGGTCTGATGCGCAATGGCGCGAACTCCCGCTGCGCTTCAACTTACCGAACATCGCGCAATATCTTCCTCGCCATCACGCCGAGCTCGCTGATGCGCGCATTATCCACTACTTAAAGGACGATGAGATCAATAGGGCCGAGGATCTTGCGTCAGTAGAGAGCATTGGGGGGCTGCTCACGCGGAATGGGCTCAACCCCATCAATATGAGGCTTCGAGAGGCGCTAGGTCAAGTGCACGAGCGCGTTGCGTCCGAGGCATAGGCGAGATATGTACCCATTCATTCGACCGACAATCCCACCACCAGAGGCATGGTTGGACCTGCTTGCGCCAGCGTACGAGGAGCGGCGCTATTCAAACTTCGGTCCAGTCGCCTCACGGCTGGAGCGGAAGCTCGAGCAGAGGTACACCTCGCCTGGGCGCAGTGTTGTACTCGTCTCGAGTGGCACCACCGGACTGATCGCGGCGCTCCTCGCGCTCGACGTTCGGGGTGCCGTCGCCATGCCAAGCTTTACTTTCCCGGCGACCGCGAGCGCTGTGGTGCTTGCCCGGTGTACGCCTCTCTTCATCGACGTATCGCCGGAGACGTGGGAGCTCGACATCGCCCAGTTGGAGCAGGCGCTTCAGCATCAGCGGGTCGGCGCAATTTTGCATGTGCGGACACTGGGGCTCTGCCACCCACTTGACGACCTAGAACAACTCGCTCACTCGTTCGGGGTGCCGCTGATCATCGACTCGGCGGCCTCCCTCGGCGGCAGCGAGGAGGGCGGCAGATGGGTGGGTGGCAGCGGCGACGCGGAGATCTTCTCAATGCATGCCACGAAGGTGTTTGGCATCGGCGAGGGAGGCGCAGTCTTCGTGCGTCCGCCTCTCGCTGAGCGATTACGGAGGACCATCAACTTCGGGCTTGCCGGCGGTGTGCCCGAGACGCTTGGATTCAACGGCAAGTTGAGTGAGGTACACGCAGCGATCGGGCTGGCGGTGCTAGAGCGAATCGATGGATTCATCGCGCGTCGCGGTGAGATAGCTCGCGGGTATCGAGCTGGACTGGCAGGGGCAGCCGACCTCGAATACGCACCGAAGGCTGGGGCGCCGCCTTGGCAGACATATCCGGTGGCGCTTCCCGGGGACGCAGACGCCGTCGTCGATCGACTCGTTGCGGCCGGTGTGGGAGTACGCCGCTACTACTCTCCACCGCTCCACCGCACGCCACCATTCGCAGCCAACGTATCCCTCCCGATCACCGACGATCTGTCAGCGCGGATGATCTGTCTACCTGTCTACTCGGATATGACCGATCGGGAGCAAGAGGAGATCATCGGCATCGTCAACGGCGTACTGACCCAAACCTTGGACGCAGCGGTGTGACCAGCAGGGGTTTCTTAGCCCGCGAGGAGCTGCTCGAACTGGGCCTCGGCGACGTCGGAGAGGACGTGTGCATCGACGCGACCGCAGTTCTGTATGGCGCCGAGCGGATTTCCCTCGGCTCGCACGTTCGCATTGACGCTGGCGTCGTTCTAAGCGCCGGCGACGGTGGAATAGTCGTAGGGGATCACGTACACATTGCGGTTCGCGTCTTCATGACAGGTGCCGCGAGGATCGAGCTGCACAACTTCGCAGGAGTATCGGCGGGTACCGCGATCTTCTCGTCGAACGACGATTACCGTGGTGGTTGGCTTACGGGCCCGACCATCCCAGATGACCTCCGCAAGGTTACTAGCGCGCCAGTTGTGCTCGGGGAGCACGCAATCGTGGGAGCGGGCAGTGTCATTCTCCCGGGCGTTACGATCGGGAAGGGTGCCGCCATCGGCGCACTCACTCTCGTACGAAACGACGTGCCACCGTTTGCGATCGTAACCGGCCCCCGCGGTGAGGTGATTGGCGAGCGGGACCGGAAGCTACTCGAGCTCGAGCAGGAGTTATTGCGGCGACAGCGATGACTTCATCTCCGTCCCTCCCAGGATGCGATCGGACTCCGAGGGATACTCCTCCAAGATCGGCTCCGTGGCCGCGGGGCGCCGCCGTACGACCGTGCGGAACTCGGTCGAGTGTGGGCCTGCTGCCGCTGCCCAAGCCGTCGATGTGTGGGCATGGATCGAGAACGCCCCCGCCACCACCTGCGGATCGCGCTCATGCGCCACCTCGTGCGGTGTGTCCCTGCACCCATCTTGGCCTTCCGCGACGCGTCCCCCAACATAGGTATCAATCCGCGCCCCGTTGGATGCCGACCCCCGACGCGGGGCACGGAAGCCCGCGCCCATCCCCACGGTGCTCCCACCCACCCGCGCGGACGATCCCAAAATAGCCCCCATCTGTCGATCCCCCGGCGATGCCTCGGCCAAGATCGGATGCCGACCGTCGGCTACGCCGCCAGCGGCTGCCGCAGGGCGCTCGCTGCCAGATGCGCCCGTGGCCAAGTGAGAGCAGGCACCCGAGTCGCTCCTGCTCGTGGCGAATCCGTGTCCAGCCGCTACGCCTGGACCGCGAACACCCGCCAGGGTCTGGGGATGCCTCTGAGCTGGTGCTCGCCTCGATCGGCAAGGATCTGATCGGAGCCGACGACTAGGTCGCGGACGGTGCTGCTAACCAGCACCTCCCCCGGCCCCGCGAGGCCGCTGATGCGCGCACCGATGTGAACCGCAAGGCCGCCGACGTCGTCATCGGCGAGCAGCTCGCACTCGCCGGTGTGCAGGCCGGCGCGAACGTCCAGGTTGAGCGTGCGAAGCGCGTCGCGGATGGCGAGGGCGCTGCTGATGGCGCGACTTGGACCGTCGAACGTGGCGAGCATTCCGTCGCCGAGCGACTTCACGAACCGCCCCCGGTAGCGCTCGACCTGCTCGCGCACGAGCGCATCGTGCCTCTCGAGCAGCCCGCGCCAGCCGCTGTCGCCCAGCTCGGCGGCGCGCTCGGTCGAACCGACTATGTCGGTGAAGAGCACGGTCGAGCACGCGGTCGCTGAGAACTGGTCGTCGGACCCCGTCAGAACTGCTCGATCTCGTCGGTCGCGTGGCCCCGGCTGGACCTCGACATCGTGCGTCTGGGATGTGGGCCGCCGCGTAGCGCGAGTGGCATTCATCGATATATGCGTCGCTCGCGCGATGCAGCACCAACGTTGGACACTGCACACTGGAAGCGCGTTACGCACATCCAGCTCGCCGACCATGGCCAGCGAGGCGGCGGCGTCCGGCGCCATCGAAAACGCGGTGGCGCGCGAGAGGCGTCGTCGCTGCTCGTCCTGACCAGGAACGCCAGGGTTCGGTGAGCTGTGGATACTCAACGACCGCCTGAACCATCTCTCGGCGCTCCTCGACGCTCTGCGCCCACTCGTAGCCCGGCCCGCGGACCACGCGCGGTGTCGGTGTGATCAGCACCAGTGCGCGAACGAGATCCGGGTGCGATGCCGCAAAGAGCACCGCCAACGCGCAGCCCTCGGCAATCGAGATCAAGGTCGGCTGGTCAGCGCCCGCGGCATCGAGCACCGCACGAACATCATCGATCTGTTCCTCCAGCGGCGTGGCCCCAGCGATCCCCCCGGACATCCCGGCGCCGCGTCGATCGAACTGGATCAGCCGCGCGAACGAGGCCAGCCGCGTGAGAAAGCGTGCCGAGGGCGGCAGCTCCCAGTCGAGGTCGATGTTCGAGAACCACCTCGGCACCACCAACACATCGAGCGCTCCCTCACCGGTCACCTGATAGGCGATCTGCAGATCGCCACTGCGCACATATCGCGTGAGCACCTCGATCATGTACGCATCGTATGCCTGAGCAGACCACATCCATGTGTACGTGATTTGGTACACTACAGTCCATGACGAAGACCATCCCCGTGCGCGAGTTCCGGAGCAACCTCGCCGAGGTGCTCAGCAACGTCGCCGACCGACGCGACCACGTGGTCCTGACACGCAACGGGCGACCAGCAGCTGCGCTGATACCGATCGACGAGTACCAAGCGCTCGAGGAGACAGCCGAGATTCTCTCGGATGCCCCAACATTGGACGCGCTCCAGGCCGGTCTGGATGAGCTCGCACGTGGAGAAACGGTCGAGTTCGGCGATCTGCGCCGCGAGTTGGCAGAGCGACGACCAACGAAATAGCAGCCCGTGGCTCGACTGGTACTTGCGCGACGTGCTCGCGCGTCGCTGCTCGAACTCGGCTGGCCTCTGATCGATGCCGCCGAGGAGGCACTGGGGCTCCTTCAACGCGAACCACAAGCCGGTTATCCGCTGCGTGGCAGGCTGCGCGGCCTGTACTCGCTGAGAGTCGGCTCCTACCGAATCATCTACCAGCTCGCAGACAACGACGGGACGGTTCGCGTTGCCACCATCCGCCACCGCTCAATCGCATACGGCAGCGATCCACGTTAGCCATAGTGATGGGGACCCCACGCCACTGCACGATACCTATGCGTCGCGCGATGCCAGCATATACCGCCCCCTTGTCACCTTCGCGAATAGCGGTCTCCCCCGTGCGTCCGATGACGTACAATACGGGCATGGCGTCCAAGACCGAGCGACTGGGCCTCCGCTTGACCCCCACGCAGGACATGGTGCTGCGTCGCGCCGCAGAGGCCCGCGGCGAGTCGACGAGCGACTACGTGCTGCGCCATGCCGTAGAAGCCGCAGAGCTCGACCTCGCCGATCGTCGCGTGTTCGTCCTCGACGATGCTGCCTGGGACGAACTACAGGGTCTGCTCTCCGCGACGTCATCGCAGCTTCCGCCAGCGATGGCCAGGCTGCTCTCCCAGCAGTCGGTGCTCGAGCAACCGGCACGTTGATCTACAGCGGCCCCACCCTGCTGACCGGCGAGCACCGGCTGGAGGGGTTCGACTGTGGCCAGCCCGCGCTCAATGACTGGCTCACGCGCCGCGCGCTCGGCAACCAGGCGGCCGGCACCAGCCGCACATGGGTCGTGATCGACAAGCCGACCAGGATGGTCGTGGCGTACTACGCATCCTCCACCGCCTCAGTGATGCGCGCCGCGGCGCCGCGGCGCATCGCCCGCGACCAGCCCCCCGATCTGCCAGCGATCCTGCTTGGGCGAATGGCCGTCGACAACCGCCACCAAGGCAAGGGCCTCGGCGCCGCCATGCTCAAGCACTTCATGACGAAGGCAATCGAGGTCTCAGAGAAAGTTGGGGTGCGGCTCGTCCTCGTCCACGCCAAGAACGAGCAGGCAAAGGACTTCTATCGACATCACGGCTTCATCGAGTCACCGATCGACCCACTCACCCTGATGATGCTGCTCCCCTCCCACCGGTCGTGACCCACGCGCTGCGGAAACGACTCGCCGAGGAGCCTGGCTGGGTCGTGACCGTCCTGGTCCAGGACGACGATCCCCGCGCCGCCGCCTAGCTTCCGCCGCACCGAGCGTCTTTCTCGGCACATCGCACATGTCTGTAGCTACAAGACCGTGCTACCGGCCGACCCGGTTAGGACCGAACGGTGGTGCGCTTCAGCGCTGCGTCCGAGGCAGGACGATCTGGTGCTCTACGCGCTTAGCCGATAGCGAGAGGCGCCGAAGCTCCGAGTCGATCGCGAGGATCTGCACGCGGATCTCATCGCCCGGGTGCACGATTTCGCGCGGATACTCAACGTCATCCGCGAGCTCTGAGATGTGCACCAGCCCCTCGACGCCATCGAGGATTTCGACGAACGCGCCGAACGTGACGACCTTCGTGACGGTCCCCTCGAGTTCGTCGCCGACGTTGTAGGTGTCCACGATCCGCCGCCACGGATCCTCCTGGGTCTGCTTGAGACCCAGCGAGATCTGCTGGCGGTCGCGGTCGATGTCGAGCACCTTCACCTGCACCGTGTCCCCGATCGAGAGGATCTCGCTGGGGTGGTTGACGTGCGACCACGACAGCTCGGAGATGTGGATGAAGCCGTCGATGCCATCGAGGTCCACGAACGCACCGGAGTCCACGATGTTGGAGACCTGTCCCTCGACGACGAGCCCGGGCTGCAGGCGATCGAGGATCTGCTGGCGCATCTCCTTGCGCTCCTCCTCGAGCACCGCGCGGCGCGAGAGTATGACGTTGTTGCGCGTGCGGTCGACTTCGATCACCTTTGCCTCGACCTTCGCTCCCACGTCGTACCCGTCTAGGTTTGGGAGTCGGCGGATGTCAACCAGCGAGGCAGGCAGGAAGCCCCGAAGCCCCACGTCGACGATCAGGCCTCCCTTCATGACCTCGATCACCGTGCCCTCCACCGACTCACCCGACTCAGCTGTTGCTTCGACTTGCCTCCACGCCTCCTCGAGATGCGCCTGCTGGGTACTTGCCGTCACGCTCACAGAATTGGTCAAGTCGCGTGACGTCTCGCCCAGCAGCGTGAGTGCCGTACCGACCGCCGCGCGTACTTTGATGCTGTCATCGTCGTCCATGTCTTCGAGTGCCCGCTGGGCGGCAAGGGCATCCGCCCGATTGCCATTCATCAGCAACTCCTGCAAGACCGCGACGGCACCGAGGCGGATCATCGGCACAGGGTTCGCCAAACCGCTAGCGATACTGGGGTCCAGCTGCGCAGGCTCCACGGGTTGCACGTAGCTGCTGCGCGCGACGTATAGCGGTCCCTCGAGCGCAATGTACTTAGTCGGCGTTTGCTTGGCTTCCTGCTCGTGCAGGCGATCGAAGACGTAGTCGTAGAGCTCGTCCACCGAGATCCAACCGTCCTGGTCCCGATCGGCCCTGCCGCTCTGGAGGGCCTCGATCACGGTTCCTGTGAACATCGACGGGCACCCTTCGCCAGAGCGATGATCTCCCTCGTACGCATACTCCATCGCGTTTGAGGCTGTTATCACAGCTCGCCCCTTTCCCTGGAAGTGCTCTTTCACATGCACCTCTTCATTCGAACGCACCTGAGTACCGAATGGAAACTTGCCGCTGAAACAGCAGTCGAGCATCAGGAGGGTACGCCGGGAGGGGCTTCGTGACATCTGCTCGCTCAGCCAGTTGGCGGCGATCGCTGTATACGGGGCATTGAGCTGGTAATCGGATGGCGCGAAGAGGAGGTCGCCGCGCTCGTCCTTGATGCCGTGACAGGAGAGGTGAAGGAGCAGCACGTCATCGCGACCGCATGCGTGAAAAAAGCGCCCGATGTCGCGTCTCATGCGACTTTCCTCAGGGTTCATCACTGTCTCCACTGCGAATTCGCCGACCGCCGGGTCGCGCAGTACAGCGGCCAAGCGCTCGGTGTCGATCGCCGGCGCCCGGAGGTCACTCAGCCGTGGATCCTCGTAGGTGCCCACGCCGATGACCAGTGCGCTTCTAACTTCGCGCATACCGGCTATTGGTCGTGGCGAGCGAAGAATGCTTGCGCGGCACGACGCTGCTCCTCAACGGAGGCATTGGAGAGTTCCAGCACATCGCCTTCGATCTCGACTCTCACGCTTCTGCTCCGGTAGCGCCCGATCCAGCTGATGAGCGTCTGAACCAATGTCCCGATGGCCTCGCGGTCGGCCACCACCAACAGGGCTCCGAGGGTTGGCGCATCGACGGCTCTCGCACCGTCGGGCGGCTGCCGGCCAGGTTGGCGTTCCACAGTGTCGATGTCGAGGTTCAGCAGTTCCTCGCGCAGGCCGGAGGTCGTCGCGTCGAGCTCCGCCGCGTCGGCGTCTGAGCCTATGCCCACGTCGAGACGAAGCTTCAGATCTGTTCCGCTCACAGCCGCAGGATACCTGGCGTAGGTCGTCACGGGAAGCAGCGGCTCCAGCATCCGCTCCAGGTCGTGACGTCCGACCGCTGGTGGGCATACATCTGGGGCTCGCCGACATGCATTCGCTCGAGCTCGGTCGTAACAAGTGCAGTACCCCGGTGCTACACTTCGTCGGTGCCCACTCGTTATCCCCGCCATTCGATTACCGAGACCCCTCCCGTCCACGAGGCTCTGAATGAGCTGCGCCGCTGCGGCGAGCGTGTCCGGCTTGGCGAGCTTGTGATCCTCGGCGCCCGCGCACGCTTGCAGGAGCTCCACGCCGAGCGCGACGAGGAGGCTCGCAAGCTCGAGCTTCGCCGCCAGCTCGTGCAGCAGTTGCGCACCGGCGAGGGACTCGACGCCGCCGCTGCCTACGAGGTCCGCGAGCACGGCTGGACCCATTGATCGGCTTTGCGTCCCGCGAGGCCGCTCGGGCCTCCTAGTTGCTGTCGCTGCCGCCCAGGGGGATCCCCGATTGTGGCTTGTAGAGCCAAATCCAGAAGGTTGGCCGATCCGGTTGGCACACTGTAAAGGTGTCCTCCGTCGAAGAGTTCTTGACCAGGGTCGAGCAGCGCCGCTCGATGACGAGCGCGATTCTCGACCCGCAAGCGCGCGCCGAGTGGGGACAGTTCTTCACGCCGCGTGCCTCGGCCAGCCTGGTGGCCTCGATGGCACCGCTGCCCACCGAAGTAGGTTGGCGGCTCATCGACCCCGGAGCCGGGGTCGGCTCGCTCACAGCGGCTCTCGTCGCTCGCTGGCTTATGGAGACGGAGCTGCCAACCATGTCTGTCCTTGCCTACGAGATCGATCCCCACCTCGTAGAGCCGCTAGAGGCCACCCTGACAGAAGCTCGGACTCTAGCGGCAGCGGTCGGGCGCACGCTGCACACGACCGTTCGCGAGGAGAATTTTGTGCTCAGTCCGCCCGCAGGAGGCGCCGGCAACATCCTGCTGATGAACCCGCCTTATAAGAAGCTCAGCGTCGATAGTGATGAGCGTGCCGCGCTGACGTGCGGCGAGTATCCCGTCCGTGTCACCAATATGTACGCAGCATTCCTGGTTCGCGCTGTGCAGGCTCTCGCGCCTGGTGACGGCCTGGTGGCTATCACTCCACGCTCGTTCGCGAATGGACCGTATTTCAAGGACCTGCGTTCCGAGCTTTTGAAGCGAGCCAGCTTCCGCCGCATACATGTCTTCGAGGCTCGCGATCGTGTCTTTTCTGACGCCGATGTTCTTCAGGAGAACCTCATCTTCTCGATGCAGCTCGGCACCGCTCCAACCGACATCGTCATCACAACTAGTCGCGATGCCGTCGATGACGTAAGCGTCGTGACTCGCGGGCATGACCAGGTGATTCACCCGGATGACCCTCAGCGCTTCATTCGTCTTCTGCTTGACGAGGACGCCTTGTCTACCGCCGTGCGTATGGCCGCAATGCCCTGCATCCTCTCAGAACTTAGCTGCAGCGTGAGCACCGGACGAGTCGTCGACTTCCGTGCCAAGGAGCAACTGCGTATGGTACCCGGCAACGACACTGTTCCGTTGGTCTACCCACAGAACATGCGTGCTGGAGTAATCGACTGGCCGGTCATTACCCGCAAGCCCCAGGCACTGCGCCTCAGCGCTGTCACGACCAATCTGCTTCTGCCCAACGAGTACTACGTCGTGGTTAAGCGCTTCAGTTCAAAGGAGGAGCCTCGGCGTGTGGTTGCGGCCATCGCCAATCCCGAGGCGTTCGCCGGCGCCAAGGCCGTCGCCTACGAGAACCACCTCAATATCTTCCATACCGCCAATCGCGGCCTAGCCCCGGAGTTCGCCGCAGGGCTCGCCGCGTATCTGAATTCACGTTTTGTCGATGACTACGTACGCCAATTCAACGGTCATACGCAGATCAACGCCACCGACCTTCGTGTGCTGCGGTATCCGACAATCGCGCAACTCTGCACGCTCGGGCTTGCGGCGGATGCACTCAGTGACCCCACCAATCCCGACGAACTCGACGACTTGGTGGACTCAGTCATCGCGCAGTCCAACGAAGAGTTACTTCTGTCCATAGCATGAGCAGCACCCGCGACGAGCTCGTCGAGCAGGCACACGATGTCCTCTTGGCACTTGGGTTCGATAAAGCACGTAGTAAGGAGCGTTCGGCATTGACGTTGCTCAGCCTCCTCGGACTACGCCCGGGCAACTCCTGGGCCGATGCTACCCGCGATCTACATGGCGTTACACCGCTGATCGCATCGTGGGAACGAGTGCAGTACCCCGGTGCTACACTTCGTCGGTGCCCACTCGTTATCCCCGCCATTCGATTACCGAGACCCCTCCCGTCCACGAGGCTCTGAATGAGCTGCGCCGCTGCGGCGAGCGTGTCCGGCTTGGCGAGCTTGTGATCCTCGGCGCCCGCGCACGCTTGCAGGAGCTCCACGCCGAGCGCGACGAGGAGGCTCGCAAGCTCGAGCTTCGCCGCCAGCTCGTGCAGCAGTTGCGCACCGGCGAGGGACTCGACGCCGCCGCTGCCTACGAGGTCCGCGAGCACGGCTGGACCCATTGATCGGCTACAGCCGCCCGCTCCTGCTCGACAACTCCGCCTGGGCCAGGCTGCTCGACGGGCGCCTCGCCGGGCCTCCTCGAGAGACCTTCGAGGCGGCGCTCACCGCCGGTCAACTCTGGACCTGCCCCCCCGCACTGCTTGAGATGCGCTACAGCGCGCGCGATACGCAAGGATTCGCGCTCACCGCAGGGCGGCTCGATGCCCTGCTGCACGCACCCCTGAGCGCCGCCGCCGCCGCGCAGGCGCTCACCGCCCAGGCCGAGCTCGCCGCCGCCCCCGGCGTCTCGCACCGCGTCAAGCCCGTCGATCTGCTCATCGCCTCCGTCGCCGCCACCGAGCGGCTCGGCGTGCTCCACTACGCCCGCGACTACGACACCATCGCCCAGCACACCTCCCTCGCCTACCCCAGCGTCTGGATCGCCCCCCGCGGCAGCCTCGACTGAGCCGCCCCCCGCACGGGGCCATGCCGAAGAAGTCCAACCGCGACGGCATCCTCGTCATCCCGATCGCCGCGCTAGGGCCGTGACCAGCTCGCCGCCCCCCACGCGGGGCATGGAAGCCCCGCGCCCCCCCGCTCGTGGTCCCGTCCCACCCGCGCGGACGATCCCCAAAAAAACACCCCTCAATCTGTTGATCCGCGGGGTCCCACGGTCAAGGTTTCTCCGCTACCTACGATGTGCACAGGGATGGGTCCCACTCCGCGCCTGCGCTCTACTCGTGCTCCGCTCGCCGGTGCCCTGCTCGCCGGTCTGCTCGCGCTCGCGCTCGGCCTCGGGGCCGTCGCCGCGCCCGCCGCCGAACCCGGCGTCGTCATCTCCAACACCGGATCCCCCCACATCGCCGCGCTGAAGGCCCTCGGCACCCACTGGATTCGCATCTTCGTCACCTGGCCCGACATCGAGCCCTCCCCCGGCGTCTACTCCACCGCCTGGCTCGCCTCCTACGAAAAGTTCTTCCACGAACTCCCCCCCGGGACCAAAGTCGTCGCCGACGTCGTCGACACCCCCTCCTGGGAGACCGGCTCCGCCGACGAACACACCCCCCCCGCCAACCCCCAGGACTACGCCGCCCTCCTCGGCTTCCTCGCCCAGCACTGGGGCCCCCACGTCGCCGCCTACGAGCTCTGGAACGAGGAGGACTCCCCCACCTGGTGGGTCGGCGCCCCCAACCCCGCCGCCTACGCCGCCCTCCTCGAGGCCACCTACCCCGTCATCAAGGCCGCCGAACCAAACGCCACCGTGCTCCTCGGCGGACTCACCGGCAACGACTACCCCTACCTCGAAGCCCTCTACCAGAACGGCGCCAAGGGCTCCTTCGACGCCGTCGCCCTCCACGACGACACCGCCTGCGACATCGCCTCCCCCTACTCCTTCGTCCGCGAAGACTCCGGGCGCCTCATCCCCGACTCCTTCCTCTCCTACCGCCAAGTCCACGCCGTCATGCTCGCCAACGGCGACGACAAGCCCATCTGGATGACCGAGCTCTCCTGGCGCACCACCTCCGCCACCTGCGCCGAAGGCGCCTGGGCCGGACAGAAGCTCCAGGGCGTCTCAGACGAACAGCAAGCCACCTACCTCCAGCAGGCCTACCACTGCCTCGCCCAAGACCCCTACGTCCAGGTCGCCCTCTGGTTCTCCCTCCAGGACCAAGGCCCCATCGTCTCCGGGCTCATGCGCGCCGACGGCTCCCACAAGCCCTCCTTCGCCGCCATGCAAGCCTTCGCCCACAACGGCGACCAGCTCACAGAACCCTGCGGATCCTTCTCCGGGCCCGCCATCGACATCTCCGCCCCCTCCGACCACACCACCTACACCGGCGCCCTGCCCATCAGCGTCTCCGCCCGCGACTCCCAAGGCGTCGGGCGCATCACCCTCAAGATCGACGGCAAGCTCATCCGCAACTACACCAACCAGGGCTTCCCCCGCACCCTCGCCGGTGCGCTGCACTGGCACGGCGCCGCCCGCATCCGCTATGGCCGGCACATCCTCAGCTTCTTCGCCGTCGACAAGCTCCGCAACACCTCCGAACGCAGCATCGTCATCTACCACCGCACCCCCCGTCGCAAGCGCCACCGGCACGCTTGAAGTACCGTTCCGCCGCGTGACCGCCGTCCCCCTCGCCCGCCTGCGCGGGCCCCTCGTGCTCGAGCCCCCCGTCTTCGCCGATCAGCGCGGCTTCTTCTGCGAGACCTACCGTCTGGAGTGGCACCCCTCCGTCGGCATCCCCCCCGCCGAGCGCTTCATCCAGGACAACCACTCCCGCTCCACCCGCGGTGTCGTGCGCGGCATGCACTTCCACATCGGCGACGGCGTCGCCAAGCTCGTTCGCTGCTCCCGCGGGCGCATCCTCGACGTGATCGTCGACCTCCGCCGCGGCTCCCCCACCTACGCCCACTGGGAGGCCGTCGAGCTCGACGACCACAGCATGCGCCAGCTCTACGTCCCCATCGGCTTCGCCCACGGCTTCTGCGTCCTCAGCGACATCGCCGACGTCCTCTACAAGCAGACCGCCTACTACGACCCCTCCGTCGAGCGCGGCATCGCCTGGAACGACCCCGATATCGGGATCCACTGGCCCACCGAGATCGAGCCCATCGTCTCCCCCCGCGACTCCGCCGCCCCCCTCCTACGTGACCTCGCCGACCAGCTGCCCTTCGTTTACCGCGACTGACGGTCCGCCCTCGCCGACCAGCTGCCCTTCGTTTACCGCGACTGACGGTCCGCCGGCCCCCAGCTGGCAAACTTTCAGGCCATGGCCCCTCGCTTAGAGCGCCTACGCTCGCGCACCAACGGCTACACCCTCACCCCCCGCCAGTATCTGCTCGTGGCCTACTGCGCGCTCGTCGCGCTCACCCTCATCGTGCTCACCGGCGCCGCCGTGCGGCTCACCGACTCCGGGCTCGGCTGTCCCCAGTGGCCCGAGTGCTACGGCAAACTCTACCCCCCCCTCTCCACCCACGCGGTGATCGAGTTCTCCAACCGCGTCATCTCCGTCCCCGTCGTGCTCGCCGCCGGCTTCGCCTGGCTCGGGGCCCTGCGCCGCCGGCCCTATCGCCGCGACCTCATGTGGCTCGGTGCCCTACTGCCCATCGGCGTCATCTTCCAGGCCGTCCTCGGCGGGCTCACCGTGCGTGGCAAGCTCGACTACGGTTGGGTCATGGGCCACTTCTCGCTCTCCATGTTGATCCTCGTCGCTGCCGCCACGCTGGCCTGGCGCGCTCGCTATGAGCCCGGCGAGCGCCCCCCCAGCGGCGATCGCACGCTCGTCTGGTCCGCCCGCGCACTCGTCGCCCTCGGAGCGCTCACAATCTTTGCCGGCACCGCCGCCACCGCCGCCGGGCCCCACGCCGGAGGCAACCCCGGGGAACCCATCAACCGCCTCGACCTCGACGGCCGCGGCACCATGGACTTCGTCATCCACCGCCACGCCGAGATCGCCCTCGCCTTCGGGCTCCTCGCCGTGTTCGTCTGGTGGCTCGCCCGCCACCGCCACGCCGACCCCGTCGTGCGCCGCTCAACCACCGCCGCCTGCGTGCTCCTCGCCCTCCAGGGGGCCGTCGGCCTCGACCAGTACGAGACCCACCTCCCCACCGAGCTCGTCTGGGTCCACGTCGCCCTCGCCTGCGCCTGCTGGATCGCCGCACTCTGGACCGCCTACGCCGCCGGTCGCCTCCCCCAGCCGCACCCCATCGCCCACGAACACCCAGCCCCGCCTCCGCCCGTGCGCGTCTCCGCATGAGCCGCTACCGTCCGTCGCGGTCGTTAAGCTGCCCTCTTAAGCAATCCACTACCCCACCCAGGGAGGAGTGCCATATGACCAAGAACGATCTGGCCGACAAGGTCGCCGAGCGCACCGGACTCGCCCCCACCCAGGCCCGTCAGGCTCTGGAGGCGACGATCGAGGCCGTCTCCGACGAGCTCGCCGCCGGCGGCGAGGTCGCCCTCGCCGGTTTCGGCAAGTTCAGCGTCAGCAACCGCGCCGCCCGTCAGGGACGCAACCCCGCCACCGGTGAGACCATCAGCATCGCCGCCAGCAAGGCCGCCAAGTTCTCCGCCGCCAGTGCCCTCAAGAGCCGTCTGAACTGAGCCCCCACCCCCCGGACAGCGAGCGCCTCCAAGCCCGCCGCGCGGCCCGCCGCCGCGAGCTCGCTCAGACCCGCCGGCGGCGGATGTTCGCCACCGTCGGTCTCCTCGCCGTGCTCGCCGCAGTGCTCGCCGCCGTCCTGCTCGCCACCGGCGGATCCTCCACCCCACGAGCCTCCTCCCCCTCGCCGTCCACCCGCTCCGCCGTCAGGCGGGGCGGTGTCGGGGGGCGCGCTGCCCCCCGCGTCGTGGCCAAAGGCCCCCACGGCACCGAGGCCGTGCCCATCCTGATGTACCACGTCATCAATCCCCCGCCCCCGGGGGCGCCCTTCCCCGGGCTCTACGTCCCCGCCCCAGAGTTCTCCGAACAGATCCACGCCCTCGCCCGCGCCGGCTTCCACGCCGTCACCCAGGATCAGCTGTGGGCCAACTGGAAGGAAGGCGTCCCCCTCCCCCCCGGCAAACCGATCGTCCTCACCTTCGACAACGGCTACCACTCCCAGTACACCAACGCCCTCCCCGTGCTCCGCCAGCTCGGATGGACCGGGGTGGAGAACCTCCAGCTCACCGGTCTGCCCCCCTCCCAGGGCGGCCTCTCCGCAGCGCAGGTCCACGGCCTCCTCGCCGGCGGCTGGGAGCTCGACACCCAGGGCTTCAGCCACGCCGACCTCATCACCCTCGACTCCGCCCAGCTGCACTACCAGGTAGCCGTCGCCCGCAGCGAAGTCCAGCGCCTCTACCACGTCCCCGTCAACTGGTTCTGCTACCCCTCCGGCCACTACGACGACACCGTCGTCGAAGCCGTACGCGCCGCCGGCTACCGCGGCTCCACCACCGTCGCCCCCGGCTGGGCGTCCCCCGACGTAGACCCATACCGGCTCCCCCGCCTGCGCGTGCTCGGGGGGACCACCGGCCCCCAGCTGCTCAGTGAGATCGCCGCCATCCGCTCTGACCCTCCCCCGCCGGCCTCCTACGGCGCCACCTGAGGTGCGAGAGCCAAGCAGATCAAGGACGCAGCGAGCGTGGCGTGCTGGCCGAAACGGGGATGCGAGCGAAGCGAGTGTCTCCCGGCTTCGGTACGCGAGCGAGCGAGGACGCAGACCGATGTCGATCGACGGGATCGACGATCGGCCAGCGCCGGCTATCGCACCTCAGGATCGATAGGATGCCGCGCATGTCGCACGTACCCGGCTGGGGCTCCTGGACCTTCAACCCGATCGTGATCCTCGCCCTGGGGCTCGCTGCCGTCGTGTACATGCGCGCCTACCGCCGCGCCGCCTCGCGCTCCGCCGCCATCGGGGCCGGCCACTGGGTCCCCTACATGGCCGGCCTGCTCATGCTCGCCGTGGCGCTGCTCTCCCCGCTCGACCCCATCGGCGACCGCTACCTGCTCTCCGCCCACATGGCCCAGCACGTGCTGCTCTCCGACATCGCCCCCGCCCTGCTCGTGCTCGGGCTGCGCCGCCCCCTGCTGCCCCTCGGGCTCTCCCGCGAGGCGCTGCTCGCGGTCGCGCCCCGCGGGCGCTTCGGCCGCGTGCTCGCGCTGCTCACCTCCCCCTGGGTCGCGATCCCCCTGTGGGTCACCGCCACCTGGGTGTGGGCGATCCCCAGCGTGTTCGACTTCGCCGCCCAGCACCCCACCGTGCACGCCTTCGAGCACGCCACCCTCTTCTACACCGGCCTCGCGCTCTGGTGGCTGATCGTCGATCCCCTTCCCCGCGCCCGTCTACGCCCCGGTGGGGAGCGCCTCGCGCTGCTCGGCTTCTCCCGCCTCGCCAGCGCCGCCATCTGTGTGCCCCTCACCTGGCTCGCCCACACCGAGTATCCCCTTTACGCCAGCGCTGGCCGATCTCCGATCGGTCGCGCCTTCGGTCTCTCCGCGATCAACGACCAGCACCTCGCCGGCGCCGGCATGTGCTTCATCGAGTTCCTCGTCTTCGGCATCGCCTTCGCCGCCGTCTTCATCTCCGTGCTCAGCCGCTCCGAGGCCAGTGAGGCCATGGCCGAACGCGCCGCCGGCGAGCGGCTGCTGACCTGAGTCCGACGCATGGATGCGAGCGCCTGGGCCTCCCTCCAGGCCCTCCGCGCGAGCGCTTGGCGAAGCGGCCCATGCTGGGAGTTGGAGCCGGAATCCTGCTCTTGTGCCCGCAACCGCGAGTGCGGCGAACAGCCGTTCGATTTCCGTGGGCCTGTGTGATGGAATGAGTGTTGGGTGACCTTCTCTCCGTCGCACACCTCGGTTCCTCCCGTACTCGGCGACCAGCATCTGGCTCATAGCGCCGCAGGCTTGTTGGCTATGCAGTCATTGCCGCGTGTGGGACCAACCACGGCGCTACGCACCGCTATGGGCGCAGGTGTGTTCGACGCCTTGGTCGAACGACACGCCGCGACTTGGCCCGCTGCGCTGGAGTGTGCTCGTGCGACATTGGAAGACTGCCGCCGGCGCGATATCGCTGTCCTGAGCTTCTTCGACAAGCACTATCCCCAGCGCCTGCGCGCCATTCACGATCCGCCCCCCCTGCTGTTCGTCCGCGGGTCGATCGCGGCACTCACTGACGAACGCCTGGCTGCGGTCGTCGGTACGCGCGAGCCGACGAGCTTCGGCTGCAGCGCGGCGGAGGAGCTCACCGCCACGCTCGCGGGTGCTCGCTGGGGGGTCGTCAGCGGCTTGGCCAGGGGCATCGACACCGTGGCGCACGACGCCGCACTGAGGCACGGCACACCTACAGTCGCCGTCATGGCGGGCGGGCTCGACCGCATCTACCCGAAGGAGAACACCGCGCTGGCGGACGCCATCGTTGACCGCGGTGGCGCACTTGTCGCGGAGGTTCCCCCAGGCGTGCCGCCGCATCGCTCCAGCTTCATAGCCCGCAACCGCTTGCAGACGGGGCTGTCGGTGGCCGTCATCGTCGCTCAGACCGGGCTTCAGGGTGGCACCATGCACACCGTGCGCCACGCCGCCGCCCAGGGCCGGCCGCTGTTCTGCCCCCGGCCACGCTCCAAGCATGTGCAGAGCGCCGGACTGTGGGTGCTGCTCAACCACCCGGCGCGCGAGCTATGTACCGAGCTGCCCGCCTGGCGCAACGCTCAGCGTTTGTGCGAACGCCTGGGAACCCGACCGCTGGCCCAAGCAGTCAGCCGCAGCCACCTCGACGAGTTCCTCGACTGGCTGGAGTTCGCGCTGGATGCTCCCCAGACCACGCCCCAACCGCGATGGTGGCCAGCCGCGGAACCAGGCACCGGACGGTTGCAGGGCGAACCCGCGGAAGCGGACGAGCAAGCTTCGCTGTTTGCTTTCGTGGACTAGGCAGTGTCACGCTCCTACGCTGGCAGGTAGCGAACGGCTGTAGCAGCAGTTTGGCCAGTTCGAGCATCCCAAGAACTCGCGTCCGTCACTACGCCGGCGGCGTGTCTTTAGGTTTGAGCCGCACGTAGGGCACGGCTCCGGCAGCTTGTCCTGCGTGACCGTCAAAGTCATGACGGTCACCGGGCCACAGCCAGCGGTGCGCAGCGCAGCGCGGCAGGCCTCGGCCTGACCGCCAGAGGTCAGCACGTCGTCGATGAGCAGAGCGCGCTCACCGGTAAGGTCGGTCGCCGTGAAACGATCGACGTTCTTTGCGGCGCGGGCGTCGCGGTGGATGCGCTTGTACTCCTCGACCGCGTGGCGCATTTTCAGCGCATCCCCGCCGTCGTGCGCGTCATAGACGGCAGCCATCGCGGCCCGCGCAGCGGCAAAGCGGTCGCGCTCATCGCCTGGCGCCGGCGGTACCGACACGATCAGCTGCGGAGTCCTGGTAACCGGTAGAAGACGGGCGGCAACCTCGAAGATCGAGGCGAGCTCTTCGCTGGCCTTCACGTGATCCTTGCTCGTAAGGACCACGTGCGAGAGAGCATGAGCTGGATGGCGGCTGTCCTCAGTCGAGAAGTAGCGCCCGAGCCCATAGGTCGCCGCTCCGAGGCGCAGCAGGCTCCCCCAATGCACCGTGGGCTTCACGCCACTTGTGAGGACCTCGCCCAGCGGGCCGAGTCGCATGCTCCCCTCGATTAGGCGCAGCAGGTGGCTGGGGCGGTCGATCGCAACGTCGGGCCAGCCGTGTCGCCAGGCCGGCTGGGCCCCGCCGGACCATGACACCCCGACTGAGTACATCGCCGCCGCCGCGGCCGCGCCGAAGTCACCGACGCTGTCGCCCACGTAGATGCACTCCCGCGGCGCTACACCGAGGGCGGCGGCAACGGCGCGCAGGCCCGCCGGGTCCGGCTTGGGTGGATATCCATCCGAGCCAGTGACCATGGCATCCACGCGGATGCCATGTGCACGGAGCAGCTCCCCCGCGTACCGTTCGGGACTGTGCGTGAGAACCCCCACCTCGAGCCCACACCTGCGCACCGCCTGGGGAAGAGAGGCGATGGCAATCTCGTCGTGGTGCCGCGTGGTAAATGCCACCACGCGATCAAGTCCCCCATAGACGCTACGCCAGTCGCGTCGGTCGCGCGCGTCCCGCAGTGCACTGGAGTCCAGCAGAGTGTCGTCGAGGTCGAAGATGACAGCGGCCAGATCCACGGGGTCGAGCACCGTAGCGGAGTGGCCGGACGTCCCTCACGGCCTGCAATCCGTACCGCTCGAATCGTGGACCCTAGCCGCAGCCCGTATTATTTCCGCAGCTCGAGCAGGTGTAGCACGACCCCGTCCGCTGCATCATGCCTCCGCACTGGCTGCACGCCGGGCCGAGGTCGAGGCCCTGCAGCCGCGCCGGCACTACCGGGGGGGTATCGGTGAAAGAGGCCGCCGGCGCGCTTGTCCCGCCGTTGCCGCCCCCCGCTTTGGGGGTGCCCGCCGCCGGCTGGTCGCTTGTGGCCGGGCCCGCCGTGTCGGAGGCGATCACCGACTGCGCCGCCTCTTGGGCCGCCTTGCGCGCACGTACCTCCGGGGTGAGGATGCCCAGCTCCTCCTGCGCGTCCGTGTCCAGGAAGCGCGACGCGAGCCAGCGCATGATGTAGTCCGGCATCGACTTCGCGAACGGGATCTCCGGGTTCGTGGTGATCCCCTCCGGCTCGAAGCGCATGTAGCTGAACTTCTGCACCAGCGTTTCGAGTGGTACCCCATACTGGAGCGCGATCGAGATCGCGGTCGCGAACGAGTTCATCATCCCCCGCAGCGTCGAGCCCTCCTTGCCGATATCCGTCAGGAAGATCTCCCCGATCGAGCCATCCTCGTACATCCCCGCCGTGATGTACCCCTCGTGGCCCCCAATCGAGAACTTGTGCGTGATCGACTGGCGCTCGCGGGGCATCCGCTTGCGCTTCGGCCCGACATCCGCAAGGGCCTTGGCGACCGCCTGCGCGACCACCGCGTCCACATCGACCTTCGCCGCCGGCTCGTCCGATTGCGCGTCCGTGCGTAGCGCCTGCGCGGTCTTCGAGCCATCGCGGTAGATCGCCAGCGCCTTGATCCCCAGGTGCCACGCCTGCGTGTACGCATCCGCGATGTCCTCCACCGTCGCGCTCTGCGGGAGGTTCACCGTCTTTGAGATCGCTCCCGAGATGAACGGCTGCACCGCGCCCATCATCTTCAGGTGGCCCATGTGTGAGATCGCCCGCTCCCCCACCGCCACGTCGAACACCGGCAGGTGCTCCTCCCTGAGGTCTGGGGCGCCCACAATCGTGCCGTGCTCCGCCAGGTGCGCCTCGATCTGCTCGACCTGCTGCTCGGAGTAGCCGAGCGTCTGGAGCGCCAACGGGACCGTGCGGTTGACGATCGTCATCTGCCCCCCGCCCACCAGCTCCTTGAACTTGACCAGCGAAAAGTCCGGCTCCACGCCCGTCGTGTCGCAGTCCATCAGGAACGAGATCGTGCCCGTCGGCGCCAGCACCGTGGCCTGCGCGTTGCGGTAGCCCAGGCGCTCCCCCAGTGCCACCGCCTCATCCCACGAGCGCTGCGCCGCCGCCAGCAGGCCGCCGTCCGTGCAGGTCTCCGCAGGAATCGTGTGCGCTGCGTCGCGGTGCATCCGCATCACCCCGTTGTGCGCCTCGCGGTTCTCCGCGTAGCGCTCGTAGGGACCGAGCGCCCCCGCGATCTCCGCCGAGCGGCGGTACGCGCGGCCGGTCATCAGCGCCGTGATCGCCGCCGCCGTGCCGCGGCCCTCCTCGGAGTCATAGGGCATCCCGTCCGCCATCAAGTACGCCCCCAGGTTCGCGTAGCCGAGCCCCAGCTGGCGGAAGGCCCGCGCGTTGACCGCGATCTTCTCCGTGGGGTAGCTGGAGGGCCCCACCACGATCTCCTGGGCGAGCAGCACGATGTCCACCGCGTGCTCGAAGGACTCCACGTCCAGCGTCCCATCGGGGCGACGGAACCGCATCAGGTTCAGCGACGCCAAGTTGCACGCGGAGTCGTCCACGTGCATGTACTCGCTGCACGGATTCGACGCGTTGATCCGCCCCGAATTCGGGCACGTGTGCCAGCGGTTGATCGTCGTGTCGTACTGCACCCCCGGGTCCGCGCAGCGCCACGCCGCTTCGGCGATTTCGCGCATCAGCTCACGCGCCGGGATCGGCTCCCCCACCGGCTCCCCGGTCGCGCGCGTGGTCAGGTGCCACTCGCGATCCTCCTCCACCGCGCGCATGAACTCGTCGTCCACCCGCACCGAGTTGTTCGCGTTCTGGAACTGGATCGAGGTGAAGCCCTCCCCGTCGATCGACATGTCGAAGCCCGCGTCCCGCAGCGCCTGCGCCTTGTCCTCCTCCTTCGCCTTGCACCAGATGAATTTGCGGATGTCCGGGTGGTTCACGTCGAGGACCACCATCTTCGCCGCCCTCCGCGTCTTGCCCCCGGACTTGATCGTGCCCGCCCACGAGTCCGCCCCCCGCATGAACGACACCGGCCCCGAGGCCGTGCCCCCCTTGGCGAGCGGCTCCATCGAGCCGCGGATGTTCGAGAGGTTGATGCCCGAGCCCGAGCCCCCGCGGAAGATCATCCCCTCCTTGGTGTTCCAGTCGAGGATCGACTCCATCGTGTCCTCCACCGAGAGGATGAAGCACGCACTGCACTGGGGGTTCTCCTCGAAGCCCACGTTGAACCACACCGGCGAGTTGAACGCCGCCAGCTGGTGCAGCAGGATGTGGGTCAGCTCCGCCTCGAAGGACTCGCTGTCCTCGTCGCTGGCGAAGTAGCCCCGCTCGTGCCCCCACGTGGCGATCGTGTTCGCCACGCGGCCGATCATCTGCTTGACCGAGTGCTCGCGTGCCGGGTGGCCGAGCTGCCCTCGGAAGTACTTCTGCGCCACGATGTTGGTCGCGTTCTGCGACCAGCTCTTGGGGAACTCCACGTCGCGCTGCTCGAACGCCACACGGTCGCCGTGGCCGATGCGGGCGTCGCGCAACTCCCACTCCACCGCGTCGAAGGGGTGCGTCCCTGGGGACGTGAAGAGGCGCTCGATCGCCAGCGCGGCGCCGGGGGTCGCCTCCTCGATGGTGGTGGTGCGGGACGTTGTCTGCATCGGCCTTGCTCCTTCCGCGCCGGCGCCGCTCGGAGGACGCCCACTCGACTCTGAATTACCTGGGCCAGGCATCGTCCATCGCCAATCGGACGGCAAAAACGCACAACACAGAACCCTCCATTTTAGAGGGAAATGTTCAGCCCGCCGAGTTCAGCGGCCGAGTCTGACCCAGTCGGAAAACTCATCCCACGAGGTCGACAGGCGCCAGCTCGCCTCCGCCAGGCAGTGGCGCAGGGAGACCGTCCAGCGGGGTTCGTACGCCCACCACCGCGCCGCTCCCCACGCCAGGCACACGACGATCAACAGCGCCGCCAGCGCCGCCACGACGATCGCCGCGGTCGAGAGCTTCGTCGGGCTCGCCGCCGTTTTCGCGGCGGGGGTATGGGCCGGCAGAGTCGTGATCGGAGCGGCCGGCGCTGTGGCGCTCGGGGCCGCCGCCGCGGGGGTCGGAACTGTGGTGGGTGTCGTTGACCCGCCCACCGGGGTGGTGGTGGCACCCGCCGAGCCGGCGGGCGTAGTGGCGGCGCTCGCCGGAGTCGTGTTCGCTGGAGTTGCGCTCGCCGGAGTCGTACTTGCGGGACTCGTGCTCGCCGGGGTCGTGCTCGCCGGGGTCGTGCTCGTGGTCCCATGCACCCGCGCGCTCGCGGGAATCGGGAAGCTTGGTGGGAGCACCCCGTGCCTGGCGGTCGCTGCGCTCCCCAGCGCGCTGGCAGGCAGAGCGAGCGTCAGGAGCAGCCCCACGGTTGCGAGGGCGCGGAGGGCATATCGACCACATGGCATCGACCGCCAATGCTAGAGAGAGTCGTTGGGAGCCGCGCAGCTCCCTGCGGGGGAGCTGCGGTGGTGGATGGTGCTTAGAGCAGGTCCGCGATCGCTGCCAGCGCGTCTTCGAGCACCCCCGCCGGGGGCCGCTCGGCGTCGATGACACGGAAGCGCTGTGGCTCCCCCCGCGCGAGCTCCTCGTAGGCCGCGGCGATGCGCGTGAAGAACTCCTCCCCCTCACGCTCCAGGCGGTCCGGGTCGAGTGCGCGGGTCGCCTGGCGCTCGCGCGCGGCGGTTGGGGAGATGCGCAAGAGCAGTGTGCGGTCCGGCGCGAGGTCCGCGGTGGCGAGGAGGTTGATCGTGCGGATCCGCTCTATCCCCAGTTCCCGCCCCGCTCCCTGGTAGGCGAGCGAGGAGTCCGTGAAGCGGTCCAGCAGCACCAGCGCCCCCCTCTCCAGCAGGGGCAACAGCCGCTCCTGCACCAACTGCGCACGCGCAGCCGCGTACAGCAGCGCCTCCGCACGCGCCCCCACCGTGAGCGCGGGGTCCTTCACGAGCTCACGGATGCGCTCCGAGAGGTGCACTCCACCGGGCTCGCGCAGCAGCTCCGCAGGCCTCCCCCGCGCGTCCGCCTCGCGCGCCAGCGCCTCCACGAGGGTGCTCTTGCCCGCGCCGTCCACGCCCTCGATCGTGATCAGCGTTCCCCTCGGCATCGCCGGACCGTATCGCTCTACGATGGCCCCGTGAGCTCCCCCCCTGTGCCGTCGCCCCTCCCCGGCATCGACGCTCACCCCCACGCCCGTGCGCTGCTCATGCCGGTCCTCGCGGGCGCCCGCGCCGCCCCCCAGCCGCCCTCCCACGCCTACCTCTTCCATGGGCCCCCCGGTGCGGGCAAGCGCACGGTGGCCCGCGCGTTCGCCGCGGCTCTGCTCGCCGCCGGGGCCGCCCGACCGGAGAGTGTCGCTGGGCGCGTCGAGCGCGGCGCCCACCCCGATCTCACCTGGGTTACACCCTCCGGGGCCGGGGAAATGCTGGTTGGGGACATCGACCACGCGGTGGTCGCCGCCGCTGCCCACACTCCCTTTGAATCCGACCGCCGCGTGTTCGTCATCGAGGACGCCCACACCATGAACGATCAGGCTGCCAACCGCCTGCTCAAGACGCTCGAGGAGCCCCCCCCGTTCGTGCACCTCATCCTGCTCGCCCCCAGCCCCCGCGAGGTGCTCCCCACGATCGCCTCCCGCTGTCAGCTCGTGCGCTTCGATCCGCTTCCCAGCGCGCGCATCGAGGAGCGTCTACGGGGAGAGCTCCGGGGGGACGCGTCGACTAGCGTCGAGGTCGGGTCGCTGGGCGTTGAGGTTGGGTTGACTGGGCTCGAGGTCGGCCCGCTCGAGGTCGAGGCCGGGCCGCCGGAGGTCGGGCTGGGCGCAGCCGCGGCCGACGGCCCCGCCGGGGAGGCCGCACGGCTTGCCGCGTGTGCGCGTCTGGCGCTGGGCGACGCACGCCTCGCGCGCACCCTCGCCGGCGCGGAGGGCGGGGCGCTGCGGGCGAGCGCGGAGGGCTTCGTGCGCGCGGCGCTCCACCGCAACACCGCCGCGCGCGGCGCAGGCGGGCCCCTGGATAGCCTGCTCCAGGCAGCCCGGGATGCGGGCGCAGCGGCCGGCGAGGCGATCGTGGCGCGGGTCGCGGGAGAGCTCGAGCTGCTGCCCGCGAAGGAACGCAAACGCCACGAGCGCGAAGCCCTCGACGCGCAGCGCCGCGCGGAGCGCCGCGCGCGCACCGCGGCACTCGATCTCGCGCTCCGGCTCGTCCAGCTGTGGCTGCGCGACCTGTGGTGCATCACAGAGGGCGCCACCGAGCTGGTGTACGCGGTGGACCGCCTCCCCGAGCTCGAGCGCGACTGCGCCGGGTGCTCCCCCGCGGGCCTACGTGCGGGGGTGGAGCTCGTGCAGGACACCCGCCTGCGTTTGCCCCTCAACGTCGCCGAGGAGCTCGCCCTCGAGGCGCTCACCTACCGCCTCCAGGCGTTGTTGGCGCGTCCGATGGGGTATGTGTAATGCGGAGGGTGCGGCGCAAGATCCACCTGCGTGGGCAGCCAGCGTCGCTGCCCGCCCCCGAGGAGGACGCCGGCGAGCGCACCGAGGCGCTGTTGCGGCGGCTCCCCGAACGTGAATGGAGCGTGCTCCCCGACGTCGCCTCCAGGCACGGGGTCGACCACGTGCTCGTCGGGCCGGGCGGGGTATTCGCGATCGCCTCCCACCGCCCCCCCGGCGCCACGGGGCGCGTGCGCGACGGGGTCCTCTGGCTACGCCGCGATCGCGACACCCGCGCGGACCGGCCCGAGGTGGCGATCAATCGCCACGTCCTCGACGGCGCCCGCGCTGTGCAGCGTGAGATCCGCTCCCGCACCGGGCGCGGCCCGGAGGTTCACCCCGTGGTGGTGCTGTGGTGCGAGTTTCCCCAGCGCATCGCCGAATCGCGCAGGATGACCTTCGTGCACGGCCGCGACCTCCCCGCCTGGGTGACCCACCGAGCCGCGGAGCTCGACGAGCCCGGGCGCGCCGAGATCGTGCGCGCGCTGCAGGCGATCGAGCCCGCCGGGAGCACCCCGCGTGGGGTCCGTCATCTGCCCCACCCCCACCTCCCCCGTGCGGGCCGCACCCGCCGTGCGGCCTGACGCACCGGGTTCGGCGGCGGGCTGAGAAGCGCTTCGTGTGGGCCGCACTCGCCGTGCGGCGTGACGCACCGGGTTCGGCGGCGGGCTGAGAAGCGCTTCGTGTGGGCCGCACTCGCCGTGCGGCGTGACGCACCGGGTTCGGCGGCGGGCTGAGAAGCGCTTCGTGTGGGCCGCACTCGCCGTGCGGCCTGACATTAGGGGGACGTCGATAGGACAGCGAAGCGTGTAGCTTGCGGGGGGTGAGCGCGCTCGACGTTGCACCCCCGGCGATTCTCGCGGAAGGGCTGCGCAAGCGCTTCGGCGCAACCCAGGCGCTGGCGGGCTTGGACCTCCGCGTGGAGGCTGGCACAGTACTCGGCCTACTGGGCCCCAACGGGGCGGGCAAGACCACCGCGGTGAGGATCCTCACCACCCTGCTCGTCCCCGACTCCGGGCACGCCCAGGTGGCCGGGATGGACGTCGTGCGCCGCGCCAACCGCCTCCGCGCGCGGATCGGGCTCACCGGGCAGTACGCCGCAGTCGACGAATACCTCACCGGACGCGAGAACCTGGAGCTCTTCGGGCGCCTCTACCGACTCCCCCGCAAGCGCGCCCGCGCGCGCGCCGATGAGCTGCTGGAGCGCTTCGATCTCGCGGGCGCCGCCACACGGGTGGTCAAAACCTATTCGGGGGGCATGCGCCGGCGCCTCGACCTCGCGGCCAGCCTGATCGTCTCGCCCCCCGTGCTGTTCCTCGACGAGCCCACCACCGGCCTCGATCCCCGCAGCCGCCTCGGGATGTGGAACCTGATCGAGGAGCTCGTCGCGGGGGGCACCACGCTGCTGCTCACCACCCAGTACCTCGACGAGGCCGACCGCCTCGCAGACCGCATCGCGGTGATCGACAGCGGCACAGTGATCGCGGAGGGAACCGCGGACGAACTCAAGCGCCGCGTCGGGGGGGAGCGCATCGAGTTGACCGTGGCCCGCGGCGGGAGTCTCCCACGCGCGCGGGAGGTGCTCAGTCGGTACGTCCCCCAGGGGGAGTCAGTGCACGTGGACGAGCGCGTCCACCTCCTCAGCGCCCCCGTCGACGGCGGCGCCGGGCGCCTCGCGGAGGTGGTGCGCGATCTCGACGCCGCCGAAGTCCCCCTCCACGACCTCGCGCTGCGCCGTCCTACCCTCGATGACGTGTTCCTCGCACTCACCGGCCACGAGGCCGAAATCGACGCCGCGGAGGATGAGCTATGAGCGCCACCGAGCACACCCCCCCCGCCGCCGCTGGGCAGGAAGCCCAGCGCCCACCCGCCGGGGAGTTGGCGGACCCGCGCGGACGATCCCCAAAAGACCTCCCATTCCCTCCCCCCGCCGCGACATTTGGCCAAGAGGGCCTCGCGAGGCGCCTCTACTGGATGGCCCACGACACCCTCGTGATGGTCGAGCGGGGCTTGCGCCAGACCACGCGGATCCCCGAGCTGCTCGTGTTCGCCACCATCCAGCCCGTGATGTTCGTGCTGCTCTTCCGCTACGTCTTCGGCGGCGCCATCCACCCCGGTGGGGGGGTCTCCTACGTGAACTTCCTCATGGCCGGGATCTTCGTGCAGACCGTCGCCTTCGGCGCCACCGCCCCCACGGGGATCGGTCTCGCGGACGATCTCCAGAAGGGGCTCATGGATCGCTTCCGCGCGCTCCCCATGTCCCGCATGGCGGTGCTCCTCGGCAAGACCCTCGCCGATCTCGTACGCAACGTGTTCACCATCATCGTGATGCTCATCGTGGGTCTCGCCGTCGGCTTCAGCCCCCAGGGCAGCCCCCTCGGGTGGCTCGCCGCGGTGGGATTGCTGCTGATCCTCAGCTTCTCCTTCTCCTGGGTCGGCGCCGCGATCGGTCTCGCGGTGCGCAACCCCGAGGCCGTCCAGGCCGCCGGTCTGATCTGGCTCTTCCCCCTCACCTTCGCCTCCAGCGCCTTCGTCCCCATCGCCACCATGCCCAGCTGGCTGCGGGCATTTGCTGAAAACCAGCCCATCACCAAGCTCGTCGACGCAGTGCGCGGTTGGGCGCTCGGCCGGCCCATCGGCTCCGCCGGGTGGATCGCGCTCGCGTGGTGCCTCGGGGTGCTCCTCGTGGCCGTGCCCATCGCCACCCATCTCTACAAGCGGGCCGCCACCGCCAGCGGATGAGATCCCCCCTGACCCCCACGGATGAGATCCCCCCTGACCCCCACCCGGGGTCGCGGAGTGCTGGCGCTCACCCCCCGCGGCGATGCACCGTTTGGGGGCCCTCAGCGGATTAGGTCGTGCAGATCGGCCCGCTCGTACCGGGGGAGCTCCTCCGGCAGCAGTTCCTCCGCCAGCAGCTCCCCCGGGGCCGCGATCAGCGGGGCCACCCTTCGCGCCACCGCTTCGCGCAGCGCGCGCACCGCGGCGTGGTAGCGGCGCGCACGCGCCACCAGGGGCCGCGAGTTGGGGTGCAGCGCCTCCACGCGCACCGCGTCCAGGTGGCCCCGCTCCGCGTCGGTCTCCCGCGCGCGACGCAGCGCCTTCACCCAGATCGCCTCCAGGTACGCCCTCGCCGCCGGCAGCTGCTCCTCCGGGAGGCGCTCCCCCGTCTCGATCTGGCGCACCACCGGGATCACCTCGCGGCTCAACCACTGCCGCTCCGAGTGCGCCCGCAGCAGCAGAGCCACATCCGCGGGAGTGGCGGGGTAGTGCCGAATGGGCTCGGAGTCTCGATGTTTGGACATGCGTCACCACGGGGCCCCCGCGAGGGATCTCCAGATCGGGCCCACCACTGGCCTCGGCGGAGATCGCCCGCGGCTTGAGACGCCCCCGACAGCTTCCAACGTATTGCCCGTGCTCCCCCCGCTCTCCCCACCAACGTATTGCCCGTGCTCCCCCCGCTCTCCCCACCAACGTATTGCCCGTGCTCTCCCCGCTCTCCCCACCAACGTATTGCCCGTGCTCCCCCCGCTCTCCCCACCAACGTATTGCCCGTGCTCTCCCCGCTCTCCCCACCAACGTATTGCCCGTGCTCCCCCCGCTCTCCCCACCAACGTATTGCCCGTGCTCCCCCCGCTCTCCCCACCAACGTATTGCCCGTGCTCCCCCCGCTCTCCCCACCAACGTATTGCCCGTGCTCCCCCCGCTCTCCCCACCAACGTATTGCCCGTGCTCCCCCCGCTCTCCCCACCAACGTATTGCCCGTGCTCTCCCCGCCCTCCCCCAAGTTTTGCTGGAAATTCAAAAACCCCCGGTGAAGCGCCCGGGGGAATCGCGCACCTCGCCTCGCGGGCGGTTCGACCCTAACCTCCCTAAAGCTCATCCCCGGGTGGACCGATGTCCACTGTGTGGTGTCCCTCGATCGCGATCCCACGGCCCGCGCGCCGGGGCAGTACACCCGCTCGATCGTCCAGCGGCTGCGGATGCGCACCCTGCTCACCCTCGGGGCCCTCGCGGTGGCCACCACCGTTATGGGGCGCCGCTTCGGGTGGCACGACCCCCGCTTCCTCGCCGCCGAGGTGGGGCTCCTGGGGGCGATCTTCGTGGTGTCCCGCTACGTCCTCCCCCTCGTCGATCGCCACGACCGCGGGGCGCGGGGGGAAGAGCAGGTGGGGGCCCTCCTGGATGGCCTCACCGGGAGGGGGTGGCGGGTGGTCCACGATGCGAGCCTCGGGAGGGGCAACGTGGACCACATCGCGATCGGTCCCGGGGGGGTCTTCACCGTGGAGACCAAGAGTAACCCCGGGCCGATCCGCGTGGGGAGGGTGCACGGCGCCGTGCTCGGGCAGGCCCAGGCCCAGCGCCGCGCGATCGAGCGCGTCGTGGGGGCCCACGTCGAGCCCCTCGTGGTCTTCAGCCGCGCCTGGGTCGACCGCCCCCTGAGCCGCCGCAAGGGGGTGCGGGTGGTGCCCGCGGGGATGCTCCTCGGATACATCCAGCGCCAGCCCCAGCGCCTCACCGAGGAGGAGGTGCGCCGCGCCCACGCCCAGCTCGCGCGCGCCCTCGCCGAGGCGCGCGCGCACAAGCGCCCCCCACGGATTCGCCCCCGCCGTCTTCGCCCCCCCGGGGTGCGCCCCTCTGTGAGGAGGTAGCCCGAGGGGACCGCAGGCGTGGCGAGCACCCCCTCGGGTCCACCCCCGCCGTCTTCGCCCCGCGACACCCCGCAGCGACCCGTAGCGCCTCCGCGGGGTGCGCCCCCCGGGGTGGGCCCTCTGTGAGGCGGTAGCCCGAGGGGACCGCAGGCGTGGCGAGCACCCCCTCGGGTCCACCCCCGCCGTCTTCGCCCCGCGACACCCCGCAGCGACCCGTAGCGCCTCCGCGGGGTGCGCCCCCCGGGGTGGGCCCTCTGTGAGGCGGTAGCCTGTGGGGGATGGCGAGCGCGGCGAGCACCCTCCCGGCGGTTGAGCAGCGGTCCGCTACGTCGCTGCCCCCGGGCCCACGGTGGCCCGCGCTGGTGCAGACGGTGGTGTGGGCAGTGGCACTCCCGTGGGCGCTCGAGCGGTGGGGGGCGCAGTATGGGGAGTCGTTCACGATGAGGTTCTTCCCCAGTGGGCGCGAGATGGTGATCGTGAGCGGGGAGGACACCGTGAAGAGCGTGTTCACCGCGCCCCCCGAGGTCGCACCCTCGGCCGCGGGGTCCTCCCCGATCGCGGGGGTGATGGGACCGAGCTCGGTGCTCACCCTCACCGGCCCCGAGCACCTCCGCCAGCGGCGCCTGCTGCTGCCCCCGTTCCACGGGGAGCGGATGCGGGAGTACGAGGATGTGATCGTCGAGGCCACCCGCCGCGACATCGCGGGGTGGCCCCTGGGGAGCGCGATGCGGATGCAGGAGCGCACCCGCGCGATCACCCTGGAGGTGATCCTGCGCGCGGTGTTCGGGGTAGAGGCCGAGCGCATGGGGGCGCTGCGGGAGGCGATTGGGGCCCTTTTGGAGCCCCTGCGGCTCCCCACGCTGCTGCGCTTCGCGCTGAGCCGCCCCACCGTGGAGCGCCCCACGGGGCCATTCGGGCGGGCGCTCGACCACCTCGACGAGGTGATCTACGCGGAGCTCGCGCGCCGCCGCGCGGAGGCGGACCTGGGGGAGCGCGGGGACATCCTCTCGCTACTGCTCCAGGCCGAGGACGATGAGGGTCGCGGGATGACCGACGCGGAGCTGCGCGACGAGCTCGTGACGCTGCTCCTCGCGGGCCACGAGACCACCGCGACCTCCGTGGCGTGGGCGATCGAGCGGCTCGTACGCCACCCCGACAAGCTCGCCCGCCTCACCGCCGAGATCGACGCGGGGGAGAGCGAGGAGTACATGCAGGCGGTGGTCCACGAGACCATGCGCGTGCGCCCCGTGGTGCCGCTCGTGGTGCGGGTGCTGCGCGAGCCGCTGCGCGTGGGGGAGCACGTGCTGCCCAAGGAGACGCGCGTCGCGCCCTCGATCTACCTCACCAACCGCGACCCCGCGGTGTACGACGCGCCCAAGGAGTTCCGCCCCGAGCGCTTCCTGGGGCGCCAGCCGGAGACATTCACCTGGATCCCCTTCGGCGGGGGCATCCGCCGCTGCATCGGCGCCTCGTTCGCGCTGCTCGAGATGAAGCTCATGCTGCGCACCATCCTCCGCGAGCTGGAACCCCAGCTCCCCCCGCGCGAGCTGTTCCGCAAGGGAGAGTGGACCCGCCGGCGCGCGATCACGCTCGTGCCCGCACGGGGCACCCGCGTGGTGTGGAGCAGGCGCTAGAGCGTACCGGCCGGAGCGCGAGCTACGGTCCCGGGGGTGCAGGAACTCCTGGAGACGATCGAGGTAGCGCGGCGCGCGCTCGAGCGCAGCCCCGCAGACGGGCTCGCGAGCGCCCGTGCGCGGGGGGCGCTGAGCAGGGCGCGGGAAGCGTGGGGGACCCTCGACGCGGCCGAGCGCGCGCGGGTGAGCGGCCCCGCGGGGGAGCTCCGGGGGCTGCTCGACGCGGCGGCCCAGCGACGCGACCCCCCGCCCTCCCCGGAGGAGCTGCTGGAGCGCTTCGGGCTGAGCTCCTTCCGCGCGGGCCAGCGGGAGGCGGTGGCGGCGGCGCTCGCGGGGCGGGACACGTTGGTGGTGATGCCCACGGGGGCGGGGAAGTCGCTGTGCTATCAGCTCCCCGCGCTGGCGAGCGACCGCGACCCCGCGCGCCCCGTGGTGGTGGTTGTGAGCCCCCTGATCGCGCTGATGAACGACCAGTGGAAGCGCCTCCAGGAGACGGGGGTGCGGGCGGTGATGCTGGCGTCGGGGATGGAGGAGGGCCACAACGGGAGGGCGCTCCTGGACATCGAATCGGGCTGGGCCCAGCTCGTGCTGGCGGCCCCCGAGCGGTTCGGCTCGAGGGCGTTCCGGGAGGCGCTGGGGACGCGCGAGGTGGGGCTGTTCGTGGTCGACGAGGCGCACTGTGTGGCGGAGTGGGGCCACGACTTCCGCCCCGACTACCTGCGCCTCCAGGGGGCGATCGCGACGCTGGGGCGCCCCCCGGTGATGGCGGCGACGGCGACCGCCACGCCCAGGGTGGCGCGGGAGATCGCGGCGCGGCTGGGGCTGCGGGAGTGGGTCTCGGTGAGCTCCGGCTTCGACCGCCCGAACCTCGCGTTCGATGTGGTGAGCGTGGAGGGCAAGGGGGCGGTGGCGCGCAAGCGGGCGGCGCTGCTGCACGTACTCGAGCGCCCCGGCGACCCCCCCGCGCTGCCCGCGATCGTGTACTGCGGGACGCGCAAGGACACCGAGGAGGTCGCGGAGCTGATCGCGGGGCGGGGGATCGCCACGGTGGCCTACCACGCGGGCCTCCCCCCGCGGGAGCGTCGCGCGGCGCAGGAGGCGTTCATGGGTGGGGAGGCCCAGGTGGTGGTCGCGACGAACGCGTTTGGGATGGGGGTCGACAAGGCGGATGTGCGCACCGTGGCCCACTGGGCGGTGCCCACGAGCCTCGAGGGGTACTACCAGGAGGCGGGCCGCGGGGGCCGCGATGGGGAGCCCGCGCGCGCGCTCCTGCTGGCCTCGCGGATGGACCTGGGGCGGCTGATCCGCTTCAACACCGAGCGCCAGAGCAGCGTGGAGGACGTGCGCGCGTACACCAACCGCCTCGCCCGCCGCGCGCGGGAGGGGATCGTGGAGATCGCCCCGGGGGAGCTCGACGACACGGAGCGGGTGCTCCTCTCGATCGCGGAGCGCGCGGGCGCCGCGGAGCTCCAGCCGGGAGCCCGGGGGGTGCTGCGGGTGCGCTTGACCGGCGCGTTGGACGGGGGCGCGGCGTACGGGGCGATCAAGGCCGCGCGGGACCGCGGGTGGGAGTCCTACAGGGCGATCGAGCGGTTCATCGCAAACGGCAGCGAGTGCCGCCGCGGCCAGATCCTGGAGCACTTCGGGGACCCCCAGCGGGGTGCGCTGGGGGGGCGCTGCTGCAGTGTGTGCGACCCCGACCCCGAGCTCGAACGCGCCGTCGCGGCAGGCGCGAGCGCGGCCAACGGCGCGCGCCCGGCGCGGGGGTCGAGGGCGCGTGCGCAGAACGGGTCCGCGCCCCGCGCCGCGAGGTCGCACGCCCCCGGCTCCCGCACCCCCGGTTCCCACGCCCCCGCGTCTCACGAGCCCGGTTCTCGCACCCCTGCGTCTCGCGCCCCCGCGCGCAACGGCGCGGTCGACCCCCCGGAGCCGGTGGACGAGGGGCGCTTCGAGAAGCTGAGGGAGTGGCGCCTGGCGCGCGCGGAGGGCAAGCCGGCGTTCACGGTGGCGGCGAACACGGTGCTGGAGGAGATCCTCCGCACCCACCCGCGCAGCGCGGAGGAGCTGCTCGAGATCCGCGGTATCGGCCCGGCGTTCTGCGAGAAGCACGGGGAGTCTCTGTTGGAGACCCTGGGCGGGCTGTGAGGGGTCGGCGGGAGGCGCTCCCCCCACTCGGCGCCGGCCGCTGGGGCGTATTTGAAGCCCTCGGGGATCGCGGCCCCCGGCCTCCGGCGAAGCGCCGGGGAAGTCACCGACGGCTGTAGCATCTAGCCACGCGCCGACGTAGCTCAGCTGGTAGAGCACTTCACTCGTAATGAAGGGGTCCGGGGTTCGAGTCCCCGCGTCGGCTTCGAAAAGGGCCCGCGAACCGAGCCCTTTCAACGTAGCAGCGCGTTCAACGGAACCACCCAAGGCGCCACGGACTTGCACAGCGCTCGCATGGATCAATAGCTCTGACCGGGTCCTCTGGCCGCGGCGATCTTGATTGGACAGACCGCGGGCGCTAGACCTGTGGTTGGAGCATGGGTAGTAGTGTGAGGTTGACGAGGCGGCGGACGGAGTGTGGGTCGTCGAGCGTGATGGTTCCTTCGCGGGTGAGCAGGAGTGAGATTGCGAGGCGTGCGATGACTTCGGCGACGCCGTCGAGGTCTGTTGTTGCGGCGCGGCCCGCGTTGATTTCGGCTTGGAGTCGATTGGCGATGAGCGTTCGGTAGAGCTCGAGCACGGGTCCGCCGTCGAGGGTGAGCGGTGGCAGCAGGACCTCGGGTTCGCTGCGTAGGAGTCGGTCGAATAGTGGGTGGCCACGGACGTAGCGTCCGGCGAACTCGAACCCGGCGACGAGTCGGTCCTCCAGCGTTTCCGCGCCTTCCCATAGGAGGTCGAGCTCTCGCATTCCTCGGTGGACCTCGCGTGCGATGACGACCTCGACGAGGCGTTGCTTGCTGGCGAACCGGCGGAAGACGGTCATTCGCGAGACACCGGCACGGCGGGCGATGTCTTCCATCGAGGTGCGGCGGATGCCGTGCTCGGCGAACTCATCGAGCGCCGCTGCTGCGACGCGGTCAGAGAGCGCGTCCTCGCCCACCGCGGGAGCCACATCGAGGATTTCGGCTATTGCCACCACTGGATACGATGTTACTCTATTTCATACAGAGTAACTAGAAAGGATGTGGCTCATGGGCCAAACGCTTACCGACCTGCCCCGACTGCGACGTCCCGCGCTCGTCAATGCCGCTCAGTATTGGTTGGCCCCGGAGCAGTTCGCCCAGCGCTGCCAGCAGCTCGGCGACCGTTTCCTGGTGCCGATGCCGGCGACGGGGCCGTGGCTATGCCTGACCGATCCCGAGGACGTCAAGCGCATCTTCACAGCCGACACCGGCGTGCTTCGTCTCGGGGCGGCGCTGGCAAAGGCATCCGCGCACCATCTCTTCCTCGGCCCGACCGGACTCACGAACATCGACGGCGCCGAGCACATGCGCAGGCGACGAACGCAGCTACCCCCGTTCCAGGGGCACGCGCTCACTGGCTACCACGAGACGATGCAGCGCAAGACCGAAGAGACTCTCGCACGCTGGCCCTACGGGCACTCCACTCCCTCCCAGCCGCATATGGAAGCGATCAGCCTCGAGGTGATCATGGCCACCGTGTTCGGGGTCACCGACCCCGAGCGCGTTGGACGGTTGCGCTCAGCGACGCTCGCGCTGCTTCGCGAGGGCCACTCACGGCGGTTCTTCCTGCAGACGATCGTCGCGACGAGCCGTGAGAACGGGTGGGACAGACCGTTTCCGCGAGTCCGCCGCGCGATCGACGCAGTTGACGCGATCGTGCTGGAAGAGGTCGCCCACCGCCGCAGCACCGATCAACTCGACGGCCAAGACGTGCTCGGAATGTTCCTGCGCACACCCGATAGCCAAGACCGCCTGATGAGCGACGAGGAGATCTGCGACGCGATGCGCACCCTGCTGCTGGGTGGCCACGACACCACCGCTTCCACCCTGACATGGGTTCTCGAGCGCGTCAGCCGCTACCCCGATGTGCTTTCGCGCCTGCAAACCGCCGCGCTCGACGGAGACGACGAATACCTCGACGCGGTCATCAAGGAGGCGATGCGGCTGCGCCCAGCTTTCCCGCTCACCGCACGACTCGCAGCCGAGCCGTTCGACCTACCCGGCCTGACGATCCCCACCGGCACGATGGTCGCCCCCTACATAACGCTCGTACACCGCCGCCCCGAGCTCTACCCCGACCCACTCGCCTTCCGCCCCGAGCGTTTCCTAGACACCCGCGCCGGCACCTACACCTGGATCCCGTTCGGCGGCGGACCCAGACGATGTATCGGTGCCGCGTTCTCCCTCACCGAGGCCCGAATCGTACTCAGGACGATCCTCCGCCACGCCCGCCTCGAACCCTCCCACCAGCGTCCAGAGCGAGTCGCCCACCGCAACGTATTCGTCGTACCCGCACGCGGTGGACGCATCACACTCCAACGCCGCACAGTTCGTCTAATGTCCGCTGGTCGACGGGACACCGATGAGCAATGAGGTGACACGAAAGTTGTTATCCGCAGAAGAATGGGGTCAACCGAAGGAGGATCTAGATGCGGAAGTTGATCTACTCGATGAGTGTGTCGCTGGACGGCTTCATCGCTGGGCCGGACGGTGCGTTCGACTGGTCGGTGCCCGACGAGGAGCTGTTTCGGTTCCACCACCAGCAGGTGCAGGAACTCGGCGTGCACCTCTGCGGACGGCGGCTCTATGAAACGATGGTCTACTGGGAGACCGCCGAGGAGAGTCCGCTGGCCGCGGAGCACGTCGAGTTCGCCCAGGCCTGGAAGGCCCTACCGAAGGTCGTGTTCTCCACGACGCTGGAGAGCGTGGTGGGCAACACCAGGCTGGCCAGGGACGGTGTCGGCGAGGAGGTCGCAAGGCTCAAGGAACAGCGCGGAAAGGACATCGCCGTCGGCGGCGCCGGCCTCGCCCGCGCGTGTATGAACCTGGATCTGATCGACGAGTGGCGGCTGTTCGTCTGCCCGCTCCTACTCGGCGGCGGCACCCCCTACTTCCCTCCCCTGGAGAAAGGGATCGACCTCGAGCTGAGCGAGACACGCACATTTGGCTCTCGCGTCGTTTACCTTCGCTACAGGCGCGTGTCGGACAGCCTCTAGGTGGTCTCCCACTTCGCACCTATTTGGGGGGGACGTGACAACCAGCTCGCCGCGGTGCGGCCGCTGGCGCTGAGCGGGTTTGCGCCTGGCCGCTAGGTCACGCGTGGATCACCTCGCAGAAGCGTGCGTAGGGTTGATCCGTTTCGGTATCCCACGAGCGGTGCGATCTGGTCATAGCTCATTCCCGTGGTGCGACGTAGGTGGTTGGCCCGTTCGATGCGCACTCGTTGGATGATGTGGTGGGGCGTGAGGCCGGCGCGGGTGCGCGTGTGGCGCTCGAGCGTGCGTCGTGTCGTGCCAAGCGCGGCTGCTGCGTCGCCGACTGTGAAGCTTTCGTCGAGGTGGTCGCGGACCCAGTTCTCGAACTCTGCGACGAGGCCGTCGGTCGCGGCGAGGTGGCTGATCGCGGCCTCGACACTGAGGGCGGGTCGCTCGTCGACCAGCAGGAAGCGCGCGGCGGCGTCGGCGAGTTGGGGGCTGGCGCGGGAGACGAGGCTCATCGCGAGATCGATGTGTGCGAAGGCGGCGCCTGCGGTGGTGACCGGCCCGCTGTGGATGACCATGCGCGACATGTCGAGGTTCACCTTGGGATAGAGACGCTGGAACTCGCCCGAAAGCCACCAACTGGTGGTCGCGGTGCGTCCGTTGAGTAGCCCGGCTTCGGCCAGCAGGAAGGTCCCGGTGCAGGCGGCCGCGACACGGAGGCTGCCGAGGTCGCTGTCCACGAGCCACCCGCGCAGGCGGCGGATGTCCGCAGAGGCGAGCGCCTCAGCGAGCGACGCGGGCGTTGCGACCCCGATGCCGGGGACGACGAGCACGTCGAGTGTCTCGAGCACGTCGGGCTCGCCGGCTTCTCGGTCCATCGCCAGCGTCATGCCGGCGGCGGTCTTGATGGAGGTAGTGGCACCGATCAGCCGGTACTCGATCGGTGCGATGGACGGGTCGACCATCCCCCGCAGCCCGTCGGCGGTGCGCAGGACGTCGAATAGCGCGGACAGTCCAGAGTCAAAGCCGCCGGGAACGGCCAGGATACCGACGCGCATGTCGCGAACGGTAGCCGATCGGTCGCATCTGATACTACGGTGGCTTCTAGCGTGCCCTGTCGTGAAGGCGCTCTATTACCGTGGCAGCATCGGCGGCTTGGAATGGCGAGAGGACCCGGCGCCTGAGATCCTCGCCCCGTCGGACGCCCTGGTCCGCCCGATCGCCGCCTCGACGTGCGACTTGGACCAGGCGATCGTGCACAGCACCGTCCCCGGCGCCGAGCGACCGTTCGCGATCGGCCACGAGGCGGTGGGCGAGGTCATCGAAGTGGGACCAGCGGTGACGCAGCTGCGCCCAGGCGACCTGGTCGTCATCCCGTACCACCTTTCGTGTGGCGCCTGCGACCGCTGTCGCGAGGATCTGCCGCTGTTCTGCCGCGAGACCGCGGCGGATGCGCTCGCGGTGTACGGGGTCCCAGTCGGTGCTGAGTATGGCGGGCTGTTCTCCGAGCTCGTGCGCGTGCCGTTCGCTGGCCACGGCCTGGTGAAGCTGCCCCCGAGCGTGTCCCCGCTGGACGCGGTGTCGGTCGGCGACAACCTCACCGACGCATATCGCGCGATCGCACCGCGACTGCGCGCGCGCCCCGGTAGCGACGTTCTGATCTTGAGCGGCGGCTCGATGGGGCTGTATGCGGCCGACGTCGCACGCGCGTACGGCGCCGGCGTCGTGCGCTATGTCGACGCCAGCGCGCAGCGCCGCGATCTAGCTGTCGAGCTCGGCGCGGAGGCCTCGCACGCTGGAGGATTTCGACGCCGGCGAGCGCGAGTACGCAATCTCGCTCGTCACCCACGGAAGCGCCGAGGCGCTGCGCGCCGCCCTCCTGGCGACCGGCCCGGGCGGCGAGGTCGAGAACCTCGGCTTCCATTTCGCCGACGTCCCGCTTCCAGTCGCCGCGATGCATTTCAAGTGTCTGACCTTCCGCTCGGCGATGTCCAACGCCCGGCCGCTGATTCCCGAGGTCCTCGCGCTCGTGGCCAGCGGGCGGATCAGCCCGCGGCGGGTGCAGACGGCCGTCCTGCCCTTCGATGAAGCAGCCGAGGCCCTACCGGGGGCGGGGTTCAAGCCCGTCTTCGTCCGCGACCCGATCGGCCTCGGCTGATGTCGAGGTCCGCTGCGAGCAGGGCGGTGATGTCGGCATCGTCACGATCTCCGATCCGCCGCTGAACCTCTTTAGGCTCTAACCCGTCGCGCAGCTCGGCGCGGCGAGGACCGAAATCCGAAGCTCGCCGCTGACGGGGCTGGCTTCGTCACTGCCGGTTGGCGCGTATGCGCTTGGCGAGCCGCCAGGTCCGCAGGACGGCGAGTGTGGGAGTGATCAATGGGCGCAGCTCTTGCTGGAGAGTGTCTGCGATGGGCCGGGCGAGCTCGGTGTTTGCTGTGGGTGCCGAGGTGTAGAACGCCACCACACCGACCAGCGTCATGATGTGGTGCGCGCCATGGGGGGTGCGTGGAGCGCGAGCGATTGCGTGGCGGGCGGCGTCTGTGAGCCCACGCATCAGGAGCTCGTGGCTCTCGTAGTAGCGGGTATAGCCCGGTTCGCCGGTGCTGAGCAGGTCGCGCTCGTGGTCGATGAGGCTGTCGAGCATGGTGACGATCACGCCGATGTACAGGTACATCGAAGCGATGCGCGTGGCATCCTCCCCGGTGGTGCGCGGATCGGCGGCGGCGTCGGCGAGCGGGTCCGCGAGGGGCTGCTCGGTCAACCCGTCCAGATAGTCGTAGAGCACCTCGATGGCAACGATCGCCCGCACCGTGGGTCGGCGGTGGGAGCGCGGCGCGAGGGTGGCGAGTGTGGGCCGCCATCTGGGCATGGAAACGCTGATCGCGCAACTTCGCCAGCGCTACCTCCTGCAGGATCGGATCGCGAATCGCTCTAGCGCGCTGCTCGTGGCGTCCCATCTGTGCACGCACGAGCGGTGCCACGGTCGGCCAGTAGCGGGCGTTGGCGAGCGCGACGGCCCACGCCGGCTTGGGCGGCGAGACGGCGATCGAGGAGTGTGGACACCGGCGGCGAATGTCGTCTGCTGCGACGCCGTTCACGGCGATGCCCGGTGGGGGTGCTCAGTGAGATGATCCACCTACTCTTCCACGGCTGGCGCGGGGAGGATCCGCGTGGCGTATGGGGGGGGCGCGTGACGTATGGGGGGGAGGAGGATTTGCCGGCACATGGGAGGATCCGCGCGGCACAGGCGAGCGGGATCCGTGCAGCACATGGGGAGGATTCGCGCAGCGTGGTGTGTAGACTATGCGCTACAAGCGAGCGAGAGCGTAGAGGGGCGAGCGCCGCCGGACTCCGCTAGGCAATGGAGTATTCTCACAGTTGGGATCTTTCAAAGGAAAAGGGTGTAGCACCGCGCGGGCGAAGTTCGCGGTGGCGCTGCCGGTGGTGATGGGGGGTGTGGCACTGGTGGGGTTGGGGACCTCGCACGCCGCGGGCGCGACCGCGAGGAGCCGGGCGGCCGCGAGGAGCCAGGCGGCCCATGTGGCGAGCGTGCGCGACGAAGGGCACCTGCACTCGGTGCGGACATCGGGTGCGGATCTGATCGAGGAAGGGCCAGTGCGGGGGACGGTCCCGGGCACGGTGAAGGTGAACTTCAACATCGGCGCGACGGTGACGGCGTCATTCACGATCTACGCGAGTGGGGGCGGCTCGATCACTGGCCGGGGGAAGGGAGCGCTGCACTCGACCAGTGAGTATGCGACCTTCGGTGGCTCGCTGACGGTGACGGGTGGCACGGGCCGCTACGCGCACGCTCACGGCGGCGGTGGCCTGTACGGGGCGGTGAACCGCAAGACGTACGCGCTGACGGTGCAGACGGTGGGCAAACTGTACTACTAGCCTGCGGGCGTGCGGGAACGCGAGTTCGGGGTCTTCAAAGGAGCTGGTGGGGCAGGGGAGCCCGCGGAGGAGCGTGCGTCGCTGGGGCCGGGGGATCCCTCGCCGGGAGATCACGTGCCGGGGGGTTCCCCGCCGGGAGGTCTCTTGCCGGGGAGTCCTTCGCTGGGGGTGGTGCTGCGCGAGTGGGGCCGGGTGGGGTGTATCGGTTTCGGGGGTCCGCCGGCGCACATGGCGCTGCTGCGCGATCTATGTGTGCAGCGACGGGGGTGGCTGACGGAGGCGGAGTTCGAGGACGGGATCGCGGCGTGCAATCTGCTCCCGGGTCCGGCTTCGACACAGTTGGCGATCTTCTGTGCATGGTGGGTGCGCGGTTGGAGGGGTGCGTTGGTGGGGGGAGTGGCGTTCATCGTGCCGGGGCTGGCGGCGATCCTGTGCCTGGGGGCGTTGTTCCTGGCGGGTTCCCCGCCGGCGTGGGTGCGCGGCGCGGCGGCGGGGGCGGGAGCGGCGGTGGCGGCGGTGGCGGTGCGCACGGGGTGGATGCTGCTCGCGGGGAGCCGGCGGCGGGCTGCTGTGGAGGCAGGTGGGGGGGCGGGGGTCCGCCTCTGGGGGTATCTGTTCGCGGGCGGGGTGGCGGCGGCGACGGTGGGTCCGTGGCTGGTGGTGGTCCTGATTGGGTGTGGAGCTGTGGAGATCGCTTGGAGGGGGGCGGGATCGCGGCGGAGTGACTCGCTGTTGGTCTGCTTCCCGCTGCCGGCTGCTGTGGTTGCGGTTGTTGTCCCAGTGGTGGGGGGGCTGGGGGCGCTTGCGTGGGTGGCGGTGAAGGTGGGGGCGCTGTCGTTCGGGGGAGGGTTTGTGATTGTCCCGCTGATGCAGCACAACGCGGTGGACACCTACCACTGGATGACGGCGGGCCAGTTTGTGGGTGCGGTGGCGCTGGGGCAGGTGACGCCGGGTCCGCTGGTGCAGACGGTGGCGGTGGTGGGTTACGCCGCGGGGGGTGTGGGCGGGGGCCTGCTGGCGGCGGGGATTGCGTTTGCGCCCTCGTTTCTGTTCGTGCTGGGGGGCGCGCGCCACTTCGATCGGCTGCGCGGGAACGTGTACGCGCGGGGCTTCCTGGGCGGGGCGGGGCCGGCGGCGATCGGTGCGATCCTTGGCTCGGCGGTGCCGCTGAGCCTGGCGCTCTCAGAGCCCTGGCAGGCAGGGGTGCTGGGAGTGGCGGCGCTTGCGCTGTTGGTGGCCCGCCGTGGCGTGGTGGGAACGCTGTTGGGGGCGGGTGCGGTGGGAGCCGTCCTCGCGCTGGCGGGGGCGCCGCTGCCTCACTAAGCGAGGTTCCTGCGACCCACGGGATTTCAGGCTAACGCACCGCGGTGACCGCCCTTCGGTCAGACGCGCGGGCCAGTTGGATGCGATCGGTGCTGCGCATGCCGGGAAGCATGAGCCCGCCGAGCGTGGCGGCGGCGCCGGCGAGACCGGCGGCGAGGAGGGTGATGCGGACGCCGAGGAGGGCGCTGAGGGGCCCGGTCAGCGCGAGTGAGAGGGGGAGGAGTCCGATGGAGATGAGCCAGTCGAGGCTGGAGACGCGCCCGAGCAGCTCGCGGGGGACGTGGCGCTGCTTCATGGTGGCCCACACGATGGTGCCGGCGGTATCGAGCAGGTTGAAGGCGAGGCTGGCGAGCATGAGCTGCCAGATGGCGGTGGCGAGCCCGTACCCGGCGACGGCGAGGGTGGCGAGAGTCCAGACGACGTAGATGAAGGTGATGCTGCGGGAGGGGAGTCCGCTGCGGACCATCACGAGTGCGCAGGCGACTGCGCCAAGACCACCGGCACCGAGGACGAGGCCGAGCTGCATGCCGCTGCCGCCGAGGACGTGCTTGACCATGAAGGGGAGGAGCACCTCGGTGGGTCCCATGAACAGCAGGTAGGCGATGCCGGCGCTGGCGAAGGTGCCCCAGAGCCAGACGTGGCGGCGTACATAGGAGAACCCCTCGCGCAGTTCGCCGCTGGTGGCGAGGGGGACCCGAACGCGCGGCCCCTGAGGAGGCACGGGGGACGTCCGCGTGGACATCGCCCAGAGGGTCGCGGCGGAGGCGAGGAAGGTTGCGCCGTCGGCGAGGAACGCGGACCCGGGGCCGAGCAGGCCGACGAGCACTCCGCCGAGGGCGGGCCCGGCGAGCCGCAGGGCGAGGGGGCGGACGACCTGCTCGAGGGCGTTTGCCTGCCCGAGCTGCCAGTCGGGGAGCAGCTCGGGGAGGATGGCGTCGCTGGCGGGGTCGAAGAAGGCCTGGGCGCCGCCGTAGAGGGCGACGATCACCATCATGTGCCAGAGCCGCAGGGTGCCGCTCACGGCGAGCGCTCCGAGCAGGGCGAGCAGGGCGGCGCGGACGAGGTCGGCGATCAGCATCACGCGGCGGCGGCTGTGGCGGTCGCTGATGACTCCGCCGAGCAGCAGGAGGGCGATGAGGGGCACGGTCATCGCGATGCCGAGCAGGGCGAGGGCGGTGGGGGCGTTGGAGAGGGTGTAGGCCTCCCAGGCGATCGCCACGAGGAAGGCGCCATCGCCGAGCAGCGAGATGGAGCGCCCGGTGAAGAGCAGCCGGAAGTCGCGGTTTGCGAGAACGCCGCTAGAGGACATCGGGCGCAGCGGGGGCCGGCTCGCCGGAGCGCTCACCGACGGGTGCACCCGCCCCGTTGCCGGGGGCGTCCGCCCCATTGACGGGAACGGCAAACCCGTTGACTGCCCCGGGGGCGGCAGACCCGTTGGCTGGCGCGCCTGACCCGTTCGAGGCGGTGCCGGACCCCTCGCCGAGGACGGGGGTGCTACCGGAGAGATAGTCGAGCATGCGCTCGGCCTCCATGGGGCGGGCGAAGTGGAAGCCCTGTCCGAGCTCGCAGCCGAGGTCGCGCAGGCGGGTGAGCTGCTCGTCGAGCTCGATGCCCTCGGCGACGACCTCGAGCGAGAGGGAGCTGCCGAGAGCGACCACGGCGCTGGAGAGGTCGACGGCCTCGGGCGTGGCCTCGGGGCGCAGGAAGGAGCGGTCCATCTTGATGACGTCGACGGGGAAGCGGGAGAGATAGGAGAGCGATGAGTAGCCGGTGCCGAAGTCGTCCATGGCGATGCGCAGGCCGAGGGCGCGGAGTTCGTTGAGCTTGACGACGGCGATGTCGGGGTCGTCGATCAGCATGGACTCGGTGATCTCGAGGGTGAGAAGATGGGGTTCGAGTCCGGACTCGGTGAGGGCGTCCTCGACGTCGGAGATGACATCGCTGTGCTGGAGCTGCTTGACGGAGAGGTTGACGCACATATAGAGGGGGGGACCCTCGTCCCAAAGTTTCCGAATGGCGACGGCTTCGCGGCAGGCCTCGCGGAGGACCCAGCGGCCGATGGGGACGATCAGCCCGGTCTCCTCGGCGAAGGGGATGAATTCTCCGGGGACGACGAGCCCGCGCTCGGGGTGGCGCCAGCGCAGGAGGGCCTCCATGCCGACGACGCAGCTGTCGGCGAGGCGGACGATGGGCTGGTAGTGGAGATCGAACTGCCCGTTCTCGAGCGCGCGCTGGAGGTCGGCGCGCAGCTCCAGGCGGGCGAGCACGCCGGCGTGCATCTCGGGCTCGAAGAGGCGGTAGCTGCCCTTGCCGTCGCGCTTGGCGATGTACATGGCGGCATCGGCGTCGCGGATGAGCTCGTCGGCGCTGGTGGTGGAGGAGTCCTCGAGAATGGAGATGCCGATGGAGCCGCGCACGACGAGCTCCTTGCCGGCGACCATGAGGGGCCGGCGGAGGTCCTCGAGGATCCGCTCGGCGACCTCGGCGGCGGTGTCGGTGCCGCCCTCGAGATCCTCGAGTAGGACGACGAACTCGTCGCCGCCGAAGCGGGCGGCGGTGTCGCTGGAGCGGATGCTCTCGGAGAGGCGCTTGGCGACGTCGATGAGGGCGGTGTCGCCGGCGCCGTGGCCGAGGGAGTCGTTGATGGTCTTGAAGTCGTCGATGTCGAGGAAGATGACGCCGAGCTTGCGGCCCTCGCGGCGGGCGCGGCCGATGGCGTGGCGGACGCGCTCGACGAAGAGGGCGCGGTTGGGGAGGTTGGTGACGGGGTCGTGGAAGGCCTGGTGGGCGAGCTGCTCCTCGAAGGCCTTGCGCTCGGAGATGTCGCGGGCGTTGAGGACGATGCCGCTGACGTGCTCGTCGTCGAGGAGATTGGTGTGGAGGATCTCGAACTGGTGGAGGGTGCCGTCGCGGTGGCGGAGGGTGCACTCGATCAGCTGACCGTCGCGGCGGGCGTAGGCGGAGCCGTCGGCGAGCAGCCGCAGGACGCGCCCGGCGTCCTCGGGGGGGACGAGGCGATCGAAGCGGGTGCCCACGAGCTCGTGGGGGGGGTAGCCGAGGACATGCTCGGAGGAGGGGCTCTGGTAGGTGATGGTGGCGTTGGGCCCGACGACGGTGATGAGATCGGAGGAGTGCTGCACGAGCGAGGTGAAGCGGGCCTCGCTGCTGCGTCGCTGGATCTCGGCCATCAAACGCGCCTTCTCCTCGGCAAACGTGCGCTCGCGGGCGACGGAGCGCTCCTGCTGGCGCACGAGGTCGACCATGCGCATGACGACGAAGCCGAAGAGGACGACGGAGGCGCAGATGATCACGATCAGGTCGAGGTCGCCGCGGCGGAGCTCCTTGAGGAGGATGCAGACGGGTGCGATCAGGGATGCGCCGGTGAGCAGGGAGAGGCGCAGGGGGGTGAGCTTGGCCTCGCGCTGGTCGCTGGAGGGCTCCTGGAGGGCGACCATCGAGGGGTGCAGGGCGGCGGCGGCCCAGAGCATCTGGTAGGCGGTCCAGCCGAGGTCGAGGAGGAGCTGGTGGTGGAAGGCGTTGTTGAGGGTCATCACCCCGTAGACGAAGTCGGTGACCAGCAGGGAGACGACGCTTGCGGTGACGAGGTAGAAGGCGGGTTGGCGGCGGCCGGAGTCGAGGATCAGGCGGATGACGGCGGCGAGCAGCATGATGTCGCCGAGGGGGTAGGCGACGGAGACGAGCTTGGGCAGGAGCCCCATGGTGGGGTCGTGGAGGTAGGGGGCGATCTGCAGGACCCAGGAGAGCAGCGAGAGCCCGAGGGTGAGGATCGCGGCGTCGATCAGGGTGTTGCGATCGCGGTGGGGGTTGCGGCGGCGGACGAGCAGCAGCAGGCCGAGCATCTGGGCGGGGTAGACGGTGAGGTAGATGGCGTCACCGATGGAGGGGAAGGGGACTTCGTGGTGGAGGATGAGCTGGGGGTAGCTGTAGGTGTAGACGTCCCCGAGCCAGTAGAGGAAGAACCCGAGCGCGAACAGCAGCCAGGGGAGCGAGTAGGTGGGGCGGTTGCGACGGATACCCACGATCACCGCGACCCAGCTGGAGAGGCCGAGCGAGTTGAGCAGCACGGGGTTGCCCTGGAGGGGGGGACGAGCAGGTACAGGAACATGCCGAAGGCGCCGAAGGCGAGGTAGCCCTGCCAGAGCTTGGGGCGTGCGGTGAGGGCGCTCATCGGAGGTCCTCCGCTGGGGGCGCGTGGGGGGTGCGCATTTGTGATCGTCCGCGCGGCTCGACCGCGCAACGAGGGTGGGGGGCGCTGGGCTTCCTGCCCAGCGTCGGCGCGGGGTACGCTCGCCCAAGGGCCCGGGGCGCGCTCGGCGTGTCGCCTGCTGGGGTCGCCATCACGCGGCCTCGAGGGCGGAGGGGACGGAGGCCGATTGGAGCTCGCCCTGGTGGGCGAGCTCGGTGAGGACGTCGATGAGATGGTCGACCTGGAGGTCGGTGTTGGCGGCAGTTAGCTGTACGCGGAAGCCGACCTCGGCGCGGGGCACGAGGGGGTAGGCGGCGAGGGTGACGTAGATGCCGCGGGAGAAGAGGTGGCGTCCGACGGAGTCGATGTGCTGGTGATCGCGGAGGGGGATCTCGACGATGGGCAGCTCGGATTGGTTGGGGGTGTGGACGTCGAGGGCTTGGAGGGCGTGGAGGACGCGGGTGGTGTGATGGTGGAGAACGCCGCGGAGCTCCTCGCCGTGGCGCTCGTTGACCTCGAAGCCGGCGAGGACGGTGGCGAGGGAGGCGACGGGGGAGGGCCCGGAGTAGAGGTAGGGGGGGGCGGCGACCTTGAGGAGGTTCTTGACCTCGGTGGGGCAGGCGATGAAGGCGAGCAGAGAGGAGTAGGCCTTGGAGAAGCCGCCGACGAGGATCAGGTCGTCGTAGCTCTCGCCGAAGTGGCGCACGATGCTGTTGCCCCGCACCCCGTAGGGACAGGACTCATCCGGGCTGCGTTCGCCGATGACTCCAAAGCCGTGGGCGTCGTCGACGTAGAGGAGGGCGCCGTGGCGGCGGGCGACCTCGGCGAAGGCGTGCAGGTCGGGGGGGTTGCCGGTCATGGAGTTGACGCCGTCCATGCAGACGAGGCGGGTGCGGTCGCGCTCGGCGGTGAGGAGCTCGTCGAGGTGGTCGGGATCCTCGAAGCGGAAGCGGCGCAGGGCGGCACCGCGGGCGCGGGCGACTTGGCAGCCGTCGTAGATGGTCTTGTGGGCGCGGGCGTCGAGGAAGATGGTGCCGGAGGCGGCGAGGATGGGGATGACGGAGGAGTGGATATGGGTGATGGTGGGCAGCACGAGCGAGTCCTCGCTGCCGAGGAGCTCGGTGAGACGGGTCTCGATCTGCTCGTAGAGGAGGGGACTGCCGAGCAGACGCGACCAGCTGGGATGGGTGCCCCACCTCTCCAGGGCGCTGGGCACGGAGGCGATGATGTCGGGGTGGAGGTCGAAGCCGAGGTAGTTGCAGGAGGCGAAGTCGGCGAGCCAGTGTTCGCCGACGCGGATCATTCGTCCGTCGATCTCGTCGATGACGGCGTCCATCATGGGGTGGGCGGAGCGGAGGGTCTCGAGGTCGTGGAGGGTCTCGAGCCAGTGATCGATCCAGCGCCCGCGTGAGCGGGAGGTTGTTGATAGGAGCCCTGGGGACATCCTCCCGAATATCGGATCGGGGCAACAAACTCTTGATACGCAAAATGTCGGGAGGGCGAACGGCCCCCGTTTGGGGCTGGGGGGTCACCGCTTGGGAGGCTGGTGGCCACCGTCTCGGGACGAGACTGGGGGGGTCACTGCTTGGGAGGCTGGTGGCCACCGTCTCGGGACGAGACTGGGGGGGTCACTGCTTGGGAGGCTGGTGGCCACCGTCTCGGGACGAGACTGGGGCGCTATGCCGTGGATGCCGTCGTTTTGGAGGGCCGCAGCGCGAGAGGTCGCGCCACTGCACGCGAACGCTACTCGAGGTTGGCGGGGAAAACGGAAGGGGGGAGATTCGAACTCCCGAGACGGGGGTTGCCCGCCTGCCGGTTTTCAAGACCGGTGCATTCAACCGCTCTGCCACCCTTCCACGCGAATGACGAAGGCTAGCGATTCGCGGCGGCTGGCTCAGTGGGGGCGGTATTACCTGTCGCACCGGCCGGCCCCCTGTCGCACCGGCCGGCCCCCTATCGCGCCGGCCGGCCCCGCTAGTTCGCTGGGGCGCGGCGGCTCAGGGTTCTCGCCTCAGTGTCCGAGGGTGGCCAGCGGGTCGCCGAGCTGGGTGGCGCCGTCGAGACGTTGCATATCCTGCTCATCCAGCTCGATGTCGCCGGCGGCGATGTTCTCCTCGAGATGCGTGACAGAGGTGGTGCCGGGGATCAGCAGGATCCGCTCAGAGCGGTGTAGCAGCCACGCCAGCGCGATCTGGGAGACAGTAACCCGATGCCTGGCCGCCACCTCGGCGATCGCCGGGTCGCCCGCGAGCTGCTTGGGGCCGGCGGTGAACGCCGAGCCCAGCGGGAAGAACGGCACAAACGCGAGTCCGCGCTCCTCGCAGAGCACGAGCTCGTCCTCGGCGGCGCGGTTGACGACGCTGTAGCCGTTCTGGACAGACGCGATGTCGGTCAGCTCCAGCGCCCGACGGACGGTGTCCGTGGTGGCGTTGGAGATTCCGATCAGGTCGAGCTTGCCCTCCCGTCGCAGGTCCTCGAGTGTCGCCAGCTGCTCGGCCAGCTGACTACCCGCATCGTGCTCATCGAACAGGCGCAGGTTGACAAGATCCATGCGCTCGACTTGAAGTGTTCGTAGGTTCTCCTCGACGCCTAAACGCAGCTGCGCGGGCTCGAGGGCCGGCAGCCAGGCGCCAGCATCGCCGCGGCGACCGCCCACCTTGGTGACGAGCTTCAGGTTCTCCGGATACGGGTGCAGGGCCTCCCGAATCAGCTCGTTGATGACATCGGGACCGTAGTACTGGGAGGTGTCGATGTGGTCGACGCCAAGCTCGATCGCGCGGCGCAAGACCGCGCGAGCCGCGTCGGGGTCGTTCGGAGGTCCGAAGACTCCGGGTCCAGCGAGCTGCATCGCGCCGAAGCCGATGCGGTTGACGGGCTTGTTGCCCAGCAGGGATGTCTTCGTGATGCCGCCCACCTGCACCATTATCCTTGACCCGACAAGGAGGTCTGGTGAAGCCCGATCGGACGGGGCGAGCATCGTTATTGGCGAGATGTGCGCTGAAACCCTAAGCCAACCTCGCCCGACTCGCGCCAGATCCGCGTCAGTTCAAGCGCGGACCGGCTCCCACGCGCGATCCCCTCAAGCTTTACACTGGTCTCCCGACCTCCAGGAGAGGTGGCCGAGTGGCTGAAGGCACTCGCCTGCTAAGCGAGTATGGGGATTACACTCCATCGCGGGTTCGAATCCCGCCCTCTCCGCCATTTGCTTGTATTGCAAACCGCGGCCCCGAAGAACGGGGTCGCGGCCGTTTGGCAATCTGGACCAAGCACCTAATGCGTTTCCACACAAGGTTCGGGTTCGAGCTTTCGTCCCTGCCTCTCCGTCCCGGCCATTGCGCCTTCCTAGGTCGGTATAACCTGGTTATACTCAGCTGTATGAAGACTGCGATCTCGCTCCCGGACGAGACCTTTCAACGAGTCGACCACGCTGCCATGCGACTGGGGGTTTCGCGTAGCGAGTTCTTCGCGCGGGCCGCGGAGAGATGGCTGGACACACTGGAAGATGACGGCACCACCGGGGCGATCAACCGTGTGATAGCTGGACTCACGATCGACCATGTGTTCACGGACTCGGCGGCCGCGGTCCTGGCAGCCGGTGATCGCATCGATGGTACGCGGTGAGGTGTGGTGGGCCGATCTCGGCCTACCGAGGGGCTCTGCTCCGGCGCTGCGTCGCCCGGTACTGATCGTCAGCGCCGACCAGTACAACCGCTCCGCGCTGCGTACGGTCACAGTCGTCATCCTCACGACTAACATGCAACTCTCGGCGCTGCCGGGCAACGTCACGGTGTCGGCGGATCTCACCGACCTGGAGGACGACTCCGTCGTCAACATCACGCAGGTCGCGACCGTCGACCGAGGCGCCCTGGAGGAGCGCATCTGCGCCCTCTCGGACTGGGCGATGGCGCAGGTTGACGCAGGCCTTGGGCGCGCTCTCGCGCTCGCCCATCGTTGAACCCACCACGATGACCGGGCGGCGGCTGCTCTGAGATCAGAGCAATCTAGAGGCGCAGTCTATGACTGCGCCCGGAAGCGCTTGGCGTGAAGCTCTCTGATGCGCTGCCAGGCAGCATTGGGGTTCGATCTTCGTCCCTCCCCTCCGTTCCTTTTTTGGGGGGTTTTCTTCTTGATGCGCGATCCCTCGCTCCGAGGCCGAGTGGATTCGCGTGGGTCTCGCAAACGGGTCTTGCCCGCTGCGTCTATGCGAGCGTGTAGGCGACCTTGCCCTCGCGGGTGACCTTGGCGATGGCTCCGCGCGCGAGGAGGGGGCCGAGGTTGGTGCGGATGGCGGGGCTGCTCATCGCAGTAACCATGGCGAGCTCCCCCGGGGTGTGGGAGCCGTGCTCGAGGGCAGCGAGAATCGCGCTCTGATCGGACTCGCGCGGGGAGGGTTTGCGTTTGGGGGGGCTGGGCACGGAGGGGGTGGAGGGCACGGAGGGGATTGGGGGCGGAGCGGGCTCGACTACCTCAGCGAGCGTGGCGGCCTGCTCGATGACGTCGGGGGAGGGGGTCCGTTCGATCACCTCGGCGAGGTATGCGGCTTGTTCGATCGCGTCGCGGGGGGACGCCGCCAGCGCGATCGCCCCGGCGGCTGAGCCCCGGGGGAAGCGCACGCGTGCGCGAGGAGCGCCATCGGGGGCATTGCCCGTGGAGCCCGCGTGGGGCTCACGCACGGGGCGGGTGCCGTCGGTGGTCTCGCGCACGGGGCGGGTGCCGACGAGGGTCTCGCGCACGGGGCGGGTGCCGACGAGGGTCTCGCGCATGCGACGTGTGCCGTCGAGGGCGTTGTGAATGGGCCGGGTGCTGTCGGTGGCCTCGCGCACGCGGCGGGTGCCGTCGGTGGTGTTGCGGAGGGAGCTCGCACCCCCGGGGGCGTTGGGTGCGCGGCGGCTCGCGTCGCCGGAGGCGTTGCGTACGCGGCGGGTCCCACCGGTTGTGTTGCGTGTCGATTTGCGCGCGCGACCAACGACGTCGGGGGGATCGCGTACCTGGTGCGCCGCGTTGGCGGTTGCGAGGGCACTGGCGGCCACTTCGGCTTCGACGGTGGCGAGCGTGTCGGCGGCGGCGAGCAGACGGTGGTACTCGTCCAGGAAGGGGTGCAAAGCGGCCATGCGCTCCTCTAGTTCACCTCGTATTCTCGTCAGCATGTCGGGAGCCAAGGAGATCCTTTCGTCGATGCGTTTTCTCTAAAAGTAGCTCGGCGTTCTCGGTTTGACCAGGGCAGAGCGCCTCTGTCTGCCAGGCACAACGCTCTCCCCCACCAGAAGCCTACACACGCCTCGCCCGGCAATCATTCTGCGGACGAGCCGCCTTCTCACCGGACCGTGGAGCTATTCTGCGGACGAGCCGCCTTCTCACCGGACCGTGGAGCTTTGCCGGTGTCACGCGCGGCTAGGGGCAGCCACACCCGGTGGGAAGTCCATCATCGCCGCTGTCGGCCCATCGCTGTCAACCCCCCCACCGGCCGGTGGGGACGCCCGGTGTCGTCTACCCCCACTGCTGGTGTGTGGGCGCCCGGCGGCATACCCTCATTGCCGGTGTGTGGACACCCGGCCGCATCCACCCCTCACCTACCCGTCGGGCTCCTCCTCCAGGGGGGAGACCGCGAAGACGATGTGGCGGCGAGCCACCGCGAGAAAGGGGTGACTCTCCATCGGCCCTCCGTTGAGGGGCTCGAGCGAGACGTCCGTGAGGGTCAGGAAGTCGCGCTCGGAGGCGTTCAGAAGATCGGAGACCCGGCTGCGGTAGCCGTCGCGGGCGAGAGTGATCAGCCCTTCGATGCGATGCCTCGGTGTCTCGAGCCGGATGCGCTCCTGGCGATGCTCCATGCTAGGCGGGCTCCTCGGGGACGCTGCCGAGGATGAGGGCATGGCTTGCGATGAGGGCACGGCCTGCGATGAGGGCACGGCCTGCGATGAGGGCACGGCCTGCGATGAGGGCACGGCCTGCGATGAGGGCACGGCCTGCGATGAGGGCACGGCTGGTGCACCCGCCGACCGAGGCTCCTCGCCGCGAGTGAGGGGGCTCGCCGAGATGGGGGGCGTGGGGGCCGATCACCCGATCCGCTCAGGGGAGCGGGCCGGGAGCCCTGCGCGGGCGATCGGAGCGAGCGAGCCCGCGCGCTCCTCCGGGCGGTTGCGCTCATCGCGGACGATGTACAGAGGACGGTGCTTAACCTCGTCATAGATACGCCCCACGTACTCCCCGATCACCCCCAGCGCGATCAACTGGATGCCGCCGAGCAGCAGGATCGCGATCGTCAGCGACCCGAAGCCCGGGAGGTAGGAGCCCGCGAAGTGCAACGCGATCACGATCGGAATCGTCACGAACGCGAGGCCCGCCGAGAGCAGTCCCACATAGGTCGCGAGCTGGAGAGGTACGTGGGAGAACGAAGCGATCGCGTCCAGCGAGAAGCGCAACATCTTGCGCAGCGTGTACTTCGTCTCCCCCGCGTGGCGTGCATCGCGCTCGTACGGCACCGCCGTCTGGGTGAAGCCCACCCACACCGTCATCCCGCGTAGGAAGCGCGAGCGCTCCGTCATCGTCAGCAGCGCGTCCAGCGCGCGGCGGTCGAGCAGGCGGAAGTCGCCCGAGTTGGGCTCCAGGTCCACCTGTGCGAGCTTGTCGAAGAGCTTGTAGAACCACGACGCCGTGGCCAGCTTGAAGGCCGTCTCCCCCTCGCGCTGCTTGCGCACCGCGTAGACCACGTCCGCGCCCGCCTCCCAGCGGGCCACCATCGTGGGGATCAGCTCCGGGGGGTCCTGTAGGTCGGCGTCGATCATCGCGACCACATCCCCCACCGCGTGCTCCAACCCCGCCGTGAGCGCCGCCTGGTGCCCAAAGTTGCGCGAGAGGTGGATCACCCTAATGCGCGGGTCCTCCCTCGCCATCCGGTCGAGCAGCTCCGGGGTCGCGTCGCTGGAGCCGTCGTTGACGAGCACCAACTCGAACGTGTAGTCGGCCACCGCGGCGCAGGCCCGGCGCACAAAGCGCTCGACGAGCTCCTCCTCGTTGTAGACGGGCGCAACAACGCTGAGGAGTGTGGGGGAACGGGGCGGGGACTCGGACACGGGGACTTGCAAAGCTGGTTAAGTAGCGGTCATGCAAAGAGTAGAGGACGCGCCTAACGCTCGGCTCAGCGCCGCGGAGGATGGGTCTAAGGGATTGGGGAGCACGATGACGCGACAGTTCGTGAAGTTCGGGATCGTAGGGGTCTCCAACACCCTGCTGAGCCTAGTCGTGTACACAGTGCTGCTCAAGGGGTTCGGGATGTGGTATCTCGCCGCATCGGGGATCGGGTTCGCCGTGGGGACCGTAAACGGCTTCCTGTGGAACCGCCGCTGGACATTCAAGGGGCACGTCGGGGACCCGCTCACGCCCGTGCGGTGGTTCGTCGTGCAGGGCTGCGGCCTGGTGGCGAACCTCGGGCTGGTGTTCGTGTTCGTGCACAACGCCGGCCTCGACGAGCTGCTCGGGCAGGTGTGCGCGACCGCGATCGTGGTCGTGTTCACCTTCCTCGCGAACCGCGCCTGGACCTTCCGGATGCACCCCGCCGCCGACGCCGCGCTCTGAGCTCCCCGCGGCGGACCCCGCGCGGACCCGCGCTCTGTGCTCCTCGCGGCCGATGCCGCGCTCTGAGCTCCCTGCGGCCGATCCCGCGCGGACCCGCGCTCTGTGCTCCTCGCGGCCGATGCCGCGCTCTGAGCTCCCTGCGGCCGATCCCGCGCGGACCCGCGCTCTGTGCTCCTCGCGGCCGATGCCGCGCTCTGAGCTCCCTGCGGCCGATCCCGCGCGGACCCGCGCTCTGTGCTCCTCGCGGCCGATGCCGCGCTCTGTGCTCCTCGTGGCCGACCCCCGCTCTGAGCCCCTCGCGGAGCGCGTCCACCGGCATGGGCAAGCACACACCGGTCCGGGGCTGAGTCGCGAGGCGGCGGGGTAGGATGCCCCGCCCCCACACGCGCCGTTGGCGGGCTCACCCGCGCGGACGATCACAAAGAGCCCCAATCGTTTCCGCATACCCCTAGGGAGCTACCGCAACACCGCCATCAGTGAGAGTCCCGCCGGGATGCTGCTGCCGTGGGCGATCGCCGCCGCCTCGAGGTTGAGGGGCTGCTGCAGCGCCCAGTTCACCACCGCCGGGGGGATCCACAGGTCGAGGCTCGATTCGGTGGTACTGGCGTGCACCCGGTCCAACGCGCGCAGCGCGATCGCCACCGGCAGCAGCAGGGAGTTGAAGTGCGTCGTACGCGCACACTCCCACCCCGACTCGCGCGCCGCCCGCTCCAACGTGTCGCGGTTGTAGCGGCGGTGGTGGTGGTTGATCACGTCGTGGCCGCTCCACAGCCACTGGTACGCCGGCACCGTCACCAGCAGGACTCCCCCGGGAGCGAGCACCCGGCGCAGCTCGCGCAGCGCCGCGCGGTCGTCCTCGAGGTGCTCGATCACGTCCAAGCAGACCGCCAGATCGAAGCTCTCCGGCGCGAACGGCATCTCCAGCACCGAGCCCTCCACCACCTCACCCACGTCTCGGCCCCGCGCGATCGCAGCGCTCGCCTCGGAGATCTCCACCCCAGTGACCCTCCCGTGGCGCGCGAGATCCACCATATTGCGCCCGCTCCCGCAACCCGCATCGAGAATGCGCGCCCCCGCGGGCAGGCCCAGGCGTTCGATCGTGCGCTCCAGCACACGCCGGCGCCCGCGGTACCACCAATGGCGGTCCTCCACACGGTGGGTCTGCAGCTCATACTCGCGATTCACGCACGCATCTTTCCTAAAAGTCGCCCCCCCGCGCAGTGCGCCTCTGAATCTGGCCGTGCCTTGACAAAAGATTTGGCATGCCATAAGATTTGTTTTGTGGCTGCCCAAGAATTGACGAGGTCCTCCGCCGTGGAGGATTACTGCAAGGCCATCTACACCCTCGAGTCCCGCGGGGACGAGCCCGTATCCACCAACGCCCTCGCCGAGCGCCTCGGGATCACAGCGGGCTCCGTGTCCGCCATGCTGCGCAAGCTCGAGGAGCTCGGGCTCATCACCCACCTCCCCTACCGCGGTGTGCGGCTCACCGCCCAGGGCCGCAAGGTTGCCCTCGAGGTGATCCGCCACCACCGCCTCCTCGAGCTGTTCCTCGCCGAGACCCTCGAGATGCCCTGGGACCGCGTGCACGAGGAGGCCGAGGTGCTCGAGCACGTGCTCTCCGACGAGCTCGAGCAGCTCATCGCCGCCAAGCTCGGGGATCCCACCCTCGACCCCCACGGGGACCCCATCCCCAGCGCCGACCTGCAACTGCGCGAGCCCGAAACCCGCAGCCTCGAGAGCCTCCAGCCCGGGGAGGGCGGCGTGTTCGTGCGTGTGTCCGACGCCGACCCCCAGATGCTCCGCTACCTCTCCGAACGCGGCATCTCCCCCGGAGACTCCTTCCAGGTGCGTGACCGCCAGCCCTTCGGGGGTCCCCTCTTCGTGAGCTTCTGCGAGCGCGAGCACACCATCGGCGGCCAGCTCGCCCGCGCGATGCGCGTCGAGGTCGAGGGCGTCGAGGGCGCGCCCGGCGGGTCCCCCGGGTCTGGTCACTCGGGGCGCGCGGGGGCTGCGCCCGATGACTCCCCCGGGTCTGAGCGCCCCGAGCACCCGGGGGTCGCATCGGGCGGGTCTTCCGCGTCTCGGCACACGGCGGTCGCCCCGTGAGCGCCCAGCCCCAGGCTGCGCCCGGCGGATCCCCCGGGTCTGGTCACTCGGCGGTTGCCTCATGAGCGCCCAGCCCCAGGCCGCGCCCGTCCTGGAGGGGATCCTCCCCCCCAGTCCCCTGGAGCGGCTACTCGAACGCGGTCGCCTACGCGCCACCCTCGCGATGCTCGGCCCCGCGTTCGTCGCCGCCATCGCCTACGTGGATCCCGGCAACTTCGCCACCAACATCCAGGGCGGCGCCCAGTTCGGCTACCTCCTGCTGTGGGTCGTGCTCGTAGCCAACCTAATGGCGATGCTGATCCAGTATCTCTCCGCCAAGCTGGGGGTGATCACCGACCACAACCTCCCCGAGCTCTTTGCCGCTCGCTACCCCCGCCCGCTCGCGTGGGGCATGTGGGTGCAGGCCGAGGTGATGGCCATGGCCACCGACATCGCCGAGTTCGTCGGCGCCGCGCTCGGGCTCAACCTGCTGTTCGGCGTACCCCTCCTCACCGCGGGGCTCATGACCGGCGTGATCGCCTTCGTGATCCTCGATCTCCAGCGCCGCGGCTACCGCCGCTTCGAGCTCGCCATCACCGCCCTGCTCGGGGTGATCCTCCTCGGCTTTCTCTACGAGGCGCTGCGCATCGGCCCCTCCGCGCGGGAGTCCCTCGGTGGGCTCGTACCCCATCTCGCGGGCTCCGGCAGCCTCTACCTCGCCGTGGGGATCATCGGGGCCACCGTGATGCCCCACGTGATCTACCTCCACTCCGCCCTCACCAACGGGCGCACCCCCGTACGCAACGACCGCGAGCGCGGCCGCGTGCTGCGCTTCGAGCGCCTCGACGTGATCATCGCCCTCGGCCTCGCCGGGCTCGTCAACATGGCCATGCTCGCCGTCGCCGCCAAGCTCCTGCACAACACCGGGCACGCCGACGTGAGCACCATCCCCCAGGCCCACGCCGCCTTCGGCCAGCTCGTTGGGGGCGGCGCCGCGCTCGCCTTCTCCGTCGCGCTGTTCGCCTCCGGCGCCTCCTCCTCCTCCGTCGGTACCTACGCCGGGCAGGTCGTCATGAAGGGCTTCGTCGGTCTCAACATCCCCCTCGTCGCCCGCCGCCTCGTCACCATGGCCCCCGCGATCGCCATCCTCGCCCTCGGCCTCGGGCCCACCCAGGTGCTCGTCTTCAGCCAGGTCATCCTCTCCTTCGGCATCCCCTTCGCCCTCATCCCCCTCGTGCTCCTCACCTCCAACCGCGAGGTCATGGGGGTCCACGTCAACCGGCTCCCCACCACCCTCGCCGCGTTCGCGCTCGTCGCGCTAATCAGCGCGCTGAACGTCTTCCTGATCTACCAGCAGCTCTCGTAGCCGCGCCTGGCCGCGTCCCTCCCTCCCTGGGTGTGGCGATCCGCCGCCAAGCCCTCGGCACGACCGGGCTCAGTCGCCCCGGCGCTCAGTGGTGGTGTGGCTCAGTGGTGGTGATGACGGCGATGGCGATGCCGTTTGTGCCTAGTCCTGTGGGGCGTGATCGTGAGGTTCTGTGCGATCACCGTCGCGTGGTGCCCCGCGCTCGTCTGCACGACCGTCAGATGCACCGGCAGTTTGCCGAACCGCGCGAGCAGGCTTTTCCCCGTGGGGTTGAGCAGGATTTCGATCTTCACTCGCTGGCCCGCCGGGATCGTCAGCTTCGTGGAGCCCACCATCACCTGCGTGGAGCGGGTACCGTGCCCGTGGCGCCGCGCGGAGACCGCGATCAGCCTGCCGTTGTGCGTCTTCTCGAGCGTCGTGAGCGTCGCTTCGACTTCGCAGCTCGTGCCCGCCGGGCCGCTGCACAGGATCGCGAACTTCACCTCCCCGTTCGCTCCGCTGGTCGAGCCCTCCTGCCTGGCGTGCGCCGCCGGCGGGACCGGTGCGTAGGTCACGCTCACCGACTTTTCCGTCGAGAAGCCCGCCTGGTCGGTCGCGAGCGCCTTGATCGTGTTGGCGCCTTTGGTGAGGGGGATGCTTGCCGACCACGCGCCTCCCGCTCCCACGCTCACGGCTTTGCCCGCAACCGTGAACGACGTGATCACCCGCGTGTCCGTGACAGTGCCCGAGACCGTGACGCTCGGCGTCGTAACCGTCGTGCCGTTCGCCGGGGACGCGATCGTCAACGAGGGAGGCGAGCTCGGGGGATAGCCCGCGAGCACTTCCGCGGACAGCGCTTCGACTTCGGGGAGCTTGTAGGCCTGGATGAAGGCCAACCGCAGGGTGTACGAGCCGCCCGCGGGGATCGTGCCCTGGTAGGGCATCTCGAAGCCGTTGAGGCCTTTTTCGGAGCTGGATCCAAGGTAGACCGACAGCGGTCCGCTGGGCGGTGTGTCGTAGACGATCGCTCCCTGTGGATGTTCGCCGTCTCCTTCGCCGAGCGTCTTGGCGTCCTCCTTGTAGTAGATCCTGCCCAGGCCCGCGGGCAATGCCACCGTCTCCCCTTTGCTTGTCGCGGAGAAGACGTTGGTGCCCGGAAACTCGTAGGCGCCGCCTTCCTTGCCTTCGTTAGCTGTTTCCTGGTCATAGAGCGCGTTCAGCGAATGAGTTGCCCCGTCGGTCGAGTGCCAGGTGTCGGTCATCCGCGCCACCTGATTGGCGTTGCTCGTCTGCCAGGTCCGTTCAAGCTGCACCCCCGTGGAGACGAAGCTCGTGCAGCTGGCCAGGGTGGGTGGGGAGACGCTCTGCGGGAAGCACTTGACGATCGGGTCGACCTCATCGACGGTGACCTGGCCGGTCAGAGGTTCAAAGGTCTTGGTCACGGTCACCTGCGGTGCCCCCGGGAGAAGCGCTTTGACTTCGAGTTTGGCTTCGACGGCGTGCGCCGCCGCTGGGCTGTAGGCGTTCGCCCCGTCGATCTGCAGCGGCGAGCGGGTGGACGGTCCGGACGGGGGAATATCTTGCATTGGGAGCGCCCCGTTGCAGTAGAACAGCGGTTCGCTTTCGGTCAGCTTTTCGGGGGCGTACAGGTTCGAGAAAGCCAACCCACAGCGGCCCACCGACTCGATATCGAAGTAGGCCGACAAGGAGCTAGGTTCAATTTCATAGTTGTAGTGGTTGCTGGCATTTGGGATCAGTTTGAAAACGGAGCCCACAATACGGGGGCCCTTGAACGGATCTCCCGATTCTTCTACAGCGCTGCCAGGAGGGTGGGCTTCAGCGTTGCCGAACGGCACTGCGCGCAGGACGCAGGGGCCGACGTGCAGTTCCTTCGCCGGCACCTCCGCCGAGAATTTTTCCGAGCTCGGTGTCACTTCTTCGACGAGGGTGCTGTAGCTTTCGCTTGTAGATCCAGTGCCGTAGTAGCAGCGCAGCGAGAGCTTCCCGCCGATGTTCGTCGTGCCTTCGACTTTGAATGCAGGAGGCGGGGAGGATTCGCTTTCGTCGTTGAGCGCGTACGTCGGGCCGGCGGGCGAGGTGATCGACGATGTCAATTCGACTGCACCGGCCGAGCCGGCGGAGCTCGCCAGGGCGAGTAGCGAGAGCACGCTGGCGAGCACTGCCGCGCGCAATGGGTTCGAGAGCACTATTGGCCTCCTGGGAGCGTTGGGCTGGTCGGGGTTTGTTCCGCGCGCGGTCGAATCGCAAGCGACCACACATCGTCAGCTACGACACGCCAGCTTGGAGGTAGTTTCGGTGGGGCGCCTCAATTCCTGGAGGGCTTCGCCGGCAATACCAACGTCAACTCCCCGTCAGCTATTACTAAGGTTGTACAGATACTCGATTTCATCTCTCACACGAGCGAAGGGAGCTCCGATGGAGCAGTTGCGAGGTCGCACAGCCCTGGTCACCGGGGCATCCGGAGGGCTCGGCGCCCACCTCGCCCGTCGCTTCGCGCGGGAGGGCATGAACGTCGGGCTCGCCGCGCGCAGCGAGGGGGCCCTAGCCGTGCTGGCCGCCGAGCTCGAGGGGCTCGGCGTCCGCGCCGCGGCGCTACCCGCCGATCTCGCCGATCTCGGTCAGCTCGACCCGCTGATCGAGCGCGCCGAGGCCGCGCTGGGGCCAATCGATCTGCTGCTCAACAACGCCGGGACCGAGGCGGTGGGCGCCTTCACCACCCTCACCCGGGAGGAGCTCACGGGGATGATCGACCTCAACCTCACCGCCCCCATGCTGCTCACCCACCGGGTGGTGCCCGGGATGCTCGCCCGGGGGCGCGGACACGTGCTCTTCATCTCCTCCCTCGGGGGCAAGATCGGCCCCGCCTACGACGAGCCCTACGCCGCCACGAAGGCCGGGCTGATCGGGTTCACACAGTCGCTGCGCGCCGAGTACCGCTCGGCGCCCGTGGGGTTCTCGGTCGTCTGCCCCGGCTTCATCCGCGGGGACGGGATGTACCAGCGGATGGTCGATGAGGAGGGCCTCAAAGCCAACCGCCTGATGGGGGAGACCACGATCGAGAAGGTCGCCGACGCAGTGGTGCACGCGATCCACCGCGATCTCCCCGAGGTGATCGAGAGCGGCGCCCCCGTTCGCCCCGCGCTCGCGCTCGCCCAGCTCGCCCCCGGCCTCGCGGAGCGCATCGCTCCACACTTCGGCGTAACCGAGCTCTTCCGCCGCACCGCCCACATGCGGGGGCGCGGGGGCTGAGCGGGGCGGACCCGGCTGGCTGCTCCTCGACCCTCATACGGTCTCTCTCCGGCTGAGCTCACTGTCCCGCACTTGGAAGCACCCTGGCCCGGACCTCGCTACGCGGGCTCGATGTTCTGGTTGACGCGGAACAGGTTGTCGGGGTCGTACTGGGCCTTGACACGCGTCAGCCTGTCGTAGTTCTCGCGGTAGCTCGCGCGCACCCGCTCCTGGCCCTCGTCCATCATCATGTTGACGTAGGCGCCCCCGGCTGAGTAGGGGTGAAGCGCTTCGAAGTAGTCGACCGACCAGCGCCGGATCGCCTCACCGTTCGCCGGGTCGGGGTCCACGCCCGCGTACACGGTCGCCCAGACCGCGTCCCGGTAGCTCCACGCGGTGTCCGCGGGCGCTGCATCGTGGGCGGCGCCGTCCACCGGATACAGGTGCATCGTCGACTGCATCGTTGGCATCGCGGCGCCAAAGCGGGCGTGCTCCCGGGCGGCGGCGGGGGGTATCTGCTTGACGAAGTCCGCGCGCCAGTACCACTGGTCGCCGGATGGGTACAGCCCGTCGAAGGCGCTCTGTAGATCCGGGTGTCCCATCGGCTGGACGCCGTGCAGCAGCGGCTCAGGCAACGCTTCCAATAGCGGCGCCATCGCCCCCGCGCCGCTCTCCGCGTCGCCGACGTAGCACCAGACGACTCCGCAGACCTTGCGCATATGCAACTCCTCGGGGAACGGGGGCGCTGGGGGGACGGTGGTGAAGGCGAAGAATCCGTTCAGCTCGCGTGGCGCGTTCGGCAGGAACTCGCTGTAGGCGCTGAGCACCTCGGCGCCCAGCTCGACCGGCCAGAACGTCGGTCCGCCGAGGATCGTGCCCACCTCGTGCAGGCGAAAGAGGAACGACGTGACCACGCCAAAGTTCCCGCCCCCGCCGCGGATCGCCCAAAACAGGTCTGGGTGCTCGTTCGCGCTGGCGCGGACCCGCTCGCCGTCGGCGAGCACGACGTCCGCCTCGAGCAGGTTGTCGATCGTGAGCCCGCACATGCGCGTCAGGTGGCCGATGCCCCCGCCGAGTGTGAGGCCGCCGACGCCCGTCGTCGAGATAATGCCGCTCGGTGTGGCGAGCCCGTGCGCGGCGGTCGCGCGGTCGACTTCGCCCCACGTGCAGCCCCCGCCCACGCGGACCGTCCGCGCGCCCGGATCGACCTCCACGCTCTTCAGCTCGGAGAGGTCCAGCACCACGCCGTCGTCGCAGACCCCCAGTCCGGCCCCGTTGTGCGCCCCGCCGCGAACGGCCAGCAGCAACCCGTGGTTACGTGCGAAGGACACCACACTGGCTGCGTCGGCTGCGTCGGTGGCATAGGCGATCAGCGCCGGGCGCCTATCGATCATCGCGTTGTAGACCCTGCGGGCCTCGTCGTAGTTCGCATCTTCGGGGGTGACCAAGCGCCCGCCGAACGACGGAAGCTCCTGGCGCGCGGATGCGGTCGTGATTGTGTGCGTGCTCATGCTCTTTCCTCGCGATCGTCGAATGACCTATGGGAGCGAATGTACGCCTGGCCTGTGATCCTGTCATGACCCGATCTGATCCAATTTCACGCGCGCTGCCTTCTGATCGGATCGACGCGATGGTCAGATCTGACTATCGTCGATGGTGTCATGAGCGACGGGATCGACGATCTGCCCGACTCGCTGCGCCCCGCCTCGACGTTCCCGTTTGTTGGGCGCTCGGCGGAGCTCGATCTGCTCCACACGCTACTGCCGAGCGCTGTGGGCGAGCGCCGCCGTGTCGTTCTGCTGGCCGGCGAGCCCGGCTGCGGCAAGAGCCGCCTCGTGCGCGAGTTCGCCGGCGCGGCGGCCCAGCGGGGAACGCTGATCCTCTACGGCGCCTGCGACGCGGTCGTTCCGACGCCCTACGGGCCGTTCGTCGAAGCGCTCGATCGTCTCGTGCGGGTAGCCGAGCGCGCCGAGGACCCCGTGGCCGAGCTCGGTCCGGGAGCGGGTGAGCTGACGCGGCTGCTGCCGGACCTCGCAGCTCGGGTTCCCGGGCTGGCAGTGCCCCTCGACGCCGACCCGGACACTGGGCGCCACCGGCTCCACACGGCGGTCGCCGCTCTGCTCGCAAACGCCAGCCGCCGGCGGCCGGTACTGCTCGTGCTCGAGGACGGTCACTGGGCCGACGCGGGGACGCTCCTGCTCCTGCGCCACCTGGCACGCGTGGTCTGGGGCGGGCGCGTGCTGCTCGTCGTGACGTTCCGCGACACCGAGGTGGACATGCCGCGCGAGCTGACCGAAACGCTCGCCGACCTGCGTCGCTCGGAGGACGTCGTGCGGATGCGACTCGATGCGCTCTCCGGCGCCGATGTCGCCGACTTCGTACGACGTGCCGCCGAATGCGACCTCGACAGGGAGGCGCACGAGCTCGCGGTGACGATCCACGAGCTCACCGACGGCAATGCGTTCCTCGTGTGCGAGCTGTGGCGAGCCCTGAGTGAGACCGGGACGGTGCAGGTCGGCGGCGGACGGATCGGGGTGGTCCGCCCGCTGCGTGAGCTCGCGACTCCAACCGGTGTACGGGAGGTCGTCAGCCAGCGACTCGCGCGGCTGGACCCCGAGGCTGCGGAGCTGCTGGAGCTGGCCGCCACGATCGGGCCAGAGTTCGAGCTCGACGTGATCCGTCTCGCCGCCGGGCTGGCCGAGCGGGAGCTGCTCGCCGCGCTGGCGGAGACGGTGGCCAGCGGAATGGTCGAGGAGCTCCCCGCGCCCAGGCTCGTCTGCCGCTTCACGCACGAGCTGGTACGGCGGGCCGTCTACGACCGGCTCTCGCTCGCGCGACGGGCCGAGCTTCACCTGCGCATCGGCGAGGCGCTCGTCGCTGCCGGGAGGTCCGAGGGAGCGCTCGCTGACCTTGCCCACCACTTCTCCGCCGCCGCCCCGCTCGGCGGCAACGAGCGCGCGATCCACTACAACGTTCGCGCCGCCGAGGCCGCCAGCGCCGCGCTCGCCTTCGGCGAGGCGGCGTCGCACCTGCACGCCGCGATCGGCCTCGGCATCGCCGATGAGCGAGAGCGAGCCGAGACGCTGCTCCAGCTCGGCGGTACCCATAACCGGGCCGGTAACGCCACAGCCGCGTTCGAGGCGTTCGCCGCGGCGGCGGCGATCGCGCGCGAGCAGGACAGCGGCGAGTTGCTCGCCCGGGCCGCGGTCGGCTACGAGGACGCTGGTTGGCGGCCCGGGATCTTCAGCCAGAAGACGATCGACCTACTGGAGGAGGCGATTCCCGGGCTCGCAGAGGGGGACAGTCCGGAGCTGCGCGTCGGGCTGCTCGCCGGGCTCGCGCGCGCGCTCGACCTCCGGGGCGACCGCGAGCGCGGCGCGATCGTGCGTGGCAACGCGATCGAGCTGGCGCGGCGGCTGGATGATCGCTCAGGGCTCGCAAGGGTGCTGGTGCGCTCGTACTGGGCGCGCGGCACGAGCCCGCTCGAGGAGATTCTCACGATGCTCACCGAGGGGAAGGACCTCGCGGAGGAGTTGGAGGATGCCGAGCTGCGGACCGAGGCGATGGCCTGGCGTGTGCCGACCTTCGTATCGATGTGCGATCTGGTTTCCGCGCGGGCTGAGGTGCGCGTTCTGCGCCAGATGGCCGAGCGCACCGCGCAGCCGTTCATGCACCACGTGGCCGAGCACTACGCCTCGGCGATCGCGCTCTGTGACGGGCAGCTCGCCGAGGCCGAGGCGATGGCGGAGCGATCCCACGAGTGGGGGAGGCTGCTGACTGGCCGAGACGCCACCGGGACATATGGGATCCAGATGTTCAGCATCCGCCGCGAGCAGGGGCGGCTCGCGGAGCTGGCACCGGTTATCAGGATCCTCGCCGGCGACGCCGAGCGCGAGGGGCCATGGCGTCCCGGGCTGATCGCCGTGCTCGTCGAGCTGGGGATGGAGGCGCAGGCGCGACGCGAGCTTTCGCGCCTCGCGGCAGGGGGCATCGACGGCCTCCGCACGTCGCTGTGGGCGGCCACGCTTGCCTATCTGACCGACGCCTGCACCGCACTCGGCGACGAGGCGGTGGCGGCCACCGTGTACCCCGAGCTCGCGCCGCTCGCAGGTGCCAACGTGACGATCGGCCATCTGGTCAGCTGCTACGGGGCCGCCGACCGGTACCTCGGAATGCTCGCCGCGACGCTGGGCGAGACCGAGCGCGCCGAAGAGCACTTCGAGCGGGCACTCGAGCTGAACCGACGCATGGAGATGCCGACGTGGGTCGCGCACACCGCCTACGAGTACGCGCGCTTCCTAAATACACGCGGGGGCGCAGGGCGGACCCGCGCGCAGACCCTGGCGAGCGAGGCTGCGGCGCTGGCCGAGCGGATCGGTATGCGCGCGCTGCTCGCCAGGATTCACGGGCTCGGCGTATCTGCCACCGCTGCCCACCTCCCGAACGGGCTCTCGCCACGCGAGGCGCAGATCCTCGGGCTGGTCGCCCAAGGACTCAGCAACAAGGAGATCGGCGGAGCTCTCTCGATCAGCGGGCACACCGCCGCCAACCACGTCCGGAGCATCCTGCGCAAGACCGATTGCGCCAATCGCACCGAGGCCGCCTCGTTCGCCCATCGGCACGGATTGGCGTCGGCTACGATCTAGTCGATGCCGTTGTACGTCATCGAGCGCAGCTTCGCCGATCAGCTCGATCTCACGAGCGACGACGTGGAGCTGATCGAAGAGGTAAACGGCGGCGAGGGCGTGCGCTGGCTGTTCTCGTTCCTGAGCGCCGACCGGCGGCGCACCTACTGCCTCTACGAGGCCCCCTCTCCCGACGCGATCCTGGCGGCGGCGCGGAAGGCCAACATTCCCGCGGACGTGGTCGTGGAGGTGAGCCCGGCTGCGCCGCAGCTCTCAGGACGCCTGCGCGACTGGGCCGACTCGCTCACCTGAGCGCGCCGCTCAGGCCCGTCGGGGCCGGGCTTGCCAGAGGATGGAGCCGGCGGCGAGCGCGACCAGCGGCCGGGCTTGCCAGAGGATGGAGCCGGCGGCGAGCGCGACCAGCGCGCCCGTCAAGAGTGTGCCCGCGCGTCCGTGCTCTGTCTCGCCGAGGAGCGCTCCGGTGGCTTTGCGCGAGAGCACCGACGCTCTCGCCCGGGCCGAGAGTACCGAGCCGAGTGACCCGACGGAGCCGATCGAGAATGCCGAGGCGAAGGATCCGACCGACCCGATCGAGAGCGCAGAGCCGACCGCCCCCACGGAGAGCGCAGAGCCCACCGACCCGATCGACAGGAACGAGCCTCTGGAGCCCACCGACAGGAACGAGGCCTCAGACCACAGCGAGAGTCCTTGCACGAACGCATCCTACCGGTCACGATGCGAAGTGAACGAGCGCCAGGACAGTGGCGCCAACGGCGAAGACCCCCACCCCGTAAGCCAGGGTCCGCGGCAGATCCGAAGCGGGCAGCGATTGCGCGAGGCGGAGAGCTTGGTCGTTGCGTTGCCAATTGCGGTAGCTCCGATACGACACGAAGGCACCGAGCGCGATCAGCGGCAGCGCCACAATTAGTTGTGCGCCCGCAAAGCCGACCTTGACGAACTGGGCAACCGCGAGTCCTCCAACGATCAGCGCGAGCGCCGTCCGATTCCACGCGAGGTAGGTGCGCTCGTTGGCAAATGTGAAACGCGGATCGGGATCGCTCCCCACCTCGCCCCCAGCGTCCGCTCGTCCGCTCTCATCCCCGCCGGTGCTGTGCACCGACGCATCAGCTGGGTCAGCGGTAGAGGGCAAGACGACTCGGCATCCTCGAGTGCCGGCTAACCGTCGATGATGGCGTCGGTCACCAGGTCGATGCCGGCGAGTCGCGCGGCTAGCTCGTCGGCGAGCCCATAGCGGGCGGCCAGCGCGGCGGGCGCGGTGTAACTGACCTTAGTCTGATTCCCATCGGACCAGATCAATACCTTGAGCGGCAGATCCAGCGCTGCGAGCGGCTCCGCGACCATCACCGGCGTTCCCGCCTGGGGGCTACCGAACATGATGACTTTAGTATCGCGCAGATCGAGCCCGACATCGCTCGCCTCGCCGCTGTGATCGATCACCGCGAACACCTTCATCCCCCTCGCCGCCACCACCTCCGTGAGACGAGCCACCGTCTCGCCGACTGAGGAGGAGCTCACCTTCGTGATCACCTCACCCCCCCGCGTGAGCGTGCCATCGGACGGTCCGGGCTGGGAGTGTTGGTCGGACATCTTGACTCCTTGAGGGAGAAAAAAGCGAGCAGTAGCGCTAGAACATATCGTAGGCTGAAGCGAGCCTTGCAGCATCGAGGGACAGCCGGGCGGCCGCCGGGCTGTCCCTCCGGGCAGAGGACGACCTAATGATCGTTTACAGAGGCAACCGTCGCGGTATCGAGGGTCTCGTTCAGGATCGCCGTGTTGTGCCCCGCCGCAGCTGGCAACCCGATCCTCGCGTCGACGAGCGGGTCGACTAGAAATGAGATCGGGCCGCCGCAGCCGGTGGCCGCTGGGGCAGACCACGCGTTGTCCACCAGTGAGCTCTGTGTCAACTCGGCGAGTTCGCCGTCATCTTTGATTTCAACAAAACCCGGTTTCCCGTCGATCGGCTGGTTTGGTTCGGGCGGGCTTGTAATGCCGGTCGTGAAGTTCAAGACGATCGGCGAGCCATTGGAGCCGATGTAGCACGAGCTGCCGAGGAACGGGTTTTCAAGGTGCACCTTGACCTTCAGCTGTAGCGCTACGCCTTCTTCGACGAGCGCGTTGAACACGCTGAGCGCGATCGCACCAGCTGGCTCGGCGAGTTCGAGTGTCGCATCTACCTTTGTCCACCTATTTTCAAAAAAACGTTTCGCCAGCTGTTTGACGAGCGGAGGCGAGGAGCTAGGTGGCAGGATACCCAACAGTCCACCCGGCACCGGCTGTGGGGTTTTCGAGAGCGTTTCGCCATTGGTCGCCGGATAGAGCGTCGAGAATCCTTCGGCGTTTGCCGTCGAGTAACCAGCCTGAACTGTCACCGGATTGACGAGCGACGCTTTCACTTTGCCGAGGACGAGTTCCCCGCTTTCGGTTACGGCGTGCAAGCAATGGGCTACACCTGGGGTCGTCGACGGGCAGTAGTTGAACTGGGCGAAATCGCCGGTATGGGCCTCGGCTCCGGCTGGGAGCAAGACAGCAGCCACCACCGCCCCCAGCGCCACCCAGTAGTTGCGGATGCCTGGTTTGATCTGCCTTGACATTGAAGCTCCCTTCGATTTGACATCATCCGCAAGCGCACGTTCCCGTGCCTTGCCGCCTTGTGTTGCCGGATAGCCAAATGCCTACGACCGCTGGATCTGGGCATCGGAAGCTTGCGATCATACCGATAGCCCGGACAGTTGTGGGATAGCGCCTGGGGCGCTTGATGCGCTCCGATGATGCGCCCGATAAAGGTCCGGTTTCGAGGGTCCGGTCCGGCGCCTCGTGCTTCTCGCGGCCCGATCGGGAGCACGGGCCCAGCAGGTTGGAGCTCGCGTAGTCCCTAACCCTCGCCGCCGTGATCGGAGCAGGCGCCTGAGATACCTCCGGCATGGGAATAGGTGCCATCGGCGCATTCGACAATTGTTCCTTCCTCCCCTTCGAAGTCTCCGATGCATTCGTGTTCAGAGCAGAACTTGCCGTCCGTCGCGTGGCTCGAGGAGCCAATTTCGTCTTCTTCGCCTGTTTCTTCTCCTTGCCCATGAGGGTTCGGGGGTGACGCTTCGGCTGCCGGCGCGGTGACGGTCTGCGTCACTATGTGGGTGTGAACGTGGATATGCACCACGGTCTGCGTGACTGTGTGCGTGGGGCTCCTCCGCGCCCCGACCCTGACGGTCGTTACGCCGCCGGCTACCGTCACGGTCGTCGTTTTTTCCTTGCCGCTGGCCCCGATGCCAACGCCGACGAGAAGGCCGAGGAGGCAGACCCCGGCAAGAGTGAGCCACCGCCGTGTTCCGGTTGTTCCGGTGCTGGGTCCTTCGGGCTTGGGCTGAAGGTTGAAGAAGCGGCGGATCGAATTTGATGCGCTCACGCGGGGGCACCCTACATGATCCGTCTGTTGGGAGAGATTTGGTAGCGGGAGTTATAGCCTGAGCGCGACGGGCGCCTCGTATCGGCCATCCCGCCTCGTCCATCGCCGCTACCCCGGCTTTCCCACGCGCCAGGAGAGATTCGAACTCCCGACCTTCGGTTCCGTAGACCAAATCAACCGTTGCGTGGGGTGCCGTGCAGTCGGCCGATTTGGCTCTAGTGCAGGGAATCCGCCCGATCGTTTTCCGGCGTGGTGGAGTGCGTTGGCGTGGGGCGTGTTTGCACTTTGTTTGCACCCGACACCGCGGTAGTGTCTCGGTTTGAGGCGATGCTCCCTGGTGATCGCAGTCGTCCGCCGCGCCCCGGCAGTCGCACGGGCCGCAAGGGTCGCCTCGCGAATCGCCGCCGCCCCCTATGCGCGCAGCCTATGCCCATAGACCCATACGATGTCGGCTGTGCAGGAACCTGAGCTAGCAGCCGTTATCGGCGTCGGGGGTATCGTCGTGGGCGCCGTCGGTACCGGGGCCGTGCAGTCAGTCCTCGCGCGCAGCGATAGGCGGCGCGAAGGCCGAAACGCCGCACTGGCCCTGTACATGAAGCTGCACGAGGCCGAGACGGCAATCGAGGAGCTGCGGCCGCGACGCGACTGGGACAACATGATCACAGACTGGACGAGCTTCGGTCCCATCTGGGCGGAATACCGGGGAGCACTCGCCCACGTGCTCCGAACGCCCGATTTCGTGCTGGTCGATTCAGCGTTTGCGGCCATCGCCAGCCTTTCGCGCTCGCGGGAACGCGATGCCGCAAAGCCACTACCGGCACCGAGTCAACCGCCGAACTTCGACCCTCCCGACTTCGTGCTCGAAAAATACGGCGAACTGGCCAAGGGGGCAAAGCTCATCGTGCTCGACGCGTCCTTCCGGTGGTGGGAAGTACGGGCCAAGCGCAAGGCCCTCACGCCGCCAAGCCCACCCGTAGATGCGCCGTAGAACTTCGTAGTCGCAAACCCAGAGTGCTTCGCCGTACGTCAGGCGGCACCGGGACCGACCGCGCTCGCTGATAGACGGCTCGGTGGCCTTCACGTCGCCACCTTTGTCGAGCGCCACGCCCCCTTGGCTCCATCTAACGGAAGGTCTCGCACACCGTGTGCGAGATCAGCCCAGGGTAGGTGCGTTGTTGTACCTCTGCGCTTCGTCTGCACCCCGCCCGAGCTTCAGCGGCTGCCCTATGTCCCCGTCGAGCAGGTGGATATAGGTGTCGAGCGTGAACGCGGCGGAGTGGTGGCCGAGCCACCGCTGGACCTGTACGGCGTTGCGGCCCTCGGCGAACAGCATCGACGCGCAGGTGTGGCGGAAGGCATGGAATCCGACCCACTCCAGGCACGCCTCCTCGCGCGCCGGCTTGAGCACGCGACGGCGGACGTTGCCCTGGTTCAGCGGCGCCCCGTTGCTCGCCGGAAACACCAAGTCCTCGGCGCCCGGCCACTCCGACGCTTTGCGGTGCTCGCGCAGCTCCAGCACGAGCGCGTGGTCGAGCGGTATCTCCCGTTTGCCGTACTTGCTCTTGGGAGGCCCCATGCGACCCTTCACGAGCGCTCGGCGGACCTTGACGTGTGGTGTGGACCCGTCGAGTTCCAGGTGCCGCCACTGGAGCGCCACGGCCTCGCTGATCCGCAGACCTGTGGAGGCCAGGAACGAGAAGAACATCCGCCAGTTGTCCGGGAGCATCCCGAGCAGCGTCGATAGCTCCTCGTGGCTCATCGCCTGGACCTCCTCCTCTTCGGACTCCTCGGCGGTGGGGCGGTGCGGGAGGTCCACGTCCCGAGCGGGGTTCCCCGACCGGATCAGGCCCTCACGGACGGCCGTGGCGAGGCACGCGCGCAGCGGGGTCACGATGTTGCGCACCGTCTGGTCGCCGAGGGTCCGCCCTTCCTGCTTGGCGGGGTCGCACAGCCATCCCACGAAGCCCGCGATCCCGCTCGGCGTGATCTCCGTGAGCCGCAGACCGGCCGGGAAGAACTTCAGCGCGTACGCCTCCAGCAAGCGCTTGTATTCGTCGCGGGTGCCCTCGCGGAATCCGCGCCGGCCGCGGCCCTGGTAGCGCTCCACCCACTCGCGGGCGTACTCGTGCAGCGTGATCCGGGAGCGCCCCTCGAACTCTCCCCGCTCGATGTCCGTCGCCCGCGCGGACTTCGCGCGGCGGGCCTCATCGAGAGTCCTGAAGGTCTCGTACCGCTGCTTGCCATTCTCGCGGTAGGCGATCATGTAGCGGGAGCCCCGCTTGTAGATTCCGGGATGCTTCGTCTTGATCGTGGGAGCGGCCATCGGGGTTCCTCCTTTTTAGCGATGGACGCGGACAGCGGGCGTTACGACAGGGCTTCGATCGCTGCGTCAAGGTGGGAGCGCTTGAACAACAGCCTACGTCCGTCGCGGCGCGGCGTGAGGCGTCGCTGACTCACCAGATCGTAGATGCGGCTCGTCGGACACGCAAGGTGCTCCGCGGCCTGCTCCACGCCGATCCACGGCTCCGGCGCGCTGCCTCCCGCGAGGCTGTCGGTCAGCAGCTCGGCGACGCGCTCGGCGATGGCCTGCACGAACGCATCGGGGACTTGCAGCTCCAGGGTGCCCGTTCTCATGGTCGTATGCGCCAGCGGGATCGCATCGGCTCTGTATGTAAGCCGAGCACCGCCCCCGCCGAGCAAGCGAATTCCTCGCGTGCCCTAATGCCAGGGCGGCTCGACAGCGCAACCCGTAGCAATTGGATGGGTCAGATATCGGGGTGTGCATCATGGTTTCCTCCAAGGGTTTGGGCTCCTTTGAGCCAGTTGGGCACCTGCCCAACTGAGTGCGGCCTTTGCAGGTCGTGGAGGAGCTGCAAGCAAGTTCGCAAGTGACGGCAGTTCCCCGCCGCAGGCGGGGACTTGAACTTGCTTTACAGCGGGGGAACGACCTGCTACCCCCATCCCGGCGCGCCGCCGCCGGCATGGTCCCTACTAGCGTTCTTCGACGGCTTTCTTCGCTTCTTCTGAGGCTTCCTTGGCTTCTTCACTCTTTTTGGCTGCTTCTTCCGATGCTTCTTCGCTTTTCTTGGAGGCTTCTTCGCTGTTGTGTGCTCGTTCTTCTGCCGCTTCTTCGCTCGTTTTGGTCCGTTCCTCCGCTGCTTCTTCGCCCTTGTGTGCTCGTTCCTCTGCCGCTTCTTCGCTTGTTTTGGTCCGTTCTTCGGCTGCTTCTTCGCTTGCCTTAGCCCGTTCCGCCGCTGTCGGCTTATCGCCTGTTGCTGAGCCACCACAGCCAGCGATGCCGCCAACTGCGCACAAGGCAACCAAACAGGAGAGAAATATGCGGAAGGCCATACGGTCGTTCATCGGCGACAGAATATGCCACTGCTCGCCCGAGCCACCGCGGCTCCCACCCTGCTCCTGCTTCGTCTTCATCGACCGCCATCCCCGCCACGTAACGTCATCCTTCCAAGCCACAAGCCACCCAGCCCACCACCACCACCACAACAACGACACCCCATCTGTGCCGACGACCCGCGTCCGCCCTCCCCTCCGGCCTCTACCGACCGATGCCTCCCAGCCCTCCTTGTCGTTGTTCTCCACTTCCACCCTGCTGCCCGCTCGCTCCCCCCTCCCACGCTCTGCGCCTGGCCCCACCAAAACATCTGTGATGTGGTGGGTCGAGGAAGGGGGTCCCCGGGTTGGAGCGAAGCGGAGAGGCGGGGACCCCCTTCCTCAATGCTAGGCGCAGAGCCAAACCTCGCCCGCGAGCGGGCAGCAGGGTGTCCGTCTGGGGTGTTCGCCTTATAAACGTACACCCAAACGAACACCCAGACGGACACCCCCGCACCCCAAACGGCGGCTAGGACAAGACCGTTGTCGTAGGCGTCAAACAACGCGGCGGCGGCCAGCGAGTCCCGCTCCGTCGCGGCCGAACTTCGCCGAGCCGTCTAAGCGCACGTCGATCGGGCATCCGAGGGCAGCAAGCCCGGGGGCCGCTAGCTTGGGGAAGTCACCGCCGCTCGACCAGCCCGATCCGTTCGCACGCCGCGCGTGCCTCAATGGCCGGCGGGCGCAGGCCCGCGTGGTCGAGCAGATCCTTGTCGCCAGTGATGATCGCCTCGGCACCCGACGCACTGGCGAGCGCCAAAAGGTAGTCGTCGTCTGAGTCTCGCAGCACGGGCTCGACATCGGTGGGGTCCGCAAGCATGACAGCGAGGTCGCTATATGCCTCCAGCGCTTCTCGCGCATCCAACTCGCTCAACAGACCCCGGAAGTAGGGCTTGGCGAGGTTGTCGCGCACCTCATCGACCAGCAGCGGACAGGCGACAGCCTCCAGATCGCCGTTGTGGACACCGGCCAGCAACAACGCCGGCGGCGACGCCAGCGTTCCCACGAAGGCCGCGAGCACGATGTTGGCGTCAAGGACGTAGCGGTTCAACCGGCCGCTCGCCGCGCAGCCCGCGACCGGCGCGACGCGCGCACGCCACGCACGGCCTCGGCCATGACCTCATCGTCATCGACCCCGGCCGCCGCGCTCCGCTCTTGCACGCGACGGATCGTCTCGAACCCGAGTTGAATCCGGGCGACCCGCTCCAGCATCTCCCGGTCGCTCTTGCCGGGCGAGCGCTTGCGGAGCCTCGACAGCAGATCGCTGTCGATCTCAACGGTTGTGGTAGCCGTGGCAGCCATAGCGTCCCTAGATCGTACCGCCGTCGCCCTGAGGGCATCAAGCCTCGCCGCGCTCGTCCGTCGATGACGCCATGCTTGACTCATGGACTGGCTCACGGGACGCCTTCAGGCCGTCTTCGACCACATCATTGGTGGGCTTGCCCTCCTCGGGGTTGTCGCGCTCGTGGTGGCAACCGGCGGGGCGATCGTCGTTTGGGGCGGGAGGTCCGTGGCGATCGAATGGTGGGAGATCCTCTTGCTCATCGCCATCTTGATCGCGATCGTCAGTTGCCTCATCGTGCTGTTCCGCCGAGGCGCTCAGAACCAGCCTACGCGGGAAAAGGGACCGCATTCCGATCTTCTGTTGCGGTTGGAGGCCCTAGAAGTCGATTTCACGCGAGGACCTGGCTACGTGGGCTGGGTGGTCGCACAGCAATACAACGCGATGCTCAGCCAGGCAATAAGCGAGTGCCCCACCCAGGACTTCCAGAGTCTGACGCCGGCAGAACCGGGCACCGACAGGCAATACGCGACCATAGATCGCCCGACGCTCCTTGCACTCGTGAGGCAACTGCGATCGATCGTTGAGAGCGTATGACCCCGCTGTCGGTGTTCTTCTACATTCTCGCCTATCTGCTCGCCGTGGTCGATGGGGCGCTCCAGGACACGGCGCTATATCCGAGCGGCCCCGGCCGCATGGGGTTCCGCCGCTACATACGGAAACACCCCTGGATCGCTGCCGGCGCGGCCTGCGGGGTCGTCGGCACAATTCTCGCCGCCTGAGACTACGCCGCCAGCGGGTCGGGATCGGCATGTTTACACTTCCGTTTACACCCAAGCCCTGCACGGCCCTCTTGGGCAACCCTGCCGGCACAAAAAAACCCCGCCTGAGCAGAGCTTTTCTGCAACGCGCCAGGAGAGATTCGAACTCCCGACCTTCGGTTCCGTAGACCGACGCTCTATCCAGCTGAGCTACTGGCGCAGACGTGCCAGTTTAGTGGCCGGGGAGGGTCGGTGCGGTTCCTGGGGCCGGTCCTGGGTGGTGCCTGCGGGTTGGGGGCAGCGGCGGCGGGCGTGCGGTTGGACCACGGTAGGCGGTTGTCGGGCCGGAGGGCTGCCCCTCTGGCAGGGCCGGGAGCTGCCCGGCGGGCGGGCGGCTGGTGGGGCCGGAGGAGGCCGCCTCTTGACGGGCCGGGGCAGAGAGCTGCCCTGCTGGCGGGCGGCTGGCGGGGCTGGGGGAGGCTGCTTTCTTTGGCGGGCCGGGGCCGGGGAGATCTGCGCTGCGAACGAGCGGAGGGGCGGCGGAGGATCTGCCTAGGAGCGGTGGTAGACGGCGTAGGTGACGGCGGCTTCGCCGAGGAGGTCTTTGCCGGCGCCGTACTCGCTCTCGGCGACTGCGGGGGCGAAGCCGGGGGAGAGGGGGATCTTCTTGTTGAGGGCGTAGAGCACGAACTCGATCGTGCTGGTCTGCCCGTGGGCGGGGCAGATCCCGCCGTAGCCACTGTGGCCCTGGGTGTCGGAGCCGACGATCCCCCCTTCGGGAATCGCACCCGCGGCGACGCCTTTGGAGGTGGGGCTGATGTCGCCCACGACCCAGCGGACCCCACTCGCGGAGCCGGTGGAGGTGTCGTCGATGATGAAGAGCACCAGCGCGGCGGCCTTGGAGGGCACGTTGTGCCATTCGAGAGGGGGGCTGGTGTTGGCCCCGTCGCAGGTGTACTGGGAGGGGATTGGTCCGTTGCGTTCGAAGGCGGAGCTCGAGATTGCCATCGCACCGGGGGCGGAGTAGACCTCGCCGCTGGTGGAGCTCGCGGAGCTCGACTGGGAGGAGCGCGAGGCGCCGGCTCCGGTGCGCGCGGAAGGGGAGTGCGCGGTGGGGGAGCCGGAGGCGCCCGATGAGCCAGCGGACCCGGAGGAGCTGGATGAGCTGGAGGAGGAGCTCGGGGCTGTCAGGTTTTCGGGCTTGCCGTGGTACTCGGAGCAGTCTTCCATCACGTATCCGGGGTGGCAGGTGGTGAGGCTTTTCCAGCGCCGCTGGAAGCTCTGCTGGAAGCTCGCGAGGGCGCTCTTACTCTGGGGAGCGGGTTTGCCGGCGGTGACCTTGGCGGCGATGCGGGACTCGAGTAGTTCGACCTTGGTGCGCCACAGCAGGTCGGCTTCGGTCTGGGCGGAGGTGGCGAGGAATTTCTTCAGGGAGCCGGCCTTGGGGAAGTCCTGGTGCTCGAGCTGGGCGAGGCGGCTCTTGGCTTCGGCTTCGCTCGCGGAGACGCTCCGGGCGGCGGCTTCGCCCTGCACCCAGGTGGAGGTGATCAAGAAGCCGAGGGCGCGGTGGCTGGCGGCCGCGCCGGAGCCGAGGGCGCGCTCGACCGAGAGCCAGTGGGTGTAGCTCGCCTTGGGAATCGGGGTGCGCTGGACAAGTGCGACGGCGTTCGCGGAGGCGGGGGAGGCCTGAGTGGAGGCCACGGGAGAGCCGGGCGTCACGGAGGCTGAAGATGATGGGGTGGAGGAGGGGGTGGACGAGCTACCTCCACAGCCCGCGAGCACGGCGGTAGCCACTAGGGCGAGGGCGTAGGCCGCCGGCGCAGGCCGAGATAGCGCCCTCGGCGAGACGCGCCCCTGCGCGCGAGCGGCTGTCCAGCGGATCCCTCCCTGCATAGATAGAGAAGCTATCGATCCAGCTTAAAGCCCCGTGAAATTGGGTGGGCGTTGCGTGGAAAATGGCGGAGAGGGAGGGACGAAGATCGAACCCCGATGCTGCCTGGCAGCGCATCAGGGAACTCCACGCGAAGCGCTTCCGGGCACGGTCATAGACTGCGCCTTCATGGTGGCTACAATGGCCGGGATGGAGGCCGCCGCCCACGTCGAGCAGCACCCCGCGGATGATCTCAAGCTCCGCGATGCTCAGCGTGCTCGCCTCGAGCGATTGCGCGATGAGCTCGTGGCCGAAGGCGCCGATCCCTCCAAGCGCCTGCCCGAGCTGAAGAGCCGCGCCGACGCCTGGCCCGAGTGACCAGCCGTCCCAGGCGCGACTTCCTGCTCGACAGCGGCGGCGTCAGCGCTCTTGCGGCCGACCGAGACCTACTCTCCGGGTATCTCGAACTGCTCAGGCTCCGCTTCGATGGAGCGCTTCTGGTGCCGATCCCGGTTCTCACCGAGGTGCGATCCGGTCATCGACGCTCCGACGTGCTCGTCGACCGCCTGATCAAGGCGATCGGCGCTGAGGGCGATATCTACGCTCCTCTCACTGTCGGCGCCGCTGTGCGCGCCGGCGTGCTACGCGCCGAAGCATCGCGTCAGTCGCGTCGAGCGATCTCGACCACCGATGCGCAGATCGTGGCGATAGCCGAGGAATTGAGCCATAAATGCGCGGTGACCATCATCACCGGCGACCCGCACGACATCAACCTGCTCGTCGGCCTGACCCGCCGCAGCAACATCGCGGTTGACGTCGCCAGTTGACAGGTTCGTCTCACGATCTACGTTTCGTCTTGGCTGTACTGATGGACTGCTTGGGGTTGCCCCTCCCAGCCGACACTGCCAGCACCTTGTGGCCACAAGGCAAAGGCCATCGCCACCGGTCCCATAGCGCAAACGTTTAGAGCCTCCCGCGTAGGCTCAAGGAGCCAGCCTGTTCGATCGAACATTCGTCCAGGTGCTCATCATCGCGCTAAACCTCGTTCTCGCAGTCGTATTGGTCGTGTTGGCGGTGCCCGTGGCACTTGTCGCAATACGCGAGCTTCGGTCCTCTCGACTCGCACCGACACCGGCGGTAGCACCGACACTCTTGCTCAAGCTAACGAGGACGGATACCGACGACCGCCACATGGTGCTTCCGGCAGAGACCGGCCCTGTCCTCGCCCCTGATCGCCTCTCCGTCTGGCCGGTCGAGGGCGAGCGCTACGGCCTAGACGCCACCTATCACGGCGCCACGGGCTTTGAGCGTGCCGAGGCGCAACGACAGCACCTTCAGGCCGCGAACCTCCCGGCGACGGTCCGGCAGGAGTTGGGCGACGGCTGGACACTCCGTCTCGGGCCTTTGACCCACAGTGCCGCATGGACGGCCATCGAAGCCTTCATCGGCCCTCCAGCCTCTCCCCGCACGGGGTAGCCGGTGGGGTAGCCAGCACCCTCGGGAGCCCTTCCCGGCCCCTCCCAGCGGTTGACGCAAATCGCGCCGATCTCGCTTGTCTAAGCCAAATCTGGCTCTGCAGCGGAGAGGGAGGGATTCGAACCCTCGAACGAGGTCAACCCCCGTTACGCGATTTCCAGTCGCGCCCGTTCAACCGCTCCGGCACCTCTCCAGTGATGTGTGTGTCGTTATGCCCGCGGGGGGCGGCGGCCAGCATAAGGCTACGACACTGGCGGGGCCCCCGGTGGCGAGGCCTCGCTGATAGGCTCCGGGGCGAATCGTCAACCTGACCGGAGGCGTCTGGGAAACAATGCTTCTCGCGGCGAGTGCAGCGTTCAGCAAGGATGTGGGCTTGATCGTGACGTTCATCGGGATTGGGGTCGTGGTGAACGTGATCCTGGTGTACGTGGCGATTCAGGTGCGGGGGGAGCGGGGCCAGAACAAAGAGCACCTCTCCTCCCGGCGGGGCGGCTCGCCGGGCACCTGAGGGGCTCTCTGGGCACCTGAGGGGGCGGCTCTCGGGGCACCTGGGGGAGAGAGCGCGCACCATCGAAGCGCGTGGGGCATCACACACATCCGAGCGCAGAGGCGCGGGACGTGTCATGGTTTCGGAGATGAGCGAGGCTGCGCATGGGTCATCCGCCCCGCAGGTCCCATCGGGGGCGGGGGATCGAGACACGGATCTGGCGTTCGCGGGCCCGGTGGAGCACGCGCGGATGCTGGCGGCGGGGGAGGTCTCGGCGGGGGAGTTGGTGGAGCTCTCGCTGGAGCGGATCGGGGCGGCGGAGGGGACGCTGAACGCATTCCGGTGTGTGCGCGCGGAGAACGCACGCGCGGAAGCGCGGGAGGCGGACCGGCGGAGGGCGCGGGGGGAGCGGGCGCCGCTGCTGGGGGTGCCGGTGGCGATCAAGGACGACGTGGACTTGGCGGGGGAGGAGAGCCGGTTCGGGTGCCCGGGCGACTTCGCGCGGCGCGCGGAGGATTGCGAGTCGGTGCGCCGGTTGAAGGCGGCGGGGGCGGTGATCGTGGGCAAGACGAACACCCCGGAGCTGGGGCAGTGGCCGTTCACGGAGGGCCCGGCGTTTGGGGCGACGCGCAACCCGTGGAGCCTGGAGCACACCCCGGGGGGCTCCTCGGGGGGCGCGGCGGCGGCGGTGTCGGCGGGTTTGGTGAGCGCGGCGGTGGGCTCCGATGGGGCGGGTTCGGTGCGGATTCCGGCGGCGTGGACGGGCCTCGTGGGAATCAAGCCCCAGCGGGGGCGGATCTCGACGTGGCCGGAAGGGGAGTCGTTCAACGGGGTGACGTGCCTGGGGCCGCTGACGCGCACGGTGGGGGATGCGGCGCTGATGCTCGACGTCTTGAGCGGCAGCCACCCGGGGGACCTGCACCGTCCGCCCCCACCGGGGGAGCCCTACGCGATGGCGGCGCGACGCGATCCGGGGCGTCTGCGGATCGGGCTGTCGCTGCGGATCCCGTTCAGCTTGGCACCGGCGAAGCTGGACGAGCGGGTGCGCGCGGCGGTGGAGCGACTCGCGGAGGTACTGCGGGGGTTGGGCCACGAGGTGGTGCGGGACGACCCGGCGTATAGGTTGATCGGGCTGACGTTCGTGCCGCGCTCGACGGCGGGGCTGAACGAGTGGATCGAGCGGGTCCCGGACCCCTCGCTGCTGGATCCGAGGACACTGCACAACGCGTGGATGGGACGCGTGCTGGGGCCGGTGGTGGCGCTGGCGAAGGCGCTGGAGCGCCCATTGCAGCGCCAGGTGGGGAGGATCTTCCGGAGGGTGGATGTGGTGCTGGCGCCGACGACGGCGCGCCCCCCGGAGCGGATCGGGGCGATCGATGGGCTGGGGAACTGGGACACGGACAAGGTGGTCGTGGGGGCGTGCCCGTATGCGTGGCCGTGGAACGTGCTGGGGTGGCCGGGGGTGAACGTACCGGCGGGCCTCACCGAGGAGGGCCTGCCCCTGGGGGCGTCGCTGCTGGGCCCGGCGAACAGCGAGTCGCGGCTGATCTCGCTGGCGGCGCAGCTCGAGCAGGCGGAGGGCTGGCAGCACCGTCGACCGGCGCTGTTCGCGGGTTGAGGTAGGGGTTGGAGATCGTCCGCGCGGGTGAGGGAGGTATCCGTGGCGCGGGGGCGCGGGGCTTCCATGCCCCGCGACCGTGCGAATGCCTCATCAAGCCGGATGGTGAACCGCTTGTGATACATCGCCCCGCGGGCGGAGTTGGTGGCATTGTGGCGCGCAGCGGGTAAGCGACGTCGGCTCGCCCATGGTGTGTGTGGCCGAGGCAAAAAAGCAAGGGGTGAGGGATGAGCGGTCTGTACTTCCGCCACCCAGCGTGTCTTGAGCACGACCCCCGGGTGCACTCCCCGGCGCACCCCGACACCCCGGAGCGCGTGGAGGCGCTGGAGCGTTACCTGGGAGAGCGGGGGTGGCTGGGGTGGGAGCTCAGGGAGGCCCCGGCGGCGAGTGAGGAGGAGCTCGAGCTGGTGCACAGTGGGGGCCACGTGCGAAGGATCAGGGAGCTGTGTGAGGCGGGGGGCGGGGAAATCGATGGGGACACGTTCGTGGGGGAGGCCTCCTACCGCGCGGCGCTGCATGCGGGGGGCGGGGTGTGCGCGATGGTGCGGGCGCTGTTGGGGGGGGAGGCGAGCGTGGGTTTCTGCGGGGTGCGGCCCGCGGGCCACCACGCCGAGGGGGAGCGGGCGATGGGGTTCTGTCTGTTCAACAACGTGGCGGTGGCGGCGGAGCTGGCGATCCGGGAGCTGGGGGTGGAGCGGGTGTTGATCCTCGATTGGGATGTGCACCACGGCAACGGCACCGCGGAGATCTTCCGCCGCCGGCGGGAGGTGCTGTTTGCGAGCATCCACCAGGGGGGGTTGTACCCGGGCACGGGGCCGTTGGGGGACGTGGGCTCGGGGGAGGGGGAGGGGTACACGATCAACCTGCCGGTGCCGGGGGGCTCGGAGGGGGAGCTGTGGCTATCGCTGTTGGAGCACGTGGTGCTTCCTGCCGCGGCGGCGTTTGCGCCCCAGCTGGTGTTGATCTCGGCGGGGTTCGATGCGCACCGGGGGGACCCGTTGGCGGGGTGTTGCTTGGAGACGGAGGCGTTCGCGGAGATGGCGCGCCACGTGCGCGAGCTGGCGGCGGGGCTGGGAGCCCCGGTGGGGGCGGTGTTGGAGGGGGGCTACGCGCCGGAGCTGCTGGGGGAGTGCGTGGAGGCCACGCTGGTGGCGCTGGGGGGCGAGGGCGAACCGACGGTGGCAGCTGCGGAGGGACCGCTGACGTCGCGGGCGGCGGCGCAGATCGGCCACTACTGGCCGCTTCGGGGCTGATCGCTTCGCGGCGAGAGAAAGCGCCCACTACTGGCCGCTTTTCGGGGCTGATCGCTCCACTGCGACAGAAGTACCCACTACTGGCCGCTTCGGGGCTGATCGCTCCACTGCGACAGAAAGCGCAGGCCCGCCGCCTGGGAGCGGGGAGAGGTGGCGGCGAGCCCCGCGCACAAGGCCGCGTCCGGAGAGGGAACTTATACGGCCTGAGGCTATTCTCCCCGACGTGGGGCGGGGGCGACATCGAGGATTACCCACGGGGCGACTGCGGATATCCCACTCTTCGGACGCGGGTTTCCCGCAGTGTCAGCGATCTGACTGTTCGCCTGCGTAGGGTGGGCGGGACCTGTTGCCTTACTCCCCGCGTACGGTAGAGGGACCCCTCGCCTCCACTCGCCCGCGTACGGTAGGAGGAGCCTTGTCCCCACTCGCGCAAGCCCCACGGAGGCTCAGGCGACGGCCCGCAGGTGGCGGTAGGGCTCGCTGCGCAGGTCGCGCACGAGTGCATCGAGCACCCCCTCCTCGTCCTCCTCGCGGCCGTCGGTGACCGCGGCGATCACCGCGCGCTTGCGCTCCAGCAGGGTGGCGATCGTCTCGTCGATCGTGTCCGCTGCGAGCAGGTACCACGCGTTGACCGCGTCCTGCTGGCCGATCCGGTGGCAGCGATCCTCCGCCTGGTCGTGCTTGGCGGGTGTCCAGTCGAGCTCCAGGAAGGCCACGTTGGAGGCGCGCGTCAGCGTGAGGCCCTGGCCGGCGACCTCGATCGAGCAGACGATCAACTGGTTCTCCGCGGCGTCCGGCGCCTGGAAGGCCTGCAGGGAGGCGTCCCGCGCGGCGTGGCCGTCTTCGCCGAGGATGTGCAGCGCGGTGGGGAAACGCTCCAGTAGCGCGCGCTGGATCTCGCGGTGGCGCGCGAACACCACGAGGCGCTCCCCGGAGGAGCAGAAGTCGTGGATCCACGCCAGCGCTGCGTGCAGCTTGCCGCGTGCAGCGAGTAGCTTCAGTGCGTTCAACCGCACCAGGCGCTCCGCCCGCAGCGCCGCCGCGACCTTCGCATCGAGCTCGCGCAGATCGAGTGGCTGGCTCTGTAGCCACGCCACCACGTCGCGCTCCGCGAGACGGTACTCCGCCTCGTTGTCGAGCTCCACCGGCACCACCCCCCGCGTCTTGGCGGGCAGCTGCGGTAGCACCTCGGCCTTGAGACGCCGCACAAAGCAGCGCGCCCGCAGGTGCCAGTGCAGGCGCAGGTGGGCGTCGGGGCCGCGGAAACGGCGGCCGAACTGCGCACCCGAGCCGAAGTCGCCGAGGCGTCCCAGAATCCGCAGCTGGGCGATCAGCTCCGGGGGGCGGTTCATCACGGGGGTGCCCGTGAGTGCCATCACGAGGCCCCGCTGGGGGACCGCCGCTGCGAGCCTCACCACCGCCTGGGTGCGCTTGGCGGCGGCGTTCTTGCAGTAGTGGGACTCGTCCACCACCAGCGCGCGGGGGCCCAGCGCGCGGAGCTCATCCAGGCGGGCGGCCAGGATGTCGTAGTTGACGACCGTGATCTCCGCGGGAGCGGTGCGGGTGCCCGTCGGCGCCGAAGCTCTGCCCGTCGGCGCCGAAGCTCTGCCGCCGGTGCCCGTGAGCATCCGCGCGGTGCGCCCCGGCAGCCAGCGCTCGATCTCGCGCAGCCAGTTCAGCTTGAGGCTCGCCGGGCACACCACCACCGCTGGGTAGGCCCCATCGCTCTCCAGCGCTGCGAGCGCCTCGATCGTCTTGCCCAGCCCCTGCTCGTCCGCGAGGAACGCGCGTCGCTGTGCGAGCAGGTAGCTCACCCCTGCCCGCTGAAACGGCTTCAGCTCGCCCCCCAGGCCGGGGACCTCCAGGGGCGCGTCGGTCGCCGCCGAGAGCGCCACCAGACCCTCCGCGCGGGCGTGCTCCTCGCGGACCTCCTGCAGCAGCGTGAGCGCCTCCGGGTCGATCCACGTTCCGCGCTCGGTGAGGAATCTGTCGAGCTCCGGCACACAGAACGGGTCGGCGCGGATCGCGGGTAGCTGCATGTGTTCGTGGCCGCCCACGCGGCGCGGCTTGTGGGGCAGCGATCCCGCCAGCTGCGCAAACGCTGCCAACTGCTCCGCATCGTGGCCCGGTGCCAGTACGAACGTGGGGTCCTCGTGGATCTCCGATAGCTCCAGCACCGCCGGCGGCGCTGGGCGGCCTTCCCGCAGTGCCGCGATGCAGCGCTTCGCGGCTGGGCTGATCCAGCCACGCAGTCGCCCCTCCATCAGCCGCCACGACTCGAGCGTCAGCGGCACACTCGCCCCCCCGGGCACGCTCGACGCCCGCTCGCGCAGCTCTCCCGGGAGGCGCTCCACGTTCCCCAGCAGCAGGAACACCGGCGCCTCGCTCGGACCCTCCACTTCGGTGTTCCCGCGCCACTCCGTCGCGCGCTCCAGCCACTTACTCACACGCGGGTCGACGCTCCCCGGCTCCAGGAGGTCGAGCAGCTCCGCGATCTGGGGCGCGTCGTAGTCGACCGCCGCCAGCGCGAACGTGCCCGCTGGGCCCTCCCCCGCGCGCACTCCCGCTCGCTCGGCGAGCACCCGGGCGAGCGGTGCGTGCTCGGGGGCGAGCAGAACCCACACCCTGCTGCGGCGGTCCCTGCAAAGTTCCACCTCATAGAAGCCGTTCAGGACGCCAGCCGCGCTCGGCTCACCCCGCCCGCTGGGATCGCCCTGCCCGTCCTCGCTGGTATCCGAATGCTCTCGCTGCCGCGCCCGGTTCTCCTCTCTGCGGATGTCCTCGAGCAGCGCGGCCAGTGCGCTGCGGGCGTGCTCACTGAGGTGCAAGCCCTCCGCAGATGCGCCCAGCTGGACCACGATTCGCGCTGCGAGCTCGTCGAGGGGGATCTGACCGCGGCCGATCGCCGGAAGGGTGTAAGCGTCGGGATGCTCCATCAGCGCCTGCACCAGCTCGGGGGCTGTATCGGTGGGGAAGCCCAGCCACCATTCCCCGTCTGGCCGCACCCGGTCGATCGTGCACGCCCCCCGGCGGCGCTTGCGTCGGCGGCGCTCGATCGCGCGCGTGAGCCCCTCGCTCACCTGTGGTTCTCCCGGGAGGCTCGCCAGCAGCCGTGCCAGTGCCTCCGCGCTTTCGGGCTCGAGCGGCACGCACCACGCCCGCTCCACGGGATCCCAGCGCCGCCCCGGGATTGCGCGCAGCAGCCTGCGTAGATCGTCGTCATAGGGGAAGCGCAACACCGCCTCGCCCTCGGCGACCGACGCGTGGAAGGTGGAGGTCATGAGCCTGCACGATAGGCCGCCGCGGGGATGGGACGCTCAGTCGGGAGCTGCACGATGGGCCGCCGCGGGGATTGGGCGCTCAGCTAGGAGCGAACGCCGTGAATACTCGGCCGCCGGGGAATGGGGACCAGCGCGGCGCATCGAGGCTCCCGTTGTAGGAGGATGCGTGGATGCCCGAGCGGATTGGATTTCTCGGCCTGGGGATCATGGGCTCGCGGATGGCCGCCAACGTGCGGCGCGCCGGCTTTCCCCTCACCGTCTGGACTCACACCCCCGGCAAGGCCGAGCGGTGGGCCGCCGAGCACGATGCGCTCGCCGTGGAGAGCCCCGCCGAGGTCGCCCGCGCGAGTGACATCGTCGTGAGCATGGTTGTCGACGGGGGCCAGGTCGCCTCCGTGTTGCTCGGCGAGGGGGGCGCCGCGGGAGGTAGAGGGCAAGGCGGGGAGGCCGGACCGGGCGGGGAGGCCGGACCGGGCAGGAGGGCCGCAGAGCGGAGTGGGGATGCCGTGGGACCGGGCGGGGAGGCCGGGCAGGGCGGGGAGGCCGTGGTTGACGGAGCACACGAGGGGCTGCTGTGTGTGGACATGTCCACCATCGCCCCCACCGACACCCGGCGGATCGGGGTCGCTCTGGCCGCACGCGGAGTACGGATGCTCGACGCCCCCGTCACCGGCTCCTCCCCCCGCGCCGAAGAGGGGTCGCTCACGATCATGGTGGGGGGAGAGCAGGGGGACTTCGCACGGGCCAAGCCCCTGTTGGAAGCGATGGGCCGCGTGATCGTGCACGTCGGTGAGCTCGGTCAGGGGGAGATGCTCAAGCTCATCAACAACGCCCTCGGCGCCGCCAACGCCGCCGCGCTCGCCGAGGCGCTGCTGCTCGCGCGCGCCACCGGCCTCGACCTCGACGCCTTCACCGAGGTGCTCTCCACCGGCTCCGGCGCCTCCGCCCAGCTGGACCTCAAGGCCGGCGCGATGCGCGCCCACGACTACACCCCGCTGTTCAAGGCCGCGCACATGCTCAAGGACGTCCGTCTCTGCCTCGAGGAAGCTCAGGCCGCCGGTATGCCCTTCCCCGCCGCCGCTCACGCCCGCGACCTGCTCGCCGCCACCATCGGGCGCGGGCACGGCGAGCAAGACTACGCCGCCATCATCGAGGCCGCCGAGGGGCTCGCCGGGCGACGGCTGTAGGTTGGCAGGAATTGTCCGCCGCTTGGCATTGCGGACAGCGGCTCGGGCCGCGAAGATGGACCTATGGCTGCATCTCCTCACCCCCGGCGGATCGTGCTGGTGGCCTTCCCCGGGGTCCAGATCCTCGACGTCACCGGGCCCAGTGAGGTCTTCTCGCTCGCCGATCGATTCGCCCCTCACGCGTACTCACTCGAGCTCCTCGCCCCTCACGGCGGACCCCTCACCTGCTCCAGCGGACTCCAGCTCGTCGCCGAGCGACCCCTCGCGGCCTGCCGGGGTCCGATCGACACGCTGCTCGTGGCCGGCGGCGAGGGTGTCCCCGAGGCCGAGCGCGACGAGCGCCTGATCGAATGGCTGCGCTCCGCCGCGCGGCGCTCGCGGCGGGTCGCCTCAGTTTGCAACGGCGCCTTCCTACTCGCCCGTGCCGGGCTGCTCGACGGGCGCCGCGCGAGCACCCACTGGGCCGCCTGCGAGGCGCTCGCCCGCCGCTACCCCAGCATCAAGGTCGAACTCGAGCCGATCTTCGTGCGCGATGGCGACGTCTACACCTCCGCCGGGGTCACCGCCGGGATCGACCTCGCACTCGCGCTCGTCGAGGAGGACCTCGGCGCCCCCGCGGCGCTCGCAGTGGCGCGGGCCCTCGTGCTGTTCGTGCGCCGCCCCGGCGGCCAGGCGCAGTTCTCCACGAGCCTCGCCGGTCAGGCCGCCGAGCGCTCATCGCTGCGCGAACTCCAGGCGTGGATCGCCGACCATCTCGACCACGATCTCTCCGTCGCCGCGCTCGCCGAGCGCTCCCACATGAGCCCCCGCAACTTCGCCCGCGTCTTCCGGCGCGAGGTCGGGGTCGCGCCCGCCTCCTACGTGGAGTCCCTGCGCGTCGAGCGCGCCAAGCTGCTGCTCCAGAGCACCGACCTCGGCATCCCCGAGGTCGGTAGCCGCTGCGGTTTCGGCACCGTGGAGACCCTGCGACGCTCCTTCGCCCGCGCCCTCGGGGTCAGCCCCGGCGAGTACCGCCAGAGGTTCCACTCACCCAGTGGGCAGCGGCAGGGGTTTCGTTCCTCCGACCCGCACCAGCAGAGCTCCCATCCCGAGTCCCCCGCGTTGGGGCATGTCGTCTCGCTTCGCAAGGCAGTTCCCTGACCGTCTCAATCTCCACCACTCCCATCCCGAGTCCCCCACGTTGGGGCATGTCGTCTCGCTTCGCAAGGCAGTTCCCTGACCGTCTCAATCCCCACCACTCCCACCCCGGAGTTCCCCACGTTGGGGCACGTCGTCTCGCTTCGCAAGGCAGTTCCCTGACCATTCCAATCCCCACCGCGCCCAGGAGGACAGTTACATGAACATCGCCATTCCCCTATTCGATCGCTTCACCGCCCTCGACGCCGTCGGCCCCTACGAGGTCCTCTCGCGGCTACCCGGCGCCACCGTGCGCTTCGTGGCGGCCGAGGTCGGTCCCGTCCGCACCGAGACCCGGATGCTGACCCTCATAGCCGACGCCACCTTCGAGGAGCTCACCGACCCCGAGGTGCTCGTCGTGCCCGGCGGGTTCGGCACCCGCCCGTTGATGGACGACGAGCGCATGCTCGACTGGCTGCGGAGCGCGCACGAGAGCTCCCAGTGGACCGCCTCCGTCTGCACCGGCTCCCTGCTGCTCGCCGCCGCCGGCATCCTCGACGGGCTGCAGGCCACCACCCATTGGGCCGAACTCGACACCCTCGCCCAGTACGGTGCCCACCCCGTCTCCGAGCGCGTGGTCGAGCAGGGCAAGGTGATCACCGCCGCCGGTGTCTCCGCCGGTATCGACATGGCCCTCACCCTCGCCGCCCACATCGCCGGCGAGCAGGTCGCCCAGGCGATCCAGCTCGGCATCGAGTACGACCCCCAGCCCCCCTTCGACTGCGGCTCCCCCGCCAAGGCACCCCAGGAGGTCGTCGAGTTCGTGCGCGCCCTCTCCGCGGCGCAGGCGGCGTAGGCCCTTAGCGGTGGGGCCTGCCCTCCGCCAGACGCTCCAGCCCGTCGTCCGGGATCGGCTCCCACGGCGCCGCATAGGCCACGAACGCCCGCCAGCTCGGCCGCACCCCCGGGTCGCCGTCGAACGCCCCCATCCGCACGCTCATCTGCGTCGGGTCCTCCGGGTTGCGGCTGAACAGGTGTCCCCCGCACTCCCCGCAGAACAGCTTTTCGAAGCCCCCCTGCGGATGGCGCCACGACTTCAGGAGCTCCTCACCCCGCACCACCCGCAGCGTGCCGCCGTCGATCCGCGCCTGCACCGAGGACGCCGTGCCCGTCCGCCGCTGACAGCGCGTGCAGTGGCAGTAGCCCGCCGCCGGCGCCCGCTCGCTCAGCTCGAAGCGCACGCCCCCACACACACAGCCACCCGTCATGGAGGGATCGCTCATGGGCGACAGTTTGGCACGGATGTGTCGGTCAGGCACCTAGCTCCAGCACAGAGCGAATCCCGTCCTGCGCATCCATCAGCTGGAAGGCCCGGTTGATCTCATCAAGGGGCATGCGATGCGAGATGAACGGATCGACGTCGATCGCGCCACGCAGATACAGCTCCACGAGCTCGGGTACCTGATCGCGACCCTTGACCCCACCGAACGACGAGCCGCAGACGCGGCGCCCGGTTATGAGCAGGCGCGGCACAACCTCGAGCGTCTCCCCCCTCCCCGCCACGCCGCAAACGGTGCACAGGCCCCAGCCCATGCGCGCGGCCTCGACAGCTTCGCGCATGACGGAGACCAGGCCGGTCGCCTCGAAGGTGTAATCGGCGCCGAACCCGCCAGTGGCCTCGAGCGTCCGCTCGACGGCGTGCCCGTCGGCACGCCAGCACTCGGTGGCGCCCTGGCCGCGTGCGAGCTCCAATCGCTCGGCGGACAGATCGACGCAGATGATCCGCTCCGCTCCCCGCAGCCGACACCCCGCCACCGCCCCCAGGCCCACCATGCCCGCGCCGAACACCACGCACGTCGCGCCAGGGCGCACCTCGGCGGTGAACATCGCCGCTCCCAGCCCCGTCGAAAGCCCGCACGCGAACAGGCACGCTCGGTCAAGTGACGCCTCGGGGCTGACCCTGGCTAACGCGATCTCTGGTATAACGGCGTGGTCGGCGAACGTCGAAGCTCCCATGAAGTGCCGGATCGGCTCGCCGCCGCGCGAGAGGCGCGTGGTGCCATCCGGGAGGTAGCCGGCGTTCTGCTGCTCGCGAATGGCCAAGCACAGGTTCGTCCGCGGGTCGAGGCAGTGCACGCACTCCCGACACTGGGGCGAGAACAACGTGACGACGTGGTCCTCGGGCGCGACCGAAGTCACTCCCTCGCCAACCGCTTCGACCACGCCTGCGCCCTCGTGCCCAAGGACCGTCGGCGCGTATCCGGACGGATCGGACCCGGACGCGGTGTACATGTCGGTGTGGCATACACCGCAGGCGACGAGCCTCACCAGCACCTCACCGGGAGCGGGGTCATCCAGGTCCAGCTCCTGAACCACGAGTGGTGAAGCAAATTGCTCCAGTACCGCAGCGCGAATCTTCACGGTTTCCTCCTCCCGGGATCTGCCCTCAGCATTGGGCTCCACCGCTCCGGGTCGCGTTCCGCCTGCTCCCGCGCCCACCCGAAGTGGTGGATCGCCGAACGGCGCAGCGGCTCGCCGAGCAGCAGTCCCAAGAGCGCCCACTTGCGGGCGTGCCGGGGAGTCTCGAACGCCACCGCCACCATGCCCGCGAGCGTCCACAGATGAAGCACCCTGTTGTAGGGACCCAGCTGCTCGCTCGTCATACCCTCCGCTTCGATCAGGTAGGGAATGCCATGACGCCGCTCCCACGGCCACTCCACGAAGTGCACAATCCCACCCGCCAGCCCCGCCCCGTTATTCAGCGCGATCCAGCGCTCGATCCGCTCCCCCTTCGCCATCCAGCCCGCGATTGCCCACGCCGGCAGCCCCCCCGCCCACATCGCCACCGCCGCGCGCCTCCCGATGAACGGCTCGAACACCAAGCCCACCCCCGCGCGCACCTCGAAGGCGTGGTGAGCCGCCGTGCCCAGCGCCGTGAGAACGGTGAATGGTCGGCGCGGACGCAGTTTGGAGGGCCGACGCCGACGCGGGTTGGAGGGCCAGCGTAGACCCAGGTTGAGGAGCCGGCGTAGGCCCAGCCAACGTAGACCCAGGTTGAGGAGCCGGCGCGGAGGCGGGGTCACTGTGTCATCCACGTCGCATCGTCGAGCTCCGGCGGGTGGGCCAGCTCCTCGGGGAGTGCGAGCACCCGCGCAGCCGCCGCGTCCATGCGCATCGCCGTGAGGGCCCCCGCTGCGTCGAGGCGAACGGTCTCCCCGAGCACCGCGTCGAGTGCCTCCCAGCCCGGATCGCCGGTGAAGGCCACCGAAAACGGATGGAAGAGCAGCGTCAAATGTCCCTCTCGCTCGCACTGATCCTGCAGCGCCCCCACCATCTCCGCTCCCATCTCCTCAGGCGTACTCGGATCGGGCCCACCGCGGTAGCGTTCGCGCAGACCCGCGAACTGGGGCAGGTAGGCGTAGGCATCGACCAACGGCCAGCGGAACGGCAGTACGGCCAAACCCTCCCGCCGGCCCTCTCGCGCGCCCGCGGGTGAAACGTAGCTATAGCCCTGCTCCCCAAGCAGCCGCAGGGTGCACTCCGTCAAGCCGCCCCCCGGCGGTCGAAAACCGCTTGGCTCGATGCCGATCGAGCGCATCCCCCTGGTGGCACGTTCGAGCAGCGCCACCTCGGTCTGCGCGTCGAGTACGGCCCACTCCTCGTGGCGCCACGCGTGCACCGCCACCTCGTGGCCCCCCTCCACGATCGTGTGCAACGCCCGCGGGTACATCTCCGCGTTCAGGCCCTCCACGAAGAACGTCGCCTTCAATTTCCGCGTCGCGAGGAGCTCCAGCAGGCGCGGCAGCACATCCACCACAGTGAAGTGCTCCCCCTCCGGCACATCTGCGGGCCACATCCCCAGCTCGAGCTGCGCAGCCTCCCCGAGGTTGTCGAACGTCACCGACACCGCTGACCCACGCACGGCGCCATGATAGTTCACGGCCTTGGCAGCTCGACACCGCGGTGGGGTGAGCAGCCAATGAATGGCAGCTCCACCAACACCGATCCACTCAGCCCGTTAGATCGGTCAAGCCACCCGGTCGAACGCGGAGCCCCGGCGCTCCCCGAGCAGTGTGAGACGGGGCTGCAGCCGGCGCAGGCGCAGGGCGCGCGCGAGCCCGGCCAGCGCGAGGTCCCCGAGGCTCACGAGCCGTACATTCGATGGTGCGCGGAGGATCACACGGGTCGCCAGCTGCGGGTTCGCGTGTGGGCCGCGAAAGCGGTACTGCGCGCCGCAGAACGCCCCCGTGTAGAGCTTGTAGAGAAGGCGCGGTCGCGTCAGGAAGTCGAGCAAGCGCGGCTTGCAGCCTACCTCGGTTGCGAGCTCGTCCATGTAGGTCGAGTAGTCCACCAGCTGTGGGATCCGCTCGAACACGTGCCGGTGATAGAGGCGCCGCCGCGCGAGCGTCGCATCGATGTGGCGCTCCATCGTCGCAGTGTCGGGCAGGTGGCGGGCGCCGCTGAAGATCTGTGCCACCCAGCGCGACTGCATCTCCGCCATCGGCGGTATCGCGCCCAGGGGCGGCCTGATGAAGCCGACGAACGCAAGCGAAGCACCGTGAGCGGGGTCGAAGCACGAGCGGAACAGGCGATCGAGGCGAACCGCGACACCGAGGAATGGCACAGACGGGGGCTCAAAGCCGGTGCACATCACGATCGAGTCGACGTCTACCCCCGTGCCATCCGCGAAGACCACACCACTCGGCGTGACCTCGCGCACCGCGGGGCGCAGCTCGCAGTGACCCTCCGCGACAGCCTCCAGGAACGACTCCGTCTTCGTCGCGAACGTCTCGAACTGGTTGCCCCCCGCACTCTCCCGGAGTCCGTCGATCAGTGCCTCCACCTCCGGGCTCAGGGCGTGGCTCGGGCCCCGCGCCCGGCGCTGGCAGCGATCGACCGCCCTGCGTGCCAGCGTCACCGGGTAGGCAACGCGCTCGAGCCCTCGCGCGAGGCGGCGCGCATCGGCGTCCGTGCGCCGCACCGCAAACTCCGGGAGGGAGTAGAGCGCGCGTGTCCCCGTGTAGTCGTTTGGTAATCCGTGGAGCAGCCGCGGAAGTACGAACGTACCGCGCCGCAGGCTCAGATACGAGCGCTCGAGCGTACGCGAGAGCTCGCCGATGATGTCACCACCGCTCTCGCCCGCTCCCACGAAGAGCGCAGAGCGCCCCGTAACGCTCGACGGCCCCTTGTAGTGAGCGCTGTGCAGCACGCGCCCCCTGAACGTATCGAGGCCGGGGAGAGGCGGAATCTGCGGCACGCGATGTAGCCCACTGCAGATGACGACCCCGTCGAACTCGTCGGTCTCCGTGGCGCCCGAGCGGGGATCGCGCACCGTCACACGCCAACGGCCCCCCGGGAGCGGCGACACGTCACGCGCCTCGCAGTTGAGCCGCACATGCTCGGCGACACCCATCTCGCGGGCGTAGGCCTCGAGATACTCCACATACTCCGCGTGCGTCAGCTGCCGGTGCTCGTACAGGCTCCCATCCGTGGAGGGAAAGAAATCGGAGAAGCTCGTGACCAGCTGCGAGGACGTGAGGCGGCACGTCGGCCAGACGCTCACCGCCCGCGGGTCCTCACGGAAGCGAAAGATCCCACCAACCGAGTCCGTCCGCTCGAAGCACGTGACTCGATGTCCCGCCCGCAACAGCTCCTTGGACGCCGCCAGCCCGGACGGCCCCGCGCCGATGACTGCCACCGTTCGCCAACCCATCTCGGATCACTCCTCGCGAGGGCCGATTCGCCCCAACGGGGGAGCGGGCCGCTTCATCTGAACGGCGCCCCGGCACGGCGCCCGCGCCGGAACGGGCCACTTGATCTTAGATACGATGGCTCCTCCAGAGTGACCGACCCCACTGGACAGCGGACCCCCGCACACGGCATCCCGGAGCGGCCAAGCCTCGACGGCCTCGAGGCACGCTGGGGTGAACGGTGGGAGGCCGACGCCACCTACCGCTTCGACCGCACCGCCACCCGCGAGCAGGTGTTTGCGATCGACACCCCCCCGCCCACCGTGAGCGGGTCGCTGCACGTGGGGCACGTCTTCTCGTACACGCACACCGACACGATTGCACGCTTCCAGCGGATGCGCGGGAAGATTGTGCTCTACCCGATGGGCTGGGATGACAACGGGCTGCCCACCGAGCGCCGCGTGCAGAGCTACTACGGCGTCAAGTGCGACCCCAGCGTCGGCTACGACCCCCAGTTCGAGCCCCCCGAGGAGCCCTTCGATCCGCCCCGCGCGATCGCTCGGCGGAACTTCGTCGAGCTCTGCCTACACCTCACTCGCGAGGATGAGCGGGCCTTCGAGGAGCTCTGGAGGCGGCTCGGACTCTCGGTCGACTGGGAGATGACCTACACCTCGATCGGCGAGGTCTCCCAGCGCATCTCCCAGCGCTCCTTTATACGCGATCTCGAGCGCGGCGACGTCTACCAGACCGAGGCCCCCTCGCTGTGGGACGTCGACTTCCAGACCGCCGTCGCACAGGCCGAGCTCGAGGACCGCGAGCGCGGGGGCGCTATGCATCGCGTGCGCTTCCGCCGCGAGGGGCACGAGGACGTCCTGATCGACACGACTCGCCCCGAGCTCATCCCCGCGTGTGTCGCTCTCGTCGTGCACCCCGAGGACGAGCGCCACCGGGAGCTCGTGGGCAGCGAGGTCCTCACACCGCTGCTCGGGGTGCGAGTCCCAGTGCACGCCCATCCCCTCGTCGACCCCGACAAGGGCACCGGTGTGGTGATGGTGTGCACCTTCGGCGACCTCACCGACGTCGTTTGGTGGCGCGAGTTGCAGTTGCCCGTGCGCTCCGTGCTCCGGCCCGACGGCCGCCTCGCCGAGATCGTCTGGGGACAGCCCGGCTGGGAGGCCGAGGACGTCCCCCGTGCGCAGGCCGTCTACGACGAGCTGCGCGGCCTCGGCATCAACGCCGCGCGACGGCGTTTCACCGAGCTGTTACGTGAGTCCGGAGACCTGATCGGCGAGCCCCTCCCCGTGACGCGCGCGGTGAAGTTCTTCGAGAAGGGCGACCGCCCGATCGAGATCATCACGAGCCGCCAGTGGTTCCTGCGCACGATGGAGCACCGCGAGGAGCTCATCGCCCGGGGACGCACAATCACGTGGCATCCCGAGTACATGCGCTCCCGCTACGAGAGCTGGGTCAACGGCCTCACCGGCGACTGGTGCATCAGCCGTCAGCGCTTCTTCGGCGTACCGTTTCCCGTGTGGTATCCCCTCGCCGGGGATGGGACCGTGCGCTACGACGCACCGATCACGCCCGACCCCGCACTGCTGCCGATCGATCCCTCCGTGGACGTGCCCGCCGGCTTCTCCCCCGAGCAGCGCGATCGACCGGGCGGCTTTGCCGCGGATCCCGACGTGATGGATACCTGGGCGACCTCCTCGCTCACGCCCCAGATCGTGGGCCGCGAGGGCGAGGCCGACGACATCATGGCGCGCATGTACCCCCTCGACATGCGCCCCCAGGCCCACGAGATCATCCGCACCTGGCTCTTCTCGACCGTCGTGCGCTCCCACCTCGAGCACCACGTCGCGCCGTGGCAGCACGCCGCAATCTCCGGCTGGGTGCTCGACCCCGACCGCAAGAAGATGTCGAAGTCCAAGGGGAACGTCGTCACGCCGATGGGCCTCTTGGAAGAGTACGGGGCCGACGCCGTGCGCTACTGGGCGGCGAGCGGCCGGCCCGGCACGGACACCGCGTTTGACGCCAAGCAGATCAAGGTCGGACGCCGCCTCGCGGTCAAGCTCCTCAACGCATCCAAGTTCGCACTCACCGATCCCCGGCCCGCCGGCGCGATCACCCATCCCCTCGACCGCGCCACGCTCGCCCAGCTCGCCGCGGTCATCCGCGGCGCAACGGCCAGCTTCGAGGACTTCGACTACGCTCGCGCACTGGAGCGCGTCGAGGTGTTCTTCTGGTGGTTCTGCGACTACTACCTGGAGCTGGTCAAGGGACGGCGCTACCTCGACGATGGAAGCGATGCGGCAGGCTCCGCGAGCGCGACGCTCCAGATCGCGCTGTCCTGCTTCCAACGTCTGCTCGCCCCCTTCCTGCCGTTCGTGACCGAGGAGGTGTGGTCGTGGTGGCAGACCGGTTCGATCCACCGCGCCCCGTGGCCCACCGCCGCGGAGCTGGGAGACGCGCTCGGGGATTCCCCCACCCGCGAGGACGCACTGCCGCTCATCGCCGACGTCCTCGCCGCCGTGCGCAAGGCAAAGTCCCAGGCCCAGCTGCCGATGCGTGCGCCCGTCGAGCGGGTCGTGGTCCGCGGTGAGCTCGACACGCTCGCAGCCCTCGACGTCGCGCTCGACGACCTCCGCGAGGCCGGCTGCATCGACGTGCTCGAGCGTGTCGAGGACGAGCTGTTCTCCGTCGACGTGGAGTTCGCGCCCGCCGACGCCGAGCCCGAGACCCGCACGGTCAGCTGAGCCGCCCGGGGCTCACCGGGGGTGGCGCCACGGATCGCCGATCTGCTCGCTCGCCGCCCCGCAACTGCGGGCGAGTATCTGGTGCGGCCAGGGCGACGCCACCGGATCGGCCGATCTGTGCGGGCTCGTGTGAGGTGGCGCCACACAGATCAGCACAAGGATATGAGCTCGGACTCGGCGAGCTCACCCAGCAGGCGATTGCAGGCTGGCTCCTCCAGCAGCGTCTCCGCGGCCACCGCCGCCGAGCTCTTGACGCCGCACGCGTGGACCGCGAGCAGCACCCGCAGGGCGTCGGGCGAACAGCGCCGACGTACGCCCTGGCAGGCGATCTCGGCGCCGGCGGCGGACTCTGAGAGCACCACGAGGCCGCCCGGAATGCGGCTACGCCATGAGCGCTCTCGATCCCATGTCCGCGCGCGGGCCGCGACCGGGATGTGCGAGCGAAGCATCAGCCTGAAGACGCTCGCCGAGCGCGGATAGCCACGGAAGCCGAGGTGCGTGGGGGGGATGCCTCGGAAGATCCAGTCCGCGTGGCGCATCACCCCGATCGACAGCAGCGCACTGGCGGACCCAAGAGGTGTCACGCAGTGCAGGCGCGAGCGCGGCATCAGCAGCACGCGGCCCGGTCGCAGCTCGGCCTCGACCTCCACCGCGGGACTCTCGCCGTCGGTCGCGCTGGCCGGCGCCACAGCGAAGTGCTTGGCGCCGGAGAGCATCGTGGCGATCACATCCGAGTGGTCGCGGTGCCAGTCGGTGCGCGTCTCGTCTCCCCCGGCGAGGAACAGCTTCGTGAAGACGTCCGCCCCCGTGACAGCCGCAACGTCGTCGATCACCGGCGTCCACTCGGGAAACTGGCGATCGAACTGGCGCACCCCGAGTGAGAGACCGTCGTCGAGTGCCCGCGCGAGGCGCGACGGGGAGAACACAACCTGAGCCGACTCCGGCTCGGGCTGTGAGCCGAATGGGGTTCCGTCGCTCGCGCCCTCCCGCGTCCGCAGCTCGACCTGGGCGGCCGTGCCGCCATCCAGCGCGTGGACCACTCTGGGTGCGCAGCACAGGCGCTCGAGAAAGGCCGGCAGGTCCATGGCCGGTAGGTCCAGGGCGGGCGGGTCCAAGGCCGGCAGGTCCAAGGCCGGTCGGTCCCGGGCGGGCGGGTCCAAGGCCGGTAGGTCCCGGGCGGGCGGGTCTAAGACCGGCAGATTCCTGGTTGGCAGGTCCGGGGCCCGCAGATCCTCGGCCTGTAGGTCCAACGCCGGCCCACCGGAGTGGCGCTCGCCGAGCGAGTCCGCGACGCTCGTCTGCGTGAAGTAGGTGCTCAGTTGAGCGATCGCCTGCGGTGTGATCCAGCGGCTCAGCCGCTCCGCGGCCGCTGCGCGAGCGGCAGCGTCGGCGGCTGCGGCAGCCGCGGCGAGCGGCCCGGCGGACGTCCCCTCGAGCGAGTCGCGGTCGGGGTCAAGCGGCCCCACGGTGCTGACCTCAGGTTGATCGCGCATAGGAAGATGCCTCCACGATTTCGGTGAGTCCGGCCAGCAGGTCCTCGCGAAGATCCGGCCAGGGACGACAGCCCAGGCGCCAAACGGTCACACCGGCCAGCAGCTCCAGCGCCATCAGCGCGGTGGTTCCCAACGTCTGCGCCAGGGGACGGAGGTGGTCGGTGAGCAGCCTCAGGGCAAGCTCCTGGTCATCGATCTGTGCAACGCGCCCCGGGGAACCGATCCAGGCCGGCGATCGGGTCGCCGCCGGCTGCGGATCCGGCGCCGGGTCCAGCAGGAGCAGGTCGGTTGCGCGCACGGGCTGGCGCTCGAGCGGGAGCGTCCGCTCGAGGGGTCGTACCTGGCGCTGATCCGCGCTGCGGACGCGCATCGGCAGTGGGACTCCGTGGACCACGCCGCCGCGCGCGAGCAGCACGAGCTCGTCGGTGCACGCCGTCCCAAGTCCCGCCTCGCCGGCCACCAGGGCCGCCGTCGTCTTGCCGCTCTTGCGGCTCCCGCTCACGAGCAGGGCACCCCGCTGGGTGAGCACGAGCGCCGCATGCAGCGCAGCGCAGCGCGCCGCCAGGGGCGTGTGCTGAAAAGGGGGCAGCGCAGGGAGGTCTGCTTGCGCCGGGATCCAAGCCTGCTCTCCCGCCCGGCGTATCCGCACGCCGCGACGTGGACCGGGAACCGCTCGGTGCAGCCGGTCGATGTCGGCGTCCGCGTCGAGGTGCACATAGATGTCCGGCGTCGATCGCAAGCTCGGGATGCATGCCACGTACTCCGTGGCGATCCTCGCTGCGGTCTCCCCGACGTCGCAGCTGTAGCGGCCCACCACCCCCGCGAGCTCCAGATCCACAACGTGGGTTGTGGGCGCATGCGCGGCGGGGGTTGAGGGAGGACGCTCGGCGGGGGTTGAGGGAGGACGCTCGGCAGAGGCTGAGGGAGGACGCTCGGCGGGGGTTGAGGGAGGACGCTCGGCAGAGGCTGAGGGAGGACGCTCGGCGGGGGTTGAGGGAGGACGCTCGGCAGAGGCTGAGGGAGGACGCTCGGCGGGGGTTGAGGGAGGACGCTCGGCAGAGGCTGAGGGAGGACGCTCGGCGGGGGTTGAGGGTTCATCTTCGGTGACGCGCGCGGGGGGCTCAGGCGCGGCCGCGCGGCCCGCGCGACGGAGCTCCTCGGTCAGTGGAGATCCGGGATCGCCATCGCGCCACAGCGCGAAACCGATGTCTGGGGCAAGCGCGTAGGCCATCCCACTGGTCGCCTCCACAGCCCACCACCGATCGCGTTCGGTCTCCATCGCCGACCACAGGACGCCGGCCCCATGCGCCGCGGCTACGCCCGTTGGCACCGCAGGATGTCCTGGACGAGGAAGTTGTGCGCGCGGTGGTCGCTCGCCCCGTCGGCCATCCCGAGGCCGATCAGATAGCCCCCATCGCGGATCGCGTAGCTTGGGAGCAGCGCTGCCAGCTTGGCGTCGATCATCGCGGGGCTCTGGAAGACGCCAACGCAGGGGTCGCCGGACACTGCGAGGGCGATGCGCTGGGCGAGTCGCCCGCACTCGATCAGCTGCGCCTCCCACGCAGATGCCTCGGCCTCGTCGCCGCTGGGTAGGAGCCAGATGACATAGCTGAAGCCCCGCGCCCAGGGCTGCCCGATCGCGGCGCGCATGATGTCGCCCTCGGCGAGGGGCTCGTTGGACACCGTGCTGAGCGCGCCGTGCGCAATCTCGTGGACGCCCACCGGGAGCTCGTCCGTGCCGCGGGCGCAGCTGATCACGATCGTGATCTCCGACTGCGCTCGCAGCACCTCGAGCAGCTGCATGATCTGGGTCTGCGGTAGGGCGCGCGCTCGCACAGTCCTGCAGGTACGGCGGTGATCGAGCGCGGCGGGGAGATCCGCGTGCGCGCTCGTGAGCGGTGCGTCCGTCACGCGTGTGGGACGCGCCGCGGCCTCGGCGTGCAACAGCGCCGAGAGGTACCAGTCGTGCGTGCTCCAGGGCTCGAGGCCCGTCCACAACGGGTCTCCCTCGGCCGCGTCGAGGAGCAGGCCGGCGTCGGTGAGCACTCCGATTTCCGCCGCTGTCGCGTGGACGTTCTCGACGATCGACGCAACGTCGCTCGGCCGATCCCGGCGCGAGCTCGGTGTGGCGTAGGCGAGAGCATCGACCATCGCCGGGAGAACCCGCAACGGCTCGCGCGCGCGCAAGTGGTTGACGGCCGTGAGCCCCTCGGGGTCGGATGTGAGGGAGAGGAAGGGGTTGGTGCGTAGTTCGCCGGTTGGAGTCGCCGATGCCCGACGCACAAGCGGATCCCCCAGCGTCTCTCCACCGTCGGGCTCGGCGACGACGACACCCAAAGTGAGGTCCAGTCCCGCGGCCGTAGGTGTGAACATGGCGCGGGGCACCCAGCGAGCGGACCAGCCGGTCAGCTGCACCGTCGCGATCAGGGTCTCGACCACGTGGCCCACGTCGTAGAGGACCGGTCGAAACGCCCGCACATCCCGATAGCGCCACATCGCTCGGCCAACGTGGCTGGTGATGCTGAAGATCACTCGACGCGGAGATCCGCCGAGGAGCGTGAGCGGCTGCGCACCCGCGACCAGCGCGTGGTCGACCGGGTGATACCACCAGCTGCCGGCCAGATCGCCCCAACCCTCGCCCGCGCCCACCCCGACGTCCGTGGGGTGGCGCGCGCCGCCCGAGGGGCTCGTGCGGTGGTGGATCGCCCCCATCCTGCCGGGCGAGGTCGCTTTGTATCCGGCTGCGATCCGCAGCCACGCTGCGAGCAGCGACTCGCATGGCTCCAGGCGCTCACCGTCGCTGGGAGCCTCGGTCCCGGCCATGGTGAGGGGGCGCGGAACCCCGGTGCGCTCGGTCGCCCACGCGGGGGGTGGCGAGGACCCGGCATAGGCATCCATCAGCCGAATATCCGTCGCGCGACCCTCTTCGGCGGCATAGTCCAGGAACGGGTAGTCGTAGTTGAGCGCCCGGTACCAACCCAGATATCCAGCGCCCGGCACCGTGTCGTCGATCGAGAGTCGCTCAGCGGCGAGCGCGAACTCCTGCTCGCCACCCTGCCGTCCCTGCGCAAGCCACCAGAGGAACGGGCTCCCCGCATCCTTCCCGGTAATCACGAAGGCGCGGCGGGTCGCCGCATTCACTCCCATCCACCGGTTTCCGGCCTGGACGTGCGGAGAGAGCGCTCTGGAGAGGAAGAACCGGACGCACGAGGTAGAGGCCGAGTCACCCACTCCGATCTAGTTTGTTTGTGCGTGTGAGCCTACGAGCCGTGCTGAACCAGGGCCTTGCGGAAGACTGGCACGGCGGCCAATACTTCGCGGGCGCTGGGCATCGCAAACCAGGCCGAGTCTCCATCTTCGACTGGCGGTGCAGCCACAGTGAAGCGCTCGAGCTGCTCGTAGCTCAGGCGCCACGCCTGATCTGCATCGGGGTCAACGATGTGGATGGTCGGCGAGTCGGCGTCCGTCAACCTCGACGCAGGGACCTCCTGAACCATCGCATTCGATGGTATGACGAACACGATGTCCGCGCTCTCCTCGCGCTCGCCATCGCAGCTGAACTCCGACAGCGCCTCGTTCGGAACGAGGAAAGTCCTGTAGGTGGCGGGATCCTGGATACAGATGTTCACGGCTGCCTCCCAGGTGGGTGTTGAAAGTGCGAAACATCATACACATTCCGTTGGTGTGGACGCAAATCGGGATGAGCAGTGATCAATCGCCGCCGACGACCGCGCGTATGCCGTCTGTCATCTCGTCCTTGTATTCGTAGAACGAGACATCCAAGCCGGCCTTGCCGAGCTTGACTCGCTTGAGCTTCATCACGAGGTACAGCAGCGCCGGCCCCGTGCAGACGCCGAAGTCGACGATCAGCATTTCGCGCCGCTGCCGGTAGGCCTCCTCGATCTCGGCGCGCAGGGCGGGGTGCTTGCCGATCTCCGTGAGGACGGCCAGCGCGAGCGGCTGTGAGGCGGTGGCATCATCGGGCGGCAGGGACACCTGCACCCCATTTTCAGAGAGCGTCGCTTCGAGCTCCCGGTGCAGGATCGCGACGGGCATCGCGGTCGGGTCCTCCGCGAGCGGTTCGCCGGCGTCGCGGGCGCCCTCCTGCAGGACGTCGATCGCGGCCTCAGCCAGCATCAGCTGCTCCTCCTCCTCGAGGGCGTGGAGGGCGCTCCAATCGAGGACTGTTTCAGTCATTTGCACACTTTACCCGCAGCGGACGTGATAGACGTTCACCGTGAAGCTGAGCGATCTGCGTACCGGCGCTGTGGTCCACGCGATGTCCGACCGGTCGGTGACCGGAGTGTGGCTGATTGGGGGTTCCACCACGACGGAGGGGTTCCGCGCGGGTTCCGTCGGCGAGCTCGTGCCGCTGATCGACGGGCTGCGGGATGAGCTGCGCGACACGATGGCGATCGCCCGCGCACGGGTTCCCCGCCTGGAGGAGTTCGCCGCCGGCTGGGGACGGCGACTGCTGCCCCCGGCTGTGCTCGGCGGCGAGGTCGACGTGGTGGTCGTTGTTTCCCACTCCCTGCTGCACGGCCTGCCGCTGCACGTGGTGATCGGCGACGACGGAGCGCCCGTGGGGACGCGCTGCGGATTCACCTACGCGAGCAGTATGACTCTGTTCGTTCACTGCGCCGAGCGCAACGTGGCCCGCGCGGTCGATCCGCAGACCTGGACGTTCGATGCCGAGGGGGAAGCGGCTGGCTGCGGGTATCCGCCGCCGAGCGGTACGACCGCGGGCGGCACCGACGTCATCCACCGCAGCCCCGGATTCGTGGGCCTCGCGCGGGAGATCGCGGAGCTGATCGATGGTGAGCGCGCAGTGTTCGGCGCAGACTTCGGGTACGAGCGAGCGTCGTTCAAGAGCCACGCGTGGGCGCCCGCTCGCCGCGATGTGCTCTGTGCGGTGGCTCACGGCTACCTCGACCGGGACGACCACCGCTTCTCCGGTCTGCTGCTCGACCGTGGGATGGGGCTTGCGAAGCGTTCCATGCCGATCCACGGGGAGTGGGTGATGGTCAAAGAACTCCCTTTGCGGGAGCTGCCGGCCTCGACCCGTACGCGTGGCGACGCCGAGGTGCTGACGATCGCGGAGCTCGCGATCAACATCGAGCTCGAATGCCGCCTCGTGCTGCTGCTCGGCTGCTCGGCCGGTTGGAGTCGGGTGCTGAGCGGAGACGAGCCGGCGAGCCTGGCGGAGATGATGCTCCATCTCGGTGCGACCTCCGCCGTGGCCCCGCTGTGGGACAGCCCCTACGGCGCGACTCGTGACTGGGCTCTCACCTTCATGCGGGCGTGGGCGCGGCGGGGATTGCCGAAGGCCCTGGCTGCACGCGAGGCCCAGCGTGAGCTGACCGCGGCGGGGCTCGGCCCGGAGCGCGCGGGGGTACTCGCCGTGCGCGGAGACTGGCTGTGAGCCACTTCGCCGAGATCCCTGCCGCGATGCCTCACCCTGAGCCGCTGTGGTGGGAAGCCCTATCCGAGGCCCTGTTCCTCGACGCGCCGTTCGCCGCGACCCGCCACGACGGACCCACCGCCCCCACGCTGAGCGCGTGGGCGGGGTTCTGGGAGGCCGAGGAGCGCGGGGCGCTGCTGGCGCAGGCCGCAGCGCCCTCCTCCTGGCAGGAGATCGGCGGCATGCTTGCGTGGCTGGCGAGCCACGGGCCGCCCCAGGGCAAGCTCTCGGAGTGGTCTGCGATCGCCGCCGCGGCCGAATCGCTGGCCGGCGAGGACCCACTCGCGGGCTGCCTCGTGGCGCTGCAGGCGATCGCCGCGTGGGAGGGCGGGCGCGGCGCGGGGATCTATGAAATGCGCCTCGGCCAGCCGCCCGACCCGGGCTGGGGCGTATTCCCGCTGGCCGTATGCCGGTGCCTACGCGCGGCGGGCGCGGAGTGGGCGGCCCGCCGGTTGGCCCGCACCGCGCGTGACCGGATCGGCTCCGCGTCCTACGCCTACCACGAGCCGCACATCCGGGCGATGGTGGAGCGCTACAACGAGCTGCTGAGGGCGATCGAGCAGCGATTCGCGGAGTGCGAGCGAGCGCTGGCTCGGGAACTGCACAACGGGTGCCGCGCATCAGAGCCCTCCTGCCGCCCCGAGCTGGCGGCGCTGCTGTGGACCCTCGGGGACGTGGCGCACGCCCACGCGCTGGCCGCGACCGGCGAGCCGCCCGCGTTGCGGGTGATCGAGGATGCTGTCCGCCTGTCGATCCAGCGGGTGCGCCGGGACACCTTCACGCAGTACGTGTGGCTGCAGATGAAGGATCGACCACCCCTCGATCTCCGCGCCCACGAGCTGCTGTTTGCGGCGATCAACGCCTTCTACGCCGACTCGCCCATGCACCAGCTGGAGGCGTCCGCCGGCCAGGCGGTGGTGAGTCCCAGCGCCACCTATGCGCGCGCGCTCATCGCCCACTTCCGTGGCGGATCGAGTGACGAGCAGCGGTCGGATCTGGCGATCGCCACAGAGGTGCTGAAACTGACCGACCCCGGGGTGGCGGTGGTGGCTCGCTGGCATGCGCTGCGTGCGCTGGTGGGACCCGCGCAGGATGAGGATCGGCGACAGGAGCGGTGGCGCGACTACGCGTCGGCCGCCATCACCTCGGCGCGCAACCAGCGACGCGTCGCCGATCACGATCCCTACGATCGCTCGCTCGACGTACCTTTGCACCACCTATCCGTGGAGTCGCTCGAGGAGCGATTGGGCGCGATCGAACTGCTCGAGCGCTACCGCGCGGCCTGCCTCACAATGTGGCTGCGCCAGAGCCGACCGCTGCAGCTACCCTCCGACGCCGCCGTGGCCGCAGCGCTCGAGCGCGAGGCCGCGCTGCTCGCGGAGCTTCCCGGGCTTCGCTACGTGCGCCTGCTCGCCGAACTGCCGATCGCCTTTGGCCGGGTCGATATGGATATGGAGGTGGCGATCGACCCGGCCAAGGGCCGGCAGCTGCTCGACGGACGGCGCGCAGGGGAGCGCCTCATCGAGCTCGACGGCGAATTGCAGGCGCTCTATGCCGCTATGTCCACGTCGGTACCGGCATACGCGGCGCGGCGGGCCGATCCAACGGCGGGGATCGACACCTTCCGGGGGTACCTCGAGCCGGGCTTACCCTGAGGCACGTACCTTGGGGCTCTCCCTCGAGCCGGGCTTACCCTGAGGCACGTACCTTGGGGCTCTCCCTCGAGCCGGGCTTACCCTGAGGCACGCACCTGGGGGCTCTCCCTCGAGCCGGGCTTACCCTGAGGCACGCACCTGGGGCTCTCTGTGTGCGCTCGGCGTCTTCGTCCTGGCAGTTGAGGCGCACACCTGGGGCTCTCTGTGTGCGCTTGGCGTCCTCGTCCTCGCAGCTGAGGCGCATACCCGGGACTCTGGCTCGTCATATGTCAAGCGGGCTGCGCGGCGGGTGCGGGCATCCCCGCCATCGCGGACTCTGTGTGCATCTCCTGCACCTCCTGCGGCGCGGGGGCGGCGGGTGGGCGCAGCAACAGCAGCGCGGCGAGGATGCCGACCGCGACGGCGCCCGCCCCGACCAGGTAGGCGAGGTGATAGCCGCCGGTGAGCGCGCTGGCGAACGAGTGGCCCTCCGCGGCCAGTGTCTTTGTGTGGTCGGTCGCGATCGTGCCGAGCGTCGCCAGGCCGATCGCGCCGAACAGCTGCACCGACACGTTGATGATTCCCGAGGCCAGGCCGGCGTCGCGGCGCGGGGCGTCGGCCATGCCCATCGTGAGCAGCGGCAGGAACGACGCGCCGGCCCCGAGCCCGAGTGCCAGGAACGCGAAGAACAGGCCGGGGAAGTAGCTCGCTCCGACGCCCTGGCCCGCGAGCAGCAGCAGGCCCACGATGATCCCGATCAGGCCGGCGACGAGGACCGGGAGGGGGCCGAAGCGGGCCATTGCCCGGGCCGCGAGACCCATCGAGAGAACGCCGATCGACACGGTTAGCGGCATGAACGCGAGTCCCGTTTCGATCGCGTCGTAGCCGAGCACGTGCTCGAGGTAGAGCGAGCCGAGGAAGAACGCGGAGAACATCCCCGTGACGAGCAGGCCGCGGACGAGGCTCGAGCCCATCAGCGTGCGCAGGCGCAGGATCCGCAGCGGCATGATCGGGTTGGAGATGCGGGCCTCCAGCGCGAAGAACGCACCCAGCAGCCCCAGCGAGGCGCCGCCGACGGCGAGCGTGCGCGCGGAGAAGAGGCCGTATTCGCTGGACTTCACGATCGCGAAGGCGCCCAGCATCGTCGCGAGGGTGATCAGGATCGACCCGAGCACGTCGATGCCGCCGGCGAGGCCGATGCCCTCGTTCTCCTCGATCAGCGCTGAGCCAAGCAGCAGCGTGACGATCCCGATCGGCACGTTGACGAAGAAGATCCAGTGCCAGCCCAGCGACTGTGTGAGCGCGCCTCCCGCGAGCAGCCCGATCGAGCCCCCGCCGGCGGACACGAACGCGTACATCCCCATCGCTTTCGCCTGCTCTGCGGGGCGGGGGAACTCGGTGACGATGATCGCGAGGATCACGCTCGAGGCCACGGCCCCGCCGATCCCCTGCACGAGGCGGGCCGCGATCAGCATCGTCTGGCTGTCGGCGAGGCCGCACACCACGGAGGCGGCTGTGAACAGCACGAGCCCCGTGAGGAAGACCTTCTTGCGCCCCACGAGGTCGCCGAGTCGGCCGGCGAGCAGCAGGAAGCCGCCGAAGGTGATGAGGTATCCGTCGATCACCCACGTGAGGTTGCCCTGGGTGAAGTGCAGGTCGTGCTGGATCGAGGGCAGCGCGACGTTCACGATGGTTGCGTCGAGCACCATCATCAGCTGGCCGAGGCACAGCACGGCGAGCGCGATCCAGCGGCGGCGCTCGGCGCGGCGCGCGAGCTCGCGGTCGGGGGCGCTCGCAGAGGTGCGGGCTGAGGCGTCGCTCGCAGAGGTGCGGGCTGAGGCGTCGCTCGCAGAGGTGCGGGCTGAGGCGTCGCTCGCAGAGGTGCGGGCTGAGGCGTCGCTCGCAGAGGTGCGGGCTGAGGCGTCGCTCGCAGAGGTGCGGGCTGAGGCGTCGCTCGCAGAGGTGCGGGCTGAGGCGTCGCTCGCAGAGGTGCGGGCTGAGGCGTCGCTCGCAGAGGTGCGGGCTGAGGCGTCGCTCGCAGAGGTGCGGGCTGAGGCGTCGCTCGCAGAGGTGCGGGCTGAGGCGTCGCTCGCAGAGGTGCGGGCTGAGGCGTCGCTCGCAGAGGTGCGGGCTGAGGCGTCGCTCGCAGAGGTGCGGGCTGAGGCGTCGCTCGCAGAGGTGAAGGTTGGGGCGTCGCTCGCAGGGGTATGGGCTGAGGCGTCGCTCGTAGAGGCGAGGGTTGGGGCGTCGCTTGCAGGGGTATGGGCTGAGGCGTCGCTCGCAGGGGTGAAGGTTGGGGCGTCGCTTGCAGGGGTATGGGCTGAGGCGTCGCTCGTAGAGGCGAAGGTTGGAGCGTCGCTTGCAGGGGTGCGGGCTGAGACGTCGCCTGCAGGGGTGAAGGTTGGGGTGTCGATTGCGGAGGTGACGGCTGGGGTGTCGCTCGCTGATGTGGGGGCTGGGGCGTGGCTCATGGGGAAGGGGAACCTCCGGTGTCAGGCGGTGTGGGGCGCGCGTGGTGTGGTGTGTTCGACTGTGTCTGCGTCTTTGTCTTCATGTGCTCTCTCGATCCACGAGAGGACACTCTAGCATGGATCATCACTGTTGCAAGTATGATCCATTAAAAGTGATGATGGGTGTTACGTGGTATAATGGGTGCGTTTTGGATGAGGAGCGCGCATACACGCCGGGGTCGATGGTGCTACTCACACGCCTGGCGAAGCAGGTCTACCGGCGCAGCGGAGAGGAGCTGCTGGGGATGCACCTACGGCATCTGATGGCGCTCAGCTACCTGCGCGACCACGACGGCTCGCCCCAGCAGGAGCTCGCGGAGGCGCTGTGTATGGACGCGAACAATGTGGTGCTGCTGCTCAACGAGCTGGAGGATCGCCGACACATCGCCCGTCGCCGCGACCCCACCGATCGCCGCCGGCACCTCGTCGAGCTCACCGCGGCCGGCCGCCGCGCGCTGCGCGGGGCGGAGCGCGCTCAGGAAAGCATCGAGGACGAGGTGCTCGCTGCGCTCGACTCCTCCGAACGCGCCACCCTGTGGCGGCTGTTGACGCGCGCGCTGTACGGCTCGGAATCCATCATGGACGAGCCCGAGCTCGCAACTGCCAACGCGCGTTCAGCTCCGGCCTCCGAAGATGCGTAGGAAGAACAGGAAGATATTGAGGATGTCGAGGAAGATGCCGGCGGCGAGTGGCACGGTTTCCTCCATGCCTGCTCGACGCATGCGATTGAAGTCGAGCACGGTGTAGCCCCCGAATATGACCAGGCCGGCCAGCGCATAGATGAGGCTGGCGTTGGGGATCGCCACCAGGACTCCGATGAAGCCGAACACGATCAGGACGAGCAGCAGGACGAACAGCACGCGGTAACCACCCGAGAGGTCCCTACGGATCGCGTAGCCGACGCTGCCCAGCCCGCCCACGAACAGGGCGGTCGCGGCGGCGGCCTGCCAGACCGCGTCGGGAGCAGTTTCGGCGTACTGGTTCAACACTCCACCCATCCCCAGGCCGAGTGCGAGACCCGCGAGGAACAGGAGGGTGATCGCGAGCATCTCCGAGCGGCGCGCGAAGTTCAGCCCGACGATGCACACGAAGCCCACGATGAAGAAGACGATCGAGATGCCCCCGACCAGTTCGCGGCCGAGGTAGGCGCCCAGCGTGAAGAAGCCCAGCGTCACGGCGACAAGGCCCATCACCTGACCGAACACCCCTGCGGCGCCGACGCTCGCGACCGATCCGAACATCCCACGGTCGCCGCTGTAAGAGGTTTCTCGTGAGGACATAGCGCACATCCTAGAGCCCTGTCTCAGGCGAGCGCCGGCTCGGATACATCCTAGAGCCCTGTCTCAGGCGAGCGCCGGCTCGGCTGAAACCTCGGCTGCGTCGTCGTGGCGCAAATCGCTGTCGCGGACCAGTACCAGCGCGAGCACGGCGCCCACCAGCGCCAGGCCGCTGCCGGCCAGGAGGATGATCGAGAAGCCGTGGGCGAAGCCCTCGCGCGCGGCGTTGGCGATCGGTGCGGGCGTAGCGGACGAGAGGGTGCCGGAGGAGGCGGCTTCCGCGAGGCCACGCGCCCGAGCACCACTCACGCGCGGTAGGAGATCCTCGATGCGCTGCGTGGAGAGCGCGAGGAACAGCGCGCCGAGCCCCGCGGTACCCGATGCGATCGCGACCTGGCGGAAGGTATCGTTGATGCCCGACGCCACGCCGCTCATTCGCTCCGGCACGGTCGAGAGCGCGACGTTGGCGAGCACCGGATTGACGAGGCCGACGCCGAGCCCCCCGACGATGAAGCCGGGGAGCAGGACGGTCCAGGAGTCGTTCGCCTGAGCGCCGCTCATCAGGATCATGCCGACCCCGGTGATCGCGAGGCCCGTCGCGAGCAGCACGCGCGGAGGGACCTTTCCCTCCAGTGAGGCGGTCGCGCCCGAGACGAAGAACGTGCCCACTGTGAAGGGCAGGTAGCGCAGTCCGGCTTGCAGGGGTGAGAGGTGCTCGATCTCCTGCATGTAGAGCGTGATGTAGAGGAACAGCGCGAACATCGAGCCGCTGAGCGCAAACGCGGTGATCTGCGCGCCAGTGAAGGCGTGACTGCGGAAGAGGTTCAGTGGGAGCATCGGCTGCGCGACGCGCAACTCGATTGCGACGAACGCCACGAATAGCGCGATCGCCGCGGTCAGCAGACCGAGGATCACGCCAGAGGTCCAGCCGTCATCGTTCCCGCGCAGCAGCGCGAGCACGAGCAGTGCGTTAGCGGCGGAGAACGTGACCGTGCCGCCCCAGTCCACCCCGCGGGCGGTCTGATCGCGCGATTCCGCGATCTTGAGCACCGTCACGGCGATCGCGGCGATGCCGACGGGGATGTTCAGGAAGAAGATTGACTGCCACCCGATCGCCTGGGTGAGCACACCGCCGACGAGCGGCCCGAGCGCGACGGCGACACCGATGGTGGCTCCATAGATCGCAGTGGCGGTTGCGCGCTCGGCGCCCCGCCACTCCTGCGCGAGCAGCGCCAGCGACACCGCGAACATCGCGGCGCCGCCGACGCCCTGCAGGGCGCGCGCGAGGTTCAGCACCGTCGGAGATCCCGCCAGCCCGCAGAGCAGCGAGGCCACGGTGAAGATCCCAACGCCGATCACGAATACACGCTTGCGTCCGAGTCGGTCGGCGAGCGATCCCGAAGTGAGCACGAACGCGGCGAGTGTCAGCGCGTAAGCATCCACGACCCACTGGATATCGGTGAAGGACGAATGGAGGTCTCTGCGGATGCTCGGCAACGCGGTGTTGACGACCGTGATGTCGAGGAGCAGCATGAACGTCGCCACGCAGACGGCGATCAGGGTCCACCACTTGCGTTCCATCTTGGAGTGTCCTTCCTGGGCGCGCTAGAGAACGATTCTCAACCGTGGGGGAGATCAGACGCGTTCTCCTCCCTATCTGTCGACCAGCATACGACGCTGCCCTCCGGGGGAGCTCGCCAGCTTGGCGGGCTGCCCTCGCAAGAAGCTCACTAGCCTTGGGGGGCTGCCCTCACGCGGAGTCCGCCAGCCTGGCGGGCTGCCTTCCCAAAGAAGCTCGCTAGCCTGGCAGAGAAGAGAGATGCCCACCGAGCGCACCGGAGAGCTGGGGGAGTACCGCGTCAGACGTGATTTCCGCCGCACCCCCGAGCCCGCCGGCCGGAGCTCGGAGGGGAAGTCCGCTCGGGTGGACGGCGCCGACGAGCCCTCAGGCGCGCGCTTCGTCGTGCACGAGCACCACGCCCGGCGGCTGCATTGGGATCTACGCCTGGAGCACAACGGGACGCTGATGTCGTGGGCGGTGCCCAACGGCATCCCCCAGGATCCGCGGGAGAACCGCAAGGCGATCCACGTCGAGGACCATCCCCTCTCCTACATCGACTTCGAAGGCGAGATCCCGGAGGGCAATTACGGCGCGGGCCGTGTGCTGGTGTGGGACCGGGGGCACTACGACTGCGAGAAGCGCGAGGACGGGAAGCTCGTCGTGGTCTTCCACGGTCGGCGCCTGCGGGGGCGCTATGCGCTGTTCCGTGCCGGCGAGGAGGAGCGGGACTGGATGATCCACCGCATGGACCCCCCCGAGCGCGAGCGCGAGGCGATGCCCGAGCACCTGGCCCCGATGCTCGCCGCCGCCGGCGAGCTACCGCGAGCGCGGGGCGGTTGGGCGTTTGAGATCAAGTGGGATGGCGTGCGCGCGATCGCCTACTGGCGCCCCGGACGGTGGCACTTGGAGAGTCGCAGCCGCAAAGACATCACCGTGCGCTATCCCGAGTTGCGCGCGCTGGGGCGCCAGCTCGGCGCGCGCGAGGCCGTACTCGACGGAGAGGTCGTCGCGCTCGACGACCAGGGGCGCCCCAGCTTCGAGCATCTGCAGAGACGGATGCACGTCTCCTCCGAGAGCGCCATCCGGCGCCTCGCGGATGCGACGCCGGTCACATACGTGATCTTCGACCTGCTCTATCTCGATGGCCGCCGGACTTTGCAGCTTCCCTACCGCGAGCGTCGCGAGCTGCTCGAGGGATTGAATCTGGATGGACCGGCCTGGCGAACGCCGGCCTACCACTCCGGCGATGGACGGGACCTCCTGACCGTCAGCGCCGAACATGGCCTCGAGGGGGTGCTCGCCAAGAGCCTCGACTCTTCCTACCGCCCGGGGGAGCGCAGCAGAGATTGGCTGAAGATCAAGAATGTGAACAGGCAGGAGTTCGTGATCGGCGGCTGGCTTGACGGCAAGGGCCGCCGTGCGGGAAGTCTCGGGGCGCTGCTGGTCGGCTACTACGAGGGCGAGGGGGAGGGAGAGGATGAGGGGGGCTGGGGAGAGGATGAGGGCAAGGGAGAGGGCGAGGGCAAGGACGGAGGCAAGGGAGCGGGCAGGGGCGAGGGAGACGGGCGCGCCTTGAGGTACGCCGGCCGGGTGGGCACGGGGTTCGACGAGCGCGAGCTCGAGCGCCTCGCAGGTGAGCTGGCCCGCCGTCGGCGCCACTCCAGCCCGTTCGCCTCGCGCGGGACCCAGCCCCCGCGCGGCGCCCACTTCGTCGAGCCCGAGCTGGTGGCCGAGATCGAGTTCTCACATCTGACCCACGCGCGCATTCTGCGCCACTCCTCCTACCGAGGTCTGCGTCCAGACAAGCCCGCGGCGGAGGTCGAGCTGGAGAGCGTTTCCGCGGGGAGCGGCGCGGGCACGGAGGGTGCTTCCGCGCGGAGCAGTTCGGGCATGGAGAGTGCTCTCGCGCGGAGTACCGCGCGCAGCGACAAAAGCTCCCACCCGAAGACTGCGCGGCCGGCTCTCACCGATACCCGGCACGCCGCGTCGGACCCACCGTACAGGGTGCTGCGTGAGGCCAAGCGCCATACCGAGATCGAGGTTGACGGTCGCACCCTGCGACTGTCGAACCGTGAGAAGGTCCTCTACCCCCACGCGGGGTTCACGAAGGGTCAGATGGTGGACTACTACGCCGCCCTCGCCCCCGTACTGGTGGGGCATCTTGCGGGGCGTCCGTTGACGCTGAAGCGCTATCCGGATGGGGTCGAGGGCGAGCACTTCTACGAGAAGCGCTGCCCCACCCACCGGCCCAACTGGGTCAGGACCGCGGCGGTGTGGAGCGAGAGCTCCGAGGAGTCGATCGACTACTGCCTGGTCGAGGATCCCCCGACGCTGATCTGGGTGGCGAACCTCGCCGGTATCGAGCTCCACCCGAGCCTCCACCGCGCGCACGACATCGATGTCCCCACCTCGCTCGTGTTCGACCTGGACCCCGGGGCACCCGCCGGGCTGCGCGCATGTTGCCGGGTGGCGCTGCTCGTCAGGGAGCTATTCGAGACCTTTGCGATTCAAGCGCTCGTGAAGACCTCGGGCGCCAAGGGCCTGCAGGTGCATGTGCCCCTCAACACGCCGGTCTCATACGCGCAGACCAAGCCGTTCGCCCGCGCCGTCGCCGAATTGCTCGAGAAGCAGCACCCCAAGCTGGTGCTCTCGCGGATGAGCAAGAGTCTGCGCCCCGGCAAGGTGCTGGTCGACTGGAGTCAGAACGACCCCCACAAGACGACGGTCTGCGTGTACTCGCTACGCGCCCGCGAGCGCCCCACGATCTCCACGCCGCTCACTTGGGAGGAGGTCGAACGGGCAGCGCGCCGCCGCCGCGAGCCGGACCTGAGTGTCGAGCCTGCGGGGTTGCTGGAGCGCGTCGAGCGCCACGGCGACCTGTTCGCCCCGCTGCTCAGCCTCACGCAGGTACTGCCAGACCCGTAGGCCACGCCGAGCCCTGGGCCGCGGCCTTGGGGGACCTCGAGCAGAGATTGGAGAGCAGAGCCATGGGAGAGGGTTTTCGAGATCTACATCAAGACCACCCCCGAGCGCCTCTAGGAAGCGATCACCGATAGACGCTCGTGGACTGAGCGCACTGCGCTCGATCCCTCCCCGACGGCTGCGGCGACTCGCTTCATCGAGCCGTGACGGACATCGCCGGCGGCGAATACGCCGGGCAGGGATGTCTCGAATGGAAGCGCACGGGACATGTCTGCGCTGGGGTTCTCCGGCAGTTGTCGGTCGGTGAGAACGAAGCCGTCTCGGTCGAGCATCACGCGTGCCTTCAGCCAGGCGGTCGCAGGGCGTGCACCGATGAAGCAGAACAGACCCGAGCAGCGAATTGTTTGCTCGTGCCCCGTCACAGTGTGCTTGAGCGTCACCTGCTCGAGCCGGGTCTCACCTGCCAGGCCTTGGACTTCGACACAGGTCAGGAGATCGATTTTCGGGTCGGCCTCGATCCGCTCGATCAGGTATTGCGACATGCTCTGGGCGAGATCCTCGCGCCTGATCGCGATCGTGACGCCGCAGTTGCTCTGGGCCAGGTAGAGAGCGGCCTGTCCCGCGGAGTTCCCGCCCCCGATCACCAGGACAGACGTGCCATTGCAGACGCGTGCCTCGAGATCGGTTGCCGCGTAGTAGACGCCGGCGCCCTCGAAACGATTCAGATCCTTGACGGCCAACCGCTGGTAGCGCGCTCCGGAGGCCACGATCACCGCTCGGGTCGGGATCTCACTACCGTCGGCGAGCACGATCACGTGGAAGCCGGACTCGGTTCGTAGGCCCGCCACTTCGCACGGTGCGTTCAAACGGGCCCCGAGCCGCATCGCTTGAACGGCGGCTCTCCCGGTGAGATCTTCGCCGGAGATGCCGTTTGGGAAGCCCGCATAGTTCTCGATCCGCGAGCTCATGCCGGCCTGGCCACCGATCGCCACCGCGTCCAGCGAGACCGTATGCAGGCCCTCCGATGCGCCGTAGACCGCGGCAGCGAGGCCGGCCGGGCCGCTGCCGACGACCACCAGGTCAAAGATGTACCCCGGCGTGGGACGGAAGGTCAGTCCGAGGTGCTCCGCGAACGTCGCGGGCGAGGGACGACGCATGATCTCTGTGGCTGTGATCACCGCGGGGATGTCCTGCGGGGCCAGCGCCATGCTCGCAAGCAGGACATCGAGGTCCTCGGCGTCCTCCACATCAATCCAGGCGTGGGCGAGGTGCGAGTGTTCCGCAAATGCGCGCAAGCTCATCGCCTCGGGCGAGTACCTCGAGCCGACGATCCGGATCGCCTCGGCGCCCTCTCCCGCTCGCAGGATCTCACGCCGCGCGAGGAGTGCGCTGAAAACTGTGTCCGCGAGCGCCGGGCGGCCGCTCATGAGACGACGGAACTCTGCCTCAGGGATCACCAGCACCCGGCCCGGCTTGGTCACACGGCAGCTCAGGGTGCGGCGCTGGCCGGTCAACAGGTTGAGCTCGCCCGCGAAGCCACCTGGTCCGTAGGCGGCGATGAGGACCGCATCCGTGCCATCGACTCGGACGATCTCCACCTCACCCTCGAGGACGACAAACAGGTCGTAGGACGCCTCTCCGGCCTGGAACAAGAGCTGCCCGGCGACCACCGGTCGCTCGGTGCCAAACGTAGCGATCTCCGAGAGCTCGGAGGCACTCAGCACCGGAAAGGCGCCGGCATCTTGACCGCCCTGTGTGCTCATCCGCGCAGGTGCATTAGCAGTGGGAAGCTGAGCGCGAGCATCAGCTGTCCGTCATCTCATTCGGCCTGCCCGACCAGCGCGACGGCCGCCTCCGGAGTGGCGGCCTGGAAGCTGAAGCTCACCTGCAGATAGAGGCGCACCATCTGGCCGTCGTGCGAGTCGTATCCGATCGACAGGTCCTGGCCGCAGTCGTATAGGAAGTCGCCTCCGCGCTGGCTGACGAGGACCGCTCCCTGGACTCCCGGGGCCCACACGATTGGACCGTCGAGGATCCGCCGCAGGTGCTCTAACAGGGGATAGCCGCCGTGCTCGGCGGTCTCGATCACGCGCCGGTGCTCCCCCGCGCCCAGCGCGAGCGCGTACGGGCCGGCGATCCCGCTGTTCAAGAGCCGCTCCACGGCCGCTGCGACCGCACTCGGATACTCCTCGGCGGGCTCGCCGAGCGGAACCGGCTCATGAGGCGAGGCCTGGGTGATCCCGGTGATCGCACCGCTCCAGCCGTGGAACACGGCGACGTTCTCGGCGACCGCGATGCGGTGTGCCGCGCGGTCGAGCTGATCCAGGTCTGTGTCGGCGGCGCCGCGATCGGCGTCCCGAAGCTCCTCCAGCGAGACCTCGAAGTCCGCTCGAGTCTCTACGAGCGCCAGGACGCGCCGCTGCAGACCCGTGACACCTTCGCATGGCGCGGATGCGAGTGGACTGGTGCGGCCGAGGTTGGTGGCGGAATGCGACCAGCCGTGCGGGCCGGCGAAGTCGACGAGCCTGCGGGCGGCAAGCGCCGGTGCGAGTCGTTGCTTGGCCTCGTCGTCAAGCAGCTGCCAGCCGGCATCGCTGATCGGCGCATGCGAGCGGAGCAAGTGATTCATGGATGCATTGCTCGGTCGGGGGCCATCGGGTCTCCTTGGGTCAGAGGGCTGGCTGTGATTCTCAGTGACACTCTATTGCGAGGGGGGCGCCCATTTCAGACTGCCGATCCGCAGCGATCCCTCGCCGGCCTGGCCGTCGATCTCATCGGGCTCTCGGGCCACGCTGTCGTTGGGGTTGGCGAGCAGCGATCCCTCGCCGGCCTGGCCGTCGATCTCATCGGGCTCTCGGGCCACGCTGTCGTTGGGGTTGGCGAGCAGCGATCCGCTGCCGGCCTGGCCGTCGATCTCAGCGACAGGCGCCTCGGTTTCGGTGAGGGGGCTGGCCGGGGCCGGCGGATCGTCGAGGAATTCGACTGTGGGCACGAAGAACAGGCTGCCCGTCGTCGCGGTGGAGAAGTCCAAGATGCGGTCGTAGTTGCCGGGAGGACTGCCGACGAACATATTTGTGAGCATCTGTTCGAGCACATCGGGGGTGCGCGCGTAGCCGATGAAGTAGGTGCCGAACTCACCGCTGCCGACCCGCCCGAATGGCATGTTGTAGCGAACGATCTGACGCTCCTCACCGTCCTCGTCAACGATTGTCGTCAGCGCCACGTGCGAGTTCGTAGGCTTGATCTCGTCCGGCAGCTCGATGTCGTTGAGCTTGGTGCGACCGACGACCCGCTCCTGCTCCGCCACCGCCAACCCATCCCAGGTCGCCAGGTCGTGCAGATAACTCTGGACCAGCACATAGCTGCCGCCGGCGAAGCCGGGGTCCTCCTCGCCGATCACGGCCGCTGCAGGCGCCGCGGCGCCAACCGGGTTCTCCGTGCCGTCGACGAACCCGAGCAGGTCGCGCTCATCGAAGGACTTGAAGCCGTGGACCTCGTCGACTACCTCAGCGCTCCCGCGCAGGCGCTCAACCAGCCTCTGGGCGAGCTCGAAGCACAGATCAGCGCGATGGGCTCGGATGTGGAACAGGAGATCCCCTGGCGTTGCCACGGCCGTGTGTCGCGACCCGCTCAGCCCAGCAAAGGGATGCAGCCCCACTGGACGCGGCCAGCCCACCAGACGATCCCACAGCGCAGACCCGAGTCCCACGACACAGCCCAAACCGCCGTCGGGGATGCGAAAGCCGACCGAACGGATCAGCCCACCCACATCCCGCAACAGATCGCGGACAACGTCCTCGGCGCCCTCGTCGACACAGAGCACGAGGAAGATCGCGGACTCCGTGGGCGCCATCAGAATGGCCTGCGGCTCGGGTGTCTGCGTCACACTATGGGGGCTATTCGCAGCGGTCAGAGGCATACCACTGAGGGGGGGTCCAGTCTCCCTCTGGGTCCGTGGTTTGCCCCACCTCGATCAGATGACCGTCGGGATCGCGGATGTAGCAGCGAATCTCGTACTGGTGCTGCTTCGGCGGCGTCAGGAATTGAGCACCACGGGCGCTCCATTCGGCGTACACGGCCTCGATGTCTTTGACCCGGATATTGAGGAAGCTGCTGACCCGGTCGAGGTCGCGTGGCGTCTGGAGAGTGACCGCGGGCTTGTCGTCGGTCGGGCCTCCGCCCGCATTGATGACGATCCAGCTGTTGGCTAGCGCGACATTGGTCGGGCCTCCCTCTCCGGAGAAGACAACCTTGCCACCGAGCACCTCGGTGTAGAAGCGCCGAGAGCGCTCGACGTCGTCCGAGACGATGAAGTGGGTCAGCACAATTCCCTCTGCCGGCGGTCTGGGTTCGGCCATCTGCCACCTCCACTGGTTGGGACTCATACCCCGCTTACGGACGCGATCTAGCGCCGATACCCGATGATCGGGGATTCTATCTCGTTCCACGGTACGGCTATAGGCCACGTTTGATTCGATGGCCCTGCCTCCAGTAAATCGGATCAGCTCACACACGAGCCTCTCATCCTCCCGCGGTCGTGCACCGATGAAATGTGTAGCGCTGGCGGGTAGTGTGATGGCCATGTTCACTCCTGAGAGCGCCTTGGACGGCGCTCAGGCAATCGTGCAAGCCCGCGAGCTGTACCGCCGCTATGGCGAGGGCGAGGTCGCGGTCGATGCCCTCGCGGGCGTGACGGTCGACTTTCCGGCTGGGCGCTTCGCGGCGATCATGGGTCCGTCGGGCTCGGGCAAGTCGACGCTCATGCACCTGCTCGCGGGGCTGGATCGCCCGACGTCGGGCACCGTCACGCTCGACGGCGTGAGCCTGACAGAGCTGGACGATCACGGGCTCACGCAGCTGCGCCGCGATCGCATCGGCTTCATCTTCCAGACGTTCAACCTGCTGCCCGTCCTGAGCGCCGAGGAGAACATCCTGCTGCCGCTGTCGATCGCGGGACGCGCGGTCGACAGCGCGTGGTTCGACCAGCTCGTGGAGACGGTCGGCATTCGCGATCGGCTTCACCACCGCCCGGCGGAGCTGTCCGGTGGCCAGCAGCAGCGGGTGGCGGTCGCCCGGGCGCTGATCTCGCGCCCCGCGGTGGTGTTCGCCGACGAGCCATCGGGGAACCTCGACTCGAAGTCCTCCGGCGACGTACTGGAGCTGTTGCGCCACGCCGTGGACGACTTCTCCCAGACGGTTGTAATGGTCACCCACGACGCGCACGCGGCGTCGTTCGCCGACAGGCTGCTCGTGCTCGCCGACGGCCAGATCCGCCACGACGGCGAGGCCCGTAGCGCCGAGCAGGCGCTCGATTTGATGAAGGCCGTTGGCTGATGCGTAAGCTCATGCTCCGCGGCTTTGCCCAGCGCAAGGTCCGGGCGCTGCTGACGGGCATCGCGATCGTCCTCGGGGTGGCGCTGATGGCGGGCACCTACATCCTCACCGACACGATCAACCACGCCTTCGCAGAAGTCTTCGGCAGCGCCTACAAAAACAAGGCGGTCGTGGTCACCGCGAGGGAAACGCTCGGCCACAACAGCGGCTCCCAGGCATATGCGATCCGTACAGCGACGCTCGCCCGCGTGCAGGCCGTGCCAGGCGTGGCGGCGGCCTCCGGGGGAGTCTCGACCAGGGCGACGCTGCTCACGACGAGCGGCAAGCGGATCTCGGGCACGGGGCCATCGCTGGTGGACGCGCTGCAGCCGCCGCGCTTCGAGGCGTTCACCGCCGCTCAGGGCCATCTGCCCCAGACTGAAAGTCAGGTCGCGATCGACCAGGCCACCGCCAAGCGCGAGCACCTGAAGGTCGGCCAGCAGCTCGTGGTCGCGGGCTCCGCCCCGGCGCGGCGCTACACGATCTCCGCGATCGCCAAGTTCGCGGGCAGCGAATCGTTTGGTGGCACGAGCGTCGCGCTGCTGCTGCCCGCCCAGGCCCAGTATGTGGCGGGCGAACCCGGCGAATACGACAGCATCAACGTCGCCGCGACCCCAGGCATCTCCCCGGGAGAGCTCGCCGCGCGCGTACGCGCCGCCCTGCCGGCGACGCTGATCGTCCGCACCGGCGCTCAGGAAGCCGCCAACCAGACCGCCGAATTGGAAGAACAACTGGGCTTCCTGCGCACATTCCTGCTGGTCTTCGCCTACGTCGCGCTCGTCGTGGGCGCGTTCATCATCTTCAACACCTTCTCGATCACCGTCGCCCAGCGCACGCGCGAGTTCGGCCTGCTGCGCACACTCGGCGCCTCACGCTCCCAGCTCATGCGCTCGGTGGTGCAGGAAGGGCTGCTGCTGGGCATCGCCGGATCGGCGGTCGGGCTGTTGGCGGGGGTCGGCCTCGCGCCCGCGCTGGACGGGCTGTTCAAGGCGTTCGGCGCCGACCTGCCCGACAACGGCACGGTCCTCGAGGCGCGCACGGTGATCGTCTCGCTCGGCGTGGGCATCCTCATCACGGTGCTCGCGGGCCTCTTCCCGGCGCTGCGCGCGACGCGCGTGCCGCCGGTGGCGGCGATGCGCGAGGGGGTGCAGATCCCACCGCCCCCGCTGCCGTCCAAGCGCACGTTGATCATTCGCTTCGCCGTCACGATCGTGCTCGTGCTGGCGGTCTCCACGGTGTCGAAGGGCATCGGCGTGGCGCTGCTGGTCGGTCTTGTGCTGCGCGGGATGCGACTCCGCTACCGCCTGCGCCATCACGGCAGGGGACGCAACTACCGCGTGATCCCCGCGCTCGGCCGCGCGCTCGGCTTGATCGTGAGCTGGCGCGGCATCACCGGGCACCTCGCGCGCGAGAACTCGGTGCGCCAGCCGGGCCGCACGCTCGTGACCGCGCTCGCGCTGACCGTGGGGCTCGGGCTCGTCGCCTTCATCTCGGTGCTCGCCGCCGGCACCAAGGCGACGATCGACCAGGCGGTCAGCCGCTCGTTCGCGGGCAACCTGATCGTGCAGAACACCAGTACGGGCCAGGGCGGCATCCCGGGGTCCCTCGCGCCCGCGCTGCGCTCGATCCACGGCGTGGGAGCCGTCACCGCGATCGCGTTCACCGAGGGCAGGGTGCGGGACCTCTCCCAGCCCGGCTCGCCCGTGATCGATGAAAAGAGCCGGCTGACCGCGATCGAACCGCAGACGTTCACGAGCATGTACAAAGTCGAATGGGAGCACGGCTCGGCGGCAACCCTCGCCTCGCTCGCCCAGAACGGCACCGTCCTCACCAAGAAATTCGCGAGCGCCCACCACCTGCGGGTGGGGCAGCGCCTGCTCGTGTTGAGCTCTTCGGGCCACTACGTCACGTTGACGGTGCGGGGCATCATCTCCGAAGAAGCGACCGGTCTGTTCTCCAACCTCACGATCTCGCGCGCGCTGGCGCGCACGGCGTTCGGGCAGCGCGAAGACGGCGTGGCCTTCATCGCCTACGCTCCCCACGCCAACGGCATGGAAGTGCGCCGCGAGATCGACGCGCTGCTGCGCTCGAGCTATCCCCAGGCGCACTCGCAGACCGCGGCGCAGTACACCCAGGAAGTGAGCAGCAAAGTCAACAAGCTCCTGCTGCTCGTCTACGTGCTGCTCGCGCTGTCGGTGCTCGTCTCCCTGTTCGGCATCGTCAACACGCTCGTGCTGTCGATCTACGAGCGTACCCACGAGCTCGGGATGATGCGCGCGATCGGCGCCTCCCGCCGCCAGATCCGCCAGATGATCCGCTACGAGTCGCTGATTACCGGCCTGATCGGCGGCGTGCTCGGCCTCGCGATCGGCGTCGTCGGCGCGGTGCTCGTGGCCAAGCTCGAGCTCTCGGGATCGGGCTATGTGCTCTCGATCCCGGCCGGCACGCTCCTGCTGCTGCTGATCGCCTCCGCGCTCGCCGGGCTGCTCGCCGCGCAGCTCCCCGCGCGACGCGCCGCGCGCCTGGACGTCCTCGGTGCGCTCGCGAGCGAGTAGGCAGGCGCGACCCGCCCGCGAGCGCTACGAGGAGCCGACAGCCGTACCTTCGGCGCGCAATGCGCCGAGCAGCATCGCGTCGATCGAGGCGGACGGTCCTTGTACGACACGCGCGTCCGACGCGTGTGGCAAGCAGCGGTCCATCCGCTCCGGTCACAGTAACTGGAATGAATACATCCCAGTTACTACTGTTTGCGGGTGCGATTGGTCGAGCTGGAGAGGATCACCGACAGTGACTGGCAACAGGTCGTCGCTGGAGAGCTCGAGCCGTGGGGCGGTGTCGGCGAAACGCTGCGATGGCGAGAGAAGAGCCACAACCTCGGGCTGTGCGATAACGCGGGCAACCTCGTGGCGCTTGCCGGACTCGTCCTCGCGGAGGTCCGGGTGGCCGGCGCGCCGCTCCAGGTGGCCGGGATCGGAGGTGTGATCGTCACGCATAGCGCTCGTGGGCGCGGTTTTGCGCGTGTGTTGGTCGAGCGACTCCTCCAGATCGCCGATCGGCTCGGCGCCAAACGGGCAATGCTCTTCTGCTTGCAGGTAAACACCAGCTTGTACGCCAAGTTTGGGTTCCAACTCATCGAGGAGCCGGTCTGGGTGCCGCAGCCCGGAGGTTTGATCGAGATGCCGCTGCGGGCCATGTGGAAGCCACTCACCCCCGCGGCAAACTGGCCCGCGGGCAAAATCGAGCTGCTGGATGAGCCGTTTTGAATCTGGGTTACGCCACTTTCGCAAAGGCAGGCCGGGCACGAGCTCGATGGGGTTGAGGAGGTCCCTTCAGTTAGGCGTTGTGAGGAAGCGCACCTCCACCGCCAGGCCCCCCTCGGGCCGCGAGATGACACCAAGCTCGGCTTCGTGGGCGCTGGCGATGGCGTGCACGATCGAGAGGCCGAGGCCGTAACCGTCGCCGGGGCTGGTGCGGGCTGCGCCAAGGCGCTGGAACGGGCCTTGCAGGCGCTCCAGCTCCTCGGCTGGAACGACCGTGCCGTCGTTGGCGATCGACAGGACCACGGCTGCGGCGGTGGTACTGGTGGCGACCTCGATGCGCCCGGCGGCGGTGTTGTGGCGGATGGCGTTGTCGATCAAGTTCGTGACCAGGCGCTCCAAGAGCTGGGGGTCGCCCTGGATGCGGGCAGGGTCCATGGTGGCGTGCAGCCGCAATCCGCGACGCTCGATCTCATCGCGGCGGTCGGCGAGCACCTCTCCGACCAACGCCGCCAGGTCGACCGACTGGCGGCGATCCAGGCCACGCTCGCTGCTGGCCAGGCCGAGGAGCGCGTCGATCAGTTGCTCCAGCTGCTGCTCGGAGGCGAGCACGCGATCGTGCGTGGCGCGCAGCGACTCCACACTCGCGTTCGGGTCGGCCAGTGCAACCTGCACCAGCGTCTTCAGCCTGGCGAGCGGGGTGCGCAGCTCGTGGGAGGCGTTTGCGACGAACTGGCGCTGTGCCTGGAAGGACGCCTCGAGCCGTCCCAGCAGCCCGTCGAAGGTGTCGCCGAGCTCCTTGAACTCGTCGTTGGGGCCGGCGAGCGCCAGCCGTCGGTGGAGGTCCGTGGCCGAGATCTCGCGCGCCGCGCTCGTGATCGTGCGCAGCGGGCGCAGCACCCGTCCTGCGACCAGCCAGCCAAGGCCCATCGAGAGCGCCGCCATCGCCACCAGCGCGATCACCGATACGAACGCGAGCGCGCGCACGTCCGCGCCGTGCTGGCCTGGATCGAACACCCGCACCGCGACTCCGCCCGGCGGTGGGGCGTGCAGTGCTTCTTCCACCTTTTCGCGAGGTCCCGCCAGCCCACGCGGCAGGGCGCCGGAGGGCGCCGTGTGCAATTCGGAGTGGATGACTGGTGCCGGGAACGCCTTGGAGTAGACGCCGTGGGTGCGTGCGACGGCGGCGTAGGTGACTCCCAACAGAACGGCACCGGAGAGGAAGAACAGACTGCCGTAGAGCACCGCCAGGCGCAGACGGATCGTGCGCCGCGGCAGTGGCAAGCGCCGCGCGAGCTGTGTCAGTCGGCGGCCGAGACCCACGGCGTCGCTCAGATCCGGTAGCCGGCCTTGGCGACCGTCTCGATCAGCGGCGGCTCCCCGAGCTTGGCGCGCAGGCGGCTGACGGTGATCTTGACGGCGTTGGTGAATGGATCCGCGGCCTCGTCCCACACCCGCGCGAGCAGCTCCTCGGCCGACACGCAGCGGCCCTGCGAGGCGAGCAGCAGCTCCAGCACGCCGAACTCCTTCGGCGCCAGCTCGATCTCGCGCCCACCACGCGTGACGCGATGCTGCGCCGAGTCGAGCACGAGGTCGCCGCGGCGCAGCAGCGGCGGAATCGCCGGCTGGGCACGCCGCGCCAGGGCGCCGATGCGGGCGACCAGCACCGGGAAGTCAAACGGCTTGGGCAGATAGTCGTCGGCGCCCAGCGCGAGGCCGCCGACGACATCCTGCGTCATCCCCGCAGCGGTCAGCATCAGTACGCGGCTGCGACACTCCTCCTCCACGAGCGTCGCGCAGAGTTCGTCCCCGTGCATCCCCGGTAGGTCGCGGTCGAGCACGATCACGTCGTAGTCGTTTACACGCGCGCGGAGGAGCCCGGCCGGACCGTCCAGCGCGACGTCCACCGCCGTGCCCGTCTGGCGCAGCCCGAAGGCGATCGCCTCGGCCATCTCCTCGTCGTCCTCGATTACGAGCACCCGCACGCCCACGAGGCTAGCCCTCGGCGGTTTCGGCGCGGTATCGCCACCCTCACCGAGCTCGCCGCGCCCGCGATCGTGGGGGTCGTGAATCGCCCTGCGTGGATACGTCCCCGAAACCGCGCATGGCATACAAGCAGCGCAACCGCCTTATGAGCTGCGAAGGAGACGACATGCCAGATGAGGACGCACCACTCGACGATCGGAGCACAGGCACGACCCGACTACGACGCGCGGCTTGCGCCGCGGTGGCGCTCCTCGCCACCGGCGCGCTCGTCGCGGGCTGCGGCGGCGGGTCCCCGAACGGGGGCGTGGCGAGCCTGGGGACACACACGTCGGCGTCCCACTCCTCGACATCTAGCGCGGCGGGCGCGAGCGAAGGCCGCGAAGCATCACCCGCCAGCCAGGCGATCGCCTATACCGCCTGCATGCACGCGCACGGCGTACCCAACTTCCCCGAGCCCCAGGTCAGCGAACACGGCGGCTCAACCAGCATCAAGATGGCCGTTCCCGCCGGCGTCGGAAAGGACCCCCGGTTCAAGACCGCCGAGGAAGCCTGTCGCAAGCTCCTGCCCGGCGGTGGGCCGGGCAACCAGGCTCCGCTGACACCGGCGCAGCAGGAGCAGTACCTGAGGGCGGCGGCCTGCATCCGCTCCCACGGCGTGCCCAACTTCCCCGACCCGACGTTCTCCGGCGGCGGGGTCCACATCGAACACCAAAAGCTCAACGAGAGCTCGCCGGCGTTCAAGGCGGCGGTGCACGACTGTGAATCGTTGATCCCCGGGGGCGTGCACGGCGACTCCGGCCACACCCAGCAGGCCGCACCGGGCCACTGAGGTAGGCCGGCTCCTCAGCTTTCTTTCAGGTTGGCCTGTCAGCATCGGTGAATGCGGCTGCTGGTCGTTGACGACGACCCCTCCGTACGCGAGGCGCTCGAGCTCGTGCTGGACCTCAACGGGTTCGGCGTGGCGAGCGCGGCTGACGGCGGCGAGGCGATCCGCACGCTCGCGGTGGACCGACCCGACGCGGTGATCCTCGACGTGCTGATGCCCGGCCTCGACGGCCTGGAGGTCTGCCGGCGGATGCGCGCGATCGGCGATCGCACGCCGGTGCTGATGCTGAGCGCCCGCGCCGAGGTGTCCGAGCGGGTCGCCGGGCTGGAGGCCGGAGCCGACGACTACCTGGTCAAGCCGTTCGCCAGCGAGGAGCTCATCGCCAGATTGCGTGCCCTGCTGCGTCGCACCGGCTGGGAGGGCAACGGGGAGACCCTGCGCTTCGAGGACCTCGAGCTCGATCCGCGCGCGCACGAGGCGCGCCGGGCGGGACGTCCGCTGGAGCTGACCCGCACGGAGTTCCTGCTGCTGGAACTGCTCATGAGCCACCCTCGGCAGGTGCTTTCGCGCACGAGGATCTTCGAGTGCGTGTGGGGCTACGACTTCGGGCCGGCCTCCAACTCGCTGGAGGTGTACGTCGGCTATCTGCGCCGCAAGACCGAGGCCGGCGGGGAGCCGCGTCTGGTGCAGACGGTGCGGGGAGTCGGCTACGTGTTGAGGTGCTCGCCGCGATGAGCTTCCGCCGGCGCGTGGTGCTGCTGGCCGCCGGTGCGGTGGCGGCGGCGATCGTGATCGCGTCGGTCGTGGTGTACGTGGTGACCGGAAACGAGTTGCACGCGCGGATCGACGCCAGCCTGCGTCAAAAGCTCACTCCCGGCCGCTCGCAGGCGGTCCAGATCAAGACCGTGAACATCAGCGCGGCGGAGCTCGCCAAGCTGATCCGGGAAGGCAAGCTGCCGCCTGGGGCATCGGGGCCGATCGGCTTCGGCCAGTCGGTGGCACGGATCGGCCTCCCCCGCGGCGCCGCCGTCGCAGGGGGGTCGCCCTGCGCGAAGGCGGTGCTGCACTCGCTCGAAAGCGCCTACTCGGGCAAATCTTCCGGTTCGCTCCTACCCGGGGAAACCTCTCCTCCGCGTCTCGCTCGCCCGCCGCACTGTGTCGCTCCCGTCAACCGGCTCGTGCTGCCCCCTGCGACACCCGGCAGCGCGGCCGGGTACGTGCAGCTCTTCCAAGCCAACGGGCAGGTCCTGCGCCCGGAAGCCAAGGGGCTGCAGCTTCCGGTCACCGCCGCCACCCGGGCCGTGGCAGCAGGACGGCGCGACGCCTTCTTCAGCGAAACGACCGTCGCCGGCACACCCATGCAGATCCTGACCAAGCGTGCGCCGGAAGGAGGGGTGTGGCAGGTGGCGCTGCCGCTGACCGACGTGGACAACACACTCACGCACCTGAAGCTGGTGCTCGCGCTCGTGTGCCTGGGCGGGATCGCGCTCGCGGCGGCACTCGGACTGCTCGTCTCGCGCACGGCGCTGATCCCCGTGCGCCGCCTGACGGGGGCCGCCGAACGCGTGGCTCGCACGCAGGATCTCGGCCACCGCATCCAGGCCGGCAACGACGACGAGCTGGGTCGGCTGGCGGAGAGCTTCAACACGATGCTCGCCACGCTCGAGCGCTCGCGCCTCGCCCAGCGACAGCTGGTCTCCGACGCCTCGCACGAGCTGCGCACGCCGTTGACGAGCGTTCAGGCCAACCTCGACGCGCTTGCGATGGGCGAGGAACTGGCCACGCACGAGCGTGCTCGCATACTCGCTGCCGCCCAGGCGCAACTGCGCGAGCTCACGGTGCTGGTGGGCGATCTGGTCGACCTGTCCAAGACCGAGGTCGAGGAGGTCGAGGTCGAGGACGTGCGCCTGGACCTGGCCGCCGCCGGAGCGCTGCAGCGTGCGCGGCTGCATGCGCCGGAGTGCCCGATCGTGCTCGACGTCGAGCCCTGCCTCGTGCGAGCCGCACCGGCGCGCTTGGATCGGGCGATCGCGAACCTGCTCGACAACGCTTGCAAATGGAACCCGTCCACCCCTAACCACGAGGGTGAAGCGACGGGCGGCCCCGTCGAAGTGCGCGTGCGCGACGGCGCGATCGAGGTCCGCGATCACGGCCCGGGAATCTCCGCGGAGGATCTCCCCCGCGTGTTCGACCGCTTCTACCGCGCGCCCAGCGCCCGGGGACGACCCGGATCGGGGCTCGGGCTGGCGATTGTGCGCCAGATGGCCGAGGCTCACGGTGGATCGGTGCACGCCGCCAACGATCCCGGCGGTGGCGCCCGCCTGACGCTCGAGCTTCCACCGCTGCAGATGACCGCTGCCGAGATCGCCTCATCGAAGCTGGACGTCCCGAGGGCATCGGGCGTCGTTTGAGGGAATTCCTCGCCTCCTCTCAGCCGATTCTCAGGTCGCTCCCCCATGATTCTCGGTCATGGCGCCGAGGAGAATCAACCTCAGCGTGGTCGTGCTCACGAGCGCCGCGCTGCTCGTCGCCGGCTGCGGCGGAGGCTCCGCCAATCCCGGTGTCGCCCGCCTGTCGTCCGGCATCGCGAGCGCCGCCAGCTCGGGCACTGCGACCGGCGCCGGCACGGGCTCGCTCGAAGCCGCGGCGCTCGCGTTTGCGGGCTGCATGCGCGCCAACGGCGTGCCCCACTTCCCAGACCCCAAGGCCGGCGGCGGCTTTCTCTTTCACACGGACGCCGGCGCCAACCCCTCATCACCCGCGTTTAATGCGGCGCAGGCGAAGTGCAAAAAGTTCCTGCCCCCAGGCCCCGGCGCCGGGCCGCCGGCGTCCGCGAAGACACTGGCGCATTTCCTGACGGTTGCGCAGTGTATGCGTTCCCACGGTGTGCCTGAATTCCCCGACCCTCGGACCACGGCCCCGTCCAATCCCCGCGCCGCCCTGGGCGGTGGCGGCGGCGTGATCAGTGATATCGAAGGCGTGATCTTCGTGTTCCCGAGCAGGATCAACCAGCAGGCACCCGCGTTCACACGGGCGGCGGCGGCGTGCGCGTTTCCGTTGCACAACCACTGACAGGAGATCGAGATATGACGAGAACCATGCTCACACTGGCCGTGCTTGCCGCCCCTCTGCTGGTCGCCGGCTGCGGCGGATCCTCCTCGAGCTCCGGCGTCGCGCACCTCGGCTCCAACACTTCCAGCAGCGCGGACCCCGGCGGCGGCTCACCCTCGCCGGAAAGAGAAAGCAGCGCGAGCGCGCAGCAGAAGATGATCGCGTTCTCGCAGTGCATGCGCTCCCACGGGTTGCCCGAATTCCCCGAACCGAGCGAAGGCCATCTGATTGTCCACAACGGCAACCACAACGGCCACGTGACCGGGATCAACCCCGAATCGGCGCAATTCCAGGCGGCACAGAAGGCCTGCGCAAAGCTGGCGCCCAACGGGGGCAAACCTCCGAGCCCGGCTGAACAGGCAAAGGCGCAGGAAAAAGCGCTGAAGTTCTCACAGTGCATGCGCACCCACGGAGTCCCGAGCTTCCCCGATCCCGAATTCTCCCACGGCGGCGGTGCGGTGCGGATCCACATCGGGAGCGCCAGGAAGGGCGGCCCGAGCGGGATCGATCCCAATTCGCCCGAGTTCCAGGCGGCGCAGAAGGCATGCCAGTCGATTATGGGCGGGCCCAAGGGCTTCCCCGGGGCCGCGGGCGGCCCGAAGGGTGCTCCTGGTCCCGGCGCCGTGGCGGTGGCCCCGTGATCGCCGTAACGAGTGGGGTTCGGGCGTGGGCTCGCGCATGAGGCCGGCGTTACCTTCCCGAAACCGTCGATGTCGTAAAAGCGGCGCAGCACATGTCCACTGAAGCGACGCCCACGCAGGTCGGCCTGCCGACTCCTCGCGCCCGCGGCAGGATACTGGCGGCGACGGGATTGGCATTGGTCGTGGCGGTCGTCGTGCTGATCGCCACCGACCCGTTCGCCGGCTCCGGGAAATCCGGCGCTGGCGTGCTCGACAACGCTAGCGCCACCTCGCTGGCAGCGGTGAAACGGCAGACGCTCTCGCAACAGACACAGGTGAGCGGTACGCTCGGCTACGCTGGCTCCTCCAGTATCCGTGTGCCCTCCGGGACAGCACCCTCAGCTGTTAACCAGGCCAGCCAGCAGGTCGCGAGCACTGAAGCGATGCTGGCCACGGCCTCCTCCACGCTGGCCGCCGACACGCAGGCGCTCGCCGGCCACCAGGCGACGCTGACGGCGGCGCGGGCGAAGGAGGCGGTCGACTGCGCGGGGGCGGGCGCCGCGGAAGCCGCCTCCGCCAATGCTTCGCCCGCGAGCGAAAATAGCTCGCCGGGTGCCGGCGGAAGCTCGTGCTCGAGCGACGCGCAGGCCGTGTCCTCGGCGCAACAGAACGTTACCGGCGCCGCCGACAAGCTCACCGCCGACCGCTCACAGGTCTCCTCTGCGGAAAAAGAGCTCGCGAGCGCGCAGTCCAATCTGTCCACGGCGCGCTCCTCGGCCGCGCTTTACGGACAGGGTTCGACATTCACGGCGCTGCCGTCGGTCGGCCAGATCGTCGCGTGCGGGCAGAACCTGTACGAGATCGGCGGCCAGCCGGTGCTGCTGCTGTACGGCTCGACGCCGGCGACGCGGGCGTTCGTGGCAGGCATGTCCCCAGGACGCGACGTGACTGAGCTGAACGCGAATCTCGACGCGCTCGGCTACGGGCAGGGGCTCGCGGGCAATGAGTTCACCGCTGCCACCGCGGCGGCGATTCGCGCGCTGCAGTCCGCGCACGGCGCCTCGGTGACTGGCGAGTTGCTGGTTGGATCGGTCGTGTTCGAGTCCGGGCCGGTGCGCGTCACGAGCGTGACCCCCACGGTCGGGGCGACGGTCATGCCGGGGCCAGTGCTCGCGATCACCTCGACCGCTCGCCAGGTCAAGCTCGCGCTCGACGCCTCCGAGCAGAGCAGCGTCAAAGTCGGCGACACGGTCACGATCACGCTGCCCGACAACCAGACCACACCGGGCCGGATCACCTACGTATCGAGCGTTGCCACCTCGCCGTCCTCCGACGGTAAAGGCGGCGGGGAAGAAGAAAGCGCGCCCACCGTCGAAGTAGACGCCACCCCGACCGACCCAGCGGCGACGGGGCATCTAGACCAGGCGCCGGTGAACGTGGAGATCACGACCGAAAACGTCCAAAACGTGCTGGCGGTGCCCGTCGACGCGCTGCTCGCGCTCGCCGGCGGCGGCTACGCGCTGGAGGTCGCCGAAGGCCGCGTGCACCGCTTAGTGGCCGTCACCGTCGGTCTGTTCGACGACGCCGAAGGCCTCGTGCAGGTCAGCGGCCAGGGTCTGTACGCTGGCCAGCGCACGGTGGTGCCGGCAACGCCATGAGCGGGCTACCGACAGGCGTCGCGTACGCAGACGACGGCGAGGCGCCGGTGGTGCTGGAGCTGCGCGGCGTCAGCAAGGTCTACGGCGCCGAGCCGCCCGTGTATGCGCTGCGGGAGGTCAGCTTTGCGGTGCGCGAGGGCGAGCTGGTCGCGATCGTCGGCCCGTCGGGCTCGGGTAAGACCACGCTGCTGCATGTGATGGGCACACTCGAGCGCCCCAGCGCGGGCGCGGTGTCGATTACCGGCCTCGACGCCGCGCGGCTGTCCGACCGTGAGCTCGCGGCGCTGCGCGCCACGCGCGTCGGCTTCGTCTTCCAGCAGTTCTTCCTCGCCGAGCACTCCACCGCGCTGGAGAACGTGGCCGACGGCCTGCTCTACGCCGGCGTCGCCGCCGCCGAGCGCCGCGAGCGGGCGGCCGCGGCGCTCGCGCGGGTCGGACTGGCCGAGCGCGTCGACTTCCGCCCGAGCAAGCTCTCCGGCGGCGAGCGCCAGCGCGTCGCGATCGCGCGGGCGTTGGTGGGACGTCCGGCGATCGTGCTCGCAGATGAGCCCACCGGGAACCTCGACAGCGCCTCGGGGGCGAGCGTGCTGGAGCTCCTGGAAGAGCTGAACGCGCAGGGGGCGACGATCCTCGTGATCACCCACGATCACGACCTCGCAGCCCGCCTACCCCGCCAGGTCCAGGTGCTCGATGGCCAGATCGTCGCCGATACGGGGGCACACCGAGAAGCGCGGGCACTCGAGGCGCAGCTCGCACCCGAGGCGCGGGGCGAGGAGGCACCTGCTCGCCCCGGCGCCCTCACGGATGGAGCGCTCCAGCGATGATCGAGCGAGGGCCCGGCCCGCCGACTGGCTATCTCGCAGCGCTGGGACTGATCCTCGTCGCCGGCCTCGGTACCTGGGCGGGCGCGATTGGCGGTGCTCCGGCGTTTGCTTCAGGCGAAACGAGCGGGGAAGGCAGCGGCGCACTCGGCGGAAACGCAGGGGTCTGGTGCTGGACGCTTGACCGTCGCGTGTCCACATCGGCAGGCGAACCCGTCAAGCTCACCGCGGGGGTGGGCTCCACACAATCCGCCCCCGTGGGAACCCCCTTCCCGATACCACTCGCCGTCACCGTCACCGACGCGCAGAAGAATCCCGTCCCGGGTGCGCTCATCACATTCTCAGCGCCCCTCGCCGGCGCAAGCGGACGCTTCACGGTCCACTCTCGCGGCCCCCACCATCGCACTCGCGTCTCTCACCTCTACACCGTCAAGGTCAAGAGCGACGCCTGCGGGATCGCCGTCGCGCCGGCCTTCACAGCCAACGACACGCAGGGCGGCTACATCGTCGAGGCGGCTGTCAAGCACGCCAGACCGGTGGCGTTTGCGCTCGTCAACGAAGCTCCCGGCCCGGCCCTGTGAGGGCGCCGTGAGCACTGTTGCCGATCCCACCGCAGAGCATGCCGGCACCGCGAACCTCGCACCCCGACGGCTGCGGAGCGCCGACCTCGCCCGTGTCGCGAGCGTTGGCCTGCGGACCAGGCGGATGCGCGCCGGACTCTCGGCGCTGGGGATCGCGATCGGGGTCGCCGCGATCGTCGCGGTGCTCGGCCTGTCCGCCTCCAGCCAGGCGGGGCTGCTTGAAGAGATCGACAAGCTGGGAACGAATCTGCTGACGGTCACCAACGGCCAGAGCTTCGCCGGCAAGACCGCCGAGCTGCCGCTGGTGGCGCCGGCGATGATCGCGCGCATCGAGCCGGTGGAAACCGTGGCGGAGACCGGAAAGGTCGAAGGCAAGGTGTACCGCAGCCCGCTGATCCCGGAAGTCGACACGAACGCCCTCAGCGTCGAGGCGGCCAGCCTCGACCTGCTGCACACGCTGGGCGTGCGGGTCGTGCGGGGGCGTTATTTGAACGCCGCCACCGCAGAGGAGCCGGTGGCGGTGCTCGGTGCGGCCGCCGCACAGCGGCTGGGCGTCGACCACATCTACCCCGGGGAGCGCATCTGGGTCGCAAACCAGTGGCTCTACCTCGTCGGCGTCCTCGGGCGCTCCGTGCTGACACCCGAAATCGAAAGCGCGGTGCTTGTGGGCTTCGGGGCAGCCGAGCGTTACCTGCACTTCGACGGGCACCCCAACTCGGTCTACCTGCGCGCCCAGAACAGCCAGGTCGCCGCCGTGCAGTCGGTGCTGGCCGCCACCGCCGACCCGGAGGCACCCAACGAAGTGAATGTCAGCCAGCCCTCCGCCACGCTCACGGCCCGCGCGGACGCCCAGAGCGCGCTGAACGGCCTATTCCTCGGGCTGGGCGCGGTCGCGCTGCTGGTCGGCGCGGTGGGCGTGGCGAACATCATGGTGATCTCCGTTCTGGAACGCCGCTCGGAGATCGGGCTGCGCCGCGCGCTCGGCGCCACCCGCGGGCAGATCCGCACGCAGTTCCTGTCCGAGGCGATCCTGCTTGCGCTCGGCGGTGGCGCCGTCGGGATCGCAGTCGGCGCGCTCGCAACGGCTGTCTACGCCGCGACCAAGGGCTGGACAATCGTCGTGCCGACCGTCGCCTGGGCCGGTGGGTTTGGGGCGGCGCTTTTGATCGGTGCCGTCGCCGGGCTCGTGCCCGCGCTGCGCGCCGCTCGGCTGTCACCGACTGAGGCGCTGCGGACGGTGTGAGCCGGAGGCAGTGAGCAGGGCGAGCGTGGAGAGCGGACCGAAGCGACAGAGGTCAGGACTACCTGCCAACCACCCATTCATCCAACGCCAGAAAGGCAACCTCCGCGAGCACTCGGCATCGACGTCTCAGAACCTTCCTAGACGGTGATCGAACAGATCAAGAGCCTTGATCATCGGCTAGGGGGATGCTCCGCAGGCTCTTGGCGACGGTCGAAGCGTCGCGCCTTGAAACGACGCGAGCTACCTCGATGCCCGTCTCATTGTCTTGGGTCGAGGTCTGAAGAGGTCGGTAAATCGCTGAACGGTCGCCGAGGGAGAGGCCGTACCAGCCAGGTGCGTTGGCAATCTCGTGGGATCGTGCAGCGCGCTGGGTTGGGTCGGCGAAGACTTGCGGCATAAGTGAGCCCAGTGTGCGCGCGGTAAGCCCACCGAGGTCGCCAAGATCGCGGACTGCCTCGGGCGCGAGCGTGATCTCCGGCTTCGCTACTGTCCCTGCTGGCCGCTCGGGCTCCGGCGCTGGCCTCGCGCTCGATAGTCGAACCCCGACCTGGCTCTCGGAAGGCTCGTGGTCTGGTCCCCGAGTAATGGACCCGCTGGTCTGGTCCCCGAGTAATGGACCGCGTATGTGAGAGGGTGGGCGGCATGATTCCCCGAAGGAGAGGTGCATGCCGAAGTCTTATTCGCCGGAGTTTCGTCGTCGTGTGATCGAGTTGTGCCAGGCGGGGGGTCGTAGGCCGCGGGAGGTCGCTGAGGAGCTCGGTGTCGCTGAAGCGACCGTCTATCGCTGGATCGCCCAGGAGGAAGTCGACCTCGGCGAGCGGCCGGGCGTCCGAAGCGGCGAGCGCGCTGAGCTCTCTGAAGCCCGGGCGCGGATCAAAGAGCTTGAAGCTGCACTGGAGCTGACGCGTAAGGCCTCGGCGCTGTTCGAGGAGCAGGAGGGACGACGGGCAGCACGCCCAAAAGGATCTACCCGGTGATTGAGGTCCTGGCCGGGCAGGGACACTCAGCGAAGGCGTGCTGCAGGATGCTCGACATCGCACCGTCGGGCTACTTCTACTGGCGTACGCGACCCCCGTCGATCCGCCAGCTACGCCAAGGACAGCTCGGGGATCTCGTGCTCGATATCCACCGGGCGTCCAACGGCACCTACGGGAAGCGCAGGATCACCGCAGAGCTTCGGCTCGGGTACGGCATGACGGTCAACCAGAAGGCCGTGAGAGCGGCCATGCGCCGGCTCGGCATCCAGGGGTTGCCGGCACCCAAGCGTAAGCGACGAGGGCCGCGGAGCGACAGGCGCCCGCCAGCGACCTGGTCGCCCGGCAGTTCGCCAGGGACGCGCCTAACCAGCTATGGCTCACAGACATAACCGAGCACCCCACCAGGGAGGGCAAGCTCTACTGCTGCGCCGTCCTGGATGCCCATTCCCGGCGCGTAGTTGGCTGGTCGATCGACAGCCAACAAGCAACAACCCTGGTGACCAGCGCGCTCGGGATGGCGGTCAAGAACCGCAAACCCACCAGCGGCACGATCATACACTGCGACCATGGCAGCCAATTCACCTCATGGGCCTTCAGTGAGCGCATCAAAACCGCCGGGCTAGCACTCTCGATGGGCCGCGTCGGCGACGCCTATGACAACGGCATGATGGAGTCCTTCTGGGCGCGCATGCAAACCGAGCTACTGAACCGCAAACGCTGGCGCACCCGGCTGGAACTCGCCAACGCGATCTTCGAGTACCTCGAGATCTTCCACAACCGCAAGCGCCGCCACTCCGCACTCGGAATGCTCACACCAACCGAATATGAGACGCTACACAACCAACAGCCCATAGCCGCCTGACTCTCACAAGCACGATCCATTACTTTGGGACCAGATCAATCTGCCGCCCGAACCGTTGACGGGCCTGGGATACGCGCGGGCAGGCGTCGATGAGACGGCGACCTGCTCGGCCAGCCAGTCTTCGAGCATCACCCGCGTGAATCGGAGATGACGCCCCACGCGCAGACACGGCAAATGCCCAAGCCGTGCAGCATCGCGAACCCACGAGACCCGCACGTTCAACAGCGCCGCCGCCGCTTCGCAGTCAAGCAGCGGCTCACCCAACGACACAGCGGTACCATCGGCCGGTCCAGAGGTCTTGTTAGTTCGTGTCATCTGCTCGCTCCATTGACTTGTCGTGGAACAGGACGCAACTCCCCCGTATGAGTTGGGGCAGATTCGTCCCTGTCCCCCTTAATGACCGCGAGCAGCCGAAACCGGCCACCGACTTTTGGTCGGGCTGCTGCTGCCAGGCCGTCGTGAGCGACGACTACACCCTCCGTGATGGATGTGAAACCCATAGCCGCCGGGCAGCGTAGAAGGCGCTGCTGTCCGGGCCGCAATCGTCGGCGTCGCCGCCGACGTCCCCACGATCACCGAGGGGTGCGCCTGCTGCGTCTCGATCGGCGCCTGTGAGCGGTTGGCTTCAGTATCACGACCTTCGGTGTGAGTGACGAAACGGCGGAGACCGCCAACCGCGACGGACGCTTACCGCTCGCTCTCGAGCGCGCGCTGTCGGCTCTGAACTCGGCGAACGCGCGCATGCCGGCGTGCCGGCGGGAACTCATGTTCGGCGTTGTAGGAGTTCGAGCGTGCTCTCCCAGAAGCCCAGGGCGAGCCGTTCGATGTTGGCGGTGCTGGTCAGTGTCTGCTCGGCTGCTCGCCGCTGCTCGGCGAGCGCGAAGAAGAGGTCGCCGAGACCTCGGCCGTGCATGACCTCGTCCAATCGCCGGCGGTCGGTGAAGTGGCCGGGGAGCTGAGCCACGCCGGTGATGCCCAGCTCGCGGTAACGGCCTCGTCCGCCCTCGTGGGCGAACTTCTGAGCGACCAGGCGGGCGACGAGCTCGTGGTCGATCTCGGCGGGGTGCTCGCGGGCGATGTAGGCGAGGTCCACGAGGTGCTTTGGGAGGTCCTTCGAGCACCATCCGAGCAGCTTCTCGGCCGCCAGCTCGTTGAGGCTGAGGCCCTGAACCTCGAAGGTGTTGTGCTCGGCGAGTAGAGGGTCGTGGTAGTCCAGCGGCGAGCGGGGCGGGTCAAGCCACTCGCCGGGGCGTACCGAGACGCTGACCTTCAGCGGCCGGCTGCGGCGGATCACGATGTCATCGAACGTGAACTCGACGGTGCCGCGAAACTGCTCTCGGCCGGCCTGATAGGAGAACGCCGGCTCGAAGGTGATGCCTTGCGAGTCGCCGAGCAGGGCCTGCTCCAGTTCGGGGGCGCTCACGGTCTCGGCCTGGCGATGCAGATAGTCGGCGTCCTGGATCGACTGGCGCGGACTGCTGTAGACGTGCGTCAAAAGCGTTCCGCCCTTGAGCACGAAGTGCTCGCTGTAGGGACCCTGGGCGATATGGCGCACCGCGGCGCTCTTGGCGACCATCAGCAGCAGCTGGTTGCGTACCAGTCCGGTGCGCTCCTCGGCGCGCGCAAGGAGATCCTGGCTGGTGACGCTCACTTCAGTTCCCGTGCAGAGCTGACGAGCGCGTCGTCTTCGTAAACCCGCCAGCGCGGGTCGACCTTGGCTCCCCGCCGAGGCGCTCGTCCCGGTTGCAGTGGCACGGCGGACTTGCGGCCCAGGTGCGCCTCCAAGCCTGCGGCGCCCGGAATGTTCAGCTTCTCCATGTAGTACCCCAGCCGGCGGTTGAGCACCGGGCCGCCCATCCTGATCGCGTAGACCACCAGCCGTTCCGGGTCGAGCGTGCCGTGACGCGCGGCTTGGTCGAGGGCCGCGATCACGACCGGCATCGGTCCCGCCAGGGCAGGCGCATCGAGCGAGTCCAGGAGCGCCTTCTCCAGGTCGGCGACCCATACCGGCGCCTGGTAGGAATCGCTTCGGGAAAAGCCGAAGAACTTGCGCTGCGTGACGCTCACGAACCGCACCGTCTGGGCTCCCAGGCGCACCGGGCGCTTACGAATCCTCACGGCGCACAGCACGGTACGCGACTGCTGCTCGATCAACCCGTGATGCCACAGGCCCGTATGCCACGAGAGGTAGTAACTGTGATCCAGTCGTCTTAGCACGAGCTCCGCCACCGGCTCGAGATCGTCAAGGCGCGGACGGGGGCTGAGCAAACCAGGACGGTTGACGAGATAGCGGCCCGCCTGCAGGCGGTGAGCCTCTCCCTTGGCGACCATCCGCCTCAACAGACTCTCCACATCCGGCGGGTGCTGCCCGCGCGCGCGGGCGAACCGTGCCAGCTCCGGCCCGTCCAACGAGAGATCGAAGGCGCTGCTCGCCTGCCCCCGATCGCGCTCGTCGAGCGAATACAGGTAGCCGTAAAGAAGATCTCGCGCTGTCGCCGGCCTAGCCATAACACCGGATATGTTACACGACTGGTCGCCCATCCGTGCTACGTTTTCAGCGAAACTTCTGGGATGGGCTCGGGCCTCACTCGCGTATGATCGGGCTCGATCGAGCAGCCGCGCTGACACATCGACCACTTTTCAGGGCGTTTCGGCACGCACTCGTGGGCGCCACCACACCGACGGGCTCGAATACGTGGCGCCCAGTTTCGGGAGGAAATTCCGGGAGGAAGCTCTGCCGGGCATCATCCCTAGAAACACGAAAACCCTAGGATTTCCAGGGCTTTCGTTAGATAGCGGGGGCGGGATTCGAACCCGCGACCTTCGGGTTATGAGCCCGACGAGCTACCAGACTGCTCCACCCCGCGGCGGACATTGCAGTCTAGCAAATCATCCTCGCCAGACGCCCCTGTAGACATCCGCTGGCAGGGCGTTTCCGCCACGCGAAGACCGTAGGAGAAGCCAGGCCCGCACGATCGGAGCCGCGGAGAGCCACCCCTCTTCTCGCGCCACCGTGCGTCTCTTCGTCTACGGCTCCCAACCTACTCAGGAACTACACCAGCCCATGACGCCCGCCCACCACGGTTCTCCAGCCCACTGCGCCCCCCACGACGCTTTTCCTCCACGACGCTCCCCACCACCACGCTCCCCCAGCCCAAGACACCCGCCCACCACGTCCCCGCCACCACGGCCCCCCAGCCCATTACGTCCCCCGCCTACCGCGCGGCTCCAGCCACCACGCCCCCCGCCCACCACGCCCCAGGACCGGCCACTCCGCGGCGATCCCTCCGCGGCGATCCCTCCCCTCCCGACCCCCCAAGACCACGCGGAGGCAAGCACCAATACCATCCCCGACCATGCGCGTCGCCGTCGTCGACATAGGTACCAACTCCACTCGTCTGCTCATCGCCGACGTCGATCCCGGTGGGTCTGTCGCCGACCTCCACCGCGAGTCCCGCGTCACCCGGCTTGGTGCCGGCGTGGACGCCAACGGGGGGCTCTCCCCCGAGGCCATCGAGCGCACCTGCGCTGTGCTCGCCGATTATCGGCAGCTCATCGACCAGCACGGATGCGAAGCCAATCTTGCCGTGCTCACCTCCGCCGTGCGTGACGCCTCCGATGGGGCCGCCTTCACGGAGCGCGTCCGCCACGACTTCCGCCTCGACGCTCGTACCCTCTCGGGCGATGAGGAGGCCCAGCTCACCTTCCTAGGTGCCATGAGCGACCGCGACGAGGAGCCCTCCCCCGAGCTGACCGTCGTCATCGACATCGGTGGGGGCTCCACCGAGTTCATCGTCGGGCACCACCGCCTCGCCGGCTTTCACGTCTCGCTGCAAGCTGGGGTCGTGCGCATGAGCGAACGCCACATCCACTCCGATCCCCCCGCCCCCACCGAGCTCCAGGGTCTCCTTCTCGACACCCGCAACATCTTCCTCGAAGGTCTCCCCCCCAGGAGCGAGCTCCCGTGCACCGCGGCATCGCCGTCGCCGGTACCGCCACCTCTGCCGCCGCAATCGACCTCGAGCTCGATCCCTACGACCCCTCCCGTGTGCACCGCCACACCCTCCTGCTTGCCACCGTCGAACTCCTCCTCGCACGGCTCGCCGATATGAGCGAAGACCAGCGCCGCCACGTCGTCGGGCTCCATCCCGACCGTGCTCCCACGATCGTCGCCGGGATGATCCTGCTCTCGGAGGCCATGCGTGCCTTCGAGCTCGATCGCGTCGAGGTCTCCGAGCATGACATCCTTCGCGGCGGGGCCCTCCGGCTAGCGGGCCTGGGCTGATCGCCCCCGCGGTCGCTGCTCTCGGCGCAGCCACTCGGCGGAGATCTTCTTCGCTTCAGGCCTGCGGCGACACTCGGATCGAGGAATCTCACGCGCGGCGGGAGCGACCCTTTTCTGCGAGAACCCGATCCGCGCCCCTCCTCCTATGTGTATATCTACTTCCAAAGAGTGGCGCAAATGACTGATCTGAAACTTTTTTCGTGTGGGCTTGCATTGGATTCCGATATCCGATATGCTACTTCGCGAGGTGGTGTAAGGCCCTGTGTCTTGGCCTCCTCAGCCGGTCCATAGGCCTGGGCGAACACGCCGAGCGATCGGCATTCCCGCCGCCTGGGCCACCCTACCCCCCCGAGGCCTTTGAGGTACGTACCCCTGCCTGTCCCTCAAGGCCGACCTGAGGAAGCCGCCCCCTGCCGGGCGGCTTCCTCTCTTTAACGACCTGCGCGGGTAACGACCTGCGCGGGTGCGACTACCTACGCCAGGTTCGACCTGCGCGGGTACGCCACGCTCGGGTCCGTCAGCACGTTCACCAGCACCGGCCTCTCCGCCGCAAACGCCCGCCCCAACGCCCGCCCCAGATCCTCTGGGTGCTCCACCAGCTCCCCCTCGCAGCCCAGCGCCTGCGCCACCAGGTCGTACCGCGTGCCCGGACGCAGATCCGCGGCCACCGAGTATCCGTACAGAAACTCCATCGGATGCTTCTCCAGGCCCCAGATCCCGTTGTTGCCCATTACGCCCACCACATTCACTCCGTGCCGCGCCAACGTGTCCATCTCCATCCCCGCGAACCCAAACGCCCCATCTCCCAGCAACAGCACCACCTGGCGCTCCGGGTGGGCCAGCTTCGCCGCCAACGCGTACCCCGGACCCGCCCCCAGGCACCCGAACGGGCCCGGGTCAAGCCAGCACCCCGGCTCGAAGCTCTCCACCACCCGCCCCGCATAGGACACGAAATCCCCGCCGTCTCCGATCACGATCGCATCCCGCTCCAGCACCCTCTGAAGCTCCCCATACACCCTCATCGGGTGCAGCGGCGACCGCCCATCCTCGAGCTCCGCCCGCTCTTGGGCCCGTGACTTCGTCTCCGCCTCCCGCAGTTGCCCGATCCAGCGCTCCCTGTGCCCCTCTCCGTACGAGGATCCCGACCGTCTCGCCATCGCCGCCACCCGCAGATCGTCCAGCGTCTGCTTCAGTGACCCGTACAGCTCCACCGCGATGGCTCGCGCGGGATCGCCGGCCGACTTGTCGGGCGGTGGCTCGGCCACGTCGATCATCACGATCTCCGTTCCCTCTCCAAACGCTCCCCCGAAGCCCAGCCGGAAGTCCATCGGGGTCCCAATCAGCAGCGCTACGTCCGCTTCCTTCAGCGCTCGCGCGCGCGTGCGCGCGAAGTACAGCTCATCGTCCGCCGCCACGCACCCCCGCGCCAGGCCATTGAGATAGACCGGGATCCGCAGCATCCGCACCAGCTCCCTCAGCGCCACCTCGCCGTGACCCCAGTAGAGGTCCGTGCCCGCCATGATCACAGGGCGCTCCGCTTCGCCCAAGAGTCTCCCCGCGGCTTCGATCGCTGCCCCCGGGGCCCCATCCCCGGCCTGAGATCCACCCCCGAGCCCCACCTCGTTGGGGGTTTCGCTCCGCGCGCCATCGCCGTGTTCGTGAGCTTCCATGAACGCGTAGTCCAGGGGAAGGTCCACAAATGCGGGGCCCCCATGCGGGGCGAGCGCTGCCGCGAACGCCTCCCCCACCAACCCCGGGATTTCTGCCGTGCTCTGCGCCGTCTTCGCGAGCTTGCACAACGGCCGCACGAACGGTACGTGGTCGATCTCCTGCAGCGAGCCCTGGCCCCACCGTGCTGCCGGGGCACGGCCCCCCAGCACGACGATCGGCGAGTGGTTCGCCTGTGCGCTCCCCATCGCGCTCATCCCATTCGTAACCCCCGGCCCCGCCGTCAGCGCACACACCCCCACCTCCCGCGTCACCTTCGCCCAACCCTCCGCCGCAAACGCGGCCGTCTGCTCGTGGCGCACGTCTACGATCTCGATCCCCTCCGCTCGACACCCGTCGTAGATCGAAAACAGGTGGCCACCCGACAGCGTGAACAGGCGGCTCACCCCATGCGCCTTGAGGCGCCTCGCCACCAGGCGGCCTCCGTGGAACGTCTCCCCCTCCTGCCCCGCGGGCGAGGAGGGTGGGGCGGTTGAAGGAGTGCTTTCGGCAGCCATCGGGTGCCGCGACTCTACCCCCCGCGTAGCGTGCGTGCCATGCCCGGAGTGGGATTCGAACCCACAAGCCCCATGGGGCTGCCGATTTTAAGTCGGCTGCGTATACCCGTTCCGCCACCCGGGCCCTCCATATCTGTGTGCCCCCAAGTGTATGGGAGCGGACCCGTCCAGGTTTGGGGCGGAGCTCGGGTTACGGGAGCTTAGATTTAGGCTGCCCTCCGGTTTAGGCTGCCTTATACGGGGCACCCTATCCTGCATGACAGGCTCGTTGCCCAGGCACATTGTCCGCAACTAAGCGGTTGGTACGGTGTCTATGGGTACAAAGCCGCGATAGAGGGTGGCGCAGCCGACTGGAGGTTGGCGACGGACCCCTCTTTTTCCCCAAAAAAGGAAAGACCACCGTGGAGGTCTCCGCACTAAATCCCACCGCAGCGTCCGGCCTACGAGGTCCGTCCCCGCTGCTGCGCCTACAGACCGATGAGCGCTTGATCGCGCTCACCCGGCGGGGTCAGCACGCGGCGTTCGAGGCGCTGTTCTCCCGCTACCACAGTCGCCTATTGGCATTTTGCCGGCACATGCTTGGCTCGCGGGAGGACGCCGAGGACGTGCTCCAGGAGGTCTTCGCCGCTGCCTTCAATGCGGTCCTCGCGGACGAGCGTCCGATCAATGTGCGGCCCTGGCTATACCGGATCGCTCGCAACCGCTCGCTCAACCACTTGCGTCGCGCCTCCGCGATTGGGGTGGACTCGATGGACGTCCACTTCGCCGAGAACGGTCTCTCCACCGGCGATCAGGTGCTGCGCCGGGAGAGCTTCCGCCAGCTGATCGGCGATGTGCAGCAGCTCCCCGAGACCCAGCGCACCGCGTTGTTGCTGCGCGAGATCGACGCGCTCTCTTATGAGCAGATCGCGCTCACGATGGAGACCACCGTGCCTTCGGTGAAGTCGCTGCTCGTACGTGCCCGCATCTCCCTCGCGGAGGCCTCGGAGGCGCGCAAGCTTAGCTGTGAGGAGGTTCGCTCCGAGCTCGGGGAAGTCGCGGAGGGGCTGCTCAAAGTCAGCCCCCCCGTGCGCCGCCACTTGCGCCAGTGCGAGCGTTGCCGGACTTTCCGCAAGCTGCTCAAGGAGAACAACCACGCACTCGCCGCCGTGCTCCCGGTGGGGCCACTGCTGATCTTCAAGCGGCTCGTCCTCAGCAAGCTGGGCGCCGGCGCCGGGGCTGGCCACGCTGCTGGTGCCTCGGGCGCTACGGCCGGGGTCGGAGCAAGCGCTGGGGCGGGTGCAGGCGTTGGCGCGGGCGCAGGCGGTGGAGCGGGCGCCGCCGGTGGTCTGCTTGGCGCGGGCGCCGGTGTGGGCGCCACCGGAGGCGCGAGCGCCGCTGGGGGCCTCGTAACCGCGGGCGCGGGAGCGATCGCCACCAAGGCGGCCGCCACGCTCGCGGCCGCAGCTCTGGTGACCGCCGGGGCGGTCGCCGCCGGACATCCCTCTCACCATCATGTTGCCCCGCGCGCCACCTACTCCGCGGCACTCGCCCCCCACACCACGGCACCGGTGGTTGTTCGCTCCTTGCCCCAGCCCCTCACAGCCGGTGCCCACATAGGCCTTCCCACCGCGACGGGCGCGCAGCTTGCCGCTCGCCGTCGCGTCGCTCGACTGCGTAGTAAGCGCCTCGCAGAGACCGAGAGTCGTCTGCGCCTGCACACCCAGTCCGCGGTTGCGCCGGCGCTCAAGCCGGCACCTGAACCGAATCCCGCCGAGCTCGAGTCTGCCGATGCGCCACCCGCGGTTGCGCAGCCCGTCGGGGTGGAGGTGACCACGGAGACCACCCAGCTGCCCCCAACGACGACCCCCACGCCTTCCGCGCCGGCGCCAGTCACCACTATCACCACCGAAACCGCCCCCGCGCCGCCCCCCGCGGAAACCGAATCGACTACGACCCCCGCTCCGCCCGCGCCCACGGAAGGATCGGCTGAACCCGGGGTGCACGGAGAAGTGGAGTCTCAGGAACCCCCCACCAACTCCGGCGAAGGTTCCACTGGCAGCGCGGCGCCACAGCCCTAGGGTGGCCTCCGCGGCAGCGCGCTAGAGGCGCGCCGGCTGGCGCAGCGCTCTTTTCTCCAGGGGTGGTAGCGCCTTTATTCGAGCACGAACGTCGAGAGGGGCTCTTCCAGAGCGCCTTTGATACCGACATCCAGGGGGGAGGTCACCTGGCGATTACCGGCGGCGGCGGTGAGCATGGAGATCGTCACGCCACGACGCGCACCGGGCCGTTCGGGCAGCAGCAGAACCTCACGGCCGTACATCTCCCGCCCGTCCAGAGTGGCGGTGTAGAAGATGTTGTAGGTCGCATAGTCGGAGACCGAATCGATCTGGGTCTTACCCTCCCCGCGCAGCGCAAAGCCCCTCAGATCGGTTGTCCCGGCGACGAGACGGGGAGTGGCGCCAGCGGCATACAGCGCGAGCGCCGCACCGAGTTCGCCGCGGTAGGGGGGCAGGGTGAGAGGTCCCACCGCGAAGGAGTCCTCCACGTGTCCGCCCGCGACGCGCCACACCTTGGCGTACGACCCCGGGCCAGGATTCGTGCGGTACAGGCCCCCGTAGCTGAAGCTGAATGGCACGGGGGCCCCATGGGAGATGGTAGGGCTGGCAAGCGTCAATGCGGCACCCGCGAGCGCCGCCACGACCAGCGCCAGCGTGGCCACCCACAGCCCGCGCGTCGTCCCCGAGGCTCGCCGCCAGCGGGGCGCGAGGATCTCCCCGAGGGTGGGGCCGTACTCACGCTTGAGGGGCACCGCGGGCATTCGCGGCAGTGTAGGCCGCTCAGCCGAACGTCGGGCCGTACGCGCACCGCGGGACATCGCGGGCATTCGCCTGTGTGGCGTCGCCGGGCCGGCTCAAGGGGCCGTTGGGCCCAGGGCCGAGCCGCTCAAGGGGCCGTACGCGCACCGCGGGACATCGCGGGCATTCGCCTGTGTGGCGTCGCCGGGCCGGCTCAAGGGGCCGTTGGGCTCAGGGCCGAGCCGCTCAGCCGAGGCCGATGACTTTGAGGCGACGCGAAAGGGCCACCGCGGCGAACTCGCGGGCTTCGGAGACTCGCGCACCTAAGATCTCGACGTCCTCTTCGCTCTCATCCATCCACTTGGGGCGTAAGACCCCCTCGGCCACGGGACCCACCTCGCCGAGGGCGCGACCGATGGCCTGCTTGTAGCGCTCGTCCTCGAGTGCCATTTCGCGCAGGAAGCGCGCCCCGAAGGCGACGTGGCGGTGCTCATCGCGGGCCACGTTGGTGAAGCCTTCTACGAAGGCCGGGAGGGTGCCGACGCGTTCGTTATAGGAGATGATGAAGTGCTGGCCCGTGAGGGCGAGCATGCCCTCGATCACCATGTGGTAGATCGTGACAGCCTCCACGAGGGCCTCGGTGTCCTCGGGCTCCTCGGCGAGGCGGTCCACGCGACGGCGCAGCATCTCGTCGAAGAGCACCCCGAAGTTCGCATTGAGGTGCTCGCTGGTCTCGGCGAGGCGGCCCTGGAGATCGTCGGCCTGGAGTACCCCCACCTCGGAGTAGAAGCGATCGAAGAACGCCACGTGGCGCGCCTCGTCGGCGATCTGTGTGCACAGGAAGATGCGCATGTCCTCGTTGGGGCACGCGCGCATCATCGGCCCGAGCTCCGCAGCGACGCGCTGCTCGCCGACGAAGAAGGACGAGAGCCCGTACATCCTGGCGTAGCGCTCCTCCGCGTCGATGCGCTCGTGCCAGTCGATGCGGTCCTGCGTGAAGTCGAGATCCTGCACAGCCCACTGCTGGCGCTCCCACAGGGAGTAGAGCTGACGGTAGTCGAGCAGTTGCGCCCCGCCGCTGTCGGCGGCGTCGGAAAGGGCGGGGTCGGAGGTGGCGCGAAAGTCCTCCCGCTCGCCGAGGGTGGGCCCGCTCTGCACCTGCTGTGCGCCACCGTCGGACACAACTCTCAGCCTACACGATTCCTGGCCATTTGGCCAGCCTCGAACAGGGGGTGGGAAAGAGGTGGGGGAGAGAGAGGTGGGGGAAGAAGAGGTGGGGGAAGAAGTGGGGGAGAAGAAGTGGGGGAGAAGAAGTGTGGGAGAAGAAGTGTGGGAGAAAGGAAAGAGGTGGGGGAGACGTGAGGGGGGCAAGAAGTGAGGGAGCGTCACTCACCCACGGAGAACAGGGCCTCCAGGTCGTGTCGTGAGTAGGCCTGGAAGGCGACCATCGTCTGGGTGCGGGCGACGCCGGGGAGGGTGGTGATTTGACCGGTGACGACATCGGCGAGCTGCTCGTGATCGGGGACACGAATGATCGCCACGAAGTCCCACTCCCCTGTCACCGAGTACGCCTCCGCAACGCCCTCGATATCGGCGAGTGCGCCTCCAAGCTCCGTGAGGGCGTCGCGTTCGGCCTCGATCAGCACGACCGCGTGAGTCATGGTCATGGGCTGTGGCTCTCGCCCGGAGCGAGCACGACGACCTGCGAGGAGGTGGCCGCCTCGACGTCGGCCTTGTACGCCTGGGCGTCGGTCTCGATCGGGGGGAAGGTGCCGTAGTGGCAAGGGATCACCTCGGCCGCCCCAACGAGCCGGGCGGCCTCGACCGCGTCGATGCGGTCCATCGTGAAGTGTCCACCGATGCATACGAGGGCGACATCGATTGGCTCGCGCCGTCCCACGAGCTGCAGATCGGAGAACAGCCCGGTGTCCCCGAGGTGATAGATCACCTTGCCGCCGAAGCTGACGAGCAGGCCCGCCGGGACGTTGGCTGTGCCCTTGGGAGTCGTAGAGGTGTGCCATGCCGGCACGAGCCGCACCCAGCCCCAATCGAAGGTGACTGTGCCGCCGATGTTGGGGTTGTGGACCTGCTCGAGCCCCCCTTCGGAGAGCTCCTGGGCGATCTCGACGATTGCGACGACGTCGGCCCAGGTGCGCTTGGCGATCGAGACGGTGTCACCGAAGTGATCGGCGTGCCCATGGGTGAGCAGGATCGCATCGGGATCCAGCTCATCGGCGGTAACAGCGGCCTTGGGATTGCCCGTCAGGAATGGGTCGATCAGCACCGAGGTGTCGCCGTCGCGCAACTCGAAGGCAGCGTGTCCCAAGAAGCGAATTTCCATCGTCTACCCAGCCTCTCTCTCGTTGGGTTGTGTGTTGTGCAATGCGCGCGCGAGCTGAAGCCTACGGAGTCCTCGCGCCGGTGGTGCTCAAGCCATACCCGATCACCAGCCCCACAGCCCCACCGGCGATGCCAGCCAGCCAGCTCGCCTCCCACAGAACGAAGGGCAGTGCGAGCAGCACGACCGCGATCGTGGCGGTGCCCAACAGGTCACCGTCGTAGTAGCGTCGCGCGCGGGCGGCCTGAAGGTCGGGCACGGCCCACGCGGCGAGCAGCCCGAGAGCGCCCGCGTTGGCGCCGCTGACAACGGGCACAGGGTAGGCGGCGAGCGCGGCGAGCACGCCGGTGGCCCCAGCGCCGAAGAAGGTCACGAGCACCGCGAAGGGGCCGTACCGGCGCTCCAGCAACCAGCCGAAGACGGCGATCGCGAGGACCACCGAGAATGCGTACGCATCGATACTTACGCTGGGCGAGAAGCCGTTCACATAGGCGAACTGGGTGGTGAGGAGCTTCCACCAATCCCGGTGCAGGGGCCCCACGACAAGCAGTTTTTCGAGGCTCACGTAGCCGCCCGCGGTCAGTACCCACGCCACACAGCTGGTTGCCACCAAGGCGAGGGTCGCGTAGGGGGGGGAGTCCGGTCTGAGACCGTCGATCTCTCCGCGGCGCAGCCGGCCGAGTGCAGGCACGGGGAGTCGCGCGCGATGGGGCGCACCGCGCGACTCGCCCTCGCGTGGCAGCTTGGGGGCGCGGCGGCGTAGGCGGTTGCCGCAGTAGGGGCACTCGGTTATGTAGGAGCTGACCTCCGACCCGCACCGTTTGCACACCACGAACAGATCGGCACCCGAAGTCATCGCCGATTCATTCTAGGGGCCTATCCCCCAAGGCTCCCCATCTGGGTGAACCCCCGGGCGCTCCCCACGCGTCCCGCGGCGATAAAGTCCGGGCATGACTGAACTCGGCTACGACAAGAAGCTTTACATTCTCGCCTTCGACCACCGGGGCTCCTTCCAGAAGAAGTTCTTCGGCATCGAGGGGGTCCCGGACGCGGAGCAGACCGCGATGATCGCGGACGCGAAGCATTTGGTGTACGAGGGGCTCGTGCAGGCTGTCTCCGCAGGCGCGGACCCCGCGGTGACGGGGGTGCTGGTGGATGAGCAGTTTGGGTCGACTGTTCCCGAGGAGGCTCACGCGCGGGGCCTGCGGCTGGCGATGCCGGCGGAGCGCTCGGGTCAGGAGATGTTCGACTTCGAGTACGGAGAGCAGTTCGGGGAGCACATCGAGCGCTTCGATCCGGACTTCACCAAGGTGCTGGTCCGCTACAACCCCGACGACGACGCACAGGTCAACGCCGAGCAGCGGGCAAAGTTGAAGCGGCTCTCCGACTGGCTACACGAGCGCGAGCGCAAGTTCCTGTTCGAGCTCCTCGTACCGGCGCTCCCGGCGCAGCTGGAGAGCGTGGGGGGGGAGAGCGACCGCTACGAGACAGAGCTGCGCCCCGAGCTGATGCGGCGCGTGATCGCGGAGAGCCAGGCGGGGGGGATCGAGGTGGACGTGTGGAAGATCGAGGGGGTGGACGAGCGCTCGGACTGCGAGATGCTCGCCGCTCAGGCTCGCGCCGGCGGCAGGGATGGAGTTGTCTGCGTGGTGCTGGGCCGGGGGGCGGACGACGCCAAGGTCGACCACTGGCTCCAGCAGGCGGCTCCCGTGGATGGCTTCGTGGGCTTCGCGATCGGGCGCTCGATCTGGTGGGAGCCTCTGAAAGCGTATGTCGAGGGCAAGCTCGAGCGGATCGCCGCGGCGCAACGGATTGGGGAGAACTACCTGCGCTTCGTCAAGGTCTACGAGCGCGCCGAGGGCGGGGCTCCGGTCAGGTAGGCCAACAGCGCGAGGGATCCAGGTTGCATGGGAGTAGCACCGGTAGGAGCTGCACCTCGGGGGCAGGGCGACGGCTGGGTAGGTAGGCTGGTCGGATGTCGGCGATGAGGATGCGGCGCAGTGCCGCAGAGATCGAGCAGGCGTTCGCCGAGGAGATCTCGCTCGATCGCCACCGCCGCGACTCGCTGCGACGGACGGCCCAGCAGCGCGCTCTGAAGCGTCACGTACAGCGGCGCAACAAGCGCGGCTCGATCCGCTTCGCGCTGCTCGTGCTCACGCTGATGATGACCGCGGCGATCGTCACCGTGGCGATGTTCCGCACGCTCTACCTATTGCTCGGCTAGCTGCGATCGGCTCGGCTGCGATCGGCTCGGCTAGCTGCGATCGGCTCGGCTAGCTGCGATCGGCTCGGCTAGCTGCGATCGGCTCGGCTGCGATCGGCTCGGCTAGCTGCGATCGGCTCGGCTAGCTGCGATCGGCTCGGCTGCGATCGGCTCGGCTAGCTGCGATCGGCTCGGCTAGCTGCGATCGGCTCGGCTGCGATCGGCTCGGCTAGCTGCGATCGGCTCGGCTGCGATCGGCTCGGCTAGCTGCGATCGGCTCGGCTAGCTGCGATCGGCTCGGCTGCGATCGGCTCGGCTAGCTGCGATCGCCGAGGTCGCGAATTGCCTCGTCCACGTTGGAGCGGACCTCCTCCGTGGGTTTGCCCTCCCCGTGCTGGCGCTGGATCTCGAGGTAGATCTCAGTTCGGAACACGGGGACATCGGAGGGGGCCTGGATGCCGATCCGCACCTTCTCGCCCACGACCGAGAGCACTGACACCTCGATGTCGTCGCCGATCATGATGCTCTGATTTGACTTGCGCGTCAGGACCAGCATTCGGTGCACCTTCCGTTTCGCCGGTGCGACCGGCGCGTTTGCCCCGGACCTCACCCCTGTGGCAAGCATATAGTCCGAGCGCCTGGGGAAGGCGACTTCGTCCGGTTGGTCCACCGGCCCCAACCCATACAACGCGGAGAAGGCTGGATTTCTGTCGCGTTCCGAGCCGATGAGAGGACCGCTGTGAGCCCCGCGATCGTGCCATCGACTCTGGCGGGGGCCCTATGCGCTAGTCTCCCGGACCGTCGATGGCACGAAAGTCTTTGCGTCCTCAGCTCAACCAAATCCGCGCCTGGGTCCGCCAGGGTCGTACCGACGCGTGGATCGCCCACCAGCTCGAGGTCACGGTGCAGGAGATTGAGCAGTTCAAGCGCCAGAACGAGCTGGCCGGCGATGAGGAGGCCCCCGCGGGCGCGACCACGGAGTTCCCCGAGGAGATCGACCTCCGCGCGGAGGACGACGCGCTGATCGCAGCAGAGCTCGAGGCGGCCGCACTGGAGGCTGAGCGCGAACGCGCCGAGGCGGAGGAGGCCGAGCGTCTCAAGGCTGAGGAGGCCGAGCGCGAACGCGCCGAACGGGCCGAGCGGGGAGAAGCGGAGGATGGAGAGGATGAGGAGGATGAGAGCCCTCGTCCCCGGCGTCGTGGTCGACGCGGGGGGCGCACCCGTCGCTCCGCCCCCCGCAGCACCGCACCTCTGGAGGGCACCTTCGATCACGGCGAGGAGGGTTATGGGCTCTGGCTCGACCCCGCCGTGCAGGACAACCCCATCTACGCCGAGCACTGGGCTGGGCACCGCCCCGTTGAGGTTGTCGTCGAGGAGGACCAGATCGTCATCCGCCGTACCGGCTCAGACGACTAGGACGTCTCTGGGCGGCGCTCTGCTGCGTCCTCGATCGCTTTCGTGCACCACCGGTCGACGGGGATCGCACGAGCGTCCAGCACGTATCGCAGGGGATCTGGAGTACGACGCTTCAGGCTTCCATGGGCGTGTGCCGCCCGCCGGCGTAGTCCGCGGCCTCGCGTAGGTAGCGCCCGAAGGCGCTGTCCACGACGACGCCAGAATCCCACGCCCACGGATCGTCGGGGGCGGTGACCATCGCGAGCTGTAGGCACCACGAGGTGCCGCGGCCGTATAGCTCCGCGAGCTCCTCCGCGGAGAACCTGCCCCCGAGCCGTCGGCGCAGCTCCGCCACGAGTGCCTCCACGATGCGCTCCAGCAGCACCCGACGCTCGGGTGGGGTCTGCTCGAGGCGGCGCTCGCCCTGTTGCCACTGGTAGTTCGCGTTCTCGAAGCCCGGCACGGGGCGCGAGGGTAGCAGTGGGGGAGCGTCCACCGGGTCCGGAGCAGCTGCTGGGACGGGCGGCTGACGATTCAATCGACTCCGCCGGCGGGGGGCGGCCTCCCAGGCCCAGGTCAATTGTTGGGCAGTCCGCTGATCACATACGTCTGCTCGCCCGGGCGCATCATCCCGAGCTTGCGGGCTTCCCTGACGATCGTGCCCGGGCTGCTCAGCGCTGTGTGCTGGGCCTCCAGCACATCATGTTGTCGCTCCAGTGCCGCCACCTGGGCGCTGGCGCTCCTGGCCTCTTTCCACGTGGAGAGCACCGTGACCCCCGCGCTGAGGGCGAGATACAGCAGCGCGCCTAGCACGCACAGCAACGCGGCGCGCCCCACGCGATCCCAGCGCACGTGTGTCCTCGATCGCATCCCTTCGCATTCGCCCTCCCAAGCCCACTTCCTGCAAGCCGCACAGGCCGCGCCGCGGTCAGCTGCGGAACACGGAGCGACCGGGAAACTCGGCGTCGGCACCGAGCTGCTCCTCGATGCGCAAGAGCTGGTTGTACTTCGCGGTGCGGTCCGAGCGCGAGGGTGCCCCGGTCTTGATCTGCCCGCAGCCGGTGGCGACGGCGAGGTCGGCGATCGTCACGTCCTCGGTCTCCCCCGAGCGGTGGCTCATCACCGCGGTGTACCCCGCCGCGCGCGCCATCGCGATCGCGGCGAGCGTCTCGGTGAGGGTCCCGATCTGGTTGACCTTCACGAGGATCGAGTTGGCCACCCCGAGCTCGATGCCGCGCCCCAGGCGCTCGGTGTTGGTCACGAACAGGTCGTCACCCACCAACTGCACGTGCTCGCCCAGGCGCTCGGTGAGCGTCTTCCAGCCATCCCAGTCCTCCTCGGCCATGCCGTCCTCGATCGAGACGATCGGGTAGCGCGCGGCGAGTGTGGCCCAGTAGTCGGCGAGCTCCGCGGCGCTCAATGTGCGGCCCTCGTGCTCGAGCACGTACGCGCCCCCGCGGTAGAGCTCGGAGGTAGCGGGGTCCAGCGCGATCGCCACATCTCGACCGGGCTCATACCCCGCGGCCTGGATACCGGCCACGAGCATCTCCAGGGCCTCCTCGTTGGAGGCCAGGTCGGGGGCGAAACCGCCCTCATCGCCCCCCGCCGTGGAGAGGCCCCGCGCGTGCAGGGAGCCCTTCAGAGCGTGGAACACCTCGACCCCCATGCGCAGGCACTCCGAGAAGCTCTCCGCGCCGCAGGGCACGACCATGAACTCCTGGAAGTCCACGCGGTTGTCGGCGTGGGCCCCCCCGTTGAGCACGTTCATCATCGGCACCGGCAGCACCCGTGCGGCCTCCCCCCCGAGGTAGCGCCACAGCGGCAGGCCCTCCTCGGCGGCCTGGGCGTGGGCGGCGGCGAGCGAGACCCCGAGGATCGCGTTGGCTCCGAGTCGGGACTTGCCGGGGGTTCCGTCGAGCTCGATCAGCGCCCCGTCGAGCGCGCTCTGGTCGCTCGCATCGAGGCCCCGCACCGCCGCGGCGATCTCGCCGTTGACACCCGCCACCGCGCGTCCCACGCCCTTGCCCCCCCAGCGCTCGCCGCCGTCGCGCAGCTCGGTCGCCTCGAACTCGCCCGTGGAGGCCCCCGAGGGGATCGCCGCGTGGCCGTGGGCGCCGGAGCGCAGGGCGATCTCCACCTCGACCGTGGGGTTGCCCCGGCTGTCGAGGATCTGGCGGGCGTGGACTCTGTCGATCTGGCTCATCGATCGCTGCCGTGCCGCGACAGGGGCCGGCTGTTGCGCGGGGATTCTATTCGGCTGCGCCGGTCGCGCCGGCTGTGCCAGTGGCGCCGGGTGTGCCAGTGGCGCCGGGCGTGGCAGTGGTCTTAGGCGCTTTGTAGCCTTTGCAATCCTGGACCACGTAGCCCACGCGGCATTCCGTGCGTCCTTCCCAGCGCTTGCGGAATTCTTTGACGAACTTGGAGAGCGCGGTCTGCTGCTGCTGGGAGGCGAGCTGCTGCTTGACCGATTCCTTGACCTGGGCGAGCGTCTGCTGAGAGGGGGCGTGGATCGCCTTGACTTCGTAGACGTAGAAGCCGAAGGGGGTCTTGACGGGGCCGCTGAGCACGGCCGTTTTGGCCACGAACGCCGATTCGCTGAGCGCCTTCTGCTCCTCGCCCTTGACGACGCCGGCGAGTTCGCCGCCGTTGTTCTTGCTCGTCGGGTCGATCGATTTGCTCTTGGCCACGCTCGCGAAGCTCTTGCCCGATTCGATTTCGCTCTTGGCCTGCTTGGCGGCGGCTTCGGTCTTGGTGAGGACGATCCGCAGGTCGCGCGATTCCGGTTTGCCGTACGTGGACTTGTGTTCGTTGTAGTACTTCGCGACCGCCGTTTCGTTGACCGCCTTCTTGGCTTCCTTGGTGACTTTTTCCTGGATTTTGGTGGTGAGCATGCTCAGCTTCACCCGCAGCAGCAGGTCACTCACGCTCTGGCCCGTGGTCGCGAGGAATTTCTGGAATTCGGCTTCCTTGGGGAACTGCTGCTTCTTGAGCGTGTTGAACTTCTTCGCGACTTCGCTGTCGCTGGCGTGAACGCCCTGCGATTCGGCCTCGCCGAGCACCCAGTCGGCGGAGATCAGGAAGCCGAGCACCTGCTGCTTGAGCGCGGTGTACTGCTGTTCGCACTGGGTCTTGAGCTCGGCTTCGGTCTTCGGCTTCTGGCCCTTGGCGGGTTTCGGTTCGACTTCTTTGAGGTGCGCGATGCAGGCGGTGTAGGCGGGCGGTTCGGGCAGCACCGGCTTGGCGGCTTTCTGGCCCGGCGCCGCGGTCGCGCTCGCGGAGGCGGCCACGCCCAGCCAGTGGTCGAAGGTCGTCTTGGTGACGGGCTGGCCGTTGACCTGGACGACGGCGTCGCTGGGTATACCGCCACCGCACGCGGTGAGGCCTCCAGCGGCAAAGAAAACGGCGCCTAGCGCCGCGATCCAACGAGTCGGCATAATCACAACGCGGGCACTCTAGCGGAAATTTGTAAGTTGTGTTTAACCGAGTTCTTAAGGGTTGCTATGCGGACCTGTGGGGCGCCTCGGTTGCTTCGTTTCGTGTCTCCGGCACCCCAAGCCCAGATGCGCGATCGGTCCTCACGCGGCCTCGCGCACGACGGCGAGCAACACGTCGGCGGCGCGCACGACGGCGGGGAAGCGCTCGGGGCCCTCGCCGGGGACGCGCACCGACACCTGTGATTTGCCCGACTCGTATAGCGCCTCGGGGAGCTGCTCGCGCAGGCGTTTGGCGCGGACGGAGTCGAGATCGATCGGCGTGACCGCGAGGCGATCCCCGCGGATGCTCACCGCGCGCGCGCCGGCCTGACCGAGCTTGATGCGGGCGCGCTGCAACGCGAGCAGGTTGGCCAGGGGCTCGGGGACGGGGCCGAAGCGGTCCTCGAGCTCCTCGCGCAGGCGCTCCACGTCGGCGACCTCCAGGGCCCCGGCGACGCGGCGGTGGATCTCGATCTTGGCCTGCTCGTAGGGGACGTAATCAGGGGGCACGTAGGCGTCGACGTTGACGTCCAGGCGTACGGGCTCGGGCAGCTCCTCCCCGTCCTCTCCTTCGGCGGGACCTGCTTCCCGTACGGCCTCGTCGAGCATCTGCATGTAGAGCTCGAAGCCGAGCGCCGCCACGTGTCCTGACTGCTCGTCGCCGAGCAGGTTGCCCGCGCCGCGGATCTCCAGATCGCGCATCGCGATCTTGAAGCCGGACCCGAGCTCGGTGTAGTCCGAGAGCGCCGAGAGGCGCTGGGCGGCCTCGGGCGTGAGTGCGGCGGCGGAGTCGTACAGCAGGTAGGCGTAAGCGCGCTCGCGGCTGCGCCCCACGCGCCCGCGGATCTGGTAGAGCTGGGAGAGGCCGAAGGCGTCGGCGTGCTCGACGATCAGGGTGTTGGCCTGGGGGATGTCGATCCCGGACTCGATGATCGAGGTGCAGACGAGCACCTCGGCGCCGCCACGCAGGTAGTCCATCATCACGGTCTCGAGCTCCCCCTCGGCCATCTGGCCGTGGGCCACCGCGAAGCGCACCCCGGGGCAGAGCGCGCGCAGGCGCTCAGCGGTCTCGTCGATCGACTCGACGCGGTTGTGCATGAAGAACGCCTGTCCGCCGCGCTCGTGCTCGCGCATGATCGCGTTTCTGACCAGCTCCTCCTCGTACTCCCCGACGTAGGTGCGCACCGGACGGCGGCCCTCGGGGGGGGTCTCGATCACGGAGATGTCGCGCAGCCCCGCCAGCGACATCTGCAGCGTGCGGGGGATCGGGGTGGCGGACATGGAGATCACGTCGACCTTCAACTTGAGCTGGCGCAGGAGCTCCTTCTGCTTGACCCCGAAGCGCTGCTCCTCGTCGACGACGAGCAGCCCGAGGTCGTTGGCGCGAACGTCGCGGGAGAGCACGCGATGGGTGCCGATCAGGATGTCGACCCCGCCCTTGTTGAAGCCATCGATCGCGGCCTTCTGCTCGGCGGGCGCGCGGAAGCGGGAGACGTGCTCGATCGTGATCGGGTAGTCCGCGAGGCGCTCGGAGAACGTCCCGAAGTGCTGCTGGGCGAGGATCGTGGTGGGGGCGAGCATCAGCACCTGCTTGCCCTGGGTGGCGGACTTGAAGGCGGCGCGCAGCGCGACCTCGGTCTTGCCGTAGCCGACGTCCCCGCAGATCAAGCGGTCCATCGGGCGGGGGGCCTCCATGTCGGCCTTGACGGCGTCGATCGCCTCGCGCTGGTCGGGGGTCTCGGTGTAGGGAAAGCGCTCCTCGAGCTCGCGCTCCCATTCGGAGTCGGGCTCGAAGGCGTGCCCGGAGCGGCGGCGGCGCTCGGCGTAGAGGCTGAGCAGCTCGCCCGCGAGCTCCTGCGCGGCGCGGCGCGCGCGGGCCTTCATCGCCTCCCAGCGCGAGCCGCCGAGTTTGGAGAGCGGCGGGTGCTCCCCGCCCGCCCCGACGTAGCGCGAGATCTTGGCCAGCTGTTCGGTGGGGACGTACACGCGGTCGTCGCCCTGGTATTCGAGATACAGGTAGTCGCGCGTGACACCCGCCACGGTGCGGGTCTCGAAGCCCGCGAAGCGCGCGACGCCGTGGTCCTCGTGGATCACGATGTCCCCGGTGCGCAGCTCGGTGAAGGAGCGCAGCGCGCCCCGGCGACGGCCATCCCCGCCCGGCGCCCCGGGTCCAAGTCCGCGCTCGGCGCGGCGGCGGCGCAGGAGGCGGTGCTCGGGGAACACGGCGAGTTTCAGCGAGGGCGCGATGAACCCCTCGCGCAGGGAGACCGCGGCGAAGCGCAGGGAGGCCTCCAGCGGCTGCAGCCCCACGTCGACGCCTCCCATCCAGGAGGCTTTGAGGCGCGCGAGGTTGTACGCGGCGCGCTCCCCCTCGCCGCGGCGGGGGAAGGCGACGACGGTGCGGTAGCCCGAGCGTACGAGCTTCTCGAGCTGCGGCTCGGCCTCCGCCAGCGAGCGCGCGGCCACGTCGGCGGACTGGGCGCGCAGCTCGATCTCCTGGCCGCTCGCGAGCGAGGAGAGCCAGATGCGCGCGCGGGCGTGCAGGGCGGCATGGATTTCCTCGGGGCTCACATAGAGATGGTGGGCGTCGGCGTCGTGGAAGGCGGCACAGACGTCGCTCCAGTGGTCCTCCAGCGCGGAGCCGAGCTCCTCCTCGGCGGCGACGAGCAGCGCGGTGTCCTCACCCAGCAGGTCGAGCAGCGCGCCGAAGCGCTCCACGGGCAGCAGCTCGGCGATGTCGGGCCGCTCGGAGGCGTCCTCGTTGGCGGCGATCTCCGCGAGCTCGCGGTGCTCGGCGGCGAGCTCGGCGGCGGGCGCGATCTCGACCTCCTCGAGATCGCCGAGGGAGCGCTGGGTGAACGTGGAGAACCAGCGCAGGGATTCGATCTCGACGTCGAACATGTCCACGCGCACCGCGCGCTCCTCGGTGGCGGGGAAGACGTCGAGGAGCTCCCCGCGGAGCGCGAACTGGCCCCGCTCCTCGACCTGGTCCACGCGCTCGTACCCTGCGGCGACGAGCTCCTCCGCGCATTCGTGCAGGTCCAACAGCTCCCCCCTGCGCAGTGTGAACGAGCGCGGGCGCAGTGCGGGGTCGGGGACCTTCTCCGACAGTGCCACCGCGGAGACCACCACTACCGGGGGCTCGAGCTGGGTCTCCGGCGCCTCCTCCACCGTGCCGTCATTCCCATCCCCAGCCGGCTCGCGCTGGGCGAGCAGGGCGTCGAGCGCGGCGACGCGCAGGCCGATCAGGTGCGCGGGGGGAGTCAGGTGGGACTCGTAGGTGACCCCTCGGGAGGGGTAGTAGCGCACTCTGCGCGGGTGCAGCCACGCGCGCAGGTCCGACGCCAACTCGCGCGCAGCACGATCGTCGCCGACGACCACCAGCGTCGGCCGTGCCCCCGCACCGGCAGCGTCGCTGTCCGCGAGAGCCGCGATCACGTAGGGCCGCAGCGAGGCCGACACGAAGGCCCGGCCTCCGTCCCGAGCGAGGCGCTCCCCGCCGGGGTCGTCGTGCACGAATCCGAGCAGCGGGCGCAGGCTCATCCGGCGGCCTCTCCCGGATGCTCCCTGCGTGGATCCCCGCGTTCCCCCGCAAAGCGCGCTTGGGCCACGACGCGTGGCTCACGAGCTGGCCCCCCGTCCCCCCCCGCACCGGCCCCTCGGGGGCCGGTCATCAAAAAAATCATTCCGGGGAGTCCCCCCCGAGCACCAGCCGCTCGACCTCCGCGCAGGCGCGCTCGACGAGCTCGCGGACCTCGGCGTCGCTCTCGCGGAAGCGCCCGAGGACGTGCGCGGAGACGATCTCGGGGTCGGTGGAGTCGGGGCGCCCGACGCCCACGCGGACGCGCCAGAAGTCGGCGCCCCCGAGCTCGCGCTTGAGCGACTTCAGGCCGTTGTGGCCCGCGAGGCCGCCCCCGAGACGGGTGCGGACCTCCCCGAAGGGGATGTCGATCTCGTCGTGCACCGCCACCACGCGCTCGAGGGGGAGCTTGTAGGAGCCGCGCGCGGGCCCCGCGGAGCGGCCGGCCTCGTTCATGAACGTCTGCGGCCACAGCACCGCCACGCGGGGCGCGCGACGGGGGCCGTTGCCCACGCCGGTGCCCTCGGCACGGCTCGTAACTGCCGCGCCGGGGCGGCCCTCGGCGCTCACGGTGCCCTCCGGATACTTCACCGCGTCTGCGCCGGCGCGGCCCTCGGCGATCAATCCGCGGAAACGCGTCTTGGGGCGTGGCAGCTCCCATCGCTCGGCGAGGGCGTCGGCCACCATGAAGCCCACGTTGTGGCGCGTGCGCGCGTACTCCCTCCCGGGGTTGCCCAACCCGACTATCAGCCAGTCAGCCGCCCCGCCACCGCGAGCTCCCGCCCCGCTGTCGCGAGTACGGCCGATACCGGCAAAGGGTCGCCGCAGCGGGGGTTACTCCCCGGCTGAGGTGCCGCTCTCGGCGCCCTCGGCCTTCCCGGCCTCGCCGACGAGTTCGGTCTCCGACTCGATCTCGGTGTCCGCCTCGCTCTGCAGGCGCGGCGGGGAGAGCGTTGCGAGCACGGTCTCCTCGGGGTCGTCCAACAGCGCCACCCCCTCCGGGGTGGCCACGGCGCCGAGCATCAGGGTCTCGCCGATCTGCATCTCCGAGACGTCGTGCACGATCGCCTCGGGGATCGCGGTGGGGAGCGCCTCCACGTTGAGCTCGCGCGTGATCTGCTCCAGGATGCCCCCTTCGCGCACCCCGGGGGCCTCGTCGACGCCGGTCAGCTCGAGCGCAACCACGGCGTGGATCGTGCGGTCGAGGCGCACCCGCAGCAGGTCGATGTGCACCGTCTCGCCCCGCACCGGGTGGCGCTGGGCCTCCTTCAGCACCACCGGGGTGGCCTTCCCGCCATCGATGCTCAGGTCGAGCACAGCCCCCGTACCAGCAAGTGCGAGGCGCAATTCGCGCGCATCCGCGTCAAAGCTCAACGGCTCCCCGCCCCCCCCATAGAGGATCCCGGGCACCCGACCGTCCCGGCGCAGGCGCCGCGCAGTACGCGAGCCGCCAGCCTCACGGCTGCGCACAGCAAGCTGGGTTGTCGTCTGGTCTGCCATCTCGGGCCGAGGACTTTAGCAATCACTCGGGCAATGAACCGCCCCATCGACCACCCCATCAAATACATCCATCAACATCTCCTGGCCCGTAGGAGCGAGCAGCCATGGCCGGCAAGCCCGGACAGGCCGTGACCATCGGTGCGCCTGGGGGCGCAGCTAGGAGGACGCCTTAGCAATCCGCGGTGCTCGCGATGCGGGGGCCGATGGCGAGTACGGAGATTGAGATCCCGGTGAGGAAGTTGCCGGAGCGCTTGACCCGCACGCACTGCACCACGGGGTAGCGCCCGGTGACCTTCCACGCCACGCGAGTCTCCCCGGTGGAGCCGGTGAGGGAGTGGTTGGTGGTGGACTGGGTGGAAAGGATTTCCACGGTCCCCGGGCGGCGCAGGGCGGCGGCGTTGGCGCGAACGGTCGCGGCGCACGAGGGGTCCGCGCGGCAACTGGGGGCGAGCTGGGCGAGCATCGCCTGTGGGTTGCCCCGCGCCTCGGCCTGCGCGAGGGCGACCTCGTGGTCGAGTTCGACGTTTTCCGCGGCGAAGAAGCGCGCGAGGACTCCGCTGATGGCGAGGAACAGAAGGACCCCGATGGCGATGAGCGGGGCGCGTTTCAGAACAGCTGGTTCTCGCCGTCGAAGACTTCGCTGACGGAGTCGTCGGTGAAGATACGGCGGATCGAGTCGGTGAGGAGCTCCGCGCAGGGGAGCACGCGGATGTTCGCGGGGCGCTCGGCGGGGAGGGGGATGGTGTCGGTGACGACGATCTCCTCGAGGCCGCAGGCGACGAGGTTCTCGAAGGCGGCGCCGGAGAAGATCGCGTGGGTGGCGGCCGCGTAGACGCTCTTGGCGCCGGCTTCGTAGACGGTCTGGGTGGCCGCGGCGAGGGTCCCGGCGGTGTCGATCATGTCGTCGACGATCACGGCGGTCTTGCCCTTGACGTCGCCGATCACGTACCCGATCTCGGCGACCTGCTGGGCGGGGCGCTCCTTGTCGAGGATCGCGAGCTCGGCGCCGATCTTGGAGGCGAATTTCTTGTTGAGCTTCACGCGCCCGGCGTCGGGGGCGACGACGACGAGGTCGGAGAGCCCGAGGTCCTCGAAGTACTGGGTGAGCATGAAGAGGGCGGTCATGTGGTCGACGGGTTTCTGAAAGAAGCCCTGGATCTGGCCGGCGTGGAGGTCCATGGTGAGCACCCGATCGGCGCCGGCGGCCTCGAGCATGCGCGCGACGAGACGCGCGGAGATCGGCTCGCGGGGGGCGGACTTCTTGTCCTGGCGGGAGTACCCGAACCAGGGGGTGACTGCGATCACGCGGTGCGCGGAGGCGCCCACGGCGGCGTCGATCATGAACAGGAGCTCCATCAGCGAGTCGTTCGCGGTGACCCCGGTCTGGGAGTTGCCGCAGGTGGACTGCACGATGAACACGTCGGCCCCGCGGATCGATTCCTCGTAGCGGCAGTAGACCTCGCCGTTGGAGAACGTCTTCAGGGTCACCGGGCCGAGGTCCATCTGGAGCTTGCCCGCGATATCCACCGCGAGCTGGGGGTTGGCCCGCCCGGCGAACAGCATGAGCCGCTTGTTGTAATCGATCGGCAGGCTCGTCGCGGTGGACTGCGTACGCGTGTCAATCGCGCTGCTCATCGTTCCTCGGAGTGTAAAGCGCTCTCACGACGCTGCGTATACCCCTCGCGGTTGACCTGGCGGGCGCGGGCCACGCCGAGGGCGCCGGGGGGGACGTCCTCGACGATCACGGAGCCGGCGGCGGTGTAGGCGTCGTCGCCGACGGTGACGGGGGCGACGAACGCGGTGTCCACTCCTGTGCGCACACGCTCGCCGATCGTGGTGCGGTGCTTGGCGTGGCCGTCGTAGTTGGCGGTGATGGTGCCCGCCCCGAGGTTGGAGCGCGCGCCGACGTCGGCGTCCCCGATGTAGGAGAGATGGGGGATCTTTGCGTTGGGGCCGATGTCGGAGTTCTTGACCTCGACGAATGTCCCCACCTTGGATCCCTCGCGCAGCAGGGCCCCGGGGCGCAGGTAGGCGAACGGGCCGACGCTCGCGTCCTCGCCGACCACGGCGTGGTCCAACCACGAGCTCCGCACGGCCGCGCGCGCCCCGATGTGGGAGTCGATCGCGGTGGTGTGCGGCCCCACAACTGCGCCGGGCCCGACCTCGGTGGCGCCGCGCAGGCTGGTGCCGGGCTCGATGCGGGCGTCCTGTGCGATCTGCACGTCCACGTCGATCCAGGTGGCGCGGGGGTCCACGATGGTGACGCCGGCGCGCATGTGGCGCTCGTGGATGGCGCGCTGGGCGAGCGCGCGCACCTCGGCGAGGGCGACGCGGTCGTTGACTCCGAGCACGAGCCCGGGATCGTCGACGGCGTGGGCGGTCACGGTCTCCCCGTCGGCGCGCAGCAGGTCGAGCGCCTGGGGGAGATACAGCTCGCCCTGGGCGTTGTCGGAGCTCAGGCGCCCCAGCACGGCGAGCAGGGCGTCCCCGCGGAAGGCGTAGATGCCGGTGTTCACCTCGCGAATCTGGAGCTCCTGGGCGGTGGCGTCACCGGCCTGCTTGGTCTCCACGACGCGAGCGACGGAGCCGTGTGCGTCGCGCACGACGCGTCCGTAGCCACGCGGATCGTCGAGCATGGTGGTGGCCATCGTGGCGGCGGCCCCGCCGGCGTTGTGGGCCTCGACGAGCGCGGCGATCGCCGCGGCGCTCACGAGCGGCACGTCCCCGCTGAGGACCACAACGGGCCCCCCGGGGTCGATCGCCTGCGCAGCCGCGATCACGGCCCCGCCGGTGCCGTTGGACTCGGGCTGCACCACCAGTTCAACCCCCTCTGGCAGTACCTCCGCGAGGGGCCGCGCGGGGGAGTCCACAACCACGACCTTGCCCGCCCCCGCCTCGAGCGCCGCGAACACCGGCCACAGTCCCATCGGGCGGCCGCACAGCTCGTGCAGGACCTTCGGAACCTCCGAACGCATGCGCGTCCCCTGGCCCGCCGCCAGAACCACCACCGTGGGAGCGTTCATTGCGCCAACTCTATCCTTCTCCCTTTGGGGATACCGCCCGCGCGGAGCGCGGGATGGAGGGTTGGCACAACCCTATCTCCCTCCCCTTTGGGGATACCGCCCGCGCGGAGCGCGGGATGGAGGGTTGGCACAACCCTATCCCTCCCCTCTGGGGAAACCGCCCGCGCGGAGCGCGGGCGGAGGGGGTTGCGCAGCGTGATTGGGGGGCAGGGACTCGAACCCCGATTCTCAGGACCAAAACCTGATGTCCTGCCATTGGACGACCCCCCATTGGGTTGGGAGTTGGCTTAGGGAAGCCAGAGTAACGGCGAGGGCGGTTGTCGAAAATCTGTCGCCGGCAAATGGGGCACCACATTCATCCTACTCATTTCCATCGACCGATCCTGCACTTGACATGAGCGTCGTGGACGTTTGAGTGTGAACTCAGGCGCGCCTACCGGACCCCCGCGGCACGCGTCCGCCGCCGGCGCCGGCCTCGGAGGCGGGGCCGGCGGAGTGGGCGATGCCGAGCACGCGCATGGCCTTGAGGCCGAGGCTGAGCTTCTCGCGTCCGTCGCTGGAGCCGACGTCGAGGCCGGAGAGCTCGCGGACGCGCTCGAGGCGGTAGTAGATGGTGTGGCGGTGGGTGAAGAGCCGCTGGGCGGTGCCGGCGACGTTGCCGTCGGCGTCGAGGAAGGTCCCGAGGGTACGCACGAGCTCGGTCTCGTACTGCTCGTCGTAGGCGACGAGTGGCTCGACGGTCTCGGCGTAGAAGCGCTGGAGCTCGCGGGGGTTATCGCTCATGGTGGAGAGCAGGAGGCGGTAGGCGCCGGTCTGCTCGAAGGCGAGCGCCCCCTCCTGGCCGCCCCCGCCCTCGGCGACGTTGGCGGCGAGCAGCGCCTCGGAGGCGGCGCGGGGCAGGGCGGTGGGGTCCTCGGCGATGCGGCTGCGCCCGACCGCGAAGGTATACCCGGGGAGCCCGGCCTGTAGCTCGCGCAGCACGGAATCGGCGGTGCGCGCGGCGAGCTGCTCCTCTGCGCCGGGCACGAGCAGCAGCACCTCGGCGCCCGAGCGGGCGCCGTCGCGCTCGGAGAGGGCGGCGATCGAGCGGCTCACGGCGGCGCGGGCACCGCGCTCGGCGATGGCGCGCACGCGGGCGCGCCAGCCCTCCTCGGTGGGCACCTGGGGGTGGGCGCGGGCGACGATCATGGAGGCGCCGTGCTGGAGCTCGACGGAGAGCTCGCGTCCGCGCGTGAGCAGCTCCTCGCGGTCGCTCAGGCGGTGGGTGGCGATCGCGGCGAGGAACTCCGCGGCGGCGCTCTCGGAGGCGCGGTCGGGGGCGCGCACGCGCTCGACCTCGGAGGCGATCATGGTCACGAGCAGCCGCTGCATCGAGGCGCTGGGCTCGGTGCGGGCGCGCATGTGCAGCGCGCCCACGACGGCGTCGGCGACGCGCAGGGGGATCGCGCTGACCCCGTCGCCCCCGGCGAGCAGCGAGCGCTCCTCGGCGGGTGAGCGGGCGGCGACGGCGAGGGTCCCACCCCAGGCGTCGGTCACGGCGAGGCTCGCGTCGAGGGCACGCGCGGCGGCGCGCACGACCTCGGGGAGGCCGGCGCCGGACTCGACCGCCTCGGTGACGGCATCGAGGGCGCTCAGCTCGGGCATCGGTTAGAGCCAGAGGTAGGCAACGGCGAGCCCCGCGGCGACTCCGAGGCCGACGAGCACCCCGAGTACGTAGAGGGAGAGGATGCTCGCGGCGATGCGCTCCCAGAGGCGCGAGTAGGACGACCACGCGGGCGCGAGGATGAGGCCGACGAACAGCGCGAGGCTGAACACCGCGGCGCAGACGGCCAGAAGGTCGGTGACGTCGGTCCTGCTCACTGTGCTCCTAATTGTTACCTACGAGGAGGCAGTTCACCCCGACGGGTCCCGCTGTGCGCGGGCAAATTCCGCGGTGACCGGCTCGGCGGCGAACGGGGGGGAGCGCGCTCGGCGAGGGAGCGCGCGGCGGCGCGTGCGCGGGCGGGGCCGCGGGACCCGGCGAAGAGCCCGAGCACGGTGGGACCGGACCCGCTGAGGAGCACCACATCGGCGCCGGTTTCGCGGGCGTGCTCGAGGGTGGGGTCGATCTCGGGGCAGAGCGCGCGGGCGGCGTCCTGGAGGTCGTTGCGCAGGAGCTCGGGGGGAGGTAGGGGGGAGCCATCGGCGAGCGCCTCGGCGAGCGCGCGGTGGCGGTCCTCGAGCTCCGCGCCCGTCCGGGCGAGGCCGATGCGGTCGGCCTGGGCGTAAACCGCGGCGGTCGCGAGGGGGCGTGCGATCGGCAGCACGAGCACCCCGAGGGGGACCACGGGATCGGGCAGTGCCTGCAGCAGCTCCCCCGCCCCGCGGGCGAGCCAGCGCGCGGGCTGCACCTGGGCGGGGACGTCGGCGCCGAGGGTGCGGGCGAGCGCGTCGAGCAGCGCGCGGTCCCCCAGCCCGGAGGCGGCGGCGGCGAGGCGCAGGGCGGCGGCGGCGTCGCCGGAGCCTCCCCCGAGGCCGGCGGCGACGGGCACGCGCTTGAGGATCTCCAACTCCAGGGGTGGGGCGTCCCAATGGGTGGCGGCGCGGAACGCGGCGAGCGCGAGGGCGGCGAGGTTCTGCTCGGGGGGGCCCTCCACGCCGGGGCAGAGGACCCTGTCGGGGGTGCCCGCGTGTGGGCTCGCATCGCCTGCGCTGGCATCACCCTCGCTCCATGCGCCGGTGCTTCCCGGGCTCCCCTCGTGTGGACTCTCTCGCGGGGTCGTGGGGCGCAGGGTGAGCTCGTCGGCGAGGGAGATCGACTGCATCACGGTGACGAGTTCGTGGCGGCCGTCGGCGCGGGTGGGCCCGAGGAAGAGGCCGAGGTTGATCTTGGCGGGGGCGAGCGCGTGCAGGGGGAGGGGCGACATCGGGGGCAGAGGGGTCATAGATGCAACGCCTCCGCGAGCGCGGGGAAGTCGCGCGGGGCGAGCCGCTCGGCGCGAGCATCCGCGGGGTGACCGAGCGCGACCAGCGCGGCGTGTATGTCCCCACGTGGGCGCGCGATCCCGGCGAGTGTGAGCGAGCTCGCCAGCGTCTTGCGCCGATGTGAAAATGCGGCGCCCACGAGCCGGCGTACCGCGGGCGGGGCTGCGCCACTGGTGCGCACGATCTTGACGAGCACGGAGTCCACGTTCGGTGGCGGTGAGAACACGGTCCGGGGTATGGCCCGCACGATCCGTACGTCGCCCGCGAGCTGGGCGAGCACCGAGCTGATCCCGTAGGTCCCGCTTCCGGGTCCCGCGGCGAGCCGTTCGCCGACCTCGCGCTGGACCATCGCGACCCACATCTGGACGTGGGGCAACTCCTCGATCGTGCGCAGCAGCACCCCGGCGGCGATCCCGTAGGGGAGGTTCGCCACGACCTTGCTGGGCGCGGGCTGCAAGGCGCTCAGCTCGAGGCGCATCGCATCACCGGGCCACACGGTCACGTTCTCGAGCTCGGCGAGGCGCTCCCCCAGCACGGCGCAGAGCCGCTCGTCGATCTCCACCACGTGCACCCAGCCGACGCGGGGCGCGAGATAGGCCGACAGGACCCCCTCGCCGCCGCCGATCTCGAGCACGACGTCGCGCGCGGAGAGCTCGCTCGCGGCTCCGATCACGGCGAGGATGTTGGGGTCGCGCAGGAAGTTCTGGCCGAGCTCCCTGCTGCGGCGGGTGGCCTTCACCATCCGCAGAGACCCCGTGTGCGGGCCCTCACCATCTGAAGGGGCCGCATGGTGGTTCTTCACCATCCGAAGACGCGCGCGGCGGTTTCCTGCGCGGTGCGCCCCAGCTCATCGAGGGTGACTCCGCGCAGGTGCGCGATGAAGGCGGCGGTGTGGGCGACGAAGGCGGGCTGGTTGGGGTGCTTGCGCACCACCTGGGGGGTGAGATAGGGGGCGTCGGTCTCGATCAGGAGGCGCTCGGGGGGCACGCGCGCGGCGGCGTGGGCGAGGTCGGTGGCGCTTTTGTAGGTGACGTTGCCGGCGAAGGAGATGAAGTAGCCGCGCTCCAAGCACTCGTCGAGGTGGGGGGGCATCGAGAAGCAGTGCATCACCACGCGCACCCCCTCGGCCTCGACGGCGAGCTGGGCGAGGGTCGCCTCCTCGGCGGCGCGGGTGTGGATCACGAGCGGCTTGCGGAACTCCCGCGCGAGCGCGATCTGGGCGGAGAACGCGCGCTCCTGGTCGGCGCGGGGGGCGTAGTCGCGGTAGAAGTCGAGGCCGGTCTCGCCGATCGCGAGGCAGCGGGGGTGGGCGGCGAGGGCGCGCAGCTCGGCGAGGTCGGCGTCGTCGAAGCCGGTCGCGTAGTTGGGGTGGCGGCCGATCGCGGCGTACACCTGGGGGAAGTCCTCGGCGGCGGCGAGCGCGGCGCGGCAGGAGGCGCTGTTGGTGCCCACGGTGAGGATGCGCACGACCCCGGCCCGCTCGGCGGCTGCCACGAGCTCGGTGTTGGGGGGCTCGCAGAGATCGAGGTGGGTATGGCTGTCGATCATGGGGGAGGCGGATTGGGAGGGTTTTTTTTATGGATTTGGATCGGCGTTCGCTGCCCGCTCGAAGCGGGGTGAGACCGGCGGTGCCACCGAGCGTGGGCTGTGCGCCGCGGTTTTGGCGCTGGGGGATGCGGGGCTCATGGCTTGGGAAGAGGCCGCTTGACGCCGGAGGAGGCAGTGGACGAAGGCGGGTTGTGGGATGCGGGGCTCATGGCTTGGGGAAGAGGGGCTCTAGCTCGCCGACGGGGCGAGTCGCGGCGTCGCGGCCGGCGGGGGGGCGGGCTCCTAGGCTCGCGGCGGCGAGCGAGCGGTCCTCGACACCCAACGCGTCCAGCAGGCGCTCAGTGCTGGCCGGCAAATATGGAATCAGCAGCAGGCTCACGACGCGAACGCCCGCGGCGAGCGAAGCGAGCACCTCATCCAAATCCTCTCCCCTCTGGGGATCTTTGGCCAATGTCCACGGGGCGCGCTCCTCGACGTAACGGTTCAGGCGCCGCACCCGCTGCCAGATCGCATCGAGCGCCTGGGTCAGCTCGGCGCGGTCGAGCAGAGCGCAGACCTCCTCGGCGAGGCCCTCGAAGTCGCGCGCCAGCGCGGCGTCGATCGGCGCGGGGGGCAGCACCCCATCGCGGTAGCGGCGCACCATCGCCAGCGTGCGGCTGGCGAGGTTGCCGTACTCGTTGGCGAGCTCGCTCTCGTAGCGCTGCTCGAAGGCGGCCGTGGAGACCGAGCCGTCCTGACCGAAGGAGACGTCGCGCAGGAGGTAGAAGCGCAGTGCGTCCGCCCCGAAGCGCTCGATCGCGGCGAACGGGTCGAGCACGTTGCCGAGGGACTTGCTCATCTTCTCGCCCTCCATCAGGAGGTAGCCGTGCACGAACAGCCGCCGCGGCAGCTCGATCTCGGCGGCCATCAGCAGCGCGGGCCAGTAGATCGCATGGAAGCGCAGGATGTCCTTGGCGATCAGGTGGTAGTCGGCGGGCCAGAAGGTCCCCGTCAGGTCCTCGCCCTCGCGGGCGTAGGAGAGCGCGGAGTAGTAGTTGAGCAGCGCGTCGAACCACACGTAGAAGACGTGCTCGGGGTCCCACGGCACGGGCACCCCCCACGTGAGTCGCCGGCGGGTCAGGGGAACGTCGCGCAGGCCGGAGCGGATGAAGGAGAGCGCCTCGTTGTAGCGCACCCGCGGCGTGATGAAGTCCTCACGCTCGGCGTACAGCCGCTCGAGGGGCTCCTGGAAGGCGGAGAGCTTGAAGAAGTAGTTCTCCTCCCGTTCGCGCACCAGCTCCACGTGGTGGATCGGGCAGCGGTTGCCCTCCTCGATCTCGTTCTCCGCCTTGAAGTCCGCGCACCGCGGGCAGTACCACCCTTCATAGGTCCCCTCGTACACGTACCCCCGCTCACGTACCCGCGTGAGGACCTCCTGGACCTTGGCCATGTGTTGGGGGTCGGTGGTGCGGATGAAGAAGTCGTTGGAGGCCCCCAGGCGGGGGAGCGCGCGGAAGCGCTCGGCGTTGCGATCCGCCAGTGCCTGGGGCTCGATCCCCAGTGCGTGCGCCGCGTCCGCCACCGGCTCCCCATGCTCGTCGGTGCCCGTGAGGAAGAACACCTCCTCCCCGCGCTGGCGGTGGTGGCGCGCGAGCACGTCCGCGGCGATCGTCGTGTACGCGTGCCCCAGGTGGGGGGCTGCGTTCACGTAGTAGATCGGGGTGGTCACATAGAACGAGGGCATCGCCCGCCCAGGCTACTGGCTGACGCCATCCGGTCCTGAGGGGGCCCCCACCACGAGCACGACCTCGCCCTTTGGGGGGCGCTCGCGATAGCGCTGCGCGAGCTCGGCGGCGGACCCGCGGGAGACTTCCTCGTGGAGCTTGGTCAGCTCGCGGCACACCGCCACGGGGCGCTGCGGGTCGACCAGCGCGAGCATGTCGAGCGTGGCGGACAGGCGCCGGGGGGATTCGAAGGCGACGAGCGTCTCGGTGGCGTCCGCCAGTAGGCGCTCGCGCTGACCGCGCTTGCGGGGCAGGAACCCGACGAAGCACCACCGGGACGCCGGCAGGCCGGAGGCCACCAGGGCGACCGGAACCGAGCTGGCCCCCGGCAGCACTTCGACCGCGACGCCCGCCGCCAGGCATTGGCGCACAAGCAGGAAGCCGGGATCCGATACCAACGGCATACCGGCGTCGCTGACCAGCGCGATCGTCTGTCCCTCACTCGCCCAGGAGACGAGCTCGGGGGCGCGGGTGCGTTCGTTGTGATCGTGCAGGCTCACTAGCCGCGCCGCCCGAATTTCGTGCCGATCGAGCAGGATGCGAGTGTGGCGCGTGTCCTCGCAGGCGAGCACGTCGGCTTCACCCAGGGTGCGCAGCACGCGCAGCGTCACATCCTCGAGATTGCCGATCGGCGTGGGGCACACGACCAGCCGCCCGCTTGCAGGCGTCCGCCCAAGGTGCACCTCCGCGCCCGCCATTCGGCCAATATAGAGAGCGTCGATGGCCGCAGAGCAAGGATCAGGAGGCGTGCCCCCACGCCGCCCGCGCCGCCCGCCCGCTCCTGCGGGGGCCACCTCGGGGGCCCAGACGGGGTCCCGCGGCCACCCGCCCGCCCCGGCGGGGGCGACGGGGTCCCGTGCTCGCCCGCCGGCCCCGGGGGCCACCTCGGGTTCGAAGCCCGTGCCCCGTGCCCGCCCACCTGAGCCGGAGGGGGGACCGCAGTACACGCGCTACCGCGCCGGGCGCCGGGTGCTGCCGGCGCGTGGCGGGGAGGGCGGCGGCGGGGAGCGCGGCGGGGAGGGCGGCGACGGGGTCGAGGCTTCCGGACGGGGCGGCACGGGGCTGTTGCTGCGGGAAGGGGGCAATGGCGGCGCGAAGGGGCCCACGGGCGCTGGGAGGTCCGCGGCGGGGCGGTTTCGTTGGCGCCGGATCACTCCCAAGCGCGTCGTGCTCGGACTGCTCGCGCTGATCGGCGGCTGGATCGTGCTCTCGCTGGTGCTGTTCCTCGTGAGCTCCCACGTCCGGCGCGTCTCCCCGCCGAGCGACGTGGCCAATCAGCTCGAACCCGCGGGCTTCCTGCTCACCTCCGCCAACAACATCCTCGTGCTGGGCTCCGACAAACGCCAGAAGGATTCGAGGGAACCGGGCGCCGACGTCAACGGGCCCAGCCGCTCGGACTCGATCATGCTGATCCGAACCGGCGGTGGGCATGCGGCGCGTCTGTCGATCCCCCGCGACACGGTGATCGAAATCCCCGGGCATGGGCTGCAGAAGGTCAACGCCGCCTACGCCTTCGGCGGTCCCGCGGAGTCGATCTCGGTGATCAAGCACTACCTCGGTGTCCCCATCAACCACCTGATCGAGGTCAACTTCGAAAACTTCCCCGAACTGGTGGAAGCGATGGGTGGCATCACCTACACCGGGGGCTGCGTGGTGTCCTACCTCGACGGCGGCTCCGCCAACGGCGGCTTCACGCTGCGCCTCTCCGCCGGCACCCACCACCTCGACGGCCGCGAAGCGCTCGCGCTCTCGCGCACCCGCGAGAACCGCTGCGCCCCCCAGCAGACCGACCTCCAGCGCGAGGAACGCCAGCAGAAGCTCCTGCTGGACATGAAGTCCCAGCTGCTCTCCTTCTCGAGCTTCCTGCGCATGCCGCTGATCTCCTGGAACGCCCCGCCAACGATCATCTCCGACATGAGCGGCCCCGAACTGCTCGCCCTGTTCGGTGCGCTGGAGCTCGGGGGCACGCCCCCCACGCATCTGTTGGCGCCCACCGGCCAGATCACGCTGCCCGACGGCGAAGAAGGCTTGACGGTCTCCGATGAAGCGAAGCATGCTGCGGTGGCACGGTTCATGGCGGGTTGACGCCGCGCCTGTTCACAGCCCACCCGTCTCGCCACAGTCAAGCCCTCCCGCCACAGCCCAACCCTCCCGCACGCGCGCCGCCTGAGGCGCCGCCCAGCTCTTGGCCGCGTGTTCACAGCCCACCCGTCTCGCCACAGTCAAGCCCTCCCGCCACAGCCCAACCCTCCCGCACGCGCGCCGCCTGAGGCGCCGCCCAGCTCTTGGCCGCGTGTTCACAGCCCACCCGTCTCGCCACAGTCAAGCCCTCCCGCCACAGCCCAACCCTCCCGCACGCGCGCCGCCTGAGGCGCCGCCCAGCTCTTGGCCGCGTGTTCACAGCCCACCCGTCTCGCGCGCCGCTGTCTGCTGTGCCGCTCAGCTCTTGGCTGCGACCGGCTCGGACTTCTTGGTGGAGGAGCCCTTCTCGGCCTTCGAGCTCGATGAGCCCTGCTCGGACTTCGAGTTCTTCTCGGAGGATGCGGAGTCCTTGCCGTTGGATGAGGCGCCGCTCTCGCCGCCGGAGGAGGAAGAGTCCGTGGAGGAGGTGGAGCCAGACGAGCTCTCTGCGGCGGCCGCGTTCTCACGCTGACGTTTGCGGGTGCCGTAGTCGGTGTTGTAAAAGCCCTTGCCCTTGAAGTGCACCGCGGGGGCGTGCAGCACGCGCTGGACCTTCACGCCCGTCTCGGGGTCGCGGCTGAGGGGCTCCTCGGAGAAGGACTGCATCAACTCGAAGGTGCTCCCATCGGGGCGGCGGTACTCGTAGATCGGCATTGGCACTCGGATTATAGGAGTGCCAGGCCCAGAAGGGAAGGGCTCATGAATCGGCCGGCAGCGCCCCCCGCGTGGACGATTTCGCAGCGTTCATCCGCGAGGGGCGCCCGCGGGCAGGCGATTTCGGTGCGGTCAATCCGCCAGGAGCGCCCGCGCGCAGGTGATCCCGGCACGGATCGTCGCGGTGAAGTCCCGCTCGGGCTCGGTGAGCATGCGCAGTGCGAACCCATCCCCGATCGAGAAGAGGATCTCGGCGACCGCCTCGGGCTCGGCGTGCAGGCGCAGCACCCCCTCCTCCTGGGCGACCGTGAGCATGCCGGCGACCTGCTCGCGCATGGTGCGCATCAGGTTGGCGTACTCCACGGCGATATCCGCATTGCGACGGGAGAGCGTGAAGAGCTCGAACAGGAGCGTCACGAAGTCGGGGTCCTCCCGGATCACATCCTGCAGGTGCTGAGCCAGCAGGCCGATGAAGTCCTCCGCGGTCTGCGCCCCGGCGAGCTGCTGCTCCAAGCGCTCCAGGCGCAGCTGGCAATCGCGCCGTACGGCCTCCGCGAGCAACTGCTCCTTGGTCCCGAAGTAGTAATGCAGGAGTCCCCGCGAGACCCCCGCTTCGCGTGCGACCCGCTCAAAGGTCGAGCCCGCGGTGCCGTACTGGGCGACGCTACGGCGCATCGCCTCAACGATTCGCTGGGCGCGCTCACCCGAGAGCGACTTCGGCTTCGTGGTGCGGCTCCTCGTCCCGCTCTCTACGGCTGCGGCCATGACCGCGGTGCTCAGGAGGCCGAGGCGCCCACCGAGCTCGGCGCCTCCTGCGCGGGCATGGTGGTGGAGCTGTAGTCGAACTCCTCCTCGGCTCCGAACAGCATGTCGAGCAGCTTGGAGCGCAGACTCTCGCTCAATGCCAGAGCGAGCACGCCCGCGACGAGAGCGAGCATCAGGGCACGTCCCGGCCCGCCTCGGCGGCGCTTGCGCTTGGGGGGCTCTTTGAGCGCATTCGAAGCCTCGTGCAGCGCCACTGCCGCCTGGAGCAATTCGCGCTGGAGCTTGCGGTCCTCGAAGAGCGCCTTGGTCGCAGGTTTGCCATTGCCCACCCGCCCATATGCACTACGCGCTGCCGAGTACGCCGCGAGCAGGTTCGCGCGCAGCTCCTCGTCCTCGATGAGGCGCTTGACGTACTGGTTGCGCTGTGCGGCGTGCGCCGCCGCTGAAGCCTTACCGATGCTGTCCTTTGCTGCCATACAGGCCACCGCCTTACTCTGGGAGCTGTCGTTGCTGGGATCCACCTTCAAATATACCCCTCGCGCGCGGGCCCGTCGGCGAGACGTAAGGAATCCAGGTCCCCCTGGTATGTGGACCCGTCGGCGAGGCATGAGAATCTAAGGCCGTGCCCTCATTCCAGGCCGCTGCGACCCTGCTCGGAGGGCTGCTCATTGTGGGGGCGCTCCTGTCGGGGCTTGCGCGGCGCTCATTCCTGTCGCTCACCGCGCTGTATGTGCTGATCGGCTTCGCAGTTGGCGACGGCGGCCTGGGCTGGGTCAGCTTTCGGGCCCACTCGGGTTTCGTTGAGGACCTCGCCTTCGCGGCGCTGATCGTGATCCTCGTTCGCGATGGCCTGGAGGTGGACGCCGAGCTGTTGCAGAGTGCGTGGCGCCTACCCGCGCGCAAGCTGGCGCTCGCGATGCCGATCACCGCAGTGGTCGTGGCCGGCGCTGGGCATCTGCTGGTGGGCCTGACGTGGACCGAGTCTTTCCTGCTCGGCGCCCTGCTGTCCCCCACCGATCCGGTTCTCACATCGAGCATCGTCACCAACCCCCGCGTACCCCGCGTCGTGCGCCACTCGCTCAACCTCGAGTCCGGACTCAACGATGGCCTCGCCCTCCCGGCCGTGCTCGCCTTCCTGGCGGCGCTCAGCACGAGCTCCCAGAACTTCGTGTGGTGGCGTTTCGTCCTGCAGGACATCGGGCTCGGCCTCGTGTACGGGCTCGTCTGCGGGTGGCTGGCCTCGCTGCTGATGACACGCGAGAGCGGGGCATCGCTCGAGCACTCGATCCCCTCCCATCAGAAGTCGTTGTACGTCCTCGGCGTGGCCTTCGCCACCTACGGCGTTACGGTGCTACCGCCGCATGGCAACGGCTTCATCGCCGTGTTCGTCGCCGCGATCGTGCTGGGTATCCGCCGCCCCGACTTGCGCCGGAACTTCGAGCAGGGGTCCGCCGAGATCGTGGAGATCGTCAAGCTCGGGATCTTCCTGGTGTTCGGCTCGTTGCTCACCCTCCACGCACTGTTCAACGACGGTTGGGCGGCGGTCGGTTTGGTGTTCGTGACCTTCGTGATCGCGCGTCCCGTGGCGGTGTGGATTTCGCTTGCGGGCACCGACACCGACTCCCCAACCCGTCTGTTCATGGGCTGGTTTGGGCCCAAGGGGGTCGCGACCATGACTTTCGCGCTGATTGTGCTCGACCAGCACATCCCCAGCGGACAGCGCATCTTCGACCTCGCCGCGCTGGTCGTGTTCTGCTCGATCATCGTCCACGGGCTGACCGACACGCCCGGAGCGAGATGGATCGCGCGGCACGCGGAGGAGAGTGGTCATCCGTAGGGTCGGGGTGGAACACGAGCTGGTCTGAGCACAGAGCACCGCGTCGGTGCCCGTCAGGCGTGCAGCGCGGCCTGTTCCTGCGCAGTGGGGAAGGCCCACGCGGCGCGGGTGCGCCGCTCCTGGCGGAAGACGAAGCGCAGCTGTTGGGGGGGCTTCAGCTGGGCTGCATTGGGACGGAAGGTGGCGCAGGGCTCATCGAGCTCCAGTGCGCAAAGTAGGTTGCACCGGAAGTAGCATTCGTCGCACGTCACCTTAGGCGCGCTGCGCGCGCCTTGCCGTCTCTGCGCCAAGATAGCTCCCCTTGTCTCTCTGTGGTCCACCCGGATCCCTGGCCGGGCGGGTTGAGTAACAACGGCAGGGATCAAAGCACCCACGGGCGTGCCGAGCAAGCACGCTTCCCGCAAATCGCAAGGAAAAAATCTTCTACCCGCAAAGAGCCCACGTCGAGTTACTTTCACGTGACAATCCCTCGAATCGGCCGCAATTTCCGGGTTCAGTGGGCCAGCCCGAACTCGGCCTCGGCGCGATCCGCCACGTAGCGGGCGATCGCCAGCGAGGAGGTGGCGGCCGGTGAGGGCGCGTTGCGCACGTGCAACGCACGCTCCGTGGTGGAGAACGCGAAGTCATCCACCAGCCGCCCGTCCCGGGCCAGCGCCTGGGCGCGCACGCCGGCGAAGGCGGGGCGCAGATCGCGGGCGTGCAGCTCGGGGACGTAGCGGGCGGCGGCGCGTGCGAACGCCGGTCTCGATACCGCGTGCCCCAGCTCGTCCACCCCCGTACGCCACCAGCGCGCGAGCATGCGCCAGGTCCCCGGCCAGCAGAGTGTCTGCAAAGCGTCTTCGCGGCGCACCCGTCCGAGCCGGTAGGCGTCGCGTGCGAGCACCATCAGCGCCGTCGGGCCGATCAAGACCTCGCCATCGATATGCCGTGTTAGATGGACCCCCAGGAAGGGCAGGGCCGGATCTGGTACCGGGTAGATCAGTGCGCGCACCAACTCCCTCCGCTCGCTGGCCAGGCGCAGGTATGCGCCACGGAAGGGAACGATGCGCGGGTCCGCTGGAGCCCCCGCCATGACCGCCAGTCGATCCGACCATGCGCCCGCGCAGAAGATCGCGTGAGTCGCCTCGGTCGAGCCTCGCGCGTGCTCCAAGCGCAGGGCCCGAGCGGTGGGGCGCACACCGTGCACGCCGCACCCCGTCGCGATCCGCGCACCGCCCTCGATCGCGTCCTGCGCGTACGCGCGGGACACCGCGGCGAAATCCACGATCCCGGTGGTGGGGGAGTGGAGGCCCGCGATCCCACGAGCGTGTGGCTCGAGCTCGCGGATGCCCGCCTCCTCGACACGGCGCAGGCCGGGGACCGCGTTGGCCCGGCCTCTGCGTTCCAGCTCTTCCAGACGCCCAAGCTCCGCGCGCTCGGTCGCCACGATCAACTTTCCACACATCTCAAATGGGATCTCCCGCTCGGCGCAGTACGCATACAACTCCCTGGCTCCCTCCACGCAGAGGCGCGCCTTCAGTGAACCGGGCTGGTAGTAGACGCCGGCGTGGATCACGCCCGAGTTGTGGCCTGTCTGGTGTGCGCAGAGCTCATCCTCGCGCTCGAGCACACACACCGAGGAGCGTGGGTATCGGTGGGTCAGCTCCCGAGCGAGCGCCAGCCCGAGAATCCCCCCACCGACGATCGCAAGATCGCACTTGGGGGGTGGCGCTGAGACCATCGGGGGGCGAGGGAGCATCAGGGGAGAGGGAGCATCAGGGGAGAGGGAGCATCAGGGGAGAGGGAGCATCAGGGGAGAGGGAGCATCAGGGGAGAGGGAGCATCAGGGAGAGGGAGCATCAGGGGAGAGCGACCGCTGGGGGGAGAGCGAGCATCGAAAATTGAGACTGCGTATAGCATTTGTTATACGCAACTCCAAAAAGAATATATGCACAATCCACGCGCGTCTTGCCGCGTGCGCTCTCATGCCTATCCCATCTCCGCTTGCGGTGCGCCATCATCATTACCCACCAATGCGCGTTCTCCTTACAGGGGCCAGCGGCTTCGTCGGCTCGGCACTTGCTCCAAGACTGCTCGCCGAGGGGCACCAGGTGCGTGCGCTCGCACGTGACCCGGCCCGGGCTCGCAGCGCCCTCGCTGGGACCGCTGAGGAGATCGAGGTGATCCGTGGGGATGTCCTCAGCGGCGAAGGTCTGCGCCGGGCATTGAGGGACGCCGAGGTGGCCTACTACTTGGTCCACTCCATGGAGAGTCAGCCTGGGCGCATGGGGGGTGAGGCAGGTGTGGTTGGTGGGTCCAACAAAAGTCAGCTTGGGCGCATGGGGGGTGAGGCAGGTGTGGTTGGTGGGTCCAACAAAAGTCAGCTTGGGCGCATGGGGGGTGAGGCAGGTGTGGTTGGTGGGTCCAACAAAAGTCAGCTTGGGCGCATGGGGGGTGAGGCAGGTGTGGTTGGTGGGTCCAACAAAAAATCCTTCCCGGAGCGCGAGCGCCTGGGAGCGGTGACGTTCGCTACTGAGGCCCGGCGCGCGGATGTGGCGCGGATCGTTTACCTCGGAGGGCTGCTGCCGTACACGGGCGCCCAGGATCCCTCGCGCCACCTCGCCAGTCGCACCGAGGTACAGGAGATCCTGTTCGAGCACATCCCCGGCTCCGTTGCGCTGCGCTCAGCGATCATAATCGGCGCCCGGTCGCGCTCCTTTCGCGTGATGGTGCGGCTCCTCGAGCGCCTGCGAGTGCTCGTGCTCCCGCCGTGGCGCAGGTTTCGGATACAGCCGATCGACGCCCGCGATGTGATCGAGATGCTGCTCGCCGCCGCAGTTCTGCCGGAGGCGGGCGGTAGAGCGCTCGACATCGGGGGTCCGGAGATCCTCACCTATGAAGAGATGCTTGGGCGCATCGCTGAGGTCCTGATCCTGGGCCGTCCCACGTTGGGAGTAAGAATCGGCATGACACCGTTCACTGCGCGGCTCGCTGCTGCACTCGCGCAAGAGGATCCCGAGTTGGTGCTCCCGCTGATGGAGGGGTTGGAGGGCGATCTACTCCCGGCCGAGGATCACGCCCCGGAGCTGCTGGGGGTCGAGCTACATTCCTTCGAGGATGCCGTGGAGTGCGCGTTGCGCGAGTGGGAGGCCGTGCAACCGCTGGCTGCGCGATGAGCACCGTCAGGGTCAGGCTGGCTGCGCGATGAGCACCGTCAGGGTCAGGCTGGCTGCGCGATGAGCACCGTCAGGGTCAGGCTGGCTGCGCGATGAGCACCGTCAGGGTCAGGCTCGCTGCGCGATGAGCACCGTCAGGGTCAGGCTAGCTGCGCGATGAGCACCGTCAGGGTCAGGCTCGCTGCGCAATGAGCACCGTCACGGTCAGCACCCACATCCTCGCCACGCCGCAAGAGGTGTGGGAGACGATCATGGACCCCCATCGTTTGGGCGAGTGGGTCACGGTTCACCGCTCGCTGCGAAGGGCCGACAGTGGGTCACCCAGGGTGGGTTACGAGATGGACCAGCTCCTCCATATGCGCGGCGTCAGCCTCGATGTTCACTGGCGCCTAGCCGAGTGCGATCCGTACAGGCAGGCAGTCTGGGAGGGTCGCGGACCGGCGCGCTCACGTGCCCACACCGAATACGTCCTGCGTCCCGAGGGAGATGGCACACGCTTTGAGTATCGCAACGAGTTCCGGGCACCGCTCGGACCGTTCGGTGCGGTGGCCTCCCGCGCGCTGGTGGGGGGGATGCCCGAGCGCGAGGCCCGGCGCACGCTCGAACGCTTGCGCGAGCTGCTCGAGAGCTCTCATTGAGTGAGGCGCGACCTCCACGGAGTGGACTGGGGTCGTGGGGGACATTGGCCGGTGGGGCTTGCGGAAACCTCCAGCGAGTGGGCCGCCGAGCACTCTGGCTTGGGGGTGGAAACCTCGAGGGACAGAGTGGTGGGGACATTGGCCGGTGGGGCTTACGGGAACCTCCAGCGAGTGGGCCGCCGGCACTCCGGCTTGGGGTGGAAACTTCGAGTGACCAGGGTCGGAGAGCGCGTTGACCGGTGGGGCTTGCGGGAAAATTTCCAGCGAGTGGGCCGATCAACTGGTGAGGTGAGTTCGACCTCATCACCGTGACACGTGGCTTGCACCAAGGTACACAACCTGTCGTTGTTGTAATGTAATACCGGTAACCATGTGATGTGCATCACATAATCCGAGTGAACAGGATTCAACCGTGACTGACTTCCTTGACGAGAAGCACCGAGAGATCACCGATCGGCTGGCCGAGCTGCAGCCGTTGGTGGAGGAGTACGCCCGCCTCGAGGCGGCCGTTGCCGCACTTGACGGTCTGGGTGGAGCCCCCGCTGCGCCCGTCGCTTCCGGTGCTCCCAAAGCAGCCCCCAAAGCGACACGCAAACCCGGCCGTAAACCTGGCCGCAAACCCGGTCGCAAAGCTGCCGCCAAAACCACTGCCGTGAAAGTCCCCGGGCGTCGCGGGCCAGGCCGCCCCCGTGGCTCGAAAAACCGTGTTGCAGCAACCACGGAGGCCGCCGCACCGGCCGCCCCCGCAGCCACTGCCACACGGGGTGCCACCAAACGCAAAGCCGGTCGTCGCAAAGGCAGCGGCACCCGCGCAGCCCAGGCACTCTCCTTCGTGACCGCCCAGCCCGGCATCACGATCCCCGAGCTCGCCTCTCGCATGGGCATCAAGCAGAACTACCTCTACCGCGTCCTCCCCTCGCTCGAAGAGGAAGGCAAGGTAGCCAAGGAGGGGCGCGGCTGGCACCCCAAGTCCTAGTCTCGCCGCCCTGGCGGCGTCCTCGGTCGCTTGTGTGCAAAGTACACTTCGCTCCTCGCGTCCTTGCCAGGAGCGACGATCCGTCGGCCTTGGTGTAGTCGCACAAATTGGTCGATAGGACTCCAGATGCACAACAGCCCCGGCGGGTTACTCGTCGGGGCTGTTTTTTGGGGGTAATTCGCTTCGCGCGAGTTCGCGCGAGGACCAAGCCAACCGCTGGGCCGAGCATCACCGAGAGTCAGGTATCGGTGGGCCGGGCTCAGCTCGTGCTCGCGCTGAGGGCGGTGAGCGAGCTCAGATCAAACCGAGCTCCTGCACCGCGGTGCGCTCGTCCTGGAGCTCGTTGACGCTTGCGTCGATGCGCTCGCGAGAGAACGAGTCGAGGTCGAGACCCTCCACGATCGACCACTCGCCGCCGGCGCAGGTGCAGGGGATGCCACAGATCAGGCCCTCGGGGATTCCGTAGGAGCCGTCGGAGGGCACGCCCATCGAGACCCATCCTCCGTCGGTGCCGAGCACCCAGTCGTGCATGTGATCGATCGCAGCGTTGGCGGCGGAGGCCGCCGAGGAGGCGCCACGCGCCTCGATGATCGCCGCGCCGCGTTTGCCCACGCCGGGCAGGAACTGCTGTTCGATCCACACCTGGTCGTCGACCGCGTCGGCGGCCACCTGGTCGCCGACCCTGGCGTGGAACAGGTCGGGGTACATCGTCGGGGAGTGATTGCCCCATACGCCCATCTGCGAGATGTCGCTCACCGGGGCACCGAGCTTCGCCGCGAGCTGTGCGATCGCGCGATTGTGATCGAGGCGTAGCATCGCGGTGAAGCGCTCGCGGGGGATGTCGGGCGCGTTGTTCATCGCGATCAAGCAGTTGGTGTTGGCGGGGTTGCCGACCACAAGCACCCGCACGTCGGGGGCGGCGACGGAGTTCAGCGCCTTGCCCTGAACGGTGAAGATCTCACCGTTGGCGCTGAGCAGCTCGGCGCGCTCCATGCCCTTCGTGCGCGGGCGCGAGCCGACCAGCAGCGCGATGTTGGTGCCCTCGAACGCGTCAGCCGGGCGGTCGTGCAGGTCGAGGCCGGTGAGCAGCGGGAAGGCGCAGTCGGTCAACTCCATCGCGACTCCCTCGAGTGCGCCCATCGCCTGCGGGATCTCCAGCAGACGCAGATCGACCGGCTGCTCGGGACCCAGCAGCTGGCCGGAGGCGATGCGAAAGACGATGCTGTATCCAATCTGCCCGGCGGCGCCGGTGACGGTGACTCGTATGGGATTGCTCACGAATTCATCTCCTGTTTGAGGTTCTGGTCGATCGAGGCGAGGAACTCCTGCGTGGTCTGCCACGGCTCCTCGGGGCCGATCAGCAGTGCGAGGTCCTTGGTCATCTTGCCGCTTTCGACCGTTGCCACGCAGACTCGCTCGAGCGTCTCGGCGAAGCGCGTCACCTCGGGGGTCCCGTCCATCCGCCCCCGCGCGGAGAGGCCGCGGGTCCACGCGAAGATCGAGGCGATCGGGTTGGTGGAGGTGGGCTTGCCTTCCTGGTGATGCCGGTAGTGTCGAGTGACAGTGCCGTGCGCCGCCTCGGCCTCCACAGTGCGACCGTCGGGAGTCATCAGCACGCTGGTCATCAGGCCGAGTGAGCCGAAGCCCTGCGCGACGGTGTCCGACTGGACGTCCCCGTCGTAGTTCTTGCACGCCCACACATAGCCCCCCTCCCACTTCAGCGCCGCCGCCACCATGTCGTCGATCAGGCGGTGTTCATAGGTGATGCCCGCAGCCTCGAAGTCCGCCTTGAACTCGGTCTCGTAGATCTCCTGGAAGAGATCTTTGAAGCGCCCGTCGTAGCGCTTGAGGATCGTGTTCTTGGTGGATAGGTAGACCGGGTAGCCGCGGTCCAGGCCGTAGCGCAGCGAGGCCCGCGCAAAGTCGCGGATGGAGGCGTCGAGGTTGTACATCGCCAGCGCCACCCCCCCGCCGGGGAAGTCGTAGACGTCCAACTCGATCGCCTCGCCGCCGTCCGCGGGGGTGTAGGTGAGGGTCAGCTTGCCCTCCCCCGGGACGACCATGTCGGTCGCGCGATACTGGTCGCCAAACGCGTGACGGCCGATCACGATCGGCTTCGTCCACCCCGGCACCAGGCGCGGGACGTTGGAGATAACGATCGGCTCGCGAAAGATCACCCCGCCAAGGATGTTGCGGATCGTGCCGTTGGGGGAGCGGTACATCTCCTTCAGGCCGAACTCCTGCACCCGCGCCTCGTCGGGAGTGATCGTCGCGCACTTCACCCCGACCCCGTAGCGCTTGATCGCGTCAGCGGCGTCGACCGTGACCTGATCCGCGGTGGCGTCGCGGTTCTCGATACCCAGGTCGTAGTACCTCAGGTCCACCTCCAGGTACGGGAGGATCAACTGCTCCTTGATGAACGACCAGATGATCCGCGTCATCTCATCGCCGTCGAGCTCAACGACGGGGTTCTGCACCTTGATCTTGGCCATGTGTCGGGTCCTCGCGGGGTCGGGATGCTGTTGCCGGGCGGGCGATCCTATCGTGGGGAGCCTCGCGCCCGTCACAGGCCCAGGCTCGGTCGCCCTCCTCGGAGGGGGTTGCCTGCGTGGATCGCGCGGACCGATCGTCCTCGGTGGATCGCACCGGCCGGATCGCCCAGTGCGATCCGTCGCGAGGGTTTACTCTGTGGAGGCGATGTCCCCCACTGTCTCACAGTCCCCCGCTGAAACGTCCACTGGCGAGCGCACCGCGCCCTGGAGGACCCACGAGGTGCTCAATCAGGCTCCCCCGCTGGTGGATTGGGATGTCTTCTCCACCAACACCCCGCTGGTGGAGGCCCTCGAGCGCGAGGGTGGCGGCTGGGCACGTGAGCGTGCCGCCGCATTGGGTCGGTTCGTCGGCGAGGCCGGGGGGCCGCAGGACGAGTGGGGGCGCCTGGCCAACGAGAACAGGCCCGTGCTCCACACCCACGACCGCTTCGGCAATCGCCTCGACGAGGTCGAGTTCCACCCCGCCTGGCACCAGCTGATGCGGATGGGCGTGGAGAACGAGCTGCACTCGCTCCCCTGGACCACCGACCAGGACGCCGCCCACGTAGCGCGCGCCGCGCTGTACATGACCGCGATGCAGGCCGAGGCCGGTTTCGCGTGCCCGATCACGATGACCTTCGCCGTGGTCCCCGCGCTGCGTGCACAGCCCGAGCTGGCCGCCGAGTGGGAGCCCCTGGTGACTGCCACCACCTACGATCACACCTCGATTCCCGCCACACGGAAGCGCTCGGCGATCGCCGGCATGGCGATGACCGAGAAGCAGGGTGGCTCCGACGTGCGCGCCAACACCACCGTCGCGCACCCCCTGAACGGTGGGGGAGCCGGCGCGGAGTACGAGCTCGTGGGTCACAAGTGGTTCTGCTCGGCCCCCATGAGCGACATCTTCCTCGTGCTCGCCCAGGCGCAGTCGGCCGCTGGTGAGAGCGAGGGAGTCTCCTGTTTTTTGATGCCCCGTATCCTGCCCGACGGCTCGCGCAACGCCTTCCACCTCCAGCGCCTCAAGGACAAGCTCGGCAACCACTCCAACGCCTCCAGCGAGGTCGAGCTTCACGGCGCCTGGGCGCGCATGGTCGGCGAGCCCGGCCGCGGGGTGCCGACGATCATCGAGATGGTCGGACACACCCGCCTCGACTGTGTGATCGGAGCCGCCGCCGGGATGCGCGCCGGGGTGGCGCGCGCCACCTGGCACGCCGCCCACCGCTCCGCGTTCGGCAAGCGCCTGATCGACCAGCCCCTGATGCGCAACGTGCTCACCGACCTCAGCCTCGAGTCCGAGGCCGCCACAATGCTCGCGATGCGCCTCGCGCGCGCCTACGACGAAGCCGGCGCCGAGGCCGGCGCGGGCAGCGACGACCTGAGCGACGCCCACCTCTTCAAGCGCCTGGCCACCGCGGTGGGCAAGTACTGGGCCTGCAAGCGCGCCCCCAACCACGCCTTCGAGTCCCTGGAGTGCCTCGGCGGCAACGGGTACGTGGAGGAGTCCGGCATGCCCCGCCTCTACCGCGAGGCGCCGCTCGCCTCGATCTGGGAGGGCTCCGGCAACGTGATGAGCCTCGACGTGCTGCGCGCCCTGGTGCGCACCCCGCGTTCACTGGAGGTCTTCCTGCACGAGGTCAACCAGGCCAAGGGCGCCGACATGCGCCTCGACGCTCACCTCGCCAAGCTCGAAGAGCAGTTCACCGATCCGCTCACGCTCGAGGCACGCGCGCGCCGCGTGGTCGAGTCGATGGCGCTGGCGCTGCAGGGCTCGCTGCTCGTGCGCCACGGCGCCCCCGCCGTCGCCGACGCCTTCTGTGCCGCTCGCCTGGACCACGACGCCGGCCTCGAGTACGGCACGCTGCCGGCCGGGACGGACTTCGAGGCGATCATCGCGCGCAGCCTCCCGCTGTAGGGCGCTCGCCACGACGCCGGCCTCGAGTGCGGCACGCTGCCGGCCGGGACGGACTTCGAGGCGATCATCGCGCGCAGCCTCCCGCTGTAGGGCGCTCGCCACGACGCCGGCCTCGAGTGCGGCACGCTGCCGGCCGGGACGGACTTCGAGGCGATCATCGCGCGCAGCCTCCCGCTGTAGGGCGCTCGCCACGACGCCGGCCTCGAGTACGGCACGCTGCCGGCCGGGACGGACTTCGAGGCGATCATCGCGCGCAGCCTCCCGCTGTAGGCCGCCTGCCGCCTACCATGGGATCGTGATCCCTCGCAGGGACTTTCAGCTCGCGCGCATCTTCGGCATTCGCATCGGGGTCGGGATCAGCTGGTTTCTGGTCCTCGGCCTGATCCTCGTCTACTTCGCCGCCGAACTCACCCCCTACTTTCACGAAGTCCTCGGCGGCTCGGACACCACCGCCTACCTGATGACCGTCGCGATCGTGCTCTCCTTCTTCGCGTCGGTGATCCTGCACGAGCTCGGCCACGCCCTCGTCGCGCGCCGCAACGGCGTTCCCGTGATGGGCATCGAGCTGTGGGCGCTAGGCGGTCTCACCCGCACCGGTCCGATGCCCCGTCCCGGCGTGGCGCTGCGAGTGTCCTCTGCCGGTTTGCTCGTGACGCTGGCGATCGCCCTCTTCAGTGTTGCCCTCGGCGATCTCCTCGACAGTGGCCACCACTTCTTTGCTGTCGCATCCGGCAAAGGTGGAGTGGTTACCACGCCGGCAGTGCTGCTGCTCGCATGGGTAGCCACGCTCAACATACTTGTGCTGCTCTTCAATCTGATCCCCGCCTTTCCCCTCGATGGCGCCCAGATCGTGCATGCGCTGTTGTGGTGGCGAACCGACGATCGCAACCGCGCCACCCGCGTGGTCGGGCGCACCGGGCAGGGCTTCGGGGCGCTGCTCGCGGTGGCCGGCATCGCGCTGCTCGTACTCGGCAACAGCGGCGGCATCTGGGTGGCGTTCATCGGGTTGTTCGCCTACCAGAGCGCCGCCGGCGCCGTCCTCCAGGGCACCGTCAACCAGCGCATTCAGCGGCTCCGGGTCGCCGACGTGATGGACCCCGAGCCCGTCACCATCCCCGCCGCGACCGGCCTGCTCGACGCCCAGGAGCTCTTCTTCCTGCGCTACCGCTGGCCCTGGTTCGCCGTCGTCGATCCCGCCCGCCACTTCCTCGGGGTCGTACGCTCCGAACGCGTCGACGCCGAGATCGCCGCCGGGCGCCCCGCGCTACCCGTCTCGGATGTGCTCGAGGAGAACCTCCCCATCCGCATCGAGCAGGATCAGCCGCTCGAGTCGCTCCTGCGCTCCGAGGGCCTCGGGCGCCTCGGCGCGATGGTCGCCGTCGACGACGACGGCGTGCTGCTCGGCGTCGTCACCATCGCCCAGATCCGCCAGGCCCTGCGCCCCGCCGCCGGGACGTAGCGGGGGACGGTCCGGGTACCCATCGAGCCGCTGTGGCTGCCCCGGCTGCCCCCAGCACAGCGAAACCGCGGGCTCGCGTTATAGAGTCCCTGCCGACAGACAGGTCAAACGCCTCCTCTCAACCGCCCACGGAGTCATGCCAGCACACGACGTCTTGATAATCGGCGCAGGTCTCGCCGGCCAGCGCGCAGCGCTCGCCGCCGCGCAGGGCGGCGCCAGCGTGGCGATCGTCAGCAAGGTCCACCCCGTGCGCTCCCACTCCGTCGCCGCCGCCGGCGGGATCAACGCCGCGATCAGCGTCGACGACGACTGGCGCTCCCACGCCTACGACACCGTCAAGGGCTCCGACTTCCTCGGCGACCAGGACGCGATCGAGATCATGTGCTCCGAGGCCCCCCACGAGGTCATGCACCTCGAGCACATCGGTGTCACCTTCCACCGCAACGAACAGGGTCTGCTCGACCTGCGCGCCTTCGGGGGCGCCTCGATGAAGCGCACCGCCTACGTCGCCGACATCACCGGCCAGGCGATCCTGCACGTGCTCTACGAGCAGCTCATGAAGCACCACGAGACCGTCGATCGCTACGAGGAGTGGTTCGCCACCTCGCTGCTGCGCGACGGGCACGGCGGCTGCTGCGGGATGATCGCCCGCGACGTGCGCTCCGGGCGTATGGAGGTCTTCCGCGCCAAGAACGTGATCCTCGCCGGTGGCGGCGCCGGGCAGGTCTACAGCCCCACCACCAACGCTTTGATCGTCACCGGTGACGGGATCGCCCAGGCCTACCGCCTCGGCGCGCCCCTGATGGACATGGAGATGGTCCAGTACCACCCCACCACGCTCGTCGAGAACGGCCTCCTGATCACCGAGGGCGCCCGCGGCGAGGGTGCCACCCTGCTCAACTCCGAGGGCGAGCGCTTCATGGAGAAGTACGCCCCCAACAAGATGGAGCTCGCCTCCCGCGACGTCGTCTCCCGCGCCGAGCAGACCGAGATCCTCGAGGGCCGCGGCGTCGGCCCCGACGGCTCGGGCATCTGGCTCGACATCACCCAGGTCCCCCGCAAGCGCACCCTCGAGGCGCTGCGCGAGATCGTCAACATCGGCAAAGACTTCGCCGGTGTCGACATCACCCGCGAACCGATCATGATCCGCCCCGGCCAGCACTACATCATGGGTGGGGTGAAGACCGACATCAACGGTGCCACCCCGATCGCGGGCCTCTACGCCGCCGGGGAGGTCGCCTGCGTCTCCGTGCACGGCGGCAACCGCCTCGGCGCCAACTCGCTCCTGGACACCCTCATCTTCGGTCGCCGCGCCGGCGAACACGCCGCCGCCCGCTCCGCCGCGATGGCGATGCCAAATGGCTCCACCGCCGACGCCCAGCTGCGCGAGGACGTCGCCACGATCGACGGGATCATCGCCCGCGCTCGGGATGGGAGTCCCACCCGCCCCCGGCGGGTCTCCGAGATCAAGCAGGAGCTCGGCGCAATCATGAACCAGAACGTCGCCGTATACCGCGACCAGGAGGGACTCGAGCAGGCCCTCGCCGTCGTCAAGCGCCTCCAGGAAGAGGCCCAGAGCGCCTACATCGACGACCGCGGCACAGTCTTCAACCAGGATGTGCTCGGTGCGATCGAGCTTGGCTACATGCTCGACTGCGCCGAGGCCACCGTCGTGGGCGCAATCGAGCGCAAGGAGTCCCGCGGCGCCCAGTTCCGCACCGACTTCCCCGAGCGCAACGACGACGAGTGGCTCAAGCACATCGACATCTCCCTCGGCGAGGACGGTGCGCCAGTGGTCAGCTACTCGCCCGTCACCATCACCCAGTGGCAGCCCGAGGAGCGCAAGTACTGATGGCCGTGGAGCTTCTCCAACGAGCCCGTCGCGGGCAACGAACGCCGATCCAAATCCATAAAAAAACCTCCGGGGAGGTGCTCCGCTGATGGCCGAGACCCACCGTCCGCCAGAGCAGTTCACGCTCAGGGTGCGCCGCTACGACCCCGAGTCCGGCGAGGCCCCCTACTGGGACGAGCACACCGTCGAGCTCGAGCCCCACCGCTCCGTGCTCGAGGGCATCCTCCAGGCCAAGGCCCGCTTCGACGGCTCGATCGGGATCCGCTGCTCCTGCCGCGCCGCGATCTGCGGCTCCTGCGGGGTGCGCATCAACGGCGAACCCGGCCTCGCCTGCCACACCCACCTCGACCACGCCCGCGACAGCGCCCCGGGCGGGGTGATCGAGATCGAGCCGATGGGCAACATGCCCGTCATCAAGGACCTCATCGTCGACATGGACGCCGTCCACTGGAAAAAGATCCAGCGCGTCACCCCCTGGCTGCTCGCCAAGCAGCCCACCCCCGAGCGCGAGTACGTCGTCCCCCGCGAGAGCATGGTCGACATCACCCAGTCGATGGCCTGCATCCAGTGCGGCGCCTGCGTGTCGGACTGCCTCGCGATGGAGGTCGATCCCGGCTTCATCGGGCCCGCCGCGCTCGCCAAGGCCTACCGCTTCGTCGGCGACCCCCGCGACGACCGCCGCCACGAGCGCCTCCTCGACCTCTCCCACGACCCCCAGGGGATCTTCGATTGCACCCACTGCTTCAAGTGCGTCGAGGCCTGCCCCAAGGACGTCAACCCCATGGGCCAGATCATGCGCCTGCGCCGCATCGCCGGCTCCGACGAGCACATCGTCGACCCCAACAACGGCGAGCGCCACGAGCAGGCCCTCACCACCCTCGTGCGTGATTACGGCCTCCTCCACGAGGCCGAACTGGTCCCCCGCTCCTACGGCGGCAACTCCTGGTTCGGGAAACTCCATCCCGCCGCCGGCAAAGAGCTGCTCTCTCTGCTGCCCACCGCGATCAAGGCCATCGCACGCGGGAAGATCGGGATCAAGCTCGCCCTTCTGGGCCACAAGATCCCCGCCGCCGACCTCGAGGCCGTCAAGCGGATCTACCAGACCGTCGAGAGCCGCCCCGAACGTTACGAGCTGAACCTCTACATCTCTGGTGAGGACGAGGACGAGGAGGTCCCTACCCCCGTGGGCGTAGCCACGGGCAAGGGTTCGAGCGGCGCCGAGGACGCCGCGCGCAACGGCGACGGCGGGAACGATCCGGCGGGAACCACCGCAGAAGGGAGCGCCAACCGATGATGAAGGTCGCCTACTGGCCCGGCTGCGTCAGCCGCGGCTTCACCCCCGAGCTGCACGGCTCCATGGCTCGCGTCGCTCCCCTGCTCGACATCGAGCTCGTCCAGCTCGACCGCGCCAACTGCTGCGGCTGCGGCGTCATCGCCGAGCACAACCAGGAGCTCGCCGACACCCTCAACGCCCGCACCTTCGCCCTCGCCCAGCAGGTCGAGGGGGCCGAGCTGATGATGAACATCTGCTCCACCTGCCAGGGCGCCCAGAGCGAGTGCCAGGAGCGCCTCGACGCGAGCGCCGAGTACCGCGCCCACATCAACCAGACCCTCGCCCCCGAGGGGCTCTCCTATGAGAAGGATCCCAGCGGGGCGGGTGGGCACTTCACGAACAAGAACTTCCTCTGGCTCCTCGTCGAGGAGATCGGCCTCGACGCGCTGCGCTCCCGCGTCAAGCGGCCCCTCACCAACCTCAAGGTCGGGCCCTTCTACGGCTGCTACATCGTGCGCCCCCGCAAGCGCCTCGGGATCGATCGCGAGCACCCCCGCGACCACTATTTGGAGCACGTCATCGAGGCCCTCGGCGGCACCGTGATCGAGTACGCCGGGATGCGCAAGTGCTGCGGCTTCCCGATCGTCACCATGAACAAGGAGGCCTCCCTCAAGCAGGCCGGCCGCCACCTCGGCGACGCCGTCGACGCCGACGCCGACTGCCTCGTCACCCCCTGCCCCCTCTGTCACCTCAACCTCGACCTTCAGCAGCCCCTCGCCGAAGGCGTCGTCGCCCGCCAGCTCAAAATGCCCGTCCTGCACCTCCCCCAGCTCGTCGGCCTCGCGCTCGGCCTCGAGCCCAAGGAGCTCGGCATGAACCGCCACGTCGTGCGCCCCACCTCCGTGATCGACTGGTCCACGTCGGTCGTCGGCGCAGCCGCGTAGTCTGCGCCGCGTGAAGATCCTCACTGTCGTCGGCAATCGCCCACAGTTCATCAAGGCCGCTGCCGTATCCGGACCGCTGGCTGCCGCCGGGCATGACGAGCTGCTGGTGCACACCGGGCAGCACTACGACGACTCGCTCTCCGCCGTCTTCTTCCGCGAGCTCGGGCTCGCCCAGCCCGGCGGCGAGCTCGGGATCGGGGGGGGCTCCAACACCTCCCAGCTCGCGCGCATGCTCGCCGCCCTGGAGCCCCTGCTGGTGCACGAGCGGCCCGACGGGGCGTGGGAGCCCGACGCCGTGCTCGTCTACGGCGACACCAACTCCACGCTCGCCGGGGCGCTGGTGGCGGGTAATGCCGGCGTCCCGCTCGTCCACGTCGAGGCGGGTATGCGCTCGTTCGATCGCGCGATGCCCGAGGAGCGCAACCGCGTGCTCACCGACCACCTCTCCGAGCTGTTGCTGTGCGCCTCCGCCGCCGCCGCCGAGAACCTGCGCGCCGAGTCGGTCCTCGGACGGATCGAGGTCGTCGGCGACGTGATGGTCGATCTCGCCCTGCGCCTGCAGCCCGCCGCGCGCGCGGACGCGCGCACCCTGGCCGATCACGGAGTGAGTGCCGGCGCCTACCTGCTGCTCACCGCCCACCGCGCCGGTAACGTCGACGACCCCACCCGCCTGCGCGCGCTCGTGCAGCTCGTGCATGCGCTCCCCGAGCCCGTGGTCTTCCCCTTGCACCCCCGCACCCGCGAGCGCCTGGGAGAGGCCGGCTTGCTGGACGAGCTCGCCCGGATCGAGGGCCTGCGCCTCACGGAGCCCCTCGGGTACGCCGAGCTCGCCGCGCTGCTCTGTCAGGCCCGCGCGGTCCTCACCGACTCCGGTGGCGTCCAGAAGGAGGCGTACCTTGCCGGGGTGCCCTGCATCACACTGCGCCCCACCACCGAGTGGGTCGAGACCGTCGACGCCGGCTGGAACACCCTGGTCGATCTCGACGCCCGCGCCGCGCTGGATGCGCTCCAGCGCGATCCCCCCGCCGAGCGGCCCCCCCTCTACGGCGATGGCCACGCCGCCGAGCGCTGCGTCGCCGCGATCGGGGGGCTGGCGTGATGGGCAAGGGAGATGGCCGCTCGCTCGCTTCCGTGTGCATCGGCCCGCACGCGCCCGTCAGGATGGGCGGGGGTTACTGATGGGCGCAGGGGGTGCCCCAGAGCAGACGCCGATCCGCGTGGGCGTTGCCGGCCTCGGCTACTGGGGGCCGAACCTGGCGCGCAACTTCGCGGCGATCCCCGGCTGCGAGCTGCGCTGGCTGTGCGACGCCTCCGAGCAGGCCCGCGCGCGGCTCGCGCAGACGTTCCCCGCGGCGCACCCAGCGGCAGACCTGCAGGAGCTGCTCGAGGACCCCGAGTTGGATGCGGTGGTGCTCGCGACCCCGGTCCCCACCCACGCCGAGCTCGCCACCCGCGTGCTGCAGGCGGGCAAGCACTGCTTCGTGGAGAAGCCCCTCGCGACCACCGCCGCCGACGCCGAGCGGGCGGTCGCCGCCGCAGAGCGCGCGGGGCGGGTGCTGATGGTGGGCCACCTGCTCGAGTATCACCCCGCGGTGGACCGCCTCAAGGCGCTGCTCGAGGGGGGGAGCTGGGGCAGCTCTACTACGTGTACGGCAACCGCCTGAATCTCGGCAAGCTGCGCGCGGACGAGAACGCCCTCTGGAGCCTCGGCGCGCACGACGTCTCGGTGATCCTCCACCTGATCGGCGAGGAGCCCGAGGAGTGCGTCGCCCACGGGCGCTCCTACGTGCGCGAGGGCGTGGAGGACGTCGTGTTCTGCTACCTGCGCTTCCCCTCCGGGACCGTGGCGCACCTGCACCTCTCCTGGCTCGACCCCCACAAGGAGCGGCGCCTCACCGTGGTGGGGGCGCGGCGGATGGCGACCTTCGACGACATGCAGATCGAGGGCAAGCTCACCGTCTACGACAAGGGCTTCGACGAGGACGTGCGCTCCTGGGGGGAGTACATCACGCGCTCGGGGGAGATCTTCTCCCCCCACATCCCCAACGTCGAGCCCCTCCGCGTGGAGTGCGAGCACTTCATCGAGTGCATCCGCAGCGGTGCCACCCCCCGCTCGGACGGCCACAGCGGCCTGCGCGTGGTGCGTGTGCTGGAGCGCCTGCAGCACTCGCTCGAGAGCTGAGATCTGTACGGTTCGCTCGATGCTTCCCACCTTCGACCTGCAATCGCATTCGATCAACTCCGACGGCGAACTGGAGCCGGCCGCGGTGGTGCGCGCCGCCGCGGCGGCGGGGGTCGAGCTGCTGGCGTTGACCGACCACGATTCCGTGGGAGGTGTCGAGGAGGCGCTCGCGGAGGGCCCCCGCGCGGGCGTGCGGGTGATCCCTGCCACAGAGCTCTCCTCGGTCGACGAGGCCTACGAGGAGCTGCACATCCTCGGCTACCTGGTCGACCACCGCGACCCCGCCTTCGCGGCGACGCTCGAGGATCTGCGCGGCGACCGCGAGCGGCGGGTGCTGGCGATGGCCGACCTGTTGCGCGCGGAGGGCTTCGAGCTCGACGACCGCGAGCTGCGCCGCCGCCAGGCCGCGGGGGACCCGCTCGGGCGCCCGCACCTTGCGCACGCCCTGCTCGATCACCCCGCCAACTCCAAGCGCGTCGCGGCCGAGGGGATCGGCAGCCTGCGCGAGCTGTTCCCGCGCTACCTCGTCCCGGGCGTCCCCACCTACGTCGCCCGCTCTCGCCCCACCGTGGGCGAGGCGATCGAGTTGATCCACCGCGCCGGCGGGGTCGCGGTGTGGGCGCACCCCTTCTGGGACGTGGAGGACCCCGCCACGGTGCGCGCGATGCTCGAACGCTTCGCGGGCCTCGGCGTCGATGGGGTGGAGGCCTTCTACCCGACCCACACGCGCGCGCAGGTTGACCTGCTGGACACGATCGCGCAGGAGCTCGACCTGCTCACCACCGGCTCCTCGGACTTCCACGGCTCCGAGCACAAGACGTTCGCAGGCTTCAGGGCGTTCGAGCTGTATGGGCATGAGCCCCGTTTGGGGCCGCTGCACACAGCGAGCGGGTAGCGAGTAAGCGCATAACCAGCTCGACCGCCTCCTCCACCGTTTCCTCGCCCGAGTGCACCACGAGGTCGGGATGTGGGGGAGGCTCGTACGGTGCTCCCACCCCTGTCATGCCGTGCAGCTCACCGGCCCGTGCGCGCGCGTACAGCCCCTTGGGGTCGCGCCTTTGGCAGAGCTCCAGGGGAGCGTCCACAAAGACCTCGACGAACTGCAGCCCCGCCTCTGTGTGCAGCGCCGCTGCCGCCTCGCGGTCGGCGGTGTAGGGGCTCACGAGGCTCACCAGCGCGATCGAGCCCGATTCCGCCAGCAGTCTGGCGACGTGCGCGGTGCGTCGCACGTTCTCGCGACGCGCCCCCTCGTCGAAGCCGAGGTCGCCGTTGAGCCCGTGGCGCAGGTTGTCGCCGTCGAGCAGGAACGCGGGGCGGCCCGCCTCCACCAGCCACTCCTCCACCGCACTCGCCAGCGTGGACTTGCCCGCGGCGGGCAGCCCCGTGAACCACACCGTCCCCCCCTCGCACCCCAGTGCATTCCAGCGCCGCTCGCGGGTCAAGGCGGAGCGTTGCCAGCGCACGTTGGGGCTGCAGTCGCTCATCTACCCCGCTCCGCTGGCTCCAAAGGGCTCCTCGGCACGGATCGTGTCCGGCCCCTCGAGCTCGAAGGCGGCGTGGAGCGCCTGGACGGCGCGCGCGACCTGGGCGCGGTCGATCACGCAGGAGATCTTGATCGGGGAGGTGGAGATCATGTCGAGGTTGATGCCCTCCTCGGCGAGCACGCCGAAGACCCGGGCCGCGACCCCGGGGTGGGTGCGCATACCGGCGCCGACGATCGAGACCTTGCCCATCTCCTCGCGCGCGATCAGCTCGGTGTACGCCGCGCCCGCCAGCGGCTCCAGCGCAGTGCGCACGGCGCGGACGTCTTCGCGGGGGAAGGTGAAGGAGATCTCTGCGCGCCCGCCGGCGGTGGTGGGCACGTTCTGGTCGATCATGTCCACGTTCACGCCAGCCTCCGCGAGCGCCTCGAAGATGCGCGCGGCGGCGCCGGGCTCGTCGGGCACGCCGATCAGAGTGACGCGCGCTTCGGCGGTCGCGTGGGTGACGGCGGTGATGAGGGGCTTCTCGACGTGGTCCATGCTGTCTTCTTCGGAGACCACAACGGTACCGGGAGTGTCGTCGAAGGAGGAGCGGCAGTGGATGCGTACGCCGTGGTTGCGGGCGTACTCGACGGAGCGCAGCTGCAGCACGCCGGCCCCGGAGGCGGCCATCTCGAGCATCTCCTCGAAGGAGACCGTCGCGAGCTTGCTCGCGTTCGGCACGATTCGGGGATCGGCGCTGAACACCCCGGCGACGTCGGTATAGATTTCGCAGACCTCGGCCCCGAGCGCCGCGGCGACGGCGACCGCGGTTGTATCCGACCCGCCGCGGCCGAGCGTGGTGACGTCTTGGGTGGTCGTCGAGACTCCCTGGAAGCCGGCGACGAGCACGATGTGATCCTCCTCCAGGGCGGCCTGGATGCGGTCGGCGCGCACGTCGAGAATCCGCGCGCGGGTGTGCGAGGAGTCGGTCACGATCCCCGCCTGGGAGCCCGTCAGCGAGATCGCGCGGTGGCCGAGATCGTTGATCGCCATCGCGCACAGCGCACACGAGATCCGCTCCCCGGTGGAGAGCAGCATGTCCATCTCGCGCGCGTCGGGCGCGGAGGAGACCTCCGCTGCCATCGCGATCAGCTCATCCGTCGTCTTGCCCCGCGCGGAGAGTACGGCCACCACGCGCGCGCCCGCCTCGCGCCGTTCCACGATGCGCCGTGCCGCCCGCTTGATCCGCTCGGCATCCGCGACGGAGGTCCCGCCGAACTTCATCACGACGATCTCTGACACGCTTGCAGGATATAGCTCTATCCTGGGAGGTCTTGTCAATGAACCCCACTGGATAGGGGGCGGCGCATGGCCTATCGCACGAGCATCTTTGTCGACTTCTGGAACTTCAGCCTACAGTGGCGCGATCGGGCGCACGGTGATCGCATCGATTGGACGCGGGTGCCCTCGGCGCTGCTGCGCGAGAGCGAACGCCAGCTGCAGGGCGCGGGCAGCGGCGACACGCTGCACTTGGAGGAGACGCTGGTGTACGCGTCCTATGACGAAGACGACGCGGGCCGGCGGCTGAAGGGGTGGCTGGACGCGTTCCTGGACAAGCAGCCGCGCTTCCGAGTGACGACGCGCGCACGACGCTCGAAGCTGCGGACGGTCTACTGCCGCGCGTGCGAAGGGAGCATCGAGCGCTGCCCGCACTGCGAGGAGGCGCTGCGCTGGTCCCCGGAGAAAGGCGTGGACACCGCGATCGTGACGGGCCTGCTCACGCTCGCGGGAGAGGGGGCGTTCGATGCGGCGTTGTTGGTGTCCAGCGACACCGACTACCTCCCCGCGGTGGAATGGCTGCAATCGCGGGGCTTCAAGGTCATCAACGCGACCTGGGCCAACCACGGCCACGAGCTCGCACGCGCCTGCTGGGCCTCGTTCGAGCTCGACGGGATCGTGCCCGATCTGCGCCAAGAGAGCGCGGCCACGCGGGAGGCCGCGGCGTTGGCGCTCGAGGGGGTCGTCGAGGACCCCTGCCCGCCGGTGCTCGTGGGGGCCGCGGAGGGCGACGGCGCCACGTCCGCGAATGGCACGCGCGACGGCGCGGCTTCGCTCGCCGGCAGCTGACGCTGCTCTGCGCCCAAGAGACAACGCATTGTTGCGATCGCGCCAGTTCGCGCGGGGTTGCTCAGCGCCGTTCAGGGAATGGTGCCCGCGGGGGCAACCCACTGGCTATGGAACTCGAGTACCTCGGCCAGGCGGTCGTAGTGGCCGTCGTAGTGAAGGACGGCACAGCCCCGCTCGGCCGCGGCAGCTGCGATCAGCGCATCCGGAACCCGTACCCGGTGCGCTCCCGCAGAGCCGCGTCCGGCCAGCTCGCGCACCGCGGAGATCGCCGCATCGGTAACCGTTCGGGTGATCGGCGCCTGCTTCAGCCCCGCGATGGCGGCGGCGACCCGCTCGACGTGCTCGCGATCCGGTGCGTCGTAAAGGAGCTCGAGCGTCACCACAGGGCAGCCGATGAGCTCGCCGGCTCGTGCCGCTCGCTTCCACGGAGTGACGACTGGCGCCGCGGCCGCGCGCGCCCACGCTGATGTATCGACCACCCAGGGGCCGTGGCCCCAGGTCACTGCCACGCGCGCTCGCGGACGCTGCGTAGAGCATCGAGATCCAGCCCAGAGCTTCCCTCGGCGACGCTCACCAGAAAGTCCGCCGCGCGCCGGCCGGCCTCCCTGTCGGCGTCGAGCGCCTCGGCGCCGCGCAGTGCCAACGCTCGCACCACCTGGGATGTTGGAGCGTCCGGCCCGATGACGCGGCGGGCACGAATGATCGCGCGCTGGAGATCTGGATCGCGGGGAACCTGGATGCGGGCATGACGGCTGGCCACCCACAAAGTGTATCCACTGGCGGCACCACGCCACTGCCACACGCTGAGCTGCGCGTTCGCCTGATCCGCTCGGCGTCCGCCACGGAGGTCTTGCCGAGCTTCACCACGAGGATCTCCGGCACGTCCTCGGGATACCAGTGGCGGGCCTGTCCGCGGCATCGCAATCAGTGCCTGATACTTCGTGACGCTGGCGTACGTGAGACGCCCGAGCCACGGGCGGGCTTGTCGTCTTGGGCCGGTTATGGTACCGGTTATCCACCCGGTGGCGGCTGCACGATCTCCAGTGATAGAGCGGCTTTCTGGGCATGAATCAGGGCTTGGCGCGGCTCGTGTGTCTGGCGTGTGCGGCGGGGAGGCGCGTTTGGGGCTTGACAGTTGCGTCACGGTGGGCTATCCTGCCCGGCAGGTCGATGGTCCCGTTCGGGACATCGGTAGACATAGGGTCTGGTTGGGGTCCATCCTCCAGGAAGTCGCTGGTCTGCAGCCCGCGACGTCCTACCGTTTCCGGCTGCTCGCGATCAACCGGGAAAACCAGGTCGCGACCAACGAAGCCGGCGGCGCGCGGCTGCCCGAAGGCCTCTTCGAAACGGCGCCCCCTCCGGCCGTCGCAGCGCAGACAGGCGCCGCGAGCGAGGTCACGACGACCAGCGCGACCGTGAGCGGGAGTGTGAACCCCGACGGACAACCGTCGACGTACACGTTCGAAATGGGCGTGGACAACGGTTCGGGCACGCGCTTCGCGGTCGTCTTCTCCGGCGCCGCGGGCGCGGGCGCGACACCTGTCGAAGAGACAGTCGGCCTGACCGGCCTGCAGCCCGGAACCATATACGCGTACAGGATCGCGATCCACTACGGCGACGGGGCGGGCAGCGGCGCGAGCGCGACGGGTGGGGCGCTCACGTTCACGACCGGCGGGCTGCCCGCGGCGCTGAGCGTACCCACGCCGCTGGCGCAGCTCGCGGTCCCCGTGATCGCGTTCCCGTTCCCCAACACGCGCGCGAGCTCGACACCGAAGAAGCTGACGCGCGCCCAACAGCTCGCGCACGCGCTCGCTGGGTGCGCGAAGCAGAAGGCGGGCAGGCGCGCGGCGTGCAGGCGCAGCGCACGCCGGAAGTACGCAGCGGCCAAAGGCCCCGCCACGGGCCGCAAGAGATGACGAACAACTCGCGGCCCTGAGCGCCGCCCTACTTGCAACTGGAAACCCGGGAGGAGTCCTGATGTTCTCAACGATACGTAGACGTCTCAGTTACACCAATGTCGCGGTGACGCTCGCGCTCGTGTTCGCGATGAGCGGCGGCGCGTATGCCGCCGGCAGGTATGTGATCACCTCGACCAAGCAGATCAGCCCGAAGGTACTCAAGGCGCTGAAGGGCGCAAACGGCGCGCAGGGACCCGCCGGCGCGCAGGGACCCGCAGGCGCACAGGGAGCCCAGGGGCCCCAGGGCCCGGCGGGCGGCAGCGGTACCGCGGGCAAAGAAGGCCCCGCGGGCAAAGAAGGTCCCCCCGGCAAAGAAGGACCCCGCGGCAAGGAAGGCTCGCTGTGTACCGCCCACTGCACCCTGCCCACCGGCGCCACGGAGACCGGAGTGTGGGCGCAGCCCAACGAAATCGAGTACCCGACAAAAGATCCCGAGTACATCGACACGCCGATCTCGTTCACGATCCCACTCGCCGCGGAACTCGAAGAAAGCGACGTGCACTTCATCGAACCGGGCAAGGCCCCGCCCCCGGGATGCAAGGGCAACGTCACACAGCCCGAAGCGGAACCGGGGAACCTCTGTGTCTTCGCCTCTGTCCTCGAAGAAGGCGCCAGCAGCGAGTACTTCCTCAACCCCGACAGCGCGAGCAGCGAGCACACCGCGGGCAAGACCGGAACCCTGCTGGTCTTCCAGATCGCCGAAAACGTCGAAGCCCTTGCAGACGCACGCGGCACCTGGGCCGTGACCGGTTCATAGCCGTTCCGCCCGTGCTCGTGGGCGGCGGGCCGCTACAGCGCGCGCCGGCCCGAGAGCGCCTTGCCGAGGGTGACCTCGTCGGCGTACTCGAGGTCCGCTCCCACGGGCAGGCCGCTCGCGAGGCGGGTCACCGTGAGGTGGGGGGCGCGCTCGTGCAGTTCGCGGGCGATGTGCAACGCGGTGGCCTCGCCCGTGGTGGTGGGGTTGGTGGCGAGCACCACCTCCCGGATTCGGGGGGACGAGTCGACCCCACCCTCCCCCGCGCCTTCGGGGAGGCCGCCCGGGGTCGCGTCGGTCCCTTCGGTGGCGTGCTCGCCCGTGGCCATGGCGCCGTTGGTGACGGTCGGCGCCGGCCCATCGCCCCCGCCTCCCCCCCCAACGCGCTTGTAGAGCTCCGCGATCTTCAGGTCCTCGGGGTCCACGCCGTCGATCGGGGAGAGGGCGCCGCCGAGCACGTGGTAGACGCCCTCGAACTCATGGGTGCGCTCCATCGGGATCACGTCGCTGGGCTCCTCCACCACGCAGATCACTGCGTGGTCGCGGCGGGGGTCGCGGCAGATGCGGCAGCGGGGTTCGTCGGCGAGGTTGAAGCACACCTCGCATAGCCCGATCCGTTCCTTCACCTCGACGATCGCCTGCGCCAGCGCGGTGGCGTCCTCGGTGGAGGCCCGCAGGATGTGGAACGCCAGCCGCTGCGCGGTGCGGTTGCCGATCCCGGGGAGCTTCGAGAGCTCCGTGACCAGCCGCTGGACGGGGGGCGCGAAGGTGTTCACGCTGCCGCCGATCCCCGCGAGTGCGCCAGATGGCGGTTGGCGGCTCTGCCGCGCCGGGCTCCGGTAGGCGCTCCATGCGGCCCTCGCGTCGAGCCGCGCCGCTGCGCGGGCTCCCGATCCCCCCCGCGGCCGGGGGCGCGCAGCTGCAGTGTTGGCATCCCCTACAGCCCCGGCAGGCCCAGGCCGCCGAGCGCGCCGAGGTCGAGGCCGCCTGTAGCTCCGCCGAGCTTCTCCGCCGCTAGCTCCTGGGCGGCGCGCAGCGCCTCGTTGACCGCCGCGAGCACCATGTCACCGAGCATCTCCACGTCCTCCGGGTCGGCGGCCTCGGGGGCGATCAGCACCTCTTTGACCTGCAGGTCCCCGGAGACCTTCACGCTCACCATCCCACCCCCCGCGGAGGCCGCGACGGTCTCGTGCTTGAGCGCCTCCTGGGCCTCCTCCATCTCGCGCTGCATCTTCTGTACCTGCTGGAGCATCTGCTGCATGTTCGGTCGCTTCTGCTGGGCCATTGCCGGACTCCTCTAGTCGCTTTCGCCGATCGCCTCGCCAGCGCCCACCAGCTCCTCGGCGTCGAGCTCGTCGCGGAAGCGTGCCACCCACTCCTCCTCCGTGCGTGGCGCCCCCCCAGCCTCGCCCTCCGCCGCTGGCGGCAGCTCCTCGCGCAACTCGTAGGCCACCCGCAGGCGCCGCTCGCCCGTGAGCTGGCGCAGCGCCTCGGTCACCGTCGTGCGGTGCACCGGGTCGTCGGCTTTCTTCTTCAGGAACGACGCCGTCGTCGCAAACGCCACGATCAGCTCCCCGTCGCTCACCCCCACCGGCCGCGCGTCCGCGAGCACCGCGCTCAGCATCTTGTTCTGCTCCTTCACCAGCTCCACCACCGCCGGCCACAGCGCGCCCAGCTCGTCCACGTCGTGGGTCACCGGCGCGGGGGCCGTGGGAGAGGCGCCGTTCGCGGGGTCCGCCATGGGGGCCGCGGGCGCAGAGTCCTCAGTGGGGGCCGTGGGCGCGGAGTTTGCCGGGGACGGCGTTGGCGTGGGGTCCACCGGGGCGGCGACAGGCGTCTGCGCGGGCGGGGGGGCGGGCGCCGGCTCCGCGGGCTCGGGCGTGGGCTGTACCGCTGCGCTGGATTCCGACACGGGGGGCGCTGGTTGCAGCGGTGAGGGCCGCTCGGACCGGGCCACGTACGCCGCGGGGGCCGCCTGCGGCGGCCCTCCTCCCAAATCCCCTCCCAGGCGTCCCTCGAGGCGCTCGATTCTGCTGAGCAGCGCGCCGAGGGAGCCGTCGATCTCCGGGCGGGAGGCCTTTACGAGCGCGAGCTCCAGCTGCGTGCGCGGCTCCGCTCCCGCCTTCACCGCCTCGAGCGCCCCTCCGAGCTGCTCGAGCAGTCGCACCACGGTCGCGGGCGCCACCCGCTGTGCCTGTGCGGCTAGGCGCGCGTCGCTCTCCGGGGTCAGGGCCAGCTCGGTGGGCACTTCGTCGAGGGTGCCCACCACGAGTAGCTCGCGCGCGCGCACCTCGAGGTCGCCCGCGAACGCCCCCGCGTCGCGCCCGCTCTCCGCGCAGCGCGCCACCGCCTGCAGGACCGCGCGCGCGTCGCCCGCCTCGATCGCGTCGATCGTCCCCTCCAGCAGCTCCGCGTCGGTGGCCCCGAGGACCGCGAGCACGTCCTCCAGCGCGATCTCCGGGCCGCTGTAGGTGAGCAGCTGCTCGAGTGTCCCCAATGCGTCGCGGAAGCTCCCCGTCGCCGCGCGCGCCAGCGCGGCCACCGCCTCCGGGGGGATCGCGATCGACTCCGCCGCCGCCGCCCTGCGTACTACCCCCGCGATCTGCTCCACCGTGGGGCGCTGGAAGTCGAAGCGGTGGCAGCGGTCCACCACCGTTGCCGGCACCTTCTGCGCCTCGGTTGTGGCGAGCACGAACACCGTGTGCGGGGGCGGCTCCTCCAGCGTCTTCAGGAACGCGTTCCACGCCGCCTGCGAGAGCATGTGGGCCTCGTCGAGGATGTACACCTTGTGGCGCCCACTCACCGGCGCGAACGCCACGCTCTCGCGCAATTCGCGGATGTCGTCCACCGAGTTGTTCGACGCCGCATCCATCTCGATCACATCCAGCGAGCGCGCCTGCGCGATCGCCAGGCACGATTCGCACTCCCCACACGGGTCCACCGTCGGGTGGGTGGGATCCCGATCACAGTTCAGGCACGCCGCCAGGATCTTCGCCATCGAGGTCTTTCCCGTCCCCCGCGAGCCCACGAACAGGTACGCGTGGTGCACCTTCTCGCGCTCCACCGCGTTGCGCAGCGTGCGCACCACCGCCTCCTGGCCCACCACATCCGCGAACGTCCGCGGGCGGTTGCGCCGGTACAGCGACTGCTGCTGCTCCCGCCGGGGCTTGGGGGCGAGGTCAGGGTCGGGCTGGGACCCGGGGTCGGGCTGGGACCCGGGGTCGGGCTGGGACCCGGGGTCGGGCTGGGACCCGGGGTCGGGCTGGGACTGCTGCGAGTGTTGTTCGCTCTCTGGCACCCTGGCGTTGAGTCTACCCCGGGGTTCCCTCGGGGCCGGGTTTTGCGCGAGGACGTGGGGAGGGTCTGCGGATGATGTATAAAAATTGGAGTTGCGTATAACGTTTGTTATACGCTGTAAAAAAAGTACATGTCCATCTCCACGTCACCCCATCGAGATCGCGTCGGCGTCCCAGACCGCTTCCGCGCCCCCTTCGCCCGCGTTGGCGCACTGCTCGCGATCCCCGTCGGGGCGGTGCTGCTGCGGGCGATCGGGGGGGTGGGGTTCGCGAACTACGACACCCTGTACGCGCTCGTGTGGGGGCAGCAGTTGAGCCGCGGGGAGACCCCCCAGTACGGGATCCCGATCGCCCCCACGCCCCACCCCCTGGTCGAGGGTCTGGGGGTGGTGCTGGCTCCGCTGGGCCCGCACGCGATGGAGCGGGTCACGGTGGCGCTGGGCTTCCTCGCGCTGTCGGCGTGCGGGTGGGCGGTGTACCGCCTGGGGGCCCTCTGGTTCAACCGCCCCACGGGGGCGCTCGCGGCGCTGATCCTGCTCACGCGGGTGCCGGTCCTCTCCTACGGGGTGCGCGCGTACATCGACCTCCCCTACCTGCTGCTCGTGCTGGGCGCCCTGATCGTTGAGACCCGCCGCCGCTACGCGGGCGCGCCGGTACTCGCGCTGCTCGCCCTCGCGGGCCTCCTGCGCCCCGAGGCGTGGGTCTTCGCGGGTATCTACTGGCTCTACCTCGCGCTCGCGGGTCGAGTCCGGTGGGACCCAACCGCCGGGCGGCTCCGCCGGTGCACCGCCACAGGTGCGGATGGGCGCACCCCACCGGGCCATCCCCCTGGGGCGGCGGACGTCCATCCACCTGGGGCGGCGGAGGGTCACCCCTCTGGGGCGGGGGGCCGGGGCCCCTCCGGGGCGGGGGAGGGTCACTCCTCCGGGGCGGGGGGCCGGGGCCCCGAGCCGATCGTGGCGCGCACCCCGCGCGAGCTCGCGGGGCTCGCGCTGCTGGTCCTCGCGGCGCCGGTGGTGTGGGTGCTGAGCGACTGGCTGGTGACGGGGGATGCGATGTGGTCGCTGTCGAACACACGCCACACCGCGGAAGCGCTGGGCAGGGAGACGGGGATTGCGAAGGTGCCGGAGTACATCCCGCGACGAATCGGGGAGATCCTCGGCCCGGCGGCGCTCGTGGGGGCGGCGCTGGGGGGGGTGCTCTCGCTGCTGTGGCTGCGCAGCCGCGCGCTCCCGGGCGCGGTGGTGGGGGCGGTGGCGGTGGTGGTGTTCGCGGCGTTCGCGACGGTGGGGCTGCCGATCAACACCCGCTACGCGTTCCTCGGGGGGGCGATCCTGTGCATCTTCTGCGGGGTGGCGGTGTTCGGCTGGATGCTCCTCCCCACGAGCCACGGGGGGCGGCGCCGGTGGATGCTCGTGGCGGCGCTCGTGGCGGTGGGGCTGGTGGTATCGATCCCCTCGCAGTACCACACCGACCACAAGGAACTGCAGGCGCTGGCCCGCCAGCAGGGCATCCAGAACGACCTCACGGAGCTCGTCGAGGAGGGTGCGATCAGCGCCCATTGCGAGCCCGTGGGGGTGCCCAACCACGCCCCCATCCCCCTGCTCGCACTGTGGCTGCAAACGCCCCCCGCGGAGATCGTGAGCGCGCAGGTGCGCACGATCGCGCGCGGCACCTACGTGGACCCCGCCACGGGGGAAGTCCAGAAAGACTACATCCTCAATACCAATGACCCCAACGAAGCCGACACCGCCCCCGTGGTGCCTCCCGGCTTCACAGCCACCCGCACGAGTCGCTCGTGGCTGATCTTCCAGCGGTGTGACCCTGGATAGGGGGATGGTTGGAGATCGTCCGCGCGGGGGGGTCGGGCAACGGGCGCGTGGGCGCGGGGCTTCCGTGCCCCGCGACGGCGCGGTGGGGCTTCCGTGCTCGCGGCGGCGGGGTCGGGGTGGGGCTTTCGTGCCCCGCGACGGCGCGGCCGGCGTGGGCGACGCGAACCGCGCACGCTTGGAGGCGGGCGACGCAGGTGGACCGTGCACCCCTCGTCGAGGTTCCTACGCCGCTCGCCTACCGCCACCCGCGGCTCCGGTTCGGGAGCTCCCGCTGCGCCTGCCGGGGATCGCTTAAGGCTGCTTCCTTCCGGACCTGACCTGGTTCACAAGCCGACACCGCGCGGGACCCGAACCATCGACGCCCCAAGCGGCGGGACGACCGGAGCAAAAACCCCTTGGAGGGGGATTCAGCCCCGCTAGAGCGGATTGCGGGTGCAGGGCACCGCTACCTCCCCGCCTAGCACGGTCCGCCCTCGATCCTAGCGCTCGCGGGATCGCGGGGCTCGCGTGGGTGGGGTGCACTGCGACGGAGTCGGCCGCAGAGTCGAGCACAAGAAGTGGCCGAGGTCTGTGTGCTCGCGGGGTCGCGGAGGAGGTGATCCCGCCGTCTCGCGGACCGAACGGGAGACAGTGCACCACAAATGGGTCCCGTTCCGTTAGGCTGCGCAGCCGTGATGAACCTACTCAATCCAATCTCCCCCCGCCTCGGCCTGGGTATTGCCACGCTTGGGGCCGCCGCACTGATTGCTGGTTGCGGCTCGAGCAACTCCAGCACGATCAGCGTTGGCTCCGAGTCGCCCGCGGCCAACGCGGTGGTCGAACAGACCACCACCCCCACGACACCCACCACGGGACCGCTCGCGACGGAGCCCACGATCACGCCCCCCAAGGGCCCCGCGCCCACGACGCTGGTGATCCACGAAATCGTCAAAGGCACCGGCGCCGAAGCGAAGGCGGGGGAGTCGGTGACGGTCAACTACGTGGGCGCGCTCTACAGCAACGGCAAGGTCTTCGACGCCTCCTGGAAACGCAACGAACCGTTCGTCTTCACCCTCGGCCAGGGCCAGGTGATCCCGGGCTGGGACAAAGGCGTGGTGGGGATGCGCGTGGGAGGCCGACGGGAATTGATCATCCCCGCGGAACTCGCGTACGGCAAAGCGGGGCGTCCCCCGAGCATCCCGCCGAACTCGCCGCTGATCTTCATCGTCGACCTGCTCGCCGCGTAGATCTCCGGCTGGTCAGGTCCCTGGGGGTCCCCACGACGTCCCGCCTGACCCGCGCCGCGGGGGCGGCGCTCCTCGCGGCGCGGACGGCCGGCGCGCGGAAGGCTGGTGCGCGGACGGCCGGTGCGCGGACGGCCGGTGCACGTTCACACGGGGGGGCGGGCCTGACCCGCAACGCGGCGGCGGTGCTACTCGCGGGCGCCGCCGCGCTGGGTGCGGCCGGCTGCGGCGGCCCCCACCCGCGGCCCGCGGCGCTACGCCTAGAGCGCGCGGACGTGGTGCTGCTCGCACACACCCTCCAGCAATTCGAGGGTCCCGCGGGGAGGGAGGTCGCAGCGGGGCGCGCGGTGTGGCCGGCGCTCGCGGGAGGGCTCCCCGCACGCATCACCCCCCCGCTGCGGCGCGGGCTCGCGCTCGCTACGACCCGCGCGGGAGCGTTGGCGCTGCCGGAGTTCGTGACCAACGAAGGCGCCCTCACGGGGCCCGCTGCGACACTCGGGGGGATGCTCAAGGGGTACGTGTTGCTGAGCCGGCGCGGGTGGGAGCATCTTGCGGCGGCGGCCTTCGCGGGGAGCGCCACTTCGCTTATGGGTGGGGCTTCCGTGGGGGGTGCCGCTTCCGTGGGGGGTGCTGCTGCTGCGAGGGGTGCTCCCTCGGCGGCTGCGTTTCTGCGGGCCAACTCGGGCCTGTACATCTACTGCGTCTACGACGGCCACTACGACCTCTCGCTGATCGGCAAGGCCCTCCAGGGCGCCTACCGCAAACTTGGGGGCCCCTCCGCGTTCGGCGCCGCACTCACCCAGGGCCAGGTCGAAGCGCTCGCCCGCGCCTACTCGATCCCCGCCGCCAGGCTCACACCCCACCCGCGGCCGAGGGTCACGGTGGAAGGGTGAGCCCCGGGGCCGCTCCAGTCGAGGCGGCGGGCAGCCCACGAGCCCAATAGAATCACGCCTCCAGGGCACGTAGCTCAGTGGGAGAGCGCTCGCTTCACACGCGAGAGGTCGGTGGTTCGAAACCACCCGTGCCCATCCCCCGTTACCCCTGTATCTGAGCCAAACGTGGATTCGGCCAAAATGGGCTCCGAGGGGTCAAAATCGCTCGGTGGGCCAAATAGTGGGCCAAAATCGCCGTTCTGCGCCCCGTAGAGGGTCGCCTGAGCATCCGACACCAGCCCGTCGAAAGCGGCGCCGTGAGCCCGCTTGCTGCGGTCCAAGAGCTGCTGATACACGTCCACGGTCAGCTTCGAGTCGGCGTGCCCCACCTGGCTCTGCACGAATGGCACATCGAATTTCGTCGCCAAGAGCATGATCGAGACATACGTGCGCCGCATCGTGTGGGGCGTGACGTGCGGCAACGGCGGCAGGCCGCGCTCCACCAACTTGGCGCTGGCGAGCTCGGCTGCGGCGTCGAGGACTCTTTCGCGGACGTTACCGTCGTCCCACCGCTTGCCCTTGCGCGTGCAGAAGAACGGCACCTTGGGTCCCGTCGGGTAGCCGCGGCGAATCTTCTCCGCGCGATGGGCCAGCAGTATGTCGCGGAGCATGGGCGTAACCTCGACGTGCCGGATACCCGTCTCGGTCTTGCTGTCTGCGACCCATAGCCGCGAGGCCAAGGGATCATGCAGGCGAACATCGCCTTCCATGACGTCCAAAGCCTCCGAGATGCGCAGGCCGGCGTAGCCGAGGGTGGCGGTCAGCGCGCGCCACCCTACTCGGCCGTTGTCGCCAACGTAGGTCTTGCCGTTGGCAAGCATCGACATGGCGCCGCTGCTCATCCCGTACTCTAGGCGTAGGGCGTACTGCGTCTCGCCGCGGGCGAGGCGGGCGCGAATGTCCTCAGCTTGGGAAGCTGTCAACTTCGCCCGCTTGGCGGACCTTGGCGCCCTCTCCAGCTCGCCGGCAGCATCGAGGATGGCGACGAGCTGGTCAATCTCCAGAAAGGTTCGGTTGGGCTTGGGGACGCGCACGCGCAGACGCTTAGAGCGTGCGGGGTTGTCGTTGTCGGGGCGTAGCTTGTCCTCGACCGCATCGTCAAGAATCTGCGCAGTGAGGCTCATCTGCATCTGAATCGAACGCATCGAGAGAGGTTTGCGGTGTCGTCCGCGCTTGTCCGTGGGTCGGCCCCCAGCCTCGATGACCTTCAAGAGCTTGTCGCGGTCAGAGAACAGCTTGGCGCGCAAGCGCTGTATATCCGCGCCGCTCATCGTCGCCACGGGGATGCGCCCGAGGACCGGGAGTATGTGCCGTTTCAAGCGCCCCAGGTAGTCCTTGTGGGTGTTCTTAGCTAGCGGCGCCTCTCCAATCTCCCCTACACGCCTCCGCTCAAGCCACCGAGAGGCGTAGAGGTCGAACAGGATGCCGGCCCTGTACTCGCTCGGAGCGGGCGGCGGCTCCGGCTCATAGCGAGCGAGAATCTGCTCGATCGGAACGTCAGCGTCGAGCTGCGCGTAGATGTTCTGAAGCTCCTGGCGCCCACGCGCCTCCGTCCAGCCCTCAGCGTCGAGCCCGAACGCAACCCGATACCGCTCGCCCTTATAGCGGAAGCGACCACGGATGCTCACGCTGCCGCCTCGCAGCGGGACGGTTTCGACCGCGCCCTTGATCGGTCGGCCCCTCTCTCGCCCTTGGGAGCGGTGCCGTTTGGCTCGGCTTGGGAGGACTCCTGTGTCGCTGTGCTCGGCACCGTGCGCCTCCCGTTTCTCGATCGGTGAGGCTTAGCGCTCATATTGAATCAACTCCACGCTCCCTACCGGGGCGCCTCGTCGGGATGATGCCCGACGCGTGGGCCTCGCCTCCAAGTCGGGCGGAGAAAGCGCCTCGACAACCCGTCGAACGTCAAAGCGGAGTCGGCTGCTCGGGCCATCTAGGCGAATAGCGCCGAGACGGCGAGCGTGTTGGTAGACCCACTCACGATCGACGCTGAGCATCTGTGCGAGACGGGCCGCAGTCACGTAGCGCGGGTCCGAGCGTATCTGCGTAGAGCCCACCAGCTCAGCTACTCGCCGTGCAATCTGCTCAATATCCTCGTTGTCCAGCGTCATACGAAAGCCGCGTCTCCACGTCGCTCGCTCCGCAGCGTGCCCGCTGCGATGGCTTCTTGGGCGGCTATCGAACGTCCGCCCTCTGTGGAGATAAGCCGCGCAACCACCGCTTCGCACAAACGACTTTCCTACGCGCTGAAACACGCTAGATTCTGTGTGCATGGGAAGCTCCTATCTTCTCGTGCGCGCGGTAGCGGCGTGTCAGCGTCGCTACCGCATTTATCTTCCGGTAAGTATAGATCATTCTCAGGATGCACTTGCTCCAAGCCTCCGAGATTTAGTCTCAATTGAGGGTAGACCTGGGATAGAAGCTTTGTCCGCCAGCGTTCGGCATATCTGATGCAGTTGGAGCATCGTTGGTGCTGGCATCCTGGCAGCGGCTCGTCACGCCGAGCGCGGTAGGACCACGCCATGGAGTCGGCGGACGCGAGGGCACCCGCAACGTTCGCAATCCCACGCGCCTTCACTCCAAAACCATGAAGTGACAAGCCCGCATCGGCAAGTGCCCAAACGATTTCTGCGACTTCCGGTGTGCCTTGCCGGCGACAGACCGAGCCAATGCCCACCCGTGCCTCTTGACGGAGGTTCACTCCCTCTGCTTCATAGAGGGTGACGCACCGCTCGTAATCCGCTCGCGTCCATCCTTGGATGACCGGGATATAGGGCAGCTCGGGCGCACGCTCGCGCAATTCTAGGAAGTTGGCGATCGTGCGCCACTGGTGATCTTCGACGGTTAGCCCGGTGCGCGCCAGCATCTTGGGCTCACACATCCAGTCCATCGGTGCGGCCCAATCCAGCATCCCAATGTCGGCCGCGTATCGCCGTGTCGCCTCGACGTACTCAGTAGGCGTCGTTACCCAGCGGCCGTGCAGCTCCAACTCACTGAACCCGCCAGAGTCAAGCGCCCATCGTGTCGCGGCACGTGGGAGGTTCTTTCCGAGCGCGAGGCGACGGTGCGAGATAAACAACGGCCCTACCTCGTTCGTCAACCAATTAACTTCATGCGTGCCGAGGTAGAAAGTCCAGCCGGGATCGTCGTGTGACGAGCCACGAGGGGATGGTGTTAGTCCGTGGCCCGCGTCATCACGGCCAATTTGCATCACATGCACACGCATTGCACACCTTCCCCTCGTGCGCGGCGGTGCCGGCGCCCTGGCGTACCATCGACGGCTGGCTGTATTCCGAGTGCCAAGGTGCCTGCGGGCTGCGCGGCGATCTGCCCGTCCGATGCGTTGAAGGCAAACGGCGCCCTGGAGCGCGAGCTGCATCCCGACCTGCCATCGGCGGCAGTTCCCCAACTCTCCGGCAAGCCCCACCGCGTCCAACTCGTGCAGCTCGTAAATGGCTGGGTAAGGGCTGATCGAGTTGCCGCTACGTTCTCGACAAGCGGCGCGTTGCTACGCTCTGCGTGCATGGGAAGACCTCATTTCTTCTCGTGTAGCCCTGCCGGTGGGCAAACACCGGCAGGGCATCAATATCGGTTAATCAGTGATACGACTAAACGCCGGACTTACTCAGCTTTCAATCGCAACGCGGATCGCTCCAAACACGTCCCCAAAGTCTTGAGTCTGACCGTCGCAGATAACCTCGCTCAGATTTACGACTTGGCCGTGCCACGATCCGCTGCCCCAATGAAACCCAGCAGCCTTGAGCGCGTTGATAATTCCGCGCTCGGGCTTCTCAGCGAACGTGACCGTGCAGTAATCACCCACTATCCGCACGGCCACCCCACCATTGTCCTTAGCCTCGGCAGTTCGCTTTTCGCGCCGTTCGATATCGGCGATTCGCTCCTTGTCCTTGCGGATCGTTGCGCCAAGGTTGGTCAGCACGTGGCGTGGGAATCCCCCACCCGTGGTGAGTTGGTGCGGCACAACGCAGCGCGTAGTTGCAATATCGGCGCGCTCTCGCTCAGTCAGTATCGACTCATCCGGCGAGCCTTTCCGGCAAGAGGCATTGAACGCCTTTATCCGATCCCGCACCGCTTCACGGGTCGTGATTCGCTCGCGCAGGCACTCGATAGCGTCGTCATCGTCAGAGAAAACGGACTGGTCTAGCTGGTCGGCGATGCCTTGGGCCTTGCTAGTGTGATGCTCGGCCATCCTGGCATGAGTCACACCGCGGGTCATCGTCGCGTCGATCCGTGCCCGGTAGTTTCGGTCTCGCTTCTCACTGTAATGCCCGACTAGGACCGGCTGCCCGAACGGTATAGCCTTTCTCATAGTGTGCGCGGTGTCGAAGGCACCGCGGGCCGATGCCTCTTGTTTCTGTGCCCATTCCTCCCGCTTTGCCTGCCGTTCTTCCATCCGTTCGCGCTGGGTCATCGCTTCACCCCTGCCGCTACCTCGATTGTGTCCACGGCGCCGGCTTTGGAGTCGTGCCGGGAGAGTGTGCCTCCGTGCTGATCGAGAGCAACTTGGCGACTCATAGTTTCCTCCTGTGGATTAGGGCTTTCCTCAAGCCATTTGGGCGGAGGGGCGACACTGGTTAAGCCGAGCTACGCGCCGCTCACACAAGCAAACTGGCGTCGAGCTGCGCGCCGGCCCTGCGGGTGCTCCGTGCGCGAGGGCAGCGGGCGGGCGAGCCGTGGGCGAGCGTTGCTCCAAGTGCCCCCCGGCGCCCGAGCTGCGCGCCGGCCTTGCAGGAGAGCGCGCCGGGCGAGCTGCCGGCGAGCGAGCGGTAGACGAGCACCGCCCCGAGCCGCGCCGGCCTACGGTGCCCGAGCTGCACGCCAGCTCCGCCCCGGCGCCGAACTGCCCGACGGCCCCTCGCGGCGCCCGTGCGCGAGTGCCGGGCGAGCCGAAGGCAAGCGTCGCCCCCCGGCCGCGCCGGCCTCTGAGCTGCGCGCCGCCCCGCAGTTGGTCCCGTGGTGGCGGTCGCGCAGCTCGTCGCGGGGTCAATCACTCACGGGCGAGCTGTCCGCGTCGCCGTCCTGCTCTTTCTCATTATCGCGCAGCCGCCACGAGAAGGAGCCGCGCAGCTCCGGCGGCATCTGCTCGTGGGAGTCGATGCCGTCCACCCACTTCTCCTCATCGTTCTTCCAGTAGAAGAAAGCAATCTCGTCGGTCCTGCGTTCGCGCTGCTCGCGCGTGGCGAACTTTTCAATGTCGATGTCGCCTTCAACATCCACCGCTATCTCCAGCTCGCCGCGGTGATAGACCACGACTAGCGGCCAACTGCCGAGGTCCCAGCCGTTGCGCCCCCAATTCGCAATCTCTCCCCAGCTGAGCCGGCGCGCAAACGCCATCCGGTCGTATCCGTCGTCTCCCGGCCAGCGGGTCCGCGTGTGGTTCGTCCTGCTATCGCTCATGGTTCCTCCTGCGGATTTGGGCTCTTCCGAGCCATTTGGGCGGATGCCCAAACACAGGTGCCGTCGTCAGCAGGTCGTGGAGGAGCTGTCAAGCAAATTCGCAAGTACAAGCAGTGCCCCGCCGTAGGCGGGGACTTGAAATTGCTTGACAGCGGGGGAGCGACCTGCTTGCCGCGTTGGCGCTGCGATCCCGCCGGTCTTGAGCTGTGGCCGATCCGGGATTGCCGCTCGTCTGTGAGGCTTTGGTGTCCGCCCTTCGGCCACCCGCACCCCCACCACGTACCGTCCACACGCCCGGCGCCCTACCGCCCTCCAGCCTCGCCACCACCATCCACGTATCGTCCACACGTTCGCGCCTCCACCGCTCCCCAGCCTCGCCACCCACTGTCCGACTACCAACCCGGTTGTTCCATGCCACCCGCCACCGCCCCACCTGTTCGCCTTCCTTCCTCTGACCACTCCTTTGTAGTTACGCTCGACCCCCTGCTTGCTGCTGCCCGCTCGCTCTCGCTCCCTGCTCTGCATCTGGCCTTGCCCTGAACATCTGTGATGTGTTGGGTCGAGGAAGGGGGTCCCCGGTTTGGAGCGAAGTGGAAAAGCGGGGACCCCCTTCCTCGGGTTAGATGCAGAGCCCAATCTCGGGAGCGAGCGGGCAGCAGCGTGTTCGTTTGGGTGTTCGGCTTATAGACGAACACCCAAACGAACACCCAACGAGCAGGTGGGGCGATGGAGGGCGTCCTTCGATCCGATGGATAAGCCGGCCTCGGGAAGACCGGCGGCGTCCCAATCAGCCGAGCGCGAGCAGCCGGAGTGGGTGTCCTCCACAACGACGCAGCGGGACGGTGTGGTGCCATCATGGAGGCCGCGTGCATTGAGGGAACCACCTTATGCGCCTCTACGTTGACACGCTGGTGCATGGCCTATTGCCTGTGCGATGCGTACCCGTCAGGCGACAAGGACTGGGGCTCGATGCGCCGACGGGGGTTGAGTCGAGGCCGTTAGCCTTTACGAAGATACCCCCTTGCTGTAGGGGCAAACTCCAGATCGGAGGGACGTGGTGGGTGAGTTGGTGTTGGAGCTGGAGGGTGTGTGGAAGGGCTTTGATCGGGGGAGCCAGCGCGTGCCGGTGCTGGAGGACGTGTCGCTGACCGTCGCGGCCGGAGAGATCGTGGCGGTGGTCGGCCGCCGTGACGAGGGCAAGACGACGCTCTTGAAGATCGCTTCCGGTGTCGAGCGGCCGGATCGCGGCTCGGTTCGCGTCGGCGGTGTCGAGCTGATGGGCTTGAAGGACAGGGGGCTTGCACGAGTGCTGCGAACCGAGGTCGGCCTCGCTGCCAGGGGCGGGCCTGGGATACGGGCACGGATGCGGGAGTACGTTGGCTTGCAATTGGCGGCGGGTCGATGGTGGCGGAAAGGGGAGCGGGGCCTGCGAGTCGCAGAGTCTCTTGAGCGGCTTGGGGTAGCGGATTGCGCGGACTCGCGGTGGGGCGAACTCTCGGACTGGCAGCGGGCGCGTGTCGAGCTTGCGCAGGCAATCGCCGCCCAGCCCCGGCTGCTGTTGGTCGATGACCTGCTTCACGGGCTCGGCCTTGGCAAGACCCAGGAAGCCAACCAGCTCCTACGCGAACTCGCCGACGAGATTGGGTGCGGGGTGTTGATGGCAGTCTCCGACCACACCAGTGCAGCGCCATCCGATCGCGTTTGGCACTTCGACCGGCGCAAACTCGCGTTGATGGCCGACCACACGATCCCCCAACTCACGCCCATCCACCAGCCACGGCAAGCGCGGCGAGCGTCTTAGAGTTCGCGCGATGCTTGAGACGCGCGAACTCATCAAGCACTACCGGGTCGGAGACGGCGAGCCGATCCGTGCTGTTGATGGCGTCACGCTGACGATAGCACCGGGGGAGTTTGTGGCCCTCTACGGCCCTTCGGGCTCGGGCAAGTCAACGCTGGTTGATCTCATTGCGGGCTTCCACGCCGCCGGACAGCGGGACCGTGCGAATCGACGGCCGCGACATGGCCGGGCTGAACGAAAAAGAGCACGCCGACGTTCTGCTGCGGGTGCTCGGGATCGTTGGAGGCCCCGACGAACTGCTACCGGGCGCCAGCGCAGTAGAGAACGCCGCGCTGAAGCTCCTGCGAGCCGATGCCCGGCGCGCGACTACGCTCGTGCGGCCTTTGCTCGAAGAACTCGGGCTCAAGGCACGGATGAACCATCCGACCGGGAAGCTCTCGATGGGCGAGCGCCAGCGGGTGTTGATCGCGCAGGCGCTCGCGCTTGACCCCAAGCTCGTGCTCGCCGACGAGCCGACCGCTCACCTCGACACGCTACACAGCCGGGAAGTCCTCGGACTGCTGCGCGACCTCTGCCGCAAGCGCGGAGCGGCGATCCTGCTAACCACCCACGACCCACAGGCGGTCGGCTTCGCTGACCGGGCGTATGAACTCCGCGATGGGCACCTTCAGGACTACCAACCTGACGAGCTGTTCCTAAACCCTGGAGTCTTGGCGGGACGAATCCCATGATGTCGCTCGGTGAGATTTTGTTCGTCTATCGGGCACGCATGCGGGAACGCTCCCTGCTCTTGCAGGAGGCTCTAGCGGTCCTCGGGATCGCGGTCGGTGTTGCCCTGCTATTTGCCAGCCAGGTTGCATCCACAAGTCTTGACGGCTCTGTTCGAGCCCTCGCCAGTGAGGTAGTCGGTTCGACGCAATTCCAGCTCGACTCGCGTGCCACCGAAGGCTTTAATGCGCGACTCGCTCGCAGCGTGGAACGCTTGCCGGGTGTGGAGGCGGCGCTGCCGATGATCGACCAGCAGGCGACCATCATCGGCCCGCGCGGCTCGGTTTCAATTAATCTAATTGGTGCCGATCCGCGATTCGCGCGCTCTGGCGGGGGATTGCTGCGGCGCTTCACCGCCAAGCAGATTGAACACCAGCGAGCGCTCGCGGTGCCTGCACCCCTCGCCGCACGGATCGGCGCCGGGCCGCTACAGACCGTCAAACTTCAGATCGGTGCGCGTGTGAGCGAAAGTCTGATCGCCACGACGCTCGGAGAACCCGAAATCGGAGGACTCAGCAACAGCCAGATCGCTGTCGCGCCAATCTCCTACACACAGAGTCTCGCAGGTATGCGCGGTCGGATCAACCGAGTCTTCGTCCGGGTTCGGCCTGGGCGCGAGACACAGGTCCGAGCGACGCTCACGGCGTTTGCGTCTAGGGAACACCTAGACCTCACCCCCGCCGATTTCGACGCTCAGCTATTCAGCGTCGCCTCAGCGCCAGCCGAGCAGGCAGAGGGCTTGTTCTCGGCTCTCTCAGCGTTCGTGGGGTTCCTCTTTGCGTTCAATGCGATGCTGCTCACTGTTCCGGAGCGTCGGAAGCTCATTGAGGCCATGCGCAGGCGTGGCACGACCCGGACGATGACTGTCCAGTTGCTCAGCTTTGAAGCGCTCGTCATCGGAGTGTTTGCGTGCGCGCTCGGTATAGGACTCGGCGAGCTTCTATCTACCCAAGTCTTCCGTCCCCAGCCTGGGTATCTCGCATTCGCCTTTCCGGTTGGCGCGCAGCGGATCGTGACGTGGCAGACAATCGCCCTCGCGGTCTGTGCTGGGATGGGCGCTGCGCTCGTTGGAGTGCTCGCCCCGGTGCGAGTGATATTGGCTCGGCCCCTGCGATCCTCGATCGCTACCGAGCGACCCCTACGAGGGTGGGCACCGCTGCGAAATATCCTTGGCGTCGGCTGTCTTGCGATCACGACTCTGATTCTGATTTTCCGACCCCAGGTTGCGATAGCTAGGAACTACACACTGATTATCGTATCTATGTGCGTCGCTTTGATGTGTCTACTTCCGTTCCTCTATCAAGCGGTAGTTGCCGCTTTTGCCGTGATCGAGCGGCAATTCGGGGCGTCCTCCACACGGCTCGCGTTGATCGAGCTACGCGACCCACTCACCCGGGTTCGGTCACTCGCCGTCGCGGCCACGGGTGCAATCGCGGTGTTCGGCAGCGTAGCCATGCAAGGCGCTCAGCACAACCTACAGACCGGACTTGACCAGACCGCGGCGGAATGGAATCGGGTCACTAACCTCTGGATATCGCCCGGGGGCACCGCGAACACGCTGGGCACAACCCCGTTCCCCGGCTCAATCGCCAGCAAGCTCACGCGGTTAGCTAGCGTTCAAGCGGTCCACATCTACCGCGGAGGGTTCTTGACCTTCGGTGATCGAAGGCTATGGATCATCGCTCCACCGCGGACGGCATCAATGCCGATGCCGTCCGGCCAGTTGATCTCGGGCACCCCGGCCGCGGTCAATGCACGACTTCGCGGTCATGGCTGGGCGGTGATCTCAGAAGCCCTCTCCAACGAATTGCATCTGCACCTGGGCAGCCCATTCATGCTGCCATCCCCGATTCCTACTAGCTTTCGCGTGGCTGGCCTGAGCACAAACGGAGGATGGCCGCCCGGTACGGTCATCATGAACTCGGAAGATTATGCGCGTGCATGGGGGTCCTCGGACGCGAGTGCGCTTCAGATCACACTCCGCCCAGGAGTCCCACCAGCCCAGGGCCGTCGTGAGGCTCAGCGGGCGCTTGGCGCGAACCCCGGCCTCATCGTCCAGACGGCCGGGGAACGAGAACGACAGTGGGAGACAATCAGTCGCCAAGGGCTCGCACGTCTTACCGAGATCGCCAAGCTGGTCCTAATCGCCGCGATCCTTGCTATGGCCGGCGTGATGGGCTCGATGATTCTCCAGAGGCGCGACCAGCTTGCCTACATCAAGCGACAGGGGTTCACCCGCGGACTCCTCTGGCGAGCAGTCTTCATCCAAAGCGCAATCCTGCTAGGGGCCGGGTGCTCGATCGGTGCCGTATTCGGAGTCTATGGTCAGCTTGTAATCTCGCATGCGCTAGCTACCGTCACGGGGTTCCCCATTGTTATCAGCGCTGGAGCCACTATCGCGCTCGGTAGCTTCGGTGTTGTCTCGATCGCGGCGCTTGCGATCGTTGCGATTCCCGGATATCTCGCAGTCCGGGTCCACGCAAGCACCATTAAGCCCGCATAGCTCGCCAGCTAGTCGAGCGACCCTCTCTCCGCACCAGTTCGCTGCGCTTGCAGCCGCGAGCACGCGCGAGCTACTTTGGGGCCTGAGAGCGGTCGCCCGCGAGGTCGATCAATGGCGCGGGCTTGCAGTTGCCATCCCCGATGGCCCACTACGACACGACGCGCTGCGAGCGATCGATCGCAAGCGCGCAAATATCGACGGGGCCGCCCTGTTTTGGGTTTTGCCGCGACACGGCAACCCAAATCTCTTGCGACTACTCGTCGCTTATGAGATTCTGGCCGATTTTCTTGACTGCACAAGCGAGCGCGGAGCGCACATCGGGGTCGTCAATGGACTATGTCTGCACGGCGCACTGCGCGACGCGCTCGACCCCATCGGCCCGATAAGGGACTACTACAGATTCCACCTCTGGACCCACGATGGCGGGTATCTCCGCCGGCTGACAGTCACCTGCCAACGGGCTTGCGTCCTCCTACCCTCCTTTCACGTCGTTCGTCCGTTCGTAGACCATGCAGCACATTTGACAGAGGTTCTAGCACTCAACCACGAGCTAGTGGTTCGTCCTTTTAGTTCGCTGGTTTATGCCTCGAGGACCTTGCCGGTGTAGGTCCAGTTGAAGGGTTGGGCGGTCTGGTTGTAGGTCTCGATGAATGCGAGCATCTGCTCGGCTAGGTCTTCCTCGCTGAAGAAGATGCCGTGCTTCAGGAGCCGCCGGTAGAGGATTGAGAAGAAGATCTCGACCTGGTTTAGCCACGAGGCATGGGTTGGGGTGAACTGGAAGCTCCAGCGTGGGTGTTCTGCCAGCCAGTCGGTGACCTCTTGGGTGCCGCGGGTGGACAGGTTGTCACTGACCGCAACGATCTGCTGGCCGTCGAGCACGGGGATTTCTGAGTCGAGCTGGTCGAGGAAGCGAATCAGGTCAAAGCGGTTGCGTGTCTTTGATGCCATCGCGAGCACGTCGCCTTCGTGAACTTTCAGGCAGGCGAACAGGCACTGGGTACCGTTGCGTGTGTATTCGTGCTCGCGCCGGGCGGGGCGCCCAGGGGCGGGCAGCGCGTCTGGCTTGGTCGGCGCCTTGGCTTGGATGCCGGTCTTTTCGTCCAAGGAGACCACCAGCACGTTCTCCGGCGGGTTCACGTAAAGACCGCAGATCTCACCCAAGCGCTCCTCAAACTCGGGCTGGGAGAAGTCACTCATGATCCAGTACTCAGTCAGGTGCGGCTTGATATCCGCGCGCGAGAGAATCACATGCGCCTGGGAGCCCGACATCCCGACCGCCTCACCCAACTGCTCATAGGTCCAGCGTTCCTGCTGCGCCCCCTCCCGCGTCTCGGGTGGGCGCGTGCACGCCTTCGCGATCAGCCTCGCCCTGTCCGCCTGGGAGTACACCAGCGGTTTACCGGACCGCGGCAAGTCTCCGAGCCCACCGATCCCATCGCGCTCATAACGCGCACGCCACTTCGCCACCGTGTTCTCCGAGCACCCCAACAAACGCCCGATTTGCGCAGCCGACCGGCCCTCCGCGGCGCAGAGCACAATCTGAGCACGCTCCACCATCCGCGCCTGCTCGACCCCCGACCGCGCGATCCGCTCGAGCTCCGCTCGATCGTCGTCTCCGATCTCAATGCGCTTCGCCAAAGCAGGCATACCGAACCCCCATCATCGCTGGACACCACCAGCAACAGGTTCAGCAAAGCCTACGAGATCCCTGCAATCACCAGCGAACTAAAAGGACGAACCACTAGACCCATCCTTCCGTGACGCCGAGCTCTTAGCGTGGAGCAAAAGGCAGTTCCCGGAACGGCCCGAGCTTACTTGGTTCGAGTGGTGCGGGGGTGCCAGTGCGTGGCTAACAATCTTTGCGCTGCTCGCGCTCGCTACCGAACCTACGCAGGGAATCGCAGAAGCCAAAAAGATATACGACGCATACCTACCTTGGGTGTCACTCGCGGGGACGATGCTCGACAGCTACGTCGATATGGCCGAGGATGCAACGAACGACGCGCATAGCTACATCACGCACTACCCAGATCAGCAGCTAGCAGTCGAGCGGATTATCGAAGTCATCGGGCGGTCTATTCGAGAGGTTAATCAGACTACCTGCGAGGCATCGCCATCTGGTGATCGTCGGCTGCATGGTTGCCATGTATCTTTCGAAGGACAGCGCGCGTACTCCGGCCACGCGGGCCAACACTCACAAGATTGCGCGAGCCACCGGGAATCTCAGTCATCTTCTTGTTTTTGTACTCCGCGCGTGGCGTGTCCTCTATGGGCAGCAGGCGGCGTAATGCACGGCTCTCCTCTTTTCCGCCGCTCTAGCCTTTCGGGAAGCCCACCGCTGCCGCCAACCTCTAGACTACCTTCGCTTGCGCAGACCTATTTGTTCTGGCGGTGGCCTCATCAGTATTTGGAATGGCGCCACAATACACAGGGCAATCATTTCACTATGAGTCCGGTTGGCCTCCCGCCGAGTGTGTTTTTCTCAGACGAGGCAGACATTAGGGCAGTTCTCACGGCGCCGGCCGATGTTCTTTACCCTGGCGCCGGCGCCGCGGCCATTGCGCCGTTGGTTGGCGAGAAGTCCTTTATGCTATTGGAGGAAGCTGAGCACATGGCGGGCCGCAAGGCGATAATGCCGGCGTTCCATCATCAAGTCGTGGCCGACCACGAGGCGACGGTCCATAACGTCGTGGAGCGCGAGACGGCCTTGTGGCCATCAGACCAACCTTTTGCGGTCCATCCCTATCTTCGCTCGCTGACACTTAGGGTGATTCTCACTACCATTTTCGGGGAGGAGAACAGCCTCGCCATAGAACTCCATCGTAGCCTGGTAGCCATGCTGTCAATTACGGACAGTCTCACATTGCAGGAGCCTCAGTTGCGCAACTTGCCGGGATGGCGCAGAATATGGAGAAAGTTCTCAATTGAGAGTGATGCAGTTGACAAGCTCGTCCACAGTCTAATTCAAAACCATGCTATTCGGAAGCAGGGCGTGTTACCGTTCCTATTCGGAGCTATGAACCCTGACTCAACTCCGTTTACGACACAGCAGATACGCGACAACATCATGTCACTTGTGCTTGCCGGCCACGAGACTACAGCCTCCCAGCTAGCATGGGCCTTCCAGTTGATAGCCCATCATCCTAGAGTCCTGCGTGAGCTTCTTAGTGAGAAAGATCGTGACGAAGACATATATCTAACAGCGACCATTCAGGAGACGATGCGTCATCGACCTGTCTTTCTGTGTACGATTCCGCGAGTCCTTCATCGGGACTTCGAGATCGCTGGCACCACTCTTCAGCCACCCGCTCAGCTATTGGGTTGCATACATCTTCTACACCATGACCCGCAGCTCTACAGCGACCCACAGTCCTTTATCCCAGAGCGGTTTCTCGATGATCCGCCACACCCACGTTTTTGGCTGCCCTGGGGAGGTGGTCGTAAGCGTTGTCCCGGCCACCACCTTGCGATGTTTGAGATGCGAGCCGTGCTGCACGCGGTTCTCTCGAAGTGGGAAGTCCTGCCCGCTGCCCCCAAGATCGAGGCAGCACGGTGGCGAAGTGTGATAGTGACCCCAGGCAACGGTTCACGGATTATCCTCGGAACACGGCACCACAATTCCCGCAAGCTCGCTGGATGCTCTACATTCGGTGCTCAAGCAACGGCAGGGATAGGTCCGCACCCATCAGCCGGTGATGGCCCGAGCGCGCCCAACACTACCGCTCGGGTTCTTAAACTAATATTTCCATGCCATTCTAAGGGGGGGGGATTCATAAATGAATGTTTATATTCATGCAGGAAATGACCGCTGCTGAACCCTGTTGGAAGCTGTCATCATTGGTGGCGTGACGCAACGAGACACGGCCATACGGTCAACACGACGAGGTGGAGAGGGAGGACCGTCGCCCTCCGAATCGCTCCACCCGGACTGCGCGATCAGCGGTGCTGTTCGGGCATCCATCTGGGGTACGGGCCGCGTCTCGGGCGGGTTGACCGCGACGGCTGTCGTTCCTGGCCCGGCCGGGCCGACTCGCCGTGCGCCACACCGTCACGGGCCGGCGTGGGATTCCCCACAATCTCCCGCCGGCCCGTCACGGACTCGTGGTGGTGGAGTTATGGCGTGCAATTTAATGCCCGGTTGCCGAAAAAGCGGGTAGCTACCGCTTCGGATAGGTAGGCAGGAGAATGTCAAAGCCGTTGGACCCTGAGCATCCTGGCAGGTTTTCGTCCTCGTTGTTTGCAGGACTGCAAATGCTCACATGCTTCACCCCTGAGCATCCTGTCCGCGGGATTGCCGATATGGCAGAGGAGCTTGATTTGGGTCGCTCGACCACACATCGCTATGCAACCACTCTGGTAACGCTCGGCTACCTTGAGCAGGCGCCTTCGCGCAAGTACCGCCTGTCTTTGCGCGTCGCCGACGTAGGACTTTCCCTGTTGGACTCGATCGTTGTCCGTCGGGTGGCCCGGGAGCACTTGCGAGAGCTGCGGGCACGAACTGGACGCACGGCCAAGCTTGGGGTCCTCGGGGGGACCGACGTTGTCTACATCGATCGTTGGCACGGGTCTCGCCAAGGCCAGTACGCGGTCGATGTGGGCGCCGGACTGGGCACGCGCTTGCCGGTCCATTGCTCTGCCGCGGGCAAGGCGCTCCTAGCCCACTTGCCCGCGGCGGAGCAACAAGAGATCATCGTCAAGCTGCACCTCACCAAACATGGCCCTAAGACGATCAGGGGCAAGACCGCCCTGCGCGCCGAACTTGAACGGATTGTGGCAGAAGGCGTGGCATTTGATGACGAAGAGTCGCTTGCCGGCAAGTATGCCGTCGCCGCGGTAGTGGTGGACGCGGAGGGCCGAGCGACTGCCGCGGTCGAGCTGACGATTCCGGCGAATGCATGCACCCGTGAGGAACTGAAGCAGCTCGGCTCCAAAGTGACCGCCACGGCCCAGCGCGTAGTTCTCGACTGAGCCGCTAAGAGGATGCGTTGAGGTTGCAGCTCACGGAAAAGGTTTGCGGATTCTCAAATACCGCTCCGAGATGCAGCCAGAGTCTTGTTCGATATCTCCTTGCGGCAAAGTCCCACGGAGGTATGGATGGAACATTTGAAAGCAAGAACGATCAATAGAGCCCAGGCAAGCCGATCTTGGCAGCGCTGCGCGTTGGGCTTGGCCCGGGAGCGGAAGCCACTGTATGGGATTGAAGAGGGTCGCCTTGTGGCGCTGTCGCAGGACTTCCGCTGGAGTATCTAAGCCATCGGAGCGGCCTGAAGTCGCAACACAAGCCAAAATGAGGAGGCGTTACGATGTCCACAACGACACTAGACAGGCTCGACACGACAGTCATCCGGGCGCGGCGCGGCGTCCCGAAGCGTATGCACTTGCAGGTGTACGCCGAGATTGCGTTGGCTTGGGCTCAGATGCACCCGCCGAGCGCGCATCCTGAAAATCCTATGCGTAGCTATGTTGTGGCCCCGAGCTTTGCCGAGCAAGTTTGGGCATATGCAGACACGGAGCGACAAGCGGTATTCGCTGCATGCGCGAGAATCGTCTCGACGGAAAGGTGGAGGTTGATCGAGGCAAAACCGACTGTTAGGGCAGCGCAGCTCACTGAAGGGCTCGATCCTCTTTGCTCTTGGCCGACCGGCGGCTGCTGCTCTCTGAGATGCTCGCCGCCGGGGATCGTAATCGACCTCGTGACGCTGGTCGCGCGCCAGCAGCGCCAGCCCGTGCCGACGATCGTCATGATCGACGAGTTCTCCGCCGTTGCCTCCGGGCAGGTCTCGCGGCCCTTCGGTCGCGCGCGCTCGGCAGGGATCAGTCTGATCCTCGCCATCCAGGAGCTCGCCGACCTCAAGGCCGCAGGCGACGGCGCCCTGCGCGAGCAGGTGCTAGCGAATATCGAGGTGCTGATCGCGCACCGCCAGAACGTCCCCGAGTCCGCGGAGCTGATTGCCGCACTCGCCGGCACCCGGCCCGTCTGGGTCTCAACCCAGCAGACCGAGGACCGGGTCTTTGCGACCACCACCAGCGGCAAGGGCAACCGCCGCCGTGGCCATGAGTATGAGATCCACCCCTCCCGCATCAGTGTCTGGCCACCGGGCAGGCCGCCGTCATCACCCCCGGCTCAGGACAGCCCCCCGTCATCGCGCAGATGCACTACCCCAGGGAAACCCACCCGTGAGACCATGCCTGAGGATTGCTCGTCACCCACCCCCGTAAGTATCGATCGATCAAATGATTGGGTACGATCGCCAGACACCCGTCGGCTCCGTCTGATAGAACTCCGCCATCATTCCGTGCAGGACAACTCGGAGAGGTCGGCAGACGCTATGCGGTTCGATCAGGCGTGCTTGGAAAGGCGGGCAAGGCTGTGGGGCTACCGCGCCATGACGGCGCGGTGCGTCGGCTTCCTAGCCGCCTTGCTCGTAGCGTTGGCGGTAGTGCCCGCTGGTGCGTCGGCTGAACCGCTCTGCACCGACACGTGGACTGGCGCCAGCGAAGGGGCATGGCAGACGCCGGGGAACTGGTCGACGAGCAAAGTGCCGAGTTCTTCGGATGTGGCGTGTATCGGTAGCGGGACGACGGTGACGCTCAGCGGAGGAAGCGGCCAGGCCAGCGTTCTCTTGGACAAAGGGACCTTGGTGCTCTCGGGTGCATCGCTTGAACTGGGCAATGCGCTTGAACCCTCTAGCGTGAATGGCCTTAGGATGAGCGGCGGCAAATTGAAGGGTGCCGCGACATTGGATGTTGCCAATTCGTTGTCATGGACTAAAGAAGGTACGATGTCGGGTTCGGGCTCTACGGTTATTAAGCCGGGTGCGTCGGCCTCGATCGAACTGTCGTCGGGGTTCGAATTGGCGCGGTTGACTGAACGGTCGTTGGTCAATGAAGGGACGTTAACGCTCGCTCGTGGTGAGATCTCCATGTCTGAAAAAGGTTGGGTTAAGAATACGGGGACATTCGATATGATTTCGGAAGCGACTAGCCCTCTGTTTGGCGAATCGCCTTCGGTCTTCCTTAATACCGGTACTTTCCGGAGGTCGGCTGGCAGCGCGGAAGTGGGTGTGTCTGTGAATTTTGAAAATCACGGTGCGGTATACGTCGAAGCGGGGTCTCTGTCTTTGACCAAGAGCACGTCTTCTAATGCTGAAAGTAGCTGGGTAGCAGCCGAAGGGAAGTCAATCAATCTCAGCGGGGGCTCGTTCTCACAAACTGGTGGCAGTTTGGCGGGTTCTATCAAAATTTCCGGCGCGGCCCACGTGACCGAGGAAGGAGTGAGTAGCGAAAGCGCGAAGGTGTCTCTGATCAGTGGTACATTGAGTGTTGGGGCGGGCTCGATGACTGTAGAAAGTCTTACCCAGGGTGAGGGTACGTTGACTGGTGCCGGTACGCTGCACGTGTCAGGGTCGTTCTCGTGGACTGAAGAAAGTACGATGTCGGGGTCGGGCGCGACGGTGCTGGATGCGGGCGCGTCGGGGTCGATCGATCCTACAACGGGTTTTGGTTGGGCGCGGCTGACAGAACGATCTTTGGTAAACGAAGGCACGCTGGCGCTCACGCATGGAGAGATAATCGCGACCAAAGGCGCTCAGATCATTAATACAGGCACGTTTACTGCGAATGCTGAAACTACAGCGTTCTGGGCCGAAGAAGGCAAAGGCTCACTGTTTGTTAACAATGGTACATTCCAAAAGACCGCTGGGACGGGAGTGACCGAAGTATATATGGTCTTTGAAAATCTGGGCACCATCCGAGAAGAAACAGGGAGCATCAAGTTCGCTTTCCCTAAGTTCGTCATACCGGAAGCGCAGTACGGAGAAGAAGAAAACTTATCGGTTTTATGGGAATCTCGTCCGGAATGTGGAGAAGGGGTGGATTGCGCGACGGGCAATTTCTCTCAGTCGCAGGCTGATCTTTCGGTCGGCGGTCGGGGCGTTGGTTTGGGTTTGACACGGTACTACAACTCCCAGGCCGCTGTGGCGGCGACTGAACACGGTATGTTCGGCTATGGGTGGACTAGCTCTTTTAGTGACCATCTCGTGGTCGAAAAAGCCAATAAAAAGGCCATCGTGGTCCAAGCTGGGGGCAGCGCCGTCCCCTTTGCGGAAGGTAGCGGCGAATCGTTTACCGCACCGACTTGGTCTCAAGATACTTTGAGCGGTAGCGTTGAAGCCGGATATACGTTGACGTTCTCTAGTCAGACGAAGTACAAGTTCACCGGCAGCGGTCGTCTGGAAAGCGTGACCGATCGAAATGGTAACGCCACAACACTCTCTTACACTGAAGCGGGGCGCTTGGAAGCGATCACGGACCCGGCGGGCCGTAAAATCAAACTGGCGTATAACTCTGAAGGGCTTGTGGAAAGCGCCAAAGACCCAATGGGGCATATAGTCAAATACACATATGAAAGTGGGCAGTTAGCGAGCGTCACTGAGCCGGGTGAAGAAAAAGCCCGTTGGAAATTCAAATACGGTAGCTCACATCAGCTCACCACAATAACCGACGGTCGCGGCGGCGCCACGACCATGGAATATAACAGCTCTCATCAGGTTATCTCTCAGAAGGACCCCCTGGAACGTACGACAACATTTGAATACAAGCCGTTTTACACCAAGACCACAAATAAAGCAACGGGAGCCGTGACCATTGAACGCTTTGACAGCAACGACCTGCCGTTCACCACCACGCACGGCTACGGCACCGCCAGCGCAACCACCGAAATATTTTCCTATAACGCTGCCAGCTGCCTATTGAGCGTGACTGACGGCGACGGTCACACCACCACATACACCTATAACAGCTCGAACGATCGTACGAGCAAGCTGGACGCCGAAGGCTACGAAACGAAATGGACATACGACAGCACCCACGATATAGAAACAGAAAAACTTCCCGACGGGGAGACCACTACGTATAAACGCGATAGCCACGGCAACCCAGAAATCATAGAACGGCCCGCGCCAGGTGGAAAAACCCAGATCACGAAATACAAATACGGCTCCCACGGGGAAGTCGAAAGCACGGTCGATCCGCTGGAACATCTGTGGAAATACGAATACGACTCCTACGGCGATCGCACAGCAGAAATCGACCCGGAAGGCAACAAGCGCACATGGGAATACAACGAAGACTCACAGGAAGCAGGAATGGTCAGCCCTCGCGGCCATGTCAAAGTGGGCGAAGAAGAAAAATATAGGACCAAAACAGAACGCGACGCACAGGGTCGTCCACTCAAAGTAACTGACCCTCTCGGCCACGTCACCGAATACAAATACGACGGAGACGGAAACATCGAAAAGACCACCGATGCCAACGGGCATACAACGAGCTACACTTACGACGCCGATAACGAGCAGACCAAGACCGAAGCGCCAAACAAAACGCTCACGGAAACTGAATACGACGGCGCTGGGAAGGTCATCGCTCAGACCGACGGCAACAAACACACGACCAAATACGTGCGCAACGTGCTAGAGGAGACCACAGAAATCACAGATCCCCTAGGGCATAAAACGCTCAAGGAATACAACGCCGCTGGTAACCTGGTAAAACTCACCGATCCCGCCAAACGCACCACAACCTACAAATACGACCGTGATAACCGGCTTACCGAAATCGGCTACTCAAGCGGCAACCCTTCGACGGTCAAATACGAATATAACGGCGACGGTGACCGCACGAAGATCACCGACGGAACAGGCACCACTAACTACACTTACGACCAACTCGATCGGCTCAGTGAAAGCGAAAACGGCCACAAAGAAGTTGTCAAATACGAATACGATCTTGCAAACGATCAGACCAAGATTACCTACCCAGGCGGAAAAGAAGTAACGCGAATGTTCGACAAAGACAGGCGCCTCGAAAAGGTCACCGATTGGCTCGAACACACAACCAAATTCACCTACGATCCAAACTCTAATCTCGAAGCAACAATTTTCCCCAGTGAAACTAAAAACGAAGACAAGTATTCCTACAATGAAGCAAATCAAATGATCGAAGTCGATATGCTCAAGGGCGCAGAAACCCTCGCCTCGCTCGCCTATACCCGAGACAACGATAATCAGGTTAAGAAAACTACCGCCAAAGGGCTGCCCGGGGCTGAAGTCACGGAAGCCACATACGACGAAGACAATCGCGTCACAAAATACGGCAGCACCGAATACAAATACGACGCCGCCAACAACCCTACCCAGGAGGCATCGAGTGAAAACACCTACAACGAAGACGACGAGCTCGAAAAAGGAACCGGCGTAACCTATTCCTACAACGAACTCGACGAGCGCGCCAAAAGAACACCATCGACCGGTCCCGCCACCAACTACGGCTATAACCAGGCCGGCGAGCTAACATCCGTCGAACGCCTCAAAGAAGGCGAAACCAGCGAAATCAAAGACAGCTACGAATACAACGGCGAAGGATTGCGCACCTCCCAAACAATCAACGGAACAACCACCTACCTTGCCTGGGACACAGCGGAAGAACTCCCACTGATCCTCAACGACACCACCAACAGCTACATATACGGACCCAGTGGGTATCCCGTCGAGCAAATCAACAACACCACCAACACGGTGCTCTACTTACACCACGACCAGCAAGGCAGCACACGCCTGCTCACCAGCAGTACGGGCGCTATCGAAGCCAGCTTCACCTATGACGCCTACGGCAACCAGACCGGGCACACCGGCACCGCAACCACCCCACTCGGATACGACAGCCAGTACACCAGCGCGGACACCGGGCTTATCTACCTCCGGGCACGCGAGTACGACCCAGCGACAGCACAATTCCTGAGCGTGGACCCGAAGGTCGAAGAAACTAACGCGGTCTACGAATACGCGAAGGACGACCCGCTCGACAACAGTGACCCGACCGGCAAGCTCTCCGAATACAAAGCGATCTTCGGGGCGCAAGAATTGGTGGTGGATGCTCAGAGGTTGCGGTCGCTGGCGGCCAACTCGGCGCTGCTGGCCGCGGCTGTGGCCGATGACTATCTCTCGATCCCGCCGGCCGAGTATGCAAAGTTTCTACTGCGGATGGCAGCTCGCTTCGAAGCCGTGGCAAACAGCCTCGAACGTCGCCAGAAGAACGATGCGATCGGCTTCCTCGTGCGCGAATGGTACGTGACGCTGCCCGGCACGAACATCGCGCTTCCGCTAAAATTCAAAGAAGCATACGCTTGGTACAAGGGGACGAACCGATCGGGCAAGGAGCAGTTCTGGTGCGGCAAGGAAGGATGGGTCTACCTAAAATGAGAATGTCAGCCGCAATACTTCTGGCGGGGGTCCTGCTGCTCGCAGGCTGCGGAAGCTCGACGCCGATGCCGGCTACCTCCTCGCGGGCGCTCACGTCGCGGTCAAACGCCAAACAGGGCGCCAAGGGGGTGCTTGACACCCCGGGTGCTATGAAGGCCTTCGCCCGCTACGTCGTTTGCATGCACGCGCACGGTGTAAAGCACGTCCCCGCTCATACAAGCCCGGTGCGGGTACTTAAAGCGCTGTATGCCCACAGCGCCACCTATCGCGCCGCTAACCTCGCTTGCTACACGACGCTGGCGACCAACCAGGCCGTCGCCGGTAGGGTGCCCGCCCAGGGCTCCGGATAGATCTTTGGGCCGGACGCGAGAAGTCGCTGATGTGTTGGCGTGAGAAAGCGGTTGGCGAATTGGGTCGCGTTCTGTGGGCGGGGAATTGAGGTTGCGGCGTAGTCTCCGCTTTGACCCTGAACAAGTCGGAGTGGAGGTCGGCCCGCATGGAGAAGGTAAGCCCCGAGCGAGAGGTTTCGACAAGAGCTGGACGAGGTCCTGGCAGGTGTTGGTCAGGAGCAGGACCCCGGTGGAGGTGGTCGCCGCCTGAGAGCCCGGTTGATCTAGCAGCAGGCGTTCGAGGGCAGTGCGCTGTAAAACAACTGCGCAAATTAGGGGTGCATGCTGGCACGAGCCGGGGCTCGACGTCTCCGGCGACAGCATGAAGCGCCCATCTTTCGAGGAGATCAAGGAGCGGATCAGTACCCAGAGGTATGGATGGAATATTTGAAAGCGAGGACAATCAATAGAGCCCAGGCAAGCCAATCTTGGCAGCGCTGCGCGTTTTGCTTGGCCCGAGGAGTGGAAGCCACTGAATGGGATTGACGACAGTCGCTTTGTGGCATAGAACTTCCGCTGGAGTATCCAAGCCATCGGAGCGGCCTGAAGTCGCGGCGCTTACACGCTAATACCCGTTTTGGCGAGCCGACGCCTTCCCGCCCCGATATGTTATTGGCCTACAGTGAACAGCGCGGGGAGGTTATATTCGAGTGAACGTGGAAAGCATGTGGTCGAGTCCTTTCGCGGAGTGGGTGGAATGCTGGGCCCGCGGGCACCCCAAAGGGCTCCGGCATACTCGCGGGCGCTTCCGCAAGCGGATCGACAACACTGGCCGCTCGACTGCTCATGTACTGTAAGCCGAGCTGCGCCACACGGCGACAACCGAATTGGCGGACGAAGCGCTTAAGGCCTACTCGCATCGTCAGCCAACTTCCAGGACTTCGCCCAGCGGTCCTTAGAACATTGGGCTTTAGCTCCTCGCTAGGCGTAACCGGTCAGGCTGGGTGGCTCAGCTGAGCAGGGTCAAGCTGGGAGGAGACCTGCTCGCGCAGATCCAAAACGGTGTCTCGAGTTGGTTGTCTAGCCGAAGACGGTGATAAAGTACTCTTTTTCGGCTGCCGGGTTCGACGGAGCCTCTGTCAAACCCGGGATGGCTCACAAGTGCTTTCCGGCGCGCAGAGCATGAGGTAGCCAGCGATACAGCAGCCAGCATGACTTCAAGCGTCTTTGACTCGCCCGGACCGTTTATGCACTACGGTTGTTGGTCCGCGATCCCGTACTCTTGCTGCGCGCGGAGGCGCTGGGGGTTGCGTTCAGATGTGCCTATGTCTGAGGTGTGGATTGGCTCACTGGCGCCGTGGTGGCTCCTCGCTTCAGTCTGGAATCTAGCGAGATGAACAGCAGTACTATGCAGCGACTCCGGCGGCTCACGCTCCGCCCGACGCGGGACCATTAGGCTAATCTCGGAGACGTCGTTTTCGGCGCCATAGGACCAACCGCCTGAAGGGTCGAATCAGAACTCGCTGGGCGCGAAGGAACTGCTTGCGGTGAAGCGGTACCGTTAGTGGAAACAGGCAGTCTCTTGCGTTGCTGACGTTCCTGGCCATCTCGTGTAACTGCGTCTTGTCGTCGTTGGTGAGCGCGAACTTATTCCCCCGGTTGCCCGCGATAATTTCCCACGTCGTAACTTCGGTGAAGACTGCGATCAACTGGTTTGCTGGATCCCAGTCGATAGATGCGACAATCGCTCCTCCGCCATGATCCCATGCTCTGTGGGGAGTTGGGAGGTACGGAGTCCATTCGTGGTTGCTTAACGCCTCCTCGATACTCTTGCTCAACCCCCAAAGCTCGCCGTCCACGAGGCGGGCTATGCCGCAGACTTCTCGCTCGTGGTGGTCGCGATCAATCGCGCCCGTAAGGGTGGCCAGTCTCCACGTAAACGCTGCGAGAGCGCAGGTCCCGACTGCGACGCCCAACTCACCTGCGGTGATCGTTGGGTTCCATTCGAGCAGCATTGCTACGTCCACGGAAGGTCGGCCGAGCCTATCGTCTCCTGATGGGTGATCTTGTCGCTGTCGGCGGCGTAGCCAACTTCGTGCAGACCCGCCGATACGGCCGCCGTGACGCCCGAGGTGGTGTTCTCCGCCGTCATCGGTACCCCCTCAATTCGTTTGGATTCGGACTGGCGAAAGGATAGGGGACCAGCCGGCCAGCTGCCTAGCTGCATTGACCATTGTCGAGGTTGGTCTCAAGGCAGAGTCTCGAATCTGGCTTGAGGGAGCCGATCTTTTCGGCGCTATTCCGGCCCGAACTCTCTTTCCACGTGAGACGGCGGGGTAGCGTGCGAGGCACTCTGGCTGGCTCAAGGGGGCATGGATTCAGATGCGGTGCCGGAGGCTGTGTCAGCCTGATGCGCCATGGGAGCGTGTGTCACCGAAGCTGTGCTCGCCGTCGGCGTCGAGTGTGAGGAGCTGCCTTCTGTCCCTTCAATCCCGAATTCTCGCTGGGCTTTCGTCTGTGGGGTGCCGTGGCTGTTGCTGTGGGTGGGGTGATTGGAGGATGTCTTCTGGGATGCGGGCTGGCTGAAGGGTGTGACGCTCGTCGGGGTGGATGTCGCCGCTGCGGCGAGGACCTGTGTGCTGGCGGCTGGCGCGATGCGATCGACGCGTGGGTGTGTGTGGTGTGTGTGGTGTGGGTTGTCGGTGAGAGTGTGCAGGCCGCCGGCGATGCTCGCGGTTGCTGCGACGATCGCTGTGCCTGCCGCGGCGGCCTTGATGATTCCGGCGCCGCCCGCGAGTTCGGCGGTGCGCTCGCTGCCGAGGCGTGGCAGGCTGGGTCGTTGTGAGAACCAGTGGGCGAGTTTTCCGAGGAGCCGGGCGTGCGCGGTGCTCGTGAGGGGTAGTGGGGTGAGTGCTGCGGATGCGCGGCGCTGCCAGTCGCGGCTCATTTCGCGTCGTAGGCCGCGGTAGACGACTTGGCAGGAGCTGCACGCGGCGAGGTGTGCTTGTGCGGCTCGGGCTTGGTGGTCGTTTGCGTGGCCGGCGGCGTCGGCCTCGATCGCTTTGTAGCGGTAGTCGCACATGCGGCCTGCGGCTGCGATGACGGCTACTCGGTCGAGCTTGGCTGTCGCTGAGCGCGCCGCCGAGCGTACGTCGCCTAGTGGCAGCCCGAGCAGTCGGGATGCTAATAGCGGTCCGATACCGCGGCTCGCCATGACGGAGACGACAAGTCGCTCGCGTTCGTCGAGGTCAGCGAGCCAGTCGGTGGCGCGGCGGGTGCGCTCGATGAGTTCGACCTGCTCCTCGACCCCGTAGGCTGCTGGTGTCTGTTCGATGTCGCTGTCGAGGTCGATGCGGCGTCGTGAGCCGAGGCGTGTGAGGTGGCGTCCTTCGTGGTGGCGGCGTAGCCGGAAGTCAGCGGCGATCCAGAACGCGCCGAGTAGGTGCTGCTGGTCATGGATCGGGCGGTTGTCCATCACGACTGCGGTGATTGCGTCATTGACGACCTCTTCCAGCGCGGGGAAGGGTATGCCGCGTGCGGTGGGGCGTCTGCGTAGTTCGATGGCGAGCAGCTCGCGGCGGCTGTGCAGCTCTGCGGCGGCCTCCTCGGGGGACCATCCCTTGATGCGTTGCCACGGACGGCGCGTCATGCGTCCTCCTCCCGGACGCCGGAAAGGCCCTCTCCGCAATGTGGTTCGCAGCGCATCCATGACGTAAGCCGGGCTAGCGAGCCGCCGCGCAACTCAATTTAGACGATGCTCGCCGACTCTGAGTAGATGGAATGATCAGAGCCAGCCACTTAGGTGCGGGAGGCCCAGGCGAGAGCCTTTGGGTGGATGCTGGCGGGAGTACGCCGACGCCCTCAATCATGCTGCGCGTCGATCGCGTCGGCGAGCTGGCGCAGATCGGCGTCGAGAGCACGCAAGAAACGCATGGCGGTGTTCCAGCGGACGCCTCGCTGACCACGCTCAACCCGACCCACAAACGTAGGATGTGCATCGAGGCGTTCGGCAAGCTGCTCTTGCGTGAGCCCGGCCTGGTTTCGCAACTCGCGCAGGGCCAGGCCGAGGATGAGCTGATCGCGTTCGGCGGTGGCAGCGTTGGCGGGCTTGTTCACGGTGGGAACGCTCGCGTTGCGGTGCCCCACATACCAGAGCCGTTTTGGTCTGATTATGCTAGGCTGCGATCGACCATAAAAGTGCCGGGGCGCCGCTCACACGGCCCCCGGCGTGGCAGTGCGCTCAGCATGATTAGCAGCTCGGGGGTGCGAGTCCCCTGTGGAGGTTGATGGCACCAACCACAAGTCGAAGGCAACTGCGTCGTCGTGAGGCGGGGTGGGAAGGAAGCCGGAGGACGAAACTGCGACCCGAGGTACACGAATCGCATTTGAGGCGGCGCGGTCCGGGCGAGCCAGCTGTAGATGGCGAAGCCCTATGCCATCAAGGGGCCGAGACGTAGATGCGGCGGGTGCGTGGTGAAGGTTGCTGGTCTTACCTGGGGAGATCTCCAGGGGTGTCCCGTGATGCCTGGTCACGATTGTGTGATCGCCGGGTGGGGGACGGTGCTGGTCGAGAGGCTGGTGCTCGCCGTGGAGAAGTCAGCAGAGGTCATAGTACCGGCGGGATTGTTGGTCGCCGGGAAGGGCCGAACGCGAAGTCGAGGCGTAGGACATGCGTGCTCGTGACGGTCGCTTTGACCGCAGCCAACCCCTTTGGGGGCCTGGACGGGGTGCTTTGAGGGTGAAGCCCGAAGAGTCCGGTCCAGAGCGCAGCGACTATTCGGCGCTGTGTGACACCGCACCTCACCCCGCGGCGGCGGGTCTCTGGGAGCAGTTCTTGGCCTGGGAGAACCTCGCCGAGGCGCTCAGACGTGTCGAGCGTAACGCCGGTGCCGCTGGCATCGACGGGATGAGCACCAAGGAGCTGCGGCCATGGTTGAAGGACCATTGGCCGCAGGTCCGCTCGATGCTTGACGCGGGCACTTACCGACCGTCGCCGGTCAGGAGGGTGATGATCCCCAAGCCCTCGGGCGGACGCCGGATGCTGGGAGTGCCGACGGTGGTGGATCGACTGATCTGCCAGGCCCTATCGCAGGTGCTCATGCCTGTCTTCGATCCGCATTTCCATCCCCATAGCTTCGGTTTTCGGCCGGGGCGCTCGGCCCATCAAGCGGTCGAGCGGGCACGCCAGTTCATCGCAGATGGTGACGCGGGGTGGTGCGTCGAGATGGACCTCGACTCGTTCTTTGATCGGGTCAGCCACGACGCTTTGATGGCGCGGGTCGCAAGACGAGTGAAGGACAAGCAGGTGCTCCGGCTGATCCGGGCTTACCTGGACGCGGGCGTCATGGATGGCGGGGTGGTGCACGCGGCAGGGGAGGGGACCCCACAGGGCTCTCCGCTCTCGCCGTTGCTCTCGAACGTCATGCTCGACGACCTCGACTGGGAGCTGGAGCAGCGCGGACACCGTTTCGTGCGCTACGCCGACGACAGCAGGATTTATGTCGGGAGCGAGCGCGCGGCACGCCGTGTCCTTCAGAGCATCAGCGGTTACGTAGAGAATCGCCTCAAGTTGAAGGTCAACCAAGGGAAGTCCACGGTTGACTGGTCGGTCAGGCAGCCCTTGTTGGGGTTTTGCTTCTACCGCCGCCGCGGCGAGGTCAAAGTGCGTTTGGACCCCGAGGCCCGCAAGCGGGCCAAGGACCAGATACGCCGGCTGACCTCCCGCACTTGGGGTGTCTCGATGAAGCGGAGGATCACCGAGATCAACCGCTTCACGGTCGGGTGGACGGCTTACTTCGCGTTCGCCGACACACCCACACCGTTCATCGAACTCGACGGCTGGCTCAGAGGGAGAATGCGACAGGCACGCTGGAAGGAATGGCAGCGCATCAGAACACGATGGAGCCGCCTGCAAGCACTGGGAATGCCCGACAGGGAGGCCCGCGAGTGGGCCATGACCAACAAGGGCTCCTGGCGCGCAGCACGCACCTTCCTCAGACGCGCCCTACCAGACACCTACTGGGTCGAGCAGGGCCTGACGGGATTCGCCGACCCCTACCACCGTTTCCGGGACACGACGCGAACCGCCGGATGCGGACCCGCATGTCCGGTGGTGTGGGAGGGGCCGGGTTAAGCCCGGCCCCGACCCGATCCGAGAGCGCGAACTCCCGGCACAGACGACACCCTACCGGCATCGGCGAGGTGTCATCTTCGCCCAGAGCAGAGCTTCCGGGGCCTCCACCACGCGAATGGAGGAGCCGAAGATGACCAGTGAGCAGCAGGAGCAGCGGGGTTGGACGGACGAGGAGCAGGTCGAGCGAGCGCTCGTCCTGCATGTGCTCCGAGACGATCACCCGGAGCGTTGGACGCGATCCGAGCTGGAGCATGAGGTCTTCGACTTCGATCCCTTGACCATCAATGAGGCGCTGACGCGGCTGGCAGCCGATGGCGTCGTGATCATCGACGGCGAGCAGGTGCAGGCGTCGGTGTGCGTGCGACGTCTGTACGCGCGTGGGCTGGTGTCGATCTGATGCCCGGCGAGAGCGTCATCACGATCCCCACCGAGATGGTCCCGCTCGTGCGCGACGGGGCGTACTTCGACCTGAGCACCCAAATCAATGAAGTGGATGAGGAGATTGAGTCCCGTGTCCGGCGGAATATCAGTGCCGGGGTCGATGGGGGCCTCGCCCGTGCAAGCGGCGCGCGGGCACTACTCGACATCGTCGGTTGGACTGACCCTGTGGACGGCGAGCCCGAGGTGATCGACGTGGACGCGCGGGAGCACCGTGGAGCGCTGCTGCGAGCGCTCCAGACGCGCCGTGGCATTGAGCAGGGCGTCGCAAAGGACTCTGAGGCCAGCACCGTTGAACGTGCTGAGGCGAAATCCCGGGCCGCCCAGCTCGGTGAGCTGCTCGCGCGTGTGAAGCGCGCCCCGAACCGGATCGATGAGCTGGCGCAGGTGCGTCCCGGAGAGCATCTTGTCCTGTTGCAGTTGCTGTCTGGTGCGGGTGGGCGCCCGCGTTGGCAGGCGGTCGCCGCGATCGAAAGGGCGCTTGATGACCTCGACCCGGTGGGTGTGCGCTCAGCGATAGATGGGCTTGTGGCTGAGGGTGTCGCGGTGCGCGACGGTGAGTCGCTGCGGGCATCGCGGTGCGCGCTGCACATCGACCGGATGGGGGTGATCTGTGTCTAAGCCGCCGACCAATGTTCAGCTCGAGGGTGTGGTGCGCCGGCTGCGCCAAGCTCGGTGGCTCTCGCTGCTGATCTTCGGTGCCGTGACTGCGGCGCTTGTCCCGTTCGTCGGGGTGCGCACAGTCGTGATGATCCTCCCCGCGCTTGTCGCGATCACCAGTGTCCCTCGGCAGCTCAGGCGAATCCGCTGCGAACAGCGGCAACTGCGGCGCCTTCGCCGCGCACTGCGCGAAGCCATCGAGAGGGAGGAGGAGGTGACGCGCGATGGATGACGCTTACGCCGCGGAGCGGAAGCACCTGCTGCGAGCGTTCGGCGAGAGGCTACGGGCAGCGCGAGAGCGCTTCGGGCTCTCCCAGGAAGCACTCGCGCGGCGTTCCGACGTTGACCGCTCGCACATCCTCGCGCTTGAGCAGGGCAAGCGCGAGCCTGGACTACTGATGCTGTTGATCCTCGCTGATGCGCTGGCGGTGCCGCCCTGGACGCTGTTCGATCGCTTGCCTGTGCCGCGGGAGCGCAGGCCAGCGACCCACTCGAAGGGCGGGTGGACGAGATGACGCCGAGCAATGCCCAACTCGGCGGTGGGGTGCGCCGACTGCGGCTCGCGCGGCGCCTCTCGATCGAAGCTCTCGCGGGCGAGGCGGGAATGCACCCAACCTATCTATCCTCGATCGAGCGGGGGCTTCGCAACCCGACATGGGACAAGGTATGCGGGCTCGCGAAAGCCTTTGGCATAACGGTCTCCCAGCTAGCACGGATCGCTGAAGCCGAGGCGTACGGGGCGGTGTATGCTCCCCGCCGCGATCCTGCACGCAGCCGAGCGCGCAGAGCTACGACGGGAATTCGGAGCGAGGCTGTGCGCTGAGCGCAAGCGGCGGGGACGCTTTCTTTACGCGAGACCCGTGTCGAGAAGACGCTGTGCTCTGCGCACAACTCGGCGAAGCTGCTACCCGAACGCGACACCTCGCGGCGTGTGGTCAGATCGGCTTCGTAGTGGTCGGCCATCACGTTTTGTCTTCGGCCCCCCTGAGATGTCTCCTGGCGCGCGAGTGCGAGCGAGCCGCACGATCCGAAGACGAGTGCGCTACCCCTAGCGCTAGGATTGGCCCCGACATGCATGCCAGCATTGACTTTGGCCCACCGGGACCGTTTGGTGGGCCAAACCCACCAGGAAGTCCCGGTATCTAAAGGGATCGGCGCATCAGGGGGCGGTCCCGCATGTGGTTTGTTAGAGCCGTTTCTTGCGCTTTCTTATATTCTTCCGGTGCTGCTTCACACGCGAGAGGTCGGTGGTTCGAAACCACCCGTGCCCATTCGGAAAAGACCTGCAATCCATCGGTCCCACCCTCACTCCTCGCGCCAGCGCATTTCCTTGATCACCTTGGACGGATCGCGGACCTGAGCGGTACGCACAAATGATGATTGGAGGAGAGACGAACGAGAAGAGATCGACGTCCGAATTGCCGCGCTACCGTTAAACCGTCCTCTCTCTTGCGGCCGGCTCGGTCGAGTCGATGAACTGGACAAGCACGTCGAGGAAGCGCTCGGGCTCGTCGAGCTGGGGGAAGTGGCCTGAGTGCGGGAACACCTCCAGGCGACTATTGGGCATCCGTTCGTGGGTCGCGTGTCCGTGGGAGACAGGGATGATCGAGTCGCGCTCGCCCCAGATCAGCAGGAACGGGAGATGTTCGGCCAGATAGAGCCGGTTTGAGGCGTCGACCCGCTGGCCGCCGGGCTCGACGACCGAGCGGAGCGTGTGGACGAAGGCGGCACGGGCGGCGCTGTCGGACAGCGTCGAGTGCCCGCGCGCCATCTCCTCGAGATCCGTCCCGAGGCCCAGGCCCAACCGGCTGAGCAAGCCGCCGGCCCGCGCGCCGGCGTCGAGCAGGCGGGTTGCCGCGAGCAAGGGGAGAATGAGCTCGGAGCCGGGAAGCGTTGCGGCCCGAAGCAGCCAGTTGACGTCGCGGCCAAGGCCACCGCTGTCAACCAGGACGAGTCGCTCACAGCGCTCGGGGAACTGGTAGGAGAACTGCATCGCGATCCCTCCGCCGAGCGAATGCCCCACAAAGGTTGCCCGCTCGTGTCCGAGCGCGAGCAGCAGATCACGCAAGCTGCTCGCGTGAGCGCCGAGTGAATAATCGCCTCTGGGCTTGGCCGACTCGCCGTGACCGGCCAGGTCGGGGGCTATCACGGTAAAGCGGTCGGGGAGGTAGGGCATCACCCGCTCCCAGGTCGCCGAGCTGGACGTGATCCCATGGACGAGCACGACGACAGGGCCGCTGCCCGTTAGACGGTAAGCCAAGTCGTGACCGTGCAAGGTCGTGTGCCTGACGTCTTCGAGGCTACGCTTTATTCGAGGCGGCATCTGAAGCTCCAGTTCTCTCGCCGCTCGCGGTGCGGGTGCCGCAGGGCTCGCATTGGAGAGTATCGCTGCGACACCGTCGGCTGGGTGGATCGACTGTCCAGGACGCAAGGCGCTGATTTGGGACGGTTGCCGCACCTGCCTGACGGACAGCAGGGAAGCTGGACGACGAGGAAGAGGGACGGCGCGTTTGGTCGCATGGTGGCCGACTACGATTCGTGCAGCGGGGGAACGTGTCAGGCGAGCCGGTCGGAAGCGACCCGGAAAGGGATAGCATGGGCAGTTGAGCTGGCCTGCGGGCCTAGCTCATCGATTCACGCGTCTGGTCTCGAGCCCTCTTCCTCTCGCGCGACACCTCCATGAGGGTCAGGAGGTTCTTGGTAATGCAAACGCAGCCAATACAGACGCAGCGATTTGTGGACGGAGCACCACCCCCAGCAGACTCGACGCTCCTAACGCCCCCAGTGGTGCCGCAGCGCTCGACACGTCGCGCAACCGCGCGCCGCGCGAGCAGCCGTCGCGCCGCAGCGCGTCGGCACAAGGATGACATCGACGGGCGCATTATTGGATACGTTAAGGAGCATCCGCATGGCACTACCGGCGATATGGCCAAGGGACTGAACGCCGACCGCGACACGATCGCCACGGAGGTGTCGAACATGGTGAGATCCGGCGAGCTCACCAAGGGGCCAGAGCCGCACACACTCTCAGCGAACGAGTGACATTTGCGGGGAGCCCGTCGAGTGCCAGCAGCACGGCTTGGAACGCCCGACGCGCGCCCAACCAGCCGTGGTCGACTGACGCATTGCCAGTCTCGTCTGCGAGCGCGCAAATGCGATCATCAGAGCCAACTACCCAGAAGGGAGTTCCGACCATGGAGTCCTCCGAGATCCCCATCCGAGTGCTTGTGGTGGCACACAAGACCGCCGCTACGCAACCCCTGCTCGACGCCGTGCGAGAGCGGGCGCAACGCGGGCCGTGCACGTTCACGCTGCTCGTCCCAAACTCAACCCACGGCCTGCACAAGATCGTCGACCCCGAGGACCAGAGCACCGGCGAGGCCAATGTCGTGATCGATCACGCCCTGCCGCTGCTGAGCGAGGCCGCCGGGGCCCCCGTCAAGGGAATCGTGGGTGCCCCTGACCCGGGCGCAGCGGTGCATGATGCGATCAACCGGTACGGCTTCGACGAGGTGATCATCTCAACGCTGCCCACACGACTATCACGATGGTTGAAGCTCGACCTTCCCAGCAAGGTGTCGGGCGCGGGTCTGCCCGTGACCACCGTAACCCCCTCCGAGGTGCCGGCGACATAGACCCTCGTTTGTCGCTAGAACAGGATGTTGTTTCTATCGGCATCGCGACTCGCACCGCGCCCCATACTCCTTCCTCGTCCAATCCAGAGGCATCGTGACTCTGGATGACCCGCCAGACCGATCGACTTGCGAAGCGTAGTACCCGTGCCGCCTGACAGCCAAACGACGACACGCTCGCACGCGCCAAAATGAGCGTTGTGCGATTCTTACTCGCACGCGAGAGGTCGGTGGTTCGAAACCACCCGTGCCCATCGGGCTTCTGCAAGCCGTTTCTACGGAGACCACGCGTGCTAAATCGAACCATTCCGCGGACGATCAGCAGTCGTCGTCGGCGGCCTGGACGGTGCGGTTTGCCGAGAGCCCGCGGGACCTCTCAGTGATCCACGGAGTCGCCCGGCTTGATCCGGGCTGGGCCGTATCCGCCGCGCTGTAGCCGACAATGCCGCGGTGCCTCGCCTGGCCACGTTCTACGGCATCGTCATATGGATGTATCGCCCCGATCATCCTCCGCCACATTTCCACGCTCAGTACGGCGATGAGGTCGCCCAGATCGAGCTCGCTACGCTGCGAATACTCAACGGGTCGCTCTCACCGCGTGCGCTGCGGCTCGTCCGAGCGTGGGCACGCCTCCATACCGAGGAGCTCGCCGATAACTGGACGCGCGCCCAGGAACTGGAGCCCCTGGTGCCGATCGAGCCTCTGCCCTAGCATGGAGGAATGCTCCGAGTGACCAGCGTCCAGCCGCTCAACGGCTATCGCCTGCGGGTCTCGTTCAACGATGGTGTCGAGCGGGACGTCGACTGTGCCTTCTTGCTGCGTGGGACGCTTGGAGAGCCGCTGCGCGATCCCGAGTACTTTCGGCAGGTCAGGGTCGACGACGAAGCGCGAACGGTGGTGTGGCCCAACGGCCTCGATCCCGCGCCGGAGCTTCTGCACGGCGACTGCGAGCCAGCAATTCCCGAGGGGACGCACTCCCAAACGCCTGAGGTGAGCAGGGCCGCCTAGCTCTCCCGGCCACGGCAGCCGCAGTGCCATGCCCCAGCCGGGCCAGGAGCGCGTTAGGCCAGCCGATACCGCCCGCGTTCCAGCCGCACGACTTGGGGCTGCTGGTCACGGACCTGCTTGGCCAGCCAGTTCTTGACCGAGGAGGCCGGCACCGACATCCCGAGCAGTTCTTCGACCTCAGCGTGGATGTCGCGTGCCCGCATCGGCTCACCGGAGGCGACCAAGACTCGCTCGATGGCTTTAGGCACCAAGCCGCTCCGGAGCTTCCGGTCTCGGCGAGATGAAGGACGAAGAGCCGCGTCGCTTGCTGCGAGCCGCTGCAACTTCTCTGACAACCGTCGTAGCCGCACCTGGATCTCCGGGTTCGAATAGCACCCAAGCAGCCCCACTCTCGGATCTCCTTTATTCAAGCGGGATTCGGCTCGTCGCCAGCGAACCCGCTCAGCCCGGCGGAGAGGCCAAAATCGTCATGGGCCCATTCATGGGCCTAAACTCTCCCTCGAAGCCGCGCGTAACCTGTCGCGTGAAGGGGCACTCGGCAGGCTCGTCGGCGAAGCGCATCAGCTCCCAGATTGCCTAGCGCTCGCGGTCGGTGAGGCGGCGGTTGCGGGTCTGCCGGTAGATCCGCAGCGTGAACGCGGCGGAGGTGTGGTAGCAAAATAAAGACTAACAACAAAAGCTGGACCCCGACCCAAGGCCGGCTCCTGGCTCGCTGCGCAGCCTGTGAGGCCATGCACCACGACGAAGATCCCGAGGCAGGCGACGTCCGCATGGCAGAACCGTTGTAATACGCCCCATGGTGGCGATCAGCACCTTCGACAGCACGAAGACCGATCTCATTGAGCTGCTCACCAACGCGAAGACTGGTGAGGCTCAGCTTCCCGACTTCCAGCGGGGATGGGTCTGGGACGACGACCACATTTGCGACCTGATCGCGAGCATCTCGAGGTCATTCCCGATTGGAACGGTGATGCTGCTGGAAAATGGCGGCGACATAGCGTTCCGAACCCGGCCGCTGGAGGGAGCGGTGACCGACGGGCGTGAGGCGGAGCTCCTGATCCTTGATGGCCAGCAGCGGCTGACCTCGCTATTCCAGTCGCTGATCGCAGGCACGCCAGTCAAGACCCATGATGCGAAGGGCAACGAGATCGAGCGTTGGTACTACCTCGATATCCGCAAAGCGCTCGACCCAGCGGTCGATCGGGAGGATGCGGTGAGGTCGATCCCAGCAGATCGGATCTTGCGGAAGAACTTCGGCCGCGATGTCGCGCTCGACCTCACGACGCCCGAGCGCGAGTACGAGGAGCTCATGTTCCCGCTCGGGCACGTCTTCGATCATTACGAGTGGGCGGCGGGATTGCGAGAGCATCACAATCATGACGCTGAGCTCAGTCGCATTTGGGACGCGTTCGAGCGCGAGGTCGTCCAGCGGTTCCGCACGTATCAGCTACCGGTCATCAAGCTGCACCGCCAGACGCCCAAGGAGGCTGTCTGTCTGGTGTTTGAGAAGGTCAACACTGGCGGTGTCTCGCTCAGCGTCTTCGAGCTGTTGACCGCGTCTTTCGCGGCGGTCGCCCCGCCAGATTTCGAGTTGCGGGAGGACTGGAAGATGCGCCAGCGGCGCATACACGAGCGCCGCGTCCTGCAAGACGTCGCGAGCACCGACTTCCTGCAGGGGGTGACCCTGCTGGCCACCCTCGCGAAGCGGCGTGCCCACCTCCAAGCCGGCGGCCCGGAGGATCGGGCGCCGGCCGTGAGCTGCAAGCGGCGAGACATCCTGCGGCTGGCTCTTGAGGAGTATCTCGAGTGGGCCGACCGACTGACTGACGGCTTCGGGCGCGCGGCGCGATTCCTGCACCGTGAGCGGATCTACGAGACCAAGTTCCTGCCCTACAACACGCAGCTTGTGCCGCTTGCCGTCGTGCTCACGATCCTTGGCGACGATGGCATCGAGCGCCCGCTGATCCGCGACAGGCTCGCGCGATGGTACTGGTGTGGCGTTTTCGGGGAGCTGTACGGCTCAGCGACCGAGACACGCTTCGCGCGTGATGTCCCGGACCTCCTGACGTACGTCAAGGACGAGGCGGCTGTACCGCGCACGATCACCGAGGCGAACCTCGCGCCTGAACGCCTGCACACCCTTCGAACTAGGCGAAGCGCTGCGTACAAGGGCGTCTATGTGCTACTCCTGCGGGAGGGTGCTCTCGACTTCCGTACAGGTGAGGCCTCGACCGAACAGAACTACTTCGAGGAGGCCGTGGACATCCACCACATCTTCCCGAAGAAGTGGTGCAGCGAACGCCAACCGGAGCCCGTCCCGCCGGGCCTACTCGAAAGCATCGTCAACAAGACCCCGTTGACCGCCCGCACGAATCGCATCATCGGCGGCAGGGCGCCAAGCGCCTACCTTCAAGCGCTTCGGGAGACGGATGGTGTGTCCGATGCGGCCGAGGAGACGAATCTAGCGTCGCATCTCATCGAGTCCCGCGCCCTGCGTGAGGACGACTTCGGAGCGTTCTTCGTTGCTCGCCAGCGCGCCCTCCTGGAGCGCATCGGTCATATCATGGGCAAGCAGCTCATCGTCGAGGAGGTAGCCGCCGAGCAAGCCAGCGGTAGCGCCAACGATGACCGGTACGGCGCGCCTCTCGGGGCTACCGTCGCCGGTGCTCACGCTTTGTGAGGAGGATCACGCTCAGAACTGCCAGTGCCTGGACGAGTGGGTCTGTCGCGGCGAACAACAGCTGATCTTTGTTGGTTCGATCCCAACCGTGCCCATTAAAATACCTGTAAATAGGCATCTTTTGCTCTAGGTCGATCGACCCAGGGTTTCGGCTACCGGCCCGTTTTGTCCAGCCCTGCCCTTTGGGTGATGTCGCGTGGTTGCTGGACTTTCTGCCCTTGCAAGGGCAATTGAGCAGCGAGGGACCTCTCGTTGCCGGCAACGAGAGGTCGCTGGTTGAAGTTCCTGCAAACGGCTGCTTTTTCAGTGTGGGTCATCTCGTTGGCAACGAGATGTCTCTCAGTCGAACGACTCCCGGCCAGGGCGAGAGCTGGATCGATGTGGCCTGCCGCGAGAGCGCGCAGGCGTGCGGGCTCGTAGACGCCAAATGCGATGGCCAGCCTCACGACGACAAGAAAGCGAAGGCGATCGCAGGCAGCCCCGCGGCGGGAGGATCGCGTTGGGAGGAGGCGATCACGCTAGGGCGCTCGCCTAGAGCGGGCCGTGATCACCGTCCAAGCGATGGTGGCGAGGACAGCGAGCAGGGCCGCGCCGATCAGCCCCGCGGCATCAGAGAACAAGGGCCGCGCGAGCATTTGATTGGCGGTGCCCACCGCAGCGGCCAGCGCCGCCGTGGCAGCGGCGACGCCGAGCGCATCGAGCAGGGCCGCAGCACCGAACGCTCGGCGGGCGAGCCCGAGCGCCGCAGTGAGAAGCGCGAGAGCGACGGTCCGCCCCCAACCGATAGCGATCCGGTCGCGCGCATGCGTGAGCGCAAGCGCCGATCCTGTCGCCGTGCCGGCGAGCAACGCGATCGCGATCGCTGCCCACACGGTGTGCCGCTCGCGTAGCGAGATAGCGACTCGACCATCACCGCGAGCCAGGCGTCCAGCGACACGCCGGCCCCATCCGCTGCGGCACGCAGGGCGTCGGCCCGTACGGCAGACAGATCTAGCCGCACCCACACCGCAACATCGCCCGGTCTGCATCTAGAAGACGGCGGGGAGAGCCGCTCACGCGGGCACCCGAAGCCTCCTCGCGGACTGCAACTAGCCGTGCTGCGCTTTGGGTCTCGGAGCATCTCTGCCCACCATAAGGGAGTTCGCTTACTTTACGTACGTAAACTACATGAAACCCCCGACACGACAACTGGTGGCTCTGCTCGCAGAGGACGCGACCGGTCGGCTGCTTGCCGTCCTGCGTGCGCAACCGAGCACTACCCCGCAAATCGAGCGGGCGACCAATGCCTCCCAGAAGACGGTCGCCCACACCCTCGAGCTCCTCGAGGCACACGGGATCGTTGAATGGCAGCCAGCCAAGTCCGGAACAGCTGGCGGCCGCCCGCCCCGGATTTGGCGTCTGGCGGCCGACGAGGAGCTGACCGCGTTCGAACGTGCCTGCGACGAGTTCAAGGCGCTGATGCTTCGCAAGCAACTCGACGCGTACGACGCCGCCGCCGACAGCAAGCAGTAGAGCGCTTCCCGCTTGGGACGCGTCACGATCCTGGCGTTAAGCAGCACTCCGGGTTTCGTCCACGATGGACGAAACGATCGAACGGATTCGCGCAAAATCCGGCCTTATCGCGTGCAACCACGCGCGACCGCGGGCAGCGTGTATCCTCGAAAAGCCCAATAAACTTGGGCGAAAATGCCCCTCGGCCAACTGGCCACTCGCTCGCTTCACACGCGAGAGGTCGGTGGTTCGAAACCACATCCGTGCTCACTCCCTAATCTCCTCTATGCAAGCGAGATTCTGCTCATCACCGGCGAGTCCGGTCCCGTCTGGGGTGCGGACTTGGGCGCCGACTGTCGATCTCGCGTCTCGCCGTTCGTCTTAACGCACGACCGTACAAACCCGGGTCGATGTGACCCACGACTTCAGGAGTGACCATGACCGGCTCTGCCACTCAGGGAATCAAGATTGTGCTGCATCCCGTGTCCGACCTGGCGAGCGCCAGGGCGGTGTACACCGCCCTGCTTGGCATTCCGCCGCAGGCCGACTCCTCCTACTACGTCGGCTTCGACACCGGGGGCCAGCACATCGGGCTGGTGCCGGGCGGTGGACCGCAGGGTATGACCTCGCCGGTGGCCTTCTGGCAGGTGTCGGACATCGAGGCGAAGCTGGCCGAGGTGACCGCTGCGGGTGCCGCGGTGAAGGAACCCGCGCACGACGTCGGTGGTGGGCGCCTGGTGGCCACCTTCACCGACCCCGATGGCAACGTCCTCGGGCTGCTTCAGGACCCGTGAGCCGTTCGCCGGAGTGATGGAGCTACGATGAGCCCCGCCACGAGGACGAGGAGGAGCGCGCGGTCGACTGCGCCGCAAGCCGCCGACAGTCACGATCTGATTCGCGTGCACGGCGCGCGCGTGAACAACCTCAAGGACATCAGCGTCGAGATCCCGAAGCGCCGGCTGACGGCGTTCACCGGCGTTTCGGGCTCGGGCAAGAGCTCGCTGGTGTTCGGCACGATCGCGGCGGAGTCGCAGCGGCTGATCAACGAGACCTACAGCGCCTTCGTGCAGGGCTTCATGCCGACGCTCGCGCGGCCCGAGGTGGATGTGCTCGAAGGGCTGACGACCGCGATCGTCGTCGACCAGGAGCGGATGGGTTCTGACGTTCGCTCCACGGTCGGCACCGCCACCGATGCGGGCGCGATGCTGCGCATTCTCTTCAGCCGACTCGGGAAGCCGCACATCGGCTCGCCGCAGGCGTTCTCCTTCAATGTCGCTTCGATCTCGGGTGCCGGGGCGGTCACGTTCGAGCGCGGTGGTCGCACCACGAAAGAGAAGCGCAGCTTCAGCATCCTCGGCGGCATGTGCCCGCGCTGCGAGGGCCGTGGCTCGGTGAGTGATATCGACCTCACTCGGCTCTACGACGAGACCAAGTCGCTGCGCGAGGGTGCGCTCACGATCCCCGGCTACAGCATGGATGGCTGGTACGGGCGGATCTTCATGGGCTGTGGCTTCTTTGACCCGGACAAGCCGATCGAGAAGTTCACCAAGAAGGAGCTGGGCGACCTGCTCTACAAGGAGCCGACGAAGATCAAGGTCGACGGCGTCAACCTGACCTACGAGGGCCTGATCCCGCGGATTCAGAAGTCGATGCTCGCTAAGGACGCCGACTCGCTGCAGCCGCACGTCCGTGCCTTCGTGGAGGGGGCGGTCACCTTCGCCACCTGTCCCGAGTGCGACGGGACCCGGCTCAGCGTGGAGGCCCGCTCGTCGAAGATCAAGGGGATCGATATCGCCGAGGCCTGCGCGATGCAGATCAGCGACCTCGCCGCGTGGGTGGGCAAGCTCGAGAACAAGTCGGTTGCGCCGCTGCTCGAGTCGCTCCGGGCGACCCTCGACGCGTTCGTGGAGATCGGGTTGGGCTACCTCTCGCTCGAGCGCTCGTCGGGCACGCTGTCGGGCGGCGAGGCGCAGCGCGTCAAGATGACCCGCCAGCTCGGCTCCTCACTCACCGACGTCACCTATGTCTTCGACGAGCCGACGATCGGGCTGCACCCTCATGACATCGAGCGGATGAACGAGTTGCTGGCGCAGTTGCGCGACAAGGGCAACACCGTGTTGGTCGTGGAGCACAAGCCGGAGGCGATCGCGATCGCCGACCATGTCGTCGACCTCGGCCCGGCGGCTGGGACCGAGGGCGGCGAGGTGGTGTTCGAGGGCACTGTCGCGGGGCTGCGGGGGAGCGACACGATCACCGGCCGCCACCTCGACGACCGGTCCGTCCTCAAGGACGAGGTGCGGACGCCCCAGGGCACGCTCGAGGTCCGCGGTGCCAGCACCCACAACCTGCGGGACGTCGACGTCGACATTCCGCTCGGCGTGCTGGTTGTCATCACCGGCGTGGCTGGCTCCGGCAAGAGCTCGCTGATCGACGGCTCGGTTATCAAGTCCCGCCCGCCCCGGGATGGCGTCGTCTCGATCGATCAGGCGGCGATCAAGGGCTCGCGGCGCAGCAACCCGGCGACGTACACCGGACTGCTCGACCCGATCCGCAAGGCGTTTGCGAAGGAGAACGGCGTGAAGCCGGCGCTGTTCAGTGCCAACTCCGAGGGTGCCTGTCCCAACTGCAACGGCGCCGGCGTGATCTACACCGATCTGGCGATGATGGCCGGCGTGGCCGTCCCCTGCGAGGTGTGCGAGGGCAAGCGCTTCCAGGCCGAGGTGCTCGAGTACAAGTTCGGCGACAAGGACATCAGCGAGGTGCTGGCGATGCCGGTGGTGGAGGCGACCGAGTTCTTCGCGGCCGGCAAGGGCGAGAACGCTCCTGCGCACAAGATCCTGACCCGGCTCGCCGACGTTGGGCTCGGCTACCTCAGCCTCGGTCAGCCGCTCCCCACGCTCTCCGGCGGCGAGCGTCAGCGGCTCAAGCTGGCCGCTCGAATGGTGGAAAAACGGTCCCACCCGACCGAGGTCTACATCCTCGATGAGCCGACCAGTGGCCTGCACCTCGCCGACGTCGAGCAGCTGCTCGGCCTGCTCGATCGGCTCGTGGACTCCGGCAAGTCGGTCATCGTCATCGAGCACCACCAGGCGGTCATGGCGCACGCCGACTGGATCATCGATCTTGGCCCCGGCGCCGGCCACGACGGCGGCCGGATCGTCTTCGAGGGTACCCCCGCTGACCTAGTCGCCGGGCGCGCCACCCTCACGGGGGAGCACCTCGCGGCATACGTCGGCGCCTGAGCGAGGTCCTCGTGCGCGCGACATTCGCGTACCCTAGATTCACAGGACACTGCGCGCGGCACGTTCTTGGATCTGGATTCAGGGGACACCGCAGGGCACGTTCTGGGATTCACGGGATACCGCACGTTCCTGGATCCACGGGAGACGGCGCGGCACGGTTGATAGCGTGGGGGAATGCCGTCCGGGTCGCCGTCGGTTTCCTATGAGCAGTGGAGCGCGACGTGCGACACGCTGCATGCGCACACTCAGGTCCTCGGCAAGGTAGCGGCGCTCCTGGCCCCACCGGAGCCACAGCTACAGCACGCGGCTCTGCGTCTGAGCGCGCGAGGGTGGGAGACGGCTCCGCTGCCCGCGCCGGAGGGCCCGGGGGCGCTCGTGGTGGTGCTCGACCTGCGCACGCACGAGGCGCTCGTCGAACACAGCGAGGGGGCGGTGCGACGCGTGCCACTCACTCCACACCGAGCGGTTGGCGAAGTCACCCGCGAGGTGCTCCAGGCGATCGGCGAGTTGGCGGGAGACGTCCGGATCGACCCGACCCCGCAGGAGGTGTCGTGGAGCGTGGCGTTGGACGAGGACGATGAGCACAAGCACTACGACCCCGCTCAGGTCTCCTCCTACTTCGCCGCTGCGACCCGAGCCGCGCTGGTTCTAGCGGCGTTCCGCGCACCCTACCGGGGGCGCTCGACGCCGGTCAACGCGTGGTGGGGCTCGTTCGATCTCGCGGTGAACCTCTTCTCCGGCGAGCCCGCCACTCCCCCATCGGAGGATTTCATCATGCGCAACGCGATGGACGCCCAGGAGGTTGCGGTGGGGTGGTGGCCGGGCGATGCGCGCTACCCCAAGGCGGCCTTCTACGCCTACGCGCACCCGGCGCCGGAGGGGTTCGCAGACGCCACGCTCTCCCCCGTGGCGGCGCGTTGGGAGGCGGCGGTGGGCGAGTACATCCTCGACTGGGACGATGTCTGCGCAAGCCCCAATCCGCATGCGTTCGCGCTCGACTTCGCGCGCTCGGCATTCCGCCACGCGTGCAGGGTGTGCGCTTGGGATCCGACGATCCCCGCGAGCATCGATGGGACACCGCCTCCTGTGGCATGAGGATCCTGGTGGTAGACGACGACCGTGCGGTGCGCGAAGCGCTGCGGCGCGCACTGACGCTGGGCGGGTACGAGGTGGAGAGGGTGGAGGACGGGGAGGGGGCGATCGAGTCGGTGGCGGAGGGGGTTCCGGACGCGGTGGTGCTCGACTTGGGTTTGCCGGGGATCGACGGTCTGGAGGTGTGTCGCCGTCTGCGGCTGCTGGGTAACCGGGTGCCGATCCTGATCCTGACGGCGCGCGACGCGGTGGGGGACCGCATCGAGGGCTTGGATGCGGGGGCGGATGACTACCTGGTGAAGCCGTTCGATGTGGAGGAGCTCAAGGCGCGCCTGCGGGCGCTGCTGCGCCGCGCGGCCCCGGAGGAAGCTCCGGATGCGTTGGCGTTTGCCGAGATCCGCCTCGACGGCGCCCGCCACGGGGCGGTGGTGGGGGAGCGATTCGCGGAGCTGACACGGACGGAGTACCAGTTGCTGGAGCTGCTGCTGCTCAACCCGCGGCGGGTGCTGGCGCACAGCGAGATCTACGAGCGGGTGTGGGGATATGACTTCGGGGCGTCCTCGAACGCGCTGCGGGTGTACGTGGGGTACCTGCGGCGCAAGCTCGAGGAGGCGGGTGCGCGCCCGCTGATCCACACGGTGAGGGGTGTGGGCTACGTGCTGCGTGAGCCGTGACGCTGCGGGCGCGCATCGCGGCGGTGGCGGGCCTCGCGGTAGCGGTGGCGGTGTTGGGGGCGGCGGTGAGCGTGTACATCGCGGTGCGCTCGGACCTGCGGGGGGAGATCGACAAATCGCTGAGCCAGCGCGCGCGGGCGCTTGTCGGGCCGGCGACAGGCCGGGGGGTGCCCGCCACACGGGGCGCGCCGGGGGGTCCGCTCGCAAACGGCTTGCCGGGGAGTCCGCCGCCGAACCCGCCTTCCGGGAGTGGAACTGGGAGCGGTGGCACCGGCGGTGCTGGTGGGGGCGCGGGGGACAACGATGGGGGCGGGTTCCCGCGCACGGTGCAGCCGGCGCCGTTGGGTGAAGCGTCGGGCTATGTGCAGTTCGTTTCGCGGGAGGGCACGGTCGAGGTTCCGGGCGGCCAGGGCTCCTCGCGGGCGATCCCGCTGAGCGCGGAGGATCGGGCGATCGCGAGGAGTGGCAGCGGGAGGGCGCTGAGCGATCGCACGGTGAGGGGGACGGATCTGCGGGTGCTGACGCTCGGCACGGGGGCGCGGGGGGCGGTGATGATCGGGAGGCCGTTGACGGAGGTGAACCACGAGCTGAGTGGGGTGCTGTTGATCCTGGGCATCGTGGGGGTGGTGGGGATCGCGATCGCGGCGGCGCTGGGGGCGTTGGTGGCGCGGGCGGCACTGGCGCCGATCGTGCGGTTCACGCGGCGGACGGAGAGGTTGGCAGGTGATCTCGATGTCACCCAGCGCCTGGAGGTGGGGGGCCGGGACGAGCTGGGGCGGCTGGCGGAGAGCTTCAACGCGACGCTGGACGCGTTGGAGCGCTCGGTGGAGGCGCAGCGCCACCTGGTGGCGGATGCGAGCCACGAGCTGCGCACGCCGATCGCGAGCCTGAGGGCGAACATCCAGATCCTGGAGGATGCGGAGCGCCTCGCGCCGGAGGATCGGGAGGGCTTGCGGGGGGACATCATTGGGGAGTTGGACGAGCTGACGGCGCTGGTGAGCGACGTGGTGGAGTTGGCGCGGGGCGCGAACGACGGGGGGGCGAGCGAGGATGTGTGCCTGGATGAGATCGTGAGTGAGGCGGTGGAGCGCAATCGCCGGCGGGGGGAGCTGCACTTTGCGGTGGATGTTGAGCGGACGGTGGTGAGGGGGGACGCGAACAGGATCAACCGGGCGGTGTCAAACGTGTTGGACAACGCGCGCAAGTGGAGCCCGCGGGGGGGCGCGGTGGAGGTGGATTTGCACGGGGGGGTGCTGACGGTGCGCGACCACGGCGCGGGCTTCGAGGAGGAGGACCTGCCACACGTGTTCGAGCGCTTCTACCGCGCGCCGGGCGCGCGCAAGCTCCCGGGGTCGGGCCTGGGCCTCGCAATCGTGCGCCAAGCGGCGGAGGCCCATGGGGGATGGGTGGAGGCGGCGAATGCCCCGGGCGGGGGCGCGCGCCTGCGGGTCAGCTTCGGGCCGCAGGCGGGTGCGTTGGCGAGCGTCCCCACGGCGTCGCCTAGAAGTAATACAGCGTCGCCCCGCCTGCGCTCGCACTGAGTCCTTTGACTGCGGTACCGTGACCTTCGATCCAAGCATCGCGTATCTGAACCGCAGCGTTTGCAGCTTCGGGTCCGCCGATGCCCAGGCCGCCCCCTGGCGCACCGCCGAGCAGCACATAGTGCAGCTGCCCGGAGGCGATGAGGCTCTTCAACTTGGCGAGGGTGGGCACGGGGTCGGAGCCCATGAAGCCGCCCATGTTGATGACGTTGCGCCCGCTCTGCAGGGCAATGCTGCCGGAGGTGCTGGAGCCGACGGCGGCGACGAGGTAGGTGGCGCTGCCCTGGTGGGCCTCGAGGTACTTGACGAGGGTGTGCTGACGGCTCCGCCTCCTCCTCGGCCGGCCAGTGCGCCGGCCGGAGGGGCGCTGGGCGGGCGCCCCGGTGCGCCGAAGCGTCCACCCTGCGGGGGTAGGGCACCACTGGGGGGAGCGCCACCAAGGAAACCGATACGGGCTGCGCCTCCGGGCCCGCCGGAGAGACCTCCGAGTCCCGTTTCGGCACTGGCGGGCCCGGCGAGGGGGTTACCGCCGCCGAGCGACTTGCCGAGGGTGGCGATCGAGTACGACGCGGGCCCGGCGAGGATGGCGGCGAGACCGGCGGTCGCGGCGAAGCGGGCGATCCAACGGCGCGCGGCAACCCAGCGGCCGGTGGCGGGCACGCGCGTGAGCAGCAGGGCGGCGCCGGCGAACACGGCGAGGACGATCGCGGTGGGCGCGAGGAGCGGCGCGAAGCCGGTGGCGCGGCCGAGCAGCACGGCGGCGAGGACCGCGGTAGCGATCGCGAGCAGTGTGAGGGCCACGGCCCAGAGGGTGGAGTTGCGGGCGCGGTCCCACAGGGTCACGAGGCCACCGGCGCCGAGCACGGCGACGGCGGGGGCGAGGGCGGTGGTGTAGTAGGGGTGAAAGATGCCCGCCGAGAAGCTGAACACGGCCCACGAGACGAGCCCCCATCCCCCCCACAGCAGGTAGGCGGAGCGGCCCAGGTCGGTGCGGGGCGCGCGCCGACGGGTCCACAGGCCGAGCGCGAGCCCCACGAGGGCGAGGGGCAGCAGCCATGCGATCTGGCCGCCGACGATCGAGTCGAACAGCCGCAGAGGGCCGGCGGGTCCACCGAAGCCGCCTGCGCCGGCTGGGCCCCCGCCACCGCTGCCGGAGACGCGGTTGAGCCCGTTGGCTTCGAAGATGAGGGAGAACCAGGAGTTGTCGGTGGTGTCGCCGACCCAGGGCCGCTCGGTGGCGGGCAGGAGCATCATGGCGCCGTACCAGGCAAAGCTCACAGCGAACATCCCGGCGCCCCCGGCGAGCAACTGTCCGACGCGTCGGCGCACGGTCCCCTGTCCGGCGATCAAGAAGGTGAGGGCGAGGGCGGGGACGATCAGGTAGGCCTGGAGCATCTTGACGTTGAAGGCGAGCCCCACGAACAGGCCGCAGAGCAGCAGGTGGCGGGTGCGCCCGGACTCGAGCGCCCGCACGAGGGCCCAGGCGGCGGCGACCTCGAGCAGGACGAGCAGGGCGTCGGGGTTGTTGAAGCGGCTCATCGCCACGAAGATCGGGGTGAGCGCGAGCATCAGCGCGGCGAGCAGCGCGGTGCGGTGCCCGAGGGTGCGCCGGACGAGGTTGTGCAGCAGCAGCACAGATGCGATCCCGCACAGCGCCTCGGGGAGCAGCATCGAGAAGCTCGAGAATCCGAGTACCCGCCCGGAGAGCCCCATCAGCATGTTCGACAGTGGACCCTTGTCGAGGCTGTCGGTCCCGTTGAGGTCGAGTGAGTTGGTCAACCACGCCTTCCAGCTGTGGCTCGCGGCCTGGGCGGCCTCGGCGTAGTAGACGTTGGCGTAGCCGCTACGGGTCAGCCCCCAGAGCGTGAGCACACCGGCGAGCAGCGCGATCAGCCACAGCAGCGGACGCGCCCATACGGGATCCTCGGTGCGGCCACGGACGAAGCGACGCAAGGCGCCGCGCAGTCGCTCTGCGGAGGACCGGCGGAGCGCGCGGCCGGCGGGTGCGGTGATCGAGGGGGTGGACATCGCCCTTCCTTTCTCGGCTATGCGCGTGCTGCGCCGGGGTCGGTCTTCATGCGGGCAGCATCGGGGGGCCACCCAAGAGCCCGCTATGGGGGGCGTAAGGCGAATGTAGGAAGCCGCTGCTACGGCGCTCAGCGACGGCGGACCTCAGTGATGGCGGGCTCAGCGGCGACGGGGATCAGCGGTGACGGCGACGGTGCGCACGAGCCCGCCGGTGCCCGCTACGGCGGCGTCGATCCCGGCGCCGCGCCTTGACCCGGCAGCCCCCGACGGCGATCCTGGTGTTCTGGGTGATCTTGGCCCCGCTCTGGGCGATGATCGTGGTCGGCGCTCTGAGCGTCCCCTTGCAGAGGTTTCCGTTGGCGCTCAGCACGGAGCGTGCGCCGATCGGGAGGGTCACGACGGCGCTCGAGAGGGGGACATCGGGGAGGCTTTCGAAGGTCGAGGTGGTGATCCCGGTGCTCGAGATGTGGGTGTGGCCGACGAGCACCACCTCGACGCCGTCGTCGCGCAGAATCAGGTCGAGATCGGGGAACGCTTCGCTGCCGTGGGAGACCAGGTAGGCGGGTCCGCGGAGCGCGCCGGGTAGCACGGGGGTCTCGACGGTGGCGCTGCCCACCTGCGCAGTGGGGGGGCACGCTCCCGGGGGCAGCCCGCCGGCTTCGAAGAGCGCTGCGGGGCAGGCCTGCTCGAGCGTGCTGTCGCGCGTGGGGAGCCGCTTGGGGAGCTGCATCTGCACCTCGCGGATGTTCGCGCCGTGCTGGCTCTGGATGATCCGGACTTCGATGCTCGCCCCCTTGGCTTTGGAGGTCTTCGCACCGCTGAGTGCGCGGAGGCTCGGTTTGAATGCGAGCTTGGCGCAGTCGCCGACCTGGAAGGGCGTGGAGAGATTCTGCGTGGCCGTCGCGCTTGTTCCCGGGGTGAAGCCAGTGAGCGTCGATTCGGTGGCGAGCGTCCCGCAGTTGGTCGGGTTGAGCAGGAAGCCCGCGCGGTCGATCGTGACGCTGAGGCTCCGCAGGCGCAGCGGCACGCCACCCACGATTCGCGGTAGCGAGCTCGCGACGATCACGCGCCCGGTGTAGGTGGCGACGTCGATCGCGGCGCGTGTGACCACGTCGCCGAGGTCGAACGGCCCGGCGATCGCGGGCACCACGATCGACAGCCCGAAGGGGCCGCCGCCGTAGGGGCCGGTGAGGTACACGCGCCCGCTGAAACCGTACGGTTCCGCGCCGGCGCCCACGGTGGCGCTCGCCTGGCCGATTTCGCTGGCGGATGGGCAGGTGCCGGCGTTCGCCTGTGCTTCGGCGCAGAGGGGGACAGTGGGGATCGCGCCGATCAGGCCGGCGGGCAGCGTGGTGTCGAGCTGGGCGAGGTACTGCTGCCCATCCCCGCGCGCGAGATTGAACGTGAACGAAGTCGACGCCCCGGCGGTCGCGGAGTGATCCTGGGCGCTCTGGGTCAGGGCGAACGGAAGCGGCGATGGACACGGCGCGCCGGTGCCGCCGGCGGTGGGAGTGAATCCGGTGCTCGCCGCAGCTCGTGGGAGTTGGCCGCTGTAGGGGGTGAGGGTCGCGGCCGGCTGCGCCGCGGCGCAGCTCAGTGGGTTGGCGAGCGGCGCGCGCGGGCCTCCGTTGAACTTCACGGTGAAGTCTTCGAAGGGCACCTCGGGATCGTCCGCGAAGGTCGCCGTCAGCCGGCCACTTTGGGCGTTGGCCCTAACGTGGCCTTCGAGGCGCACGCCGACTCCATATTGAGGCGCTGCGGCGGCGAGAAAGACGCGGTACTCGCTCCCGGATTCCGGTTCCTGGCTCTCCTGGGTGCCGAGATAGAGGCCACCGCTGAGCGCGCCGTCGGGGATGCCGGGGGCGTCGACGGTGACGCTTCCGATCTGCGAGCCGGCGGGGCAGCCGATCGGGTCATCGGTGCCGAGCGCGATCTCGGCGTCGGTGCAGGCCTGCAGTCCGTGGGCGGCGGAGGGGTTGAGGGTCATCCCTTCGGGCAGGGTGACTTCAGCGCTCTGCGGCGCGGGGGAGCCTGTCTTGGATGGTTCGGTGGTGAACTGGGGCACGTGCAGACGGACCTGTGCCCCGTCGGGCTGGTCTGCCTGGCTGGTTTCGGGTACGAGTGCGAGCGTGGGGTTGAATTCAAGGGCACTGCAGCCGGTGGCGGTGACGGATGTCCCGCTGCGCAGGCGCGTTTCGGCGGGGGCGGCGATGAAGGCGCCGGGGTTTTCGTAGGAGTCCACGTGCAGCCACGTGGTCTGCGGCTGGGTGCAGTCGGCCAGGGAGCTTGGCATCGTGAGGAACGCCTTTTCGGGCGCGGCGGGATTGTGTTCACGGGGGATACCCCAGAAGATCAGCTTCGAGGTCACGAGGGCGGGCGCGGTGGGGATGTTCTTGATCTCGAAGTACTCGTGATAGTCGCCGCTCGCGACATCGCTGCTTTCACTTGTGGGTGGTTCCCGATACCAGCTGATCCCCCCTTCTAGATACAGGACCGCTTCGAGGCCGAGCAGTTTGATCGCGGTGCTGGCGACCGCCACGCCGAACCTGGCGGGCTCTCCGGGGTTGCGCGCCATGTTGTATACGGGGAAGTTTTCCGTGACCGTCACATTTGCGCCGAGGGGGAGGCTGAGTTTGAGAAGCCCTGCGAGCGGTGCGGTGAGCGCCACGGTGCCGGTCGCCTGGTCTTCTCCGACCTCGCTCCCAGCGGGACAGGCCTGTTCGCCGCCCCTCACCTGTTCGTCGATCTCTGCTTCGGTGCACGCTTCGACCGCTTCGGGGTCGACGGCGAGCCCGGGCGGGAGATCGACGCGAACGTCCTTGACGTGGCCTTCGGGGACTTGCGCCAAACCTTCGGTTTTTGCATTGAATTCAAATAGGGTGATGCCGAAGTTCGGGTGCCCGGCGGCCTGGGTGTAAAATTCGGCTTCGGGATCTTTGCCTTCGGTGTTGCACGAGGATTGCTTACACGTTCCGGCTTCCCACTTGGCGATACCGAAACCTGCCCAGGCCGGGGGCGAGGCCGCGGCGAGCGCGCTGGCGCTCAGCAGGGAGACGACCAGCACGAGCCTACGTAGCTGTATCCCAACCTTCGGGTTGGTGGAGAACCTCATGAGCGTGCCTCCCCTCTCCTGGAGTCCGTCTCGCCTCTGATCCAACTGGGACATGCGTTCTGTACCCGGGTTTTGTGGTTCCTACGCATCGTGATCTCGCACGTGCCCCCTCGCGGGATAACCTGGGGTAATGAGCTATACGACCGCGCAGGCGAGGCAGCAGCTGTTGGACACGGTGGCGGGGGCGATCGAGGAGATCGGCTTGGCCCTCGCGCGGGTGGGTGAGGCGTACGAGCAACTCGATGAGGCCACGGCGGACAGGCTCGAGCAGGAGCTGTTCCGCCCGCTGCGCACGGCGTATGGCCGAGCGCAGCGCACCTACACGGAATTCGCCGCCCGCCACGATCTCGCTGCCGTCGTATTCGCGCCGGCCGGGGAGGGGGCGCCGTCGCGCGGCGTGAAGGGCTTCCTGGACAGTGCGATGGACGCGGTGGACAGGGCGGACGGTGCGCTGGGGATGCTGCAGGACTCGATGCTGCCGATCGAGGTGGGGGACCCCGAGCTGCGGGGGGGCCTCGAGGAGGTGCGCCGGCTGTTGGGGGATTTACGCGCCCGCGCCCGCGAGCTGGTCCGCACGCTCGGGCGCTGAGCGGCATCGTCTTACGCAGGCGTGCCCGCGGGCTGGTCCGGGACGCTCGGGCGCTGAGGGGCATCGTCTTACGCGCCCGCGCCCGCGAGCTGGTCCGCACGCTCGGGCGCTGAGCGGGCATCGCCAGAACGGACAAGGTTGAGGCTAGGCATGTGACAGGGCGGCCCAGCCGGATACCGAGAGGCATTCTAGAATCCCGATAGGCAAAACAAAGTAGAATATAAGCAAGAACGGCCGGTTTGGCCGAACGGCTCCATTCGCAAAAACATTTCCGTATGTCGTATAGTTGCCGCGCTTTCCGGCATCGGATGGCGACTCCGGCGATGACCAGCTTGCGATCACAGGCGCTCGGATTCCCCGCGACCCGGGGCGGCTGACGTGCCGTCGTTGATCGACTACGCGGTGCTGGGGCTCCTGATCGAACAGCCGAGCGACGGCGAGGAGCTCTACGAGCGCTTCGACCGCGAGTTCGGGGCCTTCCTGCCGGCGAGCCAGGCGGCGGTGGAGGATGCGCTCAGGCGCTTGGAGCTGGAAGGCCGCGTCGCCCCCATGGTTCCCTTCGCGGCTAGCGCGGTGTGTGATGATGGCGCCGATGGGAAGCCCCACCGAGTCGCCGACCGAGGCACAAGCTGAGGGGAAGGGGGATGAGCACGAGCCGGTGGTGCTGAGCCCGGCCACGGGCTACCCCGCGCTCGGGGAGAGCGACCTGGAGGTGCTGCGCGGGATCGGGCGCCGCTGGGAGGGGGCGCTGGGGGACCGGGCGCAGTGGATCAAAGCGCTGCCGTGCGACCCCAACCTCGGTCAGTCCCGCGCGCCCGACGTCGCGGCGGGGGCGGGCCCGGGCGTCGACACAGGCACAGGCGGGGGCGCAGGCGCGCCCAGCGCAGGGGCAGGCCCGAGCGCGGGCGCGCCCCCGAGCACAGGCGCGGACGCGAGCACGGGCGTGGGCGCGGTGCTGATGGGGCGCACGCGGTTCGTGCCGGTGGAGATCGACGGTGCGCCGGGGCAGGAGCTCGAAGCGACGCGCGGGGCGGGGCACAGCGAGACGCTGGGGGGTGTGACGGGGGCATCGGTGCGCCGCGCGCTGTTGGGCCCGGCGCTGCACAGCGCGGCGGTGTTGGAGGAGCGGATGCGCAAGCTGATCGCGCTGCCGGTGCTCTCCTCGGATGCGCTCTCCTCGGTGGCGTACGGCCCCGAAGCGATGCTCGTGGTGCTCGCGCTGGGGGGCGCGGCGGCGTTCTCCTACTCGGTGCCGATCGCGATTGCGATCGTGGTGCTGATGATCTCGGTGGGGCTCTCCTACCGCCAGACGATCCGCGCGTACCCCCGCGGTGGGGGCTCGTACATCGTGGCCTCCGACAACCTGGGCCTGCTCCCCGGCCTGATCGCGGCGGCGGGGCTGATGCTCGACTACATCCTCACGGTGGCGGTGTCGGTGGCGTCGGGGATCGCGGCGGTGACCTCGGCGATCCCGTCGCTCTCGCCCGACAAAGTAGAGCTGGGGCTCGCGGTGATCGCGATCCTGGTGGCGGGCAACCTGCGCGGGGTGCGCCAGGCGGGGCTGCTGTTCGCGGCGCCCACATACATGTTCATCCTCGCGATCTTCCTGCTGGTGGCGGTGGGCCTGTACGACGCGGCGGGCCACGGCTTCCACGCGACGCCGCGCCCGCCGGTGCACGCGGCGGAGGCGGTGGGGCTGCTGCTGGTGCTGCGGGCGTTCGGCTCGGGGGCGACGGCGATGACGGGGATCGAGGCGATCTCCGACGGAATCCCCGCGTTCCGCCCCGTGGAGTGGCGCAACGCACGCACGACGCTGATGTGGATGGTGAGCCTGCTGGTGGTGATGTTCGTGGGCACGATGGCGCTGATCCAGCTGGAGGGGGTCGTGCCGAGCACCTCGGAGACGGTGCTCTCCCAGCTGGCCCACAACGGCTTCGGCAACGGGGTGTTGTACGGGTATGTGCAGACGGCCACCGCGCTCGTGCTGCTGCTGGCGGCGAACACTGCGTTCAGCGACTTCCCGCGCCTGTTGTTCTTCCTCGCGCGCGACTACTCGGCGCCGCGCCTGTTCCTGCGGATGGGGGACCGCCTGGCGTTCTCCAACGGGATCGTGGTGCTGGGCGCGGCCGCGGCGCTGATCCTGGCGGCGTTCGGGGGCTCGGTGACGAGCCTGATCCCGCTGTTCGCGGTGGGGGTGTTCCTGGCGTTCACGCTGTCGCAGACGGGGATGGTGGTGCGCTGGCTGCGCACGCGCGCGCCGGGGTGGCGGGGGAGCATCGTCTTCAACGCGCTGGGGGCGTTCCTCTCGGCGATCGTGCTGCTGATCACGGCGTTCACCAAGTTCCTGGAGGGGGCGTGGCTGGTGGTGATCCTGATCCCACTGCTGGTGGTGCTGTTCCTGCGCATCCGCGCGCACTACCTCGCGGTGGGACGGGCGGTGGCGCTGCATCCGCTGCAGGCACGCGCCCGCGCGCGGATCATCACGCCGCCCCCCGCGACGGTCCTGCACGAACGCGCGCGCAGCGAGTCGCTGATCGGGCGCTTCGAGCAGGAGGAGGCGCCGGATCAGGTGATCAACCTGACGGTGGTGCCGATCATCGCGATGGACCTCGCGTCGCTGCGCGCGCTCGCGTATGCGGCCTCGCTGGGCCAGCCGGTGCTCGCGCTGCACGTCTCCACGGACCCCGAGGAGGCCAAGCGCTTTCGCTCCTACTGGCAGGTGTGGGGCGACCACGTGCCGCTGGAGATCGTGCTCTCCCCCTACCGCGCGCTGGTGGCCCCGCTCGCGCGCTACCTGCGCCTGCTGCACGACCAGTCCCCGGACTTCACGATCACGGTGGTGCTCCCCGAACTGATCGTGCGCCGCAGCTGGCACCGTCTGCTGCACAACGGGGTGGCTCCCCGCCTGCGCCGCGCGCTGCGGCGCCTGCCGGGGATCGTGATCACCACGGTCCCCTTCCACCTCCCGAGCTGAGCGCGCGATGTAGGCTGGCGCCTGTCCATGAGATCGAGCATCGGAGGGTGAGAGAGATGAGCAGAGCCGCACGGATACCCCTGGAGGGCCGTCGCATCCTGATCACCGGCGCCGCGCGGGGGATCGGGGAAGGGGCCGCGCGCCGGCTGCACGCTCGCGGGGCGCGGGTGGCGCTGGCGGGCCTGGAGCCGGAGCTGCTCGCGCAGGTGGCGGGGGAGTGCGGGGGGGCACCGTGGTTTGAGTGCGACGTCACCGACCTGGCCCAGGTGGAGAGGGCGGTGGCGGGCGCGGTTGAGCAGCTCGGGGGCCTCGACGTGGTGATCGCCAACGCAGGGGTGGCCGCGCAGATGCCGCTGATCGGGGGTGACCCGGCGATCTTCGAGCGCACGATCGCGGTCAACCTGCTCGGGGTCTACTACACGCTGCGCACCGCGGGCCCCCACATCGCCCATCCGGGTGGCTATGCGCTGGCGGTCTCCTCGCTCGCCGCGGCGTTGCACCTGCCGCTGATCGGCCCCTACAACGCTTCGAAGGCTGGGGTGGAGGCGCTCGGGGATACGCTGCGCATCGAGCTGCACGCGACGGGGGCGCGCGTGGGGGTGGGCTACTTCGGCTTCATCGACACCGACATGGTGCGCCGCGGCGAAGAGACGCGGGCCGCCGAGCGGATGGCGCGCAAACGTCCCAGCTTCCTGAAGCCTGCGCCGCTGGTGTCGGCGATCGACGCGATCGAGCGCGGGGTGGAGCGCCGCGCGCGGCGGGTGACTGCCCCCGCGGGGATCACAACGGCGCTGATGCTGCGCATGCCCTCGCAGCGGCTCGCCGACCGCTTCTCGCGAATCGATCTCCAGCAGACCCTCCAGGTGGCCCGCGAAGAGGTCGCTCCCCTGAGCACTCCTCAGCCTGATTCGCACTGAGCGAAAAGCCCGCTGGGCGAAAAGTTGCGTAAGGAGAGCGCAACCTGGGTATAACCTCTGTGTTCCAGGTACTACAAGGACGACCCTGGGCTACGAGGGAGGATGTGAGACATGAGGTTCCCCGCTGACACGACGGTCCGCGCTGTCCGGACCTGGCTGATCGCCCTGCTCGCCTTCGCGGGCCTCGCCGTAGCGCCCGCGGCCCAGGCTGCGCCGCCGACCGAATTCGGCGCGGAAACACTTGTTGCGGGCAACTGCACGGTCGAAGAATGCGGTTCGACAACAGTAACCCTTGGGCCGGAACTCGAATACTCTCTCATCAAAGAACCCACGCCCACCGAAGCCAAGGCGCAGGCATACTCTCAGGCAGCGGGTCATCCCCCGTTCGGGGTCACTGACTTCAAGGTCAACACCGAAGGGGAATTCCCCAATCAGGTGCCGGTGGGCATCGCCGAAGGCAAGGTCGTAACGCACGTTCGCACCGACGTCGGCCCGGGCGTGAGCACCAACCCGGAGGCCGTGGCGAAGTGCTCGATGAAGGAATTCGACGCCAGTGAAGAAGAAAAGGAAGTCGTTCCCGGTAGCGGTTTTTACTTCGCGCCGCTGTGCAAAGATGAATCCAAGATCGGCGTCAACAAGGTGACGATCTACGCCGGTCCGGAAGGTGTCTCGAAAGCGCCGGCGCCAATCTCCGATCTGCCGCTGAAAGGCGTCGTCTACAACCTCGTGCAGCCGCAGGGCCTCGCATCCGATTTCGGGGTTGCGCTCGAACTGCCGAAGACCTTGAGCGGGCCGGCGCTTAAACAGGGTTTCGAAAAAGCGGAAAAAGAAGGTGCAAAACCCGGAGAAGGGGGCTTTCCCACGCTGGAAAAACAGGCGATTCTGGAGTCACTGCAGTATTTCGCCCACACCCTGATCGAAGGCAGCGTCGAATGGGCGGGTAACTATCACGACTACTACGAAATCAACGTCTCCCCGAAGCTGCCGTTGATCTCCTCGCGCCTGATTCTCTTTGGCAACATCGGCACGACCAAACAGGGTGGGTTCATCACACTGCCCAGCAACTGCGCCGGTGTGGGGGCAGCGACCACGAGCACGGTGACACTGAGCTCGCCCACGAGTGTGGCGACTCCAAAGTCATACGTCACGCTGGTCCCCACCGAAGGCTGCAACGGGGCGGCGCCCTTCTCGCCCGTCCCGTTCGAACCGGCGTTCTCGTTGACGCCGGAAACGACGCAGTCCGATCAGCCCGACGGAATCACGACGGAACTCGCGATCCCGCACGATCAGAGCTTTGAAGGCATCGACTCCTCGCAGTTGAGGAACGCGACGGTCACGCTGCCGGAAGGGATGACGCTCAACCCCGCGGCCGCGGCCGGCCTGGAAGCGTGCACCCCAGCCGAGGCGCGGATCAACAGCAGGACCCCGGGAGTCGCGTGCCCGGCAAAATCGAAAATCGGCACGGTCAGTCTGGTCGTGCCCGACCTGCCCGCGAGCGAACCTCTGACCGGCAGCCTCTATCTCGGCGGACCTCTGACCGGACCTGAAACCGGTCCGATCGCGGGGCCGCCGTACACGATGTACATCGACGCGGAGTCTGCGCGCTACGGCCTCTCGGTGCGCCTTAAAGGCACGGCGACGCCCAACGCGACGACGGGCCGCGTGACCGCGAGCTTCACGGAAAACCCCGAACAGCCGTTCAGCAACCTGACCCTGCACTTCAACGGCGGCGCGCTCGCGCCGCTGGCGAACCCGCTCGCGTGCGGGACCGCGACGACGGAAACCAGCCTCGAACCGTACATCGGCGCGTTTGCCACGAAATCGCCCCTGAGCGCCTTCGTGGTGGACAGCAACAACGCCAAAGGCGTGTGTGCCGCACCGCTGCCGTTCGCGCTGACGCAGAGCACGCAGAACCAGTCCGCGATCGCGGGGGCGCCGACCTCGTTCACGTTCAGCCTCGCGCGCAGCGATGGGCAGCAGTACCTCTCGCAGGTCAAGACGGTGCTGCCGGCCGGCCTGGTCGGGCCGATCCCCTCGGTGACGCTCTGCGGTGAAACGGAAGCCAACGCGGGCACCTGCACAGCGGCCAGCCAGATCGGAGTCGCCGTGGTCTCCGCGGGCGCCGGTCCCACGCCGTTTCAGTTCACCGGCGGGCGGGTGTACCTCACCGGCCCCTACCAGGGCGCGCCCTACGGCATGTCGATCGTGGTGCCGGCGATCGCGGGTCCGTTCAACCTCGGCAACGTGGTGACCCGCGCGACGGTCAACGTCCAACCGTATACCGGCCGGCTGGTCGTCGCGAGCACACTGCCGACGATCGTCGGAGGTATTCCACTGCGACTGAAGGTCGTGACGCTCTCGATCAACCGCCAGAACTTCCTCACGAACCCCACGAACTGCGCGAAACTCGCGACCGAATCGACGCTCACGGGCTTCGTTCCGGGCTCGAGCGCGACAGCGACGCAGAGCGGTCTCTCCACTCCGTTCAGCGTGACCGAATGCAGCAAGCTGGCGTTCAAACCGAACTTCAGCGCCTCCAGCAGCGCGAACACCTCGAAAGCGAACGGGGCGAGCCTCGAAGTCAAGATCAGCCAGGAAGCCAAACAGGCCAACATCCGCGAAGTGACGACCACGCTGCCCAAGCAGCTGCCGTCGCGCAACACGACGCTCAACAAAGCGTGCCCGCAGGCGACCTTCGAAGCGGGCGGCGACCCGCCCGGGGGCTGCCAGGAAGGCGCGCGCGTCGGCGGCGCGACAGTGACCACGCCGGAGCTCCCGGGCAAGCTGACCGGGCCGGCCTACCTGGTCTCCCACGGCGGCGCGGCGTTCCCGGACCTCGACCTGATCCTGCGCGGCGACGGGGTCACGGTGATCCTGGTCGGCCACACCAACATCAGCAAGGGGATCACCACCTCGAAATTCGAATCGCTCCCCGACGTGCCGATCTCGAGCTTCTCGCTGAACCTGCCGATCGGCTCGCACTCGCTGTTCGCCGCGAACGGCAACCTCTGCCGCTCGACGCTCACGATGCCCACCACGATCCTCGCCCAGAGCGGGAAGAAGATCACCCAGAAGACCAATATCTCCGTCACCAACTGCCCGGTGCAGATCATCAAACACCGGACCTCGGGGATCACCGCGATCATGACCGTGAAAGCCCCCGCGGCGGGACGCATCAGCGGCAGCGGCACCGACCTGAAGTTCGTCACGCGCAATGTCTCGAAGGCGGGCACGAGCACGATCAACGTGCCACTCACCGGCATGGGCGCGGAAGTGCTGGGCAAATTCAGGCAGCTGCGGATCAAGGTGCGCGTCGGGTTCGTGCCGAAGAAGGGGAAAAAGACCTCCAAGGCGTACGCCACCGTGACCTTCAGAGCGTGAGCGCTCTGTTGGCAAGCATGGGGCCCTGACGGGGAACGGGGCCCCAGCAGCGCGCCGCCCGCGGCTAGACCTCGGGCGGCGCATCCTCTACAGCGGCGCAGCTCGCTTGCCGACCGCCGTCAGAGGCGTATCTGAGGTGGTGGGCGCCGTGCGCGGAATCCCTTGAAAACACCCTCGGGGTGTCGTGGGTGCTCTACATTGCTCTATGTGATGGCGAGCGTGGGTACGGATACCCCTGTACGAGTGGGGGACGCGGCGGGCGAGGAGCCGCTGCTGGGCGGTCTGCGGCGCCTGATGCGGCTGGCCGACGGGGTCGGTGAGCCGGAGGCGATCTTCCGCGCGCTCGCGGGTGAGCTGTTCTCGGTCTTGAGGCCCGCCCCCCCCGATGAGGTGCACGTGCACCAACTCGCCGCGAACGGCGGGGAGGACGACGGCGAGCTGGTGGTGGTGTACATGTTCGACGGGGAGGGCCGTCTCAGCTACCGCACCCCCCGCTCCGAGCGTGCCCCGGGGGTCGCGTGGGTGGCGAGCACCGGGCAGAGTGTGCTCGCAGTGGGCGCCCGCGAATTGGCGGCTAGCGTGCCGCGGCTGGCGGCCACGGGTGGCGTGGGCTGCGCGCTGCTGTTGGGGCTGACGGTGCGCGGGGAGGTGGAGGCGGTGGTGGTGGCCGCACGCCACGCCGGGGAGCCGTTCGACGCGCGCACGGTCCAGCGGGCCGCGGCACTGGTGGACCAGGCGGCGAACGGGATCGCTCTGTTGCGCGCCCGCGCGGAGGCCGGCACCGACGGGGTGACGGGCTGCATGAACCACCGCGCGATGCGCCGCCGTTTGCGCGAAGAGATCGACCGCGCCGCGCGCACCGGTGGGCGCTTGGCGTGCCTGCTGATGGATCTCGACGACTTCAAGCTCGTCAACGACCGCCACGGCCACCCCGCGGGGGATGCGCTGCTGCGCGGGGTTGCGCGGGCGCTGATGGGGGAGTTCCGCGCCTTCGATCGCGTCGCGCGCTACGGGGGCGACGAGTTCGTGGTGATCCTGCCCAACGCCGATCTGGAGAGCGCCGCGCTCGCCGCGGGCCGTGCGCTGGGACGCCTCGGCGCGATCCCCTCCTTCGACCTCGCGCCCGGGGTGTCCGCCTCGATCGGGGTCGCCCAGTGGCAGCCGGGGATGACCGCGGAGCAGCTGTTGGAGGCCTGCGACGCGGCGCTCCTGCGCGGCAAGCGTGAGGGCAAGGGCCGCGTCGCGCGCGCCGCATAGACTGCGGGGTATGACGCAGAGCGAGAATAGTTTCGACGCCCGCGGCACCCTGGAGGTGGGCGGGCGCGAGTACGAGGTCTTCCGCCTCGCGGCGCTCGCGGAGCGCTTCGACGTGGCGCACCTGCCGTTCTCGCTGAAGGTGCTGCTCGAGAACCTGCTCCGCACCGAGGGCTCGGGTGCGGTACGCGCCGGCGACGTCGAGGCGCTCGCCGGCTGGGACCCCGCGGCGCAGCCTTCGATCGAGATCGCGTTCACGCCCGCGCGGGTGCTGATGCAGGACCTCACCGGCGTCCCCGCGGTGGTGGACCTCGCGGCGATGCGCGACGCGATGGCGCAGATGGGCGGCGACCCCGCGAAGATCAACCCGCTCGCGCCCGCGGAGCTCGTGATCGACCACTCGGTGCAGGTCGACGCCTTCGGCACGCGTGACGCGTTCCGCATCAACGCCGAGCGCGAGTTCGAGCGCAACCAGGAGCGCTACCTCTTCCTGCGCTGGGGCCAGCAGGCGTTCGACAACTTCAAGGTCGTCCCCCCCGACACCGGGATCGTGCACCAGGTCAACCTCGAGTACCTCTCGCGGGTCGTGTTCGTCGCGGATGGCGAGGGGTCGGCTGCGGGGAGCGGGCAGGCGGGGAGCGGGCAGGCGGGGAACGGGCGGGCGGGGGACCGCGCGCCGGGCGGATCGTCGGGGTCCCCCGAGGCCCTGCCGTGCGCGTACCCCGACACGCTGGTGGGCACCGACTCGCACACGACGATGGTCAACGGCCTGGGCGTGCTCGGGTGGGGCGTCGGTGGGATCGAGGCCGAGGCGGCGATGCTCGGTCAGCCGCTATCGATGCTGATCCCGCAGGTAGTCGGCTTCCGCCTGCACGGCGCGCTGCGCGCGGGGGCGACCGCCACCGACCTCGTGCTCACCGTCACCGAGATGCTGCGCGAGCGCGGCGTCGTCGGCAAGTTCGTCGAGTTCCACGGCGCCGGCCTCGCGGGCCTGCCGCTCGCCGACCGCGCGACGATCGGCAACATGTCGCCCGAGTTCGGCTCCACCTGCGCGATCTTCCCGATCGACGCGGAGACCCTGCGCTACCTCCGTTTCTCGGGGCGCCCCGCCGAGCAGGTGGAGCTGGTCGAGGCCTACGCGCGTGAGCAGGGCCTATGGCACGACGAGCACGCCCCGGAGCCCCGCTTCTCCGAGCAGGTCGAGCTCGACCTCGGCGCGGTGGTGCCCAGCCTCGCCGGCCCCAAGCGCCCGCAGGATCGGATCTCGCTGACCGACGCGCAGCCGGCCTTTCGCCGCGCGCTCGCGGGCTACGTGCCCACCGCCAACGGCGACGACGAAGCGGTGGCGGCGACCTTCCCCGCCAGCGATCCCACCGCCTCGCAGGAGCCCGCCAACGGCGAAGGCCCGCGTGCGGCCCACGCGCAGGCATCCGCGGCGAGCGGGGTCGACGCGTTGGAGGCGGGTGGAGGCGCCTCGCGGGAGCCGGGGTCAGGGGTACGCGCGTCGGAGGATCAGGGGTCGCGCGGGTCCGCGGCGGATGTGGGCGTGGGCAACGGGGGGGCGCCGGTGACGCTTGCCGACGGCACACACACCACCCTGCGCCACGGCCACGTGGTAATCGCGGCGATCACGAGTTGCACGAACACCTCCAATCCCTCGGTGATGATTGGCGCGGGGATCCTCGCGCGCAACGCGCTCGCGCGGGGCCTCGAGCGCAAGCCGTGGGTGAAGACCTCGCTGGCGCCGGGGTCGAAGGTGGTCACGGAATACCTCGACCGCGCGGGGCTCACCGAATCCTTGGAGCGGCTCGGCTTCAACCTCGTGGGCTACGGCTGCACGACCTGCATCGGCAATTCGGGGCCGCTACCCGAGGAGATCTCGAAGGTGGTGGGCGAGGAGGATCTCGCGGTGGTCTCGGTGCTCTCGGGCAACCGCAACTTCGAGGGGCGCATCAACCAGGACGTGAAGATGAACTACCTCGCCTCCCCGCCGCTGTGCGTCGCCTACGCGCTGGCGGGCACGATGGACATCGACATCGTCGCCGACCCGCTCGGCCGCGACGCCGACGGTGGGGACGTCTACCTGCGCGACATCTGGCCCACGGAGGCCGAGATCGCGCAGACGATCGAGGCGGCGGTGCAGTCGGACATGTTCCGCAGGAGCTACGCCGAGGTGTTCGCCGGCGACGAGCAGTGGAACGGCCTGGAGGTCCCCGCGGGCGAGCGCTTCGCGTGGGACGAGCGCTCCACGTATGCGCGCCTGCCCCCCTACTTCGAGGGGATGCCCCCGGAGCCCCAACCGGTCGAGGACCTGCGGGGCGCGCGCGTGCTGGCGGTGCTGGGGGACTCGGTCACGACCGACCACATCTCCCCCGCGGGCGCGATCAAGCGCGACGGACCCGCGGGGCTCTACCTGCAGGAGCAGGGGGTCGCGCCGCGCGACTTCAACTCCTTCGGCGCGCGCCGTGGCAACCACGAGGTGATGATGCGCGGCACCTTCGCCAACATCCGCATCCGCAACCTCCTGCGGACACCCGACGGCGCGGCGCTGCCCGAGGGCGGGGTGACCGTCCACCTGGGGGCACCGGGGGGACGCTCGGAGGGCGGGCCGTCAGGCGGGGAGCAGCTCTCGATCTACGACGCGGCGATGCGCTACGTGCAGGAAGCGGTGCCGCTGGTGGTGCTCGCGGGCAAGGAGTACGGCACGGGCTCCTCGCGCGACTGGGCGGCGAAGGGCACGAAGCTGCTCGGGGTGCGCGCCGTGATCGCGCAGAGCTTTGAGCGCATCCATCGCTCCAACCTCGTGGGGATGGGCGTGCTGCCGCTGCAGTTCCCCGAGGGTGAGAGCGTGAAGTCGCTGGGCCTCACGGGCGAGGAGACCTTCTCGATCGAAGGCTTCGCCGCGTCGATGAACGATGGCGGGGAGGCGCCGCGCGAGGTGACGGTGCGCGCCGAGCGGGGGGGCGGGCAGGCCGGCGCGGGCGCGGAGCCGGTCGAGTTCCAGGCGCGTGTGCGGATCGACACGCCCCGCGAGGCCGACTACTTCCGCCACGGCGGCATCCTCCAGTACGTCCTGCGGCAGTTGCTCGCGGCATGAGTGACGACTTCCCGCAAGTCCTGCGCGAGCTGCTCGCGGCACGTGGCCCATCGGGCTACGAGACCGCCCCCGCGGCGGTGTGGCGCGCGGCGGCGGAGGCGTTCGGCGCCGAAGTGGCCACCGATGTGGTCGGCACTCCCTCCGCGCGGGTGCCCGGACGGGAAGCCCGGCGGCTGGTGGTGATGGGCCACATCGACGAGATCGGGTTGATCGTGACCCACATCGACGACGAGGGCTACCTGTGGTTCCGCGAGGTGGGGGGCTGGGACGCGCAGATCCTCGTCGGCCAGCGCGTGGTGCTGGGCACGCGCGCGGGCGAGCTCGCGGGGGTGATCGGCAAGAAGCCGATCCACCTGCTGCGCGATGAGGAGCGCAAGAAGGTCGCCGAGGTGCGCGATCTGCACATCGACATCGGCGCGCGCGACGGCGAGCAGGCGCGCGAGCTGGTGCGCGTGGGTGATGTCGCGGTGATCGCCGGCGAGCCGCTGGAGCTGCCCAACGGGCGCATCGCCTCGCGCGCCCTCGACAACCGTCTCGGTTCGTTCGTGGCGCTGGAGGCCCTGCGGCTGGTGGCGCAGGGGGATGGGGCGCACAGCGCCGGCGGGCAGGAGAGCGGCGAGCGAGCAGGCCACGAGCAGGCGGGCGGCGAGCAGGCAGGCCGCGGGCAGGCGGGGGGCGCCGCGTGGGAGCTCGTGGCGGTGGCGGCGGCGCAGGAGGAGACGACGTTCGGGGGCTCGCGCACGAGCGCGTTTGCGTTGGAGCCCGACGCGGCGATCGTCGTGGACGTGACCCACGCCACGGACGCCCCGGGGATCGAGGTCAAGGAGGCGGGCAAGCACGAGCTCGGCTCCGGGCCGGTCCTGAGCCGCGGCTCGACGCTCCACCCGCGCCTCTTCGAGTTGCTCCACGACACGGCCGAGCGCGAACAGATCCCCTTCACGGTGGAGGCGATCGGGCGCAACACGGGCACCGACGCCGACGCGGTGCACCTCAGCCGCGGGGGCGTCCCCACGGCTCTGGTGTCGATCCCGCTGCGCTACATGCACTCCCCGGTCGAGCTGGTGGCGCTCGCCGACGTGCACGCCGCCGCACGGCTGATCGCGGCGGCGGCGCGCACGCTGGACGCGGACACCTCGTTCGCGCGCTGAGTCCCAACTGTTCTCTGGTGCGCGCGACTAGGCGTGATGGAAGCCGCAGGCGACGACGCGGGGCATGGAAGCCCCGCGCCTATGACCCTGTTACGGGGCTCGCCCGCGCGGACGATCCCAAATGAAGCGCTGCGTCAGGCTCCAGCGGGGGTCAGTTCGGTGAACTCGGGGATCTCGTACGCCGCCCCGGGCGTGCCGCCCAACGCGAGCACGCGCATCCCCTCGGGCCCGGAGAACAGCTTGCGCTTGATGCCGGGACCGACCCGGACGAGCACGTCGGGCGTGAGCTCCAGGCGCTCGCCCTCCACCTCGATCGAGCCGGAGCCGCGGATCACCGAGTAGACCTCCTCCTGGCCGTCCTCGGCGTGTTCGTGCTCGGGGTAGTCGTTGTAGTTGGGGGGCAGGTCCACGACCTGCATCCCGAAGGAGGTGACGCCCAGCTCGGCACGGGCCTTCTTCAGGCCGCCGCCAAATGCGCCCTCCATCTCGTCGATCTGCTTCGCGGTGTATCCAGGCATGAGAACTCCCTATCTGTAGCGTGTCGAGGTCAAGCTTCCCAGGGAGCTTAGCGAGTGCTAAGAAGGTTGGTCAGCCGCGCACGAGCCGCTTGTAGGAGATCCGGTGGGGCCGGTCGGCGGCGGCCCCGAGGCGCTCGTGGCGGTGCTCCTCGTAGGCCTCGAAGTTGCCCTCGAACCAGGTCACTGTGGAGTCGCCCTCGAAGGCGAGCACGTGGGTGGCGACGCGGTCGAGGAACCAGCGGTCGTGGGAGATGATCATCGCGCAGCCGGGGAAGCCGAGGAGGGCCTCCTCGAGCGCGCGGAGGGTGTCGACGTCGAGATCGTTGGTGGGCTCGTCGAGCAAGAGGAGGTTGCCCCCGGAGCGCAGGAGCTTGGCGAGGTGCACGCGGTTGCGCTCCCCCCCGGAGAGCATGTCGATGCGCTTCTGCTGGTCGGAGCCCTTGAAGTTGAAGCCCGCGGTGTACTGGCGGGAGTTGACGACGCGCTCGCCCACCTGGAGGTGGTCGAGGCCCTCGGAGATCTCCTCCCACACGCTCTTCGCGGGGTCGAGGGCGTCGCGGGACTGGTCGACGTAGGCGAGCTGCACGCTCTCCCCCACCTCCAGGGTCCCCCCGTCGGGGGCCTCCTCGCCGGTGATCATCCGAAACAGGGTGGTCTTGCCGGCGCCGTTGGCGCCGATTACGCCGACGATCCCCGCGCGGGGGAGCTCGAAGGAGAGCTCGTCGATCAGCAGGCGCTCGCCGTAGCCCTTGCGCAGACCCACCGCTGTGAGCACCTTCGCGCCGAGGCGGGGTCCCGGGGGAATGTGGATCTGGACGTCGTCGAGCTTGACGTTGCGCTCCTCGGCGATCAGCTGCTCGTAGCGGGCGAGGCGGGCCTTGGACTTGGTGCGCCGCCCCTTGGGGTTGGTGCGGACCCATTCGAGCTCCGCGGCGATCGTGCGCTGGCGACCCTGCTCGGCGCGCTCTTCGGAGGCGAGGCGGGCCTGCTTCTGCTCGAGCCACGCGGAGTAGTTGCCCTCGTAGGGGATCCCCCGCCCGCGGTCGAGCTCGAGGATCCAGCCGGCGACGTTGTCGAGGAAGTAGCGGTCGTGGGTGACCGCGACGATCGTGCCCTTGTACTCCGCGAGGTGGCGCTCGAGCCACGCGACGGACTCGGCGTCGAGGTGGTTGGTGGGCTCGTCGAGCAGCAGCAGGCCGGGCGCGCGCAGGAGCAGACGGCAGAGCGCCACGCGGCGGCGCTCCCCGCCGGAGAGCCGCGCGACGTCGGCGTCGGGCGGGGGCAGGCGCAGGGCGTCCATCGCGTACTCGAGCTGGGTGTCGAGGTTCCACGCGTCGGCGGCTTCGATCTTGGCCTGGATGTCGGCGAACTCGTCGGCGCACTCCTCGGAGTAATCCGCGGCGAGCTCGTTGAAGCGGTCGAGCAGGGCCTTGGTCTCGGCGACGCCCTCCTGGACGTTCCCGAGCACATCCTTGGACTCGTCCAGCCCGGGCTCCTGCGCGAGCATCCCCACGGTGGCCCCCGGCGCGAGCGCGGCCTGCCCGCGGTACTCCTCGTCGAGCCCCGCCATGATCCGCAGCAGCGTGGACTTGCCGGCGCCGTTGTAGCCGAGCACCCCGATCTTCGCCCCGGGGTAGAAGGCGAGGGTGAGCTCGTTGAGCACTGTCTTGTCGGGGGGGTGCACCTTCGAGAGGCGGTGCATCGTGAAGATGTACTGGGCAGACATTCCCGGGCAGGATAGAGGCATTGGATGGGACGGCCTCCGGCCGTCGGGCGTGCGTGCGTAGTGGCCCCCGGCGCGCGGTGGCCCGGAGCGGCACGTGCCGCTCCGGGAGTCAACAGGACCGCTCGCCCGCGCTACCGTTTGTAGCTCGTGCCCACGGTGCTGGATATCGAACAGCAGATGATGCTGCTGGAGTTGGAGCCCCCGTTCGACAAGCGGGCGGTGCAGCTGGCGCGCCGGCGGATGGCCAAGCGCTGGCACCCGGACCTCGCGCCCCCGGGCAAGCAGCCCGAGCACGAGCGCCACCTGAAGGCGATCAACGAGGCGGCGGACCACCTGGAGCGGATGGCGGAGAGCCTGCGCGGGGGGAAGGTGTCGCGCAACGCGGTGCGGGTCAGCGCGGCGGCGGCGCGCAAAGCGCGGGAGGAGGCGGGGCGCAGGGCCTACGAGGAGGAGCAGCGCTCCCGCCAAGCGGCGGCGGAGCAGGCCAAGCACGACCCGTTCGGCTCGCGGGTGCCCGACCACTCGGTGGTGCACCGCTATGCGCGCTGCATGTCCTACCCCGAGTGGGGGGTGGGGACGGTGGCGGGGATCTACTTCACGGGCGACAGCACGGGCGAAGATGAGGTCCAGCAGTGGGCGCGGGTGAAGTTCAGCCACGGCATTCGCACGGTGCCGGCGGGGAGTATGCGCTTCGTGGATTTCTCCAAACCGGACCCCGCGGGGGAGCGGATGGAGCGCTTCATGGTGGCCGCGCAGCGGGCGATGGCGGAAGGCGAATATGCGCTGGCGGCGAAGCGGCTGGTGTACGCGCGGGAAGCGGAGCCGGGCAACGTGGGGGTGTTGCGGCTGATGACGCTGGCGTTCTGGCAGGCGGGGGACCTGGAGGCGGCGGCGCGCTCGGTGCGCGACTGGGCGCGGGCGGACGGCGAGCACCCGGCGCCGCACCGCTTCGCGGCGCGGATCTACGAGGACGTGGGCGCGGTGGACCTGGCCGCGGAAGCGGCGCTGCGCGCGGCGCAGCGCGGCCCCGCGGACGCGGGCGCGTGGGAGCGGGTGGGCCGCCTGCGCCTGCGCCTGATGGACCGCGAGGGGGCCCTCGAGGCCCTGGAGCGCGCGCTGGGCCTGGGTGCGAACGGGGAGGTCAAGGACCTCGTGGTGCAGGCGCTGGCGATCGAGCCGCAGATGGCCTCGACGGCGTAGCCCTTCCCGAGGGCCCGTGTGGCCGCCCTTCCCGGGGGCTCCGTGTGGCCGCCCTTCCCATTCGATCCCCGGTGGCACCCCAATCCCCCGCTGTCGGGGGCACTGGGAGACGGCTCACACTAAGGTTTGCCACGTGAGCGTTCGCGTTGACTACGAGCGACACGGGCGCACGTACGCGCAGCATCGGCGCTCGGACCCGCGGATCGCGGCGCGGATTCACGCGGCGCTGGGGGATGCGCGCACGGTGCTGAACGTGGGGGCGGGCGCGGGGTCCTACGAGCCGAGCGATCGCTGGGTGCTCGCGGTAGAGCCGAGCGCGACGATGCGGGCGCAGCGTCCAGCCGACGCGGCGCCGGCGATCGCGGGGCGTGCGGAGGCGCTGCCGTTCGACGACGGCGCGGTCGATGCGGCGATGGCGTGCGTGACGATCCACCACTGGGAGACGCCCCAGAGGGGCTTGGCGGAGCTGCGCCGGGTCGCCCGGGGGCCGGTGGTGATCTTCACGTTCGAGCTCGATGCGCTGCCGGCGTGGCAGCACGAGTTCCTGCGCGAGGGCGTGGTCAAGGAGCAGCCGCGGTTCCCCGCGCTCGATGAGATCGCGGCCGCGCTCGGTGGGCGCACGCGGGTGGAGCGGATTCCGACGCCGGGCGACTGTATGGATGGATTCTTCGAGGCGTTCTGGCGCCGGCCGGAGGCGCTGCTGGACCCGGAGGTCCGCAGTGCCCAGTCGGTGTGGGCGCTGCTGGAGCCCCACGAAGAGCAGCGCGTGGTGCAGCGGCTGGCGGACGCGCTGGACTCGGGCGCGTGGGACGCCGAGCACGGGCACCTGCGCGAGCAGGACAGCTTCCCGGGCGCGCTGCGCCTCGTGATCTCCGAGGCGCCCTGACGGCTTCGAGGTGCCCTGGCGAGCCGGTGAGTATCGATATTAAAAATTCAAATTGCGTCTAACGATCGTTATACGCAAGTCGTCGTGGCGAGGCGGGCCTACGAGAGGATGTTGACCGCGCGTGAGACGATCAGCCCGATGGTGACCAGCGAGACGAGGGCCTGGACCCCCATGATGCTCTTGGCGGTGGGGGTGAGGGGCATGGTGTCGGTGGGGGAGAAGGCGGTGGCGTTGGTGAGGGAGACGTAGAGGTAGTCGACGAACTTGGGCCGCCAGTTCAGGGGCTCGATGTGGTCGTCGCTCATCTGGGGGAAGAGGAAGTCGGGCGGCCCGTCGTGGCCGGCGGCGCGGCGGCCCGGCCCCCCGCGGTCAGCCTCCCAGTACCAGAGCGCGAAGATCAGGAAGTTGGTGAGCCAGATGAGCACGCCGGAGACGATCAGCTCGCGGCCGCTGCTGACGTTGCGGTGCAGCAAAAGATGGGTGAGGGCGCCCAGCGAGTAGATGTTGGCGGCGCTCACGAACGCGGTGAGCCCGAGCGCCACGCGCCGGCGGCGGGGGTGCTCGTGCTCGAGCTGGCGGGGGGTGGCCATGAACATCCCGAGCAGCAGCGCGCCCTCCAACGCGGGGATCAGCCAGGGGGGCCCCGCGGTGAGCCGCTTGGGGAGCAGCAGCTGCAAGGCGATCGCGGCGAGAATCGTCGCCTGCGCGGGCCAGAAGGGCTCGGGCTCGGCGGGTGGCGGATAGGGCCGCCCGATCTGGGGGGATGGCGCCTGTGTCACGGGTGCGGGGTGAGGCGCGGCGGTTGCGCTGGCCGGGGCACGGATGCAGGGTACGGCGCGGCGCGGCGGTCGCGCTGACCGGGGCACGAGTGCAGGGTGCGGCGCGGCGCGGCGGTCGCGCTAGCCTGAGGTGAGATGGGTTTTGAGAACCCGATCCACATCAATCGGCTGGGGGAGGGCAGGCCCTCCCCCAGGGCCCCCTCCCTATCGATCGACACACGTTCTGGGCGGCGCAAGCATGGGCTTTGAGAACCCGATCCACATCATGTTCGTGGCGGCGGTCGCGCTGGTGGTGCTCGGTCCGAAACGCCTGCCGGAGCTCGCGCGCGCGGCGGGCAAGACGATGCGTGAGTTCCGCGAGGCGCTGAACGGCGAGGGCGCCGAGCACGAGGGGGAGGTTGTACAGGAGACCCCACCGCGGAGCCCGCCACCTGCGTGACGGGCCCCGCGCTCCCGTGTGCTCTCTCGGCCTGAGCGGCCCTGCGTTTGGCGGCGCGTGTATCGGAGCGGTCGTCCCCGCTCCGGTCCGGCGCACCGGATACGGTCCCGGGATGCGCCTGATCGTGGCCCGCTGTGAGGTCTCCTATATGGGCCGTCTGACGACGGTACTGCCTGAGGCGGTGCGCCTGCTGATGTTGAAGGCGGACGGGACGTTCATGGTGTGGGCGGACGGGGGAGGCCCGAACGTGAAGCCGTTGAACTGGATGACCCCGCCGACGGTGCTCGAAGAGGAGATGGACACGGGGGGCGCGCTGACGCGCATGGTGGTGCGCAAGCAGCGCGAGGAGGACCGCGTGGAGATCAAGATCGGGGAGGTGCTGGCGGACATCGAGCACGAGCTGGACACGCTGGCTACGCTCGAGAAGGAGGGCCTGGAGCGCGAGCTGCAGGAGCTGCTGGCGGGCGCTCCGGAGTGGTGCGGGGAGGGGTTCAGGCTCGTCAGACGGGAGTGGCCGACGGACATCGGCCCGGTGGACCTGATGTGCCGCGACGGCGAGGACGAGTGGGTGGCGGTGGAGATCAAGCGGATCGCGACGATCGACGCGGTGGAGCAGCTGACGCGCTACCTGGAGCGGATCCGCCTGGACCCGGCGCTGGGATCCTGCCGGGGAGTGCTGGTGGCGCAGCGGATCAAGCCCCAGGCGCGAGTGCTCGCGCAGGCGCGGGGCATCGGGTGCGTAGAGGTGGACCTCGAGGTGCTGCGCGGGGAGCGGGAGCCGGAGCTGAGGCTGTTCGCGGCGTAGGGACGCCCCGACCGACTGCGATCTAGAAGGATCTGATCGAATCATCAGAATGGGACGGAATATAAACAAGCCCTGTCTGGGTTAGCCACCCTTCCCCATCGACAAAAAGGTTTGGCTATGTCGTATAGTTGCCTCGCTCTTCGGAATCGGAGGGGACTTCGACGATGACCTACGTTGGATCACAAGCGCTTGGTGGTGCCCCGTGGTGGGGGTGGCTGTGGCGTCGATGATCGATCATGCGGTGCTGGCGCTGGTGATCGAGCGACCGAGTTATGGCTATGAGCTCTACGAGCGGTTCGATCGTCGGTTTGGGGAGTTTCTGTCGGCCAGCCAGGGGACTGTGTATGAGGCTCTCAAACGGTTGGAGCGGGATGGGTATGTGGAGGTCGCCGGCGCGGGTGGTTCGCGGGGGCGTCCGCGGATCAACCACCGGGCGACCGCGGAGGGGGTGGCTGCGTCTCGGTCGTGGATAAGGGAGTCTCTGTGGGACGATCCCCGGCGGCTTGAGTTGTTCAGTCGGCTGGCGTCGCTGGGGTTGCGCAATCCCGGGATGTTGCTGGAGGTGATCGACGGCTACGAGGGGGAGTGCGCGCGTGAAGCGCGCCAGATCGAGATGCCGCCGCCGGGCGGTGAGCAGGGTGTCAGTGACCCGATGGGGGAGCTCCTGTGGGAGTTGTTCGTGGAGCGGCGGCGAAGGATCGCGGCGGCGGAGCTTGAGTGGGTTCCTGTTGCGCGGAGCAAGGTTCGGGAGTGGGCGGCACGCTGGGCTTTGGGGGAAGGCGCGCAGTGAGTCTGCTGGTGGTGGAGCGTGTCAGCAAGCACCACCGGCACGGACGGATCGATCGGGTAGCGCTCAGCGATGTCTCGCTTGTGATCGGCCCGGGGGAGCTGGTAGCGGTGTGGGGTCTGCGGCGCTCGGGGCGTACCACATTGCTGCGGGTCGCGGCTGGCATGGAGCGCCCCGACGCGGGTGTAGTCCATTTCGCCGAGCGCAATCTTGCCGGGTGTCGGGACGTGGTGTTGGGCAGAAAGATCGGCTTTGTCCAGCTGCACTTCTCTGCTGAGGAGGGCGAGTCGGTGCTGGATCAGGTGGCGGGCGGTCTGCTCGCGGAGCGGATTTCGTTGGCGACGGCACGTCGCCGTGCGCTTGAGGCGCTTGCGGATGCGGGGGTGGAGGAGTGTGCTGCGCTCGGCCCGCGTGAGCTGGATTGTGGTGAGGCTGTGCGGGTTGCGATCTCGCGTGCGTTGGTGAGATCTCCGCGGTTGTTGGTCTTGGATGAGCCGACGTGTGGTGTGGATGTGGCTGATCGGGACCCGATTCTGCGGCTGTTGCGAGTTATTGCGAGTCGGGGTGTGGCTGTGCTGATGAGCACGGGCGACGGGGCTGCGCTGGCGGGGGTGGATCGTGTTTACACGCTCGATCACGGTGTGCTGCGTGGCGGCGTCCCGGATCCCGAAGCGGAGGTGATTCCGTTGCGTCGCCCTGTGTCGGTAGTGCCGGCTGAGTCTCCTCGCACGGGATGAGCGGGGCCGTGAGCGTGCTTGAGCTGCAGGGTGTGGTCAAGCAATACGCCGGTCCGAGTGAGGTGGTGCGCGCGGTCGATGGTGTGACGCTCAGGATCGAGCCGGGGGAGATCGTCTCCTTGTTCGGCCCATCGGGGTCGGGCAAGAGTACGCTCTTGATGCTTGTCGCGGGGTTGCTTGCACCCGACGCGGGCACGATCAGCTTCGACGGACGCGAGCTGGCCGGTCGCTCGGCGGGAGAGTTGGCGGACTACCAGCGCCACGAGGTGGGGTTCATCTACCAGTCGGCGCATCTGATGAGCGGGGTTCCAGCGGTGGAGAATGCGGCGATCAAGCTACTCGCGGATCGTGTGCCGCTGCGGCGGGCTCGCCGGGAGACGGTCCCATGGCTTGAGCGTGTCGGCCTGGGTAGGCGGCTGGAGCACACCCCTGAGCAGCTATCCGGTGGTGAGCGCCAGCGCGTTGCGATTGCGCGTGCGCTCGTCAACGGTCCACGGCTGATCCTTGCGGACGAGCCGACGGGAAGCCTCGATAGTAAGCGTGGCAAGGAGATCCTGGCGTTGCTTGCGAGCCTGTGCCGTGAGCGCGGGACGGCGGTTCTGATCGCCACTCACGACCTCCGGGCAGCGGAGATCACCGACCGTCTCTACACGCTCGAGGACGGCAAGCTCCTGGCAGAGGATCCCCCTGGGGGATTACTGGACGCCGTTTCGCCGTCACCGACGGCCGCAAGGGGGTAGGGGGCGGTGCGTCTCCCCGCGTTGTTCTACCTGTATGCGCGGCGGGTACGCAGGCGCCCGGCGCAGGAGCTGCTAGCGGGTGTTGGGATCGCGCTTGGTGTTGCTTTGATGTTCGCGGTGCAGGTCGCCAACAGCAGCATTACGGGCTCCTCCGCGGAAATCGTGAGGGGTATCTCTGGTCCGGCGACTTTGCAGCTGCGATCCCGTAGCGCGGATGGCTTCAACGAAGCGCTGCTCAGCGATGTACAGCGGCTGCCCGGGGTCAAGCGCGCGGCATCGGTGCTCGATCTGCCGGCGACGATTGTGGGTCCCCGTGCGAACGGGGTGACGGTCCAAATTGCGAGCGCGGACCCGGGGCTTGCGGTCCTCGATGGCCTCTCCAACAGGCTGCCGTTGAACGCGGCGCTGGCACCAGGTGTCATGCTCCCGAGCGCGACGGCGCACGCGCTCGGGATCTCGGCCACAGTTGGCCATGCGATCGAAGGCCCCGCGCAGATGGTCTCTCTTGAGCTGCGTGGGCGGATGACCCGGGTGAGGGTAACGGCGGTCTTGGGTCAGGAGACGATTGGGGCGCTCTCGGGCGCGATGGCGGCGTTTGCGCCGCTGCCGTTGATTCAGCGCCTCGCAGCGCTGCCGGGGCGTGTGACACGTATCCTCGTCGAGAGTGCCCCGGGGCACGAAGTGCTCGTCCGTGGAGAGCTTGAAAGGGTGGCTGCGGGCCGTCTGACGGTAGCTTATGCCGACCAGGATGTGGGCCTGCTCGAACAGGCACTTCGTCCGAACGCGCAGGCAACGGGGTTCTTTGCGCTGGTCAGCGGCCTGGTGGGGTTGCTGCTGGCGTTTAACGCGATGCTGTTGACCACGCCGGAGCGCAGGCGGATGATCGCGGATCTGCGAATCCAGGGTGTCCGACGGTGGCAGCTGGCGCAGATGCTGCTCTTCCAGGCGCTCTGCCTGGGGGTATCGGCATCGCTGGTAGGACTGGTCTTGGGAGATGTGCTCTCCCGCGGGGTCTTTCACGAGACGCCGAACTACTTGGCTGCGGCGTTTCCGCTGGGCTCTCAGACGGTCATCGGCCTGCGGCCGCTGCTGATCTCCTTCGCGGGTGGGGTGCTGGCGACATGTCTAGCTGCGGCGCCACCCCTGCTCGATCTACGCCGTAGCCGTGCGGTGGATGCGGTCTACTTCGAAGACGGGGAGCCCGGCCAGGCGCTTCACACGCGGGCTCGTATATGGCTGCTGGCGGGCGGCGCGGCTCTAGTCATCGGTACGAGTGGTTTACTGCTCATCAAGCCTGGCGCCGCGATCATCGCGACCGTAGGGCTGGCGGTGGCGCTGCTACTCGCGATCCCCGCGATCTTCACAGCGATGATGTGGGCGGCCGAGAGCGTGGCCGCCCGAACATACCGGTTGAACACGCTGCTCGTTGCGTCTCGAGCGCTGCGTGCTACCACGGTGCGATCCCTTGCGCTGGCGGCAACGGGGGCGATTGCGGTCTTCGGTAGCGTCATAGCCGAGGGCAGCCACCAGGATCTCCTCAACGGCCTGTATCGCGACTACGCCCAGTATGTAGAGAGCACCGACGTGTGGGTCACGAACGACAGCGACGACCTCGCGACGATGGACTTCCCCGCGAATGGCTTGCCGGCCCGGATCGCCTCCCTGCCAGGCGTTGCGGCCGTCCGCTCCTACCAGGGCGGCTACCTCGATATCGATGGCCGGCGCGTTTGGGTCATCGCGCGTCAGTCAGGCGCCAAGAGCATGATCCCCGCTGGGCAGATCATCGGTGGCAGCCTGCCGGTGGCCACAGCACGATTGCGCAGGGGCGGCTGGGTCACGATCTCACAGCAGCTTGCGGCTGCATATCACATCCAGCCTGGGGGTTCGCTGACTTTGCCTACACCGACCGGACCTGTGGGGTTCCGTGTCGCGGCGACCACTACAAACCTTGGGTGGAGCGCCGGTGCGATCGTGCTGAATGACTCGGACTACCGCCGTGCGTGGGCCAGCATCGACCCAAGCGCCCTGGAAGTCGATGTCCGCGCCAGCACCGACCCGCGGACTGTCAGAGCGGAGATCCAGCGGGCACTCGGCCCAGGCACGTCGCTGCAAGTGCAGACGAGCGCGCAGCGTGCCGCGACAGCGAATGGGCTTGCTAGGCAGGGTTTGAGCCGACTCACGCAGATATCCTTTTTGCTGATCGTCGCTGCTGCGCTTGCGATGGCCGCAGCGATGGGGGCAGCGATCTGGCAGCGTCGTCCTTCGCTCGCGTCGCTGCGCATCCAGAGCTTCCAGCCTGGGCAGCTGCGCGCAGTGCTCCTTTGGGAGTCGGGTCTCGTGCTCGGCGCGGGTTGTGTGGCCGGCGCTCTCGCGGGCGCGTACGGGCACGTACTCGGGGACCGCTATCTACGGCTCGCGACCGGGTTTCCCACATCGCTCTCAGTTCAGGGGCACCAAACTATCGAGGTCGTCCTGTTGATCCTGGCAGCTGCGCTGCTCGCCCTCGCGGTCCCTGGGTTCCTGGCTTCGCGGACTCCGCCGGTCCTTGCCCTGGAGACGCAGTAGCGAACGCTCCCGGCTATCCAAACCGATCAAAATACGGGTAGCAAGTAGCGAGGTATCGGGCCAGCATTGCTGGCATGAATCCTCTACGCACACTCCACCCCCGCGAGGCTCGCACCGTCCTCGCCGCAGGCCTCACCCACTGGCTCCAGATTGCCCCCGACGCACGAAGTGAGCTACGCGGCTGGAGCCGCCTCGCCCGATCGACCCCGGACCCCACTCTGCGCAGACACGCGCTCAAGAAGCTCACACGGGAGGCACTCAACCCCGAAGCAGCAGCATTCTTCGCCATCCTCGCCCCGCGAACAAACCGGCACCGCCTCGTCCGACTGATCGTCGCCTACCAGGTGGCGTACGACTACCTCGACGCAATCAACGAGCAGCCCGACGCCTTACGGCTATGCAACGGGCTGCAACTACACCGCGTCCTCGTGCACGCCGTACGACTCGCACCCGCCTCGGCGAACTACTACGAACACCACCCACAGCACGAGGACGGCGGCTACCTGGACACACTCAAGCGTACCTGCCGAGACGCGCTTGTGCCTCTTCCATCGACATCCGCTCTCGCTCCGCAGTTGGTCCTCGCAGCCGAGCGGTGCGGGGAAGCGCAGGCCCGCAATCACGCCGTCACCGTGGACGGGCGCAACCAGCTGATCCACTGGTCACGGAGACAGGCGCAACGCAGCGAGTACCTGTGGTGGGAGCTCGCAGCCGCGGGTATCTCCTGTCTTGGGATTCACGCACTATTCGCAGCGGCAGCGACACCGCGAATGACAATGCGCGAGGCGCGGCTAATCGATGCCGCCTACTTCCCGCCCGTCTGCGCGATCAGCGCACTGCTGGACAGCCTCATCGACCTTCCACATGATGCGGGAACAATCAACCACAGCTTCGCGGATCACTACACCTCCAGCAACCTGCTGGCGGAGCGATACACCACGATTATCAATAGTGCCCAAAAGTTGCTCTCAGAGCTTCATCTCGGTTTGCGACACAGGGTGATCCTCGCTGGCATCACGGGCTACTACCTCTCCGCTGCCGAGGCTACAACCGATTTCGCACTGCCCGCAAAGGCACAGGCGCTGAACGCTTTGGGGCCGTTGATTCGGCCAATCCTCGTGGCCATGCGTATTCGCCGGAGAAGGCACGGGGCGATCCTGTCCAAGGCGATATCTCACTCTGGCGTCGCGGGCGATTAGTCGAAATGACCCCTTTTTCCGGCCACCGAATATTTGGGGTCGGGCTTATCACACGCACTGGGAACCTGTATAGATGTTTCGATGACGGACACGAACCACCATCGACGCCAACGAAAACGTGACGCGGACTGGGATCTTTCCCGAGCGCGGGTCGGGCGCTTCCTGGCGCGTCCGGCCCGCCAATCTGGGCGGCGTTCTCGGGTATTGACTTGGCTGTGGGGCCTTATCCAACGATTTCGTAGAAGCCCACAAATCTTACAACTTGAAGTCCAGTGAGAAACACTTCTTTTGTTTTGGGGCGGACCAAGTTAGTGTTCCTAGCCAGTACTGGCAATGGGGTACGTCTGCCTCCCTTCGCAAGCTTCGCGGCGGGATTTGATAGCCGAGTGAGGGAGTAGCGGGTATGGCGATGTGCGGGAAATGGCGGCCGTTGTTGAGTTATGTTGTGTGCTGTTTGGCGGGTCTTGCTATCTATGCATCGGGCGCGTTCGCGGATGGCGTCACGTCGGTAGGCGGGATAGGTGGCTCGCCGCTCGCAAGCTCGCTGGTGATCCCTGAAGCGCAATCGCTGCTTGGTGGGCAGGGCGTTCTTGACGCCGAAGAAGCGCGACTGGAGAGCCCGGAAGCGCTTGTGGCGAGGGAGGAATCCCAAACGAGGTATGAGGGTCTCGGGACTGAAGAATCTGCAAAGTTAGCGGGGGAAGTGCTCCCAGCGGTAGTGAAGGAACCGGGTGGCGGTCCTCCGAAGCTGTCGGCGGGGCAAAGCATAACTGACTATCCGACGGATCATGCTGCGAGGGTTAATCTTGGCGGTGGGAGGCGAGGGGTGATCGAATCCCTAATGCCGATTGCTCTCGAAACGTCGCCCGGTCGGCGGGAGCCGGTGGATTTGGGTTTGACCGATGTTGGGAGCGCGTTTGAACCGCAGTTGCCGGTGGTCGGGGTGCGGATTCCGAAGCGGTTGCAAGAAGGCGTGGATCTGGGTGGTACTGGAGTGTCGTTGACGCCGGTGGATGCATCTGGTGTGACGGTCGGTGGCTCGGAAGGGCTGGTGGATGGGTCGGTGGTGTTTTACGGCGGTGTGGGGGCGGGGAGTGACGTCGATGTGGCGGTGAAGCCGACCACGCTGGGTTTTGATAGTGAGACTTTTTTACGTAGTATGCGTTCGCCTGAAGCCCTGTTCTTCAGGGTGGGGATGCCGGAAGATGCGAGTTTGGTGGAGGCGAAGGATGGTTCGGGTGCAGTGCAGGTGGTGGAGGAAGGGACCGTGATAGCGTCGGTGTCCGCGCCGAGTGCGCGGGATGCGGCGGGCACCGCGGTGCCAGTGTCGATGAGTGTATCTGGCGAGATCTTGACGCTGACCGTTGAGGATCATTCAGGGGAATACGAGTATCCGATCGAGGTCGACCCTAGTTTCCACACAAATAAAGATGAACATCTTACCGGCTATGGCGCTCCAACTAACTGGCAGTTCTGCACGAGCGTTTCTAGCAGGTGCGAACGGACGGAAACTCCCTTTAGATCTGAAGGCTGGGGTGAAAATGGGTACCTGAAAGATGTTGCGACCGGTTCTTATAAGCACCCCGAATTTGCCGAGTTTATTTATCAGACACAGGGAAAATCTCATATCCACGAAGTTACGTATAACACTGAAGAGAGTAACAATGAAGGGGATAATCTCGAAAGCAGTATCCTTATCGAGAACGAAAGCAAAGTGGAAGAAGCAAAAAAGCTGTTATCGGTGTCCAAAAATGCAAGTGAATCAAATACGCTAGTAGCTAATTCTGAATCTTATCATAATGCAGTCGCGTACGTGCAGGCAGCGTCATCGGAAACGCCGGGTACTCATTTTGCTGATACGCTTAGGTCCGCGAAAGTGGAGATCGAACAGCCGTATGAAGCAAAGCCTACCTTTACGATTGACACTTCGGATGAATATCTGAATGGCGGGAAATGGATTAATGTTTTGCACGGCGAAAACAAATGGATGGGCCCAAATTCTGGTGCGATTGGTTTTACAGTTGAAGAAAGCGGTATCGGGGTAGAAGAAATATGGGCGTCGCCGGCATATGAAGCCGGAATTACCGTATATGAACAGAACTTACTCAAAGAAGATGATTGCAAGGGGATCCAGTGCCCCCAGAAAATTACCACGGCATTTACGTATAACGGCGCAAAACCTTTATCTAACGGTCACGACGAAATTGCGATTTCTGGGTCAGGGAGCATTGGGAGCGACATAGGTAGTGCTCCTGTTATCCATGTGAATGTAGACGCAGAAAAGCCTCATGGTCTTGCTCTTACTGGCCTTCCTTCAGGAAACGTCATCAACGAAGCGGAGTATCATCTGCAAGGAGAAGCTACTGATGGAGTAGGGTCGACGGCGAGCTCTGGGATAAAATCATTGATATTAGCGCTCGATGGCTATATTTTACCCGGTAAAACGGGAACCTGCACACCAGGTCCCTGTACAGTGCATGGGGAATGGGCAATCAACGGCGAAGAATTCGGTGCTGGCAAGCACAAACTGATCGTGCAGGCTATCGATAATGCTGGGAATGAAGAAACAAAGGAATATAATATCACGGTACGCCATGCGAAGCCCTTGGCGATCGGGCCGGGCTCGGTCAACCCGACCACGGGTGCTTTCCATTTGGGGGCAACGGATGTCTCTATAGGCGGTAGCGGTGGTTCGCTGGGTGTTTCGCGCAGCTACGACTCTCGCCAGGTGACCGCCGGTGAACAGGGGCCGTTGGGTCCGCAGTGGAGCATCAGCATTAGTGGCTCGCAGGAAATCGAACAGGAGCCCACAGGTAGCGTTGTGCTGGTTGGTAATGACGGTAGTAGCACGACGTTCGAAAGTAACGGCAAAGGCGGCTTCGTGTCGCCGAAGGGCGATGAAAATCTCCTGCTGGAAACCGAAAAGGAAGGCGAAACCATCAAGGCATACCTGCTGAAGGACCCTGCGGCCGGTACGACAGTCAAGTACACTCAGCTTGGTAGCTCGACGACGTGGGTGATAACAAGCAGCGAAGGGGCGCTTTCGAAGACGAACGGCGAAAAGGAGACCTTTGAATGGGAAAGTCTCGAAGGAGTCACGAGACCCAAGCGGGCGATTGCGACGCCACCGGAGGGTGTGAGCTGCCCGCCGACTGAACTAAAACCGGGCTGCCGCGCATTGGAATTCACGTATGCTACGGAAACGACAGCCGAAGGCGAAGCGCCGGGTCAGTGGAAGAATTACAAGGGACGGCTGAAACAGGTATCCTTCACGGCATACAATCCGGCAAGCAAAGAAATGAAAACGACGCCGGTAGCGGAATACGTTTATGATGGACAGGGGCGGCTGCGCGCGGAGTGGGACCCGCGGATCTCCCCGGCGCTGAAGACGATCTACGGGTACGACACCGAACGACACGTGACGTCTGTCTCCCCGCCAGGGCAGCAGCCGTGGCTGATGCACTACGGCACAATCGCCGGCGAAACGGACCCTGGGCGCCTTCTGTCGCTGACGCGCCCGCCGGCCTCGACGGAACTGGGAAGCGAGATAGCACCGGAAAAGACCTCAGTGCCGACGCTCTCGAGTTCCACGGCGAAAGTCGGCGTGAAGCTGAGCGTCTCCTCCAACGGGGGCTGGAGCGAAAGCCCCCTTCTCTACAGCTATGCGTGGGAGGACTGCAACAGTTCCGGCGGTGAATGTACGGTGATCCCCGGGGCGGTAAACGCGAGCTATTATCCGGCCTCCAGCGACGAAGGCCACACGCTGAGAGTTCTTGTTAGCGCGAGCAACGCTGGAGGCTTGGTCAGCGCTGCGAGTGCCGCCACGGGACTTGTGGCGTCGGGGACCCCCTATGATCCGGCACCCGAACCACCAAGCGTAGGTACCAGCTCAGTCTGGACAGTGGACTACCAGGTGCCGGTGTGGGGCACAGGTGCGCCGCATGAAATGACCAGCAAAGAACTGGAACGATGGGCTCAGCACGACGACCCAATGGAAGCGACAGCGGTCTTTCCTCCAGATGAGCCAATGGGCTGGCCGGCCGCGAATTACACTCGCGCTACGATTTACTATCTCGATGCTGAGGGTAGAACGGTGAATGTTGCAAACCCGGCTGGTGGGATCGCGACTAGCGAATATAACGAAACGAACAATGTCGTGAGAAGTCTAAGTGCGGATAATCGGGCGACGGCGCTTAAAGAAGAAGGGACGTCGGCGACAACCTCTGAAAAGCTTGATACAAAAAGTACGTACAACAAAGAAGGAACGGAGTTAGAAGAAACGCTTGGGCCCGAACATAAAATTAGGTTGGAAGGTGGCGCGGAAGTGGAAGCGCGCAACCATGTGCGGTATTTTTATGATGAAGGTGCACCAAGCGAAGGCGGACTGTATCGGCTTGTAACAAAGACGATCGATGGTGCCGAGATCGCGGGCCAGGAAGAAAAGAATCTAAGGGTAACGACAAGCTCGTATTCGGGCCAAGAAGGTCTTGGGTGGACGCTGCGCAAGCCGACTTCGGTCACGACTGACCCAAACAATGGGCTTGAAGATATATACAAGTTTGCGTTTGGAAGCAAAGGTACGGGGACCGGACAGTTCGAGGGGCCGCATGGTGTCGCGGTTGCGCCAAGTGGCGCAGTGTATGTCGCGGATACAAAAAACGAACGGATCGAGGAGTTTTCACAGTCTAACGAATACCTTTCGAAACTCCGCCAGGTGAATACAGAAGGACCTCAGGGTGTCGCTGTCGGACCGAGCGGGAATGTTTATGTAGCAGATACGCTGGCAAACCGGGTGCAGGAGTTTAATGAAAAAGGCGAATACGTCAGGCAGTTTGGTAATGAAGGTTCCGAACTGGAAAAGATAAAATCACCTTTAGCGGTCGCGGTGGCGTTAAACGGCGATGTGTACGCCGTCGGCGGACCGGGAAATATATACCGTATCCATGAGTACACCGAAAATGGAACATATATCCGGGAGTTCGGGCTAGTGTCCACTGAAGAAACGTGCACTGGAAGTAAGGTTCACGAACCTCACGGTATCGCAGTCGCTCCAAACGGGACTGTCTATGTCACGAATACAGATGGCAACTGTATCGAGGAGTTCACCGAAAAAGGCGCGTGGTATTCAAGCTTTGGATCCAAAGGTTCCAGTAACGGCCAGTTTAAAGAACCCACTGGTATTGCAGTGGCATCGGATGGCGACGTATATGTGGCCGATACCGGCAACGACCGAGTCGAGGAGTTCAACAAAGCAAACGAATATATCGGGCAGTTCGGGTCGACTGGGAGTGGGAACGGGCAGTTCGGGGAACCCACCGGTATCGCAGTAGGACCAAGTGGTGATGTGTATGTCGCCGACACTGCGAATAACCGGGTTGAGAAGTGGGGAGGGGCATCGTCTGGGCTCAAGCTGACCCATATGACCGTGTACGACCCGACGAGTGGAAACGTGATTGAAACCCGTATGCCAGAGGGTTCCGGTTTAGAATACACTTTCAAGTTCACGTTTGGAAATTCGGGCTCTGGGAATGGTCAAATGGCGGAACCGCGCGGTGTAGCGGTTGCGCCGAGTGGCGACGTGTATCTTGCGGACACAAAGAACAACCGGATGCAGGAATTCTCCTCGCTGGGTGGTTATCTTGCGCAGTTCGGTTCTAAGGGTACAGGTAATAGTCAGTTTGAAGAACCGCAGGGCGCGGCTGTAGCGCCGGACGGCAGTACGTATGTCGCTGACACATCGAATAACAGGGTGCAGGAGTTTAACAAAAAAAATGAATATGTGAGACAATTTGGGAAGGAAGGCTCCGAAGCGGAAAAAGTAAAATCGCCGCTGGCGATAGCGGTGTCACCGAAAGGTGAAAACAACGTTTATGTCCTCGATGGGGCCAAAGAAAGCTACCGCATCCATGAGTTCAGTAGCAAGGGAGAATATCTTCGGGAGTTAGGGAAAGAAGGTACGGGAGAAACATGTGTGGGCGTGACGCTTAAAGAACCGCGCGGTATCGCAGTCGCTCCCAGCGGTAACGTGTACGTAACCAGCACTGGAAATAACTGCATCTTGGAGTTCACGAGCAGTGGGGGATTCGCTGGCGATTTTGGGTCTAAGGGCACCGGTAACGGCCAGTTCAAAGAACCAACCGGCATCGCCGTAGCAGCGAATGGTGACGTGTATGTCGCCGACACCGGCAACGACCGAGTGCAGGAGTTCAATGAAAAAGGAACATATATAGGGCAGTTCGGTGTGGAAGGATCTGGTAACGGCCAGTTCAAAGAACCCACCAGTATTGCGGTAGCGGCAGATGGCGATGTGTATGTCACTGACACTGGTAACAATAGAATCGAGGTTTGGAATCCTCCTACGGTCGACTCCGGTGCTCACGCAACCCAGGCGATCTACTATGGAGCTAAAATAAACACTACGTATCCCCAGTGCGGCGATCACCCAGAATGGGCGAACCTACCGTGCCAAACCCAGCCAGCCGCCCAGCCCGAAGACAGCCTACCCAAGCTCCCTGTCACCGTCACCACCTACAACATGTGGGACGAGCCAGAAACAACTACCGAAACATACGGGACGACCACTCGCACCAAGACCGCGACCTACGATACCGCCGGCCGCCCGCTAACCAGCGAAACAACATCATCCTCAACCGACGCTTCAGTCCCCAAGGTTAGCAACAAATATAGCACGAGTACGGGAGCGCTGGTCGAACAGAGCACGACTGTAGGCGAAAAGACGGAGACAATCACGAGCTCCTTCAATACCATCGGACAGCTGGTCATCTACACCAACGCGAGCGGCACCAAAGCGGAAGACACCTACGACGTCGACGGCCGCGTTAAGGAATCGAATGATGGCCAGCCCGAACACAAAGGGCTCCAGATCTTCAACTACAACACGACGACCGGCGAGCTTTCAGAACTTCACGACCCTGCCGGTATCTTCACAGCCAGCTACGATGTCGAAGGTAAGCTCACCACCGAGGGTTACCCCAACGGCATGACCGCGACCGACACCTACAACCAGGCAGGCGAAGCAATAGCGCTAGCGTACACCAAGACAGCGCACTGCGGCGAAAGCTGCACGTGGTTCAGCGACAGCATCGCGCCCTCCATCCACGGCGAAGCGATAAGCCAGACCAGCACCCTCTCAACCGAGGCCTACGCCTACGATAACGTCGGGCGCCTCACACAGACCCAGGAAACACCCGCCGGGAAAGGCTGCCTCGCCCGCCTCTACACCTACGACGAAGAATCCAACCGCACAAGCCTAACCAAACGTGAACCCGGACCAAAAGGCGAATGCGCGACTGAAGGCGGCACCCCCGAAGCACACAGCTACGACGAAGCCGACCGCCTCGACGACGCAGGCATCACCTACGAAGAACTCGGAAACACAACCAAAGTCCCTGGTACGGATGCCGGCGGAAATGAACTCCTAAGCACCTACTACGCCGACGGCCAGACCGCAAGCCAAGAACAAGAAGGCCAGAAGATCAGCTACTCCTACGACCCCACGGGACGCACCTTCGAAACGACCTCCAAAGGCACCACGGTCATCTCCCACTATGCCGGCCCGGGCGAAGCTATCTCGTGGACAAGCGAAGGCTCAGGGGAAAAAGAAAGATGGACACGTGAGATCCCCGGCATCGACGGAACGCTCACCGCGACACAGAACGGCGAAGGAAAAACTGCCGGGTCCGTGACACTCCAGCTGCACGACCTCCAGGGTAACATTGTTGCGACCGCCGGCACGAGCGAAGCTGAAACAAAACTACTTACTACGTACAACAGCACCGAGTTCGGGGTACCGACGACAAGCAGCCCACCGAAATACTCCTGGCTTGGCGCCAGCGGCCTGGAAACCGAACTGCCCTCCGGAGTGAGCGCCTCAGGCGGGAGCAGCTATGTACCCCAGCTCGGAAGGCCTCTACAGACTGTGCCGGTCGTGCCCCCTGGGGCACCCGACATGATGTATGTGAGCCCCTACGTCAACACGTTGACCTCAGGGATGTATGCAGCCACGGCCGCGTACGCCGCCGGAGCGATGGAACGCGAAGCCGCGCGACAGAAAGCGGCCCAGGAAGAAGCGGAACGCAACGCGGCAGGGAAAGGAGTCGGAGGGGTACCAACACCGACGGAAGGCGGCGCGGAAGAAGAAGGGCCAGGCGAAGAGACGTTTGGTGATCCTATTCATTGCTATGTGGGTGGAGATTTGGTCGAATCTAATGGAAAGGCCGGTATCTATGGCTACGGAGGCTGTAACAGAGGACTTCCCGCGAATACCTGGCTCAAGGTGTGTGTCGAGGATGAGTCGGAATTTGGACCGAATTTTGTGCGATGCAATCAGATAGGCGTCAAGGGGCATACAAGTAGATATTGGTCGTTTGGAACTAGTGCAGCGGTCTCCTGTTCGGGTGGCGACTTGTATCGAGCTTATGTAGCGTTCTGGGTTCCGGGGGGCAGGACACTATATGCGATCAAGCAACAGCAGGAATGTGGCGCACCATATACAGAAGATATTGAATCGGTGTCGCAGGCTGTGTTTGAAGAATTCATTGGAACATGGGATGATCCATGAGAGAAGGCATGATGGAGCAAGCCCTGAGATGGATAATAACTGTGCTATGTCTTGTGACTATCCTGATCATTTGTTGGGGATGTGGTATGGTAGTGAACCTACGTGCCCCTACCGCCCGAGCCTTTGTGGCCGAGGTGGAACGGCGGTGTGAGCTGACATACACCCATCCGAGCCCAAGGGGACAGGCACTGGGTTTCGTCTGTGGTTCCAGTGCGGATAAGGAAGTTCATTTCGCGGCGATGTTCACCCGTCGGGTGGGATGCCCAGTTTTTATTACCCTTGTAGCGTCAGGAACCTACCGAGCACAGGGATGCATCGGCACTGTTGCTAGGGTTCCGGAGGGACGCGTGACTTGCAGTGGGGACATGGTGACGATATGGGCGCGAGTCCTAGCGAGAGCGCAGTATGCCAGCGTGAGATTGAGCGCCAAAGTCACGACGACTTCCAAGATACTTAGTCTGAATCCGGCGGGCCAGGCGCGGTGGGGCGGAGCCTATTTTGAGGTGCTCCAAGCAAGAAGGCCAGTGACTCCTGTGCTCATTGAACGAGATCGTGCGGGCCGGGTAGTAGGTCGCTCAACCCTATTGCGTGGTGGTGGATGTAGCTGAGTGGTGACGTGTGGAGAAATCAGGGAATGGAGTAGACTCATGTGCTTTCAGGGCTGTCCTACCCCCGGAACTGTTTGGCCCGGCTGAGGAGTAGATGCCACGGATGCGACGGCTAGTACAATGAAACTCGGCGGCACCTTACCAATGCGCTACGGATTAGCTGTAGTCATCGGAGTGTGCTGCTGCGGTTTGGGCGTGGCATCCTCTCACGGGCCCCTTGAGCCAGGATCGATCGACTGTATAAGAACGCATCTCGCATTCGCTAAAGCCATGAATGATCGGCTCCTTTATCGTAAAGTCTCGATCGTGATCGATATCTTTTGTGTCGTTGGGATTCCGCTGGTGTTAGGTATCGTGGTCAATTATGTGCTGGGAATCGTGGTGCTGGTAATCATTGGCACCGTTATTGTTTTGCGAAGGCGTTTTTTTGGACAAGAATACAGAGAAGCTGGTTATTGAGGTGCCGCCCGAACATCGTCGCAACGGCCGGCACAACGGAACTAGAGCAAAGCTACTCGCCGCCTACAACAACACCGAGTTCGGGAGTGCCGATGATGAACAACCCATCAAATAAAGTCTGCTCGGTGCCAGGAGCTCATAGATCGGCGCCAGAGCCTCATGATCCAGGAGTGTTCATGAATAGCCCCGAGAACCACCCATACCCGCTGCTAGGGCCGTGTCTGGTCGCTTTGCTCGCGATGCTGCTGTGCTTGGTCTTTGTGATAAACGCCAACGCAGACCAAATTCTTAGTGGCACGACTTTCGGCAGTTCCGACGCTGCCAATCCACTTCAGGTTAGCGAACTATCGGTCTCCTATAGCTATACCAGAGGGACACTCGACGCCGCCATCATTTTGTTCCAGCCACTTCCACCTGCATCCGTCGGCGAGGGGAGTATTTCTGTCAATGTCGCCGAAGCGGGCCTGCCGGAATCCGATGAATGTAACGGTGTCGATGCGAGTGTCGCAATAGTCGTTGGTGGGGCACAAAGTCAAAATTGGAATATTGCATCCGTTCGGATTGGGTCTGATGGTACGGCCGAAAGCGTGCCCGTTGATATTTCCGCGAATGGCAAGGAATTAGGTATTTTGATCACCAATCGCGCGATCGTTAGCTCTAATTTTGAGTGCTTCTACGGTGAGGGTGAATGGACATCGTCAGTCCTGTTGGATTCCCACCGTTCCCAGGTTCTTCCGGTGACATTCTTCCCCGGTTTTCCGGGAATTTCGATTGGTATATACAAAGCGACGGCAGAATACGCCGCGGGCGCCATGCGGCGCGAAGAAGAACGTCAGGCTAAGGCAGCTGCAGAACAATTGGAACAGAAGAAAGTGGCTGAACAAGCGGTGGAACGCGGTCAGCGTGAATTGGCCGAACGCCAGAATAGAGAAAATGTTGAATTGGTCGAGCGGACGATGCGAGAAGAAGCTGAAGATCGCGCGGCTATGCGTAGGAAAAAATGTGTTGTGCCGTCGCTCCGAGGCGAGTCTCTCGGTGCAGCAGGAAAGAGGCTGCACAAGGCCAACTGCAAGCTGGGGCGAGTTATCGTGAGCGGGGGTGAGCGCCACGCTCTGGTAGTTGTCGGACAGAACCCCACGCGAGGAAGACGTCTCCGCGACGACGCGCCGGTTTCGGTTCGGCTGGGACGGGCTATGGCTAGGCGTAGTTGAGTCGCCGGGTGGAGCAGCGGCGCCGCACGTGCCCTCGGCCCGTAAGATCCACCGATGACCGATAACGCTGCCGCAGCCACCGACGCAACAACCGATACCTCCTCAACCGAGTCCCCCGCTGTTCTAACGGAGCGACGCGGGAACGTACTGCTGATCACGCTCAACCGTCCGGAGGTGCGCAACGCCGTCAACGGCGCCGTCGCGGAGGGAGTGGCGGGCGCGCTGGATGAGCTCGACGGGGATGAGGGGCTGTCGGTGGGGATCCTCACGGGGGCGGGGGGCTTCTTCTGCGCGGGCATGGACCTGGGGGCGTTCGTGCGTGGGGAATCTCCGTGGTTCGGGGACCGGGGCTTCGCGGGCATTGCGCAGCGCACGGCGCGCAAGCCGCTGATCGCGGCGATCGAGGGCTTCGCGGTGGCGGGGGGGATGGAGGTGGCGCTGGCGTGCGATCTGATCGTGGCGGCGAGGGGCGCGAAGCTGGGTATCCCCGAGGCCAAGCGCTCACTGGTCGCGGCGGGCGGCGCGCTGCTGCGCCTACCGCAGAGGATGCCTTACCACGTGGTGATGGAGCTGGCTCTGACCGGCGAGCCGATGCTGGCGGAGCGCTTCCACGAGTTCGGCGTGGTCAACCGCCTGGCCGAGCCGGGCGGCGCGCTCGACGCTGCGCTGGAGCTCGCGGCGACGCTCGCGAAGAACGGCCCGCTCGCGCTGATCGCCTCCAAGCGGATCCTGCAGGAGCAGTGGGACTGGTCGACCGCGGAGATGTGGGAGCGCCAGGCGGCGATCTCCGGCCCGGTGTTCGCCTCCGAGGACGCGAAAGAGGGTGCGAGTGCGTTCAAGGAGAAGCGCGAGGCGGTGTGGCGGGGGCGGTAGGGGATCTCGCTTATGATGTGAGAGCGATTCCGAGCCACCGTCTTCTACGCAGCACCAGTTCTGATAGCCGGACACGGCTTGGGCTGGTCTTCGTCGCCCTGACTGTGTTTGCCCTCGCCTCATGCCTGACCTCGCACGCGCTGGCGGCCGAAGGCACCGGGAAGATCACGGGCGAGGTGACGAGCGCAACGACGAAGGCGCCGATCGCAGGAATCGAAGTCTGTGCGCTCCCCAAGGGGGGTGGCGAAGGGTCGATACCGGGTGGCGAAAGTGGGGAAGAAGGTATCGAAGGCTTCCAGTGCCCAACGACGGACGCGAGCGGCGACTACACGATCTCGGGCTTGGCGAGCGGCGAATACATTGTCGCATTTGGGTCCCCGTTCTTGAGCGAACTCAACTACATCACCCAGTTCTACAAGGGCAAATCCATCATGTCCGAAGCGCAGCCGGTGACGGTCGCCGCCGGTGGCGAAGCCTCTGGGATCGACGCAGCGCTCGCGGAAGGTGGACGGATCGCGGGCAAGGTGACGGACGCGTCGACGGGCTCTGCGATCAAGGGTGCGCTCGTATGCGCGGTTGAAGCGAACCCGGAAATCGGTGGCTGTGCACAGACCAACTCGAGCGGCGAATACACGATCGCGGCTCTTCCGGGCGGCGAATATAAAGTCGAGTTCGCTGGACTGGAATATGTTTCGCAGTACTACAACGGCAAGTCCGCGCTCTCCGAAGCGACTGCGGTGGCGGTGGCTGTGGGGAGCACGACGTCGGGGATCGACGCCGCGCTTGCGCCCAAACCCCCGGCGCCGCCGGCCGACGTGACGCCACCGACGGTGATCGTGGGGACCGCGATGGGGGCGCCCATCGGAGCTGTGGGCCCTGGAGGCGCGCCCGCAACGCCGGCTGTGGGGGGCACGCTCCTATGCGCCAAGGGCGTGTGGACGGGCACTCCGAGACCGACGTTCACCTACAGATGGCTGCGCGACGGGGCGCCGATCGCGGGGGCCACGGAAAGCAGCTACGTGGTGCAGGCGGCCGACGCGGGTCACACGCTGGCATGCGAAGTCACCGCAAAGAACGCTTCGGAAGAAAAGAGCGCGACGAGCGCCGGCGTGGCGATCCCCGGCGGTGGGAGCGGGCGTGGCTCGTCGAAGTCGACCGGATCGTCCGGGCATGTCACGATCGTGTCGAGGAAGTTGGTGGTCTCGAGACGCCCCGGGTTGGTACGCGTCGAGATCCACTGCAGCGACGCACCGTGCCGTGGATCGGTGGAGTTGACGATGCGGGTCGTTGGCAGGCGCCGCGAGGGCGGGGTGCTGCTCGTGCGCACCAGGACGCTGTTGCTGGCGAAGGGAATCTTCTCTTTGGCGGAGGGCAGGGATGCGACGGTCACCCTGGATCTGACCGCGGCGGGCAGGAGGTGGCTGGCGCACGCAAAGCGCCACCCGCGCGTGGTGAAGCTCGCGGTGATCGCTGCGACGGGCGCGCAAGCCGCCTCCAAGACGGTGCGAGTCAGCTGAGCTCGTCGAGCAGGGTGGTGTCTGGCTGCCCGGTCGCCGCGTTGAGTCCAGCGCGCAGCTCGGATGCGACGGTGTTCCAGCTCAACGCCAACTCCAAGCGCTCGGACATCGGGCGTCGGCGAGCGGCAAGCACGGTCTCGGGGACGGCGAGCGGGTGGCGGACGCCATCTGCACTTGTTGGATCGCTGATGCGGGGGGAGCCTTCCGGGGACCTCACGGGATCAGCGTAGCGAGCATCTTGCCCGACCGCCCGTGGGTCCAGCAGATCAGCCGCGCCGCGCGCGCCGCTTGCGCCGCCACTGGCGGAAGACGTTCATGAAGCGTCGCCAGAGCATGGGTCACCGCTCTCCGGGGGTCTTGCGGGGGTACTGGGAGGTGTCGACGTTGAGGTCGAGGGCGGTGCGGACGATGCGGCTCTGTTCGGCGATGTGCGCGGCGGGGTAGCCCTCGCCGGGGCTGGCGCGCTCGGGGCGCCCGATGTAGCCGAAGTGGATCTCGTCGGGCATGATCTGCATTAGGCGGGGGAACATGTGCGCGCGGGCGCCCATGTTGCGGGGCTCTTCCTGAACCCATACGACCTCGTGCAGGTGGGGGTAGCGGGCCATGAGCTCACGGATGGACTGCTCGGGGAAGGGGTAGAGCAGCTCGACGCGCCCGACGGCGACGTTCTCGTTGTCGCGGCGGGCGGGATGCCCGACGAGGTCGTAGTAGATCTTGCCGGTGCAGAGAACGAGGCGGGTGACCTGTTCATTGTGGATGCCTGGCTCGGCGAGCACGGGCTGGAAGCGGCTCTCCTCAGCGAGCTCGGCGAGCTCGCTGCCGGCCTGGGGGAGGCGCAGGAGTGACTTGGGGGTCATGACGATCAGGGGGCGCTGCTTGGCGATGCGGGCCTGGCGGCGCAGGAGGTGGAAGTACTGGGCGGGGGTGGTGGGGTTGGCGACGCGGATGTTGCCCTCGGCGGCGAGCGCGAGGAAGCGCTCGAGGCGCGCGGAGGAGTGCTCGGGCCCGGAGCCCTCGTAGCCGTGGGGCAGCAGCAGGGTGAGGCGGGAGGTCTGCCCCCACTTGGCGAGGCCGGAGACGATGAACTGGTCGACGATCACCTGGGCGGAGTTGACGAAGTCCCCAAACTGGGCCTCCCACAGCACGAGTGTCTCGGGGGCCTCCTGGGAGTAGCCGTACTCGAAGCCCATGCAGGCGAGCTCGGAGAGGGGGCTGTTGTGCAGCTCGAGCGGGGCGAGGGCCTCGGGGAGGCTCTGGATGGGGCAGAAGGTCTGCCCGGTCTTGGCGTCGTGGAGGACCAGGTGGCGCTGGCTGAAGGTGCCGCGCTCGGTGTCCTGGCCGGTGAGGCGGATGGGGGTGCCTTCGGTGAGCAGGGAGGCGAAGGCGAGCGCCTCGGCGTGCGCCCAATCGAGGCGGGGGTGATCGATGGTGGTGACTCCCTCGGCGCTCTTGCCGGACTGGGCTCCCTCGGCACCCTGGGGGCCTTTGCCGTCCTGGGCTTGACTGCTGCTCTCGGCGGCCTCGGCCGCTCTCGCGGCTCCCTCGCTGCTCCCCGCGTCCTCCTCCAGCGCGGCGCGGCGGCGGTCGAGCTGTTTGACGAGCTTGGGGTGCACGGTGAAGCCGTCGGGGGTGCGCAGCAGCTGGCGGCCGAGCTCGCGCAGGCGCTCGGCGGGCACGGCGGTCTGCACTTCGGGGGAGGGTGAGCGGTCGAGCTGGTATTCGCCGGTGCCGCTGCTGGTGGAGCCCTGTTCGGCGGCCTGCGCGATCTTGGCCTTGAGGCGCTGGTGGAGGATGGTGAGGTTGTCCCACACGCTCTGGGCGAGCTGGTCGACCTGCTCCTTGGTGCTCACCCCGTCGGCGATCAGCCGCTCGGCCCAGAGTTCGGAGACGCGCTTGTGGACCTTGATCTTGGCGTACATCTCGGGCTGGGTGTAGGCGGGCTCGTCGGACTCGTTGTGTCCGAAGCGGCGGTAGCCGATGAGGTCGATGAGGACGTCGTGGCCGAATTCCTTGCGGAACGCGAAGGCGAGGCGCACGGCGCTCATGCAGGCGGGGACGTCGTCGGCGTTGACGTGGATGATGGGCACGTCGAAGCCCTTGGCGAGGTCTGAGGCCCAGCGGGTGGAGCGGGCGTCGTCGGGGTCGGTGGTGAAGCCGATCTGGTTGTTGGTGATGATGTGCACGGTGCCCCCAACCTGGTAGCCGTCCAGCGCCTGCAGGTTGAGGGTCTCGGCGACGACCCCCTGGGCGGGGAAGGAGGCGTCCCCGTGGATCGCGATGGGGACGGCGGCGTCGGTGTCCTGGTGGGCGTGGGGGCCTTGGCGGGTGGTCTGGGCGGCGCGGGTGGCGCCCTCGACGACGGCGGAGACGTACTCGAGGTGGGAGGGGTTGGACTCGAGGTTGACCTGAATGGTGCCCCCGTCGGGGAGCTTGTAGGAGCCGTGGGTACCGTGGTGGTACTTGACGTCCCCGGTGCCGCCCTGGGGGATGGTGGTGACGGCCTCCAGGGTGGAGGCCCCCTCGAACTCCCCGAAGATGGTGTCGTAGGGGCGCCCGAGGTTGTGGGCGAGCACGTTGAGGCGCCCGCGGTGGGCCATCCCGATCACGACCTCGCGCCCCCCGTAGGCGGCGGCGAGCTGGATCAGCTCGTCGAGCATGGGGACGGTCATGTCGACGCCCTCGATCGAGAACTGGTGCTGGCCGAGGTAGGCCTTGTGCATGAAGCGCTCCAGCGCGTCGACCTCGATGAGGCGCTTGAGCAGGGTCTGCTGCTCGGTGGCGGCGAGCGGCTGGCGGAAGGCGCCGGACTCGATCTTCTCGCGCAGCCAGACGCGCTGACGGTGGGAGGAGATGTGCTCGATCTCGTAGGCGATGGTGCCGCAGTAGGTTTCGCGCAGGTGGGGGAGGGCGTCGGCGAGGGTGGCGCCGGGGACCCACATGCGCAGGATGCGGGCGGGGATCTGGGCCATCAGCTCGGGGGTGAGTCCGAGCGGCTCGGGGTCCAGGGCGGGGTCGCCTTCGGGCTCGGTGCCGAGTGGATCCAGACGCGCGGCGAGGTGGCCGTGGGTGCGGAACGCCTTGAGCAGGGCGGTGGCCGACTGGACCGCCTGCAGGAGCTCCTCGTCGACGGGGCGTCGCTCGCCGCCGCGGCGCTCCTCCTCGGAGATCGAGGCGCGTCCGTCGGTGGGCTCACCCGCTGTCGCGGCCTGCCGGCTCGCAGCCTGTTCGGCCGCCGCGCGAGCGCTAGCTGCCAGGCCTTCGGTGGGCGCCCATCCCGCGGCGGGCGCGGGAGCGAGCTCGACGCCGAGCGAGGCGAAGAGGTCCTCGTAGAAGCGGTGATCGCCCTGGAGGCGCTCCTCGACGAGGGCGAGGAAGCGGCCGGACTCGGCGCCCTGGATCACGCGGTGGTCGTAGGTGGAGGTCATGGTCATGACCTTCTCGGCCCCGATCGCGGCGCCGATCGCGCCGAGGCCTACGGGGTAGGCGATCGAGCCGGTGGCGAGGATCGTTCCCTGGCCGCTCATGAGCCGGGGCACGGAGGCGATGGTGCCGAGTCCACCGGGGTTGGTGAGGGTGATGTTGGCCCCGGTGAGATCGTCGGCGGTGAGGGTGTTGGTGCGGGCTTTCTCGACGAGCTCGTTGTAGGCGGCGAGGAAGCGCTCGAAGGCGAGGCCGGCGGCGTCGCGGATGACGGGCACCATGAGGGTGCGGGAGCCGTCCTTCTTTTCGACATCCACGGCGAGGCCGAGGTTGACGTGGCCGTCGCGGATGCGGTGGGGGCGGCCGTCGATGGCGGCGAAGTGCTCGGCCATCACGGGCATCTCATGGGCGGCGAGGGCGATGGCGTAGGCGATGATGTGGGTGAAGGAGACCTTCTGGCCGGCCGCCTTGAGCTCGCGGCGGCGGGCGTCGAGGGCGGTGACGGTGAGGGTGCGGAAGCTGGTGGCGGTGGGGATCGCGAGGGACTGCTCCATGTAGCGGGCCAGGGCGGCGGCCCCGCCGCGCATCTGCTCGGCGCCCGCGGGGAGCGCCGCTGTTGGCCCGTCGGCCGCGGCGGCGGTGCGGGTCGCGGCGGAGGCCCCGGCGGTGGGTGCCCCGGCGGCGGCGCCGTTGCCGGTGGCGGCGCCGAGGACATCGGCCTTGAGGATGCGTCCGGAGGGGCCGCTGCCGGAAAGGCGCGCGAGATCAACCCCCTCGGCTGCCGCGGCGCGGGCGGCGACGGGGGAGACGCGCACGCCGTCCGGGGTGGCAGATGGGCCGTCGTTCCCGCTGGGAGTGGCGTCTGCGGTGGCGCCAGCGCTGGCCCCGTCGCCGGTGTGGGGGGCAGCTGCGGTGCTGCTCGAGCCGTTGGCGGCGACGGCGATGCGGGCGATCACCTGCCCGACGGTGACGGTGTCGCCCTCCTGCACGAGGAGCTCGCTGACGGTGCCGCTGGCGGGGGAGGGGAGCTCGACGTCGACCTTGTCGGTGGAGATCTCGACGATGGTGTCGTCGAGCTTGATGGCGTCGCCGACCTTGACACGCCATTCGAGGATTGTTCCCTCGGTGACGGACTCGCCCGCGGCGGGGGTCACGACGTCGATTGTCTGCCCAGTCGTGGTGCTAGCCGCCATGTCTGGACTCACTCTAGCGCGGTGGGTGGCTGGATCGAGTCCTGAACGGGGGCCTGTACCCGCTCTTCACAGGGCTTAACCTGCATTTCTCGCCGGCGCTGCTCGCGCACGAACTCGTAGCTTCCAAAGAACGGCCCGATCCCGCCGAGCACTGCCACGGCGACGGACAGGCGGAGAGGCACGATCCGTAGGCGCACGCAGATGATGCAGGCGAGTGACATGCAGATCCAGAGGATTCCGTGGGTGAGCCCGAGCACGAATGTCTCGGGCTGGGGCTTACCGGCGGCGAAGGCGCAGATGAGTAGGGCGGTGTAGATGCAGGAGTGGGTGAAGGAGGTCCACTTCAGGCGGGTGAAGACGAGCGAGGTGCGCTTGTCTGCACGGGGGGGCTGCGAGCTGTGTGCGGGGGGCGATGCGCGGTGGATGCGCGCTGCGAGGATCGCGTCGGGTTGGGCGGCGGGGGGTGGGGTGGGTTTCTCCGGGGAGGCGCTCACCCGGACAGCCAGCGTGCCATGCGCTGCAGGCCCTCGCCGGACTCGGGGGGCCAGTCGTCGATCGCGGGGGGCCACCAGGCGAAGGCGTCGTGCTCGTGATCGGGGGTAACCTCGGCGCCGGGGGGCAGCCAGGCCTGGCCGACGAACATGACGAGGCGGTGGGGGAGTGCGATGAGCGCCTCGGCTTGGACGCGCTCGGGGGTGACGGACCACTCCTCGTGGAGCTCGCGGACGAGGGTGTGGGCGGGGTTCTCGCCGAGGTCCACGGAGCCGCCGGCGCCGAGCGCCCAGCGCCCGGCCCAGGAGGCGAGCCAGGGGGCGCGCCGACCGGCAAGCCAGTGTCCGTCGGCGGAGCGGGTGACACAGAGGGCGGCCATGCTGCAGGAGGCGTCGCCCTCGACAAGGCGCAATCCCCAGCGTAGGGGCTGGAGCTCGAGCTCGATGTGCCCGTCGCGCTCGTGGTAGCCGACGAGGCGCCCGGCCATCCCGTCGTGGCTGGGGGAGCCGCGCTCGCGCAGGGCGGCGATGGCGGCGTCGGCGGCGTGCACGTTCGCGGGGGGGGCCTCGAACTGCTCCTCGCTCCAGCGGGCGGCGACCCGCTCGAGCGGCCAGGGGCCGCGGGCGAGGATTTCAGGCGCTGCGAGCGATTCGGGTCGGGCGGACATGCATGGCTAAGGCTAGTGACCTTAGACTCGCGACGGTGAACAACCGTCGACGCAACCATTGGGGCTGGGGTTACGAGGAGGAGCGGCTCTCCCCTGCGGCGGTGCGGGCGGCGGCGGGGGGCCTGGCGGCGCACCTGGGATTGGGGGCGATGGAGGTGGAGGAGCCGGTGGCGCTCGAGGAGCTGCGGTTGCCGGCGCCGCGAGTCGCGCCGCCGCCGGGGACGCTGGGGGAGATTTGCGCGAACGATGTGCACGCGCGGGCCTCGCACGGGTGGGGGAAGTCCTATATGGATGTGGTGCGTGGCTTTCGCGGTGACTTCGAGTATGCCCCGGATTTCGTGGCGTATCCGCGCGATGAGGGCGAGGTGGAGCGGGTGTTGGAGTGGTGCGCGGGGGAGGGTGTGGCGGCGATTCCGTACGGGGGCGGGACGAGTGTGGTGGGCGGGGTGCGTCCGGAGGTGGACGCGAGGTACAACGGGGCGATCACGCTCGACATGGGCGCGATGGGTGGGGTGCTGGAGGTCGATCCGATCTCCCGCTCGGCGCGCATCGAGGCGGGGGCGAGCGGCCCGTCCTTGGAGCGCCAGCTGGGCGAGCGGGGTCTGACGCTGCGCCACTTCCCGCAGTCGTTCGAGCTCTCGACGCTGGGGGGCTGGATTGCGACGCGGGCGGCGGGGCACTTCGCGACGGTGTGGACGCACGTGGAGGACTTCGTGGAGTCGGTGCGGGCGATTACGCCGGCGGGGGTGTGGGAGTCGCGGAGGCTGCCGGGCTCGGGGGCGGGGGTGAGTCCGGATCGGATGTTGGTGGGCTCGGAGGGCACGCTGGGGGTGATCACGGAGGCGTGGGTGCGGGTGCAGCCGCGCCCGCTCCACCGGGGCTCGGCGGGGGTGCGTTTCGGGGATTTCGCGCGAGGTGCGGAGTGTGTGCGGGCGCTGAGCCAGTCGGGCTTGCATCCGGCGAACTGTCGCCTGATCGATCCACGAGAGGCACGGATGACGATGGCGGGGGATGGCTCGTTCGCGCTGTTGGTGCTGGGCTTCGAGTCGGCGGATCACCCGGTGGAGGGGGCGCTGGAGCGGGCGCTCGAGATCTGCGCAGAGCATGGGGGCGAGGCGGGGGAGCGCAGGGGGGGCTCGCGCGCGGGGGCCGCTGGCGGGGGTGACACAGGCTCCCCGGGAGCGGGCACCGGTGGCGGGGGTGCCCGTGGTGGCGGAGGGGGTGGTTCTGGTGGTGGTGCTAGTGCAAGTGCTGATGTCGCTGCAGCGGGCGGCGGCGGGGACGCGGTGGGCTCGTGGCGGGAGGCGTTCCTGCGGGCCCCTTACCTGCGGGATGTGTTCGTGGCGATGGGGGTGATCAGCGAGACATTCGAGACGGCGATTACGTGGGAGCGCTTCCCGACCTTCCACGAACAGGTGACGGCGGCGGTGCGAGAGGCGATGCACGCGGTGGGCGCGGGGGACGGCGGGGTGTCGTGTCGCTTCACGCATGTCTACCCGGATGGGCCGGCGCCCTACTTCACGGTGCTGGCGCGGGGGCGGCGGGGGGAGGAGATCGAGCAGTGGTGGGAGATCAAGCGGGCGGTGTCGGAGGCGATCCTGCGGGAGGGGGGGACGATCACCCATCACCACGCGGTGGGCCGCGACCACCGTCCGTGGTATGACCGTCAGCGCCCGGAGCCGTTCGCGGCGGCACTGCGGGGGGCGAAGGCGGCGGTGGACCCGCGGGGCATCCTCAACCCGGGCGTGCTGGTGGATCCGCTGTGATGACGATGGCTTGCGCCATCGACTTCGACTCGTCTGGCCGACCGAACCGCGGCGCGGCCGCCGCTTGGTCGAGGGCGTCTGTCATCTCGATGCGGAGGGTCTTGGGATGAGGATCGCGGTGCTGGGCCCCGGCGGGGTGGGCGGCCTGGTGGCGGGAGCGCTCGACCGTGCGGGTACGGAGACGATCGTGGTCGCGCAGGAGGCGACGGCGGCGCTGATCGCGGAGCGAGGACTGCGGGTGAGCTCGGTGCGGCTGGGGGATTTCGTGGCCCACCCGCGCGCGGTGACGCGCTTGGAGGAGCCGGTGGACGCGTTGGTGGTGGCGAGCAAGGCGACGGGGCTCGCGAGCGCGCTGGAGCGCATCGGGGCGCCCTCGATAGATGGGTGCGTCTCGCCCGCGCGGGAGGGGGCGGGCGTTGTGGTGCCGCTGCCTTCGGGGCGGAGCGTCGCGGTGCCGCTGCCTTCGGGGCGGAGCGTCGCGGTGCCGCTGCCTTCGGGGCGGAGCGTCGCGGTGCCTTCGTCGCTGATGCGAGGTGGGGCCGGGCCAGCGCTGGTGTTGCCGCTGCTCAACGGCCTGGACCACCTGCCGCTGCTGCGGGAGCGCTTCGGGGAGGGGCCGGTGGTGGCGGGCACGATCCGCGTGGAGGCGGATCGTCCGGAGCCGGGCATGGTGGTGCACACGAGTCCGTTCCTGCGGATCGACATGGCCTCCCACGACCCGGCGGCGCGTCCCGCAATGGAGAGGCTCGCGGCGACGCTGGAGGGGGCGGGGATCCCGGCGCGGGTGGGGGACTCGGAGGCTGAGGTGATGTGGAGCAAGCTGGTGCGCCTCAATGCGTTGGCGTGCACGACGAGTGCGTTCGACAAGCTGCTGGGGGAGATCCTCTCGACGCCGGAGCTGCGGGGGGAGCTGGTGGGGGCGATCGAGGAGGGCTGCGCGGTGGCGACGGCGGAGGGGGCGAGCATCGGGGCGAGCGACCCGCTGGGCGAACTGAGTGCGGCTCACCCAACGCTGGGGAGCTCGATGCAGCGCGACATCGCGGCGGGCCGTACCCCGGAGCTCGACGCGATCCCGGGAGCGGTGCTGCGCGCGGGGGCACGCCATGGGATCCCATGTCCGACGATCGAACGGCTGACGGCGATGATCGCCGCGCGCGCGGGAGTGGAGGCGCCGATCCCCACTCGCTGATGGGGCCGGTCTACTCGCCGAAGGGCCGGAACCGAGGCTCGCCCGCCCCGCCGGGGGCGACAGCGGGAACGGTCTGGGTGGAGACGGCCTCGACGACCTCGCGCTCGGACTCCTCGCGACCCTCGTCGTGCTGCCCGTCGCAGAGCACGCGGAAGTTGCCGGTGACGCCACTGTCGGCGTGGATGGTGATGCCGGGGAGGATCTCCTCGCCCTCCTCGAACCCGAGGCGCTCCATGTCGAAGTGGGCGAGGCCGATGCCGTGGGCGGTATGCGTGGGGTTCTCGCGGTCGTGCGAGGCTACCGCCTGGGCGAAGCGCTCGAGGTTCTTGGCGATCTTGCCGGTGTCGGTCATCGCTGTGGTGAAGGGTAACGCTTCACTTGGCAGGGCACTCGCGATCGATGACGGCGACGTGTGAGTGGTGACCGGCGACGCGTGAATAATGACTGCGACGCTACAGGCGACCTTGCCGGATGCACGGTGCCGCACACGGAGCGTCGCTCGCGGGGGACCGGGCTGCGCGCAGAATGTCGCTCGCAGGCGACCGCGTCCGGGCGTAGGATGCGCGCACCACGGCAGCCGACCACAAAGGGGATCACGATGGACATCTTCACCCAGCTCGACGAGGCGCGTAGGCGCACGAACGTGCTCGACCATCCGTTCTATCAGCGCTGGAGCGCGGGCGAGCTGGAGCCGCGGGAGCTGGATCTGTACGCGGGCGAGTACCGCCACGCGGTGGTGGCACTGGCGGAGGCATCGCGGCTGGCGAGCGAGCAGGCGGGCCCGGAGCACGCGGATGGCCTCGCCCGCCACGCGGCGGAGGAGGCGAGCCATGTGGAGCTGTGGGATGAGTTCGCGCGCGTAGTGGGCGGGGCGTCGATCGCCGGCGAGGAAGCGCCCGTCACCGGGGTGCAGCCGCTCGCGCAGACGGAGGCGTGCGTGCAGACCTGGACGGCCGGTGGGGACCTGCTGGAGCACTTGGCGGTGCTGTACACGATCGAGGCGAGCCAGCCGGCGATCTCGACGACGAAGCTGGATGGCCTGGCGACCCACTACGGCGTCCCCGAGGACTCGGCGGGCGCGGCGTACTTCCGCCTGCACGCGACGCTCGACGTGGAGCATGCGCGCCAGGCGCACGAGCTGATCGCGGAGTTGATGCCCCAGGACGGCGAGCAGCGGGAGGCGGTGGGCCGGCGCATGGTCGCCCGCGCACAGGAGGCCCTGGAGGGCAACTGGCGCCTACTCGACGGAGTCGAAGCTCAGCGCATGATCACGGCGGTGTAGCCAGCCGCTGGGTCTGGTTGGACGGAGCTCGCGGTCTGATTCCTAGGCGGGAGTTGAGTCGGGCGCGGAGAGCCGAGGGGGACTTGATGCGGATGGCTTGCGGGGAGGTCCGCGCTGCAACGGCCCGATGCGGTGTCAGGCGAGCGCTGCGCGGACAGCAGGCGCGACCTCGCTCCCGAACAGCTCGGTGGCGCGCATGACCTGCTCGTGCGGCAGCGTGCCGATACTGATCTGGGCGAGGAAGCGATCGTGGCGAAAGAGCTCGTGCTCGGCGAGGATCTTCTCGACCACCTGCTGGGGGCTGCCGACCAGCAGGTGGCCCTCGGGGCCACACGCGGCGTCGAACTGCTGACGCGTCATCGGTGACCACCCGCGCTCGCGCCCGATGCGGTTCATGACCTGGGAGTAGTGGGGGAAGTACTCGTTGGCGGCACGCTGGGAGGTGTCGGCGAGGTAGGTGTGGGAGTTGATTCCCACGGCGGGGCCTGAACGGCCTACTACCTCGCGTGTGAGGTTCCCCCCCGTCAGGGTCGTTGTTCCCCCGTTCACGGCCGTTGCCCCTGTCTCGACCGTATGTCCTGGTTTCTCGGTCCCCGAGGGCTCCCGCGGGGGGGTTGTCTCACTGCTTGTCTGGGCGTGGCTGGTGCCCACGGTCTGCGCATCCCCGAGGGCCTGGCGGTAGAGATCGATCAGCGGTGCGAAGCGGGCGGGGGAGCCGCCGATGATGGCGAGCATCAGGGGGAGCCCAAGTGCGCCGGCGCGCACGACCGACCCGGGCGAGCCGCCGACGGCGATCCACACCGGGAGCGGCTGCTGCAAGGGCCGGGGGTAGACCCCGATGTCGTGCAGCGGGGCCCGGTGGCGTCCTGACCAGGTGACGCGCTCGGACGCGCGCAGGGCGAGCAGCAGCTCGAGCTTCTCGGCGAACAGCTCGTCGTAGTCCTCGAGGTCGAGGCCGAAGAGGGGAAACGACTCGATGAACGACCCGCGGCCGGCCATGATCTCGGCGCGCCCGCCGGAGAGCAGGTCGAGCGTGGCGAAGTCCTGAAAGACGCGCACGGGGTCGGCCGAGCTGAGAACGGTGACGGCGCTGGAGAGTCGGATCTTCTCGGTGCGAGCCGCAGCGGCGGCGAGCGCGACGGCGGTCGAGGAGACCGCATAGTCCGGACGGTGGTGCTCGCCGAGCCCGAAGACCTCCAGCCCGAGCTGCTCGGCGAGCTCGATCTCCTCGAGCAGCTCACGCAGCCGCTGCGCCGTCCGGCTCGCATCGGCGCCGAGGGGCAGATCGGCGAAAGTGGCAAGACCAAGTTCCACAACGTGAGGCTATCGCCCTGCGCTCTACGCGCGCTGGCTTCGTCGTGCGTCGAGCAGCGTGTCGCGCCGGAAGACGGAAATCAGATGCGGCCGGGGAGGAGGTTGAACGCCTCAATGTGGTGCGGGCGTACCACGGTGAAGTGGCGGAGATCGAGTGTCGCCACAGCGGTCACGCCAAGGCGCTCGGCGGCCGCGATAACTGATGCGTCGACGGTGCCGAGGGGAAGGTCGTGGTAGCGCGCGACCAGCTCTGCGATGCGCAGGATGTCCTTTGGGTCGACCGGCTCCAGGCTCATCTCGCCGGCCGCGAGGTCGCCGAGGAATCGAGTCTCGGCCTGCCAGCCGAGACGACTTGCGATCAGGTACGCGACCTCGGTAATGACGAGGGTCGGGACGATCAGGGGACCAGGATGAGTCTCCAGCAACTCAAGGCACGCCTCATGATGAGCGTCGTCGCCGTCCACATAGGCGTAGAGTGGCCCAGCGTCAATGATGAGCGCTATCGCCCAGCTCCGCGCTGATGATTTGCTCGATCCGCTCGGAGATGTCCGTGTTGCCGCTGTGGCCGGCGGCAGCGGCCCGCAGTTGTCGACGTCCACCTCGTAGGTGGGCTTCGAGTGCCGAGCGCGTGACGTCTGAGATGGTGCTGCCGCGGCGTCTCGCCTCGTGTCGCAGCCGCTCGTCGAGCTCCTCAGGGATCTTTACCGTCGTGCGTACCACGTATGCCAGCATACCATGTCAAGGCACCAGCTGGCTTCGGTTATCGATGAGCTCGATTCCACCAGAATCAGCTCTTCGATACGTCAAGCGTCTCTACATCTCAAGAATCTCGACTCTGTATCCATCGAGGTAGTGGTCGGTTTGCAACTCAGCTCGCAGGCCGGAACCCGGGTCTACTAGGTGGGCCGTTCGCGGACCGTCAGCTGCGACTGCCGCCCAGCAAGCCGCCCCGCTTCTCAGGGAGGGCGAAGCCGGGGGGGCGGTAACCGGGAGTTGTGCAGGTGGCCGGGGCTTTAGCGGGCCTTGGGGCGTGGTGGTCTGTGGAGGCTTGTCCGCCATGAGCTCAGGCTAGCCTATGAGGCTGAGCGTCCATAGGATGAAGGCTGAGCGTCCATAGGATGACCTCGGCGGCGAGCAGCACACAACTCACCGCGAGCCAGTTCGAGAGGCGAGCGATCTTGCTGCGATTGATCTCGAGGTGCGGTTCGACCCAAATGCCCGCGGTGCGGTAGGCCTCCGTCACGTTGGAGACGCCTCGGTGGTCGCTCTCGGCCAGCAAAGCCTCTCCTCGGAAGGCAAACACAAATGCATGGGGCAAGAGCACCCACACGGCACTCCCCACGCACAGGGCGAAGGCGATCATGGCAATGACCCCCCAGACACCGAGGGAGCCGTGGCTGGTCTTGGCGCCAAAGAATGAGCTCTCAGACCTTTTGTATCCGAACGTCCCTACATCTCAAGAATCTCGACCCTGTATCCATCGGGATCTTTGACGAAGCACAGCCGTGAGCCGCCCTCGCGCACGGTGTAGGGCGGCTTCTCGGGCTCGATACCCTGCTCGGCGAGCGCAGCGAGGGTGGCGTCGAGGTTGGGGCTCGTGATCGCGATGTGACCGTAGCCGGTGCCGATCTCGTAGGAGTCGACGCCAAAGTTGTAGGTGAGCTCCAAGCGCGGCATATCGCCGTCGCCGGGCTGATTCATGAAGACGTTGACGGCCTCCGCCCCGATCGGGATGCGGCCGACCTCCTGGAAGCCGAGGGCGTTGTAGAAGGCGACGGAGCGGTCGATGTCGGCGATGCGGTAGCAGGTGTGGATCAGAGCCATGTGGGCAGTTTTACAGACGCTGCCCCAACGGGTCCTACTCGGCCTCCCGCAAACCACACCCGCCCGCGCAGGCTGGGGTGCCCTCAGGCTGGGGCTCCATGCAGGTTGGGGCTCCCCGCGAGGTTTTTGGGCTCCATGCGGGCGATGGCGCCCCAGCGAGCTAAACGACGCCCCAGCGAGCTACATGGCCCCCCAGCGAGCTAAACGGCGCCCCAGCGAGCTAAACGGCGCCCCAGCGAGCTAAACGGCGCCCCAGCGAGCTACATGGCCCCCCAGCGAGCTACACGGCGCCCCAGCGAGCTAAACGGCGCCCCAGCGAGCTACATGGCCCCCCAGCGAGCTACACGGCCCCCCGCGGGGGGTCCTTGACGACCAACAGCGCGCCCGCGCCGATCGGCACGAGCGCGTCCATGACGCGGGGCTCGCGCGCGACGAGTTCGCGGAACTCGGCGACCTCGTCTTCGTGGGAGATCGCGTTGTCCACGACGAGCAGTCCGCCGCTGCGGAGGCTGCGCACCAAGTCGGGCCAGTAGCCGACGTAGTCGGGGCGTTCGGCGTCGAGGAAGATCAGATCCCAGGAGGCATCGGCGGAGCTCGCGAGGCAGGCCTGGGCATCTTCGAGGCGCAGCTCCACGAACGACGCGAGGCCGGCGCGCCCGATGTTCTGCTCGGCTTCAGTCGTGCGCGTGGGGTCGGTGTCGACGCTTGTGAGCGCCCCCCCGTATGCCCTCACGGCATCGGCCAGCCAGATCGTCGAGTACCCGTTGGAGGTGCCGAGCTCGAGCACTCGCTTGGCCCGCAGCGCCCGCGCGAGGACCGCGAGCAGGCGCGCGGTGGGGGGCTCCAAATTGCGTAGCCGCTCGAGCCGATCGCTGCGTGCGGCGTCGTGCTCGCGCCCACTACGGTGGAGCTCGCTGAGGAAGCCTTCCAGCTCTAGGTCCACGGCACGGGCACGATCTCCGTTGTGGGCATCGCAGAAAGTATCCCGCCTACGAGCTCGCGGTGGAGCCTCGCGGCGACCTGCGAAGGCGGCTTCGTGCAAGGATGGCGACGTGATTATCGAGCGCTCCACACACCCACAGTTCCTGTCGAACACCTATCTGGTCAGCGACGGTCACGGTGGGCCCGCTTTCTTCGTGGACGCGGGGGGCCCGGTGGGGCCGTTGGTGGTGGCGGCGGAGCGTCTGGGGATGACTCCGACGCACGTGCTGCTCACCCACCACCACTTCGACCACGTGTGCGAGGTGGGGGCGCTGCGGGAGCGGTGGCCGAAGCTCGAGGTGTTTATCCACCCGTTGGAGCGGGAGCTGTTGGCGGAGGGGGTGGCGACGGGCACGGTGGAGCCAGGGCAGGCGCTGAACTTCGGGGCTCTGGAGGTGCGCCCGCTGCTGACACCGGGGCACACCGCGGGGATGCTGTCGTTCGTGGCGGGACAGCCGGATGGGCACGCGCGTCCCTCCTCGAGTACGGCCCCCGGGGGTTTCACCGGTAGGGAAGGGGTGGTGTTCACGGGGGATACCCTCTTCCGCGGCTCAGTGGGTGGGGTGCGCGCCCCGGGTCACACGACGTACACGGACCTGAAGGACTCGATCATGGGCACGCTCATGGAGCTGCCCCCGGACACGGTGATCGAGCCGGGTCACGCGGACCCGAGTACGGTGGCGCTGGAGTGGGAGCGCAACCCGTTCATCCGTGTGTGGCGGGGTCTCGACGGGGAGGGCGCGGATCGCTGCACCGCGTTTGGGGAGCCCGCGACGCTGATCCTGCTGTGTGGTGACTACGACGGCGGCCACAAGGCGTGGGTGCGCTGGGAGGACGGCTCCGACGACATAGTCCCAGGCTCCCAGGTCCAGCGCCTGGGGTGACCGCTGGTCGGCTGGCCGATCTTCGATCGGTAGCTGCGTCCTCAGTCGCTCGCGTGCTGGCCGAAACGGGGATGGGAGCGAAGCGAGTGTCTCCCGGCTTCGGTACGCCACGCCCCTTGCGTCCTTGCTCTGCTTGCCCACCGGCCACCCCAGGGGGTTTTTGGAGAACGAACCACGGGGGGCCTTAACATGGGGGCGTGACACGCGAGAAGAACGTCCCAACATCGAGGGTGCGGCGCACGGCGACGGTGGGGAAACTCGCGGCGAGCGAGGCGGTGAAGCAGTTTGGGACGCGCGCGGCGAACGTGACGCGGGGGGAGCAGGCGGGGCAGGAGGCGTTGGCGCGCCGCCAGGTGGAGACGGCGAAGCAGATCGTGGCGGTGCTGGGCACGATGAAGGGGGCGGCGATGAAGCTGGGCCAGGTGATGTCCTTCATGGACGTGGGCCTGGTGGGGGAGGAGTACCGGGAGGAGTTCCAGCGCGAGCTCGCCAAGCTGCGCGACGCGGCGCCGACGGTCTCCTTCAAGCAGATGCGCAAGGTGATCGAGGAGGATCTCGAGGAGGGGATCGGGGCGGTGTTCGAGGACTTCGACGAGGTGCCGATCGCGTCGGCGTCGATCGGCCAGGTGTATCGCGCGCGCCTGAAGAGGGACGGGCGGGAGGTCGCGGTGAAGGTGCAGTACCCCGGGGTGGCGGCGGCGGTGCGGGCGGACATGCAGAACCTCGAGATGATCATGCGGCTGCTCAAGCGGATGACCCCGCAGCTCGACGTGCGGGCGATCGCGGCGGAGGTCCGGGAGCGGATCGGGGAGGAGCTGGACTATGAGCTCGAGGCCCAGAACCAGCGTTCGTTGGCGCGGATCTTCGAGGGACACCCGTTCATCGCGATCCCCGAGGTGGTGAGCGAGCTCTCGCGCGAGCGGGTGCTGGTGAGCGAGCTCATGGAGGGGGTGGGGTTCGAGGAGCTGAAGGGCTACCCGCAGGCCGAGCGGGACAGGATCGGGGAGATCGTGTTCCGCTTCTTCCTCGGCTGCATGTACCGCCACCGCCAGTTCTCGGGGGACCCCCACCCGGGCAACTTCATGCTCTTGGGGGATGGGCGGGTGGCGTTCCTGGACTTCGGGCTGTTCAAGCGCCTGGATGCGGCTCCCGTGGAGCTCGAGCTGGCGGCGCAGCGGGCCGTGTCGGAGGGGGACGCGGGGGCGTTGCACGAGTTGCTGGCGAGCACGGGCTTCCTGCCGGAACCGGAGCGGGTGGACCCCGACGAACTGCTGGCGTTCGTGGAGACGGCGATCGGGTGGTACACCACGGACGCGGTGGTGGAGCTCGTCCCGGAGATCGCCACACAGGCGATGATCGAAAGCTCGGACCCCCGCTCGACCCACTTCCGCCACATGCGCCACCAGCACATGCGCCCGGAGCATCTGTTTGGGCGGCGTATGGAGATGCTCACCCTCGCCGTGCTCTCCCAGCTGCGCGCGAAGGCCAACTGGCACAGGATCGCGCGGGAGTGGATCTACGGCGATCCCCCCGTCACCGAGTTGGGCCGCGAGGAGGCCGAGTTCTACGCGCAGGACGGGGTCGGCGCGGCGTCGTAGGTGGGGGTTGAGTTTTTTTGGATGAGGGCCGCTAAGGCGGCCCCCGCGGGTCGGTTGGTCGCGTCCCGCGCCGACCCGCCGGGTGGCGGGGGCTGGCCCGCGCGGACGATGCCCTAAAGCACCTGAATCTGCACGAGGCTGGTGGTCCCGGGGCGCCCGCTGGGAAGGCCCGCGGTGATGCCCACGCGCTGGCCACGCTCGCACCAACCGAGCTCCACCACGCGCCGGCCGGCGTCGGCGATCAGCTCCTCGGTGGTCTCGTGGCGGCGGATCGAGGCGGCGCGCACGCCCCACATGAGCCCGCAGCGGCGCACGGTCTCTTTGCCGGGGGAGAGCGCGTAGATCGGCACGGTCGGGCGGTGGGCGGAGACCAGGCGGGCGGAGCGCCCCGAGAGGGTGGGAACGACCAGCGCGGCGAGGTTGAGCTCGCGCACGGCGATGCAGAGGCTATGAGCGAGGGTGTACGCGGGGTCGGATTCGGTGCGGCGCACCCGCGAGGCGTTCCATTCCTCATATGGCGCGATCGCCTCCGCCTGTTCGGCCACCGCCGCCATCATCGCGATCGCCTCCACGGGATAGGCCCCGACGGCGGTCTCCTGGGAGAGCATCACCGCGTCGGTGCCGTCCAGGATCGCGTTGGCGACGTCGGCGACCTCCGCGCGGGTGGGGCGCGAGGAGGTGACCATCGAGTCGAGCATCTGGGTGGCCGTGATCGAGGGTCGCGCGAGCCACCCCGCGAGGCGCAACAGCTCCTTCTGCACGATCGGCACCCGCTCGATCGGTAGCTCGATGCCGAGGTCCCCGCGGGCCACCATCACGCAGTCCGCCGCACGCAGGATCGCATCCGCGCGCTCCACCGCCTGGGGCTTCTCCATCTTCGCGATCAGCGGCAGACGGGTGTGCTCGCGCACGAGCTCGATGTCCTCGGGGCGGCGCACGAACGAGAGCGCCACCATGTCCACCCCGATCGACTCCCCGTGGCGCAGTAGCGCGAGGTCCTCCTCGGGGACTGACGGGAGGGCGTCGATCGGCCCGGGGATGTTGAGCCCCTGGCGCGAGGCCACCGCCCCGCCGGCCTGGACTTCGGCATCCACCTCGCTCGCATCCGCGCGCACCGCGGTTACCCGCAGCCGCACAGAGCCGTCCGCGAGGTAGATCACATCGCCGGGCGACAGCGCATCCGCGAGGCCGGGCCAGGAGATCGACATGTTCCGCGCATCCCCCACCCGATCCCCGGGCCGCACGTGAAGGTCACGAGATCTCCCGGCTTGAGCTCCACCACGTCCTCGCGCAGGGGCCCAATGCGGAGCTTCGGGCCAGGGAGATCCTGCAGGATCGCCACCGGGCGCCCCGCCCTGCCCGCCGCGTCGCGCACCCTGCGCACCGTCTCCGCGTGCTCCTCGAGGGTGCCGTGGGAGTAGTTCAGCCGCGCCACGTCCATCCCCGCGTTCACCATCCGCAGCAGGGTCTCCGGCTCCCGCGAGGCGGGGCCGATCGTGGCGACGATCTTCGTGCGGCGCATCGCAGGCACGGTAGCGGTACGAGCCCTCCCACGCGGCGATCACGCGTTGCGCGCTACGCCGTGGGCCGTGAGGGAGCTGTTCGCGGGCGGCGCGAGCGCGCTCGGGGGCACTAGCATCGGGGCAGACATGCGGGATCGGCAGGTCGGGGCGCCGGCTCAGGGCGCGGTCACGTCGGGAAAGTTCTCCGCACAGTGCTCCCGCAGTGCATCGCGCACCCAGCCGCGCTCCTCGGGGGTGGACACGCGAAAGCGCTCGAGCAGCTCGCGCTGGCGCTCGATCGGCGCGCCCGCGATCTCCCAGCGCACCGCGAGGCGCTCGAACAGCAGCTCCACCGCGCGCTGCCACGCGTCCTCCCGCGTGCTCGCCGCCCGTGCCCCCTCGCCGGCGAGCGCTTCGGCGTACTTCACCCGCGTGGCGGGCGTCATCGAGCCGCGCAGCGTGAGCACATTGCCCACCGCGTCGGTGTACTCGCTGTCGGGGGCCTTCAGTCGCTCGGGCCGCTGCTTGGGGCTTTTTTTGCGGCGTGCCAACTCAGGTGGAGTCTGCGGCCCGTTCCAGCTGCGCCCGCACATCGCCCGTGACCGGCTTGGCGTGGCCGGGCCACGCGGCGGCGGGCTCCAGGGCGGCGAGCTTGCGGATGCTCGCGCGGGCCTGGTCGGTGTCGTAGTTGTAAATCGACGCCGGCACTCTGGGGGGGAGTCGCGCCCCCACATTTCGAGGGTGTAGAACGTGTCGCTGACCAGCGCGAGGCGGTCGGACTCCCGCCACAGCCCGATCAGCCCGGGGGCGTGGCCGGGGAACTCGATCACGCGAAAGCCCGCCACCTCGTCGCCCTCGGAGAGCGTGCCCGCGATCTTCACCGGGCCCCCGTCCCACGCGAAGCGGTGCAGCGCGCGGTGGATCTGGCGCTGGGGGGCGGGCAGACCTTCGAGCCTGTCCGGCCAGTAGCGGAAGCCCCCGCTGCCTTCGGCGTCCTCCACCTCATCGGGGTGGCAGAACACGGGTGCCCCCAACGCGGGGGCGGTGCCGCGGTGGTCGGTGTGGCCGTGGCCGAGCACGATCCGGCGGATGCCCCCGAGCGTGGCGCCGGCGCCGGCGACGGAGCGCACCATCGCGCGGCCGCCCGCGTCGAACATCGTGACCCCGCCCTCGTCCTCGATGAAGTACACGTTGCAGCGACCCGGCTGGCCCTGCACCACCCACACCCCCTCGGCGATCAGCTCCGGCTCCCCCAGCGCCCGGGCGGTGATGCGGGTTTTGACGTTGAACGCACCCATCAGCCCCTGCTCCGCGGTCGAGCCCAGCGGGGGCATCATCCCGATCTGGCGGGGGACCGCCATCGTGTCGGTGAACGCGTCGTTGCCCTGGACCAGCCCGTCGCGCACGGTGAGCACGTCCACTCCTTCGAGCACCAGGGGGTGGCCGGTGGGGGCGATTCCGCTGAAGCTCCCCGGCCCCGCGAAGGTGCCCGTGAGCCGCCACTGCACCGCGCAGCGCTCGCCCTCAGTGGTAGTGCTGACGACCTCGAAGCTCAGATCCGGCAGCGCGTGAATCAGATCGCCGATGAACGCCCGCACCCCCTCGGGGGCGGCGGCGTCGATCTGGCCGCGCACATTCTCGCGTCCCCCCACCGCCCACATCGCCACCGCCGCGTCGAGGTCGTGATCGTCGATCGCCGCGAAGTAGCGGCGCGCCACGATCTCCGCCTCGCTCACCGCCGGGGTCGCCCCAGCGGAGGAGGCCGGCCCGGTGATCCGCTCCCGCGGAGGGACGGTGGCGTGGATGTTGGCCGCGGCCTCCTGCACCCGCGCGGCGGCCTGTTCTGCGGCTGACACTGCTGGTGATGAAGGTAACGATGAAGAAGTGCTCTCTTCGGCCATAGGTAGGTCTGCTCCTCCTGGGCGAGCGCAACGGGAAAGGCCAGTGTAGACCCCCGCCCGCGCCTCGGAGTGCGGGGCTCCATATGTTCTTTTTCGACTTGCGTCCAACGATGGTTACACGCAACGCGAATTTTTTATATCAACGCCTACCTCCCGCCGTGGGGGGGCCGCGCCCAGTCGGAGCTGCGCCCAATAGTCTCCCCGGCGGTGGCTGAGACGAGCGATCAGGGGGCGGCCGAGCACAGGCCACCGAAAAAGCGCGAGCTGGGTCGCGGGGAAAGGGTCCTCCCGGGGGTCTTCCGCCTGCGCCTGCCGCTGCCGTGGCCGGGGGTTCCACACGGCAACGCGTGGGCGGTCGCGGCGGGGGACGGGGTGGTGCTGTTCGACACCGGGATGCACGAGGAGGGCTCCTTCGCGCACCTCGAACGGGCGCTCGCGATGTGCGGCCTGCGGGTCGAGGATGTGCGCCTATTGGTGTGCACCCACGCGCACTCCGACCACTACGGCCAGGCCGCCCCGATCGTGGAGCGCGCGGGGTGCGAGTTGTGGATGCACCCCAACCACGAGCACATGACCCAGTGGGCGCGGGATACCGACGCGGCGATCGCACGGCGCATCGAGGTGGCGCGCCAGAGCGGGGTCCCCGAGGAGCCCCTGCGCCGCTACGCCACCCAGCGGCGCGACCACGACTCGGGGATCGCCGCTGTGATCGAGCCCGATCGCGCGCTGCTGCCGGGGGTCACGATCTCAACCGATCTGGGCTCCTGGACGGTGCACGAGACCCCAGGACACGCCCCCTCGCACGTGTGTCTGTTCCAGCCCGAGCGGCGCCTCTTGATCTCCGGGGACCACCTGCTGGGGCGCATCTCGCTGTTCTTCGACTACGGCTACTCCCCCGACCCGGTGGGCGAATTCGTGAACTCGCTCGACGTCGTGGAGCGCCTCGGGGCGCGGCTGTGCCTGCCGGGCCACGGGCGCACGTTCACCGATGTGCACGCCCACATCGAAGGCAACCGCAAGCTCGTCGCCGAACGCTCAGAGCGGGTGCTGGGGGCGCTCGCCGCGGGGCCGCGGACCGCGTTCGAAGTGGTGCCCGAGATCTACGACGACATTCCCTTCATCCCCGAGACCGCGGCGTGGCTGCTGACGGAGACGCTCTCGTTCCTCACGCATCTGGAGATCACCGGCCGCGCACGGCGGATCGCGGGCGAGCCGGAGCGCTGGGCGGCGGTGGCGTAGACCCACCACTCGGTTCTGGGCCGCCGGCGGGAGCGATTCGCACCGCCAATGGTCCGACGATCCAGGGCCCGGAGCGGGGGGCCGGGCGTGGACCGCGAGGGGCGGGTCGCACCGTCAATGGTCCGACGATCCGGGGCCCGGAGCGGGGGGCCGGGCGTGGACCGCGAGGGGCGGGTCGCACCGTCAATGGTCCGACGATCCGGGGCCCGGAGTAGGGGGCGTGGACCGTGAGGGGCGGGTCGCACCGTCAATGGTCCGACGATCCGGGGCCCGGAGTAGGGGGCGTGGACCGTGAGGGGCGGGTCGCACCGTCAATGGTCCGACGATCCGGGGCCCGGAGTAGGGGGCGTGGACCGTGAGGGGCGGGTCGCATACGATCGGAGGATGCGGATCGACGAGCGCCTCGCGGCCCCGGGGCCGGTGTTCTCCTTCGAGTTCTTCCCCCCCAAAACCGAGCGGGGCGAGCAGAACCTGTACGCGGCGCTCGGGGAGCTACGTGAGCTGGAGCCGGCGTTCGTGTCGGTTACCTACGGAGCGGGGGGCTCTACGCGGGCGCGGACGATCGAGATAGTCAAGCGGATCAAGGGGGAGTATGGGTTGGAGGCGATGGCGCACTTCACCTGCGTGGGAGCCACCGAGGATGAGCTGCGCGCGACGCTCGAGGAGATGCTCGGGGCGGGCATCGAGAATGTGCTCGCGCTGCGCGGGGACCCGCCGGCGGGTGCGCAGGAGTGGACCAAGACCGAGGGGGGCCTCGAGTACTCGAGCGAACTGGTGGCGCTGATCCGGGCGGAGTACCCGTTCGCGATCGGAGCGGCGTGCTTCCCCGAGACCCACATCCACGCGGTAAGCCCCGAGGCGGACCTGGAGCACCTCGCGGAGAAGGTGCGCGCCGGGGTGGACTTCCTGATCACCCAGCTGTTCTTCGACAACGCCCTCTACTTCGACTTCCTCGAGCGCGCCCGCGCGGCGGGCATCGAGGTGCCGATCGTCCCGGGGATCTTGCCGATCACCCACGTGGGGCAGGTGGAGCGGATGAGCGGGATGTGCGGGGCCTCGATTCCGGCTGGTCTGCACCGCGAGCTGCGCCTGCGCGAGGGCCAGGAGGAGGCGGTGCTCGACTTCGGGGTGGCCTACGCCACACTGCAGTGCGCGGAGCTGCTCGCGGGGGGCGCCCCGGGGATCCACTTCTACACGCTCAACCGCTCCCCCGCCACGCGCGCGATCGTGAGCGCGCTGAAGCTCGCGCGCCCGTGGGAGGCGGCCGCCGGCGCGGGGGACGCGGCGCGGCGTATCGCCTCCTAGCGACCGCTTGCCGGGGCGTCGGTCGGCGGTCCGGGCTCTCAGTGGCGAGGAAGACCGGCGTCGGCGGCCTGCACGAGCTCGATCTCGAGCCCCTCCGCGACCCGCGGGGAGCCGTCGGGCGCCTCGTAGCGCACATCCACGGAGTCGTTCTGGCGGTAGGTCCCCACGCCCCACGCGCCCAGCAGCCAGCGCCACCCGCTGATGTGGTCCTTGCGCAGCTCCCGCTCGAACACGAGCGCCCCCTCACGCACGCGGTAGTCCGCCCCGAGTTCCTGGCGCACACCGTTGAGGTACACCTCATAGGGGCTGCGCACCTCGCGGGGGAGCTTCACGATCGATTTGCTCACGCGCGGATTATGCACCCGGCCGGCCGCGTACTCTGACGGCCGAGGAACACCACGGGTCTCAGTGCATGATGCGCACCACCACCATCGAATGCCACCCAACGCCTCGACGCTGGGCACGGAAGCCCAGCGCCCACGCGCCCCGCCCCCCGCGGACCCACGTGGACGATCCCAAATGAACGACATCCCATACACAATCCGCCGCTCCCCCCGCGCGCGCCGGGTGCGGGTCAATGTGCACGCCCACGCGCGGGTCGAGGTGGTGCTGCCGGAGCGTGCCTCCGAGCGGGCCGCCGCCGCGGCGGTCGCGGAGCTGCGCCCGTGGATCGAGCGGCGCCTGCGCGAGGCGCGCGAGGCGCTCGCACATGTGGCTCAGCGGGGCGCCACCGTCCCCTACCTCGGGGCGACCCTGGAGTTGGTGCCCGAGGTCGGACGCACGCGCGTACACCGCCGGGGCGAGCGGCTGCTCGTGCCCGAGGGCGACCCCCGGCCCGCGCTCGAGCGCTTCTACCGCCGCGCCGCCCGCATCGAGATCGCACCGCGTCTGGACCACGCGAGCGCGCTCGCGGGCACCCCCTACAGCGGCCTCTCGATCCGCGGGCAGCGCACGCGTTGGGCCTCCTGCTCGCGCAACGGCGGGATGAGCTTCAACTGGCGCCTCCTGCTCGCCCCCGAGCGTGTACTCGACTACGTGGTGTGGCACGAGGTCTGTCACCTCCAAGTGCTCGACCACTCCCCCCGCTTCTGGGCGCTCGTGGAGCGCCGCTGGCCCAGCTGGCGCGATGATCGCGAGTGGCTGCGCCGCCACGGGGCGACGCTCGTGTTGTAGGTCTCGGTGCAGCCCCGATCCCAACTCCAGATGCAGCCCGATTCCAACTCCAAATCAACTCCAAGTAACTCCAAAACTTGGAGTTGGGACAGGAGGGGTGTTCCGGGTCGCACTGGAGGGGTGTTCCGGGTCGCACTGGAGGGGTGTTCCGGGGTCGTACTGGAGGGGCTCCGGGTAGTGCAGGGTCGCCGCTCAGCTGCCTATGCGCCGCCAAGCACGCGCCGCAATGCGTCATAGGCGCTCTCGCCGGGGCGCAGCTGCACGAGGCGGCGTTTGACGCGCCCCATGTAGGCCTCCACGGAGCCATCCCCGCGCATGTCCACGCCCCCCCGCGGGCCGCTGAGGAGCCCCCCGGGGCCCCTCACCTCGGCGCGCACCGCAACTTGCCGGGCCGGGTCGTAGCGGCGCCCCGCCGCTTGGATCGCCTGGCGGCGCGCCTCGGGGGCGAGCTCGCCCATGCGCTCCTCCAGCGCGTCGAGGGTCTCCCCCAGGGTTGGGAAGCGCACGCGCTGTACCCGGGGGCCGTTGCGCACCGTGAGCGTCCAGTGGTCCGCCATGGGGCGATGATTGCACCCGGGAGATCCCGTTGGTTGTAGACCTGGGCGGCCGGTGGTTGGGTTGTGGAACCCGGTGGCCTCGGCTGCACTCAGCAGTGCCTCGAGGTTGGCGCGAGGTCCCGGGTCGCGCTCAGCGGGCGATGGACTCGGTCGCGTTCAGCCGCGCTGTGCGATCGGCACGTACTCGCGGTCGCGCTCGCCGGTGTAGATCTGGCGGGGGCGCGCGATCTTCTGCTCGGGGTCTTGGACCATCTCCAGCCACTGCGCGATCCACCCGCTGGTGCGCCCGATTGCGAACATCACCGGGAACATCGCCACCGGGAGGCCGAGCGCCTCGTAGATGAGGCCCGAGTAGAAGTCCACGTTCGGGTAGAGCTTGCGCGAGGTGAAGTACTCATCGTCGAGCGCCCGCTTCTCGAGCTCCGTCGCGACGTCCAGCAGGGGACTCTTGCCGCGCACCTCGAAGACGTCGTCCAGGTACTTGCGGATGATGCGCGCACGGGGGTCGTAGTTCTTGTACACGCGGTGGCCGAAGCCCATCAGGCGCTCGTCGCCCGCCTTCACGCCCTCCAGGAACGCCGGAATGTTGTCCACCCGCTCGATCCGCGCGAGCATCCGCAGGGCCGCCTCGTTGGCGCCACCGTGCAGTGGCCCGTACAGCGCCGCCACCCCCGCCGCGACCGCCGAGTAGGGGTCCACCTGGGTCGAGCCCACCGAGCGCACCGCGCTCGTCGAGGCGTTCTGCTCGTGGTCGGCGTGGAGGATGAACAGCACATCGAGCGCCCGCGCCAGCCGTGGATCGGGCTGGTACTTGAGCTCCGTCATCTTGTACATCATCCCGAGGAAGTTGCCCGCATAGTCGAGGTCGTTGTCGGGGTACACATAGGGCTGGCCCATGTTGTGGCGGAACGCGAACGCCGCCAACGTCGGCATCTTCGCGAGCAGGCGGATGATCTGGATGTCACGCACTCCCTCGTCGCGGATCTTGTTGGCGTCCGGGTAGAAGGTCGAGAGGGCTCCCACCGAGGCCACCAGCATCCCCATCGGGTTGGCGTCGTAGCGGAAGCCCTGCATGAAGTCCTTCACGTTCTCGTGCACGAACGTGTGGATCGTGACCTCGTGGACCCACTCCTCCAGTTGCGCCTGGTTGGGGAGGGAGCCCTTGATCAACAGGTAGGCCACCTCCAGGTACGTGGAGTGCTCGCACAGCTGCTCGATCGGGTAGCCCCGGTGCTGGAGGATGCCCGCGTCGCCGTCGATGTAGGTGATCGCGCTGCGGCACGAGGCCGTATTGGTGTAGGCCGGGTCGTAGGCCATCAGCCCAAAGTCGTCGTCTCCGGCCTTGATCTGGCGCAGATCCATCGCCCGCACCGTGCCGTCCGCGATCGGCAGCTCATACGTGCGGCCCGTGCGGTTGTCCGTCACCGTCAAGCTCTGGCCCGGCGCAGCTCCATTGCCGTGCGCCTGCCCGTCTGCGTCCACGTCCACTGCCTCACCATGGGTGCCCGTCTTGGTCTCGGCGCTCATCTCGATCCTCCTACGATCCGCTCTTCGTTACACCGTAGCGGCTCTCGGTCGCCTCGGCCTGACCCTGGTAGTGGCTGCCCAGCTCCTCGTGGCCATAGGGGCGCAGAGCGGGGGCGTCGAGGGTCATGAACGAGAGCTGGGCGATCGGTAGGCCGGGGTAGAGCTTGATCGGCACGCGGGTGAGGTTGTTGAGCTCGAGCGTCAGCGTTCCCCGCCAGCCCGGGTCGCAGAAGCCCGCGGTCGCGTGCACGATCAGCCCCAGTCGGCCGAGGCTCGACTTGCCCTCGATCCGCGCGACGATGTCGTCCGGGAGCTCCACGTGCTCCAGCGTGCTGCCCAGACAGAACTCCCCTGGGTGGATCACGAACGGCTCCCCCTCCGCCGGGGAGACTTGCTCGGTCAGGCCCCGCGGCGGGTCGCGCAGGTCGATCGCCGTGATCTTGTGGTTGTGAAAGACCCGGAACGAGTCCCCCAAGCGCAGGTCCACGCTGGCCGGCTGCACCAGCGCCTCATCCCACGGGTCGATCTTGATGCGCCCCTCCGCCACCATCCGCAGGATCGTTCCGTCCGAGAGGACCGACGTCGTGTCGGGAGCGGGGGAGGCATAGCCGCGGTGGGCAGTGTCGCGCAGGGCGGCGTCGAGGGGGGCGTCGAGGGGGGCGTCGCGGGGGGCGGCGTCGCGGGGGGCGTCGAGGGGGGCGGCGTCGAGGGGGGCGGCGTCGCGGGGGGCGGCGTCGCGGGGGGCGGCGTCGCGGTCGAGGTCGGTGGGAGGCACAGTGGGGATTTTCGCACGCCCGCCGCGTTAGGGCGTTGAAGTGTAAATCTCTTTTCTCGATAGCGTCTTACTATGGTTACACGCTGCTCGTTTTTTATATATCGATCCTCGCGACCCGCGGCTCGTGATGGGCCGTCCGCGCGTGCGGAGTGGCGCGAATCAGCGCGGGGTGAGCCGTCCGCGCGCGGCGAGGGTGCGAACACGCGGGGGCGGGAGCAGTGCGGGCGCGCCGCGGTGGGGGCCGCGCCGGGGCGCGATCGGCCCCCGGCCTCCCCGGCGCGAGCGGGGATGGTGGGGGTGGTGCGGGTGGGGATCTCGCGGGAAGCCGATACCGCCGTCCTCGTCCATGAATCCCTCAGGCGTCTGGCGGACGGCCCACCGCACGATCAGGAAGAGCCCGACGATCGGGATCTTGAGCATGACCATCAACCAGATGAAGGTCCAGGCATCCACTCCACATCGATCGTACTACGGACTCCGGCTCGGGGGAAGTAGGAATTCCTACTTCCCAAGCGGCGTGGGCGCGGCTGAGAACTCGGTGAATTCGCGCAGCTGGCGCACGCGGGCGGCGATCTCGGGCCCGGAGAGATGCTCCACGCGCTGGGTTCCGAACTCTTCGACGTTGAAAGAGGCCAGCGCGGTGCCGTGCGCCATCGCCTGGCGCAGCAGCTCGTCGGTGATCTCCTCTCCGGCGTGGGCGGCGATGTACCCCACAAAGCCCCCCGCGAAGGTGTCGCCGGCGCCGGTTGGATCGATGACCGACTCCAGTGGGAAGGCGGGCAGCGAGAAGAAGCCCTCCGAGGTGACGAGCGCGGCGCCGTACTCGCCCTGCTTGGCGACGATCACTTGGGGCCCCCAAGACAGAATCTCTCGCGCGGCCGCGTAGAGGCTGGCTTTGCCGGTGAGCTGGCGCAGCTCGGAGTCGTTGAGGATCAGGCAGTCGCACTCCGTGATCGCCTTCACGAGCGACTCGCGTGCGGCTTCGATCCAGAGGTTCATCGAGTCCAGCGCGACGAACCGCGCGTCCGGAAGCTGGGCGCGCACCTCGCGCTGCAGATCGGGCTGGATGTTGGCGAGGAACAGCACATCGCTGGAGCGCGAGCCTGCGGAGAGCTTCGGCTGGAAGCCCTCGAATACGCCGAGCTGCGTGTCGAGGGTCTCGCGCGAGTTGAGATCCCACCCATACTTGCCGCGCCAGAAGAAGGTCTTGCCGCCGGGGACGCGCTCGATGTCGGAGATGTCCACGCCGCGGTTGCGCATCACGTCGAGCTCGGTCTCCCCGAAGTCCTCGCCGACGGGCCCCACCACGCGGACCTCCGAGAAGAAGGAGGCCGCCAGCGCGAAGTGCACCGCGGCGCCGCCGAGCATCCGCTGGCGCTCGCCGAACGGCGTGGTCACAGTGTCATACGCGATCGATCCGACGACAGTGATGGCCATGGGCTCGAGACCCTATAGCCTCCCGCTGATGCGTGCGATTCAGATGACCGAGTTCGGTGGCCCAGAGGTGCTGCGACTGGTGGAGTTACCCACGCCGCAGGCGGCCCCGGGCGAGGTGCTGATCCGGGTGACGCGGGCGGGGGTGAACTTCGCGGACGTGCACACCCGCACGAACTCCTACGTGCGCAAGGCGACGCTGCCGCTCATCCCCGGCGCAGAGGTGGCTGGTGTCAGGGAGGACACGGGCGAGCGGGTGGTCGCGCTGACGGGCACGGGGGGCTATGCGCAGTACGCGGTGGCGCCGGCGGAGCACGTGTTCGAGATCCCCGACGGGGTGGACGACGGCACGGCGCTGGCGCTGCTGGTGCAGGGCACGACGGCGTGGCACATGTATCGCACCGCGGGCGCGGTTTCACAGGGGGAGAGCGTGGTGGTGCACGCCGCTGCGGGCGGCGTGGGCTCGCTGGCGGTGCAGCTGGGGCGCCCGCTGGGAGCGGGCCGCGTGATCGCGACGGCGTCGAGCGCGCAGAAGCGGGAGCTCGCGCTGGAGCTGGGGGCGGACGCGGCGATCGACCCGGCGCCGGAGGGTCTGACGGAGCGCCTCGTGGAGGCCAACGGGGGGCGTCCGGTGGACGTGGTGTTCGAGATGGCGGGGGGCGAGGTGTTCGACGCCTCCTACCGCGCGCTGGCGCCGTTCGGGCGGCTGGTGGTGTGCGGGATCGCATCCCAGCAGCCCAACCAGGTGTCGAGCGGATCGCTGCTGCGCCACTCGCGCGCGGTGGTGGGCTTCTACATCTTTCACTGCCTGGAGCGCCCGGGGATGTTCACGGACGCGCTGGAGGACCTGTTTGCGCGGGTGGCGCGTGGGGAGTTGCGGGTTGTGGTGGGACACACCTACCCGCTGGAGGAGGCCCCCCGGGTCCACGTGGAGATGCGCGCGCGGCGCACCACGGGCAAGCTGCTGTTGGACCCCTCCGCGTGAGCTTGGCACCCATCGAGGTCGCTGTGAACTGCACTACGCCGCACCGCCGGCAAGCTTGGCGCCCCCCGTCGAGGCCATTGTGAAACATGCGCGAGCGCCCCAAGCGGGGCGGGCTTTTGTGGGATCCGATGGCATGAAGCGGCCAAGTCCGTAAGCTCTCGTACCGTCATGGCCAAGTCATTCGCCGAGCTCGGGCTGACCGAGCGGACCCTGAAAGCCCTGCGCGAGGTGGGCTACGAGTCGCCGAGCCCGATCCAGGAGCAGACGATCCCGCTGCTGCTGGAGGGGCGCGACGTGATCGGTCAAGCGCAGACGGGCACGGGCAAGACGGCGGCGTTCGGGCTGCCGATCATGGAGTACGTGGACGCGCAGGAGCGGGAGGTGCAGGCGCTCGTGCTGACCCCCACGCGGGAGCTGTGCATCCAGGTGACCCAGGCGCTGCGCGCATACGGTGCGCACGCGGGGGTGGATGTGGTCGCCGTCTTCGGGGGTGCCCCGATCCGCTCCCAGCAGGCGCAGCTGCGCTCGGGGGGCCACGTGGTGGTGGGCACGGTGGGGAGGGTGCTGGACCTGATCTCGCGCCACTCGCTGGTGTTGCACGACTGCCGCTTCGTGGTGCTGGACGAGGCCGACGAGATGCTCGACCTGGGCTTCCTCGAGGACGTGGAGAGAATCCTCTCGATGACCCCCAGTGGACGCCAGACGGCGCTGTTCAGCGCGACGATGCCCCCCCGATCCGCAAGCTCGCGGACGGCTACCTGTACGACCCGGTGACGGTGAAGGTGAAGGCGGCGACGCTGACGATCGACACGGTGGCGCAGTTCCAGCTCCCGGTGGACGCCAAGCAGAAGCCGGACAAGCTCGTGGAGGTGCTGCGCGAGGAGATGAAATCCCCCGCACGTACCGGGTCTCCCGCTCGTGCGGAGGATCCCCGGGAGGAGATGCAGACGATCGTCTTCGTACGCACGAAGGTCCGCTGCGACCAGCTGTTCCGCACGCTGCGCGACCGGGGGATGAACGTGCGGGCGCTGCACGGGGATATGTCGCAGGGCTCGCGCGACGGGGTGATGCTGGCGTTCAAGGGGGGCAGGGTGCCGATCCTGGTGGCGACCGACGTGGCGGCGCGGGGCCTCGACATTTCAACGGTGACGCACGTGATCAACTACGACGTCCCGACCTCTCCGGATACCTATGTGCACCGCATCGGGCGCACCGGGCGGGTGGGCCGCTCGGGCAGGGCGATCACGTTTGTGGAGGACCGCCAGAAGCGCGAGTTGGAGGCGATCGAGCGCCACATCGGGACCTCGATCGCGCCCTGGGAGAAGGGCGCGGTGGCGCCCCCGACCCCGGTGCAGGAGCGCCCGCGGCGGCACTCCAAGCCGCGGATCTCGCGCGACGGTTCTGAGCCACACGCGAAGCTGGTGCTCGCGGGGGGGCGCGCGGGGGGGGTGCGGGTGGCGGACATCGTCGGCGTGGTGACATCGGCGACGGGCCTCGATGGGGAGGCGGTGCGCGATGTGCAGGTATTGGACCGCTTCTCGTTTCTCTCGGTGCCCGCCACGGAGGCCGACAACGTGATCGAGGCGCTGCGGGGCCGCACGGTGCGGGGCAACCCGGTGCGGTTGGAGCGGGTCGCGGGGTAGGGCGGCGTGGCGAGCACCCCATGCCTGGAGCGCGTGGCGGGATCGCGCGCGCGGCCGGCCGCCCGCCCGTAATCTGGGGATCGGCACACCTGAGTAGTCGAGTAGAACCCGGATCCCCCAGAGGTCCATGGTATTCTGTAATGGCCATGGCAAAGCGTCTTGTGATATCCAGCGGGGGCCAGGTGTCCGTCCCCGCGGCGGTGCGTAAGCGATGGGGTACCCGAACCGTCCTTGCTGAAGATCGCGGCGACCACGTTGTGCTGCGCCCGGTTCCAGATGATCCAGTGGCGGCCGCTGTAGGAGCATTCGCGACGCAGATCGGCGTGCTTGGCTCCGAGGAGGCCAAGCGCTTGGATCGCGCAGAGGAATTGGATGCCCAAGAGCGCGACCGCGGGTGACGCGGCGGAGTCTCCGGCGAGCACCCTGGTCGACGCCTCGGCGCTCATCGCGCTGCTTGGGGCCGAGCCGGGGGCGGATGAGGTACAGGAGATGCTGAACCGTGGCGCGGCGATGACCACCCTCAACCTCGCTGAGGCGGTAGACCGGCTCAAGCGGCGCTATGACATCGAGATCGAGCAAGCGCGACCGGTGATCGAGGGTCTGCTCGCAAAAAGCCTGACGCTGCTCCCGCTCGGACCCGCGCAAGCGTGGCGCGCGGGCGAAATTCGTGCTGCTCACTACCACCGCTCCCACTGCCCGATCTCGCTTGCCGATGCGGTGCTTGTGGCGAGCGTTCCAGTGGGTGGGAGCATCGCAAGCTCTGACGGCCCCCTGCTGAAGGTGGCCGCGAGCGAGGGCATTGCCACAGCCGCTCTACTCGACTCTAAGGGGCGCCGGGCAGGCGTGCGATAGGTGTCGCTATGGTGCGCGACTCACCCCAAGAGCCCGAGCAAGGAGACCTCCGAGAATGTCCACCGCCACAATGCAGACCACCGAGGGCGCGATCACCTTCGAGCTGTTCGACGAGGATGCCCCGAAGACGGTCGAGAACTTCCGCAAGCTCGCCGCGGAGGGCTTCTACGACGGGCTCACGTTCCACAGGATCATCAAGGACTTCATGATCCAGGGGGGCTGCCCCCAGGGGACGGGAACGGGCGGGCCGGGATACAAGTTCGAGGACGAGATCAACCCCCACAAGATCGTGAGGGGGGCGCTCGCGATGGCGAACGCGGGCCCGAACACGAACGGCTCACAGTTCTTCATCGTGACCGCCAAGAAGGCCTCGTGGCTGGACGGCAAGCACACGGTGTTCGGCGAGGTGACCGATGGCATGGACGTGGTGGACCGCCTCGAGGGCGTCGCCACCGACGGCGCGGATCGTCCGGTGGAGCCCGTCGGGATCGCCTCGATCGAGCTGTCGGAGTAGGGCTGTTGGAGTAGTAGGCCGCCCGCGCATGCGCTGGCCGAAACGGGGATTCCCGCCGAAGGCGGGTGTCACCCGGCTTCGGTAGAACCCCGGCGCATGCGCCGGGGTCGGCAGGGCCGCATGCGGCCCTGCTCCGGCCGGTACATGTACCGGCCGGCTCGCAGCCGCACGTGTGCGGCTGCGCCAGGTGGCGCATGCGCCACCTGGAACAAAATTGGCTCCCGGGCCAGAGGAGACCGCGATCGGGGTGTAGCCTCTGTACTGAGCGCAAACCAGCACGGGAGGCCCCACGATGGCGACTGTCGAGCAGCACGCAACCGAAATCCACAATGGCGCGGGCAATGGCGCGACGGCGAGCCCGGCGGGGGCAGAGATCCCGGTCGAAAACCCAGCGACGGGGGAGATCGTCACGACGGTCCCGGACATGGACGCCGCCGCGGTGGCGGAGCTCGCGCGCGCAGGCCGCGCGGCGCAGCCCACGTGGGAGGCGTACGGCTTCGAGGGCCGCGGGCGGGTGCTGCTGCGGATGCAGAAGTGGGTGATGGACAACGCCGACCGGATCGTGCGCACGATCGTCTCGGAGACCGGCAAGACCTACGAGGATGCGCAGCTCGCGGAGATCTCCTACGGGGGCGCCGCGTTCGGGTTCTGGGCGAAGAACGCCGAGGAGTACCTCGCCGACGAGCGCGTGAAGACGAGCGCGGTGTTCGTAAAGGGCAAGAAGCTGATCCTGCGCTACAAGCCGCTCGGCCTCGTGGGGGTGATCGGCCCCTGGAACTACCCCCTCACGAACTCCTTCGGCGACTGCGTTCCCGCGCTGGCGGCGGGCAACAGTGTGATCCTCAAGCCCTCCGAGGTGACCCCCCTGACCTCGCTGCTGCTCGCGGAGGGCCTCGCGGCGTGCGGGATCCCCGAGGGTGTCTTCCAGGTTGCCACCGGCCGCGGGGAGACCGGGGCGGCGCTGATCGAGGAGGTGGACATGATCATGTTCACCGGCTCCACCCGCACCGGTCGCAAGGTGGCCGAGGCAGCGGCCCGGCGGCTGATCCCCTGCTCGCTGGAGCTCGGGGGCAAGGACCCGATGATCGTGCTCGCCGACGCCGACCTCGAGCGCGCCGCGAACGTGGCGACGTACTACTCGATGCAGAACTCCGGCCAGACCTGTATCTCGATCGAGCGCGCCTACGTGGAGGCCCCCGTGTACGACGAGTTCGTGGCCAAGGTCACCGACAAGGTGCGCGCCCTGCGCCAGGGCCGCCCCGACGGGGGGCCCGGGACGGTGGAGGTCGGCGCGATGACCTTTCCTCCCCAGGTGGAGATCGTGGAGGACCACGTCAACGACGCCCTCGCCAAGGGCGCACGCGCGCTCACCGGCGGTCATCGGGGCACGGGCGCGGGCAACTACTTCGAGCCCACCGTGCTCGTCGACGTGGACCACTCGATGAAGATCATGCGGGAGGAGACCTTCGGGCCCACGCTGCCGATCATGAAGGTCCGCGACGCCGACGAGGCGGTGCGCCTCGCCAACGACTCCCCCTACGGTCTCGCGGGCTCGGTCTTCAGCAAGGACACCGAAAAGGGCGAGCAGATCGCCCGCCGCGTCGAAGCCGGCGCGGTGTGTGTGAACGACGCGATCATCAACTTCGCCGCCCTCGAGCTCCCGATGGGCGGGGTCAAGGAATCCGGCCTCGGCTCCCGCCACGGCGCGGGGGGGATCCGCAAGTACTGCAGCCAGCAGGCGCTCCTCGTAACGTCCCGCCTCGCGCTCAAACGGGAACCCCACTTCTTCCCCTACACCCGCCGCGGCACCAAACGTCTGGGCAAAGCCCTCAAGTTGCTCTACGGCCGGGGGAAGCGAGACTGAGACAGCCGTGGACACTGCGCGCTGCTGCGTCCTCAGTCGCTCGCGTGCTTAGCACGCCACGCTCCTTGCGTCCTTGCATCGCTTGGTCCACGACAGTCTCAGGGGCGTAGCGGGGGCTCAGCTGCTACACGGCCAGCGCGATCCCGAGCAGGCGTTCGAGCTCGGGGATCGTGGTCTCGGGGGCGGTGTGGTGCACGGTGGCCATCCCCAGCTCCACGGCGGGGGGGAGGTTGAAGGGGAGGTCGTCCACGAACACGCAGTGCGTGGGCTCCTGCCCAATCGCCTCGGCCCCGAGCTCATAGATGCGGGGCGCGGGCTTGCGGATGCCGACCTCCCCGGAGATCACGACCCCGTCGAATAGCTCCGCGAGCAGGTCGCGGGGGTAGCGTGTGGTGCCCCACGAGTTGGAGATCAGCCCCGTGGCGATCCCCGCGCGGCGGGCGGAGCGGACGGCTTGCACCATCGACTGCTCCACGGTGGCCCCGGAGAAGAGGCGGTCGATCAGGCCTTCGGCCGAGGAGAGGCCGAGCAGCCGGCCGAGCTCCAGCTCGAAGTGGGTCTCGTCGATGCGACCCTCCTCGAAACCGATCAACAGCTCGCGGGCGGCGTCGTTGCCGCGGAAAGCCTGGGCCAGTGCAGCGGGATCGAGGCCTTCCTGCTCGCAGAAGGCCGAGAAGGAGTGCAGGAGATTGGTGGTCATCACCCCACCCCAGTCGACCAGCAGGCCGCGGATCGCGCCGTTGCCGGAGCCCTCACTCACCGCGCGCGACCTCCTCGGCGTGAGCGGCGAGCTGCAGCACGCCCTCCCCGAAGTGCTTGAGGTAGGGGTCGTCCGTGGCGCCGGCGAGTGCGCGCTTGTAGTTGCCCTCCATGAAGACCGTCATCTTCCACACCGCCAGCGTCACATACCACCGCAGGTCGCTCATCGAGCGCCCAGTCTGCGCTTCGTAACGGGCGATCAGCTCGGCGCGCGTGGGAAAGCCCGCGGCCTTCGTCACCGCGCCCAGCGAGTCCCTGATGCTGGCCGATTCGGGGATGCGAGCGAAGCGAGTGTCTCCCAAATCGGTCGGGGGATCGTCGGCCTGCCCCCACACCATGCACATATAGCCCAGATCCGCGAGCGGGTCCCCGATCGTGGCCATCTCCCAGTCGAGCACCGCGGTCAGCCGCGCGGGGGCGTGGGTGGCGAACATCGTGTTGCCGAGGCGGTAGTCCCCGTGCACGATCGTGGCGGGGCCGGACGCGGGGAGGTGCTCGGCCAGCCAGCCCGCGACGCGTTCCACCGCGGGGATCTCGCGGGTCTTGTTGATCTCCCATAGACCCGAGAAGCGCCGCAGCTGGCGCTCCAGGTAGCCGGTGGGCTTGCCGAAGTCCTCCAGGCCCGCGGCGCGCCAGTCCACCGCGTGGATCTCCGCGAGCGCGTCGATCAGTTCATCGCCGATCCGCCGCCGCTCGGCCGGGTCATCGAGCGCGGCGGGGAGGCTGAACACGATCGCCTCCCCCGCGACCCGCTCCATCACGTAGAACGGGCAGCCGATCGTGGCGGGGTCCTCCTGCACGGCGAGCACCGTCGGCACGCGCGCAGGGGTGTCCTGTAGCGCGCGCAGCAGGCGGGCCTCGCGCAGCACGTCGTGCGCGCTGGGAGGCAGCGGCGGGCGTGGGGGCCGGCGCAGGATCAGCTCGGGGCCGTGCTCGCGCTCGATCAGGTAGGTGACGTTGGAGTGCCCCTCGCCGATCGGGCTCGCCCGCAGCTCGCCAGCGCCGAGGCCGTGAGCGTCGAGGAACTCGCGTAGCGGTTCGAGCACCAGCAGCGGGGGGCGCTCGTTGGCCTGCGCCTCGGCGTGGGTGCGGACGATGTCATCCGGTGCGACTGCTGAACTCACGGACCGCACGCTATACCAGCGCGCGCGACTCGTCATTCCCACCGCAACCCCGCCGCCGCCGCCGTGTCTTAGCCTCCATGCCCAAAACCCCCAGATCCCTAATCTCGCTTCTGATTATCTGCGTGGCACTCGCCATCGGTGCCCCAGCGGCGCTCGCGTCGCACAACCAGACTGTGTTCTTCGAGGGCGGACACGAGCTGCTCGAACCACGCTCGCGCGAACACGCACTCACGCAGATGGAGCACGAGGGGGTGCACGCGCTGCGGGTGGAGCTCTACTGGCACGACGTCGCGCCGAGCCCAAACGCCTCCAAGCGCCCCAACTTCGAAGCGACCAGTCCGACCGCGTACAACTGGGGGCCCTACGACTGGCTGCTGGCGAAGGCCAAGGAACTGAAATGGCCGGTGCTGTTGACGGTGACCGCGCCGGTGCCGCGCTGGGCGAGCGCCACCCACACCGAAGACACGCGCCCGGACGACAAAGACTTCCAGGAATTCATGACCGCGGTGGGCCGCCACTACGGCTCGGAGGTGGCGCTGTTCGCGATCTGGAACGAGCCCAACGACGCGGCCTTCCTGCTGCCCCAGTTCAACGCCAACGGCTCCCCCGCCTCCCCGCTCATCTACCGGGGTCTGTTCCAGTACGGCTACGCCGGCCTGCAGGCCGCGGGCATCTCGAACCCGAAGGTGCTGATGGGCGAAACCGCGCCGGTCGGGGAAGACAGCCTCAGTCGCGCCTACATCCGGGAGACCGGGGGGGCGTCGCACGGGGGGCTGTTGCACGACGTGGCGCCGCTGGCGTTCCTGCGGGGAGCGCTGTGCCTGAACTCCCACTACCAGAAGGCGGGCTCGTGCGGTGCGTTGTCGGCGTCCGGCTACTCCCACCACGCGTACACCGTGAAATCGGGGCCGCTGTGGAGGCCCACGGAGCCCGACGACGTGACGATCGGGACGCTCTCGCGTCTGGAAAACGCGCTCAACCTGGCGGCGCGAGCGGGCGCGATCCGCGCGGGGATGCCGATCTACCTAACTGAGTTCGGGGTGCAGAGCAAGCCCAACAAGTACTACGGGGTGTCGCCCGCAAAACAGGCCGAATGGGATGCGCTCGCGGAATACATCGCGTGGAGGGACCCCCGCGTGGCGGCCTTCTCGCAGTACCTCCTGCGCGACGATCCCGTCGGCGGACCCCCCGGCTCGGGCGTCCACGGGGGCCGCGTGGGCTTCCAGACGGGTCTCGAGTACGTCAACGGGAGCGCCAAGCCGCTCTACTACGGCTGGCCGGTGCCGATGGTCGTCTCGAGGCTTGGCCGCGGCGTCTCGCTGTGGGGGCTCGCACGACCCGCGACCGGCGCGACGAAGGTCACGATCCTCGTCAAGGCCCGGGGTGCCAGGAAGTACAGGGTGCTCAAGACCCAGAGCACGAACTCGCTCGGATACTGGAGCTTCACCTCGACAGTGCAGGGCACGAGCTGGATGGTGCGCTGGACGAGCCCCACCGGCGTGAAGTACCAGGGTCCGCCGATCGGGATCACGTAGGCAGATGGCCCGGCATCGCCCCCTACAGTTGGGAGGGCGATGCCGGAGCTGCCAGAGGTCGAGATCACAGCCCGCAGGCTGGGCAGCGCCCTGCGGGGAGCGCGGGTCGAGTCGGCTCTCGCGCCGGGCATCAACGCGCTGAAGACCTTCGATCCGCCGCTCACCGAGCTGGTGGGCCGCGAGCTCGTGGGTGTAAGCCGGCGGGGCAAGCACCTGGTCGTGGAGGTTGGAGGACCCTCCCCGCCCGACGGTGAGGAACGTCCTGCGGCTGGCGGGACGCCCCCACCGTTGGTGCTGCTGATCCACCTGATGTCCGCGGGCAGATTGCAGTTGTACGACAAGCGCGCGGGGCCGCGGGACCGCACCTCGCGCCTACTGGTACGGGTGCGCCTGGCGGGGAGCGTCGAGGCCGAGAGCGCCGAGGCCGGCGATCGAGTTCAGCGGCTAGCTGACAGCGGCGGCGCGGAGGCGGAGCTGCGCCTACGTGAGTTCGGCTCCAAGCAGGCGGCGTGGGTGAAGCTGTTGCGCGGCGCGGAGTTGGAGCAAGAGGAGGCGCTCGCGACGCTCGGACCGGAAGCGTGGCCGGACCCTGGGGAGTGGGCACAGCTCAAAGAGCTCCTGGACGCTCCACGTCCGCTGCACACGATGCTACGCGACCAGCGCACGATCGCGGGTATCGGACGCTCGTGGGTCGACGAGATCCTGTGGGAGGCGTGCCTCTCCCCCTACAAGCGGGGCGCGGATCTCGAGCCCCAGGAGGCGCAGCGGCTACGGGAGGCGATCGTGCTCACGCTGGGGAGGGCGATCGAGCACTACGAGCAGAAGGTCGCGCTGCCGATTCCCGACAAGCTGCCGATGCCGCTGAAGGTCCACCGCCACGAGGGCGAGCCCTGCCCCCGCTGTGGGACGACTTTGCAGGCGGTGCACTTCGAGGATTACGTGATCGCCTACTGCCCCGCCTGCCAGACGGAGGGAAGAGTGCTCAAGGACCGCCGCCTCTCGCGGCTGTTGAAGTAGCGGGCCCGGCTCAAAATTCAGATCGTCCTTGACCGTCTATATGATCGCCTCGAGCGTGAGACCTAGCGCAGCTGGGCGGGGCGAAACGACAACTGGCGGTAAGTCTGGAGGGGGCATGAGGCGGCAACCATGGATCGGCAGGTGCGCCCGTGCGGCGGCGGTTGCGGTCGGCTTACTCGTGTGGGTGCCCGCTGCCCACGCCGAGACGTTCCTCGTCAGCCCGTCGATCGCCGACACGACGGCAGCGGCCAGCGAATGCACGAAAGTCTCCCCCTGTGCGCTGCGTCAGGGAATCGCGGCGGCGGAAGCCGCTGAAGAGGGCACTGCGGAAGACGAGACGGTCGAACTTCCTGTGGGCACCTACACCCTAACCAAGGGGCCGCTTCGCGTCTCGCACCCGACCGGCGACGCATACTCGCTGACAATCGTGGGGCTCGGCGCCCGCGCGAATGAAGTGGTGATCGCCGCGGGCGGCAAAAGCCGCGTTCTGGTCGATGGGTGGAACGGGGGCACAAGTGGACAGGTCGTGCTCAAACGTCTCGAGCTCACCGACGGAAACGGAGAAGGGGGAATCGAACCGGAAGAACCCCTCGAGCCCGAAAAAGGCGAGGGCGGTGCCATCGCGATCGAACAGAACGGCACTCTCAAACTCGACGAAGTCCTGGTCACGGGAAACACCGCCGCGAGCGCCGGCGGCGGCATCGAAGACGACGGGGAACTGGCGGTCGAAGACAGCACGATCGCCCATAACACTGTCTCCGGCGGGCTTGGCATCGGCGGCGGGATTTCCAGCGAGAACCCCAATAGCTTCAGCCACGAGCTTGTCACCGTGGTCAACTCGACGATCGCGGACAACTCGGTCTCAGGCGGCAGCACGGGCGAGGGTGGCGCGATCTACAACGGCTCCATCTTGGAACTCACCAACTCGACTCTCTCGGGCAACAGCGCCCCCGGAAGTGGCGGCACGCTCGCGACCGACAGCGAAGCCACCAGCACGATTGTCAACAACATCATCGCCTACAACAAAGGCGGGGGCTGCGCGGGGAAGGTCCCAACATCGCTCGGCGGCAACGACGTCTCCGACCTCGGCTGCGAACTCGCGAATCAGAAAAAGACGAACGACATCTCCGAAGACCCGAGCCTTGAAAAGGAAGCCCCGGAAGTGCCGAAGCTCGCCGACAACGGCGGTCCCACGGACACCATCGGATTCAACACCTCGCTCGCGCCACCGATCAAAAATGGCCTGGAACAGTATTGTCCCGCGACCGATCAGCGCGGCGCCGCGCGTCCCACCGGCAAAAACTGCTCCTCGGGTGCCTACCAATACGGGACGAAACCCGCTGCCATCCTCTCCGGGTCGGTGACACCAAGCGGTTCGGGCACCGTAACCGCCAAATCGACGATCGCGGGCGCGCAGTGCAGTGAAGCCCAATGCGCGGTGCCCGCCGAAGAATCGGGCAAGGTGAGCTTCTCCGAGACGCCGATGAGCGGCTTCGGTTTCCTTGAATGGACGGGCTGCGGCAAAATTACCGCCGGAGTTTGCGAAGTCGAAAACGACGGCTCCAACCAGTCGGTGATGGCGAGGTTCGCCGCGCGGTTCACCGTAACCGCGGCCACCTCGACGCCGGAAACGGCCGTGAGCGCCAAAGGCTCGGGTAGTGCCGCATCCTGTACCGCGACCAGCTGCACCGTCGACGAAGGCGACGCGGTCACGCTGACGGCCGAAAGCAAAAACCCGGGCCTTCAATTCGTGAGCTGGTCGGGGGGCTCGTGTCACACCGAAAGCCCGTGCAAACTCGAACACGTGAAAGGCACCGAGACGGACACCGCGAACTTCGAACTCGGCCCGCCGAGCAGCCCCCCGGGCGGGACGGCCTACGCGTACTTCGACGCCGAAGCTCCCAGCGAAGGAAACGGCACCGAGCAGGCGCCCTTCCGGTCGGCTCGTGCGCTCGAATCGCTGCTCGAACGGCGGGAAGAAGAAATCGCTCACGAACACGGTGAAGTGAGCCCGCTCGAGCTGCTCTTCGCCGGTGGTGAATACGAAGGCATGGAATTCAATGGCGCGAAGGAGATCTCGGTCTACGGCGACCTGAATCCGAGCACCTGGAAGGCCGAACGCGAACCGACCGACCCCACCCGCTTCGTGGGGCAGCCGCAGGGCCTACTGCTCAACGGATCAACGGAAATGCGCTTCCAGCAGGTGACCTTCCAGGGCAGGGCAGCCTTCTCGCCCGGCGCGTCGGCCTACGGCGTGCGCCTCATCAACGGCTCCCATGCAACGTTTGCCGACGTTCACGTCGAAGCGGGTAGCGGCGCGAACGGCGCGCGCGGCGCGAATGGCCCTCAGGGCGCCGCCGGCACCAACGGCGCACACGGCGAAGCGGGGGCGACCCCGGGCGACGTGCGCGGGAAACTCGCCGAACGCAACTTCCTCGGCGGGGAATTCTACGGGGGCCTCACGTGCCCCGTGGCCGCCGCAAACGGCATCTGGAGCATGTCTTACGACGAACTCAAGGAGCTGTACAGCGAAGGCACCGCGCTGTGCCCGAACATACCGATCGCGGTGGTCGAAGGCCAGAAGCCGGAACGCTCACCGAATCCGGGCAACGGCGGCTTCGGCGGCCGCGGGGGCTGGCTGGGCGGCGACCCCGGCGGCGGTCAGCCCGGGCAGAAGGGCAACTCGACCGCCAACGCGCAAGGCGGTGCCGGCGGTCACGAAGGGGTGTCCGAAAGCACCTGGTGCTGCGAGAACGGCAAGAGCGCGACCTCGCCGGGGGGCGAAGGCGGCGCCGGCGGCGCGGGGTCCTTGAGCGCGAACGCCAAAGGCGCGGCCTCTGGCTACGGTGGCCTCTACACCCCCGGCCACGGCGGCGCGGGCGGCGAAGGCGAAGGCGGCGCGGGCGGTGGGGGCGGTGGTGGTGGCAGTGGTGACTTCGACGATCTCAACAGCGGTGGTGGCGACAGCGGTGGCAGCGGTGGCAGCGGGGGATACGGCGGTGGCGGCGGCAGCGGCGGCGAAGCGGGCGGCGGCAGCTTCGCGCTCTACGTGACCACGGGCTCGAGCGCGGTTGTGGACTACGCCAGCGACCTGGCCGCACAGGGCGGCGGCAGCGGCGGCCAGGGCGGCAACGGAGGCGCTGGCGGTGCCGGTGGCGCCGGCGGTCAGGGAAGCGCGTATGCCGCAACCACGATCGGCGCCGGCTCGAACGGTGGCGCGGGTGGCGCGGGTGGTCCCGGCGGGCCCGGAGCGGGCGGCGAAGGCGGTCCGAGCTTCGCGGTCGCGGGCGGCGGCTCGGCGGAACTCGGCACTGGTGTGCTCGAGCAAGTCGCGCGACCGGGTGAAGGCGGAGAACCTGGCGGCGAAGGTGGCCGGCCGGCGCATTCCGGCGGTGGCGGCCCCAACGAGCCGTGCTCTGCGAGCTGCACGATCAATCCTACGCTCCCGGTTCAGCTCCCATCCGTCGTCACGGTCTCCAAAGGTGTGATCGTGATCACGATCGGCTGCCTTGAAGCGTGCACCGGCAAATTGACGCTCACCAGCGATATCTTCGGCAGGCATCACGTGAAAGGTCTGGCGCTTGCGGCCAAGCACGGCGGCGGCGCGTCGGTGCTTGGCAAGCTCTCCTTCTCGCTGCCCGCGAAGAAGGTCGCCAAGCTCGAGGTCCATCTGGGCAAGGCGGCGCGCAAGCAGCTGAAGAGCGTGGCGAGGATCAAGGCGACGCTGACTGTCCAGTTGAAACTCGGCAAAGCCAAGAAGCGCACCAAATACAGCGATCCGCTCGTACTCTACGGGCCGGAGGCGCGCAAGCCTCCGAAGGGCAAGTAGTCGCCCAGGTGCGGCGGCTAGGATCGACGCATGATCGAACAGGGAGACAAGGCCCCCGACTTCGAGCTGCCCGACCAGGACGGCCGCGTCGTCAAGCTATCGGGCCTGCGCGGGCGGCCGGTGGTGGTCTACTTCTACCCGAAGGCGGATACGTCGGGGTGCACAGTGCAGGCGTGCGGAGTGCGCGACCACAGCCCCGACTACAGCGCGGCGGGAGCGACCGTACTCGGCATCTCCCCGGACCCGGTGGCGAAGGTGAAGAAATTCCACGACAAGCACGACCTGGGCTTCACGCTGCTCGCGGACGAGGACCACGCGGTGGCTGAGCGCTACGGGGTGTGGGCGCAGAAGTCGATGTACGGGAAAACGTACTGGGGTGTGCTGCGGACGACATTCATCGTGGCCCCGGACGGGAGCGTCGCCGAGGTGCTGCACAAGGTGAAGCCCGCGACGCACGACGAGCTCGTGCTGGGAGCGCTGGCGCAGACTGGTTAGACCCGCCGCGCTCGCCAACTGCGAGACGCCCTCCCTGCTGGTGGGTGCTGGGGGTTTGGCGCAGACTGGTTAGACGGCGGCCAGCTCGACTGGCTCACGCACAGCCCCGGCGCGCGAGAACTCCATCGCGCCGTCTTCGATGCGAGCCAAACTTGAGGCCGAGGATGTCGAGCGCGTAGTTCTGGTGCAGCCGCCAGGGCGCCTTGGACCCCTGCTTGGGGAATTCCTCGATGTGGCGCAGGACGTAGCTGGAGGAGAAGTCGATGAACGGCTGGGGGGTGATCGAGGGGTCGCGGTTCTGGGGGGTGCACTGGCGGTATCCGTGCTCATCCATGTGGTTGAGCAGCCGGCAGACGTACTCGCAGGTGAGGTCGCACTTGAGCGTCCAGGAGGCGTTGGTGTACCCGAGCGCCATCGCGAAGTTGGGGACGCCGCTGAGCATCATGCCCTTGTAGCCCATCGTCTCGGGGATCTCGACGTCGCGCCCGTCGACGGCGAGCTGGAGGCCGCCGAGGGCGAGCAGGTTGAGGCCGGTGGCGGTAACGATCAGGTCGGCCTCGAGTTCGGCGCCAGACTCCAGGAGCAGCCCGCGCTCGGTGAAAGTCTCGATGCGGTCGGTGACCACGGAGGCGCGGCCGGCGCGGATCGCCGCGAAGAGATCGCCGTCGGGCACGAGGCAGAGGCGCTGGTCCCAGGGGTTGTAGTCGGGGCTGAAGTGGGTGTCGATGTCGTAGCCGGGGGGGAGGTGACTCTCGAGGCGTTTGCGGATGATCGCCTTCATCGCCTCGGGTCGGCGGCGGGAGAGCTGGAAGCTGAGCATCGCGATGAGGACGTTCTTCCAGCGCATGATCGGATAGGCGGCCCGCGCTCCGAGCACACGGCGCAGCGCTCTGGCGATGGGGTCTTCGGCGGGCAGCGAGACGATGTAGCTGGGAGAGCGCTGGAGCATCGTCACGTGCGCGGCGGTGCGGGCCATGGCGGGGAGCAGGGTCACGGCGGTGGCGCCGCTGCCGATCACGACGACGCGCTGGCCGTCGTAGTCGATGTCCTCGGTCCACTGCTGGGGGTGCACGATGCGCCCCGCGAAGCGCTCGGTGCCGGGGAAGTCGGGGGTGTAGCCCTCGGTCGTAGCGGTAGTAGCCGCTGCACGTCAAAAGGAAGTCGCAGCTGAGGCGCACGGTCTCGTGGGTGTCGCTGCGCTGCGCCTCCACCGTCCAGCGCGCCTCGGCGGTGGAGAACTCGGCGCGCACGACGCGGTGGTGAAAGCGGATCTTCTGCTCGACGCCGTGGTCGGTGGCGGTCTGCTTGACGTAGTCGAGGATCGAGGATCCGTCGGCGATCGCCTTGTCTCCGTTCCAGGGGCGGAAGGAGTAGCCGAGGGTGTACATGTCGGAGTCCGAGCGGATGCCGGGGTAGCGGAAGAGGTCCCAGGTCCCGCCGATGCGATCGCGGGCCTCGAGGATCGCGTAGGTCTTGCCGGGGCAGTTGGCCTGCAGGTGGCAGCCGGCGCCGATGCCGGACAGTCCGGCCCCGACGATCAGCACGTCAACGTGTTCGAGCGACATTGAGGCCACCGAGCTTAGCCGATGATCCTCAGACCACGATCACCAGACACGAACTTCGAAACGCCCGTGGGAAGTCCGATTTCAGTCACTTGCCTTTGGAGGGCAGGTACTCGATCTGGGGGGAGTGCAGGGCGATGCCAAGTCCACGCAGGGAGACGTGGCCGGTCTCGGGGTAGAAGCACATGTCGCCGGGCTCGCGGGTGCCGTAGGCGAGGTAGGTGAGGCCCTGCTGAGCGGCTCGCAGGGCGTGCGGGACCCCGCTGCCGGCGGGGCGCGAGACGACGTCGCCGGGGCGCAGGGGATGCTCCTCGGGGCCGCCACCGTTGCCGCCGTGAGACCAGAGCTCGAGCGTACCCTCGCCGTCGAGGACCGCGAAGATCTCCTCCTCCTGGGAGTGGCAGTGGGCGCGGGCGCCCTGCCCACCGGGGGGAAGGGTGATGTGCTTGAGGCCGGTGGCGCGTGCCCCGGCAGCCTCACCGAGCAGCCGCGCGGCGCCGCCATGGGACGTGGGGGCGTCGGCGAGTGCAACGATGTGGCGGGGACGCTCGGCCTGCGGGGGCGGGCACTCGGGTGGCCCCGCGGCGGCTTCGCGGGCGAACGGGGGATCCCCGTCGGCGAGCTCGACCCACCGGGGGAAGCTCCAGGCCACGCCGATACGGGGGAGCGCGGTGAGGCGGGGGTCGCAGCGCTCCCCGAAGACGACCACATCGAGCCCGCCCTCGTCGGCGCGCAGGGTGTGGGCACCGCGCAGGGGGCGGTGCACGATGCAGTCGCCCTCGCGCACCTCGTAGGTCTTGCCTTCTTCCCACAGCAGGCCGTGGCCGGCGAGCACGAAGAAGATCTCCTCGTCCCCACCGTGGTCGTGGGCGGGGGTCGCGAAGTGCCCAGCGGCGATCTCGATCCGACGCAGTCCCACGGTCCGCGTGTGGGCCTCGCGCCCGAGGTCGCGCCATACCCCCTTGATGTGCCCGAATGCGAGTTCGCGGGAGGGGCCCTCGTAGAGGTTGGGGAGCGTCATGGGCCGACGGTATCAGGGTGGGGCGTCCGCGTGTGGGTCACGTTTGGGTCTACGCTCGAGACTCGTGGACCGACCCTTGAAACCCCGATGTGGGTCCTCGTATGGGTGACGAGCCGCTCCGCGCACGGGCGACCCGCGTGGTCGTGGCTGGGATCGTCCAGGGAGTCGGTTTCCGGGATGCCACCCGGCAGCGGGCGCAGGAGCTTGGGGTGATGGGTTGGGTGCGCAACGCAGAGGATGGCGGTGTGGCCGTGCACGCGGAGGGACCGGGCGCTGCGATCGAGGCGCTCATCGCCTTCCTGCGCGAGGGCCCGCGGGGCGCGGTTGTCCAGAGCGTGTCCGTCGCAGAGGTGCGGGTCGAGGGCCATGAGCAGTTCGCGATCCGTGGTGTGAGCGCCGGTGTGTTCGTGGTGCAACAGCACGCCGCCAGCACCCGCCACTTCGATCTGCGCCTCGAGGTGGAGGGCGTGATGCGGTCGTGGGCGGTGCCCAAGGGCCCGTCGCTGGACCCGGCCGCGAAGCGCCTGGCGGTCCAAGTCGCGGATCACGGGATCGATCACAACGCCTTCGAGGGCCCCACCGAGGGTGGGGGCGTGGTGGTCTGGGATCGCGGCCACTACGAGCAGGGCGGGAGGGTGGCCTGGCCTGAGGCGCTGGAGCGGGGGCACGGTGTGTTCGTCCTGCACGGCGAGAAGCTCCGCGGGGGCTTCGCGCTGCAGCGCACGCGACCGGGGCGCAAAGCGCAGTGGCTGTTGGTCAAGCGGCGCGATGACGAGGCACGTCCAGGCTCGGACATAGTCGCCGAGCAGCCCGCATCGGTGCTCAGTGGGCGCGCGCTGGAGGAGATCCTGCGCGACGGCAGAAAACGCGTTCGCTAGAGGGGGTCCCTCTCTCTAGCGGCCACGCCCGAGTTTGCCGGTGCTGCGGGAGGGCAGAAAAGCGTTCGCTTGAAGGGAATCGGGCGAAGCCGACGCGGGGACTCGAACCCCGGACCCCTCCGTACCATGGATGGGCGCTTTTAGCTTGGTTCGCTGCCCGCCGGCATTTCCGAGTGTCGTAGCAACCTTCCAAGGGTCGCGTCATGCGCGCCGCGCGCGCCCTGTCCTTGGAGGTAGCGAGCAGTCGAGGACGACCGCGTCGATCTCGACGTTGTGCTCTGCTGAGACCTCTCGCGCCTGGTGTCCCAGTCGTCGGTGTCAAACCAGCCGACTAGGTATATGCGGTCGAGCTGGCCGAGCTCCAGGCACCGGAGCTTGCGGGATGGGTTACCACGGAAGCGGAGCAATTCCTCGCTGCGCTTCCCGCACCCGAGCCCGAGGACAGCGATACCTTCATTGCAGAGTTGCGAAGCGAGCTGCCGGGGGAGTGGGCCGATCGCGCGGAGGAGATCTACCGCAGCCATCTGAAATGACTAGACGGGGTGACGCCGTTCGCGGCTCAGGGCTCGGAACGCCGATCGGCCTACGCCGCGGTGTACAGACGCCAGCGCACAGCGCTCCCGTCAGGGGCACCAACGGACGGCAGGTAGTGGTCGAGACGGACCCGGGTCTGCGGATCATCGGATCGGCGAGCGTCCGAGACGACCAGCGCTGCCGCTAGTCGTCTGATGAGTTCGTCATGGTCAGGCACGACCGTACATTCGAGAGGATGCTCCGGACGCCACAGCTCGGGCCGACCGGCTCAGATGATGGACAAAACGCGCCGGGCACAGACGGACGCCCAGGTCGTTCCGGGGTGTCGAGCCAGTCTGCTCCTCCGGTTCCGCACGAGCGCGATGCGTCAGCGATACGATTGCCCTCAGCGCCGACGTAGCTCAGTTGGTAGAGCACCGCCATGGTAAGGCGGGGGTCAAGGGTTCGAGTCCCTTCGTCGGCTCTCGTTTTCTTACCGCAACGTCACGGAGCTGCCAACAAGCGAGCGTCCAGCATGCCCGAGGAAGCTCGTGCACGGCCACCACCCTCGCCCCCAACAAGGTCGCGGCCCCGGGCCTCCCTTGGACGAACACGGGGTTCGGGCCCGGTCAGGCACGCGCAGCGCGGGCCCGGTCAGGCACGCGCAGCGCGGGCCCGGTCAGGCACGCGCAGCTTTTGATAGGCAGGCCGGCCTGGGCGACGGAGCGTCGGGTGCACGGGGCTATGGTGGGGCGGGTGAGCGATAGATATGTCCCAGCGGCTGGTCGTGCGATGCTCACGCCTCTCTACGACGCCATCAACGCGATTGCTATGCGGCAGGGACGATGGCGTCCACGACTCGTCGAGCGAGCGGTCCGCGCTGGCGCTCCGACGCGGATCCTGGATCTCGGTTGTGGCACTGGCGAGATGGCGCTGGCAATCGCTCGCGCTTCCCGGGCGGTGACGCTGATCGGCATCGACGGCGATGCTGAGGTGCTGAGGCGAGCAGCCGCGAAGGCGCGAGCGGAGGGTGTCGAGCTCGAGCTCCACGAGGCGCTGGCCGACCGCATCCCGCTTGCGGACGCGGACGTCGATTGTGTGGTGAGCACACTGATGTTTCACCATCTCGAACCCGCGGCGAAGCGTACGGCGCTCGCTGAGGCGCGGCGTGTCCTCACCCCGGGCGGACGGCTCCTGGTATGCGACGTAGGCCGCGCCAGCGATCCGATAATGCGTGCCGCGTTCTTTGCCGTGCAGCTACTCGATGGGTTTGCAAACACGCGCGAGCACGCGCGAGGCGCATTTCCCGACATTGTGTCGCACGCCGGATTCTCGGCCGTCACCGTGTTCGGCCGATACCGCACCGGCGGAGGCACGCTCGACCTGATCGAAGCGCTGCGCTAGACCCCACCGGCCCGAAGTCGCGCCCCGCGCCCAACCTCAAAAAAATTCGCAAACCCCCTTGCTTTCATCGATCACAGGTACTACCGCCACAGTGGCCGTCAAAGTGGAAGCTTCCACTCGGGGCGGGTCACGTTGAGCAAGACGGCGGCTGGGTGGCTTATCAATAAGCTCCCAGGACAGACGTGAGGCATACGGCGTTCGCACACGGTGAGCCAGGGCGGTAGCAAGGTGATCAGACCAGTTTTCTACTGGACCGCTACGCGCGCTCACCGAATTCGGCCTCCTCTAACCCTCCAACCAGATCGCGCCGTCTCGTAGTACTACCGGGAAAGTCTTGAGTGCCCGGGCGCCGGTTGTGCCTTTCACAAGGCCTGCCAAGGCCTTGAATGCGCCCTGCGGGCCGCGTGTCATCGCGCCGGAGCGTATGTCGTAGCGGGCCGCGTGCCGCGGGCACTGGAGACATCCATCCTCGGCAACGTGTCCTTCCCCGAGTGAGGCGAACAGATGGCGGCAGCGGTTGGAAACCGCGAACGGCTCGCCGCCGCTGAGCCCGACGGCGAGCGTGCCGTGTGGTGTCTCGATGACGGCGACTTGCCGTTCGTCGAGATCCTCGACGTCGACAAGGCGAGTAGGAGTAGTGGTTGAATCGGCCATGGTGGTCTCCTCGCTATGGGTGACGAGGACAATACCCCACACGACGTCGCGCGAGGACGGCCCACTCGTGCTGTGCGGTTCGCAGACCGGCGGCTGCCGCAGTCATCGGCGGTGCACATATCAGCGGCCGAGCTGGTCGCGATCGTCGTCGATGACCGTGGACTCGACGTCAGCCGGACGCTCACCGCGGTCGCTTGGCGCGAAGCGTCCCGCCGTTGCCACGAAGCTCATCATGCGACCGGCGTAATGGCGTGATATCCAGCGGCGCGTCAGCTTTCGGGTGAGCGGAAACAGGAGCAGTACGCCAAGGGCATCGGTGACGAACCCAGGCACCACGAGCAGCACGCACCCCAGAGAGCCGAGTGCGCCATCGATCGCGGCTCGCGCGGGCGCGCGATGCTCGGATACCGCCAGTGAGACGCGCTCGATCGCCGAGCGTCCCTGGATGCGCAGGAGCCGAGCGCCGAGCACCGAGGTCCCAAACAGCAAGACGACCGCCAGCAGCCAGCCAATCGCGCGTCCGACCTCAACGAAGACGAACACCTCGAGAACAAACGCTCCGATCAGGACAAGCACGAACATCTCAGCAGTGAGCCTACGCGTCCCAGCGAGATGTCCCGACCCCCGCACCGCAGACCAATTCGGGCGCCGTCCGTGACTCTCGCATTGGTGCTCGGTTTGTTCGTATTGTGGACTCATAGCTGATAAGGTGACCACATGCGTGAGATGGGAGTCCGCGAGTTGAAGGCGACGCTGAGCCAGACGCTGCGAGCGGTCGCTCGCGGTCAGCAGGTGCGCGTGACCCTCCGGGGTCGGCCGCTGGCCGACATCGTGCCGGCCGGTGCCTCGGCTAAGGACGATCGCCTGCGCGGGCTGGTGGCCCAAGGGCGGCTGGTTGCGCCCGCGCGCGCGAGGCCAACGCGGGCACCCCGACTCGTGAAGAGCAGTCGCAGCGCATCGGGGCTGGTGCTGGCCGAGCGGGAAGCCGAGCGCTGAACCTCTACCTCGATGCGAGCGCGCTGGTCAAGCGCTATGTCGCTGAGCCCGGCAGCGATGCCGTCCGCGACGCGATGGACCGCGCCGAGGGCTGGTTCATGTGTCGTGCCGGCTTCGTGGAGACCGTCCGCGCCGTTGGCCTGAGCGCAGGCCGAGCAGCCGCCAAGACCGTGCGCGAGGAGTGGCCCGCGATCGGCGTGATCGAGGTGGACCAGAGCCTGGTCGAGGACGCCGCCAAGCTCGCGATCGCCCGCGAGCTGCGCAGCCTGGACGCCCTGCATCTCGCCGCGGCCCTCATACTCCCCCGAGACGATCTTCTCCTCGCCACCTGGGACCGCCGCCTCCACGCGGCTGCCGGGGCCGAAGGACTCGCGCTCATTCCAGAAAGGCTCGACTGACCGGCAACTGTGTCCGGTCGAAACCGGGTGCGGGGGACTCCGGGCGAGGACGGGGTGGGGGTGCGGCGAAGCAAGCGCCTCTGCTTCGCCCGGCACAAGCGGGCGTATATGGATCCTCCGCCAATCGCCTTGCAGCTCGTCCGAAGCGAGAGCCGGCATCAATGGGCCACGCGCTCGCTTGCCAGACGGAAGGAGTCGTCTGGAGACCTCTGGAGCCCCAGCGGGTCGGCCAGAGCGCTGGCATGTCCGTGGCCCTACGCCGACCTCGCTCGAGGCTGTATTCTTTCGACGTGCTCGTATGATGGGAGTTGCTAAAAAAAAGCGGCGCTTTACGTGAAGCGGTGCGGGCTCCCGACTCGTTCCCGATGAGGAGATCCAGGCGCAGGGTCCGATGAGAGTAAGGAGTCGGGCACTACTCTGCGCTTCTCTCGTGCTCGCTTGGACTGCTGTCGCGAGTGCCCCTGCGAGTGCCGTGAAGGAAGGACTGATCGAAAAGTTTCCGGTTCCCGTTGCGACGCAGGTCGAATCGCTGGGCGAAATCGCCGCTGACGCGGACGGGGATATCTGGTTCGCCCGATACCACGAGTACCTCAGCCCCCTCGAACATGTCAATCCCAAGGGCGCGCTGGGGCCACCGTTGGAAACCCCCTTCGGCTCGAGATCAGTGGACCTCGCACAAGGACCCGGCGGGACGATGTGGTACGTCTCGGAAAAATGGCTAGAAGAACAACCGGGAGAAGAAATGGTGAGGTTGGAGCAGGTGTCGGTGTCGCTGACGAGCGAACCGCCGATCCCACCTAGTGCCCTCAAAGGCGTAGGGATTCCACTGGCGATGGGCGAGGGAGCAGAAGATACTATGTGGCTCGCCGAGCCCGGACCGAAGGCAGGGGAAGTGGCGTTCGCGAAGCTTGCCTCGGACGGAACTGTGGCCTACTACCCGATCCCGACGGGCAACGCACAAGACGAGCCGACGCAAAGCGCACCTTCCGCGCTCGTCGCTGGTCCGGAAGGCGACATCTGGTTCACCGACGACGGGCACAACACGCTCGGAGAGGACCTCGTCGGCCGCGTCACGCCATCCGGCGAAGTCAAGGAGTTCCCAATTCCCACAGCTGGCAGCGACCCCCTCGGGATCGCTGTGAGCACTGAAGGCGTTATCTGGTTTACCGAGAACGGAGTGAACAAGATCGGGCGTATCTCCCCGTCGGGCGCGGTCGTCGAGGTGGGGTCTCCACCGTTGACTGGTGGGCGGCACGGCATCGCACGGGGTCCGGAAGGCACGATGTGGTTCGCGACCGCAGGGGACTCGGGTATCGGTTGGATATCGCCAAGCGACGAACTCCACAGCGTGCCGGCGGTGCTCCTCGATGGAGGGCAACCAGTAGCACTCACGACCGGAGCGGAAGGCGACCCATGGTATCTGGAGCAACGGCCACTGGGCCAGTCCTACCTCTCTGAATATTTTATAACGCGGCTGCTGGTGCCTTCAGTCCCGACAGCAATGACCGCTCCTGTCGTAACGGGCACCGCATCGGCTGGATCCCTGCTTACAGCGACCAGCGGCGTATGGAAGGAACATCCAACTACGCTCTCCTATCAGTGGGAACGTTGCGATGCGCTTGGGAACCGATGCGCCGCGATCGTCGGCGCAGCAAGCGAAACCTATTTCCTCGACGCCTCGGATGTGGGGCAAACGTTGCGGGTGACCGTTACGGTCAGCGACCTGCTCGGCTCTACCTCGAGTGCATCTGCCCCCACGGCGTTGGTGAGCGGGGCTGCTACCGACTCCCCCCTGAGCACACTTGCAGCCATGCCTGCCTCAGACATGCCAGCGCCAGCCACGCCGGCCCCAGTGCCAACGCTGGGCGTGACGATCACCTGGTTGCCGGTCGCCACGGGACGGGCGACCCGGTTTGCTTCGCTGGTCGCGCACGGGCTGAGGCCGGGGACGGTGGTGAAGCTGTCCTGCGGCGGGCGCAGATGCCCGTTTCGCCGCGTTGACTTCGTGGCGCGCGCGGCGACTGCGAAGCGGACGCACTGTGCGGGCAAATGCGGCGCTCACGATCTGCCTTCGGTGACACACGATGGCGAATTGAGCCTGACATCGGTCGTCGCGGCCGCACGTTTGCAGCGTGGCGCCTCGCTGACAGTACGCTTCGCGAGGCCGGGCTGGCTGGGGCAGAGCTACACGCTCACGGTCGGGGCGCAGCACGCGGTCGCGGTTCATCGTGAATGCCTGGCGTCGGGCTCACTAGTGCAACTGATACCGTGCGGCGCGGCATGACGGGCCTGCCACGGGTGATGGCGCGGCTGTCGTGGATGCTGCTGCTTCTGGCATGCGCGCTGCTAGCCTGCTGCTCATCTTGGACGGCCTCCGCGGCGGAACTTGTGCGCCTACCGCCTGGCGATCTGGCAGAGTTTCCTTTTGAGAGCGAACACCAGGCGAATGCGCTTGCGCTCGGGTCTGACGGGTCGCTGTGGTTCTCGCTGGAAGACACCGGTCAGCTCGACCGCATGACACCCCAAGGCGTCTTGGGCACAGAGATCGTACTTCCGGTAGGTGAAGGTAAAGATGTAGCCCTCGGTAACGACATAGTTGACATCATGCCTGACCCCAACGGCGACATCTGGTTCCTCAACAACGGCCGTAACTCTGAAATCAGGCCACTCATCGGCTACGCCACGCCATCCGGCCAGACCCACGAGTCACCAATTGCGTCAGCGTATTTCACGCCGAATTCGCTCGCGATAGGACTAGATGGTTCACTGTGGTATACGGCGGAATATGACATTGGACATATAACGCTCCTGGGAGAAATAACTGAATTACCGTTGTCACCAGAAGAGACCACGCTGGAGGAGTACGAACAAGGCACGCTACCCGAAGGGCTAACCCCGGGACCAGAAGGCAATATCTGGTTCATCGGTAGAGCCGAAAACTTCATAGGCCCGTACTATATCGGTTTCATCACGCCCGAAGAACACATTGAACAGTGGATGGTTCCAACACAATTCGGGGATCCCGGCCCGATCACATTCGATGCAGAAGGAAACGCCTTGTTCATGGAGTCTCACGGAGTTGCGCACGTGAATCGGTCTGGGGTGTTCACCGAGTTCGCGACCGCGGCCCTGGACAGCTCCAGTGGCAGGCTTGTCCTCGGATCTGATGGTGACATGTGGTTCACCGAGTCCGACGACGCCCTGGGGCGCATCAGCCCTTCGGGAGAAGTAACGAGCTTCGGTCCGGTCTTGCCCGAAGGTGAGACGCCCGCGCTGCTGGCAGCGGACGCCAACGGACATCTGTGGTACAGCCAGGCAGGTGCTCCGATTGGCAACGTGAGCCACATCGGGCGGTTGACGATACCGCTGGAACCGAGAAACGAGGAACCGCCGGGCATCTCCGGCGCGCCGACAGTGGGTCAGACGTTGATGGCGACGAATGGCAGCTGGCTGCACGGACCGAACACATTCGAATACCAGTGGCAGGTGTGCAACGCGAGCGGGAGCAGTTGCGTGAACATCGTCGGACAGACGGCAGCGACCCACGTGCTGACGACGGCGGAAGTGGGCGACACGTTGCGGGTGCTGGTGACGGCGCGAAACGTCGGAGGAGCCGTGTCGGTGGCTACGGGCGTCTCTTTGATGGTTACAGTTCCGTCCGCCTCGCCGTCCCCCGCGCCATCCCCCGCGCCCTCGCTCTCGGCCAAGGCAGCGGGAGACCCTGCCAGTTCGCCACAAGAGCTGCCGAGTTCGGCGAAGCTGGAATTCGAACGACACGCGCGCTTTGTGTTAGTTGAAAAGGTGACGGTCACGAACGCCCCTCGACTGGGCTGGATCGACATCCTGTGTCACGGGCGAGGGTGTCCGTTCTCGCGCCGTCGGATCACGGTCGCGGTGGCGTGTCGCGAGCACGACTGCTCCCCGAGTGCCGGCGGCGGCGCGGCGCCAGTGGGCCAGGTGAGCTTGAAATATCCCTTTGGCAGGAAGCACCTGCAGGTCGGGAGCACGGTGACGGTCAATATTGGGGAGGCGGGCTGGATCGGCAAGTCGGTTGGGTTGGTGGTGCGCTACCGCCATATCCCCTCGCTGCCGAGTAGCTGTCTCGAGCCTGACTCAGACGTGGCGACGAATGAATGCTGAGGCTGACCCGGAGCCCGCCAGCTGGGCGCGCAGCGGGGACAACATGGAGTGCGTCGACAGGGACGGCAGCACGGATGACTCGCGCGAGCAACAGGATGCGCGGGCGGGCGTAGGCAAGCTGGATCACGGTGCGATCGTCGGCCGGTACGAGATCCGCGGTGAGCTGGGGAGCGGCGGCACGGGGGTGGTCTACCTAGCCCAGCAGCTCGACCTCGATCGCCCGGTGGGGCTGAAGGCGTTACATCGTCTCCACGCGGACGCGACGGATTTCGCCGAGCGCTTCGCGCGCGAGTCCCGCGTAACAGGGTCGCTGAGCCACCCAAACATCGTGACGGTATACGAATACTTCGTCGCGCACGATACGCCGTTCATCGCGATGGAGTATGTCCCAGGAGGATCGCTGCGCCCGTGGGTGGGGCAGCTCTCGCTGGCTCAGGTGGTGGGCGTGCTCGAGGGGCTGCTGGCCGCCCTGGCGGCGGTCGAGCCGGCGGGCATCGTCCACCGCGACCTGAAGCCGGAGAACCTGCTGGTGACGGCGGACGGGCGCGTGAAGATCGTGGACTTCGGGATCGCGACGGCGAGCGAGGGGGGACGCGGCGCAGGCGAGCGTGAGGGAGGGAGCGGCGCGACTGTCGGCACCCCGGAGTACATGGCGCCGGAGCAAGCGCTCTCCCGGGACATCGACGGGCGTGCGGATTTGTACTCGGTGGGGATCATCGCGTTCGAGCAGCTGACGGGTGAGGTGCCATTCGCGGACGTGACCGACCCGATCGCGCTGCTGCTTCGCCACGTCAAAGATCCGATCCCGTCGCTCGCCTGTAGCCGCCCGGACGTGGACGCGAGCCTGTGCGAGTGGGTGGCGCGTTTAGTGGCGAGAGATCCGAGCGAGCGACCGCCGGCGGCGCAGCAGGCGTGGGAGGAGTTGGAAGAATTGGCGATTCGGCTGCTGGGGCCGGTGTGGCGGCGAGACGCTCGCCTGCTCGGCTCGGCGCAGATCGGCGCGAGCGGTCCACCTGAGCCGCGATTCCAGAGCCGCCACATCCCGGTGCCGGTCGTCCCGGCGTCTTCGAGCTTGGTCGAGGCCCCGGCCGGTGGCCTGATCCCGGGCAGGAGCGGTCGCCTTGGCCTCGGTAGGCGCTTTTTGGTGCCGGCGGCGTTCGTGGCCTCGGTGCTGCTGGGCGCACTGCTGAGTCTGCTGCTGGGCGCGGGGCGGCAGGCGACGGAGGGGCCTGAACCGTTCTCGACGAGCGCGTTGACGGCGGCGTTCGAGATACCGCTGCCGGCGAAGTGGAGCGCGCAAGGGTCGATCGCGCCGGTGTTCGCCAGCCTGGGTCCGTCGTCGGCGGTTTCGTTGAACTCGGCGGCGGAGAGGGGGCAGTTGGACGTGGGTATCTCGCGGACGTCGAGTTCGACGCTGCTGCCGCCGTCGCTGCTGGCGCATCTCTCGCATGTGCCGAGCGGGGAAAGCATTCAGCTGGGGAACAATAATTACTATCGCTATCGCTCGCTGGAACCGAAAGGTCTCGGTCTGCGCGCGAACGTATACGCGCAGCCGACTGCGGCTGGCGTGGTGCTGGCGGTGTGCGTACTCCCGGCGACGTTTGCGAATGGGCGGGGCCTCTCTGCGTCCGTCGCCTCTGCGTCTACGGTGGGCGTGGAATGCGAGCATATTCTGGGCTCGATGCGCCTGAGGTCGGCGCGGACGCTGGCGCTGGGGCCGCTCGGAGCTTACGCGCGTGCTCTGGCCGCGGCGCTTGCGTATGCGGACGCGGCCCAGCGCTCGGCCGGTGCGCAGCTACGCCGAGCGACGAGCGCGGCGGCGCAGGCGGCGGCGGCGGTACGCTTGGCGCGCGCGTACGAGCAGGCGAGCTCGATGCTGGAGAAGGTGGAAGCGGGCCCAGCGGAAGCGGACGTGACGCTGGCGCTGAAGCGGGCGTTCTCGCAAGCGCACGTGGGCTACACGACGATGGCGGCCGCGGCGGATGCCGACGACGCGAGCGGCTTCGACCTCGCCCGCTCGAGGGTGGCCGAGGCGCAGGCGTCGATGGCGACATCGGTGGAACACTTGCGCGGGTTGGGCTATCGGGTGGGCAGCTGATGCGGCCGTCAAGCGCCGCCGCCGCTTTCTTTGGTGCCGCCTCCTTCGTGCTTGCCGCTGGTTTGCTTGCTACGCGTGCTTTCTTTGCTGCTGCTGGTTTCCTGATGGGAGATGGGCGTTTCGGTGGTGGTGCTGAGGCCGACGCTGGAGGCGGGGGCTTCGTGTCTGGACGTGGAGCTGTTGGAGTTGCTGGTGTTCTGCGGTCGCGATTGGTTGTGGAGCTGGGGCAGGGTGAGCGCGCGCGGCGGATCGGGCAGGGTCGCGAGCGAGCTGGTGGGCGCTCGGGTTGACGCGCGGGCGAGGTGCCGAGACTGCTCACCCGCGTGCGTAGGGAGGGCCACGGCGCTGAGCGCGCCGACGGGGAGGCCGGCGGCGACGACGACAGCTAGGACCCTGAGCGGGATGGTCCAGACGCGCGGTTCGACGGCTTGTCCTGCCCCCGGTGCGGGCGCGCGTCGTACCCGGCTGCGGACGCTGCGTTCGAGATGGTCGGCACGCTCCTTGAGCAGTTCGGCGAGCTGTATGTCGATCTGCAGCGAGATCCGTTCGTGCGTGGGACGCCGAGCACGGCGTTCGACGGTGCTAAGCCCGGCGACGGCGCTGCGCAGCGTGCGGATGCGCTCGTCGAGCATCTCAAGATCGTCATCGGGTGAATTGCTGGGCTCCGGTGGCGGAACCGGCGCGAGCGGCGCCAGCTCCCCGAGCGGGGGAGCCTCATACAGAGGGGATTCGGTGAGGAGATGGACAAGCGGCGAGAGGCTCTCCTTCGAGAAGTCGTCGAGTTCGACGCGGTTGACGCCCGTCAAACGATCTGGGATCACGGGCTTGCCGCGCATCGACGGCAGCACGACGACGATCACCTTTTCGCGGAATGCCAGTTGGCCGTCGTTGTGGAAGATGCCGAGCAGCGCGTCGGCCTCGGCGGCGGCTCCGACTCCGACGCGCGGGTCGTTGGTGCCCTCCCAGCGTTCCCGCCATCCCTGGCTGACAACGACAAGCACGACATCGAGTTGCCTGACCTGCAGAGGTCCCCAACGACTCCAGTCGACCTTGCGTTCGTGCAGATGGAGCAGGTCTATCTCTGTGAAGAACCCGATAGTGCGCAGCGCGACGGCCAGGCTGAGCACCTCGTTGGCCCAGCTCTCGGCGCGCGCGTCATCCCAGCCGGGGTCACCGTGCGCCCACGAGATCATGACGGTCGGCACAGCAGTCATGCGAGTCAGTCTAAGCGTGTCCGAAGGGATGGGCGACGTGCTGCTGTCATGCAGCTCGAATCGTCGGCGGGCTCTCTGGCGAGCAACGATCCGATGCCATCTCGGCCGCACAGGCCAGCGCTACTGCTATCGCGTAAAGGTAGGCGTCTTGCGTCGCATCGAGCGGAGATCTGTTCTGGACGACATCCGGCCGCACCGATCGAGCATCCGTAGATGCCCGCTTGTGTCGCGCGAAGGGAAAGTGCTCACCTTGCGCGCCTCGGAGTCAGGAGCACTAGTGAGCAGCGCACCGGTCTCCCCGCCGCGCGCACCGGCACGGTTCGCATGGTCCCTTGACGTGGGTAGCTGGTGCTAGCCGTGGTTCGTGGCCGTGACGATCCAGACGGCTGCGCGGCTGACTATGGAGCCGTCGGGCTTCTGCCAGGCGGCGTAGTGGTCGCGCAGGGCCTCGGCGATCTCGCCCCGGCGGCTCTCCCCGTACTCGCCGTTCAGGCGGATCAGCTCGGCGCCGGGTCCGATCGCGAGCAGGGAGTCGATCGCTTCGTTGATGTCCGCGCCCATGAAGTAGTCGAAGTCGCGCTGATGCATCTCGATCTCGTCGAACCCGGCGGCCTCGAGAATCCCGCGGGTGGTCTCGGGGTTACCGAGCGAGAATGGCCCGGGCCCGCAGGTGTCGGCCTCGTACTCGTCAGGGCGCGAGAGGAACCGCTCAACGACCTGCTCGGTCTCCGCCCAGAGCGGGCTTTCGGCCTTGCGGCGCCAGCAGACCTTCGCGAGCTTACCGCCGGGCTTCAGCGCGCCACGGATCGCGCGCATAGCCGGGACCGGTGCGGCGAAGAACTGCGTCCCCATGCGCGAGAATGCGTAGTCGTAGATGGGATCCCACTCAGCCGTCTGCGCATCGGCGATCTCGAAGGCGATGTTCTCGACCCCCGATTCGACGGCCTCGCGACGGGCGTCCTCGATGAACCGCGGCGAGGAATCGGTGCCGAGCGCGAAGCCTTCCGGCCCGACGAGCTCAGCCAGCCGCTGAGTCGTCTCGCCGAAGCCGCACCCGATGTCGATGCAGCGCCCACGCTCGGTCGGCGGAAAGAGCTCGAAGACCTCCTCGGTGACCTCTGTCAGCGCGCCCACGAACACCTTGCGGTTCGACTTCCACCGCTCATACAGGACGGTGTTCCATGCACGCACCGCTTCCTCATTGGCGACCGCCACCGCACCCGCGCCCTGCTGTTGCATCGGCTGATACTACACCTCAACCGCCCCTCCGCAGAGAGGGCTACCACTCGGTGCGCTGCTGCTTTCCGGGCCGAGCGAGCGTCCCGGCGAGGGCCGCGCTGACGCTCGCTCGGAAACGAAGACCAAGCGTATCCGACCACGGCCGATGGGCGCGCTCGTTTACCCAGGAGTCAGCGTGCTCGCTCGGGCGAAGGGATTGACGTTGCCGCCATCTGCCCTACCCTCCCTAGCGCGGTGCCCAGGGAGGCGCGTGGTCGCGCGCCCACGCAGCGAGCAGCGGGTCCGCCAGCGCCCAGGTGCGTGGCTGTGGTTGCCAACCAAGCCGAGTTGGCGCAGACGCGCGAGGGCGTCGTTGACGCTCTTGGAGTTGGCCGCGACGGCGTGCGGTCTGAGTCCGACGCTGATCGCCGCCACGATCGGCTGCGCCCTCGCAAACCGTCGGTGCGACCGCAGGCGAGTTCGTAGTCGTGGATGTCGGCGCGAAGGACCTCGAGCAGCGGCGGGAAGCGCCGTTTTCCCGTGACGATCGGACACCACATGGGGCCGAGCCATCTCGTGGGGCGCAGCGGCGTAGCCCTGATCCGGGAGCAGGGCTCGAGGATCTTACGACTGACCTCCGTTGCCGCGCAACCGCGTGCTCAGGCCCGCGTGCCGGCCACGACAAGGTACTCCTGTCCGAAGCGCGCCTGCTCGGGCGTGCCGCGGTTCCACTCGTCGCAGAAGGAGTTCAGGGCTTCGACGAACTCGGCCTCCTGGCCGTTCTTGCGTGCATTCGCCTGGGCGGTGATCGTCGGGCCGTACTTCGCCTTGAAGTGCTCGCCGTAGTCATGCGGATGCTCGAAGGCCGTGATCGACAGGTCCTCACGCCGCAGCGTGCCGAAGTCGACGCGTGAGCCGAACAGTTCCTTGACGTGGTCCTCGCCACCCCACAGGGGAGGAGATTGTGCCCCGGGCGGGGGCGGCGGGGCAAACGGTCCCATCGTGCGGAACAGCGCGCCGATCATGCCCTCGGGCGTCCAGTTCAACATCCCGATCGTGCCGCCCGGCCGGCAGACGCGGACCAACTCGTCCGCGACCTCTTGATGGTGAGGTGCGAACATCGCACCGATCGACGACATGACGACGTCAAACGAAGCATCCTCGAAGGGCAGGTGCTCGGCGTCGGCCTCAACCCACTCGAGAGTCAGCCCTTCGCTCTCGGCGCGTGCGCGGCCCGCGTCAAGCAGCTCAGGTGTCAGGTCGCTGGCGGTGACCTGAGCGCCGGCCTTAGCCGCGGGAATCGACGCGTTGCCGGTACCGGCTGCCACATCCAGGACGACGTTGCCGGGGCCGATGCCGCAGGCCTTAACGAGTGTCGACCCTAGCGGCAGCAGGAACGTCTCGACCATATCCGGGTAATCACCCGATGCCCACATCGCGCGATGACGCGCCTTCAGTTCAGAATCCGACACACTGGACACAAAACGACCTCCCTTTTGTTGACCCGCCGATCATGCTTCGCCTAGACACAAGCTACACCAACATCGCGGTCCCACCGGCGAGGGGAGCGAGCACGAGTCATGGCAAAGGCCTCTGTTTTCTTACCGCTTTCGCGATCGCTCGGGCGTCGGGGCGCATGAGGCGCAACTGGCCGCTGAGGTTGGTCCGGTAGCCGTTGAAGAACAGACCGGGCGCTGAGGGGTGCTCGTTGCCGCCGCTGACGAGAGGGATACCGTTCTCGTCAAGGACGCCGAGGTGGCCGACCAGCGGCTCGAGGCCTCGCCGGTAGCCCGTGGCTGCGATAACGGCATCCGGCTGAATACGGGTGCCATCCGCGAGCAACACATCCGAGCCGTCGAAGCCAGCAACCGCGGGAAGGATCGTGATCTCGCCGGACTTGAGTAGGCGAACAAACCCGTCGTCATACACCGGCGTTTGCTGCCGCTTGAATGTTGTCGTGGCGATCCCATACGGGGAGCGTGGGAGCCCATAACGGTCGAGCTTGCCGAACAAAATCCGCTGTGACCACCACGAGATCTCGTCTGCGGCGCGAACGGGGACGTGGTTGAGCACGATCCCGGAGACGTTGATCGAGAGCCCCAGGATCTTGCGAGTTATGACATTCGGGGGAGTCCGGCAGGACACGCGCACGCGCCCAGCGCCGCCCCGGTGGATCAGCGTCGCGATCTCCGAGCCCGTCGTGCCGGGACCTACAACGAGCACGTCACGACCAACGTAAGGCTCGGGATGCTTGTAGGCCGAGGAGTGGAGCAGTTCGCCGGTGAAGCCATCACGCCCAGGCCAGTCGGGAAGGTCGGGGTCATGGTCGTAGCCGATGGCCACGACAACGAAGCGCGCGTTGAGCTCGCCGTGATTAGTCCCGACGCGCCAGCCACCGTTCTCGCGTGCAACACCCTGAACCTCGTTGCCGAAGCGCACGTCGAGCTTGTGATGCTTGGCGTAGTTTTCGAGGTAATCGATCCACGCGTCCCGGGACGGGAACTCTCCGTAACGCCGACGGCGCGCGCGATACCCCGGCATGGTCGACATCGCGCCCGTCGTATTGAGGCGCAGCCCGTCGTAGCGGCTCCGCCAGCTAGCCGCGACGTGGTTGGTTCGCTCGAGCACGATCGCCTCGGCGCCAGCGTCTCCAAGCGTAGCCGCCGCCGCAAGCCCAGCGGCGCCCGCGCCGAGCACGATCGCCTCCGTCATCGGTGATCCTCATCCACGAGTATTCCTCGAGCTTGGCGCTGCCCGCGTCTGATCACGCGGATGCCCTCGCTGCGGAGGTGATGTGCTCGATCACTGGACGGAACTGCTCTGTGGGTGAGAAGTCGACATACTCGGAGTCCTCGAGCGCCTCTGGGGCATGGCCTGGTGCCCAGTAGAACGCCTCGCCGGCGGCGAAGTCCTGATGCCCGTCCAGGGTATGCATCCGCACCCGGCCCTTGATCATGTACCCCCAATGCGCACAAGGACAGAGGTCGTTGGCCAGGCCCTTGGTCGCGGGGCGGAGATCCGCACCGGCGGGCAGCCGCACGAACCCGACCGAGAGACCCTCCTCGTCGCGCAAACGGACCTCGACACCGTTGTCCGCGATGACGACCGGAACCTGCTCACGTGGGATGGATCGCATTCTTCCTCCTGTTGCGTTTGCGTATCGCGGCTGGCGAGGATCTCGGCTTCGTTCGATGCGGTTCTCAGGTCTGGGCTGGGACAGCGGTGTCAGCGGTCGACGGGTCGATCATGGTCGAGACGTCACGCTCACGGCCGGCCCGGTCGAATCGGTAACGCCGATAGTCGCCGTAGGCCGTGTGCGCGGGCGTGTGAGACTAGGAATCTCCGACGAGGAGCGGAGTCAGAGTAGGGTTATCGATCGCGCTGGCCAGCGTGCGTGCCGAGTCGAGTGCGCCGGCCTGCCCGATTCGTGCGGCATGAACGAGACCTCGTACCACGAGCTCACGCATCTCGGTCCGGGCCGCCAGTGCGCCGAGCGCACGTATCAGCTTGTGGGTCTCCTCGCGCTCCGCCCCCGCGAGGCTGAAGATGATCGCCGTGTCGAGTAGGTGGCCGTGCATCCAGACATAGCGGTCGGGCAGTCGTGTGCAGCGGGTGCGCGCCTGGTCGATCCATTCGCGCGAGGAGACCAGCTGACCGCGGGCACGGTGCAGCAGCCCGAGGTTGCGAGCCGCGAGACCTTCCCAGCATGGATCTTGCAGCTCGCACGCCAGCGCGAACGCTCGCTCGAAGCGCTCAGCCGCACGCTCCATGTCCCCCTGCTGCAGGTCAACCTCGCCGCGCATCGCCTCGGGGAGGGGAAGAAAGGACAGCCAGCGCTCGGCCTCTACGAGCCCCAATGCACGGTCAAGAGCGCACATCGCCTCGCTCGTCTCGCCGCGCAGCAACTGGGCTCGCGCGATTAGGGTCAGGGAGAATGCGGTCTGGCGGCGATCGCCGTAGCTCTCGGCGTGTTGCACGGAGCTGTGCAGGGCGGTGAAGGCGCCTGTGTAGTCGCCCATGTCCGAGCGGTTCATGCCCTGCACGGCAAGGATCGCCGCGTGCTCGGCATCGCTGTCCGCAAGCCCTTCGGCACGGGTCAGGCGGTGCTCGACCGATGCTCGGCGACCCGCCTGGATGTCCGTGTAGGCCAACTCGCGCAGGGCGGCGAGGAGCGTCTCGCGATGACCGGCCGCCTCGGCGACGGCGAGCGCCTCGTGGAGCACCGCGGCGCCCTCCTCGTCGCGGCCGCGAACCGCGTGCACAAGCGCCGTACCCAGGGCGACTAGCGAACGGGCGAGCAGAACCCGATCACCGCACGCGGCAGCCTCGGCACGGGCCTGACGCAGGCATCTCAACCCGTGCTCCAGCGCTCCAGCCGCCACCGCCGCCTCGCCGGCCTCGAGGTGACCTCGCGCTGCGACACGGTCGCCGACAGCAGGCTCGGCGTCGCCCGCGGGCCCGGCCGCTTGCAGCACCGCCGGTGAGGGTTCGCAGCCGAGCTCTGCACGGAACAGGCGCCGGCACGCCGCGACCTGCGCGAGCGCGCCGGCACGGTCGCCGCTGCAGGCCAGGCCGCGTACCAGCAACTCGTGGTGCCCCTCTTCGAACGGGTCCAGCGCCACAAGCCTTGTTGCCAGCTCGACCGCCCGATCGGGACGGCCGGCTGCGAATTCGGCCAGCGCCGTCTCACGCAGCACGGCCTCGGTCCGGCCAGCGTACCGTCGGCGGGCTACCAGCAGCCACGAGTCGAAGGCCGGACTTGCCGCGAACTCAATGTCCTCGAGCAGGACCCCGTCGGCAGAGCCCGAGTCGAGGATGTCGACCACGACATCCTCGTCAAGCACGAGCTGTACGGGATCCCCCTGCACCACCGCGGCGGTGCCGAGCGCGCGGCGCAACTGCGCGAGGTTCCAGCGCAGCGCGCCGAGCGGGTCTGCGGCATCCGCGAACAACAGCTCGGCGAGCTCGCTACGGGTGGCGGGACGCTCGCACAGCAGCACATAGGCAAGCAACCCCCATGCCTTACGACCCCGCGGCGGCGGTATCGCGACGTCGTCTTGCAGAATCACCGGCGCCCCGAGCAGCCGGATAGTAGTCACCACGCCGTCACCTTGGCATACTTGGCGAGCGTGGATATCCGCGCTCGAACGCAAGGAGAGGACCGATGCCACGCTTCTTGATACATCGTGTGCTTGGCGACGTTACCGAGGCCGACGTCGAGGCTGCCGCGGAGGTCTCTCGCCGCGTGCGTGTCGAGAGCTTCCCGGAGCTCGAGTGGGAGCATTCGCACGTTGTCCGCACCGCAGACGGCCTCACCTCGTATTGCGTCTATTCTGCTCCCAGCGCCCAGCACCTCCGGGATCATGCCGCTGCGGCCGGGCTGCCGGCCGACGAGGTGGACGAGATCCAACTCGATCTTCTGCCCTAAAGGCCCTCACCTCCGCAAACGGGCGTGTGCCGAGTTGCGGTTCGCGGCACAGCCCTACGTTTGAGGACCTGCGTCCGGAGAGATCGGAAGCCGGTGAGCGACCGAACCACTATGTGGGCTGCGGCGCCGGTCGGAGATGACACTCACGAGACTCCTTTTCGACAGCAACCGGGGAGCGCCAGCGGCACCCGGAGCGCTAGATCGGGACTGACAGTGTGACGACGCGAGTGCGAAGGCTTCGATCCGTGTAGCGGGTCTGCTGCTGGTCGTCATCCAGTGCCTTACCTAGAGGACCGATTCTTGACACCGGACCTGCGACTCGACTCTCACGTCAACCTAGACTAGACACAAACCGCAGCATCCAAGAAAGCAACCCGCCCGCTACACTCCATCGGGATACCGTCGATGAGCCGACTTTGTCCGGCATCCCTCGGACGACGGTGGACCAACCAAAGGAGGAGCCATGGGCAGCGAGGAGTTGGAGCTGGGCCCAATCGACATCGTCGTGATCGGCTTCCCTCCGGATGCGCCGCGAACCGGCGAGGCGATCCCAATGTTCGTGGACCTCGTGGACCGGGGGATCATCCGGGTCATAGATGTGCTCGTGGTCCAAAAGGACACTGAGGGCGTGGTCTCGGGCATTGAGATCGGGGACCTCGACGGTGACGGCGCGGGCGACCTGCTCGTATTCGAGGGGGCGCGGACTGGCATTCTCGGCGACGAGGACGCAGCCCTGACGGGAGAGGTGCTAGAGCCGGGCGAAGCGGCCGTGCTGATCTGCTTCGAGAACGCCTGGGCCGGTCCCTTCGCCGCCGCGGTGAACCGCAACGGGGGGCGGCTGCTGGACTTCCAGCGGGTCCCGACGCAGGAGGTCATCGCCGCAATCCAAGCCCTCGATGCCGCCGAGCCGGCGTCCTAGACGAGAAGGAGAGACCAGCATGCCACTACTCCGCCGTGTTGCCCGTGTAGCCGCCGTCGGCGCTGTCGCAGGTGGCGCTGCCGGGGCTGTTCAGCATCGTCAGCAGGGCCGGTGGGCCCGACAGGAAGAAGAGCAGAGGGCCGCCCAGGAACAGCAGCAGATGGCCGCCGCGCCGCCCCCGCCAGAAGAGAACTCGATGGAGAAACTCAAGGAACTCGGCCAGTTGCACGAGTCGGGTGTCCTCACCGACGAGGAGTTCACAGCCGCCAAGGCAAAGATCCTCAACGCCTAGATCGTCACACGCCTCGAACTGGGCGGCACCGTCCGATGCCTGGCCAACATTATGAGTGTCGGGGTGGTGATGCTCACGAGGACGGCGCCAGCGACGATGCGAGCCGCATCATCCCCTTGAGTCCATTCGATTGGTAGACCGGCGTGTGCCACCACGAAGATCGAGCGGTCTTTCACCCTTCAGCTCGAGCTCGTGCTCGTCCGTCTCGAGCTGCTCGTGTCCCCGGCACTGATCGCCGAGCTGACCGACGGCCAGCGGCAGAGACGTGTCGGCGTCTCGCAACGCACCGCCAGGTAGTGGCGCTGACGCGATCCACGAACGAATGAGATCATGGTGGCTCATCGATCCAGTAGAGATACAGCATCCGCCGACGCTGAGACCGACTTGGGCCGCTGAGGTAGTCGCACGGTGACACATCCCAACTCGCATTCCAATCAACCCGTGTTGCGGTCTACCTTCGCCTCGGTCCGCGCTTGGTTTGGGCTGCTCGCGCGCTATGCCTGGGCCCGACCTTTGGCCTATCGGGTCGTTGGCGTTCTCGCGGTCTCATACACGGTCGTCGTGGCGATCGCGGATAAACCGGCGCTGTGGGCTTGGCTGATTGGTGGGGTTGTCGGGCTGATCGGCTGGGGGGTCATACTCGAGGCGTCAGGGCTCAATGACAGCCACTTGCGGCGATGGCGCGCTAACCGTGTCAGACGCAACGACATCGGGGGGTGGTTCGAGTGGCTGTTGGGTCGCCTGCCACTGCCAGTCGCTCGCCGTGTCGAGTCCGCTGCGGGTGCGATCCTGATCGTCGTCGCCGCGGGCCTGATGCTGCTCAGCATCGTGCGCGCGGCGCTATTGGGCCCGATGGGGTGACGCAGTAGAGGAAGCCGGCCTACAGCCCAACGAGCTCAACGCACGATTCGACGATGCGGGAATTCTTAAGCGGCTTGCTCTTGAGGCTAGGCGGCTCGGACGGTTACCTACAAACCAAGAGCTTCGTCTACGACGCCGCGAAGACGATAGTTTTCCCAGTGCGAGTGTCTTTGAACGTCTCGGTTCGAAGATGACGCTTGCAAGGCGTGTGGCTGGCTACTGCCGAGAACATTCGGACTATGCCGACGTTCTACAAATCGTCACGCTTCTTCTTTTAGAGGAAGCACCAAGCCGCGACCATGATGTCGGAGAGCCTCTTGAGGATGGCTCCGTCTACATGCTGAAGTCCGGCCGTTACTACAAGGTGGGAGCCACGAACTCTTTTGGACGACGAGAGCGCGAGATTGCGCTTCAACTTCCCGAACGCGCGGCCACGGTTCATGTAATCAAGACCGACGATCCCATGGGGAGAGAGCGCTACTGGCATAGACGCTTCGCCGATCGCCGAAAGAACGGTGAGTGGTTCGAGTTGGGTCAGGCAGACGTCAAAGCTTTCAAGAGACGCAAATTCATGTAGCTGGTGCGGGACCCTGCGGCCTCGTGCAACTACAGCTCAGTCGGCCCAACCACGAACCCCAGCCGAGCAGTTCCGCGGCGCATACGCGCATCGAGCGTCACGAGCTGGCATTTCAGAAGACGCGCAAGGGCGACGTAGTTCGCGTCGTAGGTCTTGGCCCAGCCCAGCTCGTCCGCGACCTTCCATGCCTCCAGCGCGAGCCCGTCGGGTTCGCGACGGCGCACCGGAGCCGCGAGAACGCGGTCGCGCATCGACTCGGCCTGCTCGCTGCGCAGCTCGCCGCGCCAGAGCATCGCGTGCAGGGCCGAAACCGACTCGATCCACATCAGCAATGGGCGACCAGCTCGTAACGTCGAAATCGCTCGAATCCGAGAGGGTTCGCCGCCGCGGCGACCGCGACGCTCGCGTCAACGGCGAGCTTCACCGTCCGAGCCGAGACAGGGCGACCGCAGCGACCCAGTTCGGTGCTGGCGTGCCGTCCTCGAGCTTCTGCCACTCCGGTGGGAGCGGAAGCATCGGATACATCTCATCCCGGACCTCGTCGAGGGCGCGGGCGTCGATCAGGCGTCTACCGTGAGCCGTATCGGCCTGAAGGCGGCCCTCGCGTATCCAGCGGCGCACCGTTCTGGGACTCCTGCCCACCCGTTGGGCCGCTTCGACAACCGTAAGCATGGGTCGATCCTACGCTCTCGCTCCGACGGAGCGGCCAAGAATGAGCTGATCTGCGGCTCATCGATCTCTCGGGGGCGTCCTGCCGGCCGGGAGGCAGGACGCAGGCCAATAGGCGCATGCGCCCAAACCTCCAGGAATCGCCCGGAAATCGGGGCAATCGGGGAACCGGCCAAGCTCAGCCAAGGACGGCGAACCTCCAGCGTTCATGCGGCATTCCGTCTCGTCTCCATCCCCAACCCGAGCTTCCTCATCGCCGATCCATCTCGCATCGTAAAGGGTTCCCCGTGGCGCGGGCCGAGCCCGGCTCTCTCATTGGGAGGGTGTGGGTCGTTGTGAGCAACGCGCCGCGGTCGATGGGCGTGCCGAGCCGGCTATCGGAGCCGCGGCGCTGTCCCGGTCGGTGCCGCTAGTGGATGCCCTCGAGCAGCTCGGCCGGGGAGGAGAGTTTGAGCCCCCGGGAGAGGATCACGAGGGTCTCGAGGCGCGGCGAGCGCTTGCACCGCTCCAGGAGGCTGATCTCGGTGCGGTGCAGGTCACACGCTTCCGCCAAGGCCTCCTGGGAGAGGCTCAGTGCTTCCCGGTGGGTGCGTAGGTTCTTCGCGAATTGGTTGCGTATCTCGATCACGGTCACCAGCTAACTCTCGCGGGTCGCAGACGACAGGTCTACAGACGTACGTCTGCGTTGGGCAGGTTCGGTCCCAAGGACCCCGGCGGACGCGTCCCGCAGGCGCTTCGGGCTTCCCTAATTATAAACGCCACAAAGGTCTATCCACAAGTGCCGTCGGTCGGCGAGCTGCCCGGGCGGGACCCACGCGACTTGCGTTTTGAGCCCCATCCTCGGCCTCGCCCAGCATCGTGCGCTGAGCGGTGGTATGCGGACGTACCCCCCCGGCCCGGTATGCCCGCCTCGACCCCTCACGCAGCGGGGCCGGCAGAGGCGTTCACCCTGGCCGCGCGTACGAGAGCGAGTGTCAGTCCGGGGGGCTCACGCGGCGTGGGCGGCGGAGGTGCTCTCGCTGGAGCTGGCCTCGCGTACGAGAGCGAGTGTCAGTCCGGGGGGCTCACGCGGCGTGGGCGGCGGAGGTGCTCTCGCTGGAGCTGGCCGCGCGTACGAGAGCGAGTGTCAGTCCGGGGGGCTCACGCGGCGTGGGCGGAGGCGCTCTCCTTGGGGGTGACCGTGGTCACGGGTAGCCCCATCCCCGCAACCTTGCTCGGGAGATCGAGTCGCAGCCAGCGTGAGATACGGGGGCTGAGGGTGGAGATGATCGCCTCGTCGAAGCCCCGCAGGTTGATGGCATCCTGCACCGCCGCCATCGGATCGGGATCCCCCACGATCCCCTCCACCGGGGCTCCCGCGGCCTCGCTGAGGGCGGGAAGGGCCCGGGCGAGCACCCTCCGGGCCTCGCTTGCAGCCTGATCCTCGGGGTCGACCACCTTGTGCATCCCGTGGGTGGCGTTGGGGACGAGCAGCACAAACGTGCACGGACCCCTCGCCGCGCGAGTGCGCACGGCCTCGATCAGCGCTTCGGTGGCCGCCGTCTTGTGGGCCACCACGAGGACACGCGTGGGTGCGGCTGGTTTTGCGGGAGCGGTGGAAGCCGAAACGGCGGGCGTGGTGGGAGAGATTGATTTGGTGGGCGTGGTGGGGGTGGGCGCGGTAGGCGCGGAATGGGTGGTGGGAGCGGCGGATTTTGTGGGAGCGGGAGACTCCATGGCTGGGATCCTTTCTGGAGGCGTCAGCGGTCTTTGCGCGCCGCCACCCCCCGCTCGAGGTGGGGTGCATGGTGTGATGCGGTTCTTCTACCCGGATTGCGCTCCCTTCTCCCAGGTTTCGCGGATACCCTGTGTCGGTGCGCGTGGAGATCTCCGAGGACGCTGTAGAAGTGCTGCTCGCCCCGTGGGAGAGTGTGCTGGGCCTGCTCAGGGACATCCGGGTCCCGCGCATGGACGTGAGCGACGTTCAGGTCCTGCAGGAGCCGATACGAGAGGTCATGAGGACGGGTATGAAGGCCGGATTGCGCCTCCCCTGGCTCTACTACGTGGCCCGCACCATCCGTCTCGACGAAGCGTGGCTCGTGCGTCGCGGGGTGCCCGCTCTCTCCTTCTCGGTGCGCAACAAGGGCGCGCTCCGGCGCGTCGTTGTGAGTACCCCCGAAGCCGAGATGCTTGCGCGGCGGTTGAGCGCCGACTGACCTCGCCGCGAGTCGGCGCACGTGTTGCGCTCACCCGAGCGCCGGCTGAACCCGGCCCGCGAGCCGGAAGCACGTGTCGCAGTTATCTGTCTGTAGACGTTTTGCCTGTCGGCTTGCAGAGTGGCAGACAATGAGTGCCTACAAAACTGAGCGAGACCGGATCCTCCGGGTCTTCGGCGAGAACCTCCGTGAACTGCGTCCCCTCGGCGTCTCCCAGGAAACGGTCGCACAGACCGCAAAACTGCACCGCACCGAGATCGGCAACCTGGAGCGCGGGGAGTCCGAACCGACTCTACACACCCTGCTGATCCTTGCACAGGCACACGGGGTCTCGCTCGATCGGCTGGTGGCCGGCGTCCCCGTGCCCGAAGAGCGCAAACCTTCACCGTACGGCAAACGTGGCTCCCCCCCGCGCAAACCGGGACCCCGCAAATCCGCGACCGGCAAACCCTCCGGCGGCGAGCGCCGATAGGACCCGACTGGTCGCCAATAGAGCCCGACCGGCGGTCGATGGACCCGACTGGCGGTCGATAGGACCCGACCGGCGGTCGATAGAGTCCGACTGGCGGTCGATAGGACCCGAGGGCCGCGTTGCTCGACCCGCGACCTTACTCAGATAGCGATCATGCCGAGGCTATCCAAGTGGCGGGTGCCCGGTGAGAGCCACGCCTCGTCTTCCGTCATGCACGCAACGCCGAGCTTCTCCAGGTGCTCGAGCGCTACACCGATCGCCGCCGGCTCCACGTCGTACAGCTCGTCCTCCAGCTCCGCGTGGGACCAACGCTGCGGGTGATCCCCGCGGAGCAATTGCAGGATGATCACGCGCTCGGTGCCCTCGTTTTCTCGTGGGTCAATACCTTGATCCGCCATGCAAGACCCCCTTCTCTTCTCCGTTTTGCGGACCCCGGTGTAATCGAGCGGCCCGGTTTGCAGACAAAGGTCACCCTCGCACGTGAGCCGTAGAACTTCAAGGTCGCAGGCCAAAGTTGGCGGGAAGGCGTCCACCCCAATAGCGGAGAAGGGAAATGGCGGGGGCAGGATTCGAACCTGCGTAGGCAGAGCCAACCGGTTTACAGCCGGTCTCCTTTAACCACTCGGACACCCCGCCGGGCATCCCCGACGGTGGGCCGGAGGCGACTCCGATTCTAGTGGCTGGGGCTCCCCGAGCGTCTCGTGGTCGGGAGGTGCGGTCCCTCGCTGGCCGAGCGTGTACCGGGACCGCGGTGGAGCGTGTGCTGTGGCTGGTGGTGGGGAGGTGCGGTCCCTCGCTGGCCGAGCGTGTACCGGGACCGCGGTGGAGCGTGTGCTGTGGCTGGTGGTGGGGAGGTGCGGTCCCTCGCTGGCCGAGCGTGTACCGGGACCGCGGTGGAGCGTGTGCTGTGGCTGGTGGTGGGGAGGTGCGGTCCCTCGCTGGCCGAGCGCGTACCGGGACTCGCGGTGGAGCGTGTGCTGTGGCTGGTGGTGGGGAGGTGCGGTCCCTCGCTGGCCGAGCGCGTACCGGGACCCGCGGTGGAGCGTGTTCTGTGGCTGGCGGTGGGGTGCTCCGGGACTCCGCGGTGAGGCGTGCTTTGCCACCCCGAGAGGGTGGCGGGGGAGCGCCCCTCAGGAGGCCTCGCGCAACAGCTGGGCCTCGGGGAGGGTCTGCAGCTTCTTGAGGGTGCGGTTCTCGATCTGGCGGACGCGCTCGCGGGTGATGTTGAAGGCGCGGCCGACCTCCTCGAGGGTGCGGGAGCGCCCCCCGGTGATCCCGTAGCGCATCTCCAGGACCTCCCGCTCGCGGCGAGGTAGCACGGCGAGCACGCGGCCCACGCTCTCGCGGCGCAGCGTCTCGGAGGCGGTCTCGAAGGGGGATTCGGCGGCGATGTCCTCCACGAAGTCCGCCAGCGCGGTGTCCTCCTCCTCGCCCACGGGTTTCTCGAGGGAGACCGGCTGCTGGGCCATGCGCAGCACCTCACGGACCTCCCCGATGGGGTATTCGAGGTTCGCGGCGATCTCCGCGGGGGAGGGCTCGCGGCCGAGTTGCTGGATCAGCTGGCGCTCGGCGTGGAGCACCTTGTTGAGCTTTTCCGCCATGTGCACGGGGATGCGGATGGTGCGGCCCTTGTCCGCGATCGCGCGGGTCACGGCCTGGCGGATCCACCAGGTGGCGTAAGTGGAGAACTTGTAGCCGCGGCGGTAGTCGAACTTCTCCACCGCCCGAATCAGGCCGAGGGAGCCCTCCTGGATGAGGTCGAGGAAGGTGAGGCCCCGCCCCATGTAGCCCTTCGCGATCGACACCACGAGGCGGAGGTTGGCCTCCACCATGTGCTGCTTGGCGGCCACATCGCCGCGCTCGATGCGCTTGGCCAGACAGACCTCCTCGGCGGCGCTCAGCAGGGGTACCCGTCCGATCGAGCGTAGGTAGAGGCGCAAGGAGTCCACGCTCGGATCGCTGCCCCCGAATTCGAGCTCCGTGGAGCGCAGCTCGTCGAGGTGGGCGCGCAGGTCGGACACGTGGTCGAGGTCCACCTCCTCCTCGTCCTCCTCGTGCTCCTCATCCTCCAGCGTTGCAGCGCGGTGGAGGGGGATCGGATGGGGCTCATCGGGCTCGCCGACAAGCGGGTCCTGGAGGCGCTCCTGGATGGGCTCCCCGAGGATTTCGATGCCGTGCTCCTCCAGATAGCTCAGCAGGTCGTGGACCTGCTCGAGTGCGACCTCGGCCTCGTCCAAGGCGCCCGCGAGGACCTCCGAGGTAACGAACCCGCGTTCCTGGCCATCGGCGATCACGGCCTGGAGCTCCTCGATTTCGACCACCGCGACCTCCGTAGCGGTACTCGACGGGGCGCCCGCCACGCCGATGCCGTTCATCCCTGCGACTTGAACAACCTTCTCGCTCAACTTACTGACCCCCAGAGATACATGTGGCTCCCCGTCGTCGCGCGCATCCGCCCGCGGCGACCTCCCCTACCTGCGTGCCCGCCTGTGCCTCCTCTGCTGTTGTTCGGCGATCTCTATCACCGCTGCCCTTGTACTCCTCTCCGACCCTCATTTTGTTGTCGGGGCCGAACCTCTACGGTCTAGAACCCGACGCGACCCCCCACGTTGCGGCGTCGCGCTCCAAGTAATGTGCGGAGTGATACCAGATATCAAGGGGTCCGTGGGGAGGGTGCCCGGAGAGCCGTCCAGATCGGTCGACGGCGGGGTGGGGGTCGGTCGCGACCTGTGCGGTGCGCGGGTCGATCTGCGGCGCGAACCGGAGTTCAGATCGCCCACGGCGGGGTGGGGTCGGTCGCGACCCGTGCGGTGCGCGGGTCGATCTGCGGCGCGAACCGGAGTTCAGATCGGTCTACGGCGGGGTGCGGGTCGGTCGAGGCAGCGGTGCGGATCGGATCCACGGCAGCGGTGGGGTCGGTCCCGGGCGGGGGCCGGAGCCTGTACTAGGCTTGGCTGGCGGTGGCGAGTACGACACGCATGAGGGTACCCCTCTCCCGGTCCGAGGCTGTGGATGACGTCCAGGCGCGAGTGCCCGCCGTCCCGGTGGGCCTCTCGCGGGTGGGTGTCACTGGGGTGGAGAAGGTGGTGCGGATCCGCGATGAGCTGTTCTTCGCGCGCTTGGAGTGCTTCGTGGACTTGAGCCACAACCAGAAGGGCGCGCACATGTCGCGCTTCGAGGAGGTCGTCAACGAGGCGATCGGGGAGGTGGTGCTGACGGAGTCCCCGTTCCGCGCGGAGACCCTCGCGCGGGACATCGCGCAGCTGGTACGCGAGCGCCAGGGGGCGGCCCGTGCGGAGGTGACCGTGGAGGCGCGCTACCCCGAGCACAAGCCCGCGCCCGCCTCGGGTGTCTCCACGCAGGAGATCTACACCCTCTACGGCCGCGCAGTCGCTCTGGAGGGGGGTGGGACGCGCCACATCGTGGGGGTGGCGGCCACGGGGATGACCGCGTGCCCCTGCGCCCAGGAGCTCGTGGCCGCGCGCGCGCGCGAACGGCTCGCCGAGGAGGAGGAGCTCTCGGCGGAGCAGATCGAGCGGATCCTCGCGCTGGTACCCGTGGCGACCCACAATCAGCGCGGCCTCGGGACCCTGCAGATCGGCTGCCTGGAGGGCTGTGAGGCGGAGCTTGACGCGAAGACCCTGCTGGAGATCGTGGAGGGCTCGATGTCCTCGGAGATCTACGAGTTGATGAAGCGCTCCGACGAGGTGGAGGTCGTGGAAAAGGCCCACCGCCGCCCCCGCTTCGTGGAGGACTGTGTGCGCGAAATGGTGGCCGGCGTGGTGCGCGCCTTCCCGCAGCTCGACGGGGGCAGCTTCGTCTCCGCGCGCCAGGAGAACCTCGAGACGATCCACCAGCACAACGTCGTCGCCGAACGCCACGGGCTGCTCGCGGAGCTGCGCGGGGAGCTCGACTCCGGCCTCCCCACCTCTCACCAGACCACCCTCGAGGAGTGGCTCCTCGGCGGCCCCGCGCCGCTGGGGGCGTAGCCGAGTCGAGCGAATCGCACGTGCTTGGGGGGCCCGGGTGGGCGGCGGCCCAGTTGCACGACGGGCGTAGGTCGGCCACCAACCCTGCTCGCCGACCCCTCGGCCGGCCCCGCCGGCCGCCATCCAAAAAAATCCCTACTCGAGAGTGTGGCTGAGTGCCTGCGCCTGGGCCATGCGGCGGCGGATGCCGAAGAAGTAGTCGAGGCCGGAGAGCACCGTCACGAGCACGGTCGCGTACAGCAGGAGGGAGAGCCACAGGGGTTCGCCGGTCACCGCGATCAGGGCGAGGATCAGGGCGATCTGCATGCAGGTCTTGACCTTCCCGAACATGCTCGCCGCGATCACCACCCCCGCCTGGGTGGCGCCGAGGCGCAGTACGGTGACGGCGAGCTCGCGCGCGATGATCACCATCGCCACCCACGCCGGCAGGCGCCCGAGGGAGACGAGGGAGAGCAGCGCGGCGATGATTAGGAGCTTGTCCGCGAGCGGGTCCATTAGCTTTCCGAACGTCGTCACGGAGTCGCGCGTGCGCGCGAGGTAGCCGTCCACGAAGTCCGTGAGGGAGGCCAGCGCGAACACCACCGCTGCGAGCACGTCCCCCTCGGGAGTGTTTCCGAGTAGGGCCGCCACCAGCACGGGGACGAGCATGATCCGCAGTACGGTGAGGACGTTGGGTAGGTTCAGGGGGAACACGTTCTTGAAGCATTATGTCGGCAAGGAGGAACCGCGGATGAACAGGCGCACACTTGGCCCCGCCGGCCCGGAGGTCTCGGAGATCGGGCTCGGGTGCATGGGGATGTCGGCGTTCTACGGGGCGACCGACGAGCGGGAGTCGATCGCGACGATCCACCGCGCGCTGGAGCTGGGGTGCGACTTCCTGGACACCTCGGACATGTACGGCCCCCACACCAACGAGGAACTGGTGGGGCGCGCGATCGCCAGCCGATCTTCGAGCGCTCGCCGCGATGAGGTGTTCCTGGCGACGAAGTTCGGGATCAAGCTGGAGATGGGTCCACCCCCCAAACGCGCGGTGGACGGTAGCCCGGCCTATGTGCGGGAAGCGTGCGAGGGCTCGCTGGGGCGCCTGGGGGTGGAGCACATCGACCTCTACTACCAGCACCGCGTGGACCCCAGGACGCCGATCGAGGAGACGGTGGGGGCGATGGCGGAGCTGGTCAAGGAGGGCAAGGTGCGCCACCTGGGCCTCTCCGAGGCGAGCGCGGAGACGATCCGCCGCGCCCACGCGGTGCACCCGATCGCGGCGGTCCAGAGCGAGTTCTCGCTGTGGAGCCGCGAGGTGGAGGAGGAGGTGCTGCCCACCCTCGACGAGCTGGGGATCGCGCTGGTGGCGTACTCGCCCCTCGGCCGGGGCTTCCTCGCGGGCCGCTTCACCGCGCGGGAGGAGATCGAGGAGGGCGACTTCCGCCGCTACGGCCCGCGCTTCAGCGAGGAGAACTTCAAGCGCAACTACGCCCTCACCGAAGCCGTGGGGGAGCTCGCGCGGGAGAAGGGCGTGACCCCCGCGCAGCTCGCGCTCGCGTGGGTGCTGAGCCGCGGGGAGCACATCGTGCCGATCCCGGGCACCAAGCGGCGGGGCTACCTCGAGGACAACCTCGCGGCCGCGCAGCTCGCCCTCACCCCGGAGGAGTCCGAGCGGATCGCCGCCGCGGTGCCCCCCGCGACGGGGGACCGCTACGACGAGCAGGGGATGCGGACCGTCAACCTGTAGGTCCGGGGGGCCGCAGGGGTGGGCCTGAGGTTGGGGCCCGAGATCGAGGTGGCCCATGGTGGGCGTGTGGAGCGGGTGCAGTGGCCCCTGCCCGCGATGGTTGGTCCGAGGGCGGCCCCCCGGCGTATGGGAGCGCCCGCCCGGCGTCACGCGGGGCGGCCCGCTAGGGTGCACCCATGCCACTGGTACCGATGGTCATCGAGCGCACCGCGCGGGGGGAACGCGAATTCGACATCTACTCGCGGCTGCTCAACGAGCGGATCATCTTCCTGGGTTCCCCGATCGAAGACCAGGTCGCGAACCTCGTGGTGGCGCAGCTGCTGCACCTCGAGGCGGAGGACGCGGAGAAGGACATCTCGATCTACATCAACTCCCCCGGGGGCTCGATCTACTCGGGCCTCGCGATCTACGACACGATGCAGTTCGTGAAGCCCGACATCGCCACGATGTGCGTGGGGGTGGCGATGTCGATGGGTTCGCTGCTGCTCGCGGGGGGCACGAAGGGCAAGCGGGCGTGTCTGCCCAACAGCCGCATCCTGATCCACCAGCCCTCGGCGGGCTTCGAAGGCCAGTCCACCGACATCGAGATCCACGCCCGCGAGATCCTCAAGGTGCGCAAGCGGATCGACGAAATCTACGCGCTGCACACGGGCCGCACCCAGGAGGAGGTCCGCCGCGACATGGAGCGCGACCGCTTCTTCACCTCCGAGCAGGCCAAGGAGTACGGCATGATCGACCGCGTGCTGGAGAGCCACTGAGGGAGTCTCAGGCCAGCGCGTCGTGGAGCGGGAGTGCCAGCTGGGGCGCCAGCAGGTCCCCGTCAGCTGAGAGCAGGGTGCGCTGGGTGCGCCGGGCGATGGCGACGTAGGAGGCGTCGTAGAAGGTGAGGTCGTGCGCGAGCGCGAGCTGCGCGGTGGGGTGGTGGTCCTCGGGGGCGAGCTCGATGGGGTCTCCGCAGATCTCCAGCAGAAGTCGCAGGGCCGCCGCGATTCGCTCGGCGGTCCACGCGGAGTGGCGGGTGAGGATGTTGCCGACCTCGTGTACCGCCAGCGCGGTGGTGCGCATCGCGAGCTTCCCGATCGCCGAGCGCGCGAGCTCCCCATCTGGCTCGCGGTCGGCGGGGAGGAACCACTTCAGCGCGACGCTGGCGTCGACGATCCACGCGGTCGCGGAAATCTCGGCGGCGTGCTCTTCGAGTGCGATCATCCGTCGCGCAGCCGCTCGGAGCGCACGAGCTCCGCGGCGCCGAGAGGCCCCTCCCAGGTGCGGCTGAGCTCGTCGAGATCGAGGAGCACCGCGCTGGGCTCGCGGCGTAGCAGGCCGACCTCGCGTCGCGCCCCGGCCTGCAGTAGGGCGCTGCGGCTCGTGCCGCGGCGCCGTGCCTCGGCGTCGAGCGCGTCGAGCAGGTTGTCGGGAATCGAGATCATCACCTTGGCCACAGCTCGAGTATAGCTTGCTGGCAATACCGTTCTATCTGCCGCGTGCGGCATGTGTGAGCCCACGCGGGCGCCACGCCGCGCCGTGATCGGGTGCGGTTTTCGCATCCCGGAAGCCTCGGTGTTTCTCGCCATGTGGCGATCGTACGATTCGCTGGGGATGGAACGCTCTGCGCTGCACCCGCCCGCCGACGTCGGTACGGTTCGCGCATCGTGGCGAGGCCCAAGAACGAGGATGGTCCCAACGGTGCGGCGCTGTTCGAGGCCGCGAACAAGTTGCGGGGGTCGCTGGAGTCCTCCGAGTACAAGCACCTGGTGTTGGGGCTGCTGTTCCTGAAGTACATCTCCGACGCCTTCGAGCAGCGCCACGCGGAGCTCGAGAGTGAACTGTCGGATCCGCGGGGGGAGGAGTACATCGAGGACCCCGGCGAACGCGCGGAGGAGCTCGAGAACCGAGACGCATACGCCGAAAGGCACGTCTTCTGGGTGCCGGTGCAGGCGCGCTGGCCCGCGATCCTCGCGGGGGCGTCGAAGCCGGACGTGGCGAAGCGCCTCGACGACGCGCTGGGGGCGATCGAGCGCGAGAACCCCGAGTTGCGCCAGGTGTTGCCGCGCGTCTACTCGCGCGCGCCGCTCTCGGCGGAGCTGTTGGGCTCGCTGGTGGAGACGATCGCCAAGATCGGTTTTGGGAGCGGCCCGCGCCAGGCGCGGGACATCCTGGGGCGCACGTATGAGTACTTCATCAAGGAGTTCGCCCGCGCGGAGGGCCACCGCGGCGGAGAGTTCTTCACGCCCGCGCCGGTCGCGCGTCTGCTGGTGGAGATGCTCGAGCCCTACAAGGGCCGCGTGCTCGATCCGGCGTGCGGCTCGTGCGGGCTGTTCGTACAGTCCGCGCGCTTCGTCGAAGCCCACGGGGGCCGCCCGGAGAAAATCTCGATCTACGGCCAGGAGCGCAACCAGGCGACGTGGCGGATCGGTGAGATGAACCTCGCGATCCACGGGCTCTCCGGAGAGGTCCAGTACAACGAGGGCGGCTCCCTATTGAACGATGCCTTCGCGACCCTGCGAGCGGACTACGTGATGGCCAATCCGCCGTTCAACCAGAAGGAGTGGTCCACCCCCGCGATCCTCGACGATGTGCGCTGGGCGCATGGAACCCCGCCGACGGGCAACGCCAACTACGCGTGGATCCAGCACTTCCTGCACCACCTCGCCCCGGGCGGCCGCGCGGGCTTCGTGATGGCCAACGGCTCGCTCACCACGATGACCAGCGGCGAGGGCCAGATCCGCGAGAGTCTGATCCGCGCAGACGTAGTCGACTGCATCGTGGCCCTCCCCGCGCAGCTCTTCTACACCACCGGCATCCCCGTGTGCCTGTGGTTCCTGGACCGTAACAAGGCCTCCTCCACCGACCGCGACCGCCGCGAAGAGACCCTCTTCATCGACGCCCGCCAGCTGGGCGCCAAGATCAGCCGCACCCAGATCGAGCTGAGCGACGAGGAGATCGAGCGGATCGCCTCCGTCTACCACGCCTGGCGGGGCACCACCGAGGACGACTACAACGACGAGCCCGGCTTCTGCCGCGGCAGCGACCTCAAAGAGATCGAGGCCGCCGGCTTCACCCTCTCGCCCGGGAGGTACGTCGGCGCGCCCGAGAGCGAGGAGGACGCCGTTGCGTTCGAGGAGCGGATGGCCACGCTTGTGGGCAAGCTCGCCGAGGAGATGGCCGTGAATGAGCGGCTGGCCGCAGAGGTGAAGCGCGTGCTGGGGCGGGTGGGGTATGAGGTCTGAGTGGCAGACAGCCACGGTTAGCAAGCTTGAGAGTGAGGGAGTTATCCTCGTGCAGGACGGTAACCACGGCGCCTATCGCCCGCGTCGTGAGGAGATAGTTACTGAAGGCACGCCTCACATTCGGGCGGCTGATATTAGTGACGCAGGGGATATCGACTTCTTGGGTGCCCAGAAGATCAGCGAGACTGCGCTTGCGCGGATTGGAAAGGGAGTAGGTGCCATAGGAGACGTTCTACTGACGCATAAGGGTACCGTTGGACGAGTGGCGCGTGTACCGGCAACAGCGCCGCACTTCGTATGTTCGCCACAGACGACATTCTGGCGATCGCTTGACCATAGCAAGCTCGATCCGGCGTTCTTGTATGCCTACCTACGTTCGCCCGAGTTTACGACACAACTTCATGCCCGCATGCACGATACTGACATGGCGCCATACGTCAGCCTGACTGCTCAGAGGTCGCTTTCAGTGTTGCTGCCTCCTAAGGAGGATCAGTATCGCATTGGTGTAATTCTTATTACTCTTGATGACAAGATAGAAAGCAACCGTCGGGTATCGTCGACAATCCAGGCCGCAATGTGGGTACTGCACCGCTGGCATAGGCGAACTGCAAGCCGAAGTGTTCCCCTTGCGCGGCTGACTGCCGTCATCCGTCGTGGTATTACTCCAAGGTATATTGAGACCGGTGGGGTCATGGTCCTCAATCAGAGGTGTATACGGAACGATAGTCTGCAATTTGCATCAGCTCGCCGTCACGATGACAGAATCAAGCCTGTCGATGATCGAGGCATACAAGTTGGTGACATGCTTGTGAACTCAACTGGTGTTGGCACGCTTGGGCGAGTCGCGCGTGTTGGTCGCCTGCCAGAGAAATCGGTTACTGTTGACTCTCATGTAACCGTTGTACGGGCGGCACCGGAAATGGTTGCACCTGCCTATCTCGCGGCCGATCTAATGGCCCGTCAGAATGAGCTTGCGGAACTCGGCGAGGGTAGTACCGGTCAGACTGAGCTTTCGCGCAAGCGACTTGCGTCAGTTGAGATCGCCTTGCCTTCAGATGACGCGCAGCGTGAATTTTCTGTGCCAGCTGAAGCTTGCTGGGCATTGCAGGCGGGGTTGGAGGAAGAAGTTGAGACACTCGAAGCCCTCCGAGACGCTCTCCTCCCCAAGCTCATCTCCGGCGAGATCCGGGTCCCGGACACAGCGGACCCGGAGGAGGTGATCGGCCCGGCGGCCGAGGCGCTGGCGGAGGCCCGGGCGTGACTTCGCTCTCGGGCGAGGACGCCCTGGTGGAGCAACCCGCCCTCGAATGGCTGCGAGAGGCGGGCTGGCAGATCGTCCATGGGCCGAAGCTCGCGCCGGGGGCGCCGGGCGGGGAGCGCAAGCTGTGGTCGGATGTGGTGCTGACCGACCGCCTGCGCGAGGCGGTGGCGCGGATCAACCCGCAGCTTTCCGCGGATGCGGTGCAGCAGGCGTGCGACCGCGCTTTGACGGGGACCTCGCCGGTGGCGATCGAGAACCACCGAGGCTTCCACGAGCTGCTGGTGTCGGGGGTGCCGATCACGTTCGTGGACGACGATGGGGTCGAGCAGAGCGACCGGGCGTGGCTGGTTGACTTCGAGCGTCCCGCGCGCAACGAGCTGCTGGCGGTCAACCAGTTCACGATCGTCGAGGATGAGCGCAACCGCCGGCCCGATATTCTGCTGTTCGTCAACGGCCTGCCGCTGGGGCAGATCGAGGTGAAGGCGCCGGGGCGGGTGGAATCCGAGCGCGAGGCGGTCAACCAGGTCCATCACTACACCGAGACGATCCCGGGCCTATACCGTTACGTGGAGATCGTCGGCGTCTCGGACCTGATGAGCGCGCGGGTGGGAACTGCGAGCACACCGGCGGAGCACTTCGCGGAGTGGAAGGCGATGCCGGGGGAAGAGGTGAGGGGGCGCCCCCAGCTGCAGACGATGCTCGAGGGAGTGTTCGCGCCGGCGCGTTTTCTGGAGCTGATCCGCGACTTCATCGTGTTCGTGAGCGACGGGGCGCAGACGTGGAAGGTGATGGCGAAGTACAACCAGGTGCACGCGGTGCATGCGGCGGTCGAGTCGGTGGCTGTCGCAACGGACGATGACGGCCGTGGGGGGATCGTGTGGCACACGCAGGGCGCGGGCAAGAGCTACACGATGGTGTTCTTCGCCAATCAGGCTGCGCCGCGACGCGCGCTTCGCCAACCCGACGATCGTGGCGGTGACCGATCGGACCGACCTCGACGACCAGCTGATCGGCACGTTCACGGCGACGTATCTCAAATCCCACTGCAAGCAGGCGCGGTAGATCGCCGGAGGGCGAGGGGAGCCTGCGACGAGCTGCTGAAGGTCCCTGCGGGCGGGATCGTGTTCACGACGATCCAGAAGTTCGCGCCGCGCCGAAGGGCAGCCCGATGCCGGTGCTCTCGGAGCGCGCGCAACATCGTCGTGATGGCCGACGAGGCGCACCGCTCGCAGTACGCGAAATTCGCCCAGAACATCACGATGGCGCTGCCGAACGCGACGCGGATCGGGTTCACGGGCACCCCGATCGAAAGCGCGGACCGCTCCACGCGGCTGGTGTTCGGCGACTACGTCTCGGTGTACCCCATGCGCCTAGCCCAGGAAGACCGCGCGACGGTGCCGATCTACTACGAGTCGCGCCCGATCGCGAATGGAGATCGAGGATCGCGAGCGGCTCGCGGAGGTCGAGGAGATCCTCGAAGAGGAGGAGCAGGAGGCCGCCGCCAAGCTGATCTCGAGCTGGGCCAAGCTCGAGCGGGTGGTCGGCGCGCCGGAGCGCTTAGAGGAGCTCGCCGAGGACATGCACAGCCACTTCACAAAGCGTTGCGAGGAGCTGCCGGGCAAGGCGATGGTGGTCGCCTACTCGCGGCGGATCGCCGCCGAGCTGACCGGCCTACTGCGCGAGCGTTTCGGTGAGGCGGCGGTCGAGTGCGTGATCTCGGCGTCGGCGACCGACGAGCCGGAGATCTCGCGCTTCCGGCGTACCAAGGCCCAGCTGAAGCAGCTCGCGAAACGGTTCCGCGACCCCGACGACGAGCTGCGGATCGTGGTCGTCAAGGACATGTGGCTGACGGGCTTCGATGCGCCGGTGCTGCACACGCTCTACATCGACAAGCCGATGCGCGACCACGGCCTGCTGCAGGCGATCGCACGGGTGAACCGCGTCTTCGGCGACAAGCGGGGCGGCCTCGTGGTCGACTACATCGGGATCGGCGAGGATCTGCGCGCCTCGCTGCGCGCCTACGACGAGGCCGAGCTCGAAGACCCCGTGGTCCCGATCGCGCAAGCGATCGCGGGGCTGTGGGAGAAGTATCGAGGTGCTCTGCGCGCTGCTCTACCCCGCCGGCTACCGGCGCGGCGAGCTGGCGCTGGCGAACGTCTCGGAGCTGTTTGCCGCGTGCGTCGACCACATCCTCGCGAGCGAGCAGGGCACGCGCGAGTTTCTCGACGCGCAGCTCGCGCTGACGAAGTGGGTACGCGCTGGTGGGGACCCAGCAGGCCGTGATCGAACTGCGCGAGGAGCTCGACTTCTTCAGGGCGGTCGCGGCCGAGGTACGCAAGATCGCGACTCCTGACCGCCCACGCGAGCCCTGCGGCGGAGCAGGCGGTGCGCCAGTTCATGTCCGAGGGTCTCGCGGCGGGTGAGATCGCCGACCTGCTCGAGCTCGCCGAGCGATGAGCGCCCCGATCTCTCCGTGCTCTCCGACGAGTTCCTCGAGCGGATCACGGCTGCGACCGAGCACCCGAACATTCAGCCTGCGGCTGCTGGAGAAGCTGCTGAAGGGCGAGGTCGCAAGCCGCGCGCGGGCGAACCGCACGCAGGCCAAGCTCTTCGGGGACCAGCTGGAGGACGTGCTGCGCCGCTACGAGCTGCGCCAGATCTCGGGCGCCGAAGTGATGCAGCGCCTCGTCGAGCTCGCGGTCGATCTGCGCGAAGCGGGCCGCCGCCACGAGCAGCTGGGCCTCTCGCGCGAGGAGGCCGCCTTCTACGACGCGCTGGCGGGCGGTGCGGACGGCGTCGCGGCCGATCCCAAGCTTGCGGAGATCGCGAGGGAGCTCGTCAAAAGCATCCGCGCCGATCTCACAGTCGATTGGGCTGACCGCGGATCGACCGAGGCGGCGATCCGGCGCAGGATCAAGCGGCTGCTGCGCGATCACAACTACCGGCCGCAGCGCTCCGGAGGGGACGGAGGCGGGGAGGAGGGCGTGCGCGACCTCAACCACTACGCCCAGCTCGTGCTCGAACAGGCGAAGACCCTCTACCGCTACTTCCCGGAAGCCGAGGACCGGCTGTTCGAGTGAGCGGTGCAGAGGCGCCGCCCGTCGGTCCCATAGATTGTGTGCGGACGCAGATGCCGCTCGTTGAGAACCAGATCATCCTCGGCGAGAACCTGGAGGTGCTGCCGCGTTTCCCGGATGGGACCTTCCAGCTGATCTACATCGACCCGCCGTTCAACACGGGCCGCGAGCAGACGCGCCGGACGCTCCAGACGACCCCCGACGCGGAGGGGGATCGCACGGGCTTCAAGGGCCGGCGCTACAGCACGCGGCTGCTGGCGGAGTCCTCCTATGGGGATGAGTTCGAGGACTATCTCGCGTTCCTGGAGCCGCGCCTGCGTGAAGCGCACCGGCTGCTGAGCACAAGCGGGACGCTGTACTTCCACATCGATTACCGCGAGGCCCACTACTGCAAGCTGCTGCTCGATGAGATCTTCGGGCGGGGGTGCTTTCTGAACGAGATCATCTGGGCCTACGACTACGGGGCGCGCGCGAAGCGGCGCTGGCCGGCGAAGCACGACACGATCTTCGTGTACGTGAGGGACCCCGGGGAGTACCACTTCGACGCGGAGGCGGTGGACCGCGAGCCGTACATGGCGCCGGGCCTCGTGACCCCCGAGAAGGTCGCGCGGGGGAAGCTGCCCACGGATGTGTGGTGGCACACGATCGTGCCTACGAGCGGCAGCGAGAAGACGGGCTACCCCACGCAGAAGCCCGAGGGGATCCTCAGGCGGATGCTCCAGGCCTCGACGCGCCCGGGGGACTGGTGCCTGGATTTCTTCGCGGGCAGCGGCACGCTCGGCGCGGTGGCGGCGAAGCTGGAGCGGCGCTACGTGCTGATCGACTCCAACCCCGAGGCGGTGCGCGTGGCCCGCGCGCGGCTAGGCGATCCCGTGCTCGATCGCCCCGAGGCGCTCGATCTCGATCCGCACGACGTCCCCTGAGGCGAGGAAGTGGGGTGGGTCGAGGGCCAGGCCGACCCCGGAGGGGGTGCCGGTGAGGATCAGGTCGCCGGGGTGCAGGGTGCAGGTCTCGCCGATGAAGGCGAGGAGCTCGGGGACCTTGAAGATGAGGTTGGAGGTGCTTGAGTCCTGGCGTAGCTCCCCGTTGACCCAGGTGCGCAGCCACAGCTCGTGGGGGTCGGGGACCTCGTCGGGGGTGGTGATCCAGGGCCCGTAGGGGCAGAAGCCGTCGGCGCCCTTGGCGCGCGTCCACTGCGGCTCGCGCCCCTGGAGGTCGCGGGCGCTGAGGTCGTCGGCGACGGCGTACCCCGCGACGCGCCCCCCGGCGCCGATCACCACGGCGAGCTCCCCCTCGTAGTCGAGGCGTCGCACCACCGCGGGGCAGTGCACGGGCGCCCCGGGCGGGGCGGCGGAGGAGGGCAGCTTCATGAACACCAGCGGGCGCTCCGGGGTCTGCCCGCCGGTCTCGGCGACGTGGTCGGCGTAGTTGAGCCCGATCCCGAAGATCGCCCGCGGGGTGGGGATCGGGGCGAGCAGCGTGACCTCCTCCAGGGCCCAGCTGGGGCCCTCCGCGGCCGCGGCGCTGCCCGCGATGCCCCCCGCATCGGCGCTGCCCGCGATGCCCCCTGCGCCGACGTTGCCCGCGAGGTCCCCTGAACCGGCGGGCCCTGCGCTGGCGGTCCCCGCACCGACGCTGCCCGCGCCGGCGGTCCCGTCGCCCGCGAGGACGTCGAGCACGCTGAGGCGCTGGTCGGCGAACGCGTGCACTTGCCCGTCGCGTACGACGCCAGCGCGCGGAGCGGGGGCATCCGGGGGCAGGAAGGTGGCGAGGCGCATCGCGGCAGCCTATGCGAACGGCGGCGCGTCCGCGCGAGTCGCCCGCGGGCGCTGCGCCGACCCCGTGGCTATGCTCGCTCGGCCCCATGGCAGGCCTGACCAAGCTAGAGCGCGTGCTGCTCCCCGCGGTGGCCGTCCTGACGGGGCTGGCGGGCGCGGCGAACTACGGGAAGTGGGCGGCGGTGCCGCGCTTCGCGCTGGCGACGGTGGCGCTGGCGGGCCTGGCGTGGGTGGTGGCGCTGGCGACGGAGCAGGTGGGCGAGCACATGGGCACGCGCGCGACGGGGGTACTGCAGGCCACGCTCGGCAACCTGCCGGAGCTGTTGGTGGTCGTGTTCGCGCTGAAAGCGGGCGAGTTGGTGGTCGCGCAGACGGCGCTGGTGGGCTCATTGCTGGCCAGCGCGCTGCTGGTGCTGGGGCTGACGATCGTGGCGGGCGCGCGGCAGGCGCCGGACGGGATCATGCGCTTCTCCTCGCGCCTGCCCAACGACACCACGACGCTGCTGCTGGTGACGGTCTTCCTGATCGTGCTGATCGGCCTGGCGCTCAGCTCGGGCAGCGCGGCGGGGGCGCACGTGGACGCGATCTCGGTGGTGGGGGCGTGCTGCCTGCTGGGGGTGTACGCGACGTGGCTCGTGCCCTACCTGCGACCCAGGGCCTCCGCCACGGGGACGCGCGCGCCGGAGGAGCCGCGGGAGCGGGCACGGATATCCCTGCGCGCGGCGCTGGTCCTACTCGTGGCGGCGGGGGTGGGCGCGGGCTTCGTGTCGGAGTGGTTCGTGAGCGCGCTGCGCCCGGCGATCGAAATCCTGCACATCTCGACGGCGTTCGCGGGTCTCGTGATCGTGGCGATCGCGGGCAACGCGGTGGAGCACTTCGCGGGCATCACGCTGGCGGCGCGCGGCAAGGCGGACCTCGCGATTGCGGTGGTCAAGAGCTCGGTGGCGCAGATCGCGGCGTTCCTCTTCCCGGCGCTCGTGCTGATCTCACTCGCCCTCCCGACGCAGCTGACGTTCGCGCTGCAGCCGATCTACATCGGGGCGCTCGGCCTGATGACGATCGCGGTGTGGCAGGTCACGGGCGACGGCGAGGCGGCCGCCTTCGAGGGCTGGGCGCTGGCCGCGATCTACGTGATTGTGGCGGTCGTGGCGGCGTATCAGTAGCAGCCGGTTTCTCCAGTAATCAGGCGCTTTTTTGATTTGGATAAGGGCCGGCGGAGCCGGCCCGGAGCGGCGTTCGCAGCCGGTCCCCGCGCGTAGTGTAAAAGCCCCAGGGAAAGCGGGGGGCTTGACAAGTACCCGCCACCGTGCTTATAGTAGTCCTGTCTCCGCACCAAGTGATGGGGAGAGGGAGACGCGACCAATGTGGGTTTCTGCCGCCGCGAGAGCTTTGGTGACTCAACGCGCCAAAAAAAACCTGGAGAGAGGGAGAGGACAGTGTGATGAGCGCGCGTAAGTTGACCCTGGGGCTGATCCCTTCGCTGTGCGTAATCGTCGGAGTGCTCGCGCTTGTGTTGCCACCCGTCGCCCTCGCGTTGCCCGAAGACCGCACGTACGAGATGGTCACGCCCGAATACAAGGGTGGGTTCGGCGTGAGCTTCTTTGCAATAACGCCTCCAATCGTCGCGGTCGCGCCCAGTGGCGAAGAAGCGATTTACCAGTCGACCGGGACGTTTGCCGGGGATCCCTACTGGGCTGGAGATTATCTCGCCCGGCGTGGAGCCTCGAAGTGGTCGACCTCGCCGCTGTCCGCGCCGGCCGCGCTGTCCACCTCCCTGGGGGCTCTCGATGTCTCGTTGTCGTTTGAAACGGTGAGCGAGACCGCCGACCTTGGACCAAACGCATTGCATGCGGACAGAACAGAAAGCTTTGCGTACTTCGCCCACGCGACCGCTGCCCCCGATACGCCGTCGGCCTGGGAAATGGTTGATCACGTGCTCGAAACGCCTGGTGAGAAGCCGGAAGGCCTGGACCCGGAAGGCGCAAGCGCCGATCTGTGTCATTTCATATTCAAGGTGGCAGGACCTCTGTTGCCGGAAGCGGGCCCCGGTCTTCCGCTATACGAGTTGGACCGCGGCTGTGGTGCCGGCTCGGGAGCGCTTCGGCCGGTCGGACTGACCGACGAGGGGTCGCTCATCGACGCGACATGCAACTTCAACGAACTCGGCAGAGCCGGCTTCACGGCCTCTCCGAGCCGGTTCAACGCGATCAGCGTCGACGGCGATGAGGTGTTCTTCACGGAATGCCTGGGACCCGAGCCTACTTCCAACATCGACCGATCTACTCCCCACCAGCTCTTTGTCCGGCTGGGGGAGGCGCGGACGCTCGAGGTCTCGAAGCCGTTGTCTGAGCCTGAATCGTGTGCGGAAGGCGCTTCGTGCACGCTGGATGCCGAACGGGCGGGTGCCGATTTCAGTGGTGCTTCTGAAGATGGGTCGACGGTGTTCTTCACGACGGCAGCGCCGCTGGTCGCGCAGGACACCGATGGCGCGACGGATCTGTACATGGCCACCATCGGTTGCCCGCCGTCTGAACCAGGGTGTGAAGTCGCCCGGCGCGTGGTCACCTCGTTGACCGAGGTCTCGCATGACCCGCATGTTGGGGAAGCCGCCGATGTGCAGGGTGTGGTGCGGGTCGCGCCCGACGGGGCGCGTGTGGATTACGTCGCGCAAGGGGTCCTCAGCGAAGCGGCCAACGCTCAGGGGGAACTGCCGTTGAAGGGGGCTGAGAATCTGTATGTATATGACCGTGTGTCCGGGCAGACGCAGTTCATCGCCAGGTTGTGCTCGTCGACCGGCCTGTCGGGGTCTGTGCTTGACAGTCGCTGTACGGGTTCGAAAACCGATGAAGGGCTGTGGCTCTCGCATGATGAAGGTCTCGATACGCGAGGTGCGCTGGCGCAGACCGCTGGCGCGGATGGCCGGTTTCTTGTGTTTGCGACGGCGGCGCAACTGGTCGCTGGAGACAAGAACACGGCCCGTGACGTCTATCGCTATGACGCCGAAACGGACGAACTGACGCGTGTCTCACACGGAGAAGGGGGCTTTGACGCGAACGGGAATGCCGGCTCGTTTGACGCGACGATCATGCCCGGCCAGTTTGGTGGCAGCGTGCATGCCCAGTATGAAATGGACACTCGGGCGATCAGTGAAGACGGCTCGCGGATCATCTTCCTCTCGAGCGCCCCGCTGTCGCCAGCTGCCGTCAACGGGTTGGCAAACCTGTATGAATGGCATAACGAAGGCCCGGGTGGGGAAGGCAGCGTGTCGCTGATCTCCGGCGGCAGCGCCGAAGGAGCCATCGACGACGCTGTGTTGTCGCCGAGCGGCCGCGACATCTTCTTCGTCACGACCCAGGGGCTCGTCCCGCAAGACAAGGACGGTCTCGCGGACGTCTATGACGCCCGGTTGAATGGCGGGTTCCCTGCCCAGCCGGCTGAACCGCAGCCCTGCGCAGGGGATGCGTGTCAGGGCCCGTTGACGGACCCGGCGCCGTTGCTGGTGCCGGGCAGCGCCTCGCAGGCGCCCGGTGAAAACCTGCCGCCGCCCACCGTCTCATCGGTTTCGCCGAAACCAGTGTCCCACGCCAAGCCGCGGGCGAAGGCGAAGTGCAAGCGTGGATACGGCCGTGACCGGCGTGGTCGGTGCGTAAAGGTCAAAAAGAGAGCGGGGAATGCGGCTGCCGCGCGCCCTGCCGATCGAGGGATGAGCAGGGGAGGTAACTCGTGAACCGGACGCAAACAGCCGACGCTGCCGTTCGCCGTTTGAGGGTCGCGCTCGGGGCACTCACTGTCGTCGTGTTGCTGCTGGTTGTTGCTGCTGCAAGCGCTGATGCGGCGACCGCACCGACGTGGTATTTGGAAACGATCGCGCCTACATATTTCGTTCCTGGGAAGACGGCCGACTACACGCTGATCGCCCGCAATCTCGGTGAAACGCCGACGGAAGACGCGACCATCACGGATACGCTGCCCACCGGCGTGGTTTTCAAGTCGGTTGCGTTTTATTACTCGTCCTACGAATTCTTCAATTTGAACGGGCTGTATCCGATCTGTCCAGCGCCAGCTGGCCGGCAGGTGACATGCAGTCTACCGGCTGCGGGTCTCACGCTCCCCATCGGAAGGGGAGATGCATTGCGGATGGTGATTGAAGTGAGCATTCCGAGCGATGCGGCGGAAGGGCCGATCTCGAATGAGGCGACGCTGATCGCCGGCGGCTCTCCCACGGCGTCGAGCTCGTCGCGGAACGTGATCGGCGCACACCCCGAGTTCGGGATCGCGGGCTTCAAGACGCAGACCACTGAAACGCTTGAAACCCAGCTGGCTGCGAACGGGGGACCGGGCTCGTCACTGTTTGAATTCGAAAACCGTCCTGTCTCGTTTACGCAGGCGGGTGGTCACCCGGCGGCTTTGACGACGACGCTCGAATTCGCTAAAGAAGTCACGAACGAAGGCGAGCTCAACGGCGACCATTTCTTTACTGGCCCCATTGCGGACCCGAAGGATGCTGTGGTGCAGCTGCCCGCTGGGTTGCTGGGTGATCCGCAGGCTGTGCCGAGGTGTCCGCCGTCGATCTTTGTCGGTAACGGTAAAGGTGGTTCGCCGTGTCCTGCGTCCGCCGTAGTTGGTTGGGGTCGCCTGTTGTTCAAAAGCGAGGAAGAAATCGCGCCGATCTACAATGTGACGCCGGCGGCGGGTGAGTCGGCGGAGTTCGCGATCCCGTTCCAGCAAGGCGCGGGGCAGTATGTGCCGCTCCTGACGGCGCATCTCGTCCATAATGCTGGGGGCGCGGGCCAGGCGAGCTACGCGCTCTCGGTGACGAGCAATGCGATCGCGTTCATAGGCATCACGCGTGTGGAACTGACGTTCTGGGGTGTGCCGGCCGATCCGAGCCATGACGCGATGCGCGGACGGATATGCTTCAGACATTACCTGTTCGAACCCAATGACGGCATGGAGTGTATTCGTCATGGTTCACCGGCCTTAGGTGAAGGACTTGGGGAAGCGGCTGGTGTCGCGCCGGTACCGTTTTTGTCTTTGCCGTCGGATTGCTCGGCTGGTCCTGGGGTGGGGATCGTACGGGCCGATTCGTGGCAGTCGCCGGGGAGCGTGCAGGAAGGCCGTTATTCGGGTTATGTGGAAGCGTCGGCGGTGATGCCGGCGGTTACGGGTTGTGAAGCGTTGTCGTTTGCGCCGGGTCTCGAAGTGAGGCCGGATTCGTTGTTAGCGGATGCGCCAGTGGGTTTGAATGTCGACCTGAAAGTTCCGCAGCCCGAGTCGCCGGGTGTGAATGCAACGCCGAATTTGCGCGATGCGGTTGTGACACTACCTGCGGGTATGTCGATCAGCCCAGGGATCGTGGACGGAATCCAAGCGTGCGATGAAAGCGGCCCGGAGGGGATCAATTTTGAAGGTCCGGAATCGGAAGAAGTCGGGCCGTCGGGCGAATTGCAGTTGGCGCCGGGGAAATGTCCGAATGCCTCGACGGTGGGGACGGCTGAAGCGGTCACCCCGCTCTTGTCGGAACCCGTGAAGGGGCATGTGTATTTGGCGCGCCCGAAATGCGGTGGGGCCGGGGAACCTGCATGCACGAACGAGGACGCGCTGGATGGGAATCTCTACCAGCTGTATTTGGAACTTGGCGGGACGGGGGAACTCGCCAACTTGGGGATCAACATCAAGGCGCACGGGTATGTCGAGGCGAATCCAGCGACGGGGCAGATCACGGCGAAGTTCCAGGATAATCCGCAGCTCCCGTTCAGCGACCTGAAGATCAGCTTGAATGGCGGTCCGCGGGCCCCGCTCGATAACCCCGCGGTTTGCGGGCCAGCCACGACTACAGCCGATCTGACGCCGTGGAGCGCGCCGGGCACCACACCGGAAGGCCTGTTCGTGGCCGGTACCTCGGACGCGACACCCTCCTCGTTCTTTGACGTGGAAGGATGCACAAGCCCGCCTGGTCTCGCACCGGGCTTCAGCGCGGGGACAGTGAGCCCGCAGGGCGGGGCGTTCAGCAGCTTCACGATGAACCTGACGCGTCAGGATCGCGAACAGTATGTGAAGGGTGTGCAGGTCCACACCCCGCCGGGCCTGTTGGGGATGCTCTCGAGCGTGCCGCTCTGTGAAGAACCGCTCGCCGACAGTGGCCACTGCCCGGAAGCGTCGAAAATCGGCACGACGCGGGTGGCGTCGGGCGCGGGCTCGCACCCATTTGAAATCTCGGGAGATGTGTATCTGACGAAGGGGTATGGCGGCGCGCCGTTCGGCCTGTCGATCGTGACAAACGCGGTCGCTGGCCCGTTCAACCTCGGGCTGGTCGTGGTGCGGGCGCGGATCGCCGTGAACCCGGTCGACAGCTCGCTGACGATCACGACCGATGAAACGGGGCCGTATGCGCTCCCGCAGATCGTGTTTGGGGTGCCGCTGCGGTTGAAACAGATCACGGTCAACATCGACCGGCCCGGGTTCATGTTCAACCCGACCAGCTGTGACGCGCAGCAGATCACGGCTGCGATCTCGGGCTCGGGGCAGGCCGTCGCGCATGTCTCGAGCCAGTTCGCGGCGGCGGGCTGCAGGAGCCTTGAATTCAAACCCAAATTCACGGTCTCGACGAGCGGGCACACCAGCCGCCTGAACGGGGCGAACCTCGACGCGAAGCTCACCTACCCGCCGTTCAAAGCGGACAGCGAGGCGAACATCGCCTACGTCAAGGTGGAACTGCCCAAACAGCTCCCCTCACGTTTGACGACGCTCCAGAAAGCCTGTCTGGCGGCGGTGTTCGAAAGCAATCCGGGCGCGTGCCCACCCGCGGCGATCGTCGGGGTCGCGCGCACCACCACCCCGCTCCTCCCGGTCCCCTTGGAAGGCCCCATCTACTTCGTCTCCCATGGCGGCGAAGCGTTCCCGAGCCTTGTCGTGGTGCTGCAGGGTGACGGTGTTCGCGTTGATCTCACTGGCTCGACATTCATCAGCAAGAGCGGGATCACGAGCACCACCTTCAAGACGGTCCCCGACGTGCCCGTGAGCACGTTCGAGCTCTACCTGCCCGAGGGCCGCTACAGCGCCCTCAGTGCGAACGCGAACCTCTGCCGCGCCGCCGGCAAGCTGAAGATGCCCACCGAATTCATCGCGCAGAACGGCGCGACCCTCAAACAGACCACCCGCATAACCGTCACCGGCTGTGCCGGCAGCAAAGCCGCGGCCGCGCGTGCTCGAACCGCCGGCCGCAAGAGAAAGGGGGCACACCGATGACCCGCCGAACGCAGCGTGCCGTCACGACGCTCCTGGCATCCTCCGGGGTCCTGCTCGCGCAGCTCGCGCTGATGGCGGGGCCGGCGGGCGCACGCCTGGGGTATGGCACCCCAAGCACGTTCGCTGCTCCTGGGACGGGCAACGGCCAGCTCTCCGGCCCGGCGGGTGTCGCGGTGGATGACTCGAGCGGCGATGTGTATGTCGTCGATGAGGGCGATAACCGTGTTGAGAAGTTCGACGGCAACGGGGTTTACCTGTCGCAGCTCAACGGGAGCGGAAATCCGGCGATCCCGGCGGGGTTCAACGGGCCCACCGAGGTCGCGGTCGACAACTCCACGGGCGCATCCAAAGGCGATGTGTATGTGCTGGACACCGGCAACAACGCGATCGACAAGTTCACCTCCTCCGGGTCGTTCCTGTTCGAGCTGGGCGGGTTCGCCAACGCGGTGCTGGGGATCGCCACCGACCCCGCCGGGCACCTCTGGGTCGAGGAATCGGACAACAATGAGCCCGAAGCCAAGAACGACGTGCAGGTGTACGACGGTGCCACGGAAAACCATCGTCTGCGTACGCTGGAACCAGAATTCGGCCGCAGCCCCGGCATCGCGGTCGACTCCGAAGAAGACCTCTACCTGCTGCGCGGAGAACCCAACGCGGCAAAGTTCAACAAAGCAGGCGAAGCCATCTTTGAACAGGCCACCAACTGTGGGTGCGGGACGGCGCTCGCGGTCGACCCATCCACCAACGACCTGCTGTTCGATCGGGGATCGTCGATCGCCGAGTTCGGACCGTCCGGACCATACGAAGTCGATGGGAGCGAAACACCCTTGGAAACACTTGAAGGTGTGTCTTCCTCGGGTGGCGTGGCGGTGAACGGCGCGACGCACACGGTTTACGTGTCACAGCACGAAGCCGACACCGTGGTGGTATTCCCGTTTGTGGTGCTGCCGGATGTGACGACCGGTAGCGCGAGTGAAACGACGAGGACGACCGTCAAGCTCGAAGGGGTCGTCAACCCGGATGGGGATGCGGTCACCGTCTGTGAATTCGAATACGGCACCACTGCGGCGTATGGGCAGAGCGTGCCGTGTGAAGTGTCGCCCGGGTCGGGGTCCAGCCCGGTTGCGGTCACAGCCCAGGTGAGTGGGCTGGTGCCAGCCACGTCTTACCACTACCGGCTGATCGCCCGCAACGCGAGCGGACTCAGCCGTGGCGCGGATGGGACGTTGACGACGACGGTGGCTGTGGAAGGAGTGCATAGCGGGCAAGCCGAAGACGTGCTGGGTACGAGCGCGACGCTCACGGGCGCGCTTGAACCGAACGGGTTTGACACGCATTTCTTGTTTGAATACGGCCCGTGCACGAGCGTGGCCGAATGCGAAAGCGCTGTCTATAGCGCCAGCACGCCGAGTACCGACGCGGGGTCCGCATCCACGTCGGTGCCGGTCACCGCGCCGCTCGGCGGGCTCACGCCCCATCAGGCCTACCATTTCCGGCTGAATGCGGAAAACTCATTCGGTGGCACACTCGGGGAAGAACGCGTGTTCTCCACCCCTGCGCTCGCGCCGCAGATCCCCGCAGCCGGGAGCGCGGCATTCATCACGGCCAGCGCGGCGGTGATCAGCGGGGCGCTGAACCCGGAGAATCTCACGACCCGCTACCAGTTCGAATACGGTCCCTGCGCCACCCTCGCAACCTGCGCGGAAACGCAGAGCACGCTGGATCAGGAATCGGGACAGTTCGGGACGATCCCCGCGACCCAGCAGCTCTCCGGGCTGCAACCCAGCACCACGTATGCCTTCCGGCTGGTAGGCGACAACGAAGCCGAAGAAGAAGGCCAGTCGATCGGTGGCCACGCCATCGGGCCGGAAGCCACGTTCACGACCGCGCCCGCGCCTGCGCCCACCGCGCAGACCGGCGGCTACAGCGGGCTGGCCTCCACGAGCGCGGTGATCTCCGGCACCGTGCAACCAGACCAGGCGCCCGTCACCTACGCCTTCGAACTCGGCGTCTATGAAGGCGCGGCCACCCAGTTCGGGGTCGTGTCCTCCGGCTCCGCGGGCGCAGACGGCACCGCGGTGCAAGAGAGCGACGCGCTGAGCGGACTTCAGCCCGGCACCATCTACGCCTACCGCATCGCGATCCACAGCGGCGACATTGAGAACGCCGAACACGCCCTGCAGGGCGCCCCTATGGTCTTTACGACCCCGGGCCTGCCGAGCATTCTTGCCTCACCCGCGTCCCCGGCGCTCCTGGCCACGCCGACTCTCGCGTTCCCCCCGTCCGTGGCCACGGGCACCCCGCGGACCGGCTTGGGTCGGAAGCTGACCCGCGCACAGCTGCTGGCACGCGCGCTGAAGGCATGCGCCAAACGGCCCGGGCACAAGCGCGCCGTGTGCAGGCGCCAAGCCGAGAAGCGATATGGGCCGATACACCGCAAGAAGAAGTGATCAGCCCCACGCCGGCCGGCAGCGGGTGCCTCGCATGAGTGTGGAGCCCGCCGGGGAAAGCCGCAAAGCGGGTAGCTCGAAGTTCGCGGGCGCGCGACGCACGACGTAAGGAGGCGCTGTGGTTCACGACGTCCGCAGAGTCGTCCTCAGTCGCGAACGCGTGAAAGATCTCCAGCGCGTGCGGATCCTCACGGCGATGACGGAGCTCGTGCGCGAGCGTGGCGTGCGGGGGGTGGCGGTCGCCCACGTCGTGAGCCGCTCGGGCGTCTCGCGGCGCACGTTCTACGAGCTGTTCGACGATCGCGAGGATTGTCTGCTGGCGGCGTTCGAGCAAGCGCTGCAGCGCGCCGGCGAGATGGTGCTGCCGGCCTACGAGGCGCCCGGCAGCTGGCAGGAGAAGATCAGAGCGGGTCTGGCGGCGGCGCTCGACTTCCTCGACGCCGAGCCCGCGATGGGCGGCCTCTGCGTGGTTGACGCGTTTGCGGCGGAGGGCTCCGTGCTGGAGCGTCGCGCGCGCGTGGTGAGCGCCATGATCGATGCGGTGCACGAGGGAGCACGCGGCCAGCGATTCGCCGCCGCGCGGGGCAAGACCGCCGCTCCCGCTCCCGCTCCCGCCGACGCCGATGCCCGGAGCGACGCTGCCGCCCAGGAGGCCGCCGGCGCGCGGACTCGGGCGCGCGCGAATGGGCGGGAGGCGGCCGTGCCCGGCACGAGGGCGAACGGCGGCTCCCCCCCGAGGGACGCCGCCGCAGGGGACTACTCCACCCGCCCTCCACGGATCGTCGCCGAGGGCGCGGTCGGGGCTGTGCTCGCGGTGATCCACGCGCGCATGGTCGAGCCCGACCCCAGGCCGCTGAGGGACCTGCTCGGCCCGCTGATGAGCATGATCGTGCTGCCCTATCTCGGCCCCGAGGCCGCCGAGCGAGAGCTCAAACGCCGCCCACCGCGGCGCCGGGCCCGCCCGACGCCGCGGCCCTCCGCAGACCCGCTGCGCGATCTGGACATGCGCCTCACCTACCGCACCGTGCGTGTGCTGCTCGCGATCTCAGAGCTGGGTGGCATGGGGTCCAGTCCCTCCAGCCGCCAGGTGGCCGACGCCTCCGGTGTGATCGACCAGGGCCAGATGTCAAAGCTCCTCTGGCGCCTGGAGCACCTCGGCCTGATCGCCAACGGAGCCTCCGTCCCCAGCCGCGGCGAGCCCAACGCCTGGAGCCTCACCGCGCTCGGCCGCGAGCTCGAGCAGTCGATCCGCGCGCAGACGGGCTCCTGATGTCTCCTGAACCAGCGTTGGCGCAGCTGGGTTGCGGTAGCGGGTGGTGCAGCTGCAGGCGCTATCCACAGGTGGGTGCGACTACGAAAGCCGCGTGATTCCCGTGAGCGCGTCGAATCCCCGGTCGAAGCTGAGGATCTCAGCGATCTGGCGGCGGCGCATGACGGCGGCGTGCAGGGCGTCGCGCGCAGACAGGCTCGCGTGCGCGTGCACGAGGTCCTTCGCGAGAAACACATCCTGCTCCTCGACCGCAAACACGTCGTCGACGACCTCCCGCAGGACGTCGAACGCGGGCTCGATCGCCTCGCGGCGATCGATCGCGACGTAGCGGTGGAGGATCTCCTGGAAGACCTCGCTGCTGGTGACCAGGCGCCGCCGCGCGGCGGTGAAGCGCTCCAACAGGCGCTGCGCGTCGACCTTGTGGGGGTGGTCGCTCCCCACGAGATACATGGGGACATTGGAGTCGAGGAAGATCACTCCTCGTGGGCCTGCCCACCGTAGCCCACCTCGATCTCGGCCAGCATCGTGTCGATGTCCGGCGCGTCGGTGAGGTTGCAGCGGGTCGCCCTACGGATCGCGGCGAGCTTGGAATCGACATCCCCGCTCGAGGACTCACGCTGGGCCGCGCTCAGCGCCCTGCGCGTCCACTCGGACAGGCTCAGCCCCTCCGCCCGCGCGGCGCTCTCATAGCCCATCAGATCCGCATCTCCCACGACCACCTGCAGTCGTTTACTCATGCCGATAGTATAAAGGACTACCGACTTGATGCGGGTGCGCCTGCATCAAGATGCCTCACCGATATACCTTTTGATGCAGTGCGATTCGACTCGATGCTGAGCTGAAGCCTCGGATCGCTCCCTACCCCCGCGTGAGCCCCCCGATTAGCGCCCCCGCGAGGCCGCCCGCGGTCGCCGCCTGGGCGTTGGAGGTGTCCGCGCCCTCGATCGGGGCGATGAACATCGTCTGGATCGCCAGGCGCCCCGGGCCGGTGAAGCGGTTCCAGGTGAGCTTGCCCCCGCCGCCCATGATGCCCGTCTTCAGGCCCATCGTGACCGCCTCCAGGGAGACCGTCGGGTCCTTGTAGAGCCACGCACCCGCCTCCACATCCAGCTGCTCGCCCGCGCCGAGATGCACGAGGAACACGTTGCCGTGGCCATGCAGCCATACCAGCGCGTCCCCGTTCGTCGCGCGGAACTTGTCCATGAAGATCCCCGAGCCCCCCAGCAGCATGTTCTGCACGCCCTTGATCCGCTCGAAGCTGTAGTCCAGGTTGTCCGTCGCCGCGATGAACTGGTGCTCGCGCACGTCCAGCCCTTCGCCCTGGCGCAGGTGCATCGGCACGCACTGCCCCGGCGAGTCGCGCGAGAACGCGATGTGCCCCGCCCCCGCGGTGCGCGTCACGAAGTACTCCAGGCCCGCGATCTTGCGTTTCATCCCGCCCGGCAGCTTCTTCAGCTCCACGTTCACCCCCGTCTCCTTCCACAGCAGCACGTGGTGCTCGAACATCACCGCCGCCGCGCCCACCTCCACCTGCAGCTCCGGTACCAGCTCCCCTCGCACGTGGTAGGTCACCCCCGCAAAGCTCTCGTCGCTGACGGCGGTCGGGATCGGCTCTGGCAGCTGCATGGGGGCCTCCTTGTACTCGGTTCGATTGAGTTCGGGGTCTGGCTTGGGGCTGGGTCGTGGTCTCGCTGGGTTGGGTCGGGATCTGGCTGGAGCATGGCGCACGTGGCGGCCACTCGCCGGAGCATGATCGGCAGTGGGGGCCTCTTGCATGAGAGCCGCACGTTCGTCGGAGACAGCCGCTCTCTATGAGCCCGATTCCGTCTTGGGATGTGCTGCGAAAAGAGGTGTACCAATATCGTGGTACACTGGCTTCGTGCCCTCCGCCAAGCCCCGCGTCCAGGTCACGCTTGACTCCGAGCTCGCCGCTGCAGTCGCGGAGTTCGGCGGCACGGAGCCGCGTTCGCGCGCCGTTCGCGATCTGGCGCTGCGCGGCGCTGAGGCGATTCGCGCCGAACGGTCCGCCGGGCGCGAAGCTCTCGAGCATCTGCGGCGGATCGCCACCGGGGAGGACGACCGTTACGACTTCGCCGTCTCCGAGCGCCTCCATGCCGCCCGCTGAGCCGTACGGCTCCGGTGGACCCCTCGTCTTCGATACCTCCGCCTGGAACCGCCAGCGCGATCCGGCAGTGTTGCCTCGTTGGCTCGCCACCGCGGAGGACAAGCTGCTCACCATGTGCCCCGTGGTTGCGCTCGAGCTGTTTGCGTCCGCCCCCGACGAGGAGGCGTTTGCCGATCTCGATCGCACCCTGACCGGTCTGCCAGCCGCCCACGTGACGCGCGGCGCCAGCGCGGCGGCCCTTGGCGCCTCCCGCGAGCTGCGCGGTGAGCGGCGCATCCCTGCGGCCGACTACCTGATCGCCGCCGCGGCCGCCGAGCGCGGCGCGGGGGTACTGCACTACGACCGCCACTTCGACATCCTCTGCCGGGCGCTCGGGATCGAAAGTGTGTGGGTCGCCGAGCCCGGGTCGATCGACTGAGCCGGCTGAGCCATCGCGAAGCCGCGCGCGTACCCACCTCCTTCCCCAAGGTCAACCACCGGCGCCCTAGTAGACCAGGCGCTCGTCCGTCGGAGACAGCCGCCCGTGACTGCCTCGCCGCGCAGGGGGCATAACGGTCGGGTGTTCCACGGAAAGGCGATCCGCGCTAGACTTCCAGGACCTCGCGCCAGGCGGGGTTTTTCTTCGCCTGGGCTTGGTGCTCATACCCACGACTACGCAGGGAACCGAGAACTCATGGCCCGCGGAGACGTTCGCATCGCCGTCACCCTCGCTTGCGAGGAGTGTAAGCATCGCAACTACCAGACCAATAAGAGTAAGCGCAATAACCCCGATCGCATCAGCCTGCGCAAGTACTGCCGCTGGTGCCGTCGGCACACCGGGCATCGGGAGACCCGCTAGCGCGGGAGCGCAGCCGTGGCCCGTGATCGCAAACGCGCAAAGCAGCGCCAGCAGCGACGCGCCCCGCGTGGGTTGCACGCTGCACCGCACTCCGAGATCCACCGCGCCGACGTGCCCGGCGCGCTCGAGCACGCCTCCGGCGAGGTCGACGAGTTCGACGCCGCCCTCGTGCGCGGTGCCGGCGGCGTACCCCTCACCCCCGAGACGGACCCCGACACCGCCGCCGGCGCGACCCTCGATGGGGAGGGCGACGCGCTCCAGACCGAGGCCGAGGCCGCAGCCAACATCGAGCCCGAGCGCGCCGCCCCCGAGCTGTTCCTCGGTGGCGCCCACATCGAGCACGGTCCCCCCGGCGGCGGCGGCAACAAGGGTGGTGGCAACGGCGGTGTCGCCCTGGAGCCCGCCGGCGACGGTGGCCGCGGCGAAGGCGCCCAGCCCGCGGTCCGCGAGAAGCGCCGCCGTCTGCCCGCGCGCGCCGTCGCCTTCCTGCGCGCCAGCTGGGCCGAGCTTCAGCGGGTACAGTGGCCCGACCGCCCCCAGGTCTTCCAGGCCACCGCGGTCGTCCTCGGCTTCGTCGCGCTCGCCGGCGTCTACCTCGGCGCCGCGGATTGGGTCGCACAGAAGATCGTCAATTTTGTCCTCTGACGCCCGATGACCTGCGCATATCCGCGTCCTCAGTCGCTTGCGTGCTTAGCACGCTTCGCTCCTTGCGTCCTTGATCTGCTTGGTCCTCGGGCGTCAGAGGGGCGTCGCGCGTCAAGTGTGCGCTGCCGGGTCTCGCGTTATTCCGTCCCTATCCACGCTGTCAACCCGTAGGAAGCCTATGTTTCGCTGGTACGTCGTCAACACATACTCCGGTCACGAGAACAAGGTCAAGCACAACCTCGAACACCGGGTCGTCTCGCTCAATCAGCAGCGCGCTGTGCGCCAGGTTGTCGTCCCCACCGAGTCCGTGTCGGAGATGAACAAAGACAACCAGAAAATCACCGTCGAGAAGCGCACCATGCCCGGCTACGTGCTCGTCAACATGGAGCTCAACGAGGACTCCTGGGGAGTCGTTAAGGGCACCCCCGGGGTCACTGGCTTCGTCGGCGCCGCCCAGGAGCCCGTGCCCCTCACCCAGGGGGAGGTCGACCGCCTGCTCCACAAGGAGGTCGCCACCGCGCCCCGCACCCGCGCCCAGTTCTCGATCGGCGAGACCGTCAAGGTCGTCTCCGGGCCCCTCTCCGACTTCTCCGGCGAGATCTCCGAGATCAACGACGACGCCGCCAAGCTCAAGGTTCTGGTATCCATCTTCGGTCGCGAGACACCCGTAGAGGTAGGCTTCGACCAGGTCAAAAAGCTCTGAGACGGCCGATGACCTGCGCTGGCCGAAACGGGTATGCTCGCCGCAGGCGAGTGTCTCCCGGATTCGGTCGGCGTCCTCAGGTCGCTCATGTGCAAAGCACATTTCGCTTCCTGCGTCCTTGCCTCGCTTGGTCCTCGACCGTCTCAGCCGGTTGGACTCCAAACCACACTTAAACAACTCCACTGCAACTACTCAAGATAAGCTGACTTCGATATGGCCAAGAAGGTTCTGACAACGATCAAGCTGCAGGCGAATGCCGGGCAGGCGAGTCCCGCCCCGCCGGTTGGCCCTGCTCTGGGCCAGCACGGCATCAACATCATGGAGTTCTGCAAGGCCTTCAACGCGCAGACCCAGAGCGAAACCGGGACCGTGATCCCCGTCGTGATCACTGTCTACGAGGATCGCTCGTTCACGTTTGTCACGAAGACGCCCCCCGCCGCGGTGCTGATCCGCCAGACCCTGCGGCTGGACAAGGGCTCCGGCGAGCCCCACCGCAAGAAGGTCGGCAAGCTCACCAAAGCCCAGCTACACGAGATCGCCGAGCGCAAGCTCCCCGACCTGAACGCCCACGACGTCGAGCACGCCGCGCTGATCATCGCCGGGACCGCCCGGTCGATGGGTGTGGAGGTGGAAGCGTGAGCACCCGCCACAGCCGCCGTCACGTCGAGGCGAGAGACAGGATCGACCGCGAGCGCGAGTACCAGCCCGTCGAGGCGATCGCGCTCGTCAAGGAGCTCGCCGCCGCCAAGTTCGACGAGTCCGTCGAGGTCCACATTCGCACCGGCCTCAACGTCCGCCACGCCGACGAGCAGCTGCGCGGCACGATCGCTCTGCCCAACGGGCTCGGGCGCAACGTCAAGGTCGCCGTCTTCGCCCAGGGCGCCAAGGTCGCCGAGGCCGAACAGGCCGGCGCCGACGTCGTCGGTGCCGAGGATCTCGCCAAACGGATCGAGGAGGGCTTCGACGAGTTCGACGTCGCCATCGCCACCCCCGACCTCATGTCCGTCGTCGGGCGCCTCGGGCGCATCCTCGGGCCCGCCGGCAAGATGCCCAACCCCAAAGTCGGCACCGTCACCATGGACGTCGTCAAAGCCGTCGAAGAGTCCAAGGCCGGCAAGGTCGAGTACCGCACCGACCGCACCGCGATCGTCCACCTCGTGATCGGCAAGGTCAGCTTCGACGCCCACAAGCTGCTCGAGAACTACGCCGCCGTCGTCGAGGAGCTGATCCGCGCCAAGCCCTCCGCCGCCAAAGGCCGTTACCTGCATACCATCACGCTCGCCTCCACCATGGGCCCCGGCGTGAAAGTCGACCCCAGCCGCACCCGCGATATCGTTGAGGAGGCCTCCCCCGCGGCAGTCGCCGCCTGAGGCTACCCAACGGCAACCCAAGACCCCCGGCCGCAGCCGATTCGATCGGCCGCAGAAGCCCGGGACAGGAGCCCACCATGAATCGAGACCAGAAGGCCGTGGCGATCGCCGAGATCGCCGCCGACATAGAGAGCTCCCAGGCCGTTTTCGCGGTCGATTACCGCGGCATCTCCGTGCCCCAGGCCGCCGAGCTGCGCGCCAAGCTGCGCGAAGCCGACGCCACCTTCCGCGTCGTCAAGAACTCCCTCACCGAGCGCGCCGCCGATCAGACCGGCGCCACCGACCTCAAGCCGCTGCTCCAGGGCCCCACCGCGCTCACCTTCGTGCGCGGCGACGCCGCCCTCGCCGCCAAGGCGATCGCCGACTACGCCCGCATCACCCAGCTGTTGCCCTTCAAGGGCGGCACCCTCGAAGGCGCCCCGCTCGATGCCGAGCAGATCCGCTCGATCTCCCGCCTCCCCTCCCGCGAAGTGCTCTACGGGCAGCTCGTCGGCGTCGTCGCCTCCCCCGTCACCGGACTCGTCCGCACCCTCGGCGCGCTCGTCGGCGGCCTCGCCGTCGCCCTCGGCCAGGTTCGCGAGAAGAAGGAGTCCGGCGAGATCCCCGCCGGCGCGGCGCCCGCGCCCGTTGCCGACGCTCCCGTCGAGGAGGCTCCCGCGGCTGAGGCTCCTGTGGCTGAGGCCCCTTCAGCGGAGGCTCCTGTGGCTGAGGCCCCTTCAGCGGAGGCTCCTGCGGCTGAGGCGCCCGCAGAGGAGGCGCCCGTCGAGGAGGCTCCTGTGGCTGAGGCCCCTTCAGCGGAGGCTCCTGCGGCTGAGGCTCCTGCGGCTGTGGCGCCCGCAGAGGAGGCGCCCGCAGCCGACGCACCCGCTGAGGAGGCAGCCGCAAACAAGACTGAGCCGGCCCCGGAGTCGGCGGCAGATGACAACCAGGCGTCGGCCGAGGCCGAGACCGCCGATGCGAATCCCAAGGAGGATTGACAGATGGCAACCAGCACACAGGATTGGATCGAGGAGCTGAAGGGCATCTCGGTGCTCGAGCTAGCCGAGCGGATCAAGGCGCTCGAGGAGGAGTTCGGCGTCTCCGCCGCGGCCGTCGCAGCGCCCGTCGCGGCAGCCGCGGGCGGTGGCGGTGAGGCCGCCGCCGAGGAAGAAGGCCCCAGCACGGTGGACGTCCTGCTCACCGGCGCGGGCGACAAGAAGATCCAGGTCATCAAGGTCGTGCGCGCCGCCACGGGCCTCGGTCTCAAGGAGGCCAAGGCGCTCGTCGACGAGGCCCCCAAGCCCGTCAAGGAGGGCATCGAGAAGGACGAGGCCGACAAGCTCAAGCAGGAACTCGAGGAGGCCGGCGCCACCGTCGAGTTGAAGTAGCGCAGAGTCCCCCTCGCGCCGGCACACCTGCTGCGCGAGGGGTCGGCGGGCGCGGGAGCGATATACGACTTTCAAGAGTGCGTATAACTATGGTTAGACGCTCTCTTGAAGGGCGATATACACCCATCCGGCTCCCAGCAACGGCCTCCGAAGCGCCGGCGGCCCCGGAGTCGCCAGCGGCTACTAATCGCCATTGGCCGCCGAGGCGCCGGCGACTCCCCCCGTAGCGGCGGCATTGTGGGGCCGCCACCCACCCCTCCCGGCCCTCTTTATCCGGCCCTAACAAATCGGCCCGCTTTCCGGTAGAATCCCGCCCGCTGGCCGATAGTCGCAGCCGTCCCGGAGGCATCGGCGCCGCGCCACATACGCGGTTGCCAGGGGTCGGGGTCCGTGAGCGCCGGCTGCCCACTTGAGGGTGGCGGTGGTCTGTGCTATCTTGACGGGTCGCGCTTGCGCCTTGCTGTTTTGCACTCGTCGTGTCGTCTCTCTCCTCGAAGGAGTCACCCTTGGCTGCTGCTGATGCTCTCCGGACGCGCCGCACGTTCGCGCGTCTAAACAAGTCCTGCGACGTCCCCAACCTGATCGATATCCAGCGCCGCTCGTTCGAGTGGCTGACCGACCCGCAGAAGGGCGGACTGCGGGAGACGATCGACGACATCTCGCCGATCGAGGACTACACCGGCAACCTCGCCGTCCAGTTCGGCGAGATCACCTTCGACGTGCCGGTCGCCTCGCTTGAACAGTGCCGCGAGAAGGATCTGACCTACGCGCGCCCGCTGACGGTGACCGTGGCGTTCATCAACCGCGAGACCGGTGAGATCCGTGAGCAGTCGGTGTTCATGGGCGACTTCCCTTGGATGACCGAGCGGGGTACGTTCGTGATCAACGGCACCGAGCGGGTCGTCGTGACCCAGCTCGTGCGTTCCCCCGGTGCCTACCTGATGGAACCGAAGGACCGCGAGAAGCAGGTCTTTATCGCCAACCTGATGCCCGCCCGTGGCTCGTGGCTGGAGCTCGAGATCGACAAGAAGGGGAAGGTCTACGTCCGCATCGACCGCAAGCGCAAGCTGCCCGTGACGGTGCTCCTGCGTGCGATGGGCTACGCCGCCGACGAGGAGATCATCCGGATCTTCGAGGACTCCCTCTACATCCGCAACACGCTCGAATCCGACACCGAGGTCACGCGCACCGAAGAGGGCGCGCTGATCGAGCTGTTCAAGAAGCAGCGTCCCGGGGAGCCGCCGAGCGTGGAGAACGCCAAGGCGCTGCTCAACCAGCTGTTCTTCGACCCCAAGCGCTACGACCTCACGCGCGTGGGGCGTTACAAGCTCAACTCGCGCCTCGGTCTCGACATCGACATCGACACGCGCACCCTGACCCACGACGACATCCTGGCGCTCGTCAAGGAGCTCGTCTCGCTGCCCAAGCGCCTCGGGCTGCCCGAGCACCCCGAGGTCGAGATCAAGGATTACGCCGCGGAGGCGATCGCGATGCCGCGTGAGCCCGTGGCCGATCACCTCGACGAGTACGAGCACTTCGGGAACCGCCGCCTGCGCACCGTGGGCGAGCTGATCCAGGAGGCGTTCCGGATCGGGCTCTACCGCATGGAGCGCGTCGTGCGTGAGCGCCTCACCACAGAGGACGCCGACACGATCACTCCGCAGACGATCATCAACATCCGCCCCGTGGTGGCTGCGCTGAAGGAGTTCTTCGGCTCCTCCCAGCTCTCGCAGTTCATGGACCAGACGAACTCGCTCGCCGGCCTCACCCACCGCCGCCGGCTCTCCGCGCTGGGCGCGGGCGGGCTCACGCGCGAGCGCGCGCCGATCGAGGTACGCGACGTGCACCCCACCCACTACGGGCGCATGTGCCCGATCGAGACCCCCGAGGGACCGAACATCGGTCTGATCGGCTCGCTCTCCTCGTTCGCGGAGGTCTCCGAGTACGGCTTCGTGACGACCCCCTACCGGGTAGTCAAGGACGGGGTCCTCAGCGAGGAGGTCGTCCACCTCGACGCCACCCAGGAGGAGGAGCAGCTGATCGCCCAGGCCAACACCCCGATCGACGCCAAGACCGGGAAGTTGAAGGGCACCGAGATCATCTGTCGCACCCAGGCCGGCCAGTACGTGACGGTGGGCCCCAAGGACGTGGACCTCGTGGACGTCTCCCCCGAGCAGATCTGGTCGGTGGCGACCGCAATGATCCCGTTCCTCGAGCACGACGACGCCAACCGCGCGCTGATGGGCTCGAACATGCAGCGCCAGGCCGTGCCGCTGTTGAAGGCCGACGCGCCGCTGGTGGGCACCGGCATGGAGCGCCGCGCGGCGCTCGATACGGGCGACGTCCTGCTGGCCCGCAACGCGGGCACAGTGGAGTTCGTGGACGCCAACCAGATCGTGATCGAGACGACTGACGGCAAGAAGGACGAGTACGAGTTGCAGAAGTTCATGCGCTCCAACCAGGGCACCCTGATTCACCAGAAGCCTCTGGTCCGCGCAGCTCAGAAGGTCAAGGCGGGTGCCGTGCTCGCCGACGGCTCCTCCACCGACAAGGGCGAGATGGCCCTGGGCAAGAACCTGATGGTCGCCTTCATGTCCTGGGAGGGGTACAACTTCGAGGACGCGATCATCCTCTCCAAGCGCCTCGTGCAGGACGACGAGCTCACCTCGATCCACATCGAGGAGTACGAGATCGACGCCCGCACCACCAAGCTCGGCGAGGAGGAGATCACGCGCGACATCCCCAACCGTTCGGAGGAGTCGTTGCGCAACCTCGACGACCGCGGGATCGTGCGCGTGGGCGCGGAGGTCCAGTCCGGCGACCTGCTCGTGGGCAAGGTCACGCCAAAGGGCGAGACCGAGCTCACCGCCGAGGAGAAGCTGATCCGCGCGATCTTCAAGGAGAAGGCACGTGAGGTCCGCGATACCTCGCTGAAGGTCCCCCACGGCGAGGGCGGCGTGGTGATCGACGTGAAGACCTTCAGCCGCGACGCCGGCGACGACCTGCCGCCGGGGGTCAACGACTTGGTGCGGGTGTTCGTCGCCAAGAAGCGCAAGATCTCCGAGGGCGACAAGCTCGCGGGCCGCCACGGCAACAAGGGTGTGATCTCCAAGATCGTGGACGTCCAGGACATGCCGTTCCTCGAGGACGGAACTCCCGTCGATGTGATCCTCAACCCGCTCGGGGTGCCGAGCCGCATGAACGTGGGCCAGATCCTCGAGACCCACCTCGGCTGGGTGGCCGCCAAGGGCTGGTACGACGACGGTACCGACGCCTACCAGGAAGCCAGTGGCGAACGCAAGAACGGCGATCCCGCGCGCGTGTACGTGTCCACGCCGGTGTTCGACGGCGCGACCGTCGAAGACGTCGACCAGGCGCTCGTGAAGTGGCAGGACGAGCACACCGGTCGGATCCGGATGGACGTGGACAAGAGTCGCCGCGCCGGCGAGCAGGCCTCGGGCAAGATGACGCTCTTCAACGGACGCTCCGGGGAGCCGTTCGCTCAGCAGGTGACGGTGGGGTACATGTACATCCTGAAGCTCCTGCACCTTGTCGACGACAAGATCCACGCGCGCTCGACCGGCCCCTACTCGCTTGTGACCCAGCAGCCACTGGGGGGCAAGGCGCAGTTCGGTGGCCAGCGCTTCGGCGAGATGGAGGTGTGGGCGCTGGAGGCGTTCGGCGCCGCGTACACCTTGCAGGAGATGCTCACGATCAAGTCCGACGACACCGTCGGGCGTGTGAAGGCCTACGAGGCGATCGTCAAGGGCGAGAACATCGCCGAGCCCTCGATTCCGGAGTCCTTCAAGGTGCTGCTCAAGGAGATGCAGTCGCTGGCGCTCGACGTCAACGTGGTCTCCGAAGAGGGTCAGCGCGCGGAGATGCGCGATGAAGACGACGACCTGCTACGCGCGGCGGAGGAGCTCGGGATCGACCTCTCCGGCGTGCGCGCGCCCGCCCCCGACGCCTCCGTTGAGGAGCTCGTGGACCCCGACTCCGATGAGGAGGAGGCCCCGGCCGCGGAGGTCGCGGTCGAGGAGCCCACGGTGGGCGATGGGGAGCCCGTTGAGGATGAGGAGGACGCCCCCGCCGAGGGGGACATAGCCGCCCCCGGGGACATCGCCGCGGAGGACGATGTGGAGGATGAGCTCGAGGACGCGGATGAGGACCTCGGAGTGGAGGAGCTGCTCGCCGAGGGCGATATCGATCTCGACGCGCTGGGCGACGGCGTGCTCGAGCCCGACCTGGCGGAGGAGAGCGAGAGTTGAGCGCAGCGAGAGAGAGCACAGTCAGAGAGTCGAGAGTCACAGCCACACATACACCCGCGAGCGAAAGCGCTAAAGCATGATCGACATAAATAACTTCGATGCAATCGAGATCGGCCTCGCCTCCTCCAAGCAGATCCGCTCGTGGAGCTCGGGCGAGGTGACGAAGCCTGAGACGATCAACTACCGCACGCTGAAGCCCGAGAAGGATGGGCTCTTCTGCGAGCGCATCTTCGGCCCCACGAAGGACTGGGAGTGCTACTGCGGCAAGTACAAGCGGGTGCGCTACAAGGGCATCGTGTGCGAGCGCTGCGGCGTGGAGGTCACGCGCTCGAAGGTGCGACGCGAGCGCATGGGCCACGTCGACCTGGCCGCGCCGGTGAGCCACATCTGGTTCTTCAAGGGCGTCCCCTCGCGCATCGGCTACCTGCTCGACATGGCTCCGAAGGAGCTCGAGAAGGTCCTCTACTTCGCGGCCTCGATCGTGACGTGGGTCGACGACGAGGCGCGGACGAAGGACATCGAGACGCTCGAGAAGGAGGTCAACAAGGTCCTCGACTCCTACGCCGCCGAGCGCGAGGAGCGGGTGCTGGAGCTGCGGGAGTCGTTGGAGCGCCGGGAGAAATACCTACAGACCGGCAAGCAGACCGGCTTCTCCGACGAAGACCACCTGTGGGCCGATTCGCTGGATGTGAAGCTCAACAAGCTCTCCGACGAGGAGCGCGAGAAGCTGCTCAAGGAGCTGCGCAAGATCTTCGAGGCGGACATCGCCGACACCGAAGCCTACATCGAGGACGCGGCGGAGCGGATGCGCAACGTGTGGGAGCTCTTCAAGACGATGGAACCGAAGCAGATCGAGCACGACGAGACGACATTCCGCGAGCTCAAGGAGCGCTTCGGCTCACCGTACGGGTTCGGGGAGTACTTCCGTGGGGGAATGGGTGCGGAAGCGATCCGCGACCTGCTCGAGCAGGTGGACCTGGAGGCGGAAAGGGTGGACCTGGAGGAGCAGGTCAAGCACGCCAAGGGCCAGCGCCAGGCACGGGCCGTCAAGCGCCTGAAGGTCGTGAGCGCGTTCATCCAGTCGGGCAACAGGCCTGAGCAGATGGTGCTCGACGCGGTCCCCGTGATCCCGCCGGAGCTGCGCCCAATGGTGCAGCTCGACGGGGGGCGCTTTGCGACCTCGGACCTCAACGACCTCTACCGACGGGTGATCAACCGCAACAACCGCCTCAAGCGGCTCCTCGATCTGGGGGCCCCGGAGATCATCGTCAACAACGAGAAGCGGATGCTCCAGGAGGCGGTGGACGCGCTGTTCGACAACGGTCGCCGCGGGCGCCCGGTGACAGGCCCAGGCAACCGTCCGCTGAAGAGCTTGAGCGACATGCTGAAGGGCAAGCAGGGGCGGTTCCGCCAGAACCTGCTGGGTAAGCGCGTGGACTACTCGGGGCGCTCGGTGATCGTGGCGGGCCCCTACCTGAAGCTGCACCAGTGCGGGCTGCCGAAGATCATGGCGCTGGAGCTGTTCAAGCCGTTTATCATGGCGCGCCTCGTGGAGCGCAAGTCCGCGCAGAACATCAAGGCCGCGAAGAAGATGGTGGACTCCATGATCGCCGAGGTGTGGGACGTCCTCGAGGAGGTCATCCACGAGCACCCGGTGCTGCTCAACCGCGCGCCCACGCTGCACCGTCTGGGGATCCAGGCGTTCGAGCCGCTGCTGGTGGAGGGCAAGGCGATCCAGGTACACCCGCTGGTCTGCCACGCGTTCAACGCGGACTTCGACGGGGACCAGATGGCGGTCCACCTGCCGCTCTCCGCGGAGGCCCAGGCGGAGGCACGGATCCTGATGCTCTCCTCCAACAACATCCTCTCGCCCGCGCACGGGGCGCCGCTGGCCACCCCCACGCAGGACATGATCCTGGGGGCCTACTACCTGACCTACGGCCCGGAGGCCGATGAGCTGGCTGGGAAGCGGGAGCTCTTGACGGGCGATCAGTGGCCCAAGAACGAGCCGCGTCCGCACGTGTTCCGCACCGCGCAGGAGGCCGAGCTCTCGCACGAGGCAGGGGTGGTGAATCTGCACGACGTCGCGGAGTTCCGTCCGCACGGGCGCGAGGGCGGGCACGTCCTGACAACCGTGGGGCGGATCATCTACAACGACCGCATCGAGCGGGCCCTCGCGGAGGCGGTGGGGGAGGAGTTCGACGCCTCCAAGTACGCGTTCGTGAACCAGTCGATGAAGAAGCGCGACACCACGCGGCTGGTGGACGCGCTGGTACAGACGTACGGGGCGACGACGATCTCGCTGGTGCTTGACGCGTTCAAGGACCTCGGCTTCAAGTACTCCACCCAGGCGGGGATCACGATCTCCAAGAACGACGTCGTGATCCCCCCGCGGAAGGGTGAGATCATCAAGAAGTACGAGGACATCGTGGCGGAGATCTCCGACCAGTACGACATGGGCCTGATCACCCAGGAGGAGCGCCACGAGGCGGTGGTGGAGAAGTGGAACGCCGCCACCGACGAGGTCGCGGATGCGATGATCGAGAACCTCGACACGCTGAACCCGATCTTTATGATGGCCAACTCCGGCGCGCGTGGCTCGTTCAAGCAGATCCGCCAGCTGGCGGGGATGCGCGGCCTGATGGCAAACCCGAAGGGGGAGATCATCGAGCGTCCGATCAAGGCCAACTTCATGGAGGGCCTGTCGGTGCTCGAGTACTTCATCTCCACCCACGGGGCGCGAAAGGGCCTCGCGGACACGGCGCTGCGCACGGCGGACTCCGGCTACCTGACGCGCCGCCTGGTGGATGTGGCCCAGGATGTGATCATCCGCGAGCCGGACTGCGGCGCGGATGAGTACATCGAGCTACCCGTCTTCAAGGACGGGGGCGACCCCAACGACAACCTGGTGGGGCGGATGGCGGCGCGGGAGATCGCGACCAAGCGGGGCCGGATGCTGGTGGAGCAGGGCGTGGAAATCGGGCGCCTCGAGTTCGCGGAGATCGTGAAGGCCCACCAGGACGACCACGACCGCGGCGCCCAGGTGACGGTCCCCGTGCGCTCGGTGCTGAAGTGCAAGGCGACCAGCGGGGTCTGCCAGGCGTGCTATGGCCGGGCGATGGCGACGGGCCAGCTCGCGCAGATCGGGGACGCGGTGGGGATCATCGCCGCGCAGTCGATCGGCGAGCCGGGCACGCAGCTGACGATGCGCACCTTCCACACCGGTGGTGTGGCCGGCGCGGACATCACCCACGGCCTCCCGCGCGTGGTGGAGCTCTTCGAGGCGCGTAAGCCGAAGGGCCTCGCGCAGATCGCCGAGCAGGACGGGACGGTGTCGATCGAGGAGACCGACAAGGCGCTCACGGTCGTGATCATCGATGCGGCGGGGGAGGAGCACCGCCACGCGTTCCCACGGCGCACGCGCTTGTTCGTGCGCGCGGGCGAGCCGATCGTCGCGGGCAAGCAGCTCAACGAGGGCTCGCTCTACCCCCACGACCTGCTCAAACTGCGGGGGCGCACGGAGACCGAGCGCTACCTGGTCAAGGAGGTGCAGGAGGTGTACGTCTCCCAGGGGGTGGACATCAACGACAAGCACATCGAGCTGATCGTGCGCCAGATGCTCAAGAAGGTGCGGGTCGACCAGAAGGGCGACACGGACTACCTCCCGGGCCAGTTCGTGGACCGCTTCGAATTCGCGCGCGTCAACGACGAGCTCGACGCAAAGGGCGGGGAGACGGCGCAGTTCGAGGACATCATCCTGGGGATCACGAAGGCGTCGCTGAACACCGACTCGTTCCTCTCCGCGGCCTCCTTCCAGGAGACCACGAAGGTGCTGACGGATGCGGCGCTGGAGGGCAAGGTGGATCGCCTGAATGGGCTCAAGGAGAACGTGATCATCGGCAAGCTGATCCCCGCGGCGACGGGCCTGAAGCGCTACCGCCGAATCGAGATCGAGCCCTCCGAACCGCTCCCCCGTGCGATCGACGAGGTGGGCCTGCTCGACCAGGAGGAGATCGCTGCGGAGTTGGGCCTGCACAGCGGGGACCCGCTGGGGGGGACCTACGGTCAGGAGTTCGACGCGGACCTCGCCTCCCTGGAGAAGATCGGCGCCGGGGGCTCGGACTCGGGCTTCGTGGAGGAACTGGCCGACCTCGAGGTCCCCGACGGGCCGCTGGAGGTACCTGAGTAGTCTCTCAGGCGGTCCGCTGGGCCCACTCCCGCAGCTGCGCGGCCTCGCGCTCGGTGAGGCCGCGCTCGGGGGAGGTCTGCACGAGCAGTGTGGGCGCCCCCCGGGCGGCGGCCCAAGCGTGACAGGCGGCGTCGATGCAGTCATCGATCCATGCGAGGGGGCGCGCACCGGCGTGGGCGTCGATCGCGGCGAGCTTCCAGTGGCCCTGGAGGGATTTGCTCCCCGCGACCGCGCCTTTGTCCGTGCTCGCCGTGCCTACGCCTCTGTCCGTACTCCCCGCGACCGCGCCTTTGTCCGCGACCGCGCCTTTGTCCGCGACCGCGCCTTTGTCCGCGGCCCCGCCTTTGTCCGCGGCCCCACCTTTGTCCGCGGCCCCACTGGCCGCGCGCTCGAAGCTCAGATGGGGCAGTCGGCGGGGCAGTCCGAGCAGGTGAGGGAGGTGTTCGTCGGCCTTCTCCTCCCAGCCGCTGCACCATACGAGCTCGAAGAGAGAGACGAGCGCGAGCAGGTGTCGCGCGGCGGCGGCCGAAAGGAAGTGGGGTATGCCGTCGATGAAATGCAGGGAGCTCTCGGGCGGGGGAGCGTGTGGAGGGAAGCCAAAGAGGGAGATGACCCCGTCGACGTCCACCAGCAGCAGCGGCTTGCGCGCAGGTGGGTCGTCGCTACGCAGTTTCGCGCGCTCTTTAGCTTCCACAGAGGTCAGGACAGGTAATCTGCCAGGATCGCTTCGCGGCAGTAAAGCATCTGGGGACCGCTGCCGATGGAAGCCTCCCGTGACCCCACCATCGATATGACTCTTGATCTAGGCATACTGCTCGCACTCGCGTGTGCATTCGTGGCCAACCTGGGCTTCTTCTACAAGTTCAGGGGGGCGAATGAGGTGGGAACGGTGACTGTGCGCCACCCGCTGCGCTCGGCGCGGGCGCTGTTCTCCTCGAAATGGTTCGCGGTGGGGATGCTGGTGGCGGCGGCCTCGTGGAGCCTCCACGTGGCGGCGCTGGCACTGGCCCCGATGTCGGTGGTGCAGGTGGCGCTGGCGGGGGGTGTGGTGTTGATCGCGGTGATGGCGGACCGGATGTTTGGCTTCAAGGTGGGCCCGAGGCAGTGGGCGGGGCTGTGGCTGATGGCAGGGGGGCTGGTGCTGTTGGGGCTGGCGCTGCCGACGATGCACGGGGCCGACTCGCGCTTCTCGGATGCGGCGATGATCTCCTTCGAGGCGGGCCTGTTCGGGTTGGGGGGTCTGTTGATCATGGGCCCCCGGATGGGAGGCCGCACGGAGCACCACGGGGTGATGCTGGGGGCGGCGTCGGGGATCCTGTTCGGGGTGTCGGACACATCGATCAAGGCTCTGACCGGGATCGTGGGCGCGCATGGGTTGCTGGGGGTACTGCTGAGCCCGTGGCTGGCGGTGGCGGTGGCGGCGTCGATCGTCGCCTTCTACGCCTCCGCGCGGGGCCTGCAGGACGGAGACGCGGTGCCGGTGATCGCTGTGACGGGGACGGCGGCGAACATAGCGGGGATCGCGGGGGGGATCATTGTGTTCGGGGACCCCATGGCGGGCAGCGTGATGGGGATTGCGTGCGAGGCGTTCGCGTTCGTGCTGGTGGTGGTGGCGGCCGCATTGATGCCGGCCCCGCTGCGCTCGGCGGGCGTGGCCCCGGTCGAGGCATAGAGCGATCCCGTCTCCTTCGCCAAGGGACACCGGATCGAGGCCGGCAACGAGCCCGAGCCGCGGCGCTGCTACCATCCCGAGCCGAATATGCCGACGACATCTCAGTTAGTGCGCAAGGGCCGGGAGGCCCCAAAGAAGAAGCTGGCGACTCCAGGCCTGAAGTCGGGGAAGGGCCGCAAGAAGAAGGTTGCCGCTCCGCAGCGGCGGGGCGTGTGCACGAGGGTGTACACGACGACCCCGAAGAAGCCTAACTCCGCGCTGCGCAAGGTGGCGCGCGTGCGCATCTCGGGATCGATCGAAGTGACCGCGTACATCCCCGGTGAGGGCCACAACCTGCAGGAGCACTCGGTGGTGCTGGTGCGGGGAGGCCGTGTAAAGGACCTTCCCGGGGTCCGCTACAAGGTTGTGCGTGGGACCCTCGATGCGGCCGGCGTGAACGACCGCAAAAAGGCGCGCTCGCAGTACGGCGTGAAGAAAAAGTAGATGCCCCGCCGCGCAGCCGCCCACGTACGTCCGGTTGAGCCGGATCCAGTGCACCGCTCGAAGCTGGTGCAGCAGGTGATCAACAAGGTGATGCTGGACGGTAAGAAGTCGGTGGCGGAGCGGATCGTGTACGACGCGCTGGCGGTGCTCGGGGAGCGCAGCGACAAAGATCCGATCGAGACGCTCGAAGCGTCGATCAAGACCTTGACGCCGAACCTGGAGGTGCGCTCGCGCAGGGTCGGCGGCGCGACATACCAGGTCCCCGTGGAGGTGCCCGCGGCGCGGGCACGCACACTGGCGGTGCGGTGGCTGGTCGAGTTCGCGCGCCAGCGCCGCGAGAAGACGATGGCGCAGCGGCTCGCGCACGAGCTACTGGACGTGCTCTCCCAGCAGGGCGGGGCCTACAAGCGCAAGGACGACATCTACCGCATGGCGCAGGCTAACAAGGCATTTGCACACTACCGCTGGTAGACGACCCGCCGCACATCTGTGCGATCGCGCACACAGGCCTTGAAAGGCAAAGGTTTGGTACCTAACCTTTAGGTACCAAATGACTTCGCAGCCACAGGCACAGCCCGCCGGGGAGCGGATGAGCTACGAGGCGGGCCACATCCCGCGCCACGTGTGGGTGGTCTGCGGCGTCGTGATCCTGGGGATGATGATGTCGATCCTCGACACGACGATCGTCAACGTGGCGCTCGACACGCTCTCGAAGGATCTGCACAGCTCGCTCTCGCAGGTGCAGTGGGTGATCACGGGCTATCTCCTGTCGCTGGCGGCGGTGATCCCGGTGACGGGCTGGGCGGCGCGGCGCTTCGGGGCCAAGCAGGTCTACTTGGTCTCGCTGGTGCTGTTCACGATGGGCTCGGCGCTATGTGGCCTGGCGAGCTCGCTCACCTCGTTGGTCGTTTTCCGTGTGCTGCAGGGCGCGGGCGGCGGGATGATCATGCCGGTGGCGATGATGATCATGGCTCAGGTGGCCGGCCCTCGGCAGATGGGCAAGGTGATGGGGATCGTCTCGATGCCCGCGATGATCGCCCCAATCCTGGGTCCGGTGGTGGGGGGCCTGATCCTGCAGAACCTGCACTGGTCGTGGATCTTCTTCGTAAACGTCCCGATCGGCGCGGTCGCGGTCGCGCTCGGCTGGCGGATGCTGCCGCATACGAAGGCAGGGGAGGCGGAGCGTCTGGACCTGGTGGGCTTGGCGCTGCTGCCGGCGGGGTGCGCGGCGCTCATCTACGGCATCAGCGAGCTCGGCTCGGGCGAAGCGTTTGGCTCGGGCAAGGTGGTCGTGCCGGCTGTTGCGGGGCTGGTGATGATCGTGCTCTTCTGCCTGCACGCGCTACGGGTGGAGCGCCCGCTACTCGACATTCGTATGTACAAGAACCGGGTGTTCGCGGGGGCGGCGTTTGTGAACTTCGGCCTCGGGGCGGCGTTGTTCGGGGCGATGATCCTGGTGCCGTACTACTACCAGGTGGTGCGCGGGCAGGACGTGATCAGTACCGGGCTGCTCACCGGGCCGCAGGGGATCGGGGCGCTGGTGGCGATGCCGCTGGCGAGTCGCCTGACCGAACGCTTCGGCGGCGGGCGCGTGGCGCTCACGGGGGTTTCCGTGTTGTGCCTCAGCACGATCCCGCTCACGTTTGTGGGGGCGCACACCTCGATCGTGGCGATCTCGGCGGTGCTGGTCGTGCGCGGCCTCAGCATCGGACTGTGCTTCATGCCTGCGATGACAGCGGCCTTCGCGTCGATGCGCCCCGAGCAGGTCTCCGACGCGACGCCCCAGCTCACCGTGCTGCAGCGCACCGGCGGGGCGCTCGGCACGGCGGTGCTCGCGGTGGTCCTGCAGCGCGCCGGCGTGGATGCCCTCACGGCGCAGGCGCGGGCGAGCGCGTTCGACACCGCCTACTGGTGGGCGCTGGGGATCGCGGCGCTGACGCTGATCCCGTGCACGATGCTGCTGCGCGCGGAGCGCCCCCGCGCGGAGGTTGCGGACGGGGAGAACGTGGACGGGGAGAGCGTTACCGTCCACCGCGAGCGCGTCGCGGAGCCGGTGGGGATCTGAGCAAGGGCAAGGCCGTGGCGGGCGCCTCGAAGATCCCCAACGCGAGCACTGCCGGAGCCGGCGCAACGGCGGCCCGGACGCGTGCGCCGAGAGGGACGCAACTGCCGCCCGGCGCGATCGACACAACGGCCGCCCGACCCGCAGCGCGGGGGATGGAGCTCCTACCCGCACCGCGGGAGGAGTGGGCAGCGGAGCTGATGGAGCTGGGCAAGGCCTTCCGCCGGGTGTTTCGCAGCCTCAGCCGGCTGCGCGGACGCGACACTCACCTGGGGGGCGCGGAGCTGAGCCACGCGCAGTGCGAGCTGCTGTTCGAGTTGGAGGAGCGCGGCGAGCTGTCCGCAGGGGAGCTGGCGGTGGCCGCGCAGCTGACCCCGGCGACGGTGACGCAGATGCTCGAGCACCTCGCCCGTGCGGGCCACGTGGAGCGCGCGCGCCATGAGAGCGACAGGCGGGTGGTGGTCTCGCGCCTGACCCCCCACGGGCGCGGCGCGGTCGAGGCCAAGCGCGAGAAGTGGCAGGGCCGCTGGGAGCAGGCACTGGCGGACGTTGACGCCGAGGAGCTGCGAGCCGCGACGCGGGTTCTCAGTCGCCTGCGCGCGGTCTTCGAGGATGGCGCCGAGGCCTCCGACAGCGACACCCGTGTCTGCGCCGATCGCGGTGCCGACGCCTCTGGCTGCGGCGCAGGGTCTCCCACAGAGTAATTGCTCTCGGACGTTGGTCCAGTGCGGCGGGCCTCGCACGCGTGTGCCGCCCCCTTTGGTCTCCAGCGAGCAATCCTGCTTGGGGGCAATGGATAGTCAATCTTTTGCCCCACGCGGTCAGGTTTAAATCACCTGCATTTCGTGTATCGAGAACGAATCGGCATGTGCCGAAAATTGGGTTGACTTACGCCATGGCATCTGTTTAGGATCGGTACAAGCTCTTACACAGAGGCTTGAAGACTGCGGGATGAGAGTCAGCGGCAGTCTGGGGTCACTGGTAAGCGCGATCGAACCGAGTCAAGCCAGGGTGACCAGAGGAGGGAATGGAGATGGGGCACGGACGTGGGGAACGTAGCCTGACGCCGCGACGCGGCCGTAATCAGTCGCAGGGTGGCAGCGGGAAAGCTCCGTCGATCGATGGTCGGGGGAGGATCGATGGTCGGGGGAGAGCTCCTTCGAGCGGGGAACGTGGGACGCCGCCGCGGGTGCGCCTGATGATCGTGGTGGCGCTGCTGGGGGGGCTGCTCTGCGCGGCGCTCGCCCAGTCTGCAACCGCCGTCGGCGGATCGGCGAGTGTGCGCGGGTATTCGCTTTCACCCTCCAAAACAATGCCCTACACCCCCTGCCCGCCCGGGGGGCGGATGATCGAGTGCAACATCGTCATCGATCCCCCCACCGTCAAGACGTCCTCTGGCTATCACCTGCCCGCCGGTGGGCCGCTGCTTGAAGGCGGTGGCGAACTCGGAGGCTACGACCCGGCAAACCTGCAGTCGGCTTACAGCATTCCCACATCGGGTGGCACGGGGGAAACGGTGGCCCTGGTCGACGCCTACGGCTACAAAGAAGCCGAAGCGGATCTTGCGAAATATCGCGAAAAGTATGGTCTTTCCGCGTGCACCAAAGCCAACGGCTGCTTCAAAAAGGTCAACGAGAAAGGGGAAGAAAAAAACTATCCGAAAGAAGGCGAAGCACTCGAAAGCGATTGGTCGCTGGAGAGCGCTCTGGATATGGACATGGTCTCCGCCGCCTGTTCCAACTGCAAAATCCTGCTCGTGGAGGCGACCACCCAGGAACCGAAAGACACTGCCGCCTCTGTCGAAGAGGCGGCAACTCTCGGCGCGACGGAGATCAGCAACAGCTACGGCTACCCCGAGAACAACGAAACATGGTGCCCTGCCAAAAAAGGCTGTGCGGAATATCTCGCGGCGTACAAACACACTGTCCCCGTGACGGTCTCCGCGGGTGACTCAGCCTACGACAACGGCGTGGGTGCCCCCAGCTGGCCGGCCACCTCGCCCAACGTGATCGCGGTCGGCGGGACCAACCTCAACAAAGCGAGCAACTCCCGGGGCTGGAAGGAGACCGTCTGGGACGACAGCGGCAGCGGCTGCAGCCTCTACGAGGCCAAGCCCGCGTGGCAGTTCGACACAGGTTGCGCCAAACGCACCGACAACGACGTCTCGGCGGTGGCCTCCCCGGAAACGCCCGTGTCGGTCTATAACACGCCATACGTCGCCGGATGGACGAACGTCGGCGGCACGAGCGTCTCATCGCCGCTCGTCGCGGCGATCGAGGCCCACGCGGAAAGCGCGGTCAAAAGCGCCGGCGCTGAAGTTTTCTACAAGCACCCGGGGATGCTGTACGACGTCACCTCGGGCACCAACGGAATCTGCTCGCCACCGGCTGAAGACGCGTACCTGTGCAAGGGTGAAGTCGGCTTCGACGGCCCCACCGGCTGGGGCACGCCGCACGGCGTACCCCACCTCAGTGGCTGGTTCACGCGCTCGATTCCCAATCTGTCGGCCAAGCGGGACGCCCAGAACACCAGTATCGCGAGTGTCTCGTGTGTGTCCAGCGAAAGCTGCACGGCCGTCGGGCACGACGGCGCAGCCGGTGCGGAAAAACCGTTGGTGGAGCGTTGGAACGGCAGCGAATGGAGCCAGGTGGAAGTCCCCACCCCGGCCGGTTCCAAAAGCTCTGTCCTGAGCGGCGTCTCGTGCTTGAAAGTCGCGCTTTTCCTGGAAATCGTGGAAGAGTGCGACGCGGTCGGCCATTACATCAACGGCTCCAGCGCCGAAGTGGCGTTCGCCGAGGAATGGAACCGCGAAGGCTCCCGAGCGTGGGTGGTCAAGGCCGTCGCGGTTCCCGCCGAAGCGAAAAGCAGCTCGCTGAGCGCGGTCTCGTGCGGCGAAAAGATCTGCCTTGGCGTAGGGCACTACGTCAGCAGCACAGGCAAGGAACTGACGCTCGTCGACAAGCCCGCCGTCGGCGAATGGACGATCGTGGAAACGCCGCTGCCAGCGGAAGCGAAAAGCGCGACTTTCCTGGGAGTGTCATGCCTGAAAACTGAATTCGAAGCCTGCGATGTCGTCGGGCACTATGTGAGCAGCACGGGTACGGAAACCGTCCTCGCCGACGTGCTGCTCCTCGGCAAATGGTCGCTGCAAGCGCCGCTGATCCCGGCGGAAGCCAAAAGCAGCAGCTTGAGCAGCGTCTCCTGCCCGGGGGACTGCACCGTCGCCGGTCACTACGTCAACGGCGCTGGTAAGGAAGTCACGCTGGTCGAGTACTGGAACCTCGAAAAATGGGTGATCCAGGAATCGCCCAACCCGGTGGGCGCTAAAAGCGCGAAGCTCTCGAGTGTCTCGTGTCAGGGACCGGAAGCCTGCACCGCGGTGGGCTCGTACGTCACCAGCGGCGGGGTCGAATCGACGCTCGCCGAGACGATCACGAAAACCGGCAAAATATGGGAACTGCAGGAATCCCCCAATCCGGCCGAAGCGAAAAGCTCTGCGCTCGCTGGCGTCTCCTGTGCGTCTGCCGAAACGTGCACCGCCGCCGGGCATTATGTGAGCGGCGCCGGCGCCGAACTGGCGCTTGGCGAGGTGTTCACCAGCACCGAAAAAAAATGGGCGATCCAGACGGGTCTGGCTCCCAAAGAAGCCACCGGTAACCTCGCCGGCGTCTCGTGTAGCGCGACCGAAGCGTGCACCGCGGTCGGGCACTACCTCAACGACGCCAGCACGCAGCTGACGCTGGCGGAGCGTTGGAACGGCAAAGAATGGGCATTGCAGGAAACGCCCAATCCGAGCGGCGCCAAAGGCTCCACGCTCACGAGCGTCTCCTGCGCGGGCGCGGAAGCGTGCACGGCGGTGGGGCACTACACCAACAGCGCCGGCACCGAAGTGACGTTGGCCGAGGTCTGGAGCGCCAAAAAATGGGCGGTCCAGGAATCGCCGAATCCGGCGAGCGCGAAAAGCTCGGCGCTCGCGGGGGTGTCGTGCACGGCGGCGGAAGCGTGCACGGCGGTGGGGCGCTACGTGACCAGTGGCGGCGTCGAAGAGACGCTGGCGGAGGTGTATACGAGCACCGCGAAAAAATGGGCGATCCAGGAATCCCCCAACCCCGCCGAAGCCAAAGCAAGCAGCCTCGCCGGGGTCTCGTGCACGGCGGCGGAAGCGTGCACGGCGGTGGGGCGCTACGTGACCAGTGGCGGCGTCGAAGAGACGCTGGCGGAGGTGTATACGAGCACCGCGAAAAAATGGGCGATCCAGGAATCGCCGAATCCGACCGGCGCGAAAAGCTCGGCGCTCGCGGGGGTGTCGTGCACGGCGGCGGAAGCGTGCACGGCGGTGGGGCACTATGTGACCAGTGGCGGCGTCGAAGAGACGCTGGCGGAGGTGTTCACGAGCACCGCGAAAAAATGGGCGATCCAGGAATCGCCGAATCCGACCGGCGCGAAAAGCTCGGCGCTCGCGGGGGTGTCGTGCACGGCCGCTGAAGCCTGCACGGCGGTGGGGCACTATGTGACCAGTGGCGGCGTCGAAGAGACGCTGGCGGAGGTGTTCACGAGCACCGCGAAAAAATGGTCGATCCAGGAAAGCCCCAACCCGGAAGGAGCCCTGGCCAGCAGCTTGGCAGGCGTTTCGTGCAAGACCGCGAGCGTCTGCACGGCGGCGGGCCACGCAACCGAAGGGTCGAGCACGGAAACGGCACTGGTGGAGGAACACGCATAGCCACTCCGTGGCCGAGTGCGGTGGCAGCGCCGGGGCGTCTGGGAGCGATCCCCAGGGCCCCGGCGCTCCCCCGTGTACGCCCGCACCTGCTGGCCACGCTGGTGGTGCTGGCAGGATGCGCGACGGCGGTGGGGGGTTGCGGCGCAGGCGCGAGGTCGGTTGGCTCTGATCCCAGTGGTGCAGCGGGTGGCGGTACGGGAGCGGTTCGCTCAGGCGGTCTGACCGTGACGCTCGCAGCGGTGCCTGTGGCCGCACGGGTCGGCGAGCCTGTCGAGATCGAACTCACCGCCCAGGCCCCGCACGCCCCTGGAGCCGTGGGGTATGTGCTGCATTACGGCGACGGTGCCGAGGCCGGGTCGGGCGCGGTGCCCCAGTTCTGTATCGCCGGGACCGCGCCCCCGGCGCACCGGAGATGGCGGCTAGAGCACCGTTACCGCGCCGCGGGCCGCTACGTGGTGTCCGCGAGCGTGCGCGTCAACTGCACCCGCGACCACGCTACAGCGAGCACGCCTGTGCGGGTGCGCTAGGGGACCTCGGTGGTGCCTCCTGGGCCGCTCCCGCGAGCGGAACCTCCAGGCCAGTGGCTCTCCGGCGGTGGCTTTCCGGCGGTCGCTCTCCGTGGGTGGCTCTCCGGCGGTGGCCTTCGGGGCTCGCCTGTGGGCGCGCCTGTCTGCCCACGACCTTCCGCCCGTGCGCGGCGAGCCGGCGGTGGCCTTCGGGGCTCGCCTGTGGGCGCGCCTGTCTGCCCACGACCTTCCGCCCGTGCGCGGCGAGCCGGCGGTGGCCTTCGGGGCTCGCCTGTGGGCGCGCCTGTCTGCCCACGACCTTCCGCCCGTGCGCGGCGAGCCGGCGGTGGCCTTCGGGGCTCGCCTGTGGGCGCGCCTTCCGAGGCCGGTGGTCCTTCGAGCGTGGCCTCCGGGGCGCCTGTGCAGGTCGGGGGGGCGCCCGGGGGCTTCTGCTATAGTCGGCCTCCGCTCGGCGGGCGGCTTAGTGGTGCGAGCAGTGCCGTCTGTGGGGCGTAACGCCAACATGAAGACCCTGAGCACATAGCGACGCGAACAGGCCTCTGACGAGCAGCGCGCGTGGGCCCAGGGGGCCCAATTTTTTTGCCCCGACCCGTTTGCCCCGACCCGAGCACCGCCGCAACCACAGCCGACTACCTGATCACCGTCTCCAGGACAAGCTCTTCCCATGCCACGCAAGTTCACACTCCAGAATACTCGCAACATCGGGATCATGGCCCACATCGATGCGGGCAAGACGACGACGACCGAGCGCATCCTCTACTACACGGGGCGCACGTACAAGATCGGCGAGGTCCACGACGGCGCGGCGACGATGGACTGGATGGAACAAGAGCAGGAGCGGGGTATCACGATTACTTCGGCTGCCACCACGGCGGAGTGGAAGGGCAACCGGATCAACATCATCGACACCCCGGGGCACGTGGACTTCACGGTCGAGGTGGAGCGCTCGCTACGCGTGCTCGACGGGGCGATCGCGCTGTTCGACTCGGTCGCGGGGGTGGAGCCCCAGTCTGAGACTGTGTGGCGTCAGGCCGACAAGTACCACGTCCCACGGATCGCATACATCAACAAGATGGACCGCATCGGCGCGGACTTCGAGCGTGGGGTGCAGACGATGATCGACCGCCTCGGCGCACACCCGGTGCCGATCCAGCTCCCGATCGGCGCGGAGGGGGACTTCGAGGGCGTGATCGACCTGGTGGCGATGAAGGCGATCGTCTACAGGGACGAGCTCGGCAAGGAGCAGGACATCACCGAGATTCCGGCTGCGCTCGCCGAAGCGGCGGCTGCCGCGCGGGAGCACCTGCTGGAGGAGGTCTCCCACTACGACGACGACCTCGTCGAACTGATCCTCGAGGAGGCGGAGATTCCCGAGGAGCGCCTCAAGCAGGCGATCCGCAAGGCGACCCTCTCCACCAAGCTGACCCCGGTGCTGTGCGGCTCGTCGTTCAAGAACAAGGGCGTGCAGCCCCTGCTGGACGCGGTTATCGACTATCTCCCCTCTCCGGTGGACGTGCCCCCGATGATCGGCACGGAACTGGTCAGGGGCGAGGAGGGCGAGCGCGAAGTGGAGCGCAAGCCCGACGACTCCGAACCCTTCACGGCGCTCGCGTTCAAGATCATGGCGGACCCCTACGTCGGCAAGCTCACATACTTCCGTGTCTACTCCGGACATCTGGAGGCGGGCTCGCGGGTGCTGAACGTCAACAGCGGGCGCACCGAGCGGATTGGGCGCATCTTGATGATGCACGCCAACGACCGCGAGGAGGTCGCCGAGGTCTTCGCCGGGGACATCGCCGCGGCGGTCGGGATCAAGCAGGTGGTCACGGGTGACACGCTCGCCGCGCCCGACGCGCCGGTGCGCCTGGAGAACATCGAATTTCCCGAGCCGGTGATCAAGGTCGCGGTGGAGCCCAAGACGAAGGTGGACCAGGAGAAGATGTCGATCGCGCTGGGGCGCCTGGCGGAGGAGGATCCGACTTTCCAGGTCCGTACCAACGAAGAGACCGGCCAGACCGAGATCTCGGGCATGGGCGAGTTGCACCTCGAAGTGCTGGTGGACCGCATGAAGCGCGAGTTCGGCGTGGAGGCCAACGTGGGTCGCCCCCAGGTCTCCTACCGCGAGACGGTCAGGGGCACCGCGCAGAAGGTCGAAGGCAAGTTCGTGCGCCAGACCGGCGGCTCGGGCCAGTACGGGGTGGTCTACATCGACATCGAGCCCGCGCCCGGGGAGGGCTTCGACTTCGTCAACAAGATCAAGGGTGGAGCGATCCCCTCGGAGTTCATCCCCGCCGTGGAGAAGGGCGTCGAGGAGGCGCTGGAGAACGGCGTCAAGGCGGGCTACCCGATGGTGGACATCCGGGTCACGCTAGTGGATGGCAAGTACCACGAGGTGGACTCCTCGGAGATCGCCTACAAGGTCGCCGGCTCGCTCGCCTTCAAGGAGGCCGCCAGGCGCGCCAAGCCGGTGTTGCTGGAGCCGATCTTCTCGGTCGAGGTGGTCACACCCGAGGAGTTCCTCGGCACCGTGATCGGCGACCTCTCCAGCCGCCGCGGGCGTTTGGAGGGTCAGGAGCCGCGCGGCAACGCGCTGGCGGTCACCGGACGGGTCCCACTCTCGGAGATGTTCGGGTATGCGACCGACCTGCGCTCCAACACGCAGGGTCGGGCGACGTACACGATGCAGTTCGAGGGCTACGAGGAGGTCCCCCCCAACATCGCGGAGAAGATCATCGAGCAGCGCACGGGAGAGCCAGTTCCCGCCTAGAGTCGAGCCCGGGTCGAGGGCCGCGAGCGGCCCCTCCCGAGATAGACCTCACACCGAGACATCACCGATTTCAGGCCGCAAACGGAGCACCACGAGACACCAGCGATCACGAAAGTCCCTATTTAGATAGATTTCCCCGGTTCGCCCCCCAGGTGGTGGACAACACAAGTCGATTCAGAGGAGCAGAGCAAAGTGGCGAAGGAGAAGTTCGAGCGCGACAAGCCGCACGTCAACGTCGGGACCATCGGTCACATCGACCACGGCAAGACGACGCTGACCGCTGCCATCACCACGGTGCTGGCCGAGAAGGGAGGCGCCGAAGCCCGCAGCTTCGAGGAGATCGACAACGCCCCGGAGGAGAAGGAACGCGGGATCACGATCGCGACCTCCCACGTGGAGTACCAGACCGATAAGCGCCACTACGCGCACGTGGACTGCCCCGGTCACGCGGACTACGTCAAGAACATGATCACGGGCGCAGCTCAGATGGATGGGGCGATCCTCGTGGTCTCCGCGGCCGACGGCCCGATGCCCCAGACGCGCGAGCACATCCTGCTCGCTCGCCAGGTGGGGGTTCCGTACATCGTGGTGTTCCTCAACAAGGCCGACATGGTCGATGACGAGGAGCTGCTCGAACTGGTCGAGGTCGAGGTGCGCGAGCTGCTCTCCGAATACGACTTCCCCGGCGACGACATCCCGTTCGTGATCGGCTCGGCGCTGAAGGCGCTGGAAGGCGATGAGACCTACAAGCAGAAGATCCTCGACCTCGCGGCCGCCCTCGACGACTACATCCCCGAGCCGGTGCGGGAGCTCGACAAGCCGTTCCTGATGCCGGTGGAGGATGTGTTCTCGATCACCGGCCGCGGCACGGTGGCCACGGGCCGCATCGAGCAGGGGATCGTCAAAACGGGAGACACGGTGGAAATCGTGGGTGTCCACGACTCCACTTCGACCGTGGTGACGGGCGTTGAGATGTTCCGCAAGATCCTCGACGAGGGTCGCGCGGGCGACAACGTGGGCTGCCTCCTGCGTGGCACCAAGCGCGAGGAGATCGAGCGCGGGCAGGTGCTGTGCAAGCCAGGCTCGATTACCCCTCATACCAAGTTCAAGTCCGAGGTCTACGTGCTCAAGAAGGAGGAGGGCGGACGCCACACCCCCTTCTTCTCGGGCTACCGGCCGCAGTTCTACTTCCGCACCACCGACGTCACCGGCGTGGCCAAGCTCCCAGAGGGCGTGGAGATGGTGATGCCCGGGGACAACGTCCAGATGGAGATCGAGCTGATTCAGCCGATCGCCATGGACCAGGGCCTGCGGTTCGCGATCCGCGAGGGTGGTCGCACCGTGGGGTCGGGCGTGGTCAGCGAGATCATCGAGTAGCACCCTAGGGGCGCCCCCGGATCACCGGGAGCGCCCCTTTTTTATTGCCAGACATACGACGATGCAGCTCCGCCGCAGCGCGGCGTGCTGAAGAACGTTCGCGAACCCATCACACAAACGAAACCAGAGACTGCCGAGCAACTTTTCAATGGCACCTGCCGCCCAGAACAAGATCCGTATCCGCCTGAAGGCATACGACACCTCCGCGATCGAGTCGGCCGCGAAGGAGATCGTGGAGACCGCCACGCGCACCGGCGCGACGGTCTCCGGACCCGTGCCGCTGCCGACGGAGAAGAACGTGTACTGCGTGATCCGCTCTCCCTTCAAGGACAAGGACTCCCGCGAGCACTTCGAGATCCGCACGCACAAGCGTTTGATCGACATCCACCAGCCCACCCCCAAGACGGTGGACTCGCTGCAGCGCCTGGACAACCTCCCTGCGGGCGTGGACATCGAGATCCGCCTGGCCACGTGATGCCCGCGATCCTCGCCAAGAAGCTCGGAATGACCCAGGTCTTCGGGGAGGACGGCGCGGTGGCGCGCGTCACGGTGCTGGAGGCGGGGCCGTGCCCGGTGACGGCGATCCGTACCGAGGATCGCGATGGCTACGAAGCGATCCAGCTCGCATTTGGGCAGGCGCGGGAGAAGCACCTCACGAAAGCGGAACTTGGGCACCTGAAGAAGGCCGACGCCCCGCCGCTGCGCCGCCTCGTGGAGTTCAGGGGCTCACCCGCCGCGGGTCGTGAGCTCAAGGTTGGGGAGAGCGTCACGGTCGCGGACTTCGAGGCGGGGGCCCGCGTAAAGATCTCGGGGGTCTCCAAGGGCAAGGGCTTCCAGGGCACGGTACGGCGCCACGGCTTCAAGCGGGGCCCCTCCTCGCACGGCTCCCACAACGTGCGCGCCCCCGGCTCGATCGGGGCCTCGGCGACCCCGTCGCGAGTGTTCAAGGGTATCCGCGGTCCGGGCCAGATGGGCAATCGTCGGGTCACACAGCGGGGCCTCGAGGTCGTCGCGGTGGACTCGGCTCAGAACCTGCTGCTCGTGCGTGGCTCGGTCCCGGGGCCGCGGGGCTCCCTTGTGGAGGTGCGCAGCGATGACTGAGGCGATTTCCGTCGTGCTCCTCCCGCTCATGGGGTGTCCCACCGATCTTGCGATGGAGGTTCGCTGCGATGGCTGAGGCGGCCCCGAGCGCGCCGGTGCTGGGCGCGACCAAGAAGGTGAAGCTCGACGTGGGTGCCTTCGCGGCGGACTTCCACGGGCCCCTGGTGCATCAGAGCGTGCGCGCTGAGCAGGCGGCGCGGCGCCGCGGGACGGCCGCCACCAAGACCCGCGCGATGGTCTCAGGGGGCTCCGCGAAGCCGTGGCGCCAGAAGGGCACCGGGCGTGCCCGCGCGGGCTCCAGCCGCTCCCCCCTGTGGACCGGGGGTGGCGTTGTGTTTGGGCCGCAGCCCCGTTCGTACACCTTCAAGGTCAACCGCAAGGAGCAGCGCGCGGCGCTGCGTAGCGCACTCTCGCTGCACGCCCAGCGAGGCTCGATCGCTGTTGTGGATGCGGCTGCGTTCGCCGTGCCAAAGACGAGCGAGGCCTTCGATCTCCTGGAGGATTGGGGCCAGCCACGCCCTACGCTGGTGGCGCTCGCAGCGGAGGAGTCCGACGCGGCGCTCTCGTTCCGCAACCTCGCACGGGTCTCGGTGCTCACGCACGAGAACGTTGGCGTCGCTGACATCGTGGGGGCGGCCTCGCTGCTGCTCTCCCAGGCCGCCCTCGACGCGCTCACCGCGCGTGCGGGTGGGGCGAGCGGGGATGGGGACGAGGCCAAGGCTAAGAGTGGTGGCACGCAGGACGCCGAGGCTGCAAGCGGGCACGCGCAGGCGGCTAAGACTGCGAGCGGTGCCAAGCAGGGTGCCAAGGCCGCGAGTGGAGATACGCAGGACGCCAAGGCTGCGAGAGGGGATACGCAGCAGGACGAGCCCACGACCGGGGACACAGAGGAGGCGAAAGACTGATGGAGCACTCCCAGGTCATCATTCGCCCGGTGGTCTCGGAGAAGAGCTACGTGCTCTCCGCCGCCGGCCGTTACACCTTCCGGGTGCACCCGGACGCCCACAAGACCCTGATCCGTCAGGCGGTGGAATCGCTGTTCGATGTGCACGTGGTGGAGGTCCGTACCCAGAGTGTCAAGTCCAAGCCCAAGCGCAGGGGGGTCACCTCGGGGCGCACGCGTGCTTGGAAGAAGGCGATCGTCCAGGTCCGCGCGGGCGAGAGCATCGCGATCTTCCGTAGCCTCGAGGGAGTTTAAGGGCTCACCCGCCCACCCCCCACCCAACCACCATGCCGATCCGTAAACCCAAGCCCACGAGCCCCGGCCGGCGTTTCACCTCCTACGCCGACTTCGCCGAGATCACCAAGAGCGAGCCCGAGAAGACCCTCGTGGAGGGTCTCAAGAAGAGCGGGGGCCGCAACGCTCACGGGCGCAAGACCGCCCGTCACCGCGGAGGTGGGGCCAAGCGCCTGTACCGGCGCATCGACTTCAAGCGCCGCAAGGACGGGGTTCCGGCGAAAGTGGCCGCGATCGAGTACGACCCCAACCGCTCCGCTTACATCGCTCTCCTGCACTACGTGGACGGGGAGAAGCGCTACATCCTCGCCCCCCAGCGGTTGACCGTGGGCATGATGGTGAGCTCGGGAGACGAGGCGGACATCGCGGTCGGCAACTGCCTCTCGCTGGCGCGGATGCCGGTGGGTACGGTGATCCACAACGTCGAGCTGCACCCCGGCCGGGGCGGGCAGATGGCGCGCTCGGCGGGGGCCTCGGTGCAGCTGATGGCGAAGGACGGCGACATGGCGACGCTGCGTCTGCCCTCGGGCGAGATGCGCCTCGTCCGCGCGGAGTGCCGCGCGACGGTGGGCGCGATCGGCAACACCGACCATCAGAACGTAAAGGTAGGCAAGGCGGGGCGCAAGCGCCACATGGGTGTGCGCCCGCAGACGCGGGGAACCGCGATGAACCCCGTCGACCACCCCCACGGCGGGGGCGAGGGCTCCACCACCGCGGGCCGGCACCCCGTCACCCCTTGGGGCGTACCCACCCTTGGATACCGCACCCGCAAGAAGGGCAAGGCCTCCGATCGCTATATCGTGCGCGGTAGGCGGCGAGGAAAGGGCAAGCAGAGATGAGTCGCTCGAGCAAGAAGGGCCCGTGGGTGGAAGAGCGGTTGATGAAGCGCATCGAAGCGCTCAATACCGAGAACCGCAAACAGATGATCCGCACGTGGTCGCGGGCGTCGACGATCTTCCCCGAGATGGTGGGTCATACGATCGCGGTCCACGACGGTAAGAAGCACATTCCGGTGTTCGTATCGGAGTCGATGGTGGGCCACAAGCTCGGCGAGTTCGCGCCGACCCGCCACTTCCGCGGGCACGCTGGATCCGGGAAGGTGCGTTGAGGATGGCTGAGGAGCAGCAGGATCCGAAGCCCGAGGAGGCGCAGGTCGCCGAGACTGAGGACGCCCAGGTCGTCAAGACTGAGGACGCCTCCACCGAGCCGACTGCGGAGGCAGCCAAAAAGCCGAGCCGCGCTCGCAAAGCGCCCGCCGCCAAGGCCGGGGAGTCCGATGGCGACGAAGCGCCGCAGGCGGAGGGCAAGGGCGAGAAGTCCACTGCTGAGAAGCCGCAGGACAAAAAACCTGCGGCGAAGAAGGTTGCGGCCAAAGACGAGACGTCCGCAGCCAAAGAGCCTGAGGCAAAGAAACCCGCCAAAGCGAAAGCGGCCAAGCCCGCCACTGAGGCTGAGTCGAAGGAGACCGCCAAGCCCGCTGCCAAGGCGGAGCCGAAGGGGGCTGCGCAGGACGCGCAGGACCCAGACGCCGAGGCCAAGCCGGCGGCGCGCAGGACCAAACCACTGGAGCGCCGGGCGGCGGTGTCCGCGCGGGCGCGCTATGTGCGGACCTCGGCGCGCAAGGCGCGGATGGTGTGCGGGCACATCCGAGGGAAGTCGGTACAGGAGGCACGCGCTATCCTCGCCTTCACGCCCCGCGACGTGGCGCGCGACTGGAGCAAGCTGCTCGAGTCGGCGGTGGCCAACGCGGAGAACAACCACGAGCTGCTCGAGGACGATCTCATCGTCCGCGAGGCCTACGCCGACGAGGGGCCAACAATCAAGCGCTTTCGGCCGCGCGCGATGGGCAGGGCGACGCCGATCCGCAAGCGCACGAGCCACCTCACGATCACGCTGACCCCGCGGCCGTAGGAACCAGGAATCACAAAGCCTCACCCCACAGAGCCTGAAAACACACAGACAAGGAATTTGGAAGAGAACTGAGAGATGGGACAGAAGGTTCACCCAGAGGCGATGCGCGTGGGCTACATCCACGACTGGAAGTCCAACTGGTTCAGCGAGCGCAATTTCGCTGAGTATCTGGCTGAGGACATCCGCGTGCGCGAGCACATCACCGCACGGCTTGCTCACGCGGGCCTCTCGGACATCACGATCCGCAAGGACGCCGGGGAACTCGAGGTCAACATCCACACCGCCCGTCCCGGCATCGTGATCGGCAAGTCCGGCACCGAAGTGGACGCCCTGCGGCGCGACCTGCACCGGATGACGCAGAAGCAGATCAAGGTCAACATCCTCGAGATCAAGCGCCCCGAGCTCGACGCGAAGCTCGTCGCGCAGTCGATCGCGGAGCAGCTGCAGAACCGGGTCGCTTTCCGCCGCGCGATGAAGCGCGCGCTGACCAGCGCGATGCGCTCGGGCGCGAAGGGCGTGAAGGTTCAGGTCGCCGGTCGTCTGGGCGGCGCCGAGATGGCCCGCACGGAGAGCTACTCCGACGGGCGTGTACCGCTGCACACGATGCGCGCGGACATCGACTATGGCTTCCACGAGGCCGCCACTACGTTTGGGCGGATCGGGGTGAAGTGTTGGGTCAACAAGGGCGAGATCATGCCCGAGGGTTATACGGGCGCTGACCTCACCGACATGACTGCGCCGGCTCCCCCGAGCTCCGATCGCGATGGGCGTGGTGGCCGCGATGGCCGCGATGGTCGTGGTCGTGGTCGCGGTGGTGGTGGCGGCGGTGGTGGTGGCGGTCGCGGCCGGGGCCCCGGCGGTCCTGGGGGCGGTCGTGGCTCCGGTGGCCCGGGCGGTGGTCGAGGTCCTGGTGGCCCTGGCGGCGGTCGTGGTCCCGGTGGCCCTGGCGGCGGCCGCGGATCGGGTGGTCCTGGCGGCGGTCGGGGTCCGGGCGGCGGTCGTGGCTTCGGGGGTCCGGGTGGCGGTCGTGGTCCCGGTGGCCCGGGCGGTGGCCGTGGTCCTGGTGGCCCGGGTGGCGGTCGTGGTCCTGGTGGCCCGGGTGGCGGTCGTGGACCGGGCGGTCGCGGCGGTGGCAGTCCCGAGGTGACCCGCTGATGCTCTCTCCCAAGCGCGTCAAGCACCGCAAGCAGCACCGCGGCCGTCGCGGTGGGATGGCGCGCGGCCAGGTGAAGGTGCAGTTTGGGGAGTACGGCCTCAAGGCGCTCGAGCAGGGCTGGCTGACCAACCGCCAGATCGAGGCCGCGCGTATCGCGATGACCCGCAAGATCAAGCGTGGGGGCAAGGTGTGGATCAATGTGTTCCCCGACAAACCGGTCACGAAGAAGCCCGCCGAGACCCGCATGGGCTCCGGCAAGGGATCTCCGGAGGGTTGGGTCGCCGTGGTCAAGCCGGGGCGCGTGATGTTCGAGCTCGCGGGGGTCCCCGAGCCGCTCGCCCGCGACGCGATCCGGCTGGCTGCCAACAAGCTTCCGGTCAAAGCCAAGTTCGTGATGCGTGAGGACTAGAGCGATGGGGATCGGATCGTGAAGGCCAAGGAGATGCGCGACATGCCTGGGGACGAGCTGGCGGAGGAGATTGCGAAGCTGCGCAAGGACCTCTTCGGGCTACGCTTCGCCAACGCCACGGGGGAGCTCGAGAACACGGCCGGGGTGAGCCGCGCTCGGCGTGACCTGGCGCGCGCTCTCACGGTCGCCCGCGAGCGGGAGCTCTCCGCGTAGCCTCTCCGCGTAGCCGCTGAGATTGCGCGACTCCGAACAGACCACAACTACCACTGACTGCCTACATACCAGCGAGACAACAAGATATGGCTGACGAACAGAACAACGAGACTGCAGAGACCCCCACGGAGGCGACGGCGCCTGGGGAGTCTGCTGTGCCAGCAGAGACCGCTGCGCCTGCAGAGGCGGCTGCGCCTGCAGAGGCGGCTGCGCCTGCAGAGGCGGCGCCCGCCCCGCACGCCTCAACCCCCCCAGCGGAGCCCGTAGAGCAGCTTCCGCCCAAGGAGCGCCGGCGCAAGGCGCGCTCGACCCATACGGGGCGTGCCCGCGAGGCACGGACGCCCGAGGAGCGCCAGGCCGAGCGCGACGCGGTGCGCCGCACGAAGGCGATCCGGCGCCGCGCGAGAAGGCTGCAAGAACGCACGAAACAGGCGGAGCGCCGTGCTGCGACCCCGGCGTCCGAGCCGCTTGCGCCCGTACACCCACCGCGGGAGGGCGCGCAGCGGGTGCGCCAGGGGATCGTGGTCTCCGATAAAGCGGACAAGACGATCACGGTCCGCATCGACATCGCCCGTCGCCATCGTCGCTACGAGAAGATCGTTCGCAGCTCCAGCACTCTGCATGCACACGATGAGAACAACGAGGCCCATGAGGGCGACGTGGTGCGCGTGGTCGAGAGTCGTCCGCTGTCGCGCACCAAGCGCTGGCGGCTGGTTGAGGTAATGGAGCGGGCGCGATGATCCAGAACGAGACACGACTGCGGGTGGCTGACAACACGGGGGCGCGCGAGATCCTCTGTATCCGCATCAAGGGCGGCTCGCGTCGCCGCTACGCCCATGTGGGCGATGTGATTACCGCCACCGTCAAGCAGGCGAGCCCGCACGGGACGGTCAAAAAGGGCGATGTGGTGACAGCGGTGGTGGTGCGCACCAAGAAGCCTTTTGGCCGTGAAGACGGCACCTACATCTCCTTCGACGAGAACGCTGCGGTGATTATCGACGAGCAGAACAATCCGCGCGGGACCCGTGTCTTTGGCCCCGTCGCGCGGGAACTGCGCGAGCGCAACTTCATGAAGATCGTCTCGCTCGCCCCCGAGGTCATCTGAGATGGCGCGCGCGAAGAAGAGTGCGGTGGGGTCACGGGCGGGCGGACGCTCCAACTCTGCCCGGCGCACGATGCGGGTTCGCTCCGGTGACCGCGTGCAGGTGATGGCGGGCAAGGATCGCGGCAAGACGGGCAAGGTGCTGCGTGTGGAACCGAACAAGGAGCGCGTCTACGTCGAGGGCCTCAACATGATCAAGCGTCACGTCCGCCCGCAGCAGGTGGCCGACACGACGCGCGGGCAGACGGTGGGTGGCGTGATCGAGCGTGAGGGTCCGATCCATGTCTCCAACGTGATGCTCCTGGACCCCAAAGGCGGCAAGCCTACGCGGGTAGGCGTGGAGCGCGAGAACGGCAAGCCCTTCCGCGTCGCGCGGGGATCGGGAGCGAGGATCGACTGATGAGTACATCCGCCGCCGCTCCCGCGCGTCTGAAGGTTCGCTACCTGGAGGAGATTCGCCCCCAGCTGATCGGACGCTTCGGCTACACCTCGGTGATGCAGGCTCCGAAGCTCGAGAAGATCACCCTCAACATGGGTGTGGGCGATGCCAAGCAGGACTCCAAGGCGCTGAAGGCCGCCCAGGACCAGCTGGCCACGATCGCGGGCCAGCAGCCGAGCGTGCGTCGTGCGCGCAAGTCGATCGCCGCATTCAAACTGCGTGAGGGGATGCCCGTAGGTGTGGCGGTCACTCTGCGGGGCGATCGCGGTTACGAGTTCCTCGACCGTCTCACCTCGATCGCGATTCCTCGTATCCGCGACTTCCGCGGCCTCTATCCGCGCTCCTTCGATGGACGTGGCAACTATTCGATGGGGGTACGCGAACAGATCATCTTCCCGGAGATCGACTACGACTCGATCGACAGGGTGCGGGGGCTCGACATCACGATCACCACCTCGGCCCCCACCGACGTCGAGGCTTTCGCTCTGCTCCACGCGCTCGGGATGCCCTTCTCGACCTACAGCCGACCGGCGGAGTTCGACGCCGTGATCGCCGAGGGGGCCAACGGGGAGACCACGACTGCCGATCCGGAGACCACAACTGCCGATCCGGAGACCACAACTGCCGATCCGGAGACCACAACTGCCGATCCGGAGACCACAACTGCCGACCAGGAGGCCGGAGACTAGATGGCAAAGACCTCGCTACGTGTCAAGCAGGCGCGGCCGCCGAAGTTCAAGACGCGCGCCTATACTCGCTGCAACCGCTGCGGGCGTCCCAAGGCGGTATACCGCAAGTTCGGGCTCTGCCGCATCTGCCTGCGCGAGCTAGCCCACAACGGCCAGATCCCCGGGATGACGAAGTCCTCCTGGTAGGAGACCACAGCTACCCATGTCGATGACCGATCCGATAGCCGACTTTCTCACGCGCATTCGCAACGCGATCCACGCTGCGCATGAGACGGTCCAGATTCCTGCCTCGAAGCTCAAGGGCGAGCTTGCGCGGATCCTCGTCGAGCAGGGGTACATCGAGTCGTGGTCGGTCGGTCCCGCTCCCGATGACGCTGCGGGGGAGGTGATCGAGATCCGCCTCAAGTACACCGACAATCGCCGTTCGGCGATCTCGGGTCTGAAGCGTGTCTCGAGGCCCGGTCAGCGCACGTATGTGCAGGCGGGTCGCATCCCCAAGGTGCAGGGTGGGATGGGCACCTCGATCGTCTCGACGTCCCGGGGCGTGATGACCGGTCATGACGCGCGCGCCGCCGGTGTCGGCGGCGAGGTTTTGGCGCTGGTCTGGTAACGGATCGGGGCCTGGAGACCACTATGTCGAGGATTGGAAGACAGCCCATACCTGTGCCGAGCGGCGTGACCGTTGCGATCGAGCCGGAGGCGGTGCGGGTGAAGGGCCCGAAGGGGGAGCTGATGGAGCGCATCCCTCGCGACATCGCCGTCGTTCAGGAGGGCGAGCAGCTGCTCGTCTCCCGACCCACCGACCGTGGCGAACACCGCGCGCTGCACGGCCTCACCCGGACGCTGGTGGCCAACATGGTGCAGGGCGTCACCGCGGGCTATGAAAAGCGCTTGGAGATCCAGGGCGTTGGTTACCGTGCTCAGCTGAAGGGCAAGGACCTCGAGCTGGCTGTGGGCTACTCCCATCCCGTCCCGATCGAGGCCCCTACGGGGATCGAGTTCGAAGTGCCCCAGCCCACGCGGATCGTGGTGAAAGGGATCTCCAAGCAGCTGGTGGGGGAGACCGCGGCGATCATCCGCAAGCAGCGTCCTCCGGAGCCCTACAAGGGCAAGGGCATCCGCTACGAGGGCGAGTATGTCGCCCGCAAGGTGGGCAAGCGCGCATGAGCCCGCATAGCTGCGCTGGATCTGTGTCCTCAGTCGCTCGCGTGCGTAGCACGCCACGCTCCTTGCGTCCTTGTCCAGCTTGCTCTGCGAACTCATGCGGGGCTGAGTTCTGTGTGAGGGGGCGGCCGGCATGACCCTTCTCACCAAAGACGAGCGCCGGCTCAAACGGCGCCGCCGGGTGCGCGCGAAGATCAAGGGCACGGAGACGCGACCGAGGATCTCTGTGTTTCGCTCCAACAAGGGTCTTTCGGCCCAGGCGATCGATGATATTTCGGGTCGCACGCTGGCGGCGGTCAACTGGTATGAGCCCGAGCTGCGTCCGCTCGCGAAGGCGCAGCGCACCGCTCGTGCGGGCGCCCTGCTGGCCGGGCGGGTCAAAGCCGCGGGGGTCTCCGAGGCTGTGTTCGATCGCGGCGGCTACCGCTACCACGGCCACGTCCGCGCCTTCGCCGAGGCCCTGCGCGAGGCAGGGATAGTGGTCTAGCGGCTACCCTCTCGACTCTGCCTATGTCCTCCATCTCCTCAGATCGCTCAGTGAACGCCGCCGGCCTGGACCTCCAGGAGCGGGTCGTTGAGATCAACCGCGTCGCCAAGGTGGTCAAGGGCGGACGGCGGTTCTCCTTCACGGCGCTCGTGGTGGTGGGCGACGAACGGGAAGTCGTGGGGGTGGGCTACGGCAAGGCCAATGAGGTCCCGCTCGCGATCCAGAAGGGTGTGGAGCGCGCGAAGAAGGATCTCTTCCGCGTCCCCCGCCACGGGAGCACGATCACCCACCAGACCACGGGGATCTTTGGCGCGGGTCGCGTCCTACTCAAGCCCGCTGCCCCCGGTACGGGAGTGATTGCGGGCGGGGGCGTGCGCGCGGTGCTGGAGCTCGCGGGGATCCACGACATCCTCTCCAAGAGCCTCGGGACCCAGAACCCGATCAATCTCGTCAAGGCCACCATCACCGGTCTGCGCGAGCTACGCACCCCCGAGGAGGTCGCGCGCCTGCGCGGCCTCTCGATCAACCGCGTGCTGGGCCTCGCGGAGCATGTTGCTGTTGCCGATGGCGCCGCGGAGGCTTCCACCGGAACCCCGACGTCGCCTGTCGGGGCGAGCTCCGGGGGTGCTCCTGCGCATGTGGCCGAGGAGAGCTCCGCCGAGACGGCGTCCGAGTCGGCCGCCGAGACGCCCGCGGCTGAGGCGTCGGCTCCCGAGCCAGCCGATGGGGCCGAGACGGAGACATCCCCGGTGGCAGATGCCACTGAGGGGGCACCCGCGTGATGGCTGCCCTGACGGTCACCCAGCGGCGCTCGCGCAACGGCTCCAACCAGCGTCAGCTGGACACGCTGCGCTCGTTGGGGCTGCGCCGTATCGGCCACACGGTGCAGGTCGAGGACTCCCCCCAGGCGCGCGGCATGCTGCACGCCGTGCGCCACCTCATCGAGGTCCAGGAGCAGAAGTGAGCGACGGCAGCGACGTGAGCGAGGAGCCCCGCATCGGGCTCCACAGCCTCGCCCCGGCCCCCGGCAGCCGCCGCCCGCGCAAGCGTGTGGGGCGCGGTGAAGGCTCGGGCACGGGCAAGACCGCGGGCCGCGGACAGAAGGGGTACGGCTCACGCTCGGGCGCTAAGAGCAGGGCGCGATTCGAGGGCGGCCAGATGCCGATCCACATGCGGATGCGAAAGCTTCGCGGTCCCCACATGAAGAAGTCGATGCCCTCGGAGCCCTTCCGCACCCACACCCAGGCGGTGAACATCGGGGACCTCGACAGTCGCTTCGAGGCGGGGGCCGAGGTGACGCTCGAGTCGATGAAGTCCAAGGGGCTGGGGACCCGCAAGGGCATCCCGGTCAAGGTGCTCGCGAAGGGCGAGCTCGGCAAGGCGCTCACAGTCAGCGCCCACGCCTTCAGCGCCAGCGCCCGCGAGCGTATCGAGGCCGCCGGGGGCAGCTGCATCGTGGTCGATGCGGCGAGCTCCTAGCGCACGCACGAGCGCGTTGAGGCTGGGGACAGTTGTGTGGTGGTCGATGCGGCGAGCTCGTAGCGCGTCCGCGAGCGCCTGCTGCCGGCGCCGGGGATAGCCGTGTCTTGGTCGACGATGCGGCGCGCTCGTGGAGACAATTCTGAGAAGACCCGCGCGCGAAGCGCGATCTGGGTCTAGAATCGCCGGCAGTGCTCGCCACGATCCTCAACGCGTTCCAGGTGCCGGACATCCGGCGCAAGATCGGCTTCACGGCGGCGATGCTGCTGATCTACCGCCTGGGCTCGCATCTTCCGGTGCCGGGGGTCAACCTGACGGCGGTCAACAGCATCCAGAAGCAGCTCGGGGGATCGAACATCCTGGGGCTGCTGAACCTCTTCTCGGGGGGGAGCCTCTCGCGGATCGCGATCTTCGCGCTGGGCATCATGCCCTACATCACGGCCTCGATCATCCTGCAGCTGCTGCAGGTGGTGGTGCCGTCGCTCGAGAAGCTCTCCAAGGAAGGGGAAGTTGGCCAGGCGCGGATCACCCAGTACACGCGCTATCTCACGGTGGGCCTCGCGTTCGCCCAGTCGGTGGGCTACGTCTTCCTGTTCCACTCACTGCAGGCGAGTGCGGGGGAATCGGTGGTGACGAAGTTCGACTTCCCCCACATCTTCCTGATCGTGATCTGCCTCACGGCGGGCTGCATCCTGCTGATGTGGATCGGCGAGTTGATCACCCAGAAAGGGATCAGCAATGGGATCTCCCTGCTGATCTTCGCCTCGATCGTCTCCCGCCTGCCCTCGGGGATCCAGCTTTGGTGGACGAGCCAGAACCAGGTCTTCAAGGTGATGATGCCCTTCATGGTGCTCTTGGTGGTGGCGGCGATCGTGTTCGTGATGGAGGGCCAGCGGCGGATCCCGGTGCAGTACGCCAAGCGGGTGATCGGGCGGCGCATGAGCGAGGGTGGCCAGACCTACCTGCCGCTGCGGGTGAACATGGCGGGGGTGATCCCGGTGATCTTCGCGGCGAGCATCATGGCCTTCCCGCCGACGATCGGGCAGTTGGTGCATACCCACTGGGGCCAGCAGCTCTCGGACTTCTTCTCCCCCAACGGTTGGCACTACATCGTGGGGGAGTCGCTGTTCATCATCGTGTTTACGTACTTCTACACCGCGGTGACCTTCAACCCGGTCGACCAGGCGGACAACCTCAAGAAGTACGGGGGCTTCATCCCGGGTGTGCGACCGGGGCGCCCGACCGCGGAATTCCTCGATCGGATCCTCGCCCGGCTCACGTTTCCAGGCGCCCTCTTCCTCGCGGCGGTGGCGGCGCTGCCGACGATCCTGTTCGACCGCACCCATGTGAACCTCCAGCTGGGGGGGACCTCGATCCTGATCGTGATCGGGGTGGCCCTGGAAACAATGAAGCAGCTAGAGGCCCAGCTGATGATGCGAAGTTACGAGGGGTTCTTGAAGTAGCTCCTGTGGGGGGAGGTCGGGAGGGGGGCCTGCCCCCTGCCCGTGGAGTGCGAGGGGTTCTTGAAGTAGCTCCTGTGGGGGGAGGTCGGGAGGGGGGCCTGCCCCCTGCCCGTGGAGTGCGAGGGGTTCTTGAAGTAGCTCCTGTGGGGGGAGGTCGGGAGGGGGGCCTGCCCCCTGCCCGTGGAGTGCGAGGGGTTCTTGAAGTAGCTCCTGTGGGGGGAGGTCGGGAGGGGGGCCTGCCCCCTGCCCGTGGAGTGCGAGGGGTTCTTGAAGTAGCTCCTGTGGGGGGAGGTCGGGAGGGGGGCCTGCCCCCTGCCCGTGGAGTGCGAGGGGTTCTTGAAGTAGCTCCTGTGGGGGGAGGTCGGGAGGGGGGCTTGCCCCCTGCCCGTGGAGTGCGAGGGGTTCTTGAAGTAGCTCTCCTCTGGAGGGAGGCCGGAAGGGGAGTTGCCCCTTCCGGCGGAGTGCGTGGGCTTCCCTCGAGGGGGCGGCTGACTGCTTTCAGAAGGCCGGAGCGGTTAGGCTCCCAGGGGTAGTGTCGGAGCTCAACCTCATTCTGCTCGGCCCTCCGGGCGCAGGCAAGGGCACCCAGGCGGACCGCCTGCAGGCGGACTTTGGGCTGGCCCACATCTCCACGGGGGACATGTTGCGCGCCCAGGTGGCGGAGGGCACCAAGCTTGGCCGGGAGGCCCAGCGCTACATGAAGGCGGGGGACCTCGTTCCGGACGAGGTGATCGTGGGCATGATCACCGACCGCATCGGGGGTGGGGACGCGAAGGAGGGATTCCTGCTCGACGGCTTTCCCCGCAACGAGTCCCAGGCGGGCTCGCTGGGGGAGGCGCTGGGGGCTCTCGATCGGCAGCTTACGGCGGCGCTCCTGATCGAGGCTGCGGACGATGTGGTGGTGCGCCGCCTGGCGGGGAGGAGGGTGTGCGTGAAGAACCCCACGCACATCTACCACGTGGAGCTGGACCCCCCGAAGCACGAGGGGATCTGCGATCAGGATGGCTCCCGCCTGATCCAGCGCGAGGACGACCGCGAGGAGACGATTCGTCGGCGCCTCGAGGTCTACCACGCCCAGACGGAGCCATTGATCGGCTACTACGAGCGCACGGGCCTGTTGCGCCGCTTCGATGGCAGCCGTAGCCCCGACGAGGTCCACGCCCACATCCGCGCGACGATCGCCACGCTGCGCCTCGAGGACAAGCTCTGACGACGGTCCCAAGCTAAGCTGGATTTGTGATCATCAAGAAGAGCCCGGCGGAGATCGAGAAGATGGCGGCGGCGGGCGCGGTCCAGGTGCAGACCCTCCAGCTGCTGGAGAGCAAGATCCGCCCTGGGGTGCGCACCGAGGAGCTCGACGCGCTCGCGGAGCGCTTCATCCGCTCGCACGGGGCGACCCCCACTTTCAAGGGCTTCCGCGGCTTCCCGGGCTCGATCTGTGCCTCCCCCAACGCGATGGTGGTGCACGGCATCCCGGGGCGCTACCGCCTGCAGGGTGGGGACATCATTTCGATCGACGTGGGCGTCACGCTCGACGGCTGGGTGGCGGACGCCGCGCGGACCTTCCCGGTGGGGGAGATCGGACCCCGCGAGCAGAACCTCCTGCACGCGACCCGCGAGGCGCTGTTCGCGGGCGTTGAGCAGTGCCGGGCGGGCAACCGCATGGGGGACGTTTCACATGCGATCGAGCGGGTCAGTGCCGCCGCGGGGCTCTCGGTGATCCGCTCGCTCGTGGGCCACGGGGTGGGCCGGAGCATGCACGAGGACCCCCAGGTCCCCAACTATGGGCGCCCCGGCAAGGGGCCGCTGCTGGAGGAGGGGATGGTGCTTGCGATCGAGCCGATGACCACTGCGGGGCGCGCCGCGGTGCGGATGGCGGGGGATGGGTGGGCGATCTTCTCTCAAGACGACTCCCCGGCGGCCCACTTCGAGTTCACCGTCGCGATCACCGCGGGGGGGCCCCGGATCCTCACGCCGTGGCACCTCGAGGAGGGCGCTGAGGGCGGGCAGAGCAACGGGGTGGCCCCCGAGGTCGCGGAGCCCGTGGCCGAACGGGTCGCGGGCGGGAATTGATTGTGGGCGAGCCGCGGGCGCGTAAAGTGCTACCATCGAGCGTCCGCGCGCAGGCGAAGATGTTTCTTGCTGCGAGCGTATCCTCGACCTGGTAGCGGCAGCCGCCCCGGCTGCCAGAGCCGGGTCGCCGGACCAGCCGAAAGGGACCATGAAGGTACGACCGTCGGTCAAACCGATGTGCGAAAAATGCAAGGTCATCCGCCGCCACGGGGCGGTCCTGGTGATCTGCCAGAACAAGCGCCACAAGCAGCGCCAGGGATGATCTGGGGGCCTCAGATGATCGCCATGCTGCGTCCTCAGTCGGGTCCGTGCGTGGGCACTGTCCCCTCCCTGCGTCCTTGCCTTGCGACCCCGGAGCCTCCCCAGATCACCCCTGGCGACGGTAGGGGGGGCGACTAGATGGCACGCATCGCGGGAGTCAACCTGCCCCTCAACAAGCGCTCGGAGATCGGGCTGACCTACATTTTCGGGATCGGGCGCTCCACCGCGAACAAGCTGCTGGCGGAGGTCAAGGTGAGCCCGGACACCTACGTGCGGGACCTCACGGAGGACGAGGTGTCGCGCCTACGCGACGCGATCGACCGCGACCTCACGGTTGAGGGGGACCTGCGCAGGGAGCGCTCCCAGGACATCAAGCGCCTGCAGGAGATCGCGTGCTACCGCGGTCTGCGCCACCGCCGTGGCCTGCCGGTGCGGGGACAGAAGACGAAGACCAACGCGCGCACGCGCAAGGGCCCCAAGCGGATGCAGGTGGCGGGCAAGAAGAAAGCGGGGAAGAAGTAGTGCGCTTCGCCCCGGTTGCCACTGCCCCGATCCGCGCCGGTCGGGCTCTCGCAGCGATACCTGGATGGGGTCGCTGATGGCCGCTCCGAAGCGCGCCCGGGGGCGGCGCAAGCCCAAGAAGAACATCCCGGTGGGCCAGGCGCACATCAAGACTTCGTTCAACAACACGATCGTGTCGCTGACGGACGTGCAGGGCAATGTGATCGCGTGGGAGTCGGCGGGCGGGGCGGGCTTCAAGGGCTCGCGCAAGTCCACCCCCTTCGCGGCCCAGGTCACGGCGGATGCGGCGGCGCGCAAGGGCCTCGAGCAGGGTCTCCAGAAGGTGGAGGTCTATGTGAAGGGCTCGGGCTCGGGCCGCGAGACGGCGATCCGCTCGCTCTCGGCGGCGGGCCTCGAAGTGACCGGCGTGAAGGACGTGACCCCGCAGGCCCACAATGGGTGTCGCCCCCGCAAGCGGCGGAGGGTCTAGCCAATGGCACGAGACACGAGCCCACAGTGCAAGCAGTGCCGCCGGGAGGGACAGAAGCTGTTCCTCAAGGGGGAGCGCTGCTTGACGGACAAATGCGGGGTGGAGCGCCGTTCCTACCCGCCGGGGGAGCACGGGCGGGGGCGCCAGAAGCAGAGCGAGTACCGGTTGCAGCTGCGCGAGAAGCAGAAGGCGCGCCGCTACTACGGGGTGCTGGAGAAGCAGTTCCACGGGTACTACGAGAAGGCGTCGCGCCAGCCGGGGATCACGGGTGAGAACCTGTTGGCGCTGCTGGAGTGCCGCTTGGACAACGTGCTGGTGCGCCTCGGCTTCGCGGCGTCGCGCCGCCAGGCGCGTCAGTTGATCCGCCATGGGCACTGGACGGTGAATGGGCGGCGGGTGAACATCCCCAGCTACCAGGTGCGTCCGGGCGAGGTGATTGCGATCAAGGCGGGAACCCCTGCGACGCAGGTGGTGCGGGACGCGACGGAGCTTACGGGGCAGATCCCGGCGTGGCTGCAGGCGGATCACGAGTCGCTCACCGCGAAGGTGCTGCGCCGCCCGGAGCGGCGCGAGGTGGCGGCGCCGGTGCAGGAGCAGCTCATCGTCGAGCTGTACTCGAAGTGAGGGTCGATCCCGATAGGAGCGCGTGGGCCTCTCGGGAGAGGCCCTAGGGCCCGTGCGGCGGGCCGCAAAGAGCTTTGCCGGCATCGCTCCCCGCCTGTGCGGCGCGGCGGTGCTTTGGAGCCGGTGTCAGTCGGATGCCGGCCCTAGGGGTGGCGCAGCGAGCCGCAGGCGGGCGAGCTGGGCCCCTCTTCAATTCGTCATAACACACTAGGTTAGGACCCTGATGCTCGACTTCCAAATCCCCAGGATCACAAGCGAGTCCGTGGAGCAGAACCGCGGCACGTTCACCATCGAGCCGCTGGACCGCGGGTTCGGGTACACCTTCGGGAACTCGCTGCGCCGTGTGCTGCTCTCCTCATTGGCGGGCGCCGCTGTTACGAGCGTGCGCATCGAGGGGGTGGCGCACGAGTTCTCGACCATCCCCGGAGTGAAGGAGGATGTGACGGACATTGTGCTGAACCTCAAGGGCATTGTGTGCCGGATGCACTCGGATGCGACGGAGGTGGAGGCCCCGCTGGTGGTTACGGGCCCGGGGGATATCACGGCGAAGGACATCGATCTCCCCGCGGGGGTTGAGATCCTCAACCCGGATGTGCACGTGGCGACGCTCGAGAAAAAGACGAAGCTCGAGCTGTACATGACGATCGGGCGTGGCCGGGGGTACCGGCCGGCGGAGGAGAACAAGTCTCCGGACCAGCCGATTGGGGTGATCCCGATCGACTCGATCTTCTCCCCGGTGCGGCGTGTGGCGTACGCGGTGGAGCAGGCGCGGGTGGGTCAGAAGACGGATTTCGACAAGCTCACGTTGGATATCGAGACGGACGGCTCGATCGAGCCCCAGGCGGCGCTGCGGGAGGCGGCGGAGCTGTTGATCTCCCAGCTGGCGATCTTCACGGACGCGGACCGCATCCAGGAGCTGCGGGCTTCGCCGGGCGGGCAGCTCGACGGCCACGGCCTCGCGGTGGGCGGCGCGGGGGGCGCGCAGGCGGCGTTGCAGGGCGAGGAGTGGAGCATCCTGATCGAGGAGCTCGAGCTGGGGGTGCGCTCCTACAACTGCCTCAAGCGCGCGGGGATCCAGACGGTGGGGGACCTGATCTCGAAGTCGGAGGGGGAGCTCAACGCGATCCCGAACTTCGGCAAGAAGTCGATCGACGAGGTCATCGAAACGCTCGAAGCGCGAGGTCTGCACCTGCGCCAGGACTGAGCGGCCGAGCGCCCGCGACCCCAGGACCCCCGCGCTTCGCTCGACTCCCGGGCGGGATGCGGGGCCTGAGCCCCGAGTTGGGGTGCGGGGTCGCGGCAGGCTAGACTCCCACGACTATGCGACACCAGAAGACCCGCAACAAGCTGAGCCGCGACTCGGCGCACCGCAAGGCGCTCTTGATGAACCTCATGAAGGAGGTGCTGGAGCACGAGCGGATCAAGACGACGGAAGCGAAGGCGAAGGCGGTGAAGCCGGAGATCGAGAAATTGATCACGCTGGCCAAGCGCGACGACCTGCACAACCGCCGCCAGGCGCTGGCGGCACTGTCGCAGGACAAGTTCGCGGTGCACCGCCTGTTCGTGGAGGTGGCCCCCCGCTACGTGGACCGCCCGGGGGGGTACACGCGCATCTTGAAGCTGGGTCCGCGCCGCTCGGATGCGACCGAGATGGTGTTCCTCGAGTTGGTCTAAAACACCCCAAAGGTTTGGGGGTGTGGTGGGTGGAGGTTTGTGATCGTCCGCGCGGGCGGGTCGGACGCCCCGCGCGGGGGCGCGGAGCTTCCGTGCTCCGCGTCGGAGGCTAGGTGGGAGTGCACGGCAGATCTGACGCGCCGCTTGGGGGGCAGACTCGCATCGGATGCGGATTGCGATGGGGGTGGGGTCGCGGGCACGTAGGATTGCCCGCCGATGGTCACCAAGCTCACCCTCGAGTATGACGGGCGCGAGTTCGCCGGCTGGGCGCGCCAGCCGGGGCTGCGCACGGTGCAGGAGGAGCTGGAGGGGGTCCTGCGCACGATCCTCGGCGAGCGGGGCGTGGATGGGGAGCCGCTGGCGCTGGGCGTGGCGGGGCGCACCGACCGGGGGGTGCACGCGTGGGGGCAGGTCGCGAGCTACGCCCACGAGGCGGTGGACCCGGTGCGGCTCAACACGCTGCTGCCCGCGGACATCGCGGTGCTCGCCGCCGAACCCGCCGCGGAGGGCTTCGACGCGCGCCGCGACGCGCGCAGCCGCACCTACTGCTACCGCGTGCTGGCGCGCAGGGAGCGTGGGGTGTTCATGCGCGGGAGTGCGTTGTGGTGGCCGAGCCCGATCGACCGGGACCTGCTGATCCAGTGCGCCCGCGCGCTGCGGGGCCGCCACGACTTCACGGCGTTCACCCCCACGGAGACCGAGCACGCGCGCTTCGAGCGCGAGGTGCTGCGCGCGGAGTGGCGTATTGGCACCCACGGGATGGACAGCGTGGGGGGGGTGGCCCCGTGGGGGGAACCCTCGCGTGTGGGGCGTGTCGGTGGGGGCGCTCGGGCGGGGGGCTTGGCGTCGCGGGGGGAGCCCTCGCGGGTGGGGGGTCCTGGCGGGAGCGCTCGGGCGGGGGAGGGCGATCTGCTGGAGCTCTGGATCGAGGCGGACACGTTCATGCGCCACATGAACCGCGTGCTGGTGGGGACGATGCTCGAGGTCGCGGGGGGGCGGCGTTCGCTCGATGACTTCGTCTCCCTGCTCGGGGGCAGGCCCCGGCCCGAGGCCGGCCCCACCGCTCCCGCGCATGGCCTCGCGTTGGCGTCGGTCGCCTACACCTGAGCGATACAACCGCGCCACAACGCGGACCGGGCCGCGCCCTATGCTGGGGATATCCGATGCTGAACGTGCTGCTCACCAACGACGACGGGATCGAGGCCGAGGGGCTGCTCGCGATGCGTGCCACGCTCGCGGCGCTGCCCGATGTGCGCCTCGCGGTGATCGCCCCCGACGGCAACCGCTCCGCGATGGCCCGCTCGATCACGACGCGCCGCCCGCTGTGGGTCGAAGAGGTCCCCTTCCCCGATGGCACCGTGGGGTACGCCACCGACGGCACCCCGGTGGACTGCGTGCGCCTCGCGAGCCTCGGGGCCGTGGAGGGCTTCAAAGCGGACCTCGTCGTGTCCGGCATCAACCACGGCGCCAACCTCGGCGACGACATCACCTACTCGGGCACCGTCGCCGCTGCCCTGGAGGGCGTCGTCCTCGGGCTGCCCGCGATCGCGGTCTCCCAGCAGTCCCGCGCGCGGGCGCTCGACTACCGCTTTCACGGGGGCTTCGACTTCACCGTCGCTGCGCGCTTCGTGGCGCGCCTCGTGGAGCGCCTGGAGGTGCTGCCGCTGCCCCCGGGGACCCTCCTGAACGTCAACGTTCCCGCGGGCGATCCATCTGGGGTGGAGGTGGCGCGGCTCGGCAAGCGGATCTACCGCGATGAGCTCAAGCTCGAGCGCGAGGAGGCTGGCCCCCCTGCGCGGCGGCGCTACTGGATCTACGGCGATGACCCCGGCTTCCACGAGGAGCCCGGGAGCGACCTCACCGCGGTGGCCGCGGGGAGAATCGCGGTGACGCCGATCCACTTCGACCTCACCCACCTCCCCGGGATCGAGGCTCTCGCGGGCTTCGACTTGCAGCGCCTGCTGGACCTCTCCGCCGTGGAGGCCGGGTGAGGTGAGCGGGCACACAGCGCGTGGTGGATGGGATGAGGCAGGTTTCCGGGGGTTGTTAAGAGGGCGGTGTTGGTGGGGAGTTGGCGTGGGGTTGGTTTGGGGGGCGGTATGAGACCGAGGTCTGTGGGGCGGCGGTTGGGAGGAGTCGGCATTGGCGGGAGATGAGCCGGGCCGGGCCGCCGATGGTCAGGGCGCGGCGCCCCCGACGCGGGGCAGGAAGCCCCGCGCCGTAGCGCGCGGCGGGGGGCGCACCCGCGCGGAGGATCCCAAAAAGACCACCCAGGACCCCGCCGCGCGGGTCGCGGAGCTGCGGCGCGAGGTGGAGCACCACTCGCACCGCTACTACGTGCTCGACGACCCCGTCATCGGGGACGAGGAGTACGACGCCCTGTTCGCGGAGCTCAGCGCGCTGGAGGCCGAGCACCCCGAGCTGCTGAGCCCCGACTCCCCCACCCAGCGCGTCGGGGGGACGCCGGTGGGTCGGCTCGAGAAGGTCACCCATCTGGAGCCGATGCTCTCGCTCTCCAACGCCCGCTCCGAGGAGGAGTTCCGCGCGTGGGTCGAGCGGATGCGCAACCACCTCGCCCGCGAGGGCATCGCCCAGCCCCGCTTTCGGTACGTCGTCGAGCCCAAGGTCGACGGGCTCGCGATCAGCCTCCTCTACCGCGATGGGGTGCTCGAGCGCGGCGCCACCCGCGGCGATGGGGAGATCGGGGAGGACATCACCCACAACCTCCGCACCATCCGCGCCATCCCCCTGCACATCGAGGACGCCCCCCCGCTGTTGGAGGTCCGCGGCGAGCTCTACATGTCCCTCAAAGACTTCACCGCGCTCAACGAGCGCCGCGCCGAGCAGGGCCTCTCGACGTTCATGAACCCCCGCAACTCCGCCGCCGGCACCGTCCGCCAGCTCGACCCCGCGCTCGCCGCCGAGCGGCCCCTCTCGATCTGGTGCTACCAGGTGGGGGTCACCGAGGGGCTCTCCTTCAACACCCACTGGGAGGCCCTGCAGTGGTTGGGCGAGCACGGCTTCCGCGTCAACCGCGACATCCAGCTGCTGCGCTCCGAGGACGATGTCATCGCCCAGTGCCTCGCCTGGCAGAGTCGCCGCGGGGAGCTCGACTTCGAGATCGACGGCGTCGTCATCAAGGTCTCCGATCTCGCCCTCCAGCGCCGCCTCGGCTCCGTCGGGCGCGACCCCCGCTGGGCCGTGGCGTGGAAGTTCCCCCCCACCACCGCCACGACCCGCCTCGAGCGCATCGGTTGGAATGTCGGCAAGTTCGGCGATATGCGGCCCTACGCGATGCTCGAGCCCGTCTCCGTGGGGGGCGTCACGATCAAGCTCGCCACCCTGCACAACGAGGAGGACCTCCGCCGCAAGGACATCCGCGAAGGCGAGGAGGTGATCGTGCTGCGCGCCGGCGACGTCATCCCCCAGGTCATCTCCCCCGCCCCCCACGTCGTCGAGCACACCGGCCGCCCCCCCCGGCCCAGGCCTCCCGCGCGCTGCCCCTTCTGCGACACCAAGACCGTCAAGCCGCGCGATTCCGTGTTCACCACCTGCCCCAACCGCGACTGCCCCGAGCGCGCGTGGCAGCTGCTCAAGCACTTCGTCTCCCGCGGCGCCATGGACATCGAGGGGCTCGGCGAGAAGCAGGTCCGGCTGCTCCAGAAGGAGGGGCTCGTGCGCGTCCCCGGCGATTACTATCGCTTGGAGGAGAACCGCGAGCGGCTACTCGCGCTGGAGGGCTTCGCGGAGATCTCCGTGCGCAACCTCCTCGCCGCCATCGAGGGCTCAAAGCTTCGCCCCTTCGCCCGGGTGCTCTTTGCGTTGGGGATCGAGGAGGTCGGTGAGGTCACCGCCCGCAACCTCGCCCAGCGCTTTCGCGACATCGACGCCATCCTGCACGCCACCTGGGAGGAGATCGCCGAGACCCCCGGGATCGGCGAGAAGATGGCCCGCTCGATCCGCGAGCAGCTCGAGGACACCCACATGCGCCAGGTGATCGCCGACCTCCGTCTCATCGGGCTCCGTTTCGCGCAAGCCGGCCCCCCGCCCTCCGAGGGCCCCCTCGCGGGCATGACCCTCGTGCTCACCGGCACCCTCCCCAACTGGACCCGCGAGTACGCCACCGAGCGCATCCAGGCCGCCGGCGGGCGCGTCACCACCTCGGTCTCCAAGAAGACCAGCTACCTCGTCGCCGGCGACTCCGCGGGGTCGAAGCTCGAAAAGGCCCGCCGCCTCCACGTCCGCGTACTCGACGAGGCCCGCCTGCGCGGGCTGATCGAGGGCGGCGAGGGCGCCGGCTCCTCCGCGGGCTGATCGGGGGCGGCCCCTCCGCGGGCTGATCGGGGGCGGCCCCTCCGCGGGCTGATCGGGGGCGGCGAGGGCGCCGGCTCCTCCGCGGGCTGATCGGGGGCGGCCCCTCCGCGGGCTGATCGGGGGCGGCGAGGGCGGCGGCTCCTCCGCGGGCTGATCGGGGGCGGCTCCCCCCGCGAGTGCGGATTGATCGTCCGCCCCGAGGGCGCTATCGAGGCTCGATCTCGACGAGCGAGTCCGTCAGTAGTTGGCGAGCGAGATCGTCATGTTGTCCTGCAACACGTGCGCCGTTTCGGTCGCGATCCCGTCCGTGAAGAACGCAAACGCCAGCGCTTCCCCGTTGGCCGCCGCGCAGTAGCCCGCGAGGTTTGAGACCCCCGTGAGGGTCCCCGTCTTGCCCTCGCAGCGGCCCGCCGCCGCGGTGCCGCGCATCCGTTCTGAGAGCGTGCCCGTGTGCCCCGCCACCGCGAGGTCGCCGCGTAGGACGGTGCCGATCGCCGTGTGGGCCAGGTCGTTGAGCAGGGTCACCACTTCGTAGGGAGAGGTCTGGTCTTCGCTCGATAGTCCCGAGCCATCCACCACGTGGGGGTGCAGTCCCAGCTGGGCGATCGTTTCGCGCACCACTTTCGCCCCCGCCGCCGTCGTGCCCGCGCCCCCGAGGCGCGCCCCCAGGTCCTTCACGAGGGTCTCCGCGAAGAAGTTGTCCGACGGCGGTAGCGTCAGGCCCAGCAGCTGTGCAATCGTCGGCGACGCCACCCCCGCGAGGCGCACCGCTCCCGCGGGCGTGGTGGCCGCTCCGCCACTACCACTCACCGTCACCCCCGCCGCTCGCAGCGCCGCCCGCAGCTTGCGCGCTGCGAACGCCGCCGGCGCGTGGGGGGCGGGTGGGTTCTGATCCGAGCCCGTTTCCCCGCGGTTGAACGCGAGTCCGCTGAGGACCCCTTCGAGGTAGGGGTCGAACGCGTAGCCGCTCGAGGGCTCCCCCCGCAACGAGTCGAACCACGACTCGTCCCCCCACACCTCGCCCGTAACCCTGTGGATCCCGTCCGTTCGCGCGATCTGGGTCGCCAGCGTCGTCACCGATGCCCCCACCCCCCCGTAGTGGCTGCGGATGAAGGCGCTCGTCCCGAACGTCGGGTCCCCCCCGCCGTGCAGGTAGAGGCTCCCTTCCCACACCCCTCCCGCGGCGAGGTGGCCCACGCCGAGCACCGTGGTTTCCAGTTGCGCCGTCGGCCCCAGCCGCTCGAGGGCTGTGGTTGCGGTGTACAGCTTCTCCACCGACGCCGGCGCGCGGCGATCCTCCGCACGCTCCGAGAACAGCGTCTGGCCGCTCGTCATGTCGTACACATAGCCCCCCGACAGGTCCCCCGCGAGGGTCAGCTCGTGTGTGAGATGCCCCTGGAGCGCCCCCACCGAGGCGCTTCTGGCCGCGGTGGCGAAGGTCACGCCAGGTGCGATCACGCCGGCGAGCGAGAGCGCGCAGAGCAGGGTCCAGAGGGATGCAAGGCGCTGGCGGGTCACGCAGCACTACAATTAACCGTGGTATGGGTCGGGTTGTCAAGCTGCAAGCAACGACAACGCCGGGGGGGCGTCGCACCTCCGCAGCCAAATCGCGCGCGCCCAGCAGGAACGCCGCGGCCGCCAGTGGATCCAGATCGAACGGCCGTGTGCGCCGGCGCCGGCCCAGCAAGACCGCGCTGGTGCTCGGCGGTGGGGGCTTCACCGGCGGGATGTACGAGATCGGAGCGCTACGCGCGCTGGACCTGCTCGCCGTCAACAGCACGATCAACCAGTTCGACGTCTACGTGGGTACCTCCGCGGGGTCGTTCATCGCGGCGCTTTGCGCCGGCGGCGTGACCCCCGAGGAGATGGTGCGCGTCGCTACCAGCCAGGGCCCCCAGCCGTTCCGCGACGTCGATCTCGGCGATCTACTGCGCCTCAACGTCGGCGAGCTCGTGCGCAGCGGTGCGCGGCTGCCCCTGCGGGTGGCGTCCATCGCCCGCCAGTTCCTCACCCAGCACGGGGAGGTCTCCGTGATGGACATCGCCCTCGGGCTCGCCCAGGCGCTGCCCACGGGGCTCTACACTGGGGCGGGCATCGAGAGCTATCTGCACCGCGCGCTCGTGGAGTCGGGCCGCACCGACGACTTCCGCGAGCTCGGGCGCGAGCTGTACATAACCGCCACCGACCTCGACACCTGCGAACGGATCGTGTTCGGTTCCGAGGGCTTCGACGAGGTCCCGATCTCCACCGCCGTGCGCGCCTCCGGTGCGCTGCCGATGGTCTACGCCCCCGTGCAGGTGGACGGGCGCGAGCTCGTGGATGGGGGGATCACCTCGACCACCAACCTCGACATCGCCGTGGAGGCCGGGGCACAGCTGGTGGTCGTGATCAACCCCGTGGTGCCCTACGTCAACGACTTCGCCGCCGAAGTTCGCACTCTGCGTGGACGCCGCCCCCGGCGCGTCTCGGATATGGGCTTCTCCCAGATCGGCTACCAGGCGTTCAAGCTGCTCGCCCACCAGCGCCTCCACGAGGTCGCCTCTCGCTGGGAGGAGCGCTACCCCGGGGTGGACATCGTCTTGATCGAGCCCGAGCCCACCGACGAGCTGATGTTCCAGACCTCGATCATGAACTTCGCCTCCCGCATCGAGATCGCCAGCCACGGCTTCCAGTCCGTTGCCCACCACCTCGCTGGGGAATACGAGCGCTACCACGAGATCTGTGAGCGCCACGGGATCGAAATCTCCGCGGAGCGGCTCCGCAGCGTGGTGGAGCACTTCGACGCGGTCGAGCCCGACGAGGACGTCAGCGGGTGGCGCCGTCTGCTGGACGGGACCACCGGGGCGCTGCGTCAGGCTCAGTCAGCCCGCGCTTGAGCCCGATGGGCTCAGTCCGCCGGGGCTCGAGCGGCTTCGGGCTCCGGCTCGGCCATCGACTCCGGCTCGGCCATCGACTCCGGCTCGGGCATCGACTCCGGCTCGGGCATCGACTCCGGCCCGGGCGTCGCCTCTGACCCGCCCTCGGCCTCGGGTGGCGCGAGGATGCCGTCGATCGCGGAGAGCAGGCGGTCCGAGGCGACGGGGTTGCGGAGGCTGATGCGCACGTGCTGGGGCTCCCCCAGAGCCGATCCCTCGGCGACCAGCACGCCCGCCCGTGAGAGCCGCGCCGCCAATTCCCCCCCATCGAGGGCCGGGTGGGCGGCCCACAGGAAGTTGGCCTGGCTATTCGCCACCTCGAAGCCCCGTTTGCGCAGGGCGTTGGTCAGGCGTATGCGCTCCACCGCGACCGCGTGCACGTGCTTGTCAAGCAGATCCCCCGCTGTGTGCAGCGCCTCCAGGGCGCCCGCCTGGGAGAGCTCGTTGACGCCCAGGTCCGGCTCCAGCTCGGCGAGCAACTCCTCCGAGCCGGGTCCGCCGATGGCGTAGCCCACACGCAATCCCGCCATCCCCCACGCCTTGGAGAAGCTACGGAACACCAGCAGGCGGGGGTGATCCTCCAGCAGCGCGAGCGAGGCGTCGATCGGCTGGGCGTCGGCGAACTCGATCAGGGCCTCATCGAGCAGCATCGCCACCCCCTCCGGCAGGCCCACGAGCAGCCGCTCGAGCTCCGCCGCTCCCAGCAGCTCACCCGTGGGGTCGTTGGGGCTCGCCACCGCCACCACCCTGGTGTCGTGTGTGGCGACCGCCTCCAGGAGCGCATCGACCCCGCCGCTCACCGGCACCGCGCGACCGTGTGCGCGGCGGGCCATGATCGGGAACAGGGGATAGGAGGGCCACGTCGTGATCAGCTCCTGGCCGGGTTCGATCAGGGCGCGCGTAGCCGCGTTGAGCAATTCCGCCGCGCCGTTGCCCACGATCAGGCGAGCGGGGTCCACGCCGTGGCGGCTGGCGAGCTCCTTGCGCAGCTCCGAACCGCGCAGGTGGGGGTAGAGCTGTAACCCCCGCCGCGCGATGAAGGTGATCGCGTTGGCGATGTTGTGGTGGGGGAGTTCCGGCCAGGTGGTCTGCGAGAGGTCGATCGTCTGGACGCGCGTGAGCGCTTTGCGCCGACGCTCTGCGGCCTCCTCACGCAGCTCCCGGTTGACCTCCTCCTCGGGAACCCCTTCGAACTGGCGATAGTAGTTGAGCAGGCCCATGGCTGGCAGCGGTCGTGAGCTCGGCCGCGGTGGCCTACTGCCCCTGGCCCGAGCTCACCATCTGGCCGGGGCCGTGTATGAACACGAACCAGATCCCAAACGCCCCCGCGCAGATCGCGGCGGTAATCGCAAACACACGGGAGAGCACGCCCGTGCGCTGATCGTAGCCCGCGGCACGCCGCACGAGGATCCACCCCTCGTCGAGACCACGCATCAGCTTGAGTGACCCGAACAGCAGCACGAACAGCCCCACGAACGCCGCGAGGATGCCGAGGCTGACGCTGTTCGCGTAGTAATCCACCTGCGAGCCGATCCACAGGCAGGCGAGCGGTATCGGACCCCAGCAGAAGAGGCTGAGGGTTGACATCGCCGCGAACATCGCGTCCGCGATGTACCTGTCGATCCGCTGCCGCGCCGCGCTGCCGCGCTCGGGGAGTCCACGGTAGTGGACCGGCGCGGTGCCGGGACGCCTACCGACGAAGAGGCCGCCGTTGTCGCTTGGATCACTGCGCATGGTCTTGGCTGTCCTCACACTTGAGCCTCGCACCCGGGGGTGGGCACGAACTACGTGGCTCGTTCTCTTTCCCTAAAGCTAGCGTATTTTCGCGTGACTTCCAGTTCCACGAATTTAGAGCGTCGATCACGGCAGCCTACTTGCCTGCGTACAGCGAGTCGAGTACAGCGGCGTACTTTTTTTCAACGATGTTGCGCTTGACCTTCAGCGTGGGGGTTAGCTCGCCCCCGGCCTGAGAGAGATCGTGCTCGAGGATCGCGAACTTCTTGACCTGCTCCGCGCTCGCGTAGCCGGCGTTGACGCGATCCACCTCTGCGCCGATGAGCTCGCGAATCGCGGGCTCGCGCGCGAGCAGCGGGGGATCCTCGGGCAGGCCCCGCTCGCGGGCGTAGCCGCAGATCTCCTCCTCATCGAGGGTGATCAGCACCACGGGGTAGGGGCGACGGTCGCCGTGCATCACGGCCTGGGAGATCCAGCGGCACTGCTTGAGGTCGTTCTCGATGTTGGCCGGGGTGAGATTCTTGCCCCCCGCGGTGATGATGATGTCCTTCTTGCGCCCCGTGATCGAGAGGTAGCCGTCCTCATCGAGAGTCCCCAGGTCCCCGGTGTGCAGCCACCCCTCCTCGACGGCTCCGAAGCTGGCGTCGGCGTTGTGGTGGTAGCCCTGGAAGATGTTGGGGCCTTTGATCAGGATCTCCCCGTCCTCGCCGATCCGCAACTGCACCCCCGGCAACGCACGCCCCACGGTGCCGAAGCGGTGGTTCTCGATCGTGGACATAGTGGAGATCGTGGCGGTCTCCGTCATCCCGTAGCCCTCCAGCACGGGGATCCCGCAGGCCCAGAAGAACTCGAGGATCTCCCGCGCGATCGGAGCGGCGCCGGTGGCGGCCTGGCGCACCCGTCCACCGAAGATTGCGCGGACGTTTTTGAAGAGCTTCTCCTCCGCCTCCGCAAAGGGGCCCTGGAGCTCCTCGGGGATGGGTTCCTCGCGGGCCATCATGCTGCGGACCTTGGCGCCCAGCACGAGCGCGGCCTCGGTCTGCGCGCGCTCCTCGGGCGGCTGCGCTTCGATGGCGCCGTGGGCGAGGGTGTAGATCTTCTCGAAGATCCGCGGCACAGAGGGCAGGAAGGTCGGTTTGACCTCCTGCAGCTCGCTCACGATCTGCTTGACGTCGCCCCCGAAGTAAGCGAGCGTGCTGCCCCGATCGAACGCCCCGAGCTGGATCAGCAGCGCGAGCGCGTGCGCGAGGGGGAGGAAGAGATAGGTGACCTCGTCGTCGCGGATCTGCCCCACGGCGCGCACCATGTCGATCGTGGCGCGGTAGTTGCCGTGGGAGAGCACACACCCCTTCGGGGGGCCGGTGGTGCCGGAGGTGTAGATGAACGTATAGGGGTCCTCCGGGCCGATCGCTGCGCGGAGGCGCTCGAGCTCGGCGGGACCGTCTGCGCGTGCGCACCCGCGGGTGCGCACCTCCGCGAGGGGGATCGCAGTCATCGCCGTCGCCCCCGCCCCATTCGCAGAGGGGGTGCTGGCCGCTGCGGAGGACGCAGCGGCCGCCCCAGGGGACCCGTCAACGGGGTCCACCACGATCACGGTGCGTAGCTGCGGTAGCTGCTCGCGCACGGCGGCCACCTTGGCGAGCTGCTCGGCGTTCTCGCACACGATCGCGCAGGCCTCGGAGTCGGAGATCACCCAGAGGCACTCCTCGGGGGAGTTGGTCTGGTAGATCGGCACCACCACCGCCCCAGTGGCGGTGATCGCGAGGTCCACGTACGTCCACTCGGGACGGGTTCCCGCGAGGATGCACACGCGGTCCCCCGGCACGATCCCGAGGTCGATCAGGCCGAGCGCGATCTCCTGGACGATCTGCGCGAGCTCGGTGTAGGTGACGTCCTGCCAGGTCCCCGACTGCTTGTGCCGTACCGCGACGTGGTCCGGAAAGGAGGCCGTGGCGCGGGGGATCAGATCGGCGATCGTGCGCGGGGTTGTGGCCTGCGCGGGGTCGGCCCCCGCAACCTCCGCCTGGGAGCCGGCGGTCTGCTCTGCGGTACTTGCGTGCATGACTCTCTTCTCCTCCGATGGGTCTGGCGAACCTTCCTCCAGCAGAGGATATGGCTTCGGAGCGCCAATTAGTCGCGGGAGTCCGCTCCCCAGGGGTAGGTACTGCGTGAAGGGGACCTCCGCCCCCCCGGTCCGGTACGCGGCGCTGCGGGTAGTGGTCTCGAATTGTGCACTGTGACCCATCTCCCGATCCGTCTCCCTCTCAGTCTCTCTCTCAGTCTCTCTCCGAGACCCATCTCGCGATTCCTCCAACCCATCCAAGCTAGACTCTACTCGAGTAGGAAAAAAATTCTACCAGAGTAGGAAGATCGCTGTGAGGACCTCAGCTCCGCCGGCACCGCGTGCTCGAGCCGCGCATCTTGGCCCCGAGCGGCGGCGGCCGTTGATCCTGGATGTTGCGTTCGAGCTCTTCCTGGAGCGGGGTTACAAGGGGACCTCGATGGATGCGATCGCGCGTGCCGCGGAGGTGACGAAGCCCGTTGTCTACGCGTGCTTCGCCAGCAAGGCGGAGCTTTTCGGAGCCCTATTGGACCGCGAGGAGCAGCGCGTATTCGCGCAGTTCGGGACCGCGCTCGCGACGAGCGCGGGACTCGCAGATCCAGAGGCGATGCTCATCGCGGGGTTCACCGCGATGCTCCGCGCTGCCAGGGATACTCCCGAGACCTACCGGGTCGCCCTGCTCGGGGAGGGCGCTGCGGACGCGTTGATCGACGCGCGCATCCGTCGGGGACGGGAGCAGTTCGTCGCCCAGCTCAGCGAAGCGGCTCGGAGTTGGTTGGCGGAGCGAACCCCGGCGCGTCGGCTCGATGGGAATGCCCAGTTCGTGGGGCACGCGCTTGCGGGTATCGGGGACGCGGGTTTGCGGATGATGCTCGCCTCACCGGATCGATGGACTCCGGAGACCCTCGGCCGGGCCCTGGGGCGGTTCACCGCAGCCGGATTCACCGCCTTCTCGGAGTGAGCGCCCACCCGATGCTGCCGCCGGCCGAGGACGCACGGTGGGGTGGCTGGTGGGGATCGCCCGTCGGTGAAGGGCGCGGCGGTGGGGTGGCTGGTGGGGATCGCCCGTGGGCGAAGGGCAATGGGGGTGGGCAGCAGGGAGTGACTAGCTCCCCAACGCCGCGGGACGCTGTCCCGGGGATCCGCCCTGGCGGAGGTTGGCGAGGAAGAGGCTCTTGTCAATGCGTCCCTTGAAGATCGGGACCCCCAGCTCCATGCACTTCGAAAGGACCTCTCTGCGCCCCAGGCCGGACTCGCGGGCAAGCTCGGTGGGCGTCAGGTGATTGGCCATATGGGGAATCTCCTCGTGTCGGGGTGGTGACTGTGTGTAGATATACCGCTGAGGGCGGACGGTGGCAACCGTTGACTTTCCCGCAAAGTGGGGTCTTTATTCGGCGACTCCCAGGCGTTGCGCGGCGCCACCGACGTCGCCGCCCCTCTCGGGCGTGCGCTGCCGCGCTGCACGGGGAGTCGGGGTCGCCTCTACCCGGGTTGAGTGGTGGCCCCTACACGGGGTTGGGGATGTCCACGAACACGTGGCGCACCCCGAAACGCTCCGCGAGGTGCTCCCCGAGGCGTTTGACCCCGAAGGTCTCGGTGGCGTAGTGGCCGGCGGCGATGAAGTGCACCCCGGCCTCGTGGGCCTGGGCCATCACACGCTCAGCGGGCTCCCCGGTGAGGAACGCATCGGCCCCCGCGGCGATCGCGTCGGCGAGGAACTCGGCACCGGCCCCGGTGACGATCCCGATGCGACGCACGGTGGGGGGCCCGTGGTCGAATACGAGGGGCTCCCGCGCGGTGAGGTGTGCGACTCGGGCGAAGAGTTCCCCCGCGGTGAGCCCCCCAGCGGGGAGCTCGGCGAGGCATCCGATGGGCTCCCCCAGGTGGGGTGCGAAGGGCACGAGCGCATCCGCTCCGAGGGCGCGGGCGAGCAGTGCATTGTTCCCCACTACGGGGTGGGCGTCGAGGGGGAGGTGGTAGGCGAGCAGGGAGATGTCCCCCTCGAACAGCACCCGCAGACGCCGCGCTAGCGCGGCGTCGATCGGCCCGGGCCCCGTCCCCCAGAAGATCCCGTGGTGGGCGAGCACCAGCTCCGCCCCCTCCGCGCGGGCGCGTTCGAAGAGCTCCAAGTGGGCACTCACCCCGGTGGCCACCGTCGCAACCTCCGCCCGCCCCGGGACCTGGAGCCCGTTGGGGCAGTAGTCCTGGAAGCGCCCCGGCTCGAGCAGCCGGTCGAGCTCTCCCACGATGTCGGTGAGCAGCGCGGGCACGGGGCGAGGATAGTGGGCTCCGCGGTGGGGCGTGCGCGGGGTGGTGCCTCGGCACAGGTCGAGCGGGCGGACCGCGGGAGGGATGGCGCGGCGCGGGCGCACCGCGGGGGGCGGCGTGGCGCGGGCGGACCGCGGGGGGCGGCGTGGCGCGGGCGGACCGCGGGGGGCGGCGTGGCGCGGGCGGACCGCGGGGGGATGGCGCGGCGCGGGCGCACCGCGGGGGGATGGCGCGGCGCGGGCGCACCGCGAGCCCCGGGCCGAGGTGGCTTCTGTGGGATACTGAGCCCGCGTCGGGGCGTGGCGCAGCCTGGTAGCGCGCACCGTTCGGGTCGGTGAGGTCCCCAGTTCGAATCTGGGCGCCCCGATCAAAGGAAACCCCTGCTAACGCGGGGGTTTTCTTTATCTCAGGCCGGGTCCCGAGGTGTGGTCTCGGCCGCCGACTCGGGCGTTTTGTGCCCAATGTGTGCCCAATCGTGCCCTTCGACGAGCGCTCTCAGACGCTCTCGCTCGGCCGGACTGTGGCGCATCATGTGCGCGTATACACGGAGCGTGAATACCGGGTCGGTGTGGCCGAGCTGGTTCATGACCATCGTCGGGTCACGGCCCAGCGCGATCAGAATCGACGCGAAGGTATGCCTGAGCTTGTGGGGAGTGATCCCGTGCGGCAACGGCTGCCCGCCACGGTCGGTGATTAGCATTTCGGCGCGTTTGACCACGGAGGCCAGCAGCTTGCGTAGGTTGTGGCGATCACGCGGGCTGCCGGTCGAGGTCAGTAGCACCGGGTCGTCAGGACTCGTCGGGAGTCCCTCGCTGATCTTCTGCGTGCGGTACTCGGTAAGAATGTCGCGGAGTAGCGGCAGGAGATCGACTTCGCGCATGCCGGCGGCGGTCTTGTCACGGCCGATGTCAAAGCGGCCGTTTGCTAGATCGAGGTCGCGTTCCAAGAGCGCGCCGCTCGCTGAAACGCGAGGGCCGCCGAGCACGAGGATTGCGACGGCGGCACGGCGACCGAATGTCTGATTGTGGCGGCGTCGCGTGTACGTGCGTCCCCGACGATCGTGGATCGTCATGACTTCATCGCGCGCGTCCAGTTCGGCAGCTGCTTCGAGGAGAGCCGCGATATGTTCGGCGCTGTCGAGGTGTACCGGACGGGGCTTGGAGACCTTCAGCCGTCGACGCTTGCCGAGGGCTGGGTTGGTTTTCATGTGGTCGTACTCGACGGCGAGCTCGAGGATCTGCTGCAGCAGCTCGATGTGCATGTTGATCGAGCGCGCAGATAGGGGCTTCTGCACGCGACGGTAGCGTCGCCCGCGCCTGTCAACGATGTCCACCAAGCGCGGTTTGCCGGCTTCGATCGCGGCTTGGCATTCCGCGGCGTGGCGCACCTTGGTCTGGCGATAGCGGTCGATCTCTTCGACGGTGATCTGCGAGAGATGGTGGTCCTTGAAGAACGGCAGCAGGTGGTTCTCGAGGTCGTTGCGATAGCTACTGGCCGTGTTCTTCTCGATTTCGAGCTTCTTGGCGGCGAACCAGTCCGACGAGAACGCCAGGAATGTGGGATCGACGGGCTGCTCGGGAGCTACGACTAGAGGCTGCGGCCTCCATGATCCGAGTTCGACGTCGCGCAGGACGATGGCCAGCTCGCGTTCTGCCATCTCGGTGGTCCAACCGTCCTCCGGTCGACCAAGCTTGATCACCTCGCGCTTGCCGTAGGCCTGGAATCGCAGGGAGAAGCTGCGACGCCGCCCGGCAGGCTTGATCACCTGTCCTCTCGCTGGCCGTGCCATCAGCTTGCGAGGAACGACACGGACACGGGCTCAGTATGCAGGTTCGCTGCTCTCATCGAACATGGGGCGATGAGCGGACGACGCGCTATGTAGCTGCTGATCGTTGCGAGGCAGAAGGGGCCCGTCATGCTAGCTCTCGTGGCCGCGGACGCGCAGCAGTTCGGCACCGGCTGCGGTGCGGTCGGCTCGTTGGTGACGGTGCCGGCTGGGCTTTGCGACCGGAGGCGTGCTCACAGGGGTTGGATCATCGACTCTTTCCATGAGGGCGAGCACCCGCGCCGGGTCGAAGCCGAGTCGCGGCTTTGGGCCTGAGCCGAGCCTGATGGCGCCCAATTCGCCTTGGTGGTCGTATACCCACTCCCGTGTGCGGCCGGTCAGTCGGGCGACCTCCTGCGCGTCGATCAGCGCCTCGCGCCGGCCGGGAGAGGCTCCCTCCAGTCGCGCTGCCACTTGGTCCGCGACCTGGCCTGCGAGTCGGCCGGCAAGTTCGTCGGCGATCGCCTCGATGTCCTCGTGGTCTAGGGTCACTAGAAACCAAATTAGCAAAAATAGCTACATTTCGCAAAACGAAAGATAGCCGGTCTGCGGTCTGTCGGGAGACTCCATTCATCGGCTGAATGGGATGCTCAGCCGCCTGCAGGCAGGAGTCCACGAGCGGGTCGCTGGCGCTCGGCCTCTTGGATGCGCGCGAGCGGCATCGCGTTGCGCGCCATCCAGCTCTCTGGCTGGATGCAGAGCAGCCAGTCAATCGCCGAGGGGATACGGCCGAGATCCCTCGCGGACGTGCTGCTCGCCGATCCAGCGCACCGGGATCTTCCGTCCGGTGCTAATCGTGATGGTCGTGCCGAAGAGCTGCTCGCACAGGAAGATGCCCTCTGCGTGGTGGCGCAGCGCGCGGTGGCGCGAATCAGCAGTCAGCGCCTTCGTCGCATCGAACCAGTCGTGGATCGCTTGGTAATCCTCTGGCGTGCCGCCCCATTTGCGAGCCGTGCTGACGGCGTGGTGGTAGGGGTGGGCCATCAAACCTCGACCCCCTCGTGGGAAGCAAGTGCGCGCAGCTGCGTCACCGTGAGCAGGCCGTCGCCGTGGTCCTCGATCGAGAACAGGTCGAGCAGTGCGTCCATGGTCCAGTGACCCATCAGGTCCTCTGTCCAATAGGCATCTGCTCCGTCATCCGAGCTCGCGCCAAGGTCGAGTCCGCCGTCGAGGCAAAGGATCCAGTCCCCTTCGTCGTCGTACGCGTCAGTGGCGGCGAGCGTGAATGCCTTGATCGTCGGCTGCTCATAGGCCATGCGCAGAAGTTCGCCGATCAATACCTGGCGTGCGCAGGCGTTCACGCGCTCGCTCGCCTGGAGATAGGCGCGCTCGGCCTCCGGCGCGGTGCTAGGGAGGTGTGCGAGTGTGGCCACTCAGATCACCTCCGTATGCGGCGTGTATTCGGATTCCGAGTAGTCCAGTTCGACCAGGTGGTCAGCGACATGCCAGATGCAGTGGCGGCATACCGAGAAGTCGCCGGCAAAGCTACCCCACTTCTCGTATATGGGCTCCTGTAGAGCATCGGAAAGCGCGGCATCGGTTCCCGCATTGTCGGCTCCGTAGTAGACGCGGATCGAGGGTTCGATCGCATTGCCGTCCGCGTCGAGGAACTCGATGCTCTCAGCATGGCCTTCATCGTTGCCGCCGGTGAACTCCAAGCTCGCGGTGTGGACCCCTCGCTTGGCGAGCTCGGCGAAGACCTGCTGACGGGTCATGGCGCCACTCATGACTTCACCTCCTCGGTTCGACTCGGGGTTCGTCTGCGGGCAGAAGGCGGCCCGTCGGTGGTTGGGACGAGAGGACTCGCCTCGACGGTCTCGACCTGTCCGAACAGCGTCTTGATGATCTGCACGGGTGCCGTGCCGGTCTCGCAGCCGGGCCCCAGTACATCGCGCCGTGGTGCCACTCACGTTCCCACTGACCATCCGAATCGATTACGAAGGAATCGGGAGCCAGATGTCGGCAGCGCAGGAGTACTGAGGTGACGGCGATGTCGTAGGGCTTGCGCGCAGTCTTACAGAATGCCCACACAAAGCCCCTCTCGCGCAGACGCTTGTGTTCTTCTTTGGCCCAGTGCTGCTGTCCGTCTGCGGCGGCCTCCTCCCAGACTCGCCACGGCTGGGGGTCGATCAGAAGCGTCTCATGGCCAAGATCACGTCTGCTGGGTCCGTTGAACCAGATCCAGCGCTCGGTGAATTCGGGTCGGCCCTCACCCATGCCGCCGGCGAGCCTGACGCCGAGCGTCTCCTGCACATGCACGCCGATGGCACGCGCGTCGTCGACCATCTGCGGCCATGCTGTGATGAACGACTCGGCGTCGGGGTCATAGGCGAAATAGTGTGTATAGCCCATCGTGGACTGCCTCCTGACTTTGTCGTGGCGCTCGCACCGCGCGAGCGCCGGTGGCAGCCCTCCGCACCCGCAGGGTGCGATCCTAGGGCTGCCGGCGCTCGCCGGTCAATCCCGGCTGATCGACAAGCGCGCCGGCTCAGGCCATGAGCTCGTATAGGTGATCAACCACGTCCCGGGTGACGGCGGACGGGCTCGCCGGGACCACGCTGAACTTGGCGATCTGGCCGTTGTAGTCGTTCAGCAGGTCGTCGAGTTCGCCGCAGGTTTTCAAGCCGTCTGCGACGAGATAACGCTTGCCTTTGCCGTTGGCTGAAAGGTCGCCCACCCGGATCGCTCCACGGATACGCTGCACGACTATGAGACGCCGCTCGCTGCCTGTGCGATATCCAGCGAATACGTGGGGCTCGCCCTTGACCTGGACTTGAGCAGTGGGCTCCGCAGTGAGTGGGGCGTTCGCCCACCGGCACAGCGGATCGCCGTGGCAGGTCTTGGGCTTGCAGTGGCAGCCAAGGGTCTTGCCCCGTAGCTCAAGCAGTGCTGCCATGAGGTGCGGCTGGGTAGGTGCCCACCTTTCGAATTTCTCGATGCACTCCTCTCGGGTGCCGTCTCGGCCCACCACAAACGGATTGCCCCACTTCGTAGTGCGGTCGATCAGAACGTCGTAGGCCTCACGGTGGCAGTTGACCACTCGCGGCCCAGCTTCTTCCGGGGATGGGCTGCCCCATGTCGCACTCGACCCGTAGCCCGAGAGCTCATCGCGCCTCACCCGAGTGGCATCACCGCGACGAGTCGCCATATCCATAGACACTTCGCGACGCTCACGCTGCACATCGCTCCTGGGAGTCCGCTTGCGCTGCTCCATCTCCTTGATCTGGCGCCTGGCCTCGGCGATACTCCGTGGAGTAGTGAACGTCGTACCTGTACGTGTAGCCAAGACACGCAGATAACGCAACTGTCGTGCAGTGGGCTTGATCGATGAATGCCTTTCTGACATTTTGAGCCTCCCTGGGGTATTGAGTCACTATCGGCTGTCGTTCCTCCTGCTATTTGCAGGGCGGCGCAGCCGCCACAGGCGGCCCAAAGCCACGCCCTGGAGGAGCTGTCAAGCAATTGATAATGAAACTTCTGTGCTCCCGCCGGCGGGCGGGAGACTCTCAATTGCTTGAGCCCGATAGGGCCTTGCAGCGGGGGAAGGGTGTGGCCCAACGGCTACGGTTACGTCTACCGATACACGATATGAGCGGAGCACCGACAGCTTTCATCCCAGCTTGATCTCCGCAGGCATAGGCGCCTAGACGTTGACGGGCAATCACGCCAGCGTTTTGCTATGTATCCACGGCGTCGGAGTGTCCCTCCGCCTTCTGGGCAGAGGTTGATCGACGAGCGAGCCAGCTAGTGTTGTGAGTAGGTCGAGGATGCGCGCAGGACGGCTGGATCGGCACGTCGGCCATTGAGCGGGCCTCCGAGGGCGAGGTGATGGTCCGTCCGGCTCGCCGGAGGCGACGCGCAGCGCATCCGCGGACGGCGAGCGGTCTGCTGGCCTTTACGCGGGCCCGGCCTCAGCCGCAGGATGGCAGACAGCCGAGCTGTCAGCTACGCTAGTACCCAAATGAGCAAAAACAGTGCTGTTAAGCGTGAGGCACCGGCGGCTAGCGAGAAAGAGGTGCTGGCAGAGTTCCAGCACGGGATGCTCAGTTGGGCCAGCGCCGTTGAGGCGCATAAGCTGGCTCCCCCCGACCCGGGGTTCGCGGACCGTCTCGCTGCGCTCGCTCGTGGGGCAGACGAGGCAGCCCGTGTTTGCCGTGAGGCGGACGCTGCTGGCTTCGAGTGGCCGCCTGCGCGCAAGGCCGATAGTGAGCCCCCGTATGAGCTGCGGCCGGGCACCGGACGGCGCGGCCCGGACAGCCTATGGCAGCGCTTTGACCGAGCCGTTGTCCGCTTGCGCTCGATGGCAGCAGGCACAAACATGCTCGAGGTCGCATGGGCCTATGACGAGATAGCAACGACGGCTGGCGAGTTGGCGGAGGCCGTCGGCGACGAAGACCGAGCAACAAGCCGTCCGCGAGCACGAACGCGCCGCTCGGCTTAGAACCCACCGTAACGCAAGATAATAGGCAGGCCGAGAAGGCCACCGGGTCCAGCGCCGTTATATGGAACAGCGCTATGATCTGGGTTGACGCTTCTATTCTTAGGCGTCTACTGAATGGGATTTGAACCGGATTGGAGCAGGGATGGAGTCTCCAATGCCAGCTTTGCTGGATACTTGCCCCGCGGGACGCGGTGGTACCCCGTCACTGACGCGTATCGCTAGCGCGCCGTCCACGCCGCTGGGGGACTATACGACCGCCTGTCCCGTCCCAAACCGACGGTGGACGCTCGGCCTCTCGACGTCGGACGGGCGATCCCAGGGTCTCCGGCGCCCACGGATCGCGATGCGTTCCCAGCGGCCCGCTGCTGCCATGCTCGCGAGCGAGCATGGCGTCGAGATCCTCTCTCCTGATGCGGTAGACATGCTTGACTTTGATCGCGGGCAGAGCGCCCCCCTTGATCCAGTTGCGGACGGTCTGCCTTGTGATCTGGAGCAGGTAGGAGACCTGCTCGATCGTGAGGACCTCGGGGTTCGGAGGGGGCTGTTGTTCGGGCATCTAGACCAAATTAGCAAAGACAGCGTGGTTTTGTATTCTTTACGGCTATGCAGCTATGGCTGGACTGCATGGAGGAACCATAGTGCCACCGCGCGATGGTGATGACCTCTCCGCCGAGGGCGAGGATGGACTGGTCGCCCAGATCATCCCACTGAGGCAGCGAGAGCACGAGGGGGAGGACCATGGCCACGGCTTTCACGGCGCGCAGGCGCGGGAGGACCAGAATCGGTTTGTGCGCCCGGGAAACTTCCCGCTCGCAGAGCGCTCGGTCTGGGACCAGCCGACAACGGAGCTTCGCCGCCGCACAGACCCGGACTCGAGCTCGCCATTCGCGTCGTTGGCGCATCGTGCCGGTAGGCACGCCTCGCGTCCCTCTTGGCGGCTCGTGGGGATCGCGGTCGCGGCTGCAACAGCCACCGCGGTACTGCTCGCAGTCACCGATCATCGTGGGTCTGCGCCACGACACGAGTCCTCCATTCCGAAGGTCAACGCAACAGTGACGAGCGCGGGTGCGAGCTCCTCCCCGGCGAGGCGATCTCCCAAGGCACAGGGTGCCGCCGAGGGTACGCGTCAGCGAAAGACCCCGAGAGGAAGGGGGGAGGGCGATAGAGGATCATCGGTGGTCCTCGCTCATGGTGGTGTCTCCGCGCCGGCGGTAGCGAGCCCGAGGGCTGGCAAGTCGGCCGGGGGGATCCAGCCCGCAGCGCCGACGCCGGCGTCCTTGGGATCGTCCTCCGTCAGTCGGCCGAACGAAAGCGCCCCGGGACATACCCAAGAGGCCCCGCCGGCAAGTGCTACTACACCCTCGAGGTCCCAGGACCAGTGCGTTCCCGGCGAGCTAGGCTGCTGAAGCATCGCGGGCTTGGGTTCCCGCGTGTGCGCTGCACGGCGCTCGCGTTGACGTGTGGGCTCGTCCTACCCGGTGCTTTGGCGACCCCGATGCTGGTCGACCCGGCACCGGTTTACGCCGACGCTTGGGGAGTCGCGAGCTGCGTCAACCCGAACCTGTCCGTGGCACCGAGCGAAGGATGGACGAGCTTCGCTGAAGGAGGCGGGTACGGGTCGAACAGCAGCACGAGCTGTGGGCCCGACGACCCCATGATCGCGATCCTCAGCACGGACGCTCCTGTAGGGGTCGGTTCGGCGGAGACGCTTAAATACAGCCCACCCGATGGCTCGAGGCTGATCGGCGGCTCGGTTGACGTGAGCTTCTACGCGGACGGATACGGGTACGGAGCGTCGGGCACGGCGGTCGCCTACACACCCGAAGATATCTACGACGGCTCGAACGTCATCTTCCAGTGCGCAACCGGTCAACCCCCGTGCGCGAATGGCAGCAACGACTTCACTGGCGTGCTCGAGATTCCCGAAGGGCGCGGCGGCAACCTCTACCTGAGCTCGGGCTGCGGAGGGCAGACAGTGCCAGGCCGGGTCTGCGATGAAGGAGGCAGCGAAGGAGGCTGGTCGCTCGTCAAGCTTTGGTGGGCTGATCTCCTGCTCGAAAATGACTCGGCGCCTACCGGCTCGGGGTTCTCAGGCTCGCTGCTTGAACCAGACGCCCACGGGACAGCGGATCTTCAGTTCACCGCCGGCGACAGCGGCCCCGGCGTTTACAGCGTGACGCTGGAAATCGACGGGCAGAAGTTCTACCAAGGCACTCCCAACGGCAACGGCGGTCACTGCGCCGCGGTGGGCAGCATCTCGGGGGCGCTGATGTTCGACTACCAGCAGCCATGCGAGCAGACCGAGACCGTCGACATTCCCGTAAATACCACGGTATTGGGCGACGGCACGCACACGCTCAAGGTGATCGTGACAAGCGCGGCGCAGAACTCAAGCCCGGTCTATGACGGCACTATCACCACCACGAACCGCACGACCGTGAGCTCGCTACTCAGCTCACCACTCACGACCTCCCCGGAGGCTGAACCGGCGTATGAGATCGTCCTCGGCAAGCGCACCGCCGCACTCGGCAAGGCCCCCAGGTGCTCCTACACCGCTTCGGCACTGACGCTCTCGGGAGAGCTTCGCAACCCGGCAGGCGCACCCGCGCCGGGTGTCACCATGTCGCTCATGGCCCAGGACGGGGTCACCTCCCCGGGTCCGCCGGTGGTACTGGCTCACACGACGAGCAACGCGGCGGGGGAATGGGTACTAGACGCCCCAAAGGGCCCGTCACGGCTGCTGCGGATCGTCTACGGGAACGCCGCGAACGCCGCGAACGCCGGTGCTGGTGTCACGATCAGTGAGACCGTCTCGCCCGTACTCAACCTGCATGTTCGTACACCGGGCGGTGCGCGGCTGGTGTTCTCTGGGAGGCTAGCGATCAGCCCGCTGGGCTCGCCGCGGCCGCTGGTCACAATCGAAACGCGGGCGGGACACGAATGGGAGGCCGTCGGTCACGCGATCCGCGTCAACGCGAACGGCACCTACCGCTACGTCTACCACAGCTCGCCGCTGACGCTCGGGCGGCGCTTCGCCTTCCGCGCCCAGACGCCCGCCACCAGCTTGTGGCAGGCGTCTCACTCCCCCGAACGCGAGGCTGTAGTGCACTGATGCGCTCAACGCCCGCAATCGCTCTCGCGCTGTGCGCCATGCTTGTACTCGCAGGCCCCGCGCCGGCGGCTACACCCGCGGTCACGGCCCAGGCCCAGGCAGCGAACGCCGCGTTCCTTGCCTACGCCCCGCCCCCCCAGCACGGTGCCGGGGAGCTATGCCTCGTCGACACCGGCGTGCACGCCAACCCAGACACGAGCCCCGGGTTGGTCTCCGCGACCGCGTTGGAAGGCGGCAGCGGCGAAGACGTAGACCCGCAGGGCCACGGCACCACGATGGCAATGATCGCCGGCGCCGCCGGTGTGGGAATGGTCGGCGCCTGGCCGCAGCTGAAGATCGTCTCCATGCGAGCGACCGAACAGCCAGCTCCCGGCCAGGAGCCAACTTTCGAGTTCAACGACTACGCGGCCGCGATCAATAAGTGTCTTCAGCAGGGATCGGGTGTGCGTGCGATCGACCTGGCGCTGTCTTCGACTATCCCGCCGAGTCCCGACCAGGCGCAGAGCCTGCAGAACGCGGTAGAGGAGGCCGACGCGAGCAAAGTCGCGATCCTCGCAGCGGCCGGGAATACGCCCGGTGCGGTCGAGGAGCCCGGTGCACAGCCGGGCATCCTCGCTGTGGGTGCGTTTACCGCGCAGGCTGACCAGATGAGCGATGGGGCGCCGGGGTCGCTGTGCTCGTTCTCAGCCGAGGAGGGGCTGACGTTCTATGCCCCGGGTTGCGGGCTGAATGAGGCGGACCCGTTTACCGACCAGGCTAACTGTTGTGGCGATGGGACCTCGCAGGCCTCGACGTTCGCCGCCGCTGTGCTGGTCGCGCTCATGAGCTATGACCCGGGGCTAACCTACGCTCATGCCGAGCAGCTGCTCGTGAGCACCGCCTCCGACGGAGATTTGAACGTCACCGCGGCATTCCAGGCTGACGGGTTGGGTGCCATCGTCGCGGCCGGGAACTCCACCATCCCCAAGCCACCCCCAGTACCGTCCGGGACCCCGCCGGGAACATCCACCACGCCACCGGCATCCCAAGGGCCGGGAGCGGTTGTGTTACGCGTGCTTCAATGGCACCGGGGGGTATTGAGGATCAAGGTCGCTCGCCTGCCGCACGGCGTTCGGCTTCATGTGCAGCTGGACTTCGCTCACGGCGTGCGCCGCCTGGTCTCGACGCGCGCAATGCTGGTGGTTCGCACGCGCAGACCGCGCTTCGTTGAGCTCCGGCTGGTGTTGGGTAAGACAGCAGGACCAGTCCTGACAGTGCTCTAGAGAGACCAAGAATGAGCAAGACAGCGCTCACACACATCCCGGTGGTCTTCGCGAGCGTGCTCGCGCTGCTACTTGTGCTCGCCGCAACGGCTTTCGCGGGCAGCTACACCGTCAGCGCGTGCAGCCCGTTCACGACCCCGGGGCCTTGGAGTGAAGTCAACACCTCCCCCGGCGCTCTAACCGTCGGGGACATGTGCGGTGGCCCAGCGGTCGGCCCGCTAGGCGCCGGAAACCAGGGTTCGCTCTCCGCGCAGGACAACACCGAAGCACCAGGCACCCACATTGAGGGTGGCGCCCGCGCGGGCTGGTCGTTTACCGTCCCGCTCGCAACGACGGTCACTGCCGTGAGCTACTACCGCTCCCTTGAAGCGCAGAAGGACGATCTTGTGGCCGGGCTCTTTGAGGCTGACGGCACGCCGCTTGAAACGTGCGCGGCGACCTTCCAGAACCACTACAGCTGCAGCACCCCCAACAACCAGGTGGCCGCGAGCTTCTCCGGGCTGGCGACGAGCGGGTTGTTCTTCGGTGTGGAGTGCCAGCTACAGGGTGCCGACCAGTACTGCCTATCGGGGAGCCCCGGCTTTCCCTTCGCGACCGCCGAGATGTACTCGGTTACGGTCACGCTGACTGAGCAGTCCTCGCCCGTTGTATCGAGTGAGGCCGGGTTGCTGTGGGACAGCGGAGTTGTCTCGGGTACCGTCCCGTTGACCTTCCAGGCGACTGACCCGAGCGGAATCGAGCAGCTGTCGGTGAGCGATAGCGGCGCGCTCGGCGCAAGCGTACAGGAGTCATGTGACTTCACTCAGGCCGTGCCATGCCCAGAGCTCCAGCCAGGCTTGGTGAACGTCAACACAACGCGTTTCCCGGACGGGCACACCGAATTGACGCTGGTAGTGACCGACACGGCGGGCAACACGACGGTGCTCACATCACCGCCGCTGGTGGTCGACAACAATGGTCCCGCTGCCCCCGCGAGCTTGACGGCAAACGCCGCCGCCGGCTCGGATGTGGTGAACCTCGCGTGGAGTGACCCCGCGAACCCTCCCGAGCCGGTGACAGGCGCCTTTGCGCAGCTCTGTCAAGCGACTTGCGCGCCGCCGGCCGCTGTGAGCGCCGCGGGGGCCGGGCAGCTCACCGCCCCCGGTCCGGGTAGCTACACGGTTCGGCTGTGGCTGGTAGATAGCGCGGGTAAAGGCGGGCCGCAGAACGCGGCGACCACGGCGGTTAGGGTTCCCGCTCCTGCCCCGAGCGAAAAAGGCAGGGAAGGAGGTAGTCTGCGCCCGCTGCGCATCAGCGAGGATCGCCGCGGTATGCGACTGAGTGTGACTGTGGACGTCCCTGCCGGTGAGCACGGCCCAGTGATAATCCATCTCGATATTCCACGCGGCAAGCGGTTGTTGCTCGTCGCGAGGCGTGAGGTGAGGCCAAGCCGCGGAAGGGCACGATCGGTATTTGTGCTGTCCAGAAGGGTGCGACATGAGTCGAAGCTGGTTCTCGTCGCGAGTGCTGCTGGTGCGCGCCCTGGGCGGCTGAACGTGGCTCTGCGCAGAGGGCGTTAGCGTCAGGCTGGGACCGGCTGGGCTGCAGTATGGTGGTCATGGTGAGAGGGCGGGGGTGTGGTGGGGGAGTACGGCGGTCTCGATCCGTCGCGCGAGCCTGTCGATCAGCGTCGCGGTTCGCTCGAGCGTCGCGATGTCTTCTCTGGCCGCCCATGAAGCTAGGTATGGGATTGAGTAGCCGGAGCTGTCCAAGCCGAGAGCGCCGCAGACGGTGTAAGCGACCGACTCGACTACTAGCTCCTCTGCTGCTCGTGTGAGCTTCGGGTCCTCCTTTGATGGTTCGGCGCGTAGCAGAGCGTGTGAGAGCTCGTGGATCAGGGTCTTGGCCTGCGCGTTTGGTGAAATGTCCTCGCGGATCGCGATGCGTCGACTCTCAAGCTCGTAGTAGCCCTGGCGATTACCGCTAATCGTCTCGAGCTCCACGACTGAGCCGATCTCGGATGCCAGCGCGACCAGGATGGGGATGGTTGGAGCGAGATCGTCGCCGGTGATCTCGCGTATGGGCGGGTCGAGCGGCACGGGTGTCGCGGGCGCAGGCAGCGGCGCGACCTGGGCGCGGTCGAAGACGGGACCCATCTTGAAGTATGTGCGAGGCTTGTCTTTCGCGTCACCGCCATGCTTCTCCCACCGCTCGACCTGCTTGCGCGAGGGCGGTATCGGTAGCCATATGCGGATCGCTGTCTCGCCGCGCTGGACGGCGTACCCGAGTTTGAGCCATGCCCGGAAGCCTGCTACGCGCGTCGCGGTGGGGCGCTGCATCGCGACCAGGAGCTGGTTGCTCAGGCTGTAGCGGTGAAAGCGCTGGCGAGTTTCGAGCCACGTCTGCCAGCCCTCGGAGGTATTCAGATGCTCGACGGCTTCGCGGGCAAACTCGCGGTCGGCTTGGCGCCGTTCAGCGCGCTGCTCATCGGTGAGATGTTTCTTTGTGATTGGCATATTGGGCTCCTTGGTCAGATGCCCACGCTCGTGATGCGAGGGCTTTACCCGACCCCGCACGCGCAGCGTGCGATCCTTGGGAGGGACGCCCCGCATGTGGCTGACCTGGTTACAGGGCGGCCCCTGAAGAGAGACGGAAGAACCTCGTCACTCGTGGGTGGCTCCTTGCATATAGGCCGCGGAGGCGTTCGATTGCGTCTTCGTCGAAGCGGTCTAGTCCACGCCGCGAGAAGCCGGGGACTTCCTCGCGGCAGATGCGAAGGCTTTTATCGAAGTCGCCCGGTACTGGACAAGCATTGGGGCTGCTTGGGCGGGTCTGGCAGCCGAGCAACGCCGTGAACTGATAACCGTGTGGCACACTGGATATATCAACGCCGGGAAGCTCAAATGTGACCAGTAGCACAGCGATACTGAAGCGGCCCTCGGTGTCTGCGGTGAGCGCCCATTCACGGCTTGTACTACGCTCATACTGTTTGAACGCGTCGGGGTCCTGAAGGATTCGAGGGCGCTCGAGTCGTGTCTCAAACCACTCTGGGCAGTCGAGATTTTCGCCCTTGTAGGGGTCAAAGCCACACACCACGAGGTTGCCGGCGATGTAGTCCCCCGCGAGCAGGCCGGGGCCGAGGAGCTGTGTCGCTCGGGGGTTAGGCTCACATTCGAACTGGCCAGATTCGTTGATGTAGGCGGTGATCCCATCGTGAGCGTAGTACGGGACGGCCTTGATCGATCCTCCTACTGCGGCCTGCAGATCGGCTAGCCCGTCCTGTGCAATGGTGATCCTCCGGACGCGTAGTGCCTCGTCTGCGGGGATAATCAGCGCGCTGATGCTCATATGAGCTTCCTTTCCTTGGGCCCACCCGGTGCGGGCCTGCGCCGACCTCAAAGCACGCCCCGCGTGCGATCATCGGGAGGCCAGGCCGCGAAGGAAGCCGGGTCATCTCGCCAATAGCGACTTTCATACGCGGCTGGGGACCGTTGGCGAGCGACCCCGGCTGGCCCGGGGTGTTATCTACCCCTCGTCGTCCGCCGGCGGCTTGGCTTCGTTTCGACAGATTGGGCACAGCTCACGCGGGGTGTTCTTGTAGCGGCGAAGACGCCGCTCGAGATGGCGTTCCCCAAAACCGGGTACGAGCAACCCGCAAAGGGATCACCGCGGCGGTGGCCGCGTGTAATAGCGGTGAACCCGGCCGTCGCGATGCAGCGCGAGGCGACGCTCGACATCTGTCATCCGCCCGAGATAGTGACGGGCGTGACGGTAGGGCTCCTAGAGGTGGATGAGATGTACCGGGCCGGAGACGTCCGCCGACTGGGGTGAAAGCGCGCTTGTCATCGCGGCTGCTTACCGTCATGGACGCGGGGCGCATTGGGTAGCGCCAGCTCGATGCGCTCGGCGACGTCCTCGATTGTCCCGGCGTGCCACTCATACATCGCCACGGCGGTGTAGCGCTCGGGAAAGAGATAGCGGTGAAGTCCCTCGAGCGCCTGCTGTGCGGGATGCGCGCGGTAGAGGTCTTCGAGCGCTTTGATGTGCGCGGCCAGTTCTTCGCGCCCAGCGGTCGCGATGTCAAGACCGTTCTTGCGCGCTAGCTTCTGTAGGGCATCTTTTGTAGGCATCGGGCTCCCTTGTGGTCGTCCCCCGCCTGGCGCGGGGGCTACGCCCGGCCCAAGGCACGCAAAGCGTGCGACCCTTGGACGGGGCGCCCCCGGCTTCCGCGAATGGGCGGTGCACTCGGGATAGCGGCGGCACTACTGGGACCCCGCTGGCCTTCTCCCCATGCCCACGCACGCGCAGCGTGCGATCATGGGAGGGGTCGGCGGCCTCGCTGGGAGCCACGACCCACGACCTCAGCGGTCTCGCGCGCAAGCCAGAGCACAAACCACCTAAGACAATTGTATTCATCGGGTGTGGTTGCGATCGTGTAGGTGTGATCTTGCAGCTCGCCCTCGTCTTGCTCGCGTTACCACCCGCGATTGCCTCGGTGCGCGAGCTCAAACGCCGACGCTCAAAGACACCCGGCAAGATCAAGATTTACGTCTCGATCACACTGAGGATCGAGAGAGGCCACCGGGATTGACGTTTAGGTTGGTCCACCCCTACAAGCAGCTCTAGTAGTCCACAGGCAGCTGCTGCAAAAGTGCGAGCCAGAGCGTTTTAGCTGTGGTCCTCGAGTGCGGCCTGTAGGCGGCTGAGGTGATCTGCCCGGGCGAGGTTGAAGACCGGGATGTCGTGGTGGGCGGCGATTCGCAGCGCCTGCCCGGTTCCGCCGACCCGCTGTCCGCGACCGTCGAGGCTCCCTTCCGGTGTCCAGCACGCGACGAAGCGAACCGGGATGTTCAGGTCGCGTCCGAGGATCTGGTGAGAGTTTCGTGCGTGCAAGCGGCGTGCTCCGCTGGATAGCCGCGACCACGCCGGGTGAAAGCGCGCTGCGATCTGGTAGGCGGCGTCCAAAGGCCGCTCGAGCACGAAACTCGCTGCCGGCCTCTACGGTGGAGGGACGAGCGTCTGTCTCGAAGCCGGGCCAGGGCAGGTAGAGCTCCACGGGGCCGTGCTCGCGCGCACCACGGTAGAAAGCCTGGTCAGCGCCGGGCGCCATGCCGGTGCGTAGCGTCCATCCCTGCGATGCGAGTGCGGTGGCAGCGCGTGTCATCAGCTCGAGTAGCTGTGGCGGGGTCTGGCGCGAACCGATACCAGCGTACGCGGACTCGTACTGCGAGCTTGTGGTACTGGTCTGCGGAGGCATGTGGTACTTCCTTCCCGTTGGAGCACCGCCCAGCGCGGCGCTGATCCCGAACTACCCGCACGCCCCTTGGCGTGCCAAGATCGGGAGGGCCAGAGCCCTGCCCGGGGGCTAGCGCTCTACGGCAAGGAGTGTGTCATCTGCGAGCGGTATCTGGGCGGTGTACCCCAGCTGCGCGAGATGATCCTGGAGGCGCTGCAGATGGTCGTAGAGGCAGCGTCGTCGCGCGATGATCACAGGGATCGCGGTGTGGTCGTGCTCGACCGCGTCGCTTGCGCTGAGGCCTGGGGCGAGCAGCAGATGGGTAGCCTGTGTCGGGGTGCCGGGGTGCCCGAGATAGCTTGAGTGCAGCTCGATTGCGCGTGCAGGTAGGACGCTCGAGAGCACCAACGCATAGGCGCCAGCGTTAAGCAGGAGCGTCTGAAAGCGCTCAGGCTGCCCATCGAGGGTGATATCGAGAGGGATCGGCTCGCGGCCGGCCATATCATGGACGGTAGCGCGTGACCCCGATAGAAGCGTCTACTGGGGGACGTCGTGGGCGCCAAGGGTGATGTAGCGCCGCCTGCCGGCGAGCGGGCGCCCAACGAGCCATCTCTCGTAGGTGCGGGCGCGGGGCGGGTCTGAGCTTCTGAGGAGATGGTAAGCTCCCGGATTCCAACTGATGAATCGTATGGCTGACAAATAGCGGTAGAGGGATGACTCGCTACCGGGGATCTCGCATTGTGCTGGTCGCTGTCATCTTGATGATCCTTACTCCGACGACAGGACGGGGCGATACGTGGTTTCCGGTGGCAGCCGCCGCGACGCGATCATCGCAAGCTCCCATATCGCATGACCAGCATTCACATATCGGCGTTCTCACCAAAGAAAATCGCCATCAAGCGTCGACGAACCTCGATGAACTGTCGGCCCCGCAACGGCACGTCCCGCGATTGGCCGGTTAACCAGAGCAGCGATGCGAGCGTGTAGATATCCCCGCCGAGTGGTTTACCGGTCGGGGTTGGGCAGCCGAAGCACGCCCAACCCAGCTCCGCGGTCGAATAGACATGGAAGCTCGGTGTTTTCTCAGTGTGAAGGGGACAGGCGATCTTGTGATCGCGACCCGGTTCTCGCCCGGTGAGGACCCGCACATAGTCCGCTGGAGCGATGCTCAACAGCGGGTCACTCGTGCGAGGCAGACCAGGTGGAGTGCCCCGGAAGAGGGTGGGTGTGGGTGGCACAGGGGGGAGGGCTGCGAGGATTTCGCTAGAGCGGTAGCGAGCCGGGGTGTATCTGTGCAGCCGCACGGGCCGCGGGGTGTCGTGCTTGTAGTTGAGGGTTCCTGGGACGCGGAGGATGCGCGCTCCATCGACGCACATCGGGTCGGCGGCGAGCACTAACGCGAGCCTACGGTTTGCATCCTCGAGCGCGTGCAGGGCCAGTGCGCTCGTGAGCGCCCAGAAGGCGTGCGCGTTGGTAGCCGTGCCAGATCGCACGATGACACTCGGCGGGATGGGGAACGCATGGAGAGCCGTGGCGCCATCGGGGCCGTCGCAGTCGGCCCACAGCAGCGCGGTCGGCGCGATGTCTTCGCGTCCGCCGCTGCGGCGCACCCTGGGGGCGCAGCCGACGTACACATCGGTGCGCTGTCCGATCTGCGTAATGATCCGCGCGGCACTGGAGACACGGACACCAATGAAGAACCGCGCGAGCCGCGCTTCCTCGGCACGGTAGCGGACCTCCAGCAGCGAGTGCTTCGGAGCACAGGCAGCAAGCGTGCCGAGGAAGAGCTCCGCCGCACCCGAGGACGGTCTCCGTCTGCCGGCCACTACTTCGTCTCGTCGAGGTCGGCGACCTCCGGTGTGCGGGCGGCGATAAAGGCCCACTCCCCGTTGATCGTAGGTACCTCATGGGGGCGCCTCTGCGCCCACTCGAGTAGCTGGCTGCCCGTGAGCTCACCGCGCCACATCGCGGCCTCGCGCTCTCCTGCGCTCATGGACCACAGCGCCCGCGAGAGCTCAGCGCGGCTCGCTCGCTCCGCCGCGAGCTGGCGCATGATGATGTCTGCGAAGTTCATCTTGATCTCCAAGCGCACCGAGAGGGCGCCCGCACCTTGCCGGGCGCCCGCCGCGGTGCGGCTCGCTAGGCGGCGGCTGGCGCCGTCTCTGGCTCGGAGGCCTCGGAGCTCTCGCCTCGCGGGGCGGCGAGGAACTCGACGTTTCCGATGAGCTCCCAGCTGCGGCGCTTGGCGCCCTCCTTCTCCCAGTCGTGGTACTGAAGGCGCCCGTCGGCGAGGACGAGCCAGCCCTTGCTGAGTACCCGCGAGGCGGCCTCGCCGCTGGCTCCGAAGGAGGTCACGTCGATGTAGCCCACCTCCTCCTCGCCGCGGGCTAGGCCCTTGACCGCGATCGTGATCTTGCATGCCGCGGTTCCGTCGGGCAGCGCTCGTAGCTCGGGGTCCTTGGTGAGACGGCCGGTTGCCTTGTAGTTGTTCATGTAGATCACTCCCTTGTGTCTGTGGTGTATTTGACGCAGCCCAACAACGCCGTCGACCGGCGGGGCGGAGCCGAGCTACGCGAGGGAAGCCCCTTGGGGCCGAAGCCCCGAAGGCGGCGGCGAAAATCGGGCAAGACAAGGCACACCACCTGACGCGAGAAGAAGCCCCCGATCTCAGGGTGATCTACATCGCGACCGGCCTTCGCAGTGACCATGTGTGTGCTGCCGGGCATCTGCTGGTCCGCGGAGTGCGGGACCTCGCGGCTCATCGGGTCTTACGTGACGCGTATCGAAGGAGGGCACTCACTGGGCGCCGGGGGACACGGAGAGATCTTGGCTGGCCGGCGGCCAGCGCGCTCAGTGTGGCGTCCAGGTACCACGGACGTAGGCGCAGCCACGCGGGTGGGAGCCGACCATAGATGAGAAGCGCTGAATCAACGTTCTGCTGGCGTATGCGGTTGGGTGCCGCTAGCGCACGGAAGTCGCTTGAGATGGTGTGTGAGCCTGGCGTGAAGGCACTCTGGCGGTGGGTGGCTACGCGGGCGATCTCCTCCTCGCCAAGGGTGTGGCTCAGGTATTCGAGTGTCGCCCGGTCGCCGATGCCTGCGCAGAACACACGCGCGCGATGGTTAGCAAGCAGTGTTTCGGCGCGCTCGCGACCCCATCGGTCGGAGGCCTGGCTGATGTCCTGCAAGACGCTGAGCAGCTGCACGCCCTGCCCGGGGCCTGTCGAGGCGATCTCATCGAGATTGGGAAGCGGCGCGATGTTCGCGGCCTCATCGAGCGCTAACAGCAGGGCCGGGTTGATCGGCTTGCCGCTACGGGCGGACTCCGCGAACGCGCCGGCGGTGATGTCGGCCAGCAACGCGACGAACAGGCCACGCAGACGCCGCTGGTCCTCCACCGGGGCGATCAGATACAGCGTGTTGGGGCCTTCCAACAGCCAGCGTGCGCTGATCTGGCTATCACCGATCGTCGCCGCCGCGATCTGAGGCTCCTGCCAAGCGTCGAGCGAAGTCGCGACGGTCTGCAGTAGTGAGGAGCGAAAGCGCGCGTCGGCGTCCCATACCGAGCGCAGCGCCTCGAGCGCCGGCTGGGCACCGGGGGATGCGCAGGATTCCAGGAGCTCAGCGGGCTCTTCTTCGTTGGTTCTCGCGATCCAGGAGAGAACCTCGCGCATCGTTAGATCGCCGTGCGCCGCGGCGAGCAGCAACGGCGCGAGATAACGAGCGCCGGCGGGCCGCCAAAACGTCTCATCCGCCGAGCGAGCCAGGCTGTGATCGCCGACGCCGAGGAGTCGCGCGGCAGTACGCCGGGCGCCTTCCCAGGACTGAGAGGCGACAATCGGCGACCACGGAGCGCAAGGCAAACCACACGAGCCCGTCGGGTCGAAGACCCTGACCTCGCCACGCTTGGACCGGGCGACGTGCGTGCTGTGTACCACGTCGCTCTTGATCGACGTGGAGAGCAGAGGCCCGTCCCATTCCAAAAGCGCCGGCACTATCAGGCCGCTTGTCTTGCCGGCCTGGGACGGGCCGACGACCAGGATCGAAGCTCGCTCCTCAGCAGCGATCAGCTTGCGATGGTGAATACCGAGAGTGACACGCCCTGGCTGGGGCTCACGGACCCCGAGCTCCTCAAGCTCGCCGCGCTGAGCGAAGCGAGCCGCGCGTCCATGCTCGCCGCGGCGGCCTAGCCACACCAGCACGACCAGCCCCCCAGCAAGCAGCGCACAGACGAGAGCGGCCGAGACACCGAGCGAGACCTGCAACACGAACGCCTCTGGTAGCCGACTGCGGGTGCTCGCGGGCCACGCGAGTGCGGGCTGGGAGAGATGCGACGGAAGGCGGGTAAGTACTCGTACGGCGCCCACTACCCCGACCTGGACCGGGCGGCCACCGGCGAGAACCCCCGCGAGAGTACCCGTGAGCCAGACGACGCACACCGGGGCGCCGAGCACCACGCCGAGCGCGATCAACACAGGGGTATCGGAGTGGTGTGACTCCCCGCTCACGCGAGAACTCCAAGCTCACCAGGACGCTCGAGGGCGGGCGACTCGCGTGGCGCCATCGCGGCATCGGTAGCGGTCAGCGTGATCTCCTGCCGCGAGCGGACGTGGCGGACCTCATATGAGCGTCCCCCGATCCGCCATAGCGCGACACCCTGGGGGTAGTGCCCGATGCGCTGCGCCTCTGTCGAGGATAGGCCAAGCGCGCTCCTCGCGCGCGTGATTTCCTCGGGGTGCTGGCGGTAGACGATGACGGTCCCCGTCTCCGCCAAGAGTCCCTTAGCGAGAGCCTGCTGGCGGCTCCCGTCGTCACCGGCGGCGAGGAGGTCTGAGAGGCGGTGCAAGACCATCCAGTGCTGCACGCCAGTCGCGCGGCCCAACTTGAATGCGGCCTGGAAGTAGTCCCCGAGACCCGCGATCGGGAGCGCCCGCCATGCCTCGTCATTGACGCGGATCGTCTTCTCGGGCTCCAGGCCGGCGCACTCGGCTTGGAGGGCGCGCTGCGCACGGCGCGCGTCGAGGAACGCTGTCGCGCAGACCATCGTGATCGCGAGCGCGAGATCCGAGCCACTTGAGCCAGCGGCGACACTGGAGATATCCAGGCAAATCACGGGGGCATCCCAAACGTCCTCCCCGTGGCTGGTCGGCGAGTCGAACATGCCACGCAGCGGCCCGCGGCAGAGACGCATCAACGCGAGGGCGACCTCGCGCAGCTCCTCGCGCGTCTCCTCACGGGAGAGATCCAGTGCGTGGATCGTGCGCTCGGCCGGGTCGCGTAGTTGCTCTACGACCTGTCCTACGCACACTTCGCCTGAGTGCATCTCGTCCGCCGCGGCGAGGGCCTCCACCAGGCCGACAGCCTCGACCTGCCCGAGTGGCCTGCCGAGCATCGCATGCGCGACCGCGAGCAGCAGGCTCTCGCGCATCTCCGGGGTACCGATCCGGGTGAGCGGGTTCAGTCGTGTCTGCCCACCGGGCTCGATCCGGAGCGTCACACCCCGCAAGGCGCTCACCAGGGGCCCGTACTCGCCCTTGGGGTCGATGATCTCACAGCGGCGGCCGAACACGCGCGAGCGGTAGAGCCAGCTCTTGGTGAGCGAGCTCTTGCCGTAGTCCGGCATCCCGAGCACGATCGTGTTCGCGATCGATAGCACCCCGGCGCCGTACAACAGCCACGGGTCGTAAACGAACGAGCCGCCGTGCAGATCGGAGCCGATGTAGACGCCGCGCGAGCCCAGGCCGGCCTCCGCGACCGCCGGAAAAGTAGCCTGGATATGGGCGGTGGAGACCTGATGGCCAGCGCGCTCAGCTGGACGGAGGAGCCGCCCGAGGCGAACGGAAGGCCGCTGCGAGGCGCTGCGGGTCAGCGAGCGGCGTCGCGCGTGCTGCTCAAGACGCGCTGCGCGCCGGTCGCGGCGCTCTGCGCGATACTCGCGGCGGCCGCTCACCGCAGGCCCCGGCATAGCGGCAACGCGAATGTGAATGCTTCGGCTTGCTGGCCCCACATCCGCTCCAGGCGTAGCGGTGCGCGCTTGGCCTCAAGTTCTACGCGGGAGATATGACTCTCGAGCTCGTTAAGTGCATCGCTAGCGTCGCGGGGGACGCTGACAGTCACGTACGCTGCGTAGCGGACGGCCGCGTGGCCTTCGGCGAGCTCCCGCTCGTTCTGGCCGGCAGCACGGTCGCGCTGTGACTGGCGCTGGCTTGTGCGCTGCCCGATACGAGCGCGTAGGTTCTGCTCGGTCGCTGTCTCGGTCGCGGCTCGCTCGGCGCGCCGGATCGCCTTGCTCGGCCCGACGAGCTCCATGCACATCGCGATCGTCCGCGTTGTGCCCGAGCTCATCAAGAGGGGCTGCAGAAACAGCGCGCGAACATCGATCCGGGGCCACTCCGAAGCCCAAAGGGTGCAGTGCAGTGCCCCGTCGGCTGCCAGGTGCGACCAGTGCTCGCTGCGTGCTACCGGCCCCGCGGTATGCGGTGCGATTCCCTCATCAACGATGGTGCTGGTGCTGCGCTCGAGCTGACGCTGGCGGTCGCGCCGGCCCCAGGGGTCATAGGCGTCACGGATCGCGACTGCCAGCCCACGACGAGTCAACACGCCCGTAACGGTGATCGCGGCCGTGTCGAGCATCTCGATGAGCTGCCCGATCTCTCCCGCGAGGACCGCGAGCGCACCGAGATCGCCTCCGCCCATGCGGCTGATCGCGCGGCGTGCCGCGGGACGCTGCGCATCGATCTGCAGCGCGAATAGAAGCTCGTGCTCCTCCGCGACATCACCAGCGCGACCGATGAGATGCAGGTAGGAGATCAGCTCATCAGGGGGCTGTCCGAGACTCGCGTCTGGGCGCTTGTGGTCGAGCAGATAGTCCCCGAGTGCGTCGCTGTCACCCGGGATCGTGCGCTCGACCCAAGCGACACGCCGCACCGGACAGTCATCGCGCGCGAGCGCGGCGAGAACCGCGCCGTAGTCCTCAAGGCGCTGCTCTCGCTCCTCGGGGGAAAGCAACGCGAACGCGCGACCACGGATACGTAACGCGGCAGTGAACGTCCGTGCCCCGCGGTCCTTGATGACACCCAAGCGGGCACCCTCGTACTGCGTGAGCTCGGCCTCCAAGAACTCGAGGTCCGCGAGCTCACCGGGGAGCGACCCTGGGGCCTGTGGTGGCTGCGGGTCGAGGCCTCCAGTGGGAAGCCTCACCAAATGCCCGAGCTGCGCGCGCTGCGCGCGAAACCTTGAACGGGAACCATAACGTCCGAGAAGGAACCGGACGGCGACAGGCGCCCACTGCTCAAGGGTATGCCCGTGGACCGGCACCAACAGTACGCCGCCCGCGAGTACCAAACACAAGATCGCAAGAGCAAGCGCGCTCAACCCTCCACCGCGCAGAAGTGCCAGAGCGAACCCGCCGGCGATGACGAACCCGAGCAGCTGAGGGGCCCGCAAACCGAGCAAAACCCCGTTAGCGGGATGCGGCGCGAACCTATAGCTCGCCTCCGGCACCTAACCCTCCCGGCCCTCAGGCCGCCCAGGACTTGACGACCGCGACGGTCCTGCGCCGGCGAGCACCAGCGATCGCTGAGGCCTTGACGGTCCAGTCACTCCCTCGATTGGCTGTCGCATCCCACCACCAGGAGACGGCCGTGATACCTCGGGAGCGCCACCGGACCCGCCCGGGTGATCCTCCCCGACGGCATCCTCGCTGTCCTGGCGTTGAGCGCCAGTGAGCGCACTACCTGTCCGCAGCGTGGCGCGCTCACCCTCACCCCCAGCGGACCCGTGGGAGGATTGACGCTCTGCACCAAAGTGCCGAGCGCCGCCGTCACCTACGCTCTTGAGGTTCGGAGGACCTTGCGAGTTGCGTGTTTGGGCTGTTGGCCTCTGTGCCTGGGTGCCCTGGCCGTTTGACTGTGCGCTTAGCAACCCGGCGCCGGCGGCCACACCGATGCTGCCCGCTCCGATCGCTCCTCCACCTACGGCCAGAGCGCCATCCCCGACTCCAGCGCCACCGGGAGCGCCAGAGGCTCCCCCGCCCGCCGTGGGAGCACCGCCAGACGGGGCGCTACCGCCTCCCCCTCCGCCGCTGCCTGCGCTCCCGCCCCCGTGTGATCCGCCGCTGCCCTGGGATCGTCCACCCGCCGCCCCGCCGTTCTGCCCGGCGAGGTTGCGCAGGCCGCCTCCGGTGCGCACCGAGCGCCCGCCCTCGGCCGCGACCGCGGTCCCAGTCGCGGCGCGCAGGCCGGCGGCTATGTGGGCACTCTCAGCATCAGCGGCGAGCAGAGACATCAACGCCCACGGAGCGAACGCGGACAAGGCGAAGATCACGATCGCGGCGAGGATCGTCCCGACCGACCCCGATACACCGCTACTGAACGACAAGCCCGCGGCCGCCGCGCTACCTGCGAACGAGAGCACGACCAGCACGACCGGCTTGAGCGCAACGAGCAGCAACAACAGCCGCCCTAGCCGGCCCGGCCACGCACTAAGGACGGGCCAGATCGCCGCGGCAAGCGTCGCCGCGAAGAACAGCGGGAGGATGTAAATCGCGGCGTTACGCACGATCAACTCAAGCCACACCAAGACCCCGGCGAACACCTCGATCAGCGCGATCACGGCTGCCAACGCAGAGGAACCAAAGCCACCCCATCCCTTAGTGCCCCATGCGTGCCCGAGCGACGCCCAGAACACGTGAGGCGAAGCGGCGAGCACCGCGCTTGAAATCTCATCGGCGATCCCGAGCCCAATCACAGTCAACGGGATCACGAGACCGGTGCCGACCCCGGCGCGCATGATCCCGCTGAGCGTTGCTGCGAGCGCCTCGGGGCTGCGACGGATCGCAGCCGACGCGAGCGCGATCATCGCTACGAGTAGACCGAGCGCGGCACCGAGGTCAGCCATCGGCCGGAACTGCGCTGCGTACCACGCCGACTGTAGCTGCGGGGTGGTCGTCTGCTGCATCTCGCGTGAGACGAACGTTGTGAGTTGCGTCGCCGCACCGATCAGCCACGTCGCTACACCTTCAAGGACACTGTTACCGACCGCGCCCACTGCTTCGCTTGCAAGGCCACCGGCAGCTTTACCAGCCGCTTCGCACACCCCGGGGTTCGCCCCGGCGAGCTGGCCGATCCCAGGAATGAGCCCCCCAACGACGGGCCCTGCGACTTCGCAGAACAGGCTGCCCTGTTCCTTACTCGCGACAGGAGCAGCCGCTGAGACTGGGTGGCCTGCCTGCGTTCCGGCCGCCGGGGGCACAGCAACCGCGGCGGGGCAAACAGCCAAGAAGAGCACGGCCGTCGCGACGGGGAGGAGGATGCAGCGGGACCGGGTCATCATTCGGGGGCGCCGTAGAGGGGCGCGGTCATGCCCGCAAGACGAGCAAACGCGCTCGAACGGTCGTTGGCGCCCGCGATGTACACGATCGAAGGGACCGGCGCCGCGGACGGCGCGGCGCTCGAGGTGACGATCAGCCAGCGGCCTTCCTGCCAGCGAAGGGTCGTCTCGATGAGACTCCACGTCTGCCTCGGATCGAGGCGCGGCCCCCATACGAACCCACCAAGCCAGCTCGTGACCCTCGCCGCATGTGGCGTGTAGCCGTCAAGACGCCGGGCCGCGATCACCGCCAGACCACTGCCACCCTGCCGGTAGTTACTCATGTTCTCTACGTCGCTGGCGCGGACCTCTCGCGCTTCGGAGAGCACCCGAGCGCGAGCTTCGGGGACGTACACCTGCGCGACGAGCGCAGTGAACACCGCTGGGTCCTGCTCGATCGACTGAGACGCAAGCGCCACATAGTTATCAGCCGCCGCGAGCGCGCCCGCAGGCGTGTCCCGCACCCCGACCGCTACACCATCAATGAGTCGTACCGCCGCGCCAAGACCAACAGGCCGTCCGCCGTGACCGACACCGAGGACAGCCACCAACACAAGCACCAGCACCACAACGACGCCGACGATGGCGAGGAGGCCCTCGATCCGTGAGGAGGTGCGCCCCCGCATCTAGCCGAGCCCATAGGCGAACTGCAGGATCGCTGCGGCCGCACCGACGAGGAACGCTACACCGACCGTTACCGCCATCCCGATCTTGCCGCCAACCGACGTGTGGTCGTTGCCGATACGACTACCGACCGCCCAAACCGCGCCACCCGCGAGGAAACCCGCCAGGCAAGCCAAGAGCGCATAGACAGCGATCACGTTGATGGCCGACTGGATGCCAGGCGCCCCAGGCGCCCTGGCCGGTTCGGGCGTGACGCGGAACGTAAAGCCGGCGGCAGTCGCTGCCGCGAACAAGAGAGCCATCTGAGCTACCTCCATCGCTGTGGGACGAATCACACGCTACTCTAAACCAAATTAGCAAAGATAGCGATAGAAAGCACTAAATCGTTATGTTTAGATATACATCCCGGCGACTACGGCAGCGGCCATGAAGATGACGCTCGCAGCACTCGGCACCCTTGCCCTAGCGCTCTGCGCCATCACGGGAGCAGCCGTTGTGCTCGGCGCCGATCAGCCACAAAGCTCCTGCACCACAGCGTTAGCGCTGCCATCAAGCAAATCGGGATCCTGGCTCGCCACGGCATACGGGCCACCCTGGGGAGGCATCGAGGGCGACGGCATCACAGCGACCAGGCTCAACCTAACCGCCGGACAGCCCGCGCTCGAGGTCGCCGTAGACCCACACGTCATCCCACTTGGCAGCTACCTCTACATCACACCCAACCCGTTTGGAACCCACCGCGCGTTCTACGCCGGCGACACCGGCGGGGCGATCACTGGGAGACACGTCGACATCTATGACTGGCGTGGCCGCGCCAACCAGGACGCCTGGGGCACCCGCACCGTCACCGTCACACCCGCCCCCAACCCCCACGCCAGCAACCTCCTCGACAGCTCGCCGCCAAACCCACCCCCCGAAATCAACCCCACAAGCTGCACCACGAGCATCAACGACGAAAACATCGAGCTAGCACCTGGCCAAACGGCACACATCCAACCCGACGGAACCGCGAGCGCTCCCCGCCAAGCACCCATTCCGGTCAAGCTCGCGATCGCAGCCGGAAACCTCATCCACACCCGCTCCTACCCCGAACCCGACCAGCACTACGGCACCCTCGCAAAGCTATGGCCCGCCTACGACTGCTCCGGCGCCACATCGTTCGTCCTCTACGCCGCCGGCCTTATGAGCCCCGAAGCGCTCAACTCCACCGGCCTCGAGAGCTACGGGCAACCCGGGCCCGGACGCTGGATCACCGTCTACGCCAACAGCACCCACGCCTGGATCGTCGTAGCCGGCATCGCACTCGACACCGCCGACTACGGCGGCCCACCAATCCCCCAAGGGACCGGCCCCCGCTGGCGACCAGAACCCGTCGTGAACCTCACCGACGGCACCCCCTACATAACCCGCCACCCCTCCGGCCTATAAGACAAACCACGACCACACTGGCACCAATGGCGGCGCTCACCTACCTCAACGGATGGGCAGACAACCCACCTCAGCACTCCCCCGCCCCCCTCGGTAGGCCTTTCGTCGCAGAACCCGCACCCTCGAGCTACACATCCGCACCGCCCTGGAGGCAACAACGACACCATCCCGAAGAGCCTGCAAAGAAAACAGAACACGCCCAGTCTGCTCGCCTCCACACCGCAGGCCGTCCTCAGCTCAGTATCGCGGCGGGACAGGTTTAACGGCCGAGGCCGCTGGCTTCTTTGTGCATTCTGGGCATTTGACGAGCCGGAGCCTTCCCACTTTGGCGTACTAGCTCTCCACCATATCCTGTATACTAGACAGTAGGATTAGTCCGAACAACACCTTATAGGACGAACTACCAGCTATCAGGAGCGTAGCCTTGGAGGAGCGTAGCCTTGGCCCGTGCTCGCCCCAAGGAGAGTAATGACAAGCGGCCGGCAATGAGACAACTCACAACATTTTCGTTGTTTTCTGGTATCTGCCGAGCCGGCCGTAAGCGGCGCTATGGCTACATCGCTGCGTTCTCGGTGTGTGCGCTCGCCTCTGCCACATCCGCGCTCTGGAAGGCCACGCCCGCAATCGCGGTAGCGATTGTGCAGTTGCCCTTTCCAAGTACCTCGGAACCCGCCAATCTCGTATTTACATGGTCGGGCGGCACCATTATTTCCGGTGGTCCGACATATGCGTATGAACGTGTGACCGTCCAGCCGTTCGCTCTCACCCCGGGGCCTCGCGGCGCCGAAGTCGTGGCAGCAACCGAAGGCCAGAACGGCATCCCTTGGTATGTGAGCATGGTAAAGCCCGAAACGCATGTGCTCCCAACGCTTGACGAACTTGCTCCCTCGGGGCCGGTCGTGCACGATACCTATCCAGCTGGTTCCGACATACCCCGCGCTATAGCACTCGGCGCAGACGGCGATTTCTGGCTCGCAGAGGGTAATAGTATCGAACGCTACAAGCCTGGCGGGGGCTTGGAATCCTTTCCGGTCAATGCGCCGATTGACATGGTCGCGGGCCCCGAAGGAGACGTTTGGTTCACTGACCTGGAGGGCAGTACCGTGGGTCGAATCGATACAAAGGGTGAAGTTACCATATATCCACTCTCTGGCGCAGACAACGTTTTTGAGACGCCAGCCGGTCCTCTAGGGATAGTTGTAGGCGCCGACGGCGCACTTTGGGTGGCTGAGCAAGCCGCTGGCCGTATCGCACGCCTAACGCCATCTGGCGAACTGCGGGAATTCTCAATTCCGACTCCTCCGTCAACTGGTTTTCCTTCAGGGCTTGAGTGGCGTGCCGAACCCCGCTACCTCGCGCTTGGAGCTGAAGGCGACATTTGGTTTACTGACCCCGGGACCGAATCCGTCGGCCGAGTGACTCCTGCTGGGGAAGTCACCGAGTACCGGATACCCCCCGCTCCGAAGGGCGACTACCGCGCTGGCGCCGAAGGTTATCTCGTCCCAAATCACATTGCGGCGGTTCCGGGTGGGCTTTTGTTCTCCGAGAGTGACGCGAAAGCGCTGGGTTTCATCGAGCCAGCTGCTTCACCTCCCATTGAAGCCAACTCTACGGTTGCCGCCGCTACACGCATCTCTAGGGTTAACCACAGGCAGACCTGCGTGGGCGACAAGCACAAGCATCGCGCTCGTCGCGCCACGAAGGCCGTCTGTCGTCGATCTCTCCACGGCGGTTAGCAGCCTTTCTTGTGATCTAGCCTAGCTTGCGAAGTCTAGCTGCCCCGGAAATAGTCGCTGGTCTGTCCGGCTCGATTAGGAGAATTGGTCCTGCAAATGGGCTGGTTTCTGATCGAGGAGGTCGCTGATGCTGCGGTTGTCGGGCGGGCAGGTCGAGTCGTTGTGGGACGAGGTGCTGCCGGGCGAGGTGCGGGAGCTGCCGCAGGATCTGGCGGTGTTGGACGTGCTGCTGCGCGATGCGGCGCTGACGCAGCCGATCGCGGCGTATTGGCGCGCGGAGGCCGTGTCGAAGGGACGTCCGACGATCCCGATGGAGGTGTACGTGCGGTTGATGATCGTCAAGCAGCGCACCGGGTGGGGATACGAGACGCTGGTCCGAGAGGTCTCGGACTCGCTGTATCTGCGCCGCTTCTGTCTGATCGCGCTGGGGGAGCGGGTGCCGCACGAGTCGACGGTTCGCAAGCTCACCCGCCGGCTTGGCGGCGAAGTCGTGGAGGATCTGACGCGGTGTGCGATCGCCAAGGCACAGCGCGAGACACGTTTTCAGGCACGGGCGGTTCGGATCGACTCGACGGTTGTGGAAGGCGATGTGCGCTATCCGAGCGACGCCGCGTTGAGCTTGGACGGGGTGAGGACACTGGCGCGCGAGGCGCGCAAGCTGACCGGGCTCATCGGCCAGGACGCTGGGTGGGTGCGGGATCGCAGCAGAGCGCTGGGGCGTCGCCTCAGGGCCATCTCGCGCACTATGGGACGGCGTACCGGGGAACGCAAAGCGCAGGTACTCGACTTGACCAGCCAGGCCGGCCAACTGCTCGCGAAGTCTCTCAGCGAAGCAAGACGTTTGGCCCTCGCGGCACGTCGGCGGGCTCGTGGCCGTGGCGCCCAGCGGAAGCTCGCAGCGATCACGCGCCTGGAACAGACGATGGGTCTAGCCGGGCGCGTCGCGGCGCAGATCAAGCTGAGGATCGAAGGCAAGGCCATCACCGACCGGCTGGTGTCTATGTTCGACGCGGACGCTCGCCCGATCCGCAAGGGCAAGCTCGGCAAGCCCAACGAGTTCGGCTACGTGTTCAGATCTGCGAGGTGACACAGAACACCCGCCGCGGAGCACGCGGATTCATCCTGCCGGCGTCCACGAGGCCCGGCAACCCGCCCGAGAGCAAGCTCCTGCCCGACACGACCGTCGAGCTCGAGCACCTCGGGCTGCGGCCACGCGAGGTCGCGCTCGATGGCGGCTTCGAGAAGAGCCCGACGGCCGAAGCGCTCGAGCGGATCGCACCCGACAAGGTGTTCATCGCTGGCCGCCAACAGCCCGGCTCCAGACGAACACAAAGGCGACTCGCCAAATATCGCACCGGAGCCGAGGGCAGGATCAGCCACCTCAAGCGCAGCTACGGACTGCGCCGCTCCCGCCTGAAGGGAAAGGCCGGAGCCCACGCCTGGAGCGCCTGGGCGATCCTCGCCTACAACCTTGACACGCTCGCCATCCGAGCCAGATGAGAACATCACCACTGCTCGATCAGAGCAGAAAACCATTTGCCCGGAACGGCCGCGCCCACAACGAGCGCGGCCGTTTTGGTTCAACCGTTTATCCGGGGCAAGTAGCTAGCCTGAGATTGTCTCGTCGGGTGGTGCGTGTCAGGGTCAGGAAGCCGTGGGCTGCGGTGACGAGCTCGGTGGGGTGGTGCCACCACAGCCATAAGCGTCCCTTGTAGCGGTCGAGTCCGAGCCGTTCTTTGCGCGAGGAGATCTGTTCGCCTCCTTGGTGGTCCACCTCCGCCTCCGCTCGTTTGCTCACCAGTGATGCGCGGAACGCAGGGCACGAAGTTGAACGTGGAGGTGGCAAGGCTCATCGTCCGGGCCGTCACAGAGGGCGACAATCTGGGCGGTCCTCCACAGATGCTCGACCAGTTCGCCGATCGATTCAGGTTGGCGGTCCGGCCGCGGCCGGGAATACAGCGCACCGTTGACCGTCTGCACCGCGTGTTGATATCCAGCGCCCGCTCAGCGACAAGTTTCTTCAGCCGGCTGGTTCTCGCGCCAGCGGCTCCACGTCGCTTCGCTGACCTCCAGCTGCTTAAGGACCTTCACGAGCTCGCCCGCTCATTCAGCAGCCGTTCGCCCTCCCTAATCTTTCTCATCGCCCGGCTCCGGTGTATGCCTGCGTCGCTTCATGATCGCGCTCGCCCGTCCGTCCCCATCACTGGAAACACGACCACTCGTCTATTCCGGATCACTTCAAGGAGACCCCACAACCCAATCGGACATATGTACCACATCGTGGCTCTGTATTAGCCAACTTGTACAGGCGTATCAGCGATAGCGACATGGTGGTGGACAAGTGCACAGTTATGCCCGTGTTGAAGTCCCAGATTGGCGATTGCGCCATCACCAGCAAGGCGGTATTCCTTTAGATTATCCTGTTGTCTTGATTTAGGAGGACAAATTGCGAATGATTTCCGAGCGGCTCAAGCGCTTAGCGTCTTGGTCGCCACGCATTGTGCTGACGCGTCTCGTAACAGTCGCAGCCATATCGACGGCTATGGTGAGCACCGTAAGCTTGGTGTCTGTAAGCAATGCCCAGGCTGGCTACTATTGGGGCTGCACATATTCCTGGGAACACGTATGCTTCGGTCGGGACGAAGCTACGTCAAACCTGATCACGATGGATCAGCAGGCTGCCTGGGAAATTATAGAAAGGGCGCCTCAGAATGGGTATCCCAGGCCGTCGAACGGCCATCCCGAAAAGGATGTGTGCGGGGGTGTTTGGTCTGATACTGAGAACCGTCAGGCCGTCGGGTGGGTCTGTAGTTGGAAATACGCTGTTCAGACATATGAAGGAATAGTAGGTCAGCCTCTAATTGGTACTGCCATTGAATATAATGGCATCAGTTTGTACCAGGCCTCAAACGAACTCTAATTAGAGATAGCCGTAATGCGGGCCGCACGACCATTGAGCATGGCAATACTGGCGAGCGCTGGGGTGTTGTGCGCATCGTGTGGCTCGCAATCACGGCCACCGGATCTACGAGCGAAACAAGCGCCAAGTGTGGGGCTAGTTGCTCAACCGTACACATCCCTAAGGAGGCTTCGTAAACCAGTCGAAGGGCATGCGGTTCGCGAGTCCCGTATGCGGCGAACAAGCCCGATAAGAAGCGATAGGTTGACGCCTAGAAGCTCCGTAAAGTCGATAGTCCCTCCAAATGGCAATACTAAACCCTCATTGTCGCCTTGGCGTCGCCTGGCGGTTCTCCAGCGTCCAAGGTACGTTACTGACCGACTGCCTAGACAGGCGACTGCTAGTCTCGAACGGTTGCCACTCGCATTAATAGGCGGCACGCCGATGAGACCTACGACGGCTAGGCTTTTGGGGTCGTCGCATGACAAGACGTGGCTTGTAAGTAATGACAAGAACTTCGCCTGTTTGGTGCAAGCGGCCCCAGTACTTGGATCACATCGGCCGGGCTATAGCACGAGTTGCATGTCACTAAGCGAAATCCTAAAAGGCTGGTTGGTTATCACCCTGAGCGACGTTCCGGGTCAACAAGGTGTACTTGTCGAGGGTATTGTGCCGAACGGAGTGCCACTAGTCGCTGTCAAGGAGGTTGACGGTAGGCTTACTTCGGTTGCGGTTAATGCAAATAGCTATTCGATTGTAACGGATCGCCCAGGCGAAGTAAGTTATTACTTAGGTCTGCGCCGCTATCATGTTCCTGTGCCGACAGCGCCGAGACCCACCGTGTCGTCTCTACTTGGGAATTAAGTCTCAGTAACCTATTAAAAGCGCAAAGTTGAAGCAGCTAGGCGCGATCAATCCAACTTCGCGGGCCCAAAGGATCACGAATTCTCAAATACGATTGTTAGCTCGTAAACCCTCAAGGCGCAATGCTATCTCCAGCTCTGCTGATATAGCGTGGAGTCGCTGACCAAATGCCTTCTCTACCCATTGCACACGGTTATGGACAGTGCGGCGATCGATCCGGAGTGCGCTGGCAGCGGAGCTGGCATTGTGTCCAGCAGCGAAATATTTCTGAAGGGTTTCGCGTAACACCTCGGGTTCGCGGTGCGCGTTAAGTGGAGATAGGTATATATCGATCAGACTCTCCGCGTTGTCCTTGAGGAGAGCGACCAGTGCGACGTCGGCAAACCGGGTAAGTGAGCGCCCGTAAAGGTGCGCGACCTCAAATGCTTCTTTGGCCTGTTGGTGCGTAACGCGCCATCCACTAAGTCCTCTCCCGGGCTCTCCCGCAGCGAATCGAAGGCCGGTTGAAGGCTGGCAATTCACGATCCGCTGTAAGTCTGCGCTGGCTAGGGCCTCAGACCTTCCGAGCCAAGCCCATAGTGTTGCTTCGCTGCTCAGCACCGACCAAACGGCGCAATCAAAGTGTCGCCCTAAGCTTTGGAGGGTCTCTTCTCCTTGTGTGCCTGCCGCTACGACTATCCCGATATGCCACTTGTCGTCAATTGTATAGCTAAGCTCACGCGGATCAACGCTTTCACCGGCAAGCAGTCTCTTCACGAGGCCTATCCCAGCGACCTCGTCGTTGTACTCGTATTCTATTGAAGCGGTAAGATAAGTCAGTAAGGCTTCCTGGGTTTTGCGAAGGTGACGAAAGAGAGACGTTTCCCTCGGGTTGAGAGCCTCGACTTCTTCGTCGATAAAAGCCGCTAGCGCAATGTGGCCCGCGACACAGCGACGCATCACTACCCCAAGGCTAACGCCATTGCGCGCAGCTCGTCGAGCTTGGGCGATAACCTCTGGTGGATGTGGGCTGGGGTGCCATTGCGGTCCTCGTGCGATGGCATCGAGGCTGAAGTCCAGTAAGGCGATGAGAGCTGCCTGGGTACCAGCTTCGTAGTCACTATTTCTACCTACTGGACCGGGGACGTCGTGCCGGATGGCGGAGTGTATCGCGCGCTCAATTTCCTTGCGTCGTGACAGTAACCGTTCGATGACGCCGGCGTAGACTTCCGCGCGTGTGCTATCTTGATGATGCACACCTTCATTTACTGCGGGCGCCATGATTCTATGCTCCGTTCCGAGGCATTTTTTGGCCGGACGATACGCGCCATAAGGGGGCTTGGTAGCATGGTACTGTAGTCCATGCGAGATAGTCCGAGCCCCTTAATCATCCCTAGACGGTCTTGGGCACCTACGTATCGTGACGCATTTCCCTTCTCGTTAGATGGCGGCTAGGGCTATAAGTCTACCAGATGGAGTTTAGTAAATCAGAGCTCAATGCTAAATCGTTTGCTAGGACTCGACTTAATGAGCTGCAGGCGTCAAATGTCTTGAGATTATTCCTCAGGGCCGCAATGGCGAGATTCTGTTTAAGTAGAACAAAAATACCTTGAATTTAACACGTACGTTTCGAGTCAGGCATAATTGATCTGGCTGCAATTCCCCTGTGTAACGGACTGATGACGCCATCGGAGACGGTCGTTATGGAGATGGCAAACGTGCCTCGCGCGATCAGGAGTCGGACAGAACCGAGGCGATTTTTAGGGCTGTTGCGGTCACTTTGGGGCCGAGCTGCTTGTGTAGCTCCGCGCTCGAGTAGGACGCCACGGGGACCGCCAGCTCGACCGCGGCGAGGGGACCACCCTGCTCGTCCACGACCACGGCCGCGATCGCACGGCGGCCGGCGAGCAGCTCTTCGTCCTCGATCGCCACCCCGCCCTCCGCGGCGATCCGCTCGAGCTCCGTGCGCAGTGCGGACTTGGTGGTGATCGTCTTGGGGCCGCGCCGGGCGAGGCGCAGCTTGGCGATCAGCTCCCGCTGCTCCGCCTCGGGTAGGCGCGCCAGGAGCGCCTTACCCGCGGCGGTGCAGTGGACGGGCAGACGCGTGCCCAGCCCAATGCCCACATCGACCGCGTACTGCCCTTGGCGCGAGCCCTGCCAACGGTCGATGTAAGCAACCTCGATGCCCCCCAGGACCCCCAGGCTTGCGGTGCGTCCGGTCCGGGCGCGCAGCTCGCGCAGATGCTCACGAGCCACCCGGCGAACCTCCATGGAGTCCAGCAGCGAAAGTCCGAAGTCTGAGACTCGCGAGGAGAGCCGATACTTGCGCGAGGGCCCCTGCTCCAGGTAGCCGAGCGTCACCAGAGTAGTCGCATAGCGGTGCGTCGTGGAGCGGCCGAGGTCGAGCTCGTCGGCCATGTCGGCGATCCCGCGTACGGGGCGCTCAGCGGTAAAGCAGGTGAGCATCGCGAGGCCCGCGCATAACGAAGAGGAGAACCTTCCGGGGTGCTCTGGATCGAGGGGCTTGGACATTGCTCAGGGGTCGATCCGCGGTGTCAGGGGTTCACCGTGTCGGTGGGCAGCGGGTCGGAAGACGGGTTGATGGCGAGGTAACTGGCTTAGCGATGCGGGAAACCGCTGTTTTCCCGAGGATGCCAGGACTACATCGGGCTCGCATAGGGCGGGTCTACTGGGACCCAGACCTTTCTGGTTCATAAGTCGAGATGGATATCAAATCCAGCCCAAAAAGCAAATACTTTTGTTTTGAGTAGAACAAAAATGTTCTGAATTCAACAAAAACGCCTTGGGCGAGGCAATTTGGTCTGACCGATCTCTTTTATGCGGCGGGTCGGGTATATATAACGGCTTGGTAAGGCTGTGGGCTAGCTGCAAACGGAGGTGGTGATGGTTGAGTCGTTGTTGGAGTTGAGGTCTGTGGGTAAGGGGTATCGGCGGGGGCGGCGGTACTGGGAGGTGATTCGGGGTGTCTCGTTGACGGTTGAGCGGGGGGAGCTGCTGGGTATCGTTGGGCAGCGTGGGGAAGGCAAGACAACGCTGCTGGAAGTAGCGGCGGGTATTGCGCTAGCGGACCAGGGGAAGGTTTTGTTTGAGGGGCAGGATTTAGCGTCGGCTGAGAAGCGGGCGGATCTGTTGGGTGATCGGATTGCGTGGGTGCGTCCTGAGGGGCCCGGCGACTTTGTGGTGTTGGACTATGTTGGGCTGCCGTTGGCGATGGGTCGCGGCCGTGGGATGCGTGGGGTGGATACGGTGGCGATGGCGGCGCTGGAGCGTGTTGGGGTCGCGGATCGCGCGAGGCATCGATGGGATGAGCTCTCTAACTGGGAGCGGGTGCTCGTCGCGTTAGCGCGGGGGTTCGTTGGGCGGCCGAGCCTGTTGGTGGTGGATGATTTGCTGGATGGGCTTGGGGCGCGGGGGACTCGCGAAGCTGGTGGGCTGTTGCGGTCGATGGTTCAAGAGTTGGGGTGCGGCGCGTTGGTCGCCGCATCGGACTTGGAAGCGCTGCTGGTCGCGGATCGCGTGCTGTACTTCGACGGTGGCACGCTGACCCCGATGTCCGGCCCAACCCACCACGACGCCGACATCATCGATTTTCCGGATCGCGCTCGGGCGGATGGCTAGCCTCGCGTTGGTCGTGGTGGGCATGGGATGGTGGTGTGTGCGTTTGCGTGGGTATGGTTTTCGAAGCTGAGGTGCACGGCGAACTGGAAGCCGCCGCGGGGGCAGATGCGAGGTAGAACGATGCCCTTGGGGTGGTAGGGCAGGAACAGGCCGTGGGCGTGTTCGTAGTAGGTGATGCCGAGGGGGCCGAGTGTTGAGGTCAGCTTCACGACCGCGGCGTTGGGTGCCCCGGGGAGTGTCGGGACGAGGGGGACGACGGTGGAGAGGTCACCTCCGAAGGCGCCGTGGGCGGGTAGTACGAGGCCGGGGAAGACGAGTTCGGCGGAGACGGGGGAGTTGCCGGCGGCGTAGAAGAGCAGGCCGAGGTGCCCGTGGTGCAAAGGTGCCATGAAGATCGTGGTCTGCGCGGTCTCGTAGAGGAGTAGTGGGCCGAAGGGGACCTCGAGGAGTGCGGTGCCGTATCCCATCAGGGACTCGGATGGGCAGCCTTCGGGTCCGACGGTCTGGAGGATCGCGGTATCGCAGGTCTCGAGCCCGAGACCGCTAGTGGCGATCCCGAGGTTGGCGGGGTAGTAGAGGTTGATCCCGGTGAGTGGGGAGAGGACCTGGCCGCCGCTGGCGGCGACTGTGAATCCGAACTCGATGGTGGTGCCCTGCCCGAGGTGCTCGGGGATGAGCGCCGCGCTCAATTTCGCTGACTGCGCTCGGCAAGCAGCAGGCAAGCAACCCAGGACGCAGATTGCGATAGCGCTGGCTAGGACTCGGGACACCGATGCATCTCCTCTTCTGTGGCGTTCTGCCGTGGGCTTTTAGTAGCTGAGCGTGCCTCTCGTCTGGACGGTCAACGAGTAGGTATGCCGGTTGATGACGTCGTAGAACCCTCCTGTTGCGTGGGCATGTCGGTAGCGGCCGGTGCCGCCGGTAACGAACATCGTGCCGCCGAAGCTTGCGTACTGGCCGGAGGAGTGCAACGAGCCGGACGCTCGGCCGTTGATCGACCCGCCGCCACGCGGGTAGATCGTGAAGGAGGCGGTCACGGTCGCACCGACGTTGAAATGCACTCGCACCGATCCCGGCAGTGTCCCCGAGACGGGCCCTTCCCATCCAGGCTCGAGCCTGATTCGCTCATCAGGTGCAGGTGCCCTTCGTCGTTGACGCTCAGCGTGTGCGCTGCTGCCTCGCCCGCTGCAATGCGAGTACCCCAGGCCGTGCCACCGGCACCGAGGGCGGTTGAGAAGACAGCCAAGCTTGCCGCGGCTAAGCCTGTTGAGGCGGCTCGCCGTCCCCACGTCGCCCTGGTTTGTGTCCGCGCGCGCCAGGACATGCTCCCGGACCGGCTAGGCCCGATCGAAAACTTTCGATTGTAGGGACTTGTCGGCCTAAACGGCTTGTTCATGTCAAGAATCTTTGTCTACTCCTGTCCGGGAGAACCGAATCATTCAATTCGACCGTACACCATCGGAAGCGATTGAGTAGGATTTAGGGCTATGGCGCAACACAAACACAACCTCACTGCCACCATGGCCATCCTCGGCCTGATCATCCAGCAGCCGGACACCACCCGACACGTCAGGGACCGTCTTGCCAGGGAGTACCCGCACGGACGCTGGTCACGATCGATCGCGCACAACAACGTCAAAAGCCTCGCCGAGCGGGGGCTAATCCGCAAGATCCGCGACGGCCAGAAGACGTCCGACGATCTCTACGAAGCCACACCAGAAGGCATCGCCTCATTCAAGGCGTGGCTGAGCCATGCCGCGAAGGAGCCTGCGCCGGTACGTGATGCGATGCAGCTTTGGCTGGAGCACTCCGACGAATCAGACCTGCCCGAGATTATCCGGGTCGTCAAAGAAGTCGAGGAGGCCGCCCGTACTGAATTCAAGGATGCACAGACGCGTCTGGCGAGCGAAAGAATCCAGGGACGCCTAGGCCCGCCGGACGGCTCCGATTGGGGCGGCCGGATTCGAGAAGCAGTCCTAAACGAGACCATATTGCGGTGCGGGCATCAAGTCCTGCGTCTCAAGAATCTCCGCGCAACACTCGAAAATCCGCAGCAAGGACTGCATACCGAGGTAGCGGCGGACGGTGATGGTTGAGTCGTTGTTGGAGTTGAGGTCTGTGGGTAAGGGGTATCGGCGGGGGCGGCGGTACTGGGAGGTGATTCGGGGTGTCTCGTTGACGGTTGAGCGGGGGGAGCTGCTGGGTATCGTTGGGCAGCGTGGGGAAGGCAAGACGACGCTGCTGGAAGTAGCGGCGGGTATTGCGCTAGCGGACCAGGGGAAGGTTTTGTTTGAGGGGCAGGATTTAGCGTCGGCTGAGAAGCGGGCGGATCTGTTGGGTGATCGGATTGCGTGGGTGCGTCCTGAGGGGCCCGGCGACTTTGTGGTGTTGGACTATGTTGGGCTGCCGTTGGCGATGGGTCGCGGCCGTGGGATGCGTGGGGTGGATACGGTGGCGATGGCGGCGCTGGAGCGTGTTGGGGTCGCGGATCGCGCGAGGCATCGATGGGATGAGCTCTCTAACTGGGAGCGGGTGCTCGTCGCGTTAGCGCGGGGGTTCGTTGGGCGGCCGAGCCTGTTGGTGGTGGATGATTTGCTGGATGGGCTTGGGGCGCGGGGGACTCGCGAAGCTGGTGGGCTGTTGCGGTCGATGGTTCAAGAGTTGGGGTGCGGCGCGTTGGTCGCCGCATCGGACTTGGAAGCGCTGCTGGTCGCGGATCGCGTGCTGTACTTCGACGGTGGCACGCTGACCCCGATGTCCGGCCCAACCCACCACGACGCCGACATCATCGAGCTGCCTGAGCATCGCCGCCGCGCAGTGGGCGGCGGGCGCGCCTAGACGTGCTCGAGCTAAGGGATCTGGTCAAGCACTACCACGTGGGGCGTGGAGAGCCGATTCGCGCCGTTGACGGCGTGTCGATGATTGCTGCCGCGGGTGAGTTTGTCGCTTTGTATGGGCCTAGTGGCTCTGGTAAGACGACACTACTGGAACTTATCGCGGGCGCGCAGCAGCCCGACCGCGGCACAGTGCTCGTCGACGGCCAAGACATCTTCGCGCTGTCCGAGCGGGACCTTGATGAGTACCGCCTTACGCAGTTGGGGATCATCGGCCAGCCAGCGGACATGATTCCTGGAGCGCACGCGATCGAGAACGCGTCGCTGAGGCTGCTCCTGACGAACACGCGTAAGGCTGACAGGAGGATCGAACCACTGATGGCGCGGCTCGGTCTCGAGGACCGATTGGAGCACCGTACCGAGGAGCTCTCAATGGGGGAGCGCCAGCGCGTGATGATCGCATTGGCGCTCTCCACCAACCCCAATCTTGTGCTCGCAGACGAGCCGACCGGCACGCTCGACACGGATCGTACCCGCGAAGTGCTTGGGCTGCTACGCGAGATTTGCGCCGAGCGAGGCGCCGCAGTCCTGCTCGCAACGCACGATCCGCAGGCAGCCTCGTTCGCCGACCAGATCCATGAACTACGTGACGGATACCTACAGCCATACCGGCCCAACCATGGGCTCGTTCCTACTACGTTCGAGCAGGCATGAGCCCTCGACGACGGTCAAGGCGGCGGATGAGCTTCTCGGACCTCCTATACCTATACCGGGCGCAGCTTCGTACCAGCAATGTGGTCGTGCAGGATCTCTTCGCGATTGCCGGGATCGCGGTCGGGGTCGCGCTGTTGTTTGCCTCCCAGGTTGCGAGCACAAGCCTCACCCGGTCTGTGCAGCAGCTCAGCAGCGAGATCGTAGGCAGTACCCAGTATCAGCTGGACGCGAGGGGCCCGGCCGGCGTTAGCGAAACCTTGCTTAGCGAAGCTAGGCGAGTGCCGGGTGTGAAGGTCGCGTTGCCGGTCCTCGAGCAGCAGGCGAACGTGATTGGCTCGAACGGCCGCGAGCAGTCTGTTGATCTGCTTGGCACCGATCCTCGGTTTGCGCATTTCGGCGGGTCACTTCTGCGACGGTTCAGTGCCGCTCAGCTCGCCGCGCAGAAGGTTGTTGCTCTACCCGCTCCGATTGCGAGCGCGATCGGCGCCGGGGCGCTACAGACGATCCAGCTGCAGGTCGGCGCGCAGGTCACGACTACCTTGCTCGGAGCGACCCTGAACGAAGGTGAAATCGGTGGGTTGGTCCACAGCCCCGTCGTGCTCGCGCCTGTCACCTATGCGCAGCAACTCGCCGGCATGGATGGCCGGATCACCCGTATCTTTGTGCAGGCGCAGCCCGGCCGCAACGGTGAGGTGCAGGCAGGCCTGCGTCGTCTCGCACAGACGAGGAACGTAACCCTTGAGCCCGCCGGCTTCGACTCGACATTGTTCGCCGTGGCATCTTTGCCCGAGAACCAGAGCGAGACACTGTTTGCGGCTATCAGCGCGATCGTCGGGTTCATGTTCGCGCTCAATGCGATGCTGATCACGGTACCCAAGCGTCGCCGGCTGCTTGCCCATATCCGTTTTCAGGGCGCGAACCGCAGGATGGCTCTCCAGATCCTTCTCTTTGAAGCGTTGATCCTCGGGGTGATCGCGTGTATCTGTGGGCTTGCGCTCGGGGAGGGTCTCTCGATCGCCGTGTTCCACTCGACTCCGGGCTACCTTTCGTTTGCGTTCCCAGTCGGCACCGATCGGATCGTTGATCTGCAGACGGTCGCTGTCGCTGTCGCTGCTGGGATGGCCGCGGCGTGCGCCGGGGTCCTCTGGCCGCTGCGTGACCTGTTCAGACGTCCGCGGGAGCGCGACCCGATACCCCATCGCTGGTGGGTGATCGGCCGTCTCGCGGCCGTCCTGTCCGGTCTCGCAATCACCACGATCGTCCTGTTCGCGCGTCCCCAGGACTCAAAGCTCGGCAACCTTACGTTGGTCGTCGCGCTTCTGTGCGCCCTGCCGGGCCTTTTCAATGCTGTGGTGGCCGGGTTCGCCAAGCTTCAGCCAGCTTTCAACCGGCCGTCACCCCGGATCACCCTCACCCACCTACGGACCCGCCCGACACGGATACGGTCCCTGGCGATCATCGCGACAGGGGCAGTCGCGGTATTCGGCAGCGTCGCCGTGGAGGGCGCCCAGCGAAACCTTCAGCGCGGCCTGGACGCCTCAGCACATGACATCGATTCGAGCGCCGGTGTGTGGGTGAGTCCGCGCGGGGAATCTAACGCGTTCGCGACAACCCCGTTCACGCCCCCCCCTGGCGAGCAAGAGACCTTGGCGCGCCTACCCGGAGTCCGAAACATCAGCGTGTATCGTGGGAGCTTCTTGACGTGGGGCGATCGGCGCCTGTGGGTTCTTGCCCCGCCGAGTAGCAGCGAACAGCCAATACCCCCAAGCGAGCTGGTATCCGGCAACCTCACTCGCGCAAGAGCACGACTGCGTGAAGGCGGCTGGGCAGTCGTTTCGCAGGCGCTCGCCGCCGAACACGACCTCCACGTTGGCCAGGCGTTTACGCTGCCTTCGCCTAAGCCCACAACCCTCCGCGTTGCCGCGCTTAGCACGAACCTGGGATGGCCACCAGGCGCGGTCATAGTCAACGCTGCGGAGTACGCGCACGCCTGGCTCAGTAGCGACCCGAGCGCGTATGAGATCCAGACCAAGCCCGGCGTGCAGCCTGTGACCGTGCGTCGCCTCATCCAGCGGGCGCTAGGCTCGCAGACCGGATTCGTCGTAGAAACCGCCGCTGAACGCGAGCAGCGCCACTACGCCCTCGCGCGCCAGGGTTTGTTGCGGCTCACGCAGATCCGACTCCTCGTGCTGATCGCCGCGATGCTCGCCATCGCCGGCGCGCTAGGGTCGCTGATCTGGCAGCGCCGCGGCTTCGTCGCGTTCGTCCGCTGCCAGGGCTTCCGCAAGCCAGTCCTGTGGCACTGGCTGTTATGGGAGAGCGCTCTGCTCCTCGGTATGGGCTGCTTGACTGGTGCGGTCTTTGGCGTCTATGGGCAGCTTCTATTGAGTCATGCGCTGGCGAGCGTTACTGGGTTCCCGATCTCATTCGACCTTGAAGGGCTTGTCGCGCTCTCCACCTTCGGGCTAGTGAGCGTTGCCGCAGTTGCGGTGGTCGCCGTACCTGGATATCTCATAGTGCGTGTTCCCCCAAGAGCAGCTCGCCCAGCTAGCTAACGAGCGCACCACCCGCCAGGCCCATAGACCGGCTTCTCTCTCGGCACGCCAGCTGCGTGTACTAGCTCGAGCAGCAGTCCGCGAGCTTGCGTGGACCCTGCCCACCGTCGCGCGAGAGGCCCACGCATGGCGAGTGAGAGCGATGGCCGCCCCCGCCGCCGCGATACGCCGCGACGCCCTGACTGCGTTGGCATGCAAGCGCGGACACACCGACGGCGCGGCGTTGTTCTGCATCCTGCCGGGCACCCGCGAGCCGAACCTTCTCAGGCTGCTCGTCACCCTCGAGATCGCCTGGGATTTCCTGGACAGCGTGAACGAGCATGGCGCAGGCGAGGGCCAGCCCAATGGCCGCCAGCTGCACCGAGCGTTGGTCGACGCGCTCAATCCCGAGGCGCCGCCGTCTGACTATTACCGCCATCACCCGTGGCGGGACGACGGCGGCTACCTACAAGCCCTCGTGCGGATCTGCCAGGACGCCTGCCGCTGGCTGCCCTCATACGAGGTCGTCCGTCCGCTGCTAGCCAAGGAGGCGTGGCGAGCACAGGTACTGGCCATCAACCACGACCTCGACCCGATCCGCCGCGACACAACGCTACAGAACTGGGCGACGCGGGAGTTCCCCGCCGGGCACGACACGAGCTGGTATGAGCTAACCGGCGCGGCAAGCGCCTCACTCACCGTCCACGTGCTGCTCGCGCTCGCAGCCAACCCCCGCCTGAACGCCCCGGAGGTCACACAGGTTCATCGCGCCTATTTCCCCTGGATCTCGGCGGCGACCACCATGCTCGACAGCTACGTCGATAGCGTGGAGGACGACACAAACGGCGATCACAGTTATGTCGGTCACTACCCGACCGCTGAACACGCAATCCAGCGCATCCGGTACCTAGTCCGACGCTCCCTCACCGAGGCCGGCGATCTACGCGATGGCGAGCGACACACCCTGATCGTTGCGTGCATGGTCGCGATGTACCTGTCCAAGGACAGTGCAGGAACTCAAGTAATGCAACGGAGAACTACGACGCTCCTGGCCGCCGGTGGTCAGCTGACTCATGTCCTGTTACCTATCTTGCGGCTTTGGCGGACCCTCTACGCCCAGCGCTCGGCCTAAACCCCACCAAGGAGACACAATGCGGCTCACATATACATCCTCACTCACGGCCCATCGACGACGAGACCTACCACCGGCCGCACCACTCCCCCGAATTCTGCAGACGCTCTCGTGTCGCCATCGACCTTTAGAGTACCTCGAATGGTGCCGCAATCATCTTGGTCCACAGTTCACCGTCTATCCAATAGATATGCCACCGCTCGTATTTCTCGCAGACCCTCGAGACATACGGACAGTAGTCACTGCGCCCTTGACCGTGCTGCACCCAGGAGCCGGCGCAGCCAGGACCGCCCCGCTTTTCGGTGAAGACTCCTTCCTCCTCCTCGAGGAAGAGGAGTATATGAGCGGACGCAACGCTATCGCCCCAGTGTTTCACCGCCATGCAGTCAAGGAACACGGCGATATGATCGCGGAGCTCGCCGCCCGCGAAGTAGCATCGTGGCCAGTTGAAAAAGCAATCCAGACTTACCCCAAGTTATGCGTTCTGACACTAACCGTCATATTGCGGGTCGTGTTCGGCAGCGCAAACTCCACGGTCGCGACCTTGCATGACCGGATGCTGGGAATGCTCGCAGTTGCCGCGAGCCCTGTCCTGCAGGAGCCACGCCTACGCCACCTACCGGGCTGGCACGGTGCATGGCGACGGTTTCTAAAACAGCGCGACGAAGTAGACAGGTTGATCGCAGATCTCGTCGCGCAGCGTCGAAGCAATATGGACAGGCACCGCAACCTGCTCGAAATGCTCCTGGAAGCTCACCGCCCAGACGGGTCCCCTATGTCTGATCGCGCACTACGCGATAACCTGGTATCGGTTATCGTCGCTGGGCACGAGACGACTGCCTCAACGCTTGCGTGGGCCTTCCAGCTGATCGCGCACCACCCTACGGTCCAGAATCGCTTGGTGGCCGAGATCGACGACGGCCGCGACGAGTATTTGACAGCCACGATCAGCGAGGTGATACGCCATCGGCCCGTCTTTTTGTTCGCGGCCCCCCGCGCCGTCGCCAAACCAATCGAGATTAGCGGATGGACCTACCACCCACCCGCGCATCTGCTCGCTTGCACCTATCTCATGCACCACGACCCTTCCCTGTTCACGAACCCGCATGAGTTTCGTCCTGAGCGCTTCTTGGGTCAGCAGCCACGGGTAGGGGCATGGCTACCGTGGGGGGGCGGACGAAAGCCTGCCCAGGCCGTCATCTCGCGATCCTGGAGCTCCAGACAGTGCTCCGGGCGACCTTCGCCTCTCGGCGACTGCTACCCACGAGCGACAAAGTTGAGCGCGCACGATGGCGCAGCGCCGTCCTAACACCCCACACCGGATCAGAAGTGATGCTCTGCAAGCGCAACCAGGAAATCCGTGCTGCCCCACGCCGTCCGTCGAAGGCTACGATCTAAGATAGCGTGATCCAGCGAAAAACCGGGTAGGATTGTTCAAGTCAGAACACTTTTGTTGAATTCAAGACAATTCTGTTGAATTCAGAACGGTATTTCTTGCTTTTTGACTGTGGGGGAGTCAGGATAGCGATCAATGACGGACGAGATCGCAAACCGAGCATTCCCACAAGGTGACCGGGTAGTCCAGAGCGATCACCGACGGATCGGGGAGCGCCTCGCCTGGCATCACATGCCTCACCAGGAAAGGGGAACGGGCCGACTCCGCCGGGTGGGTGTCGGCCCAACCCTCCCTATGATGCGCTCTAATCGAGATGCCTTCGCATAGCCCTGACGTGCGAGAGGGGCAGGGGTTTCCCGAGGTACCCCGGGGTCGGGCAGCATCCCCGGGGGCGCAGTCCGGGCAGGGCCTCGGGAGAAAATCCGGTGGGCGGCGAGCCGCGGGAACCTGGTCATGCGCGGCTCGTCGTCTCGCCGGTAGGGTAATGGATGCCTAGGGTCACCAAGCCTCACTCGGTATCGGCGGCGGAGTGGGTGCCGTCGATACCAACGCTACGAGAGCCTCGTTTCTCGCAATCGTTGGAGCGAGGTATGGCGATTCTCGCCTGCTATACCCCCGAGCGGCCCATCCTTGGAATCACGGAGATAGCCGATGAGCTCAGGATGAGCCGCTCCACGACGCACCGCTATGCGGCCACGCTTGTGCGCCTTGGGTATCTGGTCCGGGATTCGCAGCATAGATATCGGCTCACACTTGCGGTCAGCGACCTAGGGCTCTCCGCGCTCAACAGCATCAGCCTGGAGGTTCATTCGCGTCCTCACCTCGAAGAGCTTCGTCAGCAGACAGGTTTCGGGGTCGCAGTCGGAGTACTCGATGGTGCGGAGGTGTTGATCGTTGCTCGGTTTCACGGCAGACGCCGCGAGGAGCTCCTTGCTAGATGTTTGCCTACTGGAGGGTTATGGCCCGGGTATTGCACGGCGTTGGGCAAGCTGCTGCTCGCGAGTCTGGGGGATGCTCCGCAGCGCGTACTCCTAGAGGAGATTGCCTTCACTGCACGGAGGGGGCCGAATGCGATCAAGAGCAAGACCGCGCTACGCCGCGAGCTTAAGGGAATTCGCAAGAGAGGTTTGGTGGTCGCTGAGGAGGAGCTCGCGGCGGGTGTCCTTGAGATCGCGGCGCCAGTTCGCGACTCTCACGAGATCGTCGCGGCTGTAGGAATTGAGGCGCATAGTTCAATGATTCAGCTTGAGGATTTCATGGCGCTCGGACCGCACCTGATCGCTACGGCCGATCGGATTTCGGCGCGGCTGGGCTACCGCAGGGCGGACGAGCGTACAGACGGCTATGTCGCTCCTTATACTCATGGAGGGCGTGCGTGATCGCTGGGCCGTCGCTTGACCTGAGGACTGGGCAGTACTCGCAATCACTGGAACACGGAGTGGCGACCCTGCGGTGCTTTACCTCGGAGCGTCCCGTGCTCGGTATTGCCGATGTAGCTGATGAGCTCGGATGTTCGCGCTCAACGACGTATAGATATATGTCTACGCTTCGGGTGTTTGGCTATCTTGAATTGGTGGTCCCGTCACACAAGTACCGGCTTGCGCCGCACGCAAGTGATGTTGGCAGGACCGCGCTTGCTTTGCATCCACTGCACGCGGGGGCACGTGCGTGGCTGGAGTGGCTACACGAGCACACGGGATACACAGCTAGCCTTGGCGTACTTGTGGGCCGCGAGCTGTTCTACCTGGAGCGGGTCCGTGGCTACGGGCCGCGCCAGCGTGAGATCGACCTCGGCGTTCTAGGGCTTCGCAGAGGATACCGTCTGCCAGCGCACTGCACCGCGATGGGAAAACTACTGCTAGCTCCCCTCCCCAAGGCTAGCCAGAGAATGCTATTCGCCGGACTTGAACTGAAGCAGTATGGTCCATGTTCGATCACTCGCCTGACCCATCTCACAATGGAGTTTGACCGTATTCTCGCCGACGGCTACGCGATCAGCGACCGTGAGTTGGGGCCGATTCTGGCCGCAGCTGTCGGGATACCGGATGGTAACGGTGAGATAACGGCCTCGGTGTGTGTCGAATTACACGCGACGAAACGCGGGGCGCAGTCCCTCTTTGGCGAGATAGCTCCCCAACTTACTTTGGCGGGCAGGCGCTTAGCGACGAACCTACCCGAGGGGTACTGTGGTGGCCGAGGGTGATAGGAAAGATACCGGGATGGATCGTGGGTGTATGTGGGAGCACGGTGCATGGATCGACGTTGATCCCGAGGAACTCGCGATGTTTTTGCTCGGGGGTCCATTACCAGCGACGGGTGTGGAGCGGGTGAGCTCGATGCTTACCGTACCTGGCGGTTTTGTCCAGTATCTACGTAGCGGCTTGTTCGGCGAGTGTGGCTATGCTGCTGAGGATATATCGCACTTGGCGCTTCAGGTCGCGAGCAGAACACGCAAAGATTACCTGGAAGCACTAAGAAAGTTTATAGTCGCTCTCACGCTACTGAGCAAGATCGGCTGGGGCGATAACAGCTCGCAGGCCAATGTGGAAATCGATCTGGGTCTATATCCCACGCTTATCCTCAAAACGTTTCACGATGGACATGTCACTCTACTAGAAGAGCTACAGGAGATGCCGAAGAAGACAACAAGCAAGGATATCTACAGTAATGCGTCGAGTCGGGTGGAAGCGCTTGGTGCTTTTGTGCAGACTGTAGAATGGCGGGTCAAGGACCTTGTCGCGGGTGGGGTAGTGGGCTCTGTGGATCGCTCCGCCGCTAGCGCAGCGAAGCTGCGACCGCGAAAAGAGAGCTCCTCACGAACCGGCCTGCCACGACGCAGGCCGGCCTAGCTAAATATCTTGTAGGCACTGTCGAGCAGTCGATGTCAGAACGAAGACCATCTATTTCTGCCTTCAAGAATGCGCCGAGGTGACAGGTGCGGACGCCAAGCGGCTTGAGGGATCGATAATAGGGACAGGGACGTTGGCTGTGGAGCATAGTCCGCCTTAGGAGGTGGGTCGTAGTGTGCGGCTCGATGGTGGAGACGAGGCGTGCCTAGACTGGCTGCGCTGGCGAAGGCTAGCGTTGCTGTGGGTCCGAGGGCGAGCGTAAGTGGCGGCTGTTGAACGGTCGTCGTGAGTGCGCGGTATGCGACCACTTCGTCGGTGACGGCGAGGACGATTTTCCACCGCACCTGACCAATCAAAAGCACGGTAACTCTTCGCGCATAGCTTGCAGCGCGTGCTCGGCCTGGGCTCCTACCCAGACGCCGGCGATGCTGCACGGCTGCAGAGATATCTCCGAGCATAGAGCGCTGAGGTTCGTAGTTGAGTGATTTCTAGCAGGACGCTACGTCCCGATACCAAGGTCGATGCTGTGCTCCGCGATCGTGCTACGTCCGAGGCGACGCTCGCTGCGATCAATGGCTTCACTGGCTCGCTGCCAGGCGTGCTGCTGAGCTCGTTCTTCGGGCCGCTTTCCCAGCGGATGATCAGGGTCCGTAATGTCGTACTGAACTCGGTACCGTGCGACCTGGCGAATTCCTTGTTCCCATGCTTTTCGTAGCTGCGGTTCGTCGGGCGGGTCCCCAAAAGCCCGTTGGGCCCAGGCGCCAGGTGCTCGCACTTCGCACTCGGCGAGCTCATCCCGAACTTCTCTGTGTTCTCGCGAGCGCTCGGCGTGCGCCTGCCGCAGCGCCTCGTGTTCAGTTCGGAACTCGCCTGGCTCGCCCAGTTCTTTTGCGAGCTGATCGCGCTGCGTAAGGACGGCGTTGAGTTCGCGATCGGTAGCGTGTAATGCGCCAATGAGATGGGCACGCTCGACGGGGTTTGGGTCTCGCTCGCGCCCAAATCGCCGGCGCGGCTCTGGCAGATCGTTGAGGCGTTGGGTGATCTGCTCGCGCTGGATGCCGAGGGTAATCGTACGCGCGTCGAGATCCTTAACGCGCTGTAGCTGGAGGGTTGGCAGCGCCTCGAGCTGAGCCCGTAGCTCCTGGATGCGGGTTCGCAGTGCGTGCAGCTGCTCTGTGCTCGCACCTATGGGGGTTGGGTCCGCGCGAGCGGGGGAGTGCTCTTGTCGGAGCTCGCCCGTAGATCGCGCACCGGATGCCTCGGGGTCGTCTGCGCGGCCGGCGCCGGGGAACTGCTCAATCGCGAGGTCTTCATCGTCGCGCTCCAGCATCCGTCGGGCAATGCGTGCAAGCAGGTCCCGCTTGTCGGGCTCGAGGGACAGGTCTGTGGGCGCGAACTCGCTCCGCTCATCGCTGCGCTGGACCTCGCACACGAGTAGACGGGTATGACCGCGGGCGCGAGAGAGTGCTGTGTAGCTCCACCCGGCGGTTAGGTCCTGGGAAGAGGCGACGACGGTCGCTTGCTCGACAGTGCCTCCCTGCATCCCGTGACCGGTCAATGCGTAGGCGTGCTCAAGGTGCGCTGATACATAATAGGCGGGCAACTCGCGAAGGAGTCCGCCGTCAGTGTGAATCACGATGCGGTCGGGGTCGAGCTGGCGCACGGTGCCGCGCATCCCGTTGTCGACGTCGACGGCGCTGTCGTTGCGGCGGCAGATCACGCGGTCCCCGACGGCGAGCTTGAGTCCGTCGTAGGAGCCCTCTTCGCCGAGCTCGCCAAGATCGCGTCGAAGATCGCGTGCAGCGTGGTTGAGTGCGTTGCGGGTGTCGTTATCGCGGGCGATCATCACCGCCTGAGTGGGCCCGACCGCAGCCGTTGCGCGCGCCCATTCCGCGATCGCCTGGCTGCGTACCTCTACCGGGTCGCTGTAAGTCTCTATACGCCCAGCGTGGTTGGCCCACTCTAGGTAGCTCTGTGGACTGCGGTCGTGAAGCGCGCCGAGTGCGCGCCGCTCAGCAGGGTCGCGCTGGCGCATGACCTCGGTGAGCCGGACGGCTCCCAGCTCGTGGCCGACGGCGCCGAGCCACCCGCCGGCCTGGACCGGCGCGAGCTGCCCAGGGTCGCCGATCCCGATGACCTTCGCGCCTGCCTGCTCGGCGGCCTCGAGCAGTCGCGCGCTACCCCTGGTTGGAGCCATGCCCGCCTCGTCGAGGATCACAACGCCGCCCGTGGGGATCTCATCGCCGAGCTGCTCGATATCGATCAGCAGTCGATCGAGCGTGCGGGTCGGGACGCCGGCCTCGTCGGCCAGCTCACGTGCGGCGCGGCCGGTAGGCGCGACGCCGATCACCCGGTAGCCGGCGTGCTCGTATACCTGGCGCAGCACACCGGCTGTGTAGGTCTTGCCGGTCCCCGCCAGCGCTTCCACGACAGACACACCGTGGCCGCCGGCAATGACTGTGTGAACAGCTGCTGTCTGCTCCGCGGTCAGAGGACGATCGGCGCCAGCAACAGTCCGATCAACGAGCGAGCGATCTACGATCGCGACCCCCTCGTCCGCGCGCCCGATTGCGGACGCGATCAGCCGCCGCTCGCAGCTGATGAGCTCGGCAGTGGTCATCTCCCCGCGACTCGTCGGGATGACATCCGCACGCTCGACGAAACGCTGCGCCTGACCGCGCACCTCTTCCACGAGTGCCCCAGCCTGGGCGGCTCCCGCGAACTCCTGCAGCACAGTACGCGAGGCAAAGGTGTTCGCCCGTTCGGTCAGGCCCTCGGCGCCCGCCAGCAGATCTCCCAAGGCGCGCTCGTCCATGCCGCCGCGCACAGCGAGACCGTTCGCGATGCGCTCGGTGCTGGCCTGCAGCAGCTCCGCTACCTCCTCGGCACCAAGCCCAAGCTCGCCGGCGCGCGCGCGGACCTCCTCGCGCCAGGTATGTGTCTCAAGGCCGTACCGCTTGCGGTCGCGTGTCGCGAGCGCGGCACGCTCCGCGGAGGCCTTCGTGCCGAGCCCGATACCTCCCTCTTGGGCCTCGCGGAGCATCTCGTGACGGCGCTTTGAGAAGTGCTCGATCACCGGCTGCAGGACGCCGGTGAGCTCGGCTGCGCCCTTGTGGACCTCGCCCCACTCAAGCCCCAGGCGCTCCGTGACGAGCGCCCGCAGATGCGCCTGGTAGAGATACCCCGCTGTCTTCGCCGCCCGGTAAAGCTCCGCGCCATGCAGCGCCGTGAACCGGTCGTCCGGGCCACGCGCGAGGTTAACAGTGACGACATGGGTATGCAGTTGCGGGTCGAGCGCCCGACTCATCCGGTGCCGGTAGGCCACCGCGACCAGGCCCTCACCGTGCTGCACGTGCTCGCCGGCGTGCCCGCGACGGACCATCACCGCTGTCTCCTCCAGATACCCAAGCGCTGCTCTGACCGCCTCTTCGTGGCAGCCGACGAGCGTCCCCGAGACCGCCTCCGGCGCCACCGCGAACAGCACGCTTACCGACTTCGGCGCGCTCCACGTCAGATCGAGTGCCGCGACCTTAGGGTCATGCGCGGAGGAACGCAGCCGTGCCGCGGGGTCGCGTGGGTCGTGGCCCGCGACCAGGGCACCGAACTGCCCCGCGACCACCTGGCCCTGGAGGCCGAGGGCCCGCGCGCCAGCGCCGACCCATTCGCCTGGGGCCTCGCCGCGGCCCGAATAGTAGTCGTCGCCACCGCCGGCTACCTGCTGCTCGTAGTAGCGGTGTTGGCCCAGGGCGATCTTTCCAATCGAGAGCACCAGGAAACCAAATTAGCAAAAAGAGCATCCTTTAGGTGCAACTGTGTGCCGCGCTGCGGAGCGCAGCGGAGCAGTAGCGGCGGGTATGCCTTTGCGGACGTCTGGGAAGGACCAGACGGACTTGGATATCGAGGCGTGCGCGTGCGCCTCTGAAGGCAGCGCCGAGCGAAGCTCAGTCTCAACGGGGGAGGCGCTATGCCGGAGGCTGGGGGACGCGGCATGCAGATCAGCGCTTTGCTCTGATCGAGCCCTGACGGCTCATCGCCGAGCGGCGATGGCGCGCATGACGCAGTCGCGCGCCTCGCCGGCTGAAGCCTGCCGTCGCCCGAGCATCTCGCGCTCTGTTCTACGTCCGAGGAAGGCTGGCGGTTCGGGAGGCTCCTCTGGTCCATTGCGCTTGTACGTCAGCGGTGCTGTCGTTGCGCCAGATCCCGATGAAGTCGAGCGCCGTCCCATCCGTGAACTCAACTCGGATCGCGTTCGGGTCATCCTGATCGCGTCGCTCGTCTGTGGTGCCCCTTATGGTCTTGCCAACGGCGCCATTGAGCGATCTATCGGTTCGGCTCGGATCAGGCATCGGCTAACTCCATTCTCATCCCAGGTGCGGATGCGACCGCGCGTGCCGGGGTCGTTGTCGGCGCTCCAGAGTACACCGATGGCAATCGGGTCCAGGCTGCGAGGCGGAGCACCTCCGGCGCCCGCACGCGAACGCCACGGGCACCACGCCGCGGCGGGTGCGGTCGGTGGTCTACCGAGCCGTCGGGAGGTACACCGGGCGGGTCCACGACAGGCGGCGTCGGGAAGATCACAGGACACCCCCCCAACGCCGCCGAGGACACCCGTGGGCGCTGGTGGGTTCCGGCGCTCCTCTACTTCTCGATTCCACGCGCGCACATCCGCGCGGGCCTCCGGCGTGGAGGGCAGCTTCTCGGCCGTCCAGCCGCAGCTCTCCCACGCCGCATCCTCCCGCTCTGCTTGGCGCTCGCTGCGAATCGGGCCAGTCCAACCAAGGCGCCCCGTCTCAATCTCGCCTGCGCTGCAGACGCTCCCCGAGCTCGCCGCGCACGGCGCCGGCCTGTTCGGTCTCATCTTCATCGACGCGGACAAGAAAAGCAACGCCGAGTATCTGCAATGGTCGCTGCGGCTCGCCCGCGAGGGGACCCTGATCGTTGCCGACAACGTCACCCGAGCCAGCGCGATCCTCGACCGCAAAGCGGAGGACCCCCGGCTCGGGGACCGATCGCAACGGCACTGGAGGCCCCGGTCATCGATATCGAGCTGCGGCTCATCGAGAGCAAGCCACTGATGGTTCGCGGGGCAGAGCGGCACGACCAGCGATAGCCTCACGCTCAGATGGGGGCTCAGAAGCCCCCCCGCTCGGGGGCAGTGGCGGGGCGCTCGCGATACGATCGGCCAGCGATCCGGGATCACCGGCCGGAGGGCGCGAGGTGCGTTTGGTCATACGGCCCGTTTGTATGCCTAAACCCCCCTGATTCGTGCCCATATCCGCCCCTGTCAGTCCCGTTCATCCTCCGCACAAAACCGTTGATTTGCAGGTAGTTTGTCGTAGAAGTAGGGTTCACGACCCATTATTCGGGTCGGTGAGGTCCCCAGTTCGAATCTGGGCGCCCCGATCAAAGGAAACCCCTGCTAATGCGGGGGTTTCCTGTATCTCAGGCCGGGTCCCGAGGTGTGGTCTAGGCCGCCGACTCGGGCGTTTTGTGCCCAATGTGTGCCCAATCGTGCCCTTCGACGAGCGCTCTCAGACGCTCTCGCTCGGCCGGACTGCGGCGCATCATGTGTGCTTATACACGGAGCGTGAATACCGGGTCGGTGTGGCCGAGCTGGTTCATGACCGTCGTCGGGTCACGGCCCAGCGCGATCAGAATCGACGCGAAGGTATGCCTGAGCTTGTGGGAAGATGTCGCGGAGTAGCGGCAGGAGATCGACTTCGCGCATGCCGGCGGCGGTCTTGTCACGGCCGATGTCAAAGCGGCCGTTTGCTAGATCGAGGTCGCGTTCCAAGAGCGCGCCGCTCGCTGAAACGCGAGGGCCGCCGAGCACGAGGATTGCGACGGCGGCACGGCGACCGAATGTCTGATTGTGGTGGCGTCGCTTGTACGTGCGTCCCCGACGATCGTGGATCGTCATGACTTCATCGCGCGCGTCCAGTTCGGCAGCTGCTTCGAGGAGAGCCGCGATGTGTTCGGCGCTGTCGAGGTGTACCGGACGGGGCTTGGAGACCTTCAGCCGTCGACGCTTGCCGAGGGCTGGGTTGGTTTCCATGTGCTTGTACTCGACGGCGAGCTCGAGGATCTGCTGCAGCAGCTCGTATGTGCATGTTGATCGAGCGCGCCGATAGGGGCTTCTGCACGCGACGGTAGCGTCGCCCGCGCCTGTCAACGATGTCCACCAAGCGCGGTTTGCCGGCTTCGATCGCGGCTTGGCATTCCGCGGCGTGGCGCACCTTGGTCTGGCGATAGCGGTCGATCTCTTCGACGGTGATCTGCGAGAGATGGTGGTCCTTGAAGAACGGCAGCAGGTGGTTCTCGAGGTCGTTGCGATAGCTGCTGGCCGTGTTCTTCTCGATTTCGAGCTTCTTGGCGGCGAACCAGTCCGACGAGAACGCCAGGAATGTGGGGTCGACGGGCTGCTCGGGAGCTACGACTGGAGGCTGCGGCCTCCATGTTCCGAGTTCGACGTCGCGCAGGACGATGGCCAGCTCGCGTTCTGCTATCTCGGTGGTCCAACCGTCCTCCGGTCGACCAAGCTTGATCACCTCGCGCTTGCCGTAGGCCTGGAATCGCAGGGAGAAGCTGCGACGCCGCCCGGCAGGCTTGATCACCTGTCCTCTCGCTGGCCGTGCCATCAGCTTGCGAGGAACGACACGGACACGGGCTCAGTATGCAGGTTCGCTGCTCTCATCGAACATGGGGCGATGGGCGGACGATGCGCTATGCAGCTGCTGATCGTCGCGAGGCAGAAGGGGCTTGTCATGCTAGCTCTCGTGACCGCGGACGCGCAGCAGTTCGGCACCGGCTGCGGTGCGGTCGGCTCGTTGGCGACGGTGTCGGCTGGGCTTCGCGACCGGAGGCGTGCTCACAGGGGTCGGATCGTCGACTCTCTCCATGTGGGCGAGCACCCGCACCGGGTCGAAGCCGAGTCGTGGCTTTGGGCCTGAGCCGAGCCGGATGGCTCCCAGTTCGCCCTGGTGGTCGTACACCCGACGCCAGCAACCTCCTCGGCGGCACAGCGCCAAACCCACCCTCCGAAATCAACCCCACGAGTTGCACCGCGAGCGTCAGCGACGAAAACCTCGGGCTAACACCCGGCCAAACGGCGTACATCCAATCTGACGGAACCGCGCGTGCTCCCCGCGAAGCACCCACCCCAGTTAAGCTCGCGATCACAGCCGGAAACCTCATCCACACCCGCCCCTACCCCGAACCCGACCAGCACTACGGCACCCTCGCAAAGCTCTGGCCCGCCTACGACTGCTCCGGCGCCACATCGTTCGTCCTCTACGCCGCCGGCCTCATGGGCCCCGAAGCAATCGACTCCACTGGCCTCGAGAGCTATAGGCAACCCGGGCCCGGACGCTGGATCACCATCTTCGCCAACAGCGCCCACGCCTGGATCGTCGTAGCCGGCATCGCACTCGACACCGCCGACTACGGCGGCCCACCAATCCCACAAGGAACCGGCCCCCGCTGGCGACCAGAACCACTCGCGAACCTCACCGACGGCACCCCCTACATAGCCCGCCACCCACCCGGCCTATAACGCGACCTAGCAGGCCACAAACACCCCGCCAAACGGCTGGCCCATCAGCGAATGGACTGGCTCCGGCCTGGCGGGCATGGCACTGTGGCGGAGGCGTTGGAGTGGCTGCCGTCTTGGAAGGCGAACTTGGCGGAGAACCGGAATCCTCCGTGTGGGCATGTATTGGGGAGCGGGATGCCCCTGGGTTTGAAGTTGATGCGATGGCCGTGGATATATTCGTGGTAGCGCAGATGCAGTGGCCCGAGACTTGCGTGGAACTGGACGACGGCGGCATCGGGTCCTTCGGGGAGGCTCGGGATGAGTGGGATGTTCATGTTCAGGCGTCCGCCGAATGGTGTCGTGGCAGGGAGCACGAGGCCGGGGAACACGATCTGTTCGCTGACAGGTTCTTCGGCGTTGACGTACATGAGTAGCCCCAAGTGCCCGGCGTGGCTCACAGTTCTTACGATGGTGACGTGCCCGGTCTCATAGACGATCGAGGGGCCAAGTGGGATCTCCGCGAGCGCGGTGCCGTATCCCATCAATGAGTTTGCAGGGCACCCATCTGGGCCAGAGATTTCGAGTATGCGTGCGGAGCATATAGCGATACCGAGTTCGCTCAATGCGAACCCCAGGTCAACTGGATAGCTGATTTCGACCTTGGTCAGTGGCGGTGGTACTTCTGTGGCGGGTGCCGCGATCCGAAAGCTGAAGCCGATGGTTGTTTCTTGGCCGAGTCGCTCGGGGGTGAATTTGGCTTTGAGTGTCACCGACTGCGCTGCCGACGCGGTACCGCACGCGCCTAAGAACAGTACCGTGGCTGCCAGGAGGCAGATGGTTCGGTGCTCAGCTAGATTTCGCCTCACTGTCGGGCGGTTTCAGTAGGAGAGCGAGCCGGTGGTCTGGACTGTGAGGGCGTAGGTGCGACGGTCGAATGTGCCATAGAGTCCCGCGTGTCCGTGTGCGTGAGTGTAGAGGCCGGTGCCGCCGGTGACTATTAGCGTGCCGGCGAAGCTTTCGTAGAGGCCGGTGTCGTGGGGTGTAGCTGTGCCGTGTCCGTTGATGTTCCCGCGGTTGGTATAGATCGTGAAGCTGGCGATGAAGGTGGCGCCGAGGTTGCAGTGGGCGCGCATTTTTCCGGGTAGGGTTCCCTGCGCGGTACCTTCCTCGAGTAGCTGGGAGCCCGAGTGCTTGATGTAGTGCAGCTTGGCGGTGTCGGTGGCCTTAACGACTCCCGCTGAGCGGGCCGGCGCAGGACTGTCGGGAGCGGCGACACTGGAAGAGGCTGGGCTGATCGCGATGGCTAGGAGCAAGGCGGCTGCGAGCGCTGTGGGTCGAGAGAGTCGTGGCTTGGTCATTGAAATAGAGTTTGTCTGTTTCTATCGGTAGAGTCGAACTGTTTGGCGGAATCTTACATGGTTGTGGTCTGTCCCGGTCGCGCTAGAGGGCTTCGACGGTGGTCGGTGTGGGCGTTGATCGCCGTCCGCCGTAGCGGCGGTTACGCGCGCTGAACTCGGCTAGCGACTCCTCGAGGGCTGCTCGCGTGAAGTCCGGCCAGAGCTCGTTGCGGAAGATGAGCTCTGAGTAAGCGGCCTGCCATAGGAGGTAGTTGGACAGCCGCTGCTCGCCGCCGGTGCGGATGATGAGGTCCGGGTCATGCATCTCGGGTGTGTAGAGGCAGCGGCGGAATTCTTCCTCGCCGCCGCCGGTATATCGCTTTGCTGCGTCGAGGATCTCTGCCCGTCCGCCGTAGTTGAATGCGATGAACAGCTGCAGCCGCCGGTTGTCTGCCGTGAGCGTCTCAGCCCAGCGCATCTGTTCGGCTAGCTCGCAGGGCACTCCCTCGCGGCGGCCGAGGAATCGCATTCGGACGCCCTCACGATGTAGTTCTGGGGTCTCTTGGGCGATGCGCTCGGCGAGCATCGCGATCAGACCCCGAACCTCTTTGGCGGGTCGTGACCAGTTCTCTGTGGAGAACGAGTACACGGTCAGCTGCTCGATCCCGAGCTCTACCGCGTCGCGCAGGCGTGCCTTGAGTGTGTCGGCCCCTGCTGCGTGGCCCTCGTTGACTGGTGTCCCGTGGGTGTGTGCCCAGCGGCTGTTGCCGTCGGCGATGATCGCGACGTAGCGCGCGGCCGGGTGAACCGGTTCGCTGTCTGCGTTTGCCGGGGTGGGAAGCATCAGTGGCCGATCCGGCTGGGGATTGCGCTGCGGGCTCGCTTGGCGGCTCGCCAGGTGCGCATGACCGCGAGTGTTGGGGTGATGAGCGGCTCAAGCTCGCGACGTACCTTCTGGGTCACGGGTCGGGCGAAGGCGCTGCTGGCGGTCGGGGCGGAGATGTAGTACGCGGCGACTCCGACGAGCGTCATGACGTGGTGTGCGCTGTTGGGTAGCGCGCGGGCGTGCTCGACTGCGCGTCGTGCTGCGCCGGCGAGGTCTTTGGCGAGCTGGTCGTGATCGTTGTGGTAGTAGCGCAGGTAGCCGGCCTGCCCTGCGTGGGTGTCGCGCTGGTAGTCGATGAGGCTGTCGAGCATCGTGCTCAGGGCACAGATCGACAGGTAGGTGGTATCAATCTCGGTGGCATATCCTGGGGTGGTGTGCTCGTCAGCGGCGGCGGCGATCAGCGCGTGGATGGCGAGCACGGAGGACGCCGCGCCGGCAAGCCACTCTTGCCATCCAAGCTGTGTATCCCGCGCCGCGGTGCTCGCCCACTGTTCAAGCTGGGCAGCTCCGAGCGCTGGGGCGGCGTGCGCGCGAATCTGTGCCTCTGCGCACCGCTCCGCTGCCACCACCGCGGCCGGCGAGATTGCGGGCGTGGATGGCAGTCGGGCGAGCGCTCCGCGTACGACGTCGGCCAGCTCTTGGAGGTAGCCGCCGTCGTCTGCGGGCCGGGAGGTGTAGTAGTCACCGGTGGGTTCGGAGTCGAGGGTGATCGCGTCCGTGAACGCCCGGTAGAGGTTGTGTCCGTCGATGAGGGGGCTGGGGGTGGGCTGCTCGGTGAGGCCGTCGAGGTAGTCGTACATGACCTCGTAGGCGACGATCGCTTCGACGACGGCTGTGCGGTGCTCGCGTGGGGCGAGTGTCGCGAATGTCGCTGCGACCTCGGCATTGAAGCGCTCCTCGCGGAGCTTCTCGAGCGCGAGCGCGTGGAGCGCGGGGTCCTCGATTGCGTAGGCGCGCTGCTCCCATCGTTTGAGCTGTGCGCTGACGAGTGGCGCGACACATGGCCAGAAGCGGGCGTTCGCGAGTGCGAGGGCTACGCCGGCTCGTGCCAGGAGCCGGCGATCACCAAAGGCAGACATGCTCTGTCGGTTCAGCTGCCCGCTGGTCGCTCGTGTTCGCGCGGCGCGTCGCCAGGAGGATGTGTGTGCCTTCTACTCATTCAGGGCGAGTGTCGCGGGTACGCGCGAGGCGAACCAGCCGGGAAGTGAGACGATCAATAGGACTGACGCGATGACGAGCGCGAAGATCTCGATCGGGCGGGCACCTGTAGCTACTCCCGCCACGGGGAAGCCGGTTACGTGCTTGAGGTAGCTGTCGATCACAACCTGACCATAGATGCCGGCGAGGGCGCCGGTCAAGCACCCTGCGCTCAGCATGAGCGTGGATTCGATCAGCAGCACGAGCTTGATCTGACGCCGCGGTGCGCCTTCGAGTCGTAGTTCGGCGAGCGAGGCGCGTCGCTGCCAAATGCTCGACCCGAGTGCCGCGGCCATCGCGAGGATCGCGGCGAGCACAAGCAGTGTTGAGATCTCACCGAGCTGTCCGAGTCCTTCGCTCGCCGAGCTATCGATCGCGGTTTCGCGTGTTTTCGCGGTCAAAACTTCAAGGCCGCCGGCTCCAAGCCCGCGTTCGATCGCGCCACGCACCGTCGTTGTGTTCGCGCCGGGCTGGAGATTGACGCCGAGCGCGGATGGGGCTGAGGACGCCCAGGCGCTCTGGTAGTCGCTGGTGTTCATTAGGATCGCCCCGGGGCTCCACCCAAAATTCGTGGTGGTTGCTGCGACCCTGAACCTCGCCATCCCTGTTGGGGTGGGCAGCGTGAGGATGTCTCCGACTTTGAGGTGGTGTTCAGTGGCGATTTGGTCAGAGACTGTGATCGAGCCGCCTGCTCGTAGACTCGCTTCGGCGCCGATGAGGTTACCGTGGATGATCTGGTCATCTAGCAGCGCAAAGTGTGTGGTTGGCGGCCATGCGATAACCCAGATCCGCCGGCTGCCGAAGTCGAGGTAGCTGCCCTGGAATGCGTTTACGCTCGCCACGCCGGGGATGTGGTCGATACTCGCCTCGTCGTTTGCGAAGGCGAAGTCGTCGATCGCCTGGTGGTCGGCCGGGTTGACAAGCCAGATATCAGCGCTGCTGACATAGTGAGCGGTGTACCCATCGATGCCACGCAGCAGGTCATCGCGGGAAGATCCCAGCGCGACGCTGCCGAACAACGCGACCGCGCCCGTCGCGGCGAGCGCAAGCGAACGCAGCGTCGTGGTCTTTAGCGAGGAGAGCGCCAATGGCAGAGCGGTGAGTTTCGGGTTGCTGGCCGCAAGCGCCCCGGCAGCGCGTAGTACAGCCGCGAGCATCAACGGGACCGCGAGCATTGTTGCCAGGGCCAGTAGGACACACGCGAGGATCGCCGCTGCGGGCACGAACACGTATAGGCCGGTGGCGAGTAGCACCAGGCCGGCGGTAGCGGCGATCAGCCATCGCCGGGCGTTGAGCGGCGGGGCGCCGTTCGTTGCGTGGCTCTCGGAGAAGATGCCGTCAAGGGGGCGTCCGCGGCGCAGGTCCTGCAGTGGGACCATCGAGGCGAGGCACGTCGCGAGCATCCCACCCGCGAGGGAGAGCACGATTGGCTCGGGGCCGATCACCGTGCTCGTCCCAAGCGTGAAGGCCCGCGTGAGATATCCGGGGGACTGGTGGAAGAACCCGATCGAAAGGGCGTAGCCGCCGAGTAGCCCCACCAGGGAGGCTGCGGTCCCGAGACATAGAGCCTGGAAGATCACCATCTGAACGATCGCGGTGCGCTTGGTGCCGTCCAGACGCAGGTCGGCGATCGCTTCACGGCGCTCGGGTACGGTCAACAGCATCGCGTTGAACGCGAACAGAAAGCCAAGCAGCGCGCTCAACCCGGCGAATAGTGCGCTCGCCTGGCTACTCGGCCGAAGCGCCTGGTGCAGCAACGAGACATCCTGGTCAGCTGGGGCGACCGTTAGCCGGCCGGCGGCGAGAACCCGAAGCTCACGTTCAACGGCCGTTTTGCGTCCGGGCGCGCTTTCCACGAGGATCCGCGTGACGCGACCCGCGAGGCCGGCGAGCAGCTGAAGACGCGAGAGCGGCATGACCGCTACCTGGGCCTCGGCAAGCGCCCCGGCCGTTTCGTGTCCCAACACAGCAGACACCTTCATCGTGGTTGAGTGTCCCCTTAGCTCCAGGAGAACCTCGGGTGGCCTCGTTGGCTTGTAGGCCGTAAGGCCGAGCGCGCTGGCGCTTGTCTGGCTCAGTCCAATCCCGCTCGGTGAGAGCGCCCCAATTGGCAGAGTGTGTGCCAGGCCGTCCAGCAGCGCGAGACCAATGTTCGTTCCGGCGACGGTAACTGTCGCTTGGCGGCCGTTGAATGCCCGGATGGTCGCGGTTTGTTCCAGTAGCGGTGCTGCCTGCGCGACGCCTGGGAGACCTTCCACCTTGGAGAGGAGGTGCTCATTGAAGCCGTCAGGACCGCGGGCGTGTAGCTGCAGGTCGGCAGGGCCGATGACTGCATGGACGACATCGCTCGCGGAGCTCGTGATGCTGCTGTTGGCGACCGTGACGGCGAACACGAGCGCTACAGCGACTGCGACCCCGAAGCCAGCGAGTAGCTCCTGTGTCGCGTGGACCCGCAGCCGCCGAGTGTAGAAGTAGATGAGCGCACGGGTCCGCATGAGACCATGCCACCCCGGCCGCTCTGAGGACTTCAACGTTCCCCTGATCCTTGCGTGGAGGCCGAGGCGGCCCGCGCGTCGAGAGGGCCGGGGGCGTCTGTGTCGAGGTCGCCGGCGATGAGCTTGCCGTCGCGCAGCGTGCCGCAACGATCGGCGACCGCGGCGGCGTCCCGGTCGTGCGTGACGAGTAGAACGCAAGCGCCGCGCTCGTGCGCGGTGGAGTGCAGTAGCTGCACGATCTCTTTGCTGCGGGCGCTGTCGAGGTTACCGGTCGGCTCGTCCGCGAGGATCAGGCTTGGCTCTCCTGCGAGCGCGCGGGCGATTGCGACGCGCTGGCGCTCCCCGCCGGAGAGCTTCTCGGGGGTATGCTCGAGGCGGTCAGCCAGCCCCACCCGCTCGAGCCAGGGAATCGCGCGAGCCTGAGCCTCGCGCAACCCGACACCACCAATGAGAAGCTTCCGTGCGGCATTCTCGATCGCCGAAACACGAGGCATCAAGTGGAAGTTCTGGAATATGAACCCGACATCCCTAAGTAAGTACTCGCTAGCCTGTCCTTCGGACATCGAGGTGATATCGCGCCCCTGGTAGCGGATCGCGCCCTCCTCGGGCCTCAACAGCGCAGCGATCAACAGCAGCAGCGTTGTCTTGCCCGAGCCACTGGGGCCGAGCAGAGCGACCATCTCACCGGGTTCAACAGTGAGGTTCACACCATCGACCGCGCGCACCTCCTCCCCCGCCCCGTGGTAGTACTTGACGACCCCCTCAAGCTCGAGCAACGCCCCCACCTCGCGCCTGCCGGCGGCGCACAAGATCGGTCACGGGCGCAAGATCGGGCGTCAGCTCGCCGAATAGTTTGCCTTTCCCGAGGGACAGCACACGGTCGGCGCCAAGCAGCCCCGTTCCGTCCCCAGTGCTCGCGAGGATCGCGATGCCGTCATCGGCAAGAGAACGCAACAGCTTCAAGATGTCGTCCCGCTTGAGCGACTCAACGCCGATCGTCAGCTCATCGACCACCAGTAGGCGCGGCTCGGAAGTCAGCGCGCGAGCGAGAGCCACCCGCACCGTTTCCTCGATCTTCAACTCGCCTGCCAGCAACCTGGCGCACGAGACGGCATCGACGCGCTCAAGCGCCTTCCAGGCGCCGGTTAGCGCTATGGGCCGCGGAACCCGGCGCGCAAACTGGCTCGCCATCAACTGGTCAAGGACAGTCAGACCTCTATCCGGGCGGAACTCCCGGCGGCAAAAGCTGATCCCGCCACCAAGCATCTCCCCGCCACGCTCGGCCAGGTCGCACCCATCGAAGCGAACCACACCCACGGTGGGCGCCTCAACCCCAGCCGCGATCCGCATGAGCGTGGAGCGCCCAGACTGTCGCTCACCCAACACCACAACCATTTCGCCCGCGTCGATCACCAGCGACAAATTGTCGAGTGCGACACGCGCACCGCGATCGTAGCTCTTGCCTACATCCTCAAGCTCGAGGAGGGTCATCGCGAGCGACGCTCCCAGCGCGGGCCTCGAACATGTCGTGGGCGTTCCGCAACCACAAGAGCATCGCCCCGACGGCCCTACGCTGCTGATCGGCGACGAGTTCATCGATCAACTGATCGCGGGTGCCGGTCACGGCTCCTGCCGACTGGTATCCGACCTGCCCTTGCTTCTTGAGATACTGGCGCTCAAAGCGGCCTAGTACATGCAACGCCGCCTTGGGATTGTGGGCGAAGATCGTCAGTTGGCGTACCCATAGCTCCTGGCGTCTGCGCTCGACGTCTACCTGCTCGACAAGCCACTCCACATAGCTGTGTTCGCCCGACTGGGTGGCCTGGTAGTGCGGCTTGGGCTGACGGCTGACCCCGATCTCGGGGATGATCGCGATCAACCCACGCCTCTCCAGCACATTGAGCGCCGAGTAAATATGCGACTCGCCGCTGATGGGAAGCACGTCCCCATACACGCGCTGGTAGCGGTTGTAGAACTCAAGACCGTAGCTCGGACGCTCGATCACGAGACCGAGGAGCGCCCAGTAGACCTGCGACGACATCGCCCGTCCGGCCGCCTTCTTTTCCGGTCTCGTAGTCATTGACCGGCAGCATAGATGAAGTTCGGCCCCATGGAAAAGACCTATTTCTTACTGGAGTCTGGACACTTCCAAACATTGAACCCTCAAACCATGCCTACCAAAACCGCGTCCCCGGCCCCATCATGCTCGCTATGGCGCCCAAAGATACCCACCGAACAGCACAGATAGAAGGACACCCCGGCCAGCACCAACTGCCCCCGGTGGCCACCGGCAGGACGAGCGACCGGCAAAGCAGACCGGGCGAGCGTCGCGCTCTCGCCACGTACTCCTGGGTCTGTAGGCCTGTCTCAAGGCGGGTCAAGCGTCCGCGACGCCTCCGTGGGGCCAGACGTTCGGTCCGCCCCGGCACCACTAACGTCACCATCTCGGGGCCGGCGTCCGGAGGAACGCATGCCGAAAGGACCACGGCGGATCGCCCGCGCGATCGGCGCATCCTCATCCACGCCCAGCCGGGCTACCGCGCCGCCCATGGGATATCTGACCTACGTTCTGACCCGCACCCTCCCTGGCATCAGGGCTGACACGGGAGCAACCCGAAACCATGTCCAAGTCTCTCGACCCAGAGCACCCCGGAAGGTATTCCTCGTCTCTGTACGCGGGCCTCGCGTTGCTCAACTGCTTCACTGCTGAGCGCCCTGTGCTTGGGATCGCGGATATGGCTGACGACCTCGATCTCGGCCGCTCCACGACGCATCGCTATGCAACCACTCTGGTTTCGCTTGGCTACCTGGAGCAAGGGCCCGAGCGCAAGTACCGGCTCTCCTCGCGCGCTTTGGACGTCGGCCTAGCGCTGCTTGGCTCAATGGAGATCCGCAGAGCAGCCCGTGAGCACCTCATGCAGCTGCGCGGACGAACGGGCCGCACCGTAAGCCTGGGGGTCCTGGGGGGCATCGAGGTTGCTTACATCGACCGTTGGCAGGGCTCGCGCCAAGGGCAGTACGCGGTCGATGTGGGCATTGGGCTGGGCACGCGTCTGCCCGTCCACTGCACCGCCGCGGGTAAGGCGATCCTGGCCTGCCTGCCCGCGGCGGAGCAGCAAGATCTGATCACCAGGCTGCGCCTCGCTCGGCGTGGCCCCAAGACGTTCACCACCAAGACCGCGCTCCGCACGGAGCTCGAGCGGATCGCTGCGGAGGGCGGGGTAGCAGTCGAGGACGAAGAGCTGGTGGCCGGCAGGCGTGCCATCGCCGCGGTAGTGGTGGACAGGGATGGCCGGCCGGTCGCAGCGGTCGAGCTAGTGGTTCCAGCGGAGGTGTACACCCGCAGCAAGCTGTTGGAGCAGCTCGGCTCCAAGGTGAGCACCACAGCTCAGGACATCATCTCAGCTCTGCTGTGAGCCATTCCGACCCAAAAGACCCGTGGACGTAGCGAGCACATGACTCAAGTAGAGCACCTCGTGGATGTGGCGCTCGCCATGTTCGTCGGCATGGCTACAGCCAAGTTAAGACCGCAAGACGTGATAGCTGCCTACGAGCGACTACCCGCGAGTTCCTGACGCACCCTCACCAGCGGATGGAGCGGTCGGCTTGGAGACGATAAGTCGAAATGGGCGCAACTGTGGTCTTTCGCGGGAAGAGTCTCGCGCTGATGTGGTTGCGGGTTTGCGTTTGCGACGGCTGGAGATAGAGGAGTCCATCTTCGCCCGTGTACTTGCTGACGTGCCCGACTCGGTAGGGGTTGGGGATGTCGAGTACCTGGCAGGTTTGCGTGTGACGATTACCGCGGTCGTTGAGTATTATTTGGCGGGTATCGACTTAGGGGAGGAGCGTTTGGAGCCGGTCCCGTCGGCGGTGATTGCGCAGGCGCAGTACGCAGCACGTCTTGGTGTGAGCCTGGAGACGGTGTTGTGCCGGCACATCGTGGGGTACAAGCTGATGGTGAAGCTCGTTACGCGAGAAGCTGAAGATATTTCCAGCGCAAAGGAAACGCTGGCAGATGTGCTCAACCTACAGGCGTCGTTGCTTGAGCGTCTTGTGTCGTCGATCACTCGCGTATACCTGGGCGAGGTGGGGAGTAACGGGAGTTCAACCGACTTGCGCCGTGCCGAGCTGGTGCAGAGGTTGCTCGATGGTGCGACCGTGGACGGCTCCTCTCTCGGCTACGGCTTCGAGGCGTGGAATGTTGGCATGATCGCCACCGGCGTGGATGCTCAGCAGGCTCTGCGGGTTCTAGCGGCGGACCAGGGGCAGCGATTGCTGGCTGTGCAGCACGGGAACGAGGTGGTATGGGCATGGCTGGGCGGGAGGCGTAGGCCCGATATCCGGGACATTGAGCGTGTTCTGTCTTCGGCGGTGTGGCCTGTGGGGGTATCGTTGGCGGTGGGTGAGCCGGCAAGGGGCCTCGGTGGATGGCGCCAGACGCACAGGCAGGCCGTGGAGGCGCTACGGGTGTTACGTGGGCCTCAAGGGTTCGTGCGCTATGCCGATGTCGCGATCCTGGCGTTAGTGTTGCAGAGCGACCTGGTGGCTCGTTCGCTTAGGGAGATCTATCTTGCGCCTCTGGGCGCGCGCTGCGGCCAGGGCGCGGTCGCGCGCCGGATACTTGGTGCCTACTTCAAGGCGGGGCGCAACGCGGCTACTGCCGCGAAGGAACTCGGTGTGGATCCAAAGACTGTCCGACGCCGTGTGCGGGAGATCGAGCAGTTGTTGGGTCGCCCGCTACCCATGTGCCATGTGGAGTTGGAGGTTGCATTGCGTCTTGAGGACGTCGACGATGCCTCTTGAGATGACCGGCTCCATCGGGTTGATCCAGGAACCCATGAGCCGGTCGAATGTCCCTTTTGGGACATTTCTTTAGGTGAAATGACCTTAAAGTGCCCTTTACAGGGCCTAGGTGGGATGATAGAAATTGGATTCAGACCGCGTATATACGACAGATCAATGGGCGCGGGTGTACTCCAAAGGTTCTAGGGGGAGAATGATGAAAGCTGCTATTTGCGCAGGGTTCTGTCTCATGTGGCTGGCGATTGTTTCGCCGGTCGCATTCGCAGAAGGCTCCTCGACGCTCGGTGGTACGAGCGGATCGCCGCTTGAAAGCCCATTGGTGGTGCCGGAAGGGTTGTCGCTTCTTGGGGGCCAGTCGGTGCGTGACGCTGAAGAAGCGCGGCGTGTGAGTCCTGCAGCGGCTATCGCGCGTCAGGAATCGCAGACTAAGTACGAGGGCTTGAGCGCTGGAGAAGCCTCGAAACTTGCGGGAGAAGTGTTCCCTGGGGTGGTGGATGATACTGCGGGTGGTCCGCCGCAGTTGCCCGAAGGGCAGCATATTACGGGTTTCATCAGTGCGGATGCGGCTCAGGTGACTTTGCCCTCGGGCGAAAGTGGTCACGCGGTGCTGGAATCGATGGAACCCATCGCAACGGAGTCCTCGCTGGAGAAATGGACGCCGATCAACCTGAGTCTGAGTCAAGTGGGCGGTGTATTTCGAGTCGCTAATCCGGCTGTGGATGTAAATATTCCAAAGCGGCTGCAGGGTGGCGTGAGCTTGCTGGGTTCAGGTGTGTCATTGACACCGGTGGATGCGTCGGGTGCGGTGGCTGGGGGTAGCGAAGGTCGTGTGGATGGGTCAGTGGTGTTTTATGGCGGGGTGGGTGTTGGGGGCGATGTAGATGAGGTTGTGAAGCCTGAATCGAGTGGGTTTAGCGAGGACGCGATTCTGCGGTCGGTTGCGAGCCCGGCGCGACTTGTGTATCGGGTTGGGTTGCCTGAACATGCGAGTTTGATCGGGCCAAGCGAAGGCTCGCGGGTAGCGACGATCATGGAGGGGGGGTCGGTGATTGCGGCCGTCTCGGTGCCTCTTGCGCATGATGCGGCAGGCGCTATCGTGCCAGTATCTGTGAGCGTGGAAGGTGATTTGCTGGTTGTTACAGTTAGTAAAAGTCAGACTGAATATGAGTACCCGATTCTCGTTGATCCACTGGTCGAAGACGAACACATCAATAAAGGAAGCGGTTATACAACCAACTGGCGTGGCAAGACATCCGAAGGTGCAACAGGTATGACTGTGGAGGAAAAGGCGGGTTGGAAATTAGGCGCTGGGAATATTAGTGAACATGAATGGGCGGCCGTGGAGTATACCACACAGGGTGAATCGTACATCGAGAAGCTGACTGCCGGGGCCGGGGAAGCAAAAGGCTCGCTTACCAATGTAGAAAGCTGGATGGAGTTGTTATCCCCAGCCTTCGTTGTGGAAAGCAAACTGTCGTTGCCGGGAGCCGGTAGCTTTGCGGGAGACTTTGTATGCACCGTCGAACCGAGCTGCCGTGAAGGAAAAGGTAATAGCAAAGGCAACGCAAATAATACGGCCGAGTTCTTGGCGAGCGCAAATCACTCTGCAACTGACCGCGGTGAACTCTGGATCTCTAAAGCTACCGTAGAAATTAAACAGGAAAAAGGGCCGGAAATCAGTGTCGATACGTCGCATGAAAATGTGGATGGAGGCAAGCGGAACATATTTTACGGGGGTGGTGGCTGGCTGGGACCAAACTCTGGGGGATTTGAACTTCACGCTAAGGACCCTGGTATAGGGGTGAGCAATTTCTACATTCACGCTGGGAAAGGCACATCCTTCTTTACGGAAGAAAATAATTATATAGAACATTCTGAATGCACCGGTGGGGTTCAGTGCTTCCCGGAAGTCAACAAGGGTTACGGGTACGAGAGCCAATTACTAAACGGAGAAGATACCCTCGAAGCGTACGCAAAGGACGCGATGGGCTCCGTGGCTAATCTCGCAACGCAGAAAATCAAAGTGGACAATGAACCACCGCATGGGATCACTTTTAGTGGTTTGCCAAGTAGCCATGAAGTTAGAGACGGGCAGCACCCTCTTTTGGAAGCGAGCGCGACGGATGGGATAGAAGGGACCCCGAGCTCGGGTCTAGCGTCGATCATGTTGGACATCGATGGACTTCCGGTCAGTGGGCCGCAAGGCTATTGCTCGCCGGGGCCGTGTACCCGTACTGCACAATGGACGATCAACGGCGAAAATTACGCCGCCGGCGAACATACCTTGACCGTTGTGGCAACCGATAACGCCGGCAACGCGGAAACCGCGACCTACCATATGACGATCCACCATGTAGAAGGTGTGCCTGTGGGCCCCGGATCTGTAAACCCTGTAACTGGCGAGCTGAGTATGGCAGCTACCGACGTATCACAGGGCGTTCCTGGCGGCGCACTGACTGTAAGTCGCAGTTACAGATCTCGCCACGTAGCTCAGGGCACCGAAGGGCCCCTGGGGCCGCAATGGAACCTGGCTTTGGGTGCCCAACAGAGCCTTCTACGGGTGTCAGGAGGGATGGTCTTGACCGGTGGCAGCGGCGAACAGGTCGTGTTTGAGGGCAAAGGCGGAGGCGAATTCACCTCGCCAACAGGCGATGCAGGATTGACGCTGCTTGAAAAACCAGTGGAAGGCAAAACGGTGTTCACGCTGAGCGAAAACGGCTCGGTGACGACGTTTGAACTTCCGGTGGGTAGCAGCGGTAGCGTATGGATGCCATCAATCACCGAAGGACGAAACGGCACGAACAAGACTCTCTACAAATTCAAGGTCGAAAATGGCGTGATCGAGCCGACCGAGGAGCTGGCGCCCGTGCCAGCGGGAGTATCCTGCGGGAAAGAAATCAGCGAACTCGAAGCGGGCTGCCGCGCGTTGAAGTTCGAATACGCTACGGAAACCAAGGCCAAAGGCGAAAAGGCCAGCGAATGGAACGAATTCATCAGACACCTCTCAAGGGTCAAGTACATCGCATGGAACTCAAGCAAAGCAAAAACCGAAAGGACCATCGCGGAATACGCCTACGATAAAAAAGGCCGGCTACGCGCCGAGTGGAACCCCGAAATCACGCCATCGCTGAAGACGGATTACGGGTACGACGTCGAAGAACACGTGACCGCCGTCAGTACTCCCGGGCACGAGCCGATGCTGCTGGAGCAAGGCACGACTCCGAGCGACTCTGGCCCTGGCCGACTGTTGGCCGTAGCCATACCATCGGCCGCTACGGCGCTTGGAAATGGGGAAGCACCGACCATCAAAGAAAAAGGTGAACCCACCCTGTCGAGTACCAAACCCGTGGTCGGGACGAAGATCAGCGTTAATCTCACTAGCGAAAAAACACCAGGGACATGGACCGGAAGCCCACTCGCGTTTATTTACCAGTGGGAGGACTGCAACAGCTCGGGCAAAGAATGTAGCCCGATCCCCGGCGCCGTAAACCAAGCGTACTACCCGGTAGCCAGCGATGAAGGCCACACCCTGATAGCCGAGGCGACCGCGCTCAACGCGACAGGCGCTGTGACGGCATCAAGCGCAGCGACCTCAACTGTCGCGTTAGGTACGCCGAACACGCCGCTGCCCGAACCGCCAGCGGTCGGCACGGACGCGGTGACGACGCTTGAGTACCAGGTTCCGGTGTCGGGTAGTGGTGCCCCGTATGAAATGAGCTCTACGGAACTAGCGAAGTGGGGCCAGAGCGATGATCCCGGCGAAGCAATGGCGGTCTTCCCGCCGAGCGCGGTGATGGGTTGGCCCGCTAAGGAATACAAGCGCGAGACCGTCTACTACCTGGACGGCAAGGACCACACCGTGAATACGGCGCTACCCACGGGCGGGATCTCGATGAGCGAGTACAACCTCTACAACGACATCACACGCACCCTCACGCCAAACAACCGTCTCAGAGCCGTAACGGAAGGATGCAAAGCCAGCGAAGAATGTAAGTCCGCGACCGAAAACACCTACGAAGAAACAGGCTCAGAACCGGGCACCGAGCTACTGAGTACTCTTGGGCCACAGCATACGGTCGATCTCGCGGCGGGTAAAGAAGGCAAAGTCAACGAAGAAGCCCTGGCACGGGAGCGGACCAACTACTACTACAACGAAGGCGCTCCAACCAAAGGCGGCCCTTACCATCTCGTCACAAAGACGGTCGACTTTGCGGAAACCGCCGGCAAAGAATTCGATAAGCGCACCACCGAAATATCCTATAGCGGACAGGGTAACCTCGGATGGGAACTACGTAAACCTACCTCCGTGACAATAGACCCAAGCGGGCTGGATCTCGTACACGTCACCGAATACAACTCACTTACCGGTAGTGTAACCGAGACCAAGATGCCAGCGGCATCAGGGAAAGACGCCAAGGTCCCACCGACATACAAGGCGCAATTCGGCTCAAAAGGATCAGGGGCCGGGCAAGCCAATTATCCCTATGACGATACAATCGACAGCCACGGGAACCTATGGGTCAGTGACGTCGAAAATGACCGAGTAGATGAGTTCTCGTCATCCGGGGCATTCATCGAGGCATTTGGTTTCGGGGTTGGTACTAAAGGAGAAGAAAAACTTGAAACCTGCACGAGTACCTGCAAAGCCGGCAAAGCGGGCTCGGACAGTGGGCAGTTCTCTTTTCCTGCGGGTATCGCGTTTGCCGGCGGTGACCTCTATGTCGCGGATTGGGGCAATGATCGCATTGAGGTGTTCAACGAAAAAATTGAACTCGTTACAACGATTGGCTCCAAAGGTACAGGCGCAGGGCAATTCGAAGGACCAGTCGCGGTCGAGGTAGCACCAAATGGAAATATTTGGGTAGGCGACTCGGGTAATAACCGGCTGGAGGAGTTTAAATCGTCCGGGGCCTTCATCGAGGCTATTGGTTTCGGAGTCAACGGAGGAACAGGGAAAGTATTCGAAGTTTGTACAAGTAGCTGCAAAGCTGGGTTGGCTGGCTCCGGTAATGGCCAGTTCGCCGAACCGTCAGGTATAGCGTTCGCTAATGGCGCCATGTATGTCGCTGAATTCAAAAATGCACGTGTCCAGGAGTTCAACGAAAAATATGAATACGCTGCTAAGTTCGGGAGCAAAGGAACAGGTAACGGCGAATTCGAGGCTCCGGAGAGCATCGCTGTCAGTCCTGCGAATGGCGACCTTTACGTCGCGGACATCGACAACGATCGCGTCGAGGAGTTCACGACATCAGGAAGCTATCTAACTCAGTTCGGGTCAAAAGGAAGTACCAATGGTCAACTCAAAGAACCCGCGGGTGTCGCTATCAGTACCGCTGGAGAAATATACGTAAGCGATACCGATAACTACCGGATCGAGGAGTGGGCACCCACTATCACCGGCAACGAAGGCGCACACGACACCAAAACCATCTACTACACCAAGGCCTCGAACTCAGAATACAAAGAATGCGGGGAACACCCAGAAATGGCGAACCTCCCATGCGAGACCCTACCAGCAGGACAACCCGGGACCAGCGGACTACCGGAACTACCCACAACGAAATACACCTTCAACGTACTCAACGAGCCAGAAACCACGACAGAAAAGGTCGGCTCCACCGAACGTACCAACACCAACACATATGACGCGGCAGGACGACCAAAAACCCTTGCAATAAGCTCCACCGTCGGAGAACCAGTCCCAACGGTCACGGATGAATTCAACAAAGAAACCGGAGCACTCGAAAAGCAGTGCCAGAACGAAGGTAAACTGTGCGTCAAGGGTATCGATAACAAGCTTGGTCAGCTAGAAAGCTACATCGACGCTGGCGGAAACACAACGACGTTCGAATATGAAAAAGAAAAGGAAGCTCGCCTAGTTGAGACCAACGACCAACAGGGAACAGAAAAATTCGAATACAGCGAAACGACTGGTCTTCCCGACGAACTGATCTACACAAACGGCACCACCAAACTGACATTCACCGCCACGCGCGATGTCGAAGGTAATATTCTCACAGAAAGCTGGCCCAACGGCATGAGCGTCACCTGGGCCTACGACTCGGTAGACAAACCCATCAGCCTCGTCTACAAAAAGACGACTAGCTGCACAGAAGAAGAAAAAGAAAAATGCAAGTGGTTCAAAGACACTGTTACTCCGTCGATCCACGGCCAATGGCTTGAACAGGCCAGCACCTTCTCCCACCAGAACTACTTCTACGCCAGCCCAGGCAACCTGACGGAGGTCCAGAACATCACAGGCGGCAAGTGCACCACGCGACTCTACGCCTACGACGAAGACATCAACCGCACAAGCCTCACAACCCGCGAAGCCAGCACCGAAAAATGCGCAACCGAAGGCGGCACCATCCAAGAACACAAATACGACACCGCTGACCGACTCACCGACCCCGGCATCGCCTACAACCCCCTCGGCGACATCACCACCCTACCCGCCGCCGACGCCGAAGCGAACGCCGAACACCCCCTCACCAACACCTACTACACCAACAACCAGGTAGCCAGCCAGACACAAAACGAACAGACCATCGGCTACAAACTCGACCCCGCCGGGCGGACCCTCGAAACGGCCTCCACCGGCAAACCCAACAACTTCACGACCCTCTCCCACTACGCCGGTCCTAGCAGCGCTCCTGCGTGGACCATCAACCCAGTCTCCGGAGAATGGAGGCGCAACATCATGGGCCTGAGTGGTAGTCTTGTGGCTATCCAGAACAACGGCGAAACCCCAGAACTCGAGCTCATCAACCTCCACGGCGACGTCATTGCCAAGGCCTACCTGTCCGAAACCGCCACCGGACTAGCCTCCAAAGCCGACACCAGCGAGTTCGGCGTACCCACCGTCACCGCCCCAGCCAAATACTCATGGCTCGGCGCCAGCGAGCTCCCCACCGAACTTCCCTCCGGCGTCATCAGCATGGGCGCCCGCTCCTACGTACCCCAGATCGGCCGCTTCCTACAGCCCGACCCCGTACCCGGCGGCTCCGCCAACGCCTACAGCTACACCTTCGGCGACCCCGTCAACAGCTTCGACCCCACCGGCGAATATGTCGAATGCAGCTACTGCACGGCCGTCAATGACACCCAAAACAGAGAAGCCGTCGAACGCCAAACTGCCCGCGAAGTCGCAGCCCGCGAAGCGTTCGCGAGGGTGGAGGCCGAACACGCCGCTCGGGAAGCAGCAGAAGCCGCAGCGGCCGCAGCCGGCCCCCAGTACTCAGAAGAAGGAGAAGAATGGGAAGAATGGGAAGAAGAAGGCGAATACGAAGACGCCGCATACCAGCAAGAAGCCGAACAAGAAGCGAGCTTCGGACCGGGCGTCAGAATCACGGTGTCCGATACTACTGAGCTACACGCTAAAGCCGCTGTTTTCAAGCAATCGGATGAGAGCAGCGAAGAAGGCCAGATCAAACCCGCACCAGAAGAAAAATGCGGGGGAGGTGCGGGCGACGAAAATGCACTTAACAGTAGTAACTCAGAAATGGGTAGCCGTGAGTACGTCCACGCACGACAATGTCCCAGGCAGAAATCCTATCCCCGTGGACGTCGGTGGCACGTAGACAGCACGGTTGCTGGACGAGGTCAGGTCAGGTATGAGCATGATCTGATAGGCTGCATGGTGGGTGGAGCGGTAGGGGGAACCTTTGTAGCAGCCTCCACCATTGGGCTTGCGACTGAGGCTGGAGCGTACGGAGGCTGTGTTGTGGGTGCAGGTTTTGTGGAACTCTTTGGGCTCTAATGGACGGGCGGGAAGAGCAGCTATCCATGTCTCATCGAAAGCGATACGCCGTGAACGCTCTGCGTCTAGCGACCGCGTTGGCAGTTCTAATTGGATCTATTTCTGCAGCACACTCGTTGCTAGACTTGTCAGGTGGGGTTGCAATTGTTGTAGGAATCTTGTCGGGTTATGGCATAACCAAGGTTATATTGCGATACGTGCCCGAAGTGCCAGCTGCAAGTGACTTCGACCTCGCACACATGCGTATAGGCGGTAAGTGGCTTATCTGGATGATAGCGACGCTATTGATATTGCACTTCTTAGCAGCGCTTGGATGGGTCATCGCGGTAGGCTTGGCGGTGGCAGTCGGGATGATGGGCGTGGTGGTCGACTGGTGGGTACGTGCTCAGGCTCGGACGCGATTGGAGAATGGGTCCTAACGGACCTGAAGAAGAAGGAGGCGCATACGAATACGCGTCCGACTACCACGGCACTAAACGCAGCGACGAGACGGGTTACGAAGCAATTATGCAACGCCGTGGGGGTAAGGCACGTTCTCGCCATACCACCAATTCCGGGGGCGTGCTGGTGATTGTTGGGGTCATATTGCTATTGACTGAATGGCGAAGACAAGTACTCGCGCGAAACGGCTTGCGCAAGGCGACTTCGCCACGATTCGGACTAGCGTGTTAGCTTCAAAATGTTAGCTTTACGCAATTTGCTCCGTCTCTTTGGGTGGCTCAGCCTCCGCGTATTCTACCGACAAGTCAAAGGAGGTGGCTTGCCTCATTTCCTGGAAAGAAGACAGCAAGGAGCAGCTGGCTGCTGTCAGTCAGGCTCTTGTGGCGCATGTAGAGCGAAACGCCTGTCTCTGGGTTGGTGCTCGGAGCGGAGGAAAGGGAAGCACCTACACCAATGCTAGGGCCGCGACCGGCAAAATGGGGCTTGTGCGGTTTCGTGTTTTAGAGGAAGGCTACGTCCCGATACTAAAGGTCGATGTTATGCTCCGCGACCGTGCTACGTCCGAGATGACGCTCGCTGCGATCGATCGCTTCGCTGGCTCGCTGCCAGTCGTGTCGCTGGGCTCGTTGGTCGGGCTGCGTTCCTAGCGGATGATCAGGGTCCGTAATGCCGTACTGGATTCGGTACCGTGCGACCTGGCGAATTCCTTGCTCCCATGCTTCTCGTTGATGCAGCCTGTCGGGCGGCTCGCCAAAGGCTCGCCGAGCCCAGGCATCAGGTGCTCGTACCTCGCGCTCGGCGAGTTCGTCCCGGATTGCTCTGTGTTCTCGTGAGTGCTCGGTGTGCGCCTGTTGTAGTGTCTCGTGTTCAGCTCGGATCTCGGCTGGCTTGCCCAGTTCTCTTGCGAGCCGATCGCGCTGTGTAAGGATGGCGGCGAGTTCGCGGTCGGTTGCCTGCAATGCGCCAGTGAGATGGGCACGCTCGATTGGGTTTGGGTCTCGCTCGCGCCTCAGTCGCCGGCTTGGCTCTGGTAGATCGCCGAGGCGTTGGGTGATCTGCTCGCGTTGGGTGGCGAGGGTAATCGCGCGCGCGTCAAGATCCTCGATGCGCTGTAGCTGGAGGGTCGGCAGCGCCTCGATCTGAGCCCGTAGCTCCTGGATACGAGTTCGTAGTTCGTGCAGCCGATCTGTGCTGGAACCTCGTGGGGTTGGGCCCGCGTGAGTAGTGGCGTGCTCTTGTCGTAGCTCGCGCGTAGATCGCACATCGGATGCTTCGGGGTTGTCTGCGAGGCCGGCGCCGGGGAGCTGCTCAATCGCGAGGTCTTCGTCGTCGCGTTCCAGCATCCGTCGGGCGACGCGGGCGAGCAGGTCCTGCTTGTCGGATTCGGGGGACTGGTCTGTGGGCGCGAACTCGCTCCGCTCGTCGCTGTGCTGAACCTCGCACACGAGTAAGTGGGTGTGACCGCGGGCGCGAGAGAGCGCTGTGTAGCTCCAGCCAGCGGTTAGGTCGTGGGGAGAGGCGATGACGGTCGCCTGCTCGACGGTGCCTCCCTGCATTCCGTGGCCGGTCAGTGCGTAGGCGTGCTCGATGTGCGCCGATACATAATCGGCGGGCAGCTCGCGGAGGAGCCCGCCGTCAGTGTGAATCACGATACGGTCGGGGTCGAGCTGGCGCACGGTGCCGCGCATCCCGTTGTCGACATCGACGGCGCTGTCGTTGCGTCGGCAGATCACGCGGTCGCCGACGGCGAGCTTGAATCCGTCGTAGGAGCCCTCTTCGCCGAGCTCGCCAAGATCGCGTCGAAGATCGCGTGCAGCGTGGTTGAGTGCGTCGCGGGTGTCGTTATCGCGGGCGATCATCACCGCCTGAGTAGGCCCGACCGCGGCCGTTGCGCGCGCCCATTCCCTGATCGCCTGGCTGCGTACCTCTACCGGGTCGCTGTAAGTCTCTATACGCCCAGCGTGGTTGGCCCACTCCAGGTAGCTCTGTGGATTGCGGTCGTGAAGCGCGCCGAGTGCGCGCCGCTCAGCAGGGTCGCGCTGGCGCATGACCTCGGTGAGCCGGACGGCTCCAAGCGCGTGGCCGACGGCGCCGAGCCACCCGCCGGCCTGGACCGACGCGAGCTGTCCAGGGTCGCCGATCCCGATGACCTTCGCGCCTGCCTGCTCGGCGGCCTCGAGCAGCCGCGCGCTGCCCCAGGTTGGAGCCATGCCCGCCTCGTCGAGGATCACGACGCCGCCCGTGGGGATCTCGTCGCCGAGCTGCTCGATATCGATCAGCAGTCGATCGAGCGTGCGGGCCGGGACGTCGGCCTCGTCGGCCAGCTCACGTGCGGCGCGGCCGGTAGGCGCGACGCCGATCACCCGGTAGCCGGCGTGCTCGTATACCTGGCGCAGCACACCGGCTGTGTAGGTCTTGCCGGTCCCCGCCAGCGCTTCCACGACAGACACACCGTGGCCGCCGGCAATGACTGTGTGAACAGCTGCTGTCTGCTCCGCGGTCAGAGGACGATCGGCGCTAGCAACCGTCCGATCAACGAGCGAGCGATCTACGACGGCGACCCCCTCGTCCGCGCGCCCAATAGCGGACGCAATCAGCCGCCGCTCGCAACTGATGAGCTCGGCTGTGGTCATCTCTCCGCGATTGGTTGGGATGACATCCGCACGCTCGATGATGCGCTTCGCCTGGCCGCGCACCTCCTCCACGAGAGCCCCGGCCTGAGCGGCTCCCGCGAATTCCTGCAGCACCGGATGCTCGGCGAAGGTGTTCGCCCGCTCAGTCAGGCCCTCGGCGCCCGCCAGCAGATCACCCAAGGCGCGCTCGTCCACGCCGCCGCGCACAGCGAGATTGCTCGCGATGCGTTCGGTGCTGATCTGCATCAGCTCTGCTACCTCTCGGGCGCCGAGACCAAGCTCGCCGGCGCGCGCGCGGACCTCCTCGCGCCAGGTGTGTGTCTCGAGGCCGTACTGCTTGCGGTCGCGCGTTGCGAGCGCGGCTCGTTCCGCGGAAGCCTTCGTACCGAGCCTGATCCCTCCCTCTTGGGCCTCGCGGAGCATCTCGTGACGGCGCTTTGAGAAGTGCTCGATCACCGGCTGCAGGACGCCCGCGAGCTCGGCCGCGCCCTTGTGGACCTCGCGCCACTCAAGCCCCAGGCGCTCCGTGACGAGCGCCCGCAGATGCGCCTGGTAGAAGCAGTTGCGGCGGGATGCCTTTGCGGACGGCCAGGACGGCTGGACGGGCAGGGAAGTTCAGAGTGCCTGACGGGCGCGAGCAAGGGTGCGTGAGGCAAGTCGGGCGAGGGAGAGGGAGGACCAGCTATCGGCGACGGGAGATGCGACGCAAACTGCGGGGAGGCGCACTCTGAGAGCCGGCTGCATCTGCCGAGCAGGGCTGGTGAACAACCTGAAGGTGCTCGCCGGCCAGCGCCACCTGCGGATCGGGCGAGCAGACCGCACGCTGACCCACATCGACGACATTGCTGACGGGGTCGTCACCGCGATGGGCGCTCCCGCGGGGCTGAACGAGGACGTCAACATCTCCGCCTCCCGCGAGCTCACGGTCGCGGAGATCGCGGGAAGCGGAGCGAGGACCCCGAGGCGTTTGCGCTGGAGCGCCTGCCGAGCTTCACCGTCGACGTGCAGCGCCGCTGGCCTTCGGTCGAGAAGGCCCGCGAACTGCTTGGCCGGGAGGGGCGGATCGGCGTGGAGGAGGGCATCGCCGCGACCGTCCGCTGGCTACGCGAGCGCGAGGGTGCCGACCACATCGCGGACAGCGCGAGAGCCGGCCATACCGCGGCCGGGTCGGCGGCGGGATGAGCCACCCTCGCGACCACACCCCGTAGGGTCCAGGGCATGGGGGTTCCCCTGTTCGACACCTCCTCCTCCTCCTCCCCCCCCCCCCCCGCTCGACCCGCTGCGCGGGGAGCTGTGCGCCGCGGTCGATTGCGTGTTTCGAGTCCGAACGCTACATTCTCGACCCCGAGGTCGTCACCTTCGAGTGGGAGTTTGCCGCCTATTGCGGGGCTTCCCACGCCGTCGGCGTCGCCAACGGGACCGACGCGATCACGATCGCGCTGCGCGCGATGGGGGTGGGGCCGGGCGACGAGGTGGTGGTGTCCTCATTCATGTTCTACGCCTCCGCCGAGGTCATTCCCCCCACTGGCGCAACCCCCGTCTTCTGCGACATCGACCCGCGATCTACTGCGTGACGGCCGACACCGTGCGTGCGGCGCTGACCCCGCCGCACGCAGGCCGTGATCGCGGTGCACCTGTTCGGCAACCTCGCCCCCGTCGCCGAGATCGAGGCGCTGGGCGTGCCGGTGCTCGAGGACGCCGCCCAGGCCGCCGGCTCGCGCTCCCACGCGGGACGCCCGGCGCGTTGGGGACCGCCGCCACGTTCTCGTTCTTCCCCTCCAAGAACCTGGGGTGCTTCGGGGACGGTGGCGCGATCACCACCTCCGACGCTGAGATCGCCGGAACGACAGGCCGCCGAGGTCGCAGAGATCCGCGACGCCCACTACTGCAGATCTGTTTCGTGCGCTCCGGGCACCCGCCGCCGCGTCCGGCACCGTACGTCCGACTACCACGAGCAGCGCGCACACTGAGCCCGCCGCCTGTTTCGCTGACGCCGCCAGCGCATCCCCTGACAGGATCGCCTTCGGGCTGGCTCACGCCCGGTCCCGTCCGCCGTCCGCCCGCCGATTTGCAGTCCGCTACCTACCGACGCGACGGTCCTCCTCACGCCCTGTGCTCTCGTCGAGGCTCAGGTTGTGGCGGCCACGGCTTCGCTGCCGCGATACGAAAGCCCGCCACATCATCATCAAAATTATGCCGCCACCGAGCGACACGACGCAGATACGCCCATGGTTGTCGCCGCGATGCAGAGGACCGTCCAAACCTTGTCGAAACCAATGATCCCCGAACTCTACGCCACTTTCCTCCCGCAACGCCACTCGACCGACCGCCCCGCCATCAAATTTGGTCGGACTTTCCGGGTTCCATTCGCTGCGGAGGAGGTGTCTATCACCTTCCGCGTGACCCGCACGACGCTGGCGCGCTGACCACCAACTCACGCCGGCGGGGAGTTCGCTGACGCTCACTGACCCACTCGACCCTAAGGTCTTCGCCGTGGGCTCGCGCCCAGCCCAGCAACCTTCGGCTGGGCGAACACGAGGGGGCTCTCACGATCGGCTGGCACACGACCGAACACGAACGGCGAGTAGCGTGTGCGGGACGACGACCCGGAAGAGTGGGCACGCAGCCTCGTCGGCTCCTACCGCTCTCCCTACCTTCTGTCCGAGATCGTCCACGACGATCACCCGGCGCCTGAGCCCGCTGGCGAGCGGCTGCTCGTGCGCCAGCGGGTACGAGGCTGACCAGCCTCTCGCTCTGATGCCGCGCACGGCACGCTCAGACCTGACAGCCAAGCTGATCGGCGAGACGATCCGCCGAGCTCGCCGAGCCGCACCAACCTGACGGTCGGCCAGCTCGCCTCGATCGCGACGGCATTGAACGCGGCAATCGACGTCAACTTTCGGCACATCGAGAGCGAGCCGCTGGTGGTTCGTAGAGCAGAGCGACACCAGTGATAGCCTCCGCATAGGCGGCTCCAAAAGCTGGCTTCCGGTGCCAACAGCCATACCACGCCGTGTTTGGTCATACAGCTTGTTTGTGTGCCTAAACTCCCCTGATTCGTGCCGATGTCCGCCCCTCGTCGCGCTTCGTCCTTCTACACAAAGCTGTTGATTTGCAGGGATTTTATCGCGACCGTGGGTTGCGGTACCCATAATTCGGGTCGGTGAGGTCCCCAGTTCGAATCTGGGCGCCCCGATAAAAGCCCTGCAAATGCAGGGTTTTTGTTTGGTCCAAGTCTCGGTGCGGTGGGGTACAGCATCCCCAAATTGGGCCACCGGTTCACTCTCGGCGACATTGAAAACACCTGCAAAGAAGGGGTTTTGCGGTAGGCACGGTGCATATAGGACGCGGCGGTGAGGTCGCCAGTTCAGCGGTGGCGCCGCAGGCATGAAAGGCCTGCAAATCGACTGATTTGGCTTGCGCGCCGCGACGCGGACCGCGCGCGTCTGCCGTCTCTCGTCTGCGAGGAAGGCGGAGCCTATGCTTCCGAGCTTCGTCCGCAGCGGGCGTATGCGTAGCGTAGCCTGCGCTCCCGCTTTGCAGACGGCGAACTGTACTTCGCTCGCCAGGCAGCTGTCCATATCGAATCTGGGTCGTGAGTATGTGGCGGTCTTCGGTCGGGCGCCATCGCGGTCCGCCCCAAGGAAGAGTGGCTTCGAAGCCACCCGATACCCCGCAGTTTTGTCGATGGCCTCTCGGATAGGCGGTCACGATGGGCAGGCAGTGGATCTGCGGTTGTGTGGCCGCCGTTCTCTCGAGGTCGGCGGGGCAGAGCCGGACATCTGAGGGGCTCGATACGGTCCGGCCATGACACTGCGGCAACTTCAGGCGGGTGCGGGGGATGACTTGCTTTTCCATTACACGGACGCTGCGCGGGCCGATGCGATCATTGAGGAGCGGTGCTTTGTCTCCGGTCCGGGCGTGGCGCGGGGGCTGGGGATCTACGGGACGGACATCGCGCCACTGGGGGTGGAGACGATCGAGGACGTCATCGTCCATTGCTTCCGAGGCGAAGCTACGCCGGCGGAGGTGAGCCACGCGGTCGCAGTCCGGCGCTCAGCCGGAGACCTGCAGTTCGAGCAGACTGATGACCCGTACCAGTGGGTTCTGTCTACGGGGAAGCTCGAGCTCGTCCATATCGAGGGGATCTACGTGGCGACCGTTCAATTCAACGGCAGTCGTTGGTCTATCATCGACAAAGACTGACGACCACTTGTAAGTTGCTGTGCTAGGATGGGTGGCGTGGACAGGGCCGGACAGAACAGCGCCGTGAAGCGGCCGGCGCCTCGCGGCGGGAGTATGAGCCCCGCAAAAGTCTCGCCGGAGCGTCGGGAGCGTCGGGAGCGCCTGGATCAGGCGCGCGTGCTGCGCGATCCGCGTGTGCGTGCACTGTGGCCGCGGCTGAAGCGCCGCCAGCAGCAGGTCGTCCTCGATCCAGGCCCAGCGGTCGGCCATCGCTACCCGCTGAGTAGTGGGGAGATCGCTCGGCTGACCGGGATGTCTGAGCGGCAGGTCAGGTACTGGGCTGACCACGGGCTGATCGCGCACTGGCGCAAAGGCAGCCGGCGCTTGTTCGAGACGGTCGGGCTGATCACGGCGTTCTCGATCACGAACGCGAGCCAGCACGAGCTCCAGTTCTACCGCGGTCTCATGGAGGATCCGGTCGTCAAGCTCACCGCGAAGGTGGGGATCCTGACGAGCCTGCTTGCATCCCGGCTTGAGGGCATCGAGACGAGCGAAGCGGAAGAACTGACCGCCCCGCTTGCTGAGCTGACGCACCGCTGACCTCCAGCCGCGCACCGGAGAAGTACGATCAGCCAACGTGCACGGCCGGTGAAGCGCCGGACGGCCGGGTGGCGGCTGTGTTTGGTCATACACCCCATTTGTATGCCCAAACCCCCCTGATCTGTGCCGATATCCACCCGCCGTTTGCACCCCATTACCCACGCAAAGCTACCGATTTGCAGAGAATTTATCGTAGCGGCGGGTTCGCAAGCCATTATTCGCCTCAGCGTGAGTTGGCGTGTCTCACCCACGTTTCCGTCGTTGGACAAGATGTTTGTGGCGACGCTTCTTGGTCTCGAGGACTGCATGGCCGATGTGTTTTTCCGCGCGCCCGTCCCGGGCTCGATGATCGTCGACATCTGGCAGCCCGGACACGCCGAATACGATCGACACGCGCCGCTTCTCGACATCTAATCGGGCGGTTTCAGCCGGTCGGGCTGGACGCCACATAGTGGTCCTTAGGACTCCGCCCGAGCGTGATCGCTGGACTCCTCCGGCGGGGATGGATAGGGAAGTGCAACCCGGGCAAAACCGTAGCGGGGCGCTGACCTCTGGGCAAACCGTAGCGGGGGCTGACCTCTGGACAAGCCGATGGCCCTGTAGACAGATGTCCGCTACAATATGCCTATGGGCGGCGGTCGACTACCCCGAGTTCGGGGACTTCTGCGACGTCGCGGCGGACATCCTGGGCATAACGCCCGAGCAGATTGCACGTCTGCCCAACGTTGGTCTCGCCGCGTCCGCGCTTGCGGCGCCACGCGCCGGCTTTGGCGATGTCGAGGTCTACCCGACGATCTTGGAGAAGGCCGCAATCCTGCTGGAGCGCTTGGCGCGCAACCATCCGCTGCCAGATGGCAACAAGCGCACCGCCCCGATTGGTTCATGTTCTGCGAAGTTCAGCAAGCACGGGCGAAAGTGCCGGTAAAGACTGGCTTTGGCGAGACGGCGTCTGCCTGTGTTCGCGGCTGTTCGGTGGACTGGTGTTTGCAGGTGATGTGCTCAAGGCTGATCGTCGAGGCGACGTCGGAGTCGGTCGTTGCGGGCCCATCCCGCCTGACGCGAGGCGCTATGGCGTCGACTCCAACGGCCACACCTCTACGACACCGTGCGCGACTGCACACGGAGTCATGGAGACGAGACCGACCGCCTCCTCGATGCTGGAGGCGTCAACGACGGCGAAGCCGGCGATCGGAAGGTCAGAGTGAAGAAATGGGCCGTCAGTCGTCCCCACGCCCGTCCCGTCGTGATTTCGCACTTGTACGGGGTGCCCGGCGATCCCCACCAGCGCTCCATCGGTACGTAGGCGCTCGTCCTGCTCGTGGGCGGCATCGCGCACTGCGGGATCAGTTCTATCGTACCCGGCACGATCGCCGTACCCAATAGTTATGAACTTCGGCATGACCACCTCCTCAGCCCTCGTCAAGTTGTGCGAAGGCCTACCCGACTGACCTACCCACACGGAGCGCAAACATAACGACTCGTTCGCCTCCGTCGATTCGCGTCCCCGATGTGCAACGAGGAGAAACGGCTGGCGCGCCACCGTGACGGACACATAATCTCGCAGCGATGTCACCGCATCTATTCGCGGATCTCCGCGTGAGGGATTTTCATGCGGCTTGACCGTAGTAGGAGCAGTTGCTTGGCGAGCCGGCCTTTTTCCCTCCCCCCCCCAACGCCACTGAGGCGGTCTCGAGAGGCGTCTTCGCGGCGCTGTGGGCTCTCACATGCCCCCCATCGATCCAGGCAGCGTCAGGCCGGGGAGACTCCCGGGGGCAACGGCCATCCAGACCCCCAGCACCGTCAGCGCGACCGCCACACCGTAGATCGCGTGCGTGTGCCAGGGCAGCAGCCGCTCGGCCGCGATCAACGCGGCGATCACGAGCATCCACGTGAGGCTCATTATGCCGAGGACGAACAGTGCCGCCATCAAGCCGGCGCAGCAACCGACGCACCAAGCGCCGTGCCGCAGGCCGCCCCACACGCCAGTGCGGGCTCCCGGTCGTCGTGTGCTCACCAGTCTGAGCGGGTCTTGGCAGCGTTCCAGGCACCCCGCTTTCGTCGCCGTAAGCTGGTATCCGGCCGCGGCGAGGATCACGCAGGCGGCGATGAAGCGCCCCGCTCGGTGCCAGGCGAGGAACGCCAGATCGAGTGAGCGCACCACCTCGAAGATGAGGTAGGCCGCGAAGCCGGCGGCCGTCCACGCGGCGAGATAGGAGACGACGAAAGGGACGACCGTGCGCTGACCGCCCCGCGCGAAGGCCAGCGCCGTCGGGACGAGCGAGGGGAGCATCATCGCCGCCATCATCACCAGCCAGCTGACGGCGAACCAGCCTAAACCGCCGAGTTGGGTCCCCGGCCCGGCGTCCATGCCCTGCATGCGATCGGCGGTCAGGACCCACGCGCACGCGGCGAGCGCGAGCAGGACACCGCTCAGCCATACTCGCGTCAGACCCGGCGGTGGTGTGGGGCGCAGTGTGGCGGACACCGTCAACTGGTCTGGCTCAGGCGGTGGCGCGATCGTATCTCGCGGGCCAACAACTCCTTACGCGCGGCCAACCACTCCTCGCGCGTTCCGATCCTATGGCTCGTCATCACTTACCCTCCTGTCATCGACGTTCTTCCCGCTGCTTGCGCGATCAATCCGGGTATTCGTCCTTACGCCACGCGCGGGGCTCCTCGGGCCCTGGCTTCGGCGTTCGATCGAGCAGGAACGAGCTGTACGGCGCGACGAAGGGATCCGGGGCCATAACCGTGTAGGTGTGGTACACGCGTCCGTTCTCGAGCGCGAAGGCGATGAAGCCGGGTCCCTCGCGCAGGCCATCCTCGAGCTTCGCTCCGATCTGTCGACTCCACTCCTGCAGCCACTCGGGAGGGTTGTCGATCATCTCCTTGACCTGGGGAGTCTCTTGCGCCTGCTCGGGCGTGAGCGCAAGCCCAAAGTCGAAGGGAAACTCACTCCCGTAGGTCGAGACATATGGGAACTGCCAGCCCATCCGCTGCTTATAGGCGAGGAGCCGATCGATCGGCGCGCGTGAGAAGCAGATCAGCGTCACGTCGCGGTGATTCAGATGCACACGGGGGCCGTCGAAGTCATCCCCCAGGCTCGTGCATCCGGGACAGGCGCCGAGCTCGTAGTCGGGGCCGAACATGATGTTGTACGCGAGTAGCTGGGAGCGGCCTTCAAACAGCTCGACTAGCGTCTTCTCGCCGTGCTCGGTATCGAACACGTACTCCCTCTCCACTGCAACCCAGGGAAGCTCACGCCGCTGCTCGGTCGTCCTCCGGCCGAGCTCGGCGTGTTCGGCCTCGAGCTTCGCAAGCTCCTCGCGGGCCGCTTGCCATTCCTCGTGGGTTCCGATCTTGTGGTCGGGCATCGTTACTCCTTCGGCCGTGGTCGAACTCGTCGCGGGCTCCGGCTGCGCCTCTCGGCCAACTTGTCGAGGCCCGTCGCTCGAGGGCTGGACCGGCGAGCAAACTCCTCGCCCGCGGTCGCCTTCGTATGGCACATGAGCAGACCGTAGCGGGTGCGAGCGGGTATCAGGCTGGTCGCAGGTCGATCTCCTCGGCGATGATCTGGAGGAAGGCAGCGCCGCATGCGGCGCTGCCCGGGCCGTGCATGCACGGCCCGGCCGACCCGTGCATGCACGGGTCGGAACGATCGGGTGCATGCACCCGATCGCCGGTCGGCGCATGCGCCGACCGGAATATCACGAGTGCATCTGAGCAGTCTCCGGCGCCGGCCGGCAGCCCTCAGCGCGCTGTCGTGGCCGCAGCTTCGCGCTCTCTCGCGCGCTGGTATGCCGGACGCTCCCTGAGCCGCGCGACATATGCTTTGAGATCGGGCGAGACTTCCTCGGGGAAGCCCGCCCTTTCCGGGATGGACAGGGCGGTGGCGGTGAGGACATCGGCTACGCCGAACCGCTCGCCAACGAGGTACTCGCCGCCCGTGAGTGCCTCCGCCACGGCGCCTGCGGCCGCGACGAAGCGCTCCCGCGCCTTGGCGGCGCGGTCGGGATCGCTTTCGCGGAAGATCGCCGCCTCGATGAGTGGCGGCTCGAGCTCGGCGGGCGCGAAGCACGACCACTGGTAGGCGAGTGCCCGCTCGTGCGTGCCCAGCGGGGGCAGCAGCCCGGCCTGCGGGTGCAGATCGGCGAGGTGAAGGCAGATGGCCGTCGACTCGAACACGAAGCCCTCATCGTCCTCGAGCACGGGTACGCGGACGAGCGGATGGCGCGCGCGGTGCTCCTCCCCGCTGCCTTCCTCCCAGCTCATGAGCGTCAGCTCGTAGGGCGCCCCGATCTCCTCGAGCGTCCACAGCGCCCGGATCGGACGCCCTGCGTATTCGCGGTGGTAGACCCGAAGCACGCTGGGACCATATCCGCCCGGCCGGTGCGTTGCGTCGCGGCGACACCGCTCACGGGCACAGACTCGCCAGACACGTCAGCAAGCCAATCTGCACCGCTCGCTGGCGCCGCTCGAGGTTTCCCTCACGGACGAGCTGGGTAGTGGTACCTTTGGACAGACGTGTACCAGGGCGATTCGATCGTCCACGGTCAAGTGAGCCACGCATGAGTGGGTACGCCAAGCGAGTTGTCGGCACGGCAATCGTTACGGCCGCAGTAGTGGCCGCAATAGTGCTCTACGTCGCGCTCTACCTGACGAACGTACCGGGATCGGCTGCGGCCACCCACACCCCCGTCGGCGCCCAGCTCTACCTCGCCACGGTGCCGGAAGCCGGGCCGAGCGATCCCCACCCGACGTGGGTCTCGTTCTTTGCGGTCAACGCGAGTGCCGGCGACTGGCGCCACGTCACGACCTACGAAGTCCCGGCCAACTCGCTGGTGCGCATGACGATCTACCAGTTCGACGGCCCCTCAGGTCTGCGCAACCCGTTCATCAGCCAGGTCGCGGGCACCGTCGGGGGCGTGATGACCCTCGATGGGAAGCTCACGCGGACGGTCCCCCCGAAGAAGCCTCGCATGCGTTCGCGATCCCGCAGCTCGGCATCTCCGTCCCGCTCCAGGGCGTGGAAGAAGAAGCCAAGAATCCGTGCGAACACGCGCCCTGCTCGCTCGCCAACGCCCACCACACGATCTCCTTCGTGATCCACACACCGGGAAAGGGCCTCTACCGCTGGCAGTGCTTCGTGCCGTGCGCGGCGGGATTCATCCAGGGCTTCGGCGGCCCGATGCAGACGGTCGGCTATATGGGCGGCTTCCTCAAGGTCGTATGAGCGGGCAAGCCCGCACGCGAGAGGAGGGCTCGCGTCGCGACGCGCGCAACGTCACGCTGTTGTGGCTGCTCGCGAGCGCGATCATGACGCCGATCGTCGTCTTCGTCTTCGGGCCCCACCTGCCGCCGGGGCACGGGTCCAACGAAGCCGCGGGCCAGGTCGTGGACAACACGGTGCTGCTCGCCACCGCGACGCCGATCGCGCTGGGCGTGCTCGTGTTCATCGCCTACTCCCTGTGGGCCTTCCGCGACCGCGAGCCGCAGCTGCAGTCTGAGGGCGCCGCGCTGCGCGGCAACTCGAGCGTGCAGTTCTGGTGGATCGTCGCGACGACTACGGTGGCGCTCTCGCTCACCGGCTACGGGACCATCCGGCTGCTCGAAACTGGCGCCGGCGGCGGCCAGGGACCGGAACCGATCGCGCTTCCGCCGCACCCCTCGCGCGCGCTGCGGGTGCAGGTGATCGCCCAGCAGTGGCAGTTCACGTACCGCTGGCCCTCCTTCGGCGGCGTCGAGACACGCGAAATCGAGCTTCCCGCCCACACGCTGATCGAGTTCAACGTCACCTCGCTCGACGTGATCCACTCCTTCTGGGCGTATCAGCTCGGGGTCAAGGCCGACGCCAACCCGGGCGTCAACAACATCGCCTACGTCACCACCAGGGGGCCGCTGGCGTTCGAGGTCCGCTGCGCCGAGCTCTGTGGGGTGTGGCACGGGTACATGTACAACGGCGGGCGCGTGGTGCCGCGGGCGACGTTCGCCTCCTGGATCGCGCGACAGCGGCTCCAGTACGCGCCGGCGACGCGCAACCTCTCGCCGTACTCGAAGAGCTACTTCCCCGAACCGCAGAGGAGGGGCGGATGAGCACCACCGAGCCCCTGGGGACGTCCCCCGGACCGATGTCCCCCACCGCGCCGCTGTGGCGACGGCTGATCGGCTTCAACATCCTGACGGGGATCGTGCTCGGCACCGGCGGCTGGTTCCTCGGCTACTGGATCGGCACCAAGGTGCACGGCCAGAACCTCGTCTACTACTCCACGGAGGCGGGCGAAAACGACATCGCGATCATGCTCGGCTACCTGTTCGGCGTGCTCGGCTTCCTGATCGGCCTCGGCTTCGCCGTCTACCCGGTCCAGCGGCTGCTTGGCCATCAACCCACACTCGCCGAGCGGGAGTCCCACGAACACGGGCTGCTGCGCTACTTCAGTCTCTCGACCGACCACAAGGTGGTCGCGAAGCAGTACATGGTCGGGATCGGGTTCTTCTTCTTCATCGGCGGGCTGAACGCGATGGCGATACGCACCGAGCTGCTGCAGCCCAACACCCACGTCTTCGGTGCCAACCAGTACCTCACGCTCGTCGGGATGCACGGTTCGATGATGATGGGCATTTTCACCTCGGGCGTGCTCGGGCCCTTCGCCAACTGGCTCGTCCCGATCATGATCGGCTCGCGGCGGATGGCCTTCCCGCGGATCGAGTCACTCACCTTCTGGCTGCTGATGGCCGCCGGGGTCATCTTGATCACGACGATCTTCTTCGGCGGCTTCCAGACGGGTTGGACGGGCTACCAGCCACTCGGCGGCCAGGGCACGGCGGGCTACGACGCCTACATCGGCTTCTTCGCGCTCGTCGGTGTCTCGATGACGCTGCTGGGCTTCAATCTGATCGCGACGATCGTCACGATGCGCGCTCCGGGCATGACCTGGTCGCGCCTACCGATCTTCGTCTGGTCGGTGCTCGCGACGTCCGGGCTCATGTTGCTCGCGGCGCCGACGCTGATCGCGACGCTGCTGATGGCGGCGATGGACCGCACCGTGCAGACGGCGTTCTTCATTCCCGGCCAGGGCGGGAGCCCCTACCTCTTCCAGAATCTCTTCTGGGTGTTTGGGCATCCGGAGGTCTATGTGCTCGCGCTCCCCGGGTTCGGGATCGTGCTCGAGCTGCTGCCCGTGTTCACGCGCAAGCCGCTGTGGGGCTATCGGCTCGCGGTCGCGGGGATGCTCGGCGTCGGGATCCTGAGCTTCTTCGTCTGGCAGCACCACCTGTTCGTCTCTGGCCTGAACGCCGACCTGCGGCCGTTCTTCTCGTTCTCCACCGAGCTCATCTCGATTCCCACCGGGTTCATCTTCCTGTCCGCGCTCGGCACGCTCTGGCGCGGTCGCATCCGCTTCACGGTGCCGATGCTCTTCTGCCTCGGGTGGGCGTTCAACTTCCTCTGGGGCGGTGTCTCGGGCATCTTCCTCTCGGACGTGCCGAGCGACGTGACGACCCACGGCAGCTTCTTCGTGATGGCCCACTTCCACTACACGATCATGGGCGGGCTGATCTTCGCGTTCTTCGCGGCGATCTACTACTGGGTGCCGAAGATGTACGGCTACAAGCTCTCCGAACGCCTCGGCAAGTGGCATTTCTGGATCATGTTCCTGGCCTTCAACTCGACCTTCGCGCCGCTCTTCGCGCTCGGCTTCATGGGCATGCCGCGGCGTGTGGTCACCTACGCGACGAACCTGCAGGGACTGAACGATTGGGTGAGCGCCTCCGCGTACGTGCTCGGGCTTTCACTGCTGCTGTTCCTCGTGAACGCGGTCTCCTCGCTCATCTTCAAGCGCGAGCCCGCGGAGCGCAATCCGTGGCAGTCGAAGTCGATCGAGTGGCAGCTGCCGACGCCGGTTCCGCTACACGACTTCGAGCAGCTGCCCGTGTTCGACGGCGATCCCTATCCCTACGGCGAGGAACGTGCGCCGCTGCCCGCGGTGGCGCCGGCCGGGGAAGGAGCGTAGGCGATGGAGGCCTCGGCTCCACTCGACGCGCGCTTGCAGGCCGAGCCGCCCGACTGGCAGCCGCATGCGCTGCGGCTCGGCGGACGGCTGCTGTGCGGCTCGATCACGTTCTTCTTCCTCGCGTTTCTATTCGCGTACTTCTACCTGCTCGCTCTCAACACCAATGGCCACTTCAGGATCGGGAGCACGCAGCCGCCGGTGGGGCTGGGTACGCCGATCGCCGGGTTGATGCTGATCGGCGCGATCGTCTATCGCCTGGCCGCGCGTCGCCGGTTTGCGGACGTGTTGGGAGCCGGGATCGTCGCGCTGGTGTGCACGCTCGCCGCGGTCGCGCTGCAGTTCTACGAGTACACGACGCTCAGCTTCGGTGCCGCGAGTGGGGGATATGCAGCGGTCTTCTTTGGCTGGACCGCGTGGTATGCGGTGCTCGCGCTGATCGGTGCCTGCTGGATCGAGATCCAGGTCGCGAGCCTCGTGCGCTGGCGAGCCGGTGGGAGCGAGCGACGCTCGCGGCGCGAGGGCGTGCCCTCCGACGACGACGAGCTGCTGCGCGCGGGCATCGAGGCGTCCTCCTTCTACTGGGCCTACTTCGCGGCGATCGGCGTGATCGCGTTCATCGTCCTGTACCTGGTATGAGTGCGATGAGCCTGAGCCGCTGGTCGTGGGATCCCTCGCTCGTGTACGTGGTGCCGGCAGCGGTCCTCTACGCGCTGGGGAGCCGGCCGAAGGCAGGGCGCCCGAGCGTGCTCCAGGCGGCTGCCTTCTACACAGGGCTGCTGTCGATCGTGATCGCGGTCGCCTCTCCGATTGACGCCTATGCGGACGAACTGCTGTGGGTGCACATGCTCCAGCACATCATCCTGCTCACCGTAGCGCCGCCGCTGATCCTGCTCGGGCGCCCGTGGCCGACGATGTGGCGCGCGCTGCCGCTGCGCTCTCGTACCGTGCTCGCGCGCGGAGTCGCCAAATCGCACCTCGCCGCCCCGCTGCGTGCCCTCGCGGGGCCGCTCGCGGCGTGGATCCTCTTCAACGGGGCGATCGTCGTCTGGCACATTCCCTCCGCGTACGACCTCACGGAGCGCAACGGCGCCGTGCACGCCGTCGAGCACGCGATGTTCTTCTTCTTTGGCCTGCTGTTCTGGGCGCGGGTCATCGACACCGGCCCGCTGCGTCCGCACCTCGCGTGGCCGGCGCGGATCGCCTACATCGTGGGTGCGATGATCGTCGGCTGGGTCCTCGCGATCGTCTTCGTAGTGGCGCCCGAACCGATCTACCAGCACTACGCGGACCTGCGGACCCGTCCCGGCGGGATCAGTGCGCTCACCGACCAGCAGCTCGCGGGCGGGACGATGTGGGTCGGGGGCTCGATCGCATACACGATTGCGCTGCTGATCGGGCTGTATCAGTGGGTCGCCCCGGAGCCGCCGCCGCGCGCGCCGGTACTCGCCGCGGTCGGCTTCCCGGGTCCCCCCGACGGCCCTTCTCCGGCCCCGAACGGCTCCCCTATCCCGGCGCTGCCAGAGGCTACGACCCCGAACGGCTCCCGCATCCCGGCGCTGCCGGAGACCACGCAAGCGAGATGAGGAGGTTGAGCGGATGACAACGGTGGTGCTGGGCTCGTCGTTCCTGTCGGCGTCGCTGCTGACGATGCTCGTCCCGATGGCCGCGGTGGTCGCGATGGTCGCCTGGGGTGTGTTCCTGATCCGGCGTCACGAGCGTCACCGCGAGCACGTCGATTCGTAGGGCGATCGTGCCGCGGACCATAGGCTCGGACACGCGGCGGGCGCTCGTGCGCGGGGTCCTCGTCGGCGCGGGCATCGCCGCGCTCGTGGTGGGCGCCCTCGCGTTCACCCGGCCGTCACCGTCGTCACAGTCCAAGAACGCCGCGCTCGCGAGCAACCCTACGCTCGACCCCGGCACGCCGATCCACGGGGCCGCCGCCGACTTCACGCTGACCGATCAGTTCGGTCGAGCCGTGTCGCTGTCCGCCTTCCGCGGCAAGGTCGTGATCCTCGCCTTCAACGACCCGCAGTGCACGACGATCTGCCCGCTCACCACCACCGCGATGGTCAAGGCCAAGCGGCTCCTCGGGCCGGCGGGCGCTCAGGTGGAACTGCTGGGCGTCGGCGCAAATCCCGCCGCGACCGAAACACGCTGGGTGCGCGCGTACTCGCAAGCGCACGGGATGATGTACGCCTGGCACTTCCTCAACGGTCCGCTCGAACGGCTCAAGCACGTTTGGCACGCGTACGGGATCGAAGCGCAGATCGTGGCTGGTCAGGTCGATCACACCCCCGCCGTGTACGTGATCGACACCCAAGGGAAGCTCTCACGTCTGTTCATGACCCAGATGTCCTACGCGAGCGTGGGACAGCTCGCATCGCTCTTCGCACGGGCGGCCGCGAGCTTGCTGCCGGGGCATCCGCCGGTGCGTTCCGCGGTCTCCTACGCCCAGATCCCCTTGATCGAACCGACGAGGAACGTCACGTTGCCGCGGGTCGGCGGTGGCAGCGTGCAGCTTGGCCCGGGCGCCAAACCGCGGCTGATCCTGTTCTTCGACACGTGGGACTCCGAGGTGACGGGTCTCGCGCGGGAACTCGAGGTACTCGACGCCTACGCCGAATCCTCTGGCCACGAGGGACTGCCGGCGCTCACGGCGGTCGACGAGGCGAGCGTCGAGCCATCGCCCGCCGCACTCCCGCGCTTGCTCCGATCTCTGCCCCATCCGCTCTCCTATCCGATCGCGATCGACTCGAGCGGCCGTCTCGCGGACGGCTACCGGGTTCAGGACGAGCCATACCTGGAGCTGATCTCGCCGTCGGGCGGCTTCCTCTGGTACCACGATGTGAGCACGGGAGGATGGCTCACGCGTGCCGCGCTGGTCAGCCAGATACATGCCGCGCTCGCCCCCGCCCCAAGTTCTACGGAGACGGGCACCGATGCGCGTCAGCAGCTGGCGAGCTCGCCCCCCGCGCTTGCAGAACTACACCGCCAGGCCGGTCAGCTCATCGGCTCCGCGTCGGCGCTTGCGGCTCGCCTGCGTAACCTGCGTCCCGGTTATCCCGTAGTGCTCAACGTTTGGGCGTCGTGGTGCGGGCCCTGCCGCTCGGAGTTCCCTCTGCTCGCGAGCGCATCCGTGACATACGGACGGAGGGTCGCGTTCCTCGGCGCAGACACCGAAGACCAGGCGGCGAACGCCCGCTCGTTCCTAGCCGACCACCACGTCGCATACCCCAGCTACGAAGCCAGCACGGAAGCGCTCAGCTCGCTCGCCGCGTTTGAGGGGGTCCCCACCACGATGTTCTTCGATCGCCAAGGAAAGCTCGTCCACGTGCACTCCGGCCAGTACGAGGCGCAGGGGACGCTCGATCACGACGTCGAAAGCTACGCGCTCGAGGATTGACCACTCATTCTTCTTCGCCGGCGGGTTCCTTCTCGTGCGAGGATTCGATGAGATGGAAGTCGTTCGAGCGAGCGGGGAAGGAGCAGTAGGCATCCATCGTCCCGACATCGCGGACGCGTCCGCCGTCGTCCTCGCAGCGACCTTCGTTGGCGTCGTATTCGCGCATCTCTTCATGAGTCAATGGCTGCGCGCCTGGTTGGCGCCGTCCGAGCGGCGCTCGCGCGCCGCGACTGACGCTAGTGCTGGTGCCGCCGACGGTGAGACTGTGTGTGCGCCCGGTTGCGGACCTAGAGCCTGCACCGCATCCGGCGAGTGCCGCGCTCGCCGCAAGCACGCTCAACGGCAGCCTCAGCGATAGCCCACGGACCACCGCTAGCGCCTACCGCCTCGAAGGCGCTGCCGAAACCATCCGCTGTGCTTACCCATCTGAGCGACGGCCGGTCGCGCGGTAGGAGTGGCCTTGCCGGCTACCACGGCTTTGCGATTCTCAGCGCGCTGAGAATCGCGCGCGTGGCGGGGGAGCGGTTGAGCGTGATGAAGTGGATGCCGGGCGCGCCCTCGCGCAGCAGCTCCGCGCACTGCAGCGTGGCGTAGGCGACGCCGAGGTCGAGCACCGCCTCGGGGTCCTCGCCGCGTGCGTGCAGCTCGCGACGCAGGCTGTCGGGAATGGAGGCCCCACAGAGCTTGGCCATGCGCTCGACCTGCCCGACCTGCGTGATGGGCATGACGCCGGGGATGACCGGCACGTTCACGCCCGCCGCGCGTGCGCGCTGGACGAAGTCGAAGTAGAGGGCGTTGTCGAAGAACAGCTGTGTGATTAGGAACTGCACGCCCGCGGCGACCTTCTCCGCGAGATGTTCCAGGTCCTCCTCGGGGCTGACTGCGTGGATGTGCGTCTCGGGGAAGCAGGCGCCGCCGATCGCAAAGGGGTAGTCGGCGGCGATCAGTTCCACCAGTTCGCGCGAGTACTCCAAGCCGCCCTCCGTCTTGCGCCACTGCTCCTGGCCCGCGGGCGGGTCGCCGCGCAGCGCGAGCACGTTGTCGATGCCCGCGCTCTGCATCTCGTCGAGCGTGGCGCGCAGTTCCGCGACGGTGGCGCCCACGCAGGTGAAGTGCGCCATCGCCTCCAGCCCGTACTGCTCGCGGATGCGCTTGACGATCTCGATCGTTTTGCCCCTGGTGGAGCCACCGGCGCCGTATGTGACGGACACGAACGACGGGTCCAGGCCGCGCAGCTCGGCGAGCGCCGTGCGCAGGTTCTCCTCCCCCGCCTCCGTCTTGGGCGGGAAGAACTCGAAGGAGAACGTCGGCCCGGAGGAGGCCAGGCGGTCGATGCGCATCCGGGGGATTATGCAGCCCAGCGCTCGGGCTCGCCGGCGATGCGGCGGATCACGACGCGCTGATGAATATCGCGCTAGCGCCGATCGAACGTCCACACCGCGTTGGCGTCGATCATCTCGGCGACTACCAGTGTGACCGCGTCAGGCAGGCTGAGGCCGCGGCTCGAGCCTGTCGTGCAGCAGTCGTCCCTTTCGCTCGGCCCGCAGCACGTCGTCTGCTGTTCAGTGGCGCAGCAGGGATCGGCGGTCGCTTCGGCTGGGGTTAGGTCAGCCATGCAGATAGCCCGTGGAGAGCGTTGGGGATCACGTAGTAGTAGGCCCACAGTCCACGGCGCTCGGAGTCCACGATCCCAGCAGCCCGTAGCTTGTTCAGGTGGTGGGAGAGCGTGGGCTGGGAGATGTCGAACAGCGGCACGAGCTCGCACACACAGACCTTGCCGGCGTGCTTGCGCAGCACGTCCACGAGTTGCAGGCGGATCGGGTCGCCTAGCGCCTTCGCTACCTCTGCCATCCGTAGCGCCTGGGCTCGGTCCACTTCGGGGTAGACGACCGGCTCGCAGCACCTCTCCCCGGGCGGGCGCTTGGTCTTTGGTGTCAGCTCCAAATCGACGGGCATCTATATACATATATATCAATAACAATCACGTATGTCGATGTAATACGATCGACTTGTGGACACGCCGCTGCTCGCCCGCCGCCTACTCGCCGAGCTACTTGGCTCGGCGTTCCTCGCTGCGCTCGTGATCGGGTCGGGCATCGCCGCGCAAACACTCTCGCCCGGCGATGTGGGCTTGGAGTTGTTCGAGAACGCCGCCGCGACCGCGATGGGTCTGGCGGCGATCATCCTCATGTTCGGCCCGGTATCGGGCGGGCACTTCAACCCCGTCGTCTCGCTCGCGGACGCGACATTCGGCGGGCTGAGCTGGCGCGATGCGCTCGCCTACATACCCGTGCAGACCGCCGGCTGCGTGCTCGGCGCGATCACCGCCAACGGCATGTTCGCGCTCGCCGCCGTCAGCATCTCCACCCATCACCGGGCCTCGCCCGCGCACCTGTTCTCAGAGGTGATTGCCACGGCCGGGCTGCTGCTGGTGATCTTCTCGCTGGCGCGCACCAAACGCCTGAGCGTCGCCCCGGCCGCGGTCGGGGCGTACATCGGCGCCGCGTACTTCTTTACGAGCTCGGCGAGCTTCGCCAACCCCGCGATCACCGTCGGCCGCATGTTCTCGGACACGTTCGCCGGGATCGCGCCCACATCTGTGCCCGGCTACGTCGTGGCCCAGCTCGTCGGCGGCGCCTGCGCGATCCTCGCCGTCAGAGCGCTCTATCCCGACGTGACCCCCGCCGACGCCGCCGAGCTAGTGGTCCCCCACCGTGAGCGGTCCGCCACGGATGGAGCAGTCAGCCAACCAGCGATCGGCGGCTGAATGACGACCGTCCTGTTCGTCTGTCTGCACAACGCCGGGCGCTCGCAGATGAGCGCCGCGCTACTTGAACGCGAAGCCGCAGGCCAACACGTTGCGCTCTCTGCCGGCACCACGCCCGCCGAGCACGTCCATCCCGAGGTCGTGGAGGTCATGCGCGAGCTTGGCATCGACCTGGCCGACCGCAGGCCTCAGCGGCTCACCCGCGAGCTCGCCCAGCAAGCCGATCTCGTAGTCACGATGGGATGCGGCGATCAATGCCCCTACATCCCCGGCAAGCGCTATCTCGATTGGGAGCTTCCCGACCCCAAGGGTCGCCCGCTCGCGGAGGTCCGCGCTACCCGTGATGAGATAGCGCGGCGGACTCGCAACCTCGTGCACGAACTCGACGCCGACTGAGCGGATCGAGCACACGCCCTCCCGCGATGCCTAGCACTGGCTCGGAGCCTTCGCTTGCCGTGACCGAGCGGGATGCGCGAGAGCGGTGTAACGCTTTGGCGCTCAGCGGCCAAGTACAGATGTGACGAAGAACACGAGCGACGGGCGCCTTGACCGTGCCCCAGGCGACGCGGCTGCACCGCTAAATGACAGACTTCCGAGTAATGCAGGCACAGCTCGAACGCATCCTTCGACTTCAACCGGAGTGGCATTATCGCAACACGCCCGCGATGGCAGCGCGGTGTACCTCTCTCTGAACCAAGGCACAACGGACTTTGCGAACGGAGAGTTCGTTCGTAAGGAGGTCGAGGTGCTCGAGAGTCGAGTTGCTCGCGCCGGGGCGGTTGTTGGCGGCTGGATGGCGACCCGCGGCGACATCGGGCCGTTGGCACTCAGGGACGAAGGCGAGCACTCCCTCGGACGCGGGTACGAACTCGGCAACATAGCGGCCGTTGCGTACCCCGCCGGAGCGGTGCCGGACGACGAGCGGCTCCTCGCCGACGTCCTGGACTTCGCCGGCGCACTCGGAGACCTCTATCGGGACCATGCGAGGGCCCCGCTTCCATACGAGGTTCCCGAGTTGGTCGAACTGGAAGAGGCGGCCGATCGAGCTGCCGGGAAGCGCCGGCCTCCGCGCGGCGCTGGGTTCCGGCAAAGCAAGGAGGAGCGCGACTTGATCGAGCAGCACGCTGTCAAGGTGGCCGAGGCCTACTACGTCGCGGACGGATGGCACGTGAAGCATCGCGGCGCGCCGTACGATCTGGAGCTCACCCGCCTTGGGGAGAAGCGAACTGTCGAGGTCAAGGGGACGACCTCGATGGGCGAGGCGGTGCCACTGACCGCGGGCGAGGTTCGGCACCATGCGAGGGCCCATCCGAACAATGCGCTCGTCATTGTCCGGGGGATCGTGCTTGACCGCTCGACCACGCCCCCCACAGTCAGCGGAGGCGTCCTCTTTGAGCAACAACCCTTCGAAATCGCGGACTCGGCGCTCGCCGTGGTCTCGTACAAGTACACCGTACCGAGCACGATTTATGAGCCCGCCAGGGGCATTGCTGCAGACGACATTCTCACCGGCCGGGCTTCGGCCCCGACGTGACGGGCGAGCTGCCGTGGCCCATGTGCGCCAACGGCGATGAAGCGGAGATGTGGGCAGGCCGCACCGGGCGCCGCCGACTGGGGCGAGACGATCGCTGCCAACGTCTGCTCCGCTCCGGCCTCTGACGCATGCAGCGCTGACCTCAGCGCGACGGCGAGTAAGGCGGCCTTGACCTGGGTGTGGGGCTACAAGCGCGAGACGAGTTCGGCCACGATCTCCGCAGCGGGCTGTGACTGGTTGGCGAGCGCAACGCTCTGTCCGGCCCACAGCGATAGCGCCTCGATCTCTCCGGTTGTTCCATCGAGCGGGGGCGCAGGGGAGTATCGAAGGATGGGTTCGCCCGAAGCGAAGTGCGCTATCACCCCTTCTTCTGGTCGACTACCCAGTGGCGGCCGGCCTGCGGCCTCCCACCGCTCGGCGGTTGAGTTGTGGATGGCGCGGTGGGGAGAGTCCGGCCATCCCACGTCATAGAGGTCGGGGTACCACTCTGCATCGGTCTCGGTCGCGGCTATCAGGCGGCGCCGATACTCCTCGTGGATCGGCATCTCGTCAGCCAACAGAAACCGGGTGCCCAGCCAGGCGGCCTGCGCGCCGAGCGCGAGCACGGCCGCGACTCCTCGAGCGTCGCCAATCCCACCGGCCGCAATGACCGGTACCGGTGCCACCGCGTCGACTACCGCCGGCACCAATGGGAGCGTTGCCACGCCACCCCAGACATGCCCGCCAGCCTCCCAGCCCTGCGCGACGACGATGTCCGCTCCGCATCCGACTGCGCGCCGCGCTTCCTCGGCGCTCCCGACCGTATGCATGACAAGCCCTCCCGCGTCATGCACCGAGTCGACATAGCTGTGGGGGTCGCCCCACAGGAACGACACGATCCGCAGACCAGCGGCAAGCGCCTGATCGAGTCGACGGTGCTGATCGGAGGTAAGAACGAAATTGCCGGCAAATGGCCGGTCGGTGAGCGCTGCTGTTTCACGAACCAGGTCTCCGGCGTCATCGGCCCACCACAGCGCCACGCTGCCGAGAGCGCCGGCATTGGAGACCGCCGCGGGCAGGCGGGGATCGTCAGCCACCGGCGCCGCGACAATCGGGTGCTCAATCCCCAGCAACTCGCACACCGGCGTGTGGACGCTCATTGGGAACGCTCCCTTTCTGGCGCCCGCGGCGCCGGTTGACTAGGCTCAATGTAGACCCTCGTCACTCCTCCACCATGGACAGGAGCAGATCATGCGCAGCGACATTGCCCCCGGCGCCACCTTGCCCGACTACCAGTTGCCCGATCACGAGAACGTTACGCGAAAGCTCAGCGAGATCCAGGGCGAGGACCCCCTGATCCTCACGCTCGCGCGCGGTAACTACTGCCCCAAGGAGCACCAGCAGCATCTGGAACTCGCCGCCCACTACCCCAAGATCGCAGTGGCCTACACGAAGGTCGCCACCATCTCGAGCGACACCCATCACGCCAGCCAGGAGTTCCGCGCGTCGACTGGCGCCCAGTGGCCCTTCCTCTCCGACCCGGAGCGGGTCGTCCAGAAGGACCTCGAAATCCAGGAGTACACCGACCCCGAGCACGACCCGATGATCCCCCACACCCTCGTGCTCAAGCCCGGGCTAGTCATCTACAGCATCTACAACGGCTACTGGTTCTGGGGACGTCCCTCCTTCGTGGATCTCTCGCACGACCTACGTGCCGTGACCAGCGAGATCCGCCCCGACTGGGATCTGAGCAAGCCCGGGCTGCGCGAAGCGTGGGATGCGGGCGACTACTCGCCATTTCACGGATGGGACAGGCGCTCCCCTCAGTCGGTGCCATCGTCTTACAATAATTCCTAGCACTGCGGTTGTCCTTGCCTCGAAGGTGCTCTTGGAGTGGCTGGGCGCCGAGGCGGCCGCCGCGCTCGACCGGACATTTCGTGGCGCCGTCAGGATCACGGATGTAGCAGCGTATCTCGGTCGCTGGCGCGCTCTATCAGCTCTTCGGCGACAACGCTGCTCATGGCTTTGAGCGTATCGGCCTCGCGCTCGCGTCACAAACTGCCGGCCTTCACGATGTACTGGTTGTGGGCGTCGATGATGACCATGCCGATGAGGCGCTGCTTGTTGCGGGCAGGAGCGACGCGGAGGCGTTTGGGCTCTTCTACGGACGGCGCGTGGACGCTGTGCTCGCTTTCTTCCTGCGGCGCACAGGCGACCGCGAACTCGCCGCTGACCTGACCGCGGAGACGTTTGCCGCGGCGCTGTCCGCCCTGCCGCGTTACAGCCCGCGGCGCAGCTCGGCGCTCGCGTGGCTGTTCACGATCGCACACCACAAGATGGCGGACTCGATCCGCCGCGGACAGGTCGAGGATCGGGCGCGCAGGCGCCTGGGCCTCGAGCCGCTCGTATTCAGCGATGAGGACATCGAGCGCGTGGAGCAGCGGGCGGCGGCGGCTGACGGCGGCGCTGCGCTGCTCGAGCTCGAGCGGTTGTCAGCTGAGCAGCGCGGTGCGATCGAAGGGCGGGTGCTCGACGAAACCGAATACGACGAGCTGGCCCGACGTCTGAGGTGCTCGGAGTCGGTGGTCCGCAAGCGCGTGAGTCGCGGGCTCGCTGAGCTCCGCACGAGAATGAGGGAGGCCTGAGGATGGACGCGATGGACAGGTTCGGGCAGGAGCTGGTGCGGGCCGGGTGGCGCCGACACGCCGGGCGGCGCTTGCGACCGGCGCTCTTCGATGCACGCTTCGCGCGTAGATCACCGCGACGCGCATCTGTGCATGTGCGCGTCGCACTCGTCGCGCTCGCGCTCGTGCTCGCCACCGCCGCGATCACGCTCGCGGCGACCGGAGTGATCCTCACGGGCTCGCCGGTCGGCACGGCGCGTGCTCCGATCGCCACCGCCGGCGAGGGCATCCCGGTGGCGGGCGGCGTGCGGCTGCTCCCCCTGCGAGCGCCAGACCCGGCGGGCGGCCTGCCGTGGGGAATGCGGATCGTCCACACCACGCGCGGCCTCATCTGCGTGCAGATCGGCCGCGTCTATGACGGCCGGCTCGGACAGCTCGGCGTCGACGGCGCGTTTCACGACGACGGGCGCTTCCACCCGCTGCCCACGGACGCGCTCCCGGGCGACATCGCGAACGTGGCCGGATCGATGGCGGGAAACTGCTCGAGTCCGGGAGCCATCTACGCGGGGGACAGCGTGGGGCTCGAGCTCAGCGCGGCCACCAGCCCCCGCCCGGGCGCCGGGGTGCTCGCCGACCGCCGCGAAATCTCCTTCGGGCTGCTCGGAGTGCACGCGGTGAGCATCACCTACCGCGAAGGCTCGCAGACACACACCCAGCCTGTGCTCCCGGGTTTGGGAGCGTATCTGATCGTGCAGCGCTACAGGAGCGGCAGGCCGCTGGGAAGCTTCAGCGAGAGCGACGGCAGAGACGAACCGGGTAACTACAGCTCACCGACCGACCCAAACGGAGCGCTGACCGCGATCGCCTACAGCTACGCGGGACGGCCGTGCGTCGACCGGGGCAACCTGCGCCCGGCCTCGTGCGGACTCTCGGAAGTGCCACCACCACCCCCGGCCAAGCTGCCCATCGTGCGCGAGCCGCTGCGCACACACCTGCAGATCCACAACCACGTGATCACGAGCGCGCAGATCAGCTTCCACGCGCCCTACCCCGTCACGAACGCCGACGAGAGCTACTCGGTCAGTGCGCCGGTCTGCTACAGCGGCCTCGCCGGAGAAAGCTCCCGTATCGACCTCACGCGCGGCGCGCTCGTGACCATCCCCGTCGGGGGGGTTCTCTCCGACGCGTGCAGCCGGGCGGTGACGTTCTCCGTCGAATACGTCAGCTTCGCGGGCGGCCTGCCACGACCCACGCCTCTTGGCAGCATTACGATCCACGAGCCGCCCGGCACGCACCCCGTACCACTACCGAGGCGCGTTGTCGAACAGGAGCGACGGTCCCACCCGACACGCAGCCTGCACGCGACGATCCATCTCACACTCCTGCCCCAGCCCCGCGCGGCGTGCAACGCCGCGTTCCTGCTCTACCCGTGCTACAAGGGCGAGGTTGGGTTCACGGCTCCCTATGCGGTCACCTTTGCAGCCGCCGGCTACTCCAGGGCCACGGAATACTCCATCGACGGGTTCGCCACGTGCAAGGCCGGTGGCCGCCCCGAAACCAGCTGGGGCCTACAGCGCAACGTCAGGGCGCACGAAACACTCAGAACCACCTCGCTCGGGCTCTTCGTGCTCACGCCCTCCTGCGCGGCGAACGAGGGGTTCGAAGTCACTTACCTGAACCGGCAGGGCCCCTCGGCCGGCGCACCCCACGAATCGGTCATCGTCGGCGCCGTGACCCTGAGCAAGGCAACACTATCCAACGGGCAGAACCCGAAGCCGCCTGCGGGATGACGGTGCGCCGCGGTCTCCGCGTGGCTTGACACGTAACCATTAGGTTACGTATAATGTTGGGGTGTGGACGACAACCGTGTGTTCAAGGCGCTTGCCGACCCTACCCGCCGTTTCCTGCTCGACTTGCTCTTCGAGCGTGAGGGCCGCACTTTGAGCGAGCTCGAGGCTGGGGTGGACATGACGCGGATTGGGGTCATGAAGCATCTGCGCCTGTTGGAGGAGGCGGGGCTCGTCGTCACGCGTCGGTCCGGCCGGGAGAAGCTGCACTTCCTCAACCCGGTCCCGATCCGCCTGATCCATGACCGGTGGATCGGCAAGTACACCGAGCGCCAGGTTTCGGCGCTCGCCAACCTCAAGGCTGACTTGGAGGCAAGTGATGACCACAGCGACCCCGACGACCGAGACGATCCAGATGTACCGGGTCTACATCAGAGCTACCCCGGAGGCGATCTGGGATGCGATCACCAAACCCGAGTGGACGGTGAAGTACGGCTATGCACCGGTGGTGGACTATGAGCTGCAGTCCGGTGGTGCCTTCAGGGCCTACGCGAACGAGGGCATGAAGGCGCTGGGTTGCCCGGATGTCATCAGTGACGGGGAGGTGATCGAAGCCGACCCGCCTCGCAAGCTGGTCCAGACTTGGCGCATGACCATGACGCCCGAGATGGCCGCTGAGGCGTTCACCCGGCTCACCCATGACATCGAGCCCGTGCGAGGCGGGGTCACCAAGCTGACCATCACCCATGACGTGACCGGGGCGCCGATGTGGGCCGCGGTGCTCCGGGGCGAGCGCGAATCGAGTGGGGCCGGTGGCGGTTGGAACGAGATCCTCAGTGGGCTCAAGACCTTGCTAGAGACGGGCCAGCAGCTCCCATTTCAGAGCGGGCCGGCGTAGACAGCGACGGCGCGGACACTGCAGCATGGGTTAGCATCCAAGACGGACCGTGCTACGCAACGTCGCGCTTTGGCTCAGACCGGCAGGGTGGCCGCCGCTGCCCGATGCGGTGCGCCACCGGACGGTGCTGCTGGCGTGGGCTGCGATCCTCGCACAGGTAGTGTTCGTCGGGGGGTGGGTACTCGGCGGCGCTCTCGAACCCCACTACTCGCCGGTTCGCCAGTACATAAGCGAGCTCGGTCGGCGCGGCGCGGCGAACCCCTGGATCTTTACGATTTTCGTCGGGATCTGGGGGTTGGGCTTCATCGCGCTCGCGGTCGCGACCGTACCGGCGCTGCGTACGCGGCCGTGGCCGCTGGCGATGCCGCTGTTTTTCGTGCTCGCCGGCCTGTGCGCGATGCTTGTCGGGCAGCTGCAGATGGACTGCTCACCCACGGTGAGCGCCGTGTGCAGGTCACGCGAAGCCGCGGGCGCGCTCTCCTGGCACCACTACGCGCATGAGTGGGTGAGCCTCGGCATCAAGGTCTCGCTCCTACTGACCGGTTTCGCTTTTGCGCGCTCGGCGTGGCCGAGCTGGCTCGCGCGACTCGTGTTGAGCGGTGCGCTCGTGCTCCTGGCCGCGGGGATCGTCACGTTTGTGCTGCACGACTCGTTCGCCGGCTCCCAGGGACTCGAAGAGCGTCTGTGGGCGCTCGTCGCCCACGCCTGGGCCCTGCTGTGCGCGACGGTACTGATCCTCGAGGCGACACTCCAGCCGGGCGTCCTGCGGGCACACGAGGCTGCCGTGCAGCGTCATGTTCTGGGCGAGCACTCCGCCGTTGGTGTCGGTCCGTCGTAGTCCGCGCGGTTGCCGGCGGCGGGAAGGATCGTGATGGCCCACTTGGGTGCTAGCGCCAGCAGCGAGACCATTCGCCGCAATACCGGCAACGATGCTCGCTGAGCGTTTTGCGTCGCAGCTGCTCGCGGGAGAGCCGGCGCGCGATCCGATTGGGTCACGCTCCAGCCGACGAGCGCGACCTCGCGAAGTGGTCGGGGCTGCCACTGCGCGACGTTCGCGTGGGGCTGAGCGCGATCGCCTCCCGCCTGACCCAGCGCCGGGACGGGCTCCTCGACCTCGCTGGGCGCGGCGCGCCGCCGCCGCTGCCGCCCCCACGCCTGCTCGGCGCCTTCGACCCGGTTCTGCTGGGCTGGCGCTCACGCGAGGAGATCCTCGGCTCGCACCACTCGGTGGTCACCGTCAATGGCCTCTTTCGCCCCTTCGCGCTCGTCCGTGGTCGCGCTGCCGCCACGTGGAGCATGCCCGCGGGGAAGGTCCTGCTGGAGCCCTTCCGGGGCCTGGGCCGGGAGGATACCGCCGCGCTGGCCGCCGACGCCGAGGACGTGGTGCGCTTCCTCGCGGCAGCAGCTTGAACAACGTCGCGCCTTCGGTGCAGCGAGCGAGAGCCTCAGCAGGGCAGCCGGTCGCCGACACTACGTGTGATAGTCCGGCCAGTGGAAGGGATCGACAGCCCATGTGCGCTCCGCCGCTACCGTGCGTGGCTGGAGATCGAGCATGAGGTCTGAGGGCGCGGGGTCGAAAGCGAGAGGATGGCGCAGATGAAGGCAGCGGTTATCTACGAGAACGGCGGACCGGAGGTGCTTCGCTACGAAGATGTGGCGGACCCGGACTGTCCGGACGGCTACGTGGTCGTCGACGCTGAGGCGATCAGCATCGAGGGCGGTGATCTACTCGCCCGTGCGGCAGGGGAGCTGCCCGCGACCCCCCATGTCGTCGGTTATCTGAGCGCCGGCACCATCAGCGAGGTCGCCGCCGGCGTCGAGGGGCGCGCCGTCGGCGACCGGGTGGTCGCCCTGAATGTGGCAGGGTCCCACGCCGCCAGGCGAGCGGTCCCCGCGGCGATGACTTGGCCAATCCCTGCCGGGCTGGAGGCGGACCGCGCGGCGTGCGTGCCGGTTGCGTTCGGAACTGCGTACGAGTGCCTATTCACCGCCGGCAACCTCGCCGAGGGTCAGACCGTTCTGATTCACGCTGGAGCCGGGGGTGTCGGCATGGCCGCGATCCAGCTCGCGAAACGCGCCGCCGCGACCGTGATCGCGACTGCCTCCAGCGATGAGAAGCTGAAGCGGCTACAGGCGCTCGGGCTCGACCACGGGATCAACTACGCGACCGAGAGCTTCGTCGAGCGCACCAACGAGCTGACCGACTCGCGCGGCGTTGAGGTCGTCCTCGACTCGATCGGCGGCCAGAACCTCATCGACAGCATTGGCGTACTCGCGTATCGGGGAACTCTCGTCAGCGTTGGGGTAGCCGCCCGTGCGGGTTCGGCGATCGAGGCGCGGTCGCTCTGGATGCGCAACAACTCGCTCTATGGCGTCTTTCTCGGCGGCGCGATCCTGTCGGAGTACGCCCGCGTCCATCCCATGATCGGCGACATGCTGGAGCGGGTGGCAAGCGGTGAGCTGCGAGTGGAGATCGATCGCTCGTTCTCGCTGGCGGACGCCGCTGCGGCGCACGAATACGCCGAGAGTCGCAAAGCGTTCGGCCGGGTGGTCTTGACGCCCTGAATATCTGCGACCCAGCGCGCGCTCCACTCGGACGTGACCCAGCGATGGAGCTCGCAGGCGCAATCCCCACGATGATCGAGTCGATCTTCGTCAGCCAGCTCAAGACGCTGCCGGTGCGGCTCGTCGCGCGGCGGGCGGATCGGGGTGCTGTTCGGATTATGCCGGCGCGCTAGCCCCGCTCAGCGCCTCGACGCTCATCTCGCTCTCGATCGCCGCGCCGATCGCGGCGAGCGACGGCGACCGTACGCGCTGCTTGGTTGCCGTGTGCGCCACGCGATTCAGGCCGGCTAGTCGCTCCGCCTCGCGCTGTGCCGTCTCGTCGAGCTCGGCCGCTGGCACGACCAGGTCGAGGTAGCCGACCTGCACGGCCTCTCGGGGCGTGTACATCGCAGCGTCGATCACCGCACGCGCCAGGTGGCCGGGGTGCAGTCGCTGGCGCGCGAGCTCGATCACGAACTGAGGCATCGTCAGCCCAATCTGCACCTCGTTGAGGCCAACTCGAAACTCGCCGTCGACTCCGATCCTGACGTCCGCTGCCATCAACATGAATGCTCCCGCCGCGACCGCGTGACCGTCGCTGGCGATCAACACCGGCGCCGGAAAGCCCATGATCCGCTGCGCCAGGGTCGCTCCCAGCCGGAGCATCTCGACGATCCGCTCGGCGTCCCCGCCGGCGAAGACCTTCAGGTCGAAGCCCGCCGAGAAGTACCCCTCGCGGCCGCGTAGGACGACGACCGCACCGTCGCGCTCGGCTCGGTCGAATGCCTCGTGCAAGGCGCCCAGCATGTCTAGCGAGAGCGCGTTGACCTTGCCGTCGTCCATCGCGATGGTCGCGACGGCGCTCTCGAGTTGATAGCTGACGAATCCGCTCACCGGTCTCCCCTTTCGTTGTGTCGTAGTCTCTCATATAGTTCTCCAGGCCCTTTGCCGATTTCGACCCGGGCGAGTCCCGAGCTGCGGGGGACACGTCCCCGGCGGGTTGTGAAATGCTCGCTTGATGTCCGATGCCGAAGATGCGCGACGGTTCCCACTGTGGTCGAACGTCGGGCGTCTGGTGAGCGCGATCCGGGCAGACGACGATGTCGCGATCGAAACGATCCTGCGCCTCAGTCGCTCGCGTCGGATCTTCGCCCCGCTGGCCTTCACCGTGGGCGCCTTTGCGATGCTGCTGAAGGGCCTGCGCGTGCTACTCACGAACTGGCGGCTGACTCTGATCCAGGTCCTCCCCGCGGTGCTGATCTGGCTGGCGATGTTCGACCTGAAGGTCCACGTGCTGCACGGCAGGTCCTTCAACCCGATCCGCGGGCTGGTGTTGATCCCGATCAACCTCGGGATCGTGGCGCTCACCATGGGCGCCTATCTCCTGAACGCGGTCTTCGCATTCGCGATCGTGGGGCCCGGTCCGCCGGTGGTGGCGAGCGCGTTCGCGCGGGCGCGGGGCCACTTGCGGCCGATCCTCGCCGCGGGCGCGATCGTGGGGCTGCTGCTGGGCTTCGCCACAACAGTGGTGCCGCGCTGGGGCTCGCCGTGGTTCGCGCTCTGCCTCGGGGTCGTGGTGGCGGTGATGATGGTCAGCTACCTCGCCGTGCCCGCGCGGATCCTCGGGGTAAAGCCCAAACAGTCCAAACGCGACAAGCTCGCTTCGTCGGTGATCAGCACGGCGCTCAGCACGACCGTCTGCACGCCGCCCTACCTGCTCGGTCGGCTGGGGATCCTGATGCTCGGCTCGCGCGCCCTGCTGATCCCGGGGATCTTCCTGCTTGCGTTCGGCTTCACGCTGCAGGCCGGCGCCACAGGCGCCGTCCGCGCGATCAAGATGAGCGCGAGCCTAATGGCGGACCCCGCGCTGGACAACCCGGCGCAGGCCCCCCGATCCGCCTCTCCCGTGCCCGAGCCTCCCCCATCCGCGCCCGAGCTTCCCGCTCCCGTGCCTCACCCCTCCGTGTCCGAGCCCACCCCTCCAGTGTCCGAGCCTCACCCATCCGCGCCCGAGCACGCGCAGAGGCCGACGTAGCAACAACAGGCGTCTCGAACTTGCCCTCCCAGGCCCTGGCACTTGCGTTTGCCGCTTCGATCTACCCGCCCGCTGTCGCGGCCGTGATTGCCCTCGGACGCGGGCAGCAGCTGCGCTCGCGCGTCTTCGCGTTCGTGCTCGCGGCCTTCCTCGCGACGTACGCGATGGGCACGGTGATGTTGTTCCTGCTCGAAGAACTCGGCGCGACTGCCACCGCGAACCGCTCGGCGAGCGCGGCGATCGAGCTGGTGCTCGGTGGACTGCTCATCGCGCTCGCCGTCCGACTGCAGAGGAGGCGACCGGACCCCGTCGCCGACCCGGAGGCGCCCAGCGGGCCCTCCAAGATCGACCGCTACCTGGAGAACCGCAGGCTGGCGTTCGTGCTGGGCGTCACCCTGTACATCATCCCCTCGCCGATCTACATCGGCGCCGTCAAGGCGATCGCCGACGCGAAGCTCTCAACGTCCAGTGAGCTGCTGGCCCTCGCTGTAACGGTTGCAGTGATGCTGTGGCTGATCGAGGTCCCGATGATGATGCTGTTGATCGTTCCGAGCCACGCAGAGCGCGCGCTCGATGAGACCCATAGATGGTTCGCCCGCAACGGGCGGAGCATCGCGGTTGTCGCATCCGCTGCGGCCGGTGCCTACCTGGCGATCAAGGGCCTCGTCGACCTGGTCGGCTGAGGGCCGACGCTGTATCCCAGCGGTCGAAGATTGCCAGATGGTTGGCGAGCGAGTGCCCGGCTCGCCAAGGGTGCCCGGCTCGCCAAGGGTGCCCGGCTCGCCAAGGGTGCCCGGCTCGCCAAGGGTGCCCGGCTCGCCAAGGGTGCCCGGCTCGCCAAGGGTGCCCGGCTCGCCAAGGGTGCCCGGCTCGCCAAGGGTGCCCGGCTCGCCAAGGCTCTTTGATCGTTGCCCTGGCCGTTGGCGAGTGCGTGGGTGTGTGTACTGCCTGGGAACGGACCCTGCTCGCCGGCTGGCAAGCACGATGAGAGGTTTCTCATGGGGGCGCATCATTTAGCGAAGACAAAGACAATGGTGGCAATCTGGCCGGCTCCAATCGAGACCAAGCCAGATCCCGTCAAGGAGGACACCGAGCACACATGAGCGCGCCCGCACCCTCATCCCGACACCAGGTCCGCCACACCCTGGCCAAGGTGCCAGAGATCACCCTGATCTTCTGGGTCCTGAAGCTCCTGACCACCGGCATGGGCGAGTCGATGTCGGACTTCCTCGGCCAGCACAGCGTGCCGATCGCGGGGGCGATCGGCATCTTCGGCCTGTGGTTTGCGCTGTGGCTGCAGCTGCGCCAGCGCGAGTACCGCGCCCCCATCTACTGGTTCGCGGTGATGATGGTCGCGATCTTCGGCACGATGGCCGCCGACGGCATCCACGACGGGGCGAGCATTCCCTACGCGGTGACCACGCCCCTGTTTGCGGGCGTCGTGGCGGCCGTGTTCGTGCTCTGGTACCGCAGCGAGGGCACGCTGTCGATCCACACCATCACCACCCGCCGTCGCGAGAGCTTCTACTGGGCGGCGGTCCTGGCGACGTTCGCGCTCGGCACCGCCGCCGGGGATCTGACCGCGCTCACGCTGCACCTCGGCTTCTTCGGGTCGGTGCTGCTGTTCGCCGCGATTATCGCGATCCCCGCGATCGGCTGGTGGCGCCTCAGCCTGAACCCGATCGTCGCGTTCTGGTCCGCCTACATCGTGACACGCCCGCTCGGAGCCTCCTTCGCCGACTGGTTCAGCAAGCCGCCCGCGACCACCGGTCTGGGCCTTGGGGACGGCACGGTCAGCGCCCTGGCGCTTGTCGTGTTCATCGCGCTCGTCGCCTACGTGACCGTCACCAAGCCCGACGTTCAGGGGGCGCCCGCGCCGGGGGAGCTACTCGCGCCTCATCCACATCCCCTTCCCCATCCACATTCCCTTCCCGATCTCCACGCTCAACCCCATTCGGATCCCGTGTTGGAGGCCGAGCTGTAGGCGGCGCTACGGACACGCTCGCCGCATGAGTGTCACTGCTTTCATGGAATCTCCGGACGCAAAACACAAGTGAGCGTCGTTTCCTGGTCATACGCCCGCCCTGTGCTGGCCTGCGAGTGCAATGATGAGGCTCGATTACACAAATCACTTGTCCGAGCCGCCGTGTAGTCGGATTCGGTTACGGCCTGGGGACAGCCCTCGCGCGACATCGCCAGGATCCGGGAGTCACTTCATCGGGCATTCAAGCGTTACGTGAACGCGCCGGACCCCCGGCTTGATCTGAATGGACAACCCAACCCCGGGCTTAAAACTCTGTGGCACACGTGGGGTCCCGCAGGGCGGATTCAGAGTATGCGGCGGGGTGTCGTTGGCCACGGCCTTTATCAGGTAGCGACCTGGACGGACACGCTCATGCAACTTCCCGCCACTGGCCGTGGCAACCGGGTGCGGTACACCGCCTTCGACGCGATACAGCGTGATACCGGCCTGCCTAAAGATCGGCCTCGGCACGGGCCTATGATGCTCCCTGTCGTGCCTAATAACACCAGGCGGACCGCCACCGCCAAGCACCACAACCACAAGAAGCGTGAGCAACTTCATTGCCATTGTCATTTCAACCTCATAGGTCTCATAGTAGAAGCGTGAGCAAATTCGTTGCCATTGTCATTTCAACCTAACAGGTCCCGTAGTTCATATCACCCGGTGTAGGCCCAATGTAACCATAGCACAGCCCCGAAGCGGAGCCTTGCGGGCTAAAGGTGCCGTATTCGGCAAAGTTCCAACCTTTCCACACCCCGCTGCCCAACCACTCCCCATTTACCTCCTGCGAGCCAGCGAACGACGGCTTCTGTTCGGTGGCCACCTCGCCCCCAGCTTCTAACCATTTGTTATATATCGCGAAACCCGTGTAGCACGCGTACTCTGTTTCCAAATTAGGCCCGATAAATAGGCACCAGATGGCTTTGGAAGGGTTGGTCGATTTCCACTCATACTTAGCATACACGTTATATGGAATTTCCGCTACATAAGGAGGGTTTTCATATGGGAAATATTCTTTTCCGTAAGTCAAGGCCCAGAACCACCAGATCGTACAACAGCCTTTATACGAGCCACCCTGCTGGCCCACCTCAGCATAGTCCGCGCCACCCGCGAACAGCACCCACTCCTCCATATCCACAAAGTCGCCAAATTCCGATTCCGGCACGTCCATCGTTGTGGTTTTCTGGTACGTCTGGGTTCCCTCGACTTCTTCGGGCGAGTGCATATACCATCCGGCTAGTACGTAACAGTGATCATTGTTGGCCAATTTGCACCCGTTCCCCCACGTCGCAACTTTTGCTGTTGCTCGTCGACGGCGGCGACTACGCGGCAGTCGGTGCATGGTGCGACTAATGGTCGCTCCCTCCGGGCTCGCCGTGAAATGTTCCACCGTGCCAAGACCAGAAAGCGCCAACGTGCGGTCGCCAACGTAGCTCACGGCTGCTTCTCCTGTGGCGGAATCGACCGTGTAGGCCATAGTGTTGCCTTCAGGCGGGCTCCCACCCGGGCGCGTCTTCGCCATTGCGTACACGAAGTGACCATGCATCACGACGACGGCCACAGGGACGTTTGCCGCCTTCTGCATAACAGCGCTGCCCTGAGGTACAAAATAGGGGTTCAACTCAAGGGCAGTAGCCGCTGTCGTCTGCACATCTTCGGCAGAGGTAACTGAGCCCGACTGTTCAGCCCTACCCACCAGCGAAGCCATCTCAGCTTCAGGGACCACCTGCGCACTCGCCACGTCGGCCAGAAACAGCGACCCCGAGGTGACTACAAGCAGCAACACGAACCATCGCATCCTGGTATTTGGCATTATCCCTACCTATGATCGAGATTCCGTTGGATAAGTCTATATACACATAAAAACCAACGCCAACGGGCGTTTCTGGCTCTCCCCAGCAGGCGGGCAACCTTTGCTGAGGGGGCTTGAATCTTCCCTTTCTGTTCTTAAGCATCGTTTTCCCCGGAGGAACTGACACGGTTGCGGATCTTTTTTTGGTGAACCCCGCGCCTCACGCGCCTCGGATCGCACTGGTACGTGGCCTCCTTGAGAATTCGTGCGAGCTCTTTACGCAACGCTTCCTTTCGGGTGATCACAAGCTTGCCTAGATATACGAAAACTACGGATTATTGATTAATAACACCACTTTTGGGTTTGCGCAAGAGTTTGTTTCTTACTTTGCCGTGGCGCTCTATTTACTGGGAGGGATGAGCCGCCGCCTTCCTTTGCGGTTCCACCTGAGACCCACAAATAGGGCGAGGGACGGACAACCCGGAGATCGGAGGCTCATGGTGCGCATAGTTGCTCGCGGTCCTCGGGATAGTTGCTGCGGAGCGGCGCACTACCGCACGAGCGTACCCGGGATCGAATGGGCGTATACGCCCAAACTCCCCAGAATTGTCCGTAAACTGATGTAATCTTGTGCTGAGGCTCTGGGAGGGTAAAGTGGGCGAATCTCTAGTATCAGTACGGTGATCCGCCACCAGGCGTCGCATGGCTATTGGCTTTGGGAGCGAGAGGTCGCTGGTTCGAATCCAGCCTCCCGATTGGTTAGCGAAACCGCGACGGCCAGCGAACATAGGCGAAGACCCCCGGAACCACTGGCTCTAGGGATGCGGTTTGCCGGTGTTCGAGGCTGTTCGGTGGCCGACCCGTTGCGGACCCGTTGCAGCTGGTCGGAGCATCCGTTGTAGGCGCTCCGCTTTCCAGTGTCTACTCGGTGTACACCATGAGACGGGGCATCGACGGGAGCCGTGAGAGGAATGGCGGCTACCTGGCTCGCATCGGGGCGAGACCGATGGTGGCGCTGACTTGTGCAACAGTCTGGGGCAGATCCGGGGGCAGGATCTCGCCGGTGAGCAGTCGCTCGACGTGTTGGAGCTCGGCACGTTCGACAAGACGCTTCTCATTGAGCACCCACTGCCGGCGCTGGGTCAGCCGCGCGTGGGCGGCGCAAAGAATTGCGTTGGTGAGCATTCCAAGGCAGCACACGGACTCGTCGGACCGCGCGTAGCCTTGAGCGAACATCAGCGACACGCGGCCGCGTCCTCGCCAATACCCCGGTGCAGATCTCGCCAGTGCCTCTGAGAACTCGACCTGCGGTATCTCGCCGCCCAACGCTTGGCAGAGGGCGAGCTCGCCGGCGAGAATGTAAGTCGGGGCGCCGACGAGGTAACCGTGCTGGTCGAGCACTTCGAACCGACCCTCATTGGACTCCTTGAGCCAGTGCTCAACGAGATCGAGATCGCGAAAGAGCACATCTACAGCGATGCCGTCCAATGTGAGCCATCCACCTCCGTTGACGATGGGTCCCCACGCGCCCGGCTCGGTTACCTCCCCCTCATACCCCAACTCACGCACGTCGTTCGGATCCAAGGCGTGAGCGCTTCCCCGGTAATAGACGCCGACATCCCAGTCGCTATCCGGTTGAGCTGTGTCGGCCGCTCGCGAACCCCCGAGCACAACGGCTACAACGCCCGGGATGCCGCCAAGGTTCGCGCATAGCCGGGCAACTTGACCAGGTAGAACGGGCATACGAGTTGAAGACTAGTGCTCGCGCTACCGTAATGCTCCGTCCAGGGAGGGCGAACGAGGATAGGCCGCATACGGGAGTGGTCAATGTTAACGAAGGTTACGCCCCGCCCGCCGTGCGCTCGAGGCCAGAGCAGGATGATAGTGCTGGCAAACTCCCCGGCTCGTCTTCTCGGGGGGTCGTGGAGGGCGGCCTTGACGGAGGAGATCGAGAGGATTAGGTTTCCTCCACAAGTGCCTGGAGAAAAGGACGGTTCTAATGATCGCAGAGCCGACCCCGGGCGACATAAGAGGAAGGAGCAGGGAATATGGGAAACAAAAACCGCATACTCGGCCTAATGGCCGTGGTCGTCGGGGTGCTCGTACCGGCGGCATCGGCCGCCGCGTTGCCGCAGTACGTGGCGCTTGGGGACTCCTACTCCTCCGGAGTGGGCACCCGCGTCTTCTACGAAGAAGCGGGCGAATGCGACCGCAGCCCGGACGCCTACGGACCAAAGATCGCCGCCGCCAAGGGCTACGCGCTGAGCTTCCAGGCGTGCAGCGGGGCGACCACCACGGAAGTGAACGAAAAACAGCTCGGCACGCTGAGTGCGAGCACTAGCCTCGTCACGATCACGATCGGCGGCAACGACGCGGGCTTTAGCAACGTGATCATCAACTGCGCCCTCTACTACTTCACCTGTGGAGAAGCGATCGGCGAAGCGGAGGAATTCATCAGGAAAAAACTGCCGGGTCTGTTGGAAACCACCTACAAAGATATTCACGCAAAGGCGACCACCGCCAAAGTTGTCGTGCTGGGCTATCCGAAGCTGTTCACCAAAGAAGGGAAGACCTGTAACGTCAACTTCCTCACCTCGGGCAACGAGAAGAAAATGAACGAAGCCGCCGAACTCCTCGACAAAGTCATCCACGAACGCGCGGAAGCGGCGAAATTCACCTTCGTCAATCCGACGAGCGCCTTTGAATCGCACGAGGTGTGCTCATCCTCGGAATGGCTGAACGGACAGTCCCTGCCGCTGTCCGAAAGCTACCACCCCAACGTCTCTGGCCAGGCCGAGTTCACCTCGCTGATCGAAGCGGTGCTTTAGTGGGACCGGCCAACATGTAGCCGTTGACGGTGCGCCCGCCCACGGTTGACTCCGCCCACGGTTGACTCCGCGGGCGGGCGCACTGCATTCAAATGATGCGCGTCCTCTAACCGCGCGCGACCCCGACGGGCTCCATTGGCGGGAGGGTCGCAACCTCGAAGTCGCGGCTCACCGCGGCGACCTCATCGGGGACGGCGGCGAGGTTGACGTTCGTGGAGAACCCCATCGCGGCGCCGATGGGACGGAAGAAGTCGTCGAAGTGGCTGGCGACGATCGTGCGCGGCTGCAGACGGGGCAGGATGCGCGCCCAGTAGTCGCGCGTAAAGCTGCGCCCGGCGATGCCGGCGAGGAACACGTCGACGCCGTTGTGACCGTCGAGGCCGCCGTGAGGGAGTGCGTCGTCGATGAGGTTCGCGCTGCCCTGGTGGTAGAAGGTCGTCCCCGCAACCTCGATGTGGATGCCCCACACCTGGCCGCACTTGTAGGCCGCTGGCGAGAGGGCGTCGAGATGCTCGCAGGTGAGCTCGCCGTCAAAGGGGACGGCGAAGCCGAGCAGGAGCTTCGAGTGCAGGCTCGGGAGGAAGGTGACGGTGAACGGTCCGAGCTCATAGCGGCGGTGGGGCTCGACCGCGACGGCGCGCTCGCCGAGCCCGTGGAGTCGCATCAAGTGGACCAGCGAGCTCGAACCGTAAGCGGAGCACCCGTGGCGGCGCGCGATCTCGGGGACGTCGATCGCGTGGTCGAAGTGGGTGTGGCCGACGAGTACGCCGGCGACACGCCCCGGCGGCCGCAGGTAGCGCTCGTGGAGCGCCGGGTTGGCCAGCGCGGGCGTGCGGCGCAGGACGCTGGCTAGCGGCACACGCGAGAGGTAGGGATCGATGTAGATCGTCTCTCCCTCATAGCTCAGACGGTAGCCCGCGACACCGAGCCATTCGAGCTCGAGCCCCCGCGCCAGCTCGAGCGGTCTGCGCGCGAGCTCGCGCATGGCGTCGGCGTCGTGGCGCTCTCGCTCCCCGCGAGTGGCTGAAAAGCGGGCGAAGCTGGCGATGTGGTGGAGGAGATCCGGCACCGAGGCGATCGTAGCGAGCAAGCGAGGGGCACGGGGACGAGCGCGAGACTGTGTGGGCGCGGGGTGATGAGATCCCCCTGACGGGGGATACCCCCCGGCACGTGTGCCGGGGGCCGGGCCGTACATGTACGGCCCGGAACGTAGGGCCGCATGCGGCCCTACGCGGACGGCGCATGCGCCGTCCGTAGGACGAGCCGCATGCGGCTCGTCCCGGGGCGCGCATGCGCGCCCCGATCGTCCTCGATCGATACGTGTACGGGCGAGCTGGTCGCCTATCCAGACGCATGGGAGTCGCCTGCGCCGACGGACACCACCAGCTCCTCGCCCCCCACCCGCACCACGTCGCGATCGTGCAGTTGGCGCCCACGGCGTGTCTCGGGCTCCCCGTTTACCGTCGGTGGCCCACTCGCCAAGAGCGCCTTCGCCTCGCTGCCGCTGTCCACCACCCCGGCGAGCTTCAGCAGCTGCCCCAGCCTGATCGACTGCCCGCGGATCTGGATCTCCCTGGCCACGACTTGAATCTAGTAGCTCACGGGGCGATGGGCGAACGTGGGCGGGAATCGCCGCCCTGGTTGGGCTTACCATCACCATCTCGATCGTCGTCGCGGTGCAATACCGTCGTTGTCAGCACCGGCTGCCTGTGGCTTGGACGTTCCCCGCGGGTGAACTGGTGAGGATCCACACGATCGGCCGCGCGCACAGTACATGCCAACCGCCAGACGTGCAATCTGGATCGGCCACAATTTCGGTGGCGAGCACCGGCGGGTCGGCCCGGCGGTAGAGAGACTTTGGGGCGCTCGAACGGCGTGTCCCAAAAGTACTCAAAATGTGGATTTCCACAACATATCGCCACATCGCGCCCGCGCTCGTCTCGGTATATAGTTCGATTCAGCCTAACCCGTGATCGGTTTGAGGTAGGATCGCCATCGGATGGCGCGGTTGTTGAAAGAGGAAGTATTTGCCGGGATGGCGATCGTGACTTTTGTCGTCAAGGCAAAGGCGGCATCCCCGGAGCTGATCTCACGCGTGCGGCAGGCCCGTCTCGCCTGGCCCGCGCCGGCACACAGGAGCCCTGGTAGTCGCTGATGGTCGCGGGTGCACTCAGTAGCGCAGAATCGCTTGCTGCGATCCAAATCACAGTCAGTAGACAGTTGCGATCTCGACGTCGGGAGATCGTGGAGGCAATCCACACTCACATTCGCTCCACGGTGCCCAACCCAACAGAGGATCTGGGTGCCGACTATGAGGCAGGGATGCTCGACGCGATCACCGCGATGGTGGAGTACGGCATCGAGGGTATCGAACGGGGATCGGGTTGGTCGGCTCCGATTCCACATGCGGCAGCGGCACAGGCGCGTCGCGCGGCTCGCGCTGGTGTGAGTTTGGGCATTGTGCAGCGGCGCTATCTCGCGGGCCACCGATGCCTGGGAGAGTTCGTCGCCCAGGAGGCTCAACACCTTGACCTTACGAACTGTCCGTCCGCGCTGCACCACCTGCACGAGGCGCAGGTGGTGCTGCTGGAGCACCTCATGGCTACGATCGAACGCGAGTACAATCATGAGTGTCAGGCGGCGGGCTCACCCGAGCAGCGTCGTGCCGACATCGTGCGCAGACTGCTCGCCGACAGGCACGTCGACTCTGGCGAGTTGGCTGAGCTGGACTACGAGCTCCACGGCGCCTGGCACCTCGCCCTGATCGCTGCGGGAGTGGACGCGAATGAGGCTTTGCGAAGACTCGAGCTCGGCCTCGAGCACAAGCTCCTGCCGGTGTCGCACAGCCAGGGAATGGTGTGGGTATGGGTCGGCAGTGAGCAAAAGCTTTCCGGCGCTGAGATCGAGCGCGTCCTGTCGATCGACAAGACCATGGATGTCTCGCTGGCGATCGGGGAGCCTGGGAGGGGAATCGATGGATGGCACCTCACCCACCACCAAGCCCGAGAGGCATTGAAGGTCGCGCTGTGCGCCCCAGAGAAGCTTGCTAGGTATGAGCCATTCCTCGCGGCTGCGGTGCAGAACAGCACGGCCGCAAGTTCACTCAAACAAGCGTACATGGCGCCGATCGCAAATCACCGGGATGGTCCCGTGTTGCGCAAGACGCTGCGCGCATACATCAACGCCTACGCCAGTGCCACTTCGGCGGCGAAGAAGCTGAAGGTCGATCGACACACGGTAGAAAAGCGCATACGCACCGTCGAGGAGCTGATCGGCTGCGCGCTGTACACCTGTCTAGCCAAGGTGGACGTCGCCCTACGTTTGGAGGAGCTCGACCTCGCCCACGCCCCTGAGGTCCTACCACCCATATGGTGAAGCTCCTCCGCGCCATGCCTGCCCCGGCCGAGTTGGGACCGCCATTGCGGCCAGCTGTCGTGGCCGCAATGGCGTCCCAAAAGCTCGACCCAGCCTGATACAAGATGTCGAACTTCAAAGGGGCCTCTGCCAGGAGACGCCTGAAGGTAGTCCAGGTCCCTATTTATTTACCGAGCCAGCCAGATGCCTGCTGCCACCACATCCCCGAGGGCACCCACAGCGCCGCCTGCGGGTAGGGCGCCGCGCGCCGCCAGCATCTCTGCCGTCGCGTGGGTTCCCACCCGCGACCTGGATGCCCGCGAGTGGGCGGAGGCCGGCCGGTTTCTCGGCACGATGGCACGCAGTGGACAGTGGGGGCTCGGCGATTGGATCCGCTATGGGGAGGCGAGGTTCGGGGAGCGGTATAGCAAGGCCGCGCGCATCACCGGCTACGACGTTCAAACTCTTAGGAACATGGTCTACGTCGCTTCTCGGTTCGAGATATCCCGACGTCGGGATAGCCTCTCGTGGAGTCATCACGAGGCCGTTGCTGCCCTTGGCCCCAGCGAACAGGACGTGTGGCTGGCCACAGCCCAAGAGCGACGGCTCTCAGTCACCGACCTCCGTACCGAGCTGCGAAGCACCCGCCGTCAGGCGGCTGGTGGCGAGCCCTCCGACGATCGAGAGCCCACTCCCGCGGACGGCGGAAAGCCCGTTCTAGCCTTCTCGCCACTGACTTTCGTGCTCACCTGTCCTCACTGCAGACAGCAAATCGAGGTACCGCAGGGAAGCCTACCCACTGCCGGCCAACACTGACCACCTCATCTCCGTTCTCACCGGCCCGTTGCTCGGCCGGTACGGCGATCACCGCCTCGGCTCGCACAGATTGGCGGCTTACTCGGCGTCGCGAGTCTCGTTGCGATCCTCGGGACGCCGTCCTCTGCGCACGCGCTCGAGGCCTTCGATCGGGGTTGGACGTTCATCCTGGTCGCTGCGCTCGCGTCGGCACCAGCCCGTCTGCTCCTACGACGCTGAGCTTCACGCTCCGATACCATCCACCCGGTGCGACCCGAATCGAATTGCGGGCCCGAAGCGGGCATCCCCCAGCACCAGTGAGTAGATGATCGACGATGGCGGGTGATCTACAGGCTTCCAAGCGCGTCTCGCGCGCGCTGGCGCACATGGCTGACACGGCGTTCGCGCTGCGCACGCTGTGGGCCGCCGGCATGGTGGCCCCCGAGCGACCCGATCGTACCCTGCGCGCGATGCTCGAGCTGCGCCGATGGGGCCCCACACCAGCGGCCGGCTACGTCGTGCAGGGTATCCGTGCGCCCGACACGGCGGCGATCTGCGACGACCTTGGTGTGGTGACCTACGGGGAGGGCAACACGCGCACCAATGCGATCGCGCGCGGTCTGCGCGCCAGCGGGGTCGGCGAGGGCGACGGGGTGGCGATCCTCTGCCGCAACCATCGGGGCTTCATCGAAGCGACGATCGCCATCTCCAAGCTGGGGGCCAACGCGATCTGCATGAACACCGGATTCGCTGGTCCTCAGATCGCGGAGGTCTGCGCTCGCGAGGAGCTCACGGTGCTGATCTACGACGAGGAGTTCTCCGACGCGATCGCAGAGGCGGCTGAATCCAGGCAGTGCTTGGTCGCGCACTATGAGGGCACCCCGGTGCACAGAACGCTTGACGACCTCGCCAACAGCAATTCTCGGGAGAGCCTACAGCCACCGAGTGCCAGCGGCAGAATCGTGATCCTGACCTCCGGTACGACGGGGCTGCCGAAGGGAGCCAAGCGCGAGCTTCCAGACAACGTCGCTTCGTTCGCGCCCCTCTTCGCCAAGATTCCGCTCCGCGCGCGGCGCACCACGATGATCGCCGCGCCGCTTTTCCATACCTGGGGGTTTGCGCACTTCGCGTGGGGCTTGACGCTCGGCTCGACGATCGTGCTGCAGAGCCGCTTCGACCCCGAGCAGACGCTCGCGGCCATCGAGCGCCACCGCGCCGACACATTGATTGTTGTGCCCGTCATGTTGCAGCGCATCCTCGAACTGTCTCCCGAGACGCTGCGCCGCTACGACACGAGCAGTCTGCGCGTCATTGCCGCGAGCGGATCGGCTCTGCCGGGAGAACTCGCTACGCGGGTCATGGATGCCTTCGGCGACGTGCTCTACAACCTGTACGGCTCCACGGAGGTCGGCTGGGCTTCGATCGCCACGCCGGCTGAACTTCGCGCCGCTCCGGGCACCGCGGGGCGACCGCCGCGCGGCACCATCGTGCGGATCTACGACGAGGCCGGACACGAGGTCCCCCGGGGGGGTACCGGTCGTATGTTCGTCGGCAACGAGCTGATGTTCGAGGGGTACACCGGGGGTGGCACGAAGGCATCGCTGGACGGTCTGATGAGCACCGGCGATCTCGGCTATTTCGACAGTGAGGGGCGCCTGTTCGTTGCCGGTCGCGACGACGAGATGATCGTTTCCGGTGGCGAGAACGTGTTTCCGCGCGAGGTCGAAGACGTCCTCGCCGACCACGACGCGGTGGAGGAGGCTGCCGTCATTGGCGTTGACGATGAGAAGTTCGGGCAGCGCCTGGTTGCCTTTGTCGTCTTGCGAGCTGACGCCGAAGCCACCGCGAAAGAGCTGCAGGATCACGTGCGCGATCACCTCGCGCGCTTCAAGGTGCCACGCGAGGTGGTCTTCGTCGACGCGCTCCCTCGCAACGCCGCCGGCAAGGTGCTCAAGCGTGAGCTGCGTGCCCGCGAGACACCGGCAGCCTGACCCCTCGCAGCGCACAAACGGCGGGCGCAGGCGCAACGAGCCGTCGCGGGCACGCGCCCCGCGACGGTCTAAGAGTTGAGGGCAAACGGCGGGCGCAGGCGCAACGAGGCTTTTTGAAGCGCGCTGTTGATCTGCTCGCGGGGGCCGTGTGTGTGCGCCCTCGAGCACCGATGCCGGTAGCGCACGACACTTTGCCACGGTAATTGGGCGGGGTTATGATCGCCCCGCGATGGGGTTGATTTCGCCACTGTGCGGTGCGTGTGCATTTTTGCCGACTACTGCAGCGCGAATCTGTGGGGGCAAGGATGAGGTGCTCGAGCACGGCGGGCTGTGGATCCCGTGAGCGGCCAAGCCACGGCGCTCGACGACGCCGCACTTGAACGATCCTATGGCGTCAGCGCGGAGTCACTCGCCGTGCTGGGCGCGCTCGCGGACATCATCGTGCCGGCCGTCGATGAGTGTCCGGCGGCGAGCGACGTACAGGCTCATCTGCGCGCGGCGCAGAGCCTCGAGATGCTGCAACGAGGCTCGACCACGCTGATTACCCGTATGGTCAATATGTATGCGCGCGTCCAGCGCCGCGGCGCAAGCTTCCTCGAGCTGAATGTGGCAGAGCGCGGGCGTGTGTTGCGCGTGCTGGCCGAGGAAGAGGATGACGAGATGCGCGATCTCGTCGATGGCCTCCACACATTCATCCTCAACGGCTACTTCGCTGGCTGGAGCGCAGCTCTGCCCTGGCAGCCGCCCAAGGTGTGGCAGGCGATGGGCTTTCACGGGAAAGCGCGCGGCCACCTGGAGATGGTCCTCCAAGGCGGGCGCTCACGCACGAGCAGGGAAACCGGCGATGCGTGATGCGGATGTGATCGTCGTCGGAGCCGGTGCCGGCGGGCCGGTCGCTGCGCGCGTGCTGAGCGAAGCGGGATTGCGGGTGCTGATGCTCGACGTGGGACCGTGGCTCGATCCCGAGCGCGACTACAGCCAGCACGAGGACGACATGATGGCGATGTCCGACGGCAAGTTGCGGTGGGGGCCGGCGGACCGCGATCGCGACCCATGGCAACGCAAGCGCATCGGCGTGAGCGTGTTGATCCAAGCGGCGGGTGTCGGCGGATGCACCCGCCACTACAACGGCATCGCCTCCCGCGCGCAGCGGCCCTCGATCAACGAGGAATGGCCCTTGGACTATGAGGACCTCGTGGAGTGCTACGAGGCGGTCGAACGCCTCCTCCCGGTGCAGCGCGTGCGATCCCTGGCGCCGAAGGACGCGCTGTTTGCGCATGGGTGTCGAGAGCTCGAGATCCCGGAGCGCTTCACCTGCGACATAACCGCTGACTCATGGGGGCATAGCCACAACGCGATTCTGCCGATCGCCGACTCGCAGGACGGCGAGGGTTGCACCCTCTGCGGCCACTGCCTGATCGGGTGTGGCATGCCTGCCAATGCGCCCGCCGGCCGCAAGGCCAAGCGTGCCACCGACGTGAGTATGGTGCCGGCGGCCGTCGCGACCGGTCGCTGCACCGTTCTCCCCGACGCTTTTGCCACGGAGATTCTCGTGCGGGCAGGCTCTGCGGGACGGCCACGCGCAGCCGGCGTGCGCTGGCGTGAGACGCGCAGCGGTAGCACCGATGAAGCGTTCGCGGGGGCTGTGGTGCTTGCCGCGGGCTCGGTGGAGACACCGCGGTTGTGGCTGAACTCGGCGCTACCCGATCGCGGCTCTGTCGGGCGTTATTTGACGTGTCACTACCCCGACGTTGTGAGCGGCTTCTTCGCGGAGCCCACGCACCCTGACATTGGACAGGTGACGATGGCGAAGGCGGATTGTCCGGGCCACGGCGTCATGTGGGCAGAGGGATTCGCGCCGTGGGGTTTTGCCATCGCGCTCTCCGCCAGCGGAGGGGGGTTCTGGGACGAATCCGCGTCTGCTGCCGATGAGCCGTGGGACTTTGCTGGACGGGCGTGGGGCGCGGACGCGCTCCGTCGCATCATGCGCTACGAGCATTCGCTCTCGATCGCCATCTCAACAGACGATGACGCGCTCGCGGAGAACCGCGTACGGTTGGCCGCTGACTGGCCACAGGACGAGCACGGCCCGGTGGCGTGCGTCGAGTATCGGCCCAACCGCGCCACGCGCGAGCGCAGGGACTGGCTGGCGCGCAGGGCCAGCTCGGTGTTGCGCGCAGCTGGGGCCACGGAGGTGCACCGCGCTGGGGCTCCACGGGCGGGGATCGCGCATGCGATCGGGACGATGCGCATGAGCGCCGATCCCGCCGCGGGCGTGGTCACAGCCAATGGCGAGGCTCATGACGTGGAGCGGTTATTCATCGCCGATGCGTCGGTGCTCGGTAACGGAATCGGGGGTGCGCCGCCGTCGCTGAGCACGCAGGCGCTGGCTTGGCGCACCGCCCAGCGGATGCTCGATCGCTACGGCGAGGAGCTGCGTGGGAGCGGGCACCTGCTCCGCACAGCGGCGGGCTCACCGCAGGTCGCGCACCGATGAGCTCCGATGCCGCCGTCGCGCTTGTGACCGGCGGCGCGGGCGCGCTTGGCGGCGTGATCTCGACGCGCCTGGCCGAACGTGGGACACGCGTCGCGGTCGGCTATCGCGCCGGCGCAAAGGCCGCCTGCGGCCTCGCTGAAAGCCTGCCCGGCGCGATCGCGGTCGAGCTCGACGTGACCAGCGACGATAGCGTCAAAGCGGCGTGTCAGAGTGTGCGTGAGCAGCTTGGCAGCATCGCCGTCCTTGTCAACTGCGCCGGCATCACGCGAGACGGTGTGTCGCTGCGCATGAGCGCAAGCGACTGGCAGGACGTGATCGAGACCGACCTGTCGGGACCGTTTCGCTGCGCGAAGCAGGTATTGCCGGGGATGCTCGCAAAACGTTTCGGACGCATCGTCACGATCGGCTCGATCAGCGGGGTGCTGGGGCCGCCCGGGCAGGCGAATTACGCCGCGGCGAAGGCTGGTCTCGTGGGCATGACGAAGGCCCTTTCGCGCGAAGTCGCACGTCGGGGAATAACCGTCAACGTGGTCGCCCCCGGGCTTGTCGTATCCCCACTTGGAGAGGGCCTTGATCCCGGACTCCGACAACTATATTCAGCATTGACGGCGACCGGTCGCGAAGTCGAGCCCGAGGATGTTGCGCATGCGATCTTGTTCTGCGTAGATTGCCCCAGCCTGACCGGGCAAGTGATCAACATCGATGGAGGCGCCACGTAACGATGGAGGCAGGCATGGCAGTCACCCGCGCGCGGATCGAACAGGAGCTTGCCGACCTCTTGGTTGGCGAGTTCTCCGTGAACCGCGAGGACATCAACTCTGAAACGCACCTACTCGAGGACCTGGGGCTTGACTCGCTCGATCTCATGGCAACGCTTGCGACCTTCGAAGATCGCTATGCGGTCTCGGTGTCGGACGACGAGATACCCGAGATGGTGACTTTCGGCAAATACGCCGAGCGTCTGACTGCGCGACTACTGGCGGTCGCTTGACCATGCTGCTCGTGACGGGTGGCACCGGTGTGCTGGGCCCAGGCCTGGTCAGCGCTTTGGGGTGCTCGCGGTGCATCGTCCTGCGTCATCGCACGGTGGTGAGCGAGCCCGCGGTCGAGACGATCGACGGCGACCTCGGGCAGCCTCGGCTCGGGCTCGGTGGGGCTGACTACAGGCGTCTGCTCGGACGCATCGAAGGAGTCGTCCACGCCGGCGCGCTCACCAGCTCCTTCCAGCCCGCGGCGGAGGTCGAGGATGTCAACGTCGGCGGGACGCGCCACGTGGTCGAGCTCGCCGAGCAGGCCTGTGTGCCACTGCACCACGTCAGCACATTCTATGTGCGGGGCAGGGATGGCTCGCATACCGGTCCGCCGGTGGACGCATACCAAGCCTCGAAGCGAAGCGCCGAGCTGATCGCGGAAGGGGCCTCTGTGCCAACTTCGATCTATCGGCTGCCGATCTTGATTGGTGACACGCAAACCGGTGTCATTCCGCGCTTCACCGGGCAGGGTTTCTACCTTGCCGCCAAGACGATCGTGTGCGGTAACGCGCACGTCATGCCGGCCACCAGCACCTCCTATTTGGATTTCCTGCCGCGCGATTATGTGGCGCGCTGCTTGGGGGCCGCGATCGATGGCGGCGTCCGCGGCGTGTGCTGGATTACGGCTGGAGCCGAGGCGCTGCGATTTGTCGAGTTCATCGAGATCTGCCTGGAATTGGCTGAGCAGCTTGGGCGATCGGTCCTCAGGCCGAAGCTGGTCGCTCCGGACGTCGTGGAGCGCCTGGTATTGCCCACCTTTGGCAATAGTCTGCCCACGAGTATGCGCAGGCAGCTGGAAGTTGCCAATCGGGTCATGCTCGGGGTGGCCAGCGAAAGCCATCTGCCCAACTCGCGTGGCGAGCTACCGCACGGCGTGGAGTTCCCAGAGATCCCCGACCTGCGAGCGAGCCTGCGCGCGTCGCTGAGCTACTGGGCAGCCAACACGAGGCTGCCACAACCGCTCGAGGTTCCGGAGTTCGTCGAGTGAGACGCCCTGTGTTATCGACTGTGGAGGCCCCATGATGTCAAGAGTTCACGGCTGTCCGTTGTGGCGGCTACCGGCACGACCCTGTCCGCGCCGCGACAGGCAAAGGGTTGAGCTATGAGCTCCGACGCGGAACTGCTCGAGCTCTACCAGCGCCACGTCGGTAGCGGTGGTGCGCGCATGGCCCGGCTGATGTCGGCGCCGATCATCCAGCGCGCGGAAGGCAACTACCTGTTTTCCACCGCCGGCGAGCGTTTCTTGTCCTGTGGCGGGTTCTCCGTCTTCCTGTTCGGCTATCAGCACCCTGAGATCGTCGAGCCCGTCGCCGACCAGCTGCGCACGATGGCGCTGTGCGGTCCGCTGACGCTGCACGAGGGTCATGTGCGCGCCGCGAAGGCCCTTGCCGACACCTGCCAGGAGGGCCTGGACTGTGTGTTCTTCCTCAGCACGGGAACCGAGGCAACCGAGCTCGCGATCAAGCTGGCGCGGCTCAATGGCAAGCGTCGGATGATCGCCACGGAGCGCGGATTTCACGGTAAGACGACGGGTGCGTTGAGCGTGACTGGCCGGGATGTGCTGCGCACTCCATTCGAGCCACTGCTAGCCGACGTGACGTTCGTGCCGTTCGGCGATCTGGAGGCGATCGAGGCGCAGCTGACGGAGGACAGCTGCGTCATCATCGAGCCGATCCAGGGCGAGGGCGGTGTGCGCGTGCCGCCCGCCGACTATCTGTCCGGGGTCGCGCGCGCGTGCAGGTCACATGGGGCGCTGCTGATATTCGACGAGATCCAGACCGGCCTGGGGCGAACGGGGTACACGTGGGCCTGCCAGGCAGACGGAGTGTGCCCCGACATCCTGCTCACTGCCAAGGCACTGGGGGGTGGCGTGGTGCCTGTCTCGGCGGTTGTCACCAATGAGCGCGTCTTTGCGCCACTGGGCCGCGACCCTGCGCTACACACCTCGACCCACGGCGGCAATCCGATCGCCGCTGCGGCCGTGATCGCGGTGATCGATGTGATTCGGCGCTACGACGTGCCAAGACTCGCGATGGAGCTCGGTGATCGGCTACAGACGATGATGCGCGAGATTCTCGAGGAGCGCTGTCCCCACCTGCTCGCGGAGGTCCGTGGTCGTGGCCTGCTGCTCGGCATCGAGATGCGTGAGCCCACCCACGCTGTTGAGTTGATCCTCCAGCTGATGGACCGCGGTGTCTTCGTCTCGAGCACGCTCAGCTCGCACACGACGGTACGTGTCACGCCCTCGGTCTTCTTCCCCGATGAGGACATCGCGTGGCTACGCGATGCTCTCGAAGGGGCGGCACAGGCCCTGTCTGAGAGATATCAAAGTGTCGAGAGCGGAGCCGACGAGCGATCCCGGATCACCATGAAAGGATGACATATGCACAACTTCGACATCGCTATCTCAGCGCCCGGCACCGATCCCGACGAGGTGTTCAGCACGTTGTCCGACTACGAGCGCTATCCGGAGCTGACCGAGGCTGTACTGAGCGCGAGCGTGGAGCGCGTCGAGGAGGGTCGCGAGCGCTGCACGTGGGAAGTCAAGTTCAGGCGCGGGATCCTGATCTGGACCGAGGACGGGATCGTCGACGCCGCCCAGCGTCGGATCGAGTTCTCGCTCGTCGACGGTGACCTCGATGCTCTGGAGGGAAATTGGCATGTCGCCGAGGTGCCCGATGGCAGCGTGATAGTTTTTTCCTGTTCCTTTGATATGGGAATCCCGACCCTCGAGCACCTGATCGAGCCGGTTGCGGCCGACGCGCTGCGGGAGAACGTGGTGAGTATGTGCAAGGGGCTGTTCGGGGCGACCGAGGTCGTCGACGACGATCCCAAGGTCTACCAGTAGCGATGGCGGGCTTTTTGGAAGAGGACCGGTCGCTGCTGGAGCGCCACCTGCCAAAGCTCGCCGAAATGCTCGAGCAGGCGGAGCTGGGCGATTTGGAGTGTCCGGAGTCACCCGCCATCGAGTGGTTTCGCGAAGCCGGTGGGCCCGCGCTGTTTGTGCCCACCGAATTTGGCGGGCAAGGGGTGGGAATGGCACAGGGTGTGCGTCTGCAGCGAGCGGTGGCGAGCCGCGCGCCGTCGCTCGCGGTGGCGAGCACCATGCACCACTTCTCGGTCGCGAGCATCCTGGACCTCGAGGACACGGGCACCGGCATGGAGTGGCTGCTCGCGGAGGCGGTCGCGCGCGGGTCGCTGTTGATCGCCTCCGGGGCCAGCGAGGGCCAGGCCGGCAACGGGATCGTGCGTCCGCAGATGACCGCCGAACGGACCGATAAGGGGCTGATCGTGAGCGGCGTGAAGAAGCCGTGCAGCCTTAGCGGCGCGATGGACCTGCTGTTTGCGACGGTCCGCGTGGTGGAGCCCGGCGATGAGGACAGGCTCGCGTTTGCGGTGATCCCACGGGACTCTCCCGGGCTATCGGTTCGCCCATTCTGGGCGACGCCCGTGCTTGCCGGCGCGCAGAGCAACGAGGTCGTGCTCGAGCAGGTCTTCGTGCCCGAGCGCGCGGTCACCGACGTCGGGCCGCTCGGCGCGACAGCCGACTCGGTGCGCGCGGCGGTCGTTTGGTTCGAGTTGCTGATCGCGGCGAGCTATCTGGGCATCTGCTCGGCACTGCTCGAGCGTGCGCTGCTCTCCTCCAAGGCGACCGCACAGCTGGGCGACGTGGTCGCGGAGATCGAGGGGGCGACGTACGCGCTCGAAGCCGTGGGCCTGAAAGTCGATGCGACCGGTCGCGCCGCTGGTCTGATCGCCCCGGCTCTGATCGTGCGCTGTGCGGCTGAGCGCGCGATTGCGCGCGCCTCGGTCACGGCGATCGAAGCGCTTGGAGGGCGCGCATTCGTAAGGTCGGGTGATGTAGCCTATCTGCAATCCGCCTCGTGCTGCCTGATGTTTCACCCGCCGGCTCGACACGCTGCGGCGGAGTCCATCATCGAGTCCTTTTGTGGAGAGGAGGTTCAGATCACGTGAGGTCTAGGGAGCCACCGCAGTGAGACTGTCGCGCTGGAGCGATGTCGTCATACGGTGGCCGGCGCGCGTGGTCGCGGTAGTGCTGGCCGTTGGGCTCGCCAGCGCTGCCTGGGGAAGCGGAGTGTTGTCCCAGCTCAGCGAGGGCGGGCACGCTGACAGTACCAGTCCGGCGGCGTGGGTCGAAAACATCGTCGGTCATGACTTTGGCTATCGCGAACCAGATGTGATCGTCATCTACACCCCGCACCGGGGGGCCTCGCTCACCAGTGTCGCCCCGCTGGTGAGGGCGCGACTGGCGCGAGTCGACCGGCGGCTGCTGGCCAAGCCGATCGAGAGTTACTGGAGCGCGCCGGCACAGGCGGGGTCGGCCTTTCGCTCGGGTGACGGACGCAGCGCCCTGGCGCTGGTGACGCTGAAGGGCTCTGAAGACCAGCAACTTCGCGCGTACCGGACACTGGCCCCGCAGCTGCGCGTGCCGGGGGTGCCAAGCTATATCACCGGTTACAGCCCACTGGCTGACGCCTACAGCAATATCGTGGCCGAAGGTCTCCGTACGGCTGAGTTGGTGTCGTTCCCGCTCACGTTGGTTCTGCTCGTGTTGATTTTCGGGGGTCTCGTCAGCGCATCGGTGCCGGTCGCCGTCGGAGGCTTGGCGACCGCCGGAACGCTCGGGGTTCTGCGGCTGATCTCGCAGTTCACAGAAGTGAGCCAGCTGGCCATGAGCATTACGACGATGCTCGGGCTCGGCCTCGCGATCGACTACAGCCTGCTGATCGTCGGGCGGTTCCGGGAGGAGCTCGCGACGAGTCCGGACACACGGGAAGCTGTGCGTAACACGATGCACAGCGCTGGACGTACCGTGTCGTTCTCAGCGATGCTGTTCGTCGTTGCCCTGAGTGGGCTCTTCCTATTTCCGCAGCCGGTGATGCGGTCGTATGGGTTCGCGGCAGTCTCTGCAGTCGTAATTGCGGCGACTGTGGCGCTCTCGGCGGTGCCGGCCGCGCTCGCGCTGCTGGGGCTGCGTATCAACGCGATCAGCTGGCGCCGCGATGCGGCTGCACGTTCGGAGGCGCGCGCGCTGCGCTTCTGGGGCGGCATGGCCGACCGGGTGATGCGCCGACCGCTGGCGTTCGCGGTCCCGATCGCGCTCGTGCTGGTGGTCATGGCGCTGCCGCTGCTCGGCGCGCACCTGGCGGAAAGCGACTATACGGGCCTGCCCGCCGACAATCAGGCGCGCCTTGCCTATCAGCAGCTCTTGGACCAGTTCCCCGGAGCGGGCGACGGAGCGACACTCGTGCTCGCCGGTCGCGGTGGACAGCCGCCGAGCGGTGGTGCTGTCGGTGAAGTGGTCGATGCGGCGCAGGCAGTTGGGGGCGTCCTCGCGGTCTCGCCGCTCGGGTCGCGGGGGTCGATCGTAGCTCTGCACGTCCGCATCGCAGGTGGCGATCGGACCGCGGCGGCGCGCCGCATCGTAACGGCGCTTGAAGGTCTGCACGCACCGACCGGCACGACGCTTGCGGTCGGCGGCCAGACCGCGCTCGCCGACGCGGGCACAAAATCCGTCGTTGCGCGTCTGCCGTTGATGTTGGCGATGATGGGCGCTGTGACTCTCATCCTCAGCTTCCTCGCATTCGGATCGATCGTGCTAGCGATCAAGGCGGTGGCGGTGTCGGCCCTCAGCCTGTCGGCGACCTTTGGGATACTCACGTGGGTATTTGTCGACGGTCACGGCGCGAGCGCCCTGGGAGCTGTACCGGGTCCGATGTTGCCGGCGATGGTGGTGATGGCGATCGCTGTCATCTTCGGGCTCTCGACAGACTACGAGCTGTTCCTGGTCTCCCGTATGTCTGAGGCGCGTAGGTCTGGGATGAGTTCGGAGGATGCGCTGCGCACGGGTGTCGCGCGGACAGGTAGGATCGTGACCGCGGCGGCGTTTTTTCTGAGCGTAGTGATCGGCGCGTTTGGGCTGTCAGACCTCACTATTACGCGCTTCCTGTGTTTCGGCCTCGTGGCGGGACTGATTATCGACGCCACCCTCGTCCGGATGCTCCTGGTGCCGGCGCTCGTCAAGCTGATGGGCGATGTGAATTGGTGGTTGCCGGCACCGCTTGCCCGCTTCGATGCGGCGCTGAGGGCAAAGCAGGCCACGGTGGTCCGCTGAGCGATCGCCCCAAAAGAGAGAACACACGCGAGCGACCGTGGTTGAGCCGAGCCTGCGCTGAGGCGTGGCTGCAAATGAAATGCGAAGGCGCACATGGGGGGCGCGGCTCGGTTCAGCGTTCGGATAAGCCACCGGCCGACATCTGGCTGATCGACCCAGGGGCGGCCGTTGAGCAAATGGGCTGCCTGCTTGCGTGTTTGGATCCGGAAGAGCGGCGCCGGGCCGCGCGAGCTCGCGCCGAGGCGGATCGCGACCTGTTCGTCGCCTCCCACGCCGGAGTGCGCCACGTGCTCGCGCGATATCTGGGGATCGCGCCGCGCGCCGTCAGCTTTGCCCGTGACGGCCCGGCGGGTGCGCGCCCCCGCTTGGCTGCTGCAAGCGCAATTCAGTTCAACATGTCACATACCAAGGGGTTGGCGGTTGTTGCCGTCAGGCGCGGGGGAGGTGTAGGCATCGACGTAGAGTGGACCGGCCGCCGCATGGACGTGCTCAAACTTGCCCGTCGGTGTCTCTCGGTCGCCGATGCGCAGGAGCTCGCGGGGCTCGATCCCGACCTGGCACTGCAACAGTTCCTCGAGCGCTGGACTCGCCTCGAGGCGGCCGCCAAGCTGACAGGAGAAGGTTTGGCCACGGCGCTCGGACGCGCCCGTCGCGGCGCAAACCCCGGTGCGGGAGTCCGCACGTATGACCTCGTCTTGACCGCCGAGCACATCGGGGCGGTTGCGCTTAGCGACAGCTCCCACGATTAGGCCGAACGATGGTGGTGGCCGTATCGTTGGTGCGGTGATGAGGGCCGGTGAGCCGATTGCGATAGTCGGAATCGCCTGCCGAGTTCCCGGCGCGTCGAATCCGGACACCTTCTGGCACCTCTTGCGAAATGGTGTAGACGCTGTCGCGGAGATTTCCGAGCGCCGTGTAGAGCTCGCCGGAGGCTCCTCAGCATTCGGTCCAGTCCTCAAGGAGAAGCCGATCGTGAGGCGGGGTGGGTTTCTCGAGGGCATCGACCTCTTCGACGCTGCCTTCTTTGGCATCTCCCCGCGAGAGGCTGCCGCCATGGATCCTCAGCAGCGGCTGATGTTGGAGCTGTGCTGGGAGGGGTTCGAAGATGCCGGCGAGCTCGCCGCTCAGCTCGAGGGTAGCCAGACGGGGGTGTTCGTCGGGGCGATCTCCGGCGATTACAGTGACCTGTTGCGCTCGTACGGTCGTGCTGCTGTCACGGCTTATGCCCTAACCGGGCTGCACAAAGGCATGATCGCCAATCGGGTGTCCTACACCCTGGGTCTGCGTGGCCCCAGCTTGACCGTGGACACCGGTCAGTCCTCTTCGCTGGTCGCGGTTCACCTCGCTTGCGAGAGCCTGCGCCGCGGGGAGTCGGAGCTTGCACTTGCGGGCGGTGTGCATTTGAACATCTCACCGAGCAGTGCCGTGGTGGCCTCGAGATTCGAGGGTCTCTCCCCGGACGGGCGCTGCTATACGTTCGATGCGCGAGCCAATGGCTATGTGCGCGGTGAGGGCGGCGCTGTGGTCGTGCTCAGGCCGCTGTCCGACGCGCTTGCCATGGGCGAGCGCGTGTACTGCGTGATCCGCGCCAGCGCGGTCAACAACGATGGTGGCGGCCACAGCTTGACCGCACCCAGCCAGGCGGCCCAGGAAGAGCTCTTGCGTCTCGCCTACCAGCGCGCCGGCCTGCGGAGCCGCGATGTCGAGTACGTCGAGCTGCACGGCAGTGCCACCAAGCTGGGCGATCGCACCGAGGCGGCGGCGCTCGGCGCGGTGCTCGGGGCCGACCGGCCCGCGTCGCGGCCGCTGTCGGTTGGATCTGTCAAGACCAACATCGGTCACCTCGAGGGCGCTGCCGGGGTCGTCGGCCTGATCAAGGCGGCGCTCGCGATCGAGCACCGCCGGCTCCCGGCGAGTCTCAACTTCCGGACGCCCAGTCCCGACATTCCGCTGGATGACTTGCGACTGAGTGTGCAGCGCAAGCTGGACGCGTGGCCCAATCCGGACGGGCAGCTACTGGCCGGCGTCAGCTCCTTTGGGGTGGGCGGGACGAACTGCCACGTGGTGCTGGGCGAGGCGCCTGCGCGGGAAACGGACACCACTGTGCCCGGACGACCGGGTGCGCCCGCTGGAGCTGGCTGCGAGCCGTTCGCCGAAAGTGAGCCTGCTGGAGCCGGCCGTGAGCCGTTCGCCGAAGGTGCGCTCGCCTGGGTCTTGTCGGCGCGGGGAGAGTCGGCCTTGCGGGCACAGGCGCAGCGACTGAGCGATCGTCTTGCAGCAGAGGACGGACTCGGTGCCGGCGAGGTGGGGTGTGCGCTGGCTGTGGGGCGTACCGCATTCGATCGCCGAGCGGTGATCGTTGGCGACGGTCGCGAGGAGCTGCTCGAGCGTCTCGCCAGCCTGGCCCGCGAGGAGCCGGTTGGAGGTGTGGTCGAGGGCACGGTGTCCGACGGCGGGGAGGGAGTCGTATTCGTCTTTCCAGGCCAGGGCTCACAGTGGCAGGGGATGGCACTGCGGCTGCTCGATCGATCGCCCATCTTCGCAGAGCAGATTCACGCGTGCGCGAGAGAGCTCGCCGAGCACGTGGATTGGTCGCTACTGGACGTGTTGCGCGGCGCGGAGAATGCGCCAGGGCTCGACCAGATCGACGTCGTGCAGCCAACCCTGTTCGCGGTCAACGTGTCACTCGCACACCTGTGGCGAGCCTGTGGTGTGCGACCCAGTGCGGTGATCGGCCACTCCCAAAGCGAGATCGCCGCGGCATATGTGGCGGGAGGATTGTCGTTGCAGGACGCGGTTCGCATGATCGCGCTGCGCAGTCGCGTGTTGAGCGGGCTGGCCGGTAAGGGCAGCGTCATGTCCGTCGCGGCGCCCCTCGACTGGGTGCAACCGCGCCTACAGCGCTGGGGCGGCAGACTCTCGGTCGGAGGAGTGAATGGCCCAGCCTCGGTCGGTGTCGTGGGTGACACGGAGGCTCTGGCCGAGCTGTTGCAGGAGTGTGCAAGCCAGGGGGTCCGGGCGCGCGAAGTTCCGGCGACGGTCGCCTCCCACTCCCCCCAGGTGGAGGCGCTGCGCGAGGACCTGCTCGACGTGCTCGCAGACATTCACCCATGCTCGGGCGACGTGCCGTTCTACTCGACTGTCACCGGCGGGCTGCTCGACACGGCAAAGCTGAACAACGAGTACTGGTACCTCAACATGCGCGAACCGATCCAGTTCGAGCGTGCGGTTCGCGGGGTGCTCGAGAACGCTCCCCGGGCATTCGTAGAGATCAGCCCGCATCCGGTGCTGATCGCCGGTGTGCAGGAAATCATCGATGACTGCGCCGGCGAGACGCTGCTTCGTGGAGGCTCGAACGGCGTGGTTGCCCTCGGCACGCTCGTTCGCGACGAGCACGATGAGAGGCGATTCCTGTGTTCACTCGCCGAAGCGTGGGTGGCGGGAGTGCCCGTTGACTGGGGTGCGGTCACCCACCGGGCGGGTGTGCGGCGGGTGAGGTTGCCAACCTATCCATTTCAGCGTGAGCGGCATTGGCTGCGAGCTCCGGCGAGTGCCTCCACTGCGCTCGAGGCCCAAGCCGGTACGCCACAGGTGGCGCCCCCGTTCGGCCCGAACGCAACCACACCTGAGAGTCGCTGCGAGCCAGAGCGCGAGGTAGATCCGGCGGAGGAACGTGATGGTAGGGGTGAATGGGGAGGGGTTGCTCTGGACCGCTCGCCGCTCGCGCGGCGGCTGGCAGGGGCTCCAGCGGTCGAGCGAGAGCTGATCGTGCTCGACACGGTGTGTGTCCAGACCGCGGTTGTCCTTGGGCATGACTCCGTTGGGGCCGTGGAGAGCCGGCTGGCCTTCAAGGAGCTGGGAGTCGACTCGCGCGCCGCACTGGAGATTCGCAACCGTTTGCAGGCCGTCACGTGGCTGCGTCTGCCTGCGGCACTGCTGTTCGATTACCCCACCCCGGTCTCGCTCGCCATGCACCTGTTGGAGGAACTCTTCGGTGGGCTCCCGCAGACGTTCAGGCTCGCGACCCCGCCAGCGCCGCTCGATCAGCCGCTTGCGATCGTGGGGATGAGTTGTCGCTTTCCGGGTGGCATCTCATCGCCCGCGGGTCTGTGGGATCTGGTCGTCGCTGGTGGGGATGCGATTGGGGAGTTCCCCAGCGACCGCGGCTGGGATGTGGCGCGCTTGTACCACCCCGATCCCGACCATCTGGGCACGACCTACAGCCGCCGCGGGGGATTCCTCGCTGATGTGGCGCGGTTCGACGCCGAGTTCTTCGGGCTCAGCCCCCGGGAGTCCGTTGCGATGGACCCCCAGCAGCGGTTGCTGCTCGAAGCGTCCTGGGAGGCCTGCGAAGACGCAGGCATCGATCCCGCGGTGCTGCGCGGCAGCCAGACCGGGGTGTTCGCCGGTCTGATGCACAGCGACTACGGCGCCGGTCCGGTGGGATCCCCAGCGGAGGGCCTCGAGGGCTACGGATTCACCGGCGGCGCCAGCAGTGTCGCCTCGGGTCGGGTCGCATACGCGTTGGGATTGGAGGGACCCGCGGTCTCTGTCGATACCGCTTGTTCGTCATCGCTGGTGGCGTTGCACCTGGCTGGCCAGTCGCTGCGCGCGGGCGAGTGCGAGCTGGCGTTGGTCGGCGGCGTGACCGTAATGGCCTCGCCGCAGGTGTTCGTGAGCTTCAGCCGTCAGCACGGCCTGGCGCCCGACGGGCGGTGTAAGCCATTCGCCGAGGCGGCCGATGGCACGGGTTGGGCTGAGGGCGTGGGCGTGGTGCTGCTGGAGCGGCTCGCGGATGCTCGCCGTCTGGAGCACGAGGTGCTCGCGGTGGTGCGAGGCAGCGCTGTGAACCAGGATGGGGCGAGCAACGGGCTGACGGCCCCCAACGGACCCTCGCAGCAGCGGCTGATCAACACCGCACTGGCGAGCGCCGGGCTCTCGCCGGCCCAGGTCGATGTGGTGGAGGCCCACGGGACGGGCACGATACTCGGCGATCCGATCGAGGCACAGGCGCTCCTGGCGACGTACGGGCAGGATCGCGAGAGACCGCTGTGGCTGGGGTCGATCAAGTCGAACATCGGCCATACCCAGGCTGCCGCCGGTGTGGCCGGGGTGATCAAGATGGTGCAGGCGATGCGCCACGCTGCGTTGCCGAAGACGCTGCACGTGGATGAGCCCTCGAGGAAGGTGGATTGGTCGGCCGGCGCAATCTCGCTCTTGACTGAACAGATGCCGTGGGAGCAGAGCGGTGAGCCGCGCCGCGCCGCTGTCTCCTCGTTCGGGATCTCCGGTACCAACGCCCACGTGATCCTCGAGGAGGCTCCGGCGGCCGAGCAGATCACGCCGGCGGCGGGTGAGGGTGATGTGCTGCCGTGGCTGCTCTCGGGCAAGAGCGCTGCCGCGCTCCGTGCTCAGGCGCAGAGGTTGCGGGAGTTCGTGCACAACACCCCGGACCTTGGCGTGGACGATGTCGGCCTCTCCCTGATCTCCCGCCCCGTGTTCGGTCACCGTGCCGCGGTGTTCGGGAGCGATCGCGCGAGTCTGCTGCGCACGCTTTCGGCGCTGGTTCGCGGCGAGCCTGCGGCGGGGATGGTGCAGGGGGCGGCCCGCGTCGCTGCTGCGGACAGGCTGGCGTTCCTGTTCACCGGTCAGGGTGCCCAGCGTGTGGGTATGGGCCAGGAGCTCTACGGAGCCTTCGCGATCTTCAGGGACGCTCTGGATGAGGTGTGCGCGGAGCTGGACACTCATTTGGAGCGGTCGCTGCTCGATGTGCTGTTCGCGAATGAGGATTCCTCCGCACCCGAGGACTGCTCCAACACGGCACGCTTGGATCAGACGCTCTATACCCAGACCGCGCTGTTTGCCCTCGAGGTGGCCCTGTTCCGGCTCCTCGAGTCATGGGGCGTGCGCCCGGACTTTCTGATCGGTCATTCGATCGGCGAGTTGACCGCTGGGCACGTGGCGGGTGTCTTTTCGCTGCGGGATGCGTGTGCGCTGGTCGCGGCCCGTGGGCGGTTGATGGGCGCCCTGCCGGATGGCGGGGCGATGGTGTCGATCCGGGCTTCCGAGCGGGACGCGCTCGAGACGTTGGCGGGACTGGAGGGCAGGGTCGCCCTGGCGGCAGTGAACGGTCCCTCTGCGGTGGTGATCTCCGGTGACGAGGATGCGGTCGTCGAGGTGGCGACAGTTTGGCGGGAGCGGGGGGTCAAGACAAAGCGGTTACGGGTCAGCCACGCATTTCACTCTCACCGCATGGACGCGATGCTGGATGAGTTCAGGCGGGTGGCGGGGGGTGTCCGCTTCAATGCGCCTCAGATCCCGATTCTCTCCAACGTGACCGGTGAGCCCGTTGGGGATGAGCGGATTTGCTCGGCTGAGTATTGGGTGGAGCATGTGCGTGAGCCGGTGCGTTTCGCTGACGGGATGCGCTGGCTAGGTGGTCGTGAGGTCAGGAACTTCCTCGAGCTTGGCCCCGATGGAGTGCTTAGCGCGATGAGCCAGGAGTGCCTTGGTGGGCAGCCAGATGGCGCTGATGTGGGGGGCGGTGATGGTGACAGTGGCGGTGGTGCTCTCGACGCTGGTCCGCTCGTGGCGGTCCCGCTCCTGCGCGGTGAGCGCCCGGAGGCCGAGACCTTGCTCAGCGCCCTGGCTGAGGTATGGGTGAACGGAGTGGATGTGGACTGGGCGGCGCTGTTCAAGGGCGCGGCCGCCAGACGGGTGTCTCTACCTACATATGCCTTTCAGCGTGAGCGCTACTGGCTCTCCGCAGCGCCGGGGGCCGGGGATATGGCTGCGGCCGGTCAGGTCTCGGCTGGGCATCCCCTGTTGGGTGCCGGTGTTGCGCTGGCTGACGGTCGGGGGTGGATCTTCACTGGGCGCATCTCCCTGGAGTCGCACCCGTGGTTGGCCGACCACGTGGTGCTGGACGCGGTGCTGCTACCGGGCACCGCGTTTCTCGATCTCGCGCTACACGTCGGCGAGGAGAGTGGGTGCCCCGTGGTTTCAGAGCTCACGTTGGAGGCTCCGATGGTCGTACCGGAGCGGGGCGCTCTGGTGCTGCAGCTCTCGGTTGGTGAGCTCGACGAGTCCGGAGCGCGATCGCTGTCCATCCACTCGCACCCCCAGGAGCCCTCGAGCGATCGCGGGCCCTCCGAGGAGCAGTGGACGCACCATGCCAGCGGTGTGCTGATCCCAGCGAGAGAGGCTGCTTTCGACGGCCAGGCCCTGCTCCGGGAACGCGCGGGGGCACTCGCTGGAGCGACCTGGCCTCCGGTGGGTTGCGAGGCCGTGGAGGTCAGTGGTCTCTATGACACTCTTGCCGGTATGGGTCTGGACTACGGGCCCGTCTTTCAAGGGCTGCGCGCCGCCTGGCGGGCGGGTGAGCAGGTGTTCGCCGAGGTGTCCCTACCGGAGGATCAGCGGGAGGGGACCTCGGCCTTTGGTGTACACCCAGCGCTGCTCGATGCCGCACTGCATGCGGGCGTGGTGAGTTTCGCCGAGGTCGGTGGGCAGCAGAGCCAAGGGCGTGGCGGAGTGCGTCTCCCGTTCTCGTGGACGGGCGTGGAGCGCTATGCAGCGGGTGCCTCTTCACTGCGGGTATCTCTCTCTCGGTCGGGCGTTGACACCGTGTCGTTGGTTGTGGCCGATGAGGCCGGTGGGCTCGTCGCCTCGGTCGATGCGCTGGTCTCACGAGCGGTCTCCGCCGAGCAACTGGGTGAGGCCCGTGGCGCGTACCGCGATTCGCTGTTCAGAGTGGACTGGAGTGCTCTCCCGGTGCCGGCGCAGGCGTTGCCGGCCGAGCTTGCGCTGCTGGGCGCCCGGGACTCAACGCTTGCACGGTCTCTCGCGGAGGCTGGGTGCTCGGTTGAGATGTATGGGGATCTGGGGGCTCTGGGTGAGGCTCTCAATGAGGGCGGTGCCGTTCCCGGGGTTGTGATTGCCGACTTTGCGTCAACTGAGATGGAGTTATTTGGGGACGAGGTCTCCAAGCGGTCGTCTGCGGATGGAGCTCATGGGGAAGGCGTAGAAGGATCCGATCGGCTCGCCGCGGCCCATCGCGCTGCCCATCGTGCGCTCGAGCTGGCGCGGGATTGGCTTGCGGATGAGCGTTTCGCCGACGCGCGGCTGGTGGTGCTCACCACGGGAGCTGTAGCTGTGGGGTCTGCGGTGGCTGTGGGGGCCGCGGAGGACGTCTCTGGGCTGGCTCTGTCGCCGCTATGGGGTTTGGTGCGCTCGGCGCAATCGGAGAATCCCGAGCGGTTCCTCTTGATCGATGTCGATGGCGATGAGGCCTCCCGGAGTGTGTTCGCAGGGGCACTGGCAGCGGGAGAGTCACAGCTGGCTGTGCGGGGGGGCACTGTCTTCGCTCCCCGGCTCACCCGCGTGGCTAGCGCGACCCCTAAGGGCTCGGCTGGGGCTCACCCCCCAGAGGCTGCCCCGGTGTTTGATGGGGAGGGCACGGTTCTAGTCACGGGTGGTACCGGCGCGTTGGGTGCGCTTGTGGCGCGGCATCTGGTGGTGGAGCATGGTGTGAGGCATCTGTTGTTGGCGAGCCGTCGGGGTGAGCAGGCCGAGGGCGCAGTTGAGCTTCGGGTTGCGTTGGAGGCGCTGGGTGCGACGGTGAGGGTCGCGGCGTGTGATGTGGGAGACCGTCGGGCGCTCGAGGGGCTACTCGACTCGGTCGCGGTGGAGCATCGGCTTAGCGCGGTAGTACATACCGCGGGGGTTCTGGATGACGGTGTGATCGGTTCGCTGACCGCGCAACGCCTCGATGAGGTGTTGGTCCCCAAGATGGATGCGGCGTGGTATTTGCATGAGCTGACGGAGCACATGGATCTGGGGGCGTTCGTGTTGTTTTCCTCCGCGGCGGGGGTGCTGGGTAGCCCGGGCCAGGGTAACTATGCGGCCGCGAACGCGTTTCTTGACGCGCTGGCGGCGTATCGCCGCGCGCGGGGTCTTACGGCGAGCTCGTTGGCGTGGGGGCTGTGGGAGCAGTCCGGGGGGATGACGGGCCGCCTGAGTGAGGTCGACCGTTTACGAATGGCACGCTCCGGCCTGCGCGCGATTCCCCCTGGAGAGGGCCTCGAGCTTTTCGATGGTGCTCTTGGGGTGGGTGAGGCGTTGGTGCTGGCTGCGCCGTTGGATCTGGGGGTGTTGCGTTCGCAGGCGAGGACGGGCGCGCTACCTGCGTTGTTCAGCGGCCTGGTGCGTGTCCCAGCTCGACGCTCGGGGTACCAGGGTGGGCTGCTCGCGCGGCGTCTGGCTGGTGTTCCTGAGGGTGAGCGCGAGGGTGTCGTGCTGGAGCTTGTTCGTAGCCAGGTCGCGGTGGTCCTCGGGCATGCCTCGACTGTGGTGGTCGATCCGCAGCGTGCGTTCAAAGAGCTCGGGTTCGACTCGCTCGCCGCGGTTGAGTTGCGTAACCATTTGAACGTGGCGACGGGGTTGCGGCTGCCTACGACGCTTGTGTTTGACTATCCGACGCCTGTTGTGCTTGCGCGGTATTTGTTGGGTGAGGTTTTGGGTCGGGGGCGGGGTGTGGTGGGGTCTTTTGTTGTGGCTGGGGTGGTTGATGAGCCGTTGGCGGTTGTGGGTATGGGTTGTCGTTATCCGGGGGGTGTGTGTTCGCCGGATGGTTTGTGGCGGCTGGTGGTGTCGGGTGGGGATGGGATTTCGGTGTTTCCTGGGGATCGGGGCTGGGATTTGGAGGGTCTGTATGACCCTGACCCTGATTGTCGTGGTCGTAGCTATGTGCGGGAGGGTGGGTTTCTGTATGACGCTGGGGATTTCGACGCGGAGTTCTTCGCGGTCGGCCCGCGGGAGGCATTGGTGATGGATCCGCAGCAGCGGCTGTTGTTGGAAGGTGTGTGGGAGGCGTTGGAGGACGCGGGGATCGACCCGGTGTCGTTGCGGGGTTCTCGGACGGGGGTGTTCGCGGGGTTGATGTATCACGATTATGGTGCGGGTCTCGCGGGGTCAGGGTCGGTGGAGTTCGAAAACTATGGGATGACGGGTTCTTCGGGGGCTGTGTTGTCGGGTCGTGTGGCGTATACCTTGGGTTTGGAGGGTCCGGCGGTGACGGTTGATACGGCGTGTTCTTCTTCGCTGGTGGCGTTGCATTGGGCGTGTGCGGCGTTGAGGGCGGGGGAGTGTTCGTTGGCGTTGGCTGGTGGGGTGACGGTGATGGCTTCGCCGATGACGTTTGTGGGGTTTAGTCGTCAGCGTGCGCTTGCGCGTGATGGGCGGTGTAAGTCGTTTGCGGATGCGGCGGATGGTGTGGGTTGGTCGGAGGGGTTGGGGGTGTTGGTGTTGGAGCGTCTGTCGGATGCTGAGCGTAATGGGCATCGGGTGTTGGCGTTGGTGCGTGGTAGTGCTGTGAATCAGGATGGTGCTTCGAATGGGTTGACGGCGCCGAATGGGCCTTCGCAGCGGCGTGTGATCGCGCAGGCGCTAGCTAACGCGCGTCTCTCAGCGGGTGAGGTGGATGTGGTGGAGGGGCATGGGACGGGTACACGGTTGGGTGATCCGATTGAGGTGCAGGCGTTGCTCGAGAGTTATGGGCGGGAGCGGCGTGGGGGTCGTCCGTTGTGGCTTGGCTCGGTGAAGTCGAATATTGGTCATGCGCAGGCGGCGGCGGGTGTGGCGGGTGTGATTAAGATGGTCAAGGCGTTGGAGCATGGTGTGTTGCCTAAGACGCTGCATGTCGATGCGCCGTCGAGTCATGTTGAGTGGTCTGCGGGTGGGGTGCGCTTGTTGACTGAGCAGCAGCCGTGGGAGCGTGCTGGTGGGCCTCGCCGCGCGGGGGTTTCCTCGTTCGGGATCAGCGGCACCAACGCCCACGTCATCCTCGAAGAAGCACCCCTGAATGCTCCAGAGCATGGCTCTGACGACGCTCACGACGATAGCGCTGGCGCTGGCAACGGGGATGGACCTGGCGTCGGCGCTGGTGGCGGGGATAACGACGCGCTGAACGAGGAGGCTGTACTGCTTCCCATCGTGCTGCAGAGAGCCGGCGTGCTACCGCTGCCTCTGTCGGCGAAGAGTGAGTCCGCGCTGGGCGCCCAGGCGGGGCGGCTGGGTGAGTATTTGGCTGGTGACCCCGAGCTCGGGATGACCGACGTGGGCTGCTCGCTGGTTACGCGCTCGGTTTTCGAGCACCGCGCTGTCGTGCTGGGCGGCGAGCGCGAGGAGCTACTCGGCGGTCTCTCCGCGCTGCTCGCGGGGGAGCAGGCGGCTGGGATGGTGCGGGGTGTGGCGGCGCTCGCCAGTGGAACCGGCGCCGTCTTCCTGTTCCCCGGTCAGGGGTCGCAGTGGGAGGGTATGGCGCTCCAGCTGTTGGATTGCTCGCCCGTGTTCGCCAAACAGATACGGGAATGCGGCGAAGCCCTTGCCGCGCACGTCGAGTGGTCGCTCGAGGATGTGTTGCGCGGTGTGAACGGCGCTCCGGGGTTGGATCGAGTCGATGTGGTGCAGCCGGCGTTGTTTGGGGTGATGGTCTCACTGGCGGCGTTGTGGCGTTCTTGTGGTGTGTGTCCAACTGTGGTCGTTGGGCACTCGCAGGGTGAGATCGCCGCTGCGTGTGTGGCGGGCGGGCTTTCGCTCGAGGATGCTGCGCGGGTGGTGGCGCTGCGTAGTCGTGCGTTGCTGAGCTTGGCTGGGAGCGGCGGGGTGGTGTCCGTCGGGATGCCGCTGGGAGAGGTCGAGAGTCTGATCGAGCGTTGGGAAGCGGGCCTCGGGATTGCGGCGGTGAACGGGCCCTCCTCGGTGGTGGTCTCCGGCGATTCTCAGGCGCTCGAGGAGTTGCTCGCGGAGTGTGAGGCCGAGGGTCTCAGGGCGCGAAGGATTCCGGCCGATTATGCGGCGCACTCGGTACAGGTCGAGGAGATCCGTGAGGAGCTGCTGAGTGGGTGCTCTGCGATCACGCCCCGCCGGGGTGATGTTCCATTCTGCTCGACGGTGACGGGCGGATTGCTCGATACGGAGCAGTTGGACGCAGAGTACTGGTATCGCAACCTGCGTGAGACTGTCCAGCTCGAGCGGGTCACGCGTGCGCTGCTCGGGGAGGGACACCGCGCATTCATCGAGATCAGTCCCCACCCGGTGTTGACGATGGGGGTCCAGGGCAGTATCGATGAGATGGGCGAGGATCCCGGTGACGCTGTGGTGGTGGGTACGTTGCGTCGCGAGCAGGGTGGCCCCGAGCGTTTTCTGAGCTCCCTGTCCGAACTCTGGGTACACGGTGTCGAGGTCGACTGGGGCAGCGTGTTCGAGGGCTCTGGCGCTCGGAGGGTGGGGCTGCCTACCTATGCTTTCCAGCGCGAGCGCTACTGGTTATCCGCTGGAGCCGGGGGTGCGGGTGACATGGCCGCTGCTGGTCAGTCTTCGGCCGCGCACCCGTTGCTGGGGGCGATGGTCGAGTTGGCCGATGGTGAGCAGTGGCTGTTCACGGGGCGAATATCCCTTCAGAGCCATCCCTGGCTCGCGGATCACGCGGTGTTGGGCGGTGTGCTGTTGCCGGGGACCGCGTTCCTGGAGTTGGCGCTCTGTGCTGGCGAGCGCGTCGGGTGCGCGACTGTGCAGGATCTCACCCTGACGGCCCCGCTGCTGCTCCCCGAGGATGGCGCGGTTCAGCTGCAGCTCTCGGTCGGCGTGCCCGATGAGTCCGGGCGGCGGTCGTTGAGCATCGCTTCTCGCCCGGAGCAGAACGCCGCCGCTGAGATCTTCTCTGAAGCGGCGTGGACGCGTCACGCCAGTGGTGTGCTGGCTGCGGTGGAGACTGCTGTGAATGGCCACGCCGCAGACATTGGCGAGCGGATGGCGCTGCTCGCGGATGGTACGTGGCCTCCGGTGGGTTCGGAGGTTGTGGATCTCGATGGTCTTTATGAGGGTTTGGCTGGGCGGGGTCTTGAATATGGGCCCGCTTTTCAGGGGTTGCGGGGGGCTTGGCGGCGGGGTGATGAGGTATTTGCCGAGGTGTCTGTTGGGGATGGCGGGTTGCTGGAGGTGGGGTCTTTTGGGGTGCACCCGGCGCTTTTGGATGCGGCGCTGCACGCGGTTGGGTTGGGGTCGTTCGACGGTGCGGGGGCTGTGGACGGCGTTGGGGGTGATGGGGGTCCGGCGGGTGTTGGGAGTGCGGGAGCTGTGGACGGTGTTGGTGTGGTGTATTTGCCGTTTTCGTGGTCTGGTGTTGAGCTCTTCGCGGGTGGTGTGTCGTCGTTGCGTGTGTGTCTTTCGGTGGCTGCTGGAGGCGGGGTGTCTCTGCTGGCGGTGGATGAGTCGGGTGGGCTGGTCCTCTTGGTCGACTCGCTTGTCTTGCGTGAGAGCTCCTCCGAGCAGCTCGGTGTGCGGAGTGGGGTGCGGGGCGATGGGTTGCTCAGCGTGGACTGGAGCGCGGTATCGCCCCCGGCGCAGACGCAGCCGGTCGATCTGGCGCTGGTAGGCGGCGAGGGCTCGGCGCTCGGCGAGTCGCTGATCCAGGCTGGGCATGCACTCGCGGTGCACGGCGATCTGCGCTCGCTGCGCGAGTCCTTGACTGGGGGCGAGGCCGGAGGTGGTGGTGTCACGGGACCGGCGGGTGAGGTCGAGGATGTCGCCCCGTGGTTAGAGGGTGAGGTTGGGGGTGGTCATGTTGCCCCGGGGTTGGTGCTGGTGGATTGCACGTCTGTGGGGGCTGGGGGTTTGCTGGAGGAGGTGCATCGCGGCGCGCACTGGGTTCTCGAGCTGGTGCAGGATTGGCTCTCGCAGGAGTGCTTCTCTGACGCGCGGCTGGTGCTGCTCACCAGTGGCGCGGTAGCGGTTGGCTCCACGGATGATCTGCGGGGTCTCGAGCACGCTGCGATCTGGGGTCTGGTACGCGCGGCGCAATCGGAGAACCCGGGGCGGCTCATGCTCATCGATATCGATGAGCGTGACGCCTCGCGTGCGGCGCTGAGCGGCGCCCTGGCCTCTGAGGAGCCGCAGCTAGCGGTACGCGAGGGGGTGGTCAGTGCCCCACGGCTCACCCGCGTGGCTAGCGCGACCCCTAAGGGCTCGGCTGGGGCTCACCCCCCAGAGGCTGCCCCGGTGTTTGATGGGGAGGGCACGGTTCTAGTCACGGGTGGTACCGGCGCGTTGGGTGCGCTTGTGGCGCGGCATCTGGTGGTGGAGCATGGTGTGAGGCATCTGTTGTTGGCGAGCCGTCGGGGTGAGCAGGCCGAGGGCGCAGTTGAGCTTCGGGTTGCGTTGGAGGCGCTGGGTGCGACGGTGAGGGTCGCGGCGTGTGATGTGGGAGATCGTCGGGCGCTCGAGGGGCTACTCGACTCGGTCGCGGTGGAGCATCGGCTTAGCGCGGTGGTACATACCGCGGGGGTTCTGGATGACGGTGTGATCGGTTCGCTGACCGCGCAACGCCTCGATGAGGTGTTGGTCCCCAAGGCGGACGCGGCGTGGTATTTGCATGAGCTGACGGAGCACATGGATCTGGGGGCGTTCGTGTTGTTTTCCTCCGCGGCGGGGGTGCTGGGTAGCCCGGGCCAGGGTAACTATGCGGCCGCGAACGCGTTTCTTGACGCGCTGGCGGCGTATCGCCGCGCGCGGGGTCTTACGGCGAGCTCGTTGGCGTGGGGGCTGTGGGAGCAGTCCGGGGGGATGACGGGCCGCCTGAGTGAGGTCGATCGGGCGCGGATAGCGCGTCTGGGGTTGGCGGGGCTCTCGGTCGAGCGTGGCCTCGAGCTTTTCGATGGTGCTCTTGGGGTGGGTGAGGCGTTGGTGCTGGCTGCGCCGTTGGATCTGGGGGTGTTGCGTTCGCAGGCGAGGACGGGCGTGCTACCTGCGTTGTTCAGCGGCCTGGTGCGTGTCCCAGCTCGACGCTCCGAGTACCAGGGCGGGTCGTTCGCGCGGCGTCTGGCGGGTGTCTCTGAGGGTGAGCGCGAGGGTGTCGTGCTGGAGCTTGTTCGTAGCCAGGTCGCGGTGGTCCTCGGACACGCCTCGGCCGGGGCGGTCGATACCCAGCGTGCGTTCAAAGAGCTCGGGTTCGACTCGCTCGCCGCTGTCGAGCTACGCAACCACTTGAACACAGCCACCGGGCTACGGCTACCTACCACGCTCGTCTTCGATTACCCCACACCTGCCGCGGTAGCGCTCTATCTGCTGAGTGAACTCGTTACGGGCACCGATGATGCTGTCGAGCAAGACCCCGACGCTGCGGCGCGCAAGGCGATCGCGACGATTCCGCTTTCGCGATTGCGCAGAGCTGGATTGATCGACACGCTGCTGGAACTAGCCAGCCTGGAGGACGAGGCGCTGCCGTTGCGGAGCGAACAGGCGAGCCAGATCGACACGCTGGATATCGAGCGCCTCGCGCAACTGACCCTCGAGAACGCCCAAGAGGTGCTCTGACCAAGTGTCTGATTCCAGCGACATCGTTGGCCGGGCACTGCGGAAGGCTCTCAAGGAAGCGGAGCGGCTCCGTCATCAAAATCAACAGCTCCATGCCCAGTGGGATGAGCCGCTGGCGATTGTGGGAATGAGCTGTCGCTATCCCGGCGGGGTCTCATCGCCCGAGGATCTGTGGGAGCTCGTTGCAACTCAGCGAGATGCGATCTCCCCCTTCCCGACGGATCGTGAGTGGGAGTTGGATAGCCTCTACGACCCCGATCCCGATCATCCGGGAACGAGCTGCGCGCGCGAGGGTGGGTTTTTACGCGATGCGGGCGAGTTCGACGCGTCCTTCTTCGATATCAGCCCGCGCGAGGCGCTGGCTATGGATCCCCAGCAGCGTCTCCTGCTGGAGGCCGCATGGGAGGCGATCGAAGACGCGGGCATCGACCCGCTCTCACTCGAGGGCAGCGAGACCGGGGTATTCGCGGGTGTCAGCACGCAGGAATATGGCGCAGGGTCTGGGTCCATTCCCGAGGATCTCGTGGGCTATCTGGGCACGGGCCGCTCCGGCAGCGTCGCGTCGGGTCGAGTGGCCTACTGCCTGGGATTCGAGGGTCCAGCGGTGACGGTCGATACGGCGTGCTCATCGTCGCTTGTGGCGTTGCATCTGGCGTGCCAGGCGCTGCGCAGCGGCGAGTGTTCGTTGGCGTTGGCCGGTGGCGTGGTGGTGATGGCGACGCCCGAGGTGTTCTTGGAGTTCAGCCGTCAGCGTGGCCTCGCGCCCGATGGCCGGTGTAAGTCGTTTGCGAACGGGGCCGATGGTGCGGGTTTCAGCGAGGGTGTGGGGCTGTTGTTATTGGAGCGGTTGTCCGATGCTGCGCGTAGTGGTCGGGTGGTGTTGGGGTTGGTGCGTGGCAGTGCTGTGAATCAGGACGGTGCGAGCAACGGCTTGACGGCGCCCAATGGTCCTTCCCAGCAGCGGGTGATTGCTCGGGCCTTGGCCAATGCGCGACTCTCCCCCGCGCAGGTGGATGTGGTTGAGGGTCATGGTACGGGTACCACCCTGGGCGATCCGATTGAGGCACAGGCGTTGCTGGCTACCTATGGGCAGGGTCGTCCGGAGGGTCGTCCGCTGTGGCTGGGCTCGGTGAAGTCGAATATCGGGCACACCCAGGCGGCGGCTGGTGTGGCGGGCGTGATCAAGATGGTGATGGCGATGCACCATCGTGTGTTGCCGAGGACGCTGCATGTCGATGAGCCGTCGAGCAAGGTGGACTGGTCGTCTGGGTCGGTGTCGTTGCTGACGGAGGAGGTGCCGTGGGAGCGTGGCGGTGAGCCGCGTAGGGCGGGGGTGTCGTCCTTTGGGATCAGCGGCACCAACGCACACGTGATCCTCGAGGAGGCACCGCGTGCTGTTGTTGGCGAAGGTGGTGGCTCTACCGGCGGTGATCGCACGCTTGCCGGCGATGAGGATCGCCACAGGCCAGATGAGGGTGGCGGGTCTTTACCCACTGCACTGCGTGACGCCGGCGTCTTGCCGTTGCCGCTTTCGGCCAAGAGCGAGTCTGCCCTGTGTGCTCAGGCCGAGCGTTTGCGGGCGCACATGGGGAGCTCACCCGAACTGGATGTGGCCGATATCGCGCTCTCCCTGGCGGGGCGCTCTGTGTTCGAGCGTCGTGCCGTGGTGCTGGGTGGGGAGCGCGAGGGATTGTTGGATGGTCTCTCGGCACTGGCGGCCCGGGAGACGGCGGCGGGAGTGGTGTGTGCGCTCACGCGGCCGGCTGAGGGTGGTGGGCTGGCGTTCTTGTTTACGGGCCAGGGCTCTCAGCGGCCGGGCATGGGCCGGGGGTTGTATGAGGTGTTCCCTGTATTTCGCGCCGCGCTGGACGAGGCGTGCGCAGGGTTGGATACGTATCTGGAGCATTCGCTGTTGGTTGTGCTTTTTGCGTCTGGAGGGTCTCCCGAGGCGGACCTGCTTGACCGGACTCTCTATACCCAGGCGGGGTTGTTTGCGCTCGAGGTGGCGTTGTTCAGGCTGGTCGAGTGGTTGGGTGTGCGTCCCGGGTTTCTGGTGGGTCATTCGATCGGTGAGCTGGCGGCGGCGCATGTCGCGGGGGTGTTCTCGTTGGAGGACGCATGCAGGTTGGTGACGGCTCGTGGGCGATTGATGGGGGGGTTGCCCGAGGGTGGGGCGATGGTCTCGATCCAGGCCTCGGAAGGGGATGTGTCAGGGACGCTCACAAGATATGAAGGCCGTGTTTGCCTAGCGGCGGTGAATGGTCCCGTCGCGGTCGTGGTCTCTGGCGATGAGGATGCGGTGTTGGAGGTGGAGAGTATTTATCGGGAGCGGGGCGCGAAGACCAGACGTCTCAGGGTGAGCCATGCATTTCACTCTCAGCGGATGGACGCGATGCTGGATGAGTTCAAAGAGGTGGCCCAGGGTATCTCTTTCGGCTCACCACGGATACCGATCGTGTCCAACCTCACCGGTGAGCCGGTCCCCGATGAGCGGATGTGCAGTGCCCAGTACTGGGTGGAGCACGTACGTGAGCCGGTGCGTTTCGCTGATGGGGCTCGATGGCTGGGAGCCAATGGAGTGAGGAGCTTCTTGGAGCTCGGTCCCGATGGGGTGCTCAGCGCGATGGTGCAGGATTGCCTCGGTGGGGACTCTGTTGTGGCGGTCCCGCTGTTGCGTGGGGAGCGTCCCCAGGTCCAGGCGTTGATCGGCTCTCTGGCTGAGCTTTGGTCGCATGGTGTGAAGGTCGATTGGGGCGCCCTCTTCCAGGGCTCGGGCGCCCAGCGGGTGAGAGTGCCCACGTACGCCTTCCAGCGCGAGCATTTCTGGCTGCAGGGTTCCGTGGAAAGAGGTTCGCTGTTGCGCGTCGGCTGGAGCACGCTCGCGCTCCCTTCGGTGTCCGCCGGCCAGGAGTTGGCGTTGCTGGGCGAAGAGGGCTCTGCGTTGGCTGAGTCTCTCGCGGCTGCGGGGTGCGTGGTTGAGGTATATGCGGATGTGGGGGCTCTAGGTGAGGCGCTCGATGGCGGTCGCGCGCTTCCGAGGGTGGTGTACGTCGATTGTGCTTCTGTCGCTCGCGGCGCCTCCAGCCAGCCGGCCTTGGCGCATCAGACGGTGCACCGCGTGCTGGGGCTGGTGCAGGCGTGGCTCGCGGATGAGCGCTTTGCGGCTTTGCGGCTGGTGTTGATCACCAGAGGCGCCGTATCCGTGCACCCGCAGGAGGATGTGCCGGCGCTCGCGCAGTCACCGGTATGGGGTTTGGTGCGCTCGGCGCAGACGGAGAATCCCGAGCGGTTTGTGCTCGTCGATAGCGATGGCGGGGAGGCCTCCTACAGTGTGCTTGCAAGCGTGCTGGAGGTAGACGAGCCCGAGCTGGCTGTGCGCGAGGGCGTGGCATGGGTCCCGCGCTTGGAGGGGACGGGGTCTCTGATCGGCGCGAGCGCTCCCACGCTCGACCCGCGGGGCACGGTGTTGGTGACGGGCGGTACGGGCGGCTTGGGCGCGCTCATGGCGCGGCATCTGGTGGAGGTGCATGGCGTGCGCCAGTTGCTGTTGGTCAGTCGCCGCGGAGAGGCTGCCGAGGGGACACCCGAGTTGAAGGCCGAGTTGCAAGCGCTGGGCGCCAGCGTCAGGGTCGCTGCATGTGATGTGAGTGACCGCGAGAGTCTGGCGGCGCTACTCGACTCGATCGCAGTGGAGCATCCGCTCAGTGCGGTGGTGCACGCCGCGGGGGTGCTCGACGACGGTGTGGTCGATTCTTTGACGACACAGCGTCTCGACGGCGTATTGGCTCCGAAGATGGACGCCGCCTGGCATTTGCACGAACTCACGGAGCAGATGGAGCTCACGGAGTTCATCCTCTTCTCCTCCGTGGCAGCCACCATCGGCGCCCCCAGGCGGGCCGGCTACGCGGCCGCCAACGCCTTTTTGGACGCACTGGCCCACCACCGTCGCGCCAAAGGCCTGCCCGGCCTTTCGTTGGCCTTTGGCTTGTGGGAGAGGGGCACCGGCATGGGCGGCGGCTTGAGCGAGGAAGAGCGCGTGCGCCTCGCTGAGCGCCTGAGGCGCTCGGAAGGTCTCATGCCGCTCTCAGATGCGCAGGGCCTCCAGCTGATCGAGACCGCGCGCGCCGCCGATCGGCCTCAGCTGCTGCCTGTGCGTCTCGATCGCAGCGTGCTGAGTGACCAGGCCAGGGCCGGGACGCTGCCGGCGATCATGCGCGGGCTCATACGCGTACCGCTCGGCGGTGACTCGGAGGCCAAGGGCTCGCTCGCGAGGAAATTGGCCGGCGAGCCGCGATCGGAGTGGGGAGCCATTGTCCTGGAGTTGGTGAGAGATCGCGTGGCAGCGGTCCTGGGGCATCGCTCTGCGGAGGCGATCGATGCCCAGCGTGCCTTCAAGGACCACGGGTTCGACTCGCTGTCCGCGGTAGAGCTGCGCAACCGTTTGAGTGCAGCTTCAGGCTTGCGTCTGCCGGCCACCCTCGTTTTCGACCACCCCACAGCCGCCGCGGTCGCTTCCTACCTACTGGCGGAGGTCGACGGTAGACAGCTGAGCATCGTTATGCCATCCGCCTCGATCGGGGCCCCCGATGAGCCCCTGGCGATTGTCGGCATGAGCTGTCGTTACCCGGGTGGTGTGCGCTCTCCGGAGGGGTTGTGGCAGCTGGTGAGTTCGGGGCGGGATGGGATCGGAGGTTTCCCCACGGATCGTGGGTGGGACTTGGAGAGTATCTATGATCCGGATCCCGATCGTCCGGGCACGAGCTATGCGCGCGAAGGCGGTTTTGTCGATGACGCCGATACCTTCGATGCGGGGTTCTTTGGCATCAGTCCCAAAGAGTCACTGGCGATGGATCCCCAGCAGCGACTGCTGTTGGAGGGCGCATGGGAGGCTTTCGAAGACGCTGGTATCGACCCCACGGCACTGCGGGGCAGCCAGACTGGGGTATTCGCGGGGATCGGTTTCTCGGACTACGGCGTGGGCCTGGGTGGACGGATCGCCGAGGGCCTCGAGGGCTATCTCGGCATAGGCACCTCGGGCAGCGTGGTCTCGGGTCGCGTGGCCTATACCTTCGGCTTGGAGGGCCCCGCGGTCTCGGTCGATACGGCGTGCTCTTCTTCGCTCGTGGCACTACATCTGGCAGGCCAGGCGCTGCGCTCGGGGGAGTGCTCGCTGGCGTTGGCCGGCGGTGTGACTGTGATGACCTCGCCGCGGGCGTTCATCGAGTTCTCGCGTCAGCGCGGCCTGTCCGCAGATGGTCGCTGTAAGTCGTTTGCCGACGCGGCGGATGGCACCGGTTGGTCGGAGGGCGTTGGGGTGCTGCTGTTGGAGCGTCTCTGCGACGCCGAGCGTCACGGCCGTGAGGTGCTGGGAGTGGTGCGTGGTAGTGCGGTGAATCAGGATGGCGCGAGTAATGGGTTGACAGCGCCGAATGGTCCCTCTCAGCAGCGTGTGATTGCGCAGGCGCTTGCAAATGCGCGTCTCTCTGCCGGCCAGGTGGATGTGGTCGAGGGGCATGGCACCGGTACCACGCTTGGCGACCCGATCGAGGCTCAGGCGTTGATCGCTACTTATGGACAGAACCGGGCCGAGGGGCGTCCCTTGTGGCTTGGCTCGATCAAGTCGAATATCGGTCATACCCAGGCGGCGGCGGGTGTGGCGGGCGTGATCAAGATGGTGATGGCGATGCGCCACCGGGCGCTGCCGAGGACGCTGCATGTGGATGAGCCCTCCTCGCAGGTCGATTGGTCGGCGGGAGCGGTCTCACTGCTCACCGAGCAGGTGCCATGGGAGGGTGAGGGGGAGCCTCGCCGGGCGGGGGTCTCCTCGTTTGGCATCAGTGGCACCAATGCGCATGTGATCCTCGAGGAGGCCCCGGGACCTGTTGATCGCAGTGGTGCCAGCGGCGTGACTGGTCTGCACACGGCGGGCGTGATCCCGTGGTTGCTCTCGGCTAAGAGTGAGTCGGGTCTGCGCGCCCAGGCCGAGCACCTGCATCGATACCTGGAGGAGTCCACGGAGGAATCTCCAAAGTTGAGGGAAATCGATGTGGGTCTCTCCCTGACGGGCCGTGCGGTCTTCGAGCACCGTGCCGTGGTGCTGGCCGGCGAGCGCGAAGACTTCCTCGAGGGCCTTTCCGCGCTCACGGTTGGGGGGTCCGCCGCGGGCGTCATCGGGGGTGTCGCTCCTGTGAGCGACTGTGGCTTGGCGTTTCTGTTCACTGGCCAGGGCTCTCAGCGGATGGGCATGGGCCGGGAGTTGTATGAGGTCTTTGGGGTATTCAGGGGCGCTCTCGATGAGTTGTGTGTGCAGTTCGACGCTCATTTGGAGCGCTCGTTGCTGGGGGTGCTCTTTGCGTCTGAGGATTCTCCTGAGGCGGGCCTCATAGACCAGACGCTCTTTACTCAGGCGGGGCTGTTCGCACTCGAGGTGGCGTTATTCAGGCTGATCGAGAGCTGGGGTGTGCGCCCTGACTTCTTGATGGGGCATTCGATTGGTGAGTTGGTGGCGGCGTATCTGGCGGGGGTGTTCTCGTTGGAGGATGCGTGTGCGCTGGTCGCGGCGCGCGGCCGGCTGATGGGGGAGTTGCCCGAGGGTGGGGCGATGGTCTCGGTGCAGGCCTCAGAGGATGAGGTGCGTGGGAGTCTCGAGGGTCTGGAGGGGCGGGTTGCGCTGGCGGCGGTCAATGGCCCTGAATCGGTGGTGGTCTCGGGCGATGAGGCTGCTGTCCTGGGCTTGGTGGGTCTCTGGAAGGAGCGGGGGGCGAAGACCAAGCGCCTCGCGGTCTCCCGGGCGTTTCATTCCCCGCGGATGGACGCGATGCTGGGTGAGTTCAAAGAGGTGGCCGAGGGCATCTCCTTCAGCGCGCCGCGGATACCGATCGTTTCCAACGTGACCGGCGAGCCTGCGATGGCCGAGAGTGTCTGCACGGCTGCCTACTGGGTGGAGCAGGTACGTGAGCCGGTGCGTTTCGCTGACGGGGCGCGCTGGCTGGGAGCCAACGGAGTGGGTAACTTTTTGGAGCTCGGCCCGGATGGTGTGCTCAGCGCGATGGTTCAGGACTGTCTTGGGCAGCCACGCGCCGCCGATGGCATCGATGGCGTTGGTCGCCCCGGCGCCGATGCCGGTGGTGCTCTCGGTGCGGATCAGGTGGTGGCGGTCCCGTTGTTGCGTCGCGAGCGCCCAGAGGCTCAGGCTCTGCTCGGTGGGTTGGCTGAGGTATGGGTGAACGGGGCGAGCGTGGAGTGGGCAGCACTGTTCAAGGACGTGGCCGCCAGGCGGGTGTCCCTGCCTGCCTATGCCTTCCAGCGCGAACGCTACTGGCTCTCTGCCGGAGCTTCGGGCCCGGGAGGTATGGCCGCAGGGCAAGCTGCGGCGGATCACCCCCTGCTGGGCGCCGCTGTCGCTCTGGCCGATGGCGGGGGTTGGCTGTTCACCGGGCGTATCTCGCTCGAGTCCCACCCGTGGCTGGCCGATCACGCGGTGCTGGGCACGGTGTTGTTGCCGGGCACGGCGTTCTTGGATCTGGCGTTGTATGGCGGCGGGGAGTTGGGGTGTCCGGTGGTCTCAGACCTCACGCTGGAGGTCCCACTGGTGGTCCCCGAGCGGGGCGCCATGCAGATCCAGGTCTTGGTTGGCGAGCTCGATGAGGCGGGGGGGCGTGCGGTGTCGATTCACTCGCGCCTGGAGGAGTCCGTTGGGGAGGGGGGCCTCGCGGAAGTGGAGTGGGTGCGTCACGCCAGGGGTGTTCTGACTTCCGGCGATGCGTTCAGCGCTCAGCGAGCGACGATCCCTGCCGGCACGGCGGCCACTCACGAGCGTGCCGGTGTCCTCATCGGAGAATCGTGGCCCCCGGCAGGTTCGGAGGTTGTGGATCTCGATGGTCTTTATGAGGGTTTGGCTGGGCGGGGTCTTGAATATGGGCCCGCTTTTCAGGGGTTGCGGGGGGCTTGGCGGCGGGGTGATGAGGTATTTGCCGAGGTGTCTGTTGGGGATGGCGGGTTGCTGGAGGTGGGGTCTTTTGGGGTGCACCCGGCGCTTTTGGATGCGGCGCTGCACGCGGTTGGGTTGGGGTCGTTCGACGGTGCGGGGGCTGTGGACGGCGTTGGGGGTGATGGGGGTCCGGCGGGTGTTGGGAGTGCGGGAGCTGTGGACGGTGTTGGTGTGGTGTATTTGCCGTTTTCGTGGTCTGGTGTTGAGCTCTTCGCGGGTGGTGTGTCGTCGTTGCGTGTGTGTCTTTCGGTGGCTGCTGGAGGCGGGGTGTCTCTGCTGGCGGTGGATGAGTCGGGTGGGCTGGTCCTCTTGGTCGACTCGCTTGTCTTGCGTGAGAGCTCCTCCGAGCAGCTCGGTGTGCGGAGTGGGGTGCGGGGCGATGGGTTGCTCAGCGTGGACTGGAGCGCGGTATCGCCCCCGGCGCAGACGCAGCCGGTCGATCTGGCGCTGGTAGGCGGCGAGGGCTCGGCGCTCGGCGAGTCGCTGATCCAGGCTGGGCATGCACTCGCGGTGCACGGCGATCTGCGCTCGCTGCGCGAGTCCTTGACTGGGGGCGAGGCCGGAGGTGGTGGTGTCACGGGACCGGCGGGTGAGGTCGAGGATGTCGCCCCGTGGTTAGAGGGTGAGGTTGGGGGTGGTCATGTTGCCCCGGGGTTGGTGCTGGTGGATTGCACGTCTGTGGGGGCTGGGGGTTTGCTGGAGGAGGTGCATCGCGGCGCGCACTGGGTTCTCGAGCTGGTGCAGGATTGGCTCTCGCAGGAGTGCTTCTCTGACGCGCGGCTGGTGCTGCTCACCAGTGGCGCGGTAGCGGTTGGCTCCACGGATGATCTGCGGGGTCTCGAGCACGCTGCGATCTGGGGTCTGGTACGCGCGGCGCAATCGGAGAACCCGGGGCGGCTCATGCTCATCGATATCGATGAGCGTGACGCCTCGCGTGCGGCGCTGAGCGGCGCCCTGGCCTCTGAGGAGCCGCAGCTAGCGGTACGCGAGGGGGTGGTCAGTGCCCCACGGCTCACCCGCGTGGCTAGCGCGACCCCTAAGGGCTCGGCTGGGGCTCACCCCCCAGAGGCTGCCCCGGTGTTTGATGGGGAGGGCACGGTTCTAGTCACGGGTGGTACCGGCGCGTTGGGTGCGCTTGTGGCGCGGCATCTGGTGGTGGAGCATGGTGTGAGGCATCTGTTGTTGGCGAGCCGTCGGGGTGAGCAGGCCGAGGGCGCAGTTGAGCTTCGGGTTGCGTTGGAGGCGCTGGGTGCGACGGTGAGGGTCGCGGCGTGTGATGTGGGAGATCGTCGGGCGCTCGAGGGGCTACTCGACTCGGTCGCGGTGGAGCATCGGCTTAGCGCGGTGGTACATACCGCGGGGGTTCTGGATGACGGTGTGATCGGTTCGCTGACCGCGCAACGCCTCGATGAGGTGTTGGTCCCCAAGGCGGACGCGGCGTGGTATTTGCATGAGCTGACGGAGCACATGGATCTGGGGGCGTTCGTGTTGTTTTCCTCCGCGGCGGGGGTGCTGGGTAGCCCGGGCCAGGGTAACTATGCGGCCGCGAACGCGTTTCTTGACGCGCTGGCGGCGTATCGCCGCGCGCGGGGTCTTACGGCGAGCTCGTTGGCGTGGGGGCTGTGGGAGCAGTCCGGGGGGATGACGGGCCGCCTGAGTGAGGTCGACCGTTTACGAATGGCACGCTCCGGCCTGCGCGCGATTCCCCCTGGAGAGGGCCTCGAGCTTTTCGATGGTGCTCTTGGGGTGGGTGAGGCGTTGGTGCTGGCTGCGCCGTTGGATCTGGGGGTGTTGCGTTCGCAGGCGAGGACGGGCGCGCTACCTGCGTTGTTCAGCGGCCTGGTGCGTGTCCCAGCTCGACGCTCGGGGTACCAGGGTGGGCTGCTCGCGCGGCGTCTGGCTGGTGTTCCTGAGGGTGAGCGCGAGGGTGTCGTGCTGGAGCTTGTTCGTAGCCAGGTCGCGGTGGTCCTCGGGCATGCCTCGACTGTGGTGGTCGATCCGCAGCGTGCGTTCAAAGAGCTCGGGTTCGACTCGCTCGCCGCGGTTGAGTTGCGTAACCATTTGAACGTGGCGACGGGGTTGCGGCTGCCTACGACGCTTGTGTTTGACTATCCGACGCCTGTTGTGCTTGCGCGGTATTTGTTGGGTGAGGTTTTGGGTCGGGGGCGGGGTGTGGTGGGGTCTGTTGTTGTGGCTGGGGTGGTTGATGAGCCGTTGGCGGTTGTGGGTATGGGTTGTCGTTATCCGGGGGGTGTGTGTTCGCCGGATGGTTTGTGGCGGCTGGTGGTGTCGGGTGGGGATGGGATTTCGGTGTTTCCTGGGGATCGGGGCTGGGATTTGGAGGGTCTGTATGACCCTGACCCTGATTGTCGTGGTCGTAGCTATGTGCGGGAGGGTGGGTTTCTGTATGACGCTGGGGATTTCGACGCGGAGTTCTTCGCGGTCGGCCCGCGGGAGGCATTGGTGATGGATCCGCAGCAGCGGCTGTTGTTGGAAGGTGTGTGGGAGGCGTTGGAGGACGCGGGGATCGACCCGGTGTCGTTGCGGGGTTCTCGGACGGGGGTGTTCGCGGGGTTGATGTATCACGATTATGGTGTGGGTCTCGCGGGGTCAGGGTCGGTGGAGTTCGAAAACTATGGGATGACGGGTTCTTCGGGGGCTGTGTTGTCGGGTCGTGTGGCGTATACCTTGGGTTTGGAGGGTCCGGCGGTGACGGTTGATACGGCGTGTTCTTCTTCGCTGGTGGCGTTGCATTGGGCGTGTGCGGCGTTGAGGGCGGGGGAGTGTTCGTTGGCGTTGGCTGGTGGGGTGACGGTGATGGCTTCGCCGATGACGTTTGTGGGGTTTAGTCGTCAGCGTGCGCTTGCGCGTGATGGGCGGTGTAAGTCGTTTGCGGATGCGGCGGATGGTGTGGGTTGGTCGGAGGGGTTGGGGGTGTTGGTGTTGGAGCGTCTGTCGGATGCTGAGCGTAATGGGCATCGGGTGTTGGCGTTGGTGCGTGGTAGTGCTGTGAATCAGGATGGTGCTTCGAATGGGTTGACGGCGCCGAATGGGCCTTCGCAGCGGCGTGTGATCGCGCAGGCGCTAGCTAACGCGCGTCTCTCAGCGGGTGAGGTGGATGTGGTGGAGGGGCATGGGACGGGTACACGGTTGGGTGATCCGATTGAGGTGCAGGCGTTGCTCGAGAGTTATGGGCGGGAGCGGCGTGGGGGTCGTCCGTTGTGGCTTGGCTCGGTGAAGTCGAATATTGGTCATGCGCAGGCGGCGGCGGGTGTGGCGGGTGTGATTAAGATGGTCAAGGCGTTGGAGCATGGTGTGTTGCCTAAGACGCTGCATGTCGATGCGCCGTCGAGTCATGTTGAGTGGTCTGCGGGTGGGGTGCGCTTGTTGACTGAGCAGCAGCCGTGGGAGCGTGCTGGTGGGCCTCGCCGCGCGGGGGTTTCCTCGTTCGGGATCAGCGGCACCAACGCCCACGTCATCCTCGAAGAAGCACCACCGTCGGTCTCTGAGCACGACACCGACGCTGCGCCGCTTCCCATCACATCGCAGAAGGCTGGTGTGCTGCCGTTGCTGTTATCGGCGAAGAGCGAGTCCGCGCTGCGCGCCCAGGCGGGGCGGCTGGGTGAGTATCTGGCTGGGGACCCCGAGCTCGGGATGACCGATGTGGGCTACTCGCTGGCTACACGCTCCGTTTTCGAGCACCGCGCCGTCGTGCTGGGTGCTGAGCGAGAGGAGCTCCTTGGTGGTCTCTCGGTGTTGGCGGGCGGGGAGCGGGGAGCGAATACGTTGGCGGGCTGGGAGCAGGGGGGGAGTGTGGTGGGGGGTGTCGCTGCGGGGGGCGGGGGTGCTGGTGTGGCGTTTTTGTTTACGGGGCAGGGCTCTCAGCGTGTGGGTATGGGCCGTGAGTTGTATGACGTGTTCCCGGTTTTCAGGGGGACCCTGGATAGGGTATGTGTCGAGCTGGACAGGTATTTGGAGTATCCGCTGCTCGAGGTGCTCTTCGCTGGTGCGCAGCCCGATCGCTCGTCTCTGGAGCTCTCTGCGGGGGAGTCTGGCGGGGCTTGGGCTGGTGGGGGGTTGTTGGATCGGGCGGGGATGTTGGACCGGACGCTTTATACGCAGGCTGCTCTGTTTGCGTTGGAGGTGTCGTTGTTCGGGCTGGTCGAGAGTCTCGGTGTGCGCCCTGATTTTCTGGTGGGTCATTCGATTGGTGAGTTGGTGGCGGCGTATGTGGCGGGGGTGTTCTCGTTGGAGGATGCGTGTGCGTTGGTCGCGGCTCGTGGGCGGCTGATGGGCGAGTTGCCCGAGGGTGGGGCGATGGTCTCGCTCGAGGCTTCCGAGGAAGAGCTCTCTGCGACGCTCGAGGAGGGGTATGAGGGGCGTGCTTGTTTGGCGGCGGTGAATGGGCCGCTGGCGGTGGTGGTCTCTGGTGATGAGGACGCTGTCTTGGCCGTGGAGGGTGTTTACCGGGAGCGGGGTCGTAAGACGAGTCGCTTGCGGGTTGGTCATGCGTTTCATTCTCAGCGGATGGACGGGATGCTCGCTGAGTTCAGGACGGTAGCTGAGGGTCTTTCCTTCGGTGAGCCGAGGGTTCCGATCGTCTCCAATGTGACGGGTGAGCCGGTGGGGGTTGAGCGTATCTGCGCGGCTGAGTACTGGGTCGAGCATGTGCGTCAGCCGGTGCGGTTCATGGATGGGGTGCGCTGGTTGGGGGCACGGGGAGTGAGAAATCTCTTGGAGCTCGGCCCCGACGGCGTACTCAGCGCCATGAGCCGGGGGTGTTTGGTGGAGGACAGCGCCGCGGCTGCGGTCCTGGCAGTCCCGTTGTTGCGCCGCGAGCGCCCCGAGGCGCCGGTGCTCGTGAATGCCCTGGCTAGAGCGTGGGTGCACGGCGTGAGCGTGGACTGGGCCGCAGCGTTCCACGGCTCCGGCGCCAAGCGAGTATCGCTACCGACTTATGCCTTCCAGCGCGAACGCTTCTGGCCGGGAGCTGTTGCGGGCGCGGGAGACATGGTTTCGGCCGGCCAATCCTCAGCGGAACATCCCCTCCTGGGCGCCGCTGTCGCGCTGGCTGATGGGAGGGGTTGGCTGTTCACTGGTCGTATCTCGCGCGAGTCGCATCCGTGGCTTTCCGACCATGCGGTGTTGGGCTCGGTGCTGTTGCCGGGTACGGCTTTTGTGGAGCTGGCGCTGCACGCCGGCAGCGAGGCCGGATATCCCGTGGTGCAGGAGCTGACGTTGCAGGCTCCGCTGGTCCTGCCCGAGCGGGGCTGGGTTGTGTTGCAGGTCTCCGTAGGTGAGCTTGGTGAGGAAGGCCGGCGGTCGCTCACGATTCACTCTCATGTGCAGGACCCAACCGGTGAGAGCTCGCCCGCGGAGGAGCAGTGGACGCGCCACGCCAGCGGCACGCTGGTTGCAGAGGCCGACGCGAACGGCCAGGTGGCGTTGCGGGAGCGCGCCGGTGTTCTGGCTGGGGAGTCCTGGCCTCCGCCGAGCTCAGAGGCGGTGGACGTCGATGGTCTTCATGACGCTCTGGTGGGTATGGGCTTGGACTATGGTCCCGCCTTTCAAGGGCTACGGGGGATGTGGCGGCGGGATGAGGAGGTGTTTGCCGAGGTGTCGCTCGCGGATGCTCAGCAAGGCGAGGCATCCTCCTTCGGTGTGCACCCAGCCCTGTTTGACGGGGCGCTGCAAGCGGGCGCGGTAAGTGACGCTGCGGCGCAGGAGCGGAGCAGCGGGGAACGGGGCGGAGTACGTCTCCCGTTCTCTTGGGCGGGTGTCGAGCTCTACCGTTCGGGCGCGTCTTCGTTGCGGGTCTCGCTGTCCCCCGCGGGGAGTGACGCGGTGTCGTTGCTCATGGCCGACGAGCGGGGCGAGCTTGTCGCTGCGGTCGCAGCGCTGGTCTCACGCGAGATCTCTGTGGCGCAGTTGGGTGCCGCGCGCGAGGAGCGCCATGGTGGGTTGCTCAAGATGGACTGGAGTGCGCTCCCGGTTTCCCCGGGAGATTCCGTGGGGGAGGTGGGAGTGTTAGGGGGCGAGGACTCCGCGCTCGCACGGTCCTTGCGTGGGGCTGGCGCTGCTGTTGAGAGATATGACGATCTGGGAGTCCTGGGCGGGGTTCTGGATCGGGGTGGCGTGCTCCCGGAGATGATCCTCGTCGACTGCACAGCGGTCGAGGATGACGTGGTCGGGGATGGTGTCCTCGAGGACGGGTCATCTTCCGTGAAGGGCGCCTTTGGGGGTGATGCCGATGGTCTTGGTGTGCCGGCTTTGATGCACCGTAGCGCTCGGCAAGCGCTTGGTTTGTTGCAGGGGTGGCTTGGGGATGGGCGTTTTGTTGGGTTGCGGTTGGTGTTTGTGACTTGTGGTGCTGTGGGTGTGGGGTTGGGGGATGGTGTGGGTGGGGTGGGTTTGGGTGGGGTGTGGGGTTTGGTGCGTTGTGCGCAGTCGGAGAACCCGGGGCGGTTTGTGTTGGTTGATGTGGATGGTGTTGATGGGTCGGTGGGTGTTTTGGGGGGTGTGTTGGGGGGTGTGTTGGGGGGTGGTGAGTCGCAGGTCGCGGTTCGTGAGGGTGTGGTGTTCGTGCCGCGGCTGGGGCGTGTGGGGGGTGGTGTGTTGGTAGCGCCGGAGGGTGGGGGGTGGTGTTTGGATGCGGGTGTGGGGGGGTCGTTTGAGGAGCTTTCGCTTGTGGGTGCTCCTGGGGTGCTGGAGGCGCTTGGGTTTGGGCAGGTGCGTATTGGGGTGCGTGCGGGGGGGTTGAATTTCCGGGATGTGTTGATCGCGTTGGGGATGTATCCGGGGCGGGCTAGTGTGGGTGGGGAGGGCGCGGGTGTTGTGTTGGAGGTCGGCCCGGGGGTTGAGGGTCTGGCTGTCGGGGATCGCGTGATGGGCTTGTTCGCGGGGTTCGGCCCGGTCGCGGTCGGTGATCAGCGGATGCTCGCGCGGGTGCCTGCGGGGTGGTCTTTCGCGCAGGCCGCGTCGGTACCGATTGTGTTCTTGACGGCCTACTACGCGCTGGTCGATCTAGCGTCGCTTGAGCCCGGTGAGCGGGTGCTGGTGCACGCCGCGACGGGCGGGGTCGGGATGGCCGCGGTGGCGCTTGCGCGGTATTTGGGTGGCGAGGTGTTCGCGACTGCGAGCCCGGGGAAGTGGCCGGTCCTGCGGTCGCTGGGGTTCGATCGGGCGCATATCGCGTCGTCTCGTACGTTGGAGTTCAAGGAGCGGTTCCTCGCGGAGAGTGGTGGGCGGGGGATGGACGTCGTGCTGGATTCCCTCGCGGGAGAGTTCGTCGATGCGTCGCTTGGGTTGTTGGGTGGGGGTGGGCGGTTCATCGAGATGGGGAAGACCGATATCCGTGAGGCTGGGGAGATCGCGCAGAGCTACCCGGGGGTCTCCTACCAGGCGTTCGATGTGATCGACGCTGGCCCACGGCGCATCCAGGAGATGCTCGGGGTGCTGCTGGGGCTTTTCGAGTCGGGTGCGCTCGAGCCGTTACCGCTCGCCGCGTGGGATATCCGTCGCGCACCGGAAGCGTTCCGGTTCATGAGCCAGGCGCGTCATACCGGCAAGATCGTGCTGAGGATCCCCTCGGCGATCGACGCGGAGGGCTCGGTCTTGATTACCGGTGGTACGGGCACGCTCGGTGGGCTGCTAGCGCGTCACCTGGTGACTGAGCACGGTGTCCGTCATCTGCTGTTGGCTAGCCGCCGGGGACCGGAGGCGGAGGGCGCACTCGAGTTGCAGGCAGAGCTCGAGTCCTTGGGTGCACGCGTCACGGTCGCGGCGTGTGATGTATCGGATCGCGAGCAGCTGCGGGGGCTGCTTGACTCGGTCGCGGATGAGTACCCGTTGCGGGCTGTTGTGCACGCTGCGGGCGCGCTCGATGACGGTGTGATCTCCTCGTTGACGGGTGAGCGTATCGATCGGGTGCTGGCACCCAAGGCGGACGCTGCGTGGCATCTGCACGAGCTCACTGAGCACCTGGACTTGCAGGCGTTTGTGTTGTTCTCCTCCGCGGCGGGGGTGCTGGGTAGCCCGGGGCAGGGTAACTACGCCGCCGCGAACGCGTTCCTCGATGGGCTGGCGGGCTACCGTCAAGCGCGGGGTCTCGCGGGTACCTCGATCGCGTGGGGGCTGTGGGAGCAGGCCAGCGAGCTGACGGGTGCCCTGGGGGAGAGCGAGCGCTCACGGATGACACGCTCGGGTATCGGCACGATCTCGACCGTGCGGGGCCTCGAGCTTTTCGATGCCGCGCTCGGTAGCAGCGAGGCGCTGACGGTCGCGGTACCCCTGGATCTCGCGGTGCTGCGCTCCCACGCCAGGACCGAAGCGCTCCCGTCCATGTTCAGCGGCCTGGTAGGAGTACCTGCCCGACGCCCCGCGGGGCAGGGCACCACGTCGCTCGCGCGGCGTCTGGCTGGGGTGCCCGAGAGCGAGCGTGAGGGCATCCTGTTGGACTTGGTTCGTGGGCAGGTCGCTGCGGTCCTGGGGCACGTCTCACCCGCGGGGATCCCAGCGCAACAGGCATTCAAGGAGCTCGGCTTTGATTCCCTCACCGCGGTCGAGCTACGCAACCTCCTGAACCAGGCGAGCGGGCTGCGTCTACCCAGCACCCTCGTTTTTGACTACCCCACGCCGCTGGCTGTCGCGGGCTATCTCCTGGCAGAGATCGCTGGCGCACACTCCAGCGCGCTCACACCCACAACCCGGGTCCTAGCAGCCGATGAGCCGATCGCGATCGTCGGGATGAGCGCTCGCTATCCGGGCGGGGTGAGCTCCCCGCAAGAGCTCTGGGAGCTCGTCGCTCGGGGTGCTGATGCGATCGGCCCGTTCCCGCAGAACCGCGGCTGGGACCTCGAGAGTCTGTATGACCCCGACCCCGATCATCCGGGTACGAGTTATACCCGCGCGGGTGGTTTTCTCTACGACGCGGGGGAGTTCGACGCGCAGTTCTTCGCGATCAGCCCCCGCGAGGCCCTCGCGATGGACCCCCAGCAGCGCCTCCTGCTAGAGGCCTCGTGGGAGGCCTTCGAAAACGCCGGGATCCCCCCAGCCACACTACACGCCACCCAAACCGGCGTCTTCGCGGGGGTGGTCTCTTTTGGTTATGGGGTTGGTGGGGGTGCTGCGGGGGATCTCGAGGGTTATCTGGTTACGGGGTCTGGGGGTAGTGTGGTTACGGGGCGGATCGCTTATACGTTTGGTTTGGAGGGTCCGGCGGTCTCGATCGATACGGCGTGTTCTTCGTCGCTGGTGGCGATGCATATGGCTTGTCAGGCGTTGCGGGGGGGTGAGTGTGAGTTGGCGTTGGCGGGTGGGGTGTCGGTGATGGCGACGCCGGGGTTGTTTGTGGAGTTTTCGCGTCAGCGTGGTTTGGCGGTGGATGGGCGTTGTAAGTCGTTTGCGGATGCGGCGGATGGGACTGGGTTTTCTGATGGGGTGGGGTTGGTTGTGTTGGAGCGTCTTTCGGTGGCGCGGGCGCGGGGTCATCGTGTGTTGGCGTTGGTGAGGGGTAGCGCGGTGAATCAGGATGGTGCGTCGAATGGGTTGACGGCGCCGAATGGGCCTTCGCAGGAGCGGGTGATTCGTCAGGCGTTGGCGAGTGCGGGGCTCGCTGTGGGGGATGTTGATGTGGTGGAGGCGCATGGGACGGGTACGAGGTTGGGCGATCCGATTGAGGCGCAGGCGTTGTTGGCGACGTATGGGCAGGGGCGGGGGGGTGGTCCTTTGTATCTGGGTTCGGTGAAGTCGAATATTGGTCATACTTCGGCGGCGGCGGGTGTGGCGGGTGTGATCAAGATGGTGAAGGCTTTGGAGCATGGTGTGTTGCCGCGGACGTTGCATGTGGATGTGCCTTCGCGGCATGTGGATTGGGGTGCGGGTGAGATCGAGTTGTTGCAGCGGCCGGTGTCGTGGGCGCCGGGGTTGAGTCCGCGCCGTGCCGGTATCTCCTCTTTCGGCGTCTCCGGCACCAACGCACACCTCATCATCGAAGAAGCCCCAACCGACGCCCCCGAACAGGACGCCGACGCTGGTAACGGTGCCGGTGAGGGTGACGTCGCGCTGCGGAGGGCTGGTGTGCTGCCGTTGTTGTTGTCGGCGAAGAGCGAGTCCGCTTTGCGCGCCCAGGCGGAGCGGCTGGGTAAGTATCTGGCTGGGGACCCCGAGCTCGGGATGACCGATGTGGGCTACTCGCTGGCTACACGCTCCGTTTTCGAGCACCGCGCCGTCGTGCTTGGTAGTGAGCGAGAGGAGCTCCTTGGTGGTCTCTCGGTGTTGGCGGGCGGGGAGCGGGGAGCGAATACGTTGGCGGGCTGGGAGCAGGGGGGGAGTGTGGTGGGGGGTGTCGCTGCGGGGGGCGGGGGTGCTGGTGTGGCGTTTTTGTTTACGGGGCAGGGCTCTCAGCGTGTGGGTATGGGCCGTGAGTTGTATGACGTGTTCCCGGTTTTCAGGGGGACCCTGGATAGGGTATGTGTCGAGCTGGACAGGTATTTGGAGTATCCGCTGCTCGAGGTGCTCTTCGCTGGTGCGCAGCCCGATCGCTCGTCTCTGGAGCTCTCTGCGGGGGAGTCTGGCGGGGCTTGGGCTGGTGGGGGGTTGTTGGATCGGGCGGGGATGTTGGACCGGACGCTTTATACGCAGGCTGCTCTGTTTGCGTTGGAGGTGTCGTTGTTCGGGCTGGTCGAGAGTCTCGGTGTGCGCCCTGATTTTCTGGTGGGTCATTCGATTGGTGAGTTGGTGGCGGCGTATGTGGCGGGGGTGTTCTCGTTGGAGGATGCGTGTGCGTTGGTCGCGGCTCGTGGGCGGCTGATGGGCGAGTTGCCCGAGGGTGGGGCGATGGTCTCGCTCGAGGCTTCCGAGGAAGAGCTCTCTGCGACGCTCGAGGAGGGGTATGAGGGGCGTGCTTGTTTGGCGGCGGTGAATGGGCCGCTGGCGGTGGTGGTCTCTGGTGATGAGGACGCTGTCTTGGCCGTGGAGGGTGTTTACCGGGAGCGGGGTCGTAAGACGAGTCGCTTGCGGGTTGGTCATGCGTTTCATTCTCAGCGGATGGACGGGATGCTCGCTGAGTTCAGGACGGTAGCTGAGGGTCTTTCCTTCGGTGAGCCGAGGGTTCCGATCGTCTCCAATGTGACGGGTGAGCCGGTGGGGGTTGAGCGTATCTGCGCGGCTGAGTACTGGGTCGAGCATGTGCGTCAGCCGGTGCGGTTCATGGATGGGGTGCGCTGGCTGGGGGCACGGGGAGTGAGAAATCTCTTGGAGCTCGGCCCCGACGGCGTACTCAGCGCCATGAGCGCGACGTGCGGATCGTTCGTCGCGGTCCCGCTTTTGCGTCGCGGGCGCCCGGAGGCCCGCGCATTGCTCGGTGCGCTGGCTGAGGTATGGGTGAATGGCGTGAGCGCGGACTGGGCCGGAGTGTTCCACGACTCTGGCGCCAAGCGGGTAGCGCTGCCGACCTATGCCTTCCAGCGCGAGCGCTACTGGTTGGAGCTATCTGCCGGTGTGGGGGACCTCGCGTCGGTTGGCCAGGCTGCGGCCGATCACCCACTCCTCGGTGCCGCTGTCGCCCTGGCCGATGACAGGGGTTGGTTGTTCACAGGCCGCATCTCGCTCGAGTCGCACCCGTGGTTGGCGGACCACGCGGTGCTGGGCACGGCGCTGTTGCCTGGCACCGCTTTTTTGGAGCTCGCGTTGCACGTCGGTGGGACGCTTGGATGTCCCCTCGTCTCGGAGCTCACCCTGGCGGCTCCACTGGTTCTGCCCGAGCAGGGCGCGGTGGTGCTGCAGCTGGCTGTCGGTGAGCTCGATGAGTCTGGGACGCGCTCGCTGGCCATTCACTCGCGCAGCGAACGCGCCGCGGGTATCGGGGAGCTCGCTGCAGAAGAGTGGACATCGCACGCCGGCGGCGTGCTCGCAGCCGGTGACGGGATTGCTATTCGGCGAGTGGCGCCTGCTGGGCGCGCGGCAGCGCCCCTAGGGCGCGCGGGCGCCCCGATCGGAGAGTCCTGGCCTCCGCACGACGCAGAGGTCGTGGAGGTCGATGGTCTCTATGACGCCCTGGCAGACATGGGGCTCGAGTACGGGCCTCTCTTCCAAGGGCTGCAGAGGGCATGGAAGCGCGGTGAGGAGATCTTCGCCGAGATCTCCCTGCCGGGCGATCGGACGGCTGAGACCGGCTCCTTTGGATTGCACCCGGCACTGCTTGATGCGGCACTGCACGCGAGTGGATTGGGCCCTGTGGCGGGCGCCGACGCTAGCAATGGGGAGCAGCGCGCGGTGCGCCTGCCGTTCTCCTGGTCGGGCGTAGAGCTCCACGCGCGGGGCGCCCCTGCGCTGCGCGTGTGCCTATCTCCGGAGGGCGAGGATGGGGTGACTCTGCGGGCGCTCGACGAGTCCGGTGGACTCGTCCTCTCCGTCGACTCGCTGGTCTCGCGCGCGCTATCTACTGCGCAGATCAGCGAGGCCCGTCGCGTTCATGGCGATTCGTTGCTCGGCATGGACTGGCCCGTCTTGCCTTCTTCGGACCAGGGGTCCCCCGCGGATCTGGTGCTGCTGGGTAGTGAGGACTCGGCGCTCGGTGAATCCTTGACCTTGGCCGGGCATGAGGTTGCGGTGCACGCCGACGTGAAATCCCTATGTGAATCTCTGGATGCGGCCAAGGGCGATGACGCCGCCCCTGGGTTGGTGTTGGTGGACTGCGCGCCCGCTCTCGTGGGGGAGTTGGCGGACTGCAGCACCGCTCTCACTGGGGCGTTGGTGGACGTGGTGCACCGCGGTGCTCACCGGATACTCGAACTCGCGCAGCACTGGCTCACCGAGGAGCGCTTCGCCGGTTCGCGTCTGGCGTTGATAACCAAACGTGCTGTGGCTGTGAGCCCGGGCGACCCTCTTCCGGGGCTGGCACAGTCGCCGGTATGGGGTCTGGTGCGCTCCGCCCAGGCGGAGAACCCGGAGCGGTTCGTGCTCATCGATATCGATCAGCACGATGCCTCGAGCGCCGCGCTGGGGAGCGCGCTGGCCTGCGGTGAACCACAACTGGCGATACGCGAAGGCGTGATCTGCGCACCACGGCTCACACGGGCAGCTCCCAGCCCAGCGCAGAGCCCAACCGAAGCCAATGCTGCAAAGCGGGTGGGCGCTACAGGGCGAGACGCGGTAGTCGAGCGGGATTTGCTCAGATTCGACCCTGAGTGCACGGTCCTGATCACTGGCGGTACGGGTGCGTTGGGGGCACCGATAGCGCGACATTTGGTTTCGGAGTATGGGGTCGGTCATCTGTTGCTGGCCAGCCGGCGGGGAGCGCGGGCGGACGGCGCCGCCGAGCTGCGGGCAGAGCTCGAAGCCCTGGGCGCCACAGTCGGTATCGAGGCCTGTGATGTAAGCGATCGCGAGGAGCTCGCGAAGCTGCTGGACTCCATCTCCGAGGGGGAGTATCCGCTGGGGGGTGTGATTCATGCCGCCGGTGTACTCGATGACGGTGTGATCGGTTCCTTGACCCCAGAACGCGTGGATCGGGTGTTGCAGTCCAAGGCCGACGCTGCGTGGTACTTACACGAGCTCACCGAGCACATACAGCTGGCGGCGTTTGTGCTGTTCTCGTCGGTGGCAGGCGCGATCGGCGGCCCCGGTCAGGGCAACTATGCGGCAGCGAACACCTTCCTGGACGCCATCGCTGCCCATCGCCGAGCACGGGGGCTGGTGGGGACCTCGATTGCGTGGGGCCCGTGGGGGGCTGTCGATGGCATGGCCGGGGGCCTGAGCGAGACCGAGCGCTTGCGCATGACACGCGCGGGCCTGGGGGCACTCTCCACCGCGCGGGGCCTCGAGCTCTTCGATGCTGCGCTCAGCTCAGAGCGTGCGCTCACGATTGCCGCTTCCTTGGATTTCGCGGCACTGCGCGCCCATGCTCGAATGGGCGCGCTTCCCGCGGTATTGCGCGGCGTGGTACGGGTGCCGGTACCTCGCGCCAGCGAGCAGAGCGGATCGCTGGCGCGGCGTCTGGCCGGTACGCCCGAGGGCGAGCGCGAGAGCGTCGTCCTCGAGCTCATCCGGGCGACGGTCGCCGGCGTGCTCGGACACGCCTCCCCAGAGGCGATCGACGCCCAGCGTGCGTTCAAGGAGCTCGACTTCGACTCGCTGGCCGCTGTCGAGTTGCGCAATCGCCTGAATGCGATCACCGGCCTGCGCCTTCCCGCCACGCTCGTGTTCGACTACCCAACCCCCGCGAACCTCGCCCGGCACCTGGTGCAGGAAGCTTCGACAGGTGACCATGGCGTAACCGCTTCAGCCATGGTGGAGCTCGACAAGCTCGAGAGCTTGCTCGCTGCGCCGGCTTCGGGCGATGTCCTCGAGCGAGCGCAGGTTGTCGGACGCCTCCGGGCATTGCTCTCAAGTTTGACGTCCGGGGGTGTAAGCGAGGACGATGATTTGGAGGCAGCCACGAGCGACGAGGTCTTCGCAGCGATGGACATCGAATTGGGGGCGCTGTGAGGTGCGGAATGCGACATCTGGCCGGGCAGACAGGAGGCGTGTGAGATGACGGATGACGACAAGGCCCTCAGGTACCTGAAGCGCGCCCGGGTCGAGCTACGCGCGGCCCGGCGAGATCTGCAAGTGCACGAAGATCGGGCGCATGAGCCGTTGGCGGTTGTGGGTATGGGTTGTCGTTATCCGGGGGGTGTGTGTTCGCCGGATGGTTTGTGGCGGCTGGTGGTGTCGGGTGGGGATGGGATTTCGGTGTTTCCTGGGGATCGGGGCTGGGATTTGGAGGGTCTGTATGACCCTGACCCTGATTGTCGTGGTCGTAGCTATGTGCGGGAGGGTGGGTTTCTGTATGACGCTGGGGATTTCGACGCGGAGTTCTTCGCGGTCGGCCCGCGGGAGGCATTGGTGATGGATCCGCAGCAGCGGCTGTTGTTGGAAGGTGTGTGGGAGGCGTTGGAGGACGCGGGGATCGACCCGGTGTCGTTGCGGGGTTCTCGGACGGGGGTGTTCGCGGGGTTGATGTATCACGATTATGGTGTGGGTCTCGCGGGGTCAGGGTCGGTGGAGTTCGAAAACTATGGGATGACGGGTTCTTCGGGGGCTGTGTTGTCGGGTCGTGTGGCGTATACCTTGGGTTTGGAGGGTCCGGCGGTGACGGTTGATACGGCGTGTTCTTCTTCGCTGGTGGCGTTGCATTGGGCGTGTGCGGCGTTGAGGGCGGGGGAGTGTTCGTTGGCGTTGGCTGGTGGGGTGACGGTGATGGCTTCGCCGATGACGTTTGTGGGGTTTAGTCGTCAGCGTGCGCTTGCGCGTGATGGGCGGTGTAAGTCGTTTGCGGATGCGGCGGATGGTGTGGGTTGGTCGGAGGGGTTGGGGGTGTTGGTGTTGGAGCGTCTGTCGGATGCTGAGCGTAATGGGCATCGGGTGTTGGCGTTGGTGCGTGGTAGTGCTGTGAATCAGGATGGTGCTTCGAATGGGTTGACGGCGCCGAATGGGCCTTCGCAGCGGCGTGTGATCGCGCAGGCGCTAGCTAACGCGCGTCTCTCAGCGGGTGAGGTGGATGTGGTGGAGGGGCATGGGACGGGTACACGGTTGGGTGATCCGATTGAGGTGCAGGCGTTGCTCGAGAGTTATGGGCGGGAGCGGCGTGGGGGTCGTCCGTTGTGGCTTGGCTCGGTGAAGTCGAATATTGGTCATGCGCAGGCGGCGGCGGGTGTGGCGGGTGTGATTAAGATGGTCAAGGCGTTGGAGCATGGTGTGTTGCCTAAGACGCTGCATGTCGATGCGCCGTCGAGTCATGTTGAGTGGTCTGCGGGTGGGGTGCGCTTGTTGACTGAGCAGCAGCCGTGGGAGCGTGCTGGTGGGCCTCGCCGCGCGGGGGTTTCCTCGTTCGGGATCAGCGGCACCAACGCCCACGTCATCCTCGAAGAAGCACCGGTGGCTGAGCCGGTCTCGCGGACGGGAGGGGCAGACGGAGCTGCGATTGCCGATGGGGGTGAAGCCGGCGCTGCTGTGTTGGCTGGTGATGAGGGCTCGATCGGCACTGGTGTGCTTGGGGTTGGTGCGCTGCCGCTCTTGCTTTCGGGTAGGAGTGAGGGGGCATTGTGCGCTCAGGCTGGGCGGTTGCGCGGGTACGTTGAGGGCTCGCCACAGGTGGGCATGGCCGATGTCGGTATCTCTCTGGCCTCGCGTTCTGTCTTTGGGCATCGGGCGGTGGTGCTGGGTCGCGAGCGCGGGGAGCTGCTCGCGGGTCTCGCTGCCCTGGCGACGGGGAGGCCGACGGCTGGGGTGGTGCAGGGCTTGGTTCCGGTCGCGGGTGGCGCTGGGGTTGTGTTCCTGTTCCCAGGCCAGGGCTCCCAGTGGGAGGGTATGGCGCTCGAGCTGCTGGATCGCTCGCCCGTGTTTGCCGAGCAGATACGGGCTTGCGGGGAGGCGCTGTCCAAGTTTGTCGACTGGTCGCTCGAGGATGTGTTGCGCGGCGTCGAGAACGCCCCGGGGCTCGATCGGGTCGATGTGGTGCAGCCGGCGTTGTTCGCGGTGATGGTGTCGCTGGCAGGCCTGTGGCGCTCCTGTGGTGTGCAGCCGGCGGCGGTGGTGGGTCACTCTCAGGGTGAGATCGCTGCCGCCCATGTGGCGGGTGGGCTCTCCCTGGAGGATGCGGCGCAGATCGTGGCCATGCGCAGTCGTGCGCTGGTGAGTTTGGCTGGCAAGGGGGGGATGGTTTCGGTCGCGTTGCCGCTGGAGGAGCTCGAGGAACGTCTCGAGCGTTGGGGTGAGCGTATCGGGGTAGCGGCGGTCAATGGGCCTTCGTCGGTGGTGGTCTCTGGTGATCGGCGGGCGCTCGAGGAGTTGCTCGCGGAGTGTGAGGCAGAGGGTCTCAGGGTGCGCAGGATTCCGGTTGATTATGCGGCGCACTCGTTGGAAGTTCAGGAGATTCGCGAGCAGCTGCTGGAAGGGTGCTCTGGTATTGAGCCTCGGCGGAGTGAGGTGCCGTTTTTCTCGACTGTGACGGGTGGGTTGCTGGAGACCTCTGAGCTGGGTAGCGATTACTGGTATCGCAACCTGCGTGAGACTGTGCAATTTGCGCACGTCACACGGGAGTTGCTTGAGGCTGGGCACCGGGCCTTCGTAGAGCTCAGTCCCCATCCGGTGTTGGCGGTCGGGGTCCAGGAGAGCATCGACGAGGTGCTCGAGGATCCAGATGATGCCGTGGTGGTGGGCTCGCTGCATCGCGACCAGGGCGGCCCCGACCGTCTTCTGGATGCTCTGGGGCGACTTTGGGTACGTGGGGTCGCAGTACGTTGGGGGGGGTTGTTCGATCGCTCTGGGGCGAAGCGTGTGGGGTTGCCGACGTATGCGTTTCAGCGTGAGCGCTACTGGCTGAAGACCGCAGCGGGCGCGGGGGATATGTTCTCTGTCGGGCAGGCCCCGGCCGATCACCCGCTGCTGGGCGCCGCCGTTGGCCTGGCCGACGATCGTGGCTGGCTGTTCACGGGGCGCCTGTCACTCGAGTCTCATCCGTGGCTTTCCGATCACGCCGTTCTGGGCACGGTGTTGTTGCCGGGCGCGGCGTTCTTGGAGCTGGCGTTGTACGCGGCGGGTCGGGTGGGATGTGGGCGGGTGGATGAGCTCACGTTGGAGGCTCCGCTGGCTCTGGGGGAGTTGGGCGCGGTTCAGTTGCAGGTCTCTGTCGGCGAGCTCGATGAGTTCGGCCGGTGCCCCCTGAGCATCCACTCTCGTCTGCTGGAGGCGGACGAGGGTGCCTTCTCCGATGGGCGGTGGACGCGCCACGTCAGCGGCGTGCTCGCATCCGGTGATGCGCTCGCCCGTCAGGACGCGTCCGTCGCTGGGCGGGCGGTTGATGAGCGCGCGGCGCTGCTCGCGGGGGTGTCCTGGCCCCCGGAGGGTGCGCAGGCCGTAGAGGTCGATGATCTCTATGACCGTCTGGCTGGGATGGGCCTTGAATATGGCGCCGCCTTCCAGGGCATCCGCGCCGCGTGGCGGCGCGGTGAGGAACTGTTCGCTGAGGTCTCGCTCGCTGAGGACCAACACGATGCAGCTGGGTCCTATGGCGTGCACCCGGCGCTGCTTGATGCGGCCCTCCACACGGCAGGGGTCAGCCTGCTCGACGGGGTCACGGACGGCCCAGAGCGCGGTGGTGTGCGCCTCCCGTTCTCCTTCAGCGGCGTTGAGCTGCACGCCCCAGGGGCACCGTCGCTGCGCGTCTGTCTGGCGCCGATTGCAGAGGACACGGTGTCACTGGTGATCGCCGATGAGACCGGCGGGCTTGTTGCGTCGATCGACTCGCTGGTTGCTCGTGAGGTCTCGGCTACGCAGTTGGGTGCTGCTCGGGGCGCTCACTGGGATGCGCTGTTCGGGATGGGATGGAGCAGGGATGCGGTCTCCCTGGAGTCTGCCGTGGAGGGGTTGGTGCTGTTGGGGGCCAAGGACTCTGCGCTCGCCGAGTCTCTCCAACGGACTGGGCATTCGGTTGACGTATACGCCGACCTACAGAGCCTCGGTGATGCTCTTGACGGTGGGGCTCCGCTGCCCGGTCTGGTCGTCGTGGACTGCGCAATGGAGTGGCGCGGGGCGGCGGTCGAGAGCCCATTCGATGCTGGAGGGGGCGCCTCTGTCGATGGGGAAGGCAGCGCCTGCGAGGTGCTGGACTCGATGCACGAGACGACCCGCGCGGCGCTTGGTTTGTTGCAGGGGTGGCTTGGGGATGGGCGTTTTGTTGGGTTGCGGTTGGTGTTTGTGACTTGTGGTGCTGTGGGTGTGGGGTTGGGGGATGGTGTGGGTGGGGTGGGTTTGGGTGGGGTGTGGGGTTTGGTGCGTTGTGCGCAGTCGGAGAACCCGGGGCGGTTTGTGTTGGTTGATGTGGATGGTGTTGATGGGTCGGTGGGTGTTTTGGGGGGTGTGTTGGGGGGTGTGTTGGGGGGTGGTGAGTCGCAGGTCGCGGTTCGTGAGGGTGTGGTGTTCGTGCCGCGGCTGGGGCGTGTGGGGGGTGGTGTGTTGGTAGCGCCGGAGGGTGGGGGGTGGTGTTTGGATGCGGGTGTGGGGGGGTCGTTTGAGGAGCTTTCGCTTGTGGGTGCTCCTGGGGTGCTGGAGGCGCTTGGGTTTGGGCAGGTGCGTATTGGGGTGCGTGCGGGGGGGTTGAATTTCCGGGATGTGTTGATCGCGTTGGGGATGTATCCGGGGCGGGCTAGTGTGGGTGGGGAGGGCGCGGGTGTTGTGTTGGAGGTCGGCCCGGGGGTTGAGGGTCTGGCTGTCGGGGATCGCGTGATGGGCTTGTTCGCGGGGTTCGGCCCGGTCGCGGTCGGTGATCAGCGGATGCTCGCGCGGGTGCCTGCGGGGTGGTCTTTCGCGCAGGCCGCGTCGGTACCGATTGTGTTCTTGACGGCCTACTACGCGCTGGTCGATCTAGCGTCGCTTGAGCCCGGTGAGCGGGTGCTGGTGCACGCCGCGACGGGCGGGGTCGGGATGGCCGCGGTGGCGCTTGCGCGGTATTTGGGTGGCGAGGTGTTCGCGACTGCGAGCCCGGGGAAGTGGCCGGTCCTGCGGTCGCTGGGGTTCGATCGGGCGCATATCGCGTCGTCTCGTACGTTGGAGTTCAAGGAGCGGTTCCTCGCGGAGAGTGGTGGGCGGGGGATGGACGTCGTGCTGGATTCCCTCGCGGGAGAGTTCGTCGATGCGTCGCTTGGGTTGTTGGGTGGGGGTGGGCGGTTCATCGAGATGGGGAAGACCGATATCCGTGAGGCTGGGGAGATCGCGCAGAGCTACCCGGGGGTCTCCTACCAGGCGTTCGATGTGATCGACGCTGGCCCACGGCGCATCCAGGAGATGCTCGGGGTGCTGCTGGGGCTTTTCGAGTCGGGTGCGCTCGAGCCGTTACCGCTCGCCGCGTGGGATATCCGTCGCGCACCGGAAGCGTTCCGGTTCATGAGCCAGGCGCGTCATACCGGCAAGATCGTGCTGAGGATCCCCTCGGCGATCGACGCGGAGGGCTCGGTCTTGATTACCGGTGGTACGGGCACGCTCGGTGGGCTGCTAGCGCGTCACCTGGTGACTGAGCACGGTGTCCGTCATCTGCTGTTGGCTAGCCGCCGGGGACCGGAGGCGGAGGGCGCACTCGAGTTGCAGGCAGAGCTCGAGTCCTTGGGTGCACGCGTCACGGTCGCGGCGTGTGATGTATCGGATCGCGAGCAGCTGCGGGGGCTGCTTGACTCGGTCGCGGATGAGTACCCGTTGCGGGCTGTTGTGCACGCTGCGGGCGCGCTCGATGACGGTGTGATCTCCTCGTTGACGGGTGAGCGTATCGATCGGGTGCTGGCACCCAAGGCGGACGCTGCGTGGCATCTGCACGAGCTCACTGAGCACCTGGACTTGCAGGCGTTTGTGTTGTTCTCCTCCGCGGCGGGGGTGCTGGGTAGCCCGGGGCAGGGTAACTACGCCGCCGCGAACGCGTTCCTCGATGGGCTGGCGGGCTACCGTCAAGCGCGGGGTCTCGCGGGTACCTCGATCGCGTGGGGGCTGTGGGAGCAGGCCAGCGAGCTGACGGGTGCCCTGGGGGAGAGCGAGCGCTCACGGATGACACGCTCGGGTATCGGCACGATCTCGACCGTGCGGGGCCTCGAGCTTTTCGATGCCGCGCTCGGTAGCAGCGAGGCGCTGACGGTCGCGGTACCCCTGGATCTCGCGGTGCTGCGCTCCCACGCCAGGACCGAAGCGCTCCCGTCCATGTTCAGCGGCCTGGTAGGAGTACCTGCCCGACGCCCCGCGGGGCAGGGCACCACGTCGCTCGCGCGGCGTCTGGCTGGGGTGCCCGAGAGCGAGCGTGAGGGCATCCTGTTGGACTTGGTTCGTGGGCAGGTCGCTGCGGTCCTGGGGCACGTCTCACCCGCGGGGATCCCAGCGCAACAGGCATTCAAGGAGCTCGGCTTTGATTCCCTCACCGCGGTCGAGCTACGCAACCTCCTGAACCAGGCGAGCGGGCTGCGTCTACCCAGCACCCTCGTTTTTGACTACCCCACGCCGCTGGCTGTCGCGGGCTATCTCCTGGCAGAGATCGCTGGCGCACACTCCAGCGCGCTCACACCCACAACCCGGGTCCTAGCAGCCGATGAGCCGATCGCGATCGTCGGGATGAGCGCTCGCTATCCGGGCGGGGTGAGCTCCCCGCAAGAGCTCTGGGAGCTCGTCGCTCGGGGTGCTGATGCGATCGGCCCGTTCCCGCAGAACCGCGGCTGGGACCTCGAGAGTCTGTATGACCCCGACCCCGATCATCCGGGTACGAGTTATACCCGCGCGGGTGGTTTTCTCTACGACGCGGGGGAGTTCGACGCGCAGTTCTTCGCGATCAGCCCCCGCGAGGCCCTCGCGATGGACCCCCAGCAGCGCCTCCTGCTAGAGGCCTCGTGGGAGGCCTTCGAAAACGCCGGGATCCCCCCAGCCACACTACACGCCACCCAAACCGGCGTCTTCGCAGGGCTCAGCACCGCGGACTATGGCTCGCTTGCGCGATCGGTGTCTGAGCGCGTTGAAGGTTATATGGGGACCGGCAACGCCGGGAGTGTTCTCTCGGGTCGCGTCGCTTACGCATTCGGCCTGGAGGGTCCGGCGGTCACGGTGGACACGGCGTGCTCGTCTTCGCTCGTGGCGATCCATCTGGCCTGCCAAGCGCTGCGCTCAGGCGAGTGCTCGCTAGCGGTGGCCGGTGGTGTCACGTTACTTGCCACGCCGGGGCTATTCGTGGAGTTTTCGCGTCAGCGTGGTTTGGCGGTGGATGGGCGTTGCAAGTCGTTTGCCGATGGGGCCGATGGTGCGGGTTTCTCCGATGGGGTGGGGTTGGTTGTGTTGGAGCGTCTCTCTGAGGCGCGGGCGAGGGGGCACCGCGTGTTGGCGTTGGTCAGGGGTAGCGCGGTGAATCAGGATGGTGCGTCTAATGGGTTGACGGCCCCGAATGGGCCTTCGCAGGAGCGGGTGATCCGCCGGGCGTTGGCGAGTGCGGGGCTCTCTGCGGGGGATGTCGATGCTGTGGAGGCGCATGGGACCGGTACGACGTTGGGCGATCCGATCGAGGCGCAGGCGCTGCTGGCGACGTATGGACAGGGCAGGGAGCGGCCGTTGTGGCTTGGCTCTGTGAAGTCCAATATCGGTCATGCGCAGGCTGCGGCGGGTGTGGCGGGTGTGATCAAGATGGTGAAGGCGTTGGAGCATGGTGTGTTGCCGAAGACGTTGCACGTGGATGAGCCTTCTCGGCACGTGGATTGGAGTGCGGGGGAGGTTGAGTTGTTGCGCGAGCCGGTGTCGTGGGCGGCGAATGCGCATCCGCGGCGTGCTGGGATCTCCTCCTTCGGTGTCTCGGGCACCAACGCGCATCTGATTATCGAGGAAGCTCCGAGTCCCGAAGCCCAAGGCGTGGGTGTGGGTGAGGATGCCGGCGAAGGTTCTGCTGTGGGTGAAGGTGGGGGTGAAGGTGTCGCAGGTGTGGGTGTGGGTGTGGGTGGGGGTAGGTCGGGTGTCGGTGGGTCGGGGGTGGTGTCGTTGTTGGTTTCGGGGTCTTCGGTGGAGGCGTTGCGGGCGCAGGCGCGGCGTTTGTGTTTGTTTTTGGTTGGGCGTCCGGGGCTTGATTTGCGTGGGGTGGCGGGGACGCTTGCTTTGCGTCGTGCGCAGCTTCGGTGTCGTGCGGCTGTTATCGGCGGTGGGCGTGAGGGTTTGCTGGCTGGTTTGGATGCGCTTGCGCGTGGTGAGCAGGTGGACGGTGTGGTCGAGGGTATGGCGAGGGGCGGGGGCAGGGTGGCGTTTGTGTTTTCGGGGCAGGGTTCTCAGTGGGTTGGGATGGGGGAGGGGTTGTGGGAGTCTGCACCGGTTTTTGCTGAGCAGTTGGGGGCTTGCTTGGAGGCGTTCTCTGGGTATCTGGATTTCTCTTTGGAGGACGTCCTGCGTGGTAGGTCTGGTGCTGCTTCGCTCGAGCGGATCGATGTGGTTCAGCCGGCGCTCTTTTCAGTGATGGTTTCCTTGGCGGCGTTGTGGCGCTCTTATGGTGTTGTGCCGTCGGCTGTGGTGGGTCATTCGCAGGGAGAGATCGCGGCGGCGTATGTGGCGGGCGCGCTCAGCTTGGAGGATGCAGCCCGGGTGGTGGCGTTGCGTGGCCGGGTTCTCGCGGAGCGCCTGGCGGGCCGCGGCGGGATGGTCTCTGTCGCGCTGGGCTGCGAGCGGGCGCGGGTGCTGATCGAGGGGTTCGGGGAGCGACTCTCGTTGGCTGCGGTCAATGGTCCTTCGGCGGTGGTCGTCTCGGGTGAGAGGCAGGCGTTGGGGGAGCTGCTTGTGGTGTGTGAATCAGAGGGGATTCGTGCGCGGGAGATCCCGGTTGATTATGCCTCGCACTCGCAGCAGATCGAGGCGATCCGGGGGCGCCTTGAAGGGGAGCTGGGGTCGATCTCTCCTAGTTCGGGGGAGGTCCCGTTCTTTTCCTCGGTGACGGGAGGGCTGCTCGACACCGCGCTGCTGGATGGCGGCTACTGGTATCGCAACCTGCGCCAGACGGTGCAGTTCGAGCGCGCGATCGGTGCGCTGGTCGAGGAGGAGTCCGTGGGTGCTTTCATCGAGATGAGCCCGCACCCGGTGTTGGGTATGGCTGTGCAGGAGACGCTCGAGGCGAGCGCTGGGGATGTTGATGCGGTCGCGGTGATCGAGTCGTTGCGGCGCGAGCAGGGTGGTATGGAGCGCTTCCTGTTATCGCTCGCGCGGGCTCACACGCACGGTATCGGTGTTGACTGGGGGGCACTGTTCGATGGGTCCGGTGTGGGGCTTGTGGAGCTGCCTACGTATGCTTTCCAGCGTACGCGTTACTGGATCGAGGGCGGGGCCGGTGGGGGTGATGCGGGCGCGTTGGGTTTGTCCGCGACGGAGCATCCTTTGCTTGGTGCTGGCGTGGATTTGGCGGGTAGCGATGAGGGTGTGCTCTTCACCGGTCGTTTGGGGTGCAAGAGTCACCCGTGGCTAGCCGATCATGCGGTGCTCGGCAGGGTGCTACTACCGGGCGCGGCGTTCCTGGAGCTGGCGTTAGCGGCAGCGCAGAGAGTCGGCGCGGAGGTCATCGAGGAGCTCACGTTAGGAGCCCCGTTGTTCTTCGAGGGGCAGAGCGCCCGCCAGATCCAGCTCGCGGTCAGCCGCCCCGATGAGACAGGACGCAGAGAGCTACACGTTTACTCCCGCCCAGAGAACACCACCAGCGAGCCGGAGGGGGAGGAGGAATGGACGCTGCATGCCGAGGGTACGCTAGACACGGCTAGCGAGGGATCTCTAGCAGGCGATAGTGATTGGTCCCTGTCGGGTGAGCGCGAGGGGTTTCTGGCGGACGCTGGTTTGGGGTTCGCGGGTGAGCTTTGGCCACCCGCCGGAGCGGAGGAGCTCGATACGGAGTTCCTTTATGACCGTTTGGCTGAGGCTGGCTACGAGTATGGTCCCTGCTTTCAGGGGCTCAGCCGGGCTTATAGCGTGGGCCGGGAGATCTTCGCGGAGGTATCGCTCGCGGAAGATCAGCGAGATCGCGCTGGCTCGTTTGGTGTGCACCCCGCGTTGCTGGATGGGGCGCTGCAAGCGATCGCGCTGGGGGCAGCCGAGCCCACGGGCGGCGGCGAGCTGCTGGTCCCCTTCTCGTTTTCGGGTGTGCGTCTGCATGGGCAGGGCGCTTGCTCGCTTCGCGTGCGCTTGGGTGCAGATGATGGAGGGGGCCTGAGCTTGCTTGCGGTCGAGGAGAGCGGCGCCCCAGTGCTCCGTATCGAGTCTCTAAAGACACGCGCGATCGATCAGAACGCTTTGAAAGTACCAGCGCACGCCGAGCACGATGCTCTCTACGAGCTCCACTGGAGCGAGCCCGCGAACCCATCCCCCGGCGGGCAGCAGCTCGACATCGCGGCGTTGGGCGAAATCCCCCCGGCAGCCGGCCTCGAGCTAGCACGCCACGGCGACCTACAGGCGTTATGCGAAGCGATCGAGCAGGGCGCAAAACCCCCCCAGCTCGTCCTCATCACAGCCAAAACGCTCACCACTGCTACTACCCAGCGGGCCGAGCACCCAGACTCTGAGACGCATACCACGATCTCCACCGCGCAGCAGCACACCGACAGCGACGACACCGGGCTCGCACAGTCGGTCTACGCCGCTAGCGAGAGCGTCCTCTCGCTCTTGAAGGCGTTCCTTGCGGCCGAGAGTCTCCAAGACGCGAAGCTCGTGCTCCTCACCGAACACGCACTCGCAACCAAAGACGGCGAGGACCCCGACCTCCACCAAGCCGCACTGAGCGGCCTCCTGCGCTCAGCCCACTCCGAGCACCCCACACGCTTCCGCCAAATCGACACCGACAACAGCCCAGCATCACACCACACACTCCACACAGCACTCACCAACAACGAACCACAACTCGCCCTCCGAGGAGGCACACTACTCACACCCAGACTCAAACGCCTGCAGCCACAGGAGCACGATCCAGCGCCCGCCTTCGACCCGGATGGCACGGTTCTCGTGACTGGTGGGACCGGTGGTTTGGGGGTGCTCGTGGCGCGTCATTTGGCCGCGCATGGCGCCCGTCACCTGCTCCTGGCAAGCCGCAGTGGGTCCAAGGCCGAGGGGGCCAGGAAGCTGAAGCGAGAGTTGCGCGGCCTCGGTTGTGTGGCGCGAGTGGTGGCGTGCGATGTCTCCGATCGTCGGCAGCTCGCGAGGCTGATCGCGGGGATCGACCGGGAGCATCCGCTGAGCGCGGTGATTCACGCCGCGGGTGTGCTCGATGACGGTGTGATCTCCTCGCTGGATGGGCAGAGTTTGGCGGGGGTGTTTGCTCCCAAGGTGGCTGGGGCGATCAACTTGCATGAGCTGACAGAGGGTTTGGGGCTGCGCGAGTTCATTCTGTTCTCCTCGGCCGCCGGTGTGCTGGGTAGCCCGGGGCAGGGTAACTATGCGGCGGCCAACGCTTTCCTCGATGCGCTGGCTCATCACCGGCGTGCGCGGGGCCTGCCCGCCGTCTCGCTGGCGTGGGGGAGTTGGGAGCAGGCGAGTGGTATGACCGCCAACTTGGGCGCTGCCGATCGGGCGCGCTTGGCGCGTGCGGGTTTGGCCGCAATGTCCTCCGAGCAGGGTCTCGAGCTGTTCGACAGGGCCCGCAGCGTCGATGAGGCACTGCTGCTGCCCGCGCCGTTGGATGCTGGAGCTTTGCGTGCCTTGGCGAGGGCGGGGATGCTCCCTGAGATTCTGCGTTCGCTGGTGCGCGCGCCCGTGCGCAGGGCCATGGACGGCCATGGACAGCTGGCCAGGCGATTGCAGGAGGCCCCCGAGTCCCACTGGGATGCGATCGTATCGGAGCTCGTCGGGGATCACGTGGCCGGTGTGCTGGGGCACGCTTCGCGTGCCGCGATCGACCCGGAGCGTCCCTTCAAGGAGCTGGGCTTTGACTCTCTGAGCGCGGTGGAGCTCAGAAACCGGCTGGCGCGGGCCACGGATTTGAAGCTGCCCGCGACGCTGATCTTCGATCACCCCACGCCCTCCGCGGTCGCGGGGTTCCTGCGCGCGAAGGTGGACGGCAAGGCTCGGGGTGGGCCGCTGGTCAGGCGCTTGCCGTCTCGCACGGATGAGCCGATCGCGATCGTGGGGATGAGCTCCCGCTACCCGGGCGGTGTGAGCTCGCCGCAGGAGCTATGGGAGCTGGTCGCCGCGGGCGGCGACGCGATCGGCGAGTTTCCCTCGGACCGTGGCTGGGACCTCGAGCGTCTCTATGACCCCGACCCTGACCATCCCGGCACGAGTTATGTACGGGAGGGTGGCTTTCTCCATGACGCGGGAGATTTCGATGCAGCTTTCTTTCAGATCCCCCCGCGCGAGGCGCTGGCGGCCGATCCCCAGCAACGGCTGTTGCTGGAAGCCGCCTGGGAGGCGTTTGAGGACGCGGGGGTCGATCCTCTGGGGCTCCGGGGCAGCCAGACAGGGGTGTTCGCCGGGGTCATGTTTCAGGACTACGGGGTAGGCGCCTCATATCCCGCGCGCGAGCGGGAGGGATACATGATCACTGGCGCCGGCGGCAGCGTCGTCACGGGGCGGATCGCTTATACCTTTGGCCTGGAGGGCCCGGCGGTGACGGTGGATACGGCTTGCTCGTCTTCGCTGGTGGCGATCCACATGGCCTGCCAGGCATTGAGGCAAGGTGAGTGTGAGCTGGCGCTGGCGGGTGGTGTGACGGTGATGGCCTCCCCGACCCTGTTCATCGAGTTTTCGCGTCAGCGTGGTTTGGCGGTGGATGGGCGTTGCAAGTCGTTTGCCGATGGGGCCGATGGTGCGGGTTTCTCCGATGGGGTGGGGTTGGTTGTGTTGGAGCGTCTCTCTGAGGCTCAGGCGAGGGGGCACCGCGTGTTGGCGTTGGTCAGGGGTAGCGCGGTGAATCAGGATGGTGCGTCTAATGGGTTGACGGCCCCGAATGGGCCTTCGCAGGAGCGGGTGATTCGCCGGGCGTTGGCGAGTGCGGGGCTCTCTGTGGGGGATGTCGATGCTGTGGAGGCGCATGGGACCGGTACGACGTTGGGCGATCCGATCGAGGCGCAGGCGCTGCTGGCGACGTATGGGCAGGAACGTCCCCAGGAGCGCCCTCTCTATCTCGGCTCGATCAAGTCCAACATCGGCCACACCTCTGCCGCGGCGGGTGTCGCCGGGGTGATCAAGATGGTGAAGGCGTTGGAGCATGGTGTGTTGCCGAAGACGTTGCATGTGGATGAGCCTTCTCGGCATGTGGATTGGAGTGCGGGGGAGGTTGAGTTGTTGCGCGAGCCGGTGTCGTGGGCGGCGAATGCGCATCCTCGGCGTGCTGGGATCTCCTCCTTCGGTGTCTCTGGCACCAACGCGCATCTGATTATCGAGGAAGCTCCGAGTCCCGAAGCCCAAGGCGTGGGTGTGGGTGAGGATGCCGACGAAGGTTCTGCTGTGGGTGAAGGTGGGGGTGAAGGTGTCGCAGGTGTGGGTGTGGGTGGGGGTGTGGGTGGGGGTGTGGGTGGGGGTAGGTCGGGTGTCGGTGGGTCGGGGGTGGTGTCGTTGTTGGTTTCGGGGTCTTCGGTGGAGGCGTTGCGGGCGCAGGCGCGGCGTTTGTGTTTGTTTTTGGTTGGGCGTCCGGGGCTTGATTTGCGTGGGGTGGCGGGGACGCTTGCTTTGCGTCGTGCGCAGCTTCGGTGTCGTGCGGCTGTTATCGGCGGTGGGCGTGAGGGTTTGCTGGCTGGTTTGGATGCGCTTGCGCGTGGTGAGCAGGTGGACGGTGTGGTCGAGGGTATGGCGAGGGGCGGGGGCAGGGTGGCGTTTGTGTTTTCGGGGCAGGGTTCTCAGTGGGTTGGGATGGGGGAGGGGTTGTGGGAGTCTGCACCGGTTTTTGCTGAGCAGTTGGGAGCTTGCTTGGAGGCGTTCTCTGGGTATCTGGATTTCTCTTTGGAGGACGTCCTGCGTGGTAGGTCTGGTGCTGCTTCGCTCGAGCGGATCGATGTGGTTCAGCCGGCGCTCTTTTCAGTGATGGTTTCCTTGGCGGCGTTGTGGCGCTCTTATGGTGTTGTGCCGTCGGCTGTGGTGGGTCATTCGCAGGGAGAGATCGCGGCGGCGTATGTGGCGGGCGCGCTCAGCTTGGAGGATGCAGCCCGGGTGGTGGCGTTGCGTGGCCGGGTTCTCGCGGAGCGCCTGGCGGGCCGCGGCGGGATGGTCTCTGTCGCGCTGGGCTGCGAGCGGGCGCGGGTGCTGATCGAGGGGTTCGGGGAGCGACTCTCGTTGGCTGCGGTCAATGGTCCTTCGGCGGTGGTCGTCTCGGGTGAGAGGCAGGCGTTGGGGGAGCTGCTTGTGGTGTGTGAATCAGAGGGGATTCGTGCGCGGGAGATCCCGGTTGATTATGCCTCGCACTCGCAGCAGATCGAGGCGATCCGGGGGCGCCTTGAAGGGGAGCTGGGGTCGATCTCTCCTAGTTCGGGGGAGGTCCCGTTCTTTTCCTCGGTGACGGGAGGGCTGCTCGACACCGCGCTGCTGGATGGCGGCTACTGGTATCGCAACCTGCGCCAGACGGTGCAGTTCGAGCGCGCGATCGGTGCGCTGGTCGAGGAGGAGTCCGTGGGTGCTTTCATCGAGATGAGCCCGCACCCGGTGTTGGGTATGGCTGTGCAGGAGACGCTCGAGGCGAGCGCTGGGGATGTTGATGCGGTCGCGGTGATCGAGTCGTTGCGGCGCGAGCAGGGTGGTATGGAGCGCTTCCTGTTATCGCTCGCGCGGGCTCACACGCACGGTATCGGTGTTGACTGGGGGGCACTGTTCGATGGGTCCGGTGTGGGGCTTGTGGAGCTGCCTACGTATGCTTTCCAGCGTACGCGTTACTGGATCGAGGGCGGGGCCGGTGGGGGTGATGCGGGCGCGTTGGGTTTGTCCGCGACGGAGCATCCTTTGCTTGGTGCTGGCGTGGATTTGGCGGGTAGCGATGAGGGTGTGCTCTTCACCGGTCGTTTGGGGTGCAAGAGTCACCCGTGGCTAGCCGATCATGCGGTGCTCGGCAGGGTGCTACTACCGGGCGCGGCGTTCCTGGAGCTGGCGTTAGCGGCAGCGCAGAGAGTCGGCGCGGAGGTCATCGAGGAGCTCACGTTAGGAGCCCCGTTGTTCTTCGAGGGGCAGAGCGCCCGCCAGATCCAGCTCGCGGTCAGCCGCCCCGATGAGACAGGACGCAGAGAGCTACACGTTTACTCCCGCCCAGAGAACACCACCAGCGAGCCGGAGGGGGAGGAGGAATGGACGCTGCATGCCGAGGGTACGCTAGACACGGCTAGCGAGGGATCTCTAGCAGGCGATAGTGATTGGTCCCTGTCGGGTGAGCGCGAGGGGTTTCTGGCGGACGCTGGTTTGGGGTTCGCGGGTGAGCTTTGGCCACCCGCCGGAGCGGAGGAGCTCGATACGGAGTTCCTTTATGACCGTTTGGCTGAGGCTGGCTACGAGTATGGTCCCTGCTTTCAGGGGCTCAGCCGGGCTTATAGCGTGGGCCGGGAGATCTTCGCGGAGGTATCGCTCGCGGAAGATCAGCGAGATCGCGCTGGCTCGTTTGGTGTGCACCCCGCGTTGCTGGATGGGGCGCTGCAAGCGATCGCGCTGGGGGCAGCCGAGCCCATGGGCGGCGGCGAGCTGCTGGTCCCCTTCTCGTTCTCAGGTGTGCGTCTCTATGGGCAGGGCGCTCGCTCGCTACGCGTACGCCTAGGCACACGCGACAACGAAAAGGGTGGCGAGGACCTGAGCTTGCTCGCGGTCGAGGAGAGCGGCACCCCGGTGCTCCGCATCGACTCTCTAAAGACACGCGCGATCGACCAGAACGCGCTGAAAGCACCAGCACACCCTGAGCACGACGCTCTCTATGAGCTTCACTGGAGCGAGCCCGCGAACCCACCCCCCGACGGGCAGCTCGATATCGCAGCGTTGGGCGAAAGCCCTCCAGCGCCCGGCCTCCAGCCAGCACACCACAGCGACCTAGAAACGGTGTGTGTAGCGCTGCGCCTGCCAGGCGTCGAGCTAGCGCGTTACCAGGACCTACGGGCCTTATGCGAAGCGATCGAGCAGGGCGCAAAACCCCCCCAGCTCGTACTCATCACAGCCAAAACGCTCACCACTGCTACTACCCAGCGCGCCGAGCACCCAGGCTCTGAGGCGCATACCACGATCTCCACCGCGCAGCAGCACACCGACAGCGACGACACCGGGCTCGCACAGTCGGTCTACGCCGCTAGCGAGAGCGTTCTCTCGCTCTTGAAGGCGTTCCTTGCGGCCGAGAGTCTCCAAGACGCGAAGCTCGTGCTCCTCACCGAACACGCACTCGCAACCAAAGACGGCGAGGACCCCGACCTCCACCAAGCCGCACTGAGCGGCCTCCTGCGCTCAGCCTACTCCGAGCACCCCACACGCTTCCGCCAAATCGACACCGACAACAGCCCAGCATCACACCACACACTCCACACAGCACTCACCAACAACGAACCACAACTCGCCCTCCGAGGAGGCACACTACTCACACCCAGACTCAAACATACGGGGGCGGGTGGCTCTCTGGTGCCCCCTGCCGGTGCTGGGGCGTGGCATTTGGTGAGCGAGTCTGGAGGTACGTTCGAGAGCCTCGCGCTGCGCGCCGATGGCAGGGATCGCGAGCCGCTGGGGCCGGGGGAGGTGCGCGTCGCGGTGTACGCCGCGGGATTGAACTTCCGCGATGTGATGGTCGCGCTGGGGGTCGTGTCTCTGGCTGACGCCCAGCTCGGTGGCGAGATCGGGGGTGTGGTGCTGGAGGTTGGCTCTGACGTGCAGCGCCTGGGCGTGGGCGACCGTGTGATGGGGCTGGTGGGCGACGCTTTTGGGCCTGTTGGGGTGAGCGATCACAGGCTGTTGGTGAGAATCCCCGACGACTGGTCCTTTGCCCAGGCGGCGTCGGTGCCGATCGTTTTCTTGACCGCTTACTACGCGCTGGTCGATCTGGCGCAGATCGAGGAGGGTCAGGCGCTGCTCGTGCACAGCGCTGCCGGCGGGGTGGGGATGGCCGCGTTGCAGTTGGCTGCGCACATGGGTGCTGAGGTCTTCGCCACGGCCCATCCAAGCAAGTGGGAGGCGTTGCGGGAGCTCGGCATCGACGACGAGCACGTCGCGTCTTCGCGGACGCTCGAGTTCAGAGAGCGCTTCCTGGAGCGGACCGAGGGGCAGGGCATGGATGTGGTGTTGGATTCTCTGGCGCGGGAGTTCGTCGATGCTTCGCTTGAGCTGCTACCGCGCGGCGGTCGCTTCATCGAGATGGGCAAGACCGATATCCGCGATCCCCGCCTGGTGGCGGCTGAGTATCCGGGGGTGGGCTACCGCGCCTTCGATCTGGCCGAAGCGGGCCCAGAGCGCCTCCACGAGATGCTCGAGACGCTGCTGGGGCTCTTCCAGGAGGGGGTGCTCCACCACCTCCCGCTCACAAGCTGGGACGTGCGGCGCGCCCCGGAGGCATTTCGCTCTCTGAGTCAGGCGCGCCACATCGGCAAGCTGGTTCTCCAACTACCACGTCCTTTGGATCCGAGTGGCACGGTTCTGGTCACCGGTGGGACCGGAGGGCTGGGGGCGCTGGTGGCGCGTCATTTGGCGGGCGCGCACCGTGTGAAACATCTGCTGTTGGTCAGTCGTAGCGGCTCGAAGGCCGCGGGGGCCAGGGAGCTGAAGGCAGAGTTGAAGGAGCTCGGTTGTGTGGCCCGGGTCGTGGCCTGCGATGTCTCCGATCGCAGGCAGCTCGCGAGGCTGATCGCGGGGATCGACCGGGAGCATCCGCTGAGCGCGGTGATTCACGCCGCGGGTGTGCTCGATGACGGTGTGATCTCCTCGCTGGATGGGCAGAGTTTGGCGGGGGTGTTTGCTCCCAAGGTGGCTGGGGCGATCAACTTGCACGAGCTGACAGAGGGTTTGGGGCTGCGCGAGTTCATTCTGTTCTCCTCGGCCGCCGGCGTGCTGGGTAGCCCGGGGCAGGGTAACTATGCGGCGGCCAACGCTTTCCTCGATGCGCTGGCTTACCACCGGCGTGCGCGGGGCCTGCCCGCCGTCTCGCTGGCGTGGGGGAGTTGGGAGCAGGCGAGTGGTATGACCGCCAACTTGGGCGCTGTCGATCGGGCGCGCCTGGCGCGTGCGGGCGCGGCTGCGATGTCTTCTGAGCAGGGTCTCGAGCTGTTCGACAGGGCCCGCACCGTCGATGAGGCATTGCTGTTGCCCGCGCCGTTGGATGGCGGGGCTTTGCGTGCCTTGGCGAGGGCGGAGATGTTGCCCGAGATTTTGCGTTCGCTGGTGCGCACTCCTGTGCGCCGGGGGACCGAGGCCAAAGGGCAGCTGGCCAGCAGGCTGCAGGAGGTCCCCGAGTCCGAGTGGGATGCGATCGTCTCAGCGCTCGTCGCCGATCACATAACCAATGTGCTGGGCCACTCCTCGGGTGCCACAATCGACACGGAGCGTCCCTTCAAGGAGCTGGGCTTTGACTCTCTGAGCGCTGTGGAGCTCAGAAACCGGCTGGCACGAGCCACCGACCTGAAGCTGCCCGCGACGCTCATCTTCGACTACCCCACGCCGGCCGCCGTGGCCGGCTATCTGCGCTCCAACGTAGCGGGCAAAGCCCACGGTAAGCAGCTCCTCAGGCGCTCGCCGGCGCGTACCGATGAGCCGATCGCGATCGTCGGGATGAGCGCCCGTTACCCGGGCGGTGTGAGCTCCCCGCAAGAGCTCTGGGAGCTCGTCGCCCGGGGTGCTGATGCGATCGGCCCGTTCCCGCAGAACCGCGGCTGGGACCTGGAGAGTCTGTATGACCCCGACCCCGATCATCCGGGTACGAGCTATACCCGCGCGGGAGGCTTCCTCTACGACGCGGGGGAGTTCGATGCGCAGTTCTTCGCGATCAGCCCCCGCGAGGCCCTCGCGATGGACCCCCAGCAGCGCCTCCTGCTAGAGGCCTCGTGGGAGGCCTTCGAAAACGCCGGGATCCCCCCAGCCACACTACACGCCACCCAAACCGGCGTCTTCGCGGGGGTGGTCTCTTTTGGTTATGGGGTTGGTGGGGGTGCTGCGGGGGATCTCGAGGGTTATCTGGTTACGGGGTCTGGGGGTAGTGTGGTTACGGGGCGGATCGCTTATACGTTTGGTTTGGAGGGTCCGGCGGTCTCGATCGATACGGCGTGTTCTTCGTCGCTGGTGGCGATGCATATGGCTTGTCAGGCGTTGCGGGGGGGTGAGTGTGAGTTGGCGTTGGCGGGTGGGGTGTCGGTGATGGCGACGCCGGGGTTGTTTGTGGAGTTTTCGCGTCAGCGTGGTTTGGCGGTGGATGGGCGTTGTAAGTCGTTTGCGGATGCGGCGGATGGGACTGGGTTTTCTGATGGGGTGGGGTTGGTTGTGTTGGAGCGTCTTTCGGTGGCGCGGGCGCGGGGTCATCGTGTGTTGGCGTTGGTGAGGGGTAGCGCGGTGAATCAGGATGGTGCGTCGAATGGGTTGACGGCGCCGAATGGGCCTTCGCAGGAGCGGGTGATTCGTCAGGCGTTGGCGAGTGCGGGGCTCGCTGTGGGCGATGTTGATGTGGTGGAGGCGCATGGGACGGGTACGAGGTTGGGCGATCCGATTGAGGCGCAGGCGTTGTTGGCGACGTATGGGCAGGGGCGGGGGGGTGGTCCTTTGTATCTGGGTTCGGTGAAGTCGAATATTGGTCATACTTCGGCGGCGGCGGGTGTGGCGGGTGTGATCAAGATGGTGAAGGCTTTGGAGCATGGTGTGTTGCCGCGGACGTTGCATGTGGATGTGCCTTCGCGGCATGTGGATTGGGGTGCGGGTGAGATCGAGTTGTTGCAGCGGCCGGTGTCGTGGGCGCCGGGGTCGAGTCCGCGCCGTGCCGGTATCTCCTCTTTCGGCGTCTCCGGCACCAACGCACACCTCATCATCGAAGAGGCCCCATCTGTAGACCGAGCCCCCGTTGTGGATAGCGAGGGTCGGGGTTCAGCGTCCGCCCGGAGGCCCGAGTATCTGCCGTTTATGATTTCGGCCCCGAACGATGGGGCGCTGCGAGCGCAGGCTGCTCGCTTGGGCGCACACCTCGGCGCGCATCCCGAGCTCGACCTGTATGAGGTAGCGGCGACGCTCGCTTTGCGCCGCCCGCAGCTTCCACGCCGCGCGGCGATTGTGACGGGCGAGCGCGAGCAGCTGCTCGGTGGTCTGGGTGCGCTTGCGCGTGGCGAGCAGGTGGGGGGTTTGGTCGATGGTGTAGCGAGTGGCGCGGGCGGGGTAGCGTTTGTGTTCTCGGGCCAGGGCTCTCAGTGGGCCGGAATGGGCGCGGGGCTGTATGGCGCCTTCCCGGTCTTTGCGCGCTCGGTGGATGAGCTTTGCGGCGAGCTCGATCGTCACTTGGAGCGGCCGCTGAAGGAGTTGCTCTTCGCCGAGGAGGGCTCTGAGGAGGCATTGCTCCTGGGTCAGACGCGCTATACACAGCCTGCGCTGTTTGCGCTGGAGGTGGCGCTGTTCAGGCTCATTACGTCGTTGGGGATCGAGCCTGATTATCTGATTGGTCATTCGATTGGAGAGTTGACCGCGGCGCACGTGGCTGGAGTACTCTCGCAGCAGGACGCCTGCGCGCTCGTGGCCGCACGCGGGCGCCTGATGGGGAGTCTGCCCGCGGTGGGGGCCATGGTTGCGGTCCAGATCTCAGAGCACGAGGCGCTTGCAAGCCTCCCCGACTTCGAGGGTCGCCTTGCGGTTGCGGCGGTCAACGGCCCTGAAGCCGTGGTGCTCTCAGGCGATATAGCGGCAATCGAGCAGTTGCAGGCCCGCTTCGAGGAGCAGGGCCGCAAGACAGCGCGTCTACGCGTCTCGCACGCCTTTCACTCGCAGATGATGGAGCCAGTGCTCGCGGAGCTCGAGACCATCGCCGAGGGTCTGTCCTTCCGCGAGCCGAAGATCGCGGTCGTCTCCAACGTCTCGGGTCGGCTTGGGGGAGGGTCCGGCGAGGAGCTGACTACCGCCGCTTACTGGGCGCGTCACGTGCGCGAGCCGGTGCGCTTTGCAGATGGGGTGCGCTACTTGGAGGATGCGGGGGTCACGCGCTTCCTGGAGCTCGGCCCCGATCGCACCTCGAGCGCGATGGTTCACCAGTGCATGAGCGCCGAGGTGCAGGAGCAGGCTCTGCTGGCGGCGAGCCTGCGCGCACGCGAGCCCGATGTCAAGTCCTTCATGGGCTGCTTGGCGCAGGCCCACACTAACGGTGTAGGTCTCGACTGGCACGCACTGTTCGACGGGCCGAGCGTGGGGAGCGTGGAGCTGCCCACCTATGCCTTCCAGCGCGAGCGCTACTGGCTCTCACCCGCAGTGGGCGCGGGCGACCCAGGCTCGCTGGGTCTCGCTGCGGTCGATCATCCCCTGCTTGGTGCCGCCGTGGCGATGGCCGGCGAGGATGACGGCTGGCTGTTCACGACGCGGTTGTCGCTTTCAACGCATCCCTGGATCGGGGACCACGTTCTCTTGGGCAGCGTTGTTGTTCCGGGCATCGCGCTCGTTGAGTTGGTGCTGGCAGCGGCGGCCAAGATGGCATGCGGGACGCTCGAGGAGTTGAACCTGGAGGTCCCGCTGATCGTCGGCGAGGGCGCCGTTCAGCTCCAGCTCGTGGTCAAGCGCCCGGATGAGCAAGGGCGGCGAGAGTTTGTGATCTACTCGCATCGGGAGGACCAGTGGGGTGACGGCGACGCGACGCCGGTGGCATGGGTGCGTCATGCAAGCGGCGCGGTCGTGCCCGGCGGCGAGTCGCAGGATGCGCCGGCTGCTGAGCTGGTCGGGCAATCCTGGCCGCCCGCGGGCGTCGAGTCGCTTGACATCGATGACTTCTATGACCGCCTGGCCGTCGCGGGGTACAACTATGGCCCCGCCTTCATGGGGATTCGAGCCGCGTGGCGGCGGGGCGAGGAGCTTTTCGCGGAGATCGCCCTGGATGAGCAGCACGCAGTTCAGGCGCCAGCCTACGGCGTGCATCCGGCGCTCTCGGATGCGGCGCTGCAGACGGGGATACTCGGTGCGCTGGACGATCTGGAGGCGGGTCTCCTGGCGGTTCCCTTCTCCTTCTCGGGTGTGCGCCTCTACGCCCGAGGGCCGAGTGCGCTGCGTGTGCACGTGCGTGCGGGCGGCGACTCGGCGAGGCCGAAGCTGGTCGCGTGCGATCCCTCCGGCGCGCTCGTGCTCTCGATCGACTCGCTGAAGATGCGCCAGATCGAGAAGGAGAAGCTCGCGAGGAGCGCCGCGCACGACTCCCTCTTCGAGCTCTCCTGGAGGGAGCTCTCAGGCTCCTCGCCCAACGGCTCGCTGCTGGGCGCGGCGTTGCTGGGTGGTGACCGGCCGTGGCAGTTGCCGGGTCTGGAGCTCGAGCACGTACTGGACTTGCAAGCGCTCGAGAAGGCGCTCGAACGGGGGCAGGTCGCGCCCGAGTTCGTGCTCTTGCGGGCAGCGACGATGGCCGACGATGCGTCTCGAGCAGAGGCTGGCCGGCTGGCCGGGGCAGTCCACCAGCTCACAGAGCGGACACTCTCGCTGCTGCAAAGATTTCTTGCCTCAGAGCGCCTAGGAGAATCGAAGCTCGTGCTCTTGACGGAGCGCGCGCTGGGCGTGGCCGGCGGCGAGGCTCCCAACCTGACTCAGGCTGCGCTGGTGGGACTCATGCGAAGCGCCCAGTCGGAGAACCCCGAGCGCTTGCGCCTGATCGACTCGGACGGCGGCGAGGCATCGCTGGACTCGCTCTACGGCGCGCTCCTCAGCGACGAGCCACAGCTCGCGATCAGGCAGGGCAAGCTCTACGGCCCCAGGCTCGTTCCTCTGCAGGCGGAGGATGGCGATTCCACGCGGAGGCCCAGTGGCGAGGGCACGGTTCTGATTACCGGCGCCACGGGCGGGCTGGGGAGGCTCGTGGCGCGCCACATGGCAGAACAGGGCGCCCGCCACCTGCTCCTGGCAAGCCGCAGTGGAGAGGCGGCCAAGGATGCCAAGGAGCTGAAAACCTCGCTTGAAGAGCTCGGTGCCGAGGTGGAGATCGCCGCCTGCGACGTCGCAGAGCGCGGACAGCTACAGAGGCTGATTGCACAGATCCCCCAGGAGCACCCGCTCACGACGGTGATCCACGCCGCCGGTGTGCTCGACGACGGCGTGATCGAGTCGCTGGACCAGCAGCGCCTCGCCCGCGTGATGGCGCCAAAGGTCGACGCCGCGATCCATCTGCACGAGCTGACCAAGGATCTACCACTGGCTGAGCTCATCCTCTTCTCCTCGGCTGCCGCCACGCTGGGCAGTCCCGGGCAGGGTAACTATGCGGCCGCCAACGCCTTCCTGGACGCGCTGGCCCAACACCGCCGCGCGGTGGGTCTGCCCGCCACGTCCTTGGCGTGGGGCGCATGGCAGACCGCTACCGAGATGACCGGCCACCTCGCTGAAAGCGACCGGGCACGCCTCGCGCGGATCGGCATAGTCCCACTCTCAGACGAACGGGGGCTCGAGCTCTTCGACACCGCGCGCAGCGCCGATCGCCCCCTGCTCCTGCCCATGCCCTTGGACGTGCCCGCGCTGCGGGCGGGCGCCAGGGCAGGCATGTTGCCGGCGATCCTGCGCACCCTGGTACGCATCCCGGGCGGCCCCGCATCCGTTGCTGGAGAATTGTTGACAAGTCGCCTCGCGGGGGTGCCGGATTCCGAGTGGGACGCGCTCGTGCTCGATCTGGTCAAGGGACACGTGGCGGCGGTGCTGGGGCACGCGTCCCCCGCGGCGATCGACCCGCAGAGCGCCTTCGACCAGATGGGGTTTGACTCGCTCGGCTCCGTTGAGCTCCGAAACAGACTCAGTCAAGCGACGGGCATCAAACTGCCCGCCACCCTCATCTTCGACTACCCCACACCCTCCGCGGTGGCGGGATACCTGCGCTCACAGGTCGCCGAGGACCGAACGGGAGCCCCCGCGATCGACGCTGAGTTCGACAAGTTCGAAGCCATGCTGACTCCGATCACGACCGACGGCCGCGCGCGAGAGCGAATCAACGCCCGGCTGCGATCGCTCGTGGGCAAGCTCGCGAACGAGGCACCGAACGCCACCAACTCCATCACCGACGAGATGATCCAGTCGGCGAGCGCTAGTGACATCGTCGCGCTCGTCAATGAGGAACTCGGGAAGGTTTGACGGACGTGCCTGAAGAGGACAAGCTGCTCCCGCATCTGAAGCGCGTGATGCTCGAGCTGCGTGAGACGCGCGAGCAGTTGCGAGGACACGAGCAACGCGAGCACGAGCCGATCGCGATCGTGGGTATGAGTTGCCGTTATCCGGGTGGGGTGTCCTGCCCCGAGGAGCTCTGGCAATTGGTCGCCCGTGGGGCTGACGCGATCGGCCCGTTCCCGCGCGACAGGGGCTGGGATCTGGAGCGTCTGTATGACCCCGACCCGGATCGTCCGGGCACGAGTTACACGCGCGAAGGTGGCTTTCTCTACGACGCGGGGGAGTTCGATGCCGCTTTCTTTCAGACCTCCCCGCGCGAGGCGCTGGCGGCCGATCCCCAGCAGCGGCTGCTGCTGGAAGCCGCGTGGGAGACGTTCGAGGACGCTGGGGTCGACCCGCTCGGGCTCAGGGGCAGCCAGACTGGTGTGTTCGTTGGGGTGATCTCGCTCGGTTATGGTGTGAATGCCGCACCCTCGCTGGAGCTCGAGGGCTACCTCGGTACCGGCAACACGCCAAGCGTCGCCTGCGGGCGCCTGGCCTATACCTTCGGTCTCGAGGGTCCCGCGGTCTCGATCGACACCGCGTGCTCCTCCTCGCTGGTGGCGATGCACATGGCCTGCCAGGCGCTGAGGTCGGGGGAGTGTGGGCTCGCGCTGGCGGGTGGGGTGACGGTGATGTCCTCTCCCACACTGTTCATCGAGTTCTCCCGTCAGCGCGGTCTCGCGCCGGATGGACGCTGCAAGTCGTTTGCCGATACAGCCGACGGTACGGGTTGGTCGGAGGGAGTGGGTCTGCTGTTGCTGGAGCGCCTCTCCGACGCGCGGGCGCAGGGGCACCGCGTACTGGCGCTGATCAGGGGCAGCGCGATCAACCAGGACGGCGCCTCAAACGGACTCACCGCACCCAACGGTCCTGCACAGGAAAGGGTGATCGGACAGGCGCTCGCGAATGCCGGCCTGGCGCCGCACGAGGTCGATGCGGTCGAGGCGCACGGAACCGGCACGACGCTCGGAGATCCAATCGAGGCCCAGGCGCTGCTGGCGACCTACGGGCAGGGGCGCCCCCCGCAGCGACCTCTCTATCTGGGATCCATCAAGTCCAACATCGGCCACGCCTCCGTCGCGGCGGGCGTGGCGGGAGTGATCAAGATGGTCAAGGCGCTCGAGCACGGCCTGCTGCCAAAGACACTGCACCTCGATGAGCCCTCCAGGCATGTGGATTGGGGAGCGGGCGAGGTTTCGCTCCTGTCCGAGCCCGAGCCATGGCCCGCGTGCGAGCGGCCCCGTCGCGCGGGCGTCTCCTCCTTCGGTGTCTCCGGCACCAACGCGCACGTGATCTTGGAGGAGGCTCCCGGAGCACTGGAGGATACCTCTGGAGCGTTGGCAGATGCCCCGGGAGCATTGGGGGATACCCCTGGAGAGTTGGAAGATTCCTTTGGAACGTTGGGGGATTCCACCGGAGCCATTGAGGAAGCCGCGGAAGCCATCCCCGGTGGCGCTCGAGCCGATGATCGCATGCTTCCCTGGACGCTCGCGGCCAAGAGTGAGTCTGCGCTACGCGCCCAGGCCGCGCGCCTCCGTCGGTATGTAGGTGACTCCCCCGCGCTGCGCACGGCCGACATCGGCCTCTCCCTGGCCGCCCGCTCGGTCTTCGAGCATCGCGCTGTGATCGTGGCCGGCGAGCGCGAGAGCCTGCTCGCAGGCCTCGATGGGCTCGTGCGCGCAGAGCCCTCAGCCGGCGTGATCGAAGGCGTCGCCCCGGTCCTGGGGGCTGGGCCTCTCGCGCTCCTCTTCACCGGCCAAGGCGCGCAGCGCGTGGGTATGGGCCGAGGGCTCTATCGGGCATTCCCCGTCTTCAAGAGTGCACTGGATGAATGCTGCGCCGAGTTCGATCGGCACCTGCGGCACTCCCTGCGCGAGGTGCTTTTCACGGGTGGAGAGTCCGATGAGTCTTCGCCGCAGGGATCTGCTGTCGAACACCCCGCGGGGAGGTCCTCCAAGGACTCCCCCGCAACGAGCCTCATCGACCAAACGCTCTACGCACAGGCCGGGCTGTTCACCCTCGAGGTGGCGCTGTTCAGGCTGATCGAGAGTCAGGGCCTGCACCCCGACTTCCTAGTGGGTCATTCGATTGGCGAGCTCAGCGCGGCGCACGTAGCCGGCGTCTTCTCATTGCAGGACGCCTGCACGCTGGTAGCGGCTCGCGGCCGCTTGATGGGGGCTCTGCCCGGGGGTGGGGCGATGGTGTCGGTGCAGGCCACGGAGGCGGAGGTCTTGAAATCGCTGGCCGGCTTTGGGGACGCGGCGTCCCTCGCAGCCGTGAATGGGCCCTCCTCGGTTGTTATCTCAGGCGACGAGGATGCAGTCCTGCGCCTGGCTCGCCTCTGGCAAGACCAGGGTCGTAGGACCAAACATCTGCGGGTCTCCCACGCCTTTCACTCCGCGCGGATGGCCCCGATGCTCGAGGATTTCGCCGCCGTGGCACGGGCCATCGCGTTCTCCCCACCCACCATCCCGGTGATCTCCAATGTGAGCGGTGAGTCGCTCGCTGCCGAGGAGATCTGCTCGCCCGCGTACTGGGTGCGGCACGTACGCGAACCGGTGCGATTCCTCGATGGGATGCGCTGGCTCGGTGCGCAAGGAGTGAAAACCTTCCTCGAGCTCGGCCCCGGTGCCGTGCTCAGCTCGATCGCCGAGGAGTGCCTGCTCGCAGGGCAACAGGCCGGCGAGGCGACTCGCGAGGGCGATCGCGTTGAGGGGTCTATTCGTGGCGGCTACGCCGGTGTCAGCGAGCCCGATTCTCTCTTGGCGATGGCGCTGCTGCGTGGCCCACAAGCGGAAGTCGGGGCATTTACGAGGAGTCTCGCCAAGCTCTGGGTTCACGGTGTGGGCGTTGACTGGGGGGCGCTCTTCGCGGGGTCTGGCGCCCGGAAGGTGACACTACCCAGCTACGCCTTCCAGCGCGAGCGCTTCTGGCTGGACCGGGCCCTGGGGGATGCCGTGTCGATCGGCCAGGTCTCGACTAACCATCCGCTGCTGGGCGCGGTTGTCGAGTTGGCCGGCGATCGAGGCTGGCTGTTCACGGGCCGGTTGCTGGTCGAGTCACACGGGTGGCTCAGGGATCACGCCGTGATGGGAATGGTGCCACTGCCCGGTGCCGCGTTCCTGGAGTTGGGCTTGCACGTCGGCACTCAGATCGGCTTGCCCGTGCTGTCGGAGCTCATCTTGGAGGTTCCGCTGATCGTGCCTTCGCAGGGCGCGGTTCAGTTGCAGGTCTGGGTTGGCGAGCTCGAGGAGTCCGGAGGACGTCCGCTGAGTATCCACTCTCGCGTGGAGGATTCCTCAGGCGGCGATGCCCTCTCTGAGGCGCAGTGGACGCGTCATGCCGTGGGGGTGCTCAGCGCCGATGATGTCCCCGCGTCCGAACGCTCGGCGCTCGCGGAGCGTGCGAGGTTGCTCGCCGGGTCCCCGTGGCCCCCGCAGGGCGGCGAGGCGATTGATGTGGATGGCCTCTATGACGATCTTGCCGGGCTGGGGTTTGAGTATGGCCCAGTCTTCCAGGGGTTGCGGGCGGCGTGGCGGCACGGGGATGACATTTTCGCGGAGGTGTCGCTCTCTGAGGATCAACAGCAGCTGGCTCAGTCCTTTGGCTTGCATCCGGCGCTGTTGGATTCGGCGTTTCACGCCGGTCTGATCTCGCTGGTGGGCAGTCAGTCGGAGAGCCGCAACGGCCAAGGGGTTGGCGGGGTGCGCCTTCCGTTTTCCTTCAGCGGTGTGCAGCTTTACACCCCGGGCGCCTCATCGCTGCGGGTGTGCGTAGCGGCCGCGGGGGATGATGCGATCTCCGTGGTCGTGGCCGACGGCGCCGGTGGGCTCGTTGCGTCGGTCGCGTCGTTGGTCGTGCGGGAGGTCTCCGCGGCGCAGCTGGGTAGCGCTCGGGGTGCACATCACGATTCGCTGTTCAGGGTCGGCTGGAGTGAGCTTGCGCTCTCGACCCACCCTGCTCGCGAGCGCGTGACGCTGCTTGGGAGTGAGGGCTCGCCGTTGGCCGGGTCGCTCGGCGGGGCCGGGACTACCGTCGAGTTGTTTGCGGATCTCGTGGCGTTGGGCGAGGCCGTCGATCGGGGTGGCACGATCCCCGAGGTTGTGCTCGTCGACTTGACCGCGGTTGCGTTGGCGGAGTCCGCGCGGGGGTCGTCTGTCGATGGCAGCGATCCTGGTGTGGCGATGTCGGCGCAACGGCGCCTCGGCGAGGCGCTTGCGGTAATGCAGGCGTGGCTTTCCGATGAACGTTTCTCGAGTTCGCGTTTGGCGTTGATCACCAGAGGCGCTGTCTCCGTGCGTCCCCGGGAAGCTGTGCAGACGCTTGTCCAGGCGCCGGTTTGGGGGTTGGGGCGTAGTGCGCAGTCGGAGCATCCCGAGCGCCTCGTGCTGATCGACATCGACGGCGACGATGCCTCCGTTGGTGCGCTCGACGGCGCTCTTGCTCTGGAAGAGTCGCAGTTGGCGGTGCGTGAGGGGATCGTGCTCGCGCCGAGGCTCGCGCGGGCCGGTGCCGGTGTGCTGGCGGTCCCGGAGGGGGTTCGGGAGTGGCGCTTGGGCGCCGGTGCCAGCGGGTCGCTCGAGGATCTCGCGCTGGTGGCGGCGCCTGAACCGGTGAAGCCGCTCGGCGCGGGCGAGGTTCGCGTCGGTGTCCGAGTTGGGGGTTTGAATTTTCGTGATGTGCTGATCGCACTGGGGATGTATCCGGGTGAGGCCGTCATCGGCGGGGAGGGCGCTGGGGTCGTGTTGGATGTCGGTCCGGGGGTGAGTGGTTTGGCTGTCGGGGATCGGGTGATGGGGCTGTTGTCCGGGTTGGGCCCGGTCGCGGTTACCGACCAGCGTTCGCTTACCCAGGTGCCCGCAGGGTGGTCGTTTGCGCAGGCGGCGTCGGTACCAGTCGTGTTCCTGACGGCGTACTACGGACTGGTTGACTTGGCGGTTCTCGAGCCGGGTGAGAGGGTGTTGCTGCACGCCGGGACCGGCGGTGTGGGAATGGCTGCCGTGCAGTTGGCCAAACATCTGGGTGCCGAGGTGTTCGCCACCGCGAGCCCACCGAAGTGGAAGGTGCTCCGATCGATGGGGTTGGACGACGCCCATATCGCGTCGTCTCGCACGCTCGAGTTCAGGGAGCACTTCCTGGAGCACACCGGTGGGCGGGGCGTGGATGTAATCCTCGACGCGCTCGCGGGGGAGTTCGTCGACGCTTCGCTCGATTTGCTGGTGGAGGGTGGTCGTTTCCTCGAGATGGGCAAGACCGACGTCCGCGACTCCGGCGAGGTCGTCGAGGCGCATCCGGGCGTCGCCTACCAGGCGTTTGACTTGAGCGAAGCCGGTCCCGAGCGAATTCAGGAGATGCTCGGCGAGTTGCTCGAGCTGTTCGGGACCGGTGTGCTCGCGCCATTGCCGGTCAGGGGGTGGGATGTTCGTCACGCGCCGGAGGCATTTCGGTTCATGAGCCAAGCGCGTCACACGGGCAAGATCGTGCTAAGCCTGCCTCGCGCTCTGGGCCCGCACCCGCAGCAGGGTATGGTCCTGATTACAGGCGGCACCGGCACGCTGGGCGCGCTGATCTCGCGGCATCTGGTGGAGGCGCACGGTGTAGGTCATCTGCTGTTGGTCAGCCGCCGGGGACCCGAGGCCGAGGGCGCGCAGGCGCTCCGGGCGGAGTTGGAATCGTTGGGCGCCGAGGTCAGGATCGCCGCCTGTGACGTTTCCGAACGCGCTCAGCTGAAGACGCTCTTGGAGTCGATCTCAGATCGGCACCCGCTCAGCGCGGTGGTGCACGCGGCAGGCGTGCTCGATGACGTCCCGATCGGCTCGCTTACAACGCAACGGATCGACGATGTCTTCGCGCCCAAGGCAGAGGCCGCGTGGTACTTGCACGAGCTCACCCAGCACATGGACCTGCAGGCCTTTGTCCTATTCTCCTCAGCAGCGAGCACGCTGGGCAGCCCAGGTCAGGGTAACTACGCGGCCGCAAACGCGTTCCTCGATGCTTTGGCGGCTCACCGCCAAGCGCGGGGCCTGCCTGGTGTCTCACTCGCGTGGGGAATCTGGGAGCAGGCCAGCGGGATGACCGGGCATTTGCGCGAGAGCGACCTCTCGCGGATGGCGCGCGCCGGCTTGCGTGCGATTCCTCGCGCGGAGGGTCTTGATCTCTTCGATCGCGCGCTGGCGGCAGGTGAGGCGTTGCTGCTCCCGATCCCGCTGGATCCAGCGGTGTTGCGTGCCCAGGCGAGGATCGGGCTGCTTCCAGCGCTGTTCAGTGATCTGGTGCACATGCCCCCCGAGCGTCGTTCGACGGGTCAGGGCGCCTCGCTGGCGCGCCGTCTGGCCACCACGCCCGAGGCCGAGCGCGAAGCGGTGCTGATCGATCTCGTCGGTACCCATGTGGCCGCCGTGCTCGGTCACGCCTCGCCCGAGGCCGTCGATATGCAGCGTACCTTCAAGGACCTCGGCTTCGACTCGCTCGCCGCCGTCGAGCTACGCAACCGCCTCAACACGGCGACGGGGCTGCGACTACCCGCAACCCTGGCATTCGACTACCCGACCTCGGCGGCACTGTCGAGGTATCTGTTGGGTCAGCTCGTCCACACCGAGATGCTCACAGCTACTCCCGCGGAGGCTGAGCTCGACAGGCTCGCGCACACGCTCTCCGCGATCGCGTGGGAGGACGCGGAGCGTGCAAAGATCACAGCCCGCCTCCAGGCACTGCTGGCCGACCTGGGAGCTCCGGGCAGCGCGGAGCGTGTGGGCGCCGTCGATGGGGGCGATCTCGAAGCAGCGAGCGACGACGAGATGTTCGACATCATCGATCGAGAGCTCGAAGAGTTGAGTTACCTCTCGTGAGCTCGAGGTCCTTGCACGCGGAGTCGATTCAGATCGATGACAGCGACAGGCTGCGCGATTACCTGAAGCGGGTCACGCTCGAGCTGCGCAAGACTCGCCGACGCCTGCTCGAGGTCGAAGCCCGGGGCTCTGAGCCGATCGCCATCGTCGGGATGAGCTGTCGCTACCCGGGGGGTGTCTCCTCGCCGGCGGGACTGTGGGATCTGGTTGCGGCGAGCGTCGACGGGATCTCCCGGTTTCCGATAGATCGTGGCTGGGAGCTCGATCGCGATCTCGATCGCCCCAGTAGGACCTACGTGCGCGAGGGCGGCTTCGTCTGCGACGCCGACAGGTTCGACGCTCGCTTCTTTGGGGTCAGCCCCAAGGAGTCGCTGGCGATGGATCCTCAGCAGCGACTGCTGTTGGAAGGTGCGTGGGAGGCTGTGGAAGATGCGGGCCTCGACCCCGTGTCGCTGAAGGGGAGTCAGACAGGGGTATTCGCCGGTTTGGGCTCCTCATCGTACGCAATGGGTATGGGCAGATCGGCGCCCAGCGATGTCGCCTTATACGGTTTGACGGGCGCCCTCGGCAGCGTTGCATCTGGGCGGATCGCCTATGCCTTCGGCCTGGAGGGACCGGCTGTGTCGGTTGATACGGCGTGTTCCTCGTCGCTCGTGGCTCTGCACATAGCGTGTCAATCGCTGCGCAGTGGTGAGTGCTCGCTGGCCTTGGCCGGCGGCGTGACGGTGCTCTCTACGCCGCAGATCTTCGAGGAGTTCGCGCGCCAGCGCAACCTCTCCGCCGATGGTCGGTGCAAGTCCTTCGCCGACTCCGCGGACGGCACCAGCCTGTCCGAGGGCGTGGGCGTGGTGTTGCTCGAGCGTCTGTCGGATGCCCGGCGTAGCGGGCGTGAGGTGTTGGGGTTGATACGTGGTAGTGCCGTGAATCAAGATGGGGCGAGCAATGGGTTGACCTCACCCAACGGTCCTTCCCAACAGCGTGTGATCGCTACCGCGCTCGCCAACGCCCGTCTTCTACCCCGCGATGTGGATGCGGTGGAGGCGCACGGCACCGGTACGACTTTGGGCGACCCGATCGAGGCCCAGGCGCTGCTGGCCAGTTATGGGCAGGACCGTCCACCGGATCGCCCGTTGTGGCTTGGCTCCGTGAAGTCGAACATCGGGCATGCCCAGGCAGCCGCGGGCATGGCGGGTCTGATCAAGATGGTGATGGCGATGCGCCATGGCCTGCTCCCAAAGACGCTTCACGTGGATAGGCCCTCCTCGCACGTTGACTGGAGCGCCGGGGCGGTCTCCCTACTCACCGAGCAGGTGCCGTGGGAGACCAACGGTGGGCCGCGACGGGCAGGCGTCTCGTCGTTTGGGATCAGTGGCACCAACGCGCACGTGATCTTGGAGCAGGCGCCGACGCTGGATCTGGGTTGCTCGCGCGAGGGAGACGAGGACAGCGTGGGTCCATGGGTGCTTTCGGGGCGGGGTATGGAGGCTCTGTGTGCTCAGGCGCGGCGGTTGGCTGAGTTCGTGGCTGGCGATCCGGGGCTCGTGGCGGCAGACATCGGCTATTCGTTGGCTGCTCGCCCCGAGTTCGAGTGCCGGGCGGTGGTGTTGGGGGACGAGCGAGCGGAGTTGCTGGGAGGGCTACTCGCGTTGGCGGAAGGGGGGGTGTCGCCGGCGGTGGTTGTGGGCGTAGCCGCGCGAGCGAGCGCCGAGATCGAGGAGACTGTCGAGCGTCTCGTCGGTGAAGGTGTCCTGAGCGATGCCGGCGAGCGCTTGGTCATCGGTTCACTGCCGCGTGAGGAGGGCCGCCCGGGGCGGTTGCTTGGCTCAATCGCCGAGCTCTGGGTTCATGGTGTGGCAGTTGACTGGGGCGCACTGTTCACGGGCTCTGGCGCGCTAAGAGTCAAACTACCCACCTACGCCTTTCAGCGCGAGCGCTACTGGCTGATCCCGGCGCCGGGATCGCACCGCAAGCTATGACGCCGATCCAGCGGTTGACGGCTCTCTGTGACCCCGGCTCGTTCAACCGCATGGGCCAGGAGGTCCGTTCGTACGCACTCGGTGAGCGTGCGCAGTCCGGCGATGGAGTGGTCGCGGGCGCGGGGAAGATCGCAGGGCGCCCGATCTTCTGCTACGCGCAGGACGCTCGCTTCCTCGGCGGTTCACTCGGCGAGGCGCAGGCTGAGACCATCGCGGGCGTATTGAGCCTCGCCGGGCGGCGGCGCACACCGGTTGTCTCATTCATCGAATCCGGTGGGGCGAGAATCCAGGAGGGTCTAGCGGCACTCGCCGGATATGGGAAGATTCTTTCGCACAACATCGCCCTCTCAGGCCGCGTACCGCAAATCTCCGTTATCTCCGGCCTGTCCGCCGGCGGCGCATCCTACTCGCCCGCTTTGACCGACTTCGTCGTGATGACGCAATGCGCAAGCATGTTCCTCACCGGCCCCGCGGTGGTGAAGGAGGTGCTCGGCGAAGAGGTCAGCTTCGAGCAGCTCGGCGGCCACGCCGTGCACTCTCGCAACGGCGTCTGTCACCTCGTCGCGGAGAGCGACGATCACAGCATCTCGCTCGTGCGCCGGCTGCTCTCATACCTGCCCCAGAGTGCTTGGGAGCGTTCGGTCAAGCTATCCGTACCGGATCCCATCGAGGACGATCCCGGTCGGATCGTGCCCACGAATGGCCGTCACACTTACGATATTCGCGGCGTGATCCGGTGCCTCGTCGACGCGGGCGAGATGCTCGAGCTTTCACCACTTTGGGCCCAGAACATCGTCATCGCGCTCGCCCGGATCGACGGTGTGGCCGTTGGGGTAGTCGCCAATCAGCCCAAGTATCGTGGGGGTGTGCTCGAGGAGGCGGCCTCACAGAAGGCCGCTCGCTTCGTCCGTACCTGCAACTCCTTCGGGCTACCGCTCGTGGTGCTCGTCGACACGCCCGGGTTCATGCCCGGGATGGCGCGGGAGCACGCGGGCGTGATCCGCCACGGCGCCAAGCTGCTCTACGCGTTCTGCGAGGCGACGGTGCCGAAGATAACGGTGATTCTGCGCAAGGCCTACGGCGGGGCTTACATCGCGATGAACTCCAAGGCGCTGGGGGCTCACTGGACGTTTGCGTGGGAGAACGCCGAGATCGGGATCATGGGCGCTGCGCAGGCCGTCGGAGTGATTCATCATCGTGAGCTGATCTGTGCAGATGACCCACAGCAGACAGCCGCCAAGCTCAGTTCGGCCTACGCCGCCGAGCACCTCGGCGCCCTCAGGGCTGCGCAGGCCGGGCACGTGGACGAGGTGATCGCACCCGCCAACACACGCGTGCGAGTGAGTGGTGCGCTCGAGGTATTGGGCAGGGGAGTGTTGGAGCCCGGTCAGAGAGGCAACATCCCGCTGTAGCCGTGAGCACGCAGCCAACTCTTGCTGTTGTCCTGCAAGGTGAGGTGCGCGTGGATGCCATCGCCGGCTTCTGCGTCGCGGCACGCTTGCTTGTTTTTGTCAGCCTTTGAAGCTCGACGCGCCGCGGTCGCCGAAGGGATCGTCGCGCTCGCCCACCGCTGTGCGGAAGCCTGCCTCGGCGGCACGGCGCTGGAAGGCGTAGCCCTCGGCGGTGTGGCGCGCGATGCCATCGAAGACGGTGCCCAAGGTCTGGGTGGCGTGGAGTCCTCTGGACATCGTCTCCTGGTTGACGAGCAGCTTCATCATCACCAGCTGGTTGATGGGCATTTTCGCGATCCGCCCGACGAGTATCTCGGTGCGTTCGTCGAGCTGGGTGGCCGGTGGGGCCTCGACCGCCAGGCCCCACTCGAGGGCCTCCGCGCCGGAGAGGCAGTCGCCGGTGAAGAGCAGTCGCTTGGCGCGCTGGGGCCCCAGGCGGTGTGCCCACATCGACGTGGTCGGTGAGCCCCACACGCGCGCCGGCGGGTAGCCGATCTTTGCGTCCTCTGCGATCACGAGTAGGTCCGAGCAGAGCGCCATGTCGGTGCCGCCGGCGACGCAGAACCCGTGCACCTTGCAGACGACGGGCTTGCCACAGTGAAACAGCGACATGAACGCGCGCACGTTGCGGCCCATCATCGCGTAATCGACCATCGGGTCCCACGTGCCGCGCGGGTCGTGGTTGGCGGCGATCACGTTGGGGTGCAGTGGGGAGCCCTGCGGGGCCGCGCCGGCGAGTGTGGACATATCGCGCTCGGCGCTCTCCACGAGGTCGTACCCTCCGCAGAACCCCTTGCCGTTGCCCGCGAGCAGCAGCACGTGGACCGCTGGATCGAGGTCCGCCCGCTCCACGCACGCGGCGAGCTCCGCGATCAGCGTCGGCGTGAGCCCGTTGCCACGCTCGGGCCGATCGAGCGTGATCCGGGCGATCCGGTCGCCGACCTCGTAGGTCATCGTCTGCGGATTGCTCATCTACGGCGGGCTGCCGCTGCCAGCGCAGGGTTGGTCCAACCCGCATCTGTGGGGTTCACGGTCATCCCGGGCGCCACTATCTCATCGATGCGGTCTAGGAGCGCAGTCTCGAGTTGCGTGTCCTCCGCGCCCAGCTGGGACTCGAGCTGCTCCATCGTGCGCGGACCGATGATCGCCGCCGTCACGGCCGGATGGTGGATGACGAACGCCAATGCCAGGTGGATCAATGAAACGTCCGCCTCCTCGGCCAGTAGCGCAAGTGCGTCGGCGGCCTCGAGCTTGGCCTGATTGGCGGGAATCGAGAGGTCGTAGCGCTGCGGGATGAGCGCCGCCCGCCGAGAGGTCAGATCATCGGCGCCCTTGCGCCAGCGCCCCGACAGCCAGCCACCCGCCAGCGGACTCCACGCGATCGCGCCCATCCCGAAGTCCCGGCAGGCAGGCAGCACATCGGCCTCGATGCCGCGAGCGAGGATCGAGTACGGCGGCTGCTCGCAGACGAAGCGCTGTAGGCGCCGGTCACGTGCGACCCACTGCGCCTTGACGATCTCAGCCGCGGGGTAGGTCGAGGAGCCGACGTAGCGCACCTTGCCCTGGGACACGAGATCGGAGAGCGCGCCGAGCGTCTCCTCGTGATCGGTCCACGGGTCCCAGCGGTGCACCTGGTAGAGGTCGATCCAGTCGGTTTGCAGGCGCTTCAGCGAAGCCTCGACCTCGCGCATGATCCAGCGCCGCGAGTTGCCCGCCTGGTTGGGGTCCTCGCCCATCGTGCCGTGGAACTTCGTGGCGAGCACGACGTGCTCACGCCGACCGCCGCTGAGCGCCTTGCCGACGATCTCCTCGGACTCTCCACGTGAATAGACATCGGCGGTGTCGATGAAGTTGATCCCCGCGTCCAGCGCGCGATGGATGATGCGGATACTCGCGTCGTGGTCAGGCTCCCCCCAAGCGCCGAACATCATCGCGCCGAGACAGAGCGGACTCACATGGACACCCGTACCTCCGAGGCTGCGCTGATCCATGCCCTGCACCTTACCGCCCACGCCTCGCGTGACTCGGAGCGCCGTCGGTGCCTCAGCGCTCGACGCGGATCACGAAGTAGTCGGAGCGGATCTTCGCCGTCCCATCGCTGGGCGACAAACCCGCACCGCCGCCTCAGCCGGGGAGAGTGCGCTGCTGTGGGTGGATCGTCTCTCCGCGGGCGAGCATCGCGACGAACTGCTCGATCCGTCGCAGCCGGGTCTCCTGCCGCTTGGCGCTGTGGAGGCGGTAGAGCAGCGCGTACCGGTTCTGGCTCGAGAGGATCTCGAACATCGCCTGCGCCCTGGGCTCGGCGGCGAGCGCCGCTGCGAAGTCGGCGGGCACCTCGATCGTCTGCTGGCCCGGGTAGGCAGCCTCCCAGCGGCCGTCCGCCTGGGCCCGCTCGACCGCGGCGAGGCCCGCGGGCTGCATGCGGCCGTCGGCGAGGAGGCGCTCGACGATCGCGATGTTGCGCTGGGACCATGCGCTGCGGGCGCGCCGGGGTGTGAAGCGCTGACGGTAGGTCAGCGCGTCGCGTTTGTTCACCTGGCCATCGATCCAGCCGTGACAGAGCGCCTCCTCCAACGCCTCCGCATAGGTGAGCCGGGTGGGCACGGTCGTGCCCTTCTTGGCCAGGACCAGCCAGACCCCGGGCTCGCACGCCTGGTTGGCCCCAAGCCACGTGCGCCAGCCCACGGCATCGGCGAGGATCAGTTCAGGCAGCGCATCGGCCACGCCGGCAGTCTCGCAGGATCAGGTGGCTTCATCGGCCCAATCAATTGCACTGCGAGCTGTTCGGGCGAGACCTCCGTATTGCGACACCACGCAAGGGCCGTCCGCGCCTCCAAGCTCGACCTCGGCACAGAGCCAGTGGTCGATCGCTGCATCAGCAGGCGGCGATGAGCAGTTCACCCAGATTTACAGCGGCAACGTCGAGGTAACTGGCGCCTCGGGCAACGTCGTGCGGGCGCAGCGCACAGCTCGAATACAGATACCAATTACTGGCTAGAGGTACCTGAGCCCACGCAGCCCCGACAAACGGTTGAGCCACCGTGAGCGGGCGGTTAGTCTAGTCCGTAGTGCTGCTAGGCAAGCCAGCAGCACGAGCGTCGCGGCGAGAGAGCGCAGTCGATAGCAACCACCGCCGCGCCGACGAGCTAATGTGCAGATCGCCGGCTGTTGGCGACTCGTCGGTTCCAGTCCTCTCGCAGGTGGCGCGTGCCTGTTGGCGTCGATCAGCCTGGCAGCTTTCCGTCGATCGGCTGGTGTTTACTCCGTCGATCAGCCGGACCACACGGTAGGATCCGTTGACGCAAGAAGAGCTGCGTGGTCGGGCACCGACTATCAGTTAGCGGCGGTTCTTGATCTCTCTCGCACGGGCCTTCAAGGCCGTGCCTCGAGGATCAGGTTGAACGGTGTTTCGGTCGCACGGCGCACGCGGGTGAATCCGCCCTGCTCGAGCACGTCGGTCAGGCGCGCCTCGCCGGCCTGGGCACCGAGCGCGAGGCCGACCTCCTGGTCGAGGGAGGCCGGGGTGCAGATCACGGTCGAGGCGCCGTAGAAGACACGCCCGACGGGGTTGAGGTTCTCCTCGAGGCGATCGTTCGCGAACGGCTCGACGACCATCCACGTGCCGTCTGAGCCGAGCGTCTCCAGAACATGCGCGGAGGCACCCACTGGGTCGCCCATGTCGTGCAGGCAGTCGAATACGCACACGAGGTCATAGTCCTCACCCGGAAAATCCTTGGCAGAGGCGACCTCAAAGGTGATGCGCTCAGCGACGCCCGCGTCCTTCGCCGCTTCGCGTGCACGCTCAATCGACGCGTCGTGATAGTCGAATCCGAAGAACTGTGAGTTCGGGAACGCCTCCGCCATGATGATCGTCGACGCTCCGTGGCCGCAGCCCACGTCAGCGACCTTGGCGCCGTGCCGCAGCTTTTCCTGGACTCCGTCCAGGGCCGGAATCCACTCAGCGACAAGGTGGGCGCGGTAGCCGGGCCGGAAGAATCGCTCGGTGCCACGGAAAAGGCGATGGTCGTGCTCGTGCCAGCCCATCCCCTTGCCGCTGCGAAATGCCTCGATGATCTGATCTTCGTCGGCATACAACGATGCGATCGAGTCATAGACACCCAGGATGTAAAACGGGCTGTCTTCGTCCGCCAGCGCGAGCGCGTGCTCGTCCGGCAGCGTGTAGCGGTCGCTCTCGGGGTCGTAGGTGACATAGCCCCCCGCGGCCTGGTTTCCCAGCCACTCGCGAACGTATCGCTCAGCCGCACCTGAACGCTCCGCGACTTCCTGCGAGGTCAGCGGCCCCGCATGAGCCATCGCTTTGTAGAGGCCGAGCTTCTCGCCGATTAGCATCAGCGGACCGCTGATGATCGCGCCCATATCCGTCACCGCCTGCCCCATGAAGGCTTCAAGCTTGCCCTCGTCAATCTCCGCCGCGCCCATCAGAACACCTCCAAATCTCGTGACGACCGCCGGGTTTGGGCCGTCGATACCACCAAGCAAACCACGTTTGCCACATATATGTTCGCTGGCCGGCATGGCCCTGAAGCTGGCCGTCGTGCGGGGCCAGTGGTCAGCCTCTGCGGCCGTCTGGCCACCTGGCGCCCGGGAGCAGCTTGCCGTTGGGCTCTGGGCCGGTGAACGTCCCGCCGGTCTGGGGCACGATCCGCCGGTGGCCGTGGCCGACCTCGCCGAGATCCAGCGGCGCTCCAAGTGTGGCCTCCAAGCGGTAGACCTGGGTCAGGCAGGGGTCGGGGAGTTTGGTGCTCATGGCTGGCTCCTGTCAGCTGAGTGATGGTTGGGTTGGTGTGTCAAAAGACGTGCGGGTGGCCCAACCTCCTCTTCAGGTGAGCTTGACCAGTCCGCGGCCGATGATCTCGACCTCTCCGTTGGGCTCACAGCTCGAGATCGCGTGAGCCTCCCGCGCGAGCGAGCGTCGAAGCAGCACGAACGCGCACGCTCCGAGGACCGCCGGGACTACGAGAGCGATCGCGCGGTAAGCCAGGACGGCCGCGGTCGCCAGACCCACGGGCACGTGATAGAGGACGAGCGTGCCGACGAGTCCGAGATCCACCCCACCGATGCCGCCGGGAATCGGGATCAGACCGCCGAGCTCGCCGATCAGGTACGCGAGGCAAAGGATCGGGATTCCCGGCGAGCTCCCGAAGGCGTTGAACGTCGCCCACAGGACCGCGATGTCGAAAGCCAGGTACGCCAACAATCCCCCAAGCAGCAACGGGGCCGGTCGGCGCAGGAGATCGAGCGACTCCTGCACTCCCGCCGAGAGTGCGCCCAGCACGCGCCCCAGCCGCGAGTCGGGCCCTCGTCGCGTATGAATGCGCCGCCGAGCGCCGCCGGCCCACCGACCGGTTGCGATCGTCAAGACGATCGCCCCTCCCGCGAGGAGCGCGGGCAGAAGGGTGAGGGCAAGGCTGGCACGCCCAGCGAATACGCCTACGGCAAGACCCAAACCGAAGATAATCACCCCGACCACGTTCGGGACGCTCGTCAGCAAGAAGAACGCCACGCTGCGCCGCGCGATCCGCTCGTTGCTCATGCCCCCACGGTGAAGCGCCCATGCGCCCAGCGCGAGTCCCCCGGCGCCGCCAGTCGGGATGACCGCGTTCGCGCCGAGCTCCGCAAAGCCGATCTCGCTACTGAGCCTCCAGCTCATCCGCCGGCAGAACACCTCCCGGAAGACGACGACGTAGCCGAGACCGGAGAGCACCTTCAGCGCGGCGCCCGCCAGCAGCCACGCCGGGTCGGCGTGCGCAAAACGCGAACGCAGGCTGGCCAGCCCGGGCACAAGCGAGATCACAGCCACGATCACTACGAACACCGCCACCAATGCCAGAATCCGCCGACGTACGCGCGAGGTCGATAGGTCTGGCTGGCCGACGAGATCCTTTCGGGCCAACTCCGGGGGATCGAGCGAGGTCGAGCTCACACAGACACCCGAAGAGGGGGCCCCGTGCTACCGCTCTCATCCAACGAGACACATCCAAGTCAGCTCCCGGCGTGCTCCTGCCATTGGCTTTGCCCGTGCTCCTAGTGTATGCGGCTGAGGCCACACCACGAACATCGCTCAGGAGGGCCCAATTTGCGCCGTTCAGCGGCGGCGACTGGGTCTAGACTCGTAGCGATGTCGTTGCACCTCTTCGCGGGACTCCGCGCGTGGGAACCTACAAGCTGCCCGCCACCATGTTGTGGCGCCAAACAACTGGGATGGAGGCCGATATGAGTAGTGTCGACTCGAGCAGCGAGAACGCGCCGGGCACGCCTTCGGTGAAGGCCGGGGAAGTGAAGCTCGAGGTCGTGGTCGTGCCGGTCTCGGATGTCGATCGGGCGAAGGAGTTCTACGGAAGGCTCGGCTGGCGGCTCGACGCCGACATCGCCCGCGGTGAGGACTTCCGTTTGGTTCAGTTCACACCCCCGGGCTCGGGGTGCTCGATTCAGTTTGGCACGAACATCACCTCAGCCCCGCCAGGTTCGGCCCAGGGCATGTACCTGGTCGTGCCCGACGTCGAGGCCGCACGCAACGAACTGGCGGCGCGCGGTATGCAAGTGAGCGAGGTGTTCCACGAGGAGGTGCTGGGCGCACGCTTCTACGACGCCGGCCGTGTGCCCGGGTTGGCGCCCGACCGCGGTACCTACGGCTCGTTCGCCGTTCTCAGCGATCCGGATGGCAACGGCTGGCTGCTGCAGGAGATCACGACACGGCTGCCAGGCCGCTGAAAGGAGGAGCCATGACTACAGCGTATGAGTCCGTGCAAGACCTCGCGCAAGCGCTCCGGCGCGCGGCCGAGGCACACGGCAAGCACGAGGAGCGAACCGGCCAGGCGGACCCGGACTGGCCGGACTGGTATGCGCTTTACATGGTGCGCGAGCGCGCCGGGGAGGAGCTGCCGAGATGACCAGCGACTATGACGTGATCGTGCTCGGTGGCGGCTCGCCGGGCGAGCACTGCGCAGGCGCTCTGGCGGAGGGCGGCCTGCGCGTGGCTGTCGTCGAGCGCGAGCTCGTGGGAGGGGAGTGCTCGTACTGGGCTTGCATCCCGTCGAAGACGCTACTGCGCCCGGGCGAGGCGGTTCATGCGGCGCGCGAGGCGGCCGCGAGCGCCGAGGTCGATGTCGAGGCGGCGCTTGCGTGGCGCGACTCCATGGTCTCCGACTACTCCGACGCCGGGCAGGAGCGCTGGCTCGCCGATCATGGCATCGATCTGCTGCGCGGCAGCGGGCGGCTCGCCGGCCCGGGTGTCGTCGAGGTCGACGGCGTGCGGCACACCGCCGATCACGTGGTACTCGCGAACGGCGCCGATCCGGTCGTGCCACCCGTATCGGGCCTACGCGAGCTCGACGGCGTCTGGACCAGCCGTGAGGCGACGTCCATGAAGGCCATTCCGCGCCGCCTGCTGATCCTGGGTGGCGGGCCGGTCGGGGTGGAGATGGCGCAGGCGGTACGTCGACTCGGCGGCGAGGCGGTAGTCATCGACATGGCCGAGCACGTGCTCGGTCGGGAGCCGGCGCCGCTGGGTGAGGCGCTCGGCGACGTTCTGCGCCGCGAAGGCATCGAGCTCGTCCTGTCCGCGAACGCGACCCTCGCGCGACGCGATGGCGAGGACTACGTCGTCGAGCTCGACGACGGGCGCGAGCTGCGCGGCGAGCGGCTGCTCATCGCCACTGGCCGGCGTCCGCGGGTACGCGGGCTGGGCCTCGAGACCGTCGGTGTCGAGCCGGACGCGCATGGTGTTCCGGTCGACGCCCACCTGCGCGCGGCGGAGCGTCTGTGGGCGATCGGCGACGTCAACGGTCTCTGGCCACTGACCCACGTCGGCAAGTACCAGGGCGAGGTGGTCGCCGCGAACATCCTCGGCGAGCCGCGAAAGGCCAACTACGAGGCCGTGCCGCGCGTCGTCTACACCGACCCGCAGGCCGCGGCGGTGGGTGCTTCCGCTGGCCGTTTCAGTGCCATGGTCCCGCTATCGGAGGTGTCGAAGACCGCCACCTACACGCGCGCGTACGCCGAGCAGAACGGCTTCCTGACGCTCCTCAGCAATGGCGAGCGGCTGACCGGCGCCTACGCGCTCGGCCCCGAGGCGGGCGAGTGGCTGCAGCAGGCCACGCTCGCGGTCCGCGCCCACATTCCACTCGACGTCCTGGCCGACACGATCCAACCGTTCCCGACGTTCTCGGAGATCTACGTCGCCGCGTTGAAGGCGCTCCGCGGCGAGGTGGCGGCAGCGCCCAAAGCGGTCGGCGCGGGACCGTCGGTGGCTGGCTGACGGCCATCGCGACCTTTGTGGACGTGTCGGGCGCCCGCAGGCTCGCGGGCGTAGCCGTCGGTTCGAATGTGGAAAGATCGGCCAATGCGTCGAGCGAACGTCCTCAGCGTAGGTTGTGCTTATGACGGTGCCGATCCCGATGGCTTTCGCTCGGGCCTGGCGGACGTCGGCCAGGCCGTGGGAGGCGAGGGGCTTGCGGTCAAGGTCTACGAGCTTCCGACTGGGGAGAGCGTATGCCCCTACCACTATGAGTATGAGGAGGAGTGGCTCCTCGTACTCGAGGGCGCCGTCGTCGTACGCACCCCCGAGGGTGAGGACGAGCTCGCTCGAGGTGAAATGCTGTGCTTCCCGCCAGGCCCTACCGGCGCACACAAGGCGACCAATCGCGGCGATGCGGTAGCACGGATAGTGATGTTCTCGAGTGCGCGCGAGCCGGCGGTCGCGGTCTATCCCGACAGCGACAAGATTGGGGTCTGGCCCGGTAACCCCGATGACAAGGTGATGCTCAGACGTGCCGACGGAAGGGTCGACTACTGGGATGGCGAGCATTAGCCGGCAAGCAGCGGACGGGGTGTCTTCGGATCCGCTGGTCGTATGTCGCGCTCGAGACATCCTGCGCTCTTCCGGCGTGTCAGGGGCGGTCTCCCGGAATGCAGCACAACTGCGCGGACCCGGTGGCGAGCAGTGTTCCCTCGGTATCCCAGACCTTGCCGGTGACGCCCATGAGACCGCGGTCGGCGATGCTGCATTCGCTGTCGATCAGCAGCCATTCGCACGCGGGGTTGAGGTGGTGAAACCAGGCGCTGGTGTCGAGGTTGGGCGCGAGGTACTTCCAGCTGCGGTAGCGCCGGTAGGCGGCGGGAAAGCCGTAGGTGTCCAGCAGGATCAGGGCGCGCGCGGCGTCGAGGAATGGGTCCTCGAAGCACGCGCGTGGTCGGTAGCGGGTCCACTCGCGGAGTACCGGTGCTATCGGCTCATCCGTCGCGACTTGGGGCGTCGGCGCATCCGTGGTGTCCTGAAGTACCGGTGCTATTGGCAGGTGCGCGGTGTCCTGGTCGATGGGTCGCCGTTCGATGTTGTTCCAGAAGCTGAAGGCTGGGCGCCGCTCGGGGGGTAGCAGCTCCTCGAAGCTCTTCAGCGCCTCGGGGGCGGGGACGGTGGGCGCCTGGGGGTGCTGGTGGCTGTACCCGGGAGCATCGGCGGCGGTCTTTACCAGTGCGTGGAGGATCGGCTTGCCCTGCTGTGTCATCTGCACCGCGAAGGACTCCGCGCGGCGGCCCCGCTTGAGGACGGTGACGTCGAGCTGCACGGTCTCGAAGGCGGGCGAGCTGAGGAAGTGGCAGTAGAAGCTCGCTGGCTGATGAATCTGAGCGACGGTGCCCGCGGCGCGCAGCGCGATGGCTGCGAGGTAGCCCCCATTGGGGCCCCAGATCTCCCACGCCGGGGAGAGCTGCGCGACGTGCCCGCCGCCGTTGAGTGCCTCCACGCGGGTTGCCTGCTCGAGATCCGAGGCGCCCTGCGTCATCGGCTGTGTCTCGCCGCTCGTGTGCCCGCCCGTGGAGAAAGCGCCAGGTTCATTGGCCGCCATACTGGCAGCGATGCTCGCCGAGCGCTTTACAGCGCAGAGCTGCTCGTGGGGATGCGGAGTAGTAATCTCGCCAGCACGACAGCGACGTAAAGGACGATGATGAGCGCCTCGGACCCGCCAACGCTGGCCACCGGCAAGATCTGTTACATCGAGATTCCCGCCACGGACATCGGGCGCTCGGCCGAGTTCTACCGCCAGGCCTTCGGCTGGCGGATCCGGCGACGCGGGGATGGCGAGATCGCCTTTGACGATACTGTCAACGAGGTGAGTGGCACGTGGGTGCTCGATCGCCCGCCCTCGCCTCGGCCTGGTTTGATGATCCACATCATGGTCGCCGACGCCCCCGCCGCCGTGGACGCGGTGCTCGCCGCGGGCGGTGAGATCGTGCAGCACATCGACCCCGACGCTCGGGAGAAGCTCGCGCGGTTTCGCGATCCCGCGGGCAACGTGCTCGGCATCTATCAGCAGCCCGGCCTCGCCGAGGCCGAGGCAGCCCGCGAGCGGGGCGACGCCCACGCCGAGCCCCTCGCCCCGATCCCCGAGCATCTGGGCACGCTCACCCCCCGGCTCGTCGTGAGTGGAGCTGCTGAGGCGATCGAGTTCTATCGCGGTGCCTTCGGCGCCGAGGAGATCGGCGAGCGGTTCGCCGGGCCCGAGGGCCGCGTGATCCACGCGGAGCTGCGGATTGGCGACTCGGTTGTGATGGTCACCGACGAAGAGGGAGACACCGCCCCCGCAAGCTCGCCTCACGCGCTAGGTAGAGTTGTCAGTGTCATCATGGCGACCTACTGGGAGGACGTCGATGCCGCGTGGGAGCGCGCGGTTGGGGCGGGCGCCGAGGTGATCTATCCGTTGGCGGACCAGTTCTACGGCGAGCGCGGAGGGCGGTTGCGCGACCCCTACGGGCAGCAGTGGATGCTCAGCCAGCGCACCGAGGATCTCTCCCACGAGGAGATCGCTCAACGGGCCGCGCGGCTCTCCGGGCCGCCCGGCTAGCTGTACCGGCGCCTCCCGGTGCCTCGTGGCGCTGCCAGCCCGCCCACGCGGAGCCGGCTCACTTACCGCCATGCCGGCATCCGGCGCCGCTTGCCTGATCGACGATTTCCCACACCGGTCACAATCGGCTACGGTGTGTTGTGCATGGCTTTCTATAAAGACTATTGTAATCAAATGGAAGGATATTGAATGTCTAAGGTAAGGTTAATACTGTTGGGTCTGCTGGTGCTGTTCAGCTTCAGTGCCGTAGGGGCCGCGTCGGCGTCGGCTGCGGAATGGTGGGTGGAAGCCCATTTGCTCGTTGGCAAAGCGGAATTGTCCTCAAAAACGCATGTCACAAAACATTTTACTATAAAAAGTGCAAAACTATCCGTTGAATGCTCGGAAATAAAAGTCAAAGGCGGTTTTATCGGGCAGCATAATGAAAATTCCATAGAATCCCTTATCTTTGAAGGTTGCAGCGTGCCGGGTGAACCCGGCTGTGAAGTGGCCCCAGTTGACACCGAACCGCTGGTCTTTCCCCTAGAAGGGGAAAAAGGGAGCATCAGACTCAACTTCATACCAAGTACGGGTACTAAATTTGGTGTCGTTACGATCAAAACCAAAGGAACGTGTGTCATGACGGGCAGCTTCAAACTGACAAGCGGCGCCAAAAAGGGAATGATCTGCAACTATCCCGGCGTGGAAACAGAACACGTCGAACACGAACTGGTGTTCAACGAAGCCTCCGGAAGCGAAGTCGAAATCAATGGCGAAAAAGCCGCGTTTAGCGGTGAAGTGTTCTTCAAACTCGCATCTGGGAAAGAATGGTCCGCCAAATAGAGGCGGCCTCGGCGTGTAGGGAGTAGCGCCACGTCCAATCCGTCGAGCGGGGGCCGCGGCCCCCGCTCGAGGGATCCGTAGCGATCGGGGCTGGGTCAAGCGGTGCTGCGGCGAGCGCCCGGGGGGATCGCGATCAGGAAGAACCTCCCCGACGGCGGGGTGCCCTCCAGCGCCAGGAACGGTTGGTCGTCCTCGATCGCCACGAAACGTTCGAAGCCCGCAAACAGCTCCACGATCTTCTCGGCCCGCCCACCGTAGGAGCTGAGCGCCTCGTGGACCTCCACCAGGAAGCTCGTGGAGCTCCCTGCCAGCGTCTCGCGCGCGCCCTCGAGCACCTGCCCCTCGTAGCCCTCCACGTCGATCAGCGCGAGGTCCGGCGTACCGTGCTCACGCGCGAGATCGTCGATCGTCACCGCCACCACCTCCACGTTTCCGGCGGCGGTGTGCTCGTCGATCTGGCCGTTGAGACCCTCCGCGAAGGAGATCACACCGGCGCTTGCCGCCCCCGCTGCGTGCAGCACGGTGAGGTTCTCGGCTCCGTTGAGCTCGCGGTTGGCGGCCGCCAACCGCGCGTTGTGAGGCTCCGCCTCGATCGCCAGCACCCGCCCCGTCTCACCCACCTCACGCGCGAGCATCAGCGCCACGATCCCCTGGTGTGCCCCCAGGTCGAAGACCACGGCGCCGGGCCTCAGCACGCGCTGCTCGCGCAGAAACGAGATCGCCTCCAGCTGGTCCCAGTCGTGGTCATACCAACCCTCCGCCAACGGATCGGTGAGCTGCACGCGCAGCGAGTGCCCGCCGTAGGTGTGCGTCACCTCGCGCGTGGGATACGCGGCGATCAGTGAGGCGACCTTGCGCCGGCGGTAGCGGCGGTACAGGGTATGCGGCACCACGCGCCGCGCGAGCGCCTTGGCGGATGGCAACACGGTGCCCGTGGAGCGGCGGTTACCGTCCCAAGACATCGGCATACACCCCCTCCAGCTGCTCCCCCACCCGCGCGGGGTGGTACGCCCCGACAGCGCGCCGCGCCGCGCTCCCCAGCCGCTCGCGCGCCCCGGGGTCGGCCTCCAGGGCCTGCATCGCGGCGGCGAGCGCAACGACGCTGCGGGCCGCGAAGAGGCGGCCCGTCTCTCCGTCGGCGATCACCTCAGCCGGGCCGCCCTCGTCGGGCGCGATCACGGCGAGGCCCGCCGCCATGCCCTCGAGCACCACCTGGCCGAAGGGCTCCGGGATCACCGACGCATGGACCAGCACGTCCATCTCCGCGAGCTCGCGCCACACATCCTCGCGGAAGCCCCGCAGCTGCACCCGCTCGGTGAGTCCCAGTCGCGACACGAGCGCGCGCAGCTGCAGCTCGTAGGCCTCCTCTCCGAACAGCGGCGCGCCGACGATCACCGCTCGCTGTGCTCCGTTGGGAAAAGCCGCCGCGAATGCGTGCAGGAACAGATCCTGCCCCTTCCACGCCGCGATCCGCCCGACCATCCCGAACGTCGTCGTGGAGGGGTCGGGCGTGCGGGGGTATGGGGAGAGCTCCACCGAATCGGGGATCACCCGTTGCAGCTGTGCGCGTGGGGCGAGCGTGTCCAATGTGGCGCTCGAGTTGGCGACCACCCCGTCCGCCATGCGCCCCACGAGCCGGCGTACGAGGGGCACCGCAGGGCGCGGAAGGTAGTCGGCGCTGAGGCGGTCGCGCAGGTGCCACACCACCGGGATGCCCGCGGCGTTCGCCGCGAGACTGCCGTACACGCCGGCCTTCAGCGAGTTGGTGTGCACGAGATCGGGGCGCAACCGGCGCAGGCGCAGGGTGAGCCGCGCGACGTGAGTGAGCGTGCCGAACAGTGCCGCCGGTGAGGCGCCGCCGAGGTGCACCGTGTCCTTGCGCACATCGCGTGTTGCGGTCGCGATCGGGAGCACCTCGACCGAGATCCCGGCCTGCGCCAACCGCGCCGCGAGTGGCCCCTCCTCGCCGAGGATCACGTGTGCGTTCACGCCCCGCAGATGTCCCAACAGGCGCAGCAGCGCGATCTCACCTCCAGAGAGCCGAGCGACGTGGTCGAGGTACACCACCCGCAGCCGCTCGTCGCGCTCGCCTGCCACCAGCCGGCGGTGTAACGCGCGGTGGCGCTGGGCGACCGCCGGCCAGGCGAAGCGCTCGGCGTAGCTGCGTGTCGCGGCCCGTGTGGGCAGCGCCCCGTGTGCCGCCGCCTGTAGCCGTGCGCCGAGCGCCCTCGCGTCGCCGGCGCCGACCACGAGCGAGGGCTCGAGCGCCGCCGCGGCCTCCGGCAGTCCGCCCACGTCGCTGACGATGCTCGGCGTGCCACACGCCGCCGCCTCGAGCACCACCAGTCCAAAGCCCTCGACCGCGACGCTCGGCACCACCGCCACATCCGCACAGCGGTAGGCCTCGATCAGCGCCTCGTCGGAGAGCCTGCCCATGACGCGCACGCATCCCGCCAGCGGTGGCTTGGCCGCGCGCGCAGCCAACGCCTCGCGTAGGGGCCCATCGCCGACCAGCAGCAGCATCGAGCCGGCCGGCAGCTCGTGCTCGATCTCGGTCCACGCGTCGAGCAGCAGGTCGATCCCCATGCGCGCCACCAAGCGCCGCGCGCAGATCGCGACGAACGCCGCGGGGTCGATCGCCAGCCGCGCGCGCGCCTGTAGCCGATCGCCCGGAGTGAACTCCTCGAGCTCCACTCCCGGCGCCCACACGTTGATGCTCCACGGCGCCACGCCGTGGCGCTCGACCAGCACTCGACGGAACGCAGAGGACAGCACCACGTGTGCGTCCGCGCGGTGCAGCACACGACGTTCCAGGGCCGCGCGCAGCGCGCGCTTCAAACGAGATCTGTCGCCCGCCGCCGCATTCTCGTCGGCCCACGGCCCATGAAAGTGGAATACCGTCGGGCGTCTCCGTCGCGCTCCGAACAACAGCGGGGCCGCCGCGTACAGCGCGAAGTGCGCGTCCACCACCTCGGCGCCGCGCGCGCCGCGCCGCGCCGCCAGCCAGAACGCCCCGAGGCGACGCGCGAGCGGAAGGTCGTGGCGCGCGGTGGCGGCGATCGCAGCGGGAGCGCCCGCGGCTGGGCCAATCACCACGCCGCGCGCCTCGGGAAGCTGCTCGAACAGCGAGCGGTAGTAGCGGTCCAGTCCGCCCACCGTCGCGGGAAACCAGCCCATCCCGAGCATCAGCACGCGGGGGTGGCCGTTGGCGGCCCCGTTGGTGTCTTGCGTGGGTATGCTGGCGCTGTTCGACAAAGCCGCGGTGCCCGGCCGGGTTCGGATGGGCCGGTGGACAAGAGCAGCCTGGGCAGCCCCCGCCTATCCGCTGTGAACATCTCGTGAAGGGTTGGAGTATGGGCGCGCTCGCGGAGTTAGATACTGCACCCGCTGTGCACGAGTCGGCTGCCTGCCGGCCGCTCGTGCGTGGCGCCAACTCTCGATGACTCCCCCGACGTTGCCCTCGATCAGACTGACCGCCCTGTGGCCTGGGGTGCTGGCCGCCGTGTCGCTCTCGGTGCTGCTGCTCGGCGCGGTGCTGCCCGACAGCCTCGCGAGTGGATCGGCACCGCTGTTTCAACAGGGCGCAAAGCTCACCGGCGAGGAAGAGATCGGTGCGGGTCGCTTCGGCCGTAGCGTGGCGCTCTCCGCCGACGGCGACACCGCCCTGGTTGGCGCGCCTCGCGACAGCGACGAAGCCGGCGCGGTGTGGGTCTTCGTGCGCTCGGGCTCGAAGTGGACGCCGCAGGCAAAGCTCACTGGGGGCGAAGAGGTCGGCGCGGGCCGCTTTGGTCGTAGCGTGGCGCTCTCCGCCGATGGCGATACCGCTCTGATCGGAGCCCCCAACGACGGTGGCGTCGGCGCTGCGTGGGTTTTCACGCGCTCGGGCTCCACGTGGACGCAGCAGGCGAAGCTCACGGGGGCGGGGGAGAGCGGCAGCGGCTGGTTCGGCCAGAGTGTCGCGCTCTCCGCCGACGGCGACGCCGCGCTCGTCGGCGGCTACGTCGACCACAGCGACACCGGCGCAGCGTGGGTGTTTGCGCGCTCTGGCTCCACCTGGACGCAGGAGGGCGAAAAGCTGACCGGGGGTGGGGAGAGCGGCGAGGGCGAGTTCGGCTGGAATGTGGCGCTCTCCGCCGACGGCGAAACCGCACTGATCGGTGCTCGCAAAGATGGCGATGGCGCGGGCGCGGTGTGGGTGTTCACGCGCTCGAGCTCCGGCTCGCAAGCGCAGTGGACCCAGCAAGGCGAAAAGCTGACCGGGGGTGGGGAGAGCGGCGAAGGTGAGTTCGGCCAGAGCGTCGCGCTCTCCGCAGCAGGAGACACCGCGCTGATCGGCGGCTTTCACGACGGCGAAGGCGCGGGCGCAGCGTGGGTGTTCACGCGCTCGGGCTCTGGCTCGGGGGCGGTTTGGGCACAGCAGGGCGCCAAGCTCACCGGGGCCGGTGAGGTCGGCAGTGGCTACTTCGGCGACGCCGTCGCACTCACCCCCGACGGCAGCGCGGCGCTGGTGGGCGGCGTCAAGGACGATGAACAGCGCGGCGCGGCGTGGCTGTTCGCGCGCACAGGCTCCGGCGCGGGTGCGACCTGGGCGCAGCGGGGCGAAAAGCTGACGGGCGGTGAGGAAGAGGACGGCAAGGGCGAATTCGGATGGAGCGTGGCGCTCTCTGGCGAAGGCGACACCGCGCTCGTCGGTGGCATCGGCGACAACAACTGGGCGGGCGCGGTGTGGGTGTTCGGGGACGAACCACCGCCGAGCGGGCCCCCACCGTCCGGACCCCCGCCATCCGGGCCACAGCTGAGCGGTGAAATCGTCCTGGGTACGCAGGTTGCACGCGACGGCTCCTCGACCAGCCCCACCGCCAAGCAGGGCGTGGCCGCCTACCGGGCCGCGGGTGGCGGCGTGGTACTCCTCGATAGGCGCATCCAGACCCGGATCGGGCGTGCGCGCGTCAAGCTGCGTTGCACTGCCACAGTCGCCTGCCGTGGGCGCCTCACGCTGACAGCCACAGCGATAGCCCGCGCCGCGCGACACGCGCGAGCAGCGATTGCGATTGGCAAGGTGGGCTTCTCGATCCCGCAAAACCGGGCCATAACCGTCGTGCTGCGCCTCAACCACGTCGGTCGGGTGCGCCTACGTGCCGGCCGCGGGCATCTGAGCGCAAGCCTCACGATCCACCTGCCGGCTCCCGACCTCCCGAGAGCCCGCACGTACGCGGTCAAGCTCGTGCCGCGCGCTCGTGCCGCGCGCCGTTAAGGGCGGGGGTGGACTCGATGCCTCTTGTGCACGATCGGCGGTGCGTGTATGAGGACGGTCCGACTGGCGCCCGACACCTGTTTGCCGTTGCTGACCCGCACGAGCGCACGGTAGGAGCCCCCGTGGCGGATCCTCAAGGTGGCGCCGAAGCGCGAAAGGCTCGCGCTACCCCGCCTGACCACGGTGCTCCCCACGGTCACGGGCCTGCCCGTTGGCCTGACCCACTGGAACGCCACGGGCGCGCCGACCTCGGCGGGCGCCACGGTGCCAGCGAGATGCACGAAGCCAAGCTTCCCCGTTGAGCGCGCGGTGAGGGTCACGAGCACCGCGATCTTCACTTTGACGACCTGGCTGTAGATGGGCGGCGCGTCGAGTGTGCGCACGCGCAGCTCGGTGGTCTGGGTGAGGCTCGGGGTGCTGAGCGTGAAGCCGCCGGCGGCGTTCGTCGTTGCCGACGCGCCGAGGTCGCCGAAGCCGGTCAGGTAGGGGAACGTGCTGGCCTGCAGGGTGACCCCGTGGTCGGCGCCGCCTGCGCCGGAGAGGGTGCCGGCCAGCGAGAACCGGCTCCCGAATACGCTCACCGCCGACCCCTTGACGATCACGAATTTCAGCGGGATCCGTTTGGTGACGAAGGTGCGATCCACTCCGTCAGACGCGCCCCCTTCGCTGCTCGCCACGATGCGATAGTGGTAAGTGGTGCCTGCTTGCAGTCCCGTGAGCGGTTGGCTCACCTTCACCCCCGTGGTGCCGCTGCCCACCGCGGCGTTAGGTGTCTGCGCTCCGTAGGCGAGAGTGGTCCCGTACTGGAAGTAGCACGTGGTTTCCATGCCGTGGGGGTTGACCGTGCCGTCGAGTGCGACGGTGGTTTCGCCGGCGTGCACCGCTCGCGCGGTGGCGGCGTGGGGGGGCTTGAGCTTGGGTGGTTTAGGTGACTTGGGTGTCGCGAGCGGCAGAGCTAGCGCGGCACTCGCCAGCAGGGCTCCGGCGATTAGTACGCCAACGAATAGCGGCCAACGGCGGCGGCTGGGGGACCACTTCATAGCGCGGTTACTCCTGTCTCAGTCGGCGGCGTGGGCTCGGGTGCGAAGCGGTAGCCGATGCCAAAGTGGGTGTGGATATACGTCCAACTGGGGGCCGCGGCGGCGAGCTTGGTGCGGACCTTGCGCACGAACACATCGACTGCGCGGTCGCGGTGCTTCATCTCGCCGCCCCACACCAGCCGGTAGATCTCGGGGCGGCGCATCACCCGATCCTCGCGACCGGCCAACACTGCGAGCACCTGGAACTCGCGCACGGTGAGGCCCACGCGCGCTCCGGCCACGAGTGCCTGCATCTCGTCGGTACGGAGCTCGAGGTTCCCAAAGATCCGCGCCTGGCGCCGCGCCACTTCTGACTGCAATCCCGGGGAGGAAGGTGGTGGGCTCAGGGTCGCGGATTCCGCAGGTGGCGGACTCACGGCGTAGGACTCGGTCATCATCGGCGAGCTGGGGGCCCCTGTGGCATGGACTCTAAAACCTGTCCCACCGGGACACCCGATCGTGTGAAGAATTTGTGACGACGATCGGAGTGCAAAGCGTTGTGGGGACGATCGGAGCGATATCAGAGCGAATGCGCGCGCCAGTGTCTCACGCCAGAGCCCATCCGCACGGCCCGTTCACCGAATCGTCACCAGTTGCTTGCAGGGCGAATCCCTATGATGTGATGCCTATGAGAGCCTGCGCTTACTGCGGCGCCACGCTCGCCGACGATCAGCGCTACTGCCTGGAGTGTGGGGGGCGCCAGGTGCAGGCGCGCAGCCAATTCCTGAACCGTTTCACGCCCGCAACTGCCTCAGGTTCGGGCCCCCCAACGAGCGAGCGGGCGACCGCGGGGGGCGGGCGCTTCTCGAGCGCCACCGCCGTCGCGGGTGTCGGCGTGCTGCTGCTGGCGATGGGTGTGGGTGTGCTGATCGGTCGCGCCGGCGAGGGCAAAGCGGCGCCCGTTCCGGCGCAGGTGATCTCGGTCGCCTCGCCGGGAGCCGCGGCTTCGGGTACGAGCACCGGTGGCGCTCCGGCGATCACCTCCCCCACGGAAAGCCCCTCGTCCACCGCCGGCACTCCTCCAGGCGGCGCTGGAACGAGCACCGCTGGCAAAGGCTCATCGTCCTCCTCTTCGAAATCCTCCTCCTCCTCCTCCTCCTCCGGGGGATCCTCGAAGAACGGCGGCGGCTCGAGCAAAACCTCCTCTCCCAAGTCGAGCTCTTCTAACAGCGGTGAAAGCGCGGAGCAGAAGACGCGCAACATTCCCGACGTGGTGACCACCGGCTGATGGGCATCTTCGACTCGCTACGCGGGCACCCCGACGCGGATGTTCCGCGACAAGCCCCCGCTGCTGCCGGCGGCTCTACCTCCAGCGATGGGCGCGCCGGCCTGGAACGCCGGCGCGACGAGCTGCTCGCGCAGGTTGCTGAGCTGCACTGGGATCTCGGTGGCCTCGCCTATGAGATGGCGATTCGCGACCACTTCCGCCTCGACGTGCTCGTGCGCAAGGCCGCCGAGTTGCAGGAGCGCGACGCCGAGCTCGGCGAGCTCGAGCGAGTGCTCAGCCTCCGCGAGCCCGTGGAGACGGGCACCTGCCCCGACTGCGGCTCGATGCACGGCCGCGGGGCGCTCTACTGCTGGCAGTGCGGCAAGGTCTTGATGGAGCGCGTCCCGAGCGCCGCCGCCGCCAACGGGTCGGCGGCTATGTCTGGGAATGGTGAGCACGCCTTCGAGGTGCCCCGCGAGGATGGGCGTCCCGAGGTCCCCACGGTCGCGCTCCCGCCGGGCCCTCCGGCGAGTTGAGCGGGGAGCTTGCGTGAGCAGGGGAGAGTCCCGAACGCTCGCGCTGGCGCTGATGAGGTACCCGGTTTGCAAGTGAGCGAGGACAGCGGAGCGCAGCAACCGTTCGCAGCCGGGCATTTGGGCACCTGTCCGCAGTGCGGCGTAGCGCTGGCCGCCGACCAGCGCTACTGCCTGAGCTGCGGCGTACGCTGTGGCCCGAGGTCCCCGGGGTTGGAACAGATTCTCGCGGACCTGCAGGCTCCCGTCTGTGGGTCAGCCGTTGCCGAGAGCACCCCGCCGAGGTGGGGCGCACTGCCGAGCCCGCTCGCCGCTGCGGCCTTGATAATCGCGATGCTGGGGTTCGGGACGATCGTGGGCGGTGTCGGGGGCGGCGCCGCGGGGCAGCTGGATGCGGCCCGTCGGGGGCCGCTGACACTGGTGATGCCCGCTCGGGCGCCGACTCCGACCACGCTCGCCTCGACGCTGGCGCCGCCGAGTGAAGCGGCGCCCACGCCGGAACCGGCGGCTCCGCCGAGCTCCGAATCGGGGGCTGGGGAATCCTCGCAATCCACTCCCTCTTCCGGCGGTGCTCACAAACACTCGGGCAGCTCCAAAGGCTCCGGCTCCGCGGGCGGGGGGGCGAAACTGCCACCGGTGAAGCACGTCTTTCTGATCGTGCTCGCCGATCAGCCCTACGCGGAGACGTTCGGGCCGGAATCTCCTGCGCCGTACGTGGCGCAGACCTTGGAGCATCGCGGCGAGCTGCTGGTGCGCTTCTACGGTGTGGCCCACGAAGAGCTCGCCGACGAGATCGCCCTGATCAGCGGCCTCGGGCCGACCCCGCAGACCGCGGCCGACTGCCCGACCTTCACCGACATCGTTCCGGGGCAGGCCGACAGCAGTGGGCAGTACAACGGGCAAGGTTGCATCTACCCGAAAGAAGCTCAGACCGTCGGTGAACAGCTCACTGCGAAGGGCCTCAGCTGGCGGGTGTACGCCGAAGGGCTGGGCGACGTTCCCGGAGGTGGGCCCGCACCCCAGGCGGGAGCGTCCAAGCTGGGGGCGGGGGGATCGAGATCCGCAGCGGGGTCGATAGCCGCGGCGAGCGGATCTGGATCGGGACTCGCCCACTCGGCGGCCGTCGCCTGTTGGCACCCGGAATTCGGCGCGGCCGACCCCACCGCGCAGGCGCCGGAAGGGGACACCTTCGCGACCTTCCGCGACCCCTTCACCTACTTCGACGGTGTGCTCCACTCGCCCGAATGCGACCGCGACGATGTGGGTCTGGAAGGGCTCGCGAGCGACCTCGAGAGCGCCAAGCGCACCCCCGCGCTCTCCTACATCGTGCCCGATCTCTGCCACGACGGGCGTTCCACCCCGTGTGCGCCCGGGGCGCCAAGCGGTCTGCCGGCTGCGGAAACGTTCCTGCGCCGTGTGGTCCCCGAGATCCTCGCCTCCCCGGCCTACCGCCACGGCGGGCTGTTGATCATCACCACCGATCAGGCGCCCACCACGGGGGAGTACGCGGACTCGAGCTCGTGCTGCCTGCAGCCTCGCTTTCCGGCGCCGGCCGCGGTTGCGCCTTCGGCGGGTGGGCAGCCGGCGGGAGCGTCCCCGGGTACGACGACCACGGGGCCCGCAGCGACGACGCCCTCTACCGGGGCCCCTGCCGCGACAACTCCCGCCGCGACCTCCACGACGGCTCCCGCGACTTCGACGTCGCCTGCGAACTCGACGACCTCGACGACGCCTGCCACCTCGACCACGCCCGCGACCTCGACAACATCGCCCGCGACCTCGACGACATCGCCCGCGACACCAGCCGCTGGAGCCCCGGCGGACACCGCTCCCGCCACGACAACTCCCACCACGACCCCGACGGCGACGCAGCCGGGCGTGCAGTTGCCGCCCACGGGTGGCGGTCAGGTGGGGGCGCTACTGCTCTCGCCCTATGTGAAAGCGGGCACCGCGAACCAGGAACCGTTCAACGACTTCTCGCTGCTGCGGACGATCGAGAACCTCTTCAGGTTGCCCCACCTGGGCTACGCGGCGAAGCCGGGTGCGGGCGCGCTGGAAGCCTCAGTGTTCTCAGCATGGGATGGCGCTGCGGCGAGTTCGTCGTAGGTGACGGCGAGACGGCGCTGGGGGCTATGGAGGAGCATCCGCTCGAGTGCCTGCATGCGGCCGGGGTGCTGGAGGGAGGTGGGTGCGAGGTCCAGGCGCACGGCGCTGCCCGGGAGGAGTGCCCCGGCGCGGACGGAGGTGGGGCCCCACGCGGGGGCGAGTCGGCGCCAGGGACGCTCCGCTCCGCCATGCAGGGCGAGCAGGCTCGCCCACCAGCGGAAGCGCGCGCGCAGGGCACCCCGTAGCGCGGAGGTGTAGGCGTAAGCCGGCGCGACGAACCCGTCGGGCTCGATCCCGGCGAGCTTGAGCAGACGCCAGCCGGCCTCGACGGCGCGGCGGGTGTCGGGGCCGTCGAGCCCGACGAACTCCGCGGCGCGCCGCCGTCGGGGCGTGAGGGCACGTGGGGACCACGCGGCGCGGCGCAGCTGTTCGTGTTGGAAGCCGTGCTGGGCGATCGAGTCGCCGCGGCGGCGGCGCTCGATCAGCCACTCGACCAGCTCGGGCGAGCGCTCCCCGAGGGGGTGCAGGTCGCGCGCGGGGATCACGAGCAGGGTGACGCGATCCACGCCGCGCTCATCGAGCCACTGGCGGACCTCGACACAGCGCTCGAAGGTCGCGGGCTCGATCTCGTGCAACGCGACCGCGATCGAGCCGGGCCCGGAGGATGGCGCAGCCGGCCCGGGGTGGGAGAGCCGGGGCTCTCGGCCCCAGTCACGCGTCATGAGGGCCACCCGCTGGGTGTATGTGGGGGCGCTATGCGTCACGGTGCGCCACGCGGGTCGCGTGGACGAACGCTACGCAGCATGACGGGCCTCGGGGTGTGTGGTGTCGCTCGCGTGACGGGGCTGATCGAGGACACGGCGGTAGCCGGCGGCGAGCCGCTCCATGGCGCCCTCCCAGGTCCGTGCACGCACCCCGGCGAGCGCGAGCGCGGCGAGGCGCCGGCGTAATAGGGGGGAGGCGGCGAGCTCGAGCACGCCCTCCGCGAGGGCGTCGGGGGCGGGCTTGCAGAGCAGGCCGCTGACGCGGTGCTCGATCAGCGAGAGGGGGCCGCCGGCGGCGACGGCGACGACGGGCAGGCCGCTGGCCTGGGCCTCGAGGATGACCTGCCCGAAGGTATCGGTGGTGCTGGGGAAGAGAAAGATGTCGGCGCTCGCGTAGGCGCGCGCGAGCTCGATCCCGTCGAGCCATCCGAGGAAGGTGGCGTGCTCGCCGACGCACTCGCGCAGCCGCTCCTGCTCGGGCCCCCCACCGGCAAGCACGAGGTGCAGCCGGGGGTCGCGGTGGCGAGCTTCGAGAAATGCTTCGGCGAGGAGTTCCGCGCCCTTCTCTTGGGTTATGCGGCCCGCGTAGAGCACGTTCAGCTCGCCGTCGAGCTCGAGCTGCCCGCGTAGCGCTGGGTGAAAGCGCTCGCTATCCACGCCCCGGTCCCAACGCGCGCGGCGCTCAGCGCCGATGCCGATCTCCTGCAGGGCGTCGTCGGACGCGGCGCTGGGGGAGAGCACGAGCTCGCACGCTCCGTAGAACGCCGCGACGGCCATCGCCATCGCTTGCGTGAGGTGGAGCTCGCCGGAGCGCTCGGCGGCGTAGGCGGTGAGCTCGGTGTGGTAGCTGCCGATCAGGGGCACGCCGAGTGCGCGCGCGATCAGTGCGCCCGCGACCCCGACGGGCCCGGGCGAGCAGACATGGATCGCGTCGAAGGCGCCCTCGGCGAGCGTCTCCACAGCGGCGGGCAGGCTGGGGACGCCGATGCGCAGGCCGGGGTAGAAGGGGCCGTCGACCTCCGCGACCGCGGCGAGGCGGCGGTCGACGTCGGGGTCGGTGCCGATCACCTCGATCTCGAAGCCGGGGACCCCGCGCTGGCGGATCTCTGCGAGCGTGCGCGAAACCCCGTGGGTGCTCCCGATCCCGTCGGCCATGATCGCGACCCGTGGGGTCTCCCCCTCGCGGGAGTCGAGCTTGGCCTTCTCCGCCCCCAAGAACGCGGCGGCGGGGGCGTAGGGGATCGCTGCGACACAGCCCTCGAAGATCGTCATCGCGGCGCCGAGCGCATCGATGCCGCCCTTCTGTGAGGCGTCCGCGGGCCTGGAGATCGCCTGCACAACGGACTCGACGGCGGCGCGCAGCTTGCGCTCATGGGCGCGGCAGGCGCGGCGGTGCAAGTCGGAGTGGGCGAAGCGCTCGTCCTGCATGTACGCGATCAGCCCGCGCTCGTCGAGCTCGTCGAGCCCGACCGCAGCGAGCCACGCGCGCAGCAGGCTGCGCGCATCCGCCGGGGTGATGTCCGCGCCGACCGCGCCCTGGCGGGCGTCGCCCTCGCGCAGCAGGCGCTGGGCCATGGTGAGCACGGCACGCGGATCTGGCCCCCGTCCGCCCCCGGGTGCCTCGGCGTGACTGTCGGCCTCGCCGCCGCGATCGGTGTGCGAGTCCCCCTGGTCGAGGGTGGGTGTCGGGCCCTCGGTCTGCGCGCCATCCCCCGGTGCGCCAGGGTCGATGTCCCGCAGCCCGTCCTCGGACCGCGGGCCACTTCCGAGCGTGCGCGCGGCGAGGGCGATCGCGGCGTGGGCCCACTTCGCGGCGCTGCCCTGTTCGCCGCGACCGCGCACGCTGCCGGCGCGCACGTGGGCGAGGAACTCCGCGGGGCTCGCCGCGGGCGGGGCCTCGGTCCAAGTGCGCCCGATGTCCACCCCGGCGTGATCGTCGCTGCCCCCGATCCCGATGCCGTCGAGCGTGGCGATGTAGGTCGCCGCGGGACGGTTGAGCTCGCGTGCGCGAGCACCGTTGCGGACCTCCCAGATTCCGAACAGGGCCGCCAGTTGGCGGCGGTGGCGCGCGGTGAGGGGCGCCTCCACGGTGTAGTAGGGGTGCGCCAGCGCGCACACGATCGCGCGCTCGTGCATGTACCGCGCGCACGCCTCCACATCGCCACGGTGGGCCTGCAGCCACTCGTGGTCGGAGGGATCGATCCCGTAGCAGAGCACGTGCACCGCGGCTCGCGGTTCGCCACGGAAGTGCGCGGTGAGCTCCTCCGAGACGAACACGTCGGGGCGCCCTGCGATCTCCAAGACACCGGCGATCGTGTCGTGGTCGGTAATCGTCACAAAGTCCATCCCCCGCCGCTTGGCGAGCTCATAGACCTCCTCGGGAGGGGTTGCGCACTCGGGCAGCCCCGCCGCGCGCTGCACCCCCAGTCGCGAGACCTCGGAGGCGGTCGAGTGGCAGTGCATGTCCACCCTCGACACGGCCGCGGTCGCCGGTCGCGTGGTCGTCCCCGGCTCCACGGCCCGCGCTGTCGGGTCCGTCGGTGCGGAGGCGGCCACTGGTCCGGTTGCGGTTTGAGACTCCCACAGTGGCGGCTTCGCATCCATGGATAGAAGATTCGGTCGCAAAATGCGGGTTCTTGTAACGAGCCCGAGATCACCGTGTGAACGATTGGTGAACTGGCCGGAGTCCCACCGGGTCCGACATGTGAATGGCGGGTGACGGTCGAAGTGAAAATCCCGTGACCGACCCCCTGGACTCAAAACGTGGCTGGTAGAAAGCGCGAGTCCAACCGTCGAGGATCGGAGATTTCGTGCGCCGCATCACCGCCCTGCTCTTTGCTGCCGTCGTACTCGCTGGAACAAGCGTGACCGGCTTTCTCCTGACCGCGACGGCCGCCGCGGAAGGCACCGCCTACACGCCGGAAGCGCCGCCGGTTGTGGACACGATCTCCGGGGGGCCGTGGAACACGTCTCAGGGCGATCCGGCGCAGGGAGGCGAATATCCGAGCTCCGATCTGCTGCCCACGTTCTCCTTCGGTGGCCCGGAAACGACGCTTGGCGGCGTCAGCGAGCCCAACCTCGCCGTCTACCCGGGCGAACAGAAAGTCATCGAAAACGGCAAAGAAGCGATCAAGCTGATCCCCTACCCGAGCGGTGTCGCGGGCACTCCCGGGCCGCTCGACGGCTACTGCTCGAGCCTCGGCGCGAACCCTGAGACCGGCGCGCCCGTCTCGCAGCCGCCCGGCAGCACGCTGCCGTTCGCGCCCTACTACTTCCCCGATGTGGTCCGCAACGCGGACGGCTCGCTCACCGGCTACTTCGACTACCGGCCGAAGGACGCCGACGAGGCGATCACGGTTGCACGTTCGACCGACAACGGCAAGACCTGGATCGCGGAGGGCAAAGCGCTCGAGCAGAACCCCGACTACTGTCCGACGGCCGACACCAACGACGACGGCCAGGGGCACCCCTACGTGGCCCCGATCGGCGGCAGCACGAAGCTCTACACGCTGCAGCGCCCCGCGGGCGACTACGAAGGCGTGGGCCTGCTCGTGCACAACGTCGAACCCTCTGTCGCGGACCCGCTCGCCGCGCTGCAGGGAAGCGAATCGGTCGGCATCGACCCCAACACGTACGCCGAAGCGGAAGTCGAAGTCCCGACCAGCGGCGGCGTGAGCATCCCGGTCTCGACGCTCGGCGAAGCCAACTCGCCCGAGCACATCGTCGCCGGCTCCTATGAGGACTACAACGCGGGCTCGCCCTCCAAAGCGATCGTCACCTGCGCGGAAACGGGCACCGAACCGGCGTCGCTCATCGGCTGCACCGTCAGCGGGGGTGCGCCGCTCACCGTCAAAGCGGGCGACGACCTCGTGCAGGTCATCGCCACGGCCAACCCCGAAGCGCTGGGGACGAAAACCGTCGTACCGGGTGCCACCTACACGATCCCTGCCGGGCCGAACCTGCCCAGCGGGGAAGGCGGCCTGGCGGAAGTCAGGATTCTCAACGGCAACCCCGTCGTCTCGCCTCTGACGACCTTCATGCTCAACGAAAACGCGCCCAACCGCTTCTACATCGACGGGGACACGGTCTACTGCGCGCAGTCCAACGCCAACCCGACCACGAAGATCGAGAACTGCACCAACACGAGCGGCTCGCCGCTGACCGTCCATCAGGGCGACGCGATCACGATGGACCCGATCCTGCCGTCCCACGCTCAGGTCACGACCGGCCTGAAGTCCCCCGACGGGATCGTCGGCACGCTGCGCAGCTACCCGAACGCCCCCAACGGCTCGACGGTCGTCCTCTACACCGAGAAGATCCTCGCCTACTTCATCGTCGGCACCACCAACGGTGCGGTGAACAGCAAAAACGAATTCAAAGCGGGGACGATCACGCTCCCCGGGGCGGGGACGACGACGATCAACTACACGCCCTCGGTGCACCCGAGCGAGCCGCTGCCCAGCACGGGCTCCTTCAAAATCTATCTTGGCACCGTCGTGGGCTCCCCGATCCAGGAAGTGACATGCACGGCCAACGCGCCCGCCGGGCAGACCGGCGTGCCGTCCGGCAGCTATGACCTGACCGGCTGTACCGGAGGCACGGGCTCGGTCAAGGAAGGCAACTGGATCGGCGGGCCGAACGCCGCAATTGCCCCTGTCTCCACGCTGGAAAAGATCGGCGAGGGCAAGAACTCCGCCTCCAAGGGTCCCGAGAAGCTGTTCGCCAACAACGAGGACTACTCGGTCCTGCGCGCGGCCTACACCGAGAACGGAATCAACTTCACCGACCTCGGCCCGATCAGCGGGACGGCCTCGAGCACCGGCAACGATTCCGGCTCCTACAACGATCTCTCGAACCCCTACCAGCAGACGAGTCCCTCCAACAGCGAACCGACGAGCCTCGCCCCGGGCAGCCTCGACACGACCGAGCTGCGCTTCATCGGCTCGCGCGGCACGATCGTCACCAACCCGGACGGCAGCTACGGCATGTTCCTGTCCGGGTCGTGGGCGACCGACGGCGACAGCGACGCGTTCAACCAGATCTTCTACACGACCTCGACCAACGGCAAGGAATGGTCGGTGCCGAAGGTGGTGCTGAGTACCGACTACGCGTTCTCGGCATCGGCCGCCCAGGACAAAGCGCTGGCCGAAGGCAGAGACGAACCGCTGGGTATCAGTGCCTACTACAGCGGTCGCGCCTACGGCCCCGCCGTGGTGCAGAACCCGGATGGGTCGCTGACGATGGTGTTCTCCGGCTACCGCATACCCAAACCGGTCACCACTGCGGGGGCGAAACTCGGGACCAACTCCTCGGACCAGTATGTCGTGGGCTCCAAAGACCCGGCGCTGTACCGCAACATCCTCACGGTCCACTTCGCGCTCGAAGAAACGCCGAAGATCACCTCGGCGGGCAGCACGGCGTTCAAGGAGGGCACGGAAGGCAGCTTCACCGTGACCGCCGTCGGCCCCCCCGCGCCGACGATCGCCGAGCTCGGCGCCCTGCCAGAAGGCGTGACGTTCGACACGAGCACCGGCGTGCTCGCGGGGACCCCCACGCAGGAAGGGGTGTTTCCGATCAGCTTCATCGCCACGAACGGCGTGGGCTTCACCACCCAGAGCTTCACGCTCACGGTTGATGCCCCGCCAGCGATCACCTCGGCCGACGAAGCCACGTTCAACGACGACACGGCAAGCACGTTCACGGTGCTCGCCACGGGGACGCCGGCTCCCACGATCGCGAAGTGGGGCAACCTTCCGGAAGGCGTGACCTACGCGGGGGGCGTGCTCTCGGGCACCCCGACACAGATCGGGACCTTCGAGATCACATTCACGGCTACCAACGGCATCGGCGCCGCCAGCGTTCAGCAGTTCAAGCTCACCGTCGTAGGGCTCCACATAACGACCACCTCGCTGCCGGCAGTGACGCCGGGCACTCCATACAGCCAGCAGTTCACGGCGGCGGGTGGGGTGGCCCCATATCGATGGACGAAGATCGCGGGGAGCCTGCCCAAAGGCCTCACATTGAACTCCACAGGGCTGCTGTCCGGGAAAACCGGTCCCAAAGCGTACCCGCAGGGGGGTTCGTTCCCGATCACGGTGAAGGTCACGGACGCCACCAAAAAGGTCCACCAGGTGGCGACTGAGACGCTCACGCTGAGCGTCTCATAAGCCGGGCGCTGGGCGTCGGGCGGGGGCGGGGCATGGCGGATCGGGGGGCGGGGCTCGGATCGGGGGGCGGGCCAAGTGCTTGCGCGGCTGGGCCCTGCGCCTCCGGCCTGGGCTGGGGCTTGACGTTTCATCGGCACTCCCGCGCCCAGGGCTCCGCCTCCGGCCGGACGGGGCCATAAGATCCCGCCGCGAATGCACCACCTGATCTCCTACTTCCAGGCCGTGGTGCTCGGCCTCACCCAGGGGGTGGCCGAGCCGTTCCCGATCTCGAGCCTGGGGCATGCGGTTGTGATTCCGCGGCTGCTCGGCTGGAACATCCACCAGGACGCCCCGTACTTCCTCACATTCCTTGTCGCGACCCACCTTGCCACGGCGATCGTGCTGCTGCTGTTCTTCCTGCGGGACTGGATCAAGATCGTCGCGGGCATCCTGCGCTCCTTGCGGATGCGCGAGATTCGCGAGGACGACGTCTATGCGCGGCTGGGGTGGCTGCTGATCGTGGGGACGATCCCCGCGGGGATCATCGGGCTGCTGCTGCAGGAACCGCTGCGCAAACTGTTCGCCTCCGCCTCGATCGCCGCCGCCTTTTTGATCGTCAACGGGATCGCCCTGCTGATCTTCGAGCGGCTGCGCCAACGTCCCCCCCGGGAGGGGGACTACCTGGGGGATGCTGACGAGCGCATCGCCAAACGCAGCTGGCGTCAGGCGGCCGCGATCGGCAGCTCGCAGGCCGCGGCGCTGATCCCCGGGATCTCCCGCTCGGGCTTCGCGATGGGCGGCGGGCTGCTCACGGGCCTCTCCAACGAGGACGCTGCTCGCTACGGCTTCCTGCTCGCCACCCCCGTGATCCTCGCGGCCGCGGCGCTGAAGCTGCCCGAACTGCTCGGTCCCCAGGGCGACGGGGTGCGTGGTCCCGCGCTCGTGGCGGGCCTCTGCGCGGCGCTCACGACCTTCCTTGCGGTCAAGTTCCTCATGCGCTTCCTGCAGACCAACCGCCTCAGCCCCTTCGGCTACTACTGCATCGGCTTCGGGTTGATCTGCACGGTGGTGTTCGCGCTGGAAGGCTAGCTTTCGTCGTTACGGCTTTGCGCTGGAAGGCTAGCTTTCGTCGTTGCGGTTTTGCGCTGGAAGGCTAGCTTTCGTCGTTGCGGTTTTGCGCTGGAAGGCTAGCTTTCGTCGTTGCGGCTTTGCGCTGGAAGGCTCGGTCCCCGTCGCCGCGGCCTGCGCGTTGGGGGGCTCGCTTTGTCGTCGCGGACGCTTCGCGCTGGGAAGGTTAGGTCCCCGTCGCTGCGGCCTTCGCTTTGGGGCCGGTCTGGAACCAGGCGAATGCGAAGCACGCCAGCGCCACCACCAGCGCGGCGATCCCGTGCTTGGTGTGGTGGTGGTTGGCTTCCGCGCTCGATGTGGAGGCGTGGCCGGGGAAGAACGAGGGCAAGGAGTGCGCGGGCGTCACGAAGTAGATCACCGCGACCACGATCAGCACGACCCCCAGAATCACCGCGGGCACAACCAGCTTGCGCAGGGTGGAGCTGCTCACAGCGCGGAAGGCTACACCGCGGCTGTTGCACTGGGAGGCAGCTGCCGGGTCCGTGAGAAAATTCACATGCGTGGGAGAGCTCGAGTAGCCCCCCGCGTGGCCCACGCAACCCGGGGTGTCGGACAACCGCCTTGGATAGCCTGGTGGCGGACCCAAAACCCGCCCATGCCCCGAGCTCCCCAACTCCCCAAGACCCCCCCCAAGATGTTCGAGACCCGCAGCCAGGCGTGGCAGGAGGTGGGTCTGCTGCATCAGGTCAGCCCCCGCGCGGCGAAGCGCGCGCGTGTGGAGGGCCTTGTACTCGCGGTGGTGTTCGTGGCGATCGTGGTCCTCTACGACCACCGCGAAAGCCTGTTCGGCCTCAGCAAGGCGAAGATGCCGGGAGTCGACAGCGCGGTGCAGATCGCGACGGTGATCGTCCTGCTGATCCTCGGGTGGGCGATCGCGCGCGACGCGGGCCAGGCGCTTGGGCCGGCACTGTTCCGGCGCATGGACCCCGCCACCGCGGGGACCGTGGGCTTCCTGATCCGGCTGGTGACGATCGTGTTCGCGCTGTTGGTGGGATTGAGCGTCGCGGGGGTCGAAGAACGCACGCTGGCTCTCGGCGGAGCGTTCACCGCGGTGATCCTCGGCCTCGCGGCGCAGCAGACGCTGGGCAATCTGATCGCGGGCACCGTGCTGCTCAGTGCGCGCCCCTTCCGCGTGGGCGACAACGTGCGCCTCCAGGGGGGCCCCTTGGCGGGGCAGATCGAGGGGGTGGTGAGCTCACTCGGGCTGCTCTACACCACATTCGCCACGGGGGAGGGCTCGGTGTTGGTGCCAAACAGTGTCGTGCTCAACGTCGCGCTCCACACCGGGAAGGGACGTCTCGGGGACCGATCGCGGATTGGCCGGCGCGTTGGGTCGGACGAGGACGGAGAGTCTGAGGGTGGGAAGGCTGCGGGCGGGGAGCCGGCGGCTCGGAAGGCTGTGGGCGGGGAGCCGGTGGGTCGGGTGGCAGTGGGCGGCGAGTCCGAGCGTCGGGTGGCTGAGAGTGGGAAGCCGGAGGGCGCGAAGACCGGCTACCGTGCTCCGCCGGTTCCGCCCACGCCGTAGCGCAGCAGCAGCTGGCCCTCGCTCTCGAGCACGCTGAGCAACCGCATCTGTAGCGGTGGATCGAACTCAGGGCCGGAGACGATGCGTAGGCTCTCCGCTGCGCCCCCCGCAAGCTTGGGGGCGAGCGAGAGGAACAGCTCGTCGACGAGCCCGGCGGCGAGGAGTTGGCCGTTGAGGTGGGGCCCACCCTCGCACAGCAGGGTGCGCACCCCGAGGCGGGTGTGCAGCTCGGCCAACGCGGCGGTGAGGTCGAGCTGCCCGGCGCGGGAGCTGCGCACATACTCCACCGGGGCGGTGGCCCCGGGGAGCTTGCGATCGGGGGAGGGAGTGAGGATCGCCACGCGGGCGGCGGGGTCCGCGAGCAGGGGGATGTCGGCGGGGAGGTCGAGGCTTGCGGAGACGATGCAGGCGAGCGGTTCCTCGGCGAGCTCCCGCTTGCGCCGCAGCTGCCTGTGCGACTCATCCCGCACGAGGCGCTGGTAGCGCTCGGCGCGCACGGTGCCGGCGCCGACGAGTACGGCGTCCACCGTGGCGCGCAGCGCGTGGAAGAGCTCGCGGTCGGCGCGGTTGCCGATTGGCCCAGAGCGACCTCCCACGGTTGCGCCCCCGTCGGCGGTGCAGGCCATGTTGAGGAACACGCGAACACGTCCGTCTGCCCCGTCCGCAGGTGTCGGCTCCCATAGCCGCAGCCCCTCCACGACCTCCTCCGCGGTGAGGCTCATTGGTCCTCCGGGGAGCAGGCGGTTGAGTGCGATCGGGTCTGGGGAGTCGGTGGGCGGGGTCATCGGTTACGAACATTCAACAACTCGCGTACACGGAAGCCTCCGTACCTGCTACCGTCGTGCCGGTTGGGCCGGCATTTGGGCCGGCGTAAAGCAGTGCAAGCTCTCGCAGGTCGAAGCTCTTCGTAGCGTCCTCCGCGCAGCAGCACGCACGAATTGTGGAGGAAACACCACATGCCTACAGGCACAGTAAAGTGGTTCAGCGACGACAAGGGATTCGGCTTCATCACCCCGGATGACGGGGACAAGGATCTGTTCGTACACCACACGGGTATCAACGGCGAGGGCTACCGCTCGCTGCAGGAGGGGGCGAAGGTCTCCTACGACGCAGAGCAGGGCGACAAGGGGCCGAAGGCGGTCAACGTCAGCTCGATCTAGCTCTCTCACGGGTCCTCCTAATGGGCTCGTAACAGATCATCACTAACCTTTGGGGACCCGGGTCGACCGGGTCCCTTTTGGTTATGCCCCCCGACGCGACCATCCTCCCCCCTTGGGGCCCATGAGCAACGAGACCACTCTTTTCCCAGGGGCTTCATGAGCGACGCGACTGTCCTTCCCCTCCGGGACAAGCGGTTGGGCGACACGGAGCTCGTGCCGCGGCGGACGTCCTCATCCTCGGACGGGCGCCCCTCGGGTAGGGGCCGCGTAGGGATGCGGCTGGGCGCGCGCGGAGAGCGGGCGCTCGCGGTGGGGGCGTTGGCGGTGATCGTGGGGTGCTGTGCGCTGATCGTGCTCGCGGCGGCGGACCGCCCGAGCTTCCTCTCGGCGCCGAGCCAGTACGGCTACTTCCCCCACTGGCTGGCGGGTCCGCTGGGGGGCCTGTGGCCGTGGTTCACGCGCAGCCAGCAGATAGTCAAGGCGCTGTTCACGGGAGCGCTGGTTGTCATGTATGTGGCATACATCGTGGGCCTGCGGTTTCTACCGGGGTTGCGGGCGCGGTGGGCGATCGCGGCGGTGGTGGCGGTGCACGCAATCCTCGTCTTAGCGCCGCCGCTGTCGCTGACCGATGTGTTCAACTACATCAACTACGGGCGCATGGGGGTGCTTCACCACCTCAATCCGTACACCACGGTCCCCGTGTTCGAGCCCCACAGCGACCCCAGCTACGACCTCAGCAACTGGCACCAGCTGCTGAGCCCCTATGGGCCGCTGTTCACGCTGCTGACCTACGCGGTGGTACCCCTGGGGATCGCGGGTTCGCTGTGGGTGCTGAAAAGCCTGCTGGCGGTGGTCAGCCTGGCGACGATTGCGCTGGTGTGGAAGTGCGCGCGCCTACTGGGCCGCGATCCGGTGGCGGCGATCGTGTTGGTGGGGCTCAACCCGATCGTGCTCGTGTGGGGGCTGGGAGGGGACCACAACGACTTCCTCACGGTGTTCTTCATCGTGCTCGTCTTCTACCTGCTGCTGCGTGCGCGCGCGCCTGGGATAACGCCTGAGCTGGGGAGTGCGGGAGCCGTTCCCCCAAGTCCGGGTGCACTGCCCGAGGAGGGGCTGGAGGCACCGTCACCGGTTCTCGGGAACCCTCTGACGGCGTTGCTGGTGCAGCCCAAGTCGATGGTGGCCGCCAACCCAATTGGAGCCAGGCGATCGTTTTTGCGCGGCGGCTGGGGGCGCATGAAGGAGTGGGTGCTGCCGCTCGCCCCCCTGGAACTGGGGGCGGGGGCGGCGCTGGCGAGTGCGATCGCGTTGAAGGCCTCCGCGGGAATCCTGGTTCCGGTGCTGCTGGCCGGCATGGCGCGGGCGCCGCGGCGCTTGGTGGCGGTCGTGGTGGGAATGGCGGTGACGGGGATCGCGCTGGGGGCGGCCAGCGTGGCGGCGTTCGGGCTGCATATGCCGGATCTGGGTACCCAGGGCCGTCTGGTGATCCCGATGGGCCTGCCCAACGTGCTCGGCCTGGCGTTGGGCCAGGGCGGTGAGACGACGACGATGCAGATGCTACTCAGCGTTGTGCTCGTGGTGGTGGTGCTTGGCTGTGGCGCGATTGCGTGGCGCAGGCGGGATGCGCTGACGGCGTCGGGCTGGGCGACGATCGCGTTGTTGGTGACGCTGAGCTGGGTGCTGCCGTGGTACATCCTCTGGGTGCTGCCGATGGCGGCGCTCTCGCGCTCGCGTGCGTTACGCACCACGACGCTCGTGCTGGGGGCCTACCTGATCCTCACGTGGATGCCGCTCGCCACGGCGATGGACAATGCGCTCGGCATCCGGCCGACCAAGACCTCGCTGGGGCAACTGCACCAGCGGTACGTGAAAGAGCTGCTGAACTGAGCGGTGGGCGGCCCCGGGGTGCCCCCAGTGCGTTCCGCGTGATCAGTACGCGACCCTGGGGGTTCCCCGGTGCGTTCCGCGTGATCAGTGCGCGACCCTGGGGGTTCCCCGATGCGTTCCGCGTGATCAGTACGCGACCCTGGGGGTTCCCCGATGCGTTCTGCGTGATCAGTGCGCGACCCTGGGAGGTTCCCCGGCCCGCTCCGCGCGATCAGTGCGCGACCCTGGGAGGTTCCCCGGCCCGCTCCGCGCGATCAGTGCGCGACCCCGGGAGGCCCCGCGGTCCGCTCCTCGCCTTCGGGCAGGCGCCCGTCGCGTCCGACGTAGCCGTCCTTGCCGCCCGCGCAGAGGTAGATGGCGTCGCCGTCGCCCACGTTGTGCACGCTGCGCACGGTGGCGGCGTCGACGCGGGCGAAGCCGCCCTCGTCGAGACGGTGGGTGGAGCCGTCCCCGAACTCCATCTCGATCGCGCCGCGGTGCACGAAGTAGAGCTCCTCCTGGGTCTCGTGGTAGTGGCGCCCACTCTTGTAGCCGGGGGGCATGACGATCGCGTTGATGCCGAACGCGGTCACGCCGAGGCCCTTGCGGACCTTGCGGAAGCCGTGGCCCTCGCCGAGGGCGTCGAGGTCGCCGACGGCGTAGCCCTCGCCGACGGTCACGTTGGGGTACTCGGTTGATGCCTCCATGGTTCTCCTCTGGTTGATCAGATCTGGTGTGGATGTTGTTGAAAAAAGTTTGGTATATCCATAGTTATACGCTCCGCGCTATCTGCTTTGAGGACGGGCTGGGCGATAGGCATGCTCGGCGAGCATCAGTGGTCGGCCACGTGGCCATCTGCGGGCGATAGCGGCCGACCCTCGGCTGCCCAGCGCAGGAGGCCGCCGCTCATCGAGTGGGCCTGGAAGCCCGAGGCGCGGAAGGCCTGGGCGGCCATGTCGGAGCGGGCGCCGACGCGGCAGTAGAAGACGATCGGCCGCTCGCGGTCGAGGGTGGCGGCCTCGGCGGGGAGCTGGACGAGCTCGATGTGCAGGCTGTCGGCGATGTGCCCAGCTTCGCGCTCGTAAGGCTCGCGGACGTCAACCAGCTGCGGCGCGGAGTCCTGAGCGAGCCACTCGGCGACGCGGGCGGGATCGACCGCGATCTCGGATGACTCGCCGGAGGCGCTCACGATCTCAGGAGCCTAGCGCCCCTCCGTGGGCGCCAACGGGCGAGGTCCGCAGCGATCTGCGTGGGCGCCCGGCCGAACTCGCGGGGCGCTCCACATTCGATCGCGTGGGCGACTAGGATCAGTGTTCGAGATGCAGGCGGTGAGCGACACCTACACGATCCCTCAGGAGCACGAGGACCTGTGCGCGACGATCGGGCAGATCGCGCGCGAGCAGATCGCGCCGCGCTCGGCGGAGATCGACGAGCGGGCGGAGTACCCGTGGGACATCCGCAAGATCCTCGCCGAGCAGGACATCCTGGGGCTGCCGTTTCCGGTGGAGTACGGGGGCACGGGCACGGGCACGCTGATGCTGAACATGGCGGTGGAGGAGATCGCGAAGGTGGACGCGGCGTGCGCGCTGATCCTGATGGTGCAGGAGCTGGGGACGCTGCCGATCCAGCTGTTCGGCTCCGAGGAGCTCAAGGAGCGCTTCCTCCCGAAGTGCGCGAGCGGGGAGTGGTCCCCGGCGTTCGCGCTCTCCGAGCCAGAGGCGGGCTCGGACCCCGCGGGGATGAAAACGACGGCCGTCAAAGACGGCGATGAGTGGGTGATCAACGGGACGAAGAACTGGATTTCGAATCTGGGGGTGGCGGACTTCTACATCTGCTTCGCGGTCACCGACCGGGAGAGTCGGAGGATCACGGCCTTCGTGGTGGAGGCTGACCGCCCGGGGTTCAGCGTGGGCAAGCTCGAGCACAAGCTGGGCATCCGGGCCTCGCCGACGGGCCAGCCGATCTTCGAGGATGTGCGGGTCCCGCAGGAGAACGTGATCGGCGAGGTGGGCCGCGGACTGCGGGTGGCGCTGGGGACGTTGGAGCGCACACGCCTGGGAGCGGCGGCGCAGGCGGTGGGGATCGCGCAGGGGGCGACGGACTACGCGGTGGGGTACGCCCAGGAGCGCGTGCAGTTCGGCCAGCCGATCATCGACTTCCAGGCGATCCAGTTCAAGTTGGCGGATATGGAAACACGCACGGCGGCTGCGCGGGAGCTGCTCTACAAGGCGTGCGCGATGGCCGATCGGGGAGATCCGCAGCGGGCGAAGTACTCCTCGATGGCAAAGGTGTTCTGCTCGGATACGGCGATGGCGGTGACAGTCGAGGCGGTGCAGGTGCTGGGGGGGTACGGTTACGTGAAGGAGTACCCGGTGGAGCGCATGATGAGGGACGCGAAGATAACTCAGATCTACGAGGGCACGAACGAGATCCAGCGGCTCGTGATCGCCCGGACGCTCAAAAAAGAGAGGTAGGGGCGGATTGACGTGCGCTCGCCGGGGTCGCAGGGCGGGTTTGGCCAGCTGAGAAAGATCGGGCTGGCGGCTCTGATCGCGCTGTCGCTGGGTCTAGTGGTGATCGTGGTGGGGCAGGGTTTCAGCACGGTGGGGGCGGTGCGGGTGGTGGAGGACCTGGTGCTGGGGATCGCGGCGATTGCGGTGTTGACGGCCGCGTTTGCGTTCGTGGCGGTGAGACTCGCGGGCTGGCAGAACCCGGAGTCGGAGGAGGAGTTCGAAGCGATCGTGCGCCGCGCGGAGGAGTTGGGCCGGGAAGGGCTGGCGGTGGACCCTGAGGAAGCGGAGTTCATGGAGCTGGACCCCCTGAACGACGCGGACTTCGAGGAGCTTGTGCGGGACGCGTTGGACGACCTGCCGGACCTGCTGCGCAACGCGCTGCGCCACGTGGCGGTGGTGATCTCCGACGGGGGCCGGCGCGCGGGCGCGTACGGCCTCTACCAGGGCGGCCAGACCCGCCGCGACGACACGCACGATCGGATCGTGATCTTCAGGGACACACTGCGCAGGGACTTCGGGCACGACCCGGAACTGCTGCGCGACCAAGTCGTGAGAACTGTGCGCCACGAGCTCGCGCACCACGTGGGCTTCGACGAGCTGGGCGTCTCGCGCCTGGACTTGTAGCCGATCGCATAGGATGGCCCCGGCAGGGGAGGGATCGCCGTAGTCTGGGCCGCAAACGACCAAGGAGAGCTTCGAATGCCTGACGCCGTAATCGTGGACGCCATACGCACGCCGATTGGGCGGGCGGTGAAGGGGTCGCTCAAATCTGTCCGCGCGGATGACCTGGCGTCGATCCCGCTGAAAGCGATCCTCGAGCGCAACCCGCAGCTGGAGTCGGGCTCGATCGTGGACGTGATGATGGGGTGCGGCTTCGCGGAGGGGGAGTCGGGCTACAACATCGGGCGCAACGCGGCGCTGCTGGCGGGGATCGACTTCCACGTGCCGGGCACGACGGTGAACCGCTTCTGCGCATCCTCGCTGCAGACGACGCGGATGGCGTTCCACGCGATCAAGGCGGGGGAGGGAGACACGTACATCGCCTGTGGCGTAGAGGCGGTCTCGCGCGCCACGCAGGGAGGCGAGTTCGAATTCCACCCCAAGCTGGACGGCTCGGAGGGCTCGCTGTACAACGTGTACATCCCGATGGGTCTCACCGCGGAGAACGTGGCGGAGGAAAAGAAAGTCAGCCGCGAGGCGCAGGACGAGTGGGCGGTGATCTCCCAGAACCGCGCGGTGGCGGCGCAGGAGTCGGGCCACTACGACGTGGAAATCGTCCCCGTGACGGCCCCCGCGCACAAAGACACCGACCGCGAAGGCAACGAGATCGAGATCCCCGAGCAGGTGGTCACCAAGGACGATGGCCCCCGCCCAGGGACGACGCTCGAGAAGCTGGCGTCGCTGAAGCCGGCGTTCAAGCCGGACGGGACGGTGACGGCGGGCAACGCTTGCCCGCTTAACGACGGGGCGGCAGCGCTGCTGGTGACCTCGGAGGAGCGCGCCAAGGAGCTGGGGATCGCCCCCAAAGTGAAGATCCTGGCCTCCACGGTGGTGGCGATCCGCCCCGAGGTGATGGGCCTTGGCCCGATCCCCGCGATCCAGCAGCTCCTGAAGAACACGGGCATGTCGATGAGCGACATCGACGTGGTCGAGATCAACGAGGCGTTCGCCGCCCAGATCGTCCCCTGCAAAGAGGAGCTGGGGATCGACGACGAGAAGCTCAACCCGTTCGGCGGAGCGATCGCCCTGGGTCACCCCTTCGGGATGACAGGTGCGCGGATCATGACGACCCTGATCAACGACCTCCAGACCCTCGACGGGACGTACGGGATCGAGTCGATGTGCGTAGCGGGTGGCATGGGCATGGCGATGCTCGTGGAGCGGCTGAGCTGACCTCCCAAGTTGACCACGGCTCCCGTGTCACACTCACGCGGGTGGGGCGCGGGAGCTGTTTTTTGGATGAGGGCCGCCTGGAGGCGGCCCCCGCGGGTCGCGTTGCGCAGAGAAGGACGCGCAGCGCGGGACTCAGGTGTCGAGTCCGGGGATCGACTCGATCGGGAGCTTGCCGTGAATTTCTGCCAAACCGATCAGGTCGTTTCGATCGCGGGGGCGACCGGCAAGGCGCTTGAAACCGACGATGCTGCTCAAACCGGCGACCAGATATCCGACGCCGTCGTCTTCGGCGTGCATGGCGCGTGCCTCGACAGTCTCGTAATCGAGAGGGGGGTGTCCCCCTCGCATGATGTCTATCACTCCGGCTCGTGTCTTCGCTCGCAGGTGCGTCCGACCGAGTAGGTGTTCTTCCTTAAGTGGGGCTCCGTCACGCAACCGCACGCCTTCGAGCTTGCCCAGGGCTGCCAGCACAAGTTGGTCGTTGATGTTGTCATCGGGAACCAAGAAGTCGACGTCCTCGGTCGCTCGGATGAAACGGTTGGCGATGACCGAGAAGCCGCCTACTACGACAAAGCGGGCACCCTCGGCGACCATCGCGGCGGCGGCAACGTCGAGTTCAGGGGCGAGGGCCGCCATTTGCTCGTTCGACGGCTCGCAATAATTTTGCTGCCTGGGCCGAGAGGTGCTGCCCACGCCTGAGCAACTCGCTGACAGGTGTATCGGCCGGCGGAGTGAGAGCACGGCGCTTTTCCTCGTTGAGCGCAGCCCACTCGGACTCATGGCCGGGCTCGAGCAAGGTACGGGAGGTCATGCTCATGACCCCATTCTATACGGAGTGCCCGACGCCATCGGACAAATGTCTGCGAGTAACCTACCGCGGGGGCATCCGCAGCGCCCCGTCGAGGCGGATGACCTCGCCGTTGAGCATGGGGTTCTCGATGATGTGGCAGGCGAGGTGGGCGTACTCGGAGGGTTGGCCGAGGCGCTGGGGGTAGGGGACGCCGGCGCCGAGTTTCTGGCGGGCCTCCTCGGGGAGGGCGGCGAGCAGGGGGGTGTCGAACAGACCGGGGGCGATCGTGCAGACGCGGATCCCGTACTGGGAGAGGTCGCGGGCGGCGGGGAGGGTCATGCCGACGACCCCGCCCTTGGAGGCGGAGTAGGCGATCTGGCCGACCTGGCCGTCGTAGGCGGCGATCGAGGCGGTGTTGACGCATATCCCGCGTTCGTGGTCCTCGCCCAGGGGTTCATTGGCGATCATCGCGGCGGAGGCGAGGCGCAGCACGTTGAAGGTGCCGATCAGATTGATCTGGATGATCGTCTCGAAGGGCATCAGCGGGTGGGGACCCTTGGAGCCGGCGACCTTCTGGGCCCAGCCGGTGCCGGCGCAGCAGATGGCGATGCGCAGCCCACCCTCTACTGCGGCAGCGTGCTCGACGGCGGCCTGCACCTGCTCCTCCGCGCGGACATCGCAGGCGAGGAAATCCAGACCCAGCTCGGAGGCGAGGGCCTGGCCCTTCTCGGCGTTGACGTCGGCGATCGTCACGATCGCACCGGCGGCGTGCAGGCGGCGTACGGTGGCCTCCCCGAGGCCCGAGGCCCCGCCGACGACGATCGCCGAATTCCCCTCGATTCGCATCTGGCGGGAGCCTACATCACGGTGTCCGTCTCCACATCACACAATCCCCCCACATCACGGGTGCTCCCCCGCCACACCGCAAGCGTATGCCCATCGACCCGCGCGCCGGGTGCGGTGGCGTGGGGTCAGGAGCTCGGCCGGGAGAGCGTGAGGGCGAAGAGGTCCTGGGGGTCCGTCAGCCAGCGCACGAGCTGCAGGCCCGCGGCGTCGAGGTCGCCGCGTAGGCGCTGGGGGGTGAACTTGGCGCTGATCTCGGTGCGCACCTCCTCACCGAGGTCGAAGTGCACGTCGAGCTCCAGCGCGCGCACCGTGACGGTGTGGTCGCGGCGCGCACGGAGGCGCATCTCGACCCACTCGTGACGGTCGTCGAAGAGCGCCACGTGGTCGAAGTCGCCAGGGTCGAAGTCCGCGTCGAGCTCGCGGTTGAGGACGTGCAGAACGTTGCGGTTGAACTCCGCGGTGACCCCCTGGGCGTCGTCGTAGGCGGCCTCGAGCACTCCGGGGTCCTTGACGAGGTCGGTGCCCATCAAGAGGTGATCCTGGGGCCCCAGCAGAGCGGCGATCTCGCGCAGGAAGCGGCGACGGCTGCCGGGAGGGAAGTTGCCGATCGTGCCGCCCAGGAAGACCACCAGCCGGGGCCCGGCGGCCGGGGGCACGCGGTCGAGGTGGCGCTCGAAGTCGCCAATCACCCCGTGCACGCTCAGGCCGGGGTACTCGAGCGTGAGCTCGTGGGCGCAGTCGCGCACCATCTGCTCGGTGACGTCCACCGGTACGTAGCGCTCCAGGGTGCCCGCGCGGTGCAGGGCGTCGAGTAGCACGCGCGTCTTGGCGGCGGTCCCCGACCCCAGCTCGACGAGCTCCACGGCGCCGGTGAGGGCCGCGATCGCGTCGGCGGTGTCGTCGAGGATGCCGCGCTCGGTGCGGGTGGGGTAGTACTCGGGGAGCTCGCAGATCTGATCGAACAGCTCCGCCCCGCGGGCGTCGTAGAAGTGCTTGGGGGGAAGCTCCTTGAAGGGGCGGGTAAGCCCGTCGAGGACGTCCTCCGCGAGCGTGCGCTGCTCGGCGCCGCCGAGGTGGGAGTCGATCTGGATCGCCGCCCCACGGTCGGCAGTCTCGCGGGTGGGGTCGCGGACGGGCTCCATCAAGACCCCTCCCCGTCCCGGGCGAGTCGCAGCCCCGCGAAGATCTGGCGCCGCTGGGGGAGGTCCCAGTTACGAAAGGTCGGGCCCGCGATCCGTGGGCTGGTGGCCCAGGAGCCGCCGCGCAGCACGCGGTACTCCTCACCGAAGAACACTTCGGAGTACTCCCTGTAGGGGTGCGCGACGAAGCCGGGGTAGCCGTGGAAGGTGCTCGAGGTCCACTCCCACACCTGCCCCACCCCTTCGAGCGCGACGCCGCCGTTGTCCGCCTCCTCGGCGCTCGCCCCACGACTCCCCGCGCGCTCACCGCCGTCGGCGTGCGGACTCCCCGCCCCGGTGTGCCGACCCCCTGCCCCGGCGCGTGTGCCCCCTGCCACGGCGTACCCCCCGTCTGTCTCACGCGCTGTCCGCTCCCAGGCCGCCGCCCGCTCCCACTCGGCCTCGGTGGGCAGGCGCGCGTCGTGCGCGCGGGCGAAGGCGGCGGCCTCGAACCAGCTCACGTGGCAGACGGGCGCCTGCGCGTGGCCGGTGGCCACGGCGGGATGGTGGGTGATGTCGTACTCCTCCTTCCACGCCCACCCCTCCGCGGACCACCACTCGCGCCGCTCGTAACCCCCGCCCTCGCTGAAGCGCAACCAGCTGGCGTTGGTCACGGGGCGCAGGGCGATGTTGAAGGCGGGGGTCTGCGCGAGGTGTCGGGGGCGCTCGTTGTCGTACGCAAAGCCCTCCGACGGGGCCCCCATCAAGAAGGCCCCGGCGGGGATCGCGAGCCACCGATCCTCCTCGGGGAGCGGCCCCAGGCGGGGCTCCCCGGGAGGCAGCAGGCCCGCGATCGCCATCGCCTGGCGCATCGTCTCGGTGTGCTGGAGCTCGTGGCGCAGGACGAGCTCGTAGAGCGTCCCATCGCCGATCCCCGCGCGGGCGCTCGCGGCGAGCACCCGCGCGCGGACCTCCGCTAGGTAGGCGCGGGCGCCCCGGGCGTCGAGCAGCTCGATCTCGCCGCGCACCGCACGCGGAGTCTCGAACGCGTCGTAGCGCTCCGCGAGGTCGGGGCGCAGCAGCTCGAGGCCCGCGTGGCGGTGGGCGAGCCAGAGGTCCTCGTAGGCGGCGATGTGCGCGAGATCCCACACCAGCGGGCTCATGATCGGCGAGTGGGTGCGCTCGAGCTGCGCATCGTCGAGGTGCGCGACGAGCGCGAAGGTGTCCCCCCGCGCGCGCTCCAGCGCAGCGAGCATCTCAGCGGCGGGGGGCTCGGGCGCGACGGCTTGTTGGGGAACAGTGCGGGCCATAGGCTCCTGGCGCCTACTCAATGTACGACGTTTTCGATCCGCTCGCGCCCCAGTATCGCAACGCGGGCTTTTCGGACTCTCGGGAAATCGAGGCTACGGCCCTCAGATCGCCTTACTTTGCTGGGCTCCCTGAGCAGCGGCCTCGTCGGCCACCACGTGCAGACGCTCCGAGGCGAGCAGGCTCGCGGGTGTGCGGGGGTCGGGTCCCGCGAGCACCTTCGCAAGGGCACCAGCCTTGCCCGCACCGGCAACCAGCAGCATGCAGGCGCGGGCGCCGCGCAGCACCGGCAGGCTCAGCGTCACCCGCTCGGGCGGGGGCTTGGGGGCATCGCGCACGGGCAGGCAGAGCGCCCCGCTGCGATCCTCCACCTCGGGGTGGCCCGGGAACAGCGAGGCCGTGTGGCCGTCCTCGCCGATGCCCAGCAGCGCAATGTCGAGTGCCGGCAGCCCGCCCTCCGCGGCCGCCGGCAGCCCCCCCTCTGCGGCCGGTGGCACGCGCGCGCGCAGCAGCTCGGAGTACGCCCGCGCCGCCGCCTCGGGCCCGAGCTCCCCGCGAATGCGGTGCTCCTGAGGTCCCCCGCGCCCAACGCCCTGCCGCGGCCCCCCCGGCGTGGGAGCGGGGGCACGGTCGATGTGGGCGAGCAGCGAGTCGGCCACGAGCTTGTGATTGCTCTCCGGGTCCTCCGGTCCCACACACCGCTCGTCGCCGTACCACAGCTCCACCGCGCTCCACTCATCGAGTTGCTCGGCGAGCAGCTCGTAGGCGCGACGGGGGGTGTTGCCGCCCGCGAGGGCAAGGTGCGCGACCCCCCGGTGTGCCACCGCGTCGCGCAGGACGCCGGCGATCTCGGCCGCGGCGTACACCGCGGCGGACTCGGCGTCGGGGAAAGTACTGAGGCGGGTCATCGCGCGATTCGGGTCATGTGCGATCCGGGTGCGGCGGCCTGTGGGCTGGGTGGGTGCTGAGGGCGGGTCATGGTGAGATTTGAGCTCGTGTGGTGGGACTCCGGGTCGAGGAGGGTCCTGAGGCGGGTTACGGCGTCATCCGTGCGGCGGCCTGTGGCCTGGGTGGGTGCTGAGGGCGGTCATGGTGCGATTTGAGCTCATGTGGTGGGACTCCGGGTCGAGGAGGGTCCTGAGGCGGGTTACGGCGTCATCCGTGCGGCGGCCTGTGGCCTGGGTGGGTGCTGAGGGCGGTCATGGTGCGATTTGAGCTCGTGTGGTGGGACTCCGGGTCGAGGAGGGTCCTGAGGCGGGTTACGGCGTCATCCGTGCGGCGGCCTGTGGCCTGGGTGGGTGCTGAGGGCGGTCATGGTGCGATTTGAGCTCATGTGGTGGGACTCCGGGTCGAGGAGGGTCCTGAGGCGGGTTACGGCGTCATCCGTGCGGCGGCCTCCAGCGCGGGCGCGTACGTGGGGTCGCGCAGCAGCGCCTGGCGGATCCCCTCGCCGAGGATACCCCCCTCTCCGCGGGAGGCGCCGAGAATCGTCCACTCCCGCTCGGTGCCCCTTGGATCGCGGCGATATGCGTGCAGGCCGCCGGGACCCCGGTCCAGGCGCAGGCACCGTCCGGAGGCGGTCTGCAGCTCCAAGCCGGCGAGCCCCGGCACCTGCAGATCGGAGGTGCCCTGCAGGTGCACGGCGATGTCCTGGCGGCGGGCGTGGGCTCTGCCGGTGAGCACGCCCTCGCGTGTGGCCAACAGCGGGCCGACCTCCCAGTTCAGGCGCGAGGCGAGCCAGCCCACGAGCAGCATCGCGGCGATCGTGGAGTCCGGATGGTGGCGGATGCTCAGCTGCGCGATCGAGCTCAGCTCGCGGCGCATCTCGGGGCGATTGAAGGTCGTGGCGATCCGCTCCCGCCAAGGAGTGGAGCGCAGCCACGCGAGGTCCACCACGTAGACATGTTCGGAGAGGAAGCGCGCGCGTTCGATCGCGTCCCGCCAGATGGGCTCCTCCACGGAGTCCACCAGCACCGCCTGCGCGAGTCCCAGCAGCTTGCGCAGAACCTCGCGGTGGCCGTGGGGAGACCACAGGAGCGTAGGCAGATCGCTGACCACGAGGGGGTCCGCGAGCGTGTAGAGGTCGTCGAGGTGACGTTCCCCGATCTCCACCACCACCATCTCCCGCAGGAGGCTCAGCTCGCCCGGTCGTGGGTCACCGTCGGAGGAGATCGTGGCGAGCGCGTCGATGCGCTCCCGGCGCGGCTCGTAGGAGAGCACGACCAGGCGCGAGGCGTGGTAGCGGCCGACCCCGCGCAGGCGGTTGGCGATCTCCCCGCTCCATTCCCGGTCCACGAACGCGATCATGTTCAGGGCGCGCGCGGGGACGAGCCCCCCGTTCTCGGCGTGGCGTTCGCCGAGCATCCGGCGCAGCGCTGCCTCGATCGCGTCGGGCGTCGTGCCCTGTGCGCTCCACACCGCGTCGCTGACCGCAGGCATCAGATCGTACCCCGGCTGTCGTCGCGGTCCGTTGCGAGTGGCCCCCCGGGCTGCTGCGGTCTAGTGGGAGGGGGCTTCGCGGGCATCAGATCGTACCCCCGCCGTCGCGGTCCGTTGCGAGTGCCCCCCCAGGCTGCTGCGGTCGCGTGGGAGGGAGCTTCGCGGGCATCAGATGGTGCGCCAGCGGTCGCCCTCGCGCAGGATCTCCGCCGCCTCCGCCGGGCCCTGGGAGCCCGATTCGTACTGCGGCAATGGCCCCGCATCGGCTTCCCACGCTTTCACGATCGGGTCGCAGATCTGCCACTGCGCCTCGACCTCGTCGTTGCGGGTGAACAGCGTCGGGTCGCCCCGCATCGCGTCCATGATCAATCGCTCGTACGCCTCCGGGGACTGCGAGAGGAACGCCGTCCCATACAGGAACTCCATGTTCACCGGGCGGATGATCATGCGCGTCCCCGGGATCTTCGCCCCCAGCTGCAGCGTCACCCCCTCGTTCGGCTGCAACGTGAGGATCAGCTGGTTGGGCCTGATCCCCAGCGAGCCCTCCTGGCTGAACGCGAGGTGGGGGACTGGCTTCAGCGTGATCGCGATCTCCGTGATCTTGCGCGCCAGACGCTTGCCCGCACGCAGATAGAACGGCACCCCCGCCCAGCGCCAGTTGTCCACCTCCAGGCGCAGCGCCGCGAACGTCTCCGTGTTGGAGTGCTCGCGCACCCCCTCCTCCTCCAGGTAGCCCGGCACATCCTCACCCCCCGCGTGGCCCGCGCCGTACTGGGCACGCACCGCGAGTCCCGGGATCTCCGTCACCGTCGGGGCGTGGATCGCCTGCAGCACCTTCACCTTCTCGTTGCGCACCTCTTCCGCGGTGAAGTTCACCGGCGGCTCCATCGCCACGTGGCAGAGCAGCTGCAACATGTGGTTCTGGATCAGGTCCCGCAGTGCCCCCGAATGGTCGTAGTAGCCCGCGCGGCTGCCGATCCCGATGTCCTCCGCCGCCGTGATCTGCACGTTCTCGATGTAGTTGCGGTTCCACAGCGGCTCGAACATCCCGTTCGCAAAGCGGAACGCCAACATGTTCTGGACCGTCTCCTTGCCCAGATAGTGGTCGATGCGGAAGACCTGGCTCTCCTCGAACACATCGAGCACCCGGCCGTTGAGCTCGGTCGCCTCCGCCAGCGAGGTCCCGAACGGCTTCTCGATGATCGCCCGCACCTCCGCCCCCTCGCGCCGGGCTAGGCCACCACGGCCGAGCGCCTCCACGATCACCGGGAAGAACGCTGGGGCCGTGGAGAGGTAGAAGGCGCGGTTGAGCTTTTCCCCCGCCGCCTCCTCGAAGTGGTCGAGCACCCGCGCGAGCTCCGCATACACATCGTCGTCGTCGAACGTCCCCGGCACGTACTTGACGTGCTCGAGCAGCCCCGCGAGCACGTCGGGGTCTGGCGTCCGCCGCGAGAAGCTGCGGATCGCCTGCTCGCACTCCGCGCGGTAGTCCGCGCGCTCCTTCTCTTTGCGCGAGACCCCCACCAGGTTGAAGCGCTCCGGCAGCGCCCCCTCGTGCGCGAGGTTGTAGAGCGCCGGCAGCAGCTTGCGCCGCGCCAGGTCCCCCGTCGCGCCGAAGATCACGAGCGTCGTCGGATCCACCGGGAGCCGCTCGAGCCCTTCCACGAGCGGATTCTGCTCAGTTTGCTCAGTTGCGCTCATAGTTTCGTGTAGGTTTTGCGGGTCACGGCCGCACACAAGGTATCGGGTGGCGCGCCGCGCGCCCTTGCGGGGCACGGAAGACCGAAGCCGGGAGACGCTCGCCTGCGGCGAGCATCCCCGTTTCGGCCAGCACCCACGCCCCGCTTGCGCGAGCCCCACGCGGACGATCCCAAAGGAACCCCATGAATTCCGACCCCTCCATCCAGCGACCCCAGCGCAATCTCGCCCTCGAGCTCGTGCGCGTCACCGAGGCCGCCGCGCTCGCCTCCGCGCGTCTCGTCGGCAAAGGCGACAAGGAGGCCGCCGACCAGGCCGCCGTCGATGGGATGCACTACGCGCTGCAGTCCGTTCAGATGGACGGTCTCGTGGTGATCGGCGAGGGCGAGAAGGACGAGGCCCCCATGCTCGCCAACGGTGAGCACATCGGCGACGGCTCCCCGCCCCAGGTCGACATCGCCGTCGATCCCCTCGAGGGCACCACCTTGGCTGCGCACGGGATGCCGAGCGCGCTCGCCGTGATCGCGCTCTCTGCCCGCGGCACCATGTTCGACCCCGGGCCCTGCGTGTACATGGAAAAGATGGCCGGCTCCCCCGAGATCGCCGATCTGCTGGACCTCGACCGCCCCCTCCCCGAGACCCTCGCCCTGATCGCCAAGCGCAAGGACTGTGAAATCGGCGACGTGATGGTCCTCGTGCTCGACCGTCCCCGCCACGAACAGGGCGTCAAGGAGATCCGCGAGGCCGGGGCGCGTGTGCGGCTGATCCCCCACGGCGACGTCTCCGCCTCGCTGCTCGCCGTCACAGAGCGCTCCCCCGTCGATCTCCTCTGGGGCATCGGCGGCACCCCCGAGGGAGTCATCTCCGCCGCCGCCATCAAGTGCCTCGGCGGCCAGCTCATCGGGCGCCTCTGGCCCCGTAACGAGCACGAGCGCTCCGCCGCCCTTGACGGCGGCTACGACCTCCAGCGCATCCTCGACCGCGACGACCTCGTCGCCGGCGAGGACGTCTTCTTCTCCGCCACCGGCATCACCGACGGCGACGTCCTCCAGGGTGTGCGCTACCCCAGCGCCGGCGGCGCCACCACCGAATCGCTAGTGATGCGCTCCCGCTCCGGGACCGTGCGCCGCATCAGCGCCCGCCACGATCGTGCCAAGCTGCGCGCCCTCTACGGCGACGCCCGCTTCGGCTGAGCGCCGTCGTCCGAGCGCCGTCGTCCGAGCGCTGGAAGCGCCCCACGCGTGACTGCGCGAGGTCCAGGCGCGCCAACGAGCGTAGGAACGCACGGGTCACCAGCACGTGGATGCGCGACTGGGTCGCGTTGTAGATCCCGCGCCCCAGCCGGAAGGCGATCGCGGGGTGGAAGTTGGCGACCTCCACCTCCACGTGCAGGCGCGCGCAAGGACCAGCCCCTCTGGGGCGGCCACGACCCTGGCCGGGGCTGTGATCCCCGTCGGGGCCGGGATCTCTCTCGGGGCCGGGATCTCCCTCGGAGTTGCGTTTTCCATCGGGGCCGGGGGCTCCTCTGGGGCCGGGATCTCCCCCGAGGCCACGAATTCCGTTGGCGCTGCGATGCACCTCGATCTGCAGATGCCCTCCGCCGTCCCGTCCCCCGCGAGCCACCAGCAGCCCCCCCTTGATGCGCCAGCGCACCACCCCATGGTCGCCCCCGAATTCGTATTCGGGGGCATCGAAGGTGAGCAGCCGCAACGGCGCCAACAGCAGAACCACGAAGCGCTCCCCCTCTGTGTAGTGCACCCGCACCACCCCCAAGGTCACACGTGTCAGAAAGCGCCAGTAGGTGCGCGCCAGTCGCTCCAGGTGCTCCGCCGACCAGAGCTCCCGCAGAGCATCCTCGCTGAGCAGCAGATCCGCCGCCTGCACCGAGCGCACTGCCCCCGTGTCCCGATCCACCGAGGTCGAGTCCCGGAGGTTGACTATGAACGCATCCGCCATACTCAGTGCCCAGGCTACCCGCCGTCTCCGCACCGCCCCGAGCTCGTGTCCTGTCCCGACCACACCGATGATCCCCCCCCGACTCGCCTCGCGCGCGCCGCACGAGCCGCCGAGGAGCTCGCGGGGGCGCTGTGGGAGGCCATCCACGAGGAGCTGCGCCGGCCTGGTGCCCCAGGGGCGACCGACGCGGCCGGCCTCGCCGAGCGCCTCGCCGAGGTCTGCTCCGCGCTCGCCGCGCTCGCCTCCCGCTCCGCCCCGTCGGTGGAGCCCGTGCTCGAGCCCCCCGCGCCACTTGGGCGCTCGGGTTCCGCCGGACTCGGAAGTCCCGTGCTGCCACCGCCGCCGGTTGAGCCCCCCGCGCTACCTGGGCGCTCGGGTTCCGCCGGACTCGGAAGTCCCGTGCCGCCACCGCCGCCGGTTGAGCCCCCCGCGCCACCCGATGCGCCTGAGATCGAGATTCACGACGCGCGCAAAGAGGAGGCCAGGGAGCCCCAGGCTCGGAGCGACGGGGAGGGTTCGATCGCGTGGGCGCAAACCCGCGCGCCGAGCGACGGGCTCGATTCGATCGTGTGGGCACAGGCGATCGACGAGAGCGTCGAACGCTACGAGGTGGATGCACTCCCGTTCGCGGTGCTGCTGGTAGAGCTCGCCGGCTTGGAGCGGCTCGCTCAGGCCGAGCCCGCAGGTGCGCTCGAGGAGCTCGCGAACCGCGTGGAGGAGGCGCTCATGCCCGAGCTGCGCCCCTCCGACACGATCGTTCGCGAGACCCGGGGCCGCTGGTGGGTGATGGCGACACGGACAGATGCCCGGAGTGCGCACACGGTTGCCGAGCGCCTCGCGCGCACTGTGCGCACCGCTGCGAGTCACCGCGGTGTCCCCCTGGGGGTCGCGATCGGCGTGGCCGTGTGTCCCGCTGACGGCCGCGATTCCGCGACGCTCGCCGCGCACGCCGATGTGGCTCTATATAGCGCTCGCGCCACAGGCCGACCAGTGGCACCGGTGGATGACGCTGCGTAGTTTCTAGCTCGCCGCCGCCCCGCCCGTCGCCGCGGCGGATGGCGGGGTAGCCCCGGCGGCCGGTGGGGGGCTTGCCGTGGCGGGTTCCCCAGGCGTGAGCGGTTGGCCGAGCGTGGGCGTGTTCGGCACGCTCCCCACGATCTGCGTCGTCACGTGCACCGTCTCCTTGATCGCGAGTGTGCGCGCCGCGCCCAGCGTAAGGTCCCACGTCGCGCCGTTGTGGCCGTAGGGGCCGCGGTCGAGCACCGGCACCGTCAGCTGCTGACCGTGGTAGCCGATCTCCACGAGCGTCCCACACGGCAGCGTGCGGCTCGCGACGCCCACCAGCTTCGGGCTCATCTTCTGCCCGCAAGCCGTCGTGTGGCCGTAGAAGCCCGGGCCAAACCATGTCGCCAGCGTCGGCTTACTCGTCAAAGCGGGCGTCGGGGTCGCTCCCCCCGTGCTCCCCACGCCTTCCCCCGCCGCCAGCGCCACAGAGACGGGCGCCGCCAGTGGGGCGATGATCCCGAGCAGCGCAGCCGACAGGCCCACCGATCGCAGATGGGCCCCCAGGGCGCGTTTGGGGTGGGCAAGCAGGGCGTGTTTGGCTGACGCGGTACGCATAATTTCTGTCGTTACGCCTACGGGGTGAGCTGACGGGCTCGCGCCTTGATGGCGCTACGGCCCCGACAAAGGGCCGATTCGCCCCCGCGGACCAACCAAAGTCGGTCCGCATTGGGTCCCCCGTCCCCCGCGACCGGAGTCGCGACGGTTCGGCGTGGCGCGGAGTATACAGGGCCCCCCACGGATATTTTGGGCTGCAAGCTGCGAGCCGATCGGCATGCTGCGAGCCGTTCGCGCAAATTGCGGGGCTCAGCTGCCCGATAGTCGCGTCAGCGCGTCCTTCAGCACGCGCCCACCGGCGGAGACACCCGCCTGCGCGAGCTCCCCCACGAGCTCCGCCAGCGAGGCCGCCAGATCGGTGCCGCTCGGCGGCTGCACCGGGCGCCCCGGCTCGATCTCCTCCTCCGACGCGAAGCCCTGGCGCGGGACCGGCGGCGATCCCGCCGGCTTTGGTGGGCCGCCGCTCGCCCGTCTCGGTGGGGTCTTCGCCGCCGCCTTGGCCGATCGCCTCGCCTTCGTTTCAGGGGTAGTTTCGGCCGAGCTCGAGGCGTTGCCATCCGGTGCCGGGGCGGTGGCTGGGCGTGAGGCTGTGGCTCCCCGTGCTGGGGTTCCCGGTGCTGCCGCCTCCCCTGGTGCGGCCCTCGGCGCTGTGGCTACCCGTGCTGCGACCTTCGGTGTCGCGGCTTTCGGTGCCGTGGCTTTCGGTGCCGTGGCCTCCCGCGCTGCGGTCTTCCGGGCGGTGGCGCGGCGCGCGCTGGGCCGTTGGGGACGGGTGCTGGGGAGGCTCGAAAGCACCCCGCGCTCGCTGCCGGAGGGGACGATCTCCGAGTCATCGGCCTGCGCTCGTGCGCGAGCACGCCGCTTGGCGCTCCGGGGCTCATCTGCGTTGGGGGGACTCATGCGGGCGCAATCATCGCGCACATAAGGATGTACTGCGGAGAGGCGTTAGCATAAGGTCCACGTTCGGTTGTAGCGTGGGGCGGGCCTCGGCCACGGCCGGGTTGAGCAGATCCTCGGTGCATCCGGAGGGGTCGCGTCAGAGCATGTGCGGATGGGCGCGGCAAGCGGGCCCGAAAATCGCTGTCTAAGGAAACGGAAATCGATGTCAGTAGTCGAACTGCAGGAGCTCGATGAGATCAAGGGCCTGCTGGCCAAGGGCCAGCAGATCGGGGTGTTGACCTTCGCGGAGATATCCACCGCGACGTCCGAGCTGGATCTGGACGAGTCCGACGTCGAGGAGCTGCACGGCTTCCTCGAGAAATCCGAGATCGAGCTCGTGGAGGACATCGATCCCGCGACCGCCGCCGCGCTGGAGGTCGAGCGCGCGCCCGACAAACGCGGTCGCCGCAAAGCGAAAGCCACGCTCGATCTCAAGCCGGACATGACCACCGACTCGCTGCAGCTGTTCCTCAAGGACATCGGCAAGGTCCGCCTGCTCACCGCCCAGGAGGAGGTCGATCTCGCTAAGCGCATCGAGCGCGGGGACCTCGACGCGAAGCAGAAGATGGTCGAGTCCAACCTCCGCCTCGTGGTGTCGATCGCCAAGAACTACCGCAACCAGGGCCTCCCCTTCCTCGACCTGATTCAGGAGGGCACCCTCGGGCTCGTGCGCGCGGCCGAGAAGTTCGACTACCGCAAGGGCTTCAAGTTCTCCACCTACGCCACCTGGTGGATCCGCCAGGCGATCGCCCGCGCGCTCGCCGACAAGGCGCGCACGATCCGCATCCCTGTGCACGTCGTGGAGAAGCTCAACAAGATCGGGCGCGCCGAGCGCAAGCTCGTCACCGAGCTTGGCCGCGAACCCACCGCCGAGGAGATCGCGGACGTCACCGGGATCGACCCCGAAGAGGTCGACTCGATCAAGCGCTCCGCCCAGGCCCCGGTGTCGCTGGAGAAGCCGGTGGGCGACGAGGAGGAGTCGGAGTTCGGCCAGTTCATCGCCGACGAGCGCGCCGAGTCCCCCTACGAGCGCGCCGCCGAAATCCTCACCAAGGAGGCGCTGCGCGAGGCCCTCGAGAACCTCTCCTACCGCGAACGGCGCGTGCTCGAGCTCCGCTACGGCCTCGGCGGCGAGCACCCCCGTACGCTCGACGAGGTCGGCCGCACCTTCAACGTCACCCGCGAGCGCATCCGCCAGATCGAGAACCAGTCGCTCAAGAAGCTCCAGTCGCTCGCCGAGGCGCAGAAGCTGCGGGACGTAGCCTGACGCTTCGCGGTGCGTCTGCCCGGGTTGGGGTCGGCGCCTACCAGGCGAACGTCTGTTCGTCTGGTAGAAGTGCGAGAGTTTTGCAGGTGCCAATCAAGCTCTCACGAACTCCTCGACATGGCCGACCGTAGCCGCATCGAGTGGACTGAGGCCACGTGGAACCCGGTGACTGGGTGTTCGAAGGTGTCGCCTGGGTGTGCCCATTGCTACGCCGAGGCATTTGCTGAGCGCTGGCGCGGCGTGCCCGGCCATCCCTACGAGCAGGGCTTCGATCTGCGCTTATGGCCGGAGCGCCTGCAGGTGCCACTGCGTTGGCATCGCCCCCGCGTCGTATTCGTCAATTCGATGAGCGATCTCTTCCACGAGGACATCCCCGACGAGTTCGTCGCCGATGTGTTCGATGTGATGGTGCGCGCCAAGCAGCACACTTTTCAGGTTCTGACCAAGCGGCATGAGCGGCTGGCCGAGCTTGCTCCGCGGCTCCCATGGCCGCGCAACGTCTGGATGGGCGTGACGATCGAGAACCGTCGCTTCGTGCATCGCGCCGACTCGCTGCGAGAGGTGCCAGCCGCCGTGCGTTTCATCTCCGCGGAGCCGTTACTCGGGCCACTGGAATGCCTCAACCTTGGCGGCATCGACTGGCTGATCGCCGGCGGCGAGTCCGGGCCGCGCCACCGCCGCATCGATGCTGCCTGGGCTACCGAACTACGCGACCGTTGCCTTCACGAGGGCGTCGCTTTCTTCTTCAAGCAGTGGGGAGGTCAGCGCCCAAAGAGCGGTGGTCGGGAGCTGGGTGGCAGACAATGGGACGACATGCCCAGGCCAAAGCGGCGTGGGTCAGCAAAGCGGCGTGGGCCAGCTCTCACTATCGCGTGAACCGTAGCTTAGTGCCCGTCGGGTAGTCGCTCTTTCGCCACCGTGAAGACGCGACGACCTCGATCTTGTCCGCCTGCTCAAGGGGACGTAGTGCCCATTGACGTAGGTGTGGTTTGTCCAGATACCTCGTGCGGCAGAGCGTGAAATCCTCTGCCTCGGTGATCGTGAACACCCGCTTGCCGAACTCCGTGCGCAACATCTCACCGAGGATGCTTGTGTTTGGGGGGACGACGACCGAATCGTCGCTGAACAACTGTCCTTGATCCGGCAGAGTTTTGGATTGTTTGAAGGCCTCGCCGCTGTGTTGGTCCACCTTCCACATACCACGCTTCATCTCGCGTAGGCCGTCCTTGTGATCGGTGCCAAACAGTAGGTAGTAGTCGTTGTGGCGCTCGGGCTCCACGTTGAAGCTCGTCACCCAGTCAAAGTGCTCGTTGAGCCGGTCCCCGAATAATCCCGCGAGCTTCTGCCCCACGCGCTGGCGTGATTGCTCGTCCTTGGCGTCCGCCCAGGTTTGCCCGCCGTAGAGCTTGGTCAACGCCTCATCGGTGATGCCAGTCGCCAGGAACCGGGCCATGAATGTGGCGGGCAGGGTACACCATCACCTCGCTCTTGGTAGGCATCTGGCGCTTGAAGCCTGCGATATGCGAGAACGGGTTATCCGCGTAGCCGCGTGGGTCCACGAACGTAAACGTTGGGACCGGCTGGCGGTATGCCCTCACCAAGTTCCCAATGACCCTGGGAAATTGCTCCTCGTAGCTGCCGTGGATCACGTCCACGATTGCCCCGTGCATCGTCGGATAGTTCTCGATCTCGGCTTTCAGGTGTTGCGCATACTGCTTCCTGCTCTCGATGAAAATGAAATGTGGCGGGTGCTTGAACCGCAAGCGGTCTGCGCCCGGCCGCCCAAGGTAGGCGTCGAGCATGATGAGCGGCGAGCCGCGCTGACTATTGCGGTAGCGCCCTGCGCTCGCGAATCCGTCCACGAGCGCGACCTGGCCGTAGCTGAACCCGAGCTTGGGGAGCCACACGTCCATGTAGCGGCGCAACAACTCGTGCTTGGCGCGGTGATGAGGCTCGTACTCCGGCAGCTTCTCGGGCGGCAGTCGTACTGGGTCAAGTTTTGAGCTGAGTTCAGACATGCGGACGTCAACCGTAGACTCCGGATCGGATCCTTCGAGGATCTCGATGCAGCCGTGGCATGGGTCGCTCCAAAGTCGCTGCACGCCAGGAGGGCTTGGTCTTCGTCCACGCGGGATTGACCAGCTCAAGCCCCCCGCGGGGGGTGCCGATGCAGTGAGCATGTTCGACGTGCAGTCAGCCCTGCGCGAGCTGGTCACGCGCAAGGGATCGGATCTACACCTGAAGGTGGACTCGCGGCCGCTTTACAGGGTGCATGGAGATCTGCTGCACGACGAGCAGGGGGAGGTGTTGAGTGCGGAGGACACCGAGCGGGCGCTGCACGACCTGCTCCACGACCCCGCCAAGCTCGCGGAATTCGCGGACGAGCACGAGGTCGACTTCTCGTTCGAGATCGCGAGCGTGGCGCGCTTTCGCATCAACGCCTTCCGCCAGCGCGGGGTGATCTCCCTGGCGTGCCGCGCGATCCCCCAGAAGATCAGCACCATCGAGGAGCTGGCGCTGCCCGTGGTGGTGCGCGAACTCGCGGAGGAGGAGCGCGGGATCGTGCTCCTCACCGGGACCACGGGCTCGGGCAAGTCGACCACGCTGGCGGCGATGATCAACCACATGAACGAGACGATGAGCAAGCACATCGTCACGATCGAGGATCCGATCGAGTTCGTGCACAAAGACAAACGCTCCGTGATCAACCAGCGCGAGGTCGGCATGGACACCGCCTCCTTCAAGCGCGCCCTGCGGCGCGTTCTGCGCCAGGACCCCGATGTGATCCTCGTCGGCGAGATGCGCGACGAGGAGACCGTCCAGACCGCGCTCTCCGCGGCCGAGACTGGCCACCTCGTGCTCTCCACGATCCACACCGTCGACGCCGCCGAGTCGATCAACCGGATGCTCGACTTCTTTCCCCCCCACCAGCACGGCCAGGCGCGCTCGATGATCGCGGGCACGATCAAGGGTGTCATCTCCCAGCGCCTCGTCCCCGGCGCCGACGGCGGTCGCGTCGCGGTCTGCGAGATCCTGCGCATGACCGGGCGTGTGCGCGACATGATCATCGACCCCTCCCAGACCGGCAAGCTGCCCGAGGTGATCGCCTCTGGGAGCTACTACGGGATGCAGACCTTCGATCAGGCGCTCTACGGCCACCTCAAGGCGGGCCGCGTCACCTACGACGATGCGATGCGCGTCGCCACTAGCCCCCACGACTTCAAGCTGCTCGTCCAGGCCGACGGCCGCCGGGGGACCACCATGGAGGACGTCGCCTCTGTCGAGGCCCGGCGCAACGGAGCCCCCGCGGGCACCGGCGAGGCGCCGGTCGCGCCGCCCTCCTCCGTGCCTCCCTCCTCCGTCCCGCCCTCCTCCGTCCCGCCCGCATCCGCTCCGCCCGTATCCGCTCCGCCTGTTGCTCCGCCCGTCGCGGTCGGCTGACCGCCTCCGTTCGCCCGGTGCGGCTCCCCAGGGATGATGACGGCGACCCTCCGCTCCCCGCTGCCCCCGCGACGGCCCGATACTTCACTTGGTAAAGTAAGGGGGGTGGCGATGGATGAGACATGTCCGGTGTGCCGCACGGCGGAGATCGTGTGCGGCAAGTGGACGCTGCTGCTGATCCGCGACCTCGCGGCGGGCCGCTCGCGCTTCTGTGAGCTGGAGCGCTCGCTGGAGGGGATCAGCCCGCGTACGCTCTCGCTGCGCCTGCGGGCGCTCGAGGAAGAGGGGATCGTGGAGCGCCAGACCTTCTCCGAGGTGCCGCCCCGGGTGGAGTACGCGCTCACCGAGAAGGGCGTGGCGCTGCTGCCGATCATCGACGGGATGCGGGTCTACGGGGAGCGCTGGATCGTGCAGGGCTGCGAGGACCGGGTGACCTCCGCGATCTACTCGCCCAGGGTCGCGGCGGCGGTCGCGTAGAGCTGAAGGCTCGGTAAGAGAGACGGGCGGGGGCGTCGGAGCGGCCTCATTGCGGGGCGGGGCCGTCGCCGAATCGCGTTGACACGCGAGCGCATCTCCGGGCCTGCAAGGCCCCCTGCGCTCGCAGGAGCGAGGGGGGGTGCGGCGAAGTGAGCTACTCGTGCGCTCACACCAGCTCGAGACGGCGATCAAGCGGTTCGTGGAGGACGCGGCGCAGCGTCTGCGGGCGGACGTGGAGGCGGGCGCGGAGGTCCCGTTCGAGCTGGCGGCCAGCGGCTCCTCGCAGGGGGCGCGCCCGGCGCTGTACTGCTACCGCCCGCTCCCGGGGGCGTTCATCGAGGAGCGCTGGGGGGCACTCACGGAGCTTGCGAGCTACGCCGCGGCGGAGCGTTTGTTGGAGTGCTTGCAGGGGCTCGATCGCTACCTGATCCGGCGCGACGTGCGGATCGGGCGCGGCGATCGGGGGGCCCGGCCGGGCGTGGTGCTGAGGACGCTCCTGGGGGAGATCTTCGAGGGGCAGAGTGACTTCGAGCTCTGCGCGGAGCGGCTGCGGGGGGCGCTCGAGGAAGTGGACGCGGCGGCCTTCACGAACGCGGGGGAGGTTGCGCTGATCGAGACGCTGCACGGTCTGGGCACGGTCGCGCCGGAGCTCGCGCACACGCGCGCCCCCGCGATCGGCCGGCCCGAGCTCGCGTGGGCGCTGGCGCGCTTTGAGATGGGCTGCGAACGCACCTCGGAACTGGAGGCGCTGAGCGATTACCTGCTCGCGTTGCGGGCGCTGCTCGAGCCGGAGGGGCCCGCCAGCGGCCTGCTCGCGGGCCGCCTCGCCGCGATCTGCGCGATGCCCGAGGTCCGCCCCGCGCTGACGCGGCGGACCCTGCGGGCGATCGAATTGGAGCGCGAAGCGATCACTGGCGCGGCGGTCGAGCACCCCAGCTGCGACGCGCTGGTGCGCGAGCTCGCGGGCAACCTGCGGGCGCTGCTGCGCGACGTCGTGTGCGGCCACCTGCCCCCCGATCTGGTGGGCCTCGCCGACGGGCTGCTCGCGCCGCAGGCACAGACCGAGCAGGCGCGGACCGAGGAAGTGAGGGTCCGCCGTGGGCCGGGGCGGCGTGCGAAGACGCAGTCGTGGGCCGCTAGGCAGTCCAGGGCCGCGGCGCCTTCGCAGGCCGCAGCACCTTCGCGGACTGTGATGCCGCCTGGGGTTGCAACCTCGTCACAGGCCGCGGCGCCGTCGGGGCCCCGGGTGCCATCAGGAGAAGAGGTACCCAGCCACGCGGTCGAGGCCGGCGAGATCCTGGACGTCCCCGTCTAGGTGGGGCACGGGGATGGGGTGGGGGTCGTCGAGCGTCGCGGATAGCCGCGCGAGGGTCTCGCGGTCGCGTCCGGCGAGCACGTCGAAGTCGGCGAGGTTGGCGGCGACGCGCGCGGCGAGCCGCTCGCCGAGCTCGTGCGCGAGCAGCGCTTGAACCTCGGCGGGGGAGTGGCCCTCGAGGCCGTCGCGGTGGACGCGGTTGACGATCACCCCGGCGCGGTCCATGCCGGCGGCGGTGAGGCGCTCGGCGAAGGCGATCGCCTCGCGCGCGGCCTCGGGCTCGGGGGAGGTGACGAGCAGGAAGGCGGTGGTGGGGTCGCGGAGGAGGCGATCGACGGTGTGGGCGCGCTCGCGGAAGCCGTCGACCATCCCCGCAAGGGACCCGAAGAACGCGGAGAGGTCGGCGATCAGATCGACGCCGGTGAAGCGGGAGAAGACCGACAGCACGAGCCCGGTGCCGCGGCCGAGGAAGCGCGCGGCGAGGCCCCCGGGGACGAGGAACATCTTCAGGGCGCGACCCTCGAGGAAGCCGGTCATGCGCATGGGGGCGTCGAGGAAGTCCAGCGCGTTGCGCGAGGGGGGGGTGTCGAGCACGATGGTGTCGAAGTTCCCCTCGGTGTGCAGTTCGTAGAGCTTGACGATCGCGGTGAACTCGTGGGTGCCGGCGACGGCGGAGGAGATCTCCTGGTAGATGCGGTTGGAGAGCGCGGCCTCGCGGGCGCGCTCGTCGGGGGCGAGGCGCGCGATGAGGGCGTCGAAGGTGCCCTTGGCGTCGAGCATCGTCGCCCACAGCTCGCCGCGCAGCGCGACCCCGTGGCGGGCGAGCAGCTCGGGGTCGATGCGCCGGGGCTCGTTGCCGAGCTCGGCGACCCCCAGCGCGCTCGCGAGGCGGCGCGCGGGGTCGATCGTGACCACGGCGACGCGCTGCCCTTCGCGTGCGAGCCCGAGCGCGAGGGCGGCGGCGGTGGTGGTCTTGCCGACTCCTCCGGGACCGGCGCAGATGACGACGCTGCGGCCGGCGAGCCGCCGGGCGAGCTGCACATGACCGGTGGGCATTTGGGGGATGGTATGGCGATCGTCGCCCGCAGCTGTGCGCTACCCACGTGCTGCGGCGCGCCCGGGGAGGAATCCCGGCCGGGCGTTCGTGCAGGAATCCCCTCTCGGCGTGCGAATAACCACGCGAGGCTTTCCCACCATCGAGCATCGGAGCGTACCGTGCAAGGACGGGCAAAGGTCATCGCGTTCGCCAACCAGAAGGGCGGGGTGGCCAAGACAACGACGACGCTGAATTTGGCCGCCGCGTTCGCGGAGGAGGGCCACAGGGTGCTGTGCGTGGACATGGACCCCCAGGGCAACCTGACGATGTCTCAGGGCATCGATCCGGACACGTTGGAGAAATCGATGTACGACGTGCTGGTCCACAAAACCTCGATCCGCGAGGTGGTGCGCCGGCGCGAGGTGGATGTGGCGTGCGCCTCGATCGACCTGGCGGGGGCGGAGATCGCGATGTCCACGATGATCGGCCGCGAGCGCTCGCTGCAGAAGGCGTTCGAGCCGATCCGCGAAGATTACGATTTCATCTGCATCGACACCCCTCCGAGCCTGGGGCTGTTGACGATCAACGCGCTGACGGCGGCCGACAAGGTGATCGTCCCCGTGCAGTGCGAGTATTTGTCGATGCGCGGTTTGATCCAGCTGCAGAACACACTGGCGATGATTCGCGAGAATCTCAATCCGGACGTCGACATCGAGGGTATTCTTCCCACGTTGGTGGACTCACGGACGATCCACGCGAAGGAGGCGATCGAGATCCTCGAAGAGAACTTCGGGGACCGGGTGTTCGCGTCGCGGATCCGCAAGACGGTGCGCTTTGCGGAGGCACCGGTGAAGGGGATGTCGGTGCTCAGGTATGAGCCGGAGGGGGTGGCGGCGCAGTCCTACCGCCAGCTCGCGCAGGAGGTGCTCGCGCACGGCTCCAAGGAAGCCCAGGCCGATGCGAAGGAGGCCGTAGTCAATGGCGCAGCAGGGTAAACGCGCGAGCATGCGCGAGGGGCCGCTGACGGCCCTGTTCCGCAAGACCGAGGAGGAGACGCAGACCGAGGAGGAGACGCAGGCCGCGGAGGGCGGCCAGCAGACGCTCCCGGATGCGGAGGCGGAGTCCACGGCGCAGAGCAGGCCCGAGCAGCAGCCGCGCGCACAGGAGACGCCTGAGGAGAGTGTCGATGTGAAGCCCGCCGCGGTGCGGGCCGAAAGCAAGCCGGCAGCGAAGGCCCGGGTCGAGGAGTCGGAGGAGGAGGCGCACATCCCGAGCCCGCGGGAGCGCCTGCGCAACGTGTTCTCCGCGGAGATCCCGGCGAATATGATGGAGCGCCCGGGCGCGGAGGAGACCTCGCAGGAGGAGTCCGCGGCGGCGACGAGGGCGCAGACGGCGGCGGCGCAGGCGGCGCAGGAGGAGCGGGTCCCCTCGCCTGAGGGTCCCCCGGCGATGGATGTGTACGCGCGGGAGGACCGATCGGAGAGCGGCCAGCGGGCATTCGGCGAGGCCGGCCCGGTAATCCACCCGGTGATCCGTGTGGTGGGCGTGGGGGGCGCGGGGGTGAACGCGGTCAACCGCATGGTGGAGGCGGAGGTCGAGGGCGTGGAGTTCCTCGCGATCAACACGGATTTGCAGTCGCTGCAGCAGTCCACGGCGGACATCACGCTGCACATCGGCGCGGAGCTCACGCGGGGCCTGGGGTCGGGCTCGGACACGAACCTGGGGCGGGCGGCGGCGATGGAGGACTACGACCGCGCGAAGGCGCTGTTGAAGGGCTCGGACATGGTGTTCATCACGGCGGGCGCGGGGGGCGGCACGGGCACGGGCGCGGCCCCGATCGTGGCGCGGATCGCGCGCGAAGTGGGGGCGCTGACGGTGGCGATCGTGACGAAGCCGTTCGGCTTCGAGGGCTCGCGGCGCGCGGAGCAGGCGGCGGCGGGGGTGGATGCGCTGGCGGAGGAGGTGGACACGCTGATCGTGGTCCCCAACAACCGCCTGTTGAGCGTGCTCGACAAGCAGACCTCGATGGTGGAGGCGTTCCGCGTGGCGGACGACGTACTGCGCCAGGGGGTGCAGGGGATCTCCGACCTGGTGACGCTCCCGGGCCTGATCAACCTCGACTTCGCGGACGTGCGCACGATCATGAGCGGCGCGGGCAGCGCCCTGTTGGGGATCGGGATGGGCGCGGGCGGGGAGCATCGCGCGACCGAAGCGGCGATGCAGGCGGTGGCCTCGCCGCTGCTGGAAACCTCGATGGAGGGCGCGCGCTCGATCCTGCTCTCGATCACGGGCAGCCGGGACCTCTCGCTGTGGGAGGTCAACGAGGCGGCGAAGGCGGTCTCCGAGGCGGCGCACCCGGACGCGAACATCATCTTCGGCGCAATGGTCGACGAGAAGCTCGAGGAGCAGGTGTGGGTCACGGTCGTGGCCACGGGCTACGAGCCCAAGCGCGGCGCGCGCCCCACCGCCCGCGGGCGCCTGGAGGAGCCCGCGGGCGAGCCCCGAGTCCAGCGCGCGGGCCCCAGCGGCACGGGCCGCCGTGAGCGCGACCGCCGCGGCGGCCTCGGCATGGGGGAGTTGGAAGTACCCGAGTTCATGCCCCGCGTCTGAGGCGCGTCAGCGGCGGCATCCCAAAGCGGTATGCTCTCTGCATGTCACAGATCGCGGTGCGCTTGACGGAGCGGGAGCTGCGCCTGTTGGACGAGGCGGTGGCGGCGGGGGCGTTCGGTTCGCGCGCGGAGGCGGTGCGCGCGGGGATCGGGCTGCTGGAGGCGCAGCTGCGGGAGGCGCGGATCGCGGACTCCTACCGGGCGGCGTACGCCGCGAAAGAGCTCACCTCTGAGGAGGCGCAGATGCTCGACGCGGCGACGGCGCTGGCGGGCGACGCGCTGTCGTGATCGCGCGCGGGGACGTGTGGGACGCCGACCTCGGGCCACTCGTGCGACCGGTCGTGGTGGCGACGCGCGAGACGGCGATCCCGGTGCTGAGCCGGCTGACGTGCGTGGTGGTGACGAGCACGGTGCGCGGCCACGTGGCGGAGGTCGAGCTCACCGCGGCGCACGGCGTGCACGAGCCGAGCGTGGCGAACTGCGACTGGGTCATCAACCTCGCCAAGGATCGCCTGGTCCGCCACCGCGGCGCGCTCGACCCGGTCACGCTGCGCCAGCTCAATGCGGCGCTGGTGCTCGCGTTGGGGCTCGACGTGTAAGTCATCCGATGCGTCGCACCCGTGCTACAGTCGATCCATGGCGCGTGAAATCACCCAGCGGCAGTTGCGCAACGACAGCGGCGAGATCATGCGGGCGCTGGACCGAGGGGAATCGTTCATCGTGACCCGGAACGGCAACCCGGTGGGCGAGCTGCGGCCGATCAGCCGCCGCCGGTTCGTGCCGGCTGAGGTGGCGATCGCGGCGTTTGCGGGCATGGGCCACATCGACTACGAGGAGTTTCGAGCCGACATCGATCGTTTCGTGGATCAGGACCCCACGCCACGTGTCTGAGGGGGCTCCGCGGCGCGACCAGCTGTCTCGGGGCCTGCTGGACACCTCCGTGGTGATCGATCTCGATCGTCTCGGCGTAGGCGATCTGCCTGACGAGCTCTGCGTGTCGGCGATCACGATGGCGGAGCTCGCCGCGGGTCCGCACGCCACGACCGACCCGCAGAAGCGGGCGCTGCGCATGGAGCGTCTGCAGGGAGCGGAGTCGACCTTCGAACAGATCCCCTTCGATCTAGCCGCGGCCCGCGCGTACGGGCGCATATATGCGGCGGTGACGGCGGCTGGACGCAGCGCCCGCGGTCGGCGCACGCTGGACATACTGATCGCCGCCACGTCGCTTGCGCACAGGCTCCCGCTCTACACACGCAATCCCGAGGACTTCACCGGGCTCGAGAGCCTGATCGAGGTCGTCGCCGTGCCGGCTCCCGCCGACCCGTCCGGGCAAGGCGTCTTCTAGCATTGAGCGAGTGGCTACCGTCGCGCACCCCCGGATCGATGCTGGCGAGTATGTCGCGCTGCAGAGCCGCGCGGGCTGGCGTCTGGACGTGGAGCTCATCGACGGCGAGGCCGTGGTGATGCCGCCCACGGGCGCCTCGGCGTCCTCGGTGCAGGGCGCGCTGTTCTTCGCGCTGCGCAGCTGGCAGGAGCAGTCGGGCGACGGGGGGTTACTGCTGCAGGACGTGTTCGTGGCGTTCCCGGGGGGGCGGTATCTGGCTCCGGACATCGCGTGGTGGAGCGCGGAGCGTCGCCCGCCGCTCACGGACGGCGCGCTGGAGCGGGTCCCGGACCTCGTTGTGGAGGTACTCTCGCCGGCCACCCGCGCCAACGACCTGGGCGTCAAGCGGGATGCGTACATCGAGGCGGGCGTACGCGAGCTGTGGCTCGCCGACCCACTCGCTCGCACGCTCACAAGTGTGCAGGGGGGCGCCGCCGGCGAGGTGGTGCTGGGCGCGGGGGATCTGCTGCATAGCGAGCAGCTGAGCGGCTTCGCGCTGGAGCTCGCGCGCGTTTTCGTACGCTGAGGCTTGATCTCACCGCGCGCGGGCGGGCGCGGCTCCGCTACCCGTGCCAGGGGTATTGACAAGAGGTGCGTCTTGTGGCTATGATGATTTTGTCATCGTCAACCGGAGTGGTTGGCGGGCATACATAGAGTCTGGTTGGGTCATCCCGTCTTGTGGTTGACGTCAGCGCTCGCAGGGAAGCGGGTTGGGGAGAGGGATCGGGTCGTCGATGAGGGAGTTATTTCAGCGTGGTTTCTAGAGGGAGATACATGGCGGGGATGTGCGCGACCCATTCTGGGCGTGTACCTAGATGCGTCAGCAGCCTGACGCATTCTCTCTCTCTCTCTCTCTCTTGCACTAGGGGGCTAGCTCCCGGTTCTCGTCGTTTGGCGCTTTCGCGCCGCCCGGGTTCTCCTTTTGGAGAGCTAGGATTCTCGTGGTCCGTGGCGGTGTAGCGGTGCGCGCGCGGACCGTGACAGCTCCTCGGGCGCGCTCTGAATCGCGTGGCTCCGCGGCGGCTGGTGTAACACGTGGCGCGTCGGCGTCTGGCGCCTCGCCCGTGGGCTCCTCACGCGGTCTCTCACCGCGTGGCCGAACCTCGCCCGGTGTGACACGTGGCGCGTCGACGCCGGGTGCGTCGCGGGATCTCTCACCTCGTGGCGGGTCTTCGCCGGGAGTGTCACTCGGTGCGCGGCGCCGCGCTGAGGCTCCGGTTCGGATCGCGGCGCCGGAGGGGCACCTGGTGGAGATCCAGCGCTCGCGACTGCTGGCCGGGGCTGTCGGCGCGATCGACGAGCTTGGTTATGCGCATACGACGGTCGCGCGGATCACTTCGCGTGCGCGGGTCTCGCGGCGTACGTTCTATGAGCTGTTCGAGAATCGCGAGGAGTGTTTGGCGGCGCTGCTCGACGATGTTCTTGCGCTGGTCGAGGGAGAGATCGCCGAGGCCGGCCTTGGGGGGGTGTCGTGGCGGGAGCGGGTGCGTGGGGGCCTGCTGGTGGTTCTTGGGTTCTTCGATCGCGAGCCGGCGCTCGCGCGCGTGTGTGTCGTTCACTCTCAGCAGGGCGGCCCGGCGATCCTCGCGCGCCGTGAGGAGATTCTCGCGCGCCTCACCGGCGTTATCGATCAGGGCCGTAGGGAGGGCCCGCGTGCGGCCGACTGCACCGCGTTGACGGCGGAGGGCCTGGTCGGTGCGGCGTTTGGGATTCTCTATGCGCGTCTGGCGCGCGGTGAGCTCCAACCCCTCACGGATCTGCTGGGCGAGTTGATGGGGATGATTGTGCTCCCCTATCTGGGGCTTGCGGCTGCACGTCGTGAGCAGAGTCGCCCGGCGCCCAGGCTGGCACAGACGGTGCGGCGCGGGTCCCCGATGTTCTTGCCGGCGCGGCGGGACCCGCTGCAGGAAGTCCAGATGCGCTTCACCTACCGCACCGCGCAGGTGCTGGAGTGCATCGCGCGGGAGCCGGGGATCAGCAACAGGATTGTTGCCGACCGCGCGGGGATCCTCGACCAGGGTCAGATCTCCAAGCTGCTAGCGCGCTTGGAGCGCCTTGGACTCACCGTCAACAGTGGTAACGGGCACGCCAGGGGCGAGGCGAACGCGTGGACGTTGACGGCGTTCGGGCGTGAGGTCGCCCAGCGCCTCGACACGAGCGCCCGCAGCGAGAAGGCGGCCGTGTGATGCGCGCGGTCCTCATCGCGGGGCGGCGCCGCTCGCGGCCGCGTTTACAGCTTGAACACCTAACCAAATCCGCGTGCGGAGCGCTGAGCGCCGGCACGCTCGACTCCCCCACAGGAGGAGAGATAACCAATGATGACGATGCTCTCAGCAATACGTAGACGCCTCACCTACACAAACGTAGCGGTGACACTCGCGCTCGTGTTCGCGATGAGCGGCGGAGCGTACGCGGCGAGCCGGTATGTGATCACCTCGACCAAGCAGATCAGCCCGAAGGTGCTGAAGTCTTTGCAGGGCAAGGCTGGGCAGGCAGGCGCGGCTGGGCCGGCCGGTGTGCAGGGCTCGCAGGGCTCGCAGGGCGTGAGGGGTGAAACTGGTCCGCAGGGTTCGCAGGGTAAAGAAGGTCCTCCCGGGAAGAACGGGGAAAACGGTAAGCCAGGGACGACCGGCTTCACCGAAACCCTCCCTCCAGGTGAGACTGAGACCGGAAGCTGGAGTGGCTCTTTGCAGGCGGAAGGCGAAAATATCCTAGTTCCCATCTCCTTCAATATTCCGTTGCCTGCGCCGATCAAATCCGAAGATGGAGACGAACACGTCTTTCGTGTTGGGGCGACCGGCAACGGGTCCACATGCCCGGGCACCGCTGCAGAACCAAAGGCCGCAGAAGGGGACCTCTGCATCTACGAAGCGATTGCGCTCAACGTCACGCTCTCGAATCCCAAGGTAGCCTCTGGCTTACCCGAAGCGGGTGCTGCCACGGCCGGGGCCTACCTGCAGCTAACGGGCGCAGGCGCGGCTCCCAGGTTCGCCTGGGGCACCTGGGCGGTGACCGCTGAGTAGTGGCCCTACAACCTGACACGCCCAGCTTCCCCGGGGCGCCCCAGTTGCCCTGGGGAGGCTTGGCGCTCAACTGATACCGCTCCAACTTCACTACATGCTTCGCACTTACGAGAAAGGCACAATCGTGATCAACCCCGAGCACTCGCCGGAGACACCACCCGCCAAGACCCGCCTCTTCGCGACGCTCCGTGCCCTGCTCGGCGTTCAGGGGAGGGGTGCGCCCTCATCCGCCCCGTACAGTTGCCGTCTGGCGATCGGCGCCGCACTGGCTTTGCTCGCTGGCGTCGCCTGCCTCGCGGTCGTCGCCGCCCCGGCTCTCGCTGCGGGCTTGCCCGGAGTCGCAACCTGCGAAATCAAAGGGATCCGCGCAACCCGGATCTTCCCCAAGATGGACAACGTCAGTCCCAACGGCGCACCCATCACGGGAATGAACATAGAATTAGCCCCTGGGGAAAGCGGTCCTTGGACGGTCGTGGAGAATAAACCCTCCATCGGCGATCTTGAAGAACGAGTCGAAAAGCTAGCCCCGGCGACTCCCTACTACTTCCGCTGCGCGGTCGAAAACTCAGTCGGCACCACGACGACCAAGCCGGTCCAGTTCACCACGCACGCCCCAGAAGCTCCCGAAATCGGCGGCATCAAGCCGGCCGAAATCGAAGGCTTGACGGGTGAAGGCTTTGAACTCGGCCCGACGTACGCAACCTTTGAAGCGATTGCGAGAGGCTCAGAAGGTAATGGACCGGAAGCCGAAGTGCCGGCTGGTATAGAGGCCAACGGCGCTCAGACTGAATACCTCTTCGAATACTCTCTCCCCGAAGCGGGTCATGCGCCCGCCGAAGACAGTCCCTCGTGGGTGCCCTTCACCGCCAACGCCAGCGGCTCCGTCTCCGCCGCTCAGGAAATTGCCAACCCCAAGGCGAAGCTCACCGGTCTCAACCCCGAAATCAAGTATTACCTTCGCCTCAAAGCCATAAACTCAGCCGGGAGCACCACCAAGGTCGAACCGTTCGAAACCACCACGACCAAACCGTCAGCCAGTGGTGGTGGTGCTGGAGCCATCGAAGGCGAGGTCTCCGCCACGTCCGCGGTTGTCTATGGCGCCTTCCACACTCGTGGCTTTGAAACCGAATATCGCTTCGAATACTCTCCCCCCGAAAGCGGTCACGCCCCTCCCGCAAACAGCCTCTCGTGGACTCCGGCCCCAGGCGCCGAAGGCACCGTCGCGGCGATTCCGCCCACAGAAGTGGGGGCGTCCGAAGAGTTCTCGCATGCCACTGCCAGGATCGCGGGACTCAACCCCGCGACTACCTACTATATCCGTATCGCCGTCGATAACGGGCATGGGGAAGCGACTTCTTCGGGTGCTCAATCTTTCGAAACCCCCGGTCCGCCTGCCGCCTATACCTTCCCGGTTCACGCACTCCATGGGGAAACCGTCCGTGTCTTGGGGGCCGTTGACCCGCACACGGCTCCGATCGACGCGATGCAGACGCTGACGCTCGGTGGCTCGCCTACCGGCGGCTTCTTCACCGTCGGGTTCGAAGGCGAAAACACCGCAGAGATCCCCTTCGACGCGCGCCCTACTGCCGTCGAGAGTGCCCTGAGCGCCCTCCCCAGGATCGGTTCGGGCGACGTCAGCGTGCAAGGCAGCCCGGGTGGTCCTTACTACGTCCAATTCGTTGGCGTCAAGGGCGGCTCGAGCCAGCCACAGCTCACAGCCGACGCCTCCGGTCTGGGCCCCTCGGGCTCGATTGCCGTTGCCACCCTGCAGGAAGGCGTCAGCTACGACAGCCAATACCACTTCGAATATGTGGCTCAGGAACAGTTCGCGAAGTCGAGTGGCGAAGGGGGGTTCGCCGAGGCGACCTCCGCTCCGACGGTTGACCTCGGCGCTGGCCAACGCGACGCGCAGGGATATGTCACCACAGTCGTCGGCGAGGATCTTCCCGGGTTGCAGGCCGGTCAGGAGTATCGCTTCCGCCTCGTCGCTGCGAACACGACGCCCAGTAACCCTGTGGCGCACGGCGAAAGTCAGGCGCTCACGGTGCCCGCCCCTGCTCCCGCGGGTGCCACGGAACCCTGTGAAAACGAAGACTTCCGTGTCGGTCCCTCCGCTCACCTCTCCGACTGCCGGGCCTATGAGCAGGTGACGCCGACGGAAAAGCACGGTGCAATGGATATCTTCCACTACGGCGGTGCTGGGACCGAAGGTTCCCAGACTGGTGAAGACGGCGATCATTTCATGCTGCACGTTCCGGGTGTGGCGTGGGGTTCGAGCCCCGATGACACTGCATCTAACTATGTCTTCTCGCGGACGCCGTCGGGTTGGCGGATGGCGTCCTTTCGCCCGGAAGGCTCGGGCAGCCCCGACAGCTTCCGGCCGTTCCTCTTCGACGCCGATCTCACGCAGGCCGCAGTCGCGGCCGGATGGGTCGGGTCGACCTCCAGCTCCGCCGATGTGGAACTCGACACCGGCCCCCCGGGTGGCCCGTACGAACTCGTCGCGTCCGTTCCCCGCGCCAAGGTGAGCCAACAGGGCCTCGGTTTGGTGGCGGCGTCGGCGGACTTCTCCAAGCTGATCCTCGCGACAGAAGACCGCAAGCTCATTCCCGGTCACACCAGCCCTACGGCCAGCAGCGACGACCTCTACGAACATGCGGAAGGCCTGCTGCGCCAGGTCAACGTCACCTCGGGCGGAGCCCCAATCAGCACCTGCGGCGCCCAGATCGCCGTGGGCCAAGGCGAAAGTGCAGGGTCGCTCAGCAGCGCCCGAGCCGTCTCGGCCGATGGCTCGCGGGTGCTCTTCGTCGACAACTGCACCCACCAGCTCTATATGCGCGTCGATGGCCGTGAAACGATCGACATCGGAGCAGATGCTTTCCTCGCCGCTGACGCCGAAGACGCGAAGCTCGTCCTGAGTAGGCACAGCGGCGAAACCAGCGAATTCCTGCTCTACGACACCGAAACGCAGGCCTCGAAGCTGCTCTTCTCCATCCATGGAGAAGCACCTGGGGCCTTTGTCTCCAAGGACCTCTCGACGATCTACGTCCAGAGCTCCCAGCAGCTCACGCCCGAAGCGCCGCCGGGACTGAATGGCCTCTACCGCTACGATCTCGCCGCTGGAACGCTTCGTTTTCTGCTAACTACAGGCTTCAGCGGCGACAGCATGAGCTCCGACGGGCGCTATCTCTACGGTACGTTCCGCGTAGTACCCGGCGTTGCCGGCGGTGGCGCCGAAGCTGGTGGTGAAACGAGCGATCAGATCTACCGTCTGGATACCGTCGACGATGTCGTTGAGTGTATATCGTGCTCGTCATCGTTTGACCCTGAACCGACGCTGAGCGCTCTCTTCGGTGGTGAAGGGTACAGTCACACCGAATCGGTTAGTCCGACGCCGGAATCGGTGTTCGCCTCCAGTAACGGCGACTATGTGTTCTTCGATACTCCCGCTGCGCTGGTGACGCGCGATGTCGACGGCGAACGTCCTCCGGTGAATAGCAGCGAAAGCCCGGCGGAAGCCAGCGGGTCGTACTCACGCTCCAGCGATGTCTACGAGTGGCGGCGCAACGGTCTGCACGGCTGTACTCAGGTTCAGGGCTGTCTTAGCCTGATCACCTCCGGTGCGGGAGGGCAGCTCAACGTCCTGCTCGGTGTGGCTGACGAAGGCCGCGATGTCTTCTTCACGTCTCATGAATCGCTCGTGGCTTCCGACACGGATACCGCGGGCGACGTATACGATGCGCGTATCGGTGGCGGTTTCCCGCCGCCTCCGCCACGCCCGGTGGAATGCGAAGGCGATGCCTGCTCGACTCCGGCTGGGGCTCCGAACGATCTCACCCCGTCGAGCTCCACCTTCCAGGGCGCCGGGAACCCGCTCGGCGCCGTCGTGCCGGAAGCCAAGGGCAGGCCAATGTCGAAGCATGTCAAGGCGAAAAAGAAAAAAGCCAGGAAGGGAATCGGGCCGGCTCAGCGGGGCCGGAAGCGCAGGACGAGGAGCGGCCATGCACACCATGCCAACGTGAGCGGGAGGTCTGGCAAATGATCCGTCGTCGCGGCAGTTATCGCGGTCTGCTACCGCGGGTGAGTGCACTGGTTGGCGCAACGCTCATGGTCTGTCTGACGCTCGCCGGCACGGCGGCGGCGGTGCCCAGTGAACATCCCTTCGAAATCCTTCCCGGGTCTTTCCACTTTGTTCCGTCCACGACGCAGGCGGGTGCGCACGAGGATCTCACGGTCGCGTTCAACTTCGCGCACGGCGAAACGGGTGCGTTGAAAGGCAAGACCTTCAACGATGTGCGGGAAACGGTCGTCAATCTGCCGCCGGGCTTCGACGCGAGCAACACGGCTGTGCCGACCTGCACCGCCGCGGAGCTGCTCACGCCGAACCCGACCCCCAACAGGGGTTTCAACGGTACCGGCGCGGATTGTCCGCCGGCCAGCCAGGTTGGGCTGATCCGCATCGACATCGCGGTCAACAGCGAACCGATCGAAAGCACGTTCGATGTTTACAACATGGAAGTCACGAGCTCCGGGATCGTCGCGGAGCTCGGGTTTCACGCCGTCCTGTTCACGCAGGTCCTCCCGGTCACGGTGAGGCCCGGGGACGACGGGCTGACCGTGACCGCACCTGACATCACTAATGACGGCGAACCTCACAACGTCACGTTCACGACGTGGGGTGTGCCCGACACGAAGGCACACGAAGCCGAACGCGGCTATGAATGCTTCCGCCAGGGGGACGTTGACTTCCCGACGTGCATCGGTGGTGGGGAACCGGTGAACGTCCCGGCGAAGCCGTTTCTGTCGAACCCGACGACGTGTGGGCCGCACACCGCGACGATGGAAGCGGACTCATGGGAGGAACCGGGCAACTGGTCCAAAGCGGAAGTGGAAGTCCCCGCGATCGTCGAATGCGAACGCGTGCACTTCGATCCGTCGATCGAAGTGCAGCCGAGCACGCGCTCGGCGGAATCGCCGACTGGGCTGGCAGTTTCACTGGTTGTGCCGCAGACATGGGAAAACCCGGATACGATCGCAACTTCGAATCTGAAGGATACGACGGTCGAGTTGCCCGAAGGGATCACGGTCAATCCCTCCGCGGGATCTGGCTTGGGGTCGTGTTCGCCTGCGCAGTATGCGGCGGAAACGTTCTCCTCGCTCCCGGGTGAAGGGTGTCCGCCGGAATCGAAGATCGGCTCGATCGAAATCGAAACACCGCTGCTGGACGAAAAGATCCTTGGTGCGGTGTATGTCGCGACGCCGTTCGATAACCCGTTCGGTTCACTGCTCGCGCTCTACATCGTTGCGAAGGATCCGGCGCGGGGCATCATCATCAAAGTCGCGGGCAGGGTCGAATTGAACCCGGTGACGGGGCAGCTCGTGACGACGTTCCAAGACGCGCCGCAGCAGCCGTTCAGCAAGTTCACGTTGAGGTTCCGTCCGGGCGCGACGGCGCCACTGGTGAGCCCGCCGGCGTGTGGCTCGTACGCCGCGCAGGGTGCGCTGACACCATGGTCTGAGCCGGGCGAACCGCAACTGGTCGGCAGCACCCCGTTCGAAGTGACGCAGGGCGTCCGCGAAGGGCCGTGCCCCACCGGGGGTGTTCCACCGTTCCATCCCCAGATCATCTCCGGGACCCAAAACAACGACGCGGGCAGCTATAGCCCGTTCTATCTGCGGATCCTGCGCGAAGACGGCGAACAGGAGATCACCCGCTTCACGACCGTGCTGCCGCCGGGCCTCTCGGGGAACCTATCGGGGATCCCGTTCTGCTCGGAGGCGGACGTCGAAGCCGCGCGACGCGCGACGGGCCAGCAGGAGATCGAAGACCCGTCCTGTCCCGCGGCGAGCGAAATCGGGCATACGATCGTCAGCGCCGGTGTCGGGACGGTGCTTGCGCAGACCCCGGGCAGGATCTACCTGGCGGGCCCCTACCACGGGTCGGCTTTGTCGATCGTGTCGGTCACGAGTGCGAAGGTCGGCCCGTTCGACCTGGGGACGGTCGTGATCCGCTTCGCGTTGCATATCAACCCGAGCACCGCGCAGGTAGAAGTGAGCGCGAACGGCTCCGATCCGATCCCTCACATCATCGATGGGATCGTCGTGCACGTCCGTGACATTCGCGTCTATATGAGCCGCGAAAAGTTCATCCTCAACCCGACGAACTGCGATCCGCTGTCGATCTCGGAGACGATCACAGGGGCCGGGGCGGATCCCTCGAACCCCGCGGATCAGGTGCCGGTCACGACGACCGCGCCGTTCCAGGCCGCCGACTGCGCCAGTCTTGCGTTCAAACCGGGGTTCAAGGTCTCGACATCGGGGAGGACCAGCAAAGCGAACGGCGCGAGCCTCAGCGTGAAGCTCACCATCCCCGGGGCGGTCGGCACCGAGGCGAATATCGCGAGGGTCAAAGTCGAACTGCCGAAGGCGCTACCTTCGCGGTTGACGACGCTGCGCAAGGCGTGTCTGGCGGCGACGTTCGAAGCGAACCCCGCGGACTGCCCCGCGGCGTCGATCGTCGGGCATGCGGTGGCCGATACGCCGATCGTGCCCGTTCCGTTGACGGGCCCGGCGTACTTCGTCTCGCACGGTGGGGAAGCGTTCCCGTCGCTGGTCATCGTGCTGCAGGGCTACGGGATCACCGTGGACCTCGTCGGCTCGACGTTCATCGGCGAAAAGACCGGGATCACGAGCAGCACGTTCAAGACGGTCCCCGATGTGCCCGTCGGCACGTTCGAACTGACGCTCCCGCAGGGCCCGTTCTCCGCGCTCGCGGCGAACCGAAACCTCTGCCAGGGCAAGCAGCTCACGATGCCAACCGAATTCATCGCGCAGAACGGCGCCGCGATCCACCAGAGCACGAAGATCCAGGTCACCGGCTGCCCCAAGCACAAGGCCAGCAAGGCCGCCAAGAGGAAGCGCGCGAAGAGAGCCGCTCGCCGCGGCGGGCACGCGCACGGGAGGGGCGCCCGCGCGCGCAGGAAATAATAAGATCGTGCTCGTGAGGGCAGAGGGGTCCACAAGCAGGGGCGGCACAGGCCGATGAGACACGGGCGCACGGTGGCGCTGCTGCTCGCCGCAGTCCTTGCGGCGGTCGGTCTTGCGGCGTGCGGCGGGGGCAGTTCGAGTACGAGTGCCTCGACGCCGGTCGCGAGCGTCGCGACCACTCCTGCCACCACGCCCACCGCGACGGCACCCGCGAGCACCGCGACCGCGACGACGCCGACCACGACGGCCGCCACCAAGCCGGCCGAAACGCCGCCGCCGCCCTCGAGCACTTCGACCTCCAGTTCGAGCAGTTCCAGCAGCTCCGGTGGCGGCGCCGCGAGCTTCCGCGCGCCCAGCGGGGACAACAGCATCCCCAACTACGGCAACGAAGCGCCCGGCTCCGAACGCGCGCGCGCGAGCGCCGTGCTCGCCGCCTTCCTGCACGCCCGCGCCGGGGGCCAGTGGGAACAGGCGTGCGTCTACCTCGCGGGCGCTACCCGCCGCCAGCTCGAAAAATTTGCCGCGCTCTCGAAAGGGAAAGTCAAAGGCTGCGGGCCCGTGCTCGCGGCGCTCTCCAAAGGCCCCACCGCGGCCCGCGCCGACCCCCTCACCGGCGGCGTCGCCGCGCTGCGAATCAAGGGCAAGAGCGCCTTTGCGCTCTTCCACGGGCCCAAAGGCAGCAAGTACGTGATGCCGATGGTCAACGAAGGCGGCACCTGGAAGATGAGCCAGCTGGCCCCCGTCGCCTACCCGCTCGGCTCAGCCGGCGCCGCGCCGTAGAAGGGCCGGCCCAGGGCCCGTCCCGCGCCGCCCCCGACGCGGGGCAGGGAAGCCCCGCCCACCGCGCCTGTTTCGCGTGCACACCCGCGCGGACGATCCCCACGCAAGCAATGCCGATCGCACGCCGCCGCTCTAGTCTTCGCGGATGAGCACCCGTCAACAGGGGGTCGTCGCCGCCGGCCACCCCCTCACGGCCGAGGCCGGTGCGCGCGTGCTGCGCGAAGGGGGCAACGCCGTCGACGCCGCCGTCGCCGCGATGCTCACCTCGTTCGTCGCCGAGCCCCTCCTCACCGGGCTCGGCGCCGGGGGCTACCTGCTGGTCGCCGGGCCCGGGTGGGAGCCCGCGCTGCTCGACTTCTTCGTCGAGGCCCCCCCGCGCGCCGACGACGGGTCCGCCGCTGCGCTGCTCGCGATCGACGTCTCCTTCGGGGACGCCCAGCAGGTCTTCCACATCGGGCCCGCCTCCTGCGGGGTCTACGGGACCCCCGCCGGGGTGTGCGATGCGATCGCCCGCTGGGGCACCGCCCCGCTCGCCGAGCTCGCCCTGCCCGCCGCCCGCCTCGCCCGCGAGGGTGTCGCGCTCAACCACGGGCAGGCCTACGTCGCCGAGATCCTCGCCCAGTTGCTCCTCTCCACCCCCGAGTGCGCCGCCCTCTGGGCGCCCGCCGGGCGCGTCCTACGCGAGGGCGAGGTGCTGCGCAACCCCGAGCTCGGCGACGCCCTCCAGCGCCTCGGCGACGAGGGCGCCGCGCCCTTCTACACCGGCGACCTCGCCCTCGCCGTCAGCGGTTGGCTCGCCGCGCGCGGCGGCTCGGTCACCGCGGAGGCGCTCGCCAACTACCGCGCCCAGCCCCGCGCGCCCGTGCGCATGGGCTACCGCGACCGCACCCTCCTCACCAACCCCCCGCCCTCCGCCGGGGGTACCCTGCTCGCCTACGCCCTCGCCCTGCTCGACCGCCTCCCCGCGCCGCCCACGCTCGCGCAGGTCGTTGACGCGATGGCCGCCGCCCAGGCCGAGCGGACCCCCGAGTTCGTCGAGGGCCTCGCCGCCGCGGGCTTCCTCGAGCGCTTCCTCGCCGAGCGCCTCGGGGCGGAAGCGGGCGGGAGTGACCGCCGCGCGAGTGGACCGCAGGGTGCGGTCTCGCAGGCCGGGGGCGAGGGGGGGCAGCTGGGCGGCGCCTCGCAGCCCGGGGGCGATCGGGGGCACCTCGGCGCCACCACCCACATCTCCGTGCTCGACGGCGAGGGCAGGGCATGCAGTGTGACGTGCACCAACGGCGAGGGCTCCGGCGTCGTCGTCCCCGGCACCGGGATCCACGTGAACAACATCATGGGCGAGCAGGACCTCAACCCCCTCGGCTTTCACCGCCATCCCCCCGGGCGGCGAATGCCGAGCATGATGGCCCCCTCCGTGGTCACCCGTGACGGCGAGGTCGAGCTCGTGCTCGGCAGCGCCGGCTCCAACCGCATCCGCTCCGCCCTCCTGCAAACCATCGTCGGCGTCGTCGACCACCGCCTCGGCGCCCCCCAGGCCGTCGCCGCCCCCCGCGTGCACCTCGAGCAGGGCGTCGTCTACGCCGAGCCCGGGATCGATCTGCACGCGCTCGCCGCTGAGGACCGCCAAGTCGTCGCCTTCCACGAGCTCAACCTCTTCTTCGGCGGCGTCCAGGCCGTTCAGCGCCACGAGGGCCAGCTGCTCGGTGCCGGCGACCCACGCCGCGGAGGGGTCGCGGTGTGGGCGTGAGGGGCACCGTCGAGCGCGGTGCGAGGCGCGCAGCTGCGAGGTCAGGGCGTGGGGATGGGTTGGCATGGGGCGAGGCGTGGGCGTGGGGAGAGGTGCTGGCGTGAGGCGCGGTGTGGGCGTGGGGGATGGGTTGGCGTGAGGGGCACACTCGCCGCCGTGCTGGTGGCCGCTGCGCTCCTGGCCGGCTGCGGGGAGAGCGTCGAACTCCCCGACCTGTTCGTCGTCCAGCGCACCGGGGGTGCCCCCGGGGAAAAGCTCACCGTGCTCATCAACGAAGGCGGCGCCGCGCGCTGCAACGGTGGCCCCACCCACCAACTCAGCGACTCCCAGCTCGTGCTCGCCCGGGGCCTCTCCGAAGAACTCCAGAGCCCCTCCACCAAGCACCTCGCCCTGCCCCCCCGCCCCGGATCGGTGTTCAGCTACTACGTGCGCGATGCCGAAGGCACCGTGCGCTTCGCCGACAACTCCGCCGGCCAGCCCCCCGTGCTCCACCACCTCGCGCTGCTCGTGCTCGAAGTCGCCCAGAAGGTCTGCGGCTTCGCGCGGTGAGGCCTACCCGAAACGCACCTTCCCGTTGGAGCGCGCGTGCGCTTGGGCGCGCTCGACGAGCTCCATGCGCTTGATCGCCGCGCGGAAGAGCATCGTCAGCAGGCGCAGGCGCGCGTTCTCCGAGCGCAGCTCCAGCAGCTCCTGCTTCGCGTCGGCGCCGAACTCCACCGTTGCCGCCATCCGGTAGGCGTCGAGCGCCTCCAGCTCCTCGACTGTGAGCGTGTTGTCGGTCGCCTGCTCGACCAGCTCCGCGTAGAGCTCGCGCGTGGACTGGACCACCTCGGGGTCCGCCCGCTCGTCGTGCTCTTGCAGGAACTCGACCACCCCCGCCGGGTAGGGCAGGTCGTCCTGGCGCTCCACCAGCCGGAACGGCCGCGTGCCGCGCGCGAGGATGTTCATGCGCCCATCCTCCATCCGCTCCAGCACCTGCTCGACCGTGCACGCGCAGCCGATCGGCTTGAGCTCGTCGTCGGACATCCACACGATCCCGAACTCGCGCTCCTCCCGCACGCACTCCTCGATCATCGTCCGGAAGCGCTCCTCGAAGATGTGCAGCGGCACGTTCTCCGTGGGCAGCGCCACGATCGCCAACGGGAAGAGCGGGAAACCATGCTGGAGGCCGTCTGGCATACGCAGAGTCTAAGGGGATGAACCGTCAGCGGTGGTGAACCTCCGCGCCTGTAGTAATGATCAGTACCCGCTACTGACCCTTGCGGGCGCGCAGCATGAGGTTGTAGAAGATCGCCGCCGGCAGCCGCGGCTCGAGCAGCCGCCGATCGAACTCCTGCAGCACCAGGTAGCCGCGATAGGCGTACTGGCGCCAACCCCAGGGAATGTCCATTGGCTCGGCAGTCGCCTCGAGGGTGCGGTTGGTCCAACCGAACCAGTTGGCCAGCAGCTCCTCCCCGCCGACCCGCACCTGCTCCAGGCCCGCGGCGTTCGCGAGCGCGAGCAGTTCCCCGGGGGCGAACGCGTGCACGTCGACCACGCCCTCCAGCGCCTCGTCGGACGCCGCGCCGGACCCGTTCCCCGCCCACCCCGCCGGACGCGCGCGCAGCGCGCGCCGCCACAGGGGCGCCGCCGTGCTCGCCAGGCGCTTGGGCACGCTCGCGATGCGATCCCCATAGCGGGAGGGCTCCCCCGCGAACAGCAGCGTCCCGCCGGGGGCGAGCACGCGCGCGAACTCCCCGAAGGCGGTCGCGAGATCGGGGATGTGGTGCAGCACCGCGTGGCCGAGTACCAGGTCGAAGCTCGCGTCCCCGAACGGCAGCCGCTCCGCGTCGGCCGCCACGGTCTCGACCTGCAGGCCGAGGCGCTCAGCGTTGGCGGCGAGCGCGGTGAGCATCCCCGGGGAGATGTCCGTGCACGTCGCCCGCTGGATCAGCCCCGCGCGCATCATGTTGAGCGTGAAGTACCCCGTACCCGACCCGATCTCGAGCGATCGCGGGTAGTGGTTGGGTTCCTCGCCGAGCGCCTTGCGCACCTTCGCCGTGACCTGCTCCAGCCCGATATCCCCGAAGTCGATCCCCCACTTCGAGTCGTAGTGGTCGGCCGCCACATCGTGGTAGCGCGTGTTGACGTCGCGGATCTCCTCCGCCGTGAGGGGGGCAGTCATAGAGGGGACCATATACTCGCGCGCGGTGTCGGTGTCTCTCTACCAGCAACGCGACCAGCCGGCGGGCGTCCCGCCGCTCGAGCTGACGGGCGAGCGCACGCTCCCGGACGTGCCCGAGGAGAACTACTGGTTCCGCCGCCACCTCGTGGTCTACGACTGGATCGCCGCGCGCGTCGGGGGGTTGCGCGTGATCGACATGGCCTGCGGAGAGGGCTACGGCTCGGACGTGCTCGCCCAGCGTGCGCAGAGCGTCGTCGGGGTGGACGCCAACCCCCAGGCGCACGAGCACGCGCGCCTGCGCTACCGGCGGGGCAACCTGCGCTTCGAGCGGGAGCTCATCGAAACCTTCTCCGCCCCCGCCGACGCGGTCGTGTTCCTGCAGACGATCGAGCACCTCCAGGACCCCGGCGCCGCACTGGAGCACTTCCGTGGGCTGGTGGGCAGTGGCGGCGCGGTGTACCTCTCCACCCCCAACGTGCGCACGCTCGCCCCCAAGGGTGCGGAGCGCTCGGACAACCCCTGGCATGTGCACGAGTACCGCGTCGCAGAGTTCGAGCGGCTCTGCCGCGAGCACTTCGCCTCGGTCGGTCTCTTCGGCCTCTTCCACGCACGCAAGCTCCGCGCGCACGAGCTCGCGCTGAAGTTCGGCTGGGACGCCGTGCACCCCCGTCTCGGGCTCACCGAGCGCTTCTACGGATGGTTCACCCCCGCGATCTCCACCGCAGACTTCGCCCTGCGCCCCCGCGGCCAAGCCGACCTGGAGCGCGCACTCGACTTCGTGGCGGTGTGCCGGGCGTGAAGTCCGATCCCCGCCCGCCCCGGGGCGAGCTGGCGATCGTCCTGCACACCCACATGCCCTACGTGGAGGGCTTCGGTACCTGGCCCTTCGGGGAGGAGTGGCTGTGGGAGGCGATCGCCACCTGCTACCTGCCGCTGCTCGAGCTGCTCGAGCGGGGGGCGCCGTTGACCGTATCCATGACCCCCGTGCTGTGCGACCAGTTGGAGGCCCCGGGGGTGGGGGAGCGCTTCATGAGGTTCCTCGCGCAGACCCGCCGCTTCACCCACACCGAGGACGCCCGGGGGCTGCGCAAAGGGGGCTTTGAGACCCTCGCCTGCGAGCTGGAGCGCGCCTGGGGCGACTATGAGCGCGCCCTCGAAAGCTTCGAGCGCCGCGGCGGCGATCTGCTCGGGGCGCTCGCCCCCTACGTCCAATGGACCTCCTCCGCCACCCACGCCGTGCTGCCGCTGCTCGCCACCGAGGCGGGTCTACGCCTGCAGGTGCAGGCGGGCGTCGAGTCGCACCGCGCGCGCTTCGGACCCGGATGGCGCGGAGGCTTCTGGCTGCCCGAGTGTGCCCACATCCCCTACCTCGAGCCCACCCTCGCCGACGCCGGCGTGCACGCCGTCTGTGTCGAGCTAACCGACCGCTTGGGCCCCGGGGCGCCGGGGCATCTGCGTCCGCTGCGGGGGGAGGCGGGGGTCACGCTGGTGCCGATCGATCGCGCCACGATCGCGCGCGTCTGGAGCGACGCCGGCTACCCCGCGCACGGGCGCTACCGCGACTACCACCGGCACACCGTGCACCACCACAACCCCTGGGCCAACGACGGCGAGCCCTACGACCACGAGCACGCGCTCGCCCTCGCGCGGGAGCACGCCACCGACTTCGTGGCACGCACCAGGGAGCGTCTACGCCGCGACGGCGCGGATCTACTGGGCGGCGGACTGGTGGTGTGCGCGCTGGACACCGAGCTCCTCGGGCACTGGTGGTATGAGGGGATCGCCTGGCTCGAGGCTGTGGTCGAGGAGTGCACCCGCCAGGGCCTCGAGCTCGTGCGCCTCGACGACGCATTGGCCCGGCACGAGCCGGCACCGGTAGACGAGGCATGGATGGCGCAGGCAAGCACCTGGGGAGAGCACGGAGACCTCTCCACGTGGTCGGGCCCCAGCGTGGGGGATATCGCCTTCGCGACTCGTGCCGCTGAGCTGGAACTCGTGCGCGCGGGCGCGCGCGCGAGTACGGCTGCGGTGCGCGAGCTGCTCGCGCTGCAGGCCAGCGACTGGGCCTTCATGGTCTCCCGTGGCCTCGCCGTTCCCTACGCGCGCGAGCGCTTCGAGGGCCACCGCCGCGGGGTTGAGCGGGCACTCGCGGCAGGCGCAGCAGCCGATGTGGGCCCCCTGCGCAACCTCGCCCGGCACACGGGGCCCGCCGCGCTGCTGGCCCCTTGAGTGCCCCTCGCTCGGTGCCCCTCCGAAGCCCGCCCCGTTAGCCCCAGCGCATCGAGCGGGGCGTCTCGCGCATACGGATCACGCGGGCGGGGACGCCGCCGACGACAGCGTTGGCGGGGACCTCGCCGGTAACCACGGCGCTGGTGCCGATCACGCTGTTATCGCCAACGGTGACCCCGCGCAGGATGCACGCGCCGTAGCCGATCCACACGTTGTGGCCGACGTCGACGTCGCGCTTGTAGATGCCCTGCAGACGGATCGGGCGCTCCACCTCGACGACCCCGTGGTCGAAGTCGATCAGCATCACGCGGTCGGCGACGATGCACTCGCGCCCGATCGACACGTGCTGGAAAGCCGAGATCGTGCACTCCTGCCCCATCACGGTCTTGGCGCCGATCCGCACCTCCCCCTCGTGCACCCGCAGCTTGGTCCCGTGCCCGATCCACGCCCAGCGACCGATGTGCAGCGTCGCGTGGCGGCCGATCTCCAGCTGCACACCGGGGCAGATGAAGCACAGCCCATCCGTGCGCAGGCGCCCCCCGTGGCGCAGCTTGAGCAGGGCAAGGCGCAGCAACATGCGCGCGTACGCGAGGGACATCATGTTGTTGGCGCGCATAAAGCGCAGCAGCGCAAGCGGCCCGCCCGCACGCGGGGGCGGCTCTCCCCGCAGTTCGACGGGGTGGCCCGGGGGGAATGGATTTTTTGATGATTTGGAGGAGGGGTCGCGTGCAGCGGCCCCGGGGGCGGTCTCGGTCATCAGCTCCGGCGGCTCCATGGTCGGCCAATCGTATTTGGGCGCATCCCTAGTGTGGCCGCACGTCTGGATGCAGCCGATGGTCTTCGCGAGGCGTTGTCCTCGGGCTCGGCGTGTGCCCACCACGCCTTCGCCCTTGCGTCCTAGCCTCGCTCGACCCTCGACCACGCCAGCCGCACGCCCCCACAGGGGATGGGCCCCTCCTGCGATGATGCGCCCATGACCGGTACGACCTCAGCGGAAACACTCGCCCAACGCCTGCTCGCGGGCGACCGCCGCGCTTTGGCGCGGGGGATCTCGCTGGTGGAGGACGACCGCCCGGAGGGGTGGGAGCTCGTGCGGGAGGTGTACCCCCACACGGGGGGCGCCGCGGTGGTCGGCTTCACGGGCCCCCCGGGGGTAGGCAAGTCGACGCTGATCGGTGCGCTCACCCGCGCCCGCAGGGAGGCGGGCCGCACCGTGGGGGTGCTCTCGATCGACCCCTCCTCGCCCTTCACGCACGGGGCCCTGCTCGGGGATCGCATCCGCCTCGGTGAGCACTTCTTGGACCCGGGCGTGTTCATCCGCTCGATGGCCAACCGCGGCGCGCTGGGGGGGCTGTCCGAGGCGGCGCTGCAGGCCGCGCTGCTGCTCGACGCCGCCGGCCGCGAGGACGTCTTCGTGGAGACCGTGGGGGTCGGCCAGGCGGAGGTGGACATCATCGACCACGCCGACACCGTGGTGCTCGTCCTGATGCCCGGCTCGGGCGACTCCATCCAGGCATTGAAGGCGGGGGTGATGGAGATCCCCGACGTGATCGTGATCAACAAGGCCGACCACCCCCTCACCGACACGATGGTGCGCGAGATCCGCGGCGTGCTCTCGCTGGCCAACCACGATCCCGACATCGGCACTCCCGGGCGGCCGCGCTGGCGGGTGCCGATCGTCAAGACCGAGGCCGCCCATGGGCGGGGGGTGTCCGAGCTGGTGGAGCGCCTCGAGGAGCACCGCGCCCAGTTGCTCGCCGGGGGCGAGATCGCCGAGCGCCGGCGGCGCAACCTACGCAGCGAGGTACTCGCGCTGGCCAGCGCCCGCATGCGCCGACGCCTGGAAGAGGAGGTCCGCGCGGACCCCGAGTTCGAGCGGCTGCTGGAGGAGGTTGTGGAGCGGCGCCTGGACCCCGCGAGCGCCGCCGCGGCGCTGTTGGAGCGGTCTCTGGTTCAGCCTCGCTGAGGGCGGCGCGCCGCGGGGGGTGGTCTCGCGGGTGGGTGCGGGTCCTGTGGGCGGGGCATCGTCCAGAGAGGTGCGCGGAGGGCGGCGCGACCCCGCAGGTGGTGCGCGGGCGGGTGCGGGTCCTGTGGGCGGGGCATCGTCCAGAGAGGTGCGCGGAGGGCGGCGCGACCCCGCAGGTGGTGCCGCGGGTGGGTGCGGGCCCTGTGGGCGGGGCATCGTCCAGAGAGGTGCGCGGAGGGCGGCGCGACCCCGCAGGTGGTGCCGCGGGTGGGTGCGGGCCCTGTGGGCGGGGCATCGTCCAGAGAGGTGCGCGGAGGGCGGCGCGACCCCGCAGGTGGTGCGCGGGCGGGTGCGGGCCCTGTGGGCGGGGCATCGTCCAGAGGCGCGGAGGGCGGCGCGACCCCGCAGGTGGTGCGCGGGCGGGTGCGGGTCCTGTGGGCGGGGCATCGTCCAGAGAGGCGCGCGGAGGGCGGCGCGACCCGCGGGCGGCCGTCCATTCCAGGCCCTGGGTCACTATCGCCAAGCCAGCCACCCACCTAGGGTGGCTGCCGCTGTCCGCGATGACGCTTGGATAAATGGATAAAGCGTAAATACCCGGGTTGACATTCGATGCGCGGAGTAGAAAGTACGGAAGATTCTATTTGAATGGTTCTTAAAAGCACCACACTTGGGAGTCGTTTGGTGTACCGTTCTTGGGGACGAAACCGAGGTGCTCGTCAGTGAGATCGAGTGGCGCGAGAGGCGAGATCGGCGGAGAGAGAGCAGAGCCAATGGAGAGGCGATCGGGAGAGATGTCCACACAGAGCTTGACTGCGGCGGTTGACCGAACCTGGATGCGAGGATCCTCGCCCCTCAAGGGCGCGATCCTCGGTCTGGTGCTGGAACGCCCCGGCCATGGGTACGACATCGGCGCGCGCCTGCGCGCGCGCCTGGGACCGACGTGGGCGATCGACCCCAAGCGTCTATACCGAATGCTCGATCAGCTCGAGCGCGCGCGACTGATCGCGGGTGTCGTCGAGTGTGACCCCGACAATCCGCGTCAGCATCGCACGGTCTACCGCGCCACCGAGCTCGCCCCCGAGGCGCTGCGGCTGTGGCTAGAAACGCTCGCCCCCCGCGAGCCCACGCGGGTGGAGATTCAGGCGAAGGTCGCCGCGGCTCGCGCCGAGGACGCTCCCCAGCTGCTGCTAGCGCTGCAGCAGTACGAGCGCGAGTGCCTGGAGCTTCTGCGTTCGGGCGATGCGCAGCCACTACAGGCAAGTTCGTGGCTGGGCCTCGTGATGAACACCGTGCGCGACGCCGCCCACGGGCAGCTGCACGCTGAGATCGACTGGGCCAAACGCACCCGCAGGCGAATCGAGGAGTATGCCGAACGCACCCAGTAGCGCAGCCGGCGCCGCACCGCTGCTCTCCTTCGAGCACGTCGGCAAGTCCTACCCCGATGGGCGACGGCGGATCGTGGTGCTCAAGCCCACCTCCTTCGAGCTCCACCGGGGCGAGCACGTGGGCGTTCTCGGCCCGCCCCGCTCTGGCAAGTCCACGCTGCTGCGCTTGGTGGCCGGGGTGGAGCTGCCGGATGAGGGCGACATCGAGTTCGAGGGGCGGAACATCGTGCACGCCTCTACCGTCGAACGCGAACGGCTGCTGCGCCACGGGATCGGGTTGGTGGCGAGCGACGACTGGCGTCCCGCCAACGGCGAGCGGGTCGTCGATCTGGTCGCCCTCCCGCTGATCAGCGACGGGGCCACCCTGCACGAGGCCAGGCGCAGAGCGCGCCGCACGCTGCACTGGGCGGGAGCCACCCACTACGCCGACGACCTCGCCGCATCGCTCGCAGTGGGGGAGCGCTTCCGGACGATGCTCGCACGGGCGCTCGTGCGTGAGCCCCGTCTGCTGCTGGTCGACGAGCCCGCCGTCGTGCCTAGCTTCAGCGAACGCGAGGAGCTCTACCCGCTGTTGCGCGAGGGCGCGCGCCTGTACAACGCCGCGCTGGTGGTGGCCTCTGTGGATCATGAAGCCACCGCGGGGCTCGACACCCTGATGTCGATCGGCTACGGCGAGCTCACACCGGGAGCACGGGAGCCAGGGGTGGTCGTGCCGTTCGCGCCGCGACGGCCCCCCGGGCGGTCCCCCAACGGGTTGGAGCGCTCGGGGTCGTGAGCGCAAGCCTCGAGCTGCGCGAGCTCGTCAAGTACTACTGCAGCGGCCCCGAGGTCGTCCGCGCGGTGGACGGCGTCTCGCTGAGCATCTCCCCCGGAGAGCTGGTCGCACTGTACGGGCCAAGCGGGTCGGGCAAGACCACGCTGCTGCTGCTGACCGCCGGGCTGCTCACCCCCGATCGCGGCAGCGTGTACTTCGGGGAGCGCGACGTGAGCGGCCTGTCCGCCGAGGAGAGCGCACGCTACCGGCGCCGGGAGGTCGGCTTCGTTTTTCAGTCCTTTCACCTGATGGCCGGTGCAACCGCGCTCGACAACGCCGCCCTGAAGCTGCTCGGAGATGGGTGGACGCTGCGCGACGCACGCCGCGTGACGCGCCCGTGGCTCGAGCGGGTGGGCCTGGGCGAGCGCGAGGAGCACATCCCCGAGAAGCTCTCCATGGGAGAGCGCCAGCGCGTGGCGATCGCGCGCGCGCTCGCAGGGGACCCGCGCCTGGTGCTCGCCGACGAGCCCACCGGCAGCCTCGACTCCAAGCGTGGACGGGAGATTCTCGGGCTCCTGCGGGACCTCTGCCACGAACGCGAAATCCCCGGGCTGCTCGTCACCCACGATCCCCAGGCGCGAGCCTTCGTGGACCGCGTGCACACCCTCCGGGACGGGCACCTCACCGAGGGCCTCGACGCCGAGCTCGAGGTCGGCCTCGTTTGAACGCTCCTCCCGATGAGCCCGCTTGGCCGTACGCCACACGCGGGTCCGAGGGGACCATGGTTCTTGTGATGAGTCGCCCGGAATGAGCCCCCCGACTGCTGCGCCCGGCATGTAATGAGTCGCGCGTGGATGAACCCCACGCTCCTTGGCTTGCGCGTGAGCATGCTGTTCCGCTTCTACGGGTGGCGACTGCGCCGCTACACCGCCCAGGAGCTCCTGGCGGGCAGCGGGATCGCGGTGGGGGTCGCGCTGGTCTTCGGGGTGCTGGTCGCCAACACCAGCTTGGTCGGCTCCGCGGGGAATCTGCTGCACGGATTGACCGGCTCGGCGCGCCTGCAGTTGGTGGCGCGCTCCAACGACGGGTTCGATCAGCGGCTGACCGCCCAGATCCGCGCGCTCTCGGGGGTGAAGGCCGCCGCCGGGCTGCTGCGCGAGGAGGTCATCGTGGTCGGTCCGCGTGGCCGCGAATCGCTCCAGCTGATCGGGATGGACCCGAACATCATCCGGCTCGGCGTTCTCGGGCAGGGGCAGTCGAGCTCTCAGGCGCTGCTGCTCGCGGGCGGGCTGGGGGTGCCGGCACAGGTTGCGGATGCGCTCGGCGTTCGCGAAGGGACGCCCGTGACGCTGCTCGCGAAAGGCCGTCCCCACGCCACATCGATCCGGGTGATACTCGGCGGGCGACTCGCCAGCACGACCACCTACGGAACCGTTGCCGTCACCCTCTTGCCACTCGCGCAGTCGCTCGCGCAGGAGCCCGGGCGGGTCACCGAAGTGCTCGTGCAGCCCCAGCCGGGCGCCCAAGCGCTGGTGGCGCGTGAGCTGCGCCAGCTGGCCGGTGGAGATCTCGACGTGGGGGGGGTCGACAACGAACTGCGCCTGCTCGACAGCGCGGCACATCCCACGAACCAGTCGACCACGCTGTTCGCGGCGATCGGTGGCATGGTCGGCTTCCTGCTCGCCGTCAACGCGATGCTGCTGACGGTCCCCGAGCGCCGGCGCTTCATCGCCGATCTGCGCATGCAGGGCTTCGACTCCCGCCAGGTCCTGCTGATCCTCGGCTTTCAAGCACTGATGCTCGGACTGGTCGCATCCCTCGTGGGGATCGGGCTCGGGGAAGTGCTCTCGCGCACGCTCTTCCACCAAGTGCCCGTATATCTCGCGGTAGCTTTCCCGATCAGCGCCCATCAGATCGTCCCCCTCACGACAATTCTGCTGGCGCTCGGCGCCGGGGTGCTGGCGACGTTGATCGCCGCGGTGCCCCCGCTGCTCGACCTGCGCGCGAGTCGACCGGCGGACGCCGTCTTCCGCGACCTCCACGGCGGGAGCGGTGCCGCGCGCGTCGTCATGCGCTTCGGCGCCGTGGGCTTCGCTCTGATCCTCGCGGTGACCGTGCTCGTATTTGCGTTTCCCCAGCTGACGATCCTTGGCGGGATGGCGCTCGCGCTGGCTGCCGTGGCGATCGTCCCCGTGATCTTCGCCGTCGTCACCCAGCTGCTCGCGCGCGCCGGCGAGCGCATTCCGGGCAGCATGCTGGTGGTGGCCACGAGCGAACTGCGATCGACCGCCACGCGCTCGATCGCGCTCGCTGCCGTGGCTGCGCTGGCTGTCTACGGCAGCGTCGCGATCGGGGGCGCCAGACAGGATCTGCTGCACGGTCTCGACAACACGTTCCGGCAGTATCTCGACACCGCGGACATCTGGGTCACCACCGGCGGCAACGACCTCGCGACCAACGCGTTCGAAGACGCGGGCGCGGCGGCGTCGATCGCGCGTGCGCCTGGGGTTGCGGCGGTGCGCGCCTACCAGGGAGCCCTATTGGACGTAGGTGCCGATCGCATGTGGATCATCGCCCGTCCGGCGGGCGATCCCGCGCTGATCCCGTCCAGCCAAATCCTACATGGGAACCTGGTGAGCGCCACCGCGCTGCTGCGCCGTGGCGGGTGGGCCGCGGTCTCCGCCGGCTTTGCCAGTGCGCGCAACCTGCATGTGGGGAGCAGCTTCGCGCTGCCCACCCCCTCCGGCGCGGCGCGCTTTGGGGTGGCGGCGATCACCACGAACCTGGGATGGCCCGCGGGCTCGATCATCATGAACGCGAACGACTACACCCGGGCGTGGCAGACCGCGGACCCCTCGGCCCTGGAGGTCGACCTGAAGCCGGGCGTGAGCCCCGCGCAGGGTCGGCGCGAAGTCATGCAGGCCCTGCGCGGTCGGCCGGGGCTGGGGGTCCAGACGCTCGGCGAACGCGAACGCCAGTACGACCGCAACGCCAGCCAGGGGCTCCAGAACTTGGGCGAGATCGCAATGTTGCTGCTGATCGCGGCCGCACTGTCGGTCGCATCGGCCCTCACCGCTGTCATCTGGCAGCGGCGTGCGCGCCTGGCCTCGTTGCGGATCCAGGGCTTCGACTACCGCCAGCTGTGGCGTGCGCTGCTCTTGGAGAGCCTGATTCTGCTCAGCATCGGGAGTGGCGTCGGTGTCGTGCTGGGCGTCTATGGGCACGCCCTGGCGAGCCGCTGGCTGCAGCTTACGACCGGCTTCCCCGCACCGTTCTCCTTTGGCGGCGTGCAGGTGCTGATCACCTTCTTGCTGGTCGCCGGCATGGCGCTGGCGGTGATCGCCTTGCCCGGCCTCAGGGCCGCGCGGGTGCCGGTGCAGGCGGGCCTGCAGGAGTAGTCCCGCCGCGCCCCTTCGTGGCGTCTCTCCTGGTCGAGTCTCGCCGTGACCTGTGTGGTGTTTCTCCCTGGCAGAGTCTCGCCGTGACCTGCGTGCGCCTCTCCCGGCAGAGTCCCGCCGCCGCCTTCGTGGCGTCTCTCCTGGCAGAGTCCCGCCGCCGCCTTCGTGGCGTCTCTCCCTGGCCGCGGGGGTTGGTGGACGTGGGCCTGCCGGAGCGGGCTCGGCAGGTCTGCGCGGGTTGGTGGTTGACAGATCGACCAACGGCGTTAATATTTTCGATTAGTTGGATCGGCTCTAAAGGCTCGGTCAGTCGGCGAACGTGGGCGTGGGTCATTTGTTTGTCCATAACGTCTTCCCGGCACGCCAAGCTGTCTGTATGGCTGCTCGGGGAGAAAGAGGCGTAGCGCTTGCCGCGGGGTTCGCGAGGGCCGCGCGTAGCTACTGGGTTGGTGTCTTCCCGCGCGTCTGTCGCGAGGTGGGCCACTGGCGCACGCGGGCGGTTGCGATTCCCGATCCCGCGCTCCGCGAACTTGCGCTCGCCAACCTGCGCGGGGAGCGCCTGAACCTCGACGGCGCCGCGGCGTTCGCCGCATTCGCTCCCCCCAAGCGGCGTCCCGCGGTGGTGCGCGCGCAGGTTGCCTTCCAGGCCGCCTACGACTACGTGGACACGCTTGCCGAGCAGCCGAGCCGCGACCCCGTACGCAACGCGCACCAACTGCATCGCGCGCTGCTCGCCGCGCTCGATCGCGCCGTCCCGCGCGTGGACTATTACGCGCACCACCCGCACGGCGATGACTCGGGCTACCTGGGGACGATCGTGGAGGCCTGCCTCGCCACTCTCCAGACGCTTCCCTCATACGCCTCCGTCGTCACCCCCGCGTGTAGAGCGGCGGCACGAATCGCCTCCTATCAAAGCCTCAACCTCAGCGAGCTTCGCGGTGGTCACGCGGCGTTGGAGGGGTGGGCGCGAAGAAGCAAACCTCCAGGCAACGACTTGCAATGGTGGGAGATCGCAGCATCCGCGGGCTCTTCGCTTGCGATCTTCGTGCTGATCGCGACGGCCGCCGAGCGGGTTGTGCACTCCGAGCACGCGGCCGCGATCGAACGTGCCTACTTCCCCTGGATCGGATCGCTGCACACACTGCTGGACAGCCTCGTGGACAGGCAGGAGGACGCCATCGCCGGCCAGCGCTGCCTGATCGACTACTACCTCTCGCCCGAGGAGGCGGCTGTCCGCATGGCTCAACTTGCGGCGGAGTCGCTACGCCGGATTCGTGAGCTCCCGGGCGGCGGACAGCACGCTCTGGTCCTGGCGGGAATGGCCAGCCACTACCTCTCGATGCCCGCGGCCTTCAAGCCGGACGCACTGCTCGCTGCGCGCTCCGTCCTGGGGAGCATGGGAGCGCTCGCGGGGCCCGCAATGCTCGTGATGAGCGCCCGCCGGGCGCTCAGCCGCGGCGCCCGCGGTTCTCAGCTCGAGACTCCCGCCGAATGGGGGGAGCAGGGAGGGGCACAGGTGAACGGGACCGGAGTCGGGAGCGAGGCCGCCCGGGGTGGGTGTGAGGAGACCGCGATGAGACGGGCGGCGATCGAGGTGTGCGAGGGTGGCGCGGGCGTGACGGTGGGCAGGGGGATTGAGACGGGGCAGGGCCAGGCCGCTGCGCAGTCGCGTCGCATCGCGGCATAGGCCGTAGTCAGAAACATTTTGGGGCGGTTCTGTATAGTGCCGGCGGGGCTTGCTGGGGGTGAACTACTCGCAATGCGACCATCCGCGTTGCGACTTGTCGGTCGCTGCCGCGACAGAGATGATTGATCCTGACATGGCGGCAGGGCGATCGTTCCTGCTGTCGGCTCTTCCGGGCGAGGCGGTCCCCACACCCCCTCCGCCCGGGGGAGTCGTTTCATTGAGTTTGTGACGATCCATGCGGGGTTGACGTTAGAGCAGCGCCATTTCAGGGAACAATCACATCAACACGAATCGTCGCCAGGATCGAACCCGACCCAGTCACGACCCAACGCTTCTCGCCACCAAAGATCAAACCCCGCACAGTCGCCCCGGCACATTCGCCAAACCCGGCACAGTCACGACCAACACCAGTTCGACCTCACGACCAACACCAGTTCGACCTCACGACCAACACCAGTTCGACCTCACGACCAACACCAGTTCGACCTCACGACCAACACCAGTTCGACCTCACGACCAACACCAGTTCGACCTCACGACCAACACCAGTTCGACCTCACGACCAACACCAGTTCGACCTCACGACCAACACCAGTTCGACCAACACTAGGCCGATCGCCAACAGCAACATCAGCTAACAACGACACGACCAATCAGCTCACAACAACACAACCAACAACGACAAGGTCAACACAAACAACTCATGTCCAAGCCCCTCGATCCAGAGCACCCCGGAAGGTTCTCCTCTTCGTTATGCGCGGGCCTCGCGATGCTCACCTGCTTTACCGCTGAGCGCCCCGTACGCGGGATCGCCGACATGGCCGACGAGCTCGACCTCGGCCGCTCCACGACGCACCGCTATGCGACTACTCTGGTGACGCTCGGCTACCTGGAGCAGGGGCCCTCGCGCAAGTATCGGCTCTCCTCGCGAGTCTCAGACTTCGGACTTTCGCTGCTGGACTCCATGGAGGTTCGCCGGGTGGCTCGTGAGCATCTGCGCGAGCTGCGCGCCCGGACCGGACGCACCGCAAGCCTGGGGGTCCTGGGGGGCATCGAGGTTGCTTACATCGACCGTTGGCAGGGCTCGCGCCAAGGGCAGTACGCGGTCGATGTGGGCATTGGGCTGGGCACGCGTCTGCCCGTCCACTGCACCGCCGCGGGTAAGGCGCTCCTGGCGCGCCTACCCGAGGCGGAGCAGCGGGAGCTGATCGCCAAGCTGCGCCTCGCCCGGCGCGGCCCCAAGACGATCACCACCAAGTCCGCACTGCGCACGGAGCTCGAGCGGATCGCCGCGGAGGGCGGGGTGGCGATCGAGGACGAAGAGCTGCTCGCCGGCCGCCGTGCGATCGCGGCCGTGGTCGTGGACGAGCAGGGTGGTCCCCTCGCCGCGGTCGAGCTGGCGGTCCCCGTAGCGTCCTACTCGAGCGCGGAGCTACACAAGCAGCTCGGCCCCAAAGTGACCGCCACCGCTGAGCGCATCGCGCTGGCGCTGGCCGAGCGCTGAAGGGTGGGTCCTCGCCGCCTAGTCGGGGGTCCCCGGTGTCGAGTGGGGATGGCGCCGGCGTCGGACCGCCGTGCGGGCGGCGTGCGAGGCCCGCGGTGCCCCGTCGGGGCCTACATGCTTGCGGGGGTCAGCGGGCGGTGTCCGGACCGAGCGCTCTGGCGGATGGGCGGCGCTACGCCCCCAGGGCGCGGGCGATCGCCATCTGCTGGACCTCGTCGGTCCCCGCGCCGATCGTAGGAGGATCTTGGCGTCGGGGTTGATCGGTCTCCGGTGCGGGCCGGCGCTGTTCCCGGTCGGTTCTCTGACGGGCGCCGCTACGCCCCCAGGGCGCGGGCGATCACCATCTGCTGGACCTCGTCGGTCCCCTCGCCGATCGTGAGGATCTTGGCGTCGCGGTAGAAGCGGCACACGGGGTACTCCTCGATGAAGCCGTACCCCCCGTGGATCTGCACCGCCTCCTCCGCGCAGCGCACCGCGAGGCGGCCCGTCTTGAGCTTGGCCTGGGCGGCGGTGAGTGAGAAGTTGCGTCCGCCGTCCTTCTCGCGGGCGGCCTTGTGGACGAGCAGGCGTGCGGCGGCGATCTCGGTCGACATGTCCGCGAGCTTGCCCTGGATCGCCTGGAACTTCGAGATCGGCTTGCCGAACGCGCGGCGCTGCTTGGCGTAGGCGAGTGCCTGATCGAGCGCGCCCTGTGCGAGGCCCACACCCATCGCCGCCACCCCGATGCGCCCGATGTCGAGGATGTGCAGGAACTGCTTGAACCCCTGGCCGCGGGGGCCCAGCAGGTTCTCCTCCGGGACGCGACACTCGCTGAACGTCAGCGGGCGCGTGTCCGAGGCGTTCCAGCCCATCTTGCGGTATGGCTCCCCCTGCTCGTAGCCCGGGGTGCCGTTCGGGACGATGATGTTGGAGATCTCCTTACTCGCGCCTCCATTGCCGGCTCCCGCGCGGGCGGGATCCGCTTCGGCGTCGCGGGGGGGATCCGCTTCGGCGTCGGCGCTCTCGCCGGTGACCGCGGTGATGCACACCATCCCCGAGATCCTCGTGCCCGCGTTGGTGATGAACTGCTTGGTCCCGTCGATCACCCACTCGCCGCGCTCGAGGCGCGCGCGGGTGCGGGTGTTGCCCGCATCCGACCCCGCCTCCGGCTCGGTTAGCCCGAACGCCCCGAGTACTTCCCCCGAGCACAGCCGTGGCAGCCACTCCCGCTTCTGCTCCTCGCTGCCGAACAGGTAGATCGGCTGCGTCCCCAGCGAGGTGTGCGCGCATAGCGTGATCGCCACCGAGGAGTCCACCCGCGTCAGCTCCTCCACCGCGAGCGCGTACGCCAGCGTGTCGCCCCCGCCCCCGCCGTACTCCTCCGGGAACGGGATCCCCATCAGGTTCAGCTTCCCCAGCTGCTCCACGATCTCGTAGGGAAAGGACTTCGTCCGGTCCAGCTCCTCCGCCACCGGGGCCACCTCGCCCTCGGCGAACTCCCGCACCGTGCGGCGGATCAGCTCATGGTCGGGGGAGAGGTCGAAGTCCATAGCGACATCCTTTCAGCTCGAGAGGTAGGACAGACTTCACCGCTCTAATCGATTCATGTAACGCGGCTGGCTGGGGGGAGCCACAGACATCGGCCGGCAAGCCGTACACGCCGTGGTGATCCAGGGCGTTTGGTGGTGCAGCTCACGGGCTCCGCCGTTACTCAGCGTACGAGCGCGCTAGTTCGACGAGCAGGCGCACGCCGTAGCCCGAGGCACCCTTGCCGACGTAGGCCCGACCTAGATCCCACGCCGATCCCGCGATGTCGAGGTGCGCCCAGGGGACCTCTCCCACGAAGTTCGCGAGGAACGCCCCGCCCACGATCGTGCCCGCCTTGCGCGCTTCCGGGGCATTGTCGAGGTCCCCGTATTTGCCCTTGATTAGCTCGTCGTACTCCTCGTGCAGCGGCAGGCGCCACACGATCTCCCCACTCTGCTCGCCCGCCGCCGCGATCCGCCCCACGAGCTCGTCGTCATTGCTCATCACCCCCGCGTAGGTGGAGCCCAGGGCGACGATCACAGCGCCCGTAAGCGTCGCCAGGTCGACGATCCGCTCCGCCCCGAGGGTGACCGCGTGGTGCAGGCAGTCCGCGAGCACCAGCCGTCCCTCGGCGTCGGTGTTGTTGACCTCGATCGTCTTGCCGTTGCCCGCCGTCACGATGTCCCCCGGCTTGACCGCGCGCCCGTTGGGCAGGTTCTCCGTCGCCCCGACCACGCCCAGCACGCGCACCGGCAGACCCAGGCGGGCGATCGCGCCAATCGCCTCCAGCACCGCCGCGCCCCCCGACATGTCGAACTTCATCTCCGCCATTTTCGCGCCCGGCTTCAACGAGATGCCCCCGCTGTCGAACGTCACCGCCTTGCCCACCAGCCCCAAGAGCGGGCCCCGCGCGTCGGGATGCTCGTAGCGCAGCACGATCAGCGCCGGTTCCTGCTCGGAGCCCTGGGCCACGGCTGCGAACGCCCCCATGCCCCGCGCCACGATTCCCTCGCGGCTCTCCGTCTCGACCGAGAGCCCGTCGATCTCCTGCGCCACCGCCTGCGCGTGGGCCGCCAGTGCGCTCGGGGTCAGGTCGTTGGCGGGCCTGTTCTGCAGGTCACGCGCCGCATTGACCGCGGCCGCCACGATGCCCGCCTGCGCGACCGTCCGCTCGAGCTCCTGGGCGTCGGCCCCCGCCGCGGAGACGATCAGCGCCTCGAGGTGCTTCGGGGGGGAGGAATTGCCGTCCTCTCCCTCCGGCGGGGTCGAGCGGTGGCGGTCGAAACGGTAGTCCGCCAGCACCGTACCCTCCACCAGCGCCGCGCACACCTCCGGGCCGCCGCTCGCCGGCGCCTCCCAGCAGAGCGTGCGCGTGGCGATCTCCAGCGCCCGCGCGTGCGCACCCGCCGCGGCCACCCGCGCGCGCTCAGCGGTGAAGTCCCCGCGCTTGCCCAGCCCCACCAGCAGCCACCGCTTGCCATCCGCATGGGCCACCGCGAGCGCCTTCGCGGCGCCTCGTGCCTCGCCCGCGGAGATCAGCGCCGTCGCCTGCTCAGGCAGCCCCGCCGGGGGCTCCTCCCCCTCGAAGAGTCCGATGGCAACAGTGTCTGCATCAGTGCGCGCCCCAGGCTGCGTGACTACGGAGATATCCATGGTTTCGGCACAATACCGCTCCCTTTCCGATCCCGTAACTCGAGCTGGCATGAACGAGCCGTCAGCCGCGGCCGGCAAGCCCACACGAACCATGGTGGTCGAGGCGCCTGGGGGCGCAGCTCACGTGCCCTCCTGTTTCGATACATACCGCTCCTCTCGATCCCGTAACTCGAGCTGGCATGAACGAGCCGTCAGCCGCGGCCGGCAAGCCCACACGAACCATGGTGGTCGAGGCGCCTGGGGGCGCAGCTCACGTGCACTCCTGTTTCGATACATACCGCTCCTCTCCATCCCGTAACTCGAGCTGGCATAAACGAGCCGTCAACCGCGGTCGGCAAGCCCGCGCTCACCGAGGTGGTCGAGGCGCCTGGGGGCGCAGCTCACGCGCCTCTTTCACGCGCCCTCCTTGTCCACGCCCGGATGAGCAGCAGCGACCTCGCTAGCATTCTCGGCGTCCGGCCCCCTCCCCCGTCGACCTAGGAGAGCACCACCACCATGCCCAAGACCGTGATCCTCGGTACCGCCCGCACCCCCGTCGGCAAGATGGGTGGCGGACTGTCAACGCTCGAAGCCACCGAGCTCGGGGCGATCGCGATCGAGGGGGCGCTGGAGCGCGCGGGCGTGGAGCCCGAGCAGGTCCAGCACGTCGTGATGGGCCAGGTGCTCCAGGCCGGGCAGGGCCAGATCCCCTCCCGCCAGGCCCAGATCAAAGCGGGCATCCCCAAGGAGGTCTCCTCGGAGACGATCAACAAGGTCTGCGCCTCTGGACTGCGCGCCACCGCGATCCTCGATCAGGCGATCCGCGCCGGCGACGTCGAGGTGGGGGTGGGCGGCGGGATGGAGTCGATGTCCAAGGCCCCCTACCTGCTCCCCGGCGCGCGCTTCGGCTTTCGCATGGGCGACGTCGAGGCGCTCGACGCGATGGTCCACGACGGCCTCACCAACCCCTTCTCCGGCAAGCAGATGTTCGTCGAGGCCACCGCCGTCGGCGACGAGCTCGAGCTCACCCGCGCCGACCTCGACCGCTGGGCGCTGCGCTCCCACGAGCTCGCCCTCAAGGCCACCGACGAGGGCCGCCTCCCCGAGGAGATCGTGTCCGTCACCGTCAAGGGCAAGAAGGGCGACACCCTCGTCGAGATCGACGAGGGACCCCGCCGCGACACCTCCCTGGAGAAGCTCGCCGCGCTGCCCGGCCTGGTCGGCAAGGAGGGCTCCCACACCGCCGGCAACTCCCCCGGCGTCAACGACGGCGGCGGCGCACTGGTGGTCGCCTCCGAGGAGTGGGCCCGCGCCAACGGCAAGGAGGCCCTCGCCGAGATCCTCGCCCACGCCCAGAGCGGCGACGACTTCGCCTACCTCGCCCGCACCCCCGCCACCGCCGCCGCCAAGGCCCTCGAGAAGGTGGGGCTGCAGCCCGGGGACATCGACGTGTGGGAGATCAACGAGGCCTTCGCCTCCGTCACCCTCAACTCGATCCGCATGCTCGGCATCGACGAGGACCGCGTCAACGTCAACGGCGGTGCCGTCGCCCTCGGCCACCCGATCGGTGCCTCCGGCGCGCGCATCCTCGGCTCGCTCGTGCTGGAGCTCCGCCGCCGCGGCGGCGGCCTCGGCTGCGCCGCGATCTGCTCCGGGGGCGGGCAGGGCGACGCGCTGATCGTGCGCGTCTGAACTGTCGCGGCATGGGTTCCCCCGCGCTGGAGCCACAGCCAGGGTCGCGGGACACGACGACCGATCACAGATCGGCCAGCGCCGACGGCCCCGGGCCGGGGCTGAGCCGCGCGGATGCGCACCAAAGAGACCAAGACGGATCGCGGGCCGCCGCCTTCTTCGATCTCGACCGCACCCTGATGGCGGGCTCCTCGGGGATCTTCTTCGCGCGTGCCGCCTACGAGGCCGGGATGATCTCTCGGCGGCGTCTGCTCGGGGACCTCTACCAGAACCTCCGCTTCCGCCTACGCGGCTCCACCGACGACTGGGCCGACGAGGTGCGCCGCCGCGTCGGGGAGATGCTCGCGGGGGTCGCCGTGCGCGATTTGCAGCGCATGTCCCCCCGCGTCCTCGCCGGGGTGCTCCCCCGCCTCTATCCGCAGATGCTCGAGCGCGCCTACGGCCACCAGGACGCCGGGCGGCCCGTCTACATCGTCACCGCCGCCTCCCAGGAGATGGCCGACCTGCTCGCCTACGTACTCGCCTTCGACGGCGGCGTCGGCTCCCGTCTGGAGGTCCGCGACGGCCACTACACCGGACGCCCCGCCGGGCCCTTCAACTATCGCGAGGGCAAGGTCCTCTCCCTGCGCGAGCTCTCCGCGCGCGAGCACATCGACCTCGCCGCCTCCTACGCCTACTCCGACTCCGAGTCCGACCTGCCCATGCTCCGCGCCGTCGGGCACCCCGTCGTCGTCAACCCCGATCCCGACCTCGCGCGCATCGCCGCCAGCGAGGGTTGGGAGATGCTGCGCCTCGACCGCCTCGGGCGGCGGCTGAAGGTCCTCATCGCCCTCTCCGCCGGTGCCAGCCTCGCCGGGCTCGGAGGGGTCGTACGAGGGCGTGCAAACGGACGCGGCAGCGGGGGGCCCAGCGACGGAGATCGCCCCGCGGGAGGCTCCGGCGCGCGCGTCGTGGGACGCTCCGGCGCGCGCGCCGGGAGGGGGCGTGGCGCCGGGCGCGGCAGCGCCCGGGCATAATCCCGCGCGATGTCCTCCGCCACCCCCACCCACGGCAAGATCCGCGTCGTCGTCGCCAAGCCCGGCCTCGACGGGCACGATCGCGGCGCCAAGATCATCGCCCGCGCCCTGCGCGACGCCGGCATGGAGGTCATCTACACAGGCCTCCACCAGACCCCCGAGCAGATCGTCGAGACCGTCATCCAGGAGGACGCCGACGCCGTCGGGCTCTCGATCCTCTCCGGCGCTCACATGACGCTCGTGCCCCGCGTCGTCGCCCTCCTGCACGAGCAGGGCGTCACCGATGTGCTCGTCACCGTCGGCGGCACCATCCCCGCCGATGACATCCCCGAGCTCAAGCGCCTCGGCGTCGCCGAGGTCTTCACACCCGGCGCCCCCACTCAGGCGATCGTCGACTTCATCCGCGCCGGCGTGGCGGACAATTGATTGACTCGTCAGTCAACCGCTCGAAGCGGTAGCATCTACGAGGGTGGCGCAGGCGGCCGAAGGCCGGTGAGCCGGGCCCCTCGTCTTCGAAAGACCGTCCAGATACCCATTAGGAGATTGGCTGAATGAAGATTTGCGTCCTGGTTAAGGAGGTTCCGGACGCCGCCGTCGAGAAGCGGATCGACCCATCGACGGGGCGCATGGACCGCAACGGGGAGAAGAACCTCAACCCCTACGACACCCACGCCATCGAGGCCGCCATGCAGATCAAGGAGGGCGGCGCCGTCCCCGTGGAGGAGGTCGTGGCCGTCACGATGGGGCCCGAAAGCGCCGTACGCGCGCTGCACAAGGCCGTCTCGCTCGGCGCCGACCGCTCCGTGCACCTCACCGACCCCGCCGTCGCCGGCTCCGACGTCGCCGCCACCGGCTACGCCCTCGCGCAGACGCTCAAGCGCGAGAGCCCCGACCTCGTGCTCCTCGGCCAGCAGTCCGACGACGGCGAGTGCTACACGATCGGCGCCGTCGTCGCCGAGCACCTCGGGATGCCCTCCCTCACCCAGGTCATCAAGATGGACGTCGCCGATGGCGCCCTCCGTTGCGAGCGCCAGGCCGAGTACGGCTACGACACCGTCCAGGTCGGCCTTCCCGCGGTGATCTCCGTGGGGGACGCCATCAACGAGCCCCGCTACCCCTCCCTGAAGGCGATCATGGGGGCCAAGAAGAAGCCACTCGACACGGTCGGCGTCGGCGACGTCGGCATCGACGTCGCCAAAGTCGGCGGCGATAACTCCGCCGCCCAGTGGGTTTCTGCCAAGGCCCCCCCCGCGAAGGCCGCCGGGGAGATCATCGAGGACGAGGACACCAACGAGACTGTCGAGAAGATCGTGGCTTGGCTCGACGAGCGCAAGCTTCTCTAAGCGCGGGAAAGGAACCTGAACTGATGTCGAACATCCTGGTCTACGCGCTGCACTACAACGGCGCAATCAACAAGAACTCCCTCGGTGCCGTCTCCGAGGGCGCCAAGCTCGCCGCCGAGCTCGGCGGCGAGGCCCACGCGATCCTGCTCGGGGAGAACGTCCCGGAGGAGCTCGCGGCGTCGCTCGGCAACTACGGCGCCAAGAAGGTGCTCGTGGCGGAGGGTCCCGAGGGTCTCGCGCAGCCTTTGGTCGACGCGATGGCCGCGGCGATCTCCGGCGGCGGCTACAAGTACGCCCTCTTCGGCGGCGGCCTGCTCGGCTTCGAGATCGGCGCCGGCCTCGCCGCACGGCTCGGGGCGGGCGTCGCGATGGAGGTCACCGGCGTGCGCGCCGAGGGCGGCGAGCTGATCGCCGAGCGCCCCATCCTCGGGGACTCCGCGATCTCCGAGATCAAATACCGCTCCGAGGTGGGGATCATCATCGGTCGCCTCAACGCTTTTGAGATCAAGGAGACCGGCGCCGGCGCCGCCCCCGTGGAGCAGCTCTCCTTCGAGCTCTCCCCCCACGCCGGGCAGGCCAAGATGCTCACCCGCGGCGAACAGCGCGGCGCGGACGTGGACATCGAGGGCGCCTCGATCCTCGTCGCCGGCGGCCGCGGCCTCGGCAAGGCGGAGGGCTTCGAGCTCTGCGAGCAGCTCGCCCAGGCGTTCGGCGGCAACACCGCTGTGGCGGCGACTCGCGCCGTGGTGGATGCCGGCTGGTACCCCTACGCCGCGCAGATCGGGCAGACCGGCAAGACCGTCGCGCCCAAGCTGTACCTCGCCGCGGGCATCTCCGGGGCGATCCAGCACAAGGTGGGAATGCAGGCCTCGGAGAACATCGTCGCCATCAACAAGGACTCCAACGCCCCCATCTTCGAATTCTCCGACCTCGGCATCGTCGGCGATCTCAACAAGATCCTGCCCAAGCTCACCGAGGCCGTAAAGGCGAAGAAGGCCAGCTAGGCCGGGTGCGCTGATGAGGGACGCGGACGGACAACAGGGCGCACGCAGGCCGGTGCGCGAGGGCGGAGCGGACGCGTAAACGCAGGCCGAAAGGAGCGCCCCAGCGATGTCATCACACAACGGTTCCAGCAACGGCAGGGTGATCCCCGCGGCCTACCCACCCCCGGTGGACTCCCAGAAGGAGTTCGTCAAGCGCGGCCTCGACGCCGAGGATGAGCTGATCGAGGTCGGCGTGGCGATCGTCGGGGGTGGCACCGCGGGCCTCGCCTGCGCGAACCGCCTGCTGCAGCTGCTCGGCGACGATCCGGAGACGATGGAGCGCCTCGGCGAAGTGCCGGTCGCGGTGATCGAGAAGGCGAAGACCTGCGGCGGGCACAACCTCTCCGGCGCGGTCATGCGACCGGGGCCGCTGCAGGAACTGTTCCCGGAGATGACGCGCGATCAGTGGCGCCAGGAGGGCTTCGCTTTCGGGGAGGTCAAGAAGGAGTCGGTGTACATGCTCACCGGCCCGAAATCCAAGCTCCCGGTCCCGATCCCGGCGGTACCGAACTTCAAGAACCACGGCAACGAGGTGGTCTCGGTCTCCGCGCTCGCACGCTACCAGCAGCGCCTGGCGGAGGAGGCCGGCGCGTACATCCTCACCGAGACCGCCGCCACGCAGCTGATCGTTGACGATGGCCCGGGCGGGCGGCGCGTATTGGGCGTGCGCTCGGGCGACAAGGGCCGCGGCAAGGACGGCGAGCCGCTCGGCAACTTCGAGCCGGGGACCGATATAAAGGCCCAGGCGACCGTGCTTGCGGAGGGCTGCTGGGGTCACCTCACCGGCGCGGCGATCAAAGAGTTCGACCTCGCCAAGGGCCGCGAGCCGCAGGTGTGGGAGCTCGGCGTGAAGGAGGTGTGGAAGGTCAAGAAGCCACTCGACCGGGTGATCCATACGTTCGTGCAGCCGTGGCCGCTGAAGGTTGCGCCCAAGTACGGACAGCTCGGCGGCACCTGGCTGTACCCGATGAAGGACGAGAAGACAGGCGAGGACCTCGTCTCGATCGGGTTCGTCGTCGACCTCAACTACCGCGACGCGACGACCTCGGCGCACGACCTGCTGCAGACGTTCAAGACGCATCCGCTGGTGCGCGGGATCCTCGAGGGCGGAGAGCGCATCGCCTGGGGCGCCAAGGCGCTCCCGGGCGGCGGCTACTGGTCGATGCCGAAGCTTTCGATGCCCGGCGCGGTGCTCGTCGGCGACGCCGGCGGGATGGTCGATACGGCCGCGCTGAAGGGCGTCCACCACTGCATCCGCTCCGGGATGCTCGCCGCGGAGGCGATCTACCGCAACCTCAAGTCGGGCCAGTCACTTGAGTCCTACGAGGAGGCGGTCGAGCAGTCCTCGATCGGCACCGAGCTCTACCAGGTGCGCAACACGCGGCAGGCATTTCAGAAAGGCTTCCTCGTCGGCAGTCTGCTGGCGGGCCCGTCGATCATGTCCAAGGGCAAGGTTCCGCCGGGTCGGCAGGCGTGGCATCGCGACGACGCCGAGCCGATGTTCGTCGGCAACACGAAGGACCGCTACCCCAAGCCCGACGGGAAATACACCTTCGACAAGCTCTCCTCGGTGTTCATCACCGGCAACGCCACCCGCGACGATGCCCCCAACCACATCCGTGTCCAGAAACACGTCCCCCGCGAGGTCGCCGAGACGTGGCGCTGGATGTGCCCCGCGGGCGTCTACGAGATCCCCGAGGACGCCCCCGAGCACGGCACGGTGGACGTGATCGTCAACTACACCAACTGCGTCCAGTGCGGCGCGATCACCGCCAAGGGCGGGCGCCTCACAACCCCCGAGGGGGGCGACGGGCCTTTGTACCAGATTCTCTGAGCTCCACTATCCTCGATGCGGTGCGCTGGCTGCGCAACCGGGGTGGCTATGGGGTGTTAGAGGAGGACGGTGTCGATCTCAATGTCAATGGCTTCGCTGCGGGGGGTGGTTCTGCTGGTGCTGACATCCCTTGCGCTACTGCTGGTGGCGCTCCCGGGGAGCGGATTGGGCGCGCCCGCGGGTAGCTCGGGCTCCCCGGGGACGGGTTCGGGCTCGCCGGGGACGGGCACCGGCAGTCCGGGGGCGGGCGGGGCGGGCACGACGCCGGTGGTGAGCGCGAGCGTCGAACAGTGCGTGACGGGGGCGACCCAGGCGGGTCGCTCGGTGACGTTCACGGCGCAGATGGAAACAGTGGCGGGGGCTCACCGGATGGAGATGCAGATCATGGTGCTGGAGCGCGCGCCGGGCGACACGGCCTTCCATCCGCTCGCCGCGGCGGGCCCGTGGGTGTGGCAGCGCTCGGAAGTGGGGCTGAAGATCTACAAGTATGTGCGCCAAGTCACCGACCTGCCCGCGCCGGCGGCGTTCCGCGCGATCGTGCAGTACCGCTGGCTGGGGGACAAGGGCAAGGTCATCAGGACCGACGCGCTGCGCACCCCGGTGTGCCGCCAGCCCGGGGAACGCCCCAAGCCGGAATAGAGGGTGGCGCAGTCGGCCGAAGGCCGGCTGGCCGAAAACGGGGATTCGCACCAAAGGCGCGTGTCTCCCGGTTTCGGTCGGGCCCCTCTTTGCCCAGAGAGGCGCCCGCCGCTACAATGCCTACAGCATGAAGACGGATATCCATCCCAAGTACATCGAGGCCCACGTGAGATGCACGTGTGGCAACGAGTTCACCACGCGGGCGACCCGCGAGGAGCTGCACGTGGAGGTGTGCTCGAACTGCCACCCGTTCTACACGGGCCGCCAGAAGCTGGTCGACACGGGTGGCCGGGTGGAGCGCTTCCAGCGCCGGGTGGCGAAGGGGCGCCTGCACCAGGCGCAGTCCACGCAGCGGACAACGACGACCGGCGCGGCCACGACGGCGGGTGGGACCACGCTGAACACAACCGCCCCGGACGCGACCGCGACTGCGACCGCGGACGCGACCACAGAGACACAGTCGGAGTAGGCGATGGCCGCGACCGCCGTGGCCAGAGAGACGGCGGCGAACTCCGCTGAGGGCTTGGGCGACGGCGAGCTGACCGCGCAGCGCGACGCGCCCCTGGGGGGCCAGGCGGTGCTGGAGGGCGTGATGATGCGGGGGGTGTCCAACTGGGCGGTGGCGGTGCGCAAGCCGAGCACTGCACAGCTGGAGCATGGGGGGATCGACCCGGAGGAGGCGGCGCTGGGGGAGATCGAGGTGACGAGCTTTCCGCTGAGCTCCCCGTTGCGCCGCCACCGGCTGCTGCGGACGCCGATCGTGCGCGGGGTGGTGGCGCTGGGGGAGTCGTTGGCGATCGGCTTCAAGGCGCTGGGGGTCTCGGCGAACGCGCAGCTGCCTCCAGGTGAGGGCGAGGGCGAGGACGGGGAGGCGGGGGAGACCCAGGAGATCCCGGGCGCGGTGTGGGCGGGGACGGTGGTGGTGGCGCTGGTGTTTGCGATCGGTCTGTTCTTCCTGCTCCCGGTCGGCATCACGAGCTTGATAAAGGGCCAGCTGGGGGACTCCTCGGTGCTGTTCTGGGTGATCGAGGGTCTGATCAGGACGGGGATCTTCCTGGGGTACATGCTGCTGCTCTCGCGCCTGCGGGACCTGCGGCGGGTGTTCGAGTACCACGGGGCGGAGCACAAGACGATCTCCTGCTACGAGGCCCAGCTGGAGTTGACGCCGGCCAACGCGCAGCGCTTCTCGCGCCTGCACCCGCGCTGCGGGACGAGCTTCCTGCTGGTGGTGATGATCGTGGCGATCTTCGTGTTCGCCCCGATCGGGCTACCCGCGTGGTACTGGCTCGTGCTGACGCGGATCCTGGGGGTGCCGATCATCGCGGGGATCTCCTTCGAGATCATCAAGTTCGCGGGGCGCAACCGCCGGCGGCGGTGGGTGCAGGCGCTGATGTGGCCGGGCCTCAAGCTGCAGCTGTTGACGACCCGCGAGCCCGACCTGAGCCAGCTCGCGGTGGCGATCGCGGCGCTCGAGGAGGTGCTCGCGCACGAGACCCCCGGGGAGCTGAGCGCGGCGGACCTGGTGGGTGTGGAGGTCGTGGCGTAGGGGTGGACCTCGTAGGGATGGAGGTCGTGGCGTAAGGGGGGGTCCTCGTGGGGTGTGGAGGGTGGTGGCGTAGAGGGGGGACTTCGTTGGGGGGAGGTCGTGGCGTAAGGGGGGGTCCTCGTGGGGTGTGGAGGGTGGTGGCGTAGAGGGGGGTCCTCGTGGTGTGGGGGTTGTGTGGTGTAGAGGGGGGACTTCGTTGGGGGGAGGTCGTGGCGTAAGGGGGGGTCCTCGTGGGGTGTGGAGGGTCGTGGCGTAGAGGGGGACCTCGTAGGACGGTGGGCCGCGACGTCGCGGCCCACCCGGCACTCCACATGACGGCGAGGGGTCCTCTAGAACACCTTGATCGCGAAGAACGCTGCGGGGTCTTCGATGATGTCTTTCCCGCTCGCTGCGGCTTCGTCGCCGGCCAGGTTGTTGCATTTCACCCGGGGCGAGCTTCCTTCGAATTCAGCTTCCACGTTGGGGTAGGTGTTGATGATCTTGGCGTTCGTTTCGCCTTCGCACGTTATGGTTCTGTTGATGATGGCGGTTTTGCAGGTGACTTCCCAGGTCGGATTTCCCTTGAATTTGATCCTGGTTTCAGCCCCGCTTTCATAGAGTTCCGTGCTCCACGGCAGGCGTTTCGTCGAGACCGTTATTCCCCGGCTACAGATCGCGGGGCCTGTGCAACTTTCAAATTCCATGCTCGTTATGCTGCCTTCCTTGCCTGGTCCGATTGTCCCTTTGTCTTTCAGTTTGCATTTGACGACCATTTCGTGCACGCCTTCTTTTTCTTCCACTTCTACTTTGCTTAAGGTGAAGTCCATTTCGCCGTTGGATTTGGAGTTGACTTCGAAGCTGGATTTCTCTTCGACGTATTCATATTCTCCTGTTCCATTTACTTCTGTGCATTTGTTGTCTTTGTATTTCGTCCCGGTGCCCGAGCCTTTTTGGCAGTCCCGCCATACTGGGCCGGCCAGCGCCGTCGGCGCCGCCGCCAGCAGGCAGGCGGCCAGCAGGCAGGGGGTCAGTGTCTTGAGGTATCGCATGCTCATTCACTCCCTTGTGTAGATGGTCGAGGCGGTGCCCGCACCGAGGCTGCGGTGCGGCGCCCGCCGGTAGGCGGATGCTGCGACGTTTGCGAGCGACGCGCAAGCGGGCGGCGCGGGATGGGTGCTGTGCGCAGGGCCAGGTAGGCGCTCGTGTTTCTACCTGTTTGGCAGGGCGGGGCCCCGACTTAAGTAGGCGGGCACCCCGATCTCGAGGGGTATCGATCAAGATGAGGTTGCGGCTGAGGTGGCCTGGGATCGAGCGGGGCAAGAGGCGGGGCGAAGGTCTGGTGGCGTGCGGACTCCATAGACTGGGTCTGTGATCGAAGACTTGGTGGAGCAGATCGAGGCGCGCTTCGCGGAGCTGGGCGCGCAACTCACCGACCCGGCGGTGATCTCCGACAGGGAGCGCTACGCGGAGGTGGGTCGCGCGTACAGCCAGCTGGAGGAGGGGGCGAAGCTGGCGGCGCAGTGGCGCCTGGCCCAGGACGACGCGGCGGGGGCGGAGGAACTGCTCGCGGAGAGCGGGGAGGATGCGGAGCTGCGCGAGCTGTTGAGCGGCTCGCGGGAGCGGATCGAGGATCTGGAGGAGGAGATCCGCCTGGCGATGGTGGAGCACGACCCGAACGACGAGAAGAACGTGATCGTCGAAATCCAGGGCGGCGCGGGGGGCGACGAGGCGGGGCTGTGGGCGGGGGACTTGTACCGGATGTTGAGCCGCTACGCGGAGCGGCGGAGCCTGCAGGTGGAGCCGCTGGAGGTGGGGGAGGGGAAGTACACGTTCGCGATCAAGGGCTCTGGACCCACCCGCCCGGGGTCGGGCCCCGCCCACGCGGGAGCGGGCACCCCGGGGGCGGGGGCGTACTCGGTGTTCAAGTTCGAGGGGGGCACGCACCGGGTGCAGCGGATCCCGGCGACGGAGTCCCAGGGGCGGATCCACACCTCGACGGCCACGGTGGCGGTGCTCCCGGAGGCGGCGGAGGTGGAGGTGGAGATCGACGCGAACGACCTGCAGATCGACGTGTACCGCTCGACGGGCCCGGGGGGGCAGTCGGTGAACACGACGGACTCGGCGGTGCGGATCACGCACCGCCCGTCGGGGATCGTGGTGGCGATGCAGGACGAGAAGTCCCAGCTGCAGAACCGCGAGAAGGCGCTGCGGGTGCTGCGGGCGCGGCTGTACGAGCGGGCGCTGGCCGAACAGCAGGCAGAGCTCGCGGCGGACCGCCGCGCGCAGGTGGGTACGGGGGACCGCGCGGAGAAGATCCGCACCTACAACTTCGGGGAGCGGCGGGTGACGGATCACAGGATCAAGCTGACGACGTACAACCTCGACGAGGTCCTCGAAGGGGAGCTCGAGCAGTTCACGGATGCGTTGCAGTCCGATGAGAAGCGCCGGCGCCTGGAGGCGCAGGCGGCGGCGTGAGAGAGGGCTCCTCAGAGGGAGGGGGATGGGCGGCCCCTGGAGGGGCCGCAGGGGCGGCGTTCGTGGCCCGCTCCGAGGGCGAGGTCCACGTTCCGCGTGCCTCCGCGCGGTGGGGTGTCCCCGTGCGCGAGGCGCTCGAGGGGGCGATCACGGCGTTCACGGGGGCGGGTGTGGAGACCCCGCGCCTGGACGCCGAAGTGCTGCTCGCGCACGTGTTGGGGGTGGACCGGGCGCGCCTGCTGAGCGACCGGGAGCTGCGCGTGGAGGGCGCGGCGGTGCGCCCCTTCCAGGACGCGGTGCGCCGCCGCGGGGTGGGGCGCGAGCCGGTGGCGTACATCACGGGCACGCGCGGTTTTCGCAACCTCGATCTGATGGTGGACCCGCGGGTGTTGATCCCGCGCCCCGAGACGGAGCTGCTGGTGGAGGTGGCGCTGGGACTGCCGAAGGGGGCGGCGGTGCTGGACGTGGGCACGGGCAGCGGCGCGGTGGCGCTGGCGCTGGCGCAGGAGCGCCCGGACCTCGAGGTGGCGGGCAGCGATGTGAGCGAGGCGGCGCTGCAAGTGGCGTGCGCGAACGGGGAGCGGCTGGGCCTCGCGGTGCGGTGGCTGGAAGCGGACCTGCTGGAGGGTGTCCCCGATGAGTTCGACGCGGTGCTCTGCAACCCCCCCTACGTGGCCGAGTCAGAGCGCGCCGCGCTGGCCCCTGAGATCCTGCGCCACGAGCCCCCGGGAGCGCTGTTCGCCGGCGCCGACGGCCTCGCGGCGATCCGCCCCCTACTGACCCAGCTGGCCGACCGGGAGCGCGTACGCAGGGCGGCGATCGAGGTGGGCGCGACCCAGGCGGGCGCGGTGGGTGAGCTGCTGCGGGCCGCGGGCTTCGCGGCGGTACGGGCCGAGCGGGATCTCGCGGGCATCGAGCGCGTAGTGGTGGGGGAGCGGGGCTGAGGGTGGGGGCGCGGTGTCAGCGATGGGCGCCCACGGCGGAGCGAACGCGATGAGGAAGGCCACGGGGGGAGGGACATCTCCGGCGCTCGACGCGGCCGTTGCGCGGTGCTTCGAGGAGTGCATGGCCGCCGGTGGGGTGGCGGTCTTCCCGGCGGACACCGTGTATGGCTTGGCCTGCGATCCCCAGCGGCGGGAGGCGGTGGAGCGGCTGTACGAGCTGAAGGGCCGACCTCCCGAGCGCCCGGCGGCGGTGATGTTCTTCGCGTTGCAGGCGGCGCTCGACGCGTTACCCGAGCTGGCCCTTCGTGAGCGGGCGGCGATGCAGGCCCTGCTGCCGGGACCGCTGACGTTGCTGCTCCCCAACCGCGAGCGCCGCTATCCCCTCGCGTGTGCGCCAGGAGGGGAGGGAGCGCTCGGCCTGCGCGTGCCGCTGCTCCCCGAACGCCTGGCGGCGCTGCGGGCGGTGAGGTGTCCCGTGATGCAGTCGAGCGCCAACCTCTCCGGTGCGCCCGAGGCAACGCGCCTGGGGGACATCCCATCGGCGATCCTGGAGGGCGTTGACCTGGCGATCGACGGCGGTGAGCTCCCGGGGATCGCCTCCACGGTGCTCGACCTGCGCGAGTACGAGCGCCGCGGTGAGTGGGACATCGTGCGCGAGGGGCCGATTGGGCCGCTCGATGTGGAGCATGCGCTGGGAGGCGTGTCTCCTACCCCAAGCGTGGACGCCGAGCACGACGCTCGGCGCTGAGCGCCGCGGGAGGAGCCACAGCCTGCGCGGATGCGCCCCAAATGAGCACCATGACCACCGCGCGCATGTGGCCTTCGCCTCCTGCTAGCCTCAACGGTGGCCCTCGCAACTGGCGCTGAACGAGGTGGAGCACCACCGGGGAGCGGGGGTCGATCGAGCAGCCGCGCGCCTGGGCACCTTCACGTCTTCCTCCCGAGGAGTGCCCCATGCCTGAGCTGAGCCCCGACTACTTCAACCGCCCTCTCGCCGAGGTCGATCCCGAGGTCGCCGAAGCGCTGCGCGGGGAGCTCGAGCGCCAGCAGAGCACCCTGGAGATGATCGCCTCCGAGAACTTCGTGCCCCGCGCGGTGCTCGAATGCCAGGGCTCGGTGCTCACCAATAAGTACGCCGAGGGCTACCCCGGCCGGCGCTACTACGGGGGCTGCGAGTGGGTCGACGTCTCCGAGCAGCTCGCGATCGACCGCGCCAAGGCGCTGTTCGGGGCCGAGCACGCCAACGTCCAGCCCCACTCCGGCGCGCAGGCCAACACCGCCGTCTACCACGCCCTGCTCCAGCCCGGGGACACGATCATGGGGCTCTCCCTCGCCCACGGGGGTCACCTCACGCACGGGATGAAGATCAACGTCTCCGGGCGCCTGTACGACATCGCGGCCTACGAGGTCGACCGCGAGAGCGGCTGGATCGACATGGACGAGGTCGCGCGCATCGCGCGCGAGCGCCGCCCCAAGCTGCTGCTCGCGGGCTGGTCGGCCTACCCCCGCCAGCTCGACTTCCCCCGCTTCCGCGAGATCGCCCGCGAGGTCGGGGCGTTGTTGATGGTCGACATGGCCCACTTCGCCGGCCTCGTCGCCGCCGGCCTGCATCCCAATCCCGTCGAGCTCGGCGCCGACGTCGTCACCACCACCACCCACAAGACCATCGGTGGGCCCCGCGCCGGTCTGATCCTCTGCAGGGAGGAGTACGCCAAGAAGATCGACTCCGCCGTCTTCCCCGGCCAGCAGGGCGGGCCCCTGGAGCACGTGATCGCCGCCAAGGCCGTCGCCCTGAAGATCGCCAAAAGCGAGCTCTTCCGCGAGCGCCAGCGCCGCACCCTGGAGGGCGCACGCGCGCTGTCCGAGCAGCTGCTGCGCGCCGGTCACGGCGTCAACGTGCTCACCGGGGGCACCGACGTGCACCTCGTGCTCACCGACCTGCGCGAGGTCCGCCCCGAGCTCAGCGGCCGCCAGGCCGAGGATCGCCTGCACGACATCGGCATCACCGTCAACCGCAACGCCGTCCCCTTCGACCCCCGCCCCCCCATGGAAGCCTCCGGACTGCGCATCGGCACGCCCGCGCTCGCCACGCGCGGCCTGCAGCGCGAGGACTTCGAGGAGGTCGGGGAGATCATCGCCCTCGCCCTCACCCCCGGATTCGATGAGCGCACCGCGGAGCTCGCCGAGCGCGTGCGCGCGATCGTCGAGCGCTATCCCCTCTATGAGGGGCTAGGAGCCCGAGCCGGCCTCCAGCCGGCTCTCTGATCAGGATGCGCGCATCCGTGCGCCCGTGACCGGCCGCGCGAACCTTCCGTCGGGGGGCGCCCGCGTAGGGTCTACCACGCCCATCTGACGCCCCCGCCTGCGATGCTGTGGACGCGCTGATGCATCCGACCGAGCTCGACGCGCTATACGCCTTCCTGGCGGCCGCCACGGTGACGGCGCTGCTGACGCCGCTCACGATGCGCCTCGCGCGCGCCGTGGGCGCGATCGACCGCCCCCGCGAGCGCGGCCTCTCCGAGCGTCCCACCCCGCTGCTCGGCGGCCTCGCGATCTTCGCGGGGGCGCTCGTCGCCGGTCTGATCTGGCTGCCCGACGAACGGATCTGGCACGGCATGCTGATCGCCGCCGCCGTGATCACGCTCGTGGGCGCGCTCGACGATCGCTTCGAGCTGCCCCCCATCGTGAAGCTCCTCGGGCAGGTCGCCGCGGCGCTGATCGTCGTGCACTTCGGCATCGAAGTCGAAGAGATCGCGCTCCCCTTCGTGGGCCTGCTGCACTTCCCCAACGCCGGCGGGGCGATCACCGTTGTGGGCCTCGTCGCGCTGATGAACGTCGTCAACTTCTCCGACGGCGTCGACGGCCTCGCCGCGGGCGTCTGCGCGATCATCGCGGCCGCGCTCGCCGTGATCGCGTTCGACCTCGAACGCTGGGCTCCCGGGGTGCTCGCCGCGATCATCGCCGGGGCCTCGCTCGGCTTCCTGATCTACAACTTCCCCCCCGCCTCCTCCTTCATGGGCGACTGCGGCGCCAACCTCCTGGGCCTGCTGATGGGCTGCCTCACCGTCGAGGGCGCCGTCAAGACCCAGGTCGTGCTCTCCTTCGTGCTGCCCCTCATTCTGCTCGCCGTGCCCTTCCTCGACACCACCTTCGTGGTGCTCAAGCGCCTCAAGTACCGCCGCCCGATCTACGCCTCCGATAGCGAGCACTTCCACCACCGCATGGCCCGCATCGGCTTCTCGCGGCGGCGCACGATCGCCTACCTGTACACCTGGACGTTGATGCTCGCCGGGTTCGCCCTCGCGCTGCGCTTCGTCCCCTACAGCGACCACAAAGGCCACCTCTACCTGGGCTGGACGCTCGCGATCGCGGCGCTGGGACTGCTCGTGCTTGCCGCGAGCGTGTACCTCGTCTATGTTCTGGAGATCCTCAAGTTCCGCCGCCTCGACGCGATCCGCCTGCGCCGCCTGCGCCCCGAGGCCTCACCGGCGCAGATCGAAAGCGACGTCGCCCAGGACCTCGAGACCGGCGAATACGAGATCGTCTCCTCGTGAAGCGCCTCACCTCCACCGCGAGCGTGCTCGCGCTCCTGCTCGCGCTCGCCCTGCCCGCGGGCGCCCATGCGCTGATCGTGGGTATCGGCGAGCAGGAGCACTACATGTTCGGCGACCCCCGCTTCCAAGCGCTCGGCATCCACTATGCGCGGCTCAGCATCGGCTGGAACGCGCTGACCAATCGCGCCCAGGCGCGCCAACTCGCCACCTGGCTGGGTGACGCCCACGCCGACGGGGTGCACCCGCTGATCTCCTTCGAGGAGTCATCGCTCCCCCATCTACACAAGCAGCTGCCCACCCCCGCACAGCTCGCCCACCAGTTCCGGCTGCTGCACGCGCGCTACCCGTGGGTCACCGACTTCGCGACTTGGAACGAGGCCAACTACTGCGGCCAGCCCACCTGCGGGCGCCCCGCGCTGGTGGCCTCCTACTACGCGCAGATGCGCCATATCTGCCCCACGTGCAACGTGCTCGGCGCCGAACTGCTCGACGTGCCCAACATGGTCGGCTGGGTCCGCCGCTTCCGCCACGCCCTCGGCCGCGAACCCGCGATTTGGGGTCTGCACAACTACATCGGCGCAAACCGCCTGCAGAGTGCCTCCACGCGCGCCCTGCTGGGGGCGACCGGCGGTACGATCTGGTTCACCGAGACCGCCGGGGTGGTCGCCCGTCACAACCACAGCGCCCACGACTTCCCCGAATCCCCCGCCCACGCCGCTGCGGTCACCCGCTTCGTGTTCACCCACCTCGCCCGCCTCAGCGGTCGGATCGCGCGGGTCTACCTCTACCAATGGAACGCCGGGACCTCCCGCCGCGAGCCTTGGGATTCGGCGCTGATCGGCTCCCACGGGACCCCCCGCCCCGCGTTCTGGGTGCTCGTCGAAGAGCTCCACACGCTCGGGCAGCTCCCCGCGAGCCCCGCGGCCGAAGCGCTGCTTACGAAGGCCGTCCAGGCCCGCGGCTGATGTAGGTGCGAACCGCGGCGGGCGTTTGCCATGCCCCCGCCCATCCTGGGAGTGGCGCGCACCTGCTCGCACGCGCCGCCGCTGCGGGGTTGAAGCGAATGTTGGGATCGTGTTTGAGAGGTCCGGCGCACGTGCAAGTGTTCGCTGTGGGCTATACGCTGTGCTTGCGTTGCGTCGCACACCGATCTCATCCAGGGGCACCGGCCGACGCCGGGTCCTGATTCTCTCTGCCGACGTCGGCGAGGGCCACGCCGCCGCGGCGCGGGCGCTCGCGGAGCAGATCGACGCCTCCTCCGAGGAGGCCGAGGTGGTCGTGATCGACGGGCTCGCCGCGATGGGGCGCGTGCTGCGCCAAGTGGTCCAGGACGGCTATCGCGTGCAGCTGCGCTTCCTGCCGTGGAGCTACGACATCGTCTACTGGCTGCTCGAGCACGTCCCCCCGGTGCGCTGGCTCACCCGCTGGCAGCTGCGCCTACTCGGCGCCCGCCCACTCGCGCGCCGCATCGCCGAATACGACCCCGATGTGATCGTCTCCACCTACCCCGCCGTCACGGTGGTGCTCGCGCGGCTGCGCCGCACCGGTGTGGTGAGCTGCCCCACGATCGCCACGATCACCGACCTCACCGGTCTCTTCTTCTGGGCTCAGCCCGGGATCGACATGCACCTCGTGATGTACGACGAGTCGCTGTCCTCCGTCGAGCGCATCGCCGGTGAGGGCAGCGCCCGCTTGGTGCACCCCCTGATCTCCGCCGAGTTCCTCGAGCCCCGCTGCCCGCTGGAGGCCCGCAGCGCGCTCGGGCTCCCCGAGGAGGGCCGCATGGTGGTCGTCTCCGGGGGTGGCTGGGGGGTCGGCGACATCGAGGGCGCCGTGCACGAGCTCTGCCGCGTGCACGAGGTGTCGAGCATCGTCTGCCTCGCCGGACGCAACGAGCAGTTGCACGAGCGTCTCAGCACCACCTTCGCGGGCGAGGACCGCGTGCACATCCTCGGCTTCACCGACCAGATGCCGGGCCTCCTGGCCGCGGCCGACGTGCTCGTGCACTCCACCGGCGGGGTCACCTGCCTGGAGGCCAGGGCCAGCGGCACGCCCGTGGTCTCCTACGGGCTCCCCGTCGGCCACGCGCGCCTGAACACGCGCGCGATGGCCGACCTCGACCTCCTGCGCCTCGCCAACGATGTCGGCGAGCTGCGCGAGCACGTGCAGGCGAGCTTCGCGATAGAGGAGCCCGAGCAGCCACTTCCAAGCCCCCGGCACGGGGATGGCGCAGAGCACCCCGGGGCCGCGGACATCGTGCTCCAGGGCCCCCGGCGTGTGAACCCGATCCCCCTCTGGCGCCTGCGGCTGGCGGCGTTCTGCGTGCAGTTCGTGCTGGTGCTCGGGCTGGGGGTGTGGACGATGTCCACCGACGAGGTGAGCGCCCTCGCGGCGGCGGTCCTCCACGTGCACACCCTCGCCGAGGTGCGCACCGACCGCCCCGACGTGGGCGTGATCGTGCGCACCCCCGCGGGCGAGGTCACGCGCGTGGCGAGCGCGCTCGCCACGCGGGGCATTCACGCGTCCTTCGCCGACGGCGGCGCGGACAGCCCAGCCACGATCGCGGAGCTGCGCGCGCTGGGCGATGAACTGCTCCCCGAAATCCCCGCCGGCACGAGCCCGTTGCGGTGGGTGCGCACCCGCGGTGCGCTGCGCTCCCAGGCCCACGCGCTGGGTCTGCGCCACCGCTTCTACTTCGTGACCCCCCGCGGGGGGCGCACCGGTGGCCTCACCGTGGGCCAGCTGCTCCTCGCGAGCACCGCCGGCGCGACCCCCGTGAGCGGCGCGCTGCGCCTCAGCGCCAGTGGGCCCCTCCCTCAGCGCCCCACTCGCGCGGGCGACGTCCTCGTGGTGGGTGTCGATGGATCGAGCGTCTCGGTGGGAGGCGTCGAGCGGCTCGTCTCCTGGCTCGGCGCGGACGGGCTCTCCGCGGAGCCGCTCTCCGCGCTGACCCGCTCGCGCTGAGCGTCGGGGGGATCGCCGTGGGTCGACTGGCTCTCCGCGGAGCCGCTCTCCGCGCTGACCCGCTCGCGCTGAGCGTCATCCGGGGGATGCCCCGTGTCCCCTGCCATCAGGGCGAGCAGCAGCGGCGAGCGCGCGAGCACCGCGGCGCCCGCGATCAGCACCGCTAGCGAAAGCGCCAACGGCGCCCCGCTCAGGGGGGTGTCGGTGAAGTGTTCGTTGAGCAGGATCGGGGCGAGCATGATCGGCACCGCGGTCTGGGTCACGAACACCACGGGGGCCACCTGGATCGCGGGGCGCGACTGCAGCGCGCTCATCTCGCTGAGCGCAGCGATCGCGGAGGCCGCCGCGGTGGATAGTCCCCAGCCGACCGCCAACCACAGATGTCCATGTGCGAGGTCGTCGGAGGCGAGCTTGGTGGCCACCCCGCTCCACGCGTAGCCCATCCCCGCGGCGATCATCGTGATCGAGGCGGGTGGGCGGCGGAAGAGCCGCCAGATATAGGGGAGCACGCTCGCCAGCGCGAGGATTACCAGCACGAGCGTGAGCGTCATGTCGTGGGCGTGTGTGGTGCTCTTCGGGGGGGCCGTCAACGCCGCCCCGAGGACGCCCAGCAGGATCGCGCACACCGCGAGGTGCTCGCGCCGTCCCGCCCGCTCGTGCAGCATCCGCTCTGCGAGCACCAGCAGCACGAGCAGGCCCACCGCCATCGCGGGCTGCACCAGCACCAGCGGGGCGAATGTGAGGGCCAGCAGCTGCAGCGGCCAGCCGAGCAGCGAGATGCCGGTGCCGAGCAGCCAGCGCGCGCGTGTGATCAGATCCCGCGCGAGCGCGATGCGCAGGTAGTCTCCGCGGGGCGTCTGCTTGGCGTCCATCGCCTGCAGCACGATCCCCAGGCTGTACAAAGTCGAGGCCCCCACAGCGGCCATGAGTCCCAGCACCAGTTCAAACATGTGCGCCCCCGATGATCGCAGCCCCCGCCTCCCGCGCGCTCGCAGGCGTGGGAGCGCACGCGCCGGTACTTTGCCCTCCGCCGCCGGGTCCGCTGGGTCGCGCGCGCTTCCCGCTGCAGGCGGCTGCGCGGGTGCGGCGGGCTACGGCTACGCCACTGCGGCGCGCCACGGCTATGCCCTCGCGGCGCTGGCCGGCGTGGCTGCCGCGGGCTATGTGCTGCCTGCGCTCACCGGCCCCTGGCCCGTGCTGCGCCCCCAGGGAGCGCTGCGGGGGCTCTTCGGGGTCGAGGATCGCACCGCGAGCGCCACCGGCTACGCGTTGACCTTCGACGATGGCCCCCACCCGCAGGGCACCCCCGCCGTCTTGGAGATCCTCGCCCGCGCGGGGGTGCGGGCGACGTTCTTCCTCGTGGGGGAGCAGATCGTGCGCAACCCCGGGCTCGCCGGGGAGATCGCCGCGGCCGGTCATGTGGTCGGAGCTCACTGCCACCGCCACCGCAACCTCCTGCGCCTCACCCCGTGGCAGGTCCGCGAGGACATCCTGCGCGCGCGCGCGATCATCGAGGGGGCCACCGGGTGCTCGCCCACGCTCTACCGCCCCCCCTACGGGATGCTCAACGCTGCGGCCCTCGCGCTCGCGCGGCGCAACGGCTGGCGCACCCTGCTGTGGAGCCACTGGGGCCGCGATTGGGAGGCCCGGGCCACCCCCGAGTCGATCGCCGCGGAGCTGACAGCTGGAGTCGGGGAGGGCGCGGTGCTGCTGCTGCACGACGCCGACGACTACAGCGCCCCAAGCTCCTGGCGGCGCACCGCCGCTGCGCTTCCACGGGTGCTCGACACGCTTGGTGAGCGGGGTCTCCGGGCGGTGGCGCCCTAAGATTGCTCGATGGCTTCAGGCGTCAAGATGGAGACCGCCTCCGGGGAATTGGCTCTGCCGGCTCTGGCTGTGCGGCCGGCTTCCCAGGGGGTGGGAGCCGCCACGCGCCCGCGCTGGTGGCGGGAGGCGCTGGTGGTGGTGTGGCTGTGCTGGGTGTACGACGCGATCAACAACCTCGCCCCGCTGCGGATTCACGCGGCGGTGGCGCACGGGTGGGGTGTGCTGCACCTGGAGCGCGCACTGCACATCGATCCCGAACTGGCGCTCAACCGCTGGCTGGTCGCCCACCGCACGGTGGGCTTGGTCCTCTCCGACTACTACGACAACGCCCACTTCATCGTCACCCTCGGGCTGCTCGGCTGGCTGTGGTACCGGCGCGCGGACATCTATCGACCGTTGCGCAACGTGCTGATCGCGATCAACGTGCTGGGTCTGCTCGTCTTCTGGCTGTATCCGACCGCCCCGCCGCGGCTGCTCGCGGGCAGCGGCTTCAACGACGTGGTGGCCTCCACCGGCGCGCTCGGGGGCTGGCACACCGGTGCGCTCGCTGCGGCGGCCAACCAATTCGCCGCGATGCCCTCGCTGCATATGGCGTGGGCGGTGTGGTGCGCGCTGGTCATGTGGTCGTTGACGAGACGTCTCTGGGTGCGCATCGTGGCGATCGTCTATCCCTGCATCACCTGCTTGGCGGTGCTCGCCACCGGCAACCACTACCTGCTCGACGTGCTCGCCGGCGTTGCCACCGCGGGGCTGGCGGTGCTGCTCGTGCGCGCGCTCGAAACGGCGTGGCGCTCGCGGCGAGCCCCGCGTCCATTGAGGGCCTCCGCGTAGCTCGCCCGCCGATCGCACAGCCGGGCGTTCGGCCAGTGCGCCCACATGGGCGCCCCGCCCGATTCCGTAGCGCATGTCACAAACTTGTTACGAAGTCTCAGACCAGGTAGACTTCACCGCGGCTGCCGCAGACGACCAGAGGAGGGCTGGGGCGAGAGTCCGCCGTGGGCGGACGCGCTGGCTTTCGCGTCTGTAGGGTGGCACCTCAAATGCTAGACCCAAACGCTACAAACGGTCGCGGATGACTCTGCTGCGCTATCTCGACGTGTGCCTGGTGCTCGCCACGGCGCCCTTTGTGCTGGCCGCCGGCCTGCCTCTGATGGGCTACCTCGTGGGGGCCGCCGCGTGGTTGCTAACCCGCCTGGGGGCGGCCGCTCTGCAGATGCAGGCGGTGCGCATGCGCGACCCCAAGTTCAGGGCGGGACTGCTCGTGGGGGTGATGATGGGGCGCGTTTGGATCATCGTCCTCGCGGTCATCCTCGCCCGCTATGCGGGTGGGCGCGGGGACGGGATCATGGCCGCAGTGCTCGTGCTGGGCGCGTTCACCGTGTACCTCGCGCTCTCGGTCGTCTACCGCGACGGCCCGCTGGCGGGGACGCCCACGCCGAGCGCCTCGGCGGGGAGGCCGAGCCCCTCATGAGCGCAACTGCGCGCACATCGCATCTGGGGGCCCCGAACGGGAGTGCTCCGAGCAGGAGCGCTGCGGACCCGCGAGCGGGGAGGCCGAGCCCGTCATGAGCGCGGTCGCACACGCACCAAGCCCCGGCGCCGTCTCCGGCGGGGGGACGGTCGCGCCGGGACCCCCCAAGTCGGGGAAGGTCAAACGCACACTGCTCGCGATCCTGGGCGTGTACCTCGCGGGCGTGATCGCGCTCGTGGCCATCTATGGGTGGCACTCCGCGCGCAACACCGCTTTTGAACCCCAGAACGAGTTCAAGCTCGACGATTGGGTCTCCATCCATCTCGGGGGGATCGACTTCTCGATCACCAAGGCCGTCATGTACCTCGTGATCGCCGCGACGCTCACCTGCGTGACGATGATCTGGATCGCGCGGCGTATGCAGCAGCGCCCGAACAAGGTGCAGACCGCGGTCGAGGTCATCTTCCGGCTGATGCACGAGAACATCACGGGGAGCAGCATGGACGAGCAGATGGCGGCCAGGTGGTTCCCGTTCGTGGGCACCCTGTTCCTGTTCATCCTCTTCTCCAACCTGATCGGCTACATCCCGCTGCCCACCAACACCGAGCACGAGATCGCCGTATTCGGGTGGCACATCCCCTCGTTCTCGATCTACGCGGCCACCGCCAACCTCTCGATCCCGCTGGCGCTCGCGCTGGTCGTGTTCATCTCCTACACCGTTGAAGGGGTGCGCGCGAAGGGCCCCATCGGCTACCTCAAGGGCCTCGTTCCCGCTGGGGTGACAGGGGCGATGGCGGGGGCGATCTTTGCGCTGGAGGTGCTCTCGAATCTGATGCGCCTGCTGTCGCTCTCGATCCGCCTGTTCGCAAACATCCTCGCCGGCCACCTGATTATCCTGTTCATGTCGGGCGCGCTTGCCGTACTACTCGGGATCGCCGCGCTGGGTTGGATCACGATCCCGTTCGGGATCGTCCTGTTTGCGTTCGAGGTCGGCCTCGTGGCCGCCCTGCAGGCGTTCATCTTTGCCACTCTCACCGCTATCTACCTCGGCGGCGCGGTCGCCGATCATCACTAAAGGAGCTAATCACCGTGCACATCGCACTCATCACCGTCCTGGCGGTCAGCGAAGAAATCGCCAAGGCCGGCAAGTCGATCGGTCTCGGAGTCGGCGGCGGTCTCGGCGCAGTGGGCGCCGGAGTCGGTATCGGAATCATCTTTGGCAAGGTGATCGAGGCCGTCACCCGCCAGCCGGAGATGCGTGACGAGATCACGCAGATCCAGTGGCTCGGGTTCGCGCTGACCGAGGCCTGCTTCTTCTACGGGCTCGTCGCCGGCCTCCTGGCCGCGTTCATCGTCTGACGCCTCGGTCCCATGGCCACCCTTGGTACACATACCGTGCTCGCCTCCAACGGCAGCTTCCTGATCAAGCCCGGCGTGGGCTTGATGGTGTGGACGCTGCTCGTCTTCGGCATCACCATGGTGCTGCTCGCGCGGCTGGCGTTCCCGCGCATCAGCGCGGCGCTGACGAAGCGCCAGCACGCGATCGAAGAGTCGATCGACTCGGCCGCGCGCACCCGCCGCGAGGCGGATGAGCTGCTGGCGGAGTACCGCGAGCGCCTGCACGAGGCACGCACGCAGGCCGATGAGATCATGCAGCGCGCCCGCGCGACCGGGGAGGCGCACGAGCGCGAGGTGCGCGAGCACGGGCGCGAGCTCGCCGCGGAGGCCGCCAAGCGCGCCGAGCGCGACATCGAGGCCGCTACCCGAGGGGCGTTGCAGGAGATCCGCGAGGAGGTCGCCGACCTCACGGTGATGGCCACCGAGAAGATCACCCGCAAGACGCTCGACGCCCCCGACCAGCGGCGGCTGGTCGAGGAGGCGCTCGCGGAGCTCGACTTCTCCGCGCTCTCCTCGGGGGCGGAAAATTGAGATGAACGGCCCGCTCGCCACATATGCTCCGAGCTTGGCTGGCTTCCTCGGCCTGGTGCCTGTAAAGACGCGGGCGAGCGGGCCGCGAGGGTGCCCCTGATGGAGGAGCTCGCCCGTGTGTATGGCCGTGCCCTGTTCGAGGTGGCCCGTGAGCACGGCCTGGTGGATGAGCTGCGCGAGCAGCTCGGCCAGTTCGCCGACGCCCTGCGTGAGAACCACGAGCTGCAGGTGTTCTTCTTCTCGCCTTACTTCACCACCCGCGAGCAGCAGGATGCGCTCACGCGCATGCTCTCGGGCGCCGACGAGCGCTTCCTCAACTTCCTGATGCTGCTGATCGAGAGCCACAGGATGCCGGTGATCTTCCGCATCCGGCGCGAGTACGAGCGGCTGTGGGAGGAGCACAACAAGGTGCTGCCGGTGGAGATCACGAGCGCGATCGAGCTGGACGACGCAACCACCGACGAGGTGGCGCAGCGCATCGGCGCCGACGCCGGGCGCAAGGTCACGCTCTCAAAGCGCGTGGACCCCGACATCATCGGCGGCATCGTGGTCCGCGTCGGCAACTCGATCCTCGACGCCTCAATCCGCAACCGACTGGAGCAGCTGCGCAGGCACGTTGCCCAAGGAGCCACCTAAAAGTCATGCAGATCAACCCAGATGAGATAACCAGCATCCTCAGGAGCCGCATTGAGGGGCTCGGCGCGGGCCGCGCGGAGCTCACCGAGGTGGGGACCGTGCTTTCGGTGGCCGACGGCATCGCTCGCCTGCACGGCCTCGAGAACTGCATGTCTCTGGAGATGCTCGAGCTGCCCCACGGGGTCACCGGACTGGCGCTCAACCTCGAGTCCGACAACGTGGGGGCGGTGCTGTTCGGCGACTGGCAGCGGATCGCGGAGGGCGACACCGTGAAGCGCACGGGACGGCTGCTCGAGATCCCCGTCGGGGAGGCTCTGCTCGGGCGGATCGTCGACCCGCTGGGGCGTCCTCTGGACGGCAAGGGCGAGGTCGATACCACCGAGACTCGGCCCGCGGAGTTCAAGGCCCCCGGCGTGGTGCAGCGCCAGCCCGTGACGGAACCGATGCAGACCGGCTTGAAGGCGATCGACGCGATGATCCCGGTCGGCCGCGGCCAGCGCGAGCTCATCATCGGCGACCGCCAGACCGGCAAGACGGCGATCGCAATCGACGCGATCATCAACAACCGGGACACCGGCGTGATCTCGGTGTACGTGGCGATCGGCCAGCGCATGTCCACGGTGGTGGCGCTCGCACAGACGCTCGATGAAAACAACGCCCTGGACAACACGATCATCGTCGCCGCCCCCGCCGACGAGGCGGCGCCGATCAAGTTCATGGCGCCCTATGCGGGGTGTGCGATGGGCGAGCACTTCCTCTACAACGGCCGTCACGCGCTGTGCGTGTACGACGACTTGACCAAGCACGCCTACGCGTACCGGCAGATGTCGTTGCTGCTGCGCCGCCCGCCCGGCCGCGAGGCCTACCCGGGGGACGTCTTCTACCTGCACTCCCGTCTGCTGGAGCGCGCGGTCAAGCTCTCTGACGATCTGACGGACCCGCGCACGGGCGAGAAGGTACCCGGGGGGGGCTCGCTCACGGCGCTGCCGATCATCGAGACGCAGGCGGGGGACGTCTCGGCGTACATCCCTACCAACGTGATCTCGATCACCGACGGGCAGATCTTCCTGGAGCCCAAGCTCTTCAACTCCGGGGTGCGGCCCGCGATCAACGTGGGCATCTCGGTCTCGCGCGTGGGGGGCAACGCCCAGATCGGCCCGATGAAGAAGGTGGCGGGACGCATCAAGCTCGAGCTCTCCCAGTACCGCGATCTGGAGGCCTTCGCGCAGTTCGGCTCGGATCTCGACGTGGACACCCAGCGCACTCTCGCGCGCGGGGAACGGCTCGTGCGGACGCTCAACCAGGGCGAGCGCCAGCCGTTGGCGGTGCAGGACCAGGTGGTGCAGCTGTACGCCGCCACCAACGGCTTCGTCGACCGCATCGTGGTGGAGCGGGTGCCGGAGTTCATGACGGTCCTCACCGAACGGTTGCACGCCCAGCACGAGGAGCTGCGCGCGAAGATCGGCGCGGGGGATTGGTCGCAGGAGACCCAGGACGAGATCCGGGCCGTGGTGGATGCGTTCGCGCAGGACTTCGGCTACGACCTCGACGAGGAGGGTCAGCCGCTGGAGGAGGAGATCCCCGTGGCCTCCGCCGGCGCCGCCGCGCCAGTTCCGGAGGCCCAGGCGGCCTAGCGCCGCTGGACCGAGAAGCCATGGCCTCCCAGCGCGACGTCAAGAACCGGATCGCCTCGGTCAAGAACATCCAGAAGATCACCCGTGCGATGGAGATGGTCGCCGCTGCGCGCTTGCGCCGCTCAGAACAGCGGATCGCGGCGCTGCGCCCCTATGCGGAGGCGATCCGCCGCATGACCCGCCAGGCCGCCCGCGCGGCGGGGGCGGAGGCGTCCTCGCTCCCGCTCCTGAATCAGCACGCGCAGGTGAGCAATGTGGGCCTGCTGCTCGTCACCGGGGATCGCGGTCTCGCGGGGGGCTTCAACTCGCAGATCGTTCGCGCCGGGATCCAGGCTGGGAGCGCCCTGGAGGAAGCGGGGCTCACACCGGTGTGGTACGCCGCCGGGCGGCGTGGGGTCTCCTCGCTGAGCTTCCGTGGGCACGAGCCCAGTGGCGCCTACACGGGCTTCTCCGATCGCCCCGTCTACGCGGATGCGCACACGATCGCCCAGGAGCTGATCGCCGCCTACAGCGAGGGGCGGCTCGACCGCGTGGAGATCCTCTTCAACGCCTACGTCTCTCCCCTCACCCAGACCGTTACCCGCGAAACGCTGCTGCCGCTCGCGGAGGCCACGGTCGCGGGCGAGGGCGGCGAGCCCGGTGAGGGCGAGGAGGGCGAGCCCGAGCGGGGACCCCGGGCGCTCGTGGAGTACGAGCCCGACCCCAAGGAGATCCTGCTGCAGTTGATCCCGGACTACTTGGAGGTCTCGATCTACCGCGCCCTGCTGGAGTCCGCCGCGGGCTTCTTCGGCGCGCAGATGACCGCGATGCGCAACGCCTCTGAGAACGCGGGGACGTTGATCGAGGAATACACACTGCAGATGAACCGCGCCCGCCAGGCGGAGATCACCCAGGAGATCATGGAGGTAGTGGCGGGCGCCGAGGGCTTGAGCTGATGGCGCCCGCTGAGCTGCGCGATACTGCGTCCTCGGTCGCTCGCGTGCGTTGGCCGAAACGGGGATGCTCGCCGAAGGCGAGCGTCTACCGGCTTCGGTCGCCACGCTCTCTGCGTCCTTGTCTCGCTTGCTCAGTGACCCTCATCAGGGGCATATTGCGCCCGAACTGCGAAAGTTAGGAGATGGAGATACCTATGGAGGCGAGCACAATCGAACCGAGCAGCGCAGCGGCCACAGCCGGCAGCGAGCGGCGCAACGTGGGACGCATCGAGGAGATCCAGGGGGTGGTGATCGAGGCGGTGTTCCCCGAGAAGCTGCCTGAGATCAACCACGCGATTACCGTCCGGCGTCCCGCGGCGATGGCGGCCGAGGAGGCCGAGGACATCGCGGCGGCCCATGAGGAGGTGCTGGTCTGCGAGGTCCAGCAGCACCTCGGCGACGATCGCGTGCGCGCGGTGGCGATGGACACCACCGACGGCCTCGCGCGCGGAGCCGAGGTGATCGATACCGGGGGGCCGATCACGGTGCCCGTGGGGAAGGCCACGCTGGGGCGCATCTTCAACCTGCTCGGCGAGCCGATCGACCTCGGCGCGGATCTGCCCGCGGACGTGGAGCGCCGCGGCATCCACCAGCAGGCCCCGCGCGTGGAGGATCTGACGCCCACCACCGAAATGTTCGAGACCGGGATCAAGGTCGTGGACCTGCTCGCTCCCTACGCGAAGGGCGGCAAGGTGGGCCTGTTCGGTGGCGCGGGCGTGGGTAAGACGGTGCTGATCCAGGAGCTGATTCACAACCTCGCCAAGGAGCACGGCGGCCTGTCGGCCTTCTGCGGCGTGGGCGAGCGCTCGCGCGAGGGCAACGACCTGTGGCTGGAGATGAAGGAGTCGGGCGTGCTCGACAAGACGATGCTCGTGTTCGGGCAGATGAACGAGCCGCCCGGAGCCCGTATGCGGGTCGCGCTATCGGGCCTGACGATGGCCGAACACTTCCGCGACGAGGGCCAGGACGTGCTGCTGTTCATCGACAACATCTTCCGCTTCGTGCAGGCGGGCTCCGAGGTCTCGGCGTTGCTCGGGCGGATGCCCTCCCAGGTCGGCTACCAGCCGACGCTGGAGACCGAGATGGGTCAGTTGCAGGAGCGCATCACCTCCACCAAGCGCGGCTCGGTCACCTCGGTGCAGGCGATCTACGTGCCGGCCGACGACTACACCGACCCGGCTCCGGCGTCGGTGTTCGCTCACCTCAACGCGACCACCGCGCTCTCGCGGGCGATCTCCGAAAAAGGCATCTATCCGGCGGTCGACCCGCTCGACTCCACCTCCACGATCCTCAAGGCGGACATCCTCGGCGAGGACCACTTCCGGGTGGCCAACCGGGTCAAGGAGATCCTCCAGCGCTACAAGGAGCTGCAGGACATCATCGCGATCCTCGGCATCGACGAGCTCTCCGACGAGGACAAGCTGACGGTGCAGCGCGCGCGCAAGATCGAGCGCTTCCTCTCGCAGCCGTTCTTCGTGGCCGAACAGTTCACCGGCACCCCCGGCGCGTACGTGCCGATCGCCGAGACGATCCGCGGCTTCGATGAGATCATCGAGGGCAAGCACGACGAGGTCCCCGAGCGCGCGTTCTTCCTCAAGGGCACCATCGAGCAGGTGCTCGCTGACGCCCGATGACCGGCGCATCTCTACGTCCTCGCTCGCTTATGTGCCGAGCACACTGCGCTCGCTGCGTCCTTGAGCTGCTTGGTCATCGAACGTCAGGGGTCTGCTGATGACACGCACGAAGTTCCCCGTCGAAGTCCTCACCCCGGAGGGGCCGGTGTTCTCGGAGGAGGTGGAGATGCTCTCCACGCGCACCGCGGTGGGCTCGATCGGCATCCTCGCGGGCCACGAGCCGGTGCTGGCGGTCCTGCAGCCGGCGGAGCTGCGGCTGTACCGCAGCGAGTCCGAGGTGTTGCGCTTCCAGCAGGCCGCGGGCTACCTCCAGTTCGAGGACAACCGCGCGCTCGTGCTGGTGCAGGAGGCCACAGCGCTCGATGGCGGCTGACGGTCCACGCCAGGGCGAGCAGGCGGGCGCGGCCGCTACGCGCGATCGGGTTGCCCTCGCCTCCGAGCGCGAGCCGGTAGGAGTCATCGGCACGGGCTACGTGGGCCTGGTCAGCGCCGCGGGCTTCGCGGAGCTGGGCAACGAGGTGTGGTGCGTGGACATCGATGCCGCGAAGATCGAGCGTCTGCGCCGCGGCGAGGTGCCGATCTATGAGCCGGGCCTGCAGGAGCTCCTGCAGAGGCACTCTGCGCGGCTGCACTTCTCCACCGAGCTGCCCGCGGCGCTGGAGCACACCCGCCTGCTGTTCGTCGCGGTGGGTACCCCTCCGACCTACTCCGGCGACGCGGATCTCTCCGCGGTGCACGCGGTGGTCGACGCGATCCCGGCCTCCAAGGACCACGCGCTGGTGATGAAGTCCACGGTCCCCTGTGGGACTGGGGTGGCGATCGGGCGGGCGTTTGGCGAGCAGGGCAAGGAGGGGCTGAGCTACGTCTCCTGCCCCGAGTTCCTCAAGGAGGGATCTGCGGTGCGCGACTTCCTGGAACCCGATCGGGTTGTGGTGGGTGACGGGGGGGACTGGGCGGGGGACGCGGTGGTGGAGCTCTACCGGCCGCTCCTGAGCGCCGAGCACGGCGGCGCGGGACCCGCTGCCCTGGTGCGCACGGATATCGCCAGTGCGGAGATGGTCAAGCTCGCCTCCAACGCCTTCCTGGCGACCAAGATCTCGTTTATCAACGAGATCGCCAACGTCTGCGAGGAGACCGGGGCCGACGTGGTCGAGGTCGCCCGCGGCATGGGCCTCGACGAGCGCATCGGGCCGAAGTTCCTGCAGGCCGGGATCGGCTTCGGGGGCAGCTGCTTCCCCAAGGATGTGGACGCGCTGAAGCAGCTCGCGGGCAACTCGGGCTACCACTTCCAGCTGCTCAACGCGGTGATTGAGGTCAACGAGCTGCAGAAGCGGCGCGTGCTCGGCAAGCTCCACAAGCACCTCGGTAGCCTCGTGGGCCGCCGTGTGGCGCTGTTGGGGCTGGCGTTCAAGCCGAACACGGACGACATGCGCGAGGCCTCCTCGCTGGTGCTCGCGGCGCGCCTGAACGCGGACGGGGCGAGCGTCAGCGCATATGACCCGGTGGCCGAGGAGGAGGCCCGCAAGCTGCTGGGGGGCCTGCAGCTCGCGGACTCCGCCCTGGAGGCGGTGCGCGGGGCCGATGCGGTGGTGCTGGTCACCGAGTGGCCCCAGTGCACGGGCCTCGACTGGGGGGAGGTCGCGGAGGCGATGCGGGGGAAGCTCGTGGTCGACGGGCGTAACGCGCTCGACGGCGAGGCGGTGCGCGCCGCTGGGCTCACCTATGAAGGGATCGGGCGCAGGTGAGTGGCGTGGTGGGTGACATTTATTTGGATGGGGACCCCCGGAGGGGGTCCTGCGCGGGGTTGGTTGGTGGCGAGTCGAAACTGTGTCCGACGAGCGCGGGGGAGGCCGGATGCAGGCCGTGATCCTGGTGGGCGGGGAGGGCACGCGCCTGCGCCCGCTCACCTCCACGATCCCCAAGCCGGTGGTCCCCCTGGTGGACCGGCCGTTCATCGCGTTCATGATCGAATGGCTGCGCCGCCACGGGATCGAGGACGTGATCATGTCCTGTGGCTTCCTCGCCACGAGCGTGCGCAATGTGCTGGGGGACGGCTCGGCGCTGGGGATCCGCCTGCGCTACGTGGAGGAGCCCGACCCGCGGGGCACCGCGGGGGCGCTCAAGTTCGCGGAGTCGATGCTCGAGGAGCGCTTCCTGCTGCTCAACGGGGATGTGCTGACCGACATCGACCTCACGGCTCAGATCGCGCAGCACGAGCGCACCGGGGCGCGCGCCACGCTCGCGCTCGTGCCGGTCGAGGATCCCACGGCCTACGGCCTGGTGCACCTCACGCAGGACAACGCGGTGAGCGACTTCGTGGAGAAGCCCGGCTCCGATCACCTGGAGGCGGCGGCCGGCCGCCGGCCGGCGAGCCGGGGCGGGCGGGAGTCCGGTCCGCACACCTATGCCAACCTGATCAGCGCGGGGGCGTACGTGCTGGAGCGCGAGATACTCGAGCTGGTACCGGCCGAACGCAACGTCTCGATCGAGCGCGAGGTGTGGCCGCTGTTGATCGGCGCCGGCCTCTACGGCTTCCCCTCGGAGAGCTACTGGCTGGATATCGGGACCCCGGAGCGCTACCTGAAGGGAACCTTCGACATCATCGAGGGCAACGTCCAGACCGCGGTGATGGAGATCCTCGGGGAGAGCTACCTCGCGGTGGCGCCCGACGCGCAGGTCCGCGGACGCGCGATACCCCCGGCGGTGCTCGAGCGCGGTGTCCAGGTGGCGGAGGGCGCGCACGTGGGCAGCCTCGTGGTGCTCGGCCAGGGGGTCTCGATCGGCGCGGGGTCCACGGTGGAGCGGGCGGTGATCATGAACGGCACCGAGATCGGGCCGGGGTGCACGCTGCGCGACTGCATCGTCGCGGCGGGCTGTCGGGTGGGAGAGGGCACCCAGATCACGGGCGGCGCGGTGCTCGGCGAGGGGGTCACGGTGGGGGCGCGCAACATGGTCGCCTACGGTGCGCGTATCTTCCCGGGTGTGAGCTTGCCCGACGGAGCGCTGAGGTTCTCGTGATGATGGTGAGGGTGGCGGCCCCTCCGGGTGCGTCCGAGGCTGCGCAATCGAGCGCCCCGGTCTGCGGGGCAGGGGAGGTGCTGTCGTGACCGAGAACGTGATGAGCACCCTCTCTCGCGAGGCGATTGGCGAGGTCGACCGCTCGGGGCAGCTCGGGGACGTACTCGCGCTGCCCGAGCACCTGCGCGACGCGTTGTGGCGGGTGGAGTCGGCGATCATGAACGAGTGGGACACCCCGGGGGGCCTCGTGGTGGCCGGCATGGGCGGCTCCGCGATCGGGGGCGCGCTGGCGGCCGCCGCCCTGGGCGACCACGCCTCGCGGCCGATCCTGGTGACGCGCGCCTATGGGCTGCCCCCGTGGACGACGCCGGACACCACGGTGCTGTGCGCGAGCTACTCGGGCAACACCGAGGAGACCCTCGCCTGCTACGAGTCCGCGGGCGCCCTCGGGGCCCAGCGCGTGGTGGTCACCACCGGTGGACGCCTCGCGGAGCTCGCGCGGGCGGACAAGGTCCCCGTGATCCCGCTGCCGGGGGGCTTTCAGCCGCGCGCGGCGGTCGCCTACATGACAGTCGCTGCGCTGGAGGTCGCCGCGCTCTGCGGAGCCGGCCCACGGCTCACCTCGGAGATCGACGTGGCGGGCGCGCACGCGGAGCAGCTGGTGGCCGAGTGGGGCCCCGACGCACCGGAGGACTCACTCGCGAAGGACCTCGCCCGCGGCCTGTTGGGCAGCGCCCCGGTGGTGGCGGGGGCCGGCCTCACGGTCCCGATCGCGTACCGCTGGAAGACCCAGATCAACGAGAACGCCAAGGTCCCGTGCTTCGCGCACGAGCTCCCGGAGCTCGACCACAACGAGCTCGTAGGGTGGGAGGGTGCGCCCGAGGTGGGCCGCTTCGCGGCTGTGTTCTTGGATGACTCCGACGCCCATCCACGGGTGAAGGAGCGGATGGAGCTCACCGAGAAGCTGATCGCCGACAGTGCCACCGCGTGCTTCCACGTCGAGACCCGCGGCGAGACCACGATCGAGCGCGTGATCTCGCTCGTACTGCTCGGCGACCTCGTCTCCCTCTACCTCGCCGCCCTGCGCGGGGTGGACCCGGGACCCGTCAAGTTGATCGAGCAGCTCAAGGCAGAGCTGGCCGCGCGGTAGGAGACGGAGCGCGAGCGCTCGTCAGAGCGCGAAGTGGGAGCGCTGGCCGGGCCGTGGAGTGTGTGATACCGTCCCTCCCAAGACGGCCGAGGAGCGCTGCGACGGGCTCGATCCGCCACGCTCGGTCTGTCATCTCTGCAGCAAGGGCGCTCACCTGACCGGACAGGAGGATTCGTCATGTCAGCAGTGACCCCCACCGCCACCCAGCCCACCGCCAGCGAAGCGTCGATCGCCGGGGCTCCCGACTTCAAGGTTGCCGACCTCGCCCTCGCGGAGCTGGGGCGCAAGGAAATCAGGCTCGCGGAGCACGAGATGCCCGGCCTGATGGCCACGCGCGCGGAGTTCGCGCAGGCCCAGCCTTTGCGGGGCGCGCGGATCACGGGCTCGCTGCATATGACGGTGCAGACCGCGGTGCTGATCGAGACCCTCGTGGCACTCGGCGCGGAGGTGCGCTGGTGCTCGTGCAACATCTTCTCCACCCAGGACTCCGCCGCCGCGGCGGTGGCGCTCGGACCCGATGGGACCCCGGAGGAGCCGCGGGGGGTGCCGGTGTTCGCGTGGAAGGGGGAGACGCTGGAGGAGTACTGGTGGTGCACCGAGCAGGCGCTGCGCTGGCCCGGTGAGGATGGCTCTGCCACGACCGGCCCGAACATGATCCTCGACGATGGGGGCGACGCGACGCTGCTGGTGCACAAGGGCACCGAGTTCGAGGCTGCGGGCGCGGTGCCAGATGCGGCGGGTGCGGAGTCGGAAGAGTTTCGGGTGATCCTCACCCTGCTGCAGCGCTCGCTCGGCGAGGACCCCGGGCGCTGGACGGCGATCGGGGAGGGCATCAAAGGGGTCACCGAGGAGACCACCACGGGAGTCCACCGGCTCTACGAGATGACCCAGGAGGGCACCCTTCTGTTCCCGGCGATCAACGTCAACGACTCGGTCACGAAGTCGAAGTTCGACAACCTCTACGGCTGCCGCCACTCCCTGGTGGACGGCATCAACCGCGCGACCGACGTGATGATCGCGGGCAAGCTGGCCGTGATCTGTGGTTTCGGCGACGTCGGCAAGGGCTGCGCAGAATCGCTGCGCGGCCAGGGCGCGCGCGTGGTGGTGACCGAGATCGACCCGATCTGCGCGCTGCAGGCGGCGATGCAGGGCTACACGATCCGCACGCTCGATGAAGTGGTGGGGGAGGGCGACATCTTCGTCACGTGCACCGGGAACCGCGACATCATCCGCGCGGAGCACATGGCGCGCATGAAGCACCAGGCGATCGTGGGCAACATCGGGCACTTCGACAATGAGATCGACATCGCCGGGCTCACTAAGGTGCCGGGCGTCGAGCGGATCAACATCAAGCCGCAGGTCGACGAGTGGGTCTTCCCCGACGGCCACGCGATCATCCTGCTCTCCGAGGGCCGCCTCCTGAACCTCGGCAACGCCACGGGGCACCCGAGCTTCGTGATGAGCAACTCCTTCACCAACCAGGTGATCGCCCAGATCGAGCTGTTCACCAAGAACGACGAGTACGAGAAGCGCGTGTACGTGCTCCCTAAGCACCTCGACGAGAAGGTCGCCCGCCTACACCTCGACGCGCTCGGGGTCAAGCTCACCACGCTCAGCGACGACCAGGCCGCCTACATCGGGGTCCCCGTCGAGGGGCCGTACAAGCCGGATCACTACAGGTACTAGCGCTCGATGAAGGCCATGGTCCTCGCGGCGGGTCTTGGAACCCGCCTGCGCCCGCTGACGTACGAGATCAACAAGCCGATGGTGCCGGTGCTCGACCGGCCGGTGATGGCGCACATCGTCGACCTGCTCGACCGCCACGGGTTCGAGGAGGTGATCGCCAACCTGCACTACTTCCCGGAGACGATCTGCGACTACTTCGGCGAGCGGCTGAGCTACCGCACAGAGGCTGAGCTGCTGGGCACGGCCGGCGGGGTACGGGGGTGCAGGGAGTTCTTCGGCGATGAGGCGTTCCTGGTGATCTCGGGGGATGCGCTGACCGACATCGACCTGCGGGCCTTCGCCGCGCGGCACCGTGAGGCGGGGGGGGTGGCGACGTTGGCGGTGAAGAAGGTGGCCGATACGCGCGAGTACGGCGTGGTGCTACACGATCGCGCGGGGCGGATCACGGGCTTCCAGGAGAAGCCCGAGCCCGAGGAGGCGCTGTCGGACCTCGGCAACTGCGGTATCTATATCTTCGAGCCGCGGATCTTCGACTACTTCCCCGACCGCCCGTTCGTGGACTGGGCGCAGGATGTGTTCCCGGCGCTGTTGGCCAACGACGTGCCATTTCACATCCACGAGGTGCACGACTACTGGAATGACGTGGGCTCGTTGGCGGAGCTGCGCCAGGGCACATTCGACGCGCTGCGGGGGGAGCTGCGCCTGGAGATGGACGGCGAGCAGATCGCCCCCGGGGTGATCGTCGCCGGTGGGGCGAGCGCGAATGCCGGAGGGACGGGCGCGGACACCGGGGGGGGCAAAGCATCCATCCCGGAGGACGCGGAGATCGAAGGGCCGGTGTGGGTCGGGCGCGAGGTGGAGATCGGCGCCGGGGCGCGTCTCACGGGCCCGCTCGTGCTGGGCGACGGCGCGCGCGTAGGACCCGGCGCGCAGCTGCGCGAGAGCATCCTCTTCCCCGGCACCGAGGTCGCCCCCGGGGCGATCCTGATCGGGGCGATCGCCGGGCACGCGGGCATCCTGCAGAGCATGCGCCCGCGGCGGACATAACAGACGGAGGGTCCGCCGAAGCGGACCCTCCGAGCATCTAGCTAGACAAGGTCTAACTCAATGACGATGCTCTGACGTAGGCACATGCTAGCCGATCTGTTGGATGGAATGCCCCCGCCGGGATTCGAACCCGGGACCTATGGTTTCGTCAGAACATCGCTCTGTCCACTGAGCTACGGGGGCAGCCGCTCCTCGGATCGAGAAGTTGGCCGACCATACCCACGGCTTGGGTCGGTACGACCCACGGCTTGGGTCGGTACGCTCGCCTGACTCCGCAAAAGACCGATGGACAACCGCCGCTCGGAGGCGTAGCATCAGATAGAGACAGTCTCCCTACCGATAGGAGGCACGACATGCAGATCGAGATCAAGGGCCGGGGCGTTCCGGTGCCCGACGATTTGCGCAGGCACGTGGAACGCCGCTTGGCGAAGGTCTCGCGGCAGGTGTCCGAACTCGCGCGCTTGGAGATCGAGCTGATGCACGAGCGCAACCCGCGCGTGGCCGCGAGCCAGGTGGCCGAGGCGACGCTCTACCTGAAGGGCACCACGCTGCGTGCCCGCGACGCCTCGCCGCAGATGCTGCACTCGCTGAACCTCGTGGTGGACGAGCTCGCGCGCCAGGTCAAGCGCTACCGCGTGATGCGCCGCCGCCGGCGCAAGACGCGTGCGGCGCTGGCGCAGCGCGCGTCGGTGCTCGGGACCGAGGCACCAGCTGCCCCGTAGCGTGTCGCGGAGAGCGGGCATCTGCCCCACATAGTCCCCCGGGGTGTGGGGGGTCGGCGGGTCTGGAGTGCGGGTTCGGCGAGCCCAGAATCGCTACCCTGGGGGCGTGTCCCTCCTGGATCGCGCCCTCAACGTCGGCGAGGCGAAGAAGCGTAAGCAGTACGAGAAGCGCATCGCGCTGATCGGCGCGTTCGAGCCTGAGCTGGAACACGACACCGACGCGGAGCTACGCGAGCGGATGGACGCTCTGCGCGAGCGCGCCCGCAATGGGGAGTCGCTCGACGATCTGCTGGCGGAGTGCTTCGCGGTGGTCAGAGAGACGGGCAAGCGCACGATGGGGATGCGCCACTTCGACGTGCAGCTGATCGGGGCGATGGCGCTGAACGAGGGCTGCATCGCGGAGATGAAGACCGGCGAGGGCAAGACCCTCACGGCGACGCTCGCGGTCGCGCTCAACGCGCTGGCCGTGCGGGAGGCCAAGGGCGCAGACGCGGCGGAGCCGGAACGCAAGGGCGTGCACGTGGTGACCGTGAACGACTACCTCGCGCGCCGCGACGCGGAATGGATGAGCCCGATCTACGACGCCCTGGGGATCTCGGTGGGGGTGCTGCAGAACATGCAGCCCTACGAGGAGAAGCACCGCGCGTACGCGTGCGACGTGGTGTACGGGACCAACTCGGAGCTCGGCTTCGACTACCTGCGCGACAACATGGCCAAGGACCTGCAGGAAAAGGTTCAGCGCGGCCACCCCTTCGCGATCGTGGACGAGGTCGACAACATCCTGATCGACGAGGCGCGCACCCCGCTGATCATCTCGGGCGCCCCTGAACAGGCGGCCGACCTGTACGTGAAGTTCGCGCGCCTGGCTCCCCGGCTGACACCGGGCAAGACCCCCGAAGGGATGGATCCGGGCTCTAAGAAGAAATACCTCGCGGACTTCGACTACGAGTTCGACGAGAAGCACAAGACCGTGTCGGTTACCGAGCAGGGCGTCGCCAAGGCGGAGCGCTTCCTCGGGATCGACCATCTGTACCGCGCCGAGAACGGCCACCTGGTCAACCACTTGAACCAGGCTCTGCGCGCGGAGTCGCTGTACAAACGCGACGTGGACTACGCGGTGATCGACAATGAGGTGAAGATCATCGACGAGTTCACGGGGCGCATCCTCGACGGGAGGCGCTGGTCGGAAGGGCTGCACCAGGCGATCGAGGCCAAGGAGGGGGTACGCATCCAGGAGGAGAACCAGACCCTGGCCACGATCACCTACCAGAACTTCTTCCGCCTCTACGAGAAGCTCTCGGGGATGACGGGCACGGCGCTGACGGAGGCGACGGAGTTCATGAAGATCTATGAGCTGCCCGTGGTGCAGGTCCCCACGAACGTTCCGATGGTGCGCGATGATCGCAACGACCAGGTCTACAAGACCAAGGACGGCAAGTGGAGCGCGGTGGTGCGGGAAATCGCGGCGCGCCACGAGAACGGCCAGCCGGTGCTCGTGGGCACGATCTCGGTGGAGGTCTCCGAGCTGCTCGGGGAGCGTCTCAAGCAGCGGGGGATCAAGCACACGGTGCTAAACGCCAAGCCCGAGCACGCGGCGCGCGAGGCCGAGACGGTTGCCGAGGCGGGCCAGCCGGGGGCGGTCACGATCGCGACCAACATGGCGGGTCGCGGGGTGGACATCAAGCTCGGCGGCAACCCCGAGCACCTCGCGCGCCTGGAGCTCGCGAGGCAGGGACTGAAGCCCGAGTTGGACGGTTACGAGGAGCGCTTCGCGGAGCTTCTGCCGGGGATCGAGGAGCGCGTGGAGGGCGACCGCGAACGGGTGATGGCGGCGGGGGGGCTGTTCATCTGTGGCACCGAGCGCCACGAGTCGCGGCGCATCGACAACCAGCTGCGCGGGCGCGCGGGCCGCCAGGGCGACCCGGGGGAGTCGCGCTTCTTCCTCTCCGCGGAGGACGACCTCGTGCGGCTGTTCGCGGGCGACCGCATCTACAGAATCCTCGACAAACTCGGGGGGGTCGACGCGGAGGGCAACGAGGAACCGATCGAGGCGGGGATGCTCTCCAAGCAGATCGAGAAAGCCCAGAAGAAGGTGGAGGAGCAGAACTTCCTGATCCGCAAACGGGTGCTCGAGTACGACGACGTGATGAACGAGCAGCGGCGCGTGATCTACGCCTACCGCGACCAGGTGCTCGAAGGGGAGGCGATGGGCGTGCAGGCCCGCCAGGAGATCGCGGGCGTGATCGAGCGCACGATCGAGCGCTACACCGAAGGGGACTACCTGGAGGACTGGGATCTGGATGGCCTCTTCAACACGCTCTCCCAGTTCTTCCCGCTGGAGATCGGGCCCCAGGACCTCGACCCCGAGGCGATCGACCGCAGCCTCCTCGCGGAGCGGGTGATGGAGGACGCGATGGCGCGCTATGACGTACGCGAAGAGGAGCTCGGGGAGGAGCTGATGGGCCAGCTGGAGCGCTATCTGCTGCTGCAGATCATCGACGAACGCTGGCGGGAGCACCTCTACGACATGGACTACCTGCGCGAAGGGATCGGCCTGCGGGGTATCGCCCAGATCGATCCCCTGGTGGCCTACAAGAACGAGGCGTACACCCTCTTCGGCGACCTCATCAACGGGATCTGGACGGACTACGCGAGGATGATCTTCAACGTGCAGGTCCAGATCGAAGGCGCCAACGGGGGCGGGGGTCCGCATCCCGGTACCCCGGGTGCTCCTGGGGGGGGTGGGATCCCATTCCCCGCGACCGGCAACCCGACGCGCCCGGGACGGGTCTCCTACTCCGGCGGCAGCGCCGCGATGGGCGCCGGCTCGATCGCGGCCGCTGCGGCTGCGGCGGGCGCGGGGGGGATGCAGGGCTACGCCGCCAATGGGGGCGGCGAGGAGGAGCTGGTGCCGGTGGTCGAGCAGAGAGTGGTCGACTCAGAGCATCAGGTGGGGCGCAACGACCCCTGCTGGTGCGGGAGTGGTAAGAAGTTCAAGAAGTGCCACGGCGCCTGAGGCCGCCCGGGACACGGGCGTATAGCTGCGTCCTCACCGATCGGAGATCGACGGGACCTGCAATCGGCCAGCACATGCGCCGAGCACATTTCGCTCCCTCGCGTCCTTTTGCGCTGCTTGGTCCAGGACAGCCTCAGGGAGCTTGTCGCCCCAAGTGCTGATAGCGTGGGCCGATGCCCACGAACGCCCCAAGCGAGTCCACGCCGCAGAGACTTGCGGCGATCCGCGACCAGCTGAAGCTGCTCGCGGATTATCTTTGACCCGGCTTCGTTGAGCGAGCGCGCGGGGGCGCTGGAGGAGGAGATGCAGGCGGCGGGCTTCTGGGATGACTCCGAGCGCGCGGGGAAGGTCTCGGCGGAGCACGCGCGCGTGGCGCGGCGCCTGGAGATGTTCAGGACGCTGCAGGGCGATGTCGAGGAACTGGGGGGGCTGGCGGAGCTTGCGGAGGAGGACGAGTCTATCGCGGAGGAGGTCGAGGAGCACATGGCCTCTGCGGAGGAGCGCCTGCAGGCGCTCGAGGAGCAGCGGCTGTTCTCGGGCCCCTACGACGGGGGGGACGCGCTCGTAAGCGTGAACGCGGGTGCGGGGGGGACGGACGCGCAGGACTGGGCGGAGATGGTGCTGCGGATGGAGATGCGCTGGGCGGAGTCGCGGGGCTTTGGTGTTGAGCTGCTGGAGGCGAGCGCGGGGGAGGAAGCGGGGATCAAGTCTGCGACGTTCCGTGCGTCGGGGGAGAACGCGTACGGCCTGTTCGGCGCGGAGCGCGGGGTACACCGCTTGGTGCGCCTCTCGCCGTTCGACTCCGCGCACCGTCGCCAGACGAGCTTCGCGGGGGTGGAGGTCGCCCCGGTGGTGGAGGAGTCGGCGGAGATCGAGATCGCGGACGACGATCTGCAGGTGGACACCTACCGTGCGTCGGGGGCGGGGGGCCAGCATGTCAACAAGACGGACTCGGCGGTGCGCATCACCCACCGCCCGAGCGGGATCGTGGTGCAGTGCCAGAACGAGCGCTCCCAGTCGTCCAACCGGGCGACGGCGATGGCGATGCTGCGCGCCAAGTTGCTGGAGCGACAGGAGCGCGAACGCCAGGAGGAGATCGCCCGCGAGAAGGGCGAGGCGCAGGACGTCAACTTCGGCTCGCAGATCCGCTCCTACGTTCTGCACCCCTACACGCTTGTGAAGGACCACCGCACGAGCCACGAGATGGGCGACGTCCAGCGGGTGCTGGACGGCGATCTGGATGGGTTCGTCAGGGCTTACTTGCTGAGCGCGGCAGCGAGCTGAGCGCGGGGCGTTTGGGTCGCTCTGCGACGCCCGACGGGGCGCCCCTTTGGGGCGCGCTCGCTCGGGACGCATATCCTTACGCGATGCCCTCCGACCTGTCGCAGGCCGAACTCGTCGCACTGGTGCGCCGCGCGCTAGAGGAGGACGTCGGCTCGGGTGACGTGACGACGGAGGCGACGGTGGCGGGGGAGGCGCGCGCACGGGCGAGGATCACGCAGAAGGCCCCGGGGGCGATCTACGGGTTGGACGCGACGGAGACGGTCTTTGCGCTGCTCGACCCGGGGGCGCGCTGTGAGCGGCTTGTGGCGGAGGGGGTGTGGCGCGAGGCGGGCGGGCCGGTGCTCGCCGTCGAGGCGCGCGCGCGGGCGCTGCTGACGGGGGAGCGCACGGCGCTCAACTTTCTGGGGCACCTCTCGGGGGTGGCGACGATGGCGGCGCGGGCTGCGCGCGCGGTGGAGGGCACGGGGGCGCGGGTGTTGGATACGCGCAAGACGACCCCTGGGCTACGCGCGCTCGAGAAGGCCGCGGTGGCGGCGGGGGGTGCGCACAACCACCGGGTGGGGCTCTACGACGCGATCCTTATCAAGGAGAACCACATCGCGGCGGCGGGGGGGATCGCGCAGGCGGTGGCGCGGGCACGCGCGGCGGCGCCGGAGCTGGCGGGGACGCTGGAGGTGGAGGTGCGCAACTCCGAGGAGGTCGCCGAGGCGCTCGCCGCGGGCGCTCCGCGGCTGCTGCTGGACAACATGGACGACGCCCAGCTGCGCGCGGCGGTGGCGCAGGTCGGGGGGCGGGCGGCGTTGGAGGCCAGCGGGGGGGTGACCCTGCAAACGCTCCGGGCGCGCGCGGAGACCGGGGTAGAATGGATCTCGATGGGCGCGTTGACCCACTCGGCGCCCGCGTTGGATCTATCCCTGATTTTGGAGGCACTGCCATGAACCTGCCAATGGCCCCCGCGCAGGCTCCGACCCTCGCGCTGAGCGCGGCGGAGATCGCGGAGCTGCAGAGCGAGGTGCGCGCGCTGGCGGCGGAGCGGGGGGCGGTGATCCTGGCGCACAACTACCAGGTGCCGGAGGTGCAGGACGTGGCCGACTACGTGGGGGACTCGCTCGGCCTCTCGCGCAAGGCGGCGGCGGCAGAGGGGGAGGCGATCGTGTTCTGCGGGGTGCACTTCATGGCGGAGACGGCCTCGATCCTGTGCCCGGAGAAGACGGTGCTGATTCCGGATCTCGACGCGGGGTGCTCGCTGGCGGCCTCGATCGACTTCGAGCAGCTGCGGGAGTGGAAGGCGCGGTACCCGAAGGGGGTGGTGGTGATGTATGTGAACACAACCGCCGAGGTGAAGGCGCTCACGGACTACTGCTGCACGTCGGCCAACGCGGTGCAGGTGGTACGCCACATCTACGAGACCCACGGCGCGGACACGGAGATCCTGTTCGGCCCGGATATGTGGTTGGGGGCGTATGTGGAGAAGGAGCTCGGCCGGCGGATGCACGTGTGGGACGGGGAGTGCCATGTGCACGCGGGGATCCGCCCCGCCGATATCGAGGCAACGCGCGCGGCTCACCCGGGGGCGGACTTCCTGATCCACCCCGAGTGTGGCTGCTCGACCGCGGTGATGGAGTACGTAGCGGCGGGCGACATCTCGGCGGAGGGCGTGCATATGCTCTCCACAGGTGGGATGCTCGCCTACGCGGAGCAGGCCGAGCAGCGGATTGTCGCCAGTGGGGCTGCCGCGGGCGGGGCTGCTGTGGGCGGGGCTGCTGTGGGCGGGGCTGCTGTGGGCGGGGCTGCTGTGGGCGGGGCTGCTGTGGGCGGGGCTGCTGTGGGCGGGGCTGCTGTGGGCGGGGCTGCTGTGGGCGGGGCTGCTGTGGGCGGGGCTGCTGTGGGCGGGGCTGCTGTGGGCGGGGCTGCTGTGGGCGGGGCTGCTGTGGGCGGGGCTGCTGTGGGCGGGGCTGCTGCGGCCGGTCGGCGCGAGGCGGTGGTGGCGACCGAGGTGGGGATGCTGCATCCGCTGCGGATGGCGGCGCCGGACATCGACTTCATCCCGGCGAACGCGGAGGCGAGCTGCATGTACATGAAGATGATCACGCTCCCGAAGCTGCGGGATTCGCTGCGGGAGATGCGGTTCGAGGTGCGGGTGCCCGAGGCGATCGCGGTTCGCGCGCGGGTGCCGATCGACCGCATGGTTGCGCTCGGCTGAGTTCTCAGAATTCCGCAGCTGTGTGGGGCCCGACGCAGGCGATGGCGAGCTCCTCGGTGATGCCGGAGGCGACGTCGCGGACCTCGTCGTAGGTGACGGCGTCGAGTGCGGCGATGGCGGCGTCGGGGTCGATCTCCTCGCCGAAGACGATCGACTGGGAGGCGGCGTAGCGGGCGACGGCGTTGGTGTTCTCGAAGGCGAGGACGAGGCGCCCGGCGGCGTAGGCGCGGGCGCGCTCGACCTCCTCGTGGCGGGGACCGTCGGTGCGTAGTTCCTGCACGATCTCGCGCATGCGGGTGTACGCCTCGATGCACTTGCTGGAGTCGAGGCCGGAGCCGAGCTGGAGGATGGGGACGTCGGCGAAGGAGTGGTCGAGCGCGTAGACGGAGTAGCAGAGGCCGCGTTTCTCGCGGATCTCATCGAATAGGCGCGAGCCCATGGAGCCACCGAGGAGGGTTGAGTAGATCGCGAGGGCGGCGCGCTGGCGGCGCTCGGCGACGTGTACGGCGGGGCGGTAGATCATGCGTAGGTGCGACTGGTTGGTGTCGCGCTGCTCGACAAGGGTCTCGGGGAGAAAGGCGGGGGCGGGCACGTAGGGCTCGGGCTCCCCCAGCGCGGGGAAGCGTCCGAAGAGCTCTTGCAGCTCCTGCTCGGGGGGGAGGTGGTCGAGGTTGCCGACGAGGAAAGCGCCGCCGCGGGCGCCGGCCCAGCGGCGCTCGCGGAAGGCGACGATGGCGTCGCGGGTGAAGCTGCGGAGGTTGTCCTCGGGTCCGAGGACGGTGCGCCCGAGGGGGTGCTCGCCGAAGGCGGCGCGGTCGATGAGGTACTCGGCGATGGTGGAGGGCTGGTCGTAGGCGCGGTTGATCTCCTGGATCACGACACCGCGCTCGCGGTCGAGCTCTTGGGCGTCGATGCGGGGGCGTCCGACGAAGTCGCTGAGGAGGTCGATGGCGGCGGGGGCGGACTCGGCGCGGATGGTGATGTGGAAGGCGACGAGATCGTGGCTGGTGTAGGCGTTGAGTACGCCTCCGAGCCGCTCGGCGGTCTCGTTGACGTCGGTGTAGGTGGGGTACTTCTCGCCGCCCTTGAAGACGAGGTGCTCGAGGAAGTGGGCCATCCCGTTCTCGTCGGGGCGCTCGGTGCGGGCGCCGGCGTCGAAGGCGACGAGCGCGGTGAGAGCGCGGGTGCCGGGGACGGCGATGCGATGGATGGGGAGGCCGTTGGCGGGAACGGTGGTGGTGGTTAGGTGGGCCATGTCCCCACCTTATTCGACAAAGGGGCCGGGCCCGGGTGTCGCCTGCGGGGACGGGACCTCGTAGGCTGGGGGTCGTGACTCCCAGACGCGGATCATCGATCGCGACCATTGTGGCGGCGCTGGTGGTGCTGAGCGCGCTGCTGCTCGGGATCCTGGTGGCGGGCATCTGGCTGGGGGGCCACCCGGAAGACCTTCCGGGGTTTGCGCGGCGGACGTTTGTGGCGGACCAGGGCACGCGGGTGGTGAACGAAGCGCTGGCGCGGATCACCCACGACTACTACCGCCCGGTCAGCTCGGGCCAGCTCTCGGACGCGTCGATTTCGGGGGCGGTGGCGAGCCTGAACGATCCTTTCTCGCACTACTTGACGGCGGGGGAGGTGCGCGAATTCGACCACCCGGGGAGCTTCAGCGGCGTCGGGGTGGAGGTCAACCCGGACCCGCGGGGGCTGGTGATTGTGCGCGTGTTCGACGACTCGCCGGCGGCCCGGGCGGGGCTGGTGGCGGGCGATGTGATCGTCGCGGTGAACGGCCGGACGTTGAAGGGCCTGCCGGAGAGCACGGATACGAACCTGGTCAAAGGGCCGGCGGATACGAACGTGACGCTGGGGATCGAACGCTCCACGCACGTGAGCGGCCACGGTCACGGGTCGGGTGCCCGTAGGGTGACGCTGACGCGGGCGACGATCTACCAGCCGGTGGTGGCTTCGATTACGCGCACGGTGGACGGGGTGAAGCTGGGGGTGGTGGATCTGGCGAGCTTCAGCGAAGGGGCGCATGGGGAAGTGCGGGAAGCGGTCGAAACGGAGCTCCACCACAATGGGGCGCGGGGATTGGTGTTGGATCTGCGCTCGAACCCGGGGGGGCTGGTGGAAGAGGCGCAACTGGTGGCGAGTATCTTCCTGCCGCGGGGGGCGGTGGTGGTGAGCATGCGGGGGCGGGTCCAGCCGACGCAGACGCTGAGGGCGCAGGGGGGCGCGATTGCGGCGTCGATCCCGATGGTGGTGCTGGTGGACCGCGATACGGCGTCGGCGGCGGAGATCGTGACGGGGGCTTTGCAGGATAATCGCCGGGCGACGGTGGTGGGCACGCATACGTTCGGCAAGGGGGTGTTTCAGGAGGAGCAGTCGCTCTCGAATGGGGGTGCGTTGGACATCACGGTGGGGGAGTACTTCACCCCGAACGGGCACAATCTCGGCGGGGGTGGGGTGCGTGAGGGCAGGGGGCTGGCCCCCGAAGTGCGGGTGCTCCACGGGGTGGACGGTCCGCGGGGTCTGATGGTGGCGCTGCAGACGCTGGCGGCGAAAGTTCACGGGTCATGAGCTCCGCCCAGCCTCCTCGGGGGGGCCGGGGCAAGGGGAGCGGCCGGGGTGCAGGGGGAGGCCGGGGGGGTGGAGCCGCGGGCAGGGGAGGCCCGCAAGAGCGCGGTGGCGGAAGCGGAAAGGGCGGTGGCGGTCGGGGCGGGAGTAGGTTCGCGGGCGGACGCGGAGCGGTTGGCGGCGGGCGAGGGGGGGCGCGCGTGGTGTGGCCCCCGCAACAGCGGGAAAGCGCGCGGGAGGCGATCGAGGGGTTGATGCGCGAGCGGGGCCTTGTGCGGGGCTTCGAAGAGGCGGTGGAGCGGGAGGCGCGGAGGGCGGCGGAGCGGGGTCTGCGGCCGGGGCGGGGCGGGGGGAGCCCGGCGCGGAAGGACCTGCGGGACCTGGCGACGTTCACGATCGACCCGGTGGGGGCGCGGGACTTCGACGATGCGATCTCGGCGGAGCGGATGGCGGGGGGAGGGGTGCGGGTGTGGGTGCACATCGCGGATGTGAGCGCGTATGTGCGGGAGGGCTCGGCGGTGGATGTGGAGGCGCGGGAGCGGGGCACGAGCGTGTATGTGCCGGGGGCGGTGGAGCCGATGCTCCCGGGGGCGCTGTCGAACGAGGCGTGCTCGCTGGTGCCGGGCCGGGAGCGGGCGGCGGTGACGGTGGAGCTCGAGATCCACGGCGCGGAGGTGCGCGGGGCGGCGTTCCACCGCACGGTGATCCGTTCGGACGAGCGCTTGGACTACGACAGGGTGGATGCGATCTTCGCGGGGCGGGAGGCGGCGAGGGCGCCGTGGGGGGAGCCGCTGGCGGCGGCGCGGGCGGCGGCGGCGGCGCTGGGAGAGGCGCGGGCGCGGCGGGGGAGTGCGCTGACGGTGGAGTCCTCGGAGCCGGAGTTTCGGTTCGACGGGGAGGGCAATGTGAGCGAGATCCGGAGCAGCGTACAGACGGAGTCGCACAGGCTGATCGAGCAGCTGATGATCGCGGCGAACGAGGCGGTGGCGGAGCATTTGGAGCAGGCGGGGGTGGGGTGCCTGTACCGGGTGCACGAGCTCCCGCAGGTGGCGAGGGTGGAGCGGCTGGTGGACCAGTTGGCGTCGCTGGGGGTGGCGACGGCGGCGCTACCGGAGCGGATGTCGCGGTCGCAGGCGGGGGATGTGGTGGGGGAGCTGTCGCGGCTGGTGGAGGAGCACGTGAAACGCGCGGTGGCGAGGGCGGGCAAGGGCGATGAGGCGGTGGCGGCGACGGGGGGGAGGCAGGCGCTGAGTACGTTGGTGCTGCGCTCGCTGCAACAGGCGTACTACTCGCCGAGCAACTTGGGCCACGCGGGGTTGGGGTCGAGGTGCTACTGCCACTTCACTTCGCCGATCCGCCGCTACCCGGATCTGGTCTGCCATCGGGCGCTGCTCTCGACACTGGGCGGCCCGGAGGGGGCCCCGCGGGTGAGCGCGTTGGAGGCGCTGGGGGAGTGGACGTCGGGGCGGGAGCGGGCGGCGATGGAGATCGAGCGCGATGGGGACGATGTGGCGCGGTGCTTCGCGCTGGAGCGGGAGCTGCTGGAGGGGGGGTGGGAGCAGACGTTCAGGGGCGAAGTGGTGGGTGTGATCGGAGGGGGGGCGTTCGTGGCGTTCGACCGGGAGGGGACGGAGGGGGGCTATCGGTACGAGGGGATGCTGCCGGTGAGACGCCTGGCGAGGGCGATGTCGGAGCGGGAGCCCCGGGTGGAGGAGGGAGGAAGTGGTTTGGTGGATGGGGCCCCCATCCGGGGGCCGGGTTGGGGTACGGGGCGCAGAGGCAGACCGAGCGCAGCGCCCCACGTGGCGGGGCGGGGGGGACGCGCAGGCGCGGGGGGTGGCCGGCGGGAGTGGTGGGAGCTGAACGAGGAGGGGACGATCCTGCGGGGGGAGCGCTCGGGGACGACGTTGCGCTTGGGGGACCCGATCGTGGTGCGGGTGGGGCGGGTGGACGCGCAGCGGGGCCGGGTGGACCTGGCGCCGGCGGAGGAGGAGCCTGCGGAGGGGGAGCCTGCGGAGGGGGAGCCTGCGAAGGTGGCGCGCGGGCGCCGTCGATCCTGAGCGGGGGGAGGGGGTGGGTGGTCCCCGTCCGGCGTGGGGGAGCGGGGGCAGGCTAGGCTCAACCGATGGCGAAGAGCAAGGGCGGCAAGCGCAAGGTGGGCGCGGGGGACGTGGCGAGCAACCGCTATGCGTCCTACCGGTACGAGCTGCTGGAGCGGTTGGAGTGCGGGATCGTGTTGGGGGGCACGGAGGTGAAGGCGCTGCGGGAGTCGGGGGCGCAGCTGAAAGAGGGCTATGTGGCGATCCGGGGCGGGGAGCTGTGGTTGCACGGGGTGCACATCCCGCCGTATGCGCCGGCGTCGCGGGAGAACCATGAGCCGGAGCGGGAGCGCAAGCTGTTGGCGCATAGGGGGGAGATCGAGCGCTTGGAGGCGCGGGTGAAAGAGCGGGGCCTCACGGTGGTGCCGACACGGATCTACTTCCGGGAGGGGCGGGCGAAGGTGGAGATTGCGCTGGCGCGGGGGAAGGACCTGTACGACAAGCGGGAGACGATCCGCGAGAGGGAGGTCAAGCGGGATCTGGAAAGGGTCACGCGCGCGCGGCGCTGAGGGGCGGCTATCTGGTCAAACGGCTTCAGATGCTCCCGAAGCTGTGGCCGCCGCTCGAGAGGATGTGGGTTTCGTGCATGCCGAGGACGAGCAGCATGATGAGGCCGAGGTAGACGGCGCCGACGAGGAGGCGGTGGCGGGGGGCGACGCGGTAGTAGGCGGCCTGCTCGAGTGAGTGGTTTTTGCGCTGCTGCCAGCGGTGCCAGGTCTGGAACCCGGCGAAGAGGACGATGATGAGCAGGATCGGGTTGCCGGGCTCGAGGAAGACGAGGGCGACGAGGGCGCCGAGGCCGAGGAACCACATCCAGGGGCTCATCGCGGCGGCGGCGCGGCCGCCATCGAGGGGGACGACGGGGAGGAGGTTGAAGAGGTTGATGAAGAAGCCGAAGTAGGCCAGGGCGATCAGGAGATCGCTGCCGGTGAGCTTGCCGACGATGGCGACGGCGAGCGCTCCGAGGCTGCCGAGGATCGGGCCGGCGAGCCCGACGCGGGCCTCGGCGAGGGCGTTGTCGCCGAGCGAGCGGGAGACGATGACGGCGCCCATGAAGGGGACGAACATGGGGGCGCTGGCTTTGATCCCCTCGCGGCGCAGCGCGATGACGTGGCCCATCTCGTGAATGAAGAGCAGCACGACGAACCCGGCAGCGAACTCCCATCCAAAAAAAATGCTGTAGGCGGCCACTGATACGAGGGCGGTACCGGCGGTGACGAAGAGCTTGAGGTTGGGTAGCGCGAAGACGAGGGCCTTCAAGGCGACGCCGAACTTGGCGACCAGCGCGATGAGCCCGGCGAAGGCGCTGCCGATGCGCTTGCGCAGCCCGCGGCGCTGCTCGCCGAAGGGTTCGGCGGGGGGCCGAGGGGGAGCGGGCAGCGTGGTGGCGCTATGGGTGGGATAGGTGGCGGGCGCGAGGGGGGTCTCATCCATGGCATCTCCATTGTGGCATGCGGGATAAGCGGTGGCTAAGAGCTGCTTGGGAGCCCCGGGTGTGGGGGTCCTCGGAAGGTGTTGTGGGGGTCCCCGGGAGGTGCTGTGAGGCGGTGTGGGGAGAGGCCTGGGGAGTTTTTTGCGGAGGATGCGGGGAGAAGACAAAGAAGGTCTTGTAATCCCCCTGGGAGGGGCGTACATTGACTCTTAGACGCGGAACGAGCCACTGAAGAGCGAGGCCACCGAGGTGTGAGGCCGCGCCACCGGAACCGAAGGGCTCTAGGGCCTGACGGGAAAGGTTCCTCGAGGTGGCTCGCCCGCGTCGCTTTTGTTTAACCAAGCTAGAATGAAGACAAGCAAGCATCCCCGGGGACGACAGGCTTCGACGCGGTCGGTTCGTGGGGGTGGTGGCGAGCCGAGGTCCCGGGAGGCCTCGTAAAACACCCGGGAAAACCATAAGTGCGGACTCACACGAGTACGCCCTCGCGGCCTGATTAAAAACCAGGCCTGAGGTCTTGGCCCCCGTTAGCCTGCGGCGGGGATCGCCGGGATCAGATAGCAGGCTAACCCGGCGAGGCCCGCTCCCGCCGACCCGGGGAAATCTCAGGGAGCTGGTCCCCCGCAACCCCGCCGGCGAGGCGAGCGGGAGATGAGATCAGAGCGCCGGCTACGCTCGTAGAAGCCATCTCATCACGCGACTGCGGACGTGGGTTCGACTCCCACCGTCTCCACCAAAACGTTGCTAATCGAACCAACGTCCAAAGACCCCCGTTCCCGCCAGGGCGCGGGGGTCTTGGCGTCTTGGGGTAGCGTGATGGCGATGGCGCTGGCTGGTGTGGGGTTCGGGGTGGCGCTGATGATGCCTCGGAGGGCGTTGTGGAAGGTGCGTAGCTCGGCGAATGGCCCGGCCAGCTCGGCCTTGGTGATCGTTTCGTCGCAGACGAAGAGGGCGTTGAAGATGGCCTGGTTGAGCAGGCGCCTGACGGTGTCGTCGGCTCGTTGGTAGAGGTCGTGGAGGTCTTCGCCGATGATCTCCAGGGCGAGGTCGAGGGTTTCGGCGATGTCCTGGTAGCTGAGGTTCAGGCGGGTGATGAGCGCCTCGGCGTCTTCGCGTTGGTGGCGTAGGCGGGTCTGCTCGTCGTCGAAGAGCTCGCCGGTGATGCGGTCTTCGTAGTGCATGTTCAGGAGCTTTCGTTCTTGCTCTTTGATTGCTCGCAGGACGCCTCGGCAGCGGTCGATCTCGTGCTGGGCGGTGGCGACCCGCTCGCCCAGGTCCTCGCTGATCGCGCGACGGATTTCCTCGCGTTCGGTGTCTGTGAGGGAGACGGTGGCGTAGTGGTCTTCGATGGCTGTTTCTACGAGGTCGACGGGCTGGTAGCTCTGTGGGCACTTGCCGCGCTGGTTGCGTGGGCAGACGAAGTATTCGTATGTGCCGCCGTTGCCTTTGTGGCGGGAGTAGACCAGGCGGTAGCCGCAGGTGCCGCAGCGGATTGTGCCCTTGAGGTAGTGCTGGTGCTTGCGGTCGCGCTCTCCGGCGAGACCGTGTGCTTGGAGGACGGCCTGGACTTGGTCGAAGAGTTCTTGGGTGATGAGCGGCTCGTGCCGGCCGGGGTACTGCTTGCCTCGGTAGCTGACGATGCCGGCGTAGTAGGGGTATGAGAGCAACTCGTGAACCCTGGAGAGGCCCAGCGGCTGCGGGCCTTGTTTGCGATTTCCGCGTGAGAGCAGGCCGCGGGCCTCAAGCAGCATCACCATGTCGTTGAGGCTGTAGAGGCCAGTGGCGTAGGTCTCGAACGCCCAGTGGATGATCGGGGCGCGTTCGGGGTCGATGACGACGGTGCGGACCTCGCCGCCTTGGGGCAACTGCTCTCGTGTGTTCAGGTAGCCGAGTGGCGCCCGTCCTGGTGTGCCGCCGCGCTTGGCCTTCTCGGTGAGGCCCTTGAGTACCTCGTTGGCGAGGTTGCGGCTGTAGTACTCGGCGAAGCTGGCCAACATGCCGTGCATCAGCCGGCCGGCTGGTGTCTGGTCGATGTTCTCGGTCGCGCTGATGAGCCGGGCGCCGGCAAGCTCGATCTCGAACAGCATGTTGGCGTCGTCGCGGCGGTTGCGGGCGAAGCGATCGACCTTCCAGACGATCACGTAATCGACGTCGCGCTGCTCTTTGATGCGTTTGAGCATGGTGTTGAGGGCCGGGCGATCGTTGGTCTTGGCTGACTCGGCCCGCTCGATGTACTCATCGACCACGACGGCGCCGTACTCGGCTGCCTTCTGCGCGGCGCGCTCTCGCTGCGCGGCGATCGACAGGCCATCGTCGTCGTAGTCGGTCTCTAGCTGGTCGCGTGAGCTGACTCGCAAGTAGAGGACCGCTCGTTTGACGGCGTCCGTCGGAGCGGTGTCGGTTTTGTGTTTGGTGATAGTGAGTGTCATTGGGGGTTTCTCCTTGCCTTGGTGTGTGGCTGCCACTGGCAGTACGAGCGGCCACGGTGTCGTGGCCTACGCTTCAAGAGTCCGAGTGCGTGCAGGCGATGTGTGACCGCCTCGGCGGGCACTTGGTAGCGCTCGGCCAGAGCGCTGACGCTACGGTGTCCCGCCCACCAGTCGGCGCGTATCCATGTGGCTGGGATCAGCACGCTCAGGGCGAAGTCGGTGCAGAGCCCTTCACGGCCGGTTTGGCTGCCCGACTGGCGCGGCCGGGTGGTGTGCCCGCCGTCGATGATGTGTTTCAGCTCGTGCAGGAGCGTCACGCGCCGCTCGGCCGGCGGCAGGGTGCTGTCGATGAGGATGTCACCGCCGCGGCTGCTCGGTTTGCTGGCGCTCAGCAGTCCCCTGACTGGCATGTGTGCCAGCGGGTAGACGTTCACGCCGGCAAGCTCGGTCACGATTCGCTCGGGCACGGGCGGGGCGGTGATGCCTGCTTCGGTGAGCAGGAGCCTCGCTTGCTGTTCGGCGATCCAGCGTGCCTCGGGGTGGGATATGGGCCATGCCGGGCTCAGGGCGCGCAAGCGCTTCACCAGCCGGGTTGTCCTTCGCCCGGTTGTGCCCACCCGTGCGGCGGGCATTAGCTGTCGGTTCCTTCTGTGGTGTTTCGCCGGTTGCGGCGGATCTGATCGAAGACCTCTTCGATCTGTGTGATCTCCTGTGGGGTGAGGTGGTACTTCGCGCGAAAGTAGGTGCGGATCGATGGCAGGTCGCGCGATATCCGGCCGCGGGTGATCCGGTCGATCCGCTCCGGTGCGATGCCGAGCGCCTCGGCTACCTTGGTCAGCTTGCTTGGCGCTGGCGCGATCATCTGCCCGCGTTCCAACCGGCCGAGCCACCCGTAGGACACGCCGGTCAGCTCGTCCAGGGCGCGCAGCGACAACCGCTGCGCGCGGCGCGCCTGCTTGACCAGCCGTCCGAGTTCCCGTGCCTGTACTTCTGTCATGTGTCATTCCCGTTTACTACCTCCATTGTATTACATAATGTGACGTTTGTTAACTGTTTACCTTAATACGATCGTGACGTCAACTAACCATTAGCGTAGTCGCCCGTATTATATTTGTTGTCCTTGGTGTGGTGGTAGGTGTGGGTGGCCCAAATCGATTGGATTCGGGCCACCCTCGCCCACGTTGTCACTTTGCTGGCTAGGCGGGCTGCTCCAGGAGTGTGATCTTCTCGGTGATGCTGGCCTTGCGCTCGTCGGCGCTGGCCTGCATCGCCTCGTACTCGGCCTGGGCCTCTTTGGCCCGTTCCTCGGCAACCTCGATCTCGGCATCGATGCTGTCGATCGCTCGCCGCAGTGTGGCGATCGCTGACTCGACCGCTGTCTCGCTGGTCGTCTCGCGCCGCCGGGTGCGGCGAGCCCCACCGTTGCCGGCGGGAGGGGTGCCGCCGTTGTCCAGCACGCGCTTGTGCTGGTAGTAGGCGCCGCGCAGGCTGTCGACCGGCTGGCCGTACTCCTCGGCGAGCGTCTTGAACGCATCGGCCTTTTTCACCTCGCCCGAGGCCACCATCGCCTCGATCTTCTCGTGGATCTCCTGTGCCTTGGTCATCGCCAAGTACCTCCAGTGTCGGAATGTATGGGTTAGCGAACGCGCACAAAGACGTTTTGGTCCTCATGCACGCCGTAGCACCATTCACCAAAATCAAGGTGCGGGTGGGCGGTGAATCCTGTTTGCCGCGCTGCACCACCTTTGGTTTAGGTGTAAACCGACGATAGCTCGGTCGGCTACCCAAATGCAAGTCAATTGGCGTTTCATTTCGATCGCTTAACATTTGCGTTCTCTTTTTCTTTTCATTTTGGTTTGGGTGTGAACCCGGCTCGGTTGTTGTCACGGTGGCACCTCCTGGTCAGCTACCGTGGCCCAATGGGTGATCCGTGCGCAGGCGACCGGCACATACCGGCTGTCGCGTTCGATGCCGACAAACCGCCTGGCCTCCAGCACACCGGCCGCGCCGGTGGAGCCGCTGCCGGTGAACGGGTCGAGCACCGTGCCGCCCGGCGGGCAGACCAGCCGCACCAGCCAGCGCATCAGCTCCAGCGGTTTGACCGTGGGGTGGATGTTGCGCACCAGCCGTACCGCGCCGCCCGTGCGCAGGTGGATCGGCACCTCGCGCAGCGCCAGCTCCTCGCAGCCGGTCTCGCGCTCGCGCCGGTTGGCCTTCGCGGCGAAGAACAGGCGGCTGACCTCCCGGCCCGGACGCGGCTCGGTATCGATCAGCGGCACCGGACAGTCCGGTTGGCAGCGACCGGGCCGGCACCGTGGGCCGTGCGAGAGCGCGACGTTCGCCGGCCAGAACCCCCGGCCACCATCGCGGCGCGGGACACGCGCGGCATCGATCTGAAGCGCTCCGGTGCCGTACCGCGCGAGGTTCGCGTCGAGCGTGCCCTCCAGGGGTTTGCGGGCCAGCAGCACCGGCTCATAGGCCGGTTTCAGGCAGACCCCCAGGCCGCCTGGGCGATGGTGGGATTTCGGGAGGCCCTGCGCGTTGAGCCACAGCAAGGTATCGCGCACCTCGAACCCGGCGTCTTCCACACCAGCGACCAGTCGGTGAGCGGTGCGCGGCGCTCCGAACGCCGCCAGCCATCCGCCCGGCTTGAGCACCCGCAGCGCCTCCGCCGCCCACCCGGTAGTCCAGCGCTGGAACGCTGCCGCGTCGGTCAGCTTGCCGCCGTCCCATGCCTCGCCGCCGAACCCGATGCCATACGGCGGGTCGGTGATGACCGCCTCGACCGAACCGGCGGGCAGTTCGGGCAGCAACGCCACGCAGTCGGCGTGCAGCAGCAGCCAGCGCGCCGGGTCGCCATACATCACCGGCCGCCCATCCGTGGTCGCGCTCACGCCGCGCCTTCCGCCGCCGTGGCGTCCGCCCCTTGGCCGCAAAGCACCGTGAGCGCCCGTTCGCTGCTCGCCACCGTGAACAGCCGCCGTGCCTGCGCGGGCAACTCCCGCTGAATGTCCGCCAGCAGCGCCACCCGCCGCACGTCAGGCACCAGCCACAGCACACCGGGAAACACCCCGGTCTTGGCCTGCTCCACACCAGAGCGGAAATACTCGCCGTAGGCGCGGTGCTGGCGAGTCAACTGGCCCCGGTGCTCGGTGCCCAGGTCCACCTCGACCAGGAAGGAATCCTCGTACTCGCCGACACCGAGCCGCACGTAGGCGTCGGGCTTGAGCACCCCGGCCGCGCCGCCGAGCCGCGTATAGGGACGCCAGCAGCCCGGCTCCGCGTCGAAGTCCAGCAGCTCCACCCGCCCAGCCCGTTCCGCTTCGCGCAGCCGCACGTACAACTCGCTGACGGCGAGCGTATGCGCCGTCCACGCCGCGCCCGGCTCGTGCGCGGCGCGCGAGCGTGGCAGACCCTCACCGGCCCAATATGCCACCAGCCGCACCCCGGCCGGGCCGAGCGCGTAGACCCATGCGGAGGAGCCGCCGCCGGGTCCGCCGTGGCGGCGCTCCAAGCGGTCGAGCGCCCGCTGCTCAACCAGCCGGGCCAGAACCCGCCGGACACGACGAGCATGAGCAGCAGCAGAAGAATTAGAAATATAAAAATAAAAAGATAAATCAGAGAGCTGCCGGCCACTGACCAAGGTGAGGCGGGCGACCGTCTCCACGATCTGCCTCTCATGCAGGGGCATCCCATCAGCCAACGCCACCAGCCGAGGCACGCTGACACGGCTCACGACCAACCCCCCAACCAGGACAACAAAACGACACCAAAAACGGCAAGAGCCCCTGGCGTTATTCGCCGAAAAGCCCCACGCCACAAGGGCGAACGGCGCTCGTGACTCCGAGCGAGCGGACAGGCGAGCGGACAGGCGAACGGCACACCACGGAGGAGTTGCCCGGGCCTCATGGAGCCTGCCTCTTGCGCCGCCGCAGCGGCGTCTCATCACCCTCGATACCGGCCGTGGGATGGTCGCCCAGGCCGTGGCGCTTCAGCAGCTCCCGGTCGATATCTTCGGGGTCGCTGCCATAGCGGGCGGCTGACTCTCGGCGCACCACGTCGGGGTCGCTGATCGGCTCCGGTGGCGCCAGCGTGCGGCCGGTCACGGGCGGGCTGACATCACCGGGGCCGAGCCCGATCCGCGCCGCGATCTCAAACCGCCCGAGTGCTTGCAGCTCCTCCGGGGTCACGCCCGGCAGCTCCCGCGCGAGCAGCTTGGCATCGTCGGCGTTCTGACGGAACGCGATGAGAGTCGCTGCGTTCGTGAGCGCTGCGCGGGCCAGCTCGGCGGGTAGCTGGGTGATCGACTGCGCGGAGAGCGTCAGGCCGACGCCGAGCCCGCGGGCCAGCTCGAACAGCGCGTCCAGCGGCATCGGTATGTCGGTGAAGACCTTGGGCTCATCGACATAGACGTTGAACGGCCAGCGCTTGGCGGCCGGCACCTGCGCGCGGGCCTGCACCGCCTGGAAGAGTTCGTGGATCACAAGCGCGGCGAGCAATCTCGAGGCCGGCGAGCCGATCGCCCCCGGCGAGAGCGAGACGATCACCACCTGCCCACGGCGCAGCACTTCGCGCATGTCCCACTTCGGCTCAGGCTGCGCGAGGACCGAACGGACGACCCGCCGGCCGATCAGCTCGTTGACTTTCGTCAGCGGCGACCCGAGCTGCTGCGCGCGACCCTCCGGGCTGAGCGCCTCAAACTCGGCCCACACCGCCCTCAGCAGCGGATCGCGCAAGCGCCCCGCGAGGCGACGACGGTAAGCATCCGAGGCGAACAGGAACGGCAGATCAGCAAGCGTCGCCTTGCCGTCATAGGCCAGCGTCACGAGCCCCGCCCGCAGCCACTTATCCGACCGTACTCCCCACGAGTCGATGAAGATCGAGCGAAACATGCCGAGCACCAGATCACCCGAGAGCTCCGGGTCACCACCACCGAACACCCGCAACCCCGGCACCGGACCCTGCCGGCCGGGCTCAAGCACGATCACCTCCCGCTGACGACGCTCGGGCACCATCCGCAGGATCTCCGCCGCGAGGTCTCCCTTTCCATCGAGGACCAGGCAACCGCGACCAGCTGCCAGATCCTGAGCTACAGCGCTGGTAAGGAGCGCGGACTTCCCGACGCCGCTCGGCCCGGCAGTGACCGTGTGGCTGAGCGTGCCGAGCAGCGGCTGGGCGAGCGCTCGCCGCTCCATACCCGGCCACGTCGAGTACGCCAGCACCCGGGCGCCCTTACGCGGAATCTGTGCTGAGGGCATCAACTGAGGCGCCACGCCGAGCACTAGGCCCGGCACCCGCGGCGCATCAATCGGCCACCCCACCAAGCCCAGGAGCTCCGCCGGCGAGAACCGACTACCACCACGCAGCGGCACGCGCTCCACGAACCGCTGCACACGGAGCGAGCGGCAGTAGCGGACCACTGGCAGACCGCGCAGCCCGGTCCGAGCGCGCAGCACCGCCACCACCCGCGTCAGCAGATTGACGCTGCGTCCCTCGCTGCGCGGCGCGGTCGCCGCGACCATCACGCGGGCCACGAGCACGGGGCCGCTGTACTTCGATCTCAGCGCGTGCATGTGGCAAGGGTCGATCGACTGCTCCGGCCACAGCCACGCCAGCGGCCCCGGATTACGAGCCTGCGACCTGGACTGACGCTCAGCCAGATACGGGCCACGCGCCGGACGCAGCATCCAGCGCACCATCACCTTCTCACCACCATGCAGACCGGACAGCGCCCCAAGCAGCGCCGCCGCCGTCTCACCATTACGATCACTGAGCAGCACCGGATGACGACCACCCCAACGCAGCCGCGCCGCCATCCGCCACACAGTCGGCTCCTCCCGCTCCACCGGCTCCAGCCGCACACCCGGCAGCAAACCACGCAGATGAGCGCGCAGCACCCCAATAATGCCAGGCTCCGCACGCAGATAATGACGAATGCCGTCAGCGTCACCGACGACCTCCAACACCACCCGCTTATGAGTCGGCAAGCCCGAGATACACCCCAGCACCCCCCACACCGCACTCTCACTAACATCCGGCCCGAAACGCAGCTCAACAGATTCCATGACACCCTCCCGCCGCCGATCAACAAACAACCCCACAAGCCCCCCTGCGAGCGCCAACACCAGGCCGCCGAGGATCACCGCCGCCACTACGCTGTCTCCCGCGCGTCGGGGCGCTCGTCTTTGCCCACATCATCTGCCGGGATATTCACCTCATCGCTCGGCGGCGGGGCAGGCTGTGAGCGCTGGGTGCGATCTTCCACTTTCTTTCTTGCCAATAGCCAGATAGCGACCTCCATCTTGGTCCCATCGAGCTTGCTCAACCGATCCTCACGGATTTTGATATTCCTTGGCTTGCGTCGTCCCATCGCTCACCTCCCTTCACTACTACAATTTGTGACGCGACGTCACAAACCATCATGCGGGACCATGTTAAATAAGTCAACATTTATTATTTACGATCATCACAACCGGACTAAAAAGCACCGTTTCATAACGGTTTTACAACTGCGTGTACCACCACACGAGGCGGACAATGACAGCGACGACCGCCAACACCACCAGGGGCACCAGCAGCCGCGGGAGCGCACCGGCAAGCAGCTCAAGGCCAACGACGGTGGCGATGAGCGACCAGAGCAGGCGCTCCCACGACGGTGGGCCGGTGTGGTTCATGGTTGCCGCTCTCGTTTGCTCAACCCGTGCAGCTCGGCCCGCAACTCCCGGCGGGCCTGAGCCGAATCACGGCGTATTTCACCCTTGAGCTGCGCGACTTCCTGGCGCGTTCGGATGCCGTGCAGCTTGACCCTCGCCTGATAGCTCGCTGAGTTTCTCGGTGCCTGGCCGCCATCAAACGCTACCACCACCAACGCCACCACGACCACGGCCACCACGACCGCGAGCAACAGCCATATCACCGCGACCACCGCCTGCGACGACGCCGTGGGCGGCAACTCAGGACGTAGGCCAGGCGCAACTTGTCAGCAACGAGCGGCGCAGCAGCAGGTTGGCCGTGCGCCGTTGCCCACTGCGCCGCAGCCTGGCCGATGCGGTCGTTTACATCAGGACCGATGGATTCGTGATCGGAAGGCGCAGAGCGGGCATATCGCAGGAGCCGCCAGGCCACGACGCTACCCGCAACGGCGCCACCGACGAGGCCAGCGGCGAGAGCCAGGAAGATTGTCAGCATGACCGTCACCCGAACCGCCGAGCGATCCGACGATTATCGAGGTTGGTCAAGAGCTCGACCTTGAGAGCAACCAACTCAATCGCGGCAGCCGACTGACCAGCTTCGGCTAGACCCTCGCGGAGGAGCCGCATCTCCCCTTCCAGAGCCGCACGCAAGGCATCCTCGGTGGCCTGGGAGTCCTGACGATCCATCTCGGCTTCGGCCTGGGCCTGGAGGCCATGACGGAAGACGGCCAAGTCGGTGGATAGCTGCGCGCGTCGGGCACGGGCAAGCTGGCGGCTGGTCAGCCATCCGGAGCCGTCATCGAAGGGAACGAGGGATTGAGACATGCGTGGCCTCCTTTCGGGAGTCGGTTGGAATCGGCTCAGCAGGACGGCTGGAAAGCAGCAGGCCGGCTTGGGGCGGAGGACCCGCCCCAAGCCGCATAAGCTCGCTCAAGCTGACGGCGGTCTTCGAGTCGTGGACGATTGCGGCGCGCAGGGCCTCGAATCGACGCTGGGCCTCGGGACCTTCTAGGCCGTAGGCATTCCGAGCCATCGGACAGACGCCACGTCGTTCGTAGAGGAAACAGCCGGAACACTCATGGCCGTCAAGAGGCGTCCTTCCCGAGGGGGCTGATCCGAAAGGCTGTGTTGCTGCCTGAGGGGAGCGGCGGATGAGGTTAGACATGGAATCTGCTCCTTGGGGGTTGGGCCTATCCTGCTCGTATGCCGGCACCACCCGCAAGGGGAGATATGGGGGAGAAAGAGGGGAAAACCAAGGAACCCGACCCTTTGCGAGAACATCCTCTGTACAAAGAGCTGCTCAGGATTGGTCGGGAGGACATGTCGATCAACCGGCGGGCGCTACGGAAGTACGACCATCTGCTCGGGTCGGCTGAGGTTCAGAGACGTGCCGGTGCCGGTGCGAACCTAGATCAGCTCGCCGAGGCTGCGGAGAGCGTTCTGCGTGCGGCTGTGAGGGCGCTTCCGGAGGGCAAGCGTCGAATCGCAGGAGAGGCCGGATTGTGCGCTATCAAGGACTACGAGAACCTTAAAATTGTCCAGCGTATCCCTCTTCTTGAAGCGCTGCCAGAGAAGTTCGATATGGAAATGTTTAAGTATTATCGACACGAGGCTTTCAAGCTAATTTTCGAATATCTCACGCACGCATCTGTAGCAAAACCCAAGCAAGCGGTACCTCCGTACAAGCGTCATCCCATACTCACCAAAGACGACGAACTGGAACGCGATCTCATCCGCTTCGGGCAGCGTACTGCCGAGTTGCACTACGCCGGCCTTGTCGTCCTGTTTTCCGAAGAGCTTGAGATCTTCCTCTCGACAAGAAGAGTCCTCTTTAGCCAGCTTAGGAGACCCGGTAACAATCCGGATACCACCTTTACGCAGTACATATTTGACTGCTACACGGCCCTCTTTTATCAATCCAATCGCATCACGCTAGAAGAAGAGCTTTTTACCGAGGACCACGGCATCACAGACCTGCTAGAAAAACTCGGTGATGCGACTCCAATAGGTCCACGGCGCTTGCCCGACGATGACACGCTGCGACAGATGATAGACGTTCGTGGCGGAGTCGATCTGCGGTGGCAACTTCGAGCGCAGTCAGCATATCGCACTCATTGGCAACCGTGGTACAGGAAGCACTGCCACGCATACAAGCGTACTGCACGTGACTCTGCGTTGGTGCCCATCGTCGCTATGAGTGGTGTAATCGCGTCCATCATCAGATTGCCACGGACAACCCGGCAAAAGGCTAGGCTACACGCGCACAAGAAGCTTGCGTCCTACTACAACGAGATCGATGAGCTCGCTCCGCTGGCAGGCGACTTGTCCCTTAGACAACGAGCCGACGCTTACTTCGACATCCAGGGCGCAGTATTGACAGATAGGGGTAAAAAATGGTATCAAGGTAGAATAGAAACGATGTAATAGCAGGTAACATAAGTGAGCGAGCAGCGCAGTACAACCGATTCGCAAGGACGCGAAGCCAGAGTAGCAGTACATGGTATGTACTCACGCCTACTATTCGACGCGCTTGCTACGAGCGAGGCGCTCTCGAAGAGTTGGCAGCACCCTAAGCATCGGGATAGAACCAGGGAACGAGAGGCACTGTATTACGCTCTGCACCTTGACCAGGACGGTCAAACGGTGCTTGACGATCATAGGACGATGCCTTCGGTGAGCGTGGCAAGCGTGGAGACACGATACGAAATCCACGCGGCGATACGGCTCGTCCACGCGATATTGCCGTTTACGCTTGGGGAACTTGAGGTACTAACGACGCCCGAGATAATGCGCAACCGGCAATTCGAAGACGAGTCTGCCGTACCCGACCGGCTACTTAGCCGATGGCACGAGTGGCTTTGGATGGACGAACACGGCGTCCCCCAGACCAGCACTAAAGCGCTCGGTGCGAGTGCCCTTCTGCAGGAAGGATGTGGGCGCCTCGCCGCGAGTCTGCCGGAAGTGATGGACCGTATCGGTTTGAGCCTACCTACGCGCTAGCGCAGACAAATTGACCCTGTCTACGTGAAGGAAATATCGACTTCACGCGCTCCCATTGAGCGTGTATAAAACAGGAAAGCCGTTTCAACCGTTCGTCCACTCGGCCGAGACTTGATGACACAGATGACTGACTTGGGGCCGAAGGGGCCTGTCGAGCACTTGGCAGCCGGATAGGCCCGCTCGGTGCTGGACAAGGACGATCCCGGCCCGATGCCCTTGCCGGTCTTCTGCTGCTTGGATGATGTCCACAATCCAGTGAGGTCGCCTTTTACAAAGCTCATTGCGCCGAGTAGAGGCGGCTTGGCGTAGTTCCACTCGACACTGCCGTTATAACTAGGTGGCTGCTTGAGGGTCGGTGAGCCAAGAACCCCTTCAACCTGGGTTTCGCTATCACCGAGCTTGACACCGGCGATGCCTTGGCCGATGACAATCTTGGCCAGGGCAGCTGGCGCTACGGCCAGCACTCCAGCGGTCAGCAGCAGGCTCAGTACAGCGACGAGGCTCGATCGTCTCATGCTTGGGCTCCTTTGGGTCGGCGGGACTGCCCGCGAGGTCTATTGTCCGCGTTACGCTACTCATAGGTCTGTAGACTGTCAAGTAGCAATCCATGACCGTGTGCCGGCATGGAGGGCGATCTACAACGAGCGGTCGGCCACAACCTGCGCGCCTACCGCCAGGCCCGCGGCCTCAGCCAGGAGGCGTTCGCCGACGAGCTCAAGGTCCACCGCACCTACATGGGCGGCATCGAGCGCGGCGAGCGCAACCTCACGCTCAAGAGCCTGGAGCGCATCGCGCAGCAGATCGACCTCGACCCGCTGCGACTGCTCCAGGCGAATGACGACGCTGAGTAAGCCACCGGCTACCCAGGCCGCTCGTCTTCGACCACGCGCAGCTGCGGGCGATGCGGCGACAGCGGGTCGTGCCCGCTCAACACCTGCCCGGAGACCTCCGCGACACACACCGCCTCCTTCAGAACGGCGTTGGCGAACTCGCTGATCGAGTCGTTGATCAGGCGCGTCGCCCGGTCATACAAACGACCGAACAGCGCCAGCGCATCAGCCGCGCTCAACACCACCTCGTAGCACTCACGCGAACCCACCTTCTCCCAGCCGATCTGATCGAGCAGCTGCGTTGCCTGCTCCAAGTTGCGGCACAACCAGCGAGCCCGATTGATCTCATCCTCCTCCAACGCCCCCGCCAAGCCCCTAACCGCAGCCAAATCGCTAAGCACGAACCGATACACCGCGTCGCGCTGTAACCGATCCAACACAAAAGCCATACAACCTCCAATCCGAGAGTTAGCGACCCAGGCCCCCTCGGAGGAAACCGGGACCTGGGTCGCCCCAAAGAAACCACAACAGCGCCGATATGGCAAAGTGTGGTTTCCGGCAATCAACTACCCAGCCCACCCGCATCCGCCACAACACTCGCACACTAGACACCCATTTCAACCGAGACACCAACTTCAATAAAAGGGTCGCCAATTACCGGGAAACCCGCCAAAACCCAAGGATTCGCCCCAAAAGGCCAAGGCGGGATTTTGGCGTCCTGGGCGGCTGGTAGACCATTACGGTGAAAAGGGTAAACCAGTGGCCCCCGGCCGCTTGCAGGCGACCGGGGGCCGTACACAGGAGGTACAAGCTCCCATGCCGGCCCATCATACGCCACAGAGCGACACACAGTTCGAGCAGCGCGCCATCGTCCACCAGCTACTCCGCGACGACCACACCGAGCGCTGGACACCCAAGCAACTACAACGCGCCCTCTCAGATATCGAGCCCGAGGCCATCGACGAAGCCGTCGCCGAACTGGAGGCCAACGGCGCGGCCTGGCGCCTGGACGACTACATCGGCGCCTCACGCTGCGCCCGCCACCTGTTCGCGCTCGATCTCATCGGCATCTGAGAAGCCGTCATCGTGCGCGTCGCCGAGCTGGGGCTACGCCTCGCCACGCTCCACTGCCTGCACACCGCCGGCATCGTCAATGTCAAGCGGCTCACCAGCTACTCCTGCACCGAACTGATGGAACACCCCGCCATCGGTATGGCCGAGCTCCACGAGGTCATCCGCCAGCTCAACAAGCGCGGCCTGATGCTGCCCACCGATTGGGGCGCGATCCGCCGCCCGAGCCCCCGCAACCTCGAGATGTTCCGCCTGCGCTTCGTCGAGAGACTGACCCTCACGGAGGTCGGCCAGCGAACCGGCGTCACAGACGGACGCGTCGGCCAGCTCCTCAACCGGCACTTCGGGGCGAGCAAATGGCCCCCCTCTGCAAAGGACCGACAACACCTGCGATACGCACGAGAATCGAGGCGAGCAAAAGAATGACACCCGCCGAGCAGCTGATCCTTGTCATCGAGGCCGATAGCGACCTCGGCCGCGCCATCGTTGACCAACTGATCGCCGACAACCACCCGGCGACACTCGCGCTGAGCACCACCCACGCCGAGCTGTTAGCGGGCAGGGAGCCGCCAGCGCTGGTAGTGCTGGGCGCGCTGGACTCGCCGCGTGGCGCCCTGGAGTTGCTGCGGAACATCCGCGACAGCGGCCCGGATACCTCCCCGTGGCATGAGGACGTGCCCGTGATCGTGCTCAGTCCCACTACCCAGGAGTCCGATCTGCTCCGGGCCTTTGAGGCAGGCGCTGATGACTTCCTACCCCGCCCAGCTTGCTACCTGGAACTGCGAGCCCGGCTACGGGCCGTCCTGCGCCGGGCCAACGGCCCCAAGCGTAAACGGGTGCTCCGGGTCGGCCCACTGACGATCGACACCGATGCCTACACGGTGAACCTCCACGGCAAGCGCCTTGACCTACGCCTCATGGAGTACAACCTGCTCGTTTACCTCGCCAGCGATCCCCAGCGGGTCTTCCGCAAGCAGGAGCTATTGCGGGCCGTCTGGGGATACCCGGTGGTCTGCTCCACACGCACGCTCGACAGCCACGCCAGCCGCCTACGCAGCACACTCGCCGCCAGCGGCGGACGGTGGGTCATCAACCAGCGCGGCGTGGGGTATAGGCTGATCTGAAGCGCTGCCAGCCGAACAGGCCGCTCGCACGATGGCGCCCAATGGCACTTGTGCGACACGATAGTTGAGGTGCTTGGGTTAGGTAGCCGGGCCAGTACCGCCAGACGTAACCGGCCGATCCGTGAGTTCCGGCAAACTGAGGATCGTCTCGCCGGTATCGTTGGCGAAGTTGAGCTTCTCCTGCTTTTCTAGAACCTGTTCCACGATCACTCGGAGTTCCTTTTCCTCGTCGCCGGACTCTTCACCGTTCTCGTCGCCGTCGTCCGTCGGCAGCTCTCCGGCTCGAACATCGACGGTGTAGCCTTGGTCGATCCTGTTGGCCAGCGCGTTGAGCGATACCTCTAGCTCCTTGCGAAGCTCGTTGGCGCGTGATCGCTCGGGCTTCGGTTTGGCTTCTGCCAGAAGCTCTTTCACCAGTTCTTTGATATCGCGCGACATGCGCTCGTCGGCTTGCCGCGCAACTTCTTTAAGAACTTTGTCATCAGCATCCGATTCTTTCAATGTCTCGTGAGCACTTCTGATACCCTTCACTTTTTCATAGCTATTGATCAGACTCTCGATCGTCTTGGCGAACACGTAAGCAAGTCCAGGCGAAGCTACCAAGAACGCACCGAATGCAGAAGACGAGATCGATCTGAGCTTTACCTCATCTCGCGGCCCCGTTGATATCTCCTGCAACGGGCCGAGAATCCGAGTGAGCTTTATGAACTCTTTGCCTAGCTCCTCTAGTCCGTCGTGCACCGCGTCGCGGGGAATGAGAAATCCGACCTCAAAGTCTCCCGGCGCAAGCTCCTCGGCTCCTATCCCAAAGAACGCGAAACTGCTTAGCACCTCGTCAAGTGCAGTCTCGAACTTTCGAACCCTCTCAGCAATGGGGGTCATTTCGTCGGCGGCGATGCTAGGCGTGATCTCGTTGCGATCAAAGATATGTTCGATCCGGTCGAGAAGCTGCACGCCGATCAGGTCGGCCACGCCAAGTTCATTAAGAGCGTCCCGCCAAGCGGGTGAGAACCCGTTGCTAGGGGCATCCCTGAGCGCCTCATCAAGCTCCGTGCGCAGACTACTAACGCGCTGTTGGTGGGCTGGTTCGCCAGGCTGATCCACCGCCGCGCGAAGCGACTGCGCTAGCTCCTCCACCTTGGCAGCCGTATTGGCGCTAGCCATCTCATCCTTGAGGTCTTTGGCGATCACATGTAGCCGCTCCGCGTTCACGCGAAGCAGTCTAGCCTCGCCAGAAATCCCACGTCGTCTGCATGGCGCTTGCAGTCGGCTGCGTCATCGAGTCCTTGCCCTACCCTCTGACCGTGCCCGCACGAGCTTGCATCTTCTGCGGAGGGACGCCGCTCACAAGAGAGCACCTGATCGGTCGCTGGGCGGGCAGGTTTGTCGACCGAGAGCAGCGGACCATATTTCAGCACAGCGACCGCGAAGGCGAGTCGCCGCAGCCTGGTGATGCGCGACGGTGGCAGGCCCGCGCCTATGATCGCCACGCGCGCGTTGTCTGTGAGAACTGTAATGGCGGCTGGATGTCCGATCTAGAGACAGCGGTGTCCTCGTTGCTCGACCCCGCAGCGCTGGACGGCCGGCCGTTCGACCCGAAGGAGCAGGTCTTGCTCGCCACTTGGGCCATGAAGACTGCGCTAACGATGGACGCTGCACAATCGCCTGACAACCGCATCATTCCTTTTGAGGCTGCCCGGCGCTTTGGTCGTGACCGTCAGCTTCCTGATGGCGCCGAAGTGTGGATGGCAAGCTACATCGGCGGTGAGGATCAGATACCGGCGTTTGCTGGGCTTGGCATTGATCTTGATGACCGACAAAATCCGCGCCGCGGCTGGCGAGATATCGCTGTGAGCACGTTCGTCGTCGGTCCTTTCGTCTTCCAAGTGTTCTCGGCGATCAGAGCACTCAGAATACTAGAACGGGCGTTTCCACCAGGACCACACATTGCGCGTCTCTGGCCAATCGAAGGCCCGGCAATGTGGCAGCACCAGCCGGGACTCGGTGCGGCAGACGTGATCGCGTTCTCCGAACAGATCACAGCTTCCCTCCGCGGCTCCATTGTGCTTTCCAAATCATAGCCTTGGGGAACCCTCGTCGAGTCGCTCAATACCGGTTGTACGACGCATCTAGCCACCGCCAGAGAATAGATGCGCGTCTGAGTCGGCGCGACTCACGTCACTGCCCAAGTTCTGCGTTCAAGCGCCGGATGGCAAGAACTTCGGGCTCGAGAATATGCCTGAGCCAATGAAGCGGTGGCTCACTCTCGACCTCTCCGTCATAGCGTTCGAGCCAGCTTGGGTTTTCTTCGGTGATGCGCGTGTACGCCCAGTCTTCAATCTCCGACGAGTCGAGGTTTTGTGAACAACCAGCGACACCGGCGCGAAGTACAAGGAGCTTCTGCCAGCCCACCGGAAGGCGATCGGATCTGTGATCGTATGCGACCATAGCCGCCGAGGCCACCGCCTCCAGCACCGGTCTTGGTGGCCGCTGTTGAGGCTGGCCGACAGCATAGAAGTGCTCCAGCTCCCGGTCGCAGCTCAAGAATGTTCGCAAACGACCTACCTCCGCGGCGTCAAGACCATCGGGGATGGCGAAGCCAGTCTCTAGGACTGCGCGAATGTCGGGATCACGCTGGTAGTTAGGCATCCTTGAACTATCCCAGGTTCGCCCCGCGAATGCTCCAGGCAGGCAGAGCATATCCTGTATCCGGCGTGCCTGTCTCCGCGGCCCCGCGACATGCGCTCCTGCGCCGATTGTGCGACACGCTAGTCGATAGCCCAGTCGAGCCAGGTCCCGCTCGTGCTTGCGTCGTATTATGGCCTGCATGTCCGAGGCACAAAAGCAGCAGGCTCGCCGCGAGCCCTCCGACGCTGTGCGCGAGATGCTGGTGAACACGCATCGCACCCATGCGTCGGCGCCTCTTCGCCTTCCGTCTGAGCACGGCGTTTTCCCCGACGCGATCATGGCGCAGCCGCTCTGCGCGATCCTCGATGCAAACTGGCTCGGTTTCGACATCAACTACGCGTGCGCAAGCAATCAGCGTACGACGCTCGTTACAGCCGCGAATCAGCAGCTGATTCGCCTGTTCTGCGCCCAGCACGTCGCCGACGAGATCGTCGAGTACGTCGAGACGTGGTCCATAAACGCACGCCGATCAGTGCCGGTCGTAGACTGCTTGCTTCGCTGGTACACGGAATACCTGCCACTGCTCCGTGTCGTCCCGGACGACGCCATTCCTGAAATGTGGCTGACGCCAGACGAGCGTGCCCGTATCGACACACTGGCGATCGATGACACAGACGACATCCCGTCCGTGAAGCTCGCCCTCGCGATCCGCGGCCTGTACGTCTCAAAGGATGCTCGCGCTGTAGCGGCGGTATACGGAGCAGGCACAGACCTGATTGACCGTGACAGGTGGCTGGATCACCTGAAAGCGGGCAGTGATGCCGGCGAGCTGACGCTGATGGTCCGTGGCGCCCATACGCTCGCGGGGATCACCGGCATGGGTGTGTTCAAGGCAGCGCAGACTGCATACGACGCGGTCGGACCGCTCAGTCTTCTGCTTGCTGGCGGCCTCGGATATCTCCTGTGGGACTGGATCAAGCAGCCAGAGCGGCGAGGGTTGCGATCAGCTCTCGGCGACATTTTCACTTTTGTGATGGAAATGGAGTTGCAGCGCGGTACGCAGCAAGAGGTCTTCGATAAGGCGCTGCCGCGCGTGCCGAGCTGGTCTACGCTCGCAGCGACGAACACGTCCGAGAGCGTGGTTGGGCGGGCTGCACTCTATACATTGGCTCGAGAGACGACCGCCCACATCTCCGCGCACGAGCTGACCGAGACTCTTCGGACGCGCGTGCCGTGCAGTGAGGCGACTGTGCGTCGCCTACTGCGCGCAACTACCTGTTTCACGGAGGTCTACCGAGGCCGATGGCAGGTGGGTGCAGACCAGCGACCGCGCGAGCTGGCGAGCGGCTCAAATGGGTCGGTCCCTATCAAATAGCGTGGTCCCACAATGCCCTTGTGGGACATCCCCTACGCGCTCGTTCGGTTAGCGAAGCTCTAAAAAGATGGCAGCGTTCCACTTTCCGCTATAATGCGCAAAGAAGGGTAACGTCGAAAAGGAGATGCAAATGTCACTATCTGAAAAGCGCTACGAAGATTTCATCGGTCGTTCATTGACTGATTGGACACTGGCAGAGCTAGAGCAGTATCAGGTCAGACTCCGCAAGCCATCACCAAAGATAAGGCTGGTGATTGATACATTGAAGGCCGAAGGGGTAGATCAAGTATCCCTGCTGACGCCAGAATCACTTGATCGCCTCCGCAAAGAGACATCAGTTGGATATGCCTCGGTTGAGGCGATTCTCCGCGCGACTGGCCGTTCTCAGGCAGAATAGGCGCACATCGCCGATTGTGCGACACAGCCGTGTAGTAATCTCCGTGTATGGCGAGACTAACTACTGCGCCAACCTTGATGTATCCCAAGGGGCAGTCGGCCCAAGGATTCCCGCGATGGCGCTTCGCATGGTGGCTTCTCTTCTATGTCGAGGATGCCCTGTCACGACTTCCGATGCTACTACTCGGGCCTACTATGGGTGCCGTCATCGGCACCGCTATCGCAGTGTCCGAGCTTTCGAGCATCACCATCGATGGGAAGGTTGCAGCTACAGTTCCGTCAGTTTGGGACGTCTTGCTTCCGGCGTTGCTCGGCGGTGTGGGTGGCATCGTCGTTCTGACGCTGCTCTCAGCGATTTGGGGACTGGTGTCGTACTTTCTGCTTGATGGAGATGATGTCTGGGCTGCCATGATGCCTGGGCAAGGAGCCGTCGAACTCGTCTGTCGGAGAGATGTCCCTGTGGGAGTGGAGCAACTTGGGGCCGTTGAGTGCGTGATACGAAAGCCATCCGGCGCGTTCCAGGTCACCGATGAATTGCGTCCGCGCCATCATCCCTACGGAGCCGTCGCGTACATTGACGGGCCTCTAGAAGCGGGTAGTTACAAGGTTCGTTTCTACGCGACGGAGCACAAGCGGCGAGTACACGAGGTCGCGCGGATCAAGCAAACCTTCGATACATAGTGGCGCCACAGGCGACGACTCCTAATGCCGCTTGTGCGACGTGCTGGCCTCAGCGCCATATTCGGCTTGCCGACTGCCGAGCTGTCGGTGTATAATGAGAGCCATGAATGGACAGCACGAGTTTGATGTCGTCTTCGAACCCCAGGATGAGGGCGGCTATACCGCCTATGTCCCCGATCTGCCTGGCTGCATCAGCGAGGGAGACACCCTGGAGGAAGCCACCGCCATGATCCAAGAGGCGATGGCGCTCTATCTTGACGCCCGCCGGGAGCGTGGCTGGTCGCTACCAAAGATCGAGCACCGTAAACTGGTGCCGGCCGCGTGAGCGAGAAGCTCCCTCGGCTCACCGCCAAAGAACTCATCCGGGTCCTTGAACGCAAGGGCTGGGAGCATGACCGGAGTCGTGGCAGCCACCACATCTACGTTCACGTCGCCACCCGGCGCACGTTGAGCATCCCGATAGCCCGCCGAGCGATGTCAATCGGGACACTGTCGCGGCTGCTCAAGGATGCAGAAATCAGCCGCGAGGAACTGCGCAAGTTGCTGTAGGCCCGGTGCCGTCCGAAAATGCCGCTTGTGCGACGCTCAGCCTCAGTTGCTTGGGGATAGGATCGAGCATTGATTTACCAGGGCGGGTGGGGTTATAGTTAGTTCAATGAATTACAGCTTCAAGCTAACGCCATACACCAGTCAAAGGATGATTGAAGGGATATCAATCACAAAGGCTGGTCGCATCGGGCTGACTAGGTATTTTATTACTACTCACGGCATCGAGCGCAGTATGCGCGCCAATATGTATTGGGACGCCGCCAATGCAGTGATCGCGCTGGAGTTCACCCGGGAAGCCGATGACGCAGCGTACCCGATAAGGTTTACACGACAGTATGGAGCCTTTATCAATGCAAGCAGATTCTTTCGATCGCATGACCTGGACACCACTGGATATGCCCGTCGCTATCCCTACTCGAAACTGAATGGCGAAGTGATCGGTCTCACCAAAGCAAGCGCCAGCGTGTTTGTTATCGGGTTGAAGATGACCGAGAACAAAAGTCGCGCGAATCGCGTAAGTACCGCTTGACATCCTCCGCGCGCTGTTTCATATTGGGTATGTGGCAAAACAATCATCAGGCAACGAAGGCAGGGTGAGGGCAACGCCACTCGATGTACCAGCCGAGCAGTCCGGTTTTAGCGATGCGGCCTACGCCGATTTTGATGCCGTTGTCGCCAAGGTAATCGCACTGGCCGCTCGGGATGGGATGGAGGATCTGCACGCCGATGGTGCATTCTCAGACCTGCAAGCACCATCGCTAAACCGTGGATTGCGCGGTCGAGTCTATGAGGTGCTGACCGCCACACGCCACCGTGATCCGGGCCGACGCCATGATCCCATTGCCAAATACATGCACGACCTCGCTCAGGGCCATAAGGGAGGACTTGCGAGAGCGGCACTCCAGGGGGCCGTCGCACGAGCCGTAGACGACTTCGCTGCTGCCGAGGTAATCGATGGGGATACCGCGCAGGAGCTACGTGAGGCAGCAGTCGGAGCGGCATTGATCGCATACAAGACGGTGGATCGGCTGAGCCGCGGCAAATCGAAGGACGGGCAGGACCAGCGCGCCGTCGACTACTGGCTGAGGAGGATTCCGAAGGATTGGGAGGAGCCGGTGGTCAGCCCCAAGTTTCAGAAGCTGCTCAACGCACCAGCACCCAATGACCGACGGGTAAGCTAGACCCTATGTCGTAGGTCGCCCGTTGGGTTGACCGCCGGGGTAGGCCGGACACTCCTCGCGGGGGTTTGTCTGGCCGGAGAATGGCTCCGGCTGACCCCAATTCAATGAGGAGGTCCGGCCATGACCGGAATGGTGACTTATGTGGGGCTCGATGTCCATGCCCGCTCGACGCATGCTGCGGCGATTGACGTCTCGACGGGTGAGCTGCTGCGCGCGCGGTTCGGGCCGGGCGTCGAGGAGCCGGTCGCGTGGCTTACGGGTTTGCCTGGCCCGGTGCGTGCTTGCTATGAGGCCGGCCCGACCGGGTTCGGGCTCTATCGCGCCGCGAGCGCTGCCGGTGTGGCCGTCGAGGTGATCGCTCCTGGCAAGACACCCCGGGGCCCGTCGGATCGAGTGAAGACCGACCGCAAGGACGCGGAGCTGCTCGCGCGGCTGCTGCTCGCCGGGTCGCTAACCACCGTCGTGGTCCCACCCGTCGAGGTGGAGGCCGCCCGCGAGCTGATGCGCGCGCACGATGCGTGCCGGAGGGATTTGATGACGGCTCGTCACCGGGTCTCAAAGATGCTGTTGCGCCATGGCCGGATCTACCCCGAGCCCTCGACCTGGACTGTTGCCCACCGGCGCTGGCTCGCGGCTCAACAGTTCGATGAGACGGCCTCAGAGCTGGTGTTCGCTGATCTGATTGCCTCCGTCGATGGTCTGAGCGCGCGCAAGGCGGCGATCGCCGAGCGACTCTCGCGCCTGGCAGAAGACGAGCAGTGGTGGCCGACCATCGCGAGGCTCCGCTGCTTCCGGGGCGTTGACACCCTGACAGCGTTCGCATTGCACCTCGAGCTCGGCGGGGACTGGCAACGCTTTCACCGAGCGAACGCACTGAGCGCATGGCTCGGGCTGATCCCGTCCCTTCACCAGTCCGGCGAGACATCCCATCAGGGCTCGATCACCAAGACGGGATCGGGCTTCGCTCGCCGGCTGCTCGTCGAGTCGGCCTGGCACTACGGACGCCCACCACGGATCGGGGCGACACTCCGAAACCGTCAGCAGGGCCAGCCCGACCACGTCTTGCAGATCGCTAACCGTGCCCAGCAGCGGCTGCACCGTGTCTATCACCGGATGCGCGGCCGCGGCAAGGCGCACAACGTGATTGTCGTCGCCTGTGCCCGTGAGCTCGCGTGCTTCCTCTGGGCAGCAGCAACCGCCGACTGACCCCAGCCGACAGCCCTACCGGCCGGGAGGCCGGGGCGCCGGGCCATCAGCGGCCGGCACGCGCGATCGGTCTATGGGCAGCACTGCAAAGGGTGCCATGCCCGTTTCTAGAAAGCGCAAGCCGGCAGCACGAAACCGGGCCCTGGGGTACCCAACCCCCGCATCATCAGACTGGCAACGCCGACACCGAGTCCGGCGTCCCGGCCTCCCGACCACAACCAACGCCCCTCAACCAGGCGCGATCAACCCTGCCCACTTGACAAACACCGCGACATATCAGACCGAGTCCGAGCAGGCCAGCACGTACCTCCCCCGCTCGATCCGCACGAGTCGACGCGAGGAGCCAGAGACGTTGGAAGCAAGAGCACCCCTGATCGAGGACCAGGCCACCGGCTCACCCAGCGATGCCTCAACGGCTGCATGGATGTCCTTGGCCCGCATCGGCTCGTCTTGATCGGCCAGCACTTGGACGACAGCCTTCAGCACCCAGCCTGGTCGGCGAGGCCGCTGCCGGCAGGCCATAGCCCGCCGCCGAGGCCCGCCGCTGGCCCGTACAGCGGCCAGTTTCTCGGCCAGACGGCCCAACGACCCCTGTAGATCGTGGTTCGATAGAACTCCGATTAGGTCCACTTTTCCTGACGTTGCGCAAACCCCGGCCGTGATGGCGCGATCGGGCGTGATGACGCGGTAGGTAGGCTGGATGTCGGTCTTGCCGTTGACGCGCAGCTCGGCGATGAGGATGCGCAGGAGCGCCTTGGCCTGCTCGGGCTCGCCTTGTGCGATCACTCCTTCGAGCTGGTCGGCGGTCGCGGCCAGGTCGGCTGCTGTGGGCGCGTGTGCGGCCTCGTCGGCGCCGTCGTCGGCAAGCTCGGCCTGCTGAGCGCGGAGGTCTTCGAGGCGATCATGTAGGCGGGTGACGCGCTGTTCGCAGCGCTCGGGGGAGAGCCGGCCTTGCTCGAAGGCCTCGAAGTAGCGCTCGGTCGAGCGTTCGATGCTGGCAATCTCCGTGGCGATCGCGTGGCGGCGTTCATCGAGCGCGGGTCGCTCGCGCTGCGCTTGCTCTTGCGCGGCACCGAGGGCGTCGTGGATGAGCGGGCCGTCGCGGTAGATGCCGGTGAGTTGGCGCAGGACGGCCGTCTCGAGCTTCTCGCGCGAGACGCGCTCACCTTGGCAGGCTTTGGGTCCGTACTTCTGGCGGGCGGTGCAGGCGTAGTAGTGGTAGGTGCCGCCTTTGCCGCGTGCTGACATGCCGATGTAGGCGCGTCCGCAGTGCCCGCAGCGGATGACGCCGGAGAGCAGGAAGTCGGAGTGGTTGCCGCGTCGGCGTGAGGCGTCGGCGCTGCGCTCTGAGAGGATGGTCTTGGCGTGGTCGAACGTGGCTTGGTCGATCAGCGGCTCGTGTGTGGACTGGAAGTCTTGGTCGCGCCAGCGGATGCGCCCGAGGTAGGTCGGGTTGGTGAGGACGCGGTGCACGGCCGGGTGTCCCCAGCCGGCGGCTGGTGCGGGCGCGTGCTCGGCGCGTAGCTGTTGGGCGATGGCGATTGTGCCGAGCCGGTCCTCTGTGTAGAGCCTGTAGATGCGCCTGACGACGGGAGCGGTGATCGGATCGGGTGCGAGCTGGCCCTCGTGGAGGGTGTAGCCGAAGGGTGGGCGTCCGCTGTACCAGCGGCCTTCCTTGGCGCGGCGTTCGATCCCGGCGGTGATCCGGTCGACGATCGTGGCGTGCTCGAACTCGGCGAACACGCCAAGCATCTGAAGCATCATCCGACCGGCCGGCGAGCCGGTGTCGAAGGGCTCGGTGGCGGAGCGCAGGATCACGCCGAGCCCGTCCAACTCCTCGGCGATGCTGGCGAGCTGGCGAACCTTGCGCGACAGGCGGTCGATGCGGTAGACGAGCAGCTGGTCGATGTGGTCCTGGCGCGCGAGATCGAGCGCGGCCTGTAGGCCGGGCCGGTCGAGCTTCGAGCGGTCGTCGTGGCGGGCGACGATCCGCCAGTCCTCCTGCATCTTGCAGAACGCCTCCAGCCGTTCGTGCTGGGAGGCGAGCGAGGTTGGCTGGTTCTCCTTGTCGGTGGAGATGCGGGTGTAGAGGCAGATGCGCGTCATGTGATGGCCTCCCGCTCGTAGTCGTCGTGGCTGTGGGGCTGGTCGATCAGATCAGATTCGCTGACAAGCTTCAAGTCCTCAACCGTGCTGCCGCAAGGGTCTTGCGGACCGGGGTGCAGCGGGGAGAGCCGATCCCAGAAGTCGGGCTGTTCGTGGTGCCAGCGGCGCCCGAGCGCGCACGCCAGGTCGGCCCGTCCTAGGGCTTGGCTGACCGGCAGCTCGCCGAGCGCGAGTGGCGGCTGGGTGGGGTCGGCGATCGACTCCCAAACCCTGCTCAGTGGCCCTGCGTCGCGCAGCACGGTTGTGGTCGTGGCGAGCATCGGCCAGCGACCGTCGAGGTTGACCAGAGAGCCGTCCTGACGGTGGCGTTCGCGCTTGGGCTCAAGCGCCTCGTAGGCGCGGCGTAGCGTGGCGATCCGGCCCGGCCCCGGTACGACGAAGAGGACGTTGCACATCTGCGTCTCATCGTGCAGGCGAGCCTCCGCGAGCTGGTAGCGCTCGATCTTTTCCTCAAGCCGTTGTTGTGTCTCGGTGGCACGGTCCCACTCAAGGAAGCACTCGATCACGCCGGCCGGAACGTCGAGGACGAGGCCCGAGTCGGGCCGCACAAGCTCGACCGGCCCGCCGCTGTCAAGACGCGCAGCTGCGCGGCGAGTCGAGTCCCACGCGGTCACGCCCATGCGCGGGTCGGGCAGGGTCGCGGCGATTAGGTCGCACACGAACTGGTTTGCTCCCAGCCGGTGCGCGAGCTGCGTGTGGGAGGCCCAGTCCTCGCGGCGCTGCCAGCCGAGTCGCTTGGGCACCACGCCAAGGCTTGAGGCGACGAGGATCGCGCCGGCCTCATCGAGCAGCCAGTGCGCCTGCGGCTTGCCGAACCCGAACGGGCCGTGCGGGTAGAAGCGGTCGATCACACGCTCCCGGTAGAGGAACAGCAGCCGGTCCTGGCAGCGACGACGCGAGGAGAAGAACAACAGCTCCAGCTGGCCGGTGGCAAGCACCTGATGGTCATACAGGCATTTGGCGATCTCCCGGTCACGCCACGTCAAATGCCGCGCAAGCTCGAACACGCGATCCGCGCTCACACGCACCCCACGCCGCTGCGCGGGCCTCGATCTTGAAGAACGATCACTCATCCTTATTTGTCGGGGTTTGCTCACCGGCCCGATCCCCTGCTCCCGTGCGGCTTTCGGGCCTCCCAGCCGGCGGGGTCGCCGCCCAAAGCGCCGGGGCAAACGCCATCCAAAGCGCCGCCGTAAACGCCGCCCCCATCCCCGCGGGCCGCGTCACGCAGCAACCCCGCGAGCAGCGCCGTCGCCTCGCTCTCCTGCTCAGATGAGAGCGCGACCAACCGCGGCGCTCTCACGCGAACGTCGTGGTGGTCGTTGTTGTGCGCGGATGTTGATGCCCGCCTGCGCGGGCAGCGAGTGTCTTGGCTCAGAGTGTTTGGTGCCGGCGGAAGACCCTGTGGCGGGAGTCCCGAAGAACTCCTCTACATAGGAAGGTCATTTTGACCCCCAAAATGGGTCAGCCTACGATGAAGATTTAGGAGAACTTTAGGGTCCGCCATGGCGGGAGCGTCGCCCCGAACGGGTCCACGCGTGGCGTTCTTCTGCGTCCCTGTGCTCGTCTAATGGAGTGGGTAGTGTTCTGGCGTGATGAAGCTTCTACCGGCCACTCTCTGCTATGCGCTGGTTTCTCTCGCCGCCGTCGCGTGTGGGTGTGGCGCTGCGACGACGAGGACCGTTACCGTCACGAAGACCGCAACGGTTGCGGCGCGGAATGGCGGCAGCCCGACCGAGTCCTGCACGCCGACTTCGGTCGAAACGCCGGTGCTGAAGGTCCGCGTGTCCGGCTCCGCCGACTGCACGACCGCCGAAATAGTTCTGGCGCGCTGCGCTCAGGGTGGATGCGATGAAAAGCACATCACGATCCAGGGCGAGAACTACTTCTGTGTGTCTCGCCGTCGCCAACTTGGCGCGGCGGCGGCTCTTGTTGACGAGGCGTGCGTGGGGCCGGGCTCGTCGGTGGAATGGAAGCGCGCGCCCTGATGGTTCACGATCGCTGTTGCCTGGCGGTAGGCAGGCTCAGCCGGTTCGATAGACGATCACGACGTAGCCATACAAGACGGCCTGTTCTGCGCTGAGTCTGAGTACAGCGATCACTCGGGATCACCTTGCCGACATCAGTTCAAGCGCGCGCTTGAGATCGGCACGGTCGTGGCCCGCCATCAGACGCACGAACGCGGCCGGATCGGTCTTCTGGTCGATTTTGTCGAGCAGTCGTTCCGTTCGATACGTGACGCGCTCAACGAGGGCTATGGGATCACTAATCTCGCTCGCCTTCAAGCTCATGTTCGGCATTGTTGCTCCTGGTGTCAGTTGTCGACAATAATGATCGTTTGAGTCGGTTGTACATTTGTGGCCTGATGCGAAGATTACGCCCAGAGACGTGCTGCGGGCGATAACTGCGGTAGGCTGTCGTGGTGGCCACGGCGCTCGACAAGGACAAGCTGCACGACGTGCTCGACCAAGCGGTGATCGTGATCGACGAGCGGGATCTTGAGCGCTCGCGCAAGGATCCGCGGGTGCGCGCCTTTCACGAAAGCTCCGCGAGGCTGATGGCCGAGCTCGAAGCCGAAGGGGCTAACTACGACTGAAGGCTGAGCCACTGCCGGCGCAGCGAGCGGCTGCCGGGCACTTGCTGCTCAGAGTCCTGAAAGCCGAAGCGCTGCCGCCACATCTCGGCCGTATCGCTGTCGAACGGATCGACTACCAGCACGGTCGCGCCGATGTAGCGCAGCGCGCGTTGCGCGATGCGGTTGGCGTGCTGAAGCATCTCCTCGCCGATCCCGGGCGAGCCGTCCGAGCGCGCGAACTGCGCGAGCAGGATTGCCGGCTGGGTGCGGTAGTGCACACCGCCGAGCTGCGCGCGCTCCTCACGGCTGAGCGCGACCTGGGCGGCGCACAGCGCGTACACGCCCGCGATCTTGCCGTGGCTGAGCTGCACGCGGACGGTCGCCTCCTGCGGCTCGTTCAACGCCCGCTCCGCGAACCATTCGGCGACGCTCTCCCCGGCGGGACCTGGCACGGGTTGAAACGCGCGGATCGCCTCGCCCAGCTCGGGCAGCCCCGCCACGACCGACCGATCGACGCGCACGTACGCGCGGGCGCGTTCCAGCACGTCGTGTGAGGGTGATGGGTCCGGGACGTTCATGACGGCAGAGAAGCGTACCCGCCGTACCCGTCATCGCCGGGGCTACGTGAAGCTTGGCAGTCTGTCGCAGGCTCAAAGGGGGCGATCAGTATGCTCGGCCGCCGCTCATGCCAGGCTCAACGTCTCCGCCCGCACCACCACGGGGTTTGCGCAACGTACGATCCTCTCCATCACAACGTTGCTAATCGAACCAGAATGTTGGTTCGATTACGCTCCGCTTGAGCCCACCATAACGTTGCTAATCGAACCAACGTCCAAAGACCCCCGTTCCCGCCAGGGCACGGGGGTCTTGGCGTTTTGGGGCAGCGTGCTGGCGGTGGCGGTGGCTGGCGTGGGGTTCGGTGTGGCGCTGATGATGCCTCGGAGGGTGTTGTGGAAGGTGCGTAGCTCGGCGAATGGCCCGGCGAGGTCTGCCTTGGTGATCGTTTCGTCGCAGACGAAGAGGGCTTTGAAGATGGCCTGGTTGAGTAGGCGCCTGACGGTGTCGTCGGCTCGTTGGTAGAGGTCGTGGAGGTCTTCGCCGATGATCTCTAGGGCGAGGTCGAGGGTGTCGGCGATGTCCTGGTAGCTGAGGTTCAGGCGGGTGATGAGCGCTTCGGCGTCTTGGCGTCGTAGTCGTAGGCGGGTCTGCTCGTCGTCGAAGAGCTCGCTGGTGATGCGGTCTTCGTAGTGCATGTTCAGGAGCTTTCGCTCCTGCTCGCGGATTTCTTTCAGGACGCCTCGGGAGCGGTCGATCTCTTGCTTGGCGGTGGTGACTCGTTCGCCGAGGTCTTCGCTGAGTGCTTGCCGGATTTCCTGGCGTTCGGTGTCGGTGAGGGAGACGCCACGGTAGTGGTCTTCGATGGCGGTTTCCACGAGGTCGACGGGCTGGTATCCCTGGGGGCAGTTGCCGCGCTGGTTGCGTGGGCAGACGAAGTATTCGTAGTGGCCTCCGTTGCCTCTGTTGCGGGAGTAGACGAGGCGGCAGCCGCAGGTGCCGCAGCGGATCGTGCCCTTGAGGTAGTGCTGGTGCTTGCGGTCGCGCTCTCCGGCGAGACCGTGTGCTTGGAGGACGGCCTGGACTTGGTCGAAGAGTTCTTGGGTGATGAGCTGCTCGTGTCGGCCGGGGTACTGCTTGCCTCGGTAGCTGACGATGCCGGCGTAGTAGGGGTATGAGAGCAACTCGTGAACCCTGGAGAGGCCCAGCGGTTGTGAGCTGTGGCGGCGATCCCCGCGCGAGCGCAGGCCGCGGGCCTCAAGCAGCATCACCATGTCGTTGAGGCTGTAGAGGCCGGTGGCGTAGGTCTCGAACGCCCATGTGACGATCGGGCCGCGCTCGGGGTCGATGACGACGGTGCGGACCTCGCCGCCCTGTGGTAGCTGCTCTCGGGTGTTCAGGTAGCCGAGTGGAGCACGTCCTGGTGTGCCGCCGCGCTTGGCCTTCTCGGTGAGTCCCTTCATGACCTCGTTGGCGAGGTTGCGACTGTAGTACTCGGCGAAGCTCGCCAACATGCCGTGCATCAGCCGTCCGGCGGGGGTCTGGTCGATGTTCTCGGTCGCGCTGATGAGCCGTGCGCCGGCCAGCTCGATCTCGAACAGCATGTTGGCGTCGTCGCGACGGTTGCGCGCGAAGCGATCGACCTTCCAGCAGATGACGTAATCGACGTCGCGCTGCTCCTTGATGTGCTTGAGCATCCGGTTCAGCTCGGGGCGCTGGTTGGTCTTGGCCGACTCGGCTCGCTCGATGTACTCGTCGACCACCACGGCGCCGAACTCGGCTGCCTTCTGCACGCAGCGCTCGCGCTGTGCGGCGATCGACAGGCCATCGTCGTCGTAGTCGGTCTCCAACTGCCCACGCGAGCTTACTCGTAGGTAGAGCACGGCCCGTTTGACAGCATCGGCCGGGGTGTCGTCTGTTGGTTTGGTGAGGGTGAGTGTCATTTGGGGTTTCTCCTTTCCTTGGTGTGCGGCTGCCACTGGCAGTACGAGCGGCCACGGTGTCGTGGCCTTCCTTTCACGAGTCCGAGGGCGTGGAGGCGGTGTGCGACCGCCTCGGCGGGCACTTGGTAGCGCTCGGCCAGAGCGCTGATGCTGCGGTGTCCCGCCTGCCAGTCGGCGCGTAGCCACGGCGCGGGCATCAGCACGCTCAGCGCGAAGTCTGTGCAGAGCCCTTCGCTGCTGCTGCTGCTGCCAGCTTGGCGGGGTCGGGCGGTGTGCCCGCCATCAATGATGTGTTTCAGTTCGTGCAGGAGCGTGACGCGCCGCTCAGTGGGCGGCAGGGTGCTGTCGATGAGGATGTCACCGCCGCGGCTGCTCGGTTTGCTGACGCCCATCAGTCCTTTCACTGGTACCTGCGCCAGCGGGTAGACGGTTACGCCGTCGAGGTCGCTGACGATTCGCTCAGGGACCGGCGGGGCGGTGATGCGTGCTTCGGCGAGTAGGAGCTTGGCTTGTTGTTCGGCGACCCAGCGTGCCTCGCGGCGGGTTACTGACCATGCTGGGGTGAGGGCGCGTAAGCGCTGCACCAGCCGGGGTGCCTTTGGCCCGGTCGTCCCCACCCGTGCGTGCATCAGTCGTGGAGTTCTCCGCCTTGGTGTTCGCGGCGGTTGCGGCGAATCTGATCGAAGACCTCTTCGATCTGCCTGATCTCCTGCGGGTCGAGTTTGTACTTCGTGCGAAAGTAGGTGCGGATCGCCGGTAGGTCGCTGGAGACCTTCCCGCGGGTGATCCGGTCGATCCGCTCCGGCGGGATGTCCAGCACCTCGGCTACTTTGGTGAGCTTGCTCGGTGCTGGCGCAGTCATCTGCCCTTTCTCTAGGCGACTGAGCCAGCCGTAGGACGTGCCGGTCAGCTCGTCCAGTTTGCGCAGCGACAATCCCTGGGCGCGGCGAGTTCGCTTGACCAGCCGTCCGAGTTCTCGTGCTTGTACTTCTGTCATGTGCCATTCCCGTTTACTACCTCCATTGTATTACATAATGTGACGAATGTTAACTGTCTATCTTAAAACCACCGTGACGCCGGATAACCATTACCATTTTCTCCCTAATTATATATCCTGACCCTGGTGAGGTGGTAAGTGTGGGTGGCCCAAATCAATTGGATTTGAGCCACCCACCCCATCTTGTCTTTCGAGTCAGCCTTGCGGCTAAGAGGACTGCTCCAGCAGCGCGATCTTCTCGGTAATGCTGGCCTTGCGCTCATCAGCGCTGGCCTGCATCGCCTCGTACTCTGCCTGAGCCTCTTTGGCTCGTTCCTTGGCGACCTCGATCTCAGCGTCGATGCTTTCGATTGCTCGCCTGAGCGTGCCGATCGCAGACTCGACTGCTGTCTCGCTGGTCGTCTCGCGCCGCCTGGTGCGACGAGTCCCGCCACCGTTGCCGGTAGGGGGATTGCCGCCATTGTCCAGCACACGCTTGTGCTGGTAGTAGGCGCCGCGCAGGCTGTCGACCGGCTGGCCGTACTGCTCTGCGAGGGTCTTGAAGGCATCAGCCTTCTTGACCTCGCCCGAGGCAGTCATTGCCTCGACCTTCTCGTAGACTTCTTGTGCCTTGGTCATTGCCAAGCACCTCCGTGTTGTTGGATTGGATGGGGTTGCGGCGGGCACGACGACGCAGCCGGTTTTCACCGTGGTCGTTATGCACGCCGTGCAGCCATCCAGCTCCAGCGTTTCCTCTCATTTCCGGGCCTCCGCGGACCAGTGCTCGATCCGTGCCCGTGCGACCGGCACATACCGCTCGTCGCGTTCGACCCCGACGAACCGCCGGCCCTCGATCACGCACGCCGCGCCGGTCGAGCCGCTGCCGGTGAACGGGTCGAGCACCGTGCCGCCCGGCGGGCAGAGCAGCCGTGTGAGCCAGCGCATCAGCTCCAGCGGCTTGACTGTCGGATGCGTGTTGCGCACCAGCCGCACCGAGTCTCCCCCGCGCGGGTAGATCGGCACCTCGGTGAGCGCTAGCTCCTCGCAGCCAGCCTCGCGCTCCCGGCGGCTGGCCTTGCTGGCGAAGAACAGGCGGCTGATCTCCCGAGCGGGGCGAGGCTCGCTGTCGATCAACGCGACCGGGCAGTCCGCCTCGCAGCGCCCGGGCCGGCACCGTGAACCGTGCGTGAGCGCGACGTTCGCCGGCCAGAACCCCCGGCCACCCTCTGGGCGCGGTACTCGTGCTGCGTCGATCTGGAGCGCGCCCGTGCCATGTGCCGCCAGGTTCGCGTCGAGCGTGCCTTCCATCGGTTTGCGGGCCAGCAGGATCGGCTCGTAGGCCGGTTTCAGCGTGCTACCGAGCCCGTCAACGCGGCGGTGGGATTTCGGCACGCCGTTGGCGTAGAGCCACAGCACCTGATCACGGACCTCAAACCCGGCGTCCTCCACTCCAGCCACCAGCCGATGGGCGGTGCGCGGCGTCCCGAACGCCGCCAGCCACCCACCGGGCTTGAGAACTCGCAGCGCCTCGGCCGCCCACTCCGCCGTCCAGCCTTGAAACGTCACAGGGTCGGTCAGCTTGCCGCCGTCCCACGCCTCGCCGCCGAAGCCGATGCCATACGGCGGGTCGGTGATGATGGCCTCGACCGAGTTCGCGGGTAGCTCGGGCAGCAGCTTGAGGCTATCGGCGTGCAATAACAGCCAGCGTTTCGCATCGCCATACATCACCGGGCGCCCGGTAGTCGCTGCGCTCATGCTGCGCCTCCTGCCGCCGTAGCCTCCGAGGCCGGGCCGCAGAGCACGTCAAGTGCCTGCTCGCTGGTCGCCACTGTGAACAGCCGCCGTGTCTGCTCAGGCAGCCCCCGGTGGATGTCGGCGAGCGGCGCCAGCCGCTGCGTGTCGGGCACGATCCACAGCACGCCGGGGAAGACCCCGGTCTTGGCCTGCTCTTCGCCGGAGCGGAAATACTCGCTGTAGGCGTGATGCTGGCGGGTCAACTGGCCGCGGTGCTCGCTGCTCAGGTCCACCTCCACGAAGAAGGAGTCCTCCCATTCCTTGCCGATGCCGAGCCGCACGAACGCATCGGGCTTGAGCACCCCCGCCGCGCCACCGAGCCGGGTATACCGCCTATGGCACGCGGGCTCTGCGTCGAAGTCCAGCAGTTCCACCCGCCCGGCCCGCTCCGCCTGCCGCAAGCGAACGTATAGGTCGCTGACGGCAAGCGTGTGCGCTGTCCACGTCGCACCAGGCTCGTGCGCGCTGCGCGAACGCGGCAGACCCTCACCAGCCCAATACGCCACCATCCGCCGCCCCGCTGGGCCGAGCGCGTAGACCCACGCCGAGGAGCCGCCGCCGATCCCTCCCTGACGGCGCTCCAAGCGATCGAGTACCCGCTGCTCAACCAGCCGGGCCAGCACCCGGCGAGCCCGACGTGCGCGAGTAGAAGGCGGAGCGGCAGTAGAAGTATTAGAAATATAAAAATAAAAAAATAAATGAGAGAGCTGCCGACCACTGACCAAGGTGAGGCGAGCGACCGTCTCCACGATCTGCCTCTCAAGGAGAGGCATCCCATCAGCCAAGGCCACCAGCCGGGGAACGCTGACCCGGCTCACGACCGGCCCCCCGCATGGGACAACAACACACACCACGCAAGGGCAAGAGCCCCTGGCGTTATTCGCCGAAAAGCCTCATGCCACAAGGGCGAACGGCGATCGTGACTCAAGGCGACCGGCGAGGCGAGCGGCGCAGCGAGCGGCACATCCCGGCGGAGTAGTCCGCAGCTCATGGTGCCTGCCTCCGACGGCGGCGCAACAGCGTCTCGCCAGCCTCGCTATCCCCGCTCGCCGGGTCGCTGTCGCTCAGGCCGTGGCGCTCCAGCAGCGCCGCGTCGACCTCCTTGGGGTCGTTGCCGTAGCGCGCGGCCGATTCCCGGCGTACCGCCTCGGGGTCGCTGATCGACTCCGGTGGCGCCACGGTACGGCCGGTGACTGGCGGGCTGACATCACCCGGGCCGAGCCCGATACGCGCCGCGATCTCAAAGCGCCCGAGGGCCTGTAGTTCCTCGGCGCTCACGCCCGGCAGCTCCCGCGCCAGCAGCTTCGCGTCGTCGGCGTTCTGGCGGAACGCGACGAGCGTCGCCGCGTTGGTGAGTGCCGAGCGGGCCAGGTCGGTGGGGAGCTGGCTGATCGACTGCGCGGAGAGCGTCAGGCCGACGCCGAGGCCGCGCGCCAGCTCGAACAGCGAGTCCAACGGCATCGGGATGTCGGTGAACACCTTGGGCTCATCGACATAGACATAGAACGGACGTCGTTTCGCGGCCGGAACCTGGGAGCGGGCCTGCACGGCCTGGAAGAGTTCGTGGATTACGAGCGCTGCCAGCAATCTCGAGGCGGGCGAGCCGATCACCCCCGGCGACAGCGAGACGATCACCACCTGGCCGCGATTCAACACCTGGCGCATGTCCCACTTCGGCTCAGACTGAGCCAGCACCGAGCGCACCACGCGCCGGCCGACCAGCTCGTTGACCTTCCCGAGCGGCGACCCGAGCTGCTGGGCGCGGCCTTCCGGGCTCATCGCCTCAAACTGCGCCCACGTCGCTTTCAACAATGGGTCCTGCAACCGTCCGGTCAGGCGCCTGCGGAACGAGTCCGAGGCGAACAGGAACGGCAGATCGGCGAGCGTGGCCGAGCGGTCATAGGCCAGCGTCACGAGGGCCGCCCGCAACCACTTATCTGAGCGGACCCCCCACGAGTCGATGAAGATCGAGCGGAACATGCCGAGCACCAGATCACCGGACAGCTCCGGGTCACCACCGCCGAACACCCGCAGCCCCGGCACCGGACCCGCCCGAGCAGGATCGAGCACGATCACCTCACCCCGGCGACCCTCGGGCACCAGCCGCAGGATCTCCTCCGCGAGATCGCCCTTACCGTCGAGTACCAGGCAACCACGACCGGCTGCCAGGTCTTGGGCCACCGCTCCCGCCAGTAGTGCGGACTTCCCGACTCCCGAAGGGCCGGCGGCAACCATGTGGCTGAGCGCACCGACGAGCGGCTGCGCCAGCGGTCGCTTCTCCATCCCCGGCCAGGTGGAGTACGCCAACACCCGGCCACCCTTGCGCGGAAGCCGCACCGGAGGGAGCAGCTGGGGAGCGACACCGAGCACCAGGCCCGGCACCCGCGGGGCATCGATCGGCCAACCAATCAGGCCCATCAGCTCTGCCGGTGAGAACCGGCTGCCTTTGCCGGGCGGCACCCGCTCCACGAAGCGCTGCACACGGGCCGATCGGCAATACCGAATCATGGGATGCCCACGCAGCCCGGATTGCGCTCGCAGCACCGCCGCCACCCGCGTCAACAGGTTCACGCCCCGCCCCTCGCTGCCTGCGGCAACCGCCACCACCGCACGGGAGTAGAGCACCGGCCCGCTGTACTTGGAGCGCAGCGCCGGCAGATGCGCCGGGTCGATCGGCCGCTCAGAGAACAACCGCACCAAAAGCCCCTGGTTACGAGCCAGCGACCGAGACTGACGCTCAGGCAGATACGGGCCGCGCGCCGGGCGCAGCGTCCAACGAACCATCACCTTCTCGCCACCATGCAGATCAGACAGCGCGCCAAGGAGCGCCGCCGCCGACTCACCACTGCGATCGCTGCGCAGCAACGGGTGACGACCACCCCACCGCGCCCGCGCCGCCGCCCGCCAGGTACTCACCGGGGCCGGCTCTACCGGCTCCAGTCGCACACCCGGCAGCAGACCACGCAAATGGGCGCGCAGTATCCCGAGCGTTCCCGGCTCAGCGTGCAGGTAATGGCGAATACCATCGACGTCGCCGACTAGCTCCAACACCACCTGCGCGGCAGTTGGCAAACCAGAGATACAACCCAGCACCCCCCATACCGCATTCTCGCTGACATCCGTTCCAAAGCGCAGCTCTACGCTCTCCATAACAGGAGCCCGCCGTCCGCGATCCACGAGTAACGTAGCCAGCCCCCCGCAAAGGGCCAGCACCACGCCGCCCAGGACCGCTGCCGCCATCACGCAGCCCCCTGTGTACCGGGGCGTTCACCTCCGCCCACATCATCAGCCGGGCTATTCACCTCATCACTTGCTGGCGGGGCAGGTTGAACGCGCTGGGTGCGATCTTCGACTTTGCCACGAGCAAGCAGCCAGATAGCGACCTCCATCTTGGTCCCATCGAGCTTACTCAACCGATCCTCACGGATTTTGATACTACGTGGCTTACGCCGTCCCATCGCTCACCTCCCTTCACCTACTTAATTTGTGACGCGACGTCACATTTAGCCTGGCATACGTTGTGACGTTTGTCAACAACATTTTTGTGAAATAGTTATCACTGCGTGTACCACCAGATAAGACGCAACACGGCCACGACGGCAGCGAGCACTACAAGGGGGACGAGCAGTCGAGGCAGTACCGCAGCCAGTAGCTCAAGGCCGATAACGGCGGCGATTAGCGACCACATCAGGCGTTCCCATGGCGGCTTGCTGTGATTCACCGCTGCCGCCTCCGACTGTCCAGCCCGTCCAGCTCATCGCGCAGCGCTCGCCGGGCATCCGCCCCATCGCGGCGCAGCTCCGACTTGACCTGGGCCGCATCAAAACGGCGACGGATGTCGTGCAGCTCGACCATCGTGCGGTAGCTCACTGCGCTTTTCGGTGGATTGTCGAAACCGAGCGCGAGCGCCACCAGCACTATGACCACCATGCCCACGATCACTACCAACCAGATCACCTTGACCACCGCCTGCGCCGACGTCGTGGCCGTTGGCTCAAGACGTAGGCCAGGCGCAGCTTGTCGGCCACCAGCGGTGCCGCGCCCGGCCGCTTGTGCACTCTGGCCCACTGCGCCGCCGCAGAGTCAATCTGCCGGTCAAGGTCGGGATCAAGCGCCAGCGGATCAACCGAGCGACGCCGGACGACGCACCACCTCGCCAGACCGCCGGCCACCCCGCCGCCGACCCCACCGGCCATGAGCGCCAAGAGCACGGTCAACATCGCCATCATCCTCCAAAGCGCCGGGTGATCCGGCGATTGTTGATGGCCGACAGACGCTCGACGTGCCGGGCCACCAGCTCGACCTTGGCGGCCGACTGCCCGGCCCGGCTCATGCCGTAGTCGAGCAGGTCCAGCTCCTCCTCCAGGGCCGTGCGCGACGCATCCGCCACGGCCTGGCTATCCAGGCGGTCCATCTCGCTCTGCGCGCGGGCTGCAAGCGCATGGCGAAAGACCGTCAGCTCGGCCTTGGCCTGGGCGCGGCTGGCCCGCGCCGCCTGGTGCGGACTCAGCGACCCCCCGGCATCACTTGGAACGGGCAGATAAGGCATGTTGGGGCTCCTTTCGGGACTCGTGGGAGAGGGGATCAGCAGTAGGGGCCGGGCTCAGGCTCAGCCGGCCCGACGCCGACAGCGCCCGAGGGTGCCGAACGTCACGACGGACGAGTTCGGGGAGGCTGGGAACCGTGCTGGCCTCCTCAGCGATGGCGACGCGCAAGCCGCCGACCGGCGATTGGATGGCTGCTTCGAGTTGCGCCCGCTGGCTGGCCGTCAGGGTGGCGCAGCAGATGCCGACGACATCGCAGAGGTAGCAGTGGTCGCAGGAGGCCATGTGGCTGGCGCAAGGGTGCGGGCGATGCTGGTTCATGGCAGTAGTATCCCTACCTATTACCTATGTCCGCAATATCTAAATGGTCACTCTTGGCAGCACATGACATTGGAATATGTTTGGGCGTGACAAATACGATAGGACGTGACATTTGATGGGACGCAAATCTGAGCCGAACGGTTTTGGCATCCTGCTCAACCACATACGGAAAAGCACGAGTGAAAAGCAGGAGGGTTTCGCAGCAAGACTGCACGTCAGCCGCTCTCTTATCACCAACGTCGAGACCGGCACGCCGCCAAGTAGCATATTTCTCGCGCTACTAGCTGCCGAGTTTCCAGAGCGGGAGACTGAAATCTACGCCACCGCCGAACGCTATAGGCTCCCTAAAACCAAGAAACGAGGACGGCGCGCTCCAGTACCTTTGCAGGCCAAGATTAGCTCACAACTCGCCTCTGGCGAATTGCAAGAGGCCCGAGACACTCTCAAGCATTGGATGTCCACACCCAAACCAGATGAGCACTCTTTGTGGGCGGTTGAACATATAAGTCAAGTGGAGAGGATGCTTGGTAACTTCGAGGCTGGTCGCGTTATGCTGAGGTGCGCGATTGAACTAGCGCGCCTTGAGCGCGGCAACGATAGTAAGGCAGCTTCTCTTTGGGAGCAGTATGTCCTTTTTTATTGTAATGATCACGAAATGGCGTTGGACATCCTGGGGACAGCGCTACGCGAACACCCAACCGCCGCCCCACTCTGGTACCGGAAGGGAGTAGCGCATTGGGAGGCGAGCGAATTGGGCAATGCTTACGCTGCTCTAACAACAGCTCTGGCCTATAGGGGTTCACGAATTGACATATTGCCTATTCGGGCTCAGATTTTGCTCGACTGGGAACGTCCAGACAATGCCTTGGCAGACCTTGATGAGATGTTGGCAAATCCAGCAGAGCTTACACCTCTGCAAACTACCTTCGCTCAGTGCATCAGGGCATACGCCAATTTTAGACGTCAAATGCCAGCCTATGGCCTGAATAGTTTGGATACATATTCACGACCGGATCGGGAGATATGTGCAACGTCGATTCGGGAACTGGAAGAGATAGCGGAGGCCATGCCAGATAATCCCTGGCCACGATATTTTGGCGCTATGTGTATGCGAGCATTTTATGAAGATCTACAAGTGCATACTGACGTGGACTTGATGCTCGGTGTTGACCCGCCACGTCCTCGCCTTGAAGCCGCCCTAACCGCTCGATTGCACGCAAAGCAGGATTTGGAAGCGGCACTCAAATGTCAGACGCCGCCCCTGAGCCAAGGCAGGATTGAGCATATAGAAGAGATATTGCGCTCCCTAGATCAACAGTCCTTGCCAGCAATGTAGGCATATGACATAGTGTAGTTACAGAATCGAGGTTGGTATGACTGTCAATAGCGAGCCTGGTCACACGCAGAATCAAGAGGTGCCTTTTGGTCGGGGTCCTGAAGAGGTGCCCTTTGGTAAGGTCCCCGCTCTGCTGGGTCTACGTGCAGCGGATGCACTGTATGACCTCTGCGACGTACCGCCGTGGACAGAGGACACTAGGGGGCGTTGGCGGGTGAGTGATCGGCGAGCTTTTCACGGATGGCTTCAAATTGAAGGAGACACGCCGGAGGCGCAAACTGCACTTGGTAATCAGGATGAAGATTCACTAGAGCGCTTGAATGATATTTTGCACAAATACCATTCAGCCATGCCCTATGATGAGGCTGAACGATTCTGGCTTTTTGTCACGGCTTGTGAGGCTCCTCAAGAGCTGTCCTTTACTGAGTCCTTCCACCACATCCGCAAGCAAGAAGCCAGGATCGTATCGGCTGGGCTGCGGCGAGTAGTCTACGGCCGTGAACTCTTGGGTCGCTGGTGGTCATGGCGCAGAGACACCGATCAATTCAGTGGGCAAGGCACGGTAGATATCGCTCGTGAGGCCCTGCGGGAACTCATAGTTATGGTTGCCCCTTATCACCTAGCCGATGATGAAGATCATTCCTAAGAACCATGACGGTAGATCGCAGTCGTCGGTTGGTTCTTTTACGCATTTACTTCTTAGCGTCTCACGCGACCGTCCGTCCAGGTCAATCCGGCGTCATGCCACCCGCACCCGCACGGTGGCGCTGGAAGCGGGTTCGTATTCGTTGCCACGGGCGATAGCCCGCAGCAACGTGTGACTGCCGCGAAGACCAGCAGGCACCGTGCATCGCACATTGGTCACACCACCAACAGCGGACGTGCTCCCAATGCCCCGCCAGTGCCCGTGGCTCTGGGCCTGCACCAGCACACGCAGTGCCGGGTCGCTGATTGGCTGGCCTTCAGGCGTGCTGACGCGGACTGCCACCGTGCCATGCAGCGGCAACACCCGTCGGCGGGGGATGAACAGGCGAACCTCATGCTTGACGTAGGCCGTGAAGCTGTACGGGCCGGTGGTAGCTGTAAAGCAGCCTCCCGCCCCGATGACCAAGGGCATCGTGCCACCGACGGTGGCCCGGAACCACATCGCGGCCTTGCCATTGCTGGACACTGTGGAGTGTTCGACGGCCTGCGTGCCAGCCACATTGAAATCCGTGGTGCCGACGGGAAACACCATCGCATAGCTTTCGGCTGGTGCTTCCCAATCGATTGTGACCGCATCGCCAGCAACCACGGGCAGGTTCCACCAGCCATTGTTGCCAGTCTGCGAGCATTGCTGCTCAAGGCTCAGGCTGCCGGGATCGGTGCCGCCGTCAGTGGCCGTATTGCCGAACTCCGGCTGGCCATAGGTGACGGCCGGGGCGGCAGCAATCGAAGCGCCACCACCGGCAGCAGCGGTGCCCGGCACCGCCAAGAGGCTGGCAATCCCCAGGCTGATGAGGCCAATGGCTCGTCTCATGTTGTCGCGATCCCTCCCCTTCGGTGTGGTGGTTGGCGTAGAGCTGTTCTTGCTAACCGACTAGCAAGAATAGGCTACACGATCTTTAGATCGCCCGACCAGCCCGCCAAGCTCCCGAGGCCAGAACCCGCCTGGCCGCCTTCGCCGAGGACTACACCAAGCGCGATGCCGCGCTGGAGCAAGCCGGTGAAGACCTCCGGCAGGAGCGGGACGAAGCCATCCGCACGGCTTACGGCGAGGGCCTGCCCATGAAGGCCATCGCCGAGATCATGGGCATGAGCCACCAGCGGGTGTCGCAGATCATCAGGAGCTAGGCCCTCGGGCGAGCGCGTAAGAGCGGCCCAGGCCACCGGGGCCATCGACACACTAGTAGCCGACGCGGCTACTGCTCCGGCTGCCCGCCCTCGATCACCCACAAGAGGGGGAGACGCAACGGTGGCTCGCCCACACCGCCGAGCGTCCGGCTGGTGACCTCAGCCACACAGAACGCGTCGGCCAGCATCGCGCGGGCGAACTCGCTGATCGCGTCATCGATGACCCGGCTCGCCCGTTCGTGCAGCCGGCCGAACAACGCCAACACGTCAGCGTCGCTCAGCTGCACCTCGTAGCGCTCGCGGGAGCCCATCTTCTCCCACCCAATCTGATCCAGCAGCCGCGCGGCCTGCTCGAAGTTGCGGCGCAGCCATTCAGCGCGTTTGACCTCGCTGGCTTCCAGCGCCGCCGCAAAGCTCCCGACCTCGGCCAGGTCGCTGACCACGAAGCCATATACGGCGTTGCGCTGCGCCCGATCCAACACGATTGCCATACCAGGGCCTCCGATCCGAGGGACAGAGCGGCCCAGACCCCCCGGAAGGAGCCAGGGCCTGGACCGCCCCCAAAGGAAACCGGGTCACGCCGTGATATGGCAAGCTGTGGAGCCGGCCAATCATCGTGAGCCGTGTACTGACGAGCCGATGGTGGTGGCACTGTCACAAATCCCTGGTTAGCCGTAGTTACTCAGGTGGCTCGCCCACATTCACAGGTATCCATGAGTGCGCAAGTTCACGCGCTGCGCCAAGGGACAGAATCCTTCGACGACAACCCGCCTATTTTGCCGGAAAATCCGGCAAAACCCGGCGGGATTTTTGGCGTCCTGGGCGGCTGGTAGACCTTGCTGGTGAAAAGGTGAAAACGTGACCCCGGCTGGACGGAAGCCAGCCGGGGTCGTACACAGGAGGTACAAGCTCCCATGCCAGCCAATCATACGCCAGAGAGCGACACTCAGTTCGAGCAGCGGGCCATCGTCCACCAGCTACTACGTGACGACGACCACACCGAGCGCTGGACACCCAAACAGCTACAACGCGCCCTCTCAGACATCGCACCCGAGACAATCAACGAAGCGGTCGCCGAGCTGGAGGCCGCTGGCGTGGCTTGGCGCCTGGACGACTACGTCGGCGCCTCACACTGCGCCCGCCACCTGTTCTCACTCGACCTCATCGGCATCTGAGAGGCCACCATGCGTCTCTCCGAAATGGGCCTTGAGCCCACCACACTGGCCTGCCTGCACCGCGGCGGCATCGACACCACCTGGTGCCTACTCGAACACACCTACCGCGAGCTGATCTGGCACTCCGAGATCACCCCCGAGGCGCTCTACGACATCCTGCGTGCGCTCCGTCGGCACGGCATGGCGCTGAAACCGCACCCCAACGGGATCGAGCGGCCGGTGAGCGAGCGCAACCTCGAGGTCTTCCGCTTGCGCGTCGTCGGGGGCCGCACACTCAAGGCAACCGGAGAGCAGGTCGGCATCGGCGTCGAGCGCGTCCGGCAGGTACTCGCCACTTACTTCGGCCTGCGGGGCAAACCGCCGGCCGTCAAAGCCAGACCCCACCGCAGCGAGAACCAAAGCCCGCCCCCCGACTGCGATCAGCTCGGCCGCGCCATCCAACGCCTACGCTCCGCCAAGGGCCTCACGGTCGATGACCTCGCCGCCACGATCGACATCAGCGCCGAGCAACTGGCCCGGATCGAGGACGGGCTACGCGACCCTGCCTGGACGACGCTCTCCGGGCTTGCCATCGCGCTCGACACCACAACGGCGCTGCTGGCCTACGCCATCGAAACCGAGAAGCCCGAATGAGGCTGGACGACCAAATGCCCAGCCACCAGCTCGTACTCGTCATCGAGGCCGACCGCGACCTCGGCCGCGACCTCGTTGACCAGCTGATCGCCGACAACCACCCGGCAACGCTCGCGCTGAGCACCACCCACGCCGAACTGCTGGCCGGCAGGGAGCCACCGGCGCTGGTAGTGCTCGGAGCGCTGGACTCCCCACACGGCGCCCTGGAACTGCTGCGGAAGATCCGCGATAGCGACCCAGGCGCCTCCCCGTGGCAGGAGGACATGCCGGTGATCGTGCTCAGCCCCAACACCCAGGAACCCGATCTGCTCCGGGCCTTTGAGGCGGGCGCTGATGACTTCCTACCCCGCCCAGCTTGTTACCTGGAGCTGCGAGCCCGGCTCCGGGCCATCCTGCGCCGGGCCAACGGCCCCCAGCGTAGACGGGTGCTCCGGGTCGGCCCACTGACGATCGACACCGATGCCTACACGGCGAGCCTCCACGGCAAGCACCTTGATCTGCGCCACATGGAGTACCAGCTACTCGTCCACCTCGCCAGCGATCCCCAGCGGGTCTTCCACAAGCAAGAGCTGTTGCGGGCCGTCTGGGGATACCCGGTGGTCTGCTCCACACGCACGCTCGACAGCCACGCCAGCCGCTTACGCAGCACACTCGCTGCCAGCGGCGAACGGTGGGTCATCAACCAGCGCGGCGTGGGGTATAGGCTCATCTGAGGCGCGACGAGTCGAGGCATCAGCGCACTACGTCGCTCAATGGCACTTGTACGACGGGCGACGACGTGCTGAGTAACAGAACCAGCCTTCGCCCTTGCACTTGGCTCGTGCATGTTGTGGCGCAGATTGGAATATAGAGATGCAGCCCAACGTTGCTCGCAAGACGCCGAGAAGGTGGTGTAAGATCCCGCCGCTGATGTTCCGCATCGGGAGACTACGCGTTCCTAACGCGACCCAGAACATCGCTGCGCATCGAGTCCTCGCACGCAATCTTGTTGCGCTGGTGGCCATGCTCACCTTGCTTGCTTTGTTTGCGAGCAATGCCTGCGCCTCCGTGGCGGCTGGGAAGGTCTGGGCGTGGGGCCTTGACAACCAAGGATCGCTCGGCGATGGATTGTGGAGCGGGGAAACTGGGACGCCAGTCGAAGTCCAGGGCATCAACGAAATCTACGCAGTCGCGGGAAGCACCGATGGAGAAGGCGGATACGCGCTCCGCAACGATGGGACGGTGTGGGCTTGGGGCTACGGTGGGGCTGGGCAGCTCGGAGACGGAAGCCCAAGCGGCTCCGATGTGCCCGTCCAAGTCAGCGGTTTGAGCGGGGCTGTTGCCATTGCCGGCGGCAGCGCCGATGGCTACGCGCTCCTCTCCGGTGGCACCGTCGAGGCTTGGGGCGAAGACCAAGAAGGACAGCTCGGTATCGGGCAGGCTGGCCCATATAGCGACGTGCCGGTGGCGGTCCCTGGCCTCTCCGGCGTGACGTCGATCGCGAGTGGTTACGGAACCGTCTACGCCCTCAAGAGCGATGGGACGGTCTGGGCGTGGGGAAGCAACCGCGAAGGCGTGTTGGGCACCGGAAGCGCATCCGCCTACAGCACCACGCCGGTACAGATCAGCGGACTGCATGAAGTCGTAGCAGTCGGTGGATCACCGAGTTTTGACGGATATGCTGTCGAGAAGGACGGGACAGTATGGGCGTGGGGCAATAACTCGTTGGGAGCGCTTGGGAACGGCACCGCCGGGAGCCCTGAATACAGTGACACTCCAGTCGAAGTAAGTGTCATCACCAACGCTATCGCCGTACAAGGAACAGGTGGTGCTGCATATGCTCTGCTCTCAAACGGACACGTTGACTCGTGGGGCGACAATTCAGGCGGACAGCTTGGTATCGGCGATGACGGCGCCTGCTGTAACAGCTACATTCCCGTTGAAGTTCACTCGCTCACGGAAGTCACGGCCATTGCAGCCGGGAATGACAATGGCTATGCGCTTGTGAGGAATGGCACTGTCTGGGCATGGGGTGACAGTGGCTATGGTCTGCTAGGCAATGGAACGATAGGCGGCCCGCTCGGTGATACCCCGGCCCCTGTTAGCGGCCTGAAAGACGCAATAGGTATCGCAGCTACCAGTCACGGCAGCTTCGCAATCGCTGGCTTTCTCTCGTCAACCCCGCCTAGCTCGCCGCCACCCGTGGGTAACAGTGGCGGCGGTAGCAACGGCAGTGGGACCGGGGCGTCCACGAATGGCAGTGGAGGTGGTGGCACTTCGCCACCCCCGATTAATCCATGTGTACCGTCGCACGGAAGTCTCATTCATGAGCTACTGGCAAGTCTCAAATGTACGGTGCACGAGTTGAAGCTGGAGGTGGAGTGCGGCGTCGCTGTTGCCTCTCTACTTTATCTTCCACTCAAGAGCTTGAAGCTGGTCGAGGCCGCTAAGCGTGCAACAGTCATCGCCAAGCTGCCTGCCAAGTTGCGGCCAGCAGCCAAACTCGTCTACGACCTCAGCCACGCTCGCTTCCTTAAGCACGCGCCGCCGGGTTTTCGGAGTGGTCCGCAGGCGTTTAATACAATCTCGAACCTCAAATATGGCTATCAGCTAATCGAGAAGCTACCTGATATTGCGAAAGCGATTTCTAAACGCGACCTCAGTCAAATCGCACTAGACTTGGACGATATCCTCGGACTTAAGTCTTGTGTTCAGGCGGTCGCCGACGGTTTGGCAGGGTGAAGGTAGATCGCTACTTTCTATGGAATAGCCGCAGCAATCGCTGGACGGTGGTAGAGATAGTCGAGACGACAAAGATCACAAGAATCGCTATAACAAAAGCCCAGTCAATGTTCTTTATGCCTGGCGTCCAGATATAGACGATCACCGCCGCAAAGGCCAGCAAGACAGTCGGAAGATAAAATCGAGAACTGATGCCGGGGATGTGGTAATCAGTCGAAAGAATCTCTTTGAGCGTTTTCGATCCGTCTTTATGCTGTGCCATCCTCTTTATTCTGTATGAAATCAGTGGGGACTGTCAAGCAGTACAACCCGGCTAGATCGAGGCCGAGCGACTAACAGAAGTTTGCTGCCTGGAATCCCCTGATTTGGCGCTAGCCGAACCCGTATAGACTGACCGACAATACCGGTTGTGCGACGTGCTGGCCTCAGCGCCACATTCGGCTTGCCGACTGCCGAGCTGCCGATGTATAATGAGACCATGAATGGACAGCACGAGTTTGACGTAGTCTTCGAACCCCAGGATGAGGGCGGCTACACCGCCTATGTCCCCGACCTGCCTGGCTGCATCAGCGAGGGAGACACCCTGGAGGAGGCCACCGCCATGATCCAAGAGGCAATGGCGCTCTACCTTGACGCCCGCCGGGAGCGTGGCTGGTCGCTACCAAAGATCGAGCACCGTAAACTGGTGCCGGCCGCGTGAGCGAGAAGCTCCCTCGGCTCACCGCCAAAGAACTCATCCGGGTCTTGGAACGCAAGGGCTGGGAGCATGACCGAAGTCGTGGCAGCCACCACATCTACGTCCATGTCGCTACCCGCCGTACATTAAGCATTCCGGTAGCTCGCCGAGCCATGTCAATCGGGACGCTGTCACGGCTGCTCAAGGATGCAGAGATCAGCCGCGAGGAACTGCGCAAGTTGCGGTAGGCCCCAGATGGTGCTCGATGGCACGACCTGACGGATCGGGGGAGCAGGGCAGGCTACGCCAAGGTGTACCGGCCTCGGGCGATCCGCACGAACCGACACGAAGAGCCCGAGACGTGGTCAGCAAGGGCACCCTTGATCGAGGACCACGAGACCGACTCGCCCACCAACGCCTCAACGGCAGCATGGATGTCCTTGGCTCGCATCGGCTCGTCTCGATCGGCGAGCACTTGGACGACAGCCTTCAGCACCCAGCCTGGCCGGCGAGGCCGCTGCCGACAGGCCACAGTCCGCCGCCGAGATCCGCCGCTGGCCCGCACAGTGGCCAGTTTCTCGGCCAACCGAGCCAGCGACCCCTGTAGATCGTGGTTCGATAGAACTCCGATTAGGTCCATCACCCACACGGAAGGTCGAACCGCCGACCTTCTGGTTCGATGGTTCTCCGCCTCAGTCCATAGATGATTGTCTGCGGTGGGCCGTCCACCAAAGGAGATCGGGTACTTGCCTTGTCGGCGAAATCGCGGCCGAGCGGCCTGTCCGTGATACCCCGAGGGCCCGCGCGATGTGGTTCGAGGACCGCGGCCGCGTGTCCGGGCGAGGAGGATGGCCTCCTGCAGGCGGGGATCGTCTAGACGCACCGCCTCAGCAGCGGTTGCGATCTCGCGGAGCTCGTCGGTGCCTTCGGCCTAGCCGTGTCTGGGCCCAGCGAATCGGCGGCAGGCCGCCCCGATGGCTAAAGACTAAAAATGATAGACGATAATACGACTAATCGGCTATGCTAAGCGTATGATCTACCGCACTCCCCGACCCGATGCTGCGCTAAAAGCGGAGCTCGCGGCGTTTGATGTGCTGCGCGACGAGCTTGGCGCCCAGGCCAGCGTCGCCGGGCGATGGCTTGGCACCCTGCGCCGCCAGTGGCGTGCGGCCTCAGCCGAGAGCTCGATCGAGATCGAGGGGTTCCACGTGCCCGCGGACGAGACGTTAGCCATAGTGAGCGGCAACCAGCCGACCGACCCAACCGACGAGGATCGGATGGCGCTCTCCTGCTACGCGCGGGCGATGGATCACGTCGGCGCCATGTCTGATGATCCCGTGTTCCGGTGGGTGGATCGTGTCGTGGTCGATCTCCACTTCGATGCCTGCTACTTCCAGAAGGATAAGGAGCCCGGCCAGTATCGTCGGCGTGGTATCGAGGTCACTAGTCCGGATGGCGGACCGCCCGCGTACGTTGGTCCGCCGGCCGAGCAGGTGCCGCTGCTTATGGGGGAGATCATGGACTGGCTTGACCATGGTGATCCCGATGCCCACCTGATCGTGCGTGCGGCGATGGCCCATCTGCATCTCGTCTCCGTCCACCCGTTCCGAGACGGCAATGGGCGGATCTCACGGATTATCCAGTCTCTAGTGCTCGCACGAGGCGGGTTGCTGGCTCCCGAGTTCGTCTCGATTGAGGAATACCTGGGCAGCAACACATCGGCCTATTACGCGACGTTGCAGGCGGTGCAGGGAGGATCGTTTCAGCCTGAGCGTGATGCGACGCCGTTCGTAAAGCTCTGCGTTGAAGCGCATATAGCGCAAGCCCATCGCCGCCGAAGGCAACTCGCTGAGGCTGGTGCGCGATGGGCGTACCTCGAAAAGCTCGTGGACCGGCGCGACTGGCCAGACCGTCTTGTCATCGCCCTGGAGCAGAGCCTCTTCCAGGGTACTGACCGAGCTGTCTACGTTGCCGAGGCCGACGTATCGGCCCCCACGGCGAGCAGCGACCTACGGCGCCTTCTGGATGCTGGGCTTATCAGTCAGCAAGGAAGGGGGCCCACCACACGCTACGTCGCAAGCGAACATCTGGCTCGTGACGTGCGTGACCACCTCGATCGAGCAACTTCTAGACCCGAGTAACCCACTGGGCGCAGGCGTCAGATGGCCTTGTCGCCTCGCGGTCTCCCTGTTGATATTCACCGAGTACCTCTAGTCTATGGCACGTGCACTGTGAACTCGATGACCTCGAGTCCGAGGACGTGTTGGAAGCCGTGATCTCGGGTTGCGAGAGCGAATCCGTGTTGTTTGCACAGCGCCGCGATCCAGATGTCGTTTTGCTGTATCGCAGTGCCTGCTTGCCGGAGTAGGGTTGCGATCTCGCCGAAGACGCGAGTTGTCTGGCGGTCGAGTTCGAGCACACCAACGCGGGGTGTGGCAAGGAAGCGTTCGAGCGTGGCGGCGTTCTGCCGTAGCTTGGTTCCGTTCATGAAGCCGAACCAAAGCTCTCCGAGCACGATCATCGGTAGACCGACGGCGTCGGCTGTGCGTGCTTCCTCGGCTAGTTGCCGGTTGCCTTCGCCGAGGGCCTTGTAGGCGTTCGTGTCTAGTGCGAGTTTCACACGACGGGCTCGACCGGAAGTGCGTCGAGCCATGCTTGTGCGTCGGCTTCGTCGCCAGCACCAGCCGGCATGCGCCCGATGAACCAGTCGAGGTCGTCGTGCTCGCTGGCTGCGGAGGGCAGCTTCGCGTCCTCGAGCGTCTGCACGACCACGGCGTTGAGGGTCCTGCCTGTCTCGCTCGCCTCGCGGCGAAGCTCGGCATCGAGAGCAGGCGACACGCGGCGTATCGTGTACTGGATTCTTAGCATGCCTGCATTATAGGCACGTTTTGCCTGCAATCTGAACGCGGCCCTCGCTCTACATCAAGCTCAGCGGCTCCCCCACCACGGGGTTTGTGCAACGTACGGTCCTCTTCACTTATCTCTCGCTTCTGCTGCAAATGAGCGATTTTTGCGGCGGTGACGGGGGAACGATTGCGAATCGGCGGTCTCGCCGTCCTGCTCATAGGCCTTTCGTGGAAGCCCTGGACGCCGACTCGCGGGATCGTCCGCTGGCCGCATAGGAGGTTGTCGGGTCTTCGGACGGGCTTGGTCCGACGAATGCGTCGAGCGGCTCGGTCTGCCATGGCCGCTGGGGTCCTGGTGGGGTGCTCAGCCAGCGTGGCGTCGTCTCGTCCGAGGTCTATGAGCGCGTCGATGAAGTCCCTGTCGAACAGGAGGTAGCTGAGCAGGTCGCCGTGTGCTGGGCTGTCACCGCCTAGGAGACGGTTCAAAAGCGGAAAATCCGGCGAGCGAAGGCCTTTCAGGCCGCCATAGCGGGCGCGGAAGACCTCCGAGGCGATCTCGCCGATGATGCCCCGGCGGCTCGGCGCGATGAAGATGTAGGGCACGCGACGGTAGGGCGGCTTGCCGCGCGCCTCGCGGTAACGAGTGCCGGCGGGCGCGTCCTCGCCGTCGGCGAAGAACGCGTTGACGTTCCCGAGCGTGCGCATATCCTCGCCCAGCGGGTCCACGAGCGTCCCCTGCAGCGCGTGCAGCGCGCCGTCCGCGAAGTCGGGGGGCTCACAGTCGTGACTCCCTGGTCGGGGCGCCTCCTGGGTGATCGCTTCGGTCCCGATCACCACGAGCCGCTCAGCGCCGAGGTCCAGGGCGGGCTTGATCGGGGTGTTCAACCGCGTCCCACCGTCCACGTACCAGCCGCGTGCCGCCGCCGGTGTCTGCACCCGTACCGGGGGGAACAGGACCGGGATCGCAGCCGATGCGCGGACGTGTTCTTCAGCGAGCTCGGTGGGCACATACTCGACGATGTGCGATTTGTGCAATGCGAGCTCGGTGCCGGCCTCGACGAACACGACCGTCCCGCCGGTACGCGCGGCGGTCGCGACCACCGCAACACCTTGGAGGACCCCTGCGGTCACGTTGCGGTGAAGGTCATCCCAGCTCATCCAGCGCTCGAGGCTGCGCGCCAGCGGGGTGGGATCGAGCAAGCTCGGTACACGCGCCCCGGGGACCGACAGCAGTCCCCCGAGATAGCGCAGCGCCGTCAGCGGCAGCTGGTGGCGCAAGATCGGACGAATCACGCCCTCCTTCATGACCTGTCGCCAGCGCGACAGTAACCCGGCTGCCTGCTGGTCGGCGCTCAGATGCTGGCTTGCGCCCATATACGCGGCGTTGATGGCGCCGACACTGGTGCCGAGAAACAGCGTCGGTCGCTCCCCGCGCGCCTCGAGCGCCGTGCCGAGGACTGAGAGCACCCCAGCCTCATAAGCCCCACGAGCACCGCCGCCCGCAAGCACACACCCGATCCGCTCAGATGCTTGCAATCCGCGTCCTCATCCCAGCCCCGCCGAGTTGGGAGGGTTGGGGTCGAACACGTGGACGGTCGCGGCCAGATGATGAACGACGACGTCCTCTTACCCCCGCGAAGGTGGAGAAGCGCCGATTACGCATCGCGGACGATGCGCAGCATCACCGTACGTGAGGCGTGGCGTGTCGCATCGAGCAAGGCGTCCAGCTCGTTCTCGCGCAGCTCCTCGGCGGCCTCTACCTCGACGATGAGCGGCTCGATCCCCGTGCCAGCGTGGGCGATCACGCGGCGAACCTGGCCAGCCTCCCGCTCCAGCGCCTGCGGTGATGGAAGCGACAGCACGACCTGGCCCGCGACGGACGCCTCGAGATTGCCCTCGGCGTCAGTCGGGCCGGCCTCGACTACGACCTTGCCGCTTTCCATGCTTGGGAGCGCGTGCGCTTCGAGCTGCCTGTCGACGGCGCCGCCGCGTGGGACCTGGACTATGAGACTCGGCTGGAGGACCATGCGCCGACCTTAGCGCCCTCTGAACAATCGCACGATCATGCGATGTCATGCTTCTGGAGCTGGTTCGGCTTACCCGAGCAGCGCAGGGTCCGGCGGATTTGGGTCGGCAGCGTGCACGGTGGTGCTGATGTGATGGACGACCACGTCGCTTGGACGGGCCAGCAGCGGTTGGACCTGGTCGCGATAGCGACGGTAGTGACTCGTGTCGTAGTGCTCGCGCAGGGCCGTCTCCGTGTTCCACGAGCCGAGCAGCACGAACTCACCGGGCTCCTCGACGGCTAGTAAACGGAAGTCGGTGCACTGAGGCTCCGCGCGGCTCGCGTCGGCGAGTTCGCGTAGCAGCGCACGTAGCTCGGGCTCCAGCGCGGCCCGTCCGTGCATCTCTGCGACGAGTAGGACGCTCACGATGTCGGTGCCACAGCGGCATCGGACTCGGACGCGACGCGCGCGATCGCTCCGGCCTCCTCGGTCGGCGAGGCACACATCCCCGCAAACGTCAGCGCTTCAGCTGGCGGCTCGTGGTGTTGGTCAAGTCCCATGCAACCTCCGAAAACGATCTCACCCCAACAGTATCTCTTCATCGGGTCGGGACGACTGCCTCGCGCAAGCGGGCGTCATCGGCTCGCACCGCCTCAGCGGCGGTGGCGATTTCGCGGAGGTCGTCGCCGGTGCCTTCGACTTTGGCTGCGTCCGGGTCCAGCGAGTCGGCGAGCTGCTCGAACCGCCGGGCGGCCTACTCGATTTCCTTGTCTGTGTGGCGGGCCATCGTCGCCTCTATTAGTAAGATGCTATCTTACATGTATGCGTACGGTCATCTCCACAAAGGGTCAGATCGTTCTCCCCGCGGAGCTTCGTGCTGCGGATGGCATCGAGGCGGGGGAGGAGTTCGAGGTCGACCGGGTAGGCCCTGATGAGTACCGGCTCACTCGGCTGACGCCGCCGCCCAACCGTGGTTTGGTCGAGTGGCTGCGATCGTGCCCGGATGACGGCTGGTTCGTGGAGATCGAGTCGGAGTCAACGGACTCGCTTTAGCCGATCGCATTGGCGCGCTTTCTGGTTGACGCGAACGTCCTCTCGGAGGCGACCAGGCCCGCCCCGGACGAGCGTGTTGTCGTTTGGCTTGGGCGCAACGAGCCCGAGCTGGCCGTGGACCCTGTGATCCTGGGGGAGATCCGTTTCGGCATCCTGCTGCTCCCCCGTGGTCGCCGCCGAAGCCGGCTCGAGCGCTGGTTCGAGGACGGAGTACAGAGGTTGCAGTGCATCCCGTGGGAGGCTGCGACGGGATTGCGCTGGGCCGAGTTGCTGGCGACGCTTCGCGCACAAGGGCGCGCGATGCCGATCAAGGACAGCCTCATCGCCGCGACCGCGCTCGCGCATGATCTGGCGGTCGTGACCCTCAACCGACGAGACTTCGATGCCGCGGGTGTAGTTGTCGTTGATCCGGCGGCAGAGCCTGGCCACTGATACTTGCTGAGACCTGGTGTTGCTCCCGAGCCCTATCGACGGCGGGATCTCCATCGAGGGCTTGAGTAGCTAGGGCAATCGCGCTATTCTAGCCCTGATGGTCGTCGCGACGATTACCGAAGCAAAGAACGGGCTCAGTGCGCTGATCGATCAGGTGCGCGCTGGCGAGTCGGTGCTGATCATGGACCGTGGCACGCCGGTTGCGCGGTTGGAGTCTGCGATTAGTGCTTCTCCTGACGCTGAGGGAAGGATCGAGCGGCTGGAGCGTGCCGGAGCAGTCCGGGCGGCTCGCAAGCCACCCGTGACGGAGTTGCTGAGTACGAGCCCGCCGAGTTTGAGGGCTTCGGCAAGCGCTGTTGCGGCACTGATCGAGGAGAGGCGCGAGGGCCGTTGAGGTTCTGGGACAGCTCGGCGATCGTGCCGCTGATTGTCACCGAGGCCAGCACGGAGGGGTTGCTGGCGAGCGCCGCGCAGGATCCGGTTATGTGCGTATGGTGGGCAACTGAAGTCGAGTGCGTGTCCGCCGTGTCCAGGCTGGAGCGGGAAGGAGCGTTGACGGATGGCGCGATCACGGTCGCACTCGAGCGCCTAGGCCGTCTCGCCGAGAGCTGGAACGAGGTGCAGCCGACTGCGGCGCTAAAAGGCGCCGCACGTCGCCTCCTTCGAGTACACCCGCTTCGCGGTGCCGACTCGCTGCAGCTTGCCGCTGCCGTCATCGCCTCGGAGGGGGTGCCTACCTCGCTGAACATCGTGACCCTCGACGAGCGGCTCGCCAGTGCCGCGCGACGTGAGGGCTTCATCGTGCAAGCCGTCGGTCCCGCGAGCTGAGGACCTGCGTCGATCGCCACGTCGGGGTTCAAGACCCGAGTGGTAAGCCTACTTCCTTGGGAGCCATCGCCTCTCAGGCCGAGCCCTCGGGTGCCGGCTCGCCCAGAGCACTGAGCATGAGCCGGACCCAGGTGTCGAGGAGTGTTTCGTCGTCGACCTGGGCTGGGATGTCGAGGACGTCGCGCAGCAGGCGGGAGGAGAGTAACGCCCCGAGCCCGAGGGCGGCGATTGCCGTGGCCTCCTCGTCCGTGATCGGACGCGCGATACGTTGCGCGATCCAGGTGGCGAAGCCGCTGAATGTGGAGCTCACCAACTGGTCGACGGCGGCGGTCAGCAGCTGCGGTCGGTTACGTGCTTCGGAAGCGAGGATGCGCAGTAGCTCGGACTCGCGGTCGAGCTCCGCGAGGATGTAGCGGGCGGTGAGGGTGAGCTCGGCTTTGAGGTCTCCCAGTGGGGCGAGCACGTGGCGGATTTCACGTAGCGCGTCCAGTCGCGCGAGCTGGCGCTCGATGCCGGCGGCGAGGACGGCTTCCTTGCTGTCGAAGTGGTGGTAGAGCCCACCGGCGCCGGGGGTGAGGCCGGCGGCGGCCTCGATCTTGGCGACGCTGGTGGAAGCATAGCCGTGCTGGCTGAACAGGTGCATCGCCTGGTCGATGATGCGCTCGCGGGTCGTGCTTGACATGATCTTGCTCCTAAGTATACACTTAGTCGAAGTCAGTAACCCCTGAATAGGAGGAACTTGGTGCCCAAAATCGGACGGCCTCCAGATGCGAGCGAGGCGACGCCGCCTGGCGATGGCATAGGCCGGGGACGCTTGCGGCGCGCTGCCCCACTGATGGGACTGACTGCCCGCACAGCCGGGGAGGCGGTGGTGGCGGGTCTGCGGAGCAAGTTGACGGGTACGGAGAGCACTGAGTTTCATGTCCGCACCGCGGAGCGCTACACCGAACTACTCGGCCGCTCGAAGGGCGCCCTGATGAAGGCTGGGCAGATGCTCTCGTTCGCTTCGCTCGGCCCGATAGTGGGAGAGGAATTCCAATCGACCTACCAGGCGGCGCTGACGCGATTGCGCGACGATGCGCCGCCGATGGCGCCCGAGCTCGCTCGAGAGGTACTCGAGCGTGAGCTCGCTCAGCCGACCGAGGGGGCGTTCGCTCAGTTCGACTGGGAGCCGCTTGCGGCGGCCTCGATCGGCCAGGTGCACGCCGCCCAACTGCACGATGGGCGTGCCGTCGCGGTGAAGATCCAGTACCCCGGGGTGGCGGCCGCAATCCGTTCCGATCTCAAGAACACCGAGTTGCTGGCAACATTCATGGGTTTGATCGGCGGCCTGTCACCGAAAAGGCCGAGCCTCGATCTCCGCGGGGCGGCTGAGGAGGTTGGTGTCCGTATCACCGAGGAGCTCGATTATCGGTTAGAGGCGGCCAACCAGGTCGAGTTTGCCGAGCTCTACCGCGAACACCCATTCATCCACGTCCCAGAGGTGATCGGCGAGCTGTGTACTGACCGGGTGCTGACCCAGGAGCTGGTGCGGGGCAAATCTTGGAGCGAGGCGCTCGCTGCGAACCAGAGTCTGCGGGATAGTTGGGCGGAGGCGATCCACCGCTTCATCTACAGCTCCTACCACCACTACTGTGTGTTCAACGCCGATCCGCATCCCGGCAATTACGTCTTCCATGACGACGGGAGTGTGAGCGCTCTCGACTTTGGCTGCGTCAAGCGATTCAGCCGCGGACATGTAGAGGCACTGAATTTGGTCATGCGCGAATGCCTGAGATGCGACGTGGATGCGACATGGCGAGTTAGTGTGGAAGGGGGTTTCTTTGTGCCGTCGGACACTCTGACTCCTGAGGAAGTCTTCGCATACTGGCGGGAGCCGATTGCGATGTACTGGGGAGCGCAGCCGTTCACCATTACCCCGGAGTACGTGGCCTCGTTGATCGAGCTTCGCTATTCGCCGACGGGCCCCTTGGGGAACGCGTTTCGCCATCTGTCAGGCCCGGCTGCGTACACGATCATGAGCCGCATCGACATCGGGGTGATGTCGTTGTTGGGTGAACTACGAGGGACGAACAACTGGGAGGCGATCGCCGCCGAGTACTTCGAGGGCGCGGACCCCATCACTCCGATGGGCAAGGTCGACCGCGCGTACCGCGAGGAGCGTGGGGGGGCGAGCATCCATGCCTGAGTGGGCGGCGTGGCCGTTCCCGACGGAGAACCCTTACCCTGCCTACCACGCGGCGCGTGCGCAGGCACCGGTCCAGTGGAATGAGGAGCTAGGCGCTCATCTCGTGCTCTCTCACGAGCACGCGAGGGCGGTCCTGCGCAGCCCCGAATGGAGCTCTGACCCACGCAACAGCCCGCAGCTGCTTGCGTCCTTGGGGGGGCCGGGAGCTGGCTCTGAGCTGTGGAGCAGGTCGCTGCTGATGAGCGACCCACCGACCCACACGCGCCTGAGGAGTGCGGTCAACCGCTTTTTCACCCCCCGAGCGGTGCAACGGATCCGTGAGCGTGTCGCCGCGATCGTCGATAGTGCGTTCGCGCCGCTCGTGGAGGGTGAGCCGATCGAGGTGATGAGCGAGCTCGCCTACCCGATCCCACTTGCGGTGATCGCGGAGCTCTTCGATGTTGGTCTGGAGGGTGCGGAGCTCCTGCGCGCAGAAACCCCGACGCTTGCACGGATGCTCGAGCTCGACCCAACCGCCGCGGAGCTCGAGGCGATCGGTACGGCGGGGATGACGGTGATGCTGTTCCTCGTCCCGATCGTCGCACAGCGCAGGCTCGATCCGGGGGAGGATCTGTTGAGTGCGCTGATCCATGCCCCTGATGGGGGGGTTTCGCTCGAGACGGACGAGATCATCACGATGTGCGTGTTGCTGCTCGCCGCGGGCCACGAGACGACCGCCAACCTGATCGGCAACGGCACGCTCGCGCTGGTCGAGCAGCCCGACCAACTCGAGTGGCTCGCGCGGCATCCCGAGCACTCCCTCAAAGCCGTGGATGAGCTCCTGCGCTATGACAGCCCCGCCCAGGTCGCCAGCCGCGTCGCTCGAAACGATCTGGTTCTCGGTGGAGCCAGAGTGCGCAAGGGGCAGCAGGCACTCGTGGTGCTCGGGGCAGCCAACCGTGATCCCATGGATTACTCCGACCCGGACCGTCTGGACCTGACACGCACAGGGCCGCCTCACCTTGCCTTCGGCAATGGCCCGCACTACTGCGTCGGTGCCGGCCTTGCCCGCTTGGAGGCGCAAGCGACGTTCAACTGCCTCGCGCGATCGGGATTGAGTGCGAGGGCCGGTGGCTGGTCGCATTGCCGGGAGCCTTCTCGCACCTTCCGGCGGCTGCGGAGCCTGCACATCGGAGACGGTCAGCCTCCCGATCCAAGGCCGGCATGCACACACGAAGCGGCACCGACTCAGTAGGCGAACTTGGGGCAACCAGCGCACGGAGATCGGGCTGCGACGGACGCGCGGCGCTGGCTGGGGGAGCGCGGGCTGAGCGAGGTATGGGTGGATCGCGAGGACGGACCGGCGGTTTTCAGCGCGCGACGCACGGGTTAGGCGGGTTGCGCGGACGCTCCTTGACCTATAGGATTTCGGCCTTCGGGAGAAACCTACAGATCGGAGAGTCAGGCGATGGATGCCACGGTGGGTTATGTGTTGCTGGGCGCGGCTGTCGTGCCGGGGGCGATGGGTTTTGCCCTTTCGCAGGGGGGTCTGAAAAAGGTTGAAGAAGTGGCGAATAAGGCGAGTGAAACCCATACGGAAGCGACAACGGCGGTGGCGCGGGCGCAGACGGTGACCGCGCAGGCGACGGGTACGGACGCGGCGCAGGTGGCGGTGGCAAACACGAAGGTGGCGGAAACCGCGAATAGTCTCTCCAACGCGCTGGGGTCGGTGGAAGAAGCTTTGAAGAGCATGACGGGACCGTTGGCGCCGGCGCGGGTGTTCCTATCGCTGACCCTGTTGCTGGTGGTGGCGTCGCTGTTCCCGCTGGGAGTGATCTCGGTGACCGCGTGAGGCGGTCCACAACCAAGGTAGCGCTGCTACGCGGGGTGAATGTGGGCGGCAACAACCTGGTGCCGATGGCGAGGCTGCGGGAGTTGCTCAATGAGCTCGGCTATGGGGACGTGCGCACGCACCTGCAGAGCGGCAACGCGGTGTTCAGCGCCCCGGGAATCGCCCCGGAGCAGGTGGCGGGGGAGATCGAGGAGCAGCTCGCGCGGCGCCTCGCGCTGCAGGTCCGCGTGATCGTGCGCACCGGGGAAGAGCTCGCCCGGGTGGTCGCCGCGAACCCCCTGCCCGAGGCTGTGGTCGAGCCGGCGCGACTACTCGTCAACTTCCTCTCGGCCGCGCCCGACGAGGAGCTGCTGGGGGCGCTCGATCCGGCGGACTTCGAGCCCGACGTGTTCGGGGTGGGGGAGCGGGAGATCTACGTGTGGTGCCCGGAGGGGGTGCGGGCGACGAAGCTCTCCTACGCCTTCTGGGAGAAGCGCCTGGGTGTGACGGCGACGGCGCGCAACTGGAACACAGTGACGCGCCTGTGGGAGCTCACCGAGGGGCAACCCTAGCGATCGACGCCCGGGTTGGGGGAGCGCCACATCACCGCCTGGGTTGGGGGAGCGCCATACTTGCACGGTGTTCGGGGTGGGGGAGCGCCACATCACCGCCCGGGTTGGGGGAGCGCCATACTTGCACGGTGTTCGGGGTAGGGGAGCGCCACATCACCGCCCGGGTTGGGGGAGCGCCACACATACACGGTGTTCGGGGTGGAGCCTTCGCGAAACCCGGTGTGGAATACCAGCTCGAGGTGCTTGGTGGGCGGCTGGGGGACGTCGGAGAGGTAGAGCGCTTCGCGGTAGGGGCGGTTGTAGAGCTCATACCACGTGCCGAGCCGCAGGGAGGAGCCGGGAGCGAGCACGCGGGTGCCGCGGGTGACGAGGTAGTAGCGCACGGCGGGTTTGACGGGCATCGTGGCGCCGTCGAGGTTGCCCTCCAGGAGCACGCTCCCGCCGCGGGGGATCAGCTCGGCCAAGCGTGCGTCGATCGCTTTGACCGGCCGATACAGGATCGCGTGTTCATCGGGCTTGCCGGCGCCCGCCACCGCCTCGCCCACCGCGGCGACGGTGCCGATCCCGAGGAGCGTGAGGGTCACGGACAGGAGCGCCGCTAGCGCGCTGGTGCGGTTGCTGGGGGGTGTGCCCGCGTGACGGCGGCGCATGGCGCCCGCCGCCCGACGCGCCGACCAGGCGAGCGCCAGCCACAGCGCCCAGGCGAGGGTGAGCCACACCACCAGTCCGACCTGGGAGCCCCACCACATGGTGTACCCGAGCGTGGCGGAGAGTAGCCGCGGGGTGGGCGTAGCGGCGGCCACCGTGCCGAGTGCGGGGCAGAGCACGAGTGCGATTAGGGCGAGCGCTGCGAGGTCGCGGCGGTGCCGCAGGAGCGCGAGGAGGAGGAGGAGCGTAAGCGCGGCGAGCATCGCCACGGTGGAGTCGGTCGCCAGGGTGGTAGGGGTGGAGCGGACTTCGTACTTGCGCTGCCAGCGGCTGGCGGGGGTGTGCAGCCACCACGGTACGAGCCCGACGGCGCGCACCACCGCGTGCCAACCAACCCCAGAGCCGAGCGTTGCCTTGTGCCGCGTGGCGGCTTCGGCGACGAGGGTGAGGTTGCCGGGGTGTTCGCTGAGCTGCCCGGCGACGGTGGCGCTCCAGCAGCAGGCCGTGACGAGCACCGTGGCGAGACCCCACGCTAGGACGGAGCGCCGGGGCGGGTGGGTCGCCTTTGGGTCGATCGTAGCTCCCGTCGTACCGGGGACCCCTGCTTCGCCTTCCACCGAGGCCCTCGCTTCGCTCTGTGCAGGGGCCGCCGCTCCGCCCCGTGGTGGGAGACCCGCTTCGGCTGGCGATGGGAGATCCGCCCCGGCCTGTGGTGGGAGACCCGCTCCACCCTGTGGTGGGAGATCCGCCTCGGCCTGTGGTGGGAGACCCGCTCCACCCTGTGGCGGGAGATCCGCCTCGGTCTGTGGTGGGAGATCCGCCCCGGCCTGTGGTGGGAGACCCGCTCCACCCTGTGGCGGGAGATCCGCCCCGGCCTGTGGTGGGAGACCCGCTCCACCCTGTGGCGGGAGATCCGCTCCACCCTGTGGCGGGAGATCCGCCCCGGCCTGTGGTGGGAGATCCGCCTCGGCCTGTGGTGGGAGACCCGCTCCACCCTGTGGCGGGAGATCCGCCTCGGTCTGTGGTGGGAGATCCGCCCCGGCCTGTGGTGGGAGACCCGCTCCACCCTGTGGCGGGAGATCCGCCCCGGCCTGTGGTGGGAGACCCGCTCCACCCTGTGGCGGGAGATCCGCCCCGGCCTGTGGTGGGAGATCCGCCCCGGCCTGTGGTGGGAGATCCGCCCCGGCCTGTGGTGGGAGACCCGCTCCACCCTGTGGCGGGAGATCCGCCCCGGCCTGTGGTGGGAGATCCGCCTCGGCCTGTGGTGGGAGACCCGCTCCACCCTGTGGCGGGAGATCCGCCCCGGCCTGTGGTGGGACACCCGCCCCGGCCTTGCCCACGCCCCGCCGCCGTCGTGCGATCCACCCACTGACGAGCCCACCGAAGCCGACGGCGAGCAGCGCCAGTGTGGGAGGGAGATAGGTGAGGTGGGTCTGCACGACGAAGCTCGCGACGAGCACGGTGAGGGGCGCCAGGCGGTACTCCCCGCAGGCGAGTGACCAGCAGAGGAAGACGAGTAGCGTGAAGGGAAAGAGGCCCGCGGAGGGGTTCCACACGTCGTGGAAGGTCTCCGCGGCAAGGGACTGGCACATGAGGGCGATCGCGAGTGCGGCCATCACCATCAGCACCCGCCCTCCGCGCCGGCGGGCTAGCGCGACGGAGCCGACGATGCAGAGCGTGTTGAGGGTGCCCATCGTGAGGGTCATGCCCACGGTGCTGCCCGCGTGGGCGGGGATCGCGAGCAGCCAGAAGAGCATCGGGCCAAGGCTGTGGGTGACCTTCCCGGTGACTTCCCCCGCGAGGGTGTACTGACCGACGAGGGGCATGTGGGAAGTGAGGGCGTCGTGGGCGCGGGTGGCGATGATCCCCCGGTCGGCAAGGGGGACCCAGCCGGCCTGGATGGCCTTGACGGTGGCCGTGATGACCGGGATCGCGGCGGCCAGCCCGGTGGCGAGCGTGAGCAGCGGCTCGGCGAGCCGACGTACGACCCGCTCGCCGCGAACCCTCACTCCTGCGGCAGGTAGGGCGCGAGCTCGCGGCGGGCGATGGAGAGCTTGTGGACCTCGTCGGGGCCGTCGGCGAGGCGCAGGGTACGCAGGTGGGCGTAGGCCCAGGCGAGCGTGAAGTCGTCGCTGACGCCGCCGCCGCCGTGGACCTGGATCGCGCGGTCGATGACCTTCAGGGCGATCGAGGGGGCGGCGACCTTGATCGCGGCGATCTCGGTGCGCGCGTGGCGGTTGCCGACGGTGTCCATCAACCAGGCGGCCTTCAGCGTGAGCAGGCGGGCCATCTCGATCTCGACGCGAGACTCGGCGATCCAGTCCTGGATGTTGGCGCGCGCGGCAAGGGGCTGGCCGAAGGTAACGCGCGAGACGGCACGGCGGCACATAGCTTCGAGTGCCCGCTCGGCGGCGCCGATGGAGCGCATGCAGTGGTGGATGCGCCCCGGTCCGAGGCGGGCCTGGGCGATCATGAAGCCGTCGCCCTCGCCGGCGATGAGGTTGGAGGCGGGCACGCGGACGTCCTCGAAGAGGATTTCGGCGTGGCCCTCGTGGTCCTGGTAGCCGAACACCGGCAGTGCGCGCAAGACCTGCACGCCGGGAGTATCGAGCGGCACGAGGATCTGGCTCTGCTGTCCATGCCGGGGCCCATCGGTGCGGGTCTTGCCCATCACGATCATGATCCGGCAGTGGGGGTGCATGACGCCGGAGATCCACCACTTGCGCCCGTTCAAGACGTACTCATCGCCGGCGCGCTCAATGCGCAGGGAGATGTTGGTGGCGTCGGAGCTCGCGACCTCGGGCTCGGTCATCGCGAAGGCGGAGCGGATCTCCCCGGCGAGCAGTGGCTCGAGCCACTGCTCGCGCTGCTCGGCGGTGGCGAACTGGTGCAGCACCTCCATGTTGCCGGTGTCGGGGGCGGAGCAGTTGCAGGCCTCGGAGGCGATGTGGCTGCGTCCGAGGATCTCGGCGAGGGGGGCGTAGTCGCTGTTGGAGAGCCCCGCCCCGTGCTCGGGGTCGGGTAGGAACATGTTCCACAGTCCGCGCTCGCGGGCGAGCGCCTTGAGCTCCTCCATCACAGCGGGCTGGTGGTGCGGGTCGCCCGATTCGTGCAGCTGACGCTCGTAGAGGGGCTCGGCGGGGTGGACGTGCTCGTCCATAAACGCGGTGAGGCGCTCCTTGAATTCGAGGCAGCGGGCGCTGGGCTGGAAGTCCATCGGTGTCTCCTCCTGGGTGGGGTGCCGCTGTGTATATCGATTTGCCCGGGGCGCATGGGGTCGATCTACATATTCTAAGCCTTTACTTTAGCTTTAGTCTCCCACTAGGTGGATTGGGCGTTCGGACAGTGCGGACAGGCAGAGGCGGCTGCGGTCAAGCGCTCACAGCGATCGAAAAGCGCACGGATTGCCCGGCCGAACGCTCGAACTTGAAGCCATCGGCCGGGACGGGTAGAGTCTGATGGAGAATCGCCATCGTTCTTTGGGCCGCGTGGCTTGGGGAACTCGATGTTGCCGGGCCGTAAGGTTCGGAGCTACCCGGATCGAGGCGACCTGTCAACGTCAACGCACAGAGGAGAGATAGCTGATGATGCGCAATGCATCCAAACTTGGGGCCATGCTCGGCTTGGGCCTCGTGAGCCTGCTGGCCAGTCTGCCGGCGGGCGCCTCGGCTACGCCAGTGGTCTCGTTCAAAGCGGCGGCCGTTCCGATCCCGGTAAACCTCAGTAAGGCCAACGGCCCCACCTACCCCGGCACGGGCGACATCCTTGGTGCGCCTGCGGCCCTGGAAACCGAATTCAAGATCAGTGGGACCGAATACGGGGGATCCCCCTCGCCGCTCACGGGGGTCAAGGTCTTCGCGCCCGCGGGCTTGATGCTGCACACGCAGGGGTTCGGCACCTGCACCGAAGCGATCCTCAAAGAAAAGGGCGCCGAAGGGTGTCCAAAAAAATCGTTCGCCAGCCCGCTGGGCGAAGCCAACGGTACGGTGAGCTTTGGCGCTTCGCGCGTACACGAGAGGCTGACCGTTCAGGGGTTCTTCGCCCCCGGCGGCGGTTTCCTCTTCTACGCGGTCGGCGATACGCCCGCTTCGATCGAACTCATCTCGAAAGGTGTCCTTTCCAACTCCAGTGGCCCCTACGGCAAGGTGGTCAACGCCGAAGTGCCGTTGGTCGAATCGGTGCCCGGAGCACTTGACGGGTCGGCCGAACAGATCAAGGTCAAGGTAGGCGCCGCATACAAGAAGGGCAAGAAGCTCATCTCCTACGGGTACGTGCCCAAGACCTGCCCGAAGGGTGGCTTCCCGCTCAAGGCAGAACTAACGTTCCTCAGCGGGGAAACGGTCCCGGTCGAATACAAGGCCCCGTGTCCCAAACACAAAAAGTAGGTTGTCCATGAGAAGGTAGTCGGGTCGGTCGAGCTCCGCGGGAGGGCTCGACCGGTGGCTACACACGGCAGCGGAGGGGTGACCCAAACCCGGTGGGTCGCCCCGCTCGCTGTACGGCAGAAGAGCAGAGGACAAGAGGAGCGGAGTTAGATGCAGGCCGTCGGGGAGTCAAAGAGAGGAGCGGCAATGGCGATCGCCGTAGTACTTGGCGTGGCCGTGATCGTCGGTGCTGTCCTACTTGCCACCGCCGCTGGGGGTTCGAGCGGGGGCTATACGGTGCGCGCGATCTTCGATGACGCGGCCAACCTCGTCCCGAGCGAGGACGTCAAGATCGATGGCGTCAAGGTTGGGACGGTCGGCTCTGTCACGCCGACCCCGCAAGGCAAGGCGGCGATCGCGCTGAGCATCTCCAACCCGGGCTTCCAGGACTTTCGCGCCGATGCGAGCTGCACGATCGAACCGCAGGCGCTGATCGGGGAGAAGTTCGTCGACTGCCTGCCCACCCGGCAGCGCCCGGAAGGGGCGCCGCTGCCGCCCCCACTGAAACGGGTCCCCGCGGGCCAGGAAGGGGCGGGGGAGTACCTGTTGCCGGTGACCAACACCTCGAGCCCGATCGACGTGGACCTGCTCAGCGACATCAACCACCTACCTGAGAACCAGCGTTTGGCGATCATCATCAACGAACTCGGAGCGGGCTTCGCGGGGCGGGGCAGTGACCTGAACGCCGTTCTGCACCGCTCCAACCCGGCGCTGCGCGAATTGGAAAAGGTCTTCGGGATCCTTGCCTCGGAGAACCAGATCCTCGGAAATCTCGCGGTCGAATCGGACCGTGCGCTGGCTCCGATCGCGCGTGATCGCCATCAGTTTGCCGAATTCTTTGCCCAGAGCAACACCGTCATGACCGCGACTGCTCGCCACAACAAGGCGCTCGTTGAAAACCTCGCGGAATTCCCGGCCTTCCTGCGTCAGTTCCGCCCAGCGCTGGAACGCCTCGATCGGCTCGCCGAACAGACCACCCCCACGTTTACCGACCTCGGCATCGCGGCTCCAGGGATCAACAAGACGTTCGAGAGCATCAAGCCGTTCTCGATCAGCGGAACCCAGTACTTCGAAAGCCTCGGCAAGGACTCCAAGAAGATCGGTCCCGCGTTGGTGGCCGCCCAGCCGCTGCTGAACCATCTACAGACACTGGGCAGCGCGGTCAAGCCGTTTGCGAGCAACTTCTCCGAACTGTTCACGAGCCTGCGCTCCACGGGCGGCATCGAGCGCCTGCTCGACTTCATCTTCATGGGCTCGAACTCGATCAACGGCTACAACTCGCTCGGGCACTTCGTGCGCACCGTCGCCGACGGCAAGCTCTGCAGCGGCTACAAGATCGTCCCCACAGGGGAATGCGAAGCCAAGTTCATCAACAGCTCCGGCTCAGCGACGAAAGCGAGTACGACCTCCGCCGCCGCGAGCGATACGACACTCGCTGAGGCGCGCGTAGCGGCGATTGTGCACGGCGCGACGGTGGCGCAGGCGATGGCGCAGTACCCCGGCTCAGAAACCTCGGGGAGTCCGTTTGGGAGTGCGGGGGCGGCGGCGCCCACGAGCACCGCCCAGCCGGTCGGGGGTGCGAGTGCGGGCACGACCTACTACGCGCCCGGCGGCGAAGCATCCGAAGCGGGCGGCATGTTGCTCAACTACCTACTCGGCAACTGATCCAAGCGATGCGACGCCCAGACCTCAACGACCTCCGCCGAGCTCTACCGCTCATGGCACTGCTCGCGTTGGCGCTGCCGGTTGCGGACGCATCTGCCGATCAGAGCGAAGCGTCGGGAACGACTCAGGGCAGCGAAGTCGCAACCACCACGACGACGACCGCCCCGACCACGACCTCCTCGACAACGAGTACCACGACGACCTCCCCCGCTCCCGAAGCGCCGGAAGGAGCGCAGGGTCAGCCGGGCGTCCCCCCGGCGGAAACCGAAACGACGCCGGAAGGAGGCGAAACGACTCCGACGACGACTGCGCCCGAGGTGCAGACGCAGAGTCCGCAGGCCGAGAGTCCGGGAGGCTCCCCACGAGGACACTCCCACGGACACGGTGCTCGGAGTGGCGCGAGGGGCAAGGCGGGCTCATCGGCCAAGCGTCCGTCGAAGACGACTGCGCCGTCGCCCTCGACGCTCACGCCCCCGCTGCCCGGTGCGCTCGGGACGCCGATCTCGGGGGTTCCGAACTTCTTCATCGAAAGCTTCAACGTACCTCCGTTCCTGCTGCCGATCTACCAGGCAGCCGGCACGGCGTACGGGATCTCGTGGGAGGTGCTGGCGGCGATCAACGAGGTCGAGACCGACTACGGACGCGACCTCAACGTCTCGAGCGCGGGGGCGCAGGGGTGGATGCAGTTCCTGCCCTCCTCCTGGGCGCAGTACGGGGTGGATGCAAATGGCGACGGTTACGAGGACCCCTACAACCCGGCCGACGCGATCTTCGCTGCCGCCCGCTATCTTGCGGCGGCCGGCGGGGCGGGCCACATCCGTGCAGCGATCTACTCCTACAACCACTCCGAGGCGTATGTGGAATCGGTGATGCTGCGCGCGCAGTTGCTTGGGGGGACGCCGCCGGAACTGTTGAGCGCGATCACTGGACTGACCGAATCGCGCTTCCCGGTGCACGCTGTGGCGCACTTCGCGGATGGCTTTCAGACGGTCTCCGAATCCGGCGCAGGCGGATCCAACCCGTCGGGCCTACCCAAGACGCTCCCGGGGACGACGATCTACACCGAAGCGGGGGCGCCGGTGATCGCGGTCCAGGATGGCGAAATCACCGCTATCGGGGATGTGCCGGACTTGGGGCACTACGTCTCGCTGCGCGATGCGTATGGCAACACCTACACCTACGCGCAGCTGGGCAGCGTCGCGACGCTCTACCCGGTGCTCGAACCACGCGAGAACACTTCTGTCAGCGCGCGGATCGCACGACCGGGCGCCGGCGTGGGGCCACCCCCGAGCACGCCCGCGAGTGCGGGCGTGCAGCCTCACTCGCCACTGTCGGAAGGCGCTGTGGACTCGGGCCTCGCGATGGGAGCGGCGAGCGGCCTGGAAGAACCTCCCGCTCCGGCGGCGCCCACGCCTCCGCCGACGCTGCCTGTGCGTACCTCGGAAGCGACCCCGCGGACCTTCCGCGCGGGCCCGGACGAGGTATACCTGCACACGCTGCACCCCGGCGTGCAGGTGCTCGCGGGTACGGTTTTGGGTCACGTTGGCACGGCGGGCGAAGGCGAAGGTAACGACACCACCGCGGGGGTGGGCGCGAGCGCCGACACGCCGGCGGGGAGCGCGGCGGCGACCGCGACGCCATTCGCTGCGGGTGGGTCCGAACCACACATGCTCTTCCAGATCCGCCCCGCCGGCACGGGCGCCCCGCTGATTGACCCCAAGCCGATCCTCGACGGTTGGGTGCGCCTGGAAGACACCTCGATCTTTAGGGCCAGAGGGGTGAACCCATTCCTGGCGACCTCGCCGACGGTGGGACAGGTGCTGCTGGAGTCGAAGTCACAGCTGCAGGAGCAGGTCCTACGCGATCCCGGGGTGCGGCTGGCCGCGTGCGAGCGGGGGGCGGTGCGGGCCGATCAGATCGATCGGCGGGTGCTCGCGACGCTCGAGTTCCTGTCGGTCTCGGGGCTGCGCCCGACGGTCTCCGCGGCGAGTTGCGCCCGCGCGGCGGGCCCGGTCGGTGCGGGCAATGCAGTGGGCAGCACGGCGGCGGACACCCTGGATATCTCGGCGATCGATGGCACTCCGGTGGAAGGACACGAAGGGCCGGGTTCGATCGTGGACATCGCGGTACATCGACTGCTGCGGCTGCAGGGCACGATGAAGCCCCAGCAGATCGTGAGCGGGTTGAGCTATCCGGGGACGGACAACACGGTGACGCTCCCCGGCCACCGCGGCGCGATTCAGGTGAGCTTCGAAGCGCCCGCCGGCGGCCCCCTCGGCCTCGGCGCGCACGCGAGTAAGGCCTCGATCGCGCGCGCTTCCGGCTCGCCGCTGACCCCGAACCAGTGGCTGCAGCTGATCTCACGGTTGGGGGAGATCCCCGACCCGACCGTCGCTGGGGGCCACTCCACGGCCGCGATCCCGGATTCAACGGCCGCGACCGCGACCCCCGGCTCAACGTCTGCAATCCAGGGCTCAACGACCGGGATCTCTGACTCGACTACTCCGACCCAGGGTTCAACCGCGACGCCGGATTCCACTGCGACCGAGGGCTCACCAGCCGCGGCTGCGGGTCAGACGACTTCGACTCCCGCCTCAACGACACCCCCGCGGGGTGGATGAGGATGGCTACCACGACGCCACCTCCCAGCTCGCCGCTACGCGGCCCGACTCCGTCGCTCCCCCCGGGTCCACCGCGCCCGGTCTCCCCGCCGCCGAGCAGGATGCGTTGGGTGGTGGTCGGTGCGTTGGCGGTGGTGGTGTTGATCATCGCCTACCTCGCCTTCCTCAGCGGCGGGGGCGGTGCCAGCTACAGCTTCGAACTGGAAAATGCCAGCGACCTCGTGCTGGGCGATCAGGTCCAGGTCGGCGGGGTGCCCGTGGGGAGCGTCACGGGGATCGCGCTCACTTCGAACAACAAGGCGCTCGTAACCGTCCACGTCGATTCTTCTCTGACGCCTCTGCACGCGGGCACCACCGCTCAGGTGCGGGTGCCCTCGCTGACAACGGTTGCGGGGCGCTACGTGGCGCTCGCTCCGGGTCCGAACAACGCACCGGCGCTGGCGGATGGCGCCCGGCTCCCGAGCGGCTCGGCGCAGGGCACAGTCGACCTCGACCAGCTGTTTGACACGCTCAACCAACGCACGCGCAAAGGCCTGCAGGAGCTGTTCACCGGCACCGCGGAACAGTACGCGGGGGCGAGCTTGGTGGCGGGCATATCGGCGGAATACTTCGCCCCCGCGCTCGCCGCCGGGACGCACATCTTTGCCGAGCTGAACCGCGACCAGCCGACGCTCACGAACTTCCTCGTGCAGTCGGCCAAGGCGCTCACCACGATCGCCGTCCACGGCCCGGAATTGACGAGCCTCGTCGGCAACGGCGACCGGGCGCTACAGGCCCTGGGCGCCGAACAGGCGAGCCTCCAAAAGGGTGTGGCGGAGCTGCCTGGGGCACTCAACAAGGGCAATCGAGCGTTCGCGCAGTTACCCTCCACATTCGCGGCGCTGCGCAAGCTGGCGACCGTTGCGGGGCCCGACACGAAGACGCTGGCGCCGCTCTTCGAACGGCTCACGCCGCTCGTGAGGATCGCCCAGCCGACACTGCACGAACTCAGCCTCGCGCTGAGCCGACCGGGGCCGAGCAACGACCTCACCGACGTCGCCCTGGCGCTCCCGGGACTCGCACAGGTGTTGGCGAGCGGCTCGCCCGGCGATATCAAAGCGCTGCAGGAATCTGTCCCGGTGACGTCCTTCCTAGGGCCCTATGCACCGGACCTGCAGGGCTTCTTCCGCGCCTTTGGGCCGACCGCTGGCTACTACGACGCGAATGGCAACTACGCCCGGGTGAGCGCGGTGTTCGACAACTTCACGCTCGGGGCGAACAACACGTTGACCCCGGCAACTGCGCAGCAGGCGCTCCAGGGCCTGAAGACCAAGCAGCTGTTGCGCTGTCCCGGCGGGGGCGTGACGCCCGCACCGGCGGACGGTTCGGCGCCCTTTACCGACAGCGGCCAGCTCGGCTGCGACCCCACCGAGGTGCCGTGATGAATCCCCGCCGTCGCAGCTCCCTCGCCGCCAGCCCGCTGTTGATTGGGGCGCTCACGACGTTGATTGCGGTGGTCGCGGTGTACATCTCCTACAACGCGAACAACGGGCTGCCGTTCACTCCGACGTATAACATCAAGGCGGAACTGCCGGAAGCCTCGGGTCTGCAGAACGGCAACCAGGTGCGACTGGCGGGCAAGCGGATTGGGGTCGTGAGCGGGCTCACCCCCTACCAGAACCCCGCCACGGGCAAGGTCACGGCGATTGTGAGCCTCAAGCTCGAAAAGCACGTGGAGCCGCTGCCGGCCGATACGACCACGCTCGTGCAGTCGGTCTCGACGATCGGCCTGAAGTACCTGGAACTGACGCGTGGGAGCTCCAGCCAGACGATCCCCCCGGGGGCGACGATCCCGGTCTCGCACTCCCACCAGCCCGTGCAGATCCAGGATTTCTTCAATATGTTCGACAAGAAGACGAGGACGGCGATCGCCCAGAACACGAACACCTTCGGCGACGGCCTCGCCGGACGGGGGCTCGGCCTGAACAACACGATCGCGACGCTGCGACCGCTGGTGCACAACGCGGTCCCCGTGCTGCACAATCTCGCCTCGCCGCAGACGGGCTTTGGGCAGCTGTTTGTGGCGTTCGACAAAGCGGCCACGCAGGTCGCGCCGGTAGCCGAAACGCAGGCCGCCTTCTACAACGACCTTGCCACCTTCTTCACGGCCTTCGCGGGTGCCTCTCCGTCGTTGGAACGCACGATCGAGGGGGGGGCGCCGGCCCTGCGCCAGGCGATCCACTCGCTGCCTTACGAGGCTCCGTTCGTCGAAAAGACCACCGAGTTCATGCGCCTGCTACGGCCCAGCGCGAGCATTCTGCGCACCGTGGCCGCGCCGCTCGGCCACGCCTTCGAAGTCGGGGCGGTCAACCTGCGCAAGGCCGCTGCGCTGAACCCGCAGCTGACCAGCGCGCTGCAGGCGCTCGAAGTCTTCTCCAAGAACCCCGTGGTGAGCGTGGGCCTCGAAGAATTCACGCGTACCGCGCAGCTGGGCAACCCGCTGTTCGAAGGCATTGCCCCAATCCAGACCACCTGCAACTACGTCACCCTGGCGTTCCGCAACCTCGCCAATCTGCTCGCGGAGAGCGTCCCCACGGGCACGCTGGCGCGCGCGGTGCCGATCCTCAGCCCCTCGGGGCCGAACGCCGAGGGGCTACCGGCCTCCGCACCGGCCAACGGCGGCTCCGAAGACGTCAACGCCACGACCAAACAGATCATCCCGGACAACTACTTGCACTACAACCCCTACCCCAACGTCGCCGGGCCGGGTCAGCCGAAGGAGTGCGAAGCGGGCAACGCGGTCTACACGCCGGGTAAAACGGTGATCGGCACCACCTCGACGACCCTGGGGACGCTGCACGACGTGACCAAGCGCAGCGAAGGCCTGTTCGGGGAAACGTACCCGAGCTCCACGCAGAAGTACTTCCCCAAGGAAGGCAACAGCACGAGCAAGGGGAAGGGATCGAAATGAGCGGTACGCGCTGGTGGCGCCGTCGCGATCGGGTAGCGGTCTCCGAGCTGCAGAGGCGCTCCAACCCGGTACGCATTGGGATCGGCTTCATCGTGGTGCTCGCGATCGTGGTGTACTTCGGCTTCAGCAAGCACATCCCGTTCAAACACGGCTTTCGCCTCAATGGGGTGTTCAATACGACCGTCACTATCCGCCCCAAGTCGCCGGTGCGGATCGCGGGGGTGACGGTGGGCAAGGTCTCGTCGATCAAGCGCGAAGGCAATGTGGGCGTCGTGAGCATGGAAATCGAAGGCAAGGGACTGCCGATTCACTCCGACGCGACCCTCAAGATCCGCCCGCGGATCTTCCTGGAAGGCAACTGGTTCGTCGAACTGCAGCCCGGTAGCCCCTCGGCCCCGGTGATCTCCTCTGGCCATACGATCCCCGTGACCCAGACCTCCGACCCGGTGCAGCTCGACCAGGTGCTCGATGCGCTCAACAGCGACACGCGCGCCAACCTGCAGACATTCCTGGTCGAATACGGCGCTGCGCTCACGGCCAAGCCCACCGCCGCGGAGGACGCCGAACAGGCGCCGGAAGTGCGTGGCCTGAACGCCGCGCAGGCGCTCAACAACGCATACCACCGCGGCCCCGAAGCGCTGCGTGACGGTGCGATCATCGGCCAGGCGCTGGGCGGTACCGAAACTCACGACATCTCAAAGCTCTTTGCGAGCCTCGAAAAGGTCACCGGCGCGCTGGCTGTGCATGAGCAGTCGCTCGGTGAACTGATTGGCCACTTCAACACCTTCGTCGGCTCGCTCGCCGCCCAGGCGCCCAGCTTGCGGGAGGCGGTGATCGAACTGCCGGGTGCGCTGCATGGGGCCGAACGCGGCTTCTCCGAACTGGATGCCGCAGCCCCCTCGATCCGGACCTTCGCGCGGGACATCGTTCCCGGTGTGGAACAGATCCCCGCCACCAGTGCGGCTGCGTTCCCGTGGATCGAACAGGCTCAGGCCGCCTTGGGCCCGAAGGAGCTCGGTGGGGTGGCCAGGGGTCTGGGGGTCGCGGCGCCGGAGATCGCGACGCTGACGAGCGGACAGACGACCTTCCAGAAGCAGTTCGCTCAGCTCAATCAGTGCCTGACGAAGGTGTTCTACCCCGCGGGCTACACCAAGCTGCAGGACGGGTCCAACACCTCGGGCACGGAAGCGTACAAGGAATTCTGGTACGCAATGGCGGGCGTGGCGGGCTTCGCGCAGAACTTCGACGGCAACGGCATGGCGGGACGCTTCATCGCGGGAGGCAGCGGGACCGCGGTGCTCTCCCCGCCACCGTCGGTGGTCAAGCCGGGCGCGCCGACGGGGGGCAGCATCCACTTGGTCGCCCAGACGCGACTCGCCCCGGAAGGCACCAGCCCGCGCTTCCCGGGGAGCGAGCCCCCGTACCGGCCGCTGGTGCCGTGCGACACGCAGACGCTGCCCAACTTCAACGGGCCACTGGCGCACGGCCCCGCAGACGGGGGCGGATGATGGCGCCGAGCGAGGCACATGAAGGCGAGCGGGGGATTCGCGACCAGATCGAGCGCTACCGCACGGCGTTCATTGCGGTGGTGGCGATGGTCGTGATCGCGGCGGCGAGCGCGGGCTACATTCTTGCCCACGAGCGCCTCTCGGTACCTGCGTGGGTCCCGATCGTCGGTCGCGAATCGTTCCAACTGAAGGGCGAATTCGAGACCGCCCAGGCGGTCACCCCGGGACAGGGCCAGGAGGTCACGATCGCGGGCGCGAAGATCGGCGAAATCTCGAGCGTCGAACTGCGCAACGGCCGGGCGGTGGTGAGCATGAACCTGACGCCCAAGTACGCCCACTACATCTACCGCAACGCGACAATGCTGCTGCGCCCGAAGACCCAGCTGAAGGACGAGGCCATCGAGGTCTCCCCCGGTACGCCGGCCGCGGGGCGGGTGTCACCCGGGTATGTGATCCCGGTCGCCCAGACCTCCCCGGATGGCAATCTCGAAGAACTCTTGGGCTCGCTCGACGCCGACACCCGGGCCTATCTCCAGGAGCTGCTGGCGGGGGTGGGCGAGGGCCTGAATGGGAACAGCGCGAATCTCTCCGCGACCTTCAAGCGCTTCGATCCGCTCGCCCGCGAGTTCCAGGAAATCGGCCGTCAGGTTGCCAGTCGCCAGACGAACGTGGAACACGCGATCCACAACTTCCGCCTGCTGATGGAAGCGCTCGGGGAAAAGGACACCCAGCTCGCCTCGTTCGTGCAGTCTTCCAACACGGTGTTCGCGGCCTTCTCCCAGCAGGACCGCGAGGTGCAGGAAACGCTGCGCCAGCTGCCCGGTGTGCTGAAACAGACCAACCACAGCTTCGGCAAACTCGCGACCAGTGTGCACGTGGTCGGCTCCACGCTGCACTCCCTGGAGCCGTTCGCCAATACGCTTGCGCCCTCCGAGGTCGCCGCGGCGACCTCGTTCCGCAAGACGACGCCGATCTTCAAGAACGAGGTCCGGCCCCTGTTCCGTGAGATCCTGCCGGTGATCAATCAGCTGCAGCCCTCGCTGCAGGACTTCGCGCAGGCCTCCCCCCAGCTGACCACGAGCTTCACGGTGATCAACGAATTCTTCAACGAGCTCGCCTACAACCCCGGTCCCAACCAGGGGGGCTTCCTGTTCTTCCTGGATTGGGCCAACCACGACCTCGACAGCGTGGTCTCCCAGAGCGAAGCGCACGGCACACTCGGACAGACGCTGCTCTATTTCAACTGCGCACAGGTCCCGATCCTCAACGGCTTGGAGGAAGTGGACAAGACGGCGAAACTGATCCTCGGGTTGCTCAACCCGCCGAGCCCCGCGCTGTGCAGCGCGGCCGCGGCGAGCTCCTCCACGACCGCCAAAGTGGCGAGCCTGCGGGACCACGGCGTGAGCTCGCCGGCGAGACTCGCGGATCGCGTCTTTGGCCAGGGCCCGGACGCTGCGGCGCTCGAAGGATCGCCCGGGGGAGGTCGCTGAGATGCAGAAGCGCGCGCCCACGCTGGCGAACATCCTGGTGATCGTGTTGTTCGCATTGAGCTGCTTCGGGTTGCTGCTGTTCCTATGGGAGTCCTTTGGTGGTCCGGTGCCGCTGAAGCCGAAGGGCTACCGCTTCACGGTGGAGCTCTCGCGCACCCTCGCGCTGGCCGAACAGTCCGAAGTGCGTATCAGCGGGGTCGACGTCGGTCACGTGGTGAGCCTCACGGTGCACTCGAACGGATTGACCGATGTGACCGTCGAAATGAATCACCAGTACGCCCCGATTCGCGCCAGTGACCACCTGCTCCTGCGCCAGAAGACGCTGCTGGGGGAGACCTACGTGGAACTGCTGCCCCAGCTTCCCACCACGGTGGGGCGCCCGGTGCCCGACGGGGGCCGATTGTCCGCTACCCGGGTCGAGCCGGCGGTGACGCTCGACGACATCCTCTCCGCGCTCGATCCGAAGACGCGTGCGGCCTTCAAAGTGTGGCAGCAGTCGTTGGCGGTGGCCTTCAACGGGCGCGGGGAACAGATCAACTCGGACTTCGCTGAAAGCGAACCATTCATTGAACAGGCCAACAAGCTGCTGGGCGTCCTCGCCTCCCAGGAAGGTGCACTGCGGGCGTCGATCCACAGCACGGGCGTCGTGTTCGACGCGCTCACTGAACGCGACGACGAGTTCCGGGGGCTGATCGTCAACGGGGAGCGCACCTTCCACGCGCTCGCTCAGAGCAGCAACCAGTGGGCCGACGCGTTCCGTGAACTGCCCGCATTCGAGCACGGCGGGGAAGCGACGCTGCGCGAACTGGATAGTCTCGCCGCGGTCGCGAGCCCCGTACTAGACGAGTCGCGCGCGTGGGAGCGAGCGCTCGTTCCGCTGCTCCAGGTAACGAAAACGTTCACGCCCGACTTCAATAGCCTGCTGACCAACGTGGGTCCGTTCACGAGCGCCTCCAAAAAGGGCCTGCCGGCATTTGAAAAGGCACTCGGCCTGTTCACCCCGCTGCTCGCCAACGTGAGCCCGGTGCTACGGAACTTCGACCCGTTCCTCCAGTACACCGGCCAGTACATACCCGAGCTGCAGTCGTTCTTCGCGAATGTCACCGCGGCCACAGAGGCGCACGACAAAAACAGCGACACCTCGAACGGGCAGATCGAGCACTACCTGCGCGTCCTGAACACCGTCAACCCGGAAGGGCTCGCGGTCTACAACCAGCGGATCGGCACCAACCGCAACAACCCCTACCCCCAGTCGGGCGCCTTCCACCTGGTGGGTAATGGGGGCCTGCAGGTCTTCAGCGCCGCCAACTGCGCGGACTCCGCTCCCTCGGTCAGCGGGCCCCCCAACGAAGCGGTGTCGAAGAGCATCATCGAACAGCTGATCACCGACCACGTGGCCAACGCCCCCGAAAGCACGACCAACTCGGTTGCGGCCCCCGCGTGCGCCCAGCAGGGGCCCTTCACGTGGGAAGGCACCACCAGTCAGTTCCCGCACGTGACGCCGCCGCCGCCGAAGTAGCGGCTGGATCAGTGCGTGGAGGCTTTTGCGTAGGCCGCCACGAGCGCGCGGTGGTGGCCGAGGTAGGGCAGCAGGGCGAAGTAGGTGAGGTCACCGTGCAAGCGGGGAAGTTCTCCGGTGCGGTCCTCCAGTGCGCGGCGGTGGAGGATCGAGCCGATCCCACCCACCATCGCGTCGGATGTATAGGGCGGGAGGTGTTCGGGGTTGGCGCAGTGGAAGCGACCCTCCTCCAGGAGAGGCGGAAAGGATCTCAGTAGCGCGTGTTGGCGCTCGCTCGCGGCGGGACTCGCGCTGAGGCACTCAACCAGGAGGACCCGCGCTCCATCGGGGTCCTCCGCAAGGGCTCTCAGGAGCGCCCCCAAACCGGCGCGGACTCGCTCGGGCCACGGTGACTCGCTCTCAACACCCTCCTGCACAATGCCCTCGATGCGCGCGATCAGCGCGTCGAGCGCCTGCAGGAAGCAGTCCTCCTTGTTCTGGAAGTACTCGTCGAAAACCGCTGCGGGCACATCCGCGCTCTGTAGAACGCGCTCTACGGTGACCCGATCGTAGCCCCGGTAGGAGGCCGTTGCGATCATCGCGTCGAGGATGCGACTACGGGGATCCTGGCGGTGGTTCGCGGTCGAAACGGCGGAGCCCCCGGGGCTCCGCTCGGCGCTGGGGCGGCTGCTTCTTAACATGGGTCCTCCCTCCCTGCCCGGTGAAGGAGCGGGTGGAGGAGCGCGACCTCATCGAGTCGATCGTGGCTCAGGCCGCGTTTTCCAGGCGCTGAATTCCGGACTCTGAGTACCTTCTCCCGTGATCGTAGACCTCTGGGTGAGGCTTTGTCAAGGGTGCGGTCGTCCCTATGTGGTGGTGTGGAGGCTCGCGGTCGGCTGGGCCCCGTGCTCGGGCTGTCCGGGAACGCTTAGAAAGCGCAGCTGGTAGCGGCCCACAACGATCTCATCGCCGTCCCTGAGCACCCGCCACTCGATCCGCTCGCCGTTGACGAAGACCCCATTGAGGCTGCGATCGTCGAGGACCCTCACCCCGTCGGGCTGGCGCACGAGCAGAGCGTGGCGGCGGGAAACCGTGGGATCGTCGAAGCGCACGTCTGCGGCGAGGCTGCGCCCCACCCTCGTCCACTCGTGGGTCAGGGCCATCACCATCGTCTCTCCATCCTCCTCGTACGCGAGGTACTCGCCGGGCTGCTCGATCCGCTCTCGAACCTCAGCCAACCATTCGGTGTTGCGCTCGGTGTCGTGCAGCACGCCGCCCTCGCCGTCCTCCACCGCGCCCTCGCCCTCTCGGGCAAAGCGTCCCGCGCTGAAGAGCGATGCGCGCACGAAGCTCGCACCCCCACAGCCAGGACAGTCGCTCAGCGTGTCCGAGGCGGCCAGCGTGAGGACATAGCCGCAGCGCTGGCAACGAAAAGATCCCGCTCCCGCCATCGTGCCCGAGGTCAGTGACTCCACCATCTCGCAGCTCCTCCTCCTGTCGGGGAACTTCGTAGCGCCCACCTGACGGGGGAACGCTCCGGCGATCATAACGCGACTTGCTGAAGAGTGTATGAAAGGCTTGTTTACTTCAGGGGACACGTAAAGTCTCGCGGTCTCTCGATCCGGGGCAGGGACCAGCGTCGGGGTGGCCAATCTCTTCTACCCCCGTTGTGGTCCCCGCAAACTGGGCTCGGAGGAGACCCGCGCGAGGTCTCGCTACGCCCGATTGGCCGCATCCCGCTCCAGCAGCCTCAAACTGGGCGGGAGGAGACCCGCGCGAGGTCTCGCTACGCCCGATTGGCCGCATCCCGCTCCAGCAGCCTCAAACTGGGCGGGAGGAGACTTGAGCGAGGTCTCGCTACGCCCGATTGGCCGCATCCCGCTCCAGCAGCCTCAAACTGGCGGGAGGAGACCCGCGTGAGGCGGCGAAATCCGCTCCCATGCCCTCCGCGACGGTCACTGACATCGAGCAGTTCGAGCGCGTCCTCCTGCGCCGGGGGGTTGGGGTCCTCACCTCGGATCGCAACCACTGCGCAGATTGCGGGCGCACGCCCCTGGTGGGAGAGCGGGTGCACCTCTACGAGCATCGCGGCGGGATCGTCTGCGAGCTCTGCCGCTCGCTGCGACGTCATGCTCCCCTGGCCAGCGAGACGGTGCGCCACTCCGAGCACGGCCACGGCGTCCGCATCGCCGCCCGCGCCGCTTAGCCTATCCCGGTAGGGGTGCTGGCCGATCGGAGATCTCGTTGATCTCCGATCGGTGGGGCGGCCGAGTGTCGAGTGAGGCGAGGACGCATGGGCGAAGGCTTGGTGGGGCGGCCGAGTGTCGAGTGAGGCGAGGACGCAAGGGCGAAGGCTTGGTGGGCCCGAGTCGAGCCCGAAGACAAGAGCCTCGCGAAGGCAATAGCGGTCGTATCCAGACGTTGCTCCTATGTCAAGGGAACCACGGAAATTGCGTCATTTCCTGTGAGCGATAGTTGGTAGCGTCGTAGCTCGAAGCCGAGCAGGGGATGGTCCCTGGATTCGCTCGTCTCGCACCACCCGTTGCGTTCGTAGAGTCGTCTTGCGCGAGTGTTGGCTACGGGCACCCAGAGTTCAGCCTGCGAGAACGATGCTCTGAGCATGGACTGCTCCGCCTCTAACAGCAGTTGTCGCCCCAGGCCGATGCCCCATGACGCCGGGTCCACGAACAGGAGCGAGAGATCCGCAACGCCCGGTGTTCTGCGTGACGGCGCCCACATCGCGAACGCAATGAGCTGGTCTCCTTTCATGGCCACGAGGGTGCATACCGAAGGGTTGGCTAGGCGCTGGGTGAGATGCATCTCTTCGCGCTCAGCGATACCACCTGGTGCATTCCATCCAGTAGGCGCCCAGGTCTTGTAGCCCTCATTACACCGCGCGATCAGCTCGGCCATGTTCGGCGCGTCCCGCGTCTGCGCTGCGCGATATTCGACTTTGACCGTCATGAGCATAGTCTTGCTGACTCTCGGGCAATCCGCCGGGCGTGCTGGTCAGAGCTTGCTCGCTCCTCGCACTTGGTGGGTTGGCAAGCAGTCGATGGTAGTGGCGGGCGAGGTGGCGCTTGAGGCAGCGCTGCGACCTAAAACGAGCCCGCTTCCCGGAGCAAGCTCGCGGTCTCCAACAGGCTGGCAGGAAGTGCCAGCCTAGAGGGGTAGGCTCTTAGTGCGCAGAGGCTAGAGCGCGGGTCCCCGGGTGGGCGCGTATGGGTGGGGGATGCCCTTGTAAACTGCCGGTCGCGATGGACCCCGTGACCGTGTCGATCCTGATCGATGCTCCCCGCGAGCAGGTCTTCGAGTACCTCCAGGACATCGCCAACCACTCCGAGTTCACCGACCACTACCTCCGCGACTGGCGCCTCACCCGCGAGAACTCCGTGGGACTCGGTGCGGGAGCCCGCTTTCGGGTGGCCGCTCCCGGTAACCGCTTCAGCTGGGGGGACGTCACCTTCACCGAGGTGGTGGCACCCCACCGGATCGTCGAGGTCGGACGCACCGGTAAGTACAATCGCATTCGCACTCTGGGGGTCTACGAGCTGGCCCCCGGTGCCGGGGGCACCACCCGCGTGCAGTTCACGCTGCGCAGTCAGCCCGGGGCGCCGTGGGACCGTCTCGTCGATTCCCTCGGCGCTCGCGCGTGGACGCGGCGCAAGAATATGAAGGCCCTGCGCCGCCTGCGCTCGATCATCGAGACCGGGGAGGGGCGCGGCGCGCGCGTCACCATCGCCGGCGGGTAAACTGCCGCCTCGCATGTCCAGCCCTCAACCTCGCGTGTCCAGGCCCCACCCACGGTCGCTTCGGAGCGCCCTCCTCGTCCTGCTCGCCGCGTTCGCAGTGCTCGCGCTCGGGGCCTGCGGGGAATCCCACACGAGGGTCACCACCGGCACCTACGCCGGGGGCTCCGGCAAGAACGCCCCCTACCTCAACGTGGGGCCCCTCGAATACCAGGTCCAGATCTCCCGTGAGCTCAACCCCTACGACACCGAAGACGCCAACTACCTAGCCGGCCTCAGCCCCGCCCAGCGGCTGCTCCGCCCCGGGGAAGAGTGGTTCGGGGTGTTCATGCAGATCTACAACACCAGCAGCGTCCCCCACCCCGTGGCCGCCGACTTCACGGTCTCCGACACCGAAGGCAACGTCTACCACCCCATCATCCCCGACGCCAACAACCTCTTTACCTACCGCCCCGGGGTCGTGCCGGCCAACGGCCAGATACCCGCCCCCGACACCGTCGCCTCCCAGGGCCCCACCCAGGGGGCGCTGCTGCTCTACAAGATCAAAGTTCTCTCCCTCGACAACCGCCCCCTCACGCTGACCATCTCCGACCCCACCGACGCCGCCCAGACCGCCTCCGCGGAACTCGACGTCTAGTGTCCTGAGTCGGAAATTCGGTGAGTATTTGCCGAGCGCATGCGCGTGCCCTGACGTTCGACGGTATCGGCGCGTGTGCCGGTAGCACATAAGGCGATGCCGGCGGGCGTCAGGTGCGTGCAGGCGCCGGGAAATGCCATCGAATTGTGACTCAGGACACTAGCTCAGGACACTAGCCAAGGACCCCCGGCTGGAGGGCCGCTTCGATCACCTGGCGCGCCACCGGCGCCGCGGTCGCCCCGCCCGCCCCATCGCGCACCATCAGCACCGCCACCACGACCTTCGGGTGCAGCGCCGGGGCGAACGCCGCGAACCACGCGTCGGTGCTCTGTGGGTTGTTCTGTTCGGCCGCGCAGCTCGCCGATTCCGATTCGGATTTGTGTTCTTCGTCTTCCCCGGACTTCCGTTCGGAGCTGCTCGCCCCACACCCACTCGGGCCGGTGGGTGGGCCTCCCAGTTCCGCGGTGCCCGTCTTCCCCGCCACCACCACCCCCGGGATCGCCGCCGCTGTGCCCGTGCCGTAGCGCACCACGTCGATCATCATCTCCCGCACCGTGCGCGCCGTCCCCGCGCTGATCGCCCGTGCCGACGCCTGGCTGCCGCCGGCAGCGAACACCAGGCTCGGCGTCGGCCGGCGCCCCCCGTCCGCGATCGTCGCCGCCACCGTCGCCATCTCCAACGGGCTCGCCAGCACCTGACCCTGGCCGATCGCTGTCGAGCCCACCGCCAATTCCCCCTGGATGTCCGCCGCCGGGGGAAGCGTGCTCTGTGCGGCCCCCGGAATCCCCGGGGCGTGGTTGAAGCCGAACCGTTCCGCTGTCGCCACGAGCCGGCCCGCCCCCAACTTCACCCCCAGCGGGGAGAACACCGAGTTGCACGACACCGCAAACGCTTCCACCAGGGTCCCCCCGCAGGACTCCCCATTGGCGTTGTGCAGTTCCACCCCGTCCAGGGTCGCCTCCGTCGCATCGGGGAACGTGCTCCGCGGGGTCGCGATCTTTGCTTCCAGCGCCCCGCTCACCGTGATCATCTTGAACGTAGACCCCGGAGGCTGGAGTGCGTCCAGGCCGATCCCCGCCACCCCCAACACCCGCCCGCTCCCCGCTTCCAACGCGATCACACCCCCGTACTGGCCCCCCAGCGCACTCACCGCCGCGCTCTGCACCGCGGGGGAGATCGTGGTGCGTACCGCACTCGCCGTTTGCGGGACCGCGCTCGCAAGCACTCGAGAGCCCTCTTCGCTCCCCGTGCTCCCCGCCAGCAGGATGCCCCCCGGGGTCCCCCGCAGCCGTTCATCCTCGGCCAGCTCCAGGCCACTGACACCCACGATCGCGTTCGCCGGCACACCCTCTTGCTCGAGCGCGTGCAGGCTGTTCGCGGGGATCGCTCCCACTTCACCCGCCACCGCGCCCGCCGCCGCCCCCAACGGCGAGCTGCGCTGTCCCGCCGCGCTCGCCGGTCCCTGGGCCAGTGCGGTCCCGTTGCGCGCCAGCAGCGCCGCCCGTGGGGGCAGCGAGGTGCGCCTGCTCAGCATCTCCCCCGTCTGCAGGCCCGGGAAGGTCAGTGAGCGCGACCACACCACGCGCTCCCCCCCGTCGTCGGGCTCCGCCACCATCGGCAGCCTGAAGCTCTCCCGCAGAGTCCCGAAGAGGCGCGTACGCACTTGCACCCGCACCACCTCCACCCCGTCCGCGGCTCCCCGCGGCGATCCCATCACGCGCACCCCGCTCGCGGTTGCCGTCATCAACGCTTCCCGATACTCCTGCGCGAATTCGCTCACCGACACCTCCCGCTGAGAGGCTGGGGCGATCTCGCCATACATAGTCGCGTAGTCCCCCCGCGCCCACGCCCCCACGAAGTGCGCCGCCAGGCCCGGAGCGGGGGAGGGGGAGGAGTGCTCAGAGCCCGCGATCGCCCCCACCACGAACGCCACCGCCGCCAGCGCCATCACCGGGCGCGCCCGCCTGCGCCGGTTGTATGCCCCCTGCCTCCCCCCGCCGTGCCTCCCCTCCGTCTCCCCACCACTGCCGGAGACGGATGCGGCGCTCATCGCCCGTCTCCATTGTCGTTACACACAGCGTGAAACGGTAGAACATGGTCGTGACGTCGCTCGACTGGGTAATCCTCCTGTTCGTCCTCATCCTCGCCCTCTTTGGGCTGCGCCAGGGCTTCATCGTGGGCGTGCTCTCCTTCGGGGGCTTCGCCATGGGGGCCTTCATCGGGACCCGCCTCGGTCCCCTCCTGCTTCCCCAAGGCTCCTCCTCCCCCTACGCCCCCGCCTTCGGCCTCGTCGGGGCGCTACTCGCCGGGGCGATCCTCGCCACCGGCCTCGAGGGGGTCGGCTGGCGGCTGCGCCGCACCACCCTGCTGGTTCCCGGCATCGGCCTCCTCGACGGCGCCCTCGGCGCCCTCCTCAGCGCCGCCGTGGGCCTCGGGATCGTGTGGATCCTCGCCGCCGTCCTCGCTCAGATCCCGAGCGCCGTCCAGCTGCGCGCAGACATCCAGCGCTCCGCGATCCTGCGCGATCTCAACCAGCTCCTGCCCCCCTCCGGGCCGATCCTCAACGCCCTCGCGCGCCTCGACCCCCTACCCTCGCTGCCCGGTCCGCTCCCCTCCCTCGCGCCCCCCCCGCCTCGGATCGCCCACGATCCCCAGGTGCGCGCTGCCTCCCGCAGCGTCGTGCGCGTCCTGGGCACCGCCTGCGGTCTCGCCATCGAGGGCTCCGGGTGGGTCGCCCGCCCCGAAGAGGTCATCACCAACGCCCACGTGGTCGCCGGCGAGAGCGAAACAACCGTCGAGGTTGAAGGCAACCCCCCCGCTCTCCCCGCCCAGGCGATCGCCTTCGACTCCCACGACGACCTCGCCGTGCTCCACGTCCCCGACCTCCGCCTGCCCGCACTGCAGCTCGCATCCAGCCCCCCCGCGGGGAGCGCCGGGGCGATCCTCGGGTATCCCGAAAACGGGCCCTTCGACGCACAGTCCGGGCGCATCGGGCAGACCCAACAGGTCATCACCCAGAACGCCTACGGCCAGGGCCCCGTCACCCGCCTGCTCACCCCCCTGCGCGGCCTCGTGCGCCCCGGCAACTCCGGGGGTCCACTCGTGGACAGCGCGGGCGAAGTACTCACAACCGTCTTCGCCGGCACCACCGGCAGCGGGCCCCACGGCGGCTACGGCGTGGCCAATGCCACCGTCGCCCACATCCTCGAAACGGCCAGCGCACCCGTGGGGAGCGGTCCCTGCGACTCCCAGTGAGCGGATCCCCCGGCGGCTACGGCCTGGCAATGCCACTGTCATCACGGCGGCTCTTCACCGCGGATCCCAGGGAGTTCCCCCGGGATCGTCCTTTGCGGCCAACGTGAGCGCTGCGCCGATTCGTGCGCCAGGCCCCCGTCCGTGCGGCCTCCGTTGCGGGGCATGGAAGCCCCGCCCGACCCGCCCGTGGGCGGTGCCCACCCGCGCGGACGATCCCCAACGAAAACCCCCTCCGAGAGCAACCGCTAGTCTGAGCCCCCATGCCCAAGACCCTCGTCATCGCCGAGAAGCCCTCCGTGGGGCGCGACCTCGCGCGCGTGCTCCCCGGCACCTTCAAGAAGGAGGAGGGCTGGTTGGAGGCCGAGGATCACGTCGTCACCTGGGCCGTCGGGCACCTCGTGCAGCTCGCCGAGCCCAACGACTACGACCCCAAGTACAAGCGCTGGCGCATCGAGGATCTCCCGATCGTCCCCGAGCACTTCAAGCTCGTGGTCCGCGACGAGCGCTCTCGCAAGCAGATGTCGATCGTCACCCGCCTCCTCTCCCGCGAGGACATCGCCGAGGTCATCAACGCCTGTGACGCCGGGCGCGAGGGCGAGCTGATCTTCGCCTACCTCTACGAGAAGGCCGCCGCCGACAAACCCGTCCAGCGACTCTGGCTCAACTCCATGACCACCGCCGCCATGAAGAACGCCTTCGCCTCCCTGCGTCCCGCCTCCGAGCTCGCCCTGCTCGAGCAGGCCGCCCGCTCGCGCTCCGAGGCCGACTGGATCGTCGGCATGAACGCCACCCGCGCCGCCACCATCCGCCTGCGCACCTCCTTCGACGGGGCCGTCTCCCTCGGGCGCGTCCAGACCCCCACGCTCGCGATCGTCGCCCGCCGTGAGGAGGAGATCAAAGCGTTCGTCCCCGAGCCCTACTGGCTCGTCGACGCTGTCTTCGCCGCGCCTGCGCTGGAGGGCGAGGAGGGTGGGGAGGACCCCGGCGAGCGCGTCTACAGCGGCCGCTTCCACGCCGGCGCCAAGCCCCGCCTCGCCACCGAAGAGGAAGCCATCGCGATCGTCGAGGCCTGCGCCGACAAACAGGCCACCATCACCAAGCTCGAGGTCAAAGAGCAGCACGAGCGCGCCCCCATGCTCTACGACCTCACCTCCCTGCAGCGCGACGCCAACACCCGCTTCGGCTTCTCCGCCCGCCGCACCCTCGCCGCCGCCCAGCGCCTCTACGAGGAGCACAAGGCCCTCACCTACCCCCGCACCAACTCCCGCTATCTCACCACCGACATGATCCCCGAGATCAAGCCCACCGCCGAGCTCGTCGGGGGCCAGCGCGAGTACGCCAAGGCCGCCGCCTACGTCACCGGTCTGGACTCCCTGCCCCTGGGGCGCGTGGTCAACGACAGCAAGGTCACCGACCACCACGCCATCATCCCCACCCGCTCCGAGCACAAAACCGACCGTATGAGCGACGACGACCGCCGCGTCTACGACCTCGCCGTGCGCCGCTTCCTCGCCGTCTTCCACCCCGAGGCAGTGTTCGAGAACACCCGCGTCGAGACCACCATCCCCGCCCCCGGAGGCGAGCGCGCTGGCAAGTACGTCTTCCGTACCCGCGGCAAGCTCCTCATCGTCCCCGGCTGGCGCGGCGTCTACGGCGAGCACGCCGCCGAGACCGGCCGCGAAGGTCGCGCCGGCGAGGAGGATGAGGGTCTCGACCAGCAGCTCCCCCGCCTCATCGAGGGCGAGCACGTCCACACCCGCGACGTCAAGAGCCTCTCCAAGGAAACCAAACCCCCCCGCCGCTACTCCGACGCCTCCCTCCTCGGCGCCATGGAGACCGCCGGCAAGCTCGTCGATGACGACGAGCTCCGCGAGGCCATGAAGGATTCCGGGATCGGCACCCCCGCCACCCGCGCCGCCATCATCGAGCGCCTCATCCAGGTCGGCTACCTCGAGCGCGACGGCCGCTCCCTCGTGGCCACCGAGAAGGGCCTCAACGTCGTGCGCCTCCTCGGGAGTCACCCCCTCACCTCCCCCGAACTCACCGGCCAGTGGGAGCACCGCCTCGATGGGATCGAGCGCGGCGATGACTCCCGCGAACGCTTCATGCAGGACATCGCCGGCTTCGCCGGGGAGACCGTGAAGATGCTCGACACCACCCTCAAGGACGTCCGCATCCCCAAAGCCAACCTCGGGCCCTGCCCCGTCTGCGGGCACCCCATCCTCGAAAACCGCAAGGGCTACTCCTGCTGGGCCCGCAACGACCCCGGCTGCGGGTTCGTCATCTGGAAGTCCAAAGCCGGCAAGCAGCTCCCCGTCGCGATCGCCAAGGAACTCATCAAGACCGGCTACACCCAACGTCCCGTCACCGGCTTCCGCGGGCGCTCCGGGCGCTCCTTCCGCGCCCACCTCGCACTCCAGCAGACCCCCGATGGCAAATGGCGCGTCGAGTTCAACGAGCCCTGGGCCAAGGAGGGCGCCAAGCCCCCCGATCATGAGACCGCCCCCGAGGCCGCCGCAGAGGCTCCCGCCGAGGAGGCCGCTACCGAGGCCGTCGCCGCGCAGTCCGCCGCATAGACGCCCCCGAGGCCGTCGCCGCCACCGAGGCCACCGCACGGACGTCCCCTCCCACCCCTCCCCGGTGTGGAGGCCCCTCGCGGCGTCGGGTGCGTGCGCCACCATTGGCGCCCATGCCCATCACCCTCCTCACCGGCCCCGCCAACTCCGGCAAGGTCCGCGTAGTGCTCGACGCCCTGCGCGCCCACCACGCTCGCGGAGAGGAGCCCCTCCTCGTCGTACCCACCCGCGCCGACCTCGAGCACTACCGCCGCGAGCTCGCCCGCGATGGGCTCATCTTGGGGGCACGCCTGGAGCGCTTCCAAGGGCTCCTCGCCGAGATCGTACGTCGCGCCGCTCCCGCCGAGCGGTCGCCTCTCGGGCCGCCTCTCGGGCGTCTCGCCCGCGAGCGCGTGCTCGCCGCCGCGCTCCGGCGCGTCTCTCCAGACCGCGCCCCCACCCCCGGGGTTGTACGCGCCCTCGCGGCGCTGGTCGCTGAGCTCGAGATCGATCGCGTGACCCCCCCGCGCCTACGCGAGGCGCTCCGCGCATGGGCCGCGCAGGATCCCGCGCACGCGCTCCGTGCCCGCGAGCTCACCGAGCTGTTCGAGGAGTACCACCGCGCGCTCGAGCAACTCACGCCCCCCCGCGAGGACCCCGAGCGACGGGCCGCACGCGCCCTCGACGCGCTTCGCCGTGCCCCCGCACTGTGGGGAGAGACCCCCGTGCTCCTGTACGGGTTCGACGACCTCCCCGAGCTTCAGCTCGACGCAATCGAGACCCTCGGTGTCCGCGTCGGGGTCCGCGTGCTCGTCTCCCTCACCTACGAGGCCAGCCGGGTCGCATTCGCGGGACGCGGCGACACATTCCAGCGCCTACTCCCCCTCGCCGCCGAGCATCACCGCGTCGCGCCCCGCGCGGAGTACTACGCGCCCCCCGCCCGCTCCGCGCTGCACCACCTCGAGCGCCACCTCTTCGAGCCCACCCCCCCGCCGCCCATGCGTGCCGGGGAGGCCGTGCGGCTGCTGGAGGGCGGAGGGGAACGCGCCGAGCTCGAGCTCATCGCGGAGAACATCCAGGAGCTCCTCGCCCGCGGAATGTGCCCCCACGAGATCGCCGTCGCGCACCGCTCCCCCCAAGCGATCGCCGAGCTGCTCCGCGAGGTGTTCACCGCCCACCGCATCCCCCATCTCGTGCAACGCCGCATCCCCTTCGCCCACACCACCATCGGGCGCGCCCTCCTCGGGCTGCTGAGCATCGCCTTCGCGGACTCCGATGTGCCCGGCGAGGACGTGCGAGCAGACACCGCGCGACCCGTGGAGCCAGGGCCCGAATACGGGGGAGCGGAGGAGGTGGGGCCGGGCCAGCTGCTCGCGTGGCTGCGCGCGCCTGGGGTATTGAGACGCCCCGAGCTCGCCGACGCCTTCGAGCGCCAGATCCGCCGCGTCGGTGTGAGCACCGCCGCGCAGGCCCGCACGCGCTGGGAGGCCGAGCACTGGCCGCTGCACACCGTGGACCGCCTGCGAGAGGCCGCACGGGAGGGTCCGGTGGCGCTGATCGACCGCACCGCGCTGGAGCTGGAGCACCTCTTCTGTGCCCCCCGCACACGCACAGCGGAGGTGCTCAGCGCAGCCGAGCTCCCGCAGGCCCACGCCCTCGCGGTGGGACGGGGGGCCCTCGAGCAGTTGCGCGAGCTCGCGCTTGCAAGCCGCCGCCACTCCGCCCGCTCGCTCGCCCCCGACGCACGCGAGCTGATCGCGACGCTCAGAAGCCTCGAGGTGGTCGTTGGGGGAGAGGAATCCCACCGACGCAGTGGCGGTCCTGGATCCGCTCTCCTTGCGCGCCCGGCGGGTGCGGGCGCTGTTTCTGTGCGGCCTACAAGACGGCACATTTCCCGCCCCCGCCGCGCCCGAGCCCTACCTCTCCGAGGAGGAGCGTCGCGGCCTCGCACACGCCTCCGGCCTGCGCGTGGGGCTGGGCAGGGATTCAAGGCACTCGCTCGCAGCCGAGCGCTACCTCTTCTACGCCGCCGTCTCCCGCCCCGAGGAGCTGCTCGTGTTGAGTTGGCACACCGCCGACGACGACGGCCTCGCGAGTCCCCGCTCGCTGTTCGTAGAGGACCTCTGCGACCTCTTCGCTCCCGACCTCCACGAGGCCCGCACCAGGCGCGCGCTGGGCGAGGTCGGGGAGCTGCGGGGTTCGGAGCTCGGCGGGGTCCCTCCCGGCGGAACCCCTCCCGGCGAAGTCTCCTTCGACGAAGCCTCCCTCGAGCGGAGCCCCCGCATCGGTAGCGGGCAGCATCCCCGCGTCCGCCCGCTCGGACTACTCCCCCCCGCCGGTCTCCCAGCGAACCGTCGCCCTCCACGATCCCCGCGTGCTCGCGGCCCTCGGCGAGCGAATGTGGTCGGCCTCCGGCCTACAACGCTGGGCGGGATGCCCCGTGCAGTGGTTCGTGGAGAGCCTCTTGAACGCGCACGACCTCGATCCCGAGGCCGAGCCACTCGCGCGTGGGGGCCTTGCGCACGCCGCGCTGGCCGATGTACTTCGGGATCTGCGTACCGAGACCGGCTCCGCGCGCCTCACACCCCCGCGGCTGCCCCGCGCCCGCGAGCTGCTCCACGGGGCCCTCGAGGCGCACGCCGGCGAGTACCCGCTCTCCACCGCACCCGAGCGTGTGCCCGGGGTGCGCCGGCGACTCGAGGCCGACCTCGAGCGCTACCTCGAGCACGCCGCCGCATGTGCAGAGGGAGGGTCCCAGCTCGAATCGCCCCAACCCCACCCCTCCCACCTCGCACCCACCCAGCCGCCGGCGACTTACGCAGAATCCCCCCCGGAGCCGTCCCCCCCGGAGTCGTCTTACCCCGAGCCGACCCACCTGGAGCTCTCCTTCGGCTTCCCCGATGAGCCAGGGGGGCTGCCCGCGCTCGATCTCGGCGGTGGTGTGCTCGTGCGGGGGCGCATCGACCGGGTCGATCTCGCGCCCGGGGGCGGGGCCGTGGTCTACGACTACAAGAGCTCCCACGCCCCCCCGCCCGATCGCTGGGCCGAGCAGCTGAGCTTCCAGATCCCGCTCTACATGCGCGCCGTCGAGGAGCTCCTCGGGGTGCCCGCCGTGGGCGGCTTCTACCAACCCCTCTCCGGCCGCGATCTCCGTGCACGCGGGGTGCTCGCAGAGGGGGATGGGATGGAGCTCGACTGCGTGCGCGGCGATGTCCGCGAGGCCGCAGAGGCGCGTGCGTTCGTGGCGGAGATCGTGGGCACCGCACGGCAGGCCGCCACCGAGGCGCGCGCCGGCGCGCTCGAGGCCCGGCCCGCCAGCTGCGGCTTTGCGGGCAGCGGGTGCAGGTACCCCACGATCTGTAGATGCGAGCCGTGAGCACAGGCGCCGCGCAGGCCGATCTGCGATCGGCCTTGACCTCCGAGCAGGAGCACGCCGTGATGCGCCGCCAGGGTCCCCTGCTGCTCGCGGCCGGGGCAGGGAGTGGCAAGACCTCGGTACTCGTGGAGCGCTTCGTGCGCGCCGTCCGCGAGGATCGCATCGCCCCGAGCAGGATCCTCGCAATCACCTTCACCGAGCGCGCCGCCGGAGAGCTCCGTGAGCGGGTGCGTGCCCGGCTCCTCGAGCTCGGCGAGCGGGAGGCCGCCGGCGATACCGAGGGGGCCGCAATCGGCACCTTCCACGGCTTCTGCGCACGTCTGCTGCGCACCCACGCATTGACCGCCGGCTTGGATCCCAACTTCACGATCCTCGACGAGCCCGCCGCCGGCAGGCTGCGCCGTCTAGCCTTTCGCCGCACCCTCGCCGGCCTACTCGCCGGGGAGCGGCGTGCGCAGGCCATCGAGCTGCTCGCGGCCTACGGCGCCGACCGCGTCCGCGGGATGGTCTTCGGGGTATACGCCGAGCTCCGCAGCCGCGGGGAGAGCCTGCCCACGTTGCCCGATCCCACCCCGGTGGCCCCGCCCGAGAGCACGGAGTCCGACTCGAGCTCCCTCGAGCTGGAGGCCCTCCGTGCCTGCGCCGTCCTGGGCGAGGCGCTGGAGCACTTCGGGCGCGGCTATGAGGAGCTCAAGCAGACGCGCTCCGCACTCGACTTCGACGACCTCGAGCTGCGCGCCCGCGAGCTCCTCGAGCGTCACCCCGGCGTGCGCCGAATGTGGGCCGAGCGCATGGAGCTGTTGATGGTCGATGAGTTTCAGGACACCAACCGCCGCCAGCTCGCCCTCCTCGGTCTGCTCGAGCGTGACAACCTCTTCACCGTCGGGGACGCCCTGCAATCGATCTACGGCTTCCGCCACGCCGAGGTGGAGATCTTCCGTGAACGCCACCGCGAGCTGGCCCCCCGTGGGGAGGCGATCGCGCTGACCCGCAACTTTCGCGCCCGCCCCCCCTGATCGCGGCGGTCAACACGGTCTTTGCCGAGCGCTTCGGGGATGCCTACACGCCGCTGATCGCGGCTCGCGAGGAAGCCGAGCGCGGCGAGCCCCCGAGGCCCGCCGGCGATCAAGCAGCTGGTGGGCGACTGTCCTGCTCGGCTCATGACCAAGCGGATGGCGGGCAGCTGTCCCGCTCGATTCGTGACCCAGCGGGTGGTGAGCAGCTGTCGATCCTCGACTGCGATCCAGCTGACGGCGGGCAGCTGGCGCTTCCCACCCGTGAAGCGCCGGACCGTGGGGAGCCCCTCATCGAGCTCCTCCTCACCGACCGCCGCGGCTGGGAGCACTCGCCCCACGCGCAGGCGATCTCCGGCACGCTCCCCGGAGCGACCCTCTGGCGCCAGGCCGAAGCGCGTCTCTTGGCTCAACGTGTGTCCGAGCTCGTGACCGCCGGGCAGGTCGCAGCGGGGGACGTGGCTGTACTACTGCGCGCCGCGGGGGACCTCCCGGTGTACGAGCGCGCGCTCGAGGAGTGCGGGCTGCGCACGCTCGCGGCGGTCGGGAGCTTCTGGGGCCACCAGCAGGTGGGCGACCTGCTCGCCTGGCTGCGGGCACTGGCCAACCCCCTCGACGAGCTCGCGCTCTACTCCGCGCTTGCCTCCCCGCTCGTGGGAATCTCCAGCGACGGCCTCGCCCTCGTGGCCCTCCAGGGGCGAGCCGAGGGCGATGGCGCGTGGGCCGCGATCGCACGCGACGCCCGTGACGATGACGAAGATCCGATCGCACGCGACGCCCCTGACGATGGCGCGTCGGCCGTGATCGAACGCGACGCCTGTGACGATGACGAGGATCTGTACAGCCGCCTGGCTCCCACCGACCGTGAGCGCCTGACGCGCTTCGCCGCGCGCTTCGCCATCGAGCGTCGCGCCGCCGGCGTTCATGGCCCCGCTGAGCTGCTGCTGCGCGCCCTCGCGGACAGCGGCTACGAGCGATACGCCCTCTCCCTCCCCTGGGGAGAGCGCCGCCTAGCGAACATCCACAAGCTCCTGCGCCTCGCCCGCCGCTACGAGGCCGCCGAGGGTGGCGAGCTACGGAGCTTCCTCGACCATATCGACGAGCGTGACGCCCTCGCCGAGAGCTCCGAGCCCCACGCCCCCACCGGCTCAGAGCCCGACGCCGTGCGCCTCATGACGATCCACGCCGCCAAGGGCCTCGAGTTTCCCGTGGTCTGCCTCGCCGACCTCGGGCGCACCGGCAACGGCGCGCCCGGCGACCTGCTCGTCGACGGGACCCGTGTCGGGCTGCGCCTCGCGCGACTCGATGGATCCCCCCCCGTGGGGTGCCTGCACTACGAGGAGCTCCGCCACGAGCGCCGCTGCGCCGAGGCCCAAGAGGAGGAGCGGATCCTCTACGTCGGGATGACCCGCGCCCGGGAGCGCCTCCTGCTGAGCGGAGCCGCCGACTTCGAGCGCTGGCCCGCCGAGCGCCCCGGGGGCCCGCCAATCGCATGGCTCGCCCCCGCGCTCCTGCCCGAGCTGCCCGCCCTCGCCCACGCCCGCGAGCAGCCCATCGCCGAACTTGCCGTGGGCGGGGCTTCCATGCGCTGTTGGCTGAACAGTCCAGCCACCGTAGGGGAGGTGTTGCGGGTCGAATCCCTGCGACCCGACAGTGCCCTCCACGCAGTAGGGGAAAGTGCTGGATTCGCTTGCGGACCCAGCCCTATGCCGATCGCGACTGAGCCGGAGCCCGCACCGCTGGCGTCCCTCACGGAGGCCGCACCGCTGGCGTCCCTCACGGAGGCCGCACCGCTGGCGTCCCTCACGGAGGCCGCACCGCTGGCGTCCCTCACGGAGGCCGCACCGCTGGCGTCCCTCACGGAGGCCGCACCGCTGGCGTCCCTCACGGAGGCCGCACCGCTGGCGTCCCTCACGGAGGCCGCACCGCTGGCGTCCCTCACGGAGGCCGCACCGCTGGCGTCCCTCACGGAGGCCGCACCGCTGGCGTCTCTCACGGAGGCCGCACCGCTGGCGTCCCTCAGCTACACAGCTCTCAGCGAGCTGGAGCGGTGTGGGTACAGGTACTACCTGGAACGTGTGCTCGGGCTGCCCGAGGATCGTGCGGCCGGCCGCAGCGAGGAGCGCCACGGGGACCGGCTGGCGGCCCGCGTTCGGGGGGTGTTGGTACACAGGCTGCTGGAGACCCTCGACTTCGCCCGCCCCGACTCCCCTGGTCGCAGCGAGGTGTTGGCAGCAGCGCGCGCTCTCGGGACGGGTATCTCTCAACAGGAGTGCGAGGAGATCGTCACGCTCTTGAGTCTCGCCGCGGCAAGCGGCCTCGCACGGCGCCTCGGCGCAGCCGAACGGGTGCACCGCGAGTACCCATTCGCATTCACATTGGGGCACTCCGAGCAGCTCGTGACCGGCGTACTCGACCTGCTCGCCCAGGAGTCAGGGGGGGGCTGGCTGGTGGTGGACTACAAGAGCGACCGAGTGGGAGAGTCCGAGAACCTGGAGGAGCTCGTGCGCTGCGAGTATGGGATCCAACGGCTGCTCTACGCACTGGCGGCCCTCCGCGCGGGAGCAACGCAGGTCGAGGTGGTGCACTGGTTCCTGGAGCGCCCGGGCGAGTGGGTCTGCGCGAGCTTTCGCGCCGAGGAGCTGGCGCAGCTGGAGGAGCAGCTGCTCGCTCGTGTGGTGGACGCCCGTGCACGCGGCTTCGCGGTGAGTGCCGCTCCCCACCGCGGTCTCTGCCTCACCTGCCCGGGCCGCGCGCGGCTATGCTCGTGGGATGAGGCCGACACGCTCCGCGAGCGGTCCGTCGCGATCGGTGGTTCAACCGCCCCAGGAGAGCGCTGAGGCATCGGCCGGTTGGGTCTCGGATATGGAGCTGTTCGAGCGGGTGCGCACGAACGGCGATACGCGCGCCCGCGAGCTGCTGATCGAACGTTATCTCCCGCTCGCCCGCCGCCTCGCGCGCCGCTACCAGCGCGCGGAGGAGCCCCTCGAGGATCTCGTACAGGTGGCCTCGCTCGGCCTCATCAAGGCGATCGACCGGTTCGACGTGGAGCGCGAGGTGGTCTTCTCGAGCTACGCCGTGCCCACCATCCTGGGCGAGCTCAAGCGCCACTTCCGTGACCGCACATGGTCGGTGCGCGTGCCCCGCGACCTCCAGGAGCTTGCCCTGCGGGTGGACCGCGCAATCACCCGTCTCTCCATCGGTGAGCGCCGCTCCCCGTCGGTCGCCGAGATCGCCGCTGCGGTTGGCGCCACTCCGGAGCAGGTGCTCGACGCCCTGGAGGCCGCCGCCGCCTACCGCGCGGCCTCGCTCGACGCCCCCCGCTCCGCCGCGCAAGGCGAGGAGGCGGGGGAGAGTATCGCCGATACCCTGGGCGCCCCCGAGAGTGGTTTCCAGCGCGCCGAGGAGCGCGCCATCCTGGAGCCGTTGTTCGCTCGCATCTCCCCCCGTGAGCGGGTCGTCTTGCAACTGCGCTTCGGGGACGATCTCACTCAGGCCGAGATCGGTGAGCGCATCGGCGTCTCCCAGATGCAGGTCTCCAGGCTCATCCGCCAAGCCCTCGCGCGTATGCGCGCCGGACTCCGCGAGGAAGAGCCGCTCGGTTAGGGGACGCCTGTGTGCGCTGGGCGTTTGCGACCAGGGGTTGACATCCCCGCCGCAGCCGCCACACTGTTGGGGTGCCCCATTCGATGTGGAAAGGGACGCTCACCTTCGGGCTCGTCAGCGTTCCCGTGAAGCTCTATAGCGCCGTGGTCCACCGCAGCGTGCGCTTCCACCAGCTGCACGCCACCGACCACGCCCGGATCGTCCAGCGTCGGTTCTGCTCCGCCGAGGAGGAGGAGGTCCCCTTCGAGGAGATCGTCAAGGGCTATGAGATCGCCCCCGGTCGCCACGTAATCGTGGAGCCCGAGGAGTTCGCCGCGCTCGAACCCGCGTTCACCCGCACGATCGACGTCGAGGACTTCGTCCAGCTCGACGAAATCGACCCGATCTACTTCGACCGCCCCTACTACCTCGCTCCCAACCGTGGAGGCGCCCGTGCCTACCGGCTGCTGCTCGAGGCGATGCGCGAGACCAACAGGGTCGCGATCGCGCGCGTGGTGCTGCGCTCCCGCCAGCAGCTCGTCGCAATCCGCCCCCACGGGGAGGCGTTGATGATGACCACGATGACCTTCGGCGATGAGATCCAGCCACTCGAGGACCTCCACGAGCTCCAGGAAGCCGAAGTCGAGCTCGGCGAGCAGGAGCTCCAGATCGCCCACCGACTGATCGAGGCCGTCGCGCGGCCGTTTGACATCACCAACTACCGCGACACCTACCGTGAGGCACTGCTCGATCTCATCGATCGCAAGGCCAGCGGGGAGGAAATCGCCCTCGAACCACCCGCCCGCGATGAGCCCCTCCAGGCACCCGACCTGATGAGCGCGCTCGAGGCCAGCATCGAACAGGTACGCGCCCGCCGTGAGCGCGATGAGGCGCTGGTTGCCCCCGCTGCGGACGACGGAGCGGGCAACGGCAGCCGGGGGCGCGCTGCGGGAACACGAGCGAGCGCCGGCAAGCGACGGAAAACACCCCCCAAGGGCGATCCGGCGCCCGCGAATGGTGGTACGGCGGGTGCGAAGGGCGTTCCGGCTGCCACGAATGCCGGTTCAGGCGCAAAGGGTGGGTCGGCTGCGGCGAAGCGCAGTCCAGCCGCTGCAAAGGGCAGCAGGAAAACCTAAGCGCCCGCTGGAGCGCAAGCCCTCGCTAGAGCGCAGCCCTCGCTAGAGCGCAGCCCTCGCTAGAGCGCAGCCCTCGCTAGAGCGCAGCCCCCGCTAGAGCGCAGCCCCCGCTGGAGCGCAAGCCCCAGCTAGAACGCAAGCCCCAGCACGAGCTCCTCGCCGGCTCCGTCCGCGGCCGGCTCGATGCTCAATCTGTTCGTCATCCGCTCCAGGACGTTTCCCACCCCCGGCAGGACCGCGTCCTCGACAAGTCGGCTCGCCCCCTGCGCGGGAAGCTCACCCACGCGCAGCTCGAACTCTCCTCCCCGTGCGCTGACCGCGAACGCCAAGTGACCGTCGCGCGCGTGGTTCGGAGCGTGGGCGCTGACGGCGTCACAGATCAGCATCGCGTCCTCGAGGCGGTCCATCGGGCAGTTGGCCCGTGCCAACACCATCGAGACCACCCTGCACAGCACCGGCCCCACCAGTGGGCCGTTGGCCAGGCGCAGCGAGGCCGAACCCTCATAGGGAGGCTCCCCGCGGTCGTAAGGCTCTCCGCGGTCGTGAGGCTCTCCACGGTCACTCCCAGCACCCCCGTGGTCATTCCCAGCACCTCTGTGGTCACCCCCAGCACCCTCGTGGTCACCCCCATCACCCCCGTGGTCACTCCCAGCACCTCTGTGGTCACCCCCGGCACCGTTGAGATGCTCCCCCGTGGGCCCCGTGGTCCCCTCTCCCGGCGGGTCCTCGCTCATGGGCTCGACGGAGGGTTTGCCACGGAAGTCGCGCTGTGGGCAGCGCTGCCGTACTGGTGAGGGGCGGCGGTCAGTGCGAAAGTCATGCGCACCTCCGTGCGCTCCTCCTCGTCACGTCCCAGCTGGACACTCTCCGTGAGCGAGGCGATCAATGGCAGGCCCAGGCCCAGCCCAGGGCTGTCCGGCCGTGGGCCGATGCCCCTACCCTCATCGCGCACCACCACCGCGAGCTCGTCTCCCAGCAACGTCGCAAGCACCTCCATCGGGCCCTCCCCGCCATCGGGGTAGGCGTGTACCACCACGTTGGTGCATGCCTCCGTGACCGCGAGGCGGATATCGGAGAGGATCTGCGCGTCGAGCGCGTAGGCATCTCCCAGCGCTCCGAAGGCGTGGCGCACAATCGCGATGTTCTCCGCACGCGCCGGGAGCGCGAGCTGCATGTCGGGCATCATCTTGACTGTGCTTCTCCCAGCGTGGGGTTGTGGGGGCGGACTTTCGTCTTGGGTATTGGTGCCCTGCGAGGGCAGTTTTCACACATCGAACGCCATTGCCGCTGTGCAGTGAGTCTGCCGCCGCGCCCCGCGGGGTACCCTGATATAGAGCAGAGGATACGCGAGTGGGCGGGCGGACCGTCGCTCGCGGGCCAAGTTATTGGACGGGTGGTGGAGCGGCATAATTTCGCGCTCCGGGGGCGCCTGCGCTGCTACGCTTCAGCCTCCGCCTCAGGTGCCCTCGCTGCCTGCACGGGGAGATCCCGATCCGTGTGGGAGCATCGCCCTCCCCGTGAGCACTGTCATGACTTCGCACATCAAGCAGCCGACCAAGGCCGTCGGGCTCTACGACCCCCGCTTCGAGCACGACGCGTGTGGCGTGGGAATGGTCGCGCGCCTGGACAGTCGTGCGACCCACGAGGTGATCGCCCAGGCGATCGGTGCCCTGGAGAACCTCGAGCACCGCGGTGCCTCCGGCGCGGACCCCACCACGGGGGATGGCGCGGGGATCCTCATGCAGATGCCCGACGAGCTGTTGCGCGCGGTCGTGGATTTCGAGCTACCCCCTGTGGGCCGCTATGGGGTGTTGATGTGCTTCATGCCACTCGAGCCACTGGAGGAGTGCGCGCGCCTGCGCGAGCAGCTCGAGCGGACGGTGCGCGCCGAGGGCCAGCGCGTGCTCGGCTGGCGCGAGGTGCCGGTGGATACCGCGCACATGGGTCGCACCGCCGGCGCCTGCCGGCCGGCGATCTGGCAGCTGTTCGTGGGCGCTTCCGAGTCGCAGGCATTCGACCAGGACGCCTTCGAGCGCAAGCTCTACGTGATCCGCCGGATCTGCGAGCTCGCCGACGAGGAGGGCCTATACGTCACCTCGAGCTCCTCGCGCACGATCAACTACAAGGGGATGCTGATCTCCAATCAGCTCGCCGGCTTCTATCCCGACCTGCGCGACGAGCGCGCCAAGAGCGCGATGGCGCTCGTGCACTCCCGTTTCTCCACCAACACCTTCCCGAGTTGGGAGCTGGCCCATCCCTACCGCGTGATCTGCCACAACGGTGAGATCAACACCGTGATGGGCAACGTCAGCTGGATGCGCGCCCGTGAGTCGGAGCTCCAGAGCGAGCTGTTCGGCGATGACCTCCCCAAGATCCTCCCCGTCGTCAAGCCCGGGGACTCGGACTCCGCAACCTTCGATCGGGTGCTCGAGCTGCTGATGCTCGCCGGGCGCTCGCTCCCGCACGCGGTGATGATGATGATCCCCGAGGCCTACCGCGACCGCGAGGACCTCCCCCAGGATCTGAAGGGCTTCTACGCCTTCCACTCATGCCTGATGGAGCCCTGGGACGGGCCCGCCTCGGTGGCGTTCACCGACGGGCGCGTGATCGGCGCGACGCTCGACCGTAACGGCCTGCGGCCGGGGCGCTGGGTGGAGACCGTCGACGGTCTCGTCGTGCTCGGCTCGGAGATCGGTCTGCTCGACATTCCGGCCGCCCGCATCAAGCGCCTCGGGCGCCTGCAGCCCGGCAAGCTGTTCCTCGTAGATCTGGAGCGGGGCTGCATCGTCGAGGATGGCGAGGTCAAGCGCGAGATCTCCACGCGCCGGCCCTACGGGGAGTGGTTTGTGCGTAACTCGGTGCACTTCGACGACCTTCCCCCGTCGGAGGCGGTGACGATCTCCGATCAGCCCCTGCACGCCCGCCAGCGCGCCTTTGGCTACTCCCAGGAGGATCTGCGGGTGCTGCTCACGCCGATGGCGCGCGACGGCGCCGAGCCGGTCGGCTCGATGGGCAATGACGTCTCCCTCGCCGTGCTCTCCGACCAGGCGCCCCCGCTGTTCTCTTACTTCAAGCAGCTCTTCGCGCAGGTCACCAATCCTCCGATCGACCCGATCCGCGAGGAGATCGTGATGAGCCTCGCGACCAGCCTCGGCACCGAGCGCAACCTCTTCGACGAGACCCCCGAGCACGCCCACAAGCTGATTCTCCGTCAACCGATCCTACTCAACCGCGAGCTCGAGACCCTGCGCCACGTCGCCCACGACGAGTTCTCCGCGCGCACCCTCGACATCACCTGGCCGATCGCCGAGGGCGCCGCGGGCATGGAGCGGGCGCTGGAGCGCCTCTGTGCGCGCGCGCAGGAGGCGATCGCGGAGGGCGTCAACATTCTGATCCTCTCCGACCGCTCGCTCGGGCCGCTGCGTGCGCCGATCCCCTCGCTGCTGGCGGTCTCAACCGTGCACCACCATCTCGTGCGCGAGGGCACTCGCCTGCGCGCGGGGATCGTGCTGGAGTCGGGCGAGCCGCGCGAGGTGCACCACTTCGCCACGCTGATCGGCTACGGGGTGAGCGCGATCAACCCCTACCTGATGCTCGAGACGCTCGACGAGCTCGCCTACCGAGGGTCGATCGAGCGAGCCGCGAACGGATCGGCAGCCACGACACGAACCTCCGAGGAGGCCTCCCAGAACGTCGTCAAGGCGATCGGCAAAGGACTCTTGAAGACGATCTCCAAGATGGGGATCTCCACGATCCAGTCCTACCGCAGCGCCCAGATCTTCGAGGCCGTCGGACTCTCGCGGGAGCTGATCGACCGCCACTTCACCGGCACCGCCTCACGGATCGGGGGTGTCGGCCTGCCAGAGCTGGCCGTGGAGGCGCTGGAGCGTCACGCCCGTGCCTATCCGGCGCCACACGACGACCTGCTCCCGGTGGGCGGGGTATACGCGTGGCGGCGCGACGGGGAGCACCACATCTGGAACCCCGAGACGATCGCGCTTGTGCAGCACGCCGTGCGCGCCACCGACGACGCGCAGGTGAGCGCGGCGCTCGCGGGGGACGCAGAGGCGCACGAGTCGGTGCGCGAGAGCCCCGCCTACGCGAGATATCGCGAGTACGCGCGCGCCGTCAACGAGGACGCCGCGCGGCGGGCGACGCTGCGCGGGCTGCTGGAGCTCGGGACGGCCGGCCGTGAGCCGATTGCGCTGGAGGAGGTCGAGCCCGCGAAGGAGATCGTCAGGCGCTTCTGCACCGGCGCAATGAGCCTGGGCTCGATCTCGCGCGAGGCCCACGAGACGCTCGCGATCGCGATGAACCGCCTCGGCGGGCGCTCCAACACGGGTGAGGGTGGGGAGGACCCCACGCGCTTCCAGCCCGACCCCAACGGCGATCGCCGCCGCTCGGCGATCAAGCAGGTGGCCTCGGGGCGCTTCGGGGTGACGATCCACTACCTCGTCAATGCCGACGAGCTGCAGATCAAGATGGCCCAGGGCGCCAAGCCCGGCGAGGGCGGCCAGCTGCCTGGCCACAAGGTCGATGGGTACATCGGCTCGATCCGCCACACCACCCCTGGGGTTGGGCTGATCTCGCCGCCGCCCCACCACGACATCTACTCGATCGAGGATCTCAAGCAGCTGATCTACGACCTGCGCTGCTCAAACCCCCAGGCGCAGGTCTCGGTCAAGCTCGTCTCCGAGGTCGGCGTCGGCACGGTCGCCGCGGGCGTCTCCAAGGCCAACGCCGACCGCGTGCTGATCGCCGGCCACGACGGCGGCACCGGCGCCTCCCCGCTCTCCTCGATCCAGGCCGCGGGCGTTCCCTGGGAGATCGGCCTCGCCGAGACCCAGCAGACATTGCTGCTCAACCAGTTGCGCTCGCGCATCGTGGTGCAGACCGATGGGCAGCTGAAGACCGGCCGCGACGTGGTGATCGCTGCGCTGCTGGGCGCCGATGAGATGGGCTTCTCCACCGGCCCCCTGATCGCGACTGGCTGCATCATGATGCGTGCCTGTCACCTCAACACCTGCCCGGTGGGGATCGCCACCCAGGACCCCGAGCTGCGCAAGCGCTTCAAGGGCACCCCCGAGCACGTGGTCAACTTCTTCTTCTTCGTCGCCGAGGAGGTCCGCGAGATTCTCGCCTCGCTGGGGCTGCGTTCGCTGGATGAGGCGATCGGCCGCGTGGATCTGCTTCAGGCTGGTCCTGCGATCGAGCACTGGAAGGCTCGCGGTGTGGATCTGACTCACATCCTCACCCACGTGCAGTTGTCCGACGGCGAACCGCGCCGGCGCGTGGAACCGCCACCGGCGGTACTCGATGACGCCCTCGACTGGGAGCTCGTCGAGCAGGCCGGCCCGGCGATCGAACGCGGTGAGCGGGTCGGGATGCGGATGGCGATCCGCAACGTCAACCGCTGCGTGGGGGGAATCCTCTCCAGCCACATCGCGCGCGCACACGGCGCGGAGGGGCTTCCGGCGGACTCGATCGCGGTCGACTTCGAGGGCTCCGCGGGCCAGAGCTTCGGCGGCTGGTTGGCCCCCGGGGTGACGTTTACGCTGCGCGGGGACGCCAACGACTACGCCGGCAAGGGTCTCTCCGGGGGGGTGCTCGCGATCCGCCCGCGGGAGGGCATGAACGCCGACTTCGTGGCCGAGCGCAACGTGATCGTCGGCAACACCGTGCTCTACGGGGCGACCTCAGGCAGGGCCTTCTTCCGCGGGCTCGCGGGCGAGCGCTTCGGTGTGCGCAACTCCGGCGCATGGGCTGTCGTGGAGGGCGTGGGGGACCACGGCTGCGAGTACATGACGGGCGGGCGCGTGGTCGTGCTCGGCCCCACCGGGCGCAACTTCGCGGCTGGGATGAGCGGCGGGATCGCCTACGTGCTCGACGAGCAGGGCGACTTCCCGGCGCGCTGCAACATGGGCATGGTGGACTTCGAAGCGCCCACTACCGAGGACGCGGTCGAGCTGCGCGCGCTGATCGAGGAGCACGCCCAGCGCACCGACTCGCCGGTCGCCCAGCGTGTGCTCGCGGAGTGGGAGCAGCTGCTCGTGCGGGGGGCGTTCATGAAGGTGATGCCCCGCGACTACAAGCGCGTGCTGAGCGAACGCGCGGCGGCGGCCGATGAGACCGAGGAGGTGGCTGCTTAGTGGGCAAGCTCGGCGGCTTCCTCCAGATCGAGCGCCACGGCATCCCCTATCGCGACCCCCGCGAGCGGGCACGGGACTACCGCGAGTTCCTGGTGGTCCGCCCCGAGGCGGAGCTGCAGGAGCAGGGTGCCCGCTGCATGGACTGCGGGGTGCCCTTCTGCCACAACGGCTGCCCATTGGGGAACCTGATCCCCGACTGGAACGACCTCGTCTACCGCGACCGCTGGCAGGAGGCGATCGCCCAGCTGCACGCCACCAACAATTTCCCGGACTTCACCGGGCGCCTCTGCCCGGCCCCGTGCGAAGCGGCGTGTGTGCTCGAGATCCGCGAGGGTGACGCGGTCACGATCAAGCAGATCGAGCACGCGATCATCGAGCGCGCCTTCCAGGAGGGTTGGATCAAGCCCGAACCGCCTTCGCCGCGTCGCGAGACGGGGCAGACCGTCGCGGTGGTGGGATCCGGCCCCGCGGGGATGGCCGCGGCGCAGCAGCTGCGCCGCGCCGGCTACAGCGTGACGCTGCTGGAGCGCGATGAGGCCGCGGGCGGCCTGGTGCGCTTCGGGGTACCGGACTTCAAGATCGAGAAGGCCGTGGTGGAGCGTCGCGTGCAGCAGCTCGTGGCGGAGGGCGTGGAGCTGCGCTGCGGCGTGGAGGTGGGGCGCGATGTCACCGCGGCGGAGCTACGCGAGAACTTCGACGCGGTGGTGCTCGCCACGGGCTCGCGCGTCCCGCGCGACCTTCCGGTCCCCGGCCGTGAGCTGCAGGGGGTCCACTTCGCGATGGACTACCTCTACCAGCGCAACCGCTGGGTGGCGCGGGAGCATGGCCCCGCGCCGACAGTCCCCCAGCCGGCGAGCCAGGTCTCGCCCGACCAGGTCTCGCCGGGCCAGGCCCCCGGCCAGGTCTCTTCCGGGTCCGGCCAGGTCTCTTCCGGGTCCGGCCAGGTCTCTTCCGGGTCCGGCCAGGTCTCTTCCGGGTCCGGCCAGGTCTCTTCCGGGTCCGGCCAGGTCTCGCCCGGACCCGACCAGCCTTCGTCGACCACCGAGATCACTGCGGCGGGCAAGCACGTGGTGGTGATCGGCGGGGGGGACACCGGCGCGGACTGCGTGGGCAACGCCCTGCGCGAGGGCGCCGCCTCGATCGTGCAGTTGGAGCTACTCCCCGAGCCCCCTGTGCACCGGCCCGACGAGCGCACCCCGTGGCCGGAGTGGCCGCTCAAGTACCGCCTCAGCTACGCGATGGAGGAGGCCCGCGAGGAGGGCGTGGGGGAGCAGGACTACTCGGTTGTAACCACACGCTTCAGCGACGATGGGGCTGGCGGGGTGGCCGCGCTGCACATCGCCCAGGCGCAGGCGGCGCCGCCATTTGCGCCCGTGGAGGGAACGGAGCGCGAGCTGCCCGCCCAGCTCGTTCTGCTCGCGATGGGCTTCCTGGGGCCCGAACAGGAGCTGCTCGACCGGCTCGGGGTGGAGCGGGATCGGCGGAGCAACGTGAAGTCGCTGAAGCCATACACCACCTCGGTTGAGGGGATCTTCGCCGCTGGGGACGCCCGCCGCGGACAGTCGCTGATCGTGTGGGCGATCAACGAGGGTCGCCAGTGCGCGCGCATGGTCGACCGCTACCTCGCCGCAAAACGTAACGGGAAGGGCTCGCGAATCGATCGCCTGCCCGCAGACGGGGCCCTGTCCGGCCACGCCGACGCCGACGGGGGACCCACGGGCCCGCCGCTGCACGTCAGCCCCGGCATCGGGGTGGAATAGACGATGAGCGCCCGGGATCTGCGACGGGACGCGGAGGACCCTGGGCCGCGTGGCGCGCCCGCCGCGCGGAATAGACGATGGTCGCGTGGCGCGCCCGCCGCGCGGAATAGACGATGGTCGCGTGGCGCGCCCGCCGCGCGGAATAGACGATGAGCGCCCAGGAGCTACCCAGGGCCTGCATCATCGGCGCGGGCTCTTCGGGGATCACCGCGTTGAAGGCGCTGGTCGATCGGGGCATCCCGTGCGACTGCTTCGAGAAGTCCGACGCGGTGGGGGGCAACTGGGTGTTCGGCAACCGCAACGGGATGTCCTCGTCGTACTCGACGCTGCACATCAACACTTCGCGCGAGCGCATGGAGTACGCGGACTTCCCGATGCCCGCCTCCTACCCGGACTTCCCCCGCCACGATCACATTGCGCGCTACTTCAACGACTACGTCGACCGCTTCGGCCTGCGTGAGAAGATCGCCTTCGGGACCGGGGTGGAACATGCACGCAAGGGCGAGGATGGCGTGTGGGAGGTCGAGTTGGAGGGCGGCGAGACCCGTCGCTACGACGCGATGTTGGTTGCCAACGGCCACCACTGGGACCCGCGCTGGCCGGAACCGCCGATCCCGGGCTCCTTCGCCGGGCAGCAGATGCACGCGCACGAATACAAGGAGCCGGACCAGCTCGCGGGCAGACGGGTGGTCGTGGTGGGGATGGGTAACTCGGCGATGGACATCGCGGTGGACGCCTCCTACCACGCGCTCTCGACCACGCTGGTGGCGCGCCGGGGAGTGCATGTGGTGCCCAAGTACATCCTGGGGCGTCCGCTCGACGCGGGGGTGAGGCCGAGTCGGGTGCCGTTCACGTGGCTGCTGCGGGGGATGCAGGTGGTCACGCGTGCGACGGTGGGCCCGATGGAGCGCTACGGGCTGCCGCGCCCGGATCACCGCCTGGGGCAGGCCCACCCCACGGTCTCCTCCCGCATCCTCGACCGCCTCGCCCATGGGGCGATCGCGGTCAAGCCGGAGATCGCCGAGCTCACGGGCGGCGGTGTGCGCTACGTGGACGGCAGCGAGCAGGAGGCGGATCTGATCGTGTACTGCACGGGCTACAAGATCAGCTTCCCGTTCCTCGCGGGGGGGCTGGTCGAAGCGCCTGAAAACCGGCTGGTTCTCTACAAGCGGATCTTCTCGCCGGAGCACCGGGGGTTGTGCTTCATCGGCTTCGTCCAGCCGTGGGGGGCGATCATGCCGATTGCGGAGGCGCAGGGACGGCTGGTGGCCGAGCACCTGACGGGCGTCTACGCGCTGCCCTCCCGGAGCGAGATGGAGCAGGACATGCAGCGCATGCTGCGCCGCCAGAGCCGCCGCTATCAGGCCTCCAAGCGGCACACGATCCAGGTGGACTTCTCCAACCACATGGTGGAGCTCGAGGACGAGCGCCGCGCGGGCCTCGCGCGGGCCCGCGCGCAGGGCTTTGCGCTGCCGCTGCCCGCACACTCCGCCCAGTCGGCGGCGTTGGCCTCCTAAACTGGCCCACGTGGGAAGGTTCTGCCGCCACAACCGCTTCATCGAGCGCTGCCCGATCTGCCGGGACACCGTCCCTGGGCTCGTACCCCCAGAACGCTCTGGGGGCCGTTCGCGCTCGGGCTCGAACGCCGAGACGACGCGCAGCGGCAACCGCGGTGCAGACAAAGCGCATGTTGGGGTCTCGGGGAGAGTGCGCCGCGCGGGGCTGCACGTCAGCCACGAGCGCCGGGCCGAGGACGACGGCTACCGCTCATCGCTCGTGCCCGGCCTGCGCGCATCCCAGGATGCGGCGCGCCTGGCGGAGGAGATTGCGTTCGCGGATGGGCGCCTGCTGGCGCTCACTGCGGCACCCCCGGACCTGTACGGGGAGATGCGCGAACAGGAGGACCCGGAGCAGGCTCTGTGGATGTGCTTCCTGAGCGCCTACCTCTGTCCATTGGAGGGCTCCGACCCGTTCGTGGGCATCCGTCGTGCGCTGGAGGCCGACTGGCGGGCGGGGGAGCTACCGGACCTCGCGGAGATTCCGCTCGGCCCCCGCACATCTCACGATCCGGCGCGGGGGGATGCGACGCTGCGCGCCTACCTGCACTGGGCCGAACGTGCTGGCGGCGATGGCTGGGCCGAACGCGCCGGTGGCGATGGGAGCGATGGGGGAGCGGGCGGGGGGGCGGGCCCGCAGGTAAACGCATTCACGGGCGATCCCGCGTGGACGCCCCCGCGGCGCTTCGAGCGGCTCTTCGAGCGGCTGGCGCTCCCGGGGCTGGCGCGAGTGGGTCGCTACGAGCTGCTGCTCACGGCGGGCCGCATCGGGCTGTGCGAACTGCACGCCGAGGCCCTCTACTTCGCGGGCGCCCCGGGCGCTGGTCCCGGTGACCCAACCACTGTGGCGGCCAAGCGGGTGTTCGGGATCGGTGACCCGATGCACCTGGAGCAGCGGGCGGGGGAGCTGATGAAGGCGATGTCGGTGCCGGTGGAAGCGCTCGACCTGGCGCTCGCCAACTGGGGATCCGGGGAGCGCGCGACGCTGGGAGTCCCGCCCGAGGTGCTCGACCACCACGCGCTGGAGCGCGCCCAACAGGCGCTCGATCTCTGAGCCCGGATCCGTGGATACCCAAGTCCGGCTCCCTGAGCCCGGATCCGCGGACTCCAAAGTCTGGCTGCACCGATCTCGGTCCACCGATCTCGGGTTTGCCCCGATTTGAAAAATGCCGTCCACTCCGGCGCTTACAGTCTGCCGGGATGCCACTCTGCTTCATCGAACCGCAAGACGCGATCAGGGTGATCGCCGAGTCGATCGGTCGCGAGGCCCGCAGACAGCTGGTCGGCGAGGTGGTGAGAGCGTGGGTCGATGACATCCCCGACCAGGAGCTCTCAGTCCACTACGCAAGGGCGATCGCGGACCTCGACGACGATGATCTGCAGTTGCTCGCCGCGTGGCACGCCTCGCTCGAGGTGGGCCAGCCGATCGCGAACACCCAATTTCTGCAGGGCGTCTTCCATAGCCTCGGCGAGAATCGCCGCGAGGCGCTGAAGATCGCCGCGGGCTTCCGCGGTGAGGAGGCCTTCCAGGAGGGGGTAGCCGAGGACCAGGCTCTCGACACGGTCCTCCCGCGCCTCTCCCGCGCCCGCGCAAACGAGCTCGCCAGCGAGTGCATCCAGCTGTACATGTGGGACCGCCTGGGCTGCGATAACTAGGAGGCGCATACGGCCTTCGAAGGCGGATGTGGTCTATGGGGCTAGACTTGGCCAATGTCCGAACCCGCCGCCGGGTCACCGACCCCCGCTCCCACCGTCGAGGTCGATGACGTCCTCGATGCGCTCTCGAATGTGATCGATCCGGAGTTGGGTCTGGATTTCGTCGAGCTGGGCCTCGTCTACGGCGTGGAGGTGGAGGGTCCTGCGGTGCGCATTACCTTCACGCTCACCACCCCGGCGTGCCCGATCGGCCCGCAGGTGACCGAACAGATGGAAGAGTTCGTGGGGGAGCTGGAAGGGGTGGAGTCGGTGGAGTGCGAGATGGTCTTCGTCCCCCCGTGGTCGCCGGAGCGGATGAGCGAGGATGCGAAGTTCGCGCTTGGGTTCTAGCCTGGGCGCCGATGGCCTGCGCGGGGGTGCGTCCTCGATCGCTCGTGTGCTGGCCGAAACGGGGATGCGAGCGAAGCGAGTGTCTCCCGGCTTCGGCACATTTCGCTCACTGCGTCCTTCCCCCGCTTGACCCTCGACGCCCAGGACGCTCAGGCTGACTGCGCCACGCTGGCCTCGCGGGCCAGCGCTACGAGGGTGGCGAGTTCGTGGGCGATGCTCTCCCCGAAGGTGTCGAGGTCGGGCATCGCGTCGAGGTCGCCGAGGAGGCCGAAGTTCATCTGGCCGCTGTAGGACATGATCGCGATCGCGAGGGCGTGGTGCTGGGGCAGGAAGGCGACGGGGTATGCCTCGAGCATCTTGCGCCCGAGGACGTAGAGGGGGAACTGGGGGCCGGGGACGTTGGTGACGATCAGGTTGAAGAGGCGGGTGGAGAAGTTCAGACGCGACGCCTGAGCGAGAATCGTGGGGGGCGCGAAGTTCTGGGCGCCGGCGATCACCTCGGCGCCGAGCGCCTGCTTCGACTCCTTGAGGCCGTCCATCTCCCGCTTGACGAAGCGCAGGCGCTGGAGGGGGTCGGCCATGTATACGGGCAGGGGGCTGCGCATCGCGACGATGCGGTTGCCGAGCTGGTGGTGGTGCTCGTCCGCGGCGCGCACGGACACGGGGACCAGTGCGCGCAACTCGAGCCCCTGGATGCGCACTCCACGGGCGATGAGGAAGGTGCGCAGTGCGCCGGCGACGACGGCGAGCACGACGTCGTTGACGGTGCACCCGAAGGCGTTCTTGACGAGCTTGAAGTCATCGAGCGCGCAGCCCACCCCGCGGAAGCGTCGGTGGGGCCCGATATCGACATTCAGCGGCGTGGGAGGCGCGGGGTTCAGGACGGCCCAGACGATCTCGCCCACACCCTCCGCCGCCTCGCGCGCGTTGGCGAGCGCGCGGTCGGGGTGGGCCAGCGCGTCGATGGTCCCGGCGGCTAGCTCGGTGCTCGCGCGTAGCGCTCCCCGCGCTCCGGCGGTGAGGAGCTCCAGGGTCCCAGGTTCGGGATGGGGCTGCCAGGCGCGTCCGGAGTGGCGGACGGGGGGCGGATCGGGGCTGAGGTCGAACAGCACGGTCGCGAGGTCGACGCCGGCGATGCCATCGATCAGGGAGTGGTGGGTCTTGGAGATCAGCGCGAAGCCCTCGTTTTTAGAGGAGCCCGCCCCCCCGCCGTCCGGGCTGGCCTGCGAACGGCCGGGGCTCCTGATATTTGGACTGAGACCCTCGATCAGCCACATCTCCCACAGCGGCTTCGAGCGGTCGAGCTGCTGGGAGAAGATGCGCGCGGTGAGGTTGGACAGCTGCTCCCAGTCCCCCGGGGCGGGCAGTGCGGTGTGGCGTACGTGGTACTCGAGGTTGAAGCTGGGATCGTCCACCCACACGGGCCGGCCGCTGTCGAGGGCGGTGTGGGTGTGGGCGAGCTTGTGGCGGTAGCGGGGCACGAGGTGCAGCCGCTGGCGGATCTGTTCGAGGAACTCGTCGAGCGCCGGCGGCGGGCCCTCCAGCAGAGTGAGTCCGCCGACGTGCATGTGCGAGCTCGGCCCCTCCTGGTGTAGGAAGGATGCGTCCACTGCGGTGAGTCGGTCGAGGTGGCGCTGGGGCATAGCTGCTTAGGGTACCCGGCGGACGCCCTTACAATAAGGCTCGGTGGCCAATACGATCGAGAAAATTCTGCTGGCCGCTCCGCGGGGGTACTGCGCGGGGGTGGATCGCGCGGTGCAGACCGTGGAACGGGCGCTGGAGCTGCACGGGCGCCCGGTGTATGTGCGCAAGGAGATCGTGCACAACAAGCATGTGGTGGCGCAACTGCGCGGACGGGGGGCGATCTTCGTGGACGAGGAGACGGAGGTGCCGGAGGGCGCGGTGACGGTCTTCTCTGCGCACGGGGTCGCGCCGAGCGTGCGGGCCAACGCCCAGGCGCGTAGCCTGCGGACGATCGATGCGACGTGCCCGCTGGTGACGAAGGTGCACGTCGAGGCGCGGCGCTTCGCGGAGCAGGGCTACACGGTGGTGCTGGTGGGTCATGCGGGCCACGAGGAGGTAGAAGGCACGATGGGTGAGGCTCCGGAGCGGATCGTGCTGGTGCAAAACGAGCGCGATGTGGGGGAGCTCGAGGTGGAGGACCCGGGGCGGGTCGCGTTCATCACGCAGACGACGCTCTCGGTGGATGAAACTGCGACGATCGTGGAGCGGCTGCGGGAGCGTTTCCCGAGCATCACGGGTCCGCGCACGGAGGACATTTGCTACGCCACGACCAACCGCCAGGCGGCGGTGAAGCAGATGGCGGGACAGTGCGATGTGGTGCTGGTGATCGGGTCGCGCAACTCCTCCAACTCGGTGCGCCTGGTGGAGGTCTCGCGGGAGTGTGGGACGGAGGCCCACCTGATCGACCACAGCGGCGAGGTGCGCGAGGAGTGGCTGGCGGAGCGGCGCGTGGTGGGCGTCTCCTCGGGGGCGAGCGCTCCGGATGAGCTGGTGGTGGAGCTGCTCGACTTCTTCCGCGCGCGGGGGGTGCCGGAGGAGGGGATCTCGGAGTTCCACGTGGTGCGCGAGGATGTGCGCTTCATGCTCCCGAAGCCGATCCGCGAGGCGGTGGCGGCGGCGGGAGCGTCGTAGCCGCGTTGCTCCGCTCGCGCCGGACAGGGCCGGGGTGCGGCGCGGCGCCCGGGTCTGGGGGGCGCGGTGGGAGGGACGCGCGAGCTCTGCGGGTGGTGTTGTGCGCACGCTGATCGTCTCGGACCTGCACCTGGGCAGCGCGGGGGGCGCGGACCTGCTGCGCCGCGCGGAGCTGCGCGCGCCGCTGCTCGCGCAGATGAGCGAGGTCGACCGGGTAGTGCTGCTGGGGGACGTGCTGGAGTTGCGCCACGGCCCGCGCCGCGAGGCGCTGGCGGCGGCGCGCCCGTTCTTCGAAGATCTGGGGCGGGTGATCGGAGCCCCGCCCGCCCGGGAGGTGGTTGTGGTGGCCGGCAACCACGACCACGCGCTGGTCGAGCCGTGGCTCGAGCGTCGCAGCGAGCTCCCGGCGGCGGGGCCGCTGGGCAGCGAGCAGCGCCTGGATGTGACCTCGACCCCGCCGGTGCCCTCCTCGATGATGGCCCAATTGGCGCAGTGGGCCGCCCCGGCGCGTCTCACCGCGGCCTACCCGGGCCTATGGGTGCGTCCCGATGTGTACGCCACGCATGGCCACTACCTCGACTGCCACATCACGATCCCGACGTTGGAGCGCCTGGGTATGGGGGCGATGGGCAGGATGCTGCGTCGCCCCGCGGGGGGGCTGATGGGCGCGGAGGACTATGAGGCGGTGATGACTCCGGTGTTCGCTTGGATCGACGCGGTCGCGCGCCAGGCTCCCACGGGTGAGACGCTCAACGGGGGGACGACGGTCCGTGCGTGGCGGGCGTTGGGGGGTGGGGGCCGGAGTGGGGGGGCGCACACCGACGGCGCGCGCAACGGGCACCCCAACGGCTACCGCCGCCGCGCGGAGGATCTCGGGCGGGCACTGCGCGCACGCTCGCTCGCGGGCTCCTTCAAGCTCGGTGTGGCGGCGCTCAACCGCACGGGGCTGGGCCCCTTCAATGCGGACATCTCGGGCGAGGAGTTGCGGCGGGCGGGCCTGCGCGCGATGGGGGAGGTCGTCGAGCACCTCGATCTGGTCCCCGACCCCCGCGCCGGCTGCGGGGATCCGACATATGTGGTGTTCGGCCACACCCACCGCGCGGGCCCGCTGCCGGGCGATGACTCCGCGCAGTGGCGGGCGCCGAGCGGGGTGCGCCTGATGAACACGGGGTGCTGGACCTTCGACTCCTACTTCCTCACCGGCGCCGCGGGGGAGCACCCTTACTGGCCGGGGGGCTGTGTGCTCGTGGAGGACGAGGGTCCGCCGGTGCTGCGGCGCTTGCTCGCGGACCACAGCCACGCGGAGCTTATGCCCAGAGGGGCGACGCCAAGCGCGGCGTGAATGGTCGCGGGAGATCGCGGGGTTATTCCGCTCCGGTGTGAAGCAGCCCCGGGCGGGTTACGCCAAGCCCGGCGTGAAGCAGGTCGGGGATCGCAGTGGTCAGGCCAAGCCCGGTGTGAAGCAGGTCGCGAGGCATTCCACGCCCGGGCCGATCTCCAGTTCGAGCACCCCGGCGGTGTTGCGCTCGTGCTCGATCAATGGGTATGCGCCGGGGTGGGTGACCTGCAGCTCGCGGAGGCTCTGTGAGCCGCCGCCGGCCCGCCCGCTGCCGACACGCACGGTTCCCTCTCCGGCGAGTACGGCCCACACCCCACCGGCCTCGTAGGGCCCAGAGTAGGTGCCCTCCTGGTCCTCGCTCTGGGGCACGAGCTGGGCATCGGGGTCGTCCTCGGGGCGCAGCGCCCGCAGGGGCTCGCGCTCGATCCCCAGCAGCTCCTGGATCGCGAGCTCGGTCTCCCGGTAGGCGCCCTCCCCGTAGTGGTAGTCGAACAGGATCCCGCGTTGATCGAAGAGGTAGCGGGCGGGCCACCCCCGGTTCTCGTACTCCTGCCACATCTCGAGGTCGGGGTCGAGCAGCACGGGGTAGTCGATCCCGAGGCGCGCGACGGCCTCCTCGACGCCCGCGCGCTCGCGCGCGGGCGCAAAGCCGGGGGAGTGGATGCCGATGACCCGCAGCCCCGCCTTGGCCGGGGCCCCGATCTCGGGGGCATCGAGCTCTCCATAGCGACTGTGCCAAGCCTTGAGGTAGGGCAAGGTGCGCATCGAGTTGGGCCGGCAGAAGTCCCAGAACTCGATCAGCACGGGCCGCCCGATCTGGCGATCCATGCGCAGGGACTTCACGTTCACCCAGCGCAGCTGGGTGAGGAACGGCGGCGCGGGAATTGTGTCTACAGGGGCACGCAAGGCGCGCGGCTACCCAATACTGCCGACCATCTCCAACTGAATCAGCCGGTTGAGCTCGACGGCGTACTCCATGGGGAGCTCCTTGGTGACGGGCTCGATGAAGCCGTTGACGATCATCGCGGCGGCCTCGTCCTCGGTGAAGCCGCGGGAGCCCATGTAGAAGAGCTGGTCGTCGGAGATGCGCCCGACGGTGGCCTCGTGGGCGACGGCGACGTGGGGGTTCTGGATCTGGATGTCGGGCCAGGTGTCGGAGCGGGAGATGCCGTCCATCATGAGGCCGTCGCACTGCACGCGGGCTTTGGAGCCTGCCGAGTGGGGGCCCATGCGCACGAGGCCGCGGTAGCCCATGATGCCGCCGTCCTTGGAGATCGACTTGGCGAGGATGTTGGAGGTGGTGTTGGGCGCGAGGTGCACGACCTTCGCCCCGGTGTCCTTGTGCACCCCGCCGGAGGCGACGCCGACGTTGAGGTGGTCGGCGCGGGCGCCCTCGCCCATCAGGAAGGAGCCGGGGTAGAGCATCACGTACTTGGCCCCCATCGAGCCGCCGACCCACTCGACGGTCCCGTGGGCGTCGACGACGGCGCGCTTGGTGTTGAGGTTGTAGACGTCCTTGGACCAGTTCTGCACGGTGGTGTAGCGGGCCTTGGCGCCCTCGTGGACGAAGATCTCGACGACCGCGGAGTGCATCGAGTTGACCGAGTAGGTCTGCGCGGTGCAGCCCTCGATGTAGTTGACCTCGGAGCCCTCGTCGGCGACGATCAGGGTGTGCTCGAAGGTGCCCTCGCCGGCGCCCTCCATGCGGAAGTAGGACTGCAGGGGCAGGTCGCACTTGACGCCCTTGGGGATGTAGCAGAAGGCCCCCCCGGACCACACTGCCCCGTGCAGCGCGGAGAACTTGTTGTCCTGCGCGGGGACGCATTTGTTCATGAAGTATTTCTGCACCAGCTCGGGGTACTCGGTGATCGCGGTGTCCATCGAGCAGAAGAGGATCCCCTGCTTGGAGTACTCCTCCTTGAGCCCCTCGTACACGGGCTCCTGGCGCCACACCCCCACGACGCCGGCGAGGTGCTCGCGCTCGGCCTGGGGGATGCCGAGGTCCTCGTAGGTCTGCTTCATCTCCGCGGGGACGTCGTCCCAGGAGTCGTAGCGCCCGGCGGTGGGGGGGGAGTAGAGGACGAGGTCGTCGAGGTTGAGCCCGGAGAGGTCGATCGACCACGTGGGCATCGGCTTGCGTTCGAAGATCTCCAGCGCTTTGAGCCGTTTCTCGGCCATCCAGTCGGGCTCGCCCTTGATCTTGGAGAGCTCCTGCACGACCTCACGCGAGATCCCCTGACGCGCGCGCAGCTGGCCCTGCTCGTCCTCGACGATCGGGCTGGGCTTGGTGATTCTGGCGGTGTCGGTGGCAGCCATGACGCTCCTCGGTTGAATCCCGTGCTCTGAAGTAGGGATTCTATCGCGTCCGCCGGGACCCCGCAGGTGGGGTGGGGTGCGGGGGGCGATGATTTTGATGAGGGCCGCCTGGAGGCGGCCCCCGCGGCGTTCGTAGCCCGCTTCCAGGCGCTGCGGAGTGGCCTCTACGCGGGCCAGTCGTGGTCGCCGCTGACGGCGCCGCGCACGACCTTGAGGTTGAGCAGCGCGCACTTGCGCCGGGTGGCGGAGACGGGGATGCCGAGTAGGTCGAGCATCCAGTCGGCGCCGAGCCCTTCGACCTCCTGGAGGTCCATGCCCTTGAGCTCCTCGGAGGCGATCGAGGCGGCGGCCTGGGAGATCGCGCAGCCGTGGCCGTGGAAGCGGAGGTCCTCGATGCGGCCATCGCGCACGCGGATGTGGACACCGAGCTCGTCCCCGCAGAGGGGGTTGTGCTCGAGCGCTTCGAGGTCGTGGGGCTCGAGCTCCCCGAAGTTGCGGGGGCGCTTGTAGTGGTCGAGGATGTAGTCGCGGTAGAGGTCGTCCATCAGCGTGTGGGGTTGCAACTCGACGTCGCGGCCTCGATCGCAGCCGGAAGGGTTTTGATCTCGTGCGAGGCAGTCCGAAGGTCTGCGAGCTCACGCGAAAGCGATCGGTCGCCGACGATTTGTGGGTGTGCGAGGGGGATCACAGCCCGAAGACCTCACGCCCCGCGTGGAGGGCGTCGATCAAGGTGTCCACCTCGGCGGGGGTGTTGTAGATCCCCACGCTCGCCCGCGCGGTGGCGTCGACGTGCAGGCAGCGCATCAGGGGCTGGGCACAGTGGTGCCCGGCGCGGATGCAGACGCCTTCGCGGTTGGCGAGCTCGGCGATGTCGTGCGGGTGCATCCCCGCGATCGTGAACGACGCGAGGCCCCCGCGCTGCTCCGCGCGTGCGGGGCCGACGACGCGCAGGCCGGGGACCTCGGCGAGGCGCTCCAGGAGGTGGGCCGTCAACTGGAGCTCGTGGGCGCGCACGCGCTCCATCCCGAGGCCCCCGAGGTACGCGACGGCCGCGCCCAGCCCGACCGCCTCGGCGATCGGCGGGGTGCCGGCCTCGAACTTGTAGGGCAGCTCGTTCCACGTCGCGCTGTCGAAGTCGACGGAGGCGATCATGTCCCCGCCGGTGAGGAACGGGGGCATCTCCTGGAGCAGCTCGCGGCGGCCGTGTAGGACCCCGATGCCCGTGGGCCCCACCGCCTTGTGGCCCGTCCACGCGTAGAAGTCCGCGCCGAGGGCGCCCACGTCGACGGGCATGTGGGGAACCGCCTGGGCGCCGTCCACCAGCGAGACCGCCCCCGCGGCGCGGATGCGGGGGAGGATCTCCGCCACGGGGTTGATGGTCCCGAGCACGTTCGAGATGTGGGTGAACGCCACGAGCTTCACGTCCCCGCGTTCGAGCTCGGCGTCGAGCTGCTCCGGGACCAGCAGCCCCGACTCGTCGACCGCCAGATAGCGAAGCTGTGCGCCCTGCGCGCGGCAGAGCACCTGCCAGGGCACGATGTTGGCGTGGTGCTCCATCTGGGTGATCAGCACCGCATCGCCCGGCCCCACATTCGCGCGGCCCCAGGCGTGGGCCACGAGGTTGATCGCCTCGGTCACGTTCTTCGTGAAGATCGTGGTCGCCGGCTCGGCGCCGGTGAACGCCGCGACGCGCGCGCGCGCCTGCTCATACGCGGTATCGGCCTCCAGCGCGAGCGCGTACACCCCGCGGTGCACGTTGGCGTTGCGCGCGCCCAGGTGCTCGGCCATCGCGTCGATCACGACCTGGGGCTTCTGCGCGGTGGAGGCGGAGTCCAGGTACACGAGCGGACGACCGTCGAAGGAGCGGGTGAGAATCGGGAAGTCCCCGCGCACGTCGAGCCTCGTGAGGGTGGCGCTCATCGGCTCGTGGCGTACGCCTCGATGTCCTCGCGCGCGGCCGCGAGCTTCGCGGCGACCTTCGTGCGCACGAGCTCTTCCAGGGGCTCGTCGTGCAGCTGGGAGATCAGCGGCTCGAAGAAGCCCTCGACGATCACCCGCACCGCGCTCGCGCGGTCGAGGCCGCGGCTCTGCATGTAGAAGATCACGTCCTCGTCGAGCTCCCCCACGGTGCCCCCGTGGGAGGCGGAGACGTCATCCGCGGAGACCAGCACGGAGGGGATCGCATCGAGGCGGGCCTTGGGAGAGAGCATCATCGTGTGGATCTGCAGGTACGTGTGGGTCTGCTGCGCCCCGGGGTCGATCTGGATCAGCCCCTCGAAGCTCGCGCGGCTCGAGCCGGTGGCGGCGCCGCGCCAGTGCACGTCCCCCCCGGAGGGGCCGGTTTCGTGGAGGTCCACCGCGAACACGTCGAGCAGCTCCTGCGCCTGCGCGAAGAAGAGGCCGCGGAAGGCCATGTCCCCGCCGGGCTCGCTCACCGCGAGCTCCAGGTGGTGGCGCACGAGGTGGCCCCCGAGGAGCGCGGGCAGCCAGTGGCAGTACGCGTCGCGGCCCACCCTCACGAAGCGCGTGGAGGCGTCGAACACTTCGCCCGCGCCCCAGTCCTGCACCTGCGCGAGCCGGCACCGCGCCCCGTCCTCGAGGTAGAGCTCGAACGCCCCCGCGTGCAGGGCCTGGTTGCTGGCGCCCGTCGCATCCCCGACGTCGTCCGCGGCGGGGTCCGTTCCCGATCCACCTCCACTGGAACCCCGGGCGCCGCCGGAGGCGGTGTCTGATTCCGCGAAGCCCGAGGCGAGGTCGTACTCGTGCACGCGGAACTCCGCTGCGCGCTCGCCCACGATCAGGGTGCGCCCGTACTGGGCCACACCGGGGCCGCCGATCACGTACACGATCTCGAACGGCTCCTCGACCGCAAGGCCAGCGGGCACGTGCAGGAACGCCCCGCCGCTCCACAGCGCGGCATTGGCGGCCTCCAGCTTGTTGCGTTCATACGTGAGGCGCTTCGAGTACCACCGTGTGAACAGCTCCTCGTGCTCGCGCGCGGCGTCCTCCAACGAGCACAGGATCACGCCCCGCGCCGCCAGCTCGGGGTCGAGCTCCACGTGCACCACGGAGCCGTCCAGCTGCACGATCCGCCCCGCGCGGGGGCGCTCGGGGAGTGTGGCGCGCACGATCTCCGGCAGCGCGTCCCCCGCGGCGCTCGCGGGCGCTGCGGCGGAGTTCCCACCCGGTCCGGTGGCGTTCGTGCTTGCTCCGGCGGCGCTCGCGCCGGCTGCCGGGTGGTGGCGGACCTCCAGCGCGTCGAGGTCCAACCCCTCGAAGCTCGTCGTCCAGAAGCCCGAGCGCCGCCACACCGGCAGCTCCTCAGACTCGTACACCTCGAGCGCCGCCTCGCGCAGCTCCGCAAGCGAGCGCCCATCCCCCGCCCCCGCGCCGTGCAGCGCGTGGTAGAGCGTCGCCTCGCGGTGGCGCCCCGGCTTCGCCGTGACCTCAGACATGGGCGCCGAACTCCTTGCGGATTTCGTCGTAGCCCTCGCGCTCCAGGCGCTCCACGAGCTCCACCCCGCCCTCCAGCACGATCCGCCCGTCGAGCATGATGTGCACGAATTGGGGCTTGATGTAGTGGAGGATTCGCTGGTAGTGGGTGATGATCAGCGCGCCGAGCCCCTGCTCGGAGTGCAGCTTGTCAACCCCCTCCGCCACCGTGCGCAGGGCGTCGATGTCGAGGCCCGAGTCGGTCTCGTCGAGGATCGCGATGTCCGGTTTGAGCATCGCCATCTGCAGGATCTCCGCGCGCTTCTTCTCGCCCCCGGAGAAGCCGTCGTTGAGGTGGCGGGAGGTGAACGAGCGGTCCACGTCCAGCAGCTCCACGGCGTGCCCGAGGTGCTCGCGGAACTCTTTGACGTTGATCGGCTCCTCGCGCTTGGCGTTGATCGCCATGCGCAGGAAGTTCGCCACCGAGACCCCCGGGATCGCGACGGGGTACTGGAATGCGAGGAACAGCCCCGCCTTCGCGCGCTCGTGCGGCTCGGCCTCGGTGATGTCCTGCCCTTTGAAGATGATCGCCCCCTCCGTCACCTCGTAGGTGGGGTGGCCGAGGAGGGTGTTCGCGAGCGTGGACTTGCCCGAGCCGTTGGGGCCCATCAGCGCGTGCACCTCGCCACGGTCGATGCTCAGATCGACACCTCTGAGGATCTCGCGCTCCTCGATGCGCACGTGCAGGTTACGTATCTCCAGGTCGGCCATGGTTTCCTTCGGTTCAGGCGATTGTCGGGGTTGGGACGGGTGTCGGGGTTGGGGCGGGTGTCGGGGTCGTCGGCGTCCGGGACGTCGACGACCTCGATGTCGGCTTGGGCCGCTTGGTTGTGCCGCCGTCGCTCGTGGAGTGAGTCGTATCGCGTAGGCCCCCGAGCAGGTCCGCGAGGGTGGTCTCCATCAGGGTGCTCACGATCGCGAAGCGCACCCGGGTCCACAGCAGCTTCGTGGGGCACACGTGGGGTTCGGACCCCGCCTCTTCTCCCGCGCGCCCGGACTCGCGCGAGCACACGATGCTCCCGTCGGCGTCCTGTGAGATGCACTCGATCGGCGCGATCGAGCCCTCCAGCGCCTCGACCACCTCCGCCATCGTGATCTCCTGCGGCGGACGCGCCAGCATGTAGCCTCCGCGCGAGCCGCGCCGGCTGTCGATCAGGCCGGCCTTGCGTAGCCGCGCCACCAGGTGCTCCAGGTAGGCCAGCGGCAGCCCGTCGCGCTCGGCGATCTCCGCGAGCGGAACCACGGGCTCCTCGCCATCGCGACGCTCGGAGGCGCGCTGCGCGAGGGCGACCATCACGCGCACGCCGTACTCCGCCTTGGTTGAGAACATCATCGCTCGAATACCTACCTGGTGGGTAGGATATCAGGGAGTGCCGACTCGCAAGGGTCCCGCGGCGCTTCTGCCCGAGGTGGCGTCGCGGTCTCCGTCAGGGGTTGGGCGCCGGGTTGGTGCCCGCGCGCGAGGGACGGGTCGACCCGCTCCACAGTACCGGAGGCCTATTCGCCCTCCAGTCGGCGGATGTCGTGTGCGAGCGCTTCGGGGGTGAGCTCTTCGAGCGGAAACTCCACGCGCTGCGCCCCCCGCCTGTCGATCAGCACGACAAACGCGGAGCGTTCATAGGCGAGCGCGCCGGCGCTGGCGGGCACGACGGCGTAGGCGTGCCACACCGCGCGCAGCTGTGCGGGTGTCCCCGTCAGATACTCCAGACGGCCGGTCAGCGAGTTCTTCTGCAAGAAGGCCCGCACGCGCGCGGGGGTGTCCGCGGCCGCGTCCACGCTCACGGCGAGCGCGGGAACGGGCTGCCCGCCGCTCCGCGCTTGGGGTTCCAATTCGTCGAGCGCTCCCCGGATCTGCTGGGCGATCAGCGGGGCCGTGGTCCTCGAGGTGGTGTACAGAAACGCGAGGATCGCCACGCGGCCACGGAAGTCGCGTAGCGACACCCGCCGCCCGTGCTGGTCGGTGAGCGTGAATTCGCGTGGATGGGAGCTCGTGGGTAGCAGCACCCCGTAGAACCCCGTCGCCGAGGGGCCCGCCACGGTGGAGGCTTCAGCGGCCGCGCCGGCCGCGCCGGCGGAACCGCTCGCGCTGCCGGACCCGCTCCCGGAGCACCCCGACAGGCACGTGAGCGCGAGTGTTGCCGTGGTGAGCAGTGCAAGCAGGTGTGGGGCCGGCCTACGGCGGATGGGTATCGGGTATCGCTGGATGGGCATCGGGTACCGCTGGATGGGCATCGGGTACCGCCGAGTGGGCATCGGGTACCGCTGGATGGGCATCGGGTACCGCTGGATGGGCATCGGGTACCGCCGAGTGGGCATCGGGTACCGCTGCATGGGCATCGGGTACCGCTGGATGGGCATCGGGTACCGCCGAGTGGGTATCGGGTACCGCCGAGTGGGTATCGGGTACCGCCGAGTGGGTATCGGGTACCGCCGAGTGGGTATCGGGTACCGCTGGATGGGCATCGGGTACCGCCGAGTGGGCATCGGGTACCGCTGCATGGGTATCGGGTATCGCTGCATGGGCATCTGGTACCGCCGAGTGGGCATCGGGTACCGCCGAGTGGGAGACATCGCGTGACGTTTAGGCGCGCCGAATGGGAGTAGGGAAATGTCCTCTGGAGCCAGTGTGGATGCCGATTTTTCGGGGGCTTGGGCGATGTCTGGGTTGCTCATTCCCGGCGGGTGAGGTTGTGTAACCCGGTGCACGGTATCTTTGTGGGTCCCTGGCAGACTGACTCACGCAAGAGGTGCTCCAAGCATATGTGCGTAGCGACCTGCCCCGGCGTCGCCGCGCTCGTGCGGGGGGTGCTGGGCAATGCGATGATCCCGGCGTTCGCGCCCGTGGTTGCACCCACCGACGGCGCGTGGTCGACCGGGGGGGCGGGGGAGCCCGAGCGTGCCGTGATCCTGCGGGGCGGGCCGATCCTCACGGTGGACGATGCCAATCCAGTGGGGGAGGCGCTCGCGATCCGGGGCTCCACGATCATCGGGGTCGGCTCTCTGACGGAGGTCAAACGCCACTACACCCCGGGCACCGAAATCGTGGACCTCAAAGGACACGCGGTGCTACCGGGGTTCGTCGAGTCCCACGTGCACCTGCTCGGAAGCGCGCTGGCGGGATCGACCGATATCGCTGAGCTCTTCGCAAAGGACCCAAACCGTGTCGCGGAGCTCCTTCGGGGTACGCTGCTGGAGCTGGCTGCGCGTGGCTGTACGACCGTGTACGACCCGGGCATCGGTCTGTATGGGGGTGCGGCCGAGCATGAGCTGCTGCGTACCCTCGCGTGCGCCCCCAACGCTCCCCTACGCGTGCGTGGAGCGTTCACCCCGCGGCTCGCCGCGGAGCTTGGTGTGGCCCCGGGTGGGGGGGACGACCACTACAGCGTGGTGGGGATCGCGTTCCGGGCGGACGGTGCCATCGAGGACTTCGCCGCGGCGCTCGGCGAGCCCTATTTGGACGGGCACGCAAACGGGGGGCTCGAGTACGAGGACGCACAGCTGAGGGAGGCGATGGGCGCGTGGCACCGGGCGGGCTGGCAGCTAGTGGTGCAGGCCAACGGAGATCGGGCAATCGAGCAGGTGCTGAGCTGCTATGAAGCGATTCTCGCGGAGGGCCGGTCCCGACCTGTGGAGGCGGTCCCCGCCGAGGCTCGATCCCAACCCGCCGAGCCCGCCCACCACCGGATCGAGTGTTTTGCGCTCCCCAGCGACGAGCAGATCGCCAGGGCGGGTGCGCTGGGACTCGGGTGCGCGCATGCGATCAACGACATCTACTTCTTCGGCGAGGGGTTCCGCGATCGGGTGCTCGGCTCCGAGCGCGCCGCGCGCATCCACTCGCTGCGTCGCGAGCTCGAGCAGGGGGTCGTGAGCTCCTGCCACAGCGGTTCAGCGGTCTCCCCGGTCGATCCGTGTCTCTCGCTGCGCACGGCGGCGACCCGGCTGATGCGCGACAGCGACGACGTACTGGGTCCCTTCCAACAGCTCAAGCTCGATGAGGCGCTGCACACGGTGACCCGCAACCCCGCCCGCCAGGTCCAGCTTGGGGACCGGATCGGGATGCTGCGCGCGGGGATGCTCGCCGATCTCGTGGTGCTCGATCGCGATCCCCGCGACGTTGCGCCGGAACGGCTGCACGAGCTGCAGGTGCTCGAGACCTGGCTCGGCGGGCGCCGGCAGAGGTGGGTTTAGTCAGCATGGACGCAGTGGGGCTGGTCCTCGGCGTTCGTACGTTCGCGGGTTAGCCTCGCGGTTGTTACGGCCAGTGCCGCCCCTTTTGGGCCGCGGGAATCGCGCTATACTTTCTGAAGTCCATGAAATCCGACCACCGTTTGGGAGTTTCCAGATGACCGTGTCCTCGGCGGAGCTGCTCCGCCAGATCAAGAGCAGGATCGAGGAGATCGACCCCTCCGAGGTCAAGGAGCTGATCGGGGAGGGGGTCCCGATCGTGGACGTGCGCGGCAGCGAAGAGTTTGCCACGGGTCACCTCCCGGGCGCCAAAAGCATTCCCCGGGGCCACCTGGAGTCGCGCATCGAGAGCGCGATCCCGGATCGCTCGGTCGAGGTGATCCTCTATTGCGCCTCGGGCGTCCGCTCGGCCTACGGGGCGCGCACGCTGATGGAGGACATGGGCTACGAGCGCGTGCGCTCGATGACGGGCGGAATCACGCTGTGGAAGGACCGCGGCTACGAGGTCGAGATCCCGCGCGCGCTCAGCCCCGAGCAGCGCGACCGCTACTCGCGCCACCTGCTGATCCCGGAGATCGGCGCAGAGGGCCAGCAGAAGCTGCTCGACGCAAAGGTGCTCCTGCTCGGCGCCGGGGGCCTTGGCTCCCCGACCGCGCTGTACCTCGCTGCCGCCGGGGTGGGCACGCTGGGGATCGTGGACGACGACGAGGTCGATCTCTCGAACCTCCAGCGCCAGGTGATCCACTCCACTCAGCGGGTCGGGATTCCCAAGGTGGACTCCGCGGAGGAGACGATCCACGGGCTGAACCCCGATGTGGAGGTCGTCAAGTTCCCCGTGCGCCTGGATGCGTCGAACATCATGGAGATCATCGAGGGGTGGGACGTGATCGTGGATGGGGTGGACAACTTCCCCACGCGCTACCTGCTCAACGACGCCACGGTACGCCTGCAGATCCCGGTGGTCTCCGCCTCGATCCTCGGCTTCGACGGGCAGCTGTCGGTGTTCAAACCCTACGACGGGCCGTGCTACCGCTGCCTCTTCCGGGAGCCTCCGCCGGCGGAGCTTGCCCCTTCGTGCGGGGCCAACGGCGTGCTGGGCGTGCTCCCGGGCACGATGGGTCTGCTGCAGGCCACCGAGGTGGTCAAGCTGATCCTCGGCATCGGCGACCCCGCGATTGGGCGCCTGTTGCTCTACGACGCGCTCGCTGCGACGCTCACCGAGGTCAAGGTCCACCGCGACCCCGAGTGCCCGATCTGCTCGCGCGCGCCCGATGAGATCCGCGACGAGGAGCTCGGCGTGTTCCCAGACTACGAGGCGTTCTGCGCCGCAGCAGGCTAGCGGTCTTCTGGCGCGGCGCCAGGCGGCGTCCTCGGTCGCTCGCGTGCTGGCCGAAACGGGGACTCGCGCCGAAGGCGCGTGTCACCCGGCTTCGGTACGTCACGCTGGGTGGGTGGGCGTCGATGATTGCCTGGCTTGGCCAGAAGACCGCTAGTGGCGAGACCACGAACATGAGAACGCGCTCGACACCTCCTACCTGCTAATCATTCCGCGATGGCCACGATCAAAATTCCCCCGGTCCTGCGTGCCTCGGTGGGCGGCGAGAAGGAGGTGAGCGCCTCCGGCGATAACGTCGGCGACATTCTGCGCGACCTCGCCACCAACCACCCCGCCACGCAGAGCCAGCTCTTCTCCGCTGAGGGCGAGCTCAACCGCTACGTCAACGTCTACCTCAACGATGAGGACGTGCGCGTGCTCGCTGGATTGGATACCGCCGTCGGCGAGGGCGACACGCTTGTGATCCTGCCGGCGATGGCCGGCGGGTCGTAGGGCAGCGCCCCGGTCACGCCCGACGCGGGGCACTTGGCGATCCTGCTGGGATGGTCGGCGGGTCGTAGGGCAGCTCCCTGGTGGCGCCCGGCGCGGGGGCATCTGGCGATCCTGCTGGGATGGTCGGCGGGTCGTAGGGCAGCTCCCTGGTGGCGCCCGGCGCGGGGGCATCTGGCGATCCTGCTGGGATGGTCGGCGGGTCGTAGGGCAGCTCCCTGGTGGCGCCCGGCGCGGGGGCATCTGGCGATCCTGCTGGGATGGTCGGCGGGTCGTAGGGCAGCTTCCCGGTGGCGCCCGGCGCGGGGGCATCTGGCGATCCTGCTGGGATGGTCGGCGGGTCGTAGGGCAGCTTCCCGGTGGCGCCCGGCGCGGGGGCATCTGGCGATCCTGCTGGGATGGTCGGCGGGTCGTAGGGCAGCGTAGGTTCTCCGCCGCGGAGCCCCTACGCTCCGCGTCCAAGATTCCTTGCAAGACTCAATCGTCTAGCTCTACAGCACGATCCCTCTCGTGCCCGTGAGAGTTAGCCGCGCTCCCATCCCTGGATTCAATGCTTGCAAGCGCACGCTCGAACGTGGGTCGTGCGCGGTGCTCGTCGCGCTTGGCGTGGGTGTGGTCCTGCCGAGTGTTGCCGGCGCGAACGAGCCCAAAGCTCCCGAATACTCGATCGCTGTGGTCGAGGGCGAGACCACGGTGCCCTCCCACTCGATCCTCTCCACCAGCGGCTCTGTCTACATACCGCACGCCAAGGAACTCCAAGTCAAGCTTCGCATCACCGAACCAGATGGCCTTACCGTGGCGGAAAACACGAGCGAAGGCGGAGGGCCGGAAAGGGGTGTCTGGCTCGGCAATCAGGTTCCCCAGGTCGGCGACCCCGTCTACCTCGAATCTCCGATTGGCCACATCGTCGGCTCGGAGGTCTACGACGGCCTGCCCTCGATGGACCCGACGGTGTGTGCGGGATCGATGAACTTCTCCGGCCAGCGCTCATCTCCCGAAGACGTGGTGAAAGGCAGCTACGAAACATTGGTCGTCCATCCCAGCTACGTTGCGTATCGCTTCGGTGGGGTTGCGCAGGTTCCCACGCAATCCGGGACGTCATTCTCGGGTAGCTTCTTGGCTCCGCTGGCTATTGGGGAGACGGTGAAAGCCCTCGAGAGCGTGGAAAAGCCGCTGGAAGGTGGGGCGCTGTTCACATACACCAGCGAAAACGATCGTCCCGTGGGCGCTTGTCCGGCGCCCCCGCCGCCGCCTCCACCCCCGCCGCCCCCCCCAGCTCTGCAGGGCTCGATCTTCAAGCTCACGTCCACCACCATCCTCAAGCTGCTGAAGTCTGGGTGGAGCGATCAGGTGACGATCAACCAGCCGGGCACGGTCACTCAGGATCTCTACCAGGTCGGCGGCGCAGTGCCCGCCTATGCGTCGTCGGCGCACCGCAAGGGCCATCGGCACAAGCGCAAGCCGCCGGCTCTGCTGCTGGCGCGCGGCTCGGCGTCGGCTGCCGCTGCGGGCACCGTCAAGGTGCTGTTGCGGGTCACCGCAAAGGGCCGGCACGTCCTCAGCCACCGCCACAGCGTGCGCGCGGAGCTGGTCACGACGCTGAAAGCCAGTTCCGGCGTCAAGGTGAACGTCCAGACGCGCACGGTCACGCTCGATCGCTAGACGCGAGAGCGAGGACCAGAAAGGGATGGGCGTGCTGAGTAGGCTCACGCGCATCCCCTCCGGACGTCTCCTCAGATCGGCGCCGGCACTCGCCCTGGCGGCGGCGTCCTGGCTGTCACCCCCGGCTCTCGCCCTGACGGCTGTCGCCTGGCTGTCACCCCTGGCCCTCGCCCTGACGGCTGTCGCCTGGCTGTCACCCCCGGCCCTCGCCCTGCCAGCCGTCGCCTGGCTGTCACCCCCGGCCCTCGCCCTGCCAGCCGTCGCCTGGCTGCAACCCCCGGCCGTTCTGCCGACCCCCTCCGCCAACGGTCCGGAAGGTCCGCCTCGACCGTACGGCGCGGAACCGCCGCCCGGGGTCTCTCCGCCGCCCACGAGCTCGAGCATCGCGCGCGCGCAGAATCACGCACTGCTCTACGGCCCTTTTCCGCGCGGCGGGTTGACCAGGGGCATCTCCGACGCGACACTGGTCATGAGCCCCGACGCGGCCGTGCGCGAACAGGCGCTGGTGCGCATCCGTGCCACCGGCGCGAGCGTGGTGCGGATCCCGGTCGAATGGCGCTACATCGTCAGCGGCGACCCCCCCGCGGGGTTCGACGCGAGCGATCCCGCCAGCCCGGTGTACGACTTCACCATGGTCGATGCCGCGGTGCGCGACACGGTCGCCGCTGGGCTGACGCCGCTGCTGGTGGTGACCCGCGCGCCGGCCTTCGCCGAAGCTCCCCACCGCTGGCCCTACGCCTACCCGGGCAGCTGGGCGCCCAACCCAGCAGCGTTCGGGGAATTCGCCACGGCCGTGGCGCGCCGCTACGACGGCTCCTTTCCCGACGCGCTGCAGCCGGGCCGCGCACTCCCGCGGGTGCGGCTGTTGGAAGCGTGGAACGAGCCCAACCTCGCCCGCTACCTCGAGCCGCAGTGGGTCGTCGCGGGGGGGCGCTGGCGCGCCTTCTCACCGCTGCTCTACCGGCAGCTGCTGAACGCGTTCTACGCCGCCGTCAAGGCGGTCGAGCCCAGCGACACCGTGATCGCCACCGGTGTCGCTCCCAACGGGGAACCGACCGGCGTGGGGCGGATGACTCCGGTGCGGTTTCTGCGCGGGATGCTGTGCCTGGAAGGGGGCAGGCACGCAGCCTGTCCGGACCCCCCGCACTTCGACGTGCTCGCCTTTCACCCGCTCTCCTTCGAAAGCCCCGACCGCCCGGCGGCGTCCTCGCAGGACGTGGCGATCGCGGACATCGCCAAGGTAACCGATCTGCTCGCGCGGGCCGAACGCGTCGGCACCGCCTTGCCACGGACGCACAAGCAAATGTGGGTGACCGAGCTCAACTGGGAAAGCGCTCCCCAGGCGGCCCACGGAGTGCCCGGGCGCCTGCAGGCGCAGTGGATCTCGCGTGCCCTGCACCGGTTGTGGGTCGCGGGGGTGAGCATGGCCGAGTGGCAGTTCCTGATCGACCCCTACCCGGGCGTGCCGCTCGCGACTGCGACCGGCGAGGTCGTCGACGTCCCACGGCCCGCCGGCCTCTACAGCGCCGCTCCGGGCGGCAACCCCGCGGACGCCCGCCCCAAGCCGTTCCTACGGGGCTTCACCTTCCCGTTCGACCCGCTGCGCATCGACCGTGGGCAAGTGCGCGTGTGGGCGCTGCTGATGCGCCCCGGTCAGCGGGTCCAGCTGCAACGCCGCGTGCGCGGCGGTGGGTGGCGCACGGTCACCGGTCTGCGGGCAGACCGCAGCTCCGTGCTCAACGCGCTGATCGCGCTGCGCGGGGCGATGACAGTGCGCCTGGCAGTGGGGACGCTCGTGAGCGCACAGGTGTCGGTGCCTCGGAGTCGAAGCCGCCCGTGATGCCTGGAGGCGAGCACACGACCGCGAGGCGCCTGAGACGACACACACGCCTCGGGAGAGTACGCGGCGTCTGAGCCTTGGATCTCCTCAGGCGAGCACGCGGCGGCGGAAGTTGCGTAGCCCAAGCGCGAGGAAGACGGCGCAGAAGGCGATCAGCGCGGGGTAGATTGCGTAGAGGGGCATGTGCGAGATTTCGGTGAGACCGGCGCGCATACCCTCGGCGACGTAGATCAGGGGGTTGATGAGTACGAGGATCTGGAGCCAGTGGATACCCCACACCTGGACGGGGGCGAGGCGCGTCCACTGGTAGTAGGTACCCCCGAGGAACGTCAGGGGGAGCACGACGAACCCGAACATCAACCCAATGTTGCGCGGCTCGAACGCGGTTCCGAGTAGCAGGCCCAGTGCGCTCATGGTCACGCAGGCGAGCGGAATCATGGTGATTACGATCGGCCAGTGCACGGACAGTTGGGCGTGCACCCCGGGCGCGTGGATGACGGCTGCGATTGGGAACACGATCAGCGCGGCCAAGAGGCCCTGGACGGCGCCGGAGAGCACCTTCGACAATGCCACGAGCCAGATCGGGCAGGGCGCCTGCACGCGATCCTCGATCTCGCGGGTGTAGCCGAACTCGGTGGAGAGCTGCAGCGCGACTGCCTGGATGCCCTGGAACATGATCGAGATCGCCACCACCCCGGGCACGAGCACCGTGGCGAAGTGCGACTCCGCCACCTTGCCCCCCGCGCCGCCGATGCCCTGGCCGATGATGGGGAACACGTATAGGAACACGAACACCAGCAGGAAGGGCTGGACGATCGTGCGCACCACGAACTCGCCGAAGTGCTTGCGCAGCACCACGAGGTCGCGCAGGATCAACGCCTGTAGCGCGGTGCGGCTCGCCGCCATGCGCGAGCGGGTGGGCTCGATCACGATGCGCGGATGTGCGGCCGAGGATGCCGGGGTCGCCTCGGTGGTGGGGGTGGCGGGGAGGGAGGCCATCAGTCGCGTGTGGAGGTCGTCAGGCCCCGGGGTGAGGGATCGCGGTGGCCGCGCCGGCGGCGGGGAGGAGCGAGGGGGAGGCCATCAGTCGCGCAGATCCTTGCCGGTGAGGTTGATGAACACGGTCTCGAGGCTTGGTTCGGCGACGGAGAGGTCGACCACGTCAAAGCCCCCGCCCTCGGCGGCGTTGACGACCCGTGGCAGCAGCCGATCGGTGCCCTTGAGGTGGAGCTCTACCCCCCCGTCGAGCGCACGGGTGCGGGTGACCTCGGGGATCTCGCCGGCCAGGTGCTCGGCGAGGGCCTGAGTATCGCCGGAGGCCTTGACGGTGACGATCGTGTCGGCGCCAACTGTGCGCTTGAGCGCCGCGGGGGTGTCGAGCGCGAGGATCTTCCCGTGGTCCATGATCGCGACCCGGCCACAGAGCTGGTCGGCCTCCTCCATGTAGTGGGTGGTGAGCAGGATCGTCTGGCCCTCGCGGTTGAGCTCGCCGAGGATCTCCCACAGCGCGAGGCGGCTCTGCGGGTCGAGGCCCGCGGTGGGCTCGTCGAGGAACAACACCGCGGGCCGGTGGAAGATCGCGCGCGCCACCATCAGCCGCTGAGCCATCCCCCCTGAGAGCGCGTACACCGAGGCCTTCGCCCACTTGGAGAGCTGAAACTGCGCGAGCAGCTCGTCGGCGATGCGGCGCGACTCCGGGGCGGGGATGCCGAACAGGCGTCCGTGGAAGTAGAGGTTCTCCCACACGGTCAGCTGCCGGTCGAGGGTGTTCTGCTGGGAGACGATCCCGATCAGCTGCTTGGTGAGGGCGGGCTCGGCGATAACGTCGATCGCGCCGATGTGAGCCTCGCCCGAGGTGGGGATCACCCGCGTGGTGAGCATCCCCGCGGTGGTCGTCTTGCCGGCGCCGTTGGGCCCGAGCAGACCGAAGATCTCCCCGCTGTGGACCCGCAGGTCGAGCTTGTCGACCGCGGCGAAGTCGGTGCCCGCGTACACCTTGGTGAGCTCCACCGTGCGGATGACCTCGCGGTCGCCGGCGACTGCTTGTCGATCGCTCACCAGTGACAGGATGGCAGCTACGCCGCGGCCTGTGTGCCCGCGAGGTCCTGCGCAGCCTCCCCGGCGGCCGGCACGAAGCTCATCGCGTGCTCGGCGAGCGCGGTGATCGTGAGGCTTGGGTTGACGCCGACGTTGGCGGGGATCGCGGAGCCGTCGCAGACGAGCAGGTTCTTGTAGCCGAACACGCGCTGGCGGGCGTCGATCACGCCACGGGCGGGGTCGGGGGCGATCACGGCGCCGCCGAGGATGTGGGCGGTGGTGGGGACGTTGAAGAGGGCCTCCATCACGGAGCTCTGGGCGATCCCGCCGGTGCGCTTGGCGATCCATTCGGCGGCCTGGTTGGCGATCGGGATGAAGGTGGGGTTGGGTCGCTCGGGGTCTTGTTCGGTGCGCAGCCACATCGTTCCAAAGGGGCCTTTGCGCGGCCGCAGGGCGATCGCGTTGTCGAGGGTCTGCATCACGAGCAGGATGATTGTGCGCCGCGACCAGTGCTTGGCGAGGAGCACCTTGGCGAAGCGCTGGGGGTGGAGCACGATCTGCGTGAGCAGCTTCAGGGGACGGGTCAGGCGGGTGCCGTCGCCGACGAGGAGCGTGTAGAACATCCGCATCGAGTCGCCGTCCTCGCCGTAGCTGACGGTCTCGATGTGGGTGTGGGGGTCGGGGTAGATGCTCGAGGTGATCGCGACGCGCTTGGTGAAGCCGGCGGCCTGCTCCTCGGGGACGGTGACGGTGAGGATGGCCTCGCTGTTGGTGCGCACGAGCTCCCCCAGGCGGGAGGAGATGCGGGGTAGCGAGCCGCCGAGGCGGCAGCGCTGGAGCAGGGTGTTGGTGCCCAACGGCCCCGCGGCGACGACCACCCCGCGGGCGCGGTGCACGCGGCGTTCCTTGCGTACCCAGGCGCCGGAGCGCACGCTTTCGACCTCATACCCCTCGCTGCCATCGCTGGAGCCGAGCGGGCGGATATCGATCACGGTGCGTTCGGGCATCACCTGCGCGCCGCGGCGCTCGGCGAGGTAGAGGTAGTTCTTGACGAGCGTGTTCTTGGCGCCGTGGGGGCAGCCCACCATGCAGCGCCCGCAGAGGCGGCAGGCTGTGCGCTCGGGGCCCTCGCCGTCGAAGAAGGGGTCGGGCACGGTCTTGCCCGCATCCCCCTCGGCGCCGAAGAAGATCCCGACGGGGGTCTTCTGGTAGGTGTCGGAGACGCCGAGGTGCTCGCCGAGCTCGCGCAGGAGCTGGTCGGCGGGGTCGTCGTGGGGGTTCTGGACGACCCCCAGCATGCGCTGGGCTTCGGCGTAGTGGGGGGCGAGGGCGCTCTCCCACTCGGCCATCTCCGCCCACTGGCCGTCCTCGAAGAACTGGGTGGGGGGCACGTAGAGGGTGTTGGCGTAGCCGAGGCTGCCGCCCCCGACGCCGCAGCCGGAGACGACGGCGACGTCGCGGAAGAGGGTGAGGCGGAAGATGCCCTTCATTCCCAGGTGGGGGCGCCAGGTGTAGCGGCGCACGTCGGCGGTGTTCTTGGGAAACTCGTGGTCGGCGAAGCGCCGCCCGCACTCCATGACCCCCACGCGGTGGCCCTTCTCGGAGAGGCGCAGCGCGGAGACGCTGCCGCCGAAGCCCGAGCCGATCACGAGCCAGTCGAAGTCGTAGGAGCGCCCCATTGCGCGTCAATCGTACTGGTTATCCAGCCAATTGGCGAGTGGAAGGCTGCCCACTGACGCGTACGTCGAGCCCGCGACGGAGCTCCAAGTTGTCCAGCCAATTGCGAGTGGCAAGGTCGCCTCGCTGGGGGTTTGCGAGTGGGGGCACTTGGCTGGTCTTGGGAGGATTTGTGCCCCCGACCCGGCAAGCGTCGCTATATTCCGTGAAGTAATGGCTGCGGAGGGTCTGCGCAACAAGCCCTGCGGGGGTCGCTATGGCGACGTCGTGCAGTCGATCGGCAACACGCCGCTGATTGAGCTGCCCCGTCTCTCCCCCAAGCCGGGGGTGCGGATCTGGGCGAAGCTCGAGTCGCGCAACCCCACTGGCTCGGTCAAGGACCGCGTTGCGCGGGCGCTGATCGAGGACGCGGAGGAAAAAGGGGCGCTCGGCCCGGGGCAGACGATCCTGGAGCCGACGTCGGGCAACACGGGGATCTCGCTGGCGATGATCTGCTCGCGCAAGGGCTACCGACTGAAGGTGGTGATGCCCGAGAACGTGACCCCGGAGCGCACGCAGCTGCTGAAGATGTACGGCGCGCAGATCGTCTACTCGGAGGGCTCGAAGGGCTCCAACGGGGCGGTGGAGAAGGCGCTCGAGATGGCGCAGGCGGACCCCTCCTACTACATGCCCTACCAGTACGGGAACCCGGCGAACCCGAACGCGCACTACAACGGCACGGCGCTCGAGATCCTGGAGGAGCTCGACGAGGTGTCGGCGTTCGTGGCGGGCCTCGGCACGGGGGGCACGTTGATGGGCAATGGGCGACGCCTGAAGGAGACGTTTGGGGATGCGGTGAAGATCGTGGCGGCGGAGCCGATGCAGGGGGAGCCGGTACAGGGCCTGCGCTCGCTGGACGACGGGTTCATCCCGCCGATCATCGACCTCTCGCTGCTGGATCGCAAGATCTTCGTGACCAACCGCGATGCGATCCTGTGGACGCGCAAGCTGCTCGACGAGGAGAGCGTGTTCGCGGGGGTCTCGAGCGGGGCGATCGCGCGGGTGGCGGTGCGGATCGCGGGGGAGCTGGAGGAGGGCAACGTGGTGTTCATCGTGGCGGACGACGGCTGGAAGTACCTCTCCAGCGGCATCTACACGCTGCCGGTCGACGAGATCGAGAACCTCGACTCCACCGTGTGGTGGTAGGGAGTCCGTGCCCACCCCGACCTCTCGCGAGGCTGCCGCTCGCTGGGATGGTCATCGCCCAGGCCCCCCAGGGCGACCCGACGGCGTAGGCGCGCGGGGAACGATGGTCATAGCGAAGGCGCTGCTGGACGACGTGATCGCGCATGCGCGCGAGGAGTACGACGCGGAGTGCTGCGGCATGATCGCCTACGAGCAGCCCGATCCGGCCGGCGCGACGGCCGGCGCGACGCGGGCAGTGAGGGTGCATCGCGCGAAGAATATTCACGTGACCGATGGGGGGTCGGCGCGTAAGCGCTTTGAGATCGACGGCAGGGAGGTCCTGGGGGCGATCAATGAGTTCGAGGATGCGGGCTGGGAGATGGGCGCGATCTACCACTCGCACACCCACACCGCGCCCTACCCCTCACAGACGGATATCAACTTCGCGGCGAAGTGGCCGGGAGTGGAGTGGGTGATCGTCGGGCTCGCGGAGGAGGAGCCGCAGGTGCGCTGCTTCATGATCGAGGACGGCGAGGTCCGGGAGGTCCCGCTCGAGGTGGGGTGATGGCTGAGGAAGCGCTCGTCTGCCCGTCCTGCGGGGACTCTCATTCGCCGAGCGAGCGTTTCTGCCTGAGGTGCGGAATGCCGTTGGTTTACGCTGCGGGGACCACGGACGCCGAACCGAGGCAGCCCCTGGGGGAGCTGTGGGAGCGGGCGCGGAGGATCAAGCCGCAGTACTCCGAGGGCGCGCTGGTGCGGGTGGTGGGCGCGCGCAACCTCACGGAGGCGGACTTCATCCAGGGCCTATTGCTGGAGGAGGGGATCCCCTCGATGCAGCGCCGGTCGCGGGGCTTCGATGTGCCGGACTTCCTGGCGGCGGGCCCACGCGACATCATGGTTCCCGCCTCGGGGGTCCCGGCGGCGCGCGATGTGCTGCTGCAGAGCGAGCTGATCGCGGATGGCGCTCAGGGCGCGGAGGCGGGCCTGCCGTGGGGTCCAACGGCGTGGCGGGTCCTGGCGGGTCTGGCGGCGGCAGCGGCGATCGTCGCGATCCTGGTCTGGCTGCTTGGATAACCCTGGCCCCGGCTACGTTAGGAGGGCTGGTGGGCAAGCGAGGCAAGGACGCACCGAGCGAATGTGCTGAGCACATGAGCGAGGGAGGACGCAGACCGATCGAAGATCGGCCAGCGCCGCCCAGCGGCCCTCCTACGCCAATACAGGCTGGGGGGAGCCTACCTCGCGGGTGATGGTCTCGATTTCCTCGGACGCGCGCTCGAACTCGTCGTCGGAGAGTACGGGGGTGCCCTCGAAGGGGAGTTCGCGCTGGAGCTCGAGCCAGGAGTGGCAGCCGAGGTACTCGTCGCGGACCTTGACGGTGACGGGGCGGGGGATGCGGTAGGTGCGCAGGAGCAGGACGTGGAGGGGATGGCGGGGCTTCCAGGCGAGGCGCTTGGCGGCGTAGTCGGTGCGCCAGACGTAGAAGGGGGAGAGGGCGTCGACGCAGCGGGGGTCGGTGATCGTGAAGTGCCCGGCGACTTCAGCCCAGGCGCGGATGCGCACGCGGTCGGGCTGTTGCAGGCGGCCGTCGTTGGCCAGCGCTTGGAGGGAGGGCTCGCCGTCGCTCCAAACGCCCTCCTCGAGGGCGCGGCGCAACTCGGGTTGGTGGGACTCGCGAACGAGGTCGTTGCGTTGGTGGTCGAAGGTGGGGTAGAGGAAGAAGCGCTCGTGCTCGAGCTGGAAGTGCTTCTCGGTCTCGCGGATACCACCCTTGCGTAGGGTGATGAGCTGCTCGCCTTCGGCGAGGGCGCGGACGGTGACCGCCCATTCCTTGAGTGCAATTGGCATGGCGAAAAAAAGGGGGGAAGAGGACTCTGTGAAGGACGACGCTACAAGCGGTGGCGCCCGGAGGGACGGGCGACCTCTCCCAATAAGATACGAAATCCTAGCGAAAATCCCAAATCCCCTGCAAATGGACGCTTTTTTTAGCGGGTTTCTACGCAGAAAGCTTCGCTGAGTGTCATTGCGAGGCTCCTCCGGGGCTACTCCTGCCCGCACCGGACGGCCCGTCTCCCCCGCCGCCGGGAGTCTCAATGCGAAGGCGCTGCCCGGGGTGCAGGGTGCCGGTGATCTTGCCGGGCAGCTCGCGGCCGTCGAGCAGGTTGCGCCCTGGCGCTCCGGGCATCCCGCCATGGGCGCCGGGAGGGGGGTGGCGGCGACGCTCGGTGATGAGCGAGAAGGTCATCTCACGGAGGGCTTCGAGCTCGCGTACGACCCCGTCGCCGCCGCGGTGGGCGCCGGCGCCCCCGGAGCCGCGACGCAGGCCGTAGTGGGTCACGCGCAGGGGGAGCTCACGCTCGAGGGCCTCGATGGGGGTGTTGAGGGTGTTGCTCATCGCGACGTGGACCCCGGAGGGCCCGTCGGCGTCGGGGCAGGCGCCCTGGCCGCCGCCGAGGGTCTCGTAGTAGGAGAAGCCACCCTCGTGAGAGAGCCCCGGCTCAGGGGTGCTCTTGTGCTCGGGAGGGCTGTGGCGTGGGGTGGGGCGGCCACCGGAGGAGTGGGGCTCGGCGCCGAGGGTGAGATTGTTCATGGTCCCCTGCCCGAGGGCGCGCCCGAAGGCCGCGAGTACGAGGTCGGCGACGCGGGAGGAGGTCTCGACGTTGCCGGCGGCGACGGCGGGGGCGTCCCCACGAGGGGGGTGGGTGGGCTGGGCGTTGAGCAGTGAGCCGGGGGGGACGCGCACCTCGACGGGCCGGTAGGCCCCGGCGGAGGGGGGAATGTCGGGGTCGGTGAGGACGCGGACGGCGAAGTAACAGGCGGAGCGGGTGACGGAGAGGGGACAGTTGAGGTTTCCGGGGTGCTGGGGCGCGGAGTCGGAGAAGTCGAGGATGAGGCGCTCCCCCTGCACGGTGGCGCGTAGGCGCAACACGAGATCGCCCTCGATGGCCTCGAGCACGTCCTCCGCGGTGCGGGTCCCGTCGGGCAGAGCGGCGACGCAGGCGCGGGTGCGGCGCTCGGCGTAGTCGAGCACGGCGTCGAAGGCCTCTTGCAAGAGAAGTGCCCCACCCTGGGCGAGCTCGCAGAGGCGTTGGGCACCGATGCGGTTGGCGGCGAGCTGGGCGCGGAGGTCGGCGCGGCGCTCGTGGGGCTGGCGCATACGGGCGATGACCTCCTCGATCGCGGCGGGAGTGGCGGGGCGGGGGGAGATGACGACGCCCTCCTCGGCGAGGGTGCGGGAGTCGGCGGGCATCGACCCGGGAACGCGCCCGCCGACGTCGGCGTGGTGGGCGCGGTTGACGGCGAAGCCGACGAGGGCGCGGTCGCCGGCCGGCCTGCGCGTGCGCCCGCCGTTGACCGGCCGCCGGGATGCGGGGGGAGAATCGAGGAGCACGGGGGTGATGAGGGTGATGTCGGGCAGGTGGGTGCCCCCGGAGAAGGGGTCGTTGAGCATCCAGGGGAGCCCTGCGGAGTGGTCCTCGTGGAGGATGGCGGCGACGGCGTCGGGCATGGAGCCGAGGTGGACGGGGATGTGCTCGGCCTGCATGACCATCTGACCGCGGGCGTCGAAGAGAGCGGTGGAGGCGTCGCGGCGCTCCTTGATGTTGGGGGAGTGGGCGGAGCGGATCAGGGCGGCGCCCATCTCTTCGCAGGCGGCGCGCAGAGCACCGGTGAGAACCTGGAGCTCGATCGGGTCAAGGGTCATGTGGCCGATATGTCGTGTAAATGCACTGTGCCGTGGGCATCGACCTCTCCGCTCCAGCCACGAGGTACGAACAACGTCGACTCGGGCAGTGGGCAGATGGTCGGTCCCTCGATTGTGGTGCCCCGCGGCGGCTCGATGTCGGCACTCGCAAGGGACAACTCGGGGGCCTCCCCGAACGCGGAGGCGCGGATCGTGACGAGCTCGACCTCGACGCCGTTGTCGCGGTAGCCGTAACGCTGCTCGTGGGTCTGGGCGAAGTCCTCGCGGAGGGCATCAGGGTGGGGCGGCCCGTCCCCCTCGCTGACGGTGAGCTCAAACGACTGTCCGCGGTAGCGCAGCTCGTAGCGGACGAGCACCTGCGCGGTCGGCGCTCCGAGCTCCGCGCTGGCGCGCGCCAGAAGCGCCGCGCGCTCGCGGGCGAGCCGCTCGGAGGTGAGGGGGTCCCCGGCGAGCATCACGGTCTGGGCGACGTCGCGGCGCGGGGCGGCGGCGACGAGTCCGAGTGCGCAGAGGACCCCGGAGGCGCGGGGGCAGAGGATGCGTCGCATCCCGAGCGCGCGGGCGAGCGCGGCGGCGTGCAGGGGGCCGGCGCCGCCGAAGGGCATGAGGGCGAATGCGCGGGGGTCGATGCCGCGCTCGACGGTGACGGTGCGCAGCGCGCGCAGCATCTCGGCCTCGGCGACCTGGACGATCCCTGCGGCGCAGCGCGGGGGGGAGAGGTGAAGCTGGGTGGCGAGCGTGGCGACGGCGCGCTCGGCGGCCTCACGGTTGAGCGTGAGCCCTCCTGCGAGGGGTGCGTCGGCGGGGAGGCGCCCGAGTAGGAGGTTGGCGTCGGTGACCGTGGGGAGCTCCCCGCCGCGGCCGTAGCATGCGGGACCGGGGTTGGCGCCCGCGGAGTGGGGTCCCACGCGCAGGGCTCCCCCGGGGTCGCGCCACGCGATCGAGCCGCCCCCGGCGCCGACGGTGTGGATGTCGAGCATCGCCAGCGCGAGCGGACGGCCGGCGACTTCGCCGGTGGCGGTCTCGGCGACGCGGCCGTCCTCGATCAGGCACACGTCGCAGGAGGTGCCGCCCATGTCGAAGCACAGCACGTTGCGCTCGCCCGCGAGCTCGGCGAGCAGGAGGGCGCCCCGGACTCCCCCGGCGGGGCCGGAGAGCACGGTGAGGGCTGCGTGCGCGGCGGCGCTCTGGGCGTCGAGGAGCCCCCCGGAGGACTGCATCACGGCGGGTTGGGGGAGGCCGATCGCATCGGCCTGTGCCCCGAGGCGACGGAGGTAGCCGCCGAGTAGGGGGGAGAGCGCGGCGTCGACCTCGGTGGTCGCGGCGCGCTCGAACTCGCGGAAGGTGCCGACGAGCTGGTGGGAGAGCGAGATGTGGGCTGAGGGGAGGCGCTCTGCGATCAGCTCTCCCAGCAGGCGCTCGTGCTCGGGGTGGACGTAGGAGTGCAGCAGGGCGACTGCCACGGATTCGATGGCCCCTTCCGCGACGCCCTCTTCCGCGACGCCCGTCTCCGCGACGCCCGTCTCCGCGACGCCAGCGTCCGTGAGGCCAGAGTCTGTGAGGCCAGAGTCTGTGAGGCCAGAGTCTGTGAGGCCAGAGTCTGTGAGGCCCGCGTCCGCGAGGCCCGCGTCCGCGATGTTCCCTTCCACGGTGCCTGCCTCCACGGCGTCCGCCTCCCCCGAGCGCGCGAGCTCCTCCACGAGCGCCCGCGCGTGGTCGGGGTCGAGCGGGCGCAGGGGCCCCTCGGGAGTCATCCGCTCGGGCGCCCCGAAGCGGAGCTCTGCTGGAACCAGCGGGGCGGGACGGGGCGCGCAAAGTCGGTAGAGGTGGGCCCTTGCCTGGCGGCCGAGCTCGACGAGGTCGGTGAAGCCGTCGGTGGCGATCAGCGCGGTGCGCGCGCCGCGCCCTTCGATGAGCGCGTTGGTCGCCACCGTCATCCCGTGGGCGAAGCGCTCCACATCCGCCGGCGAGGGGCGCTCTCCGGCCCCTGGTCGGGTGGCGGTACGGAGTACCGCATGCACCGCTTCGAGTACCCCGCGGGACTGGTCCTCTGGTGTGCTGGGGACCTTCGCAGTGTGGATCTTGCCCCCCTCGACGATGAGCACCGCATCCGTGAAGGTCCCACCGATGTCCACGCCCAGGAGCATCCCGTCAGCCTACGGCCCCCTCATGACATTTTTTGGGAGAGCCGATTGTTGAATGCAAATTTTGAGCTGCGTATACGATAGTGGGACACAACGTGAAAAGTCAGGCTGCCAGCGGCTCCCGGTTCTCGGTCTCCGCGAGGTGCTGGTGGGAGGGGCAGTATCCGTTGTGTGCCAACGGGGTGCGCTGGCAGGCTGCGCCCTTGCGCGTCGTCGCCCGACACTGCAGCGGCTCGTCGCTGATCGATGCGTAGGCCGCCTGCGGGTTCTCCTCCAGGTACCGCTGTGCCAATGCGATGTAGCGGCACACCACCCCGTGTACCCGTGCCTGTGCGCTCATCGGGAAATGGGTCCTGATGTCGCAGAACAGCGACCTTTCCGGACGCGCGAAGTAGTGGCGGTCCGTCGCCAGGCGCTCGATCGCGGCCTCGCATGCTCGCAGCACCTGCTCGTGACTTCCCGCGCTCCCCGCACCCGTGCTGCCCGGGCCGGGGGCGGCGATATAAGGCGCCAACTCCCTGTATATGGCTCGACTGAACTGGTACATAGCGACCCCCTCGCTCCCTTCTCCGCGTATCGACAAAGGCCCAAGCCGCCACCGTCACTACGCACCTCCGCCATCTCGGGGACTCCTTAGGCTCCCGAGATCTTTCACTGATTGAACACCCCCGCCCCCCCAAAGGATCGAAGATCTTCATAAATCTTCGCCATCCCGGCGGTATCAAGTGTCAACCCCATGGCAACAGCTTCCGTGTGAACGCGGGATGGGAAACCGTTAGGAGCCCGTTAGGGCTGGGGTCCTTGGGTCAGTTCAGCCCCGACTGGCTCGGGCCCCGTCTGGTTCGGCCTACGTCTGGTTTGGCCTACGTCTGGTTTGGCCCAGGCTGGTTTGGCCCGGTCTGGTTTGGCCTACGTCTGGTTCGGCCTACGTCTGGTTTGGCCTACGTCTGGTTTGGCCTACGTCTGGTTTGGCCCAGGCTGGTTTGGCCTACGTCTGGTTTGGCCTGCGTCTGGTTCGGCCCGGTCTGGTTCGGCCTACATCTGGTTCGGCCCAGACTGGTTCGGCCCAGGCCGGCTCAGCCCCGACTGGCTCTCACTCCCAGCGCTCCCAACCCAGCTCCCCATCTGCCCCCACCACGATGTGACGGCCCGCCAACGTGGGGTCCGTCTCGGGATACTCCGCACGCAGGTGGGATCCCCTGCTCTCCCTGCGCTCCAATGCGCACCTCGCGATCAGACGCGCCAGTGGGTGGGGGTCTTCAGCGAGACGTTCCAAGCCCTCCGCGGAGCGTTCGATCCCCGCGTCCCTCCACACCGCCGCTCGCGTCTCGGCGCTCACCACGGGGGGATCGTGAGGCTGCGCTGTCGCCTCCCGCTCCTGGCCTCGACCCCCAGCCTCAGCGCTCCAGATCGCTGGTCGGTCGGCCGCTCGAAGCGGCGGCTCATCGAGCGCGCTCCGCGCCGCGCGACGCGCCCACACGAAGCACTCGCTGAGCGAGTTCGACGCTAGCCGGTTGGCTCCATGTAGGCCCGTGCACGAGGTCTCTCCCACCGCGTACAGACCCCCCACCGATGAGCGTCCATGGAGGTCCGTCACCACTCCCCCCATCGTGTAGTGCGCCGCCGGCGCCACCGGCACCAGTTCCCGCCCCGGGTCCACACCTGCCTCTCGCAGGGCACCCACCACGTTGGGGAATAGCGCCAAGTCGATCCCCCGCATGTCCAATCCCACTGACTCCGTTCCGGTCTGGGCCATCCGTCGCCAAATCGCGCGCGACACCTCGTCTCGGGGCGCCAGCTCGTCCACGAAGCGCTCCCCGTTCGCATCGTGCAGCGTCGCCCCCTCCCCGCGGATTGCCTCCGTGATCAGAAAGCCCTCCCGCCCCCGTACCCCGATCACCGCGGTGGGGTGGAACTGCACGAACTCCAAGTCCCCCAGCCGCGCCCCCAGAGCGTGTGCCAGCAGTAGGCCCATTCCCTGCGAGCCCGGGGGGTTGGTGGTGCGCGACCACAGGGCCGCCGCTCCCCCCGTGCTCAGGATCGTCGCCCGCGCCGAGATCGCCCGCCCGTCTTCGCACACCACGCCCACGCAGCGCCCCCCCAAGGGGTTCTCGTGGGCGGGGTGGCCGCCGTGGGTGTCAGGGGCCCCCATGGGGTTCTCGTGGGCGGAGGAGCCACCGTGGGTGTCAGGGGCCTCCGTGGGGTTCTCGTGGGCGGAGGAGCCACCGTGGGTGCCTGGGGCCTCCGTGGGGTTCTCGTGGGCGGAGAGGCCACCGTGGGTGCCTGGGGCCTCCGTGGGGTTCTCGTGGGCGGAGGGGCCGCCGTGGGTGCCAGGGGCGTCATATCCATGCGCCCACAGTGCCCGCGCCCGCACGTTCTCCAGCACCACGATCCGCTCCTCTTCCGCGACAAGTGCGGAGAGCTCGCGCAACAGGCGCCTCCCCGTGGCGCTCCCCCCAGCGTGTACCACCCTGCGCACCGAATGTCCCCCCTCCAAGCCCAGCGCGAGGCTCCCAAAGCGGTTCGCGTCGAAACGCATCCCCAGCGCCTCCAGATCCTCCACGCACGCCGGCGCCTCTCGCACGAGCACCTCCGCCGCCGAGCGTCGCACTGCCCCCCGCCCCGCTCGTTCGGTGTCGGCCAGGTGCAGCTCCACGCTGTCGTCCTCCGCCAGTGCCGCCGCCAGGCCGCCCTGCGCCCAGTAGCTCGCCGTCTGCGCTAGCGGCGCCGCCGACACCAGTGCCACCCGCGCTCCCTCCCGCGCCAAGCACAGCGCCCCGTACAGGCCCGCCGCGCCGGCCCCCACCACCGCGACATCCACCCCCAACACCGCACTCCCCCCGCTCCGGCTGTGCAAAGTCACCCCGCCGGTGTGCCCGCCGCCTGGCCGTGGCGGCTTGCATACTCTTCCTCCAGCTTCTGCAGTGCCCCCCCCGCGCCGTTCGCTGCGCCCTGGGTCCCCGTGCTCGTGGTGGTGGTTGTTGTTGTGTTCGCCGGCGTCGTGCTCGTGGCTGTCCCCGTCGGGGTCGTGGTCGTGTGTGACGCGCCGCTGCCTGTCCCCGTCTTCTGGGCCCCCGACGCAGGGGTGCTCGTCGTTGGGACACCTTTGCCGGACCCTGGGATCCCCGCCGCGGGTGCGTGCGTGGTGGCAGTGCTCGTGGTGGGGAGCCCCGCGGTGGACGTCTTCGCGCCCGTACCAGTCGTACTGGGGGCGCTCGCGCTCGATGTGGGCGCGCTCGACGTCGCCCCACCCGCTGCGGGTGCAGTGGGTGCGTTCGTGCTCTGGAGCCCCGTCGCGGTAGCTGCCGCCGGCGTGCTCACGGCCCCCGCCGCCGAGGTCGTGCTTGTCGTCGAACTTCCCGAACCCCCCGCCAGCGCCACCAGCGCGGCCGTCAATGCCCCCAGCGAGAGCACGATCACCGCTACCAGCGCGACCACCGGCCGACGCCAGTTCGGCGTCGCCGCGAGGCGCGTCCGCGCTGCCGCCCCGCACCGCAGGCACCACTCCTGCTCCCCCTCCAGGGGGTTACCGCACAGGGGACAGCTCGCCCCAGCCGGTCCTCCCCCGGGGAGCTGAGAGGGGGACGGCTCACCACCCTGGAACGGTACCCCGCCAGGCCTCGAAAGCGACTCTCCGTCCGATCCTGGATTCGGTCCGTCTCCAGGTCCTGGAGTCGGACCATCACCCCTCCCGGGTGGGGGGGGTGGCGGCGGTAGCGCGGAGATACTCATACGACCCCGTCCGACGGGCGGATGATCTCTGTCGGGCGATCGTCCTCCCCCCCGGCCCGCGGCCGCTGGCGCGGTGGTGGGGGAGGGGTGGGAGCTCGTGCCGGCGGAGGCATAGGGGGCCGCGGTGTCGCTGGAGTGGGTGGCACACCCCCTTGAGAGGGCGCGCTCCCCGGTGGGGGCTGTGCGGTGGAGGGTGTAGGTCCGGGTAGCGCTTGCTGCGTCGGGGAGGCCACCGCTGTGACTGGGGCTCCCGGTGCGATCGCACTCGGTGGCGGGGGCGGGGCCGGGGTCGCCGCGATCGGCCGATCCGCGTTGCGACCCATCGCCAGCCCGCACGCCGGGCAGAAGTGGTCGCCGCTGCCATGGATCGCGGCGCACCGCGGGCACGCTGCGATGCCCGCCTCGCGCAGTACCGTGATCGACTGTCCGCTGCGGAGGACCCCCTCCAGCGCGCGTAGTTCCGCGTCGAAGATGCTCAACACCGAAAGCTTTGCCGCCACCAGCTCGTCGTGGCGCTTACCCAGGCGGTGCATCTCGAACACCAGGCCCCCCAGGTCGCGGTACGCGAGCTCCCGCGCCTTGCGTAGGAAGCGCGCCCGCCGCCGCATCCGCCCACGCTCGACGAAGCCCGGGGAGGTTTGCGCCCCCGCTTCGGTCGCGGGGACGCCTTGTGCACTCGGCAACCCCGGAGCGCTCGCGGTGGCGGTCTCCGCCACGCTCTCCGCCCCGCTCGGCCCCTGCGCCGAGGACCCTTGGGCGACCAGAGTTCGGTCAGTGGGACTTGTGGCTCGAGTATCCATCGACCAACCCATGCTACCCACCGTGCGCGTCGTCACGCTCCCCCTTGCGTTCGACCAGCTTCCGCCACTCCGCCGCAAGGCGCTCGGCCATGCGCGCCGCTGAGAACCGCTCCGTGTGCGTACGGCCCACAATCCGCGGGTCCGAATCGCGTATGTGGGGCTCGAGGGCCGCCCTCCAGTGGGTCACCTCGAAGGGCGCACACAGGGTGCCCTTCACCCCCTCGAGCGCCTCTGCGTGCACACCCACAGGTGTCGCCAATACGGGCACATCGCACGCCAACGCCTCCAGCACCGCCAGACCGAAGCCCTCCGCCTCCGAGGGGACCACCACCGCGTTTGCAGCATTCACCCACAACGGGACCCGCTCCGGGGGTACCCCCCCGAGGGTGTGCAGCTGGACATCGAGCGACCGCGCGAGCGCGAGCGCGCGATCGTAGCGCTTGCCCGGGCGCGCGGGATCGGCGGGGAAGAGAAGGTGGGGGCGCTCCCGGTCGAGTCCCAGCTCGCCTCGGGCCTCCGCGCGGGGGATCGCGCGAAAACGCTCCAGATCCACCCCGCACGGCAGCACCAGTGCGCGCCCGCGTGCGGCGCGGGTCGGCAGCTCCCGCACGAGCTCCCCCGTTGGGGCGGCGATCAGGTCCATCGACCCCAGCACCGCACCGGTGGCCAAGCGGGTGCGGGGGTGGCGCACATCGGTTCCGTGCACCGTCAGCCCTCGCGCACGGGCACGCACGGCGAGCGCCGGCCACGCGGTGAGGCCGAAGTGGGCATGCACCACGTCCAGGCCTCTTCCGCGGCGGGCGCCGTGACGGCGGTGGAGCTCGCGGGCGGCGGCCACCAGCGCGGGTGCGCCTGGGGGGAACTCATACAGCTCGATCTCCAGCTCACCCGCTGCGCTCTCGGATGGGAGACGGCGCAGCGCCTGTACCTGATCGCGTACGAAACGGCCCCGCTCGGGATGGGCGGTGTCGGGAAGCATGTTGGAGACCACCAGCACCCGCAAGACCCGCGGACGGTAGCGCTCTGAGATGATGGCCCGCGTCGTGAACCCCTCCTCCACCCATCGCCCCTCCGGGCCGGGCGACCCCGGCACCGATCGCCCCGCCGGTGCGGGCGACCCCGGCACTGCCGCACGTTTGGAGCACCGCACGCGCCCCGTGGGGGTCTTCGACTCCGGCATCGGTGGTCTCACGGTGCTGCACGAGCTGCTCGTAGCGCTGCCCCAGGAGGATTTCATCTACCTCGGTGACACCGCCCGCTTTCCGTACGGTGAGCGCTCCCCGGAGGAGCTCCAGAGCTTCGCGGTGGAGATCGCCGAGAAGCTCTTGAGTAGGCGCGTGAAGCTGCTTGTGGTGGCCTGCAACTCCGCGACGGCGGCGGCGTTGGCGGTGCTGCAGCGGAGGATGATGGAGACCACGCTGGGCGTCGATGTACTCGGAGTCGTGCGCCCCGAGGCCGTGCAGGCGGTGGCCGCGACGCACACCGGGCGGATCGGCCTGTTGGCGACGCCCACCACGGTCTCCAGCGGCGCATACGAGCGCGCTGTGCGCGCGGTGGACCCCCACGTTACGCTCACGGCGGTGCCGTGCCCGACGCTGGCGCCGATCATTCAGGCCGGCGCGCAGTTCGACGAGCACGTCGTGCAGAGCGTGCGCGAGGCGTGCGCCCCGTTGAGGGCTGCCGAGGTGGACACCGTGATCCTCGGCTGCACCCACTACCCGCTGATCGCGCCGATGCTGCAGCGGATGCTCGGGCCCGAGGTGACGCTGATCACCTCCGGGGCGGCGCTCGCGCGACAGGTCCAGCACGCACTCTCCACGCGCGAGCTGCTCAATACCCGCGACGCGGGAGCTGAGGGTGACTACAGCTTCCTCTGCACCGGCGACGTGGAGGCGTTCAGGGAGCAGGGCACGCGCTTCCTGCAGATGCCGCTCGGCCCGGTCGAGCGGGTGCAGCTGACGGCCGTGGAGGCGATCGCATGAGCGACGCGCGCAGCTACGGCGGGGGTGTGTCTGACGCCCGCTGCCCGGAGGCGGCCACATGAGCGGCGCGCGCAGCTACGACCGCACTCCCGATGGGCTGCGCCCGGTGGCGATCGAGCCCGGCTTCATGCGCACCGCCACTGGCTCCGCGCTGATCTCGATGGGCGAGACCCGTGTGATCTGCACGGCCTCCGCGCAGGAGAGCGTGCCGCGTTGGCTGGCCGGTAAGGGCCGGGGGTGGGTGACGGCGGAGTACGGGATGCTGCCCGCTTCCACCGGGGAGCGCAAGCAGCGCGACGCCACCCGCGGGCGCCTCGACGGGCGCTCGGTCGAGATCCAGCGGCTGATCGGGCGCGCGTTGCGTGGCGTGATCGACTTCAAGGCGCTGGGGGAACGCACGATCTACCTCGACTGCGACGTGCTGCAGGCCGACGGGGGCACGCGCTGCGCCTCGATCACCGGCGCCTACGTGGCGCTCTCGCTGGCGTGCAACCGCTTGGCGGAAAAGGAGGCGTTCGAGCATCCCCCCCTGATCGGCTCCGTGGCGGCGGTCTCGTGCGGGATGGTCGATGGGGTTGCGCTGCTCGACCTCGACTACTCCGAGGACTCCACCGCGGAGGTCGATGCCAACGTTGTGATGACCGGCGAGGGAGATCTCCTGGAGGTGCAGGCCACCGCCGAGCGCACCCCGCTCTCGCGGACCTCCCTCGACGAGCTGCTCGCGCTCGCCGCGAGCGGGATCGAGCAGCTGCGCGCCGCCCAGGAGCACGCGATCGCCTCTATAACTGCGTGATCCCCGGAGACGTCGCACACCGCCGGATCCCCGTGTTCGCACACTCGCTCGCGCGCGCCGGCTTCCGCGCTGGGGTTCACGCTGTCGAGGTTTGCCCCGCAACGGGTTGGGCTGCGCGGTGAGGCTCCTGCTGGCGACCCACAACGGGCACAAGCGCAGGGAGTTCGAGCGCCTGTTGCCCGAGCACGAGATCGCAACCTTGCCCGACGCAGTGGCGCTCCCGCCGGAGGATGGGGAGACGTTCGCGGAGAACGCGCTCGGCAAGGCGCGCGCCGCGGCGGCGGCCACGGGCGCGGTGGCGATCGCCGACGACTCCGGGATCGAAGCGGCGGCGCTCGGCGGCGCCCCGGGGGTGCGCTCGGCCCGTTATGCGGGGGAGCATGCGACCGACGCGCAGAACCTCGACAAGCTGCTGCGCGAGGCCCCGGCGGGCAGCGCCCTGGAGTACGTCTGTGCGCTCGCCTACGTGGACCCCGCCCGGGGGGTCGAGCGGCTCTTCGAAGGACGTTGCGCCGGACGTCGGGCCGCCGCGCCGCGTGGCGATCGAGGCTTTGGCTACGACCCCGCTTTTCTGCCCGACGACGGCTCCCCGGAGACCACGATGGCCGAGCTGACAGACGAGCAGAAGGACGCGATCAGCCACCGCGGCCGCGCCGCGCGGGCGCTGGAGGAGTGGCTCTTGACTGAACGGTGAGGGGCTCGACCGAAGCCGGGGGACACGCGCCTTCGGCGCTGGCCGATCGGGATGCGAGCGAGCAGTGTCGCCCTAATCGGTCCCGTTTCGGCCAACCTGCCTTCGGCTGGTTGCGCCACCCTCAGAACAGGTTGATCGCCGCGGAGGCCCCCACGGCGACCGACAGCGCGGCGTACCCGGTGTACCCGGCGACGAGCAGCAGTGCGGCGGTGAGGAGCGCGATCAGCACGGTCACGATCCAGGAGACGCGGGCGAGGTCCATCGGCGAAGGATATTCTCGCGCAACGATGGGATCCGGATTCGGCGACATCCTCGCGGAGCGCGTGGCACAGCGCGAGTCGCAGATCGTGCTCGGTCTGGACCCCGACCCGCAGGCGCTGTGGCCGGGGGTGCAGGAGGTCGCCGCGGGCACCCACGCGGAGCGCTCGCCCGCGTGGCGCACGGCGGTCGCGGTGCGGGTGCACTGCTGCGCGGTGATCGACGCGGCCGGCCCGGCGTGCGTCGCCGTGAAGCCCCAACTCGCCTGCTTCGAGCGGCTGGGGGCGCCCGGCTGGGAGGCGCTGTGGGCGGTGCTCGAGCACGCGCGCCGACACGGCCTGCTGACGATCGCGGATGCCAAGCGCGGGGACATCGCGGTCAGCGCCCACGCCTACGCCCAGTCCCTGTTCGAGAGCCTGGGGGTCGACCTGGCGACGATTAACCCGCTGCTCGGCAGGGACACGCTCGAACCGTTCGTGACGGTCGCGCGCGCCAGAGGGGCGGGGGTGCTCGTGCTGGTGCGCACCTCCAACCCCGGGGCCGCCGACGTGCAAGACCTCCAGCTGGCGGAGGGGGGCGTGGTGTGGGAACGCCTGGCGGGGTTCGTGCAGGAGCTGGGCGCCCCGGCGGTCGGGGAGTCCGGCTTGGCGGACGTGGGTGCGGTGGTGGGGGCGACCGAGCCGCGGCACCTCGCGCGAGCGCGCGAGCTGATGCCCCACGCGGTCCTGCTGCTCCCCGGCGTGGGCGCCCAGGGGGGGCGCGTGGAGGACCTGGCCGCGGCGTTCGCGCCGGGCCGCGCGGGTGGCCTGATCACCGCCTCGCGCAGCATCGCGGGCGCCCACCTGGCCACCGGTGGCGACCCCGCGGGCGCCGCGCGCGCGGAGGCCGAGCGGCTGCGCGCCGCGGCGTGGTCCTTGGGCTGAGCGGCCGTGTGCTGCGGGGGGTCTTCGAGCTGAATCCTGCCCGGGGATCCCGGGATGCCGACGTGGCGGTTCATGGGCTGAGTCCGCAGCTCGTCACGAGAGAGCCGGGTTGCGTGGCCCAGGGGGCCTGGGGCCCCGGGTTGAGGCTGCAAACGCTGGGGATCCGGGGCGAGACGGCCGCCTACGTAAATCTTTAGGCTCGCCTAGGGAAAGGTCCTGTAGGCTGGGGATACGCCCAACGTCGCCACCCGGCGCTGTGGTTGGGCGCGGATGCGGACGATGAGGCACTCGGGATGATCATCACGGTGACGCTCAACGCGGCGATCGACAAGTCGCTCTCGGTCCCCAACTTCCGACTCGGCCGCCGCCACCGCACGGTCGAGCAACGCACGATGGCGGGCGGCAAGGGCGTCAACATCGCGCGCGCTCTGAAGGCGCTGGGTCAGCCGGTGATCGCGACCGGGATGGCGGGCGGAGCGACGGGCACGCACATCGTGGAGCAGCTCACGGAGGAGTCGATCCTCAACGACTTCGTGCGCATCCGCGAGGAGTCGCGCACGAACACCTCGGTGCTCGACCCCACGACGGGCGAGCAGACGGAGATCAATGAGCGCGGCCCGCGGGTGAGCGAGCGCGAGGTGGAGCTGTTCCGCGACAAGCTCCTCTACCTCGCGCGCGGCGCGGCGATCGTGGTGTTCGCGGGCTCGATCCCCCGCGGGGTGGAGCCGGATGTCTATGCATCCTTGATCCGCGAGTTGCAGCGCACGGGGGTCACCACGGTGATCGACACCGACGGGGATCCCCTGCGCCACGCGATCCGCGCGGAGCCCGACGTGGTCTCCCCCAACGTGCTGGAGGCCGAGGAGCTGGTGGGCCACGAGTTCGCGGACGAGTACGAGCGCTCGCTCGCGGTGGGCGAGCTCGCCGCGCTGGGGGCACGGGAGGCGATCATGACGCTCCCCGACGGCTGCTTCGCGCAGGTGCAGGTCGAAGGCCATCCGATCCTCCTGCGAGCCCGCATCGAGCCGCGCGAGCCGGTGGCGACGCGGGGCTCCGGCGATGCCTTTCTGGCGGGCTACGTCTCCGCGCGCTACGCGGGCAGCTCCCCCGCGGAGTGCCTGCGCTTCGGCGTGGCCTGTGGCGCGGAGTCCACCGGGCGCCTCGGCGCGGGGCTGATCGACCGCCGCGAGGTGCACCGCTTGGAGCACGAGGTCGAACTCGAGCCGGTTGAGCTGGGGGCGGCGGCGCAGGGGTAGGGCAGGCACCTTTCGGGGCCGGCCGACGCAAGCGGCCAGGCCCGGCGGAGAGCCTTCTCAGCTGCCGGGCGGAGAGCCTTCTCAGCCGCCCGCTACATCTCGGCGCAAGAAGACGAGGTACGCCGCGAACAGCGCCGGACCCGCATACAGCGCGCAGACCCACGCGGAGTGTCCGATCGGCGCCCAGTCGGTGGGGGTGCGCAGCAGGCCGTGCCAGTTCTCGTACTGTTCGGTGAGCAGGTACGGCTTGATCCCTTCCAGGCCCGGGATCTGGCCGACGATGAACAGCAGGATCGTGAGCCCGACGGTGCCCACGACAGCCCCCGCGCTGTTGCGGGTGGCGGTCGATAGCAGCACCCCGATGCACACCACGGTGAGCAGCGGGATCAGGTAGACGGCGTTGGCGGCGAACACCAGCAGGAGCCCTTCGGGGGCGGAGACGACGGTGCCGGAGAAGGTGACCACGTGGTTGAAGCCCCACGAGGCCACGCCCGCGACCGTCGCCACGACGGCCGAGAGGAAGACCGCGATCGCCCCGTAGGTCATCGCCGCGAGCGCCTTCGCCGCGAACACCTGCCCGCGATTGACCGAACGCGTGAGGATCGTCTTCAGTGTGCCGTTGCCGTCCTCGGCGGCGACGATATCCCCGGCGACCAGCGCCGCGATCAGGGGCAGCATGAAGACCGACAGGAACAGCAGCATCAGCACCGGGGTGGCGAGGCCGGACTGGGTGATGTGCGAGGCGAAGATGTTGCCCTGGTCGTGGCCGCGATCGGAGCGCAGGTTCTGGGCGACCACGAAGATGATCGGGAGGATCGCCGCCAGCCCGAGGCCGAGGTAGGTGCGCTTCTGGGAGACGAGCTTGCGCAGCTCCCAGCGGTACGCGGTCGCCGTTGAGGGCCGCCGCGGGCGGGCAGTGTGGGTCGGGCTCACGGGCGGAGCGCTGACAGCGGCGCTGCTCACCGGGCCTCCTCGAGCGCCAGCGGGGTCGCGGCCAGCCCCGACATGGCGGCCCCCACGGAACCCCCGGGCAGGGCGGCGGCGTCGCTCGACTCGCCCGCCACAAGACCGGGGGAACCGGCGTCGGCGCCGCCACCCTCGGTGAGCCGGAAGAAGAGGTCCTCCAGCGTGGCTAGCTCGGGGGTCAGCGCGAGGATGCCGACCCCCGCTGTCCCCAACGCGATCGTGAGTGCGCCCACGTCCGCCTCCTGCGCCTGGAAGGCGAGGCCGTGCTCGCCGGTGCTGGCGTGCTCAACGCCCGGTTGGGCGCGCAGCAGGGAGAGCGCGCGGGCGTCGTCGCTGGTGCGCAGCCGGTAGCCGGCCCCACCCTGGCGGCGCAGGTCGGCGAGTGCGCCCTCGTACACCACGCGCCCGCGGTCCACGATCGCGACACGGTCGCACAGCTCCTGCACCTCGGGCAGCTGGTGGCTGGAGAGCAGCACGGTGATCCCCTCGTCGGCCAGGCGGCGGATCAGCGCGCGCATGTCGCGCATCCCCGCCGGGTCGAGGCCGGTGGCGGGCTCGTCGAGGATCAGCAGGCGCGGGCGGCGCAGCAGCGCGGCGGCGATGCCGAGGCGCTGGCGCATCCCGTGGGAGTAGCCGCCCACGCGGTGCTCTGCGCGGGGGCTCAGCTCGACGACCTGGAGCACCTCGGGGATGCGCTCCCGCGCGCCGCCACCGTCGAGGGCGGCGAGCAGTTCGAGGTTCTTGCGGGCGCTCAGGTAGGGGTAGAACTTCGGCGCCTCCACGAACCCCGCGACACCCTCCAGCGCCCGCGCGCCCTCGCGGATGGGGTCGCGCCCGAACAGCTCCACCGTGCCCTCCGTCGGCATGATCAGACCGAGGGCCATGCGCAGCGTGGTGGTCTTACCCGCCCCGTTGGGGCCCAGGAACCCGTACACGTCGCCCGCGTGCACGTTCAGGTCGATGTGATCGACCGCCAAGACCTCCTTGTAGCGCTTGACCAGCCCCCGCGCCTTGACGGGCGGCACCTCGCTCACGACTACAGTTCCCCGGCCACCGCTTCGAGGGCATTCGGGGTGACTGAGCCGGCGAGCAGGTAGCGCACGCCGGAGCGCTCGAAGGTGAGCAGTGTGCCGAGCTCGGTCGGCAGCTCGCTGGCGACGGTGCCGTTGACCTTGACCTGCTGGAGCCCTTCGGGCAGCGGCGAGGACTGCGAGGAGGAGCCGGCCTTGACCTTGGCTTCGAGTACCGCGATCGTCCCGGGCCCGCTGCCGTGGGTGGTGAGGTTGGGGTGTTCGTGTTCGCCGCCCTGCGCGGAGCCGCTCTGATGTTCGCCGTCCTTGGGCAGCACGACTTCTTCGACCTTGGCGTTGCTGGGCGGCGTGAATTCGAACACCGACGGTTCGACGGGCCCGTAGGAGATCGAGGTGGCGGCCAGTTCGAGCACCGGCGCGGCGCTCTCGGTGGAGTAGACCGCCGCGCGCAGCGGCACGCCGTTGTTGGCGTCCCAGGAGAGCTCGGCTCCGGCGAGCAGGCTGCCGCCTTCCTTGGGCGACACCCGCACGGTGTAGGCGGGCTGGCCGGCGACGTCGGTGGGTGTCGCGCCGGAGACGTCGGCGTGCTTGTCGAGGTGCGCGATCCCTTCTTCGATCTTGGCCACGCTGGGGGCTTCGGGGTGGGCATCCGAACCCGAGGACCCGCCGCCGGATGAGTCCGACCAGCTTTCCGTGCCTTCGCCTTCCTTGGGGGGGGTGTAGCGATAGACCGTGTTGGAGGCGGCGTCGTACATCGACAGGGTGTGCCCGTCGTAGTAGACCTGGGTATCTCCCTTTTCCGACTGCAGCTCGAGGCGCACGTGGCCAACCTTTGAGATCCACAGCCGCCCGGAGGCGCCGGAGAGCAACGGGCTGGTGGTCAGCTGGCTGGCTTCGCCGTCGCCGCTGGCGAGGTTGGCGCCTTCGAGCAGGTGGTTGGTGAGTTGGATCTGGGCGCTCACGCCTTGGATTCGATTCCCACCTTCCCCCGCGGTGAGCGCGTCGTGGATCGCTTCGGGGAGCGGCTTGGGCGGGGGCGTGGGGCCGCCGCCGAGCGCGAGGGCCAGCGCGCTCGCGCCCACGCCCACGATGAGGACCACCGCGCAGAGAAGCAGCAGCCGGGGAAGCGATAGGCGGCGCAGGAAGTAGCTCATGGGTGCGGTGCCTCGATGTTGTGGGGAACGACTACCACCAAGGCTAGCGCGCTAGATCAAGGAGTCCTGAAGGAACCGTGGGTGGATTCTCATGTTGGCCCGGGGTTGGTCCACGCTGAGTCTCAATGCGGCGCCCAGCGGGTGTCCGAAGAATCGGCAGTCGTGCGTGTGCGCGCTCGGGGGCCACCGGGGGGTGTTGTCCCGGCGACTCCCGTGTGGCGGACCCTCCGGCGGCTCCAACCGATATCGTGCCGCCGGCAATGGCGATCATCGCAGTCATCGTCGTGGTGGCCCTGGGCCTCGGTGTGTTCTTCGTCGCGATGCGCGGCGGGCCCCGCGAGGCCCGCAACGCGCTGCACAGAGAATCGAAGGCCAGCCAGCGGGGGCTGACGGCGGTGCTGGTGGTGGTGTGCGCGTTCGGGCTGGTGGTGCCGGCGCTGGTGTTGGCGTTCAACGGGGAGCACAAGGCGAGCGTGGCGGTGGGGGGGGTGCATCTGGACGCAAACCAGCAGAAGGGCAGGGAACTGTTCTCGCGCGCGTGCAACCTCTGCCACACCCTCGCGGCGGCCAACGCGGTGGGCCGCACGGGTCCGGACCTCGATGTGCTGATCCCCACGATCGCGGCCGCAGAACCGCCGCCGGCGGCGTTTGCGGACCGCAAGGCGTTCATCCTGAGCGCGATCCTCGAAGGCCGCGCGCGCGGGCGCGGCCAGATGCCGCAACTGCTCTACCAGGGCAAAGAAGCGGAAGACGTCGCGGAATTCGTGGCCGCCACAGCGGGCCACTGAGCACAGTTCGGGCTCGCTGTCCCACCGGAGACCTCGGGTGCGTTCGGGGCCCACTGGCCCACCGGAGACCTCGGGTGCAGACCGGTGCTCGCTCGCGCGTTGGTGCGGGCTGCGAACGCCGCGGCGGCGTCAGCCGCTATCAAAAAAAGAGGTGTGCTCCTCCGCGAGTTCGATCCGTCCGAACGCCCCGTTAGCTTCAATGCATGTCCGGGAGGACCTTGCGCCACCGGCGCAGGCCGCGCCGCAGGCCGACGGAATGGGTTGGGCCACACCCCGACAGGATCGCGTCGTGGGCGGTGGTGATGGGTTTCATGCTGGTGCTCGCGGCGCTCGTGAGCGCGCACGGGTAGCGGCCTCGGCGGCTTTGGCCACCAGTCGATACCGCTCGCCGAGCCCATCGACTAAGGTCCGCGAGATGGCGGACCTGCCGAAGACAGCAGCGGACGTGAGGGCGATGGTGGAGGAGCGGGAGATCCGCTTCATCCGCTTCTGGTTCACGGACATCTTGGGGCAGCTGAAGTCGTTCTCGATCAACGCGGCGGAGCTCGAGGACGCGTTCGAGGCGGGGATGGGCTTCGATGGCTCCTCGATCACGGGCTTCAACGCGATCGAGGAGTCCGACATGATCGCCCTCCCCGACCCCACCACGTTCGCGGTTCTCCCGTGGCGTCCCGAGGAGCAGGGGGTGGGGAGGATGTTCTGCGACATCATCACCCCCGAGCGCACCCCCTACGAGGGGGACCCCCGCCACGTGCTGCGCCGGGCGGTGCAGCGGGCGGGGGAGATGGGCTTCGACACCTTCAACGTGGGGCCCGAGCTCGAGTACTTCCTGTTCCGCGACTCCCGCTCCACCGAGGTCCTCGACCGCGGGGGCTACTTCGACCTGACCACCCTCGACGCGGGCTCCGACGTGCGCCGCGAGACCGTCCTCGCGCTGGAGCAGCTGGGGATCCACGTGGAGTACACCCACCACGAGGTCGGCCCCTCCCAGCACGAGATCGATATGCGCTACGCGGACGCGATGAAGATGGCGGACGACTGCATGACCTACCGGATCACGGTCAAGGAGTACGCGATGAAGTACGGGTGGCACGCCACCTTCATGCCCAAGCCCCTCTTCGGGGAGAACGGCTCGGGGATGCACACCCACCAGTCTCTCTTCCGGGAGGGCCGCAACGCGTTCTTCGACCCCGACGACCAGTACTTCCTCTCCGACGTGGGCAAGGCCTTCATCGCGGGCCAGCTCAGGCACGCGCGGGAGATCTGCGCGATCTTCGCGCAGTGGGTGAACTCCTACAAGCGCCTCGTCCCCGGCTTCGAGGCGCCGGTGTACGTGGCGTGGTCGCGGCGCAACCGCTCCGCCCTGGTGCGCGTCCCGCTCTACCACCCCGGGAGAGAGCGCGCCACGCGCATGGAGCTGCGCTGCCCCGACCCCGCGTGCAACCCCTACCTCACCTTCGCGGTCCTGCTGCAGGCGGGCCTCGAGGGGATCGAGAAGGGCTACGAGCTGCCGGACGCGATGGAGAAGAACCTCTACCACCTCTCCGGCGAGGAGCGCCGGCGCCTCGGCGTCGAGCAGCTCCCCGAGACCCTGGGGGAGGCGATCGAGCTGACCGCCCAGTCGGAGCTCGTGCTGCGCACCCTCGGGGAGCACATGTTCAACCGCTACGTCGAGATCAAGCGCCAGGAGTGGGACGACTACCGCGTCCAGGTCTCCCAGTGGGAGCTCGATCGCTACCTCTCGATTTTGTAGGGATGGGCCTCCGCCGCTAAAGCGGCTCCGGCGGGCGGCGTTGTGGTCGCGTCACCGCGGCGGGTCGAGACCGTCCTGGGATCAGCCCGGCGGTGTGCCCGGGGCGTCGGTGGCGGCGGGACGAGCGGGGGGTACGGCGCACGCGAGCCCCTGGGCGGGTGAGAGGTGCAGCTGGAGCGCCTGCAGGAGGTGCCCGAACGCGGCGGGGTGGCGTGGCGCAAGCTCGTGCATGAGCCGCAGCACGCTTACTCCGTGGCGTTCGTAGGTCTCATCCCCCGTGAGCTGGGCGAGGCGCAGGAGGCCGAGCGCCGCGGAGGAGGCCCCGGAGGGGATCGGGCTGTCCTCGAGGTCCTTGCGTCGCGCGATCAGCTGCTCGTGATCGGAGGGGGTCGAGAAGAAGCCCCCGCGCTCGGGGTCCGCGAAGCGGGCGATCGTCTGCTCGGCGAGCGCGCGGGCCTCGGTGAGCCAGCGCTCCTCGCAGGTCGCTTCGAAGAGCACGATCAGGGCCTCGAGCAGGAAGGCGTGGTCCTCCAGGTAGCCCCCGATGTGAGCACGGCCCTCGCTGTAGGTGCGCAGCAGGCGTCCCTCGGAGTCGCGCAGCTCACGCAGGATGAACTCGGCGCAGTTCACGGCGGCGTCGAGGTAGCGCTGGTCGTCCTCTCCACCCAGCACTGCGCCCGCGTCGGCGAGGGCGGCGACCATCAGGGCGTTCCAGCTTGTGAGGCGCTTGTCGTCGAGGCCCGGCCGGGTGCGGGCTCCGCGCGCGGCGAGGAGTGCCGCCTGAATCCGCTCCCGGGTCGCGGCGTCGGGGCGCGGGGAGGGCGGGCTCCGATTTGTGAGCACGTTCAGTCCGGGCGCGGGGTGGTGCGGATCTACGAAATTGCCCTCCCCGCTAGCCCCCAGCCAGCGGATCGCGGCGTCCGCATCCGCGCCGAGGAGCTCCTTCAGTTCTCCCACGCGCCACACGTAGTAACGGCCCTCGACTCCCTCTGAGTCGGCGTCGAGCGCGGAGTAGAAGCCGCCCTCGGGCCCCCGCATCTCGCGTAGCGCCCAGTCGAGCGTGGCGCGGCACACGCGGGCGTACTCCTCCTCCTCCTCATCGCCGCTGCGTCCCCCACGATCACCCCCGCTGCTGGGGTTGAGGCTGCGCGCATCGCCGCTCGGGGGGGACCCAGCTGCCTCGCCGTCCCCGTTCTCGCGATCGGTACCCCCGGCCAGCCGGTGAGCGTGGAGGTAGGCGCGCGCGAGCAGCGCGTTGTCGTAGAGCATCTTCTCGAAGTGGGGCACCGTCCAGGAGGCGTCGACGGAGTAGCGGTGAAAGCCCCCGCCGAGCTGGTCGCAGATCCCCCCGCGGGCCATCGCGCGCAGGGTCGCGAGCGACATCTCGCGCTCCCCTTGGCGCAACAGGAACTCCAGCACGGGCGCCTGGGGGAACTTCGGGGCGTAGGTGGGCGGGCTTCCAAAACCGCCGTTCACCGCGTCGAAGGACTCCCCCAGCCGCGCCACCGCGGCATCGAGGGCACCCGCATCGAAGGGCTCCGTGGAGGGCGCCAGGCGCGCTCCCCCGGCGAGCTGGGCGCGGATCCGCTCGCCCCCCACGCGGATCTCCGCCTCGTTCTCGCGCCAGGTCTCCGCGATCGCCTGTAGCACCTGGGTCCACGAGGGCATCCCGTGGCGGGGCTCGGGGGGGAAGTAGGTGCCCCCGTAGAAGGGGAGCTGCTCGGGGGTGAGGAACACGTTCAAGGGCCACCCCCCGTGGCCGGTCATCCCCTGCACCGCCTCCATGTAGAGCGCGTCCACGTCGGGGCGCTCCTCGCGGTCGACCTTCACGCACACGAACTCCTCGTTCATCAGCGCCGCCACCTGGGGGTCCTCGAAGGACTCGCGCTCCATCACGTGGCACCAGTGGCAGGAGGAGTAGCCGATCGAGACCAGCAGCGGCACATCGCGCGCCCGCGCTGCCGCCAGCGCCTGCGCTCCCCAGGGCAGCCAGTCCACGGGGTTCTCCGCGTGCTGACGCAGGTACGGGGAGGTCTGGAGGGCGAGCGCGTTGGTCATCCGCTCAGCGTAGTCGCGTCTAGCGCCGGCGCCGGCGCGGAGATTGTGCGCTCAGCGCCGGAGGATCGCACGCTCAGCGTAGTCGCGCTAAGCGAGGCACTGGAAGGTGGACCCCCAGCGCCGGCCACCCCGCGGGGAGGGTCCCCACGCGGGAGAGCTGGGCGCGGGCGGTGCTGAGGTCAAAGCGCTGCCCAGCGAGCACCCCGGTGGCGTGCTGGCCGGAGGTGATCGTGACCGTGCCGTGCGCGGCGGCGGAGCCGCTGACGCGGACGGTGATGCCGCGCAGCTTGCCCGCGCTGCTGGCGAGCGTGCCGCTGAGCGCGACCCCGGGGACGAACGTGAAGCCGTGGAGGTGGACCGTGGCGTGGTTCAGCGTGGCGTAGCCACCGTGGAGGCCCCCGAAACTCGATCCGCTGGGGAGTTCTTCCTGTTGGACCTGCAGGGACGCTCCGACGACCTGGCGGCTGAGGTCCACGAGCGTGTCGAGCACCGCGGTGAGGGTCCGCCCGCGGTTGCCGCGCAGGCCGGGGACCGGCTGCACGCGGACGAGCCGCGTGGGGGTGATCGGAGTCGGGCCGAAGGGGTTGCGGGTCCGCTTGCAGGGGGCAATTGCAAGCTCCCCCGGCCCAGCCGCGAAGAACGCTTCCACGGCTTCTTTCGCACACCCGCTGAAGTCGCTGCCGAGTACGGAGTGGCCGGTGTAGGGGACCACGAGCAGCTGGGCGTCGGGGATCTTCGCGGCGAGGAGCCGCGCCCCCGAGGTGGGGGTGCGCAGGTCCTGGGCGCCGGAGAGGATCAGCGTGGGTACGTTCGGGAGGGAGCCCACGGGGGGCGGGGCGGGGTCGGAGTTGGGCCAGTCCAGGCAGGAGGGGATCAGGCTGTCTTCCCACACCGTGGCGGCGTCGAAGGGGTAGAGCGCGGAGCTCGGCAGGGCGTGCAACGCGGCGAGCGCCTCGCTGCGGCGCACGGCGGGCGTGGCGGTGCGCTGCCAGGGGAAGGGTTCCTCTTCGCAGGTGGTCGTGAAGTAGAGCGCGTTGTCGTTTTCTTCGTTCGCTTCGCGTTCCGCCTCGCCGCCCTGCGGCCGGGCGGGCACGTTGGGGACGAGCCCTTCGGAGAGCTGCTTCAGGCGCAGCAGCGGGTCGGGGTCGCTGTGCAGCGCCGACTGCACCGCGGCGGGCAGCAGGGCGCGCAATGCGGGGTTGAGATCGCCCGCGAGCAGGATATTGAGCAGGTCGGCCTCCCCCAACGTGGCCGCGTGGCGGCGCCCCGCGCCGTCGTATACCGAGCCGCTGAGCGCGTGCTCGCGCAGCCGCGCGGTGAGTGTGGCGATGTCGCGCAGGGGGTCGGATGTGATGTGCGCACAGGCGCCTTCGGAGCAGAGCTCAGCGAGCACTCCCCCCAGCGCCTGGATGCTGGGCAGCCCGAACGGTTCGCGGCCTGCGGGGCTCACGACGGAGTCGAGCACGAGCGCTTCGACGTGCTGGGGGTAGCGTTCGGCGTACTCCTCGGCGACCTTGGTGCCGAAGGAGGTTCCGTAGAGCACGAGCTTTTCGTAGCCAAGGGCCGCGCGGATGGCCTCGATGTCCTGCACCGATTCCTGGGTGGTGAAGCCCCCGCGGGCCGACCCGAGCTGCTGGGCGCACCCTGCGACGAACGCGCCGACCGTGCTCGCGTGTTCGAGGAGGGGACCGATGTGGCAGCTGAGCGGGTCCGAGCGCCCGGTGCCGCGCTGGTCGTAGACGATCAGATCGCGCCCCCGCAGCGCGGGGGCGATCGTCTTGGCGAGGAACCCCGCCAGCGGGTCGGCCGCCTGGCCGGGACCGCCGGCGAGCGCGAGCACCGCGCTTTGGCTGGGAGCCCCACCCGACCCGCCCGCCTGGAGGCGCTCCACACTCAGGGGGATCGTGCCGGAGACCGCGCCGCCACGGTCGAGGGGGACGGCGAGGGTGGTGCACGCAAACGACGCTTCGCGTTCGCAGGGGGCGAAGTTGGGGAAGCTCGGGCTAGTTGAAGGGGAGGCCGCTGAGGAGGCTGGCCAGCCGCCGAACAGCAACCCGCAAAGCAGAGCCGCGAAGACCGAGATCGGGGCTCGCCTGTGCATCGGAACCGATGCTAGCGGCAGTTGCGGTGGGGCCCGCACCAAGAAGGTGCACCCGCTGGCCGGCGAGCTCTCCGACGAGCGCCCTGTGGAGTCCCAGTCGCAGCGTGCCGTCGGCGGCGGCGGAGCCGCCAATCCGGAGGGTGGCCTTTTCGGCCTTGATACTCCCGGAGATGGTGACCCCGGGGATGTAGGAGTAACCGTGGAATCGCAGCCCGCCACCCCCGAGCTGCGCCCAGCCGGCGCGCAGGCCACCGGTGCTCAACGAGGAGCCACCGCCACCCGTTTCGAGCAGCTGGAGAAGGAGCTGGCGCGAGAAATCGGCGAGCGTGAGCGCGACCGCCTGGAGGGTGCGCCCGGCGCGCCCGTGGTAGCCGTGCGCGGGGGGGACGTCGGCGAGCCGTTCGGGGGCTAGCGACGCGAGGCTCGCAAAGGGCGGCGGGGGCCCAGCGGGGCAGGGTTTGATCGCCCCCCCGGCCCCCAGCGGTGCGCCTGCCCCGCCGGCGAACATGGCGCGCAGCGCGTTGCGCGCGCAGGAGGTGGGCTCGCTCTCGAGCACCGCGTGTCCGGTGTTGGGCACCACGAGTAGGTGTGCGTCGGGGATCTGCGCGGCGAGCGCGCGGGCGCCCGCGGTGGGCGTGCGCAGGTCATCGGCCCCGCTGAGGATCAGGGTGGGTACGTTGGGCATCGTTTCCTGCGCCGCGGGAGGCGCGGGAGTGGCGAAGGGCCAGAAGGCACACGTGCGGAGATCGTCGAAGTCGAGCATGTTCGTGGGGGTGAACGGGGCGGTGGCGTTAGCGGGGAGGGCGTCGATGTACGCGCTGGCCTGGGCGAGGCGCTGGTGGGGGCTCGCGGTGCGGCTCCAGGGGAACATCTGCTCTTCGCAGGAGGTGGCGTAGTAGAGCGGGGCGTCGATGCCTTCGCTTTCTTCCTTTTCCCCTCCGTAGGCCCCATCGGATCGCGCGAGGAGTCGCGTGAGCGCAGCGGTGTCGCCGTGGGCGGCGGCGTGGATCGCGGCGGGAAATTCGGCCCGTAGGATCGGGTTGAAGTCGCCCTGGAGCAGGATGTCGAGCAGCTCGTCGGAGGAGAGCGGAATCGTGATCGCGTGACCGTGGCCGTTGATCCAGCGTCCACGCAGCGGGACCTGGCGCATGCGCTGCACGAGGCGCGCGAGGTCGCTGACGGGATTGGGGGTGATGTGCGTGCACTGGCGAGCGGAGCAGAGCTGGCGCAGGATGCGGGGTATGGCGGCGAACGTGGGTCGGTCGAGCGGATCGGGGCCGGCCGGCGGCACGACGGAGTCGAGCACCAGCGCTTCGACGTGCTGGGGGTACTCCTGGGCGTACTCCTCGGCGACCTTGGTGCCGTATGAGGTGCCGTAGAGAACGAGCTTTTCATAGCCCCCCGCGCGGCGGATGGCCTCGATGTCGGCGACGCTGTCGAGCGAGGTGTAGAAGGCGCGTTCGGGCCCGATCTGGTTGGCGCAGGAGGTGATCAGCTGTCCACCGGTGTGGTAGGAGAAGGGCGCTTCGAAGCCATGGCAGGCGAGGGGGTGGGAGTAGCCGGTGCCGCGTTGATCGAAGACGATGAGGTCGCGCGTGGAGAGGATCGGGCCGAGGACTTCGGTGAAGTCTTCGGCGAACGGGATCGCGGACTGCCCCGGCCCCCCGGCGAGCGCGAGGACCGCGGAGGAGGCTTCCCCGACGGGCGCGCGGCGGCGGCGGATGGCGAGCGTGATGTTCCCCGAGGTGGCCCCCGTGGGATCGAGGGGAACGGTGAGGTGGGCGCAGGCGAAGGTGTTGCTACCGGGGCACGGGCCATACCCGATCTGCGCCCCCGCGGGGGCGGGGAGCGCGCCGAGCAGAGCGCACGCACAGAGCGTGGGGGCCGCCAGGAAGAGGACGGCGAGCTTCCGAGCGGATGATCGCACCAATTGGAATCTAACCGATCGCCCGCGACAGTGCGCTGCTTGGAAGGTGGGGCGGGTCTTGCTTTTCGCCCCACCGGGGTCTTTGCTCCACGTTCTGCCGGCTCCTCTTGCTCCACCCCCAGCTCCGCCATGCTCCCGCTGTTGCAATCCCCAGCGCCACATGGGGTAATCCCCAACGCCACATGGCTGTTGGGGCTGTCCGTTGGGGGTCTGCTCGGGTAGGGTCTGCGGAGCATGGATGGTGTGCGCCAAACGGTGAACGCCCCGGGGGCACCGGAGGCGATCGGCCCGTACAGCCACGCGGTGCGCGTGGATCTCCGCGCGGGGGGTGAGCTGCTGTTCTGCTCGGGTCAGATCCCGCTCGACCCGGACACGGGGGAGCTCGTGGGGGAGAGCGCGGGGCAGCAGGCGCGGCGCTGCTTGGAGAACCTCGAAGCGGTGTGCAGGGCCGCGGGGACCGGCTTGGGGAGCGCGGTGCGGGTGACGGTTTACATGACCGACCTGGAGCGCTTCGGGGAGGTCAACGAGGTGTACGGGGCGTTCTTTCCGAGTGACCCCCCGGCGCGGGTGACGGTGGGAGTGGGGGCGCTGCCGAGGGGGGCGCTGGTGGAGATCGACGCGGTGGTGGCGCTGGGAGCGGGTGTCGCGGGGAGCCCCGAGCCGCATCGCGCGGAGCCGAGCGAGCTCTCCAGCGCACAGCGCCCCACGCTGCCCCCACCGCCTGTGCCCACCGGGGCAGAGCACACGTACCACGTGGAGCTGCGCCACTTCCCGCGCAACGTGTGCCGCTTCAACCTCGGTTGGGAGGAGCTGTGGGCGACGGTGCTGGCGCCATGGGTGGCGGACCGGCCGTTCGAGCTGGGGGAGCTCAAATGGGACCCCCGCCAGGCACGGCTGACGGTCCTCGAGGGCCCGCACATCCCCCCGGATCAGCTCTCGATGGGTCGCGGCTGGCGCACCGCGCAGCACGAGGGGCGCGAGGTGACCGAGCAGTTGCTGGCCATGGCAACCGGGGCGCCGGGGGCCTGAGCAGGGGGCCGAGTCTTCCCCGGAGGGGCTGGGCAGGGGGCCTTGGGCAGGGGCCCGCGTTTTGCCAGGGGCCCGAAGTCTTCCAGAGGGCCTGAGCATCCCCACGGGCGACACAGGCCGCAACGGCATCGCGGTCTCGGGTTGCCGGCATCTTGGGGCGAGCGGGTCGCGGCGGTTTCCCGCTGAAGGTGCCGCGGCGCATCGCGCGGGACGTGGGCCGGAACGGGTCCGCCGCTACACTTCGCTACCCCCTGGTGGGCGTAGCTCAGCTGGTAGAGCTCCGGGTTGTGGTCCCGGCGGCCGCGGGTTCGAATCCCGTCGCTCACCCCTAAATCACCTGCAAATAGGCATATTTTCAAGAGTCCACTAAACGGAATTTTGGCCCTGGGGTCCAATTTGGGGGCCAAATTTTTCGATTTCTGCGCTGATGGCGGTTGTGGGGCTGCGCGCCATGCGACGCGCTGGTCTCTCGTCTGAGGCTGCTATGCAAGGACCAGAGCGGCATTGCGTCCTTGGCGCCGACGTGTTGAGGGCTGCGTAGGTGCTTGGATCTCGCCAATGGTGTCCGGCAAACTTTGGGTTGGATCCCGGGGGTCGCGGGTTCGCTTCCCTTCGTTCAACCCAAGGCCATTCGCTCCGGGCCCGACGCTCATCCATAGGACAGCAGGACGACGTTCTGTCCGTCCGCTATGTGTTCAATGACACGTTCCCATGTAGCTCTGCATGAGCCCGCCGTTCGGCTCGCTAGCCTCCAAAGGGCATGGTTCCGGCACTATTGAGCACTCGTTCGCCGCTTTTGGGTCGCCACGCCCTGATTGGCTGCTCGACCGGCTACATGGAGCACGATCGCGAGAACTGGCCTCGACTCGTCGAACGGGCGGCGGCGATATCGAGCCTCGCGGTTGAGCTGTCTGCCATTTCAGAGCCCGAGCTTCCAGGCTTGCTGCGATACCTGCAGCAAGCCCCCCAGCTCCCGTTTCGCTATGTCAGCGTACACGCGCCGTCCAAGGCCCGGGAGCTCCATGAGCAGGAGCTGGTTGGGATGCTTGCGCGTTTGCCTCTCTGGATTGACGCGATCGTGATGCATCCGGACGCGATCGGAGACCCCGTCTGCTATGCGTCGCTGGGTAGGAGGCTCGTGCTTGAGAACATGGACGACCGCAAGAATGGCGGTCGCTCCGCGGACGAGCTCGACGCGTTTTTCGAGGCGTTGCCCGAGGCGGGGCTTTGCTTTGACATCGCCCACGCGAAGTCCGTCGATGAAACGATGGCCGAGGGCGAGGCAATCCTGAAGCAGTACGCCAACCGGCTACGCCATGTCCACGTGAGTTCGCTCGATGCGGCTTGCCATCACGTGTCGCTTACCGCCGACGATGAGGATCTCTTCTGGTCGTTGCTGGAGAGTTGTCGCGACGTGCCATGGATTCTCGAGGCGCCTCCGCCGACCTCGTAGACGACCCGCGGGGGCAGTGCGAGTTGCTCGCGGAGCGCGGCGGCATATCGGTGCCTCACATCGCTGAGGCGCGCGAGCACACTCGCGAGAGGCTCGCGGGGCTGCTCAGCGCCTTCAGGGGTGAGGATCTCGCTGAGGGCCTTGCGGTGTGTGTGTTCGGGTCCTGGGCGCGTGAGGAGCTGACCCCGGGCAGCGATGACGACTGGGCCGTCCTGGCCGCCGAGCCTTTCGCGGTTGACGACGGTGCCGTGGTCTCGGCGATGGCGATCGCTCAGCGTCATCTGGGCAGGGACGATCAGGCACCTGGGATGCAGGGTGTCTTTGGGGCGCCGTTTGACCTTGCCAGCCTGGTCCACAACGTCGGGCTGGACGCGGATACCAATACGAATCTCACCCGGCGGATGCTCCTACTCTTGGAGTCCCGCGAGGTCGCCGGTGCGGTGCACGAGCATGCTTGGCGAACGGTGCTCGATCGCTACCTGAACTACGGCGTCAAGGATTTCCGCCCACCCGGTTCTTGCTGAACGACCTCACGCGCTACTGGCGCACGATCTGCGTCGACTTCGAGGGCAAGCATCGAGATACACAGGGCAACGACCCCAAGTGGGTATTGCGCAACGCCAAGCTGAGAACCTCGCGCAAGCTGCTCTTCGCGGGCGGCCTCATCCCGATCATCCTCTGCCATCTCCACGAGCGCACCGCGATGAGATCATTCCTCGCGCGGTGGCTGAGGGCGCCACCACTCGACTGCCTTGCGGCTGCTTTTCTGTGGGCCGACGCAGAGTCGGAGGGCGCCAGAGCGCTGCGTGCGTACGACCGCTGGCTGGCCATCCAGCTCGATCAAACAGCCCGAGATGAGCTCAAAGCGCTGCGTCACGACACCCGCCGGCAATCGCCGCTATTCAGCGAGATCACCGAGATCGGCCGGCAGTTTGAGCGCGCTGTGCTCGCATTGCTATTCGAGACGCGCCTCGCTACCCTCTCCCAGCAATACGTCGTCTTCTAACAAAGGTAATCGCGTGTGAGCGGCCTAAAAACGTCAAAAGCACCGGTACCGAAAGCATCGCGGCGGTTGCTCGCGTTCCCGCTTCGCCCGGCGAACGCACACGCGACGAATGATCCCTCGGGCAGTGCTGCTCGTCGTCCTTTGCACTAGTGAGCGCGGCCGGTGATAAGACGCCCGCTCGGCCCGGAAAGCACGAGCGCGGCGCCCTAGGGCTCGATCATGTCCGATATCGGCCACGCGGGGTTGCCGTGTATGTTGGCGTCGTGGATTGGGGGCTTGCCGCTGTCGGACTCGCGCTGCTGCTGGTCGCGGCGGTGTCGCGGCGGCTGTCCAACACGCCGATCACGCCCGCGATGGTGGTGGTCGCCATCGGTGTTCTCGTGGGCCCCTTGGTGTTCGACGGCCTCACCGTGGGACCGACTAGTTCGACGGTACGAAGGCTGGCCGAAGCCACGCTAGCGGTCGTGCTGTTCTCCGATTCCTCCCGCATCGATCTCAGGGCCCTGCGGCGGGAAGCCTCTCTCCCGGTGCGCCTGCTCGGCATCGGTCTGCCGCTGACGATCGCGCTGGGCGCGCTGGTCGCGCTCGCCCTGTTCGGATCGTTCTCACTGAGCGAGGCACTTGTCCTCGGCGTGATCCTCGCGCCGACGGACGCGGGGCTTGGCAGCGCCGTCGTGACGGACCCGAGCCTTCCGCAACGTGTGCGGCAGTCGCTGAACGTCGAGAGCGGGCTGAACGACGGGATCTGCGTGCCGATCCTGTTGATCGTTCTGGCGACCTCCTCCGGGGCCGCTGGCGCGACCCACCCGGCACAGGTGATCGGCGAAGAGATCGGCTACGGGCTCATTGGCGGCATCGTCGCCGGGGCGATGGCCGCGGGGATCGTGAACACGGCCGGGGCTAGGCGCCTCATCGACGATGCCTGGCGACAGATCATCCCCGTGGCCGCGGCGGTGTTCGCGTACGGGATCGCGGAGGCTCTCGGCGGGTCGGGCTTCATTGCGGCCTTCACGGCGGGCGCACTGTTTGGCCTGGTCGCCCGCGAGAACCCGGCTGGAACGATGGGCTTCACCGAGGAGACCGGGGCGCTACTCGACGCCGTCACGTTCCTGATCTTCGGTGCCATCCTGCTCGGCCCCGCGCTTGAGCACGTGAGCTGGCAGATCGCGCTCTATGCCGTGCTGAGCCTGACGATCGTGCGCATGCTGCCCGTGGCCCTCTGCCTGCTGGGCACCAAGGCGCGAGGGCCGACCGTGGCGTTCATCGGCTGGTTCGGTCCACGCGGGCTTGCATCGATCGTGTTTGCCGTGATCGTCGAGGACACACACCAGGCTCACGGCGCGACGATCCTCACGGCCTGCTATTTGACCGTGGGTCTATCGGTACTCGTGCACGGCCTCTCGGCGTCGCCGCTCGTGAGCCGCTACGCCGCCTGGTACCGCGCCGCGGCAGGCGTGCGACCTCCAGAGATGGAGAGCGAGCCCGCCCACGAGCATCGTGCCCGGGGACCCAGCGCGCTAGAAGGCAGCCAACCCGCCGCGCAGGCCTGAGCAAGGTTAGGCCTCAGCGGATCAGCCCGGGCGTCGGCCGCTCACGTGCGGGCCCCATGGGCACGGGACCGGTGTCGCGGAAGCGCCTCGAAGAGGATCATGTAGATCGCGACGGCGAAGTAGAGCGCCACGGCCACTCGTGGTGCGACGAGCCCGATGAGGATCGCGACCAGGTACCCGCCGAGCACGGGAAGCAGTTCGAGTGGTTCGTCCTGCTGCTGCTCGCCCGCTTGCGGGGGCGAGGAGAGGTGCTCGCGTCGGGCATAAGCATCCAGTGCGAAGCCGAGAACCCGGATGGCAAGCAGCGTCAGCCCGTACATCGTCACAAAGACGCGCTCGCTCGTGTTGGAGTGCAAGGCGTCCGCGACCAGTTTCGTCGGGAATGGCAGGAACGCGACCACGAGCAAGACCAGTAGGTTGATTCGCAGCAACAGTGGATCTGTCCGGGCGAGCCCCTCGGTGAGCTGCGAGTGGCCCAGCCAGGCCGCGCCGATCGTCAGGAAGCTGACGACATACGCAAAGTAGAACGGCCAGGCTTTGAGCACCTGTTCGAGTGCTGTGCCCGGCGGATGGATCGCTATGTCCAGCACCAGCAACGTGGCGGCGATCGAGAAGACACCGTCGCTGAATGCTTCCATCCGCGTGGTGCCAAGCGATCGGCGCGCGCGCGGCACGTCTTCGCCGGTGGGCATGCGGCAATCTTCCCAGGTCCGCCGATAGATGACGGGGAGACGCAGGCTGCCGCCCGCGCGAAACAACCTACCGCCGACCGTAGTAATGCCGGATGCGCGCCGGCCATCCAGGGCGCATAGTCCCGCCATGAAGGCCGTGCGAGTGCAGCACGTCTCGCGTCAATACATAGTGAGGAGGTCACAATGTCAGCGTTCGCCGATGAGGAACCGCCCCGGTTCGCGAGCCTGTGGTGGCTGGTCATGTTGTTCGGCGTAGCCGTGCTCGGCGTCGGTGTGTTCTTCGTCGCCTCGCCGCACGAAACCCTCGCCACGTTCACGGTGATCGCCGGGATCTTCCTGCTGCTCGACGGGGTGCTGGCGATCATCGCTTCGATCTTTCGCCGAGGTGAAGGCCGCGGCATGCTCGCGATGATCGGTGTGCTCAGCGCGATCGCCGGCCTGGTGCTGATCAAGAAACCGTTCGGCACGCTCGTTGTCTTTGTCCTGATCTTCGGCGTGTGGCTGATCGTGGCCGGAGTGGTGCGCTTCGTCGGCGCCTTCGGCGAGCCCGAGGGGCGAGCCGGAAGCATCGCCATCGCGATCCTCGACTTCATCGCCGGCATCGTCATCCTCTCCTGGCCCGCTCCCAGCCTGGCCACGCTCGCGGTGATAATCGGCATCGTGCTGATCTTCCGTGGCGCCCTCTGGATCGGCGCCGGGTGGGAGCTGCGCGGCCTCGGCCACGAAGTGGACAGGGAGCTCAGAGCGCGACCGGCGACCTGACGGCTGAGGCACGTCCATTCCGCTGCCTGCCAAGGGCCGCATACGGCCGCGAGGTCCCTCAGGACACGCCGCTTCGCCCCGAGCCCGACCACTCGTAGTCAGCTTGCGCGTCGCGCGCTGGTGTTCCGCCACCAGGCGGGGTCTGGACGGAACGGCGTCGCCGGCAGGCCTCTCGTGTCAGTGTCGAACCGGTATGCGAGACCGGCTGCGGGCTCGTGGCGGCGCTGCTCGTCGGTCCAGTCCTCGGTCGCCGTGGTGACGTAGAGACGGTGCAGCTCGGGCCCGGCGAACGCGCAGGACGTGCTCTGCTTGGCTGGCACCATCAGCGCCTGCAGCAGCTCGCCGTCCGGGGAGTAGCGATGGACGCGTCCACCCCCGTATATCGCCACCCACAGGTCACTGGCGGCGTCCACGGTCATCCCGTCGGGTGCTCCGAGCTCCTCAGCCACGGTGAGGAGCACGCGCCCGGCGGAGATCGTGCCGCTGTCGGGGTCGAACGTATACGCGTGGACTACGCGGGGGCCACTGTCGATGAGGTACATGGTGCTGGAGTCGGGGCTCCAGCCGAGGCCGTTTGGGATCGTCAGGCCGCTCAGCATCTGCTCGATCCGTCCGTGCCGGTCGAGCCGGTAGAGCGCTCCGCCTCCGGCTCGATGGTCCCCGGCCATCGAGCCGGCCCAGAAGCGGCCCTGCGGGTCACACGCACCGTCGTTCATCCGGGCTCCGACCGGCGCCACCTCGGCAATCGTGTACAGCGAGCCGTCCGGATCAAGGCGCACGAAGCCCCGTCCGGCGGCGAGCAGCCAGCCATCGTCGCCCGCGACAGGCGTGATCGCACCAACCGTCGTGGGCACCTGGTAGCTGCGGACGGGAATGAGCGCGCCGTCGACCGCGACCCGGTCCCGGTAGACCCGTCCGGCGATGATGTCAACGCGCAGCAACTCTCCGCGGCCGGCGTCCCATCGCGCACCCTCCCCCAACAGCGTCTGCTCGGTCGTACACGCCACGGGCGAGTCAGAGCTGCGTGGCGTGTCTGCCTGATCGGTGGGGTTCACGTCAACGCGAGGACCTGCGCTCAGGCCGGCGTAAGGATCGCATGCGAGAGCATGCCTCCCGAGATGACCCGAGCGTCAAAGCCATTCTGGGCCAGGATTCGTGCGGCGGAGTAGGCGCGCTGGCCTGAGCGGCAGATGGTCCGGATCTCGCGGTCGCGGGGGAGCTCATCCAGGCGTGAGCGCAGCTCACCCAGAGGGATGTTGACCGCGCCGGGCAGATGCTCGACGGCGAGCTCGACCTTCTCCCGCACATCGAGAAGAAACGCGTCCTTCCCGGAGTCCCATTGGCTCTGAGGCATGTCGCCGCGAAGGATGTCGGCCGCAACCATTCCGGCGAAGTTGACCGGGTCCTTCGCGCTCCCGAACGGCGGTGCGTAGCACAGCTCGACCTCCTCGAGGTCATAGACGGTCGCACCCATCTGGATCGCCAAGGCGAGCGTGCTGATGCGCTTGTCAACCCCGTCCTCGCCGACCGCCTGTGCGCCGAGCAGCCGGCCGTCCGACTTGCGAAAGAGGACCTTCATTGCGATCGGCTTGGCCCCCGGGTAGTAGCCCGCGTGCGAGTTTGGATAGACGTAGATCTTTTCGTAGTCGCTGTCGCCGAGCTTCTTGAGCGTCTTCTCGCTGGCGCCAGTCCAGGCGGCTGTCCCGCCAAACAGGCCGATGATCGAGGTGCCCTGGGTGCCGCGAAAGCGCGAATCGCGCCCGGCGATCACGTCGGCGGCGATCCGCGCCTGCCTGTTCGCCGGCCCCGCGAGCGCGATCAGACTCCACTGCCCGGTGACGAAGTCCCTCACCTCGACCGCATCGCCCACCGCAAAGATGTCAGCGTCGCTCGTGCGCATCTGCTCATCCACGCGGATCCCACCGAGCTCGCCGATCTCGACCCCGGCCATGCTCGCTAGCGTCGTGTCCGGCCGCACGCCGAGCGCGAGGATCACGAGGTCAGCGTGATAGCGCTTGCCGGACTGCGTTGAAACCTCCAGCGCACCGCCCTCGACCTGCTCGAATCCGGCGACCCCATCGTTGAGGGCCACACGGACACCGCGCAGGGCGAGGGAATCCTCGACGAGCCGTCCGTACTCCGGGTCAAGCGGGGCGAGCACCTGATCGGCCATCTCGACCACCGTCACCTCGAAGCCCCGCCCAACCAGGTTCTCGCTCATCTCCAGGCCGATGAAGCCGGCGCCAACGACCACCGCATGCTTCTTCGGCCGCACCGTCTGAAAGCCCGAGTACTTCTCCATCCCGGCGAGGAAGCCCGTGCCTCGCTCGATCCACTCACGGATCTCGCTGGCGTCCGGCACCGTCCTCACCGGGAAGATCCCCCGCAGGCCGATCCCGGGAAGCGGCGGGCAGACCGAGGGCGCCCCCGGCGAAAGGACGAGCTTGTCGTAGGACTCGCTCGTCACCTCGCCAGTCGCGACGTCGCGCAGTTCCACAGTCTTGTTCTCGCTCGAGACCCCGACCGCCTCACAGCGGGTCCGGCAATCGACGTTGAAGTGCTCCCGAAACACCGTCTCGTTGGCGACCAGCAGATCCGATTTGTGCTCGATCACGCCGCCGACGTAGTAGGGCAGCCCGCAGTTCGCGAACGAGACGTAGGGCCCACGCTCCACCATCAGGATCTCGGCCTGCTCATCCAGCCGGCGCAGGCGTGCCGCACACGACGCGCCGCCAGCGACACCACCGACAATGACCACCTTCATCGCGTCAGCCCACCTTCCCTCGAATGGTTGTAGCTCTGCGGGCTAGTAGTGCTCCGTTATGTTGATGGTGGGCGTAGGTGGTGGTTGGGCGGCAGCTCTCTGCGGCAGGTGGGGCAGGTGCCTTGCCAGCAGGCCAGGAGTGCTTGTAGCTCCCGGACGATCCCGAAGAGGGTCAGGCTGCCGCCCTGGCTGGAGGACGGCGTTTTCGCTCCAGGGTGAGGAATGCGTGCGCTATCGAGACGAGGGTGACGTGGTGGTTCCAGCCGCGGTAGGTGCGGCCCTCGAAGTGGTCGAGGCCGAGCGCGTCCTTGAGCTCGCGGTAGTCCTGCTCGATCCGCCAGCGCAGCTTTGCGAGTTTCACCAGCGTCTTCAATGGTGTGCTGGCGGGTAGGTTCGACAGCCAATACTTGACGGGCTCCGGCTCGCCCGGGGGCCACTCGCACACAAGCCAGCGCACGGGCAGCTCGCCAGCGGCCTTGTGCGCCCTGCGACGCAACTGGATGTTCGCCGGTCTGACCCTCAGCGCCAAGAAGCGTGAGCTCATCTTGCCGCGTGTGCTCTCCCGCCAAGTAACAGTCACCGCGGTCTTCTTGCCGGCAGCGAGCGCGAGCTCCCGCAGCGAGGAAGGATCCTCGCGATAGCGCCCGCCAGGCGGACGACCGCGACCCTCATACGCCGGACGCTCGGGCTCCACGTCTTCGCTGTACGCCGACGTGTTGCCCTTCACGTCGAGCACATACTCGAGCCCGCGCTCCTCCAAGCCGCTGCGCAACTCGGTGATACCGCCGTAAGCGCCATCACCGAGGAGGACCGGGGGCTTGATCCCCCAGGAGATCAGCTCGTCGATCATTTCCAGTGCCTGACGCCACTTCTCGGTGTGGTGGATGTCCTGTGGCAGCTTGGCTTTCAAGCGCCGATCATGGTTGAACTCGCTTTTCTCGTCCCACTCCTGCGGGATGAACAGCCGCCAATCCACCGGGTAAGATGCCTCCTCGCTCGCCGCGTTGATCGACACCCCGATCTGGCAGTTACCGATCTTCCCCAGCGCACCGGAATACTGGCGCGCAACCCCGACCGACATCTTCCCGAACTTCGGGAACCCCGTGTCATCGATGATCCACGCCTCGGGCTCGATCTCAGCGCTCATCCGCACCGCCAACGCCCTACGCACCGGCTGCCAATCCCACGGCGACTGGTTCACGAACTGCTGCAAACACTGCTCATCCCCATCCTCCAACCGCGAGGCCATCGGCTCGATCGACTTGCGCTTGCCGTCCAACATCAACCCACGCAGATACACCCCACCCCAACGCCGCTGATCCCTCCGCGCCATCGACTCGAACATCTCACTAGCAAATCCCTCCAAACGATCCCGCACACACACCAGCTCACCCGGCGATAAACCAGCCACGGCCTGCATCTTGACCTCCCCAATCGACAGCAGCATCGACAAGAAGATTCGAGACCCCGGCCCACACTCCTCTAACCTAACGGAGCACTACTAGGGAGCGGCCCCCATTTCCCCCGGCTGCGGCGTCCCTGCCCGCGTTCAGCGTCGCGGCGCTCATGACTGCACCCACGGGTCACGCCAGCCCCCTTGACCGGCGATGAGCGCACCCGCTGCCTCGGGACCCCACGTACCCTGCGCGTAGGCATCAACGGGCGGCGGCGCGTCGAGCAGCGGCTGGAAGATCCGCCATGTCTCTTCGACCTCATCCTGGCGCGTAAAGCGCATGCTTTCGCCGACCATCGCCGCGTAAAGCAACACCTCATACGGGGTCGCACCCTCGCCGCCCATCTGCGCGAACTCGACGTCGAAGGGGATCGGCGCCGCCAGCGCAGCGTCCGAGCGCCGCGCGTCGAGGACCATCCGAATCCCAGTAGACGGGTCCAGCTTGATCACCAGCTGGTTGGGCTCCGGCCGCCGTTCAAGCGCAGCGAACCCGAGCTCGGGTGCATGCTTGAAGATCAGGCGGATCTCGGTCTGCATCACCGGCAGGCGCTTACCCGTGCGGATAAAGAAGGGGACGCCTGACCAGCGCCAGTTTTCGATCTCCAGACGCACCGCCGCGTAGGTCTCAGTGCTCGAGTCAGAAGCGACGCCGTCAATGTCGAGGTAGCCGTCGTACTGGCCGCGCACGTAGCGGGCCGGGTCGGCCTGCGGGATCGCACGGAACACCGAGACCATCGCATCCTTCATCGTCTTCGGATCGCCTCCAGCCGGAGGCTCCATCGCGGCCGCCGCGAGAACCTGCATCAGATGGTTTACGACGACGTCGCGCAACGCCCCGACCGGGTCATAGAAGTGACCGCGGTCCTCGACGCCGAAGTCCTCTGCCAACGTGATCTGAACGCACTCCACGTGATTGCTGTTCCACACCGGCTCCAGCATCCGGTTCGCGAAGCGCAGGAAGATGATCTCCTCGAGACCCATCTTCCCGAGGTAGTGATCGATCCGGTAGAGCTGGGACTCGTCAACGTACTCGTGGAGCTCCTCCGCCAGCGCTCGCGCAGAGGCGCGGTCGTGGCCGAAGGGCTTCTCGACCACCACCCTGCTGGCGTCCGTCAACCCGGCTTCGGCTAGCCCCTTGACGACCGTCGCAAACAGGAACGGCGGGATCTCGAGATAGAAGACCGGCATGGCAGCACCCCCGATCGCGTGGCCCACGCGCGCGTAGGTGGACGAGTCACCAAAGTCGCCCTGCACGTAGGAAACGCGCGCCGCGAACCGCTCGAACACCGCCTCGTCGAGCCGCTCACCCGCGGCCAAGATCGAGGCTCGCGCGCGCTCCACGAGATCCTCCACCGTCCAGTCGTCCACCGCCACACCGACGATCGGCAACGAGAGCAGTCCGCGCAGCTCGAGCCGGTAGAGCGAGCGGAACGTCATCACCCTCGCGAGATCGCCGGTGATCCCGAAAATCACCAGAACATCCGCGGGCCGGCCGCTGTCACGCGCGCGCCGCCGTGTGGTTGTCCCAACCGTTGCTGCACCGCCTCTCATCGACGCAAGCAATCAGCGGTTCTCGACGTGGACCTTGCCGTCCGCTCCGCCCGATCTCGAGCACAGGCAGCACCGCAGGTCCGCGAGCTCATGAGCATTTGAGGGCTTCGAACGCTTTCTTGTAGTCGGCGCCAAGCTTGCTAAGCGATGCCTTGATCTTGGGTTCAGCACTCTTGAGCGCTGCTTCGAGGTTCGAGGACTTGCTTGCAGAGGCGACGCTCGTGGTGATTACGGCGATTTCGGTCTCGAAGGCTTTGTCTGCAGCATCGATTTCTTCTTTGCTCGCCGTGGGGAGGTTCGGCGCCGCTTCGTTGATCTGCTTGATGCTCTTGTCGATCGCTTCGACGCTCGCCTTAGCTTCGGTTGGGAAACTCGAGGAGATCGGCAGCGTTTCGAGCTTTTTGATCTGTGCGGAGATTTCGCTGGTCGCCGAGCACACCTGTTTGGTCGCCTTTTCCCCAGACGATTCGCCACAAGCCACCAAGCCCAGCGTGCTCAACACGAGGAGTGCTACGGCAAACAAGGACTTGGACATCGGGGACCCTCCTTCGCTGGTGGCTGTCGTGAACTCCGTCGCATCAGGCTGGCTATTCCGCCTGCTCGGCTTCGAGCTCGGCTTCGACCGCGACGATGGCGATCCCCAATGCCTTGGTGATCCTTGCGGCGGCGGACACCGTCCGTGGCGTGCCGACGATCGGCGCGACCGCGATCAGGATGCCTTGAACCTGCTCCAGCGTGACACCGGCGTCCGCCGCAGGGCCGATGTGCGCGAGATAGGAGGCCGCAGGGGCATCGACAGCCACGAGAGCAGCGATGCGTGCCGTAAGAAGCGAATTGCCGTCCAATCCGCAGCGCTCGACAGAGTCCGCAGTGATCGCGGTGAGCGTGTCCAAGACGGGTGTGTCGGAGATGATGGCCATCCTTTGATCCTTTCGGGTTGGGGCAAGGGCGCCGTTGGTTGCGCTAGACCGCTGTGACGGTCACGTCCGGCGGCTCGGAACCGTCGGATGCGGGCACGTGCACAACAGGCCGATCAGTCGATGCCGTTATCTGGCGGCTGTGGCCGAGGCTCGGCCACAGCCCGTCCGGGCAGCTAGGCCGTGGCGTACTCCTTCTCTGCCTTGTCGAGTTCCTTCTTGAACTCCTTGGCGTCGACGTCGATTTCCTTCTCGATCGTCTTTTCCGCGCGCGTGAGAATCTTGTCGAGCTGTTCTTCAAGGCGCGATTCGCCGATCACGAGCAGGGTTGCCTCGCCCGCCTCGATGAGGTCGCCCAGTTCCTTGGCGTCGCCACTTGAAATGCCCTTTTTGAAGTGTCCGCCGAGGCCGCCGATGACACCCCCGAGCAATGCCGCGGGGATGACCGCCGGCGCGGCCACGACCCCAACCGCCGCTCCGACGGCGAGGCCTCCCCAGGTGCCGTGCTGAGTCGGCTTCTCGTGCTTCTCGACGTGGACCTTGCCGTCAGCGTCCTTGGTGACCAAGGCAACGTCATAGGTGCCCACGAGCTTCGCCGCATGCAGTTCAAGAAGGATGTCGTAGTCGCCTTCCGCGCCCGCGGCGTCGGGATAGGTGGCGGCGTAGATAAAAACCGGATTGTCGCTCATCTCGTCTCCTGTTCTTGGGGGTGTCGACATTTGAGCGCGGCCGCAGGCGGCCAGCATCGGCCAAATAGGTTGAAATTTGATGAGCTGGCCGGGGGGTACCCTGCGCGTACGTTGCCGATGCGCTTCGGCAGCCGGCCCAGCTGGTGTCTTTGATTGTCGACGCGAGCTCCGCAGAGCCGACGGTGCCTAGGACTGAAGCGACCGTCCCGCCCGCGGCGATGCGCCGATGCCGGTCGGCCATCGCGTCGCATCCTCCCGGTCATGCGTGGACGTTTCAGCGTCGGATGCTCCCGACTTCATCAGCCAGATCGGGCGAAGTCGCGAGAACGTGGCACGGCTAGCGAGTCGATCAAACCGAGCTTTGCCGCGTGCTCGATCGCCTCGCTGCGCTTCGTGACCTCCAACTTGCGATAGATAGACACAGCCTGTGTCTTGATCGTGGCTCGCGAGACGTATCGCCGCTCAGCGATCTCAGCGATGGTGAGGTGGGTCGCCAACAGCGGTAGCACTTGCAGCTCAGCCTCGGTGAGCAGTGGGGTCCAGTCACCGGTCAGGGCGTGCATCGCGTTGACCCGATCACGGAGTTCGCCGGCCTGCCCGACGAGCACGCCGAGGTCGGGGACCCGTCTTAGCAGCTGGTCGATCTCCCTTTGCAAGATCATTGCACCCGCGGCGTCGCCCAAAGCGATACGGGCGCGCACCAGCTCGAGACGAACCTGCACGCCGTTGAACGGCATGAAGTACGTCAGCAGCGGTCTTAGGCGGTCGGCCCCAGCGAGATGCGTCTGCGCCTGTGGCAGTTCCCCCCGGTGTAGCGCGACCCTGCCCAGCGCGGCGAAGGTTGTCGCACTCGGCAGATACGCCTCGAACCGTCCTTCGAGCACGCATCGCTCCGCGTCCTGGGCGAGCTTTTCGGCCGTGTCGAGGTCGCCCCTCGCCGCCGCCAGTAGCGAGCGCTGAGCGATAGCGACCGATGCGTTGCTGGGCATGTCGAGTTCCTTCGCCGTCTGCGAGTTGTCGCTGAAGACCTGATCCGCCTGCTCGCTATCACCTGCGAGAAGCAATGCGATGCCGAGCATGTTCGACGCCACCGGTCGCTGCAAGCTCCAGCTGGGGGACAGCTCAAGCGTTCGCTCGGCGTCGATCCTCATACGGTCGACGCCGTGGCGGCACATCGCCGCTTCAAGGCATCTCACCCACGGCTCGATCGTCGCGCCTCCGTCCGGCGCCGGCTGGTCGGTGTCGCCCTGTTTGGCCTCCATCGCCCAACGCTCCGCCTCGACAGGATGGCCTGACAGGCCCTCGCACCACGCCCCCAGGACCGCGACCGCCGGAAATTGTCGTGCGGCTCCACGTTCGGATAGGCGCTCGATCCATTTTCGTACCGTCTCGAGCCGCCCGGCCTGGTGCGCCGGGATCGCGCAAACGGCCACCAGCGTCGCGGCGCGCTTGACGTCGTCGCCCGCGAGAGCGTAGGTGATCGCCGCCTCCCGCGCACCGTTATCCTCGCTCCAGTCAGCTGCGCGGCGGTTGAGCGTCGGGATCAAGTCCGGCTCGCGGAGGTCAAGTTCGCGGGCGAGCAGATCACGGAAGAGGTGGTGGTAGCGATACCACTCACCGTGCCGGTCGAGCGCCACGAGCAAACGGTTTGACTGCTGCAGCGACTCAAGGATCGCTGCGCTCCCCGTCTGCTCGAGCACAGCGTCGCACAGCGGCCCGCACATCCGGTCCAGCACAGCGGTCCGCGTCAAGAACTCGACCTGATCGGGCGGTAAGCCTGACAGGACCTCAAGCTGAACGTAGTCCGCGATCCGACGCGGCGTTCTGCCGATCTCGAGTCCCGCATGCCGATCGCGAGTGCCGGTCTCACGCAAGGAGAGTGCTGTTAGATAGATGCTGACGGCCCACCCCTCGGTATGGGCCGTCAGCTCTGCGATCTCCTCTTCGGTGAGAGCGACCCCAGCGGCGCGAAGCAGGGACCCCGCCTCGACCACGTCCAGAGCAAGGTCATCGACCTGCAGCTCAGCAACACGACGCTCAGCTCGGACACGAGCGAGAAAACGCTGCGGCTCGTGGCGGCCCGCGAACATAAGCTGGGAGCCCGCCGGGATGTAGTCGCAGATCGCGCTGAGAACGTCGCACGCATCGCGCTCGCAAAGCACATGCACGTCATCGAGCACTATCACGACCGGATGCTCGATCGAGATGAAAGCCGCTCGAAGCCGCGGGAGTGTCGTCGACCATAGCGCGTGAGGCGGGTTGCTAACGGCGTCGAAGGTCGTCGGATCAACGCTGCTGACCGAGCTAAGAGCCTGTGCGAGATGGCCCGTTAGGACGACGGGATCATTGTCGGCGTCCTCGAGCGAGATCCACCCGAAGCGCCGACCATCGAACTCCGACGCTTGGGCGAGAAGGGTCGTCTTTCCGTATCCCGCCGGCGCGAAGACCGCCACGACGGGCTCCGCTTGGTGGGCCAATCGCCGCAGTAGCGCAGTCCGCGGGATCAAGTCCGGATGGAGCCGTGGTCCCCCTGAGGTGACCCGTGCTGGCGCCTGAACGTCCGGCTGCGGCGCAGCCGCCCTGTCACTTCGCTCCGAAACCGAGATCACCTGTGCCCCCTTTGACTGCTGAGCATTACATCCGCTCTCAAGCAGAGTACGGGACCGATCGCCCCCGTCTAGCGAACTTCTTCGCGCAATCCCGTGGAAAACTACTTACCGTGGCTCGCCGGCGACAGGTGGCGGCACGCCCTGGCCACTAGTGGTTCGTCCTTTTAGTTCGCTGGTTTATGCCTCGAGGACCTTGCCGGTGTAGGTCCAGTTGAAGGGTTGGGCGGTCTGGTTGTAGGTCTCGATGAATGCGAGCATCTGCTCGGCTAGGTCTTCCTCGCTGAAGAAGATGCCGTGCTTCAGGAGCCGCCGGTAGAGGATTGAGAAGAAGATCTCGACCTGGTTTAGCCACGAGGCATGGGTTGGGGTGAACTGGAAGCTCCAGCGTGGGTGTTCTGCCAGCCAGTCGGTGACCTCTTGGGTGCCGCGGGTGGACAGGTTGTCACTGACCGCAACGATCTGCTGGCCGTCGAGCACGGGGATTTCTGAGTCGAGCTGGTCGAGGAAGCGAATCAGGTCAAAGCGGTTGCGTGTCTTTGATGCCATCGCGAGCACGTCGCCTTCGTGAACTTTCAGGCAGGCGAACAGGCACTGGGTACCGTTGCGTGTGTATTCGTGCTCGCGCCGGGCGGGGCGCCCAGGGGCGGGCAGCGCGTCTGGCTTGGTCGGCGCCTTGGCTTGGATGCCGGTCTTTTCGTCCAAGGAGACCACCAGCACGTTCTCCGGCGGGTTCACGTAAAGACCGCAGATCTCACCCAAGCGCTCCTCAAACTCGGGCTGGGAGAAGTCACTCATGATCCAGTACTCAGTCAGGTGCGGCTTGATATCCGCGCGCGAGAGAATCACATGCGCCTGGGAGCCCGACATCCCGACCGCCTCACCCAACTGCTCATAGGTCCAGCGTTCCTGCTGCGCCCCCTCCCGCGTCTCGGGTGGGCGCGTGCACGCCTTCGCGATCAGCCTCGCCCTGTCCGCCTGGGAGTACACCAGCGGTTTACCGGACCGCGGCAAGTCTCCGAGCCCACCGATCCCATCGCGCTCATAACGCGCACGCCACTTCGCCACCGTGTTCTCCGAGCACCCCAACAAACGCCCGATTTGCGCAGCCGACCGGCCCTCCGCGGCGCAGAGCACAATCTGAGCACGCTCCACCATCCGCGCCTGCTCGACCCCCGACCGCGCGATCCGCTCGAGCTCCGCTCGATCGTCGTCTCCGATCTCAATGCGCTTCGCCAAAGCAGGCATACCGAACCCCCATCATCGCTGGACACCACCAGCAACAGGTTCAGCAAAGCCTACGAGATCCCTGCAATCACCAGCGAACTAAAAGGACGAACCACTAGCCCAGATCGCTGAACTCTGTCTTCGTGCGATTTCAACCTATATGGCCGATGCTGGCCCGGCGTCCCCGCGCTGCAATGGCGAAGTGGCCACGACCGAAGACACGCTCGCGAGAATCGCGCTCAGGGACGAGCGCTTCATCCAATCCTTGAGCCGGTCTGGCGGCGAGGGAGCCCAGCTCCACCCTGAGCTCGACCAACGCACGTGTGAGCTCGTCAAGCTGGCTGTGCTGATCGGTATCGAGGGAGCTATCCCGTCCTATGTCGCGACTGTCCAGGCGGCCCAGGCCGCGGGCGCATCGGACGCAGAAATCGTCGACACTCTCGTAGCGGTCCTCCCGTCGGCCGGCATCGTTCGGACCAGCTCAGCCGCGCCGAAGCTTGCGCTCGCGCTCGGATATGAGCCGAACCACGCGCTCTGCGAGGACGAGCCCGAAGCGCCGCGGGGACATCGCCCATGATGCGTCTCTATCGCGCTGGCCGTACCTCGCCCACCCACCTATCCAAGACCTCAAACAACGCCTAGGGGGGTAGGCGATGTCTCCTTCAACAGCCCAGTCTTCAAGTGGGCCTCGCCCGATTCGTGGCTCAGCCACCGCAAAAGGGAACGGTACGGTCAAGGCGGTACCGCACCTGAGCGTCGCAGAGCGTGTGGCCCGCGGCAAGGCGGCCCGTGCCGAAGTGCCGCGGGCCAGTCACGCAGAGTTCAACCCGCCGTCGCGGCACCCTGATCCGATAAAGCTACTGGAACGCCAGGCAAAGACGCGCGTGCCCGAGCTCGTCCCGATCCGTTATGGGCGCATGATGGTCTCGCCGTTCACGTTCTACCGGGGAGCTGCGCTGATCATGGCCAGCGACCTTGCCGCCACACCTCGCTCCGGGCTTCAGGTGCAGTGCTGCGGCGATGCGCACCTGTCGAACTTCGGCGTGTTCGCGTCGCCCGAGCGACGGCTGGTGTTCGACGTCAACGACTTCGACGAGACGCTCCCAGGACCCTGGGAGTGGGACGTCAAGCGACTCGCGGTAAGCATGCTCATTGCCGCGCAGTACAACGGTTTCCCGGTCAAGGACCAGGAGAAGATCGTGCTCGACACCGTCGCGGAGTACCGCACCGCAATGGCACAGTTCGCCGCCATGAAGAACCTCGAGGTCTGGTACGCGCACCTGGACGTCGAGGCGACGGTCGCCGAACTCGGCTCGCAGTTCAAGCCCAAGCAGGTCAAGCGAACCGAGAAGACGCTCGCCAAGGCCCGCACCAAGGACAGCATGACCGCGTTCTCCAAACTCTGCCACGAGGTCGACGGGCAGCCACGGATCATGGCGGAACCGCCCTTGATCGTCCCGATCGACGAACTCGCGCAGGGCATGGAACGCGACGAAATGTTCGACGCGCTGCACGACACCCTGAGCTCCTTCCGCACCACGCTCCAGCGCGACAGGCGCGTCCTGCTCGAGCAGTTCCACTTGGTCGACTTCGCGCGCAAAGTGGTGGGCGTGGGCAGCGTCGGCACACGCGCCTGGATCGCCCTGCTGGTCGGCCGCGACGGTCGGGATCCGCTGTTCCTGCAGCTGAAGGAGGCGGAGGCATCGGTGCTCGAGGAGTTTCTAGAGCCGAGCGAGTTCGAGAACCACGGCGAGCGGGTCGTCACCGGACAGCGCCTGATGCAGGCCTCGAGCGACATCTTCCTCGGCTGGCTGCACGTCGAGTCAGGACTCGACGATAAGGCCCGCGACTTCTATGGCCGACAGCTGAAGGACTGGAAGGGCTCCGCCGAAGTCGAACAGATGGTTCCGAGCGGCATGGCCACATATGGCCGGCTGTGTGGCTGGACGCTCGCACGCGCGCACGCTCGCAGCGGCGACCGCATCGCGATCGCCGCCTACCTCGGCAAGAGTGCAGCCTTCGACCGCGCGATCCTCGAATTCTCCCACGCCTACGCCGAACAGAACGAACGCGACTACAAAGCCCTGAAAGAGGCCGTCGAATCCGGCCGCATCACCGCCGAGACGGGGCTCTAGCCCCGTGGAATGACCCAAGCACACACCGCCACGCTATTGGGGGAGAGTAGGCCACCGGTCCCGACGGCGGCCAAGGAGACCCGGGCCGCCAAAACCACAATCGAGGAGATCCAAGTGTCATCAGAACCAACAGCCCAGCCCGACGAGTTCGAGGCGCTGTATGTCCAAAGCGCCCAGGGGGTCACGAGCGCAAACGGCTCGATGACACTCCAGGGCCTCGCACCCTCCACACTGATGTTCTCTGACCGACCCGAGCGCATCGTCGGCCACCTCACGTCCGCACAATTCGTGGACGGCTGGGGAGATGGGGACAACAGCTTCCTCGAGGATCCCCCCAACGCCGTGCTCTCCTTCCTCGCCGCCCAGGACGAGACGCCCGAGGACGTGGTCGTCACGCTCACGAACCCGAGCTTGGACGGCGAGACGCTCACCTACAACGTGGACGTGCTCGAAGGCGAAATCCCCAACGCAACGGGCCCCTGCTCACTATTCATAGACCCCATCGGCCGGCCGCTGAGCCCCGTGTCGGTGTGCGGCGTGCGCCGGCGCTCGCGCCGAAGGGCGAGGCGCTGATGCTTTAGGTCAGCCGCGGCGCGCGGCTCCCCACGCGATCACTCGAACTGACACTCGCGCCACAAGCACCTTGATGCAGACGCACGAGCCGAGAGCTCAACACAGCGGCTCCGGCACTCTTCCCTTCCCCCTCAATAGATAAAGGACGACACCATGATCCTCGCGACCAGTTACCCATTCCTCGAAATCCTCTGGACGATGCTCATCTTCTTCGCCTTGGTGGTCTGGATCTGGCTCATCATCACCGTGCTGGCCGACATCTTCCGCCGCCACGACGAGTCCGGATGGACCAAGGTCCTGTGGATCATCTTCATCATCGTGTTGCCGTTTCTCGGCGTCTTCGTCTACCTCATCGCGGAGAACGACGGGATGGCCGAACGCGCGCTGAGTAGGCAATAGTGGCGCGGCCACAGGTCGACCCTCGTGGAGCGCTGGTGATTCCATTGCCCGGCTTCAGCGTGCCGGGCTTGCTGCCCGTGGTGAATCCTCACCGAAAAAGACGCCAGCCCAGCCGGCCGAGTCCCCGGCGTCTGATCGCTAAAGGGCGCTGAGCGAGGTGTCGAGTAAGGCAACCGCGGCGGCGGCTGGCGGTGTTCTGCTGACCCTGTGCGCGGGCCAGTTCCTGATGATGCTCGACAGCTCTGTGATGAACGTGTCGATCGCGACCGTCGCCAAGGACGTCGGCACGACCGTCACCGGGATCCAGACGGCGATCACCCTCTACACGCTGGTGATGGCCGCTTTCATGATCACCGGCGGGAAGATCGGACAGATCATCGGCCGCAAGCGCGCTTTCTCGATCGGGTGCGTCATCTACGGATGCGGGTCCTTCATCACGGCGATCTCGCCGAACCTCGGGGTGCTGCTGCTCGGCTGGTCCTGCCTCGAGGGCATCGGGGCCGTGCTGATCCTGCCATCGATCGTCGCGCTCGTGGCGGTGAACTACGGCCCCGCCGAACGGCCGCGCGCCTACGGGATGGTCGCCGCAGCGACCGCGATCGCGATCGGCGTCGGCCCGATCGTCGGCGGCCTGTTCACCACCTACCTCTCATGGCGCTGGGTGTTCGCGGGCGAGGTCGCGATCGTGCTCGCGATCCTCGTCCTCGCCCGCCGCATACCCGAGGGGCCACGTGAGAAGTCCGGACACCTGGACCTCGCGGGTACAGCCCTGTCGGCGCTCGGCCTCGGGCTGATCGTCTTCGGTGTCCTGCGCTCAGGCGTGTGGGGCTTCGTCAAACCCAAACCGGGGGGCCCCGAATGGATCGGGCTTTCACCGGTGATCTGGCTCATCCTCGCGGGCGGGCTGGTCATCTATCTGTTCATCGAGTGGGAGGATCGCGTGCTCGCCCATGGCGGCGAGCCGCTGCTGGACCCCAAGATCCTGAAGGTCCACGTGTTGCGCGGCGGCCTGAACTCGTTCTTCTTCCAGTTCTTCGTGCAAAGCGGGGTGGCGTTCGCCGTGCCGTTGTTCCTCTCCGTCGCACTAGGGCTCTCCGCGATCCAGACAGGAGTGAGGTTCCTACCGCTCTCGATCGCCCTGATCCTCGCGGCAGCCGGCATCCCAAAGCTGTTCCCCAAAGCATCGCCGCGCCGGGTGGTCCAGCTCGGTTTCATCGCGATGTTCGCCGGCCTCGTGATCCTGGTCGCCGCACTCCAGGAAGGCGCGGGAGCAGGGATAACGACCTTCCCGATGCTGCTCGTCGGCCTCGGAATCGGAGCCTTGTCCTCCCAGCTCGGAGCCGTCACCGTCTCCTCCGTTTCCGACGAGCAGAGCAGCGCGGTCGGCGGGCTGCAGAACACGATCACGAACCTCGGCATCTCCATGGGAACGGCGCTCACGGGCGCAATCGTCATCGCCGCGCTGAGCACCTCGTTTCTGACGGGGGTGCAGCAGAACTCCGCCGTTCCCGCGCCCGTCAAATCCCAGGCATCGACCAAGCTCGCCGGTGGCGTCCCCTTCATCTCCGACAAGCAATTGAAGGACGCGCTCAACAAGGCCCATGTGCCACCCAAAACCACCGACGCCATCGTCGAAGAAAACGCGAAAGCGCGCCTGGACGGGCTGCGCGAGGCGCTGTCGATACTTGCCATCTTCGCGTTGATCGGACTGGCCTTCAGCCGACGGATCCCTGCCGACCCACCCGGCTCGGCGAAAGAACCGGCTCCCGCGGCAGAAACGGCCCCCGTAGCACAAACGGCTGCAGCGGCGTGACTTTGCCCACCTCGGCCAGAGGGGATCGTGGTCGGGATGCCTGAGGGCCTTTCGGCGAGCGAGGTCGGCAAGGAGATCGCCGAGCATCGCGAGCACCACGCCCCAGAGGATCACTCCCGGCGTGACCGCTACGTTTCGATCGCCGAGGCCGTGCTGCTCTCGCTCGTGGCGATCATGGCCGCATGGTCGGGGTACGCAGCGGCCAAGTGGGGCACCGACTCCTCGCTTTCACTGGCGAAAGCCTCCTCCACACGGACGAAAGCCAACCAAGCCGCCATCGAAGCGACGCAGATCCGCACGCTGGACTCGGTGGACTTCAATGCCGCAATCACTGCCTACGCCTCGCACAATCCCCTGCTCTTCCGCGTCGCGCTCAAGCGGCTGCGCCCGAGCGCACTCGCCGCCGTCGAAGCATGGCGAGCCACCAAGCCCCTCACGAACCCCAACGCGCCAGCAGATCCCTCCGACATGCCGCAGTACCGGATTCCACAACAGGCCCAAGCCAAGGCTCTGAACGCGAAGGCCGATGCCTACTTCAACCGCGGCCAGTCAGCCGCTGGAACGGCAGACAAGTACGTGCGCCTCACAGTCTTCCTAGCGGCCGTCCTATTTCTCGTCGGGATCGGTAGCCGCCTGCCGCTGCCCGCCGCTCGCTACGGGCTGGTCGGGGTCGCCAGCGTGATGTTCGTCGTATCGGTCGTGGAGCTTCTCAGCCTTCGGGGACCACCGAGCTGACCTCAGCCGGCTGGCACGACGAGGCGCCGCGAGGCGCCCTCCAGCGGGCACGACTCGCACAACTGCAGCCTCGCCTATCCGCGTTGGCGACGGGCGCCTCACACTCGGGCCGCGGCCATCATGGGGCGTCGCTGCGAAGACCGCCGGTGTTCTTGAGCGCCCCTTCGATTGCATCCAGCCGGGTGGCGATCTGATCGAGCTTCGCGGAGAGCGGGTCCGTCTGCGTGCCCTGGAGGCGGCGTCGGGCGGACTCGACGAACGCTGAGGTGATCGCGGCGGTGATGACGGTCAGGAAGCCGATCCCGACAACCATCACCAGCGCGGCGAGGAGCCGTCCCGCCGTGCTCGTGGGCACGAAGTAGCAGCGATCCTCGCACGGCAAGACTGGTCGCACGTGCTGCGAGGGAGCCTCGTTCCGACGCTGTCGCTAAGACACGACCAGGTCGCCGGCGCCCTCGCCCTGCTCGGCACCACCCTCACCAGCTACGTCTACGTGTGGGAGACCGTCAGTCGGGGCTCAGAAGAGCCGCATGACGACGGCCCAAGCAAGCAAGAGCTTTCGCGGGCGAGGATCGGCGCCGTGGTCGGAGCCGTGTTCACGGCCGTGACCATGTGGTCCATGCTCGTCGCCTCCGCGGCGACACTCGGTCAGCACCACGAGACGGTTGCCTCAGCGCAGGACGCGGCCCACGCGCTGCGCCCGCTCGCCGGGTCAACGGCGAGCGACCTGTTCGCGTTCGGGCTCCTCGTCTCAGCGGTCGTAGCCCTCCCAGTGCTCATGGCCACCACCGCCTACGTGGTCGGCGCACAGTTCGACTGGCGCCGCGGGCTCTCCGAGCGAGTGGGCGGAGCCCAGCGCTTCTACCTCACCCTGGCGGCGTCCATCGGTCTCGGCCTCGCCGCGTCCCTGGCCAGGGTCTCGGTGATCGACATGCTGGTCGCAGCCAGTGTCATCGGAGGGCTCGCAACGCCGTTTGGCCTGACGGTACTGGTTCGCCTGGCCCGGGATCCCGTGGTCATGGGCGCCCAACCCATCTCGCGCGGCCTCGCCATCGCCGGATGGACGGTCGCCGCGGTTGTCGGCTGCTTCGGCCTGCTGTTCGTTGTCGTGGCTGTCCTGGGGAGGGTCTGATTCGATGCTCACGCGCGCTCGGACTAGGCGGCGCCCAAGTTCCGGACTGAACCACAAGCTGATCTGGAGGACCGACACGCCTGTCCTTGTGGTCTGACTGCGACGACGAGGCGAGGGTGGTGGCGTCGCGTCGACGGTCCTGGATAGTTCCCTGTCTCTCCTGCCTTCCACCAGAAGGAGGCGTCGCCACCGGCGGCGACCCGGCGCCCGCAAAGGACGAGCTGCAGGCGCCCTGACCGAGGATCGACACACGCTCGCTTGCGCCGGGCGATGCAAGAGCGCTCGCCTAGCCGTAACTCAGACCCGGTCGTCGTCCTTTGCGGCAGCCGGCGGCGGGCTTCCCGAGAGTGCTGCCTTTCGTCCGAAGCAGCTACGTGCCGGGGGTTGATCGAGACGCCCTTTGCGCTCGCGAAGCGGCAGTTCTGACATGTCTGAGCCTGAATCCACCGCATAACCCAGGCTGAGCGCTTCGTGTGATTGTTGAGGTTGGGCAGGTTCGTGGTCAAACTGAACCCCCCAAGGAAGGCAGCGCGGTCACTCTGGCTCGTCCGGCAGGATCAGGCCGAGGCGCTCAGCGAGCGGGACGGCGGGGCGGCGCAGCAGCTCGAACTCGCTACGGGCGGCCGCGAGGATTGCGTCCTTGACGTCCTGTGTGTCGAGGAGGTCGTCGCCGTTGGGGTCGTCGCTCAGGACGGCGAGTCCGCACATCAGCAACGGGTCCATCTCGGGCCAGGTCTGCAGCCAGGGGTCGCCGAGCGGTCCGATCCACTCCCTGGGAGGAATCGGGAGCCGGTCGAGCATCGCCTGGGCTTGCTCGGCCTCGGCGTTCAGGTTCTCTGCCGTCCACGGGTCGATCTTGCGAAGGCGGGTACGCACCTGGCCCCTGACGAGCATCATGAACATCCACGACGGGCCGACCGCCGACTGGATCCGTTCCGTAGCCGACATCCCTGAGAGCATGGCGTCGGAGAGCTGGGCGAGCGGAGCGAGCGCCCCGATTCGCGCCACCGAGGGGATGAGCGCGCGCTGCAGCTTCCAGGAGGCGGCGCTCACGGGCATGTCCTGGAAATCCAGCAGGTGGTGGCGAGCGAGTTCGCGGGCGAGCTCACTCGCCTTGGGCTCACACCCCGTATCGCCACGTAGAGCCAGAGCGCCGCTGAGCACGACCGTGTGTAGCCACCAAAGGGGACGCCCCATGAGGGTTTTCCACGCTCGGTCGAGCTCGTGCGCACGCCGCGCCGCCGGCTGGGCGAGCACCGCCTCGGCGAACTCGCGGCCGTCTGCGACGGAGCCGATCCACGGGCTGTCATGCAGGTCGAGCACGCCCCGCACGCCGTAGTCGGCGGCGAACTCTTTGCGGCTCGCCTCGCCCTTTCGCCACGCCTCCCTGCGCAGCTCGAGCTCTCGCTCGTTGTTGCGCTTGCGGGCCTCACCGAGGATCTTCTGTATCTGCTCCTGGACTTCCGGGAACGCCTTCGAGTCGAGACTCTCGGCGAGACTGTCGCCGAGAGCCTCGACGTATCGTCGGCGGATCTCGCCGTTCGCAACATCGTCGCGGGCCGCGCCGCCCTGCGCCCACTCCTCGAGCTGCGCGGCGAACTCGGCCATCGTCGGACGATCCTCTGATCGTTGGCCGGTCGCGCGTTCGAGGATCAGCCCCAGCGCGACCGTGCCGCCACCGCCTGTCCATTGCCCGAGATCGTGATCGGCGACGTCGACACGGATCTGTCCCTCGGGCGGGTAGCGCTGACCGGAGGCAAGCGCCCACAGCGTCTTCGCGAGCGAGTACACGTCGGCGGGACCGGCGTCAGCGACATCCGGTTCGCGGAGCATCTCCGGCGCGATGAAGTACAGAGGGCCGAGGCGCCGCTCGCCCACGGTTATGGGCTCCTTGCCGGGGTAGGTCACGAGCCCGAAGTCGCCGATCACCCACCGGCCCTGGTGTCGGAAGAGATTCTCCGGCTTCAAGTCCCGGTGACCGATCCTTTTGGCGGCGAGGCCGGCGAGCGTCAGCGCATATTCGAGCACCGCATCGATGACGTCCGCGAGCGGCGTGTCGCCGCCGAGCGCATCCGTCGCGCGCTCAGCGACTAGGGTCGCCAGCCACGCGCGCTCGCGGGCGCCAGGATCGGGCAGCTGGGCGGCGAGCAACTTCAGCACGCCTGGGTGATCGCCCAGCTGCTGCATGACTGTCACCTCGTCGCGAAAACGCTGCCAGCGATCTCCGCCCTTACGAGAGAGCACCTTCAGCGCGCATTCGCCGAGCCCGGCGCGAGTCGCGCGCCACACCTTGCCATTGCCGCCCTCCCCGAGCGGCGCGATCAGCGTCCAGTCGTCGATTTGATCCCCGGCCTTCATGCGCCGCACCTTGACATACCGCGGCGCAGGGCGGGCGAGGGCCTCGGTGCCTATCACGGGACGAACCCTCTCCCGTCCTCGCGCAGGTCTACATTCGGTTGCATGTCTGTGGCTCAGACGCGAAAGAGGAACCGCAACCCAGGGATGCTGGTTCCCACGTGGACGCGCTCCGAGGGCGGGGTATGGATGCCAGCTCCCCCCGGCCGCGAGACACTTCAGCTGGAGCTCGGCCGCAACGTGGCTGGTGCCCGAATCGTCGCCGTGCTTGAGAAGCTGCCCGACTCCGAATCGCAGGTCTTCGCGTTCCTAGACGAGCGCGCGATCGGTATCGCCCTCTCGACCCTCCCTCAGCAGATCAACCGTGTTGCGCGCGTCTCGTTCGAGTCAGCCGCGCTCTACATCAGCGCCATGAGCATGGCAACCGCACAGGTACCGCCGGGCCGCGAGCGGCAGATCACGCTCGTCCGGGACCTGTTCATCGACGGGGAGATCGCTGCAGGAGCTGAGCGGGCTTTGGCGGCGGGTGAGGGCAGCGTCGCGGTCGCCGAGCAACACTTGAGCGCCCTAGCCCGGCTCGCGGTCCGGCACAGTGACAGATCCCGTTCCGCCGACCTCGAACGCGATGCGCGCACGTTGGAGCGGGCGCTCGTTGGAAGCTCCGCGCTAGCGATGGGCGACGCTGAGCGGATTACGGGCGAGCACGCCGGACCATTCGACGCAGTGGCGATGCTCGTGCACCATGGCGCTTTCTATACGCGCGAGCCGCTCGCCAATGCACTGGCGCGAAACAGCTGGCTCTACCGCACGCTTGCCCTTTCATCTGAGGGACAGGCGCATCCAGCGTCCTGTGACCTAGATGCATGGGCTCGGGCGGACAGAGATGCATGGGCTCGGGCGGACAGCGGCCTCGGGCTACTGGAGCAGTTCGCGGCCGGAATGGCCGCGCTTGGCAGCTCGCGAGCAATCGATGACGACGGGCCGCTCGGAGGGCGCGGCTTGCTGTCGGCAGACTGGGCGACGACGACCGGAGACATGCTCGGCGTCTCGGCGCAGGCAATCCTCGACACCTTGAGCGCTGAGCCGAGCTGGTACGCGGAGGAGTTTGAGAGGATTGAGAGGACCTATGGCCTCGATGAACGGGAAGCCGCAGCCGGCTGGACGACCGCTCCCTTCGAGACCAAGCCGTTCGTTCGGCTGCGGGACGGTCGGCTGTGCCTGTGGTCGACACGTGCATTGCTCAGCTGGCTGACCGACGGCTTCTATTACCGTGCTCTGACCCATGCCCAGGACGAAGGCCGCAGCGGCGGGTTCACCACGTTCAACGGCTGGCTGGTGGAGCGCTACGCCCGCCAAGTGGTCGAGCAGGCGCTGCCCGCCGAGAAGCCACATGGCAGCGGGCGTGCGCTGGGATCGGTCCGCTACGCAGGGCAGTCCGGCGGCGTTGACTCGCCGGACATCGCGCTGGACTACGGCACCGACCTCGTGTTCATCGAGGTGTGCTCGGGGCGCCTGCGGCTAGACACTCGCCTGACCGGAGATCCGGCGAGCGTCGGTGAGGACCTGCGGCGAGTCCTGACCGGCAAGGCGCAACAGCTAAGTCGCCGGATCGACGATTACCTCGCTGGCGCCTTTGAGCTTGAAGGCGTTGATCGGAACGTCGTGGAGCGAGTCTGGCCGGTCGTCTTGACGGGCGCGAGCTTTCTGATGACGGAGCTCGTCTACGAGTGGATCATCCGTGAGGTCGGCGACCACCTCGGACAGCCGGCGACACAGCCGCTTACGGTGCTGGACATCGCGGACTGGGAGCAGCTGTGCGGCCTCGTCGAGGCCGGATGGACGGTCCCGCGGCTGCTCACCCGCAAGGCCGGCGCATACCGAGGACTCGACTGGCGGCGAATGGTCAGGGACGACCCGCACTTGCCGCACGAAACGCGGCCGTCCGTGGTGGCCCAGCAGGCCGACCGGGCATTCCGCGAGGCGGTCGCTCGCCTCGGCTTCCAGGCCCTCGCGGAGCGAGGGTTCGAGGCCGGGCGATAGGCACACTTCTGCTCTCGCAGCCAAGCGAGCGTGCGGGGAACCTACCCGGACGCTATCGCTCGGGACGAGAAGGAGGGCCGCATGGTCATGGAGCGTGTGTTGTCTGGAGTTCGTCCATCAGTTTCATCAGGTTGCGCTTGGGTCGGTGGGCGGTGCGGACTGTGGTTACATAGGCGTCGAAGTCCTCGGGCCGGTCGCACTCGGCGAACAATGGACGGATCGTCTGGTCGATCAATCGCACCGCCTCGGCGTAGGAGCGCTTGTCTTTGCCGACGATTGTGCGCTCGACGTGGCCGCGGTAGACGGTGAGCGCGTCCTCCGGGTGCTTGACTCGGCGCTGGTCGGCCAGCTCCAGCCACAGCGTGTCCGTGCAGCCGCCTTCGCTCGCGGCCCGCCATGCGGCCTCGGGGTCGTCCTCCCAGAGGAATACGCGCACCAACTCGGAGTTGCGATCACGCAACGACCAGTGGGGGGTATTGGCGTCGTGCGAGGGCTCGGGGTTTTTGAGCAGTGCGAGGGCCGCCGTGCGGCGCTCGGTCCACTCGTCGAGTGCCTGGGCGTCGGTCGCCAGCTCGCGGTAAGTATCGACGGCCGGCAGCGAGACGAACGCTGCCCACGACTGCTCGAGCGCGTCGGTAGTCCGGCGACGACGCCGGTACTCCTCGATCAGGAACGCGCGTACGCGCGGGTCGGGTCTGTCGGGGAACTCGGCCATGCCCCGCTCGGCCCACGCGAGTGCCGCGTCGTCGTCGCCGTGGGAGCGGCACAGCTCGGCGATCTGCAGGAAGCTGTACGCGCTCGCCAAATCGCGTGCCCGCACGGCGATTTGATCCGCGAGACCGCCAGAGATCTCCGCGAGCGTCTCCATGATCCGCGTGATCCGAAAGCGCGAGCCGTAACGCCCACTGGAGTCCTCGCCGGGAGCGATCCCGGGCACCTTCGCCCAGTTTGCTTGGGCGAGCTCTCGGTAGCGCTCCAAGCCCGCATCACCTAGCACCTCGGCGTAGCGCAGCGCTGCCCGATCGAAGACATCCCAGTGGCCCTCCAGCTCGCGCGCGAACAGCCGCTCCGCCAGCGCTGCCGGGTCCAGTGGCGCACGACGGCACGCGTCCAGGTGCAGCTCCTCCAGACGGGCAGCCACATCGCTCATCTGGCCATCGGAGTCGTCGATCTGCTCAAGCGCCTGCTCGAAGGCCGTGAGCGCGTACTCCGCCAGCTCTACGACCTCACCGGCTTGGCCCCGCGCGAGCAGCTCATCGAGCGTGTCGATCGTCTCTTCGATGCCGCGCACATAGCCCCACACCTCGTGGTAGTGCACGAACCCGTGGTAGGCGAACGCCTGGTCGATCAACGCGCGTAGCGAAACCACGTCGACCGACGCGCCCTGCTGCGGCCGCGTCGTCATCAACAGCAACCGCCGCGCGAGCCGCTCATCCTCGTGGGCGTGCTCCACCAGCAGTTCTACGAGCGAATCCGGCGGGAGCGTCTGAAGATAAGCGCGCACGTCATCGAGCGTTGGCGCCGACAGACCCTGATCGTCCAGCCAGCTCAGCGCGACCGCCACGCAGTGCTTGCAGAACGCTCCGTCGGTCCCGACCGGGCAGGAGCAGGAGAACCGCAGGCCATCCTCCCCAGCGCGCAGCTTTACGGTGTAGTCTGCGGCTCCCTGCACCGTCGCGCTGACACGCTCCGCGCCCGCCCGCAGCGGGCCGACCCGACCCTCCTGGAAGTACCCCACTCCCCGTCCAAACGAGCGGGGCGAGGCGAGACGCTCGATGACCGCTTGGTTCAGGACGCTCGACAGCCGATCCGACATGCAGATCGTGAGACTACGCTGCGCGCGACCCTCACGCTGCGGCTACCGGGGCGTGGCGGCACACTGTAGTACCGTGGCTGGGGTCCAATTTGGGGTCCAAATTGAGACGAACTCGGAGGCACTCAGAAGCACTCAGAGCCAGTAAACACGGGCCATGTAGCCTGAGAAGCACGGGGACCCACAGGTTGTGGTCCCGGCGGTCGGGGGTTCGAGTCCCCTCGCTCACCCTCAAAGTACCTGCAAATAGGTATCTTTTCAAGAGTCCATTGAACGGAACTTGGCTCTGGGGAACAATTTAGGGCACAAATTTCCCGATTTCTTCGCTCGATGGCGGTTGTTGGCGGCGCGATGAGACGCGTGGGTTGCCCGCCTGAGGCCGTAATGCGAGGACCAGAGCGGTATTTGGTCTCTGGTGGCGACGTGTCGAGGGTTGTAGGGGAGGTTGCGCCTCGCCGAGCGCATCGGGCGAACTTGGGTGGGGATCCCGGCGGTCGTAGGTTGGTCAGGCAAAGCGCACAAGGCCATTACCTGATACATCGTGACTCGATCAGCGCCGCTGAGACCGTCGTTTCTATAGCTATGATATATGGACATGATGGCTGTGGCCGGCCTCTCCGGTACGAATCGCGCGTTTGTTGCGCAGCTCAATCGTGATCTGCGAGGTCCCTTCACGCCAGCGGACGCTGCGGCGGCGACCGGTGTTGATCATGCGCGGGCTGTGCGGCTGCTGCGGCATCTCGCTGCGGAGGGTTGGGTCGCTCGGTTGCAGCGCGGCCTTTACACGACCGTGCCGTTGGAAGCCGAGGACCCGGGGAGCTGGGGTGCGGACCCGTGGGCGGTGGCGATGGCTGCTCTCGCCCCAGGGTACGTGGGGGGCTGGACGGCGCTGCATCACTGGGATCTCACCGACCAGATCTTCTCGACGACGGTCTTCGTCACGGCGCGGCCTGTGCCCCGCCGCCGACGCACGATCGGCGGCGTCCATTTCGAGCTTCGCCATCGCTCGGAGTCTGCCTTGTTCGGCACGCGTCGGGTTTGGCGTGAGGGGATGCCGGTCGAGGCCTCTGACCGGGAGCGGACTCTGGTGGACTGCCTTGACGATCCGTCGCTCGGAGGTGGCCTGCGCCATACGACCGAGGCGCTCGCGAGCTATACCGAGAGGCCAGACGTCTCATGGCAGCGGCTCGTCGAATACGGTGATCGGCTCGGCAACCGAACTGTGTTCAAGCGTCTCGGGTATATCGCCGAGACGCTTGGGTTCGGGGACGACGAGCTGATCGATGGATGCCTGGGACGTGTGAGTGCTGGCGTCGGCCGGCTTGACCCCGGCCGCCCGGATCAGGGGGCGATCACGGCACGTTGGGGTCTGCGGATCAACACGAGGATCGACGCATGATTCCCCGTGCGGCGCTGCAGGTGCGGGCAAAGGAGTGGGGACTGGCCGAAGAGGTTGTCGAGAAGGACTATGTGCTCGGCTGGCTTCTCTGGGGCATCGGCACCCAGTCCGCTCTGCGCGATCAGTGGGTGTTCAAGGGTGGGACATGCCTGAAGAAGTGCTTCGTGGAGACGTACAGGTTCTCCGAGGATCTCGACTTCACCGTGCTCGAAGACGGTCCGCTGAAGCCCGACGATCTGCTGCCGGTTCTCGCCGAGATGCTCGATCTTGTGGAGCAGGAGACCGGCATCACGCTATCCAGTCGCCCGCCGGCCGTCAGGCTGCGACCCGACGGCCGCTCGGCAGAGGGCCGCATCTACTACCGCGGACCCCGCGCAACCCCCGGCGAGGCACGGGTAAAACTCGATCTCACCTACGACGAGACGATCGTCGAGACCCCGGTTCGCCGAGAGATCGCTCACGCATACGAGGAGACGCTTCCTGGCGACGGCGCGGTGCAGTGCTACGCGTTCGTCGAGGTCTTTGCCGAGAAGTTGCGAGCGCTCGGACAACGCACTCGACCGCGCGACCTCTACGACGTCGTCAACCTCTACCGTCGCGCCGACTTACGCGAGAACCGCGACGTCGTCCTGGCGGTCCTCGAGCGCAAGTGCGCCTACAAGGACGTGCCCGTCCCGACGCTCGCAGCGGTCACCGCAACCGAGAAGTCAGCTGATCTACGGGCCGACTGGGGCGCGATGCTCGCCCACCAGCTACCCGTGCTTCCGCCGGTGAACGAGTTCATCGACGCCCTCGAAGATGTGTTCGCATGGCTCGGTGGTGAAGAGACTATGCAGCTTGGGCCTATGCCCCCTGGCCGCGAGGAGATCGACGCGACTTGGGTCATTCCGCCCACCCTAACCAGGTGGCCTGGCGGTGCTCCACTCGAGCAGATTCGCTTCGCCGGCGCCAATCAGCTCCTCGTCGAACTCGACTACCAGGGGTCCACGCGTCTGATCGAGCCATACGCCCTGCGCCACTCCAAAGCTGGCGACCTCCTCGTCTACGCGATCAAGGCTCAGACAGGAGAAGTCAGGGCTTACCGAGTCGACCGCATTGAAGGTGTGCGCGTTACCAACGCCGCCTTCACGCCCCGCTACGCAAGCGAACTGTCGGTAGTGTTTCCCGTAAGTACCGGCCGGCGCGGTCCCGGTCGACGGCTCGGCGCCACGCGCGGCGCCGTCCATAGCTCCTCCCAACGCTGGGAGAGCGGTCACCGGTGAGGAGCACATACCGCCGAGTCATCAGCGCCTCATGCCGCGAGGTCGGCGAGCAGTTCCTCGAGCACGAGCTCCTCCTCGATACGCTGTCCAACACGGCGCATGGTCTCGCCGAGGCGCGGATCCCAGCTTGCGGGCGCCGGGGCGCCGACGAGTGGCTGAGGCGATATCACGGTGTCCGCCGCGCGTAGATATGCCTCGGTGTCGAACCGCCATGGGACGAGCGGCAAGCGGGCGTGTAGCACGTTGGCGATGCGCACACCGCCCCAGTCGAAGTCCCCGTGGTGGGTCAGCTGTGCCCCGGCTGCAGCGAGCGCGCGCAGCAGCAGCATGGTGGCGGCGCCGGGCTGACCGCTGGTGCAGACAAGCGGTGGGCACTCCGCCCCGAGACGGTCGCCGGCGAGCGTCACGATGACGGGGTTCTCGCAGATGTGCACCGTCCGCTCCGAGAGGCCGCCACTGGATGCTGGCCGCTTCGAGAGGCTGCCGCTGTAGGTTGTCCGCCCCGAGGAGCCGCCCCTGGCTGCCATCCATCCGGGTGGATCGCGTACGAGCTGACGCAGTGTCAGCCACACAGGCTGCCCGGTTTCCCGCGCGACCTGCAGGATCCGGCCCGATCCCGTCTCCTCATCGCCGGGCAGCCCCAGCGTGAGCACAACGCTGGAGAGCTCGTCGCACAGCAGTCCGGCGGCGGCCCATGCCTCGCGACGCGACTCCCCCGGCGACTCGTCGGGATTCGGATCCTGGAGACCACCGAGCGCCCGGGCGGCTCCGAGGGCGAGCGTGGCGAGCGGCTCACCGTCATCGAGCGCGTGGGCGCCACCCGCGAGGCGCGCGGCGAAACCACCCAGTGGCTCGCCGTCGGCGGGTAGTGCGGCGAGGACCGTGGCGAGTTGCTCGAGCAGCGTCCTAGCCTCTGTGGGGTTGGGCTCCAAGCGCTTGATCAGACCCGAGCGACGCAGCCGCGCGAGCCAGCTCGCCAGCTCCTCGCATCTGTCGGTCTTCGCCTGTGTACGCCGGGCAACCATATCCTCCAGCGGCGCAAACGCCCGCTCCCACGCAAGCCGCTCAGCCGCGCTCGCCTCGGCGCGCACGACCACTGGCCCAGTGAGTGTGACGACCGCGGACGCGAGTCCCTCCGGACTGGCCCGGGAGCGGCGCACCAACTCGTCCACCGCGCCCAGCGACACGCTGAGCGCCCGCCCCGCGCGTGGTCGCCGGCCGAGCAGCCGCTGTGCCGATCGGCGTTGGGCGGCAGAGGCATCTGCGAGCGTGACGGTGCCTTCGAGCGGCTGGCCGAGCTCGAGCCGCCGGCGCACTCGCGCGAGCAGCCACTCGAGCTCAGGGTCTCCGAGCAGCCGGCGGAGTCGCTCGACACTGGCCGTGGAGTCCTTCAGCCGCTCGTGCTCGGCGTCTCCCACGTACCCTCCCCACCGTGGGGCTGGCCGTTGCCCGACGAACCCACGTCATCCTCACCAGACTGGTTCTCGCTTGACCCCACCAGGCCATTCCCGTCAGAGGACTGCACATCACCTGCCTCCCACAGGCCACTTCCCTCTGGGGTCTGGTCCTCCCCCGACCGGGCTCGGCGTCGCGGCGTGCGGCGATGCCCAGCAGACGCGCCGACACCTCGGCGTCCTCGAGCTCCCCGAGCAGCCCCGAGATCTCCCCGCCCACGGTGACGAGGTCCTTGATAAAACGCTCGAGGTAGTCGACGAGGTGGTCCTTGTAGGCGCGGAAGGCTTCCACGTCGGCGTCGTAGAGGTCGATCGTGCGCTGCAGCGATCCCATGAACGCCTGGGCATTGTCGGCGAGGTCGGTGAAGCGGGCGACGAAGTCGCGCAGCAACAGCCCCACACGCCCGGGATCGGGCTGAGACTGGATGGCGAGCTCGCGCAGCGCCCGCAGCTGGGTCGCGATGTCGGCCAGCGCGACCGCCTGCAGCGCGCCGCGCCGCCCGAGCTGCTCGTCGTAGACGGCGAGCGCCCGCTCGGCGGCCTCGCCCGGATGGGTCAGCTGATAGAGAAAGCGGGCGCGATGGAAGTCCTCGACGGTCGTGACCCGGCTCGTGTCGGGGTCGGCGCGCAGGTTGCCCCACTCCACGAGCTGCCCGAGCGCGTCGGCGAGGGCCTCCACAGGCACCTGCCCATCCGGCTCGGAGCGGGCGAGGGCCTCGTGGAGGTCCTCGGCGCGCAGATGCACCACGAAGCGCCGCTTCGCGGCTACGAACTCTCCCATCACCCGTCTGTACAGCACCACGTTTGGTGTCGCAAGGTGGGCGAACGGTCTGAATCCGGACGGTTCCACACTCGGGCACGTTAGCTCCCGACGGGGACCGATGAGCGCAGCGCGGTCTATAGCCCCCTGCGAACGACTTCCTTCCCGGCGCCGCGGCTCACGACCAGCTCGAAAACGACTGTCACTTGTGTCGGATCGAGCGGTTACGACGACGGGCCTGCTTGGCGGCGGTGCGCTTCACGCGAGTGGCGCTGGCCGCACGTCGTCTGGCTGGTGGGGCGTGTCCGCGGGGATCGTCACCCGCGGCAAGCTGTCTCATGTCGTACGCCGCGATCCACGCTTCGCCAGCCACCGGATCGGCCGGGTCCACACCGTCGGCGATCATCTGCATCGCGATCGACTTCGCCATGCCCCAATGCGGGGGGTCCTGGCAGGCCGATGCGCTCCAACGCGACGACATCACCGGCGATCTCCGGCTCCTCGAAGAGCTCGTCGAGATGCATTCGCGTCGACGCACGAATGGTCGCAAGCTCATCGTCGGTGATGATCGCCGACATGAAGCAACCGTAGAGCCCGCGTCGGACGATGGGCGTCGAAGACCGGGGCACATCCCTCTGCTGGGGAACAATTTGGGGAACAAATTGAGACGAACTCAGGAGCACTCAGAAGCACCAAGACCCAGTAATCACGGGGTTTGTAGCCTGAGCGGCACCCGGACCAGCAGGTTGTGGTCCCGGCGGTCGGGGGTTCGAGTCCCCTCGCTCACCCTTAAAGAATGTCTGCAAATAGGAAGTTTTTAGATTGTAACGTCTGATACAAGCCGGCTCGGGGTACCAATGGGATACCAAACTCGGCTGTTTCCTGGTTTTGGGTTGCCTAGTGACGAGGACGCTCCCTCATCCTTTCGATGATGGTAAGTGCCGCTAGGAGGTGCCGGCGCGTTGTATGCGTCGAGATTGATGACCGGGCTTGTCATTCGACGACTAGCCTCGCGCTTCGAGCGACCGGTGAAGTGGCCGTGGACGCTCCAGCCCGAGCATGTTGGCGTAGGGGTCTGCGGGCCCTGTTCCCGAGGGGCAATCATCAAGGGGCATTTCTCGATAAGTTTCCGCTATGGCAACTGTCAGCGATGGTGGACGAGCCGGGTCGGGGTCCGATGATTGGCTACATGCTCGCCTGATCCCGACTTGTGGCATACGCAGCCAAGAGGAGCAGGAGAAGCGCGCGACTTCGTGTCTTCTTGCCGTGATGCACGGTGTCCCCGAGTTCGGGCATTCGCTCCTGCGAGAGATGGGGGCGCCAAAGTCGCCAAGCATCGACACGTTTGCCGAGGTTCGGTTCAAGAATGCGGACGGCAAGGTGGATATCCCTGATGGAGCGATCGTATGTGAGCGTGGTGGCAAACATTGGACCTGTCTCATTGAGGTCAAGACTGGTACCGCAGCTCTAAAGGACGACCAGGTCGAGAGATACGTCGTCATCGCACGCGAACAGGGCTTCGACGGGGTCCTCACGATCTCGAACCAGATCACCCACAGCGCATCGGAGTCGCCTGTATCCGTTAGCGGCCAGAAGCTCCGTAAAACAAAGCTCTGGCATTTGTCATGGTGGCGAATCTTGACCGAGGCGGTCGTGCAGAGCCGCTACCGAGGGGTGTCCGACCCCGACCAAGCCTGGGTTCTCCGCGAGCTGATCCACTATCTCAGCGGCGAAGCCTCCGGAGTCACGGGCTTCGAGGACATGGGGAAGGATTGGGTTTCGGTGCGTACTGCTGCGCACGACGGGACGCTGCGTCAAGGCGATGGCCGTGCCCGCCAAGTTGCGGAGCGGTGGGAGCAGTTCATCGAGTACCTGTGTCTCAGCTTGTCTCAGGAATTGGGGCGCAACGTCATCTCGCGTCGACCACGCAAACAGACAACCAGCGCACGGCTCGACGAGTTGGAGAAGTCGCTGACAACCGGTGGCATCCTCCATACCACGATCCATGTCCCTGATGCCATCGACGACTTGCGGATACACGCCGACCTTAAGTCTCGCCAGACGTCGCTCAGCGTGGACATCATGGCACCCACTGAAGGAGGTCCCAAGTCTCGTATCAGATGGTTGCTGCGCCAGCTCCCCGAGGCGTGGCCGGACTTGCGCATCGAGGTTTGGTACCCCTATGTCCGAGAGAGTGCCGCCGCAACGCTGGAGCAGGCTCTCGCGCGGCCAGAGAGCCTGCTCTGCCAAGCGGACGTCAAGCGCGATCCGCGCTCCTTCACGGTGACGCTCAGCCGACCGATGGGCCAGAAGCGAGGTCGGGACGAGGGCTCATTCGTACGTGAGACGCGCGAACAGACGGTTATGTTTTACCGTGATCTCGTCCAGAGCCTCAAGGCTTGGCAGGTACGCCCCCCGCAAATCCGCACCGAGGCCGTGCCCGATGTCGATCGCAGTGAACCTCTCTCGCCGCCGGACCTCCTACCTCTGACACCCGCCGACAGGATGCTGCCTGCTTTAGTCAGCGGCAGCCCATTGGACGGCGACATGGCTGATCGGTTTGTGCCCACCTCGCCAGAAGCGAGCCCATCCCAAGGCTCCATTCAAGGCTCCGTTTTGAGCGAATCCGACCCCGGCGAACCTGACCCAATCCAAGCAACCCCAGGCAACCCGATCGAACCCGACCCCCCCTGGGCGGACTCACAACCTGCGCACGATGATCGCGATGCGTGACGCGCGTGCGCTGGCGCTCTCCCTGTTCGAGGCGCACCGACGCCAAGGCTGCGGGGCTGCTGCTGGGGTGCCCCACACATGCTGCTCACCCAGGCTCGGGCCGAGCGCATCCCGCACCACCGCCTCGGACACTACGTCCGCTTCAGTGCGCGGGACGGCCTGAAGCTGTGGCTGCAGGAGACCCGTTGCGGCGATGGAGCGGGCGTGTGTGACGGCGCTCCCCCAACCTGTTCGGAATAATGCCAGGCTGTGCTACGCGCTCACCGCTGGGCGGGACACCATGTGCCGGCGGGCCTCTGCGTAGAGCGGTTCGGGCGCCATGTCGAGGCCGTCGTCGGCCCAGACGATCGTGCCGGCTTCGACCGAGACTCGCGCGAAGCGCTGTGGGTCTCGCAGTGGCTCCAACACGCCTGTCCACTCGCGATTGTCGAAGCTAACGTCGCCGATGGTGCCGTCCTCGAAGGTCAGACGGAGATCGTACGCACCGATGACCTCGACATCGGTGACGTGAACGAGCGGGGGTAGATTCACCTTAGGGCCAATATTAGGGGAGTGGGTCGATCTTCTCCAACGGTTGGCGGTTGCGGGCGCGCTCCCAGTTGGCCAGCAACTCGGGGCTGACGAGCCCGATCGGATGTCGCTTGGTTGCGTGGCTCAGGTGCGGCGGCAACGAGACCTTCGACGGCGAAGGGGGGATCTCGACGGTGTCCTTCTTCCACGCCCCGGGACCGGTGGCCGCGAAAGTCGACGGGTTGCCCGATAGCGGCATCGCCGGTCAAAGCGACACGATCGAGACGAACGTGACCGAGGTCGATGGTGGCGAAGGAAACGACACGCTGATCGCTGGCACCGGACCGATCATCCTCGACGGCGAGGGCGGCAACGACCTGATCGAAGGCGGCCCCGGCGGCGACACCCTGCGCGGCGGCGCCGGCGACAACACGATCAAGACCGACGGTCCCGACGGCGCGGGTCCCGACAGCATCTACGCGGCCGAGTCCTTCTGCAACCTCGAAGTCTCCTGTCCGGGCGGCAACAGCGTGATCTACGCCGCCGACGGCATCCAGGACCAGATCACCTGCGGGCCGGGCGCTGACATCGTCTACGCGGACGCGCTCGACGTCGTCTCCACCACCGGGGTCTTCGCCTGCCCGACGGTGTATCGCAGCGCGGGGGCGGGCAACCCCGGTGGCGGGGCCGGCAACCCCGGCGGCGGAGTGGGCAACCCCGGCGGGGCGGGCAGCGCGGGCGCAAGCGCAGGCACTTCGAGCTTCGCGCATGTGAAGACCAAGGGGGATGTCGCCTCGCTCACGTTCGCCTGCTCGGGCGCGGCCACGGCCACGTGCGCGGACTCGCTCGCGCTATCGGCGCTCGAGACGCTGCGCTCGGGCAGGGTCGTCGCGGTGGCGGCGAAGACGAACAAGCGGACCCTCGCGCTCGGGCACGTATCGGCATCGCTCGCCGGCGGGACGTCGAAGACGCTGAGCGTGCCTCTCGATGGCACCGGGCGCACGCTGCTTGCGCACTACCACTCACTGCACGTCAAGCTCCTCGCCACGGAGACGATCGGCGGCAAACAGGTTGTCGTGACGACGCTCACGCTGACGTTCACTGCGCCCAAGCGCCACCGCTAGGCAGCATCCCCGCGAATTGGCTTGGGCCGCCACTGTCGCCTGGCTGGACGTCACTGTCGCGCCGTGTGGTCGTCTCAGGCCAGCGCGCCGGCCGGCAGTACGAAGCGAAGCGGTGTGCGAGGGTCTGCGCCACCGCCGTAGCTCAGCCGCGAGCCGTGCAGGCCGTGGCTGGGGGCTTTGGCAACCTCCGTCTCGGGTATCCCGGCGTGGACGGTGATCCACTCCATGACCGCCGCAAAATCGGCACCCTCGGCGAGGATCGCAGCACGCTCGATGACCTCGCCACCGGAGGAGTGAGGACGCGCCAACCGCGCCAGGAGAGCACGGATCGCGTCGTCGTCCACTGTGCCCACACTAGCCTCTCTGCGAGCGCAGCGCGACGGGGCCGATGTCGCCTGGAACGTCGACGTCCACGTCGGTGTACCCGGGATGGAGGTCGAGCAGCGTGCTCAACAGCAGCAGCGGGGTCCCCGCGGCCCATGCCTGGGGACGGGAGGCCGTCGGGAACGCCACGGGGACCGACGTCACCGAGGCGGGGTAGCCGGCGAAGACCTCGGGCAGGCGGTGTTCGAAGTACGGCGCTGCCTGGAGGATCGTGGAGGCGATCGTGCGCGCCGCAGCGAGGTGGCCGTAGCGCGCGAGGCCGGCGGCGATCAGCGAGTTCTCATGGGGCCAGACGGTCCCGGTGTGGTATCCGAGCGGGTTGTAGCCGGCCTCGTGGGTGCCGAGGGTGCGCACGCCCCAGCCGGAGTAGAGCTGCGCGTCGAGCAGTCGCTCGGCGGTCGCGGCCGCCTCGTCCTCCTCCAGCAGGCCCGACCACAGCAGATGACCGATGTTGGAGGTCAGGCTGTCCACCTGGCGCTTCTCCCCGTCCAGCGCGAGGGCGTGGCAGCCACGCTCGGGCATCCAGAAGTCGCGGCGGAAGCGCTCGCGCAGGTCGGCTGCTTGGCGCTCGAGGCGCTCGGCGAGCGCCGGATCGCCCCACACCTCACGGGCCAGACGGGCGCAACGGCGCCGTGCGTCGTATACGTAGCCCTGGATCTCGCAGGTCGCGATCGGCCCCCTGGCCAGCGTGCCGTCGGCGCGCTGGATCGCGTCCCAGCTGTCCTTCCAGCACTGGTTGACCAGCCCAGTGGTGTGGTTGCGGCACGCGTACTCGACGTACCCGTCGCCGTCGGCGTCCCCGCTGTCCTCGATCCAGGCCAGGGCGGCACGGGCGTTGGGCTCCAGGGTCCGGACGAGCTCCCCGTCGCCCGACCAGCGGTGGTACTCGTCCAGGAGGATGAGGAATAGGGGTGTGGCGTCGGCGGTCCCGTAGTACGGGGAGTGCGGGCGCTCCCCGCGTGCGGTGAGCTCGCCGAAGCGCAGCTCGTGCAGGATCTTGCCCGGCTCCTGCTCGTGGAAGTCGTCGCGCTCCTTGGCCTGGCGGGCCCCAAGCACGCGCAGGGTGGTGGCGGCCAGCCCGGGTAGGTAGGGCAGCGCCTGGAAGCTGGTGATCAGGCTGTCGCGGCCAAAGAGCGCCATGAACCATGGCAGCCCCGCCGCGGGGAGGGTCGCGCCCTCGCTGAGGTCGGGGTGCAGCCGCAGCGCGCCGAGATCGCTGAGGCTCGCGCGGTAGGTGCGCGCCAGCGCCGTGTCCTGGGTTTGCAGCACTGGCGCTCCGGCCAGCCAACGCTCGAGCTCGGCCGACTTGGATGCGCTCAGCTGCGTCAGGCTGCCCCGCGACTCGCGCTGGGCGAAGGCGACCCCCGGCTGCGCGGCGTGGGGGGTGAGGGTGAACGTGGTCGACCACTGCTCGCCGGGCGCGAGCCGCAGCGAGTAGGCGAAGCCCCGGCGGGTGACCGCCGCCGTGCGGCTGGAGGCGATCGTGAGCGAGCGCTGGAAGCCCGCGTGCTCGTAGGCCAACGTGAGGGCCCCGTCGTCGTGGCGGCAGTGCACCTCACGCTCGGCCACCACGCCATCCTTGACCTCGAACAGGTCGGCGAAGTCGGCGTCGGCCTCCAATACCACCTGCACCTCGCTCATCGCGTGGCGGTGGTTGGTAACCGTGACCTCCTCCATCCACACGTGGTCGATCAGCCGGCGGCGCATGATCGAGCAGGGCGCCTCCTCGTCCGGCCCGAGGCGGGGGGTCAGGAAGAACTGCGCAGCGAAGTGCGCGCTCTGGTCGAGGCCGAGCAGTTCCAGTGGCGCCTCGCCGACGTGTAGGACCCAGCGTGAGAGGAAACGGGTGTCGTCGCAGAAGAAGCCGTGCTCGCGACCGGCGTCGACCCGCACGTCGCCGCAGCGGTCGCCGACGACGAAGGTGCTGCCGTCCAAGACGCTCAGGGTCCGCTCAGACAAGCGCGACGGCCTCCGCGACGCGTGTGTGCGCCGCCGACCGGTAGGTCCGCTCGTAGGCGGCGGCGACCACGTCGACGTCGCAGTGCTCGGCGACCCACGCGCGGCAGTCTTGCGGGGCGATCTGGGGCAGCCGATCGACCGCTGCGCCCATCGCCTGCTCGTCCTCGACCAGGAAGCCGGTCTGCCCGTCGCAGACGAGCTCGCGGGCGGCGCCTTCGGGAAATGCGATCACCGGTGTCCCGCACGCCAGCGCCTCGACCATGACCATCCCGAAAGGCTCCTCCCAGCGGATCGGCATCAGTAGCGCGCGGGCGCCCGCGAAGGCCGCGAGCTTGACCGACCCACCGACCTCGCCGATGAAGCGGACGCGCTCGCCGTCGATGTGCGGAGCGACCTCGCGGTCGAAGAACGCCTGCTGGCCGGGTTGGATGACCCCTGCCAGGACGAGTGGCACGCCCGCGGCACGGGCGGCAGCGATCGCGCGGTGGGGCCCCTTCTCGGCGGTCATCCTCCCGATCCACAGCAGGTAGTCGTCCTTGTGCTCGCGCAGCGGCCAGGCCCGCGCGTCGATCGGGTTCGGGATCGCGCCGACCGGTTCCATGCCCACCGGTGCCGATGCGAGCTGCGCCCGGCTGATGCCGACGAGCGCGGCCTTGTGGCCGTGGCGAGCGTAGAAGGCCGCGGTACTGGCGGTGAACTGCCCGTGCAGGGTGTGCACGAGCGGCGTGTCGAGGCGGTCGGCCATCGCGAGGGCGGTGAAGCCGCAGTGGTCGTGAACCACGTCAAAGGGCTCCTCGTAGGCGGCGAGGTCGATCTCCTCGAACGCCCGCGCGACGTGGTCGACCTCATACAGCGAACGCTCGATCTCCTCGGGGTGGGACTCCTCGAGCAGGGGCACCACCCGTGCACTCGACCGCGAGCCCGGGGCGCAGAAGAGCGTCACCGTGTGACCGCGTCGGACGAGAGCGTCCGTCAGCACGCCAACCACCGACTCCACGCCCCCGTACCCCGGCGGAGGGACGGAGATCCAGGGTGGGGCGAGCATCGCGACACGCAGCGGCGCCCCGGCCGGCAGGGAAGACCTCCCGGCGCCGGGGCGCGTCGGCAGGCGTCCCACCGACCCGCGACGCGACCTACTCTCAGGCCCTGCAGCCACAACACTCACGGGCGCTCCTCACGAAGCCTCTCAGGGGCTGCGGTCGCGAGGCAGAGAGGTCAAGAAGGACCGAGCGAACGCACAATCGCCGACCCACAAGGGCGCGATGGACCCGTCCACGGTAACAGCGGACGGATCGCACTCCGGCGCGCTTCCACAGATGGGCGCTCCGTTTGTCCGTGCGCGAAAGACTTGGGGCAGCCGAATGGGGTGCGCATTGCGCGGCCCGTCGCTAGCGCCGAGATGGTCGTCTAGCCATCGCGCTCCTGGCCACCGGCGCGCTCCTCGCCGCCTCGCCCGCCTTGGCGGCCACCCAGCGCTATGGCGTTTTGTTGTAGATCAACTGGCACCGCGGTTTGGATGATGTGAACCGGAATCGCTGTTCGGCGATCTCCGTGACCTGCCCGGTGTCGCGGCACCGCGTATAGACTTCCCCGGCGGTAAACCCAAGGAAATAGGTGAACGGGCAGTCGATCTGATACGGGGAGTGTCGCACGCACGCGGATTGCGGTTGGACTTCGTCGCTACTCGGCCTCGAAGGCCCATAGGTGTGGGGTAACGATTCTGCCTGCTTTGCAACGTGACGGGCGCCCGTCACAGTCACGCTCCACGCTTGGTGTATCGTGAGATTGCGCCAGCGGTGGCCGGACGTCGCCTGTGCGGCCCCAGCGAGGAGAGGCGCCGAGCACAGGACCACCGCCGAGATCGTGGCTCCACGTCGCATAACGTGGGCGATGATACTGGCCCTGATAGCCGGCGCGGCCAGGCACGCCGGACCAGCTTGCCGATAGGATCGTTGTGATCGCCCACAGACGGGTGATCGCCGGTGGCACTGCCGCGGAGCTGAAGAGGCAGTTCGGCGAGGCGCGCGGGTCGAGTCCTCTGCGACCGTAGGGTAGTGTTCTGGCCGTCGATTGCTTGGTGCCCCTGGCTCTGAGTGGTTCCGTCCTATAGGAGGATCCATGGTGGAGAAGGACATATGAGCGAGAGTGCGGGCCGAACACCTGCGAGTGTCGCGCCGAGCGTGAGCGCTGGATCGGAGCTCGCGTCGGAGGTCGGGGCGATCGTTTCGCCTCGCAGGCATCACCTGCTGATGCTGGAGTTCGGCGACCGCAAGGACTTTGACGATCCGAGCCAGGAGTGGCGGCGGCTCTTCTCCGAGTTGCTCGGTACGTTCATGCTGGTGCTCGTCGCCGCGGGCGGTGGGATTCTGCATGGTCAGGGGCAGATCAGCCTGGCGGCGGCGGTGGTGGCGCCGGGGCTGATGGTGATGGCGATCATTCTGTTCATGGGAGCGGTCTCGGGGGCACACCTGAATCCGGCGGTCTCGCTCGCGTTTGCGTTGCGTGGGGATTTCCCATGGAAGCGTCTCCCGGGGTACATCATCATTCAGTTGGTCGGTGCGACGCTGGCGTGCCTGTTCTTGCTCGCGGTGTTCGGCAACATCCAGCATCTCGGCGCGACGCTGCCGGGGCCTGGATATGCGAACTGGCAGGCGCTGCTGATGGAGATCGTCCTCACCGCGACCCTCGTCAGCGTGATCTTGGGAACCGCGTCCTCCGCGCAGAACGTTGGCGCGATCGCCGCGCTCGGTGTCGGTGGGTACATAGCGCTCGCCGGGCTGTGGTCGGCGCCTGTGAGCGGGACGTCGATGAACCCCGCGCGCTCCTTCGGCCCGGCCTTGGTGAGCGGTGACTTCACGAGCTACTGGGTATATGTGCTGGGGCCGCTCGCCGGCGCGCTGATCGCGGTCGGCTGCGCCTTCGTGCTGCGGGGACGCGGCGGGGATGAGTCCAGCTACACCGCCGGGTCCGGCAGGCTGGACAAGGACGAGTGGAGCGAGCGGGAGCGTCTCTCGCGGCAGGCCGTCGCTGAATAGTTCGAACGCAAGGGCTGTTGCTTGCCCAAGGTGCCCTTTCCTGCGAAGCTGTGGGCATGCGGATCCCCCGTCGCCGAGCTACGCGGATCGCGTCCGGGACCGCTGCTGCGATCGTGGTGTTGCTGGTGCTCGCCCAACTGCTGCTGCCGGGACTCGCGGCGCGGCGTGTGCGCGATGAACTGGCCCGCTACGGCGTGGTGCGTAGCGCCACCGTCAGTGCGTTCCCGGCGATCGAGCTGTTGTGGGGCCACGCCCAGTCGGCGAAGGTGGCTGCCGGCGCTCTGAGTATGGGGACTTCCGAGGCCAACGACATGCTGTCAAAATCCCGTGGAGTGGAACGACTCGATCTGGACGCAGAAGGGCTGCGCGTCGGGTCGGTCACGATGCACGGCGTGCGCATGCAGAAGCGTGGCTCTGCGCTCTTCATCGAAGGAAGCGCTGGAAGCTCCGATTTCCAGGGGATCCTCCCCGCGGGTGTCGAAGTGCAGCCGCTGGGGAGCGTGCCCGGTGGGGTCGAGGTGCGGGTGAGCGGGAATCTGTTTGGAATGGAGGGATCGACGGATGCGCTGCTCAGCGTGCAGGAAGGCAAGCTCGTGGCGCAGCCCCAGGGGATCCCCTTCGCGGGGTTCGTCAAACTCACGCTGTTCTCCGACTCCGCTCTGAGCTTGTCTGACTTCGACCTCACCAGCCTCGCCCCGGTGGGTAACGATCCGAGATATCTCATCAAGGTATGGGCGAAACTGAATTGATGGACGAGCAGGCGCGCACTCCAACACCCTCCTCCGTGGCGCCGCGGCACTCGATGATCGGCGCCGGCCATCGCCCCCGCGGCTGGTTGCGCCACTACGCCGGCTTTCTCTCTCCCAATGCCGCGGCCGCGATGCCCGTACTGCTCGAACGCGGCCGCGAGCAGCGCTTGCGGAGGCTGCTCGCAACCGCCGGCGACAGCGTCACCCAGCGGCGCCGGTCAACCCGGCCGAAGATGCGTGCGCTCACGGCCGCGCCCGGTGCGCGGCTGCGCTGGCGCGAGGTTGCCATCCCCGCCTCGCCGGGCCCCCGCGGGGCGATCGTGCACCCGATCGCCGTATCCACCTGCGACATCGACTGTCCTCTCGTGCTGGGCTCCACCCAGCTGGCGCTTCCCCTCCATCTTGGGCACGAATGCGTTGCGGAGGTGCTCTCCATTGGCGAGGAGGTCGCCACGGTCAAGCCGGGCGATCGCGTGGTCGTGCCCTTTCAGATCAGCTGCGGTGCCTGTGCTCCATGCCGCGCGGGGCACCCCGGCAGCTGTCTCGGCGTCCCCCCGCTCTCCGCTTACGGGATGGGGCTCGCTACCGGACACTTCGGCGGCGCCTTCTCCGAGCAGCTCGCCGTTCCCTACGCGGACGCCATGCTCGTTGCTCTGCCCGAGGGCGTGGACCCTGTCGCCGCGGCCAGCGTGTCCGACAACATCTGCGATGCCTACCGTCATATCGCCCCCCATCTCCCCGCCCTCCTCGAGGCGGATCCGGACGCCGAGGTGCTCATCATCGCCGCTCTCTCGCAGCCTCTGTTCAGCGGCAGCGTTGCGCTCTATACGGGTCTGATCGCCCGCGCCTTCGGCGCTCGCAACGTCAACCTCGTCGACTCCCGGCCCCACATTCGTGCCCACGCGGAGCGGCTCGGCCTGCAAGCGTTGCGGCCCCGCGAGCTGCGCCGGCGGCCCCCGGCCCCGCTGGTGGTGCACATCAGCGCCGACCCGCTCGCCGCTGCCCTCGCCCACACCGCCCCCGACGGTGTCTGCACGAGCTCCGGGGGACTGCACCGCGACGCTCGCATCCCCCTGCTGAAGATGTACGTCCGTCGCGCCACCCTCCACGTCGGCATCCCCCACGCGCGCGCCCTGATTCCCGAGGTCCTCGAGCTGATGGCCCAGGGACGTCTGCGTCCCGAGGCGGTCATCACCGCTGAAGCGCCGCTGGACCAAGCTCCCGCCGCGCTACGCGAGCACTTCCTCGGTGGCGGCGTCAAGGCCGTGCTGACCGCATAACCGTATTCGCGTCAGACCTGCCCCAGTGCCTCTTGAACGGCGGCAACAGCGCTCGCCCCGGCGATCGCGAGCGGCTCGGTGGTGCGCATCGCGCGGCAGAAGATGAACGCACCCTCGAGCAGGGAGAGCATCGAGAACGCCAACTCCCGCGCGCGGTCGTGGGAGATGCCGGCCGCCGCGAAGTATGCGGTTGCGCCCTCGATCCAGGTCGCAAAGACATCCGCGGTCGCCTCGCGCAGCGGCTCGTTGGTGCTGGCGACCTCGAGCGCCACGGTGGCGATCGGGCACGCATCGGCGTAGTCCGTTTCGCGTAGCGTCTCGGCCGCGCCGGTGAAGAAGGCCCCCACGGCGCTCACCACGTCGGGCTCCTGCGCGGCGATTGTCGCGAACAGCTCGATGTAGAGCTGCCCCGAGGAGCGGATCACTTCTGCGCCCAACTGCTCCTTGCCGCTGGGGAAGAAGTGGTAGAGGGACCCCAGGGGCGCATTGGCTGCGGCCACGATCTGCTTGACACCGGTGCCGGTGTAGCCCTGGCGGCGGAACAGCTCCGCGCTCGAGTCGATGATTCGGTTCCTGGTACCAACCACGTTCGGCCCCTCCTCGCGGCGCTCTGGTGAGAGGTCGATGATAGGCCGGTGGGCGCGGGTCGGCCGAGCGAGCGTACCGTCCCAAGCGGCACGTACAACTCTACGGCTGGTTATTTGAGATCGCGGCGGTTCAAGCGACGGCCGCCATGGAAGCCGGATTTGAGGAGGTGAGCTCCGTGCAGGGAGAGCCCGAGGGGCGGACAGCGAACGCGGACATTTTGAGGATCGAACGAGCGATCGTTGCGCAGATCCTGTGCGAGGATCACGAGCGGCGCTGGTCGCGGATGGAGCTGGAGGAGGAGATCCGGGATTGCAAGCCCCTTGCGCTCGAGGAGGCGCTCGCGCGTTTGGAGCGCGACGGCGTGCTGCTCTGCGAGGGGCAGTCGGTGTGGGCTGCGCGCGGAGCGCGGCGCTTGGACGAGCTGGAGCTGATCGGAATCTGAGTGCTCGCGCCGCCTGGGCGATGCTGCTTGGCGCCCGCCGTGGCGAGCGCTGGGGCCACGATCGGTATCTGAATGGTCGCGCCGCTTTGTGAGTGGTCGTCCAGCTTCGGCGATAGTGGGAGGCGCCAATCTCAGGCGGGTTTGCCGCCGCGGCGGTGCTCGACCCCGTCCTCGCCGGCGATCAGGACGTCGCTCACCATGTGGGGCGCAAACAGGCCGTGCTCGAGGACCCCGGGGGTGGCAGAGAGCGCGGCGCAGAGGCGCTCGGGATCCTCGATCGGACCGAGGTAGTCGGCGATCGGGTTGCCGTCGGGGCTGAGGGGTACGTCGCGCAACTGCGCGGGTGCGATCGAACTGAGCGTGGTATGGGCTCCAAAGGCGAGGATCTCGAGGGGTACGGGGGGGTGGAGCGCGGGCACCGCCTTCGCGGCCGAGGCGATCACCACGAAGCGTCGGGCGGCGGCTGCGACGATCTTCTCCCGTGTGTGGGCTCCCCCGCCACCCTTGATCAGCCAGCCCTGCGGATCGATCTGGTCGGCGCCATCGATCGCGATGTCGAGCTCCCCGAGCTCATCGAGCGCCACCACCTCGAGACCGAGCTCCCGCGCGGTGCGCTCGGTGAGGGGGGAGGTCGCGACGCAGCGCAGCCCCCGCAGGCCCCGTGCGGCGAGCGCGGGTAGAAGGTGGGCGACGGTCGATCCCGTCCCCAGACCAACCCGCGTACCTTCGACCACCAGCTCTGCGGCGGCCCGCGCAGCGGCTTGCTTCTGACGTTCGGCTGCGGCCTGTGCGATTCCGGCGCCGATGCTCAAGACCCCGGCGCGGTGAGCGGGGCGGCGGAGTCTGGCTCGGGCGGGCGGGCAAGCGTGGCGCTGGAGGGTGCATCGCCTCGCAGAAAGCGCCACACCGAGAGGCAGGCGAGTAGCGTCATCATCACCGCGCTGCTCACACACCAGGGGCAGATCGCATGGATCGAGAAGAGCTCGCGCGAGGTCAGGTAGATGGAGAAGCCGAAGCCCATCAACGTGAAGGTCATCGTGGCCAGCCGCGTGGACTCGTTTTCGGGGACGAGCAGGGAGGCCATGATCACGACGTAGCCGATCAGGCCGATCAGCGCGACGGGTATGCCGACGAGCTTGGAGTAGATCGAGTGCTGCACCGTCTCGCAGCCCCCGCCCTTCAAGCACAGGATGGGGCCGCCGGCGTAGTGGACGTAAGTCAGGTAGCTGGCTACCCCCAGACCGACCGTGGTGATCGCGATCATCAGGATGCGGATCGCGCGCGTGCTCACTTTCCGCTCAGCAGTTTTTCGATGGTCGGGGTGAAGGCTGAGACTTCGGTATAGGATTCGGGGTTGAGCTGGGTGAGCGTCCCTCCGGTCTTGCCGATCAGGAAGGATGGGGTTCCCGTGAAGCCCCGCTGGGTGACGGTCTGCGCGTCGTGGGTAACGTCTTCGGCGAGGGCCGGTTCGCTGCGGGCCGCGCTCCAGTTGGGGAGATTGAGCCGGGGCACCTGCTGGGCGAGCCCTTGCAGGTAGCTTTCCGTCACGTAGCCGCTGTCCTCCTGGCCCTGCTCGTGATAGAAGAGCTCGATGTAGTCCCACGCCAGGTTCTGCTTGCCCGCGGCGAGCGCCGCGATCTGCTGTGTGCGGAATGTTTCCTGTTCCCGGGTAGCGGTCTCCATGGAGTGGTATTCGATCTTCATCTTCCCCGTGCGCACGTATTTGGCGATCAGCGGGGGCAGCGCCCCGAGCGTGAACTCCTTGCAGATCGGGCACTCGAGGTCGCCGAAGTACTGCAGGGTGATGGGCGCGTTGGGGTTGCCGAGGACGGTGCCCGACTGGGGGATGCCCCCGACGAGCGAGGTCACGGAGGAGACGGTCGAGTTCTTCTGATTGCCTGTGGCGAGCCCTTCTTTTTTGCCTCCGCTCGTGGCGATGACGATCACTACGACGATCACGACCACGGCAGCGATCACGCCTCCGAGCTGCATCATGCGGGTGCGCCGCGCGGACTGGGCGGCGGCGGCCTCCATCGCCTTGCGTTCGCTGCGCGCCTGCTCGCGGCGCTCCTTGCGGGTGAGGTCTGGGTCGGTGCCCGATGCGGGAGTCATGGATCAACTTTTACCGGTTCTCGATCAAGTTTGCTTAAGTCTCTGCGCGCCAAGGTGCCTTGGGGGATCGAAGGAGGCCGCGAATCTGCGCCGTGATCGCCACACTGTGGAGATAGAAACACTGCGCCTCCGTAGCTCAGTTGGATAGAGCGTCGGATTTCTAATCCGAGGGCCGCAGGTTCGAATCCTGCCGGGGGCATACTGGGACACGCCTTCCCTTCTGCAGAGCGATGGCTAAGATTCCATCCTTCAACATAAAACTCCCGACCTCGGCGCACAGCCGATTCCTGATGCGGGTGTGCGTGTTCGCCATCGCGGTTGTGCTGGAGCGACGAAGCATCGCGCGCGGGTCTCACCGAGGGGTGCGCCGTGTCGATGCCCGCACGGGGGCGGACCTCAGCCTGCGCCAGACGGTTGTCGTGCTCGGGGCTCGTGCGCGGCGGACCTTCGCGGTGGACGCGCTTGCGCCGCCGCGCATGCGCGCTGAGGAGATTTTGGTGGAGGTAGGACCGATGCGCTAACGCTCCGGCGTTGGGTTGTCGCCTCCCTTGACAAAGGGGCGAGATGCTGTAAACTAAGCTGACAAACTACTCCTGTAAGACTGAGAAGGAGACGCGTTACATGTCAGCTGTACCGGCGCCGTTGAATGGGGGCTTGGCCAATGGGGAGCGTGCCGAGGGGGGCCTCGCTGTGCAGGGGACTACCTCCACTGCGGGCGAGGTCTTGGCCCCGGGGGGCACGACCTCTACTGCGGGCGAGGTCTTGGCCCCGGGGGGCACGCCAACCCTGGGGGACGATGCGGCGGCAGGGGCTACCCTGGCCCCGGCGCGGTGGCGGGACCCGAAGCGCTATGCGTGGCTGCTGGGTCTGATCGTGCCGACGCTGCCGTTCCTGTCGTGGGGTCTGGTGCGGGCGACGGGCCTCGGGGTCTTCTGGTTCTACGGCCCGGTCCTGGTGTTCGGGCTCTTCCCGCTGCTGGACCTGCTGGTCGGGGTGGACGCGCAGAACCCGCCGGACAGCGTGATCAAGTGGTTGGAACAGGATCGTTACTACCGCTGGTGCACGTACGCGTTTCTGCCGATCCAGTACGCGGGGCTGGTGTTTGCGTGCTGGCTGTGGTCGAGCGGCGAACTCTCGACGTTCGATGCGATCGGCTTGACGATGACGGTGGGGGTTGTGAGTGGGATTGCGATCAACACGGCGCACGAGCTCGGCCACAAGCGGGCGAGCGTGGAGCGGTGGCTGAGCAAGGTGGCGCTCGCGCAGAGTGCGTATGGGCACTTCTTCATCGAGCACAACCGCGGCCACCACGTGCGGGTGGCGACGCCGGAGGACCCGGCGAGTGCGCGGCTGGGGGAGAGCTTCTACGCGTTCTTGCCGCGAACGGTGGCGGGCAGCCTGCGCTCGAGTTGGGAGCTCGAGCGCACACGGCTGGGGCGGATGGGCCGCTCGCCGTGGACGCCCCGCAACGACATCCTGGGGGCGTGGGCGATGACGGTGGTGCTGTTCGCGGTGCTGGCGGCGGTGTTCGGGGCTGTGGTATTGCCCTACCTGGTCGTCCAGGCGATCCTGGGCTTCTCGCTGCTGGAGGTGGTCAACTACCTGGAGCACTACGGTCTGCTGCGGGGCCGCCGCGAGGATGGTCGCTACGAGCGCACGCGTCCAGAGCACAGCTGGAATAGCAACAATGTGGCCTCCAACGTGCTCCTCTACCACCTGCAGCGCCACTCCGACCACCACGCCAACCCGATTCGCCGCTACCAGGCGCTGCGCCACATGGAGGATGCGCCGCAGCTGCCGACGGGGTATGCGGGGATGATCCTGCTCGCGACGGTGCCCCCGCTGTGGCGGAGCGTGATGGATCGGCGACTGCTGCGGCACTACGGGGGAGATGTGGCCCGCGCGAACATCGCGCCCCGCAAGCGCGCGCGGGTGCTCGCGAGGTACGGAGCGGCGACGTGAGTCGCTATCGCTGTCCGGGCTGTGGGTACGTCTACGACGAGGAGCGGGGCCATCCGCGCGAGGGCTTCCCGGCGGGGACCCCGTGGAGCGAGGTGCCAGACGAGTGGGCGTGCCCGGACTGCGGGGTGTGCGACAAGGTGGACTTCGAGGTGGAGCAGTGAGCGCGCGCACGCCCTATGCGGTGGCGGCGCGGGAGCTGCTGCGTGACACGCTGATGGATGCGGCGCGGGCGGAGCTGGAGCACCGTGCGTGGAGCGAGGTGACGATGGCGGATGTGGCGACCAAAGCGGGGGTGAGCCGCCAGACGTTGTACAAGGAGTTCGGGTCGCGGGAGGAGTTCGCGCAGGCGTTCGTGCTGCGTGAAGCGGGGCGCTTCATCGGGGCGGTAGAGGGTGCGCTGGACGCGAACCTCGACGATCCGCAGGAGGCGCTGACGGCGGCGTTTGGCCTGTTCCTCACGGCGGCGGGCGAGGACCCATTGATTCGGGCGGCGATCGTGGGCGGGGGAGAAATGCTGCCATTTGTCACGACCCACGGCCGGCCGTTGGTGGAGGGCGCGGCGGAGCGCCTGGGCGCGGCGATCGCGGAGCGCTGGCCGCAGGCGGCGGAGCACGACACGGCGCTGCTCGCGGAGTGCCTGGTGCGCCTGGCGATCAGCTACGCGACGCTCCCAAGCGACCCCGCGGGCATGACGGCCACCTCGATTGCGGAGTTGCTGGGGCCGTTCATCGAGCGCGCGCTGCGGCTCAGCCCGGCGGGCGCGTCGGCCTGATCGGCTTATGGAGCTAGAGCTGGAGCTGGCGGTGGCGATCGCGGTTACGTACGCCCCGCGCCGGCTCCCGGCGGCACTTGGTGCGGCCCCAATGAGACGCGCAACTGAGCGCGCTTGATCTTCCCGCTGGGGGTCTTGGGGAGCTCGGAGACGAAGTCGACGATGCGGGGGTACTTGTAGGGGGCAGTTTCGCGCTTGGCGTGCTCCTGTAGATCGCGCCCCAATTGCGGGGAGGGGGTGTAGCCGTCGCGGAGCACAACCACCGCCCGTACGACGGCGCCGCGCTCCTCGTCGGGGGCGGCCACGGCGGCGGCTTCGGCGACGGCGGGGTGTGCGATGAGCGCGGACTCCACCTCGAAGGGGCCGATGCGGTAGCCGGCGGAGACGATTACGTCGTCGGTGCGCCCCTCGAAGTGGAGGTAGCCGTCGTCGTCTTCGCGGACGCGGTCGCCGGTGTGCCAGCTACCAGCGGCGACGCGGTCGGACACGCTCCAGGACGACGGCTGCCCTGGTCGCTGCACCCGCTGGACATCCTCGCCGAGGTAGCCGAGGAAGAACGTGGGTACGCTCGCGGGGTCTGCAATGAGCTCGCCGTCCTCGATGCTGAGCCGCACCCCGGGCAGTGCGCGCCCCATCGAGCCGGGGCGGGGCTCCTCGCCGACCGAAGCCGGGGGACGCGCGCCTGCGGCGCGAATCCCCGTTTCGGCCAGCATCCCGGTGAGCTGCCCGGTCTCGGTCTGCCCGTAGCCATCGCGGATGTAGAGGCCGGTGGCCTCGTGCCAGGTGTGCAGTACCGCGGGGTTGAGTGCCTCCCCGGCGGCGACCATTGCGCGCAGATCGGGGAGCGCTTGCAGGGTGGCGCGCTTGGCGATCACGCGGTACTCGGTGGGGGCCATGCAGAGGACGTTGACGCGCTCGCGGGCGAGCAGCCCGAGGCGCTCGGCGGGATCGAAGCGGGCGTCGTGGAGCAGCGCGGCGGCGCCGGAGAGCCAGGGGGCGATGAAGACGTTGCGCGCGGACTTGGACCACCCGGATGAGGCGGTGCACCACACGAGCTCGCCGGTGCGGGCGCCGAGCCAGTGGGTGGCCTGGAGGCGCTGGCCGAGGAGGTAGCGCTGGCCGTGGAGCACGGCCTTGGGCTCACCGGCGGTGCCGCTGGTAAAGGTGATGAGGCAGGGGTCCTCGGCGGCGAGCTCGACGGCGGGGGCGGGCGGGGCGTCGAAGAGGGAGTCGTCGGGCACGAGCGCGACGTCTAGGTCTGCGGTGTTCCAGCCGGCCTCTCCCGCGTGGTTCGCTGCGCGCGGTCCGGACGGTTCCTCCTCCAGGGCCAGGCGCAGCTCGCCGCGATTGCGCTCGTCGGCGACGACGAGCCGCGGCTGGGCGACATCGAGGCGCAGGCGGAGGTCCTTGGCTCGCAGCTGCTCGGTGCAGGGGAGTACCACGGCACCGAGGCGAAAGCAGGCGAGCATCGTGAGGACCCACTCGGGGCGGTTGCCGATGAGGGTCATGACCACATCCCCCCGGCGTACCCCGCGGCGGGCGAGGGCGCCGGCGAGCTGGGCGCTGCGCTCATCGACTTCGCCGAAGCTCCACTCGCGCCGGCGCCCGTCGCGGGCGAGCTCGACGAGGGCGCGCTGCTGGGGGGGGAGAACGTCGAAGAGGTCGCGGGCGAAGTTCACGAGGGGTCTCAGTCTGCCAGGAAGGGGTTGGCTCGGCAGAAGGAAGGGGCTGGCTCGGCAGAGAGGTGCGAGGAAGGGGGCTGGGCGGGTAGCGGGCACGGCTTGGAGTCGCGGCGCGGGTATTCTCAGGGGACCGAAACGAAGCCGACGACCCCGATACCCGGAGTGTGTTGCCCTATGGCTGTAGCCCCCTCGCCGTACACGGAGAAGACAGACGAGCAGAAGGCGATCACGGAGATGGTGCGCCAGTTTGCGGACGAGCAGATCATCCCGCAGGCGGAGCACTTCGACCACGAGGACTCCTTCCCGGAGCCGATTGTGGAGCAGATGAAGGAGCTGGAGCTGTTCGGGGTGACGATCCCGGAGGAGTACGGGGGGATGGGGCTGGACTTGACGACGTACGCGATGATCGTGGAGGAGCTCTCGCGGGGGTGGATCTCGATCTCGGGGGTGATCAACACGCACTTCATCGGGTCCTACCTGCTGATGAAGTTCGGCAGCGAGGAGCAGAAGCAGAGCTACCTGCCGCGGATGGCGACGGGGGAGATCAGGGCGGCGTTCTCGCTCTCGGAGCCGGAGCTGGGCTCGGATGTGCAGGCGATCAAAACGTCGGCGAAGCGGGGGGAGGACGGGAAGTACGAGATCAACGGGCAGAAGATGTGGGTGACGAACGGCCTGCTGTCAGCGTTGGTGTTCGTGCTGGTGAAGACGGACCCGGAGGCGGATCCGCGCCACCGGGGCTTCACGTGCTTCATCGCCGAGAAAGAGCCTGGGGTAGAAAAGAATACGGGGGCGTACGCGGGCCTGAACGTGCCGCCGAAGATCAAAAAGCTGGGGTACAAGGGGGTGGAGTCCACGGAGCTGGTGTTCGACGGGTACCGGTGCCCGGCGGAGAACATTCTGGGCGGCGAGGAGGCGGGCCTGAACAGGGGCTTCGCGCAGATGATGGACGCGCTGGAGGTGGGCCGCGTGAATGTGGCGGCGCGGGGGGTGGGGATCGCGCAGCGGGCGCTGGAGCTGGCGCTGCGCTACGCGCAGGAGCGCAAGACGTTCGGCAAGCCGATCGCGGAGCACCAGGCGATCCAGTTCAAGCTCGCGGATATGGCTACCCAGGTGGATGCGGCGCGCCTGTTGACGTTGCGGGCGGCGCGGCTGAAGGATGCGGGGGAGCGCTCGGATCTGGAGGCGGGCATGGCGAAGCTGTTCGCTTCGGAGGCGGGGCGGTTCTGCGTGGAGGAGAGCTTCCGGATCCACGGGGGGTATGGGTACTCGAAGGAGTACGAGATCGAGCGTCTCTACCGGGACGCGCCGTTGCTGTTGATTGGAGAGGGGACGTCGGAGATCCAGCGGATGGTGATCGGACGCAAGCTGCTACAGCGCCACAAGCTGTAGGACGATCGCTCTTGGCGGCGCGGTGCTGTGGCGTTGCGTTTTTGTCCGCCCGAGTGATGGGGGCTCGCGCACGCAAGTGGGTGTATGGCCGGCCATTCGCGGGTAGTAGGCGAGGAGCGCTATGCGCAATCGTGATGATATTTGGTGCCGATTTAGTCTATGGTGGTGGGGGGAGTAGTGGTGGCGGACGAGGAGGAGCTTTATGGCAGACGACGCCAAGGCGCTGATTGAGGTGGCGGTCCGCAGGTTCATCCGCGAGGTTCCGGCACTGGAGCCGATCAAGCTGGTGGTGGGGGTGGAACTGCGCGGGCGGGGGGATGTGCAGCACTTCAGATTGGAGATGCCGGAGATCAAGGTGACGAAGGGCCCGGCGGCGGACGCGCGTCTGCGGGTGGACATGCGGCGGGAGTTCTTCAACGTGATGGCGCGGGAAGCGAAGGTGGCGGACTGGATCGAGGCGTTCACGTACGGCCAGGCGAAGGCGTCGGGGCCGGAGCAGTTCCTGAAGCTGATCGTGAACGTGGTCGAGCGCCAGCAGGAGCGCCAGCGGGCCAGACGCGCGCGCCAGGTGTAGACCCGCGCTACCGGCAAAGCCGAAGCGGTGCGCGTCCGAAGCGGTGCGCGTCTAGACGGCCGAGAGGCAAGGACGCAAGGAGCGAAATGTGCTCTGCACATGAGCGACTGAGGACGCAGCATCGCGCCGCCTATCCGGCCGTCTCTAGTGGTACGAGAGGATCTGGTCGGCCAAGAACGCGAGCGAGGCGACCAGGAAGAAGCACATGACGATGAGGGAGATGTTTTCGTTCACGTCAGCTCTCTAACCGTAGGATACTGCACGGCGCCCTCAGACGAGGAGGGCTTCGCCATCGTACAGCTTGATGACCTTGATCGCCTGCGCTCCGGCGGCGTCGAGGCAGAGGCGGCAGAGGACGCACTCGTCGAGGTTGCGCTCGACGAGCTCGAGGGTCCCGGTGTCGCGCTGGGCGAAGATGTCGACGGGACAGGCCTCGGTGAGCTTGCGGGCGAGCTCGGGGTCGGAGGCGGTGGCGTCGTCGACCTCGACGGCGATGAAGGTCCCGTCGGCTCTCATGCGGGACTCCCCTCGGCGGCCCCTGCGCCCGCGCCCGCGGTCTCGGCTGCGCCGCTCCGCTCGGACATCTTGGTGCGGATCATCCCGGGGATGTCCTCGATGCGCTCGGCGACGGTGATGCCGGCCTGGGCGAGGCGGGCGATCTTCTCGGAGGCGGTGTCCTCCTTGCCTTCGACGATGGTGCCGGCGTGGCCGAAGGACATGCCGGGCATCTCGTCCATGAAGCGCCCGGCCATGAAGGCGACGATGGGCAGGCGCGAGTTGTGCTCGGTGACCCAGCGGGCGAGCTCGGCCTCCATGCGCCCGCCGGGCTCTGTGTAGATGACGATCCCCTGGGTCTGCTGGTCGGCCTCGAACAGCGGCATGAGCTCGGCGTAGGTCGAGCCGATGATGGCGTCCCCGCCGATGGAGACCGCGGTGGACTGCCCGAGGCCGGCGGCGGAGAGGGTGGAGGACATCTCGGTGGTCATCCCCCCGGAGCGGGAGATCACACCGACAGGGCCGGGGGTGTAGGCCTGGGCGGCGTTTTTTGCGGGGCCGCCGATGCCGCCCATCTTGATGACGTCGGGGACGATGATGCCGAGGCAGTTGGGCCCGATGATGCGCGCGCCGCGCAGGGTGGCGAGCTCGACCATCTGGGCGACGTCGCGGCGGGGGATGCGCTCGGTGACGATCACGATGAGCTTGACCCCGTTCTCGATCGCCTCGAACACGGCGTCCTTGGTGAACGCGGGAGGAACGGTCACGACGGAGCCGTCGATCGGCGAGCCGTGGTGGGCGACGGCCTGGGCGACGGTGTCGAACACGGGGACCCCATGCACCTCGCGCCCGAGGCGCCCGGGGGTGACCCCGCCGACGACCTTGGCGCCGGCGCCGTAGTCGAGGCACTCGCGCGTGAGGTTGACGGCCTCGCGCCCGGTGATGCCCTGGACGATGAAGGTGGTGTCGGCGTCGATCAGGATGCTCATGAGAGGGGGGCTCTTTTGAGATCGTCCGCGTGGGGGGTTGGGGCAACAAGCGCCTGGGGGCGGGGCATCCTGCCCCGCCACGACGTGGGGCAGGATGCCCCACGCTGATGCGCCTGGCGCCCGCGCCAGCTGCGCGGATGCGACCCAAAGAAACCACTCCTCATGCGGCAACACCTTGGATCTTCTCGACCGCGCGACGGGCGGCCTCGTTGAGGGAGACGGAGCGGTCGGCGTAGTCCACGCCGTACTGCTCCAGGATCTTGAAGCCCTCCTCCTCCCAGGCGCCGGGGATGCGGAAGATCGCGATCTTCTCGGCGGGGTCGTGGCCGAGCTCGAGGCAGGCTTTGATGACGCCGCGGGCGACGATGTCCACGCGGGTGTTTGAGACGATCGACATCATCACGGCGATCTTGTCCACGCCGGGCTTGGAGAGCACGAGCTTGGCGAGGCCGCAGGCCTTGGCGACGGAGGGGTTGCCACCGATCTCGCAGTAGTTGGCGGGGTGCCCCCCGTGGGCGCGAACGGCGTCGAACAGCGTGAGGGAGCCCCCGCCGGCGCCGATCACGAGCCCGAGGTTGCCGTCGAACTCGGTGACGTTGCCGGCGACGCCGCGGTGGTCCTGGGCGTCGACGGCCTCGCCGGCGATCTCGAAGGGGGTGGCCTCGCGGGCCTGGCGGGTCTCCTCGTCGCCCACCCCGAGCTCGGCAAGCAGCTGCTTGTGGCGCCCGCGGGCCTCGTTCTCCATGTCCATGTGGGCGTCGAGGGCGATGAAGGAGCCGTCGGCGAGCCGCCCGAGGGGGTTGATCTCGGCGAGGACCATGTCGTTATCGACGAACAGCTTGGCCAGGCGGGTGAGGATGGGGACGAGCTTGTTCAGCGCGGAGCCGGTGACGCCGGAGGCGGCGATGGCCTCCTTGGCGAGGAACTCGCTGAAGGGGAGGATGTTGGAGAAGTGCCGGCGCCCCACCTTGTCGGGCTGCTCCTCGGCGACCTGCTCGATGTCGATGCCCCCGACGGGGGAGAAGATCATGACGGGGCGCTTGCGAATCCCATCCCAGACGACGCCGGCGTAGTACTCCTGCTCGACCTCGGCCTTGGGGTCGACGAGCACCCCGCGGGGCATGTGCCCGCCGATCTCCAGGGCGAGGATGTCGCGCGCATGCGCTTCGGCCTCCACGGGCGTATCGGCGAACTTGACCCCCCCGGCCTTCATGCGCCCCCCGGTGAGGACCTGGGACTTGATCACCACGGGCCCCCCGATGCGCCGCGCGATCTCGCCGGCCGCGGCGGGGTCGGTGGTGAAGCCGTAGTCGGTGACGGGGATGCCGGCGCGCTTGACGATCTCGCGCGCCTCGAACTCGAAGAACCTCATGCGGCGGGGAAGCCTATAGGTCGCGGGTGCGGCGCGCTACCCGGCGGCGATCAGGGGCACGTCGTAGGGGGCGAACCAGGGGTCGGCTGTCACGATCGTCAAGCCTTCATGGCGCGCCTGCGACCAAGCTTGGCTAAGCCTATGCGAGCAGCGTAAACGTAGGGCGTTGCGCCGCCTTGGTGGTCCCGTTTGCGTTGTTGGCGCTGAGCAGCAGCCGGTAGCTGCCGGGCGCGAGCTTGGTGGCACCGTCGAGCAGCCCGTCGAAGCTGACGTGGTCGGCCCCGGCGGGAGGCGCGATGCTTACGCTGCCCCGCGTCGCGGTGTAGCGGGTGCAGCGGTGGCCGTGGCGCTTGGGGGAGGGCGCCAGGCAGTGACCGGCGATCGAGACACCCGGCTGGGTGTGCTGGAAGGTGAACGTGACGGTGGCGGTCTGCGAGAGCTTGAAGGAGATCGTGGTGCCGATCGGTATGTCCTTGTGGGCGTGCTTTGCGAGCGTGGCGACGTGCGAGCCGCGGCGGAAGCGCGATGGGCTCAGCGTGAGGGCGCTGATGACCGGGCCTGCGTCGTTGCCGCCAGGGCCGGGGGCGGAGCCTTCGGCCTGCGGCAGCGTGGTGAAGGTCACCGCGCTGCCGCTGCCGGAGCCCTGGGTGCTCGAGGCGAGGAGCGTTGCGGTGTAGGTCGTGCTGGGGGCGAGGCCCGTGGCGGTCGCCGAGACCGGGAGGGGGGTGACGCCCGCGCCGAGCTGTTGGGCGCATGGGAACATCGCCACGCCCGCCGGGGCGGGGGAGAGCGCAAAGGCGCAGTTCGTGACCTGCCAGGCGCTCGGGTTGACGGTGCCGCTGAGCAGGGCGGTCGTGGTGGTGATGGCGCTCGGCGCTCCCGTGACGGCGGCGGGCGCCGAGGGGGTCCAGGTGAACGTGACCGAGGGCTCTGCTCCTTCGGCGGTGGGCACGAGCGAGAAGCCCGAGACGCCGGTCGCCCCGGCGGGGACTCCGGAGGCGCCTCCACCGCCTCCACCGCCGCCGGCGTTGAAGAGGGTCAAGCTCGCGCCGCTCCCGGTTGCGCTGCCCCAACCACCGCCCCCGCCGCCGCCACCAAAGAGGCCGCCGCCACCACCACCGCCGCCCCCGCCTTGGGCGCTGCCTCCGGCTCCACCGAGACCGAGCTGGCCTTTGATGGCGCAGCCTTCGCCTTCCGGTGGCGCGCAGGCAAACGACGGGCTGCCCGCGGTTCCGCCCGCGGAGGGCGTGCCGCGCTTGCCGGCGCTGCCGCCTTCGTCTCCCTGCGAATCGTTCGAGCCGGGGTCGCCGGGGAGGTCCGCGGGGCCGCCGTCGCCGGCGTCCGAGAAGGGCATCCCCACGCCGCCGCCGCCTCCTCCGCCCGCGGCGACGAGCAGCCGCGAGGCCAGCGAGGAGCGCCCGCCGCATTCGGAGGAGGTTGCGCTCGCGGGGCAGGTGCGGACGTCGGAGGCGCCCCCTCCGCCCCCGCCGCCGGGAGCGGAGGCAAACAGGATCACGCGTATTCCGCCATCTCCGCCGCCGCCGTATCCGCCGAGACCCTCTTCGTTTTTGTTGATGCTGGTCCCCTGTCCGTTGCCCGCCACCTCGGCGTAGAGAGTCTCGCCGGGGGTCACCGCGAGGGTGGCGGTCACGGTGGCGCCGCTGCCGCCGGGGGTTTCCTCGTTGCCTGGGCCGCCGTTGCCCCCAACGGCGGTGGCCTGGACACTGCTCACTCCCGGTGGCACCACGAACTGCTGCTCGCCCGTGGTCGTGAACGACTGCGAGACCGGGGTCGCGGCCGTAGCTGCACCAGGCTGGCCGAGCGCGACCGCGCCAAGGGCCACCACGTAGATGCAAAGTCCACGCCGCATATCCGATCTCATCGGCAGCTCACCGCTTCGGCGTGACCGGGGCAGCCGGTGCTCGCCCCACCTAGCCCCCCTACACCGTGGCCGGTGCTGGCTGTTCGGCGGCGCCCGCTCCGGCGCTGAACAGTCCGTACGCCTCCGCGAGCTCGGGGTCCTTGCGGGCGAGCATTTCGGCGAGTTTGACCATGACCTGGCACTGCTTCCAGGTGGCGTCGTCCTGCATCTTGCCGTCGATCATGTGCACCCCGCGGCCGTCGGGGATGGCGGCGATGACCTTTTTGGCGAACGCGACCTCGGCGGGTTCGGGGGAGAAGACTTTCTTGGCGATCCCGATCTGCACGGGGTGCAGCGACCAGGCCCCCACGCAGCCGAGCAGGAAGGCGGCGCGGAACTGGGTCTCGCAGCCCTCGACGTCCTTGATGTCCCCATAGGGGCCGTAGAAGGGCAGCGCGCCGACGGAGGTGCAGGCGTCGACCATGCGGGCGATCGAGTAGTGCCAGGGGTCCTGCTGGTAGCTGGGGCGGGGGGCCTCCGGATTGTCGGGGTCGGGGTCGGCGATCGTACGGTAGCCGGGGTGCCCGCCGCCGACGCGGGTGGTCTTCATGCGCCGCGAGGCGGCGAGATCGGCGGGGCCGAAGCTCATCCCCTGGATGCGGGGCGAGGCGCAGGCGATCTCCTCGAGGTTGGCGACGCCCTGCGCGGTCTCGAGGATCGCGTGGATCAGAAGCGGACGTTGCAGACCGGCCTTGGCCTCCAGCTGGGCGAGGAGGCGGTCGACGTAGTGGATATCCCAGGGGCCCTCGACCTTGGGGATCATGATCACCTCGAGCTTGTGCCCGATCTCCAGCACCAGTTCGGTGAGGTCGTCCAGGACCCACGGGGATGCGAGCTCGTTGACCCGCGTCCACAGGGCGGTGTCGCCGAGCTCGATCTCACGCCCGACCTTGATCAGGCCGGCGCGCGCGGCGAGCTTGCGATCGACCGGGACGGCGTCCTCGAGGTTGCCGAGCAGGATGTCGACCGTGGGTGCGATGTCGGGCACCTTGGCCACCATCTTCTCGTTGGAGAAATCCAAGAAGTGGATCATCCGGGAGGGCTTGAAGGGGATCTCGCGCACCGGCTCGGGCGCGTCGATGGCAAGGGGCTTGAGGAAGTCGCGGGGGTTGCGCAAGTGGTCTCCTGGGTCCTATCGCTTTGTTGAACACGGCAAAGTATCGCTAAAGCGGCTTGTTTTTGCTTATTTTGGGTCTTGTACGCTGGGAGATCACTAGAGTTCCGCGCCCAACCTCAAGCCTGTAGGAGACCATGAGCACCACTATGAGCGAGACCCCGACCGTCGAGACCGACCAGGCCGCCCGCGAGGCGAGCGGCGCCCACCCCTATGGCCGTTACCTAGAGGAGTTCGAGGTGGGCGCGGTCTACAAGCATTGGCCGGCGAAGACCGTGACGGAGGCGGACGACCACCTGTTCTGCCTGATCACGATGAACCACCACCCGCTGCACATCAACGACGTGTACGCGAGCAAATCCCAGCAGGGTCGCAACGTGGTGGTGGGGCCGCTGGTGTACTCGCTGGCGCTGGGGATGTCGGTCAGCGACGTGAGCGGCAAGGCGATCGCGAACCTCGCCACGGAAGAGCTCAAGCACCCAGCGCCGGTGTTCCACGGCGACACGCTGTTCTGCGAGTCGGAGGTGCTGGAGAAGAAAGAGTCCCAGTCCAAGCCCGACCGAGGCACGGTGCGGGTCCACACGAGGGTGCTCAACCAGGACGGGGTACTGGTCGCGGAGTTCAAGCGCCTGGTGCTCGTCCCGCGCAGGAGTCCAGGTCAATGACCGGGGGGTGGTCGGGAGGGGGGCCTGCCCCCCTCCCGGATGAAGTCATGCGCCTCGTGCTGGTGCCGCGCAAGCACCCCGGTGCGTGAACCTTAGGGCCTATCCCTCGTGGTCGGGCCTCCGTGGAAGGCTTTCGCAGTGAGAAACGTTGAGTAGGCAGGGCTGATGCGGGCCCAAATGTCCATAGTCGATGGCGCCTTGGAGTCGTACGATAGGCTCCCTGGTCCGCCTTCGTGCGATGCGCGGCGCGCATCGCGTGTGCTGCCGGTATGGAGCCCGGCGGCGCGTCGAGGACGGCAGACCCCCCGTCGTAAGACCCATTGCGAAAACCAGAGGAGCCGCTAATCGTCATGGAGACCACCGCCACCACCGCCGCCCCGACCGAAAACAAGCGCCTGCTGGAGTGGGTCGAGGAGATGGCGGCGCTCACCGAACCGCAGGCGATCCACTGGTGCGACGGCTCCGCGGAGGAGTACGAGAGCCTCTGCCAGAGGCTCGTCGAGGCCGGCACGTTCCGTCAGCTCTCCGACGCCAAGCGCCCGGCCTCCTACCTCGCGTTCTCCGACCCGGGGGACGTGGCGCGCGTGGAGGACCGCACGTTCATCTGCTCGGCCACCGAGAGGGACGCTGGTCCGACCAATAACTGGCGCGACCCGGAGGAGATGCGGGAGGCGCTGGGCGAGCTCTTCGCGGGCTCGATGCGGGGTCGCACGATGTACGTGGTGCCCTTCTCGATGGGCCCGCTGGGGTCGGACAAGAGCCACATCGGGGTCCAGTTGACGGACTCGACGTACGTGGCGGTGAGCATGCGGATCATGACCCGGATGGGCCAGGGGGCGCTCGAGGTGCTGGGCGAGGACGGACGCTTCGTGCCGTGCTTGCACTCGGTGGGGATGCCCTTGGCTGAAGGCGCGGAGGACGTGCCGTGGCCGTGCAACGCGGAGAACAAGTACATCGTGCACTTCCCGGCGAGCCGCGAGATCTGGTCCTACGGCTCGGGCTACGGGGGCAACGCGCTGCTCGGCAAGAAGTGCTTCGCGCTGCGGATCGCCTCGGTGATGGCCCGCGACGAGGGCTGGATGGCGGAGCACATGCTGATCCTCAAGCTGACCTCGCCGGAGGGCGAGGTGAAGTACATCGCGGCGGCCTTCCCGAGCGCGTGCGGGAAGACGAACCTGGCGATGCTGATTCCCACCCTGGAGGGTTGGGAGGTCGAGACGATCGGCGACGACATCGCGTGGATGAAGTTCGGGGAGGACGGCCGCCTGTACGCGATCAACCCGGAGGCGGGCTTCTTCGGGGTGGCGCCGGGCACGGGCGAGCACACAAACCCCAACGCGGTGGCGATGGTTGCCCAGAACACGCTGTTCACCAACTGCGCGCTGACCGACGATGGGGACATCTGGTGGGAGGGCCTGACCGACGAGACCCCCGCGCACCTGACCGACTGGCACGGCAACGACTGGACCCCGCAGTCGGGCTCCCCAGCGGCGCACCCCAATGCACGCTTCACGGTCTCCGCGGCCCAGGACCCCGCGATCGCGGCGGAGTGGCAGAACCCGGCCGGCGTGCCGATCGACGCGATGTTGTTCGGGGGGCGGCGCTCCACGGTGGTGCCCCTGGTGACGGAGGCACTGGACTGGGAGCATGGGGTGTTCATGGGCTCGACGATGAGCTCGGAGAAGACGGCGGCGGCGGCGGGCACGGTGGGAGAACTGCGCTTTGACCCGTTCGCGATGCTGCCGTTCTGTGGCTACAACATGGCGGACTACTTCGCGCATTGGCTCGAGATCGGCAGATCCGATCCCACCCACCCGAAGAAGCTGCCGAAGATCTTCTACGTCAACTGGTTCCGCAAGGACCCCGCGGACGGGCGCTTCCTGTGGCCGGGTTACGGCGAGAACTCGAGGGTGCTGGCGTGGGTGTTCGCGCGCTGCGCGGGCCACGGTGCCGCGGCGCAGACCCCGATCGGCTTGATCCCCCCGGTGGGCGTGGAGGGCATCGATACCAAAGGCCTCGACATCTCCGAAACGGACATCGCGGAGCTCCTACGCGTGGACCTCGCGGAGTGGCGCGCTCAGTTGCCCCACTTCCACGAGCACTTCGGCAAGTTCGAGCGGCTCCCACAGGAGCTGCACGCGCAGCTGAAGGCGCTCGAAGAACGCCTCGCCTAGTCTCGCGCGCACGGTTCGCGTTGCTACACCCCTAGTTGCTACACCCCTAGTCGTGCGCGTGTGCCTCGCCCGTTGAGGCCGGGGGGCGGGACTCCTCGGCGAGCGAGGTGATGGTCAGCGCGCCGCGGGCGGCTTGCTCGAGCACCTCGGTGGCCTCCTCGAGCGAGCGGGCGTAGAGCTCGACGAGTAGGTGCACGACGATTCTGGTGTCGTCTTCGTGCTTGTGGAAGCGCACGTGGGTGAAGAACTCGCGCACCCCGTGGTCCCCGAAGGCGGCGTAGGAGAGGGCGTCTCCCGCCTCGGGGCCGGAGCAGGTCTCGACGTCTTCGGCGTCCACGGTCACGGTGCACGAGGCGACCCAGGGGGTGCCCGCGATCATCCGTTCCCAGCGGTCCTCGATCGGCTCTACGCGGCCGTTGTTGAAGCCCAGGTGGGGCTGGTCGTGCATGCAGTCCAGGCACTGCACGACGGCCTCCTGCAGCTCGTCCACGACCTCCGAGCGCTCGCCCGTGTCGGGGTCGATCTTGTGGATCCCCTCATAGTGGACCTGGACCTCCAGTTCCTGGGACCAGCAGCGGTAGCAGCGTAGCCAGCTGCGAGCGGTCGTCTCCGAGGCAGAGCTCTCCATGCACCCATTGTATGCGCCGCGCGGCGGGAGAGCGGTGGATCAGTGGCGGTGCTTGTGCTTGTGGTGGCGTTTGGGCTTGAGATGCACCTTCACGGTGGTGGTGCTGAGGAGGTGCGTGGTGGTGCCGGCGGGCGTGAACTCGAGCGTCAGCTTGACCCTCAGCGACTTGCCCTGCTTGAGTGCCGCGAGCACCTTGGCGCTCGGTTTTAGCTTGAGTTTGTATTTGCCGGCTGCGGGGACGGTGAGCTTCGCGAGCCCGTAAGCGACGGGGGCGTTGTTGAGGCACTTCTTGCCCCGCCTGACGTAGCCCTTCTTGCATTTCTTGCTCTTGCCCTTCTTGCGGGCCGCGAACGCGGGGGCCTGACTCAACGGGTTGGCCTGTAGGCCCTCGAAGCGGGCCGCTTCTGCGCCTTCGCTCACATCTCCCGTGAGTTCGGCTTCGCCGGACTCGGGGAATTCGAATTCATCTTCGATTTCGCCGTTTTCTTCGTCGATGATCACGGTCTTGGGGACCGGTGGGGAGGTGGGCGGTGCAACGACCACCGGTTGCGGAGCGGGGGGTGGTGTGGGGGGCTTCTTTTTGCACGGCGTCGTCGGTGTGGGACGTTCGGTGTCGGGGGGGCAGGGGGGGATGCCTTCCGAGCTTTCTTTGATGATCTCGGTCAGCTTCGCGTCGAGCGATTTGGCGCCTTCATCGGCAGTGATCGCCTGCCCGCCGGTGGCGGCGGCCCAGTATTCCCAGTAGTGGATGTAGTTGGTTTCTTCCGACTGTTCGGTGTGGAAGTAGTCGACCATCGCGAGCGGCTTGTCTTCTTCTTCCAATTTCTTCAGGGTCTTGTGGAACTCCAGGGATTCGCCTGTTTTCCACTGGGTTTCCTTGATGCCGAATCTGCCTGCCGATTCTTCGCCCGTTTCGAACGGGTTCTCCAGCCAAAATTCCGGCGGTATGCCTTCGTTGACGTTGGGCGTGTGCGGAACCTGGTCGCCGATCAGCACGATCTCGTGACGCGCCCCGGCCCGCCAGCCCACCTTCGGGTTGGTCGCGGTCTCATATAGGGCTCGACCGTAAGCTTCCGGCCCATCGCCGCCGCCATGTGCCGGCCCCCCTTCGGACAGGGAGAGCTTGTTGATCGCTTCTTCGACCTTGGTTTCTTCGGCCGTCAGCGACTGCCACAGCTGCCACGGTTTTTCGGTTTCTTCTTCGTATTCCTGTTCGGTTTTCGGTTCCGTGAGGGGCACACCAAAGTACCCGGGGATGTCTTCGACGTTGGCGATGCCGAACTCGGTGTTGGGGAGGCTGGCCCTGGTGTTGGCGACGAGGGTCTTGATTTCTTCTTTCGCTTCGTTGAGCACCCCTTCCATCGACCTGCTCGTGTCGAAGATGAACATGATGTCGGTTTCTTTGGGGACTGTCGCGCCTGCGTGCGAGACCGACGTTGCCAGTGAGACCAGCAGCGCCAGCACCGACGCCGCGATCAGAGCGAGGAGTCTTCCCCGCCAGCTCATGACCCAAATCTGCTCGCTCGCACTCATATGATCGATACCTCCAATCGACGCCTGCCCGCGAAGGCCGCCATGCTACGGCATCCTTCGGCAGAAGCGCCTCCGGTGCTACCCGATCCCCGCGCGCAGCGTGGCCTCGAAATCGGTCTTTGGGATCGGCCCGACGCAGGGCGTGGTCGCCCCCGCGGCGCGGTAGCGCTCGAGGCCGGCGCGCACGGCGGCTGCGTCGCCGACGGCGGTGAGCTGCTCCAAGAAGCGCTCGGAGATCGCGGCCTGCATCTGCTCGATGTTCCCGGCGGCGGAGTCGAACGCCTCGATCTCGGCGCCGAAGCCGGAGCGCTCGAGCATCGCGCGGTAGAAAGGCAGTCCGAAGTAGGGCAGCAGGTCTTTACGCATCGCCGCGTGGGGCGCGGCGGGGTCCTCGACGAGTGCGGCGGGCACGGCGGGCACGACGTCGAAGCCCTCGAGCGTCTTGCCCGCGCGTTCGCGCCCAGTGGTCACCTCGGGGATCACCACGTCGCGGATGTAGTCGGGGCAGCACAGCCACAGCAGCACCCCGTCCGCGACCTCGCCGGCGAGGCGTAGCATCGCGGGGGAGAGCGCGGCGACGTAGATCGGCAGTTGGGGCCGAGGATCGAGGCCGAACATGCGGAAGCCGGTCCGCCACTTCTCGCCCTCGGGGGGGTCCTCCCCGCGCAGGATCGCGCGCACGATCCCAACGTACTCGCGCATCTCGTGCACGGGGCGATCGATCGTCTGTCCGTGCCAGCCCTCCACGACGGGGCGGTGGGAGACTCCCAGGCCGAGCGTGAGGCGGCCCCCGGAGAGTGCGTCGATCGAGGCCGCGGTCTGGGCCATGGTGGCGGGGGTGCGGGTGTAGATCGGCACGACCCCGGTGCCGACCCGAATCTTGCTGGTCGCCTGCGCGTAGGCGGTCAATACCGTCAGCGACTCCCACCCGGCGATATGAGTCACGTACACCGACTCATAGCCAAGGGACTCGGCGAGCTTGACCCGCTCGATCGCCCCCTCGATCGTTCGCCCCGGCGATATGAAGCAACCTGTGCTCACGCGGGCAGCATAACCTCAATGTCTCAAGAGCACGTACACGAGGCAAATCGCGAAGCCGATCTGCCCGAAGGCCAGCGCGGTGCCGAGGTTGACGGCGCCGAGCGCCCCGGCGAGGGCGCTGGCGGCGATGAATGCCCCGAGCAGGATCAGCAGGTCGCGTGTCATCTCAGCCGACGATTCTCCCCTCCAGCGCCCTCAGAAGTGCCGGCTCGTCCAGCGTGGGCTCCTGTGAGGCCAGCCAGCCCTCGGCTGCGTGCCGGCCCCCGAGGGCGCGCAGCCCGTGTTCGCCGTGCTCGACGATGAAGTCCGTGAGCGCCCCCGCGCGCCGCGCGCGGAGGCGGCGGGCGGCGACGTCGCTGCTCGCGCGGTGGGCATCGATGGCCTGCACGAGCTCCTCGATCCCGCTTGCGGGGGGCAGGGAGGAGACGGCGATCACCTGGGTGGCGCGTCGCCCGAGCGAGCGCAGTGCGGCGCTGAGGTCGCGCCGCGCGCTGAGCGCGACCTGGCCGAGGTCGGCCTTGGTGACGACGAGCACGTCGGGGATCTCCATGATCCCGGACTTCAGGAACTGCAGCACGTCCCCGCTCCCGGGCTGCACGACGACGGCGACCGTGTCGGCGACCTCCGCGACCTCGGTCTCCGCCTGGCCCACGCCGACGGTCTCGAGCACCACCACGTCGAAGGCCGCGGCGAGCGCCTGCGCCGCCGCCCGGGTCCCCCAGGCGAGGCCCCCGAGCCGCTCCCCGGCGGCGGTGGAGCGGATGAACACGCCGCGGTCGGCGGGGTCGAACTCGATCCGCGCGCGGTCTCCGAGCAGCGCGCCCCCGGAGCGGCGCGAGCTGGGGTCCACGGCGAGCATCGCCACCGTACGGCCCTCGGCGCCCTTCACCGTGTGGCCCTCGGCACCTATCCCCGTGTGGCCCTCGGCACCTATCCCCGCGTGGGCCTTGGCACCCTTCACGGTGTGACCTCGAGCACCCACGTCGTGGGCGGGGCTCCGCCAGGCCCCGAGCAGCGCGGAGAGCAGTGTCGACTTGCCGGCGCCCGGGGGGCCTGTGACGCCGATTATGTGTCCCGGCGCGTCCCCCCCGAGTGCGGCGGGGGAGACCTCTTTGAGCAGTGCCCGTGCCTGTTCGCGGTGGGCCGGGGTAGTGCTCTCCAGCAGGTTGAGCGTGGCGGGCGCCGCGCTCAGGTCGCGCTCGCGCAGCCGGGCCCCGAGTTGCGCGCCGTCCGACAAGCGCCTACACGGTGGCGACGGCGCCGTTGCGCTCGCCGACGAGCTCCACGATGTCCCCCACGATGCGGGTGAGATCGAAGTCCTTGGGCGTGTAGACGGCGGCCACGCCGGCCTGCTTGAGGGGGGCGACGTCCTGCTCGGGGATGATCCCGCCGAGGACCACGGGGGCGCTGACGCCGGCCTCGTGGAGAGCCTCGAGCACGGCGGGGATCAGCTCGCGGTGCGATCCGGAGAGGATCGAGAGACCGATCACGTGCACCCCCTCCTGCAGCGCGGAGGCCGCGATCTGGGCGGGTGTGAGGCGGATGCCTTCGTATACGACGTCCATCCCCGCGTCGCGCGCGCGCACCGCGATCTGCTCGGCGCCGTTGGAGTGCCCGTCGAGGCCGGGCTTGCCGACGAGGATCTTCGGACGGCGACCGAGCCGCTCGGTGAGCGCGGTGACCTGCTCGCGCAACCGGGCGAGCTCCCGCGCGGCCTCGCCGCCGTCGGGGCTCTCCCCGTTGGGGTCCTCGGCGGGAGCACTCGCCTCGCCCACGCCGGTGGGGGCGCGGTAGCTGCCGAACACCTCGCGCAACGTCTGCGCCCACTCGCCCGTGGTGGCACCGGCGCGCGCGGCGGCGATAGTGGGGGCCATCAGGTTCTCGTGGGACTCCTCGGCCGTACGCGCGAGCTCGCTGAGGGCGGCGTCGACGGCGGCCTGGTCGCGCTCGGAGCGCCAGCGGCGCACGGCCTCGATCTGTTCGGCCTCCACAGCGGCGTCCACCACCAGAATCCCGCCCTCGGCATCCGCGGTGAGCGGGGACTCCTCGCTCTCGGCGAAGCGGTTCTGGCCGACCACCACCTGCTCGCCGGACTCGATTCGGTGCAGACGCTCGCGGTGGGAGTCCACGAGGGCGGCCTTCATGTAGGGGACCGCCTCGACGGCTCCTCCGTGCTCGGCGACGACCGCCATCTCAGCGCGCGCCCCCCGCAGCAGCTCATCCACGAGGCCCTCCATCACCTTGGAGCCCTCGAAGATGTCGGGGTACTCGAGGATGTCGGTCTCATAGGCCAGGATCTGCTGGATGCGCAGCGACCACTGCTGATCCCACGGGCGGGGGAGTCCCAGCGCCTCATTCCACGCGGGCAGCTGGATCGCCCTGGCGCGGGCGTCGCGTCCGATCGTGACGGCGAGCGCCTCCAACACGATCCGCTGCACGTTGTTCTCCGGCTGCGCCTCGGTGAGACCCAGCGAGTTGACCTGGACCCCGTAGCGCAGCCGCAGCAGCTTCGGGTCGCTGACCCCGTAGCGCTCGCGCCCGAGCTCTTCCCACAGGATCCCCATGGCGCGCAGCTTGGCGTGCTCCTCCACGAACCGGACCCCCGCGTTGACGAAGAAGGAGATCCGCCCAAAGACCTCCGCGATCGGCGCGGGACTGTCGTCACGCACGGCAGGCGCGGAGTCGTCTGGGGTCCGCGGGGGATCGGGCTGCGATATCCGTGCAGAACCCTGCCCTCCGGGCAGGGTTCTCATCCGATCTCTAACCGCATCGAGGACGGCGATCGCGTTGCTCATCGCATACGCAATCTCCTGCACCGGGGTGGCGCCCGCCTCCTGGAGGTGGTAGGAGCAGATGTTGATGGGGTTCCACTTGGGGACGTGCTCGACGGTGTATGCGATCGTGTCCGCGATCAGGCGCATCGAGGGCGCGGGGGGAAAGGCGTAGGTGCCGCGCGCGAGGAACTCCTTGATGATGTCGTTCTGGGTGGTGCCCTGGAGCTGCGCCTGGGGTACGCCCTGTGCCTCGGCGGCGACGATGTACAGCGCGAGCAGCCACGCGGCGGTGGCGTTGATCGTCATCGAGGTGTTCATCTCCCCCAGCGGGATGCCCTCCATCAGCGCTTCCATGTCCCCGCGGTGGGACACGGGGACCCCGACCTTGCCCACCTCACCCCGCGCGAGCTCGTCGTCGGGGTCATAGCCCGTCTGGGTGGGCAGGTCGAACGCGACCGAGAGACCGGTCTGGCCCTTGGCGAGGTTGCGCCGGTAGAGCTCGTTGGAGGCCTTCGCGGTGGAGTGCCCCGCGTAGGTGCGCATCATCCACGGGCGGTCCCGCTTGGCCAAGCGGTGAGGGGGGTCGTTTTCCATTGGAGTTGGTGGGTCGTTGCTCGGTCGTGCGACGGTCTCGGCGCCCGCTGGGAGGGCTTCTCCCTTGCGCGGTTCTCCAATTGTAGGGTTCACGTGTGCTCGGTCGACAAACGGCGGGCACATGGCCCCTACACGCACCTCGCGATTGTGGCCAGCGCCGTTGAGAGCCTTGCAGGTGGCGGTTATCCTTCGCGGCGATGACCGAGACGATCGAGCTGCCGCGCACGGGTAGGACTGGGGGCGGACTGGGGGGGTCCTGGCGGGTGATCGTGCGCAACGACGACCACAACACCTTCGACCACGTCGCCCGCACACTCGCGCGCTTCATCCCCGGGGTGACGCTGGAGCACGGCCACCAACTGGCCAACCAGATCCACAGCAGCGGGCAGGCGATCGTCTACAGCGGGCACAAGGAGCCCGCAGAGCACTACTGGGAGCAGCTCAAGGGCGCGGGTCTAACCATGGCCCCCCTAGAGCGCTGCTGAGACGGCCGTGGACGCTGCGCAGGGCGTCGTCCTTGGTCGCTCGTTTCGCTCCCTGCGTCCTAGCCCTGCTTGGTCCACAGCCGTCTCAGACGGCTGGCCACTTACCATGGCGCCTTAGAGTGCTACTTATCCGGCCAACGCTCCCCTCGACCCGCCTCTGTCAGCTACTCACCCTGGCCGGCAAGCCTCACTGCGCTTGGTGGCTCGGTTCGCTTGGTGGCGCAGCTAACGGGGCGTGATGGCCCCCCTAGAGCGCTGCTGAGAAGGCCGTGGACGCTGCGCAGGGCGTCGTCCTCGGTCGCTCGTTTCGCTCCCTGCGTCCTAGCCCTGCTTGGTCCACAGCCGTCTCAGACGGCTGGTCAATCAGACGTGGTGCACGCTCGGTGCCCCGGCGCCGTTGCCGGCGTGGCCATTGCCCTCTGGCACGGGCGGCTCTGGCGCGATCCACTCGGTCTCCGCGGAGACCGCCCCCGAGGCGGTGAGGTCCCACCAGCCGTAGAGCACGGGGACCTGGTACCAGCTGGAGTGGCGCGCGCGGAAGTCGATCATCTCGGGGCCTTCCCAGTAGCGCTGCCAGTCGGCGTACTCGGCGAAGTGAGCGAGCTGCTGGTAGCGGTAGCGGTCGTCGCGCTGGCGGTAGACCGCGTAGGAGCTCGCGCCGTAGCGCAGGGCGATCGCCGCGATCTCATTCAGCGCCTGCCCGAAGCCCTCGGCGCGAAAGCCGGTGGCATACCAGGGCACGATCACAGTGCCATTGCCATTGCCTGCCATCAGGCGACCATTCCTAGTTGCACCTGAAACCTCCTGATGTTCGAGAGCCAAGCCAGACAAGGACGCACCGAGCGAAGTGTGCTCAGCACACAAGCGAGGGAGGACGCAGTATGGCGCCGGCTATCGGACATCAGCCTCCCACCTCGGCGTGGATCGCTCCCGGACCTTCCGCGGTCTTGCCGAGCCCCTCGGACTCGGCCCCGACGAGGATCGAGATCTTGCCGAGGTGCTTGTTTTCGAGCATCAGCTGGTGGGCTTCGGCGACGCCGTCGAAGCCGAGGGTGCGCCACAGGACGGGGCGGATCTGCCCGCTATCGATGAGCTCGTTGGCCTTGGTGCACTCATACGCGTTGGCGAAGTGAGATCCAAGGATCTCCTTCTGCTTCATCCACAGGTAGCGGACGTCGAAGTCGAGGTTGAAGCCGGTGGTGCCGGCGCAGATGACGACTTTGCCGAAGGTCTTGACGGTGAACACCGAAGTGGGAAACGTAGCCTGCCCGACGTGCTCGAAGACGATGTCGGGGGCGTCGCCGAGGATGCCCTTGACGCGCTTGGCGAATTCGCGGGAGACGCCGAAGCGGGCCTTCTCCTCCTCCGCGGTCTCCCCGCCTTTGCGCATCATGCCGGTGAACTCGGCGCGGTCGATGAAGTCCACGGCGCCGAGGCGCTTGACGAGCGCACCCTTCTCGGCGGAGGAGACGACCCCGACGGAGTGGGCACCGGCGGCCGCGCAGAGCTGGGTGGCGAACACCCCGAGCCCGCCCGCGGCCCCCCAGATCAGGACCTTCTGCCCGGCCTGGAGGTTGCAGCGGGTGATCAGCATGCGGTAGGCCGTGAAGTACACGAGGCCGTAGGAGGCGGCCTCCTCCCAGGTGAGCGAGGCCGGCTTGGGGAGCAGCTGCTGGGCCTGGACTTTGGTGAACTGGGCGAAGGAGCCCCAGGTGGTCTCGTACCCCCAGATCTTCTGGGAGGGCGCGGCCATCGGGTCGAGGCCGTGGACCTCGGGGTCCTCGTAGGAGGCCTGGTTGCAGTGCACCACGACCTCGTCGCCGGGCTTCCAACGGGTGACGCCGGGGCCGACCTTCCAGACGACGCCGGAGGCGTCGGAGCCCCCGATGTGGTGCCCGAACTCGGGGTGGTCGCCGTAGCGCCACACGCCGACCGGCTTGCCGAGGGCGGCCCACACGTTGTTGTAGTTGACCCCGGCGGCCATCACGCGCACGATCACCTCGAAGGCCCCGGGCTCGGGGACCTCGATCTCCTCGATCTGGAAGGCGTCCTTGGGTTCGCCCTGGCGCTCCTCGCGGATCACCCAGGCGGCCATCGTCTTGGGCAGCTCGCCGGGCTCGGCGTCCACCTCGGAGATTTGCTGCAAATCGATTGCCACGGCGCTTGCCAACCTCATTTGTCGGGGACGGGAGCTTGAAAGGCAATCCTATCCCACGGGCCGCGCCGCGCTACGCTCCATTGGGAGATGCCCGAGCCGCAGCCACCCGAGGAGTCCCAGCAGGGCCCGAACATCATCATGCCCCCGGAGGAGTTCGCGGGCAAATGGGCGAACGCGGCGTCGATCGCGCGTACGCCGCACGAGTTCACATTGGACTTCCTGCGCATCGGTCCCCAGGGACAGCAGGGGATCGTGGTCTCGCGCGTCTCTTTCTCGCCGCTGCTCGCAAGCCAGCTCGTGGACCTCTTGAACGAGCAGTGGCAGGCGTACACTCAGGAATCGGGAGTTCCGACCGAAGACGATAGAGATGACTGAACGAAACCCGTTCGAGGATGGCCGCAGAAAGCTGGAGCGCACCAGGGTCAACCTCAGCGGACCCAACGTGACAACGACTTTTGACACGCCCCCCCGTCCGGACGCGTTGAAGGTGCAGAAGGCGGCGATCCGCAAGCATCTGCACGAGCGGCGCACCGGCGGGGAGCAACCGGGAGCCCCTTCTTAAAGGAAGGGGAGCTCGACGACCTCGGCGCTGACGCCCTGGGCGCCGACGGCGACGGTATCCGCTGGGGCGGCCTCGCGGCGCACGAGCGCGAGCGCGATGGGGCCCAACCGGGGTGAGTCGACGACGCTTGTGAGCTGCCCGACGGCGCGCTCGCCGAGCCGCAGCTCCTCGCCGGGCAGGGCGGGCCCGGAGAGCCGCAGACCGCGCAGGTGGCGGTTGGGCTTACCCCGGTAGTGGAGCCGCGCGACGGTCTCCTGGCCGACGTAGCAGCCCTTGGTGAAGCTCACGGCGCGCTGATTGAGGCCGGCCTCCTGGGGGATGACGCTCTCGTCGAGATCCACCCCATAGCGGGGTCGCCCGCGCTCCAGGCGCACGATCTCCGCGGCGGCCTCGCCCGCGGGGTCGGCGCCGGCGTCTTGGAGGGCCGAGCGGACAGTCTCGCTATCGCTGGCGTCGCAGAGCACATCGACACCTTCGGCGGTGGCGATCAAACGCACGGGCGCCCCGGAGATGCAGGCGGCTATGTGAGCGTGCTCGGCCTCCGGGATGCGCAGGTCAGGCTCGCTGCTCTGCGCTCGCTCGCTCGCGCGCTGTGCCACTGCGCGACTGTGGGGGCCGATCAGGGAGAGCAGCCCGCTCTCCACGGTGCGCTTGTGGAGCTCCACCTCGTAGCCGACCTTGTAGCGGCGGATCATGTCGAACAGAGCCTGCAACGACGCGCGCTCGGTGTCGAGCAGCAGTTCGCTGGGGTGTGCGTTTGAATCGGCGCCCGCTTGTCCCGCTTGTCCCGCCCTTCCCGCCTGCCCTGCCTCCCCCGCTGCGCCGACGACGAGGATGCGCAGGTCGCCGAGCATCTTGCCCTTGTTGGTGAGGAACGCCGCATAGCGGCCCTCGCCGGGGTGCAGGTCGGCGAGCTCGTTGGTGACCTGCCCGTTGAGAAACTCCACTGCCCCGGAGCCGGTGAGGGCGAGCTTGCCCCGCTCGGAGCGGTCCACCAGCCCGCAGCGCTCTGTCAGCGCCCGATACTCGCTGTGCAGGTGATCGGTGTCGGTGGCGGCCATGGGATCGAGGATAGAGCCCGCGCGACTGGTGCTCTGCTCTCAGGCTGTGCTCAGCGGTCGGTCGGAGCGCTGGGGAGCGGTGGTGTGGCACCCCGAGGTTGAGCGCGGCCGTGGCGCTCGGCGGGGCGGTAGGCTTCCGAGCGATGGACCTCGCGGACACCTTCCAGAAGATCGTGGACTCGCTGCCCGACGACTGGACCGATCTCGAGCTCGATCTGAGGATCGCGGACGAGTCGCGCTACGTGGAAGCGGCCGTGTACCTGGTGACGTGCAATGCGCGCCCGTACTCCAAGCATGACTGGCACTGGCGCCTGACGGTGGCCCACCGCTTTGGCCACGCGGCCTCGGCGCCGACGGTGCACGGCGCGCTGGGACTGCTCGACGACGCGGGCATCCAGGGGGAGCTGGCGGTGCGGGAGCTGCGCACGGGGCGCGCGGAGGTCACGCAGATGTGGGGCCGTCCATACTCGGTGCGCGATGAATTCCGTCGCCTGCGCGCGCAGTAGCGCGCATCAGCGGGTCGGCTCGGTGGGGCTGGGCATAGCGCGGATGGCCGCGTAGTGCGGATGGCCATCCGGGAAAGCGGTGGCGATACCCCGGAGCGGATCAGATGGACGTGACGCCGACCTCGTCGCCGCGATGCAGGCGCCGCGTCCCGCGCGGATCGAGCGGGACGATCGTCGCATTGGGGACGCGATCTCCCAGGGCCTCGGGGTCTTTGGTGCGCTGGAACAGCGCGATCCGGATCACGCCGCCGTGGCACACCACCAGCGCGGGGGCCTCGGCGCGCTTGATGTCGTGGAACGCCCCCGCGACCCGTACGCCCTGCTGGGCGAAGGACTCCCCGCCGGGGAAGGCGAAGGTGGGGTCGCCGTTTGCGAAGCGCGCGAACCCCTCGGGGTCCTCGGCCTGCACCTCGGCGAACGAGCGGTCGGTCCACGCGCCTGAGTCCGTCTCCATCAAGCGGGCGTCCTCCCGGGGCACGAGGCCGATGCGGCGCGCGACGGTGTCGGCGGTTTCGCGGGCGCGCAGCAGGGGGCTGCACCAAAGCGCGGCGAACTCGTACGCGAGCGCCTGCTCGGCGAGCGCCTGTGCCTGGGCGCGGCCGGTGGCGTCGAGCGGCACGGCGCCCTGGCCCTGGAAGCGGCCCTCGGCGTTGTAGGCGGTCTGGCCGTGGCGGGCTAAATAGATGCGAGGAGGTTGGGACACAACGCCCGAGGATAGCCTCGTCGCCCCCAGCTGCGTCCTCGGTCGCTCGCGTGCTAAGCACGCCACGCTCCCTGCGTCCTTGCTGGGGACCACGAGGAATCTTCGCCTGAGACGCCTCGCCGCGCACCCACGAGCGAGGATTCCCGGCTCTGCGGCTCGCGGCCCTCCGCCTCAGGTCGCCTGTGGCTCGGCCTCGGCCGGCGGCGGAGCCTCGGTCGGACCCTTGCGCAGATACAGGAACGTGTAGAGGCAGGCGGCGACCGTGGCACCGAGCACTGGTCCGGCGTACCAGACCCAGCCGTTGGCCCAGTGGTCGCCCACGAGCTGCGGTCCAAATGCGCGCGAGGGGTTCATCGCGGCGCCGGTGAAGGGACCCCCGAAGAGCACGTCGATCGAGATCGTCAGGCCGATCGCCAGCCCGGCCACGGCGTTGAACGGTCCGCGCGTGTCGACGGCTGCGCCGAACACGACGAACACGAGGAAGAACGTGAGGATCGCCTCGAGCAGGAAGCCGGAGCTTGCGTCCACGCCGTGGCCGAGGGCGGGCACGCCGAGGTTGACCGCTTCGGTCGTCGCCCGCGGCAGGAGCTCCTTGACGAACAGCGCCGCCAGCGCGGCGCCGCCGAACTGCGCGACCCAGTAGACCCCGGCGAGCGCGGGCTTGATCTTGCGCGTGATCAGGAACCCGAACGTGATCGCCGGGTTGAAGTGCCCACCCGAGATGTGCCCGAGTGCGCAGACCATCACGCCGATCGCGAGGCCGTTGGCGATCGCCACGCCGATCAGGGTCGGGTCGGAGACTGCGCCGGCCGCTGCAGCCGCGCCGGCGCCGATGAAGGTGAGGGTGAACGCGCCGACCATCTCGGCCACGGCGCGACGCAGGGTGTCTTCGGACATGAGCGAAAAGCTACGAGCCTGGTCGGACGGATCGGCGACGGCCCCTCGGACGCATCTGCGAGCGCATACACTCGGGAAGATGCGCCGAAGGGTCACGTACTCGCGCAACCTGACGCTGTCGCTCTCGCGGACGTGCCGGTGCTACTGCAAGTACTGCGCGTTCGCGACGCACACGGCGCATCTGTACGCGCCCGACGAGGTCCTGGAGATCATCGACGGCGCGGCGCGGCGGGGTGTCAAGGAGCTGTTGGTATTGACCGGCGAGCGCCCCGAGGTCAACCCCGAGGTCGCGGCGCGGCTGGGCGCGTACGGCCACGAGGACTTCACGGCTTACGTTGTGTGGGCGTGCGAACGGGCGCTCGAGCGGGGCCTACTGCCGCATACCAACCTCGGCGTCCTCTCCCGGGAGGACCTGGGGCGGCTGCGCGAGGTGACGGCCTCGCAGGGGCTGATGCTGGAGTCGATCTCGGAGCGGTTGATGGAGACCGTTCATGCGGGCTCGCCGACCAAGCACCCCGCCCGTCGCCTAGAGACGATTCGGGCTGCCGGGGAGCTGCGGATCCCGTTCACGAGCGGCATCCTCGTCGGCATTGGGGAGAGCGAGGAGGAGCGGGTCGCCTCGCTGGAGGCGCTCGCGGCGGTGCACGCCGAGCACGGCCACATCCAGGAGGTGATCCTCCAGAACTTCGTGCCCCACCAGCGCTACTACGGCCAGGAGCCGGCGCAGATCGCGGAGGAGGCTGCGCGGCTGTACTGGCGGACGGGAGTAGGGGGCGTTCCCGCGGATGGGGGCTCCGCTCTTACGGATGAGGACCCCGTTCCCGTGGATGAGGGCTCCGCTCTTACGGATGAGGACCCCGTTCCCGTGGATGAGGGCGCCGCGAGCTCTGTTGCAGGGCAGCTCGGGGACGTTCCCGCCGATGTGCGCCTGCACCCCCAGCTGCCGTTGCCCGAGTGGGCGTGCCCGATCTCGATCGAGGACATGAAGCGGCTGATCGCGGAGACCCGGCGGCTGATGCCCGACGTGGGCATCCAGGTTCCCCCGAACCTCGCCGACTGGTGGCCGGAGCTGGTGGCCGCGGGTGCAACGGACCTCGGGGGGCTGTCGGCGAACGGCGATCACATCTCCCCCGAGCACCCCTTCCCCTCTCCCCACCGGGTGCGCAAGCAGCTGCAGAAGGACGGCTACGCGCTGACCGAGCGGCTGTGCGTGTATCCGCGCTACATCGACCCGGAGTGGATCGCGCGGGGCGTGATGGACACGATCAAGGTCAAGTACTGGAGCTTCATCCCGCGCCGGGGGTCCGGCCGGACCGACCCGGCCGCCAGCGGTGCCCCGCCGATTCGCCCGGATCTGGTCGCCGGCGCGATCGAGCGCGCCCGCGACGGGGCGGCGCTGAACGCCGCGGAGCTGACGGCGATGTTCGCGGAGACCAGGCCGGATGCGATCGGGGAGCTGCGCGTGGCCGCGGATGAGCTGCGCGCGGAGCTGGCGGGGGAGACGGTGACGTTCGTGGTGAACCGCAACATCAACGTCTCCAACGTGTGCACGGTGGGGTGCGCGTTCTGCGGCTTCGGCCAGGGCAAGCGCTCCCCCGACGCGTATGAGCACGACGAGCAGGAGTTCGCGCGCCGGGTGCGCGAGGCGGTGGAGTATGGGGCGACGGAGCTGTGCATCCAGTCGGGCATCCACCCGGACTGGAGCCTCGAGGACTACCTGGGGTGGCTGCGGTTCGCCAAGCGCACGGCCGCGGCGGAGGGGGTGGACATCCATCTGCACGCGTACAGCCCGATGGAGATCGCGCACATGTGCGACATCTCGGGGGAGCCCCCGAGCGAGGTGTTCGCGCGCCTGCGCGACGCCGGCCTGGGCTCCACGCCGGGTACGGCGGCGGAGGTGCTGCACGACGGGGTGCGCGAACGGATCAGCCCGAACAAGCTGCCGGTGGCGCGGTGGGTGGAGATCATCGAGGCATCGCACGCGGCCGGCCTGCGCTCGACGGCGACGGTGATGTTCGGCCATATCGAGGAGCCGTGGGAGCTGGCCGAGCACATGCGTGTGGTGCGTGAGCTGCAGGAGCGCACGGGGGGAATCACCGAGTTCGTGCCGCTCTCCTTCATCCCCTTCCAGACGCTCCTCGGCCGTACCCACGGCGTTGAGGAGATCTCACGCGAGGAGAACCTCAAGCACACCGCGGTCTTCCGGCTGGCGCTCGGGCGCAGCGTGCGCAGCGTGCAGGCCTCGTGGGTCAAGATGGGCCTCGACGCCGCCACGGAGTCGCTGCGCTGGGGGGTGAACGATCTCGGGGGGACGTTGATGGAGGAGTCGATCAGCCGCCTCGCGGGCAGCTACCACGGCACCCGCCTAGACCCCGAGCAGCTAATCGGCGCTGCGCACGCCGCGGGTCGCCCGGCCGCGGAGCGTACGACGCTGTATGAGATCAGGCGCCGCTTTCCGTTGAAGGTGGCGGGCGTGGCGCCGGTTGCGGCGTAGCCGGAAGGCGGCGTGGCCGGAAGTGCATAGGCGGCGGCTAGAGCCGACAGAGACCCGCAACTGGGCTCAAAAGCCCTACGTTTCAATCGATCTGAATGATTGGATCAGTAAAGTTCATGAGGGGAGGGATGGTCGCAAAGCGTGAAACGTATGAGAGTCACGGCCGAATACAGTGATTCCGCCGACTGAAATCACGCGAAGTCATACGCATCTATCTCGGTCGGCTGATCGTCAGCTTGGCAGAACGCGATCAGCTGGAGCTCTCCAGTTCGACCACCAGCGGTATCCCGTTCTCGAACCAGCTGCGGTGGAGATCCTCGATCTTCGCCCGCGTGGGGCGTCCGCTGCGATGGAAGCTGCACTCGACGTAGTCGAACGGGTTGACTACCGCGCAGTAGGTATCCGCCGCCTGCTCGATCTCAGCGGGGTCCGTCAGCTCCCTGGCCACGCCCGCGAAGGTTCCGCCCCGCATATGCAGGCGCACCTTCGGTTCTGCGCGGATGTTCAAGACCCAGGCCGCGACCCGGTTTGTCGCGATTGTGTCGACGTTGGGACGGATCATGACGATGTATGCCTTGCTGCCAGCGCGGACCGCGTGCACGCATTTGGGGCGCCTTTTCCCGGTCCTGCGGCCGGTCGTGGTGAGCACGCCGAAGCCAGCTGGAGGCCGAACTGCGAAGAGCGGGAGCATCAGAGCGCTGAGGACGCGACCGCCGCTCGCCGACTGCATGAACGGATTGCGTTTGCGCTCCGGGAGGTGGAGGGGGTCGGTGGGCGGTGCGGTTGCCATGGAGACTCCTTCTATTTCGAGCGGCGGGGATCTCAGCGGAACAGATCTTCCTCCAGCGGGCGCAGCAGCGCGGCGGCGCCGGGTCCGTCCTCGATGGTGGTGAAGCGCTCGAGGCCATCGAGGATCACGACGGGCTCGCGGGAGTCCTTGGCGCGCGCGAGGTCGGCGGTGGCGGCGATCGCGTCGGCGACGGCGAGCCAGGTGGCGTGTAACTCCAGGCCGGTGCTGTCGGTGCGCCCGCGCCAGTCGTCGAGCGGGTGCAGGCCGGCGCAGCCGACTGCCACGTCGCACTGTCCGTGGCGCCAGGCGCGGCCGAAGCTGTCGGTGATGAGCACGGCCACCCGCGCCCCGGTGAGCTCGTGCAGCCGCGCGCGCAGACGCCGCGCCGAGGCATCGGGGTCGCGGGGCAGCACGATCAGAACCCCGCTCTCCTCGGGCTCGCGGTTCCCGGCTTCGTTCTCCCTAGCGGAGGCGTTGGAGGCGTCGACCCCTGCGTTGGCGCACACGAAGCCGTGGTGGGTGCGGCAGATCAGCACTCCATTGGCAACCCGCAGGACCTCGCGGGACTGGTCGAGCACGACCTGCACGGCGCGGGGGTCCTTGCCCTGTTCGATCGCGATCTCACGGGCGCGTGGAGAGGGTTTGACCTCGGCGAGTGTCACGACGGCGCCCTCGGCCTTGGAGACGACCTTGTGCGCGATGGCCACGATCTGCCCCTCGCGTAGGCCGGCAACCCCGTCCGGCAGGCCGGCATCCATCCCGTCCAGTGCTCCCACGATCAGCGCCGCAAGATCGTCCCCGGGACGGACCTCGGGCATAGCGCTCAGGCCGCGGGCGGCGAGGCGCGCCACCGTTCCTCCACGACTGCTGTGAGTGTACGCAACGCCGTGAGCGCCACCTGCGGCGGCAATGGCGCCACCTGCGGCGGCAATGGCGCCATCTGCGATGGCAACGGCGGCCTCGCTCCGAGGCTCACCACTGCAGCAGCATCAGCCCGACGGTGACGCCGGGACCGATCGTGACGGCGAGGCCGCGCTCGCCGGGCTGGGGGTCGCGGCGGGCGATCGTGTCGTGCAGTACGTAGAAGATCGAGGGGGTGCCCACGTTGCCGTGGCTGGCGAGGGTGTCCCAGGCGAGCTCGGTCTGCCCGTCGGAGAGCTCGAGGGCACGCTGGATGTTCTCGATGATGCGCCGCCCCCCGGGGTGGACGATCCAGTGGTCGATGTCGGCGTGCGCGAGCTCGTTGGCGCCAAGGAAGCGCGCGACTACCCCGGGCAGTCCTGCGCCGGCGAGGTCGGGCAGCTCACGGGCGAGGTGCAGGTAGCTGTCGTTGGGCGCGAAGGAGAGCGCCACGGCGCCGAGGGTGCCGCCGATCTGGTGGACCTGCGAGGCGAGGATCATCGGACCGGGGGCGCTGGAATCGTCGGAGAGCAGCGCGGCGGCGCAGCCGTCGCCGAAGATCGCCGAGCCGACGGTCTTCGCGCGCGGGTCGGAGTCGGTGGCGGGCATCAGGATCGAGCTCATGCTCTCGGCCGCCACAATCAGGCTGTCGCGGCCGGGGTGCAGGTGCAGCGAGCCGGCGGCCATCCGCATCAGCGGTACCGCGCTGGCGCAGCCGACGCCGGTGACGTGGTACTTGTCGGCGGTGGGGTCCAGCTCGAAGTGCTCGGCGAGGCGGTGGGCGAGCGTGGGTAGGCCGAGCGAGTAGAGGCTGGCGCTGAGCACGCTGCCGATCCGCTCGGGATCTGCGCCGAGCGCTGCGACGGCGCGCACGGAGTGCCCCAGCAGCTCGTCCTCGACCTCCTGGGCGCGCCCCTGGGAGGTGCGCGCGAGGAAGTCCTCGCTGAGGCTCAGATGGCGTTGCTCGATCCTGCTGTGGGCGAAGATCCGCTCGGCGAACTCGTCGCCGGCGAGCCCCAGCCGGTCGAGCACCTGCCGTTGGGTGAGGGTCTCCTCGGAGTCGCTGAGCGCTAGTCCGGCGATCCGGGGCCCAGTGCGCTGCTGTGAGCGCTCTGGCGCCACCGTGGGTACGGCTCTGACGTCTATCGCGTTCAAGTGTTGACCCCTGCTTGGAGTGGACGTTAGCGTTGTGTTACGCAACGTTGCGAATCACAACACAATATCGTGAGAACCGACGGGCCCCGCCGCAGTTGCGCTGCACATGCCAGTATGCAGCGCGACCAAGACGTGACCGACGAGCTGGGTTCAGGACCCTAAAAGGAGCGGATGAGTATATGAAGCTGATAGGAGCCGGCCTGCCCCGCACGGGCACCCTTACGCAGAAACTGGCGCTCGAGCAGCTCGGTCTGGGGCCTTGCTATCACTGGGTCAACGTGCTCGCGGACCTCGACCAGGTCGAGCTGTGGAACCGGGCGCTCGACGGGGAGGGTCCGTGGGATGAGGTGTTCGCGGGCTTCGAGTCGACGGTTGACTGGCCGGGGGGCTACTTCTACGAGGAGCTGATGGAGGTCTACCCCGACGCGAAGGTGCTGCTGAGCGTGCGCAAGCCGGAGTCGTGGGAGCCGAGCTTCCGCGAAACGATCGTGGGGATGTGCCACGGGGAGTCGCTGATGCGGCTGCTCGCGAGCGCGCGCGGCGAGATCGACCCCAAGTGGCGACGCTACCTGGATCTCGTCGATCGCATGTTCTGGGGGGCCCAGGGCACGTTCAAGGACGGGTGGGCCACGCCGGCGCAGCTGATCGAGCAGTTCGAGCGCCACAACGAGCGGGTCAAGCGCACGGTGCCCCCGGAGCGGCTGCTGGTGTGGCAGGTCACCGAAGGTTGGGAGCCGCTGTGCGAGTTCCTCGGCGTGGAGGTCCCCGCGGAGCCGCTGCCGCACGAGAACGACCGCGAGACGTTCTTGGAACGGGTCATCGGCGGGGCGATCGGGGCGCTGCACGAGTGGCAGGCGGGCAGGGCGGCCGCGGGGGGCTGAGGGCGAGGAGCCCTAGGCGGCGCGCGAAGGAATCGCTAGCCCGAGCACGGTCCGTGTCCGCCGTGCCCCGGCGCGGGGCTCTCCGGCAAGCCGCTCCCGCAGCGCGGCGAGATCCTCGCCGGTGTCGATGTCGAGCAGCAGCGAAGCGGGCCGCTCGAGCCGGCAGTTCGCGCCCGCGGCCCGCGCCAGCTCCTGATGGCGCGCGCAGCTGCCGGGCCCGAAGCTGGGGGCGATGGCGTCCGGGGGGGTGAGCAGCAGCCCGTTGGTTCCCATGCCGTGGCGATCGGGCACGATCACCACTTCGCGTACGCCGGCCCTGCCCGGCTCAGGGCTCCCGGCCCCCGGCTCAACGAAGCGGCTCCCGGCCGGCTCGACGTCGCGGTCTCCGCTGGGCGTGGCGACCGAAGCCGGGGGACACTCGCCTGCGGCGAGAATCCCCGTTTCGGCCAGCAGCCCTTCAAGCTCCCCGGGATCGAGCGCGGGGCAGTCCCCGGGGATGCAGAGCACCCGCTCGAAGCCTTCCTGTGCGGCGCGCTCGATGCCCTGGGCCACCGCGGCGCTCTGGCCCTCCTCGGCGGTGTCCGGGATGACGATCGCTCCGAGATAGCGGGCGGCGGCGGCGACCGATTCCTCGCAGGTGACCACGATCGTGCGCTCGATTGCGGCGCAGTCGCGCAGGGCGCTCAGCACGTCCCCCACCATCGCGCGGGCGAGATCCAGCCGCAGTGGGTCCGCCACGCTTTCGCCGAGGCGCTGCTTGGCGTGGGAGAAGCGCTTGACGGGGAGGATCGCGACGGTGCGCATGTCGGTCGAACGATAGTTGTCGACGTGCGACTCCACAAAAGGGGAGCCCGCGAGGCGACTCCCCGCGGGCGGGGGACCCTCCGAGCTGCGACTCGCAGGCCGTCGCCTACCGGGCGAGCGAGTCAGCGAACGCGAGCACCTGCTCGGCGACGCGTGCGCGCGCGGGGGGGTCGGCCATGCGGGTGTCGATCTGGAGCGTCTGGAGGTCGGGGAGCGTTTCGAGGTTGCCGACGGGTTCGTCGGCGACGAGCCCGCGGAGCAGCTCACCGTAGAAGTCGGCGACTCCGGTGGCGTTGCACTCGAGCGCGGCAAACGCCATGAACGCTGCGGTGGGGCCCTTCAAGACCTCTCCGCCGACAATTGGGCTGACGGCGAGGACGGGGGCGTCGGCGGTGGCGAGCGCCTCGCGGATTCCGGGCACGGCGAGGATTGGGGCGATCGAGGCGAGCGGGTTGGAGGGCCCGATCACGATCGCGTGTGCGGACTCGATCGCGCTGAGCGCGTGGGGGTTGGGTGTGGCCTGCTCGGCGCCGCGGAACTCGAGACCCTCCACGAGCCCAGCGGCGCGGAGGCGGATCATGAAGTCTTGGAAGGAGCGCCAGCCCTCGGTCGAGCGGACCCAGGTGCGGACGGGGTCATCGCTCGCGGGGAGCACCCGCGCGTGCACCCCGATCGTTGCGTTGAGCCGCTCGAGCGCGGCGGTCGCGGTGAGTCCCTCGGCGAGGAGCCGGGCGCGCTCGATGCACCACGCGAGGTCGCGGTCGCCGAGGTTGAACCAGGCGTCCACCCCGAGCGCGCGGAGGGCGTCCATCACGTTGAAGGTGTCGCCCGCGAGGCCCCACCCGCGCTCGTCGATGAGGTCGGCGAGCCAGAACGAGACGAGGTCGGGATCGGGGGAGACGTGGGCGCCGTAGATCTCGATGTCATCGCCGGGGTTGACGATCACGGCGAGGCGCTCGGGCCCGACCACGTCGAGCATTCCGCGCGCGAGCTTCGCTCCGCCGGTGCCCCCGGCGAGTACGACGACGTCTACTCCCACAGTTGCTCCGGGAGGCCCGTGAGGCGGATGCCGGAGTGGGCCTTGTAGCGGGCGTTGACGCCGATCAGGAGCGCGGTGAGGGACTCGGTGGTGCGGGCCATCTCGAGGCGCCCGCAGTCCACGCATCGCAGCCCGTCGATCCGCTGGATCAGCGCGGCGGCCTCGCGCTTGTCGGCGCGGGAGTCCCCGCAGACGAGCACGTCCTCGGCGAGCTGGTGCGCGGGGTCGCTGAGGGAGGCGGCGCTGACGGTGTGCAGGGCGGAGACCACACGTACACCCTCGGGCACCATCTCCTGGGTCTGCTGGGCGGCGGAGCCCTGCCACACGCCGAGCATCCGTGTGGCCTTGCCGCTGACGGCGGCGGCGAGGGGGACGGAGGCGTCGATCAAGAGCTGCCCGGGGCGCAGCGCGCCCTTGAGATTGGTGAGGGTCTCGGACTGGTTGCGGAAGGGCACGCTGAGGATCACGGTCGGCGCGTGGGCGAGGGCCTCGGCGTTGTCATAACCCGCGAAGGATCCCTCGGGGATGGCGGCCCGCACGCGCGCGACGGTCTCCGCGGCGCGCGCGGCGTCGCGGGAGCCGATCACGATCGGGACGCCGGTGCGCCCCAGCCGGAGGGCGAGCCCGAAGCCGAGGGCGCCCGAGGCGCCGATAATGCACACAGGGGCGGGCACGAGGGCCGAGTATATGCCCGGTTGGGCGGTCCCGGGGGGTTTCCGATGGGGTGCGACCGGGTGGGAGGAGGAGCACGAGCATGGCTGTGCTCCGCCTCACCCACTAGGCTTTGCGGCGATCAATCTCCATATATATATGCGGCTAGAGGGAAAAATTGCGCTAGTGACGGGCGGGGCCTCGGGAATTGGGGCGGCCACGGCGCGGCGTCTGGCGGCGGAGGGTGCGCGGGTGGCGGTGGGGGACCTCAACGAGGAGGGCGCGCGCGAGATCGCGGGGGAGCTCGATGGGGTGGGCCTGCGCATGGATGTCACCGACGTGGATTCGATCGCTGCCGCGGTCGCCGCGGCGCGTGAGCAGCTGGGGGAGATCGATGTGCTGGTCAACAACGCGGGCACGGATCTCTTCTCGTTCTTCGTGAAAAGCGACCCGGGGCTGTGGGACTTCGTGCTCGCCGTCAACCTCCGCGGGGTGCTGGCGGTGACCCACGCGGTGCTCCCGGGGATGCAGGAGCGCCGGGCGGGGGCGATCGTGAACGTGGCCTCGGAGGCGGGGCGGGTGGGCTCGCAGGGCTCGGCGGTGTACTCGGCGGCGAAGGCGGGGGTGATCGGCTTCACGAAGGCGATCGCGCGCGAGGCGGCGCGCTACCGGGTGCGCGTCAACGCGGTGGCCCCGGGCCCGATCGAGACCCCGCTGTTGAACGCTGCCCCGAAGGTCTACGGGGAGATCGGGGCGCGCTTGAAGCAGAACATGATCGACACCACCCAGCTGCGCCGCGCGGGCGAGCCGGAGGAGGTCGCGGCGGCGATCGCGTTCCTGGCCTCCGATGACGCCTCCTACGTCACGGGGGAGACGCTCGGGGTCAGCGGCGGGCTGTCGATGTGGTGAGGACACCGCCGCATGCGGCGGTGTCGGCAGGGCCACATGTGGCCCTGCCCCGGTCGGTACATGTACCGACCGGCCGGGACGTGCATGCACGTCCCGGAACGAGACCGCACATGTGCGGTCTCGCCGGTTGGCGCATGCGCCAACCGGTAGCAACACACAGAGCTGATACGCCCACCGGTCGCTGAGGACCGTCGATGGCGGACACCGTCAGGATCAGGGAGGTGGGTCCGCGAGACGGCTTTCAGAACGAGCCCGAGACGATCCCCACGGAGCGCAAGATCGAGCTGATCGACGCGCTCGCGCGCACGGGTCTGGGGCGCCTGGAGGTGACGAGCTTCGTGCGTCCCGATGTGATCCCCCAGCTCGCGGACGGCGCGGCGGTGCTGGAGGGGATCGACATCCCCGGGGGGGTCGCGGTGAGTGTGCTGATCCCCAACGAGCGCGGCCTCGAAAACGCGCTGCGCCACCGCGAGCGCTTCCAGGAGATCAACGTGATCGTCTCCGCCTCGGAGACCCACAACCGCAAGAACGTCAACCGCTCGATCGCCGAGTCGCTCGCCGGCTTGGAGGTCGTGCTCGCGCGGGCCCGCGCGGAGGGGTTGCACTGCGAGGCGGTTCTCTCCACGTGCTTCGGGTGCCCCTACGAGGGTTATGTACCCCCGGAGCGCGTCCTCGACATCGCCGCCACGTTGCGCGACGCGGGCGCGCAGGAGATCGGTTTCGGCGACACCACCGGGATGGCCAACCCCCGTCAGGTGCGCGAGTTCTTCGCGCTCGCGCGCAAACGCTTAGGCGCGGGCGGGGCCGGCGGCGCGCAGGATGAGGGTGCCGCGGGCGGGGAGGCCGCGCGCCGGCTAGGTGCGGGCCCCGCGGGCGGGGAGGGCGCGCCCCCAGCGGGACTCGGGTCGGCGGAGACCGCGGGGGGCGCAGTCGAGCTAACCGCTCACTTCCACAACACCCGTGGGCAGGGTCTCGCCAATGTGCTCGCCGCCCTGGAGGCCGGGATCGACAGCTTCGAGTCGAGCTTCGGGGAGCTCGGCGGCTGCCCCGTGCCCCCGGGGGCCACCGGCAACATCGCCACCGAGGACCTCGTCTCGATGCTCCACGAGATGGGTTATGTCACCGGCATCGATCTCCCCGCGCTACTTGCCTGCGCGCGGCGCGTGCAGGAGATCCTGGGGCGGCCGCTCGGGAGCCACACCTTGGTGGCCGGTCCCGTCGACTGGCACCCTCGGTGAGCACCCCGCTCGTCCGTTGCGGCACCCCTCAGTGAGCACCCCCGCTCATCCGTTGTTCATCGGCCCACGGCCGCACCGCTGACACTCGGTTAGCCCGCCAGCGCCTCCGCGGGCTCCTGGGCGCCGCGCGCGTTCTCGCGCATCGCGGCGACGCAGTACTCCTGCACCGAGACCTCCATCTCGAGCGTCGCCGCGAGCGCGGGGCGCGCGGAGGCGTCGATCACGCGCTTGGCGCGGCCCACCGCGATGTGCGAGTTGGCGAGCAGTTCCTCCACGAGCGCCTGGGTCGCCTGCTCGAGCTCCTCCGCGGGGACCACGCGGTTGACCAGGCCGATCCGCTCGGCCTCGCTCGCGTCGATCGAGCGGGCGGTCATGATCAGCTCCTTCGCGCGCCCCAAGCCCACCACCGCGGGTAGCCGCGTGGAGCCGCCCACGTCGGGGATGATCCCGAACTTCACCTCGGGCAGTCCCAGCTGCGAGTCGCTTGACGCGATCCGCAGGTCGCACCCCAGCGCGACCTCCAGGGCCCCGCCGAGGCACGCGCGGTGGATCTGGCAGACGACCGGCTTGGTCATCGCTTCGCAGAGGTTCGCGCACTCCAGGAAGACCCCCCGGAACGTGCGCAGCACACCCGGTTCGCCCGCGAACGATGCGAGCTCCGCGAGGTCCACGCCCGCAGAGAACACCGGCCCCGCGCCGCGCAGCAGCACGCAGTGGACCGCGTCCTCCTCGGCGGCCGCGCGTAGAGCGCCGCCCAGCTCGCGCAGCAGCTCCTGGTTCATCGCATTGCGCTTCTCCGGGCGGTTCAGCACGACGTGGCGCACCGCGCCGCGGTCTTCGGTCATGACGATGCTCATCGGGGCTCCGTTCGCTCGAGGTTCGCCCTGAAGGATGACGCACCGGCGTGGGCCCAGCGGAGCGGGCCCCGGAGTAGGCCCCAGGAGTAGGTCCCAGGAGTAGGTCCCAGGAGTAGGTCCCAGGAGTAGGTCCCAGGAGTAGGTCCCAGGAGTAGGTCCCAGGAGTAGGTCCCAGGAGTAGGCCCCAGGCGTGGACCCCCGGAGTGGTCCCCAGGTGTGGCCCGAGGCATGGGCCCAAGTGTGTCCCAGGCGTGGACCCCCGGAGTGGGCCCCAGGCGTGGCCCGGGGCATGGGCCCGAGTGGGTCCCAGGCGTGGACCCCCGGAGTGGGCCCCAGGCGTGGCCCGAGGCATGGGCCCGAGTGGGTCCCAGGCGTGGGCCTGCGCGGCTGGGGGAGGCATTCGCGCGCCCCACCCAGCCGCATCAGGGACCGATCCTCAGTGCAGGAGGTCCAGGGTGTTTTCGGTGTCGTTGACGAACAGCACCCCCTGGTTGTGGGGCGCGATCGCGAGTCCGAACAACCCGCCGCCGCCGGCCCCGGTGTCCAGGGGCTGGAACTCGGCGCCGATCGGGGTCGTCTCGACGAGGTTCCCGTCGTTGCCGTTCGCGGTGAGGATGTCTCCGTTGGGGGTGATCACGAGCCCGAGCGGATTGTTCAGGTAGCCGCCCGTGGCGATCGTTTCTCCGCCTTCGCCCAGCGGGCTCTGGCGGTACAGCGCGCCGGGGACCGCCGCGATCCGGTTGCCCTGGGTGTCCGCCACGTACAGCGTGCCTTCTTCACCCAGCCCCACACCCGTGGGACCGATCACGAGCGCCGCCGGGTCGGTGCGCTCGGGGAAGCCTTCGGCGATCGTTTCCATGCTCGTCACCTGCAGCCCGTGACGCGCACGGTCGTCGAAGTGGCCGAAGTGGTCACCCACATGTACGCGGATGCGCACCACTGTTCCCCCATTCGTGGGGGTTTCGCCGGAGGCGACCGTGCCGTTGAGCACGTTCGTCACGAACAGCGTCGCGCTGTCCCCCTGTGAGACCGAGGTCATGTCCCAAGGGCCGTTGATCGGGGGCCCCGAGATCGTCTGCACCACGTGGCCCGCGCTGTTCAGCACGATCAGACACCCCGCCTGGGCGGTGGCCGCCTGGCCGTTGCTCGTGGGCAGGCTGCCCACCACGACGAACCCGTTGGGCAAGATCGCCAGCGCTGTCGTCAGTCCCACCCCGCCCGGGCACGAGCCGGGCAGTCGCGCTGGATTGATCTTGGCGAACAGCGAGAGGCTCCCCGTGGGGCTGATCTGCACGATCGTCGTGCCGGTGCCCTGGAGGTTTTCTTCGTTGTTGAAGTTGCTTACGAGGGTGTCCCCGCGGACCAGTGAGCCGGTACTCCAGGGGACGGTGACAATCCCGTAGGGGTTCACGTCTCCGTTGGCCGGCACGGTGCTACCGAGCGCAGCGATTGTCTTGAACTGCCCGATGAACGGGTGGTCGAACGCCAGGGCGGCCCCTGGCGTGAGCGCCGCGCAGGCGAGCGTGGCGGCGATCGTGGTTAACAGGCGCCTTCGGCTGGGCATCACAGTGCCTCCTCTGTTCGGGGCTTTTAACCGAGGAGACTCCGCCAGCCCGCGAACCTTTCAAGCCAATGGATTAATTTCTTCTCATGCTCGAGAGAGGTCCGGCACTGGCGTGGGCGCTACGGCTCAGCTCGACGGGTCCGGAGCCGGCGTGGGCGCTGGCTCAGCTTGACAGGCGCGGCGCCGGCGTGGGCGCTGGCTCAGCTTGACAGGCGCGGCGCCGGCGTGGGCGCTGGCTCAGCTTGACAGGCGCGGAGCCGGCGTGGGCGCTGGCTCAGCTTGACAGGCGCGGCGCCGGCGTGGGCGCTGGCTCAGCTCGACAGGCGCGGTACCGACGTGGGCGCTTCGCTCAGCTCGACAGGTCCAGCACCGGGGTGGGCGCTTCGATCGCGCCGTCGTAGCCCTCGCGGGGCATGATCGCGGTGCCGACCGCGAAGAACTCGATCGTGTGGCTGCCCCAGCCGTGGCTCTTCTCCTGGAGGTCCACGCCCACGATGCCCTCGGCGCCGATCTCCTGGGCCTCGCTCTGCATCCGCTCCATCGCGAGCTCACGCGCGTCGTAGAGCGCCTGGGTGAAGTTCGCGAGCTCCACGTTGCGCCCCGTCTGGGCCATCGACTGGAGCATTCCGCGGTGGGCCACGTGGTAGACGCAACTGCCCATCACCATCCCCAGCGGACGGTGCCCCGTGCGCAGCAGCGTCCAGAAGTCCTGGCCCGAGAGGTCGCTCGTGAACGGGCGTCCGTTCGGGGCCCTGTGCATCTCCCCCTTCCGGTGCTTGACAGCGGTGCCGATCGCGATGAACTCCGCCATGTCCTGGCCCCATTCGTAGCGCCCGATGTCCAGGCGCACTCCCACCACCCCGTCCGCCCCGAGCTGGTCGGCCTCCTCCTCCATGCGCGTCATCGCGAGCTGGCGCGCCCCGTACATCGCCTCGGAGAGCACTTTCAGCTCCTGGCTTTTCTTCCACCCCGCCATCTGGATGCCGATGTGGTAGATCGAGCTCCCCACCACCAGCCCCACCGGGTCGAAGCCCGCCTGCTTTATCAGCAGGAACTCGTTCACGCTCAAATCCGAAGTGAACAGGCCCGCGCGGTTCTGCTGCAGTCGCGTGCGGCCCGCCTCCGGGACCCCCTCCAGGGAGGTCGGGTCATACGTGGTCTCCTGCTCGCTGTCGCTGCTCATCGGTGGGGGCTCCTTCGCTGGTGGTCTTGCTCAGGTGGTCGGGTCGACTGCGGGTTCGGACGGGGTCTGCTCATGCGGTGAGGTCGACCGTCGTCTCGGGGGGGTTGATGGAGATCTGCTGCTCCTGGCGGATCGCGGTGCCGATCGCGTTGAAGGTCACCATCAGACCGCTGCGCTCACGGCCTCCGAGTTCTCGACCGATCGTATGCCGGCGCGCCGTGTGTCCGATCCTCACGCCCACCACCCCCGTGGCGCCCAGCGCGTTGGCCTGGTCGGCCATGCGCTGCATGACGGTCTCGCGGGCGCTGTAGAAGGCCTGGGTGAACTCCCTCAGCTCGTAGTTCTGGAATCCGCCGCCCCCGAGCATGCCCCCTTCGAGCATCGGGCTAAACGCGTAGGACACGAAGAACACCGAGCTCCACGCGACGATCCCACACGGCTCGAAGCCCGCCTGCACGAGCTTCGCGAAGTCCGCCACCGAGAGCTCCGTCAGCACCGGCGCCCCGCCTCTGCTCCCCGCACGCTCGCGGGGGCTCAATCGCTGTTGGCGGGGCGTCGCGGCTCCGTGGGGCGCTGCGGCTTCATGGGCTGCGGCTTCGCGGGGCGCTGCGGCTCCGTGGGGCGCTGCGGCTTCATGGGCTGCGGCTTCGCGGGGCGCTGCGGCTCCGTGGGGCGCTGCGGCTCCGTGGGGCGCTGCGGCTCCGTGGGGCGCTGCGGCTCCGTGGGGCGCTGCGGCTTCATGGGCTGCGGCTTCGCGGGGCGCCCGCTCCGCGATGGTTGGCGCTGCTCCGTACCCCGATTCCTCCCCGCGGCGCACAGCGGTGCCGACGACGACCTGTTCGAGCGCGATCGAGCCCGTTCCAAAGTCGCTCTCGCCCGTGCGGGTATGTACACCCACGACTGCGTCCGCGCCCACCTGCCGAGCCTCCTCGGCGAGCCGCCCGAGCGCCCGCCCACGGACCTCGTTGAGGGCGCGTGAGAGCGTGTCGAGCTCGGTCAGCATCGTGCCGCCCCAGCCCATGCCGCCCATCCCTTCCTGGTAGCCCATCTGGTAGACCGAGCTGCCCATCACCTGCGAGAGCGGGCGCAGCCCGAGCTGGTGACAGAGCGCAAAGTCCGCCACCGACAGGTCCGATGTGAACGTTCCCCCGTGCTCTCCCAGCTCGCGCAGGCGACGCTCCGCCGCGATTGGGATACCGCCCCGTTCGATGCGCTCCTGCGAGAGCTCCTCCTCGCGCTCTTCGGCGGGCGACTCGGGTGGCTCCCCGCCTTGCGGGTCGGTTTCGCGTTTGCCCATGCTCACCCCAGCAGGCGCTCGAGCGCCGCGCGGGCCTCGCCGCTGCGCTCGGCCTCCGCGCGCATGTCGCTTGTCAGGGCGCTCACCCAGGCGCTCGGATCAAGCGGCTCGCGCTTGATCGAGATGCCCCCCACCTGGCGCTCGCGGAAGCCCTCCACACGGTCCCCCGCGACTGTCAGCTGGTAGCAGTTGCCCGCCAGTTCGACCCGGATCTGGCGGACGCGCTTCTCGCCGCGGCCGAGCAGGCCGCCGCCGTGGCGCTCGACATGGGTGTGCCCCGGTAGCGACTCCTCGAGCTTGCTCGCGAGTACCTCTACGGAGATCCGCAGGTCGGTGCCGTCCGCGCGCAGGCCCGCCGCGGAGAGGTCGAAGTCCTGATCGGTGGGCATGGTGTAAGGGTACTCGGCCCGTGGCGCGGGCCGCGATCACGTAATAGGCTCCTCGGGCGGCACAGGAAATAACAAAAAACTTTGGGAGCGGAGGTTCGGGATGGCGCAGCAGATCGAGAGAGTCGGCGTGCTCGGCGCGGGGCTGATGGGCCACGGGATCGCGCAGGTCGCGGCGCAGGCCGGCTATGAGGTGGTGCTGCGCGAGGTCGACGACGCGACGCTCGCGAAGGGCATTGGCAAGATCGAGAAGCAGCTGGCGCGGGCGGTGGAGAAGGGCAAGAGCACCCAGGAGGATGCGGACGCCGTGCGGGGGCGCATCAAGGGAACCGTGGACTACCGCGACCTCGGCGACTGCGAGTTGGTGATCGAGGCGATCACCGAGAGTCTCGAGCTGAAGCTCGAGATGTGGCGGGAGGTCGATGAGATCGTCAAGCCGGAGGCGATCTTCGCGAGCAACACCTCCTCGCTCGCCGTGATCGACCAGGCCGCGTGTACCTCGCGGCCCGCGCAGTTCCTGGGGCTTCACTACTTCAACCCCGCGCAGGTGATGAGTCTCGTGGAGGTGGTGCGCTGCGTTACCACCTCGCCGCAGACGCTCGACACCGCGCTCGAGTTCATCCGCTCCGAGGGCAAGCTCGCGATCCCCACGCGCGACAAAGCGGGGTTCATCGTCAACCGCCTGCTGGTTCCCTACCTGCTCGACGCGATGCGCGCCCTGGAAGAGCAGGTCGGCTCGGTGCTCGAGATCGACGCCGCGATGAAGGCCGGCGCCGGCCACCCGATGGGCCCTCTGCTGCTCTCCGACTTTGTGGGGCTGGACACGCTGGGGGCGATCTGCGACGTGCTCTTCGAGGAGTTCCGCGAACGGCGCTTCGCCTGCCCGCCCGTGCTGCGCAAGATGCTCGCCGCCGGCTGGCTCGGGCGCAAGTCCGGGATCGGCTTCTACGACTATTCCGGGGAGGAGCCCGTTCCCAACCCGGCGCTGTAGGGGGAGCTCGGCAAATACCGCCCTGATGCGTAAATACCTTAGTTGGACGACATGGTTTCCGGCGCACAAATTCGTTCCCTGGGGAACAAATTTGTTGCCTGGGGAACAATCTTCATGCGAACCGGCGCGCTGTGGATTACATTCAAGGGTATGACCGATATCTCTCAGTTGCGTGTCGCCGACGATGAGCGTGAGCAGGTAATCGACGAGTTGCGCGAGCACGCGGGGGCGGGCAGGCTCACCTCCGAGGAGCTGGAGGACCGCGTCGGCGAGGCTTACCGCGCCTCGACGCGCGCTGATCTCGACGTGCTGCGCGTGGACCTGCCGGTGAGCTCGACTTCGGTGAAGCGCGCGCTGACCAAGCGTAAGACCCAACTGCGCCGACGCCTGCTCCAGGAGGCGGGGGGCTCGGTGGGCGTGTCGCTGCTGTCCGTGGGGATCTGGCTCGCGAGCGGTCCGTCGGGAAGTTTCTGGCCGGCGTGGGTGATCGGCGTGACGCTGCTGCCCGTGGTGCGCGACGCGTGGCGGCTATTCGGCCCGGCCTCGGACCTCGAGCTGGTCGAAGCGCGCCAGCAGGCGCGCCACGAACGCAACCTCGCGCGCGGTCGCCACCGCCGTCACCACCGGTATCGGGGACTGCCGCGCCCGTGAGTGCAGCGCTTCCCCCGCGCGGAGGGCGCTGGCTCGGCGGGGAGCGCGCGCGCCTGTGAGCGCTCTGACCGGCGCTTCCGAGCGCGCCCTGCAGGGCGGTCCGGAGCGCCATCGCGAGAAGGCCAGGGAGCAGGGCAAGCTGCCCGTGCGTGAGCGCGTGGCGCGCCTGCTCGACTCGGATTCGTTCGCGGAGGAGGCGCTGCTGGCGAACTGGCAGGAGGATGGCCTCGGCGCGGACGGGGTGGTGACCGGCCTCGGACGGATCGAGGGCCGCGCGGTGGCGCTGATGGCGAACGACCCCACCGTGAAGGCGGGCTCGTGGGGCCCGAAGACGGTGGAGAAGATCCTCCGCATCCAGGAGCGGGCGCTGCAGCTGCGGGTGCCGATGGTGTACCTGGTGGACTCCGCGGGGGCACGGATCACCGATCAGGTGCAGATGTTCCCCGGGCGCCGGGGGGCGGGAAGGATCTTCCACAACCAGGTCAAGCTTTCGGGCCTCGTGCCCCAGGTGTGCGTGTTGTTCGGCCCCTCCGCCGCCGGCGGTGCCTACATCCCGGCGTTCTGCGACATCGTGATCATGCGCGATGGCAACGCCTCGATGTACCTCGGCTCGCCGCGGATGGCGCAGATGGTGATCGGCGAGGATGTCACCCTCGAGGAGATGGGCGGCGCGCGCATGCACACCGGCGTCAGCGGCTGCGGACACATGCTCGTGAAGTCCGACGAGGAGGGCATCGACGTTGCGAAGCGCTACCTCTCCTACCTGCCGAATGACTGGGAGGCCCACCCGCCCATGGAGGACACGCCCACGGAGGACACGCCCACCTCCGCCCCCGCGGACGTCGCTGCGAGCTCCTCCCCCAAGTCCTCCAACGGACTCCCCGCCGGGCCTTTCGCGCCGGCCTCGAAGACCCCGATCGGAGAGCTGATCCCCGCGGACGAGAACAAGCCGTTCGACATGAAGCTGCTGCTGGACGCGCTCGTGGACGCGGACTCGTTCATGGAGATCCACCCGCGCTGGGCGAAGGAGCTGATCGTGGGCTTCGCGCGCCTGGCGGGCCGCGCGGTGGGGGTCGTGGCGAACCAGCCGAAGGTGAAGGGGGGAGTGCTGTTCGTGGATTCGGCGGACAAGGCGGCGCGGTTCATCTGGACGTGCAACGCGTTCAACGTACCCCTGCTGTTCTTGGCGGACGTGCCGGGGTTCATGATTGGCACGCAGGTGGAGCGCCAGGGGATCATCCGCCACGGGGCGAAGATGATCAGCGCGGTTAGCGAAGCGACGGTCCCCAAGCTCTCGGTGGTCGTGCGCAAGGCCTACGGGGCGGGGCTATATGCGATGGCGGGACCGGCGTTCGATCCGGACTGCTGTCTGGCGCTGCCGGGGGCGTCGATCGCGGTGATGGGCCCGCAGGCGGCGATCAACGCGGTCTACTACAACCAGCTGCAGGCGATCCCCGACGACGCCGAGCGGGCCGCCGAGACCGAGCGCCTGCGCGCGGAGTACGCCGCCGACATCGACATCCTGCACCTCGCCTCCGAGCTCGTGGTGGATGCGGTGATCCAGCCGGATGCGCTGCGGGAGGAGCTGATTCGTCGCTTCGCACTCGCCGAGGGCCGCCGCCGCGAGTGGCCGGCAAAGCGCAACCCGGTCACTCCAGTCTGAGTCGCCCGCGCCTGCGCAGGCTTCCGGCTCCCAGCGCTTTGAGCAGGATTCCAGTTCTCGCGCCCGAGCAGGCTTCCGGCTGCCAGCGCCTGAGCGGCTCCCAGTTCTCGCGTGCCCCCTTTCCACCCTTCCTCTACGCGGGCGCGGGCGGCTCGAACGAAGGGGGCGCAGCGGTGCCCGCTGTGCGCGTCTGCTCATCCTGCAAGGGCGGGTAGGTCTCGGTCAGCAGGCACAGGTAGACGTCGCTGCGGGCGGTGTAGGAGTTGGCCAGGACCATCAGGTCGAACAGCCCGCGGGGCATCCGGCCGACGATCAGGATCACGACCCACGCAGCGACGGCGCCGATCTCGAGCAGCAGCCCCATCACGTAGCGCAGGATCACGATCGGGATCGCGAGGATGATGCGAAAGAGCGTCTTGAGGCGGCTGTACTGCTCCAGCGGCCCCGCGAACTCCAGGCGTACGGGGTAGGCGGGATCGTCGGAGCCGCCGAACGCGGGGTAGGGGTCGCACAGCAGCGCGGCGTACGCGGTGACCCGCGTGACGAAGCGGGTATATCCGGCGACGAAGTCGTACAGGCCTCGCGGGTAGCGGGCGGTGAAGACGATCGCGAACCATGCGATCACGACTGCGATGGTGGCCACGATCGCGTAGATGTACAGCCAGATTGCGACGGGGATGGCGAGGATCAAGCGGAAGAAGGCCGTCAGGCGGTTGCGCCGCTCGACGTAGTCGGCTTCGAAGGTGACGGGATAGGACACGGATGCTCCCCTTTCGTGTATGCGCGTGCTGCCGGGAGACCCTGGCGTGCTCCGGTCCAAGCGCAGTTTGAGCGCTTTGCAACGATCTTATAGTGCGGCTCGGCGTGTGGATCGCCATTTGCGGTCGCCCTATTATAGTAGCTGTTTCCCAGGTCCTCGCGGCGTGCCAGAGCCGGCGGCATGTACTAGATTGCCCGCGATGGATGCCATCGACCTCGCCTTCGCAGGGATCGCCCGCCAGGCGGAGCTGATCGCCCAGGGAGAGATCTCCTCGCGCGAGCTCGTGCAGCTCTACCTCGATCGGATCGAGCGCTACGACAGCCGGCTGAACGCCTACAAGACGGTCTTCGCCGAGCGCGCCTTGCTCGAAGCCGACCAGGCCGACGCCCGCCGCGCCGCCGGCGGGCAGCGCCCGCTGCTCGGGGTCCCGATCGCGATCAAGGACGATGCCGATGTCGCCGGCGAGATCACCTCATTCGGGACGCGCGCCGCCGAGCAGGTCGCGAGCGCCGATCAGGAGGTGGTGCGCCGCCTGCGCGAGGCCGGGGCGATCGTGCTCGGCAAGACCAACGTGCCCGAGCTCACGCTGTGGCCGTTCACCGAGACCCCCACGTTCGGCATCACGCGCAACCCCTGGAACCTCGAGCACACCCCGGGGGGCTCCTCGGGCGGGTCGGGCGCCGCGGTCGCCGCCGGCCTGATCGGCGCCGCGCTCGGCTCCGACGGCCTCGGCTCGATTCGCATCCCCTCGAGCTTCTGTGGCCTGTTCGGGATCAAGCCCCAGCGCCACCGCATCTCGCTCGCCCCCCACACCGAGCAGCTCTACGGCTGGCACGGCCTCGCGGTGTACGGGCCGATCGCGCGTAACGTTCGCGACGCGGCGCTGTTCCTCGACCTAACCGCGCAAACGCCCCCCGCGCAGGGCAGCTTCAGCGAGGCCGCCGCGCCGGCTGGACGCCCGCCCGCCCGCCTGCGGATCGCTTACTCCACCAAGCCGATCCTGCCGCAGCCAATCGACGCGCGTGTGCTGCGCGCGCATGAGCAGGCCGTCGAGCTGCTGCGCTCGCTCGGCCACGAGCTCGTCGAGCGCAACCCCGACTATCCCCCGTGGCTGGGCCCTCACCTCGTGGCGCGCTATCTGCGCGGCGCCTACGAGTCGGCGACCGACATCGGCCACGTCGAGCGCATGGAGCGCCGCAGCCGCCACATCGTGCGCGCCGGCGAGCTGGTCGGCACCAAGGGCATCGCGCGTGCGCTCGCCTCCGAAGCGGCACTGAACGCGCGCATGGGGCGGGTGTTCGCCGACCACGATGCTCTGCTGCTCCCCTGCACTGCCCGGCCGGCGCTGCGCCTCGGCGAGTACGAGGGGGGCGGGATGGTGCGGACGATGAACGGCGGCACGCGCCTGATCCCGTTCCTCGGCACCTGGAACGCGACCGGCCAGCCCGCAGTCTCGATCCCCGCGGGCTTCACCGAGGACAGCGACCATCTCCCGCTCGCCGTGCAGCTCGTGGGCAGGCCCGACGACGAGGCGACGCTGCTCTCGCTCGCCGGACAGGTCGAGGCCGAGCGCCCTTGGGCGCAGCACCGCCCGCCCGAGTTTGCGTGAGCGAGCCGGGGGAAGCGAGCCCGACCGCATGGGCCCGGATGCGAACACGCGCGCCAGATCGGAGCTCCTGGTCGGCGACTCGGTGGAGGAGCTGCTCGAGCTGGCGGGCGAGATTGCGCTCGCGGCCGGCTTCCTGCTGCGCGAGCGATTCCTGCACGGTGAGGAGCGGGAGGTCGAGAGCAAGAGCACCCCGACCGACCTGGTGAGCGAGGCGGATCGCGCCTCCCAGCGGCAAATCCGCGAAGAGATCGCGCTACGTCGCCCGCGGGACGGGTTCCTGGGGGAGGAGGGCGAAGCGGACGAGCCCGGCGTGAGTGGGCTGCGCTGGGTGGTGGACCCGCTCGACGGGACCGTCAACTTCCTCTTCGGGATACCGCAGTGGTGCGTCAGTGTCGCCGTGCGCGACGCGCAGGGCACGCTGGCGGGCGCGATCTACGATCCGCTTCGCGAGGAGCTCTTCAAGGCGAGGCGTGGCGGCGAGGCGCGGATGAAGTCGCCGACGAAGTACCCGATGAACGTGCCGCCCCCGCCGGAAAGCTGGGGGCGCAGGTACGACGAGCTGACGCTGAAGGGCGCTGCCCGCGCGCCGGAGCTCGCAGGCGCGATGGTCGCAACCGGCTTCGCCTACGACGCGCGCGTGCGTGCAGCCCAGGCGCAGGTGTTGGCGCGGGTGATCCCGCGGGTGCGGGATGTCCGGCGCTTCGGCAGCGCCGCCCTGGACCTCGCGTGGACGGCGGCGGGTCGCTACGACGCGTACTTCGAGCGGACGGTGAAGCCGTGGGACATCGCTGCGGGGGCGCTGCTCTGCGAAGCGGCCGGCCTGCGGGTCGTGGAGCTGCCCGTGCACGAGGACCTCCCCTGGGGCATTCTCGTCGCCCCGCCCACCCTGTGCGAGCCCCTGCTGGAGCTGGTGGGGGGCCCGGCGTGAGTAGGCGGGACCCCAGAGCCGGTATCTATTGTGGGCAGCGCTCTACGCTGGGCCGCGACGTTATCCGCATCCGATTGGAGGATCACCGCGATGGACTTTGAGAGCATCGGCTACGAGGTCGCCGAGAACATCCTGACGATCACGCTGAACCGCCCAGAGCGCCTGAACGCGTTCACGTCGACGATGGGGCGCGAGCTGATCGCGGCGTTCGACTGCGCCGACGGGGACGACGAGGTGCGCGCGATCATCGTGACGGGTGCAGGGCGGGGCTTCTGTGCGGGCGCCGACCTGGCGCCGGACGGCAGCACATTCGACTGGCGCGACCTGGCGACTGCGGAGGGCGAGATTCCGCGCGACACCGGGGGCCAGGTGGCGCTGCGGATCTTCGCGTGCAACAAGCCGGTGATCGCGGCGATCAACGGGCCGGCGGTGGGGGTGGGGATCACGATGACGTTGCCGATGGACATCCGCCTGGCGGCGGAGGGGGCGCGGATGGGCTTCGTGTTCACGCGCCGGGGGATCGTGCCGGAGGCGTGTTCGAGCTGGTTCTTGCCGCGCATCGTGGGGATCAGCCAGGCGATGGAGTGGGTGGCGACGGGGCGGGTGTTCGCGGCGCAGGAGGCGCTGGCGGGCGGCCTGGTGCGCAGCGTGCACCCGCAGGAGGAGCTGCTCGATGCGGCGCGCGCGCTGGCGCAGGAGATCGCGCAGAACACGGCGCCGGTCTCGGTGGCGTTGGCACGGAGGCTGATGTGGAGCAACCTGGGGGCCGAGCACCCGATGGCGGCGCACCGGGCGGACTCGCGGGCGATGTTCGCGCGCGGCCAGGCGGCGGACGCACGCGAGGGAGTCAAGTCGTTCCTGGAGAAGCGCGATCCCCAGTTCGGCGAACGGGTGAGCGAGGGCCTGCCGGACCTGTTCCCGGGGCGCGCGGAGCCGCAGTACTCCTAAAGGGCCCACGCATCTTGGGAGCGGCCGGTCTGCGCAGATGTGCGCTCCAAGTGGAGCCCGGGGCGCCTGCGCAATGATTGCGCGATGCCACCGGGATCGGATGCTGTTGTGAGCGAGACGGAGTTTGCGGTGAGGGCCCCGTTCGCGGGGGTGGTGGTCGCGGTCGCGCACGGCCCGGGCGCTCCGGTGCGGGCGGGTGCGGTGGTGGTGGTGCTGGAGGCGATGAAGATGGAGCACGAGGTGCTGGCGGAGGCGGACGGGGTGGTGCGCCGGGTGGAGGTGGCGGTGGGGGATGCAGTGGAGGAGGGTGCGGTGCTGGTGGTGCTGGCGGGGGCGATGCAGATGGCCGAGCCCACAGCGGGCGGGCGGGCCGCTCGGGCTGTGGCTGGAGGGGGGGCGCTGGCGGGCTCGCCGGAGGGGGAGCAGGCGGGACTGCGAGCGGACGTGGAGGCGGTGCGGGAGCGCCACACGCTGGGCCTCGACGCGGCGCGCCCCGAGGCGGTGGCGCGGCGGCGGGGGCAGGGGCGACGCACCGCGCGGGAGAACGTGGCGGATCTGGTCGATGAGGGGACGTTCGTGGAGTACGGGCCGTTGGTGTTCGCGGCGCAGGAGCGGCGGCGCTCGCGGGAGGAGTTGATCGCGCGCACGCCGGCAGATGGCCTGATCGGGGGGGTGGGCGAGGTGCAGGGGCGGCGCTGCGCGGTGATGTCCTACGACTACACGGTGCTGGCGGGGACGCAGGGGATGCGGGGCCATCTCAAGAAGGACCGGCTGTTCGAGATCGCGGAGCGCAGCGGGCTGGCGGTGGTGCTGTTCGCGGAGGGCGGCGGGGGACGTCCGGGGGACGTGGATGTGCCGATGGTGGCGGGTTTGGACTGCAGGGCGTTTCACCTATTCGCGCGCCTGAGTGGCCGGGTGCCGCTCGTGGGGGTGGCCGCGGGATACTGCTTCGCGGGCAATGCGGCGCTGTTGGGGTGCTGCGATGTGGTGATTGCGACGGAGGATGCGAGCATCGGGATGGGCGGCCCGGCGATGATCGAGGGGGGTGGGCTGGGTGTGTACGAGCCGGGGGAGGTGGGCCCGATCGAGGTGCAGTACGCCAACGGGGTGGTGGACCTGAGGGTGGCGGACGAGGTGGCGGCGGTGGCGGCGGCGAAGCGTTACCTCTCCTACTTCAATGGTCCAACCGAGGAGTTCACGGTGCCCGACCAGAGCGCGTTGCGCGGGCTCGTTCCAGAACGGCGCAAGCGGGCGTATGAGGTGCGGGGGGTGCTGGAGACGCTGTGCGACGAGGGCTCGGTGCTGGAGCTGAGGGGGGGCTTCGGTGTGGGGATGGTGACGGCGCTGGCGCGGATCGGGGGCAGGCCGCTGGGGGTGGTGGCAAACGACCCAGGTCACCTGGGCGGGGCGATCGATGCGGACGGGGCGGACAAGGCGGCGCGCTTTGTGCAGCTGTGCGATGCGTTTGAGCTGCCGGTGCTGTTTCTGTGCGATACGCCGGGGTTCATGGTGGGCCCCGAGGCGGAGGGGACGGCGACGGTGCGTCACTTCGCGCGGATGTTCGTGACGGGTGCAAATGTGACAGTGCCGACGGGGACAATTGTGCTGCGCAAGGGCTACGGGTTGGGCGCGCAGGCGATGGCGGGGGGTGGCTTCAAGGCGCCGCTGTTCACGGTGGGGTGGCCGACGTCGGAGTTCGGGGGCATGGGCCTGGAGGGCGCGGTGCGCCTGGGGATGCGCCGGGAGCTGGAGGCGATCGAGGATGCGGCGGAGCGGGAGCGGGTGTTCGCGGCGACGGTGGCCGCGGCGTACGAGCACGGAAGGGGTGTGAACATGGCTGCGTATGGGGAGATCGACGACGTGATCGACCCGGCGGACTCGCGGCGGTGGATCGAGACGCTGTTCGCGCAGGAGCCGCAGGGGTGGCGCGCGCGGGGTGCCAAGAAGCGGCCGCACGTCGAAACGTGGTGAGGAGCAGGGACGCTATTCGCCCTGTTGAGGCGCAACGGGGGGAAGGTGGCCGACCACGGCGTGGAAGAGGTGGGGGGAGATGTAGACCTCGACGAGCGCGGCTGCAACCAACACAGGCACTGCGACGGAGACCGTGAGGAGTGTCGCGGCGAGTAGCTGGTCCCACTCGCCGCGGCGGCTGGCCATGATCCACGCGGCGAGGGGGAGGAACAACGCGGTCAGCTCGGGGATCGCGTGAGGTAGGACGGTGAGCAGGAGCAGCGCGGGGGGTACGGCGAGTGAGTGCGCGAAGGCGGCGAGCTGGTCTCCGAGTAGGTATGCCTGGGCGGAGAGGGAGAACGTGGTCGCGCAGATCACAAACGCAATCGCGATGCGTCCTCCGTGTTCGTGAACCCAGCGCGAGACGCCGCGCCGGGACTCGGCCTGCAGCGGTAGCGAGCTACCGGCGATGAAGCCCGCCACGCAGGCCATCGCGTGCAGTGCGAGCACAAGGAGGTTGTGAGTGAGGATGCCTGCGACAGCGGCGATGTTCCCGACGGCGAAGGGGGGTTCGCGAGGGAGTGGTTCAGCTCCGGTGCCGGACAGCGCGGAGACGATGAGCACCGCGACGAGCAGCCCGAGCGCCGCGAGCGCGGAGCCCCTCGTCCAGCGGCGCAGGATCCGCCACCGGTCGTGTTGCCAGGCACGCAGTGTGCTGCGCGTACGGTGCACCCCGTGCGCGAAGGCTTGAGCGGAGGCATCCATCCCTCCCTGATCGGCACCCGCCCCGGTGAGGCTGAGCCTGCGGCGACTCGTAACGAAGCCCATGTCCGCGATTGGAGCCAGCGCAAGCGGGCCGCTCCGATGCCAATCTCTTGGTCATCTCTGGACGTGTAGGGCTACACGTCCCTCCAAGCACCGAGCAAAGGTTGATCTCGCGGGCGCTACGAGACCGTGATGATCTCGCGCTGTTGCTCGTGCCTGTTCTCGATCGTCAGGGTGTAGCGACCACGGGGAAGCGTGCGCAGCGGTCCGAGCAGCAGTTGCGTCTTGCCGTCGGCGGCGGACAGCGCGAAGCCCTTCACATAGAGGCGCCCGCCGCGGTAGAGCGAGACCGCGAGTTTGCGGCCACGTCCGGTGAATTTGAACGGGTTGGCACTCGGCTTGGCTTCGCAGTGTTGCAGCAGCGCTCCGTGCTTGGCCGGCGTGCTGGTGCAGACGACCAGCTCGACCCGGCCCGCCGGTCCGCGCTGCCCGGTCGCGCCGGTCGCGCCGCTCGCACCGGTTGCGCCCTTCGCGCCGGACGAGCCGGTGGCGCCTGCCGCGCCCGTGGCGCCGGTAGCACCCGGGGAACCCGTCGCACCGATGGCGCCGGGTTCGCTCTGCGCGCCGGCCGCGCCGCTTGCTCCCTGTTTGCCTTCCGGTCCCTGCGGCCCATGGCTGGCAGCCACGCCGGTGCCGGTCAGGCTGGTGCTGCTGGCCTGCGCGGGTTCGTCGTCGACGAGCTTCAGCGTCGCTTGCAGCGACCCTTCCTGAGCGGGGGTGAACAGCAGCGAGATCGTGCACGACTGGCCGAAGCGAAGCGTGCGGCTCGAGCAGCCGTCGCCGTCGATCGTCCATTCGGCCGCGTCGGCGCTTTCGAGTGAGGCGCCCACGATCGAGAGATCCTGGGCGCCGATGTTCGTGACCACCACCGCCTGCGCCCGCGACTCGCCGACCGTCTGCGCGCCGAAGCCCCCGCCCACGACCTGCGCCTCGGGCGCCGCGAGGAACACGTCGGCCTGCGAGAGCCAGCCCTGCGAGTTGACGCCGCCGGCGACCAGCACGCGACCGTCGGGCAGCGTCGAGGCGGTCGCGAATTCGCGCACTTCGCTCAGTTCGCTGCCGGGGCCTTCGAGCTTGGTGAAGGTGCCGCTGGACGGGTTGTACAGTTCCGCGACGCCCTGGTTCGCGACACCGTGCAGGCCACCGACGATCAGGACCTGGCCGTCGGGCAGCACGCTCGCCGCGGCGCCCTGGCGCGGCACGACGAGGCTGCTGCCGGGGCCTTCGAGCTTCGTGAAGCGGTCGTCGGTCGGGTCGAACAGTTCCGCGCTGCCCTGTTCGCGCCCGCCGGTGATCAGCACCTCCCCGTCGTGCAGCGTCGCCGCCACCGCGCCCCAGCGGGCTTCGGTGAGTTCGCTGCCGGGGCCTTCGAGCTTGGTGAACGTGTCGTCGGTGGGGTCGAACAGTTCCGCGCTGGACACCACCTCCGGCACGAACATGCCGGGCATCATTTCGACCGTCGTCGAGCCGCCCGCGATCAGGACCTCGCCGTCGGGCAGCGCGGTCGCCACGGGGTGTTCGCGCGCCACCCTCATTTCGCTGCCGGGGCCTTCGAGCTTGGTGAACGTGTCGTCGGCGGGGTCGAACACTTCCGCGCTCGACAGGTAGGTGGGGGTTTTGTAGTTGGAGCCGCCCGCGATCAGGACTTCGCCGTCGGGCAGCGTTGCCGCCACCGCGCCCTGACGCACTTCGACCGTTTCGCTGCCGGCGCCCTGCAGTTTGGTGAACGTGTCGCTTGCCGGGTCGAACAGTTCGGCGCTCGAGAGCACGCCGCTTCCGTCCTGGCCACCGGCGATGAGAACCTGCCCGCTGGGCAGCACAGCCGCCACCGCGTCCCCGCGTTCGCTGCTCAGGGGGTTGGCGAGCGGCGTGAAGTACGGCGCCGGTCCGGCCGCCGTGGCGCCCTGCGCGCCCAGCGTCGCCGTGGCGACCGTCGTCAGCAGCAGCGCGCCGAGCAGCGTCCGCAGCAGCGGTCCCGTCGTCGAGCGCCAAGCGGAGCCGCCGCCGCGGCGCTCCCGGGATCGCATCCATGTGCTGCCGCTGCCCGTCATCGCCATCGCAAACCGTCCTCTTGCTCTAGAGCGTCTATTTGTCGACCGCGGCATCCGTGGTAGCCGCGGGTCGTGTCGGGAGCCCATCGGACGGCTCGGGCTCCCGCTTTAGAACCCGCCACGCTCGTTGCGTCGCGCGGGGCCTACATCGATCGGCAGGTAGACGCCCTGTACGTGCCCATAGGCGTGCATCGTGTTAGCCACCAATCGCGGCCGTGTCGCCGGCCACGCGCACGACCCTGGATCGATGCCAGAAACCGAAACAGACCTGCAGATGCCAACATGAGCAGCATGACCATGAGCGGTCAGCTTCCGGACCCTCGCCTCAGGAAGGTCTACCGCCTGGAGGTGACCATCGGTGAGCCACTGGATCTCGGTCGGGTCGCGCGGGGCCACCGGCGGATCGTGCCCCAGACCGGCGGGACGTTCACCGGTCCCGAACTCAACGGCAAGCTGCTCCCGGGCGCCAGCGCCGACTGGCAGATCGTCCTACCGGACGGCACCGCGTTCGGCGACATCCGCTACACGCTGCAGACCGACGACGGTGATCTGCTCTACGTGCAGTCTCGAAGCACCCGCCACGGCGACGCCGAGGTGCTCGCCCGTCTCGGACGCGGGGAGGACGTCGATGCGAGCGAGTACACCTTCCGGACCTCGACCCAGATCGAGACTTCCGCCCCCGAGCTCGACTGGCTGAACAAAGGCGTCTTCATCAGCGTTGGTGCTCGCCAAGCCGACGGCGTGATCTACGAGACCTACCTCGTCGAATGAACTCTTCGCCCGAGCCCAACAACGGGAAGGTCGCGATCATTACCGGCGCTTCACAGGGGATCGGCGCGGGCCTAACGAGCGCATACCGCGAGCTCGGGTACATCGTGATCGCGACTGCCCTATCGGTCGAGCCTCCCGCGGATGCCGGCATCGTTACCGTCGCAGGGGACATCGCCGACCCCGACACGGCGCAGCGTGTCGTCAGCGAGGCGATCGAGCGCTATGGCCGGATCGACACGTTGATCAACAACGCCGGGATCTACATCGGCAAGCCTTTCACGGGCTACACCCTCGAGGACTTCAACGCCCTGATCGCCGTCAACCTCGCGGGCTTCTTCCACATCACGACGCGCACGATCAAACAGATGCTCGATCGTGGCGCCGGGCACATCGTCAATGTCTCGACGACGCTGGTCGAGTACGCGGAAAGCAAAACGCCGGCCGCACTGCAAAGCCTCACCAAGGGGGGGTTGACTGCGGTCACCAGATCGCTCGCGATCGAGTATGCCTCACGCGGTCTGCGGGTAAATGCCGTTTCTCTGGGTGTGATCAAAACGCACGACGCCCCAATTCGCAAGCTGTTCGAGCCTGCGGAAGCGGCCAGGTAGCCTCCCCTCTAGCTTCTTTGCATAGCTGTCGCGGCGTATTCGCCGCCATACCGGGTCATATCGTACGTCGTCTATGCCCTAGTAGTGCTCCGTTAGGTTAGAGGAGTGTGGGCCGGGGTCTCGAATCTTCTTGTCGATGCTGCTGTCGATTGGGGAGGTCAAGATGCAGGCCGTGGCTGGTTTATCGCCGGGTGAGCTGGTGTGTGTGCGGGATCGTTTGGAGGGGTTTGCTAGTGAGATGTTCGAGTCGATGGCGCGGAGGGATCAGCGGCGTTGGGGTGGGGTGTATCTGCGTGGGTTGATGTTGGACGGCAAGCGCAAGTCGATCGAGCCGATGGCCTCGCGGTTGGAGGATGGGGATGAGCAGTGTTTGCAGCAGTTCGTGAACCAGTCGCCGTGGGATTGGCAGCCGGTGCGTAGGGCGTTGGCGGTGCGGATGAGCGCTGAGATCGAGCCCGAGGCGTGGATCATCGATGACACGGGGTTCCCGAAGTTCGGGAAGATGTCGGTCGGGGTTGCGCGCCAGTATTCCGGTGCGCTGGGGAAGATCGGTAACTGCCAGATCGGGGTGTCGATCAACGCGGCGAGCGAGGAGGCATCTTACCCGGTGGATTGGCGGCTGTTCATCCCGCAGGAGTGGGACGAGAAAAGCGAGTTCAACCATGATCGGCGCTTGAAAGCCAAGCTGCCACAGGACATCCACCACACCGAGAAGTGGCGTCAGGCACTGGAAATGATCGACGAGCTGATCTCCTGGGGGATCAAGCCCCCGGTCCTCCTCGGTGATGGCGCTTACGGCGGTATCACCGAGTTGCGCAGCGGCTTGGAGGAGCGCGGGCTCGAGTATGTGCTCGACGTGAAGGGCAACACGTCGGCGTACAGCGAAGACGTGGAGCCCGAGCGTCCGGTGTATGAGGGTCGCGGTCGTCCGCCTGGCGGGCGCTATCGCGAGGATCCTTCCTCGCTGCGGGAGCTCGCGCTCGCTGCCGGCAAGAAGACCGCGGTGACTGTTACTTGGCGGGAGAGCACACGCGGCAAGATGAGCTCACGCTTCTTGGCGCTGAGGGTCAGACCGGCGAACATCCAGTTGCGTCGCAGGGCGCACAAGGCCGCTGGCGAGCTGCCCGTGCGCTGGCTTGTGTGCGAGTGGCCCCCGGGCGAGCCGGAGCCCGTCAAGTATTGGCTGTCGAACCTACCCGCCAGCACACCATTGAAGACGCTGGTGAAACTCGCAAAGCTGCGCTGGCGGATCGAGCAGGACTACCGCGAGCTCACGGACGCGCTCGGCCTCGACCACTTCGAGGGCCGCACCTACCGCGGCTGGAACCACCACGTCACCCTCGTCTCGATAGCGCACGCATTCCTCACCCTGGAGCGAAAACGCCGTCCTCCAGCCAGGGCGGCAGCCTGACCCTCTTCGGGATCGTCCGGGAGCTACAAGCACTCCTGGCCTGCTGGCAAGGCACCTGCCCCACCTGCCGCAGAGAGCTGCCGCCCAACCACCACCTACGCCCACCATCAACATAACGGAGCACTACTAGCCTTCCTCCCGATAATGGCACTCTTATGCCGCAAGGTGCGAAGAATAGGGATGTTGGTGGCCAGTATAACCCGTCTACCTAACATTGAGACTGCTCGTATCGTGTGATTGAAACGGCTCTAGCGTAGCCGAGGGGGCTTCCTTGCAGGTGGGCTTCTGGCTACGGTTCCCGGGGGTCGTAGACGCTTGCAGGCCAAGACCGAGCCGTAAGTTGGTCTTCGCCGCGTTCATGCAGCGGCAAATCGTCGGGATTGACGGCGGCTCGACCCCAGTACGCCGCGAGCTTGACCTTGAGGTGTCGGCGCGCGAGTGGCCGGAGCTGGGCCACGCGCCGGGGTGGAGCGCGCAGCAACTCATCGGATACGAGCGTGGGGCGGAAGAGGCAGGCCACATGCTCGCTCTCGAAGACACCGGAGAGTGGCGGCAGATACATGTAGGGCGTGATCGTGTCTCGACTTCGCAGGAGCCCGAGGCTCGTCTCGATCGCGGCGGTTTCCTTGACCACGAGGTCCAGCGGCACCACCGGAACCAGGACGCGGTAGTGGTGCGCGGCGAGGCCCGTCCCGTGCTGCTCGGCCATGTCGCATGTAGGCGTTATGAGCAGGCCGTACCCAAAGGCGACCTTGCCAAGAAAATGCTTGCCTGACGTGTCGCCCTGCTCAGCGGTGTAGACGACCGTCGGTTGGTCGCCGAACGGAATCGCCTCGAACAGATCGCCAGCGAACAGCGCTCGCGCCCAGGGGCGCTGCCAGTATTCGTCGTCGTGTGATCGGTGCTCGCCAGGTCCCATTGCTCCCTCACGCCGTGCGTGGGAGGCGAAGCCTAATTCCAGTAGCGGCGGCTGTCGGGATCAGTCGACCGAGCGGGCGTGCACCGAAACGACATCGTCGTCCGCGCGCAGCGGGGCGAAGCCGCTGAACATCTGCTCGCGAACGGCCTCGACATCGTCGGGGCGGAAGCGCCGAACGCCGCTCGGCAGCCGGACGGCGCGCAGCAAGCCACGCTCCTCCCAGCGGCGCACAGTGTTTTCGTGAACCCCGAGAGTGCGGGCGACCTGTCGAACCTGCATGAGTTGTGCCATCTGTGCTCCTTTCGTCAACCACGTTACGCCTCGTGAGCCAGAATGTCAACTAGGTAGAGATGGTGGACTTGGAGGACTAGGATAGCTGCTTGTCCCCGCCGGAGATGTTGCGACTCGTGCAGCGGGGCGCTGTGGTCCGCTGCGATCCGCGCGCTTCGCAAGGAGCGCGGTACCTCCCAGGAAGGCTTCGCCTTGAAGAGCGGGCTCAACCGCGGTTACTTCGGTGACGTCGAGCACGGCGAGCGCAACGTCTCTCCCGCGAACATCCTCAAGATCGCCGACGCCCTCGGCGTTCCCGCCTCCGAGATCCATCTACGCGCCGAGGCGCTTCTCGGCTCCCGACCCGAACAACAGCTAGATCGCAGATCCGCAAGGCGCTGCTGGCACGGCACATGCGCCGCCGCATCGCTGCACCACGATTCGCGTACAGACTACGGGTATGAAATACGGGGTGGGCTGTTGTCCGGTCGTGTTCGTAGGGTCGTTTGACCAGGACAGGGGTTCTTGTGGGAAGACGCAATGGTGGGGCAGGCCGTCGTGCATTTGGGCTGTGAGCCCGTCAATGACTATATGGCCGCCCCTGCGACTCACCTGGTTGGGCTGAGAGCCCGAATCCGTATTTGTCGCTTGCCCGCCGCGCCTTCCAGTTTGATAGTTCGATGGCTGGTGAAAGGAGCGGGAAGTGCGGTTTTTCGGTGTTGATGTTCACTTGGAGTTCTGCGAGATCGCGGTCGCTGAGGGCGGCAAGGTCTCGCAGGTCGGGCGGATCGCGAGCACACCGGAGGCGATCAGGGAGTTCGCGCGGGGTCTCGGCGGCGAGGATCAGGTCGTCTTGGACGCCAGCGGCAGCGTGATGGCGATCGCGAGGATCCTGCGGGAAAGCAACGTTGGGCGGGTCATCGTCTCTAACGCGGCGCAGACGCGCGCGATCTCTCACGCGCGCGTAAAGTCCGACCGCTTTGACGCGGCGATGCTCGCCAGGCTCCTCTCGGCGGGAATGCTCAGCGAGGTATGGGTGCCGGACGAGGCGACGCTTGCGCTACGCCGCCGGGTCGCGCGGCGCGCAGCTTTGGTGCGGGCGCGCACCCGGATCAAGAACGAGGTGCATGCCGTTGTGATGCGCTGTCTGCTTGGCCGTCCCCCTGTGAGCGATCTGTTCGGCCGCAAGGGACGCGTCTGGCTGGCCGAACAACAGCTCCCGGAGGAGGAGGCCGAGACGGTAGCTGGCTGTTTGCGCCAGATCGACTTCCTGGACAGCGAGATCGCTCTGCTTGACCAGAAGATCGCCGAGCAGGCCCTCACATGGCCGGGGCTGTGCAGACTCTTGACGATCCCCGGCGTGGATATCGGGACCGCGGCGGCGGTAATCGCAGCCGTGGGAGACATCTCTCGCTTTCAGACCTCGGGGCAGCTGGTCGCCTACCTCGGCTTGGACCCGAAGGTCCGCCAGTCCGGCTCAGAGCCCGCTCGCTACGGGCACATCTCAAAGCGCGGCAACGCGCAGGCCCGCTCGATGCTGGTCGAGGCGGCATGGATCGCGATCCGCAGCCCCGGTCCCCTGCGTGCGTTCGGGGAGCGCGTTCGTGCTCGCCGAGGCGCCCAGGTCGCCGCCGTAGCTGTCGCACGCAAGCTCGTCGTTCTCTGCTGGCATCTGCTGAGCAAGGACGAGGACTACGCGTTCGCACGACCGTCGCTGACGCGCCAGAAGACCCGCCGGTTGGAACTCACCGCCGGCGCGTCACGCCGGCCACGACGCCATGACGGGGCAACCGTCTCACCGACGGCCGCTCAGCGCGCGGCGGAGCTCCAGCTGCAAACCCAGGCAGAGCTCGCCTACCGGCGCTTGGTCGATGACTGGCGCTCAACAGCACCAAAGGGTGGTGCGGGCGCGACACCGGGGCGCGCATCTCAAAAGCCCATAAAGGGCAAAGCCGCGCGGCAGGCCACAAGCCCCTGACGCCTGCGCTTCGCTCACGTCAGTCACCCGCACCACAACAAATCATCCCACTCCCAAACACTCGACGCGACCCCACCGCCGATGCGTCTCCCTGCGCCACGAAACGCCCCCAAGCGCAACAAGAACGGCCGTACAGACCAGATGCACACGCCTCCAGGCACTGTGCGATCGCTGTGCCGCCGGAGCGCACCCTCAAGCGTGGAGACGCGCCCCCAGCAACCCCAAAGAAAAGCTCACACAGCCCTTGACTTTTCATCCGTAGATGCACAACCATGCTTTGGCTGTCTTTCCACTGTGTCCGAGGGCGACGAGACACAAACCTCCATGACGCTACTTGTCGGCATATCCGCAAATTTGATGGCCGGTTTGCCGCGTTCGCGGTCTATATCCATATGAGCGCCAAACCTCCCGACACCCACGTCGCCCTTCTGAAGCCCTCCGAGCTGGCCGAGCAGCTCGGAGTCTCGCGCTCGTGGTTGTATGACGCCGCGAAGACAGGCCGCATCCCGTCGATCCGCATCGGTGGGGAGGAGGGGCCGCTGCGATTCGTCTCGGAGGACATCCGGCGCTGGATCGACGAGGCCCGCGCCGCGTGGCGCCCAGGGCGTCCCACGGTCCCTACGCGGCGTCCAGCGCCCGTCGACGACGGCTTCGAGCACAGCCGACACTCGAATCGTCCTCGGGCACCCGCGAGCGGCCAGCAGCGCCTTCTCTAGCGGCGCCTCACAGCTCGCGTGATCGCCTCCTCGGTGGCGACTGCGCTGGCGGCCAGAACGTGGCGCTCGAGATGGCCGTAGTAGCGCTCGGTCGTGCGGATGTCCGCGTGCCCGAGCTGGCGCTGCACGTACATCAGCGAGTTGCCCGCCGCGAGCCATGCGGCGGCGGCCGTGTGCCGCAGTGCGTGCAGTGGCATGTCCCGCAGCGCGGCGTCCTGCAGCGCCTGCTTGTGCCAGTCGCGCGTCCCCATCGCCTTCCCACCGCCCAGGATCGCGCTTGAGCACCCGCACCGGCATCGCGAACACATGCGCCTTGGCCCCGTCACCGCTCGCCAGCTCGGCCCGCCTCGCGAGCTGGTCGCGCAACACCCGCGACAGGCCCGGCCCGATCTCCACCGCCCGGAAGCGGTTGGACTTGGTCGAGCCGACCGCCTCACCGCGCTTGCGCGAGCGATACACCACGATAGAGCCGCCGGTCTCCTCAAGTTCGACATCGCCCACGCACAGCGCCAGCGCCTCGGAGATCCGCAGCCCGCTGCCGATCAGCAGCTCCGCCAGCGGCCGGTACACGTCGCTGCACGAGTCGAGGTAGAGAGGGATCTCGTGCAGCCGCAGATACTCGCGCTCGATGTGCGCTGCCGGCAACCGCTCGACGCGCATAGCCGGGTTGCTTGCGATCAGGCCGTCCTCGACCGCCGCGTTCAGGCATACCACGAGCGTCCCCAGCGAGTTGTTGACGGTCTTCGGAGCGATCTCCCCGGCCTCGATCGCCGCGGCCTGCTCGTCCATCCACGTGCGCACCTGCTCGACCCCCAAGCGCCCGAGCGGGACGGCCTCGAATGCCGGCAGCAGCCGCTTGCGCCCGTCGATCTCATATCCCCGCCACGTCCCCGGCTCTAGATATGGCTTGCGCCGTGCGAGCCACCGCTGCCAGTGCTCGCCGAACGAGAGGCGGACATGGCTGATCTCGCGGCGCTCGACCTGCTCGACCAGCCGCCTCTTCGCGTCGCGCGCGGCGCGCTCGCTCGTGAAGCCACGTTTGGTTATCTGCACGCCATCGCTCCCGCGAGCCTTGAAGTACCACCGCACGCCGTGCTTGGTCCGGTAGGAGTAGATGCCGCCGGCCCGCTGCCCGCCGTCCGCCCGGCGCGCGCTCGGCTCGATCTCGCGCAGGCCGGCGTCGAACGCCTGTGCGGCCTCCTCGATCGCGAAGCGCCGCCCACGCTGCCGGCCGCTCCCGTCGCGCCAGCGCACCACCCAGCGCCCGCGATCCTCCTGCACGCTCACCGCGAGGCTCCAGCGACGACCAGGGTGTGCACAGTCGCGTGCATAGTTCTCAGGTGAGAATAGTGTGCACGCGGACGGAAGTCGCGCCCATCGCCCGCAAACAACAAGAAAAGCCCCGCTCAGCAGGGCTTTTCCATGCGCCCGAGTGGACTCGAACCACCACGGAGAACAATCTCCACAAGGCCCTCAACCTTGCGCGTCTACCAATTCCGCCACGGGCGCAGAGACGGGCGAGTATAGCCTCGGATGCCTTTCCCCGGCGGCGAGTCTGCCGTGGCGCGGCGTCGACCGTCCGCGGTGCTGGGCACTCGACAGGGCAGATGGCGGGTGGTCCTCGAGCCATCCTGGGCTTGATGGAGGTTTGGTCTTCCCCGGGTGGCTCACTCGCAGGTGGGCTCCCCTGTCGTGAGTGGATCGGGCTGTGGGCGGCCCGTGCGCATGCAGCCCCAGTCCGGGGCTCGACTGGACGCATGGTCGGGTGCGTGGATGGGAACTTGGATGGGAGCAGGGAGGACCCGCCGCGCTGGGGCCTTGTATCTGTCCGTGGGCGGCGCTACTGTCTACGAACACATGTTCGCTCAACCTTCTTCGTCAAGCCGACCAGGGAACTCATAGACCATGGATCTGACCAAGCGCCAGCAAGAGATCTTCGACTTCATCCACAAGTACTCCGCCAAGTACGGCTATCCACCCACGGTGCGCGACATCGGCAAGGCCGTTGGCCTCGCCTCTTCCTCGACTGTGCATGCCCACCTCGCGAACCTCGAGAAGATCGGTCTCCTGCGCCGGGATCCCTCCAAGCCGCGGGCGATCGAGCTACTCGACCGGGCAATGGGCAGCGCGGTCGACGGCGTGCGCTCGATCGTGCGCGCCGACGGCTTGCCGCTTGTGGGTTCGGTGGCGGCGGGGCAGCCGGTGTTGGCGGAGGAGAACATCGAGGAGTACATCTCCGTTCCGGAGGTCGCGGGGGGCGAAGATGGCCAGTATCTCCTGCGGATACGGGGAGACTCGATGAAGAACGCGGGCATCCTGGAAGGCGATCTGGTGGTGGTGCGTCCCCAGCAGACGGCGCGTGAGGGGGAGATCGTGGTTGCGCTCCTGGGGGAGGAGGCGACCGTCAAGCGCTTCTTCCGCGAGGCCGATCACATTCGCCTGCAGCCCGAGAACGAGACGATGGAGCCGATCCGCAGCAAAGAGGTCAAGGTGCTGGGACGGGTGGTCGGACTGCTGAGGAGCCTCTGATGGGCGCCGCTCTGCTTCAGCGCCGTCGTCGCCCCCGGCACTCTCCGGGCGTCCGCGGAGGAAGGGACAGGCGGCCTGTGGAGCGGACTCCGTGCTTGCCCGGGATCGAGGCAAGCGTCCACGAGATCTTCACGCTGGACGCGTTGATCGCCGGTGCGTGGGAGAAGCTTGACCTGCAGAGCAGTATTCGCTGTCCTGTCTGTGATGGGGCGATGGTGTCCGGGGTCTGCGCAACGGGCGGAGACACGAGGGGAGACTGCGAGGATTGCGGTACGCAGCTGTCATGACCGTCTAGCGATCTCTGGGTTGGGGCCCTCGCGTGTGTGTGGGCTTTGAGGTTGGGGCTTAGCCCGAGGCTGAGGGTGGAAGCGGAGGCCGAGGATGGACGGCCGTGGGCCTTGATGGCCGTGAACCCTTAGCGTGACATTGCCGGCTTCACAACTGACCCGCCAAGCGCTAAGTTGGAGGCGCAGGTCAGGCAGCCGCGGAGGCTTTGGCCTTCGAGGAAAGTCGGGACATCAAAGGGCAAGGTGGTCGAGAATCGACCCGGGGAAACCCGCGGGAAAGTGCCACAGAAACAAACCGCCGACGCCGGCCGTCCCACGTGAACGGCTCGCGGGCAAGGGTGAAATGGTGCGGTAAGAGCGCACCAGCGCCGCGGTGACGCGGCGGCTGGGCAAACCCCACCCGATGCAAGGCCAGACAGGACCGTTTGTAGGCTGCCCGCCGAGGTCCAGGTAGGCCGCTCAGATGGATGGCTGCTCAACGACAGAATCCCGCTTATCGACCTGCTAAGGAAAAGCCCCGCAAATGCGGGGTTTTTCTATGGGTCGAGTCGCTGGGTTCTTGACAGGCTAAGAGATTGGAACCCCGTACAGGGGCGATCTCTATGGAATCGCTCGGCGCGGGCGCCCGGAAAAACCCCGGCAGCGCTCCATGCCGCACCGAGAAGCCTACCAGGGCGGCCAGGCGGAAGGCCGGGCCAAGTGCCGGGTCCTGCCGGGCGGCCTGCATGCGCGGGCCGGCTTATGCGCTGGATGGGCGAGCTCATCGCGCCGGGTCTTCCCTGGCATCGTGGATGGCGGCGGGGCGGGCGGGAGTGAGGGAGACGCCGGCCTGGTCGGCGAGCGTTTGCACGGCGGCGTGCATCTCCTTGCTGGCGACGTGCGCGTAGCGGCTGACGGTCGAGAGGTCCGCGTGCCCCAGGTACTCCGCGACAAGCCGCGTATCGCCGGTGGCCTGGCGCAGCCATGTCGCGGCGGTGTGCCGCAGCGTATGGGCCGTCACGTGCTTTGAGAGCCCCGCGCCTCTGACGGTGCGCCGGATCACATCGGCAAGGACGTTCTCTTGCAGGGTCCCGCCGTAAAGCCCGCAGAACACCGGCTGCTCGGGGGAGGGCCGGCGCTCATCGCGCCATCGCTTGAGCTCTTCGGCGAGCTGGGATGGCAGCGGTTGGCGGCGAGGCTTTCCGCCCTTGCCGCGCGCTACCAGCAGCGAGGGCCGATCGCCCTCGAGGGTCACGTCTCGCCATCGCACGGCGATCAGCTCCGCGCGGCGCAGTCCCGTCAGGACGAGCGCCATCAGCACGAGGCGGTCGCGCTGCACGAGACCGGGTCTGCGCCGCTGCGGATGCTCGGCGGCATGGAGCAGCGCCGCGAACTCCTCGTGCGTGAGCCACTCGCCCTCCTGCTGGGGCTTGGACGGGGCCTCCAGCTCGAGGAACGGGTCGGGAGTTCCTTGGCGGCGGCTGAGCCACTGCATGAAGCGCCGCAACAGCACGAAGCGCCGGTAGTAGGTCGCCGGCGCAGGGTTGCGCCGTCGCCGGTAGGCGTCGAGGTAATCCACGATCGTCTGCTCATCGAACAGATCCCCGGTGCGCTTCTCCTGCTCTGCCCAAGCGAGCAGGTCGTCGATCGCGATGCGGTAGGCGCTGATCGTGCTCTCGCTACGCCCGGCGCTTTGCAAGCGTCGTAGCCATGCTTCGCGGTCGCGAGCGACCAGGCGCCCGGAACGCGCAGCGGGGACCGCTCGCACGCCGAGTTCGACCAGAGACCCGGCGAGAACTTCAAGCGCCGGGCGTACATCGTTGGTGTCGCGTGCCTGGGCAAGCGTGGCCTCCAGCGCTCCGAGCGCAAGCCGATCTCCGGGGGGCAGTGCTGTCGGCGACGGCGACATCTCACATGGCTCTCCGGACACGGCCGAGCCGGCCGAGGAGCCTGTAGGGCGGACCACCGCAGGAGGGCTCGTGCTCATGGATTGTTCTCGCCAATCGGTGGGGTTGGGATCCCCCCTGCCCTCGTGGCCGCGTGATCTGAGGCTGACGACAAACGTGCCAACATCACCACTCCCGGCCGGGCACTTGGACGGGCGCACTGATTCATGTGACAACGCCCCGTTGTCGGCTGCACAAAAAGGGTCGATTTGCAGCGAGTTTCATGGCTGTAGGTCCTCCCCTCCTAGTCGGCGGGCAGATCGGAGGGCAGAACGGAGGGCAGAACGGAGTACCCCAGCGAGAGGCATACGGGTTCGGCGTCTGGTTTGCGGTCACGTAGGTATGTCGTTGTGAGAGGGCGTTTGCCCCCGGGGCAATCCACGCACACGACAGCTCGTGGGACTTGACTACATCCATTACGCTGATCCCGCCGTCCAACAAAGGCAGACGGAGCACGGGGGGCAGGCGCCCAGTTGCGATCACGAGTTTTCCCCACCGTGGCTGAGGCCTGCGCGTAGGTTGGCGGGGGCGGGCGGGCTGGGTGGTGAGGTAATACGCTTCCTCGGACTATGCTGGGCGCTCGATTGTTCGCGGTTCCGCTCGCCGGGTTGGCGCTGTTCGGCCTCGCCGGTTCGCACAGCGGCCCGAATGCCGCGATTACGAGCGCTGCGGTCGCGCCCTACCGCGACGAGCTGCTCAGAGACGCACCCGCGCTCTGCTCGGACCTCACGCCCACGGTCGCGGCCATGGTCGTGCCGGACGCCCCGCCGGGAACGAATTGCGAACAGGCCGTGCAGCAAATCTTCGCTGCCACCGGTGCCCCGCGCCTGCCCGGCGACGTCGTGCTCTCCCTGCGGGCGAGCGCCGGGGATCTGAAGATCAGCGGTAGCCAGACGACCGGCACCTTCTCGCTGACCGCGAACGTGACGATCAAACGCCAAGGAACGACCACAGGCGTGATCCGCCCGCTGGGCACGTTTCGGCTCAGCCTCGAAGAGGTCGCCGGACGATGGCTCGTCTCCTCTCAGGCGAGGCTCACGGCGGTCCCTGACTGCAAGCTGAATCCTCCCGGCCGCTGTCACCCCGGCGTTAAGGATCTCCTCTTCACGCTCGGAGTACCCGTCGGTTCCACTCCGGAAGAATCGATCCCGGTCCCGGCGGCGGTACGGCGGGCAGGCCGGCGCGAGAAACGCGCATTCAAGGCAGGCCGCACCGTGTTCGCCGAGTCCGGCTGCCTGGCCTGCCACAGGATCGGCGAGGTCGGCAACCCGGGGCCCGGCCAGAACCTCACTCACGTCGGCGCACGGCTTTCCACTCGTGAGATCGAAAAGGTGCTGGTCTCGCCTCGTGCGCCGATGCCATCGTTCAAGCACCTGCCCGTCAACAAGCGGCGTGACCTCATTCGCTTCCTCTCGCTGCTGCGATGAGCGACCCACCGGTCGGTGCTCGTCGGCCACTCCTCTCGGCCGATTTCTGCCCGTGTCGGCTTCCCAGGTGATGCCCTGATCGGTTGAGACCGGAAGGGACTCGAAGCACGTCTGCAGTTGAGCCTCAGCCTGGGCCTTCGGCTTCGCCTTCGCAGGTTTCCTTGAGTTCGCGCGCCCGACCAGCGAGCTTTTCGGTGAACACGGTCTTACCGGCGGGTGTGCGCACGAGCAGTTCGCTGGGCATTGCGGGCAGCGCGATATAGGCGAGCACCCCGTGCACATGGAGGCTGGCGGGGATGCGTACTCTCCGGAGGGGCTGAAGACCGCCGGGGCTCCGCGCCAACACTTTGTCCTTGGGGGCTTTCAGGACGCCGTAGAGGATCGTGTATTCCTGTGGTTGGCAGCCCGTCTTCACCTGCAGGGCGAACGGGCGGGCCTTCGGCTTCGGCGCCCCACCAACAGCAACGATGCCGGTGCCCCCGATAAAAGCGTCGCCTACTCCTTCGGCCGCGACTTCGACATGGAGGTCGAAATGTATTTCGCCCATGAAGCTGTAGCGTTCGCCGATGATCGAGAAGCTTGGTCCCTGCGGCAGGCTGGCACTCGCGATCGTGCGCAGGCCACCGGGCAGGAGCTTCAGCGACTGCTTGACGCACTTTTTGGCGGTACGCGGCAGCCTGACGGTCGCGAGCACCCTTCCGTGCGCATCCATCTCGGTGAGCGCGACAGGGACTGGCGAGGGGCCGCGCACAACCTGGTAGTAGAAGCCGATCGGCCCGCCGAGCCTCGCCGGCACGATCGCCACACGCGAGGTGATCTGCCGGCCATCGCTGAGGCGCAGACGCACGGTGCGAGCACGCGGCAGGGTCTGCGCTTCGATCGTCAGACGCCCGTTGCCGTTGTCGCACTGGACGCTGGGCGCTTCGGGGTGCGAGCGAGAGAGGCACCGTTCGCTCGAGCCGCCACCAATCGACCGGATGACTCCTTGGCTGTTGCGGTTGGTTTCGCTCTCGGAGAGCTCCACGCTGATCTGGCAGCCCAGGGGCGCCGGGTGCGGGTGTGCTTTGGACTGCTTGGGTTCAATCCGGATGGTGTAGGAGCCTCCCGCCGCTGTCCTGCCGTGGCCGACCTCGACCGAACCCTTCGGTGGGCCTTCGTGTATTGCGGTTTCCGCTCCAGAGACAAGGCCAAGCGTACGTTCCAGCCCCACCTCGACGCCCGCAAGGCTCTTGCGGGCGCTCTCCAGCTCGCGCTCCAGCCCATCGATCTTCCGTGCCAGCGCCCGCTCGCGCGGCCCCTCATATGCCAGCATCGGATCGGGGCCGCGGAAGCTGGCGAGGAGCCTTCGCAGGACGCGAAGCAACGGGCGATCCACCGCTTCCCGTTCGCCTATCAGCTTCTTGGTCGCGGGCGAAAGCATCTTGTAGCCGCTGGCCACCCACGCCTTCATGTCGGCGCACACGCCCGGGGGTGCGCTCTGCAGATCCCATTCCAGCCCGGCGGCGCCCGTGTGCTCCAGCACCGTCAACGCTTCATTGCTCCATCGCAGCGACCCCACGGCGCGAGCGTAGGCGAGCGCGGCCTGCCGATCGGGTTCGATCAGCCGCAAATCCAGGGCGATCGAAAGCTCGCCCTGGAGATCGCCACGCTGTCTGCTCTCGCGGTTTGATTCGCCGATCTGCTTCGGGGATAGGTTTCGCCGCGGGGATTCAAGGGGCGTCCTCAGCGGTTCGTGCGCAGCGCCCGCCAGCACTCCAGGGCATTCGCCGCCGAGACTGCTCGCAAGCCCTTCGACGGCTGCCACGGAGGCCGGCGCGCTTGCCACAAGCGCCTGCTCGTATGCGTAGCGCGCCTGAAGATACGCGCGCGTTGCCGCGCGATCTCCCGGCGTGACGCGAGCATTGGCGAAGGCGCCAGCGGGCGCGGCGAGAACCACCAGGAAAAGGGCCGCGAGCACAGTCCAGAAAGCCCGAAGCGCGCGTGCGCGACGCTTGAGAAGGAGCGAGCGAACCCGCCCCGATGCGCTGCTTGACCTGATTGGCGACGACGCAGAGATGATCATTTCTCGTCCGTAGTCCCGCTACGCAAGCGGATCGCCCGAGTGTCTCGGCGAGCGGTCGCACTCGCGAGCAACGAGACGACGTACAGAACCGCAGCGAGCGCGTGCAGCCAGCTGGAGTTCACGGCAAACCAAATCAAAGCGGCTGCGCCGGACGCGAGAACCGAGACCCAGTAGTAAGGGGACCTGATCTGCTCCCGCAACGAAGGGTTCCGGCGACGTTTCGCGGGATCGTTCGCGGCCTCCCGCGACTCCCGAGCCAGATGCTCCATCAGTCGCTGATCCCAAGGAGTCTTCTTCTGAGCATCGCCTGCCATGAACCCACTTGCCCTCATGTCAGAGGGCACCTACACGCGGCGCTTGCGCGTCTTGCGCAGCCGCAACCTCATCGAGCGTTTGCTGGTTGCCGTCAGGCCCGCTCCGTCGTGGTCGCGGGTCTGCACGAGCACACCGATCGCTCGGCGCCTGGAGAACTCGGTGGCCGCCGTGGTGAGCGCGGAGAGGCTGACTGTGATCCGCGCGGTCTTGCCGCCGAGAATATGGAAGTGCGCGCTGCCAATCAGTTGGCGTGGTCTGCGGCGCCTGCTGTGTGTCGCGCCGGGGGAGACGCGCGGGGTGCTCAACGTGACGGTGCCGTCGCAGTAGTCCACTTTGCGTGGGCAGGTGAGCCGCACGGTGACTTTGCCGTGCCTGTCCAGCAGCGTACCGGTGGCGATCTTGACCTTGGGCATGTAGTGCCCCGGTTTTTTGCACTTGCATCGGATGATATTGGGCCGGCAAGGGGGAATCGGGCCTGGGCCGGTGTACTCGAATGCTCCGATATCGACGGTGGGTGCTGGCGGCGGTCCGTAGCATCCTTGGTGGTTGTTGATGATTCGGGGGTTCCCGGCGATGTCGGTAGTGAGCCCGGCGGGCACGAGCGCGTTGGAGCCCTGGTCGAGGGTGGGGCTGCCTATGGTCTCTGAGCCGTCGGGGTTCAGTTTGGGGTCGTCGCAGATGTTCGCGGTGCTGGTTATGGTCGGTCCGCCGGCCTCGGTGCAGACATCGGAGTAGGCGAACGTCGGCGGGGTCGAGGCGAACCCGTAGATCTCCGGCTGCGGGGTGTTGCCGTAGAGGATCGTGTTGGCCAGCGTGAGCGTGTCGTTGGGGGAGCCCCAGATCGCGCCACCCTCGCTGCCCGGCCCGGGGTCGATGCTGTTCGCGACGACGGTGGAGTCATCGAGCGTCAGGCTGCTTCCTGGGCAGAGGCCGGTGCAGCTCGGCAGCGGCCCGCCGATGTAGACAGCGCCGCCCCAGCCGCCGGCGGCGGTCGAGTTGGCGCTGAAGAGATCGTCGCGGCCGGTGAACGCCGCGGGCTGTGCGGGTGTGGCGCCGACCGGCCCGCTCGCGAATGCGCCGAGTGCGCCGCCCTCTGGGGGTTCGCCGTCGTTGACGGCTACGCGGTTGCCGGTGAAGCGGTCGCCGCTGCTGAGGACCGACAGCCCGGTGATCCACTCGCCCGCGCCGCCCTCGGGCAGCAGCGGCGTTGGTTCGTGCTGGGTCGCTTCGATCGCGTTCTCTGCGAACACGTTGTTGGTCTGCGTGACGGGGTAGCCGGTCTGTTCGTACACGAGCCCGAGGAACAGTCCGGCGCCCTCGCGCTCGTACCGCGCGGTTTTCGCGCCAGCGACCCGGTTGTTCTCGAACGTGTTCGAGGAGAGCGTCAGCGACTGGGTGGGAAGCAGCGCTATTTCGGCGCCGCCGCCGACCGCGGCGCTCGTGTTGGCGTCTTCGGCGCTCGGCCCGCCGAACGTGCTCCCGGTGATCTGGACCGCCCCGTCGCCGCTGTAGCGGCTGGAAACGACGAGTGCGCCTGCGCCCAGGCTGGAGCTGTTGGCCGTGAACGTGCTGGCGGAGACGAGAAGCGGAGAGGAGCCCAGCAGGGCGAGTCCCCCGCCGCCCCCGGACTGGTTGGCGGTGAACGTGTCATCGAGGATCTGCGTCGGCTGGGTCGCGGTGCTGGCCGCAGAGAGCTGGATCGAGACCCCGGCGCCGTACCCGCTCGGGTAGTGGTTGCCGGTGAATGTGTCGCCGCTGAGCGTCACCGCCTCCCCGGGGCCGGTCAGGAGGATCGCGGGCGCGCCGTTCGCGCCCGTGAAGGTGAGGCCAGACAGCGTGAGCTGCACAGCCGCGCTGCTCTGGAGGATCGACTTCGAGGGGCCCGCCGGTTCAAGGACTGTGCCGCCGCCACCGGAGCCCTCGAGCGTGAACGCCGCCGTGTTCGCGAGGGAGATTTCGGCCTGGCATTTCCCCGCCGGCAGCTGCAGCACCTCGCCGGCCGTCGCGGACCCGACCGCACCAGGCAATTCAGCGCAGGTGATCGATGTTGCGGCCAACGCCGTGGGTGCCACGCCCAGCAGCCCGCCAACCGCCATCACCCCGCTCAGCCACTTCAGACGCATACGCACAGACGAAATCTACACGCCGACCGGGCGGAGGCCCAGCCCGGGAACATCGCCGCGGAAAGACATAGGGGGGAGCGGCGGGTCTCTGGACGACAAAGTAGTAGTGGCGATCTCGCAGGCATCGACTTTTCGCGTTGTGTTTCAGGGGCCGGCTGGGTACCCCGTACCTTCGGCCCGAGGGTACGGGCGTTGGGTGGACCCTCGGTCGTTTCGGAGGGGTCTTGCCCGGACCCTGGGGTCCCGTACCCTGGCATTCGCGGCGGGGGAGATATCCCAGCAAACAAGCGGTTTTGGGGGGTCTGCGCCGAAGGGGACATTTATATATCTCCCTGTATCGCCGTACATCCTCGGCCTTTGGCTGCATGGGTGCCCTGTCATTCTCGGTGTTGTGGGGGTTGTCGGTGATCAACCTGCTGGGTTCTGATGTGGAGGAGTTCTTCAGGGGTCGTCCTGGTGATCTTCGGGGTGGTGGCCTGGTGTGGCGTGACCAGGCGCTCCTGTGGGCTCTGCATGTCGCCCGGGTGATGAGCACGCTCCAGGTCGCTGTCGAGCTGTTCCCCGGCCAGCAGGCCTGCAAGGCTCGCTCCCGGCTGAACAAGCTGCGGGCGATGGGCCTCGTCGAACGCCACCGCGGCGGGCGAAGCTCGGGCAGTGAAACCTACCTCTGGACATTGACCCGCAAAGGGTTCGACAAGCTCGCCACGATGATGGCCCCCGTATACGCCGTCCACGAGGATGACCCGAGGCTGTGGCCACTGCCCGAGGACGCCAAGCACAAGCCTTGGTTGTGGGCTGAGCGGCAGTGGGGAGGCTCAGCGATCCCTGCGCGCTTGGCGCACGACCTCGCAGTGATCGACTTCCTGGTCTCCTATCGCCACCACGTCGATGCCCAGCTCGCCGGCATGTCCGATGGCTCGTTCATCACGACCGAGTGGCGCACCGAGCACGCCTTCCTGCCCCCTCTGGGCAAACCCGACCGCTACGGCGAGCGCTTCCCCCTCACCCTGATCAATGCAGGCTGGGAGGCCTTCGGGGATCAGCGCATCGTAGGCGGCTTTGACGAGGACGCCCGTCTGCAGGTCGTGAAGCCCGACGCGGCGCTGTCGATCATAATTGCTGACCCGGGCGAGCAGCACTGGGTGGACCTCATCGAGCCGCCGCCGTGGGAGGAGCAGCACCTCTTCCACCGGGGGTCACGCCAGCCGCACCTGCTCGTGGATGTCCTGATCGAGCTTGACCGTACTGGCCGGGTCTCTGACAACGTCGAGAAGCTGCGAGGCCTCGACATGTTCCTCAACCTCGGACGCCACCTCGTTCGCAAGACCCCCGTCCTGTGTCTGCAGCACTCGGCGCTTCACGAGCGCTACACCGCGCAGGTCGTCGTCCTGTTCGTCTGCCCACCCGGCAGAGCCAAGGCAATGATGAAGGGCGCCGATCGGATCCTCACCGGGCACATCTGCCTCGCACAGAACGGCGGCGCCCGCGAGCAGACAGAAGTCTCTTACGAGGCGCGCCAGCGCATCGTCTTCTGCGAGAGCGACGCATTCGGCGACCTCACCGCCGACCTCAAAGACCACGAGCGATGGCTCAGGCTGCCCGTCGAGCGCAGACCGCCGCCACCCGAGCCTCGTCCCGCCAGCCACCAGATGTGGCTGCTGCCCGAGATGCCACCCGACCAGCGAGAGGACGACGAGATGATCCCGCGGCCGTGGGAGCACCCAGCGATGGTCACGCCCATCCAAGATCCCGTCGAACTCGGCGCGCCCGACGAGCCGGAGGAACCTTGGGTCGAGCTCACAGAAGTCCCTCGAGTCCACACGCGAGACAAGGATGGTCTATCGACAGCTCTTGGGACAGAATTAAGTGCGACTAGAGTAGCGAAAAGTCGTGCCAAAAGATGCGGTCGCCGTTAGCGCATTGCGTAAGATGGTCTGGCCTCAACATCTGTCGCGCCTATCACGTTTTTGCGGCACGGGCAAGTCGTCCAGAATATTGCCGGGCGGGATACCCGGTCCATAGCAGAGAATGAGAATGATGGAAATACGCGGCTCGCTGTGACCTCGTTCTGCTCTACCGACGGTGCCGGGGCTCAGACGACATTTCTTTGCCAGCTCTGAGACCGGCATTCCTGCCGCTAGACGTTGTAGCCGAATGTGAGTGCCAAATAGTTGCGCGAGTTGCTTGCGCTCGCCAGCCGCGCTAGTCAAAGTGGTGTCCTGCGGCATGTGTTGACCAATCTCCATACGGCGCATCGTGGGCTGGACTCAGCGCCGCCGTCGGTGGGCTGGTGACATCTCTAGTCGAGACGGGATTGACATTGAAGATGCCGCAGCGGAGTACACGACGGACCCTCGAAACCCTTCTCTGCGAGTGGCTGCGACCACGACGTAATTTGCTAGCGGTTTAGTCCAGAACTAATGCGCCGGGCCGCGGCGACCACTTGGGATTCGAGTTGCCCTAGTTCCTTTGGAGTGTACGCATCCGCCGGGATCGCCAGCTCGACTGCGGCGGCCGGTGGTCCCTCCGTGTTCATCACGACAGCGGCGATGGCACATCTGCCGGCTAGCCACTCTTCGTTCTCGATTGCTACGCCCTCGGCCACTATCTGCTCAAACTGGGCACGTAGGACGGTCCTGTCCGCGATCGTCCTGGGGCCGCGCTTGGTGAGGGGCAGTTGGCGCATTATCTCCTCTTGCTCGGCCGCGGGCAGGAGCGCCAGGAGCACCTTGCCCGCAGCGGTACAGTGGAGAGGCACCCGCTTACCTACACCAATGCTTGCATCGACTGCGTGTTGCCCTCGGCGTGAGCCTTGCCAACGATCGATGTAGACCACCTCGGTCTCCCCGAGGACCCCCAGACTTGCCGTATGTCCGGTCTGCGCTCGCAGTTCCCGCACGTGCTCGCGAGCCACCCGGCGGACCACCATCGAATCCAGCAACGAGAGCCCGACATCGTATGCGCGCGAAGACAATCGGTACTTGCGGGATGCCCCCTGCTCAAGATAGCCTAGAGCCGCTAGAGTGGTCGCATAGCGGTATGTGGTCGAGCGACCAAGTCCAAGCTCGTCCGCCATATCCGCGATTCCGCGGACAGGATGCTCCGGGGTAAAGCACGTGAGCATCGTCAAGCCTGCATACAATGAGGAGGAGAATCTCCCGGGATGCTCAGGGTCCAATGGCTTTGACATTCTTTCACCTGTCCGACCGAATAGAGGCACAGCGGCGGGACTTATCTACGGCCACACTTTCTCTCTGCCCACCCGCTTTTCAGCCACCGCGCACCGACTCCCACATCGCTACACCGCGGCCATGAGCTCCGCAACGAGCAGGGATGGAGAGTATGTCCGGCCAGTTCGCAAGGGTCGTGGGCGCATGGGCGAGCTGGCACCGCCAGGTAGGACGACGGCCGTCGCGGTCGGCTCGCCCCAAGACACGACCCATGCCTCACAAGCGGATACCCCGAAGAGCACCGCAGGCCGGCGGTCTGGGTGGAGCGATTCGAGGGGCGACGGTTCTCTCTCCGCCTTGTCGTATTGAGTGTATGGGCCGTGTCTCGTTGCGCCACGCAACCAATGATGACGGTTCTCGACAGGGTTTAGCAGGGGCCTTTTCCTATGTGAAAATAAACATTCATTTATTAACCTTCTCCCTTTAAGAGGGTATGTCGTTAGTCCCAGCGGCAGCGTCGGCTTATTCGTCGGATTGTCCGCGCCATCACTGATCGCCGATAGGCACGTGCCGCAGCCTGTCGTTGCGGGAGCCTCGGCTGTGGAGCATCCAGTGTACGGTCGTTCGCGGGAACCATGCTGCCGTGTCCTAAGAATGATCCGTGAGCCGTGGCCTGGGGTCACGATCACGCTGCGCCATCGCGCCGCCTCGATATTGCGACCGGCAGGCAGGACTTCCCATTTCGAGAGGACCGCACGCAGCACTGCTCGCATCTCAAACATGGCAAGGTGGTGGCCGGGACAGCGCTTACGACCACCTCCCCAAGGCAGCCAAAAGTGTGACCTCGGCGGACTATGAAGAAATCGCTCCGGGATAAAAGACTGTGGGTCGTTGTAGAGCTGCGGATCATGGTGCATAAGATGGATGCACCCCAGTAACTGAGCGGGAGGCTGAAGAGTCATACCGGCGATCTCGAAGTCCCGATGCAGGACTCGCGGAATAGTGCACAAAAAGACGGGACGGTGGCGCATGACCTCCTGAATGGTCGCGGTTAGATAGATGTCTTCGTCACGGTCTCTCTCGCTCAGCAGTTCGAACAGCACTCTCGGATGATGGGCTATCAACTGGAACGCCCACGCTAGCTGAGACGCCGTTGTCTCATGGCCCGCAAGCACGAGTGACATAATGCTATCGCGTATCTGTTGTGTTGTAAACGCAGTAGAGTCAGGGTTAATGGATCCAAACAGAAGAGGCAACACGCCCTGCCTCTGTGTAGCATTGTCATGGATCAAGCGAAGGACTAGCTGGTCAACTATGCCACTCTCAACAGAGAACTGCTTCCATATCGCGCGCCACCCTGGCAGACTTCGCAACTGTGGCTCCTGCAATGTGAGGCTGTCTGTAACTGACAGCATGGCCAGCAGCCTACGATGGAGGTCCAATATAAGAGCGTTCTCGTCTCTAAAGATAGTCGTGAGAATGACCCTCAGAGTCAATGAGCGAAGATAGGAATGGACGGCAAATGGCTCGTCTGATGGCCATGAAGCCGTCTCACGTTCCACTACGCGATCGACCGTCGCCGCATGGTCGGCAACCGCTCGCTGGTAAAACGCTGGCGTTATTGCCTTTCGGCCTGCCATGTGCTCAGCTTCCTCCAAAAGTATAAAGGACTGCTCACCAACCAACGGCGTTATCACCGCGGCGCCAGCGCCAGGATGCAGGATATCGGCTGGTGCCGTGAGAATCGCTCTAATATCTGCCTCATCCGAGAAGAACACGCTCGGCGGAAGGCCAACCGGGTGCATAGTGAAACGGCTGCCCTGGGTACTATGGCGCCACTCCAAGTAACGGTGAGGCCACCGCCAGAACAAATAGGTCTGGGCGAGCGAGGGTAGCCTGGAGGTTGGCGGCGACGATAGGCTTCCCGAGATGCTGGAACGGCGCATCTAAGCCCCTAAGCCGACTGCTGCCTGTAGAGGATACGCCATGCCCGGAGCGCGCAAACAAGGAGATAACCGAGGTTCCCGTTGGCTTGTGTGATCTTGTTGGTGTTGGCTCGCATGGCCGGGGTACGCGCGCTGTCCTTCGACAGGTACATGGCGACCATGCAGCCGAGGATCACCATATGGCGGTGTTTGTCGCGCAGTCCGTTAACCTCGAGATGCGACCGGCTGGCGACTTCGATGACCCGCTCGATTGCTAACTGGTGATCTGAGTAGTGAGCGATGTAGCTATGCACGTCATCCGCGGCATCCTCCGCCATATCGACATAGCTATCGAGCATCGTTCCCGTGAGCGACACCCAAGGTAAATATGCGTTGTATACGTCTTTGGCTTCTGCCGGTCCGCGCGCCGGGTCGGCAGCGAGCGCGAGCAGCGCAAAGATGGTCAGCCACGCACTGGCGCCACCGCACCACTCGAACCACGCGAGTTCAGATCGTTGTGGGAACTGCCTTTTGGCCCACGCCGTGAGCCCGGCGTCTCGGGAGGATGGGTCTAGCTCGTGGTTGAGTGCCAGAACCTCCGTCAAATGCGCCGCGCGGTCTAAGAGCGGCTGGGCAGCGTGAAAGGATGGTAGGAGGACGCACGCCCGCTGGCAGGTGGCTATCAATCGGTGGAGATACCCGCCATCGTTGGTCCACGGGTGGAATCTGTAGTAGTCGCTTTTAGGGCCGGCGGGATCGAGTGCGTCGCGCAGTGCACCGTGCAGGCATAGCCCATTGGCGATCCCAATATGAGCACCGCGCTCGCTTGTGCAGTCGAGAAAATCAGCCAGAATCTCGTAGGCGACGAGCAGTCGTAAGAGGTTTGGGTTGCGGTGTCGCGGCAAGACCCAAAACAGGGCGGCTCCGTCGATGTTTGCACGCTTGCGGTCGATCGCTCGCAGTGCGTCGTGTCGGAGTGTGTCGTCTGGGATGACAGTTGCGAGCCGGCGCCAGCGGGCCACCTCGCCGGCGACTGCCCTTAGGCCCCAAAGTAGCTCGCGGGTGCTCGCCGCGGCGAGCACGGCGAGCTGGTGCGGGGAGCGGGTCGCTTGGCTCGTCGGCGGGCTATGCGGGCTTGATGGTGCTCGCGCGGACCCGGACTGCGAGATATCCAGGAACCGCGACGATCGCAAGTGCCGCGATCGAGACCACACCGAAGCTACCGAGCGCGATAGTGGCTCCTGCGCTGATAGCAATGGGGAACCCCGTGACCGTGGCTAGCGCGTGAGAGATGACAAGCTGACCGTAGACTCCGAATGCGGCGCCGATCGAGCACCCTGCGCCTAGCAGGATCGCACTTTGGATGAAGACCGATCGCCAAAGTAGTCCGCGAGTGAATCCCTGGCGCTTGATGTAGGCAAGCTGATCCCGCCTCTGGAGGATCATCGAGCTCATAACGCCGGCCATCGCAAGGATCGCAGCGATCAGGACCAGCTTGGCGATCTCGGTAAGCCGTGCGAGCCCCTGACGGCTGATTGTCTCCCACTGCCGTTCTCGTTCCCCGGCGGTCTGGACGACCAAGCCGGTGTTCGGGCCAAGCACCCGCTGGACTTCTCGGCGACCCTGGGCTGGCGGAACCCCTGAGCGGAGCGCGATCTGAAGCGCGCTCGCAGCCAAGGACCCCCACGCATGAGCGTAGTCGTCTGCATTGATGATGACGGTCCCGGGAGGCCATCCTCCGTTGGTGCTCAGGCCAGCCACGCGAAAGCGAGTAGGGACTGGGGATGGCAGCGTGAAGGAGCTGCCCAGGTGGAGATTCAATTCGTTGGCGAGGGCTTCAGAGATGACCGCCCAGCCGCGACCATGAAGCCGCGTGTTGACCGCGGACATGCTCGAGATCAACTGACTTGAGGGGATCAGCGTCGAGTCCGTGCGCGGGGGAGCGATGACCCATAGCCTTCGATCACCAAGGGTGAGGAATCCTCCGCGGTAGAGGTGGACCGCTTGAACGCTCGCGAGCTGCGTGAACTTATCGGCCACTGAGCTTGGGAACGGGGTCGTGCCCAGCGTGTTTGCCGTGCCAGCGGGAGATACCCAGATGTCAGTGACCCGGTTCCATTCCTCGGCGGCCTGGTCCAGCCCGGTCTGAAGGTTGTGCTGGGCGCCTTGCATGGCAACGCTGCCGAACACCGCGATCGCGCCCGTCGCCGCGACGGCGAGTGAGCGAACCCTGGTGAGTGGGTCGCGCAGCTCGATCAGAGCGAGTCGCGTGGAGGTCGCCCCAAATGATCGATCGATCAACGCGAACACGGCGATCACCCCCTGGTAGAGGAGGGGCAGCAGACACATCAATGCGACGCACATGGACACGATTATGAGAGTGAAGTTTCTGGCTATCGCAACCTGTGGTCGGAGCACGAGAATCAGAGTAGTGATCGCAAGGCAGCCAACGCCAAGCACGGTTCGCAGCGGCGCCCATCCGCGCGGGGGTCGCTCGGCGGCGATCGAAGATCGCAGAGGGCGAGCTAGTATCACTCGCAGCGGGGCGAGCACTCCAACGAGCGCTGCGACCATCCCAGCGCCGACCGCGAGAGCGATCGTCTGCCACGTCACGATGCGCTGCGCGCCGACCGGGAAAGCAAACGCGAGATATCCAGGCTGGGCACGGAAGACCTGGGCGGATAGGAGCTCGCCGAGCCCAATGCCGAGCGCGCACGCAAACACTCCAATGATGAGCGCGTCAAAGCTGAGTAACTGAACGGTCATGGTCCGAGTCGTGCCACGCCGGCGCATAGCCTCGATGAGCTTCCGGCGCTCCGGGACGGTGAGCAACATCGCGTTGAACGCAAAGAGAAACCCCACGAACGCGGAGAGAGCCGAAAACAACCCTCCTGCCTGCTGCGCTGGAGCCGAGGCGACGCTGAATAGCTGAGCGTCGAAGTCAGCGGGGGCGAGGTTCAGATGTTCTCTGGACGCGAGCGCCGCGAGAGCCGCTCGGACCTGCGTCTCACGCTCGGGGTTTACACGGACGAAGACTCGGTTGATCCGACCACGCATACCGGCGAGGGTCTGCGTGTAAGAGATGGGCGCGAGCGCAATCTGACTGTTGATGAGCCCCCCGATATCGGACTCTCCAAGCGTGGCACCGATCAAGCTTTCGGTCACACGCGCGCCGATTTGGAGTTTGATGGTCTGCAGCGGCCCGGCGCCGATCTGGGCGGCGAGGGGAGCAGGCACGGCCAGCGCCTGCTGGTGTTCTAGCTGCTTGGCGGTGAAGCGCCGTAGCAACTCTCCGCCTGAGCGCGCGAAACGCGGGTCGGCACCGAGGAGATCGATCGAAACCGAGCCACGTTGGCCGGTGATGGTCGCCTGTCGGTCGAGCAACGGCAGGGCCGTCTTAACGCCCGGCAAACGTTCCACTGTGCGAGCAAGCTGTGCGTTGAAGCCTTCGGTGCTCCGCGAGTCGAGCTGAAATTGCATCGGGCCGACCACCTGGCTGGCGAGAGCCCGAACCGAGCCGTCGAGGCTCGTGGATGCAACCTGGCTGGCGAACAGGAGGGCGACACCGACCGCGATCCCGAGGACCGCTAGAGCCTCCTGCAACAGCAGGGAGCTTTCCCGCATACGAGCCCGGTAGACGAACAGAATCTCGCCAAGCGACATCATGGGGTGCCTCCTGCCAGGACCCCAGTGATCTGGTCCCAAAGTAATGGATCGTGCTTGTGAGAGTCAGGCGGCTATGGGCTGTTGGTTGTGTAGCGTCTCATATTCGGTTGGTGTGAGCATTCCGAGTGCGGAGTGGCGGCGCTTGCGGTTGTGGAAGATCTCGAGGTACTCGAAGATCGCGTTGGCGAGTTCCAGCCGGGTGCGCCAGCGTTTGCGGTTCAGTAGCTCGGTTTGCATGCGCGCCCAGAAGGACTCCATCATGCCGTTGTCATAGGCGTCGCCGACGCGGCCCATCGAGAGTGCTAGCCCGGCGGTTTTGATGCGCTCACTGAAGGCCCATGAGGTGAATTGGCTGCCATGGTCGCAGTGTATGATCGTGCCGCTGGTGGGTTTGCGGTTCTTGACCGCCATCCCGAGCGCGCTGGTCACCAGGGTTGTTGCTTGTTGGCTGTCGATCGACCAGCCAACTACGCGCCGGGAATGGGCATCCAGGACGGCGCAGCAGTAGAGCTTGCCCTCCCTGGTGGGGTGCTCGGTTATGTCTGTGAGCCATAGCTGGTTAGGCGCGTCCCTGGCGAACTGCCGGGCGACCAGGTCGCTGGCGGGCGCCCTGTCGCTCCGCGGCCCTCGTCGCTTACGCTTGGGTGCCGGCAACCCCTGGATGCCGAGCCGGCGCATGGCCGCTCTCACGGCCTTCTGGTTGACCGTCATGCCGTACCCGAGCCGAAGCTCTGCGGTGATCCTGCGCTTCCCGTAGGTGCCGTTGGACGCCCGGTGGATATCGAGCACGAGATCCCCGAGCTGTCCTTGGCGTAGCTGGCGGATCGACGGGGGTCGCGTACGCCAGTAGAAGTAGCCCGACGGTGCGATGTCGAGCATCCTGCAGCACGCCTTCGCTGAGTGTCCCTGCCCGGCCAGGACCTCAATCACCGGGTAGATCCTTTTGGGCGTGCTGCCCGTCGTCCCTCCTGCTCCTCGAACAGCGCCGAGGCCTTACGCGTCAGCTCCAGTGCAGCTTCAAGCTCTTTGATCCGCGCCCGGGCTTCAGAGAGCTCAGCGCGCTCGCCGCTTCGGACGCCCGGCCGCTCGCCGAGGTCGACTTCCTCCTGGGCGATCCAGCGATAGACGGTCGCTTCAGCGACACCGAGCTCCTCAGCGACCTCCCGCGGCCTACGACCCCCCGCCTGGCACAACTCGATCACACGACGACGAAACTCCGGCGAATAAGACTTCGGCATGCACCTCTCCTTCGGGGAATCATGCCGCCCACCCTCTCACATACGCGGTCCATTACTCGGGGACCAGACCACCAGGATCTAGGAATAGCTCATCGGGCTGGTAGTCGTGAAGGTGCCCGTCGCGGAGTTCGTGCGCTCGGTCAGCGAAGCCGACCGCCTGCGGGTCGTGGGTGGTGAGCAGGATCGCCGCTCCTCGCTTGCGACAGAGGTCGCGCAGCAGCCCGAGCACTTCCCGGCTGTGACGCGTGTCGAGATGTGCGGTCGGCTCGTCGGCGAGCACGAGCTTGGGATCGAGAGCGAGTGCCTGAGCGATCAACACGCGCTGGCGCTCACCCATCGAGAGCTTGCCGGTCGGGTGGTTCATCCGGTCTGTGAGCCCGAGTTCTTCGAGCAAGGGCCGCACGAGAGTAGTTGCGTGCCGGGCATCGGCTCGCAAGAGCTTCAGCGCGGCGTTCTCGATCGCGCTGGCGCCCGGCAGCAGTTCGTCAGTGCCTCCAACGATCCCGAGCACCCGCAGCAGAATCTCGGCGTGCTCCTTTTCACTCAGGCCAGCCATGTCGCGGCCGTCGATTCGCACGGTACCGCTGTCCGGCGGCTGGAAGCCGGCGATGAGATCGACCAGTGTCGACTTGCCCGAACCGCTCGGGCCGTACAGGGCGACGAACTCCCCCGATGCTATCCCCAGCGAAACGCCATCGACGGCGCGGATTGGATCGCCATCCCCAACCCGATAGTGCTTGATGAGGTCGCGCGTCTCAAGCATCGCGCAACTCTACGACGCTCGCCGCGCCCGCCGTGTTTTGTGGATGGGGGTGAGCTGGGGGATGGTGTGGTCGGCCATCAGGGAGAGTTTGCGTCGGTTGAAGTGCCAGACGCGATCGGATGGCGCGGCGCTCGTGTGGTCGGAGACGGCCATCAGTACCCCGCACTGGATCTCGTCGGCGAGTTCGCGTAGGAGCTGGTTGGCTTCCTGGGTCTTGCCGAGGCCCAGACCGTGGAGTAGGTCATCGACCAGCAGCAGCCGGGGCCGGGGAGCGATTGCCTGCGCGAGCTCGACGCGCGCGCGCTGCCAGTCTGAGAGTTCGCCCCACCGCGAGTCCGCGCATTCCGCTACCCCCAGCCGGTCGAGCGTCTCGGCGACTCGCAGGCGTCGGTCCCGCTTGTGCCACCATCGTCCCGCCGCCAGCTGCAGGCCGACGTACTCCCGCATCTGTGCCCGCATACCGGGTCCGTCCCTTGCGGCCAGGCCGATCTCGGTGCGTAGCATCCGTGCAAGCTCGCGGTCCTTCAGACCTTTCAGCTCGAGGCCGCCGACGCGAACCGAGCCGCGGTCCGGCTGCTCGATACCGGCCGCGACCTTCACGAGGGTCGTCTTGCCCTCATCGCGCGTGCCGACCACCGCGACGATCTCCCCGGCGGCGACCGTCAGCGACACGTCCTCCAGCACCGGCACCCGCTGGCTCCCCCGATCAAAGCCCTTCCACACGCCCGTCAACTCCAACACCAACTCACCCACCACCAAGCACGCCGGCCGCCTGGGCTTCCTGCTTGATGTCTTCGAATCGGTTGGCGATCTCCCGATAGCGTTCCGATCGCTCCGACCAGTGCGCCGGGTCCACGTAGAGCAGGACCTCCCTGATCTTGCGATCGAAGTCAAGCGGGTCGGCACGGCGTCCCAGGCGCTTACGCAGCTCCAGCGAGGCGGCCGCGAACAGATCCGCGCTTACGTCTGCTTCCGCACACGCCATCTGGATGAGCCGCGGGAGATCCTCTACTTTGCCGAGCGCGATCCGGCCCAACATCGCCTCCTGCAAGGACGGCTGGCCGATAGTTTCGCCGTCGTCCTGCAGGTCGTACATCCATGTGCGGAAGACCTTGATGCCGTGCGCTGTCGCCCGGTAGCGATCATGCGAGCGTTCCCTTCCGGGCGCTTTGTAAGTCCGCTCGACGCGTGGGGGCTTTCCGCCGCCCCCCCGTTCGGCGAGCCGCGGCAAGGCAGTATGCACGGTCGAAGCGGCGAACCGCGCCCGCTTAAAGCGTCTACGAACTTGCTGCCCTATCTCCTTGACCGTCTCTTCGGGCCGTTCGATAACCAGGCCCAAGACGACCATGCTGGCGGGCAGCTTATCGGGGTTCACGCGCGACACGGAGCGCCCCACCGTATACCAAAGTACGTTCTTGCGGAACTGTTCCATGTCGCTGCATGGCAGAGACCAGGCTGCGCCTGGACGATCACCCCATCAGAGCATAGGCTCCGCCGTCCGTTCCAGCGTTTCCGACGGTCCCCCTGCCTGGGGGGCGCCGATGCTCCGATCCCCCCTCCCAGGCAAGGAGGCGATTAGCGTCGCCGCCTGGCCCAGGCTGCCCGCTCAGTCGATTGCACTTTGTGGATGGGGGTGAGCTGGGGGATGGTGTGGTCGGCCATCAGGGAGAGTTTGCGTCGGTTGAAGTGCCAGACGCGATCGGATGGCGCGGCGCTCGTGTGGTCGGAGACGGCCATCAGTACCCCGCACTGGATCTCGTCGGCGAGTTCGCGTAGGAGCTGGTTGGCTTCCTGGGTCTTGCCGAGGCCCAGACCGTGGAGTAGGTCATCGACCAGCAGCAGCCGGGGCCGGGGAGCGATTGCCTGCGCGAGCTCGACGCGCGCGCGCTGCCAGTCTGAGAGTTCGCCCCACCGCGAGTCCGCGCATTCCGCTACCCCCAGCCGGTCGAGCGTCTCGGCGACTCGCAGGCGTCGGTCCCGCTTGTGCCACCATCGTCCCGCCGCCAGCTGCAGGCCGACGTACTCCCGCATCTGTGCCCGCATACCGGGTCCGTCCCTTGCGGCCAGGCCGATCTCGGTGCGTAGCACCCGTGCAAGCTCGCGGTCCTTCAGACCTTTCAGCTCGAGGCCGCCGACGCGAACCGAGCCGCGGTCCGGCTGCTCGATACCGGCCGCGACCTTCACGAGGGTCGTCTTGCCCTCATCGCGCGTGCCGACCACCGCGACGATCTCCCCGGCGGCGACCGTCAGCGACACGTCCTCCAGCACCGGCACCCGCTGGCTCCCCCGATCAAAGCCCTTCCACACGCCCGTCAACTCCAACACCAACTCACCCACCACCAAACCTCCGTGAATCTAGAGTATCTAGGCATAAGCGTATCTTGGGAGAGCCTAGTATGGACGCGTCCGGAGCGCTCCGGTGGCCGAGATGCCTTCGGGGCGCTATTTGGGCTAGTGGCCCCCCGGACATCCGTGATCTGCCAGGAGCGCCAACAAGCAGAGTCATTTTCCTCGCAGCGTGGCTTTCTTGAGCCAGGCTTTCGTCCTCAGCTTGAGACGTGTATTTCATAAATGAATGTTTATATTTATTTGAAAACGTCTTGCTTCTAACCGGCGCTAAATCTGTCATCCTTGTCTCGCTTCAAGAGTCAAAGACATCGAAATCCATCAACACGCAGAGCAACGGACCCAAAAATAGAGCGTGTGACAGGGCCGGTATCTGGGCTTAATCCCTTCTTCCCAGCGTGCTGGCGACAATCCGTAGTTATCACAGGAGGTTATACCCTTGGCTAAGCGTTTGTCGTTCTATCTGAGAATGTCACTCATTGGTGTGGCAAGCCTGCTCGTCGTCGGATCAGCAGGTGCGCAAGCCGCGCTCGCCGCCAGGTCCAGCGTCGCTCACGGACCAAAGACCAAGCTGATGAGCAAGGAGGCTGGCATATCGGCCGATCAAGCCACGCGGGATCTAGAAACGCAGCAGACCGCTGGCAACATCGTCCCAGGACTAACCAAAGCGCTTGGTCCCAACTATGGCGGCGTGTGGTTTAACGATGAAACCAATGAGTTCAACGTGGGCATTACATCTTCGGCTGATATGGCGACGGCAGAAGCGGTAATGAGTAAAGCGGGGGTTCTCGCCGAGACGAAAATCGACCTCGTGCCACACAGTTGGGAGTCCATTGAAGCGGCTGTCTCGAAATGGAACGAAACCCTTGAGTCATATGTGAGGGCTCAACAGGCGCTTGCTATACCTAACCCTCGTACTGATGGCGTGACAATCGAGATGGCTTCGACACTAGCACCCAACGTGGTCACACAGACGATCACTGCCGCCGAAAATGCGTCGGTTGCGACGACTGTCGCGCCTGTCGCTCCGGAAAATCTAAAGGTAAAGGCAGACGCTTGCTCGTTCCCTTATTGCGAAAGACCAGTACGGGGAGGAATCGGCATCCAAAGTTCGGCAGAAAAAGGCATCATTCACCTATGCACCGCAGGCTTTTTTGTCCGCGATGCTAATGGATACCCTTACCTTCTGACCGCGGCTCATTGTATCTATCCCCAAGGCTCCGTCTACTGGCGCGAACCTTGGGGGACCTCCTATCCGGGAGGCAAAACAGGCTGCGGATTGGGTCGTCAAATAGCACAAGTTCTGAGCGAAAACGGAGATGCGGCCGTTATCGAAACCGAGGGATGCGAACCTCCCAAACCAGAGCCCGATATCGTAGCCTGGGGTATCGAAGAAAATTACTTCATCAAGCCGGAACCATACTCAGCCTATGTTGGACTCTTTGAGTGCCACATCGGCCGTACAGGGTCAACGCAATGCGGGTATGTTGAAACCGCGAACTACACGCAGCCTGTCAACTACGAAGAGGTCGGCAAGGGCGTGATCTACGTAAAACACGAGGACTTCCTTTGTGCCCGGTCCGAACCAGGCGACAGCGGCGGCCCCTACGCTGCCGGCCACTGGGGCACTGCTATTGCCACCGCTAGCAACGGCACAAGCTGCGGAAGCTTTGGGTTCGAGTTGAGCTACGCGCTAAGTGCGCTCGGCGTTCACATGCCGACCTCATAGTCCCGGTGCTTGACGAGGGAGACCGCGTCCCACGTTAGCAATAGGCTAGGGTTCCCCCGGAACGACCCGCATCAGTGGGTTATTCCGGGGGAGTCCTTTTGAAATGGGGTAAGTACCGGAGTCTTCAGGTCCGGCGCACCGCTACAAGGTTCACGGCCGGTCCATTGGGGTGACTCCTATCCACCTGAGTCTGAACGCCGCTCCACCCGAAGTGCTCGATAGCCGCAAGGAGATCATCGAGCGTAAGCCAATTACTGTACGGTTGGGTTCCGCCCCAGAAGCCGCGAAGTCGGGTCGCTACACCGTAGCTCTGGCGATGAAGCTGGAAAGTAAACCCCTGATACTGCCCCGTGGTGGTGTGCTGATCCTTAAAGGCCTTGCTCGTATCTTTATCATCGGACAGGAGGTCTGCGTCATAAAAATGCGTCCAAAGATATAGGCGCGACGCGCGACGAGAAATAAGCTCTATAAGCTGCACTGGTTCAACCATGTGGTAGAGAAACCCGGAGCACCAACAGACATCGAAGTGATCTTCCGTTTGGGCCAGATACTCGACCGCGTTGCCGCACAGAAAAGAGCAGCGCGAGAGTCCAAGCAACTCCTTGACGACGAGGCACTTTAGGAAGGCGTCCTTATTTGCCTCGACCGCAATTACATGATCAGCCCCGGCTCGTTCGAGCATATAACTGTGACCACCCTCCAGAGGGCCAAGCTCGACACATCTAGCGCCATCAACGCCTCCGAGCGCCTCGATTGCCCATTTAACGCGCACGTCGTCAAACAACTCGACGTTGCCGGCCCTGACGCCTGGAAGGGGGATAGACGATGCCCAGGTCGCCGATATGCTATCGAGCGCAGCTTGTGGCGTTGGCGCTGTTCTTACAAAGCGGTCGTCTGCGCGACCTCGGTACAGCTCGCCCCGGACTAGCGCGTTTAGCAATGGTCTGACCGACATGTTTGAGCGTTGCATACCACAGCATCCTATAGGATGGGGGCGGAATGGTGGCGGTCGCGTCCCAGGTGCCGGGGGAATTGGCTGGGTGTAGCTCCCCGCTGGGGTGGGATGTTATGCGGCGATCACCCCCGGGGGTGCTATCGGCTCGGGGATGGGCGGGTGTGGTGCGCAGCTCGCGGCGTAGGCGCTCGATCTCCGCGACGGTCTTGGGGTTCATCTTCACGCCGCGCCAGCCCACGGGAGGAGAGCTCCAACACGGCCCAGATGAGTGACAGGGCGGAGGTCTCTCCGGGGAACCGTCCGATGGTGAGATCCTGCGCGATCTTCCCGACGACGTCATCGCCCCAGCCGCCGGCCTGCTGCTGGTCTGATATGTCGCGGTGTTTGTCAAGTGGGCAGGGTTGATCGCGCCTGGTTGAGGGGCGTTGGTTGTGGTCGGGAGGCCGGGACGCCGGACTCGGTGTCGGCGTTGCCAGTCTGATGATGCGGGGGTTGGGTACCCCAGGGCCCGGTTTCGTGCTGCCGGCTTGCGCTTTCTAGAAACGGGCATGGCACCCTTTGCAGTGCTGCCCATAGACCGATCGCGCGTGCCGGCCGCTGATGGCCCGGCGCCCCGGCCTCCCGGCCGGTAGGGCTGTCGGCTGGGGTCAGTCGGCGGTTGCTGCTGCCCAGAGGAAGCACGCGAGCTCACGGGCACAGGCGACGACAATCACGTTGTGCGCCTTGCCGCGGCCGCGCATCCGGTGATAGACACGGTGCAGCCGCTGCTGGGCACGGTTAGCGATCTGCAAGACGTGGTCGGGCTGGCCCTGCTGACGGTTTCGGAGTGTCGCCCCGATCCGTGGTGGGCGTCCGTAGTGCCAGGCCGACTCGACGAGCAGCCGGCGAGCGAAGCCCGATCCCGTCTTGGTGATCGAGCCCTGATGGGATGTCTCGCCGGACTGGTGAAGGGACGGGATCAGCCCGAGCCATGCGCTCAGTGCGTTCGCTCGGTGAAAGCGTTGCCAGTCCCCGCCGAGCTCGAGGTGCAATGCGAACGCTGTCAGGGTGTCAACGCCCCGGAAGCAGCGGAGCCTCGCGATGGTCGGCCACCACTGCTCGTCTTCTGCCAGGCGCGAGAGTCGCTCGGCGATCGCCGCCTTGCGCGCGCTCAGACCATCGACGGAGGCAATCAGATCAGCGAACACCAGCTCTGAGGCCGTCTCATCGAACTGTTGAGCCGCGAGCCAGCGCCGGTGGGCAACAGTCCAGGTCGAGGGCTCGGGGTAGATCCGGCCATGGCGCAACAGCATCTTTGAGACCCGGTGACGAGCCGTCATCAAATCCCTCCGGCACGCATCGTGCGCGCGCATCAGCTCGCGGGCGGCCTCCACCTCGACGGGTGGGACCACGACGGTGGTTAGCGACCCGGCGAGCAGCAGCCGCGCGAGCAGCTCCGCGTCCTTGCGGTCGGTCTTCACTCGATCCGACGGGCCCCGGGGTGTCTTGCCAGGAGCGATCACCTCGACGGCCACACCGGCAGCGCTCGCGGCGCGATAGAGCCCGAACCCGGTCGGGCCGGCCTCATAGCAAGCACGCACCGGGCCAGGCAAACCCGTAAGCCACGCGACCGGCTCCTCGACGCCCGGCCCGAACCGCGCGCGCAGCAGCTCACCCGTCGAGACGTCAATCGCCGCAGCATGCGTCGAGCGGGCATGGACATCGAGCCCCACATAAGTCACCATTCCGGTCATGGCCGGACCTCCTCATTGAATTGGGGTCAGCCGGAGCCATTCTCCGGCCAGACAAACCCCCGCGAGGAGTGTCCGGCCTACCCCGGCGGTCAACCCAACGGGCGACCTACGACATAGGGTCTAGGATGTCGCGCCCGATCGACCAGTAGAGCATGACCAGATCGGTGTTGACCGCCCTGGCCGCGGGCGTGGGACTTGCGCGTTGCTGACACGAGACCCATACTTCGTTGTCGTGGCCAACGCGCCTTTTCCCCCGTGCCTTCTTGGAACCCGTGGGACGCGACTCCGGCGGGCGGATCAGAGGGCTTTCCCCCCACAGTTAGCTCGTCCACACCAGGCGCTTGACGGCCCCGCGTAGCTGGTGGGCGTTCACGCGCGTGTAGCGCTGCGTGGAGTCCAGGTGCTTGTGCCCGAGCAACTCCTGGATCTGGCGCAGGTTCGCGCCTGCGCCGAGCAGTTCGGTGGCGAACACGTGGCGCAGCGTGTGGGGCGTGATCCGCTTGCGCCTGTTCACGCCGGCCGCCGTGGCGTAGCGGCGGAACGTCACGGCCATGATGGTCGGCGTCAAACGGCGGCCGTGGACGCCGAGGAACAGGGCGGGATCCACCGTCAGAGGGCGTGTGGCCGCGTAGGCGAGGAACAGCGGCTCGAGCCCGGGGTGGATCGGCACCACGCGCTGCCGGCCGCCCTTCGCGTTACGCACACGGATCAGGCGCCGGTCGAGGTCCACGTCGTCGCAGTCGAGGCCGAGGAGCTCCGAGCGGCGCAGGCCGCTATAGGCGAACAGGGCGAGCAGCAGCCGGTCGCGCTCGCGCTTGCCGTGCGTGCGCGTCCACACGCCCTCACGGCCTGGCACGTCCAAGAGGCGCGAAAGCTCGGCGCGGTCGAGCACGTCGGGCAGCACCTCACGCTTCTTCGGGGTGCGCAGAACCTGCGCCGGGTCGCGCTCCAGGTAATCGCTCTCGACGCAGAAGCGAAAGAAGCAGCGCAGCGCGGCGACGGTCCGGGCCTGGCTCGATGGCGCCGGGCGATGCGTGGCCTCCTGCGCGAGGAAGCGCCGCAGGTCAGGCGTTCGGATCTCCGCCAGCGCGGCTATGCCCTGCACGCGCAGGAACTCCAGGCAGGCGCGCACGTCGCGCTCGTACGCCTTGCACGTGAGATCCGCGAGACGGCGCTCCACGCGGCAGAAGATGATGAAGTCGGATAGGGCGTTGAACATCGGAGGCCTCCGTTTGGGCAGGCCCCTGGAAAGGCTCCTTCTTACCCTGTTAAGTCTCCCGCTTATCGACCTGCTAAGGAAAACCCCCGCTTGCGGGGGTTTTCTATATGCCCAGACGTGGGCCCGCTAGCGGGCCGCCGCGAGATGCTCGGATTTGAGGTGGCCGTTGGCGGAGACCAACTGGGCGTAGTCGCGGGGGTCCGCGCGGTCATCTGCGTTGAGGCGTCGCTCGAGCTCACCGAGTAGCACCCCGAACAGCAGGTGGCGCCACGTGGACTGCGCGAACGCTCGGGGGCTCGCAAAAGCTGCGGATAGCTCCTCGCGGGCGGGGTGGACGCGGTCGGTGAGCGCCAGGAGGGGCCACGTGGAGAAGTTCTCCGCGAGGCCCGCCGCCGGTCCCCGGGCCCATGAGGGCAGCGGGGTGTGGGGGGCCACGTTGGCGTACACCGCTCCGAACAGGGCCCCATTTTGCAGGTGCAAGATCCATCCCACCGCGAGCCATCCCGGCTTGCGGGTGAACGCCTTGCCGAGCAGCTCCACGTCATCGAAGCTCGACCCGAAGACCCGCTTATCCAGCGGCATCTGCGCTGCCCATAGGCCCGCTGCGAGCGCGCCTGCAAGAGCCCCGCGAATCGTTTTAGCGCGGTTGATCGCCATCGGGTTCAACTGTAACGGGCCGCGCATCCGCGGGTATCCAAGCTGTGGCAGCCAACGACCCCCACGATCGTCTCCTGCGGCTGAGCGCCCCCTCCGTCGTGGAGGTTCGCGGCCACCGTCAACCCGAGCGCGAGCTTCCCCGCGGAGAGCTCGATTCCGAGCAGCTGGGGCGCTTTCGCGACCGCGCCCTGACTCGCGGGGTGAGCCCCGTCATCTACTGGGCCGCCCGGATCGTGCTCCTGCCGTTCTTTCTCGTGTACTTCCGCCTGGAGCGCATCGGCTCTGGGCATGTGCCGCGTTCGGGGCCGGTACTGCTCGCGGCCAACCATCGCAGCTTCCTCGACCCGTTCGTAATCGGGTCCCTCACACGTCGACCGGTGTACTACATCGCCAAGCGCGAGCTCTTCCGCAAGCGCTGGCAGGCCTGGGTACTGAACGCCCTCGGGGCCTTCCCGGTCGACCGGGGTCACAGCGATGAGGACGCGATTGCCACTGCGCGCGAGATCCTCGCACGCGGGGATTGCGTGGTGATCTTTCCCGAGGGCACCCGTGTGCGCCCTGGTCCGCTTGGGCCCCCCCGGAGGGGGATCGGACGTCTGGCCCTGGAAACCGGCGTCCCCGTGGTACCGATCGCGGTGATCGGCACGGAGGACGTCCGTCGGGGCTGGCGGATACGCCCCCGGAGGGTGCGTATCCGCTGTGGCGCTCCGCTCTCCTTCCCCGTGGTGCAGCGTCCCTCCCCCGCGCTGGGGGCCACCGGGACCGAGCGCATCTGGGCCCGCGTCTCCCTCCAGTGGGAATGGCTCGGGGGAGCGTCCTCGCTCCAGCATGAGCTCCTCGGAACGCCCCCCCGAGGGTTTGACCGGGAGGCTCGTGCCGCTTGAGCGTGTGCGGGCCGGAAGGTCGGCGGCGCGGAGATAGGGTGCAATGAGTGGCCGAGCGCATAACCGAGAAAGACGAAGGCCCCCGCGCGCCGGAGGACTTCGGCCGACTGCGCCCTTCTCCGGGCTCCAGCCCCGCTTCAGGCTCCAGCCCTTCTCCAGACTCGAATCCCTCTCCAGGCTCCAAGCCCAAGGCCCAGCTCGACGGGGAGTTCTCGGAGCTCTACCGCACCCACCTGCGCGACGTGTACAGCTATGCCTATTACCGCGTGGGCAACCATCACGATGCGGAGGACCTCACCGAGCAGACCTTCTTGCAGGCTTACCGCCACTTCGAGCGCGCCCAACGGGAGTCCCAGGGGCGTCCTCTACGCCCGTGGCTGATCAGGATCGCGCACAACCTCGCCGCCAACCTCTACCGCGACCGCGCCCGCAGGCCGGCCTCCCCGATCGAGGACACCACGACGCTCAGTGCTCCCCACACAACGGAGGACATCGTGGAGGACCGTGACGAGCTGGGCCGCGTGCTGGAGGGGGTCGGCAAGCTGCCGGACGACCGCCGCGAGGCGCTGATCATGCGTTTCGCTCTCGGCATGGACAACCGCGAGATCGCCCGCGCCCTGGGGCGCTCGGATGGGGCCACCAAGGTTCTGATCCACCGCGCTATCAAGCAGTTGGAGGGGATCGTCGATTCCCCTCGTGAGAGCGCCCATGAGTGAGACCGCTTCAAACCTCGAGAGCCTGCTGCGCCGAGCGCTCGCCCCTGTGGACCCCCCGGCCGACCTGACGGGGAGGTTGGAGGAAACGCTTACCAGCATCACCGAGCTCGCCGCCGAGGAGCTCGAGGGTTGGGAGCTCTCCGCGATGCGCGATCCTCGCAACTGGATCCGCCCTGCCGCCGCCGTCGTGGCGGGTGGCACGGCGGGCCTTGCGCTCGTGTTGCTAGGGGCCCGCCGCCGTGGCCGCCTGGCTAGCCCCGCTCCGGAGGTCTCCGGGCAGGCTCGCCAGCGTGTGCGCGAAAACGCCTCCTGAGAGGGCCCGACGCTGCACGCGTCGCCTGGGGCATCCGCGTTTGGCGTGGGTCACACGACACTCGCTGAATTATTCTGGTATTTGGTTAAGACCTTACAATGGGATTGCCGGATGGGGTGGATTCCCTGATCCACCGCTCCGACTTGGGATATATCCATGTCAAATCTGGCCCGCTACAAGCGCTCCGCCGAGGCCGCCTCGGCGATTTTGCGCACGCTCCCCGACGAGGAGCTCATGCAGTTCGTGTGCGAGAGCGACTCCGCCGCCTTCGCACTTGTCTACGAGCGCCACGCGGGCGCCGCCTTCTCGCTCGCCCTGCGGATGTGCGGAACGCGGGCGCTTGCCGAGGATGTGGTCCAAGAGGGGTTCCTCTCGCTGTGGCGCAGCGCCCAGCACTACGACCCCGCACGGGGGAGCGTCCGCACGTGGGTGCTCGGTGTGGTGCACCACCGCGCAATCGATGCCCTGCGCCGCCGCGTGGTGCACGATCGCGGGCGGGTCAGCGACGAGGGGATCGAGGAGCAGCTCGAGGCGCCGGAGCGCACCGAGCAGGAGGTCGACCGCCGCGATGAAGCGCGCGAGGTGCGCGCGGCGCTGGTGGGCCTGCCGCCCGAGCAGAGTCGGGTGATCGAGCTCGCCTACTACGGCGGACTCACCCACTCCGAAATTGCCGCGATGCTCGATATGCCTGTGGGGACAATCAAGGGGCGCATGCGTCTTGGTCTGCAGAAGATGCGCTCCGAGTTGCGTTCTGAGCGGGTGCGCACTCCGCCGCGGTTCCTCGCGGCGGCTCCTGGGAGCGTTGTCTGTTCGGGCTCATTGGAGGGTGGGCTTTGGCAAGCCCGTCAGACCCAGAGGAGACACCCGAGTAAAGCTGCATCGTAACGGTGCTCACGGCCCGCGGCACGCCTGCGGGGGTTCCGCTGTGGATCGGAATGCCGGCCGCCTGCGGGGGTCCGCTGTGGATCGGAATGCCGGCGAGGTAGGCTCTCCTCCCCAAATGGCCACCTGCTACCGCCACCCCTCCCGCGAGACGGGCGTCGCCTGCTCCTCCTGTGGGCGGCCGATCTGCCCCGACTGCATGACCCCCACGCAGGTGGGGATGCGCTGTCCGGAGTGCGCGAGCCAGCGCACCAAGGTGGTGCGGATGCGCGAAACGTCCTCCGTGCCCCGCGTGACGTACACCCTGATCGGGATCAACATCCTCGCGTTCCTCTTCGAGAAAGGCCAGTTCAGCCTCAATGGATCGGCGATCTACGGCGATGTCGTCAACGAAGGCGTTCTCTACCGCGCGGGGATCTCCGAAGCCCACCAGTACTACCGGCTCGTCAGCAGCGCCTTCCTGCACGTGAACCTGCTGCACATCGGCTTCAACATGTACCTCCTCTACCTCCTGGGCATGATGCTCGAGCCCGCGATCGGCTCCACCCGCTTCGCTGCAATCTACTTCACCTCCTTGCTCGCGGGCTCCTGCGGCGCGCTGTTGGCGACCCCCGCCCCGAGTCTGGGGGCGTCGGGAGCGATCTTCGGCTTGATGGGTGCCGCTGCCGTCGAGTTGCGCGCGCGGGGGCTCAGCGTGATGCGCTCCGGGATCGGGCTCCTGATCGTGTTCAACCTCTTCATCAGCTTCACCGTCCCCGACATCTCCGTGGGTGCCCACATCGGCGGGCTGATCGGGGGCGCCCTCGCGGGCCTTGCGTTCCGCGTCACCGAAGGCCGGCGCTCACTCGCGCTCGGGCTCGCCGCCTGTCTGGCGCTGTCCGTGGTCGCCGTGCTGCTCTCGCTCGCAGCCGCCCAGTCCACTGCTCCCGGATTCGTGTGACCGGCAGCCGCACTGCCCGCCCTCCCCACTGGGGGTATTCTCCTCTGGACCCAGAGATATGACACTGCTTCCCGACAGCGACATCGAGCAGCGCCTCGCGGGTCGCGAGTGGGCTCGCGCGGGGGACGCGATCGTGCGCGAGTGGAAGCTCGCGGACTTCTCCGCCGCGATCGCCTTCGTCAACCGTGTTGCTGAGCTCGCGGAGGCTGCGAACCATCACCCCGACATCCTCGTGCACGGGTGGAACAGGGTGCGTCTCGAGCTCTCCACCCACTCCGAGGGTGGGCTCACGGGCGCCGACTTCGCGCTTGCCGGGCAGATCGACCTTCTCGACTGACCCCCCTGCTACGGTTAGCCGGTCGCCCATCGATGAACGACGAAGACGAACCACCACCTCGAAGTAGTCGCGCCCCGGCGGTCCGCTGTCGGTCGGCCCCTCACGGTTGGGCGTGACCGGGCTGAAGCTGATCCTCGCGGCCCTGCTGGTCGCGGTGAATGCGTTCTTCGTGATCTCCGAGTACGCGCTCGTGCGCTCCCGGCGAGCGCGCCTGGAAGTGATGCGCGAGCAGGGGATGCGCGGGGCGACGCTCGCGCTCGACCAGCTGGATCGCATCAACGAGTACATCTCGGCGGTTCAGATCGGGGTCACGATGACCTCGATCGCGATCGGCGCACTTGGCGCTCCCACGATCGCGCACGCCCTCGAGGATGCCTTTGGCGGAGGAATCCCCCACGGGCTCTCGGTCGCGATTGCGGTGGTGATCGCCTACGTGATCGTCACCTTGGTGCAGCTGATCTTCGGAGAGATGGTGCCGAAGTTCTACGCGATCAATCGCGCGGAGAGCGTGGCGCGTCGCATCGCGCGCCCCCTCCAGGGCTTCGCGGTGCTCTTCCGCCCGATCATCACTGCGATCACGGCGATCTCCGCCCGGATCCTCAGGGTGTTCGGGGTGGACATGGGCTTTGAGTCCGGCGGGGGCTCCCCCGACGAGCTCAAGCGGCTGATCGCGGAGTCCTCCGCGGGCGGTCACCTCGACCCCGGCGAGGCGGGGATGCTCACGGGGGTCTTCCATCTGCACGAGCAGGAGGCCCGCCAGGTGATGACTCCGAGTCCGGCGGTCGTCACGATCGACATCTCCCGGGACGTAGAGACCGCGCTGAAGCTGTGCATCTCCTCGGGGCACACCCGGCTGGTGGTCACCGAAGGCGAGGACCGCGACCGCGTACGCGGACTCGTACACGCCAGCGCCCTCGCGCGGCGATTGATGGATGACGGGCCCCACGCCTCGCTCGAGCCGGTTGTGCACGACGCCCCGATCGTGCCGGAGACCAAGCCCCTCGACGACCTCCTCGCCGATCTACAGCGCCAGCACATCTCGCTCGCGGTGGTGGTCGACGAGTACGGCCGCGTGGCGGGGATCGTGACGGTGGAGGACATCATCGAGGAGGTCGTGGGGGAGATCGCCGACGAGACCGACCCCGCTGCCGGCGAGGTCCGCTGGCTACCCGACGGGGACCTCTTCGTGCGCGGTCACGTCGCGGTCTCGGACCTGGCCGACCACGGTGTACACCTACCGGTGGATAGCGACGCCTACAACTCCGTGGGGGGCTTCGTGTTCGCCGAGCTCGGACGCCTCCCCCGTCGGGGGGACACGGTCACCGCGGGCCCCTTCTCGATCCGCGTGGAGTCCGTGCGGGAGAATCGCATCGAGTCCGTGCGCATCCGCGAGCGCCGCGCTGTGCCCGCCCGCGAGGAGTCCCCTGGGGAGTAGAGAGGGACAAGGAGGTCCACCCACGCCTCGAGGCGCCCCTACCCCTCGATCGCCGATGGAGGGCTGGCTCGCGGGTCGGTCGCGAGGTAGTTGGAGGCTGGCCAAAAAAAACCTCCCAGGCACACGCCCGGTCGCGGGGGGAGCGAGCCTGGGCGTGTGCACTGGGAGGAGGCGGGTGTGCGTTGCGATCTGTGTCGCACTTACAAGTATCCCATCCTTGATGAAGCTCACCTAAAAGTCAGGACGTTCTAAGAAAACTCTTGCGAGCGTGTGACAAATCGCATAATCAGTAGCTGTGAAAACCCCGCCTGCTCTTGCGGCCGAGGGCGCCCTCCCCGATCAGCTGCTCGATACGCGGCGGAATTGGCTCCACGAGGGTTTCGCCGATCGCTCGCGCCACGTCGAGGCCCACCAGGTCGAGCAGCGCCAGTGGTCCCATGGGGTGGCCCGCCCCTAACTTCATGCACGTGTCGATGTCCTCTGCGGGCATCCCCGTCTCTTCGAGCAGGCGCACCGCGCTGAACAGGTAGGGGAAGAGCAGGCGGTTGACCACGAACCCCGGCACGTCGGGGACCACAACGGGGGTCTTCTCGAAGGTCTCGCACAGCGCGAGCGCGCGCGCACGCGTCTGCTCGCTGGCGGCGGCGGGGAAGATCAGCTCCACGAGCTGCATCCGCGTGACGGGGTTGAACACGTGTAGGCCCACGAAGCGCTCCGGGATACCGCTCGCTTGCGCCAGACGCTCGATCGAAAGTGAGGAGGTGGTGCTCGCCAGCACCGCATCCTCGTGGAGCACCCCGAGTAGCTCCGTGTGCAGCGCCTCCTTGACCTGGTAGTCCTCGACCACCGCCTCCACCACGAACGTCGCTTCTCGCACTGCTCCCAGATCGGTCTCCACCTGCACGTGCTCGGGGTCCACTTCCGCGGCCAGGCGGGCGAGCGTGATGTCGACGTTTGTGCGGGCGCGGTCGGCCGAGCTTTCCGAGCGCGCGAGCAGCAGGACGGGCCCGTGGTGAGCCGCGGTCGCCGCCAGGCCACACGCGATGGCTCCCGATCCAACGATCGCTAGACGCTCGCTCATGTGCGCTCCCCGACGTGGATGGCTCCCGACCACATGGTTGCCGGATGCTTGCTCATGCGTGCTTCCTCATGCGTGTCCTCCACGGTAGTCCTGCGCTTCCAGTAGCGAGATTGCCTCGGCCCGGGTCGGGCCGGAGAAAATTTGGTTGACTGACCAGTCAATCTAGGGGTGTCACGCGGTAGAGTATGTGTTGGAGGCGCCAGGCACCAGGCCGGATGCCCACGTCGCCCCCGGGAGTGCCGCAGGTTGGGTTGCGAGGGCCACTATCGAACGCAACACACGGAGGACTTCAAAATGCGCAAGCCAGAGGGCCGCGAGGTCGTAATCGTCGAGGCTGTTCGCACCCCGATCGGGCGTGGGCACAGGGAGAAGGGCTACTACAGGGACATCCATCCCAATGCGCTGCTCGGCAAGTGCTACACCGAGGTGATCGCCCGCGCGGGAATCGATGCGGCCGAAGTGGAGGACGTGGTGGCGGGCTGTGTGCAGCAGTTCGGCGAGCAGGGGTTCAACATCGCCCGCAACGCGTGGCTGCAGGAGGGCCTCCCGATCGAGACCCCGGGCACGACGGTGGACCGGCAGTGCGGCTCGGCCCAGCAGGCGGTCAACTTCTCGGCGGCGCTGATCGCGGCGGGTGTGCATGACGCGATGATCGGCGGCGGGGTCGAGCACATGGGCCACCTGCCGTTCGCGGCGGGCATGAAGACGCAGGAGGAGTTCGGCTTCGCGTTCACCCCGGAGCTGATGGCCAAGCACAACATCGTGGGCCAGGGTCTGGGGGCGGAGATGATCGCGGACCAGTGGGAGATTCCCCGCTCGGAGCTCGACGAGCTGGCGGTGCGCTCCCACCGTCTGGCCCACCAGGCCACCGAGGAGGGCCGCTTCGAGCGCGAGATCGTGCCCTTCCAGGTCAACGGCGACACGTTCCTCGTCGACCAGGGGATCCGCCCGGACACGAACCTCGAGACGCTCGCCCAGCTCAAGCCGGCGTTCAAGCCCGACGGGAAGATCACCGCGGGTAACGCCTCGCAGATCTCCGACGGCGCCGCGGCGGTGCTGCTGATGGCGGCCGAGAAGGCCAAGGCCCTCGGCCTGCGAGCGCGCGCGCGGATCGTCGATCAGACGACCGTGGGCTGTGACCCCGTGAAAATGCTCGAGGGCCCGATCCCCGCAACGGCGAAGATCCTCAAGCGCAACGGGATGAGCATCGATGACATCGACCTGATTGAGATCAACGAGGCGTTCGCCCCCGTGATCGCCGCGTGGCGGCGCGAGCACAACCCAGACATGGACCGTGTCAACGTCAACGGCGGGGCGATGGCCCTCGGGCACCCGCTCGGCTCCACTGGCGCCCGGCTGATCACCACCCTCCTGCACGAGCTCGAGCGCTCCGACAAGGAGATCGGCTTCGTCACGATGTGCTGCGGCGGGGGTCTCGGAACTGGGACTCTGATCCAGCGGGTCTGAGGAGGAGCACCCGGGAGCGCGCCGGACCGAGGGGAGCTGATTTTGGATTGGCCGGCCCTCCGGGCCGGCGCGCGGCGTTCGCGGCCTGAACCCGGGGCGGGACCTTGAATCAGGTCTGGGGTCCCGCGGCGGTCCAGCTGACTTCCACGGGCGCAAACGCGAGCAGGGCGCCCCAGGTGCCCGCGTCGGTTTCCCCCGTCGCGGGCAGGCCGTGGGCGGCCTGGAACTGCGCGAGGTTGGCTGCGGTCTGGGCTTCGAAGATGCCGGTGGTGGGCTGGCCGGGAACTGCGCTGGCGAGGTGCTCCTGCAGCCACAGTATCTGGTCGCCGCGGGCGCCTTCGCGCAGCAGCGGTGAGGTGAGCTCGGGCTGGGGAACGGTGAGGGTGGTGTTCAGCGGCGCCGCCAGCGAGGCCCAGCTGGAGCTCGAGGTTTCCTGCCAGTCCCAGAAGGAGACGCCCCCCGCTCCGTAGGCGCCGGCGAGGGAGCGGAAGCTCACGATTTCGGTGCTGCTGACCCCGCCGTAGGTCTGGCCGAGGGGCACGATCGGGCGTCCGTAGATGAGGTTCTGTTCGTAGGTCGTGATGAACGCCTGGGCCACGCTGGTGCCGATGTCGTGCCAGTACATCTGGGGTGCGTTGAACTGGGCGCCGTTTGGTCCGAGGAACACGGAGTAGGGGAACGAGGGGTGGTAGCTCACGTAGGGGAACGAGGCGAGCCCCACGGGGTAGGTGGGGCCGATCTTGGCGCGGAGGGTGTCGATGTACTGCTGGGCGGCCCCGTATTTGCCTTCGTATTGGACCTCCGCGTCGATCACGAGGCAGTCCGCCCCGTTTGCCACGGCCCGCGCCCCCAGTTCGGCCTCCCCCACGGGGTTGGTTCCGTAGACGTACTGCCACGCGCACACCTTCAGGCCGGCGGCGTGCAGTTCGGCCACCAACTGGGGGGAGAACTGGGACCAGTAGTTGGTGGAGCCGTCGGAGCTCTTGACGAAGACGGTTCCCACCTCCGCGGCGTGGGCCTGCGCGACGATCGAGGCCACGTTGCCGCCGTCGGAGGCGCTCATGTACCAGATCCACATTCCCTGGCCCGCGAATGCGGTGCCGGCCACCGAGCTGACGGTCCCGCTCACCGGGGCCGGCGCGGGCGGCGGGGGAGGCGCGGGGGGGTGTAGGGCGTGGGTGACCACTTTGATCGGCCCGTACAGGTTCGACCGCCGGCCCCTGCCGAGCATCACCGCGATCTCCCCGGAGTGCGCACTGGCGGGCACTGTGACGACGAGGCCCAGTTTGGAGGTGTGCAGGTGGGCGCTGGGGGAGCTGCTCGCGATGTGGGCCTCCCACGATCTCGGGAACGCCACTGCCTCCCCGCCCTTCAGGCCCCGCCCCTGCAGCAGGAGGGTCCCGTGGGTGGAGACTTCGTGGGCTTTGGTGGAGCAGTTGCTCGCGGGTACGCACTGCGCGCCCGTGATCGCCACGGCGGGCTGGGGCGGGGTCTTGGTCTTCTTGGGCGCCGGTTTCTTTGCCTTCGCGGTGGGGGTGCCCCCGTGTCCGCTGGGGGCCTGGCCTCCAGAGTTGGCGGGCGCCTGGCCTCCAGCGCCTGAGCCCGAGCCAGAGGTCCCTGTTGAGCTCCCCGGGGGGGACGTTCCCCCCGAGACCTGGGAGGCGATTGCGCCCGGGGGCACCTGCAACGACAGCGCGAGCGCCGTGAGCAGCGACGCGACCGCCGTCGCTACCGCCGTGAACCTGGATCGCTTGTTGGCAAGGGCGCTTTCCATGCGAAGAATGACCGGACGGGCGCCGGACGTTACCGGCTATGGGGTTCGCAACCGAGCCGCGGGACGGAAGTTGCGGCTCCGGCTCCCCCCACGAGGGTGGCGCAGCCGGCCCAGACCGGCGAGCTGGGCCCCTCGTTTCGATTTTTGGTGGCGCAGCCGGCCCAGGCTGGCGAGCTGGGCCCCTCGTTTCGATTTTTGGTGGCGCAGCGGCTTCAGGCTGGGCGAGCTGGGCCCTGCGTTTCGATTGTTGGTGGCGCAGCCGGCCCTAGGCCGGCGACGGACCCTCGGTTAGCGGCGCGCCGGGGAGTCCCAGCGGAACCCGAGTGCGGAGGGCGTGGGGGCGAGCGGGCTGGAGGGCAGCCCGGGGGGTGGCTCGGGGAGGTTGAAGCCGCTGGGGGCGACGTCGTTGGGGGCGTCGGCGTGGAAGAGGGAGGCGAGGTACTGGATCTGCCCGCGGCCGACCCCCAGCTCGAACTGGCCGCCCCCATAGTTGCCAATCCGGTGGGCGGCGCAGTAGTCGAAGGCGTCGAGGAGGTTGCGCAGCCCGCCGAGGCGGGAGGGCTTGATGTTGACCATCCGTGGGGGGTAGGGGAGGGCCTGGATGTCGGCTACCGAGTGGATCGGGGCGTCCCAGGAGAAGCGCTCACGGTGACTCGCGAGTACGGCATCGGTCTCGGGGGTGAGCGCGGGATCCTCGATCCAGGCGTGGGGAAGAGCCTCGACGACCCGCCGGTAGAGAACTGGATCCGCGGGCTGGTCGACGATGGAGCCGGTGTAGTAGGCCTTGAAGTCGACCGACTCCACGGCCCCCGTGGCGGCGAGTTGGGCGATCAGCTCCCCGTCCCAGGAGCTGGTGGGGTCGAGCTTGAACTGCAGCCCGGGGTAGAGCTCCAGGCGCCGCTCGAGGGGTTCGAGGGTGGGGGGCTCCCCGAGGCGCAGGGAGACCACGAAGCGCACAGGTGCGGGCTCGCGCTCGAGCACGGCGTGCAGCGTGGTCCCCGCCTGGCGCAGCGCGAGGTCGAGCGCGGCGGACTCATAGGCCCACAGCCGGTAGCGCTGGGAGACCTCCCGCTGGGGAGGTTCGGGGAACAGCTCCAGCTCGTGCAGGCGCTCCGCGAAGGAGGCGATCGTGAAGCTGCCCGCGAGCGGCAGGTTGGGCCCCGCGGCCTGGAGGATGGCGTGGTCCACCGCGTCGTAGGTGACGTCTTCCCCGAGTCCCTCCGCGCGTTCGTTCCCCTGCGTGCCCCCGCTCCCCCTCGCGTCGCCGCCCCGCAGCCGAATCACGGTGGAGCGGCGCTCGAACTCGCTGGAGACCTTCGCGCTGAGGGGCTCGAGCGCGTAATCCTCGATCTGCACCGGTAGATCGGCGAGGAGCTCCCAGGTGCTCATCCGGAGCTCTCCCCAGTCCCGTTCTGAGGACCCTCGCTCTCCAGCCGCGCCACGAGATCCTCCAGTCGCAACTCCTCCAGGGCGCCCCCCACGGCCTCGAGCTCCTGGGCGCAGCGTTCGATCAGCCCCTTGCCCTCGCGTACGAGGTCCAACGTCTCGCTGAGGCTGGCCTCCCCGGTGTCGAGGCGGTGGATGATCTGCTCAACTCGGGCCACGCTCGTCTCGTAGTCGGCGGGCCCCTCCTGGAAGCCCGCTTGCTCAGGGGAACGGGCTCGTACCTGGGCACTGGATGGGCTCTGCGGGTCGGTTTGGTCGTGGGAACCGGCTCGCGTCAGGGAACCCTCTCCCTCCTGGGGGTTCTCCAGTGCCGTCATCGCTCCTCGATCCGTGCGGGGACCGTACCGTCGGCGAAACGCACGCGCACCCTGTCTTGCCGGCGGGCCTCGGCGGCGGTGGGGATCGGCTCCCCAGTGGGACCTTCGATCAGGGCGTACCCACGTTCGAGCGTGCGCTGGGGGTCGTGGGCGGCGAGGGCGAGGGCGAGGCGCTCGAGCTCGCGCGGCCCACGCCGGGCGCAGTGGCCGATCGCGGCCTCGTTCTGGCGGGCGAGGACCAGGGCGCGGCGCTGGGTGAGCGCCCGCTCCCCCGCCACGCGCCGGCGCCCGGCGGCGCGGATTTCGCGCAGCTGTTGGTGCAGGCGGGTGCGCTGACGGGCGAGCTGCTCGGCGGGCGCGCGGGAGAGCGCCGCCAGCGTTCGCGCACGGGTGAGCACCGCGCGACGGCCGTGCCCGCGCAGGCGGGTGGCCGCGCGCGCGAGCTGGGTGCGCTCCCCGGGGCAGTCCACGCCCACAGCCTCCTGGGCGGCGTGGGTGGGGGTGGAGCAGCTCACAGCGGCGACATCGTCGAGCAGGGTGCGGTCGGTGTGGTGGCCCACCGAGGCGATCACGGGCACGCTCAGCAGGGCCACGGTGCGGCAGAGGGTCTCGTCACAGAAGCACAGGAGGTCCGCCAACGAGCCCCCGCCGCGCGCCACGATCGCCACATCCACCCCACCGACCGCGGCGAGATCCTGCAGGGCGCGGGTGATCGCGGGGGCGGCGTGGCGGTCCTGCACGGGGGCGAAGCCCCACACCACCCGGCCCGCCCAGCCGCGGCGGTGCAGGCCGGCGAGGATGTCATCGCGGGCCTTGCCCCCCTCGCCGGTGACCACCCCGATGGTGTGGGGGAGCAGCGGGCGCGGGAGGCGCCGCTGGCGCTCCAGCAGCCCCTCGGCGGCGAGCACCTTGCGCAGGCGGTCGATCCGCGCCAGCAGGTCCCCCTCGCCGGCGATCCGCAGGTCGCTGACGTGGAAAGAGAAGCTCGGGGAGGCGCTCGCACTGCCGGGGTAGTAGTCGCAACCGCCCGCCACCACCACCTGCATGCCCTCCCGCACCGTCCCGGCGCGGCGCGCCATCGCCTCCCACTCCCCCCGCCACGCCGCACAGGGGATCGCGCCGTGGGCGTCGCGCAGCTCGAAGTACACCCGCGCTCGGGAGGGGCGCAGGTCGGCGAGCTCCCCCACCACCTGCACCCGCGCGAACTCCCGCAACCGCTTGCGCAGCGCCCCTGCATACTCCCCCACCGGGTAGGGGCCCGGGAGCGAGTTGCCCGGGATCCCCTCCGGAATTGCGGTTGTGGGGCCCGCGGTGCGAGAGTCCGCGGTGGTGGGGTCCGCGATGCCGGGGTCAATCGTGGGGGGGTCCGCGGTGGTGGGGTCTGCGGTGCGACCAATCCTCGCGGCGGGAGCCGCGGTGACCAGGGGGGGGTTCTCGGTGGACATCAAGATCAGCATAGATTGGCGCTAGGATCGATTCCCCGATGGCCCGCACTCGCTCCCGCAAGCGTCGCCCTACCGGCGCCAAACGGGCGCCTGCGAGCCCCCCGGGGCAGAACACTGACAGCGGGCAGGGCGGCGCCCCGGGTGCTCCGGGATCGTCCGCCAAGGCGCGCCCTAGGCGATCAACCTCCGCCAAGGACCGTGGCGCCTCGCGCGCTAAGTCCCGCGCGTCGCCCACGGCGCCCACCTATGGGGAGCGCCCCAACGCGCCGTGGCACCCACTGCCGCTGTCGGAGATCCTGATCCTGGTGGGCGCGGTTGCGGCGGCGATCGGGTTCGCGAGGTCGAAGGATGGCTTCTCCAACGGCGGGCCCGCGGTGCTCGCGGGGATCGCGGCGGTGGCGATCGGCACAATCGAGGTGACCCTACGCGAGCACCTCAGCGGCTACCGCTCACATACGGTGATGCTCGCGTTGATCCCGGTGCTCATTTTCCATTCGGGGGTGATCTTCGGCCTCGCCGTGGTCACCTCGGTGCCGCGATTGCTCAACGTGGGCCTGTTCGCGATCGACATCGCGCTGTTCGCGTTCCTCTTCAAACTGCTGCGCGCCCGCTTTCTCAGCGCCCGCCACGCACGGGTGATCGGGGAAGGGTGATGCGCGCCCGCTTTTCTCAGCGCCCGCCACGCGGGGGTGATCAGGGAAGGGTGATGGCTACGACCGGCTCGGCGGGGAGCGGGGCGACACCGGGGACACCGGGGACATCGTGGTCGATCCGCTTGTCCCTGCCCATGATCACGAGGGGGTCCCCGCACATCTGGAACAGCCGCGAGAACGTTCGCGCACCCACGTGCTTGGCCAGGTCCCGCGGGATCGGCTCCAGGGGCCCGTGCTCGTCGGAGTCGACGTCCGATGTGAACACGATCGAGCGGCGTTCCTCGTAGCGCATGTTGACGATCAGGTAGAGCTGCTCGAGCACCCACTCCGTGGGCTGCACCACACGCAGATCCTCGATGTGCAGCAGGTCGACTTCCGCGAGGGTGCGAATCACATCGGCGCTCTTCTCGCGGCTGTCCGGGTCGATTGTCGCCCTGATGCGATTCAGGAGCGCGACAGCGTTGAAGCTGAGCACGGAGTGCTGGGCGTTGGCTGCGCTCGCTGCGACCATGTAGCCAAGGGTCGTCTTGCCGGTGCCCGTGTGTCCCATCAGCCACAGGCTGCGCCCCTCGGCGAGGTTGGTGGCGATGTCGGCGCAGAAGCGCTTGACCCTGCTGACCGAATCCGCGTTCAGGGGATCGCCGGCGAGCTGCGTGAGCGGGTGGCGGTCCCAGGAGAGGTTCGTGTAGCGGCGCGGCACCCGGTCGCGCAGGCGGCGCGCCCGGGCGTTCGCCACACGCTGCGCGCGGCACGTGCAGTCGGAGGCGGTGTTGGTCTGCTCATCCACACGGAAGCCGCTGCCGTCGCAGAGGTCGAACGGGCAGCGCGGGGGATCGTTGGAGGGGCTGTGGTGAGAGCGGCGCATCGGGAGGTGGGAAGCTACCTCCTAGTCAAGCAAGCGCTCCGGCGTGACGGAGGGGAGAACGTGCATCTTCCAGTCTTTTTCGCCCGGCTCCCCACGGGTCTCCCCCTCGAACCCCAGCCGCTGTAGCCGCGCGATCTCGCGCTCCCCTTCCACCCGCGCGGGATCGGTGGGGGGCAGGTCTGCGATTAGTCGTGCGATCCGTTCGCGCAGTTGCAGGGCGAAGTGGGGGGTCGAGGCTCCCATCAACTTGCGCACATCCTCGACACTCACCGTCCGCTCCCGCGTGCGCTCGAGGGTCTGGGGATCCTCTGCTTGGCTCATGGCTTGTCTAGGGCGAGGGGGTCGAGGTCGTTGTGGGAGCTGCGGGAGCTGCGGGAGTTGTGGGAGTTGTGGGAGTTGCGGTTGAGCTTGATGGGGTGGAACTCGAAGAGCTGCGCGGGGAGATCTCCAGCATCGCGTCCAGTTCGGCCTGCACGGCCGCGGTGATCGCTCGCCCGTCCCCGATTAGCCAGCCGTGATTGTAGACACCCCGGACCGGCTGGTATTCGGGGGCGTCGCTGTAGCCGGGCTCGATGTCGCTGAGGAATTCGGTCAGCGCTCCGGGAATCTGATCGGGGTATTCCAATAACAGCAGCGGCGCGTAGTCGCCGCTGGCCGACAGGGGCGCGGCCGCGGGGGCATCCAGGGGGCGGGCGGCGTTGGCGAACGCCAGCCCGTGCCCCGGCTGTTCGATCGCCCAGCCGAAGGGGCCTTCGCTGAAGCGGGCCACCGCGATCGCGTTCTCCGCCGGTGCTTCTCCGGCGGCCCCCGGCCCCGCGTAGATTCGATGCACTGATCCCAGGCGGGCCAGCTGGGAGAACACCGTGCGGCTCACTGCCGCTGGGGGGCCCACCGCGTAAACGATCGGATGGCGCAGGCGGGCTAGCGCCGCGCGGGTCGCCGGGGGGATGCCCGCGGCACCCACCGGCAGGATCGGCGCCCCCGACTCGGCTGCCAGACCGGCCGCCGGCATCGCCAGCGCCCGGGGGCCGGCAGCCCCGATCGCGATCACCCGGTGGGGCGGGCCACCGTGGATGATCTGCACCAGCCGCTCCACTTCCGCGGCGAGAGTGGCCGGTCCGGACCCACTGGGCAGGATCCGCGTGCGGTAGCCCGCGGGCGCGGAGGCCGTTCCCACCTCGATCACCTGAGCGCCCCCGAGCAGCGGGGCGCCGGTGGGCTTCAACGCGGCCAGCGCCTGCGCTGAGATGGCGGGCAGCGAGTCGCCTTCGCTGTACAGCAGCGGGGCGCGCAGCGGGGAGCTCGCCAGCGCGGCGGCCGCCAGCGCGGCGGGCCACTCGCGATCGTCCACTAGGACCACCGCCTGCGGGCGCGACGCCGGCGTGAGTCCGGGGTAGGTGGCGAGCGCCACCGCCGCGGCGTCCGCCACGGGGTCCGCGCCGCCGAGCCGCGTGGTGTTCTTGGTCGTCAGCCCGCTGGCTCCCAACTGGTCGGTGCCGGCGACCGTGGTGACCGCGGCTCCGCGGCCCTGGCCTTCAATGGGCATCCCCTTACCGCACCCCGCAAGCGCCACGCCGACGGCAAGAGCGGCCGCCGCCAGCGAGCGGGAATGGGAGGAGGCCAGCATTGGCCGGGGAGGTTAGCGGTACCACCAGCGGCCCCAAATTCCCCGGCATTTGCGGGAAAAACGTGGGAAATACGGTGCATGTCGCGCAACCGTCATTGCGCTTTGCTAGGGTTCCGCCGCGAATGCCGAATCCATGGCCAGATGCCATGGAACGGGGGACCCAAGTTGTTGGGGCGAATCCCACGGTGAAACCGTAGGAAGCGCAGGCTCTTTTAGCGCTAGCCCGTCAGCTAACCCCGCAGGCCCACGAAAGAGGTTGTGTTTTGCGGGTTCGAGCCCTGGGCTCAACGCTATGCAGCTTGGCCATCCTGGCTACCGTGACGCCCACGGCAGCGATGGCCGCAGGCTCCGGCAGGGGCTCCGCGACCGCCGGCGGCACCTCTGCCAGCACCTCCTCGGCTCCCTCCGGCTCCACCGCCGGATCCACTTCCACGGGCTCGACCCCCGCGGGCTCCACCACGACCGGTTCCGCTCCCGCCGGCGGGGCCTCCCCCACCACAGCGGGAGGCTCGACCCCCGCGGGCGGGACGACGGTGACCCCGCCGGTCCACACTGCGCCGGTCACGGCGCGTATCTCGCGCTTCACCGCCTATAAGGGCCCGCTCTATGAACAGACCGTCAGCGGCCAGATCGTCCCCTACACCCCCCCACCACCGGCGGGTGAGACCAACGGCGCCACGGGGGGTAGCTCGGTTGAGCTCACGGGCAACACCAAGCCCGACCTGCTCGTCCCGGGGGTGAGCGCCCGCTACGTCGATGGTCTCGCCGCTGCGCCGATGTCGGCGCCGCCCGCGGTGCAACAGATCATCTGGGCGGGGAACCAGATCGTGGGTCTGCCCTACATCTGGGGGGGCGGCCACGCCTCCTTCGTCTCCCCGGGGTACGACTGCTCGGGCACCGTCTCCTTCGCTTTGCACGGCGGGAGCCTGCTCTCCACCCCGATGGATTCCTCTGAATTCATGGGGTGGGGCGGCCACGGGATCGGGCAGTGGGTCACGGTCTTCACGAACCCCGAACACGCCTACATGACCGTCGCCGGCCTGCGTCTGGACACGAGCCCGGTCGATGACCCCTCCAACCAGCAGGGCCCCCGCTGGCGTCCCCTGCGCCCCGGCAATCCGGGCTTCACCAAGCGCCACCCCGTCGGGCTGTAGTCGTCCGCGTAGGGACTCGGGTCCGTAGGCTACGCTTGAGCCTGCCCCGCAGCGCGCACGCGCAGATGAACTACTCAGGAGGAACGCAATGGCCGGCTTGACCGGGCGCATGTCAACGGTGGTGAAGGCGAAGGTATCCAAGCTCCTGGACAAAGCCGAAGACCCGGCGGAGACCCTCGACTACAGCTATCAGAAGCAGGTCGAACAGCTGCAGAACGTCAAGAAGGGGATCGCCGACGTGGTGACCGCCAAGAAGCGCCTGCAGATGCAGGAGACGACGATGCAGCAGCAGGTCGTCAAGCTCGACACCCAGGCCCGCCAGGCGCTCTCCGGGGGCCAGGAGGATCTGGCGCGCCAGGCGCTCGAGCGCAAGAACGTCGTGCAGACCGAGCTGCAGTCGCTGGACACCCAGGTCGCCGAACTGGAGGACCAGCAGCAGAAGCTGACCGACTCCGAGCAGAAACTGCGCGCCAAGATCGAAGCCTTCCGCACCAAGAAGGAGGTCATCAAGGCCCAGTACTCCGCCGCCGAAGCCCAGGTGAAAATCTCCGAAGCGGCCACCGGCGTGGGCGAGCAGATGGCCGATGTCGGCCTCGCGATGCAGCGTGCGGTCGACAAGACCGAAAACATGAAGGCCCGCGCCAGCGCCGTCAGCGAGCTGGAAGCGGCGGGAACGTTCGACGACATCACCGCGCTGGGCTCCGGTGAAGACGACATCGACCGCCAGCTCAAGCAGCTCTCCTCATCCTCCGCGGTCGATGACGACCTCGCGAAGCTCAAGGCGGAAGTCGGCACCGGTGGCGCCGCGGGCCAGATCCCGCCGCCGTCGGGCGGGGATGGTGGAGCTGGCGGGTCCTCCGCTTCCGAGGGTGCGCCGCAGGCCCCGAGTGAGGGCGGTCAGGCATGATCGTGCGCATCTCCGGGGAGGACCAGTACCAGCTCGACGGCGAGGACGGACGCCTCAACGAGCTCGACAACGCCGTCCTTGAAGCTGTCCATGCTGGCGACGAGCAGGGGTTCCGCAGCTCCTACGATGCCCTGCTCGCGTTCGTGCGCGACCACGGCACCCCGCTCGCCGACGACGCGCTCGAGGGCTCCGACCTGATCCTGCCCCCGCCCGACATCTCACTCGCCGAGGCTCAGGGCGAATTCACCGGTGCTGGGCTAATCCCCGACTGAGGGTCGATAGCAGGCGGGAGGGGTACGAATAGTCCCGCCCACCCCCGGGCCTGCCCTCCCCCAGTGTCAGATCGGGATCCCCCACAGGGGGAACCACCGCTCCAGTTCGGGCTCCATCGGCAGTTCGCTCTGCATCTGGGCCTTGAGCTGGAGCTCGCGCTCGGTTGAGCGTTCCTGGGCGCTGCCCCCGGGGACGAAGGGGTACCAGAAGCCGCGCTTGTAGTTGTAGATGAAGTAGACGGGGCGTTTGCGGGAGTTGACGAAGGCGAACACCGCGCACAGCAGGCGCTCGCCGTGGCCGCCCATCTCGATCGAGCTGGAGACCGCGTTGATGCCCACCGCGAGGTCTTCCACACTTGGGGCGCCCGCGGGGTTGCGCAGCACCATCCAGCGGTAGCCGTAGGAGTCGTCCTGCGTGGCGACCTGCGTGCCGGTCTCGCCCCCGGTGGCCTTCACCACTTCTTCCATTTCGCGGATCGTGGCCTCGAACTCGCTGGTCTGCAGCGGCTGGAAGACGATCGCGGCGGCACCCGCGGGGTCGATCTGGTGCTCGGTCTGCAGCGCGATGTAGGCGGTGGTGATCGCGAACAGATGGTCCGGCGCGGGACCCTTGACCTGATGGCGGCCGGTGAGCGCGTCGAGCAGGCCCACGGCTACGCGGTGCCCTGCAACTGCGACTCCAACCGCTCGAGCGCGGCGAGGCGCTGCTCCAGCGGGGGGTGGTCGGCGAACAGGTTCATGAGCGAGTTCTTCGCGCGGGCGGGGACGATGAAGAAGGCGCTCATCCCTTCCACCGTGCGCAGGTCGCGGCCCGGGATGCGCTCCATCGTGCCGCTGATCTTGAGCAGCGCCGAGGCCAGCGCGGAGGGTCGGCCGGTGAGCACCGCCGAGCCGCGGTCCGCGGCGAACTCGCGGTAGCGCGAGAGCGCGCGCAGCAGCATGAACGAGATCGCGTACACCGCCGCGGCCGTGGCGATCGCGGCGAACATCGCCATCTGCGCTTCGTTGTTGCGCTGGCCCCCGCCGAAGCCCCCGCCGAAGAAGAAGCCGAACTGCACGATCAGGGAGGCCACCATCGCGAAGAAGCTCGCCATCGTCATCACCATCACGTCGCGGTTGATCACGTGCGTCAGCTCGTGCGCCATCACCCCTTCGAGCTCCGCGGGGGAGAGCAGTTCCAGGATGCCCCGCGTCGCGCACACCGTCGCTTTCTTCTGCGAGCGGCCCATCGCGAAGGCGTTGGGCATCGGGTGCTCCATCACGCACACCCGCGGCTTGGGCAGGTCGGCCTGCACGCACAGCCGCTCGATGATCCCGTGCAGCTCGGGCTCCTGCGCGGGGGAGACCTCCTTGACGCCCATCGTCCCCATCGCGATCCTGTCGGAGGTGAACAGCTGCACCGCCATCAGGCCCAGCGCCACGATCAGGATCGTCACCCCGCTCGCCCCCACCGCGAACAGCACGCCCACCAGCACCACGTAGACGACGACCAGCAGGAACATCGTCAGCACCATCCGCGCCTGCAGGCCCGTGTCTTTGCCGAACGCCTCGCGGCCTCGCCTATGAGTGGTGGCAGCCATCCAAAGCGATTGTCGCAGAAGCGGATTGCGATTCCCTAAAGTCTCCGGCGTGAAACCGACCTTCGACGTCCTCGGCATCTCGATCAAGAGTTTCGGGGTGGTGTTCGCGCTCGGCTTCCTCGCCTGCGGGCTGCTGATCGCGCGGCGCCTGCGCGAGCTCGAGAAGCCCGTGGACTGGGCGTATGAGATCGTCTTCGCCGCGCTCGTGGGGGGCCTGATCGGGGCGCGGGGGTACTTCGTGATCCAGAACTACAGCCAGGTCGAACACAACCTCCTGGGCAGCATCTTCTCCGGCTCGGGGCTCGTCTGGTACGGCGGCGCGATCGGCGGCGCGATCGGGGTGCTCGGCTGGATGCGCTGGCGCGATCAGATGCAGCTGATCATGTTCGACATGTGCGCCACCGCGCTCGCCCTGGGGTACGCGATCGGGCGTATCGGCTGCCAGGTCTCCGGGGACGGGGACTACGGGATCCGCTCGAGCCTCCCCTGGGCGATGGGCTACCCCCACGGCACCGTCCCCACGCCCCCCGGGGTGACGGTGCAGCCCACCCCGATCTACGAGACCGTCGCGATGGGCCTGGTGGCCTTCCTGCTGTGGCACCTGCGCGACCGCGTGCGCCCGGGGGTGGTGTTCGCGCTGTACTGCCTGCTCAGTGGCCTGGAGCGCCTGCTGGTGGAGTTCATCCGCCGCAACAAGGAGGTCCTCCTCGGCCTCACCGCCCCCCAGCTGGAGAGCATCGTGTTGATCATCGTCGGCGCGGTGTGGCTCGCCCTGATGATGCGCGGGCGCGGCCTCGCGGGGTTGGCCGCCCACCCCGGCAGCAGATCTCAGACCACTCGGCCCGCGACGGCCTGAGCGCTCTGAGGCTCCCGCCCCGCGACGACTGGGCGCGCACGTGATAATCAAGGCCAGCATGGCCACCGAGATCACGAGCAAAGCCTCACTGGGGGACCTGGAGCGGGTGTTTCCCGTGGGCAGCCGCATCAACGAGCGGGGACGCCTGGAGGTGGGGGGCTGTGACACGATCGAGCTGGCGCGCGAGTTCGGCACCCCCGCGTACGTGGTCGCCGAGGAGGACCTGCGCACCCGGGCGCGCGCGTTCGTGCGGGCGGGTCGCGGGACGGGCCACGAGGAGCTGCACGTGGTCTTCGCCTCCAAGGCGTTCCCCTGCACCGCCGTCCTGCGGACCTTCGCGCAGGAGGGCCTGTGGTGCGACGTGGCCTCGGGGGGGAGCTGCACCTCGCCCTGCGCGCCGGCTTCGCCCCCGAGCGGATCGTGCTGCACGGGAACGCCAAGTCCGAGGCGGAGCTGCGCATGGCGCTGCGCCACCGCGTGGGGCTGATCGTGATCGACAACCTCCACGAGGTCGAACGCCTGGAGGCGCTGATCGCCGAGGGAGAGCTCGCCGATCGAGGCCCCCAGGCGGTGCTGGTGCGGGCGACCCCCAACGTCAAGGGGGACACCCACGAGAAGATCTCCACCGGTCAGGCGGACTCCAAGTTCGGCTTCGACATGGACCAGGTGGGGGCCGCGATCGAGCGTGTGCGCGCCGTTCAGGGCCTCGCCCTCGAGGGAGTGCACGCGCACATCGGCTCCCAGCTGCTGCACCTGGAGCCCTTCCGCCGCGAGGTCGCCCAGCTCGTGCAGCTGCGCGACCTGGGGGGACCGGAGGGGTTCACGACGTGGGACCTCGGCGGGGGCCTGGGGGTGGCATACACCGCCGAGCAGCGCCCCCCCACGATCGAGGAGTACGTGGGAACGCTCGTGGAAGCGGCGCGCGAGCACCTGCCCGGACACCGGCGCCTCCTGATCGAGCCGGGCCGCGCACTGACGGCCAACGCGGGGGTCACGCTGTACACGGTGCAGGGCGTCAAGCGCAACGTCTCGACGTGGGTGGCGGTGGACGGGGGGATGTCGGACAACCTGCGCCCGATGCTCTACGGGGCGGTGTACGAGGCCCATGTCGCGGACCGCATGGGGACGGGGGGGAGGCCGGCGGAAGATCGGCTCGATGGGGCGCCCGCGGCCGACCGCCCCGGCGTAACCCGGTGCGTGCTGGCGGGCAAGCACTGCGAGTCGGGGGACGTGATCGTGCGCGACGCCCTCCTCGACGATCCTCGCCCAGGGGATGTAATCGTGACCCCCACCACGGGGGCGTACGGGTACGCGATGGCGAACAACTACAACGGGGTCCCGCGCGCCCCGGTGATCTTCTGCCGCGACGGGGATGCCCGCATAGTGGTGCGGCGGGAGAGCCTCGATGAATTGACCGCCCGCGATGTCATCTGAGTCTGTGCCCGCCAATTGCCCCGTGAGCCATTCATCCGCGATGTCATCTGAGCCGTTCAGGATCGGCCTGCTGGGCCACGGCACGGTGGGGTCGGCGTTCGCGACGCTACTGGACGAGCGGGCGGGGGAGATCGAGCGTTTCAACGGGAGGGCGCCGACGATCACGGGCGTGCTGACGCGCACTCGGGGCAGTTTCGAGGAGGTGTTGGCGGGGGCGGAGCTGGTGGTGGAGCTGATGGGGGGGATCGAACCGGCGCGGGAGTACCTGCTGGCGGCGATGCGCGCGGGGGTGCACGTGGTGAGCGCGAACAAGCAGCTGCTCTCCCAGCACGGGGAGGAGCTGTTCGAGGTGGCGCGGGAGCAGGGGGTGCGGCTGCGCTTCGAGGCGGCGGTGGCGGGGGCGGTGCCCGTGGTGCGGGTGCTGGAGGAGTCGCTGTCGGCGACGCCGATCGAACGGATCCACGGGATCGTCAACGGGACCACGAACTTCATGCTCGGCGAGATGGACCGCGGGAGCTCCTACGAGCAGGCGCTGGCGGAGGCCCAGCGCAGGGGTTACGCGGAGGCGGACCCCAGCGACGACGTGAGCGGCAGAGACGCGGCGGCGAAGATGGCGATCCTCGCGCGCTTGGCGTTCGGGGCGCCGGTGCACCTCGACGACGTCCCCTACGAAGGCATCGAGCACCTGCAGACCGACGATCTGCGCTCGGCCCGCGAGCTGGGTCTGGGGCTGAAGCTGATCGGCACGGCGGAGCGGCGCGAGGGGGGGCTCTCGGTGCGGGTATACCCCGCGTTCCTCTACGCGGGGCACCCCCTGTCCTCGGTGTCGGGGCCGTTCAATGCGGTGACGGTGGAATCGGAGACGATCACGGAGATCACGATGTCGGGCCCCGGCGCGGGGGGCCGCCAGACGGCGAGCGCGGTGCTGGGGGATGTGGTGAGCGTGATGACGGGCGGCGCAAGACCCCCCGCGCCGCCCCTGCAGATGCCGCTGCTGGGGGATGTGGAGAGCGCGTTCTATGTGCACCTCGATGTCGCCGATCACCCCGGCGCGCTGGGGGCAATCGCGCAGGTCCTGGGCGAGCGGGGGGCGTCGATCAAGTCGGTGCTGCAGCAACGCGTGGGCGGGGAAGTGGTGCCGCTGACGATGGTTCTGCACCCGCTCCTGGAGTCCAGCATGGGCGCGGCGCTCGAGCACCTCGGCAAGCTCGACTTCGTGCGCGCTCCCCCGCGGGCGATCAGGGTGATAGAAGAGGAGTTCGGATGAGACCCAGGTTGGCGCGAGATGAGGCGATTTTTTTGATTAAAGCCCCCACAGGGGGGGCTGGGATGGGTCGCGTGTGGCGAGACCAGGGGGAGTTTGAATGAGACCAAGCTTGATCGAGCGCTACCGCGAGCACCTGCCGTTTGCGCCGGAGGACCCGGTGGTGAGCCTGTGCGAGGGCGGCACCCCGTTGGTGCACTCGCCGGTGCTCTCGGAGATGGTGGGGGCGGAGGTGCACCTGAAGCTGGAGGGGGGCAACCCGACGGGCTCGTTCAAGGACCGCGGGATGACGTGCGCGGTGTCGGCGGCGGTGCGCGATGGCTCGAAGGCGGTGATCTGCGCGTCGACGGGCAACACGGCGGCGAGCGCGGCGGCGTACGCGGCGAAGGCGGGTCTGACGTGCGCGGTGATCGTGCCGGACGGGAAGATCGCGATGGGGAAGCTGGCGCAGACGCTGATCCATGGGGCGCGGGTGATCGCGCTGTCGGGCAACTTCGACAGAGGCCTCGAATTGGTGCGGGAGCTCACGAATCGTCACCCGATCACGCTGGTGAACTCGGTCAACGAATACCGGATCGAAGGTCAGAAGACGTCGGCGTTCGAGCTGGTGGAGGAGCTCGAGGGGGGCCCGGATGCGCTGTGCATCCCGGTGGGCAACGCGGGCAACGTGACCTCCTACTGGAGGGGGTTCAAGGAGATGGGGGTCGCGCCGCGACTGTTCGGCTTCCAGGCGGAGGGGGCTGCGCCGCTGGTGCTGGGCCACCCCGTGGCCCAGCCGGAGACGGTGGCGAGCGCGATCCGGATCGGCAACCCGGTGCGCTGGGAGGATGCGATGGCGGCGATGACGGACTCGCGGGGAGCGATCCGCTCGGTGGGGGACGGGGAGATCCTCGCGGCCTACCGCCTGCTGGCGGCCAAGGAAGGGGTGTTCTGCGAGCCCGCCTCGGCGGCGTCGGTGGCGGGCCTGCTCAAGTACGGGGCGGAGGGGGCGGGCAGGGTTGTGTGTGTAATGACGGGCCGCGGCCTGAAGGACCAGCAGACGGCCCTGGACAACAGCAACGGTCGGGTGATCCCGTGCGCGGCGGAAACGGTGGCGCTGGAAGAGGCGGTTCTGGGTGATCTGTGATCCGTAGGCGTGTGGTGCGCGCGCCCGCCTCCTCGGCGAACCTGGGCCCGGGGTTCGACTGTATGGCGGCGGCGCTGGGGCTGCACGTGGAGCTGGAGGTGGAGGAGACGGGGGAGTTCGCGGTGCAGACGGATCTGCTCGTGCCGCGGGGCCGGGAGAACCTGTGCGTGCGGGCGTTCGAGCGCCTGCACTCCGCGGATGGGTTCACGTTCCGGATCCGCTCGGAGATCCCGCTCTCCGGGGGCCTGGGGTCGAGCGCGGCGGCGATCGTGGCGGGGCTGCTGGCGGCGGATCATGTGTTCGAGCTGGACGCGGACATCCTGGCGCAGGCGAGCGCGTTGGAGGGCCACCCGGACAACGTGGCGGCGGCGCTATACGGGGGCTTCGTGGTGTGCGCGGATGGGGAGGCGGTGCGCTTCGACGCGCCGACGGGCCTGGAGGCGCTGGCGGTGGTCCCGCACGAGGCGGTGCGCACACACGAGGCGCGGGCGGCGCTCCCCGCGGAGGTGCCGCTGGGGGATGCGGTCTTCAACGTGGCGCACGGGGCGCTGCTGACGCTGGGCCTCGCGCGGGGCGACTGGGACCTGGTGGGGCGGGGCCTGCGGGACCGCCTGCACCAGGAGCGCCGGGCGCACCTGTTCCCGCGCTCCTACGAGCTGGCGGGCCGCGCCCGCGAGCTGGGCGCGCTGGGCGCGACGATCTCCGGCGCGGGCCCGACGGTCCTGGTGTGGTGCTTCTACGAGCAGACGGGCGCGGTGATGGAGGCGCTGCGGGGTGAGATCGAGGGCTGGGCGGAGCTGATCAGGGCTCCGTTCGAGCCGCAGGGGGCCTACGTGGGGGAGCTGTAGGGGGCGGTGTGCGGAGCCCGTGGGGTTGGCGTGAGGGGGGTGGGCATTTGGGATCGTCCGCGCGGGTGAGTGGGGGTGGCGAGGGTCGGTGGGCGAGGCTTCCGTGCCTCGCGACGCGCGCGACAGGCGCCTACCCGGGGCTTGTTGCGGCGCCTGCTTGGATCTCCGCGAGGCGCCCCCGCGCGCGGGCGAAGCCGGGCAGCCGCGCGAGCAGTTCCTCGGCGAGGGCGAGGTAGTCGGCGCCGAGGTCGGGGCGGTAGTCGAGGATCGAGGTGGCGCGCTCGGCCGATTCGGCGTAGGCGATGGAGGAGCGCACGACGGTGTCGAGCACGCGCTCGCCGAGCTGCTCGCGCAGGGAGGCGAGGGCCTCGCGGGAGTGGACGGTGCGCATGTCGGCGAGGTTGAGGAGCACGCCGAGGAGCTCGAGCTCGGGGTTGAGGGTGTCGCGGGCGAGCTCGATCACCTCGAGCGCCTGCTGGACGCCCTGCAGGGCGAAGTACTGGGCCTCGGCGGTGATCAGGGCGTAGTCGGCGGCGACGAGGGCGTTGACGGTGAGCAGGCCGAGCGAGGGGGGGCAGTCGATGAGGATCAGTTCGTAGGCGTCGCTGGGCAGCTTGGCGAGCGCGCGGCGCAGGGTGAGCTCGCGCCCGAGGCGCCCCCCGAGGGAGAGCTCGGCCTCGGCGAGGTTGAGGTTGGCGGGGATCACGTCGGCGTGGATCGCCTCGGCGGCGGCGGCACGCCCGCCGAGCACGTCCCCGATCGTGGGCTGGGCGTCGGGGGGGACGTCGAAGTAGTCGGAGAGGTTGCCCTGGGGGTCGAGGTCGACGGCGAGGGTGCGCACCCCGGCGCGCCGGAGGGCGTCGGTGAGGGTGCGCACGGCGGTGGTCTTGCCGGTGCCCCCCTTCTGGGAGAGGACGGCGATGGTCTGGGCCATGGGGCGATACTATCCCGGGCATGGAGGAGGAACGCAGTTCGCAGGATGAGCGGCCGGGGGATGAGCAGGGCCAGGCTGTGGACGGCGCTCAGGCGACGGAGGCGCAGGCGACGCTCGACGCGGCGGCGCAGTTCGAGTACCACTCGGAGTTCGACTGGGACAGCGAGCTCGGTGGCGGGGAGTGGTCGATTCGCTGCTACGACGTGAAGAAGCGCCTCGGCGGGGTGGCGGTGCTGAACGGGCTCAATGTGGCGATCCCGGATGACACGATCACGGTCGTGCTGGGTCCCTCGGGGACGGGCAAGAGCGTGCTGATCAAACACCTGATCGGCTTGATGTTCCCGGACTCGGGGGATGTGGTGGTGAAAGGCAAATCGGTGCCGAAGCTGGCGATGCCGGACCTGCTCGAGCTGCGGCGCAAAATCGGGGTGCTCTTCCAGGACGGGGCGCTGTTCGGGTCGATGTCGTTGTTCGACAACGTGGCGTTCCCGCTGCGCCAGCACACCGACATGTCGGAGGTGCAGATCGGCAAGCTGGTCCGCGAACGGCTGAACGATGTGGGGCTCTCGGATGCGATCGACTACTTCCCGAACCAGCTCTCGGGGGGGATGCGCAAGCGCGCGGGGTTCGCGCGGGCGCTGGTGATGGGGCCGGACATCGTGATCTTCGACGAGCCCGACTCGGGCCTCGATCCGGTGCGCACGGCGCTGTTGTGCGAACTGATCAAGGAGATGCACGGCCAGTACGGGGGCACGTACATCGTGGTCACCCACGACATCGCCTCGGCGCGGCGGATCGGCGAATACATCGCGCTGCTGTGGCGGGGGCGGATCGTGGAGGCGGGCGACGCGGCGAAGATGTTCTCCTCGGAAAACCCGTTCGTGCGCCAGTTCCTCAGCGGCTCCGCGGAGGGCCCGCTGGGGATGGATTGAGCGCTCCTCGCGGATCGCTTTCTCCTCTCTCTGATCTCCCCATTTGATCGTTCCTCCCTTCCTCCCTTCCTCCCTTCCTCCCTTCCTCCCTCCCGGTCGTCCTTGGATCGCTCCCCTCTGTCTGTTGTGGGTGCCTGACCATATGCGAACATGTGTTCGCATATGGTCGTGTGCGTCCACCTTCCCCGTTTTGAGCTGATCGTCGCCGCCGGCGGCGTGGAGGCGCTGGCGGGGCGCGCGCTGGCGATCGCTCCGGCGCCGGGGTCCGAGCCCCGAGTGGGGGAGGTGTCGGGTGCAGCGGAGGCGTTTGGGGTGGTGCGGGGGATGGCGCTGGGGGAGGTGCTGGCGCGCTGCCCGGAGCTGGTCCTGGTGGCGGGCGACCCGCTTGGGGTGGTGCGGGAGTGGGAGCGGGTGGCGCGAGCGCTGGAGGGGATTGGAGCCACCCTGGAGCTGTCGCGGGCGGGCCTTGCGTACTTCGCGTCCGATGGGTTGCGTGGGTTGCACGGAGGAGACGAGGGGGTGATCGCCGCGGCGCGCCTCGCACTGGGTCGTCCGATGAGGGTGGGGGCTGGCCCGACGCGGTTCTGTGCGCTGGCGGCGGCCCTGGAGGTGCGCTCGCGCCGCGCCGTGATAGTCGGCGAGGAGGTCCACGTCCGCCGCCGTTACCTCGCCTCCAGGCCGGTGGCGCTGCTGGGCTACCGGGCGGAGACGGCGGCGCTGGTTGAGCCCTTGGCGCGATTGGGGGTACGTACGCTGGGGGAGCTCGCGGTGTTGGGGCGCGACGCGGTGGCTGACCGCTTCGGGGCGCCGGGCGTACTCGCCAGGCGTTTGGCGCGCGGGGAGGACGATCCCCTGCGCACGCGCTCGGTCGAGGAGCGCTTGGAGGAGTCGCTGGAGCTGTGGGAGGCGAGCTCGGGACTGGCATTGGAGCGTGTCCTCGGCGTGCTCGTGGACCGTCTGCTGGCCCGTCCGGAGCGGCGCGGGCGGACGCTGCGCGCATTGGTCCTTTCCGCGCAACTGGTCGAGGGCGGTACGTGGCGCGAGCGGGTGGTGCTCCGCGAAGCGCTCTCGGCCCCACGGCGGCTGTGCCTCGCGCTCGCACCACGCCTGACCCTGCTGCCGGCGCCCGCGACGGAGCTGCGCCTCGCGGCCGAGCGCTTCGGCCCACCGGAGGGGGGACAGGGCTCGCTGTTGGAGAGCGGCCATGAGTTGCGGCGCGCATGTCTGCGGGAGGCAGTGGCCCAGATGCGCGTGGCGGTCGGTCCCGAGGCCGCGCTGCGTGCCCTGTATGTCGACCCCGACTCACGTGTCCCCGAGCGGCGGGTAGTGCTGACTCCCTTCACGGGGTGATGGGTAGCCGGGCGCTCAACCTGCCCCAGCCCGCGCGGGTACGGATGGGCGCTGGCGGTGTGCCTCGCGAGGTGGACGGCCGGGGGGTGGAGCAGGTGCGAGAGTCCTGGCTGGTGGAGGATCGCTGGTGGACGGGCCGGCCGCTGCGCCGCCGCTATTGGGAGGTGGTGAACGCACGGGGGCGCAACCTCGTGGTCTTCCACGACCTCTGCTCCGGCGAGTGGTTTGCCCAGGCGGGCTGAGACGGTGCGCGGGCCGAGATGGGCGGGCGGGCTGCAAGGGGGAGGGCTGAGGGTGTGCGGGCCGAGATGGGCGGGCGGGCTGCAAGGGGGAGGGCTGAGGGTGGGCGGGGCCGAGATGGGCGGGCGGGTTGAAAAGGGGGCGGGCTGAGATGACGGACGGGTCTTCTTATGTAGAGCTGCACTGCCACTCGGCCTACTCCTTCCTGGACGGGGTCTCCCAACCGGCCGAGCTCGCCTACAGGGCCGCGGAGCTCGGCTACAGGGCGCTGGCGCTGACCGACCACAACTCCGTCTCCGGATCGATGGAGCTCGCTCAGGCGGCCGGGGAGTGTGGGGTACGCGCGATCCACGGCGCCGAGATCGACCTCGCCGATGGGCGCCACATGACGCTCCTGGTGCGCGACGTGCGCGGCTGGCGCAACCTCTGCCGGCTGCTGACAAAGGCGCATGCCCACACCCGCGAGGGGCCGGGCCGCGAGCGGGGTGAGCCGGCGGTGAGCCTGGAGGCGGTGATCGAGCGCAGCGAGGGGCTGGTGTGCCTCACGGGGTGCGCTGGGCGATCCGCGGTCGCCCGGGGTGTGCAGTGCGAGCCCAACGCCTGGGGGTTGCACGACGAGCCGACCGCGCGGCGGCTGCTGGAGGCGTTCGGTCCGCGCAACCTGCGCGTGGAGCTGCAGCGCCCCTACGCGCGCCACGACCGCGCGCGCAACCGGTCCCTGGAGGCGCTCGCCCGACGCCTGGGTGTGGGGTGCGTGGCCACCGGCAACGTGCACGCCCACGCCCGTTGCCGCGCGGAGCTACAGGACGCCTTCGTGGCGCTGCGCCACCACACCACGCTGGACGCCTCCGAGCCGCTGCGGCGGGGCAACCACAGCCACGTGCTGAGCGCCCCCGCGGCGATGGCGGCGCGCTTCGCCGAGTACCCCGAGGCGGTGCGCGAGACCCGGGGTCTCGCCGAGGAGCTCTGCTTCGACCTGACCACGGACCTCGGCTACCGCTACCCCGGGGCGGAGGACCCCGACGCGATGCGCCGCCTCGCCGAGCTGTGCGGCACGCGCCTGGAGGAGCGCTACGGGGCCCTCCGCGAGGCCGCGGCGCGCCTGGAGGGGGAGCTGCGGATCATCGACGCGCTGGGTCTCGCGGGCTTCTTCCTGCTCCACCACGAACTGTTGGAGCTCGCCCGCGAGGTGGCCCTGGAGGTGCGCGGGCGGGACTCCGCCCGCGCCCTGCTCGCCCCCGGGCGTGGGCGGGGCTCGTCGGTCTCCTCGATCGTCTGCTACCTCACGGGCCTCTCCCACATCGACCCGATCCGCAACCGCCTGCTGTTGGGGCGCTTCCTGCACACCGGCCTCGAGCACCTCCCGGACATCGACCTCGACTTTCCCCGCGACATCCGCGAGGTCCTGATCCCCCGCGTCCACGAGCGCTACGGCCACGAACGTGCCGCGCTCGTGGCGGCCTTCCCCACCTTCCGCGCCCGTGGGGCGATCCGCGAGCTCGGCAAGGTCCTCGGCCTGCCCCCCGGCGAGATCGAGCGGATGGCGCGGGCCGCGGACAACCACCGTGGCGCCGCCGAGCACGACATCGAGACAGTGTTTGGCGATCCCGCCCGTTCCGGGCCACGCGACCCCGCGCATCCTCAACCAAATCCTGCAAACCCCCCTCCCTACAGCAACGCCCTGTTCGATCCCGCCCGCTCCGGTTCCCCGCGCTGGGGCGAGGGGCGCCCTGACTCCGCCGCGGTCTCCCCGGTCTCTCCGCGCTGGGCCTGGCTCGCGCGCCTCGCCGCGGAGGCCTATGGGCTGCCCCGCCACCTCTCTCAGCACTCCGGTGGGATGGTGATCTCCACGCGGCCCCTGATCGACAGCTGCCCCGTGGTACCCGCCGCGATGGAGGGCCGCCAGATGGTGCAGTGGGACAAGGACTCCTGTGCCGACGCGGGCTTCCTGAAGATCGACCTGCTCGGGCTGGGGATGCTCTCCGCGGTGGAACGCACCGTCGAGCTGATCGCGGGCGCCCGCAAGGAGCGCATCGATCTCTCGCGCATCCCGTTCGACGATCCCGACACCTTCCGCGCGATCCGCCGCGCGGACACGGTGGGGGTCTTTCAGATCGAGAGCCGCGCCCAGATGCAGTCGCTGCGGCGCACGCTCCCCGAGAATCTCGACGATTTGACCGTCCAGGTCGCGATCGTGCGCCCCGGCCCGATCCAGGGGGGTGCGATCAACCCTTACATCGAGCGCCGCCGCCGGCTGCGCGAAGACCCCTCCTATGAGGTCACCTACCCCCACCCCTCCCTGCGCGGGGTGCTGCGGAGCACCCTCGGCACGATCATTTTCCAGGACCAGGTGATGGAGGTCGCGCAGGAGTTCGCGGGCTTCTCCCCCCGCGAGGCCGACGGGCTGCGCCGCGCGATGAGCCGCAAGCGCTCCCACGAGGCCCTGCAGAGCCACCGCGAGCGCTTCATCGCGGGGGCGCTGGGGCATGTGTGCGCGGATCTCCCCACCGCGCAGCGCGTGTGGGAGATGATCGAGGGCTTCGCCGGCTTCGGCTTCCCCAAGGCCCACGGCGCCGCCTTCGGCCTGCTCGCCTACCAGTCCACCTGGCTGCGCGTCCACTACGGCCCCGAGTTCCTCTGCGCCCTGCTCAACGAGCAGCCGATGGGTTTCTACGCTTCCGACACCCTGCTCCACGAGGCCGAAGGCCGCGGCATCCCCGTGCTCGGCCTCGACGTCAACGCCTCCGGGGTGCAGTGCACCGTGGAGGACGGCGGGGTGCGCCTCGGCCTCGGCTACATCAAGGGCGTCCGCGCCGAGGAGATCCGTGAGCTCGTGGCCGAGCGCGAGCGCGGCGGGGCCTTCGGGAGCCTGGGGGAATTGGCTGCGCGTTGCGGCGCGGGGCGGCCCACGCTGGAGCAGCTCGCCTGGTCCGGGGCCTGTGATGGGCTCGTGGACACCGATGGGTTGCCCGAGGCCGCCGGCTCCGCTGATGCGCGCCGCCGCCTCGCCCTGTGGCAGCTCGGGGTCGCCGCTCCCGGCCGCGGCGTCCGCGCGGGCACCCAGCTCGCGCTGCCCCTGGAGCTCCCCGAGGCGCCCCGCCTGCGCCCGCTGAGCCGCTGGGAGCGCCTGATCGCCGACTACGCCACCGCCGGAGTGACGGTCGGTGACCACGTGCTGGCCGCCCTGCGTCCCCGGCTGACCACGCACATGCTCGCCACCTCCCCCCAGCTCGCCCGCCTGCCCCAGGGCTCCGCGGTGAGCGTCGCGGGGCTCGTGATCGCCCGCCAGCGGCCGGGAACCGCGAAGGGCACGATGTTCCTGCTCTTCGAGGACGAGTGGGGTCACGTCAACCTGATCGTCCCCCGCGCCGTCTATGAGCGCCACCGCCCCCTCGCCCGCGCCGAGCCGTTGCTGCTCGCCCGCGGGCGCTTGGAGCGGACCGCGGTGGAGCGCATCGCGGGCATGGAGGAGGTGCCCCCCGTCGTCAACGTGATCGTGCGCGAGCTCGTCCCGCTGGAGCGCTGCTTGGCCCCCGCCTCTGGGGAGGAGGCTTCCGCGCACGCGCAGGTCCACCGCCTCCCGGGCGCCGTCGCGGATGGTGCTGCGCAGACGCGCCGCGATGCGCAAGAGGTGGGCGCCGAGGTGGGCGCCGGCATGCGCGCCGTCGCTCCGCCCGTGCAGAGCTTCGCGGCGGGCCGGCGGCGCTGACAACCGCTACGCTCCCAGCGTGAACTACCGCAAGCTTGGCACCAGCGACCTGGAGGTCTCGGAGATCAGCCTCGGCTCGTGGCTGACCTACTCCGGTGGGGTGGAGCGCGAGCAGGCCGAGGCGTGCGTGAGGGCGGCGTTCGAGGCGGGGATCAACTTCATCGACACCGCCAACGTCTACGGGCAGGGGGCGTCGGAGTCGCTGCTCGGAGAGGTGCTCGCGGGGTATGAGCGCTCCTCCTATGTGCTCGCCACGAAGGTCTACTTCCCGATGTCCGAAACGGATCGTGGGCTCTCCGCGGCCCAGATCCACAAGCAGATCGACGCCTCGCTCGCGCGCTTGCGCACCGACCACGTGGACCTCTACCAGTGCCACCGCTACGACGAGCAGGCACCCCTCGAGGAGACGATGGCGGCGCTCACCGAAGTGGTGCAGGCCGGCAAGGCGCGCTACATCGGCTTCAGCGAGTGGCCCGTGCAGCGGATCGCCGAGTCGCTGGCTCTGCCCGAGGTCGCCCGCTGGGTCTCGAGCCAGCCCCAGTACTCGATGATCTGGCGCGCCCCCGAGGCCGAGGTGATCCCGCTCTGCGAACGCGAGGGGATCTCCCAGATCGTGTGGTCCCCGCTGGCTCAGGGGGTGCTGACCGGCAAGTACGCCCCCGGACAGGCGCTCCCCGCGGACTCCCGGGCGGCGAGCGACACCATGAACGTCTTCATGGACCGCCTGCTCGACGACCGCGTGCTCGCGGCCGCCCAGCGCCTCGCGCCGGTCGCCGCGGGTGCGGGACTCACGATGGCAGAGCTCGCGCTCGCCTGGGTGCTGCGTCAGGCCAACGTCGCCTCCGCGATCGTCGGCGCCAGCCGGCCCGAGCAGGTCCACGCGAACGCCGCCGCCTCCGGCATCGCGCTCGACGCCCAGACCCTCGCCGCGGTGGACGATGCTCTGGGCGAAGTAATCGTGCGCTGAGCGTCAGTCGTCGGCCTTCACGGCGGAGACGTCGACGAGGATCTTGACCCTGGACGTCTCGCGTAGATGCGCCCGTGTTTCACACCGGGCCGCGGGCGTTTACAGGTTCTACCGAGCCCGAATCGGAAACACCACGGGGCGCTGGACGCCCCTTGGCCGCTGGGATCGGCGGCCTTCTTGACACGCCCCCATCGAGGATGTAGAGCGTTTTGAGCATAGAGGGTCCCACTCAGGGACCTGGATCAAGGAGGTTTATTAATGCGAACGATGATGGTGTTCTGCTTGACGGTGATGGCGACGGTTTTCCTCGGCGTGGTGGTAGCCGAGTCCGCACTGGCAGTGTTTCCGGCGTGGCAGGCATGCACAAACGTTGGCGCTACTGAAGGTTCATTCGAAGATGCGCAGTGCACAAAAGAAAACATTGCGGGAGAATATGAATGGGAGGAAATCACATCGGCGAGGGCTGTCACGGAGGAAGGGGAACTCGAATTCGAAGACTCCAAAACCTCCCTTGGCGCAGTACGACTGAAGTGCAAAGTCGTGAGCACCGGCGAGGTCGGTCCCGGTAGCGAAGGCAATGTCGAAAAAGTGACCACATCGGGGTGCAAAGTGGTCAAAGGTACCTGCGGTTCTCCCACGGTTGAAGCCGTTCACCTACCGTGGAAAACCGAACTCACAGAAATCGGCGGCCAAATGAGAGATGTACTGAAGAGCGGTGGAACGGGATTGCCAGGCTACAAGTCAACCTGTACCGTGATCATCAAAGTCACAGACACATGTGAAGGTGAAACGAATGCAGCCCTCGATTACAACTTGACGGAAGGTCTCACGGAAGTAGAGTTCGACTCAAAATCCCCGAAAGCGACCTGCACCCAGAGCAAAGCCGAAACAGGGTCGATCGAAGGCACGCTCAAGGCAACGACAAAAGGAATCATGGCTGCCAGGGGCAAGCTGGTTCTGCTCGCAACTCCCTGGAAGATGAAAGTCAATGCGGCAGCAATATCGTTCGATGTCGAATACCAGGGTAAGGGCGATGCAGAAGAACTTTCTGTCTTTAAGAATGGGAATGGGTTTGAAGAAGAAAAAGTAGCTAACGAATGTGAAAAAAAACTATCCCTCGAAGCCGGTAAGACATGTGTGGTAAAGCTCAAATGCACTAAAGCGCCAGAAACGGGGAAGATTCGCGTGAGATCCAACTCACGAGCCGTGATTTCTGGAAATGGAAAACTCAAATGTGAATGACTTGTTGGCTTTCCGGCGGCAAGCGTGAGCCTGCTGCCGGCTCACCGAGCCTCCCGCGTGTGGTGCACCCGCACCACACGCGGTTCCTGCTCGGACACCCCCACCACCGAGCGCTACTACGCGCCCCGCCGACGCAAGACCTCCGAGGCCAGGCTCCTACCCTTCCTTCACGGCGGAGACGTCGACGAGGATCTTGACCTTGTCGCTAACGACCACGTTGCCGGAGCCGAGCGCGGCGTTGAAGCGCATCTCGAAGTCCGAGCGGTTGATCTGGGCGCTCGCGGAGACGCCGACGCGCGTGTTGCCCTGGTGGTCCTCCGGCTCGATGCCCTCGAGTGTGGCCCGCAGCGTGATTGGGCGCGTGACTCCGTGGATGCTGAGGTCGCCCTCGATCTCGAACTCGTCCTCGCCCGTCGTGCGGATCGCGGTGGAGCGGAAGCCGATCTCGGGGTACGTCTCGACCTCGAAGAAGTCCGCCGAGCGCAGGTGCGCGTCGCGCTGGGGCTCGCGGGTGTCGACGCTGTCGACCTGCACGGTCCCGTAGGCGAGCGCGCCCTCGGGGCCGACCTCGAGTGTGCCCTCGAACTTCGTGAACTGGCCCTTGACGGTGGCGATGCCGAGGTGTTTGACCTGAAACTCGACGCTCGAGTGGACCGGATCGACCTTCCAGGTGCCTGTGGGCAGGGGGGTGGTTGCGGTGGGAGATGCGGGCGACTCTGTTGACATTGGGGGTTCCTTTCGAGGGGGTTGCACTGGGTTCTACCCAGATCGGCGATTGGACAGCAGGTCGTTGCGCGCACAACTATAGCGGGAAGTTGCGCGCTCAACGATTTGGGTGCCGAATTGACGCGCGCGGATGGGCCGCTCAAATCGGTGGGTGCGTGTGACCGTGCGGCTCGCCAGCAGGAGGCTCAGCCGTTGCCGCGATCAACGCCTGCGTGGCGAGCCCGAGCGGCCCGCGCTCGTCGTGCAGGGACGCTCAGCGCCGCTGCACGACGAGCGCCTGCGTGGCCAGCCCAAACGGCCCGCGCTCGTCGTGCATGACGCTCTGCGCCCAGGCGATGCCGCCGGGGTGCAGCAGGGTGCGGGCGTCGAGGCCGATCCACTCGCCCTCGGGGCGGCGGTTGAGCGTGACGGCGAGATCGGCGTTGATGAACACGTACTCGTCGAACGGCAGCACCGCGGCGATGCCGTTGCCGAAGTCGGCGGCCGCCAGCGCATACACGAGCGGGGTGGGGTCCTCGCCCGGTAGCACGGGGCGGCACAGGCGCATCCACACGCCAGCTGTGCCGAGCGGGGTGTGGGCGCTTGAGACCCCCACCTCGGGAAGCTGGCCTTTCAGTGGACGGCCGTGCAGGAAGCGCATTTCCATCGCGCTCGCCGCGAAACTCCTGTGCTCGCCGCCGTCCGGCGCGAAGCGCACCGAGTGCCCCTGCTCGCGCCCCGGCAAGGGCGGAGGCTCGCTCTCCTCAACGACGCGCAGCGCGAGCGCGGGCAGCTCCTCGGGAGCGGGCATGATCCGCAGCGCGTGGGCGCGGCACACGAGCTCCCCGCCCCCGCTCCCATCCCCGCCCCCGCTCCGTTCCCCGCCCCCGCTCCCATCCCCGCCCCCGCTCAGCTCCCCGCCCCCGCTCCCATCCCCGCCCCCGCTCCGCTCCCCGCCCCCGCTCCCATCCCCGCCCCCGCTCCCATCCCCGTCCTCCGGCCCGCCGCCCGCAGGGCCGGTCGATGCGCCGGCTCCGGCGCCAGATCCAGCCGCCCCGTGGGCCGGCGCCACAGTGCGCAGCTGCGCTTCGAGCTCCTGCACACGGCGTCCTGGGCGCACGATGCGCGTGCTCAACCGCAGCGGCGCGAGCGGTACCGGCCGCAGAAAGGAGAAGGAGAGGCGCGCGAACGGCAGCTCGGCGCCCGGCTGCGTGCGCTCGAACGCGCCCGCGATCAGCGTCGCGGGCGCCCCCCCGTGCAGCGCCCCGGGGTCCCACGGCCCGCGGGCGTACTCGGTCGGCGTGTAGAGCCCCTCTCCTGCGGGGAGGAAGACGCTCTCTGGGTCCTCCGTCACTGGGGCAGCCGCGCGACGAACTCGGCGATCTTGCGGGGGTCGCGCAGGGGGGCGCCGTGGCCGAAGCAGGCGAGCGCCGGTTCCAGCGCGGCGAGGCGCCGCGCGGATTCGCGGTTGCGGGCGGGGTCGGGGGTGAAGAGGTCGGGAGGCAGGTTCAGGCCGGGGATGCCGGTGATGAAGTTCATGTTGCCGAGCACGTCGCCCACGATCAGCACGCGGTCGGACTCGCGCCAGAAGGAGACGTGCCCGACGGAGTGCCCGGGGGTCTCCAGCACGGTGAACCCGGCGACCTCGTCGCCCTCGCTCAGCGCGCGCGCCACGGGGTGCGGAGGCCCGACCCAGAAGCGCTCCTGTATGCGGTTGAGCCACCCTGGGGCCTTGGGGTTTTTGATCGCCCCGGGGGTCTCCATCGCGGGCACGTCGGCCTGCCCGCACCACAGCGGGATGTTGAGGCGCTCGCAGATCGCGTGACTCGAGCCCTGATGGTCGGGGTGGGCGTGAGTAAGCGCGTGCGCGTTCACCGTGCACCCCTCGATCTGGCGCATGATGCGCCCCTCCGCCTGGCGCGTGCCGGCGTCGATCAGGACGTCGCCCACGAGGTATACGTTGATCGCGTTGCGCGGGTGGCCGCTCAGCTGGTGGACGCCCTCGGCGAGCTGCTTCATCGTGCGATCCTATCCGGGGTGCTCATCGCCGTGACTGCTCCCAAGAGAAGCCGCGCACGGCGAAGTACAGCCCGAATGCCCCCCACAGCGCGATCACGGCGAGCGCGTCGAGGTTGGCGCTGAGGTTCGAGCCGGTGACCATCGCTCCGGAGAGGCCGTCGATCAGCGGCTTGAGGGGCAGCGCTGCGGCGATCGTGCGCACGAAGCCGGGGGCACTGGAGGAGTCGAAGGCGTAGAAGGAGATCGCGACGACGGGCAGGAACACGGCGTTGACATAAGCGGCGGTGGACTCGAAGTTGGGGATCACGTGCGCGAAGGCGACCCCCAGCGCGGCGAAGCAGACGACGCCGGCGAGCACGAACACCACGAGCGAACCCCAGTACACGGGCCACCCGATCCCGAAGAGGGCGCGTCCGGCGAGCACGACGATCGCGATCTGCATGGCGGTGTTGGTGATGGCGTTGGCGGCGACCCCGCCGAAGTAGGAGATCGTGGGCAGGGGGGTGCCGCGGATGCGCTTGAGCACCCCGCGCTCGCGCAGGAACACGATGTTGTAGGCGAGCGCGGTGAACGTGGTTGACATAACGCTCATCCCGGCGATCATCGGCACGAGCCGGTCGAGCTGGTGCTGGTTGCCGCTGAGCGCGGCCCCGGCGCCGGCGAGGAAGAGCAGGGGCAGCAGGAAGTTGAAGAACGCGGCGCTGGGGTTGCGCCAGAACATGCGTCGCTCGAGGCGGTACTGGCGCCAGGAGAGGGCGAGAGCCTCGCTCACCGGGTGCCCCCTCCGTGGGTGGAGATGGGGGCGACGCTCGCGGGTGGATCATCGGGAGCGCTCTCGGGGGGATCGCTGGGTTTCGAGCCCGACCGGATGGAAGCCTCCTCGCCCCCGATCGAGTCCGGTGGCGCAGGCCCCTCATCCGCGGTCAGCTCCAGATACACGTCCTCCAGCGAAGGCCGCCCGACGGTCAGCTCCTCTAGGCGCTCGCCGCGCGCGAGCGCCTCGGCGGTGAGCGTGTGCAGCAGCCCGGTGGGGTCGTCGGTCTCGTGCTCGACGAGCTCGCCGCCGGCGCCGCGGTAGGCGACGCGATAGTGCGCGGCCCCGACTCCGAGCTCGCGTGGGGGCCCGATCGCGAGCACGCGCCCGTCCTTGACGATCGCGACGCGGTCGGCGAGCACCTGGGCCTCGTCGAGGTAGTGGGTGGTGAGGAGGATCGTCTTGCCGAGCGCTCGCAGCGAGCGGATCGTCTCCCACGCGGCGCGGCGGGCCTCGGGGTCGAAGCCGGTGGTGGGCTCGTCGAGGAAGATCAGCTCGGGGTCCCCGACGAGCGCGAGCGCGAAGTCCAGGCGCCGCAGCTGCCCGCCGGATAGCTTGCGGCTGCGCACGTCGGCCTGCTCCTGCAGCCCGGAGAGCGCGAGCACCTCCTCGACCGCACGCGGGTGCGGATAGAAGCTCGCCCAGTGCCTGAGCGCCTCACGCGGGGTGACGTGGCTGTAGATGCCGCCGGACTGCAGCACGATCCCGATCCGCCGGCGCAGCTCGATCGAACGCCCGGCGGGGTCATAACCCAGCACCGAGACCTCTCCGCCGCTGCGCGCGCGGTAGCCCTCGAGGATCTCCACCGTGGTGGTCTTGCCGGCGCCGTTGGGCCCGAGCAGCCCAAAGACCTCCCCGCGCTGCACGGCGATGTCGATCCCGCGCACGGCCTCGTAGGAGCCGTAGCGCTTGCGCAGGTCGTGCACCTCGATCGCGGGGCGGTCGCTCACGATCGAATCATCGCAAAGGAGGTCTGTGAGCCCGGCGGCGCCTTGCGATCGACCTCAGTCGCCACTCCCGATGAGCAGTGTGCGCACGGGGTATTGGGCGATGGCGGCATCGGCCGTCACGATGGTCACGTCGAGCAGCTGGCTCTGCGCGATTAGCAGCCGGTCGAACGGGTCCCCGTGCCGCGGCGGCAGCGCGGCGACAGCGAGCGCGTGGCGATGCTCGATCGGAACCCCGGCGGCGCCGATCGCGCGCATCCGGCTTGGGACATAGCGCTGCGGCGGCTCCGGGAGCGCCAGGCGCCCGAGCGCATACTTGATCGCGATCTCCCAGGAGCTGGCGGCGGAGAGGAGCAGTTCGGTGTGAGGATCTTCGAGCAGCGCGAGGTGCTCGCCGAGGCGCCTACGGTTGGTGTGGAGCCAGAGGAAGATGTGGGTGTCGAGGAGAACCTTCACCGCTCGAATTCGGCGAGCAGCTCGTCAGGCAGCGGATCGTCGAAGTCCTCGGGTACGACGAAGCGCCCTTCGTCGACCCCGAACTGCCGGGGCGCCTGGCTCGGCGGAGGGCCAAGACTGGCCACGGCTTGGCCGCGGCGAGTGATCACGACCTCCTCGCCGGCGGCCACGTCCTCGATCAGCCGCGAAAGGTGTGTCTTGGCCTCGTGGACCCCAACAGACTTAGTCACGGGACTTAGTCTATCATGGGGAGGGTGTCGGCGATCGCGAGCTCGGCTTCGTGCTCGGACCGACCGAGCTCTGAGTGGACAGCACCGCAAACTGCGCGTCGGTAACCGGTGCCTGCATTTTGGGATCGTCCGCGCGGCGCAGCACGCCTCAAAGCGCACGGGCGCGGGGCCTCCGTGCCCCGCGACGGAGCGGTGCGTGTCCCCGTGTACGCCACCTGCGCCGGGCCCGCGCACCCAGGGGACTTGACAACACCGTCGAGGGTGTCTATAGTGGCCGAGTCATGTGCTCCACGTGTGTGAGCGCTGGCGGGTTTCATACATATTGGGTCTGGTTTGGGTCTGGCCTCCTGTGGTCGACCTTTTCACGCAGTACTGGCAGGATTTTCTGCTTGGGAGAGGACCGGGTCTCGGATCGATGAGGGAGTTGTGTTCCGCGTGAGCTCGAGAGGGATAAACGTGACAGGAGTTCCTGGCACCCGCCGAGGTGGCGTATCTAGATGCGGCAGCAGCCTGCCGCATCTCTCTCTCTCTCTCTCTCTCTTGGCCTCTAGGGGCTAGGTCCAAAGACCGCCCGACGGCGCCCCCGCGCCGCGGGACCCGGGCCCCCGCGGGGGGCAGGGCCGAGTACGGGCTTTGCGGGCCGGGTTTTGCGGTCCGGGGCTGCTCTCACGCGTCTAATTCTTTTACCGCCGCGGGCCGTGCGCCCGTGGCGGCCGTTGTCTGCTGCCCGCACGCGGGCGGGTTACATGTGGATTCCTTCTGGGAGGGGTTGGTGTGATGATTGCTCGCCGGTCGCTGTTAAGAGAGTTGCTTGCGCTGTGCGCTGTGGTCGGGGGGCTGCTGGTGGTGTGGAGCGCGCCGGCGTCGGCGCAGCGCGAGCACGTGTTCAGCAATGCGTTCGGGAGCGAAGGCTCCGGCGAAGGTCAGCTCTCGCGGCCCGGCGGCATGGCGGTGGACGAAGCGACCGGCGATGTGTACGTGATCGACCAGGGCAACCGGCGGATCGAGGTATTCAGCTCCACCGGTGCTTATGTCTCACAGTTCAACGGCAGCGCTTCGCCGACCGGGCAGTTTGCGTGGCCGGGCGAAACAATCGGAAGCTCGCACGAAACCAACAACGGCAGGGTTGCGGTCGATAACTCGACGAACTCGCTGGACCCCTCCAAAGGCGACGTGTATGTCTTGGACACCGGTCACCATGTGATCGACAAGTTCAGTGCGAACGGCGCGTATATCGGACAGGTGACCGGCACGTCGCCAACATCTCCGTTCCCATCATCTCCTGGGTCGGGTGCAAGGGGCGTCGTGGTCGATCGCAATGGTGCCCTCTGGGTGCAGGCTGGTGCGGGTGCCATGGTCTTCGACCAGTTCAACGATGCTCTGGTCAACGAATACGTATCCTCGATAAACGCAGAATTCCCATTTATAGAAGGTCACATAGCCGTTGGCTGGAACATTGGGCTCGCACTCGATTCAGAAGGCAGCTTCTATGTAGGTCAAAAGCCTCACCTCCTGGAAAGGCTCACGCTTCCTGCGAAGATCTCCAGCACAGGCGAAATCATCTTCGAAGCACTAGATGACGAAGAAACGTCTGGCCTCGGTGTCGACCTGTCGAGTAACGACGTGTATGTCGATCACGAAACTAGCATCGCCGCGTTCAGCCCGTCTGGTTCGCCGATCGAGCGTTTCGGTTCCCCGCAGCTGCATAGGAGTGAAGCTATCGCGGTGAACTCCTCGACCGGGACCGTGTATGCCTCGGATACGAGCGACCAAAAGATATACGTGTTTACCTCGTTCGTCGTGCCGGATGTAACGACGGGCTCGGCGTCGCACTTCGGCGAAACATCTGTGACTGTCGGCGGCGAGGTCAACCCGGATGGCCTGCCGGTCACCTCGTGCGCGTTCGAATACGGCACGAGCACGGCGTACGGTCAAAGCGAACCGTGCTCCACGAGTCCGGGGTCGGGCAACGCCCCGGTCGCGGTGAGCGCGAATCTAAAAGGCCTGGAACAGCTGACCAAGTACCACTTCCGGTTGAAGGTGTCCAACGCCAATGGCGCCAACGTTGGCGTGGAACGTACATTCCTGACCCCCGAGCCGGTCGGGATCTCCGAAGAGAGTGTGTCCGACGTTTCGTCGACGAGTGCCCTGTTCAGCGCGCAGATCGACCCGGAGGGCGCGGATACAACGTACGCTTTCGAATATGGGACCAGTGTCTCCTATGGTGAGAGTGTTCCGGTGCCGGCGGGGGATCTCGGGGCCGGCACGGGGAGCGACCTGGCGGCTGTCCGTGCGCAGGATCTGGTAGCGGAAGTGACGTATCACGTACGTGTGGCCGCAACGAACGCGCTCGGCACGGTGTATGGGCCCGATCAGATGTTCACGACGCAGGCCGGCGGTGGCGGGTTCGAGTTGCCCGATGGCCGAGAGTGGGAACTGGTATCGCCGCCGAGCAAAGAAGGCGCGAGCATCGAACCCGTGGACGGAGGGTCCAATCAGTCAGGGCTGATCGAGGCTGCGGCCGATGGCAGCGCGATTACCTACATCGCGAACGGGCCGGTGACGGCCAACCCGCCGGGCAACACAGCTCCGGGCGGGCCGACGCAGGTCCTCTCAAAGCACAATATGGACGGCTGGTCCTCGCAAGACATCGCGACGCCACATGACATGGCGGCCCCCGGGGGAGGCAATGAATATCACCTCTTCTCAGACGATTTTTCTCAGGCGCTCGTGGAACCGCTCGGCGAAACGCCGCTATCGCCCGAAGCGACCGGTGCCACGCCGTATCTACGTGACAACGGCAGCGGCCACTATATGCCGCTGTTGACGGCCAATAACCTGCCACCGGGTACCGAACTCCGCTTCCATGAATATAGCGTTCCGGTGCAAGCTGTCGCCGGCACGCCGGATCTCTCGCACGTGCTGCTCACGTCCAAGGATGCATTGACCAGTAATGCGATTCCCCTTAAGCCATCAGAAGAAGGGGAAAATATCTATGAGTGGTCCGCGGGCCAGCTGCAGCTTGTGAACATTCTTCCGGGGGGTGCCGCGGCGCACGGAGGCATCCTTGGTGATCTCGGGGAGGATATGAGGCATGTCATCTCGAGCGATGGCTCCCACGTCTTCTGGACGACATCGTCGCAGTCGGGCGGGACGCTGTATATGAGTGATGTCCTCCCAGGTCGGGCAGTGCAGACGGTGCAGGTGGATGCACCGGCGCCGGGGGTTTCGCCGCCGCCCGACGCCAGGGCGCAGTTCGAGACAGCCAGCGCCAATGGTTCGATGGTGTTTTTCCTGGATGAAGAGCCCTTGACGCTTGATTCGAAGCTGATCCCCCAGCAATCTGGGGAGAGTTCTGAAGTCGACGATCTGTATGTCTACGACGCGGTCACGGGTTCTCTGACTGATCTATCGGTCGCCGCCGGCGCTGGTGAACAGGCACAGGTCCAGAGCCTTGTTCTCGGTGCGAGTGAAGATGGGTCGGTGGTGTACTTCGTGGCGAAGGGTATTTTGGCAAGTGGAGCCGAGCCTGGGAGGGAAAACCTGTACGTTGAGTCGCGGGCGGGGTCGACGTGGTCTTCCCCGCGGCTCGTCGCTGTCCTCTCCGATGAAGACAGCAAAGACCGGGGAGAACCGGATAGGTTCTCCCAGAGACCTACCCTGATGACCTCGAGGGTCTCTCCGAACGGGCAGTATCTCGCATTCATGTCGGATGTGAGCCTGAAGACATCCAATTTTCCCCAAGGTTATGACAACCGCGACGCGAACGGTGGGCAGCCCGACGAGGAGGTGTTCCTCTATGACGAGGCGACCGGTCAGTTGCGGTGCGTCTCGTGCAACCCTACGGGTGCCCGACCTGACGGTTTGTTCGACCAACGAACAAGTGAACATGGGCCGCTCGTCGATCGGCATAGCCTCTGGAACGGTCGCTGGCTCGCCGCAAGTATCCCCGGTTGGACGGCCGTCGAGCCGGTCGTCCGCCAAGGCGTGTCGCCGGTGGAGTCGCGCCTCCTCTCCGATGAAGGGCGGTTGTTCTTCGATAGCGCCGATGCGCTGGTGCCCCAGGACACGAACGGCCGGGAGGATGCCTACGAGTACGAGCCGCAGGGCGTCGGCAGCTGTGGGCGCTCCGGTGGTTGCGTGTCGTTGATCTCCTCGGGGACATCAGGCGAAGAATCGGCGTTCATGGATGCGAGCAAAAGCGGGGACGACGTATTCTTCCTGACGGCGTCGAGGCTCGTGACGCAGGACGTCGATACATCTGACGACGTGTACGACGCGCATGTGTGCTCTATGTCCGTGCCGTGCGTGAGCGCGCCGGTCTCGCCGCCGGAGTGTACGAGTGGCGATGCGTGCAAGGCGGCCCCTTCGTTGCAGCCGGCGATCTTCGGTGCGCCCGCGAGCGCGACGTTCTCTGGAGCGGGCAATGTGGCGCCGTCTTCGCCAGCCAAGAGTGCGAGCACGCCGACGAAGGGCGCGAAGAAGAGGCCGTCTCACGGTAGGCGCAAAGCCAAGCGCAGGCAGAAGCGAAGGCGCAAGGGTAGGGGTGGGAGTTCGCGGGCCCGCAAGAGCTTGTCCGCCAGGTCAAGGCGTTAAGGGGGAGAGAGATGAAAGCCAACAAGCTCACTGTTCTCGAGTCGGTCGCGGCATTCGTGCTGGCGTGTGTCGTGATTGCTGTGGCCGGTGTCGCCCCGGCATTGGCCGAAGGCGAAGCGCCGTGGTGGCACGTGGTCGCGAGTGTCGCGCCAAGCAATCTGCAGCCTGGGAGCTATGGCCAGATCGTCGTCGCGGCCAACAACCTCGGTGATGGCGATGCGGATGGCTCCAGCTCGCCGATCACGATATCCGACAAGCTGCCCCCTGGAATAGTGCCAGTCGGTATCGCGAGCGGCGTGGGGCTGTTTAGCGCATTTGGTACCGGTGAATGTACGCTGGAAACAGTGAGCTGCACGTTCACGCAGAACATCCAGCCGTACCTCGAGATGAATGTCGATCTGACGGTGAGGGTGGAAGCGGGTGCGCAGTCGGGTGCGATCAACGAAGCCGTCGTGGAAGGCGGCGACGCGCCGCGCGAGACCTCGAGGCACGCCGTTACGGTGGGTGGCGGTACGACTCCGTTTGCTGTCGAACAGTTTGAACTGTCGCCGGAAAGCGTCGGAGGCGTGCCCGATACGCAGGCCGGGTCGCATCCCTTCCAGCTGACGACGACACTCAACCTGAATCAGAGTGTCGAATCGGGGGTGGCATTCACGCCGGCATTGGCGAAGGATTTGCGATTCTATCTCCCGCCGGGCTTGATCGGTAATCCGAATGCGGTCCCGCAGTGCACCAGCAGCGAGTTCTCGACGCTCGAAGGACTCGCAAATCTCTGTCCGCCGAACACCGTCATCGGAGTCGCGAACACCACCATTTTGATCGGTGGTCTCACGGGCCGATCGTTTACGTTTCCGACACCATTGTTCAATTTGGTGCCGCAGACGGGTGAGCCCGCGCGCTTTGGTTTCGAGGTCGACGAAGTTCCGGTGATTCTAGACGCATCGGTGCGGACGGGTGGTGATTACGGTGTGGTCGTGACTGTCCCCAACATCCCTCAGGATACGGACTTCATTTCGAGCCAGGTGACGTTCTGGGGCGCGCCGGGTGATCCGCGTCATAACCAGCAGCGTGGCTGGAACTGCCTTGTGCCTGTAGAAGGGTCCGGTTTCCTCGGCCATGGTCCGTGCGTACCCCTCAGCGAACCCAGCTCGCAGCCGCTGCTGACGCTGCCGACCTCGTGTGCCACGCCGTGGACTCCTACGATCGCCGCGGACTCGTGGTCGGAACCGGTCGTGCAGAAGACGTCCGAATATAGCCTGCACGACGATTATGGGCACGCGCTGGGGTTGAGTGGTTGCAACCGTTTGACATTCGACCCGTCGATCACGGCGACCCCCGATGGGCAGGCGGGGAGCACCCCGACGGGCCTGACCGTCGGGATCCATGTGCCGCAGGACGCGACGCTGAACCCGACGGGGGATGCGCAGGCGACGGTGAAGAACACGACGGTGACGTTGCCCGTGGGGGTTTCGTTGAACCCGGCGGCGGCGGATGGTCTGTTGTCGTGCTCGGTGGAGCAGGTGGGGCTCCAGAGCGCGGGTCCGATCAGCTGCCCGGAAGCATCGAAGGTCGGAACGCTCGAAATCAAGAGTCCGTTGCTGCCTGAGCCGTTGGTCGGTGCGGCGTACCTCGCGGCGCAGAACGCGAACCCGTTCGGTTCGCTGATCGCGTTGTATCTCGTCGCTGAAGACGCGCAGGCGGGTGTCCTTGTGAAGCTCGCGGGCGAAGTCAAACCCGACCCTGTGACGGGCCAGCTGGTCTCGACCTTCAAGGAAACGCCGCAATTACCGTTCGAAGACCTGTCTTTGAACTTCTTCGGTGGATCCCGCGCGCCGTTGGGTACCCCGGCGTTGTGCGGGGGCTACACGACGACGGCGTCGATCGAACCGTGGTCGGGGACGGAACCGGTCGACTCCACTTCGGAATTCGATATCACCTCGGGTCCCAACCACGCACCCTGTCACAGTCCGCTGCTGTTTGACCCGTCGCTGACGGCGGGTACGTCGAGCATCCAGGCGGGCGGGTTCAGCCCGTTCACGATGACGATGTCCAGGGAAGACGGTGAACAGAACCTCCAGTCGATCAAGCTGCATATGCCCCCTGGGATGCTGGGCACGCTCTCCACGGTCAAGCTGTGCGGGGAACCGCAGGCCGATGCGGGGACGTGTGGCCCGGAAAGCCTGATCGGGCATACGACGGTCAGCGTCGGCCTCGGTGGGAACCCATACAGCGTGACCGGCGGGGAAGTGTTCATCACGGGGCCGTACGAGGGCGCGCCGTATGGGCTCTCGATCGTGAACCCGGCGAAGGCGGGCCCGTTCGACCTCGGGAAAGTGATCGTCCGCGCGAAGATCGAAATCGACCCGACGACGGCGCAGTTGACGATCACGACAGACCCGTCTGGGCCGTACGCGATCCCGCACATCCTGGACGGGATCCCCCTGGAGATCAAGCACGTGAACGTATCGATCGACCGGCCGGACTTCACGTTCAACCCGACGAATTGCAGTCCGCTGGCGATCACGGGCAGCCTCGGCTCGAGCGAAGGGTCGAGTGCGGCGCTGTCGGTGCCGTTTCAGATCACGAACTGCGCGGTGCTGGCGTTCAAGCCGAAGCTGACGGCGTCCGCGTCGGGGAGGACCACGCGGGCGGGCGGGGCGAGCCTGACGGTCAAATTGGGCTACCCCGCGGGCCCGTACGACGCGAACATCGCGAGGGTCAAAGTGGAATTGCCGAAGGCGCTGCCGTCGCGGTTGACGACATTGCAGAAGGCGTGCAGGGCGGAAACCTTCGAAGCGAATCCCGCGGAGTGCCCGGCGGCGTCGATTGTCGGTCACGCGACGGCGACGACGCCGGTGCTGCCGGTGGCGTTGACGGGCCCGGCGTACTTCGTCTCGCACGGCGGGGAACAGTTCCCGAGCCTCGTCATCGTGCTGCAGGGCTACGGCGCGACCGTGCACCTCGTCGGTTCGACGTTCATCAACGAAAAGACGGGTATCACGAGCAGCACGTTCAAGACGATCCCCGACGTCCCCGTCGGCACGTTCGAACTGACATTGCCGCAGGGCCAGTTCTCGGCGCTCGCGGCGAACCGGAACCTCTGCAAAACCAGCCTCGCGATGCCCACCGAATTCGTCGGGCAGAACGGCGCCGAAATCCACACCAGCACGAAGATCGCGGTTACCGGCTGCCCGAAGGCGAAGAAGGCGACTTCGCACAAGAAGAAGCCGAAGCATGGCAAGGGCAAGAACGCCGGGGCGAAGGGGAGGAAGAGGGGGTAGGGGTGTGGTCGCTGTGACTGAGCGAGCTGGTGGTAGAGCCGCATCGCGCGGAGGTGACCGTCGTCGGGCCGCCTCCGTCGGAGGTGGGTCCCGCGGTGGAGTACCTCGGGGTGCCGTGAATGGAGTCACGCCAGGCGGCGACATCGACCGCTCCGGCGGCCGCGGCGGGGTGGCGGAGATCCAGCGGATGCGGATGATCGGCGCGCTGACCGAGGTGGCGCGGGAGCGCGGCGCGAGCGGGGTGACGGTTGCGCACGTGGTCGCGCGTTCGGGTGTCTCGCGCAGGACGTTCTACGAGCTGTTCGAGGACCGCGACGACTGTTTCCTCGCCGCGCTCGACCTCGCGGTGCAGCGTGCCGCGCAGCGTGTAGTTCCCGCGTACGAGACCGGGGGAACGTGGCGGGAGCGGATCCGGGCGGGCCTCGGCGCACTGCTGGAATTCCTCGAGGACGAGCCCGGGCTCGGGGCACTGTGCGTCGTTGACGCGCTCGCCGCGGGCCCGCGGGCGCTGGAGCGCCGTGCGCAGGTGGTGAGTGCGTTGATCGATGTGACCCATGAGGGACGCAAGGAGGCACGGGGCAGTGCCCGTCCCACGCGGCTGACGGCAGAGGGCGTCGTGGGTGCGGTGCTAGCGGTGCTGCACGCGCGGCTCGCCGCCGACACGGGCAATCCCTCGCGAGGGGAGGGAACCCCGTCCATGACCCCGCTGCTCGGCCCGCTGATGGGGATGATCGTGCTGCCCTACCAGGGCCAGGCGACGGCGGCCCGCGAGGCCGCGCGGCCCGCGCCACGGCGGCGGCGCCAGGCGTCAGTGCAGGGCGACCCGCTGCGCGAGCTCGACATGCGCCTGACGTACCGCACGGTGCGGGTGCTGCTGGCGATCGCCGCGCTGGGCGGACGGGGGGCCAATCCAAGCAACCGCCAGGTCGCCGACGCCTCCGGGGTCCACGACCAGGGCCAGATCTCGAAGCTGCTTGCGCGCCTGCAGCACCTCGGTTTGATCTACAACGACGGCGGCGGCGCCACGCGTGGAGAGCCCAACGGCTGGAGCCTCACCCACCGCGGCGAGGAGGTCGAGCGGACGGTCCGCCACCAAGCCGCGTCCGCTGGCTGAATGGCCGTGTTCGCGGGGCAGGGAGGCCCCGCGGGTGTGCGCGTGTTGACGCGCCGCGCCGCGCGGACGATCCCAAAAAACCCGCGGAAACGCCCCCGCCGAGTTTTCTCTACCAGTGCACTCCGCGCGTGAGCGTGGCCATGGCGATCTGCTCGAAGGAGGCGCGCTCCTCGATGTCCTCCTGGCCGCGGGATGCGGCGGAGTCGGGGAAGACGCGGTAGGCGAGGTGGAGGATGCGGTCGACGGCCTTGGGGGAGAGGGCGTAGAGGACCTCGCCGACTGTGCCCAGGCGCGTGCCCATGTGCTTGGGGTGGGTGCGTAGCGCCTCGCAGATCATGTCCGCTGCCTGCTCTGGGGTGATCGCGGGGAACGCGTCGTACATCTTCGTCGGCGCGATCATGGGGGTGCGCACGAGGGGCATGTGGATCGTGGTGAAGGTGACACCGTCCCCCACGGTCTCGGAGGCGACGACGCGGGTGAAGGCGTCGAGGGCGGCCTTGGAGGCGACGTAAGCGGAGAACCTGGGGGGGTTGGTCTGGACGCCGATGGAGGAGATGTTGACGATGTGCCCGGAGCCGCGTTCGCGCATGTGGGGGAGCAGGCCGAGGATCAGGCGGATCGCGCCGAAGTAGTTGAGCTGCATGGTGCGTTCGAAGTCGTGGAAGCGGTCGTAGGAGAGAGCGACCGAGCGGCGGATGGAGCGCCCGGCGTTGTTGACGAGCATCTCCACGTTGCCGTGGTCTGAGAGCACGCGCTCGACGAGTCCGTCGACGGACTCCATGTCGGACATGTCGGCGGCGTACACGAACGCGGTGCCCCCCGCGGCGACGATCTCGGCGCGGACCTCCTCGAGCTTCTCGACGTTGCGCGCCACCAGCAGCGGGATGCCGCCCGCCGCTGCGAGCTTCACCGCCGCCGAGCGCCCGATCCCCGAGGAGGCGCCCGTGATCAGCACGCGCCGGCCGCAGACGGCCTCCTCGAGGGTGCGGTCGCGGCTGAGGTCGGGGTCCATCTCGCGCTCCCAGTAGTCCCACAGGCGGGAGGCGTAGGTGTGCAGCTCGGGCGGCTGCTCGAGGCCGGTGCCCGCGAGCGCGAGCTGGGTCTCGCGGCTGTCGAAGTGCGGCACGAGCTCCATGTGCGCGAGCACCTCCGCGGGGATCCCGAGCTCGCGCAGCGCGAGCCCCCCGAGCTGGCGCCAGGGGGGGATGGCGAGCGCGAGCGATACTGGCCAAGTGGGCAGCGCGCGGGTGAGGCGGCGGTCGACGGTGACCGCGAAGCGCGGCGCGTGGGCGGCGATGGCGAGCTCGTTGACGAGCTCGTCCACGCGCTGGGGCCGGGGGTCGGTCAGGTGGAAGGTCGAGCCATCGAGGTCCGGCACGTGGATCAGGTGCTCCATCGCCGCCGCCACCCAGTCGACGGGCACGATGTTGGTGCGCCCGAGATCGACCCCCACGAGCGGCGCCCATTCGGGCATCAGCCGCCGCAGCCGCTGGATCGCCTTGAAGAAGTAGTAGGGCCCGTCGACCTTGTCCATCTCGCCGGTGCGCGAGTCCCCCACCACGATCGCGGGCCGGTACACCCGCCAGGGCACGAACGGCTGCTCGCGCACGATTCGCTCGGCCTCGAACTTCGTGCGGTGGTAGGGCGAGGGCAGCTTCTGCCCCTCGTCGAACATCTCCTCGGTGAAGGTCCCCCGGTAGGCCCCGGCGACGGCGATCGAGGAGACGTGGTGCAGGCAGCCCACCTCGAGCGTTCGCGCGAGCTCGACCGCGTGCGTGGTCCCGCCGACGTTCGCCGCCGTGTTGCGCTCCACGGGCGCCGTCATGTCGTACACCGCCGCGAGGTGCACGAAGTGCGCGATCCGCCCGCGCAGCTCCGCCACCAGCTCCTCATCGACCCCCAACAACTGCCGGCGCAGATCCCCCACCACGGGCACGATCCGCTTGTCGACCGAGGCTCCCGCCGCAGAGCGCCACCCGGCGGTCAACTCCTCGAGGCGCCCCAGCGACCCCTCGCGCACGAGCACGTAGATCTTCCCCTGGCGCTTGGCCAGCAACCGCTCCATCAGATGGCGCCCGATGAAGCCCGTCGCGCCGGTCACGAAGTAGGTCATGGTGTTGCGAGGATAGAGGGTGGCACCATGGATGTACGACGTATGATATCATACGTCGCGTATGGGTGTCCTGATTCAGATCCGAGATGTGCCGGACGGGGTGCACCGCACCCTGAAGGCGCGCGCGGCCGTATCGGGCGTCTCGCTCTCCGAGTATGTGCGCGCAGTACTCGCCCGCACGGCCACCCGACCGACGCCGAGCGAGCTGTCCGCTCGCATCGAGGCCCGGGGCGCCGCGCATCTTGCACATCCGAGCGAGGTCGTCGTTCGTGCGATCCGCGACGGGAGCGAGTGACCGTCATCGACACCTCCGGGGTCGTCGACTTCCTGCTCGGCGTCGGCGTCGCCGAGCACGTCGAGCAGCTGATGGAAGACGAGGGTGAGCTCGCAGCGCCTGACCTGCTGACCTTCGAGGTGCTCGCCGTGCTGCGGCGCGAGGCGCATCGGGGATCGATCGCGGACGATCGCGCCACTGCCGCCGTGGACGACCTCGGCGATCTCCCCATCGAGCTCTTTCCGACTCTCCCCCTACGTCGTCGCGCCTGGGCGCTGCGACGCAACCTCACCGTCGCGGACGCACTGTTCGCCACGCTCGCCGAGCAGCTCGACGAGCCGCTCGCGACCAAGGACGGCGCGCTCGCCGCCGAGGTCGCCAAGCACTCGACCCTCACCCTGTTGCGGCTCGCCCCCGCGGCGTAGCGCCCCCGGCCTGCCCTGCGACTTGCGCCGCGCGTCGGCCCTGCGACTGCGCGTCGCGCACCGGCTCGGGGCGGCTCGAAGGCGCTCCCAATTCCCTAGGGCTTGACAATGCCGTCGCGGGTGTCTATAGTGGCCTTCGTCATCTGCCCGGCAGCCCGGGCGTGACAGCGTTTCATACATATTGGGTCTGGTTGGGTCTGGCCCCCTGTGGTCGACCTTTCAACGCATTACTGGCAGGGTGTTTCTGCTTGGGAGAGGACCGGGTCTCGGATCGATGAGGGAGATGTGTTCCGCGTGAGCTCGAGAGGGATTAACGTGACAGGAGTTCCTGGCACCCGCCACGGCGGCGTACCTAGATGCGGCAGCAGCCTGCCGCATCTCTCTCTCTCTCTCTCTCTCTTGGCCTCTAGGGGGTAGGTCCAAAAGCTCCCGGATGGGCGCTGCGGCGCCCCGGCGGGAAGGCCCCCAAGGGGGCTTTGGCCGCACACGCGCCGCGGGCGCGTTTCCAGCTTGTGGTTCCGCCGCCGCGGGCAGTGGGTTTTGCGGCGGCCTTGTCATGCCCGCGGTCCCGCGGGTTTCGTGTGGATCGCTCTCTAGGAGGGGATGGGTTTCATGAATGCGCGTAGGCTGATCCTGGCGGCCGCGGTGTCGCTTTCCTCGCTCACCGTCGGTGGGTTGCTCGTAGCGCCGGGTGCGCTCGCTGAAGAACTATGCCCGAACGCAGCCGCGCGCCAGGGGCCCTCGGCCGCGCTGCCCGATTGCCGCGCGTACGAGCAGGTCACACCCTTGAACAAGGGCGACTCCCAGGATCTATTTCCGAGCACGGGGCTCACCCAACACCTTGGCGATGACACGCCTGACGTGGGTTATGCGGCTGAAGACGGGAAACGCTTCCTACTGAATACCGCCGGCTCGTTTGCCGGCGGTGATGCGTACACCAGCACCTACGTGTTCTCGCGCGGCACGCAGGGCTGGACGACGACGTCGTTGTCCCCGGGCCCGGGAGTGCACGAGGTGCAGGCGAACGTCTTCGATCCCGCGGATCTCTCAGAGGTCGGACTCGAGGATCTACAGCTCAATCACGTGCCGGGTAGCCAGGAAGAACGCCTCTTGGCGACCGCTGTCGGGCCTCCGGGTGGCCCATATGCGAGCGTTGTCTCACTGCAATCGGAATCGGTCAACGAAGGCGACATCGTGGGGGCTTCCAACGATTTGAGCCACGTCGTGGTGGAAAGTAAGAGCCACGCGTTGGCGCCCGGCGCTAGTGGTCAGGATGAAGGCACCCGCGTACTGTATGAATGGTTCAACGGTCACCTTCGACTGGTCAACGTCGAAACGGACGGCTCGTTGGTCAGTCAGTGTGGAGCGGTTCTCGGTGAGGGCCACATTGCCTGGGGCAGCAGCCACAACGCAGTATCTGGCGATGGCTCGAGGGTGATCTTCACGGCCCCCGATCCGTTCGCGGAAGGCGCCGGCTGCTGGAATGAAAGCAAGCCGACGGAAAATGCTCCGCAGCTATACATGCGACTCAATGGGACGAGCACCGTCGAGGTCTCAAAACCGGATCCGGGCGTACACGATCCAGATGGTCCGCAGTTGGCATTTTACGTCGGGGCCTCCACGGATGGCTCGAAGATCTTCTTCATGTCCAGTGGCGAGCTTACCCCCGACGACACGACACATGCTCCCGAGCTCTATGAGTACGATGCCGAAGCTCCAGAGGGGGAAAGGCTCGTGCGAGTCTCTCGTGGTGAATCAGGCGATGCCGAAGGCAACGTCGATTTCATCGGTGCGGTGTCGAGCGACGGCTCAACGGTTTATTTTACCGCGTTTGGAAAGTTGGCGCAAGGAGCATCAGCGCTTGACACGGCGACAAAGGAAGGTGTCAATCTTTACCGCTACGACACGGCGACAGGGAAGACCACGTACATCACGAGACTCAACAACAACGACTATCCACTCACGCCAGGTGAAAACGGGGGGGTTTGGCAGCACAAATCTGGGGGGCTATCGACATTTGGGTATGCCCATGAGCAGGCTCTCGTCGCCCAAGCGAACTGGTATACGACTGCCGACGGCAGGTATCTGGTGTTTGGAACCACTCTGCCACTGACCGGCTTTGATAATACGCAAGCGCCTAGGAATGTCGAAGAATGCGCGCCGAATGTCTATGCTGGTCAGCCTCCCGAACAGGGCAAGGAAAGGTGCCTGGAGCTGTTTCGCTACGATGCGGCGACAAACGCTGTCGTGTGTGTGTCATGTGGGCCGGCGAACGTCCGCCCCACTGCAAATGCCGAGTTCACTCGCGACGCCCTTGAACTTCCCTCCGCGGTGGCACCGCGACCGATCTCCGAAGATGGCAACTACGTGTTCTTCGAAACAACCACTGCGCTCGTGCCACAGACGACCAGCGGTACCCTGCACGTGTATGAGTGGCACGATGGAACGATCTCGCTGATCAGTTCGGCGGGCGACCCGGCCAACGCGTACTTCGAGGGCGCAAGCGCCGACGGCAGCAACGTGTTCTTCGGTACGCACGCGCAGCTCGCGCCACAGGACACGGATGTCAACGGCGACCTGTATGACGCGCGTATCGACGGTGGATTCGTGGGTCTTACGCCGCCGCAGTGCACGGGGACCGGTTGCCAGGGAGTGCCAGGTGCGCCGCCGATCTTCGCGACGCCGGCGAGTGTGACCTTCGAAGGTGTGGGGAACTTCGAACCATCTGCGCACACGAGCGCCGTGACGCCAAAGAGAGCCGCCACCAAATGCGCTAAAGGCAAGCAGCTCGATCACGGAACGTGCGTCGGGATAAAGCGCAGGAAGAGGAAAGCCAACGCAATGAGGACAGCAAAGGGGAGGAAGTAACCATGCTCTGTCAACGCTTGAGAAGCGCGCGCAGAGTGCGCGCCCTGAGCCTCGCGGCCTTCGCGGCTATGTGCGTCCTCTCGCTTCTGGGGGCAATCCCGGGTGCGGCGCTGGCGAGCGCGCAGGGCCCGGAGTGGACGGTGACGGCATTCTCGGAACCGACGAACCTGCCTCCGGGCGGGAAGGGCGTATACGAGGTGGAAGTGAAGAACACCGGAGACGCGCCGACCGACGGCAGCGAAATCGCCGTGACGGATGTTCTCCCGAGTGGGCTGACGGCGTCGTCGGGCGCATCGGGGGAAGAGTTTCTGTCCGGGAAGGCGATGAGCTGTACGGGTTTGACGTGCGGCTACACAGGGGCGATCGCTCCGGACGATTCGCTGGTGCTGCAGATTCCTGTCGAAGCCGCGGCGAGTGCGCCCTCGAGTGTGACCAATGTCGTGAGCGTCGCCGGTGGCGGGGCTCCGGAAGCGAGTAGGGCAACACCGACGACGATCAGCTCGGAGTCCGCCCCGTTTGGCATTGCGCCGGGCTCCACCGCGACGGCTTTGTCGAGTATGCAGGCCGGCGCTCATTCCGATCTGACGTCGAGCCTGACATTGACCAGCGACAGCCAGGGGCTGCCCTCGGGTGCCGCGCAGGAAACGGGGTTGGACCTGCCGCCAGGGTTCGTGATCGACGTGGCTCATGCTCCGAGATGTTCGGCCGCCGATTTCTCCACAGAGAGTGCCGAAGTCCTCAAGCTGCCCTGCGGTGTGGATACGCAGATCGGCACGGTCAGCTTGAGGTTGAATTTGGCGCCCGCCTTTGGGTTTCCGCTGATTGCGCACGCGGTATACCCGGTTTACAATCTGACCACGAACCCCGGTGAAATCGCCAGAGTGGGCTTTTTCGCGCTTGAGTTCGGTGTCGAGGGCACGATCACCGTGCGCCCCGGTGACTACGGAGGACGCACGACGTTCCAGAATATCCGCACCAGCTTCCTGACGGGTGTGTCGCTCACCGTATGGGGTGTGCCGGCCGATCCAAGCCACGATCCGATGCGTGGCTTGCAGTGTGGGGGCCTGGGATCAGGCCCAATGAGCTGTTCACACTCGACTCTGACCGAAGAAAACCTACCCGTGAGCGGCCTGCCCTCGAGTGCCCCGCCGACGCCGTTCTTTACGAATATGACGCAGTGTACGGGTGAGCCGGAACTGGGTACGTTTTTTGCGGCGTCCTGGCAGGAACCGGAACATCAGCTGCGGGTACCGTCGAGCTTTGGCACGATGACGGGCTGCCCGTTGCTGGAATTCGGGCCGTATATCACGGCGGCGCCGGATACCAGCCGTGCGGATACGCCGGCGGGTTTCTCGTTTGATGTGAGGATGCCTCAGGAAGGGTTGGTGAGCCAGGAAGGTTTGTCGAGCGCTGATATCGAGAATACGACGGCGACGCTGCCGGCGGGTGTGGCGATCAATCCAGGTCAAGCGGCGGGTTTGGCGGCTTGCCAGTTCTCCCAGGACGGGATCGGGGTGGATGGCCCCCCGACATGCCCGTCGAACTCGAAGGTGGGGGAAGTTGAAGTGGAAACGCCTTTGATCGTGCGGCCGTTGAAAGGCTCGGTGTATGTGTTGGCGTCCAACCCCCCGGAAATCAAGCTGCTGGTCGCGCCGGAAGACCCGGTGGATGGATTGTATGTGAAGTTCATCGGGTTGGTACACCTGAACCCGGTGACGGGGCAGTTGGTGACCACGTTCGAAAAGACTCCCGAGTTGCCGTTCAGCAATCTGCGGCTGTCGTTCAGTGGTGGCGCGCAGGCTGCGTTGGCGACCCCGACCGGGTGTGGGTCCTACCAGACGACGGCGGGCTTCTTGCCGTGGAATGGCGCGAGCGAAGCGCTGACTGCGAGCAGCTTCGCGATCGAATCGGGCCCCGGCGGCAGCGCCTGCAACTCGCCTTTGCCGTTCAGCCCAGAATTGATCGCGGGCGCGACGACCGACCAAGCGGGCGGGTTTACGCACTTTTCGTTGTTATTGCAGCGCGCGGATGGGCAACAGCGGATCCGGAGTTTGCAGTTCAAGGTCCCAGAGGGTCTGCTGGGGATGATTAGTAAGGTCCCGTTGTGTGGGGAACCGCAGGCATCCAAGGGCGAATGCTCCGCTGCTTCGCAGATCGGGCATACCGTCGTGGGGGCCGGCCCGGGCCCCTACCCACTGGTGGTCCCGCAGCCGGGTAAGCCACCGGCGCCGATCTATCTGACCGGCGGCTATAAGGGCGCACCGTATGGCCTATCGATTGTGGTGCCGTTGGAAGTGGGGCCGTTTACGTTGGAAACGCAGGTGGTGCGCGCGAAGATCGAAGTGGATTCGCTGACTGCGCAGTTGACGGTCACGACCGACCCGTTGCCGACAATCATCGATGGTGTCCCGGCCGATCTGCGCTCGATCAACGCGGTGATCGACCGGCCGGGATTCATGTTCAACCCGACGAGCTGCGCGCCGATGTCCTTCGCCGGGACGGCGTTCAGCACCGAAGGCGCGAGCGCGGCGATCTCCAGCCACTTGCAGGTAGGGTCCTGTCAGAGCCTGAAGTTCAAGCCGAACTTCAAGGTCTCTGCGTCGGCGTCAGACCTCACGCGCGGATGGCGCGAGCCTGACGCGAAGATCGTGTACCCCACGGGGACGCTGCCGGCACAACCAGGCGAGCAGCCAGTCGAACATCGAGCTTGTCAAAGTCGAACTACCCAAGCGGCTGCCGCGCGGTTGACACATTGCAGAAGGCGTGCCCGGAGGCGACGTTCAAGCGAACCCGGCGGGCTGCCCGGCGGCCTCTCGCGTCGGGGAAGCGATGGCTGTTACCCCGCTGCTGCCGGTCGACCTGACGGGCCCGGCGTACTTCGTGAGCTACGGCGGCGCGAAGTTTCCCGAACTCGTCGTCGAGCTCTCGGGCTACGGGGCGACCGTGGATCTGCACGGGTAAACGTTCATCAACGAAAAGACAGGGATCACGAGCAGCACTTTCGAGACGTGCCGGACGTGCCGATCACGAGCTTCGAATTGATGCTCCCCGAGGGCCCCTTCTCGGCGCTCGCGGCGAACGGGAACCTCTGCAAGAAAGCGATGGTGATGCCGACGGAATTCATTGCGCAGAATGGCGCCGAACTCCACCAGAGCACGAAGATCCAGGTCACTGGGTGCCCGAAGACGAAGAGGGTGTCGCACGAGAAGAGCAAGCAACGCAAGGGCAAGAAGGCCGGGGCCAAGGGGCGCAAGAAGGGGTAGGGGTGTGATCGCGGTGCCTTCCCGTACGCGCAACGGCGTCCCGGCCCGGGCGGATGTGGACCGCGGCGGCGGCCGCGGCGGCGTGGCGGAGATCCAGCGCACGCGGATGATCGCGGCGATGGCAGAGGTCGCGCGGGAGCGCGGCGCGGGCGAGGTGACGGTCGCGCATATCGTGGCCCGCTCGGGTGTCTCGCGGCGGACGTTCTACGAGCTGTTCGAGGATCGCGAGGAGTGCTTCATGGCGGCGTTCGACCTGGCGGTGCAGCGCGGCGCGCAGCGGGTGCTCCCGGCGTATCAGACCCCGGGCTCGTGGCGGGAGCGGATCAGGGCCGGCCTGGGTGCGCTGCTGGAGTTCCTGGAGGACGAGCCGGTGATGGGCGCGCTGTGCGTCGTCGAGGCACTGGGCGCGGGCCCGGTGGCCCTGGAGCGCCGCGCAGGGGTTGTCGAGGTGCTGATCGACGCGGTCGACGAGGGCCGCGGCGAGGCGCGGGGCAGCGCCCGCCCGACGCGCCTGACGGCGGAGGGGGTGGTCGGCGCGGTGCTGGCGGTGCTGCACCCGCGCCTGGCGGAGAGCGGCGGCGCCGCGGAGGGCGAGGCCCCGGCGATGGTGGCGCTGCTGGGCCCGCTGATGGGGATGATCGTGCTGCCCTACCAGGGCCAGGCGGCGGCAGCGCGCGAGTCGGCGCGCCCCGCACCGCGGCGCCGCCGGGCGAGGTACCCGGAGGGCGACCCGCTGCGCGACCTCGACATGCGCCTGACGTACCGCACCGTGCGGGTGTTGGTCGCGATCGGAGAGCTGGCGGGGCGGGGATCGGGCCCGAGCAACCGTCAGATCGCGGACGCCTCGGGGATCCAGGACCAGGGCCAGATCTCGAAGCTGCTCGCGCGGTTGCAGCACCTGGGGTTGATCTGCAACAACGGCGCGGGCCCCGCGAAGGGCGAGCCGAACGACTGGAGCCTCACGCACCGTGGCGAGGAGATCGAGCACACGATCAGGCGGCAGACGCCGGCGGGGAGCTGAACCACAGGTCGCGTTCCCGGTATGCGCGGCCAGATCGCGCCCGCGAAGCGGACGAAACGTGGCCGGACTGCGAGGTTTCCGCCATACCGTAAAGCAGAAACTCCGTATCGCGGTATAGTGGCCTTATGACGATCAAGGTGCGGGAGCGCGGCACGATCACGCTGCCGGCGGCGCTCAGGAAGGCTGCGAGGCTGGACCGCCCCGATAGCCAGGTGGAGGCGCGCCTGCGCGAGGACGGCGTGATCGAGCTGATCCCCGTCATCACGATCCCGGTCGATCAGGCGTGGTACTGGACCAAGGAGTGGCAGACCGGCGAACGCGAAGTGGATGAAGAGATCGCGCGCGGGGGGGGCATAGTCACGGATGGCCCCGAGGAGTTTGTCGCGAGCCTGCGCGCAGGCGTGGGTGACACCGAGACTTGAAGTTCGAACGCACAAAGAGGTTCGACGCGAGCCTCGGGCGTCTACCTGATGAGCATCAGCGTCTCTTCTTTGCGGCCGTGCCACGGTTCCATGCCGCGGCGGTGAGAGCCGCGGCGGGCGAGGCGAACCCGTGGCCGGTGGGACTGCGCGTCAAGAAGGTGCAGGGAGCGCGCGGCGTGTGGGAGATGACCTGGAGCATGGATCACCCCGATGGCCGTGCCACATGGGAGCGGACCGAGATCGATGGTGAGACAGCGGTGCGGTGGCGTCGGATTGGCACGCACCGGATCTTCGCGGACCCGTAAAGCCTGGCATCGCGTAGCCCGACGGGAGCCAAAGTGGCTCTTACATCCCGGAGTGTGCCCGGAGTGTGCCAAGTTTGTGCACACACTGTTACAATTCTCGTATGGCCCTTGATGTGGGCCCAGATACGTGCGAGGGTGCCGATGGTGAAACGTACGACGATCAATCTCGACATGGAGCTGGTCGCCCAGGCGCGCGAGGTGCTAGAGACGGGCAACACCACGGAGACCGTGCATGCCGCGCTGCGTGACGTGGTCCGCCGTGACCGCTTGCGGCGGCTGTCGGAACGGGATTGGGGGATGACGCTCGAGGATCTCAAGGAGATGCGGCGCTCGCGGATGGAAACGAGGCCATGGGGTAACTTGGACGCCGATTTCAGCGATCTCCTGGCCCCCAGTGCGCTGGCGGCGGACGGCATCGCCGTCAACAAGCCCAAGAAAGCTGCATAGAGGCCGATGCAGCTCGCCGACACAAGCGCCTGGCATATCGCGAAACGCGCCGGGCATGCGGGTCAGGAGTTTCATGATCGGGTGAGGAGCGGTCTGGTTGGGACCTGCTCGATGGTGATGTTCGAGCTATTTGCCAGCGCTCGCAGCGGATCCGAGTTCGACCGGGTGCAGGAGGAGCTCGACGCGCTGCGCCTTTATCAGATCGGTCAGTCCCAGTGGCGCCGCGCAATCCAGGTCTGCCGCGAACTGGCACACCAGGGCGGCGCGCACCAGCGAAGCGTGGGGCACGAGGACCTGCTGATCGCAGCCGCCGCGGAGACGGCCGAGGTGGAGCTGCTGCACTACGACGAGGACTTCGACCGCATCGCCGCGATCACCGGTCAGCCGACGCGCTGGATCGTGCCACGCGGGAGCCTGTAGCCTGGGTCCTGGGGCCGTGCTTTGGCCCGCCCCGGAGCCTCCCGCGGCCCTTTCGCCTACGCCCCCGCCCCGGCGCCCCCGCGGCCCTCGCCGGCGGCAAAGCGGGCGGCGCCGTGGATGGCGTCTTCGAAGACCTCGGGGCCGGCCTGGGTCTCGAGCGCGAGGCCGTCGGGGAGCGCCATCCCGAGCCCGTGGATCGCGGCGTGGCGGTCGGCGAGCATGGTGCGCTGGGGGAAGCGAGCTAGTCCCTCGGCGAGCTCCAGCGCGCGCTCGAGGTGGCGCCCGGGGGCGACGAGCTCGTTGACGAGACCGATCGCGTGGGCCTCGGCGGCGTCCATGATGCGCCCGGTGAGGATGATGTCGAGGGCGCGCCCGAGCCCGACGACGCGGGGCAGACGCTGGGTGCCGCCGTCGATCAGGGGCACCCCCCAGCGGCGCTCGGGGAAACCGAGGCGGGAGTCCTCGGTGGCGATCCGCAGGTCGCACCACAGCGCGAGCTCCAACCCACCCGCGAGCGCGAAGCCGGAGATCGCGGCGATCGTGGGCTTGGAGGGGGTGAGGCGGGTGAAGCCCATCGGCCCCTCGGGCGCGGTGAGGCGTCCGCCGAAGCTCGCGATCGCCTTGAGGTCGGCGCCCGCGCAGAACGCCACTCCGCCAGCCCCGGTGAGCACGAGCACGCGGGCCTCCGCGTCGGCCTCAAAGCGCAGGTAGGCCTCGTGCAGCGCGACCGCGGTGGGTCCGTCGACGGCGTTGCGGCGCTCCTGGCGGTCGATCGTGACGAGGGCCGCCGCGCCGCGGCGCTCGTAGTGGACGAGCGGGGGCACCTCGCCGGTTGACTCGGCGGGCGCTGTCGGCGTCGGCGGGGTGGGCTCGGGTGCGCGCTCGCTCACCGGGCTCGCCGCATCGTTCCCTGCGCGGTCCCGTTTACCAGCCGCCGCGCAGCCCGGCGTCGCCGAGGCGCTTGTGGGCCGCTTTGCGGGCATCCTTGCGCCTTTCGAGGTGGCGCTGGATGAGGCTCATGACGAGCGCGAAGGTGGGGAAGAAGACGATCAGGATGAAGCCGGCGATGGTGACGACCTTGTCGTCGGTGGCGCCGTAGAAGCCGCGCCCATCGTTGGCGGCCAGCGCGGCGGGGGCGAGCGCGAGCAGCAGCAAGAGGCTGGCGGCGAGGCTGGCGAGCAGGCGGCGCATCACGCCGCGAATGCTACCGGAGCGCGCGGGGGGCAGCGGCGTCGCGCGACCCGTTGCGGGGTCCGCGGCCGATCACCCCGTGGGTCCCGCGATCGCTGCGGGGAGAGTGAAGCGGATGCGCGTGCCGTGGGGGATTTCGGGCGTGTCGTCGGGGGCTTCGGGGTTCCCGCCAGGTGTCTCCTGCATGCGGGGGGCCTCTCGCGTGCCGCGGGCCCCTTCGGCGAGCCAGATGTGCCCGCCGTGGGCCTCGACGATGGCGCGAGAGATGGCGAGCCCGAGTCCTCCGCCGGGGTGCGTGCGGGCGGCGTCGCCACCGCCGCGGTAGAAGGGCTCGAACACGTGGGGGCGGTCCTCGGGGGCGATGCCGGCGCCGGTGTCGGCGACCTCGACCTCGACGGTGCCGTTGGCGGCGGCGGCGCGGACGGCGACGCTGCCGTCGGGGGGCGTGTGGTGGATCGCGTTCTGGAGGAGGTTGAGGAGCACGCGCTGGAGCTTGTCGGGGTTGGCCTCTGCGGTGCAGAGGCCGTGGGACAGCTCGGCGCGGAGTGCGACCCCGGCGGCCTCGCCGGCGGGCCGCACGAGCTCGACGGTCTCCCCGATGAGCTGGCTGAGATCGACGGGCTCGGTGCTCCATTCGAGCTCGCCCGCGTCGAGGCAGGAGAGCTCGAAGAGGTCGTCGATCAGGGTCCCGAGGGTGCGGGTGTGGGCACCGATGGTGTGCACGTAGCGCCGCGCGGTGGCGGTGTCGACGAGCTCATCCTCGAGCGCTTGGGTGAGCAGCCGCAGAGTGCTGAGGGGGGTGCGCAGATCGTGGGAGATGGCGGCGATCACCTGGCGGCGGGCCGCGTCGGCGCTGTCGCGGGCGTGCTCCTCGGCGGTGAGCGCGGCGATCATGCGGTTGGCGGTGCGGGCGAGGTCTTCGAGCTCGCGCCCGGAGTGGGCCTCGATCTGGATGTCGCGCTCGCCGCGCTCCAGCGCGTGCAGCCCGGCACCGATCGCGCGTACGTCGCGCACCACGCCGCCGAGCAGGAGCTGTGCGGCGCGTGCGGCGACGACGGCGGCGAACAGCAGGATCGCGACGGTCATCCAGGCGTCGTGGGGGGAGACGAACATCACGGCGGCGCCGATCGCGACAGCGGCGAGGAGCTGTCCGAGGGCGAGCGCGACGCCGAGCCCGAAGCGCTGGCGCAGGGTGGCCAGACGCATGCGCCCGCTGGCGGCGAACTGGGCGAGCACGAGCGCGAGGAGCCCGACGGGCACGAGGATCTCGACTGTGAGGAGCACGGCGTGGGCATCCCCGATCACGGCCATCACGGCGCACGCGGGGAGCAGCGCGGCAAGGAGGACCGCGGCGAGGGACCACAGGGATGAGCGCGTCATCGCGAGGCCTCACCCGCGGGCGATGCCCGAAGTGCTTGTGGTAGCGGATAAAACAAAAAAACGCCGGGTAGGGGCGGCGAGTGGCTGTGATCGTGCCCACTCATGGCTGAAAGCGGTAGCCGACGCCCCACACGGTCTGGATGTAGCGGGGGTGCTCGGGGTCGGGCTCGATCTTGGCGCGCAGGCGGCGGATGTGGACGGTGACGGTGGAGCTGTCGCTGTAGTCGGGGAGCTGCCAGACGAGCTCCATGAGGCGGTCGCGGGAGAAGACCTGTCCGGGGTGTTGGGCGAGGAAGGCGAGCAGATCGAACTCGCGCGCGGTGAGCGAGACCTCGCGCTCGCCGGCCGCGCGCGCCTCGGCGCCCGCCACCTCGCTCCCGAGAGCGGTGAGCGGCGCGGCGCTCTTTGCGGGGCCGCCCGCCAGCACCCGCCTGGTGGCGGGCTCGACACGCAGCCCGTCGAAGCGCAACTCGGGCTGGGCCTCTGCGCTCGAGGTGAGATCCCCGGGGGATCTGCGGCGGAGCACGGCTTCGACGCGGGCGACGAGCTCGCCGGGGGAGAAGGGCTTGACGACGTAGTCGTCGGCGCCGCGGCGCAGTCCGACGATCCGCTCCGCCTCGCGCCCCCGGGCGGTGAGCAGGATCACGCGCGCGGGGGGCCCGTCCTGCTCGTGCAGGCGGCGCATCACCTCGAGGCCGTCGATCCCGGGGAGCATGATGTCGAGCACCACGAGGTCGGGGGGGCTCTGGGCGCTGAGTGCGAGCGCCTGCGCGCCGTCGCCGGCGACTCGGGCACGGTAACCCGCGCGCTCGAGGTAGCGGGCGACGATCTCGGCGATCGTGGGCTCGTCGTCCACGACCAGCACCGACCCGCGCGGGGAGCTCTCTGCGGCTGCGTGCATCGCTGTGGCGATCATGGCAGGGGCTCGTGGAGTGGTGGGTGGCAGCGTTCGCGGGGGCCCGGCCATCCTGGTGGGGGTTTGGTCATCGTGGCAGCCCTCGCCGTGGCGCGGCCATGTCCGTGGTGGTCATGGCGGTGTCCATGGGATCACCCGAACGTGTAGTCGAAGACTTCGACCCCGGGGGCGGCTTCGACAGTCAGGGTGTGGGTCTGGACGTTGGGGAGTTCAACGAGGCGGTAGAGCCGGTCGCGGCTGACGGCGACGGTCCCGTTGTGCACGTCGCTGCCGGCGAGCCGCGTGGGGATCGGGCGGCCGTCGAGCAGGACACGCAATGAGCGGGTGGCACCGGGGGAGCCCATCACGAGATAGACGCGCCGTGAGCGAAAGGTGAGCGCGAGCTTGGATGAGCGCTCGGCGGTGACCCCCCACCCGGCGACGCGCCAGAGCCCGCCGTAGCGCAGCCCGCTGAGCGGGGGGCCGTGGGTGGGGAGGGGGCCGTATTCGTGCAGCCCGTTGACGATCTGGCCGTTGGTGAAGCGCTGGGCGCGTTCGGAGCCGAGGTAGGACTCGGGGGTGATTTCAACTTCTGAGGGCTTGATCGCGCTGACGTGGGCGGCGGTCCCGAGGGAGGTGTCGCCGGCTTCCACGAGCAGGCTGCGGATGGCGCGCTCCTTGGCGGCGTATTCCCCCTCCCCGAAGTCCGCGAGGCGGATGCGGCCGTGGGCGTCGATCAGGTACTCGGCGGGCCAGTACTCGTTTTCGTAGGCGTTCCAGGTGCCGTAGTCGTTGTCCTGGACTACGGGGTAGTGAATCCCGTTCTGTTCGATCGCGGCGGCGACGTTGGCGGCGGAGTGCTCGAAGGGGAACTCGGGTGTGTGAACGCCCACGATCTCGAAGCCCTGGGAGTGGTATTTGGCGTACCAGGCGTTGAGGTAGGGGAGGGTGCGGATGCAGTTGATGCAGGTGTAGGTCCAGAAGTCCACGAGCACCACGTGGCCGCGCAGGCTGGCCATCGTGAGGGGCGTGTTTGAATGCCCACCCACCCCGGTGTTGAACCAGTCCTGGGTTTCTTTGAATTCGGGGGCGCTCCCGAGCACGGGCAGGGCGAGCCCGGCGTCAGCCTGCTCGAGCCCGGCGGCCTGGCGTGCCTTACGCCCACGGAGGGCGGCGAGCTGGGTGGTGATGGAGTGGTTGGACTCGAGGCCGTTGGTGGGGTCAACCAGGAAGGAGGGGAGATCGGAGGCGATCGACGTCTCGAAGCGGGTGTCGTAGTTGCCGAGCATGAGCAGGGCGATGAACACCATCACGGCGCCCATCGCCATCTGGAAGCGCCCGCTGCGCCGCGCGAGGCGCCCGGTGACGCGCCGCCCGCCGAGCATCAGCGCGTAGAGGACGACGGCGGAGCCGATTCCGTAGGCGAGCGCGACCGCGAGGCGCCCAGTGGTGAAGCTCTGGGAGGCGGAGACGGTGATGACCCCGGCGAGGATGGGCCCGGCGCAGGGGGCGTAGACGAACCCGAGCCCCCCACCGACAAGCATCCCGGACCAGAAGCCGTCACCCTTCGCATTGGTGCCCGCTCCCCCGGTCGGACCGATGCGGCTGAGGCGGGCCTCGAGACGGTCGCCGATCGGGGGCACGAGCAGGCAGATGCCGAACCCGGCGAGGGCGACGATCGCGAGCGTGCGCAGCAGCCCGTCGGGGAGCCCGAAGGCGGAGATCACGTACACGAGTGCGACGGTGGCGAACGTGAAGGAGAGCGCAAGCCCCGTTACCACCCCCAGCGGTCGGCGCCGTCCACCGGTGACCCCGGCACCGAGGGCGACGGGCAACACGGGCAGCACGCAGGGCGACACAGCGGTAGCAGCGCCGGCGACGAACGCGAAGAGGATCAGCAGGAGCATGGGTTGATTGTGGCGGGCAGTTCTTTCCGATCCATTACGGGACGCCCCGGGGGGCGCTCCCGATCCGTCACGGCGATCCACTACGAGACGTCCGGAGGCGCTCCCGATCCGTCACGGCGATCCACTACGAGACGTCCCGGAGGCGCTCCCGATCCGTCACGGCGATCCACTACGAGACGTCCCGGAGGCGCTCCCGATCCGTCACGGCGATCCGTCACGGGCCTCCTCGCGGAGGCGCTCCTTTCAGGGACGTCCCCAAAGGGCGGTCCCTTTCAAGGCATCCCCCGTTTATGCGCCCCGGATGTAAGAAAGCCGTAATGGATGGCCGCTGAACTGCGGTGCGGCGGGGCAGTGGCCCGCTCGATCGTCTCCCAACACACAGGTACAAGGAGGAGTAAGAACATGCACCGCACCCGTACGCCGCAGCGCCTCACGGCGCTCGCCGCCACGCTGCTCACCGTCGCCGCGATCCCCGCGGCGGCCCAGGCGAGCTCGCACCACGCGATGAAGCATCACCCATCGATGAAGCACCATCCCGCGATGAAGCACCACCCGGCGATGAAAAAATAGGGATCGGTCGGCGGGGGCCGGCTTGCTGGAGCTGTGCGGGGTCTCGCGCTACGCGAACCCGCGCAGCCGGCCGGAAGGCCGGCCAATCCCCAAAGCTGTAGCCGCCTAGTATGGCCAGCACAGATGGCTGTACTGATCGCATCGGACCTCCAGAAGGACATCGCGGGCAAACCGCTCCTGCGGGGGGTCTCGTTCAAGCTGGAGCGGCGGGAGCGGATGACGATCGCGGGGCGCAATGGGGCGGGGAAGACCACGCTGCTGCGGATGCTGGCGGGGGAGGAGTCGATCGACGGGGGGGCGTTGAGCCTCGCGAAGGGGACGCGGGTGGCGCTGCACGATCAGCGCCCGCCGCGGGAGCGGGGGGTGTCGCTGCGGGAGTACGTGCTGTCGGGGTGCGTGCAGGAGCTCGCGGCGGAGGCGGAGCTGGCGGAGCTCGAGCGGCGGATGGGGGAGGGGGCGGACGAGGCGCTTCTGGATCGCTACGCCCGCGCGCAGGCGCGGTTGGAGGCGCTGGGGGGCTACCTGTGGCGGGACAGGGCGACGGTGATGACGCGGGGGTTGGGCTTCGGGGAGGGGGACCTGGAGCGCCCGCTGGACACCTTCTCGGGGGGGCAGCTGACACGGGCCTCGCTCGCCCGCGCACTGGCGACGGGAGCGGATGCGCTGCTGCTGGACGAGCCCACCAACCATCTCGATATCGAGTCGCTGGAGTGGCTGGAGGAGACGCTGGTGGGCCTCGACGCGGCGGTGGTCCTGGTGGCGCACGACCGCTGGTTCCTGGAGGCGGTGGGCACCGCGGTGCTCGAGCTGGAGGCCGGCCGTTCGCGGTTCTTTGCGGGCTCGTGGCACAACTGGCGCCGCGAGCAGGCGGCGCGGGAGATGGCGCTGGGGAAGGCGATCGACAAGCAGCAGGCTGAGATCGCGCGGATGGAGCGGTTCATCGAGCGCTTCCGCTACAAGGCCACGAAGGCCAAACAGGCACAGTCGCGGGTCAAGAAACTGGCCAAGATCGAGCGGATCGAGCGCGATCCCCAGGAGGGGAAGGGCTTGGAGTTCGCGTTCAAGGCACCGGAGCGCGCGGGGAGGGTGATCTTCGAGCTGCGCGACGGGCGGGTGGAGGTTGGCGGGGAAGCTGATTTGGATGGTCGCTCCGCGGCCGAGGGCCGCTCCGCGGCGGTGCGTTCGCAGCCCGGCGAGGGGGCTGGTGGCGCAGGGTCGCGGGGGGAGTCCCAGCGCGGAGAGGGGGCGAGCAGCGCGAAGTCGCAACGCGGCGCGAGCGCCGGCGGCGAGTCGCAGGGGGGAGGTGTAACGGAGGCAGGAGGCCCGATCGTCCTTCTGGAGCACGCGGAGCTGTGGCTCGAGCGGGGCGAGCACGTGTCGCTGGTGGGCCCCAATGGGAGCGGCAAGACGACGCTGATCGAGACGCTCGCGGAGCGGCGGGCGCTGGCGGGGGGGCGCCTGAGCAGGGGCCATAACGTGCAGGTGGGCTACCTCTCCCAGCACGCGGACGAGCTGGGGGCGGGGGGATCGCCGGGGCAGAGTGTGTTGGACGCGGCGCAGCGCGCGACGGGCCTCACGCCGAACAAGGCGCGGGCGCTGCTGGGGGGCTTCCTGTTCTCGGGCGAGGAGGCGGAAAAACCGTTGGGGGGCCTCTCGGGGGGAGAGCGCAGGAGACTCTCGCTGGCGGTGCTGGTCCATAGCGGCGCGAACGTGCTGATCCTGGACGAGCCCACCAACCACCTGGATATCGAGAGCCGCGAGGCTTTGGAGGACGCGCTGCGCGCCTTCCAGGGGGCGGTGTTGCTGGTCTCCCACGACCGCGCGCTGCTGGACGCGGTGGGCACGCGCACGGTGGCGGTGGAGAACCGCGCGCTGCGAAGCTACATGGGGGGGTGGCCGGAGTATGTGCGGGTACGCGAAGAGCGCCGCGCCGCAGGCGAAGCGTTGGACGGGAGCGACGCGGCGCCCGCCAACGGTGCGGGCCCCGCGACCGGCGCGGGCGCGAGGGCCGGTTTGGGCTCAGCGAACGGCTCGACATCCGCGCTCGCCGTGGGCGCCCCCAACGGCGCTGGACCCCGGGGTCTCGAACAGGGCGCCGGCGCCGCGGGGTCGAAGTCGGCGAAGGCCAAGGCGAAGCCCAAACCCAAGGGCCCCTCGAAGAACCGCCTGACCGACCAGCAAAAGGCGGAGCGCGCGATCGAAGCGGCGGAGGCGGCGATGCGCGCGTTGGAGGACGAGCTGGCGGACCCGGGGGCGTGGGCGAGCAAGTACGAGGCGGCGAAGTCCGAGGCGCGCCACACCGCGGCGCGGCGCGCCGTGGAGGACGCGTACGCGCGGTTGGAAGCGCTGGTTGAATAGGCCGGTGGCCGCCGAGCGCGGCGTGGCGGCCACATCGCGGCGGACGAGAGTTGTGGGTAGCGGCCACCTTGCGGCGGGCGAAGGTTGTGGGTAGCGACCACATTGTGGCGGGGTGAGGTTGTGGATAGCGACCACCTTGCGGCGGTGTAAGGATCGATCTCCCCAACGATGTGACTCGGGCAGCGATACTGAGAAACATGGCTGTGTTTCTCACTTGTTTTGGATTTTCGCCTAGCTGAATAGCAAGGCGAATGGATGCAGGGTTTACGCTCCGGCGGGGGGTCTGCGAACGCCGACTGCGCCGCACCCCCATTGACAGTCTGGTTTCACTCTGCACCATTTTACAGACGGTTTCATCGCGAGGTCGCCGGTTGGCGGCTTTGGGGAAGCCGTTTGGGCGGTGCCGCACCCGGGGGCACCAACAGGGTGAGCGCTGCATAGATCAAGTGACCAAATAAAGGAGCGTGAGTGAGAGAGATGTCTAAAGCCAGGATACTACTATTGAGCCTGACCATCACGTGCGCGCTGGGCGCCGTTGCGGCGAGCACCGCAGCGGCCTTCCCGGGGCCGTTCTATCACGTCGAAGGCGCGAAGATAAATGCCACGCCGAAAGCCGCGAGTGTCGTCATCAAGCCGGGAACGACGGTGAAATTGCTCACGGAATATCGGGGCCTGGCCGTTGAAGCGGTATGCAAAGCGGTCAGCAGCGAAGGGGCTGTCTTCTTCAATGCGTCATTGCAAGGTGAGAGCGAAATGACAAAACTTACCTTCAGCGAATGTACGGTGATCACGCCCTCGGTATGCTCGATAGTGGGTGGAAAATTCTCGACTGTAGCGGTGTACTCTTACCTGGATTATGAAAAAAACCCAGAACCCACGAGAACAGCGATAACTGAGTATTTCCGGCCAAAATCAGGGTCGGTGTTCGCTGAAGTTCCGCTTGAAGGGAGATTCTGCCTGGCCCCAAGCGTACTAAAAGTCAATGGCCAGGCTGTGGCCAAGATCAGCCCTGAACGTGGGGAAGCGAAAGAAGTCGAACTCAACTTCCCCAATCCGGCGATCAAAAGCACGTGGGATACCGTGGCGGGGAACAAATTCCAGGAATATTCCGCGGGAATGGAACTGGAAGGAAAACCGGCGACGCTCGTGGCGACGGTCATCGCCAAAATGGCGACCGGAGAAAAATTCGGGGCATATGACGAATAGGTAGGATCCGCCGATGCCTGGGAGTCGTACAGCGCGACTCCCAGGCCCGCGGCCGGGGAGGGGTTCATATTGCGGGTTGGCTAGACTCTGAAACAGATGACCGACCGCACGAAGACCCTGCGCAATGTGGCGATCCTGTTGGTGCTCGCCGGCGCGGTGGCCTTCCTGCCGGGGGGCGGGCGCCTGGCGGACACGGTGGGGACGATCCTCGGCGTGGCGTTCGCTTTGGGACTGGGGTACGCGGGGGTGTGGTTCTACCGCCGCAACCGCGTCGATATCTACAGCCTCGGCGAGGGCCGGAGGGCGCTGTTGTACGGGGCGGTGGGGGCGGGCGTGTTGACGCTCGCGGCGAAGACGCGGATGTGGGAAACGGGCTTCGGGAAACTGGTGTGGTTCGTGCTGATCGCCCTGGTGGCGTACACGCTGTTCGCGCTCTACCGCTACTCGCGCAGCTATTGAGCGCGACGCTCGCCGAGCGCAGCGGGGGAGACGCTCCCGTGAGCGGGCATCCCCTTTTCGACCGCCGCGGGGAGACGCCCGCGTGAGCGAGCATCCCCTTTTGGGCCAGCGCCGCGCCCTCCCGGAGCAGCCCGGGGTGTACCTGTTCCGCGACGGGCGGGGGCGGGTGATCTACGTGGGCAAGGCGAAGTCGATCCGCAAACGGGTGGCCTCGCACTTCTCCAAAGCTGAGGTGGGGCGGGGAACCAATTCCCCGGGGCACGCGGAGATGGTGGGGGCGGTGGAGCAGATCGAGTTCGTGGTGGTGGCCTCGGAGGCGGAGGCGCTGCTGGCGGAGCAGAGCTTCATCAAGCAGTATCGCCCGCGCTTCAACATCCGCCTGCGCGACGACAAGTCCTACCCGTTCATCGCGATCTCGCTCGACGAGGAGTTCCCGCGGGTGTACTTCACCCGCGAGCGCCACCGCCCGGGGCGGGCGTACTTTGGGCCGTACTCGAACGCGAAGCGGGTGCGCAGCACGCTGGACCTGCTCACGAAGGTGTTCATGTTCCGTTCGTGCACAGGCGTGGAGCCGGGGCGGCGCAGCGGTAATCCGTGCCTCGATTACTACATCAAGCGCTGCGAGGCTCCCTGCGTGGGGTACGTCTCGCGGGAGGACTACCGCCGCAACATCGACGGCGTGGTGGACTTCCTCTCGGGGCGCTACCGCGAGATCGAGCGCGGCCTGGAGGAGCGGATGCGCGCGGCGGCGGCGGCCCAGGAGTACGAGCAGGCCACGCTCGAGCGCAACCGTCTGCGCGCGGTGCGCTCGCTGCTCGAGCGCCAGCGGGTGGCGAACGAGTCGGTGGGCACGCTCGACGCGGTGGCGGTGGCGCTCGAGGGGAGGGAGGCCAACGCGCAGGTCTTCCAGGTGCGCGACGGGGTGCTCTCGGACCGGCAGTCCTTCTACCTCGCCAACGAGGCGGAGCGGGAGCTGGGGGAGGTGGCGGAGGAGTTCATGCTCCAGTACTACGCGGGGCACAGCTCGATCCCCGCGCAGATCGTGGTGCAACGGGAGCTCCTGCGGGATGACCGCGAGGCCCTCGCCGAGGCCCTGGCGAGCCGCCGCGGGGGCCCCGTGGAGTTGCGCGCCGCGGAGCGCGGGGACAAGCGCCGAATCCTCGAGCTGGCGGAGCGCAACGCGCGTTTGGCACTCGACCAGGAGCACCTGCGCGCGGAGCGTCGCCGCCAGAGTCGGGTAGAGGCACTGGAGGGGCTGCAGAGCGTGCTCGGCCTGGACGTGCCGCCGGTGCGGATCGAGTGCTTCGACATCTCCAACCTGGGGGGCACGCATACGGTGGCCTCGATGGTCGTGCTGGAGGGGGGCGCCCCGAAGAAGTCGGACTACCGCCGCTTCAAGATCCGCACGGTGGAGGGCTCCGACGACTATGCGGCGATGGCCGAGGTCCTTGGCCGCCGCCTGGCGCGCTGGGAGCGCCAGGCCGATCTGTCGCCCCACGACCCGGAGTACGACGCGAGCTTCGCGACGCTGCCGAACGTGGTGGTGATCGACGGTGGTCGCGGACAGCTCGCGGCGGGCGTGAAGGCACTGGCGGGCTTCCGCGCGCGGGGCGTGACGGTGATCTCGCTGGCGAAGCGTGTGGAGGAGGTCTTCATCCCCGGCCGCCGCGCCCCGCTGGTGCTCGACCACCACACCCCCGAGCTGCAGCTGCTGCAGCGCGCACGCGACGAGGCCCACCGCTTCGCGATCACCCACCACCGCACGCGCCGCGACCGCGCGCTGACGAGCTCTCTGCTCGACGAGCTGCCGGGGGTCGGGCCGGCACGCAAGCGGGCGCTGCTCGCCCACTTCGGCTCTCCCGAGGCCGTCCTCGGGGCCTCCCGCGAGGAGCTCCAGGCGGTGCCCGGCCTGCCGGCGAAGGTGGCGCGCGAGCTGCACGCCCACCTCAACCGAACGGGGTAGGCGGCGCATGTGGCGCCCCCGGTCCGCTAGACACGGCACAATCAACGCGTGTCCGTCTTCAGGCCGCTGCGAAGCCCACTGCGCACTCAGGATCAGTCGTCTGTGGAGTCGAAGCTGCAGGAGCTCGTGGTGATCACGGGGTTCTCGGGGGCGGGCAAGTCGACGGCGATGAACGTGTTCGAGGACGCGGGCTACTTCTGCGTTGACAACCTCCCCCCCGAGATGATCCGCTCGCTGGTGGAGCTGTTCGTCCACAAGGGCTCGAAGGTGGAGCGTGCGGCGGTCGTCTCGGACGTGCGCGGGGGGGTGTACTTCGAGGCGCTGCAGGCGGTGGTCGACGACCTCAAGTCGCTTGGCCTGGATCATCACGTGCTGTTCCTGGAAGCGGCGGAGCAGACGCTGGTGAACCGCTACAAGGAGACCCGCCGCCGCCACCCGCTCGCACCCGACGGCTCCGTCGCGGCGGGCGTCGCCTCGGAGCGCGCGCTGCTGGAGCCGCTGCGCAGTCGCGCGGATGTGGTGATCGATACGACGGGGATGTCCGCGGCGATGCTGCGCGGCAAGATCGCGGACGAGCTGCTGCCCCACCGGGCGGCGGGGCGTCTCGCGCTGACGTTCATGAGCTTCGGCTTCAAGCACGGCCCCCCGCGCGAGGAGGATCTTGCGTTCGACGTGCGCTTCCTGCCCAACCCCCACTACGTACCGGAGCTGCGCGAGCTGACCGGCAACGACCCACGCGTGGTCGAATACGTCGGGCGCGATGGCCGCCTGGAGGAGCTCTACGAGCGGCTATACCCGCTGCTCGACTTCCTCCTGCCGCAGTACGTGGCCGAGGGCCGCGCGCATCTGGTGGTCGCGATCGGGTGCACGGGGGGCCGCCACCGCTCGGTGACGGTCGCCGAGCACCTCGCTGCGCGCTACGGCGAGCGCGAGGACGTGACCGTTGCGGTCACCCACCGCGACATCGACAAGCGCTCGCGAGACGCGTAGACAGATAATCCTGGCGATGATCGACCACCTTGGAGTCGAGGTCGGCGACCTCGCGCGCTCGGCGGCCTTCTACGACGCGGTCTTCTTCGCGATCGGGGTGCGCCGCGTGCACGAGGGTACGCACGCGATCGCCTATGGGGTGACCGCCCCCTGCTTCTGGATCGTGACCCGCGGCCGGCCCCCCGCGCCGGGCTATGGCCACGTGGCCTTCCGGGCCGCGGGGCGGGTGGCGGTCGACAGCGCCTATGCCGCGGGCCTCACGGCGGGTGGCCGCGACGACGGCGAGCCCGGCCTCAGAACCCACTATGGACCCCTCTACTACGCCGCATACCTGCTCGACCCCGATGGCCTGCGGGTGGAGATCGTCGCCAACTCCCGTTGAGTCCTCCCCACGTGGAGGTTGATTCCCGACGCGGTCCGATAGCCTTTTTGCTCGGAGCCGGGTCGTTGGGGTAACACTCCTACGGGCCGGCATCGTTCGTTTTCGCTTCAGGTTCGGCCAAGGAGGCGCACAGAGAATGCCAGTACGGGTGGGAATCAATGGATTCGGGCGGATCGGCCGCAATGTGTTCCGTGCCGCAAAGGCTCGCGCGGATGCCAACGACATCGAGTGGGTCGCGGTCAACGACCTCACCGATGCGGCCACGCTCGCCCACCTACTCGAGTACGACTCGATCATGGGCCCCTACAGGGGCACCGTGCAGGCGCGCGCGGGCGCGATCGAGGTGGACGGCCGTGAGCTGAAAGTGCTGGCCGAGACCGACCCCGCGAAGCTCCCCTGGGAGGAGCTCGGGGTCGACGTGGTGATCGAGTCCACGGGCCGCTTCACCGACCGCGCGCACGCCGCCATCCACCTGGAGCGGGGTGCCAAGAAGGTCATCATCTCCGCCCCCGCCACCGAACCGGACGTGACCGTCGCGATCGGAGTCAACTTCGAGACCGACTACGACCCCGCGGTGCACCACATCATCTCCAATGCGTCCTGCACCACCAACTGCCTTGCGCCCATCGCCAAGGTGGTGAACGACACCGTCGGCATCAAGCATGGGTTGATGACTACGATCCATGCGTACACCGCTGACCAGCGCCTGCAGGACCTCCCCCACAGCGACCTCCGCCGCGCGCGGGCCGCGGCGATCAATCTGATCCCCGCCTCCACCGGCGCTGCGAAGGCGATCGGCCTCGTGATCCCCGCCCTGCAAGGGCGCCTGCACGGCTTCGCCGTGCGCGCCCCCGTGCCGACCGGCTCCGTCGTGGACCTGACCGTCGAGTGCGAGCGCCCAACCACGGTGGAGGAGGTCAACGCCGCGCTCGAGGCGGCCTGCGAGAGTGGGCCGCTGCAGGGGATCATGGCCTACACGGAGGATCCGATCGTGTCCACCGACATCATCGGCAATCCCCACTCCTCGATCGTCGACTCCAAACTCACGGCGGTGGTGGACTCTACGATGCTCAAGGTGGTGGCCTGGTACGACAACGAGTGGGGTTACTCCAATCGGCTGGTGGACCTTGTGCAGAGGGTCCTCTAGAGGATTGGTCCGGGGGGAGCGCGAGATGACCGAAGGATGTACAAGCGCCGGCGATGAGCTCACAGGCCCACTAGGGCGGGACGTGCGCGCTGGCCTACAGGGGCGGGACGTGCGCGCTGGCCTACAGGGGCGGGACGTGCGCGCTGGCCTACAGGGGCGAGACGTGCGCGCTGGCCTACAGGGGCGAGACGTGCGCGCTGGCCTACAGGGGCGAGACGCGTTCACAGGCCCACCGGGGCGCAACGCGCTCGCAGGCCCACCGGGGCGGGACGTGCTCCAATGAGAGGCCTCGACGACCTCGACGTGCACGGACGGCGGGTGCTGGTGCGGGTGGACTTCAACGTCCCCCTCTCGGTGGGTGGAGACGGGGAGGTCGAGATCGCCGACGACACCCGCATTCGCGCTGCGCTGCCGACGATCGAAGAGCTCCGCGCGCGGGGCGCCCGTCTGGTGCTGGTCTCCCACCTCGACCGCCCCGAAGGCCGCCGCGTGCCCGGCCTCTCGCTCGCCCCGATCGCGGAGCGCCTGGGCGAGTTGCTCGGAGGTGCCGGGGTCACGTTCGTCCCCGACCCGGTGGGTGCGCGTGCGTGGGCGGCGTGCGAGGGGCTTGGCGACGGGGAGCTCGTGCTGCTCGAGAATGTCCGTTTCGAGCCCGGGGAGACCACCAACGATCCCGAGCTCGCCCGCGCCCTGGCGGAGCTCGCGGAGCTCTATGTCAACGACGCCTTTGGGGCCGCCCACCGCTCCCACGCGAGCACCGAGGGTGTCGCCCACCTGCTGCCGAGCGCTGCGGGGCGGCTACTCGAGCGCGAGGTCGAGACGCTCACCGGGATCCTCGACCACCCGGCGCGGCCGCTCGTGGCGATCGTGGGTGGCTCGAAGGTGGCGGACAAGATCGCCGTGATCGACCGCTTCCTGCAGGTCGCCGACGTGGTGATGATCGGCGGCGCGATGTGCTTTCCGTTCCTATGCGCGCAGGGGCACACCGTGGGGGAGTCGCTGTGCTGCGAGGAGGACGTCGAGCACGCGCGCCACCTGCTCGCGCGGGCGAGCGACACTCACTCCCCCCAGCCCGGTCGGGCGCGCCTGCTCGTGCCGAGCGACCTCGTGATCGGCGACCGCCTCGCCGACGACGCGCAGCACCGCGCGCTCGACGGCGTGGAGGTACCCGCGGGGTGGATGGGCCTGGACATTGGCCCCGACACGGCGGAGCGCTACGGGCGCGAGATCGAGCGCGCGGGCACCGTCTTCTGGAACGGCCCGATGGGTGCCTTCGAGTACACGCCGTTTGCGTCGGGCACGCACGCGGTCGCCGAAGCGGTGGCGAAGGCGCCCGGCCTGACGGTCGTCGGCGGTGGCGACTCGGCCTCCGCGCTCGCCCATTTCGGCCTCGAGGACACCGTCGATCACCTCTCCACCGGCGGCGGAGCGACGCTCGAGTTGATCGAGGGCCGCACCCTCCCCGGCGTCCACGCCCTCGACGGCGCGGGAGTCGCGTGATGGCCGAGGCTCGGTGGATCGTTTGCCGTGCGGCCCCCCGCTTGTGCGCTGCTCGTGGTGGGGGGGTTGCGTGATGCCCCGCACCCCGCTGATCGCGGGCAACTGGAAGATGTACAAGACGGAGGCTGAGGCCGAGCAGTACATCCAGGCGCTGCTGCCCCTGCTCGCGGCGGTGAGCGGGGTGGATGTGGGTATCTGTGTCCCGTTCACCGACCTGCGTGCGATGGTCGACTCCGCGCGCGGCTCGCGCGTCGAGGTTTACGCCCAGAACATGCACCACGAGCTCGAGGGGCCCTTCACGGGTGAGGTCTCTGCGCCGATGCTCGCGGAGATCGGCGTGCGGGGGGTGGTGCTCGGGCACTCCGAGCGGCGCGCCCTGTTCGGCGAGAGCGATCGCGCGCTCGCGCTGAAGCTGCCCGCCGCAATCGCGGCCGGCCTGCACCCGATCCTCTGCGTGGGGGAGACCGAGTCCGAGCGCGCGGCGGGCGACACCGAGCGTAAGCTCCGCCAGCAGATTCGCGACGACCTCGGTGGCCTCCCGGATGAGCAGCTGCCCGATGTCGCGATCGCCTACGAGCCGATCTGGGCGATCGGCACCGGCCAGACGGCGACCCCCGAGCAGGCTCAGGACGCGATCGCCTTCATCCGCGCTCTGATCGCCGACCGCGTGGGGCCCGAGGCGGGCGAGCGTGTGCGGATCCTCTACGGGGGCTCGGTCAACCCCGACAACGCCGCCGAGCTGCTCGCGCTCCCCGATGTCGATGGAGCGCTCGTCGGCGGGGCCTCGCTGGCGGCGGCCTCCTTCGCCGAGATCGTGCTGGCGGCTGCGTGACGTGAGCGAGGCTCCCCGCACGCTCCCCGTACCCAGCGCGTGCCTGGTGGTGCTCGACGGGTGGGGTCTCGGTGCGCCGGGGCCGGGCAACGCCGTCGCGCTCGCCCACACCCCCGTCTTCGACGAGCTGTGGGGCACGTACCCTCATACGACGCTCACCGCCAGTGGGCGCGCGGTGGGGCTGCCGGAGGGTCAGATGGGCAACTCCGAGGTCGGCCACCTCAACCTCGGCGCCGGCTCAGTGGTGCGCCAGGATCTCACACGCATCGATGACGCGGTGCTCGATGGGGTGCTGAGCGAGAACCCCGCGATCAACCACGCGCTCACCTGCTCGGAGCGCGTCCATCTGATCGGGCTGGTCTCCGATGGGGGCGTGCACTCGAGCCTCCGCCACCTGCGCGCGATCGTCGAGCTCGCGGGGCGCCTCTCGGTCCCGGATCTCGTGATCCACTGCTTCACCGACGGCCGCGACACGCCTCCCCAATCGGGCATCGAGCACGTGAGGCTCGTCGAGGGATGGTGCGGGCCCCGCCCGCCCGGCGCGCGGGGACGCGTGCGCATCGCCTCCGTCGTCGGCCGCTGGTACGCGATGGATCGGGATCGCCGCTGGGAGCGCATCCAGGCCGCCTACGACCTGCTCGTCCACGGTCGCGCTTCCCACCACACCGATACCGCGGGGCAGGCGGTGCTGGAAGCCTACGGGCGCGGGGAGACCGACGAGTTCATCGCCCCCACCTCGGTCGGCGAGGAGGGCTACATCCGCCCGTGGGACTCGGTGCTGTGCTTCAACTTCCGCCCCGATCGCGTGCGCGAGATCACGCGTGCGTTGGCCGAGCCGCTGTTCGGGGAGGGTGACGAGGAGCTCCCCGGATGGGAGGGCCGGCGCGGCATCGAGCCCGTCGAGCAGTACACCACCCTCACCCAGTACGAGGAAGATTGGGAGTACCCGATCGCCTTTCCCCCGCAGCGCCCCACGGTGACCCTCGCCTCAGTGCTGGCCCGCGCGGGCGCTCCTCAGCTGCACGTCGCCGAGACCGAGAAGTACGCGCACGTCACCTACTTCTTCAACGGCGGTGAGGAGGCGATCTTCAAGGGCGAAGAGCGTGCGTTGGCGCCCTCCCCCCGCAACGTCCCCACCTACGATCTCGCGCCTGAAATGAGTGCGCGCCAGGCCACCGACATGTTCTTGGGGGCGTGGCGCGAGCACGATCCTCGCTTTGCGGTGCTCAACTTCGCAAACCCCGACATGGTCGGCCACACTGGGGTGATCCCCGCCGCGGTGCGTGCCATCGAGACCGTCGATCGGTGCCTCGGGGAGGTCGTCCAGGCGGTACACGAGAGCGGCGGCGTCTGCCTCGTCACAGCGGATCACGGCAACGCCGAGCATATGCTCCAGCCGGATGGCTCCCCCAACACCGCCCACACCTCCAACCCCGTGCCCCTGATCGTGACCCTCCCCGGGCTGCGGCTGCTCCAGGACGAGGGCATCCTCGCCGACGTCGCCCCCACGATCCTCTCCCTGCTCGGTATCGCCCAGCCCGAGGAGATGTCGGGCAGCTCGCTCATCCGCGAATCCCCGGGGGTGTGATTGTGCTCGGCATCGCCCAGCTCGCTCGGCTGCACTTGGTGCAGCGCCCTCGAGGCCGAGGAGGGAGATGTCGGGACAGCTCTCCCGTCCGCGAGTCCCGGGGGGCGAGAACTGTCGGCCGGCAGGTACATCTTCCCATCGAGAACGCAACCTATGGACATCTGAAAGGAGCGCAACGCGCACATGGCAATTGAGAGCGAGGCACCAGTCGAAAACGGTGCGGCCGTCCCAGAGACGGGTCGTGGTAAGCGCCGAGGTCCGCGGCGGCTGGGTCTGATCTTCATCGGGGCGGGCCTCAATCACTTTGTGATCCCCAGGCCGTACCGGCAGATCGTGCCTCCCTCCGTGGGCAGGTGGATGGGAGCCGATACGGCGGTTGCGCTCAGCGGTGTGGCCGAGATCGCGGGCGGTCTAGGCGTGCTGGTGCCCCGTACCCGCCGTCTCGCGGGCCTTGGGCTGATCGCCCTACTCGCTGCGGTGTTCCCCGCCAACCTGTACATGGCTCGCAACCCCGGCAAGTTCTCACGCATTCCCAACTGGGCTCTGTATGCGCGCCTGCCCCTCCAGCCACTCATGATGTGGTCGGTGTGGCGGGCCACCCGTCCGGTGGCTGCTCCCGATTGAGGGCTCTGCGCTGCTATGTTCGAAGTGAGCGGAGAGGGCTGGTAACACCTCCGCGTCGAGCGTTATGGCAACCGCGACCGCCATCCAGATCGAAGCTCCCGAGCGGGAGGCCATCGCCCAGAAGGAGCTCGTCGCCCGGGAGCAGATGCTCAGCGAGGGTGAGCTCCGCGCGTGGCGCGGGCTCAAGCGCGCTCACGCCTCGCTCGCCAAGCGCGTGGACGCGGAGCTGGAGCGCACCCACGGACTGCCGTTGAGCACCTACGAGGTCCTCCACCACCTCGCTGAGTCGCCGGGGGGGCGGATGCGCATGTGTGACCTCGCCGAATACGCTCAGCTCTCCCGCAGTGGTCTGACGCGGCTGGCTGATCGGCTTGAAAAGGACGGGTTGCTGGAGCGGTGCTCCTGCGAACACGACGCCCGGGGCGCCTACGCCTGCCTCACCGAGCTTGGCCGCCAGCGGCTCTGTGCCGCTCGTGGCACCCACCTCGCGGTGGTGCGCGAGCAATTCCTCTCCCGCTTCTCCGAGGAGGAGCTGGACGCGCTCGCCGAGCAGTGGGAGCGAATTGCGCCCTGCGGGGGTTGCGGGTCCGTTAGTACTAGTACTACGGCTTAGAGTACTTCGGCTCGGGCTCCTCGACCGTCCGCGGGCCGGGCGCGGGGCTCCCATTGTCGGCGGCGTCTCCGGGCGCGGGGCTCCCATTGTCGGCGGCGTCTCCGGGCGCGGGGCTCCCATTGTCGGCGGCGTCTCCGGGCGCGGGGCCCCCACTGTTGGCGGCGTCTCCGAGCGCGGGGCTCCTACTGTCGGTTGTGCCTCGTTGGTTGAGGCTTTCCGCCTCCTGCTTGACCCGTTGGTGGCGGCGGTGACGTAGGTGCGCCAGGAAGGTTCCTCCGAGCGCCACCACGACCGCCACGAGGCCGTAGATCCCGAAGGTGGTGATCGCATTGTTTGCCGACTGCCCGATGAAGTAGGCGATCAAGCCCACTGCTGTAGCCCAGCAGATGCCTCCGAGCGCGTTCCATAGGAAGAACGTGCGCCACCGCATGTGGTTGGCGCCCGCGAGCCACGAGGCCCACGTGCGCAGGCCGAGGATGAAGCGCCCGAAGAACACCGCCTTGGGGCCGTGCTGTTCGAAGAATGGCTCTCCCAGCTCCAACACCGCCACGCGCTGGCGTTGAAACCGGCCGGGGCGCTCGAGTAGCCAGCGCCCGCCCTTGCGGCCGATCTGGTAGCCGATGTTGTCCCCGACGATTGCCGCCAGCGCTGCCACTGCGATCACCAGCTCGATGTCCATCTTGCCCTGGCTGGCAAGCACCCCCCCGACGATCAGTGCGGTCTCGCCGGGCACCGGCACCCCCCCGGACTCGGCCATCACGAGAACGAACAGGATCGGGTAGCCCGAGACTTCGACGAGGTGGTTGACATCGATCAGCGAGGCCGGCACGGTGGCGCTCAGGGAGGCCAACGCGGTGGCGCCCAACGAGGTGAGCATGGTGGTCACTCTAGGATGCCGCGGTGGGCGCTCTCACGATCGAAGCGCGCGACGGGGCATCCCGCGCCCGCGCCGCAACCCTGCACACCGCCCACGGCGACGTTCGCACCCCTGCGTTCGTGCCGCTCGCGACGAAGGCCACGGTCAAAGGACTGCTGCCCGAGGAGGTGGCGGGTTTGGGGTATGAGATGGTGCTGGGGAACACCTTCCACCTGCTGCTCAACCCCGGCCCGGAGCTGATCGAGCGCTTCGGGGGCCTGCATCGATTCATGGGGTGGGAGCGACCGATCATCACCGATTCCGGGGGATTCCAGGTCTTCTCGATGGGCCATGGCACGGTCGCCGACGAGATCAAGTCCCGCTCACCAGGCACCCGCGGGGAGGGTGGCGCCGGGGCGAGGGGTGGTGGCGCCGGCGCGCGTGGCGGTGGGGGCGAGGGCTCGAGTGGCGCCGATCGAAGTGGCGCCCGCGGTGAGCGCGGAGAGCGGCAGGGCAAGATCCTCGCGATCGAAGAGGAGGGGGTGCGCTTCCGCTCCTATGTGGATGGGCGCGAGCACTTCCTCTCGCCCGAGGGCTCGATGGCGGTGCAGGCCGCGCTGGGCTCAGACATCGCGCTGGTGTTCGACGAGTGCACCCCCTTTCACGTCGACCGCGGCTACACCGAGCGCTCGACGGAGCGCACCCACCGCTGGCTCGAGCGTTGCCTCGCGTGGCACGCGGAGCACGGGCTGCCTGGTCCTCGGCAAGGACTGCCGGCTCCGCGGCATGGAACGGCACCTCGGCATGGAGCACCCCCTCGGCATGGAGCACCCCCTCGGCATGGAGCATCCCCTCAGGACGCGCCACCGGCTCCGGGGGATGGGCCGCTGGGACAACTGGTGTACGGCATCGTGCAGGGGGGCGTGTATGAGGATCTGCGGAGGGCCTCCGCGCGCGTGGTGGCGGACAGCGGCTGCGATGGGGTGGCGATCGGTGGGTCCCTGGGGGCGGACAAGGCGCAGATGTACGAGGTGGTCGCCTATGCCACCGGCGAGCTGGGCGGCGCGCGGGAGACCCTGCCCCGCCATCTCCTGGGGATCGGCGAGGTGGACGACCTGATTGCGGGGGTGGAGCTGGGAATCGACACGTTCGACTGCGCGATGCCAACCCGCCTCGGGCGCCACGGCACGGCGCTCGTCCCCGAGCCCGCGCGGCGCTGGCGCCTGGATCTCCTCAAGAGCGGCGCGCGCGAGTCCGAGGAGCCGCTGCTGGAGGGCTGCCCGTGTCCTGCGTGCGCGCGGGGCCTCTCACGGGCCTACCTCTCCTATCTCGTCCGTGCGGGGGAGCTCACGGGGATGCGTCTGCTCACCCACCACAACCTCGCCTTCATGGCCCGTCTGATGGCGGACCTCCGCGACGCGATCCTCCAGGGTCGCCTCGCCGAGGTGGCCGCGGCGCTGCGCGGGGGAGCGGCGCCGGGGATGACCGCGCGGTAGTTCCATCCCAAGCGCGGCCTACGCTGCCCGGTGGCTTTCCGGTGTGGTGTAAGGGGAACATGGACGACTGTCACTCGTCAACTGCCGGTTCGAGTCCGGCCGCCGGAGCCATCAAGTAGTAGGCGACGGTTGGGATTGCTAGTCTTGCGGGACGAGTGACAGTCGCCCCGTCCGTCGTGGACGGTAGTTCTTTCCGAAAGGCCCGCGCAAGCGGGCCTTTCGCCTGCTACTTGGTGTTTTCGCTGACCAGATCTTGGAGCGCGTTGGAGGCCTGTTCGACGTCGGTGTAGACGACTTTGCGCAGTGTGATCTTGGTGGGGGCGGGCGCGGAGGAGATCACGAGGGCGACGACGATGACGGCGATCAACAGCAGGGCGAAGAGCGCTGCGAAGAGGCGCCGCCCAGCCGCGCTGCCGCGCCGCGCGGGCGCAGCGGCGATCGGTTCGGCGCGCGGGGCGGGACCGGGACGGGGCTGGCGGGCGACAATGGCACCGTCGCGGGCCTTGCTCCCCCGGCCCTGGCTTTGCCGGTCCTGCCCGACCACCCCGGCGGGGAGCAGGCTGGTTGCCTCGGTGGCGTGCCGTCCGCGTGCTCCCGCGGGGGGAGCGCCTGTTGCCCCGGCCCGAGGTTCCCCCGTGCCGCCCCGGGATGCGCCCGCGCCTGCGGTGGGGCCACCTGGGTGGCGGCCGCTGGGCTGGGCGTGGGGAGAGATGCCGTGCTGGGCGTCGTTGACGGCGCGGCCCATCTCGCGGGCGCTGCGGTAGCGCTCGCGGGGGTCGAGGACGAGAGCGATTGCGACGGCGTCCGCGAGCTCAGGGCCGACGGCGGCCACGAGGGTGTCCAACATGGGGGGCTCCTCGTTCTGCTGCTTGAGGGCGAGCTCGGTGAGCGAGTTTGCTTCGTAGGGCAGGCGCCCGGAGATCAGCTGGTAGGCGACCACCCCGAGCGCGTAGAGATCGGCGGGGGGCCCGGCCTCCTCGCCGCGGGCCTGCTCGGGGGCGAGGTAGGCGGCGGTGCCGAGGACGGAGCCCACCTGGGTGATGCTCGATTGCTCGGTGGCCTTCGCGATGCCGAAGTCCGCGAGCTTCACGACCCCGTCGCGGGAGCGCAGCAGGTTGCCGGGCTTGACGTCCCGGTGGACGACCCCGTTGCGGTGGGCGTAGTGGAGTCCCTCGCAGGCCTGCTCCACGATCGAGACGCCCTCCTGCACCTCGACCCACCCGTAGTCGCGGAGGACCTCGGCGCAGGATTGACCCTCGATGTACTCCATCACGATGAAGTGCTGGCCGGTGCGCTCGTCCAGGCCGGAGTCGAACACCTGCACGATGTTGGGGTGCACTAGACGTGCTGCCGCTTGGGCCTCGCGTTGGAAGCGGGACACGAACGTGGGGTCCTCCGCGAGGTGCTCGGCGAGCAGCTTGACCGCGACCTGGCGCTCGAGGCGGCGGTCGAAGGCGAGGTGCACGGTGGACATCCCCCCGAACCCGAGCCGGCTCTCCAGGCGGTAGCGCCCCGCGATCTCTGCGGCGCTCACTGCCCCACCCCGCTGCCGCCGTTCGCGCCGGCCCCACCGTTCACCCCTGGGTTGCCGGCGCCTTCGCCGGAGCCGCCCGCGCCTTCCCTCCCGCCGCCGGCGCCTTCAGCGCCCTGCCCTTCGCTGCTGCCGCCGACCCCTGGAGCGGGGGTGCCGCCGCCGGGGCCGGAGGGCTGGGGGGTGGTGGGCACGACTTCGGCTTCGGTGGTGCTCGTGGGGGTTGTGGTCTGGGTGGGGCCGGTGGAGGTGGTGGGGGTCTGGGTCTGGGTTTTCGAAGTGGCGGTGGGTGGGGCGGTGGTCTTGGTGGTGGAGGTCGATTCGCTGGTGGTCGTCTGGCCGAGGGGCTGGGTACAGAGTGCGAGGGCGTGTTCGCGTAGGTGGGTGATCCCTTCTTCCAAGCGCAGGCGCAGCCCTGTATCGACGGATGGGGGCAGAGCGTGGAAGTCGCTTTCGGTGTTGTGGATCGCTGTAGCGGTGAATGAGCAGTTGCCGTCGCCCGTGGAGGCGGCGCGGGCAACGGCCTGGAAGTCGCTCTCCAGCGGCCCCGCGTTTTCGGAGGGGATCAAGCCGGCCCCGGAGCTCCCGCAGGAGATGAGCACCGCGACACTCGCCCCCAGCAGCGCGGCGAGCAGGAGGCGACCGCCTAGGGCGGCGGGGGAGCGGGAGACTGTGGGGCGGGAAGCCGCGGGGCGCGAAGCTCGCGGGCGGCGATTGGGGCGTAGCACGCTCACTGACCGTACTCCAGCGGCTCGGCGAGTGGGTCGGGTAGGCGGGCGGCGCGGATTGCGGCGGCGGCGCCGGGGGGGAGGTGGGGCACGTTCACTGACCGTACTCCAGGCGTTCGGCGAGTGGGTCGGGTAGGCGGGCGGCGCGGATTGCGGCGGCGGCGCCGGGGGGGAGGTGGGGCACGTTCACTGACCGTACTCCAGGCGTTCGGCGAGTGGGTCGGGTAGGCGGGCGGCGCGGATTGCGGCGGCGGCGCCGGGGGGGAGGTGGGGCACGTTCACTGACCGTACTCCAGGCGTTCGGCGAGTGAGTCGGGTAGGCGGGCGGCGCGGATTGCGGCGGCGGCGCCGGCGACGTCGTAGGGGGTGCGGCGGTAGGAGGCGATCCACTCGGTGAGGTCGAGGAGGATCCACGCGGCGCGGGGATCTCCGTCACGGGGCTGGCCGACGCTGCCGGGGTTGACGAGCCACTCCCCACGGGAGAGGTCGAGCTCGACGCCCTCGCGATTGGGACCGCCGGTGGCGAGCTCTCCGTCGTGGCGCACGAAGGAGGAGGCGACGTGGGAGTGGCCGATCAGACCCACCCGCTGGGGCAGCCGGTCGAGGCAGAGCTCGGCGAGGAGGGTGGAGAGCACGTACTCCCACACGGGATCGCGGGGGCTGGCGTGGTAGAGCCCCACGGGTCCCTCCTGCCCCTGGGGACGGAGGCCGGCGAGGAAGGAGAGGTTGGAGGGGCTGATCACCTCTTGGGTCCACTGCACGGCGAGGCTGGCGCCGCGGGAGAAGTCCGCAATCGGGATCTCGCCGACGGTGGCGAGGTCGTGATTGCCGGCGAGGCACACGGCTGCGTGCTTATGGGCGAGCTCCACGCAGGCGTTGGGATCGGCCCCGTAGCCGACGAGATCCCCGAGGCACCACAGCTCGGTGGCGTCGCTGGCGGCCACGGCCTCGAGCACGGCCTCGAAGGCGTGGCGGTTGCCGTGGATGTCGGAGACGATTGCAACCTTCATCGTTGCAGGGTAGGAACACGAAGCCCTGGGGGCCGTTCCACCGGTGTTGGATGCGGATGGGGGGTGCCCGCTATTCGGGCTCGTCGCCTGCTTCGCCGCCGCCGTACTCGGGTAGGTTCTTGATGCCCTCGCGGGTGCGCCACTTGGAGTAGTTGTCCTCCATAGCGTCGATGAGCTCGCGCATGAAGCGGGGGGAGAGGTTGACGCGGGCTACTACGACACCGGGGACTTCGTCGGCCTCGACCTCGTGATCGACACGGGCGAAGGTGACGGTGAACTCGTAGTCGGAGTGGCTGACATTGGCGAAGTTGGCGTATACGCCCCCCATGACCTCGGGGGAGAGGTGGATGTTTATGTGGCGCTCGGCGCCTGGGTCGTCGTCGTTCACGAGGCTAGTATCGCAACCTGTGCGGCTGATCGTTGTGGGGGAGTGTCGGGTGCGGCCTCCGTTCGAGGACGATGTGGCCCATTATGGCCGGCTGTTGTCGCGCTATGCGCGGGTGGAGCTGGTGGAAGTGCGGGACATGGGGTCGGTCTCGGGGCGGGTCCCGGGGGAGGCGTTCGTGTCGCTGTTGGCGGCGGAGGGGCGCTCGTACGACAGCGTGGCGTTCAGCGCCTTCCTGGAGGAGCGCCGCCAGTCGGGAAGGGATGTGGCGTTCGTGATCGGGGGCCCGTTCGGTCCACCCCCGCTGGAGCGGGTGGACCACCGCCTCTCGTTGGGCGCGCTGACGCTCCCGCACCAGCTGGCGTGGGTGGTTTTGCTCGAGCAGCTCTACCGGGCGCATAAGATCCTGGCGAATGAGCCCTACCACTACTGAGATGCAATCCTCGTGACGGTGCCGAGGACTCCGCTGGACGCGCTGCGCGAGGCGGTGCATGCTGCGGCCGGTCGGCTGGCGGGCCCGGGGGGGGCGACGCCTGGGGGGATCGCACTGGAGCGCTCGCGGAGGGCGGATTTCGGGGACTACTCGACGAACGCGGCACTGCTGCTGGCCCCGACACTGGGGGCGCCGCCACGCGAGGTGGGGGAGCGGCTGGGAGCGGAGCTGAGCGAGCGGTTGGGGGAGGATTTGGAGCGCTTCGAGGTGGCGGGGCCGGGCTTCGTGAACCTGTTCCTGGGGGATGGGTGGCACGCGCGGGCGCTGGGGGCGGTGCTGGCGGCGGGCGAGAGCTTCGGTGGCGGGGGGGCGGGGGGAGGGGGCGAACGGATCTTGATCGAGTTCGTGAGCGCGAACCCGACGGGCCCGATGCACGTGGGTCATGCGCGCAATGCGGCGTATGGGGACGCGCTGGCGCGGCTATTGGCGCTGGAGGGGCACGAGGTGAGGCGGGAGTTCTATGTGAACGATGCGGGCTCGCAGGTGCGCAAGCTGGGGGAGTCGATTGGGGCGGTGGCGCGGGGGGAGGAGGTTCCGGAGGGCGGCTACAGGGGGGACTATGTGGTGGGGCTGGCGGAGAGCCTGGTGGAGGAGCAGGGGCTGGCAGCGGGGGGGATGGAGGCGGTGGCGCTGGGGCGGGCGGCGGTGGGAGCCTTGGTGGAGGAGATGCGGGAGTCGCTGGCGGGCTTCGGGGTGGGGGAGTTCGACAGCTGGCAGTACGAGAGCGAACTGCACGAGGGGAGCCCGAGCAAGGTGGAGCACGCGCTCGAACTATTGGAGGAGCAGGGGCATACGTACCGCAGCGGGGGGGCGCTGTGGCTGCGGAGCACGCAGTGGGGGGACGACAAGGACAGGGTGCTGGTGCGCTCGACGGGGGAGCACACGTACTTTGCGTCGGATATCGCCTACCACGAGGACAAGCGGGAGCGGGGCTTCGAGCGCCAGATCGATGTGTGGGGGGCGGATCACCACGGGTATGTGGCGCGGATGAAGGCGGCGTACGAGGCGTTGGGGGGAGATGCGGGGCACTTGGAGATGGTGATCATGCAGCTGGTGCACCTGGTGCGCAGGGGGGAGCGGGCGCAGATGTCGAAGCGGGCGGGGGAGTTCGTGACGTTGGACGAGCTGGTGGAGGAGATCGGGGTGGATGCGGCGCGGTGGTTTCTGCTGTCGCGCTCGCACGACACGACGATCGACCTGGACCTGGATTTGGCGCGGGAGGAATCGAGCGAGAACCCGGTGTACTACGTGCAGTACGCGCACGCGAGGATCGCGTCGATGCTGGTGAAAGCGGGGATCGCACGGGTGGAGGTGGCGCTGGAGCGGGCGATGATGGCGCAGGGGGGGAGCGGGGAGCAGGGGGGGAGCAGGGAGCAGGGGGAGAGCGGGGAGCGGGGGAAGAGCGGCGAGCGGGGGATGGGCGAGGAGGATGGAGTGGGCGCCGAGGAGCCGTGGGGTGGGGCGGCGGCGGGCGCGAGCGAGGCGGAGCCGCTGCACCCCTCGGAGAGGGCGCTGATCAAGCGGCTGCTGGCGTTCCCGGGAGAGGTGGAGGAGGCGGCGAGGAGGCGGGCACCGCACCGGGTGGCGGCGTATGCGCTGGAGCTGGCGCAGGACTTTACGGCGTTCTACCGGGACTGCAGGGTTGTGGGGGGGGAGTCGGAGGAGGTGGAGGCGCAGCGGATCGCGCTGTGTGTGGCGACGAGGGGTACGATCGCGAGATGCCTGGAGGACCTGCTGGGGGTGGGGGCGCCGCGGGAGATGTAGCTGCGTGCGGCCTGGGGGTCAGCCTTGGGGGTCAGGCGTGGGGTTAGGCTCGCGGCTTCGGGGTCGGCTTGGGGGTCCCGTGCGGGGTTAGGCTCACGGCTTCGGGGTCGGCTTGGGGGTCCCGTGCGGGGTTAGGCTCGCGGCTTCGGGGTCGGCTTGGGGGTCCCGTGCGGGGTCAGGCTCGCGGCTTCGGGGTCGGCTTGGGGGTTCCGGGGTTGGGCGAGGGGCGCTGCCACTTGCAGGCGGGTGGGCGCGACGCAGTGGGGCCTCAGTCGAAGCGTGCGATGTCGGCTTCGAGGCGGGCGGCGTCGGCGGGGGCGAGCGTGGGGGAAGCGGGGCCGGGCTCCCCCGCAGCGGCAGCGGTGGCGGCACGCGCGTGGCGGCGCCAGCGGGGCAGGAGCACGGCGAGGGCGCCGAGGACGGCGAGGAGCAGGGCGATGGGCACGAGGTAGGCGGCGAGGCCGATGCCGTGGGCGGGGGGGAGGGCGAGGACGGCGGGCCCGTATTCGCGAACGAGGGCGCGCTTGATCTGCCCTTCGGTGCGTCCCTGGTCGATGAGGCGCTTGATGAAGGCGCGCTCGCGGGAGGCCTCGGGGGATTGCGCGATGAGGAGGGGAATTTTGCAGGTGACGCACATGACCTGACCTTCGACGGCGGGCAGGGTGGTGCGGATGCGGACGGCCTGGAGGCCGGCGGCGGGCGCGGGGAGCAGGGCGGTGGAGGCGAGGGCGAGGAGGGTGGCAAGCCGGAGCGCGCCCATGTCAGGCGCTCTGGGCGAGTCGCACGGCGCGTTCGATGAAGGTCTTGCTGATGGCGTTGCGTTCGATGAGGGTGATGTGCCCGGAGGGGGTGAGGAGGAAGCTCTCGGGGAGCTGGTCGGTGCCGTAGAGACGTACGAATTCTCCGGAGCCGTCGCGGAGGTTGGGGTAGGTCAGGTGGTCGCGGCGTACGAGTTCGAGGGAGTCGGAGGTGATGTCCTCGTCGGTGACGCCGAGGACGGTGGCGTGGTAGCGCTGAAGCTGGCGCTGGAGGCGCTCGACTGCGGGCGCCTCGGCCTGGCAGGGGGGACACCAGGAGGCCCAGAAGTTGAGTACGACGACGTGCCCGCGGTAGGAGGCGAGGGAGGCGCTGCCGGAACCGGTGAGGCGGGGAAGCACCTGGGAGGCGCGGGGCGCGAGCGGCTGGAGGCCGTCGGCGAGGTCCTGATCGAGGGTGCGGTTGGGGGCCTGGTGGGAGACCCCGTAGATGAGCAGCCCCAGCAGGGCGAGACCGAGGAGGGAGGCCAGCAGGGTGGGGAGCAGGCGCTTCATGGGCAACTGGAAGGGTAGTGGGCGGGTGGGGAGCGGGGAGCAGCAGCGAGGGTGCGTGGTCGGTGCGACGCAGGCGGGCGACGGGGCCCTGGGAGAGGCGGGCGAAGGCGAAGAGCGGATACGGGCGACGCAGGGAGGGTCGCGGACACGGGGAGGCTGGGAGGAGGGTTCGCGGACGTGGGGAGGCAGGCGAAGGGGACGCGGATACGGGGAGGCGAAGGGCGTAATATTGGCGGGGTGCGGTGGTAGCTCAGTTGGTAGAGCGCAAGCTTCCCAAGCTTGAGGTCGCGAGTTCGAACCTCGTCCGCCGCTTTTCGCTTCGTGGGGCCGAATGTGGCTCGACTCCAAGGGGTTTGGGGGTGTAGATAGTCGCGCGCCGTGCAGACAGGCGCGGGCGTCTGCGGGCAAGAAGGTCACGAATCTGCTGTCACCCTGCTGCCACGGGATCGGGTTGCCGCAGGCCCCCGTAGCGCAGCTCGCCGATGGCCGTGGGCTCTTGCCGTACGCCTCGCATGGGGGGCAGATTGCTCTGCTGGGATCCTCCGTTGGACATCGCGGCTCGTCCTGAGCGGGCACTTGGTGGGCGCGGGGGGAGACGACTCCTTCGAGCGAGAGCGCCGGGGCGCTGGAGGCGTCTCGCCCTGCGTGGCGCGGCTGGCTTAAGCGATTGCTCGCGCCAGACACCCGCCTGCTCCGGGCCAGCCTCGACCAGCACATACCACCCGTCGCTGGTGGGGCTCGGTCTCACCTTCGGCGCGTCGTAGAAGACGATGTCCGCGCTGCCGGTGTCGAGATAGCCAAGCCACCACGGCTGTGCCGCGGAATGCTCGCCGAGTACCGCGCCACGGCGTACGCCGGTCTCCCCCGGCGCTGAAACCCACAGTGCCTTTACTGCTAGAGTAAAGGAATGGCGCGAATCTCGACCAAGAACCAGATCACGATCCCGGTCGCGGCGCTTGACGAGGTCGGGCTGCACGCCGGCGAGCGAGTCACGGTCGAGCCGGCCGGCGACGGGGAACTGCGGATCCGCCGCACGACCAAGACCTTCGAGGATGCGTTCGGGACGCTGACGGGCACCTACCCTGCTGGCTATCTCGAGCAGCTCGACGCCGAAGATGAACTACGGTGAAGCTGCTCCTCGACGCGGACGTCCTCATCGGAGCGCTTGACGGCAGCGACCCGCATCATCATCGCGCTCGCGCGCTGTTCACCAAGTGGCACGACGACCAAGACGCTTGCGCTGTCAGCGTCGTGAACCTGACTGAGGTGCTGATCGCCCCCTCAGCGGACGTGTCGAAGCTCGCCGCCGCCCGGGAGGCGATCGCCGCCCTCGGCGTCACCGTGCACCAGCCGAACGAGGCGATCGGGGTCGAGGCGGCGCGCCTGCGACAACGCCACCCGATCAGCCTCCCCGACGCCTACTGCCTTGCGACCGCGAAGCACACGAGCTCGGCGGTCTCGTCATTCGATCAGAAGATCCTCAAGGCCGCCACGCGCGAGGGCATCAAGGCCGCCTAACGCCAGCAGGCGCGAGCGAGACAGCCGTGCAAGCCGGCCGTCCGCGCTTTCCGAGTCTCCGGGCGGATTCGGCACCTATACTCCTCGCGGGACGAAAGCAGGGGTTCGCCCCGTGCCCACGTGAACTGCCTTGCAGCACCGCGGGAACGGCGCCGCCGTTGACGCGGACACGCTCGCAACGACAAAGCAGAGTAGCGAGCGGAGTGCCGCCGGATGCTGCTGCAGCTCGTCGACCTCCGAGCGCGTCGACCGAGGGTCGGCACATGCGCACCGGCAACGTCGCGCAGGATCGCCCGATCGCGTTCGCTCAGTTCTGTGAGCGTCGCAGCAGCGGTGGGGAGGGCCCGCATGTCGAACATCGTCCTCCAAGCTTGAGGTCGCGAGTTCGAACCTCGTCCGCCGCTTTCGCTTCGTGGGGCCGAATCTGGCTCTGCGGCAGGGGACTCGTGGGGATGGCAAGCGGCTCGCCTGCGGGCGTGTGCGTGCGAACCCGAATAGAGTGTTTTGGGAGCGACGATCGTGAGTAGACTCGGCCGCGGTGGGTGAGGTGCGCTCGAGCTGACCGCCGCGCAATGTCTACGCTTATTCGAGGAGGCAGCTGTGGCGGCACCAACGTTCGACCCGGACAAGTTCAAGGCGACCACGCGGGAGCAGTGGCAGGAGGCGGCTGCAGCCTGGGACCGCTGGGTCCGACCCTGGAGAACTGGCTAGGCCCAGCGACCGAGGCGATGCTCGACGACGCCGGCGTTCGATCCGGCGTGCGCGTACTGGACGTGGCGGCGGGCGCCGGAGGTCAGACGCTGGCCGCGGCGCGCCGCGTGGGGCCCGACGGGCATGTACTAGCCACCGACATCTCACCCGCCATCCTCGAGTACGCCGCCGCCGCCGCGCGCGATGCCGGCTTGGCCAACGTGGAGATCAGGGAGCTGGACGGCGAGAGTCTCGCCGGTGTGGAGGACGCGTCGTTCGATGCGGTCATATCGCGCGTCGGGCTGATCTACTTCCCCGACCGCCAGGGTGCGTTGGCTGAGATGCGGCGCGTGCTGCGCCCCGGCGGGCGGCTCGCAACGATCGTCTACTCGACGCCCGAGAGCAACCGATTCTTCTCGGTGCCGGTCGGGATCATCCGGCGGCGGGCAGAGTTGGGGCCGCCGCTGCCCGGCCAGCCGGGACCGTTCAGCCTGGGCAGCGAGGGGATCCTCGCCGACGCCTACGAGCAAGCCGGCTTTCGCGACGTTCAGGTCCAGGCCGTACGCTCACCGCTGCGAATGACTTCAGCCGCCGAATGTCTGCGCTTCGAGCGCGAGTCTTTCGGTGCCCTTCACCAGATGCTGGCGGGACTGGACGAGGCCGATCGGGAACAGGCATGGCAGGAGGTCGGAGAGGCGCTCGGCGAGTTCGAGGACGCCGATGGCTTTACCGGGCCCTGCGAGCTACTGGTGGGTGCAGCGACGCGGTAGCGAGAAGGTCTCAGACAGTGACCCACCCCCCTGGGTCACGGCACCACCCTGCTCGTCCACGACCACGGCCGCAATCGAGTCGTCGGCCTGAAGGTCGATCTCGTCCGGCGTCTCCGGGCAAGCGCGGGCGTTTGTTGGCAACACGTCAAGAAGTCACGAGATCGATGGCCTCAGCCACCCTGGCCCGCGGTGCCGGCGAGGCCTGCAAGGAGTTGGGCCGCCGTGGTTTCGAACCGATCGACCGCGCCGTAGGGTCGTGCCACGAGCATGGCACCCTCGAGGCCGCCGATGATGCTTCTCGCCGTGTCGGCGGCTGTGTTGCGGAAGCGCAGGCTTCCATCCTCGCGACCGTGTTCGAGGACTATCGCGAGCCACGCCTCGTTGTCGTTGAGGAACGCGACGACGGCGTCGCGGATTGGGTGCGGGAGAGTCTGGTACTCGGCGGCGAGCATGCCACAGAGGCACATCCGTTCTTGGCGCAGCACTTCGGTGTACAGGTTCGCGTACGCGTGGAGCTTTGCGGGGGCGAGCGTGAGGTTTGCGTCAATAGCTGCGAGTGCGTGCGTGAAACGTTCCGCGTAGCGGGCGATGAGGGCCTCGCCCAGCTCGGCCTTGCTGGGGAAGTGGTAGTGGAGGCTGGCCTTTGTGACGGAAAGCTCGGCGGCTACGTCTGCGTAGCTGAAGCCGTTGAAGCCGCGAACCTGAACGAGTCGTTCGCCGACGTCGAGGATGCGCGAGCGCGTGTTCGCGGGCCGCTGGTTGGCGTTAGGCGACTCGGAATCGAACCTCGTGTTGTGTGCTCTAACGGCCATTTGAAGCATTCTTGCAGGCGTATTTGACTTCTTACCTATTGGTAGGTAGGATAGCGGCGCCCATCACGATGACCGGAGGAGCCCATGTCTCGTAAGTACATCGACTGCCGTGAGATGCCGAGCGATAACGACTGTGATCTGACGATGGCGGGAAGCGACGAGCACGTCCTCGACGCGGCCGTCATCCACGCAGTGACGGCACACGGGCACGAGAACACGCCGCAGCTGCGCGAGCAGATCTCGGGGATGCTCAAAGATGAGGTCCCGGGTGCGATTGCCTAGACCCTATGGCGGTTAGCCCGTGGGGTTGATCGGCGTGGTGGATGGCCGGACACTCCTCGCGGGGGTTTGTTTGGCCGGAGAGAAGGCTCCGGCTGACCCCATGAGATGAGGAGGTCCGGCCATGAGTGGAACGATGACGTGGGTAGGGCTCGATGTCCATACCCGCTCGACACATGCGGCAGCGATCGATGTGATGACTGGTGAGCTCTCGCGGGTGCGGTTTGGTCCTGGTGTGCAAGCGCCGTTGGAGTGGTTGTGCTCGTTACCGGGTCCGGTCAAGGCGTGTTATGAGGCCGGGCCGACTGGGTTCGGTCTCTACCGAGCATTGACCGCGGCAGGAGTCGCTGCGCAGGTGATCGCGCCGGGCAAGACCCCGCGTGGCCCGAGCGACCGGGTGAAGACCGATCGCAAGGACGCCGAGCTGTTGGCGCGCCAGTTGCTGGCGGGCTCGTTGGCGGCGGTCGTTGTGCCGGTGGTTGAGGTCGAGGCCGCGCGTGAGATGACACGCGCTCACGACACCTGCCGCCAGGAGCTGATGCGGGCCCGTCATCGCGTCTCAAAGATGCTCCTGCGTCACGGCCTGATCTACCCGAAGCCAAAGACCTGGACGGCCGAGCATCGACGCTGGCTCTCCCAACAGCGCTTCCAGGAGTCACCCAGCGACGCGGTGTTCGCCGACATCAGACTGGCAACGCCGACACCGAGCCGGCGCCCAGGCGCAGCGACCAAGCCATTTCCGCCGGCACAGCCCGACGCGATCAACCACGCCCACTTTGACAAATCACGCGACATATCAGCTGAACGGTCCCGAGCACTGAACCCTGACGCACGATCGAGGGCCCAAAAACACACACATATACGACTGGAGGTGCTGCTCGACGGTGCCTACGAGGTGGTCGAGAAGCTTGGGTGACGCCCAGGGCGAAGAGCACCAGACGACGCCCAGCTGCTGAGTCGGTCAGGATTGCAAGAAGGCCAGCAGGTCAGCATTGATGGTCTCGGCCTCAGTGGTTGGCATGCCGTGCGGGAATCCCTTGTATGTCTTCAGCGTCCCGTTTTGCACGAGCTCCGCGGACAGTGGTCCGGAGTCGGCGTAGGGAACGATCTGGTCGTCGTCGCCGTGCATCACCAAGACAGGCACCGTGATCTTCCTGAGGTCCTCGGTGAAGTCCGTCTGGGAGAAGGCGACGATGCCGTCGTAATGCGCCTTCGCTGCGCCCATCATTCCCTGGCGCCACCAGTTCTCGATGATCGCCTCCGAGGATTCCACGCCGGGTCGGTTGAAGCCGTAGAAGGGTCCTGAGGGCAGGGCACGGTAGAACTCGGACCGGTTGGCGGCAAGCTGGGCCTGGAGGTCGTCGAACACGCTCTTCGGCAGCCCGCCGGGGTTTGCGTCGGTCTGCACCATCAGCGGCGGCACCGAGCTGATCAGTACCGCCTTCGCCACGCGGCTCTCGCCGTGTCGGGCGATGTAGCGCACGACCTCCCCGCCACCGGTGGAGTGCCCGACGTGGACGGCGTTCTCGAGATCGAGATGGGCAGTTAGAGCGGCGAGGTCGTCGGCGTAGTGGTCCATGTCGTGGCCATCGCTGGTCTGCGTGGAGCGTCCGTGTCCGCGGCGGTCATGGGCGATGACTCGGTAGCCATACTGGAGGAAGAAGAGCATCTGGCTGTCCCAATCGTCGCCCGAAAGGGGCCAGCCGTGGCTGAAGACGATCGGTCGGCCCGAACCCCAGTCCTTGTAGAAGATCTCCGTACCGTCGCCCGTAGCGATCGTACCCATGAGCCGCCTCCTTTGGGTCTCGCTGTTGACGCCGCAACGTGGGTGTCTCCAGCGTAACAAGCGCCTCTCGAACGATGGCAGTGTCGGTGGTCACGCAGCGCACACGCCCGCGCTGCTGCCGGTTTGCGGCGAAAGCGAGCGCGTCGGCGGAGGGCGGCTTCACGTTGTTGGATTGGACGAACGGAGGAACGCCAAGAGCGTTCCTTCGTTGGTCGCTGCTTCTGCCGCCGCGGAGCGGACCTACTCGTGCCTGAGGAGCATCTCTGCCTGGCGCTCGAGATCGATATAAGGCTCGCCGCTTACATCGATCGCAACCCGATCGATCGTCCCGCCGGTGAATCGGTAGGGGGCCGCACCCGGGTAGTCCGTGGTGAGCGGATCACCGCCGTGGCGGCCGATGTACAGGCCCGCGCCGGCGACCGCGAACGCCCCCAGCTGAGTTTTGATCTTGCCCTCGCCCACCTTCTGCTCGCCGTGGTAGAGCGAGAGCGTGCCCGTGGCGCAACCGGGCTCCTGGCCTTCCTTCTCAAATGACGCTGACAGGATCAGATTCTCACCGGTTGGCAGGTCCTCCGAGCCGACGATCAACTGCTCGGTGATTCCGACGAAGCTGTTGACGTAGTGCAGGCGGTTGTCCTTGACGTACAGCGCGTGGCCGCCGAAGCGTGAGCCGATTGCAAATAGCACGCCCTGCGCTCCGGGCGCGGGCACGTCGACGAGCGCACCGATCACGAACGACCGGTTGCGTGTGTTGACCGCCTGCCACTCGCTGATGGGCGCTGTATCCGGGTAGTACACGTACCGCTCGCGGGGCTCAGCGAGCTGCGGTCGCGGAGTAGTGAGGATTTCAACGGGAGAGCGATCGTCGAGGGGGAATGCGCCATTCGCACCCGCCTCTGCGAACCAGAGGTTGACGAGTTCCCTGACCTTCTCCGGCTTGGCGGCAGCGAGGTTGTTTTGCTCTGAGCGATCGACATCCGTGTTGTAGAGCTCCCACTCGTCTGCGTTGAAATTGCTCCACCCGGCCATCGTGGCATGTGTGGTCACCGCCTTCCAGCCTTCGTGCCAGATCGAGCGGGAGCCGAGCATCGAGTAGAACTGTGTCCGGCGCTTCGACCTGGCGGAGGCGTCGTCGATGCTGTCCAGCATGCTGACCCCGTCGAACGGCGTCTGCACGTGACCCTTGACGGACTCGGGAGCGCTCACGCCGAGCGCGTCGAGGATCGTGGGGACGAGATCGATCGCGTGGTAGTACTGCTCGCGTACCTCGCCACGCGCCTTCGTCCCGGCCGGCCAGGAGATAACGCAGGGATCGCACGTTCCCCCGTTGAACTCGTAGCGCTTCCACATCTTGAACGGCGTATTGAACGCCATCGCCCAGCCCGTGGGATAGTGATTGTATGTCTTCGTGCTGCCGAGGTCCTCGATCTGCGCGAGATTCGCCTCCAGGTCGTCGGGGACGCCGTTGGCGAACTTCATCTCGTTGACCGATCCGTTCGGGCCGCCCTCGCCGCTGGCCCCGTTATCCGATACCACGACCACCAGCGTGTTCTCGAGCAGTTCGTTGCGCTCGAGGTAGTCGAGCACGCGCCCGATCTCGTGGTCGGCGTGGCCTAGAAAGCCCGCGTAGACCTCGGCCATCCGCGTAAACAGCCGCTTCTCGTCGTCGCCCAGCGAGTCCCAAGGTCGAGTCGTGTCGATCTCCGGGAACGGCTTGCCGTCGGCGCTGGTGCGCGTCTCGGGCGTACCGATCGGATTGATCGGCGGCAGCTCCGTGCCGGGCGGCACGACGCCGAGCTCCTTCTGCCGGGCGAGCGTCTGCTCGCGCAACGCCTCATAGCCCATGTCGAAACGACCCTTGAACTTCTCGATCCACTCCTTGGGCGCGTGATGCGGTGCGTGGCACGCGCCGGGCGCGTAGTACAGGAAGAACGGCTTCTCCGGCGCGACGGCCTTGGCGTCCTTGATGAACTCGAGCGCCTTATCGGTTATGTCCTCGGTGAGGTGATAGCCCTCCTCGGGAGTGCTGGGCTGATCGACCGGATGGTTATCGTGAACGAGATCTGGATACCACTGGTTGGTCTCGGCGCCCAGGAACCCGTACCAGCGCTCGAAGCCACGGCCGGTCGGCCAGTTACGGCGCGTGGAGGCGAGATTCATCTCGTCGGTTGGGCACAGATGCCACTTGCCAACCATGTATGTGTTCCATCCCTGCTCGCCGAGGATCTCTGGCAACATGCCATTCTCCGGCGGAACCGTGCCGCTCGCGTTGGGGAAGCCGATCGCCGCCTCAGTGATGCACGCCATGCTGTTGCGCGTGTGGTTGCGTCCCGTCAGCAGGCACGAGCGCGTAGGCGAACACAGGGCGGTCGTGTGCCACTGCGTGTAGCGCACGCCATTGGCGGCGATCCTGTCGATGTTCGGTGTCTCGATCGGCCCGCCGTAGCAGCTCATCGCCGAGTAGCCGACGTCGTCGAGCACGATGTACAGCACATTCGGAGCACCCGCGGGCGCCCTGGGAGGCTCAAACGGCGACCAGTCGGGTTCCGAGTCGCGGACGTCGATATTGATGGTCCCGCCGAATGGTCTGGACATCAGCTCTCCTGTCTCTGGGATCGGGCTCGGACAGGACCGATCATAGGACCTGTGCAAGTGGGCTGCCCGACTGAGCTCATGCCGCCGGTGCGCTGAGCGCATCGCCGATCGGCTTCACGCCGGCTATGAATCCTCAGGCGATCCTTGAATGCTTCGTTCTCCGAGCGGCCGGGGTGTTTGGGGAAGACCGACCTCGATCGAAGTGCTCGAGATCGTTACGCGTTGACGAGCTGATTCCGTGGTCTTTGCATCGACAGCGGGTTGGCTTCCTGCCGCTAACGCTCGCGCGGGTCGATGCCTTCGAGCGGCCAGTGGCGTACGACGCCGGGGCGCCAGTGGCCATCCTCCTCGCGCGTCAGGATGAAGCGGCTGATCGTGAGCTGGCCGCCCTCGTGGTCCCCGTAGAGCAGATCGACGGTGAGGACTCCGCCGGTCATGAACGCCTCGTGCAGGCCCTCGCGGAAGGGGTCGTCGGGCTCACGTATCGCCCCCTGCCAGAAGCCGGTGTCGCCGGCGGGCACGTAGAGGTCGCGGGTCTGGCGGCGGTGTTCGGTGGGCTCGGCGTGTGGGGTGTCGAGCGCCGGGCGCCGCGCCTCGAAGCGCCAAGCGTGGAGGACCGCGAGGCCGTTACCGACATTGCGAAGGGGGATCACGAAGTAGTAGTTCTTACCCTCGCACTCCACCGCGGCCATGCCGCCGTCGACGCTCACCATGCGCCCCTCCCCGAAGCGGACCGTCTCGGGCGGATCGGTCACGCGCGAGGGAGCAAGCACCGGCTGCAGACCGAGCAGCAACGCGCGCTCGGCGATCGCGGTGGAGCGCTCAGCGATACGTGTGGAGCGCTGCCCGAAGCGCACCGAGGAGAACGTCGCGACGGCGAGCACGAGCGTACCGCCCGCAGTCGCCAGCGAGGCGATCGTCGGCCAGTCGACAGCGATGGGCGGCGCCATCTATGGATGTTCTCGCCCCGCTCGGACGATGGGGGCGACGGCCCGCACGCGGGAGCCCGGGGGTCCCCAGACTGTCCACGCTCTACAGCGCCTAGGGCGAGTCGGCGTGGGTTTCCTCGCAGCCGCAGAACAAGCGGCGGTCCTGCATGGGTGGCTACGCGGAAAAATGCGGAGGCCGAGGACGAGCATACGGGAGGCTCGCGGCGATGAGATGCTCGAGCACTTGCGGACCTGTGATGGCGTCGTGGCGCTCTGGCAGAGGCGAAAGCTCGGGCGCGGACGTGTGTCTCAGAGTCAGTCCGCGAGGTGGCTGATGGCGACTACGTGAGCAGCTCGGAGTCTCAACAGCAACTCTCCGTCCACGGCGTTGCGCTGGCCAAACTGTTCGGCGTGCGCGTCGCCCATGTACCGTGCCGCGATCCGGATCGCCCACGGGAGCATCTCGTCGAGGTTGGTGCTGATGGCGACCGGTCCGCTGACTGTCACGAACGAGAAGGGCGGGCTCTCGTCATCGACGCAGAGACATGCCCAGCCGGTTCTGAGCAGCGAGCGTCCCTTGACGGTGTCGGCCCCCGTGGTGAAGACGAGGTCGTCGCCGTCGAGTACGAACCAGATCGGCACGACATGCGGGCGACCGTCCAAACGCGTCGTCGCAAGCTTGCCGGTGCGTGTACCGGCGGCGAGAAACTCCCTCCACTCCGTCTCTGTCATCTGGGGCATCGCGATCCCCGGGTTGGGCCTACTGAATGATAAGCACCTCAGAGGTTACTCTCCGTCTTGAGCTTGGCTCGCTTCCAGAGAAAGTCGAGTGCGACGGCGAGCACGACCAACACGACGATGGCTGCGAATGTGCTCGGATCGTTGCGGAGTGTGTCGATGACGAAGAAGAAGAGTACAAATCCGGCAGCGGCTACGGCGAGGGCCAGAACAGCGCGCTTGCCTTTGATCTGGTCGCGCAGGCGATAGCCGGCGATTCCGACGAGGACGAACACGGAGAGCGAGACCGCGCTGCCGACGGAGGCAATTGCGCTTAGGTTGAAGAGGTTGACGAACAGTAGGATCAGTGTGACGGTGATCAGGAGACCGCCATGTCGTCCGAAGCGCGACTGCTGTCCAAAGAGCGGCGGGAACTGCCCGACCTGAGCGAGGGTTCCGGTGAAGCCTTTCGATGCGTAGAGCGTCGCGTTGACCGAAGATGATGTTGCAAGCAGCGCGGCGATCGTAACGGCCGTGAAGCCGGCGTCGCCTAGTGCAGGCCGCGCGCAGCCTCGGCGACGGCGGTGGCCCCGTATTTAGTGACCTCTGCCACGGTGAGCGTGCCGAATACGCCGACTGAGATCGCGACGTATAGAGCGGTCGTGCCGCCGAGCGCGATGTACATCGCACGCGGGAGGTTGCGCGCTGGGTCGGGCAAGTCGCCGGCCGCGAAACTGATGACCGAAAAGCCCAAATACGCGAAGAACGTTAGCGCCACACTCGCGATGATCGCGCGCAGCGAGGGGTAGCCGGAGGGGGCGAGTAGGTGGGGGTTGAGTTCGCTGAGGGTGGCGAGGATGAACACCGCGAACACGGCGAGCAGTGCGAGGACGATCGCTGACTGCGCCTTGTCGACTCCCCTCGCGCCGGCGACGTTGAGGGCTGCCATCGCGAGCACCACGCCGCTGGCGAAGAGCTTGGGCCAGATCGCGGCGGCTTCGGTGCCGATGAACAGCGAGGTCGCGTAGTCGCCGAAGGACACGGCGACCATCGAGCACACCAGGAGAATGGCCGAGAAGTAGCCGAGCCACGAGGCGATCCCGACGAGCCGGCCGTTACCGAACCCCTCCATGAGGTATGTGAGGATCCCGCCGGATGACGGGAACCGCACGCCGAGCTTGACTACCGCGTAGCCGAGTAGAGCCGAGATGATCCCCGCGATGAGGAAAGAGACCCACACGGCCGAGCCGGCGACGGCGCCCGCCTCGCCGAGGAGAGCGAAGATCCCGGCACCGACCATCGCTCCAACGCCGAGAAAGATCGCTCCGCGGACCGTCATCTCCTTCGGGGGTGAGGAGTCGGCGCTGGTAGTCACCACGCCCGCGGGGGTCGAGCGATCGTCTTGCGGCTGGTCAGGCATTTCGCTCGGCTAGGCGGTAATCAAGGAGTCGGAGCCGCTCACGCTCGAGGCGGCGCGTTGGGCGGCAGCGATTCGCCGCCAGATGCTCCCGGGCCTCCCGTCCCGTCACTCGGTGGCCTGTTCTCTCGGCCGCGCCGAATCAGGGTGATGATCCAGATCGCGACGCCGGCGACGGCAGCGCCGATCAATACCCAAGCCCACCCCGGTAGACCGCTCGATTCGGAGGATGGTTCTTTGTTTGCGGCTGCCGCGGCGCCGACGGCCGCCGCGGCCGGGGCGTGGCTGGTCGACGTCGGGGTCGGGGTCGGGGTGGTGACGGTCTGCGTTTTGACGACGGTGTTCGTCTGTGTGGGTGCGGTCACGGTCGTTGTCTTCGACGGTGCGGTGACCGTCTGAGTCTTGGTAACCGTCTCCGTCTTCGTCGGTGTGGTGCTCGTGGTGGTCGGAGTCGTGGCAGCAGTTGCGGTTGTCGCCGAATCTGTCCGCGCCGACGCGGTCGCTGTTCGGTTCTGGGAGGTCTCGGTCTTGGCCTGCGTGGCGGCTGGGGTACTGCTGCTGGTGCGCGCGGTCGCTTCCTCTGTACGGCTGGCGGCGGTCTGGCTCAGGTTGCTGGCCACGCTTGCCGCCCCGCCCGAGCCACACGCGGCCACGGCGAGCACAGAAAAGCTCAGCGCGCCTACCCGAAAAGCCCAGCGCGTCACGATCTTGCCCCGACGATTGCGGCGAAGGGATGTAGTACGGCAGTTTGGGCCGCCCTGGCGTTGTGGGTGTGGCTGATCATGGATGACCTCCCTCATGCGACGATCCGCATCTCATGGTTGGTGTTGTTCAGGCGTCGCCCGCCGTCCTCGGTGACGACGACGATGTCCTCGATCCGGACTCCGAAGCGGCCCGGCAGATAGATCCCAGGCTCGATTGAGAAGCACATTCCTGGCTTGATCGGGTGGGTCTCGCCCTCGACCATGTAGGGGGGCTCGTGCGTCGTTATGCCGATCCCGTGGCCAACCCGGTGGATGAAGTACTCGCCGTAGCCGGCGTCGGTGATCACCTTGCGGGCGGCGCGGTCGATCTCCTGGCATTCGACTCCGGGTCGCACTGCCTCGAAGCCCGCCTGCTGGGCGGCGCGGACCACCTCGAAGACCCTGCGCTCCTCCTCGGTGGGCTCGCCGACGTGGACGGTGCGCGTGGTATCGGATCCGTAGCCGTCCTTGAGGCCGCCGAAGTCGAGGACGACCATGTCGCCGTCCTGGGTCTCACGTTCGCCGAGCTCGTGGTGGGGGTTGGCCCCGTTGGGACCCGATCCGACCACGGTGATCGGGACGAGCTTAGCCAGTCCGAAATAGGCGAAGAAGGCGTCGAACGCCTGCATCACCCCGGCCGTCAGGCTCAGTTCCTGGGCCGGGATCACCCAGCTGATCGCGAGCGCCGGAAGGATGAAGATGACCAGCACGAGCGCGACTGCGAAGAACATCGCCTTCGGGAATTCACTGCGCGGCTTCTGCAGCGAGGAGACGTGCACCGCGTTCATCTCCATCCCCGAATATGAAAGGAAGTTGTTGACGATCAGCACCAGGCTCGCGATCCCGGTCCACTCGGGAAGCAGGTGGCTGGCATTCATCGGCGCCGCCGAAGCATTGCCCTGGAGCAAGTAGACGACCCCCAGGACCACCAGCAGCGCTCCCGGGATCAGCGTCCCGACGACAAGCCCGCTCGAGGCGAGCTTCGCGATTCCGCCGGTGCCTCCGCGCGCAGAGAGGAACACGCCCGTCCAGAACACGACGACGATGACCACCCCGGTATACACCCCGTTCGTCGCCAGGCTCGGGTTGAACACATACGCCAGCGTGCTCGCCACGAACCCGAGCAGCGTCGGGTAATAGAAGATCGTCATCGCGAACTGGCACCCAGACCGCGAGCAGGCCCCAGCGCGGCGAGATGCCCTCGCTCACCCAGCGAAAGACGCCCCCGGACCAACCCGACGCCAGCTCCGCGGCGACCAGCGCCTGCGGCATCAGGAACACAATCGCCGGCAAGATGTAAAGGAATACGCACGCCAGCCCGTAGACGGCCATCGTCGGTGCGCTGCGCAGGCTCGCAACCGACGCCGTCGTCATGAAAGCCAGCGTCACCCACGTGATCGCCTTCGGCTTCGGGATCGAGGCCGCCGCAGACTTGGGCATCGACACCGGGCGGCCAATTGTCGGTTCCATAGCCGCCATTGAGACGAAAATTTACTGGACCACAATCGGGCGTTATTACGGGATAGCCGCAGACCGAAGTGTGGTTAACTACGTACCTCGGGCGACCGCGCGTCGTCCCGGAATTCGACGCTCTTGCTCGCCGGTAGGTCAGCGACGCAGCTGCGCGGGGATCTCGGCGAGCGCGCGATACAGCGAGACGCCGCCGAGCACCCCCGAGTGCGATCGAGACGATCGACCCGACCGGCGCTACGAGATCGGCGATGCTCGCGGTGGCCGGGTTACCAACGATCTCGGTGACGCCGATGAGACCCAACGCGCCGGGGACCAGCAACCAGAAGGCCGGCAAGAAGGTGACCTGCGGCGGAGGTCCTCCGGGCAGACAAGCGAGCAAGAGCGCGATCGGCGTCATCGCGAGCGCACCGAAGAACCCGCTGACATCGGCCCCGAAGAGCTGACTGCCGGCGAGCTGCCCCAGCCAGGCCGCGAGCAGGACAGCCATCAGCCACGGCAGCGCCCCTCGCGGCGCAGAGAAATACACGGCGACCGCAATGCCGAACACGGCGACGCCGAGCCACGGAGCCCAAAGGCCGAGCAGGTTGACGTGGGCGTCGTGAAGCACCGTTTCACTCGGCAACCCCACAAGCTCGACTCCAGCGACTATCCCAAACGCGAGCAGCAGCAACTGCACGCTCCCGAACACTAGCCGGCTGGAGCCAGCGACCATCTCGCCGGAGGCCCAGCTCGAGAGTCCCCGTAGTCAGCGCCCCTCCGGGCAGGAATGTGACCAATGGGGCGATCAGAGCACGCAGACCGGGGTCCGCATACCCGTGCTTTACGGCCTCGAAGCTCAACGCCGACACCATCGTCGCGGCCAACACAGGAACCAGCACCAGCAGCGCCTGGCGACCTCGCGCCGCGAGCACGAGCGAGCCAACGAGTACACCAAGGCACGCGGCGACCCCAACATCGGTGGGAGTGGGCTGCAGGACCAGGCACAACCCAACCGTCATAGCCGCGTAGCTCACCACGCCTACCACCGCGCCGTGCCGAGGTCGCATGACGCGAATCTCGTGAAGCGAGCGCAGGCCATCGACGGGCTTCACCTCACCGCGTTCCGCTTTGCCTACGAGCACATAGAGCGCCGAGATCTGATCCAGACGCAAGCCCGCTCCGAACTGGGGGATCGACTCGATCGTGGCAGCCCCGGCATGCCCGAACGACAGCATCAACGCAGTGGGGAGCACCACGACGCGCGCGTCCTCCACGCCGCTGGCTACCGTCACAGCCGTCGGACGCTCCTGCGTCTCACTAACCGCCGCTCCGGCGAGGGCCAGGAAGCGACCGAGCCCCAGCACGAACGCATGCAGGTCACGCAGGCTGGCACTATCAAGATCGTCAATCGTCTCAGACGGCATTCTCGTCAGCTCGACGCACGGCAGTATCCAGGCGTCCTGCCTAGAGGACCGGTTCTTGATACCGGACCATGACTACCCTCACGGCAACCTAGACTAGACACCAACCGCAGCATCCAAGAAAGGATCCGCCAATGTGCCGCTGGCTACCTCGCACAGTGGGCCTCGTGCCGGGCGCCCAAGCTGTGGTGCTGACCACGGACAACCTGGGCGCGCTATTGCGGGTGGCTGTGGGCAGGTGAGGATTCTCGCGGCACGTCTGGCGCTCGGCCTGGTCGTCTTCATGCTGGTCGGTTGGGTGGCTGGGGCGCTCGTGACCTCGCTGGTCGGGTCAGGTGGGTTGGACGTGGTGCAGGACGTCGCCGGTGAACGCTCGGCCGGCCTGAGCGCCGCGGCGCAAGTGGTGACCTGGGCGGGCAGCGCATTCGTGTTGGTCCCGCTCGCCCTGGTCTGCTGTCTGCTGCTCGTCCGGGCGGGACTGCGCGGGGAGGCCTTCGCGGTGGCGCTGAGCCTCGCCGGCGCGATGCTGCTCTCGAACATCATCAAGCTGCTCGTGTCCCGACCACGGCCCCCCGTCGAGCATCTGCAAATGGTGACCGGTTCGAGCTTCCCTTCGGGACATGCCACGCAGGCGAGCGCGTTCTGGTTCTCGCTCGTGCTGGCTTTGGTAGCGGCGGGGGTCTCGCGGCTGGTCACCCGGGTGGCCGCCGGGGTGGCGCTGGTGCTCGTGCTCGCGGTCGCCCTCTCACGCGTCTACCTGGGCGTGCACTATCCGGGGGACGTGATTGCCGGCGTGCTCCTCGGGACAGGCTGGGCCGTGTTCGTCGCACGCTGTATGCGGGAAGCCTCGGTCAGGTGACGATCGCGCCGGGGCTCGCCGTCCTTTGCGTCTTCGCGCTACCGTTCGAAAGGGTCAGCGGCGGCACCCTTGGATGCCTGTTCCTCGAGGCGCTGCCTGATCTCGAGCAGCGCTTGGCGCTGTTGGCTGGTGACGGGCGGGAAGCGAGGGTCGATCTCCATCAGCGCGTGAACCAGGACGGCCGCGGCGCCGATCCGCGCGAACCACTTGCGGTCCGCCGGGATCACGTACCACGGAGCCCACTCTGTGCTCGTGTTCGAGAGCGTTTCGGAGAATGCCCTCTGGTACTCATCCCAGTGCTCGCGCTCCCTGACGTCGGCGGTGGAGAACTTCCAGTTGTGGTCGGGAAGGTCGATCCGGCGCAGGAAGCGGGCGCGCTGCTCCTCCTTGGAGATGTTCAAGAACAGCTTGACGACCCGGATACCGTTGTCGGCGAGGTAGCGCTCCCAGTCGTTGATCTCCCGGTAGCGTCGCCGCCACACGTCGCCCCCCTTCGCTGCCTTCGGCAGCTTCTGGCGATCGAGGTTCTCCGGGTGCACCCGCACCACAAGCACCTCCTCGTAATGGGAGCGATTGAAGATGCCGATCGCGCCACGCGAGGGGAGGCGCTGCGCATAGCGCCAGAGAAAGTCGTGGTCGAGCTCCTCCGCCGAGGGCACCTTGAAGCTGTGCACCGCGACACCCTGGGAGTTCACCCCACTCATCACGTGACGGATAGTCCCGTCCTTGCCGGCCGCATCCAGCGCCTGCAAGACCACCAGCACCCCCCACCTATCCTGAGCCGCAAGCCGAGCCTGGTACTCGGACAGTAGCCGCACCCCCTCGGCGAGCAGAGCGCGACCCTCCCGCTTCTTCTTCACACCCCCCTTGAAAGCGGGGTCGAAGTCCTTGGCAAGAGTCACCTTCGCACCGGGCTTGACCCGGAACGGCTCGATGAATCCGGACACCCTCTTTTGGCGCTTGTCGGCCATCCACCTTCCTCATCCGACTTCGCTATCACCAGCCTAGCCGGTCTCGATCCAATCTCCCCGCTTCGCCAGCGGGCGACTGGGAAGTCTTATGCCAGCAGAGCGCCTGGCGACGGGCGAGTGAGGCTAAGCTAGCGATGCCGCAAGAACGGCGACCACATCCAAAGACCGCACTTTTGCAGGGAAAATGCCGATATCAACCAACCGGTTTTGGAACGACCTCCCCACCGATCGCGCGCGACGGGGCGCCGTCCGAGGATCTGGCTGGCAAGGGGAGATGCGAGGCGACCGCCATCATGAGACGGCCGCCGTCGCGGGCCTCGGGCTTGAAGTGGACCCGTAGGCCCTCAGCTACGACCGATCGCGCAGAAGCTCTGAGTCCTCAGATTCTCCCAGGCATCGCGGGGGTTGAGAGTGTGGCGTTCGCGTTCGCGCTCGACTTCGCGCTGCTCGAGCCAGGCCTTGTATGGGTCGGTGGGCAGGGTGCGCCCGGTTATCATCTGCGCGTCATGGCGGCTTGCTATCTGGGCCTGGCAATCTTGTGTGGATGGTTCGATGCTCGGCGTGTGTGAGAGTTGGTTGGTAGGTGAGAGATGTGAGAATGAATGCCTGAGAGCTTGAAGGGGTCGCATGTATCGTCTCCTGGCTGTGATGGTGATGGTGAGGCGGTCGATTCGCATTTTGCGAAAGACGCACTTCGAGGGGTGCTTGCCGGCATGCGGGCGAGAAGGCAAGAATGCACGCTCTCCCGACAATTTCCAGAGGTGTTGGACGAACGACTTAAGGGCTTCCCTTAAAGCCATACATACGCGCTGGTTGGGTGTCGCGCGAGCTGCCCGAATCGGGCAGTGTGTGTGGTACCTGAAGGACTCCAGCGAAGCCTTTGGTTTCGCCGCACACAAGCGGGCGTGCGGCGATTCTCAACGGCTGAGGCTTACGCGATGCCTCTAGTGGCGCATTCAGGTAGCGCGCGGGAGCGGTCAGGTCGTTCAGGTGCGCGGCGAGCGCCGTTTTGAGCATCCCGTCTGCGGGAGAGTGCATGCGAGTGCTTCGAGGGTTACGAACCCGATCTGATCTTCCGCTCTGGTGGGTGGCGGTGCACTACTTTGAGGGCGCACGTCGGCGAGACGGTAGACGAAGCGGGCGCGGAGGAGATAGAGGTCCTCCTCGGTCGCGTGGTCGGGGTTGACCCAGTGCAGGCTGCGGGCCAGGGGTACTCGCTCGGTTGTCCGCAGCGAGGCTGAGCGCCGGCATCGAGTACTGGCGGCATCACCGAAGAAGCGGCGTGCCTGGGCGGAGGTGGAAAATGCGAAAACATCGGTGACGATGTCGTCTCGGTAGGAGGGTCCCCATTGGGGGTCGGGTGCCCATTGGCGGATCTCAAAGCTTCCTGGCCAGGGCACCGCTGTCGAGCGTTCCGCTGCGCTATGTTCGGGCGCATTGTCGCTCCACGCGTCGTTCGGGGAAACGGCGCCCCACGCATACTCCCGCCCGCCTGCTCGAGTCGCAACGGATTCGGTGATGGCGCGTAGATCCAGGAACTGCGCTGTAGTGAGGGTAGCGAGCTGCGGAGGCTCTCCCGGCCCGCACCAGAACGGCGATGACGCGGCGTCCTGGCTAGGGCCCGAGCTGCGTGAGGATTCGGAGACGCCGTTTTCTGCGACGAAGATGTTGTGGTGCCTGAGTGGGCCGATCGCATAGAGCCCGAGACAGAGGAGGAGTACCGCAAGGCGGGCGGATAGGAGGATTTGTTTGGTTGCGGGCGATCGTCGCCTCGGTGCACGAGTCGCCCCAAACGCCTCGCTGGCGTGCGACGGTGTAGCCCCGAAGGCATCGCGGGCATCCGGGTGATCTCTAGAGAACCGCATGATCCTTCATCGGATGCGCGCGACCGCCACTCAAATGCGCGACACGGTTCGAGGATCGAGCCTCGCGCCCGTTGCCCTAATCAGGTTGGGATTGCGCGCGCTGGGTCTCTTGGCCGAGGGAACGGGAGCCTGGCCTCCGCGGGGCGGACCAGGGCTACAACCCAGCTCGTGAAACCGACCGGCCGGGGACCCTGGCATACTGCGCCGACGATGCGCCGAATGATCCTTACTCTCGCCCTATTTGCGACGGGGAGTCTCCTGGTCGCCTGCGGAAGTGGCAGCGATGTCCCTACCACAACAGTTGTCCCTGCCGCCGCCAGGACGAGCGCGCACGTCGCACCTGTGGCCGAGAGTTCAGCTGGTGTCAGCAGAGCAATGACCAAGGCCCAGGCGATTGCATTTGCTCGCGCCGTCAACCTGACCGCCGCAGACTTGCCGGGATTCAGGGTCTCTGCGGTGCACGAACAGGAAACGGCGGCGGAAAAGAGGCTCGAACACGAAATGCTTCGCTGCGTTGGGAGTCTGGGCTCTAGTCATGCGATCGTCGAAATGAGCTCCGCGGAATTCGAAGACGAAACCAGCGGCGGGGACGAGAGCGTGCAGTCCAGCGTCAGCGTTGTGCGGACGCCGGCTTTGGCGGCAAAGGAACTCGCGACGATCCGCGGACCGCATGTCAAGGCGTGCCTCTCCCACTACCTCGACTTGCTCTTCAAAAGCCACAAGTACAGTGGCGCTACCGTCAGCCCGGTATCGATCTCACAAGGAGCGCCTTCCGCTCCCGGCACAGCGGGGAGCTTTGCGTGGCGCATAACCACGACGATCACTTTGCGCAAAGTCGCAATTCCCGTCTCCATCGACATACTCGGCTTTGTGGACGGTCCCGCCGAGGGCTCCCTCTTCACCGCCGGTGTGCCACGCCCATTCCCGGCCGCTACCAAAGCGCGACTGTTCTCGCTGCTGCTCACGCGAGCAAAGGCGCACGGCGCGTGAGCGAGAATGCGAAGGCTTTGGCGTCGTGCGATTCGCGAATCCTCGCCTTGAAGCCGGTTTCCGGCTCTTGGCGTCGGGCAATCTGAGTGGGCTGTGTGCAATAGCCTGCTACAAAGATGACGTCTGCATCCAAGAAACTCAACTTTCGCCCGTTGCGGCCTGGCGACGCGGGGAGGCTGGCCGGCTGGGCGAGTACGTCCGACGAGCTGTTGCAGTGGGTGGGACTGCGATTCACCTTCCCGCTCGGCGAGCGTGAGCTCGTCGAATATGTTGCGACGGCGGGGGAGCATCGCCGTCTCATCTGTGCTGCGGACCGCGAGAGTGATGCGGCGCTCGCGCACGCGGAGCTCGAGGTGGTGCCTGAGCACGAGCTCGGACGCATCGGCCGCGTCGCGGTGGCTCCGGAGATGCGTGGCGAGGGGATCGCGGGCCGGCTGCTGGAGTGGCTAATCGCGTTCGCGTTCGACGATCTCGCCCTGCATAGGTTGGAGTTGGTTGTGTTCTCCTTCAACGAACCGGCGCTGCGCTGCTACAGGAGGGCTGGCTTTAGGGAAGAGGGCGTCGCGCGCGAGGCACGCAGGGCCAGCAGCGGCTACTGGGACCTGATCCACATGGGTCTCCTCGCGAGTTGGCGTCGCCAACCTACGTGAGGCCTGGGCGGCGGATGTCCCACCCCGTGCGCAGTCTCCCCACAGACAACGCCGAAGAGGGCGACGGGTCTCAGAGCTCAGGTCGTCGTAGGCGGCTTCGCGCGCGCTGGCGGAAAGACGGTACCCAGCAGGCCGCGTACCGTCGCGGCGAAGACGGCTACGTAGTCGAAGTAATCGCGCCAGAGCACGATTTGCCCATCGTGGACGTCGAAGCGCCCGCAGACCCAGATCTGGACGCGCAGCTGACGGAGCTTGAGGACGTCTGTACGCTCGGTCAGCACCGTGGGGCCGTTGGCGGTGATGGCGTGCATGTAGACCTCGAACCCGCTATCGGCCCGACCAAGCGTGGCGCGAAAGAGTCGGCGAACACGCTCACGCCCATGCACGGTTGGCAGCCCAACGTTCACATACTCCACATCCACCGCTAGGAGCTCCACTGCTCGCTCAACGTCGCCCGCGCGGAGAAGGTCCAAGAACCGCTCCACCACCAGCGCTGGCGTCAAAGGAGGCTGATGTTGTGCGCCGGAGGCCTCACTTGCCGATTCAGTCATATGGTCAGCATACGACGATTCAGGGCGGGCAGCATGAGCAACAATCCACGCACCGTCTAACCATCGGTGGACGCAGTTTCGCGCGTGAACGACGTGCGCGGGATGTCGCGTTCGCGTTGGCGGCGGCGGGCGGCGTCGATGATCTCACAGACGTCGCCAGGATGCTCGACCACTTGCAGCACTTCGAGATCCTCGGCGTCGATCCGTCCGTCGGCGAGCGCCCGTGCGCGCAGCCATTGCAGTAGGCCGTCCCACTCGCCATCGCCGAGCAGGAGCACAGGGCAGTGGCGAATGGTGGCGGTCTGAATCAGAGTGAGGGACTCGAACAGCTCATCCAGCGTTCCGTAGCCGCCGGGCGCGATCACGAACGCGCTGGCATAGCGCACGAACATGACCTTGCGCGCGAAGAAGTGGCGGAAGCGCAGCCCGATGTCCACGTACGGGTTGAGGGCCTGTTCGCGGGGAAGCTCGATGTTGCAGCCGATCGAGAGCGCCCCCACGTCGTGCGCCCCGCGGTTGGCGGCCTCCATCAGCCCGGGCCCGCCCCCGGTCATCACCGCATAGCCCGCCCGCCCCAGGCAAGCGCCCACCTCGCGCACGAGCGCGTAGTGGGGGTGATCGCGGGGGGTGCGGGCGGACCCGAAGACGGTGACGGCCGGCCCGATTCCGGCAAGTGCGTCGAAGCCGCGGGCGAACTCTGCTGCGATCTCGCGAACGCGCTCGGCGTTGGCCGCGCGCACCTCGGCTGGCTCGTCGCCGAGCCGGGCACCCACGGCGGAGCCGTCGGTCAGGAGCTCCTCGTCGAAGGTGAGCCGCCGCTCGGGATCGGTGTCGCAGTGGTGGGTCATGTGGAGCGCGAAGGGTACGCATGGGGGAAGTGGCGACGCGCTGCCATACATTGGTCTGATGACGGCATTGCCAACGGCCCGGGTCAAGCAGCTGACGCTCGCGGCCTGCATCGTGGGGTCGGGCATCGCAGTTCTGGACGGCACGGTGGTCAACATCGCGCTGCCGACGATTCAGCGCGAGCTGGGGGGCGGTCTGGCGGGCCAGCAGTGGGTCAGCAACGCCTACCTGTTGACGCTCAGCTCGCTGATCCTCGTGGGGGGATCGTTGGGGGACCTGTTCGGTGAGCGGCGCGTGTTCGCGCTCGGGGTGGGGGGCTTCGGGGTGGCCTCGCTGCTGTGTGCGCTGGCGCCCACGATCGGCTTCCTGATCGCGTTCCGGGCACTGGAGGGGGTGGCGGGCGCGCTCCTGATCCCGAGCTCGCTGGCGGTGATCGTGGCGACGTTCCCGGAGTCCGAGCGGGGTGCGGCGATCGGGACGTGGACGGCGTTCGGTGCGATCGCCGCGGCGATCGGACCGCTCGGTGGGGGGCTGCTGCTGGGAATCGGGTCGTGGCGCTGGATCTTCCTCGTCAACCTCCCCTTCGTAGCGGTGTGCTTGGCGCTGATCTTGACTGTGATCCCGCGCGCGGCTCCGGTCGAGGGCGGCAGCCGGGCCGTGGACATAACGGGTGCGCTACTGTGTGCGTTGGGCTTGGGGGGACCGGTGTTCGCGCTGATCGAGCAGCCCCGCTTGGGCTGGTCGAGCCCGGCGGTCGCGGTGCCGTTGATCGTAGGCGGCCTGCTGTTCGCGGGGTTCCTCCTGTTCGAGTCTCGCGCGCGCCATCCGATGCTCCCGCTGGGCCTGTTCGCGCGGCGCAACTTCGCGGCGGGCAACGTGGAGACGTTTGCGATGTACGCGGGGCTGTCGGTGCTGTTCTTCTTCCTGGTGCTGTACCTGCAGCAGGTCGCGGGGTACACCCCGCTGCAGAGCGGCCTCGCGACGTTGCCGGTGACGATTGTGATGCTGCTGCTCTCGCGCCGCTTTGGGGGGCTGGCGGATCGCTATGGGCCACGGCTGTTCATGGGCCTGGGACCGGTGATCGCGGGGTCGGGCCTGCTCCTGCTGTTGCGGATCGGCATTCACGTGGACTATCTCGGAGAGGTGTTACCGGGGCTGCTGATCTTCTCGCTGGGCCTCTCGATGACGGTGGCGCCGCTCACCGCGGCGGTGCTGGCGGGCGTGGAGGAGCGCCAGGCGGGGATCGCCTCGGGCGTGAACAATGCGGTGGCGCGAGTCGCAGGACTGCTGGGGATCGCGGCGCTCGGTGCGATCGTCGCGGTCCAGTTCGGCACCTCGCTCGATCATAGGCTCGCGGGTGAGCCGCTCTCGCCGCCGGCCCAGGCGGCGGTGGCCCAGGCCAAGCGGCTGACCCTCGGGCGCCCCGCGGTCGCCGGGGTGCCTCCGAGGGAGGCGCGACAGATCATTGCCGCCGCCGACGGGGCCTCGCTGGAGAGCTTCCGTGTGGGGATCGGGATCGCGGGAAGCCTCGTGCTGCTGGGTGGTCTGATCGGCGCGCTGGGCATCCAGAACCCCGAGCGTGCGGTGAGCGCCGAGGAGTGCGCAGGCGGCCAGCTGGTGGGCGCGAGCCCCGACGCCGCGGGCTGTCACGAGGAGCCCCTGCCGGCCGAGGCCGGCGCGCCGGCCTGAGCCCGAGCGGCGAGCTGCCACGATGAGGTTCCATGCGTGGGACCCTCGCCTCCGTATCATCGTGGCCCGTGAGTGAGCTCCCCGTAACTCGCCGCGCCACCCAGGAGGACGTGCCGGCGCTCGCGGCGATGTTGACACGGGCGTTCATGGACGACCCAGTGGCGATCTGGTCGTGCCCGCCGGAGAGCCTGCGGCCCCGGGTGCTAGAACGCTTCCAGACGGCTCGTCTGCGCCATCTGCTGCTCGACGAGGAGGTGTGGACGACGCCCGCTCTCAACTCCGCCGCGCTGTGGGCGCCGCCACAGCGCTGGCGCACGACGTTGCGACAGGATGCCGAGATTGCCCGCAGCTCGCTGCACCCCCGCCTGCTCGCGCGCCTACCGCTGGTCGGCTTCGGTCTCGTCGGGCTCGAGCGCAGCCACCCCCAACGCCCACCCCACTGGTACCTGGCGGTGCTCGGCACCGATCCCGCGGCCCAGGGGCAGGGCCACGGCTCGGCCGTGCTGGGAGGGGTGTTGGCGCAGTGCGACGCGGACGGGATCGGGGCTTATCTGGAGTCCTCCAAGGAGCGCAACATCGATTTCTACGCCCGCCACGGCTTCCGTGTTACGCGGGAGCACCGCCTGCCGCGGGGCCCCAAGATGTGGGCGATGTGGCGCGACCCACCGGGTTAGGTATCACGTCGTTTGCCGCCTACGCTGTCGGGCGCGGATGCTGCCGGCGGCGATGCGGGCTGTCCTTGCTCTGGGTATGAGGCCACCTTGCTCGGCGCCCATGACGGCTCCTTCCCTGCGCCCAGGCGGCACATCTGCGCGCCCGTGAAGCCTGCCGCCGCGTTTTCGTAGAGAATGAGTCCGTGCGCGTAACAGCGAAGGCCGACTACGCCGTGCGAGCGACCGTGGAGTTGGCTACCAGCAGCTCCGAGGCGCCCCGCAAGGTCGACGAGGTCGCCCAGGCGCAGGGCATCCCCCTGTCGTTCCTGGAGAACATCCTCACCCAGCTACGCAGCTCCGGGATCGTGCGTAGCCAGCGCGGGCCCGAGGGGGGCTACTGGCTCGCCCGTCCCGCGGAGGAGGTGACCCTGGCCGACGTGATCCGCGCCGTGGAAGGTCCGCTGGTGGGGGTCCGCGGCCAGCGCCCTGAGGAGGTCGCCTACAGCGGCTCCGCGGAGTCTCTCCAGCAGGTGTGGGTCGCGCTGCGGACCAACCTGCGCAAGGTGCTCGAGCGTGTGACGGTGGCTGACGTTGCTGCGGGCAGGCTGCCCAAAGACGTCATCGCCCTCACCCGCGACGAGGAGGCCTGGCAGACCCGCTGACCTCCCAAAACCGTTCGCTTACGGTAGACTTCAGTCCCCGCAGGGGCTCCAGTTTGCCCGCTGCGTGCTCCGAGCAGCGCCCGGGAACGCTGCTCACCGACCCATCCATCCTCTTTCTCTTTAAACTTAAAGAAGGAGCCCCTTCGATGTCAGCCACCTCTGTCGCCGACACCACCGAGGCCGCCGAGGCTGCTGTCCAGGCGATCACCAGCGCGGCCAACAAGGAGGCCACCTTCTCGATGGCCCTCAACCAGGACCAGAAGGACGTCCGCGATTGGGTCCACGGATTCGCCGCGGACGTGATCCGTCCGGCCGCCCACGAGTGGGACGAGAAGGAGTCCACCCCCTGGCCGATCATCCAGGAGGCCGCCAAGATCGGCCTCTACGGTTTCGAAGGGCTCGCCCAGTTCTTCGCCGACCCCACCGGCCTCACCCTGCCGATGGTCAACGAGGAGCTCTTCTGGGGTGACGCGGGGATCGGGATGGCGATCATGGGCACCTCGCTCGCCGTCGCCGCGATCTTCGGCCAGGGCTCGGGCGAGCAGATCGGGGAGTGGATCCCCCGCTGCTTCGGGACCCCCGAGGACCTCAAGGTCGCCTCCTTCTGCTCCTCCGAGCCCAACGCGGGCTCCGACGTGAGCGCGCTGCGCACCACCGCCAAGTTCGATGAGGCCGCCGGCGAGTGGATCCTCAACGGCCAGAAGGCGTGGGCCACCAATGGGGGGATCGCCGACGTCCACGTGATCGTCGCCACCGTCGACCGCGAGCTGCGCTCCCGTGGCCACGCCGCCTTCGTGGTCCCCATGAGCGAAGCCAAGGGGATCTCTCAGGGCGCCAAGGTCGCAAAGCACGGCCTGCGCGCCTCCCATACTGCGGATGTCTACCTCGATGACTGCCGCATCCCCGCTGGCTACGTGCTGGGGGGCAAGGAGAAGCTCGACGAACGCCTCGCCCGCGCCCGGGAGGGCAAGAAAAACAAGTCCAACGCCTCCATGGCCACCTTCGAGGCCTCCCGCCCCACGGTGGGCTCCCAGGCGCTCGGGATTGCTAGAGCCGCCTATGAGTACGCGCTGGAGTACGCCAAGGAGCGCGAACAGTTCGGCAAGAAGATCATCGAGAACCAGGCCATCGCCTTCACCCTCGCCCGCATGAAGCTCGAGATCGACGCCGCCCGCCTGCTCGTGTGGCGCGCCTCCTGGATGGGCCGCAACATGGTCCCCTTCGAGAACGCCGAGGGCTCCATGAGCAAGTGGAAGGCCGGCGAGGTCGCCGTGTGGGTCACCGAGCGCGCGATGCAGATCCTCGGCGGCAACGGCTACGCCCGCGAGTTCCCCGTCGAGCGCTGGCACCGCGACGCCAAGATCTACGACATCTTCGAGGGTACCGCCGAGATCCAGCAGCTCGTGGTCTCGCGCGCGATCTCCGGGATGCACATCAAGTAGCTCTGGGACTGGGTTTTGGGGTTGGTGCGGGTCGTGCTGTGGCGTCGCTGAGGCCAGAGCAGCGGCGCGCGAAAAAGGCTGGTCGCGCCAGTTCTCGCGCCAGTCATGCAAGATCTGGGTCGTGTCCGGCGTCGCGTAGCGTGTCGAGCAGGTTGCCGGTCGTGAAGACTTCGATGCCGGCGTCGGTGTGGTCCTTGTCTTGCGTCCAGACCAGGAGGTCCAGCTTGAGCGCGAGCGCGACGGTCGGCCAGTCGTCGGGGTCGCGGTCTGCGATGCGCTTGTCGGCCTCCTCACGATGGTCGTCGTACTCGCTCGCGGCCTGCCAGTCGATCGGCATGACCTGGAGCGCTGCGAACAGCAGCGCAGGGTCGAGGTCGCGCTTGGACGCAAGGCGGGAATGTGCCGGGCGATCTCGGCGACGACGACCTCTGCGGCGACGCATCGAGGACGCGCATCGGTAGCCTGGGCGCATGAAGACTGTCTCCGGGTTCGTGGCGATCTTCGGGATAGCGATGGTCATCAACGCGGCTGAAGGTAAGTGGGCGTTCCATCGCGTGACGACCGGAGTTGTCTATGTTGCGCTCGACGCAGCGATAGCGCTGGGATGCTTCGTCGTGTCGTATCGGCTGTGGCGGCGAGCGACCCACGAGGAGCTGGTTGAGGAGGTCAGGGTGATAGAAGCAGAGCAGAGAACACGCGGGAAGCGGTGACTTCGGGTGGCGACGCGAACGCCGACCGAGCTAGCGGTCGAATTGTGGGGGTCGGCCGAGGGCTACTCGCGTAGCGCTGGGGCACGGAGAGTGCGTCGGATTGCGCGGGACCTGTTCCCTGACGACGCGCCTGGGCAGGGACGCGAATGGCAGCTAACAGACGCCCAAGCGGCTCAGATTTGTGAGCACCTCGCTGGCGACGAGCCGGGCGAGTTCTACGACTATGACGCCGCCGTGGTGGCGATGCTCACCCTGCGGATCAACACGCCGGTCGGCGAGTGGCTAAACGATGCCGACCACAAGCGCTTCTGGGCCTACTACGATGAGGCGGTCGCGGCAGAGGGCGAGGAGGATGCGCTCGAACGGATGCTGCTGACGTTCGTGAACACGGCGCAGTTCGCCATCGGGCATCTTGCAGGGTTGACCGGCAGGACCTCGCAGGAGTGGCTCCAGCAGATCGCCGTCGAAATGCGGCCACCCCCCGGTAGTACGTGAGAGCCTCGCCGGGGCCGTCGGACCATTGTCGGAACAACCTGAGCGAAGCTGAGAGAACCTCAGAGCACCTCAGCGCAGCGAATCCGGGCCTGCATCGCTGAGCCGAGGCCGGGCAGCGAGTTCGAGCCCAGTATCGCCCATTGGAGAAGGCCCTGGAACGAACGGGGTTTTGGTCCCGACGAGGGGCTTCATAGTTCCAATATGGTTCCGTTTTGATCCTCGGACGCGCGGGAGCGGCGACTGTGTTCCAGACGCGGGGCTCGCGCCATTGACGCCGGGCGCCTGACTACGGCGTCGCCTCCGGGCTACTCGACGTTGAGTAGCGAGTATCGCTAGATGAGACGACGCCGAGGAGCCTGTCGAGTTCATCGCCCGGGCTTCGCTTTGTGGGCGCACCAGCCAACTTCGCAAGCGCCAGGGCTCCGTGTTCGAGTCCGTCGACGAAGCTGCCGATGACAAACTGGGACCATAGAGCCCGTCCCAGCCGCGAACCGTCGTGAAGTTGCTCCCAGTCCTGGTCGCTGGGGGCCTGAGCTTTCAGCAGATCGAGACTGCGATACGCCCCGGAAACTTCCCCCCAATCGTCGGTCGAGAGCGTCGCTGCTAGGACCGCTTGATGATCCGCCCACAGCCGCGACTCAGGGAGCGTCGAGAGTGCCGTTACAGCTTTCAACCAGGCGTCACGATCACCGTGCTCCTTTAGCTCCTCCGCCAGGAGCCTCGCCCGGCCGGCGATTGCCCACAGCTCAGCTTGCAACAAGCGGGCGCTCGCACGTGCCTTGCGACGGGCCTCGGCGCGTTCCGCACGGTAAGCATTGAAGCCGGTCAACAGCACCCCGACGACGACGCCAGCCAGACCTACGAGTGCGGGCACCACAGCGCCGGATAATCGCAGACTCGTCGTGATCGGTCGACCGACGAGGTAGCGACCGCAGCGGTTCCGCTTGTGTCTCGGGTCGGCGATGGTGCTTCAGGTCGATGCGCGGCGGAGCGGGTCCACTCGAGCGCACAGCTCGGTCTCTTGCCACCCGCGCTCGGTGGCGAGGCGATGGCGGAGGCAGTCAAACGCATCGTTGTCGCCGATCTCACGCACGACTCGGGCGAGTCGGCGGTCAGTCCAGCGCGGATACCACGGGTACCCATGGCATGGATCTGTCGTGGGTGCCGGCGCCACTCGCTGGCGCGTCTGTCGGCGTGCGAGCGCTCTTCGCACGCGGAGGCGCAGATCGCGCGGTGGCGTGAAGTCGACCGGCCAGCCGTCGTCGTCGTACTCCTGTGGCGGCGCATCCATGACTGGCGCTACGCGCACGACCCGCACGCTATAGCCAGGCTCGTGACCCACGTTGATCCAGCAGACCCGGGCGATGGTGATGGCGCCGACCCCGCGACGTAGCCGTATGCCTCTCCCGCCTTCGAGTAGGCCAGCCCACGCTCGGGGCCACCGTTCGATGAGATCAAGCACGCGCCACATCCCCGGGTTCAGGAACAGGCCCGCTCCTTCAACATCCTCGTGCCAGGAGCGCTCACTGCCGGCATAGACCAGGTACCCAGATGTGAGGGATTCCACGCTGAGGATGTCGCCGAGCTTCAGCGCGTCCCATAGAGCCTCTTCCGGCTTGTCCACCTTCATCTCCATCAGCACCCGACCAGCCGCGATACCGTCGAGGGTGAGATCGACGCCTCCGGGCGGGCGCGTCCAGCCGGGGAGGTTCCGGTAGCGAACCTCGCGCGTGACGGACACATCTTGCCTCGCATCGAGCGCGTCTGCGATCGCGCGGACAAGTGCGGCCTCGGGTCGACGACCCGACACACAGATGCCTGTCTCGATGGCGTCGTGCACGGCGTTGGTGATCACGTTGTCGACTGCGTGCGGGGGCAGGGGAAACAGCTTTTCAAAGCGCTTGAACAGCGTGTAGGTCATGTAGTACTCAAGTCGAAAGAGCGCATTGGTGGTCACTTCGAGCTCGGTGAATCGCACCTCACGAGCATCACCCTCTCCGACGATCACCACCGGATGCACGAACCTGTGCTTGTCGATGTTCGACAGGTCGCGAAGGACGGCGAGGTGGTGGTGGCGGGCGTCAGTGTCGAGGTGGTAAGGCTGAAATGTTTCGATCAGCGCCCTGTGGCCAGGGGCGACGCCGCGTAGGTACCGTCCGACCTTCTCCTTGTACGCCTCGCGGGTGTTGAAGATGGGGAATTGATTGTGGTCGCCCGGCTTTTGTCCGTTGAAATCCACGAGCTGCCAGACGAGATGGTCGAGCACGCAGCGCAGATTGTGCAAGAAGTCCCCGACGATCACCCCTAGATGCAGCGGAGACGACTCCGGATCGCCACTTTCAAGGAAGGCTTGCAGCTCGGTGCCCAGGGCCTGCCGGTGTCGCCACGCACCTTGCAGCTTCAAGCGGCAGCCAAGCAAAGGATCGTCTGTCATCGCCAGGACGATACGCCAGCCTTCCGGGTTGCTTGTCCGCATAGCGCGGACGCGTTACGCCCCCGTGGCTGCTTCCCGCTCTTTCGGGCCTTTCTGCGAGGTGGCGATCCGTGATCTGACACGCTGTGCCGCATGAGCGATACATCTTCAGAGCAGCCGCAGAGCTTGGCGGGTCGGCAGCTGGCTGACGCACGCAGAGATCCTCGTCTGGGGCATGGCCGGGAGGCGATGGCGGCGGACTGGAGGGCTGCGATGGGTGCCGCCGAAAGGGTACGCACCCTCGCTGACTGGGGTCTGCAGGAGCTAGTGGACTCTGAGGCTCACGAACGCCAGCGCCTCGACGTACAGGGCGTAGAAAACGGGGCCGAGCGCGAGGCGGCACTGGTGGCGGCGCGTGAGCGAGCAGAGCTCGCGAGGGTTGAGAAAGAGAATCAGCTCGTCGAGCTGAACGCAACGACGCTTGTGTCGATGCTAGGTGCGCTTGACGCGCTCGTTGAGGAGCTCGTCCCGGCCGCCCGGGACTTTCTGATCGAGCACCTCTCGCGGAGGATGATCGACGGGGCGCGTAGCCTGGAGCCGCAGGCCGCCGCTCAACTTGACGACGAGACCTTGCAGGCCCTCGAGCAGCACGTGCGGGGCTTCGTTGCGGAGCAGTTCGGCGCCTCGGACGCCGTACCGCATGGCACGGGCGCAAAGCGCTGGGAGAGCGTTCTCAAACACGCAGGGCTACAGGCTGGAGCGAGCCGCCCGATTCCTGATGATCTCGACACGGCGCTGAACGAGATGGTTCAACTGCGCCACGTGCTGACTCATCGCGCCGGACGGGTCGATGACCGTGCGCTCGTGAAAGCCGCGTCACTCCCATACGCCGACGGGGAGCTGGTGCGGATCAGTCGCGAGGAGTACCGCCGCTACTCGGCTGCGCTGTGGACCTATGGCGAAGAGATCATCCACCGGGTGATGGGCGACCTCGCGCCCGCACCTTCGCTCGAGGAGTGGCGGCAGAACTACACGTCGAACGCGTAGCGATGCGCGTGGGTCGTCGGTGGCTGTCACGCGCTGTCTCAGGGCGCCGCCACCGCGTACGGGCGATCAATAGGCCCAATCGTCGGGCGGAGCGCCGGGCTGCCAAGCGCTGGTGATACTGCCGCCTTCCTGTCGGAGCGCATGTGCGTAGTCCGCGAGCTGCGCCTGGAAAGCCAGCTCGTGTCGTGGGTCGTCCGCGGCGGTGTCGATCCAGTCACGCCAGATAACGAGTGCGCACAGGATCTCGACGTGGGACGAGTATTCCCACCAGCCGTCCTTGAGGTGCGCGAGCGCCTGGGGATACCGTCCGTGCAGGGCGACGATCGAGCCCCACATCCGCCTGCGCCACGTCGGGTCGCCCATGACGGGCTCGCGTGGCGATCGACATCGAGGTCGTCGTCCTCGATCACCGCTGGCGTGGACGCGGCGGCACGATCGGCGTCAGAGTTGTGCTCGCCGAGATGGCTCACCATCTGCGCGGCGATCCGCGCCACGGGCTCGCCAGCCCGCTCGGCGCGGCGTTTCAGCTCGGCCATTGCTGTGTCGGAAAGCGTGATCTTCAGTCGCTGGCTCATCGGTCATCTCCGTCTCGATCGGGTCGCGCTTGGGTGCGCCTCTGTGGGTATTGACCCTTGGCCCACGAAAACGGCCACGAAATTGCGGGGCCCGATCGTGGCCCTGCTCGGACCCGTGCATCTGGTCTATACTGGCATTTTTGCTGTGCCGCCGGGCATGTCGTGGCGCAGGGGCGAGCATCGGCGGCGGCGTCGCGCCGGGTGCTTCGGAGTGGAATGATTTGTCGTGGTGCGGGTGACCGACGTAGCGAAGCGCAGGTGTCAGGGGCTGGTGGCCTGCCGCGCGGCTTTGCTCTTCGAGGGCCTTTGAGATGCGCGCCCCAATGTCGCGCCCGCACCGGTTCTTAACGCAATCTCTTGGCCGGTCCGTGCAGGTTGGGGTCTGTAACCGCGATGGCCCCAATATCCCCACGTACTGCAGTCACCTTTGCGGCCCGGAAGCAGAGCGCGCCCGCCCTCGCCCTCAGCGTCGAGCAGGCATGCGAAGCGCTGGGCGTGTCGTGGGACACCTGGCGCGCGCATATCGAGCCCGACGTGCGCCTCGTGCGCCTTGGGCGCCGCAAGCTGATCCCGGTCAGCGAGCTACAGGCTTGGCTCGACCGGCACGCCGAAAGCGTCGGAGTGGGGGAGTAGCGTGTCGAGCACCTACAAAGCGCCCCCGCACCGTTGTCGCGGCCGGGGGCATGGCAGTGCGCTCAGCATGATTAGCAGCTCGGGGGTGCGAGTCCCCTGTGGAGGTTGATGGCACCAACCACAAGTCGAAGGCAACTGCGTCGTCGTGAGGCGGGGTGGGAAGGAAGCCGGAGGACGAAACTGCGACCCGAGGTACACGAATCGCATTTGAGGCGGCGCGGTCCGGGCGAGCCAGCTGTAGATGGCGAAGCCCTATGCCATCAAGGGGCCGAGACGTAGATGCGGCGGGTGCGTGGTGAAGGTTGCTGGTCTTACCTGGGGAGATCTCCAGGGGTGTCCCGTGATGCCTGGTCACGATTGTGTGATCGCCGGGTGGGGGGACGGTGCTGGTCGAGAGGCTGGTGCTCGCCGTGGAGAAGTCAGCAGAGGTCATAGTACCGGCGGGATTGTTGGTCGCCGGGAAGGGCCGAACGCGAAGTCGAGGCGTAGGACATGCGTGCTCGTGACGGTCGCTTTGACCGCAGCCAACCCCTTTGGGGGCCTGGACGGGGTGCTTTGAGGGTGAAGCCCGAAGAGTCCGGTCCAGAGCGCAGCGACTATTCGGCGCTGTGTGACACCGCACCTCACCCCGCGGCGGCGGGTCTCTGGGAGCAGTTCTTGGCCTGGGAGAATCTCGCCGAGGCGCTCAGACGTGTCGAGCGTAACGCCGGTGCCGCTGGCATCGACGGGATGAGCACCAAGGAGCTGCGGCCATGGTTGAAGGACCATTGGCCGCAGGTCCGCTCGATGCTTGACGCGGGCACTTACCGACCGTCGCCGGTCAGGAGGGTGATGATCCCCAAGCCCTCGGGCGGACGCCGGATGCTGGGAGTGCCGACGGTGGTGGATCGACTGATCTGCCAGGCCCTATCGCAGGTGCTCATGCCTGTCTTCGATCCGCATTTCCATCCCCATAGCTTCGGTTTTCGGCCGGGGCGCTCGGCCCATCAAGCGGTCGAGCGGGCACGCCAGTTCATCGCAGATGGTGACGCGGGGTGGTGCGTCGAGATGGACCTCGACTCGTTCTTTGATCGGGTCAGCCACGACGCTTTGATGGCGCGGGTCGCAAGACGAGTGAAGGACAAGCAGGTGCTCCGGCTGATCCGGGCTTACCTGGACGCGGGCGTCATGGATGGCGGGGTGGTGCACGCGGCAGGGGAGGGGACCCCACAGGGCTCTCCGCTCTCGCCGTTGCTCTCGAACGTCATGCTCGACGACCTCGACTGGGAGCTGGAGCAGCGCGGACACCGTTTCGTGCGCTACGCCGACGACAGCAGGATTTATGTCGGGAGCGAGCGCGCGGCACGCCGTGTCCTTCAGAGCATCAGCGGTTACGTAGAGAATCGCCTCAAGTTGAAGGTCAACCAAGGGAAGTCCACGGTTGACTGGTCGGTCAGGCAGCCCTTGTTGGGGTTTTGCTTCTACCGCCGCCGCGGCGAGGTCAAAGTGCGTTTGGACCCCGAGGCCCGCAAGCGGGCCAAGGACCAGATACGCCGGCTGACCTCCCGCACTTGGGGTGTCTCGATGAAGCGGAGGATCACCGAGATCAACCGCTTCACGGTCGGGTGGACGGCTTACTTCGCGTTCGCCGACACACCCACACCGTTCATCGAACTCGACGGCTGGCTCAGAGGGAGAATGCGACAGGCACGCTGGAAGGAATGGCAGCGCATCAGAACACGATGGAGCCGCCTGCAAGCACTGGGAATGCCCGACAGGGAGGCCCGCGAGTGGGCCATGACCAACAAGGGCTCCTGGCGCGCAGCACGCACCTTCCTCAGACGCGCCCTACCAGACACCTACTGGGTCGAGCAGGGCCTGACGGGATTCGCCGACCCCTACCACCGTTTCCGGGACACGACGCGAACCGCCGGATGCGGACCCGCATGTCCGGTGGTGTGGGAGGGGCCGGGTTAAGCCCGGCCCCGACCCGATCAGGAGGTTCAGCTCCCATGCAATCGGCACCGTACACCGCCGCGTCGTCTGGACGCGGTTTCTGATGGCCACCGGGGTGCGTCAACGCCACGGCCGCGGATGCAGCCGGACCGGGCGCTACAAGTGCCCGTATGAGGCGTCCGTGTACAGCAAGCGCGGCCGCAAGAAGATCCGCAAGACGTTCCCGACGCACGCCGCGGCGCAGGCGTGGCGCGACGACGCGAGGACGGCGGTCCGCAAGCAGACGTTGCGGGCGCCGGAGTCAACCACGGTGGATCAAGCCGCCGAGGCGTGGCTGGACGGCGCCCGCAAGGGCTTGATCCGCAACCGCAAGGGCGACACCTACAAGCCGGCGACGATCAGGGCGTACGAGATCGCGTTGCGGTTGCGCGTGCTGCCCGAGGTCGGTTCGGTGCGGCTCTCGGAGGTAACGCGGACCGATCTGCAAGACCTCGTCGACGGGCTGCTCGCCTCGGGCTTGAGCGAGAGCGCGATAGGTGTGACGCTGCTTCCGCTCCGTGCGATCTACAAGCGGGCGCTGGCACGGCCCGAGACAGGGATCGCGGTGAATCCGACGAGCGATCTGCAGATGCCGGCGGCGACCGGCCGCCGCGATCGGATCGCCTCGCCGGACGAGTGTGCTGAACTGCTCGTGGCGCTGCGACCGGCGGATAGGGCGCTGTGGGCGACCGCGATGTACGCGGGACTGCGCCGTGGCGAGCTGATGGCGCTGCGCCGTGAGGACGTGGACCTGGCAGCCGGCGTGATCCACGTTCGGCGCGGCTGGGATGCGGTCGAGGGCGAGATCTCCACGAAGTCCGGCAAAGACCGGCGCGTCCCGATTCCCGCGATCCTCCTGGACCACCTGGACGAGCACCTGCTGGACCTCGTCTGGACGGACGGCCTCGTGTTCGGTGTGACGGCCGACAGGCCATTCAACGACACGTCGATGCGAGAACGCACCCGCAAGGCTTGGGGCTGGCGACTGGATGACCAAGGCGAGTTGGTCCCGTCAGGGTCGCGTGAACCACCGCTTGAGCCAATCACGCTGCACGAGTGCCGGCACACCTTCGCGTCGCTGATGATCGCCGCTGGGGTCAACGCGAAGGCCCTCTCGACGTACATGGGCCACGCGGGCATCCAGATCACGCTCGATCTCTACGGCCACCTGATGCCCGGCAACGAGAGCGAGGCGGCCGCCCAGCTCGACGCCTACCTGGACCGCGCGGGCAGCCGGGCGCCGGCGGCGCAGCTCACGCGATGAGGGCGCCCGTGGGCGCTGCCTGACCCCTGTCTCAGCAACCGGTCGCGTAGGCAAGTGCGCGGCAGACTTCGTCCATCCGCTGGGGGCTGAGCGTGGTGATCTGCCGGGTCAGCAGCGCCTTGCGAACCACGGTGATGTTGTCGGTGCTCACGACGCAGTCGCCGGGCATTCCGTCTTCGCGACCCAGTTCGACCTCGGAGGGGATGCCGCGGATGGTTTGCGTGGTCGGTACGGCCACCAGCTTCTCGAGGCCCGCTATGGCCTCGTTGCGAGTGAGGATCACGAAGGGTCGGGGCTCGTCGTCGGGTGGCTCGTGCCACCACACTTCCCCTCGTGTTGGGGTCACGGTCGCCAGGGCGTGAGTCCGGCGTTGCGTTCCTCCTCGGCGAGGTCTCGCGTGATTCGGGCGGTGGTCGTGTCTGTCGTAGCGTCCAGATCGCCCCACCCGTCGACGTTTGCGCCCTGCCGTCTCGCGGCCATGAGTCGAAGGGTCTCGCCTGCCTCCTGCTCTGAGAGCTCGTCCACTAGCTTGTGCAGGCGCTCCTTGGTGGTCATAGCTCGATTGTAATGGCTACCGCGCGTTTCACCGACCCCCGCTAGTTCGCGAAATCGCGCCATAGGTGCGCGCCAGTCTCGCGCCAGTCGTGTCCCGATTCGGCCGGATCCCACCGGAGCGGTTTTGGCTCAACCAAGCCAAACCGCGTCAGCGCGCGGCCGAAACGTGATCTACGACATCTTCGAGGGTACCGCCGAGATCCAGCAGCTCGTGGTCTCGCGCGCGATCTCGGGGATGCACATTAGGTAGCCTCTGGGACTG